>NZ_RDBP01000001.1 GCF_008042045.1 Streptomyces sp. T39
CCACCCCCGACGGCGCGGGACGACGCGGAACCACGACCCGGCGCGGGACGACAAGGACCCCGGCCAGGCGCGGGACGACGCGGACTCCGGGCGGGACGACAAGGCCTGGAGCGCCGCGGGGGAGAGGCGGGACGTGACGGGCGGGGGCGGCGTTGCCGAAGGGGGCCTGTGCACAGCGACGATGCGTTCCTCAAATTTGACTACTCGACCGGAGTCGCCGAGGGTACCCCACCGCGAGCCCGCCCGGGCCGCCCGCCGATGTGATCCGCGTCATCCCGCGCCTGCCCGGAGTCCGCGTCGTCCCGCGCCTGGCCGGGGTCCTTGTCGTCCCGCGCCGGGTCGTGGTTCCGCGTCGTCCCGCGCCGTCGGGGGTGGAGACAGCACCACCCCCGACGGCGGGTGTCCCCCCGCGGGGTCCGGGTGGTGGCGCCATGGCTGCGGACACCGCCTGATCCGTACGTTTTCCGGACGGGAACACCCCGGACCACCGGCCGCAGGCCCACGCGCCGGGGCCCCCGCACCACCGGAGCGGGGGCGCCGCGGCGCCCCCGCCGGCGTCCCCATCCCTCATGCCCGCACCACAGACCGGAGACCGACATGCCCCAGGCCACCGCCGCCCTCGCGGACCCGCCGGCCGAGCCGCCCGTCCCCGGCCCCGGCGTCCGCCGGGCGAGCGAGTTCGCGCCGCTGCTGCGCACCGTCAGGGAGCAGGGCCTGCTGGAGCACCGCCCGGGCTGGTACGCACGGGGCATCACGGTCAACGTGCTCGCGCTCGCGGCCGTGGTCACGGGTGTCGTCGTGGCGGGCGGGTCCTGGTGGGTGCTGGCACTCGCCCCGCTTCTCGCGCTGTTCTCCACCCGTGCCGCCTTCTTCGGCCACGACGCGGGCCACGCCCAGATCACCGGCGACCGGCGCGCGAGCCGGGTGATCCAGCTGATCCACGCCGACCTGCTGCTCGGCATGAGCCAGGAGTGGTGGAACGACAAGCACAACAGACACCATGCCAACCCCAACCACGTCGACAAGGACCCGGACGTGGTGGCGGACATCCTGGTCTTCACCCAGCGGCAGGCAGGCGGCCGCACCGGGCTGCGCGGCCTGCTCACCCGCCACCAGGCCTGGCTGTTCTTCCCCCTGACCACCCTCGAAGGCATCGCCCTCAAGGTCTACGGCTTCCGCGCCGTGTTCTCCCGCACCTCCCCGGCGCGCCCCTGGACGGCGCACCGCGCCCTGGAGGCCGGACTGCTGCTGGCCCATGTGGCCGGCTACGCCACGCTGCTGCTGACCACGATGAGCCTGCCGCTGGCCCTGGCCTTCGCCCTGCTGCACCAGATGCTGCTCGGCCTGCACCTCGGCCTGGCCTTCGCCCCCAACCACAAGGGCATGGAGATGCCCGACGGGGAGCACGGCAAGGACTGGGGTCATCTGCGACGCCAGGTCCTCACCTCCCGCAACATCCGGGGCGGGCACGTCACCGACTGGCTGCTCGGCGGGCTCAACTACCAGATAGAGCACCACCTCTTCCCGAGCATGCCCCGCCCGCACCTCCGCCTCGCCCGGCCGCTGGTGCGCGCCCACTGCGCCGCGCTGGCCGTCCCGTACACGGAGACCGGGCTCGCCGACTCCTACCGCCAGGCACTCGCCCACCTGCACGACGTGGGTGAACCGCTGCGCGCCGCCCCGCGGACCGCGGCGCCGCAGCCGGCCGGGGCCTCCCCGGCCGCCGCGGGCGGTGACGCCCGGCGGCACCGCGTGGGAACGCGGTGACGCGGCGGGGAACCACGTACAGCGATCGCGCGTTCTCGGAACAGAAAGCGGCCACAGCCGCGAAGGAGGCGACGACATGTCGACACGTACCAAGGTCGTCATCGGGGGAGTGGCCGTCGGCCTGCTCCTGATGCCGCTGATCGGATTCTGGCTGTCCCTGCTGGTGGTGCTCGGTGTACCGGCGGCCGCCTACCTGATGCTCGACCCGAGCCAGCGCCGCCGACTGCGCCGGGTGTCCCGGCGCGAGATCGGGCGCTGACCCGCCGGGCCCGGGGCGGGACACCCGGGCCCYGGTGTCCCGCCCCGGGCCGGCCGGAGCCCGGGAGCAGGGTCGTGACGGTCTCCCGTCCGGGAGGTCACCGCCGAGGAGAGGGAGCCCGCGCCATGGACGCGACGGTCGCAGCGGTCAGCAGCAACGGGGAGTACGCGTTCACCAAACCGAACCGGGACAGCATCACGCTGCTCGCCGGCCTGGGGGTGGAGGGGGACGTCCACGCGGGGGCGACCGTCAGGCACCGGTCGCGGATGGCCCAGGACCCGACGCAGCCGAACCTGCGGCAGGTCCACTTCATCCAGGGCGAGCTGTTCGCCGAACTGGCGGCGGCCGGCCACCCCGTCGCCCCGGGCGACCTCGGGGAGAACGTCACCACCAGCGGCATCGATCTGCTCGCCCTGCCCACCGGCACGCTGCTGCGGCTCGGTCCCGACGCCGTCGTCGAGGTCACCGGCCTGCGCAACCCGTGCGCCCAGATCGACGCCTTCCAGAACGGGCTGCTCAAGCGGGTCGTCGGCAGGGACGGGAACGGCGCGATCGTCCGCAGGGCGGGGATCATGGGCGTCGTCCTGTCGGGCGGCGTCGTCCGGCCCGGAGACCGGATGGCCGTGGAGCTTCCCGAGGGCGCGCACCGCCCGCTGGAGCGCGTCTGACCCGGTGCCCGCCCCTCACGTGAAGGGGGGTGGCGCGGCCTGTTCCGGCAGGTCAGGAGGGATGGACCGCGACCTTCACCAGCACGTCGAGCAGCGACTCCAGTTCCGGTCCCCGCTCCACGGGGATCACCTCGCACGGCTCTTCGTCGAGCAGGACGAAGGCCATGTCGTCGGTCCGCGCCACCAGCGACCAGCCCGGCCCGTCGGCACGGATCGTGCGCGCGCCGCCCGGCGCGAAGGCCGACCGCACCCGGCCCGGCGGCGGCACGGCATCGGCGTAGGCGCGCGCCTCGCGCAGCGCGCGCCGCAGGCCCTCGGCGAGCCGGTCCTCGTCCTCACTCCCGCCGCCGTCCGCCACGGGCGCCGTCGGGGCCGCGCCCCCGTCCGGCTCCGCCGCGGCGTCCTGCCCGGTCCCCTCGCGCCACTGCGCCCACTGCTGGGCCACCTCGTCGGCGCCCATCCTGCGCTGGGCGGGTCCCCACTCCTCGGTGTCCGGCGGGGTCAGCGGCGGCCGGTCCCCCTCCTCGGGGGCCGGATCGTGCGGGGCCGGCACACCGGGCGCGGCGACCGCGAGCTCCAGCGGCCAGCCCGGCAGCGCGGCGACGACCGAGTTCTCGTCGGGGGAGAGGTCGTACTCCATCCCGCAGTCCCAGGACGCGATCGCGACCGCGACGAGCGAGACGTCGTCGATCACGACGGTCCACCGGGCGCCCTGCGCGTCCTGCCCGATGACCAGACCGTATCCCTCCGCGTACGGCTCCAGCGCCAGCGCACGGCACGCCTGCGGGTAGTCGTCGCCGAGCACGCCGGGGAACTGCGCGGGTGTGAGCAGCACAGCCGTCAGTACGTACAGCGCGTCGTCGTCCACGGCCTCTTCCGCCCCGGGCACGGCTACCTCCCCGTCCGATCGTTCGTCGGCGCACCTTAACCAGTGGGTAACCCGCGCGTCGAGAGGTGGAGGGGCCCGGACGTCCTCAGACCGGCCGGGACTGTTCCGCTCCCGGCAGGCCGAGCAGCCCGCGGGCCACGGTCTCCACCGGCTCGTCGCGCTCCCTGGCCAGAGCGATGACCGCCCGGCAGGCGAGCTCGTTGATCCCGAAGACCAGCGCGTCGGGCGCGACCCAGCCCGACGCCTCGTCGAGGCGGTCCTCGTCGTCCTCGACGCTCGCGGTCACATAGGCGGCGGCGGCCTCGAAGACGTTGTGCTGCGGCCGGGACGGGTCGGGCGGCGGGACGGGGACGGGCGGATGGGCGGCGAAGACCTTGCGCAGGCGTGCGAGCGCACGATGAACGGTGTTCACGTGGAGCCACCTTCCCCGGGACGACGCGGTCGGCGTATACCGCTGACACATCAAGTCTTCCACCCGGCAACGGAGTTCGAACGGCCGGGGCGGGCCCGACCAGGGCGCCGCGGCGGACGCCGGGCACGATCTCCGTGCGCCGGCGCGGGCCGCGGGGCGGGTGCGGGTGCCGCGGGGGGCACGGGCGCGGCGCCGGAGCGCGGTCCGGCGGCCGGATGCGGTGGGGCGGCGCGGGAGATGTCGTCCGGCCACCGCCGCGGACCGTGCCGCCGCGGTGCGGCGGTCAGCCGTCCCCGCGCTCGGCCAGTACCAGGAAGCGGTCGTCGCGGTCCGTGTACGAGGTGGTCCGCCACCCCGAGGACGCCAGCAGCGGCCGGAGACGGGGCTCGGCCCGCAGGTCGTCGTCGCCGACGGTCCGGCCGTGCCGGGCGGCGAGCGCGGCCCGGCCGATGGGGTGGAACAGCGCGAGCACCCCACCGGGCCGCACGGCACGCGCCAGTTCCCGCAGGTTCTCCGCGGGGCGGGGGAGGTGCGCGATCAGCCCCGCCGCGAACACCGCGTCGAGCGCGCCCGTGCGCAGCGGCAGCCGGGACACGTCCGCGAGCACCAGCGCGCCGCTCCGGGCGCGGCCGGCGGCGCGCGCCGCGTCGAGCATCCCCGGCGTCAGATCCATGCCGATCACCACCCCGTCCGCGCCGACGGCCGCGCGCAGCGGCTCCAGCGCCCGGCCGGTACCGCATCCGGCGTCGAGGACCCGGTCGCCGCCGCGCAGTCCGAGCAGACCGACCGCCGCCGCGTAGGCGGGCCCGTCGTCGGGGAAGCGGCTGTCCCAGCCCGCGGCGCGCGGGCCGAAGAATTCCTGTACGTGCGTGTGGTCGTCGGCCATCCGTCCATGATCCGCCAGAGGGGCCGGTCCCGTCACCCACCGGCCGGATCACGCCGTCCGGCCGGCACCGGCCGACCGTTGTGACCGAACTGTGCGCATGTTCGAGCGCGGCTCGGTCGACGCGCGGCATCTGCCTGTCATATTCCATCAGCTTTCGAACTGAACCCCCGGACCGCCCACTCCATCGGACTAGCGTCCCTGAGCCATGGGACACCTGGACCACACCGCATTCGGCGTGCTGACACCCGCACTCTCGTACCTGATGGCCGTCATCGGCGCGGCCCTCGGACTGCGCTGCACCGTGCGCGCGCTCGGCACCACCGGCCGCTCCCGCCGGAACTGGCTGCTCACCGCCGCGTCGGCCATCGGCACCGGCATCTGGACGATGCACTTCGTCGCCATGCTCGGCTTCGCCGTCCGCGGCACCGACATCCGCTACGACGTGCCGCTCACGATCCTCAGTCTTCTCGTGGCCATGCTGGTGGTCGGCGCGGGCGTCTTCTGCGTCGGCTACGGCAAGGACAGGCGGCGCGCGCTGCTGGTCGGGGGGCTCTCCACCGGCGTAGGTGTCGCCAGCATGCACTATCTGGGCATGGCGGCCCTGCGCCTGCACGGCACCGTGGAGTACGACCCGCTGCTGGTCGCCCTGTCGGTGGTCATCGCCGTGGTCGCCGCCACCGCGGCCCTGTGGGCCGCCCTGAACATCAAGTCGCCCCTGGCGGTGGCCGTCGCCTCCCTCGTCATGGGCGCCGCGGTCAGCAGCATGCACTACACGGGGATGTTCGCCGTCCGCGTCGACGTGGCACCGGCCGCGGGCGGACTGCCGGGCGCGAGCGCGATGCAGTTCATCTTCCCGCTCGCCGTCGGCCTCGGCTCCTACCTCTTCGTCACGGCGGCCTTCGTCGCCCTGTCCCCGACGGCCTCGGAGCGCGCTGCGTACCCGACCGCGGGCGGTGCCACGTCGACGCGGACGGCGAACATCCCCGTGTAGTGCATGCTGCTGACCGCGGCGCCCATGACGAGGGAGGCGACGGCCACCGCCAGGGGCGACTTGATGTTCAGGGCGGCCCACAGGGCGACGGCCACCGCCAGGGGCGACTTGATGTTCAGGGCGGCCCACAGGCACCCGGCCCGGCGCCCCCTGAGCGCGGAGCCGCCGTCCCGCCCCGCAGCCGGAACGAGGAGGCCATGCACACACCCCGCACCACCCAGGACGGCGAGAGCCCGCCCCCGCAGGGGCGACCGGGCCGCGGACGGCGCGCCCACGCCGGCGCCCCGGCGGTCGAACACACCGGACACCGCCCGTCTCCCGTCCCGGCGGACCCCGAACCGCCGCGCCGCCGCTCCCGGCGGCCCCTGCTCCGGGCCCGCACCGTGCGGGCGAAGGTCATCTGCCTGCTGATGGTGCCCGTCCTCTCCCTGCTCGCGCTGTGGGGCTTCGCCACCGTGACCACCGCCCAGGACATGTCCGAGCTGCGTCTGCTGCGCCATGTCGACGCCCAGGTGTCGACCCCGCTCGCCGGCGCCCTCGCGGCACTCCAGGCCGAACGCCTGGCGGCACTGCGCCAGATCGCCGCACCGGACGCCGAACGCGCGGCCGCCCTGCGAACGGCCGCGGCCCGCACCGACACGACCGTGCGCGCACTGCGTCTCGACGAGGGGCACACCGTCGCCGCGGGCGGCGAGGTGCCCGGTGAGATCGGTGACCGGCTCACCGCGTTCATCCGCGCGGTCGCCGCGCTGGACGGTTCCCGCAAGGCCGTGGCCGGCGGAAAGGCCGACGCGGAGGCGGTGTACGCCGCGTACAACACGGCGGTGGAGTCGGCCTTCACCGTCGTGGGCGCCACCGCCGCCCTGCGGGACGGCGCCTCGGCGTCCGACGCCCGCGTGCTGCTGGAGCTGGACCGGGCCGGGGAGATGCTGGCGAGGGAGGACGCGCTGGTCACCTCCGCCCGTCTCGCGGGCGACTTCCCCGCCGGACGCCTCCGCCTGTTCACCGGCGCCGCCGCCACCCGGACGGCCCTCCTCGACGCGGCCGCCGCGGACCTGCGCGGGCCCGGGCGCGCCGCGTGGCGTGAACTCGCCGGGCGCGCCGGGTACCGGGACCTGCGCACCGCCGAGGACCGGATCGGCGCCGCGCCCGCGGGGCGCCGGGCCGCCTCGGCCGTGTCCGCGGCGGCCTGGGAGGAGGCCCACCGGACCGTCGCGGTCGCGCTGCGCGACATCGTGACCTCGGCCCGACGCGATGCCGCGAGCCGGGACGCCCCGGCCGGAGGAGGCATGCTGACGGCCGCCGGCGCCGCCGTGGCACTCGGCCTGGTGGCCGTCGTCGCCTCCCTGGTGATCTCCGTGCGCATCGGCCGCGGTCTCGTCGTCGAACTCGTCACCCTGCGCAACGGCGCGCTCGACATCGCCCGGCGCAAACTGCCCCACGCCATGGCCCGGTTGCGCACCGGGGAGCGGATCGACATCCACGCGGAGGCCCCCGCGGGCCCGCCGGCCGAGGACGAGATCGGGCAGGTGGGCGAGGCACTGGGCACCGTGCACCGGGCGGCGCTCGACGCGGCCGCCGAACGCGCCGAACTGGCGGGCGGCATCTCCGGCGTCTTCGTCAACCTCGCCCGCCGCAGCCAGACACTGGTCCACCGCCAGCTCGCCCTGCTGGACGCGATGGAGCGCCGGGCCGACGACCCGGGGGAGCTCGGCGACCTGTTCCGCCTCGACCACCTCACCACCCGGATGCGCCGCCACGCGGAGAGCCTGATCATCCTCTCCGGCGCCGCCCCCGGCCGGGCGTGGAGCACGCCCGTCCCGCTGACCAGCGTCGTCCGCGCCGCGGTCTCCGAGATCGAGGACTACGCCCGGGTCGAGCTGCGCACGCTGCCCGAGGCGTCGGTGACCGGTGCCGCCGTGGCCGACGTCACCCATCTCCTCGCCGAACTCGTCGAGAACGCGGCCCAGTTCTCGCCGCCCCACACCAAGGTCCGCATCACCGGCGAACCGGTGGGCAACGGCTACGCGCTGGAGGTCGAGGACCGCGGCCTCGGCATGGGCAAGGACGCGCTCGCGGAGGCCAACCGCAAGCTGGAGGAGTCCGAGGCGCTCGACCTGTTCGACAGCGACCGGCTCGGGCTGTTCGTCGTCAGCAGACTCGCCTCCCGGCACGGCATCAGAGTCCGGCTGGGCACCTCGCCCTACGGCGGAAGCACCGCGGTGGTCCTGCTGCCGACGGCGCTGCTCCAGCCCGCTCTCCCCGCGGCCGGGCACCCCGCTCCCGCCGGGGGGCCGGCGCCCGCCGACGCGCCGGCCGCCGGGGAGCGGGCGTCCACCGCCGGCACGGCACCCGGCGGGCCCGCCCCGCACGGGCCGGCGGGACGGCCGCCCGCCGCCCCGGTCCGCCTGCCCACCGGCGCCGGCCGTGCCCCCACGGGGCCGCGGGCCGCGCCGGGCGGACCGTCCGGGACGCCCGCCCCCGCGGGCCGCGCCCCGGCGGTGTCCGAGCGGGCACCGGCGGGCACCGGACATCCGGCGGGAGCCGCCGACCGCTCCCTGCCCGGTCCGCGTGCCGTGACCGGACTGCCCCGCCACCCGGACGCGCCCGCCGGGGCCGGACGACATCTCCCGCGCCGCCCCACCGCATCCGGCCGCCGGACCGCGCTCCGGCGCCGCGCCCGTGCCCCCCGCAGGACCGGTCCTCGGAGCGGAAGCCCGTCTCCGGGGGCACGGGGACCCGTTCCCGGGCCGTGGACCGGCACCGGAGCCCGGCGCCGCACCGGGCCGGGCCGTTCCCCGCAGTGAAGGAGACCGCACATGACCGAGCACGAGCCGGCCACGGGCCACTACCGCTTCGGTGACCTGGACTGGCTGCTCGACGACCTCGTCGTCCGGGTGGGCGAGGTCCGCCACGCCGTCGTCCTCTCCGGCGACGGGCTCCCCGTGGGCGCGTCCGCCGGGCTGAGCCGTGAGGACGCCGAACACCTGGCGGCCGTGGCCTCCGGCTTCCACAGCCTGGCCAAGGGAGCCGGACGCCACTTCCAGGCGGGCGGAGTACGGCAGACGATGGTGGAGATGGACGACGGATTCCTCTTCGTCGCCGCCGCGGGCGAGGGATCCTGCCTCGCGCTGCTCACCGCCGTCAGCGCCGACATCGGCCTGATCGCCTACGAGATGGCCCGCCTGGTGAACCGGGTCGGCGAGCATCTGCGCACACCGGCCCGCGTGAGCTCACCGTGAGCGGCCCCGCCGCGGCGCCCGGCAGCCAGTGGTACGACGCCGACGCGGGGCCGCTGGTCCGTCCGTACGCGATGACCGGCGGCCGGACCCGACCCGGCCCGAGCAATGTGCGGTTCGACCTGATCGCGCTGGTGGTGGTGGACGAACGGGCGGCCCCGGACGCCGAGGAGTCCCTCCTCGGCCCGGAGCACCGCACCCTGCTGTCCCTGTGCCGCTGCGAGACCCAGTCCGTCGCCGAACTCGCCGCCGACGCCGACCTGCCGGTCGGTGTCGTGCGGGTGCTGCTCGGCGACCTCCTCGAAGCGGGCCATGTGAAGGTCAGCAGCCCCGTGGCCCCCGCACACCTGCCCGACGAAAGGATCCTGCGTGAGGTCATCGAGGGCCTGCGCGCCCTGTGAGCCCGGCCCGCGCACGGGCGGGCGACGCCGCTCAGCCCTGTCCGGCGGCGCCGCGCAGCCATGTCCGTCGGGTCAGCGCGTACTCGACGTCACCGTGTTCGGATCCCTCGATCACCTCGGGCCACTCCTCGAAGAAGGTGCGGACGAACACGAGCCCGGACTTCTCCATGACCCGCCGGGAACGGGAGTTCACCGTCATGGTGGTGGCGGTCACCCGCTCCACACCGAGCTCGGTGAAGCCGAGCCGGATCAGGGCACGGGAGCCCTCCGTGGCCAGCCCGCGCCCCCAGGCGCGCCGGTGCAACCGGTAGCCGAGCTCGACCTCCTCGCCGCTGTCCGGCACCGTCGGCCGGAACTCGAACCAGCCCAGGAAATCCCCCGTGGCACGGTCCTCGGCCGCCCAGTGGCCGCGGCCCTCGCCACGTGTCCCGTCGAGGCAGGGGAAGCGGCGCAGCAGGGCGGGCATGGTCTCCCGTTCGACCTCGTCCCGGGTCGACGGGCGCCCTCCGTTGAGGTGCCGCATGACCTCCGGGTCCGCGTCGAGGGACAGGACGAGGTCCACGTCCTGCGGCCCGAAGGGCCGGAGCGTGAGGCGGTCGGTCCCCAGAAATACGTGCATGGGCCGATTCTCGCCGCCACGGGCGGCTCCCTGCGAGCGAAAATCCCGCGTCCCACGCCCCCCTGAGCCTGCGCCCGTGCCC
>NZ_RDBP01000010.1 GCF_008042045.1 Streptomyces sp. T39
GCTGGTGACGGTGGTCAGCGAGACCGGCGCCCAGCTCGACATCAACTTCGCGCCGGCGGACTGCACGGCCTCCGCCCTGCCGAAGCCCGGTGAGTCCACGAAGCGCTGCTATCCGGTCAAGTGGGCCGCGCCCGGCAACATCGACCCGATCGACGACTGGTTCCACAAGTACGTCGTCGCGGAGATCGTCGAGACCGACCGCACCGGCGGCGGCGACAAGATGGTGACCCGCTACGCCTACAACGGTCCGGCCGGCTGGCGGCACTCCAAGGCCGACGGCATCACCCCGGCGGAGTTCCTGACCTGGGGCGAGTGGCAGGGTTACGGCAAGGTCACCGTCACCAGCGGCGCCGAGGACAAGCAGCGCAGCCGGGTCGACTACACCTACCTCCAGGGCCGCGACGGCGACAAGAAGCCCGGCGGCGGGACCGTCGAGGCGACGGTCACGGACTCCACCGGCACGGTGTACACGGACGACGAGGACTTCACCGGCTTCGAGCTGGAGGCGCAGGTCTTCAACGACGGCGCCGTCGCCACCAAGGTGATCAGGAAGCCGTGGAAGCACCACGCGGCGACCCAGACCAAGAGCTGGGGCACCCTGCGCTCCACCCTCGTCAAGCCGACCGTCACGCGCGGCTTCACCGCGCTGAAGGCCGGCGGCTGGCGCGAGTCCCGTTCGGAGACCTCCTACGACACGGCGACCGGCACCGGCCGTGTCACCCAGGTCGACGACTTCGGTCTGGTGGTCCCGGCGAGCGCGACGGAGGCGGAGAAGGCCGCCGCGGCGAAGGACGACACCTGCACCCGCACCTGGTACGCGGACAACACCGCCGGTGAGCAGAACTTCCTCGACCGTGTGAAGCGGGTCGAGGAGGTCGCGGTCGCCTGCGGCACGACACCGGACCGCAAGAGGCAGGTGCTCTCCGACATCCGCACGTACTACGACAGCCTCGCCCACGGCGCCGCCCCGGTCCGCGGACTGGAGACGTCGTCGGAGCGGCTGAAGTCGCACGACGGCACCACGCCGGTGTATCAGGAGGTCTTCAAGAACGCCTACGACTCCTACGGGCGTCCCACCTCCGCCACGACCCCCGGCTCCGGCCGCACGACGACCACGTACACCATGGTCAACGGTCTGACCACGCAGACGAAGGCGACCAACGTCCTCGGTCACGCGAGCATCACGGACTACGAGCCGGCCTGGGGCCAGTCCAAGGGCCAGCAGGACCCGAACGGCAAGCGCACCGATCTCACCTTCGACGGTCTCGGCCGCATCACCGGTGTCTGGCTCCAGGACCGCAAGAAGGCGAGCAACCAGACCCCGAACACCAAGTACAGCTACCTCGTCCGCAAGGACGCGCCGCTCGCGGTGAAGACCGAGATCGTCGAGGAGAGCGGTTCCTACACCGCCGAGTACACGCTCTACGACAGCATGCTGAGGGCGCGCCAGAAGCAGGCGATGGGGCCTGGTGGCACCCGGCTGGTGGCCGACACGTTCTACGACGCGCGGGGCAAGCTGAAGGCCTCGTACGACACCTATGTCGCCGCGGGTGCCGCGTCCGACCAGCTCCTCGTCGTGCGCAACGGCGAGGTCGAGTCGCAGAAGCTGTACGAATACGACGACATGGGGCGGGCCACCGCGGCCGTGTTCGCCGTCGCGGGCGTCGAGCAGTGGCGCACGACCACCGTGCACGAGGGCGACCGCACCCACAGCGTCCCGCCGCAGGGCGGCGTCGTGTCCACCTCGCTGACCGACGTGGACGGACAGGTGACCGAGCAGCGCCAGTACCAGAGCGGCAGCCCGCTGTCGGCCGGCCCGTCGTCCTACACGTCGACCCGGTACACCTACACGCCGTCGGGCCAGCTCTCGACGGTCACCGACGCCCAGCAGAACGTCTGGTCCTTCGAGTACGACCAGCGGGGCCGCAAGATCAAGTCCGTGGACCCCGACGCGGGCACCACGATCACCGGCTACGACGACGCCGACCGGGTGGTCTCCGTACGGCACGAGGGCCGGGGCACCGAGGTGACCACCGCCTACGACGCCGTCGGCCGTGCCACGGCCACGTACGACGGGCCGGTGTCGGCGGGGAAGAAGCTCACCGAGAACCGCTACGACCGCACCGGGGCGCTCGGCAAGCAGTACGCCTCGCTGCGGTACACCGGCGCGACCGAGTACTTCGGGACCGCGGTGCAGGAGTTCGACGACCAGTACCGCCCGATGAAGACGGCCCACATCGTCCCCGCATCCGAGGGCGCGCTCGCGGGCACCTACCTCTTCACCAACACCTACAACCGGGACGGGACCATCCAGACCGCGGGCCTGCCCGCCGCCGGAGGGCTCGCCGCCGAGGTGATCCGCTACGGCTACGACGAGCTCCAGCGGCCCGTGACGATGGAGGGCCTGTCCACCTACGTCACCGGGACGACCTGGTCGCCGACGACCGACCTGCTCCAGCTCGAACTGAACACCGGCGGCAAGAAGGTCTGGCAGACCTTCGACTACGAGCGGGGCACCAAGCGTGTCACCCGCGCCGTGGTGGACGTCGCGGGCTCCACGACCGGACCCGTCAAGGAGACCGGCTACAGCTACG
This sequence comes from Streptomyces sp. T39, assembly GCF_008042045.1. Lineage (GTDB taxonomy): Bacteria > Actinomycetota > Actinomycetes > Streptomycetales > Streptomycetaceae > Streptomyces. The sequence goes on from NZ_RDBP01000010.1 coordinate 2,595, forward strand.
ACAAGGCCGGAAACGTCCTGGCCGTGTCGGACATCGGCTCGGGCGCCGCGGCTCCCGACGTGCAGTGCTTCCAGTACGACCAGAACCGGCGGCTGTCCGAGGCATGGACCCCCGGCGCGAACACGGCGGCGGCCACCGGCTCCGGCACGGCCGGCACCACCGCCCCGGTGGACGGCACCGTGCCGTCGGCCTGCTCGGCGGCGCCGGGCAGCCAGGCCCTCGGCGGACCGGCCGCCTACTGGAAGTCGTACCGGACCGACGAGGTCGGCAACCGCACCCAGGACATCACCCACGACACCGGTCTGGACGCCTCCAAGGACGTCACCCGGACCTTCACCTACGGCGAGGGCCCGGCCGGACCGCACGCGGTGACCAAGGTCGTGTCGGACACCCCGACCGGTGACAGCCAGGCCACCTACGGCTACGACGCCGCGGGCAACATGGAGACCCGCACGATCGGAGGCAACACCGAGACCCTGACCTGGGACGCGGGCGGCAAGCTCACCCAGGTCGACCGGCCGGACGACGTCACCACACCGGCGGACGAGGCCACCCGGGCCACGTACCTGTACGGCCCCGACGGCGACCGGCTGAAGCGCAAGGACAGCGAGGGCACCACCCTCTACCTGCCCGGCATGGAGCTCCACCTGCCGGCCGGTGCGACCAAGGCCCAGGCCACGCGCACCTACGCGCACGCCGGGCAGGACGTCGCGGTGCGGACCGACGACAACATGGTCACGTTCCTGTCGTCGGACCACCACGGCACCGGCGACCTGAGCGTGCAGGCCACGACGGGAAGTGCGACCCAGCGCCGCTTCGACCCGTACGGCAACGCGCGCGGGGCGGAGCCCACGTCCTGGGCCGGACGCAAGGGCTTCGTCGGCGGCACGACCGACGCCGACACCGGGCTCACCAATCTCGGCGCCCGTGAGTACGACGCCGGACTGGGCAAGTTCATCTCCGTCGATCCGCTGATCGACTTCGGCAACGCCCAGCAGATGAACGGCTACGCGTACGCCAACAACTCGCCCGTCACGTTCTCCGACCCGACGGGCGCCATCCCCGCGGAGTGCTGGGAAGGTCTCATCACCTGCCGGATGGGTCCCAACGGCTGGGAGTTCGGCGACCCGAAGCCGCAGCCTTCCAAGGAGGAGAAGGAGGTCGCGGCCGCCGAGGCGGACCACGCCTACGCCGAGTACCAGGTCTCCCAGGTGACCGAGAAGATCATCGAAGAGGTCAAGGACATCGTCGGTGTCACGGCGCTCCAGGACTGCGCGTCGAACCCGGGGGTCGGCACCTGCCTGAAGGCCGCCGCGGAGGTCGCCTCGCTGCTCCTCGGCTCCGCGGTGAAGATCCTGGTCAAGAGCAAGAAGGTCTACAAGGCCCTCACCCTGATCGACGACCTCTACGACTCGATCAGCAATCTGCGCAAGACGCAGAAGCGGGTCGACAACGCCAAGGACGCCCTGGAGAAGTCCAAGAAGGCGAAGACGGACAAGAAGCGGAAACGGGACAAGGACTCGTGTGAGAACCACTCGTTCCTGCCCGCCGCCCAGGTCCTGATGGCGGACGGGTCGAGCAGACCCATCGCCGACGTCGCCCTGGGGGACATGGTCACGGTCACGGACCCGAGCACGGGCGAGAACTCGGCCCGCGAGGTCGTGCGGACCATCGTCACGGAGGACGACAAGCACTTCGTCGACCTGTCCGTCGTCACCCCCGCCGGCCCCGCCGCGCTCACCTCCACGGTGACCCACCCGTTCTGGGTCGCCTCCGAGCGGGCGTTCGTCGAGGCCGGGGACCTGCGCCCGGGCATGGAGCTGCTCACCCCGCAGGGCAAGCGCGTCGAGGTCACCGGCAAGGACTTCTTCGACCGGCGCCAGCGCACCCACGACCTGACCGTCGCCGGGGTGCACGCCTACTACGTGTCGGCCGGCACGACACCCGTCCTCGTCCACAACTGCGACGACATCGCGCTCGGCAAGCAGGATGTCGACGGCGACGACATGGCACTCGACATCTTCGCCATGGAGCGCGGTGCCACCACGTACAAGGAGTGGGACGACGACTCCTGGTGGTACGAGCACGTCAACAAGTTCCTGAAGGACGGCAAGACCAGGATCCACGTCAACCTCGACGGCATCGACGACCCCGTCGCCTATGCCAAGCTGGGCAAGGACCTGAAGCCGGCCCCCGAGATGCAGGGCGCCACCCGCTGGGAGATGTACCGGCTGAGCCAGTCCTCGGGTGCCTGGAGCCGGGTCACCTGGTACCGGAAGGGAAGAGAGGTGTCGAACCCCTTTGAGTGACGAGCCGCACGCCCCGGGGCGTGTCCTGTGGTCCAGTCCGCTCCGCTTCAGCCTGTGGACGTACGGGATCGGGCACTCGCAGCTGCTCCTCCGCACCCCCAGCGGGCAGGGGATCGACGACGAGCCGCTCGGCCTCCGCTTCGAGGCGGTGGAGCGGCTGAACGTGGGCAGGTCCTTCCGGGGGCTCAGTCTGGAGACGGCGGACGAGACCGTCCTCGCGGAGATCGCCGCCACGGGGGTGCTGAAGCCGCGGCCGAACCCGCTGCTCACCCTGGTGCTGCGCGGCGAGGACTCGCTCGGCTGGGTCGTCTGCTCCAAGGTGGCGGTGGGGGTCTCCCGGTTCACCGGGAACCAACCCGGGTTCCTGCTGGATCCCGTGGTCTTCCGCACCCGGGCGATGCGCTCCGGATGATCTGAACGACCGGCAGAAGGACGAGGGCCGCTCCCGCTCGCGGGGGCGGCCCTCGGCGTTCGCGATGCGGTTTCCCGCGGCGTCCACCGTGACATCGGTCGCATCCGCCCGGGTTCGCGTTGTCCGGTTTCCGGTCATGGTGTCCGGGGTGTGACCGAATCATGACCGCGCCGTGTGACGGGTGTGACGAATCCGTGATTGCCGCTGATGAGGCCATGTCCGACATCGGGCCTTGTCGCTGTGCCCTCGCCATGGAATAGTCCCGTTCCGCTTCTGCGGCCGTGGGGGGACCAAGGTCGTGGAACGTTCAACTGATCGCCTCCGTGCCGTTTCTGACGGAACGGAGGATCTGCGGGGTGGGGGGAACATGCCGCGTGCGACGACACGTACACGACGCGGGGTGGCCGCGCTGGCAATCGCCGGTGCCGCCACACTGCTCGGACAGGCGGTGGTGCCGGCGGCACCGGCCGCCGCTGCCGCCGGCTGCGCCGGGGCACAGCACGACTTCAACGGGGACGGGATCCGCGACACCGTGATCGCGGACCCGGAGGCCACGGTCTCCGGCAAGGAGCGCGCCGGACAGATCCACATCGTCTACGGCGGGGACAAGGGCACCTTCCTGCTGTCCCAGGACTCGCCCGACGTCTCCGACGCTGCCGAGCAAGGCGACCAGTTCGGCTTCTCCTACGCCGTCTACGACGCCAACCTCGACGGATGCAGCGACATCGCCGTCGGCATCCCGTTCGAGGACGTCGGCACCGTCAAGGACGCCGGGCTCGTCCATCTGATCCACGGCTCGACCGCGGGCGTCACCGGCGGCGGGCTCGGCACCGTCGGCTTCCGGCAGGGCTCCGACGGCAAGCTGGCCGGCGGCTACGAGGCCGAGGACTGGGTCGGCTACGCCGTGGCCGCGGGCCGCTCGGCCACCAACATCCCCTTCCTGGTCATCGGCGCCCCCGGCGAGGACGGTGGCGAGGGCAAGGACATGGGGATGTTCCACTACGTCTACGGCATCGGGTACGACGTCGCCCACGTCGCCCAGGACAGCACCGGCGTCTGGGAGGACCCGGAGCCCAACGACCGCTTCGGCGCCTCGATCGCCGCCACCGACCGGCACTTCGTGGTCGGCGCCCCCGGCGAGTCGACGGCCACCAGCAGCGGCAACCGGGAGTTCGCCGGCGGCGTCGTCGCCTTCCGTCCGTCGATCAACACCTACGGCATCCCCGACCCGCTCTTCGGCATGGGCCAGGGCCGCACCGGCACCGGTGACACCACCGCCCAGACCGACGACCAGTACGGCGCCGCACTGGCGATGGCGCCCTACCGGCCCGCCGGGGCCACCTCGAACACCGACTCGCTCCTCGCCGTCGGCGTCCCCGGGGAGGACCTCGCGACCACCGTCGACGCCGGGGCCGTGCACACCTACCACATCAAGGCCGACGGCACCGTGACACCGCTGCGGTGGATCGACCAGAACCAGCCCGGCGTCGAGGGAGAGGCCGAGCCCGGCGACTTCTTCGGCCGGCGGCTCGCCGCGGCCAACACCTCCCCGTCCGCGCCCGGCACGGCCGCCACCATGCGCCTGGCCGTCGGTGTCCCCGGCGAGGAGTCCACCGAGGAGTTCCCCGAGGAGGGCGGCGTGCAGATCCTGCCGCTGCTCGGCGACCCCGGCACCGGGGACAGCTGGATCGCCCCCGGCGACGGCATCCCGGCCGCCGTCCGCGCGCCCCGCACGCTCCTCGGCCTGGGCCTGGGCGCGAGCCCCACCGCGCTGTACGTCGGCGTCCCCTACGGCCCCGCCGGCAACCGGGCCGTCCACGCCTTCCCGTGGACCACGCCGAACGGCGGTGCCCCGACCCGGACCTGGCGGCCCGGTGAGGCCGGAATCCCCGCCGAGAACGCAGCCTTCGGAGCACTCCTGAGCTGACCTACCGGCCGCCGCCCCCGGCAACGCGACCCCCGGTGACACCCGGCGGTCCGTGCCGAACACCGTGCCCGGGGGCGGCCCTGCCCGGCTCCGTCCCGTCCGCACGTCCCGGCCCCGTCCAGGGCCGTGCGACCGCGTCGTGCGGGGCCCCGGGCAGCCGGCCCCCGGCAGCACCGTCACCCGAGCAGTCCGCAGGCCCACCCCGGAGGCAGAGCCGCCCAGGGGCCGGGGGCCGGGGACACGTGTGCCGTGCACCGGCCGGGCCGGCCGACCGCACCCGGCAGGGCCGCGGCCACCACGGACCCCGGCCCGACGAGCCGGAACCGCACCAGGGGAGGGAACCATCACAGTGATCAGACCGCTCCGCCCGCGAACGCGGGCCCTACGACGACGAACGGCGCTCACCGCCGGGGCGTTCGTCCTGACCGCCGCCGGCGCGCTCGGGCTCGGACCGGCTTCCCCGGCCGCCGCCGCGGCCGCCGCCTGCACCGGCGCCGAGTCCGACTTCAACGGCGACGGCATCCGCGACACCGCGATCGCCGACCCGGAGGCGACGGTCAACGGCATGCCCGGCGCCGGGGTCGTGCACATCGACTACGGCGGCGGCAAGGGCACCATGGTGCTGTCGCAGGAGACCGCCGGCGTACCCGGCGCCGCCGAGCCCGACGACGGGTACGGCTTCGCGCTGGCCGTCTACGACGCCGACCGCGACGGATGCAGCGACCTCGCCGTCGGCATCCCGTACGAGGACCTGGACACCCCGGACGCGGGGCTCGTGCAGATCGTCTACGGCTCCACCGCCGGTCTGAACGGCGGCAAGGCGGTGCGCGAGCACAAGCAGGGCGACGGTGCCCCGCTCGGTGGCGGCGCCGAGGCGAACGACTGGACCGGGTACGCCCTGGCCGCGGGCAGGACGTCCGCGGGCAACTCCTACCTCCTGATCGGCGCCCCCGGCGAGGACATCGGCACCGCCGTGGACACCGGAGCCTTCTTCTACGTCCAGAACGACGCCGCCACCGCCGTCGGCAACCACCAGGACACCGAGACGGCCGGCGCGGTGCCGGGCGTCGCGGAGACGGACGACCGGTTCGGCGCGTCCCTCGCGGCCACCCCGACACACTTCGCGGTCGGCACCCCCGGAGAGGCCATCGGCACCGCCACCTTCGCCGGCGGTGTCGCCGTGTTCAACCACACGCTCACCTCCGGGCACCCCAAGCCGCTCCTCGGCATGGCCCAGGACCAGGACACCATCGCCGGCGCCGAGGAAGTGGGCGACGGCTTCGGCACCTCCGTGGCGATGGTCCCGTACCGGGCATCCGGAGCCACCTCGACCACCGAGTCGCTGCTGGCGGTCGGCGTCCCCGGCGAGGACCTCAAGTCCACCGTCGACGCCGGAGCCGTACAGGTCTTCCGGCTCTCCGCCACGTCCTTCACCGAGACCATGTGGATCGAGCAGGACAGCGCGGACGTGGAGCAGGAGAGCGAGGCGGGCGACTTCTTCGGCCAGCGCCTCGCCGCCGTCAACACCTCCCCGAACACCACCGCCACCGGCACCACCGCACGGCTCGCGATCGGCGTGCCGGGCGAGGAGTCGGCCGAGGAACACCCCGAGAAGGGCGGCGTCCACATCGTCCCGATGGTCGGCGCCCCCGGCGCCTCGGACGCCTGGATCGACCCGGGCTGGGGCATCCCCGGCGAGCCCGCGGCCACCCAGCTCGCGGGCCTGAGCCTGTCGGGCAGCACCGCAGGACTGCTGGTCGGCATGCCGTACGGACCTGCCGCCGGCCACGCCGTCCACCTCTTCCCCTGGAACACCGCCAACGGCGGTTTCCCCAGCCGGACGTTCAAGCCCGGCGAGAACGGCATCCCCGCGGGCGACACCGCCTTCGGCGCCACGGTCCGCTGATGAAACACAAGGAGAACGGACAGATGTCCAGACGCACACCACGCGGCATCCTGCTGCGCGCCGCGATAGCCGCGGCCGCCGCCGGCGCCGTACTGACCGGCGGCTTCAACGCCCTGCCGCTGGACGGGAGCGGCACCGACGCCGCACCGAAGCAGGAGGCCGTGGGCACCGGCACCCCGGTGCAGACGGAGGCCGAGGCCCTCGCCGTCGCCAAGAAGAGCAACAAGCAGGTCGAGATCCTCGGGATGCGCAACGCGCGCCGGGAGATCTACGCCCAGCCGGACGGCACCTTCACGGCCCGCGAGTACACCGACCCGATCCGCACTTTCCAGGACGGTTCGTGGGTCGACATCGACCGGACGCTGCGGCGTGCCGCGGACGGAAGCGTCGTGCCCAAGGCGACCGCGGTGGACCTGAAGTTCTCCGACGGCACGGCGGGCAAGCCGTTCGTCACGATGAACCAGGCGGGCCGCGAGCTGTCGCTGACCTGGCCGCACGGCAAGCTGCCGGCGCCGGTCCTCGACGGTGACACGGCCACCTACCGGGACGCGCTGCCCGGTGTGGACCTCGCGGTGCGTGCCGAGGCCGACGGCTTCGGACACCTGCTGGTCGTCAGGACGCCCGAGGCCGCGGCCGATCCGCGGCTGGCGCGGCTGGACCTCGGTCTGAAGGCCGACGGCCTGAAGATCAGCGAGGACGCCAAGGGCGCGCTGAAGGCGGAGGACGCCGCGGTGGGCGGCACCGTCTTCGAGGCGGGCAGGCCCGTGATGTGGGACTCGGCCGCCGTCAAGGAAGCGGCCGCCAGGAAGCAGGGCCCGAAGGCCGTCTCCAAGGCGCTCGCCGCGGCGGGCGCGGACGCGGACCCGGCCCCGTCGGTCGCCCCCGAGCCGGCGCTCGCCGGTCCCGGCGGCGGCGGGAAGACCTCGCCGCTGGGCGTCGAGATCGGCAAGGGCAAGCTGTCGCTGGTCCCGGACCAGAAGCTCCTCAAGGGCAAGGACACCGTCTTCCCGGTCGTCATCGACCCGATCCAGCGCACCACCTCGCGCACGGCGTGGACCGGCATCATGTCGGGCATGCCGGGCGAGCAGGACTGGAAGTACTCCGGCAGCGCCGGTGTGGGCAAGTGCCCGACCGACTACAGCCCGGTCTCCTGCAACGGCGTCGGAGTGCGCCGGCTGCTGTTCACCATGCCGATGTCGTTCTACAAGGGCAAGCAGATCCTCGGCGCGACGTTCTCCGCGCGGGTCGAGCACATCTACAGCGCCTCGCCGACCGCCGAGCCGATCCGGCTCTACCGCATCGGCGGCAAGAACTACAGCATCACCTCCTCGACGAGCTGGTCGAGCGCGTCCGACGACTGGACCGACCACATCGGCACCGTCGACAAGGCGATCTCGCCCACCAGTTGCTCCAGCCAGGCGAACCTGCACTTCGAGTCGGGTGCGACGGGTGAGCTGACGAGCGAGGTGAAGACCGCTGCGGCCGAGGGCTGGTCCTCGATGACGCTGGGTCTGCGCGCCTCCGACGAGACCCGGCTTCCGGAGTGGAAGCGGATCTGCGGCAACGCGTACCTGTCGATCAGCTACAACAACCTGCCGCGCAAGATCACCGCGCTGTCGCAGAACCCGGGCGGCATCTGCACCTCGGGCGCCGGGCGCCCCTACGCCGAGAAGCCCCCGCAGCTCCAGGCGATCGCCAGCGACCCGGACCACACCTCCAGCAGCACCGACAAGGTGAAGGTCGAGTTCAAGGTCGACTGGACCGATCCGGTGACCAAGGAGGCCAAGAGCTACACCTACCTCACCCCGTCGTGGCTGGCGCCGACATCCGGCACCAAGTTCACGCACACGGTGAAGTCCTCCATCCCGCAGAACACCGTCATCTACTGGAGCGCACGCGCCACCGACGGTGACGGCTACGGCCCCTGGAGCTACGACGGGGACAGCGTGCGCTGCGAGTTCATGTACGACGCCACGCTGCCGGGCAAGCCGAACGTGCTGTCCAAGCAGTACCCGTCCGACAGCGTCTACCACGACGGCGTCGGCACCTACGGCTCCTTCACCTTCACGCCCAACCCGAACGACAGCGTTCCGGACACCGACATCGTCGAGTACCGGTACGCCTTCGACAGCACCGCGACCCCGGCGACCACCGTGCCCGCCACCTCCGCGGGCGGTCCCGCGACGGTGACCTGGATGCCGACGCGTTCCGGACGCCACTGGGTCGACGTGATCGCCGTCGACAAGGCCAAGAACCCGAGCACCAAGGCGCACTACGAGTTCCTCGTCACCGAGGGCACCCCGGTCGCCGCCCAGTGGAACCTCGCCGACGCGCCGACCAGCACCGAGGCGCACGACGAGACGGGTGCGTTCGCCGCCGACGCCGGCACCGGTGTCACCTTCGGCGTCGAGGGCCCCGGCGGCAAGGCCGACGCGGCCGCCCGCTTCGACGGCACCGCGGCCTCCTACGCCGACGTCAACGAGACCGTCCTCGACTCCTCGAAGAGCTTCTCCGTCAGCGCCTGGGTCCGCCCCAAGGGCACCCCGACGCGTGACATGGCGATCGTCAGCCAGGACGGCACCGGCGAGCCCGGCTTCACCCTCGGCTACGACCAGACCGCCGGCACCTGGGCGTTCTCCGTCCCGGTGACCGATGTCGACTCGCTCGGCGAGTGGAAGGCCGTGGCCACCGGTGTCACGGTCGTGCCCGACCAGTGGGTGCTGCTCACCGGCGTCTACGACGCCACCAAGTCCGAGCTGCGGCTCTACATCAACAAGGACTCCAAGGGCACGGCCGCCCGCCGTTCGGTGTGGAAGTCCTACGGCCCGCTCCAGATCGGCCGCACCACGGCGAAGAGCGGCTACCGCGACAACTTCGCCGGTGACCTTGCCGAGGTCCGGGTCTTCGACCGCGTCCTGCCCGCCGCCCAGGTGGCGGAGATGATGACGGTCAAGCCCCAGCGCAAGAACTACTGGCAGCTCGACGCGCAGTCCGGCGCGACCTCCCCGGACACCGGCGCCGGCCAGGCGCTGACCCTCGCGGGCAACTCCCGCATCATGCCCGCGCCGACCGACCCGCTGTCGCCGGACCCGTTCCCGATGGTGGGCGCCGGTCACCTGCTGCTCGACGGTGACGGGGACTACGCGTCCACGGCCACCGCCCCGGTCACCGGCGCGGCGAGCTTCACGCTCACCGCCCGGACGATGCTCACCACGATCGACCCGGCGAAGGCGCAGACCGTCCTGTCGCTGCCGGGTACGGCGGCCAACCGTCTCGCCGTGCGCTACCGGCCCGCGGCGGACGCGGAGACGCCTCCCATGTGGGAGCTCGCGGTCTCCGAGACCGACGCGGCCGGCGCCACGGTCAAGACGTTCGCCGACGACCAGGAACTGCCGGACACCGACCCGGCCGGTCAGCACCTGGCGGTCGTCTACGACGCCTTCGCCAACGAGATCCGCCTGTACGTGAACGGCATGCTCGCCGACATCGCGCACGGCTCGGACGACACCCTGTGGGCCGCCACCGGCGCCCTCCAGGTGGGCCGTTCGGCTCTCGGCGGCGGAAGCGAGTACTTCGCGGGCGCGATCGACGAGGTCCGCGTCTACAGCGGAGCCGCCGACAAGACCGCGATCCAGCAGATGGCCAACCCGATGGCCCTGCCGGACATGTAAGGCCCTTCGAGGCGGGTGGGGCGGCGGTGCCGCTGCCCCACCCGCCTTCCTTTTCCTCTTCCTTTCTTTCCTTTCCTTCCGTTCGACACCGACCCGCCGTCTGCCGCCGAGGCAGCACGCGCCGGGGAGAGGGATCACCCCGATGAGCAGACCGACCTTCCCGAGACCGCGGCCGGCCCGGCGGCGGACCGCCCTCGCCGCGAGCGCGTTCGTCCTGGCCCTCTCCTCGCTCGGCCTCGCGCCCGGGGCGGTCGCGGCGGCCGCCGCGTGCTCCGGCGCCGAGTCCGACTTCAACGGCGACGGCATCCGCGACACGGCGATCGCCGACCCCGAGGCGACCGTGGCCGGCCTGACGGAAGCCGGTCTCGTCCGGATCGTCTACGGCGGCGGCAAGGGCACCTACGAACTCACGCAGGACTCGCCCGGAGTCCCCGGCGGGCCCGAGGCGGGGGACCGGTACGGCTTCTCCCTCGCCGTCTACGACGCGGATCTCGACGGCTGCGCCGACCTCGCCGTCGGCATGCCGTACGAGGACATCGGCACGGCGGCCGACGCCGGAGCCGTCCACATCGTCTACGGCTCGGCGACGGGCTTCAACGGCGGCAAGGTGCCCAAGGAGCACATCCAGGGCGAGGGCCGGACCCTCTCGGGCGCCGCCGAGGCGGGCGACTGGGTCGGGTACGCACTGGCCGCGGGCAGGACGTCCGCCGGAGTGCCCTACCTGATCGCGGGCATCCCCGGCGAATCCATCGGCACCGTCGAGGACGCCGGAGGCGCGGTCTACATCCACGGAACCGGGCAGACGGTCGCCGGTATCAACCAGGACTTCGAGAATGCGGGCGGCGCGGTGCCCGGCGGCGCCGAGACCGACGACCGCTTCGGCGCGTCGGTCGCCGCGACGCCGACGCACTTCGCGATCGGTTCGCCCGGGGAAGCCCTCTCCACCACCACCTTCGCGGGCTGCGCCACCGTGTTCAGCCACACCCTCGTGTCCGGCTGGCCCAAGCCGCTCTTCGGACTCGGCCAGGACCAGAGCGACGTCACGGGCGCCGAGGAATTCGGCGACGGCTTCGCCACGGCGCTGGCCATGGTCCCCCACCGGCCGGCCGGCGCGACCTCGACCACCGAGTCACTGCTGGCGGTCGGAGTGCCCGGTGAGGACCTGTCGTCCACCGTGGACACCGGGGCCGTGCAGATCTTCCGGGTCACCGCCTCCGGCACCTTCTCCGACATCGCCTGGATCGCGCAGGACACCGCGGACGTCGAGCAGGAGAGCGAGCCCGGCGACTTCTTCGGGCAGCGTCTCGCCGCCGTCAACACGTCCCCGAACACCACCACCACGGGGACGACGGCACGGCTCGCGATCGGTGTGCCCGGTGAGGAGTCGGCCGAGGAGCACCGCGAGAAGGGCGGCGTCCACATCGTCCCGATGGTCGGCGCCCCCGGCGCCTCCGACTCGTGGATCGACCCGGGCTGGGGCATCCCCGGCGAGCCCGCGCCGCTCCAGCTCGCCGGTATGAGCCTCTCGGGGTCGACCGCCGGTCTGTACGTCGGCATGCCCTACGGCCCCGCGGCCGGCCACGCCGTCCACCTCTTCCCCTGGAACACCGCCAACGGCGGTGCCCCCAGCCAGACGTTCAAGCCCGGCGAGAACGGCATCCCCGCCGGCGACACCGCCTTCGGCGCCACGGTCCGCTGACCGGCACAGGCTGCGCCTCCACCCCCGTCGACCCTTCGGAGAACCCCCAGATGTCACCCACCAGCCGGTTGCGGAACCGGCGCCTGCCCGGACGGTTGCTCGCAGCGACCGCGCTGGGCGTGATCATCGCCATGACCGGCAGCACGGTGCAGGCCGTGCCGCTCCAGGAGGAGGGGCGGGGGCTGCCCGGCGTCCAGGACGTCGCCGACCCCGTCAAGGGCCGGGCCACAGAGGCGAAGCCCCGTCCCGCCGACCCCTCGCGCAAGGCGGCCGTGAAGCGGCTGGACGCGGCGGCCTGGCCCGCCGGCGGAAGCGCGAAGCTCACCGTCGGACCCGTCACGTCCGCATCCGGCGTGCCGAAGGAGACCACGGTCGGCGGGCTGCCGGTCGCGGTCACCGCGGCACCCGCCCCGAAGGCCAGGTCCACCGCGGCCGCCGCCCGCGCCGGGGCGGGGCCCTCGGCCGTCACGGTCGACGTGCTGTCCGACGAGAGGGCGGCCGGACTGGACGCCGGCGCGGTCCTGCGGGTCGTGCGGGCCGACGGCCGGTCGAAGGACGCCAAGGTCCGCCTGACCGTGGACTACTCGGCGTTCGAGGAGGCGTACGGCGGCTCCTACGGCGCACGTCTGCGCCTGGTGCGGCTGCCCGCCTGCGCCGCCGTCGCCGAGCCCGGCAGCACTGCCTGCCCCGAGCTGGCCCGGCCGCTGGCGACGGTCAACGACCCGGTCGCGAACACGGCGACGGCGGAGGTCCTGGCATCCGCCGCGGACCAGGGCGGCCCGTCGACGATGGCCGTGCAGGGTGCGTCCCTCGTGGCGCTCGCGGCCGGCGCCTCCTCGTCGCAGGGCACCTACGGCGCCACCCCGCTCTCGCCCTCGGCGAGCTGGAGCGTGGCGCAGTCGACCGGCGGCTTCTCGTGGTCCTATCCGCTGCGCACGGTCCCGACTCCCGGCGGACTGACGCCCACCGTCGGGCTCTCGTACAGTTCGCAGTCCGTCGACGGACGGACGTCGGCCACCAACAACCAGGGCTCCTGGGTCGGCGAGGGGTTCGGCTACGAGCCCGACTACATCGAACGCTCCTACGCATCGTGCGCCGACGACGGCCGCGACGGGTCCGCCGAGCAGTGCTGGGCGTTCGACAACGCCACGATCATGCTGAAGGGGCAGGCGTCCCAGATCGTCAAGGACGACGCCTCGGGCAAATGGAAGCTGTCGAGCTCCGACGGCTCCCGGGTCGAGAAGCTGACCGGCGCCACGAACGGCGACAACGACGGCGAGCACTGGAAGATCACCACGCCGGACGGCACCGAGTACTGGTTCGGCCGGAACCGTCTTCCCGGCTGGGCGTCGGGCAACGAGGAGACCGCATCCGTCTGGACGGCCCCCGTCTTCGGCGACGACTCCGGCGAACCCTGCTACAACGCGACGTTCACCGCCGCCCACTGCAAGCAGGCCTGGCGCTGGAACCTCGACTACGTCAAGGACCGGCACGGCAATGTGATCTCCCACTTCTACGCCAAGGAGGTCAACCACTACGCGCTCAACGGCAGGACGGACGTCAACGGCACCGCCTACGACCGCGCCGGCCATGTGAAGCGCATCGACTACGGACAGCGTGACGGCCAGGTCTACGCGGCGAAGGCACCGGCCCGCGTGGTCTTCGACGTGGCCGAGCGCTGCCTGCCCGACGACTCCTTCGACTGCGCCGAGTCCAAGCGCACCGCGTCCAACGCGGCCCGCTGGCCGGACGTGCCGGTCGACCAGGAGTGCAAGGCGTCCACCAAGTGCGGCAGTGCCCAGATCGCGCCGAGCTTCTTCACCACGAAGCGCCTCACGGCCGTCGTCACCCAGATGCGCAAGGACGCCACCTCCTACCAGGACGTGGACGCCTGGAAGTTCACCCACTCCTTCCTGGACAACGGCGACGACTCGACGTCGCTGTGGCTGTCGAAGATCGGCCACGAGGGCAGGGCCGGCGGCACGGCGACCCTCCCCACGCTCGACCTCTACGGCATGCAGCACGCCAACCGGGTCGACGCGGTCGGTGACAACATCGCCCCCTTCCACCGCTTCCGGCTCGCCACCGTCGTCAGCGAGACGGGTGCCCAGCTGGACGTCAACTACGCGCCGACCCAGTGCACCGTGGCGACCCTGCCCGAGCCGGGCGAGTCGACGAAGCGCTGCTACCCGGTCAAATGGGCCGCCCCCGGCACCATCGAGCCGATCGACGACTGGTTCCACAAGTACGTGGTCGCGGAGATCGTGGAGACCGACCGCACGGGCGGCGGCGACAAGATGGTGACCCGCTACGCCTACGAGGGCGATGCCGGCTGGCGCCACGCCAAGCCCGACGGCATCACCCCGGAGAAGTTCCTGACCTGGGGCGACTGGCAGGGCTACCGGAAGGTCAGGGTCACCAGCGGCTCCGAGGACGTCCAGCGGACGAGGGTCGACTACACCTACTTCCAGGGCCTGCACGGCGACAGGAAGCCGGGCGGCGGCACGCGTTCCGTGCAGCTGACGGACTCGGCCGGCGGCACCTACACCGACGACGAGGACTTCGTCGGCTTCGAACTCGAGGCACAGACGTACAACAGCGGCACGGTGGCCGCCAAGGTGATCACCACGCCGTGGAAGCACCGTACGGCCACCCAGACCAAGGACTGGGGAACCACCCACGCGACGCTGGTCAAGCCGGAGACCACGCACGGCTGGACGGCACTCGCCTCCGGCGGCTGGCGCGAGACGAAGACCCGTACCGCCTACGACACGGCGACCGGAACCGGCCGGGTCACCCAGGTCGAGGACTTCGGCCACGTCGTCCCCTCCACCGCCTCCGCCGCGGACAAGGCCGCGGCGGCCAAGGACGACACCTGCACCCGCACCTGGTACGCCGACAACACCACCGGCTCCGCCAACCTCCTCACGCTGGTGAAGCGCGTGGAGAAGGTGGCCGTGGGCTGCGCGGCCACGCCCGACCGCGCGAAGCAGGTGATCGCCGACGACCGGACCTTCTACGACGGCCTCGCCCACGGTGCGGCGCCCACCCGCGGCCTCGTCACCTCCACCGAGCGGCTCGCCTCGCACGACGGGACCACCGCCACCTACCAGGAGACCAGCCGGAACACCTACGACGGCTTCGGCCGGGTCCTGACCACCACCACCCCCGCGTCCGGCAAGACCACGAGCGTCTACACCGAGACCAACGGCCTCACCACGTCCGTCAAGGGCACCAACGCCCTCAACCACGTCGTGATCACCGACTACGCGCCCGCCTGGGGGCAGAGCCGCGGCCAGACGGACCCGAACGGCAAGCGCACCGACCTGGAGTTCGACGGCCTCGGCCGGGTGACCGCGGTCTGGCTCCAGGACCGCGTGAAGGCCACGCAGACCCCCAGCTCGAAGCACTCCTACCTGGTCCGCAAGGACGCCCCGCTCGCGATCAAGTCCGAGAAGATCGAGAACGGCGGCTCGTACGGGGTGGAGTACACCCTCTACGACAGCCTGATCAGGGTGCGCCAGAAGCAGGCCGAGGGGCCGGGCGGCACCCGGCTGATGGCGGACACGTTCTACGACAGCCGCGGCAACCTGAAGACGTCCTACGAGACGTACACCGCGACCGGGGACCCGTCCGACCAGCTGCTCACGGTGCGCAACGGCGAGGCCGGGGCGCAGACGCACTACGAGTACGACGACATGGGCCGCACCACGGCCGAGGTGTTCGCCGTCTCCGGTGTCGAGCAGTGGCGCACGACCACCCGCTACGACGGTGACCGCAGCCATGTCACCGCGCCCAAGGGCGGCCTCGCCTCGACGTCCATCACGGACGCCGAGGGCAGGCTCACCGAACTGCGGCAGTACGCCGGGAACGTGCCGGTGCTGTCGGGCCCCGGCGTCTACACGGCGACGACCTACGCCTACACGCCGGCCGGCGGTCTGGAGAAGGTGACGGACTCGGCGGGCAACACCTGGACGGCCGAGTACGACCAGCGGGGCCGCAAGATCCGCACCGTCGACCCCGACGCGGGTGCGGCCACCATGGCGTACGACGCGGCGGACCGCATGGTCTCCACCACCCACGAGGCCACCAAGGAGACCGTGTCGACGACGTACGACGCGATCGGCCGCACCACCATCACCTACGACGGGCCCGTCTCCGCCGGCAGGAAGCTCACCGAACAGCGCTACGACCGTGCCGGGATGCTCGGCCAGCCGTACGCGTCGCTGCGCTACACCGGCGCGACCGAGTACTTCGCCTCGGTGATCCAGACCGCGGACGACTTCTACCGGCCCACCAAGACGAACTACATGGTCCCCGCGTCGCAGGGTGCGCTGTCCGGGACGTACACCTTCACCTCGGTCTACAACCGGGACGGCACGCCGCAGAGCACCGGTATGCCCGCGGCAGGCGGCCTCGCCGGCGAGGTGCTGGCCTACGACTACGACGAGATGCAGCGTCCGGTCTCGATGAAGGGGACCGACACCTACATCACCAACTCCGTCTGGTCGCCCACCAGCCAGCTGCTCCAGATGGAGATGAGCACGGGCGGCAAGAAGGTCGCCCAGACCTTCGACTACGAGACGGGCACCAAGCGGCTCACCCGCTCCGTCGTCGACGTCATCGGGTCGACCACCGGCCCGGCGAAGGAGGCCTCCTACTCCTACGACCAGGCGGGCAACGTCCTCGCCGTCTCGGACGTCGCCGTTCCGGCCCAGCCGGACGTGCAGTGCTTCCGCTACGACGGGAACCGGCGCCTGTCCGAGGCGTGGACCCCCGCCGCCGACGCGGCCGCGGCCCAGGGCTCGGGCACCGAGGCGACGACCGCCCCCGTCGACGGGACCGTGCCGTCGGCCTGCGCCGCCGACCCGGGCAGCAAGGCGCTCGGCGGACCCGCACCGTACTGGAAGTCCTTCCGCACCGACGCCATCGGCAACCGGACCCAGGACGTCACCCACGACCTCGGCCTCGACCCCGCCAAGGCCGTCACCCGCACCTTCGCCTACGGCGGGAACGGCGCCGGGCCGCATGCGGTGACCGGTGTCCTCACCGAGACCCCGACCGGCGACCGCGAGACGACCTACGGCTACGACGACGCGGGCCGGATGGACACCCGGACCGACGGCGGCGACACACACACCCTCGGCTGGGACAGCAACGGGAAGCTGACGAGGTTCACCTCGCCCGACGACCCGACGACCACCGACCGCAACGAGGCGTCCGAGACGACCTACCTCTACGACGCCGACGGATCGCGCGTCCAGCGCAAGGACGCCACCGGCACCACCGTCTACCTCCCCGGCATGGAACTGCACCTGCCGACCGGGAAGACCGTGGCGGAGGCGACCCGCTACTACACGTACGCGGACCAGACCGTCGCCGTCCGCACGGACGACAACACCGTCTCCTTCCTCGCCTCCGACCATCACGACACCGGCCAGCTCGCGATCCACGCGGTCACCGGTGCGGTGACGGCCCGCCGCTCGGACCCGTACGGCAACCCCCGCGGAACGCAGCCGGAGGAAGGGGCATGGCCCGGCACCAAGGGGTTCGTCGGCGGCACGGTCGACGAGAGCAGCGGCCTGGTCAATGTGGGTGCCCGTGAGTACGACCCCGTGCTCGGCAAGTTCATCTCGCCGGACCCGGTGATCGACTTCCTCAACCCCCAGCAGATGAACGCGTACGCCTACGCGAACAACTCGCCGGTCACCCTGTCCGACCCGAGCGGGCTGCTCTTCTGCATGGGCCTGATGTGCGGTGTCCTGCCGGACCTGGGGGACGACGACAAGGAGGTCGAGGAGGCGCAGCAGGACGTCAACACGGCGAAGTCCAACGTCAAGGCGGCCGACACCGGTGTGACGAAGGTGGCCGACGAGATCATCGTGCAGGTCAAGGACATCATCGGCGTCGACGCGCTGCAGGACTGCGCGTCCAACCCCAGTGTGGGCAAGTGCCTCAAGGCCGCCGCGGAGATCGCGATGAACTTCGTCGGCGGCGCGGTCCTCAAGGGCATCTTCAAGGCGAAGAGGATCGCCAAGGCGCTCGATCTGGTCCCCGACCTCTACCGGGCCATCACCAAGCTGGAGAAGGCCGAGGACAAGCTCGACAAGGCCGAGGAGAAGCTGGACAAGGCGAAGGACGCCGCGAAGGCCAGGAAAAAGAAGAAGAAGGACGACGACGAGGAGGAATGCGAGACACACAGCTTCCTGCCGGCGACCAGGGTCCTCCTGGCCGACGGCAGCACCAAGCCGATCGAGGACGTGCGGATCGGCGACACGGTGCTGTCCACCGACCCCGGCACGGGCAGGGAGACCGCCCGTGACGTCGTCGGCACCATCGTCACCGAGTCCGACAAGGACTTCGTCGACCTCACCGTGCGCAGCGCTGCCGGCAACGGCACCGACGCGCTGATCTCCACGGTCACCCACCCGTTCTGGGTGGAGTCCGAGCAGCGGTGGGTCGACGCGGGCGACCTCGTCCCGGGCATGGAGCTGAGCACCCCCTCCGACGACCGGGTGACGCTGGTCGCCACCCGTTCGTTCGAACAGCGCCAGCGCACCCACGACCTCACCGTCGAGGGCGTCCACGCCTACTACGTCGGCGCCGGGGACACCCCGCTCCTCGTCCACAACTGCCTGGTCACGGTGTACCACTACACCAACAAGTCCGGCTACAACGGCATCAGGGCGGGCAATCCCTACAAGATCAAGCCCGGTGACTCCAAGAACGGCGCGGGTCCCTTCTTCACCACCCGCAGTCCGGCGGACCTCACGGCCCCGGGTGCGTTCAAGAAGCTGGGCATCACCAATGAGAAGTCACAGTACGTGATGGAACTCCAGGTGCCGCAGAGCGCGCTCGTGCCGCTCAGGGGCGACCGCGGCAAGTTCATCTTCGCCATCCCGCAGGGAGTTACGGTGGCCAGAGCGCGGGTCAGATACTTCGGCCCCACCACGGGATGGAAGGCGCCATGATCACAGGCTGTGACACTGTTCTGCTGGCGCACGGGCCCGTCCCGGAGGCGATCGAGCGGTTCCTCGGCGTGTGGTCGCAGAGGTGGCCGCACCTCCGGATCGCCGTCGGGGACGAGGACACGGACGTGTTCTCGCCCTGGACCCCCGGGGCCACGGCGTGGGACGGGTCGACCGGCCGTCTCCTCGTCGCCCGCGACGAGGAGATGGTGGCGGGCTGGGACGAGACCGGATACGTGCTCGACGCGACGGGTGAGGGTCCCTTCTCCCTGGCGTACGAGCCCGCGGGCTGGCGATCGCTCAAGGCGCTGGCCCTCGAGGATCCCTACGTCCGCACGGGGTTCGGCTACGAGCCGTACGAGGTCACCCTCGTCGGATCGGGACTCCGGATGATCACCGTGGTCGCCCCGGACGAGGGGGAGTTCGGCCGGACCGTCGTCGACACGCTGACCGCGTGCCTCGACGGCGGACCGGACGGCGGCTGATCCACGGCGTGCCCGGTTCCGCAGGACCCAGCGTGTCCTGCGGAACCGGGCCCCAGGCCCTGCCCCGCGGGGCAGGGCCTGGCCTCACGAGTTGAGCAGCGGCGCCGCGAGAGAGGCGGCGCAGCTTTTTTTCGCACACCGCCGGCGATCCGGCCGGCGGCATCAGGGGAGGGATTCACATGAGCAGTCCGACGCGCCCGCGCACGCGGGCGACACGTCGACGGACCGCGCTGGCCGCGAGCGCGGTCGTCCTGGCCGTCTCCGCGCTCGGGCTCGCGCCCGGGGCGAGTGCGGCGGCCGCCGCGTGCTCCGGAGCCGAGTCCGACTTCAACGGCGACGGCATCCGCGACACCGCGATCGCCGACCCGGAGGCCACCGTCACCGGGCACGCCCGCGCCGGTCTCGTCCGCATCGTCTACGGCGGCGGCAAGGGCACCTACGAACTCAGCCAGGACTCGCCGAACGTCCCCGGCGGGGCCGAGGAGGGCGACCAGTACGGCTACGCCCTCGCGGTCTACGACGCGGACCTCGACGGGTGCGCCGACCTCGCGGTGGGCGCCCCGTACGAGGACATCTCCACCAACGCCGACGCCGGGGCCGTCCACATCGTCTACGGCTCCGCCGCGGGCCTCAACGGCGGCAAGGTCTCCAAGGAGCACCTCCAGGGGACGGGCACCACCATCGGCGGCGCCGCCGAGCCCGGCGACTGGCTCGGCTACGCGCTCGTCGCGGGCAAGACCTCGGCGGGCACGCCCTACCTCGTCGCCGGGGTTCCGGGCGAGTCGACCGGCCTCACATCGGCGGAGGACGCCGGCGGATTCGTCTACATCCACGGCACCGCGCAGACCGTCGTCGGCGTGATCAGCCAGGACGTGGAGATCGGGGGCGCAGTCCCCGGTGCCTCGGAGCCCGACGACCGGTTCGGCGCCTCGCTCGCTTCCACCCCGACGCACTTCGCCGTCGCCAGCCCCGGCGAGGCCGTCAACACGGCGTCGTTCGCCGGCGGCGTCGCCGTCTTCAGCCACACGCTTGTCTCGGGACACCCCAAGCCGCTCGTCGGCATGGCCCAGGACCAGGCGGCCATCGCGGGCGTCGAGGAGCCGGGCGACGGCTTCGGCACCGCGCTCGCGATGGTCCCGTACCGGCCCTCGGGCGCGACGTCGACCACCGAGGTCCTGCTCGCCATCGGCAGCCCCGGCGAGGACCTGAACACCACGGTGGACGCCGGAGCCGTCCAGATCTTCCGGATCAACGCGAGCGGCGGGTTCACCGAGACCATGTGGGTCGAGCAGAACACCGCGGACGTCGAGCAGGAGGGCGAGGCGGGCGACTTCTTCGGGCAGCGTCTCGCCGCCGTCAACACCTCCCCGAACACCACCACCACGGGGACCACGGCACGGCTCGCGATCGGTGTGCCCGGTGAGGAGTCGGCCGAGGAGCACCGCGAGAAGGGCGGCGTCCACATCGTCCCGATGGTCGGCGCCCCCGGCGCCTCCGACTCGTGGATCGACCCGGGCTGGGGCATCCCCGGCGAGCCCGCGCCGCTCCAGCTCGCCGGTCTGAGCCTCTCGGGGTCGACCGCCGGTCTGTACGTCGGCATGCCCTACGGCCCCGCGGCCGGCCACGCCGTCCACCTCTTCCCCTGGAACACCGCCAACGGCGGTGCCCCCAGCCAGACGTTCAAGCCCGGCGAGAACGGCATCCCCGCGGGCGACACCGCCTTCGGCGCCGCGGTCCGCTGACGGCACACGCGGCACCGCCGCGCCACCGAACGCACCCGGAGGGCGGGGGCCCGCGCCCCTGCCCACCGGGTGGAACAGCCGCGCGGGGGCCACGGACCTCTGGACCGTGGCCCCCGCGCACCACCCACCCTTCCTTATCGACGTGCGGAGACACGTGATGTCATTTCGAGGCCGGTTGCTGAACCGGCGGATACCAGGGCGGCTGCTCGCGGCCACCGCTCTGGGGGTGACGATCGCCCTGACCGGTTCCACCGTTCAGGCGATGCCGCTCACCCTGGAGGAGCAGGGCCGGGGTCGTCCCGGTGTGCAGGACTTCGGCGATCCGGTCGAGGGCCGGGACGCGAAGGCGGCGAAGCGCCCCTCGGACGCGGCGCGGAAGGCGGCCGTCACGGCGCTGGACAAGGCGGTCTGGCCGGGCGGCGGCAGCGCGGAGCTGGCTGTCGGCGCTGCGGGCAAGGAGAAGGTGGTCGGTGGTCTGCCGGTCACCGTCGGCTCCGTGCCCCTGACGTCAGCCCGTACCGGCCGTGCTGCCACCGGGGCAGCCTCATCTCCCGCTGAGGTGCGGGTGGATGTGCTGCCGTCGAAGCGGGCCGGTGAGCTGGGTGCCGGTGCGGTGCTGCGGGTGGAGCGCTCCGACGCGGGGGCGAAGGCGGCACCGGTCCGGCTGACGGTCGACTACTCCTCGTTCGCGGAGGGGTACGGCGGCTCGTATGCGTCGCGGCTGCACCTGGTGCAGTTGCCGGCGTGTGCGGCGGTCGCGGTGCCGGGCAGTACGGCGTGTCCGGAGCTGCCGAAGCCGTTGGCGACGGTGAACGATCCCGAGGACCGCACGGTGTCGGCGTCGGTGACTGAGGTGCGGGTGGATGTGCTGCCGTCGAAGCGGGCCGGTGAGCTGGGTGCCGGTGCGGTGCTGCGGGTGGAGCGCTCCGACGCGGGGGCGAAGGCGGCACCGGTCCGGCTGACGGTCGACTACTCCTCGTTCGCGGAGGGGTACGGCGGCTCGTATGCGTCGCGGCTGCACCTGGTGCAGTTGCCGGCGTGTGCGGCGGTCGCGGTGCCGGGCAGTACGGCGTGTCCGGAGCTGCCGAAGCCGTTGGCGACGGTGAACGATCCCGAGGACCGCACGGTGTCGGCGTCGGTGACGGCGGTGGCGGCGCAGGAGCCGGGTGCGTCGACGATGGCGGCCGAGGCGGCGCCGCTGGTGGCGCTGGCGGCGGGTCCGTCGTCGGGTCAGGGTTCCTACAAGGCGACGTCGTTGTCCCCGGCGTCGAGCTGGAGCGTCGCCAATTCCAGCGGCGGCTTCAGCTGGAACTATCCGATGCGGACGGTGCCGACGCCGGGTGGTCTCACGCCGACGGTGGGTCTGGGGTATTCGTCGCAGTCGGCGGACGGCCGGACGGCGGTGACGAACAATCAGGGGTCGTGGGTCGGTGAGGGCTTCTCCTACGACGCGGGGTTCATCGAGCGCCGTTACAAGCCGTGTGCGGATGAYGGTCATGCGACCTCGGGTGAGCAGTGCTGGGCGTTCGACAACGCGTCGATCATGCTCAACGGCACGTCGAGTGAGCTGATCAAGGACGACGACTCCGGGGCGTGGAAGTTCGCGTCGGACGACGGCACCAAGGTCGAGAAGCTGACGGGCGCATCGAATGGTGACGACAACGGTGAGCACTGGAAGGTCACSACSGCSGAYGGSACGCAGTACTGGTTCGGGCTGAACCGGCTGCCGGGCTTCACGGACGGCAAGGAGACCACGGGCTCCACGTGGACGGTGCCGGTTTTCGGTGACGATTCGGGTGAGCCGTGCTACAACGCGACGTTCACCAGTGCGCACTGCAAGCAGGCGTGGCGGTGGAGTCTGGATTATGTCAAGGACACGCACGGCAACGTGATGTCCTATTTCTATGCGCCGGAGACGAACCACTACGCGCTGAACGGCAAGACGGACGTCAACGGCACGGCGTATCACCGTGGTGGGTATCTGAAGCGGATCGACTACGGTCAGCGCGACGGTCAGGTGTATGCGGCGAAGGCTCCGGCGCGGGTGGTGTTCGACACCGCCGAGCGCTGCCTTCCCACGTCGGATTTCGATTGTGCGGAGTCGAAGCGGACGAAGGCGAATGCCTCCCGGTGGCCGGACACTCCGGTGGACCAGGAGTGCAAGGCCGACACCAAGTGCACGGTGGGTCAGACGTTCTGGACGACGAAGCGTCTGACGGGCATCACGACGCAGATGCGCAAGAGCGCGACCGAGTACCAGGACGTGGATGCGTGGACGTTCACGCATCTGTTCACGGACAACGGTGACGACTCGAAGACGCTGTGGCTGTCGAAGCTGGAGCACGAGGGCCGGGTGGGGACGGCGGCGAAGCTGCCGGCGCTGGAGCTGTTCGGTGAGCAGCTGGTCAACCGGGTGGATGCGATCGGTGACAACATCGCGCCGTTCCACCGCTACCGCCTCGCGGCCGTCGTCAGTGAGACGGGCTCGCAGCTCGATGTGAACTACGCGCCCACCGAGTGCACCACGTCGGCCCTCCCGAAGCCGGGTGAGTCGGTGAAGCGGTGTTATCCGGTGAAGTGGGCGCCGCCGGGGACGATCGAGCCGATCACGGACTGGTTCCACAAGTATGTGGTCGCGGAGATCGTGGAGACGGACCGCACCGGCGGTGGCGACTCCCTCGTCACGCGCTACGACTACAAGGGTGACGCGGCCTGGCGGAAGGCGAAGCCGGACGGGATCACCGAGGACAAGTACCTGACGTGGGGCGGCTGGCAGGGCTACGGCAAGGTCACCGTGACCTCCGGCAGCGCCGATGTGCAGTCCACCCGCATCGACTACACGTACCTGCAGGGCATGGACGGGGACAAGGACCCGGCCGGCGGCACCCGTTCCGTCAAGGTCAAGGACTCGACCGGTACGGAGTACACCGACGCGGAGGAGTTCACCGGCCACCAGCTGGAGGCCCAGACCTGGAACGGCGACAAGGTCGTCTCCAAGGTCATCGCCACCCCCTGGAAGGCCGTGACGGCCACCCAGACCCGCAGTTGGGGCACTGAGGTGCGGGTGGATGTGCTGCCGTCGAAGCGGGCCGGTGAGCTGGGTGCCGGTGCGGTGCTGCGGGTGGAGCGCTCCGACGCGGGGGCGAAGGCGGCACCGGTCCGGCTGACGGTCGACTACTCCTCGTTCGCGGAGGGGTACGGCGGCTCGTATGCGTCGCGGCTGCACCTGGTGCAGTTGCCGGCGTGTGCGGCGGTCGCGGTGCCGGGCAGTACGGCGTGTCCGGAGCTGCCGAAGCCGTTGGCGACGGTGAACGATCCCGAGGACCGCACGGTGTCGGCGTCGGTGACGGCGGCGGCGGCGCAGGAGCCGGGTGCGTCGACGATGGCGGCCGAGGCGGCGCCGCTGGTGGCGCTGGCGGCGGGTCCGTCGTCGGGTCAGGGTTCCTACAAGGCGACGTCGTTGTCCCCGGCGTCGAGCTGGAGCGTCGCCAATTCCAGCGGCGGCTTCAGCTGGAACTATCCGATGCGGACGGTGCCGACGCCGGGGGGTCTCACGCCGACGGTGGGTCTGGGGTATTCGTCGCAGTCGGCGGACGGCCGGACGGCGGTGACGAACAATCAGGGGTCGTGGGTCGGTGAGGGCTTCTCCTACGACGCGGGGTTCATCGAGCGCCGTTACAAGCCGTGTGCGGATGACGGTCATGCGACCTCGGGTGAGCAGTGCTGGGCGTTCGACAACGCGTCGATCATGCTCAACGGCACGTCGAGTGAGCTGATCAAGGACGACGACTCCGGGGCGTGGAAGTTCGCGTCGGACGACGGCACCAAGGTCGAGAAGCTGACGGGCGCATCGAATGGTGACGACAACGGTGAGCACTGGAAGGTCACCACGGCCGATGGCACGCAGTACT
>NZ_RDBP01000100.1 GCF_008042045.1 Streptomyces sp. T39
CTGGCGGTGCAGGTGCGGCCCTCGGCGCCGTGGCGCCACGGGTTCGCTTCCACCCGGGAGCCGTCGTTCTTGTAGACCAGGTGGGAGCCGTGCATGCCCTTGGTCGAAGCGTCGTGCGAGTTCTGCACGAACTGGTCCCCGAAGCTGTGAACTCCGTCGAAGACGGCGGTCAGGGCGGCAGCCAGGGCGAGGCCCTCGATGGCGCGGATGCGATCGGTCATGCTGGGTGTGCTCCTCATCTCGGATTCGGGGTGGGTGTGGGGAGGCCGGCCTCTTTGCCGATGCTGCGGGCGCCCCGTGGTGCGCTTTCGCTCCCGGCCGGAGTCCGGCCGGGGGCGGTGGTGTTCAGGACGGCGGCTCGTCCCAGGCCGTAGCAAGTGGGACGGCGCTGGTCAGAGCCATTCGAGTTCGTCGTCGTGGCACAGGACGTTGCCGATGAACAGCCCGAGCCCGGCCACGGTCCATCGGAAGTCGGTCAGCTCGCCGGGCGGGACCTCGTCCAGGACGTAGCCGACGCGGCCTTCGGCACGGGGGTCGTCCTCGCAGGCGAGGACCAGGACCTCGTTGTCTCGGGCGCTCACGTCAGCGGGATGGCGCGGCAGGCGGTGGCGTGGTCGTTGGCCTCCGGCCGGATGCGGAAGAGGTAGCCCTGCTCCGGGCGGGCGGAGGCGTCGCCGCAGCCGAGGCAGTTCCAACGGTTGTCCTCGGCGTGCTCGCCGTGGCCGGTGACGTCGACGTAGCTGCCGCCGGTGGTGACGAACCGGATCAGCAGGCCCTTGGGCCGGTCGGGCTCGGTGAAGGCGGAGGCGCGGGCGGCGGTGGTCATGGTCGGGTGTCCTCTCGGATCAGGCGGCCAGCAGGTGCTTGGCCAGGGGAGCGGGGTACGTGGCGGGGTCGGCGGGCGTGCCGTCGTAGCACTCCAGGCAGGACCCCAAGGTCTTGAGCGGGAGGCAGATGAAGTAGCGCCGGCCGCAGCGGCCGGGGCATGTCTGGCGCGCGGCCATCGCCTTGTCGAGCGCGACTTCCTTCGCGAACGTCATCGGGATCTTCGGCTTCGCCAGGTCGATCCGGTACAGCCACGCAAAGCGTTTGCCGCCACGGCATTCGATCCGTGCGACGGGCTCCTGGCCCCCGGGGCGCAGCCCCATGTCCCGCAGCCGGCGGCGGGTCGCGAGTTCCTTGCGTCCGGCCTGCTTCCACCGGAAGACCGGGAGCGAGCCGTCGCCGGCTGCGGGACATGGGGCTGCGCCCCGGGGGCCAGGAGCCCGTCGCACGGATCGAATGCCGTGGCGGCAAACGCTTTGCGTGGCTGTACCGGATCGACCTGGCGAAGCCGAAGATCCCGATGACGTTCGCGAAGGAAGTCGCGCTCGACAAGGCGATGGCCGCGCGCCAGACATGCCCCGGCCGCTGCGGCCGGCGCTACTT
>NZ_RDBP01000101.1 GCF_008042045.1 Streptomyces sp. T39
GTGCGGGCGTCACGGAGTCGGGTACCTCGGGGGAGGGGGACGGGGTCGGTGCCGCACTCTACTCGGGCGCGTCCGGGGCCTTCGACGCCGGTCGGGGCCCTCGTGGGGGCCGTACGCCGGCGGGACGCGCGCCTGCGGCGGGCGGGCTGTCGGTGGCGCGCGGCACACTGGACGCATGTGCCGCAGCATCAAGACCCTCCGTCCGCCCGTGCTCCCCGAGGAGGCCACCGAGGAGGACATGCACGCAGCCGCCCTGCAGTACGTGCGCAAGGTGTCCGGCTTCCGGGCGCCCGCCGCGCACAACAAGGAGGTGTTCGACCGGGCCGTCGTCGAGATCACCGAGGCCACCCAGCGTCTGCTGGACGGTCTGGAGGTGCGGGGCTCCGCTACGCGGCAGGCCGCCCGGCCTGCGCCGGACGCCGCATGACGTAGGCGGCGAGCAGCCCGGCCCCGAACAGCGCGAGCACGGAGACGGCCGCGCCGATCCAGCTCGCGCCGAGCCACTGGCCGCCGAACCAGCCGAGGCCGACGCTGTAGCCGGCCCAGATCAGGCCGGCCAGTGCCGACCAGGGCAGGAACTCCTTGATCTTGCGCTGTGCGGCCCCCGCGCCGAGGGACACCACCGAACGTCCGGCGGGCGCGAAGCGGGCGATGACGACGAGCGCGCCGCCGCCCCGGCCGAGGGCGATGCCGAGACGTTCCTGTGCGCGGGTCAGGCGGCGGGAGCGGGCGATGGCCCGGTCGAAGCGGGCACCGCCGCGCCGGGCGAGCCGGTAGGCGAAGAGGTCGCCGAGGACGGACGCGGTCGCCGCGCAGAGCAGCAGGACGAGCAGGGAGGGCACTTCCCGCTGCACGCCGGCACCGGCCACGCCCGCGCCGCCGGCGGTGGAGCCCGCGGCCGCCGCGGTCGCCGCGGTGATCACCAGGACGCCGCTGGGCAGGACGGGCAGGAAGACGTCGAGCAGGACGGACAGGGCCACGACGGCGTAGATCCAGGGACTGCCGGTCAGCGGCCCGAGACTCTCCAGCACGATGGCTCTCCCGGCCCGGCCCCCCGGCCGCTCGACGACACGGCCGTCGTGCCGCGGCGGGGCGGCAGGACGGCTCGACAGCTGTACAGCGTACGCCGGGGACGGGTGCGGAGATCCGCAGGGGTGCGGGATGTCGTACGGCACGGGCATGCGGAGGACAGGTATGCGAACGGTTCCGTGCCGTACGACATCCCGCACCCCTGCGGATCTCCGCACCCGTCCCCGGCGTACGCTGTACAGCTGTCGAGCCGTCCTGCCGCCCCGCCGCGGCACGACGGCCGTGTCGTCGAGCGGCCGGGGGGCCGGGCCGGGAGAGCCATCGTGCTGGAGAGTCTCGGGCCGCTGACCGGCAGTCCCTGGATCTACGCCGTCGTGGCCCTGTCCGTCCTGCTCGACG
>NZ_RDBP01000102.1 GCF_008042045.1 Streptomyces sp. T39
TCACCCGAAGGAGAACGGACATGACCATCCTCCAGGACACCGTCCCCACCGACCACGTGGTGCGCTACTGCTCCGACCTGATACGCCTGGACACGACCGTCGGCCACCGGCCCGAGCGGGGGGCGGCCGAGTACGTCGCCGAGCGGCTCGCCGCCGCCGGCCTGGAGCCGCTGATGCTGGAGGGCGCCCCGGGCCGCACCAACGTGGTGGCCCGGATACCGGGGCGGGAGCCGGGACTTCCCCCGCTGCTCGTCCACAGCCACCTGGACGTGGTGCCGGCCGACCCATCCGGCTGGACGGTGCACCCCTTCTCCGGCGAGGTCAGAGACGGCTACGTGTGGGGCCGCGGCGCCGTGGACATGAAGGACATGGTCGCGATGATCCTCGACGTCGTGACCACGATGCACACGTCCGGACGCGCCCCGCGCCGGGACGTGGTGCTCGCCTTCGTCGCGGACGAGGAGGACGGCGGGACCCACGGCGCGGCCTGGCTGGTGGAGCACCACCCGGACCTCTTCGCCGACTGCGACGTGGCGATAGGCGAGGTCGGCGGCTTCAGCGTGCCGACACCCACCGGCTCCTTCTACCTGCTGGAGACGGCGCAGAAGGGCGCCTTCACCCTGGAGCTGACGGCCAACGGCCTGGCCGGGCACGGCTCGATGCTCAACGAGCACAACTCCGTCCGCGCCCTCGCCCGCACCGTGGCCGCCATCGCCGACCATCCCTTCCCGCTCCGGCTGACGGCCACCACGCAGGACTTCCTGGAGCAGTTGGGAGAGGCGTTCGGCCTGAGCGACACGGCGGATGCCCCGGAACGGGCGCTCGCCGCCATCGGGGAGGTCGGCAGGATCGTCGGGGCGACGCTCCGCCACACGGCCACCCCGGTGGCCCTGCGCGCGGGCGGCGCCCCCAACGTCGTGCCCTCGCAGGCGCACGCCCGCATCGACTGTCGCAGCGTGCCCGGACACGAGGAGGAGTTCCTGGCCGAACTGCGCCGCCTCATCCCGCCGGAGGTCACCTCGAGCGTCGTCCCGCGGGGAGCCGGCCACGAGAACGGCCTCGACGGCGCCCTCGCCGACACGATCTCCGCCGCGCTGCTGGCCGAGGACCCCACCGCCCGCCTCGTCCCGTTCTGCATGTCCTCGGCGACCGACGCCCGCCACTTCTCACGGCTCGGCATCCGCTGCTTCGGCTTCGTCCCGCTGCGGCTGCCCGCCGACGGCGACTTCGTCTCGATGTTCCACGGCACCGACGAGCGCGTCGCCGTGGAGTCCCTGACCTTCGGCGCGCGGGTGCTGAACCGCTTCCTCGCCACCTACTGACGCGGCTCACCGGCGAGGCGGGCCGCCCCGCCCTGCCCGACGGGCCGACCCGTCGGGCAGGAGACCACCCATCCCCTGAGCCGCGTCAGTAGGTGGCGAGGAAGCGGTTCAGCAC
>NZ_RDBP01000103.1 GCF_008042045.1 Streptomyces sp. T39
CTGGCAGGTGCGCTGGGCCTGGGTCCTCGGCGCCGACGTCTGGCTCGATCTGCTCACCGGCGGCGAACGCGCGCCGGTGCGCCTGCTGGAGGTGCCCTCCGCCTGGCTCGCCCTGGTGGTCGCCGTGCTCGCCCTGGTGGCCGCCGGAGCCGCTCTGGGGCAGCTCCCGGAGGTGGCGCCACAGTTCCTGGCGCACGGCGTGGGCCACCCCCACGGTGCCGTCGGCGGCCAGCAGCACCGCGACGGCGGCGCCCAGCGGCCGGGTGAGCACGGCCTGCCCCAGAGCGGCTCCGGCGGCCACCAGGGCGAGCACGGCGACCACCAGGGCGAGCCAGGCGGAGGGCACCTCCAGCAGGCGCACCGGCGCGCGTTCGCCGCCGGTGAGCAGATCGAGCCAGACGTCGGCGCCGAGGACCCAGGCCCAGCGCACCTGCCAGGCCACCACCACCGCTGCGGACGCGCCCAGCAGCAGGAAGGCCGTCACGGCGGCCCCCCGGCCGGGCCGGGTCGGCGTCAGCGCCGCCGCGCCCGGCGCCTGCCGGGTGAACCGGAGCTCGCCGGCCGGTCGGCGCCCGGCGGCCGCCGTGACCAGCAGCCCCGTGCCGAGCGCGAGCGCCGCGAAAGCGCTGTAGAGGGCGCGGGTGCGTACGGCGTCGGTGGCCTGGAGGTCCATGTAGGAGGCGGTGAGCACCCACAGGGCGGGCAGCCGCAGGCCGAGGGTCAGCACACCGGCGGCGACCAGCGCGGCGGCGGCCACCGGCGAGCGAAGGGCGGCCACGGCGACGGCGATGTGGACCAGCAGCAGTGCGGGGTCGACGATCGTGGTCGCGGGCTGGGCGACGGCGACGAAACCGGGGGCCCCGCCGGACCAGGAGCGCCACAGCGCGGCGGCGGAGCCGGTGTCGGCGAGGTCCCGGGCGATCCAGGCCGCCGTCATCAGCGCGAGCAGGGCGGCCAGCGCCGCACCTGTGATCCGGGCCCCCCGCGTAAGCGTCACATCCACGATCGTGCACGGCCCCACGAGAGGCGACAAGGGCGCCTCGGGCCCAAAGGGCAAGCGCTTGCGCGCGGATGGCCGGACGCGGTCCCGCAACGGGACTGCGTCCGGCCCAACGGCACCCGCACGGCCGTACGTTGTTCAGCGTGACGCGTCCGTATATCGGAGCCGGGTCCGTCAGGTTGCCTGTGTGTTAACGCGGTTGATGCCCCATTCCTCCCCTGGTGCCCGGGGGCTACGAGGGCTCGAACCGCGTCGCCCCGCCCCCGGTCCCCTCGTCCCTGGGACCGGGTCCACCGGGCCCACCGGGCTACGGCTACCCGCCGCCCCGGCCCGCCCCGGGCTACGGCTACCCGCCCGCGGATCCGTCCTCCGGCTTCGGCCCGCCGCCGTC
>NZ_RDBP01000104.1 GCF_008042045.1 Streptomyces sp. T39
GCCCACGCCACCCCCTGGTCCCTCACCTCCGCAGCAGCCATCGCCGCCACCACCGCAGCCCTCACCCCCGCCTACGCCCTCGACCGCGCCATGCGCCGCGACGTCATCGCCGCCCAATGGGCCGCCGAAGCCGCAGCCGACGCCCCCGCCGACATGAGCGAATGGGAGCAGCTGTTCCACGCCGCCGGCGCCSGCGGCGTCAACGTCGGCCACCCCGTCGAAACCCGCTCCGGCTACGCCCTCCCGCTGACCCTCACCCAGACCCCGTTCGCGGCACTTCTGCCGCTCCTGGCCACGATCGAGACCCGCAAGGGAGGCCTCCGCTCCGGCGCCCTCGACCTCCGCCCCGGGAACACCGGCCTCGCCGAAGACGCGACCCTCTACGTCTCCACCCGCGACGTCATGTCCGAGAACATCAACCTCCCCGACGACGCCCACCCACTCACCATCAACGAGCCCCTCACCCTCGGCATCCTCGAATCCGGCGACCCGTTCGAAGTCCGCTTCCGACAGAACAGCCTCTTCATCGCCGGAAAGAAGGGCTCCGGCAAGTCCGTCCTCCTCCACGTCATCATCAGCGTCATCTCCCGCTGCACCGACGCCGTCATCTGGATGATCGACATGGCCGAGGGCAACACCGCCAAGCGCTGGATCCGCCCCTGGGCCCAGAACTGGACCGACCGCACCGGCCGGCTCATCGACCGGCCCATCCTCGACTGGGTCGCCACCAGCATCGACGAAGCCGTCCGCCTCCTCAGCGCGTCCGTAGCCGTCGCCGACGGCCGCGCCCGCCGCATGAAGGGCGGCAAGGTCAACCCCACCGCCGACACCCCTGCCCTCATCGTCCTCACCGACGAGAACCCCGAACTCATGGCCTTCGTCCCCGACGCCATCAAGGCCAAGACCCGCGGCATCAAGAAGGGCCGCAAGGCCGCCGTCGACTACATCGACGCCGGCCAGCGCGGCACCGGCCCCAACAGCGGCGGCGGCGAAGTCATGTCCCAGTACGACACCGTCATCGGCGGCCGCTTCCCCAAGAAGCAGGAAGGCCAGTTCGTCTTCCCCGACTACTACCAGCGCGTCGACCTGTCCAAGCTCCCCGGCAACGGCGCCTTCTACGTCCTCGACGAAGAGCGCTCCAAGACCGGCAAGGGCCCCGAAAAGTTCAAGGCCTTCTACGCCTACGACGACGACGAGCACGCCGACGGCACCGAAGCCACCGTCATCGAAGACCTGTCCGTCGCCCGCTGGCTCCACCGCCCCGACCTCGACACCGCCTCCCAGAACGACGCCGCCCCCTACGGCTACAAGGACCGCTGGACCGACCCCGAGCGCATCGCCTGGCTCCTCGACGCCCTCGGCCATGTCGATCATCCAGATGACGGCGTCGGTGC
>NZ_RDBP01000105.1 GCF_008042045.1 Streptomyces sp. T39
CGATGCGCACCGCCGTCGGCACATAGCTGCGCAGCAGCATGAACGCCCGCGGATCCGCCTTGTGCGACCGCCAGGCCCGGGCCTCCTCGGGGTCGAGCACCTCCGCCGCCCCCAGCGCCCCGACGGGGACSCGGCCGGGGGGCCGCCGCTCGCCCCTCGGGTGTTCGCGTTACTCACAGGCGCAGACCTTACCCGCGCGGCTGTCCGGCGGTCGCGCCGTGCCAAGCTTGGATTCATGCAGCCTTCCGCCCCGCAGTACTCAGAACGTCTCACCGCGCCCCGTTCGTGGTGGGTCGTCACCGCTCTCTTCGGGATCTCCGGCGGTCTCGTCACCCTTCCGCTGGGAACGCTGCCCATGCTGGGCGGGCTGATCGGGGCGGCGGCGCTGGCGGGCGCGGTGGTCAGCGCCTACGGCTCGGCGCGGATCCGGGTGGTGGCCGGGTCGCTGGTCGCGGGCGACGCCCGCGTCCCCGTCGGGGCGCTGGGGGCGGCGGAGGTGCTCGACCCCGAGGAGGCCCGGGCCTGGCGGTCGCACAAGGCGGATCCGCGGGCGTTCATGCTGCTGCGCAGCTATGTGCCGACGGCGGTGCGCATCGAGGTCACCGATCCCGCGGACCCGACGCCGTACGTCTACCTGTCGACGCGCCACCCCGAGGAGCTGGCCGCGGCGCTGGCCGCGGTGCGGACGGCCGAGGCCGCCTGAGTCCCTGCGCTCCGGGCTCCCTGCGGGGACCGGTTGCGCGAGGGCGCCGCACGCAGGCTCCGCGGATGCCCGTCATGAGGCCATGAGGGCGGGCGGGGCCCGCCCGGTGGTCACCGCGGGGG
>NZ_RDBP01000106.1 GCF_008042045.1 Streptomyces sp. T39
CCCCCGCTCCGTACAGGCTCTGGAGGACGCCCAGGGCCAGCATGTCGTTGGCGCAGAAGACCGCCGACGGGAGGGCGGCCATGCCCAGCAGCCGTGCCCCGGCGTCCCGCCCGGCCGCGGCGTCCAGGCGAGCCGTCTCCACCTGTGCGAGGGCACCGGCCGGCAGCCCCGCCTCCGCGAGGGCCAGCAGCGCGCCCTCGCGGCGGTCGCGGCACTGCGCGAGGTGCATGGGGCCGCTGACGTAGACGACCTCCCGGTGCCCGCGCTGCACGAGGTGGCGCACGGCGAGGGCTGCTCGGTGTCCGTGGACGACGTCATCGGCGGCACCCTGGCCGTGCGGCATCTGCTGGCCGCCGGGCACCGCTCGGTCACCTACATCAGCGGCCCCATGCACCTGCCCCAGTGCCGCGACCGGCACGCCGGCGCACGCGCCGCCCTCGCGGAGGCCGGGCTGCCCGCGGACGCGCTGCGGCACGTCGAGGCGGCGCGGCTGGACGTCGCCTCCGGCATCGACGCGGGCGCCCGCCTGCTGGGCMTGSSCGMMCKCCCSWCSGCGGTCTTCTGCGCCAACGACMTGCTGGCCCTGGGCGTCCTCCAGAGCCTGTACGGAGCGGGGGTGCGGGTCCCCGGCGACGTCGCCCTGGTCGGCTACGACGACATCGAGTTCGCGGCCGCCGCGGCCGTCCCGCTGACCTCCGTACGGCAGCCCGCCTTCCACCTCGGGCGCACCGCCGCGCGGCTGCTGATCGAGGAGACGGGGGACGAGGCGGCCGCGCACCGGCACGAGCAGATCGTTCTCCAGCCSGAGCTGGTGGTCAGGGACTC
>NZ_RDBP01000107.1 GCF_008042045.1 Streptomyces sp. T39
CCGCCGATCGCCTGAACAATATCCACGGCCGACCCCTTCGGATCGATCAGGGCCACACAGTCCACACTCGGGACATCAACACCCTCACTCAGGACACGGCAATTCGACATCACGGCACGCCCTGCCCTGTCCCCGAATTCACGCAGCTTATCCTCCCGCATTTCAGTGGGGGATTCGCCGGACAGCCATCCCGACCACACCCGCGCCGGGTGCCGCTCCGGATCGGCCGCGTGCAGCCGGCGCGCCACCCGCTCCAGCCCCTCGGCAAACGCCCGCGCCTCCATGGTCCGGTGATGGAACGTGATCCCGCGCCGCAAACCGTGCTCGGCCATCGTCTCCAGCAACGCGGCCTGCAGCACCGCCAGCCGCTCACCACGCACTTGCTCATCGTGCCGCTGCTCGCCGTACAGCCGCTCCAGCGTCAGCGAAGGATCCCGCAGCTCAACCACCACAATCTGATAGCGGGCAAGCAGCTTCCTGGTGATGGCGCTCGACAACGACATCGACCACAGAACGGGCCCAAAAATCGACTCGTCATCCATCGAGCACGCCAGCTCGCGCGGGATCACGTTCCATCACCGGACCATGGAGGCGCGGGCGTTTGCCGAGGGGCTGGAGCGGGTGGCGCGCCGGCTGCATGCGGCCGATCCGGAGCGGCACCCGGCGCGGGTGTGGTCGGGGTGGCTGTCCGGCGAATCCCCGGCAGAGGATCGTGAGGACAAGCTCCGTGAATTCGGGCGCAGGGCAGGGCGTGCCGTGATGTCGAATTGCCGTGTCCTGAGTGAGGG
>NZ_RDBP01000108.1 GCF_008042045.1 Streptomyces sp. T39
CTCAGGCGCAGGGGGTGCCGGACCCGGGGGGCCGGGGGCGGCCGGGCTCAGGCGTAGGTGTTGTGGTCGCTCCGGGCGCGGTCGCCGCGGGGCGTGCCCCGACCGCCGCGCCAGAGGACGACCGCCGCAGCGAGGGTCAGGATGCCGAGCCCGCCGGCGGCCGGGGCGAGCAGCGCGGACGCGTCGCCGTCGTCGCCGTCGGGGTCCGGGCCGGTGCCGAAGTACCGCTTGCCGTATCCGGCGACGGCCGCCGCCGGATCGGCGGGACGCAGCGAGCGGCCCGCGGTGATCGCCGCCGCCGGGTCCACGAACCCGTAGCCGTACGTGTCGTCGCGGCCCCCCTCGGGCGCGTCCCGGGCGGTGTCCCGCAGCAGCTTCTTGATCTGGGCGGGCGTCAGGCCGGGGTGCGCGGCGCGGACCAGGGCGACGGCACCCGAGACGAACGCGGCGGCGGCGCTGGTGCCCCAGCCCTGGTAGTACTTCCGGTCCGGGTCGGCGATCACCACGTCCACTCCGGGGGCGCTGACAGTGGCGTACCAGCGGCGGGTGGAGAAGGCTGCGTGGGTGCCGAACCGGTCGACGGCCGTCACGGCGATCACCCCGGGGTAGGCGGCCGGGTACGAGACGCGGTCGCCCTTCTCGCCGCCGTTGCCGGCGGAGGCGACGACGACGGAGCCCTTGGCCAGCGCGTACTGGACGGCGGCGTCCTCCCCGGGCTCGGGGTGGGCCGACTCGCTGTCGTCGCCGAGGGAGAGGTTGATGACGTCGGCGCCCTGGTCGGCGGCC
>NZ_RDBP01000109.1 GCF_008042045.1 Streptomyces sp. T39
TTGGACGAGCCGGCCCTGGTGAGGGAGAGCCAGACCTCCTACGCTCTTGCCCTGAGCGACGCCTTGTCGCGCGAGGAGTCCCTGGCCCTGGTGAGGGCGGCAGCCGAGGAGCACGAACGTGGTCAGCAGCACTGAGCCCACCGTCCGCGACGCGTCCACCGTGGACGGCTGGTTCAAGTCCAGCTTCAGCGGCGGCGATCAGGGCGAGTGCCTGGAGGTCGCCCGCGGCCACGGCGTCCGTGTCCCGGTCCGCGACAGCAAGTGCCCGACCGGACCGGCGCTGGTCTTCCCGGCGGCGGGGTGGGCGGTCTTCGTGGCGGCGGTGCGCGGCGGCGAACCGACGGGCTGAGCGGCGTCGCCCACGCCTTCCGCGAAGGGGGGCGAAAGGCGTCGCCCACGCCTTCCGCGAAGGGGCCCATCGGGTGCCGGGTCTGCTCGCCCGGGGGCGGATTCCGCCCGGCACCGCCGACACGGCCGGCCGCCGCTGCCGCCCCTTGGGGGCGGCAGCGGCGGCGGGTGTCACGGCTGGACGGGCATGGACCAGCAGTTGGAGAGGGCCGGCTTGCCCTCCAGGCGGTCGGTGATCCAGGAGATCGCCGCGCCCTGGTCGGTGAGGAGCGGGGTGAGGTGGTTGGTCAGCAGCTTGTCGCCGAGGTTGGGCAGGACGACGGCCTCGTAGCTGACCTTGCCGCCCTTGCGGCACCAGTCGACGGCGAGTTGGCGGGCCTGGTCGTGCGGGACGATGTCGTCCTGGGTGCCGGTGGCCAGGCGGACCGGGCCCGTCGGCTTGAGGGTGCCGATGCGC
>NZ_RDBP01000011.1 GCF_008042045.1 Streptomyces sp. T39
GCTCCGGGTCGTCGGCGTGCCGGGACCCGAGCGGCCCGCCCGGGTCCCGGCACGCCGACGACCCGGAGCCGAGCCGGTCGGTCCTCGACCTGATCGGCCCGGTGCGCAAGATGCGCGAGGAGCTGGAGCGCCTGCGGCGCAGGGTGGCCCGCCAGGACGAGCGGATCGCCCGCCAGGACGAGCAGCTGGACCTGATGCGCCAGGCGCTCCAGCGGGTGCGCCAGGACACCACCACGGAGAAGGACGCGGCCCACCACGAGGCGGCCACCTGGTACACGGACGTGCGCCGCAGGATCGACGAACTCGCGGGGAGCGCCGCGCGGACGGCGTTCGGCGAGCGGGCGGCGGCGGATCGCCACGAGGCGCACGCGCGGCTCACCTCGGTCCTGTGCCGGCTGGCGTTCGCGGCCCAGCCCTCGTCCCCCGCGGAGTGGCGGCAGGCGGCCGCGGGCGTCACCGGCGACCCCGACGCCCTGCCCGACGTGGGCAGGGCCTGGCAGGAGGTGTCCGCGCTGCGCTTCCGGATCGGCCGGCTCGGCGGGGTGCACCGGTGGGACTTCGAGGTCCCGGCGGGGCGGCCGTACGATCCGGACGCCTACGACCTGTGGCACAAGTCCGACCCGGGCCTGCCGATGAGCCACGCGGTGGCCCCGGCGTACCAGGTCGCCGGGCGGACCGTCCATGTGCGCGCGTGGGTGCACACCGCGCGGGGCTGAGGAGAGAAAGAGAAGAGGGGAAGCGGGCATGCAGCAGGGCACGGTGCTGGGCGGCCGCTACACGCTCGGACGCCTCCTGGGCAACGGGGGGATGGGCGAGGTGCGCCAGGCGGTCGACGGGGGGACCGGCGACACGGTCGCCGTGAAGACCATGCTGCCGCGGGTCGACGACGCGGAGGGCGCCAAGCGTTTCGCCCGCGAGATGCAGGCGATGGGGCGGGCCAACAGCCGTTACGTCGTCGGGCTGCTGGACTCGGGCATCCACGGCGACAGCGCGTACCTGGTCATGGAGTACGTCGACGGCCGCAGCCTCGACCGGCTGCTCGCCGACCGCCGCTCCTGGAGCGTGCCCGAGACCACCCTGATGCTGTGGCAGCTGGCCAAGGGGCTGGCGCACGCACACAGCCACGGCATCCTCCACCGGGACGTCAAGCCGGCGAACATCATGATCGTGGACGAGAAGGAGGCCAAACTCTGCGACTTCGGGATCGCGAAGTTCCTGGGCGACCACAGCGCCACCGACCTCACCGGGACGGGCGTCGTCGGCACCCCCGCCTATCTCGCCCCGGAGCGCTGGGCGCCCGGCGCCGTGGACACCACGCTCAGCGACATGTACGCGTTCGGCTGCGTCGCCTACGAACTCCTCACCGGACAGCACGTGTTCGCACGCGAGCGGCCGGGGGGCGACCTGGGCGAACTGCACGCGCACGCGAGGCCCCGTCCGCTGCACACCCTGCGCGCCGACATCCCGCACGCCCTCCAGCGGCTGGTGGAGGCCCTGCTCGCCAAGCAGCCCGAGGCCCGCCCCTCGGCCGATTTCACGGCCGCCGTGCTGGAGATGCCGCCGCTGCGCGCCCTCGGGGAGTCGCGGGCCGCGAAGCGCCTGCGCGAGCACGCCGCCGAGAGCGAGAGGCAGGCGGCGGCGGCCGACGGCCTGCGCAGATCGGGCAGTCTGGAGGAGGCGCTGCGGGAGTACCGCACCATCGTCCGGCGCCGCACCCTGATGCGGGGGCCGGACGACGACAGCACGCTGCGGGCCCGCCAGGCGATGGCCGACTGCCTGTGGGCCATGCAGGAGGCGGAGGACTCGATCCGGCTGTGCCGCGAGATCGCCGCCGACTGGGCCCGGACCCTCGGCGACACCGGCGCGGACGCGATCGCCACGCTCCAGGCGCTCGCCTACCGGCTGGGGTTCGTCGGGCGGCACGCCGAGGCCCTGGAGTTCCTCGAACGGATCGCCCGCGCCCGGGCCGAGACCCGGGGCGACTCCCCGGTCACCTTCACCGCCGAACACCACTGGGCGGACTGCCTGCTCAAGTGCGGCCGCCCCGGCGACGCCGCGACGGTGCTGCGGAGAGTCGTCACCGGCCGGGCCCAGATGCTCGGCACGGACGACGCCGAAACCCTCCGCAGCACGCTGCTGCTCGCCGACGCGCTGGTGGCGTGCGGCGAGCCGGGGGAGGCGCTGGACCTGCTGCGGCCCCTGGAGTCACGTGGCCCGGAGAGCCCGGTGCACACCGAGGCCGGTCCCCGGCCGCTGCCGGAGAGGATCGCCGCGGCCGAGCGGACGGCGCACCGGGGCCGGGGGTTCTTCCGCCGCAAGGGCGCCCGGCGCGGGTGAGCGCGCGTACCGGGCCGGGCGACCGACGGGCCGGCGGGGTGGCCGCCGGTGCCGGGCGGTGCGATCACACCGCCGCATAGGTCTGGACCAATCTGCCGGCGACTGGCAGCCTGTCACCCACACCTGCCCGTCGCCCGCGGAGGACCGACCGTGCAACGTCCCCCCACACCGGCCGTGTTGGCCTGCACCGCCCTCTTCCTCCTCGCCGCCTGCGGTGGCGAGGACAAGGACACCGATCCCCCCACCCCACCCGCCGGCGTCACCGCCCAGGCCGGCAGCGCCACCTCCGTCCACGTCATGTGGGACCACTCCACCGACGACACCGAGGTCGCCGGCTACGAGGTCTACCAGCAGGGCGAGCGGGTGAAGACCCTGCCGGGCGCCAAGCACATGACCGACGTGGAGGGCCTCAACCCGAGGACCGCCTACCGCTTCACCGTCCGGGCCCGTGACGCCGCGGGCAACCTGTCCGCACCGAGCACCGCCGTGTCCGTGACCACCCCCGCCGCGGCGCCCGACGACCGCACGGCCCCCACCGCGCCGCTCCGGCCGCGCGGCACCGTGGACGGCAGCCGCGCCGTCACGCTCACCTGGGGCGCGTCCCGGGACGACACCCGGGTCACCGCGTACGACATCTACCAGGAGGACGCCCGCGTCCACAGCGTGCCCGGCGACGAGACCACCGCCCGCGTCACCAACCTGCGCCCCGGCACCGTGTACACCTTCACCGTCCGCGCCCGGGACGCCTCGGAGAACTCCTCCCCGGACAGCCCGGCCGTCGACCTCACCACCGCACCCGGCCCCGGCGACGGCCCGAGCACCGCACCGGCCGGCCTGGAGGCGACGGCGCACAAGGGCCGCATCGACCTCTCCTGGATCCCGCCCGACACCGGGGCGCCGGTCAAGGAGCACCAGCTCTTCCTCGACGGCGAGCAGGCGACGACCATCGTCTGGGGCGCCCAGCCGGCCGGTCCCCGCGTCACGTACACGATGACCGTCACCGACCCCCCGGGCACCCGCTACAGCATCAAACTCCGCGCCCGGCTCCCCGACGGCACCTGGGGCGACTTCTCGGCACAGCGCACGGTGGTGGTCGCCCGCTGACGGTCCGCCGCCCGGCGGGGGCGGGGAACAATCCGGGGGAGTGCCCGGTTGCAGCGATCATGACGACAGAGCCCGAGATCCTGCACTACACCGCCTTCTCCGCCGACCCCGCCGGCGGCAACCGTGCCGGGGTCGTCCTGGACGCCGGCGGGCTCGCCGACGACGCCATGCTCGCCATCGCCGCCCGCCTCGGCTACAGCGAGACCGCGTTCCTCACCGACCCGCCCGAGGGCCTCGGCGGCGCGGGCACACGCGCGTTCACCCTCCGCTTCTTCAGCCCGAAGGCGGAGGTGCCGTTCTGCGGCCACGCCACCGTGGCGGCCTCCGTCGCGCTCGCCGAACGCTCCGGCCCCGGCGACCTCGTGTTCGCCACGCCCGCCGGCACGGTGCCGGTGAGCGTCACGGAGGACGACGGTGTGCTGCGGGCCACGCTCACCACCGTCGAGCCGCACACCGAGGAGATCGGCGACGCCGACCTCGCCGAGGCGCTCGCCGCCCTCGACTGGCCCGCCGGAGACCTCGACCCGTCCCTGCCGCCCCGCATCGCCTTCGCGGGCGCCCGCCACCTCGTGATCGGGGCGGCCACCAGGGAACGGCTCGCGGACCTCTCCTACGACTTCGCACGCCTCGAAGCCCTGATGCACCGGCTCGGCCTGACCACGCTCCAGCTGGTGTGGCGCGAGTCCCGCACCGTGTTCCACGTCCGCGACCCCTTCCCGGTGGGCGGTGTCGTGGAGGACGCCGCGACAGGTGCGGCGGCCGGCGCCTTCGGCGCGTACGCCCGGGAGTTCGGCCTCGTCCCCGCCGCCTCGGTGCTCACCCTGCACCAGGGCGCCGACATGGGGCGGCCGGGTGTGCTGACGGTGGAGCTGCGCGAGGGCGACGCCCGCGTCCGCGTCAGCGGCACCGGCACCCGGATCGCCTGACCGCCGCGAGGGGCGGCCGCGGCGGCCGCCCCTCGCTCCCCTGCGGACCCGGGTCAGGACGCGGGCGCCTGGACTGGGGCGTGGGCGTCACCGGTGGCAGCGGGGCGGGGGCGGCCCCGGCGGCCGGGGAGCGGGTCAGCAGTCCCGTCGCCGGGGTGCTTGCGAGAGCGAAGTGGGATCCGATGGCGGCGGCTCTGCGGTTCTTCACCAGGCCTCACCTTGGCCTGGACCACGCAACTGCCCTCCAAGCTGACGCTGTCGTCTGCACGCCTCAAGGGTTGTGCGCGGGGCGGCGCCGATCGACCCCCTCGTTCCGCTTGACGGGTGCGAACGCGGGCATGGCGGTGTCGCCGGTGTGCGGGGGATGCGCGCCGGGGGACCGGAATCGACGGTTCGCCCCTCGCGGGCGGTGGGGGCGCAGTTTATGGATGCCTCGGCGGGAGGGCTCGGGCTGTGCGACGGGCCGACGGGTGCGCGAGGGCTCCTCCCACTACTCCCCTGCATATCCCAGGAGTTGACGCGGTGTGTCGAGTAACGGCCTTGTGTCTGAACGGTGTTGCTTGTGTGGGGGCGCTTCCTGGGCGGTTTCGCGGTGTGACTAGTATTCACGCGTCGTAGTTCTGCACGGATCTGATCAGTCATCAGACTGACCCCTCCTCAAGGAGATCGCTCTGCGCACGCGCGCGTCACGGCGGACCGGCACGACTTCCATGTCGCTGCGGACAGCTCTGCTGGTCCTGGCCTTCGTCCCCGGCATCGCGCTGGTCGCCCTGTGGGCCGTCACCAGCGGTCAGACCTTTCTCGACTTCCAACGGCAGGCAGCCCAGGGGCAGTTGGCCGAGAAGGCGGGACAGCCGTCCAACCTCGTGTACTACAACCTCCAGGAGGAGCGGAGGCTCAGCGCCGAGGTCCTCGCCCGGCAGCGCGGCGCCGCGGAGGCGCTCGCCGAGCAGCGGGTCAGGACGGACGAGGCCGTCGAGACCTTCCGGTCCGCGTCGGACGTCTCCGCCGACGACGCCCCCGCCGAAGTCCTGGAGGCCGTGTCCGAGGCCCGCGAGGCCATCGGCCAACTCCCCGCCCAGCGCTCCCTGGTGGACGGCGGCGACAGCGACCAGCAGGAAGCGGTCTACCGGTACTACACCGACCTGATCGCCGTGGACCTCCGGCTGTTCACCGCCCTCAGCCACGTCGACAACGGCAGGATCACCACCCTCTCCCAGCCGCTCGTCGACCTCTTCTGGGCCAAGGAGATGATCTCCCGCACCGATGCGCTGCTCGCCCGTGGCTGGGGCAGGAGGGAGCTCGGGTCCGAGGACCTCCAGCAGGTCCGGCAGGCCGTCTCCGCGCAGTCGTTCCTGCACAGCACCAAGGTCGTGCCCTTCCTGCCCGACGACGAACGGGCCATGTGGCAGGAGATCACCGGCAGCCAGGCATGGAAGGCGAAGACGCAGGTGGAGTCCACCGTGCTGCGTCCTGCCGACGCCGGACGCGACGGCGCCGTCCCGCTCACCGCCGACCGCGGCACCTGGCGCGCCGCCATGGACACCCTCACCCCCGAGCTGGAGGAACTGCTCGAACACCGCACCGCGCTGGTCGTCGAGAACGGCAAGAACAGCGTCATCTCGCTCCTCCTGAAGATGGTCCTCACCACCGTCGTCGGCCTGATCGCCGTCATCGCCGTCATCTGGACCACCTGGCGGCTCACCCGCAGCCTCCGCCGGCGCATCAGCAGCCTCCAGGCACAGGCCGAGGCGCTGCAGAAGGCACTGCCCGACGTCGTCGAACGCCTCGCCAACGGCGAACGCATCGACGTGGAGGCGGAGGCCCGCGCCATCGAGGACAGCGGCACGGACGCGTCGTCCGACGAACTGGCCCAGCTCGGCAAGGCCCTCAACCTCGCCCGCACCAGTGCCCTGGCGGCCGCGGTCAAGCAGGCCGACCAGCACCGGGGCTTCGAGCGCCTCCTCCAGCGCATCGCCCGCCGCACCCAGCAGCTCATCGGCCAGCAGCTGAAGCGGCTCGACGAGCTGGAGCGCCGGCACGAGGACCCGGAGGTGCTCGACGGCCTCTTCGACCTCGACCACCTGACCGCCCGCCTGCGGCGCTACGAGGAGAACCTCGTCATCCTCGCGGGCGGCACGCCGCACCGGCGCTGGCGCAAGCCGGTCGCCGTGCTCGACGTGATGCGCTCCGCGCAGGGCGAGGTGCAGGACTACCAGCGCGTCGTGCTCGACCTCGACGGCAGCCCCTGGCTCGCGGCCCGCGCGGTCGGCCCGGTCTCCCATGTGCTGGCCGAGCTCATCGAGAACGCGCTCAGCTTCTCGCGCCCGCCCAGCCCGGTGGAGGTCAGGGCGGCCTCGGTCAGCCGCGGACTCGCCATCGAGGTGGAGGACCGCGGCCTCGGCATGGAGGAGGACCAGCTGGCCGAGGCCAACGAGCTCATGCTCCGTCCGCCCCGGCTCGACCTGCTCGCCCACTCCGACGACATCCGGCTCGGCCTCCAGGTGATCGCCCGCCTCGCGTCGCAGTACGGCCTGCGCGTGGAGTTCCGCTCCTCGGCGTACGGCGGAACCCGCGTCGTGGTCCTCGTCCCGCACGAGCTCACCGTGAGCGGCCCGGACCAGGAACCGGCGCCCCTCACCGCCGTGCCCGCGCAGCGTGCGCAGACCCCCGAGCCCGCCGGGACGGGGGCGCTGCCCAGCCGGGTGCAGGGCAGGGCGCTGGCCGAGGTCACCGCGCTGAACGGCGCGGGACCGTACGGGGCGGGCTCCGAGACCGCCGACGGCTCCGACCGGCCGTTCGACGGCTTCGCCACGGCGGACCCGCAGACGGCCGCAGCGGCGGCCCCGTTCGCGGGCGGACACACCGGCGGCGTACCCGTCCCGCCGGACCCCGGCACACAACCGCCCTTCCCGGCGGGGGCGCCGGACGCGCAGCCCTTCGCGGCGGGGGCGCCGGACTCCGGCACGCAGCCCTTCGCGGCTCCCGCGCCGGACTCCGGCACGCAGCCCTTCGCGGCTCCCGCGCCGGACGCCCAGCCCTTCCCGGCGGGGACGCCGGACGCCCAGCCCTTCCCGGCGGGGACGCCGGACGCCCAGCCCTTCCCGGCTCCCGCGGCGGATCCCGGACCGCAGTCCTACGCGGCTCCCGCGCCGGACTCCGGCACGCACCCGTACCCCGTCCCCGGGCCGGGTGCCGCCGCCGGGCCCGGGGCCTACGAGCCGTATCCGCAGCCGCGGCCCGGCTACGACCCCGAGGACGACGTCTTCGCCGCGCCGGGATTCGGAGCCGCGGTCCCCTACGCGGGCACGGGCCACGGTCCCGCCGCGGGCGCCCCGCTCGGGGCGGAGGCACACTCCCCTGCGGGCGACGAGCAGTACATCACCGGACTCCAGCCCTACACGGACCCGAACTCCCCGGCCTACGCGGGCGGTGGCAACCGCTACCCGGCCCTGTCCCCGGCGGCGGACCACGGACCCGGCCCGGTGACCTCCGCGTACGGGCCGACCGGGCCGAGCCGCGTCGAGCCTTCGCCGGCCGGCGGCGCCGCGGCCGCCGACGCCTTCGCCCGGCCGGGAGCCGGGCGTCCCGCACCCGGAGGCGAACTCCCGGCGCCGGGAACCGCGTTCCCGCCGCCGGCAGCCGCACCCGGCGCACCGGCGGCCGCCTTCCCGCCCCCCGGAGCGGAGACCCCGCTCCGAGCGGAGACCCCGCCCGGAGCGGAGACCCCGTCGCCCGGCGGCGAACCGCCGCTGCCGCGCCGGGTGCGCCAGGCCAGCCTCGTCGACGAACTGCGCGTCGACCCGGCGGCCCCGCGGCCGGTGGCACCCGCGCCACGGCGGTGGCAGGACGACCCCCTGCTGCGCCCCGTCCCGCGCCGTGCCGGCGCCACGATCGGCGCGTTCCAGCGCCGCTCCCGGGCCGCACGCGCCACCGGCGACACGTCCGCACCGGCGCGGCCCGAACCGGGCACGCCGCCCGTACCTCCCCATCCCACGAGAGAAGAACGGTCATGACACGCACAACCGCCACCCACCAGGACCTCGACTGGCTGCTCGACGGCCTGGTGGACTCGGTGGCCGAGACCCGGAACGCCGTCCTGCTCTCCGACGACGGCCTGGTGGTGAGTCACTCGCGGAGCATCGACCGCGCCGACGC
The DNA here is from genome assembly GCF_008042045.1 of Streptomyces sp. T39. GTDB lineage: Bacteria > Actinomycetota > Actinomycetes > Streptomycetales > Streptomycetaceae > Streptomyces. The sequence goes on from NZ_RDBP01000011.1 coordinate 8,526, forward strand.
CGAGCGCCTGGCCGCCATCTGCACCGGACAGCAGAGCCTCGCCCGCGGTGTCGGCCAGCTCTTCGGCGGCGGCGTCGTGCACCAGGTGATCGTGGAGCTGTCCGACCTGTGGCTCTTCATCATCTCCGCCGGCCAGGGCACCCACCTGGCCGTGGTGGCGTCCCAGGAGGTCGACGCGGAGGTGATGTCGCTGGCGATGCACAACCTCGTCCAACAGGTCGGACAGAAGCTCGGCACCCCGGTGCGCGGCGAGTTCGACGCGTTCGGCACCGGGGACGGGCCGCGCGCGTGAACCCGTACTGGGAGGACGAGGGGTACGTGGAGGACGGAGCGGGCAGCATGGTGCGCCCGTACACCATCACGCGCGGCCGGACCGCTCCCGAGCGGGACGACTTCACGCTCATCACGGTGCTGACGACGCGTGACGAACCGCTCGACGAGCGCGGGGTGCCGCTGCGCACGGGCAGGCTCCAGCCCGAGCACCGGGCGATCCTCGCGCGCTGCCGCCGGCCCTCGGCGGTCGCCGAGGTGGCGGCCGGCCTCGACCTCCCGGTCTCGGTGACCAAGATCCTTCTGGCCGACCTGGTCGGCCAGGGCCTTCTCACCGCCCGCGCGCCCCTGACGGTGGCCCGCGCGGCGGGCGGCGCCGACAGGAGCATGCTCGCCGCCGTTCGTGACGGACTCCGGAGACTCTGAACCCACATGACCAACAGTCAGGCGGCACCCGCCGCCGTCAAGATCCTCATCGCCGGCGGCTTCGGCGTCGGCAAGACGACCCTGGTCGGCGCGGTCAGCGAGGTCGCACCGCTGCGGACCGAGGAGTACCTCACCAAGGCCAGTGTCGGCGTCGACGACCTCGCCGGCATCGGCGCGAAGGACACGACGACCGTCGCCCTGGACTTCGGTCGCATCACGGTCAGCGACGAGCTCGTCGTCTACCTCTTCGGCACCCCGGGCCAGGAACGCTTCTGGTTCATGTGGAACGACCTGGTCAACGGGGCGCTCGGCGGTGTGGTCATCGCGGACACCCGGCGCCTGGAGACCTCCTTCGCCTCGATCGACTTCTTCGAGAGCCGGGAGATCCCCTTCGTGGTGGCCATCAACTGCTTCCACGGCCACAACACCCGTACACCGGAGGAGATCAGGACGGCGCTCGACCTCGACCCGCACGTCCCGCTGCTGGTCGGCGACGTCCGCCTGCGCGACTTCGACCGGGACGTGCTGCTCGCCCTCGTCGACCACCTCATGAGCCTGCCCGTGGCCGGCTGACGCCCCGCCCCTGCCCGTACCCCGCGGCCCATCCCCTGGAGACCCCTGATGGCATCACCCCTGCGCGTCCTGATCCACGGCGGCGGCATAGGCGGCCTCACCCTCGCCACCGCGCTGGCCCGCCGCGGCCACTCGGTCGAGGTCGCCGAAGTCCGCCCCGGACTGGAGGCCCTCGGCGTCGGCATCATCCAGCCGTCCAACGCGCTGCACGTCATGCGGGAGATCGGTGTGCTCGACGCCTGCCTGAAGGCCGGCTTCGAGTGGGAGATCCTCACCATCGCCGACCCGGCGGGCAACCCGCTCGCCCGCATCCCGCAGCCCCGGATGGGCGACGCGCCCTCGAACAACGGCATCCCGCGGCCCGCCCTCGCACGGGTGCTGGGGGACGCGGCCGCGGCTGCCGGCGCGAAGATCCGCTTCTCCGCCACCGTCACCGACCTCGCGGACGACGGGGAGGGCGTCGACGTCACCCTCTCCGACGGCTCGTCCGGGCGCTGGGACCTGGTGGTCGGCTTCGACGGGATCGGCTCCCCGCTGCGCACCCGTCTCTACGGCGACCGCTTCGCGCCGGAGTACACCGGCTTCGCCAACTGGCGGGTGACCGTGCCGCGGCTGCCCGAGGTGCAGGGTGTGGTGATGAGCACCGCGGGTCAGGAGGCCAAGGCGCTCCTCACCCCGATCACCGGCGAACTGATGTACCTGGGCGCCGTGTTCGCCGAGGAGCCCGACTTCCGGCCGGACCCGGAGCGGGCCCACGAGCAGCTGGCGGGGAGGCTGGCGATGTTCTCGGGCCCGGTGGCCGAGGCCCTCGCCACGGCGACCGACCCGTCGGCCGTGGTGTACTCGCGGATCTCCCAGGTGACGGTCGACGCGCCCTGGCACGTGGGCAGGGTGGTCCTCGCCGGCGACGCGGCCCACGCCTCCACACCGCACATCGCGCAGGGCGCCGCCATGGCCGTCGAGGACGCCGTCGTGCTGGCCGAGTCCCTGGACGGCGCGCCGGACGTCCCCGCCGCCCTGGCCGCCTGGGAGGCCCGGCGCCGCCCGCGCGCGCTGTGGGTCCAGGCGATGTCCCGGGCCGTGCTCCGCCAGGAGACCGGCCTGCCGACGACGCCCGAGGAGGACGAGCTCCTGAAGGTGGGCATTCCCGGCGCGGCGCACGTCCTCGCGAAGCCGTACTAGCCGAACTAGCCGTACCGGCCCCGCCGGTGCCGGGTGGTCCGCGCTCCCTGCGCGGCGCGGCCGCCCGGCAGCGCTCTCCGTCCCTGCCGCCGCTTCCGGCCCCGCGGGCGCCGCGTCACGTCCCGGCGCGCTCGGCGAGGGTGTGCGCGACCAGGGCGTTGGCGTGGCCGTGGCCCAGACCGTGCTCCGCCTTGAGCCAGGCGACGAGTTCCATGTGCCTGGTGAGGGGCGAGGCGCGGATGAGGTCCTGCCAGTGCGCGACCGGGTGGCCGTACTTCTTCTCGATGGACGGGAAGTAGCTGGCGGGGCCCTTCACGGGTGCGGTCATGGCGTCGTGTCCCTTCGGTTCGCGACGCACCCGCCGTACCGGGCGCGTCGTACAGGGGAGACGTCCGCGGGCCCGCGATCTCATCGCCCGCGGAATGTGAGACGGGTCACGCGGCGGTGCCCGCGGCACTCACCGGGCGGGCCGCTCAGGTGTACAGCCGGGCGTACTCCTCGGTGGGCTCGATCGGTGTGATGACGTCGATGAGGACGCCGTTCGGGTCGGGGACGATGAAGTGGCGCTGACCGAAGTCCTCGCTGCGCAGCGTCAGTGCGGGGCGCAGTCCCTCGCGGACCACGAGCCGCTCCCACTCCGCGTCCACGTCCGCCACCTCGAAGTTGAGCAGCAGCCCCTGGACTGGGGTGCGGTGACCCTCGGGGATCGTCGGGTGGGTGTGGTCGAGGAGGGCGAGCTCGCCGCCGCCCTCGCCGGGCCCGCGCAGGCTGATGTACCAGTCGGCCTCGAAGGCGATCCCGAAGCCCAGGAGCCGGGTGTAGAAGTCCCGCGACTCCGCCAGGGCGGCGGTGCCGATCACCGGGTAGAAGCTGGTCGTTCTCATGGCGGACCCTTTCGCGTACCATCGGTATGCCAACCACGCTATTCACGTACCATCGGTATGTCAACAAGGAGTCCGTCATGCGGCAGGACGGCGTCCGCGCCCAGCGGCGCGAACAGACCCGGCAGGCACTGCTCGGGGAAGGGCGGCGCCTCTTCTCCGAACGCGGCTACGCGGACGTCGGGCTCGCCGAGATCGTCGCCGCGGCCGGCGTGACCAAGGGGGCGCTCTACCACCACTTCGCGGGCAAGACCGAGCGTGTGATGACGTCGATGAGGACGCCGTTCGGGTCGGGGACGATGAAGTGGCGCTGACCGAAGTCCTCGCTGCGCAGCGTCAGTGCGGGGCGCAGTCCCTCGCGGACCACGAGCCGCTCCCACTCCGCGTCCACGTCCGCCACCTCGAAGTTGAGCAGCAGCCCCTGGACTGGGGTGCGGTGACCCTCGGGGATCGTCGGGTGGGTGTGGTCGAGGAGGGCGAGCTCGCCGCCGCCCTGGCGGAGTCGCGGGACTTCTACACCCGGCTCCTGGGCTTCGGGATCGCCTTCGAGGCCGACTGGTACATCAGCCTGCGCGGGCCCGGCGAGGGCGGCGGTGCCGATCACCGGGTAGAAGCTGGTCGTTCTCATGGCGGACCCTTTCGCGTACCATCGGTATGCCAACCACGCTATTCACGTACCATCGGTATGTCAACAAGGAGTCCGTCATGCGGCAGGACGGCGTCCGCGCCCAGCGGCGCGAACAGACCCGGCAGGCACTGCTCGGGGAAGGGCGGCGCCTCTTCTCCGAACGCGGCTACGCGGACGTCGGGCTCGCCGAGATCGTCGCCGCGGCCGGCGTGACCAAGGGGGCGCTCTACCACCACTTCGCGGGCAAGACCGAGC
>NZ_RDBP01000110.1 GCF_008042045.1 Streptomyces sp. T39
GTTGGAGCCCGGGGGGCGGCCCGGGTGCGGTGGGGGTCGGCCCGGGGGCGTTCGGCGCGGGGGCGAGGTCGTCAGACGGCGTCGTTGGCGCAGCGGAAGCCGATGTTCGCCGCCGCCGAATCGGCGGTGTTGCCGGAACGGGCGGCGACCCGGTAGCGGTGGCAGTAGGAGTCGTGGCAGAGGTACGAGCCGCCGCGCATGACGCGCTTCGCGTCATGGCCCGGGTCGTGCCACGGGCCGCGCGGGTCGTGCACCGGCGCGGCACCGGCACGCACCGCGTAGGCGTCGGCGGCGAAGGTGTCGGCGCACCACTCCCAGACGTTGCCGACCGTGTTCCACAGGCCGTGGCCGTTGGGGCGGAAGGACGTGACCGGTGCGGTGGTCTCGTGACCGTCCTCGGCCGTGTTGAGGGTGGGGAAGGTGCCCTGCCAGATGTTGCACATCCACCGTCCGCGCGGCGTGAGTTCGTCGCCCCACGGGAAGCGCCGGCCCTCCAGACCGCCGCGCGCGCCGTACTCCCACTCGGCCTCGGTCGGCAGCCGCTTCCCGGCCCAGGCGCAGTACGCCTGGGCGTCGTTCCAGCTGACCTGCACCACCGGGTGGTTCTGGAGGGTGCCGGCGGACGAGAGCGGTCCGGCGGGGTGACGCCACGAGGCGCCCCGCACCACCAGCCACCAGGGGGTGCCGGCGGCCCGGCCCAGCACGTCTCCGGGTTCGGCGCGCACCGCGAGGTGGAACACGGCGGACATGCCCAGCCGTTCGGCGTCCGTGACGTAGCCGGTGTCCTTGACGAAGGCG
>NZ_RDBP01000111.1 GCF_008042045.1 Streptomyces sp. T39
TATTGGAGATGGTCCGTTGTCGGATGGGGAGAAGTCGAGCACGGTCCGGGTGACACCGCCCGCGCGGCCGCGCAAGCTCGCCAAGGTGCCGTTCGTCGAACTGGCCGACGGCCGCGTGCAGGGCGTGGTGTCCAGCGGCTCGGACATCGGCCGGGTGTACGTGTCCTCCGTCGCCGCCGGCACCTACGCCTTCGCGTGCAGCACCAACAACAACCGGCCCTGCGGCGGCGCGCGGGGCTCGTACTGCAACCACATCCGCGCACTGGTCGGCGAGGCCGTGCTCCAGTACGGCGCCGAGCGGGTCGCCCGCTACCTGAAGGCCGACACCGGCGACGCGACTGCGGACGCGGCCGGCATCGTCGCCGCGATGACCGCCACCCGCCCCGCACAGGGCGACACCGCGGCCGCGGCGCCCGTCTTCAGCCGGTTCCTGCGGCACCTCGCCTATCTCGAACTGGCGCCCACCACCGAGCCGTTGCCCGAGATGCAGTGGTTCCCGCCGACGAGGGCGGTGGCCTGATGCGTGCCGATCTGCTGACCGACGCGGTCGACGGCCTCGACGAGGCGCTCGCGGCCGTCGACGCCTTCGACCGGGCTCTCCGCGGCGGGCTGCTGCGTCCGCAGCCTGCCCAGGCCGAGGGACTGGCCGCGCTCGCCGGCGCCGTCGCGGGGACACCGCTCGCCGAGCGGGTCGCCGAGGCCGCCGCGAAGGCCGGCGCCGGAGCGGCCGGCGAGGACCACCTCACCGCGCTCGCCGCCGCCCGCACCGCCCTGCTCGGCGCCGT
>NZ_RDBP01000112.1 GCF_008042045.1 Streptomyces sp. T39
GGCGCCTCCACCGTCTACACCCTGTGGCAGGTCACCGGCCTGTTCTCCCTGATCGCCGGGTTCATCACCCGCAGCAACGGGATCCGCCTCACCTGGTCGTGCTGGGGGTTCGCGGGCATCGCGATGGTCTGGACGACCACTCCGGACGCCTCGCGCACCGTCGCCACCGCCATTGCCGCCCTCGCGTGGACGGTTGCTTCGGCCTTCGCGATGCGCGGGCTGAACCTGCGCCCGCGCGTGTTCGCGCACGTCACCACCGGCGCCCCGCAGGTCACCGTCCAGCCCCAGATCCACATCCCCGCCCAGCCCGACGGCGGCACCCCGGACAACGTTCGCCAGCTCGGCCGCTGATCCGGTCGCTCCGCCTGGCCACCGGCCGCCGCCGCCCGCACCCCGGGCGGCCGGCTGGCGGTGACCGGGCAGGCCGACCGGCCTACACGCTCAACCCGCGCCCGCCGCCCCGAACTCGAGGCGGCGGGCGCCTCCACCGTCTACACCCTGTGGCAGGTCACCGGCCTGTTCTCCCTGATCGCCGGGTTCATCACCCGCAGCAACGGGATCCGCCTCACCTGGTCGTGCTGGGGGTTCGCGGGCATCGCGATGGTCTGGACGACCACTCCGGACGCCTCGCGCACCGTCGCCACCGCCATTGCCGCCCTCGCGTGGACGGTTGCTTCGGCCTTCGCGATGCGCGGGCTGAACCTGCGCCCGCGCGTGTTCGCGCACGTCACCACCGGCGCCCCGCAGGTCACCGTCCAGCCCCAGATCCACATCCC
>NZ_RDBP01000113.1 GCF_008042045.1 Streptomyces sp. T39
CTTCCGCGACGGCGAACCGCTGACCGGCGACGCCCACCACGCCGTACGCGAGGCCGCGTACGGCGCCGTCTCGCCCGCGCAGCGCGCCGACGCGCAGCGCGCCGCGCTGCGCCGTGCCGCCTCCCTGGGCATCGGCACGGTCCACGAGTGCGGCGGTCCCCGCATCTCCTCGGAGGACGACTTCACCGGCCTGCTGGAGCTCGCCGGGAGCGAGCCCGGCCCCCGCGTCGTCGGCTACTGGGCCGACCTCGACGTCGAGCGCGCGCGTGCCCTCGGTGCCGCCGGTGCGGCCGGGGACCTCTTCGTCGACGGCTCCCTCGGCTCGCACACGGCCTGCCTCCACGAGCCCTACGCCGACGCCCCGCACACCGGCACGGCCCACCTGGAGGCCGCCGACGTGGCCGCCCATGTCGTGGCGTGCACCGAGGCCGGCCTCCAGGCCGGTTTCCACGCCATCGGCGACGCCGCCCTGACCGCCGTGACCGACGGTCTGCGCGCCGCGGCCGGGAAGCTGGGCCTCGCCCGGGTGCGCGCCGCCCGCCACCGCGTCGAGCACGCCGAGATGCTCACCCCCGAGACGGTCGCGGCCTTCGCCGAGTTCGGCCTCACCGCCTCGGTCCAGCCCGCCTTCGACGCCGCGTGGGGCGGCGAGGACGGCATGTACGCCCAGCGCCTCGGCGCCGCCCGCGCCCGCACCCTCAACCCGTACGCCGCGCTGCTGCGCGCCGGGGTGCCCCTGGCCTTCGGCTCCGACAGCCCGGTCACCCCCCTCGATCCGTGGGGGACCGTCCGCGCGGCCGCCTTCCACCGCACGCCCGGGCACCGCGTCTCGGTCCGTGCCGCCTTCACCGCCCACACCCGCGGCGGCTGGCGGGCCGTGGGCCGCGACGACGCCGGGGTGCTGGTCCCCGGC
>NZ_RDBP01000114.1 GCF_008042045.1 Streptomyces sp. T39
GGCTGCCGACGTTCAACTCGCACGCCATCGAGAGCCAGCTGCACCACATCGAGGGCCTGTCCGAGCACTTCCTCTACTTCAACGACGACGTGATGCTCGGCAACGAGGTGACGCCGGGGGACTTCTTCCTCTCCAGCGGCCTCACCAAGTTCTTCCCCTCGCCCGCCCTGGTACCGCTCGGCGAGAAGACCGCGGGCGACCCGCCGGTCGCGGCGGCCGGCAAGAACAACCGCCGGCTGATCGAGGAGCGCTACGGCAAGGTGCTCGTCCAGAAGATGAAGCACATGCCGCACCCGCTGCGGCGCAGCGTGCTGGAGGAGATCGCCGAGCGCTTCCCCGAGGAGGTGTCGGCCACCGCCCGCAACCCCTTCCGCGCGAACACGGACCTGTCCCTCACCTCGTCCCTGCACCACCACTACGGCTACCTCACCGGCCGTTCGGTGCCCGGGCTGATCTCGTGCAGCTACATCAACGTCGGCAACTACGAGCACCACACCGTGCTCAGCCGGCTGCTGGCCTCGCGCAGCCACGACGTGTTCTGCATCGGCGAGTCGGCCGACGCCGAAGTGCCCGTGGACGAGCAGGACCGCGTGCTGCGCGCCTTCCTGAACGCCTACTTCCCGGTCCGCTCCCGCTTCGAGCGCGACTGACCGGAGCCCGTAC
>NZ_RDBP01000115.1 GCF_008042045.1 Streptomyces sp. T39
CGCCGGGGGCGGGCCGCCCCCCGCGGAACGCGAAACCCGGTGGGCCCGGACCGTGCCGCGCGGTAGCGTCCGGCGGGCGAGCCGCCCCAGGAGGCGGCTCACCCGTCCACGGCCATCCACGGAGACCACCATGCCCGGCACCCGCGCGACGACGACCCTGTGGCGGCCCACCGGGCCCCAGGAGCTGGATCTGGTGCGGGAGTCGGGGTGGCGGGCATGGCCGCCCCGGCTGGCCGAGCAGCCGATCTTCTATCCGGTGCTCGACGAGGACTACGCGATCAAAATCGCCCGGGACTGGAACGTGAAGCACAGCGGAGCGGGCTTCGTGACGCGCTTCGAGGTCGAGTCGGAGTTCCTGACGCGGTACCCGGTCCAGCAGGCGGGCGGGCGGACGATCCTGGAGCTGTGGGTGCCGGCCCGGGAACTGGACGAGTTCAACGCCCACATCGTGGGCCCGATCCGGGTGGTCCACGAGTTCCGCTGAGGGACGCCGCGGCTGCGCTCGTCACGCCTCACGGCGTTCCGTCGCGGGAGGCGCGCAGCGCGGCGGCCGTGGCGTGGGGGTCGTAGTCGGGGCCGGTGCCCCGGACGAGGATGATGTCGCCCGGTATGTGGCGGGTGCGCAGGGGGATCAGGGCGCGGTAGGCGTCGGAGTCGTACCAGGCGCGGGCGGCGTCGAGGGACGGGAACCCGATGACGACGACCGAGCCCGGCCAGTCGCCCTCCATGACCTCGTGGGCGGTGCCGTGGACGAGGAAGCGGCCCTCGTACGGGTCCATGGTGGCCTGGATGCGCTCGATGTAGTCGAGGACCTCGTCGTGGGGCTGTCCGGTGGGCATCAGCCGGGCGATCGCGTAGGCGGTCATCGTTCCTCCGTGCGGTGGGCGGTGGAGTGCGGGGCGCGGGTTCGATCGTGCCCGGGAGCGGCCGCGCCGGT
>NZ_RDBP01000116.1 GCF_008042045.1 Streptomyces sp. T39
GGTGTGGCGTGGCCGGTGCCGTGGGTGGTGTCCGGCCGCACCGAGGACGCCGTCCGCGACCAGGCCCGCCGCCTCGCCGCCCACGTCCGCGAACACCCCGAACACACCGTCACCGACATCGCCCACTCCCTCGCCACCACCCGCACCGCCTTCCACCACCGCGCCGCAGCCATCGGCACCGACCGCGACGACCTCCTCACCCAACTCGACCGCATCGCCGACACCACCACCCCCATCACCCAGACCCAAACCGGCAAAACCGCCTTCCTCTTCACCGGACAAGGCGCCCAACGCCCCGGCATGGGCGCCGAACTCCACGCCACCTACCCCGTCTTCGCCGACACCTTCGACCACATCTGCACCCTCACCGACCCCCACCTCCCCCACCCCCTCAAAGAAACAGTCTTCGGAAACCACCCCGAACGCCTCAACCARACCCTCTACACCCAACCCGCCCTCTTCGCCTACGAAACCGCCCTCTACCGCCTCATCGAATCCTTCGGCATCACCCCCGACTACCTCGCCGGCCACTCCATCGGCGAAATCACCGCAGCCCACATCGCCGGCATCCTCACCCTCCCCGACGCCGTCACCCTCGTCACCACCCGCGCCCGCCTCATGCACCACCTCCCCACCGGCGGCGCCATGATCTCCCTCCAACTCCCCCACACCCACACCCTCGACCTCATCCAAGGCCACGAGGASRCAGTCGGCATCGCCGCCGTCAACGGACCCGACACCACCGTCATCTCCGGCGACGAAACCACCACCCTCCACCTCGCAGCCAAAGCCGAAGCAGCCGGCGTSAARACCAAACGACTCACCGTCTCCCACGCCTTCCACTCCCCCCTCATGCAACCCATCCTCGACGACTTCCTCSACACCGCCCGCACCCTCACCTACCACCCACCCACCATCCCCCTCATC
>NZ_RDBP01000117.1 GCF_008042045.1 Streptomyces sp. T39
GCCCAGCACCACGGCGGCCCCTACCCCGCCACCACCTCCACCTCCACCTCGGTGGGCGGCACCGCGGTGGAACGCTGGCTGCGCCCGGTCGTCTACCAGACGACGCCCGAGGCGCTGCTGCCTCCCGAACTCCGCGACGACAACCCGCTCCGCCTTCCCCGGCGGGTCGACGGCCGACTGGAGAACTGACCTCCATGGACCTGAAACTTCCCGAACTCCCCTTCCCGCTGCGGGCCTACGGCCCCGAGGCCGACTGGTCGTACGAGGACGGGCTGCTGACCGTCACCGCCGGTGCGCGGCAGGACCGTTTCGTCCCGCCGACCGGCCCCGTGACGGAGCCCGCGGCCGACGCACCGCGGCTGCTCGGCGCGCCCGAGGGCGACTTCCAGCTCGTCGCACGCGTCGACGTCCGCTTCGCCGCGGCGTTCGACGCGGGCGTGCTGTACGTCCACGTCGGCGAGCAGGAGTGGGCCAAGCTCTGCATGGAGCTCTCCCCGGACCTGCCGACCGTCTGCACGGTCGTCACCCGGGGCCACTCCGACGACGCCAACTCGTTCACGGTGGAGGGCGAGAGCGTCTGGCTGAGGGTCAGCCGCACGGGCAACGCCTTCGCCTTCCACGCCTCGACGGACGGCGAGCGGTGGACCTTCGTGCGCATCTTCGCCCTCGGCGACGAGGAGAGCGCCCGCGCGGCGCTGGTCGGCTTCATGGCGCAGTCGCCGGTGGGCGAGGGCTGCGACGTCTCCTTCGGCGCGATCGAGTTCCGCGAGGGGTGGCCGGAGAACCTCCGCGACGGCAGCTGAGGCGGCAACACGCCGGGCGGGCCGCGGCCCGTCCGGCGCAGGACACCGTGCGCGGCGCGGTGCCGCCCCACGCGCGGGTGCGGCGCGCCCGGCCCGGGGACGTCCTCCCGCCCAGGACCCCCGGAGGGGGAATGCCC
>NZ_RDBP01000118.1 GCF_008042045.1 Streptomyces sp. T39
CGCCCCGGACTGCCGCCCGCGCTCTATGTGCACGGCCTCGGCGGTTCGTCGCAGAACTGGTCGGCCCTGATGCCGCTGCTCGCGGACGCCGTGGACGGCGAGGCGATCGACCTGCCCGGCTTCGGCGACTCCCCGCCGCCGGACGACGGCGACTACACGGTCCGAGGGCACGCCAGGGCGGTCGTCCGCCATCTCGACGCCGCCGGCCGCGGGCCGGTGCACCTGGTCGCGAACTCCCTCGGGGGCGCCGTGTGCACCCGGGTGGCCGCCGCCCGGCCCGACCTGGTCCGCACGCTCACCCTGGTCTCACCCGCGCTGCCGGAGCTGCGCGTCCAGCGGTCGGCCGTGCCGACGGCCCTGCTCGCCGTGCCCGGCGTCGCCACGCTCTTCTCCCGGCTCACCAAGGACTGGAGCGCCGAACAGCGCACGCGCGGGGTACTCGCGCTCTGTTACGGCGACCCCGCACGGGTGACGGACGAAGGACTGCGCAACGCCGTCGAGGAGATGGAGCGGCGCATGGGGCTGCCCTACTTCTGGGACGCGATGACCAGGTCGGCACGGGGGATCGTGGACGCCTACACCCTCGGCGGGCAGCACGCGCTGTGGCGTCAGGCGGAGCGGGTGATGGCACCGACTCTGCTCGTCTACGGGCGCAGGGACCGGCTCGTCTCGTACCGTATGGCTCGCAAGGCGACGGCGGCGTTCCGGGACTCCCGGCTGCTGACGCTCCCGGACGCCGGGCACGTTGCGATGATGGAGTACCCGGAGACGGTCGCCCAGGCGATCCGGGAGCTGCTCGACGACTGCGGTGGGAGCTGATCCGGGGCGTGGGACGACACAGCCGCAAGGGCCCCGTACCCAAGGGCACCGGGACGCCGGGCGCACCCGGCACGCTGCCCGGTGCCCGGGAGGCGGCGGCGCCCGGCGGCGGCCGGCGCCGCAGGCCGGGCGAACAGCACGCACCGGCCCCCGGCCCCGGCGCGCCGGTC
>NZ_RDBP01000119.1 GCF_008042045.1 Streptomyces sp. T39
CGCCCGCGACGCCGGCCTCGGYGTGATGCTCKGCAACAGCGCGGAGAGCCCTCGCGAGGAGGCCGAGTACCTGACGCTCTTCTGCGAGCAGGAGGTCCGCGGGGTGCTGGTGACGCCCGCGGACGCCTCCGGCCGGAACCTCGCCGCCTTCCGCCGCCACGGCATCCCGTTCGTCTGCGTCGACCGGGCGCTGCCCAGCGCCGAGGGCTGCTCGGTGTCCGTGGACGACRTCAYSGGCGGCRCCCTSGCCGTGCGSCACCTCGTGCAGCGCGGGCACCGSKMGGTCRYCTACRTCAGCGGCCCCATGCACCTGCCCCAGTGCCGCGACCGGCACGCCGGCGCACGCGCCGCCCTCGCGGAGGCCGGGCTGCCCGCGGACGCGCTGCGGCACGTCGAGGCGGCGCGGCTGGACGTCGCCTCCGGCATCGACGCGGGCGCCCGCCTGCTGGGCCTGCGCGAACGCCCCACCGCGGTCTTCTGCGCCAACGACCTGCTGGCCCTGGGCGTCCTCCAGTCGCTGTACGCGGCCGGGGTGCGGGTCCCCGACGACATGGCGATCGTCGGCTACGACGACATCGAGTTCGCGGCCGCCGCCGTGGTGCCCCTGACCTCGGTGCGCCAGCCGTCCGCGCGCATGGGGCGCACCGCCGCCGAGCTGCTCATCGAGGAGACCGGCGAGGACGCGGCGGAGCACCGGCACCGCGCGATCGTGCTCCAGCCCGAGCTCGTCGTCCGCGGCTCCACCCTGCGCCGCCCCGCCTGAGGGCCGTCGGCCCGAGCGGGCGGCGCCTCACCCCCGGTGACGGCCCAGCGTGGAGTCCCTGACCACCAGCTCCGGCTGGAGAACGATCTGCTCGTGCCGGTGCGCGGCCGCCTCGTCCCCCGTCTCCTCGATCAGCAGCCGCGCGGCGGTGCGCCCGAGGTGGAAGGCGGGCTGCCGTACGGAGGTCAGCGGGACGGCCGCGGCGGCCGCGAACTCGATGTCGTCGTAGCCGACCAGGGCGACGTCGCCGGGGACCCGCACCCC
>NZ_RDBP01000012.1:0-69005 GCF_008042045.1 Streptomyces sp. T39
GTGGGCGACCGCGGCGTGGACGGACGGCGAGGGCAGCTCGCCGCCGGTGAACGCGGAGTACCCGGCGCCCCTGAGCAGCGTGGTGCACTCCTGGAGGAAGGCGGCGTGGCGCGGCTCGCCCGGGTCCAGGGAGCGGACGAGCGCCGCGTACGAGACGTGGTGCGGCCACTCGATCCGCAGGGCCGCGGCCGAGCGGCGCAGCCGGGACACCGCCCCGTCCGGGGCGGTGGGCAGGGTGCGCAGGATGCCAGTGCCCGAGGCCACCATGATGTCGGCGGCCGCCATCCCGGTGAGCAGCGAGATCTGGGCGTTCCATCCCTCGGCGGGCAGCGGCGCGCGGTAGGCGGGGACGAAGCCCCCGCCGCGTTCGTGGATCTCCTGCTCGGGCACGTTCAGGGAGATGCCGCCGCGCTCCACCTCCAGCGCCTCCCGCAGCCGGCCGATGTCCCGCAGCAGGGCCAGGGACTTCTCGGCGGTGCCCGTGTCGATCTGCCGCTGCGCGCCCGCGTAGTCGAGCCGGGCACGGCTGCGGACCAGGGCACGGCCCACGTCGGTGGCGACCGTGCGCCCGTCGGCGTCCAGATCGATCCGCCACAGCAGGGCCGGCACCGTCCGGCCGGGCAGCAGACTGGCCGCGCCCTCCGAGAGCACCGGCGGGTGCAGGGGTACCCGGCCGTCGGGGAAGTACAGGGTCTGCACCCTGCGGTGCGCCTCGGCGTCCAGTGCCCCGCCGGGCGCGACGAAGGCGGCGACGTCGGCGATCGCGTAGTGGACGCGGAAGCCGTGGCCGCGGCGGGCCAGGTGCATCGCCTGGTCCAGATCGGTGGAGCCCGGCGGGTCGATCGTGAGGAAGGGGACGTCGGTTGCGTCGGACGCGGGCAGCCGGGGCGCGCGGGCCGCGTCCTCGGCCTCCGCGAGCACCTCGGCGGGGAAGGGTCCCGGTACGCCGGGCATGCCGCGCACCTCGCGCAGCGCGGCGCGCAGGGCGGCCTCGACCGCGCCGGTCACATGCAGGGGGCGTCGGGGCATGGACCGAGCGTATGCCGGGGCAGGGGCAGTGGCATTTCGGACCTCCCGGCCCTTTGTAGGCTGGCGTCCGGGGGCCGCACCCCCTCCCCCGTACGTCATGAAGGAGAAGCGCCGTGCTCGTGCTGTTGCCGCCGTCGGAAGGGAAGGCCGCTGCCGGACGCGGGGCTCCCCTGAAGCCGGAGTCGTTGTCCCTGCCGGGGCTCACGGAGGCGCGGGCCGCCGTGCTGGACGAACTGGTGGAGCTGTGCGCCGGGGACACCGGGAAGGCGCAGGAGGTGCTGGGCCTGAGCGACGGGCTGCGCGGCGAGATCGCCAAGAACACCGAACTGCGCACCACGGGCGCGCGGCCCGCCGGGGAGCTGTACACGGGCGTGCTCTACGACGCGCTCGGCCTGGCCACGCTGGACGCGGCAGCGCGGCGCCGGGCCCGCCAGTCGCTGCTGGTCTTCTCCGGCCTGTGGGGCGCGGTCCGGATCGGTGACCGCATCCCGCCGTACCGCTGCTCGATGGGCGTGAAGCTGCCGGGGCTCGGGGCGCTCGGCGCGTACTGGCGGGCGCCGATGGACGCCGTCATGCCGGAGGCGGCCGGCGGCGGGCTGGTCCTGGACCTGCGCTCGTCCGCGTACGCCGCCGCCTGGAAGCCGAAGGGGGAGGTGGCGGGCCGCACGGCGACGGTGCGGGTGCTGCACTCCCAGACCGTGGACGGCGTGGAGAAGCGGTCCGTGGTGAGCCACTTCAACAAGGCGACCAAGGGGCGGATCGTCCGGAGCCTGCTGGAGACGGGTGCGTCGCCGCGGACCCCGGCGGCGCTGGTGGAGGTGCTGCGGGACCTCGGCCACGTGGTCGAGGCGCAGCCTCCGGCATCCGCGGGGCGGCCCTGGGCGCTGGACGTGGTGGTGACGGAGATCCACTGAGCCATCACGTTGCACCTTGTGCAACGCGCGTTGCGATGTGTGCAGAGGGCGGGCAGGATGGCGGCATGAGCACCGTGCCCTCCGCCCCGTCCGTCCTCGGCCTCGCCCCGGTCCTGCCCGTCGTCGTGATCGACGACGCCGCCGACGCCGTCCCCCTCGCACGCGCCCTGGTCGCGGGCGGCCTGCCGGCGATCGAGGTGACGCTGCGGACGCCCGCCGCGCTGGACGCGATCCGGGCGATCGCCTCCGAGGTGCCGGAGGCGGTCGTCGGCGCCGGCACGGTGATCTCGCCCCGGACGGTGGAGGAGGCCGCGGCGGCGGGTGCGCGGTTCCTCGTCAGCCCCGGGTGGACGGACACCCTGCTCGACGCGATGCGCGCGTCCGGGCTGCCGTTCCTGCCGGGGGTCTCGACCGCGTCGGAGGTCGTCGCGCTGCTCGAACGCGGCGTCCACGAGATGAAGTTCTTCCCCGCGGAGGCGGCCGGCGGGACGGCGTACCTGAAGTCCCTGGCCGGGCCGCTGCCCCAGGCCCGCTTCTGCCCCACCGGAGGGATCACCCCGGCGACGGCCCCCGCCTACCTGGCGCTCCCCAACGTCGCCTGCGTCGGCGGCTCGTGGCTGCTGCCGCCCGACGTGGCGGCGGCGAAGGACTGGGGGCGCGTGGAGGCGCTTGCGCGGGCGTCGGCGTAAGGGGGCTTCGCCCTCGGGTGCGTCGCGCGCCGGGGCAGCCGGCCCCCACCGGCCGGTGGTCGCGGCACGGCCCGCGGCCGTGTACCGCGGGCCGACCGTCATGGCAGGGGGAGACATCAGTGTCTGACGCCCCGTCATGACGACACCGGCTCGAACCCGGCGGATCCGGGCCGGACGCAGCGCACGACCACCAGCGCTCGCCGGTTACCGCTCGAGGCGGTTGAAGCACCGTTCCACGACGTCGCGCTGCTCGTCGAAGACCGGTGGACGCCCTCCCCGGCTGCCGCCGCGGCCGGTCCCTCAGCCCGCCCGAGGGGAAACCCTCGCACCACGCCCACCAGTGGCTGAACCGGGGCGGGAGTGACGAGCGGGTGCTAAATCAAGCGGGGTCACATCCCTTGCAGCGGATCGAGGCCCCCGGATGCACCTCAGGCGAAGATCACCAGCCCGTCCCGGCGCGCCGGGAACGCGCGGACTCGGCACCCGTGCCCTGAGAGCGAGCCCCATGGCCGCTGTGCTGACGGCCGGTGCGATCGCCGTCGCCGTGGCCGCCCCCGCCCCCGGGGTCCCCGGGGACCCGACCACCGTCACGTCCGCCGGCGCCCGCGCTTCCCAGGACGCCAGGGACACCCGGGACGCCCGGGACACACCCTTCACGCGGAAACTGACAACGGATCTGCTGGCCCACATGCAGCGGCTGCGCGTTCCCGGCGCGATCGTGTCCGTGTCCACACCCGCGCGAGGCACCTGGACCACGGCGCTGGGCACCGCGGACCTGGCGACCGGGACGCCGATCAGCACCCGCGACCACATGCGGGTCGGCAGCATCACCAAGACCTTCACCGGAACGGTGATCCTGCAACTCGTCCAGGAGGGCAGACTCGCCCTGGACAAACCCGTGGCGGCATACCGTCAAGGCGTACCGAACGGCAGGCGCATCACCATCCGCCAGCTCCTGCAGATGACCAGCGGCCTGTACAACTACGCCGAGGACCCCCGCTTCAACCGGCAACTCGACCTGCACCCGGAGCGCTACTGGTCCCCGCAGGAACTCCTCGACATCGCCTTCCGCCACCCCGTCTACTTCCCCCCGGGCACCGGATACCACTACTCCAACACCAACTACGTGCTGCTCGGCCTCATCGCCGAACAGGTCACCGGCCGACCGCTCGCCCGCCTTCTCCGAGAACGCGTCTTCGAACCGGCCGGACTCGAGGAGACCAGTTTCGCCAACGGTCGCTCGATCCCCCGTCCACACGCTCAGGGCTACATGTTCATCGACAACGTGGACAGCCTGACCGCCCCGGTCCTGACCGGCAAGGACGCGGCCTGGGCAGACTGGTCGGCGGGCAACCCCCGAAACGCCACGCGCGACAACGCCTCATTGGCGTGGGCCGCTGGAGCGGCCGTCTCCACGGTGGACGACCTGCGTCGCTGGGCGAAGGCCCTCGCCACGGGAAGCCTGCTCAGCCCCGCAGTGCAGCGCGAAAGGCTGACCTTCGTGCCGACCTCCGACCTCCCCGGGGCGCCGACGTACGGCCTGGCCGTCGCGAACATCCTGGGATACATCGGCCACGACGGCGAGATCCCGGGCTACAACAGCTTCATGGGCTACGACCCGGCCACCCGCACCACCGTCGTGGTGCTCACCAGCCTCAACCAGTCACCCGACGGCACGGCACCCGCCATCGAGCTCACGGAGCAGATCATCGACCACCTCACGCCGCGCCCACGCAAGGACTCGGGCAACAGCGGACGGGGGACCTCCCCCTCCCCATAGGACAGTTCACGGCGAGCGACGTATCACCCGACAATGATCCACCACTCAAGACCAATGGAAGACAGGACCTAGCGCAGCGCGGACGTGTCGTTCAGCAGGCGCAGGGACGCGTTCCCGTCCGCGTAGTACGCCACCGCCGACAGCGAAGCCGCCGAGAGCTCCATGCGGAACAGCGCCTCCGGGGGTGCCCCCAGGGCGAGGCGGACCAGGGTCTTGATCGGGGTGACGTGGGTGACGAGCAGCGTCGTGCGGCCCCGATGGGCGGCGAGCAGCCGCTCGCGGGTGGCTGCCACGCGGCGGGCGACCGTGGCGAAGGACTCGCCGCCCCCCGTGGGCGCCGCCTTCGGGGAGGCGAGCCAGGCGTCCAGGTCGTCCGGGTGCCGCTCGCGCACCTCGGCGAAGGTCAGCCCCTCCCAGGCGCCGAAGTCCGTCTCGCGCAGGCCCTCGTCGACGGTGACGGGCAGGCCGAGGCGCTCGGCCACGGTCTGCGCGGTCTCGCGGCAGCGCCGCAGCGGGGAGGTGACGATGCTCTGGACCGTGCCGCGTGCGGCGAGCGCCGCCGCGACGGCGTCCGCCTGGCGGCGGCCCGCCGGGGACAGCACCGGGTCGCTGCCGCCGCTGCCCGAGAAGCGCTTCTCGGGGGTGAGCGCCGTCTCCCCGTGCCGCAGCAGCACGAAGGTGGAGGGCGTGCCCATGTCCGCGGCGGAGCCCCACCCCGCGGAGGGCGCCGTCCGGGCGGAGGCCCCCGCGACGGACACTCCCCCGGAACCGGAACCGGAACCTGAGTCCGACGTGCCCCCGGCCGAGGCGGAGGCGGCACCTCCCGAGGCGGCTCCGGCCGGGACTCCCTCCAGGGGCGACGCGACCCGCGCGGCGGGCGCCTCCCACTGCCTGCCCTCGCGCCCCGCGTCCATCGCCTCGTTGGCGAGCCGGTCGGCGTGCTTGTTGCGCTCGCGCGGGATCCACTCGTAGGTGACGCGGGAGGCGGGCAGGATCCGCGCGGCCTCCGCCGCGAGCGGCTTCATGTCGGGGTGCTTGATCTTCCAGCGCCCGGACATCTGCTCGACGACGAGCTTGGAGTCCATCCGGACGCGCACGGTGGCGTCCGGGTCCAGCCGGCGGGCCTCCCTGAGGCCGGCGATCAGGCCCTTGTACTCGGCGACGTTGTTCGTCGCGACGCCGATGTACTCGGCGGCCTCGGCCAGCGCCTCGCCCGTGACCGGGTCGAGGACGACCGCGCCGTAGCCGGCGGGGCCCGGGTTGCCCCGGGAACCGCCGTCGGCCTCGACGACGAACTCCCGCACTACAGGCCCGATTCGGAGGTGCGGACCAGGATCCGGCGGCAGTTCTCGCAGCGGAGCACGGTGTCGGGGGCCGCGGCGCGGACCTCGTTGATCTCGGTGATGTTCAGCTCCAGCCGGCAGCCCTCGCAGCGGCGCTGGAACAGGCGCGCGGCGCCCACTCCGCCCTGCTGGACGCGCAGCTTCTCGTACAGCTTGAGCAGGTCGGCGGGCACGGACCCGGCGACGAGCTCGCGCTCCTTGGTGACGGAGGCGGCCTCGTCGTCGAGCTCCTGCTGGGCGGCGTCGCGGCGGGCGGTCACCTCGTCGGTCCTGCTCTGCACGGAGGTGACGCGTCCGGTCAGCTCGGCGACGCGTTCCTGTACGGACTCACGGCGCTCCATGACCTCCAGGACGATGTCCTCGAGGTCGCCCTGGCGCTTGGCGAGGGAGACGATCTCGCGCTGGAGGTTCTCCAGGTCCTTGGGCGAGGTGACGGCTCCGGAGTCCAGGCGCTGCTGGTCCCGGACGGCGCGCTGGCGCACCTGGTCGACGTCCTGCTCCGCCTTGACCTGCTCGCGGGCGGTGTCGCTCTCCTCGGTCTGCGCGGCGACCAGCAGGTCGCGCAGCTGGACGAGGTCCTTGGTCAGCGATTCGATCTCGGCGTGCTCGGGCAGCGACGCGCGCTTGTGGGCGAGCTGGGAGAGCCGTACGTCCAGGGCCTGTACGTCGAGGAGTCGGATCTGGTCGGCGGGCGCGGCGTTCAGTTGGGGGCTCCAGAGGAATCGTGGTGGGCGGACCAAGGGTCGGTGACCGTCTTGGACACGTGGACCCGCAGGTCCCAGCCGTGCCGGTCGGAGATCTCGTCGAGCTGGGCGGCGGCCTGCTCGCACCAGGGCCACTCGGTGGCCCAGTGCGCGGCGTCGACCAGTCCCAGCGGGGAGTGCTGTGTCGCCTCGGAGGCGGGGTGGTGGCGCAGGTCGGCGGTGAGGAAGGCGTCCACTCCGGCGGCCCGCACCTGGTCGAAGAGGCTGTCGCCGGAGCCTCCGCTGACGGCGACGGTGCGCACGGTGGCGTCCGGGTCGCCGGCGACCCGGATCCCCTGCGCGGTCGGCGGGAGCCGCCGCGCGGCCCGTGCCGCGAACTCGCGCAGCGTCTCCGGCGGGTCGACCTCGCAGACGCGGCCGAGGCCGCGGTGGCCGGCGGGGTCGGAGGGGTCGGGCACCAGGGGGCGGACGACCCGCAGGTCGAGCGCGCCCGCGAGGGCGTCGGAGACGCCCGGGTCGGCGGTGTCGGCGTTGGTGTGCGCGACGTGCAGCGCGATGCCGTTCCTGATGAGCGTGTGGACGACCCGGCCCTTGAAGTGCCCGGCGGCGACCGTCGTGGTGCCGCGCAGGTACAGGGGGTGGTGGGTGACCAGCAGATCGGCGCCGAGGGTCACGGCCTCGTCGACGACGTCCTGCACGGGGTCGACGGCGAACAGGACCCGTGTGACCTCGGCGTCCGGGTCACCGCAGACCGTGCCGACCGCGTCCCACTCTTCGGCCCGCTCGGGGGGCCAGAGGGCGTCGAGCGCGGCGATGACTTCAGACAGACGGGGCACGGAGCAAAGGCTACCTGTCCCGCCGGTCACCGGGGCCTGCGGCCGGAGGCGGGACGCGGGAGCCGCCCGCGGGGCGGGCCGCCGGGGGTGCGCGACGGGCGCGGGCAGCACACGGGCCACCCGCGGCTCAGGCGAATCGACCGTTGGCCACCCTTATGTGTGAAGAGCGGTGTCTCGTGTTGTTCGGCAGGAAGTGCGATACCTAGCTTCTGTGGCCGGAGGTGACGTTGCGATGACAGCCTGTGCCATCGAGACCCCGGCGGACGGCGACGCTGCGGCGGATCCGGCGAGCGGGGCGCTGACGATCACCGCGGACGGGATGTACGGCGCCCGGCTCGCGGGAACGGGAGAGGCGCTCTTCGCGGAGCGCTGGACGCTCGGGGGGCCCGAGCCCTACGCGGTACCGCTTCCGCTCGGCCAGCCCGAGGAGCGCGAGGCGGGAGTGCTGCCGCTGACGGACGGGCGGGTGCTGATCCGCCGCCGCGTCGCGGAACGGCACACGTTCTCGCTGCTGTACCCGACCGGCCCGGGGACCGGCGAGCTGCCGCTGGGCGCGGTGACGGCCGAGGAGCTGGTCCTGCTGCCGCCCTGCCCGGACGGTGTGCGTGCCTACGCGCTGACGCCCGGCGCGGCGTCGACCGGTGTCTGGCTGGTGGCGGGCGGCGCGGCGGGACCCGAGCTGCTCGCGAGGGTGCCGGGCCGCTGCTCGGGAGGCGCCTGGCTGGACCGCGCGGGCCGGATGCTGGCGCTCGACCGCCGCATGCCGGGCGGCGGGCCCCTCAAGGCGGTGGCGGTGGACCTGGCCCGGGGCGGGGAGGTGACACCGCTGCTCCAGATCACCGAGTCCAGCGACGACCGGCTGCTGCTCGCGGACGCGGACAGCGGCCTCGTCCTGATCCGGTCCGACGCGCCGGGCCGCGGCGACGAGCGGCTGGGCTGGGGGGTGCTCGGCAGCCTGCGGCCGGTCCGGTTCCCGGACGCGCTGCGGCTGCCCGATGCGGTGGTGACGCCGTTCGCCGTCCAGCCGGGGCAGGTGCTCACGCCCGAGACGTGCGCGGTGGCGCTGCGGATCGACGGCGCACAGGGCAGCTGGGCGGGTGTGTGGCGTCCCGCGGACCGGCGGTTGCACCAACTGGCGCCTCCAGTCGGGTGGTTGGCGGGAGCCGGCACCTGGGACCGGGACGGTGTTCTCCAACTCCCCTATGCGAACGGGGAGGTTGCGTGCGGAGTGGCTCGCGCGGGATGTGAAGAAACCTTCGGCCATGCGGAGGATCCCGCGCCGGGCCCTCACGCCGCGAAGGACTCCGCCACCGACTCCGCACAAGCGGAACGCGCAGGTGGGGAACCGTCCGGAGCTCCTCGCGGTCCTGTCATGCGCAAGCCGGTGCCGTTGCAGCAGGCACCTCTCACGGGCCGCGGTGCGCATGGTTAGACTTTTCCGCCGGGGCTACGCAGCCGCACCGTCCGTGTGCCGACGGTGACGGAGGACGCGCGGTGCGAACGGGGCCCCGCGACAGCCGATCAGCGATCACTACGGGGTGACCTTCCACATGTCCGACGTCCGACCCGACCAGTCGTCCGAGAACCAGCAGCAGCCCGTCTCCCTCTCGCCCGCCGCGTGCGGCGGGGCGGGCAGGCACCGCGGGGGCGCGGCCCCGGAGAACACCTCCGCGCCCGAGGCGCACGGCCGCCACCGCCGCCCGGCCTGACGGACCGCCGGTCCGGATCCGTACCGGTCCGGACCACGGCGTCCGCCGGGACCGCGCCCCGGCCGTTCCCGGGTCCGGGGCCCTTCGGCGGCCCGCGCCGGCGGGCGGCCGTGCGGGCCGCGTCCTACGCTGGACGCCGTGGACGAGATGCCGCGGGACCACAGCCACAGACCCACCCACTCGGTACGTGTCCTGCTCGCCGAGGACCGCGCCACCACCCGGGGCGCGCTCGCGCTGCTGCTGGGCATGGAGGCCGATCTCACCGTCGTCGCCCAGGCCGCGCGCGGGGACGAGATCGTGGACGCCGCGCTGCTCAGCCGGCCGGACGTCGCCCTGCTCGACGTCGAACTGCCGGGCATCGGGGGCGTCGAGGCGGCCGCCGCGCTGCGCACGGAGGTCCCGGACTGCCGGGTGCTGATCCTCGCCACGTCCGGCCGCGCGGAGTTGGTGCGCCGCGCGCTGGAGGCCGGTGCGGCCGGGGTCCTCGTCAAGGACGGCCCGGTGGAGGACCTGACGGAGGCGATCCGGCAGGTGCTCACCGGCGCGAGGGTCGTCGACCCGGCACTGTCCGCGCCCGCCCCGGGGGCCCGGCAGCCCCGGGGCTGACCCGCCACGGAGCCCGGCACCGGGACGGCTCTCCCTGCGGGCACACCACCCGCCGGGGGCCCTACGGCGTCCCGGCCCCGTCGCGGGCGTCCCTGCCCGGCAGGAGGACGAGCATCAGCACGACGGCGCAGAGCAGCACCGCCGTCGCGGTGCGGAAGGCGAGCGCGTAGCCCTGCGTCAGCGCCTCGGGCGATGTCGCGCCGCCCGTGCGGGAGGCCGCCACGGTGGACAGCACCGCGAGGCCGAGCGCGCCGCCCATGGTGCGCGAGGTGTTCACGAGGCCGGAGACCAGGCCCGCGTCGCCCGGGGCGGCACCCGAGGTGGCGAGGGTGGCGAGCGGGGTGAGGGCGAGACCGAGGCCGGCCATCATCAGCACCCCGGGCAGCGCGATCGTCGTGACGTACGCGCCGTCCGCGCTCATCGTCGACTGCCAGGCGTATCCGGCGGCGGCCACCAGCGCGCCGAGGACGGCGACGTTCCTGGCTCCGGCGGCGGCCATCAGCCGCGGTGCGATCTTGGAGCCGACGACCACGGCCAGCGAGCTCGGTATCAGGGCCAGTCCGGCCTCCATCGGGGTGTAGCCCAGCACGTTCTGCGCGTAGACCGTCATGAAGAACCACATGGCGAAGGAGACCGAACCGGTCACCGTCATGGCCGCGTTGGCGGCCGAGACCGCGCGGGAGCGGAAGACCTTGAGCGGCATCAGCGGCGCCGCGGTGCGCGCCTCGACGATCACGAACAGCACGAGCAGCGCGATTCCGGCCAGGAGCGGCACCAGCGTCGCCCGCGCGCCCCAGCCCGCCTCCTCGGTCTGCACGATGCCGTAGGCGACGGCCGCGAGCCCGAGGGTGACCAGCACGGCGCCGGGCAGGTCGAGCCGGCGCGGCGCGTCGACCCGGCTCTCCGCGAGCCACACCAGCGCGCAGGCGAGCACCAGGACACCGACGGGCACGTTGATCAGCAGCACCCAGCGCCAGGACAGCAGGTCGGTCAGGACCCCTCCGACGAGGCCGCCGGCCGCGCCGCCCGCGGCGCCGACGGCCGCCCAGGTGGCGATGGCCCGGGTCCGGGCGGGGCCGGGCGGCACCGCCGCGGTGATGAGGGTGAGCGTGGCCGGTGCGAGCACGGCCGCGCCGAGGCCCTGCGCGGCGCGGGCGGCGAGCAGCTGCCAGCCCTCCTGCGCCAGTCCGCCCGCGAGGGAGGTCAGGGTGAAGAGACCGAGCCCGATCAGGAACATCCGCTTGCGGCCGAAGATGTCGGCCGCCCGGCCGCCGAGCAGCATGAAGCCGGCGAAGGCGATGGAGTACGCGTTGAGCACCCACTGGAGACCCGTGGCGCTCATGCCGAGCTCGGCGCGCATGGACGGCAGCGCGACGTTGACCACGGACACGTCGAGGACGACGAGGAACTGGCCGGCGCAGGCGGCGAGAAGAACCGCCCACGTCCGCGGGGACGGGGCGGAGGCCGACGGACGGGATGTTTCGGCGTGCGGGCGGGCTTGGACCATGCGTGTCATGGTCGCACCAGTCGTACGGTCCGTACATCCGCCGGAGGGACCAGCACCTCGGCAGAGGGTCCCGGGTCTCGGGACCCAGGGCCCGCGGGGGGCGCCGGCCGCGCGGCGTCCCCCCGCGGCCGGGGCGGCGGAGGGTTCAGCCGAGGAGCCTGGCCTTCTGCGCGGCGAACTCCTCCTCCGTCAGCACTCCTTGGGCCTTCAGGTCGCCCAGCTGCTTGAGCTGGTCGATCTTGCGGGTCATGTCGTCGCCCGGGTCGGCGGCGGGCGGGGGCCGGGGCGCCGCGGCGGGCTGCTGTCCGTAGGGGCCGGCGTCCTGCTGCGCCCAGCGGCCGGCCTGCCGGCGCGAGACCCGGTTGGAGACCGCGGTCGCGGTTCCGGAGATCACGGCGGTGCGGGCGATGCCGCGGAGTAGCTCGGGCATGGTCATCTCCCTCGGTGCGGCGTGGGCGTGCCACGCGGAGGCGGTCGGCGGGGCCCGGAGGGGCCGCCGCACCGGCGGCCCCTCGTCCGGGGCCGGTGGTCAGGCGGCCGCCGGTCCGCCGGGTTCGGTCGCGTCCAGCGAGGCGAGCAGCGCCTGGACCGGGATGCGGCCGCCGGCCACCATCCGGGCGCCGCTGCGCCGGAGGGCTCTCGCCAGCGGCGCGGCCCAGGTGTTCTCGTACACCAGGACCGCGGCGGAGTTGCCCGGTTCCAGCACGCCCCCTGCCTCGTCGAGGTCGTCCTGGTCGAGCAGGCCGCTGGACACGCCCTCGAACACCGTCAGTTCCGCCTCGTCCCCGGCGTCGCGGAGCTCGACCGCCGTGACCGTCCCGTCGCCGTCCTTGGTGACGAACGCCAGGTCGAGGATGCGGATGAGGCCGCGGTCGACGAGGTCGACGAGGAGGGGCAGGCCCTCGCCCGTCATCCGGTTGCCCGGGAATTCGAGGACCAGGTAGTCGACCGGCCCCATGTCTTCGATGTCGTCGCTCACGGGCACTCCCTCACGGGCGGATCGTGGTGGGTCCGCTGCCTCGCCCCCGGCGGGGCCGAGGCAGACGTACGGCTCCATTGCATCACCGGCCCCCCGGCCCCGCACGTCCGCGCCGACGGCTCCCGGGCCTTCCGTTCCCGGGGTGCGCGGTTCACCCGGGTGGCTCAGATTGGAGTGGACCCGACCGGCCGAGAACGACCCGGCCGGTCCTGCGGAAGGAGCAGCCCATGGCGACTCACGTCGGGGCCGGTACGGCGCACGGGGCGAAGCGGACGGGGGCCGGCAGCGGATGGCTCGTCTTCGCCGCCGTCCTGATGATCTTCGGTGGTTTCATGGCGGTCTTCGCCGGCATCGCGGCGATCGCCGAGGACGAGGTGTTCGTCACCACCCGCAACTACATCTTCGGATTCGACCTGACCTCCTGGGGCTGGATCCATCTGATCCTCGGCATCGTGATCGCCCTGGCCGGCTTCGCTCTCTTCGGGGGCGCCACCTGGGCACGGGTGGTGGGGGTGGTCCTCGCCGGACTGGCCATGCTGGCGAACTTCCTGTGGCTGCCCTACGCGCCGTTCTGGGCCGTCGTGCTGATCACGATCAGCGGGTTCGTCATCTGGGCCCTGTGCCGTGCCCCCAGTCCGACCTGACGACCGTCCGCCGACGTCCGGCGCAGGACAGGAGTGTTGACCATGGCCCGACACCCGAAGCCCGCGATGCGCGCGGCGCCCGGTGCGACGCCCGGCGAGCGGGCGGCACTGGGACGCAGGGCACGGCGCGAGGCGCCCCGGTCGGGGCACGCCGTGTACGAGCCGGCGCCCGGCAGGCCGGACCCGCTGGCGCTGCTGGAGGCGCAGTCCGCGACGCGGCTGCCGGACCTCGTCCCGATCCGCTACGGGCGGATGACCGAGTCGCCGTTCCGCTTCTACCGCGGGGCGGCGGCGATCATGGCGTCGGACCTGGCGGGCAGTCCCGACTCGGGCATCAGGGCGCAGCTGTGCGGGGACGCGCATCTGCTGAACTTCCGGCTGCTGGCCTCCCCGGAGCGGCGGTTGATGTTCGACATCAACGACTTCGACGAGACGCTGCCGGGCCCCTGGGAGTGGGACGTCAAGCGGCTGTCGGCGAGCCTGGCCATCGCGGGCCGGGCCAACGACCTCGACGACGCCGCGCGGGCGCGGATCGTGCACGCCGCCGTCCGGTCGTACCGCGAGGCGATGATCCGCTTCGCGGAGATGGGCAACCTGGAGGTCTGGTACTCCGGCATCGACGCCGAGCGGCTGACGGAACTGGCCGGCGACCGCCTGCTCAAGAGCGGCCGCAAGAAGCTGTCGCGTGCCATGGCGAAGGCACGCGGCCGCGACAGCCTCCAGGCCTTCGGGAAACTGACCGAGCCGGACGGCGGGCGGCCCCGGATCGCCGCCGACCCCCCGCTGCTGGTGCCGCTCGCGGACCTGCTGCCGTCCGGTGAACGCAAGGACCTGGAGCGCAGGTTCCGGATCCTGGTGCAGCGGTACGGCCGGACGCTGCCGTCCGACCGGCGGACCCTGCTCGCGGACTACCGGCTCGCGGACGTGGCCCGCAAGGTCGTCGGTGTCGGCAGTGTGGGCACCCGCTGCTGGATCTTCCTGCTGCTCGGGCGGGACGGCCGGGACCCGCTCTTCCTCCAGGCGAAGGAGGCCGACACCTCCGTGCTCGCGGCGCACGTCGGTGAGAGCCACTACGCCAACCAGGGCGAGCGGGTGGTCGCGGGGCAGCGGCTGATGCAGGCGGCGAGCGACATGTTCCTCGGCTGGGAGCGGGTGGACGGCATCGACGGCAGGCGGCGCGACTTCTACGTGCGTCAGCTGCGCGACTGGAAGGGCATCGCCGTGCCGGAGACCATGACGCCGCGCCAGCTGCGGGTGTTCGGCGAACTGTGCGGCGCCACGCTGGCCCGTGCCCACGCGCGCTCCGGGGACCGGATAGCGATCGCCGCCTACCTGGGGCGGGGCGAGTCGTTCGACCGGGCGCTGGCGCGGTTCGCCGAGGCGTACGCCGACCAGAACGAGCGCGACCACCGGGCGCTGGTCGACGCGGTGAAGGCCGGGGGGCTGCCGGCGGCGGACCTGCCGGCGGCGTGAGGCGACGGCCTGACGCGACGCGGGGGAACCGCCGCCCGCGCGGGCGCCGGGGTCTGCTGATGACGGCCGGTCAGGTCGGCGGTGACCGGTGCCGGTGCGCGCGGGGACGGCCGGGGTCCCGGCGGGTGGCCCTACCGGCGCGTAGGGCACGATGGGCTCCCCATCCGCACGCCTCGCGCACGCCGCCGTACGCCCCACCGGGAGGACCCGATGTCCGCCGTCGCACCCAAGCCGGAGATCCTCGCCGCCTTCGAGGCCGCCAAGGGCTTCATGCCCGTGGACGAGGGGCTCGCCCTGTACGCGGCGGCGCGTGAGGCGGCGGAGCAGGGTCTGCCGCTGCTGGAGGTCGGGACCTACTGCGGACGCTCGACGATCCTGCTCGCGGACGCGGCGCGCGAGGCGGGCACGGTCGTCGTCACGGTGGACCATCACCGGGGCAGCGAGGAGCAGCAGCCGGGGTGGGAGTACCACGACCCGGAGACGGTCGACCCCGAGATCGGTCTCATGGACACGCTGCCGTCCTTCCGCCGGACGCTGTACCGGGCCGGGCTGGAGGAGCACGTGATCGCGGTGGTCGGCCGGTCGCCGCAGGTGGCCGCGGCATGGGGCGGGAGGGTCGGCCTGGTCTTCGTCGACGGGGGCCACACCGACGAGCACGCGACGAAGGACTACGAGGGCTGGGCGCCGCATGTCGCCGAGGGCGGTCTGCTGGTGATCCACGACGTGTTCCCCGACCCGGTCGACGAGTTCACCGGGCAGGCCCCGTACCGCGTCTTCCTGCGCGCGCTGGCGTCCGGTGCGTTCGAGGAGGTCTCGGTCACCGGCTCGCTGCGGGTGCTGCGGCGTACCGGGCCGGGGATCTGAGGGCGGCCCGCTAGCATCGCGGGGTGCCGTACGACGAGAACCAGCACCGCCCCACCGGACCGCGTCGCTCCCGGCGCTCTCTCGCCGCCGTCGCCGTGCTCGTGCCGGCCGCCGCCCTCGCCGGGTGGCTGGTCTGGCCGGGCCCGGCCGGGGACGGAGGCCGGAGCTCGGCCGGTGAGCCGTCCGCCCCGGCTCCCGTGACGACTCCCCCGGCGGACAAGCCGGGGGACCCGGAGGCGTCGCAGGGGGCCCGGCCGTCCGCCTCCGCCTCGTCCGGCACGCCCCGCGCCGAGGGACCGCTGGCAGGCCGGACCGTGGTCGTCGACCCCGGGCACAACCCCGGCAACTTCCGTCACACGAGCGAGATCAACGAGCTCGTGGACATCGGAACGAACCGCAAGGAATGCGACACCACGGGCACCGCCAGCAACGCCGGCTACCGCGAAGCCGATTTCACCCTCGATGTTTCACGCCGTCTTCGCACACTGCTCGAGAAGCAGGGCGCAAGGGTCGAATTCACCCAGGACGACGATCGTCCGTTCGGCCCGTGCGTGGATGAACGAGCACGGTTCGGCAACAATGCGGACGCGGACGCCGTGATCTCCGTCCACGCGGATGGATCCGCTGCCGGGAATCGCGGATTCCACATCATCCTCCCGGGCCTCGTCAAAAGCGGCGAAGCCGACACCTCCCGTATCGTCGCCCCCTCGCGCGACCTGGGCGAACGCATCGCGGACGGTTTCGGACGCGCCACCGGAACCGCACCCTCCAACTACATCGGCGGCGGCACGGGACTGGACGAACGCAAGGATCTCGGCGGCCTGAATCTCTCGACCGTTCCCAAAGTGTTCGTCGAATGCGGCAATATGCGTGATCCGAAGGACGCGGCCCTGCTGGCGAACGCGAGTTGGCGTCAGCGCGCGGCCCAGGGAATGGCCGACGGGATCGCCGGCTATCTCCAGCAGTGACCCTGCGAACGGGATACCGGGAGGACGGCCGGAACCGCCGGACGATAGATTCGCCTCTACGATGGGGAGTCTTCCCCCGAGCTCCGCGTCCGTGAACCCGCCCAGCGGGCGGCAGCGACGACCGCCCCGATGAGACGACCTACGAAGGACTGACACGTGAACATCCGCTCCCTCACTCGAGGCGATGGCGTGGTGATCGGAGCAGCGGTGTTGCTGTTCATCGCCTCGTTCCTCAAGACCTACGACGTCGGCGACGAAGGGCCGAACGCGTGGGACAGCCTGAACAGCGCCCTCGCGATCTACATGGTCGGCGTGCTCGGCGCGGTTCTGATCGTTCTCTCCCGCTCCCAGCCGCAGCGCCGGGTCGCGGGGATCGACCTCGGCCAGTTCGGCGTCGCGGCGACGGTGTTCGTCGCCTGGTTCTTCTTCTGGACCCTCATCGACCTCGACCAGATCGACGCGGGCGCCGGCCTGATCCTCGGTCTGATCGCGGCGCTGGCGCTCACCGGGGCCGCCATCGCGACCCCGCTGGTGCCCGCGCTCAAGGCCCCGCTCGTCGGCGCCCCGCGCCCGGCGTCCCCGCAGCCCTACGGCGCCCAGCCGCAGGGCGGTTACGGCTACCCCGGCGGCCAGCAGCCCTACGGCGCGCAGCCCGGTCAGCCCCAGCCGTACGGCGCCCAGCCGGGTCAGCCGCAGGGCGGGCAGCCCGGTCCGCAGGGCGGCGCCCCGGCGCCGGCCGACGCCTCGCAGGGCGGCGGCTCCTCGGACTTCTCGCCGTTCTGGTTCGCCGTGCCGGTGGCCCGTCCGCTGTACGGCGAGGACGGTTCGCCCGCGCCGATCGCCGAACTGGCCCCCGGTACCTGGTACCTGGCGGTCGAGCAGCGTGGTCCGGGCCTGATCGCCCAGACCCAGGACGGCCGCCGCGGCGTCCTCCAGGACACCTCCGGCATCCAGCGCGGCTGACGGCCCGCACCCGCGAGCAGTCGAGCGGCCCCCGCCCTCAGGGCGGGGGCCGCTCGCGTGTCCGGAACCGGCCCCGCCAGGTGTCCGGTCGGGACACCGGGCGCACACGGCGGCCCGCACGACTGTGCGCGCCCCGCCTCCTCGATCACGGACCCGAACGACGCACTCGGACGACGCCAGGTCCGCATGCCTGACTCGATCCGGCGCAACTCGGCGACCTCGCGCCCGAGTTGGCCGATCCCCGGGGTGCGCAGCCGCCTTCGCGAGCGACGGGTCGCCTCGGCGTGCTCCGCGGCCGGTTCGAGCCCGTTGCGGGCGAGGCGCCGGAGAGGCCGGCCTCGTCACCGGTGCGCACAGCCGGGTGCGGACCGCCCACGGCCCCCGGGCCCGGCGGCACTTGTCGCCATCCGGGTTCACTCGAACGGGTTTCACAGGCGCACAAGGGGCAAGACGCGGAACATGACAACACGCGCTGGCAACACCACTACCGCGGCGAGAATCATCGCCGTCGTCGCGGACGTCATGGCCTTCGTCATCGGCCTGTGGATCCTCATGTACCTGCTGGACGCCAACCGTGCCAACGACCTCGTGGAGTTCGTCCGCGAGACGGCGCGCTGGCTGGCCGGCTGGTCGCACGACCTGTTCACCTTCGACGAGGAGTGGGCACGGGTGGTCGCGGGCTACGGCCTCGCGGCCGTCGTCTACCTCTTCATCGGCCACGCCGCCGCCGGAGCCATCCGCCGCCGCTGACACCGGGCGCGGCCCGGCACCGGCACGGACGCGCCACCCCCGGCGCCGGCGACGACGAGTCCGCCGGCGTCCGGGGCGCGCGGCCGCAGCCCGCCCGGCGTCCGGGCCGGGGCCCGCCGGGGCGAAGGACCCCCGCGCAGGGGCTACTGCGCCCCGCAGCACTCCCCCGGGCGCACCAGTCCCGCCGGCAGGCGCTCCCCGCCGAAGACGGCGACCGTCGCCTCGTCGCCGCCGAGGGCGGCCACCGCGAGCAGCAGGGAGCCCGCCGTCCAGGTGGTGCGCTCCTCGGGCCACATCGCGCGGTTGCCCTCGAAGACGTAGCCCGTCCAGTACATGCCGTCGTCGGCGCGCAGGTGCCCGATGGACTGGAGGATCTCCAGCGCGCGGTCGGACTCGCCGCTGGCCCAGAGCGCGAGCGCCAGCTCGCAGCTCTCCCCGCCGGTCACCCACGGGTTGGGCAGCACGCACCGCACCCCGAGGCCGGGCACCACGAACTCGTCCCAGCGGGACGCGATCCGCTCCCTCGCCGCCTCGCCGGTGAGGGCGCCGCCGAGGACCGGGTAGTACCAGTCCATCGAGTAGTGGTCCTTGTCCAGGAACCGCTCGGGGTGGTGGCGGACGGCGTGCGCGAGCGCGCCGAGGGCGAGCTCCCAGTCCGGCTGCGGCTCCTCCCGTTCCTCGGCGACGGCGAGCGCGCACCGCAGAGCGTGGTGGATCGACGAACTGCCGGTCAGCAGCGCGTCGCCGACCGCGGAGCCGTCCGGCTCCCGCTTCCAGCCGATCTGGCCGCCGGGCTGCTGGAGGCCGAGCACGAACTCGACCGCCGCGTACACCACGGGCCACATGCGGTCGAGGAACGCCTCGTCGCCGGTGGTGAGGTAGTGGTGCCAGACGCCCACCGCGACATAGGCGGTGAAGTTGCTCTCCCGGCCCCGGTCGGTGACGGCGTCCGCGTCACCGTCGTGGTAGGCCGCGTACCAGGAGCCGTCGGGGTTCTGGTGCTCGGCGAGCCACGCGTAGGCGCGGGCCGCCGCCTCGTGTTCGCCCGCCGCGTCGAGCGCCATCGCGGCCTCGGTGTGGTCCCACGGGTCGAGGTGGTGGCCGCGGAACCACGGGATCGCCCCGTCCTCGCGCTGCGCGGCGAGTATCCCCGCGACGGTGCGCCCGGCCTGCTCGGCCGTCAGCACGCCCGGCAGGACGAGGTGTTCGGTGCGCCGCTCCGTCGTCACGCCTCGGCCCCGGGCAGACGGGGCAGGTGCGGCTTGGTCGCGTAGGCCACGAAGCTCTTGCCGATCAGCGGGTTGAGGGCCTGCTCGGCGACCCGGGTCGCGAGCGGCTTCTTCATGATGTCCCAGACCAGCAGCTTGTGGTACGCCTTCACCGGCAGGGCCTTGTCGTTGTCCACGCCGAAGGCGCACTTGAGCCACCAGTACGGCGAGTGCAGGGCGTGCGCGTGATGGGTGCCGTACGGGCGCAGGCCGGCCTGCTTCATCCTGGCGAGCAGCTCGTCGGCCCGGTAGATGCGGATGTGCCCGCCCTCGACCTCGTGGTAGGCGTCGGACAGCGCCCAGCAGATCTTCTCGGGGCCGTAGCGCGGCACGGTCACCGCGATGCGGCCGCCCGGCTTGAGCACCCGCACCATCTCGGCGAGGACGCCCTTGTCGTCGGGGATGTGCTCCATGACCTCGGAGATGATGACGACGTCGAACGACTCGTCGGGGAACGGCAGGTTGAGCGCGTCGCCCTCCATCGCCGTGGCGGTGGCGCCCTCGGGGGCCTCGCCCGCCTCCTTCATCGCGGCGAACCACTTGGCGACCTCGCGGATCTCCTCGCCGTTCTGGTCCAGGGCCACGACCTGCGCGCCCCGCCGGTAACACTCGAACGCGTGCCGGCCTGCGCCGCAGCCCAGGTCGAGCACGCGGTCGCCCGGTGCGAGCGGAAAGCGGGAGAAGTCGACGGTCAGCACGGGGGTCTGCCTTCCTGCGGGCGGAGCGTGAGGGGTTTCTCAGGGGGTGCGGACGGAGGTCCGGGACGCGGCGATGGCCTCCCGGTAGCGCTCGGCGGTGCCGATCGCCGCCTGCTTCCAGGTGAAGCGGGCGAGGACCCGGGCCCGGCCCGCGGCGCCGAGCCGGGCGCGCAGGTCCTCGTCGCCGAGGAGCCGGCGCAGGGCGGCGGCGAGCGCGTCGCAGTCGCCGGGCGGCACCGCGAGACAGGTCTCGCCGTCCGGGCCGGCGACCTCGGGGATCGCGCCGCCGGTCGTGGCGACCAGCGGCGTGCCGGTGGCCATCGCCTCGGCGGCGGGCAGCGAGAAGCCCTCGTACAGCGACGGCACACAGGCGATCTGGGCGCTGCGCACCAGGTCGACGAGCTCGGCGTCGGTGATGCCCTTGACGAACCGGATCGCGTCCGCCAGCCCGTACCGCTCGATCAGCTGCGCGACGGGACCGTCCTCGGCGCGCTTGCCGACGACGACGAGGTGGGCGTCCGGCTGCTCGGTGCGCAGCTTGGCGAGGGCCTCGACGAGGTGCACGAGTCCCTTGAGGGGCACGTCGGCGCTGGAGGTGGTGACGATCCGGCCGGGGACCCGGGCGACGGACGGATCCGGCGAGAAGAGGTCGGTGTCGGCGCCGATGTGGACGACGTGGATGCGGTCGTCACGGACGCCGAGGTGCTCGCTGATCTCCTGGCGGGAGGAGCCGGAGACGGTGAGGACCGACGGCAGGCGGCGGGCGACGCGCTTCTGCATCCGGGTGAAGCCGTACCAGCGGCGCACCGAGGCGCGGCGTTTCCAGTCGGCGGCGGCGTCCAGGTCGAGCTGCCGGTCCACCGTGATCGGGTGGTGGATGGTGGTCACCAGGGGGGCGCCGATGTCGCCGAGGAGCCCGTAGCCGAGGGTCTGGTTGTCGTGGACGACGTCGAAGTCGCCCCGGCGGGCCCTCAGATGGCGCCGGGCCCGCAGGGAGAAGGTGAGCGGCTCGGGGAATCCGCCGGTCCACATGGTGGCGACCTCGACGGCGTCGATCCAGTCGCGGTACTCGTCCCGCTTCGGGGTGCGGAACGGGTCGGGGCTGCGGTACAGGTCCAGGCTGGGCAGCTCGGTGAGCGGGACGCCCTCGTCGAGTACGGGGTACGGCTGGGCGCCGATGACCTCGACGCTGTGGCCGAGGCGGGCGAGTTCGCGCGACAGGTGGCGTGCGTAGACGCCCTGGCCGCCGCAGAACGGGTTCCCCTTGTACGTCAGGAGCGCGATGCGCAGGGGGGCGTCGCCGTCGGCGGACGCGCCCGCGCGGGGGCCGATCTCTATGGCCTCTGCGGTCACCCACGGCCCCCTTCTCACTGCGTTCCGCCGGAGCGTAATCGGTCGCGCTAATGTAGAACAAGTTTCAGACTTGATCGTTCAAGAGCTTCGAATCTACCGGCAGGTAGTGCAACTGTGACCGGCGGATCAGGTGATTCACGCCACGACGGACGCACCGCGTGCGGCACCATGCCGGGCGGGCGCGACGCTGCGCTCCGCACGCGTCACCGCATCACCAGGGACGGAACAGATGACAGCGGAAGCCAGAGCGGCCGCGCCGGGAGCCACGACCCTCGCCGGCGGGGCGCCGGCTCTCACCGAGCGCCAGGAGGCGCGCCGGCGCCGCATCCTGCACGCCACCACGCAACTGGCCTGCCGGGGCGGCTTCGACGCCGTCCAGATGCGGGAGGTGGCCGAGGCGGCCGAGGTCGCGCTCGGGACGCTCTACCGCTACTTCCCCTCCAAGATCCATCTGCTGGTCGCCACGATGCAGGACCAGCTGGCGCATTTGCACACCACGCTCCGCAGGCGTCCGCCCGCCGGTGACTCGGCCGCGGAGCGGGTGGCGGAGACCCTGATGCGGGCCTTCCGGGCGCTCCAGCGCGAACCGCACCTCGCGGACGCGATGGCGCGCGCGCTGACGTTCGCGGACCGCAGTGTGAGCGCCGAGGTCGACGCGGTGTCCCGGCGGACGGCGGCGATCATCCTGGACGCCACCGGCCTGACCGACCCGACGCCCGAACAGCTCTCGGCGATCCGCGTCATCGAGCACACCTGGCACGCCACGCTCATCGCCTGGCTCTCCGGCCGCGCGTCCATCGGCCAGGTGCGGGCGGACCTCGACACCGTCTGCCGGCTCATCGACCTCCCCCGCACGCCCTGAGGGCCCGGCCCGCCTCCCCGCCGGTCAGGGCGCCGGCGGGACGGGCCGTATCCGGAGCAGGGTGCCCGCCCGGTTGACCAGGAGTTCGGGGATCTCGTCCTCGTAGAAGCGGACCTGGCCCACCACCCCGGGTGTGGTCGTGTGCGCGACCAGGTCGCCGACGAACGCGACGACCTCGTCGAGGAGTTCGGCGTGGATCTCCTGCCGGACGGTGAGCGCCCAGCCACGGGGCGCCGGCAGCAGCTCGCCGCCCACCACCCCGCCGATGCGGTACGCCGGTCCGCGCCCGCCGAAGAACGGCCCCGGGTCGCCGGCGCAGCCGGCCGCGTCCTCGTCGTCCCCGGCGTGCACGGCCGCGTCCTCGTCGTCCTCGGGGGCTGGTGCGAGGTGGTGGCGCAGCGCGGTGAGGACGGTGGCCGGCACCTCGCGCGGCAGGTCGAGCGAGACGTCGACGGCGAAGAGATCTCCCATGCGGCGAGCGTAGGGGCTGCCGTCCGGCTCCCGAGGGCCCACCGGCCCGGACCCGGGCCGCACCCGGCCCGGCGAGCCCGGCCGGGTGCCCCGCGGGCACGGCAGCGCGTCCCGGTGAGCCCGGCCGCGCGTCCCGCCGTCCCGGCCGTGGCCGGTGTGATCCGCGCCCCGCCGCGCTCCGGTGACCGGCCGGTACAGTGTGCGGGTCGTCATCATTGCCCGTACGGGGGGAAGCCGGTGCGAAACCGGCGCTGACCCGCAGCCGTGAGCCGCCGGCCTCCGCCGGCGGCGAGTCGGAATGCCCCGCACGCGGTCGTGACCGGCTCGTGCCGCCGGCGTCCCGCCGGCGGCCGGCACCGTCGAGGCATACGGAGCCGGAGCCTGGTGCCCTCGTGTGCCTGAGCCCGCCTCCCGCCGGAACCATCCGCAGGAGAGGCACCGCCCGCCATGACCACCGTCCGCCGCGGCTCCGCCGCATTCGCCGTCGCCGCCGTGCTGGCCGCGGCCACCGCCCCGGCGGCCGTCGCCGCGCCGTCCCCGTCGCCCTCGCCGTCCGTCGCGCTGCCGTCCGGCCTGTACGGCACGGGCGACCCGACGTACGACGGCGTGTGGCGGCAGTCGCTCGCCCTGCTCGCCCAGGACACGGTCGGCGTGGTCCCCGCCGCGAAGGCCGTCGACCTGCTGACCGGCCAGCAGTGCGACGGCGGCGGCTTCCCCTCCTACCGCGCCGACGTCTCCCGGCCCTGCGACCCCAAGCTGCCGCTGGACACCAACGCGAGTGCCGCCGCCGTGCAGGCGCTCGCGGCGCTGGGCGGCAAGGACGACGTCGTCGCCCGGACCACCGGCTGGCTGAAGTCCGTGCAGAACGAGGACGGCGGCTGGGGCTACAACCCCGGCGGCGCCAGCGACGCCAACTCCACCTCCGTCGTCGTCGGCGCGCTCCGCGCGGCCGGCGAGGACCCGGCGAAGGTGACCGCCCAGGGCGGCAGGAGCCCGCTCGACGCGCTGCTGACGTTCGCGCAGCCCTGCGACGCGAAGGAGGCGGGCGCCTTCGTCTACCAGCCGAAGACCCCCGGTATCGTCGCCGACTCCACCGCCGCCGCCGTGCTCGCCGCGAGCGGCCAGGGCATGGCCGCCACCGCGGGCCCCGAGGCCACCGGGGCGGCCACCGCCTGCACGGACGGGAAGGACCTCGCCGCCGCAGCGCGCAACGGCGCCCTCTACCTCTCGGGCGCCCTCGCGACGTCCGGCCACCTCGACACCGCGCCGATGCCCGGCGCCGACGACTCCTCCCCCAAGCCCGACTTCGGCAACACCGCCGACGCGGTCGTCGCGCTCGCCGCGCAGGGGATGCCCGAGCAGGCCGGGAAGTCCCTGACCTGGCTCCAGGGGAACGCCACCGCCTGGGCGAAGGAGACCGGCCCCGCCGCGTACGCCCAGCTGATCCTCGCCGCCCACGCGACGGGCGCCGACCCGAAGGCGTTCGGCTCCACCGACCTCGTCGCGGGGCTGAACGCGACCGGCCCGGCCCCCCAGTCGGCCGAGGACGCCTCCCCGAGCCCTTCCGGGACGGACGGGAAGGACGAGAAGGACGAGAAGAAGGACGACGACTCCCCGCTGTCCACCTGGTGGATCGTCGGTGTCTTCTTCGTCGCCGCGGTCGGCATCGGGTTCCTGTTCAGCGGACGCCGGAAGAACCAGCTCTGATGCGTCGCCGGATCCTCGCCGTCCTCGGGCTCGGCGCGCTGCTCGCCGCCCTCGCGGCCGCACCCGCGCAGGCGGCCGGCTACCGCTACTGGTCGTTCTGGCAGGGCAGCGGCGGCGCCTGGACGTACGCGACGGAGGGCCCGGCCACCGCGCGTCCCGCCGACGGCTCGGTGAACGGCTTCCGCTTCTCCGTCAGCGAGGACAGCGGCGACTCGGCGCAGCCGCGCACCGCTCCCGACTTCGCCGCGGTGTGCGCGGGCACCCCCGCGAAGGACGGCACCAAGCGGGTGGCGCTCGTCGTGGACTTCGGCACGCCCGAGGACGCCGTGCCCGGCGAGACCCCGCCGGCGGCGCGTGCCGCGTGCGCGCAGGTCGCACCGGACGCGACGTCGGCGGAGGCGCTGGCCCAGGTCGCGAAGCCGCTGCGCTACAACGGCGACGCGCTGCTCTGCGCGATCGGGGGCTACCCGAAGGCGGGATGCGGGGAGAAGGTATCCGGGAGCGCCCCGTCGGGCCCGGCCGACACGGAGGCCGGCGCGCCGGCGGACGCCGGGGGCTCCGGCCCGTCCGTGGGCGTGTACGCGGGCATCGCCGCCGTCCTCGCGCTCGGCGCGGCGGCCCTGTGGCAGTCCCGCCGCCGCCGCGGATGACCCCGCCGAACGGCCGTCCTCCGGGCCGCGGCGCCGAGGCCCGGGCCGGCGACCGCGTCGCGGACGCCGGCACGCCGGGCCACGGCCCGGACGGGCGCCACGGCGAGGACGCCCGGGCGGACGACCGCACCGCGGAGGGCTCCCGGGCCGCGGGCCGCGCCGCGGCGGACCGTCCGGCGGATGCGCGCGCCGAGCGGCTCGTGCGCAGCCGCACACCCGCGCCCGGACCGGAGCGCCCGCCGGGTGAGAGCGCCCGGACCGGTGGCCGCACAGCGGAGGGCCGTGCCCCGGGGGCCCGCGCCGCGGAGGGCCGTGACCCGAGGGCCCGCACAGTGGGAGGCCGTGACCCGGGGGCCCGCGCCGCGCGGGAGCGCCGCGTTCCCCGGCCGCTGCGCGCGCTGGGCGCGCCCGTCGCCACGCGGAGCAACTCGCTGCATGCCGGGGCCTGGTGGCTGTGGGCCGTCGGTCTGGCCGTGGCCGCCTCGCGGACCACCAACCCGCTGCTGCTCGGGCTGCTCGTCGGCGTCGCCGGGTACGTGGTGGCGGCCCGGCGGACCGACGCGCCCTGGGCCCGTTCGTACGGCGCGTTCGTGAAGCTCGGGCTGTTCGTGATCGCGGTCCGCGTCGTGTTCTCCGTGGCCCTCGGCTCCCCGATCCCCGGCACGCACCTGCTGTTCACGCTCCCCGAGGTGCCGATGCCCGGCTGGGCGGACGGCATCCGCATCGGCGGCCGGGTCACCGGCGAGCAGGTGCTGTTCGCCCTGTACGACGGGGCCAGGCTGGCGACGCTGCTGATCTGCGTCGGCGCGGCCAACGCGCTCGCCAACCCCGCCCGGCTGCTCAAGTCGCTGCCCGGCGCGCTGTACGAGGCGGGGGTGGCGGTCGTCGTCGCGATGACCTTCGCGCCGAACATGGTCTCCGACGTGCTGCGGCTGCGCACGGCCCGCAGACTGCGGGGCCGTTCCACGGGCGGGGTGGCGGCCGTCGCCCAGATCGCGCTGCCGGTGCTGGAGGGTGCGCTGGAGCGGTCCGTCGCCGTCGCCGCGTCGATGGACGCCCGCGGCTACGGACGCACCGCGCAGGTGCCGCCCGGCGTGCGCCGCACCACGGCCGCGCTGACCCTGGGCGGGCTGCTCGGCGTCTGCGCCGGGTCGTACGGGCTGCTGGCGGCCGAGGGCGCGGGCTACGCCGTACCGCTCATGGCGGCGGGGCTCGTCGCGGCCGCCGGAGGGCTGTGGCTGGGCGGTCGGCGCTCGGTGCGGACCCGCTACCGGCCCGACCGCTGGGGCGCCCGGTCCTGGCTGGTCGCCGGATCGGGGGCGGCCGTGGCGCTGCTGATGATCCGTGCCGCGTCGCTGGACCCGGCGGCCCTGCACCCCGGCGTCGTCCCTCCGACCGTGCCCGAACTGCCGCTGTGGCCCGCACTGTCGGTGCTGATCGGGCTGCTGCCCGCGTTCGTCGCCCCGCTGCCGCCCGCCGCCGCGGGCCGCACCCCGCACTCCCCCGCATCCGCAGGACCCGAGGAGCCGAGACAGTGATCCGCTTCGACGACGTGACGGTGAGGTACGGCGATGCCACCGGACCCACGCTGGAGCGGGTGGACCTGACCGTGCCGGAGGGTGAACTGGTGCTGCTCGTCGGCCCGTCCGGGGTGGGCAAGTCGACCCTGCTGGGCGCCGTCTCGGGGTTGGTGCCCCACTTCACGGGCGGCACGCTGCGCGGGCGGGTCACCGTCTGCGGACGGGACACCCGCACCCACAGGCCGCGCGAGCTCGCCGACGTCGTCGGCACGGTGGGCCAGGACCCGCTCGCGCACTTCGTGACGGACACGGTGGAGGACGAGCTGGCCTACGGCATGGAGTCCCTCGGCCTGGCCCCTGCGGTGATGCGCCGGCGGGTGGAGGAGACCCTCGACCTGCTGGGGCTCGCCGAGCTGCGCGACCGTCCGATCGCCACCCTGTCGGGCGGCCAGCAGCAGCGGGTGGCCATCGGCTCGGTGCTGACCACCCACCCGAAGGTGCTGGTGCTGGACGAGCCGACTTCCGCGCTGGACCCGGCGGCGGCCGAGGACGTCCTCTCGGTGCTCCAGCGGCTGGTGCACGACCTGGGCACCACGGTGCTCATGGCGGAGCACCGGCTGGAGCGCGTGGTCCAGTACGCGGACCGGGTGATCCTGCTCCCCGGTCTTGGCGAGGCACCGGTCGTCGGGACGCCGGCCGAGGTGATGGCCGTCTCCCCCGTCCGTCCGCCCGTGGTCTCGCTGGGCCGTCTCGCGGGCTGGTCGCCCCTCCCCCTCTCCGTGCGCGACGCCCGCCGTCTCGCCCCCGGTCTGCGCGACCGCCTCGCCGCCTCCGCCCCGGGGCCGCACGCCGACCCGTCGGCCCCTTCGCGACCGCCCGCCGCCGCGGACGGCACGAACGACGCGAGCAGGACGAGCGGCACGAACGACGCGAGCGGGACGAGCGGTACCGGGGGCCCCGGACCCGGGACCGGCTCGCTGCGGCCCGCGGGCGCCCTGCGCCGGGCGTTCGCCCGGCTGGGCGCGGGCAGCCGGCGGCAGCGGTCGGCCGCCGTGCCCGCCGCAGTCCCCGGCACCGCAGCGATCGCGCGGGTGCGGGCGCTGGGCGTGCGGCGGGCGCGGATCGACGCGCTGCGGCAGGTGGACCTGAGCGTCGCCGCGGGCGAGACCGTCGCGCTGATGGGCCGCAACGGCGCGGGCAAGTCCACACTGCTCGGCGCCCTCGTCGGCATGGTCGCGCCCACCTCCGGCACCGTCGAGGTCGGCGGGCACCCGCCCCACCGCACCCCGCCGCAGGAGCTGATCCGGCATGTCGGCCTGGTGCCGCAGGAACCGAGGGACCTGCTCTACGCGGACACCGTCGCCGCCGAGTGCGCGGCCGCCGACGAGGACGCCGGCGCGGAGCCCGGCACCTGCGGCGCCCTGGTGTCCGCCCTGCTGCCCGGGGTCCCCGACGCCACCCACCCGCGCGACCTGTCGGAGGGACAGCGCCTCGCCCTGGCACTGGCCCTCGTGCTGACGGCCCGTCCGCCGCTGATCCTGCTCGACGAGCCGACCCGGGGCCTGGACTACGCGGCCAAGGCCCGGCTCGTCGGCGTGCTGCGCGGGCTGGCCGCCGAGGGGCACTCCATCGTGCTGGCCACGCACGACGTGGAACTGGCCGCCGAACTCGCGCACCGGGTGGTGATCCTCGCCGACGGCGAGATCGTCGCGGACGGTCCGACGGCGGAGGTCGTGGTCTCGTCCCCCGCCTTCGCCCCACAGGTCGCCAAGGTCCTCGCGCCGCAGCACTGGCTCACGGTCCCGCAGGTGGCGGCCGCGCTGGGCGAACGGGGAGCGGGATGACGCGCGCCGGGGGCCGGGACGGCTCCCCCGCGGCGCGGCCGGTGCGACTGGGGCCCCGGTCGGTCGCCGCGCTGGTGCTCGTCAGCGCCATCGGCGTCGTCTTCTTCGGCTGGCCGCTGCTCGCCGACGGGGGGTCGGGGCTCGCGGCGCACTCCGGTGACGCCCCGTGGCTGTTCGGCGCGCTGCTGCCGCTGCTCGTCGCCGTGGTCGTCGCCACCGTCGCCGACTCCGGGATGGACGCCAAGGCGGTGGCGATGCTGGGCGTGCTCGCCGCGGTCGGGGCGGCGCTGCGGCCGCTGGGGGCGGGGACGGCCGGTCTGGAACCGATGTTCTTCCTGATGGTGCTGAGCGGGCGGGTGCTCGGGSCCGGCTTCGGCTTCGTGCTCGGCTCGGTGACGATGTTCGCCTCCGCCCTGCTGACCGGCGGTGTGGGCCCGTGGATGCCGTTCCAGATGCTGTCGATGGGCTGGTTCACCATGGGCGCGGGCCTGCTGCCCGGGGCGGAGCGGCTGCGGGGGCGTGCCGAGCTGGGGATGCTCGCGCTGTACGGGGCGTTCGCGGCGTTCGCCTACGGCACGGTCATGAACCTCTACGGCTGGACGATCATCACCGGCATGGCGTCGGGCCTCTCGTTCCACCCCGGGGATCCGGTGCACGAGAACCTGGTGCGCTTCCTCGCGTACGTCACTGCGACCTCGCTCGGCTGGGACCTGGGGCGGGCGGTGCTGACGGTGGTGCTGACGCTCACCCTCGGCGGCACGCTGCTGAGGGCGCTGCGCCGGGCCACCCGGCGGGCCGCGTTCGAGGCCCGGGTCACATTCGAGGAGCCGGAGCGGGCGCCCGGCGGGTGAGGCACCCCACAGGCCACAGGTCCCATAACGATCCCGCCTCGTAGGTCCCGGCGGCCGCCGGAACCCGCTCCGGTCTGCACGGACGCCGCTCTACACCCTTCGGGACGTTCGGCCGACGTGCCCCGTGGGGGTCGTATACGGCGGGTGAGGCCGGTCACGGCACGCCTCCCCGCGCCGCGGCTACAACTGTTCTCGTCGCACGGCACCGCAGGGCCCCGGCCCGGCATCCGCAGGGCGCCCGACGCCCGCGACCGGCCCGGTCCGGCCCCGGCCGCGCGACTCCCCGTCCCCGACGTCAGGAACATGTCTTGTCCCGTTCGCCGATCACCCGCTTCACCGCCCGCCACAGGTCCGTCGTCGCCGGTGCCGCCGTGCTCCTCGGCACGGCGGGCGCGGTGCTGGGGGCCACCTCGACGGCCTCGGCCGCGACCGCCTCCCCGCAGCAGATCGCGAAGAAGATGATGCCCGCCGGCCAGTACGCGTGCTTCAGCAAGATCGTCGAGCACGAGTCCCGCTGGGACCACACCGCGACCAACGCCTCGTCTGGCGCGTACGGCCTGGTGCAGGCGCTGCCGGCCTCGAAGATGGCCTCCGCGGGCCCGGACTGGAAGACCAACCCGAAGACGCAGATCGAGTGGGGCCTGGACTACATGAAGGACCGTTACGGCAGCCCGTGCGGCGCCTGGGACTTCTGGCAGGACAACCACTGGTACTGAGGCGGCCCGCCGCGGTGATCCGCCGGTGACCTGACGGCCCGGCACGAAGAGGCTCCGGAGCGACGACCGCTCCGGAGCCTCTTCGCGCGCACCCGCCGCCCGCCGCCGCGTCCACGCCCGCCGGACCGCCGGGCCGTCCCCCGGGTGGCGGAACGGCCGGGTGCGTCGGACCATGGCGGGACGCGACGATCCGTCCCCCGGGGTGCGGGACCGGCGTCCCGCCGCCCCGGGGGCTCACGCATGCGTGCGGGTCGCCGTCTGCGTCTCCCACGTCTCCGTCTCCGCCTCCGCCTCCGCCGGCCCGGCCGTCCGCGCGGGCGGCACCGAGCGGGCGGGGATCCGCAGCGCCCGCCTGCCCGCCAGGACGTAAGTGAGGCCGAAGCCGGCCCCGACCACCACCGCGCCCCCGGCCGCGTCCAGCACCCAGTGGTTGGCGGTCGCCACGATCGCACACACCGTGAACAGCGGGTGCAGCAGCGCGAGCAGTCTCATCCACAGCCGGGGGGCGAGGACGAGCACCACGAGCCCGCACCACAGCGACCAGCCGAAGTGCAGCGACGGCATGGCCGCGTACTGGTTGGTGACGGCCGTCATCGCCCCGTAGTCCGGGGCGGCGAGATCCTGCGGGCCGTGGACGGTGTCGATGTAGCCGAGTCCGGGCATCAGCCTCGGCGGCGCCAGCGGGTACAGCCAGAAGCCGAGGAGCGCCAGGAGCGTCGCGAAGGCCAGCGAGGTGCGCGCCCAGCGGTAGTCGGCCGGGCGGCGGACGTAGAGGACCCCGAGGACCGTGAGCGGGAC
This sequence comes from Streptomyces sp. T39, assembly GCF_008042045.1. Classification (GTDB taxonomy): domain Bacteria; phylum Actinomycetota; class Actinomycetes; order Streptomycetales; family Streptomycetaceae; genus Streptomyces. Next base: position 30,497 of record NZ_RDBP01000012.1, read on the forward strand.
CACGAAGTGGAACGACGTGTAGTAGAAGTCGAAGAACGCCTCCGCCCACGGCGCCCCGACCACCAGGTGGTTGACGCCGTGCTCGATGTCGATCCCCAGCGCGGTCTCCAGGGACAGCACCTGCCGGGCGTGGGACTCGGCGGCGTCCACGCTGCCGGTGGCGGCAGCCCGGATGTGCGAGTAGACGGAGTAGCCGGCCCGTGTCACCAGCAGTTCCAGCAGCAGGTTGGGGCGGCTGAGGGCCCGGCGCCAGAACGGCAGCAGCGGCACCCGGCGCAGGCGCGCGGGCACCGGCCGCGCGTACTCGGTGGGCGCCGGACGCCGGAAGTACGGGGAGTCGAGGGTGAGGAACGGGACGGCGCAGGCGGCCGCGAGGGCGGCGATCAGCAGCACGTTGTCGCGCAGCGGATGCAGCGGCACCAGGTTGGGCAGCAGCATCGTGCCCGGCAGGGTCATGGCGAGGACCACGAGGACGGGCCACAGCATGCGGTCGCCGGCGCGTCTGCCGACCCGGCCGGCGACGGCGAGCAGGATCCACAGCAACTGGTGCTGCCACGTCGTCGGCGAGACGGCGACGGCGACGCAGCCGGTGATCGCGACGGCCAGGAGCAGCTGGCCGTCCCCGGCGTACCGCACGGCGCGGCGCAGGCCCAGCACCACGACGGCGGTGGCGAGCACGGCACAGAGGGCGATCTCGGGCGGCCCCTGGAGGCCGAGGCGGAGCAGGGCGCCGTGCAGGGACTGGTTGGCCGGGCTGTCGGGGCTCGCGCCGAGTCCGGCGCCGGCGACATGGTGGATCCAGTAGGTCCAGGAGTCCCCGGGCAGGACGGTCCAGGCGAGGGCGGTGAGCCCGGCGAAGGTGCCCGCCGCGCCCGCCGCGGCCCGGCGGCGGCCGGTGAACCACAGCAGTGGCGCGAAGAGCAGCACGGTGGGCTGGAGGGCGGCGCCGAGGCCGACGAGCAGACCCGCGGATCTCTCGCCGCGCGCGGCGAAGCAGCCGAGCAGCACCAGGAGCACCGGGATGACGCTGGTCTGCCCCAGGTGGAAGCTGTTGCGCACGGGCAGCGACAGCATCAGCAGGCTGATGGCGACCGGGGCCGCGAGCAGGGTGCTGCGGCGCGACACCGGCGGGGGCAGGGCCCGCGACGCCACGAGCCCGATGGCGACGACCAGCAGCAGCGTGCCGAACGTCCAGGCCACGCCGAGACTCTGCTGCGCGGCGCCGGCGAACGGTCTGAGCACGAGCCCGGCGAACGGGGTTCCGGTGAAGCGTCCGGCGTCGTAGAGCGAGCCGCTCACGTGGAGCACGCCCTCCGGGCCGATCCAGGTCTCCAGGTCGGTGAGGCGTTCGCCCGGGGGCCGGGTCAGGACGGCCGCCGTCTGGCGCGCGGCGAGGACGGCGGCGACCAGCCAGAGCACCGCTCTGGCCGCGCCGATTCCCGGGCCGGCCGTCCTGCCGCGCACGCCGTGTTCCGCGTTCACCACCTCGCGCCGCGCCTCCCCACCGTTCGTCCGTACGCCCGCAGGGTGTCCACCGGGCGTCGCACCGCCCGGTGGAGTCCCAGGCACCCCCCTCTTCGCCTGGGCGTCACCCTGTCAACTGTCCGTTTTCCGCTTCCCGGCCGCACCCGGAGGCGGCACCGGGCGGGAACCGCCCGGCGGGCGGCCCCGTCACAGGAGGTATGCGGGGGAACATACAAGAACGCAGCGTGCACGCGCGCATGCTCACCGTGATGGCCGTGCTGCTGGCACTCCAGTTCGGTTCGCTGGTCGCGCCCGCCCATGCCTGCGGCTGCGGCGCGATGATCCCGGACAGGAACGCGCAGATCTCGGTCGGCCGGGAGACCTCGGTCGTGGCGTGGGACGGCCGCACCGAGCAGATCGTCATGCGGTTCACCGTCGGCGGGGACGCCCCGAGGGCCGCCTGGATCATGCCGGTGCCCGGCCGGGCCGAGGTGGAGCTCGGGGACCCCGCGCTCTTCGACGAGCTGGTGCGGGCCGCGGCTCCCGAGCACCGGGAGCGGTACCACTTCTGGCCCCGCGGCGGCGACTGGCCGTTCGACGACGTGGACGGCGCGGGCGCGGCGGCCCCCCTCCCGGGCGCCGCCGGTGTGGACGTCGTCGGGCGGGAACGGCTCGGCGACTTCGACGTGGCACGGCTGGCGGCCACCGATCCCGGGGCGCTGGCCGGCTGGCTGGACGAGAACGGCTTCGACCTGCCGGACGGGCTCACGGACGACCTGCGGCCCTACACCGAGCGCGGCTGGGAGTACGTGGCGGTCCGGCTCGCGCCCCGCGAGGAGGGCGCCGTGCTGCGGGGCGCCCTGGACCCGCTGAGAATCACCTTCACCAGTGACGAGCCGGTCTACCCGATGCGCCTGTCGCGCCGGGCGGCGACGCCCCAGTCCCTGGGCCTGTTCGTGCTGGCAGCGCACCGTATGGAGCCGGTCTCGTCGATCGGCGGCCGGGAGCCGGAGGTCACCTTCGCCGGGAAGGTCGCGCCGACGGGGGCGGTGGGCCGCCTCACCGGAGGGGAGGAACGCTTCCTCACGGTGCTCGACCAGAGCTTCCCCGAGCCCGGCAGGATCGACGGCGACCACGCACTGCGCCCGGCCGCGCAGGACACACCCTTTCGGCGGGTGGTGTTCGAGGACGAGCTGCTGACGTTCGCCGGGATCCCGGTGTGGCTGCTGACGTCCGGCGGCGCCGCGGCGCTCCTGGCGGCGGTCGCCGCGGGGGTCCTGCGGGCCCGCCGCCGGCGTCCCGTCGCACCGCCCGCCCCGGTGACCGTGCCGCCCCCGGCCGGCTGACCGGAACGGCCCGCGGTCCGCGGGCCCGTGGCGGCCCCGGTACGCCCTCTGCCGGGCCGCCGCCTGGAATAGGTTGGGCGCATGACGACTCAGGACAGGTGGAACGCGGTCGACCGCTACGTCACCGATCTGCTGGTGCCCGCGGACGAGGCGCTCGACGCGGCGCTCGCGGCGAGCGAGGCGGCCGGACTGCCGCCGATCGCGGTGGCCCCGAACCAGGGCAAGTTCCTGCATCTGCTGGCCCGGGTCCAGGGTGCGCGGCGGATCCTGGAGATCGGGACGCTCGGCGGCTATTCGGCGATCTGGCTGGCGCGGGCCCTGCCGGAGCACGGCCGGCTGATCTCGCTGGAGTTCGACCCGGCGCACGCCGACGTCGCCCGCGCGAATCTGGACCGGGCGGGGCTCGGCGCGGTGGCGGAGGTGCGCACGGGCGCCGCGCTCGACCTGCTGCCCCGGATCGAGAAGGAGCCCGGCGCGGGCCCGTTCGACCTGGTCTTCGTCGACGCGGACAAGGTGAACAACCCGCGCTACGTGGAGTGGGCGCTGCGGCTGACCCGCCCCGGCAGCCTGATCGTCGTGGACAACGTCGTCCGCGGCGGCGCCGTGACGGACGCCTCCAGCCAGGACCCGGCGGTCACCGGCACCCGTGAGATGTTCGAACTCGTCGCGAACGAGCCCCGGCTGGACGCCACCGCCGTCCAGACCGTGGGGGTGAAGGGCTGGGACGGCCTGCTGGTGGCCCGCGTCGTCGGGTGACGGGCCCGCTGCGGCAGGATGGGCGGCATGAGCATCGTGAAGATCAACGTGCTGAGCGTCCCGGCCGAGCAGCGGGAGACGCTGGAGAAGCGGTTCTCCTCGCGGGCCGGGGCCGTGGAGTCCTCCGACGGCTTCGAGTGGTTCGAGCTGCTGCGCCCCGTGGAGGGCACCGACCAGTACCTCGTCTACACCCGCTGGCGTGACGAGGCCGCCTTCCAGGCGTGGATGGAGGGCCCGATGAAGGCCGCCCACCAGGGCGGCCAGGGCGGAGACGCGGGCGGTGAGCGGCCGAGGCCCGCCGCCTCCGCCTCCACGCTCTGGTCCTTCGAGGTCGTCCAGCAGGCGGCGCCGAAGACCGTGTGAGACGGAGCTCCGCCGGGACGGGCGGAGCCGTCCCGGCACGGCCGCTGCCTCGGGCCGGACCCCGCGGTACGGGGTCCGGCCCGAGGCAGCGGGTCCGGGGCGTGCGGCGGACGGCGCTGCTTGCGCAACCCGCCCCGACGGCCCCGGGGGGCCGTGTCCGCCGCCTGCGGCGAAGGCCCTCACGCTCCCAGCAGACGCTGGGTGACCTCCCGGTAGGTGCGCAGGGTCTGGCGCAGCTCCTCGGTGTCGGCCTGCTCGGCCGCATCCGGGTCGCGGTGCCAGCCCTCGCGCAGGGCACGCCGGCGCTTCTCCAGGGAGGCGACGAGCTGCTTGCCCGCGTCGTCGAGCACGGCGTCCGCCTCCTCGACGGAACTGCGGGGCGCGTCCACGAAGTGGGCGAGGGCGTGGTGGAGCCGCTCGTCCAGGCGGTCCCGCTCGCCGTCGGCGAGCAAGGTGTCGTGCCGTGCGCCGTGCTGCGTGCCCGGGTGGCCGGTGTGGTCCGTGTGACCCGCGCGCCCGGCGAGGTCCGCGCGCTCGGCCTGCCCCGTGGGTACCGCCGGCTCCTGCCCGCGCGGCGCGGCGGGGGTCGCGAGGGTGCGTCCCTCGCTCCTGCCCGTGGCACCGGGGTCTCCGGGCGGAGGGGCGGACAGCGGCGACTCGGCGAGCGGCGTGGCCGTCACCGGTGCCGCGGGTGCGTGGCCCGTGGTGTCGTGCTCCCGGGGCGTCCGGGCAGCCGGGTTCCCGGGGGCCGTGCGGGCGGCCGGGGCGACGGAGGTCTTCTCCGTGCCGTGCCCGGCGGCCGGCGGACCGGCGGTGCCGAGGGGCGCGCCGGCCGGCCGGCCCGTCTCCCGTGCGCCACCGGCCCGGTCCGCACCCCGTCCGGTCATGGACGCGGGTCCGTGCCGGTCCGGGTCCGTCGCGGCGGGCGGCGCGGGCGGCGGTCCTGCCGCGAGCATCTCGTCGGCCGGGCGCCGGCCCGGGGCGCGCCCCGAGGGGGCGGTGGTCTCCGGGACGCGCTGCGCCGGGACCGTGTCACCGGTCGCGGGCGTCGGCGGGTACTTCTCCGGCTGGTCGTCGCGGTGGTTCATCAGATGCCACTCCCCTTCGGCTTGAGGACGTTCGGCCGGCGCATGGCGGTGTCCTTCGGTGCGCGCTGTCCCTGGCGGGCGGGCGAGGCCGCGGCCCGGCCGTCCGTCAGCTCCTCGAAGAGGGCACGCGCGTGGAGCATCGCCTCGCGCAGCTCCTCCGTGGACGCCGCCTCGCTGTGGGCGGTGCGGCGGGCCTCACGGAAGCCCTCGACGTGGTGCGGGTGGTGCACCGACAGCGCGGCGGTCTGCTCCTCGTAGCGGTCCGCGCCGGGGAAGCCGCGGGTCTCCGCGATCCGGGCCAGCAGCTGGTCGGCGTCGGCGACGGCCTGCCGCGGCGCGTCGACGAAGCGCTCCTGGAGCGTCGTCCACTGGGCGGTGTACTCCTCGCGGACCTTCGGCTCCAGCGGCAGCGGCTTGAGACCGCCGTACCGCTCGACACGGTCCCGCAGCTCCCGGTCGGCGGCGGCGTCGTCGCCGTCGTGCCGGGCGAGGGTCCGCTCGTATTCGGGACCGAAACGCCTCCGCAGGGAACGCGTTCCGCCGCCTCGGCCCATGCGCGTGTACAGCAGGGCTCCGGCGGCCAGTGCCACGGCGACGACCGCGGCGATGATGAGAACTGTCATCAGGGCTGACATGACTGCCTTCCTGGTCCGTCTCTCCTGGTTGGCCTTCCGTAACGGTGTGCACGAGCGCTCGTCACTGCGGATTGCCGCTAATTCGCGTGCCAAACCGGCCCGCCGCCTGTTAGGGACGTCCCATGAGCCAGTGGACCCTCGCCCCCGAGCCCTTCGACACCGCCGACGCGACCGCCCTGCGGCGCGCCTACTACGGGGACGTCGCCGGCAGTTACTGGCGCCGCCCCGCCACCGACGCCGAGATCGACGAAGGGCTCGCGGGCGACGGCGCGGAGCGCCTGGCCCCGCCCACCGGCCGGTTCGTCGTGGGCCGCTACGGCGACGAGCCCGCCGCGTGCGGCGGCATCCTGATGCTGGACGGCGGACGGGCCGAGCTCACCCGGGTGTTCGTGCGGCCGGGCTTCCGGGGCCGCGACGGGGCGCGGCTGCTGATGGAGCGTCTGGAGGGGGAGGCGCGCGGCCTCGGCGCCCGCCGCATGGTGCTGAACACCCGGCTCGACCTGCTGCCCGCCAGGTCGCTGTACGTGCGCCACGGCTATGCGGAGATCCCCGCGTACTGCACGGGGCCGTACATGGACATCTGGTACGGCAAGGACCTGTAGGGCGGCGGGGATCCGCGGGACGGGCGGCGCGGCGCGGCTGGGGGACCATGTCCGGCGTCCACATGCTGCCCATGGTGTTCGGCCTGCTGCTCACCTCCACCCTGTCCGGCCAGCTCGTCAGCCGCACCGGACGGTGGAAGGTGTTCCCGATCGCCGGCACCGCCGTCACCGCGATCGGCCTCCTCCTGCTCCACCTGCTGACCGAGAACAGTTCCGACTGGCAGCTCGGCATGTGCTTCTTCGTCTTCGGTGCGGGTACTCGGCCGCGGGGCGTTCGTGGTCCTGGCGGACGTGGTCGTGCGGGCCCTCCGCGTCGGAGCCGCAGAGTTCGGCGTTGAGCTCGCGCACCAGCTGGATCAGGTCGGTCGGCCGGTCCGGTCCCCACCAGTCGCCGAGCAGCTCCGCGAGGGACTCCTCCCGGGCGTCGGAGAGCCGGGCGGCGACCTGGGCGCCCTCGTCGGTGAGCATCAGGTCGAGCCCTTCCCGGCGGGCCAGGCCGCGGCCCTCGATCTGCCGGGCGGCGTCGGTGATCGCGCGCAGGGGCACGGGGGTCTGCTCGGCGAGACGGGCCGGTTCGACCACTCCGTGGCGCCGGATGCGCAGCAGCAGCCAGCCGGACGCCGGGAGCATGTCGTACCCGGCGCGGGCGGTGATCTTCTCGTAGATCCGCTTGCGGCCCTCGCGGGAACCGAGGACGGACAGGGCGCGGGCGACCTCGTCGTGCGAGGAGCGTTCGACCGGGTTGGAGGCGAGGGTCTGACTGGTGTCGGGCGCGGTGACCGAGCCGCGCAGCGTGTCCTCCTTGAGGAAGAAGGCGACGACGAAGGCGACGACCACGACCGGCACCGCGTAGAGGAAGACGTCCGTGATGGCCGTCGAGTAGGCGTGCAGGACGGACGGGCGCAGCTGCGCCGGCAGTTCGGCGATGGCCCGGGGGTCGGCGGCCAGTTCGGCGGCGCCCGCGCCCGGGGGCACCTGCTGCCCCGCGAGCGCGTCGGTGAGCTTGTTCTCCAGGCGGTTGGTGAAGACGGTGCCGAAGATCGCGACGCCGAAGGAGGCGCCGATGGAGCGGAAGAACGTCGCCCCCGAGGTGGCCACGCCCAGGTCCTCGTAGCTGACGGCGTTCTGCACGACGAGGACCAGGACCTGCATGACCAGGCCGAGGCCCGCGCCGAAGACGAAGAAGCACATGCCGAGCTGCCAGTCGGAACTGTTCTCGGTCAGCAGGTGGAGCAGGAGGAGGCCGATCGCGGTGACGGCGGTGCCGGCGATCGGGAACACCTTCCACCGTCCGGTGCGGCTGACGAGCTGGCCGGACAGGGTGGAGGTGAGCAGCAGGCCGAACACCATGGGCAGCATGTGGACGCCGGACATGGTCGGCGACACGCCGCGCACGACCTGGAGGAATGTCGGCAGGTAGGTCATCGCGCCGAACATCGCGAAGCCGATGACGAAGCTGATGACGGCGACGAGCGTGAAGGTGCGGATCCGGAACAGCTTCAGCGGCAGCACCGGTTCGGCGGCCCGGCGTTCGACGGCGACGAACGCGACCAGCAGCACCGCCCCGAGCAGGGCCAGTCCGATGATCTGGGGCGAGCCCCAGGACCAGGTGGTGCCGCCCAGCGAGGCGACGAGGACCAGACAGGTGGCGACCGAGGCGATGAGGAACGTGCCGAGGTAGTCGATGGTGTGCCGCTGGGACCGGACGGGGATGTGGAGGACCGCGGCGATGACGAGCAGCGCGACGACGCCGACCGGCAGGTTGATGTAGAACACCCAGCGCCAGGTGAGGTGTTCGGTGAAGAAGCCGCCGAGCAGCGGCCCGAGCACGCTGGTCGCGCCGAAGACGGCGCCGAACAGGCCCTGGTAGCGGCCGCGCTCACGGGGCGGGACGATGTCGCCGACGATCGCCATCGACAGCACCATGAGGCCGCCGCCGCCGAGTCCCTGGACGGCGCGGAAGGCGATGAGCTGCGGCATGTTCTGTGCGATGCCGCACAGGGCGGAGCCGATGAGGAAGATGACGATGGCGGCCTGGAAGAGCTTCTTGCGTCCGTACTGGTCGCCGAGCTTGCCCCACAGCGGGGTCGCCGCCGTCGAGGCCAGCATGTAGGCGGTCACCACCCAGGACAGATGGTCCATGCCGCCGAGCTCGCTGACGATCGTCGGCAGCGCGGTCGCGACGATCGTCTGGTCGAGCGCGGCGAGCAGCATGCCCAGCAACAGGGCACCGATGGCGACGAGTACGGCCCGCCGGCTGTGTCCCTCGCCGGGGGCCGGCAGCGCCTCTGCGGAGCTGACTTCCTGGGCCATACCGCGTCTCCTTTGCGCTCCTCGGGTGCGCTTCCCATCCATCGTGGTGGCTGGGACCGCTTATGGCCTGCCGAGAGACCGCCCGGCGGGCGGGGGGCGTCCGGCCGGAAACGGCCGGGATACGGGTGCTGCCGTGGGGAGGGTCACATGCACGCTGCATAATTTGCGGCATTCCAAGGGGAGGGGACCGGCCATGACCGGAAACACATGCCAGGAGTGCGGCAGACCGCGGGCCGCGGCCGGCGGCACGGGATTCGCCTGCACCTGCGCGGGCGCCGCGGGGGGCGGCGACCGCGGGGCCGACCCGTCGGCCCGTCCGGGACGGGGGCGCACGACGGCGGAGGAGATGGCCGCGGCGGAGGACTTCGATCCGCTGCGCATCCGCCCCTACGTCACGCTGGAGGCGCTCGACACCTCCGACCGTCCGCCGGCCCCGGGGCCGGCGGGGCCCCCGGGCCCGTCCCGTCCGCCCGCGGGCGGGACGGGCGCCGGCGGCGCGCCGGGGTACACCGGGTACGGCGGCACCGGCGGACAGGCCGGGGACGGGCACCGGCCCTCCCCGCAGGGCGCTCCCGCCGCTCCCGGCTCCGGCGCGCCCGGCCGGCACGGGCAGCACGGCCCGGACCCGTACGCGCCCGGCGGGGAGCAGGGCGACCATCCGACCGCCGTGCTGCGTCCCGTCGCCGCCCCGCTGCCCGCCGAGATGCCGGCCGCGGCGGGCGCCTGGCGTGCGGACACCCAGGAGCTGCCCCCGGTCACGGGCCGGGACGCCGCCGCCCCGGCGGCGGGCCCGGCGCGGCGGTCGCGGCGGCGGGGAGCCGCGGCGCTCGCGGCGGTCGCCGCCTTCGCGGTGGCGGGCACGGCCGCCTACGCCTCCGGGCTGTTCGACGGGGACGACGGCAGGGACCGGGTGTCGATGCCGGACCGGGAGAACGGCCCGAGCTTCGCCCTGGGCCCGGACGCCCCGCTGGAGCCGCCGAAGCCGACCGGCTCCCCGTCGGCCTCGCCGTCGCGGACGGCGAAGCCCTCGCCGTCCGCGTCCGCCTCCGCCTCGCCGTCGGCCTCCGCGTCGGCGACCCGCTCGGCCCCGGCCACCAGCGCCCCGGCGGCCCCGCCCGCTCCCACGCCGACGGCCCAGGTGACCGGCACGGTGTCGGAGGAGCCCTCGGACGACGCGCCAGGCACTCTGCGGCTGGGCGACACCGGTTCGGACGTGCGGGAGCTCCAGCTGCGGCTCCAGGAGATCTGGCTCTACTCGCGGGACTGGCAGACCGACGGCGTCTTCGACACGAACCTGGAGAACTCGGTCAAGGTCTACCAGTGGGACCGCGGCATCAAAGGCGACCCGCTGGGCGTCTACGGGCCCCAGACCCGGCGCGCCCTGGAGGCGGAGACGAGGGAGCCGCGGAGGCGGTAGCGAAGGCTCCGCCGGGGGCGGAGTGGCGCGGACGCCGGTCTTTTTGTATCGTGAAGGAACAAAGTGGTTCCGCCCGTATTCCCTGACCGGCGGGCGGAGCCGCTTGTTCTCTTTTCCGACGCCCCACCCCGCGCTCTGGAGCCCCACGGATGCAGGCCACCCCGCCCGTTCTCACCGCCCGGGCCGTCCTCCTCGACATGGACGGCACCATCGTCAACTCGGACGCGGTGGTCGAACGCTGCTGGCGGGCGTGGGCGGTGCGGCAGGGGCTCGACCCCGCCGAGGTGCTGAAGGTCGTCCACGGCCGTCAGGGTCACGCGACCATGGCAATCCTCCTCCCGGACCGCCCGGCGGCGGAGAACCACGCCGACAACCGGGAACTGCTCGCCCAGGAGACCGCCGACGTCGAGGGCGTCGTCCCCGTCGGCGGCGCGCCCGCCTTCATGCGGGCCCTCGCCGGCCTGCCCCACGCGCTGGTGACCTCGGCGGACTCCGCCCTCGCCACGGCCCGGATGAACGCGGCCGGTCTGCCCATGCCCGCGGTGCGGGTGACCGCCGAGAGCGTGGGCGCGAGCAAGCCGGACCCGGAGGGCTTCCTCAAGGGCGCGGCCGAGCTGGGGCACGCCCCCGCCGACTGCGTCGCCTTCGAGGACTCCGAGGCGGGCATCGCGGCCGCCCGCGCGGCCGGCATGCGCGTGGTCGGCGTGGGCCCGCGCGCCGCGGCCCACGGCCCCGACCTGCACGTCATGGATCTGAACGGCCTCGTCGTGACCGCCCGCGCGGACGGCACGATCGCACTGCGCGCCGCATAGGCGCGAGGGGCTCGCCCCGCCCCACCTCCGTACGGCTCCCCGCGGCTCCCCCCGCCGGGAGCCGTTCGCATGCCCGGGGCGAACGGACCGGCCTGCGCCGTCCCGCGCACCCGGGGCGAGCGGACTATCCGGCGCCGTCCGCACGCTCCGCACCGTCGCGGTGCAGCCTGCCGCGGGCGACGAGCTCCAGCACCACCGCCACCGCCACCGCCTGGACCGCCATCAGGGCCACCAGGACGAAGAGCTGCACCGCGCCCGCCTCGACCGGTGAGGCGCCGCCGAGCAGCATGCCGACGAATGCGCCCGGAAGGGTGACGAGCCCGACGGTCCTGGTCTGGTCGAGCCCGGGCAGCAGGGCGTCCGACGCCGGTTCCCGGGCGACCTCCATCCGGGCGTCGCGGTCCAGGAGCCCGAGTGCGAGACCGGCCTCCACCTCGCCGCGGCGCTGCGCCAGCTCGTCCAGCGCGCGCCGGCCGCCGAGCACGGTCGCGGTGAGCGCGCCGCCGATGAGGATGCCCGTGACGGGAACGAGCGCGATGCCCTTCACCGGGACGAGCCCGGTCAGCAGCAGGGCGGCGACGACGGGGACCACACCCGCCGCGATGGGGAGGGCGGCCCACCACCAGGTGCCGTTGGGGGTGACGCGCCGGCCCGCGGTGCGCACGGCGACGGCGTACATCAGGAGCAGGAAGCCGAGGAGCAGCGGGAGCGACTCGACGACCACGCCGATCACCAGGGAGACGGCGGCGAGTTGGACCGCCGCGCGCACGCCGGCGACGGCGATCCGGCGGGAGCGGCCGAGGTGGGCGACCGCCGCGACCGTGGCGGCGGCGGCGAGCAGGACCGCCAGTACGGCACCGAGTGTGAGGTTGACCGGCAGCAGCACGCCGCAACCCTACGCCGGTGAAGGGATCGTGGCGTCCCGTCAGAACTCTTGATGTGACGTGCCCATGTCGTCACCCTGTTACCTGGCGCCCATCCCCTTGCAACCTGGCGCCGCCAGCATGGCCACGCCCCCGAGGGGCATCTCCCGCGCCGGACGGCGTGCGGGGAGGTCAGGTTCCCCCCACCTCAAGGAGTTCGCATGTCTCGTGTCTACGCGCGTCACCTCCGCCGTACCGCCGTGGCACTCGCCGCGTCCGCGCTCGCGGCCACCGGCCTGCTGGCCACCGCCCCCGCCGCGCAGGCCGCTCCGCCCACCCCCGTCAGCGCCTCCACCGCCCGCAGCTATCTCGGCCAGCTGACCGTCTCCGCCGAGGGCTCCTCCTCCGGCTACAGCCGCGACCTGTTCCCGCACTGGAGCACCCAGTCGGGCGCCTGCAACACCCGCGAGGTCGTCCTCAAGCGCGACGGCTCGAACGTCCAGCAGGACTCCAGCTGTGCCGCGGTCAGCGGCAGTTGGTTCTCCCCCTACGACGGCGCCACCTGGTCCGCCGCGTCCGACGTCGACATCGACCACGTCGTGCCGCTGGCCGAGGCCTGGCGTTCCGGCGCGAACTCCTGGACCACCTCCAAGCGCCAGCAGTTCGCCAACGACCTGACCCGCCCGCAGCTGATAGCCGTCACCGACAACGTCAACCAGGCCAAGGGCGACCAGGACCCGGCCGAATGGCTGCCGTCGGTGACCTCCTACCGCTGCATGTACGCCCGGATGTGGGTGCACACGAAGTACTACTGGAACCTCAAGGTGGACTCCGCCGAGAAGAGCGCGCTCCAGTCGATCCTGAACGGCTGCTGACCCGCCGCCGCCCCGGTCTCCCCCGGACCCGCCGTGTGCGGCCGGGGCGGCCGGGGCGGCACACGGCGCGAAGCGCGGCGCCGGAACGGCGACGTTTCCGCCGTCGTTCCGTACCGTACAGAGCGGCCGCTCCGTACCGTGCGGAGCGCCGGAAGGGGACTCGCGATGGCCGGCCTGAGGCTGGGACCGCTCCTGCGGCACGTGGACTGGGAGTCGGGCACGAGCGCGACGGTGTGGGTCGAGACCGACCGGGCCTGCACGGCGGAGGTCCGGTGCGCCGGCGGCGCCGGGGGCTCGGCCCCGACGTTCCGCGTCGCCGGCCACCACTACGCGCTGGTGGTCGTGACCGGGCTCGCCCCCGGGTCCGCCACGGCGTACGAGGTGCTGCTCGACGGCGAACGGGTGTGGCCCCTCGCGGACTCGCCCCTGCCGCCCAGCACCATCCACACGCCCCCGGTGCCGGCGACGGGAGCGGTGGTCGCGTTCGGCTCCTGCCGGTGGGCGGCGCCGGCCGTGGGCGAGCCCGACCCGGTGGGGCCGGACGTCCTCGACACCCTCGCGGCCCGGCTGGCCGGCGACCCGGAGGCCGAACGCCCGGACGTCCTCCTGCTCCTGGGCGACCAGGTGTACGCGGACGAGACGTCCGCCGCCACCCGCGCCTGGATCGCCCGGCACCGGCGGACCGCGGGCACCGGCTCCACCGCCCCGCCGGACCAGGTCGCCGACTACCAGGAGTACACCCACCTCTACGACGAGTCCTGGGGCGATCCCGAGCTGCGCTGGCTGTTCTCCACCGTGCCCACCTGCATGATCTTCGACGACCACGACGTCATCGACGACTGGAACACCAGCGCGGCCTGGGTGGCCGACATGCGGGCGACGTCCTGGTGGCACGAGCGGATCACCGGCGGCCTGATGTCGTACTGGGTCTACCAGCACCTCGGGAACCTCTCCCCCGCCGAACTCGCCGAGGACAAGCTGTACGCGGCGGTGACCGCCGCCGACGACGGCACCGAGGTGCTACGCGCGTTCGCCGAACGCGCCGACGCCGACCCGGCGACGGTGCGCTGGAGCTACCGCAGGGACTTCGGCCGCACCCGGCTGCTGATGGTCGACACCCGGGCCGCGCGGGTGCTGGAGGAGCAGCACCGGGCGATGCTGGACGCCGAGGAGGCGGACTGGCTGCGGACGCAGGCGTTCGACGACCCCGGCGGCGTGGACCACCTGCTGGTCGGGACCTCGCTGCCGTGGCTGCTGCCCCCGATGGTCCACTTCGCGGAGGGCTGGCACGCGGCGCTGTGCCGGGGCGAACGCGGGCCGCGCTGGGCGCGCTTCGGCGAGTGGCTGCGCCGGCGGGCGGACCTGGAGCACTGGGCGGCGTTCACCGCGTCGTTCGGGAGGCTGACGGACACGGTCGCCGAGGTGGGCCGGGGCGAGACGGCCCCGGCGACGGTGTGCGTGCTCTCCGGGGACGTGCACCACGCGTACGTGGCGGAGCCCGTGTGGCCCGCGGGGCAGCAGCCGCGCTCCCGGGTCTTCCAGTTCACCTGCTCACCGCTGCACAACTCGGTGCCCGCGGCCATACGGGCCGGATTCCGGTTCGGCTGGAGCCGGTTCGCCAAGGGGATCGGGCACCTCCTCGCCCGGCACGGGCGGGTGGCGCGACCGGCGGTCCGGTGGGAGCGCAGCGGCGGTCCGTGGTTCGGCAACCAGCTGATGACCCTGACGCTGCGCGGGCGTTCGGCGCGGCTGCGGCTGGAGCGGGCCTCGGCGGACGGGAAGCGGGGGCGCCGCGGGACCGATCGCGCGGGTGCGCGGCTGACGGGTGTGCTCGACCGCAGCCTCACGGAAGGGAGTTGACGCCCCGCCGGACGACGGGCGGACCCCGGCCGCACATCCCTCCCCGACGAACATGGGCGTTATTGTTGAACTTGCAAGTATGAGTGAGGGCAGCCTAACCTGAACTCCCCGTCGGTACCGTCCCCGCCGCCGAAGGAGTCCCCCCATGCCCTTTCCCTCCCCGTCCGGCCGCCTGCACAGGGCCCAGCCCTACGCGCTCGGCCTCTTCCGCGTCGTCGTCGGACTGCTCTTCGCCTGCCACGGCGCCGCCTCGCTCTTCGGCGTGCTCGGCGGCCGGGACGGCGGCACCGTCGACGCCGGCACCTGGCCCGGCTGGTACGCCGCGGTGATACAGCTCGTCGCCGGCGGCCTGGTGCTGCTCGGCGTCGGCACCCGCACCGCCGCGTTCCTCGCGTCGGGCTCGATGGCGTACGCGTACTTCGTCGTCCACCAGCCCGAATCGCTGTTCCCGCTGACCAACGGGGGCGAGTCGTCCGCGATGTTCTGCTGGGCGTTCCTGCTCCTGGTCTTCACCGGCCCCGGCGCACTGGCGCTGGACGGCCTGTTCGGCGGCAGGACGGCCGACGGGCCGGCCCGCGACGACCAGGCCACCGTCACGGCCTGACCCCCGGACACCCCCGCCCACGCCCGGCCCCTCTCCGGGGGCCGGGCGTGACGCGTCGGGCCCGGCGTGACGCGTCCATGGGTCCCGGGGCGTGCACGCCTGTGACGACCCCTGCCCCCGGCGCCCGGGCAGGCACGTCCCGTCGCCGGTGCGCCCGACGACCTCCGCCGACGCGATGCCCATCACGTCGACACCGCCGTTGACGCACACCTTGCCCGGGCCACCGCCGCCGGCCAGGACCTCACGGAGCGGATCGAAGCCGTCCCCCTGGATCTCGATCCTCTCCGCCGGAAGCCCGAGCGCCTCGGCCGCCGCCGCCCACAGGCCGGAGGTGTCGACGCGTGACGGGCGCCGGGGGCAGGGGTCGTCACAGGCGTGCACCCAAGGGCCGGCCTCACGCCTCCGGGGGCGTGTGCAGCCAGGTGCCGATGCCGGCCAGGGCGCCGGCCCCGTAGTCGGACTCGACGTCCCTCGCCAGATCGGCGATCGTGACGGCCCGCAGCGAGGTGCGCCAGGCGTCCTCCGCCGAAGCCATGGCCCGGGAGATGGCACAGGGCGTGGTGCAGGCCTCCGGCGGCGTCGCCATCGGGCCGCGCTGCCGGATCTCGGTGCAGACGAAGGCCGGGGCCGGCCCGTCGACGGCCTCGACGATGTCGTGGACCGTGATCGAGGCGGGCGGCCGGGTCAGCACGTAGCCGCCCGCCTTGCCCTGCACCGACCGGATCAGCCCGGCCCGCGACAGGGCCTGGAGCTGCTTCGCGAGGTAGGTGGGCGAGACGTCGTGGAGCTGGGCGAGGCGCGCGGCCGGCACCGGCTCCTCCACCGAGGTCAGCACCACCGCGCAGTGCAGCGCCCACTCCACCCCGCCCGACATCTTCACGGGCCCACTCTACCCGCGTCGCCGTTGACTCGGACATGGAGTGTCCGAGTATTATCTCGGATAGAAGGTGTCCGGGTTTGCCCCTACGGTGGCGGACAGGACCCCGAAAGGCACACGTTCGGCCTTCCCGCTCCAGGGAAGACCGGGCGCACTCCAGGAAAGAGGCATGCCATGAAGTTCGCCGTCCTCGGTGGAACCGGACTCATCGGGTCACAGGTCGTGGAGAACCTCGGCGCCGCCGGCCACGACGCCGTACCGCACTCCCCGTCCACCGGCGTGGACCTCATCAGCGGCGCGGGCGTCGCGGAGGCCGTCGCGGGCGCCGACGTCGTCGTCAACCTCACCAACTCCCCCACGTTCGACGACGCCTCCCCGGCGTTCTTCCGCACCTCGATGGAGAACCTCCTCGACGCGAGCGCGCAGGCGGGAGTCGGGCACGCCGTCGTCCTGTCCATCGTCGGCGTGGACCAGGTCCCCGAGCTCGACTACTACCGGGCGAAGACGCTTCAGGAGGACCTCCTCAAGGCCGGTCCCGTCCCGTACTCGATCGTCCGCGCCACGCAGTTCATGGAGTTCGTCGACGCCGTCCTGTCCTGGACGGCCGACGGCGACACCGTGCGCCTGCCCCGTACGCCGATCCAGCCGATCGCCGCCGCGGACGTCGCCGCCGCCGTCACCGAGGTCGCCGCGGGGGCCCCGCTGAACGGCGTCCTCAACGTCGGCGGGCCCGACGTCTATCCCCTGGACGACCTCGGCCGGCTCACCCTCACGACCAAGGGCGACAAGCGCTCCGTCGTCACCGACGACTCCGCCGGCATGTTCGCCGCCGTCCGCGGCGACGTCCTCACCACGCCCGACGGCGCCCACATCGCGGCCACCCGCTACCCCGACTGGCTCGCCTGACCACGCCACCAGCGGCACCCGGGCCCGCCCCGCCCCCCACCCCGCAGGCGAGACCCCGTCGTGGCGAGGGGGGCGGCCGGGATCGGCGCCGCTCCCCTCACGCGCCGGGCGGCCGGTACCGGATGGCCTCGGCCCTGCGCAGCGCCTCGATGGTCTCGTCGACGCTCAGCAGGACGGTCGTCTCGAACGACCGCAGCGCCCCGCCGCCGCTGATCGCCGGCCCGACCGCCGGCATGGACACGTTGTCCGGGGCCTCCCACAGGGTGTACCCGTCGTGCGTCCCGAAGGCGTACCAGAAGCCGTGCAGCTGCCCGCCGACCGACTCGATGCAGGACCGGGCGGCCTGCGCCCGGCCCTCGGGGTGCGCCCCTCGGGCACGAAGGAGCGGGTGCGGCTTCCGCCACGCCCGCTCCGCCGCGAGCAGCACGACGGGATTCGTCCCGACACCGCTCTTCGGCCCTGTCCGCTCAGCGTGGGCCGTACCGCCGGCCCCGGCCGTCGACGTCGCGCCGCTGCCGGTCGTCCCGGCGACGGACGAAGTCACGCGGTTCGAGATCACCTTCCGTGAGCCGTCCGACCACGAGTCCGACGACCCCCAGCGCAAGTACCAGCAGGAAGGCCCAGAAGTCACCGAAGAACGCGGCGAAACCCAGCGCCATTCCGGCGAACAGACCCACCACGGCTCTGCTCATCACTCGCCCCTTCACCCGACAGGCCCCAACCGGCTAATGAATCCGCTGCCGCTCCCGCTCCTCCCCTTCGTCCTCCTCCTCGGGCAGGTGCACATCACTGACCGTGATGTTCACCTCCACGACCTCCCGCCCCGCCATCCGCTCCACCGCGGAGATCACGTTCTCCCTCACGGCGCCGGCCACGTCCGAGATCGAGACGCCGTACTCGACGACGATCTCCAGATCGATGGCGGCCTGCACCTCTCCGACCTCGACACTGACACCGCGGGTGACGGACTTGCCGCTGCCGGCGCCGGGCATCCGCTCGCGCATGGCTCCCATCGAGCGCGAGATCCCACTGCCGAGAGCGTGCACACCCAGCACGTCCCGCGCCGCCATCCCGGCGATCTTCTCCACCACCACGTCGGCGACGGTCGTCCGACCGCGGGAGGCGGGCGATTCGCTGCGCTGTGCACCGGTGTTTTCGGTCATGAGGGTTTTCCTTCCTCGAAGAGCAACGCGAAGACCCCCTAAGCGAATAATATTCTCTTTGGTGCGATTTCTCCGATGCAAGGGTCGGCCCCGGGCGGCCTGGAACGCGCCGGGAACACCCTCGGTGGCGTGCCGGGCACGGGTGGGAAGCGACGACCTGGGAGAAGGTGGGCACGTGAGAACCGAGGCGTGGATGCCGACCGTACGCGGTCGGATCGTTCCGGGCCGGCTGCTCCCTCTCGGAGGGCCGAAGGACGGGACATGGATCACGGAGCAGGCGGCCGTCGGGACCCTCTGGCCCACGGCGGAGATCCCCGGCGTCCGGCTGGAGAGCATGCGCATCGGGCCGGATCCCGGCCGGGCCGTGTCCGCACCGGTCGTCCTTCCGCCGGCCGGTGCGCTTCCCCCCGGCCCGCTCCGGATCGAGGCAGCCATCACCACGTCGGCCACGCTGCCCCTGCACCGGTCGGCCGAACGGTTGAGGACCCTGCTGCTCGACGTGGCGGCCGCACATCTGGGGCTGACTCTCGTGGCGGTCGACCTGCGGGTCACGGATCTCCACGACGCCATGGAGACGGAGAGCAGTCCGCAGACGGTGAGGCGGGCCGAGTCGCCTGCGGCCCACGCCGCCCCGTCGCGCAGCGCCTTCCCCGCGGCCGGAGCCGAGCCCTTGTACGGGCAGAGCGGAAGACTGGCGACGGTGGCGTCCGCCGTGCCGGGCGTCGCACGCCTCACCGCCCTGCCGGGAGGTCGGCCGATCGCGGTGGAACACCAGGACGACCCGCCCGGCACCCACATCGAGGTCCGGCTCGCCATCGCGCCCGGACACCGCCCGTTGGACGTCACCCGCGCCGTCCGGGCCGCGGTGAGCGCCGCGGCCGCCGACGACATCACGGGCCCGGCGTCCACGGCTGTCCTCGTCACGGAGGTCGCGGCCCGACCGTCCCGGTGAGGCACTCCTCCACGGGGCGCTGGGTGCGGTCAGCCACGTCGCCCGCGGCGTCCCCTTCGCCCGATCCTCCGCTCTGCCGCGGCGAGCAGTCCGGCCAGTCCCGCACGGCGTTCGGCCATGTCCGGCTCCTTTCGGTCGATCCGCTCAGAGACCACTCGCGCGCCGCGCGTCCCTCGGCCGGCTCCGTCGTCCGACGCACCACAGCGTCGTGCCACCGGACGGCCCCCACCTCCATGAGGCCACCAGCGGCATGTCACGCATCCTCGGCCGCTCCCCTCTGTGGCGGCGCGGGGCAACAGCACTTCTCCGCAACGGTGTTGGGCGAGGCGGGAGCTGTCGGGCGCGGCCCCGGCGCCGCGGCCGCGCCGGCCCCCTACCCGGCTTCCGGAGGCCGGGTGCTCCGGAGGCGGGGAACTTCTCGAAGCCGGCACGCGTTGGCAGGACAGGACGTCCGGACGGACAGGTGTGGACAGAGGTGACGAAGACTCGTCCGCGGAGTGAAGGGTTCCCTGCCCTCCGAGGCCCTCTCCCGACGACGAGCGGCCGACCCTACGGGGCCATGGATCACGGTCGTCCGTGAGCCGTGCGAACCGCAGTCGCGCCCCCGGACGGAGCCCGCCCCATGAACGCACAGCCCTCGAACCCTCCCCCGTCCGCTGTCCGGGCGGTGGAGGGGAGCGACTTCGCCCGGCTCTCGAAGAAGATCGCCGCCGCCGGACTGATGAGCCGGCGCCCGGGCTACTACGCCGCCCGGATCTCGGCGGTCGCCGCCCTCTACGTCGGCGGATGGACCGCCTTCGTCCTCGTGGGCGACACCTGGTGGACGCTCCTGGTCGCGGCCTTCCTGGCCCTCGTCTTCGGCCAGGTCGCCCTGCTCGCGCACGACGTGGCGCACCGGCAGGTGTTCCGGCTCCGCAAGGCCAGCGAACGAACGGGCCGTCTCGCCGGCAACGCCGGCATCGGAATGGGATACGGCTGGTGGCAGGACAAGCACACGCGCCACCACGCGAACCCCAACCACGAGGACCTGGATCCCGATCTCATCCCCGACGTCCTGGTCTGGTCCCAGAAGCAAGCGCGCGCGTCGAAGGGCCTCCCCCGTCTGCTCGGCCGCTTCCAGGCGTTCCTGTTCTTCCCTCTCCTCACCCTCGAAGGCTTCAACCTGCACGTGGCAGGGGTGAGGTCGCTGGCCGACCGCTCGGTCAAGCACCGGGTGACGGAGGGAAGTCTGCTGTTCGCGCACTTCGCCCTCTACCTGGGCGCCCTGTTCCTGGTGCTGCCGCCCGGCATGGCGGTGGCGTTCCTGGTGGTCCACCAGTGCCTCTTCGGCGTCTACCTGGGAGCGATCTTCGCCCCGAACCACAAGGGGATGCCGATCCTGACCGGCGACGACCGCCCGGACTTCCTGCGGCGGCAGGTGCTCACCTCGCGCAATGTCCGCGGCGGATGGCTGACCGACGTCGCGCTCGGCGGGCTGAACCACCAGATCGAACATCACCTGTTCCCGAGCATGCCCAGCCCGCACCTGCGCAGGGCCCGGCAGATCGTCCGCCGCCACTGCCAGGAGCTGGGCCTGACCTACCTGGAGACCAGCCTGATCGACTCCTACCGACAGGCCCTCACCAGCCTCCACCGGGCCGGAGCCCCGATCCGGCAGGCCGCGGCATAGGCCGCTGCCCGTCCTCCCGCCGGACACACGGGCCGCACAGCCGCGTGCCGCCGCCGTCCGTCACCTCTGCCTGCCGCGTCGTCGATGTCGGCGACCGTCGTCAGGGACCGGAGAGTTCGGGGAAGACGCGGACCGAGCCTCCACCCTGCTCGCCTGCTCCGCCTTCGGGGCACGCACCGCCGCCGAGATCGCGGCGGCGGCCCGTCAGGCGGACACATCCCGGCCACCGAGGCGTGGGCGGGGGGCGGCACGGGCGAACCGCGATCGATCACGTCCGACGAGCCGGGCTCCGCCGCTGACGCCGCATGGCGATCACCATCACGACCGACAGCAGCAGGAAGAGCAGCGCGCCCCCGCCGGACAGCCACGCCAGTACGGCCGCACCGCCGCCCCCGACATCCTCGTCACGGGCGACCGTCCGGGGATCGTCCGCCTGATACCGGACCGTCATGCGGGTGCCCACGGACTTCTTGCCGCCGCCACTGCCTGCCGGCAGATCCGCCACCACGGACCGCCCGCCGGCCTCGAACTCGACCTGGCACCGGCCCACCATGCACGAGCCGCTCCGGTGCAGCGTCGCCTGCGCCGGCACTCCGTCATGGAGCGATCGCAGGTGTCGGGCCGCCGGCATCATCACCGCTCCCGACAACACGCCCAGGAGCAACGCGATCACCAGCGACACCACGAGGGCCACACGAGGCGCCATGACGCCCGAAGCCGTGTTCCGCCGGTGCGCGTCATCGGCACGGGGGTTCGGTAGGTGGTTCAGGTTCTCATCCGTCCGTTCAGTGCGCGCCGAAGCGGCGTGCGGGCTCAGACGCGGAGTGCACGTCGTGCACCTGCCGTCGGACACCGTAATCGGCCCGACCGGCCGGCATCACGTACAGATGTCGGCACGCCTGGCCCCGGTCCTGCTGCCTGCTCTCGGCAACGCACACCGGCAGCCGGCCCTGGGCGCCGAAGGCCCCCAGCTGTGAGCGGCCGGGGCAAGAGGTGAATGTCGGGACGGAAGCACGTCCGGATGTTCAGAGATCCGTCCCCGGCCGGCGGCAAGGGGGTCACCTCTGAGCTCTGGATCTTCCCGGTCGCCGCTACTGACCGTGGTCCACTGCCCGACGGGCACGAATCAGGCACGGCGGCTTCATGGGCGGCATCCGCTATTCGCAGGCGACGCCGTCACCGTCGCGATCCAGGTGCCTTCCGTAGCCGGCATCTCCCGTGCGGATCGGATCGGCGCCCGCGTCGCGCACCTCGGAGCAGTTCGCGTAGGAGGCCGCACCACCGGACCCACCGCTGCTGTCGTCGCCGTCCGCCGCCGGGGCCACCGTGACGCGGATGGTCCTGGTCTTCGTCACCGTCGGCGCGGGTTCGGGCTCGGCCGTCACGGTCTGCGTGGCAGCCGGCGCCGGAGTGGCCGTGACCGTCGCGGTGGCGGTTGCGGCGGGCGCTGCCTGCGTGCTCGCCGCGGTGTCGCTCGTCGTCTCGCCGCCGGACCCGGCGACGACACCGATGAAGAAGAGCATCAGCGCGGCCGGGATCAGGATCCGCTTGCGTGCCCACTTCGGGCGCACCGGCTCCGGAGTGGGCGGCACGTACGGGCCGAGGTGCCCAGGGGCGGGCGGCTGACCCCAAGGAGGCTGCTGAGAAGGCGGGTTGTGCGACATGTATCCCCCCACGGGACGCTGAGAAGGAAGCCGACCGTAGCGGATACGCCATCGAATACTGGCCAGTTTCGTAAAATAGGAGGACCTCTCGAAGCATCCGCGAGAGCCGCTGCAGACATCGAGCGGTTCCAGCCAGCCAGAGGGTGACCCCCTGAACGGGGCCTGTCTCGTGCACCGGGGGGACATAACCGGCTGCCGAATGCTGCCGCCGGGCGTCTCCTCGGCTGCACTCAGGACAGGCCGGCGCGTCGGTCATACAGCCCACCCTGACGGAGCGACCTCCTCGTCGGAAAGCAGTGAGCAGCTGGCCGACATCTCGACCTTGATGCCGGGCATTCGAAGACCGATCGCGCTTGAGGAGCGCATGATGCCGTGACCGCTGCCCCAATCGCCTACACAGGGCTCGGCTTCATGCCGACATGGCTCGTCTTCGTGGTCGCCGTACTGGCTGCGATCGAGATCATCCTGGCCTATCGACGGCAACGTTGACGGCAGGACCGAAAGGAGTGGGCCGCTGTCCACCGGCTGCTGAACGGCGGCCCGCCAATCCTGGTGACTGACCAGCCTGAGCCCGATCAGGTCGGTCGGTGAGCGCCGCGCCCACGGCCCAATCCCGGCCGGCGCTGGGCCCCCTGCCTCCCTACTGGTCGGGCACGGGTCAGTGGCGGTACCTGGCCTGGTCTCCCTCGACGTGGAGCAGCAAGTCTTCGATCACCGAATCATTGTCGGCCTGTACGAGTGTGATGCCGAGATCGTCCGCGGCTTGAAGCGCTTGGCCGGCCGCAGAGCCGTCGGGATCGTGACTTTCGACCGCTGTTGTCCAGGCTTCGAAGACCGGTCGAACGGCGTCCCATGCGGAAGTGGTAGCGAAGCCGCAGATGAACCACGGCTGATCGGCCCCTGCGGGAGTGAGTACTCCTAGGAGCTCGCCGCCTGCGTGAGCCGCACGGGGTGAGGGTCACTGCGCCTCCTCCTGAGTAATCCCGCAAGGTCGGCGGAGCAGTCTGGGCGGCAGCCGCCATGGGGTGAGAGCTCCGGGGCCGCAGGCTTTCCCGACTTGGGCAACCATTGGTCCTGGCTGAGGAACGAACAAGGCCCAGGTTCCCGGTTCAGTACAAGTGAACTGGGCCTTCGCCGTGCGTCCTGCTGGTGACTGGACGGGTTCGAACTGCCGACATCTGTCGTATGAGGTTGTTCTACAAAATGTCGCGCCACTCGGAGTTGCGGGCGGCGACGTCGGTTTGCGCCGCTCGGAGCTACCGCTGTCCACCTCGTTGATGTCGGGGCATGGTGTCAGAACGGGAGCATGTCCGGCTCCTCAGAAATCCGGCGCGCAAACTCGTCCACGACTTGGGGCGACACGTCTTGGGCGTCTTCGTCGTGCAGTGCTTCGACGAGGGCCTGCCGGACTGTTGCGTACGGCTGCAAGCGGTGCGAGATGCCCGTTCGACTGACGCCCGCTCGACCTTCGCCAGATGGGCTCTCACGAGACATGAAAGCAAAATCTGTTGCGCTAATGGCGATTCAAGCGCTTTGCGGGAAAAGGGTTAACGCCACCCTGATCCACTGGGTCCCCGGAACACGGCTCCTGACCTGCGGTGCGGCAGGTCCGTAATGCGTACGAGGGCAAAGTTCGCAGCCTTGTAATCGATGTCCTACCAGCCCGGCAGGCTCACCTGGAGCACCAGTTTGGAAGACGTCGTATGTCGATGCCTGCTGAGCTGGAAGGGCGCTGACCTGCGGTTGGGCGGCTGAATCTCCGCGCTTCCCCGTGGTTCCCCGCTCGTCGCTGACCCGCCGGGCACGAGTCGGGCACGGCGAGGCCCCTGCATTCACCGATAGGATTGGAGGCTTCCGACGCCGTATCGCGCACCGCTGATCGGGTGCTCATCGGGCGCTGGATCACGCACGAACTGCGTGCAGTACTCGTTACAGGCCCCGATGGCTTCAAAGTTGCGGCGGGCCTGCCGCAAGCTGAGCTTGTGATTTGGACCACTGCGAATGTCGTCGGCGTCGTGGTCGTCTTGGCCATCGTCTTCCCAGTAGCAGACGCCACAGATCTCGGACCTGCCGCGCTCGCTGAGGGTGATGAAGCCGCAGCACGGACACCGGTAGGGCCCGCCTTCCGCAGCGCCCAGAACGTTCATGACGGTCATGGCCACAGTGTGGACGCCAGCATGGGGAAAACGCGCGCAGATTCTGCTGAGGTCGGTGTAGCGGCTTTGGGCGGGAGCTGCTTTGGGGCGAGTGATCATGGCCCCGTAAGCTTCCGGCGCGTCGGGCAGTCTGTGGACCTGCCCGGTAAAGCACGACGTTGGGGCCATGATCTTAGAGGCTCGCCCTGAAGTGGCTGCCTAAAGCCGTGGAGCCGACCGCCCCAGCCAGAGAGGGGTTCACCACCCATCAACCCAAGCTGTCAGGCGTGCGGACGGCGGCCGGGCTGGAGCGGGGGGAGACAGGAGCGGCGGCCCGGGCGACGGGCCGCACGCGCCGTGCCGTGCGCGGCGAGTGCCCTTGAACCCGTAGAGAAGGTTTTTACTCACTCCGCCTGAGTGACATCAGGGATGAGCCGACTCGTGAACCCCTGGGCACACAAGCGCTCGTAGGCCTCCTGGACGTCCCGGGGAACGTCCTGGCTGATCATGAAGCCCTGGGCGGGGTAGAGCAGCAGGCGCTGAAGCGCTCCGACCAGCATGTCAACGACGAGCTGAGGGTCGCCGATTGAGTCGATGTAGGCCGCCAAGGCCATGGGCGCTGACGTGCTCACGAAGTCGACCTCCGGCCAGAGCTTGCGGGCCGTGGCGTAGGCGCGACGCTCCTCGTAGGGCTTGCTGACGAGCAGCA
Source organism: Streptomyces sp. T39 (assembly GCF_008042045.1). Taxonomy (GTDB): domain Bacteria; phylum Actinomycetota; class Actinomycetes; order Streptomycetales; family Streptomycetaceae; genus Streptomyces. The sequence goes on from NZ_RDBP01000012.1 coordinate 55,570, forward strand.
CCGACGACACCGAGACCCCACGCTCCTCCAAGAGCGCACGCGAGAAGCGGATGTTTTCCCCGGTGTTCCGGGCCTGCGGCTCCACGAGGATGGCCTCGTCGGGGACGCCCAGCTCGATGGCGCGCTCACGGTAGTGCTCGGCTTCACCGCGCGGCATCCGCTCCCGCGTAGTCCTGCTCGTGGCTCCGGTGAAAAGGACCAGGGGCGCCATGCCCCGCTGGTAGAGCTCTGCGGTCACCTCGGCCACGCCCAGGTCGTGACTGCCCAAGCCGATGGCGACGGAGCACGGGCGGGGCTCATGCCCCATGAGCTGGTGGCCCCACAGACGTTGGGCGTCCTCGATGACTGCGGCCGGCAGAGTCACGAGTCGAGCTCCTTCGGCTGGGCGGAGTCCGGGGCCTGGAAGCGGTGCTCCGGGCGCACTGGGGGCGGCGTGGACGCCAGTGGCGAACTCGGCCACGGTACCGCCGCGCGTTCGCGTGGTGCGGTGCAGCCCCTTGACGAGTTCCCTCGCAGGGATGGGCGCGCCGGGTCCCCACCAGTCGCCCGGTCGCGTCGCCTCCACGTGCTCGGGGCGGGAGCAGTCGGCACGTAACTGGCACGGCGCCCCTCCCCCGCCCTCACAGCCCGGGAACGGACAAGGCCCAGGCTCCCGGTTCGGTACCGGTGACCTGGGCCTTTACCTATCTACCTACTGGTGGGCGCGGACGGTTTCGAACCGCCGACATCTGCTTTGTAAGAGCAGCGCTCTACCCCTGAGCTACGCACCCGTGGATGAGGCCACAGCCTACATGGAGCACCGCGCGCAGCTCCAAACCGTTGTCGGGCCGCGGGCGCGGCAGGGGTGGCACGGGGGATAGCCCCACCACGGGGACGGTGGGCCGCCGCATCGATTCGGGCGGGTGGGGGCTCGTAGCGTCAGGAGGGTCAGCGGGCAGGGACCTTCAGGGGGAACGATCGTCATGCAGTACATGTCGGGTGCACGTCGTCGGGTCGGGCGGGTCGGGATGGCCGTGGGTGGGGTCGCGCTGGTGGCCGCGGCGGTGAGCGGGTGCGGGAGCAGCGGGGTCGAGGACGCTCCGGTGGAGAGCAAGGCGTTCCCGTTCAGCGGCAAGACGCTCACCATCGCGTCCGACAACAGCGCGCTGGAGATCGTCGCGGCGGACGTGTCCGACGTGGAGGTCACCCGGCAGGTGGACGGGTGGGTGGTGTTCGGGAGCGGGCCCGAGAAGTCGTGGGGGATGAAGGACGGGAAGCTCACGCTCGAGGTGGACTGCGACGGCCTCGCGAGCAACTGCGAGGGCCGGCACACGGTCAAGGTGCCCCGGGGTGTCGCGGTGACCGTCGAGGACGGGAACGGGGGCGTGAGCGCGAGCGGGTTCACCACCGCGCTGACCATCGACTCGGACAACGGCACGGTGGAGGTCCGGGACTCCAGCGGGCCGCTCGATCTCTGGACCGACAACGGCTCGGTGGTCACCGAGCGTGTCACGTCGACGGCCGTGAAGGCGGAGTCCGACAACGGCGCGGTCCGGCTGCGGCTCGACGCCGTGCCCGCACGGGTGGAGGCCTTCAGCGACAACGGCGAGGTCGAGATCGCCCTGCCGGGGGCGGGGGCCCCGTACGCCGTGACCGCGAAGAGCGACAACGGGGATGTCGACGTGTCCGTGCCGAGGGACGAGAACAGCGACCGTGTGGTGAGCGCACGCAGCGACAACGGCAAAGTGGTGGTGCGCACCGCGAACTAACGGACCCGTGTGTTCGTCCTTCTGGTGGGAGTATTGACCCGGAACGGGCATCGTCAGGGCGGACACGGCACGGGAGAGGGATGTGACGGCGAGACTCGCGCGGCCGCACCGCAAGCCAGGGGCGCGCGCCGTCCGTGACGTCCTGGGACTGGTGCTGCTGCCCGTGCCGCTGCTCGCCGTGGTGATGTCCGGCGCGTTCGCCGGGGGCGGCACGCGGCGGTGGTTCGGCGGCGGGCGCGGGGAGAGCCAGCGGGCCGACGCGCAGGCCGCGAAGGACGCGGCGGCGGACGCCTTCTACGAGCTGGACACCGCTCAGCGCGATCTGCGCATCTCCATCGAGACGATCGGCGCGGTGGACAGCACGCCGGCGGCCCGGCGGGCGGTGGACGACTTCGCGGCGCTGGGGCGCCGGATCGACGAGGTGAGCCACGCCTACATCACGGCCGTCGACGCGCACGATCTCGACCGCGACGACCTGGAGGCGTCGGCCGCCGCCCAGGCGCGGACCCGGCTGAACGGGGCGAAGGACGAGCTCGTCCGGGTCAAGGGCGAGCTGGACCGGTTCGCGCAGGGGCTGGGGCCGCTGCTCGACAAGGCGGAGACGCAGCTCGCCCGGCTGGCGCCCGCCGTGGAGCGGGCGCGACAGGCGCTCCTTGACGCGAGCACTGCTCTCGATGCGGTGCGGGGCTCCGGACTGAGAGCGGATGATCTCGCCGCCCGGCTCGCCGCGCTCGGCCCGGAGCTGACCAAGCTCAACGAGGGGGCCGGGCGCCATGGCGTCCCCGAGACGCTCCAGCGTGCCGACCGGGTGCTGCGCGATGCCGAGGCGGTGCGGACCGAGGCGGACCGCCTGCCCGAGCGCGCCGCCGAGATCGACAAGCGTCTGGTGTCGCTGCGCACCCGTGCGCAGGCGCTGACCACCCGGGCCGAACAGGTCGATCCCGTGCTCAGCGAGCTGCGCCGGCGTTTCACGGCGCCGTGCTGGCAGGATCTCCAGCCCGTTCCGGAGCAGGCCGCGCTCGGCGTGCGCAGGGCGGAGGAGAAGCTGAAGGAGGCCGTCAGGGCCCGCGAGGAGCAGCGCTGGCCGGACGCCACGGCGCTGCTCTCCACGGTCCGCGCCCTGCTGAACGGCACTGACGAGGCCGTCTCGGCGGCGGGTGACCGTCTCCAGCGGCTCAACGCGGTGGCGAAGGACCCCCAGCAGGAGATCGAGCGGACCAGGTTCGCGATCCGCGACGCCCAGCGGCTGGCGATGGCCGGCCGGCACACCCCGGATCCACGGCACGCCCGTCCGCTGGACGATGCGGTCGGGCGGCTGGAGCGGGCGGTGGAGGGGCTGGAGGGCCGTCACCCCGACTACTGGCACTTCCTGCTGGAGATGGAGGCGGTCCGGCGGACGGCGGCCCATGTCGTCGAGCAGATCCGCGAGGAGCGCGGCGCCGGCCACTGAGCGGGGCGGGCAATGCGCCGATGCGCCTGCATTGCCCGGGCCCCGGCGCCCTGGGCCTGTGTCTGTGCCTGTGCCGGGCGCTCGGCGGGGCCCGGCACGTCTGGCGTTGTCACCGCGGCGCGGGCGGGCGGATGCTGGAAGGAGCAGGGTACGGACCCGCGCACAGCCGGCCCGCCGGCCGGTACGTAAGGAGGCCGACGATGGCCGGACACGTACGGCACCGCCCGCACACCCCCCGACGCCGCCTCGACGCCGACCGTGAGCACGACGACGGCCGTGAGCACGACGACGGACACGGCGACGGAACGGGCCCGGCCCGTTCCCAGGCCCAGGACCCGCCTCGCGCCCCGGCACCGGCTCCCTCCCGGGGCAGGCGCCCGTCGCGGGAGCGGAGGCAGCGCATCAGGCTGGACGAGCATCTGCCCGTCGACCACCGGCTGAGCCGGGTCTACCGCGTCGGCGCCGGGCTGATGGGGCTGGTGCTGGTCGTCTTCGGCATCCTCGGTCTCGTCGACCGGATCGGGCTCTTCGACACCCAGGGCGACACCGTCGCCGGTCTCAGCACCAACGGCGCGCTGAGCATCCTGTCCATCTGTGTGGGCCTGCTGCTCTTCGTCGGCATGGTGATCGGCGGCAACTTCGCCTCGACCGTGAACATGACGCTCGGGGTCCTCTTCATCGCCAGCGGGTTCGTGAACCTCGCGCTGCTGGACCGCAGCTTCAACCCGCTCGCGTTCCGCATGCAGAACGTGCTGTTCAGCTTCGTCGTGGGGCTGATGCTGATGTGCTTCGGCATGTACGGGAGGGTCAGCGCCACCCTGCCGCACGACAACCCGTACTGGATGGCCCGCCATCCCGAGGAGGCCGCGCGCGAGCAGCGCGCCCGGCGCCACCGTGAGGCACTCGCGGCGCACAAGGCGGCGGAGGAGGCCGCAGCGGCCGAGGCGGTGAAGGCGGCCGGCCGGCACGCGCGGCGGTGACCCCCAGGGGCGCGAGCAGGGGCGCCGTCGGGCGGGGGCGGGACGCCGGGGAAATCCGGTCCGTCCGGGCCGTCCGGACCCGGCCGGGGTGCCGGTAGCCTGACCGCATGCCTCGTTACGAGTTCCGCTGCCGCACGTGCGGCGACACCTTCGAAGTGAGCCGGCCGATGGCCGAGTCGTCCGCCCCTGCGGACTGCCCCGCCGGACACGACGACACCGTGAAGCTGCTCTCCGCCGTGGCGGTGGGCGGCGCCGCGTCCGCGGGGTCCGGCGCGGCGCCCGCCCCGTCGGGCGGTGGCGGCTGCTGCGGGGGCGGCTGCTGCGGCTGACCCGGGCCCCGGGACCACGGCCGGCGCGGGGACCCCGGCGCCCGGTCCTGGAACCCCAGGTGGCGCGGGACCGCCGGGACCCGGAACCAGGGCCCGGAGTCCGGGCAGCGCACGAGGGACCCGGCACCCAGGCCTGGACCCCAGCCGGCCCAGGACCACCACACCCCGGCGCCAGGCGCCTTCCGGCCCTGCCATCCCCTGTGACGCGGGACCACACCCCCGCGCATGGCGTCACCCGGCCCTAGGACCCCAGGTGGCGCAGGACGGCCAGGACCCGGCGGGAGTACCCGGTCGTGCCGCTGAGGCCGAGCTTGTCGAAGATCGCGTTGATGTGTTTCTCGACGGCGCTCAGCGAGACGTGCAGGCGGGCGGCGATGGCCGCGTTGGTGTGCCCCTGGGCCATCTCCGCGAGCACGTCCCGTTCGCGTGCCGTCAGCCGGGCGAGCGGGTCGGTGCGGGTGCTGCGGGCGAGGATCTGCCGGACGACCTCGGGGTCGAACGCGGCCTGGCCCCGCGCCACCCGGGCGAGGGCGTCCAGGAACTCGTCCACCTCGACGACACGGTCCTTCAGCAGGTAGCCCACGCCCTCGTCGCCCGAGGTCAGCAGTTCGGTGGCGTAGCGCTTCTCCACGTACTGCGACAGCACGAGCACGCCCGTGTCCGGCCAGCGGCGGCGGATGTCGAGGGCGGCGCGCAGGCCCTCGTCGGTGTGGGTGGGGGGCATCCGCACATCGGCGACGACGACGTCCGGCGGATCGGCGGCGACGGCCGCGAGGAGTGCCGTGGCGTCACCGACGGCGGCGGTCACCTCGTGTCCCTCCTCGGCGAGCAGGCGGACCAGCCCCTCTCTGAGCAGGGTCGAGTCCTCGGCGAGTATTACGCGCACGGCAGCTCCGCGGTGATCGCAGTGGGTCCGCCGGCGGGGCTGTGGACCCCGAACCGGCCGTCGAGTGCGGCGACCCGCCGGGCCAGCCCGGTCAGGCCGCCGCCGGTGGGGTCGGCGCCGCCCGTGCCGTCGTCCTCGATCCGCAGCCGCAACCGGTCCCCGTCCCGGTCGACGCGCACCTCGACGCGGGTGGCCCCCGAGTGCTTCACCACGTTGGTGACGGCCTCGGAGACGACGAAGTAGGCGACCGTCCCGGTCTGGCGCGGGGGCGGGACGGGGACGGCGTAGTCGACGCGGACCGGCAGCGGGGTGCGTTCGGCGACGGTCTCCAGCGCGGCGCGCAGCCCGGCCTCGTCGAGCACGGTCGGGTAGACGCGCCAGGCCACCTCGCGGAGTTCCACGAGCGCGCGGCGGCTCTCCTCGTGGGCCTGGAGGAGGAGTGCGTCGGTGTGGGCGGGGTCGTGGCTGCGGCGGGCGCGGCCGAGGAGCATGCCGAGGGCGACGAGCCGCTGCTGGACGCCGTCGTGGAGGTCGCGTTCGATGCGGCGGCGTTCCCCGTCGACGGCCTCCATCATCTCGGCGCGGGTGGTGGCGAGCTCGGTGATCCGGCGTTCGAGTGCGTCGTGGTGGCTGGGGCCGAGGAGGCGCCGGGCGAGCTGCTCCTCCAGCATGACCGTGCCGAAGACCCCCTGGCAGGCGAGGAAGAGCAGCAGAAGTCCGCCGAAATTGCTGAAGACCACGGCCAGCGGGTAGGCGATGTCGTCGAGCCACCAGGCGTAGAGGAAGAGGGAGCTGTAGGCCATGCCGACGAGGACGAGACCCGCGACCGCCCCACCGAGTGCGCCGAGTGCCCAGCGGACGGCCAGGTACCGCAGCGCGCGGGCGTCGTCGGGCGCGGGGGCGATGCGGATGCCGAAGAACCGGGCGAGTCTGCGGCGCTCGACGGCGAGGAGCGCGGCGGCCACGGCGCCGACCGGCCTCGGCACGGCGCGGGCGGCCCCCGGGCGGATGCCGGCGAGCAGCAGGAGGAGGCCGCAGAGCAGGGTGAGCGGCAGTTCGACGACGGCGGTCGCCGCGCCGAGCGCGCAGCCGGCGGTGTGGCGGACCGTCCGTATCGCCAGAGTCTTCATGATCGGTCACGCTAGCGGGGGAGCTCGGGCGGGCGCACTGCGGAAAACCGCAGGATGGTGTGCGGCCGCCTTCAGGGCTTCTTCAGCTTCGGCTTTCTAGCGTTCGCCCATGGACACGCAGATGGTGAACGTCGCCGCCGACAGCGCCCCGGGGTGGGTCACCGGCCTGATGGACGCTCTCGGGGCGCCCGGAGCGGGCATAGCGATCGCGCTGGAGAACCTCTTCCCGCCGATCCCGAGCGAGGTGATCCTGCCGATGGCGGGGTTCGCCGCGAGCCAGGGGCAGATGAGCCTGGTGGCGGCCCTCCTGTGGACGACGGCGGGGTCGGTGGTGGGCGCGCTGGCGCTCTACGGTGTGGGCGCGCTGCTCGGCCGCGAGCGGACGATCGCGATCGCGGGGAAGCTGCCGCTGGTGAAGACCTCGGACATCGAGAAGACGGAGGCGTGGTTCGTCAAGCACGGGCCGAAGGCGGTGTTCTTCGGGCGGATGATCCCGGTGTTCCGTTCGCTCATCTCGGTGCCGGCGGGCGTGGAGCGGATGTCGCTGCCGCTGTTCACGCTGCTGACGACGCTGGGCAGCGCGCTGTGGAACACGGTGTTCGTGCTGGCGGGGTATGCGCTGGGCGAGCGGTGGGAGGAGGTGACCGGGTACGTGTCGACGTACTCGAAGGTGGTGCTGGGGGTCGCGGTGCTGGCCGTCGTCGCCTTCCTCGTGGTGCGGGTGACGAAGTCGGGCGCGGGGTCGCGCCGCCGCACCTGAGCACGCTCCGTTCGGGCGTCCCGGAACACGCCGGCCCCCGCGCGGCGGTACCCCCGCCGGCCCGGCGCGCCCCCCGTCCCGAGAGCCGGGCCTGACGACGTGCCGTGTTGTCCGGCGCACGCCGGACAACACGGCACGTCGTCAGGCGCGCGCCGCGTGGGCGGTGAAGCGGCGGAGGATCTCCTCGCCCGCCGCGACGCCCTGGTGGCGGAGGATCTCGACGTGCGGTGCGCTCCAGCCGGCCTCGGTGAGTTCGCCGTGGCCCGGCTGCCAGCCCTGGTCGGCGGCGAGCAGCAGGTCGGCGTCGAGCAGGGAGTCGCCCGCGGCGAGCGTCAGCCGGGCGCCGGTGCGACGGGCCACCTCGCGGACCGCCGCGCTCTTGGTCAGCGGCCTCGGCACCACGTAGATCTTGCGGCCCTGGAGGGAGACGGACCAGCCGCGTTCCCCGGCCCAGCCGGCGAGCTCCTTGACCCAGCCCTCGGGCAGCAGCGGGCGCTCGACGACGAGGTACGCGAACAGGTCCTCCGCGACCCGCTCCTTGCGCAGCCAGACGGGGTCGGCGGCGACCGCGAGGTGGGCGCGGATCTCGGCGAGGGGGGCGCACTCGTCGTCGAGGCGGGTGGCGACGGACAGGCGCCAGTCGTGGTCGCTGACGCCGTCGACGAGCAGATGGCCGCCGTTGGCGCAGATCGCGTACCGCGGCGGGCGGCCGGGCAGGCTGATGCGCTGGTACTGCTTGCGGGTGCGGGTCGTCGTCGGGACGAAGACGGCGTCCTCGGTGAGCCGGGTGAGGATCCCGGCGGCCGTCTCCGTCATGTACGACAGGGGCTTGCGCTCGTGGACCTCCACGCACAGCAGCCGGGGCGCGTCCGCGTCGGGCATCGTCAGCGCGAGGGCGGCGTTGGAGTAGATCAGCGTACGGTCGAGGTCGCTGGCGACGAGCACGGTCATGCCGACACCGCCTTGCCGTCGGCGCCGGTGGCGCCCCGGGTGTACTTGGGGTGGATCAGACCCACGCAGGTGTACGGGAGTCCGTCGACCTCCTCGACGGGCACGCCTCTCTGCTCGGCGAGCAGTCTCACGTGGTCGAGGTCGGCGCCCGCCCCGCGCTTGGCGAGGATCTTCCAGGGCACGCGGCGCAGCAGCACGCGGGTGGTCTCGCCGACGCCGGGCTTGACGAGGTTGACGTCGTGGATGCCGTACTCCTCGCTGATGCGCTCGACGGCGGCCCAGCCCTCCCAGGTCGGCGCCCGGTCGGCGGCGAGGAGGTCCTTGACGTCGGCGTCGACGGCGGCCGCGACCTCGTCGAAGCGGGCGGCGACGGTGTCGAGGAAGTGGCCGGAGACGTCGGCGCCGGCGAGTTCGCGGTAGTACTTGGCGCCGTGGAAGTCGCCGGGCCCGACGAGGTCGGCGCGCAGGACGGTGCGCGATATCAGGCCGGAGACCGTGGAGTTGAGGCAGGCGGAGGGGATGAGGAAGTCCTCGCGGGTGCCGTAGGTGCGCACACAGCCGCCGGGGTCGGCGAGGACGGCGATCTCCGGGTCGAAGCCGTCGAACTCGCGCAGTGCCTCGGCGAGTTCGCGGGTGATGGCGCCCTTGCCCGTCCAGCCGTCGACGAAGACGACGTCGGCGGGGTCGTGGTGGGCGGCGAGCCAGCGCAGCGCGTTGGCGTCGATGCCGCGGCCGCGCACGATGGACACGGCGTAGTGCGGGAGGTCGAGTCCGTGGCGGTGCAGGGCCCAGCGGCGCATCAGGACGCCGACGGGGGTGCCCGCTCGGGCGAGGGAGACGAGGACCGGGCGGGGCGAGCGCTCGGCGAGCACGGTCTCGGTGACGGTGCCGACCGCGCGGGCGATCCGGGCGGCGGAGGTCTCCAGGGCGGCCTTGAACAGCTGCTGGTACTGCTCGCTGGGCTGGTACTCGACCGGCAGGGACTCGGCGTAGTGGGCGCCGCCGCTCTGTATCGCCTCCTCGCGCTCCTCGGTGGGCGCTTCCAGTTCGGTGTCCGAGAGGTCCTGGAGGAGCCAGCCGACCTCGTCCGGCGCGTAGGACGAGAAGTCGGGTCCGCGGAGCGGATCGGGAAGCATGGAGGCCCTCTCATGGGCTGTCGGGGGCTGTGCGGCGGGGGGCACGTAGGAGGGGACCACGGCCAGCACGACGTGCCGGGTGTGGCCCGCGAGCTGTGCCAGCAGGCCGTCGGGGGCGTGGAGCGCGGGGGTGTCGGCCGTCGAGTCGACGACGGCGACCACGGCGTCGAACCCGCCGCCGGCGACGTTGTAGGCGTAGCGCTCGCCCGGGCCGTCGGCGGGGTCGTCGTGGGCCGGGAAGACCAGCCGGGTGCGTATCGCGTAGCCGGGGTCGTCGACGGCGAGGACGGGTGAGCGGGTGGTGGTGGAGTAGCGCACCTCGGGGATTGCGCCGGTGTCCTCCAGGGCGGCGGCGAGGCGCAGCGGCGCGTACATCAGCTCCTCGAAGCCGAGGACGAGGACGCGGCGGGCGGGGGCGAGGACGGCGGCGAGGGTGTCCGCCATGGCGGGCAGGGCGGCTTCGAGGGCGGCGCGGTGGCCGGGGGTGAAGCCGTGGCGGCCGCCGTCGGGCAGGCCGGGGGGCCAGCCCAGGTCGATCCGGGAGCGGGTGGCGGCGGCCCGGTCCTCCCCCGGCGGGCTCTGCCGGGTCCCGCGCTGCGTCCGCTCCTGCTCGGCCACCAGGGCCTGGCCCCTGGCGAGGACGCCGTCGGGGAGGCGGACGGTGCCCGTGGCGGTGGCGACCAGGTCCACCCGGGCGCCGATCCCGGACGCGAAGGCGTCGAAGCGCTCCCGGTCGTGCTCGCCGCGCATGTCGACGAGGGCGACGATCACGTAGCGCCTGCGCGGATGGCGCTCGTGCAGGTCGCGGATGGTGTTGAGGACGGTGTTGCCGGTGGAGAACTCGTCGTCCACGAGGACGAGCGGGCCGTCGCCGGCGAGCAGCAGCGGGTCCTCGGGCAGCAGCAGGTGGCTGGTGGCGTGGGAGTGGGACTCCTCGAAGCCGCCGGCCTGCCGGACGCCGTCCACGGGGCGGCGGGTGGAGTGCAGGTAGGGGGCGAGGCCGACGCCGTCGGCGACGGCGTGGCCGAGGCCGGTCGCGGTCTCCGCGTAGCCGAGGACGACGGCGCGGGCGGCCTCGTCGTCGCCGAGCAGCCGGCGTACCCGCACGCCCAGGTCGTGCCCGGTCCGCCGGACGAGGCCGGGGCTCTGCGGCACGTGCTTGCCGAGCACGTTCGACACGAGCAGATGGGCCCGTTTGGGGTTGCGCCGCAGGGCGAGGCCCAGCAGCTCGGGAAGGCGTTCGTCGCCGTCCAGCCCGACTCCGAGCCGTTCGGCCACCCAGCTTCCCGACCACACCACGTCGTCGCCCTCTCTCATCAGCCGGCGACTCCCGCCGCCAGCAGGTCCACGAAGCCGACGTCCTCGGCGGCGACGCCGAATGCCTCGGCGCGCTGGAGGGTGCGTTCCGCCCAGGCGCGGTGCGGCTTCACCTCGTTCATCTTGTTCGTGTACGCCGAGCGCAGCACCCCGCCGCCGTCCCGTTCGGGGCGCAGGATGTCACGGGCGTCGCTGTACTCCTCGTGGCTGACCACGGACAGGGCGTGGACGGGAGCGACGTGGGAGGGGTGGATGCAGGTCTTGCCGAGCAGGCCGTTGGCGCGGTCGAGTTCGATCTCGCGCAGCAGTCCGTCCATGTCGTGCTCGATGAGGGTGGTGCGCAGGTCCTCGGCGCTTCCCTCCAGGAAGGGGCTGCGCCGCAGCTGCGGCTTGAACATGCGCTCCTGTGCGGGGAAGTACTCCCAGACCGGGCCGGTGATGGTGAATCCGGTGCCGTCGGAGCGGCCGAGGACGTTGACGACGTCGGCGATGACGGAGGTGACGATGCGGACGTCGTAGGCGGTCATGTCGGGCGAGCGCCGCAGGCCGTAGGCGGAGCAGAAGTCGGTGACGCCGAGCCGCAGGGCGAGGACCCGGTCGCGGTACTTGTCGACGGTGTGGGCGATGCCGGTGAGAGTGTCGGCCCTGGTCTCCAGGTAGAGCAGCTCGGGCGATTCCAGGACGGGCATCGCGAAGAGGCGCCGGCCGCATGCGGCCTCGGCGGTGGTCAGCGCCTCCAGGAAGGGGACGCCGCGCTCCTCGGTGAACTTGGGTAGTACGAATCCGGACAGCAGCCGCCCGGCGGGTCCCATGCGCCGGACGAGGTCGGGGATCTGCTCGGGACGGCGGACGCGGACGAAGAGCAGGGGCAGCTCGACACCCCGCGCGTCGAGGTCCGCGAACTGGCGGACGAGGTTGGCCTCGGCGTCCTCGACGTCGGCGTCGGCGATGGAATCCTCCAGGCACAGCACCATGGACACCACACCGCGCCCGGTCTGCTTGACCACGTCGTCGGCGAGCCGCGGCCGGGTCGCCGGGCTGTAGAGCGTGGCGCCGAGAGCGGCGGCGAGCATCCTCGGGGGCGAGTCCGCACCGAACTCCGCCGGCTGCCGGTGGAAGAGCCTCTCCCGGACGCCGGGCGGGATGTGCCCGAAATGACGCATATGAATACCCCGTACTGCCTCGGCGGCCCTGACGACATGTGGCCGGTAATAGTACGTAAGGCGAGGTGTCCACAGTTCCCCGCCTGCATGAAATTCAGGTAACCCGCCCCTTTCCTCCCCGCACAACCGGGTCCGCCGTTCGTGGTCGCCGCTCATCCGGTCCGGCCCCCGCGTTGTCCCGGGGCCGCCCGGACAGGCAGGATGACGAACATGACGCACACGATGATGAAGGGCTCGAACGTCCCTCTCGATGCCACGGCCGTACGGGCCGTGCTCCGCTGGACACCGGGGTCCGGGGTGCCGGACGTCGACGCGTCGGCCCTGCTCCTCGGGCCCGGCGGTCGTGTGCGCTCCGACGAGGACTTCGTCTTCTACAACCAGCCGCGCCACCCCTCGGGCCTGGTGCGGCGGCTGCCGAAGAAGCGCGACGGGGAGCGCCTGACGGACACCGTGGAGGCCGATCTGGCGGCGCTGGACGCGGGTGTCGACCAGGTCGTCATCGCCGCCTCCTCGGACGGCGGCACCTTCGAGCACGTACGCGACCTGCGGATACTGCTGCACGACGCATCCGTCGACGGCGAGCCGCTGGCCGTCTTCGACGTACGGCCGGAGACGGGCGAGGAGACGGCGATCATCTGCGGCGAGCTGTACCGCCGCGGGGACGGCTGGAAGTTCCGTGCGGTGGCCCAGGGGTATCCGACCGGTCTGGTGGGTCTGGCGACGGCGTTCGGGATCTCGGTGGACGAGGCGGAGGCCGCGGCGGAGCCCTCCTCCGCGCCCGAGCCGCCGGCCGCTCCCCCGGCCCCGCCCGCTCCCGGCTACGGCTATCCGCAGCCGGACGACGCCGTGACCCGGCCCGCCTACGGCTATCCCCACAACGCGCCGCCCCCGCCGCAGACGGCTCCGGCGCCGGCCGCCGGTTACGGCTATCCGCAGCCGGCCGCGGCGGCCGCCCACGCGCCGGACCCGAACTTCCGCCTGCCCCCTATGGGGCCGCAGTTCCTGCGCCGCTGACGCCGCGCCCCGGCCTCCGGCCCCCGGCACGGGGGCCGGGGCGCCGTGCCCGGTCAGGACACCCGGCTCTTGTAACCGCGTCCCCACTGGAGCCCCCATCCGTACAGCCGGTCGAGCTCCGCCTGGAAGCCGTAGACGAACTTCATCTCACGGCGCACCACCAGGTCGCCCTTGACGTTCTCCACGGAGAAGACGGCGCAGGAGCGGGCCTGCGGCGCGCGTTCGTCGAGTTCGATCTCCACCCGGGGGCCGTTGCTGGGGTAGAGCGTGCAGTGGGCGTGGGTGCGGTCGAAGGCCGGGGTCTGGTCGTAGATGTAGACGAAGAACAGCAGGCGCTTGATCTCGTCCCGGTGGTCGAGGTTGACGTAGATCGTCTCCCCGGACGGGGCGCCGAAGCGGTCGTCGCCGCTGAGGCGGACGTAGGGCGCCTCGTTCAGGCTGCCGAAGAAGCTGCCCAGCGGCTGCACGACGCCCTTGCTGCCGTCGGTCAGCTCGTAGAGGCAGCCCAGGTCCAGGTCGACGTTGACGATGCCCTGGGTGTGCGCCTGGACGACGTCGGGCTTGAAGAGGCT
>NZ_RDBP01000012.1:69105-76167 GCF_008042045.1 Streptomyces sp. T39
TGGGCGTGGGTGCGGTCGAAGGCCGGGGTCTGGTCGTAGATGTAGACGAAGAACAGCAGGCGCTTGATCTCGTCCCGGTGGTCGAGGTTGACGTAGATCGTCTCCCCGGACGGGGCGCCGAAGCGGTCGTCGCCGCTGAGGCGGACGTAGGGCGCCTCGTTCAGGCTGCCGAAGAAGCTGCCCAGCGGCTGCACGACGCCCTTGCTGCCGTCGGTCAGCTCGTAGAGGCAGCCCAGGTCCAGGTCGACGTTGACGATGCCCTGGGTGTGCGCCTGGACGACGTCGGGCTTGAAGAGGCTGAACGGGTGGCGCAGCAGACCGCCCTGGCGCGAGCGGCCGTCGAGGTCGGACGTGCGCATCCGCCAGGAGAGGTTGACGCGCAGATTGCCGGTGGCCGCGCCCTGTTTGGTGAGCGAGACGGACGGGCGCCGTCTGGTGAGCTCGATGGAGTTGGTCGCCGCGCTCCCCGAGTCGAACTGTGCCGCCCTGCCGCGAAACAGGTTGTCCCAGATGGCCATGCCCCACCCCACACAATCGGTCCGTCGTGCCCCACCACATGCCACAGGGCGGTCGCGAGGCCGATGACCTCGCGACCGCCCCGTTCAGAGCGTTCCCTCCGGCCGGAGGGTGTCACACCCGGAAGTCGGTCACACCCCTGACGAGATTCCGGCCTTCTCGCCGGACGATCCGCCCTCGGCGGCCGCGGTGCGCTTGTTGTGCACCACGGAGGACCAGAAGGAGGCGCCGATGAGGACCACGCCCAGGAGACCGGTGATGATCTCGCTGATCTCGAAGCGGATGGTGACGAGCAGGATGCCGGCGAGGGCGCCGATCGCGTAGTGCGCGCCGTGCTCCAGGTAGACGTAGTCGTCGAGGGTGCCCTCGCGGACCAGGTAGACCGTGAGCGAACGGACGTACATGGCGCCGATGCCGAGGCCGAGCGCCATCCAGAAGATGTGGTTGGTGATGGCGAAGGCGCCGATGACCCCGTCGAAGGAGAACGAGGCGTCCAGGACTTCGAGGTACAGGAAGAGGAAGAACGCGGCCTTGCCGGCCAGGCCGACGGCGGAGACGGGCTTGCCCTCGCGCTTGGCCTGTTCCTCCTCCTCGTGCTCGCGCTCCTCCTCTTCCTCCAGCTTGTCCTCGAAGTAGCCGGAGAGGCCGCCGACGACGAGGTAGGTGATCAGACCGGCGACGCCGGCCAGCAGCACGGTGGCCGTCTTGTCGGCGTGCCCGGAGCTGGTGTGCGCCTCGGTGGCGAAGTACATGGCGGACAGCAGCAGGGCGATCAGGGCGACACAGGCCGAGAGCATGTCGACCTTGCCGAGCTTGGCCAGCGGCCGCTCCAGCCAGGTCAGCCACTTGTGCTCGCGCTCCTCGAAGATGAAGTCGAGGAAGATCATGAGCAGGAACATGCCGCCGAAGGCGGCGATCGCCGGGTGGGCGTCGGTGACGAGGGCCTCGTAGCGGTCCGGGTCGTCCATGGCGAGCTGGACGGCCTCGATCGGCCCGACCTTGGCGCTGATGGCGACGATCACGACGGGGAAGACCAGCCGCATGCCGAAGACGGCGATCAGAATGCCGACGGTCAGGAAGATCTTCTGCCAGAAGGCATTCATCTTCTTGAGGATGCCGGCGTTGACGACCGCGTTGTCGAAGGACAGCGAGATTTCCAGGATCGACAGGATCAGTACGATCCCGAACGCCTCCCAGCCCCACTGCCAGGCGGCGAAAGCAAGGCCGGCCGCCGTCACGGCGAACGACCAGCCGAAGGTTTTCAGAACCACTGGCTACCCAATCGTGTATTGGTCCCCCGAGTGAAGCCTGAGGGAGGTGCTCCCCCGCGCCGCACGCGGCTTTACGAAACGTTGACCCCGAAGTCTAGAGCGATGCCTCGCAGGCCCGACGCGTACCCCTGCCCCACGGCCCGGAACTTCCACTCGCCGCCGTACCGGTAGAGCTCGCCGAAGATCATCGCGGTCTCGGTGGAGGCGTCCTCGCTGAGGTCGTAGCGCGCGAGCTCGACTCCGTCGGCCTGGTTGACGACGCGGATGAACGCGTTGCTGACCTGGCCGAACGTCTGGCCCCGGTTGTCCGCCTCGTGGATGGAGACGGGGAACACGATCTTGTCGACGTGCGCCGGCACCGCGGGGAGGTCGACGATCAGCGACTCGTCGTCGCCGTCGCCCTCGCCCGTGAGGTTGTCGCCGGTGTGCTGCACCGAGCCGTCGGGGCTCGTGAGCTGGTTGTAGAAGATGAACCACTCGTCGCCGAGTACGCGCCCGTTCTGGCACAGGAGGGCACTGGCGTCGAGGTCGAAGTCGGCTCCGGTGGTGGAACGTGCGTCCCAGCCGAGGCCCACCAGGACCTGGGTGAGGTTGGGTGCGGCCTTGGAGAGGGAGACATTGCCTCCCTTGGCGAGCGTGACGCCCATGATGATGTGTCCTCCCCTGTGCGGTCTTTGTGCGAGGCACGTCCGGCGCCGCACGAAGCGTGCGGCGCCGGACGTGGAGTGCTGCGGCTCAGACGTTGACGCCGAAGTCCTGCGCGATGCCGCGCAGACCCGAGGCGTAACCCTGGCCGATGGCACGGAACTTCCACTCGGCGCCGTTGCGGTAGAGCTCGCCGAAGACCATCGCGGTCTCGGTGGACGCGTCCTCACTGAGGTCGTACCGGGCGAGCTCGACGCCGTCGGCCTGGTTGACGACGCGGATGAACGCGTTGCGCACCTGGCCGAAGGACTGCTGGCGGCTCTCGGCCTCGTAGATCGAGACCGGGAACACGATCTTGTCGACGTCGGCGGGGACCGCGGCCAGGTTGACCTTGATCGCCTCGTCGTCGCCCTCGCCCTCACCGGTGAGGTTGTCACCGGTGTGCTCGACGGAGCCGTCGGGGCTCTTGAGGTTGTTGAAGAAGACGAAGTTGCCGTCGGTGGCGACCTTGCCCTCGGCGTTGGTCAGCAGCGCGCTGGCGTCGAGGTCGAAGTCGGTGCCGGTGGTGGTCCGGACGTCCCAGCCCAGGCCCACGGTGACCGCGGTCAGGTTCGGCGCGGCCTTGGTCAGCGAGACGTTGCCGCCCTTGCTGAGGCTGACTCCCACGAGTCCCTCCATTGGTGTTCAGGGGCAGCGCCCCCGTAGTGCGTTCCTGTACGGATCTACGAAGGAATCCTAGTGACCGGTTCCCCACGGAAACAGACTTTCGCTCCCCGGTTCGTCCGGTGAGTGCGCGAGAGGCCCGCTTTCCCCTGTGGCGTCCGGCAGTTGCGCCGGGTCCCGGTGGTCGGCCGGGGGTCAGAGGGTACCGAGCGCCGCCACGTACTCGTCGAGGTCCCGGGCGTCCGGCAGGCCGTTGACCACGGTCCAGCGCACGATGCCCTCCTTGTCGATGATGAAGGTGCCGCGCACCGCGCAGCCCTTGTCCTCGTCGAAGACCCCGTAGGCGGTGGAGACCTCGCCGTGCGGCCAGAAGTCCGACAGCAGCGGGTACTCCAGGCCCTCCTGCTCGGCGAAGACCCGCAGGGTGTGGATGGAGTCGTTGGAGACGGCGAGCAGCTGGGTGTCGTCGTTGACGAAGGTCGGGAGCTCGTCGCGCAGGGCGCACAGCTCGCCCGTGCACACGCCGGTGAAGGCGAACGGGTAGAAGAGCAGCACGACGTTCTTCCCGCCCCGGAAGTCGGAGAGCGAGACGGTGCGGCCGTGGTTGTCCTTGAGCGTGAACTCGGGAGCCTTGTCGCCGACCTCGATCGCCATGAAACGCATCCCTTCAGTGAGCCGAACCGGTGAATGCCCACCCTACGAGGTGGGCGCCGGGCGTGCGCGAGGCCCCCGCCGACGAGATGTCGGCGGGGGCCTCGCGATGCTGTCGGGACGCTCCGCGGTCCACGGCGGCCGTCGTGCCGCCCGCGGTCTCAGCGCTTCTTCGCCGCCGCCTTCGGCGTGACCAGGCGGGTGCCCGCCCATTCCTTGCCGGCGCTGACGCTCTTGGTCTGCGAGAGACCCGCGGTGGTGGCGGCCTCGCCGATGTCGCTGGGCTCGACGTAGCCGTCGCGGCCCGTCTTGGGCGTCAGCAGCAGGATCTGGCCGCCCTCTTCCATGTACGCGATGGCATCGACCAGCGCATCCGTCAGGTCCCCGTCGTCGTCGCGGAACCAGAGCACCACGGCGTCGGCCACGTCGTCGTACTCCTCGTCGACGAGGTCGCTGCCGATGGCCTCCTCAATGGCCTGGCGCAGTTCCATATCGACGTCGTCGTCGTAGCCGATCTCCTGGACCACCTGGTCGGGCTGGAATCCCAGCCTTACGGCCAGGTTCGTCTCCGCGTGGTCCGCGGTCGCGCTCACGGCTTGCCTCCTGATCTTGATTCTTGGGAAATGCCTGCGGCCACGCGCGCAGGCGTGACGTTGACCGTAGTCCACACGGGCGGGCCCGATCGCGCAAGTACCCGGCCACAGGGACCGCCGAAACGGTGACGTTTGGGGCCGTCTCGGCGCAACTCCGCGCATGCCCGTCCGCTCCGGCGGGGAGCACGCACGTCCTCGTTGTCACCCTTTGCGGCATACCTACCCCTCGATCCGGCAATCGGAACCGAACGGCCGAACGAAACGCATGAACACCTTGGGCGTAAGGTTGCGATTTGACCGGTCCCGCGCCGGGGGCCGGTGCCCGATGTCATGGAGTACGGGGGTTACCCCTCGGTAGAGGTGACGTACGCCTCCCCGCGGTACACGATGGAGGCGGTGCGACAGCTCGTCCGTCATCACGTCAGTGCGTCTTCCCGCCATCGTGTGGCGGCAGGCGCCCAACAGCGAAGGAATAGCGTGGCTTCCGGATCCGATCGCAACCCGATCATCATTGGCGGCCTTCCCAGCCAGGTCCCCGACTTCGATCCCGAAGAGACGAAGGAGTGGCTGGACTCCCTCGACGCCGCCGTCGACGAGCGGGGCCGCGAACGCGCCCGCTACCTGATGCTCCGCCTCATCGAGCGCGCCCGCGAGAAGCGCGTGGCCGTGCCCGAGATGCGCAGCACGGACTACGTCAACACCATCGCCACCCGGGACGAGCCGTTCTTCCCCGGCAACGAGGAGATCGAGCGCAAGGTCCTCAACGCCACCCGCTGGAACGCGGCGGTGATGGTCTCGCGCGCCCAGCGCCCCGGCATCGGCGTCGGCGGCCACATCGCCACGTTCGCCTCCTCCGCCTCCCTCTACGACGTGGGCTTCAACCACTTCTTCCGGGGCAAGGACGACGGCAAGGGCGGCGACCAGATCTTCTTCCAGGGGCACGCCTCCCCCGGCATCTACGCGCGCGCGTTCCTGCTGGACCGCCTCAGCGAGCAGCAGCTGGACTCCTTCCGGCAGGAGAAGTCGAAGGCGCCGTACGGCCTGTCCAGCTATCCGCACCCGCGGCTGATGCCGGACTTCTGGGAGTTCCCCACCGTGTCCATGGGCCTCGGCCCGCTGGGCGCGATCTACCAGGCGCGCATGAACCGCTACATGGAGGCGCGCGGCATCGCCGACACCTCCGACTCGCATGTCTGGGCCTACCTCGGCGACGGCGAGATGGACGAGCCCGAGTCGCTGGGCCAGCTGTCCATCGCCGCCCGTGAGGGTCTGGACAACCTGACGTTCGTGGTCAACTGCAACCTCCAGCGGCTCGACGGCCCGGTGCGCGGCAACGGCAAGATCATCCAGGAGCTGGAGTCGCAGTTCCGCGGCGCCGGCTGGAACGTGATCAAGCTGGTCTGGGACCGCACCTGGGACCCGCTGCTCGCGCAGGACCGCGACGGCGTGCTGGTCAACAAGCTGAACACCACCCCCGACGGCCAGTTCCAGACGTACGCCACCGAGACCGGCGCGTACATCCGCGACCACTTCTTCGGCGGCGACCACCGGCTGCGCGCCATGGTCGAGAACATGACCGACCACCAGATCCTGATGCTGGGCCGCGGCGGTCACGACCACCGCAAGATCTACGCGGCGTACGCGGCGGCCCGCGAGCACAAGGGCCAGCCGACCGTGATCCTCGCGCAGACGGTCAAGGGCTGGACCCTCGGCCCGAACTTCGAGGGCCGCAACGCCACCCACCAGATGAAGAAGCTGACGGTCGCCGACCTCAAGGGCTTCCGCGACCGGCTCCACATCCCGATCACCGACGCCCAGCTGGACTCCGGCCTGCCGCCGTACTACCACCCGGGCCGGGACTCGGAGGAGATCCAGTACATGCACGACCGCCGCAAGGGTCTGGGCGGCTACGTGCCCACCCGCGTCGTGCGCGCGAAGCCCCTGGCGCTGCCGGACGACAAGACGTACGCGGCCGTGAAGAAGGGCTCCGGCCAGCAGTCGATCGCCACGACCATGGCGTTCGTCCGGCTGCTGAAGGACCTCATGCGGGACAAGGAGATCGGCAAGCGCTTCGTGCTGATCGCTCCGGACGAGTACCGCACCTTCGGCATGGACTCGTTCTTCCCGAGCGCGAAGATCTACAACCCGCTCGGCCAGCAGTACGAGGCCGTGGACCGCGAGCTGCTCCTCGCCTACAAGGAGTCCCCCACCGGTCAGATGCTGCACGACGGCATCTCGGAGGCCGGCTGCACCGCCTCGCTGATCGCCGCCGGCTCCGCGTACGCCACCCACGGCGAGCCGCTGATCCCGGTGTACGTCTTCTACTCGATGTTCGGCTTCCAGCGGACCGGCGACCAGTTCTGGCAGATGGCGGACCAGCTGGCACGGGGCTTCGTCCTCGGCGCCACCGCCGGCCGGACGACGCTGACCGGCGAGGGCCTCCAGCACGCCGACGGCCACTCCCAGCTGCTGGCCTCGACCAACCCGGGGTGTGTCGCCTACGACCCGGCGTTCGGCTTCGAGATCGCGCACATCGTCAAGGACGGTCTGCGACGGATGTACGGCCCGGACGCCGAGGACGTCTTCTACTACCTCACCGTCTACAACGAGCCGATCCAGCACCCGGCGGAGCCGGCCGACGTGGACGCCGAGGGCATCGTCAAGGGCATCCACCGCTTCAAGGCGGGCGAGCAGGGGCAGATCCCGGCGCAGATCATGGCGTC
>NZ_RDBP01000012.1:76267-112204 GCF_008042045.1 Streptomyces sp. T39
CTGACCGGCGAGGGCCTCCAGCACGCCGACGGCCACTCCCAGCTGCTGGCCTCGACCAACCCGGGGTGTGTCGCCTACGACCCGGCGTTCGGCTTCGAGATCGCGCACATCGTCAAGGACGGTCTGCGACGGATGTACGGCCCGGACGCCGAGGACGTCTTCTACTACCTCACCGTCTACAACGAGCCGATCCAGCACCCGGCGGAGCCGGCCGACGTGGACGCCGAGGGCATCGTCAAGGGCATCCACCGCTTCAAGGCGGGCGAGCAGGGGCAGATCCCGGCGCAGATCATGGCGTCCGGCGTCGCGGTGCCGTGGGCCGTCGAGGCCCAGCGCATCCTCGCCGAGGAGTGGAACGTACGGGCCGACGTGTGGTCCGCGACCTCGTGGAACGAGCTGCGCCGCGAGGCCGTCGAGACGGACCGGCACAACCTGCTGCACCCCGAGGAGGAGCAGCGCGTGCCGTACGTGACGCGCAAGCTGTCCGGTGCCGAGGGCCCGTTCGTGGCCGTGTCGGACTGGATGCGCTCCGTGCCGGACCAGATCTCGCGCTGGGTGCCCGGCGCCTACACCTCGCTCGGCGCGGACGGCTTCGGCTTCGCGGACACCCGGGGCGCCGCCCGCCGGTACTTCCACATCGACGCGCAGTCGATCGTGCTGGCCGTGCTGACCGAGCTGGCCCGTGACGGCAAGGTGGACCGCGGTGTGCTGAAGCAGGCGATCGACCGCTACCAGCTGCTCGACGTGGCCGCCGCCGACCCGGGCCCGGAGGGCGGCGACGCCTGACCGGCCTCCAGGAGGGGGTGCGGGGCCGGTGGCCCCGCACCCCCTTCGTCGTGTCTCAGGTCTCCCACACCTTGAAGGCCCGGACCCGGTAGGGGGATTCGGGGACCCAGGTGCCCTTTCCGGGATAGGTCTCGAACTCGCCCGTCTCCGCGCACTCCGCGGACTGGTAGGTGGTGACGGGCCTGCCGGTGCGGTTGGCGAGGGAGGACGCCGTGGTGCCGGGGGCGAGCGGGACGCAGCTCTCGATGTCGAGGCCGGACAGCTCGTGGACACGACGCGTCCCCTGGAATCCGCCTCTCGCCCACAGGCACAGCTCGCCGGCGGCGCAGTCGCCGAGCCGGGGCGCGGAGCGGGCGGACGGCAGGGGCGTCGGCGGTGCGGCGGGTGCCAGGAGGGCCGCGGCCAGGGCGGCGGCGAGAACGGTCAGGTGGCGCATGCGGATCGACCCCCGTGCGGTGACTGTGCGGACGAGGGCAGCCTGTCCCGGCGGCCGGGCGCGCCGGAAGGGCGCCCGTTCATGATCATCCGGATAGGCGACAGCCCCGCCGGGGGCTCCCGGCGGGGCTGTCGTGTGCGCGCGGTTGACGCCTCGGCGGCGTCCGTGGCGTCAGATGTGGGCGGCGCCCGCACCGGCCTCCGCGTTCTCGCCGCGCTTCGTCAGGGTGGCGACCAGGGCCGCGACCACGGCGACGATGCCGGCGACGGTGAACGCCAGACCCATGCCGGACATGAACGTGTCATGGATGACGTCACCGATACGAGTGAGCAGGTCGGGCGTCATACCGGGCGTCTGCGCCAGTTCGCCGGGAACGGCGCCGAACTCGGCGGCCTCCTCCAGCCGGGGGTCGGCCGGGACGGGGATGCCCGCCGCCTGCCAGTTGTCCGCGAACTCGGCACTGACCTTGGAGGACATCACCGCGCCCAGGACGGCCGTGCCGAGCGCGCCGCCGACCTGCATGGCGGCCTGCTGGAGACCACCGGCCACACCGGACAGCTCCAGCGGGGCGTTGCCGACGATGACCTCGGTGGCGCCCACCATGACGGGGGCGAGGCCGAGACCGAGCAGCGCGAACCAGAGGGACATGGCGAAGGTGCCGGTGCCCTCGGTGAGGGTGGTCATCCCGAACATCGCGGCCGCGGTGCAGACCATGCCGCCGACCAGCGGGACGCGCGGGCCGAACTTGGTGATCAGGGCGCCGGCGAGCGGCGACGAGACGATCATCATCGCGGTGAGCGGCAGCAGCCGCAGTCCGCTGTCGACCGGGCTCAGACCGCGGACGCCCTGGAGGTAGAAGGTCACGAAGAACAGGCCGCCCATGAAGGCGAACGCCATCAGGACCATCAGCACGGTGCCGGCCGAGAGCGGGATCGAGCGGAACATGCCGAGCGGGATGAGCGGCTCCTCGACCTTCGTCTCCCAGAAGGCGAAGAGCGCGAAGAGGACCAGGGCGCCGCCGAGGCAGAGCCAGGTGTTGGTGCCGCCCCAGCCCCAGGACTCGCCCGCCTTGATCAGGCCGTAGACGAGGGCGCCCATGGCGCCGGACAGCAGCAGGATGCCGGGGATGTCGAAGGAGCGCGGCGCGTTCTCGGCGCGGTGGTCCCGCAGGATCACGAGGCCGAGGGCGAGGGCGACCACGCCGACGGGCACGTTGATGAAGAAGACCGACTGCCAGCTGACGTGCTCGACGAGCAGACCGCCGACGATCGGGCCGCCCGCGGTGGAGGCGCCGATGACCATGCCCCAGATGCCGATCGCCATGTTGAGCTTCTCGGCCGGGAAGGTGGCGCGCAGCAGGCCGAGCGCCGCCGGCATCAGCAGGGCGCCGAACAGGCCCTGGAGGATGCGGAAGACGATCACCAGGGCGATGGAGTCGGCCAGACCGATCGCGGCGGACGAGGCGGCGAAGCCGGCGATGCCGATGAGGAAGGTCTGCCGGTGGCCGAAGCGGTCGCCCAGCTTGCCCGCCGTGATCAGCGAGACGGCGAGGGCGAGCAGGTAGCCGTTGGTGATCCACTGGACCTCCGACAGCGAGGCGCCCAGGTCCTTCTGGATGGCCGGGTTGGCGATCGCGACGATCGTGCCGTCCAGCGCGACCATCATCACGCCGACGGCCACGGCGAACAGGGTCAGCCAGGGGTGGCCGCGCAGTCCCTTGACGGGTGCCGGCGTCTGGCCCTGGTGACCGTCCGGCTCTCGCGGCGCCTTGTCGACGGTGATCTGACTAGTCATACCGGGGAGGCTAATGTCAGCGACTGACAGTTGACAAATGCGTTCACAAGTCGGTAACTGTCACCTGGCTCACAGGTAGCCTGAACTGGTGGAAAGCGCGTAAAGCGCCGGAGGACAGCGAACGAACGAGGACGGTGACGTGGCGGTCGAACCGACCGGACTGCGGGCCCGCAAGAAGCAGCGCACCCGGGACGCGCTGGTGCGCGTCGCCCTCGAACTGTTCACCGCCCAGGGATACGACGAGACCACCGTCGACGAGATCACGGAGGCGGTCGAGGTCTCCCAGCGCACCTTCTTCCGCTACTTCGCCAGCAAGGAGGACGTCGCCTTCGCCGTCCAGGAGATGACGGAGGCCCACTACCTCGACGCGCTGCGCGCCCGCCCGCCGGGCGAGCCGCCGTTCGAGGCCCTGCGCAACGCCGTCTTCGCCGTCTGGGACACCATCGAGGAGGCCGTCTCCGAGATCGTCCCGCTCGAACTCCACATGCGCAGCTTCCGCATGATCGAGTCCACCCCGGCGCTGCTCGCGGCCCATCTGCGGCGCTCGGCCGAGGCGGAGGAGGTGCTGTCGAAGCTGATCGCCGAGCGCGAGGGGCTGGACATGACGGCCGATCCGAGGCCCCGGGTGGCGGTCGCCGCCTTCAGCGGGGTGATGCGGGTGACCGGGCGCCTGTGGAGCCAGGGGGAGGATCTCAGCCCGGAGGCGATCCGCGGCCTCACCGAGACCTTCCTCGACCATCTCGCGCCCGCGCTCGCCCAGGACTGGGGCGCGACCGCCGCCCCCGCCGCCGCTGCCGGCGCCGTACCGGCCACCGCAGCCGCGGTCCGCACCCACGCAGCGCACACGGAAGGTCACCTTCCCGCGCTCTAATCCCCCCACACGCGTGATCTGCCTCACGCTGCGCCTGCGTGCGCGTGCGCGTCTCCTAGGGTGTCCCGCAGTGACTTCCTTCGACTCCACCCCGAACCCGACCGCGTGGCGCGCCCTGTTCGTCCTCACGGTCGTGCTGATGATGCTGGCGACGACCGGCTGGACGGCCATCCGGCATCAGAGCGGTCCCCGCACCCTTCTCGCCGCGGAACTGGTCGCCTGGCACAAGGCGCGGATCGACGGGCGCGCGCTGCCGTCGCCGGACGAGGAGCCGACCCGGCTGGCCGCCTTCTTCGCGTCGGTCGGCACCGGGGCCGGTACCCGGCTCGCCGCCGAGTACCCCCGGATCGTGGGGAACCTCAACGGCGCGCCGGTGACCCTGCGTTACCGGGCGAACCGGAAGGCGCTCGCCGCGTCGTGGTCCAAGGAGAAGGACCGGGTGGCGGATCCCTCGCTCACCGCCGACGGCCACCACGAGGCCGTGCGGCGCATGCACCGCTTCAAGGCGCTGATGGCCGAGGACCGTCAGATCCTCGCCTTCGACCCGTCCGGCGCGGGCCGGGTGGCCGAGGTGTTCGGCAACCTCGACCGGGCCGAGCGGGTCTCCGTGATCGTGCCCGGCGTCGACACCAATCTCCTCACCTTCCAGAGGACCGCCCGCAAGTACACCGCCCCCGTCGGCATGGCGCAGTCGCTGTACGCCGCCGAGCGGGCGGCCGCTCCGCGGGTCCCCACCGCCGTCATCGCCTGGGCCGACTACACCTCGCCCGTGGGCGTGGGCGTGGACTCGGCGATCGGGCGTCTCGCCGAGAGCGGCGCCCGCCGGCTGACCGCGCTGACCGAGGCGCTGCCGGGCAATTCCCGCGTCGCGCTGTTCTGCCACAGCTACGGTTCCGTCGTCTGCGGCGTCGCCGCCCGCGGTCTGCCCGCCCGGGTGGAGGACCTCGCCGTCGCCGGCAGCCCCGGCATGCGCGCGGAGAACGTGGCGGAGCTCGGCACCAGCGCCCGGGTGTGGGCCACCCGGGACGGCGACGACTGGATCCAGGACGTGCCGCACCTGGCCGTCGGCGGCCTCGGACACGGCGAGGACCCGGTCACGCCCGAGTTCGGCGCGCGGGTCGTCTCGGCCGCGCGGGCCGTCGGCCACACCGGCTATTTCGAGCCGGGAACCGAGAGCGTCCACAACTTCGCCGCCATAGGGGTCGGCGCCTACGACGGCATCAGCTGCGCCGCCGGGGACGACTCCTGCCGCCATGACATCGCCGCGGCCTGAAGCCGGAATTCCGGCCGGTTTTGCGGTGACCGGCGGTTCCAACGCGCGTAGAGCGGCGCAGAAGCTGCTTGCCCCACAGGGGCGACGGACAGGCGTCGGCCGCATACGATGAGGCACATGGGTGACGTACTGGCGGGAATTCAAGCCACGTGGGAGTTCGAGTCCGACTCCGTGCTCATCCGCTTCGAACGGGGAATCCGCACGCCGAAGCTGTTCTCGGCCCTGCGTGAACGGCGCATCCCGCACGAGGCGTTGGCCGGGGTGACGCTCTCCCCCGGCAAGCGGGGCACGGTGGTGCTGCGTGCCGAGCCCAGACCCGGCGCCGACCCGCTGATGGAGGCGGCCGCGGGCCAGCTGAAGGACACCTCGGACCCCTACCGCCTGGTGCTCCCCGCGGAGCGCGAGACGCTGGCGGAGTACTACGCCGACGAACTGCGCGCCGTGCTCCCCCCGGACGCCGACACCCCCGCCGACCGGTACCTGGTGGCCGCGCCCGAGGGGCCGCTCGGCTTCAAGGCGTACGACGGCAAGGCCTCGTTCGACGGATCGCGGGTGGCGTTCCGCTGGTTCTGGACGGGGGCGTCGACCGCCAAGTGGAAAGCGGGCGACCAGAGTTTCGCGCTGTCCGAGCTGAGCGGCGTCGAATGGCGTTCGCCGGAGATCCTGGACGGCTACCTGCGGCTGCTGCGCCGGGACGCCGACGGCGCCGGTGCCGCCCAGCCCGACCAGGACCCGGCGGCCGTCGTCTTCGGACTCGGGTACGGGCCGGTGCACGAGTCGCTGCCGTTCGCCGCCGCGGTCCTGGAGTCGGTACGCCGTCACGCGCCGGCGCCCGCCCTCGCGGCCGTCCGCTCCTCCCGCCGCGACCCGGCGGACATCGCCGACCGCATACGCCACCTCGGGGACCTGCACGGCGCGGGCCTGGTCACGGACGAGGAGTTCTCCCGCAAGAAGGCGGAGCTGCTGGCCGAGCTGTGACACGGCACGGGAACGCCTCGCCGCGCTCCCCCCGTCCCCGGGCTCCGGACCTGTCTAGGCTGGGCCACCTCATGGCTCACCACCCCGCCCTCCGCAGCCGGCTGACCGGCGCCGTCCGCCGCGCCGCACGCGTCGCAGCCGCCGAACTGGCCTCCCCGTCCGAGTCGACCGCCGCCCTGTTCGACGGTGCGCGGTCGCGCTGGGTGCGGCTGCTGCCGTACGTCGTCGCCGGCGGTCTCGTCGCCTCGCTGCTGCCCGTGGGCGTGACCGTGATGACGCAGGACTACGGAATGGGCGGCGCGCTCGCCGGCGCGCTGGCCACCGCGCAGACCGTGCCGCTGCTGCTCGCCGTACGGCGACCGATGCACGCCTGGTGGATCGTCTTCGCCGCCGACATCGTGACCGCGTTCGCGCTGCTGGGCGCCGACGGCACCGACGGGCGGACCTGGCCGTGGACGCCGATGGCCGTCGTCGGCTACCTGTTCCTGATGGCCGCGCTCGGACTGCGCGAGCCCCGGCGCAGGCTGGTCGCCGTCTGGCTGGCGACGGGTGCCGC
Source organism: Streptomyces sp. T39 (assembly GCF_008042045.1). Taxonomy (GTDB): domain Bacteria; phylum Actinomycetota; class Actinomycetes; order Streptomycetales; family Streptomycetaceae; genus Streptomyces. Next base: position 82,962 of record NZ_RDBP01000012.1, read on the forward strand.
GGGCCTGCTGTTCGAACTGGTCTCGCAGCGCCACAGCGACGGTGTCCACCTGCTGCTGTTCGTACTGAGCGGGGTCGTGCTCGCGCTCACCGGCACCCTGCGCGAACGCGACGAGGTGCGGCGGCGGCTGCTGGTGCAGGAGACCATCAGCGTGGCCGAACGCGCCCAGCGCACCCTGCTGGAGGAGCGCACCCGGATCGCCCGCGAACTGCACGACGTGGTCGCCCACCACATGTCGGTGATCACCGTCCAGGCGGACTCGGCGCCCTACCGGATCACGGACCTGCCCGAGGCGGCACGCGAGGAGTTCGCCTCGATCGCGGCCGGCGCGCGCGAGTCGCTGACCGAGATGCGGCGGCTGCTCGCCGTGCTGCGCAGCGACGGCGCCGGGGGCGAACGCGCCCCGCAGCCGGGACTGGACAGGGCCCAGCAACTGGTGGAGGCGACCGTGCGGGCGGGTGTGCCGGCCGAGTTGTCGCTCCAGGCCGGTCTGGACGGCCTGCCCGGCACCGTCGACCTGTCGGCGTACCGGATCGTGCAGGAGGCACTGGCCAACGTGGTCCGCCACGCGCCGGGCGCCCCGACCCGGGTGTCGGTGTCGTCGGACGGCGCGCATCTGACGGTGCTCGTCGTCAACGGACCGCCGTCCGGGCCCGTCGCGCCGCTGGAGAGCACGGGGACGGGGCACGGCCTGGTGGGGATGCGGGAGCGCGTACGGTTGACCGGCGGCACCCTGGACACCGGTCCGCTGCCGGACGGCGGCTACCGGGTCGCCGCCCGGATCCCCCTCGGCCCGGAGACGGCCGGGCCCGCCGGTCCGGCGCCCACCGACCCGACGGAGGACGGCAGTTGACCATTCGTGTGATCATCGTCGACGACCAGGCCATGGTGCGGGCGGGCTTCGCCGCCCTGCTGGCCGCGCAGGCCGACATCGACGTGGTCGGCGAGGCCCCCGACGGGCGCCGGGGCGTCGAGGTCAGCCGCGCCACGCACCCCGACGTGGTGCTCATGGACGTGCGGATGCCCGAGATGGACGGCCTCGCGGCCGCACGGCAGCTGCTGGACCCCCCGACGGGTGTGACGCACCGGCCGAAGGTGCTGATGCTGACCACCTTCGACGTGGACGACTACGTGTACGAGGCGCTGCGCGCCGGGGCGTCCGGCTTCCTGCTGAAGGACGCCCCGCCCGCCGACCTGATCTCCGCGGTGCGGGTGGTCGCCGCCGGGGAGGCGCTGCTCGCGCCCTCCGTGACCCGGCGGCTGATCGCGGACTTCGCCGCACAGCGCCCCGCACCCCGCCGCGACCCGGCCCTGCGACTGGCCGGGCTGACGCCGCGTGAGACCGAGGTACTGGAGCTGATCGCCCGCGGGCTGTCGAACCAGGAAATCGCCGCACATCTGGTGCTCGCCGAACAGACCGTCAAGACCCACATCGGTCGCCTGCTCGCCAAGCTGGACCAGCGCGACCGCGCCCAACTGGTCATCTTCGCCTACGAGTCGGGGGTCGTACGCCCCGGCGACGGGGCGCGCTGAGCGGACCCGGCACGCCGGCCGGTGACGGTGCGGGACGCCGCCCGTCTCCACCACCCCCTACCCCGGTATGACGTCGCGGCCGGCTCCGCGGTGTGATGTGCCGCCGGACGCCTTCTTCCTACCTTCCTCCCCTCGGAACGGACGGACGGGGAAGAGGGAGGCAGCCACATGCGCCGCTACAGCAGGACGCTGGTCACGGTCGCGCTGACGACGACCGTGGTCGCGGGGACGGCCGGCTGGGCGTCGGGCAACGCCCAGCGGCCCGTGACGGGCCCGGTGCCGGGCGCCGCGGCCTGGGCCGCGGACCGGGTGCTCGGGAGGGCGCTGCCCGACCCGGCGACGGCGGACCCGGCCGAGGTCGCCGCCTTCTTCGCCTCGACGACGGCGGCCGAGGACCGGGAACTGGTGCGCCGGCACCCGCTGGTCGTGGGCAACCTCGACGGCGCGCCCGTCGCCCTGCGCCTCACCGCCAACGCCGCCGCCGTGCGCGGCACCGCGTTCGCGCACCTCGCGGGACGCGACATCCTGGCGTTCGACCCGCGCGGCCGGGGGCAGGTCGCCGAGGTGTTCGGGGACCTGGAGCACGCCCGGCAGGTGTCGGTGGTGGTACCCGGTTCCGACGTCGACGCCGGGACCCCCGAGCGGCCGTCGGACCCGTACGGCACTCCCGCGGGCATGGCGAGGTCGCTGCGCGCGGCCGCCGGGGCGGGCAGCGCGGTGGTGGCCTGGACCGGCTACACCACACCCGTCGGCGTCGGGCTCGACGCCGCCTCCGGGGACCTCGCGGAGGCGGGCGCGGAGCGGCTGGTGCGGTTCACCGGGGGGCTGACCGCGGCGGGGGCGCCGCGGCCCGCGCTGTTCTGCCACAGCTACGGCTCCGTGGTGTGCGGCCTCGCCGCCTCCCGGGCCGACGCCCGCGACCTGGTCGTGTTCGGCTCCCCCGGCATGCGCGCCGACCGCGCCGAGGACCTCGGGACGAGCGCGCGGGTGTGGGCGGCGAAGGACCCCTCCGACTGGATCTCCAAGGTGCCCAACGTCCGCTTCGCCGGACTCGGCCACGGCAACGACCCGGCCGCGCCCGCGTTCGGCGCCCGCCGTATCCCGGCCGACCGCGCCGAGGGACACACCGGCTACCTGGCACCGGGCACGGACTCCCTGGACGCGTTCGCCGCGATCGCCCGGGGTGAGGTCCGATGAGGGGCGGGCGCGGGGCGCGCGAGGCCGGGACGACGCTGCCGACGGGGCACGGGGCGCGCGAGGCCGGGACGACGGTGCCGGCGGGGCACGGGGCGCGCGAGGCCGGGACGACGCGGATGCCGCACGCGGACCGGGCCGGGAGCCCGCCGCACGGCACGCAGCGGGCGGCCGCCGCCGCGAGCGCCGGGACGACCCGGGCGACGGACCGGGCCGCGCACCGGGCGGACGCGGCAGCGGCCGCCGGGACGGAACCCGACGCGCACCCGGCGAGCGCGGCCCGGGGGGCCGCCGGGACCGAACCCGACGCGCACCCGGCGGACGCGGCCCGGGGGGCCGCCGGGACCGAACCCGACGCGCACCCGGCGGACGCGGCCCGGGCGGCCGCCGAAACCGCGCGGGTCGCCCGCCCGGTGGGCGTGGGACGAACGGCCTCCGGCGGGAGCCCGCCGGGCGGCAGGTCGCGGGCCGCCGCCGGGCGCGGCGCGGCGTTGCGGGGGCGTGCGCGCGGGCTCGTCGCGCGGATCGAGGCGCGGACGCCGGCGCACCGCGACCGGGCCGTGGACGGGCTGCGGGCGCTCGCCCTCCTCGCCGTACCGGCCGGGCACTGGCTGCTCGGCGGCTTCACCGTCGACGGCGGCGGCGCCCTCCACAACGCCAGTCCGCTGTCGTCGTTCGGCTTCTTCGCGCCGGTCAGCTGGGTGCTCCAGATGCTGGGGATCTTCTTCCTCGTCGGCGGGTACGCCTCCGTGCGCTCCTACGAGCGCCGCACCGGCGGCACGGGCGCCTGGCTGCGGCAGCGGCTGGCCCGGCTGGGACGTCCGGTGCTCGGTGTCACCGCGGTGTGGGCGGTCCTGGCCCCGGTCCTGCACACACTGGGCGTGCCGGCCACCACGCTGCGCACGGGGGCGACGCTGGTGATCCAGCCGCTCTGGTTCGTCGGCGTGTACACCGCGATCACCGCGCTGACCCCGTACTGCGTCCGCGCGGCGCGGCGCACGGGCGTGTGGGCGGCGGCTCCGCTGCTCGCGGCGGTCGCGGTCGTGGACCTGCTGCGGTACGGGCCGTCCGCGGACGCCGTGCCGGGCTGGCTCGGCGCCCTGAACATCCTCCCGGGCTGGCTCTTCGCCTATCAGCTCGGCGTGAGCTGGGGCACGGGCCGCGTCGGGCGGCGGCACGCGTGGGCGCTGGCGGTCGGCGGTGCAGCGCTGTTCGCGGTGCTGCTGCTCGTCTTCGGCTACCCGGCGTCGATGGTGGGCGTCCCGGGCGAGGCGCGCACCAACTCCCATCCGCCGTCCCTGCTCGTGCTCGCCCTCGCGGCGGCGCAGAGCGGCGTGGCGATGCTGCTGCGTGAGCGGTTGGGGCGGGCGCTGCGGCGTCCCGCGCTGTGGGCGCCGGTCGTGGTGATCAACCTGTGCGCCATGACGATCCTGTGCTGGCACCAGACGGCGATGCTGGCCGCGGCCGTCCCCGCCTCCTTCGCCGGCGCGGTGCCGGGGCTGACGACCGCGCCGGACACGCTCGGGTGGGTGGCGGCGCGGCTCGCGTGGCTGCCGGTGCTGGCCTGTCTGCTGGCCGTGATCGCCCGCTGGGCCCGGGTGTTCGAGTCCCCCTGGACGTCCCGGGTCCGCGGTCCCGTGCGGGCGGCGGCGGGGGTGGCCGGCACGCCCAGTGTGTGCAGGACCGGGGCCAGGACCGCCCACACCGCGGTGACACCGAGCACGTTCCAGGACGCCGTTCCAGGACGCCGGAGCGGATTTGTCGGCGGGGGACTTCCGCCGCTTCCAGCCGCGCTTCACCGGCGACAACGCGCGCACCAACGCGGCCCTGCTGGAGCCGGTCCGCACGATCGCCGCGGAGCACGGGGCGACCCCGGCGCAGGTCGCGCTCGCCTGGGTGCAGCAGCGCGCCGAGGTCCACGGCCTCCCCGTGATCCCCATCCCCGGCACCCGCCGCACCTCCCGCCTCCTGGAGAACACCGCCGCGACCTTCGCGGCGATGGGCTCCAGGGCCGCCAGGTCCTCGGGGGTCAGACGGAGGCGGGTCGCGGCGGTGTTCTCCAGGAGGCGGGAGGTGCGGCGGGTGCCGGGGATGGGGATCACGGGGAGGCCGTGGACCTCGGCGCGCTGCTGCACCCAGGCGAGCGCGACCTGCGCCGGGGTCGCCCCGTGCTCCGCGGCGATCGTGCGGACCGGCTCCAGCAGGGCCGCGTTGGTGCGCGCGTTGTCGCCGGTGAAGCGCGGCTGGAAGCGGCGGAAGTCCCCCGCCGACAAATCCGCTCCGGCGTCCTGGAACGCGCCGGTCAAGAAGCCCCTGCCGAGCGGGGAGTAGGGGACGAACGCCACCCCGAGCTCCGCCGCCGCGCCCACCGCGCTGCGTTCCACGTCCCGGCTGAACAGGGACCATTCGGACTGGAGGGCGGCGATGGGGTGCACGGCGTGCGCCTCGCGCAGTTCGGCTCCGGTCACCTCGCTGAGGCCGAGGTGCCGGACGAGGCCGCGTTCGACGAGTCCGGCCATCGCGCCGACGGATTCGTCGAACGGCACGTCCGGGTCGCGGCGGTGCATGTAGTAGAGGTCGATCACGTCGACGCCGAGCCGCCGCAGGCTCCCCTCGACGGCCGCGCGGATGTACGCGGGGTCGTTGCGCACGACCCGCCGGTCGTCGCCCGCGCTCCGGTCGATGGCGAACTTGGTGGCGAGGGTGATCTCCTCGCGGTGCGCGGCCACGAACGGCGCGAGGAACTCCTCGTTGGCGCCCTGTCCGTACATGTCGGCGGTGTCGAAGAGGGTGACGCCCGCGTCGAGCGCCGCCTGCAGGGTGCGGCGGGACTCGGCTTCGTCGGTGTCGCCGTAGAACTCGCTCATGCCCATGCAGCCGAGGCCCTGGACGCCGACGAGGGGCCCTCCGGTCCCGAGTTCCACCTGTGCGATCGTGCTGTCGGCCATGGTGTCAGCCCTTCTGGGACACCCGGCGGGCGTCCCCGTAGAACTCGATCTTGTGGTCCAGTACGGCGAGCGTGTCCTGGAGTTCGGCGATGCGCTCGATGACGTCCTGCCGGGTCCGGTGCAGCAGTTCGCGGCGTGCGTCGAAGGTGTGGTCGCCCGCCCGGATCATCTCCGCGTAGGCGACCATGTCGGCGACCGGCATGCCGGTGAGGCGGAGCTTGCCGACGAAGGCGAGCCAGTCGAGGTCACGGTTGGTGAAGCGCCGCTGTCCCGTGTGGGAGCGGTCGATGTGCTGCATCAGCCCGATCCGCTCGTACCACCGCAGGGTGTGCGCGGTGAGCCCGGTCAGGGCGGCGACCTCGCTGATGGTGTAGCGGTCTCGTCCCTCGGGCCGGGGGTGTGCGGCGGGTGCGGCCTGGCAGAGGTCCTTGGGCGCACCGGTGCGTCCACCGGGCCGTCGGCCGGTTCGGGCCGGAGTCGTCTCGATCACCGTCATGCCTCCACGCTAGAACCTTCGAGTGCACTCGAAGCAAGCATCATTCGTTTCGCGGGGAGATCGCATGGAGCAGCCGGCAGGGCTAGCCTGCGGCGCATGAGCATCGCACGCCCCGCCGTGACCGGCGACGCCGAGGAACTCGTCCGTCTGCGCACGGTGATGCTGGAGTCGGTGCGGGGCGCCCCGCTCGCGGACACGGGCTGGCAGCCCCTCGCGGCGGCCTCGCTGCGCGAGCGCCTCGGGGACCCGGACGGCAGCCTCGCCGCGTTCGTCGTGCCGCGGCCTGGCGGCGGGCTCGCGGCCTGCGCGGTCGGGACCGTCGAGCGCCGCCTCGGCGGCCCGGACAATCCACAGGGCACGACGGGCTACGTGTTCAGCGTCGCCACGGACGAGGACATGCGCCGCCGCGGATACTCGCGGGCCTGCATGGAAGGGCTGCTGGGCTGGTTCCGCGGGCGCGGCGTGCGCAGGGTGGACCTGCGGGCGTCGGAGCACGGCGAGCCGCTGTACGCCTCCCTCGGCTTCGTCCGCACCCCCGACCCGGCCATGCGGCTGCGCTGGTAGCACCCTTTAGGCTCATGAGCATGCAGAGCCTGGCGATGATCGAGAACTGGCCGGTACCCACCGCGGCGGCCGCAGTCGTCCGCGCGGACGGGACCGTGGTCGGTTCGCACGGCCCCACGGACCGGCGGTTCCCGCTCGCCTCCGTCACGAAGCCGCTCGCGGCGTACGCGGCGCTGGTGGCGTACGAGGAGGGGGCGATCGAGTTCGACGAGGCGGCGGGTCCGGACGGCGCGACCGTGCGGCATCTGCTCGCCCACACGTCCGGCCTCGCCTTCGACGAGCACCGGATCCAGGCCGCGCCCGGCGCCCGGCGGATCTACTCCAACGCGGGCTTCGAGGTGCTGGGCGACCACATCGCCAAGGCGACCGACATCCCGTTCGCCGACTATCTCCACCAGGCGGTGCTGGAGCCGCTCGGCATGACGTCGACGACGCTGGAGGGGTCGCCCGCGAAGGACGGCGTCTCCACCGTGGACGATCTGGTGCGCTTCGCAGCCGAGGTGCAGGCGCCGCGGCTGCTGGACCCGCGGACGGTGCTGGAGGCCATGACGGTCGTGCATCCCGGCCTGTCCGGGATACTGCCGGGCTACGGCAGCCAGAAGCCCAACGACTGGGGTCTCGGCTTCGAGATCAGGGACGGCAAGTCCCCGCACTGGACGGGCGCTTCGTCGTCGCCGCGCACCGTCGGCCACTTCGGCCAGTCCGGCACCTTCCTGTGGATCGACCCGGACGCCGGGGCCGCGTGCGTGGCGCTCACGGACCGGGCGTTCGGCCCCTGGGCGATCGAGGCGTGGCCGCCGTTCACGGACGCGGTGCTGGCCGACCTGCGGGGCTGACCCGCACGGCGCCGGCCCCGCTGTCCGTCACGGCCCCGGCGCCGGCGAGGTCGCGGCGCCGGCGGTCGGTACGGGGCGATCCGCGTCGGACTCCTCCGGCGCGGGTACGGACGAGGCGTCGCAGGTGGCCGACGGCCGGGCGCCGTCGGTGCCGATGAGCCGCACCGGCGGCCGTCCCCATGCGTCCTCGGCGTAGGCGACGGTGCAGACGAGCTGCCGCGCGGCGAGGTCGCCCATGCCGTCGAGCGGCGCGTCGATGCCGGCCTCGATGACGCCGCCGGACACCGTGACCGTGAGGCGTGCCTCCTTCGGCAGGGAGGGCGCGTTGCTCAGCCCTGCCCCCCGCTCGGTGGCGGTCGGGCCGGCGAGGAGCGCGGCGACGGTCTTGTCGGTCGGCGGACGCACCGGCAGGGGCACGGACCCGCCGTCGCCCGCGCCGGAGTCCTCCTCGGTGCCGTCGGGCTCCCGGAAGCCCCCGCCCGCTCGCGCGGAGCCGTCGTCGACGACCCGCGGGACGGGCGTCAGCATGCCGTCCGGGGAGAGGAAGAAGAGCAGCATCCGGAAGTCGCGGGCGGGCAGCACGTCGATGGTCGCCGGGCCGCCCGCCTCGATGACGTCGGTCTCCGGGATGCCGATGCCGCACCCGGCGAGCGGCAGGAGTGCCGCGAGGGTCGCGAGGGTGCGTGCGGTCCGTCTCATGCCGTCGTCTCCTCCGTGGGCCGGACCCCGGCCAGCGGGATCTCGACGGTGAAGACGGCGCCGCCGCCCGGAAGGTTCGCCGCACGGACGGTCCCGCCGTGGAGCCGTACGTTCTCCTGGGTGATGGCGAGGCCCAGTCCGCTGCCCGTCGACCGGGTACGGGCCGCGTCCGCCTTGTAGAAGCGGTCGAAGATGTGCGGCAGCACCTCGGGCCGGATGCCCGGTCCGCTGTCCATGACCTCGGTGACCAGCGTTGGGCCGTGCACCGACACCCGCACCCCGACCGGCTCGGCGCCGTGCCGCAGGGCGTTGCCGACGAGGTTGGCGACGACGATGTCGAAGCGGCGGGGGTCGAGGCGGGCCCGGACGCCCTCGGGCAGGTCGGTGTGGACCCGGCCGTCCCAGTGCCGGTGGGCGAGGGTCTTGTGGACGGTCTCCGCGGCGTCGACCTCGTCGGTGTTGAGTTCGGCGGCGCGGGCGTCGAAGCGGGAGATCTCCATCAGATCCTCGACCAGCACGGCGAGTTTGCCTGTCTCGGAGCTGATCAGCCGGACCGCGCGGGCGGTGTCGGGGTCGAGGCCCCCGGCGTCCTCGTCGAGGACCTCGGTGACGGCGAGCATCCCGGCGAGCGGGGTGCGCAGTTCGTGCGAGACGTCGGCGGCGAAGCGCCTGGCCCTGGCCTCGGCCCGCTGGAGTTCGTCCACGGAACGTTCGAGCTCTCCCGCGGATTCGTTGAACGTCCGTGCCAGGTCGGCCAGTTCGTCACGGCCCCGGACCTCGATCCGGGTGTCGAGCCGGCCGCTGCCCATGGACCGTGCCGCCCCCCGCAGTTCGCGAACGGGCCGCAGCACGCTGCGCGCGGAGAGCAGTGCGGGGATCAGGGCGATCGCGAGTCCCGGGAGGGCGCCGTCGCGGGCGGCGGTGAGGAGGGCGTCCGCGTCGGCCTGCTCGTCGGTCATCCGCATCACGGCGAACAGCACGAGCCCGCTGGGCAGGGAGGTGGTGTTGCCTGTCCTGACGGCGACGGGCATGGCGACGGTCAGGTACGGGACCCCGTCGCGGACGACCCGTTCGAAGCTGCCGTGGGAGGAAGTGAGCGCGGTGCGCCGCAGTTCGGGGGTGATGACGGTGGAGGTGGGGTTCTCGCCGGATGACACGCGCAGCGAGCCGTACTCGGCGAAGACGACCCAGGGGTGGGGCTTGGCCTTGCTCGCTATGACGAACAGCATCTCCCGCAGCGTCGGCGGGTCGACGGGCAGCCCGGTGCCGAGGGTCTCGACCTGCTCGCGGAAGGAGACGACGGCGGTGTCCTGGGCGCTGGCGAGCACGGCGTTGCGCGCCTCGCGGTAGGTCAGCGCCGCGGTCGTGCCGGCGCTGACGACGGCGACGAGCAGGAACGCGAGCACGAGGCGGGTGCGCAGCCCGAAGGGCACGAGGCGCCCGCGGCGGCGGAGCCGCCGGGGGGCGCGCGGGGTGCGGGCGGGTGCGGGGGGAGTGGTCACGGGAGACGTCACAGGGGTCCGAAGCGGTAGCCGAAGCCCCGCAGGGTCTGGATGTAGCGGGGGCTGCCCCCCGAGTCCTCGATCTTGGTCCGCAGCCGCCGTACGCACGCGTCCACCAGCCGGGCGTCGCCGTGGTAGCTGTGTTCCCAGACGTGCTCCAGCAGTTGCTGGCGGCTGAAGACCTGCTCGGGCGCGGCCGACAGGTGCAGCAGCAGCTTGAGTTCGGACGGGGCGAGCGCGAGCCGTTCACCGGACTTGGCGACGGTGAGCCCCGCCCGGTCGATGGCGAGGTCGCCGTGGAACTCGACGGCGGGGCGGCCCGCGCCCGGCTCCTCGATACGGCGCAGCACGGCCCGGATGCGGGCCTCGATCACCTCGGTACGGGCCGGTTTGACGATGTAGTCGTCGGCGCCCGCCTCCAGGCCGATGACGACGTCGAAGTCGTCGCCGCGGGCGGTGAGCATGATGATCGGCAACTGGCTGTCCTCGCGTACACGACGGCAGACCTGGACGCCGTTCATGCCGGGCAGCATCAGGTCGAGCAGCAGCAGGTCGGGCCGGAACTCGCGCAGCGCGTCGAGCCCGGCCTCGCCGGTGGCGGCGGTGCGGACGTCGTGGCCGCGGCGGCGCAGCCCGAGTTCGACCCCTTCGCGTACGGCGGGGTCGTCTTCGATGAGCAGGACGCGGGCCGTTCCACGGCGACCTCGCCATCGACCGGGCGGGGCTCACCGTCGCGGCTCACCGTCGCCAAGTCCGGTGAACGGCTCGCGCTCGCCCCGCTTCCTCCTCAACCTGGTGATCGCCGCCCTGAACGCGGGCCTGTCGTTCGCCGCCTGCGCCGTGCTGCCCGCCAGGTGGGCGGTGACCGGCATCGCCGGGGCGTACTCGGTGGCCCTGTGGGCGGGCAGGGCGCGGCGGAGCCGGGTGGCGGCGCCGGTGAGCAGGGCGTCGAGCTCCGCGAGGCGCAGGGGGCGGGCCAGCAGGGCGAAGACGGCGACGACGACGGCCGCACCCGCGCCGGCGGCCGGGAGTGCCCCGGCGGGACCGGCCCACCGGGCCGCGGCGTACCCGAGGAGTGCAGCGGGGACGGCGGCGACGAGCAGCCGCAGCTGCGCGCCGAGCGCGCCGGAGGGGCCACCGGTGGCGGATCCGGGAGGGGAGCCGTGGAGCGCGGACGGGTCCCGGTCACCGCCGGCGGACGCGGCCGGGTCACCGGCGGCCCGGTCGAGGCGCCGGCGCAGGACCAGCGCGGTGACGGCCCAGCCCGCCCACAGGGCCACCGAGTACGCCCCGGCGATGCCGGTCACCGCCCACCTGGCGGGCAGCACGGCGCAGGCGGCGAACGACAGGCCCGCGTTCAGGGCGGCGATCACCAGGTTGAGGAGGAAGGGCGTCCTGGTGTCGGAGAGCGCGTAGAAGGTGCGGGAGAGGACGTACTGGCCGGAGAAGGCGACGAGCCCGGGCGCGAACGCCGCGAGGGTGCCCGCCATGACGGCGATGTCCCGCGCGTCGGTCTCCCCGTACTGGAAGACCAGCGCCATCACGGGCTGCGCCAGGGCGCCGAGCAGGCAGGCGGCGGGCACGACGGCGGCCGCGGTGGTGCGCAGCGCGTACGACACGTCCCGGCGCACCGCGCCCGTGTCGCCGTCGGCCGCGGCGGCGCTCATCCGGGGCATCAGGGCGGTCACCAGCGACACGGTGACGATGCCGTGCGGGACGGCCCACAGGACGTAGGCGTTGGTGTACGCGCTGAATCCGGCGCCCTCGACGCCCGCCGCCTGCGCGGCCGATCCGGCGTCGGTGGCCAGGCGGGTGGTGACCCAGTAGGCGGCCTGGTTGGTCAGCACCAGCAGCACCAGCCAGCCCGCGGAGCGCAGCGGCCTCGTCAGTCCGCTGCCGCGCCAGTCGAAGCGCGGGCGGAAACGGAAGCGCGCGGAGCGCAGGGAGGGCAGCAGGGCGAGTGCCTGCACGGCGATGCCCGCGGTGGTGCCCCACCCGAGCAGGGAGGTCTCGGCCGGGGTGAGCGTCCCGCCGTCGCCGGTGGCGAGGTAGAGGCCGAACACGGCGATGACCACGACGTTGTTGAGGACGGGCGTCCACATCATGGCGCCGAAGCGGCCGCGCGCGTTGAGCACCTGCCCGAGCAGCGTGAAGACCCCGAGGAAGAAGATCTGCGGCAGGCAGTACCGGGCGAACGCGACCGTCATCTCCGCCTGGCCGCCGTCGTACGCCGTGTAGACGCCGATGATCGCGGGCGCGGCCCACACGGCGGCGCCGGTGAGCGCGAGCAGGGCGAGGACGCACACGGTGAGCAGCCGGTCGGTGTAGGCGGCGCCGCCGTCCGCGTGCTCCTTGCCCGCCCTGACGAGCTCGGGGACGAAGACCGCGTTGAGCGCGCCGCCGATCAGCAGCATGTAGACGATGGTCGGCAGCGCGTTGCCGACGGCGTACCCGTCGGCGACGAGCCCGACGCCGAGCGCGGAGGCGACGACGGCGGACCGGGCGAAGCCGGTGGCCCGGGACACGACCGAGCCGGCGGCCATGAGGAGGCCGCTGCGGAGCACCGAAGGTGTCCCCCGGGACGCCGCCGCCTTCGCGGCGGGCTCCGCGGACGCGTCCGGCGCCACGGGCCCGTGAGGGGCCCCGACGGTCGGTGCGCCCGGTGCGTGGACGGCCCCCGGGGCCGGTGCGCCCGGCACGTCCGGCCGGTAGGTCGCCCCCGCGTCGGGTGCGGCCGGCCCGTGGACGGCCCCGGGGTGCGCGGCGGGTGCGGCCGCCCCGGCGCGGTCGCCGCTCACCGGCGGGCCAGGTATGCCTGGAACGCCCGGTACAGCGCGTGGTTGGCGGTGCCGTCCAACGGTCTCTCCCATTCCCCCAAGGTCTCGACGACCTCTCCCCCGGTGCCGAGCTTCCAGCGCAGCAGCCCGTGTCCCCTCTCAGCGGGGTCGAGGGTGGAGGGTACCCCGCGCATGTCGTAGACGTCGGCGCCGAGTGCGTGGGCGTCCTGGAGCATCCGCCACTGCAGGAGGTTGGAGGGCCGCACCTCACGGCGGTGGTCGGCCGACGCCCCGGTCTGGTACCAGACCCGGCCGCCGACGCGGATCATGGTGTGGGCGGCCAGGATCTCGCCCTGGTGCCGGGCCAGGTAGAGCGTCATCCGGCCCGGTTCCTCGGCGTTGAGGGCCGCGTACTGCCGCTCGTAGTACGCCAGCGAGCGTCCGAGCCGGAAGCCGTCGCGTTCCTCGGTCAGGCGCAGCAGCCGGTAGAACTCGGGCAGGTCGGCCGCGCTGCCGACGACGGTCTCCACGCCCTCCTTGCGCGCCTTGCGCACATTGCGCCGCCACTCCTGGTTGAGCCCCGCCCACAGGTCGTCCACGGACCGCCCGGCCAGCGGCACGCGGAAGACGTAGCGCGGCTGGGCGTCCCCGTCCTCCTCCCCGCCGCAGCGGTGCCAGCCCCGGGCGCGCAGCCGCTCGGAGACGGCCGTGCCCAGCGGGTCGACCTCCCGGGCCAGGACGTCGGCGAGCCGGCGCCCGGGGGCCGCGGCCGCCTTGAGGCGGGCCGCGTCCCAGCTCCGGTGCGCCGGCGACGGGCCGATGCGCACCGCGAACACCCCCGCCGTGCGCAGGGTCTTCAGCAGCGGGTCGAGCCAGCCGTCCATGTGGGGGTCGGCCCAGTCGGCGACGGGCCCCTCCGGCAGGTAGGCGAAGTACTTGCGCGTGCCGGGGAGCTGGCGGAGCAGCACCATGGCGACGCCGGTGAGCTCGCCCTCCTCGGGCCGGGGGCCCCAGCCGAGCAGCAGGGAGCGCCAGCCCTCCTTGACGTCGGCCCAGGAGGGGCACTGGAGGAAGCCGGGGCCGAGGGCGTTCCCGGTGCGGGACGCGAGGAAGGCGCGGTACGCCTCCCGGGTGATGGGGGCGAGCGGCGTCTGCTGACCTCGGTCGGCCGGCACGAGCAGTGCGGACACGGTGTGGGACCTCTCTGTTCACGCGTCTGTTCACGCGGAATCACGCGGAATGCCGTGGACTCTCACAGCCCCGCGTGACCGGTCCGAGCGGCGAATGTGACCGGACGATGACCGTTGTGACGCAACGGCCGTCACATCGCCCCATCCCCTCTCACCTGCGGTTTCTCCGCCCTACGCTCGCCGTATCGGATCCCGGCTCCTGCCGGACGACAACGGAGGACCCATCCCATGACCGTGAGACGCGCACAGGCCGGCCGCATACGTGTCCGTGCCGCCGCTGCCGCCGTGCTGCTGGCCCCGCTCGCCGCCTGCTCCACGGGCTCGGGAGGGACGGGCGACGACGACGGGAAGCCGGGCGAGCGGGCCGGCGACGGGCGTCCGGCGACCGTGACCGTCACCCCGAGCGGCCGCTCGGTGCGCGCCGGGCAGCCGGTGAAGGTGACGGTCTCCGGCGGCACGATCGCCTCGGTCACCGTCACCGACGCGAAGGGCCGGGCGCTGAAGGGCGCCGTCGGCAAGGCGGGCTGGCAGTCCGAGCGCAAGGCCGTCCCCGGCACCACCTACACCGTGAAGACCACCACCCGCACCGAGGGCGGCACGGAGAAGACCACGTCCACGTCGTTCACCACCGCGCCGGCCGAGAAGGTCAACAAGGTCGACTGGCGTCCCGGCGAGGCCGTCACCGTCGGTGTCGCGCAGCCCGTGTCGCTGGTCTTCGACAACCCGGTCACCGACAAGGCCGCTGTGGAGAAGCAGCTGAAGCTGACCACGTCGAACGACACCGAGGGGTCCTGGGGCTGGATGAAGGACTGGTCGGGCCGCGACCGGGTCGACTGGCGCCCGAGGACGTACTGGGAGCCCGGCACCGAGGTCACCCTCCGGGCGCAGCTCGACGGCACCGACTCCGGCAGGGGCGGCGGCTGGTTCGTCCGCGACTACACGACGAAGTTCACCGTCGGCTCCCGCCAGATCGTCAGGGTCGACCTGGACACCCACGAGCTCACCCTGGAGCGCGACGGCCGCACGGTGCGCACCATCCCCGTCTCCGGCGGCACCCCCGGCGGCATCAAGCGCTCCTGGGGCGGCACCTCGGTCCTGATGGCGAAGGAGGGGACCATCAACATGAACTCGGAGACGGTGGGCCTCGCCGACGCCTACGACAAGATGGTCGACTACTCGATGCGTCTGACCTGGTCCGGGATGTACGCCCACGCGGCGCCCTGGAACAACGCGTACATGGGCAACGCCAACAAGAGCTCGGGCTGCATCGGCATGAGCGACGAGAACGCCGCCTGGTTCTACGCCCAGGTCCGGCCGGGCGACCCGTTCGAGATCAAGGGCAAGGACACCAAGGGCGTCCCCGACCCCGGCAACGGCTTCGGCGAGTGGAACGTCTCGTGGGAGAAGTGGCAGGACATGAGCGCCCTGGCGTGAACGCGCCGGGCGCGGAAGGGGCGGGAGCCGTCCACGGGGGGCGGCTCCCGCCGTTCAGGCGGTCGCCTCCGCCCGCTCCCCCGCGGCCGCTTCCGCGAGGCGGGCGCGGAGCGCCGCGTTCTCCGACTCCAGGAGCGCGATGCGCTTCCGCGCGAAGTACAGCTCCGTGACCGCGTCGCGGAACTCCGCGACCAGTTCGTCCGGCGTCAGTTCCATCTCGGTTCCTCTCCCGCGTGCCCGGCCGTCAGGCCGGGGCGATCTCGGTGACGGTCCCGTCGGCTCCGCGCCACTTGAGCGCGCCGCCCTCCGCGTAGAGCGCGCCGCCCCCGCGGGAGTCGACGCCCGTGGGCACGGCGGCCGCGTCGACGACCCGCACCACGCCCTCGGCCATCAGCGCGGAACCGGTGCCGGGCTGCTGGACGACGTGCAGCTGGGACCAGGGATTGCCGCCCACGCCCATGCCGATGCCGACCCGTCCGCTGCCCTTGACGACGAAGTCGTCCCGGCCGTTGTTGCGCAGGCAGATCAGGTTGCCCGTGGTCGGGACGTCGTCCCCGTTGGTCACGAAGATGCCCTGCGCGGCGGTCCCGGCCGTCCGCAGGTCGATCGAGAGAGCGGACGCCTTGTGGTCCGATCCGTCGGCGTGGCCGATGTGCGTGATCTTCAGGGTGCCGTGCTCCTTCTCGCGGCCCTTCAGGTAGACCGCCGACGTACCGGGGTTGTCCGAGACGATGTTCAGCGCGACCCCGCCGCCGGACGTCCCCGCCTGGTGGACCGTGAGCGCATGCGCGGTCGTCGACGTCGTCCTGAAGAAGCCCGCGTTGACCGTGGAGTCCGCACGGTACGACTCCGCGACCACCGGCCCGTCGAACGTCGTCGTCGGCCCGCCCGCCGCCGCGGCCGGCGACGCTGCACCGGCCGTGACGGTCACCGCCCCGGCCGTGAAACCGCCCAGGAACAGTCTTCGTGACACCGCCATCGTGTCCGCCCTTCTCCTCGTGAGGTGCGCCCGTACCGGGCGCGTCCGGAGAGAGGACCGGGCAGAGGCTCCATTGGTTGCCCCGCGCACCCCGGACGCCTGAATCCGGCACCCGTACGCGACCGGACGACCACGCCGGGCTGCGCAACGTACCGAACACCGCGAGGAGTTGACGGCCAAAGGTGCCGTCGTCGGCCATCGGGCGGGTGGTGACGGGCAGGCCCACGCCCTGCGACCGCCGGTGCACGAACGAATCGGCAACCGGGAGGCGGGCGAAGCCTGGCTCGGCGCCCTCGCCGATCCCGACGCCTCGTCGAGGCGGCGCTGTGGGCCGCGTACGCGCTCCACCGCCTGCCGCCGCGTGGCCGCCGCCCTCGCCGGCGCGGGGACCGGCGCGGCGGCGCCCCGGGGCGGGGGCGCCGCGCGTCCGGCTCGCGTCGTCGGGATCAGCCGGCGGCGCAGGAGACCGTGGGCCAGGTCCAGTTGCCGTTCGCCTGCACCGTGACACCGAAGGTGTTGCCGTTGCCGTTCGGTTTGGCGGTGAGCACCTGGCTGCTCGGGTAGGTGGCGGCGGTGTTCCAGGTGGAGAGGATCTTCGCCGGGGACGGGACGTTCATGGTCACGGTCCAGTTGCTGCTGCCGCTGACCGCCACGTCGAGGTTGTACCGGTCGCTCCACTTCTCACCGGCGGTGAGCGTCGCGGTGCAGCCGCCACCGCCGCCCCCGCCGCCGCCGGTGCCGCCGACGGTGATGTTGGAGCTGCCGCTGCTCTGGTAGCCCTCGGTCGCCATGATCATGTAGTTGTGGGTGCCGAGGTTCATGCCCTTGGACGCCCAGGCGTCGAAGTGGTTGCCGCTGGTGATGGTGCCGCCGGTGCGCTTCGACTGCCGGACGCTCCAGAACTGCTTGAAGGTCTTGGTGCCTTCGATGGAGGGGGCGTTGTAGCGGGTGGTCTCGTAGATGTCGTAGGTGCCGCCGTCGCTGGTGACGGTGCCCTTGAAGGTGCCGGTGGGGCGGTAGGTGCCCCAGTTGTCGACGATGTAGTACTCGATGAGCGGGCCGGTGGTCCAGCCGTAGAGCGTGAGGTAGGCGTTGCCGGACGGGTTGAAGGTGCCGGAGTAGGTCACGGTCCTGCGGCCTCCGGTGCTCCAGCCCTTGCCGGCGACGAAGTTGCCGGTGTTGCTCCACTGGGTGGTGTAGTTGCCGCCGGATCCCATGTCCATGGAGACGGTGCCGGGGCTGTCGGTCCAGAACGAGTACCAGTAGCCGTTGTTGGTGCCGGTCTGGTTCGAGGTGATGGGTGCCGCGATCGCGGTGCCCGGCATGAGCAGTGTGGCCATCGCCAGCACCAACGTGCCGATGCTGCTGACGAGAAGCCTGATCCGGCTGCTGCCGCGGCGGTCCGGCCGTGCGGGGCCGTGGTTCATGGGCGTGATCCTCCTCGGTGAACGCTGACGGGCGGTCAGGGCAGCGAAAGTGTTGAGCTGCCCCGAATGACTGTCAACAGTTTCGGTGAATAACCGAAACATTCGACCTCAGGGAAGGTGTGATTGTCGGCCCGTCAGGGCTGCTCAGGGCACACGGCGGGTCTTTTGGATCGCAAGAAATCGCAAGCGCCGTCGATCATGGATGGGGCGCCGGAAGCAGTCCGCCGAAAGTTTCGAGCCGCTCGCGAGGCGCGCCTCAGCCGCCCATCTCCCACATCAGCACCTCGGCCGGTCCGCCGCCGTCCGCAGCGAGCTCCTGCCCCCGCGCGCCGGTGAGCCGCGCCGCGTCACCGGGGCCCAGCCCCTCGCCGTCCAGCCGCACCTGACCGCGCACCACATGCACGTAGACGTGGGCCGCGTCGGGGACCGCCGTCCGCTCCCCGGAGGCGAGCCGCCGCACGTGCAGCAGGGCGCCGGCCTCGGGAAGCGCGTACGGAGTGGAGTCCGCGATGCCGCGGACGATCTCGTACGCGGGCTCGCCGCCCGGGTCCCGGGGCGCGAGCCACATCTGCACGAACACCAGGGGCACGTCGCCGTCGTTGCGCTCGACGTGCCGGACGCCGGCGGCCGCGCTCAGCCGCTGGACGTCGCCGGGCCGGACGACGGTGGCGTGACCGGCCGAGTCCCGGTGGGTGAGCTCGCCCTCGACGACCCAGGTGACGATCTCCGTGTGGCTGTGCGGATGCTCGTCGAAGCCGGCGCCGGGCGCCAGGCGCTCCTCGTTGCAGGCGAGCATCGCACCGAAGCGGAGATTGTCCGGGTCGTAGTGGCTGCCGAACGAGAACGCGTGCAGGGACTCGATCCCCGCCGCCGGGTCGCCGCCCGGACAGCGGTCGGCGGAACGCCGGACGGAGGTCGTGGGTGCTCTCACGTGTCCACGGTAACCGCGGCCCGCCGCGGCACGGCGCGATCACGGAGAACCCCGGCACTCGGCCCCCGCGTCCTGATAAGGCACTCTTGTCCCCGTGTCCGAACCTCCTGCGAACGCCTCCCATCCGCACTCCGCGACCCTCCGACGCCTGGAGCAGTCGTCCGGCCGGCTCGCGGCGAACGCGATCGCCCGCATGGACGAGTCGCTGCCGTGGTACCGCGCCATGCCCCCGGAGAACCGGTCGTGGATCGGGCTGGTGGCCCAGGCCGGCATCGCCGCGTTCACCGAGTGGTTCCGGCATCCGGAGACGCCCCAGGCGATCTCGACCGACGTCTTCGGCACCGCCCCGCGCGAACTGACCCGGGCGATCACCCTGCGCCAGACCGTGGAGATGGTGCGCACCACCATCGAGGTCATGGAGACGGCCATCGAGGAGGTCGCGGCGCCGGGCGACGAGTCCGTGCTGCGCGAGGCGCTTCTCGTCTACGCGCGGGAGATCGCCTTCGCCACGGCGCAGGTGTACGCGCAGGCGGCGGAGGCCCGGGGCGCGTGGGACGCACGCCTGGAGTCGCTGGTGGTGAACGCGGTGCTGTCGGGCGAGGCCGACGAGGGCGCCGTGTCCCGCGCCGCCGCCCTCGGCTGGAACTCCCCCGACCACGTCTGCGTGATCCTCGGCACCGCGCCCGACGGCGACAGCGAGCTGACGGTGGAGGCGATCCGCCGGGCCGCCCGGCACGCCAAACTCCAGGTGCTGACGGGCGTGCTCGGCAACCGGCTGGTCGTCATCGCCGGCGGCAACGACAACCCGCTGCACGTCGCCAAGGCGCTGATCGGCCCCTACGCCGCGGGGCCCGTCGTCGCGGGCCCGATCGTGCCCGACCTGCTGGCCGCGACCCGTTCCGCGCAGGCCGCGGCCGCGGGCCTCAAGGCGTGCTCCGCCTGGCAGGACGCGCCCCGCCCGGTTCTCGCGGACGATCTCCTGCCGGAACGCGCCATCGCCTCCGACCCTGCGGCGCGCGAGCAACTGGTGGAGGAGATCTACAGACCGCTCGAAGAGGCCGGTTCGGCGCTGCTGGAAACTCTCAGTGTCTATCTGGAGCAGGCGAGCAGCCTGGAGGGCGCGGCCAGGATGCTGTTCGTTCACCCCAACACCGTGCGCTACCGGCTGCGACGTGTGACCGACGTCACCGGATGGTCGCCCTCGGACGTCCGCTCGGCGTTCACGCTGCGAATCGCCCTCATCCTGGGGCGTCTGGCCGACGGGGACTCCCAGTCCTAGACTTTTGTGGGACACCGACAATTCCCCCGACGGTTCTTCGTCCCTGTCCCCACGGGCGTCCCGAGCCGTCCGCAAGAGAGAGTGTGAGGGTGCTCGTACTCGTCGCTCCCGGCCAAGGCGCTCAGACGCCCGGCTTCCTGACCCCCTGGCTCGAACTCCCCGGCGCCGCCGACCGCGTGGCGGCCTGGTCCGACGCCATCGGACTCGACCTCGCCCACTACGGCACGAAGGCCGACGCGGACGAGATCCGTGACACCGCGGTCGCCCAGCCCCTGCTGGTCGCCGCCGGACTGCTGTCCGCTGCCGCCCTCGGCGACATGGTGCCCGGCGCCGTCGCCGGCCACAGCGTCGGCGAGATCACCGCCGCCGCGTTCGCCGGCGTCATCGACGAGACCACCGCACTGCGTCTGGTCCGCACCCGCGGCCTGGCCATGGCCGAGGCCGCCGCGGTCACCGAGACCGGCATGTCGGCGCTGCTCGGCGGCGACCCGGACGTGAGCATCGCCCACCTGGAGAAGCTCGGTCTGACCCCGGCCAACGTCAACGGCGCCGGACAGATCGTCGCCGCCGGCACCATGGAGCAGCTCGCCGCCCTCGCCGAGGACAAGCCCGAGGGCGTCCGCCGGGTCGTGCCGCTCAAGGTGGCCGGCGCGTTCCACACGCACCACATGGCGTCCGCCGTCACCACGCTGGAGAAGGCCGCCGCGGACATCACGCCGGCCGACCCCACCGTGCCGTACGTCTCCAACAAGGACGGGCGGACCGTCTCCTCCGGCGCGGACGTCATCGCCCGCCTGGTCGGGCAGGTCGCCAACCCGGTCCGCTGGGACCTGTGCATGGAGACGTTCACGCAGCTCGGCGCGACGGCTCTCGTCGAGGTCTGCCCCGGCGGTACGCTCACGGGTCTCGCCAAGCGTGCCCTGCCGGGTGTCGAGACGGTCGCGCTCAAGACTCCGGACGACCTCGAAGCGGCCCGCAAGCTGCTCGCCGCCACCGGCTCGTCCGCCGCCGGCGCGGCAGGCACCGTCTGACAAGGGAGCCGTACAGCATGTCGAAGATCAAGCCCAGCAAGGGCGCCCCGTACGCACGCATTCTGGGTGTCGGCGGCTACCGCCCCGTCCGAGTGGTGCCCAACGAGGTGATCCTCGAGAAGATCGACTCCTCCGACGAGTGGATCCGCTCGCGCTCCGGCATCGCCACCCGCCACTGGGCCTCCCCCGAGGAGACCGTGACCGCCATGTCGGTCGAGGCGTCGGGCAAGGCGCTCGCCGACGCGGGGATCGCCGCCGAGCAGATCGGCGCCGTGATCGTCTCGACGGTGTCCCACTTCAAGCAGACCCCTGCCGTGGCGACCGAGATCGCCGACAAGGTGGGGGCGGGCAAGCCCGCCGCGTTCGACATCTCCGCCGGCTGCGCGGGCTTCGGCTACGGCCTGACCCTCGCCAAGGGCATGATCGTCGAGGGCTCCGCCGAGTACGTCCTCGTCATCGGCGTCGAGCGGCTCAGCGACCTGACCGACCTGGAGGACCGTGCCACGGCCTTCCTGTTCGGCGACGGCGCGGGCGCGGTCGTGGTCGGCCCCTCGGACGAGCCGCACATCGGCCCCACGGTGTGGGGTTCGGAGGGCGACAAGTCCGAGACCATCAAGCAGACCGTCCCGTGGAACGACTTCCACGTCGGCGACGTCTCCAAGCTGCCGCTGAACGAGGCGGGCGAGGTCAAGTTCCCCGCCATCACGCAGGAGGGCCAGGCGGTCTTCCGCTGGGCCGTCTTCGAGATGGCGAAGGTCGCCCAGCAGGCGCTCGACGCGGCCGGCATCGCGCCGGCCGACCTGGACGTCTTCATCCCGCACCAGGCCAACATGCGGATCATCGACTCGATGGTGAAGACACTGAAGCTGCCGGAGCACGTCACGGTCGCCCGTGACGTCGAGACCACCGGCAACACCTCCGCCGCCTCGATCCCGCTCGCCATGGAGCGGCTCCTGGCGACCGGACAGGCGAAGAGCGGCGACACCGCGCTCGTCATCGGCTTCGGGGCGGGTCTCGTCTACGCCGCGACGGTCGTTACCCTCCCCTAGGCGCCGTCGGATCTCCGCACGGCCCCGCCACACCCTCTGATACACACCGAAGGAGCGCCAACATGGCCGCCACTCAGGAAGAGATCGTCGAAGGTCTCGCCGAGATCGTCAACGAGATCGCCGGCATCCCGGTCGAGGACGTCCAGCTGGACAAGTCCTTCACCGACGACCTGGACGTCGACTCGCTGTCCATGGTCGAGGTCGTCGTCGCCGCCGAAGAGCGCTTCGACGTCAAGATCCCGGACGAGGACGTCAAGAACCTGAAGACCGTCGGCGACGCCGCGGACTACATCCTCAACCACCAGGTCGCCAAGTAAGCACCTGGGTCGTCTGACGCGCTGGTCGCCACCCTCGGTGGCGCCGGATCAATTCCGCACCCTCTGACAGTGGAGAAAGAATTCCTGTGAACTCGACCAATCGCACCGTGGTCGTCACCGGTATCGGCGCAACCACACCGCTGGGTGGCGACAGCGCATCGACGTGGGAAGGGCTGCTCGCCGGCCGTTCGGGCGTGAAGGTCCTGGAGGGCGAGCGCTACGCCGAACTCCCGGTCCGTATCGCCGCGACCGCCGCGGTCGACCCGGGCGAGGTCCTGCCCCGCCCGCTCGCCCGCAAGCTGGACCGCTCCGCGCAGTTCGCGGTCATCGCGGCCCGTGAGGCGTGGTCCGACGCCGGATTCACCGCCCCCGCGGGCGAGGACGAGGCCGTCGCACCGGCCCGCCTCGGCACCGTCATCGCCTCCGGCATCGGTGGCGTAACGACTCTGCTCGACCAGTACGACGTCCTCAAGGACAAGGGCGTGCGCCGGGTCTCCCCGCACACCGTCCCCATGCTGATGCCGAACGGCCCCTCCGCCAACGTCGGTCTGGAGGTGAACGCCCAGGCGGGCGTCCACACCCCGGTCTCGGCTTGTGCGTCGGGCGCCGAGGCGATCGGCTACGCCGTCGAGATGATCCGCACCGGCCGTGCCGACGTGGTCGTCGCCGGCGGCACCGAGGCGGCGATCCACCCGCTGCCCATCGCGGCGTTCGCCAACATGATGGCGATGTCCAAGAACAACGACGAGCCGCTGAAGGCCTCCCGGCCCTACGACACCGGCCGCGACGGCTTCGTCCTCGGCGAGGGCGCCGGCGTCGTGATCCTGGAGTCGGCCGAGCACGCCGCCGCGCGCGGCGCCAAGGTCTACTGCGAGGTCCTCGGCCAGGGACTGTCCGCCGACAGCCACCACATCGCGCAGCCCGAGCCGACCGGCCGCGGCATCGCGGCGGCCCTGCGCAACCTGCTGGAGACCACGGACCTCAAGCCGTCCGAGGTCGTCCACCTCAACGCGCACGCCACGTCGACGCCGCAGGGCGACGTCGCCGAGATCAAGGCCCTGCGCGCCGTCCTCGGCGACGACCTCGACCATGTCGCGGTCTCCGCCACCAAGTCGATGACGGGGCACCTGCTGGGCGGCGCCGGCGGCATCGAGACGGTCGCCACCGTCCTCGCGCTCCACCACCGCACCGCCCCGCCCACGATCAACGTGGACGACCTCGACGAGGCCGTCGAGGCGGACGTGGTCCGCGACACCCCGCGCCCGCTGCCCGAGGGCACGATCGCGGCGATCAACAACTCGTTCGGCTTCGGCGGCCACAACGTGGTCCTCGCCTTCCGCACGGTCTGACGCGGCTCCGGCCGCACACGACGGCGCCGGCACCCTCCTCGGGGTGCCGGCGCCGTCGTGTCGGGGGCGGGGCGACCGGTCCCGTCCCCGGACGGCGAAGAGGCCCGCACCCCCGAGGGGGTGCGGGCCTCGTGCGGGGACGCGGCCGGGCGGGCTACCCCTCCGCGGGCGGCCAGCGCAGCGCGATCGCCGCACCGCGCGCGGGCGGCGCGTACGACGCGCGGACGACCGTCCCCCGGAAGGCCGTGTACGCCCACTCCTCCGTGCTGCCGGGCTCCGCCCCGGCTCCGGTCACGAAACCGCGCAGGACCCAGCCCGGACCGTCGCAGCCGAGGACCCGGGAGATCTGCCCGCGGGACTTCCCGCGGACCGGCACGACCGTCTGCAGCTCGACGCCGGCAGGGCCGGTGCGCTCCTCGACGGAGCCGCCGTTCCTCCGCATCGACCGCGTCAGCTGCCCGCGGATCGACTCCCAGGAGGTGTCCGAGGACGCCCGGAAGGCCTGCAGCTGGATCGCCGTCCGGCCGCGGACGACCGTGACGGCGACGACGGCGCCGTCGTCGGACCGCATGGGGTGCAGTTCGACCCCCGGCGGCCGCGGCACCAGCAGCGCCCCGAGGTCGATCACCCGGCCGCCCTGCGGGCGGCGGGCGTCGTCCTCGTCCCACGGGCCGGTGTCGATCCCCCGGCCCGTGGCAACGCCCTCGGCCTCGGCGCAGCTCTCCTCGGCGGCGGCGAGCAGTTCGCCCGTCTCCGCCTCGGACATCGACTCCTCGGCCACGACGGACGCGAGCAGTCCCAGCACGTGGTCCAGGGTGATCAGGCCACGGCGCTCAGCCTCCCGGGCCGCGGACGCGTCACCCAGCAGCGCCGGGACGAGCACCCGGTGCTCCTCGCCGCCGAGTCCGCTCGCCCCGCCCCTGGGCGGCCGTGCGGCGTCGTCCCGGCCGTCCTCACGCCGCAGCCGCAGGACGGTCTGCAACGCCACGAGGACGACCCGGCCCGGGGTGACCCGGTCCCAGACGCCGAACTCGGCCCGTTCCCTGCTCTCCTCGGCGACGAATCCGTCCCGCGCGAACTGCGCGACGACGGCCGCCGCCTCCTCACCTGCGCCGCCCATTCCACCATTTCCTGAGTTTCTGCGCCGCCTTCGCGGCGACGAGGGCACTCGCGACCAGAGCCTCCGCCGGGCCGTGGGCTCCGGGAGCCTGCGCTCCGTCGATCATCTTCTGTGCCGCGCCCGGACTTCGGGCGACGGTCGACGACCGCGTCTCGGACTCGGAGACCATCTCCTCGGTCGCCCGGCGCGTCTTGCCGGCCTCCTCGAGCTTCTCCTTCTTACCCCGATACTCGTTGAAGTCGCCACTGTCGGGGTCGTAGAGGTCCGGGACCTCGCCCGGGTCCTGGCTCGCCCGGCTGCCGCAGTTGTGCACGAGCAGCGGGCTGTCCTCGGCCAGCACGTAGTACGTGTGGACGTCCGCGACCGTGAGGTCGTGGGTGCGCCGGAGCTGCTCGAAGTAGCGCGTGTCCGTGACCTCGGCCGTGTCGCCCGACGCCGTGTACAGGGTCATGCCGGGCGTCAGGTCGCCCGCCTCGACCCAACGGCCCTCGGAGACGGACCAGAACGGGTGGGTCGTGGTGGAGACCAGGCTCTCGGCCTCACCGGAACGGCCGGTGACGGTGAGGTCGACGAAGTGCTTGTCGTCCTCGGTGACGATGGTGCCCACGACTGCGCGGACCGTCGTCTCACCGGTCTCCGGGTCGGTGACGGTGACCTCGTCGCCGAGGACCACGTCCTCGATCGGCTTGGTGGTGCCGTCGGCCAGGAGGACCTTCGTGCCGGGCAGGAAGCTGTGCTTGACGGGTGAGGCCGGGCACGAGCCTCCCGGGGAATCCCCGTCGCCCTTGCCCTTCTTGACCGCCGCGGCCGCCTTCTTCTTGGCCGCGGCCAGTGCGTCCTTGGCCTTGGACACACCGTCCTTGGCCTTGTCGATGGCCTTGCTCGACTTCCAGAGGTCCTTGACGCCGCCGATCAGATCGCCGACGAGGTTGACGACCCGCTTGGCGAGTTTGGCGCCCTTGGCCCAGTTCCACGGTGCGCCGTACTTCGCGAGGATCTTCCCCGCGAGACCGCCGGCGAAGCTGCCCGCGATGTTCAGCAGCGTCTCGCCGCAGGCGCCCATGTCTCCGCTGGAGACGCAGTCGAGCGCGGCGTCCACGCCCAGGATGTCCCGGGCGATCTTGACGAGCGCCTTGCCCGCGGACTTGATCCGCTGCTTGGCCTGCGCCTGCTGGCCCTGCGCCCCGACCAGGGCCGTCTCCGCACCGGAGACCGCCTTCTCCTCGTGCCAGGTCGGATTCTTGTCCTTGCTGGGCACGGGCAGGCCGCCGCGGCACTCGATCAGGCCCTGCATGCACTCCGGGATCGCCATGCCGCTCGGGTCGGCGTGGGTGACCGGGGTGTTGTTGGCATACGCGTAGCCGTTGATCTGCTGCGGCTGGGTGTAGTCGATCAGCGGGTCGACGGAGATGAACTTGCCGATGACCGCGTCGTACTCACGTGCGCCGAGATGGGTCAGCCCGGTCGACTTGTCGATGGTGCCGCCGACATAGCCCTTCTCCCCCGGCCAGGTACCGGTCGCCGCGCCGCGCTCGACACCGTAGGGGTCGAAGCGGCGCTGCGACACCGCACCGGTCACGGCGTGGATCGCGACCTCGCCGGTGCCGTGGTGGTCGGCCGCGATGAACGACACGGTGCCGTCGTCGGTGCGCACGGCCACCGTCTCGCCGGCGTGCGCGTAGTAGCGGGTGGCCGACTTCTTGGCACCGTCGGCGGAGAGCTTCAGCTCCATGCCCGGCAGATAGACGGTCGTGCCGGTGGTGTCCTTGCGCTGGACCCGGTTGCCGACGCTGTCGTAGAGGTAGCTCGTCTCGGACCCGTCGGCCTCCTTCGCCTTGGCGAGCTTGCCGTCGTCGGTCCACTCCAGCGTCTGGGCGTTGCCGCCGATGGTGCGCTTGGTGGTGTTGCCGGAGTCGTCGTACTCGTAGCTCGACTGCCGGTCGCCGGTCGGGGTGTTCTCGACGACCTTGGTGACCTGGTGCGGTCCGTCGCCGAGCGCGCCCGCGCCGCCGTAGGTGAAGGTGCGGGTGATGTTCTTCGCCGGGTTCAGCCCGGTGTCGTGCACCGTCTCCGACGTCCGGTTGCCGATGGCGTCCGTGACGTAGGACTTCCAGTACGGCGCCGGGCCGCCGAGCGCCTTCGCGCCGGGAGCCGCCTGGCAGGCGGCCGGGCCCGAACCGTCGAGCGGGGCGACGGAGCCCACGGACCCGCTGCCGGCCGCCTCCGCGACGGTCGCGGCCGGCGTCCACGCCTCGGCGAGACGCTTGCGGGCGTCGTAGCCGAAGCACTGCACGTCCGGAGAGGCCGTGTTCGAGGTGTCGGCGATCGACAGGACGTTGCCGGCCTGGTCGTAGGAGTAGTTCGCCTCCTTCACCGGCGCCGGGGCGCCGTACACGTCCACCACGATGCGCTTGAGGCGGTCGGTGCCCGTCTCGTAGTCGAAGGTCTGCCAGACCTTCTTGCCTCCGGTGTTCTGCTCGAACTGGAGCATGTGGCCCTGGTTCGAGTAGACCGTGTTCGTGACGTACGGCGTCGCACCCGTCAGGGTCGTCGGCCGCTGCAACTCGTCATAGCCGTTGACCAGCACCTCGGCCGGCAGACCGCCCGCGGCGGGCACTCCGCTGGACTGCACGCTGCCGTCACGGTTGTAGGCCGACGTGAAGGAGTACGTCCCGGCCAGCGAGCCCTGGGAGGCGGGGACGAGGTAGTCGCTCCGCAGCGGACGGTAGAAGTCGTCCCACGTCTGGATGACGGTGGCGAAGTACTCCGTCGGCGAGACGTAGCTCAGGTCGGCGTACGCCTTCCCGAGCATGCCGGCCTTGTCGTACCGGGTCTCCGTGAGCCGTGTCCCCGTGTTCGCCTCGCCCTGCCAGGTGGACAGGGGCCGGCCCAGCTTGTCGTAGACCGTGGAGATCTTCTTGCCGCGCCCGTCGGTGGTCGAGACGGCGCGGTCGAGCGCGTCGTACTGCGTGTGCGACGTGCCCGCGTCCGGGTCGGTGAGCTGCGTGGTGCGGCCCAGCAGGTCGTACTCGTAGCGCCACTGGTTGCCCTTGGCGTCGGTGACGGTCTCCAGCTGGTTCTTCTGCGTGAAGGTGTACTTCGTGGCGTCGTAACCCAGCAGCGGGTTCGGCGAATCCCCCTTGTAGTGCCAGATCTCCTCGGTGTTGCCCCGGGCGTCGCTGATCGACGTGGTCGGGACGCCGCCCTGCGGCGGGTCGACCGTGGTGCGCTCACCGTCGTAGGTCGTCGTGGTGCGCCACTGCTCGACGCCCGAGACGGCCATGATCTGCGCGGTCGGACGGCCGAGACCGTCGTACCGCATCAGCGACTGCTGTCCGACCTCCCCGTTGCGGACGATCAGCAGCTCGTCCGAAGCCGCACCGGCGGCGTTGTAGGTGGCGTTGGTCTGCTTGACCTTGCCCGTGCCGTCGTAGAACGAGTCCGCCACCATCCGGGTGCCGTTCGGACCCTCGGTCTGGAGCTGGCGCGGGCGCAGCAGGCTGTCGAAGAGCTCGTACTCGGAGCCGTAGGAGCCGTCGTTCTCGATCTTCTCCGTCCGGATCGCGGTGACCTTGTCGCGGCGGACGTTGTAGGAGTACTTGATGGACGGCGTCTGCGTCTTCGCCCGGTCCGGCAGCCACACGGAGGTGAGGCGGCCCAGCCCGTCGTAGGCGAGGTCGGTGCGCTTGCCGTTGGCATCGGTCTGGCCGGCCGACATGCCCCAGGCGGGCAGGTAGTCGGTGGTGGTGACGTGGTTCAGCGCGTTGGTGTTCTTCGTCTGCGAGATCAGACCGTTGACGTCCGTGTAGGCCGTCCTGGTCTCGGCACCGGACGCGTCCTTCTGCGTCAGCGGACGACCGAAGGAGTCATAGGTCGTGGTGCCGGTGACCTGGTAGGTGCCCGTGGTGCCGTTGTGCGCGGTCAGCCGCTCCGTGGTGGTCGCCAGACCCCGGGTCGGGGCCTCGCCGAACGCCTTGCCGTCGTAGGAGGTGCGCTCGTCCGCGTGGACCTGCGTCCTGCGGTCCGGCGTCGCCGAACACCGCACGCTGACGGCCTCGCTGCGCGAGGGCAGCGACAGCACATTGGCCGTGGTGTTGTCGACGTACCAGAGACGCGTGCAGGAGTCGTCCGCCGTCGTGGAGACATCGCCCTGGTCGTCGACCTCGGTCACCCGGCCGGTGCCGTGAATGGTGGAGTACTTCGTGGTGCTCTTCGACTCACGCCAGGTGTCGTTCGCCAGCAGGCTGAAGCCACGCTCCACCTCCGAGCGCACGAGGACGGCGTTCCTGGTGCCCCAACTGCGGGTCTGGGTGGCCGTCACGGCCTTCCAGGGGGTGGCGATGACCTTGGAGACGACCTTGTCGCCGTTCCAGGTCTGGGCCTCCAGCTGGTGGCCGGTGAACTCCTCCGCGTCGGTGTACTCCGTACCGGTCGAGTCCTTGACCTTGACGGAACGGGTGCCGCCGGCCGGGTCCTTGTCCCCGTCCATGCCCTGCAGGTACGTGTAGTCGATGCGGGTGGACTGCACATCGGCGCTGCCGGAGGTCACGGTGACCTTGCCGTAGCCCTGCCAGCCGCCCCACGTCAG
>NZ_RDBP01000012.1:112304-171901 GCF_008042045.1 Streptomyces sp. T39
GTCACCGACGCCGACACCGTGCGGTCCTCGGGATCGTTCACCGTCGCCAACGGCTTCGGCAGCTCCGGACACGCCGTACTGCCCGGCACCGCGACCGCCGCACACGCCGGCAACTGCACCAGGTGCAGCCGCGACGCATACGAGCCGCCGTACCCCTCCGCGAACGAGGAGTAGTCGACCGTCAGCCGGACCGGTGCCGCCTTCGCCCCCGCGTCGGAGCGCTCCACCCGCAGCACCGCACCGGCACCCAGCTCACCGGCCCGCTTCGACGGCAGCACATCCACCCGCACCTCAGCGGGCGAAACGGACGCCGCCGTGGAAGCGCTCCCCGAACGGGCGGACTTCGCGGCCTTGCCCGGTACGGCGGCCACGGTGACCGGCAAGCCGCCGATCCGCGTCTCCTTCGCCGCCCCCGCGACGGCGAGTTCGGCGCTGCCGCCGCCCGGCCAGACCGCCTTGTCCAGCGCCGTGACGGCCGCCTTCCGCGCCGCGTCCGAGGGGCGCTTCGCCGCCTTCGCGTCCCGGCCCTCGACCGGATCGCCGAAGTCCTGCACACCGGGACGACCCCGGCCCTGCTGCTCCTCCAGGGTGAGCGGCATCGCCTGAACGGTGGAACCGGTCAGGGCGATCGTCACCCCCAGAGCGGTGGCCGCGAGCAGCCGCCCTGGTATCCGCCGGTTCAGCAACCGGCCATGAAATGGCATCACGTGTCTCCGCACGTCGGTAGGGAAGGGTGGATGCGCTCGGGTGCCTGGTCCTCGAAGGTCCCTGCACCGTCACGTCGTGCCTGCGCGGGGACGGGGCCGCTCGGCGGTCCGTCCCCGGCACGTTCGGTGTCGTGCGGTGGGCGACGTCGCCGGCGCCGGGGAGGTGCGGGAAGGGGTATTCGGTGCCCACGGTGCCCGCATCGGGCGTCAGTGGCCGGTGGCCGGTGGCCGCGGGGTGACGCCGTGACACAGGAGACGGGCGGCCGTCGGAGTCCGTCGGTGCGGGAGGTCTACGGAGCCGACGCCGTCGGCGTCCCGACCGGTGCGTCCGGGCCGTCCCGGAAGGCGGCTTCCACCCGTGGTCGCCCACGGGGAGCCGACGCGGTCACCCCGAGCCCCGTACGTGCCAATGCGCGCGGCATGTGCCCCCCACCCCCGCATCGCCTCTCGCCCCGTCATCGGCGGGCCGGGCGGCAATCCGATCCATGTGCTCCGGCTGTGTGCGGATCCCCCCGGACCCCACGAAGCGGAACGGGACTATTCCACGCCGCTGGTGACTTCACAAGATCACAAGTCCGACATCGAACCATCGGCCGCAATCACCGTTTCATCACATCCGGCTCACCTTGCGGTCATGATTCGGCCACAATCGGGCCATCCCCCGCAGTCGCCGGACGCGGCCTCACACCACCTGGTGCAGCCAGCGGACCGGCGCGCCCTCCCCCGCGTACCGGAACGGCTCCAGCTCGTCGTCCCACGGCTTCCCGAGGAGTTTGGCGATCTCCGCCTCCAGGTCCGTCTCGCCGCGGGAGGCCCTCGCCATGGCGGCGCGCAGGCGGTCCTCGGGGACCAGGATGTCGCCGTGGATGCCCGTCACGGCGTGGAAGATGCCGAGGTCCGGCGTCGCGCTGTAGCGCTCGCCCTCCGCCGTCGCGCACGGCTCCGCCGCGACCTCGAAGCGCAGCAGGTGCCACCCGCGCAGCGCGGAGGCGAGTTTGGAGGCCGTGCCGGCCTCGCCGCGCCAGGAGAACTCCGCTCTCCAGGTGCCGGGCGACGCCGGCTGGCGGACCCAGTCGAGCTGGACCCGTGTGCCGAGCACCCCCGCGATCGCCCACTCGACGTGCGGGCACAGCGCGCGCGGTGCGGAGTGAACGTACAGAACGCCACGTGTCGTCACCGGGACCTCCAGTGTGGGACGAGGATCACCTTCCCAGCGGCCTCAGTAAACAGCATCCGGCGCGAAACTCCACAAAAGGGACATCATGTGACGTGATGTAATTTACTGGCGCCGACGGGCGGGGTGCCTCTGGGTCGACGGGGAAAAGCTATCGTGCGGGCGCCCCCGAGGGGTGCCGTACTCTCGGACCTGGGCCCGTACGCACCAAGCTTTCACCCGGCAGGAGTCGGACGCCGGTCTCGGGAGGGGATCACAGGATGCGTCAGCGTCCGGCAACACGCCGCCCGCGTGCGGCGGGAGCGGTCGCCGCGGCCCTCACCCTCCTGCTGACGGCATCCGGACTGGCCGCCTGTGACGCACCGTCACCGCACGGGACACCGTCGGGCCCGGCCACCTCACGGCCCGCTCCCCCGCCCACCCCCCTCTGGGACCGCACACCGCGTTCCGTCGCCGCCGTCGGCGACTCGATCACCCGCGGCTTCGACGCCTGCATGGTCCTCGCCGACTGCCCCGAGGTCTCCTGGGCCACCGGATCCGACACCTCGGTCGACTCCGTCGCGCTGCGGCTGCTCGGACCCGGCCGGGTGGCCTCGCACAGCTGGAACCACGCCGTCTCCGGCGCGGACGCGTCCGATCTGCCCGGCCAGATGGCGAAGGCGGCGGCGCACCGCCCCGAACTGGTCACGGTCATGGTCGGCGCCAACGACGCCTGCGCGGACTCCCTGGACCGGATGACGCCGGTGGACGCCTTCCGGGAATCCGTCACGACCGCGATGGAGGTCCTGCGCGAGGAGGCGCCCAAGGCCCAGGTGTACATGTCGAGCGTGCCCGACCTCAAGCGTCTGTGGGCGACGGGCCGGGACGACGCGCTGGGCAGCCGGATCTGGCAGCTCGGCATCTGCGCCACCATGCTCGGGGACGCGCAGGACGACAGCGCGCCGGCCCGGCAGCGCAGGGACACCGTCCACCAGCGCGTGATCGCCTACAACCAGGTCCTGAAGGACGTCTGCGCCGAGGACGAGCGGTGCCGGCACGACGGCGGCGACGTCTTCGGCTTCCGCTTCACCGAGACGCAGCTGAGCCGCTGGGACTGGTTCCACCCGAGCAAGGACGGGCAGCGGAGGCTGGCCGACATCGCCTACCGCCACATCACGGCCCCGTAGCCAGGATTCCCGGCTGCGGCGATACTTCCGCCCACCCGACGGAAGGACCACTGTGTTCCGGATACGCCCCCGCGCAACCGTGCTCGCCCTGGCCGCCGCCCTCGCCCTGGGTGCCGCCGTCGCCCCGCCCGCGGCGGCGAGAAGCACGGACCCCGCCCCCTCGCCCACGGCCGAGGAGCAGCGGCTGACGCGGGCGGTGCCGCAGGAGATCCTGCGGCGCAGCGGATTCGACTCCGTGGCACCGGCCTTCGCCGGCTCGCTCGCCGCGGCGGACACCTACCACGAGGCCGAGCGGGCCGTCGTCCGGCAGGCCCGTGCCCTGTGGGAGCGGGCCGTGGACCGGGCGCAGGGACGGGGCCCGGCGCTCGGGGACCTGAGCCGTGACGACGACCGGCCGCTGTACTGGGCCCGGCTCGGCATGACCTCCCAGCTGCGCGTGTGGCAGCCCTCCTTCGGCCTCGACGACGCGGCGCGCGCCCGCCTGCTGGACCGCCTGGAACGGGCGTCGCGCGGCCAGGACTCCATGGACTTCCCGGGCGGCAGGAGCGTGCGGCGCGTCGTGCTCACCGGCTTCGACCCGTTCACGCTGGACCGGGACATCCGGATCAGCAACCCCTCGGGGGCCACCGCACTCGCCCTGGACGGCACCTGGATCCGCACTCCCGACGGCCCCGCCCGCATCGAGACGGCCGTCTTCCCGGTCCGCTGGGAGGACTTCGCCGCCGGCACCGTGGAACGCGCCCTGCGGCCGGTGCTGCCGCGGGCCGACCTCTTCACGACGGTGAGCCAGGGCCGCGTCGGCCGGATCGACGTCGAACGCTTCAACGGAGCCTGGCGCGGCGGCTTCGCCGACAACGACAACCTCTCGCGCACCGGGACCGTGCCGGTGTCCGACCCGGCGACGCAGCCGCAGTGGACGGCGACCACGCTCCCGTACACGGCGATCACCGCAGCGCGGACCGGCCGCTTCCCGGTGTACGACAACACCTCCGTGACCGAGATTCCTGCGGGGGCCACCGCCCCGGTCGTCCGCCCCGGGGGGCCGACACCCGGTTCGGCGGCGCGGGCCGGGGGCGGCGGCGACTACCTCTCCAACGAGATCGCCTACCGGGCGACGCTGCTGCGCGACCGGCTCGGCCTCACGACCCCGGGCGGTCATGTGCACACCCCGGTGCTCCAGTTCGGGGCGGGGAACACGACCGAGGTGACGGACCCCGAGTTCGTGCGCAACCGGCTGGACATCATCGCCCAGGTGCGGGCGATCGTCGAGGTCGCGGCGGCGGCAGGCTGACCGGCGGGGACCCCCGCCCGGCGACCCGGGCGGGGGTCCCCTCATCATGGGCGCATGAGGATCGCAGCCGCGCAGTTCGAGTCCGTACCCGGCGACATCGAGGCCAATGTGCGCAGCATGGCCGCCCTGATCCGCGAGGCCGGCGACCGCGGCGTGCGCTTCGTGGCCTTCTGCGAGCTGTCCGCCAACGGCTACGCCCTGGACCCGATCGCCGCGGGCCCGGACGCCTGGCTGACCGAGGACGACCCGCGGCTGGCCCCCGTGCGGGAGGCGTGCCGGGCGACGTCCACGGCCGCGCTGATCGGCTGCGCCGCCGTCACCGGCGAGGACCGCCCGGCGATCGGCGCCCTCGTCGTCGGCCCGGACGGGGGCCTGCTCGCCCGCTACGACAAGACCCGCCTGTACGGCCGGGAGCTGGAGGTCTTCGTCCCGGGTGCCGCCGACGGCCGCTTCACCCTCGACGGTGTCCGCTTCGCCGTCGCCGTCTGCTACGACAACCGCTTCCCCGAGCTGGCGGAGCGGGCGAAGGCGGACGGCTGCGCGGTGTACGTGGCGAGTTCTGCGCTGGACGCGGAGAACGACTCGTTCGAGAAGGTCCTGCCCGTCCGGGCCCGCGACAACGCGCTGCACGTGCTCCTCGCCAACCAGGTCGGCGGCGGCGACGCGGGCGAGTGTTTGGGCGACAGCGGCGTCTGGGGCCCGGACGGCTCCCTGCTCGCGTCCGCGGGGCGCACCGTGCCGGGGCTCGTCGTGTGGGATCTCCCGACGGCGTGACGGTCCGTCATGAGCCGCTCTAGACTCGGTACATGCGGCAGAGGGGCGAACTGGTCGACGGGCGGTTCCGTCTGGTCCGGCTCCTCGGCCGGGGCGGAATGGGCCGCGTCTGGCTCGCCGAGGACGAGCGGCTGGGCCGCAGCGTCGCGCTGAAGGAGCTGCTCTTCCTCCACGGCACCGGCGAGGAGGAGCGCCGCTTCGAGCGCGAGGCGAGGGCGCTCGCCCGGATGCGGCACGACGCGGTCGTCGGGGTGCACGACCTGCTCTCCCATCTGGACCCGCCGGCCATCGTGATGGAGTACGTGGACGGACCGTCGCTCAAGGACGTGCTCCACACGTCCGGCAAGCTGCCGGTGCACGAGGCCGCGCGCATCGGCGGGGCGGTGCTCGGCGCGCTGCGGGAGGCGCACGGCAAGGAGGTCGTCCACCGGGACCTCAAGCCGGCCAACATCCTGGTCGCCGGTGGCCGGGTGGTCGTCACCGACTTCGGCGTCGCACTGCTCGGGGACCTGTCGCAGATGACCGGCCTCAGCGGCACACCGGGAACCTCGCTCTACATGGCGCCCGAGCAGCTGGAGCACGACCGCGGGAGCGCCGCCTCGGACCTGTGGTCGCTCGGGGCGGTGCTGTGGGAGGCCGTCGAGGGCCGGCAGCCGTTCAGCCGGACGAGCCAGGCGGCCGTGGTCCGCGCGATCTGCGACGAGGAGCCGCCCGAGGCGGAGCACGCCGGCGGCCTGACCGAGGTGATCCGTGGCCTGCTGGTCAAGGACCCGGCCGCCTGGCTCGTCCGGCTGAACGGCTGCCGGCCCTCGACGGCCTCCCACAGCACCGCCCCGAGCGACCACAGGTCCGAGGCGGCGCTCCCGCGGTCGTGCTCCAGCTGCTCGGGCGCCATGTAGAGCGAGGTTCCCGGTGTGCCGCTGAGGCCGGTCAATGTTGAGGAGGATGCGGTTGCGGGACAGCAGGGACGCGGTCCGGGCGTCCTTCGCCTTCGCCAGCTCCTCGACGAGCTTCAGGGCCGCGTCCGTGCCCTCCCACTCGTTGCCGTGGATGTTGTTGTTGATGAAGACCGGCGTCTTGTAGCGGGCCTTGATCCGGGGGTCCTTCGCCGCCCGAGCGGGGTCGTTCCCGATGAGCTCCCGCATCCAGTCCTGCTCGCGGGCCCGGGCAGCGGTCTCCGGCGCGGTCACGGTGACGAGGTACAGCTCGTGGCCGCCCGCCGAACGTCCGGCGACCTCCACGCTGACCCGGTCGCCCAGCCGCTGGAGGGCGTTGAGCCGCGGCGCCAGCGAGTGGTAGGGCGCCAGGCCGAGCTTGACGGACTTGTCGGCGGGGTTCTCCGGCGGGACGTCGAGCACGGTCTCGCGCGGGTAGCCCCCGGTGCGGACCGGCGCGGGGGAGCGGGTCGCGAGCGCGGCCGCGGAGGCGGATGCGGGAGCTCATCGGGAACGACCCCGCTCGGGCGGCGAAGGACCCCCGGATCAAGGCCCGCTACAAGACGCCGGTCTTCATCAACAACAACATCCACGGCAACGAGTGGGAGGGCACGGACGCGGCCCTGAAGCTCGTCGAGGAGCTGGCGAAGGCGAAGGACGCCCGGACCGCGTCCCTGCTGTCCCGCAACCGCATCCTCCTCAACATCACCGCCAACCCGGACGGCCGGATCGCGGGCACCCGCGCCAACGCGGCCGGTTTCGACCTCAACCGGGACTTCGTCACCGCGACCCAGCCCGAGACCCGGGCGATCCGGCAGATCGCGATCGACCGCAGGCCCGCCGTGATGCTGGACCTGCACGGCTACGTCAACGGCACCCTGATCGAGCCGACCACCCCGCCGCACGGCGAGAACTACGAGTACGACCTCTTCCTGAAGAACGCGTACGCCAACGCGCTCGGCATGGAGGCCGCGGTCAACGGCCTCGGCTACACCGCCGCCGAGGACGGCGTGCGGCCCGCCGTCATCCCGTTCCGGGACGAGAAGGAGGGCTGGGACGACTGGCCGCCGATCTTCACCCCGCAGTACATGCCCTTCCAGGGCGCGGTCGCCTCGCACACCGTCGAGTTCCCGATGACCGTCAACAACAGCGCCTACACCACCCTGCCGGTGGAGGAACTGCGCCGGCGGGCCGCCATCAACACGGACATCGCCGGAGCGGCGATGCGCGCGACCCTGGAGTACACGGACACCCACCGGACCTCGGTGATCGCCGACCAGATCGAGACGTTCCGCCGCGGGGCCGCCGGCGAGGCGCAGCGTCCGGTGTCCGAGGAGACCGTGCCGGGGGTGCCCGGCATCGGTCCGGAGGACGTCTACACGACCCGGTTCCCGCGCGCCTACGTGATCCCGGCGGGCCGCGGCCAGCGTTCGGCGGTGGCGGCGGCCCGGCTGGTGGCCCACCTGGTCGCCAACGACGTACGGGTCGGCCAGGCGCGCCGCGCCTTCGCGCTGGAGGGCCGTTCCTATCCGGCCGGTTCGTACATCGTGGACATGCACCAGCCCAAGCGGGGGATGGCCAATGTGATCCTGGCCGACGGGCGGGACATCAGCGCGGACGTCTCCACGATGTACGACATCTCCGGCTGGAGCCTCGGTCTGCTGTGGGGCGCGACCGTGGAGCGGTCCGAGAAGCGGGCGCCGCGGGTGCCGGCGCGTGCCGTGCACGCCGCCTCCGCCACCGGGTACGTCGCCCCGTACGGCGACCTGGGTCTGCGCCTGGACGACCCGAAGGAGCTGGCGGCCGTCAACTCCCTGCTCGCGCAGGGCGTCCGGGTGCGCCGGGCGGCCGACGGCTCGGCCGTCGTCCCGGGTTCGGCCCGGGGCGCGGCCCGTGTCCTCGCGGAACGCCTCGGGGTCCGCTTCGAGGCGGCGGCCCGGCGGGGCGTGGCGGACATGCACCGCACCCGGGTCGCGGCGGCGGTGACCTCCGGGGAGCTGTTCGCGCTGCGCGAGATGGGCTTCGAGGTGGAGCCGGTGTCCACGGCGGTGCTCGACGCGGGCTTCGACTGGTCGCGGGCGGACGCGCTGGTCGTGTCCTCCGGCCTGGACTACTCGGCGCTCACCCCTGCCGCGCGGGCGGCGTTCGAGGCGAGCGGGGTTCCGGTCGTCGGGCTCGGTGAGCAGGGTGCGGCGTTCAACGCGTCGGCGGGGCTGCTGGAGGTGACGGCGGTGACGGGCAACGGCGACGCCAACGGCGTGGTGCGGGTGACCAACGCGGGCGGTGCGATCACCGGGGGTGCCCCCGCGCACACCTTCGTCTACACGCCGGGCTGGTTCACCGCGCTCGGCGGCGGAGTGCGGGTGGAGCAGTCGTACGCCACCGGCAACCCGCTGGTCTCCGGGCACTGGCGGGCGGCGGAGGACGGCGGCGGCGGCCCGTCGGACGCTGCCGGGCGGGCCTCGGTGGTCTCGGGTGTCGCGGCATCCGGCGCCCCGGTGGTGCTGTTCGGCACGGAGCCGCTGTTCCGGGCGCACCCCAAGGGGGTGTTCGCCCAGATCGGGCGGGCGCTGCTGGCGCACTGACGGCACGTGCCGAGGGCCCCTCGCCCCGGACGGGGTGAGGGGCCCTCGGGCGCGATGTCACACGGCCAGGTCGACCGTGATGTTGCCGCGGGTCGCCTTGGAGTACGGGCAGACCTGGTGGGCCTTCTCCAGGAGGTCCCTGGCGGTGGCCGGGTCGACGTTCGGGATCGTGGCGGAGATCTTCACGATGATGCCGAAACCGTCGTCGTTCTTGCCGATGCCGACCTCGGCGGTGACCGTCGAGCCGCTGATGTCCGCCTTCTCCTGGCGGGCGACCACGCCCAGGGCACCCTGGAAGCAGGCGCTGTAGCCGGCGGCGAACAGCTGCTCCGGGTTGGTGCCGGCGCCGCTGCCGCCCATGGCCTTCGGCGGGTTGACGACGACGTCGAGGACGCCGTCGTCGGTGGCGACGCGCCCGTCGCGGCCGTTCTCCGCGGTGGCCACGGCGGTGTAGAGCACGTCGGACTGCTGGATGGACATATGTCGTTCCTCCTGCTGGTTCGCCGCGACTCGCGCCCACGATCGCGACGGCTGGGCAAGAGCCTAACGGGTGAACGTCTCAGCCCAGGGAGACGATCATCTTTCCGGTGTTCTCGCCGCGGAGCATGCCGGTGAAGGCGTCGTAGCCGTGCTCGATGCCCTCGACGACGGTCTCGTCGTACTTCAGCTCGCCCGAGGCGATCCAGCCGGCGACGTCCTCGGTGAACTGCTGCTGGAGGTGCTTGTGGTCGTTGACCAGCATGCCCGTCAGCCGCAGGCGCTTGCCGATGACCAGGGCCAGGTTGCGCGGGCCGGGCGCGGGCTCGGTGTTGTTGTACTGGGCGATCATGCCGCAGATGGTGGCGCGGCCGCCGACGTTGAACGAGGAGATCGCGGCCTCCAGGTGGTCGCCGCCGACGTTGTCGAAGTAGACGTCGATGCCGTCGGGGGCGGCTTCCTTCAGCTGCTTGCCGACGGGGCCGTTCTTGTAGTTGAACGCGGCGTCGAAGCCGTACTTCTCGACGAGGAGCTTGACCTTCTCGTCGGAGCCGGCCGAGCCGATGACCCGCGAGGCGCCCTTGATCCGCGCCATCTGGCCGACCTGGCTGCCGACCGCACCGGCCGCGCCGGAGACGAAGACGGCGTCGCCCTCCTTGAAGGAGGCCACCTCGAAGAGGCCCGCGTAGGCGGTGAGCCCGGTCATGCCGAGCACGCCGAGGTACGCGGAGAGCGGCGCGAGGGAGGCGTCGACCTTGACGGCGTGCTGGGCGGGGACGCTCGCGTACTCGCGCCAGCCGAGGCCGTGCAGCACGTGGTCGCCCACCTCGAAGCCCTCGGCGGCGGACGCGACGACCTCGCCGACCGCGCCGCCGTCCATCGGGTGGTCGAGCTGGAAGGGCGGGGTGTAGGACTTCACGTCGTTCATCCGGCCGCGCATGTAGGGGTCGACCGAGAAGTGGAGGTTGCGCACGAGGACGCGGCCCTCCGCGGGGGCGGTCACCTCGGCCTCGCGGAGCGCGAAGTCCTCTGCCTTGGGCCAGCCGTGCGGACGGGCGACGAGGTGCCATTCACGGCCGGACGCGGGAAGTGCGGACATGCTGCGAGCCTCCTGGGGAGCTTCAAAATACTTCAGAACCTGAAACAACCATGCGCCTGAATATTTCAGCTTGTCAAGCATGTGGGTATCGTGGTGTCCATGGCCGCCCAGCAAGCAGACCCCCTGACCGTCGAGGTCGTCGAGCTCATCGGCTCCGTCGTCGCCCGCTACCACGACGAGTACGAGCGGGCGGCCGCCGAGCACTCCCTCACCGGCGCGCAGGCACGGGTCCTGGGACTGCTGTCCATGGACGCGCTGCCCATGCGCCGTATCGCCCGGACGATGAAGTGCGAGCCGTCGAACATCACCGGCATCGTGGACCGCCTGGAGGCCCGGGGCCTGGTCGAACGCCGCCCCGATCCGGGCGACCGCAGGGTCAAGCTGGCCGCGGCCACCGCGGACGGCCGCGACCTGGCACGGCGGCTGCGCACCTCGCTGGACTTCGCCCGCGAACCGCTCGCCGAACTCACCGCCGCCGAGCGCGCGCTCCTGCGCGATCTGCTCAGACGGATGCTGGGCGGCGCGGAGGCATAGCGCCTTCCGTTCGGGTCAGGCCCGCCGGGATCCGGACGAGAGGCCCTGGCCGGCCCCCCGGCCGCGCGTCACAGACACCACCACAGGAACCGCTCGCACGTCGGTGTGGGCGCCGGCTCGGCCGGCGGCGGGGGCTGGGGCGACGGCGCCTGGGTGCCGGTGCCGTCCGACGGAGCACCACCCGACGGGGACGGCGACGCGGACGCCGAGGGCTCGGTGGCGCCGTCGGGATCGCGGGTCGCCGACGGCGAGGGGCTCGCATCTCCCGGGCCGGCCTCCGGCGTGCCCGAACCGTCCTTGCCCGGCGCACGGACCGGCACCGCGGTCCGCCCCGGGCGCGGCGAACCGGACGACGCCACCGGCTGCTCGGTCACCTCGGCCGGGCCGTCCGGCGTGGGGTCGGACGGCGTGGGCTCGGCCGACTCCGTCTCGACGACGGCGCTCTCCTTCACCACGGTCGCCGCCCCGTCGTCCCCCGGGCCCTCCGCGAAGTGCGCGAACCCCAGGGCGCCCGCGGCCAGCGCCAGGCCGACCGCCCCGATCGCCGTCGTGCGCCCGCGCTTCCTGCGCGCCCTGCGCCCCGCCGGAGCCGGCTTGCGGCGCGACGGCGCCCGCCGGCGTGCGCTGCGCGGCCCCGGCCGCGCGGGCTCCGGCTCGGGTTCGCGCTCCAGCTCGTGGACAGGGGTGCGCGCCGCCGGGGCGGTGAAGCTGAGACGGCGGAGCTCCTCGACAGGGGTACCGCACCCGGCACAGGCCAGAGCGCCGTTGAGGTGCCGTCCGCAGGGGTGGCAGTAATCCATGGCCTTGGGAGGCTATGCGCAAGGGACGTACGAGAGGCGGGGCGCTCTGTGAGGATCCTGTGTGGAACCGCATCCTCCGCGGCGTGCCCGCTCGCGGTGTCCGCCGGCGGGCGGGGGCAGGATGTCGGGCATGAGCCCCGACGCCCCCTTCGGTCCCCTCGACTTCCAGCTCGTGCTGCTCCGCCGGATGGCCGACCACCGGCCCGAACTCGTCGACGACGCCCGCCGGAAGCTGGGCGTCCCGCTCGCCGGGATGCGCGAGGCGAACCGCCGCTGGCAGGCGATGTGCCGGTCGCCCCGGGGCCGCGGCGCGCTGTCCCGCTACCACTCGGTCCTCGGCGCACCGGAGTCGACCGGCCGCCGCCGCATCGGCGACCTCGTGTGCGACGCGTTCCTGTGGCCGGTGCCGCTCTGGCCCGATCTGCGCTTCGAGGTGCTGGCCGTGGCCGGGAGCGGGGCGGTCTGGAACGAATGGCTGGTACGCGCACCGGGCGCCGCGGGGCCCGTCCTGCGCACGACGGCGGACCTGGTCCCCTGGTCCTGCACGGTCGACGAGGTCGCCCACGCCTTCCCCGGGGTCCGCCCCCTGGAGGGCACCGCGCCCACCCGCTTCCGGCTCGCCTTCCCCGACCCCGCGGACCCCGCCACCGCCCGCACCGCCGACTTCACCTGGGGACTGCTCCAGACGGTGAGCTGAGGGGCGGCCCGGCCCGTCCGGTGGCCCCTCCCGCGGCCGCCGGACCGTGGCGGGAGCCTCAGGGCACGGTGCGCGACCACCGGCCGCCGGTCGCGGCCGCAGCCCCGGCACACCGTCCCCGGACCGCGCACGCGCCCAGGTCCGTCCGGCCCAGCCCAGCGCGCGCCCCCGCCTGCCCGACCGGACGATGCGAACACGTACCGCACTCGGGAGGACTTGTCATGACCGTCAGCCTCGAGCAGCTCCGCCGCTGCCATGTCGCCGTCGACCTCGGAGCCGCTCGGACCCGCGTCTTCGTCAAGGGCGCCGGGCTCGTCGTCGACGAGCCGAGCGTCGCCGCCGTGAACACCCGCACCGGCGCCCTCATCGCCGTCGGAGCGCTCGCGGAGAAGATGACGGGCCGCACGCCGGACTACATCCGTGTCGCCCGCCCCGTCTCCGGCGGCACCGTCGTGGACATCGAGATGGCCCAGCGGATGCTGCGTCACCTGCTCGGCGAGAAGCTCCGCCGCCAGCTGCGCCGCAAGCCCCGGCTCCGCGCCGCCGCCAGCACCCCCCACGACAGCGACCCGCTCGCGCAGCGCGCGACGGTGGAGACCCTGGTGGGGCTCGGCGCCCGCCGGGTGGAGCTGGTGGACACGCTGATCGCCGCGGCGGTGGGCTGCGGCCTCCCGGTGGAACAGCCCACGGCCACCATGATCATGGTGTGCGGCGCGGCGACCACCCAGATCGCGGTGCTCTCCCTCGGCTCGATCGTGACCGCCGAACGCATTCCGGTCGGCGGCAACGCCATCGACTACGCCGTCATCCAGCACCTGCGCCACCAGCACGAGCTGCTGCTGCCCAGCCAGTCCGTGCGCCCTCTCCAGCTCGCCCTGCGCGGCAACGGCCTGACCGCCCAGGGGCCGGCGGTCACCGAGATCCACGGACGGGACGTCGCCACCGGCCTGGCCCGTTCGGTGCGCGTCGACACGGCCGCCGTGCGGGACGCGATCCACACGCCGCTGACCTCCGTCCTGGACGGCATCGGCAAGGTGCTGCGGGTGTGCCCGCCCGATCTGGTGGCCGACCTGGTGGACCGCGGCATCATGATGGTCGGCGGCAGCGCCCTGCTGCCGGGCCTGGACCAGATGCTCAGGGACGCCACCGGAATGCCGGTGCAGATCGCCGAACGGCCCGACACCTGCGCCGTCCTCGGCCTGGGCGCCATGCTGGAGGGCCGTATCAAGCCCATGGTGCTGGACCCGCTGGCGGACGCGATCCCGGAGGCGCAGCCGAGGCTGCGCACGGAGTTCCTGAAGCTCGGTGACGGCGACCGCGAGGGTGTCGCCGCGGGTGCCGCGGCCGGCTCCGCACGCGGCGGCGGCGCGGACGGCGCCGCCGACGACGGCGACCGTTTCTGAGACGCCCGGTGACGGGCGGGGAGCCTGCGCCTCCGGGGAGGTCCGGCACGCCGGACCTCCCCGGCCTCCTGGAGGCCGTCATCAGCGTCGGCAGCGAACTCGAACTCCGCCCCGCCCTGCAGCGCATCGTCGACACCGCCGCCGGTCTCACCGGCGCCCGGTACGCGGCCCTCGGTGTGCTGGACCCCGAGCACCGCCGGATCACCGAACTGTTCACCCACGGGCTGACCGAGGGCGAACGCCACCGGATCGGGCGGCTGCCGAGCGGGGCGGCGGGGCTCATCGGTGAGCTGATCCGCCGTCCGCGGCCGCTGCTCCTCGACGACCTGACCGCGGACCCCCGCTCCTGCGGGGTCCCCGACGGGCATCCGCGGATGCGCACCTTCCTCGGCGTCCCCGTGCGGGTGGGCGAGGAGGTGTTCGGCAACCTGTATCTGACGGAGCGCCGGGGCGGCCCGTTCGGGGACGGGGACCTGACGCTCGTCACGGTCCTGGCGTCGCAGGCCGGCATCGCGATCGGGAACGCGCGGCTGTACGAGACGGCCCGCCACCGGGAGCGGTGGATCGAGGGCGCCGCGGCCGTCACCACGGCGCTGCTCTCCGGCCACGGCGCGGACGACGCGCTGACGACGGTGGCGGAGCAGGCGAGGATCCTCGCCGGGGCGGCGGCCGGGGTGGTGCTCCAGCCGACCGACGAGGGCGGGATGGAGATCGTCGCCGCGTCCACCCGGGGCGACCCGGAGGGTCTGGTGGGGACGACGATCCTGCCCGGCTCCCCCGTGCTGGCCCAGTTGCTGGGCGGCGAGGCGGTGTTCGTCGAGGACTCGGCCACGGACCCGCGGATGACGACGCCCGTGCGCAGCCGGTTCGGCCCGTCGATGATGCTGCCGCTGCAGAGCGGCGGCCGGCTGATCGGCACCCTGGCGCTGCCGCGCCACCGCGGGGACCGTGCCTACACGGCCGTCGAGCAGTCGCTGGCCTCGCGGTTCGCCGCCCACGCCGCGCTGGCGCTGCTGCTCGCCGACGCGCAGCACGACCGGGAGCGCCTCGCGGTCTACGAGGACCGCGACCGGATCGCCCGCGACCTGCACGATCTGGTCGTCCAGCGGCTGTTCGCGACGGAGATGATGCTGGAGTCCACCCGTCGCCGAGCCGGCGGCGAGGAGGAGACGGGCGCACTGATCGGCCGGGCCGTGGACGAGCTGGACTCGACGATCCAGGAGGTCCGCACGGCGATCTTCGCGCTCCAGCAGCCGCCGGCCGACGCCCCGACGACCTTCCGCGGCCGGGTGCTGCGCGAGACGCGCGGCGCCGCCGTGCTGCTGGGGTTCCCGCCCTCGGTCCGCTTCACGGGCGCCGTCGACGCCCTGGTGCGGGAGCCGCTGGAGGGGCGGCTGCTGGGCGAACTGCGCGGCGCGCTGGCCGCGGCGCACCGGCGGGCGGGTGTGTCGCGGATCGAGGTGACCGTGGACGTGACGGCGACACTGCCGGACGGCGGGGACGGTGTGCGTCTGCTGGTACGGGACGACGGCACGCGCGAGGACGGCGGGCGGGGCACCGAGTTCACCTGGGAGGCGCCCCGCTGAGGGCTGTCCCGTCCGGATCTCGCGGGCTCGCGTGCCCCGATCCGGACGAAGGGCCCGGCACG
Source organism: Streptomyces sp. T39 (assembly GCF_008042045.1). GTDB lineage: Bacteria > Actinomycetota > Actinomycetes > Streptomycetales > Streptomycetaceae > Streptomyces. Next base: position 127,595 of record NZ_RDBP01000012.1, read on the forward strand.
GCGGCGGGCGGCCGCGCCTGCCCCGTACGGAGCAGTCCAGCGCGCCCCGCACCTGGCCGGATGCCTTGACTGGGCGGGTGGACACCGTCGCGAAGCCCTCGCCCGCGGAGGACGTGAAGCCCTCCGCCGCCGCGTACCGCAACCTCCTCATGGCCACGATCGGGTTCACGCTCACGTTCTGGGCGTGGAACCTGATCTCCCCGCTCGGCGGTGCCTTCAAGGACCGGCTGGACCTGAGCTCGTTCCAGCAGTCGCTGCTGGTCGCCGTGCCGGTGCTGGTCGGGTCGCTCGGGCGGATCCCGGCGGGCGCGCTGACCGACAAGTACGGCGCGAAGCTGATGTTCCCCCTGGTGTCCGCGCTGACCATCGTGCCGGTGCTGCTGCTGATCCCGGCCAAGGACTCGTACGCGGCGATGCTCGCGGTCGGATTCCTGCTGGGGCTCGGCGGCACGACGTTCGCGATCGGCATCCCGCTGGTCAACTCGTGGTTCCCGCCCTCGGAGCGCGGCCTCGCGCTGGGCATCTTCGGCATGGGCATGGGCGGTGTGGCGCTGTCCGGCTACTTCACCCCGCGGATCGCCGACCACGGCGACGACCTGCCGTTCCTCGTGGTGGCCGTCGCCCTCGCCGTGTACGCCGTCCTCGCCGCGCTGCTGATCACCGACCACCCGGACCGCAAGGTGCCCACCACGTCGCTCGGCGAGCGGCTCGGGCAGGCGGGCAGGCTGCGGGTGACGTGGGAACTGTCGGCCCTGTACGCGATCGGGTTCGGCGGCATCGTGGCGTTCGGGGTGTACCTGCCGACGTATCTGAAGACGTGGTACGAGCTGAGCCCCACCGACGCGGGCACCAAGGCGGCCGGATTCGCGCTGGTGACCGTCGTGTTCCGGCCGTTCGGCGGCTGGCTGTCGGACCGGCTCCATCCGGCGCTGGTGACGGCCGGGGCGCTCGGCTTCGTGGCACTGCTGGCGATCGTCCAGGCCTTCGACCCGGAGCTGGACCCGGTCGGCACCATCGCCCTGCTGTGCATGGCGGCGGGACTGGGCACCGCGAGCGGGAGTGTCTTCGCGCTCGTCTCGCAGGTCACCCCGCAGCCGCAGGTCGGGAGCGTCACCGGCATCGTCGGCGCCATGGGCGGTCTCGGCGGCTTCGTGCCGCCGCTGGTGATGGGCGCGATCTACAGCGCGCGGGACTCGTACTCGATCGGCTTCATGCTGCTGTCGGACCTGGCCCTGGCCGGGTGCGTGTACGCCTACGGCCGGATGCGCACCCTGCGTCCGAGCGCCTGACCGCCCGAGCCCGGACGGACCGCCTCCGCCGGAGGCCCCCCTGTCTTTCCCGGGCGCCCCGTGCGGCGGGCCGCGCAGGAGACGATGATGCACCGGAGAGCCGCGCCCGGCGTGCGCGGCACGAGATCCGGAGGTCGACGAGTGAGTTCCCTCTTCCCGGCGCTGACGGGCACGCCCGGTGGCCCGGACCCGGTGGCCCTGCGCTTCGGTGACCGGTCCCTGACGTACGGACAGCTGGCCGGAGCGGCCGGTGCGCTGGCCGCCCGGCTGAGCCGGGACGCCGGAACCGGGCGGGTCGCGCTCTGGGCCACCCCGGCGCTGGAGACCGCGGTCGGCGCGGTGGCGGCGCTGCTGGCCGGCACCCCCGTCGTCCCGCTGAATCCGAGGACCGGTGAGCGGGAACTCGCCCACATCCTCGGCGACAGCGCCCCGCAGCTGGTGCTGGCCGCCCCGGGCGAGCGGCTTCCGGCGGCGCTCGGCGCGCTGGAGCGGGTGGACGTGGAGGTGAGGGGCGAGGGGCGGACGCCGGACACCGAGCCGGCGCCGGACGCCGCGGCGCTGGTCGTCTACACCTCGGGAACCACCGGGCCGCCCAAGGGCGCCGTGCTGTCACGGCGGGCGGTCGCCACGACGCTGGACGCGCTGGAGGACGCCTGGCAGTGGGACGCGGACGACGTCCTGGTGCACGCGCTGCCGCTGTTCCATGTGCACGGGCTGATCCTCGGCGTCCTCGGGCCGCTGCGCCGCGGCGGCGAGGTACGGCACCTGGGCCGCTTCAGCCCCGAGGGGGTGGCCCGGGAACTGGGCTCCGGCGGCACGATGCTGTTCGGCGTGCCGACGATGTACCACCGGATCGCCGAGTCCCTGGACGGCGACCCGGAGCTGGTGAAGGCCCTGGCGGGGGCCCGGCTGCTGGTGTCGGGGTCCGCGGCGCTCCCGCTGCCGGACCACGAGCGGATCGCGGCGGCGACCGGGCGGCGGGTGATCGAGCGCTACGGCATGACCGAGACGCTCATGAACACCAGCGTGCGCGCCGACGGCGAGGCCCGGCCGGGCTCCGTCGGGGTGCCGCTGCGCGGCGTGGAACTGCGGCTCGTCGAGGAGGACGGCACCGAGATCACCGCCCTCGACGGCGAGACGATCGGCGAGATCCAGGTGCGCGGCGCCCACCTGTTCACGGAGTACCTGAACCGGCCGGACGCGACGGCCGCCGCCTTCGACGGAAGCTGGTTCCGCACCGGCGACATGGCGGTGCGCACGGCGGACGGTTCGGTCCGCATCGTCGGCCGCAAGGCCACCGACCTCATCAAGAGCGGCGGCTACAAGATCGGGGCCGGCGAGATCGAGAACGTCCTCCTCGACCACCCCGCCGTACGCGAGGCCGCCGTGACCGGGGAGCCGGACGCGGACCTGGGCGAACGGATCGTCGCCTGGGTGGTGGCGGCCGACCCGGCCGCGCCGCCGAGCGCCGACGAGCTGACCGGGCATGTCGCCGCCCAGCTCGCCCCGCACAAGCGGCCCCGCGAGGTGCGGTTCCTCGACGTCCTGCCCCGCAACGACATGGGGAAGATCATGAAGCGGGCGCTGGGCGATGGCTGACCCGGGGGCCCGGATCTCCGCCCGCGAGGCGATCGCCCTGGTCTGCGAGACCTTCACCGAGCACGAACTCGGCGAGGTGCCCCCGTCCGGGGACGGCCCGCTGGACTGGGAGGGCTACGGCGCGGCGCGCGACCGGGCGGCCCGCAGGACGGGGTCGGCGGAGTCGGTCGTCTACGGCGACGCGACCTGCGGCGGAGTGCCGTGCGTGGTGCTCTCCTTCGAGTTCGGATTCCTCGGGGGCTCGCTCGGTGAACGCACCGGCGACCGGCTGGAGGCCGCGTACGCCCTGGCGCGCGAGCGCCGCCGGCCGCTCGTGTCGCTGATCGCGACGGGCGGCAGCCGGATGCAGGAGGGCATGATCGCGCTCGGCCAGCTCCAGCGGGTGGCACGGGCGTCCGTGCTGCTGCGGGAGGCGGGCGCCGGGCATGTCGCGGTGGTGCGCGACCCCACGACCGGCGGCGGCTGGGCCACCCTCGGCGCCGGCGCCGACGTGGTCCTCGCGCTGCCCGGGGCGCAGGTCGGCTTCGCGGGCTCGCGGGTCCGCCCGGCCGGCGCGGACCCGGCGGCCTACTCGGCCGAGGGCCAGCTCGCGGCGGGCCAGATCGACGCGGTGGTGGAGGAGCACGCGCTCCGGGACACGGTCGCGTTCTGGGCCGGCGCCCTCGCCGGGGGCGCGGACACCGTGCCCGACGCGGCGCCCGTGCCGCGTGCGCTCGGTGCGGACCTGCGGCTGCCGCGCTCCGGCTGGGACGCCGTACAGGCGGCGCGGGACCCGCGGCGGCCGCGGGCGGCGGCCTACCTGGACGACTACTTCACCCGGCGCGAGCCGCTGCGCGGCGACCGCTGCGGCGGCGACGACCCCGGGATGCTCTGCGGGGTGGGCCTGCACCAGGGGCGGCCGGTGGCGTACGTCGCCCAGGCGGGCACGGCGACCCGGCCCGCCGGGTACCGGACCGCCACCCGGGTGGTGGAACTCGCCGGCCGGTTCGGGCTGCCGGTGCTGACCCTGGTCGACACCCCGGGGGCGGCCAACGACGCGGAGGCGGAACGGGCGGGCGCCGGCGCGGCCATCGCCGGCCTGTTCGGCGCGATCGCCGCCGCGCGCACGCCGGTGACGAGTCTGCTGATCGGCGAGGGCGGCAGCGGCGGGGCGCTGGCCCTGGCCGCGCCGGGACGCACCTGGGCCACGCCGGACAGCTACTTCTCGGTCATCGCCCCGGAATGGGCGGCCGCGATCCTCAAGCGCGACCCGTCGCGCGTCGCGCACACGGCCGACCAGCTGCGGCTGCGCCCGCAGGACCTGGCCGAACTGGGCGTGGTCCGGGGCATCGTCGGGCCGGCGCCGCACTGAGGGATCGCGGCGACGGCCGCGCGAAGGGCCCGGCGCCTCGGCGCCGGGCCCTTCGGGGTGGAGGGCAGCGGTTACCGCACGCCCACCGCCCGGGTGATCTCCTGCTTCACCGAGCCGCCCCGGTCGTCGGACGCCGATGCACGGACCGAGATGTGGTCGGCGCCGGAGGGGACGCGGACCGAGCCCTCCCAGGCGGCCGCCTTGCCGCGGACACCGTCGAGCCGGACCGTCGTCCAGGTCTTCCCGTCGTCGAAGGAGACCTCCAGCGTGCCGCCGGTGATCCGGCCCGTCCTCTCGGCGCCCTCGACGTACTCGGCGAAGATGCCGAGGCCGAGCCGCTTGCCGCCGCGCACGTCACCGCTCAGGTCGGTGTCGATGTCGAACCCGAGGTTGATGAGCGGCAGGACGGTCTGCCGGTCCGAGGGCGTCTCGGCGGAACGGAAGGTCCACTCGGCGTGGCCCTTGACGGCGAGCCGCCAGCGCTCCGGGTCCAGCGTGGTGTCGGTGACCACCCGGTACGTCCGCTCGGCCGGGTCCGCGTCCCAGGCGTAGGCGCCGGAACTCATCTTGCGGTCGACGAGTTCGCCGTCGGCCCAGACCTCGGTGAACTGTGTCATCGAGGGGTCGCTCCACACGTCGCCGAAACCCGTGTGGTCGGGGCCGGAGTCGCCCCAGCCGGGGGTGTTGAACTGGAGGTCGTTGCCCCTGCGGGTCTGGCCCCAGCCGAGTCCTGTGCCCAGCCACGGGTGCAGCACGGGCTTGAACCAGTTGAGTTCGGAGCGGGTGCCGCCCTTGTAGGCGGGGGTGCCGCTGCGCTGCTCGATGGCGCCGGGGCCGCTGCTCATCGACTCGTGCCAGCGCTGGCCGGGTCCGGTGGACACGTAGTCGGTGCGCTCGGCCGGGAAGGCGACCTTCTCCTGGAAGCCGAAGCCGATCGGGAAGGTGTCGGTGATCGAGTAGCGGAACTCGCCGCCGTCGGCGGGCTTCGCCGCGTGGAACCTCGTGTCCAGGACGGCCAGGTCGCGCGTGCCCGGACGGTAGGTGAGGTCACGGTCGGGGACGGCGCCCGGGTGGCCCTGGGACAGGTCGTACACGTACGGGGTGTACCGCGTGCCCTCCAGGTCGACCGTGCGGCCGCGGCGGGCGGCGTCGGCGAGCCGCGCGCCGCCGGCCGCGTCGACGGTCGCCACGTGCAGCGGCCGGTCCTCGTACGCCTCGGTGCCGAACCACTCCATCAGCCGGCCGGGGGCGTCGTCGGTGACGAACAGGGCCACCGCCCCGCCGTCCTGCGCGCGCTGGGCGATCTGCGCCGGGACACCGTCGCCGAGGCGGACGACGACGGCCTTGCCGCGCACGTTCCTGCCCTCGAAGGCGGCGGCGGAGCCGTCACCGGCGTCCACGACCGCGAGCCTGCGGCGGCCGTCGAGGACGGTCGCCCCGGCCTGCGGGGTGACGTCGCCGAGCAGCGTGCCACCGGCGGTGACGCTCAGCAGCGGCTTGCCCAGCCGCCAGACGGTCCGGTACTCGAAGGTGCCGGTCGCGGGCCTGTCGGTCGGGGCGGCGAAGATGCTGTCGTACAGCGGCGGGACCTGCACCGCACCGCCGTAGGAGGCGCCGTTGGCGTCGCGGTCGAACTCCATCAGCAGCTGGCGGGTCTCGGTCCGGCGGTCGACGTCCGCCTTCACCTCGCGCAGCTCACGCCCGTCGAGCGTGATCTCGCGGTCTCGGTCGAGGGTGATCTCGGGGTCGCTGAGGAAGCCCAGGCCGAGGGAGTCCTTGCCGTGGCTGCCGCGCACGTCGAGGAAGCTGCTCACCGTGTACGTGCCGGGCTTCAGACGCAGCACCAGGGTGCCGGACGCGGGGACGTCGGCCGGGAACGGGTCGACACCGGCGACGAGCTGCTGCACGCCCAGGCGTGCGGGGGCGGGAGCGCCGTCGCGGTCCTTGACGTGGACGGTGAGGGTGTACCGCTCCTCCTCCTTCACCAGGCCGAGGGCGGTACGGGCGACGGTCTCGCCGCCGGCGGACGCGGTGATCCGGCCGGAGGAGTTGCCGACGGGCGCGCCGGTGCCGTCGCCCGTGACGGTGGTGGACGCGGTGGCGCGGGCCGGCACGGTGAGGGTGGAGTCGGCGAGGGCGACCACTCCGGCGGGCATGCCCTCGACGGCGAGGTCCAGGGTGACGGGGGCGTCGGTGTGGTTGGAGTACGTCACGGTCCTCGTGACGGGCTCGTTCTCCTCGTAGGGCCAGCTGTGGAAGCCGAGGTCCGCGGAGCCGGTGGCGGTGATCCGCGCGCCGACGGCCGCCGGGACGTCGAGCCGGCCGGCGCCGAGCGCGTACGCCGAGGCGTCGAGGCGCTTGGACGTCGACATCAGCGCGTCCTTGAGCTGCCGCCCCGTCCAGTCGGGGTGCTTCTCGGCGAGGAGCGCGGCGACGCCCGCGACGTGCGGAGTGGCCATCGAGGTGCCGCTCATGGCCTGGTAGAGACCCTCGCCCGCGGAGAGCTGCGAGCGGGCGGCCAGGATGTCCACGCCGGGGGCCGACAGGTCGGGCTTGAGCGCGTTGTCGCCGAAGCGGGGGCCCTGGCTGGTGAAGTAGGCGGCCTCGTCGGCGGAGTCGACGGCTCCGACGGTGAGCGCGGAGTCGGCGGCACCCGGGGAACCGATGCTGCCGGGGGTGCCGGTGTTGCCGGCCGCGATGACGAAGAGGGCGCCGGTCTCGGCGGAAAGGGTGTTGACGGCCTGGGCCATCGGATCGGTGCCGTCCGACGCCTCGCGGGAGCCGAGACTCATGGACACGATCGTGGCGTCGATGTCCTTGGCGGCCCACTCCATGCCGGCGATGATCTGCGACTCGCTGCCGGAGCCCTCGTCGCTGAGCACCTTGCCGACGGCGAGCTCGGCGCCCGGGGCGACACCCTTCTCCCGGCCGTCGGACCCTGCCCCGCTGCCGCCGACCGTCGAGGCGACATGGGTGCCGTGCCCGTCGCGGTCGGCGACCTCCTGTCCCTCGATGAAGCTCTTCGTCTCCGCGAGACGGCCCTTGAGGTCCGGGTGGCCCGCGTCGACACCGGTGTCGAGAACGGCGACCTTCACGCCCTTGCCGGTCAGCCCGGCCTCCCACGCCTTCGGCGTGCCTATCTGGGCGTTGGACTCGGCCATGTCGGCCTCCACCCGCCCGTCGAGCCACACCTGGGAGACGCCCGCGCCGAAGGCAGCGCGGGACCGTCCGGAGGTGACGGAGCGCCAGAACTCCCCCGAGGCCGCGGCCTCGACGGCCGCGCCGCCGATGCTCGGCAGACTGCGCACACTCTGCGCACCGCGCGGCACGGCGGCACGCGCGCCCTTGCCGTACGAGACGATCAGCGGCAGGCCGGCTTCGCCGTGGAGCCCCTGCTCGATCAGGCCGGTCACGTCGAACAGCCGCTCGTCGAGGACGCCGGCGTCGAGGTAGGGCCGCGCCTCGTCGGGCACGACGCTGACCCGGCCGCCGGAGATCTCGCTGCGCACGGCGCCGACCGCGCCCGCGGCCCGCTCCACCGAGACCGTCCGCCGGTCGCCGCCGAGGTCGGTGACGGTCACCTTGTCGCCGGTGATCAGGGTGACGGTGTGCGCCGCGTGGGCGGCGGCCGTGGCGGGCCGGGCGGCCGCGCCGGCGGCCGAGTCCCGGTCCGCACCTGCCGCCAGGGCCTGTCCTGCGGGGAGCAGTACGAGCGAGAGCCCGGCGGCCATCAGCCGGGCCCGGCGCCTCGCTGGCGCTCTTGTCATGGGGATGCCTCTCCTCGTTCACGCCCGGTCGACGGGGGTGATGCCGGGGCGTTGCGCAGCAGTCTGGAGGCTGCGCGGGCGCTTGAGGCGTGCGGGACCTGGCGGTTAGCTGCCATGGCGGGCACCCGCCAGGGGGGCGGCCCGGGGGGCCGCCTCGTGCGGGCGTGGTGGTGGCTCGCACTCCCGCGGCGCGCGGGTGTCCTCWGGCGCTGGACGGGCTGTTGTGGTMRGGGGTTCGTTCGCCTCGTGCGGGCCCACGCCCCCTGCGCGCCCCGTCCCCCAAGCCACCCCGCGGACCCGTCCACCGTGGTGAAGGGGGATGAACCGGTCTGCACCCCGGTGGACCCATGACCGGCCTTGCCGGCTCGTGCGCGGCCTTCGGCCGCAACACATACACACGACGGCCCGCAGGGGCGATCCTTCCCCTGCCAGGACGGGCCGGTTCGCTCACGTCGACAGGGGCGCGGAGGGGGTGTGTGCGGGCGATAAAACGTCGTTGCGCTAGGGACCGGCCAACCCCGGGCGAGCCTCGCCCGCACACACCCCCGCAGCGCCCCAACGGCACACCCACGMACCCGGCCCACACCGGGCACCCCAGCCCGTCCGGCGCTTGAGGACACCCGCGCGCAGCGGGGGTGCGCAACCACCAGCCCGCACGGGGCGGACCAACCCCGCACCACAACAGCCCGTCCGGCGCCTGAGGACACCCGCGCGCAGCGGGGGTGCGCAACCACCAGCCCGCACGGGGCGAACGAACCCCGCACCACAACAGCCCGCCCGGCGCTTGAGGACACCCGCGCGCAGCGGGGGTGCGCAACCACCAGCCCGCACGGGGCGAACGAACCCCGCACCACAACAGCCCGTCCGGCGCTTGAGGACACCCGCGCGCAGCGGGGGTGCGCAACCACCGGCCCGCACGGAGCGAACGAACCCGCACGAGGCCGACGAACCCCGCACGAGGCGAACGAACCCCGCACGAGGGACGCCCCCCGCATCACGCCGAGTCCACGCGGGGCGGGCCGTCGACCGCGGTCGACCGCCGGGCGGGGCCGGAGTCCGGCCGGGCGGTGGTCGTGGTCGCCCAGATCTGGGCCGGCGAGTCGTCACGCACCCTCACCGTCACGGGCGATCCGGCGTCCGGCGACACGGGCACCACCGCGAGCCCCTCGTTCCAGCGGGGGACGATCTGGCCCTGGATGGTCAGGTCGTAGCGGACGTCGGTGCCGTCCGGCGCGGCACGCCCCGTGCACGCCCCGGCGACAACGATGCCATCGAGCCCGCGCGAGTCCAGGCACAGACCGGGGGCGAGCGCGCTGCGCAGCCGCCCGTCGGTCTCGTACACCCAGCGCTGGCTGGGCGACGCCGAGCAGGCGGCCATCACGACGTCCGCGCCGGCGCGCGCGTCTCCGCCGGCGAAGTCGACGCACAGGTCGGCCTCGACGTTGCGCAGGGAGAGGGTGAGGGCCCCGCCCGGGTGGCCCGCCGAGGTGGTGGAGGGCTGCGGGGCCGACGGCGTGCCCGTGGCGGGGTCGCTCGCGCCGGGCGCGGGGCGGGCGCTGCCGGTGACCGTCCCCCCGGGCGCGGTGGCGCCGGTGTGGTCGGGCTCGTCCTCCGGCCACAGGGCGGTCGCCAGGGTGGCGACCAGCAGCCCGGTGACCGCGACGGCCGCGCCGATGCCGAGCGCCGTGGGCGCCGTCCGCTCGGCGGCGGCCCGCCGGCCGCGCAGGAGCAGGTCGGGCAGGGCGGCACGCGCCCGGCCGGACCGGGAGTGGCGGCCGCCTCGCCCGGCGGGCCCCGGCCCGTCGGGCCGGTCCGGACCGCCGGCCCTGAGCCGGGCCTGGCGGCGGCGGCCGGGCCGGGAGGCCAGATAGGGCGCGGCGGCGCCGCCGAGCAGCGCCTCGGCGAGCAGGAGCCCGAGGCGCCCGTCGGACTGGTTCAGCTGATCGGCGGCGTCGCGGCAGTAGCGGCACTCGGAAAGGTGCACCTGGATGTCGGGGATGAGCGTCCCGCCGCGGCGCAGGGATATGTCGAGGAGCCGGTTGTAGTGGCGGCATTCCCCGGTCGGCGCGTGTTCGCGGTGGGTGCGGACGCATGCCTGGCGGAACTGTTCGCGCGCCTGGCCGAGTTGATCGGCGGCGAGGCGCGGATCGATTCCGAGGAGACCGGCCGGGACGGATATCCCTTCGGCCTCCGTCTCGGCATGCCAGAGCAGCACCTGGGGGACCATGGGCATTGTGTGGAATGCGCGGGCCACCAATTGGCGGTTCTCGGCGGGCGGTTCGGGAATCGTCAGACCCGGCAGCATCGTGGTGACGCGCGGGTCGCCTGCCCATCCCTTGGCGATGTGACGGGCGGTGACCAGCAGGTGGGGGCGCACCGCGCCCGTCACCCCGTTGCGCGCCAGTGTGTCGAGCACTTGGGCGAACGCGGCCGTCGCGAGCATGGAGGCCGTCCTCGCGGACGGCGCGCAGGCGGCCGCGTAGTCGAACAGGGGCTGCCAGTGGCGCGCGAGGAGCGCGGCGACGGGGTGGGCCGGCCGGGTCGTGTGGTCGGTCCCGAGCGCCGAGGCGAGCTCCTCGTCGGAGGTCCCCGGCATCTGGCCGGCCGGCGGGGAGGGCACGCTCCCGGGCGTGCTGGGGTGCTGCATAGAGGTCTTTCCATCCATGGCAATGCGGTGGGGGGTTGCGGTTTCGGCCATCGGCTCCGGCCGGCGGATGCCGGCGGCCGGTCGAAAGGCGCGCACCTGTTGGTACGCACCTTCTGGTGGCGATGCCCTCTCTTTTGAAGAGGCCCACCCACAGGAAATTCGAACGGTTGATCAGAATGGTGTTTGTTCGGATGCGAAGGCTCACCCTGGCACAACTGCCCTGTCATGAACAAGAGTTCCGTAACTCCTGCCATTCACCACCGCACAGGATCGGACAACTTCAGGGGCCAGGAACCGCTTTCTGCGAACGCGGGTCAGTACAACAATGCCGCCCCATTGGAGTGCCGATCCCCGGCGTTTGCCCGAAAGCGGTCCGAACTCGTCCGGGTTACCGCACGAAACCCCGCCGCTTCCGCACATGCGGCCCTGGAAAAGACACGTTCGGCAACCCGCCCGCGCCGGAGGGGCGCCCCGGATACGCTGCACTTCCGACATGACGCCAGAAAAGGGGATGAACGTGTCTTCTCGCCTCAATCCGTACCTCAGCTTCGCCGGCGACGCGAAGCAGGCGATGGAGTTCTACAAGAGTGTCTTCGGGGGGTCCCTCACGTCCCACACCTTCGGTGAATACGGCGGGGCTCCCTCCGAGGAGTACAACGACAAGATCATGCACAGCATGCTGGAGACGGACAGCGGCTACACCCTCATGGGCGCCGACAACCCGCCCGGCATGGAACACCGTCCCGGCACCAACTTCTCGGTGAGCCTCAGCGGCGACGACGCGGACGAACTGCGCGGCTACTGGGAGAAGCTCTCCTCCCGCGGCACGGTCGCGGTCCCGCTGGAGAAGCAGATGTGGGGCGACGTCTTCGGCATGTGCACGGACGCGTACGGCATCTCCTGGCTGGTCAACATCACCGGCACCGAGAACTGACCGGCGCCGCCGCGCCCCTCCCCGCAAGCGGCGGGCTCCCCTCTACGATGGCCGACATGATCCGGCGACAGGAGCGGCGCACGCCCCGGGCCCGCGGAACACGGGCCCGTCTGCTGCTGGTCCTCGCCGTCCTCACCGGCGTGCTCGGGATGCACGGTCTGGTGTCCGCGCCGGCCCCGCACGCCTCCACCGCGCACACGAGCCACGGCCACGCCGGCGCGGCCCCCGCCCGCGCGCACTCGGATGCCGAGGTCCACGCCGCAGGCCCGGCCGCGCACGACGACCCCGGCGGCGGCCACGCCGAGCACGCCGACGGCACCTGTGCCGCGAGCGGGCTCGGCGCCGCCCCGGCCCTCCCGGCGCTCGCCCCGGCTCCCTGCGCGCCGGCGCCCCAGGCGTACGCCGCGGCGCACGACGGCCCCGCGGGAGCGGAGGGCCGCGGCCCTCCGGCACTGAGCGAACTCCAGGTCCTGCGCATATAGGCGGCCTCCCGCGGCACCGCCCTCCGGCGGCCGTCCGCGTCCGCATGCCCTTGTCCCGCGAGGCCCCGCGCCCGGAGAGCGCCCCGCCGCGCCACTCCCGGAAGGTCTGCCCCCGGGCACCTTCACGGGAGCGCGCGCCGCCCAGGGGCTCCTCCCCGCCGGGAGCGCCTCGCGCCCTACGCAGCACAGGAGTCGCATCACCATGACCGCACAGCGTTCCCTCGCCCGCCGGGCGGCCGTCCTCGCCGCCACCACCGCGGCGGCGCTCGCGCTGGCCGCCTGCGGGTCCGACGGCGGCAGCCCGTCCGGGCACGGCGCCCACGGTTCCCCGGACGCCTCCGCGTCCACCCCTGCCACAGCCGCCGGAGGCCGCCACAACGCCGCCGACGTCGCCTTCGCCGAAGGCATGATCCCCCATCACCGCCAGGCGCTGGAGATGTCCGAACTGGCCGCCGGCCGCGCCTCGTCGGCACAGGTGAAGACGCTCGCCCAAGAGATCCGCGCCGCCCAGGACCCGGAGATCCGGACGTTGTCCGGGTGGCTCACGTCCTGGGGCGAGAAGGTGCCCGCCCCCGGCTCCGAGGGCCATGCCGGCCACGGGGCGGGCCACACGATGTCCGGAATGATGTCGGCCGACGACATGGAGCGGCTGCGGACGTCCTCGGGCGCCGCGTTCGACGCCGCGTTCCTGTCGCTGATGGTCGAGCACCACCAGGGCGCGGTGGAGATGGCCGAGGCCCAGAAGGCCGACGGCTCCTACCCGCCGGCCAGGACGATGGCCGAGGAGATCATCACCGCGCAGAACGCGGAGATCACCCGGATGAAGGCCCTGCTGAAGGACTGACCGTCTCGCGCGGCGGCCCGCAGGCCGCCGTCCGGGAGGTGAGCGGAAGGCCCCCGGCGCGTCGCACCCGTGGTGGGACGTTCCGGGGGCATTCCCTTCCGTGGCCGCCCGCCGTCACCACGGGCCGCTGCCGGCTGTCCGGCAGCTGTGAACGATTCCGCCCGCCTGGCGTGCAGTGGGGCGGGAGGGACTCGAACCCACCAGCGTGACGCCTCTCACCTGCGGAAACACCACGGAGGCGGACCTTCACATGTCACTCGACGGCGCTCGGCTCGCGGAACTCGCTTACGGCCATGGCCGTTTCGACCCCGTGGGGGTGCAGCAGGTGGCGCATACGGAAGGTGTCGACGTATGCGGCGTCGAAGGGGTACGCGAGAAGACGCGAGAGCGCAGTGCCGTGCTTGGCCATCGAGCTCCTGCCCGGCATGAAGATTGACAGCTCGTCCCGGGCCTCGAACGTCTCCACCCCGATGTCGGCAGGTAGAGACGCCAACGTCCTTTCGTCCGCTTCGACGGGGACTCCGACCAGCCAGTGCGGTCCCTCACCGGCAAGGATTCGGCTCTTCTGCTCCGGGGTCCCGGCGGCCAGGGTTCGCCAGGACGTCCCGGTCACCACCGCTCCGCACGACTCCACGGCCCTCACCACTTCCTGAACCGCGGAAGTGACGGCGGCATCAGCCGCATTCCAGTCGTACCGGTTGCGCCCGGCCGGACGCGGCACCGGCTTCGACGCCACGGTCATCTCGTCCACGTGGCGCAGGACCGCCTCGGGAGGCGACGCAAGCAACTCACGTGCGTCTCTGATGTCCTCGTCCTGGGTTCGGCGCTGCTGTCGCACCTCCGTCACGTGCTGCCTCAGGAGGCCGAGTGCCTCGTCGGGTTGGTCGAGAGCGCGTCGGACGAGCGTCACGCTCATACCTGTGCCGCGCAGCGCAGTGATCAGCATGGCCCGTTCGACCTGATCGAACGTGTAGGAGCGGTAGCCGGTCCGCTCGTCGACATCGGCAGGAACGAGCAGGCCTGCGGCGTGGTAGTACCGAAGTGTCTGCGGCGGCAGGTCGCACATCTCGCTGAAATCACTGATCGACAACATGCTGCCATCCTCGGCCTTGCAGTGGCTGCAAGGTCCAGTACCGGGCCCGAGCCATGGAAGGTACCCGGCCTGTCGGCCCGCGCCACGTCGAGGTCCCTCGGGTGAACGGTGTGCGTGTCCGGTCGGCATCCGTGGCCCACGGTCCCAGACCTGCTGCTCTTCTGCGGCGACCGCTGCGACACCCCGCACGCGACCGGTGCAGTCACCGGCGGGACGCCCGCCCGGCCCGTGGGGCGGGCGTCCCGTGTCGCGGAGTCCGGCCGGGCCAGGTCCCAGCCCGGCTGCCCGGTCGTGCTGCTGCCATGATGCGCGTCGACTCCTGTCGCCGGCCCGACGGCATGGTTCGCGGGGCTCACGGTCCTGTCGTGCAGCAACCGGGCTACGGCTCAGGTTCCCGCCCGGTGCGTAACCGGCCGCGTGCCCTCTCGCGGCAGGCGGGGCGTCGGCCGCCGGTCAGGCGGCGAGGAACGCGAGGAGTGCGTCGGTGACTTCCTGGGCATGGGTCCACAGCAGGCCGTGGGGGGCGCCGTCGATGACGACGTAGTCGGCCTGCGGAAGTGCCTGGTGGAAGAGTTCCCCGGTGGCCTCGATGGGGAGGATGCGGTCGGCGGTGCCGTGCAGGATCAGTGCCGGGACGTCGATCTTGGCCACATCTGCACGGAAGTCGGTCGACCAGGTCGCCACGCAGGCCAGCGAGGCGTACGAGGAGGCGCCGGCGGCGACGTTCCAGCTGTTGCGGACGGCTTCCTCGCTGATGCGGGTGCCGAGGTTCTCGTCGAGGTTGTAGAAGTTCTCGTAGAACTCGGTGAAGTAGGCGTAGCGGTCCGCGGTGACGGCACCTTCGATGTCCTGGAAGATGCTGCCGTCGACGCCGCCGGGGTTGTCGTCGGTCTTCAGCAGGAAGGGTTCGAGGGAGGCGAGGAAGGCGGCCTTGGCGATGCGGGCGGAGCCATAGGTGCCCAGGTAACGGCCGACCTCGCCGGTACCCATGGAGAAGCCCACCAGAACCACGTCGTCGAGGTCGAGGGTCTCCAGGACCACGTTCAGGTCGGCGGCGAAGGTGTCGTAGTCGTAGCCGGTGGTGGGCTGGCTGGAGCGGCCGAAACCACGCCGGTCGTACGTGATCACGCGGTAGCCGGCCGACAGGAGTGCGGCGGACTGCTTCTCCCAGGAGTGGCCGTCGAGCGGGTAGCCGTGGATCAGCACGACCGGCTGCCCCGTGCCGTGGTCCTCGTAGTACAGCTCGACGCTGGCGGAGTTCTCCTGGTCTACGGTGATGAACGCCATGGTGTGCGCTGCCTTCCGGTGTGAGTGCGTCTGATGGTGACGTGCCCGGTCGGGCACGGCTGTGAGGTGAGGTGCGGTGAACGGCTGGGCGGCGCCGTCGGTCATCGGACCGTGCGGGCCGCCTGCTCGACGATGCGGGTGACAGCCTCCGGGCGGGATACGGACACCGCGTGAGACGCGTCGATGGTCGTGGTGCGGGCCTCGGCGCGGGCCGACATGAAGCGCTGGGCGGCGACGGGGATGTTGCGGTCCTCCGTGGTCACCAGCGACCAGGAGGGGATCGTCTTCCAGGCGGCCCGGGTGGACTTCTCCTCCAGAGCGGCGGCGGCGATCGGACGCTGCCCGGCAGCCATGAGCCCGGCCTTGTCCTTCGGCACATCCGCGGCGAACTGGCTCCGGAACTTCTCCGGCTCGATGTAGACGTCAGCGCCCTGACCGCCGTCGGGCAGGGTGTAGTTGACGGACTCGACGGCCTCGCCGAGGGTGCTGCCGGGGAACTTGTTCGTCAGTCCGATCGAGCTCTCGCCGGTGTCGGGCAGGAACGCCGCGATGTAGACCAGTGCCTTGACCTTGTCTTCGAGGCCTGCGGCGGCCTGACTGATGACGGTGCCGCCGTAGGAGTGGCCGACCAGGACCACGGGCCCGTCGATGTGGTCGAGGACGCTGCGCAGATGGGCGGCATCGGTCGCCGGACCACGCAGCGGGTTCGCGGCGGACACGACCGGGTAGCCCGCCCGCTGGAGCCGGGCGACGACACCGTCCCAGCTCGCGGCGTCGGCGAACGCTCCGTGTTCCAGCACGATCGTCGGACGTACGGGGCGGTGGGGCGTCGCGTCGGCCGCAGTGGGCAGGGTGACGGCGGCGACGGACAGTCCGACGGCCGCGGTGACACCGAGCAGCGCGGATCTGCTGCCCGGACGGGCGTGGCGGGTGTTGCGCATGGGAGGAATTCCTCGTGTGTGGTCAGTGGTCCTCGACGGACCGTGGAGACGGCGCAGGGCGCGTTCGAGGAACGGGGCCGGTCTGCTCCGCCGGTGACGGGTTGATGTGCGTCCGTCCGCGCCATGTGAGCGCAGCGGACCGGACCGCGGGTGGCGGCAGGGCGGCAGCGGCCCGGAGAGCGGCTGCCGGGCTGCGGCCCGGGTGGTCCTGAGGCATCGGCCTCGCCCGGTCGGCGGGCGAGGAGCGTCCTTCGTCCTGTCCTACGAGAGGGCGAGCGGACGGGTTCATCCGGAGACGGACGTTCGTTCACGGACATGGGGGTCGTGCGGGGTGCTGCGGTCAGCGGCTTCCCGGCGCGGCCGGCCCCGTGGCCGGGTCCGCGGGCACACCGCGGCCGGTGGGCTCCAGAACTTCGTAGACGTGCCTGAGGTAGCTGTGGGTGCGCTCCGAGCCGAGGATCCCGTCGCCCACCCGGTTCATCGTGTACGAGAACGTGACGCGCCGGTCGAGGTCCATCATGACGATCGAACCGCCCCGACCGACCCAGAAGCAGATCCTCCCGGTGGGCATGTGCGGCATCGTCCTCGGATCGGAGAGTGCGTAGCCCATGCCCCAGCGGACGGGAACGCCCAGGAACAGGTCGACTCCGTCCGTCTGTGCCTCGAACACCTGGTCCACCGTCTTCTCGGAGAGAAGCCGGGGGCCATTGGCCTGCCCCCGCCGCGAGATGACGGAGAGCGCTCGTGCCAGGCCCCGTGCGTTGCTGTGCCCGTTGACGGCACCGAGCTCGGCGGACCTCCACTGCGGGGTGTCGACGTGCTCGTCACGGGCGGGACTTCCGAGCAGCGTCCTGGTGAACACTCCCTCGGGATCAAGTCCGCCGGGTATACCGCCCAGTTGTGCGGGGGTCACCAGATCGGCGATGCGCGGCCAGTCGGCCCGGCGCGCACCGATCTGGACATCGGCCTGCAACGGCTCGGCGATCTCGGTGGCGACGAACTCCTTCAGGCTGAGGCCGCTGACCCGCCTGACGAGCTCTCCCACCAGTTGCCCCTGGGTCTGCACGTGGTAGCCGGAAGCGGAGCCCGGCTCCCACCAGGGTGCCTGCGCCGCCAACCGGGCACTTGCGGTGGGCCAGTCGTAGAGATCCTCGACGGAGAAGGGCTGCTCCCAGCCGGAAAGCCCCGAGGCGTGGGCAAGGACGTGCCGCACCTCGATGTGCTCCTTCCCTCTGGCGGCGAACTCGGGCCAGTAGTGCGCGACCGGGCGGTGCAGATGCAGTGCGCCCCGGTCGACGAGGACGAGCGCCGCGAGGCTGGTGAGGGTCTTCGTGGTCGACCACAGGCTCACCAATGTGTCCCGCTGCCACGGAACGGTCCGCGCCGCGTCCGCGTAGCCACCCCAGAGGTCGACCTCCATGACGCCGTCCACATCGACGGCGATCGACGCTCCCAGCTCCTCGCCCGCTTCGAGGTGCGCTGCCAGCGCCGCTCGTACCGGTTCGAACCGGTCAGTGCTCGTTCCCTCGACGACCATGCTTCTCTCCACTTCTGACGACAACCCCGTTCCCTCACTCGACGGGCCGGACCTCATGGCGGTTCATGTATCACTACAGGTCATGACATCTGTTCACATGCCGGTGCGGCACGGTGGGGCTACGCAGCACGGTGGCGTCGCCCTCGACGGAACCGAGGCGTGACCCTGACCACGACGCGATCTCCGCCCGACGCCGGGGGCACGGGGCGAGGACCGCTCGCGGGGGCCGGGCAGGCCGGGTTCTCAGACCCGGTTCTCCGCCTGGAACATCCAGCTCTGCCTCTCCAGATCGGAGGTGAGTCCGATGAGGAGGTCCTCGGTGACGACATCCACCGGGCCCACCTCGACGATGCGTTCACGCAGTCGTTCGATCACCGCGGAGAGCGCGTGCACCAGAGCCTCGACGGCGTCGCTGTCCTTGGTCCAGCCCGGCGGAAGGGCGGGCACGCCGCTGGCTCCCGCGATGGTCCCGGCCCGTCCGTCCGGGCTGACGCCCAGGGCAGCCGCGCGCTCGGCCACCGTGTCGGCGTGGTTCCGGGCGACGGTGGCGGCCTCGTCGAGCTGGACGTGGACCGAGCGGAAACGCGGGCCGTACACAGTCCAGTGGGCCTGCTTGGCCACCAGGGACAGATCGAGAAGGTCGGCCAGGGTCGCCTGGAGCGCCGCACCCGCGGTCTCGCGGTCGCGCTCCGGCAGAGGGTTGTCGATGACCGGCACAGGAGTGTGGTCCTTTCGTGAGAGGTACCGGCGCCCTGGTGGCGGACGCCGGCGACCGGCGTCGGCAGAAACGTGCACAGCTCGTTTCCGGGGGCGCCGATCGGTCTGGACGAGGTCGCCGTGAGAGGGGGAGACGACGGGGGGAGTGCGCCCGTCTGCTCTCGTCGGTGACGCACGCGGCACGCGGCGACAGCCGCCTCGAGGCAGTGGAGCGCTCAGGGGGACACGTGGCCTCGCCGGCTACACCCCCAGAATCCCCTGCTTCTCCAGCGCCCTGCGCAACGCCCGCACGGCATAGAAGGCGCGGCTCTTGACCGTGCCGGGCGGTATGCCGAGATGCTCGGCAGCCTGATCGACGCTGCATTCCAGGACGTACATGAGGCGGATGACGGTCTGCTGCTGTTCGTTGAGCTCCGCCAATGCCTGCACCACCCCATGGGAGTTGATGGTGGATGCCGTGCTGTCACTGGACGTGTCCAGCTCCTCGACGGGCATGAGCTCCAGCGGCCTGATCCGGCGTGCCCGGTAGTGGTCGATGACGAGATTTCTGGTCACGGTGAACAGCCAGGGTCTGAGGCGTTCGTTGCGGCTGCCCAGGAAGCGGGCGTGCGTCCAGGCGCGGGCCGCGGTCTCCTGGAAGATGTCCTCCCCCTTGTGCCAGTCGCCGTCCAGCAGCCGCGTGGCGTAGCGGACGAGCACAGGTCCGTACTGGTCGTAGATGTCCTGGATGAAGGCGTCGCAGTCGGTGTCCGCGGCGAGGTGCCCGGCCTGCGACGCAGTCGGAACGGCGGCAGTGACCCCCGTTCCCGTGATCCCGTTCATGGAGGCGCCCAATCCTGTTCAAGTGTTCCGTGGCGTTCTCACCCGCATGCGCGGAGAACAGCTCACCCACGTGCTCCTCACCAGGGGAGGAGCGCCGGCTTTCAGACGGCGAGGAAGTCGATCAGAGCGGCGTTGACCTCGGCTGCGTGGGTGAGCAGCAGCCCGTGCGGAGCGCCGTCGATCTCGACATAACGCGCCTCGGGCAGGAGGCGGCGGAACTCACGAGCCGTGGCGTCGATCGGCAGGATGCGGTCGGCGGTCCCGTGCAGGATCAGCGACGGCACATCGATGCGCTCCACGTCGGCCCGGAAGTCCGTCAGCCACGCCGGGACGCACGCGTACGCCGCCATGGGCGCCGAGCCGACGGCAGTGATCCAGTTCGCCCGCAGCGCGGCCTCGCTGAGCCGCGACCCGAGTGTCTCGTCGGTGTTGAAGAAGTCGACGAAGAAGCTCTCGTACCAGGCGTAGCGGTCGGCCTCCGCCTCTTCCGCGATGCCGTCGAAGACGCTCTGCGGCACACCGGTGGGGTTGTCCGGCGCCTGCAGCAGGAACGGCTGGAGCGAACCGAGGAACGCCGCCTTCGCCACCCGCTGCGATCCGTGGACGCCGAGGTAGCGGGCGACCTCGCCCGAGCCCATCGAGAACCCGACGAGAACCACGTCCCGCAGGTCCAGTTCCGTCAGTACGGTGTCCAGGTCGGCGGCGAAGGTGTCGTAGTCGTAGCCCGTCATGGTCTTGCTCGACCGGCCGAAGCCGCGGCGGTCGTAGGTGATGACGCGGTATCCGGCCTTGACCAGCGCATCGGTCTGCTTCTCCCACGACTGCCCGTCCAGCGGGTAACCGTGGATCAGGACGACCGGCTGCCCCGACCCGTGGTCCTCGTAGTAGAGCTCGATGCCGGTCGAACCCTCGGTTCCGACGGTGATGGTCCCCATGGTGTGCCTTCCCACCCGTCCGCCGTGTGCGGACCGGGCATGGCACCAACCTAGGAAACGAGCAGGCGGGCCCGCGTCCGTCGGAGTACGTCTTCGGCGTACGTCATCACGTCGCGCCGTCGGGGTACGTCATCGCGCCGCCCAGCACCGCGGCGAGCTCGCCGCGGGACGTCAGGCCCAGTTTGGGGAACATCCGCTGGAGATGGGTGCTCACCGTCCTGGGCGAGACGTACAGCCGCTCGCCGATCTCCCGGTTCGTCAGACCTTGCGCGGCAAGCTGGGCGACATGCAGCTCGGTCGAGGTCAGCCGGTCGACCGCGGCCGGGTCCTGGCGCGGGGACGACGCGCCCGCGGCGCGCAGCTCCTGCCGTGCCCGCTCCGCCCACGCCGACGCGCCGAGGGCGTCGAAGATCTCGCGTGCGGCCTGCAGGGCGGCGCGGGACTCCGCGGGCCGCCGGTGCCGCCGCAGCCACTCGCCCAGAGCGAGGCGCGCCCGCGCCCGCTCGAACGGCCAGTCCGTGGGGACCGCGTCGAGGGCCGCCCTGTACAACGGCTCGGCGGCATCCTGCGGACTCAGCAGAGCCCGGCCAAGTCGCACTCCGCAGAGCAGGGCCGGCGAAGACGTCGTTTCCCCGAGTGGGGTCAGCTCCCGCACGATGTCGCGCGCCACCTCCGCCGATTCGCTGCGCACAGCCGCCTCGACCAGCTCCGCGACCGCGTAGAAGCGCAGCCAAGGATGGAAGGAAGGGTCAGCCGGGTCGAAGACGCGGTGCAGGTGGCCGAACGCGTCGCCGTAGCGGCCCTGGCAGAGTGCCGCCTGGCCGCGGGCCGTCTGCAGGATGGCCAGCACGGGGCGCCCTCCGCTGGGAAGCGCCGCGCGTTCCGCTTCCGCCGCCCACGCCTCCGCCGCCGGGTCGCCGCTGACGGCGGCCAGTTGCGCGCGGATGGCATTGACCATCGCGTGCACGAGGGGCTGACCGGTCTCTCGGGCGAGCGACGCGGCCTCCTCCGCGGCGAGGGAACCGGCGCGTACGTCACCCAGCCGGGCGGCGCTCCCCGCCTGGACGCAGAGGGCGCGGGCCAGCATCGACAGCCTGCCTTGCGCCCGGAGGGCGTCGAGCGACCTCGTCGTCAACCGGCTTGCCAGGGCGGGGGCGCCCACCGTCACGGCGGCGCCCCCCAGAAGCTGGTCGCCCTCTGCGTTCTCGGACGCACGCTCCAGCTGACCCGCCAGGTCCTCCATGACCGCTCCCCCACGCTCGACCGGCACCGAGTAGGCCCGCAGAGCGACCAGGTCGGCGTTGTCGGTGTGTACGGGCATCCGGTCGGCGGCGGCGGCGACCCGCTCGCGGGCGGCCGGCCCCGGCTCTCCCCAGAAGCACTGCAGGACCGCGCCCCACAGCATGCGCAGCGCCAGCGTCGGTTCGCCTTCAGCGGCGATCTCGACCGCCAGATCGGCCAGCTCGGCGGTCGCGGCGCCCTCGCCCCGAGTCCCCTCGGCCAGAGCGATGCTGACCCAGGCCGCGCGGCCTTGGTCCCGGACCGAAAGGTCCAGTGAGCGCGCCTGGGCCAGCAGATGTGCCGCGACGTCTCCTTGGCCCGACTCCAGCGCGAGCTCCGCCGCCCGGAGCAGCCGGTCCGCCCGCGCGGACGGGTCCTTCGTCAGCTCCGTCGCACGCCTCAGCGCGGCAAGGGCTGCGGCGACACCGCCTCGCCGCAGGGCTCTGCCGGCAGTGGAGTCCAGATCCCTTGCCACCTGTTCGTCGGGACCAGCGGTGGCGGCGGCGCGGTGCCATGCCTGCCGGTCGGGCTGGCTCTGGAGTGCGGCGGCCAGAGCGTCATGTGCGGCCTGCCGTTCCGCGGCGGTAGCGGCGTGGTAGATCGCCGAGCGGACGAGCGGGTGCCTGAAGGCCATTCCCCGGGCTTCCACCAAGCCCGCGCTGATCGCTGCCTCACCAGCGGAGACGTCGACCACCCTCCCGAGCATCCGGGTCGCTGCGGCGAGGCATTCGTCCATGGTTCCGTCACCGTTGAGAGCCGAGAGGAGCAGGAGCGCACGGGTGTCGGCCGGAAGGCGGGAGACACGCGCCGTGAAGGTCCTCTCCAGCCGTGCGGTCAGCGGCAACGGACCAGGGTTGAGCGCATACGCTCCGCCGACCGACCGCAGCGCGACCGGCAGCTCGGTGAGCGCCAGCGGGTTCCCGGCGGACTCCTCCAGGAGTCGCCGCCTGACCTGCTGTCCCAGGCCGGGGGCCACCGCGTCCAGCACCTCACCCGACACCTCGTCCGTCAGCGGCCCCAGGTGCAGCACGGGCAGGCCGGCGCTACTGAGGCGGTCGTCAAGGCGCCGGGTGACGGCGACCAGGACGAGGGGATCGGACTCGATCCGCCGCGCCACGAACCCGAGCACATCGAGGCTGGCATGATCCATCCAGTGGGCGTCCTCGACCACCACGAGCAGCGGAGCCTTTGCCGCCGCGTCCGTCAGCAAGGTCAGCGCGGCCAGGCCTACGAGGTACAGATCGGGGACGGCCTCGTCGACGAGCCCGACGGCGGCGAGCAGCGCGGTACGCTGGCGCCCCGGCAAGTCGTCGATCCCGTCGCGCAGTTGGTGAACCAGCTGGTGCAGCCCGGCACAGGGCAGGTTTTCCTCCGACTGGACCCCGACAGCAGTGATCACATGGGTTCCCCCGCGCGCTGCCACGGCCGCGGCCTCTGCGACCAGTGCCGACTTACCGATCCCCGGCGCGCCGGTGATCACCGTCGCGCCGCCCGACCCGGCGGCTCCCTGCTCGACCAGGGCAGCCAGCGCGCGACGCTCCGTCTCGCGCCCCAGCAGCACCCGCCTCTGCATGTCTCACTCCGATTCTCTGCGGCTCCCGGCAGCCGAGGACTCCACGTCCTCGCGTCGCCAGGCAACTCGGCGGCATCTCCGACGGCGGGCGATCGGACAGGCCTGACCTGGATGCCGTTCGTGCAATGGTATGCACGCAGCCGGGTGGGAACTACCGCGGTCCGCGCCCCCAAGGGCCGCCGCCCGTGGCGGTGTCGTGGTGGCGGGCGGCCGGTTCCTCGTCGATGCGCGGGGACCGGAGGGGGCGGCGTCTTCGCCGCCCTGCGATCGCAGGACAGGATCTGGCGGGCGGCGCCGGTGCGCTCCATGGCCTCCGGCGTGATGTGTCGGCCCTCCCCGGCGCGCCGACGCCGCACGACACCCGGCGTTCGCCGCGGCCGATTCCGTCTGCCTGCACCGAGCGCGTGAACAGCTCAGAGAGAAAGCGACCGGAGCAAGGTGCCCGAGTGGTGAACGGGAGTGCCCTTTTCCACGTTGCGCTGATGGGACGTGCCTGCGTCCCTGCGATGCCGCCGTGCGCTCCGGCCCACTGCGGCACCACACCACCATGGAAGGAACAACACACCAGTGAAGCGCTTCATCACACGCCTCGCGGTAGTCGCGGCGGCTGGGGCCATGGCCGTCGTGCTGCCTGCCTCGTCGGCGTCCGCCATCAACCGCACCGAATGCAAGGGACTGGGCCTCCTGTCGCTTCACAACGCAGGCGGCTCTCTCTGCTTCGCCAACGCGGGAGTGCAGAGCGTGGCGATCTACGGCGTGGACCAGATCTGGACCGGAGACAACAAGGTCACCTTCGAGTACGTGCCGAGGCTCGGGGCTCCGGCGACCAGCGCGACCGTGGACAAGTGGCATTTCGGCACCGCCCCCGGTGAGCCCATCCACAAGATCACGAAGATCAGGATCTGGTAGCGGCAAGCCGGTGCGAACGGGGTGACAGCGTGCCCTCGTCAGCGATCACGTCGCTGTGGCCGGTCCGTTGAGTCCGTTCGGTGCCGCCTCTCGAGGGGGACCCGCGGTCGCCGCACCTCCGGGAGGCGGACGCCGCACGGAAAACGGTTCCAGAAAAAGCGATTCCCCAGGTCAGAACGATTCTGCCTGGGGGCCCTGGTGGGGCGGGTGGGACTCGAACCCACGGCCGACGGATTATGAGTCCGCTGCTCTAACCGGCTGAGCTACCGCCCCTAACGGCGCGTCGCGCACATGTGTGCGCGCCGTCCGCCGTAGCATAGCCGGTCATACGATCTCCTGCCTCGTATGGTCGGCATCGCCTGACCATGAGGACTCCGCTGGTCGCCGCCCGGTTCCCGCATCGCGTGCACAGGACACGGGATGTCGCACGGAACACATCCGGGACACGCCCCGGCACGAACGACGAAGAGGGCCCCCGGGGGCCCTCTTCGTCTCCGCTCCCCCGGCTGGACTCGAACCAGCAACCCTCCGGTTAACAGCCGAATGCTCTGCCAATTGAGCTACAGGGGATCGCGCTCCCCCGACTGGACTCGAACCAGTAACCTGCCGGTTAACAGCCGGCTGCTCTGCCAATTGAGCTACAGGGGATTGCTGCGTGTGCACCGAACGTACCTACCGGATGCGTCCCGGAGGGCGTGCGCTCGCTGCGACACATACATTAGCGCAAGCAGGGGGGTGCTCCGCCAATCGGTTCCGCGCAGGGTGATCTGGCGCCGGGACGGGTAGGCGGGCAGCACCGACGCAACGGAAGGTGACACCCATGCGGTACAAGCTCACGTTCGTCGCCGGACTGGCCCTCGGCTTTGTGCTCGGCGCACGTGCCGGGCGCGAGCGGTACGAGCAGCTCAAGAAGTCCGCGCGACAGATCTCCCAGAACCCCGCCGTGCGCAACGCGGCCGAGTCCGCGGCCCACAACGGCCGCGAGGCCGCGGGCAAGGCGTTCCACGCGGTGAGCGACAAGGTCGGCGACCGCGTCCCCGAGTCGGTCGCCGACCGGGTGCGCTCGCTGCGTGAACGCGGCTCCGGCACCGAGGACGACTGGGGAACGACCAACACCTGACCCGCCGGCCCCCGCGCGTACGGCAGAATTCCGGACATGGGGATAGTCGCAGGACTGGACAGTTCGTCCGAGTACACACGCATCGTCGTCTGTGACGCGGACACGGGCGCCGTACTGCGCCAGGGATACGCGCCGCACCCGCTGGAGCCGAAGTCCACCGAAGCCGACCCGCAGGCCTGGCTGCTCTCGCTCGGCGAGGCCGCGGGCGGCGGGCTTCTGGAGGGCGTGCAGGCCATCGGTGTATCGGCCCAGCAGCACGGCCTGATCACCCTCGACGCGCAGGGCGGCCCCGTGCGCCCCGCGCTGCTCGGCAACGACCGGCGCGCCCAGGTCGCCGCCGCCGATCTGGTGGACGCCCTGGGCGGCCGGCAGGCGTGGGCCGAGGCCGTCGGGTCGGTGCCGCAGGCGGCCCAGCCCGTCGCCAAGCTGCGCTGGCTGGCCCGCACCGAGCCGGAGGCGGCGCAGCGGGTCGCCGCGGTGATGCAGCCGCACGACTGGCTGGTGTGGCAGCTGCTCGGCAGGCCCGCCCGCCGCACCACCGATCGCGGCGGCGCCTCGTGCACCGGCTACTGGTCGGCCGGCACGGGCGCCTACCGCCCCGATCTGGTGGAGACCGCGCTGGGTCACCCGTGCGCGCTGCCCGAGGTGCTCGGCCCGGCCGAGGCCGCGGGCACCACTCCGGAGGGGCTGCTGATCTCGGCCGGTACGGGCGAGACGATGGCCGCCGCGTTCGGGCTGGGCGTCGGCACCGGTGACGCCGTGGTGTCGCTCGGGGCGTCCGGCTCGGTGATGGCCGTCCACCACGAGGCGCTCGCCGACCCCACCGGGATGATCACCTCGTTCGCCGACGCGACCGGGATGCACCTGCCCGTGGTGCACACCCTGAACGCCGTCCGTGCCCTGCGCGGGACGGCCGAGATGCTCGGGGTCGAGTCGCTCGACGAACTCTCCGCCCTCGCCGTGAAGTCGACGCCCGGGGCCTCCGGGCTGGTGCTGCTCCCGTACCTGGAGGGTGAGCGCACACCCCAGCTGCCGCACACCGCGGGCACGTTGAGCGGGCTGCGGCGCGAGTCGATGAAGCCGGAGCACCTGGCGCGGGCCGCCTTCGAGGGCATGCTGTGCTCGCTGGCCGACGCCCTGGACGTGCTGCGCGGGCGCGGGGTGGAGGTGCGGCGGGTGTTCCTGCTGGGCGCCGCCGCCGAGCTGCCCGCGGTGCAGGCCGTGGCCCCCGCCGTGCTCGCCGCCCAGGTCGTGGTGCCGCAGCCCGCGGACTACGCCGCCCTCGGCGCGGCCCGTCAGGCGGCCTGGGCCCTGGGCGTCGCGCAGGGGACCCTCTCCCCCGCGGCCCCGCCGGCCTGGCAGGGCGCCGCTGCGCAGGTGTTCGAGGCGGGCGAGGACGCGGACGTGGGCATGGCGGTGCGCCAGCAGTACCGGGCCACGCGGGAGCAGATCCACCCGGGGGCGTTCTCCCAGGGCATGTGATCCGTGCCGGGCGGCGCGGCCCGCCCGGCACGGTCCGTTCTTGACCGGGGTTTGGGGAAAATCCCGGGAGGTTCGCCGACTCGGTGTCGGAAGATGGGTGGATCCAACCCCCGATCGTGCCGAGCCGAGAGACACGTGTGCTGATACGACTTCTGCGGACCTATCTGGGTCCGTACAAGAGACCCATCGTCCTTCTGGTGGTGCTGCAACTGCTGCAGACCAGCGCCACCCTCTATCTGCCGACCCTCAACGCGGACATCATCGACGACGGCGTCGTGAAGGGGGACACGGGCTACATCCTGTCCCTCGGCGCCCTGATGATCGTCATCAGCGTCGTCCAGGTGCTGTGCAACATCGGGGCCGTCTTCTACGGCGCGCGCACGGCGTCCGCGCTCGGGCGGGACGTGCGGGCCGACGTGTTCGGGCGGGTGCAGAGCTTCTCCGCCCGTGAGGTCGGCCGCTTCGGGGCGCCGTCGCTGATCACCCGTACCACCAACGACGTCCAGCAGGTCCAGATGCTGGTGCTGATGGCGTTCACGCTGATGGTCTCGGCTCCGATCATGTGCGTCGGCGGCATCGTGCTGGCGCTCGGGCAGGACGTGCGGCTGTCGGCGGTGCTGCTGGCCGTGGTGCCGGTGCTCGGCATCTCCGTCTCGCTGATCGTGAAGCGGATGCGGCCGCTGTTCCGCACCATGCAGGAGCGGTTGGACACGGTGAACCGGGTGCTGCGCGAGCAGATCACCGGAAACCGGGTGATCCGGGCGTTCGTCCGCGACGGCTACGAGACGGAGCGCTTCCGGGGCGCCAACGGGCAGCTGACGGACGTGTCGCTGTCGACGGGCCGGCTGATGGCGCTGATGTTCCCGATCGTCATGACGGTCGTCAACGTGTCGTCGATCGCCGTCGTCTGGTTCGGCGCGCACCGGATCGACAGCGGCGGGATGGAGATCGGCGCGCTCACCGCGTTCCTCGCCTACCTGATGCAGATCGTGATGGCCGTGATGATGGCCACCTTCATGTTCATGATGGTGCCGCGCGCCGAGGTGTGCGCCGAGCGCATCCAGGAGGTGCTGGACAGCGAGTCCAGCGTCGTCCCGCCGAAGGCGCCGGTGCGCGAGCTGCGCGCGCACGGTCATCTGGAGGTACGGGACGTCGACTTCCGCTACCCGGGCGCGGAGGAGCCGGTGCTGCGGTCGGTGTCCCTGGTCGCCCGTCCCGGCGAGACCACGGCGATCATCGGCTCGACGGGCAGCGGCAAATCGACCCTGCTGGGCCTGGTGCCCCGGCTGTTCGACGTGACGGGCGGCGAGGTGCTCGTGGACGGCGTCGACGTGCGCACCCTGGACCCGGCGCTGATGGCGCGGACGGTCGGGCTGGTGCCGCAGAAGCCGTACCTCTTCACCGGCACCGTCGCCACCAACCTGCGCTACGGCAACCCGGACGCGAGCGACGAGGAGCTGTGGCAGGCGCTGGAGGTCGCGCAGGCCGCCGACTTCGTCCGGGCGCTCGGCGCCGGGCTCGACTCCCCCATCGCGCAGGGCGGCACCAATGTCTCCGGCGGTCAGCGCCAGCGCCTCGCCATCGCGCGCACGCTGGTGCAGCGGCCGGAGATCTACCTGTTCGACGACTCCTTCTCCGCGCTCGACTACGCGACGGACGCGGCGCTGCGTGCCGCGCTCGCGGCCCGCACGGCCGACGCGACCGTGGTGATCGTCGCGCAGCGGGTGTCGACGATCCGTGACGCGGACCGGATCGTCGTCCTCGACGAGGGCCGGGTCGTCGGGACGGGCAGCCATCACGAGCTGATGGAGGGCAACGAGACGTACCGGGAGATCGTTCTCTCGCAGCTGACGGAGGCTGAGGCCGCATGAGCGGGCCGGGTGCTGCACGGATGATGGCCGGCGGGTCCCCCGCCGACCGTTCGATGGACTTCAAGGGCTCGGGCAGACGGCTGCTGCGGCAGCTCGCGCCCGAGCGGGCCGCCCTGTGGCTGATGCTGTGCGCCGGGGTGCTCTCCGTCGCCCTGTCGGTGGTCGGCCCCAAGATCCTCGGAGCGGCGACCGACCTGGTCTTCGCCGGGGTCGTCGGGCGGCAGATGCCCGAGGGCGCCACCAAGGAGCAGGCGGTCGAGGGCGTCCGGGCGGACGGTGACGGCTCGCTCGCGGACATGCTCGCCGGCGTGGACTTCACCCCGGGCGAGGGCATCGACTTCGGCGCCGTCGGCCAGGTGCTGCTGCTGGCGCTCGCCGTGTACCTCGGGGCGGGCCTGCTGATGCTGGTGTCGACGCGGCTGTCGATCAAGGTGATCAACCGGACCGTCTACCGGATGCGCGAGGACGTGCAGGCGAAGCTGGCGCGGCTGCCGCTGTCGTACTTCGACAGGAAGCAGCGCGGCGAGGTGCTCAGCCGCGCGACCAACGACATCGACAACATCTCGCAGACGCTCCAGCAGTCGATGGGGCAGCTGATCAACTCGCTGCTCACCATCGTCGGCGTGCTGGTGATGATGTTCTGGATCTCCCCGCTGCTGGCGCTGGTCGCCCTGGTGACCGTGCCGCTGTCGGTGTTCGTCGCGGCCCGGATCGGCAAGCGGTCGCAGCCGCACTTCGTGCAGCAGTGGAAGTCGACGGGCACGCTGAACGCGCACATCGAGGAGATGTACACCGGGCACACGCTGGTCAAGGTCTTCGGGCGGCAGGACGAGTCCGCGCGGGACTTCGCCGAGCAGAACGAGGCGCTCTACGAGGCCGGATTCCGGGCGCAGTTCAACAGCGGCATGATGCAGCCGGTCATGTTCTTCGTGTCCAACATCAACTACGTGCTGGTCGCGGTGGTCGGCGGGCTGCGGGTCGCCTCGGGCTCGCTGTCGATCGGTGACGTGCAGGCGTTCGTCCAGTACTCGCGGCAGTTCTCGATGCCGCTGACGCAGGTCGCGTCGATGGCGAACCTGGTGCAGTCGGGTGTCGCGTCCGCGGAGCGGGTCTTCGAGCTGCTGGACGCCGACGAGCAGGAGCCGGACGCGCCGGCCGAGGCGCGGCCCGTGCGGCCGGACCGGCCCGAGGGCCGGGTGGCGCTGGAGAAGGTGGCGTTCCGCTACGACCCCCAGAAGCCGCTGATCGAGGATCTGTCGCTCACGGTCGAACCCGGTCACACGGTGGCGATCGTCGGGCCGACGGGCGCGGGCAAGACGACGCTCGTCAATCTGCTGATGCGCTTCTACGAGGTCACAGGCGGGCGGATCACCCTCGACGGCGCCGACATCGCCGCGATGTCCCGCGAGGAGCTGCGCTCCGGCATAGGGATGGTCCTCCAGGACACCTGGCTGTTCGGCGGCACGATCGCCGAGAACATCGCCTACGGCGCCTCCCGGGAGGTCACCCGCGAGGAGATCGAGGAGGCGGCGCGCGCCGCGCACGCCGACCGGTTCGTGCGGACGCTCCCCGACGGCTACGACACCGTCATCGACGACGAGGGCGCGGGGGTGAGCGCGGGCGAGAAGCAGCTGATCACCATCGCACGGGCGTTCCTGTCGGACCCGGTCATCCTGGTCCTCGACGAGGCGACCAGTTCGGTCGACACCCGCACCGAGGTGCTGATCCAGAAGGCGATGGCGCGCCTGTCCCACGGGCGCACCAGTTTCGTGATCGCGCACCGGCTCTCCACGATCCGGGACGCCGACGTGATCCTGGTCATGGAGGACGGGACGATCGTCGAGCAGGGGACGCACGAGGAGCTGCTGGCGCGGGAGGGGGCCTACGCCCGGCTCCACGCGGCGCAGTTCGCGCAGGCGGTGGTGGAGGTGGAGTAGCCCGGCACCGCCCGTCGTGTCGGCCGCCGTGCCGCCGTGCCTCCCCGGCGCGGCGGCACGGCCCGTCTCCGGGTCAGTCGAGGTAGCCGCGGAGCTGGTCGGCGAAGGRGTGGTCGCGCAGCTTGTTCAGCGTCTTCGACTCGATCTGGCGGATGCGTTCGCGGGTCACCCCGAACAGCCGCCCTATCTCCTCCAGGGTGCGGGGGCGGCCGTCGTCGAGGCCGTACCGCAGCTGGACCACCTTGCGTTCGCGTTCGCCGAGCGTGGAGAGCACCGCCTCCAGGTGCTCGCGCAGCAGCAGGAAGGCCGCCGACTCGACCGGGGACGCGGCGTCGCCGTCCTCGATCAGATCCCCGAGCGCGACGTCGTCCTCCTCGCCGACGGGCGCGTGCAGCGACACCGGTTCCTGAGCCAGCCGCAGCACCTCGCCCACGCGCTCGGGCGCCAGGTCCAGCTGGGCGGCGACCTCCTCGGCGGTGGGCTCGTAGCCGCGTTCCTGGAGCATGCGGCGCTGGACGCGGATCACGCGGTTGATCAGTTCGACGACGTGGACGGGCACCCGGATGGTGCGGGCCTGGTCGGCGAGCGCGCGGGACATGGCCTGGCGGATCCACCAGGTCGCGTACGTCGAGAACTTGTAGCCCCGGGCGTAGTCGAACTTCTCCACCGCTCTGATGAGGCCCAGGTTCCCCTCCTGGACGAGGTCGAGCATGGTGAGGCCGCGTCCGACGTAGCGCTTGGCGACGGAGACCACCAGACGCAGGTTCGCCTCGATCAGCCGCCGCTTGGCGACCCGGCCCATGACGACGAGGCGGTCGAGATCGACGGCGAGCCGGGAATCGGGGTCGGGCGTCCGGGCGAGGCGTTCCTCGGCGAACAGACCGGCCTCCACCCGCCGCGCGAGCTCGACCTCCTCGGCCGCGCTGAGCAGCGGGATGCGCCCGATCTCGCGCAGGTACTGGCGGAAGAGGTCCGAGGAGGGACCCGAGCCGTCGGCGGCCCGGCCGGTGGGCCGCGGCGGCTCGGGTGTTTCGAGTTCCACGAGGGGCTCGTCGGGAACGGCCTCGGGAAGGCCGTCGGGCCGGCCCTGCGCGGGCACCTGCCCGACCGGGGCGACGGCCGCTGCCATGGCCGGTTCGGTCTCGGGCTCGGTCAGGATCTGGGTCTGCACGCGACCTCCAGGGTGATCGCTGCCGGTCGGGGGGCTTGCGGCAGCTTCCGAGGGCTCAGGCACCGCCACCCAGTGTGGGGTACGACACATCCCCGCCACGAGGGGCGTGCGGCGACTTTCTGGGACCCGGTGTGACCGGACGGTTACTCGGATGCCCCCATGTGTGGGGGTCTGGCAGGATCGGCCGATGCCGAGGGGCGGCGACGAGACGTACGAGACCCCTGTGACCGTCCGGTGCGACGGAGAGCCCGGCCGTGGGCGGCTGGACGCGGGGGCGCGGACGGCGGGGCCGAAGGCGACGCACATCGTGCCGGCGCGGGGGCGGATGGTGTCGCGGCCGATGCTGACGCTGCGGGGCGGCGACGGCCTCGCGGCGCAACAGGCCGCCGCCCACGGACTGGTGACCGGACTGCGCAAGGCCGGCTTCGCGCCGGCGCGGGTGAAGACCGAGACGACGCCCTGGGCCGCGGAGGTCGCCACGGCCCCGACGGCTGCTTCGAGCACCGTCTGAAGCTTCCGCTGGACGACACACGTACCCGCGGGGCAGGGAATCTCCACGACGCGGTGCTGCCGGCCGAGCGGCACCCGCTGCCGCTGCCGCTGCCGCTGCTCACGGAGGCGCTGCGGCTCTCCGGCGAGTGGCCGCCGGGGGCACCCGGCGTCGTGCGCCTGGAGGATGTCGAGGATGCGGTCCGGCATGTGGAGTGGCACCACTTCCCGGCCGAGCCGCCGGTGCCGGCCGACACCGGGGAGGCGTACGCCCGGCGGCTGGTGACGGCCGTGCGGCCGGCCTTCGCGGGGCGCTGACCGGCCCGGCCGCCCGGAGCGCAGGCCCGGTCCGGCGCGGGTCGGACGCCGGGCGCCCCCGGCGCGGGCGGGGGGCACAGGTCTGCGGGCACGGGCAGGCGGGCACCGCGCCGGAGGAACGGGGCCGCCGCCGCTCAGGGCGGGGCGGTCACAGCGCCGCCGCGCCCTGGTTGCGCAGGGCCTGACCGTACTGCTGGAGGACCCAGAGCTCGTTCGCCACGGCGGCGTACCGCTCGGGGTCGCCGCCGGTGCCGAGGCGGGCGAGGGTGCCCTGGACGTCGGCGATGCGGCGGTCGACGGCGCGCAGCCGGACCTGGACCAGCTGCATGCCGGCGTACACCTCGTCGACGGCGCGTGCGTGGATCGCCTCGACGGCGAGCTCGGTGACGAGGGCGCGCACCGAGTCGTCGGGCGCGGTGTCGCGGACCCGGGCGAGGTAGCCGGGGGTGTCCTCGCAGCCCGACTCCGCGCCGCCGGCCTCCATGATCGTCTGGCGGACCGCCGCGTAGGGCGGGGCGGTGAACTCGTCCGTGCCGTAGGCGTCGAAGGCCGGGGAGACCAGGGCCGGGTGCTGGAGCGCGAGCTTCAGCAGCTCCCGCTCGGTGCGGTGGGCGGGGCTGCGGAGGTTGAGGGCGGGGCCGGACGGGGCGTGCGGCGCCGCCGGCGCCTCGAACGCCCGGGCCCTGCGGTCGGGCCCGGGGCCGCCGGGCCCGCGGCCGTTGCCGCCGCGCTCCCGGGCCCAGCGGGCCAGCTGGGCGACGCGCTTGACCACGAACTGCGTGTCCAGGATGCCGAGGATCCCGGCCAGCTGGACGGCCGACTCGTGCTGGATGGCGACGTTCTTGATGGCGGCGACGACGGGCGCGGCCTCGTCGAGGGCGGCCGCCCGGCCGGCGGGGGTCTCCAGGTTGTGCCGGGTGACCATCTGCCGGATGGCGAACTCGAAGAGCGGGGTGCGGGATTCGACGAGCTTCTGCACCGCGTCGTCGCCCTGGGCGAGGCGCAGGTCGCACGGGTCCATGCCGCCGGGGGTGATCGCGATCGAGGTCTCGGCCGCGAACTTCTGGTCGTCCTCGAAGGCGCGCAGGGCTGCCTTCTGCCCGGCCGCGTCGCCGTCGAAGGTGAAGATCACCTCGGCGGTGGCGTTGTCCATGAGGAGCCGCCGCAGGATCTTGATGTGGTCGCCGCCGAAGGCGGTGCCGCAGGTCGCGATGGCGGTGGTGACGCCCGCGAGGTGGCAGGCCATCACATCGGTGTACCCCTCGACGACGACGGCGCTGCTGGTGCGGGCGATCTCCTTCTTGGCGAGATCGATGCCGTACAGGACCTGCGACTTCTTGTAGATCGCCGTCTCGGGGGTGTTCAGGTACTTCGGTCCGTTGTCGTCCTCGCGGAGCTTGCGCGCGCCGAAGCCGACGACCTCCCCGGTGATGTCCCGGATCGGCCACATCAGCCGCCCGCGGAAGCGGTCGATGGGGCCGCGGCGGCCCTCCTGGGAGAGGCCGGAGAGCAGCAGCTCCTTGTCGCTGAAGCCCTTGCCGCGCAGGTACCGGGTCAGGTGGTCCCAGCCCGCCGGGCTGTAGCCGACGCCGAAGTGCTGGGCGGCCGCCTGGTCGAAGCCCCGCTCGGCGAGGAACGTCCGCCCGGTCTCGGCCTCGGCGCCGTCCAGCTGCTCGACGTAGAACTGGGCGGCGATCTTGTGGGCCTCGACCAGGCGGATGCGCTCGCCGCGCTGGTGGGTCGGGTTGTAGCCGCCCTCCTCGTACCGCAGCGTGATGCCCGCCTGGGCGGCGAGGCGTTCGACCGTCTCCGAGAAGGAGAGGTGGTCGATCTTCATCACGAAGGCGATGGTGTCGCCGCCCTCCTGGCAGCCGAAGCAGTGGAACAGGCCCTTGCTCGGGCTGACCTGGAAGGAGGGGGACTTCTCGTCGTGGAAGGGGCACAGTCCCTTGAGGTTGCCGCCGCCGGCGTTCCTCAGCTGGAGGTACTCGGACACGACGGCGTCGATCGGGACCGCGTCCCGTACCGCCTTCACGTCGTCGTCGTTGATCCTGCCTGCCACGGGGGAAGTCTACGGCGGCGCCACGGCACTCCCGTCAGCCGGCGAGCGAGGCGAGGGGGACGGCGGGGTCGCCCAGGGCCTGGGGGTCCACCGGGGACCCGGACCGGACGAGGCGCTGGATCTCCTCGGTGACGTCCCACACATTCACGTTCATCCCCGCCAGCACCCTGCCCTCGCTCAGCCAGAAGGCGATGAACTCGCGCTTGCCGGCGTC
Source organism: Streptomyces sp. T39 (assembly GCF_008042045.1). GTDB lineage: Bacteria > Actinomycetota > Actinomycetes > Streptomycetales > Streptomycetaceae > Streptomyces. The sequence goes on from NZ_RDBP01000012.1 coordinate 162,267, forward strand.
GCCGCGGAGCACGACCTGGTCGTACGAGCCGGGCGGGGCCCAGCCGGAGTACTCCATGCCGAGGTCGTACTGGTCGGAGAAGAAGTACGGCACCCGGTCGTAGACGGTGTCCTGGCCGAGCATGGCGCGGGCGGCGGCCGGGCCGCCGTTCAGGGCGTTCGCCCAGTGCTCGACGCGCAGCCGGGTGCCGATCAGCGGGTGCTGGTGGGCGGCGACGTCGCCGGCGGCGTAGATGTCGGGGTCGGAGGTGCGCAGCCGGGCGTCGACCGCGATGCCGCCGCCGTGGGCCCGGTCCGCGAGCTCCAGCCCGGCGGTCTCGGCGAGGGAGGTGCGGGGGGCGGCGCCGATCGCGGCGAGGACCTCGTGCGCGGGGTGCTCCTCGCCGTCGTCGGTGCGGGCGGCGAGGACCATGCCGTCCTGGCCGGTGATCTCGGTGAGGCGGGCGCCGAAGTGGAACCGCACGCCGCGTTCGCGGTGGAGGTCGGCGAAGACCTGGCCGAGCTCGGGCCCGAGGACGCCGTGGAGCGGGGTCGGCGCCGGTTCCACGACGGTGACCTCGGCGCCGTACCCGCGGGCGGCGGCGGCGACCTCCAGCCCGATCCAGCCGGCGCCGGCGACGAGCAGGTGCCCGTTGTCGCGTCCGAGGGTGGCGAGCACCCGGCGCAGCCGGTCGGAGTGGGCGAGGCGCCGCAGATGGTGCACGCCGGCCAGGCCGGTGCCCGGGATGTCGAGGCGGCGGGGTTCCGCGCCGGTGGCGAGGAGCAGTTTGTCGTAGTGGAGCACGGTGCCGTCGCCGAGGCGGACGGCCTTGGCCGCGCGGTCGATGGAGACGGCGGTCTGGCCGAGGTGGAGCTCGATCTCGGAGCGGGCGTACCAGCCGGGTTCGTGGACGAAGACGCTGTCGCGCTCCTCCTTGCCGTTCAGGAACCCCTTGGAGAGCGGCGGACGCTCGTAGGGCCGGTCGCGCTCGTCGCCGATGAGGATCACCCGCCCCGTGAACCCCTCGGCGCGCAGTGTCTCGGCCGCCTTGGCGCCGGCCAGTCCACCGCCGACGATGACGAAGGTCCGATGTGCGTCGACCACGTGTTGCCTCCTCTTCAGGTCCTGTTCGGCCTTCTGCGAGCGTCCCGCACCGCGCGTGTCGGCGAAAGGGGGAGTGCCCGCCCAAGACCCCAAGACGTACGGAACCGGACGGAACGACAAACGATCACCGTACCCGGACCGGCACCGGGCGTCGGTCAGCGCCTCGGCAGGCGTGCGTGCAGGGTCCGGGCCGAGGCGTCGGTGAGCGAGGCGATCTGGTCGACGACGACCCGCTTGCGGGCCCGGTCGTCCGGCGCGGCCTCGAACAGGGCCCGGAACTGCGGCTCCAGCCCCTCGGGCGCGCGGGCGGTGAGTGCCTCGGCCAGTTCGGCGAGCACCACGCGCTGGTCGGCGCGGAGCTCCTCCTGCTCGGCGCGGCGCATCACATAGCGGTCGGCGACGGCCTTGAGCACCGCGCACTCGTGCCGGGCGGCCCGCGGGACGACCAGTTCGGCGCCGTACCGGGTCAGCGGGCCACCGCCGTACGCCTGGCGGGTGGCGCCCTCGGCGGCGAGCGCGAACCGGCCGACGAGCTGGCTCGTCGCATCCTTCAGCCGGGCCTGGGCGACGGCCGAGCCGTCGTAGTGGTGCGGCCACCACGGTGCGTCGACCAGCCGGTCGAGCGCCTCGGACAGTTCGTCGGGCGAGGTGTCGGCGGACACGTAGCGGCCGATGGCGACCGACCAGATCGACTCCCGTTCGACCGCGGAGAGCAGGCAGTTGGGGTCGATGTGGCCGGCGTGCAGACCGTCCTCGAAGTCGTGGACCGAGTAGGCGACGTCGTCCGACCAGTCCATGACCTGCGCCTCGAAGCAGGTGCGGCCGGCGGGGGCGCCGCGGCGGGCCCACGCGAAGACCGGCAGGTCGTCCTCGTACACCCCGAACTTGCCCGACGCCGGATCAGGGCCGCCGCCGCGCGGCCACGGGTACTTGGTCGCCGCGTCCAGCGCGGCGCGGGTCAGGTTGAGTCCCACGCTGACCGGTTCGCCGGTACGGGCGTCCGGCGCGAAGCGCTTGGGCTCGATACGGGTGAGGAGCCGCAGGGACTGGGCGTTGCCCTCGAAGCCCCCGCAGTCGGCGGCGAACTCGTTGAGCGCCTGCTCGCCGTTGTGGCCGAAAGGCGGATGGCCCATGTCGTGGGAGAGGCAGGCCGCCTCCACCAGGTCGGGGTCGCACCCGAGGGCGGCGCCGAGCTCCCGCCCGATCTGGGCGCACTCCAGGGAGTGGGTGAGCCGGGTGCGGGGGCTGGCGTCCCAGGTGTGGCTGCGGGTTCCGGGCGTGACGACCTGGGTCTTCCCCGCGAGACGGCGCAGCGCCGAGGAGTGCAGGACCCGTGCCCGGTCGCGCTGGAAGGCCGTGCGGCCGGGGCGCTTGTCGGGCTCGGGCGCGTAGCGCTCGACCGCTGCGGCGTCGTAGCCCCCCTCGTCGCCGGTGGGCGGGGCGGGCGCCTCGGGGTCGTGCGGCCAGGCCGCCTCCCGCGCCGCCGGGGCGGTGCGTGCGGCCGGGGCCTCGGGATCGTGGGGCCAGGTGCTGCCGTCGGTGCCGGTGGTGCCAGTGCCGTCCATGCACCGAAGGTAGCCGCCCCCACCGACGCCCGGTGCGAAGGCGTGCGCGCCGCGCCCCACCCCCGCGGGACGCGGGGCGCGCCGGGGCCTGCCGCGCGGCGCGGGGCGGGCCCTCCGGTCAGGCCGCGGTGAGTTCGCGGAGGCGCGCGGGGTGCGAGTGGGCCGTCAGCGCCTCGTCGTAGCGGTGGAGCAGCAGGCGGGCGAGGGCCGGGTGGGTGCCGAGCGGTTGCGCGGCGATCCACGGCGCCGCCTCGGCGCTGCGGGTGGCGAACAGGCCCGGCGCGGCGAAGTAGGAGGCCACGGCGATGCGGTGGCGCCCACGGGCGGTCAGGGCACGCACCGCCGCGGGGACGGTCGGCGCCAGGGCGGAGGCGTACGCGGGGACGACCGGCACCCGGAGGCGCTCGGCGAGCAGAGCCGCCGCCCGGCGGGTGTCCTCGGCCGACTCGGGGTCGCGGGAGCCTGCGGACGCGAGCACCACCGCGGCCCGGCGGCTGCCGTTGTCCTCGTCCCGCCAGCCGGCCTCCGCGAGCCGGGAGGCCAGCGCCTCGGCGAGCAGCGGATGCGGGCCGAGGGGGGCGGCGACGCGGACGTCCGCGCCGGGCACCTTCGCGGCCGCCGACGGCAGATCGTGCTTGACGTGGTACCCGCGGCTGAGCAGCAGGGGCACGAGCACGGCGGACGCGCCGCCGGTGCCGGCGAAGTCCTCGAGGGTGTGGTCGAGCAGCGGCTCGTTCAGCTCGATGTGGCCGAGGCGGACATCGAGGCCGGGGCGGAGCTCACGGACCCGGTCGAGGAGAGCGGAGACGGTGTGCACGGCGCGCGGGTCACGGCTGCCGTGGGCGACGGCGACGAGGGCGGGCCGGTGGGGTGTCGGGCGCATGCGTGGCGGGTTCCGTTCAGTCGGACGTGACTCAGCTGGGTGCCGAGCTGAGCGGTGATGCGCGAGAGCAGCTGCGCGGTGGTGTCGAAGTGCGCGGTGCTCCCGTGGGGCATCGGTGCGGGAGGGGGCAGGGACTCACGAAGGTGTTCCGGCTCCGTCATGACCCGATGGTGGCGGGCGCAGGTTGCCTTCGTGTTGCGTGAGGGTGACGGCGGTTTTCGCCCGGCTCACACCCCGTCTTCCCCCTCGCCCCGTCCGGCGGATGCGGCCAGGTCCGCATCCGCCGGCACCGCGGCAGTCCGGCGGGGACCCGGACACGGCGGCCCCCGGGCCGTGCGCGGGTCCTGGCAGGGGGCGGCAACGGGCCGGCCGGCCCGGCGCACGCCGACCCCATCCGCGGCCGGCACGCCGGGACCGGACGCGGCGGCTCAGGCCGTGGCCGGAACACGGCGACCCGAGTCCCGGCGGGCCCGCGGAACCGGGAACGGCCGCTCACGTCGTGGCCGGAGCGCGGTGAGCCGAGCGGTGGACGGCACCCCGGAACCGGAAACGGTCGCGCACACCGTCGCCGGCACCGCCCCGGGCGCGGCGGGCCCGCCGGAACCGGGCGCCGGCTGCTCAGGCCGTGGCCAGCCACACCCGCAGCGGCCCCGCCGGGGACAGGCCCTGGCGGACGGCTGCGGCGAGGTCCTCGCCGTGTTCGTAGCCGACCACCGGCACACCCGGCCACATCCGGCTCACCGCGGCGAGGCAGCCGGCCCAGGCCGTGTCGAGGTCGCCGTCCGCGGTGAAGAGGTTGGAGATGCCGGCGGCCGTGCCGTCCGCCGTGACCACGGCGCCCGCGACCGGGGCGCCGGACGGGCCCCGCACGGCGAGGACGGCGGTGTCCGCGTCCCTCAGCAGCTCCGGACGGAAGAGGCCGGCGAGGCCCTGGCCGCCGTCCCAGGCGTCCGCCCACCCCGCGAGCTCCCCGGCCGTCGTCACCCGCTCCCACCGCGGCCCGGCCCGGCCGGGCCCGGTGTCCCCGTGCGCCGGGCGGTGCAGCCACTGCGCCTCGAAGAGCACCTCGAACCCGGCGGGCGCGAGGTCGAGCGCGGCGAAGGAGTCCTTGACGGAGGCGCCGGGGGCGGCCGTGTCGGTACGGGCCAGAACGCTCGCCGCGGACGCCCCACGGGTCAGCGTGACGGCGTCCGGGTGGAGCGGCGGCGTGCGGCGGGCGGCGGTCCAGGCGTCGGGGGCGAAGCTCCCGGTGAGGCCGTGGGCCAGGCACATCGCGTGGCACCACCGGGCGTTGTTGCGGGCGGCGAGCTCCACCCTGTCGTCCCTCGTCATGGGCGGGATCCTGCCAACCGGAACGGTGGCGCGGCGAACCGTTTTCGCACCGGACGCGTCTGTCCCTGCGGGGAGGGATCATGAAACGGATCCGCGAGTGGTGGACGGCCGGCGGGCCGCGCCGCAGGCGGCGCGTGGCCCAGGCCGTCATGGCGGGGTGCGTGCTGGCGCTGCTGCCGTCGACCTGGATGCACGCGGTCGCGGACGGCAGGGTGCACGGGGTCGCCGACGTGCCCGCGCGCGAGGTGGCCGTCGTCTTCGGTGCGGGACTGTGGGACGGGCGGCCGACGCCGTATCTGGCGCACCGCCTGGACGCGGCCGCCGAGCTGTACCGGACGGGCAAGGTCGAGGTCGTCCTGGTCACCGGCGACAACAGCCGTGCCGGGTACGACGAGCCGGACGCGATGCGGGGCTATCTCACCGGACTCGGTGTGCCGGACGACCGGATCGTCAGCGACTACGCCGGGTTCGACACCTGGGACTCGTGCGCACGGGCGCGCAGGATCTTCGGCGTGGAGCGGGCGGTGCTGGTGACGCAGGGCTTCCACATCCGGCGGGCCGTCACGCTGTGCCGGTCCGCGGGCATCGACGCCTACGGCGTCGCGGTGGCCGAGCCGCACGACGCGACCTGGTACTACGGCGGCGTCCGGGAGCTGTTCGCGGCGGGCAAGGCGTCCCTCGACGCCGCGTTCCGCCCCGACCCGCGGTTCCTCGGCGACGAGGAGCCCGGCGTCCACGACGCCCTGGCGGCGTCGGGACCGTGACGCGCAGGGCGTGCCCGGATCGTAAAGCTCCGCACGGGCGACCGGCACGCCACGCTCGCTTCCGGGCCCGGGGCAGGCGACAGTGAGCCGCATGAACAACGACGTGACAGTGCTGCTCGCCCGGCATGCGGAGGCTCTCGCCCTGGTCACCGACCGGGTGCACGCCGTCCGGGCGGACCAGTGGGACGATCCGACGCCGTGCACCGAGTGGTCCGTACGCGATCTCGTCAACCATCTCACCGCCGAACAGCTGTGGGTCCCCGCCCTGGTGACCGACGGGTCGGGCCCGGACGACGTCGGCGACACCTTCGACGGCGATGTGCTCGGCGAGAGGCCCCGGGTCACCTGGGACGCGGCCGCCCGCGCCGCCCGGAAGGCGTTCGCGGCCGAGGGCGCGCTGGAGCGGACGGTCGTGCTGTCGTACGGGGAGACCCCGGCGGTCGCCTACTGCGCCCAGATGACGGCGGACGCGGTGGTGCACGCCTGGGACCTGTCCCGGGCGATCGGCGCGCCGGAGCACCTCCCCCACGATCTGGTCGCCTTCGCCCTGGACGAGGTCACGCCGTACGCGGACGGCCTGGCCGGGTCGGGCCTGTTCGCGCCGCCCGTCGAACCGCCGCCGGCCGACACCCCGCAGTCCCGTCTGCTGGCGATGCTCGGCCGCCGGGGCTGAACCGCCCTGCCGCGCAGGCGCCGCACCGGGGCACCGCACCTCCCGCACGGGTGCGCCCCGGCTCCCGCACCGGACCGCCGCACCTCCCGCACGGGTGCGCCCCGGCTCCCTCACCGGGCGGCGCGGCGCACCCGGAGGGCCGCGTACCCCGCCCGTAATGCGCGGCGTCCGCCGGCGTAACACGGATGTCCCACGCTGGCAGCATGCGCGACGAGACCATCGACACCCACTGCCCCTACTGCGCCCTGCAGTGCGGCATGAAGCTGCGTGCCGCACCGGACCCGGCGGACGGCACCGAACGGACCGTCGAGGTGGTGGAGCGCACCGAGTTTCCCGTGAACCGGGGGGCGCTGTGCGGCAAGGGCCGCACCGCGCCCGCTGTTCTCTCCTCCCGGGTGCGCCTGACCGGGCCGCTCGTCCGATCCCACGCCACCGGCCGGCTCGAACCGGCCACCTGGGAGGAGGCACTGCGTACGATCGCCGACGGGCTGAGCCGCACACGCGCCGAGTACGGCGCCGACGCGGTGGGTGTCTTCGGCGGCGGCGGGCTGACCAACGAGAAGGCGTACACGCTCGGCAAGTTCGCACGGGTCGCGCTCGGCACCTCGCAGATCGACTACAACGGCCGCTTCTGCATGTCGTCGGCGGCCGCCGCGCACACCAGGGCGTTCGGCCTCGACCGGGGGCTGCCGTTCCCGCTGGAGGACATCCCGAGAACCGGTTGCGTGATCCTCGTCGGCTCCAATCTCGCCGAGACCATGCCGCCCGCGCTGCGCTACCTCACCGAACTGAAGGAGAACGGGGGGCGGCTGATCGTCGTCGACCCGCGGCGCACCAGGACGGCCGAGCAGGCGGACCTGCACCTCGCGCCGCGGCCCGGCACCGATCTGGCGCTGGCCCTGGGGCTGCTGCACATCGTGGTCTCCGAGGGGCGCACCGACGACGGCTTCGTCGAGGAGCGGACGGCCGGCTGGCCCGAGGCGCGCGCCGCGGCGATGGCGCACTGGCCGGAGCTGGTGGAGCGGATCACCGGTGTCGGGGTGCCCCAGCTCCGGGAGGCGGTGAAGATGTTCTGCGACGCGCCGACGGGCATGGTGCTGACCGCGCGCGGCCCCGAGCAGCAGTCCAAGGGCACCGACACGGTCGGCGCATGGATCAACCTCTGCCTGGCGACCGGCCGCGCGGGCCGGCCGCTGTCCGGGTACGGCTGCCTCACGGGGCAGGGCAACGGGCAGGGCGGACGTGAGCACGGCCAGAAGGCGGACCAGCTGCCCGGGTACCGCAAGCTGGACGACCCGGCAGCCCGGGCGCACGTCGCCGAGGTCTGGGGCGTGCCGCCCGAGTCGCTGCCCGGCCCCGGGCGCAGCGCCTACGAACTCCTGGACGCGCTCGGGCAGGACGTGCGGTCGCTGCTGCTGATGGGCTCCAACCCGGTGGTCTCCGCGCCGCGCGCGGCCCACATCGAGGAGCGTCTGAAGTCGCTGGACTTCCTGGCCGTCGCGGACGTCGTCCTGTCGGAGACCGCCGCCCTCGCCGACGTGGTGCTGCCGGTGACGCAGTGGGCCGAGGAGACCGGCACGATGACCAACCTGGAGGGCAGGGTGCTGCTGCGCCGCAAGGCGCTGACCCCGCCGGCGGGGGTGCGCAGCGATCTGGAGGTGCTGAACGCGCTGGCCGGCCTGCTGGGTCACGAGAAGGGTTTCCCCACCGACGCGGAGGAGGTCTTCGACGAGCTGCGCAGGGCGTCCGCGGGCGGCCCGGCCGACTACTCGGGCATCACCTACCGCAGGATCGCGGAGGAGGACGGCGTCTTCTGGCCCTGCCCCGACGGCACGGACGACGGGGCGGCCCACCCGGGGACGCCCCGGCTCTTCCTGGACCGGTTCGCCACGCCGGACGGTCTCGCCCGCTTCGTGCCGGTGACCCACCGGCCCGCCGCGGAGGAGCCGGACGCCGAGTACCCGGTGCTGCTGACCACGGGCCGGGTGGTGTCCCAGTACCAGTCGGGGGCGCAGACCCGCAGGGTCGGCGAGCTGAACACGGCGGCACCGGGGCCGTTCGTCGAGCTGCACCCGCAGATGGCGGAGCGCCTCGGTGTGGCGGAGGGCGATCCGGTGGCCGTCGTCTCGCGCCGGGGCAGGGCCGAGGGCCCGGCCCGGGTGACGAACGGGATCCGGCCGGACACGGTGTTCATGCCGTTCCACTGGCCGGGCGCGGGGCGCGTCAACACGGTGACCAATCCGGCGCTGGACCCGACGTCGCGGATGCCGGAGTTCAAGGTGTGCGCGGTACGGGTCGAGGCGGCCGGTCCGCGCCCCGGGGTCCCGGGCACGGTCTGACCGGAGGCGCCGGGGGGCGCCGCCGGATCGGGAGGCGCCGCCGGGTCGGAGGCGGGCGCCGCCGGGCCGGGGTGAGGGCGGTGCGCTCGCAGCGGGCCTGTCCTCACCCCGCCCCGACAGCCCGTGACCGGGGGGCCCGCACTGCGGAGCCCGTGCCTCGGGCGGGCCGGCGCGTCCGCCCGGACCAGTCGCCGCCGGCGATCAGGACGCCGTCCGCGGCCAGCTCCCGGGCGACGCCGGCGGCCGCGACGTACACCCAGGCGCGCAGCGGGGAGCCGTCCTCGCCGACCACCTCGCGGGCGAGGCGCTCGTAGAGGTTGCGCGGGTGGCCGGGCGCGAGGTACTCCTCCAGCCCGTCGAGGGTCCGCAGCAGTGCGGCGTACTCCTCGGGTGCCGCCGTGACCACCGTGCCGGTGACGCTGCCCGTTCCGGACGGGTCGGCCACGGCGTACGGATAGCCGGGGCCCTCGTAGAGCAGCGCTCCGTGCAGGGTCGCCGGCCGCTCGCGGGTGGTGCGGCCGGCCAGGAACAGGCCGTGGTTGCGTTCGCCCGGCCGGAGCGTGCCGTAGACGAAGAAGGGGAGGGCGGCGGTCACGGGGCCGTGGTCTCGGCCCGTACCCACGCCGTGTACCCGGCGGCCGCGCGGACCACCGGCACGGCGATGATCTCCGGGGTGTCGTAGTCGTGCGCGGCCGTCAGATGCGCTTCGAGCGCGTCGTAGCAGGCCGGGGTCGTCTTGAAGAGGACCTGCCACTCCTCGGCGCTCTCGATGGCCTGCTGCCAGTGGTAGACGGAAATCACCGGGGCGGAGATCTGCGCGCAGGCGGCGAGCCGGGCCTCGACGGCCCCCTGCGCCAGGCGGCGTGCCTTCTCGGCACTGTCGGTGGTGGTCGTCACGGTGAGCAGCGGGGGTGCGGCGGGTCCTTGCTCCACGGCACGGGCTCCTTCGTCGGCTGTCGGGCGGGCGGGTGGCCGGGCCTCCCCTGGCCACCGTAC
>NZ_RDBP01000012.1:172001-207685 GCF_008042045.1 Streptomyces sp. T39
ACCCGCCCGCCCGACAGCCGACGAAGGAGCCCGTGCCGTGGAGCAAGGACCCGCCGCACCCCCGCTGCTCACCGTGACGACCACCACCGACAGTGCCGAGAAGGCACGCCGCCTGGCGCAGGGGGCCGTCGAGGCCCACCACGCCAGCTGGTCGAGCATCGTCTTGGCGGCCGCGTCCGGTCCCGCCGGGTCGCGGTGGTTGCCCTCGTCGTCGAAGTGGGCGCCCGCGTTGTGGAAGGAGACGGTGTCGCGCACGGTCACCGCGTGCATCTCGGCGAAGACCTGCCGCAGCTGCTCGACCGCGCGCAGACCGCCGGACATGCCCCCGTACGAGACGAAGCCGACGGGCTTGGCCTGCCACTCGCCGTAGTGCCAGTCGATCAGGGACTTGAGGACGGCGGGAAAGGAGTGGTTGTACTCGGGGGTGAGGACGACGTAGGCGTCGGCGGCGTCCAGGACCGGGGTGACCTTCTCGAGCACGGCCCTGACCTCGGGCCCGGGCCGGTAGGAGAGGGCGCTGGGCAGTTCGGTCTCGCCGAGGTCGAGGTAGTCGATCGTGAAGTCCTCCCGCAGCGTCGCCCGGGAGAGGAACCACTCGGCCACGACGGGACCGAACCGGCCCTCGCGGTTGCTGGCGAGGATGACGGCGAGCTTCAGCGGCGCCTGTGCAGGCGTGGTGGTGTTCATGCCGGGAAGCCTCCAACCGCAAGTTCGCTTGAGGTCAAGCCCGGACCGCGCAGGACCTCCTCCGTCACCGGGAGTCACCCGTTCGCCACGCAACGTCAGGCATGCCGCCCGCCTGCTGCGAAACCCGCCCGACCTGCGGGAACGCCACCTGTCCAGTGCGACACGCAGCAAAACGGAAGCCGTATCTGATGAATCATCAGCAGGCACCGGGCGCGGTTCGCCTCTTATCTCGAAGCAGACGCACCCCCCGCACCACGCGCTCCCGGAGGACCACATGCGCACCACCGTCCGCCTGCTGACCGGCGCCGCGCTGGCCATGGCCACGATAGGCCTGGGCGCCCCGGCGACCCACGCCGGCGACTTCGGCACGCTCGAGATCTACCCGCAGACCGCCGCCCCCGGCGACACGGTCGCCGTCAGCACGGAGGCGTGCGGCAAGCGCGGGCACGGCATCGGCGACGCCAGCTCGCTCGGGGCGGGCGAGTTCAAGCTGTGGCCCGGCACCCACAAGGAGGTCGCGGTCGGCGAGTTCACCGTGCCCGACGACGCCCGCTCCGGGACGTACGGGATCGGCGTGCTGTGCAAGAACGGCAAGGAGGCCACCGGCGACGTGACGATCCGTCACCACCGCCCGAGCGGCCATGTGAAGACCGGGGTCGGCGGAAGCGTCGGCCCGGACTCCACCCAGATCGCGGCGGGCGTGGCCGTACTGGCCGCTGCCGCCGTCGGCGGGACCCTGTTCCTGCGTCGCCGGGCGAGCGGCGCGCAGGGCAGCTGACGGGGGCGGCCGAGGCCGCTCCCGTACCGCCTGAGCCCCCGCTCCCGCCAGGTCCCGAGCCGGCGGGGGCGGGGTGCAGTCCGTCCCTCTCACACACCCCGGGACTTCCGGGAGGAGACGACCGGAGATGAACATGACCGCCAAGGTCAAGGGCTGGGGCCTGGTCCTCGCCGTGTGCGCGGGCCTGTGGCTGGTGCAGAACGGCGCGCGGGACGTCACCCCGCCCATGCCGTCGGCCGCCGAGGCGTTCGCGGCCGGCCCCAATCAGCACACGGACGCCGCCGCGGACCCGCTGCCCCCGTCGCGGCCGCTGCGGCTGCGCATCCCCGAGATCGACGTGGACGCCCCGGTGACCGGCCTCGGCCTCGAACGGGACGGCAGCCTGGAGGTCCCCCCGGACACCGACCGCAATCTGGCCGGCTGGTTCCGCGACGGCACCGCCCCCGGCGCCAGGGGGACGGCGATCGTCGCCGGTCACGTCGACAACGCGGAGGGGCCCTCGGTCTTCTACAGCCTGGGCGCGCTCAAGAAGGGCAACCGGGTCGAGATCGCGCGCGAGGACGGCCGGACCGCCGTCTTCACCGTCGACGCGATCGAGGTCTACGAGGCGGACGCCTTTCCCGACACGAAGGTGTACGGACCGAGCGAGCGGGCCGAGCTGCGGGTGATCACCTGCGGCGGCGGCTTCTCGGAGAAGACCGGATACCAGGGCAATGTCGTGGCGTACGGGCACCTCATCGGCGTGCGACAGGGCGGCGGCCGCCCGGCCTAGGGCCGCCCTTCGCGCGGATCCGGGTGCGCCGGCGGACCCCGGCACCCCCTGCGCCGACCGTCACGGAAAAAGCTCGCCATGGAGATAGTAGCCATGTACCGTATTTCTGGCGGCCCCGGGCACGGGTCCGCTCGTATACGGATGCAGAGGAGACACCATGTCCACGGCCCCCGCGACCGCGCCCCTGCTCAACAGCCAGATCCTCGGGCGCGCCCACTACGCCGCCCGCGCCCTGCTCGACCGCGAGCTGGCCCGCTCCGGCCACTCCTTCCTGCACTCGATCGTGCTCGGGGCGCTCGCCGCCGAGGGCGGGGAGGCCGGCCGCGACACCGTCACCGAGTACACCGTGCGGACGGTGAAGGTCCCCCCGGCCGACGCCCGGCGCGCGCTGACGGAGCTCGTGGACGGCGGATACGTCCGCGCGCTCGGCGAGGACTCCGGCCCGGTCGGGCTCACCCGGGAGGGCGAGGCCCTGCGCTCACGCCTGGCCGCGTTCTCGGCCGAGGCGGCGCCCCAGGTCTACGGGGACATCCCCGCAGAGGACCTCGCCGTGGCGGGGCGCGTGCTGCTCCAGGTCATGGAGCGGGCGGAGGCGCTGTACGCGCGCACGGCGGACCGCTACTGATCGCGGCTCCCCGGACGGCGCACCGCACCGGCCGCCCCGGGCCGGTGCGCGCCGTGCGCCTCCCGTGCGTTCCCAGGCGTCCTAGGCGTTCCACTGGTCGAAGCCGAGCTTCGCGACCAGCGAGAAGACCACCACGAGCAGCACTCCGCGCACGAACCCGCTGCCCCTGCTCAGCGCCATCCGGGCACCGATCATGCCGCCGGCCAGGTTGAAGACGGCCATCAGCGCGGCCAGCTGCCACAGCACCGTCCCCTGGTAGGCGAACATCGCCAGCGCTCCGGCGTTGGTGCAGACGTTGACGATCTTGGCGGTGGCGGAGGCCGTCACCAGGTCGAGGTGGAGCACCGCCGTGAGGGCCAGCACCAGGAAGGTGCCGGTGCCGGGGCCGAAGAGCCCGTCGTAGAAGCCGATCCCGCCGCCGACCAGGACGACGGCGGCGACCGCCCGGGACCGGGTGACCTTGCGCCGGTCGGCCGGGGCCGCGGTGCCGAACGAGGGCCGCAGCATCACGAAGGCGGCGACGCCCAGCAGGACGACCATGATCACCGGGCGCAGCACGTCGCTGCTGATCCCGGCCGCGAAGAAGGCGCCCGCCATCGAGCCCGCGAGCGCGGTGAGGCCGATCCGTACGGCGGTCCTCACCTGGACCGGGGCCCGGCGCACATAGGTGATCGCGGCGCCGGTCGTGCCGACGATGGCCACCGCCTTGTTGGTGCCCAGCACATGCGCCGCGCCGGTGTTCGGCAGTCCCAGCAGCAGCGCGGGCAGGAGCAGCAGTCCGCCGCCGCCCACGACGGCGTCGATCCAGCCGGCCGCCGCGGCGGCGACGCACAGGACGACCAGTGTGGTCAGAGATATGTCGGGCACTCGCGCGAGCCTACGGACGGGATACATGCGCCGTCCAACGATCTCCGGAGTCTTGAGCGAGCTCTGAGCTTCGCCCGGTCCGCCCGGTGCAGGGCCCCGCAGCCCCGCCCCCACCACCGCCGCGCACCACGGGCCGGCCACCCGCACCGCCGCGCGCGCCGCGGGTCCCGCCCTCACACGGCGGAGGGGCACACGCTGAGGGCAAGGTTCCCCGTGAGAAACAGAAGGGATCCGGACGGGAAACACCCGCGACGCACGCTGCTTGCATGACATCGGAGATCGTGGTGATCGGCGCCGGCACGGCAGGCGCCCGGCTTGCGCGCCAGCTCGGCGCCGCGGCCCGCGTCACCGTCATCGGCGAGGAGAACCACGCCCCCTACAACCGGGTGCTCCTCGCCGAGGTGCTCGCCGGACGGTACGCCGCGGACGTGATCGCGCTGCCCGAGGTGCCGGTGCGCCGCGGTGTGCGGGCGACCTCGATCGACCGGGAACGCCGGCTCGTGCACTGCGCCGACGGCACCTCGGTCGCCTACGACCGGCTGGTGCTCGCCACCGGCTCCAACCCGGTCCTGCCGCCCCTGCGCGGCATCGGCATCGGCGCCGGCCTCCCGGACGGGGTCCACCCGTTCCGGACCCTCGACGACTGCGCCGCGCTGTCCGCGGCCGTCGGCCCCGGCACCCGGGCGGTCGTCGTCGGCGGCGGCCTGCTCGGTGTCTCCGCGGCCCGTGCGCTCGCCACCAGAGGCGCCAAGGTGGTGCTGGCCCAGCAGGGCGAGCACCTGATGGAACGGCAGCTCGACGCCTCGGCGTCCGCGCTGCTGCGCACCCACCTGGAGTCGCTCGGCGTCGAGGTGCACACCGAGTGCCGGGTGCGCGGACTGCGCACCGGCCCCGACGGTGCGGTCGGCGCCGTCGTCCTCGCGGACGGCTTCGCGCTGGACGCCGAGGTCGTGGTGCTGGCCTGCGGTGTGCGCCCGAGGGTGGGCCTGGCGGCCGACGCAGGGCTGGAGGTCCGGCGCGGCATCGTCGTCGACGACGAGCTGCGCACCTCCGACCCGTACATCCACGCCATCGGCGACTGCGCCGAGCACGACGGCGTGGTCCACGGGCTGGCCGGGCCGGCGCTGGAACAGGCCGATGTCCTCGCCTCGGTGCTGAAGGCCGAGGAGGCACCCCGCTACACGGGCTTCCGGGCGCTGACCCGGCTGACCCTGACCTCCGCCCCCGAGGCGGACCACACCGCCGCTCCCCTGGACCTCGCCGCGTTCGGCGACCCGACCCCCCGCCCGGGGGACGACGTGGTCCAGCTCGCCGACGCCACCCGGGGCGCGTACCGCAAGGTCGTCGTCCGCGGGGACCGGCTCGTCGGCGGCGTGCTGATGGGCGACCTCGCCTCGGTCGGCGCCCTCGCCCGGGCCTGGGAGGGCGACGAGGCCCTCCCCGACTCCGTGCCCCTGCTCCACCTGCTCACCAATGATGGAGGCCTCTGACATGGCTGCGATGTCCGCGATGTCCACCCCCGCGATCAGTCCCACGATCGTGGTCGTCGGCCACGGCATGGTCGGCCAGCGCTTCCTCGAGGCCCTCGCCGACCGCGGTGTCACCGAGCGGGCGCGGATCGTCGTGCTCTGCGAGGAGCCGCGCGCCGCCTACGACCGCGTCAAGCTCACCTCGTACTTCTCCGGGAACACGCCCGACGACCTGTCCATGGTCGAGGACGGCTTCATGGAGAAGCACGGCATCGAACTGCACCTCGACGACCCCGCCGTCTCCGTCGACACCGCCGCGCGCACCGTCGTCTCGCGCGCCGGGGTGACGATCGCCTACGACACCCTGGTGCTCGCCACCGGCTCGTACCCGTTCGTGCCCCCGGTGCCGGGCAAGGACGCCGAGGGCTGCTTCGTCTACCGCACCATCGAGGACCTGCTGGCCATCGAGGAGTACGCCAAAACCTCCCGCGTGGGCGCGGTCGTCGGCGGCGGGCTGCTCGGCCTGGAGGCGGCCGGCGCCCTGAAGGGCCTCGGCCTGGAGACCCACATCGTCGAGTTCGCGCCGCGGCTGATGCCGGTGCAGGTCGACGAGGGCGGCGGCGCGGCGCTGCTGCGCACCATCGAGAACATGGGCCTCTCCGTCCACACCGGCGTCGGCACCCAGGAGGTCGTCGCCGGCGAGACGGGCGCCGTCACCGGCATGGCCCTGTCCGACGGATCGGTGCTCCCCACCGACATGGTGGTCTTCTCCGCGGGCGTACGGCCCCGGGACCAGCTGGCCCGCGAGGCGGGGCTCGCCGTCGGCGAGCGCGGCGGCATCGTCGTCGACGAGCAGTGCCGCACCTCCGACCCGGCCGTCTTCGCGATCGGCGAGTGCGCGCTCGCCTCCGACGGCCGCGTCTACGGTCTGGTGGCGCCCGGGTACGAGATGGCGGAGACGGCCGCGGCCGCGCTGGAGGGCGAGGTCAGGTCCTTCACCGGTGCCGACCTGTCCACCAAGCTGAAGCTGCTCGGCGTGGACGTCGCCTCCTTCGGCGACGCGCACGGCACCGCCGAGGGCTGCCTCGACGTGGTGTACTCCGACTCCCGTGCGGGGCTCTACAAGAAGCTCGTGATCGGCACCGACGGGACGCTGCTCGGCGGCATCCTGGTCGGCGACGCCGAGCAGTACGGCACCCTGCGGGCCTTCACCGGCTCCAAGCCCCCGGTCTCCGCCGAGCAGCTGGTGCTGCCCGCCGGAGCGGGCGCGCCCGTGGCGCTCGGCCCGGCCGCCCTGCCGGACGAGGCGGTCGTCTGCTCCTGCCACAACGTCACCAAGGGCACCATCCGCGGCGCGGTCAACGACCACCAGTGCACGACGGTGCCCGAGGTCAAGAAGTGCACCAAGGCGGGCACCGGCTGCGGAAGCTGCGTGAAGGTGCTGGGCCAGCTGGTCAACGCCGAGCTGGAGGCGTCGGGCGTCGAGGTCGACAAGGGCCTGTGCGCCTGCTTCGGCCAGACCCGCCAGGAGCTCTACGAGATCGTCCGGGCGCTGCGCATCACCTCCTACCAGCAGCTGCTCGACCACCACGGCCGCAAGGCGGCACGCGGCGGCAACGGCTGCGAGGTCTGCAAGCCGACCGTCGGCTCGATCATCGCCTCGCTCGCACCGACGATCGGCGCGAGCGGATACGTCCTGGAGGGCGAGCAGGCGGCGCTCCAGGACACCAACGACCACTTCCTGGCGAACATGCAGAAGAACGGGTCGTACTCGATCGTGCCCCGCATCCCCGGCGGAGAGATCACCCCGGAGAAGCTGATCGTGATCGGCGAGGTGGCACGGGACTTCGGGCTCTACACGAAGATCACCGGCGGCCAGCGGATCGACCTCTTCGGGGCCCGGGTGGACCAGCTCCCCCAGATCTGGGGCCGGCTGGTGGACGCGGGCTTCGAGTCCGGGCACGCCTACGGCAAGGCGCTGCGGACGGTGAAGTCCTGCGTGGGGCAGACCTGGTGCCGCTACGGCGTGCAGGACTCGGTCCGCATGGCGATCGACCTGGAGCTGCGCTACCGGGGCCTGCGGTCGCCCCACAAGCTGAAGTCGGCCGTCTCCGGCTGCCAGCGCGAGTGCGCCGAGGCCCAGTCCAAGGACTTCGGGGTGATCGCCACGGCCAACGGCTGGAACCTCTACGTCGGCGGCAACGGCGGCGCGACCCCCCGCCACGCCGACCTGCTCGCCCAGGACCTGTCGGACGGCGAACTGATCCGGCTGATCGACCGGTTCCTGATGTTCTACATCCGCACGGCCGACCGTCTGGAGCGGACCTCGACCTGGCTGGAGCGGATCGAGGGCGGCCTGGACCATGTCCGCGACGTGGTGGTGGAGGACTCGCTGGGCATCTGCGCCGAGCTGGAGTCCCTGATGGCCGATCACGTCGCCGGCTACCGCGACGAGTGGGCCGAGACCCTCGACGACCCGGAGCGGCTGATGCGGTTCGTGTCCTTCGTCAACGCTCCAGACGTGCCCGACCCCACGGTCAGGTTCGTGCCCGAGCGGGATCAGGTCAAGCCCGATCTGCCCCTGCTGTCCATCCGTCCGCTGGACGAAGCACTGGAAGGAAGCGCCGCCCGATGACCATCGCCCCTGAGAAGACCGACGTCCAGCTCGAGATCAAGATCGGCGACGACTGGCTGGCCGTGTGCCCGCTGTCGCGGCTCGTCCCCGGACGCGGTGTCGCGGCACTGCTCCCCGGCGGCCGTCAGGCCGCGCTGTTCCTGGACCGCGACGGCCGGCCGTACGCGATCGACAACCGTGACCCGTTCGGCGGTGCGCAGGTCCTCTCGCGCGGCCTGATCGGCACCGCGGCAGGCCGCCACTTCGTGGCGTCCCCGCTGCTCAAGCAGCGTTTCGACCTGGAGACGGGAGCCTGCCTCGACGACGAGGAGGTCTCGGTGACGGCGTACGAGGTGCGGCTGTACTGAGCCCGTCCCGGCGGACTCCGCCCACGCGCCGCCTGTCACTGCCCTGACTCTTCGCGGCGCGTGGGCGGCACACCTCCCGCGGGGGTGCTCACCGCGGACCCCGAACCTGCCCCCGGAGCCGGTGACCTTCCACCCGGCCCGGGGGCCGGGTCTGTCACCCGGCCCCGTGCGCGTGCCCCGGTCCGGGGGAAAGGGCCCCTGCCGTGCCGCCCGGTCACTCGCCTGCCGTCGCCTCCTGCATGGCCTCGACGTCCATCCAGACGACCTCCCAGTTGTGGTGGTCGACGTCCTGGAAGGAGCGGCCGTACATGAAGCCGAAGTCCTGGGTCTCGCCCGACGGGGAGCCGCCGGCCGCCAGGGCGCCGTCGACCAGTGCGTCCACGGCCGCGCGGTTCTCGGCGCTGAGCGCGAAGATGGCCTCGGTGGACGTGGTGGCGTCGGTGATCTCCTTCTTGGTGAAGTCCTTGAAGCGCTGCTCCGTCAGCAGCATGGCGAAGATCGTGTCGCTGATGACGAGACAGGCGGCGTTCTCGTCGGTGAACTGCGGGTTGAAGGAGTAACCCAGCTCGGTCCAGAAGGACTTGCTGGTCTCGAGGTCCTTGACCGGCAGGTTCAGGAAGATCATCTGGGACATGGCGTGCTCTCTCTCGTCATGCGGTGCCCGGTGCGGTGCTGTCGAATGGACAGACGAACGGGCCGCCGGATTCTCATCGGTCCGGCCGCAGCTTTTTCTTCACCCCGCGTGCCCGCTCACCGTCACCCCGCGTTGAGGTGGACGCAACTCGCCCCGCCTAGGTTCTGCGGCGCGCGACCCCGCGGCGCCGGCCGGTGCCGCGGGGCGGTCATCCCCCTCTGGAGTGACACGTGGAACGTCGCAGTTTCCTGCGCGGAGCGGTCGTCGGCACGTCCGCCGCAGCGTTCGGCTTCACCCTCTGGCAGGGTGCCGCGTCCGCGGCGCCCGCCCAGCCGGGCGCCGGCCCGTACGGGTCGCTCGGCGCGGCGGACGCCCATGGCATCCAGCTGCCGGCCGGTTTCACCAGCCGGGTCGTCGCCCGCTCCGGCCAGAAGGTCGGCTCCACCTCGTACACCTGGCACAACGCCCCCGACGGCGGCGCCTGCTACACCGACGGCGCGGGCTGGATCTACGTCTCCAACTCCGAGATCAACCCCTCCGGCGGAGCGAGCGCGGTGCGCTTCGACGCGTCGGGCTCCATCACCGGGGCCTACCGCATCCTGTCGAACACCCGCCAGAACTGCGCGGGCGGCAAGACGCCCTGGAACACCTGGCTGTCGTGCGAGGAGGTCAGCCTCGGCTACGTCTACGAGGCCGACCCGTACGGCGTGAACGCCGCTGTGCAGCGCCCCGCCATGGGCCGGTTCAAGCACGAGGCCGCGGCCGCCGACCCGGTCCGCAGGGTGGTCTACCTCACCGAGGACGAGACCAGCGGCTGCCTGTACCGCTTCGTCCCCACCACCTGGGGCGACCTGTCCTCCGGCACGCTCCAGGTGCTGGTCGCGGGCTCGGGGACGTCCGGGTCCTTCACCTGGGCGAACGTGCCGGACCCGGACGGCTCCCCGACGGTCACCCGCAGCCAGGTGTCGGGGGCGAAGAAGTTCAACGGCGGCGAGGGCTGCCACTACGCCAACGACACCGTGTGGTTCACCACCAAGGGCGACAACCGGCTCTGGCAGCTCGACGTCACGTCGAACACCTATCAGCTGGCGTACGACGACTCCCTGGTCAGCGGCGGCTCGGCGCCGCTCACCGGGGTGGACAACGTCACGGGCGCGGCCTCGGGGGACCTGTTCGTCGCCGAGGACGGCGGCACCATGGAGATCTGTGTGATCACCCCCGACGACGTCGTCGCCCCCTTCCTGCGGATCACCGGACAGTCCGGGTCCGAGATCTGCGGTCCTGCCTTCTCGCCGGACGGACGCCGGCTGTACTTCTCCAGCCAGCGCGGTACCAGCGGCAGTTCGTCGGGCGGCATCACCTACGAGGTGACCGGTCCGTTCCGCGCGTAGGGCCGGGGCTCGGGGCGGGTCTCCGGCCCGGGCTCCGGACGGGGCTCCGCGGGGACGCCGCCGCGCAGCAGGGCGGCGCCCAGCGGGGTCAGCGTGTGGAGGACTGCGTTCCCGTGCCGCAGGGTGACGACCAGGCCGGACTCGCGCAGTACCGCGGCGTGCTGGCTCGCGGAGGCCAGGGACACCCCTGCCCTGCGGGCCAGTTCGCTGGTGGTGCAGCCGTGCCGGATGGCCTGGAGGACCGCCGAGCGGGTGTGGCCGACGAGCCGGCCGAGCGAGGCGCCTGCCGCCTCCGGCAGGGCGGACTCGCCGCTGTGCTGCACGGGATAGACCAGGACCGGCGGCAGGGTGGGGTCGCGCAGCACGACGGGTGTGCCCCGGCAGAAGAACGACGGCTGGAGGAGCAGGCCCCGGCCGTCCAGGTGGAGTTCCCGGGCGACCGGGTAGTCGGCCTCCAGGACGGGAGCCCGCCAGCGCAGCACCGGGGGCAGGGAGTCGAGGAGCTCGGCGGCGCCGCCGTCGAGGAGGGCGCGCCCGCGCGCCGCGCGGTCCGCCTCCACCCGTGCCCGCACATGCGGCCAGTACGGCTCCAGGGCGGCGCGGTGGTAGGCGCGCAGGGCGTCCACGAGGCGGCCCACGGCGTCCTGGCGGCCTTCGGAGAGCGCCGCGAGCCGGGCGGGCAGCACGCGCAGCGGGGAGCGGTGTGCGGCCGTCAGGGCCACTTCCGTGCGCAGCCGCTCGGGCGGGGTGGCCCGCAGTGCCGCCAGGCCCGCCTCCAGGCCGTCACGGCCCTCCACGGGCGTCAGGAAATCCGGGAAATACCCGCGCGGCGGAATCAGTTGGGCCAGCAGACGCGTTTCGCCTTTCAACCGGACACGTGCTTCCGACCGCCATTCACCGAACACGAGGGAGCCTCTGCGGTCCCTCAGCCGGTGGAAACTCAGCATCGATTCCCACAGCGCGTCGGGACCGGCCGCCATCCTTACGCGCGCCAGATCGTCCGCATGGAAATGAATACGAAGCACCGAACCCCCACTTGTTGCACCCGCAATCGCCCCCACCAATGAGTATGCATGCAATCACAGGTTGTTACCACGGTGTTTCGGCCACAGTTGAAACACCTCGCGGCACCACAGGGGCAACCGAAAGGCTGTACGACGTCGGGCATGAAACCTTCATCACCGATGTGACGCAGCTAGGACCGTGGGGGGCCTGCGCGTCCGGCGGCGGTGATGGAGGTTGCGGCTCCGTGTCCGGCACGGGTAATGGAGTGCGGTCGGTGGGTGGGGATCCGCCGGCCGCACTCCGCCGGATCTTTGCTCGGGAAACGGCAGGAATTCGCTCCCCGTTAAACGTCCGCAATTCAACTGAACAGCGGGTCAGCACGGACGGTCCCCGTCCGGGGGCCGGGAAGCCACGGCGGGCCCGGAGACGGAGAAGCGGAAGGGGCAGGCGCCTCGCACGGGGCGCCTGCCCCTTCCGCTGTGATTCCGGGACCGTCACCGGGACGCCGGTGAGGGTCGGGTTACCGGGCTCCGGGTTTCGTGCCCCGGCCCGGATGACGGCCCCGGAAGGGTGTCCGCCTCGGGCGGACGGGTGCTCGGGCGCCGTTGACCGAGCACCTCCCGCCGCCGGCGGGAGCCCTGGCCCGCCTCAGCGGGAGTCGCTGCCCGCCGACTGCGCGGCCGCGCGGCCCGCCTCCAGGCGCGCCACCGGGATGCGGAACGGCGAGCAGGAGACGTAGTCGAGGCCGACCTCGTGGAAGAAGTGCACGGACTCCGGGTCGCCGCCGTGTTCGCCGCAGACACCGAGCTTGAGGTCGGGCCGGGTGGCCCGGCCCGCCGCCACGGCGTCGCGGACGAGGGCGCCCACGCCGTCCTTGTCGATCGTCTCGAACGGGCTGACGCCGAAGATGCCCTTCTCCAGGTACGCGGTGAAGAAGCTCGCCTCCACGTCGTCGCGGGAGAAGCCCCACACCGTCTGGGTCAGGTCGTTGGTGCCGAAGGAGAAGAACTCCGCGGCCTCCGCGATCTGCCCGGCGGTCAGCGCCGCCCGCGGCAGCTCGATCATCGTGCCGAGGGCCAGCTTCAGTTCGACACCGGTCTGCCGCGCGACCTCGGCGATGACCGCCTCGGCCTCGTCGCGGACGATCTCCAGCTCCTGGACGGTGCCCACCAGCGGGATCATGATCTCCGCGCGCGGGTCGCCCTTGGCGTCGACGCGCTGCGCCGCGGCCTCGGCGATGGCCCGCACCTGCATCCCGAACAGGCCGGGGATGACCAGGCCGAGACGCACGCCGCGCAGACCGAGCATCGGGTTCTGCTCGTGCAGCCGGTGCACGGCCTGGAGCAGGCGCAGGTCGTTCTCGTTGGAGTCCTTGCGGGCCTCGGCGAGGGCGACGCGCACCGACAGCTCGGTGATGTCGGGCAGGAACTCGTGCAGCGGCGGGTCGAGCAGACGCACCGTCACCGGCAGTCCGTCCATCGCCTCGAAGAGCTCGACGAAGTCCTTCTTCTGGAGCGGCAGCAGGGCCTTCAGGGCCTCCTCGCGCTCCTCGTCGGTGTCGGCGAGGATCAGCTTCTCGACCATCTCGCGGCGCTCGCCGAGGAACATGTGCTCGGTGCGGCACAGGCCGATGCCCTGGGCGCCGAAGCGGCGGGCGCGCAGCGCGTCCTCGGCGTTGTCCGCGTTGGCCCGTACCCGCAGCCGGCGCACCCGGTCCGCGTACGCCATGATCCGGTGGACGGCCTGCACGAGCTCGTCGGCGTCGTCGGCGCCGGCGTGCATGCGGCCCTCGAAGTACTCGACGACCGGGGACGGCACGACCGGCACCTCACCGAGGTACACCTTGCCCGTGGAACCGTCGATGGAGACGACGTCGCCCTCCTCGACGACCGTGCCGCCCACCGTCATCCGGCGGCGCTTGGTGTCGACCTCCAGGTCCTCGGCACCGCAGACGCAGGTCTTGCCCATGCCGCGGGCGACGACGGCGGCGTGCGAGGTCTTGCCGCCGCGCGAGGTCAGGATGCCCTCGGCGGCGATCATGCCGTCCAGGTCGTCCGGGTTGGTCTCGCGGCGGATGAGGATGACCTTCTCGCCCGAACGCGACCACTTGACGGCCGTGTAGGAGTCGAAGACGGCCTTGCCGACCGCCGCGCCCGGGGAGGCGGCGATGCCGCGGCCCAGCAGCTCGGTGGTCGCGCGGTCGTCGAAGCGCGGGAACATGAGCTGCGCCAGCTGCGCCCCGTTGACGCGCTGGAGCGCCTCGGCCTCGTCGATCAGGCCCTGGTCGACGAGCTGCGTGGCGATGCGGAACGCGGCGCCCGCGGTGCGCTTGCCGACGCGGGTCTGGAGCATCCACAGCTGACCGCGCTCGATGGTGAACTCGATGTCGCAGAGGTCCCGGTAGTGGTTCTCCAGGGTCTCCATGATCTGCATCAGCTGGTCGTACGACGCCTTGTCGATCGACTCCAGGTCCGCCAGCGGGACGGTGTTGCGGATGCCCGCCACGACGTCCTCGCCCTGGGCGTTCTGGAGGTAGTCGCCGTACACGCCCTGGTGGCCGGAGGCGGGGTCGCGGGTGAAGGCGACACCGGTGCCGGAGTCCGGACCGAGGTTGCCGAAGACCATGGAACACACGTTGACGGCGGTGCCGAGGTCGCCGGGGATGCGCTCCTGACGGCGGTAGAGCTTCGCCCGGTCGGTGTTCCAGGAGTCGAAGACCGCGTGGATGGCGAGGTCCATCTGCTCGCGCGGGTCCTGCGGGAAGTCCCGTCCGGCCTCGGCCCTGACGATCTTCTTGAAGTGCTTGACCAGCTTCTTCAGGTCGGCGGCGTCGAGGTCGGTGTCGACGGTGACCTTCTTGGCGGTCTTGGCCTCGTCCAGGGCGTCCTCGAAGAGTTCGCCGTCGACGCCGAGCACCGTCTTGCCGAACATCTGGATGAGGCGGCGGTACGAGTCCCAGGCGAAGCGCTCGTCGCCCGCCTGGGCGGCGAGGCCGGCGACGGACTCGTCGGACAGGCCGATGTTGAGGACGGTGTCCATCATGCCGGGCATCGAGAACTTGGCGCCCGAGCGCACCGAGACGAGCAGCGGGTCGTCGGCCTGGCCGAGCTTCTTGCCCATGGACCGCTCCAGGGCGTCGAGGTGCGCACTCACCTCGTCGCGGAGCGCCGCCGGCTCCTCGCCGCTGTCGAGGTAGACCTTGCACGCCTCGGTCGTGATCGTGAACCCGGGAGGGACCGGAAGACCGAGGTTGGTCATCTCGGCGAGGTTCGCACCCTTGCCACCGAGCAGGTCCTTCAGGTCCTTGTTGCCCTCGGTGAAGTCGTAGACGAACTTCTGATCTTTGTTTTCCGACACGGGTCTCGACTCCTCGAGGACTCGGGTGGCTGCCCTGACGGCGAGGAACATACCCAGATCAAAGGCGTCTGGGTACGTCCACTTGCGCGTCATACGGCCTTAACCACTCGTCCGCCAGCAGATCGAAAGTGCCGGACGGCCGGGAGGGCGGTCCCCCCTGCGTTCGACTCCTGAACACATCGATGCGCAGGGTGATCGTTGATCGATCATTTTCCCACGGAGGGTGATCACAGCCGACGCGATCCGAAAGCCAAAAGGGTGGCACTGAGTGCCACCCTTCGGGAGGTGCAGGCGTCCGGAAATCGCTCATCTGAGCGCGCCCCCTATCAGGGGTGGCGAGGATCACGCCGTTCGCGGGTCCGGAATTCCATCATCCGGACCCTCTTCGGCAAGGTCAGCCGCCGGAGGTGTCCAGCTCCGCCTCCTCGCCGACGCCCGCACAGTCGTAGGGATCCTTCAGCCAGCCGTCCGGCAGCACCACGCGGTTGTTGCCCGACGTACGCCCCCGGGGACCGTCGGCTCCCGCCGGCCACGCCTGGTCCAGGTCCAGCTCGCTCAACTGAGCGCCCAGCTCGTCCAGGGACGAGGTGACCGCCAGCCGCTTGCGCATCTCCGAGCCCACCGCGAAGCCCTTCAGATACCAGGCCACATGCTTGCGGAAGTCGATGACACCGCGTGACTCGTCGCCGATCCACTCCCCCAGCAGCGTCGCGTGGCGCAGCATCACGTCCGCCACCTCGCGCAGCGCCGGCCGGGCGTACTCCCCCCGGCGCCCCTCGAAGGCCGCCACCAGGTCCCCGAAGAGCCAGGGACGGCCGAGGCAGCCGCGCCCGACGACCACGCCGTCGCAGCCCGTCTCGCGCACCATCCGCAGCGCGTCGTCCGCGGACCAGATGTCACCGTTGCCGAGCACCGGAATCTCCGGGACGTGCTCCTTCAGCCGGGCGATCGCCTCCCAGTCCGCCGTGCCGCCGTAGTGCTGCGCGGCCGTGCGCCCGTGCAGGGCGATGGCCGTCACGCCCTCGTCGACGGCGATCCGGCCCGCGTCGAGGAACGTGATGTGGTCGTCGTCGATGCCCTTGCGCATCTTCATCGTGACGGGCAGGCCGCCCGCGTTCCCCACGGCCTCGTGGAGGATCGCCCGCAGCAGGTTCCGCTTGTACGGGAGGGCGGAGCCGCCGCCCTTGCGGGTCACCTTGGGGACCGGGCAGCCGAAGTTCAGGTCGATGTGGTCGGCCAGGTCCTCGTCCACGATCATGCGCACGGCCTTGCCGACGGTGACCGGGTCCACCCCGTACAGCTGGATCGAGCGCGGGGTCTCGGTCGCGTCGAAGTGGATCAGCTGCATGGTCTTCTCGTTGCGCTCCACCAGGGCGCGGGTGGTGATCATCTCGCTGACGAACAGGCCCTTGCCCCCGCTGAACTCGCGGCACAGGGTGCGGAAGGGGGCGTTGGTGATACCGGCCATGGGGGCGAGCACCACCGGCGGCTGGACGGCGTGCGGACCGATCCGGAGGGTGGGGGCGGCGGGGGCGAGCGTGGTCATCCGCCCATTGTCCCGCATGGACCGGGCGCCGCGGAGGCCGCGTGAGACATGCGACATCGTCACCCGCGTCATATTTTGTCCGCAATGCCGAGGTCGCGCCCCGGCCGATGGCCGCACCGGCGGCGTCTGCGGCGACGGGGCSGCCCCGTCGCCGCAGACGCCGATCGGAGAGACCGTGCACCGCTCCCGCCTCGCTCCCGCCCTGCTGGCCCCGCTGCTCGCCGCCGCCCTGACCGCCTGCGGCTCCGACGACGAGGGCGGGGACGCCTCGACGGCCACGCCGAGCACCGGCGCCACCGAGTCCGCGTCGCCGTCCGGTACGGGGGCGAGCCAGTCCGCCTCCCCGCCCGGCCAGGCGGAGCGGGACGCCTCGGTCTCCGCGGAGGGCGCGCGCATCCGCGCCTCGGCCTCCGCCCAGCTGCAGGACGCCGAGGGCCGGGGGAACGCGGCCTCGGACGTGTCCCTCCAGGGCGTGGCCACCGCCCGGACGGACGGTCAGCGCACCGCCCTCGTCCGGGTCACCAATTCGACCGACGAGGAGGCCTTCTACGCGGTGCAGGTGGACTTCGTCGCCGAGGACGGCACGGTCGTCGACTCCGTGGTCACCGGCTTCACCGACGTCGACCCCGGGGAGCGGGTCGAGCGCTACGTCTCCAGCCGCAAGGCCGGGCAGTCCGACACCCCGACGACCCCTCGCGTCGTCAAGGCCGAACGCGACTGACCCCGCGCCCCTTCACGGGCCGGGTCAGAGGCTGATCCAGCCGAGGGCGAGGGCGACGAGACCGAGGACCGCCCCCGCCACGGAGATCGCGCAGATCAGCAGCTCGCGCGGGGAGAAGAGCTGCCGGCCCTGCTCGCGGCGGGCCTTGGCGAACAGCAGCGTCGCCGGCGCGTACACGATGAACGACACCAGCACGAACTTCGGCCCGGCGGCGAACAGCAGGAACGCCGTGTAGGCGGTGGCGACCGCGGCGACCGTGATCTCCCGCCCCGTGATCCCGCCGCCCGCCGTCCGCTCGTCCGGCCGCAGCCCGATCTTCAGGGCGAACGCCGCCGCCAGTAGGAACGGGATGAGGCTCAGCGCACTGGTGAGGTCGAGCGCGAAGGTGAACGCGTCGTCCGAGAACAGCGTCACGATCAGCACGAGCTGGCTCAGCAGCGTCGTCATCATCAGGGCCGGCACCGGCACGTCGTCGCCGCTGGAGCGGCCGAGGAAGCGCGGCATGTCCTCGTCCTTCGCCGCCACGAACAGCACCTCCGCGGCCATCAGCGTCCACGCCAGGTACGCGCCGAGCACCGACACGATCAGTCCGACGCTGACGAAGACCGTGCCCCAGGTCCCGACCGCGTGCTCCAGCACTCCGGCCATGGACGGCTGGCGCAGCTCGGCGATCTCGCCCATCGGCATGATGCCGTAGGACACGACGGTGACCGAGGCGAAGACGGCGAAGACGCTCAGGAAGCCGAGCACGGTCGCCCGGCCGACGTCCGCGCGCCGTTTGGCGTGCCGCGAGTAGACGCTGGCGCCCTCGACGCCCAGGAAGACGAAGACCGTGGCCAGCATGGTGCCGCGGACCTGGTCGAACAGGGAGCCGGCGTAGTCGGCGCCGGCGAAGTTGTCGGCGAAGACCCTTGCGTCGAAGTAGAACAGCGCGATGAGGACGAAGACGAGGATCGGGACGATCTTGGCGACCGTGACGACGCGGTTGATCGTCGTGGCCTCCTTCACCCCGCGGCGGATCAGCAGGAAGAAGCCCCACAGCCCGAGCGTGGAGAGCACGGCGGCGAGCAGCGTGTCGCCGTCGCCGAGCGCGGGCCAGATCGCGCCGACGGTGGACATGATGAGGACCCAGTACGTCACGTTGCCGACGCACGCGCTGGCCCAGTAGCCGAACGCGGAGAAGAAGCCCAGGTACTCGCCGAAGCCCGCCTTGGCGTACGCGTAGACCCCCGCGTCGAGATCGGGCCGGCGCACGGCCAGCGACTGGAAGACGAACGCCAGCATCAGCATGCCGGTGCCGGCGATCGCCCAGGCGATCAGCGCTCCCGCGACGCCGGTCTCCTGCGCGAAGCGGCTCGGCAGCGAGAAGACGCCCGCCCCGACCATCGAGCCGACCACCATCGCGGTCAGGGTCGTGAGGGTCAGCTTCGCCGTCGGCGAGGCGACCTCCTGACTCCCGGTCCGCTCCGTGCTCCCGCCCATGGCGCGCCCCCACTCGACTCCGGGGCGGCGCGGTCGGCGGCGCCCGTACGACGAGCGAGAATCTATCCCTTTTGGGTAAGGATGCCCGCGATTGGGGGGTGGGACGTGTCCCGCGCGAGGGGGTGAGGGCTGCGGCATGCCGTAGAAGTCGCCGGTGTCGAGGAGGGTGATGCCGGCGTCGAGGGCCGCGTGGATCGTGGCGATCGACTCGGCGCGGTCAGCCTCCCCGTACAGCGCGGACATGCCCATGCAGCCGAGGCCCGGCCGGCAGGCGCGGAGGCGGGCGACCCCCAGCAGGCGGAGGCGGGCGCCGAGGCCCGGACGGCAGGCGCGGAGACGGGCGACCCCCAGCAGGCGGAGGCGGGCACCGAGGCGGGGACGGCAGGCGCGGAGGCGGGCACCGGCCCGGACGGCGGGCGCGGGCCGCGGCACGGACGGCGAAGGGCCCGGACCGCCGTGGCGGTCCGGGCCCTCGCGAAGGTGCGGCGATCAGGAGGCGGAGCCCTCCTGGGCCTGCTCCGCCCCGCCCTGGGCGCGCTCACGCATCTTGCGGAGCAGCTCCTGCTTCTGGTCGACGGCCGCCTTGCGGTCGGCGGTGCCGGCGGGGCCGTTGCCCTGCCCGCCGGCGCGGGACAGCTTCTTGCGCTGTCCGCCGACGCCGAGGAGGTTGTTGCGGCTCTTGGCCATGGGGTTCTCCCATCGGGGTGAGAAGTGACTGGTGATTCGTCCGGCGCGGGCGGCGAGGCCGCCGCGCTCTCACTCGTAGATCTGGAAGAACGAAGACATGCGCCGAAGGTAGCGCGACCCCCGCCCCCGGGGCATCCGAATTTTCCCCGGGACACCCGAACGACGGATGACGGCTGACAGATATTGAAATCTGTCAGCCGTCATGTCATCGTGGAGAGCGAACGGCACGGCAACCGACACGTCCTCGGGAGACCCTCATGACCTCCTCCGCCACCCAGCTCCCCCGTCCCGTCCGCGCCCTCGGCACCACGGGCCCCCAGGTCTCCGCCCTCGGCCTCGGCTGCATGGGCATGTCCGCGCTGTACGGGGAGGCTGACCGCGCCGAGTCGATCGCCACGATCCACGCGGCCCTCGACGCCGGCATCACCCTCCTCGACACCGGCGACTTCTACGGCATGGGCCACAACGAGCTCCTGATCAACGAGGCCCTGCGCACCGCCTCCCGCGCCGCCCGGGAACAGGCGGTCGTCAGCGTGAAGTTCGGCGCGCTGCGCACCGTCGAGGGCGGCTTCACCGGATACGACGGCCGCCCCGCCGCGGTGAAGAACTTCGCCGCCTACAGCCTGCAGCGCCTCGGCACCGACCACATCGACGTCTACCGGATCGCCCGCGTCGACCCGGACGTGCCGATCGAGGAGACCGTCGGCGCCATCGCCGAGCTGGTGGAGGCGGGGCACGTCCGCCACATCGGGCTGTCGGAGGTCGGCGCGGACACCATCCGCAGAGCCGCGGCCACCGCCCCCGTGGCCGACCTCCAGATCGAGTACTCCCTGCTCTCGCGCGGCATCGAGGAGACGATCCTGCCCACGGTCCGGGAGCTCGGCATCGGCGTGACGGCGTACGGGGTGCTCTCGCGCGGTCTCATCAGCGGGCACTTCACCCGCGACCGCGAGCTCACCCCGGGCGACTTCCGCGGCATGAGTCCCCGCTTCCAGGGCGACAACCTCCACCGCAATCTCGATCTGGTCGACCGGCTGCGCGCCGTGGCGGAGGGCAAGGGCGTCAGCACCGCGCAGGCGGCCATCGCCTGGGTGCTCAGCCGGGGCACGGACATCGTGCCGCTCATCGGCGCCCGCACCCGTGCCCGCCTGGAGGAGGCGCTCGGCGCGCTGGACGTCGCCCTCACCGCGGACGACCTCGCCGCGATCGAACGGGCCGTCCCCGCGGGCTCGGCGGCCGGCGCCCGGTACCCGGAAGCCCAGATGGCCCACCTGGACAGCGAGCACTGATCCTTGGGTACGGTCGCGGGAGCCGTGACCACCGAAAGGCAGCGCAGACGCCATGACGCCCGAAGCCCTCACCCCCGAGCGCATCCTCGAAGCCACCGAGGAAGTGCTGCGCCGTTACGGCCCGGCGAAGGCGACGGTGGTCGACGTGGCGCGCGCGCTCGGCGTCAGCCACGGCAGCGTCTACCGCCACTTCCGCACCAAGGCGGAGCTGCGGGAGGCGGTGACCCACCGCTGGCTCGGCCGGACCGAGGGAGCTCTGGAGGAGCTGACCGCCGCCCCCGGCCCCGCGCCCGAGAAGCTGCGCGAATGGCTTGCGACCCTCTTCGAGGCCAAGCGGCACAAGGCGGGCGACGACCCCGAGCTGTTCGCGACGTACAACGTGCTCATCGACGAGAGCAGCGGGGTCGTGGACCGGCATCTGACCGTGCTGGAGGAGCAGGTGCGGCGGATCGTCGAGGAGGGTGTGGCGTCCGGCGAGTTCACGGCCCCCGACCCCGCGGCGTCGGCGCGGGCCGTGTTCGCCGCCACCGCGCGCTTCCACGACCCGGCCCACGCGCCCGGCTGGCGCTCGCCCACCGCGGACGCCGAGTTCGACGAGGTGGTGGGTCTGCTGCTGCGCGGCCTGCGCCCCTGAGCCGAGCGCCCAGCCGGGTGCCCGGCACGCCGGAGCCCCCGGTCCGACACGAGGTCGGCCGGGGGCTCCGGCGTCCGCGGCGCGGGTGTCAGCAGCCGAGCAGGCGGCTGCCGAGGTAGCCCTGGATCTGGTCCAGGGAGACGCGTTCCTGCTTCATCGAGTCACGCTCGCGCACGGTGACCGCGTTGTCGTCGAGGGTGTCGAAGTCGACGGTGACGCAGTAGGGCGTGCCGATCTCGTCCTGGCGGCGGTAGCGGCGGCCGATGGCGCCGGCGTCGTCGAACTCGATGTTCCAGTTCTGCCGGAGGTCGGCGGCGAGGCCCTTGGCCTTCGGCGAGAGCTGCGCGTTGCGGCTCAGCGGCAGGACGGCGACCTTGACCGGCGCGAGGCGCGGGTCGAGACGCATCACGGCGCGCTTCTCCATGACGCCCTTGGCGTTGGGCGCCTCGTCCTCGTTGTAGGCGTCGAGCAGGAAGGCCAGCATCGTGCGGCCGACACCGGCCGCCGGCTCGATGACGTACGGGATCCAGCGCTCGCCGGCGTCCTGGTCGAAGTACGACAGGTCGGTGCCGGACGCCTTGGAGTGCGCGCCCAGGTCGTAGTCGGTGCGGTTGGCGACGCCCTCGAGCTCGCCCCACTCGCTGCCGCCGAACTGGAAGCGGTACTCGATGTCCGCGGTGCGCTTGGAGTAGTGGGAGAGCTTCTCCTTCGGGTGCTCGAACCAGCGCATGTTCTCCTCACGCAGGCCGAGGCCCGTGTACCAGTTCCAGCGCTGCTCCATCCAGTACTCGTGCCACTGCTCGTCCTCGCCGGGCTTGACGAAGAACTCCATCTCCATCTGCTCGAACTCGCGGGTGCGGAAGATGAAGTTGCCGGGCGTGATCTCGTTGCGGAAGGACTTGCCCATCTGCGCGATGCCGAAGGGCGGCTTCTTGCGCGAGGTCTGATGCACCTGGCCGAAGTTGGTGAAGATGCCCTGGGCGGTCTCCGGACGCAGGTAGGCGACGGAGCCGGAGTCCTGGGTCGGGCCGAGGTGGGTGGAGAGCAGGCCGGAGAACTGCTTGGGCTCGGTGAAGGTGCCCTTGTTGCCGCAGTTGGGGCAGTTGAGGCCGGCGAGGCCGTTCTCGGGGAGGCGGCCGTGCTTCTCCTCGTACGCCTCCTCCAGGTGGTCGGCGCGGTAGCGCTTGTGACAGGAGGTGCACTCGGTCAGCGGGTCCGTGAAGGTGGCGACGTGACCGGAGGCCTCCCAGACCTCGGTGGCCAGGATCACCGACGAGTCGATACCGACGACGTCCTCGCGCGAGGTGACCATGTAGCGCCACCACTGGCGCTTGATGTTCTCCTTGAGCTCGACACCCAGCGGCCCGTAGTCCCAGGCGGCACGCTGACCGCCGTAGATCTCACTGCAGGGGTAGACAAAGCCACGGCGCTTGCTCAGGTTGACGATGGTGTCGATCTTGTCGGCGGCCACGGTGCTCTCTTCAGTACGACGGCGAACGGAGAATGATTCAGATTACCGGCGGCCGCACCCCCCGGATCAAATCGGATCCGGTCCGGACCGGGGTGACGCAGGCGGCACCGAGGTTTATTGACAATCGTTTCCGTTTTTGTTGAAAATGACTGTCATGAACGTACGACGCCTCATACCCACCACCGCCGTCGCCGGAGCCGTCGGGCTCGGCCTGATGGCCGTTACCGCGTGCTCCACCTCCGACGCCGCTGAGCGCACGGACGACGGCAGGCTGAAGGTCGTGGCGTCGTTCTACCCCATGCAGTATCTCGCCGAGCGGATAGGCGGCGCCAACGTCTCGGTGACCACGCTCACCAAGCCCGGCGTGGAGCCGCACGACCTGGACCTCAAGCCCCGCCAGACCGCCGAGCTGAACGACTCCGGGTTCATCCTCTACCTCAAGGGCGTGCAGCCGGCCATCGACAAGGCCATCGGGCAGGCCACCGTCGAGCACAAGGTCGACGCGGCCGAGCTGACCACGATGGAGAGCTTCGGCGACGGGGGCGGCCACGACCACTCCCACGAGGAGGGCGAGCCCTCCCACGACGAGGGCGACGCCCACGGTCACGAGGAGGGCCACGACGAGGCCGGGGCGGAGGCCGGGCACGAGGGCCACGACCATGCGGCCGAGGGCGGCGCCGACCCGCACATCTGGCTCGACCCCTCGAAGTACGCGGAGGTCGCCAAGGGCGTCGGCAGCCGGATGGAGGAGGCCGACCCCGACCACGCCGCGGAGTACAAGAAGAACACCGAGGCCCTGGTCGCCGAGCTGACCGCCCTGGACAAGGACTTCGAGCAGGGTCTGAAGAACTCCTCCACGCGGACGTTCATCACCACCCACTCCGCCTTCGGCTACCTCGCCGAGCGCTACGGCCTGGAGCAGGAGGGCATCTCGGGCATCGCCCCCGAGTCCGAGCCCAGCCCGGCCCGGATCAAGGAACTCCAGACGATCGCGGAGAAGGACAAGGTCACGACCGTCTTCTTCGAGACCCTCGCCAGCGACCGGACCGCGAAGACCCTCGCGAAGGACACCGGCCTGAAGACGGACGTCCTCGACCCCCTGGAGGGAATCACGGACACGTCCCGGGGCGATGACTACGTCGAGGTCATGCGCTCGAACCTCGCCGCGCTGCAGAAGGCCCTCGGCGCGAAGTGACGCAATCAGACGAGAGGCGGCCCGCCATGAGCACCGAGCCGGTCATTTCCGTCCGCGGAGCCCGCGCCACGCTCGGCTCCCGGCCCGTCCTGCGCGGCATCGACCTCACCGTCCGCCGCGGGGAGGTGGTGGCCCTGCTCGGCGCCAACGGCTCCGGCAAGTCCACCGCCGTCCGTTCCGCGATCGGCCAGGTGCCGCTCGACGAGGGGCGGGTGGAGCTGTTCGGCACCGAGCTGAAGCGTTTCCGCCAGTGGCGTCGCGTCGGCTACGTGCCCCAGCGCACCACCGCCGCGAGCGGAGTGCCGGCGACCGTGCGCGAGGTCGTGGCCTCCGGCCGTCTCTCGCGTGCCCCCTTCGGCCTGCCCTCGCGCGCCGACCGGGCGGCCGTGATGCGTGCCGTGGAGCTGGTCGGCCTCGCCGACCGCGCCAAGGACCCGGTCGGCGCCCTCTCCGGCGGCCAGCACCAGCGGGTGCTGATCGCCCGGGCGCTGGCGTCCGAGCCGGAACTGCTGATCATGGACGAGCCGATGGCCGGCGTGGACCTGGCCAGCCAGGAGGTGCTGGCGGGGACGCTGCGCGAGCAGGTCGCCGCCGGCACGACCGTGCTGCTGGTGCTGCACGAGCTGGGCCCGCTGGAGCCGCTGATCGACCGCGCGGTGGTGCTGCGCGACGGCTGCGTCGTCCACGACGGCCCGCCCCCGGAGGCCGTCGGCCAGCACGCGCTGCCCGGCCACGACCACGTACATCCGCACGCGGCCGACGAGCCGCTCCGCACGGGACTGCTGACATGATCGAGATGCTCCAATCCCCGTTCATGCAGCGGGCACTGATCGCGGCCCTGCTGGTCGGCATCACGGCGCCCGCCGTCGGCGTCTACCTGGTGCAGCGCCGGCAGGCGCTGATGGGCGACGGCATCGGCCATGTCGCGATGACCGGTGTCGGTCTCGGCTTCCTGATGTCGGCCAACCCCATCTGGATGGCGACCCTGGTCTCGGTGCTCGGCGCCGTGCTCATGGAGCTCATCCGCACCTACGGGCGCACCCGGGGCGACATCGCGCTGGCGATGCTGTTCTACGGCGGCATGGCGGGCGGCGTCCTGCTGATCGAGCTGTCCGACTCCGGCTCCACCGCGAACCTGACCAGCTACCTCTTCGGCTCGCTCTCCACGGTCTCCGACGGGGACGTCACGGCGATCGTGCTGCTCGCCGCCTTCGTGGTGGCGGTCTCCCTCGGTCTGCGGCGGCAGCTCTTCGCCGTCAGCCAGGACGAGGAGTTCGCCCGGGTCACCGGTCTGCCGGTGCGGGCGCTGAACCTGCTGATCGCGGTCACGGCCGCGGTCACGGTGAGCGTCGCCATGCGCGTCGTCGGCCTGCTGCTCGTCAGCGCGCTGATGGTGGTCCCGGTGGCCGCGGCGCAGCAGCTCGCGCGCTCCTTCAGGGCCACCTACGCCCTGGCGGTCACCATCGGCGTCGTCGTCGCGCTGACCGGCACGACCACGTCCTATTTCCAGGACGTGCCCCCGGGAGCGACCATTGTGATGCTGGCCATCGGCGTCTTCGTCCTGCTGACCGCACTGGCCGCGCCGCTCGCCCGCCGCCGGGCGCGTGCCGTGGAGGCGGGCGCCGCGGGCGGGCCCGACTGCGCGGCCCCGATGCCGGGCAGTCGACGTCCGAACGACGACGTCAAGGTCTGAACGGCGCGCGGCGCCGGACGGGCGCCGCGCACCTGCGGTACGGAACGCGTCCGTGCGGGGGCCTGGCAGAATGGCCCGACACATGTGCGGGCGAGGCAAGGAGGCTCCAGTGACCACGGCGCCAACCGGCGGGAACACCGCCCCGGTGCGAGGCCGGTCCACCCGGCAGCGTGCCGCGGTCGCGGCGGCGCTCGACGAGGTGGACGAGTTCCGCAGCGCCCAGGAGCTGCACGACATGCTCAAGCACCGCGGTGACTCGGTCGGCCTGACCACGGTGTACCGCACCCTCCAGTCGCTCGCCGACGCGGGCGAGGTGGATGTGCTGCGCACCAGCGAGGGCGAGTCCGTCTACCGGCGCTGCTCCACCGACGACCACCACCATCACCTGGTGTGCCGGCTGTGCGGCAAGGCCGTCGAGGTCGAGGGTCCCGCGGTCGAGCAGTGGGCCGAGACCATCGCCGCCCAGCACGGCTATGTGAACGTGGCGCACACGGTGGAGATCTTCGGCACCTGCGCGGAGTGTGCCGCGAAGCCCGCCTGATCCCCCCGACGGTCCCGCCCCGGTCGCCTCCGCGACCGGGGCGCCGTCGTACCGGAGCCGCGTCGGACCGGGGGGCGTCGAAACGGGGGGCGTCGAAACGGAGCTGCCTCACGCCGAGCGGGACACCCCGTCCCGGGTGTCAGACGCGTTCGATGTGAGCGTCGAGCAGGGTGCGCAGGCGGTCGGCGCCGTCCGGGGCGGTGGCGCCGCGCTTGGGCAGCGTCAGCATCCCGGCGCCGTGCTTGTCCCCGGTGAGCAGCACGAAGACGGTGTCGGTCTCGGTGTACCGGGTGTACATGCCCCAGCGGTGGGTGGTGTCGGTGTCACGGGAAACCAGCCGGACGCCCTCGGCCGTCGCCACGGCCCGGAACGGCCCCTGCCGGGACGCGACGGTGTGGACCTGGCGGGCCTGGAGGAAGTGCACGACCGGGGTGAGGCCGAAACCGATGACCAGGAACATGGCCGGCGGCAGCAGTTCCGTGAACACGGGGTCCCCGAGGGCCGTCCCGACCAGCCAGACGGCGCCGCCGACGCCGGCGGCACGCAGCAGCCACCGTGTGCGGCGGCCCGAGGGGGTGGCGCCCAGGCGCCCGTTGAGGGAGTCCGCGAGGTCGGCGACGGTCACCTCGTAGGCGAATTCCACCGCCGTCCCCGCACCGGGCTCCCCGGCGGGGGCCGTCGCGGCGTCGCCGGCGGCCGTGAGGGGGCCGGTGCCCGGGTCCGGCTCGCCGTGCGGGCCCGTGCGGGGACTCTCGTCCGCGCCGGGCCGATCATGTGTATCCGTCATGGGCCGTGATCGTAGCGGCCGGCCGGGACGGCCCGGCCGGCCACCGCGGGGCGGCCCGGCTCAGCCGGCGGGGGTGTCCGGCCGGCCCTGCATCGCGGCGATCTCCTCGTTGGGGATCGCACCGCCGAACCGGCGGTCCCGCTGGGCGTATTCGAGGCAGGCGCGCCACAGGTCGCGGCGGTCGAAGTCCGGCCACAGCACGTCCTGGAACACCATCTCGGCGTAACTGCTCTGCCAGATCAGGTAGTTGGAGGTACGCATCTCGCCGCTGGGGCGCAGGAAGAGATCCACGTCCGGCATGTCCGGGTAGTACAGGTACTTCTGGAAGGTCTTCTCGTTGACCTTGCCCGGGTCCAGCCTGCCGGCCGCGACGTCCCGCGCGATGGCCTGCGCGGCGTCCGCGACCTCCGCCCGGCCGCCGTAGTTGACGCAGAAGTAGAGCGTCATGGCGTCGTTGTCGACGGTCTGCTCCTGCGCGACCTGGAGCTCCTGGACCACGGACTTCCACATCTTGGGCATCCGGCCCACCCAGCGGATGCGGATGCCGAGCTCGTCCATCTCGTCGCGGCGGCGGCGGATGACGTCCCGGTTGAAGTTCATGAGGAAACGGACCTCGTCGGGCGAGCGCTTCCAGTTCTCCGTGGAGAAGGCGTAGAGGGAGAGGTTCTTGACGCCCATCTCCAGGCAGCCCTTGAGCACGTCGAGGACGACGCCCTCGCCGACCTTGTGGCCCTCGGTGCGCGGCAGGCCGCGGTCCTTCGCCCAGCGGCCGTTGCCGTCCATGACGCAGGCCACGTGGTTCGGCACGAGCTCGGACGGGATCCGGGGCGGACGGGCGCCGGAGGGGTGCGGCTCGGGGACCTTGTACTCGCGGCGGGACCGCCCCAGGATTCCGCGTCGTGCCATGCGGCTCACAACTCCTCGTCAGCTACTTCTCTACGTACCGGAGCGAGCGCAGACCACGCTCCAGGTGCCAGTGCAGATACGCGGACACCAGCCCGCTGCCCTCCCTGACGTGACGCGCCTCGCACGCGTCCGCCGTCGGCCAGTCGCCCGTGAGCAGCGCGCTCAGGAGGGCGATGGCCTCCGCAGAGGGTACGACGCTGCCGGGCACCCGGCAGTCACCGCATATGGCGCCGCCCGCGGCCACGGAGAAGAACCGGTTCGGGCCGGGCAGCCCGCAGCGGGCGCAGTCGTCGAAGCTGGGCGCGTAGCCGTTGACGGCCAGCGAGCGCAGCAGGAAGGCGTCGAGGACGAGGTTCGGCGCGTGCTCGCCCCGCGCTAGGGTGCGCAGAGCGCCGACGAGCAGCAGGTACTGCTGCACCGCCGGTTCGCCCTCGTGGTCGGTGAAGCGTTCGGCGGTCTCCAGCATGGCGGTGCCGGCCGTGTACCGTGCGTAGTCGGTGACGATGCCGCCGCCGTACGGGGCGATGGTCTCCGACTGGGTGCACAGCGGCAGGCCGCGCCCCACGAGCTCGCTGCCGCGCGCGAAGAACTGCACGTCGACGTGGGAGAACGGTTCCAGCCGCGCCCCGAACTTGGACTTGGTGCGCCGCACTCCGCGCGCCACCGCCCGCACGCGGCCGTGACCGCGGGTGAGCAGCGTGATGATGCGGTCCGCCTCACCCAGCTTCTGGGTGCGCAGCACGACACCGTCGTCACGGAAGAGGCTCATGCGCCCATTCTCCCGTACCGCGGGGGCCGGGCCGGTCCCGGTCCGCGATTCCCCGCCACCGGCGCCTCCGCTCGCCGGAGGATGCACGCCGCTTGCCGCCGAGGGCGGCGTGGACAGGGACGTTCTTCCGGAGAAGCGCATGCACCGCGGCGACCCGGGGAGACCGTGGAGCAAGGGGAGTCCGGGAGTGAACACCGCCGGCTTCCTGATCGCCACATCCGCCGCCGACCGTGTGCCGCTCGGGCGGACGGCGAATGTGCTGCTCGGGCGGACGGCGAACGAGTGGGACGAGCGGATCGCCGCCGGTCCGGTGGCCCTGTGCGACATCACCGAGCTCGAACTCCTCTGCCCGGCACGCGGATCCACCGGCCGCGAGCGGCTGGAACGCGAGCCGCGGACGCACCCCGGCGCATCCGTCACATCCCGCGGCTCCGGCTGCGGCTGCGGCTCCGGCTCCGGCCCCGGAAAAAGCGGTGCGGGTGCGGCCGGGGGCCGCTAGCGTCCGCGGACATGACACTTCCCCGGGAGCGGCCTCCCTTCAGCGCCGACGAGCGGACCCAGCTGACGGGCTGGTTCCGGCTGCAGCGCGAGATCGTCCACTACAAGTGCGAGGGCCTGACCGAAGAGGACGCGCACCGCGCGGTGCTGCCGTCGTCGCCGCTGATGACCGTGGCCGGGATCGTGTCCCATCTGCGCTGGACCGAGCAGACCTGGTTCGAGGTCCTGTTCCTCGGCCGCCCGGCCGACGGCCCGCAGTTCTCCGAGGACCCGGAGGACCTGGACATGCGGGTGGAGGGCGTGCCCCTCGCGCAGCTGCTCGACGACTACCGCAAGCAGTGCGCGGTCTCGGACG
The DNA here is from genome assembly GCF_008042045.1 of Streptomyces sp. T39. Taxonomy (GTDB): domain Bacteria; phylum Actinomycetota; class Actinomycetes; order Streptomycetales; family Streptomycetaceae; genus Streptomyces. Next base: position 201,143 of record NZ_RDBP01000012.1, read on the forward strand.
GGATCATCGCCGCCCACGGCCTCGACGAGGTGGGCCGGCACCCCGACTTCCGCTCGGCCGCGGCCTCGCTGCGCTGGATGGTGATCCACATGGTCGAGGAGACCGCCCGGCACGCCGGACACCTCGACGCCGTCCGCGAGCTGCTGGACGGCGAGAAGGGCTACTACTGACGGGGCTCGGGCCCCGGCCCCCGGGGGATCCCGGGACTCAGGTCACCTCGCCGCGGCTGCGGGCGTTCACATAGGCCGTCGTGGCGCTGATCCGTTCCGCCGCGGTGGCCGGGCGCACCTCGTCGGGGTCGCACTCCCACTCGCGCCCGCCGCCGACGGGTCTCAGTGCGACGAACGGACCGGTCGGCCCCATGAACCGGCCCACGCGTCCGGTGCGGGTGTCGACGACGTACGTACCGATGGGCAGGGTCATGGCGTGCGACCCCCTTCCCTGGGCAGAGCTGCCGCGATCAGACGGTCAGTCTCCACCGCGCGGCCCCCCGATACGGCGAGCGGATGCGGCGTGTCCCGGGTGATGAGGCCCTCCGGACGCCGCGCGCCGGCGCCGGGGAGGCGCTGCACGGCGGCCGGCAGGGGGTCACCCGACGACCCCATCAAGTGGATCTTTGAGTGGCCATAAGTCTGCCTTATGAGTCCATAGAAGGGGACCGGGTACAGACTTAGGCTTGCCTTTGTTTAGGGTTACCGACGAGCCAGTCGTCGCCGCTCGAAGGGAATCTGCCATGCCCCGCCCCCTGCGGGTAGCCATCGTCGGAGCCGGCCCCGCCGGAATCTACGCCGCCGATGCGCTGCTGAAGTCCGAGGTGGCAGCCGCCGACCCCGGCGTCTCCATCGATCTCTTCGAGCGCATGCCCGCGCCCTTCGGCCTGATCCGCTACGGCGTCGCCCCCGACCACCCGCGCATCAAGGGCATCATCACCGCCCTGCACCAGGTGCTCGACAAGCCGCAGATCCGGCTCTTCGGCAACGTGGACTACGGCACCGACATCACCCTCGACGACCTGCGCGCCTTCTACGACGCGGTGATCTTCTCCACCGGCGCGACGGCGGACCGGGCGCTCGACATCCCGGGCGTCGAGCTGGACGGCTCCCACGGCGCGGCCGACTTCGTCTCCTGGTACGACGGCCACCCGGACTGGCCCCGCACCTGGTCGCTGGAGGCCGAGAAGGTCGCCGTGCTCGGTGTCGGCAACGTCGCCCTCGACGTGGCCCGCATCCTCGCGAAGACCGCCGAGGAACTGCTGCCGACCGAGATCCCGCCGAACGTCCACGAGGGCCTGAAGGCCAACCGGGCCAAGGAGATCCACGTCTTCGGCCGGCGCGGCCCCGCGCAGGCGAAGTTCAGCCCGATGGAGCTCCGCGAGCTGGACCACTCCCCCACCATCGAGGTCATCGTCGACCCCGAGGACATCGACTACGACGCCGGCTCCATCGAGACCCGCCGCGGCAACAAGCAGGCGGACATGGTCGCGAAGACGCTGGAGAACTGGGCGATCCGCGACATCGGCGAGCGCCCGCACAAGCTGTTCCTGCACTTCTTCGAGTCCCCCACCGAGATCCTCGGCGAGGACGGCAAGGTCGTGGGCCTGCGCACCGAGCGCACCGCGCTCGACGGCACCGGCAACGTCAAGGGCACCGGCGAGTTCAAGGACTGGGACGTCACCGCCGTCTACCGCGCCGTGGGCTACCTCTCCGACGAGCTGCCGAAGCTCCCCTGGGACGTCGCCTCGGGCACCGTCCCCGACGAGGGCGGCCGGGTGATCGAGGAGTCCGGGGAGCACCTGGACTCCACGTACGTCACCGGCTGGATCCGCCGCGGTCCGGTCGGCCTCATCGGCCACACCAAGGGCGACGCCAACGAGACGGTCGCCAACCTGCTGGCCGACCACGCCGCCGGCCGCCTGCAGACCCCGGCCAGCCCGGAGCCGGACGCCGTGGAGGGCTTCCTCTCCGGCCGCGGCGTCCGCTGGACCACCTGGGAGGGCTGGTACAGGCTCGACGCCGCCGAGAAGGCGCTGGGCGAGCCCCAGGGCCGCGAGCGCGTGAAGATCGTCGAGCGCGAGGACATGCTCGAGGCGAGCGGCGCGTAAGGCTGTGGACCGGCGACGGGCCCGGCGGCGGAAGCCGCCGGGCCCGTCGCCGTGCGCCCGCTCAATCCGCGGCGCCCGGCGTGATCAGGCCCGACTCGTAAGCCACGATGACCAGTTGGGCGCGGTCACGGGCGGCGAGCTTGCCCATGATGCGGCTGACGTGGGTCTTGGCGGTGAGCGGGCTCAGGCCCAGGGACTCGGCGATCTCGGTGTTGTTGAGGCCGCGGGCGACGAGACGCAGGACCTGGCGTTCGCGGTCGGTGAGGTCGTCGGGGCCTCCGTTCGTGCGCGGCAGTCCGGGGGTGCTGAGGAAGCGGGCGATCAGCCGGGCGGTGGGGCCCGGGGAGAGCAGGGAGTCGCCCGCGGCTACCGTGCGGATCGCGGCCAGCAGTTCGGCCGGCCTGGTGTCCTTGACCAGGAAGCCCGAGGCGCCGGCGCGCAGCGCCTCGACGATGTGGTCGTCGGTGTCGTACGTCGTGAGCACGAGGACCTTCACTCCCGCCATGTCCTCGTCCGCGGCGATCAGGCGCGTCGCCTCGATGCCGTCGAGTTCGGGCATACGGATGTCCATCACGACGAGGTCCGCCCGTTCGGCGCGGGCGAGGGCGACGGCCTCGGCGCCCGTGCCCGCCTGGCCGACGACCTCCATGTCGCCGGCCGACTCGACGAGCATCGCGAAGGCCGCGCGGACGAGCGTCTGGTCGTCGGCGAGAAGGACACGGATCATGCGGGGACCTCCGACGGCTGGAGCGGCACACGGGTCATGCGGTGGCCTGCGACGGCTGGAGCGGAAGGAGTGCGGCGACCTCGTACCCGGGGTGCCCGGGGCGCGGGCCGGCCGTGAGGGTGCCGCCGACGCTGCGGGCCCGCTCGCGCATGCCGATGATGCCGAAGCCGCCGGCGGACTGCCCGGCCGGGCCCCGGCCGTCGTCGGTGACGGTGACGCGCAGGGCGTCCGCGAGGCGTTCCAGACGGACGTCGACGCGCACGCCCGTGCCCGCGTGACGGACCGCGTTGGTGAGGGACTCCTGGACGATGCGGTAGGCCGCGGCGGCGACCGCGGGCGGCAGCGGCCCGTCGCCGGTGCGCAGGTCGAGGCGGGCGCCGGCGGTGCGGACGAGGCCGGGCAGGGCGGCCAGGTCGGGCAGCGGGCCGTCGCACTCGGGGCCGTCGGCGCGCAACACCTCCAGGGTGGTGCGCAGTTCGCCGCGGGCGGTGCGGCAGGTCTCCGCGATGTCCTCCAGGGCCGCGGCGATCGCGGTGCGGTCGAGGCGCTCGGGATCGACGGTCAGGACGTGGGAGGCGACCGAGGTCTGGACGCCGATCAGCGTGATCGAGTGCGCGAGCAGATCGTGCAGATCGCGCGCGATCCGCAGGCGTTCCTCGGCGACCCGCCGTGCGGCCTCCTCCTCGCGGGTCCGCTCGGCCCGCTCGGCGCGGCCGACGACGGAGGCGATGTAGAGCCGGTAGACGCGGACGTCGACCCCGCAGACCAGGGCCGCGAGGATCCACCCGGAGGTGCGCAGCGACTCGAAGCCCTCGTGGGAGCCGAGGCTGAACATCACGGTGAGGGTGACGCCGACGATGCCGCAGCCGGCCAGGAGGGTGTGCAGCGGCCGGGCCGTGACGGCGTAGGTGTAGAGGGCGAGCAGCGAGGCGGGCACCGGAGCGGCATGGCTGTTGTCGAGGGCGTGGTACGGCACGACGGACGCCACCACCGCCAGCAGCACGAGACCGGGCCGTGAGCGGCGCCTCGCCAGCGGCAGGACGCAGCCGGCGAGCAGCACCCAGCCGAGCGGGCCGGGGCGGCGTCCGTCGTCGGCGAGCAGGGCGAGCGCGACGGACACCGCGCCGATCAGCGCGGTGAGGACCGCGTCGTTGCGCCTGCGGTGGGGGGCGGCGAGCGGGTCGCGGCTGATCGCGTTGAGCACCCGTTCCCCGATGCGGGGTGCGCCGGGTGGCGTTCCGTTGTCGTCCAGCTGTTCCACGGGCTCCATCCTCCGTCATGGGTGCGGCAGGTGCCCCGCCCGGGCGCGGGCGGGCACACCGCTCAGCCCGTGGACGCCGGTTCGCGGGCGGCGGCTCCGGCCGCCCCGGCGGGGCCGGGCGCGGCAGGTGGCCGGCGACGGCTCAACGGGCCCGGCCACCAGACCCGTTCACGCAGCAGCACGCTGACCGCGGTGACGAGGTAGGTGCGCACGAGGAAGGTGTCGAGCAGCACGCCGACCGCGACGAGGAAGCCCATCTCCACCAGCGGCACCAGCGGCAGGTTCATCAGCACGGTGAAGGTCGCCGCCAGCACGATGCCCGCCGAGGCGATGACTCCGCCGGTGGTGCGCAGCGCGGTCAGGGCGGCGGCGCGCGGGTCGGATCCGGCGAGGGACTCCTCGCGCATCCGGTGCATCAGGAAGATGCCGTAGTCGACGCCGAGCGCGACCAGGAACACGAACGACAGCAGCGGGATGCTGGGGTCGACGCCCCGGAAGCCGAGGAGCGGTTCGAAGACCAGGGCGCCGAGGCCGTTGACCGCCGCCCACACGGCGACGACGGCGACGGTGAGGATCAGCGGCGCGACCAGACTGCGGAGCAGGGCGACGAGGATCAGCAGGACCGCGCCGAGCACCAGCGGGATGACGACCCGCCGGTCGCGGGCGTCGGTCTCCGCGAGGTCCAGCTGCTGTGCGCCGGGGCCCCCGACATGGCTGCCGTCCAGATGCGCGCGCAGGGCCTCGATGGTCGCCGTCTCGCCCGGGGTCTCGGGCGCGTCCTTCGCGAAGACGGTGATCTCGCTCCACCCGCCGCCGGAGCGCCCGGCTTCGGCCCGCACGACGCCCTCGGTGGCGCGGGCACGCTCCAGTGCGGTGCCGGCGGTGTCCGAGGGGGCGACGACGGTGATGGGCCGGCTGCTCCGATCCGGGTACGCCTCGCCGAGGAGCGCCGTCGCCGACACCGACTCGGGGCGGTCGGTGAAGCTGTCCTCCTGGGCGAGGTCGCCCGGCTGGTTCAGGGTGCCGAGCACGAGCGCGCCGAGCACGAGCGCGCCGGCCGCCAGCACCACGCCGGGGCGCCGGCCCGCCGAGCCCCCCATGGCGGCGAACAGCGAGCGGCGGTGCGGTGCCTCGGTGCCGTGGACGGGGACGAGCGGCCAGAACACCCGGCGGCCCAGCAGCACGAGCACGGCGGGCAGCAGGGTGAGCATGGCCGCGAGGGCGCAGACCACGCCGACGGCGCCGACCGGGCCGAGGCCGCTCGCGCTGTTGAGGTCGGCGGCCAGCAGGCACAGCAGACCCGCGGCGACCGTTCCGGAGGAGGCGAGCACGGCGGGTCCGCAGCCGCGCAGGGCGGCGCGCATGGCGTCGTACGGGTGCGCGACGCGGCGGAGTTCCTCGCGGTAGCGGGCGACGAGGAGCAGGGCGTAGTCGGTGCCCGCGCCGAAGACGAGCACGGTCATGATGGCGGCGCTCTGGCTGGTGACGGTGAGGTCGAATCCTCGGACGAGCCCGTACACGAGGGCCTGCGAGGCGACGGCGGCGGCGCCGACGACGGCGAGCGGCACGAGCCACAGGAAGGGGCTGCGGTAGGTGATGATCAGCAGCACGGCGACGACGAGCACGGTGGCGATCATGAGGGTGCCGTCGATGGTCTCGAAGACCTTCTCCATGTCCGTCGCCAGCGCGCCGGGACCGCCGAGTTCGGCGCGCAGACCGCCGGTGCGGTCCGCCGCGAGCCGCTCGCGCACGTCGTCCACGAGGGCGATGCGGGCGTCGTTGTCGCTGCCGGGGGCGGTGGTCGTCAGGGGGTACATCAGGGTGGTCCCGTCCCGCGACGGGACGCCCTCGGCCGAAGCGGTGCCGAAGTCGTGGGCGCCGGTGATCTCCGCGAGCCGCCGCTCGGCGAGCGTCCGGTCGGCGGCGGTCAGCCCGCCGTCGCGGTGGTAGACGACGACCAGTTCGGTGGCCTCCCCGCCGGGCAGGGCCTGTCCGATCCTGGCGGCCCGGGTGGAGTCGGCGCTCGCGGGCAGGTAGTCGACCACGTTGTCCCGCTGCGCGTCCGCGAGCTTCCCGGCGAAGGGCAGGGCGAGTGCGATGACGGCGACCCACAGCAGCACGACGGCCCAGGGCAGGGCGCGCCGGCCGCCGGGACGGGCGGGCGGTTTCACCGGCGGTGTCGCGCCGGCGGGCGGTTCGGGCCCCATGGGTGTCTCCCCTTCGTACGGGCGTCCGGTGACGGAATGCGTCACCAGCGTCCCGTCGCGGGGGCGCCGCCCGCGTCGCGCGGGAGGGCGAGATGCCGGGTACTCCCGGGGGCGGCACGGCGGCGCCGGTACTCCGCGGGGAGTACGGGCGGCGGCTCCGGCCGCCCGCGAACCGGCGTCCACGGGCTGAGCGGTGTGCCCGCCCGCGCCCGGGCGGGGCACCTGCCGCACCCATGACGGAGGATGG
>NZ_RDBP01000012.1:207785-223076 GCF_008042045.1 Streptomyces sp. T39
GGCGCCGCCGTGCCGCCCCCGGGAGTACCCGGCATCTCGCCCTCCCGCGCGACGCGGGCGGTCTCCATCAGGCGGGCGGTGTCCTCCTCGCCGAGCCGCAGGGCGGCGCCCACGGTGGTGAGGACCTCCCGCTCGGCCTGGGTGTAGGGGCCGTCGGCGAGGGCGATCCGGGCGCCCTGGAGGAGGATCGACTCCCGCCCGGCGGGGGCGAGATGGGGCGCCAGGGGCTCCAGGGCCTCGTGGAGTTCGATGGCCAGGGCGGCGCCGTACGGCGTGGTGTCGGCGACGTACCGGCCGGTGTCGGCGGCGAGGTCCTCGATCAGGGAGACCAGCTGGTCCTCGGTGCATCCGTCGAGCCCGGCGGCGCGGACGGTGTGGACGGCGGTCTCCAGCACCGAGCGCGATGAGGTGCCGCCGGAGGCGAGGACGGCGAGGGCGACGGTGTGCACCGCGTCCCGGAGCATCGCGGAGAAACGGCCGGTGGTGGGGTGGTCGAGGGCGTCCGGTCCGAAGTGGGTGTGGCAGGCGGCGCATTCGACGACGGGTCCGGTGTCGCCCCGGCCGAGCAGCGGCACCCCGAGAAGGGTGAACCGGCGGCGCCCGGTCCGGCGGCGGTAGTTGCGGTCGCCGCCGCAGTCCGCGCAGAAGAACTCGCCGTCGCCGATGGTGGTCCATGACGTACGAATGCCGCAGACCCGCACTTTTCGGCCCAGATGTCCCAGGGTTGGCAGCACGTCGCACCTCCGCAATGCTGCGGCAACATTGCCGCGTGGACGTGATGTTAGCCACACGATTGATGTCACGTCAGCACCCCGGCGGGAGGTGACTCGCGACATGGCCGGATCCGCACGTTCCGGGGGCGGCCGCACGGGGGCGCGAAAACGCCGGGTGTGCCCGTGCTCGGGCACACCCGGCGTCGTCGTCCGGGCCGGCGGTGTCCTAGCGGGCCGCGCGGTTGACGGCGGAGACGACGGCCTTCAGGGAGGCGCGGGTGGTGTTGGCGTCGATGCCGATGCCCCACAGCACCTTTCCGTCGATGGCGCACTCGATGTACGAGGCGGCCTGCGCGGACGCGCCCTCGCTCATGGTGTGCTCCTGGTAGTCCAGCAGGCGCACGTCGACGCCCACGGCGTTCAGCGCCTCGAAGAACGCGGAGATCGGGCCGTTGCCCGAGCCGGTCAGCACCGTCTCGGCGCCGTCGACGACCGCCTCGACGGTCAAGGTGTCGACGCCGTCCTTGTCGGTGGTGGTCTGCCCGGAGCGGATCTGGATGCGCCCCCACGGGTTCTCGGGGTTGGGCAGGTACTCGTCCTGGAAGACGGACCAGATCGCGGCCGGGGTGACCTCGCCGCCCTCGGTGTCGGTCTTGGCCTGGATGATCCGCGAGAACTCGATCTGCATCCGGCGCGGCAGGTCCAGCTTGTGGTCGTTCTTCAGGACGTAGGCGATACCGCCCTTGCCCGACTGGGAGTTGACGCGGATGACGGCCTCGTAGGAGCGGCCGACGTCCTTGGGGTCGATCGGCAGGTACGGGACCGCCCACTCGATCTCGTCGACGCTCCTGCCGGCGGCGGCCGCGTCGGCCTCCATCGCGTCGAAGCCCTTCTTGATGGCGTCCTGGTGGGAGCCGGAGAAGGCCGTGTAGACCAGGTCGCCCGCGTAGGGGTGGCGCGGGTGGATCTCCATCTGGTTGCAGTACTCGCTGGTGCGGCGGATGTCGTCGATCTGCGAGAAGTCCAGCTGCGGGTCGACGCCCTGCGAGAACAGGTTCATGCCCAGGGTGACCAGGTCGACGTTGCCCGTGCGCTCGCCCTGCCCGAACAGGCAGCCCTCGATGCGGTCGGCGCCCGCCATGACCGCCAGCTCGGCGGCGGCGACGGCGGTGCCGCGGTCGTTGTGCGGGTGGACGGACAGGCAGACGTGCTCGCGCCGGGTCAGATGGCGCGCCATCCACTCGAAGCGGTCCGCGTGGGTGGAGGGCGTCGAACGCTCCACGGTGGCGGGCAGGTTGAGGATGATCTCGCGGCCCGGGCCGGGCTGCCACACGTCGCAGACCGCCTCGCAGACCTCCAGGGCGAAGTCCAGCTCGGTGTCGGTGAAGATCTCGGGGCTGTACTGGTAGCCGAAGGCGGTCTCCGGGCCCAGCAGCTTCTCCGCGTACTCCATGACCAGCCGGGTGCCGTCGACGGCGATCTGCCTGATGTCGTCCTTGGAGCCGCGGAAGACGACCCGCCGGAAGGTGGGCGCGGTCGCGTTGTACAGGTGGACGGTGGCGCGACGGGCGCCGACCAGGGACTCCACCGTGCGCTCGATCAGGTCCTCACGGGCCTGCGTCAGCACCGAGATGGTGACGTCCTCGGGGATCGCGCCCTCTTCGATGATGGAACGGACGAAGGCGAAGTCCGTCTCGCCGGAGGAGGGGAAGCCGACCTCGATCTCCTTGAAGCCCATCCGTACCAGCAGGTCGAACATCTCGCGCTTGCGCGCGGGGCTCATGGGGTCGATGAGCGCCTGGTTGCCGTCGCGCAGGTCGGTGGAGAGCCAGCGGGGCGCCTTGGTGATGCGCTGCTCCGGCCAGGTGCGGTCGGGGATGGCCACGGCCTCGTACCGGCCGTACTTGTGGATCGGCATTCCGGACGGCTGCTGGGTGTGCGTCGTGTTGGTGATCGGGGTGGGACGGCCGATCCACTGCGACTGCGTCATGGCGTTGGGCTCCTCGGAATCCTGCGGGGATGGGGGCCGACCGATGGTCGAGAGCAGCACCAGACTCCGCGGGGAGGGGGTCGGCCTACGACTACAGGCCCTCGCCGCGGCAGCTAAGGAGAAGCAGCCCGAAACGCATGATGCCCAGAAGAGTAGCCGAGCCCCGGCAGGAGCGTGGGTTCCGTTTCAGTATGCGGGACGACCGATGAGTAAAGCCCACATGTGGCACATCACTCCATTTCGGTAATCGTGCTCACTTTCCGTGACTTCCCGCGTGCGGGCTGCCACTGTCCAGGCATGGACAACCACACCCCGGTCTTCTGCACGATCGTCCCGCCGCACATCCTCGACAGGCTGGTGCGCTCGGGTGACCCCGCCCTCTCGGGCCCGGCCCGCCGCACCCTCCAGGCGGACGCCGCCCAGCGCACCGGCAGGCGCCTGACCACGGTGGCCGGTGCGGCCGTCCGCACGGCCGCGGCCACCGCCGAGGGCCCGCGACGCACCCTCCACGACGCGCGCAACGGCACCGAGCTGCCCGGGGTCGTGGTGCGCCGCGAGGGCGAGGACCCGGTGGCGGACGCCTCCGTCAACCGCGCGTACGCGGGCCTCGGCGCCACCTTCGAACTCCTGCTGGACGCCTACGGACGCAACTCGATCGACGGCCGCGGCCTGCCGCTTGACGCGACCGTCCACTACGACGAGAAGTACGGCAACGCCTTCTGGAACGGCGAGCAGATGGTGTTCGGCGACGGGGACGGCGAGATCTTCCTCGACTTCACGGTGTCCGTCGACGTGATCGCGCACGAGCTGGCCCACGGGCTGACCCAGTACACGGCCAACCTCAGCTACTTCGGCCAGCCCGGCGCCCTCAACGAGTCGGTCTCCGACGTCATCGGCTCCCTGGTCCGCCAGCGCACCCTCGGCCAGACCGCCGACGAGGCGGACTGGCTGATCGGCGCCGGCCTGCTCGCCCCGCGCGTCACGGGCAAGGCACTGCGTTCGCTCAAGGCCCCGGGGACGGCGTACGACGACGACGTGCTGGGCAAGGACCCCCAGCCCGCCACGATGGCCGACTACGTCCGCACCGGCCGCGACAACGGCGGGGTGCACATCAACTCGGGCATTCCCAACCACGCCTTCTACCTGCTCGCCACCCGCCTCGGAGGACGTGCCTGGGAGCGCGCGGGCCAGATCTGGTTCGACGTGCTGACCGGCGGCGACCTCGCGGTGGACGCGGACTTCGCGAGCTTCGCCCGCCTGACGGTGGCGGCGGCCGCGGACCGCTACGGCGAGGGCGAGGAGCACGACGCGGTGCTGAAGGCCTGGTCGCAGGTCGGGGTGGACACCCGGGCCTGAGCGGCGGGGCGCGGGCGGGGCGCCGGGGCGGCCCGGCTCCGCTGTCGCCCCGCCACGATCCGTACTAGAACGGAGACCATGCGTATCCAGGTGAGGCGTACCGGCGGATTCGCCGGCATCGAGAAGACGGCAGAGATCGACACCGCGGACCGGGCCGACGCGCAGGACGTGCAGGCACTGGTCGAGCAGGCGGTCCCGGACGGCCACCCCGAGCCTCCGGCCGGTGTGCCCGACGGGTTCACCTACCAGCTCACCGTCGACGGGCGGACGGTCTACTGCTCCGACCCCCGGCTGACCCCGGCCCAGCGGGATCTGATCTCGCTGGTCCTGAAGACCGGCGCCTGACAGGAGCGGCGCCCGACGAGGACGGCCGGCGGCGGTGGGAGCCGCCGGCACCCGCCCGGCGTCCTGCCCCCGCCGCCGTGTCCGGACCGCGCCCGGCGTCCGGCTCCCGCCCGCGGCCTCAGAAGCCGAGCTTGCGCAGCTGCTTGGGGTCGCGCTGCCAGTCCTTGGCCACCTTCACGTGCAGATCCAGGTAGACCGGCGTCCCCAGCAGCGCCTCGATGTGCTTGCGGGACTTCATGCCGACCTCCTTCAGCCGCTGGCCCTTCGGGCCGATGATGATGCCCTTCTGGCTGGGCCGCTCGATGTAGAGGTTGGCGTGGATGTCGAGCAGCGGCTTGTCCGCCGGACGGTCCTCCCGGGGCAGCATCTCCTCGACGACCACGGCGATCGAGTGCGGCAGTTCGTCCCGCACGCCCTCCAGGGCCGCCTCGCGGATCAGCTCCGCGACCATGACCTGCTCGGGCTCGTCGGTGAGGTCGCCCTCCGGGTACAGCGGCGGGCTCTCGGGCAGCAGGGGGATGAGCAGGTCGGCCACGAGCTGCACCTGCGTGCCGCCGACGGCGGACACCGGCACGATCTCCGCCCACTCGATGCCCAGTTCCCGGCCCAGCTGGTCGATCGCGATCAGCTGCTCGGCCAGCGTCTTGGAGTCGACCAGGTCGGTCTTGGTGACGATGGCGACCTTCGGGGTCTTCTTGATGCCGGCGAGCTCCTTGGCGATGAAGCGGTCGCCGGGGCCGAGCTTCTGGTCGGCCGGCAGGCAGAAGCCGATGACGTCGACCTCGGCCCACGTCGTGCGCACGATGTCGTTGAGCCGCTCGCCGAGGAGGGTGCGCGGCTTGTGCAGGCCGGGGGTGTCCACCAGGATCAGCTGCGCCTCGGGGCGGTGCACGATGCCGCGCACGGTGTGCCGGGTGGTCTGCGGCCTGTTGGAGGTGATGGCCACCTTCTGGCCGACCAGAGCGTTCGTGAGAGTGGACTTGCCCGCGTTGGGGCGGCCGACGAAGCAGGCGAAGCCGGCCCGGTGGGGGGCTTCGGAAGACTGGGTACGAGCGCTCATGGCGCCCATTGTCCCTGATCCCGGACGCGGTCGATGACGCGCGCCCGGGACGGGGTCCGGCGGAGGGTGTCAGCCCGCGGTGACCGAGGACTTGAGGACGCCGTCCGGGCCCGCCAGGAGCACCGGCGTCGCGTCCCCGCCGAGGTCCCGCACTGCCGCGCGGTCGTCGTCCGACGCGGTGTCCGACTCGGAGACGACGGCGGCCGCCTCCAGGGAGGTGGCGCCGCTGGCCACGGCCATGGCCACGGCGGTCCGCAGGGCGCTGAGCTCGAGCGACGGGAGGGCCACCGTGCCGGCGACATAGGTCCGCCCGGTCTCGTCGCGCACCGCGGCGCCCTCGGGGACGCCGTTGCGGGCCCGGGCGCTGCGCGCCAGCGTGATGATCTTGCGGTCCTCGGGGCCGAGGTCGGGGGTCTGCGTCATGCCCCGAAGCATAGATCGGCCGCCCGGAGGGGATCCGGGCGGCCGGTCGTGGAGCGGGAACGGAGGGCGTCAGCCCTGGACCGCCTTGACGAGCTTGTCGCCGATGCGCGGGACCAGCTCGTCGAACAGCTTGGCCGCGGCCGGGTCCTGGCCGGGGACGTACGCGGCGCGGGTGATGCCGGTGCCCTGGCGGGCGATCAGGATGTGGGCCTTGATCGACACGTCCAGACCCGGGATGGGCATGTCCATCACGAAGGCGTGCGACTCCTCGGCGGTCTTCGGCGCGCCGGGGAGCTTCTGGACGTTCATCTCGACCTTCTCGCCGTCCTGGGTGAACGACAGCTTCGGGCAGGCGTCGAGGGCCGCGCCGAGCGCCTTGGTGAGGTCCGCGGCGCCGGTGCCCTTGTAGGTGAAGGCCCGCTGGCTGAGGGCGCTGTCGGCCTCGGCGCCCTTCTCGAAGTCCGCCGACTCGCCCTTGGCGCTCGCGCTCGCGGGCACCTCGGTCATCAGGTCGGCGATGGGCTGGCACTCGGCCTTGTCGGCCTTGGGCGCCGGCTCGTCGTCGGCAGGCATCGGGGCCGCCTTCCACCCCTCGCCCAGGTCGGCGGCGACCAGGGTCGCGGCCTTCAGCTGAGCGGCCGTCAGCGGCTCGGTGGACGCCGCGGGCTTGTCCTCGGCGGGCTTGGACGCCTTGTCCGCGGTGTCGCCGGAGGCGGCCGGCTTCTTCTCGTCGTCGCCCCCGCCGCACGCGGCGGCGGTCAGGACGAGCGCGGAAGCGGTGAGTGCGGCGGCGACGCCGCGGCGCATACGGGTACGCATGTGGATGGTCACTCCCAAGAGTTCTGTGGGTGCGGGAGGCCCCCCCTCCCAGTACGCGGACAGACAATACACAGCTTCCGCGATCTTGTTGAACGCGATTCGAGGGTGTAGGGGACCGGGCGGGCCCTACGGGCGGTCCAGGCGCAGGCGCTCGGCGCGCGGCAGACCGGCGACCACCAGGTCGTAGGAGTCCTCGACCAGTTCGCGCACCATCCGGTCGGGCAGGTCCCCCACCGTCACCGTGTTCCAGTGCCGCTTGTTCATGTGCCAGCCCGGCGCGATCGCCGGGTGTTCGGCCCGCAGCCGCACCGCGTTGTCCGGGTCGCACTTGAGGTTGACCGTCAGCGGCGTCCCGTCGAGGGCGCTGAGCGCGAACATCTTGCCGAGCACCTTGAAGACCGAGGTCTCGGGACCGAAGGGGAACTCCTCGACCGCCGCGTTGAATTCCAGGCACAGCGCCCGGAGTTCCCGTGCCCTCATGCCGGTCCGCTCTCGTCGTCGGGCTTCTCCACGGGCTCCGCGAGCACCGTGACGATCCGGTTGCGGCGGCCGGCCGGGGACTCGGCGGTCAGGCGGACCGACCGGCCGTCGGGCAGCTCGACCACCGCGCCCGCGCCCGCGATCGGCACCCGGCCGAGCGCCTTGGCGAGCAGGCCGCCGACCGTCTCCACGTCCTCGTCGTCGAGTTCGTCGGCTCCCAGGCCGTAGAGCTCCCCGAGGTCGCCGATGTCGAGACGGGCGGTGACGCGGAAGCGGCCCTCGCCCAGCTCCTCGACCGGCGGCAGCTCGCGGTCGTACTCGTCGGTGATCTCGCCGACGATCTCCTCGAGGATGTCCTCGATGGTGACGATGCCGGCGGTGCCGCCGTACTCGTCGATGACGACGGCGACGTGGTTGCGCTTCTGCTGCATCTCGCGCAGCAGGTCGCCGGCGTTCTTCGTGTCGGGGACGAAGACGGCGGGCCGCATCGCCGTCGAGACCAGGTCGGCCTCGGCGTCGCGGTTGACGTGGGTCTTGCGGACCAGGTCCTTGAGGTAGACGACACCGACGATGTCGTCCTCGTTCTCCCCGGTGACGGGGATGCGCGAGAAGCCCGAGCGCAGCGCCAGCGTCAGCGCCTGCCGCACGGTCTTGAACCGCTCGATGGACACCAGGTCGGTGCGCGGCACCATCACCTCGCGGACCAGGGTGTCGCCGAGTTCGAAGACGGAGTGGACCATGCGCCGCTCGTCGTCCTCGATCAGGGACTCCTGCTCGGCCAGGTCGACCATGGCGCGCAGTTCGGCCTCGGAGGCGAACGGGCCCTTGCGGAAGCCCTTTCCGGGGGTGAGGGCGTTGCCGATGAGGATCAGCAGCTGCGGGATCGGGCCCATGATCCGGGCCAGCGGCAGCAGGACGTACGCGGCGGCGGTGGCCGTGTTCAGGGGGTGCTGCCGGCCGATGGTGCGCGGCGAGACCCCGACGGCGACATAGCTGACGAGGACCATCACGGCCATGGCGACGAGCAGGGCCGCCCAGGTCTCCCGGAACTCCTCGATGCACGCGTAGGTGACGAGGACCCCCGCCGCCATCTCGCAGGAGACGCGGGCCAGGAGGGCGACGTTCAGATAGCGGGTGGGGTCGGAGGTGACCTGCGCCAGCTTCTCGGCGCCGCGCCGCCCGGACCGCACGGCCTCGGCGGCGCGGAAACTGGAGACACGGGCGAGACCGGCCTCCGCGCACGCCGCGAGCCAGGCGACGACCACCAGGGCGACCGCGCCCGCGACAAGGGGGAGGCTCATGAGACGGTCGGTGCCGGGGAGGGGCCGGTGAGGCCCTTCTCCGCACGCCAGCCGTCGACGATGGCGGCCTGGAGACCGAACATCTCCGCCTTCTCGTCGGGCTCCTCGTGGTCGTACCCGAGCAGGTGCAGCACGCCGTGGACGGTCAGGAGCTGGAGCTCCTCGTCCATGGAGTGCTGCGTGGGCGCCTCGGCGCCCTGCTTCTCGGCGACCTCGGGGCAGAGCACGATGTCACCGAGGAGCCCCTGCGGGGGCTCCTCGTCGTCCTTGGCCGGCGGACGCAGTTCGTCCATCGGGAAGGACATGACATCGGTCGGTCCGGGGAGGTCCATCCACTGGATGTGGAGCTGCTCCATCGCCTCCTCGTCCACGACGATCACCGAGAGCTCGGAGAGCGGGTGGATGCGCATACGCGCCAGCGCGTAGCGGGCGACATCGAGGATCGCCTGCTCGTCGACCTCGGTTCCGGACTCGTTGTTGACGTCGATCGACATGCGCGCTGTGACTACTTCCCGTTGTCGTACTTCTCGTAGGCGTCGACGATACGGCCGACGAGCTTGTGCCGTACGACATCCTGGCTCGTGAGCCGGGAGAAGTGCACGTCCTCGACACCGTCCAGGATCTCCTGCACCTGCCGCAGGCCGCTCTTGGTGCCGCTCGGCAGGTCGACCTGGGTGATGTCACCGGTGATGACGATCTTGGAGTCGAAACCGAGCCGGGTGAGGAACATCTTCATCTGCTCGGCGCTGGTGTTCTGCGCCTCGTCCAGGATGATGAAGGCGTCGTTGAGGGTGCGTCCGCGCATGTAGGCCAGCGGCGCGACCTCGATCGTGCCCGCCGCCATCAGGCGCGGGATGGAGTCGGGGTCGAGCATGTCGTGCAGGGCGTCGTAGAGCGGGCGCAGGTACGGGTCGATCTTCTCGTAGAGCGTGCCGGGCAGGAAGCCGAGCCGCTCACCGGCCTCGACCGCGGGCCGGGTCAGGATGATCCGGTTGACCTGCTTCGACTGGAGCGCCTGCACCGCCTTGGCCATGGCGAGATACGTCTTGCCGGTACCGGCGGGGCCGATGCCGAACACGACCGTGTGCTTGTCGATCGCGTCGACGTACCGCTTCTGGTTGAGCGTCTTGGGGCGGATGGTCCGGCCGCGGCTGGAGAGGATGTTCTGCGTGAGGACCTCGGCCGGGGTCTCGGCGCCCGGCTCTCCGCTGCCGTCCTCGGCCGCCTTGAGCATGGCGATCGAGCGTTCCACTGCGTCCTCCGTCATCGGCTGCCCGGTGCGGAGCACCAGCATCATCTCGTCGAACAGGCGCTGGACGAGCGCGACTTCCGCCGCGTCGCCGACCGCGCTGACCTCGTTTCCCCGGACATGGATGTCGGCCCCGGGGAAGGCGTTCTCGATCACGCGCAGGAGGGCGTCCCCCGAGCCGAGGACGGTCACCATCGGATGCTTCGCGGGGACGGTGAAGCGGGCTCGCGCCTGCCCCGGCGCCGGGTTCTGGGCTGTGGGTGTCTGAGTCATGGGCCGGCACTGTGGCCTGCACATACCTCCTGTTGCAGGGTTCTCGCTGCTCGACAACCTCCGGACATCCAGGGTACGACCTGCCGCCGACAGGACCGAAGGCTTTTACCGGGTCCGACGGCGCGTACGGGCCCGCCCGGCGTCCCGCCCGGCCGCGGGCCGGTCAGGCGCTGCGGCCGAAGCCGATGGTCGGGACCGCCCGGCGCAGCGGCCACGGCCGGGCGGGGGCGGGGAGCAGGCGCTCCAGGAAGGCGTACCGCCGCAGTGCGGCGGGGTCCTGACCGGGTACGCCCTGCACCGACTGCCACCAGGCGGCGATCTCCCACCAGCCGGGCGCGGAGAGCGACCCGCCGAACTCCTGGACCGACAGCGCGGCGGTCAGCCCGGCGAAGGCCAGCCGGTCGGCCAGCGGCCAGCCCGCCAGGGTCCCGGTGACGAAGCCGGCCACGAAGACGTCCCCTGCGCCCGTCGGGTCGAGGGCCTCGACCGCGATCGCCGGCACCTGCGCGCTCTCGCCGGTCGCGCCGTCCACCGCGTACGCGCCCTCGGCGCCCAGCGTGACGACGGCGAGCCGGACGTGCTCGGTGAGGGCGTGGGCGGCGGCCCTGGGGCAGTCGGTGCGGGTGTAGCGCATCGCCTCGCCGGCGTTCGGCAGGAACGCCTCGCAGTGCGCCAGGTCGGCGAGGTCGGCCGGGTCCCAGCGGCCGCTCTCGTCCCAGCCGACGTCGGCGAAGATCCGGGTGCCCTTGCGGGCGGCCTGGGCGATCCACTCGGCCCGTGCGCCCGGGGTCAGCGAGGCGACCGCGGCACGGGCGGGAGGCGGGCACTGGGGCGCGTGCTCGGCCTGCGGCGCCTCGTGGCCGTGGGAGACCATCGTGCGCTCGCCCTCGTACGCCATCGAGACGGTGACGGGCGAATGCCAGCCGGTCACGGTGCGGGAGAGGGAGAGGTCGATGCCCTCGCCCTGTTCGAGGGCGTCCCAGCAGTACTCGCCGTAGTGGTCGTCGCCGAACGCGGCGGCGAGGGAGGTGTGCAGGCCGAGCCGGGCGAGCGCGGTGGCCATGTTGGCGACGCCGCCCGGACTGGAACCCATGCCGCGGGCCCAGGACTCGGTGCCGCGGACCGGCGCCGAGTCGAGCCCGGTGAAGATGATGTCGAGGAAGACGCTGCCGGTGAGATAGACGTCGCAGGCGGGGTCCGCGGGGCCCCGCAGTGCGGCCAGAGGGTCCAGGCTCGTCGCCTGCTGTCGCTGTCCGTCGCGAATGCTCACCGTGGCGCTCCCGTGCATGTGCGGTTCACGCCAGTCTGCCTGATGTGCCCCGTCCGGCCGAGCGCCCGCCGCCCGGACCCCTCACGTGTCGGCCTCGGGGCCGGGGGTCACCAGCGCGGCACGGACGGGGTGCGCCACCGGGGGTCGGCCACCCGCATCGCCGCGGCGTCGTCGCGGTCGCGGAAGGTGCCGTCGTCGTCCAGCCAGCGGCGGTGGAGGCGGTCGAGCCGCTCGCGGTCCAGTTCGACCCCGAGGCCCGGCCGGTCCCCGACCGCCAGCCGGCCGTCCTCGAAGACCAGGCGTTCGGTGATCACGTCCTCGGTCTGCCACGGGTAGTGGCTGTCGCAGGCGTGGTCGAGCTGGGGCACGACCGCCGCGACGTGGGTCATGGCGGCGAGGCTGATGCCCAGGTGGGTGTTGGAGTGCATGGACAGGGCGACCCCGAAGGTGCGGCAGAGCGCGGCCAGGTCGCGGGTGGCGAGCAGCCCGCCCCAGTAGTGGTGGTCGGACAGGACGACCTGCACGGCGCCCCGGGCGAACGCCTCCGGGATCTCGGCGAAGGTCGTGACGCACATGTTGGTCGCGAGCGGGATGTCCGTGCCGGCCGCGACCTCGGCCATCCGCGCCGTCGTGCTGGTGGGGTCCTCCAGGTACTCCAGGACGTCGCCGAGTTCCCGGGCCACGTGCAGGGCCGTCTCCACCGACCAGGCGCCGTTGGGGTCGAGGCGGAGCGGGCGGCCCGGGAACGCCTCGGCCAGCGCCCGGACGGCGGCGATCTCCTCGGCGGGCGGGAAGACGCCTCCCTTGAGCTTGAACGAGGTGAAGCCGTGGTCGCGGACGAAGCGGCGGGCCTGGGCGACGATCCCGGCGGGATCGAGGGCGGCGCCCCAGTCGTCCGCCTCGCCCGCGCCGCCGGGGTGCCCGGCCCAGCGGTAGAAGAGGTAGGCGCTGTAGTCGACGCTGTCGCGGACCTTGCCGCCGAGCAGCGCGTGGACGGGCAGCCCGACCGCCTTGCCGAGGGCGTCCAGGCAGGCGACCTCGAAGGCGGAGACGACGGAGAGCCGGAGCTTGTCGGCGGTCTGGACGCCGCGCAGTCCGCCGGCGTCGACCGCGTCCGCGCCGGTCGCCGAGGGCACGTCGCCGCACACCCGGGCGGCGAGCTCCTGGAGCCCGCCCACGGCGGTGACGGACCGGCCCCTCAGGGCGTCGGCCAACGGGCGGGCGAGGTCCAGGTACTTGGTGTCGCCGTAGGTCTCGCCGACGCCGGTGACGCCGTCGGCGGTGACGACCTCGACGATGAGACGGGGCGTGTACGGCTGGTGCACACCCTGGGTGTTCAGCAGGGGCGGGTCGGCGACCAGGATCGGTGTGAGACGTACTCCGGTGACGGTCAGGTCCTGGCCCATGCTGTCTCCCCCTCGGGAATCCGCCACGCACATTCGTCCACGTATGAAAACAGAGACTAGGTAGGCGAACCGGACCGGTCAACGGAGGCGCAACTTTCTCCTGAGGATCGCCTCAAACGTTCACTCAGCTGAACGGAACCGGCGCCGGCGCGCCCGGGGCACGCCCGGCGGGGACCCCGGCAGGACGGCCGAAGTCGTACGCCTCGACCTCGGCCAGACACCGTGCGCGCCGCTCCTCGTCGTCCTCCAGGAACGACGCCAGGAAGGAGTTGCGGGCGAGCTCGCGCACCTGCTCGTCGTCCAGGGCCAGTTCCCGGCGCACCGCCGCGAAGTTGTCCCCCGCGTAGCCGCCGAAGTAGGCCGGGTCGTCGGAGTTGACCGTGCACATCAGACCGGCCGCCATCATGTGCGGCAGGGGGTGTTCCGCCAGCACGTCCACCGCGCGCAGCCGCACGTTGGAGAGCGGGCACAGGGTCAGCGGGACGCGGTCCCGCACCAGCCGCTCCACCAGGGCGGGATCCTCCATCACACGCAGCCCGTGGTCCACGCGCTCGACCCCGAGGACGTCGAGCGCCTCGCGCACGTAGGAGGCCGGGCCCTCCTCGCCCGCGTGCGCCACCCGCCGCAGGCCGAGCGCGGCCGCCGCCTCGTACACCTCGCGGAACATCGAGGGCGGGTTGCCCACCTCGGCCGAATCCAGGCCGACGCCGGTGATCCGCTGCAGATACGGCTCCGCCTCCCGCAGCGTCGCCAGCGCCGACTCGGCCGGCTCGTCGCGCAGGAAGCACATGATCAGCCGGGTGGAGACGCCGTGCCGCTCCTCGGACCGCTCCAGCGCGCGCCCCAGCCCCTCGACGACGGTGCCCATCGGGACGCCGCGCGCGAGGTGCGCCTGCGGGTCGAAGAAGATCTCCGCGTGCCGCACGCCCTGCGCGGCGGCGCGGGCGAGGTAGGCGTCCGTCAGCTCGGCGAAGTCCTCCTCGGTGCGCAGGACCGCCATCAGGCCGTAGTACAGGTCGAGGAACGACTGCAGGTCGGTGAACGCGTACGCCGCGCGCAGCGCGTCGGTGTCCGCGAAGGGCAGGTCGACGCCGTTGCGGGCGGCCAGCGCGAAGGCGAGCTCGGGCTCCAGGGTTCCTTCGATATGAAGGTGCAGTTCGGCCTTTGGTATGGGCATGCACGCATTCTAGGGCGGTCGACCTGCGGACCTTCAGGCCCTCTTCGGCACCGGGATCCGCCACAGGTCCTGCGCGACCGTGATCTCCCCCTCGAAGCCGGCGTCCCGCGCCTGCCGCTCGAAGACGTCGGCCGCGTCGGTGTAGCGCTGCGAGAAGTGGGTGAGCACCAGATGCCGCACGCCGCCCTCCCGGGCCACCCGGCCGGCCTGCCCCGCGGTCAGATGCCCGTGCTCGGTGGCGAGCCGGACGTCCTCGTCGAGGAAGGTGGACTCGATCACGAGCAGGTCGCACCCCTCGGCGAGCGCGTGGACCCCGTCGCAGAGCCGGGTGTCCATGACGAACGCGAACCGCTGCCCCCGACGGACCTCGCTGACGTCGTCGAGCGTGACCCCGCCGAGCGCGCCGTCGCGCTGGAGCCGCCCGACGTCGGGCCCGCGGACGCCGTGCTCGGCCAGCTTGGCGGGCAGTATCCGGCGGCCGTCGGGCTCGACGAGCCGGTAGCCGTACGACTCGACGGGGTGGGACAGCCGGTGGGCGTCCAGACGGTAGGGGCCCTCGGTGACGAGCGGGCCGTCGGCCGAGACCGGCCGCTCGGCCAGGCTCACGGTCTCGCGGTAGGCGGTCGCGTACCGCAGCCGGTCGAAGAAGCGCTGCCCGCTCGCCGGGTAGTGCGCCGTGACCGGGTGCGGCACCTGGTCGAGGTTGATCCGCTGGATCACCCCGGCCAGACCGAGCGAGTGGTCACCGTGGAAGTGCGTGACGCAGATCCTGTCGATGTCGTGCGCGGACACACCGGCGCGCAGCATCTGCCGCTGGGTGCCCTCGCCCGGGTCGAAGAGGATGCCCTGGCCGTCCCAGCGCAGCAGGTAGCCGTTGTGGTTCCGGTGCCGGGTGGGCACCTGGCTGGCGGTGCCCAGCACCACCAGTTCGCGTACGGACACGGGGTGCCGTCCCTACCCGGGGGGCCACTGGAGACCGCGGCCGCCCAGCACGTGCGCATGGGCGTGGAAGACGGTCTGCCCCGCACCGGAGCCGGTGTTGAAGACGATGCGGTAGCCGCCGGCGACCACCTTCTCGTCGGCCGCCACCTCCCCTGCCTCCCGCAGCACGTCCGCCGCGAGCTCGGGCGCGGCCGCGGCGAGCGCGGCGGCGTCCGGGTAGTGCGCCCTGGGGATGACCAGGACGTGCGTGGGGGCCTGCGGGTTGATGTCCCGGAAGGCGACGGTGGTGTCCGTCTCCCGCACGATCGTGGCGGGCACGTCGCCGGCGGCTACCGCATCGTCTTCAACACCGGCTCCGGTGCGGGGCAGACCGTCTTCCACGCCCATGCGCACGTGCTGGGCGGCCGCGGTCTCCAGTGGCCCCCCGGGTAGGGACGGCACCCCGTGTCCGTACGCGAACTGGTGGTGCTGGGCACCGCCAGCCAGG
>NZ_RDBP01000012.1:223176-246902 GCF_008042045.1 Streptomyces sp. T39
CCTGTGGGGTGCGGCGCCCGCCCCGCCCCGCGGCGGGCGCCGCACCCCACAGGGGCGCGGCGCCCGCCCGACGAGGTGTCAGGGGCGCTCGGGAGGGGTCTTCGCCGGGTGCTCGGCCAGGGCGGTCAGCGCCATCCTGATCGCCTCGTCCAGCTGCGGATCGCGCCCCTCCGCGTGGTCACGGGGCGTCATCACCACCTCCACGTCCGGGTCGACGCCCCGGTTCTCCACGTCGAAGCCGTAACCCTCCAGCCAGAAGGCGTACTTGGGCTGGGTCACCAGCGTGCCGTCGACCAGCGAGTAGCGGCTGTCGATGCCCACGACACCGCCCCAGGTGCGGGTGCCCACGACCGGACCGATGCCGAGCGCCTTGATCGCCGCGTTCACGATGTCGCCGTCGGAGCCGGAGAACTCGTTCGCCACGGCGACGACCGGGCCCCGGGGCGCGTCGAACGGGTAGCTGAAGGCTCGCCGCCCGCGCGGCAGGTCCCAGCCCACGATCCGGCGGGCGAGCTTCTCGACGACGAGCTGGGAGGTGTGGCCGCCGCGGTTCTCCCGCACGTCCACGACCAGGCCCTCGCGCGCCACCTCGACCCGCAGGTCCCGGTGGATCTGCGCCCAGCCGGGCGCCTGCATGTCCGGGACGTGGAGGTAGCCGAGACGGCCGCCGGAGCGCTCGTGGACGTAGGCCCGCCGGTCGGCGACCCAGGCGTGGTAGCGCAGGGGCTCCTCGTCGTCGAGGGGGACGACGACCGCGTGCCGCGGATCGCCGCCGCCCGCCGGGGACACCGTCAGTTCCACCGGGTTGCCCGCCGCGCCGACGAGCAGCGGCCACGGACCCCTGACCGGGTCGACGGGCCGGCCGTCGACGGCGAGCAGGGTGTCGCCGGCGCGCAGCGCGACCCCGGGCGCGGCGAGCGGGGAGTGGGCGTGCGGGTCGGAGGTCTCCGAGGGCAGGATCCGGTCGATGCGCCAGGAGCCGTCCTCGGCGCGCGAGACGTCCGCGCCGAGCAGACCCTGCCGGCCGGACCGCCTGCCGCGCCCGCCGCGCGGCATCACATAGGCGTGGGAGGTGCCGAGTTCGCCCTGCACCTCCCAGAGCAGGTCGACGAGGTCGTCGTGGGTGGCGACCCGCTCCAGCACCGGCCGGTAGCGCTCCAGGACGCCGTCCCAGTCGACACCGCCGAGGTCCTCGCGCCAGAAGTGGTCGCGCATCAGACGCCCGGCCTCGTCGTACATCTGACGCCACTCGGCGGCCGGATCGACCGTGCGGCGCACCCGGCCCAGGTCGACCGTGATGTTGGTGTCGCTGTCCTCGTCGCGTGAGGCGCGCCGGTCGCTGGGCACGACCTTGAGCTTGCCGTCGGTGGACAGCAGCAGCCGCTTCCCGTCGCCGCTGACGCGGAAGAACGCGACGTCGTCGGCGAGTTCCTCCGGGTGCCGGCCGCCGAGCTCGAAGCGCTCCAGGGCCGTCTTGGGGCCCGGGTCGTCGGGGGTGGCCCTGGTGGTGCCGAGGGCGCCGCGCAGCGGGTGGCGCAGCCACAGGAGTCCGTCCTTGGCGGCGCGCAGGGACGAGTAGCGGGCGGCCTCGACGGGGAACGGGACGATGCGGTCCGCGAGTCCGTCGAGATCGACCCGGGTCACGGGCACGCCGCCGTCCTCCCCGTCGGAGGAGTCGTCGTCCCGGTCCGCCTCGAAGGGCCGCCCGTGGCGCTGCGGGCCGAACGGCGAGGGGGTGGTGGCCGCCAGCGTGATCAGGTGCGGCCGGCAGCCCCCGACGAACGCCAGGTCGAAGACATGGCTGTCGTAGACGGGGTCGAAGGCGCGCTCGGAGAGGAAGGCGAGGTGCTTGCCGTCGAGGGTGAACGCGGGCTGGTAGTCCGCGAACCGCAGCGGCGTCGCCTCGGAGACGGTCAGGTCCGCGGTGTTGGCGAGCCTGATCTGGCGCAGCGGGTCGGGGCCGGCGTGCGACCAGGCCAGCCACGCCGAGTCGGGCGAGAAGACGAGCCCCTCGGCGTCGCCGTCCTCGCTGCGGTCGACCTCGCGGACCTCGCCCGTCCCGCGCTCGACGAGCAGGACCCGACCGTCGTGGGAGGCGACCGCCGCGCGGCTCCCGTCGGGGGCGACGGCGAGGTCGACCACCCGGCCGAGCCGGCCCGCGCCGAGCCGGCGCGGGGTGGAGCCGGCGGCCGTGCCGGTCGCCGGCGCGAACTCCAGCGCGTCGTCGCCCTCCGCGTCCGTCACCCAGACCACGTGCTCCTCGCCGTCGGCGCGGAACGTGCGGGGCGTCCTGGCGCGGACGCCCGGTTCGGTGGCGAGGTCGCGGGCGGGGCCGTCGCGATGGGTGACCCAGTGGATGCCGCCGCGGATCTCGACGGCGCTGCCGCGGCCGGTGTGGTCGGGGGCGGCGGAGCCGACGTGCCGGTCCGCGCTCAGGGTCCAGGGCTGGAGGTCGGTGCGCTGGCCGCCGAGTGGGATGTCCAGGCGCCGGGGCGAGGCTCCGTCCAGGTCGTCGAGGATCCACAGCTCGCCGGCGCTCGTCCAGACGACCCGGGTGCCGTCGGTGGCCGCGTGGCGTGCGTAGAAGCCGTCGACCGGCGTGTGGCGCCGCAGTCCGGTCCCGTCGGGGAGGGACGAGTAGAGCGCGCCGACGCCCTCGTGGTCGGAGAGGAAGGCGATCCGGCCGCCCACCCACAGCGGGTACTCGATGTTGCCGTCGAGGTCCTCGTGCACGCGGACGAAGTCGCCGTCCGCGCCGTCCTGCGACGACTCGATCCACAACTTGCCCGCCGTGCCGCCCCGGTAGCGCTTCCAGGCGGCCGCCTCGCGGCCCATGGTGGCCGACAGCAGCAGGGTCCGCGGGCCGTGGGCGACATCGCCGACGGGCCCGTACGGGAGGACCTCCGCCGGTCCGCCGTCGAGCGGCACCGCGTGCGCCCAGGTGCGGCGGAACGACGCACGGCCCTGGCTGGAGGTCGCCAGCACCCGGCCGTCGGCCGTCCAGCCGCGCACGGTGGTCCGCACGCTGCCCCAGTAGGTGAGGCGCTCGGACGGTCCTCCGCCGACCGGCGCGACATGCACCTCGGGGGCGCCGTCCCGGTACGAACTCCAGGCGACACGGGCCCCGTCGGGCGAGAAGCGCGGGTGGTCGGCGGGCATGTTGTCGGCGCTGACGCGCCACGCCCGGCCGCCGTCGAGCGGCGCCACCCAGACGTCGTCCTCGGCGGTGAAGGCGATCAGCTCGCCGTGCAGATGGGGAAACCGGAGGTAGGCAGGGTGCGTCACGGGTTCACCCTAGGGAACCCCGGGCCCCGCCAGCAGGGCTTTGGATCACTTGGCCGGAACCGCGGTCACCGTGACGGTCTCCGTGACGGTGACGGTGGGTGCCGGGCGCGGGTCCGACGGGCGTGCCGGACGGGACCGTTCGGCGGTGGCGGCGGCCGAGCAGTCGCCGAGCATGGTGGCCTGGAAGACGACCTTCTTCGCGATCCTGGCGGTCATGTCGCCCTTGACGCACACCCCGGCGCGCTCCTCGGTGACGGTGCCGCCCAGGGTGATCGCTCGGCCGTCGCCCGTCTCCCCCTCGCAGTCGACCTCCACCTCGCGGGGGCCGGCGGGGGCCGTCGTGCCGGCCGCGTCCCGGGTGGCCTCCGCTCCCCCGGTCCGCGCCCTGGCCGTGCAGCTGAACCAGGCGACGTCGAAGGTGAGCCGTTCCAGGGTGCTCGTCGCGGTGCGGTCGGTGGTGAGGGCGACCGCGGCGGAGTCGAGGCCGCCGGCGGCCGGTTCGCAGGCGGCGGCTCCGGCGACGGCGATCCCGCAGGCCCCGAGCGCGGCCATGGTTCTCAGCAGCCTCATGGGCGGCAGGGTCCCACCTCCGGCCGGGGGCGCACCAGGGCCCTTGCGGCCACTTTCCCCGAAGGTGTGAGGGGCCGTGCGGGGGGCGTCAGGACCAGCGGCCGGTGCGCCCGAGCAGCAGCGCGGTCGCCGCCGTGCCCGCCGTGGAGGTGCGCAGCACGGTGCGGCCCAGCCGGAACGGCCGGGCGCCCGCCCCGGCGAAGAGGGCCAACTCGTCCGGGGACACGCCGCCTTCCGGACCGACGACGAGCACGATCGAGCCGGAGGCGGGCAGTTCGGCGCCGGCGAGCGGCGCGGAGCCCTCCTCGTGCAGGACGGCGGCGAAGTCGGCGGCCGCCAGAAGTGCCGCGACCTGCTTGGTCGTCGCCGCGTCCGCGACGGTGGGGAAACGCAGTCTGCGCGCCTGCTTCCCCGCCTCGCGGGCGGTGGAGCGCCACTTGGCGAGGGACTTGGCGCCGCGTTCGCCCTTCCACTGGGTGATGCAGCGGGCGGCGGCCCACGGCACGACCTCGTCGACGCCGGTCTCCGTCATGGTCTCGACGGCGAGTTCGCCGCGGTCGCCCTTGGGCAGCGCCTGGACGACGGTGATCCGCGGCTGCGGCTCGGGCTCGGCGGGGCAGGCGCGCACCTCCACGGTGAGCCGGTCCTTGCCCTCCGTCCCGTGCACGGTCCCCGCGGCGCCGCGGCCGGAGCCGTCGGTCAGGACGATCTCCTCGCCGGGGACCAGCCGGCGCACCGAGACGGCGTGCCGGCCCTCGGGGCCGTCCAGCGTGACGAGGGCGCCGGGGGCGATGCCGTCGAGCGAGTCGACGACGAAGACGGGGGCGGTCATCGGGTCCCTTCCTCGGCGAGCGAGGCCCGCGCGGAGTCGAGTTCGGCGGCGAGGACGTCCACGAGCCGCCCGGCGGGCAGGTCCCGGGCCAGCCGGTGGCCCTGCCCCGCCCACAGCGCCATGCCCTGCGCGTCGCCGGCCGCGGCGGCCGCCCTGCGCAGCGGGGCGGTCAGGTGGTGGACGTCCGGGTACGCGGCCGGGGCGTACGGTCCGTGCTCGCGCACGAAGCGGTTCACCAGGCCGCGCGCGGGCCGCCCGGAGAAGGCGCGGGTCACCTCGGTGCGGGTGAGGAGCGGATCGGTCATCGCCCGCTTGTGCAGGGGGTGCGCCCCGGACTCGGGGCAGACCAGGAACGCGGTGCCGAGCTGGGCGGCGCTCGCGCCCGCGGCGAGCACGGCGGCGATCTGCGCCCCGCGCATCAGACCGCCCGCGGCGATCACCGGCAGCCGGACGCTCTCGCGCACCAGCGCGACGAGGGCGAGCAGCCCGAGACCCGCGCCCTCCGCGTCCGGGTCGTCGCGGTGGGTGCCCTGGTGGCCGCCCGCCTCGACACCCTGCACGCACACGGCGTCGGCGCCCGCCCGCTCGGCGGCCCGCGCCTCGCCGGCCGTGGTGACGGTGACCACGGTCGTGGTGCCGGCGCGGGCGAGCGCGGCGAGGTCCTCGCGGGAGGGGCAGCCGAACGTGAAGGAGACGACGGGCACGGGGTCGTCGACGAGGACCGCCAGCTTCGCCTCCCAGGCGTCGTCGCGGCCGGCGCCCGGGTCGCCGAGGGGCGTCCCGTACCGGGAGGACTCGCCGGCGAGCCGGTCGCGGTACACCCCGACGGCGGCCGGGTCGGCGGCGCCGGGCTGCGGCATGAACAGATTCACGCCGAAGGGCTTGGAGGTGAGGCTCCGCACCCGTCGGATCTCCTGGTGCATGCCGTCCGCAGTCTTGTACCCGGCGGCGAGGAATCCGAGGCCGCCTGCGTCACCGACGGCGGCGGCGAGCTCGGGGCGGGACGCGCCGCCCGCCATGGGGGCCTGCACGATCGGGTGGCGGCCGAGACCGGTCAGCGCGGACGACATGTACGCATCGTCCCACGTCCCGGCGGGTGCCCCGCGCCCCGGTCCCGCCCTTGCGGTGCCGTCCCGATCCCGGACCGTACCGGGGGGAACGGCCGCGGGGGGCGCCCGGCCGCCGGGGGGAACGGCCGCGGGGCGCGCCCGGCCGCCGGGGGGAACGGCCGCGGGGCGCGCCCGCCGGACGCGCCCCGCCTTGCCCTGCACGGCCTCGGCCGCGTGCCGCTACCGGCCGTTGAACGCGTCCTTCAGACGCGAGAACAGCCCCTGCTGCCCTGGCTGGAACTGGCCGGTCGGCCGCTCCTCGCCGCGCAGCTTCGCGATCTCCCGCAGCAGGCGCTCCTGCTCCGGGTCGAGCTTGGTGGGCGTGGTGACCTCGACGTGCACGATCAGATCGCCGCGGCCGCCGCCCCGCAGATGCGTGATGCCGCGTCCGTGCAGCGGGATCGACTGGCCGGACTGGGTGCCGGGCCGGACGTCGATCTCCTCCAGGCCGTCGAGCGTCTCCAGGGGGCACTTGGTGCCCAGGGCCGCCGCCGTCATGGGGATCGTCACGGTGCAGTGCAGGTCGTCGCCCCGCCGCTGGAAGACCGGGTGGGCGATCTCGTGGATCTCCACGTACAGGTCGCCGGCGGGGCCGCCGCCCGGGCCGACCTCGCCCTCGCCCGCCAGCTGGATGCGCGTCCCGTTGTCCACACCCGCCGGGATCTTCACGGTGAGCGTGCGGCGCGACCGGATGCGGCCGTCGCCGGCGCACTCCGGGCACGGCGTGGGCACGACCGTGCCGAAGCCCTGGCACTGCGGGCACGGACGCGAGGTCATGACCTGCCCGAGGAAGGACCGGGTCACCTGGGAGACCTCGCCGCGGCCGCGGCACATGTCACAGGTCTGCGCCGACGTGCCCGGTGCCGCACCCTCGCCGGAGCAGGTGGTGCACACCACGGCCGTGTCGACCTGGATGTCCTTGGTGGTGCCGAAGGCCGCCTCGTTGAGGTCGATCTCCAGGCGGATCATCGCGTCCTGGCCGCGCCGCGTGCGCGAGCGCGGGCCGCGCTGCGACGCCGTCCCGAAGAAGGCGTCCATGATGTCCGAGAAGTTGCCGAAGCCGCCGGCTCCGAAGCCTCCCGCGCCGCCGCCCGCCTGGGACAGCGGGTCGCCGCCGAGGTCGTAGACCTGCTTCTTCTGCGGGTCCGACAGCACCTCGTACGCGGCGTTGATCTCCTTGAAGCGCTCCTGCGTCTTCGGGTCCGGATTCACATCCGGGTGGAGTTCGCGCGCAAGCCGGCGGAAGGCCTTCTTGATCTCGTCCTGGGACGCGTCGCGGCGTACGCCGAGTACGGCGTAGTAGTCCGTGGCCACTTACGACTCCGCCAGGATCTGTCCGACGTAACGTGCCACTGCGCGTACCGCTCCCATCGTTCCGGGGTAGTCCATGCGGGTCGGTCCGACCACGCCGAGTTTGGCGACTGCTTCGCCGCCCGAACCGTAACCGACCGAGACGACGGACGTGGAGTTCAGTCCCTCGTGGGCGTTCTCGTGCCCGATTCTCACGGTCATGCCCGATTCCTTGGCCTCGCCGAGCAGCTTGAGGAGCACGACCTGCTCCTCCAGCGCCTCCAGCACCGGCCTGATCGTCAGGGGGAAGTCGTGGCCGAAGCGGGTCAGATTGGCGGTGCCGCCGATCATGAGCCGTTCCTCGGTCTCCTCCACCAGGGTCTCCAGCAGGGTCGCGAGGACCGTGGAGACCGTTCCGCGGTCCTCGGTCTCGAACGACTCCGGCAGATCCTGCACCAGCGTCGGCACGTCCGCGAAGCGGCGCCCGACGACCCGGCTGTTGAGCCGGGCGCGCAGGTCGGCGAGGGAGGTCTCGCCGAACGGAGCCGGGCAGTCGACCAGCCGCTGCTCCACCCGGCCCGTGTCGGTGATCAGCACGAGCATCAGCCGGGCGGGGGCCAGCGACAGCAGTTCCACGTGCCGGACCGTCGAGCGGGTCAGCGAGGGGTACTGCACCACGGCGACCTGCCGGGTCAGCTGGGCGAGCAGCCGCACCGTGCGCCCGACGACGTCGTCGAGGTCGACGGCGCCGTCCAGGAAGTTCTGGATGGCGCGGCGCTCGGGGGTGGACAGGGGCTTCACTCCGGCGAGCTTGTCGACGAAGAGCCGGTAGCCCTTGTCCGTGGGGATCCGGCCGGCGCTGGTGTGCGGCTGGGCGATGAAGCCCTCCTCCTCCAGCACGGCCATGTCGTTGCGCACGGTGGCCGGGGAGACACCCAGACGGTGCCGCTCGGTCAGCGCCTTCGAGCCGACGGGCTCCTCGGTGCCGACGTAGTCCTGGACGATGGCGCGCAGAACCTCGAGCCTGCGTTCGCTGAGCATCGCGCGCACCTCCAGCTGCGGTTCGTCATCTCTCGGGGTCTTCCGGCGCTCGCCTGGCACTCGATACGGCCGAGTGCCAGCGGGCCCCCGGCCAGTGTACGGCTGCGGGGTACGCCCCTAGCAAGGGCGACCGACCACCGGGTCGGGTCGACGGCCCGCTCAGGTGTCCCGGTCCACGGCGGGCAGGCGGGTGCCGATAGCGTCGCCCCCATGGACGTCGCGTGGGAAGACCTCGGCTGGGAGCGGCTCGCGGACGGCGTCGCCCGCCGCAGGCTGCCCGTCTGGGACGCCACCGTGGGTGTGGTCGCCGGCCGGGACGCGGTGATGCTCTACGACACGGGATCCACGGTCCGCGAGGGCTCCGTGATCCGCGACGAGGTGGAGTCCCTGCTGGGCCGCCGAGTGACGCATGTCGCACTCAGCCACCCCCACTTCGACCATGTCCTCGGCACCTCCGTCTTCGCGGGGGCCGAGGTTTACGGGGCCGTGGGCCTGGACGGGCTGCTGCGCCGGGAGGGCGACCTCATCCGGCAGGACGCCGTACGGATGGGGGTGGCCCCCGACGAGGCGGCCGAGGCGGCGGACGCGCTGGTCGTGCCGCACCACGCGGTGGCCGGCGAGTGCGCGGTCGACCTGGGCGGTCGTCAGGTGGTGCTCGCCGACGCGGGCCCCGGCCACAGCGGACACGACCTGGCCCTGCTGGTGCCGGGCACGCCGGACGTCGTGTTCTGCGGAGATCTGGTGGAGGAGTCCGGCGAACCGCAGGCCGGCCCCGACGCGATCGGCTCGCGCTGGCCCGCCGCGATCGACCGGCTGCTCGCCCTCGGCGGCCCCGGCGCGCTGTACGTGCCGGGCCACGGGGCGGTCGTGGACGCGGAGTTCCTCCGCCGCCAGCGCGCCGAACTGGCGGCGCGTTTCGGCGTGTCGTAGGACGTCCGGCCCGTATGGTCATCCGATATGCGCAGCTACAGCCCTGATCTGACGCCGCCCTGGAAGCGGCGGGCACCCGTCCCCGAGGTCCCGGCGGAGCCGGATCTGGTGGTCGAGGAGGTCTCGACCGGCTTCTGCGGGGCGGTGACCGGCTGCGAGGCCGGGACCGTCACGCTGGAGGACCGCTTCGGCAAGCACCGCGTCTTCCCGATGGAGCCGGCCGGCTTCCTGCTGGAGGGCAGAACCGTCACCCTGGTGCGCCCCTCCTCCGGCGCCCCCGCGCGCCCCGCCAGGACCGCTTCCGGCTCGGTCGCGGTCCCCGGCGCCCGCGCCCGTGTCGCCCGGGCCGGCCGCATCTACGTGGAGGGCCGCCACGACGCCGAACTCGTCGAACGCGTCTGGGGCGACGACCTGCGCATCGAAGGCGTGGTCGTCGAGTACCTGGAGGGCGTCGACGACCTGCCCGCGATCGTCGAGTCGTTCGGGCCCGGCCCGGACGCCCGCCTCGGGGTGCTGGTGGACCACCTGGTCACCGGGTCGAAGGAGTCCCGGATCGCCGGTTCCGTGACCGACCCCCATGTGCTGGTCGTCGGCCATCCGTACATCGACGTGTGGGAAGCCGTGAAGCCGTCCTCGGTCGGGATCCCCGCCTGGCCGTCGGTGCCCCGGGGCCAGGACTGGAAGAAGGGCGTCTGCCGCGCCCTGGGCTGGCCGGAGAACACGGGCGCCGCCTGGCAGCACATCCTGTCGAAGGTCCACTCGTACAAGGACCTGGAACCGGCGCTGCTGGGGCGGGTGGAGGAGCTGATCGACTTCGTCACCGAGCCGGGCGGCTGACCGGCGGTCCCGCACGGCGGGGTCGGGCGGCGAGGCCGTCGTCACGGAGCCGGGCGGGGCCGGGCGGGGCCGGGCGGCTGTCCCGGCCTGTGCGCTCGGGTGGCCGGGCGGCGTCGGGCGGTCGCTCGGCCGGCCGTCCGGGGCGTCCGCCCGGTCCGGGCGGGCGCCCGGCGTCGTGCGGTCGGTCGACGGGCCCCGGTGCCCGGGCGCTCAGTCGACCAGGTCCCTGACGACGGCGTCCGCCAGCAGGCGTCCCCGCAGCGTCAGGACCGCCCGGCCCTCCGTGTACGGCTCCGGCTCCAGCAGGCCGTCGCGCAGGGCCTGGCCGGCGGCGGCCAGGCCCGCCTCGTGCAGCAGGGACAGCGGGGCGCCCTCGCGCAGCCGCAGCTCCAGCAGGATGCGCTCGACCCGTCTGTCCTCGGCCGTCAGCAGTTCCCGTCCCGCGCCGGGTGAACGGCCTCCGGCGAGGGCGGCCGCGTACGCACCGGGGTGCTTGACGTTCCACCAGCGCACACCGCCGACGTGGCTGTGCGCTCCGGGGCCCGCGCCCCACCAGTCCGCCCCCCGCCAGTACAGCTCGTTGTGCAGGCAGCGGCCGGCGTCGGAGGTGGCCCAGTTGGACACCTCGTACCAGTCGAAGCCGGCCGCGCCGAGCATCTCGTCGGCGATCAGATAGCGGTCGGCGTGGACGTCGTCGTCGGTCATCGGGACCTCGCCGCGCCGGATGCGGCGCGCCAGCCCGGTGCCCTCCTCCACGATGAGGGCGTACGCCGACACATGGTCCGGGCCCGCCCCGACGGCCGCGCTCACGGACGCCCGCCAGTCGTCGTCGCTCTCCCCCGGGGTGCCGTAGATCAGGTCGAGGTTGACGTGGTCGAACCCTGCGGCGCGGGCCTCGGCCACGCAGGCCTCCGGCCGGCCGGGCGTGTGGGTGCGGTCCAGCACCTTCAGCACGTGCTGCCGGGCGCTCTGCATGCCGAACGAGATCCGGTTGAAGCCGCCGGCACGCAGCTCGGCCAGGTAGGCCGGGTCCACCGACTCCGGGTTGGCCTCCGTGGTGATCTCCGCGTCGTCGGCGAGACCGAACTCCTGCCGTACGGCGTCCAGCATCCGCACCAGGTCGCCCGCGGCCAGCAGGGTCGGCGTGCCGCCGCCGACGAACACCGTGCGCACCGGGCGGGGGTCGTCGCCCAGCACCTTGCGCGCGAGGCGGACCTCGTCGGCGAGGGTGTCGGCGTAGTTGTCGCGCGAGGCGAGCACCCCGCCGGAGCCGCGCAGCTCGGTGGCGGTGTAGGTGTTGAAGTCGCAGTAGCCGCAGCGGGTCGCGCAGTAGGGCACGTGCAGGTAGAACGCGAGCGGCCGCTCGCCGGCGCCGTCGAGGGCGGACGCGGGAAGCGTGCCGTCGTCGGGCACGGGCTCGCCGTCGGGCAGTACGGAAGGCATGCCCCCCATTGTCCGTCACCGGCCGAGCTCCCCCGGCCGGGCCGGGGGTGCGGGCGGCGGGCGGCCCCCGGCCGTCACCGGGAAGGCGGTCGGACGGCGGCCCTCGCCCGTCACGGGGGCGGTCGGACGGCGGCCCTCGCCGGCCACCGGGAGGGGCCGGTCGGACGCGGCTCCGGCCCGTCACCGGGCGGTTCGGGTCAGGCGGCGGCTCTGGCCTGGAACACCAGCAGGGCCAGGTCGTCGCCCGGCGGTGTCTGGGCGAACGCGTGCACCGCCGCCCGGATGCGGTCCGCGACGCCCTGTGCGGGCAGCCCCGCGCACCCGGCCAGGACCTCGGCCAGTCCGTCCCCGTCGTCGAACATGCGCGCCCCCGAACGCCGCTCGGTCACCCCGTCGGTGACGCACAAGAGGGTGTCACCGGGCGCGAGGTCGAAGGTGGTGCTGCGGTATGCGACGTCGTCGACGACGCCGAGCAGCACCTGGGACTCGGCGACGGGGGTGACCGACCCGTCGGGCCGCAGCAGCAGGGGCAGCGGGTGGCCGGCGCTCGCGATCGTGCAGCGGGCACCGGCGGAGCCCTCGGACGCGGGCACCACCTCGCCGTAGAGCAGCGACAGGAAACGCGAGTGGTGGCCGTCGGGCAGGCCGGGCCCGTGCGCGCCGCCCGTCGCGTAGAGGGCGGCCGCCTCGGCGGCCTCCACGGCGTCGTCCAGGAGGAGCCCGTTGAGCCGGTCGAGCACCTGGCCCACCTGGTAGCCCTCACGGGCGAGCAGTCGCAGCCACGGGCGGGCCAGCCCGGTCACCACGGCGGCCTCGGGGCCACTGCCCTGGACGTCGCCGAGGACGAAGCACCAGCGACCGGAGGAGCCGGCCTGGAAGACGTCGTAGAAGTCGCCGCCGACCACGCCGTCGCCGCTCGGCTCGTAGACCAGGCAGGTGTCGACGCCGGGGATGCTGCCCACC
Organism: Streptomyces sp. T39; assembly: GCF_008042045.1. Lineage (GTDB taxonomy): Bacteria > Actinomycetota > Actinomycetes > Streptomycetales > Streptomycetaceae > Streptomyces. The sequence continues at coordinate 235,477 of NZ_RDBP01000012.1, forward strand.
TTGCTGGGCAGCAGGCCGCGCTGGAGGACCCTGCTGATGGTGGCCTGCCGGGTGTACTCACGGGCCGCGCTGACGGCGAGGGCCACCCGCCGGGTGAAGTCCTCCACGAGGGCGGTCACCTCCTCGGGCAGCCGGACCGCGCCCGTCCGCCCGGCGACGAGGACGCCCAGGGTGCGGGAACCGACGGCCAGCCGGTACGCGAGGGCCGCGCCGGAGGACGCCTCCGTGCCGTCCCCGGCGGGCCAGGGGACGGGCTGGGGGCCGCCGTTGCCCGGTTCGGGGGGCTTGGGCGCCTCTTGGCCGAGGGCCTCCTTCAGCTGCTCGGTCCTGGCCTCGTCACGGTGCCAGACGCCCGCGAGCCGGGGCGCGGGGAGGGACCGCCCGCCGGCGCGCGGTCCGTGGTGGCCGCCCTCGTCGTCGAGCCACACGGCGCACCAGTCGGCGAGCCGCGGGACGAGCAGCTGGGCGGCGAGCGCCGCGACCATGTCCTCGTCGAGCTGGCCGGCGAGCAGGTCGGAGGCCTCGGCGAGGAAGGACGCGGCGCCGCCGCGTGCCAGCCAGTCCCACTCGTCGCGGCCCGGTGTCAGGTCGTGCAGGGTCTCGCCGGCCGGCACCGGGCCGTCGGCCGCCGCCACGGCCCCGGGGCGGGGGCGGCTGCCCCGGCCGTCGAGGGGGATCCGCGCCCAGACGGACTTCACGGCGGCGCGGTAGGTGACGCCCCACCGCTCGGCGACGGCGGCGACGAGATGGAGGCCGCGCCCGTAGTCGGGGGTCCCGGACTGTTCGGAGCCGTGCGGGTGGCTGTGCACGGGCCGGTCCGGGTGGTGGTCCGAGACCTCGACGACCAGCGCGGCCGGTTCGTCGCCGTAGGGGCCGTCGTAGCGGCAGAGCAGCTCGGCCGCCGTGCCCGCGTGGACGACGGCGTTGGTGACCAGCTCGCCGGCGACCAAGGCGGCGTCGTCGGCCATCCGCTCGGCGCAGGGCACGCCGGGCGGGCATCCGCCGCGCCCGTGGCAGAGCGCGCACGCGTCGAGCATGCCCAGCAGCGTCCAGTCGGCGACGGCCGCCCGCACCAGCCGGCGGGCGGTGGCGGGCGCCAGGAGGTTCCCGGGCAGGCAGACGCGCACCCCGTGCTCCCCCGGCTCGGACCACCCCGGGGACATGGGTGACGGGCGGTTGCCGGTGTCTCGCTGCAACGGAATGGACCTCACGTGCGGCTCCTGGTCGGTGCTGTGTGCGCCGCTTATGACACCGACAGGGTGACAGACAGAGCCCGCCCATACGCACGGAGTCACCGAACTCGGGGAGGACTTTCGAGACGTCCCTGGTCGGGGGGCGTGTCGCTAAGTTCACGCGGGCGGGCCTTGTGTCGCGCCAAGGGGGCGTGCGCCCGCTCGTACGCACCCCCGGCACCACGCCGCGCCGACAGCCGGGCGCTCGTCCGCGCTCCCTGACGCTCCCCCGCACGCCGACGCCGGGGTCCGGAGGGGGAACCCTCCGGACCCCGGCGTCGGCGGCTCGGCCGTGCGCTGGGCTACGCCTCGCGGGAGCCCGCGTACATGTCCTCGATCAGGTGCTTGTACTCCTTCTCCACGACCGGGCGCTTGAGCTTGAGGCTGGGCGTCAGCTCACCGTGCTCGATGTCGAGGTCACGGGGCAGCAGGCGGAACTTCTTGATGGTCTGCCAGCGCTGGAGCCCCTCGTTGAGGCGCGCCACGTAGCTCTCGACGAGCTTCTCGGTCTGCGGGGCGGCCACGACCTCCGCGTAGGACTTGCCCGCGAGGCCGTTGTCGGCGGCCCAGCCGAGGATCGCCGGCTCGTCGAGCGCGATCAGCGCGGTGCAGAAGTTCCGGTCGGCGCCGTGCACCAGGATGTTGGAGACGAACGGGCACACGGCCTTGAACTGGCCCTCGACCTCGGCCGGGGCGATGTACTTGCCGCCGGAGGTCTTGATGAGGTCCTTCTTGCGGTCGGTGATCCGCAGGTAGCCGTCGGCGGAGAGCTCGCCGATGTCACCGGTGTGGAACCACCCGTCGGGCTCCAGGACCTCGGCGGTCTTGTCCGGCAGGCCGTGGTAGCCCTCCATGATGCCGGGGCCGCGCAGCAGGATCTCGCCGTCGTCCGCGATGCGCACCTCGGTGCCGGGCAGCGGCTTGCCGACGGTGCCGGTGCGGTACGCCTCGCCCGGGTTGACGAAGGAGGCGGCACTGGACTCGGTGAGGCCGTAGCCCTCCAGAATGTGGATGCCCGCACCGGCGAAGAAGTAGCCGATCTCCGGGGCGAGCGCGGCCGAGCCGGACACGGCGGCCCGCAGCCGGCCGCCGAACGCGTCGCGGAGCTTCGAGTAGACCAGCGCGTCGGCGACCTTGTGCTTGGTGCTCAGGCCGAACGGCGCGGAGGCGTTGCCGGTGCGGCGGAAGTTGTCCTGGGTGACCTTGGCGTACTCGCGGGCGACACCGGCGGCCCACTGGAAGATCTTGTACTTGGCGCCGCCCCCGGCCCGGGCCTTGGCGGCGACCCCGTTGTAGACCTTCTCGAAGATGCGCGGCACGGCGGCCATGTAGGTCGGCTGGACCACCGGCAGATTCTCGATGATCTTGTCGACGCGGCCGTCGACGGCGGTGACGTGCCCGACCTCGATCTGGCCGGAGGTGAGCACCTTGCCGAAGACGTGCGCCAGCGGCAGCCACAGGTACTGCACGTCGTCCTTGGTCACCAGGCCCGTCGCGGCGATCGCCTTCGCCATGTACGACCAGTTGTCGTGCGGGAGGCGCACCCCCTTGGGGCGGCCGGTGGTGCCCGAGGTGTAGATCAGGGTCGCGAGCTGGTCGGCGGTGATGGCCGCGATCCGCTCCTTGACGGCCTCCGGGTGCTTCTCCAGGTAGGCCGCGCCACGGGTCTCCAGCTCGGCGAGGCCGAGCACGAAGCCCTCGGGGTCGGCGGCGTCGGGCTCGACGCCCTCGGAGTCGATGACCACGACGTGCTTCAGCGCCGGCAGCTCCGCGCGCTTCTCGCGGGCCTTGGCCAGCTGGGCGGCGTCCTCGGCGATCAGCACCCGGCTCTCGGAGTCGGAGAGGATGTACGCCGACTCCTCGGCGTTGGTGGACGGGTAGACCGTGGTCGTGGCGCCGCCGGCGCACATCACACCGAGGTCGGCGAGGATCCATTCCACCCGGGTGGCGGAGGCGAGCGCGACCCGGTCCTCGGCGGCGACGCCCAGCTCGATCAGTCCGGCGGCGATGGCGTAGACGCGGTCCGCCGCCTGGCCCCAGCTCAGGGACCTCCACTCGTCGGGCCCGTCGCCCGAGGCCGGCGGCACCGGGTAGCGGTAGGCCTCGCCGTCGGGCGTGGCTGCCACGCGCTCGGCGAAGAGGCTCGCCACCGAGGGCGGCCGGTTCTCGATCTGGGTCTGGGTTTCGCTCACGACGTCCTCCGGGCCTGCGGCAGCACTGCACGACTGGCTGGTTGTTTAACTGGCGAGTAACCATCGAGCCGTGATCAGGGTAGAGCGCGCGGGAGCGGCGCGTAAGGGCCTGCGTGCTGCCGCTTCATAACGAACGGAGCCCAGTTCCGCTCATCGGAGCAACGCATCCTTGCCGTGTACATGTAACGATTCGAGCTGCCGGGACAGCGAAAAGCGCCCGCCACGGCCTTGACGAGCGCTTTACCTTCGACCCGCACGCGGACGCCGTCGGCGTTGTACCCGGCGCGCCGGCGCGGTACCGGGCGGCGGCGCGAGGCGGCGAACCGGCCGCCGCCCGCGCCCCGGCCGCTACTTCTTCTTGCCGCCCTCGTCGCTGGAGAGCACGGCGATGAAGGCTTCCTGCGGCACCTCGACGGAGCCGACCATCTTCATCCGCTTCTTGCCCTCCTTCTGCTTCTCCAGCAGCTTCCGCTTACGGGAGATGTCACCGCCGTAGCACTTGGCGAGGACGTCCTTGCGGATCGCACGGATCGTCTCGCGGGCGATGACCCGGGAGCCGATCGCCGCCTGGATCGGCACCTCGAACGCCTGGCGCGGGATGAGCTCGCGCAGCTTCGCGACGAGCCGCACACCGTAGGCGTACGCGGCGTCCTTGTGGGTGATGGCGGAGAACGCGTCCACCTTGTCGCCGTGCAGCAGGATGTCGACCTTGACCAGGCTGGAGGCCTGCTCGCCGGTGGGCTCGTAGTCGAGCGAGGCATAGCCGCGGGTCTTCGACTTCAGCTGGTCGAAGAAGTCGAAGACGATCTCCGCGAGCGGCAGCGTGTAGCGGATCTCGACCCGGTCCTCGGACAGGTAGTCCATGCCGAGCAGGGTGCCGCGGCGGGTCTGGCACAGCTCCATGATCGAACCGATGAACTCGCTCGGCGCGAGGATGGTGGCCCGCACGACGGGCTCGTGGACCTCGTCGATCTTGCCCTCGGGGAACTCGCTCGGGTTGGTGACCGTGTGCTCGGTGCCGTCCTCCATGGTCACGCGGTAGACCACGTTCGGGGCGGTGGCGATCAGGTCGAGGCCGAACTCGCGCTCCAGGCGCTCCCGGATCACGTCCAGGTGCAGCAGGCCGAGGAAGCCGACACGGAAGCCGAAACCGAGGGCCGCCGAGGTCTCCGGCTCGTAGACCAGAGCCGCGTCGTTGAGCTGGAGCTTGTCCAGGGCGTCGCGCAGCTCGGGGTAGTCGGAGCCGTCCAGCGGATACAGACCCGAGAAGACCATCGGCTTCGGGTCCTTGTAACCGCCGAGCGCCTCCGTGGCGCCCTTGTGCTGCTGGGTGATCGTGTCGCCGACCTTGGACTGGCGGACGTCCTTCACACCCGTGATGAGGTAGCCCACCTCACCGACGCCCAGACCGTCGGCCGGGAGCATCTCGGGCGAGTTGGTGCCGATCTCCAGGAGCTCGTGGGTCGCGCCGGTCGACATCATGCGGATGCGCTCGCGCTTGTTGAGCTGGCCGTCGACGACACGGACGTAGGTGACCACGCCGCGGTAGGAGTCGTAGACCGAGTCGAAGATCATCGCGCGGGCGGGGGCGTCCGACACTCCGACCGGGGCCGGGACCTCGCGGACCACGCGGTCCAGCAGCGCCTCGACGCCGACACCCGTCTTCGCCGAGACGCGCAGCACGTCGTCCGGGTCGCAGCCGACGAGGTTCGCCAGCTCCTCGGCGAACTTCTCCGGCTGGGCGGCCGGCAGGTCGATCTTGTTGAGCACGGGGACGATGGTGAGGTCGTTCTCCATCGCCAGGTAGAGGTTGGCGAGGGTCTGCGCCTCGATGCCCTGGGCGGCGTCCACCAGGAGGATCGTGCCCTCACAGGCGGCCAGCGACCGCGACACCTCGTACGTGAAGTCGACGTGCCCGGGGGTGTCGATCATGTTGAGGATGTGGGTCCTGCCCTGGTCCTCGCCCTCGGTGGGTGCCCACGGCAGACGGACGGCCTGGGACTTGATCGTGATGCCGCGTTCGCGCTCGATGTCCATGCGGTCGAGGTACTGCGCACGCATCTGCCGCTGCTCGACCACGCCGGTCAGCTGGAGCATCCGGTCGGCGAGCGTGGACTTGCCGTGGTCGATGTGCGCGATGATGCAGAAGTTGCGGATCAGCGCCGAGTCGGTACGGCTCGGCTCGGGCACGTGGGTAGGGGTCGCGGGCACGCAGGGTCCTGATTCTGTGGCAGACGCCGGGTCGGTGGAGGCTCGCCTCGGGTCGATGTCGGATCGATACGTAGGCTCCATGGTCCCACGCGCACGGGGCTGCGCCCGGTTTGGGCCGCCGGAGGGACGGCTGGTAGCCTGAACAGCTGTGTCTCGTGTCCTCCCTCTCTGGACGCACGTCCTCGGCCCGACGGGCCCGGGGACGAGGCACACACTCGAAGATCATCGATCCTGAAAAGGCTCTTTCGTGGCGAACATCAAGTCCCAGATCAAGCGGAACAAGACGAACGAGAAGGCGCGCCTGCGCAACAAGGCCGTCAAGTCGTCCCTCAAGACCGCGATCCGCAAGGCCCGCGAGGCCGTCGCCGCCGGCGACGTCGAGAAGGCGACCGTGGCCTCCCGTGCCGCCGCCCGTCAGCTCGACAAGGCCGTCTCCAAGGGTGTCATCCACAAGAACGCCGCTGCCAACAAGAAGTCGGCACTGGCCACCAAGGTTGCCTCCCTCCAGGGCTGAGCTCACGACTGATCGCCGCCAGGGATCCAGCGGGCCCTCTCTTCCGCTCCCGAACGGCACCCCTCGCGCCGCACGCGGCCTGCGTTCGCCACGCGGGTGCGGCGCACCGAGCTTGACGTGAAGGCCCCGGTGGCCGTCCTTCCCCAGGACGGCCACCGGGGCCTTCGGCGTGCCGGTAGGTCCCTGGGCCGCCGCCCCGCCGTGCGGCGCGGGCGCGCGTCAGCATCGGTGGGGGCAGCGGGAAAGGCCGTCGAGTGCGTCAGCCGCGCGGGGACCGGGGAGGGCCGTCGGGTGCGTCAGCCGCGGTGGCGGGAGACGGAAAGGCCGTGGGTGCGTCAGCCGCGCTGGGAGCGGGGAGGGCCGCCGGGTGCGTCAGCCGCGGTGGGAGCGTGCGGCCCGGGCGATCGCCACGACCGCCTTCTCCAGCGCGTACTCCGGGTCGTCGCCCGCGCCCTTGACGCCCGCGTCGGCCTCGGCGACCGCACGCAGCGCGACGGCGACGCCGTCCGGGGACCATCCGCGCATCTGCTGCCGTACCCGGTCGATCTTCCACGGCGGCATCCCCAGCTCACGGGCCAGGTCCGCGGGACGGCCGCCCCGGGCGGACAGCAGCTTGCCGATCGCCCGCACGCCCTGCGCGAGCGCGCTGGTGATCAGCACGGGCGCCACGCCCGTCGACAGCGACCAGCGCAGGGCCTCCAGCGCCTCGGCGGCCCTGCCCTCGACCGCCCGGTCGGCGATCGTGAAGCTCGACGCCTCCGCGCGTCCCGTGTAGTAGCGGCCGACGATCTCCTCGTCGATCGTGCCCTCCACGTCGGCCGTCAACTGGGAGACGGCGCTCGCCAGCTCACGCAGATCGCTTCCGATCGCGTCCACCAGCGCCTGGCACGCCTCGGGCGTCGCCGATCTGCCGAGCGCCCTGAACTCCTGCCGCACGAACGTCAGACGCTCGGCGGGCTTCGTGGTCTTCGGGCAGGCGACCTCCCGGGCGCCCGCCTTGCGCGCGGCGTCCAGCAGCCCCTTGCCCTTCGCACCGCCGGGGTGCAGGAGGACCAGGGTGATCTCCTCCACCGGCGAACCGAGGTACCCCTTCACGTCCTTGACCGTGTCGGCGGACAGGTCCTGGGCGTTGCGCACGATCACGACCTTGCGCTCGGCGAAGAGCGACGGACTGGTCAGCTCGGCGAGCGTGCCCGGCTGGAGCTGGTCCGCGGTGAGGTCGCGTACGTCGGTGTCGGCGTCGGCCGCCCGCGCGGCGGCCACGACCTGCTGCACGGCACGGTCGAGCAGCAGGTCCTCCTGGCCCACGGCGAGCGTGACGGGGGCGAGCGGATCGTCGGTCGAACTGTTCCTGGCCATCGCGGTCAAGCATCCCACGGGGCACCGACAGCCCCGCCCGGCACGTCCGTGCGCGCCTCGCGCCAGCCGCTCCGGCCCGGAGCGTCAGTGCGCCTCACGCCAGCCGTCCCAGCCCGCCACGAACTCGTCGAGGGCGACCGCGTCCAGCCGGCCCTCAGGGTCCTCGACCACCACCAGCCACTGGGCGTCCTCGGCGTCGTCCTCGCCGGCCAGCGCGTCCCGCACCAGGCGGGGCTCGTCCGGCACCTCGAAGTGGTCGGCGAGGGTCTCGGCGACCTCTTCCGCCGCGTCCCGGTCGGGGAGCACCAGCACATGTCTCACATCGTCCACCGCCACATTGTGCCGTCCGGTCACACCTCGGCCGCACCCGCGCGGACGTCGGGGAACACCGCCGCCCGCGGCACCTCGCCGAGCACCAGAGCGAAGTGCTCCCGGTAGGCGTCGAGCACCTCGCCGTCACCGTCCAGCATCCGTTCCTCGCGCTGCCCGTGGACCGTGGTCACCAGCTTGCGCCCGGAGAGCGTGACCCGGCCCTCGGCCGTGAAGCGCGAGCAGACCAGCGAGGCGGTGAAGTGCGAGGACGGCGAGGTGCGGTGGTACCAGCAGGCCGCGACGAACTCCGCCAGCTCACGCGGTCGCAGGTCCACCCTCAGCTCCGGAGTGCCGTCGCGCAGGACGTCGAGATCCCCGTGGTCCAGCCCCTCGACGACCCGGAAGACGCCGGACGGGTCGGTCTGCTCCGCCCTCTCGTCCAGCAGCAGCGGAAAGCGGGCGTGGTCGCCGAAGCCGACGTCCGCCAGCCACGGACCGCTGCCGTCCGCCGTCTCCACCCGCAGCGTCAGATGGTCGAACGGCATCCCCAGCCGTCCGCCCTTGCCGAAGACCCGCGCCTGGTGCAGCGTCACCCGGAAGCCGAGGGCCCGCAGCAACGCGGCGAAAGCGCCGTTGAGTTCGTAGCAGAACCCGCCCCGGTGGGCGTCCACGACCTTGGCGACCAACCGGTCCTCGGAGAGCACCACCTCCTCTCCGAGATGTACGGACAGGTTCTCGAACGGCACCGCCAGCAGGTGCCTGTGCTGGAGCTCGCGGAGCGCGTCCGCATCGGCCCGCCGGGGCCTGACGGCCCCGATACGGGCGAGGTAGGCGTCCGCCTCCCGCGGCGACAGCTCGTACGGCGGGGCCATCACGTACGGGGCGGCGCCGTCCTCCGGCGAGGACCGGCCGTCCTGCGCGGGGGCGGCCGGTGCCGGGGCGGCCGGGGCTGGGGCGGTGGGGTGCGGGTGGGCTGGGGTCTCCATGGCAGCAGTCTCCTCGGCGGCCGCCTCCCGCACCATGCGCCCGGGGCGGCTCAGGGCGGACGGCCGCCGCTGGTGGTGACGCCGAGCCGCCGCCCCGCGCCCGTAACGGCGACGGAACCGTGCCGGTCCGTGCGCAGCACCATCGCACCTGTGGTCCGGAGCAGCGCCACCGTGCGTGGTGAGGGGTGGCCGTACGGGTTGTCCCGGCCGCAGGAGACCAGCGCGATACGTGGCCGGACAGCCGCGAGGAGCGCCGGATGCTGATAGGCCGAACCGTGGTGCGCCACCTTGAGCACGTCGACCCGCGGCAGCACGGGTCGGCTGCGCATCAGCGCCTGCTGCCCCGGGGGCTCCAGATCTCCGAGGAGCAGGAGCGACAGCCCGCCCGCCGCCCGCACGTGCAGGGTCACGCTCGCGTCGTTCGGCTCCTCCGGCAGTGCGCCCGGCCCGGCAGCCGGCCAGATCACCTCCCAGGCGATCCCGCCGGTACGCCGCCGCTCCCCCGGCGCCGCCCGCACCACGGGGACACCCGCCTCGGCGGCGACCCGCCGGACGAACTCGGCCTGCCCGGCGGGCTCCTCCAGTGTCGTCGTCTGCACGGCGCCGACACGTCTGCCCCGCAGGACTCCGGGCAGCCCGGCGACATGGTCGGCGTGGAAATGCGTGATCACCAGCAACGGGACGCGTGTGACGCCGAGTTCTCTCAGGCAGCGGTCGGCCGGTTCGGGGTCGGGGCCCGTGTCGATGACGACGGCGGCCCCCTCGCCCGCCGCCAGCACCGTGGCATCGCCCTGGCCCACGTCGCACATCACGTACGTCCAGTCCGGCGGCGGCCAGCCGGTGACGACGCGGGTCAGCGACGCCGGGCGGAGCACGACCAGGAGCAGCATCAGCGCACACAGCGCGCCCGCGAGCGGGTATCGGGGAAGACGGCGCACGAAGAGCATCAGGACACCGGTGACCACGGCGAGCAGCAGTCCGCCCCGCCAGCCGCCCGGCCAGTCCACCGTCGCGCCGGGCAGCGCGGCCCCGGTGCGGGCGACGGACGCGATCCAGCCGACGGGCCATCCCGCCACATGCGCCAGGAGTGCGGCGGCGGGCATCGCCACCGGGGCCGTCGCCAGCGCCGCGAAACCGAGGACCGTGGCGGGTGCGACCGCCAGTTCGGCCACGAGGTTGCAGGGGATGGCGACCAGGCTGACGCGGGCCGCGAAGACCGCCACCACGGGCGCGCACACCGCCTGGGCGGCGGCGGCCGCCGCGAGCGCCTCGGCGAGCCGGGGCGGCACACCGCGCCGGCCCATCGCCGCGCTCCAGCGGGGTGCGACCGTCAGCAGGGACCCGGTCGCGAGGACCGAGAGCAGGAATCCGTAACTGCGGGCCAGCCGTGGGTCGTACAGGACCAGCAGCAGGACGGCGGCCGCCAGAGCGGGAAGCAGGGACCTGCGCCGCCCGGTGCCGATGGCGAGCAGGGTGACCAGGCCGCATGCCGCCGCTCGCAGCACGCTCGGTTCGGGACGGCACACGACCACGAACGCCAGCGTGAGAGCGCCCCCGGTCAGCGCCGTGCCGCGCAGGGTGATGCCCAGCCGCGGGGCCAGGCCGCCCCGTTCGGCCCGCAGCGCGCGGCCCGGCGGGCCGATCAGCAGGACGAGCACGATGGTGAGGTTGCTGCCCGACACGGCCAGGAGGTGGGTGAGGTCGGTCGCCTCGAAGGCCGCCTGGAGGTCAGCGGTCACCCGGGACGTGTCGCCGACGACCAGGCCGGGCAGCAGCGCCCGCGCGTCCGGCGGGAGCCCTTCCGTCGCTTCGCGCAGCCCAGCTCGCAGGCCGCCCGCGATCCGCTGGACTGCGGTCGGCGGGCCGGTGACGCGGGGCGGCCCGGAGCCGTACGGGCGCAGGACGGCGGCGAAGCGGTCGTCGGGGCGCATCGGGGGCACCAGCGTGCCCGACAGCCTGAGCCTCGTGGAGGGCAGCAGCCGCCGCCACGGGTCGGCCGGGCCCCGCGCGGACACCAGCACCAGGAGCGGGGTGCGCACCTCGGTGACCGCTCCCCCCGGGGCCGTCACCCGTACCGCCGTGACGTCGAGGGCGGTGCCTCCCGGCACCATGCGGTGACCGGTGACCTTGGGCCCGGTGGGGCGCGGGTCCGCCTCCACGGTGACGTCGACGGTCACATGGGCGCGCTGACGCGCCAGTTCGGGCAGCGGGCCGCGACGCGCCTCTGCCGCGTGGAGCCCGGCGGTGGTCGCTCCCGCCGCCGCGCAGAGCAGCACCGCGGCGGCGGCCGTGCCCGTGCCCACGCCCGGGAAGCGGAGACGTCCGGTGCGCCGTCGGCGAAGCGGGGGCGGGCGGTGTGCCACCGGCTCGCGGGAGCCGAGGAGCAGGACGGCCGCTCCGAGCAGGCAGGCGGCGACTCCCGCAGCGGTCCATCCGCCCGGTGCTCCGAGGGCGAGGGCGGCCGCGGCCCACGCCGCCACGGCGGGCGGTACGAGACGCAGGTCGGCCGGGCCGTCCTCACGGGGGTCCGAGGCACCGAGCCGACCGGCGGCGTCCGCGTGCACGGAGGCGCGGGGTGGGGGTGCGGGGGGCGCGAGGGCACGGGGTCGTGGCGCATGAG
>NZ_RDBP01000012.1:247002-255146 GCF_008042045.1 Streptomyces sp. T39
GTTTCGCGGCGCTGGCGACGGCCCCGGTGGCGATGCCCGCCGCCGCTCTCCTGGCGCATGWGGGTCGGGAGCGGGGGCCGCGGGCCCGACCGGCCGGGCCACGGCCGCGCGGCAGCCGGGCCCGGGCGGAACCTCCGGCCGCGGGTCTGCGGGGAACGGAGCGGGCGGGGTGCCCGAGTCCGGTGGGGGCGGGGTCATGGCCGGACTCGATTGCGCAGGTCGGCGAAGCGCCGGTCGCCGATCCCGTTGACCTCGCGCAGTTCGTCGACGGAGCGGAATCCACCGACCCGGGTGCGGTGGTCGACGATGTGCTGGGCGAGAACCGGGCCCACACCGGGCAGCGTCTCCAATTGCGCGGCCGTGGACGAGTTCAGGCTGATGGGCGGCGCGGGCGCCCCGCCGGCGGCAGGGCCGCCTGAAGCCGGGTCGCCCGCGGCGGACACCACGCCCTGGACGCCGACCACCACGTGTTCCCCGTCCGTGAGGACACGCGCCCGGTTGAGGCCGGTGAGGTCGGTGCCGCGCTCCGCACCCCCGGCCGCTGCCAGGGCGTCCTCGACCCGCGCCCCGGAGGGCAGCCGCAGGACGCCCGGCCGGCGCACCTTGCCGCTGACGTCGACGACGATGCGCGTGTCGGATGCCGGTGGCGTCGTGGCAGGCCCCGGAGTGCCCGGCGGCGGGTCCGGTGCGACGGGGAGCTCCTGCGCCGCCTCGGCCGCGCCGTGCGCGACCACCTCAGGCGCCGTCACGTGGTGCGGACGGCCGCTCCAGAAGTGCTGGGCGGCAAAGAGGGCGCCGGCCACGAGGACGACCAGCAGGGCGGCGAGCGTGCGGGGTTCCAGACCGCAACGCAGCCGGAACCAGAGCGGCAGCCGGCTTCGCGCCGCCGCCCACCACGACCGGGGCGCACCCGGCGACACGTCGCCGTCCTCGGGCGCGGGCGCCGCATCCGGGGTGCCGCCGCCCGGCCTCCTCCCGGTGGCGGCCGGCTCCAGCGGGCCGGAGATCCGGGCGGCGGCACCCCGGGAAACGCCGCCCGCACCCGCACCACCACCGGAACCCGCACCCGCCGCCGGGGCGGGCCTCACGCCCGCGCCCACGCCCGGCCCGGTGGCTCCGGACGCCACCGCCCCGGCACATGGACGCGGCAGGAAGAGCGCGTCCGCCCTGCGGCGCACGGCATCGGCCGCGCCGTCCGCCGGCCTGGCCGGGGGCCGGCCGGGTGGACCACCCGCCCCCGTGCCGCGCCCGTGCGGGGCGGAAGCGGCGCCGAGGCTCTCGTCGTGCGGGTCGTCCGCGCTCCGGGCTCCGCCGCCCCTTGGGGCGCGATGGCGACCTGTCGGGCCCCGCAGAGGGCTGTGCAGACGCGCACGGCCGGTCCTGTGGCGCGTGCGCCCGTCCGAGGCCGCGCCGCGGCCGGGTCCACTGGTTGCGGAAGGTGATCGAAGCATCATGATCAGGACGGTAGGCACGTCCGTCTGAACCTGCTGAAAGCTCCCCATTCCCGTGGACAGGGCACCTGTTGTGGACAACTCGGTCACTCGGACGAGTGACCGCCCTCGCAGCGATCCCTCGAGCACCGCCCGGAGGCTGGTGCGGATGCCGGCCGGGCGACCTTCCGCGACGCGCTCAGCGGGAGGAGACCACGACCCCCAGCAGGCCCGGCCCGGTGTGCGCCCCGATCACGGCGCCGATCTCGCTGACGTGCAGCGCGGCCAGCCCGCCCACCCGTTCCCGCAGCCGCTCCGCCAGAGCGGCGGCGCGCTCGGGCGCCGCCAGGTGGTGCACCGCGATGTCCACCGGCGAGGAGCCGGCACGCTCGACCGCGATCTCCTCCAGCCGGGCGATCGCCCGCGACGCGGTACGCACTCGTTCCAGGGGCTCGATCCGGCCGCCCTCCAGCTGGAGGAGGGGCTTCACGGCGAGCGCCGAGCCGAACAGGGCCTGCGCGGCCCCGATGCGTCCGCCCCGGCGCAGGAAGTCGAGGGTGTCGACGTAGAAGTACGCCGACGTCCCCGCGGCGCACTTCTCCGCCGCCGCCACCGCCTCGTCCAGCGAGCCGCCGGTCCCGGCCGTCTCGGCCGCGGCCAGCGCGCAGAAGCCGAGGGCCATGGCGACCATGCCCGTGTCCACCACCCGGACCGGCAGCGGCGCGTCCTTCGCCGCGAGCACCGCCGCGTCGTAGGTGCCGGAGAGTTCCGCCGAGAGGTGCAGCGAGACGATGCCGGTCGCCCCGGACTCCGCGCAGGCCCGGTAGGCCTCGGCGAACGTCTCGGGGCTCGGCCGCGAGGTCGTCACCGACCTGCGCTTCTGCAGCGCGGCGGCGAGCGATCGTGCCGAGATCTCGGTGCCCTCCTCCAGGGCCTGATCCCCGAGGACGACGGTCAGCGGCACCGCGGTGATGCCGTGCCGCTCCATCGCCGGCGTCGGCAGGTAGGCCGTTGAATCGGTGACGATCGCGACATGGCGGGACATGAGCGGGAGGTTACCCCCAGGGGCTCGGGTGAAGCAGCCCCGCCCCCTCCGCAGGGCGAAGGCGCCGCCGGCGGCGGGCCCCGGCGGATCCGTCCGACGGCGCTCCGCAGGTCAGCGGTGCCCGGCCGGTCTCAGTTCGTCGTCTCGGGGCGGGCCGACTTCTGCCAGGTGTAGGTCATGTGCTGCCGCGGGTCCCGCGCGGTGATCGCCTGCGGCTGGTCGGCCCCGGGCCGCGGCGCGTCGCCGGTGTCACCCGCGTCGCCGCCTCCACCGGCCGGCGCCTCCGCCTGGCCTGCCGCCGCCTGCTCCTCCTCGGACCGTCCCGCGGTCGGCCACGACACGGGCTCCGCGGCCCGCGGCCCGGACGCTGCCGGGGCGGACGACGCGGCGCCGCGGCCCGTTGCGCGCTCCCCCGGGGGCTCCTCGGTCCAGTGCCGCAGCGCGCCCGCCTCCATGTCGATCTGCGAGCTCAGCAGTTCGAGGTCGTCGTCGGCGAACCGCTGCGCCCGGTCCCTGGCCGCCCAGCGCAGGGAGTCGGAGGCATGGGTGATCTGCACGGTGCGCTGACGCAGACCCGGCAGCATCGACGACACCGTCGCCCGGTCCGGTTCGCGTTCGAGGCGCTTCAGTTCGCCGTCCAGTTCGTGTCCGTGGGCGCTCAGGCGGCGGAAGAGGGCCAGCGACTCCGACAGCGAGGCGTCCTCCGGGGCGCCCGCGTCCAGGGCGTCCTGGGTGGCCCGCATGGAGGTCCTCAGCGACAGCCTCAGCTGCGCCAACTCGCCTGCCACGCCACCCTGGCCGTAGCTCTTGGCCCGGAGCGTGGTCTCCTCGACGGTGCGCCGCGCCTGGGTGACCGTCCGTTCGACACCGCGCTTGGCGGCGCCCACGACTTTCACCCCTACGTACACCCCGAGGGTGACGAAGGCGAGGAAGAGCACCGCCAGCATCCAGATGACGGCTTCCATGAGCGCCCCTTCGGCCTCGAATCCGGTCGTCGGACCCCCGTGCCCGCGTGTGCGGGACATCCCCGCCCACCCGTGCACAGTGGTCCTCCCACGGTAAACGGAAAGGGCAGGCCGAGGGTTCCGCCGGAACCCCCAACCTGCCCGTAGGGGACAGCCCCCAACCCTTCCGCGGCCCGGCCCCGCCGGGCCGGTGCGGGCCGGCGTGGCCGGCCTCGCACCGGGGCGAGCGGTCAGATCACGATGTTGACCAGCTTCGGCGCCCTGACGATCACCTTGCGGATGGCGGCGCCGCCCAGCGCGGCGACGACGGCGGCCTCGCCCAGGGCCAGCGACTCCAGGTCGGCGTCGCCGATCGACGGCGGGACCTCCAGGCGGGCCTTGACCTTGCCCTTGATCTGCACGACGCAGGTGACGGTCTCGTCCACGACGTAGGCCGGGTCGGCGACCGGGAAGGCCGCGTGCACGACCGAACCGGTGCGGCCCAGCCGGTGCCACAGCTCCTCGGCGATGTGCGGGGCCAGCGGCGCGATCAGCAGCACCAGGGCCTCCGCGACCGGCCGGGACAGCGGGGCCGCCGTCTTGGTCAGGTGGTTGTTCAGCTCGGTGATCTTGGCGATCGCCGTGTTGAACCGCATCGCCGCCAGGTCCTGGCCGGCGCCGTCGATCGCCTTGTGCAGGGCGCGCAGCGTGTCCTCGTCGGGCTCGGTGTCCACGACGGTGGTCTCGCCGGTCGCCTCGTCGACGATGTTGCGCCACAGGCGCTGCAGCAGGCGGTACTGGCCGACGACCGCGCGGGTGTCCCAGGGACGCGACACGTCCAGGGGGCCCATGGCCATCTCGTACAGCCGCAGGGTGTCCGCGCCGTACTCGGCGCAGATCTCGTCCGGCGTGACGGCGTTCTTCAGGGACTTGCCCATCTTGCCCAGCTCGCGCTTGACCTGCTCGCCCTCGAAGAAGAACGCGCCGTCGCGCTCCTCGACCTCGGTGGCGGTCACCGGGAAACCGCGGCTGTCGCGGTACACGTACGCCTGGATCATGCCCTGGTTGAACAGCTTGTGGAACGGCTCGGCGGACGAGACGTGCCCCAGGTCGAACAGGACCTTGGACCAGAACCGCGCGTACAGCAGGTGCAGGACGGCGTGCTCGGCACCGCCGACGTACAGGTCGACGCCGCCGTGCGGCATTCCTTCGCGCGGGCCCATCCAGTACTGCTCGACGGACGGGTCGACCAGCTGCCGGTCGTTGTGCGGGTCCAGGTAGCGCAGCTCGTACCAGCACGAACCGGCCCAGTTGGGCATGGTGTTGGTCTCGCGGCGGTACTTCTTCGGGCCGTCGCCCAGGTCCAGGGTCACGTCGACCCAGTCGGCGTTGCGCGACAGGGGCGTCTCGGGCCGGGTGTCCGCGTCGTCCGGGTCGAAGGTGCGCGGCGAGTAGTCCTCGACCTCCGGCAGCTCCAGCGGCAGCATGGACTCGGGCAGCGCGTGGGCGACGCCGTCCTCGTCGTAGACGATCGGGAAGGGCTCGCCCCAGTACCGCTGCCGGCTGAACAGCCAGTCGCGCAGCCGGAAGTTGATGGTGCCCTCGCCGACGCCCTTGGCGACCAGCCACTCGATGATGCGGCTCTTGGCCTCGGCGACGCCCAGCCCGTTCAGCGAGATCTCGTCGTTGGCGGAGTTGATCGCCGGGCCCTGTCCGGTGAAGGCCTCGCCCTCCCAGCCCTCGGGAGGCTGGACGGTGCGGATCACCGGCAGGCCGAATGCCTCGGCGAACTCCCAGTCGCGCTCGTCCTGTCCGGGGACGGCCATGATCGCGCCGGTGCCGTAGCCCATCAGCACGTAGTCGGCGACGAACACCGGCACGCGCTCGCCGGTCACCGGGTTGACCGCGTAGGCGCCGGAGAAGACGCCGGTCTTGTCCTTGTGCTCGGTCTGCCGCTCGACGTCGCTCTTGGTCTGCGCCTGCTTGCGGTAGGCGGCGACGGCCTCGGCGGGGGTTGCGGCGCCACCGGTCCACCGGTCCGGGACGCCGGCGGGCCACTCGGCGGGCAGGATCGAGTCGATCAGGCCGTGCTCCGGGGCCAGCACCATGTAGGTGGCGCCGAACAGGGTGTCGGGCCGGGTGGTGAAGACGGTGATCGCCGCGTCGCCGGGGCCGTCGACGGCGAAGTCGACCCGCGCGCCCTCGGAGCGGCCGATCCAGTTGCGCTGCTGCAGCTTGATGGCCTCGGGCCAGTCCAGCGCGTCCAGGTCGTCCAGCAGGCGGTCCGCGTAGGCGGTGATGCGCATGTTCCACTGGCGCAGCTTGGACTTGAAGACGGGGAAGTTGCCGCGCTCGGACCGGCCGTCCGCGGTCACCTCCTCGTTGGCCAGGACGGTGCCCAGCCCGGGGCACCAGTTGACCGGGGCCTCCGAGGCGTACGCCAGGCGGTACTCGCCCAGGACGTCGGCGCGCTCCGGTCCGCTCAGCTCGCTCCAGGCGCGGCCGCCGGGGACCTCGCGGGAGCCGTCCTCGAACGCGGCGACCAGTTCGGCGATGGGCCGGGCCCGCTTCGCCTCCGTGTCGTACCAGGAGTTGAAGATCTGCAGGAAGATCCACTGGGTCCAGCGGTAGTACCCAGGGTCGATCGTCGCGAAGGAGCGGCGCTTGTCGTGCCCCAGACCCAGCCGGCGCAGCTGGGCGGTCATGTTGACGATGTTGGCCTCGGTGGAGACCCGGGGGTGCGTGCCGGTCTGCACGGCGTACTGCTCGGCCGGCAGGCCGAAGGCGTCGAAGCCCAGGGTGTGCAGGACGTTGTGCCCGGTCATGCGCTGGTGGCGGGCGTAGACGTCGGTGGCGATGTAGCCCAGGGGGTGACCGACGTGCAGTCCCGCACCCGAGGGGTACGGGAACATGTCCATGATGAACTTCTTGGGACGGGCGACGACGGCCGGGTCTCCGGCCAGGTCACCGGTCGGGTTGGGCGCCTCGTACGTCCCCTCGGCGTCCCAGGCGTCCTGCCAGCGTGCCTCGATGTCGGCGGCCATGGCCGCCGTGTAACGATGTTGGGCTGCTGCCTCGGCAGCAGAGTTCATATCGCTCATGATCCTTTAAAGCTCCATCGATCGTCTCTGCCGGCTGCCGCGACTGCCGCTGATCCATACCAGTGGGAAATGAAAAATCCCCTCGCACAGGAGGGGACGCCGCGCTGATTCCGACGGCTTCTTTCCTTCGTCGGGACTGATCAGCGCGGCTCGCTAAGCAGAAGGCGTACGGCACGCATGGCGTCAGGGTACCGCAGGCGGCGAACGCCCTGCATTCGGCTTCCGCCGCCGGGCTCCGCCGCTGCCCGGGACCGCTCCCGACCGGCGCCGGAGGAGGGCCGGACGGCCTCGTGGTGATCTTGCCGTTGAGGTTACTCCGCGTATCAACCGTATCCAGGGCAAGCCAAGAACGCGCTGTCAGCCCTTCACCTCGGATAACTGCGAAACCTCGTACTGAGCAGTATGGGCCGACCTAGAGTGCGTCAACGGGACCGCTTTCCCGCACCATTCGGAGTCGCCCCATGAACCCTCGTCTCACACGGCGTTCGTCGCCGGACGCCGGCCCGGCACTCAGCCGCCCGGTGCAAGGCGGCCTCTACGCGGCCGCGTTGATCCTCGTTCCCGTCCTCGCGATCGGAGGCAGTGACAGCTTCCGTGCCGCCCTCGACTTCACCACGGGGGTCCTCTCCCTGGTGTCGCTGACCGCATCCGTCGCCTGGGGGCTGCTCGCCACCGACCGGCTCCTCCTCTCCCCGCGTCACCGGCTGCTCGCCCAGGGCATCCACCGGACCACGGCCGTCGCCTCGCTCGGCTTCCTGCTGCTGCACGCGACCGTGAAGGTGTCCCTCGGGCACGTCTCGCTGATCGGCGCCCTGATTCCGTTCGGCCTGGGGGTGACGGGCACGTCGGCACTGATCGGGTTCGGCTCGCTGGCCGGCTTCCTGATGGTCGTCGCCGCGACCACCGGCGCCCTGCGCAGCGCGCTGGCGGGCAACATCCGGGTCGCGGGCCGCTGGCGGCCGCTGCACATGCTCGCCTACCCGGCGTGGTGCTTCGCGCTCGTCCACGGCCTGTACGCGGGCCGTCCCGCGGCCACCTGGGTGACCACCATGTACTGCCTGGCCCTCGCCGGCGTCGCGACCGCGGTGTCGGTCAGGCTGCTGCCCCGGCCCCTGCAGCGGCGGGTCGCCGGCACCATCGTGTCCCTGACCGGCGGGGGCGTCCGTCCGCCCGCCGCGGAGGAGCAGGCCCAGCGCGACCTGCGCGTCTCGCCCCTGCCGGGCGCCGGGACGATGAACGGTTCGGGCCGTCCGCCCGTACCCGCTGGCATGGACCGTATGGACCGCGTGAACGGCGGGCCCGCGCAGCGCCCGTACGAGGAGGACGCCCAGGCCCTCCTCGGGCGGACGCGCCCGCAGCCTCCCCGGCTCGCAGCGCCCTCGCCGCCGCTGTACGAGGCCCCGCCGCCCGAGGAGGCGCCGGTCGTGGCACCGGGCGGGCGTGCCCCGGGACGGGCCCCCGGCATGGCCGCCGCGTACCGCGCGGTCTCGCGGGCCGGGGAGCAGACCGCTCCGCTCGCCGAGCGGGTGCCAGGCAGTACATGGTGGTCACCCAGGTGGCCGCGGGACGGCCCGCGTACAGGCCGTGGACGAGCGCGAAGCACCACGCCGGGTAGGCGAGCATG
>NZ_RDBP01000012.1:255246-304674 GCF_008042045.1 Streptomyces sp. T39
GCCCCCGCCCGCGAGGTCCGTGCGCCCCGATGACGGCCCGGCCGCGGGAACCTACGGAACGCCGACCGGCGAGGACGCCTACGGCTCCCCCGGGACGTTCGGCGCATCCGCCCCGTACGGCGCCGACACGGGCGCCACGGCTCCGTACGGCACCGGCGCCTCCGCCACGTCCCCGTACGGCACCTCCCCGTACGGAAGTTCCGCTTCCGACCCGTTCACGGGCCCGGTGCCCGACGGTGCCCCGTACGGCCCGGACGCCTACGGCGGTCCGTCCGGCGGCTTCCCGTACACCGCCTCCCCCTACCCGCCCGGCGCCGCTCAGGACGGGCCCGCCCCGGCTCCGGACACCCTCTTCCGGCCGCCGTCCGCCGGAGAACCCTGGAACGCACCCGCAGGAGATCGGCCGTGAACACCCCCCTCCCCGACGTCCCCGAGGTCCGGGTCGTCGGTCTTCCCCAGCTGACGCAGGGCTTCGACCTCGTCGAACGGCTGGACCTCCAGATGCATCTGAAGGTCCACGGTCCGCTGGAGCCGGTGAGCGGCGAGCGACTCGCCCAGCTCGCCGAGGAGATATCCCTGACCGGGCGCGGCG
This sequence comes from Streptomyces sp. T39, assembly GCF_008042045.1. Classification (GTDB taxonomy): domain Bacteria; phylum Actinomycetota; class Actinomycetes; order Streptomycetales; family Streptomycetaceae; genus Streptomyces. Next base: position 255,839 of record NZ_RDBP01000012.1, read on the forward strand.
GCGCCGGCTTCCCGTTCGGCAGGAAGCTGCGCGCCGTGGCCAAGTCGGCGATCCGGCGCGGGATACGCCCGGTCGTCGTCGTCAACGGCAGCGAGGGCGAGCCCGCCTGCCGCAAGGACACGGTGCTCCTCAACCGCGCGCCGCATCTGATCCTCGACGGCGCGCTGCTGGCCGCCGAGGCGCTGGGGGCGCGCACCCTGGTCGTCGCGGTGACCCGCAACTCCACGGAGGTCTCGATGCGCGCCGCGCTCGCGGAGCGGGGGCTGTCCGACCGCCGGGGCCAGCAGCTGCGCGCCCGCGTGGTCCGCACGCCGGAACGCATGGTCTCCGGTGAGGCGTCGTCGGTGATCCGCGCGGTGAACGGCGGCCCCGCGCTGCCGCCGGGCCGCCGGGTGCGCGCGGCCGACTCCGGGGTCGGCGGCGCCCCGACCCTGCTGTCGAACGCCGAGACGTTCGCGCAGCTCGCCGTCGCCGCGCGCATCGGCTCCCGGCGCTACGCCCACACCGGGCTCGACTCGGAGCCGGGGACGGTCATGCTGACGATCTCGGGGGCGGTGGCCCGGCCCATGGTCGTCGAGGTGCCGACGGGCGTCCCGCTGCGCTACGTGCTGCAGCTGGCGGGCGCCCCGCCGCTGCCGCAGGGCGTGCTGACCGGCGGGTACCACGGCAACTGGATCGACTCGGTCGCCGTGCACGAGGCCGTCGTCTCCAAGGCGTCCCTGGCGTCCGTGGGCGGCGCGCTGGGCGCGGGGGCGATCCTGCCGATCGGACCGGAGACCTGTCCCCTCGGCGAGTCCCTGCGGGTGGCCAACTGGCTCGCCGCCGAGACGGCCGGCCAGTGCGGGCCGTGCAAGCTCGGACTGCCCGCCGCCGCCGGCGGTCTCGCCGATGTGATGAACGGCGGCGGGCCCGCGGCGCTGGAGGCGCTGCGTGAGGTCACCCAGGCCGTGAAGGGCCGGGGGGCGTGCAAGCACCCGGACGGTTCGGCCCGTTTCTTCGCCTCGACGCTCTCCGCCTTCACGGACGACCTCGCCGCCCATGTGCTGCACGGCGGGTGCGGGCGGCCCACCCTGGGCGTGCTGCCGCTTCCGCTGCCGGGCTACGAGGAGGCCGAGGAGTCCATCCCCAGCGGCGAGAAGGTCTTCATCGACTGGACGCTCTGCCAGGGGCACGGCCTGTGCGCCGACATCGTGCCGGAACTGATCCGGCTGAATCCGGACGGATACCCCTCCGTCGCCGACGCGGTGGTCCCGGTGCATCTGCGCGGCCGTGCGCAGCGCGCCGTGCGCCGCTGCCCGGCACTGGCGATGCGCATCGAGCAGGTGGACGCCCCGCCACCGGCGGCGGCTCGGCCCGCGTTGCCGAGCAGCAACCGCAAGGCCCTGGGCAGCGGCCGCGATTGACGTCCGCCACTCCTCGCGGGGACGGCCTCGGCCGGTCCCCGCGAGGGTGCGGGAACGGTGAGGGGTGCGGGAGCACCACGACGAGAAGCGGGCCACCCTGACCGGGTGGCCCGCTTCTTCTTGCTGTGGAGCTAAGGAGAATTGAACTCCTGACCTCCTGCATGCCATGCAGGCGCTCTACCAACTGAGCTATAGCCCCTTGTTGTGCGTCCTCCGCCCGGTTTCCCTCGCGGCGACGTAGAGAACATTAACGCCCTCGTCGGCGCATCTCCAAATCGTTTCCCTGACGGGCTCCGCGCGGGCCCTCCGGCGGCCGGGGCGGGCGGGGCGCGCCCGGCGGTGCGCGGGCGGAGCCGGGCGGCTCACGCCGTTGCGAACGAATAGAAGCGCTTGAGCGTGCAGTGCTCGTCGAGGAGCCGCCCGTAGATGGGCTCGCCCTCCAGTTCCCGATACGTCTCGATCGGGTCGCCTTTTATGATCAGCGCCCTCGCGCACTCCTCGCACCAGTACTGGTACTCGGGGTTGACCGGGTCCATGTCCCTGACGATGGGCGTACCGCCGCCGCACCAGTCGCATTTCCGCCTGTGTGCACCCATCACTCAGCTCCAGCTGTGACCGCAGGCCGTGCACACGTACGACACACCGCCGTTGTCGCCGAGGACCTGGGCGACATGGGAGGAACCGCAGGAGGGACAGCTGAGGCGGGTACGCGCCCCGGCCGTGGCAGGCAGGTCACCGGCAGCCTCCTCGGCTTGCTCGCCGCTGGCGGGCATCGTGCGCTCCCTCCGTACAGCCGGCGTCCCCTCCCGGCCGTCCGATTCTGCCACGGCGGCGCGCGGAGGTCAGCGGCGTTTGCGAACGAGACCGGCCAGGGAACCGACTACGCAGACAGCGAACAGCGCCGGGATGCGGGCCCGCTGAGGCGCCCCCGGAAACGGAGGCTCCCGCCCCTTCGAGCCGGGTCGGGAAGCGGGCCCGGGGACGGCGGCCCCGGCAGTCGGCGCCGACCCCGGAGCGCAGTGCCGTCCGCGGGCCTTCAGCGCGCCGGGGCCCTCACGACGGCCAGGGTGGCCCTACAACGCGAAATCCCGCCCCCTGACGGGGGCGGGATCCGGATTGTGGAGCTAAGGAGAATTGAACTCCTGACCTCCTGCATGCCATGCAGGCGCTCTACCAACTGAGCTATAGCCCCGCGTGTTCTTCGCGCTCCGCGCTGCGAACAAGAAGAACTTTAGCCTGCGACCTGCCGGAAAGTGAAATCCGGGCCGCGAGCCCGTCCGGGCCCCCTGCGCGGGGGCACGGACCGCGGCACGGACACCGGCGCGGCCGCCCACCGGGCACCGCTCAGGTGTCGTCGCCGAGCACCGGCTCGGGCAGCGTGCCGGCGTTGTGCTCCAGGAGCCGCCAGCCCCGTGCGCCTTCGCCCAGGACCGACCAGCAGCAGTTGGACAACCCGCCGAGGCTCTCCCAGTGGTGGGCCTCCATGCCGAGCAGCCGTCCGATGGTGGTGCGGATCGTGCCGCCGTGGCTGACCACCACGAGCGTGCCGTCGTCGGGCAGTTTGTCGGCGTGGTGCAGCACCACGGGCGCGGCCCGGTCGGCGACCTCGGTCTCCAGCTCGCCGCCGCCGCGGCGCACCGGCTCCCCGCGCTTCCAGGCCGCGTACTGCTCGCCGTGGCGGGCGACGATCTCGTCATGGGTCAGGCCCTGCCACACGCCGGCGTAGGTCTCGCGCAGCGCCGCGTCGTAGGAGACGTCGACGCCCGTGAGGGCGGCAAGCTCGGCCGCGGTGGCGGCGGCCCGCTTGAGGTCGGAGGCCACGACGGCGTCCGGCTGAAGGGCCGCGAGCAGGCGGGCGGCACGCCGCGCCTGGGCCACGCCCGTCTCGGTCAGCTCGATGTCCGTGGTGCCCTGGAAGCGGCGCTCCAGATTCCAGGAGGTCTGACCGTGCCGCCACAGGACGATCCGGCGACCGCGCTTCCTCTCCGTGCGGCCGGCGGCCGCACCCCCGTCCGGCTTCCCGTTCAGCTCAGGTCCCCTTCCGCTTCCTTCCCGGCGAGCTGGGCGTGCTCCTCCGCCTTGCCGCGCGTCCTGCGGGCGTCCTCGGGGAGGGGCAGCTCGGGGCAGTCCTTCCACAGGCGCTCCAGCGCGTAGAAGACGCGCTCCTCGCTGTGCTGGACGTGGACGACGATGTCGACGTAGTCGAGCAGGATCCAGCGGGCGTCACGGTCGCCCTCGCGGCGCACCGGCTTGGCGCCGAGCTGCTTGTTCAGCCGCTCCTCGATCTCGTCGACGATCGACTTGACCTGGCGGTCGTTGGGCGCGGAGGCGAGCACGAAGGCGTCGGTGATCGACAGCACGTCACTGACGTCGTACGCGATGATGTCGTGCGCGAGCCGGTCGGCGGCCGCCTGGGCGGCGGCGTTGACGAGCTCGATGGAACGGTCCGTAGCGGTCACAAGCAGGCTTTCGTCGGTGGTCGGAATTGCTTCAAGGGTCTCACGGACCGCCGACACACCTCGCCCGTATTCCGGCACGCTCCCGCGTGCGCCGCAGCCGCGGGCGGGCACGCCCGCACCGCGCGGCGCGAGGGGCCGCTCCGGGCCTCGTGCCCGGGGCGGCCCCTCGCCGCGTTCCCGCGGCGGTCGGTCAGTCCCCGGAGCCGGATCCCTCGAAGTCGGATCCGAGGACCACCGACACGTCGGCGTTGGTCGCGGCCTTGCCCTTGGCGACCGCGTTCGCGGGGAGTCCGAGGGTCTTCGCGACCTCGTCCGCCTTCGCCCTGTGGGCGTCGTCGGCATAGGTGACCCGGGACGCGTCCGCCCGGTCCGCCGAACCGCCGTCGATGACCGTGTAACCGCCGTTGACCAGGGAGATCCGGGCCTTCTCCGTGGCGTCGGTGTCGCCGGTCGCGTTTTTGACGCCGACCCGGACGGCCGCGCCCGCCTCCGGCGCGCTGACCGAGCCGCCGAGCACGTCCTCGACGACGCTGTCCGCGGCCTCCTCGGTGAGGGTGCCGTTCTGCTGCACCGGCAGGAGGGCGGTTCGGTAGTCGCCCCCCTTGGCGTGCTCGGCGAGGCCGGCGAGGGAGCTGCCGAGGTCCTTCTCGTTGAGGGACGGGTCGAGGATCTGCCCCAGCGTCTCGACGATCACGGTCGCGGACGCCCCGTCGTCGGGCAGCTTCTTCAGCACGGCCTGCATGACCTGGCCGAAGCGCTGGAGCTGCTTCTCCTCCGCCTCGCCGGGGGCCGACCAGGTCGCGTAGGCCACGGCGGCCCGCCCGTCGAGGGTCTGGTTCTCACCCTTCTCGACGAGCAGGGCATCGCCCTTCTCGGCGGCCGGCACGGCGGCGTCCGTCGTCAGGTCGATCGTGCCGACCAGCTCGACGAGGTTCTCCAGGTACGGGGTGTCCAGCCGCCACGTGCCGGAGATCTTCGCCCCGAGCAGGGTGCCGATCGCCTCACGGGTGCCGGTCGAGCCGTCGTCCTCGACGGACTTGCCGAGGGTGGTGGCGGTGCCGTCGTCGTTGGCGACCGACAGGGTGTTGGGCAGCAGGACCGTGGTGCCCTGCTGGGTGGTGACGTTGTCGACCAGCAGGGCCGTGGACGTCTTCTCGCTCTTGGTGTTGTGCAGGTGCACCACGATCACGTCGCGCTTCTGCGGGCCGGCGGCGGTACCGGCGGAGGTCTGCGCGTCCGACGTCCCGGGCAGCTTTCCGGCGTACCAGAGGTAGCCGACACCGCCGACGAGCGCGAGCGCGAGGACGACGGCGAGGGCGACGACCCGGTTGCGGCCGCGGCGCTTGGCCTCCTCACGGCGCTCGGAGCGGCTCTCGGTGAACTTGAGCCAGTCGATGACGTCCTCGGAGTCCTCGTCCGGCTCCTCGATGAAGGCGAACTGCTCCGTGCGGTAGTCGCGGTCCCCCGCGTCCCGCACGTCGCCGCCGGGGCGCACGTCGCCGCCGGAGCGGACGTCGCCGTCCCCGGCCTCCGCCCGGCGCTGCTCCGGGACGGCGGGCGCCTCCGGGGCCGCGGGGGCGGCCTGCTGCTGGGGGATGTTCCACTGCTGGGTGGTGTCGACGGCGGGCTGCGTGCCCGTGTCGTAGCCGTACGGGTCGTAGCCCTGCCCCTGGCCGGCCGGCCCGCTCCCGTACTGCTGGTTGCCGTAACCGCCGGCGCCGGGCTCCGTTCCGTACCCGCCGCCGGCGGTGTCGCCGTAGCCGCCGCCGGCGGTGTCGCCGTAACCGTCGCCGGGGGCCCGGCCGTACCCGCCCGTGTCCCGCTGCGCGGCGTACGGGTCGTGGGTGGCGTACGGATCGTGCGCCGCGTAGGGATCCTGCGGGGCGTACGGGTCGTAGCCCCGGCCCCCGGCGCCCTGCCCGCCATCCTGGGGCTGCTGAGGGTACGGGGAGGACTGCTGAGCGTAAGGGTCGTACTGCTGGGGCTGCTGGTAGACCGGCTGCCCGTACTCGTCGTAGCCGACGATCCTGGGCTGCTGCCCGTACGGGTCGTAGGAGTCGTGCTGGTCGTTCACCGGTGCCCCTCTCCGTGGCTCACTGGCCGCGGTACAACTGGCGCTTGTCGATGTAGCGCACCACACCGTCCGGCACCAGATACCAGACCGGGTCGCCCTGGGCGACCCTCTCCCGGCAGTCGGTCGACGAGATCGCCAGGGCGGGCACCTCCACGAGGGAGACACCGCCCTCCGGCAGCCCGTCGTCGGTCAGATCATGGCCGGGACGCGTCACCCCGATGAAGTGGGCGAGCGAGAACAGTTCCGCGGCGTTGCGCCAGCCGAGGATCTGGGAGAGCGCGTCGGCGCCGGTGATGAAGAAGAGGTCCGCGTCGTCGTTGAGATCGCGCAGGTCCTTCAGGGTGTCACTGGTGTACGTCGGGCCGCCGCGGTCGATGTCGATGCGGCTCACCGAGAACTGCGGGTTGGACGCCGTGGCGATGACCGTCATCAGATAACGGTCCTCGGCCGGTGACACCTGCTGATGGCTCTTCTGCCACGGCTGCCCGGTGGGCACGAACACCACCTCGTCGAGGTGGAACAGGGCGGCCACCTCGCTGGCGGCCACCAAGTGCCCGTGGTGGATCGGGTCGAAGGTCCCGCCCATCACACCGAGACGGCGCCTGCCGGAGCCGGTACCCGCCGCCGCGTTCTGCTCTCCCATGCGTGCAGAGCCTACTGGCACGGGCCGCCGGCCCCGACTCAGCGGTCGCGGTTGAAGCGGGTGGTGATCCACAGCAGCAGCATCAGCACGACGAAGGCGCCGATACCGGTGAGGTAGGGGCTGAGGCTTGCGTGATTGCCGCCGTGCTCGGCGCCCTCGGCGAGAGTGACCAGGTTGGCGGCGGCGCTCGTGAGGCTCATCTTCAGCAGGACCTTTTCATCGGGGAACCGGGCGGAGAGACTTCGCGCACATCGTATGCGGGCCGCTCGGGCACGCTCACGGCGACTCGGTCGTTGAGGTTGTCCACAGGCTCCGTCACGCCTCGGCACCAGCACCTACGCTGGGGTCCTGTCAGGGGGACGAGCACGACTCGCGACACACAGGGGGCATCATGACCGACGGTCAGGAGTACGCGCCGAGCAGGAGGCGCCGGCGCTTCGAGGACATCTCCTCCCGGGCCTACGAACATCCCGCCGACCGCTCGGCGCTGGTGGCGCTGCGCAAGCTCAGCGGTTTCGACACCGTCTTCAAGGCGCTCAGCGGGCTGCTGCCCGAGCGCAGCCTGCGACTGCTCTTCCTCTCCGACTCCGTGCGGGTGAGCGACGATCAGTTCGCGCATCTGCACACCATGCTCAGGGACGCCTGCTACATCCTGGACCTCGAGAAGGTCCCCTCGATGTACGTGACGCAGGACCCCAAGCCGAACGCCATGTGCATCGGCCTCGACGAGCCCATCATCGTCGTGACGACCGGCCTCGTGGAACTGCTCGACGAGGAGGAGATGCGGGCCGTCGTCGGACACGAGGTCGGCCACGCCCTCTCCGGGCACTCCGTGTACCGCACCATCCTGCTTTTCCTCACCGGCCTGGCGGTGAAGGTCGCCTGGATCCCCCTGGGGAACGTGGCGATCATGGCGATCGTCACGGCGCTGCGTGAGTGGTTCCGCAAGTCGGAGCTCTCGGCGGACCGGGCCGGCCTGCTCGTGGGCCAGGACCTCCAGGCGTCGATGCGGGGCCTGATGAAGATCGCGGGAGGCAACCACCTCCACGAGATGAACGTCGACGCCTTCCTCGAGCAGGCGGAGGATTACGAGGCAGGCGGCGACCTGCGCGACTCCGTCCTGAAGATCCTCAACGTCCTCCCCCGCTCGCACCCGTTCACCACGGTCCGCGCGGCGGAGCTGAAGCGATGGGCCGAGAGCCGCGACCACCAGCGGATCATGGACGGGCACTACCCGCGCCGCTCCGAGGACAAGGACACCTCGGTGACCGACTCGTTCCGCGAGTCGGCGTCCCACTACGCCGACTCGGTGCGCACCAGCAAGGATCCGCTGATGAAGCTGGTCGGCGACATAGCGGGCGGGGCCGGCGACCTGGGCGGCAGACTGCGCGACAAGTTCACCGGCGCGACCGGCTCCGGAGGGAGCAACGGCAGCGGCGCCACGAGCGAGGGCTGACCCGCCCCGGCCGGCGTTCGGGGCGGTGCGCACGGCGCCGTGCCCGGCCGGTGCGCCGGGTGTCAGGGTGCGGCGGGCGAAGGGCCGGGCCGGTCGGCCAGCGATCCGCACAGGGCCGCCCTGGCGGGGCCCGGGGCGTAGGGATCCGTGCCGGCCGGGCCCGTGGACGTGGCGCGCCGGCCGGCCAGCAGGGGGTGCAGCACGGCCGCCGTGTCCTCCGCGCAGTCCTGCGGACCGGCCTGCGCATGGCTGGTCAGCACGGTGAGCCGGTGGTGGCGCAGATCGTCGCGGTCGAGGCGGAAGTGCAGCTCGCGCCGCACGGTGTACAGCGACGCCCGTTCCTCGACCGGGCCCGCTGCGGCGGCCGGCCGCAGGGCATACGCGAAGGTGTGGTCGGCCGTGACCTCCAGCGCCCCGGCGTCCTGCTCGGTGACGAGCAGCGCGCCCGACACCCGCACCCCGGTGGCTGCCAGCTCCACCTTCGCGGGGTCGAAGCGCACCAGCCAGCCGGTGGCCGCGTGCCGCCCGTCCGCCGCCGGCGTGGCCATGCTCCGGTCGAACTGGGCCAGCTGGTCGGGGTGGAGCAGCGCCCGCACGCCCCGCACCTCGCCGCCCGTGAGCACATCGGGATCGACGGAGGAGGCGACGAGGTAGTCCTTCACGGTGGCCAGCGCGGTGGTCACCTGGTCCTCGGTGAAGTGGTCGGTGCGCCGCACGGCGGGCAGCGCGATGCCCGAGGCGCCGGTGCGGTACTGGGCGGCCGGCCCCTCCTCGAAAACCTGCTCGGGGGTGCCGCCGGGCACCGTGCCGCGGGGGGCCAGCGGGACGAGCGTCATCCGCAGGGTCTCCGCCGGGCGGGAGGCGGAGGGCTGGTAGGGCTGGCGCACACCCAGATAGACGGCGGTCCCGAAGGCGAGGGCCACCAGCACCAGGAGAAGGAGGATCCGACGGGGGCCGTGTCCGCCGCGGGAGGGCAGGCTCCGCACGGCCGGTGCGTGATCGCCCATGCGCTCCACGGCGGAGAACTCCTGGACGCGGGCAGCGTTCACGAACGATTCGTCGAAGACGACGGATGCGTACTCGTCCTCACCGCCGGGCGGCCCCTCGGGCGGCCCCTCAGGCGGGTCTCCGCGCCGACCCATACTTTCAGGGTAGGTCTCCCGGCATCGCCGTAAACGCGCTGGTACGCGTCAAGTTCTGACGAGTTCTCACGCGCTGGGCCACATGGCCGCACCCGCCGGTTCAGGGCGCTGCGGGCCCGGTGGGGACGCGCGACCGCGGGTCGCCGACGGCGGCCGTGGGACCGCCTCCGCTGCCGCTGACGGTGGCGCCCGTCGGCGGTGCGTCCACCCCGGTCCTGGCGGGCTGCGGCACCTCGCGGCCCCCGGAAGCGCCCCGGTAGACGGCGGTGAAGGCCAGGGCGACCATGCCGATGCCCATCACCAGGGCGAGGATCCAGGCCACGGGCCGGTGCCAGTGGGCGGTGCCGCGGTAGGGGCGCAGTGCGCCGCCGTGGCGCCCGTACGGGCCGTCCGGGTCGTCGTGGGCGACGTCCTCGTCGTACGCGTGCCCGGGGTCACGGCCGTGGGCACGGTCGCGGAGGTCGTCGTCGGAGGGGGCGTTGCGGAAGCCGGAGCGGGCGGCCTCGGCCTCGGCCCGGGCCTCGGCGGCTGCCAGCAGCCGCTCCACCGCCGACGGTTCGTGGAACTCCGCGGCCCGTACGAAGTCCTCGTCGAACACCACGGAGGCGAAGTCCTCGTCCGCGCCCCCGCGGTCGTCGTCGGGCTCCCAGCCGTCCGGGAACGGCCTGCCCCCCACGTCGTCCGGCACCGTCCCAGAGTAGACCGGCGGGACCGCTTTCGGCAGGCAGAGCGAGAAGTCTCCCCGCCCGGGTGACGGTCCGGGCGGGGGCCGGCGGCTACCGGGTGTGACCGTCGCCGGTCACGATGTACTTGGTCGAGGTGAGTTCCGGCAGGCCCATGGGCCCGCGGGCGTGCAGCTTCTGGGTGGAGATGCCGATCTCGGCGCCGAAGCCGAACTCCCCGCCGTCGGTGAAGCGGGTGGAGGCGTTCACCGCGACCGTCGTGGAATCCACCAGCTGGGTGAACCTGCGGGCGGCGGCCTGGGAGGTGGTGACGATGGCCTCGGTGTGCCCGGAGGACCACAGCCGGATGTGCGCGACGGCCGCGTCCAGCGACTCGACCACGGCGGCGGCGATGTCGTAGGAGAGGTACTCGGTCTCCCAGTCCTCGGCCGTCGCGGGCACGATCGTGGCCTTGGTCCCGTCGGCGTAGCCGACGACCCGCTCGTCCCCGTGGACGGTGACTCCCGCCTCGGCGAGGGCGTCCAGCGCGCGGGGCAGGAAGGCGTCGGCGATGTCGCGGTGGACGAGCAGCGTCTCCGCGGCGTTGCAGACGCTCGGGCGCTGGGCCTTGGAGTTCAGCAGGATGTGGACGGCCATGTCGAGGTCGGTCTCGGCGTCGACGTAGACGTGGCAGTTGCCCGTGCCGGTCTCGATGACGGGGACCGTGGAGCCCTCGACGACGGTGCGGATGAGGGAGGCGCCGCCGCGCGGGATCAGCACGTCGACCATGCCGCGGGCCCGCATCAGCTCCTGCACGGAGTCGCGGCTCTCGCCCGGGACGAGCTGCACGGCGTCGGCCGGCAGGCCCGAGCCGCCGACCGCGTCGCGGATGACCTTCACCAGCGCGGTGTTGGAGGAGTACGCGGAGGACGAGCCGCGCAGCAGCACCGCGTTGCCCGACTTGAGGCAGAGCGCGGCGCCGTCGACGGTCACGTTGGGGCGGGCCTCGTAGATGATGCCGACGACACCGAGCGGGACGCGCACCTGGCGCAGGTCGATGCCGTTGGGCAGCGTCGAGCCGCGCACCACCTCGCCGACCGGGTCGGGCAGCGACGCGACCTGTCGTACGTCGGCGGCGATGGCCCGCACCCGCTCGGGGGTGAGCGTGAGCCGGTCGATGATCGCGTCGCTGGTGCCGGCCTCGCGGGCCCGCTCGATGTCCACGGCGTTGGCCTCGACGATCTCGCTCGTCCGCACTTCGAGCGCGTCGGCGATCGCCAGCAGCGCGTCGTCCTTCGCCGCCCGCGGCAGCGGCGCGAGGTCGGCGGCGGCGGCCTTGGCCCGGTAGGCGGCCCGGGTGACCGGGGACATGTTGTCGTACGGCGTGACCGAAGAGAGCGACGTCATACCCCGCAGGGTAGTGCGCCCGCGGGGGTGGACCGGAAGTATCCCGGAGTGCGAGACGAATGCGGGACGAACGCCGCGAAGCGGCGGGCGGGCGGGCGTCCGTCGCCCGGGCCGGGCGGCGGACGGCGCCCCGCGCGGGCTCCGGCACGGGCCGACCGCGCCGGGGGCGGGCGCGGGCGCGGGACGGGCCGACTGCGGTCGGGGCGCAGGACGGGCCGACTACGGTCGGGGCGCGGGCAGCGGGCAGCGGGCCGGGCGGCCCCGCCCCGTCGACCGGGGCGTCGCGCCGAGGGACGGCGTCGACGGTGGCCGCACCGCGCCCGAGCCCGATCGCGGCACGCCACCGGTTCAGCGCCCGCGCGTACCGCTCGCCGCGGGACGGCATCGGGGGGCCGCCCACCGCCTGCCGCCGGGGCACGGGCAGCGGGCAGCAGGCCGGGCAGCCCGCCCCGTCGCCCCGGGGCGCCGGCGCGAAGACTCGTCCCCGAGCCGCCAACGACCACGCGGAGATCCGCTACTGGGAGGAGGCCCGCGACCTCCACGACGCGGCGGCGGTGGCGCTGCGGCTGTGGGGCGAGCACCGCTCGACGGCCAAGCTCCCGCCTGCCCGAGCCGGGCCGCGGGATGGCGCCCAGGGGCGCGCCGCGCCGGGCGCGTCAGAAGGGGTGGACGCCGATCGGGGAGGCGGGTGGCGGGCCGTAGCCCTCGGCGACCCGCAGGTGGTACGTCTGCCGGTCGATGACCTCCAGGCCGACGATCTCCCACGGCGGGAGCTTGGCCGTCGAGCGGTGCTCGCCCCACAGCCGCAGCGCCACCGCCGCCGCGTCGTGGAGGTCGCGGGCCTCCTCCCAGTAGCGGATCTCCGCGTGGTCGTTGGCGTACCGGCTGGTCAGCAGGAAGGGGTGGTCGTGGGCGAGCTGTTCGAGACCGCGGCGGACCTCCTTCAGCGGCGCCTCGGGCCCCGAGACGCTCAGCGTGATGTGCCAGAGCCGGGACAGCGGCTGCTCCCGCGGCGTCCGACCGCCCTCGCCGGGCTGCCGCGCGCTCTGGGTGCCCTGCTCCCGCGTGGCCTGGGACCCGCTCCGCGCGCCTGCCGGTGTCCCGTCGGGCGCGCCGGTGCCGGGCTCGCCCAGGTGTCCGCCGAGGTCGGCGACCCCGCCGACGCTGGTCAGGGTCCGCTCCTCACCCGACGCCCGGTGGCCGGGGGGCCTCCCAGGGCCTCGGGGGGTGTCCCCCGGGCGCGCTCGTCTCACCGGCCGCCTCCTGTCGCTTCGTCGCGGGATCGTGGATCCCGCGCGTCCGCATCAAAGTGGACCAGTCCGCGGCTCGGTCCGGGGCGGTTTTGGTAAAGGTCTCTGCCTGATGCCGGGACTTTCCGCCTTTCAGGGGCGGGTCACGTCTCCAGGACGACGAGATCGTCCCTGTGTACGACCTCGCGTTCGTAGGCCGGTCCGAGTTCGCGGGCGAGCTCCCGGGTGGAGCGGCCGAGCAGCTGGGGGATCTCCTTGGCGTCGAAGTTGACGAGCCCCCGGGCCACCGGCCGCCCCTCGGCGTCACGCAGCTCGACCGGGTCCCCCGCGCTGAACTCGCCGTCCACGGCGGCGATCCCGGCGGGCAGCAGCGACTTCCGGTCCTCGACGACCGCCCGCACGGCGCCTTCGTCGAGGGTCAGCGAGCCCTGGGGCGTCGAGGCGTGGGCGAGCCACAGCAGCCGGTCCGCGGAGCGCCGTCCGGTGGCGTGGAAGAACGTGCCGGTGTCGCGGCCGGCGAGGGCGTCCGCGGCACGGCTGGCGGAGGTGAGGACGACGGGCACGCCGGCCGCGGCGGCGATCCGGGCGGCCTCGACCTTGGTGACCATGCCTCCCGTGCCGACGCCCGCCTTCCCCGCGCTGCCGATCTGCACGTGCGCGATGTCGCCGGGGCCGCGCACCTGGTCGATCCGGGAGGTGCCGGGCCGGGAGGGGTCGCCGTCGTAGAGGCCGTCGACGTCGGAGAGGAGGACGAGCAGGTCGGCGCGGACGAGGTGGGCGACGAGCGCGGCGAGGCGGTCGTTGTCGCCGAAGCGGATCTCGTCGGTGGCGACCGTGTCGTTCTCGTTGACGACGGGCACGGCGCCCATGTCGAGCAGCTGGTCGAGGGTGCGGTACGCGTTGCGGTAGTGCGCGCGGCGGCTGGTGTCGTCGCCGGTGAGCAGCACCTGGCCGACCCGGACGCCGTAACGGGCGAAGGAGGCGGTGTAGCGGGCGACCAGCAGGCCCTGGCCGACGCTGGCCGCGGCCTGCTGCCGGGCGAGGTCCTTCGGCCGGCGGGCCAGCCCGAGCGGTGCCAGACCCGCGGCGATGGCGCCGGAGGAGACCAGGACGATCTCCTTCTCACCCCCGCTGCGGACCTTGGCGAGGACGTCGACGAGCGCGTCCACGCGGTCGGCGTCGAGGCCGCCCGCGGCGGTGGTCAACGAGGACGAACCGACCTTGACGACGATCCTGCGGGCCTGCGTCACCTGCTGTCTTGCCACTGTCACACCACGAATCTATGCCAGCGTCCGCTCCGGGCGCGCGGGTGTTCCGAGCGCTGGACACCGCACCGGGCGGGACGGCGGGTCGCGAACGGTCACGACGCGGCGGCCCCCGGCCCCCGGAGGCGCCGTCGCCGAGTCCGGCCGGGGCGGACGGGGCAGCGGCAGGACGGACACAGGAGAGGGAGGGAACGCCTTGTTTCGGCACGAGTTGTGTCGGATGTCCCTGATGGTTCACTCCAGCCGATAAGGTGCCCGTCGGGCGGTGGCACGCGCCCGCACCGTCCTGCCTCCGGCCTGTTCGAGTCGGGCTTCCACAAGAGACGGGGCACAGCCGTGTCGGTCAAAGTGAGTGTCGTCATCCCGGTGTACAACCCGGGCAAGTACCTCGATCCCTGCATCGAATCGCTCGTCGGCCAGACCATGCCCGCCGGGGAGTTCGAGGTGCTCTTCGTCGACGACGGGTCCACCGACGACACACCGGCCCGTCTGGACGAACTGGCCTCGCGCCACCCGCACTTCCGGGTGATCCACATCCCCAACTCGGGCTGGCCGGGCAAGCCGCGGAACATCGGCGTGGAGGCGGCCAGGGGCGAGTACGTCCAGTTCCTCGACCAGGACGACCACCTCGGCACCGACGCCCTGCGCCGGCTCTACGCCATGGGGCACCGCAACGGTTCGGACATCGTGATCGGCAAGGTGGCCAGCAACTTCCGGGGCGTCCCGCACGGCGTCTTCCGCAAGAACCGCGAACGCTGCACGCTGCGCAACGCCCCGCTGTTCGACAGCCTCACACCGCACAAGATGTTCCGCACGGCGTTCCTCCGCGAGCACGGCATCGCCTACCCGGAGGGCAGGCGCCGCCTCGAGGACCAGCTGTACATGATGAAGGCGTACATCCCCGCCCAGGTGGTCTCGATCCTCGGCACGTACACCTGCTACCACTACTCGAAGCGGGACGACGGCAAGAACGCCGGGTCGGCCAAGCTGGTCCCCGAGGGGTACTACGGAAACCTGCGCGAGGTGCTGGACGTCGTCGTCGCGGGCACCGAGCCCGGGCCGCTGCGCGACCGGGTGCTGCGCCGTTTCTACCGGGTGGAGATGCTCGGCCGCCTCAGTGAGCCGGCCGTGCTCGGCTACGACGACGCCTTCCTGCGCGCGATGACCGACGCGGTCCGCCCGCTCGCCCTGGAGTTCATGGGCGGCGCGGTCCACGACGGCCTCGGCCCCATGCTGCGGCTGCGCTCCGGGCTGCTGCGCGCCGACGACGCCGAGGGGCTGGTCCGCCTCGCCCGCTTCGCCGCCTCGGTCAAGGGCGCGGTGCGCCTGGAGGACCTGGCCTGGCAGCCGGACGGCCGGGTCGCGGTGCGGATCGAGGCCCGGCTGGTGCACGGGGAGGGCCGCGAACCGCTGACCATGGTCCGCCGCGACGGGCGGCTGTATCTGGACCCCGCGGTCACCGACCGGTTCCTGCCCGCCGGGGAACTCGTCGACATCACCGACGACCTGCGCGGCTTCACGGCCGAACTGTCGCTGCGGGACCGGGAGACGGCGGTCGAGTGGCCGTGTCCCGCGTCGTTCGCCGCCGAGGTGACCGACCGGCCGGACGGGACCTGCGAAGTGGTGCTGCGCGGCACGGGGCACCTGGCCACGGAGGGCGGCAGGAAGGGGCGCGGCAGCCTGCCGCGCGGCTTCTGGGACGCCTGGGTGACCGTGCGGGGGCTGGGTGTCGTCCGCAGGACCCGGCTCGGCGCCGACCGGGCGGACCATGTCGCCGACCGCTGCGTGCCGGCCCTGCTGTCCGGCGGGCCGCGGTCGGTCATCCCGTACTTCACCGACCCGCACGGCAACCTGACGCTCGACGTGGCGCGCCGCGGCAAGCGGACCGCCGCGTATCTGCGCGGCCGGACGGTGCTGCGGATGCCGGGGACGCCGGTCCAGCTGCGGCTGGACCTGTTCACGACGGGCGGCACCGCCCCGGGGACGGGCGCCGGCACCGGCGCTCCCGAGCTGGTGCTGACCAAGCCGTCGTACGACGGCGAAGTCGCCGAGGCCACCGTGGTGCACTCCGCCGCGGGCGCGCTGCGCCCGGCTCTCGGCCGTGCCCATCTGACGCTGCCCCGGCGGCTGCCCGGGGCCCCGGAGGGGACCTGGCAGCTGTCGGTGCGGCTGGACGGGGAGACGGGGCCGCTGCTGCCTCTCTGCACCGCGGACGTCGACGGCGCGGGACGGCTCCGGCCGGACGGCGGCCTGCCGGTGCCCGACCCCGTGCTGCTGCGGCAGCTGATCACCGAGCGCCGGCGGGCGGCCGCCCGCCGGGCGGTGCGGTCCGTCGTCGGGCCGATCGTGCGCAGGCTGCCGGCCGGGGGCCGCAAGCGGGCCCGCCGCCTCGCGGCCCGGGTGTTCGGCTGAGGTCCCGGGCCGGGCCGCCGCGCACCGCGGCGGCCCGGCCCTCAGCAACGACAGAGAGGACGTGAACAGATGCGGGAACTCTCCATCGCCGGAGCCTGGGTGCACGAGCCGAGGGTCTTCCCCGACAGCCGCGGCAGCTTCCACGAGTGGTTCAAGGCACCGGACTTCGCCGCCACGACCGGCCACCGGCTGCGGCTGGAGCAGGCCAACTGCTCCGTCTCCAGCCGGGGCACGCTGCGCGGCGTCCACTTCGCCGATGTGCCGCCGAGCCAGGCGAAGTACGTGACCTGCGTGCGGGGCGCGGTGCTGGACGTGGTCGTCGACATCCGGGTCGGGTCGCCGACGTTTCGCCGGTGGGAGTCGGTCCGGCTCGACGACCTCGACCACCGCGCGGTGTACCTGTCGGAGGGGCTCGGGCACGCCTTCATGGCCCTGACGGACGACGCGACCGTGGTCTACCTCTGCTCCGAGGGGTACGCCCCCGAGCGGGAGCACGGCCTCCATCCGCTCGATCCCGGCCTGGGCATCGCCTGGCCCGAGGGCATCGCGCCGGTGCTCTCCGAGAAGGACGCCGCCGCGCCCGGGATCGCGGAGGCGGAGCGCCGGGGCCTGCTGCCCCGCTACGAGGAGTGCCGGGCGTACTACGCGCGGCTCAACGGCGAGGACGGCGGCACGGGGACCGCCGACGGCACGGGAGCGGCCCGGCGGGCGTACGACCGGGCCTGACCGCGCGCGCCGGCGGCGGGTGTCCCGCGGACCGCGGGGTCCGCGGGACACCCGCCGCCGGGCTGCCGCCCGTCAGCCCGTCAGCCGCTCCAGGCTCCGCCGCACCGGGGCGAAGGACGCGCGCCCTCTGCGCAGCGTGCGGGCCCGGACGAGACCCGGCCAGAAGCCGGCACCGAGGAGCGCCTCGGGGCTCACCGCGTTCTTGCGGGTGAGCACCGCGTCGGGGACGTCCTGCGGGTCCGGGACGACGTACTCCTCGATGATCCGGTCGTAGGCACCCTGCAGCACGGTGTTCGCGGGGTCGGCGCCGAAGACGACGGCGACGCCGGTGGGCGCGGTGTCCACCTCCACGACGACGAGGTCGGGCCGGTATCTCCGGAGCACCTGGACGACCTTGTAGACGTCCCCCGTCCAGAACTTGGTGTGGCGGTCGCGCGCGGCCTCGTCCACGTTCCTCGGCAGCATGTCGTCGAGGACGATCACACTGGACCAGCGGGAATGCCGTTCGACGTTCATGAAATCACGCAGGGCGTATTCGAACAGGTGCATTCCGTCGATGAACGAGAGTTCCAGGCGCGGTGCGCCGCCCAGTACGTTCATCGGATCCCGGCGGGCGAGCGCACGGAAGGGATTGCGTCCGGTCCGCAGATGGACCAGAGGATCCCTGCGGGCGAAGAAGTCGTCACTCGTGGCCCTCACCAGATGCACGTCGCAGCTGATACTCGTGACCACCCGGAATGCCGGGTCCACGGCCACCGAGGGAACGCGGGAAAGCGCGAGACTGCGTCCGTCGTTGACCCCGATCTCCAAATAGTTCCGGGGTTTGCTCACACGGTGCAGTTGACGCAGGAAGCCGTGACGGTCCACTGGAATCCCTTCATGGGGAATCGCATTCTGTGCTTTCGAGCGAAGTTAGCGTGCGACGTGTCCGGACGCACACTTCTACGGCCCGGTGACACGCGATCTCCTGTGCGCCCGGACGATTTCCGGGAACGCCTCTGCGAGCGCCTCACGCCATTCGCGAATGGGTTCGATCCCCGACGTCCGCAGCCTCTCGTGCCCCAGCACGCTGTACGCCGGCCGGGGCGCGGGCCGGTCGAAGGCCGCGCTGGTCGTGGGCCGCACCCGTTCCGGGTCGGCGCCCAGCAGGCGGAAGATCTCCCGGGTGAGGCCGTACCAGGTGGTCTCACCGGAACTCGTGCCGTGCTGGATCCCGGGCGGCACGGTGCCGGCCAGGGCTCCGCGGCCCAGCCGCAGCAGCAGGGCGGCGAGATCGGCGCTCCAGGTCGGCTGGCCGTGCTGGTCGTCGACGACGTCCACCGTCTCGCGTCCGGCCTCCAGGCCGATCATGGTGCTGACGAAGTTGCGTCCGCCCGCGCCGTAGAGCCAGGCGGTGCGCACCACATGCCCGCTCTCCGGCAGCAGTTCCAGCACCGCCCGCTCGCCCGCCGCCTTGCTGCGCGCGTAGGCGCCGCGCGGGTCGGTGGAGGCGTCCTCGGGGTAGGGCTCGCGGGCGTCCCCGGCGAAGACGTAGTCGGTGGAGACGTGCAGCAGCACGGCGCCGTTCTCCTTGCAGGCCTCGGCGAGCACCCGGGGCCCCGTCGCGTTGGCGGCGTGCGCGGCCTCCTCGTGGGTCTCGGCGCCGTCGACGTCGTTCCAGGCGGCGCAGTTGACCACCACGTCGGGGCGGTGCGCGGCCAGCGCGGCGCGCACGTCGTCGGGTCCCGTGATGTCCAGCGCGGCACGCCCGAGGGCGGTGCTGCGCTCACCGTCCGCGGCGAGCCGCGCCGTCACGTCCCGGGCGAGCATGCCGTCCGCCCCGGTGACCAGCCAGCAGGTGCTCACAGCGCGGCACGCTCCTTCAGCGGCTCCCACCAGGCGCGGTTCTCGCGGTACCAGGCGACGGTCTCGGCGAGGCCGGCGGCGAAGTCCTTGCGGGGCCGGTAGCCCAGCTCCTCGCGGGCCTTGGTGCAGTCGACGGAGTAGCGGCGGTCGTGACCCTTGCGGTCGGCGACGTGCTCCACGCGGTCCCAGCCGGCGCCGCAGGCGTCGAGCAGGAGCCCGGTGAGTTCCCTGTTGGAGAGCTCGGTGCCGCCGCCGATGTTGTAGACCTCACCGGGACGGCCCTTTGTGCGGACCAGTTCGATGCCCCGGACGTGGTCGTCGATGTGGAGCCAGTCGCGCACGTTCAGGCCGTCCCCGTAGAGCGGGACGGTGCCGCCGTCGAGCAGCCGGGTGATGAACAGCGGGATGACCTTCTCGGGGAAGTGGTGGTGCCCGTAGTTGTTGGAGCAGCGGGTCACCCGCACGTCCAGGCCGTGGGTGCGGTGGTAGGACAGGGCGATCAGGTCGCCGGCGGCCTTGGCCGCGGCGTACGGCGAGGTGGGCGCCAGCGGATGGGTCTCGGGCCAGGACCCCTCGTCGATGGAGCCGTAGACCTCGTCGGTGGAGATCTGGACGAAGGCGGAGATCCCGGCGCGGTGCGCCGCGTCGGCGAGGGTCTGGGTGCCCAGCACGTTCGTCCGCACGAACTCGGCGCCGCCGTCGATGGAGCGGTCGACGTGGGACTCGGCGGCGAAGTGCACCACCTGGTCGTGTTCGGCCATGAGCTTGCCGACGAGCTCCGGGTCGCAGATGTCGCCCCGCACGAAGCTCAGCCGGTCGTCGCCGGCGACCTCGTCGAGGTTGGCCTCGTTGCCGGCGTAGGTGAGCCGGTCGAGCACGGTGATGCGCACGTCGCCGGGTCCGTGCGGGCCCAGCAGGGTGCGGACGTAGTGGGAGCCGATGAAGCCGGCGCCGCCGGTCACCAGGAGGGCGGTGGTCATGACGAGATCTGCACCTTGCTGTGGTCGCCGAGCACGAGTCGGTGGGAGGAGGGGTTGCGGGGGGCCGGGGTGACCTCGACGTCCCGGCCGATGAGCGAGGCCTCGATGCGCCGCACGCCGGTGATGGAGGCACCGCGCAGCAGGATCGAGTACTCGATCTCGCTGTCCTCGATGCGGCAGCCCTCGGCCACGGAGGTGAAGGGGCCGATGTAGGAACCGCTGATCAGCGTGCCGGCGCCGACGATCGCGGGGCCGACGACCCGGCTGCCGACGATCCGCGCGCCCTTCTCCACGCACACCCGGCCGATGATCTCGCTGCTCTCGTCGGCGAAGCCGTCGATCCGGCAGTCGACCGTCTCCAGCACGGACCGGTTGACCTCCAGCATGTCGGTGACGTTGCCGGTGTCCTTCCAGTAGCCGGCGATGGTGGTGGAGCGCACGTCGCACCGTCGGTCGATCAGCCACTGGATGGCGTGGGTGATCTCCAGCTCGCCGCGCCGGGACGGCTCGATGGCGCGGACGGCCTCGTGGACGGCGGGGGTGAAGAGGTAGACGCCGACGAGCGCGAGGTCGCTCTTGGGCTGCTCGGGCTTCTCCTCCAGGCCCACCACGCGTCCGGTGATGTCGAGTTCGGCGACGCCGAAGGAGGTCGGGTCGGCGACCTTGGTCAGCAGGATCTGCGCGTCGGGGCGTTCGGTGCGGAATTCGTCGACCAGACCGCTGATGCCTCCGACAATGAAATTGTCGCCGAGATACATCACAAAATCGTCTTCTCCCAGGAATTCCCGGGAG
This sequence comes from Streptomyces sp. T39, assembly GCF_008042045.1. Taxonomy (GTDB): domain Bacteria; phylum Actinomycetota; class Actinomycetes; order Streptomycetales; family Streptomycetaceae; genus Streptomyces. The sequence goes on from NZ_RDBP01000012.1 coordinate 276,355, forward strand.
ATGATCACCGCGTGCGCGAGACCGAGTGGCCGCTCCTGCGGAATGTAGGTGACCTCGACGCCGAACCGGGAACCGTCGCCGACGGCTTCCTCGATCTCCGCCGCGGTCTCCCCGACGACGACGCCGACCTCGGTGATACCGGCTTCGGCGATCGCCTCGAGGCCGTAGAAGAGCACCGGTTTGTTGGCCACCGGAACCAGTTGCTTGGCGGAGGTGTGCGTAATGGGCCGGAGTCGTGTGCCGGCTCCTCCGGAAAGTACGAGTGCCTTCACTGTCCCTGCCCTGTGGGTCGGAAAAACGTACTGCCGGGGCGTATACCGCCCCGGCATCCCGATGTTACCTATTCCGCACCCTTCTTCCGGCGTCCCGGAGCGCGCGTACCGCACGGATTCTGCGTACCCGGCGGCGAATACGGCCCGGCATTTCACGAAGGAGGGACGCGCCGCCTTCCGGCGGCAGGACCCGGCTGCTTCCCGCCCGGTCCGGAACCGTCACCCGGTACGTGCGGGCCGGCAGCCCGGCGCGGCGGTCGCCGAAGTACGGGAGGGCGAGATACACCCGGCCCGTCAGGCGCCGCCGCACCACCCGGGGGACGGACCCGGCGGCGGTGTACTCCAGCACACCCTTCAGCAGATCGAGCCGCCCCCGGGCGACGCACTCCAGGACCAGCCGCTCGGCGACCTTCAGATGCGCGGCGACGCCCCTGTTCCAGTACGGCCCGGTCAGCCGGGCCGCCAGCCGGAGCCGCTCCCGCTGCTCGGCCTCCGGCCGGCCCAGCAGCGCGGGGGCGAACTGCTGGAGCAGCCCGACCGTGAACGGCCGGACCATCAGCAGGTCACGCCCCGGGCCCGGCGGTTCCAGCCGCGCGATCACCCCCGCCAGCGCGGTCACCGCCGCGAACCGGGACTCGTACCCGCCGCGCCGCGTCGCGTGCTTCCCGTCCTCTCGGCCCACCAGGTAGTAGCAGTCGTAGTCCGCGACGACGGAGACCCCGTTCCCGGCGAGATACGCCTCCATGGTGAAGAGCGCGTCCTCGCCGGTCGTGAAGGTCTCGTCGAAGGTGAGCCCGAGCCGTGTCAGCAGCTCGCGGCGGAAGAGCTTCTGCGCGCTGAGGGCGTAGACGACGCGGGAGGTGCGGACGTCGGCGTGCTCCACGGTCCGGGTGAACATCGAGCGCGGGACGCCCCGCCCCCGCCCGGCCATCCTGCCGAGCACCACGTCCGTCCCGGCCCGGTCCGCCATGGCGACCATGCGCTCCAGGGCCTCGTCGCCCAGGAAGTCGTCGGCGTCGAGGAAGAAGACGTAGCGCCCGCGGGCGAGGGCGAGGCCCCTGTTGCGCGGACCGCCGGGGCCGCCCGAGTTGGGCTGGCGCACCACGGTGGTGCGGACCTTGGAGCGGGCGGCGAACTCCTCCAGGTACTCCCCCGTGCCGTCGGCCGAGCCGTCGTCGACCGCGAGGAGCTCGATCCGGTCGGGTCCGAGCGTCTGCGACTCCACCGACTCCAGGCAGCGGATCAGGTACGGCATGGCGTCGAAGGCGCCGACGACGACGGAGACGTCCGGGACACGGGGAGCGTTCGGGGGTATCAGCGGGTGGTTCATGGGTTCCACCAGAGCGCGCCGCGCGGCCGGGGGCCGCCGCTCGCGGCCATCCGGACCAGGGACACACCACGGTCCGGGAACGCGGAACGGCCCGGCGGCGCCCTTCGGGGAGGGCGCCGCCGGGCCGTTCGGCGGTGTGCGTCAGGCCACGGCGGTGTCGTCCAGACCGGGCGGACGTTCGTCCAGGGCGGGCGACGTCTCGTCGAAGCCGGGCGAGGCGTCGTCGAGGCCGGGCGCCTGCTCGGCCGAGGCCGCGAGACGCTGGGCCACACCCGCGTTGCGGGTCTCCGCCTTCTCCGTCAGGACGTGCAGCGCCGTGCGGAACTGCTCGATCGACGTCGGCTCGTCCGGACCGAGCAGGTACTCCTTCAGCTCGCGCCGTGCGGTGGCGCGGGCGTCGGAGGCCGGGTCGGCGACGGCGGCGAGCAGTTCGTCGAGCTCCACCGCGGCGTTGGAGAGCACGACCGCGGCCCGCACGGCGGTGTTCTGCCGCCGGAACTCGCCCGCGCCCAGCCCGGCCGAGTCGGTGACCGCGTAGGGCTTGCCGCTGGCGATGAAGTCCGAGACGACGCTGGAGATGTCCGAGACCATGGCGTCCGACTCGTTGAAGCAGTCGTACAGCCGCGGTTCCGGCCCCTGCACGACCGTGTGCTCCCACCAGCCGAAGGAGCGCCAGTAGGCGGCGTTCTGCTCCTCCTTCAACTGCGCGGTCTCCGCCTCGCGCACCGGGTCGGCGAGGGCGTCACGCGACTCCTCGGCCTCGTCCCGGCCGGACCGGGTGGCGCCCGCGATCTCGGCCAGCCGGGTGCGCACCCGCTCCAGTTCGGCCCGGGCCGCCGCGTGTCCGGCGGCGTGGGTGGCAGCCTCCTGCACCCACCGCGGCTCCTCGGCCCGAGCGGCCGACGCCTTCTCGATCATGGCGCAGATCCGCCGGTGCACGGCCTTGGCCTGCGGGTCGCGGGTTCCGGTGAAGGGATGCGGCTTGTAGATCAGCCGGACCGGGGAGTCCGCGTCCAGCAGCCGCCGGACGATGTTCTCGCCGGCCAGCAGCAGGGAGGTGTTGCCGGGGTTGTCGTCCCAGCCCTCCCAGGTGGGGGCGTAGAGCACGGTGGGGATGGGGTGGAGCGGGCGGCCGCCCCTGCCGTGCGCCGTGGCGATGCCGCCGAGCTGCGGGCGGCCCACCTCGACGATGTCCTCGTGCCGCACCCCGACGTCCGCGAGGGCGTAGCGGTCGCGGCCCGCGCGGCCCGCGGTCCACACCTCGTCGTAGACCTTGCTGAACGGGTTCACGCTGGCGAGCTTGTCGCTGTCGCCGTGGCCGATGAACACGTGCTTCATCGTCGGCACCCGCAGCATGTGGATGTTCTTGCCGACGTTCGCCGCGTACAGGGTGACGCGGACGGAGGACAGGTCCAGGTTCATCAGGTGCACGCCGCCGGGCACACAGAGCACCGGCAGCGAGGTGGTGCCGAGCTGCGGGACGATGGCCCGCTCGCGCAGGCAGACGAGCGGACGCCCGCCGAGCCGCGCCATGGTCTCCAGCCACATGTTGACCTGGTAGGCCGAGTCCTTGGAGCCGGAGAAGTAGAGCATCACGGTGGGGCGGTACTCGCGCAGCCAGGCGTCGACGCCGTCGAGCACCTCCTGCTGCGAGGCGGGCAGCCGTGCGGCGCGCAGGTTCGGCAGCAGCACGGCGATGTAGGCGACGGCCCCCGCGAGGGTGAGCGCGAGGCCCGTGTAGGCGAAGCCGTCGACGCCGGAGGCCAGGGTGATCAGGACACCGGCGAACGCCAGGACGTCGAGGTGGAGCATCTTCTCCGCGCTGCGGTTCATCAGTACGGGCCGGGGGGCCTGCGGGATGCGCACGTGCGAGAGGTCGATGTTGCGGGTGACGACCGGCAGCCGCCGCCGCAGCCGGATCAGGGTGACGATCGCACCGTGGGCGGCCTGGAGTCCGTAGAAGCCGAGGAGACAGGCGACGGTCACGTAGAAGACGGACTCCTGCGCGTAGCCCATGCGGGCCATGAGCAGGATCAGCAGCAGCTGCCGCATGAGGAAGCGGATCGACAGTCCCGCCCGGACCTTGGCCAGCCGGTTGACGAGATAGCTGGACCGCTGGTGCAGGTAGGTGTCGGCCAGATAGGTCACCGCCACCGCGGCGGCGAAGAACCAGATGCTGGGGATTATCGCCGCGAGCATGACGCAGGGGAATCCGAGCATCAGCAGCAGCGCGGCGGCCAGTTCAGGTCCGCTGCCCACGCGAGCCATCCGAATGGCTTGAGAAAACACGAAGAGACCGCTCCTGGGAATGTGACGGTATTTCCTTGCCGAGAATTTCCTGCGACGCGCCTGTGAGGAACCTGTGGAACGGCGTCGGGCCTCCGCGGAGACCGCAGAGGCCCGAAAAGGTTCGTCAGCCGGCTGCGTCATTCACCCTCGTGCCGGTCCAGCAGGGACGCCAGCGCCTGCTCGAAGCCGGAGCCCTCGCAGGCGTCCCGGGCGGGGTCCTGCTGGCGGACGTCGATGACATGCCCGGTGAGTTCGGACAGCAGCACGTCGAGCGAGGTGCGGGCCACCGCCTCGGACGACAGCAGCGAGCCGGACGGCTCGGTGCCGAACGCCTTGGTGCGCATCGGGGTGGCGGTGCGTTCGGGGTTGACGCAGTTCACCCGGATGCCGTCGCCGGCCCACTCGTCCGCGAGGGCCTGGGTGAGGTTCACCATGGCCGCCTTGGTCGAGGAGTACAGGCTGTACTCGGCACGGCCCCGGGTGTAGCTGCTGGAGGTGTACAGCAGCAGCTGGCCGCCGGTCTCCGCGAGGTACTTGTGGGCGGCCCGCGCGATCTGCACCGGCGCCAGGTAGTTGACGTTCAGCGCTTCCTGGATCGCCGAGTCGTCCGTCTCGGTGAGCTTGCCGATCCGCAGGACGCCCGCGGTGTTGATCACGAAGTCGATGCGGCCGGTCTCGGCGTACGCCGTGGCCAGCGCCTCGTCGACCTGCTCCGGGTCCTCGACATGGGTGCCGGTGGTGGACCGGCCCAGGGCGTAGACGTGCGCCCCGTAGGAGCGCGCGAGGTCGGCGATGTCGGCGCCGATGCCGTACGAACCGCCGAAGACGACCAGGGTCCGCCCGGTGAGCAGGTCCTTGTAGGCGGCCTCGTCGGCGGGGCTGGGTGCCGCCGTGGAGGCGAGCTGGAAGAGCTTGTCGGCGATGAAGACGTCGACCGGCTGGGTGACCTTCATGTTGTACTCGTCGCCCGCGACGACGTGGATGGGGACGTCCGGCAGGTACTTCAGCACGACCGAGCAGTCGTCGGTGGCCTGGAAGTTCGGGTCCTCGGCGGCGATCTCGTAGGCCCGCCGGATGGTCGACAGCTTGAACGCCTGCGGAGTCTGCCCCCGGCGCAGCCGCGCCCGGTCGGGCACGTCGGTGATGAACTCGCCGTCCTCGCCGTGGGTGCGGGTGACGATGATCGTGTCCGCGGACGGGATGGCGACGTCGACGGCCTGGTAGCGGTCGAGGGCTTCGACGCAGTCCTTGATGACGCGCTCGGACAGCAGCGGCCGGACGGCGTCGTGGAAGAGGACGTTGCGGTCCTCCCCCTCGGCCAGGCCCTCGGAGAGGGCGGCGATGGCCCGCTCCGTGGTCTCGCTGCGGGTGGCGCCCCCCTCGATGACTCTGGCGACCTTCGAGAGCCCCGCCTTGGCGACCATCCGCTCGACGTCCGGCACGTACCCGGGGGCCATCATCACGAGCACGTCGTCGACCGAGTCCGCGTGTTCGAAAATGGCCAGCGTGTGCTCTATGACCGCCTTACCCGCAATCTTCAGCAACTGCTTGGGAATCGCCAGGCCCACTCGCTGGCCCGTCCCGCCGGCGAGGAGAACGGCTGTTGTTCGGGTTCTGGCCATGTGCTGCACGGGACAAGTGGACCAATCGTGCGGGGGCTGGGGACCAAACTGATGCTGGCATTCCGGTTTACCGTCCCGCAAGACGACCGGCAGCTTGCACACATTCGAAAAAACCTGCTGTTCACCTGGGATTTCAGGGCCCGGCACCCGCGTCGGAACAGTCTCGCGAAGTGAGCGACGCCACAGATTCAGGAGGGGTGAAATACCCCGGAGTCACACATTCCGCGCCCTACAGATCCACCACATTGAGGGCGAGGTCGTTGGAGAGCGTGTAGTAGACGTGCACACGGATCTTCGGCCTCGGTCTTCCCAGTATCCGCTTCGTCACCGCGCGTACGAGGTTTTCCTGACGGCGTTTGGAAATGACCGTGTGCGGAAAGGCGTAGCTGCGCTGTTTGCCGACGACGTCGTCGAGCAGACGGGCGATCCGCACCGGCTCCGCGCCGGGCGCACAGCGGATGTGGAAGTCCCACACGTCGTGCGCGGTGGTCTGGGACGCCGCGGGCAGGGCCACGGGGAAGCGGAACCGGAAGCCGTCCTCGCCGATCCGCTCGCCGGGCAGGACGATCTCGTCCTCCGGCTTCCCCCTGCGCCGCAGGACGAGGTCGGGACGGCCCTCGACGGCCGCGGTGCCCAGCATGCTGCCCTCGAAGGTGACGGTGGGCCCGTCGATCCTGACGTCGCCCGCCTCGGCGTGCACCGGCCGGTGCCAGGCCCGCAGCATCAGCGCCCCGGCCTTCGCCTTGTCCTCGTACGGGAGCAGATGGCGCACCCCCGTGCCGGGCACGACGCGCTCCGCCGCGTACAGGGCCCCGCGCTGGTCGACGATCCGGGCGGTCACCCGGCCGCGCCCCGCCGAACCGGCCACTTCCACGAAGACGTTCCACACGCCCTCGGGGAACGCGTCGCCCGCCGGGATCAGAGCCGATCCCGCGTCGTCGATGCCGTACGAGCGCACCTCCGTGCGCTCGCCCGTGCGGGTGCAGACCAGCCGGGCGCCCCGCTCGATGCCGGCGGGCAGCGGAGCGGCCAGGGTCACCCGCAGCGAGCCGTCGCGGGCGACGGTGCAGTCGGCGACGGGCGCCATGCCGGGGACCGCCACGCGTTCGGCGACCTCGGCGGCGAGTTCGCCGAACAGCGCCTCGTACTGCTTGGTGACGACCCCCGGGTCGAAACGGCGCGCGCTGCGCACCGCCGCGGCGGCCATCGAGCGGCGCAGTTCCTCGTCGTCGATGAGGCGCAGCAGCCCCCGGGCCACCGCACCGGCGTCGCCCACCGGGACGAGCAGCCCGTCGACGCCGTCCTCGATGATCTCGCGCGGCCCGTAGTCGCAGTCGGTGCTCACCACCGGCACGCCGCAGCGCATCGCCTCGACGATGGTCATCCCGAACGACTCGTGGCGGGAGGTGGAGACGGCGACGGCGCCCTTGGACCACTCGGGCTCGATCGGGGAGTACGCCCCCATCAGATGGACGCGGTTGTAGAGCCCGAGGGCGGTGATGCGCTGCCACAGCCGGTCGTGCTGGTCCCCGGAGCCGTAGATGCGCAGGGTCCACTCCGGACGCCGGGCCGCGACCTCGGCGAAGGCGTCGACGAGGACGTCGTACTGCTTCTCGCCGGAGAGCCGGCCGGCGGCGACGACCGTCCTGCTGGTGCCGTCCGACGGGGGCACCGACGGCTCCGGCACGCTGTTGGGGATCGACAGCACCCGGGTGGTCGGCAGCGGCATCTTGTCGCGCCACACCTTCGCGTCGCCCTCGGAGACGGTGACGAACGCGTCGAGGACGTCGAGGTGTTCGTACATCTCCTCCCGCAGCGCGGCGCGGTGGTGGTTGTGCGTCATGTGCTCCTGGCCGATCCGGACGGCCGTGACGGGAGCGAACCGGGCGACGCAGGCGACGAGACCCGGACGGGTGCCGATGACGACGTCGGCGTCGCTGTCCGCGTAGTGGGCGCGGATGCGTTCGTCGGTGAGCCGGCTGTACTCCTTGTAGCGGGCCTCCGCCCGGGGGAAGACGGCGGCGGGCTGGGAGATCAGCGGGTCCAGGAGGTCCGCGCTGCCCTTGCGGATGTCGACGAGGGGGACGACGGACAGGCGCGGGTCCAGGGCGAAGGCCGAGTCGTCGCGGTGGCGGAGGACCGAGACGATCTCGACCTCGTGACGATCGGCCAGCTCCTCCGCCAGGTTGAGGGTCGTGCGGATGGTGCCGCCGATCCCGTAGACGGTGTGGATGAGGAAGGAGATCTTCACCGGCGCTCCCGTTCACTCGGCCCCGGCACCGACGAATCCGGGTGCGGCTCGGACACCGAGGACGCGTGCCCGACGAAGCGCGGCCCACGTTATGCCCACTCATGCGCGATCAGCGGCATTCACACCCGTTCGGGTGTGCTCGTGTCGGTCCGGGCCACGCTCCGGAACGCGGGCGCACGCACCGCGGCCCGCTCGCGCGGGAAGCGCAGGCGGGCCGCACGGCGGATCGTCCCCCGGGTCAGTGCTCCGGGTCAGTGCTCCGGGGCGGGGTGCCGCAGACGCCAGCCCTCCCAGGCGGAGGCGACCATGTCCCGGACCTCGTACCGGGCGCTCCAGCCCAGTTCCTTGCGGATGAGCTCTGCGGAGGCCACCACCCGGGCGGGGTCGCCCGCCCGGCGGGGCGCCACCTCGGCCTCGGCGTCGGTGCGGCCGCTGACCTCCCGGATCAGGTCCACCATCTCGGCCACGGACACGCCCTCGCCCCGGCCGATGTTCAGCACCAGCGCCGCGGTGGGGTCCTCGACGAGCCGGCGCGCGGCCGCGACATGGGCGGAGGCGATGTCCTCGACGTGGATGTAGTCACGGACGCAGGTGCCGTCCGGGGTGGCGTAGTCGTCACCGAAGATCAGCGGCGGCCGGCCCTGGTCCAGGCGCTCGAACACCATCGGCACCAGGTTGAAGATCCCGGGGTCGCCGAGCTCGGGAGTCGCGGCGCCGGCTACGTTGAAGTACCGGAGCGACGCGGTCGCCATGCCGTGCGCCCGCCCGGCGGCGGCCACGAGCCACTCGCCGGCCAGCTTGGTCTCCCCGTACGGGCTCATCGGGGCGCACGGGGTCCGCTCCGTCACCAGGTCGACGTCGGGCATGCCGTACACCGCGGCGGACGACGAGAACAGGAAGCGGCTCACGCCCGCGCCGGCCGCGGCCTCCAGCAGCGTCTGCAGACCGGTGACGTTCTCGCGGTAGTAGTGGAGCGGGCGCTCGACGGACTCGCCGACCTGCTTCTTCGCCGCCACATGGACGATGCCCCGGACCTCGTGCTCGCGCAGCACCCGGTCCACCAGCTCACGGTCGAGTACGGAGCCGCGCTCCAGCGGCACGCCGGCCGGGAGCCGGGCGGGGTCACCGGTGCTGAGGTCGTCGAGGACGACCACGCGCTCCCCGCCTTCGGTGAGGGCCTTCACCACATGAGAACCGATGAAGCCCGCACCGCCTGTGATCATCCACGTCATCCGCTCATTCTAGAAGACCGCCCCCCGCGCCCGGTCCGGCCCTCTCAGGCGCTGCCGCTGCCCTCCCGCACCCGGGTGACCACCGGGATGCCGTCCAGCCCGAGGGCCACCATCACGGCGGGCCCCCCGTGCGGTGCGACGGCAGTCGTCGGTGTGCCCAGCACGGGGGCGGCGCCCCGGGCGGCGGCACGGATCACGGTGCTGTCGCCGTCCGGCCCGCCGAGCGCGCCCCCGCCGACCGCGATGCGCAGATCGGACGCCTCCGGACGCCTGCCGCCGACGAGGGCGACCCGGCCGTAGCCGGAGACCGGCCGGTCCGCCACCGTCGACCAGCGTGCGGGCCGGCCGGCGGCGAGGCGCTCCACCATCACGCGGTCGCTGGCGACGCGCCGGTAGCCGACCAGCACCGATCCGTCGGCGGCGGTCACCGCGTCCGGCACGTCCCCGGGCCGGGCGACGAGCCGCCGGGACCCCTTCTTCAGCCGGCCGCGGGCGCCGCGCTGGGCCCAGTGCTCCATCCAGCCGGACGAGGCGGCGAACAGGTGGACGCGGCCGTCGCCGTCGACCGTGGCGGCCAGTCCCTCCTGGACGTGCCCGCCGGGCAGCCGCCGCCAGGGCGACCAGGTGCCGCCGGTGTCGAGCACCCGGGTGCTCACGCCCTTGTGTCCGTTGCGCACGAAGAGATGGGTGCGGCCGTCCGCGCCGGTCACCGCGACCGGGGTGCCGGTCAGCCGGGTGCGGCGGGGCTCCGTCTCGGGGCTGCCGAGGCTCTGCCAGGTCTCCTCGCGGTCGCGGCCCTCGCCGCGCGGCCCCTGGCGCAGCATCACCACCTCCCGCACGTTGTGCCGGACGCCCGGCCCCAGCCGGGAGAAGCGCAGCGCGAAGACCAGGTGGGCGCCGTCCGCCGCCGTGGTCACGGCTATGGAGGGCGCGAGCGGCCCGCCGCCGAGGTCCTCCGGGTCGCCCGGCGTGCCGTCCGGCCGCCCCGACCAGCGCGCGAGGCGGGTGCCGAGCACCGCGTAGACGGTCGTCCGGCCGTCGTCGGCGTCCACGACCGCCCGCGGGCCCGCGGTCGGGTAGCGCCGGTGCGTGCTGCGCACCCAGCCGCGGTCCGACGCCAGCACCCGGTCGCCGCCGATGGAGTAGTCGCCGCAGCCGGAGCTGTTGCCGCATCCCCACGACGGGTCGCCGCCGTAGGCGTTGAGGTGCCGTGTCTTCAGCGCGACCGTCTGCGGGGGGAGATTGTGCGGCCAGCGCTGGTTGTAGTAGCCCCGGTACGCCTCGGTCTGGAAGGCGGGCGCCCCGGCCGCGCCGCCGGGGCCCGCCGCCCAGGAGGTGAGCGCGCGCCAGGCGAAGAGGGCGGCCGCGGTGTGGTCGGGGTGGTCCGAGTAGCCGCGCTGGTCGCTGCCGCGCGGATGCCGCTGGTCGTGCACCTGGGCGTCGGGGTCGGGGTCGAGCGTCCGTATCAGGGTCGGCCGGTAGCGGCGGAGCAGGGCGACGAGGGCCTGGACGAGGTCGTCGTGCCCGTACGAGGAGGCGCCGCTCACCGGCGACCCGGCGGCGGGCTGGGTGGGGAGCAGCACCCCGGGCGTCTTCCACAGATGGGTGAGGTTCACGGGCCTGCCGCCGGCCCTGGCGTGCATGCGCAGGTTCAGGAACACCAGGTCGACTCGGCGGCCCAGGTGCTCCAGCCGGTTGAGCTCGGCCTCGCGCCCGCCGGGCAGCCGGACGGTTCCCCGCTCCCACGGGGTGAACAGCGGCAGGCCCATCATCTGGGCGTACGCCTGGCGCAGGCCCTGCTGGCGCGCGGAGACGTAGGCGGGGACGTCCGCCTCGGGGGCCGGCCGGCCGGGGACCTTGTTGACCCCGAAGGATCCCCCGTCCGTGATGTAGACGGAGGTGACCGGGACCCCGTTCTCCATGGTCTGCGCGACGTCGGGATTCATGAAGAACAGGTCGTCGTCGGGGTGGGCGACGATCTGCATCACCGCTGCCGGACCCGTACGGGCGAAGGCCCGCCGGGGCTGCGGGGCGAGCCGGCCGACCGGTGTGCCGGAACCGCCCCCGGCCGCCGGTGCGTCCGAGGGGACAGGGCGGGGCGCCGCGACGCAACCGCTCATCATGCCCGCTGCCGAGGCTCCCGCGACGGCGGCCAGGACGGCACGCCGCGAGAGTGCGGAACAATGAGTTTCGGTACGGCGAGCCATGTATCCCTCTTCACGTCGGTGCCGATCACCCGGATCGGCCACTGGTAAAGAGGAGAAAAATGACGACAGGTTTCACCTGGACGAGTGATCGCCGTCACATAAGGTTCGAATTATGAGTCAACTTGCCGATGATGCTCATTCTTGGCACCATGCGACGCTGACCATCAGATCTGAATGGAAGCCGGGAACGCTGTGAGTGACTCACTGCTGCCCTATGCGGTGGGCGCTGCCAAGCGTGCTCGCCGGGCCGCCGTACGTGTACGACGTCGCGTAGAGCAATTGCACACCGTCCCCGCGATCGGCGGTGGAATCCGGCCACGCGCACAGCTCCGGCCCGTCCACTACTCGGTCTCCAGCGGCAGGACCCTGAATTTCGCGGTGTCCGTCCCCGGCCGCGACATCGCGTCGGCCGACCTGATGCTGTCGCACGGCACCAGCCGCGAGCGCGTTCCGCTGGAGCTGGAGCCCCAGGCCGACGGCACCCTGCTGCTCACCGCGACCGTGCCCCTGCGCCACCGGGACCGGCCGGGGCAGGGCGCCCGCGGGCCCGCCCTCGGCAACGGCATCTGGCGGCTGACCGTCCTGCTCACGGACGCCGCGGGAAGCACCCGCAGGGTCCGGGTCACGGCCGCGGCGAACGCCGAGATCTCGGACGGCCCGACCCTCACGTACTCCCCGTCGCCCGTGGACGGCACGGTCTTCCGGCCGGTCCGCTCGGTCGACGGCTTCGCCCTGCTGAAGGTCCGCCCCGCCCGGCCGCACGCCGAGCTCACCTCGTTCGACCTGCGCTGGGACCGGATCACCGTGCACGGCCGCCTCGTCGGCCGGGACACGGCCGGCGGCTCCGGGACGGCCGAGGCCGTCGTGCGCCGCGGCAGCCAGACCGCCACGGCGGAGCCCCGCTGGGACGGCGACCGCTTCACCTTCGACGTGCCGCTGGACCGCATGGGCGGGGGCCGCGGCACCTCCCGCACCTGGGACCTCTTCCTGCGGGTCGGTGGCAGCCGGCTCCGGATCGCCCGCCGGCTGACGGACGTCCGCCACCCCAAGCAGGTGTACCGCACGCCGTTCCGCATCATCGCCCTGGACAGCGGTGCCCTCCTGCGGGTGCACGCCCACGTCACGGCGGCGGGGGCGCTCACCGTCGCCTGCGCAGAACTCGAACCGGCGCACCGAAGCACTGAGGACATCGCATGAAGATCACGTTTCTGCTCACCTGGGGCGACGAGATGGGCGGCACCGAGATGGCCGCCTACACCCAGGCGATCCACCTCGCGCCCCGTCACGAGGTCGAGGTCCTCAGCGTCTTCAAGACCCGCCAGGAGCCGTTCTTCGCCGCCGCGAAGAGGGTCGAGCGGCGCTACCTGATCGACCGGACCGGCTCGGTCGAGCGCCCGGTGCGTTCCTCGGCGCTGACCGCCGACGCGTGCCGCACACTGGCCTCGCTGCCGAGCGAGATCATCAAGCCGTCCTGGGAGAGCACCTTCAACCGGCTCTCCGACGTCGAGCTGAAGCGGGAGCTCGCCGAGCTCGACTGCGACATCCTGGTCAGCACGACCCCGGCCCTGATGGCCGCCATCGCCGAGCTCGCCCCGGCCCGGGTGATCACCGTGCACCAGGAGCACCGGGCCTCCCAGCTCCGCGGTGTCACCGGCGAGCCGCTGCTCGTGTACGCGCCCATGCTCGACGCCCTGGTCTCGCTCACCGAGCGCACCGACGACTGGTTCGCCGACTCGCTCCAGGGCGCCGCGCCCGAGCTGGTCCACATCCCGAACGCGGTGCCCGACGGCTACCGCCAGCGCTCCGACCTGGAGAGCAGGACCATCGTCCTCGCTGCCCGGATGACCCCGGAGAAGCAGCTGGACCACGCGATCAACGCGTTCCACAAGGTCCGCGACGACTTCCCGGACTGGACCCTGCGCATCTTCGGCGACGGTCCCCAGCTCGTCAGGCTGCGCCGGCTCGTCGAAGGGCTCGGCCTGCACTCGCACGTCGAACTCATGGGCCGCTCCGACCAGATGGAGCAGGAGTGGGCCAAGGCCGCGCTCTGCCTGCTGCCGTCGCGCAACGAGGCGTTCCCGCTCGTGCTGCTGGAGGTGTTCGCCGCCGGTGTGCCGGTGATCGCCTACGACATCGTCACCGGCCCCGCCGAGATCATCCGGCACGACGTGGACGGGCTGCTCGTCCCCCCGGGCGACATCGACTCACTCGCCGCCGCCATGTCCCGGCTGATGAGCGACGACGAGACCCGGCACGCCTTCGGCAAGGCCGCCAGGACCGGCGTCAACGAGCGCTTCTCCGGCGAGAAGATCACCGCGCAGTGGGAGGAGCTCTTCGAGCGCCTCCTCGCCGGCCGTGACACGCCCGAGCGCCTCGCCGCCCGTGCCGACCGCACCGCCCTGCGCATCGCCGAGGGCGGCACCAAGAGCTTCAGCGTCGCCGCCCCGGTCTCCCACCTCGCGAACTCCGCCGACGAGCAGAAGGCCCGCGAGGTCCTCATCCAGGCGCAGGACCGGTCCCTGATCCGCTCCGCCGGCCGCCTCGCCGAGGAGCGGAACGACATAAACGGGCCGACGATGGCCGATCTCAACCTGGAGATCACGGCCGGCGCGTTCGAGAACGCCGGGATCCCCTTCGTCCTCGTCCGCAACGACGGTGTCCCGCACCTGCTCGCCGTGCCCGTCGAGCGGCGCGCGGACGCGCTGCGGGCGCTGGCCACCGAGCTCGCGGGCCAGCCGGTCTACGGCGAACTGATCACCCCGCGCGGCGCGGCCCCCGGCGCCGTGCTCGCCGAGCGGCTGGAGGGTGTCGGCGACATCGCCGGCGTCCGGGTCTTCAAGCCGGTGACGAGCCCGAGCCGGACCCTGCGCTACGGGCCCGCCTACGGCTGCACCGTGGAGTTCTGGGACGAGGACGAGGACGGCTGGCGCAACAGCCCCCGGTCCGCCACCCTCCTCGGCCGCCGGCTGCCCTCGCTCGAGGCCACCGCGAAGCTCCAGGTCGGCGAGCACGCCTACCCGACGCTGACCCAGTTCACCAAGAAGCTGATGTGGGACGTCGACTTCCCCGTCGACGTCGTCTACACCTGGGTCGACGTCCTTCTGGCCCGTCACGTCCTGCTCGGTGGAGACCGTGTCGTTGACGCAGAACACCGTCTTGTCGCGGTTGGCGAGCAGCCGGCCGAGCCGGGCCTCCGTCCACGGATGCGTCAGGTCGAGATACGTGTAGGGCAGCGCCGACGGCACGGCACGCCGCGTGTGGTACGCGTAGTAGTGGTGCAGCGAGGAGGCGATGGAGATGTCGTCGATGCTCCGGAACCGGCTGCCCTCGGTCGCGCGGTACTCGAACTCGAACTCGGTCTCGATCTCGGTGAGCACGCTGCGSCGCAGCGGGTGGGGGGCGTGCAGGAAGCCGTGGGTGGCGACCCGCCCGAACGCCTCCTCCAGCAGGGCCCGGTTGTTCTTGGCGGCGGCGAAGTAGCCCTCGTCGTCGGGCGACGGCTCGCTCGGCGGCACCGCGGTCGGCGAACGGAAGAGCTTCGCGAGCCCGTTGCTCATGAAGAACGAACTCGCCGTCAGCGGACGCCCGATGAACACGTCGTCGTTGAGGTAGAGGAAGTGTTCCGAGAGGCCCTCGATGCGGTGCAGCTGGCTCTCGATGGCGTGCGAGTTGAACGTCGGCAGCCACTCGGGGTCGGTGAAGATGTCGCGGTGGCTGACGACCTCGATGCCGGGCTGGTCGGTGTCCAGCCACTCGGGGGTCTGGTCGTCCGTCACCAGGTAGAYGGTGCGCACCCAGGGCGCGTACATGTGGAGCGAGCGCAGCGAGTAGCGGAGCTCGTCCCGGCTCAGGTAGCGGGCGGCGTTGGCGGCCTCCGCGTGGTAGCCCTCGCCGGAGAACTCGGCCCGCCGCCGCAGCCACGCGGGGTCGGCGCCGTCGACCCAGGTGTAGACGACGTCGACCGGGAAGGTGACTTCGTCGGTGTGGACCACGGCCAGTTCGGGCCGGGTCGGCACCTGGGCGGCGTCGGCGGACTCCCGGGGGGCGAGGCTGGTGAAGTACGACTCCGGCACGGTGACGGTCTCGCCGGCCAGCGGCAGCGTCAGGGCGAGCTTGCCCGGACGGGGGGCGGTGAGTTCGCCCTCCTCCTCGAACCAGAACTCGATGTCGCAGCCGTACTGCGTGCCGAGCTTGAGCTGGCGCGTGAGATCGGTGCGGTACCAGGTGATCCGCACGACCTCCGCGTCCCGCAGCCGGCGCCAGGTCGACGCCTCGTAGCCCGGCAGCGACGCCTGGGGCACGGGGCCGTTGCCCCGCACCACGGTGGCGTATCCCGGCTTCTCGGAGCAGGCCGCGGCGAGCGCCTTCAGCACGGCCTCGCGGTCCTCGACCCGGACGGCGACCGCGGACGCCGTCTCCGAACGGCCGCGGACGCAGAAGTGCTCGATCCCGGAGCCCTCCAGGGCGCCCAGCACGGCGGCGAGGTTCTCCCGGCGCGCCCGGAGCGGCGTCATGCCCTCGTCGACGAGCGCGACCTTCGGCTCCTGGCCGATGGAGACGACGGCCCGGTCCGGCCCGGACGCGAGGGCCTCGTAGCGACGGGCGACGCGGCCCGCGCGGATCCGCTCGGCGACGGCCGTGCCGTTGGCGATGCGCATCTTCAGACGGCGGCGCATGTCGGCGTCGACCTGCGAAACGATCGCCCGCCTCACACTCTCCGGGACGGCGCGGCGGTAGACCCCAAGCAGCCTGGGTGCCTCGGGATTTCGCACGGCGGGCGACTCCTCGAACATCAAGGGAAAGACAACGTGAACTCGTCCAGTATGACGGGTGCCGGACGGACACCGTTCCGCCGGGAGCGCTCCTGGGCCACACCCCCCGCCGGCCCCGCGCGCACCGCGCACGGGGCACAACGGCCGCGCGCCCGCCCCCACGGCCCGAAGGCCGCCGGGGCGGGCGCGCGGGGCGCACGGGCGCCGGTCAGAAGGGGTCGAAGCCCTCGAACTCGCGCTGCGCCTCGTCGCGCTCCGCCTCGCGGTCGCGGCGGCGCTGGGCCGCCGGGCGCGGGGCCTCCAGGCGGTGGTCCTCGCCGCGGCGGCCGAGCATCTCCGCACCGGCCATCATCGTCGGCTCCCAGTCGAAGACGACCGCGTTGTCCTCCGGGCCGATCGCGACGCCGTCGCCGGCGCGGGCGCCGGCCTTCATCAGGGCGTCCTCGACACCGAGGCGGTTGAGGCGGTCGGCCAGGTAGCCGACGGCCTCGTCGTTGTTGAAGTCGGTCTGACGCACCCAGCGCTCCGGCTTCTCGCCGCGCACCCGGTACAGGTCGTCCTCCTCCGCCGTGACGGTGAACCCGGCGTCGTCGACCGCCTTGGGACGGATCACGATGCGGGTCGCCTCCTCGACCGGCTTCGCCGCACGCGCCTCGGCGACGATCTCGGCGAGGGCGAACGACAGCTCCTTCAGACCCTTGTGGGCCACGGCGGAGACCTCGAGGACGCGGTAGCCGCGCTGCTCCAGATCCGGCCGGATCATGTCGGCGAGGTCCTGGCCGTCCGGGATGTCGATCTTGTTGAGGACGACGATGCGGGGACGGTCGTCGAGGCCGCCGTACGCGCGCAGTTCCTCCTCGATGACGTCGAGGTCGGACACCGGGTCGCGGTCGGACTCCAGGGTGGCCGTGTCCAGGACGTGCACCAGCACCGAGCAGCGCTCGACGTGGCGGAGGAACTCCAGGCCCAGACCGCGGCCCTGGCTGGCGCCGGGGATCAGGCCGGGGACGTCGGCGATCGTGTAGACGGTCGAACCGGCCGTCACCACGCCCAGGTTGGGGACGAGGGTGGTGAAGGGGTAGTCGGCGATCTTCGGCTTGGCCGCGCTGAGCACCGAGATCAGCGAGGACTTGCCCGCGCTCGGGTACCCGACGAGCGCGACGTCCGCGACGGTCTTGAGCTCCAGGACGATGTCGCCGGAGCGGCCCGGCTCGCCGAGCAGCGCGAAGCCCGGGGCCTTGCGGCGGGCGGAGGCGAGCGCCGCGTTGCCGAGGCCGCCCCGTCCGCCGTCGGCGGCGACGTAGGTGGTGCCCTGTCCGACCAGGTCGGCGAGGACGTTGCCCTGCTTGTCGAGGACGACGGTGCCGTCCGGCACGGGCAGCACGAGGTCCTGGCCGTCCTTGCCGGAGCGGTTGCCGCCCTCGCCGGGCTTGCCGTTGGTGGCCTTGCGGTGCGGGCTGTGGTGGTAGTCCAGCAGCGTCGTCACGGACTGGTCGACGACCAGGATGACGTCGCCGCCGCGGCCGCCGTTGCCTCCGTCGGGGCCGCCGAGCGGCTTGAACTTCTCCCGGTGCACGGAGGCACAGCCGTGGCCTCCGTTACCCGCGGCGACGTGCAGCTCGACGCGGTCCACGAAGGTGGTCATGGGTGTGCCTCCAGTGAATGGGTGGGTCCTGCGGAAAAACGGATGGAACTGTCTGTCTCTACAACACACGAAAGGCGGACCCGCTTCCCGTACGGGAAGTGAGGTCCGCCCCTCGGATCGGAACCGGTCAGGCGACCGGAACGATGTTCACGACCTTGCGACCACGGTGGCTGCCGAACTCCACCGCACCGGGCAGGAGCGCGAACAGGGTGTCGTCGCCGCCACGGCCCACGCCCGCACCGGGGTGGAAGTGGGTGCCGCGCTGACGGACCAGGATCTCACCGGCGCTGACGACCTGACCGCCGAAGCGCTTCACGCCGAGCCGCTGAGCGTTGGAGTCGCGACCGTTCCGGGTGGACGATGCGCCCTTCTTGTGTGCCATGTCTCCTCAGTCCCTTACTTCGCAGCCGCGGGGATGCCGGTGACCTTGATCGCCGTGTACTGCTGACGGTGACCCTGGCGGCGGCGGTAGCCGGTCTTGTTCTTGTAGCGAAGAATGTCGATCTTCGCACCCTTGTGGTGGTCCACGACCTCGGCCGTGACCTTGATACCGGCCAGCACCCACGGGTCGCTGGTCACGGCGTCGCCGTCGACAACGAGCAGGGTCGAGAGCTCGACCGTGTCGCCAACCTGGGCAGTGGAAATCTTGTCAACCTCAACGATGTCGCCGACAGCAACCTTGTGCTGGCGACCACCGCTGCGCACGATGGCGTACACGCGGATCTCTCTCTCGCTCGGAACCGAATCCCTGATGCCAGCCGCACGTACGGGCCGGGGCCCGGGTGATCGGGATGGTCCGAAGCGGACGAGCGGCCTCTCCCGGCGGACCGGAAGGGAGGTGCTCAGGGATGGGCGTATAAGGAAACACGCCGATGGACAAGGTTACGGATCCGTCCCCCACCGGTCAAACCGGCCCCTCACGTCCCCGCCGGGGCCGTGAGCAGCGGCGCGCGCCCCGGGGCGGCCCCTGCCCGCACCCGGTGTCCACGGACCTCACCAGGCGCCCCGGCACCCCGCACACGGCCGTCCAGGGGCTGCCGCGCCGCGCCTGGCAGCGTCTGCGCCCCGCCGGCCGCGGGGCGCAGAGTTCGCAGGGCATGCCCGCGGACATGCCCGCGGCCCGCCGCCGGTGGGAACCGGTGACGGGCCGCGGGCGGGGCAGGGACGCGCCCTGCCGTGCTGCTGCCTACTCCTGCGACGTACTCGCGGAGACCCCCGCAGGCGAGGCCTGCTCGGCGGCCACGGTCTTCTTGGAGACCTTCTTCGCGGTCGTCTTCTTGGCCGCCGTCTTCTTGGCGGTCGTCTTCTTGGCCGCCGCCTTCTTCGCGGTGGTCTTCTTGGCGGTCTTGCGGGCCGCCTTCTTGGCCGCCGGGGCCGGAGCCTCGGCGTCCTGCGCCGCGGACTCGTCCGCGTCGGCGGCCGGCTCGGCGGCCTTCGCCTCGGCCGGGACCACGACGACGGCGGCCTCGTCGGCACCCGCGGGCGAGCCCGCCGGTGCGGTGACCTTGCGGGTCACCCGGCGACGTGCGCGCGGCGGGGCCGCGACCGGTGTCTCGGCGGCCGGCTCGGTCACCGGCTCCGGCTCGGCGGCGGGCGCGGCGACAGGAGCCGCCTCCACCACGACCGGCTCGGCCGGTTCGGCGACCGCCGGGGGTCCGGCCGGCGCGGACGCCGCACGGGTCGCCCGGCGACGGGTGCGGCCCGCCGGGGCCTGCTCCGCCGCGGCCGGGGCCGGCTCGGCGACCGGCTCGGCGACCGGCGCCTCGACCGGCGCCTCGGCCTGCTCCGCCACCACGGGCTCGGCCGTCCTGGGCGCTCCCGCAGGCGCGCTGACCTTGCGGGTCGCCCGGCGGCGCCCACGGCCCCGGGTCGCGGCGGCCTCGGCCTCGGCGGCGCTGCTGTAGAGCTCCTCGTCCGGGGCGAACGCGGGCTCGGCGAGCGCCGCGGGAGCCGCCGCCTCGGCCGCGACCTCCGCCTCGGTCTCGAACTCCGTCTCCGCCGTCCCGGCGACCTCGGCCGGAGCGTGCTCGTGCTCGTGCTCGTGGCCCTGGTCCGCACCGCCGCGGCCGCGCTTCTTGGAGCGCTTGCCGCCGCCCCCGCCACCGGAGGTGGACGGCTGCTCCATGTGCACGATCACGCCGCGGCCGTTGCAGTGGACGCAGGTCTCGGAGAACGACTCCAGCAGACCCTGGCCGACGCGCTTGCGGGTCATCTGGACGAGGCCCAGCGACGTCACCTCGGCGACCTGGTGCTTGGTCCGGTCCCGGCCCAGGCACTCCAGCAGCCGGCGCATGACCAGGTCCCGGTTGGACTCCAGCACCATGTCGATGAAGTCGACGACGACGATGCCGCCCAGGTCGCGCAGCCGCAGCTGGCGCACGATCTCCTCGGCCGCCTCCAGGTTGTTCCTGGTGACGGTCTCCTCGAGGTTGCCGCCCTGGCCGGTGAACTTGCCGGTGTTGACGTCGACGACGATCATCGCCTCGGTCTTGTCGATCACCAGCGACCCGCCGCTGGGCAGCCAGACCTTGCGGTCCAGCGCCTTCATCAGCTGCTCGTCGATCCGGTGGACGGCGAACACGTCCGTCTCGCTGGTCCACCGCTGCAGACGGTCCGCCAGGTCGGGCGCCACGTGCGAGACGTAGCCGTGGATGGTCTCCCACGCCTCGTCACCGCTGACGACGACCTTGGAGAAGTCCTCGTTGAAGATGTCGCGCACGACCCGGACGGTCATGTCCGGCTCGCCGTAGAGCAGCGTCGGGGCGTTGCCGCTCTTCGCCTTCTTCTTGATGTCCTCCCACTGCGACTGGAGCCGCTCGACGTCACGGCGCAGCTCGTCCTCGCTCGCGCCCTCGGCGGCGGTGCGCACGATGACGCCCGCGTCCTCGGGGACGATCTTCTTGAGGATCGTCTTCAGACGCGCCCGCTCGGTGTCGGGCAGCTTGCGGCTGATCCCGGTCATCGACCCCTCGGGGACGTAGACCAGGTAGCGGCCGGGCAGGGAGACCTGGCTGGTCAGACGGGCGCCCTTGTGGCCGATCGGGTCCTTCGTCACCTGGACGAGCACCGACTGGCCGGACTTGAGCGCGGCCTCGATCCGGCGCGGACCGCCGGACATGCCGAGGGCGTCGAAGTTGACCTCACCGGCGTACAGGACCGCGTTGCGGCCCTTGCCGATGTCGACGAACGCGGCCTCCATGGACGGCAGCACGTTCTGGACCTTGCCCAGGTAGACGTTGCCGACGTAGCTGGTGGCCTGCTCCTTGTTGACGTAGTGCTCGACGAGCACGTCGTCCTCGAGGACGCCGATCTGGGTGCGCTCGCCGCTCTGGCGGACGACCATCACCCGTTCGACGGCCTCGCGGCGGGCGAGGAACTCCGCCTCGGTGATGATCGGCACCCGGCGGCGGCCCTGCTCGCGTCCCTCGCGGCGGCGCTGCTTCTTCGCCTCCAGACGGGTCGAGCCCTTGATGGACTGGACCTCGTCGCTCGGCTCCTCCTTCTTGCGGGGCTCGCGGACCTTGACGACCGTGCGCTCGGGGTCGTCCGTGCCCGACTCGCCCTCGGCGGCCGAATCACCGCTGCGACGGCGGCGACGGCGGCGGCGACGGCTGCTGGACGTGCCGGCGGCGGACGGCGTGTCCGTGCCGGACTCCTCGTCCTCGTCGTCGTCCTCGTCCTGCGCCTCCTCGGCGGCCTCCGGCTCCTCGGACGCCTCGTCCTGGGCGTCGTCGGCCTCGGCGGCCTCGCCACGACGACGGCGGCGTCCACCACGACGGCGACGGCGCGAGGGGCGGTCCTCGTAGTCGTCCGACTCCTCGCCCTGGGCGTCCTCGGCCTGCTCGGGCTCGGGCTCGGGCTCCGCCTCGGCGGGCTCGACCGGCTCGGCGGGCGTCTCGACGGCCTCCACGACGGCGGCGGACTCACCACGACGGCGGCGACGGCGACGGCCCGCGGGCTCCTCGGTCACCGGTGCGGTGTCCTCGGCCTCCCGGGACTCGGCCGGGGCGCTCGCCGCGGCGGCGGCAGCGGCGGCGGCCGTCTCCGGCGTCTGGAACATGGGCTCGGCGAAGACGGGAGCCTGGAAGGTCGGCACGGCGGGCCGTGCGGCGCGGCGGCCCTTGGCCGGGCGCTCGTCGGCCTGCGAGGTGAATTCGACGGGGGCGGCGGCGCGACGGCCTCCGCGCCCACGGGTGGCGGCCTTCTCCGCGGCGGCGACCTTCGTCTCCTCGGCGGCGATCTGCTCCACGACGTCCTCGGGCAGGCTCTCCCCCTCCACGGGGGTCTCCTCCGCCACGGGACGGGGGGCACCGGCGGGAGCGGTGGCCTTGCGGGTGGCACGGCGACGGGCGCGCGGCGCGGGCGCCTCCTCGACCGGCTCGGCGGCCGCTTCGGCCGCTTCCTCGACGGCCACGGGCTCGGGCGCGGTCTCGGTGACCCCGGCGGCCTTGGGCGCACCGGCGGGGGCCGACGCACGGCGACGGGTACGACGCGGCGCGGGCGCCTCCTCGACCGGCTCCACAGTCTCGGCCTCGGCCTCGGCCTCGACGGGCTCGGTCACCGCCGCTTCCGTGACCTCGGTGACCTCGGCGGCCTCGGCGGCCTTGGGCGCACCGGCGGGGGCCGACGCACGGCGACGGGTACGACGCGGCGCGGGCGCCTCCTCGACCGGCTCGGCGGCGGACTCGGCCACGACGGCCTCCTCCTCGACCGCCACCGGCTCGGGCGCGGCCGTCTTGCGGGTGGCACGACGACGCGCACGCGGCGCGGGCGCCTCCTCCACCGGCTCGGCGGCGGACTCGGCCACGACGGCCTCCTCCTCGACCGCCACCGGCTCGGGCGCGGCCGTCTTGCGGGTGGCACGACGACGCGCACGCGGCGCGGGCGCCTCCTCGGCGGAGGCGGCGGCGGACTCGGCCACGACGGCCTCCTCCTCGACCGCCACCGGCTCGGGCGCGGTCGCCTTGCGGGTGGCACGACGACGCGCACGCGGCGCGGGCGCCTCCTCGGCGGAGGCGGCGGCCTGGGGCTCGTCCGGCACCGCGGATGCGGCGGGTGCGTCCGTCCCGGCGGTCCCGGCCGTCTCCGGGGGACCCGCCGGGCGCGACGCCGCGCGGCGCCTGCGGCGCGGCGGCAGCGTGTCGCTCGGGCTGGTGTGATCTTCGTTCTGCGGGTTACCGGCAGAGCCGGACTCGTTCGGCTGTTCGAGCATGCGGGCGTTTCTCCCGTCGTGCCCCCGGGCGCCGCGCCTGGATCCGGTCCGGCCGCGGCCCGCGTGATGTGCGCGGTGCCGCCGTCCGGGGCGCGGGCGCCGCACGGGAGCTGATGTATGGCTCGCCGGTTCCGTACGCGATGTACGCACGGCCTGGCGAAAGTCTCCTGTGTCCTTGCGCGGCCCGACCCAGGTGGCTCCCGAGTACCAGAGCCGCGCATTCGACGACCGTCCTTACGCGGCGGGACCTTCCGGCGCCGTCGCAGAAGCGGTTCCGGCGGCCGTGGGTGAAGCGGCCGGGACAGCCTCGCGGTCGGGCGCGAGCGGGTCGGTCACCGTGCCGGACTCCTCGTCGAAGAGCCCCTGCGCCAGCCTGGTCACCGCTGCGGGGACCGGCGGCGCCAGGTCGGCCACAGCTCGGAGACCGGACAGGACGTCGTCGGGTCGCACGGCAGGTGTCACGTGCCGAACAACCAGCCGCAGTATCGCACAAGGCCCGTCCCCGGGCCTATCAGGCTGTGGACGACCCGCCTGAAGACCGGCCACGGCCCCTCGTGCGTCGAAGGTCCGCATGCCGTTCTTGGTCTTCCGCTGGACCTCCACCGTCTCGGCGGCGAGGAACGCGGCGACGGCCTTCTCGGCCCCCTCCGGCTCGACGCCCTCCAGCCGCAGCTCCCAGACGGACGCGGTCAGCCGGTCCGCGAGACCCGGGGTACGGGCCTCCACGGCGTCGGTGATGTCGAGGCCCGCCGGCAGCGACTCGTCCAGCAGCTCGCGCAGCCTGGCAGGGTCACGGTGTGCCGTCAGGGCGATCTCCAGGTACTCGGCCTCGCTGCCCGTGCCGGTGGGTGCGGCATTGGCGTACGACACCTTCGGGTGCGGGGTGAAACCCGCCGAGTACGCCATGGGCACCTCGGCGCGCCTCAGCGCCCGCTCGAAGGCGCGCTGGAAGTCACGGTGGCTGGTGAACCGGAGGCGGCCGCGCTTGGTGTAGCGCAGTCGGATGCGCTGCACCGCAGGTGCGGGCGGCGGGCCTTCGGGCTGTCGCTTGCCCAGTGGTTCTTCTCCTCGGTGCGGGACGGGCGCGGGTGGCGCGCCGCCCTCGGACGTGCGGGGGGTTCCTTCGGGGGCCGGGCCCGGCTCACGCCCGCTCGGGGAGCGAGGTCTCGGTGCCGGCCGCCACGCCGGGAACGGTCTGTGGTTGTTGCGTACCCACCAGATTACGCGCCTGAAGCGCCGGACCGGGCACGGGCTCGGCAGCACGGGGTCCGCCGACCAGGGCGCGCCAGGCGTCCCGGCGTGCCTGCCGCACGGTCGCCCGCGCCCCGGCGAGCGCGGCACGGGCGGCCCGGCCGGCCTCGGCGGCGGCCCGTCGCGCGGGGCGCCAGACCGCGTCGCGCACGACATGGCCGGCCGGTGTGCAGATCGCACGGTAGAACCACCTGGCCGGGCGTCCGGCCACCTGCCAGGCCAGCCACTTCAGCGCGCGGCCCGCCGCCCGGGAGACGTGGCCGGCCACCCGCCAGGCGATGTGGAGTGCCGCCCCGATCTCGCGTCCGACCGGCACGACGACCCGCCGCCACAGCCATCCGGCCGGTGCCACCAGCAGCGCCGTCACCACCAGGGCGAGCACGGCCGCGATCGCGCGCACCGACCAGCCGGCACCGGCGGCGACCGCGCGCCCCAGCCGGGCGACACCCGCGCCGAGGCACCGGGCCGCCCACGCCAGCCCCTGCCCGAACGGCGTGAGCACCCGCCGGTACACCCACACCGACGGCACCACCAGCCCGTACGTCACCACCGGCACCACCACGTACCGCCACACCGCCACCAGCGGGACGACGAACAGCACCCCGAGGACCCGGCCCACGCCGACGGCACACCACCGGACACCCGCACCCAGCGTCCGCGCGAGCCACGCGACACCCGTCCCCACCCGCCCCAGCGCCCACGCCAGCCCCTGCCCGAGCGGCGTGAGCACCCGCCGGTACACCCACACCAGCGGCACCACCAGCCCGTACGTCACCACCGGCACCACCACGTACCGCCACAGCGCCACCCACGGCCAGTAGAGGAGCGCCATCACCAGCAACTGGACCACGGTGGCGAGCGCGTGGGCGACGGGAGCGACGACATGGTCGAAGAGCCAGGTCAGCGCGTTGCCGAGCGGCCTGAGCAGGACCTTGTGCACGGCCCGGCCGCCGAGCGCGAGCAGGTCCCAGAGCATCCGCACCGGCACGACGAGGACGAGCACCACGATCCGCACCGGAATCCTGACGGCGACCGTCAGGCACCCCTCCCCGCCCTCGTACGGAGCGGGCGGAGGCGACGGTGACGCGGGCTTGTTCAGGTCCATGCCAGGCAGGACGCAATCCGGCCGTCCGCGGATCCCTCCCGGCGCGCGCACCTGCCCGAAGGGCCCCGGGCCGGGCCCCGAAAGCGACGAGGCCCGGTCCGGAGGTCTCCCTCCGGACCGGGCCTCCCCGAGCGGGGCGGACGGCTACTTGACGACCGTCAGCGGCAGCAGCTTCTTGCCCGTCGGACCGACCTGGATGTGCGTGTCCATCTGAGGACACACCCCGCAGTCGAAGCACGGCGTCCAGCGGCAGTCCTCGACCTCGGTCTCGTCGAGGGAGTCCTGCCAGTCCTCCCAGAGCCAGTCCTTGTCGAGACCGGAGTCCAGGTGGTCCCAGGGCAGGACCTCCTCGTACGTGCGCTCACGCGTGGTGTACCAGTCGACGTCCACACCGAACTCGGGCAGCGTCTTGTCGGCGCAGGCCATCCAGCGGTCGTAGCTGAAGTGCTCGCGCCAGCCGTCGAACCGGCCGCCGTCCTCGTACACGGCACGGATCACGGCGCCCACGCGGCGGTCGCCGCGCGAGAGCAGGCCCTCGACGATGCCGGGCTTGCCGTCGTGGTAGCGGAAGCCGATGGAGCGGCCGTACTTCTTGTCGCCGCGGATCCTGTCGCGGAGCTTCTCCAGCCGGGCGTCCGTCTCCTCCGCCGAGAGCTGCGGAGCCCACTGGAAGGGGGTGTGCGGCTTGGGCACGAACCCGCCGATGGAGACCGTGCAGCGGATGTCGTTGGAGCCGGAGACCTCGCGGCCCTTCTGGATGACGTTCATCGCCATGTCGGCGATCTGCAGGACGTCCTCGTCGGTCTCGGTGGGCAGGCCGCACATGAAGTACAGCTTCACCTGGCGCCAGCCGTTGCCGTAGGCGGTGGCGACGGTCCGGATGAGGTCCTCCTCCGAGACCATCTTGTTGATGACCTTGCGCATGCGCTCGGAGCCGCCCTCGGGGGCGAACGTCAGACCGGAGCGACGGCCGTTGCGCGTCAGCTCGTTGGCCAGGTCGACGTTGAACGCGTCCACCCGGGTCGAGGGCAGGGACAGGCCGATCTTGTCCTCGGTGTAGCGGTCGGCGAGGCCCTTGGCGATGTCGCCGATCTCGCTGTGGTCGGCGCTGGAGAGCGACAGCAGGCCGACCTCCTCGAAGCCGGTGGCCTTGAGGCCCTTGTCCACCATCTCGCCGATGCCGGTGATGCTTCGCTCCCGCACGGGGCGCGTGATCATGCCGGCCTGGCAGAAGCGGCAGCCGCGGGTGCAGCCGCGGAAGATCTCGACGGACATCCGCTCGTGGACGGTCTCCGCGAGCGGCACGAGCGGCTGCTTCGGGTAGGGCCACTCGTCGAGGTCCATCACGGTGTGCTTGGACACGCGCCACGGCACGCCGGAGCGGTTCGGGACGACGCGTCCGATGCGGCCGTCCGGCAGGTACTCGACGTCGTAGAAGCGCGGGATGTAGACGGACCCGGTCCTGGCGAGGCGGAAGAGGACCTCCTCGCGGCCGCCGGGACGGCCCTCGGCCTTCCACGCGCGGATGATCTCGGTCATGTCGAGCACGGCCTGCTCGCCGTCGCCGATGATCGCCGCGTCGATGAAGTCGGCGATCGGCTCCGGGTTGAAGGCGGCGTGCCCGCCGGCCAGCACGATCGGGTCGTCGATGCCGCGGTCCGCGGACCGGAGCGGGATGCCCGCCAGGTCCAGGGCGGTGAGCATGTTGGTGTAGCCGAGCTCGGTGGAGAAGCTCAGTCCGAACACGTCGAAGGCGCTCACGGGCCGGTGCGAGTCGACGGTGAACTGCGGCACCCGGTGCTCGCGCATCAGCTCCTCGAGGTCGGGCCACACGCTGTAGGTGCGCTCGGCGAGGACGCCCTCGCGCTCGTTGAGCACCTCGTAGAGGATCATGACGCCCTGGTTGGGCAGGCCGACCTCGTACGCGTCGGGGTACATGAGCGCCCAGCGGACGTCACAGGACTCCCACGGCTTGACGGTGGAGTTCAGTTCACCGCCGACGTACTGGATGGGCTTCTGCACGTGCGGGAGCAGAGCTTCGAGCTGTGGGAAGACCGACTCGGCAGACATCTGGAACCTTCGTGGAGCTGGCGGGGGCGACTCTCAAGCGTAACGCCACCGGGGGCACCCCTCGTACGGCGTCGGTGAACCGCCCCCGCCCGTCCCGGTCAGGAGGTGAGTGCGGCCCGCAGTGCGGGGTCCGCCGCACCGGCCCACGCCTCGGGCAGCTCCGCCTCCCGTTCGGCGGCCTGTGCCTGTTCACGGCCGTGGAGCAGGCCCCAGGTGAAGGCGGACTCCCCGGCCGCGTGCGCGGCGACGGCCAGGTCGCGCACGGCGTCGCGGGCCACCACGCTGTCCTGGTGGTCGCCGAGGACCTTCTGCACGGCCTTCATCCGCTTGGCGAACGTGCGGGCCGGGCGGCCGAGGGCCGGGGTGGCCGCCTCCGCCGCGTAGCGGGCGCGCTTGGCCGCCTTCCTCGACTCGTGCAGTGCGACGTCCCGTTCGGGGCCGGGGTCGAGTGCGAGGGCGTGGTCGACGCGGCGCTCGACGCGCCGGTACTCCCGCAGCACGGCGTCGGGGATGGCGGCGTCCGGTGCCTTGCGGGCGGCCTTCAGCAGCGGTGGCCCGGCGAGCAGTGCGTCGAGCCGGGCGAGCAGGCCGAGGTAGCGGTCGCTGTCGAGAGCGGCGACGGCGATGCGCCGGGTGCGGACGTCGCCGGCGGTGGCCCAGATGGTCAGGCGTGCCTCGACCGGGCCGAGCAGCAGGGTGTCCGGCAGTTCGCCGATGCGGTCGCGGAGCCGTGCCGCGAGGACCTCCTGGTCGCGGGCGGCGCCGAGTTCGCCGGCGAGCCACTTGAGGTCGTCGATCAGCGGCTGGGTGGCCTGTCGGTCGAGGATCTTGCGATAGGGGAACTGGACGCCGTCTACTACGACACCGAGGACCTGCGGCTGGCCGCGGCCTCCGTCACCCTCCGGCGCAGAACCGGAGGAGCGGACGCCGGATGGCACCTCAAACTGCCCGTCGAACCGGGCGTCCGGGACGAGATCGCCGCCCCCCTGTCCGACACGCTGCCGGCCGAACTCACCGCCCTGGTGCGGGCTCACACCCGCGGCGACGGCCTGCTGCCCGTGG
>NZ_RDBP01000012.1:304774-333805 GCF_008042045.1 Streptomyces sp. T39
GGCTGGCCGCGGCCTCCGTCACCCTCCGGCGCAGAACCGGAGGAGCGGACGCCGGATGGCACCTCAAACTGCCCGTCGAACCGGGCGTCCGGGACGAGATCGCCGCCCCCCTGTCCGACACGCTGCCGGCCGGTCTCGCCGAGGGCGCGGGCCAGTTTGGAGGGTGCGGCGGAGTGCCGCAGGCCGGCCTTGCGGAACTTCTTGTCGACGGAGTCGAGGAAGGCCGGGTCTCCGCCGTCGGCGAGTTCCACCTCGATCTCCTCCCACTGTGCGGTGGAACCGTCGTCGAGGCGTTCGGCGACGACGGCGTCGCGGCTGAGTTCGGCGAGCGGGGCGCCGTCGGAGTCGAGCAGGTGGCGCACCTCGCGCACGGACAGCAGCCGCACCACGGGCAGCAGGCCGTCGCCGCGGGTGTGAGCCCGCACCAGGGCGGTGAGTTCGGCCGGCAGCGTGTCGGACAGGGGGGCGGCGATCTCGTCCCGGACGCCCGGTTCGACGGGCAGTTTGAGGTGCCATCCGGCGTCCGCTCCTCCGGTTCTGCGCCGGAGGGTGACGGAGGCCGCGGCCAGCCGCAGGTCCTCGGTGTCGTAGTAGACGGCGTCCAGTTCCGTGACGCCCCGCTCCTCGACGCCTTCGACGCCGGAGATCTTCCTGAGGTCGGGGAGCCGGACGTCGGGGCCGGCTTCGTACTTTCGTTCGATCTCGCGCTTGTCCGCCATGACCCGAATCTAGTGCGCGAAGGGCCCGGACGGCAGTGCGCCCGGCCGCCGCACCACAGGGCGGCGGCCGGGCGGGTCATGCACTTATCGGCTTCTGCACGCGGATCGACTGGAGGAGCCCCACCGCTATCCACACGGCGAACATCGAGGTGCCGCCGTAGGAGACGAAGGGCAGCGGGAGCCCGGCGACCGGCATGATGCCCATCGCCATGCCGATGTTCTCGAACGCCTGGAAGGCGAACCAGGCGATGATCCCGGCGGCGACGATCGTGCCGTACAGCTCGGTCGTCTCGCGGGCGATCCGGCATGCGCGCCAGAGCACCACGCCGAGGAGGACCAGGATCAGCCCGGCTCCGACGAAGCCGAGTTCCTCGCCGGCGACGGTGAAGATGAAGTCGGTCTGCTGTTCGGGCACGAACTGGCCGGTGGTCTGGTGCCCGTTGAACAGACCGGCGCCGTAGAGACCGCCGGAGCCGATGGCGATGCGGGCCTGGTTGGTGTTGTAGCCGACGCCCGCCGGGTCCAATTCTGGGTTGGCGAAGGCGGCGAACCGGTTGATCTGGTATTCGTCGAGGACTCCGAGCGCGGCGACCAGGACCGCGCCCGCGGCGCCGGCGCCGAGGAGGCCGAGGATCCAGCGGTTGGACGCGCCCGAGGCCAGCAGCACGCCGAGCACGATGACGACCATGACCATCACCGAGCCGAGGTCCGGCATCAGCATGACGATCGCCATGGGCAGCACCGCGAAGGCGAGGGACTTGGCGACCGTGCGGTGGTCGGGGTGGAGCTGGTCGCCGGCGTCGACGCGGGCGGCGAGCATCATCGCCATGCCCAGGATGATGGTGATCTTGACGAACTCGGAGGGCTGGAGCGACAGTCCGCCGATGACCAGCCAGGCGTGTGCGCCGTTGATGGTGGCGCCGAGCGGGGTGAGGACCAGCAGCACCAGGACCACGGACAGGCCGTAGAGCACGGGGACCGCGCCGCGCAGGGTGCGGTGGCCCAGCCAGATGGTCGCGACCATCAGGGCGAAGCCGATGCCGATGTTGAGGCTGTGCTTGATGAGGAAGCTGTGCGGGTCGCCGTCGTTCAGTTCGGTGCGGCCGCGGGTCGCGGACCACACCAGCAGCGTGCCGATGACCGAGAGTGCGATCGCGGAGAACATCAGCGGCCAGTCGAGCCGGCGGGCGACCGAGTCGCGGGCGCTGAGCCGGGACCACAGTCCCCCGCGCTCGGGTCCGTATCCGGAGACGGAGAATCCGCCTGCGCCTGTCATGTCCTAGTCCCTCCGTGCGGGCGCGCCCGCGAGCGTCTGTGCGTCGGCCGGGTCCGCCGGCTTCGGAGGCACGTAGGGCCTGACCTCGGGGGCCTCGATCGAGCCGTCCGGGGAGATCTTGGGCAGGGCCTTCTGCGGCGTGGGCAGCAGGGCCCGCTTGAGGTCCTGGTTGCCCTGCTCGTCGAGGCCGTACATCGCCTCGTAGATCTTGCGGACCGCGGGACCGGAGGCGCCGGAGCCGGTGCCGCCCTGGGAGATCGTCATGACGATCGTGTAGTCGTCGGTGTAGGTCGCGAACCACGAGGTGGTCTGCTTGCCGTAGACCTGGGCGGTACCGGTCTTGGCCCGCATGGGGATCTTGTCCTGGGGCCATCCGCCGAACCGCCAGGAGGCGGTGCCGCCGGGACCGACGACCGAGCGCAGGCCCTTGTCGAGGTCGGCGATGGTCTTCTTCCCTATGGGCAGCTTGCCGTGGGCCTTCGGCGGGATCTCCTCGACGCGCTTGCCGTCGGGGCTGATGATCGCCTTGCCGATGGTGGGGTTGTAGAGGGTGCCGCCGTTGCTGATGGCGGAGTAGGCGGTCGCCATCTGGATGGGCGTGACGAGGATGTCGCCCTGGCCGATGGAGAAGTTGATGCTGTCGTAGGCGTGGAGCTTGTTGCCTTCGAGGCAGCTCTCGTAGGCGATCTGCTCGACGAAGCTGCCGCCCTTCTTGCCCTCCTTGCACCAGGCGTCCTTGTTGGCCTTCCAGAAGTCCTGCTTCCACTTCCGGTCGGGGATGCGGCCGGTGACCTCGTTGGGCAGGTCGATGCCGGTCCGGGAGCCGAGGCCGAAGTCGTGGGCGGTGCGGTAGAACCAGTCGTGGGCGTTCTTCTTCGGCTTGGTGCCGCCGTCGCGCTTCCACTCCTCGTGGCCGAGCGCGTAGAAGACCGTGTTGCAGGAGTACTTGAGGGCGTCCCCGAGGTTGATGGGACCGTGTCCCTGGGACTCGAAGTTCGCGAAGCTCCGGCTGCCGAGGCTGTAGGAGCTTCCGCAGTTGTAGAGGTCGTCGAAGTCGTGCCCGGCCCGTACGGCGGCGCTCGCCGAGACCACCTTGAAGATCGAGCCGGGGGCGGCCTGTCCCTGGATGGCGCGGTTGAGCAGGGGGAAGTTGGAGTCCTTGCCGGTGAGTTTCGCGTAGTCCTTGCCGGAGATGCCGCCGACCCAGGCGTTGGGGTCGTAGTCGGGCTGCGAGGCCATGGCGACGACGCGGCCGGTGCGGGACTCCATGACGACGACGGCGCCGGCGTCGGCCTCGTACTTGCGGCCGGTGACCTTGTCGGTCTCCTGGCGGACCAGCTTCATCGCCTTGTTCAGCTCGGATTCGGCGACGGCCTGGACGCGGGCGTCGATGCTGGTGACGAGGTTCGAGCCGGGGACGCCGGGATCGGACTCCGCCTCCCCCATGACGCGGCCGAGCTTGTCGACCTCGTAGGAGGTGACGCCCGCCTTGCCGCGCAGCGCCTCGTCGTAGGTGCGTTCCAGGCCC
This sequence comes from Streptomyces sp. T39, assembly GCF_008042045.1. Classification (GTDB taxonomy): domain Bacteria; phylum Actinomycetota; class Actinomycetes; order Streptomycetales; family Streptomycetaceae; genus Streptomyces. Next base: position 308,298 of record NZ_RDBP01000012.1, read on the forward strand.
GAGCGGCCGATCTGGTCGGAGCGCAGATAGGGCGACTCGGTGTCCTTGGCCTTCTGGATCTCCTCGTCGGTGACGGGCGACAGGTAGCCGAGGACCTGCGAGGTCCGGGCGTCGGCGGGCGCGGTGTAGCGGCGCACGGCGGCCGGTTCGGCGGTGATGCCGGGGAAGTCCTCCGAGCGCTCCCGGATCTGGAGCGCCTGCTGGGTGGTGGCCTCGTCGGTGACCGGGATCGGCTGGTACGGGGAGCCGTTCCAGCACGGCTGCGGGGTCTTGGCGTCGCAGAGGCGGACCTTGTCCCTGACGTCCTTCGGTTTCATGCCGAGCACGCCGGCCAGCCGGGTCAGCACGCCCTCGCCGTCGTCCTTCATCTTCATCAGCTCGGTGCGGGACGCCGAGACGACCAGACGGGTCTCGTTGTCGGCGAGCGGCACCCCGCGGGCGTCGAGGATCGAGCCGCGCACGGCGGGCGTGACCACCCGCTGCACGTGGTTGCCGCTGGCCTCGTCGGCGTATTCGTCGCCGTTGCGGATCTGGAGGTACCAGAGCCGGCCGCCGAGGGTGAGAAGGAGGGAGAAGACGAGGATCTGGATGATGACGAGACGGATCTGGACCCGGGGGGTCCGCCCGGTCTCCGGAATGTTGCTCACGCTGCTGCCCCCTCGGTCACAGTCGCTTGACTCCCTTGATGCGGCCGGCCCGTGCCGCCCGTGTGCGTGCCGCCTTGATCCGCAGGCCGCTGCGCTGGGCGCCGATCCGCAGACCGGTGCCGGACGACAGCCAGCCGGAGGCGACGTCGGTGCCGCCGCTGTTCTGGTTCTCGGCGAGCGGATCGTTGTCGCTGCGTCTGGCCAGCCACATGATCAGCGGCACGGTGAAGGGCGCCAGGATCAGGTCGTACACGGCGGCGGTGAACAGCAGGTTGCCGAGCCCGACATGGCGTGCGGCGGTGTCGCCGACGAGGGCGCCGACCCCCGCGTACAGCAGTGTCGAGCCGATGGCGGCGCCGACGACCACGGCCATGGGGCCGGTCGCGGAGCGCAGCTGCTGCCCGTTGTCGGGCTTGATCAGGCCGGCGAGGTAGCCGATGACGCAGAGCACGAGGGCGTAGCGCCCGGCGGCGTGGTCGGCGGGCGGGGCGATGTCCGCGAGGAGGCCGGCGCCGAAGCCGATGAGCGCGCCCGCCACATGGCCGTAGACCATGGCCAGTCCGAGGACGGTGAGCAGCATCAGGTCCGGCACGGCGCCGGGCAGCTGGAGGCGGGCGAGGACGGTGACCTGGATGACGAGGGCGACCACGACCAGCGTCGTGGAGAGCAGCATCCGGTTGACACGCATGTACGGATCAGCTCCTGTTTACTCGTCGATCGGGCCGGCGGTGCCTGTGTCGCCCGGGGGGTCCGCTCCGCCGTCCCGGGCGGTCCCGGCGTCGTCCGGGGTCGGCGGCTGTCCGTCCTGCTGCTCGCGGACCCGGCCGTCCGTCTGCCCCTGCGGCTGCGTGTCGGACTGTCCCTCGACGGTGCCGTCGGCGCCGGGCGTGACGGTCACCGTGACGGTGGGCGTCGGGCGGGCCTTCTCGGGCTTGGGCGGCAGGACGGTGTCCCGCGGGTCGGTGCGCGGCGCCTGCACGACGACGCCGACGATGTCGAGCTTGCTGAACGCTGCGTACGGGCGGACGTGGATGTCACGGGTGAGGTCGCCGCTGGCGGGGTCGACCCGGATCACCTCGCCGACGGGGACGCCGGGCACGAAGGGCTTGTTGCCCTGCGAGCCGAAGGTGACGAGCCGGTCGCCCTTCTTCACCTTGGCCTTGCCGTTGAGCAGCTGGACGAGGAGCGGCCGGTCGCCCTGGCCGGTCGCGAAGCCCAGTTCGTTGCTCTTCTCCATGCGGGTGCCGACGGTGAAGTCGGGGTCGCTGGCGAGCAGCACCGTGGAGGCGTTCGGGCCGACGGTGGTGACCCGGCCGACGAGTCCCTCGCTGTTGATGACGGTCATGTCGCGGGTGATGCCGTCGTTGGCGCCGATGTCGATGGTGACGGTCCAGGAGAAGCCCTGGGCCGCTCCTATGGCGATGACCTCGGCGCCCTTGATGCCGTACTGGCCCGCCGCCGCCGTCCGGATCAGCCCGTCCAGCTCGCGGAGCCTGCTGCGGTTGCGGTCGTCGCTGCCGAGGCGCTGCTTCAGCTCGGCGTTCTCCCGCTCCAGTTCGCTGATGCGGTCGTGTCGCTCGCCGGAGTCGCGTACGGCGCCGATGGCGTTGCCGATCGGGTCGACGGCCGCCGCGACCCCGTTCTCGACGGGACCGAAGACCGTTGCCGCGGCCGCTCGGGCTCCGTCGACCGGTGACTCCTCGCCGCCGCGGATGTCCACCGTGATCAGTGCGAACGCGATGGCGATCAGCAGCACCAGGAGCAGCCGGCTCTCTTTCGTGTCCCTCACGTGCGGCGGCCGTGCCTTCCTCGTCGGAATGGTGGTGTTCGTATGTGGAACGGTCCTGCGGCCGTGACGGAGACGGAAGACCCCCCTTCCGAGGTCGTTCGCACCCCCCGTACGGCGGATCGGCGGCCCGCCGCGGTGCGGGCCGCCGACTGCCTAACGGCGCGGCTGGGCGTCCAGCACCTGCTGGAGTGCCTCGAACTCCTCGACGCACTTGCCCGAGCCGAGGGCCACCGAGTCCAGCGGGTCCTCGGCGATGTGGATGGGCATGCCCGTCTCGCGGCGCAGCCGCTCGTCGAGGCCGCGCAGCAGGGCGCCACCGCCGGTGAGGACGATGCCGCGGTCCATGACGTCGCCGGAGAGCTCCGGCGGGCACTTGTCGAGGGTGGTCTTCACCGCGTCGACGATGGCGTTGACCGGCTCCTCGATGGCCTTGCGGACCTCGGCGGCCGAGATGACGACCGTCTTGGGCAGACCGGAGACGAGGTCGCGGCCCCGGATCTCGGTGTGCTCGTCCTTGTCCATGTCGTACGCGGAGCCGATGGTGATCTTGATGGACTCGGCGGTCCGCTCACCGAGCAGGAGGGAGTACTCCTTCTTGATGTGCTGGATGATCGCGTTGTCCAGCTCGTCGCCGGCCACCCGGATGGACTGTGCCGTGACGATTCCTCCGAGGGAGATCACGGCGACCTCGGTGGTCCCGCCGCCGATGTCGACGACCATGTTGCCGGTGGCCTCGTGCACGGGGAGGCCGGAACCGATGGCGGCGGCCATGGGCTCCTCGATGATGTGCACCTGACGGGCGCCCGCCTGGGTGGACGCCTCGATGACGGCGCGGCGCTCGACGCCCGTGATGCCCGAGGGCACGCAGACGACGACGCGCGGCCTGGCGAGGTAGCGGCGCTTGTGGATCTTGAGGATGAAGTAGCGGAGCATCCGCTCGGTGATCTCGAAGTCGGCGATGACGCCGTCCTTCAGTGGCCGGACGGCAACGATGTTGCCCGGCGTCCGGCCGATCATCTTCTTCGCCTCGGCGCCGACCGCGAGAATGCCGCCCGTGTTGGTGTTGATCGCGACGACGGACGGCTCGTTGAGAACGATCCCCCGGCCTCTGACGTACACCAGCGTGTTGGCGGTCCCGAGGTCGACAGCCATGTCACGGCCGATGAACGACATGTTGTTCCCCATGAGGATGCGTCTGGCCTTCCCAAATCGAGCGTTGATGGCTTATCAGGATGGCGAGGTGGGTGCTGTGGCGTGGAGGCTTACATCGTAGTGCCGTCCAACCGGATACGGCGCGCTGGTCCACCTCTGTATGTGGTGACGATGCGTCGGGGCGATGCGTTCCCGCAATCCTCCGCCCTATACCGAAGGGCGACCGAAATTCCTTCGGTCGCCCCAGGTCATGAACGCCGCGCGACTGATGGCGTGTCAGCGAAAGCCCCGGCCGGAGCGGCAATGCGCCCCTTTTCGGGAGAAGCGGTCAGACTTCCGGGAAGAAGATCTTCAGTTCCCGAATGGCGGACTCCTCGGAGTCCGAGGCGTGGATCAGATTCTCGCGGACGATGGTGCCGAAGTCCCCGCGAATGGACCCGGGTGCCGCCTCGATCGGGTCGGTCGGACCCGCCAGCCGGCGTACACCCTCGATGACGCGCTCGCCTTCGACGACCAGGGCCACGACCGGGCCGGAGGCCATGAAGCCGACCAGCGGCTCGTAGAACGGCTTGCCCTTGTGCTCGCCGTAGTGCTGCTCCAGCGTCGCCTGGTCGAGGGTGCGCAGCTCCAGAGCGCTGATGGTCCAGCCGGCCTTGGACTCGATGCGGCCGATGATCTCCCCGATCAGTCCCCGGCGTACGGCGTCGGGCTTGAGCAGGACGAGCGTGCGCTGGCTCACGGTGCGGGCTCCTTCATGTGCGGGTCAGAGGTCTGCGCCACGGGGTCCGGGCGGCAGGCACCCCCGAGGCTACCCTGCGCGACGGGACACCGGTTACGCAGCGTCAGGCCCTGCTGATGCCTGAGCCGCCCAGCGGGCCTTCGCCTCGTCGATCTTCCGGCCGTAGTGCACCGACGCCCACCACAGGCCGGCGAACACCACGCCGAGGAAGAACATCGCCGGGACGACGAACCCGCCGGCGATCAGCCCGGCCTGGAGCGCCCAGCCGAGCTGGATGCCGCCCGGCCTGGTGATCATGCCGCACAGCAGCACGGACAGCAGCATCGCGATGCCGCAGACCGTCCAGACCGCGGCCATCGAGGCCCCGTCCGCCTTCATGGCCACCAGACCGGCGAAGCCGATCACGAAGAACTCGCCGATCAGGGTGGATGCACAGAGCGTACGCATGGGGTGTCAGCCCCTTCCCAGGAGCAGCCGGGCCTCGCCGACCGTGATCACGGAACCGGTCACCAGGACGCCCGCGCCGGCGAACTCCGACTCCTCCTCGGCGAGCGTGATCGCCGTCTCCAGCGCATCGTCCAGGCGCGGCTCCACGACCACCCGGTCGTCGCCGAAGACCTCGACGGCGATCGCGGCGAGCTCGTCGGCGTCCATCGCCCGGTGGGAGGAGTTCTGGGTGACCACGATCTCGGCGAAGACCGGTTCGAACGCCTCCAGCAGCCCCTTGACGTCCTTGTCGCCGCTGGTGCCGACGACGCCGATGAGACGCGAGAAGCCGAACGACTCGGTGATGCCGTCGGCCGTCGCCCGCGCGCCCGCCGGGTTGTGCGCCGCGTCCAGGACGACGGTGGGGCTGCGGCGCACCACCTCCAGCCGGCCCGGGGACGCCACGGAGGCGAAGGCGCGGCGGACGGTGTCGGCGTCCAGCGCCCCCGGCTGCTCGGCGCCGACCCCGAAGAACGCCTCCACGGCCGCCAGCGCGACCGCGGCGTTGTGCGCCTGGTGGGCGCCGTACAGCGGGAGGAAGATCTGCCCGTACTCCCCGCCGAGGCCGCGCAGCGTCAGCAGCTGGCCGCCGACGGCCACCTCGCGGGAGACGATGCCGAACTCCAGGCCCTCGCGGGCGACGGTGGCATCGGCCTCGACGGCCTTCTTCAGCAGCACCTGGGCGGCGTCGACCGGCTGCTGGGCCAGCACGACCGTCGCGCCCTGCTTGATGATGCCGGCCTTCTCCCCCGCGATCTCGGCGGGCGTGGAGCCCAGCCGGTCGGTGTGGTCCAGGTCGATCGGGGTGACGACGGCGACGGACCCGTCGATCACGTTCGTCGCGTCCCAGCTGCCGCCCATGCCGACCTCGACGACGGCGACGTCCACCGGGGCGTCGGCGAAGGCCGCGTACGCCATGCCGGTCAGTACCTCGAAGAAGGAGAGCCGGTACTCCTGGCTCGCGTCGACCATCTCCACGTACGGCGCGATGTCGCGGTAGGTCTCCACGAAGCGCTCGGGCGCCACGGGCGCCCCGTCGAGGCTGATGCGTTCGGTGATCGACTGCACATGGGGCGAGGTGTACCGCCCGGTGCGCAGATCGAAGGCGGCGAGCAGCGACTCGATCATGCGGGCCGTGGAGGTCTTGCCGTTCGTCCCGGTGATGTGGATCGACGGGTAGGCGCGCTGCGGTTCGCCGAGCACGTCCATCAGGGCGGCGATCCGGGCGACCGAGGGCTCCAGCTTCGTCTCGCCCCAGCGGGTGGCGAGGTCGGCCTCGACGTCGCGGAGGGCCTTGTCGACCTCCGGGTCGGCGGGCCGGGCGGGCACCTGTTCGCTCTGCGGCACGCCGGCCCGGGTGCGCAGGGTGCGGCTGCCGGCCTCGATCACCGCCAGATCGGGATCGCGCTGGGTCTCCTCGCCGACGATCTCCTCGAAGAGGTCGTCGGATCCGGAGTCGTCGGGCCGGTCGGAAGGGCGGGGCTCACTCACCCGGCCAGTGTACGGAGGGCCGGGGGCAACCCGTGCAGCCGCCGGGTGCCGAGGGGCCGGGCCCGGCACGCGCCGCGGCCCCCGCCCCCTCGCGAAGAGGGGGCGGGGGCCACGGCGTGCGGTGCGATCAGGCCTGCGGCAGGGCCGCCAGCTGGCCGGTGATGCGGGCGATCTCGGCCTCCGCCGTCGCCAGGCGGGTGCGGATCTTCTCCACGACCGGGTCGGGCGCCTTGGCCAGGAAGGCTTCGTTGCCCAGCTTGGCGTTCGCCTGCGCGACCTCCTTCTCGGCCGCGCCCAGGTCCTTGGTAAGGCGCTTGCGCTCGGCCGCGACGTCGATCGTGCCGGAGAGGTCGAGGGCGACCGTGGCTCCCGCGACCGGCAGGGAGGCGGTGGCGTGGAAGCCCTCGCCCTCCGGCTGGAGGCGCAGCAGCTGACGGATGGCCGCCTCGTGGGGCGCCAGCGCGGTGCCCTCCAGGGCGAGCCGGGCCGGGACCTTCTGGCCCGGCTGGAGACCCTGGTCGCTGCGGAAGCGGCGGACCTCGGTGACGACCTGCTGGACGAGACCGATCTCGCGCTCGGCGGCCTCGTCGCGGAAGCCGCTGTCGGACGGCCAGTCCGCGATCACCAGCGACTCCCCGCCGGTGAGCGTCGTCCACAGGGTGTCGGTGACGAACGGGACGACCGGGTGCAGCAGCCGCAGCATCACGTCGAGGACCTCGCCGAGGACCCGGCCGGAGACCTTCGCCTGCTCGCCGCCCGCGAAGAACGTCGTCTTCGACAGCTCGACGTACCAGTCGAAGACCTCGTCCCAGGCGAAGTGGAACAGGGACTCGGAGAGCTTGGCGAACTGGTAGTCCTCGTAGAACGCGTCGACCTCGGCGACCGTCTTGTTGAGCCGCGAGAGGATCCACCGGTCGGTGGACGACATCTCCTCGGGCGACGGCAGCGGTCCCTCGACCGTGGCGCCGTTCATCAGCGCGAAGCGGGTGGCGTTCCAGATCTTGTTCGCGAAGTTGCGCGAACCCTGGACCCAGTCCTCGCCGATCGGGACGTCGACGCCCGGGTTGGCGCCGCGGGCCAGGGTGAAGCGCAGGGCGTCGGAGCCGTACTTGTCCATCCAGTCCAGCGGATTGACCGCGTTCCCGAAGGACTTGGACATCTTCTTGCCGAACTGGTCGCGGACCATGCCGTGCAGGGCGATGGTGTGGAACGGCGGGGTGCCGTCCATCGCGTAGAGGCCGAACATCATCATCCGGGCGACCCAGAAGAAGAGGATGTCGTAGCCCGTGACCAGGACGGAGTTCGGGTAGAACTTCGCGAGGCTCTCGGTCTGTTCGGGCCAGCCCAGCGTGGAGAACGGCCACAGGCCGGAGGAGAACCAGGTGTCCAGGACATCGGTCTCCTGGTGCCAGCCCTCACCCGTGGGCGGCTCCTCGTCGGGGCCGACGCAGACGACCTCGCCCGCCGGGCCGTACCAGACGGGGATGCGGTGACCCCACCACAGCTGGCGCGAGATGCACCAGTCGTGCAGGTTGTCGACCCAGTCGAAGTACCGCTTCTCCATCTCCTGCGGGTGGATCTTCACCCGGCCGTCGCGGACCGCGTCGCCGGCCGCCTTCGCCAGCGGGGCGACCTTGACCCACCACTGCAGCGACAGCCGCGGCTCGATGGTGGTCTTGCAGCGGGAGCAGTGGCCGACGGAGTGGGTGTACGGGCGCTTCTCGGCGACGATGCGGCCCTCGGCACGCAGCGCGGCGACGATGGCGCTGCGCGCCTCCAGCCGGTCCAGTCCCTCGAAGGGGCCCGGGACGGTGATGACGGCGCGCTCGTCCATGATCGCCGGCGACGGCAGGTCGTGCCGCCGGCCGATCTCGAAGTCGTTCGGGTCATGCGCGGGCGTGACCTTGACGGCGCCGGTGCCGAACTCCGGGTCGACATGGGTGTCCGCGACGACCGGGATCGTGCGGTCGGTGAGCGGCAGCCTGATCTGCCGGCCGATCAGGTGCCGGTAGCGCTCGTCGTCCGGGTGGACCGCGACGGCGGTGTCGCCGAGCATCGTCTCGGCGCGGGTGGTGGCGACGACGATGGTGTCCTCGCCGTCCCCGTACGTCATGGAGACGAGTTCGCCGTCGTCGTCCTGGTACTCCACCTCGATGTCCGAGATCGCGGTCAGACAGCGCGGGCACCAGTTGATGATGCGCTCGGCGCGGTAGATCAGCTCGTCCTCGTAGAGGCGCTTGAAGATCGTCTGGACGGCCTGGGAAAGACCCTCGTCCATGGTGAAGCGCTCGCGGGACCAGGCGACGCCGTCGCCGAGGCGGCGCATCTGGCCGGAGATCTGGCCGCCGGACTCGCCCTTCCACTGCCAGACGCGCTCGATGAACGCCTCACGGCCGAGGTCGTGGCGGGACTTTCCCTCTTTGCCGAGTTCGCGTTCGACGACGTTCTGCGTGGCGATGCCGGCGTGGTCCATGCCGGGCTGCCACAGCGTCTCGTACCCCTGCATCCGCTTGCGGCGGGTGAGGGCGTCGATGAGCGTGTGCTCGAAGGCGTGGCCCAGGTGCAGGCTGCCGGTGACGTTCGGCGGGGGGATGACGACGGTGAACGGAGGCTTGTCGCTCTTGGCGTCGGCCTCGAAGTAACCCCGCTCCACCCAGCGCTCGTACAGCGCCCCCTCTACGTCGGCCGGCGCGTACTGGGTCGGCAGTTCGGAGGTGGGCGCTGTGGGCTGCGATGAGTTCTCGGTCACGGGGTCAGTTTAGGGGTGTCACGGGGTGGTGCTGAAACGCGATTCTTCCGTAACGGTGTGCCCCCGCCCGCCCCGTCGGAAGCGGGCTTAGGCCAGGATGTTCGCAACACGTAAACATCACGAGGGGGAAACCCGTAATGAGTCACAACCAGCCGGGCCCGTACGGCGGCCAGCCGCAGCAGCCCGGCCCCTACGGCCAGCCGGGACCCTACGGCCAGCAGCCGCCGGGGGCCCCGCAGCCCGGTTACGGGTATCCGCAGCAGGCACCGCAGGGTGTTCCGCCGCAGCCCGGCTACGGCTACCCGCAGCAGCCCCAGCAGCCGGGCCCGTACGGCGCTCCGCAGCAGCCCGGTCCCTACGGCCAGCAGCCCCAGTACGGCCAGCAGCCGGGCGGCTACCCGCCCCCGCCGCCGGCCCAGGGCGGCGGCGGCAAGAAGACCGGCCTCATCATCGGCGCGGTGGCCGTGGTGGCGGCGCTGGGTGTGGGCGCGTACTTCCTGCTCGGCGGGGGCGGCGGCAACAGCGCGGTGGCCGACGACACCAAGGGCTACAAGATCACGCCCGCCGCGTCGGTCGACGACTACAAGAAGCAGAAGGACAACACCGAGACCCTGGACGCCGATGACAAGAAGGAGATCGAGAGTCTCCTCGGCGTCACCAAGCCGGTCCAGGCCGGCGCCAACTACCAGGCCAAGGACGCGAGCAACCCGATGGCGGGCAAGGTGCTCAGCCTCAGCGGCATCTGGGGCGAGGTCGCCGACCCCGAGAAGGCGATCGACGGCTACTTCAAGAAGCTGGAGGAGGGCAGCAAGGACGAGAGCGAGGACATGAAGGTCGAGCTCGTCGGCAGCCCGGCCTCCGTCGAGCCGAGCGGCTTCGAAGGCGCCCTCATGAAGTGCCAGAGCGCCAAGTTCACCCCCACCGGCGACGCCGCGACGGGCGGGGCCCCGACCAAGCCCTTCGAACTCCCGATGTGCGTCTGGGCCGACTACAGCACCGTCGGTGCGGTGAACGTCGTGGACATGGCACAGATCCTGGGCACGGGCGGCAAGGCACCCTCGCAGGACGAGGTCGCGGCACTGGCCGCGAAGCTCTACAACACCTCGCGCACCAAGGTGTGAGCGGACGCCGCATCCGCAGGGCGGGCTGGGCAGCACGAAGAGCACCCAGCCCGCTTCGCGTCGTGAACGAGCACAACCGGTGCGGCGATTTCAGGTCGCGTTCTTCTGGGCCGACGGTTCGCCACACCAGTGACGGGCGGACTCGCCTGCCTCTCTGAAGGTCCACATCTGGCCATTGCCTCACTTTCTGCATCATTTCGCACTGCTTGGATATCGACGAACACACGATCGATCCACAGTGGGAGGCCCCATGAAGACGACCCTCAAGCGCGCATCCGTCACCCTCGCCGTCATCGCGGCGTCAGTCTCCGTCCCCCTCGCCGCCGCCTCACCCGCCTCGGCCGCGTACACGGCGTGCTTGCAGTACATATCCGACAGCGGATACCAGGTGGGCCCGAAGGTGCGAAGTGCCTGCAACCACAAGGCGACAAGAGTGGGGCCCCTGTGGGTCGCCAATCTGAACTGCGTGAACAAGCTCGTGGCGGCGAGGGTCACCGCGCTGGAGGCGACCAACGCCTGCATCCGCGCCCACTGAGCGACACCGCGCCGGAGATCCGCGTCAAGCTCTGACCGGACGCCACCACGAAGGGGGCGCCCCCGCCGATCGGATCGGCGGGGGCGCCCCCTTCGTGGGGTGGGCCCGTGAGCGCTACGCGCTCTTCTCGTGGCGGCCGTTGCCCTCGTCCTTGACGATGCGCGGGACCAGCGTCGGGTTGACGTTGTTGTGGACGACGTCCTGGGTGATGACCACGCGGGCGACGTCCTTGCGGGACGGGACCTCGTACATCACCGACATCAGGACCTCCTCCATGATCGCGCGCAGACCGCGCGCGCCGGTGCCGCGGAGGATCGCCTGGTCGGCGATGGCCTCCAGGGCCGGGAGGTCGAAGTCCAGCTCGACGCCGTCGAGTTCGAAGAGGCGCTGGTACTGCTTGACCAGCGCGTTGCGCGGCTCGACGAGGATCTTGAGCAGGGCCTCGCGGTCGAGGTTGTGCACGGAGGTGATCACGGGGAGCCGGCCGATGAACTCCGGGATCATGCCGAACTTGACCAGGTCCTCCGGCATGACCTCCTGGAACTGGTCGCTCGCCTCGATCTCGCGCTTGGAGCGGATCGTCGCGCCGAAGCCGATGCCCTTGGCGCCGGCCCGCGACTCGATGATCTTCTCCAGACCGGCGAAGGCGCCGCCCACGATGAACAGCACGTTCGTCGTGTCGATCTGGATGAACTCCTGGTGCGGGTGCTTGCGTCCGCCCTGCGGGGGGACGGAGGCGGTGGTGCCCTCCAGGATCTTGAGCAGGGCCTGCTGGACGCCCTCGCCCGAGACGTCCCGGGTGATCGACGGATTTTCGCTCTTACGGGCGACCTTGTCGATCTCGTCGATGTAGATGATCCCCGTCTCGGCCTTCTTGACGTCGTAGTCGGCCGCCTGGATCAGCTTCAGCAGGATGTTCTCGACGTCCTCGCCGACGTAGCCCGCCTCCGTGAGCGCCGTCGCGTCGGCGATGGCGAACGGGACGTTGAGCATGCGGGCGAGCGTCTGGGCCAGCAGCGTCTTGCCGGAGCCGGTGGGGCCCAGCAGGAGGATGTTGGACTTGGCGAGCTCGATCGCGTCGTCCCGGCCCTGCGCTCCGCCGTTCTCGCCGGCCTGGACGCGCTTGTAGTGGTTGTAGACCGCGACGGAGAGCGCCTTCTTGGCCGGCTCCTGGCCGACGACGTAGCTCTCCAGGAACTCGTAGATCTCGCGGGGCTTGGGAAGTTCCTCCCAGCGCACTTCGCTCGTCTCCGCGAGTTCCTCTTCGATGATCTCGTTGCAGAGGTCGATGCACTCGTCGCAGATGTACACACCGGGGCCTGCGATGAGCTTCTTCACCTGCTTCTGGCTCTTTCCGCAGAACGAGCACTTGAGCAGGTCGCCGCCATCACCGATGCGTGCCACGAGGTGCTTCCCCTTCGCCTGGGAGCGGTTTGGTTCAGCCGCTCCTGGTGCCTCATATCCGACGGTACCTTGCCTGGCCCCCCGTTCGGGCCCCCCTTGGCGCGGTTCACATTGTCGTGTACCGCGCCAAAGGCGCCGGAAACGGTCAGGCGGCCGCTGCTGCCGTGCTCTTGCGGGTCGAGACGATCTGGTCGACGAGGCCGTACGCGAGCGCGTCCTCGGCGGTCAGGATCTTGTCGCGCTCGATGTCGTCGCGCACCTTCTCGATCGGCGTGGTGGAGTGCTTCGCCAGCATCTCCTCCAGCTGCACGCGCATCCGCAGGATCTCGTTGGCCGCGATCTCCAGGTCGGAGAGCTGCTCGCGGCCGGTCTGCGAGGACGGCTGGTGGATCAGCACGCGCGCGTGCGGCAGGGCCATCCGCTTGCCGGGGGTGCCGGCGGCCAGCAGGACGGCCGCGGCGGAGGCCGCCTGGCCCATGCAGACCGTCTGGATGTCCGGCTTCACGAACTGCATCGTGTCGTAGATGGCCGTCAGCGCCGTGAACGAGCCGCCGGGGCTGTTGATGTAGATCGAGATGTCGCGGTCCGGGTCCATCGACTCCAGGCACAGCAGCTGCGCCATGACGTCGTTGGCGGACGCGTCGTCGATCTGCACACCGAGGAAGATCACGCGCTCCTCGAAGAGCTTCGCGTACGGGTCGTACTCGCGCACGCCCTGCGAGGTGCGCTCGACGAAGCGCGGGACGACGTAACGGTTGTCCACCTGCGGGCCGGTGTAGAGGCCGCTCGCGGAGAAGTTGCTCATGTGGGTGTTCACCATCCTGGTGGCGTTCTGCGGGCTCGGGCGGGGCAGTGGGGGCGGTACGGCTCAGGCGCCGGTGCCGCCGCCGCCGGGCACGCCCGAAGCGGCGGAGATGATCTCGTCGATGAGGCCGTAGTCCTTGGCCTCCTCCGCGGTGAACCAGCGGTCGCGGTCACCGTCGCGGATGATCGCTTCCACCGTCTGGCCGGAGTGCTGGGCGGTGATCTCCGCCATGCGCTTCTTCGTCCGGAGCAGGTACTCGGCCTGGATCTTGATGTCCGAGGCGGTACCGCCGAGACCGGCCGAACCCTGGTGCATGAGGATGTCCGTGTTCGGCAGCGCGAAGCGCTTGCCGGCGGCGCCGCCGGTCAGCAGGAACTGGCCCATCGAGGCCGCCATGCCCATACCGATGGTCACGACGTCGTTGGGGATGTACTGCATGGTGTCGTAGACCGCCATGCCGGCCGTGACCGAGCCGCCGGGGCTGTTGATGTAGAGGTAGATGTCCTTGTCCGGGTCGGCGGCAAGGAGCAGCATCTGCGCCGTGATCTTGTTGGCGATGTCGTCGTCGACCTGCTGGCCGAGGAAGATGATGCGCTCGCCGAGCAGCCGGCTGTAGACCTGGTCGCCGAGGCCACCACCGATGGACGGCTCACCCGCGGCGTAAGGCATCAGATTCGTCACGTATCCACCTGCTCGTCTCTGACGGCTTCGGCCGTCTCAGCGTCTTGGTACCGGGGGCGGGGACAACCCTGCCCTCGTATTCATGGACCCTAACGCGCAGGTCGGACAGAGCCATCCCGGTTCCCGAACTGTTCGCTCGGAGCGCAAGGTCCACGGGGTGCGGCGCAGGGGCGGCCCGCTACGACGACGGGCTCCGGGCGCCCTGCGGCACCCGGAGCCCGTCCACGCGTGGGAGCGAGGCTCAGGCCTCGTTCTTCGCGGCCTTCTCGTCGTTCTCGCCGTCCTCGTCGCCGACGACGGCGGCCTCGGCGGTCTCCGCCTCGTCCTCGTCCTCGTCGTCGAGGTCCACGATCTCGCCGTTGGTGTCGGTGACCTTGGCGGCCTCGACGACCACGGCCAGCGCCTTGCCGCGGGCGACCTCGCCGACGAGCATCGGCACCTGGTTGCCCTCGACGACCGCCTGCGCGAACTGGTCGGGGCTCATGCCGGAGGAGGCCGCACGCCGCATGAGGTGCTCGGTGAGCTCCTCCTGGCTGACGTTGAGCTTCTCCTTGTTGACCAGCTCGTCGAGGACGAACTGGGTCTTGATGCCCTTGACCGCCTGCTCCTTGGTCTCGGCGTCGAACTCCTCGGCGGACTTGCCCTGGATCTCCAGGTACTTGTCGAGGGTCAGACCCATCTGACCGAGCTGGTGGTGCTCGAGGTTGTGCTTACGGGTGTTGACCTCGTCCTCGAGCAGCTTCTCGGGGACGGGGACCTCGACCAGCTCCAGGAGCTTCTCCAGGACGCGCTCCTGGGCCTGGGTGGCCTGGTCGTACTGCTTCATGTTCTCGAGGCGCTTGCGGCTGTCGGCCTTCAGCTCGTCGAGGGTGTCGAACTCCGAGGCCAGCTGGGCGAAGTCGTCGTCCAGCTCGGGGAGCTCACGGGCGGCGACGGCGGTGACCTTGACGGTGACCTCGGCGTCCTTGCCCTCGGCGGAGCCGCCCTTCAGCTGCGAGGTGAAGGTGGCCTCGCCGCCGGCCTCCAGGCCGGTGACGGCCTCGTCGATGCCGTCGAGCAGCTCGCCCGAACCGATGGTGTAGGACACGCCGTTGGCGACACCGTCGGGCAGGACCTCGCCGTCGACCTTGGCCTCGAGGTCGATCGTCACGACGTCGCCCTCGGCGGCGGCGCGCTCGACCGGGTTCGTGGAGGCGAAGCGCTCGCGCAGCTGCTCCACGGACTTCTCGATGTCCTCGTCGGTGACCTCGACGGCGTCGACGGTCACCTCGATGCCGGAGTAGTCCGGGATCTCGATCGTCGGGCGGACGTCCACCTCGGCGGTGAAGTTCAGCGTCTCGCCGTCCTTCAGCTCGGTGATGTCCACCTCGGGCTGGCCGAGGACGTTGATCTCCGCCTCGTTGACCGCCTCGGTGTAGAACTTCGGGAGCGCGTCGTTGACGGCCTCCTCCAGCACCGCACCACGGCCGAACCGCTGGTCGATCACTCGGGCCGGGATCTTGCCCTTGCGGAAGCCCTTGACCGTGACCTGCTGGTTGATCTTCTTGTACGCCGCGTCGAGGCTGTCCTTGAGCTCCTCGAAGGGCACCTCGACAGTGAGCCGAACCCGGGTCGGGTTCAGGGTCTCCACGGCGCTCTTCACGGTTCGGTCTCCTTGGTGGCTGACATCTAAGGGGTCTGCTGACGCCGGACACGGTGGTCGCCGCGTTCGGTGGTTCAGCGGATCGGGCCCGGCACATCAGACACACGGGCACGCAGCTTGCATAGTAACGGCAAGCAGGAGGACCCTCACAACGTGATCTTGCTGGTCGGGGTGGCCGGATTCGAACCGACGACCTTCCGCTCCCAAAGCGGACGCGCTACCAAGCTGCGCCACACCCCGTCGGTGCGAACCGTAGGGTACATGCCCCGGGCCCGGTGGCCCGCCCGATTTGCGGCCGCCCGGCAAGGGGTGTGCGCGGGGCGGGGATGACCCGCTACGATGCTCTTCGTGCCGCGGAGGTCATGACCTGCGGCGCGGCGCTTGCGGGCGTAGCTCAATGGTAGAGCCCTAGTCTTCCAAACTAGCTACGCGGGTTCGATTCCCGTCGCCCGCTCCATGTCGTCCAGGGCCTGGCCGGAGATGTCTCTCCGGCCGGGCCCTGACGCTTTTCCGGGCGCCTGCCCGGCGATGACGGTCCGGCGGTGACGGTCCGGCGGCGCGCCCGCGGCGGCCGTCGCGGCGCGGACGTGTCCGATCGGGCGAGAGGGACGAGAATTGTCCTCGTCCACCCGTTTCCGCCGGACCGGAGGCCGACATGAAGGATCTCGCGTACGAGCAGAAGGGCTCGGTGTCCCGCCTGGAGGCTGCCGATCGGCTCGACGCTCTCGCGGCGGCGCTGCGGAAGGGCGGCGAGGCCGAGCTGGATCTCGGGTCGGGGACGCTGAGCCTGCGGATCCCGGAGGAGTTCCACAGCGAGGTCGAGGTCGAGCTGGAGGACGGCGAGATCGAGCTGGAGATCGAGTTCCGCTGGCCGGTCCGGGCGTCGGGCGCGAAGGCACGCCCGGCGGCGCCGGAGGAGACCGCCGAGACCGGGGAGGCACCCCGGGACACCGCGGGCACCACGCCGCCGAAGCGGCGGAGCGCACCGGCCCGGCCGGCGCGGGGCGGAACGGCGGCCGCACGGGGCAAGGGAGCGAAGCGCGCCGCGGGCAAGACGCCGTAGCCCCGGCGAGTCGACGCGCCACAGCGCGCACCGGGGAGCACGAAAGGGCGCCCGGGCGACTCCGGGCGCGGGAGAGGGCCGGCGCCGCACCGGCGGGCCCCTGGGGTCCGCCGGTGCGGGCTCAGAACGTTATCTGGTTGATCGTGTCGGCCAGCGAGTTCATGAACCGGTTGATCGACGGGGCCATGCCCGTCGACGCCAGGAAGAAGCCGAACAGCACGGCCACGACGGCCGGCCCGGCCTTGATGGACCCGCCGCGGATCATCACCACGAGGATGACCAACAACAGCACCACCACAGACAGCGAAATGGCCACACTGATCACACCCTCGGTCGGTCCGCCTACCCGGCCCGGGGTGTACGGCCCACCACCCATCGTGCCACCAACCTCCCTGCCCCTGCTGCCGGGTGACGAATCGTCCCCGGCGAGATCGCGCCAACACCGGGCGCCCCCGCAGCCCCGCCGACGGGCGCCGCGCCCGGCCCCGGCGGGCGGGAGAGTGAATCGGCGGGAAAAGCGGGCAGGAATTCGCTGTGATCGTTTCCAGGCCCGCACATGTCGGTCACAGGAAATGCGAAGGTCGGTCACGGAGTAATGCGCATCACGTGACGACCGGGGCGATATGCCCGGTTCAATGGGGATTAATTGGGGCATAGCGCACGTTTGGCGGCGGTGTCGCATGTGAATGGACGGCAGTGCCGAGGTGTTTTACTCCTGCGAATGGGCCCGGCTATGGTGCCTTGAATGTTCCACGCAGCGCACGGATATCAGAGGGCTCCGCTCCCCGAGGCTCCGGAGTCGGGACCCGTCCCCGCGACGGGGACCGCGACCGCCGTCGCCCCCGCCGCGGCAGGCCGGAAGTCTGCCCTGCCGACGGCCACGGAGCCGCCGAGACCCGCCGGGCGCGACGCCTGGTTCGACAACGCGAAGTACCTGGCGATCGTGCTGGTGGCCGTGGCGCACGCCTGGGAGCCGGTAATGGACGGCAGCCGGGCGACCCGTGCGCTCTACATGCTCGTCTACACCTTCCACATGCCGGCCTTCATCCTGATCTCCGGCTACTTCTCACGGAGTTACCGGGGCAAGCCGCACCAGCTGCGCCGGCTGCTGACGGGCATCGCGCTGCCGTACGTCGTCTTCGAGGCGGCGTACTCGCTCTTCGCCCGGTACGCGGGCGACAAGCCGGACCAGCCGATCAGCCTCCTCGACCCGTACTACCTGACGTGGTTCCTCGCGGCGCTGTTCGTGTGGCGGCTGACGACCCCGCTGTGGCGCGTGATCCGGTGGCCGGTGCCGATCGCGCTCGGGATCGCGCTGCTCGCCGCCCTCACCCCGGGCATCGGCGCCGACCTCAACCTCACCAGGGTGCTGCAGTTCCTGCCGTTCTTCGTCATCGGCCTGTGCCTGCGGCCGGAGCACTTCCAGCTGGTGCGGCGGCGCGAGGTGCGCCTGCTGTCGCTGCCCCTGCTCGCCGTCGCCGGGGTGGTCGCGTACTGGGCGGCACCCCGGATGAGCACCGGATGGTTCTACCGCTCCAGCAGCGTCCAGGAGATCGGGGAGGGGGTGCCGTGGTGGTCCGGGTCCGTGGTGTTCCTGGCGCTCTTCGCCTGCGCCCTGGTGCTGACCGCCGTCTTCCTCGCCTGGGTGCCGGCCGGCCGCTCCTGGATGACGGCGCTCGGCGCCGGCACGATCTGCGGCTACCTGCTCCACGGCTTCCTGGTGCGGGCCGGTGACTACTTCGGCGTCTTCGAGGAGAACGCCTGGCTGGGCGGGCCGATCGGGCTGGTGACCGTCTCGCTCTGCGCCGCGGGCGCCGTGACGCTGCTGTGCACGCCGCCGGTCCGCAGGCTGCTGCGCCCGGTCACGGAACCCGAGATGTCCTGGGCGTTCCGCAAGGACGCCGCCGAGCTGGGGCCGCGCCGCTAGGGCGGCTCAGGCGCCGGGGAGTTCGAGCAGGCGCCGCGTCCGGGCGTACTTCTCGGTGAGCCGCTCCCGGGTGGCCTCGTCCAGGACGGCCAGGCGCGCGGGGTCCGCGTTGTGCGCCAGGTCGGCCTCCTTGACCAGCAGTGCGCCCGGGGTGTCCAGCACCCGCCGCGTGTACGACGACAGGTCCTCGCCCTCGCCCTTGGTGAGCGCGAGGACCATGTCCTTGACGGCCTGCGGCAGTGCGGCGCCGTCCAGCCACTCCCGGCTCAGCCGGTCGTCCTCGACGGCGTCGTGGAGCCAGCCGGCGGCGATCTGCTCGTCGCTCCCGCCCCGGGCGCGCACCCCGTGGGCGACCGCGGCGATGTGCTCGGCGTAGGGTCGCCCCGCCTTGTCGGTCTGCCCCGCGTGGGCCTCGCGGGCGATGGTCTCGATCTCGGCCAGGCTGAGTGTCTCGGTCATGCCCCGACCCTACGGGCGGGCGTCCGCGGCCCCGCGACGACGGGCGGCCGCGCCGGTGTCAAGCGCGTCAATGGGTGTCAGCACTCATTGTTGCCATGTAAATCATTTGGCAAACTAAACATTGACGCTTCCTTGACACCCTCGTGACTGAACGGAGGACAAGCCCATCGGACACGCGGACACCCTCATCGCCATGGGCGGGGCCTTCCTCGCCGCAGCCGTCCTCGCCCGCCTCGGCGGACGGATCGGACTGCCCACCATCCCCCTGTTCATCGTGGCCGGGATCATCCTCGGCCCGCACACCCCCGGCGTGGTGCTCATCGCCGACCCGCACGACCTGGAGATGCTCTCCGCACTCGGCCTCGTGCTGCTGCTCTTCTACCTGGGCCTCGAGTTCCATCTGGACGACCTCGAAGCGGGCGGCCGCAAGATGGCCCTGGCCGGCGGGACGTACCTGGCGCTGAACGTCGGCGCCGGCCTCGCATTCGGCTTCGCGCTCGGCTGGGGCACCTCCGAGGCGCTGGTGCTCGCCGGCGTGCTCGGCATCTCCTCGTCGGCGATCGTGACGAAGGTCCTGGTCGACACCGGCCGGCTGGGAAACCGCGAGACCAAGCCGATCCTCGGCATCATCGTCGTCGAGGACATCTTCCTCGCGCTGTACCTCGCCGCGCTCCAGCCGATCCTCTCCGGCGCGGACAGCCTGGCCGCCGCCGTCGGCGACGGCGCCAAGGCGTTCGCCTTCCTGCTGCTGCTGGCGCTCGCCGCCCGCTTCGGCACCCGGCTGGTCGGCCGGCTCTTCTCCACCCCCGACGACGAACTGCTCGTCATCTCCTTCCTCGGCGCCGCCGTCTTCGTGGCCGGTGTCTCGGAGTGGTTCGGTGTGGCGGACGCGATCGGCGCGTTCATGGTCGGGCTGATGCTCGGCGGCACCTCGTCGGGCGAGCGCATCCGCAGGCTGGTGCACCCCCTGCGGGACGCGTTCGGCGCCATCTTCTTCTTCGCCTTCGGCCTGTCGATCGACCCCGGCGACCTGCCGGTCGTGCTGTGGCCCGTCCTCGCCGCGGTCGCGGTGACCCTCGTGATGAACGTGCTCGCCGGACTCGCGGCTGCCCGGCTCTACCGGTTCGGCCCGCCGGAGGCCGCGAACATCTCCACCACGCTGCTGGCCCGCGGCGAGTTCGCGCTGATCCTCGCCACCATGGCGGCGGCGGCCGGACTGGACTCCCGGCTCTCCCCGTTCATCGCGGGCTATGTGCTGCTGCTCGCCGTCCTCGGCCCGCTGGCGGCCGGCCGCTCGCACTGGCTGGCGCGCTTCCTGCCGGGACGCGACGGCGACGACGGGAAGGAGGACCGCGCGGCGGAGGGCGGGACCGACGGCGGGAGCGCCGCTCTCATCCCCGGCGGCACAGCAGCAGCAGTGCCCGGTCGTCGTTGACGTCCTTGGCCACGGACTCGATCAGGTGCCAGGCGGCGCCCTCGAAGCCGGAGGCCACGTAGCGGTCGGCCTCACCGGTGAGCCGGTCGATGCCCTCGCCGATGTCCCTGCCCGACGCCTCCACCAGGCCGTCGGTGAACAGCATCAGCACGTCGCCGGGGCGCAGGGAACCCTTGACCGGGTCGAACTGCGCCCCGTCGTAGATGCCGAGCAGCGGCCCCTCGGCCGCCTTCTCCTCCCAGCGGCCGCTGCCCGCGTGGAGCTGGAGCGCCGGCAGGTGTCCGGCGGAGAGCAGTTCGTAGTCGCCGGAGTCCAGGTCCAGGACGAGATGGATGGAGGTGGCGAAGCCCTCGTCCCAGTCCTGCCGCAGCAGATACGCGTTGGCCGCGGGCAGGAAGCCGTGCGGCGGCAGCGAGCCGAGGAGGCCGCCGAAGGCGCCCGACAGCAGCAGCGCCCGGGAGGCCGCGTCCATGCCCTTGCCCGACACGTCCGTGAGCACGACCTCCAGGGTCCGGCCGCCGGAGGTGCGGGCGGCGACGACGAAGTCGCCGGAGAAGGACTGGCCGCCGGCCGGGCGCAGTGACATCTCGCGGTGCCAGCCCTGCGGCAGCCGGGGCAGGGCGGACTGGACCCGGATCCGTTCGCGCAGGTCGAAGAGCATGGTGCCGCCGCGCCGCCACGGCACCCCGACCCGGGCCCTGAACTGGGCTATGAGCAGCCCGAAGAGACCGCAGGCGGCGACCGCCAGCACGGTGCCCGGGGTGACCCTGGCCGGGCCCTCGGTGTACGGGCCGAGGACGGTGGACTCCACGATCAGTCCGGCGGCCGCGGCGGCGTAGAGGGCGAGCAGGCTCGCGGGGCGCAGCAGCAGTCCGCCGGCCACGATCGGCAGCACCAGGACCACGGGCGAGCACCAGACGGGGTTGGTGACCGTGGCCCAGACGAGGGCGGGGACGGTCAGCAGCAGCCCCGCGAGCGCCAGCCGGTCGGAGCCGTCGCCGCGGAAGTAGTCGACGGCGGAACGGCGCAGCACGGTGCGGGCCCGGTGCACGGCTTTGCGCATCCGGGCCGTGAACGAGTCTGCTGTCGCGCGGCGGGCCACCCGGTGGACCCTATCCACCCGCCCGCCATCCGTGCAGGGGTACCCCGAGACAATGCGATCGAAATCGGGTCGCGGCCCCTCGGACGCGGCTGGTAGGGATGGCCCATGACGACACAGCTGAGGCCGCTGCGGCGATCCGAGTGGGACCGGTGGTACGGCCGGCTGGAACTGGCGTTCGGCGGGGTGGCCGAGGCGGACGAGGAGCGCCGGCTCTGGGAGGACCTGACGGAGGTCGAGCGCTCGGTCGGGGTGTGGGACGGGGACGAGTGCGTCGGCACGGCCGGGTCGTTCGCCTTCCGGCTCACGGTGCCCGGCGGCGGGCTGGTGCCGGCCGCGGGCGTGACGATGGTGAGCGTGGCGGCGACCCACCGCCGGCGCGGGATCCTCACCTCGATGATGCGGCGTCAGCTCGACGACGTGCGCGCGCTGGGCGAGCCGCTCGCCGTGCTGACGGCGTCCGAGCCGGGCATCTACGGCCGCTTCGGGTACGGGGCGGCGACCCATCAGCTGGCGGTCGAGATCGACTCCTCGCGGGTGCGGGTGGCGGTGCCGCCGGGCGCCGAGGACGTGCGCCTGCGCTTCGTGTCGCCCGACGAGGGGGCAGAGGCGTGCGAGCGGATCTACCGGGCCACGATCGGCTCGCGCCCGGGGATGATCGCCCGCACCGCCGGGTGGGAGCGGCTGCCGCTGCTCGACCCGCCGTCCGGACGCGAGGGCGCCTCGCCGCTGCAGTGCGTGCTCGCCGAGCGGGACGGGGAGCCGGTGGGCTACGTCCGCTTCCACAACAAGCCGCACTGGACGCCCGAGGGGCCGGAGGGGACGGTCCTGGTCCGGAACATCGACG
This sequence comes from Streptomyces sp. T39, assembly GCF_008042045.1. GTDB lineage: Bacteria > Actinomycetota > Actinomycetes > Streptomycetales > Streptomycetaceae > Streptomyces. The sequence goes on from NZ_RDBP01000012.1 coordinate 330,369, forward strand.
CGGCCGAGCCCGCGGTGTACGCGGCGCTGTGGCGGTTCCTCTGCGAGATCGACCTGACCTCGTCCGTGCGGTCGCGCAACCGGCCGGTGGACGATCCGCTGCTCCACCTGGTCTCCGACATCCGGCGCTGCGGTGTGCGGGTGCGCGACTCCCTGCACCTGCGCCCGGTCGAGGTGGGCGCGGCGCTCGGGGCGCGCACGTACCAGGTGCCCGTCGACCTGGTGCTGGACGTCGAGGACGCCTTCTGCCCCTGGAACACCGGGCGCTGGCGGCTGACGGGCGGCCCCGACGGGGCGTCCTGCGCACGGACGGGGGACATGCCCGATCTCGCGCTGTCCGTGAGGGAGTTGGGCGCCGCCTATCTGGGCGGGGTGTCGCTGGCGTCGCTGGCCGGGGCGGGACGGGTCCGGGAGCTGCGCGAGGGGGCGCTGGCCCGGGCGTCGCACGCCTTCGGCTCCGTGGCCGCCCCGTGGCTGCCGCACGGTTTCTGACGGCGGCGGGCATGCGGCGGGCGGGAGACCGGCGGGCGGCCGGTCACCTCCGTCAAGCGGGCGGCAGGTGCCGGCCGCCGGTCACCTCTGGCAGTCGGGGCACCAGAAGAGGTTGCGGGCGGCGAGAGCGGCGGTGCTGATCTCGCCGCCGCAGACATGGCAGGCCTGCCGCGCCCTGCGGTAGACGTACACCTCGCCGCCGTGGTCGTCGACGCGCGGCGGGCGGCCCATCGCCTCGGGGGTGTGCTCGGGGCGGACGGTGTCGATGCGGTTGTCGCGCACGCCGTCGCGCATCAGGACGCTCAGGTCGGCCCAGAGGGCGTCCCATTCCCGCCGGGTGAGGTCCCTGCCTGCCCGGTAGGGGTCGATCCCGTGCCGGAAGAGGACCTCGGCGCGGTAGACGTTGCCGACGCCCGCGACGACCTTTTGGTCCATCAGGAGCGCGGCAACGGAGGTGCGGGATCGGGAGATCCGGCTCCAGGCGCGGCCGGGGTCGTCGCCGGGACGCAGCGGGTCGGGGCCGAGACGGTCGTGTATCGCCTGCTTCTCGCCGTCCGTGAGCAGGGCGCAGGCCGTGGGGCCGCGCAGGTCGACCCAGGAGGCCGGGTTCGCCAGCCGGAGCCTGACGGTGTCGGTGGGCGGCGGGGCGGGCGCGTCGCCGAAGGCGACCTTGCCGAAGAGGCCGAGGTGGATGTGGATCCACTCGTCGCCCGGGAAGCCGAGGAAGAGGTGCTTGCCGTGCGCCTCGGTGCGTTCCAGGACGGCGCCGTCGAGCAGTGCGGCGGAGTCGGCGAACTTGCCCTGCGGGCTGGTCACCCGCACGGACCGGCCGCCGAACCGTTCCCGGTAGTCGGCGGCCAGTCGGTGGATCGTGTGCCCTTCGGGCATCAGGCGGTCGGCTCCTGCGGGTGGTGGGCCGGGATCGCCGGGAGCTCGCCGGTGGTCTCGTACGCCGAGAGCATCTCGATCCGGCGGGTGTGACGCTCCTCACCCGAGTACGGGGTGTTCAGGAAGATCTCGACGAACTTCGTCGACTCCTCCAAGGAGTGCATCCGGCCGCCGACGGCCACGACGTTGGCGTTGTTGTGCTCGCGGCCGAGCGCGGCCGTCTGCTCGCTCCAGGCGAGGGCGGCACGCACCCCCTTGACCTTGTTGGCGGCGATCTGCTCGCCGTTGCCCGAGCCGCCGATCACGATGCCCAGCGAGTCCGGGTCCGCGGCCGTCTTCTCCGCGGCACGCAGGCAGAAGGGCGGGTAGTCGTCCTGGGCGTCGTAGATGTGCGGACCGCAGTCCACGGGCTCGTGCCCGTGGGCGGTGAGCCACTCGACGAGGTGGTTCTTGAGTTCGAAGCCGGCATGGTCGGAGCCGAGGTACACGCGCATGGTTCGAGTGTGGCACGGGGGGCAGGCGCACTCCGGCGCGGGGCCGTGCCGGGGACGCGCCGACGTGATGAGTGCAACGAATCGGAATCGGCTCTTCCGTACCGAGCCGTACTGAGCTTCAATTCCCGAGTTCGTAACCCGAGCGGCACCAAGACATAAGGATTCGTCCATGACGTCGCAGACGACCCTCACAAAGGAAGGCGGCCAGTCCCCCACCCCGGGACAGCCGCCCTCCGCCGACGGTCTCAAGGCCGGTCTCAAGAACCGCCACCTTTCCATGATCGCCATCGGCGGTGTCATCGGAGCGGGCCTGTTCGTGGGCTCCAGCTCCGGCATCGCGGCCGCCGGCCCCGCGATCCTCGTGTCGTACGCGCTCGTCGGCCTGATGGTCGTGCTCGTCATGCGGATGCTCGGCGAGATGGCCGCGGCCAGCCCGAACTCCGGCTCCTTCTCGGCCTACGCCGACCGCGCGCTGGGCCGCTGGGCCGGGTTCTCGATCGGCTGGCTGTACTGGTTCTTCTGGGTCGTGGTGCTGGCCGTCGAGGCGACCGCGGGCGCGGTGATCCTGGAGGGCTGGGTCCCGGCCGTGCCCCAGTGGGCCTGGGCGCTGATCGTCATGGTGGTGCTCACCGCCACCAACCTGGCGTCGGTCGCCTCCTACGGCGAGTTCGAGTTCTGGTTCGCCGGCATCAAGGTCGTCGCCATCGGCGCCTTCGTCGTGATCGGCCTGCTGGCCGTCTTCGGCGTGCTGCCCGGGTCCGACAACCCGGGAGCGGGCTTCGCCCATCTGACCGACGCCGGAGGCTTCATGCCGCACGGCGCGGGTTCCGTCCTCACCGGCGTGCTGCTGGTCGTCTTCTCCTTCATGGGCAGCGAGATCGTCACCCTCGCCGCCGGCGAGTCGGAGGACCCGCGGCGCGCGGTCACCAAGGCCACCAACAGTGTCATCTGGCGCATCGCGGTCTTCTACCTCGGCTCGATCTTCGTGGTGCTGACGCTGCTGCCGTGGGACGACGAGAGCATCCAGGAGAAGGGCAGCTACGTCGCCGCCCTCGACTCCATCGGCATCGCCCACGCCGGCCAGATCATGAACGTGATCATCCTGACCGCCGTGCTGTCCTGTCTGAACTCCGGCCTCTACACGGCCTCCCGGATGGCCTTCTCGCTCGGTGAGCGCGGCGACGCCCCCAAGGCGTTCGCCCGGGTCAACGCCAAGGGCGTGCCGACCGCGGCGATCCTCGGCTCGGTCGTCTTCGGATTCGTCGCCGTCTTCTTCAACTACATGTGGAAGGACACGGTCTTCCTCTTCCTGCTGAACTCCTCGGGCGCGGTCGCGCTGTTCGTCTGGCTGGTCATCTGCTTCACCCAGCTGCGGATGCGCGGGATCCTGCTGCGCGAGGCGCCGGAGAAGCTGACCGTGCGGATGTGGCTCTTCCCGTACCTCACCTGGGCGGCCGCCGCGGGCATCGTCTTCGTGCTCGGCTACATGGTCTACGACGAGGCCAACCGCGAGGTCGCGCTGCTGTCGATGCTGGTCGCCGCGATCGTGGTCACCATCGGGCTG
>NZ_RDBP01000012.1:333905-342837 GCF_008042045.1 Streptomyces sp. T39
GGGCTGCTGCGTTGCGGGGGGGGCTCAGCCGCGGCGGCCCACGAGCTTCCAGGCGGCCGGCAGGGCGCCCATCGCCAGGGCGGCCTTCAGCGCGTCACCGATGAGGAACGGGACCAGACCGGCGGAGACGGCGGCCGGCAGGGACATACCGGTGGCGAGCGCCAGGTAGGGCACGCCCACCGCGTAGATGATCACCGAACCGAGCACCATGGAACCGGCGGTGCGCAGCACCGTGCGGTCCGCGCCACGGCGGGCCAGGGCGCCCACGACGGTGGCCGCCAGCAGCATGCCGAGGATGTAGCCGAACGAGGGCATCGACCAGCCCGAGGCGCCCTCGGCGAACCACGGGGTCCCCGCCATGCCGGCGACCGCGTAGAGGGCGAGCGCGAGGAAGCCGCGGCGGGCGCCGAGCGCGGTGCCCACCAGCAGGGCGGCGAAGGTCTGCCCGGAGACCGGGACCGGGGAGCCGGGGACCGGCACGGAGATCTGGGCCGCGAGGCCGGTGAGGACGGCGCCGCCGGCGACCAGGGCGATGTCCCGGACACGGGAGGCGGGGACCAGATCGGCCAGGACGACGCCGGATCGGACGGGGGCGGCAGCAGTGCTCATCGGGGTCTCCGCGGGGTGAGGACAGTTCGGAACAGGCCGACCGTAGCCCAGGGCGACGGACCGGATCACCATCAGCCGCCGACAAAGCGGCGGTTGAGGTGTTGGTGGAGATCACACAAAGCACCGCCGTCACACACGATGGGAGGTGATGCTCGTCACTGAGGTCCCGGGGGTGGCGGCCGGTTTTGCATGGCGGGCCACCGCTGGCCGAGACTGTAGGGACTCCATAACTGCACCCGAGCGAACCGAGAGCACCCCGCACCATGCACGACGCGTCGGCCCAGGCCGTGACCGAGCCCCTCGAACACGGCCTCAAGCAGCGTCATCTGACGATGCTGGGACTGGGCGGGGTGATCGGCGCGGGGCTCTTCGTGGGCTCCGGCGCCGGGATCTCGGTCGCCGGTCCCGCCATCGTCGTCTCGTATCTGATCGCCGGCACCCTGGCGATGCTGGTGATGCGGATGCTCGGCGAGATGTCCGCCGCGATGCCCGCCTCCGGCTCGTTCTCGGTGCACGCCGAACGCGCGCTGGGACGGTGGGCCGGGTTCAGCGCGGGGTGGCTCTACTGGTTCCTGCTCGTGGTGGTGCTGGCCGCCGAGGCGACGGCGGCGGCCCGGATCGCGCACGGCTGGGCGCCGTCGGTGCCCCAGTGGGGCTGGGTGCTCCTCTTCATGGTGGTCTTCACGGCCGCCAACCTCACGGCGGTACGCAACTTCGGCGAGTTCGAGTTCTGGTTCGCCGCGCTCAAGGTCGGCGCCCTGGTGCTCTTCCTGCTGCTGGGCGCCCTGGCAATCTTCGGCGTGCTGCCGGACACCGAGCCGGCCGGGCTCACCCATCTCACCGGCGACGGCGGGTTCCTGCCGAACGGCTGGTCCGGGGTGGTCTCCGGGGTGCTGGTGGTCGTCTTCGCGTTCGGCGGCCTGGAGGTCGTCACGATCGCCGCCGCCGAGACCGCGGATCCGGCCCGTGCGGTCGGACGGGCGGTGCGCAGCGCGGTGGTGCGCATCCTCTTCTTCTACGTCGGCTCGATGCTGGTGATCGTCACGGTGCTGCCGTGGACGGCGCAGACGGCGGGCGTGAGCCCCTTCGTCACCGTGCTCGACTCGATCGGCGTGCCGAGCGCCGGCCGGATCATGGAGATCGTGGTCTTCGTGGCCCTGCTGTCGGCGCTCAACGCCAACCTCTACGGCTCCTCGCGCATGATCTTCTCGCTGGCGGAGCGCCGGGGAGGCCCCCCGTGGCCTGCTCACCGTCTCGCCCGGCGGGGTGCCCCGCCGGGCGGTGCTCGCCTCGGTGGCGTTCGGTTTCGTCTCCGTGCTGCTCAACCTGATGTGGCCGGACGCCGTGTTCGCGTACATGCTCAACGCGGTCGGCGCGGTGCTGCTGTTCGTCTGGGCGCTGATCGCGGTCTCGCAGCTGCGGCTGCGCCGGCGCATCGAACGCGAGGCGCCCGAGGCGCTCGCCCTGCGGATGTGGGCCTTCCCCTGGCTCACCTGGGCGGCGCTGGCGGCCATGGCCGCGGTGCTGGTGCTGATGCTGGGCGACGACGCGGCCAGGCCGCAGCTGCTGTGGTCCGCCGGGGCGACCGCCGCGGTGCTGCTGGTCGCCGCCGCGCGCGAGGTGCTCGCCCGGCGGCGGTGAACGGGGGCGGGGCGGGGCCGGCGGAGGGCGTGCCGGTCCGTCCGGTGTCGGCGTGGTGGCGTTGTGTGAACATCGTGACCGTATAGCGGACATGCGTTCCCTGTGAGCGGAGTCGGTGGCCAGACTGTCGGCTGCTCCCCCGTCTCAGCCAATGAACAGGGCCCGCTCATGTCTCGGACCACCGCGCCCGCGCCCGTCGTCCCGACGGACGACACCCGGCTCTCGCACGGCCTCAAACAACGCCACCTCTCGATGATCGCCCTCGGCGGTGTCATCGGCGCCGGCCTCTTCGTGGGCTCCGGCGCCGGCATCGCCGCGGCGGGCCCGTCGATCGTGGTCGCCTACGCGCTCTCCGGTCTGCTCGTCATGCTCGTGATGCGGATGCTCGGCGAGATGTCCGCCGCGAACCCCGCGTCCGGCTCGTTCTCCGTCCATGCGGAGCGCGCCATCGGACCGTGGGCGGGCTTCACCGCGGGCTGGGCGTTCTGGTTCCTGCTCTGCGTGGCCGTGGGCCTGGAGGCGATGGGCGCGGCGAAGATCATGACGAACTGGCTGCCGGGGACGCCCGAGTGGGCCTGGGTCGCGCTGTTCATGCTGGTCTTCTGCGGCACCAACCTGGCCGCGGTGAAGAACTTCGGCGAGTTCGAGTTCTGGTTCGCCGCGCTCAAGGTCGGCGCCATCGCGCTGTTCCTGGGCATCGGCGTGCTGGCGATCGCCGGCCTCCTGCCGGGAAGCGAGGCGCCCGGCACGGCCAACCTCACCGGTGACGGCGGGTTCCTGCCGAACGGCGTCGACGGCCTGGTCGTCGGCCTGCTCGCCTCCGTCTTCGCCTACGGGGGCCTGGAGACCGTCACCATCGCCGCGGCCGAGTCCGAGCACCCGGTGCAGGGCGTCGCCAAGGCCGTGCGCACGGCGATGTGGCGCATCGCCGTCTTCTACATCGGATCGATGGCCGTCATCGTCACCCTGGTGCCCTGGGACGACCCGGACGTCGCGAACCCGGACAAGGGCCCGTACGTCACCACGCTGGCCCACCTCGACATCCCCGGCGCCGCCACCGCGCTCCAGATCGTGGTCTTCGTCGCCCTGCTGTCCGCGATGAACGCCAACATCTACGGCGCCTCCCGGATGGCCTGCTCGCTGGTCGCACGGGGTCAGGGCCCGAAGGCCCTGGGCCGCACCTTCGGCGGCGTGCCGCGCGTCGCCGTCCTCGTCTCGTCGGTGTTCGGCTTCCTGTGCGTGCTGCTCAGCTACTGGCGGCCCGAGGACGTCTTCCAGTGGCTGCTGAACATGATCGGCGCGATCATCCTGGTCGTCTGGATCTTCATCGCCGTCTCCCAGCTGGTCCTGCGCCGGCGCACCGAGCGCGACGAGCCCGAGAAGCTGGTCGTGCGGATGTGGTTCTTCCCGGTGCTGACCTGGATCGCCCTCCTGGGCATGGCCGCCGTGTTCGTGCTGATGCTGCGCGAGGAGGCGACCAGGCTCCAGCTGCTGGGCACCGGCGTCCTGACCGCGGCGCTGGCGGCCGGCGGCTTCGCCCTCCAGAGGCACCGTGCCTCGCGTGCGGGCGCGGAGACCGGGCGGGCGGGGACCGCCGGCTGAGGCACGTCCCAGGCGTACCACCGCGAAGGACCCCCCGGCCACGGCGGCCGGGGGGTCCTTCGCGTCCGTTCGACCGCACACGGCGCGGCCCGCGACCCGGGACCACCGGCTGATCACGTACGGCCACTCCTGCTGCTACGGTGCAGTTGCATAAGATGTGCAATAAGAAGGCAGCCGGAGGGACCACCGCCACCATGGCCATCTACACGCTTCCTGAACTTCCGTACGACTACGCGGCGCTCGAACCGGTCATCAGCCCCGAGATCATCGAGCTCCACCACGACAAGCACCACGCCGCGTACGTGAAGGGCGCCAACGACACCCTCGAACAGCTGGAGGAGGCGCGCGACAAGGAGGCGTGGGGCTCGATCAACGGGCTGGAGAAGAACCTCGCGTTCCATCTGTCCGGCCACATCCTGCACAGCATCTACTGGCACAACATGACCGGCGACGGCGGCGGCGAGCCCCTGGAGAAGGACGGCACCGGCGAACTGGCGGACGCCCTCGCCGAATCCTTCGGCTCCTTCGCCAAGTTCAAGGCCCAGCTCACCAAGGCGGCCGCCACCACCCAGGGCTCCGGCTGGGGCGTGCTGGCCTACGAGCCGGTCAGCGGCCGCCTCATCGTCGAGCAGGTCTACGACCACCAGGGCAACGTCGGCCAGGGCAGCGTCCCGATCCTGGTCTTCGACGCCTGGGAGCACGCCTTCTACCTCCAGTACCGGAACCAGAAGGTCGACTTCATCGAAGCGATGTGGCGGGTCGTCAACTGGCAGGACGTCGCCAGGCGCTTCACCGAGGCGAAGGGCCGCACCCCGCTGATCACCCCCTGAGGCGATCCCCGCACGCCCTGCTCGTGATCGTCTTCTCACCCGTCACGCGGCAGGCGGAAGAAGGACGGCCCCCGCGAGGACATGACTCGCGGGGGCCGTCTTCCGTGGGCGCGGCGCCGTCACTCGAAGGACGGCCCCTGGGTGCGGGTGCGCTTGATCTCGTAGAAGCCCGGCGTCGACGCCACCAGCAGGGTGCCGTCCCACAGCCGAGCCGCCGCCTCGCCCCGGGGCGTGGGCGTGACGACCGGGCCGAAGAAGGCGATCTGCTCGCCGTCGGCGCCCGGGACGGCGATCACGGGGGTGCCGACCTCCTGGCCGACCTTGGTGATGCCCTCCTCGTGGGAGGCGCGCAGCTGGGTGTCGTAGGTGTCCTTGTCGGCGTACTGCGCGAGCGAGACGGGCAGACCGACGTCCTCCAGCGCCTCACGGATCGCCGTGAGCGTCGGGCCCTCGCCCTTGTTGTGGAAACGGGTGCCGAGCGCGGTGTACAGCTTGCCGACGACCTCGTCCCCGTGCTCCTGCTGGGCCGCGACGACGACCCGCACCGGGGCCCACGCCTTGGTCTCCAGCATCTCCCGGTACTCCTCCGGGACCTGGTCGAGCTTGTCCTCGTTGAGCACGGCGAGCGACATCACATGCCAGCGGACCTCGATGTCACGGACCTTCTCGACCTCCAGCACCCAGCGGGACGTGATCCACGCCCACGGGCACAGCGGGTCGAACCAGAAGTCCACCGGTGTCTTGCCGTTGTCCGACATGTCACTCCTCGTATCGGGGCGGCACCCTGCGTGCCTCCGGGGGGAACACGCCCGGCGCGCGAGGGATTCCCCCGTATGGGCTGCCAGGACCGCATGAAAGGATCGCCGCTGTTCCGAAACGAGTCACGAAGGAGTGCCCGTGCCCGGTGAGAATCTGTCCCGCGACGAGGCCCGTACCCGGGCCGAGCTGCTGTCCGTCGAGGCGTACCACGTCGCCCTCGACGTACGGTCCGCCGTCGGGGACGCGGAGGAGGGGACGCGGCCGCGGACGTTCCGTTCCGTCACCACGATCCGGTTCCGGGCCGCCGAGCCCGGTACCCCGACCTTCGTCGACCTCGTCGCCCCGGCCGTGACCGGCATCACGCTCAACGGCCGTGAGCTGGACCCGGCGGCCGCCTTCGACGGCGCGCGGATCGCCCTCGACTCCGTGGACGCCGAGAACGTGCTCGTCGTGGACGCGCAGTGCGCCTACAGCAGGACGGGCGAGGGCCTGCACCGCTTCGTCGACCCGGAGGACGGCGAGGTCTACCTCTACACCCAGTACGAGCCGGCCGACGCGCGCCGGGTCTTCGCCAACTTCGAGCAGCCGGACCTCAAGGCTCCGTTCCGCTTCGAGGTGACGGCGCCCGAGGGCTGGACGGTGTGGAGCAACGGGGAGGGCGCGCGCGACGCCGACGGGGTGTGGCGCTTCGCCGAGACCCGGCCCATCTCGACGTACATCACGGCCGTCGTCGCCGGTCCGTACCACTACGAGACGGACGTGTACGAGCGCACGCTCCCCGACGGCACCACCCTGCGGGTGCCGCTGGGCGCGATGTGCCGCAAGGGGCTCGCCCGGCACTTCGACGCGGACGACATCTTCCTCGTCACCAAGCAGGGCCTGGACTTCTTCCACGAGCACTTCGACTACCCGTACCCGTTCGGGAAGTACGACCAGGCGTTCGTGCCCGAGTACAACATCGGCGCCATGGAGAACCCGGGCTGCGTCACCTTCCGCGAGGAGTTCGTCTTCCGGGGCAACGTGACGCAGGCGTCCTACGAGCGCCGCGCCAACGTGATCCTGCACGAGATGGCGCACATGTGGTTCGGCGACCTGGTCACCATGCAGTGGTGGGACGACCTGTGGCTGAAGGAGTCCTTCGCCGACTTCATGGGCTCGTTCTCGATGGTCGAGGCCACCCGCTTCACCAACGGATGGGTCACCTTCGCCAACAACCGCAAGGCATGGGCCTACCGCGCCGACCAGCTGCCCTCCACCCACCCGATCACGGCGGACATCCACGACCTGGAGGCCGCCAAGCTCAACTTCGACGGCATCACCTACGCGAAGGGCGCCTCGGTGCTCAAGCAGCTGGTGGCCTACGTGGGGCGGGACGCGTTCCTGGAGGGTGCGCGGCGCTACTTCAAGCGGCACGCCTACGGCAACACCCGCCTCGGCGACCTGCTGTCCGTCCTGGAGGAGACCTCCGGCCGGGACATGAAGGAGTGGTCGCGGGCCTGGCTGGAGACCTCGGGCGTCAACTCGCTGACCCCCGAGGTCGACCACGACCCGCAGGGGCGGGTGGCCGGGCTGGCGGTCCTGCAGGACGGCGACACGCTGCGGCCCCACCGGGTCGTCGTCGGCCTCTACCGGGTCGAGGGCGCCGAGCTCGTGCGGTACGCGAGCGCCGGCGCGGACGTCACCGGCGCCCGCACCCAGGTGCCGGGCCTGGCCGGCGCCGAACGCCCGGACCTGGTGCTCGTCAACGACGAGGACCTCACCTACTGCAAGATCCGCTTCGACGAGGGCTCGCTCGCGACGCTGCGGGCGCACCTCGGCGACATCGACGACCCGCTGGCGCGGGCGCTGTGCTGGTCCGCCCTGTGGAACCTGACCCGCGACGCGCTGATGCCGGCACGGGACTTCGTGGACCTGGTGCTGCGGTTCGCCGGCCGCGAGACGGACATCGGCGTGCTCCAGATGCTGCACGCCTGGGCGCGCGGGGCCCTCGTGCACTACGCGGCGCCCGAATGGCGCGAGGAGGGCGGACGGCTGCTGGCGTCGGGCGCGCTGAGCGAGCTCCGCCGGGCCGAGCCCGGCAGCCAGCACCAGCTGACGTGGGCCCGCTTCCTCGCCTCCGTGGCGAGCGGCCCGGAGGACTTCCAGCTGCTCTCCGGGCTGCTGGACGGCACCGCGCGCATCGACGGCCTCGACGTGGACCAGGAGCTGCGCTGGGCGTTCCTCGCGCCGCTCGCCGCGCACGGGGTCGCCGACGAGGCGGGGATCGCGGCCGAACTGGCGCGGGACGACACGGCGTCGGGCAAGCGGCACGAGGTCCGCTGCCTCGCGTCGCGCCCGTCTGCCGCGGTCAAGGACCAGGCGTGGGCGGCGGTGGTGGAATCCGACGCGCTCTCCAACGCGCTGGTCGAGGCGACGATCGCGGGCTTCGTGCAGCCGTCGCAGCGGGAGCTGATCGCGCCCTACGCGCCGAAGTACTTCGCGGCGATCGAGCGGGTGTGGGCGGAGCGGTCGATCCAGATCGGGATGGACGTGGTGCGCGATCTGTACCCGTCGCTCCAGGAGCCCGTCTCCACACTGGCCGCGACGGACGCGTGGCTCGCGGCCCACGAGTCGGCGGCGCCGGCGCTGCGCCGCCTCGTCCTCGAGTCCCGCGACGACCTGGCGCGCGCGGTGCGCGCCCAGGCGTGCGACGCGGGGCGGCGCGCGTAGCGCGCGCCTGGCCGGGGCGGCGCGCGTAGCGCGCGCCAGGCGGGGGCCCGCCGCGATCGGGGCGCGTCCCCGCGGGGGGCCGTGCGGGGGCCGTCCCGGGCGCGGGTGCGTTCCCGCGGGGGTGCGTCACGTCCGGGGGCCGTCCCGGGCGGGGCGCGTCACGTCCGGAGGCCCGTCGGCGCCCCCGGGCGCGGGTGCGTTCCCGCGGGAGTGCGTCACGTCCGGGGGCCGTCCCGGGCGGGGCGCGTCACGTCCGGAGGCCCGTCGGCGCCCCCGGGCGCGGGTGCGTTCCCGCGGGAGTGCGTCACGTCCGGGGGCCGTCCCGGGCGGGGCGCGTCACGTCCGGAGGCCCGTCGACGCCCCGGAGCGCGCCACGGGCGAGGGCGCCTCACGTCCGGGGCCTCGGAGCTCGGAGCGCGGCGCCCCGGAGGCGGGAGGTGTGGCGCACGCGTGGGCGGGCGCTGCGGACGCGCGGGGTCCGGGCAACGGGGTGGTGCGCGCCGGGGGTGGGGCCGCTGCGCGGGGCCTCTCCCCTCCCCGCCCCTTCCCGGACCGGGCTCCGCCCGGACCCGCACCGCGCTTCGCGCGGTCGCCTCAATCGCCGGCGGGGCTGACGGAGTCAGCCACGCCCCCGGACCCCGGGCGCGCGGCGCCCCACATCGGCAGTCGAACGCACGTACTTTAGGACGGGGTCGTCCCGAATTGTCGACGAAGGCGTAACAGAGGTTCAGGGGGCGGCGGCCCCCGGGCATCCCCCTCGCATCTGTCTCTTATACACATCT
>NZ_RDBP01000012.1:342972-384408 GCF_008042045.1 Streptomyces sp. T39
GTCCCCCTCCCCCGCTCCCCCGACCGGTCCCGGCGAACGCGTCGTGTCCGGGGCGCAGTTGCGGGAGCAGGGGGTGACGTCCGCCCGGGTGGCGGAGCGGTGCCGGGCCGGCGGGCCCTGGCAGGTGCTGCTGCCCGGGGTGTACCTGCTGCGGTCCGGGCCTCCGACCAGCGAGGAGCGGTTGCGGGCGGTCCTGCTGTACGCGGGCCGCCCGGTCCGCCCGGCCAGGGCCGTTCTGCCGTCGCAGCGCCCCGAGGTCTCGCCGTACGGCGAGGCGATGATCACGGGCCTCGCGGCCCTCGCGCTGCGCGGCTTCTCCGCCGCGCCCACGCTGCGCTCGCTGGAGGCGATCGACGTCCTGGTGCCGCGGAGCCGGCGGCTGCGGTCGACGGGGTGTGCGCGGCTGGTGCGGACGCACGCGATGCCGGTGGCCGACGAGGTGACCGGGGTGCCGGTGGCGCCCGCCGCACGGGCGCTCGCGGACGCGGTGAGCGGGCTGACCGACCCCGGCGCGGTCCGGCTGCTGCTCACCGAGGCGGTGCGCGGCGGGCACTGCGAACCGGCGGCGGTGGTGCGGGAGCTGAGCGACGCGCGGCTGCTCGGGCGCCCGCACGTGGTGGACGCGGTGGACGCCCTGCTGGCGGAGGGGCGCGCGCTGGCCGAGGGCAGGCTGTACGCGCTGGTGCGGTCGGCGGGCCTGCCCCAGCCCCTGTGGAACGTGGATCTGCGGCTGCCGGGCGGGCCGCATCTCGGCGGGGTGGACGCCTACTGGCCCGAGCAGGCGGTGGCCGTCGAGCTGGACACCCGGGCGCCGCGGCACGACGAGGACGCGCTCTGGTCGGAGTACGCGAAGAAGCGGGACACCCTGGAGCGCCTCGGCATCACGGTGGTGCACGTGACGCCCCGCAAGCTGCGGGACGCCCCCGAGCAGCAGGCGGTGGTGGTCCGGACGGCGCTGATGGCCGCGGCGGACCGGGAGCCGGCGGCCTATGTGGTGGTGCTGCCGCGCTGAGCGGCACGGCCGGTGGGGGGCCGGGTCCGCCACAGCCCGATGCCGATGTCCACCAGGGGGACGCGGTCGAGTTCCGCCACGCCGGCCAGGGGGTGCCAGGCGGCCAGGTCGGTGGAGCCGCCGGTCTCGGGGCGCAGTTCGCCGCCGGTGACGCGGCCCTCGTAGACGATCCGCAGACCCTGGAAGTCGGCGAGGGCGCCGAGTCTGCGGGGGTAGCTGCGGCGTACCGAGTCGATGCCGAGCAGGGCCGTGATCTCGGCCCGGTAGCCGGTCTCCTCCTCCACCTCGCGGACGACGGTGTCGATCGGGTCCTCGCCGTGCTCCATCCCGCCGCCGGGCAGGGTCCAGCGCTTCGTCCCGTCACGCGCCACCCAGCGGGCGAGCAGGACCTGGTCGTCCCGTGTGCACACCGCGTACGCCGCGACTCTCAACTCCTGTTTCATCAGCCGAGGTTACCGGTGCGCAGGTGTCGACGGGCGGGTTCGCGGGCGAGTACTCGGGGGCGGACCAGCGCAGGGGTGAGGCGCCGTCGGCCTGGAGTGTCCCGGTGACGGTGAAGCGGACCGTGCGCCCGCCGTCGGGCGTGTGCTCGGTCCGGGCGGTGCCCGTCAGCTGGAGCGTGGTGCCGGTGGTCCAGTCGAGCAGGAGGAGCCCGGCCCGCGGATCGCGCTCCAGGTTGCCGAGGGTCAGGAACATCGCGTTGCCCGGGTAGTCCGGCCAGCTCAGCTCGGTGGGCGAGGCGACCTCCAGGAAGCCGGGTCCGCCGCCCCGGTGGCTGGCGTCCACGCCGTCGGGGGTGCCGGTGGCCACGAAGAAGGTGTCGGCGGCGCGGAGGAACGCCTCCTGGCCGGGGGTGAGGCGTTCCCCGCGCCGCACGCGCACCACCGGCGGGGTGTCCCCGTCACCGGTGGTGCGCAGTTCCCTGCGCTGGAGGTACTTGGGGCAGTTGGCGAAGACCCGCTCGGTCTCCAGCAGCAGCCCGCGCGCGGAGGGCCGGACCGTGCCGCCCATCCGCATGCGCCGGCGGGTCCGGGGGTCGAGCACGATCGTCCCGGCGGGCACGGGGCCGCGGGCGAGTGCCGCGGCCAGCGGGTCGTGCTCCGGGAGGCCGCCGGCGACGGAGACCGTGCTGCTGCCGGTGGCCTTCAGGAACCCGGGCGGACCGGTGAGCAGGGAGGCCCACATCCGGCCGGACCCGTCCGCCGCGGCGAGCACCAGCATCGGCTGGAGCCCGAGGAAGGCGGCGGCGACGGGCTTGATGCCGCTGCCGATGGAGCGGCCGACGTGCGCGGCCGCCCCGAGCGCTCCGGTGCGGCGCTGCACGGCGAGGGAGCCCTCGTGGTACGGGCCCGGGGTGTGGTCCACGGTGTGCGCTCCTCTAGAAGAAGCCGCAGGTGGGTGCGGCGGCGGTGGGCACGGGGGCGTCCTCGGCGCCGGCGGCGGCGGAGATCTCCAGCCGGGTGCCGTCCGGGTCGTGGAAGAAGATCCCGCCCGAGGCGGTGCCCTCGCCGTGGGCCACGACTCCGTCGTAGGCGAAGTCGACGCCGAGGTCGCGCAGCCGGCTCTCGGCCGCGCGGACCTCGTCCATGGAGGGGGCCGTGAAAGCGAGGTGGTGCAGTCCGGCGCGAGTGGGTTCGAAGGCGGTGTCGGCCTGCTGCCACAGCGTGAGGACGAGGGTGCCGTCGCGCCCGAGGAAGGCGAACCGCCGGCCGTCCTCCTTGCCCTCGCCGAGGACGTCGAAGCCGAGGACGTCCCCGTAGAAGAGGAGGGAACGGTCGATGTCGGTCACGTTGAGGCCGACGTGGCCGGTGACGAGGGGGCTGCTGGTCGTCATGGAGGACCTCTCTGCGTCGGGGCGGCCCGCCTCGATGGCTAACCGCTCACTTGCAATTTAACGGTTAGAGACGATGGCGCGCAACCTCTCACCGCAAAGTGAGTGGTTAGCTGGAGGGGTGCCCGTCGGCGCCCCGTACCCTGGTGCCGTTCAACGCAACGGAGCGAAGGAATCCGCATGACCGCCGCCGACCCCCGCCCCCTCACCGGCGAACCGGTCTCGCTGGACCTGCTCAACACCCGCTGGGTGCACGACGGCGAACTCCGCGACCTCCTCACCAGCGCCGCCGGCCTGCGGATCTGGCTCGCGGCCCACGGCCTCGCCGGGCGCTTCACGGCGGACGCGGCCACCCTGGAGCACACCCTGACCGCACGCGACGCACTCGCCTCGCTCGTGGACGGCGGCGGCACCGACGCCGTCGCCCGGGTCGACGCGGTGCTCGGCCGGGGCCGCATCCGGGCCACCCTCACGGCCGAAGGGCCCGGCGAGGAGACCGAGTTCGAGGACCCGTCCTGGGGTCCGGCATGGATCGCGGCACGCGGGCACCTCGACCTGCTGCGCACGGCCCCGGACCGCATCCGCGCCTGTGCCCACGAGAGCTGCGTGCTGCACTTCTTCGACACCTCGCGCAACGGCACCCGCCGCTGGTGCTCGATGGCGATCTGCGGGAACCGCGCCAAGGCGTCCCGCCACTGGGCGCGCGGCCGCGAGGCGTAGCCGGCCCGTCCGGAGCACCTCCGCGGCGCCGCCGACCCGTTCGGGGGATCCGGGGCATCACCGGCGAACCCAGGAGCGGACGGATCAGTTCCGTCACATGTGTGCCCCTTTGACCGTCATGGCGTACGCCGAACGATGGCGGAAAGCCGCCATGACCACTTCACGTCTCCGTCAACTCTCCACAAAGTCCTGTCATTTACGACAGGCTGAGCGGTCATCCGGCACCGAATTCCGGACCGTCTCATTCACCAACAGGGATGCTGATGACCCCCCAGTCCCAGAGCTCCACAACAGGGCGCTCCGTCGGCCACAGACGTGTGGCGCGCGTGGCCGCGGCAGCCTCCATGGTGGCCGCGCTCGTCGCCGCCGGCGTCGGCCCGGCCGTCGCCTCCGCTCCCGCCGCCGACCCGGCCGGCTCGGACGGAGTGAAGGCCGCCCAGGCATCGGACAAGATCGGGCAGGCGGACGAGAACCTGCTCGCCGAGGCCGAGGCCACCGGCCAGAAGACCGTGACCGTGATGGTCGCCACCGCACCCGGCGCGACCGAGCAGGTCGCGGGCCAGCTGGACGCGGTGCAGGGCGCCACGGTGGGCAGGACGTTCGACGAGCTCGGCTACGTCCGGGCCACCCTGCCGACCGACAAGGCCGAGGCGGCGCTCAAGGCGGCCGCCAAGCTCTCCTCCGTCCACGGCATCGACCTCAAGCACGAGATCGAGCTGGACGACCCGACGCCGGCCGCCGACACCACGAAGTCCGCGGGCATCGCCTCGGCGCAGGTGGGCCTCTACCCGGCGCCCGGCAAGGACACCCCGGCGAAGAACCCGTACAACCCGTCCTTCGAGACGGGCGCGGTCGACTTCGTCAAGCAGAACCCGAAGGCCGACGGCCGCGGCGTGACCATCGGCATCCTGGACTCGGGCGTCGACGTCGCGCACCCGGCGCTCCAGAAGACCACCACCGGCGAGCGCAAGATCGTCGACTGGGTCACCGCGACCGACCCGGTCGCCGACGGCGACGGCACCTGGCTGCGCATGGACGCCTCCGTCGCCGGACCGGTGTTCACCGCCGACGGCCGTACCTGGAAGGCGCCGTCGGGCTCCTTCAAGTACCGCCAGTTCAAGGAGTCCGCCACCCTCGGCGGCGACATGGCGGGCGACCTCAACCGCGACGGCGACACCACCGACACCTGGGGTGTGCTGTACGACGAGGGCACGCGCACCGCGCGGGTCGACCTGAACAACGACGGCGACTTCACCAACGACACCGTCATGAAGCCGTACCGCAACGGCTTCCAGATCGGCTACTTCGGCACCGACGACCCGAAGACCGCGGTCGCCGAGCGGATCCCGTTCGTGATCGAGGTCCGCAAGGACGTCGTGTACAACTCCGCCGGCGCCACCGCCGACTTCGTGAGCATCGGTGTCATCGAGGGCTCGCACGGCACCCACGTCGCCGGCATCACCGCCGCCAACAGCCTCTTCGGCGGCAGGATGAACGGCGCGGCGCCCGGCGCCAAGCTGGTCTCGTCCCGCGCCTGCACCTGGAGCGGCGGCTGCACCAACATCGCGCTCACCGAGGGCATGGCCGACCTGGTCATCAACCGCGGTGTGGACATCGTCAACATGTCCATCGGCGGCCTGCCGCCGCTGAACGACGGCAACAACGCGCGTGCCGAGCTCTACACCCGGCTGATCGACACCTACGGCGTCCAGCTGGTGATCTCCGCGGGCAACTCCGGCCCCGGCACCAACACGCTGGGCGACCCGGCCGTGGCCGACAAGGTCATCTCGGTCGGCGCGTCGATCTCCAAGGAGACCTGGGCCGCCAACTACGGCTCCGGCGTCGACAAGAAGTACGCCATGCTCCCCTTCTCCTCGCGCGGCCCGCGTGAGGACGGCGGCTTCACCCCGACGATCGTCGCCCCCGGTGCCTCGATCAACACCACGCAGACCTGGATCGCCGGCGGCCCCGTCGCCGAGGCCGGCTACCAGCTCCCGCCCGGCTACTCGATGCTCCAGGGCACCTCGATGTCGTCCCCGCAGACCGCGGGCGCGGCGGCCCTGCTGCTCTCCGCGGCGAAGCAGAAGGACATCGAGCTCACCCCGGCCGTCCTGCGCACCGCGCTGACCAGCACCGCCAAGACCATCGACGGCGTGCTGGCCCACGAGCAGGGCTCCGGCCTGATCGACATCGTCGACGCGTGGAAGGCCATCAAGCAGGGCGCCGCGGCGCACGAGTACAGCGTCAAGGCCCCGGTCGACACCGCGATCGACTACGCGCTGAAGACGCCGGGCTTCGGCACCGGCCTGTACGACCGCGAGGGCGGCCTCCAGGTCGGCACGGCGCGCACGTACGACGTCACCATCACCCGCACCACCGGCCCGAAGAAGGCCGTGGCGCACACGCTCACCTGGCTGAACAACGACGGCACCTTCAAGCTGCTCAGCGGCAAGAAGATCAAGCTGCCGCTCGGCCAGCCCGTCACCGTCACCGTGCAGGCCAAGGCCCGCACCGCCGGTGTGCACAGCGCCGTCCTGGTCGCGGACGACGCCGCCACGGTCGGCAAGGACAAGCAGATCCTGACGACGGTCGTCGCCTCGCAGGCGCTGGCCAAGCCCGCGTTCGGGATCTCCGAGTCCGGCTCGGTGCAGCGCAACAGCCACACGTCCTACTTCGTGACCGTCCCCGAGGGCGCCAAGAACCTCGAGGTGTCCCTGAGCGGGCTCGGCGCGGACAGCCAGACCCGGTTCATCGCGCTGCACCCGTACGGTGTGCCGGTCGACCCGACGTCCACGGTGAACTGCTACCCGAACTACCCGAACCCGGCGAACACCTGCCGTCCGGACGTCCGCTCCTACCCGAACCCGGCTCCGGGCGTGTGGGAGATCGAGGTCGAGTCGCGGCGCACCTCGCCGCTGCTGGACAACCCGTACAAGCTGGACGTCACCGTCCTCGGCGCCTCCTTCGCCCCGGCGGTGCAGACCCTGCCCGAGGCGCAGATCGGCACCCCGGCGGACGTCCAGTGGAACGTGACGAACGACTTCGGTCCGATCGAGGGCAAGCTCGCGGGCGGCGCCCTCGGCTCGGCCAAGGTCGCCCGTCCGTCGATCAAGCAGGGCGAGTCGCAGATCTACACCGTCACCCTGGGTGAGGGTGTCGACCGCCTCGACGTGGCCATCGGCTCCACCTCGGACACGGGCGCGGACCTGGACCTCACGGTCTACCGCGGCACGACCCAGGTCGGCCAGGCCGCGGACGGCGACTCGGAGGAGGCGGTGAGCCTGGTGAAGCCGGCCGCCGGCACCTACCGGATCGTGGTCGACGGCTACTCGGTCCCGGCCGGGACCACCGAGTTCGACTACCGCGACGTGTTCTTCTCCCCGTCCCTCGGCACGCTGAAGGTCGACGACACCAAGCCGGTGTCGCTGGCCAACGGCGCGACGGCGGCCGTGGGCGCGCAGGTCGTGGTGAGCGGTGCCGCACCCGAGGGACGCCAGTTCTTCGGTGAGGTCTCCCTGGTCAACGCGCGGGGAACCGCGGCGGGCGCCGGCAGCGTGGTGATCACCAAGGTCACCGGCTGACCGCACGGCACGGATGAGACGGGGCGGGGGCCGGTGGCCCCCGCCCCGTCGGCATGTCGCGTCTCACACGTCCCGCCCCTCGGACAACCGATTGGACAAGGCGGACCTGGACAGACGCATCATGGAGCGGCACCCCATGCCCCCCAGAGCGCGCAGCGCACGTACGGAGGAGTACCCGTGAAGGTCGGAATCGTCGGAGCCACCGGGCAGGTCGGCACGGTCATGCGCAAGATCCTTGCCGAGCGGAAGTTCCCGGTCGACGAGCTGCGGCTCTTCGCCTCCGCGCGGTCCGCCGGGACCACGCTGGAGTGGCAGGGCCGCGAGATCACCATCGAGGACGCCTCCAGCGCCGACTACAGCGGCCTCGACATCGTGCTGTTCTCCGCCGGCGGCGCGACCTCCAAGGCGCTCGCCGAGAAGGTCGCCTCCCAGGGCGCCGTCGTGATCGACAACTCCTCCGCCTGGCGCCGCGACCCCGAGGTCCCGCTCGTGGTCTCCGAGGTGAACCCGCACGCGGTCAAGGACCGCCCCAAGGGCATCATCGCGAACCCGAACTGCACCACCATGGCCGCCATGCCGGTCCTCAAGCCGCTGCACGCCGAGGCCGGCCTCACCGCGCTGGTCGCCACGACCTACCAGGCCGTGTCCGGCTCCGGCCTCGCGGGCGTCGCCGAGCTCGACGGGCAGGTCAAGGAGGTCGCGGGCCGCGCCACGGAGCTGACCCACGACGGCGAGGCCCTGGAGTTCCCCGAGCCCGGCGTCTACAAGCGGCCCATCGCGTTCAACGTGCTCCCGCTGGCCGGCTCGATCGTCGACGACGGCTCCTTCGAGACCGACGAGGAGCAGAAGCTCCGCAACGAGTCCCGCAAGATCCTGGAGATCCCGGAGCTCAAGGTCTCCGGCACCTGTGTGCGCGTCCCGGTCTTCTCCGGCCACTCGCTCCAGGTCAACGTCCGCTTCGCGCGGCCGCTGGCCGTGGAGCGCGCCTACGAGCTGCTGAAGGACGCGCCGGGCGTGGAGCTCTCCGAGATCCCGACCCCGCTCCAGGCGGCCGGCAAGGACGTCTCCTACGTGGGCCGCATCCGTGTCGACGAGACCGCGGAGAACGGTCTGGCGCTGTTCCTGTCGGGCGACAACCTGCGCAAGGGCGCCGCGCTGAACGCGGTGCAGATCGCCGAGCTGGTCGCGGACGAGCTGCGCGCCGGCTGATCCGCCGGCCGGTCCGGAGGAACGCGAGGGGGCGGGCGCCGCACGGGCGCCCGCCCCCTTCGGCGTGCCCGCGGCGGGGCGCCGCCGGCGACGTGCACGCGGCGGCCGATTCCCCCGGGCGCGGCAGGGGTGCCGCGTGGAAGGATGGCCGCAAACATCGCAAACCGAGGAGATGACCGGGTGCCTGGCACAAACCTGACCCGTGACGAGGCGCAGCAGCGTGCGCGCCTGCTCACCGTTGACTCCTACGAGATCGACCTCGATCTCTCCGGAGCGCAGGAGGGCGGGACCTACCGGTCCAGGACCACCGTACGCTTCGCCTCCGCCGAGGACGGCGCGGAGACCTTCGTCGATCTGGTCGCCCCCGCCGTGCACGAGGTCGTGCTCAACGGCCACTCGCTCGACGTGGCCGCGGTCTTCCGGGACTCGCGGATCGCGCTGAAGCACCTGAGGGCGGGCGACAACGAGCTGACGGTCGTCGCGGACTGCTCGTACACCAACACCGGCGAGGGCCTGCACCGGTTCGTCGACCCGGTCGACCAGCAGGCCTATCTGTACACGCAGTTCGAGGTCCCGGACGCGCGCCGGGTGTTCGCGAACTTCGAGCAGCCGGACCTCAAGGCCACCTTCCGGTTCACCGTGAAGGCCCCCGAGGGCTGGACCGTGATCTCGAACTCGCCGACCCCCGAGCCCGTGGACGGCGTGTGGCGCTTCGAGCCGACGCCGCGGATCTCGACGTACATCACCGCGCTGATCGCGGGCCCGTACCACAGCGTCCACAGCTCGTACGAGAAGGACGGGCAGAGCGTGCCGCTGGGCATCTACTGCCGGCCCTCGCTCGCCGAGTACCTGGACGCGGACGCGATCTTCGACGTCACCCGGCAGGGCTTCGAGTGGTTCCAGGAGAAGTTCGACTACGCCTACCCGTTCGCCAAGTACGACCAGCTCTTCGTGCCCGAGTTCAACGCCGGGGCGATGGAGAACGCGGGCGCGGTGACCATCCGCGACCAGTACGTCTTCCGCTCGAAGGTGACGGACGCGGCCTACGAGGTGCGCGCCGAGACGATCCTCCACGAGCTGGCGCACATGTGGTTCGGCGACCTGGTCACCATGGAGTGGTGGAACGACCTGTGGCTGAACGAGTCGTTCGCCACGTACACCTCGATCGCCTGCCAGGCGCACGCCCCGGGCTCGAAGTGGCCGCACTCCTGGACCACGTTCGCGAACTCCATGAAGACCTGGGCGTACCGGCAGGACCAGCTGCCGTCGACCCACCCGATCATGGCCGAGATCAACGACCTCGATGACGTTCTCGTGAATTTCGACGGCATCACCTACGCCAAGGGCGCCTCCGTCCTGAAGCAGCTGGTCGCGTACGTGGGCCAGGACGAGTTCTTCCGGGGCGTGCAGGGCTACTTCAAGCGGCACGCCTTCGGCAACACCCGTCTGTCGGACCTGCTCGGCGCGCTGGAGGAGACCAGCGGCCGGGACCTGAAGACCTGGTCGAAGGCGTGGCTGGAGACGGCCGGCATCAACATCCTGCGCCCGGAGATCACCACCGACGACGGCGGTGTGATCACCGCGTTCGCGGTGCGGCAGGAGGCTCCGGCGCTGCCCGCCGGCGCCAAGGGCGAGCCGGTGCTGCGCCCGCACCGGATCGCCGTGGGCCTCTACGACCTCGACGGGGCCGGGAAGCTGGTGCGCACCGAGCGGGTCGAGCTGGACGTGGACGGCGAACTGACCGACGTCCCGGCCCTGGTCGGCCGCACCCGACCGGCCGTGGTGCTGCTCAACGACGACGACCTGTCGTACGCCAAGGTGCGCCTCGACGAGGAGTCCCTGCGGCACGTCACCGAGCACCTCGGCGACTTCGCGGAGTCGCTGCCCCGCGCGCTGTGCTGGGCCTCTGCCTGGGACATGACCCGCGACGGGGAGCTCGCCACCCGCGACTACCTGGCCCTGGTGCTGTCCGGCATCGGCAAGGAGTCCGACATCGGGGTGGTCCAGTCGCTGCACCGGCAGGTCAAGCTGGCCGTGGACCAGTACGCGGACCCGGCCTGGCGCGAGACGGGCCTGACGCAGTGGACGGACGCCACGCTGGCGCATCTGCGCGCGGCCGAGGCCGGCGGCGACCACCAGCTCGCCTGGGCGCGGGCGTTCGCGGCGACCGCCCGCACCCCGCAGCAGCTGGACCTGCTCCAGGCGCTGCTGGACGGCACCGAGACGATCGAGGGTCTGACCGTCGACACCGAACTGCGCTGGGCGTTCGTGGAGCGCCTGGCGGCCACGGGCGTCCTCGACGAGGACGACATCGCGGGCGAGTACGAGCGCGACCGCACGGCCGCCGGCGAGCGGCACGCCGCGACCGCCCGGGCCGCGCGTCCGACCGAGGCCGCCAAGGAGGAGGCCTGGGCCTCGGTCGTGGAGGGCGACAAGCTCCCCAACGCCGTGCAGGAGTCGGTGATCGCCGGCTTCGTCCAGACCGACCAGCGCGAGCTGCTCGCCCCCTTCGCCGAGCGGTACTTCGCGGCGGTCAAGGGGGTGTGGGAGTCCCGCAGCCACGAGATGGCCCAGCAGGTCGCGATCGGGCTCTACCCGGCGCTCCAGGTCTCCCAGGAGACCCTGGACGCGACCGACGCCTGGCTGGAGGCGGCACAGCCCAACGCGGCGCTGCGCAGGCTGGTCTCGGAGTCGCGGGCGGGTGTCGAGCGGCCTCGGTCGTGGAGGGCGACAAGCTCCCCAACGCCGTGCAGGAGTCGGTGATCGCCGGCTTCGTCCAGACCGACCAGCGCGAGCTGCTCGCCCCCTTCGCCGAGCGGTACTTCGCGGCGGTCAAGGGGGTGTGGGAGTCCCGCAGCCACGAGATGGCCCAGCAGGTCGCGATCGGGCTCTACCCGGCGCTCCAGGTCTCCCAGGAGACCCTGGACGCGACCGACGCCTGGCTGGAGGCGGCACAGCCCAACGCGGCGCTGCGCAGGCTGGTCTCGGAGTCGCGGGCGGGTGTCGAGCGGGCTCTGAGGGCCCAGGCGGCGGACGCGGCGGCGGCGCGGTAGCACCCGCCGGCTCCGCCTGCGGAGCCCGCGGCGTCGCCGCGCGGCGGCCTGCGGGGGCACCCGGATCCACGGCGGGCCGGACGCCGGCGCGGGCCGTGCCGCAAAGCCCCAGGAGGAACCGGAACATCCGGAAATAGAGGCGCGTCGGGCTCTCAGGGCCCGGCGCGCCTCCTTGTGTTCGGGGCCGCGTTCGGAGCCGCACCGGCCCGCCCCGGCGTCAACAGCCGTTCCCTGAGCGGGATATGCTCCCGCCCGTCGTCATATGATCTTTCCCGTTCGATTCTGAGGATGCTGATGGTTCGACAGGGAACGTCGACCGGAAGTCCGCGGCGGAGGTCCGGCCTCGTCTGGCAGCTGCCCGTTGCCGCGACCGTCGCCGCCGCGATCGTGGCCGCCTTCCTGGTCTCCGCATCGGCCCGCACGCCGGTCGTGATCGTCTCCGCGGTGACGGTCGTCGCCGTCGGTCTCGCCTGCGCCGAGGTGGTGCGGCGCGGCCATGCGATCGCCGAGCTGCGGGAGCGGCTCGCCGCGCAGGAGGCGGAGAACGCCCGTCAGTCGGCCGAGACCAGCCGCCTCGCCGGCGAGCTGCTGCCCCACGTGGTGGGCGAACTCCGCAAGGGCGCCTTCCCCGAGGACGTGCTGGCCTCGCTCGACACCTCGGCCGAGCACCGTGCGGTGCTGCGCTCCGTGGTCGACGCGGTGAGCGCCGAGGAGGACCTGCGCGGTTCCGCGCAGCGCGCCTTCGTGAACATCGCCCGCCGGGTGCAGGCCATCGTCCACCAGCAGGCCCAGGAGCTGCGGGAGATGGAGGACCGGCACGGCCGGACCCCCGAGGTCTTCGGCGACCTGCTGCGCATCGACCACGGCACCGCGCTGATCGGCCGGCTGGCCGACTCCATCGCCGTGCTCGGCGGCGCCCGCCCCGGGCGCCAGTGGAGCAAGTCCGTCCCGCTGTACAGCGTCATGCGCGGCGCGATGTCGCGCATCATCGACTACCAGCGCGTCGAGCTGCACACCGTCTCGGAGGTGGCCGTCGTCGGCTCCGCCGTCGAGCCGCTCATCCACGCGCTGTCGGAGCTGCTGGACAACGCCACCCGCTACTCGCCGCCGCAGACCCGGGTCCATCTCACCGCGGTGGACGTCCAGTCGGGCATCGCCATCGAGATCGAGGACGGCGGCGTCAGCATGAGCGAGGAGGCCCGCCAGCGGGCCGAGCGGATGCTGCGCCAGGCCCAGCAGGGCATCGACGTCAACGACCTCGGCGAGACCCCGCGCCTGGGCCTCGCGGTGGTCGGCCGGCTGGCACAGGCGTACGGCTTCCAGGTCTCGCTGCGCTCGTCGGCGTACGGCGGCGTGCGTGCCGTGCTCGTCGTGCCGCAGGACCTGATCACGACCTCCGCGTCGGCCACCGGTCTGGCGCACGGCATCGGCACGGCGTCCGGGCCCCGGGCCACCGGCTCCGCCCCGGCCCCCGCTCCCCTGCCTGCCGCGGCACCCGCTCCCGCGCGGCTGCCGCGGCAGGCGACGGGACCGAGCCAGCCACTCCCCCGGGACGAGGAGGCACCCACGGTGACGGAGCGGACGGCGGGCGGGCTGCCCCAGCGGCGCCGCAAGTCTCGTGTCACTGCCCCGGCCGCAGCCCCCGCAGCCCACCCGACCGCACCGGAGCCCGAACCGGAAGCAGAACCGGCGGTGCAGCCCGGCATGTGGCTGGCCGCGTTCCAGAACGGTCTGTCCGGTGACACCTCCAAGACGAACAACGGAAACGAGCAGCCATGATTCAGCGGCAGTCCCACCAGACCAACATGGACTGGATGCTCAAGGACCTGGCGGAGGGCGTACCGCAGACCCGGAACGTCGTCGTCCTTTCCGCCGACGGACTGCGGATGGCGCAGTACGGCTCGGACACCGACACCGCCGACCGGCTGGCCGCGGCCTGCGCGGGGCTCCAGAGCCTGGCGGGTGCCGTGGCCGCGGAACTCCCGCACGGCGACGGCCAGATGCGCCTCGTGGTGATCGAGATGAACGGCGGCTTCTTCTACCTGATGGCCGCCGGCGCGGGTGCCTACCTCGCCGTGCTCGCCGACGAGGGTGTCGACGCCGGACTGATGGGCCAGCGCATGCGCGACCTCGTACTGCGGATCGGAGAGCACCTGAGCACGCCGCCGCGGCATGAAGGACCGACCGCGTGAGCGACGCGGGCGCGGACTGGGAGGAGGCCAGCCCCGAACGGCTGTACGTGATCACGGGCGGCCGGAGCGGCTCCTCCTCGGCCACCGCCTTAGATCTGGTCACCCTCATCGTGGCCAGGTCGGGGCCCAAGCCCGGCATGCAGCCGGAGCACGCGGCGATCATCAGGATCTGTCAGGCGCCCCTGTCGGTGGCCGAGATCTCCGCCTATCTGAGCCTGCCGGTGAGTGTGGTCACCGTGCTGCTCAGCGACCTGTTGGCCGAGGACAAGGTGCTGGCCCGTGCACCCGTCCGCGCGGCCGTACTCCCCGACCGCGCTTTGATTGAGGCAGTGATCGATGGACTTCAAAAGCTCTGAGCAGGCTCTCGGGCCGCGGAGCGAGGACGTGCTGCCGGCGACCGCCACGGCCGCCGTCAAGGTGGTCATCGTGGGCGGCTTCGGCGTCGGCAAGACGACCCTGGTCGGCTCGGTGAGCGAGATCAGGCCCCTGACCACCGAGGAGACGATGACCCAGGCCGGGGTCGGCGTCGACGACACGGCGGGGGTGGAGCGCAAGACCTCGACGACCGTCGCGATGGACTTCGGACGCATCAGCATCAACGAGGAGCTGGTGCTCTACCTGTTCGGCACACCGGGCCAGGAGCGCTTCTGGTTCCTGTGGCGCGGCCTGTTCGAGGGTGCGCTGGGCGCCGTCGTCCTGGTCGACGCCCGCCGGCTGGAGGTCAGCTTCGACGTCATCGGCCGTCTGGAGGAGCGGGGCGTGCCGTTCGTGGTGGCCGTCAACTCCTTCCCGGACGCGCCCGCCTACCCGGTGGACGAGCTGCGCGGGGCGCTCGACCTGCCGGCCGCCGTGCCGATCGTGCTGTGCGACGCACGGTCGCGGGCGTCCAGCCGGGACGTGCTGATGGCCCTGATGCGTTATCTCCAGACCCTGGCGACGGCTCACCAGGTCTGACCACGGCGGGCGGCGGTTGGCCGGAATCCCTCCCACTCCAGGCGAGGGTTCCGGCCAACCGCCGCCCGCTTCATGCTGTTCTGCCGGGGGATCGTCCTATTGGATCGGCCAACATGGCTGAGTACGATGCGCAATAGTTGATCACTCTGTGGTGCACGTTGCGCATGTGACGACGATGTTGACGCGCCGCACCCGCATCGAGAGGCAGGCCGCCGTGACCCCCGAGCAGACCGGCCCCACCATCCCGCCGATCTTCACGCCCATACCGCCGGCCATCCACCCACGGCACGCGGACATAGACGTGCAGACCGCGGCCTGGGCGGAGACCTTCCGCATCGGATCGGACGAGCTGCGCGCCAAGCTCGTCGTCCAGGACATCGGCACCTTCTCGGCCCGCATCCTGCCCGAGGGGCGGGAAGAGGTCGTCTCCCTCCTCGCCGATTTCGTGCTCTGGCTGTTCGGCGTCGACGACGGTCACTGCGAGGAGGGCGAACTGGGCCACCGGCCCGGGGACCTGGCGGGACTGCTGCACCGGCTGATCCGGGTGGCGCAGAACCCCGAGGCGCCGATGATGACGGACGACGCCCTCGCCGCCGGACTGCGCGACCTGCGAATGCGCGTCGACCGCTACGGCACCGCCGGGCAGACCGCCCGCTGGGTCGACGCCCTGCGCGAGTACTTCTTCTCCGTGGTCTGGGAGGCCGCCCACCGCCGCGCGGGCACCGTGCCCGACCTCAACGACTACACCCTGATGCGGCTCTACGACGGGGCGACCTCCGTCGTGCTGCCGATGCTGGAGATGGGCCACGGCTACGAACTCCAGCCGCACGAGCGCGACAGCACCGCGGTGCGCGCCGCGGCCGAGATGGCCTCGTTCATCATCACCTGGGACAACGACATCTTCTCCCACCACAAGGAGCGCCGGTCCTCCGGCTACTACCTCAACGCCCTGCGCGTGCTGGAGGAGGAGGGCCTGTCCCCGGAGAAGGCCCTGCGGACCGCGATCGGCCAGCGCGACCGGGTGATGTGCCTCTACGTACGGCTGGCGGAGCAGCTGTCCCGCCAGGGCAGCCCGCAGCTGCGCCGGTACGTCGCGAGCCTGTCCAGCTTCATCCGCGGCGCCCAGGACTGGGGCATCAGCTCGGTGCGCTACACCACGCCGGACGACCCGGCGAACCTGCCGCCCGTCTTCAGCGACACCCCGACCGACGACCGCCACGAGCCTCTCGGGATACCGGCGGTCGACTGGTGGTGGGGCCTGGTGCCCGCACCGGCCGGCGACCTGACCACCCCTCCCGCCGCCGCGCATACCGCGCTGTAACCCCGCCATCCCAGCGGAAAGGATTCTCCCGTGACCCTCGCCGGAACTCCCGCGGCCGACCTGACGTCGGTCCCCGTGGCGCCGGGAGGCATCCCCCTCCTCGGCCACGCGCTCAGCCTCTGGCGCGAGCCCCTCGGCTTCCTGACGTCACTGCGCGGCTCCGGCGACCTGGTCCGGGTCAACCTGGGCACCCTGCCGATGTACGTCGCCACCTCGGCCGACCTCGTGCACGAGGTGACCGTGCGCCAGGCGCGCAGCTTCGAGAAGGGCCGCTTCTTCGACCGGCTGCGCCCGCTCGCGGGCTCGCGAACTCCCACGGGGAGGTGCACCGCAGGCACCGCAGGCACCGTCGGCTGATCCAGCCGATGTTCCACCCGCAGCGCATCGCCAGGCGCTTGCAAGCGCGGAGGCCGGCGCGCCGCCGGGCGGCAGGCCCTCGCCGCGCCGGAGGCCGGCATCCCCGCGCCCACGCCCGCTCCCCGCTGCCCGGTCAGCGGGCGCCGCTGCCCGGTCAGCGGGCGCCGCTGCCCGCCTCCGCCTCGTCCGCGGCGGCGCGCAGCGCGGCGAGGACACGGGCGGCACCGGGGGCGGACTCCGCGCCCCGTCGCAGCGCCGCGAGCACGTGCCGGCGCGGCTGGTCCTCCGCGAGGACGCGCATGACCACCCCGCGGCGCCGCTCGGCTGCCGCCATCCTCGGCACCAGCGCGACGCCCATGCCGGCCTCCACCATGGCCAGGATCGCCGTCCAGCCGGCGGCCGAGTGCGCCTGCTCCGGCACGAAACCGGCCGCCTCGCAGGCGCTGAGCGTGATGCGCGACCAGGGTCCGCTGCCGCCGAAGATCCACGGCTCGCCCGCCAGGTCGGCGAGCCGCAGCCCGGCCGCACGTGCCCGGGGGTGGTCCGCGGGCAGTGCCACGTCGAGGGGGTCCGCGAGCAGGGGCACCAGGGTGAAGGCGGGGTCGCGGACCGTGGGCGCCTGGGCCGCCAGCGAGAGGGCGACGTCCGCCCGGCCCGCCGCCACCAGTTCGTACGCCTCGGACGCCTCCGCCTCGCGGACCCGGACGTCGAGGCCCGGGTGGGTGGCGCGCAGCCGCCGCACCGCCGGGACGACCAGGGCGGGGACGGCGGTCGGGAAGGCCGCCACCCGCACCGTGCCCGTCTCGCCGCGCAGATAGCCCGCCAGCTCGGCGTCCGCCCGCTCCAGCTGGGCGAAGACCTCCTCCGCGTGGCGCAGGACCAGATGCGCGGCGCCGGTCAGGCGCACGCGCCTGCCGTCGGCCTCGAGCAGGGGGACCCCGAGCTGCCGGGACAGGTTCGACAGCTGCTGGGAGACGGCGGAGGGCGTCATCAGCAGCGCTTCGGCGGTGGCGGTCACGGTCCCCCGCTCGTCGAGCGTGCGCAGGATCCGCAGCTTCCTGATGTCCCACTCCGTCATGGGACGCACGCTATCCGGCGGCCCGCGGCCCGCGGACCGCCCGGTGCGCTCCGCTCACGCGTCCCGGGCGGCCGCCAGTGCCACGCCACCGAGGATCAGTGCCATGCAGAGCAGCTGGGCGCCCCCGAGCGACTCCCCCAGCACCGCGTACGAGAGGCCGGCGACGCACACGGGCTGGAGGTGGTAGACGGCTCCCGCGCGGGCCGCGCCGATCACGGCGACGGCCCGGTTCCAGGCGAAGAAGGCGACGGCCGACGAGCAGAGGCCGACGTACACCAGGGGCCCGACCGTGCCGGTGGACGGCTCGAAGCCGCCGCCCTGGAGCACCACACTGGCCGCGAAGACGGGGGCGAGGAGCAGGGCGCCGAGCACGAACGTGGTGAACAGGAAGACCACCCCGCCGATCTCCGCGGGTCTGCGCCGCAGCAGCGCGCTGTACGCGGCGAAGCTGAGCGCCGCGCCGAACATCCACAGATCGCCCGGCCGGGGGTCGAAGGCCGCCGACCCGTCCCCGACCAGCAGCAGCACACCCGCGCAGGCCACCAGCATCCCGGCCGTACGGCGGAGCCCGAGCCGGGCGCCGCCGAGCCGGGCGAAGAGGGCCATCAGCACGGGGGACGCGGCCATGATCATGCCCATGTTCCCGGCGGACGTGGTCAGTCCCGCCTGGTTGACCAGGGTGTTGTAGACCGTGACGCCGAGGAGCGAGGCGGCGAGCAGATACGGCAGATGCGCACGGATCAGCGCGCGCCGGCGCCAGGCCGCCCGCAGGGCGAACGGCGCCACGGCCACGATGGCCACCACCCACCGCCAGAAGGCGGCCTGCACCGGCGGCACCGAGTCGTGGAGGGCGCGCGAGGTGACGAAACTGCCCGACCAGACCACCGTCGCGAGTGCCGCGAGCAGCAGCCCCGCGCCCGCACCGCGCCCACGCCCCGGCCCCGGCGGGAGCCCTCCGGCGGAGAGGCGGACACGGCCGGGGGCTGTCGTGGTCATCGGGAGCCTTTCCGTGGGTGACGTGGACATCACCACGGTGGCGTCGGCCGACCCCTCAGGTCCATCGAAAAATTTTGAGGATTCCTTTCAGGGGAACTGAACGGACGCTTCCCGGCGCCGCTGCCCGGACACACGACGACGCCCCGGGTGCGGTGCACCCGGGGCGTCCTCGGACAGCGGCGGTCAGCGCGTCGTCAGATCTGCTTCCTGGACTTGTCGAGCACCATCACGAGGCCCGTGATCACCAGGAACAGCACGATCGGCGCCACGACGTACAGGCCGAGGGTCTCGGCCACGCTCAGGCCGGTACCCGGGTCGTCGCCGTCGTCCGGGGTGAGCGCGAGCGCGGGGGACGACATCAGCAGCATCATCAGCGTCGTACCGGCCGCGACGGCGCCGGCGCGCAAGGCGTTCTTCTTGTCCACGGTGCCAACGTAGCGAACCGCTCTCAGGGCCGCGCGCCCGGGGGTGCCGTACGGGACCCCGGGGACCCGAAGACCTCGAAGAAGCGGTGCAGCCGCGGGGAGGCTGCGAGCTCCTCCAGCGTCACCGGCCTGCCCTCGGCATCCGCGACGGGCAGGCGCCAGTTCGGGTACTGGTCCCAGGTGCCGGGCAGGTTCTGCGGGCGCAGGTCGCCGACGGCGTCCGGCAGCCAGACGCCGACCATGCGGGCCGGGGTGCGCAGCAGGAAGCGGTAGACGGCCCGGATGCCGCCCTCCTCGTCGTCCGCGCCCTCGGGCAGCAGTCCCGACTCCTCCAGCATCGCCAGCCACGCGTGCACATCGGCCCTGTCCTCGGCCCGCTCCTCGTCCAGGGGGCGGGTCAGCAGACCGAGCCGGTGGCGCAGTTCCACATGGCCGCCCGTCAGCCGTGCCGCGGTGGACGGCAGGTCATGGGTGGTGGCCGTGGCGACACACCCCTCGCGCCAGCGCTCCGGCGGCAGCGGCAGGCCGTCGCCGTCCCAGTCGCGCTCGAACCAGAGCACCGAGGTGCCGAGCACACCCCGCCGGGCGAGCGCCTCGCGCACGCCCGGCTCGACCGTGCCGAGGTCCTCCCCCACGACGACGGCGCCGGCCCGGTCCGCCTCCAGGACGAGGACCGCGAGCATCGCCTCGGCGTCGTGGCGGACGTAGGTCCCCTCGGTGGGCGGGGCGCCCTGCGGGACCCACCACAGCCGGAACAGGCCCATCACATGGTCGATGCGCAGCGCTCCCGCGTTGCGCAGCACTCCGCGCAGCAGGCCGCGGTACGGGGCGAAGCCGGACGCCGCCAGCGCGTCGGGGCGCCACGGCGGCAGCCCCCAGTCCTGGCCCCGGGCGTTGAAGGCGTCCGGCGGCGCGCCGACGGACATCCCGGCGGCGAAGACGTCCTGCTGGGCCCATGCGTCGGCGCCGTCCGGGTGGACGCCCACCGCCAGGTCGTGGACCACGCCCACGTCCATCCCGGCCTCCTGGGCCGCCCGCCCGGCGGCGGCGAGCTGGGTGTCGGTCAGCCACACCAGCCGGGAGTGGAAGTCGACCCGGTCCATCAGCTCGCTCCGCGCGTGGGCGGTCTCCGGCGAGGACGGGTCGCGCAGCGCGGCCGGCCAGTCGCGCCAGGCGGGGCCGTGCACCTCGGCGAGCGCGCACCAGGTCGCATGGTCCTCCAGGGCACGGCCCTGCTCGGCGAGGAAGTCGCAGTAGGCGGCGTGCCGGCCGGGCCCGAGCGGCACGGTGTGGAGGATCTCCAGCGCCTCGCGCTTGAGCTTCCACACGGCGTCCCGGTCGATCAGCGCGCCCTTGCGCAGGACGGCGCCGCGCAGTCCGGCCGCCTCCTCCCGCAGCTCCTCCAGCCGTGCGCGCTGCGCGGGGTCCGCGCCGCCGTACTCGGGGACGTCCTCGATCCGCAGATGGACCGGGTCGGGGAAGCGGCGCGACGAGGGGCGGTACGGGGACGGGTCGGAGGGGGCGCCCGGCACGGCGGCGTGCAACGGGTTCACCTGGACGAAGGACGCGCCGAGGGCGCGGCCCGACCAGGTCGCGAGCTCGGCCAGGTCACCGAGGTCGCCCATGCCCCAGGAACGCCCGGACAGAAGCGAGTACAGCTGGACGAGGAAGCCGTGCGACCGCCCGCCGGGCGCCGGCGCCCGGCCGGGAGCCACGATCAGCGTGGCCTCGCCCGCCCGCCCGTCGGGCGCCTCCGCCCGCAGCCGGTGGACACCGGGGGGCAGGGCGGCCCACCAGGCGGGTGCCGGGCCGCCGGGACCCGCGGGGCCGAGCACCGGGCCCTGCTCCGTCGTCACCCGCAGTGCCGTACCGGCGGGCAGCGCGGTGAGCGCGGCGGGGAGGAGGGGGCCTTCCGCTTCCTGCCAGACCACGGCCGTCGGGGGAAGCAGCCGTGCCGCCTCCGCGCGGTCGGCCCGGTCCAGGGCGGCACGCACCGCCCCGGGCGTCGACGCGTCGACGCCGAGCGCGCCGAGGACGGCGACGACCGTGTCGTCGGGGACCACCTCCGTGACGCCCGGGGACGGCGAGAACGTGGTGGCGACGCCGTGCAGCGCGGCGAGCCGGGCAAGGCCCATGCGGACTCCTTCTAGAACCCCGCGCAGTCGGAGCCGCCCGCCGTGGCCGGGGCGGTCGGTTCGCTGGTCAGGGGGGCGAGGTCGGCGAGCGGAGGCTCGCTGGTGAGGGGGGCGGCGTGCGCGAGCGGGGGTTCACTGGTCAGCGGGACGTCGTAGGCCAGCGGCGGCTGGGCGTCGTGCGCGAGCGGGCAGGCGGTGGGGGGCTGCGGCTGCGCCGGGACCTGTTTGGACAGGGCGTCGAGCAGCAGTTGGGCGGATGCGGCCACGGTGAATCACTCCAAGCGGAACGTGAACGGTCGTGAACGGGTCACTGGGGCCCTACCCAACGGGCACGGCCCCAGACGTCGACGTTCGGTCAACGTGGCCCAGGTCACATCGCGTTCCCGGTGCAGGCGGTCGGCCCCCGGCGACGGACACGACTCCGATCATCCACCACCACGGGGCAAAAGGTGCGCAACGACCACGCGCATTGACACTCTCGCGGTGGGGTGGTGGGCTCGGAGCCCACCGGAACGGGGAGACCGAGGGGAGTCACGGGCGTGCGGCTCGCGGGGAGAAGGCGTACAGCGGCGGCGCTCGCGGTGGCCGTCATCGGCGGCCTGCTGGGCGGCGCCCCGACAGCGGTGGCGGCACCCGGCGATCCCGCCGCCCCGGCCGGTAGCGCCCAGGACCCGGAGGGCACTTCGGCGGTCCCGGCGGTCTGGCCCCGCCCCCAGTCGCTGCGCGCCGGCGAGGGCTTCCTCGCGCTGGGCGCCGAGGCGACGTTGGTCGCCGCGCCGTCCGCCGACCCGTACGCCGTCGCCCTGTTGAAGGACGTCCTGCGCGAGGCCGGGGTGCGCACCGTGCACGAGGCGCTGCCGGGACGTGGTCCGGTGTTCCGCCTCGGCGGGCCCGATGCCGGATCGGCGCTGCGCGCCCTGCGCGCCGCCGACGTCACGGATCTTCCCCGGGGCGGCTACCGCCTCGCCTCCGGCGAGGTGGCGGGCCGCGCCACGGTCGCGCTCGACGGGGTGGGCGACGACGGCCTGTTCCACGGCGTGCAGACGCTGCGCCGGCTGGTCACGGAACGCGGTGTCCCGCACGTCGTGATCCGCGACTGGCCCGGCACCGCGGTCCGCGGCACGACGGAGGGCTTCTACGGCACGCCCTGGACGCACCGGCAGCGGCTCGAACAGCTGGACTTCATGGGCCGCACCAAGCAGAACCGCTACCTCTACGCCCCCGGCGACGACCCCTACCGCCAGGCGATGTGGCGCGAGGCGTATCCGGCGGACCGGCGCGCGGAGTTCAGGGAGCTGGCCGAACGCGCGCGGCGCAACCATGTGGTCCTCGCCTGGGCGGTGGCGCCGGCCCAGTCGATGTGCCTGTCCGACGACGGCGACATCCGGGCGCTGACCCGCAAGATCGACGCGATGTGGGCGCTCGGGGTCCGGGCGTTCCAGCTCCAGTTCCAGGACGTGAGCTACAGCGAGTGGCACTGCGACCGCGACGCGCGGGCCTTCGGCTCCGGGCCCGCCGCGGCGGCGAAGGCGCACGCACGCGTCGCGGACGCGGTCGCGCGCCACCTGGCGGACCGTCACCCGGGCGCGGAACAGCTGTCCGTGGTGCCGACCGAGTACTACCAGGACGGCACCACCGACTACCGGCGCGCCCTCGCGGGTGAGCTGGACGACGGCATCCGGGTGGCCTGGACGGGCGTCGGTGTGGTGCCGCGCACCATCACCGGCCGGGAACTGACCGAGGCGCAGCGGGCCTTCGGCCATCCCCTGGTCACCATGGACAACTACCCGGTCAACGACTGGGCCCAGGACCGGATCTTCCTCGGCCCCTACACGGGCCGCGAACCGGCGGTCGCCGGCGGCTCGGCCGCGCTGCTGGTCAACGCGATGGAACAGGCGTCGGCCTCCCGCATACCGCTCTTCACCGCCGCCGACTTCGCCTGGAACCCGAAGGGCTACCGGCCGCAGGAGTCCTGGCGGGCCGCCCTCGACGACCTGGCCGGCGGTGACGCCCGCGCCCGCGAGGCGCTCGGGGCGCTGGCGGGCAACGACGCCTCGTCGATCCTCAGCCCGGACGCCGAATCGGCCTACCTGCGGCCGCTGATGGACGAGTTCTGGCGCACCCGCGCCACCACGGACGCGCCGGCCCAGGAGCGCGCGGCCGTCGCGCTGCGGTCCGCCTTCGGCGTGATGCGCGAGGCGCCCGCGCGGCTGCGCTCCACGGCCGGCGGCGATCTCGCCGACGAGGTGCGCCCCTGGCTCGACCAGCTCGCCCGCTACGGACGCGCAGGCGAGAAGGCCGTCGACATGCTGCTGGCCCAGACCCGTGGGGACGGGCAGGCCGCGTGGGACGCCTCCCTCGCGCTGGAGCCGCTGCGCGGGCAACTCGCGGCGAGCAGGGCGACCGTCGGCAAGGGCGTGCTCGGCGCGTTCCTCGCCCGTGCGGAGAAGGAGTCCCGTGCCTGGACGGGCGCCGACCGTGCGGGCGCCGTGGCGGACCGGGACACCGTCAGCCTCGGCCGGCCCCGTCCGGTGACCGCCGTGACGACGATGACCGAGCCGGGGCACGCCTCCCCCGGGCACCTCGAAGGACATGTGCCCGGCGAGGGCTGGCGGCGGCTCGCCCCGCTGTCCGCGGGCGGCTGGACCCAGACGGACGTCAGGGAACTCACCGTGGACGCGCTGCGGGTCGCGGCGGACGGCCCCGGGCAGGTGACCGTCCGCTCGCTCGTCCCGTGGTTCGCCGACGAGCCCGCGGCCGGCCTCGCGCTCGACCGTGAACAGGCCGGGGCCGAGATCGGCGGCGCCCCGCTGCGGACGGACGTGCGGCTGACCGCCCAGCGGCCGGGCGAGGTCCGCGGCGAGCTGACCGCGACGGCTCCGGCGGGCATCGAGGTGCGGGTCCCGGAGCGCACCACCGTGCCGCGCGGAACCCGCACGACCGTCCCCGTGGAGGTCACGGTGCCCGAGGACACGCCGTCGGGCGAGTACCGGGTGCCGTTCGCGTTCGCCGGCCAGCGGTCCACGCTGACCGTGCGCGCCTTCCCGCGGACCGGCGGGCCGGACCTGGCCCGCGCGCCCGGCGCGAGGGCGTCGGCGTCCGGCGAGGAGACGGCCGACTTCCCGGCGTCCGCCGCGGCCGACGGGGACGGCGCCACCCGATGGTCCTCGCCGACCGGCCCGAGTGCCTGGTGGCAGGTGGAGCTGGCCCGCCCGGCGCGGGTGGGGCAGGTCGTCCTGCACTGGCAGGACGCGTACGCGACGTCCTACCGCATACAGGTCTCCGCCGACGGCACCAGCTGGCGCACGGCGGCGACGGTCACCGACGGCAGGGGCGGCCGCGAGAGCGTCCGCCTGGACGCGAAGGACACCCGCTTCGTGCGGGTGCAGGGCGACGAGCGCGCGACGCGCTTCGGGTACTCCCTCTTCGGCGTCGAGACGTACGCGGTCGCGGACCGCTGATCCCCCCCCGGGGGGGGCTTGCAGGGCCGGGGTGGTGTGGCCTGGGGTTGCCGGCCCCGTGCGGGCCGGTGGTCGCGCACCCCCGCTGCGCGCGGGTGTCCTCAAGCGCCGGACGGGCTGTTGCGGTGCGGGTTCGTCCGCCRCGTGCSGGCCGGTGGTCGCAGCACGGCCTGCG
The DNA here is from genome assembly GCF_008042045.1 of Streptomyces sp. T39. Classification (GTDB taxonomy): domain Bacteria; phylum Actinomycetota; class Actinomycetes; order Streptomycetales; family Streptomycetaceae; genus Streptomyces. The sequence continues at coordinate 367,473 of NZ_RDBP01000012.1, forward strand.
GCCGTGTCCTCAAGCGCCGGACGGGCTGGGGTTGCCCGGCCTGGGCCGGGTCCGTGGGGTGGAGGTCCCGGGTCGCTCCGGGGGCATGGGCGGGCGAGGCTCGCCCTATCCTGCGTCGCCCTAACGCAACGACCGTTTATCGCCCGCKCARYCCCCCTSCGCGCCCCGTCCCCCAAGCCACCCGCGGACCCGTCCACCGTGGTGGAGGGGATGAACCGGTCTGCACCCCGGTGGACCCATGACCGGCCTTGCCGGCTCGTGCGCGGCCTTCGGCCGCAACTCACACGCCCACGGCCCGCAGTCGAAGACTCCTCCCCTGCCAGGACGGGCCGGTTCGCTCACGTCGACAGGGGCGCGGAGGGGGTGTGTGCGGGCGATAAAACGTCGTTGCGCTAGGGACCGGCCAACCCCGGGCGAGCCTCGCCCGCACACACCCCCGCAGCGCCCCAACGGCACACACCCGTACCCGGCCACGCCCAGGCAACCCCAGCCCGTCCGGCGCTTGAGGACACCCGCGCGCAGCGGGGGTGCGAGCCACCACCGGCCCGCACGCGGCGGACGAACCCCCACCAAAGCAGCCCGTCCGGCGCTTGAGGACACGGCCGCAGGCCGTGCTGCGACCACCGGCCSGCACGYGGCGAACCAACCCGCACCYCAACAGCCCGTCCGGCGCRTGAGGACACCCGCGCGCAGCGGGGGTGCGCCCACCACCACGCCCGCACGAGGCGAACGACCCCCAACCAAAGCCCGCCCCTAGGCGGAGATCCCGTCGATCCGTGCCATCGCGTCGTCCGCGCCGTACGGCTGGAGGTAGGGCAGCCAGCGCGGGTCCCTGTGTCCGGTCCCGATGATCCGCCAGGCGAGCCCGCTGGGCGGCGCGGGCTGGTGGCGCAGGTGCCAGCCCAGCTCGCGCAGGTGCCGGTCGGCCTTGACGTGGTTGCAGCGGCGGCATGCGGCCACCACGTTGTCCCAGGCGTGCTGTCCCCCGCGGCTGCGCGGAACCACATGGTCGACGCTGGTTGCGACGCCACCGCAGTACATGCAGCGCCCGCCGTCGCGGGCGAAGAGCGCTTTGCGGGTGAGCGGAACGGGCCCCCGGTAGGGGACCCGCACGAACCGTTTCAGCCTGACCACACTGGGTGCGGCGACGGCACGGGTCGCACTGTGCATGAAGGCGCCGGACTCCTCGAGGCAGAGAGCCTTGTTCTCCAGGACGAGGACGAGAGCGCGGCGGAGCGGTACGACGCCCAGTGGCTCGTACGACGCGTTGAGGACCAGGACATGCGGCACGGATGCCTCCTTGTACGCCGGCGGCGCGTGGCTCGCGCCGGGACGATCTGTCTTCAGTTTCGCCTCATGGCCGGTCCGAACGCCACCACGTGCGCGTAACGGGCTGGAGGTGTTTTGCACCACAGGCACATGTGTCCCTTTTCTTCCTCCGTGGTGAGCCTCGTCTCTTGGCGCCGCGAGGGAAGGGGGTGGTCCGGCGCCCCCCGTTACTGTTGTTGAGGCTCCCCGTCACACGCCTGGAGGTTCCCCCTGTGACCGCGTTCTGGTCCGCCGTAGGCGCGGACACCACTCCGCAACCCGCACCCGTCACCCTCGAGGAGGCCGCCGAGAGGGCGAGCGACGCGGCGGGGTGGGTGGAGGAGAACTGGTCCACCTGGCTGAACACCGGGTTGCGGATCGCGCTGATCCTGGCGGTGGCGCTGGTGCTGCGCATGCTGGTGCGCCGCGCGCTGACCAAGCTCATAGAGCGGATGAACCGCTCCGCCCAGGCGGTGGAAGGCACTGCGCTCGGCGGGCTGCTGGTCAACGCCGAGCGGCGCAGACAGCGCTCGGAGGCCATCGGGTCGGTGCTGCGCTCGATCGCGTCCTTCCTGATCCTCGGCACCGCGGGGCTGATGGTCCTCGGCGCGTTCAACATCAATCTGGCGCCGCTGCTCGCCTCCGCCGGTGTGGCGGGTGTGGCGATCGGTTTCGGTGCGCGCAACCTCGTCACCGACTTCCTGTCCGGTGTGTTCATGATCATGGAGGACCAGTACGGCGTCGGTGACTCGGTCGACGCCGGGGTGGCCTCCGGCGAGGTCATCGAGGTGGGCCTGCGGGTCACCAAGCTGCGCGGCGACAACGGCGAGATCTGGTACGTGCGCAACGGCGAGATCAAGCGGATCGGCAACCTCAGCCAGGGCTGGGCGACCTCGGCCGTCGACGTCACCGTCCGGCCGTCGGAGGACCTGGACCGGGTGAAGACCGTGATCGGCGAGGTCGCCGAGGACCTGGCGAAGTCCGAGCCGTGGAACGAGCGCCTGTGGGGCCCCGTCGAGGTGCTGGGCCTGACCGAGGTGCTGCTCGACTCGATGACGTTCCGGGTCGCGGCGAAGACCATGCCGGGCCAGGCGCTCGGCGTGGAGCGCGAGCTGCGCTGGCGGATCAAGCGTGCGTTCGACGCGGAGGGCATCCGGATCGTCGGCGGGCTGCCGCAGCCGGCGGAGGAGGCGGCCGCCGATCCCACCGCGGGCATGTCCGCGCCGTCGGCCTTCGCCTCGCAGACGTCGCCGCAGTCCCTGGCGGCGTCGCCGATACCGCCGCCCACCAACCTGACGAAGTAGCGCCCCGCGCCGACGCCCCCCGAGCCCCCCGGGTTCGGGGGGCGTCGGTTGTTGACACGCCCTGACGGGCGCCCTACCTTGCCTTCTACCGATTAGGAAACTTTCCTAACAGTGCGCATCACGGAGGCTGGCCATGGCCGGAACGACACCCGGGACACCGCGCGTCCTGCGCGCCATGAACGACCGTGCCGCACTCGACCTGCTGCTGGAGCACGGCCCGCTCTCCCGGACCCGGATCGGCAACCTCACCGGCCTGTCCAAGCCCACCGCCTCCCAGCTGCTCGCCCGGCTGGAGGCCGCCGGGCTCGTCGTCGTCACCGGCACCACCGAGGGCAGGCCGGGCCCCAGCGCCCAGCTGTACGCGGTCAACGCCCGCGCCGCGTACGCCGCCGGTCTGGACGTGACCCCGCTGCGCATCCGGGCCGCCGTCGCCGACATCACCGGCGCGGTGGCCGGCGAGTTCGAGCTGCCCACTCCCGGCCGGCGCGCCGACGGCGTCGTCCGGCAGGTCACCGACGCGCTCGACGGCGCGGTCAAGGCGGCCGGCATCACCCGCGCCGACGTCCACCGCCTGGTCGTCGGCACCCCCGGCGCCTTCGACCCGTCCACCGGGCGGCTGCGGTACGCCTCCCACCTCCCCGGCTGGCACGCACCCACGCTGCTCGACGAGCTGGCCGCCGCCCTGCCCATGCCGGTCGAGTACGAGAACGACGTCAATCTGGTGGCCGTCGCCGAGCAGCGGCTCGGCGCTGCCCGCGGGCACGACACCTTCGTGCTGCTGTGGAACGAGGAGGGCCTCGGCGCCGCCGTCGTCATCGGCGGGCGGCTGCACCGCGGGTCCACCGGCGGCGCCGGCGAGGTCGGTTTCCTGCCGGTGCCCGGCACCCCCCTGGTCCGGCAGGTGACCAAGGCGAACAGCGGCGGCTTCCAGGAGCTGGCCGGCGCCCAGGCACTGCCGCGGCTCGCCCGTGAGCTCGGTATCGAGGGCGTCGGCGGCGGCCCGCACGCACAGATCGCCGCCGCCCTGCTCACCCGCGCCGCCGAGGCCGACTCGGGCGCGTACGGGCGCCTGCTCGACGCCTACGCGACGGGCCTCGCCACCGGTCTCGCCTCCCTGGTCGCGGTGCTCGACCCTGAGCTCGTCGTGCTCTCCGGCGACGTCATCGCCGCCGGCGGCGAGCCGTTGCGCACCCGCGTCCGGGCCGAGCTCTCCGAACTCGCCGCCGCCCGGCCCCGGCTGGTCTCCGGCACCGTCCGCAGCGACCCGGTGCTGCGCGGCGCGCTGGAGAGCGCCCTGGCCACCACCCGGGACGAGGTCTTCGACACCTCGCGCTGATCCCCGCTTCTCCCCCCTCTTTTCCCCGGCCCTTCGTCACAGGGAGACACCGCCATGCCCGGAATCCGCCGGACCAAGGCCGCCGCGCTCGCGGCGACGGCCGCGATATCGCTCCTCGCCACGGCCTGCACGGGATCGGCCGGCGGCACCGCGTCGGACGATCCGAGGGCGAGGACGACGCTCACCTTCTGGCACGGCTGGTCCGCGCCCTCCGAGGTCGCCGCGATCGAGGCCAACATCAGGTCGTTCGAGGCGAAGCACCCCGGCATCACCGTGAAGACCGTCAAGGGCATCACCGACGACAAGCTGAACCAGGCGCTGCGGGCCGGCGGCTCCCAGGCGCCCGACGTCGTCTCCTCGTTCACCACGGACAACGTCGGCCGCTTCTGCGCCACGGGCGCGCTCGCCGATCTGAAGCCGTTCCTCGACAAGTCCGGCATCGACCCGGCGACCACCTTCCTGCCCCAGATGGCCACGTACACCGAGCACGACGGCAAGCGCTGCGCGGTGCCGCTGCTGGGCGACGCCTACGGCCTCTACTACAACAAGAAGGCGTTCGCCGAGGCCGGGATCACCGCCCCGCCGAAAACCCTCTCCGAGTTCGACGCGGTGGCCGAGAAGCTCACGAAGCGCAAGGGCGACTCCTACGAGCAGCTCGGGTTCATGCCCAACTTCCAGGGCTACGAGACCACCTTCGAGCACTACGCCTCGCAGTTCGGCGTCCGGTACTTCGACGCGGACGGGAAGTCCGCCCTGGCCGGGGACCCGGCCGTGAAGGCGCTCTTCACCTGGCAGAAGAAGCTCGCCGACCGGCTCGGCGGCTACGCGCGGCTGGAGCGCTTCCGCGCGTCGCTGGGCGACGAGTGGGGCCCCAAGCACCCGTTCCACACCGGCCAGGTCGCCATGCAGCTCGACGGCGAGTGGCGCGGCAAGATGGCCTCGGACGCGGACCTGGACTTCGAGATCGGCGCCGCGCCCTTCCCTGTGCCGGACGACCAGGCGGACGAGTACGGCAAGGGATACCTGTCCGGCACGATCCTCGGCATCGCCCGGGTCAGCAAGAAGCAGAACGCCGCCTGGGAACTGGTGAGGTACCTGTCCACCGACACCGACGCGGTGGTCTCCTTCGCCAACGCCATCCACAACGTGCCCTCCACCCAGGCCGCGCTGAAGTCGCCCGCCCTGGGCGACGACCCCCTGTACCGCACGTTCGTCTCCATCGCCCAGCACCCGGGCAGCTCCCACGCGCCCTCCTCGGTGAACGGCGGGGCCTTCCTGCTCACCGCGCAGGACCTGGGGGTGCGCTGGGAGGCCGGCCGGGAGAAGGACCTGGACGCCGGGCTGCGCAAGGCCGACGCCCAGGTCGACAAGGACAACGAGCAGGCACGCTGATGACCGCCGCCGTCCACGCCGCGGCGCCCGGGCTGCGGGCCCGGCGCCGGAGGAACGCGCTGCGCACGCTCGCGTTCCTCTCCCCCTGGCTGATCGGCTTCGCCGTCTTCTTCGCGTACCCGCTGGTGTCGACCGTCTACTTCTCCTTCATGAAGTACGACGGGTTCGCCCCGCCGACCTGGGTGGGCCTGAAGAACTGGGCGTACGTCTTCGGCGACTACCCCTACTTCTGGCCCGCGCTGCGCAACACGCTGTGGCTGGTCGCCGTGATGGTGTCGCTGCGGGTCCTCTTCGGGATCGGCATCGGGCTGCTGATCACGAAGATCAAGACGGGTGCCGGGCTGTTCCGGACCTTCTTCTACCTGCCCTACCTCGCCCCGCCGGTCGCCGCGACCATGTCGTTCGTCTTCCTGCTCAACCCCGGTACGGGACCGGCGAACACGATCCTTCAGTCGCTGGGGCTGCCGGCACCCGGCTGGTTCACCGACCCGGCCTGGTCCAAGCCGTCGCTGACCCTGCTGGCACTGTGGGGCATCGGCGACCTGATGGTGATCTTCATGGCGGCGCTGCTCGACGTGCCGAAGGAGCAGTACGAGGCGGCGGAGCTGGACGGCGCGGGACCGTGGCAGCGGTTCCGGTCCGTCACCCTGCCGAACATCTCGCCCATCGTGCTCTTCGCGGTGGTCACCGGCGTGATCGCGACCATGCAGTACTACACGGAGCCGCTGGTGGCCGCGAAGGTCGCCAGCGGTGTGATCGGCGGCTCCGGCCAGCAGTTCGAGCCGGGCTATCCCGACCGGACCACGCTCACCGTCCCGCAGATCGTCTACAACCTGGGCTTCCAGCGGTTCGACACGGGAGCGGCGTGCGTGGTCGCGCTGGTGCTGTTCGCCCTGGCGATGGCGTTCACCGCGGTGCTGATGCGGCGCCGCTCCGGCTTCCTGTCGGCGGAGGACTGACGATGACCCTGCTCAGTACCCGGCCGGCACCCGGCGCGTCCCTTCCCCCGGCCGAGGGCACGGGCACCGCCCGTCGTGCGGCCCGGCGCCGGGCCGCACTGGAGTGGGTGGCCGTCCACTCGCTCGCCGTCGCCGCCGCGCTCTTCTTCCTGCTCCCGTTCGTCTTCGTCCTGCTCACCGCCGTGATGAGCGACGACCAGGCCCTCACCCGCGACCTGTGGCCGCACACCTGGGAATGGGGGAACTTCGCGACCGTCTGGAACACCCCCGGCTTCCTGACCTGGTGGCGCAACACCCTGCTGTACGCGGGCCTCGGCACGGTGCTCGCCGTGGGCTCCAGCATCCCCGTGGCCTACGCGCTGGCCGTCTTCCGCTTCCGGGGCCGCAACCTGGCGATGATGCTGGTCATCGCCATGATGATGCTGCCCCCGCAGGTGGTCGTGGTGCCGATGTACCTGTTCTGGGCGAAGCAGCTCGACCTGGCGGGCACACTGTGGCCGCTGATCATCCCGTTCGGCTTCGGCAACGCCTTCAGCATCTTCCTGCTGCGCCAGTTCCTGCTGACCATCCCGCGGGAGTACACGGAGGCCGCCCGTATCGACGGCTGCGGGGAGCTGCGCACCCTGGTGCGGATCGTCCTGCCCATGGCGAAGCCCGCCATCGCGGCGGTGGCGCTGTTCCACTTCTTCTACTGCTGGAACGACTACTTCGGACCGCAGATCTATGCCTCCGAGAACCCGGCCGCCTGGACCCTGAGCTACGGCCTGGAGTCCTTCAAGGGCGCCCATCAGACCGACTGGAATCTCACCATGGCCGCGACGGTGCTGATCATGGCACCGGTGATCGTGGTCTTCTTCTTCGCGCAGAAGGCGTTCATCGAGGGCGTCACCCTGACCGGAGTGAAGGGCTAGGAACAATGAAACTCGCAGTCGTCGGGGGCGGCTCCACCTACACCCCCGAACTGATCGACGGCTTCGCGCGGATGCGCGACACCCTGCCGATCACCGAACTCGTCCTGATCGACCCGGCCGCCGACCGGCTGGAACTCGTCGGCGGCCTGGCCCGGCGGATCTTCGCCAAGCAGGGCCACGCCGGGACGATCGTCACCACCTCGGACCTCGACGCCGGGGTCGAGGGCGCCGACGCCGTCCTGCTCCAGCTCCGCGTCGGCGGCCAGGCCGCGCGGCAGCAGGACGAGACCTGGCCGCTGGAGTGCGGCTGCGTCGGACAGGAGACCACGGGCGCGGGCGGCCTCGCGAAGGCGCTGCGCACCGTGCCCGTCGTCCTGGACATCGCCGAACGGGTGCGCCGCAGCAACCCGGACGCCTGGATCATCGACTTCACCAACCCGGTGGGCATCGTGACCCGAGCCCTGCTCGGCGCCGGCCACAAGGCGGTCGGCCTGTGCAACGTGGCCATCGGCCTCCAGCGCAAGTTCGCGAAGCTCCTCGACGTGACGCCGGGTCAGGTGCACCTGGACCACGTGGGGCTCAACCACCTCACCTGGGAGACCGGTGTGCGCATCGGCGGGCCGGACGGCGAGGACGTGCTGCCGAAGCTGCTCGCCGAGCACGGCGAGGCCGTCGCCGCCGACCTGCGGCTGCCGCGGCACCTGCTGGAGCGGCTCGGCGTCGTCCCCTCCTACTACCTGCGCTACTTCTACGCGCACGACGAGGTCGTCGAGGAGTCCCGCACCAAGCCCTCGCGGGCCGCCGAGGTCGCCGCCATGGAACGGCAGTTGCTGGAGATGTACGGCGACCCCGCGCTCGACGAGAAGCCGGAGCTGCTGGCCAAGCGGGGCGGCGCGTTCTACTCGGAGGCCGCGGTGGACCTCGCCGCGTCCCTGCTGGGCGGGGAGGGCGGCCGGGTGCAGGTGGTGAACACCCTCAACCGGGGGACGCTGCCGTTCCTGCCGGACGACGCCGTCGTCGAGGTGCAGGCCCGGGTCGGCGCCGACGGTGCCGTACCCCTGCCGGTGCCGCGGCTCGACCCGCTCTACGCGGGGCTGATCGCCCAGGTGACGGCGTACGAGGACCTGGCCCTGGAGGCGGCCCTGCGCGGCGGCCGGGACCGGGTCTTCCGGGCGCTGCTGGCCCATCCGCTGGTCGGTCAGTACGGGTACGCCGACCGGCTCACCGACAGCCTGATCGCACACAACCGGGAGCACCTCGCGTGGGCGTGAACGCAAGCGTCCTCGCCGTCGACGCGGGCAACAGCAAGACCGACGTCGCCTTCGTCGCCGCCGACGGGACGGTGCTGGGCACCGGCCGCGGCGGCGGCTTCCAGCCCCCGCGGGTCGGTGTCGAGGCCGCCGTCGACGTCGTGGCCGCCGCGGTGGACGCCGCACGGGCCGCCGCGCGTGCGGCCGGCACGCCCGTCGACCGGGCGGAGCACGTCTTCGCCGCGCTCGCCAACGCCGACCTCCCGGTGGAGGAGGCCGAGTTGACCGAGGCGCTGCACGCGCGGGGCTGGGGGGACACCACCGAGGTGCGCAACGACACGTTCGCCGTGCTGCGCGCCGGGGTGGACGAGCCCCGGGGAGTCGCCGTGGTGTGCGGGGCGGGCATCAACTGCGTGGGGATGCTGCCCGACGGGCGCACCGCACGCTTCCCCGCCATCGGGAAGCTCTCCGGGGACTGGGGAGGCGGCGGCGGACTCGCCGAGGAGGCGCTCTGGTACGCGGCACGGGCCGAGGACGGGCGGGGCGAGGCGACCGCCCTCACCCGCACCCTGCCCGGGCACTTCGGTCTCGGCTCCGTGTACGCGCTGATCGAGGCCCTCCATCTGGGCACGCTGCCGGTGGTGCGCCGGCACGAACTGGCCCCGGTGCTCTTCGCGACGAGCGCCGAGGGCGACGCCGTGGCCCGGTCGCTGGTGCGCCGCCAGGCCGAGGAGATCGTGGCCATGGCGTCCGTGGCCCTCGGACGGCTCGGGCTCCTCGGCGAGGAGACGCCGCTGGTGCTCGGCGGCAGCGTGCTGGCCGCCCGGCACCCGCAACTGGACGCGGACATCGCCGAACTGCTCGAACGCAAGGCGCCCAGGGCGGTGGTGCGTGTCGTGACCGCTCCCCCCGTGCTGGGCGCGGCCCTCCTGGGCCTCGACCGCACCCCGGCCCTCCCGGAGGCGCACGCGAGGCTCCGCGCGTATTTCGGGGCGGCCTGACGCGGTGTGGGGGCGGGGTGCCGGGGGTGTTGCCCGCCCCCGTCGGCTGCGCCCCGCGCGGGCGGAGCGCGTCGCGCCGGGTACCCGCCGTGGAGCGGTACCGCGCTGAACGCGGTGTCCTCCATCGCCGGACGGGCCGACGGAGTCAGCCTCGCCGGCGGTGGAGGGCGGCCTCGCCCCTGCCGGGGGGCGGCACAACGACCGGTCAGCCCCGCCCACGACCGGGAGGCACACCCTCGGTTCGGCGGGAGCGACGCCCCGGCCGCCCGGCCCCGGCGGCGTGTGAGGCGCGGGGGTGCGGGGGCGGCGCCCCCGTGGAGACGTCGCGCACACGGGCGGCGCGGGCCGGGGACCGACGCCCCCGCACGGGCGACGCGATGCTCCCGGGGCACGCTCCGCACGGGCAGCCGCGGCATCCCCTCCCGGGGCCGCCCGGATTCACCCGTTCGGCGGGAACCGTCCAGCAGCGGGGAGCGTATTCACTGAGGGGACGCAGTGGGGGAAGGTCCGGCGCACGGCGGTCGTCGCCGCGCGCCGCGACGAGTCGATCAAGATCCAGTCAATTCTGGTGCGAAGCAGTCCCCTGCGGCCATACTGCTGGCCGGGAGTCATCCGAGGGCCCGCCGGGGAGCGGGCCGTCATCGACCGAGGGGGAGGTCACGTGACACACCCGCCGACGGTGGGCACAGCGCCTCAGCCGGCTCCTGCACCCGCGCCCGGGCCCGCACCCGCACGGCCGCCCGCCGGCCCAGGGCCGGCAGGACCGGGCGCCGTCTCCCGGGCCGAGATCGTGCGCCGGCTGCGCGCCGCCGCCACCACCGAACCCGGCCGGCTCCAGATCGTCGGAGCCGTACTCGCCGCGCTGATGGTGGTGTTCGGCGCGGTCACCGCCCTGGAGGTCTCCGACCGGGCGGCCGCCGCCGACGACGTGGTGAGCCGCAGCCAGCCGCTGAGCCGGGACGCTGCGTCCGTCTACCGCTCCCTCGCCGACGCCAACACCGCGGCGTCCACCGGCTTCCTCTCCGGCGCCGAGGAACCGCGCGAGGTCAAGGAGCGGTACGAGAAGGACATCGCCCGCGCCTCCCGCCTGCTGGTCACCGCCGCCACCCACACGGACTCGGACAGCGAGTCGGGCCGCCAGATCGCCCACCTCAACGAGCTTCTCCCCCGCTACACCGGCTACGTGGAGACCGCCCGCGCCAACAACCGTCTGGGGCACCCCCTCGGCGGCGCGTATCTGCGCTTCGCCAGCGACCTGATGACCGAGGACCTGCTCCCCGCGGCACGCAAGCTCCATCTCGCCGAGTCCACCCGGCTCCGCGCAGACTACGACGACCCGCGCTTCTGGCCCCTGGCGTCGGTGGCAGCCGGTGTCGCCGCGCTGGCCGTCCTCGGCTGGGCCCAGCGCCGCAACTACCGTCGCACGCACCGTGTGTTCAACCACGGCCTGCTCGCCACCACCGTCGCCGCCGCCCTGGTGACGGGGTGGCTGGTGGGTGCCCAGGCGCTCGCCGGAGCCCGGCTGGACGACGCGGAGGTCCACGCCCAGCGCTCGCTCGACGTGCTGAGCGAGGCCCGCATCCAGGCCCTCCAGGCGCGCGCCAGCGAGAACCTCACCCTCGTCGCCCGCGGCGCCGTGCTCACCGACGACGGCAAGGACGACAAGTACGCCGTGGAGTACGCGCAGGCGATGGAGCGTCTCGGCAGCTCCCTGGACGACGCCCTGCGCCACGCCGACGACACCGCGGGCCGCACGCCCGTCGAGAAGGCGGTGGAGACGGTCGCCGCCTGGCGGACCAGGCACACCGACGTCACCAAGGCCGACCAGGGCGGCGACTACGACGGCGCCGTGGCGCGCGTCATCGGGGGCGAGGGCTCGACCAACGAGTCCTTCGACTCGCTCGACACGGCCCTCACCGAGGCGCTGGAGCACGAGCAGCGGGAGTTCACCGCGTCCGCGAAGGCCGCCGGTTCGGCGTTCACGGGCCTGGCCGCGGGTGCGGCACTGCTGGCCGTGCTCGGCGCGGTGACCGCGGTGCTCGGCATCAACCGCAGGCTTTCGGAGTACCGGTGAGAGGGGGAGCGATGACCGACGAGCCGACGGGCGCCCGCCGCCGCGGGGTCCGTGCCGGGCTGCGCGGGTGGGGCGGTGTCGCCGGGATGGCCGCCGCCTGCGCGCTGACGGCCGCCGTCACGCTGCTGCCGTTGTCCCACGGGGGTGCGGCACTGGGCGCCGACCCCGCCGGGCGGGGCAGCGCCTTGCCGGCGAAGGCGGACGACTGCACCGACCCCGAGGCGTCCCTGCGCCCGTCGACGGCCGGCGGCCCGAACATCGACGCCATCAGGGAGCGGGGCAAACTCGTCGTCGGCGTCGACCAGAACAGCTACCAGTGGGGCTTCCGCAGGCCCCTCGACCCGGAGGAGACGGCCGACGGCGCCGTCAAGGCGTCGGCCGGGCGGCTGGAGGGCTTCGACATCGACCTCGCCCGCGCCATCGCGGCGGACATCCTCGGCAGCGAGGACGCCATCATCTTCCGTGCGATACCGACCAACCAGCGGATCGCCGCGCTGGACAGCGGCGCGGTCGACATCGTGGTGCGCACCATGACGATCAACTGCGCCCGTATCGAGCAGGTCGCCTTCTCGACCGCCTACTTCCAGGCGGGACAGCAGGTCCTCGCGCCCAAGGGCCAGAAGATCACGGGCTACGACGCCTCCCTGTCGGGGAAGCGGGTGTGCACGGCCGAGGGGTCGACCGCGTACGAGGCCATGGAGAAGAACGCCTTCGGCGCGGTCTTCCGGGACGAGCACGACGGCGGCCCCGGGGACGAGGACCTGCTCACCGTGCCGAACCAGCTGGACTGCCTGGTCAGACTCCAGCAGGGCCTGGTGGACGCGATCGTCACGGACAACGCGCTGGCGGCCGGGCAGGCGGCGCAGGATCCCGCGGTCGAGCTCAAGGGCTCGCCCTTCACCACCGAGTACTACGGGGTGGCGACCAAGCTCGGCAAGGACGATCTGGTGCGCCGGGTGAACCATGTGCTCGACGAGTACCGCAAGGGGCCCTGGATGGCCGCGTACACGCGCTGGCTGAAGGACGACCTGCCGGGGATCACGGCTCCGCCGCAGCCCAAGTACCGCGAGGGTTAGGGGGCGGGCGGACGACGGGGACGGGCAGGACCGAAAGCCAGGACACGCACGGATCGGAGAGGTGATCGATGGGCGTCGCGGGACCCTTTTCCGGCGCGGCGGGGACACCCCACGGGCCGGTGATGGACCGGGACGAGGTGGACCGCGCGCTGGCGCGGCTCGGCGCGGAGCACGAGGCCGTCGAGACCTCGCTCCTCGCGCTCCAGGACCACGCCGGGCGCCGGCTCCTGGAGGGCGCCGAGCTGACCGGCGTCACCAAGGACCGCTGGGCCGCCGCCGAACAGTCGATCACCCAGTTGTGGACCTACTTCGACGCCTATTCCGGCGCGCTCGCCGCCATGCGCGAACTGCGCGCCCGGCGGCGCTGGTCCAGCCGTGAGGACCTCGTCGAGCTCACCGAGCGGCTGCGCGGGCGCAGCGTCACCGTCGCGGGCCAGGCGGTGCCCCCGTCGCCGGACATCGCGGGCCCCGCCGTGCTCTCCGAGGAGTTCACCCTCCAGGAGCTCGTCGCGCGGATGAACGCCCTCTACGCCTCCTCGCTCGACACCATCATCACCGCCGACGCGGTCTGGTCCGCGCTGCCGGCCCGGATAGACCTCCTCTCCGCGGAACTGCGGCGCACCCGCTCGCTGGCCCACTCCGTCGGCGTGCGGCCGGGCGAGCACCCGTCGGGCGACGATCTGGAGTCGATCACCCACGAGCTGGCCACCCTGCGCGCCCAGGTCCTCTCGGATCCGCTGGCCTTCTGGCGTCCCGCGCAGGGCAGTTCGGCACCGGGCGGCGGCCGCCCCGACACCGACCGCTACGACCGGGCGGCGCGTGACCTGGAGGACGTCCGCCGGGAGATCGAGGCGGTGCTCCAGGTCCGCCAGGACTCCGAGGAACGGCTGCTGCGGCTGCGGGACGTGCTCTCCCGGGCGGACCGCACCCTCGCCGAGGCCCGCGCGGCCCGCGGCGAGGTGCTGGCCAAGATCGCGGCGTCCGAGGTGCCCGCGGTCAGCGGTCCGCCCACCGCGCTCCAGGAACGGCTCGCCACCGCGGCCGAGTACCGGCGGCACTCCCGGTGGCACCGGCTGTCGCCGCTGCTGGAGTCGCTGGAGCGGGACGCGGAGGACGAGCTGCACCGGGCCCGCGAGTCGCTGACCGCCGTCACCGCGCCGCTGGCGGTCCGCGCCGAACTGCGCGGCCGATTGGACGCGTACAGGGCGAAGGTGGCCCGGCACGGCATGGCGGAGGATCCGCTGCTGATCGAGCGGTACGACGCGGCACGGCGGATGCTCTGGAGCGCGCCGTGCGACCTGCGCGCCGCGGAGCAGGCCGTGCTGCGCTACCAGCACGCGGCGGCGGAGGTGCTCGTACCGAGAGCGGACGGACCCGGCCTTCAGGACAGCAGGGGGGATTCATGAGCGAGAACACGAACTGCCAGCGCCCCGGCTGCGAGGGCTCCTACGAGGACATGGGGGGCGGCGAACTGTACTGCGACACCTGCGGCCTCGCCCCCGTCGTGTCGCCCACGGGCATGGTGTCGTCACCGCCCACCGGCGTCGCCGGCGGAGCGCGGGACTCGGTGTCGGCGCGCAGCGGGCGGGCGTCCTCGCGTTCGTCGACGTCTCGCCGGTCGGTGTCGGGCCGCCTGTCGCGTTCCCTGACGGGCGGCGGCACGTCCTCGCAGTCGGTGTCGGTGCGCAGTTCCGGTACGTCCACGGCGGCCTCGGGGCGCAACCGCCTCGGCGCCGGACTGGTCGCCGTGCCGGAGGTGCCGAGGCCCGACCCCCGGTCGGCCGTGATGACGGACCCGGAGGTCCCCGAGCGCAAGCGGTTCTGCTCCCGCTCCGACTGCGGCGCGCCGGTCGGTCGCGCCCGCGGGGACCGGCCGGGGCGCACGGAGGGCTTCTGCACCAAGTGCGGTCACCCGTACTCCTTCGTGCCCAAGCTCAAGGGCGGCGACATCGTCCACGGCCAGTACGAGGTCGCGGGCTGTCTCGCGCACGGCGGCCTGGGCTGGGTGTACCTGGCGGTGGACCGGGCGGTGTCCGACCGCTGGGTGGTCCTCAAGGGCCTGCTGGACACGGGCGACCAGGACGCGATGGCGGCGGCGATCTCCGAGCGGCGCTTCCTCGCCGAGATCGAGCACTCCAACATCGTGCGCATCTACAACTTCGTCGAGCACCTCGACCAGCGCACCGGCTCCCTCGACGGCTACATCGTCATGGAGTACGTCGGCGGCAAGTCGCTGAAGGAGATCGCGAACGGGCGCCGCGGACCGGACGGCCGGCGCGATCCGCTGCCGGTCGAGCAGGCCTGCGCGTACGGCATCGAGGCGCTGGAGGCGCTGGGCCATCTGCACAGCAGAAACCTTCTCTACTGCGACTTCAAGGTCGACAACGCCATCCAGCAGCAGGACCAGCTCAAGCTGATCGACATGGGCGCGGTCCGCCGGATGGACGACGACGAGTCCGCGATCTACGGGACCGTGGGCTACCAGGCGCCGGAGGTGGCCGAGGTCGGTCCCTCGGTCGCCTCCGACCTCTACACCGTCGCCCGGACGCTCGCGGTCATGACGTTCGACTTCCAGGGCTACACGAACGTCTTCGTGGACAGCCTGCCCGACCCCGAGAACATCCCCGTCTTCCGCACCTACGAGTCGTTCTACCGGCTGCTGGTCCGGGCCACGGACCCGGATCCGGCGCGCCGGTTCGCGTCCGCGCAGGAGATGGCCGACCAGCTCACCGGGGTGCTGCGGGAGGTCGTCGCCATGCAGACGGGGCGCCCCCGCCCCGCCCTGTCCACGCTCTTCGGCCCCGAACTGCGGGTGACGGACACCGAGTTGTTCGCCGAGCTCACGGAGGACGTCTCCGCGCTGGGCGCACGCCGGACGGGCCGCGCCGCACGCGGCGCCCCGGCGCTGCCACCGGGCGCGGGGGTGCCCGCCCCGCGCGGGGCGGGCACCCCCGCGGTGCCGGCCGCCCCGGGCACCGCCCGGCTCGCGCCCCTCGACACCCGGGCCGGCGCGCTGGCGCTCCCCGTCCCCCGCGTCGACCCCCACGACCCCAACGCCGGTTTCCTCGCAGGGCTGATGGCCTCCGCGCCGGCCGAACTGATCACCGCGCTGCACGGCGTGCCGGCGAGTTCCACGGAGACGCTGCTGCGCGAGCTGCGCGCCCGGCTCGAACTGGGCGACCTGACCGCGGCGTCGGCCGCACTGGCCACCCTGGAGAGCGGACATCCCGACGACTGGCGGGTGGTCTGGTACCGGGGCGTCGCCTCGCTGGTGCACGGCGACCACGAGACGGCGGCGCTCTCCTTCGACGCGGTCTACGACGCGTTCCCGGGAGAGTGCGCGCCGAAGCTGGCGCTCGGGCTGTGCGCCGAGGTGCTCGGCCAGCTGGACAACGCGGCGGACTACTACCGCCTGGTGTGGACGACCGATCCGAGCTTCGTCAGCGCCGCGTTCGGGCTCGCACGGGTGCAGTTGGCGGCGGGCGACCGGCCGGGCGCCGTACGGACACTGGAGTCGGTGCCCGAAGCGTCCATCCACTACACGGCCGCCCGGGTGGCCGCCGTGCGGTCGCGGCTGCGGCGGCGCGCCGCGCACGAGGCGCTGCTGGCCGATCTGGCGGCGTCCGCGGCGCAGGTGGAGGCACTGGACGCGTTCGGTCTGGACGCGGTGCGCCGGGAGAAGTTGGCGACCGAGGTGCTCGGCACCGCACTCGACTGGGTAATCTCCGGTAGTCCCGGAGCCGGGCCGTCCCCGGCGGCGCCCGTCGCCGCGCCGGGTCCGAACGGACCCTCGGCGCTGCTGGGCAGCCCGCTGGACGAGCGCGGTCTGCGCTTCGGGCTGGAGCGTTCCTACCGGGTCCTGGCCCGGCTCGCCCAGCGCGGCGAGGAACGGATAGAACTGGTGGAGCGGGCGAACCGCTACCGCCCCCGGACGTGGGTGTGATGATGGCGCAGATGCACCAGTCGGCCGAGGGGCAGTCCTGCCCCGGCTGCGAGGAGCCGGTGGAGTCGGGCGACCGGTTCTGCGGAGCCTGCGGGTACGACCTGTCGGCGCTCGCGGCGCCGGCCGGGACCGACCGCCCCACCCAGGCGATCGGCACCCCGGTGGAGTGGCCCACGGCCGCCGGCACCGACACCTCGGGCATGTCCCCGCCCACCCAGCACGCCGCCGACCTCGCCGAGTCCGCGGCCACCTCCGCGGGCGGCCCCGCCGGAGCCCGGCCCACCCCGCCGCCTGTCCCGCCGGTGCCACCGTCGGCCGGCTCGGCGGCACAGCCCACTCCGCCTGTTCCGACGGTGGCACCGGCGGAACAGGCGGAGTGGGC
>NZ_RDBP01000012.1:384508-458278 GCF_008042045.1 Streptomyces sp. T39
CCGCCGGAACGCAGCCCACCCCGCCGCCGCCGGCGGCACCGCCGTCGGCCGGCGCGCCGGGCGCGGTCCACGGCGGTGCGGCTGTGCTGCCCGCGGCCGGCTCCGCCCACGGCGGTGCCCCGGTTCACGCGCCCACCGCTCCCCCGGCAGGCGCGGCCGGTGACGGCAGAGCCCACGGCGGCACGCCGGCAGGTACCGCCGGTGCGGCCGCTGCGGGAGGCGGGCAGCCCGCCGCGTACGACGGCCCGGCCGCCCCCGGGGAGGCACCGCGGGCGCAGGGCACGGTGCCCGGCCCCGCGGACGGCGGCCACGACCGGGCCGCCGCCCGGGCCGAGGGCGGGGACGCGCGTCCCGCCGCCGGGCAGGAGGGCGCCCCGATGCGCTACGACACCCCCCGGTCCGGGGACTTCGAGCTGGCCGCCCCCCGGCCGGGCACGGCGGTCGCCGTGGACCCGAGGACCGCGCAGCCCCTGCCGGCGCCCGCCCCCGCGGCCGGCGGCAAGCTGTGCGTGGCCTGCCGGGCCGGCCGCGTGGACACCGACGGGTACTGCGAGAACTGCGGCCACGCGCAGCCGCGCGAGCGTGACCACATGGAGCAGGAGCTCGGTTCGGTCGCCGCCGTCAGCGACCGCGGTCTGCGCCACCACCGCAACGAGGACGCGTTCGCGGTCTCGTCGACGGCCCTCCCCGACGGGTCGCCCGCCGTGGTCGCCGTCGTCTGCGACGGCGTGTCCTCGGCGACCCGCCCCGACGAGGCGTCCGCCGCCGCCGCGCGGGCCGCCAACGAGCAACTGCTGGCCGCCCTGCCGCGCGGCACCCACCCGCAGCAGGCGATGCGCGAGGCGATCGTCGCGGCCTCCGAGGCGGTCAACGCCCTGGCCACCGACGACACCGAGCCGGAATCCGGCCGCCACCGGAACGCCCCCGCCTGCACGATCGTCGGCGCGGTCTCGGCCGGCGGTCTGCTGGTCGTCGGCTGGGTCGGCGACAGCCGCGCCTACTGGGTCCCCGACGACCGCAGCGGGCCGTCGGCCCGGCTGACCGAGGACGACTCGTGGGCGGCCCAGATGGTCGCCGCGGGTCTGATGAACGAGGCGGAGGCGTACGCGGACGAGCGCGCCCACGCGATCACCGGCTGGCTCGGGGCGGACTCCTACGAACTGGACCCGCACACCCAGTCGTTCAAGCCGGACCGCCCCGGTGTGGTCGTGGTCTGCACGGACGGATTGTGGAACTACGCCGAGGGCGCCGAGGACATGGCCCGGGTGGTGCCCGGCGACGCGGCGCAGCGGCCCCTGCACAGCGCGCAGATGCTGGTCGGTCACGCGCTCGACGGCGGCGGCCACGACAACGTGACGGTGGCGGTGCTCCCGTTCGCCGTGCCGGCCGGCGAACCGGCGCCGCCGGCCCCCGCGACGCCGTAGTCCGAGGCCCCCGGCGCCGGCCGCCGGGGGCCTCGGCCGGCGTCGTACCGCCCCGCACCTCTGCCCCGATGGAGCCTCAAGGAGCCGATCAGATGGCCGTTTTCTCCAAGTCCCAGGTGCCGCAGTTCTCCGTCGACGTCTACCAGAACGCCTACCTCCCGGAGGGCGGCCGCGAGGTCAACGCGATCGTCACGGTGACCTCCACCGGCGGCGGCACGACCGGCGGGGTGCCGCTGCTGGGCGCGACCTCGGCGCCCTCGGCGATGCCGGGGCAGGCGGCGCCCTCGGCGGGCGTGGTGCTGATGGTCGACTGCTCCGGTTCGATGGACTATCCGCCCACGAAGATGCGCAACGCGCGGGACGCGACCGCCGCCGCCATCGACACCCTGCGCGACGGGGTCGCGTTCGCCGTGGTCGCGGGCACCCACAAGGCGGCCGAGGTCTATCCCGGCGGCGGCCGGCTCGCGGTCGCCGACCCGGCGACACGCGCGCAGGCCAAGGACGCCCTGCGCCGGCTGACCGCGGGCGGCGGGACCGCGATCGGCACCTGGCTCCGGCTCGCGGACCGGCTGCTCGCCTCCGCGGACCTGACCATCCGGCACGGCATCCTGCTCACCGACGGCCGCAACGAGCACGAGTCGCCCGAGGAGCTGCGGGCGGCCCTCGACGCCTGCGCCGGCCGCTTCACCTGCGACGCGCGCGGCGTGGGCACGGACTGGGAGGTCAAGGAGGTCACCGGCATCGCGTCCGCGCTGCTGGGCACCGCCGACATCGTCGCCGATCCGAGCGGACTCGCCGCGGACTTCACGTCGATGATGGAGAAGGCGATGGGCAAGGAGGTCGCGGACGTGGCACTGCGGCTGTGGACGCCCGTCGGCGTGGAGATCGTCTTCGTGAAGCAGGTCGCGCCCACCGTGGAGGACCTCACCGGGCGGCGCACCGAGGCCGGCCCGCGGGCGGGCGACTACCCCACCGGGTCGTGGGGCGACGAGTCCCGCGACTACCACGTCTGCGTACGGGTCCCCGAGGCCGGTGTGGGACAGGAGATGCTCGCGGCCCGGGTCTCGCTGATCGTCCCGGCCGCGGGCGGCGGCGCTCCGGAGGTCCTGTCCCAGGGACTGGTCAGGGCGGTGTGGACGGACGATCTCGCCGCCTCGACGGCGATCAACGCGCAGGTGGCGCACTACACGGGACAGGCGGAACTGGCCCAGGTCATCCAGCAGGGGCTGCAGGCACGCAAATCGGGTGACATCGGAGGAGCGACGGCCAAACTGGGCCGCGCCGTGCAGCTGGCGGCCCGTTCCGGCAACGAGGACACTGCGAAACTGCTTTCGAAGGTGGTGGACGTGGTCGACGTGGCGACGGGTACTGTGCGACTGAAGGCGAAGGTCGCGGACGCGGACGAGATGACGCTCGAGACGCGCTCCACCAAGACCGTCCGCGTGAAGAAGTAGCGCGCGACAGCACGCACGAGCAGACGCGAAACGGCCCCCGGGCCGGAGAAGGAGAGGGGGAAGCGCCGACATGCCGACCTGCCCGAACGGACACCAGTCGGGTTCCGACGACTGGTGCGAGGTCTGTGGCCACCGCATGGCCGGCCCCGGCGCCGGAGCCGTACCGCCTCCTCCCCCGCCGCCCCCCGCCTACGGCTACCCCGGACCGGGTGGCGACGGCTACCCGGGCCCGGGCGGCGACGGCCCCGGAGGGTTCGGCGCCGATCCGCAGGCGACCGCGCAGGCCGAGCTCTGCCCGCAGTGCCGCACGCCGCGTGAGGCGATGGCGCCCTTCTGCGAGGAGTGCCGGTACAACTTCCTGACGCAGACGGCCACTTCCTACACACCGATCGCGCCGCCGCCGCAGCCGGGCCTCAATCTGCCGCCCGGCTTCCAGGCGCAGCCCGGTCCGCCGCCCGGACCCCCGCGTGATCCCTTCGACTACCAGGGCTCGCGTCCGTCGCAGATGAACCGGCCCGCGGAGCCGCTGAGCCACGATCCGTCCCAGGGCCCCGGTCCCGGCCACGGTCAGGGCCCGATGCACGGTTCCGGCCAGGGCGCGGGACCGATGCAGGGACCCGGCCCCGGTCAAGGTCAAGGTCAGGGCCCCGGCCCGATGCAGGGCCCGGGCGGGCAGCAGCCCCCGCAGGGGTTCCCGCCGCCCGTGCCGTCGGCGTTCCAGCAGGGCGGCCCCCCGGCTCCGCCGGCGTTCCCGCAGCCCTCGCCGCCCGCGCCGCCGCAGCACACCGGTGGTGACGACTGGATGCTGTCACCCCCGTCGCGCACCCAGTCGCCCCCGCCCCCGGCCGGGCCACAGGCGCCCCAGGGCCCGCAGAGCCCTTCGCCGTTCGGGCAGCAGCCGCCGCCCCCGCACCAGGGCCCTCCGCCGCACCAGGGGCCGCCGCAGGGCGGACCGCACGGGATGCCGCAGGGGCAGCAGCCGCCGCCGTTCCCGTCCCAGGCGCAGGCACCGGCCGGCTGGACCGCCGTGATCGCGCCCGACCGCGACTACTTCATGGCGATGATGCAGCGCAGCGGCCCGGAGGCGACCGGACTGAACCTGCCCGCCTACTCGCCGGAGCAGCGGCTTCCGCTCTCCGGCAACCAGGTCAGCATCGGCCGCCGCCGGCACTCGACCGGCGAGTCCCCGGACATCGACCTGTCGGTGCCCCCGGAGGACCCGGGCGTCTCGCACCAGCACGCGGTGCTGGTGCAGCAGCCGGACGGCAGCTGGGCGGTGGTCGACCAGAACTCCACCAACGGCACCACGCTCAACGGCGCCGAGGAGCCGATCCAGCCCTACGTGCCGATCCCGCTCCAGGACGGTGACCGGGTGCACGTGGGCGCCTGGACGACGATCACCGTCCGCCGAGGCTGACGGTCCCGGTACGACGGGCCGGGGGCGTCACGCCTCCGGCCCGCCGAGCGGCCAGACGTACGGGCCCTCCGGGTCGTCCAGCCAGGCCCATTGCCGTCCGCCGCGGACGGTGACCCCGAACCGGTCCCGCTGCGGCCGGTGTTCGCGTTCCCACAGGGACAGCGCCTCACGCGGGTCGAGGCTGTCGGCCGTCAGCGTCAGCAGGAAGCGGAAGAGCTCGTTCTCGATCGCCCGCCGCGGCAGTCCGCCCGCGCTGCTCTCGGGCACCCCCATGCCCCCGCGCAGCGGCACGAAGTAGGCGGAGGTCCGCAGGAAGCGCCCCTCGGCGCTCGGCCGTCCGTCGGTGTCGGAACCCACCCGCAGGGCCATCAGTCCGGTGGACAGCGGGGCGACGATACGGGCGCCCGGACGGCACTGGGCGGGCCAGTCGGGGGGCACCGACGGCAGCGTGCAGGTGGCGACGACGGCGTCGAACGGCGCCCGCTCGGGGCAGCCGCGCGCGCCGTCGCCCGTGACCACGAAGGGCCGGTGACCGGCCTCGGCCAGGTGGGACCTGGCCGACTCGGTGATGTCCGGGTCCAGGTCCACGGTGGTGACGGCGTCGTCGCCGAGCCGGTGCGCGAGCAGGGCCGCGTTGTAGCCGGTGCCCGCGCCGATCTCCAGCACGGTGTCCCCGTCCGCGAGTTCGAGCGCGTCGAGCATCACCGCCATCAGGGACGGCTGGCTCGACGACGTCACCAGCGCGCCGTCGCGCAGGCGGGTGGCCAGCGGGCCGTCCTCGTACGCCCCGTCGAGCCAGCGGGCCCGCCGCTCCGGGTCGGGGTCCTCCCGCCAGAGCCGTTCGTAGACGCCTGCCTCGACCACGAAGTAGCTGGGGACGAACAGGTGCCGCGGCACCTGTTCGAACGCCGCCC
Organism: Streptomyces sp. T39; assembly: GCF_008042045.1. Taxonomy (GTDB): domain Bacteria; phylum Actinomycetota; class Actinomycetes; order Streptomycetales; family Streptomycetaceae; genus Streptomyces. The sequence continues at coordinate 389,718 of NZ_RDBP01000012.1, forward strand.
GCCAGGCGGGGTCCGCCAGCCCTCCCCCGCGGACGATCTCGCGCACCATGGCGGCCCGCGCCTCGGCCCCGGGTCCGGCGAAGGGATCCGCTCCGGCCCCGGGGCGCGGACCGGGCGGCGGCTCCGTGTGTGCAGCCATGTCTCCACTCTGCTTCGCCCCGGCATCCGTGGCGAGCCGCGGGCAGCGGTCCCGCATCCGGCACGGGCGGCGGGCACCGCGGAAGCGGGGCGGCCGCCCCGGGCCACCCGTGCCGCCCCGGGCCACGCGTGCCGCCCCGGGTGCCGCCCCGGGCCACCCGGGGCGGCACTCGGCCGGAATACAGGGGTCCTAGGGCCTCCGGCCTCGGCCGGGGTGTCTGAGACGATGGACGGGTGAACGAGATTCCGCGCGGGACGCTTCAGGAGCAGACCTTCTACGAGCAGGTCGGCGGCGAGGACACCTTTCGACGCCTCGTCCACCGGTTCTACCAGGGCGTCGCCGACGACCCGCTGCTGCGGCCGATGTACCCGGAGGAGGACCTCGGTCCCGCCGAGGAGCGGCTGGTGCTCTTCCTGATGCAGTACTGGGGCGGGCCGCGGACCTACAGCGACAACCGCGGGCATCCGCGCCTGCGGATGCGCCACGCCCCGTTCACCGTCGACCGGGCGGCGCACGACGCCTGGCTGAAGCACATGCGGACGGCGGTGGACGAGCTGGGGCTCTCCGCCGAGCACGAGCACCAGCTGTGGAGCTACCTCACCTACGCCGCCGCCTCGATGGTCAACACCCCGGACCAGTAACCGCCTTCTCACCCAGCGCTCCCGGAGCCACACATTCCGGTCATCGCACGCCGGATAACGGTCACGATCGGGTCAAGGTCGTCCGGCAAGCGGTTACCCCCGACCGGTGTCCTCTGAAAGCATCCCGGGAGGATTCAGGGGCGGCCCGCCCGGCTGATCCGGCCGTACCGGCCGGAGGGAGCGGGCCGGGGTGGGGGACGAGTGACGGGGTTCGTACTGCTGCGCGTCAGGGCGCACGGACTGCTGCTGGCCGCGGCGCTGCTCGCCGTCGTGCTGACGACCTGCGTGCTGTCCGCACTCGCCGCCTTCTCCGGATCGGTCGGTGACGCGGCCCTGCGCCACACCCTCGGCACCCGGGAGGCGGCCGGCGCCGCCCTCACCGTCGCCGCGCGGACCCCCGCCGAGCGGCGCGAGGCCGCCGACGCGGCCGTCGCCCGCGGCGCCGCCGCCGCCTTCGACGGCCTGCCGGTCACCGTGCGCAAGCTGGAGCGGTCGGGCGCGTACGCGCTGCCGCGCTCGCTGCAGAGCCCCGAGGCGCGCAAGGGCGAGCCCGATCTCACGCATTTCGCCGCCCTGGACCCCGCACAGGTCGACACGGTGGCCGGACGGCTGCCGGCACCGGCCGGCGCCGGCGGTCCCGTGCAGGTGGCCCTGCCGGAGGCGGCCGCGAAACTGCTGGACCTGACCGTGGGCGCGCGGCTCGAACTGACCGACCGGCTCACCGAGAAGCCGCTCACCGCCGAGGTCGTGGGCGTGTACCGGGCCGCCGACCCGGCCGATCCCTACTGGCAGCTCGACCCGCTCGGCGGACGCGGGGTGCGCTCCGCCGTCTTCACCACGTACGGACCGCTGCTCGCCGACCCGGGGCTGCTGGCGTCGGGCCGCACGGGGGCGGGCGACTCCGCCTGGATCGCCCGCGCCGACTTCCGCACGGTGACCGCCGACCGGATCGGCGCACTGCACGCGGCGTCCGTCGTCGGCCCCGAGGCGCTCGGCAAGGACGCCGCGTTCGCCGGGGCCGTGACGGTGCGCACGTCGCTGCCGACGGTCCTCGCCCAGAGCGAGCGGGCGCTGCTGGTGGCGCGTTCGACGCTGCTGATCGTCGCCGTGCAGCTGGTGGTGCTGGCCGGCTGCACCCTGTTGCTGGTGGCCCGGCTGCTGAGCAGTGAACGGGCCGGCGAGACCGGCCTGCTGCGGGCGCGCGGCGCCTCCCGGGGACGCATCGCCGCGCTCGCCTCGGTGGAGGCCCTGCTGCTGGCGCTGCCCGCCGCCCTGTGCGCCCCGCTGCTCGCAGGACCGCTGACCCGGCTGCTCGCCGGCCACTCCTCGCTGGACGACAGCGGCCTGCGGGTCGGTGACGCCCCGATGGCCCAGGTGTGGCTGGTGGCCGTCGCGGTGGCGGTGTGCTGCGCCGCTGCCGTCGTGGCCCCCGCCCTCGGCGCGGGTGGCGAGGGGCCGCGGCGCGGCCGTGGCCGCTCGCTGCCCGGACCGGTGCGCGCCGGCGCCGATCTCGGGCTGCTGGCCGTCGCGGCCGTCGCCTTCTGGCAGCTGGACCGGCAGACCGGGACGGCCGGCGGCGGGGCGCTGAGCGGCGACCGGGAGGGCGAGCTCGGCATCGACCCGCTGCTGGTCGTGGCGCCCGCGCTGGCACTGCTGGCGGGCACCGTGCTCACCCTGCGGCTGCTGCCGCCGGTCGCCCGGCTCGCCGAGCGGTGGGCGGCGGGCGGACGCGGTCTGCCGCTGGCGCTGGCCGGCTGGCAGTTCAGCCGGCGTCCGCTGCGCGGCGCGGGCCCGGTGCTGCTGCTGGTGCTGGCGGTGGCGATGGGCATGCTCGCGATCGGCCAGGGCGCGTCGTGGGACCGTTCGCAGGACGACCAGGCCGACTTCCGCTCCGGCACGTCGGTACGCGTGCTGGACACCGGCACGGCCGGACCGGGCGATGCCGGACGGTACGCCGCCCTGCCCGGCGTGCGGGCGGTGGCCCCCGCGGTGCGGTCCTCCGTCGGCCTGTCGGGGAACCGCACCGCGACGGTCCTCGCGCTGGACACGGCCGGCGCGGGCGACCGTCTGCTGATGCGCGGCGATCTCGCGGACGCGGACCCCGCCGGGGTGCTCCGCGTCCTGAAGCCCGCCGAGAACGGCCGCCCGGGGCTGCTGCTGCCCGAGGACGCCCGGCGCGCGGCCCTCGAACTGCGGCTCACCGCCGAGGGCGCCCGCGGCGGCGTGTCGCCGTCCGGGATGCGGATCCCGGTGGTGGCCGTGCTGGAGGACCGCTACGGGATCGCCCACCGGACGGCCGCGGGGACCGTCCCCGTCGACGGCCGGGTCCACTCGCTCGCCCTGGAGCTGGGCGCCACCGCGTCGGGCGGTCACGCCCCGCCGGCCGGGCCGCTCGCGCTGACCGGGATACGGCTGCTCGACACCCCGACCCCGCAGCGGGCCGAGAACCAGCGGCTGACCGTCGAACGCGTCCTGTCCGCCGGGGAGGACGGCGCCCTGCGTCCCGTCACCGGCGGCGCGGGGATCCGCTGGGAGGCGGTGTACCAGGAGAGCACCGGGACCGACGCCGGGGAACCGGTGCCGCTGCGGCCCGCGGCGACGGGCTCCGCCCCGCTGGGCGTCGCCTGGACCGCCGCCCCCGCGCCGTGGGGCACCGACGCGTGGGGCAGGGCGCTGACGGCGCCGGACTTCGGGGTCCGGGTCGACGCCGTCCGCCCGCCCGCGCCGCGGGAGATCCCGGCCGTGGTCACCGACGCGTTCCTGGACGCCTCCGGCGCGGCGCGCGGCGACCGCGTCGACCTCACCTTCGGCGGCCGGGACCTGCGGGTCACCGTCGCCGAAGTGGTCCGGCGGCTGCCGACCACGGGCACCGGCGCGGCCGCGGCGGCCCTCGACGGGACGGACCGGACCGCGGCCGCCGCCGCTGACGGCGGCGGGGTCCTGCTGGACCTGCGGACGGTCAACGCCGTCCTGGCCCAGGACGACAGCACCTCGCTGACGCCGTCCGAATGGTGGCTCGCCACCGCGCCGGGCCGGGCGGACGACGTCTCCGCGGCGCTGCGCGCGCTCCCGGACGCCGACGGCGCGCAGGTCCTCGTCCGTGACGAGACGGCCGCCGAGCTGCACGGCGACCCGCTGGGCGCCGGGCCCCGTTCGGCGCTCCTCGCGGTCGCCGTGGTGGCCGCCGCCCTGGCCGCCGTCGGCTTCGCGGTGAGCGCGGCCGGGTCGCTGCGCGAGCGGTCGTCGGAGTTCGCCGTGCTGCGGGCCCTCGGCACCCCGCGGCGCAGGCTCGCCCGGCTGATGGCCGCCGAGCAGGGGGTGCTGATCGGTGTCGCCCTGCTCGTCGGTGCGGCCCTGGGCACGGTGCTGACCCGGGCCGTCGTGCCGCTGATCGTGCTGACGGGGCAGGCGGCCCAGCCGGTGCCGGGGGTCCTGGTCGAACTGCCCGTGGGACGGGTGGCGCTGCTGCTCGCCGGAGTGGCGGCGCTGCCGCTGCTGATCGTCGCCGTCATCGCCCTGCGCCGCCCGGACCCCGCGGTGACACTGCGCCACCAGGGGGACAACTGACATGACCGGCCGACCCTCGACCCGCCCCGCGGGCGGCTCCCGGCGTCCGCGGCCCGTCGCGCCCTGGGTGCGGACCCGGCTGCGCACCGCGCCCGGCACGGCCGCCGCCTTCGGCGTCCTCGTGCTCCTGACGGCCTTCCTGGCCGCCGCGTTCCCGCGTGCCGTGGACGCGTACGAGAACCGCGGCCTGCGGCACACGGTCACCGACGCCCCCGCCACCCGCAGCGTGCTGGAGGTGTCGACCCCGGGCCCCGGCCTCACCGGATCCGAGGCAGCGCGCGAGGCGAGCCTGCGCTCCGGGCCGCTGGCCGAGGCGTACGAGACGGTGCTGGACGCGCTCGGCGGCCCGCTGCGCGCCGTGCCCGGGGAATCGGCGTTCGGCGTGCAGACCAGCGTGCCGCTGCCCGCCACGGACACCTGGCTGCCGCGCCCCGACGCGGTGCCGCCGCACATGACGCTGGCGGCACAGAGCGGGCTGGCCGAGCACGCCACGGTCACCGACGGGCGGCTGCCGCGGGCCGGCGGCGACGTCACCTCCCGCACCCGTGAGATCGAGGCGGCGGTCACCACGGCGACCGCGAGGACCCTCGGCGTCGAGACGGGCGCCGTGATCCACGTGGGCGAGGCGGGCGGGCCGCGGCTCGCGGTGCGCGTCACCGGCATCGTGGAGCCCCGCTCGCCGCAGGGCAGCTACTGGTCGTACAACGAGGTGCTGCGGGCGCCCGGCCTGGGCGCCACCACCGGGTCCCCGCCCAGCGTCTACTGGAAGGCCGCCCTCCTCATCGCCCCGGACGCGGCCCCCGCACTGCTGGGAACCCTGGGCGCGCCGCAGCCGTACTGGCGTGTCGCCCCGGCGACGGCCCACCTCACCGCCCAGGACGTGCCCGAGCTGACCGGGCGTCTCGCGGCACTGGAGGACGGCCCCGGCCTGATCCGGCTGAAGGACGGCATCGACGAGAACGCGGACGTCTCGACCGACCTGGACGGAGTCCTCGGCGACTTCGAGGCGATGCGGTCGGCGATCTCACCCGTCGTCGCCGTCGCCGCCTTCGGGATCGGCTCCGTCGCTGTCGTCGTGGTCGTCATGGCGGGCGGACTGTTCGCCGCCCGCCGCCGCACCGAGATCGCGCTGCTGCGCTCGCGCGGCGGATCGCTGGCGGGCATCGCCGGAAGGCTGCTCGCGGAGACCGCCGTCGTGGCGGTGCCCGCCGCCGCGCTCGGTCTGGCGCTCGCGGTGTCGGCCGTCGACGACGCCCGCTCCGGGCACGCCGTCGCGGCGGCCGCCGCGGTGGCCGCCGTCGCGTGCGCCGCGCTGCCCGTGCGGGCGGCCGTACGCCACCGGGTGCCGCTCGCGCACGGCGGCCGGGACGACCTGACACTGGCCCGGCCGGGACGCCGCCGCACCATCGCGGAGCTGACGCTGCTGGTCCTCGCCGTGGGCGCGGTGACCGCGCTGCGCCGCCGGGGCACGTCCGACGCCGGCGACCATCTCACCAGCGCGGCCCCCGTCCTGGTGGCCCTGATCGCCGCCCTCGTCCTGGTCCGGCTGTACCCGGTGCCGCTGCGCTGGGCCGCCCGGCCGGCGGCACGGCTGCGCGGCGCGGTCGGCTACCTCTCGCTCGCCCGGGCGGGCCGTTCGTCGGCCGTCGGGGCGCTGCCGCTGCTGGCGCTGCTGCTGGCGCTGGCCACGGCCGGATTCGGCGGTTCGGTGCTGGCCGGGGTGGACGACGCGCGGGCGCGGGCGGCGCTGCTGGCCACCGGCGCCGACGCCCGGGTGTCCGGCGAGGGCGACTCCGTCGCCCTGCCCGCGGACGCGGCCCGCGCGATCCGCGCGGTGCCCGGCGTCGGCTCGGTCACGGCGGTGCAGATCGAGCACGCGCTGACCCTGCCGGCCGCCGGCCGTCAGGCCGAGGCGCCCGCCGTCTCCCTCGTCGCGGTCGACCCCGCCGCCTACGCGTCGCTGACGCACCGGCTCGGGCTCGGCGCCTTCCCGGCCCGGGCGCTGCGGCCGGGCGGGGACCCGGACGTGCTGCGCGCCGTGGCCTCCCCCGGCGTCGCCAGGTGGCTGGGCAGCGGCCGGCACCGGATCGACGCGGTCGCGGGCACCTTCACCGTGGAGATCGCCGAGGTGCGGGAGCGGACGCCGGCCGTCGCGTCGAAGGAGTTCCTCGTCGTCGACGCCTCCCGGCTCGAACGCCGGGCCCCCTCGGCGCTGCTGGTGACCGGTGACCGTCCGGACGGCGCCGCGCTGCGGGCCGCCGCCCGGGAGCTCGGCGGGGACCTCACCGTACGGCTGCGCTCCGAGGCGCGTGCGGCCTTCACCGACTCGCCGCTCCAGGCCGGGGCGGAGCGCATCTACGCGGCGGCGATCGGGGCGGGGGCGGGTTACGCCGTGCTGGCGCTGATGCTGTCGCTGCTGCAGTCGGCGCCGGAGCGCAGCATGCTGCTCGCCCGGCTGCGCACCATGGGCCTGACCACCCGGCAGGGCAGGACGCTGCTGGGGCTGGAGGCGCTGCCGCCGGCGCTGCTCGCCGCGGCGGGCGGCGCGCTCGTCGGCTGGGCCACGATCGGGCTGCTGGCGCCGGGCGTCGACCTGGTGCGGCTGGCGCTGGCGGCGGCGCCGGGCGTCGCCCCCGTGGACGACGTGTCGCTGCGCGCCGACCCGTGGTCGCTGGCGGTGCCGGCGACGGCCGTCGTGCTGCTGGCCGGTGCCGTCGCCGGGGTGCAGGCCTGGTGGGCGGGGCGGCGCGGATCCGTCAGGGAACTCAGGGCAGGAGACATGCGATGACCGACACGACGCTGGAGGAGCTGGAGCGGCGTGTCGCCGCACGGCGCGACCGGCCCTCCTACGGGCACGACGCCCTGATCACGTGCGACCGGCTGGTCCGGGTGTTCTCCACGGACGGGGTCGAGGTGCAGGCCCTCCAGGGTCTCGACCTCCTCGTCAAGGAGGGGGAGCTGATGGCGCTGGTGGGCGCGTCGGGCAGCGGCAAGTCCACCCTGATGAACATCCTCGCCGGGCTCGACGTCCCCACGGCGGGCGCCGCCCGGGTCGCCGGCAGCGACCTGCTGACGATGGACTCCACGGCACGGCTGCGCTACCGGCGCGAGGTGGTGGGCTTCGTCTGGCAGCAGACCGCGCGCAACCTGCTGCCGTACCTGACCGCCGAGCAGAACGTCGCCCTGCCCATGCAGCTGCGCGGCCGGGGCGGCGGACGCGGGCGGCGGAAGGCGGAGCGCGCCCGGGAGCTGCTGTCCCTGCTCGGCGCCGCGGACTACGCCGACCGCAGGCCGGAGCAGCTGTCCGGCGGGCAGCAGCAGCGGGTGGCGATCGCGGTCGCGCTGGCGAACTCCCCGTCGGTGCTGCTCGCGGACGAGCCCACGGGCGAGCTGGACTCGGCGACCGGCGAGCAGGTCTTCGCCGCGTTCCGGCGGGCGAACGAGGAGCTGGGGACCACGATCGTGATCGTCACCCACGACCAGGCGGTCGCCGACGAGGTGCGCCGCACGGTGGCCATCCGCGACGGCCGTACGTCGTCCGAGGTCCTGCGGCGCACGCGGGTGGACGCCGCGACGGGGCAGGAGTCGGTGGTGGCCCGCGAGTACGCGATGCTGGACCGCGCCGGGCGCCTCCAGCTGCCCGCCGACTACACGGCTTCCCTCGGGATGCGCGACCGGGTGGCCCTGGAGCTGGAGTCCGACCACATCGGCGTCTGGCCTGACGACGAGGGAGCCTGAGGGGCTGCGCTCGGGGGCCTGCGCCGGGGTTCGTCGGGTGCGGGGCCCTGCCGGGCGGGCGCTCTCGTGGCGGGCGTGGAGCCCGGGGCCGGCGCCTCACGGGCCGCGGCCCCGCCCGCGTCGCCTTCGCGGGGGCTCCGCCCCCGCACCGCGCGCCGCGGACGCCGGCGGGACCGACTCGTCGGCCCGGTCAGCGGGGGGTGACGGAGAGGCCGCCGAGCCCGTTCGTGCGCAGGGCGACCGACCCGTACGGGGTGCGCAGTCTCAGCCACGCGCCGGAGGACAGGAGGGCGACGGGCACGCCGGGGCGCAGGAAGCCCAGGGAGTGCGCGGCGTGCACGGCGCGCAGCGGCAGGCCGGTGCCGCCCACGTCGCGCGACCAGATCTCCCGGCCGATGCGGTCCCGCTCGGCGCGGGTACGCCGCTCGGCGGGCAGCGCCTCGTCACGGGCGCGGAATTCGGCGACGGCCGCCGCCACCGCGCCGCGCATCTCCCGCACACCGGGCAGGCCGGGCACGTCGCTCCAGCCGCCGCGCGGCGGGAGCAGCCCGGCCCAGGGCGGACCGGTGACCGCGCCGGGCACGGCGAACTCGGCGCCGCGCACCGACTCCAGCAGTTCACCCGCCGACACGGTGACGTCCAGCTCCACCGGCTCCGCCAGGCGGGCCGTGCGGATGGCGAGCACTTCGAACGACGGCGGCCGCCCGAAGACGGCGACCGCTCCCCCGCCCTGTCCGACGAGCCGGACGGCGGCCGCCCGGTCGTAGTGGATCAGCCGGGCGAGGAAGGCGGCGAGGTCGTCCGCCTCCCTCGCATCGGCGAGACGCAGGCTCTGCACGGGTACGGGCATGGGCGCGGTCATGCGACGAGGGCGTCCTCCGGGCTGTCCTCCGCCGCGTTCCCGGCGGCGGCACGGTCGCCCGTGCCGTCGTCCAGGTACCGCTGGAGGAAGGACTTCTCCTCCGCGGAGATCCGGCGCGGACGCTGCTCGGCCAGGTTGAACGGCACCACGACCGTGGAGGCCCGCACATACACCGTGCCGCCGTCGTCGGGCTCCTTCACCTCGTAGGCGATGGTCAGCGACGCCGCGGTGATCCTGGTGACCCAGGACTCGATGACCACCGGCTCGTGCCGGTGGACCAGCGGCCGCACGTAGTCGATCTCGTGCCGGGCGACCACGGATCCGCCGGAGAAGGACGGCGACCCGTCCCCCGGGGCCAGCCGGAACATGAAGTCGATCCGCGCCTCTTCCAGGTACCGCAGGAAGACGACGTTGTTGACGTGCCCGAAGGCGTCCATGTCCGACCAGCGGAGGGGACAGCGGTAGATGTGGCGGGCCATGCGCTCAGCCCCGGGTGAGCTTCTTGTAGGTGGCGCGGTGCGGCCGGGCCGCGTCCGGGCCGAGACGCTCGATCTTGTTCTTCTCGTAGGACTCGAAGTTGCCCTCGAACCAGAACCACTTCGAGTCGCCCTCGTACGCCAGGATGTGCGTGGCGACCCGGTCGAGGAACCAGCGGTCGTGGGAGACGACCACCGCCGCGCCGGGGAAGTCGAGCAGCGCGTTCTCCAGGGAGGAGAGCGTCTCGACGTCGAGGTCGTTGGTGGGCTCGTCGAGGAGCAGCAGGTTGCCGCCCTGCTTGAGGGTGAGCGCCAGGTTGAGGCGGTTGCGCTCACCGCCGGACAGGATGCCCGCCGGCTTCTGCTGGTCCGGGCCCTTGAAGCCGAAGGCGCTGACGTAGGCGCGGGACGGCATCTCGACCTGGCCGACGTTGATGTAGTCGAGCTCGTCGGAGACGACGGCCCACAGCGTCTTCTTCGGGTCGATGTTGGCCCGGCTCTGGTCGACGTAGCTGATCTTGACGGTCTCGCCGACCTTGATCGTGCCGGAGTCCGGCTTCTCCAGGCCCTGGATCATCTTGAACAGCGTGGTCTTGCCGGCGCCGTTCGGGCCGATGACGCCCACGATGCCGTTGCGCGGCAGGGTGAACGACAGGTCGTCGATGAGGACCTTCTCGCCGAACGCCTTGGAGAGGTTGGTGACCTCGACGACGACGGAGCCCAGACGCGGGCCCGGCGGGATCTGGATCTCCTCGAAGTCCAGCTTCCGCATCTTGTCCGCCTCGGCGGCCATCTCCTCGTACCGCGCGAGACGGGCCTTGGACTTGGCCTGGCGGCCCTTCGCGTTGGAGCGGACCCACTCCAGCTCTTCCTTGAGCCGCTTGGCGCGCTTGGCGTCCTTCTGGCCCTCGACCTTCAGACGGGTCTGCTTGGTCTCCAGGTAGGTGGAGTAGTTGCCCTCGTAGCCGATGGCGCGGCCGCGGTCGAGCTCCAGGATCCAGCCCGCGACGTTGTCGAGGAAGTACCGGTCGTGGGTGATGGCGACGACGGTGCCGGCGTACTTGGCGAGGTGGGCCTCGAGCCACTGGACCGACTCGGCGTCCAGGTGGTTGGTGGGCTCGTCGAGGAGCAGCAGGTCGGGGGCCTCGAGCAGCAGCTTGCACAGGGCGACGCGGCGCTTCTCACCACCGGAGAGGTTGGTGACGGGCCAGTCCCCGGGAGGGCAGCCGAGGGCGTCCATGGCCTGCTCGAGCTGGGCGTCGAGGTCCCAGGCGTTGGCGTGGTCCAGGTCCTCCTGGAGCTTGCCCATCTCCTCCATCAGCTCGTCCGTGTAGTTCGTGGCCATCTCCTCGGCGATGGCGTTGAACCGGTCGAGCTTGCCCTTGACCTCGGAGACGCCGAGCTGGACGTTCTCCAGGACGGTCTTGCTCTCGTCGAGCGGCGGCTCCTGCAGCAGGATGCCCACGGAGTACCCGGGCGAGAGGAAGGCGTCGCCGTTGGACGGCTGCTCCAGACCGGCCATGATCTTGAGCACGGTGGACTTACCGGCACCGTTGGGGCCGACCACACCGATCTTCGCGCCGGGCAGGAAGCTCAGCGTCACGTCATCGAGGATGACCTTGTCGCCGTGCGCCTTGCGCGTCTTGCGCATCGTGTAGATGTACTCAGCCAAGAGAAACCGTCCGGCAGGCAGTGGGTGGGCAGATACACCCATCTTGCCGTACGCCGCGCCATGGACGAAAACCGCGGTGCGCCCGGGCCGTCACCCTTGCCCGGCCGGGTACGCCGCGGGCCCGGCACGCGCTGCGTGCCGGGCCCGGGACGTGGGGTCAGCGAGCCGTTACTGTCCGGCTGCCGCCTTCTTCTTGCGCAGGACGAACATCGCGCCGCCGCCCGCGAGGACGAGGACGACCGCGATACCGGCGATCATCGGGGTCGCGCTGGAGCCACCGGTGGCCGCGAGGTCGCCCTCGCCGCCCGTGGTGCCCTCGGAGGAGCCGCCGGCCGAGGCCGGGGTCGGCTCGGAGGACGGGGTCTCCTCCTCCGGGGTCTCCGGTGCCGGGGTGCCCTGGGTCTCGCAGTCGAGAACACCCTGGAAGCGCTCGGAGAAGCCGTTCGGGCCGGTGATGGTGAAGTCGTACGCCTGGTCCTCGGCGACCGGCACGGTCACCGTCTTCGACTCGCCCGGCGCGACGGTGTGCTTGATGCCCGCGAGCTCGAAGGTGAACGGGGAGTCGCCCTCGTTGCCGGCGGTGACGTCGACGCCGCCCTTGGCGCAGTTCTTCTCGGCCGTGACCGAGGGGATGGCGCCCTTGGTGGCCCAGGTCGCCGTCGCGTTGGCGGTCACCGTGGTCTTGCTGGAACCGGCCAGGATCTGCGTCTGGCTCTTGCTGGCGCTGGCGAACGCGCGGCCCACCGGCACCGAGGTGGTGGCCTCGACCGTCAGCGAACCGGAGCCGTCGGCCGCGCCCTCGGGCACGTCGAAGCACAGCTCGGTGCCGTTGGCCGCGGAGGTGACGGGCTTGCCGTCCTTGTCGGTGATCTTCACACCGGAGACGGCGGCGTCGGCGGGGGCGGCCACCGAGACCTCGGCGGCGTTGGTCTGCACCGTGACGGGGCCGAGCTTGCTGCCCGCCTTGCCGGAGACCGCGCTGGGCTCCAGGGTCAGCGAGGTCTTCGGCTCCTGGAGGCTCTGCGCGCTCTCCTGGAGGTAGTCGGCGAGCTTCTCGGCCTGCTTGCTCTTGGCCTCGACCTCGGCGCCGTCCGAGAAGCGCCAGATCGCGACCTGGGTGCCGGCGGCGGCGGTCTTCTTGGAGAGCTTGCCCTTGATGCCGGCCTTGTCCGCGAGCGCGGCCAGGTCGTTCACCTGCGGGTAGGAGTTCTGGAGGATCCAGAGGATCTTGCCCGCGTCCTTGTTGGCGCCGAGCGAGGTCTGACCCCAGGGGGTCTCCAGGTACTTCGCCTTGTCCTGGGTGGGGTTGTGGATGTCGATGCAGTAGGTCTGCAGGACGCCACCCCCGTCGACGGTCATCTCGAAGAGACCGGCCGAGATCTCCTTCTTCTTGGTCTCGTCGCCGTCCTTGTACGTCAGGATGGCGTCGTCCCAGGTCTTCAGACCGTCGAGCGTGGCGACGGCACCCCCCGGGTTCTGGCCGGGCTCGTCGGCGGCGGCGGTGCCGGCGCCCGCGACGGAGCCCATCGCCAGCAGGCCGGTGGCGACGGCCGCGGCGGCTATCCGCCTGCGCGCATTGCGCCGCCCGGTCATGGCGGTAGCAGAGAACAGAGCAAACACAGAATTCCCCTCCGGGCGAGACGTTCGCATGGACGCGCGGATGCGCACACGTGTGATGCGTGGTGGGAGAGTCTCGCCAGCACTCTCATGTGCTCGATGAGCACGCCGGAATCCTATGGACGGGGGGATGCCGCGTCCCCCTTCATACCGTCACACAACCATTCCGAATCGGAATCGTTATCACCGGGGACCGTAACCGGCCTTCACCCCGCGTTTCTCCGTCACCGCATCGACAAATCGCCACGACTTTGCGTCACATCGCGGCTGCGGTCTGCTTCGGCGCACCGCCCGGATCCCCCTGTTCCGCGCCGTCCGGCCCGTGCTGACGGGTGCTCACCTGCGATTCTCCCCGCAAAGCCCGGCGGAACGCCGCGGTGCCCCGCGTCAGGTCGTGGCCGGCGGCGAGCGCGTCGATGTCGACGTACGTCCGGCGGCGGCCGTCGGAGTCCTCCTCCCGCACTTTCAGCCTGCCGTGCACGACGAGAGGTTCGCCGACGGAAACGGAGCCGGCGAGATTGGCCGCGAGGGACCGCCAGGCGAAGACCGTGTAGAAGTTCGTCGGCCCGTCCGTCCAGTTACCGCTCGTACGGTCCCAGCGCCGGGACTGAACCGCGAATCGGAATCGCGCCATCCCGCCCGCGGCCGTATCCCGGTACTCCACATTCGTGGCGACATTCCCCACCACCGTCACCAAGGTGTCGTTCATGACGTGCGCCTCCCGTGCTCCCGACCGGCTGGCATCGCCGGTCCCGGCCCGCGTGCCGCCTGTCCGGCGGCGCGTCGGTGAATCCGGGATCCATGCTGGCCGGGACGCGGAGGTCCCGCCGACCGCTGTGGACGAAGGCCCCGTTGTGGACAACTCCGTCACCCTTTCCGGGCACGGCCCCTGACGGAGCCGCACCCCGGAACACAGCGGACGTCACCCGATCCGGGCGCGGGTCCTGGCACGGGTCCCGCCGGGGCCGGCGCCCGGCCTCGCCGGGCCGGAGACCGTCGCGTACCGCTCCCGCACCTCCCGGTAGCGCATGAGTTCGGCCGCGACCGGGTCGAGCACCTTCGCCCGGCCGCAGCCCGCCGCCGCCTCGTGCAGACGCCGTCTGACGTCCTGTCCGTATCGCCTCGCCGGCCCCTTCGCGGCCGCCGCGCACGCCCACTCCACCAGGGGCCCGCCGACGATCCCGGCGAGCATCACCAGCACCGGCGGGACGATCCCCGGTTCCAGCACCCCGATGATCTGGCCCACCAGCCACAGGGCACCGTAGATCTGAAGCAGGGTCATGGCCGCCTGGGCCAGGACGGCGGCGGGCCACCACCGCGGCCGCTGGGGACGCTCGCCGGTGGCCTCCGCCTCCCGGACCGCCAGTTCGTCCAGCGCCTCGGGCAGTCCCCGGGCACCGCGCTGCGCGGCCTCCCGGACGGCCTGCGCCCACGGTGTGGGCAGACCGCTCGCGGCCTCGTCGGCGACGGACCTGACGGCCTGCTCGACCCGCTGCCGCGCGGTGAGTTCGTCCTCCGCGGGCGGCGGCGGCTCGAGGGAGGCGGCCCCGGGCATCCGGGTGCGCTCGTACCAGCGCCACAGCCTCAGCCACGGCGTCCCGCAGGCCCGTCCGGCGTTCCTGCGCCACGCGCGTTCCGCCGCCTCGCCCGCCGCCGTGGCACCGACGGCGTCCGCCAGCCGGGCCGAGAAGTCCTCGCGGGCGCGTTCGTGCAGCCCCGTGCGGCCGTCGGCCACGTACACCGGCCGCAGGGCGGCGGCGGCCGCGTCGACGTCCGCGGAGAGCCTGCGCGCCGCCGCGGTGCGCTCCTGGACGAACGTCCCCACCATCTCGCGCAGTTCCCCCACGCCCTCGCCGGTGAGGGCGGACAGGGAGAGGACGGTCGCGCCGGGTTCGCCGTGCTCCCCGACCGCCATGCCGTCGTCGTCGAGGAGCCGCCGCAGGTCGTCGAGGACCAGGTCGGCGGCGTCTCCGGGCAGGCGGTCGATCTGGTTCAGCACCACGAAGGTCACCTCCGCGTGCCCGGCGAGCGGCCTCAGATAGCGCTCGTGGAGCGCGGCGTCGGCGTACTTCTCCGGGTCCACGACCCAGATGACGGCGTCGACCAGCGCGAGGACCCGGTCGACCTGTTCGCGGTGGCGGACCACGGCGGAGTCGTGGTCCGGCAGGTCGATGAGGACCAGCCCCTGCAACTGCTCGTCGCCGTCCCCTCCGGCGAGCGGCCGGCGGCGCAGCCGTCCGGGCACCGCGAGCCGGTCCAGCAGCCCCGCCGCGCCCTCGGACCAGGTGCAGGCGATGGGGGCCGACGTGGTGGGCCTGCGCAGACCGGTCTCGGCGATGCGGACGCCGGCGAGCGCGTTGAAGAGGGTCGACTTGCCGCTCCCCGTCGCTCCGGCGATGGCCACGACCGTGTGCCGGGAGGAGAGCCGGCGCCGTGCCGCGGCCTCGTCCAGCACCCGCCCGGCCTCCGCGAGGGTGCGGCCGTCGAGTCTGGCCTGGGAGAGTCCGAGCAGGTCGCGCAGGGCGTCGAGCCGGTCCTTGAGAGGTCCGCCGTACGCGTCGGCGCCGGGGTCGCCGGCGCCCTCGCCGCCGTCCCCGCCGGCGGTGGCGGAGCCGTGCGGGCCGTCGTCGTCCCCGGTGGACGGGCCGTCGTCGTCCGGGCCGGGCTCGCCGTCCGGTGAGGTCCTCCGCTCGGCGCGGCGGGCGATCAGTCCGTCGTCCCAGCGGTCGCCGGTCTCGTTCGCGTCGTCGGTGATGGCGGTCACCCCGCGCTCACCTCTCCTTCTGCAGTAGGGACAGCGCGGCGATCAGCTCGGCCTGCGGCTCGGGGGTCACCTCGAGCGCGTCGAGGGGGGCGAGCCTGCGGTCCCGTTCGCCGTGCAGCACGTCGTCGATGGTGGTGGTCACGAGCTCGCCGCCCTTGTCCCGCAGCCGCAGCGCACCCTGGGCTCCGATGCGTTCGGCCAGCCGCTCGCCCGCGCCGCGGGCGCGCCGGCCGCCGAGCAGGGCGGTGGCGAGGAGGGCGGCGACGGTCTCGGCGTCGGGGGCCGCGTTGCGTTCCATGCCGCGGACCTCCTCCTCGGCGAGTTCCTCCAGGACCCGCCGCCAGCGCCGGACGGCGATGCCGATCCGCTCGCCGCTCTCCAGGTCGGCCCCGCTGTCGGGCCCGAAGGCCCCCGCGGCGGGTTCGCGCCGCCAGGCGTTCGCCACCTGCTCGTCGGCGGCGGCGACGGCGCACTGCAGCAGCGCGGACAGACTGGCGACGAGGGCGTCGAGGAGTTCGGCGGCCGAGCTGTCGCGGGGGTAGCCGCGCCAGCGGGTGCGGGCGTCCCCGGCCAGCACGGCCCCCGCGCGCAGCCGCCCGCGGACCCGTTCGCGCTGTGCGGCGTACGCCTCCTCGACGGCGCCGGTGAGCCGCACGGCGGCCGCGTACTGCGCGGCCACCGCGCTCGCCAGCTCCGGCATCCGCGATCCGAGCGAGTCGAGGACGCCGCCCGCGGTGCGTCCCAGCGCCTGCTGGCGCGCCGCGGGGTCCTGCGCCCGGTGGGCGAGCCAGGCGAGCAGCGGGGCGACGGCGGTGGTCGGCAGCAGACCGTTGCCGCCGCCCGCGGACTCGGGCAGTTCGGGCACGGTGAAGCGGGGCACATGGCCTAGGCCCGCCTTGGTGAGCAGGGCCGCGTACTGCCGCGACACCTCGTCGACGACCTGGTGGGGCACCCGGTCGAGCACGCTGACGAGGGTGGCGTCGTACTCCTTCGCGGTGCGCAGCAGATGCCACGGCACCGCGTCGGCGTAGCGCGAGGCGGTCGTGACCATCACCCACACGTCGGCCGCGCAGATCAGCTCGGCGGCGAGCCGGCGGTTCTCCACGACCAACGAGTCGATGTCCGGTGCGTCGAGGAGCGCGAGGCCGCGCGGCAGGGTCGAGGCCGTCTCGATCCGCAGCGACTTCTCGTCCGCTCCGCCTCTGCGGCGCCCGGAGCCCTTGCGCGCGAGGAGTTCGTCCTCGGGGTCGGTCTCGTCCTGCGGGGGCATCCAGACCCGGGTCAGGTGCGGCAGCACGCGCATCCCGGCGAACCAGTGGTGGTCGTCGGGATGGCACACCAGCACGGGTGTGCGCGTGGTGGGCCGCAGCACGCCGGCCTCGCTGACGCGCCTGCCCACAAGGGAGTTGACGAGCGTGGACTTGCCCGCGCCCGTGGAGCCGCCGATGACCGCGAGCAGCGGTGCGTCGGGGTCCTTGAGGCGCGGCACGAGGTAGTCGTCGAGCTGCGCGAGGAGTTCTGTGCGCGTCTGCCGGGCGCGGGAGGCGCCCCGCAGCGGAAGCGGCAGACGCACGGCGGCGACACGGTCGCGCAGGGCGGAGAGTGCGTCGATCAGCTGAGGCCGTGCATCCAAGGTCACCACATGCGAAGAATGCCCAATTTTGGAGCCTTTTTGAAGCGTATGGACATCTCTGCGCGCCGATCAGACAGATGGGACAGAAGGGGCGAGTGGGACCCAGGCATAACGAGTGCACAACACCCGCCGCGCGAGGCGTCAAAAGCGATGCACGAATCGCACCTGCCTGCGATTATCGGTTCGCTTCACCGAACCTCCACATCGTGCCACGCAGGTGAAGCAGCCGGGCCGAGGGCAAGGGAGCCCTATCCTTGTGCCCGGCAAGGCCGCGGACGCCCGAGAGGGGCTCCAGGCCGCATCCGGCCCCCGTAGCTCAGTGGATAGAGCAGGCGCCTTCTAAGCGCTTGGCCGCAGGTTCGAGTCCTGCCGGGGGCGCAAGCACAGGATGACCAGCGGAAACGCTGGTCATCTTTTGTATCGGCCGCTAGCACAGAGCGAATTAGCCAAGCGCCTAGCCCGTGAACCATATCGGGCGTACCGTCGGATCACACCCCCCGGACCCTTACAGCCAACCCGGGGGCGAGACCCATTCGCGTACCCGAATGGGAACGGGAGGTCACGTTGCCCGCCGTCACAACCACATTCCTGGAGTCCGCCGGCCGTCCGCCCTGCGTCAACCTCCGGCCAGACGTCGCGTCATGGATCCGCTCTCTCCGCGCCCGCAACCTCTCGGAGAACACGCAGCGGATCTACCGGCGCGCCGGAGAGTCGTTCGCCGCCTACCTGCTCGAGGAGTACGAGCCCGCGGCAGAGGGCGGACGCCCGGCGCCGGCCTCGCTCGACGACATCCACCGCGAGCACGTAGAGGCGTACATCGCGGACCTCCTGCAGCGCACGTCCGCCGGGAACGCTCACCAGCACTTCAGGTCGTTGAAAACATTCTTCAACTGGCTGGTCGACGAGGAGGAGTTGAACCGCTCCCCCATGCGGACGCTCAAGGCTCCGACCGTGCCGGAGGTCGAGGTACCGATCATCCCGGACGACTCCCTCAAGCGACTGCTCGCCGCATGCAAGGGGACCGGGTACAAGGAGCGTCGAGACACCGCGATCATCATGCTTTTCCTCGACACCGGGGTCCGCCTCTCGGAGCTCACCGAACGGCGAGTGAAGCACCTTGACTTGGATCTCATGGTGTTCCACGTCGTCGGCAAGGGCGACCGGGAGCGGTCGGTGCCGTTCGGGCGGAGTACGGCCCAGGCGCTCGACCGATACCTCCGGGCGCTCGGCAAGCACCGCGGGCGGGCGCTCGAGGACGAGGACGCCCTGTGGTGGAGCGTGAAGCGTGGCTGCCGGCTGACGATCTGGGGGGTGGGGACGATGATCGAGAACCGCTGCAAGGAGGCCGGCATCCCACATGTCCACCCGCACCAGTTCAGGCACACGTTCGCGCATCTGTGGAAGCTGCAGGACGGCTCGGAGGATGACCTCATGCGGATCACCGGATGGCGTTCCCGGACGATGCTGTCCCGCTACGCGGCCTCCGCGGGAGCGGAGCGTGCACGGCTGGCGCACAAGAGGTTGAGCCCGGGGGACCGGCTGACGTAGCCGGTCCCCCGCGGGGACTCAGTGATCGCGGCCGCTCTCCGGATGGGGGGCGGCCGGTTCTGTGGTGCTGTCATACGCCCGGCTGTGTTCGCTTCGCGACCACCGGCCGGTGTCGACCGACTCTTGGAACAAGTCGGTGAGGGCGCTCACGATCTCTTCGGGCTTGGCGCCGAAGTCGATTGCAACCTCTACGTGCCGTCGACTGTCATACAGGGCGACGGGGCACTCTCCGTGCAGGTCGACGGCCTGGACGCGGATCCGCGGTACCTCTGTCACTCGACCCCCATTCCCGCACGCGCACAGACATGAGTTATCGCACGTACGTTCGATCTGCACGAGGTCCGATCACTCTACGCGCAGGGGCCGCAATAGTGGCGTCACCTGAAGGAGTGAACATGAAACATTTTTGCCTTGAAGCAAACGTGTTCGATCAGTCGCCCTGATCGCGCTTCCGGGCCTGCTCGATGAAGGCTCGTGTCGCCGGCATGCCCTCACCTTCCGCACCGGCACGGTGGGCCACCCGGACCACAGCATCCGTGTCGCCGGCGGGGGTGGAGAAGGGGTCACCGATCTGCCACCCGAGGAACTGGCGAGCGGCAGCCGCCTGAACCCGCTCGAGCGGCAAGGAAAAGCCCGCAGCGATGGCGCGCATGAGCGGGGGGTTGACCTTCACATCCTGACCGGACGCAACCTTCCACAGGAGGTTCGCGCTCGGGCGGTAACCGGAGTCCGGGTCCACGGCCCGCTCGGAGACCTGCTCCCAGGTGGGCAAGCCGCTGCCGCGCTGGCCGGCCCTCGCGCTCATGAGCTCAGCGAGCGTCTCGGTGTCCCGACTGGTCACGGGCGGGTCTCCTGGTCTGCGGCGTGGCCAGGATGAACCGGCAGTCCACCCAGTGGCGGGGTACCACGCGCGCGCAAGACCATTGTCCACACTTCGACTCAGGGTTGCCTACGTGGCCTGCAAAGTAAGGCTCAAAACAGCGCGGCGTGTGTACACATAGGGGACGCATGCATGGGTGGTGGACACGCGATTAGCTCTATGCTTAGCTGTCCCCATCCTCGAATGGGGATGAACAACCGGAGGAAGCCGCGTGCCCGACGCCAGATACCACCTGCACGACGGGGCCCTGCTGCAGCGGCTGATGAAGTACCCCCTCCCCGGCGGCCAGGTATGGAGCGTCCGCACCCTTGCCGACGAAGTGGGGGTGTCGTACAGCAAGATCCAGAAGCTCATTACCGGCGAGCGGGCCGGCATAGGCGGAGCCCATGCCAACGCGATCGCCACTGCAGTCCAGTCCACACGGGCTGCTCTTTTTTCGGCCACTCCATCCTCATTCGGGGATGGGAATGAACGGAGGACCACCCCCCATGGACCCCACGACCCGCACGCTGCGCGCCCGACTCGCCGCGCACACGAGCTGGGCGAACACGCTCGACCCCGCGTCGAGGACGGCGAAGGCCAGGTCCGCGGCGCTCGGCCGGTTTGAGAAGCGGGCCCGCGAGATGCACCCCACGGCCACGGACGAGCAGATCGCTCGCGTAGCGGAGCAGCTCAAGCGGGCGCACTACACGGCGATGCAGCTCAAGGCCGCCGCATCTCGCCGCGCCCGCAAGGCCAGCGTCGCCACGGCCTGAAAAACAACGGGGCCGCCCGGACCGGCATCCGGAACGACCCCTCGGCTCCACCTCACACACAGAAACGAGGCTCACCGTTGAGCACCAACCCTAGCGACTCCGGCCGTACGGCCGCTCTCGCGATCGACGCGCTCGGCCGCATGCACCGCGACGCGGCCGCCATCAGCCGCGTTCTCACCCAGCTCCTCGCCGACGCCGGCGACGACCTGCCCGACCTGACGCGCATCCAGACGCAGGTGGGATACAGCGACTACCCCCCGTGCATCCGGCTGCGCGCCGGCGACCCCGACGTCGCCCGCGCCTGGGCCGCACACCTGGGAGTCACGCTGACCCGAAAGGACGTCCCGACCGCAGTCATCGACGGCGGATCCCGCCACTACGCAGGCTCCACCGAGCGGGACGGCGTCCAGGTGGAGATCGGATCGTGCACCAACTACTACGGCCCCGCCGAGTGGTCCGCTGCCCTGGCCGAGACGCCGGCGGACGAGGCCGAGGTGACCGCGTGATGACGACGCCGACCACCCCCGCCGCCGCGCTCACAGTGCAGACCAGCGACGTACGCCACAACCCCGCCCAGCGCGACCGGATGATGCACGCCACCGCCGCCGTCGAGGACGTCCTCGGCGCGCTGCAGGGCGGCACCCCGAGCAACATCAGCCTCAGCACCGACCAGGACGGCACCGTCCGCGTCACCATGACCTGTGGCGCCGAGGTGGTCCGCGAGTTCGCCACCTGCTTCGGTGCCGAACCCCGCCTCATCTCCTGTCTGTTCGGCGAGGGCGCGCACTGGTACGAGGCGGACGCGATCGTGCGTGGCGTCGCCGTGAAGGCCGGGCACCTCACCAGCACGCAACCCGCCGAGGCCACGGACCCCTGCCACCCCTGCGGCTGCCCGAAGCGCTTCAACCGCCACGCATGGGGCTGCCCCACCCAGTCCGACGACACGCTGGCGTCCCCGACGGCCGACGTGACCGAGTCCCACGGCGGTGAGTCGTGACGACTATCGGTATCCCGCCCCGCACACCCGCCGAGTGGGACGTGCCCCCGGCCCGGCTCACCGAGCAAATGGCCGGCCTCGTCGCCCGGCAGCGCGAGCAGCTCGAGGCCGAGCTCGCCGAGCTCCGCGCGCACGCCGAGCAGCACCTCGCCGCCCGCGGCGAGGCACCGACGGCGGAGCACTTCGCGGACTGGCACGACTTCCTCGACATTGACCCCGACCTCCGCGGCCGCGACTACCGGACAGGAGGCAGCCGGTGAGGACGACCTTCCTCCTCGACGCAGTGCCGGGCATTCACCCGGGCACGGAGATCGACCTCACCCGGGACTGGCTCGACTTCCTCGGCGGCCGCTGGCGCTGGACCGAGAAGCACACCGACGCCGGCGTCCCGACGATGCGGCA
Source organism: Streptomyces sp. T39 (assembly GCF_008042045.1). Classification (GTDB taxonomy): domain Bacteria; phylum Actinomycetota; class Actinomycetes; order Streptomycetales; family Streptomycetaceae; genus Streptomyces. The sequence continues at coordinate 411,409 of NZ_RDBP01000012.1, forward strand.
GATCGGCACGGACGCCCCCACGGAGCTGTACCCGCTGGACGAGCTGTACCTGTGGCGCGGCCCGTTGACACCGGCCCCCCGCCCCGCGACCACGGACCAGGCCGCCGCCGTGCTCCACGCGCCGTACAAGGGCGACGAACAGGTCCGTCCGCCGCTCCCGGTCAAGCCCGTCCTCAAGTCCCCGGCAGCGACCGCCGTCGCCGCTGTCGTCGCGGAGCCGAAGCCCGCCGACCCTGTGCCGTCGCCGGGCATGTTCGCCCAGTTCCTCGCCCGTCTGCGCCGTGGGGGTGCCCAGTGAAGTTGGACCTTCTCCGCCTCATGTCCCAGGACGTGCAGGCCGCCCTGGTCGCGAACCGGCGGACCGCGATGGGTATCGCGCTGGCCCTGGAACCGCGCGTCTCCGCCGCATTGGCCGGCGCCCGGCGGGAGGCGGCCGCAACGGCGCTCGCCGACGCGGCCACCGACCTCACCCACCTGCCCCAGTGGTTCACCCCCGCCCCGGGCGCGGACTGGGAAATCGGAGTGCTGGACGCCGCGACCCGTGTCGGTCGCACGGCTGAGAAGACCGCCGCAGAGAAGGACACCCGCGACAGCGTGTCGCACACGGGCGAGTCCACTCCGCTGGTCGTCTCGCGGTTCGACGTCGTCCTGCAACCCGCGCCGGAGGAGGGGCAGCTCCTCACCATCGGCGCGATCGCCGAGGACGGGCGCGCCGTCGCCCTGGTCCTCGACCCCGAGACCCGGGCCCGGCTCGCCGACTGGCTGCGGCCCGTCGCCCGCGTCTGGGTCGCCCGGCACGTCGACCAGCCGACCCCGCTCGGCACCTACGACGACCCGGCCGCCGCGCAGGAACACTGCGAGGCCGAGCTGTCCGCCGAACACCCCGCCGGCACCGCGCTGCTGTGGCGCTGGGACACCGACGAGGACGCGCCGGACGATCAGCCGCGCGAGCTGGTCGCCCGGATCGACGACACCGAGACGCCAACCGGCTACCTGGTCGCCCCGGTGGACGTCCAGTCCACCTACGACACCGAGGCCACCTGGTGAGCCCGGCCCCCTCGGCCCGCCTGGCCGAGCTCGAGGACCAAGAGCAGGCCCTGCTCCTGCTGCTCCCGACCGAGGACATCACGGACCCGGGCGCGCGGGAGGCGTGGCAGCAGGTCGCCGCCGTCCTCGGCGTCGCGGTGCCGTACACGCGCCCGCTGGACGAGGAGCCGATCCCGTACACGCTCGTCGACCCGACGCCCTGTGCCCTGGTGTCCTCGGCCCGGCTCCGGGCGTTCCTCGCCCCCGCCCATCCCCGGCCGGGGAGGCGAGTCCGGTGACTCTTCTGCTGCCGCCCCGGTTCGACCGGGTCACGCACATCACCATCGCCGTCCCCATTCCGACGGCGCCCGACCTGCAGGGCCCCGACAGGCGGGCCGTGATCCCGGAGCGTGTCGAGATCACACTCAGGCGGACCGAGACAGGCCCGGACGTCCGGGAGTGGGCGCACGTCGCAGTCATCGGCCCGCGCCGCCTGCGTTCCGGCGCCGCCGGTCGGCACATCTCCGTGACCGGGTGGGAACGGGCACTCAACCGCGGCCCGCACGGCCACGTGCACCGGCCCGTCTGGCTCACCCTGACCCTGCGCCAGCAGCTCCCGGACGGCTGGCACTCGGCCGTCCTCGACCTGGCGGGGGTGACTCCGTGACCACGACCGACAGCGTCCTTTGGCCGGTGGCCATCTCCGCCGGCGCCTGGGGCCTCGGGCTGATCGTGGTCTTCCGCACTGCCCCCGCCGTCGCGCACGCCACCGTGCGCCTGGTCGTGGCCGTCCGGCGGGCGGTGCGCCAGCAGGCAGTGGTCGTCACGGCCGTGGTCGTCCTACTGGGAGGTCCTCGTGCCTGACACCGTCCTGTTCCTGCTCCTGGTCCTCGCTGTCGCCGCCGCCATCGGCGGTCCGGTCTGGGCCGTGCACACGGTGCGGGCTCTCGCCCGGCGCCGGTGGTGCCCGCACCTGCCCGCTCTTCACCACCCCGGCCCCCGGGGCCGGGTGCGGTGCGAGATGTGTGGCCGCCGCCCCGCCCCGACACGACGGTGACCGGCGAGCCGGACGGTGCCCCGCGGTGCGGGAGCCCGGCCCGTCCGCATGACGCCGCCCCGCCCCGGCTGTTCCCCGCGGGTTGGTTCTGCGCCCTTCACACCCCACGCGCCCGCCGCGGCCTGCCGGAGATTCCGCCCGGCCCCGGCTGGCCCCCCGGCAACTACCTCAACCGCGACCTCGAGCACCAGGAGGACACCCATGACGACTGCACCCGCGCGACGGAGCCCGGCCCCGACCCCGCGTGACCTCGCCCAGCGGCCGGCCCCCGCGCCGCTGGCGTCCGACGCTCTGATCGAGACGCTCAGCAGCCTCCCCGACGGCGCATTCCTCGCTGTCTGGTACCGGGGCATGGACAGCTCCTCGATGGGCCGGTCCGTGCGCCTGGTCGGCGCCGCGCTCGCCGAGCTGGCCGACCCCGACTCCGGGCAGATCCCGCCCCACCGCCAGCCCCGCGCCGCCGGCCTCATGACGGCCACCGGCCTCGCCCGCTACCAGATCGACGGCGCACTCAGCCTCATGCGCAAGCGGCTCTGGCTCCAGATCCGGCGCGCCCCCGGCCCCAACTCCCGCTCCTACGACCGGTGCGACCTGCTGCTCCGCATCCCCGCCCGGTACCTGCCCGGCCTCACCAAGTAGCCCAGGAGACCACCGACATGCCCACGCCCACCCAGCACTGGACCGACTCGCTGCACGACTCCGTGTGGTCCCTGTACGCCGCGGCGCACGAGTACCAGACCGCCGCCCGCGCCGCCCACGTCGCCCTGCAGTCCGTGGAGATCGACCGCCGGCAGATCCACGAGGGCCAGGTCGACGCCGTCCGCCTGATCGGCGACCGGGGCGACTCGCAGACCCGCCGGCGCGAACCGCACCAGCAGGCTGTGTTCGCGCTGCACCGGCAATACGGCGACATCGCCCGGGGCATGGACCGCCGGTACCAGGACGCCGCCCTGCTCTACGCGACCGGCGCGGTGTGGGCCGTCAACGCCGTCCTCGACGGCGACACCCCGCCGGTCGTGGAGTTCCTCCGCGACGAAAACGGCGACCTGGTCCACCGCGCGGTGACCCTGCCGACGCTGGACCGCTACTCCGAGGCCACCGCCTTGGCGGCCGCGTACGAGCGCCTGGCCACCTGCATGGACGCGGAGCGGTACGCCGAGGACCTGGCCGGCGCCGACTACGTCACCGAACCCGAGGCTGCCGAGATGTTCCGCGCCGGTGCCGAGGCGGACGGCATGGCAGACGCCGCGTTCGCCTACGGCCTCGCCGCGCAGAAGGCCGTCAGCTTCGTCCTCAACGGCCCCCGCCGCGAACGCGAACGGCAGCTTGCCCTCGCCCGCGCAGCCGCGGCGGCCGACACCACCACCGCCTGACCCACCCCGGGAGACCACGCCATGTCCGCCGCCGTCGCGCACGCAGCACCCACCGGTGCTGCCTCGGCGCGCCCCCACGCAGCCGCGCCCGCGGCCGCCGGGGCACGCCCGCGCGCCGGCGGCGGCTTGCGTATCTGTGTGCCCCTGCGCCTGGTTGTAGGTGCGCAGTACCGCGACGCGGCCCTGCGCACCTACATCAAGATCGCAGCACTCGCCCTCAGGCCCGCCGGCTGCCGCGCCAAGGTCGTCACGATCGCCGGATGGCTCGGGACGTCCGCCTCGGAGATCGAGCGAGGCCTGCGCGACCTGCAGAACCCCGACCCGGTCGACGGCATCACCGAGGTCCTCACCACCCGCAAGACCATGCGGGACGGCACCGGCGAGTCCGCCCACCGCACCGTCCGCCCCGTCGAGACGGACGCCGGCGAGCTGTTCGTGTGGATCCCGGTCCGGGCCGCGGACGTCCTGCGGCCCCGCCTGCTGCGCCTGTACGGGGCGATCGCCTACGCGCAGGCCCGGCGCATGCCGCTGACCGTGCGGGAGCTCGCCGACCACCTGCGCCACGAGTCCGGTGACCACCAGGGCGAGACGCTCACCGAGCGGCAGACGGCCCGGCTCCTGGACGAGCTCGCCGCCACCGGCTGGATCACCGTCCACCACCGCCAGGGCCCGCGCGGCCGCCATGCCTATGAGGCCAACCCCAGCCCGCTGCACAGATGCTCGAGCAGATGGGAGAGGCCGGGTACGGCCTCGTCCAGTCCCTCGCCAACGCCTCCGATCAGCAGTTCAAGGACATCGTCGCCAAGCTCAAGAAGACCGGCGACATGGCCAAGGCCACGCTCGCCGATTTCACCCAGCAGCTCACCGGGGTGAACAAGGGGCAGCAGCAGTTCTCGGCGGACCTGCAGCAGCTCGCCGCGATGGGCTACGGCGACCTCGCCATGGCGCTCGCGGCGCAGGGCGACGCCACCGCGATGCAGCTCGCGCGGGGCGCGGTGACCGGCGGCGCCCGGGAGCGGGACGCGGCCAACAAGGCCGTCCAGTCCAACCGGGCGACGCTCACGGGCGAGGACCTGGCCGCGTCCCTGGTGCTGCTGTCCACGCTGCGTGGCGGCCCGGGCCGCGGGTATGCCGAGCTGGTCGCCGCAGGCCTCGACCCGGGCACGATCCGGGCCCTGGTGCCCCGGATGCTCGGGCAGATTCAGGCCCTGCCGGAGGAGAACAAGGCGCACTTTCTGCGGCAGTGGGCGCAGCAGGGCGGTGGGGTGGCGATGGCTCGGGGCGGGATCCTCACCCGGCCCACCGCCGTCCTCGCGGCGGAGGCCGGCGACGTCGAATCGTGGATCCCCGTCAACGGCTCCCCGCGCTCGCGTGGGCTGCTGTCCGCCACTGCACAGCTCATGGGCTACAGCCTCACCCCGGCGGCCCGCTACGGGCCCGCCCGGGGCGCAGGCGCCACGAGCGTGCGGGAGGGCGACCGGCATTACTCGGTCACCCTCAACGGCGCCCGCCAGACCACGGCGGAGCAGGCGCGCGACGTGGTCCGTCACATGGAACTCCTCACCTGAGAAAGGGGGCCGCCGGATGTATCTGCCGGGTACGGACCTGGGCGGCATGCGGGCGGACCTGGGCGAGCTGCCGCTCGGTGCGGTCGACGCGAACGGGGTGGCCTGGTTCCTGCAGGGGATGCAGGGCTGGGACTCGCCGGAGCTCCGCGCCGAGCTGCAGCAGCGCGAGGGCGATCACGGGGCCTGGCACACGCCCGGCTACCTCGCCGAGCGGCCCGTCTCGCTCACCGGGACGATCGTGGCCCCGGACCGGGCCGCGCTGGAGGACGCGATGGACCGGGCGCGGGCGGCGGCCGCGCTCGAGGACGTCCTCCTGGTCGTGCGCGAGCACATCCCCCGCCAGGCCGTCGTGCGCCGCAGCGGCCGGCCGGTCATGGAGTACACCACCGACCGGATCGCGACGTACAGCCTGATGGTGACGGCCGCCGACCCGCGCCGGTACGCCACCGAGGAGCAGTCCGGAAGCACGCCGCTCGCCTCGTCGACCGGCGGGCTGACGCTGCCGGCAACGCCGCCGCTGACCCTGGCGGCGACCACGGTGTCCGGGGAGGTGTCGGCCTACAACTCGGGCGACCTCGCCACCCGCCCGGTCCTGCGGATCGACGGGCCGGTGGCCGCCCCCCGCGTCTACGCCCAGTACGAGGACGCCGCGGTGCGCGCGCTGCTGTACGCGGAGACGCTCGGCGCCGGGGACCAGCTCGTCATCGACGTCGACGCCAAGTCCGTGACCCTCAACGGCACCGCCAGCCGCAGGCGGTTCCTGACCGCCCAGTGGCCGGAGATCCCGCCGCGTCAGACCGTCCGTTTCCAGTTCACCGCCGACGTCTACGCGCCCGGCGCACAGCTCACCGTCACCTGGCGGTCGGCATGGATGTAACCCCCCGATGTGAGAGGAGCCGTTGATGCCCACGGACCCGACATGGATGAACACCGTGGCCTACGACGGGCCGGAGCTCCGCCGGGCGGACTCCCTGCTGCTGATGGGCAACGCCGCGGCGGGCGGCGGCCGCAGCGGCGTGCGGCCCGGCGACCCGGGCCTGACCGTGTCCCTGGCCGGATCGACGATCAACGTGTCCGCGGGGGTCGCGGCGATCGCCTGGCCCGGGCAGGGCGTCTACCGCGTCGCTCTGCCGGCCTCCGCCTCGCCCGGCTCGGTCGCGGCCGCGCACGCCACGCTGCCGAGGATCGACCTCGTGTATCTGCGCGTGTGGGACACCGACGTCGACGCCTCCGGCCTGCGGCAGGGCGACGTCGTGTATCTCGCCGGGACCGCCTCGTCGACGCCGGCCGCGCCGGTCCCGGCCGGGACGGTCATCTACATGCCGCTCGCCACGATCAGCGTGCCCGCCTCCGGCGGCGGCTCCCCGGCCGTCTCCACCGCGGTCCGCCCGGTCACCGTGGCCCCGGGCGGCATCCTGCCCGGGCAGACGTCGACACCCTCGTCCCCGTACGCCGGGCAGGCCTGGCACGACGGCACCGACCTCAAGGTCTGGAACGGCGCATCCGTCGACACGTACGCGAAGGTCCGCACCACCCCGTGGACCAACCTCAGCGTCGCGGCAGGGTTCACCACGCCGTTCGGATCCCTGTCCCCGCTCGGCGCCCGCCTGGTCGTCGACGACGGCGTGACCATGGTCAAGCTCCGCGGCTCCGTCGGCTGCACCGCCGACGTCACCACCGCCCAGGTGTTCGCCACGTTCCCCGCCCAGTTCCGGCCGCCGTCCGGACAGCTGCGCACCATCACCGTGGCCCGGAACTACAACGCGTCGACGGCCGGCAGCACCCGCGTCGAGGTCGCCTCCAACGGCACGGCCACCGTCTACGGCTCGGTGGCCCCCGGGCAGACGACGTGGTTCTGCTTCGACGGATGCGAATATGACCTCTAAGCCGGTCGAGCTCGACTGGTACGGCTGCGACCTGCGCACCGGCCGCATCGTCGAGGACCTCCCCGCCCTGCGCCCCACCGGGGTCCTCTCCCGCCGCCTCGGCGCGCACACGTCGACGAGCTTCGAGCTCGCCCTCGGCGGTGCGCCGGCGGACTGGGAGGCCGCCACCGCCCCGGGCCGCAGCCTCCTGGTCGCCGTCGACCGGGCCACCGACACCCCCGTGTGGCCCGGCATCGTCCTCACCCGCGGCGGCGGCAGCGCCCAGACCGTGAGCCTGGGCGCCGCGACCCCGGAGGCCTACCTGGAGCGGCGGTACACCGGGGACGTGACGATCGTCCAGCAGGACCAGGCGGACGCGGCCGCCGCCGCGGCGACGCCGGCGCTCACGCAGGGCCCGCCGTTCGTCCTCGACACCACGGCGACCGGCACCCTCATGGACTGGATCGTTCTCGACGGCGACGACCGCACCGCCCTGTCCGCGCTCCAGGAGCTCATGGGCCTCGACGGCGGCCCGGAGTTCACCGTCGACGTCGCATGGAAGGGCGACCGGAGCGGGTTCGACCTGCCGCTGCGGATCGCCCCCCGCATCGGATCCCAAGCGGTGAGTCCGGAGGGGACGTTCGATTTCCCCGGCTGCATCACGTCGTACGCGCTCGCCGAGTCGTACGAGGCCGGGAAGGGCGCCACCGTCACGCAGGCGCGCGGCGAGGGTGAGGGAACGTCACGGCTCACCAGCGTGCCGCAGGTCGCCGACCAGCTCGAGGCGCTCGGCTGGCCGCGCCATGTCTACCGGTTCACCCCGGCCACCGGGGTCACCGACCCCGACCAGCTCACCCGTCACGCCGCCCAGGCCCTCGCCCTCATGGGCACCGGCGCCCAGGTCTGGACCGTGGACGCCGTCGCCTCCGCCGCCCCGCGTATCGGCCGGGACTGGGCGCTCGGCCACACCGTCCGCATCTCCGTCACGGCCTCGCCCCGGCACCCGAACGGCGTGGACGTCGTCGCCCGCGCCTGGTCCTGGGAGCTCGACCCCGGAGCGGACCGCGTCCGCCCCATCCTCGTTCAGGAGGACTAGATGCCCACCCCCGCCCACCAGCTCCCCGGCGGCCCGACCGACCTCAACCGACGCGTCGCCGCCCTCGAACGCGAGCTCCGCGAGCTGCGCGCCGCCCGCCGCGCCCGCCACACCTCCCTCGACGTCGACGGCGCCCTGCGCCTGGTCGACGCGCAGGGCAACGTCCTCACCGAGATGACCAGCTCATTCGGCGGCAGCCGGGCCGCGGTCGCCGCGTATGAGGAGCGCTCAGAGCGGCAGTTCTACGCCGCCCTCGCCGCCGGGGACCTTGCCTTCGGGATCGAGGGCATGCGCCGCCAGGACGAGGGCCGCGTCGCCTTCGCCGACCTCGGCGACCGCCTCGAGCTCTACCTGTCCTCCGGCAGCCGCGAGAGCGCCGCCAGCAGCCTCATGGTCATGTACTCCGGCACCGCGCCCGGGTCCGGGGACAGCCTCATCGACCTCGTCACCGACAAGGTCGCCGTCGGCGGCGTGCTCACCGCCGGCAGCATCGCGGTGGGCACCACCACCGTCACGCCGAGCGCGGCGAACATCCCGACCTCCTTCATGGTGACCGGCCTCAACGTCCGGGGCAGCAACCTCCGCGCGTACGTCACCGCGGCGACCGCCGTCCCCGGCGGCGCCGGCGTTACCGGCGTCGGCGCCACCAACGTCACATCAGGCGGGTTCACCCTCTGGGTCACCCGCGCGAACACCACCGCAACCGCCCTCTACTGGATGGTGATAGGCCAATGATCAAGGTCGACAGAACCGATGACGTTCCCTCCGAGCCGCAGCCGATCGTCTGGCAGCCCTACCTGTACTACCGGGTCACCGCCCGGGACGAGAACGAGGACTGCGTTAACTACGAGCAGGTGTTCCTCTGTGAGCCGTTCTACTCCAACGACGGCGCCCCGATCCGCACGCGCGTCGTGTGCGGCCGCTGCGGTCACGACATGACCCTGCTGACCGCCGAGCTCCTGGTCCCGCAGCCCGAGGTCTCCTGACCTCTCTCCCCTCCCCACGACGGCCCCGCCACCGGCGGGGCCGTCCGCACATCTGGAGCACACCATGGCCACACCCCTGTCCGCGGACAGACTCCTGCAGGCCCTTCGCGCCGAGGGCCTGCGCGTCGTCGAACACCGCTCGTGGCGCACGAACAGCCGCAACCACAAAGGCCCCTGGGGCCCGGTGGAAGGCGTGATGATCCATCACACCGTCACGTCCGGCACCGCCTCGTCCGTGGAGCTCTGCTACAACGGGCACTCCAGCCTGCCCGGACCACTGTGCCACGGCGTGATCGCCAAGGACGGCACCGTGTACCTGGTCGGCAACGGGCGGGCCAACCACGCCGGCCTCGGCGACGACGACGTGCTGCGGGCCGTCGTCGACGAGCGCGCGCTCCCCGCCGACGACGAGGCCAACACCGACGGCAACCGGCACTACTACGGCTTCGAGGCCGTCAACCTTGGCGACGGCAAGGACCCTTGGCCGGAGGCACAGCTGGAGGCCATCGAGAAGGCGTCCGCCGCGATCTGCCGGGCGCACGGCTGGTCGCAGCGCTCGGTGATCGGCCACCTGGAGTGGCAGCCGGGCAAGGTCGATCCGCGTGGCTTCACGATGGACGCGATGCGCGACCGGATCCGGCAGCGCCTCGGCGGCACCCCGGCTGGTGCGCCGGCGCCCGCGGCGCCGCCGCGCTACGAGCCGTTCCCCGGCGCGGCGTTCTTCGCCGCGGGCAGGCGGAGCGCGGTCGTCACGGCGATGGGCAAGCGGCTGGTGGCCGAGGGCTGCGGCCGCTACCAGGTCGGGCCCGGGCCGTCCTGGTCGGAGGCCGACCGCCGGTCCTACGCGGCCTGGCAGCGCAAGCTGGGCTACTCGGGCAGCGACGCCGACGGCATCCCCGGCAAGACGAGCTGGGACAAGCTGAAGGTGCCCAACGTCTGATGGGGCATCGCCGCGACGTCCCGCCGACGGACTGGCCCGGCATGGAGATGACCGGGCTGACCCGGCTCACCGATGACATCTACTACGGCTGGATCGGGGGTCAGTCCACCCCCACGTTCTGGCACTGGTGCAGCGCCGTGGCTGGCCTGCCGGCCGAGCTCACCGTCTCCGGGGGCTGGCGGGCCGCGGGCACCCCCGCGCACACCGTCGTCTCGCGCGACCCCCTCCACCTCGAGCCGTCCCTGCTCTGGTCCTGCTGCGGAACCCACGGCTGGGTCCGCGGCGGCCAGTGGACCAGCGCATAGCCCGTCACCCCGGCGTGTGTCCGGGGCCAACAAGAAGAGAGAGAACGATGAAGATCAGCAGCGTTGCGAAGTCGCTCGTGGCCGGGGTCGCGGCCGGCGCCACCGCCGCGGTGACCGCCGTGCAGGACCAAGTGCTCACGACCGGGGAGGGCGTGACGATCGTCCTGGCCGTCCTCGGCGCGTGGGGCATCACGTACGCGGTGCCGAACCGCCCCCGTGCGGGCTCCTGATTTACGCGCGGCGGCCGGGCCCCGGCCGCCGCGCACGCTCCGCCGCACCAGCACAGGAGGTACCTCGGGTGGACCCCATCGTCATCAGCGCCGTGTCCGCCCTGGCCGTCGGCCTCGTCTCCGGAGTCGCCGCCATCATCGGGGCCCGGATCAACGCGAGGGCCAACCACGGCGGTGCGGTGATGACCGGGGCGATGACCCTCGTCGACCAGCTGCAGGAGGAGCGCGACAAGCTCGGCCGCGAGCTCGCAGAGAAGGAGCGGCTCCTCGCCGAGGCGTACGCCACCCTCGCAGGCGAGCGCGCCGAAAAGACCTCGCTCCTCGCCCAGATCACTGAGCTGACCGCCCAGCGCGAGCGGCTGCTCGCCCAGATAGCAGCCCTCGGAGGGACACCATCGTGACGCACCGCAGGCCTCAACTACTCGCCCGCCAGTGGCGAACGCTGGCCCTGTCCGCAGTGCTCCTGGTGCTCTCCGGGGCCGTCGTCCTCGTCTGGCTGCGTATCGACGGCGAGGCAGAGCAGCGCCGCCAGGCCGTCGCCGAGGCCAACCGCCGCGGCGACGCGGTCAGCACCCTGGCGGGGGACGTCCGCGTACTGCGGGCGCAGATCCTCGGCACAGGAGAGACTCCTCGAGCGCCGGCGCCCGAGGACGCGGTCGACGACCTGGCGGACCGGGAGACCGTCCCGGTACCGATACCGGGGCCGGCCGGTCCCGCCGGGCCGCGCGGGGAGCAGGGCGTGCCGGGGGCGGAGGGGAGCCCCGGCCCGTCCGGGGTCGGCAGCCCGGGCCCATCGGGCGCCGATGGCGCGGCCGGTGAGGCGGGGCCGCCCGGGCCGCAGGGCGAGCCTGGGCCTGCTGGCCCCGCCGGGCCGCCCGGCGCCGCAGGCGAGCCCGGCCGCGACGGCCAGACCTGCCCGGCCGGGTACAGCCTGCAGCCCCTACCGAGCGATCCGGACTCCCTCGCCTGCAGGCGGACAGGGGCGCCCTCGCCCAGCCCGTCACCGACCGGTCCGTCCGCCGTCCTGGGCCTCGATCCGACCCGCAGGCAGTACCCGTGAAAACGCCCCCGCCCCGGCTCCGGCCGGTGGCGGGGCGCTCTTTGCGTTCTACGGCAGGGCGTCCAGGACCAGGTGCCACGGGTACTCCTCCGGCCGCCCCTGCCCAGGCGGGTTGGGCACCCAGCCGCCCGCCCCGTACAGCACCGTGACGCCCGCGCTGCGCAGCGTCTCCACGGACCGGTCCAGCTGCGGGTGGGCGGCGAGGGCCTGGTTGACGCACGGCATCGTCACCGTGGGGAGGCGCTTGCCGATGGCCTCCACGGCCACGCCGACGGGCCAGGTCGGGGTGAGCCCGAGCGCCCAGGCGTTCAGCGAGTTCGCCGTGATCGGGGTGAAAGCGATGGCATCAGCGGGCGGCCAGGGGTCGCCCTCGCCGGGGGCGCGGTAGGCGGAGCGGACCGGGTGTCCGGTGAGCGTCTGCAGGCCGGTGAGGCTGTGCTCGAGCCACCCGGCGGCGGTGGGGGTGAGGCCGAGGCAGACGTCCCAGCCGCGCTCCTGCGCGTCCTCGATGGCGCCGGCAACGTGGTAGACGGGGGGCGCTGCTGCGCAGAACAGATACAGGGTCCTCGTGTCCATGCGCCTATCGGATCACATGCAACCGCCCCCGATCCCGGTGGGATTGGGGGCGGTTGGGGTCCTCGCGCGTCTGGCGCGGGTAACGTCCCGGATGACGAGTCAGGAACGGAGCCCCAGTATGCCCTCTCCAGACGACGAGCACACGGGTGCGCGAATTCGGCGGCAACGGAAGCTTGCCCACCTCACGCAGAGGCAGCTGGCCCAGCGGCTGCCGTACAGCCTCAGCCTGCTGAATCAAGTGGAGTGCGGCGCCCGGCGGCCGCGGCCGGAGTTCGTGGCAGCGGTCGCAGCCGCGTTACGTGTCGACGTCGCAGACCTCACAGGACCAGCCACCGTGACCGATATCCAACAGACCCGGCTCGCCGCACTGGTGCGGCCGATGCGCGAGTGCCTCGACCTGTGGGACCTCGAGCCGGAGGGCGAGCACAGCACACCGCTGGCCGACCTCACGGCCGAGGCTGACCGCCTGTGCCGCGCGGTGCGCGCCACTCACCTGCGGCAGGCCGCTTCGGCCCTGCCGACGCTCATCACCGCCCTGACGCACCGGGTGCAGACGTCGCCCTCGACGGGGGCCTGGCAGGCGCTCGCCTCGGCGTACCGGACGACGTCCGACGTCGCCTTGAAACTCGGGTACCCGGACCTCGCGACCGTGGCGCTCGACCGCATGGGGTGGGCCGCCGGCCGCGCGTCCGATCCGTGCCTCGCCGCGGTCCGGCAGTACAAGCGCGCGCTCGGCCACCGGGACGGCGTGGACGCCGAGCTCGGCCGCCGCCTGGTCCACGCCGGGCAGCAGCTGCTCCACGGCGAGACGTCGCGCGAGGCCCTGGCCGTCGCCGGGCAACTCCACCTCGGAGCCTCGGCCGTCGCAGCCCGCGCCGGCGACGCCGCGGCCGTCGCCGAGCACATCGCCGAGGCCCGCGCCCTTGCCGAGAGGGTCGGCGGCGAGGCCGGCGAAGTGCACTGGCTGTCGTTCGGCCACATCAACACCGACCTTCACGAGATGGGCGCCAGCCTCCGCATGCGCCAGTACGACCAGGCGCTCACCCAGGCCCGGGCCATCACCCTCCCGCCGGCGACACTCACCTCCCGGCGCGCCCGGTACCTCGTCGACCGCGCCGTGGTGGAGATGGAGACCGGGCACCCGGACACCGCGCTGCGGCACCTGGTCGACGCCCGCCGGGCCGCGCCCGAGCAGACCCGGTACCACCCCGGCACCCGCGAGGCGATCACCGGACTCCTGCACACCGCCCGGCGCAGCCGCGACTCCCTGACCGGCATGGCCCACTGGGTGGGCCTATAGCACTCACAAATCTGTGAGTCCTGAGGGTGTCCGCGCGGGACACCCTCAGGACATGAGCGATCCGCGTACACCGCACCCGGCCGCGAGTGACACGGCGCCGCCGGACCTCGAGACCATGCGGGACACCGCGCGCAGGATGCAGGCCCTCGGCGGGCCCCCGGCGCGCCCTCAGGACCTGGCCCTCCTGGTGGACACCCTGCGCGGCCATGTGCAGCTCCTCGTCCCGGAAATCCAGGCCATGATCCGCGCCGCGCCCTCCGGCGACTACGCGGCCGCCGTGGCGCTGGTCGGCGTAGACGAGGCGTGGCGACGGCTGAACACGCACCCCGGCTTCGGCGAGGATGCCGCATTCAGGCACGCCCGCAAGATCAGCCTCTCCGTGGCGTCGCTGTGCGACCACTGGGAAAACCTCGCCCGCCCCTGAGCTCCTCGCCGCCCAGGCGGAGGAAGACGTCTGGACGGCGAGGCCCCACCCATCACCAACACGAGAGGACCCATCATGGGCACCATCACCAACGGCATCACCACCAAGGCGCACGAGCAGACGGCGGCGCCCGGCCTGGACTGGCGCAAGAGCAGCCGGACCGACCTCGACCCCATCCTCAAAGACTGCGTCATCGTCGCGGCGGCGCCGGCCGCGCAGGGGCACCCGAGCCCGCACGTCCCGGACGGCACCCGCATGATCGCCCTGTCCGACGACAAGGACCCCGGCAGCCCGGTCCTGTACTTCACCCGCGCTGAGATCAGCAAGTTCTTCGACGGCGTGCAGGCCGGCGAGCTCGACGAGTTCCGCGCCACCGCCGAGGAGCTCGAGGCCGCCTCGGCCGCGGCCGTCGCCTGATGAACGCCGCTCAGGTGCAGATGGCGTACGCGCGGATCGGCCGGCAGTACGACCGGTCCCCGTGCCGGGAGTGCCGTGGCACCCAGACGATGGCCGTCCTCATGGGGGACAAGGTCATCGTCACCTGCGAGGCCTGCGGCGGCGCGACACCCAAGCGGATGCTGACCCCGGACGACTACGCCATCAGCGCCTCGACGGGCACGCCGAGCACGCGCGCGATACGCAGCAGCCGACCGTAGGTCGGATCGCTCGTACCGGCCGGGCGAGGCCGTTCCCGCCCGGCCGGGACTACTCACGCACCAGGTCGGCCAGCGGGACGCCGATCGCGTGGGCAATGAGGATCAGGGTGTCGATGGTGGCAGCCTGCTGGCCCTGCTCAATGCGCACGACGGAGGGCCGGTCGAGGCCGGTCGCGAGGGCGACCCGTTCCTGTGTCAGGGCGGCGCGCAGTCGTGCCGCCCTGATCCGTTCGCCGATCCGCACGCGCTCGGCGTGGACCCAAGACGGCGGAGGGCTGGAGCGCGGCACCTGTCCACGCTCGCCCTTCCATGATCGAATGTATGTAGGCCAAAACCTACATCGTTGGGACGTACGTCCTACACCGCCCCCGGCCTGCGGGTCGGGTGCGCTGCGGCGGTCTCTGCACGAGGTCACTCCACCCGGATGGTGGAGCCGCGGCGCGGCCGGCCCCGGACCCATACGATGGGTCCGGGGCCGCGCTCATGTGGGGGCGCCTATTACAGGCCAGATTCCTCAGAATCTTTGGCCAAGCGCCTAACCCACGTTGGGTCAATGAGCCACCTGGGAATACGCAGGTGAGCACAGAGCTAATTGCCAGATACCTTCTAAGCGCTTGGCCGCAGGTTCGAGTCCTGCCGGGGGCGCTTCCAGCGCACCACCGTGAGGCCCTCCGACCCGGAGGGCCTTTTCGCTGGTCGGGGCAGCGTAGCGGGCGGGTGGTAGCAGGGGCGTAAGGGCGGGGGCCGGGCCCCCGCCCACGATCACCGGAGCGGCCGTCAGTCCACTGCCGCGGCGACGAGCAGTGCGAAGGCGGCGGTGACCAGCAGCGTGCGGACGAGGTGGAGCCTGTTCCACTTCGTCTCGAAGGCGGCCCGCACCTCGCTGTCCGGCACGGGGGGCGTGGCGCGTTCCGAGGCCGCCAGGGCGTTGTTGAGGGGGATGTTGCCGGCGACGGTGACGAGGTGGTTGAGGACCGAGCAGACGAGCGCCGCCACGAGGAGCCGGCCGTCGGCCGTGGTGCGCCCCTCCACCGGCACGGCGAGGGCGGCGACCGGGAACGCGACGATCGCGGCGAAGACGAGGAGGAACACCCCGCGGGGCACGGTCTCGTTGACCCGCCGCATCGCCGGGACGAACTCGGCGTCGGAGAGCCGGCCGAGTCCCGGCATGACGCCCGTCAGGAAGATGAGCATGAAGCCGGCGTACAGGCCGGTGGACACGACGGCGAGGGCGAGCAGCAGGGTCGGCATGCCCGCCATCATGGCGTGCCACCGCCCGCCCGCGCAGCGGCATTCCGCGGGGCGGGCGCGGTGCGCCGCGCAGCGGAATCGGGGCGCCGGGCGCGGGACCGCAGCGGGTACGGGGCCCCGGGCCACGGCCGGTCCCGGGACCCGTGGAGCCGCCTCCGGGCGGCGGGGGCCCGGGGAGCCGGCCCTGGGGCCGCGCCCCAGGGCCCCAGGCCGGCGGCCGGGGCCGGTCCGGGACCGGCCGTCGGTGCCGGCCGGCCCCGGGCCGGGCCGCCCCGCACCCGGGGGCCGGTGCGGTCAGTCCCCGGTGCGGCGGGACGCCTGGCCGATGGCGTCGGCCAGGTCCTTCACCGCGTCGTCCTCGGTGGACCCGGCGAGGGCGCGTGCGTGTCGTTCCAGGGCAGCGAGGCCCGGGTCGCCCGGCAGGCCGCCGCCGCGCAGGGACTCGGCGAAGTAGGCGGCGACCGCGGTGACCTGGAGGCGCGGCGGTGCCTGGGACCACAGCGCGTCGTCGATCGCGCCGGTCTCCACCGAGCCGCTCGCCTCGTGGGGGGTGCGGGTCCGCGGGTCGAGCCAGCGGACGGTCGCGGTGGCCACATGGCCGCGTGCCCCGTCCCTGAGGCGCACCGCGTACAGCGCGGTCACCGTGTGACCCGGGCCGACCTCGCCGCCGTCGACGCGGTCGTCGCGGAAGTCGTCGTCGGCGACGGCCCGGTTCTCGTAGCCGATGAGCCGGAACTGCCGCACGGTCGCGGGGTCGAAGGCCACCTGGGCCTTGGCGTCGCGGGCCCGCAGTTCGACGTGGGCCGGCAGCTGGTCGACGAAGACCTCGCGCGCGTCCTCGGTGGTGGAGACGTAGGTGGTGTGACCGTCGCCCCTGTCGGCGAGACGTTCCATCAGTTCGTCGCCGTAGTCGCTGCCCACCCCGACGCCGAAGAGGGTGATGCCGTGCTCGCGGCGGGCGTCGTCGATGCGGTCCAGGATGGTGTCCGCCTCCGTCGCCCCGGTGTTGGCGAGGGCATCGGAGAGCAGGACGACGCGGTTGGTGGCGCCGTTCCTGCGGCCTTCGACGGCGACCTCGTACCCGGTCGTCACCCCGGCTTCGACGTTGGTCGAGTCACTGGGCTCCAGATCGTCGACGATGCCGTGGATCCGGTCGCGGTTGCCGTCCAGGCGGGTCATCGGCAGCCGGGTCTCGGCCTCGCCGCTGAAGGTGACGACGGCGATGGAGTCGTCGTCGCGCAGCTGGTCGGTGAGGGTGCCGAGCGAGGTCTTGACCAGGTCGAGCCGGCCCGGTTCCGCCATGGAGCCGGAGACGTCGACGACGAACGTGAGCGCGGCCGGCGGGCGTTCGCCGGCGTCCTCGGCGGCCGCGGTGGCCAGGCCGACCCGCACCAGGGACCAGGCCGAGCCGTCCTTCCCGCCGCCGTCGGAGGACGATGTGATCTCGCCCTCCGCCGCCCCGCCGGCCGCCCCGCCGGGACGGGCCCCGTCGACGGTGACGGAGAATCCGTCGCCGTCGGGGCGGCGGTAGTCCTGGCGGAAGCTGTTGACGAACTCCTCGGGCCGCACCTGCTGCCCCAGCGGCGTCCCGCCCTCCTTCAGCACCCGCCGGGTGTAGTGGTACGACGCGGTGTCGACGTCGAGCGCGAAGGTCGACAGGTAGTCGGGCGCCGGCTTCGCCTCACGCTCCCCCGACGCCTCGTCACCGGCCGCGTCGTCACGGTCCCCGTAGGCGCCCCGGCCCCCGTCCGGGGCCACCGGGGCGGGCACGCCGTCGTGGCTCCTGCCGCCCTCGGCCCGGTCGGTGGCGCTGCGGTCGCCCGAGCCCGCGCCGCACGCCGCCGTCAGGGCGAGCCCCGACGCCAGCAGTACAGCCGTCATCCCGCGGACCGCCCGCTGGGCGGCCCGTCCTTTCCCGGCAGGGACCTTCACGTCCGGACGGAGTCTCATCCCGGTTCCCCCTCGCTGTCGCGTCACGTGTGAATGTGACGTGCGAGGAGCCGGGACGGACCGGCCGAAGGGGTTGCGGATGGGTCTCGATGTGGCAACGCGCCGGGTTCTTCCGCCCTGTTCGGGGTGTTCGCGTCCCGAACAGGACCGTCCCCCGGCGCTACGACACGATGTCCTTGCGGGAGAAGTTGCGGAAGGCGAGCGCGAACAGGACCAGCGCGTAGGTGACGGAGACCGAGGCGCCCTTCACCATGCCCGTCCACTCCAGCTGCGGCTGGAGGGCGTCGATCCAGGCGAACTGCCAGTGGGCGGGCAGTACTTCGCGCCAGGCGCCGAGCGCGGTCACCGCGTCCAGCACATTGCCGATGATCGTCAGACCGACGGCTCCGCCGACCGCGCCGAGCGGCGCGTCGGTCTTGGTGGACAGCCAGAACGCGAGCCCGGCGGTCACCAGCTGGGACAGGAAGACGAAGGCGACGACGACGCCGATCCTGCCGAGCGAGTCGGCGGCCGGCAGCGACCCTCCGGTGGGCAGCCGGAGCGGCCCCCACCCGTAGGCCACCGAGCCCGCCACCAGTCCGACCAGCGGCAGCAGGACCATCGCGGCCGCGCTGAAGCCCAGGGCGACCGCGAGCTTGGACCACAGCAGCCGGGTCCGCGGCACGGGCGCGGCCAGCAGATAGCGCAGGGACGACCAGTTCGCCTCGGAGGCGACGGTGTCCCCGTGGAACAGCGCGACCGGCACCACCAGCAGGAAGCCGGCGGAGACGAACAGACAGGTGGCGGCGAAGTTGGCGCCCGACGCCGTCGCCGTGTCCATCAGGTTGATCCGGCCGTTGTCCCGGCTGTCCGGGGATCCGCCGATCGCGAAGGCGGCGATCAGGACGAACGGCAGGGCGGTGAGGATCCCGGCCATCACCAGGGTGCGCCGCCGCTTCAGCTGCCGCACCGCCTCCACGCGCAGGGGCAGGGTGCGGCCCGCCCGGTATCCGGGGGCGGCGTCGGCGAGCCCGGCCGGGGCCTCGTGTACGGGCGCGCTCATGCGGAGCCTCCGATCAGGGTGAGGAACGCGTCCTCCAGGCGGCGGTGCGGCCCGACGCCCGTGACGGGCACGCCGAGACGGACCAGTTCGGCGATGAGCGTGGCGGCGCTCGCGCCGTCCAGCCGGACGAGCAGTCCGTCGCCGGTGCGCTCGGCCGAGCCGATACCGGGCAGCGCGGCGAGCTTCTCCACGACCGGGTCGGCCACCTCGCCGTCGGTGGTGACGAGCAGGATGTCGCCCTCGCCGGTGATCTCGGCCACCGGCCCCGCCTGCACCAGTCGCCCGCGGTCCATGACCACGAGGTGGGTGCAGGACTGCTCCACCTCCGAGAGGAGGTGGCTGGAGACGATGACGGTCCGGCCCCCGGCCGCGTACCGGATCATCACGTCCCGCATCTCGCGGATCTGCGGCGGGTCGAGTCCGTTGGTCGGCTCGTCGAGGATCAGCAGGTCGGGGAGGCCCAGCATGGCCTGGGCGATGGCGAGCCGCTGCCGCATGCCCTGCGAGTACGTGCGGACGGCACGCGCGAGCGCGTCGCCGAGGCCCGCGATCTCCAGTGCCTCGTCCATGTGCGCGTCGCCCGCGGGCCTGCCGGTGGCCTGCCAGTACAGTTCCAGGTTCTCGCGGCCCGAGAGGTGCGGCAGGAAGCCCGCTCCCTCGACGAACGCGCCGACCCGGGAGAGCACCGGCGCCCCGGGACGGATGGCATGGCCGAAGACCCGGATCTCGCCCTCGTCCGGACGGATCAGGCCCATCAGCATGCGCAGGGTCGTGGTCTTGCCCGCTCCGTTGGGGCCGAGGAGACCGAGCACCTGACCCTTCTCGACCCGGAAGGACAGGTCGCGCACGGCGTACCGGTCGGTGGATTTCGCGTACTTCTTGGTGAGTCCGGTGATCTCCAGCGGCACGTCCGCGCGCTCCGGGTCGGGCGCCGGGGCGACGGCACGGCGGCGGGCGGTGACCAGCAGGGCGGCGGCGACGACGACTCCGGCCGCGGGCAGCGCCCAGACCCACCAGGCGAGGCCGGCGGCCTGGGTCCGCACCGACGGGGCGGTCGGGACGGTCAGGGGGCCGTCCGCCGAGACGGTGTAGGTGGCGGGCTCCGCCGGGGAGGCGTAGCCGAGGTCGGTCGCGGACAGGACGAGGCGCAGCCGGTGGCCCGCGTCGGCCTCGTGGTCGACGGCGGGGAGCCGGAGGGTGACCTTCCGGCCCTCGCGGGCGTCCTCGATCCGGACGGGGGCGACGAGTTGCGAGGGCAGCACCTGCCGTCGGCCGTCCGGCGCGACGTCGTAGACCTTGCCGAACAGGACCGCCTCGCCGGTGTCCGACCTCACCGTGACGGTGACCTGCGGTGTTCCGGTGATGCGGGTGGTCTCCGTCAGCGGCGCGGTGGTGAAGGACGCCGACTGGCCCGGGAAGTCGAGGGAGATGCCGACGCCGAGCGAGGACAGGGCGCCCGCCCCGGCGCCCAGACCGGGGACGGAGGAGACGGAGGGCGGGCTGGCGCCGGCCGGGTTGGTGAAGGTCTGCTCGCGGCCGGTCAGGGGGAACTCCCGTGCGCCGCTGTCCAGTCCGGGGTAGCGGTCGGCGGTCGCGCCGCGCAGTTGCGCCCGGCCGTCGGTGGAGTCGACCCCTCCGGTGCGGCTGACGCGGAACGCGGGGCCGGTGTCCGCGCTCTCGTCCTTCTTCAGGTAGCGGTCGAACCAGTCCCCGATGCGGGCCTCGACGCGGTCCGTCTCGCCGTCGCCGCCGTCGTGGCCGCCGGAGATCCAGTCGACGGCGACGGGTGCGCCGCCGGCGGCCACGGCCTTCGCGATGGCGTCCGCGTGGGTGAGGGGGAACAGGGAGTCCGACTGTCCCTGCACGATCAGGGCGGGGACCCGGATCCGGTCGGCCACGGCGGAGGGGCTGCGCTGCTCCAGGAGCCGCCGGGCCTCGGCGTCGGGGCGGCCGGCGACGGCGACGCGCTCGTACATGGCGCACAGCTGCGGCTGGAACCGGCCGCAGCCCGAGGGGTTGCGCGGTGTGGCGCCGGCGCTGCCGGATCCGGTGGCCGCCCCGCCGGCGGGGGCCTGCCCGTCGCCGGGCGCCTCGCCGTCGCGCTGCCCGTCGCCGGGTGTCCCGCCGTCGGAGGGGGGGGCGTCGGTCAGACCGCCGCCGGCCGCCGAGCCGGTCGTGAAGAAGATCCCGGCCCAGAGCTTCTTGTACACACCGTCCGGGAACAGCGCGTCGGCGAGGTTCCAGTACGTGATCCGGGGCGCGATGGCGTCGACCCGATCGTCGTGTCCGGCGCCCAGCAGGGAGATCGCCCCGCCGTACGAGGAGCCGGTGATGCCGACCCGCGGATCGCCCTCCGCGTCCAGTTCGACCTCGGGCCGTTCGGCGAGCCAGTCGATCAGCCGGGAGACGTCCTTGACCTCGTGCGCGGGGTCGTTGAGGCCGATGCGGCCGGTGGAGGCGCCGAAGCCCCGCGCGGACCAGGTCAGTACGGCGTACCCGTCGCGGGCCAGCTTCTCCGCCTGGGCGCGTACGTCGTCCTTGCTGCCGCCGAAACCGTGGCCGATGAGCACGGCGGGCCGCCGCCCTTCGCCGCCCGCGGTGAAGTACGAGGTGTCGATCTCCGCTCCGGGCATGGTGTGCACCCGGTCCTCGCGGTGCACGGCCGGCGTGCCGTCGTCCGCGACGGCCGTCCAGGTGCCCGCTCCGGCGAGGACCGCGAGGGCCGCCGCTCCGGCGAACCATCGGCTCCTCGCGGCGGGCCGGGGAAGTCGGATCTTCATGTCTGAACCCTAAGCGCACCACCTGTGTGCCCTCCGCTGCCGCCAGGCGGAACCGGAAGGCCTTCTGAGGTAGTACGTCCCGCCCGCGGCATACACCAGACGCGGTATCCGGAAGGGGCCGCCCGGAGCCCGCCCGGTGGGCTCCGGCGCCGCACGGCCCGGTACGGCCTGCTCGGAGCCGTCAACCGGCGTGCGCACCAGGGGCCTTGACGCCATCCGCGCCCCTACGGCCGGCCGGGCAGGGCACGTGTGGCGCAGGTCACCTCACGACCCCTGACCGCCGCGGCCGGTCACGGCGCGACGAGACGTCCGAGGAGCTCCGGATCCGCCGGGTACGGCCGTTCCCGGGGCAGCAGCCGAGCAGCCGCGTCCATCTCGCCCACCCGCACCAGCCCGTGGATCTCGCGGGCCAGCCCGGTCACATCGGTGATCGACACCGTCCACTCGTCCGCGTAGCGGCGTGCGGCCTCCCCCGCGAGACCGAGCTGCAGCGACCGGTACGGCAGCGGCGCCAGCGACAGGTCCCTCTCCGGGTCCCACTGCACCCGGGCCGGCGACTGCCGGAGCTCGCGCCGCCACTCCGCGCGGTCGGTGTGGAGGCCGCGCCGGTAGTGGGACAGACAGGCGTGCCGCAGCGCCCAGTCGAAGCCGTCACGCCGGATCTCGACGGCGAGCACCGTCTCCTGGCCGGGCTTGGCCGCCCAGCCGCAGCGGTACATCATCCACAGGAACGACGGCTTGATCCAGGTCATCCGGTCCCGCTTCCAGGCCGCGGGGAAACGGCCCGTCCGGGCGGCCGGACCGCCGAGTTCCGGACGGTAGGCCTGGTAGACGGTGACGGTCTCCTCCGTGTGGCGGGCGCGGATGCGGTACTTCGGCTCGTCGGGCATGACGTACACCCTCCGGCCCCGTGGCCTGCCCACGCCACCGGTTTACCGGCTCCCCGCACGGACGGGGGTGCGTGCCCCTCACCCTGCCGCCGCCCCGGCACGGCCGAGGGGCCGCCCCGGCGGGCGGCCCCTCGGCGGGCGGATCCGGGCGGGATCAGTGGTTGCGGGGGAAGCCCAGGTCGACGCCGGCAGGGGCGTCGGCCGGGTCGGGCCAGCGGGTCGTGACGACCTTGCCGCGGGTGTAGAAGTGCACGCCGTCGTTGCCGTAGATGTGGTGGTCGCCGAAGAGCGAGTCCTTCCAGCCGCCGAAGGAGTGGTAGCCGACGGGCACCGGGATGGGCACGTTGACGCCGACCATGCCCGCCTCGATCTCCAGCTGGAAGCGGCGCGCGGCGCCGCCGTCCCGGGTGAAGATCGCGGTGCCGTTGCCGAACGGCGAGGCGTTGATGAGGGCCACGCCCTCCTCGTAGGTCTCGGCGCGCAGCACGCACAGGACCGGGCCGAAGATCTCGTCGCGGTAGGCGTCGGCGTCGGTGGAGACCTTGTCGAGGAGCGAGAGGCCGATCCAGTGGCCGTCCTCGAAGCCGTCGACCGTGTGACCGGTGCCGTCGAGGACCACGTCGGCACCCTGCGCGGCGGCACCCGCCACGTAGGAGGCGACCTTGTCGCGGTGGGCCCTGGTGATCAGCGGGCCCATCTCGGACGCCGGGTCGTCACCGGGGCCGATGACGATCTTCTCGGCGCGCTCACGGATCTTCCGGACCAGTTCGTCACCGATGGCGCCGACCGCGACGACCGCCGAGATCGCCATGCAGCGCTCGCCGGCCGAGCCGTACGCGGCGGAGACCGCGGCGTCCGCTGCCGCGTCAAGGTCGGCGTCGGGCAGGACCAGCATGTGGTTCTTGGCGCCGCCGAGGGCCTGGACCCGCTTGCCGTGGGCGGAGGCGGTGGTGTGGATGTGGCGCGCGATGGGGGTGGAGCCCACGAAGGAGACGGCGGCGACGTCGGGGTGCTCCAGCAGGGCGTCGACCGCGACCTTGTCGCCGTGGACGACGTTCAGCACGCCGTCGGGCAGCCCGGCCTGCGTGGCCAGCTCGGCCAGCAGGTTGGCGGCCGACGGGTCCTTCTCGCTCGGCTTGAGGACGAAGGTGTTGCCGCAGGCGACGGCCAGCGGGAACATCCACATCGGCACCATGGCGGGGAAGTTGAACGGCGTGATGCCGGCGACGACGCCGAGGGGCTGGCGGATGGCGGCGACGTCGACCCGCTGCGAGACCTGGGTCGACAGCTCGCCCTTGAGCTGGGTGGTGATGCCGCAGGCCAGCTCGACGATCTCCAGGCCGCGGGCGACCTCGCCGAGGGCGTCGGAGTGGACCTTGCCGTGCTCGGCGGTGATCAGGGCCGCGATGTCGTCGCGGTGGGCGTCGAGCAGCGCGCGGTAGCGGAAGAGGATCGCGGTGCGCTGGGCGAGGGACGAGGTGCCCCAGGCCGCGTACGCCTTCTTCGCCGTCGAGACGGCCGTGTCGACCTCGGCCGCCGAGGCGAGCGCGACACGCGTGGTCACGGCGCCCGTGGCCGGGTCGGTGACCGGGCCCCAGTTGCCGGACGCGCCTTCGACGGTCGTGCCACCGATCCAGTGGTTGACGGTCTTCGTCATGGCGAAAAGCTCCTTCGCGTCCTTCAGAGATGGCGGCGTCGGGCGGCGACGTGCCGGTCGTACTCCTCGCGCGCCGTGACCGCCGCCGGGCGGGCCGCGGTCTCGGCCACCGGAACATCCCACCACGCCTGCGCCCCGGGCGGGCCCGACACTGTGTCGGGCATTCCGGTCTCCGTGTAGACACATGTGGGGACGGTCGCCTCCCGTGCCTCGGCCAGGGCTTCCCGCAGGTCACCCACGGTCGTGGCGCGGAGCACCCGCATCCCGAGGGAGGCCGCGTTGGCCGCGAGGTCGACGGGCAGCGGCGCCCCGTCGTACGCCCGGCCGGGGCCGGTGCGCCGCCGGTACGCGGTGCCGAAGCGCTCGCCGCCCACCGTCTCGGACAGTCCGCCGATGGATGCGTAGCCGTGGTTCTGGAGGACGACCAGCCGGATCGGGACGCCCTCCTGGACGGCGGTGACGATCTCGGTCGGGTTCATCAGGTAGGTGCCGTCGCCGACGAGGGCCCACACCGGGCGGCCGGGGGCGGCCATCGCCACGCCGATGGCCGCCGGGATCTCGTAGCCCATGCAGGAGTAGCCGTACTCGACGTGGTACTGATCGGCCGAGCGGGCGCGCCACAGCTTGTGCAGGTCGCCGGGGAGCGACCCGGCCGCGTTGATCAGGATGTCGTCCCCGGTGACCATCTCGTCGAGGAGACCGAGCACCTGGGCCTGGGTGGGTGGCAGCCCGGGGTCGGGGGCCCGGAACGCGGCGGTGACACGCTCCTCCCAGGCGGACTTCTCCTTGCCGTACGCGGCCTCGTAGGCGGCGTCGACGCGGTGGCCGCGGAGCCCTTCGGTGAGACCGCGCAGGGCGGCGCGGGCGTCGGCCACCACGGGCAGCGCCGAGAGCTTGTGGGCGTCGAAGCCGGTGACGTTGATGTTGAGGAAGCGGACGCCGGGGTGCTCGAAGAGGGTTCCGGAGGCCGTGGTGAAGTCCGTGAAGCGGGTGCCGACGCCGATGACCAGGTCGGCGGCGCGGGCGAGACCGTCGGCGGTGGCGGTGCCGGTGTGGCCGATGCCGCCGACGTCGGCGGGATGGTCATGGGGCAGGGACCCCTTGCCCGCCTGGGTGGAGGCCACGGGCACCCCGGTGGCCTCCGCGAACGCGGCCAGCGCGCCTTCGGCCGCGCTGTGGTGCACCCCGCCGCCGGCGACCAGCAGGGGTCTGCGGGCGGCGCGGACCGCGCGCACGGCGTCGGCCAGCACGTCAGGGTCGGGGTGGGGCGCGGTGATCCGCCACACCCGCTCGGCGAAGAACTCCTCCGGCCAGTCGTACGCCTCGGCCTGCACGTCCTGCGGCAGCGCGAGGGTCACCGCGCCGGTCCGCGCCGGATCGGTCAGCACCCGCATAGCCTGGAGCGCGGC
Organism: Streptomyces sp. T39; assembly: GCF_008042045.1. GTDB lineage: Bacteria > Actinomycetota > Actinomycetes > Streptomycetales > Streptomycetaceae > Streptomyces. Next base: position 436,850 of record NZ_RDBP01000012.1, read on the forward strand.
CGGGATCAGCGCCTCGGGCCGGGTGACGCGGTCGAAGAAGCGGGACACGGGGCGCAGCGCGTCGTTGACCGACACGTCGCCCGCGTACGGGACCTCCAGCTGCTGGAGGACCGGGTCGGCGGGCCGGGTGGCGAACACGTCCCCGGGCAGGAGCAGCACGGGCAGGTGGTTGACGGTGGCGAGGGCCGCACCGGTGACCAGGTTGGTGGCCCCCGGGCCGATGGAGGTGGTGACGGCGTGGGCGGACAGCCGCCGGGACTGTCGGGCGTATCCGACGGCGGCGTGCACCATGGCCTGTTCGCTGCGGCCCTGCACGAACGGCATCGCGTCGGCGGACTCCAGCAGCGCCTGGCCGATGCCGGCGACGTTGCCGTGGCCGAAGATGCCCCAGGTGGCGGCGATGAGCCGGTGCCGCTCGCCGTCGCGCTCCGTGTGCTGGGCGGCCAGGAAGCGCACCAGGGCCTGGGCGGTGGTGAGGCGTCTCATCGGTAGCCCTTCGTCTCTCCGGTGAGATGGCCGGGGTGGAAGCGGATCAACCACTCGCGGTCGGCGCCCGGTCCCGCCATCACGTTGAGGTAGTACATGGTGTGGCCGGGCTCTGCGACGGAGGGCCCGTGCCAGCCGTCGGGGACGAGGACCACGTCCCCGGTGCGGACCTCGGCGAGCAGGTCGGCGCCGCCGGGGCGGGACGGGGACACCCGCTGGTAGCCCGTGCCGTCCCCGTCGATCTCGAAGTAGTAGATCTCCTCCAGCTCGCTCTCCTGCCCCGGCAGGTGCTCGTCGTGCTTGTGGGGCGGATAGGAGGACCAGTGGCCGCCGGGGGTGAGGACCTCGACGGCGATCAGCCGGTCGCACGCGAAGGAGTCCGCGGCCGCGAAGTTGTGCACCCGCCGGGCCTGCATGCCGCTGCCGCGGGCCTCGACGGGAACCTCCGGCGCGGGGCCGTAGCGAGCGGGGAGTCGACGCTCGCACCTCGCTCCTGCCAGGGCGAAGCGGCCTCCCGCACCGGAGGCGATCAGGGCATGGGCGTCACGCGGCACGTAGGCGAAGTCGCTCACTCCGCCGAACACGCCTTCCCGCCCCTGCAGTTGGAACAACTCGCCGTGCGTCTGCACCGTACAGCCGCCGCTCAGCGGCAGCACGATCCATTCGCTGTCACCGGTGTCCAGCCGGTGCGATCCGCCCGGGGGGAGCTCCAGCACCCGCAGGCCCGCATACCCCCAGCCCGCCCGCTCGGGGCCCATGTCGACGGTGTACGGTCCGCTCGCCGCGCCGCCCGCCGGGACGTGCAGGTCCGGCTTCTCGAAGTCGCTCATACCTCCTGCGTACCCCCTACAGCAGTCCCACGGCCGTATCGACCGCGCCCGCCACGTCGCCGTCGGCCGGATACAGCAGCGCCCGCCCGGCGACCAGCCCCTGGACCGTGGGCAGGCGCAGGGCGGCGCGCCAGCGCTCGTACGCCGTGTCCCGGTCCCCGCCGGTGTCCCCGCCGAGCAGGACGGCGGGCAGGGTGGAGGTCTCCATCACCGTGCGCATGTCGTCCGGGTCCTCGGTCACGGGCACCTTCAGCCAGGTGTAGGCGGAGGTACCGCCGAGTCCGGACGCTATGGCGAGGGAGCGCGCCACGGCCTCGGCGCCCAGATCGTTGCGCAGCAGTCCGTCCCTGCGGTGACAGATGAACGGCTCCACGAAGACGGGAAGCTGACGCTCCGCCATCTCGTCCACGGCGCGGGCCGCCGCGGCGAGGGTGTCGAGGGAGGCCGGGTCGTCGTAGTCGATGCGCAGCAGCAGCTTGCCGGCGTCGAAGCCGAGCCGGTCGAGGTCGCTCGCGCGGTGGCCGGTGAAGCGGTCGTCGAGCTCGAAGGAGGCGCCGGCCAGGCCGCCGCGGTTCATGGAGCCCATGACGACCTTGTCGTCGAGTGCGCCGAGCAGCAGGAGGTCGTCGAGGATGTCGGCGGTGGCGAGGACGCCGTCGACGCCCGGGCGGGACAGGGCGAGGCAGAGCCGTTCCAGCAGGTCGAGGCGGTTGGCCATGGCGTGCGGCCGGTCGCCGACGGCGAACGCGCCGCGGGCCGGGTGGTCGGCCGCGACGATCATCAGGCGGCCGCTGTCGCCGAGCAGGCCGGACCGTCTGCGCCGGCGGCCGGCCGCCTCGGCGACGGCCTCGGGGTGGCGGGTGCGGATTCCGACGAGTTCGCCGATGTCGACGCGGCTCATGACGGTGTCCCGCCGGCGCCGGGGCCGCTCGGGGCCGTGCCGGGCGGTCCGGCGTCCGGCTCCTGCGGCGCGCGGCTGGGGTCCGGCGGGACCGGGCCGCCGGCCAGGACCTGGGCGACCTCGCCCTCCGTGGGCATGGCGGCGGAGCAGGCGAGGCGGGCGGCGACCACGGCGCCCGCCGCGTTGGCGAAGCGCAGTGTCCGCTCCAGGTCCCATCCGGCGAGCAGTCCGTGGCACAGCGCGCCGCCGAAGGCGTCGCCGGCGCCGAGGCCGTTGACCACGTCCACCGGCACCGGCGGGACCTCGGCGCGGGTGCCGTCGCGGTGGGCGGCCAGCACACCCTTGGGCCCCTGCTTGACGACGGCGAGCTCGACGCCCGCGGCGAGCAGCGCGTCGGCGGCGGCGTGCGGTCCGCTCTCACCCGTCGCGACGGCGCACTCCTCCGCGTTGCCGACCGCGACGGTCGTGTGGGCCAGCGCCTGTGCGTAGTGGGCCCTCGCGGTGCCGGGGTCGGACCAGAACATCGGGCGCCAGTCCAGGTCGAAGACGGTGATGCCCGCCTTCGCCCGGTGGGCGAGCGCGGCCAGCGTCGCGGTGCGGCTCGGCTCGGCGCACAGGCCGGTGCCCGTCATCCAGAAGATCCGTGCCCTGCGGATCGGCTCGCGCTCCAGCTCGCTCTCCCTGATCTCCAGATCCGGTGCCTTGGGCTGTCGGTAGAAGTAGAGGGGGAAGTCGTCGGGCGGGAAGATCTCGCAGAAGGTGACGGGCGTCGGATACGCCTCGACCGAGGTCACCCACCGGTCGTCCACGCCGAAGTCCCGCAGGGCGCGGTGGAGATACTCCCCGAACGGGTCCTGGCCGGTGCGGGTGATCACCGCCGTCCGCCGGCCCAGCCGGGCCGCCGCCACCGCGACGTTGGACGGAGAGCCGCCGAGGAACTTCCCGAAGGTGTCGACCCGTTCCAGTGGGACACCGGTGCGCAGCGGATAGAGGTCCACCCCGATCCGGCCCATCGTGACCACGTCGTACGGCTGGGGGGCGTACGGCTGACTCATAGGTGTCCCTTCGGTCAGAGGGTGTCACCAGGTCTAGCCGCCCCCGGCGAACCCTGTCAACATTTTGTCCGGACATTCGGACCAAGCCTTGACACCCTTCTCCGGCGGCCGGAAAGCTGACGGGCATGAGCTCCCCCGTCCCCGCCCACAGCCGTATCCGGGTCGGCTCGGCCCCCGACTCCTGGGGGGTGTGGTTCCCCGACGATCCCCTGCAGGTGCCCTGGCAGCGTTTCCTCGACGAGGTCGCCCGTGCCGGGTACGAGTGGATCGAACTCGGCCCGTACGGCTACCTCCCGAGCGATCCCGTCCGGCTGGCGGAGGAGACGGGGCGGCGCGGACTGAAGGTCTCGGCGGGCACGGTCTTCACCGGCCTGCATCACGGACCCGCCGTCTGGGACGAGACCTGGGCCCATGTCTCGGAGATCGCCGCGCTCACCCGGGCCATGGGCGCGGAACACCTGGTGGTCATCCCGTCGTTCTGGAGGGACGACAGGACGGGCCGGATCCTGGAGGACCGTGTCCTGACCCCCGCGCAGTGGCGCGACCTGACGGAGCAGAGCGAACGGCTGGGCCGTGAGGTGCAGGAGCGCTACGGACTGAGGATCGTCGTCCATCCGCACGCGGACACCCATGTCGACACCGAGGAGAACGTGAGCCGGTTCCTCGACGCGACCGATCCCGACCTGGTCTCGCTGTGCCTGGACACCGGGCACTACGCCTACTGCGGCGGCGACAGTGTCGACCTCATCAAGACCTACGGGGAGCGCATCGGCTACCTGCATCTCAAGCAGGTCGACCCGGCGGTGCTCGCCGAAGTGGTCGCCGGGGAGGTGCCGTTCGGTCCCGCCGTGGGGCGCGGGGTGATGTGCGAGCCGCCGGCCGGGGTGCCCGCCCTGGAGCCCGTCCTCGCGGCTGCTGCCGGCCTCGGGGTCGACCTCTTCGCCATCGTCGAGCAGGACATGTATCCCTGCCCGCCGGACAAGCCCTACCCGATCGCCGAACGCACGCGCGGTTTTCTGCGCTCCTGCGGTATCTGAGGAGAATGCCGCACGTCCGTCACTGTTGTCCCTTCCTCATCACATGTGTCTCCATTACGCGGGCTTTGTGTCACAGACGATCAACAGGGCTGCTCCTGCGCAGGCCCGGCCTCGTTCAACGGGCACAGGCTCAGTGATCGCCAGCGTCACCGCGGCAGCTCCCCCGACGGCATCCCGCCCGCCGCTGCCGCCCGCGCAGGGAGGTGCCATGCATATGACGGACAGACAACTCTGGTCCTACAAGGACATCGCGGCGCACATCAGGGTGCAGCCGGACACGGTCCGCTCGTACCGCAAGCACGGGCTGCTGCCGCCGCCGGACAAGGTGGAGTCCGGGAAGCCGTACTGGTACGCCGACACCATCCGCGTCTGGGTCGCCAACCGGCCGGGCAACAGGGGCCGAAGAGACTGAGACGTGGCCACCGCCACCGCCGCCGCCCTCGCCGGGTGACGGACGGCATCACCGGCGGGGCCGATGGCAGCGGGCGAGGGCCCCCACCTGACAGGTGCGGGGCCCTTGCCGCGCGTGCCGTCCGTGTCGGCACGGGCGCGTGTCAGACCCCGGCCCTGTCCCGGTCCTGCGAAGGCCGCTCCCCGCCCCGGGCCTCCGCTCCGCCGACGCCCTTCTCCGGTGCGTCCGGCGACGCGGACGGCGGTATCGGCCGCGACTCGCCCTCGCTCAGGCCGAACCGCTCGTGGAAGCGCCGCAGCGGCCGGGGCGCCCACCAACTGGCCGGACCCATCAGCTTCATCACCGAGGGCACCAGCAGACTGCGCACCACCATCGCGTCCATCAGCACCGCCAGGGCGATGCCCAGCCCGAGCATCTTGGTGTTCGTCACCCGCGAGGTGCCGATGGCCACCATCACGAGAGCGAGGATCACGGCCGCCGCGGTGATCAGGCCACCGGTGCGCTGGAGCCCGAAGCGGACAGCCCGGTCGTGACTCGCGCCCCGGTCGTGCTCCTCCTTGATCCGGGAGAGCAGGAAGACTCCGTAGTCCATGGAGAGGCCGAAGGCGATGCAGAACATCAGGACGGGCAAGGTCGTCTCGATGTCGCCCGTGGAGGTGAACGACAGCAGCCCGGAGAGGTTGCCGTCCTGGAACACCCACACCAGGGCGCCGAACATCGCGGTGAGGCTGAGCCCGTTGAGCACCACCGCCTGGAGCGGGATGAGCACGCTGCCGGTGAGCAGGAAGACCAGGAAGAGAGTCACCACGACCACGATGCCCAGCGCCAGCGGCAGTCTGTCGGCGATGGCCCCCTTGGAATCCTCCAGGACCGCGGCCCTGCCGGTGACGGAGGTGTCGAACGGGGCCGGCACGTCACGCAGTTCGTGCACGAGGCGCTGCGCCCGCTCCCCGACGGCCTCGCCCTCGGGCACCACGGAGAAGTAGGCGACGGCTCCCGAGGTGACGGGCCCGTCGACCCGGACGACCCCGGGCAGGCCGGCGACCCGGTCCCGGTACTGCGCGTACTGCGCGGCGGTGGGTGCGGGCCCGGCCTCCGAGGCGGGCTCCGCGAGGATCTCCAAGGTGCCGGTCGGGCTGCCGGCGAACCCGTCACGGATCTCCTGCTGCACCACGTGGGACTCCGCGCCGGCGGGCAGCTGACGGTCGTCGGGCGTACCGAACTTCACACCGAGGAACGGCAGCCCGAGCAGTACGAGCGCCCCGATCGTGGTGAAGGCGAAGAGGGGCGCCCGGCGCATCACCAGAGCGGCGAACCTCCCCCAGCCGGCGCCGGGCTCGGCGGGCGCCGCACCCTCGGCACGGGCTCTCCTGCGCCGGAACACCCGGCGCAGGTCCAGTGCGTTGACCCGGTGGCCGAGCAGCATCAGGGCCGCCGGCAGCAGGATCAGCGCCGCACCGGCCGCGAGCAGGACCACCGCGATGCCCGCATAGGCGAAGGACCGCAGGAAGTACTGGGGGAAGACGAGCATCGCGGCCAGCGAGACCGCGACCGTCAGCGCGGAGAAGAGCACCGTGCGGCCGGCCGTGCGCAGTGTCACCCCCACGGCCTCGCGGACCCCGCTGCCGCCGTCGAGCTCCTCGCGGAAGCGGCGCACGATGAACAGGGCGTAGTCGATGGCGAGACCGAGGCCGAGGGCCGTGGTGAGGTTCTGCGCGAAGACGGAGACGTCGGTGAACTCCGTGACGCCCCGCAGCACCGCGTTGGTCCCCAGGATGGCGACGATGCCGACCCCGAGCGGGAGCAGGGCCGCGACGGCGCTGCCGAACACCATGACGAGCAGCACGAGCGTCACCGGCAGGGCGATGAGCTCCGCCCGCAGGAGGTCGTCCTGGATGATCGTCGTCATCTCGTGCTGGACGGCCACGGGGCCGCCGATCGAGACCTCGACCGGGCCGTGCCGTCCGCGCAGACCCGGCGCGATCCTGTCCAGCGTCTCGGATGCGGTCTTCTCGTCGCCCTCGATGCGTGCCGCTATCAGGGCCTGCCTGCCGTCGTCCGACCGCAGGGCGGGTGCCTTGGTCCCCCAGTACGACCCGACGCCGGTGACGCCCCGCTCGGCGGCGAGCCGCCCTGCGAGACGCTCCGCCTCGGCGGCCACGGCCGGGTCGTCGACGCGGCGGGAGCCGGCGTCGACGAACAGGATCAGATTCGGCTGCGAGGCCGGGAAGACGCGCTCGACCTCGCGGGTGGCGTACGTCGACTCGGCGGACGGGTCCGCCCAGCCGCCGCTGCCCATGCGGTCGGCGACACCGCTGCCCGCGAGCACCGCGAGGGCGGTGAGCACCAGGGCGACGAGCAGCGACAGCCGGGGACGCGCGGTGACGAGACGAGTCCACCGCCCGAGCCCGGGCGCCGCCGGGTCCGACGGCCCCGCCCCCTGGTCGGGCCGCGCCGCGGTGCCGGTCGGCGTGTTGACTTCGGACATGGTGCGGTGTCCCCTTCACCGTGATCCGTGCGCTGGCTCCGGGCAGGCGTCACGGCTCGACCATTGCCATAGACTGGCAAACACGAGTCATCACTCGCATTGAGATCAAGAATGCGAGCGAGCACTCGCGTTTGTCAACCATGCCCAGGAAGCCGGGGATTTCACGTGCCGAAGCCGACCAGAGCCGTGGAACGGACGACGACGCCGATATCGGGTGCCACAGGTGCCACACCCACCACCGGGCCGGACGCGGCGCAGGCGCCGCGGGCGACGCGGGCCGCCGCGGCAAGCGTGAGCGGCGGCGTCGCAGGCGCGGGCGCCGCGGTCACGGGCACCGGCACCGGCACCGGCACCGCAGGGTCTGGCGGGGTGGGCGACGCAGGCACGGGCGCGGCGGGCGCGGCACGCGCAAGCGGCGACGCCGCAGGCACGGCAGGCACGGGCAACGCAGGCCCGGGCAACGCAGGCGCGGGCAACGCAGGCCCGGCAGGCGCGAGCGGCGACGCCGCAGGCCCGGCGGGCGCCGCGAGCCCGGGCCGCACAGAGGCCGCGGGCGGCACCGGCAGGGGCGACGCAGAAGCCGCGCGCGACGCAGGAGCGGACGCGGGCGACGCGGAGTCCGGGCCGGCGGCCACCGGGGCCGACGGCGGGGACGGGGCGCGGCCGCGGCGGCGGCAGGCCCGGGGCGAGCGGCGCATCGCGCAGCTGCTCGACGCCGCGGCCAGCGTCTTCTGCTCGACGGGCTACGCCGCGGCCAGCACCAACGCGATCGCCCGCGAGGCGGGTGTCTCCCCGGGCACGCTCTACCAGTTCTTCCCGAACAAGGAGGCGATCGCCTTCGAGCTCGGCGACCGCCTGATGCACCAGTGGCGCCGGTCCCACGGGACCGCGCTCGCGGCCGCCGCCCTCGATCTGCCCCTGGGACAGCTGCTGGACGCCGTCCTCGACCCGCTGATCGCGTTCAACCACGAGAACCCGGCGTTCGCCGTGCTGATGCACGGCCCCGACATCCCCGGCCGCATCACCCAGGAGTTCGACACCGTCCACCAGGGCCTGCTCGCCCGGATCGAGGAGCTCCTCGCCGGCTATCTGCCCGGGACCCCGCCCGCCGAGGTCGCCCGCGTCTCCGCGATGACGTTCGCCATCTTCAAGGCGGGGCTCGACCTGATCGTGGCGCACGAGGGCGCCGAGCGCGTGGCGTACACCGACGAACTGAAGACGGTCATGTTCCGTTACCTCGAGCCCCTTCTCGGCGAGGCGCCCGGCATCTGCTCGCCTTGATACCCCCTAGGGGTATAGAGTCGGAACATGCCGGCCGGGCCCCTCCCGTCCCGGCCTCCACACCCGCACGTTCCGCACCCGAGGAGAACGCGATGTCCACCGAGACGAAGACCCAGCTCGAGACCGTCCAGGGCTCCGGCACCGGCTCCTGCTGCTCGTCCGACGGCGCGTGCCACGACACCGCCGCCGACGGCCCGACCGCCGGCGTGACCACCGTCTACGAGGTCGCCGGCATGACCTGCGGCCACTGCGAGTCCGCCGTGAGCAGCGAGATCTCCGCGATCGACGGCGTCACCTCGGTGCAGGCCGTCGCCGCGACCGGGCAGGTGACCGTGGTGTCCGACGCGCCGCTCGACGAGGCCGCCGTGCGCGACGCCGTCGACGAGGCGGGCTACGAGCTCACCGGCACCGTCTGACCCGCCGCACGGCGCCGCACGGTGCCGACCACGGGCCCGGCCGCCGTTCGCCCGGAGGTTGCCGCGTCCGCGTGACCTGTGTGACAGCAGGGGCGCGATCCGGCCATCCCCGCACTCTCCGGCCACGATCATGAAGAATCTTTACCCACCCTTGGGCTACGCCGCCCCCACACGGGCCCTGCGCGCGTTTCCCCTGCTCAGAGCCTTGATCGCCGATCAGATGACGACCATTTCATCCTCATTTGCGAGGGCCGGGAGCCCGTGGCCCCGCTCCCTGCCGTGACTACAAATAGGTCACAAGACCTTCACATCGAGACCTAGATCACAGATATTTAGGGGTAACCATTCAGGCTCCTCGCGAGTCTTAATGGTCGATGCCGAGAACGTCTTGGGGGACGTTCATGGAATGTCTTGGGGGACGTTCCAGGCAAGCGTTGGCCGGGGCACGTGCCCGGGGAGCTTTGAGCGGCCCTCCCGTGCGTACGTACCCCGGCAGACCGCAGCAGGAGCATCTGCTACCCGCAGACGCCCGGCCCGGATCCCGTGGGGGGAATCCGCTCCGGGGATATGGGAAGCGCCCCGCCTCCGACCCGTGGGGGGATCGGCGGCGGGGCGCTTCTCGCGACCGTGCGGGCGTTCGTCCGGCAGGCGGGACGCCGCGGTCAGCGGGCCTCGACCGGGACGAAGTCGCGCAGGACCTCACCGGTGTAGATCTGGCGCGGACGGCCGATGCGCGAACCGGGCTCCTTGATCATCTCGTGCCACTGGGCGATCCAGCCCGGCAGCCGGCCGAGGGCGAAGAGCACGGTGAACATCTCGGTCGGGAAGCCCATCGCGCGGTAGATGAGACCCGTGTAGAAGTCCACGTTCGGGTAGAGGTTGCGCGAGACGAAGTAGTCGTCGGAGAGCGCGTGCTCCTCCAGCTTGAGCGCGATGTCCAGCAGCTCGTCGGACTTGCCGAGCGCCGACAGCACGTCGTGGGCGGCGGCCTTGATGATCTTGGCGCGCGGGTCGAAGGACTTGTAGACCCGGTGGCCGAAGCCCATCAGGCGGACGCCGTCCTCCTTGTTCTTCACCTTGCGAATGAAGGAGTCGACATCGCCGCCGTTGGCCTGGATGCCTTCCAGCATCTCCAGGACCGACTGGTTGGCGCCGCCGTGCAGCGGGCCCCAGAGGGCGCTGATGCCGGCGGAGATCGAGGCGAACATGTTCGCCTGCGAGGAGCCGACCAGGCGCACGGTGGACGTGGAGCAGTTCTGCTCGTGGTCCGCGTGCAGGATCAGCAGCTTGTCCAGCGCGGAGACGACGACCGGGTCGAGCTCGTACTCCTGGGCGGGGACCGAGAAGGTCATGCGCAGGAAGTTCTCGACGTACCCGAGGTCGTTGCGCGGGTAGACGAAGGGATGGCCGATCGACTTCTTGTACGCGTAGGCCGCGATCGTCGGAAGCTTGGCGAGCAGCCGGATCGTCGACAGGTGGCGCTGCTTCTCGTCGAACGGGTTGTGGCTGTCCTGGTAGAACGTGGACAGCGCGCTGACCACGGAGGAGAGCATGGCCATCGGGTGGGCGTCGCGCGGGAAGCCCTGGAAGAAGCGCTTGACGTCCTCGTGCAGCAGGGTGTGCTGCGTGATCTCGTTCTTGAACGTCGCGAGCTCGTCGACGGTCGGGAGCTCACCGTTGATCAGCAGGGACGCCACCTCGAGGAAGGTGGACCGCTCCGCCAGCTGCTCGATCGGGTAGCCGCGGTAGCGCAGGATGCCCTGCTCGCCGTCGAGGTAGGTGATCGCGGATTTGTAGGCGGCGGTATTGCCGTATCCACTGTCCAGGGTCACCAGACCGGTCTGGGCTCGGAGCTTCCCGATGTCGAAGCCCTGGTCGCCGACGGTGCTCTCGACCACCGGGTAGGTGTATTCACCGTCCGCGTACCGCAGTACTACAGAGTTGTCGCTCACGTCATCCCTCACCGACGTAGTGCCTCTACTTCGAGGTGCCCTGACTGTCTCTACCATCCCCCATTTGGCTCAGGAGAGTGCACTCGGGGTCGCCATTGGGCTCGCCGACGGCACTCAGTGCCGCCAACCTGCTCATCTTGCCCCCTTCGCCCTGGTTCTGAAAGCCGGGGTGGGGTGCGGGTGGTGTTTCCCGCCCTGTTTCCCGCCCCACGGCGTGCGAACCGGGCCGGACCCGGGCCCCGCCTCAGCCCAGACGGTGGTCCAGCGCGGTGAAGCGCCGGCCGGCGGACACCGTGCGCACCGCCTGGCCTATCGCCTTGCGGGAGCCGACCAGGACCACGAGCCTCTTGGCCCGGGTGACGGCCGTGTAGAGCAGATTGCGCTGGAGCATCATCCAGGCGCCGGTGGTGACCGGGATCACCACGGCCGGGTACTCGCTGCCCTGGGAGCGGTGGATGGTGACCGCGTACGCGTGGGCCAGCTCGTCCAGCTCGTCGAAGTCGTAGCCGATCTCCTCGTCCTCGTCGGTGAGCACCGTCAGCCGCTGGTCGTCGGGGTGGAGGGCGGTCACCACGCCCACCGTGCCGTTGAAGACGCCGTTGCGGCCCTTGTCGTAGTTGTTGCGGATCTGGGTGACCTTGTCGCCGACGCGGAAGACCCGCCCGCCGAACCGCTTCTCCGGCAGGTCGGGCCGGGCCGGGGTGATGGCCTGCTGGAGCAGGCCGTTGAGCGTGCCCGCGCCGGCCGGGCCGCGGTGCATAGGCGCCAGCACCTGCACGTCGCGTCGCGGGTCGAGTCCGAAGCGGGCCGGGATCCGGCGGGCGGCGACGTCGACGGTCAGCCGGCCGGCCTCCTCGGTCTCCTCCTCCACGAAGAGGAAGAAGTCCTTCAGCCCGGTGGTGAGGGGCTGTTGGCCGGAGTTGATCCGGTGGGCGTTGGTCACCACGCCCGACTCCTGCGCCTGGCGGAAGATCCGGGTCAGCCGCACGCTCGGCACGGGGCCGCCCGGGGCGAGGAGATCGCGCAGCACCTCCCCCGCGCCGACGCTCGGCAACTGGTCCACGTCGCCCACCAGAAGCAGGTGCGCGCCCATCGCCACGGCCTTGATCAGCTTGTTGGCGAGGAGCAGGTCGAGCATGGACGCCTCGTCGACGACGACCAGATCCGCGTCGAGCGGCCGGTCCCGGTCGTACGCCGCGTCGCCGCCCGGCTTCAGCTCCAGCAGCCGGTGCACCGTGGACGCCTCGGCGCCCGTCAGCTCGGCCAGCCGCTTGGCCGCCCGCCCGGTGGGCGCCGCGAGCACCACCTTGGCCTTCTTGGCCCGCGCCAGCTCCACGATGGACCGGACGGTGAACGACTTGCCGCAGCCCGGGCCTCCGGTGAGGACCGCGACCTTGCTGGTCAGCGCCAGCTTGACCGCGGCCTCCTGCTCGGGGGCCAGCTCCGCCCCCGTGCGCTGCGCGAGCCAGGCGAGGGCCTTGTCCCACGCGACGTCCCGGAAGGCGGGCATCCGGTCCTCGTCGGCCCGCAGCAGCCGCCTCAGCTGCCCGGCGAGGGAGAGCTCCGCACGGTGGAACGGCACCAGGTAGACCGCCGTGACGGGCTCCCCGCCGTCCGGTCCGGGCACCTGCTCCCTGACCACGCCCTCGTCGTCCGCGGCGAGCTCGGCGAGGCACTCGATGACCAGGCCGGTGTCGACCTGGAGCAGCTTCACGGAGTCCGAGATGAGCTGCTCCTCGGGCAGGAAGCAGTGCCCCTGGTCGGTGGACTGGGAGAGGGCGTACTGCATACCGGCCTTGACCCGTTCGGGGCTGTCGTGGGGTATGCCGACGGCCTGGGCGATCCGGTCGGCGGTCAGGAAGCCGATGCCCCACACGTCGGCGGCGAGCCGGTAGGGCTGGTTCTTCACGACGGAGATCGAGGCGTCCTCGTACTTCTTGTAGATCCGGACCGCGATGGAGGTCGAGACGCCGACGCCCTGGAGGAAGACCATGACCTCCTTGATGGCCTTCTGCTCCTCCCAGGCCGCCCCGATCAGCTTGGTGCGCTTGGGCCCGAGGCCGGGGACCTCGACGAGCCGCTTCGGCTCCTGCTCGATGACGTCGAGGGTGTCGGTGCCGAAGTGGTCCACGATCCGCTCGGCGATCTTCGGACCGATCCCCTTGATCAGCCCGGAGCCGAGATAGCGGCGTATGCCCTGGATGGTCGCGGGGAGAATTGTCGTGTAATTGTCCACGGTGAACTGTTTGCCGTATTGCGGATGGGAGCCCCAACGGCCCTCCATCCGCAGCGACTCGCCCACCTGCGCGCCGAGCAGCGATCCGACGACGGTCAGCAACTCGCCCGCGCCGCGGCCCGTGTCGACGCGGGCGACCGTGTAGCCGTTGTCCTCGTTGGCGTAGGTGATCCGTTCGAGCACGCCTTCGAGCACGGCGGGGGTGAAGCCCGGGGCGGGCGCACCCGCCCGGGCGGTGGCCGGTTTGGACATGACCCGACGGTATCCCCCGGCAAGGACATCCCGTGCGGCCTGTGGACAACTCCCGGTGGCCGCCCGCCCGTGGACGGGCGGCCGGTCCCGCTCACGCGCCGGGCAGTGCCGCGTGCTCCTCCCCGGGGGCGGGGGCCGGGGCGCCCTCGTCGCGCCGCGCCGCCGCCACCGCGACCGCCGCGCACAGGGCGCAGGCCGCTCCGGTGAGCCACAGCACGACATAGGCCCGCTCACCGGGCGCCCCGCCGCCCGGCAGGGGCAGCGAGCCGAGGACGGTCGCGAACACACCCCCCGCGACCGCGCCGCCGAGCGTCTTCACGTTGTTGTAGACGGCGGTCGCGATCCCCGAGCGGGACACCTCGCTCGCCTCGACGATCACCGTCGGCATGGCCCCCAGCGCCAGGCCGACGGCGCATCCGAGAAACGCGTAGGTGACCGACATGTGCCACCACACGTCGTGCAGCAGGGCGAACGAGCAGAACGACAGGGCGACGACGGTGAACGCACCGACCAGCGAGGCGCGGTAGCCGAAGCGGGCGGCGATCCGATCGGTGAGCAGCGAGCCCACGACGCTGGACACCGCGCCGGGCAGGGCCATCAGGGAGATGGCGAGCGCGCTCAGGGCGAAGCCGTAGCCCGTCTCGTCCGGGTCCGCCGCCCAGAAGGTGCTGTTGGGTGCCTGGCTGCCGAAGAAGAACACGCCGAACAGGAATGCCGCGCCGTAGAACGGCGCCGACTGCCGCCCGCGCATGGCCCGCAGGTCCAGCAGGGGCTCGGCGGAACGCAGTTCGACGGCGGCGAAGGCGGCGAGCAGCGCCGCACCCACCGCCAGCGGAACGAGGACGGAGGCGGTGGACCAGCCGTGTTCCTCGGCCGAGGAGACGCCGAGCAGCAGGGAGATCATCGCCGTGCCGAGCAGCAGGAGGCCGGGCAGGTCGATCCGCCCGCCGGACGGCCGCCGGCTCTCCGGGATGCGCAGAAAGGCGACGGGCACACAGACGGCGGCGAGCGCGGCGGGCAGCAGCAGGGTCAGCCGGATGTCGCCGAGGACGGCGTCGGCGGCCCCCATGAGCACCCCGCCGATCAGCGAACCGACGGTCAGCGCGCCCACCAGCAGGGCGATGGCGCGCCGGGCGGCCTCCACGGGGAGGCGGTCGCGGACGAGCGCGATCTCCAGCGGCAGCAGGGCGGCGAGGGGGCCCTGGAGCACCCGGCCGAGGAGCAGCACCTCGAACGAGGGCGCGAGTGCCACCAGCAGGGTCCCCGCGGCCACGGAGACCAGGCAGACCCGCAGCAGGCGACGGTGCCCGTGGAGGTCGCCGAGCCGTCCGAAGGCCGGTACGCAGACGGCCGCGGCCAGCAACTGGACGGCGATCACCCACGAGAGGTCCGAGTCCGTGACGCCGAGCCGGTCGCCGATCCTCGGGAGCAGCGGCACCATGCCCATCTGGAGGAAGCCGCTCATCACCTCGAAGAGGACGAGCAGTCCGACGACCGTCCGCACCGGCGGGGTGGGGGCGCCCGGGGGGCGGCGGCGGGTGTCACGGCTGGACGGGCATGGACCAGCAGTTGGAGAGGGCCGGCTTGCCCTCCAGGCGGTCGGTGATCCAGGAGATCGCCGCGCCCTGGTCGGTGAGGAGCGGGGTGAGGTGGTTGGTCAGCAGCTTGTCGCCGAGGTTGGGCAGGACGACGGCCTCGTAGCTGACCTTGCCGCCCTTGCGGCACCAGTCGACGGCGAGTTGGCGGGCCTGGTCGTGCGGGACGATGTCGTCCTGGGTGCCGGTGGCCAGGCGGACCGGGCCCGTCGGCTTGAGGGTGCCGATGCGCTGCTTCGCCAGCACGGCCTGGAGACGCGGCTCGGAGGCGATGATCTCGGCGAGGGACCGCCCGTCGGCCGTCCACCGGGTGCTCTTGGCGAAGCCGAAGCCGAAGATCGCGTCGCCGACGCACATGGTCGACGCGTCGGCCAGCGCCTTCTTGCCCGCCGCGTTGGTGTGGGCGTCGACGATCGGCTTCAGTTCCGGGTCGGACTGCGCGAATCCGTTGATGGACCAGGCGAGGGCGCCGGCCAGGGCACTGCCGTCGATGCCCTTCATGGTGGAGATCAGATCGGCCGGCGGGGCGCCCGCGTAGGTGCCCACCACGGGCACGTCCGGGGCGTAGGTCGACTGGAGTTCGGCGGCCGACGCGCTGGCGCCGCCGCCCTGGCTGTAGCCGTAGAGACCGACGCGGGAGGCGGCCGTGACGGAGGCGCCCGGGACGCTCCGCGCGGCGCGGGCCGCGTCGAGCAGGGCGTGCCCCTCGTCGACCCGGTTGACGTAGGTGTGGACCCGGCCGGGGGTGCCGAGTCCGGTGTAGTCGGTGACCACGACCGCCGCGCCGGTGGCGAGGATGCGGTAGACCGCGAGGTTCTCGTAGCCGACCGAGATCGAGTCGGCGCCGATCGACAGCGGGTTCTCCAGGGCCTTGGAGGGCGCGCACTGGTCGCCCTGGCCCATCGTGCCGGAGGCGAGCGCCACCAGCGGGCGCGGACCCGTGCCCTGCCAGGCGGCCGACGGTTCGATGTAGGCGCCGGTGACGGCGACGGGCGCGCCGCCCGCGTCGGTCGACTTGTACATCAGCCTGGTGACGGTGCCCGGCAGCGTCCTGCCGTCCAGGCCCGGCAGGCTGAGGCCGAGCTTCAGCGGCTCGGTGCGGATCAGGGCGCCGTTGCCGGCGGGCAGTTGGGCCGGTGGCGTGTAGAAGTCGGGGGCGGTGGCGTCCGCCCGGACGGTGGGGGCGGTGCCGTCGGCGGCGGACGCCGGTACCGCGACGACCGCGGTCGCCAGGCAGGCCGCGCCGGCGACGGCGACGGCGGCCAGGTGGGCGCGACTGCGTGACGGGGTCCGGCCGTGGGGGGCGGCCGACGTGGAACGCGAACGGGTGGTGGTGCGGCTCACAGCTCACTCCTCGCTCTCTGCTCCGATGCAGGTGAGCGCAAGCTAGCACCGCTAGTTACCCCAGGTAACCCGTCAGTAAGTTACGCAAGGGTAACTATTGCGTGATCAACGACCGGAGTCGGGCCGAGCGCGACACCCGCACACGGACCGCGGCTTCGGCTCGGCTTCGGCTGCGACGACGGCTTCGGCTGCGACTGCGAGTGCGGCTGCGACTGAAGCGGCATCCCCGCGGCCCTCGATCACGCAGTCGCGTCGGCCCGAGGCCGCCGACAGCGCGTGGGGGGATCGCGGCGGGCGCCTGCGGGATCCGTTCGGCAGCAGATGGCGAGCGCCCCTCGGCGACCGGCCCGCTGAACCCCCTGCGGGGTGACGCCGGCCGACCCCGGCGTCACCCCACGACTCGAACGGCCCGCGCCGCATGCGCACCCTCGGCGCGGGCCGGAAGGGAGGGAACCGTCACCACGGGTGCCCCGGACGCCCCACGCGCACGGCGCCCCGGCCGGTGACGGCGGCCCTCCCCCGCACGGCGTCCGGGACGCGCCGCACGCGCGCCCCGGCACCGTGATTCCGGTGCTCAGAAGACCTCCGACACGAAGCGCCGCGCGGTCTCCTCCAGCACCTCCACTCCGTCCCGGGCCCAGAGCCCGTCGTTGAACAGCTCCACCTCGATGAAGCCCGTCCAGCCGGTCGCCTCGACACGCTCGCGCCAGGCGCGCATGTCGACGGCTCCGTCGCCGATCTGGCCCCGGCCGTTCAGGACGCCCTCCGGGAGGGGGGTCGTCCAGTCGGCCAGCTGGAAGGAGTGGATACGGTCCGTGGCCCCCGCACGGGCAACGGCCGCGGGAGCATGGTCGTCCCACCAGATGTGGTAGGTGTCGACGACCACGCCGACCTGGGAGGCGGGGAACGGTGCGGCCAGTTCCAGCGCCTGATCGAGCGTCGAGACCACGCAGCGGTCCGACGCGAACATGGGATGCAGCGGCTCGATCGCCAGCCGTACCCCCCGCTCGCCCGCGTACGGCGCGAGCTCGGCGAGCGCCTCCGCGATGCGGGCACGGGCGGCGACGAGGTCGCGGCTGCCCTGCGGCAGGCCGCCGGAGACCAGCACCAGCGTGTCCGTGCCGAGCGCCGCCGCCTCGTCGATCGCCGCACGGTTGTCGGCCAGCGCGCGCACGCGCCCCTCGTCGTCGGCCGCGGTGAGGAAGCCGCCGCGGCACAGGGACGAGACCGCGATTCCGGCGTCGCGGACCAGCTTCGCCGCCGCTTCCAGGCCGTAGGCGGCCACCGGTTCGCGCCACAGGCCCACCGCCGGGATCCCGAGGCGCACGCAGTGGTCGACGAGCGCGGGCAGGCCGAGCTGCTTCACGGTCATCTGGTTGATGCTGAAGCGGGAGAGGGCGTCGCTCACTGCGGGACTCCGTGGACGGTCAGCAGGGACTTCATACGGGTCTCGGCGAGCACCGGGTCCGGGAACAGGCCCAGCCGGTCGGCGAGTTCGTACGCGCGCGCCAGGTGCGGAAGCGACCGCGCGGACTGGAGGCCGCCCACCATGGTGAAGTGGGACTGGTGCCCGGCGAGCCAGGCGAGGAACACCACCCCGGTCTTGTAGAAGCGGGTCGGCGCCTGGAACAGATGCCGGGAGAGCTCGACCGTGGGGTCGAGGAGCTTGCGGAAGCCGGGCGCGTCACCGGTGTCGAGGACGCGCACCGCCTCGGCCGCCAGCGGGCCCAGCGGGTCGAAGATGCCGAGCAGTGCGTGGCTGAAGCCCACCTCGTCGCCCGCGATGAGCTCCGGGTAGTTGAAGTCGTCGCCCGTGTAGCAGCGCACGCCCTGCGGCAGCCGTCGGCGCAACTCGACCTCCCGGCGGGCGTCCAGCAGCGAGACCTTGATGCCGTCGACCTTGTCGGGGTGGGCGGCGATCACGTCGAGGAAGACGGAGGTCGCCGCGTCCAGGTCGGACGAGCCCCAGTAGCCCTCGAGCGCCGGGTCGAACATCGGGCCGAGCCAGTGCAGGATCACCGGCTCGGACGCCTGGCGGAGCAGGTGGGAGTAGAGCTCCAGGTAGTCGTCCGGCGACGTGGCGGCGGCGGCGAGGGTGCGGGAGGCCATCAGGATCGCCTGCGCACCGGTGGACTCGACGAGCGCGAGCTGCTCCTCGTACGCGGCCCGAACCGCGTCCGGCGTGGCGGGGCCGGTCAGCTGGTCGGTACCGACGCCGCAGGCGATCGCGCCGCCCACCGCCTTCGCCTCCGCGGCCGAGCGGCGGATCAGCTCCGCCGCGCCCGCCCAGTCGAGGCCCATGCCGCGCTGCGCGGTGTCCATCGCCTCGGCGACCCCGAGCCCGTGCGACCACAGGTGACGGCGGAAGGCGAGGGTGGCGTCCCAGTCGACGGCCGCGGCCGAGTCGGGGGTGGTGTCGGCGTACGGGTCCGCCACCACATGGGCGGCGGAGAAGACCGTACGGGAGGTGAGCGGCACACCGGCGGTGAAGCTCAGCGGCTCGGCGCGGGGCTCGTACGCGCGGACACCGCCGTCCGGGTTCGGGAGAAGGATCGTCACAGCGACAGCTCCGGCACGTCCAGGCGGCGGCCCTCGGCGTGGCTGCGCAGACCGAGTTCGGCGAGCTGGACGCCGCGGGCGCCGGCGAGCAGGTCCCAGTGGTAGGGCTCGTCGAGCGCGATGTGGCGCAGGAACAGCTCCCACTGCGCCTTGAAGCCGTTGTCGAACTCGGCGTTGTCCGGCACCTGCTGCCACTGGTCACGGAAGGACTCGGTGACGGGCAGGTCGGGGTTCCACACCGGCTTCGGGGTCGCGGAGCGGTGCTGGACGCGGCAGTTGCGCAGCCCGGCGACGGCGGAGCCGTGGGTGCCGTCGACCTGGAACTCGACCAGCTCGTCCCGGTTGACGCGCACCGACCAGGAGGAGTTGATCTGGGCGACCGCGCCGCCCTCCAGCTGGAAGATGCCGTACGCGGAGTCGTCGGCGGTCGCGTCGTAGGGCTTGCCCTGCTCGTCCCAGCGGCGCGGCACATGCGTGGTGACGTGCGCGTTGACCGAGGTCACCCGGCCGAACAGCTCGTGGAGCACGTACTCCCAGTGCGGGAACATGTCGACGACGATGCCCCCGCCGTCCTCGGAACGGTAGTTCCAGCTGGGGCGCTGCGCCTCCTGCCAGTCCCCCTCGAAGACCCAGTAGCCGAACTCGCCGCGTACCGAGAGGATCTCGCCGAAGAAGCCGCCGTCGATCAGGCGCTTGAGCTTCAGCAGCCCCGGCAGGAAGAGCTTGTCCTGGACGACGCCGTGCTTGATGCCGGTGGACGTGGCGAGGCGGGCCAGGTCCAGGGCGCCCGCGAGGTCGGTGGCGGTCGGCTTCTCGGTGTAGATGTGCTTGCCGGCGGCGACCGCCTTCTTGAGCGCCTCCTCGCGCGCGGAGGTGACCTGGGCGTCGAAGTAGATGTCGATGCTGTCGTCGGCGAGCACGGCGTCGAGGTCGGTGGCGATCTCGGTGAGCCCGTGGCGCTCGGCGATCTCCCGCAGGGCGTGCTCGCGGCGGCCCACGAGGACGGGCTCGGGCCACAGGACCTCGCCGCCGCCGAGGGCGAGACCGCCCTGCTCCCGGATGGCGAGGATGGAACGCACCAGGTGCTGGCGGTAGCCCATCCGCCCTGTGACGCCGTTCATGGCGATCCGCACGGTCCTGCGTGTCACGAGGTGCCTCCATCTTTCGTCTCGGTTCACCCGAGTTCTCTCGATACGAGCGTAGCAAGCGCTTTCTACGCGGTATGAAGCTAGCCTGCCGACAGCGGCTCCGACAAGGGGGGCGCTCATCACACACGGAGGAAAGCGATGACAGTCACCCTGGCGGATGTGGCGGCCCGCGCACGGGTGTCCCCGGCGACCGTCTCCCGTGTGCTGAACGGCAACTACCCGGTGGCCGCCTCGACCCGGGAGCGGGTGCTGCGCGCCGTCGACGAGCTCGACTACGTCCTGAACGGCCCGGCCAGCTCACTCGCCGCGGCCACCTCCGACCTGGTCGGCATCCTGGTGAACGACATCGCCGACCCGTTCTTCGGGATCATGGCCGGCGCCGCGCAGACCGAGATCGGCGGCCAGGAGGGCACCGGGCGCGCCGGCGGCGAGAAGCTGGCCGTGGTCTGCAACACCGGCGGGTCGCCCGAGCGCGAACTCACCTATCTGACCCTGCTCCAGCGGCAGCGCGCCGCCGCCGTGGTGCTCACCGGCGGCGCGATCGAGGACCCCGCCCACATCGCCGCGATGAGCGCCAAGCTGACCAGGCTCGCGGACGCGGGCACCCGGGTCGTCCTGTGCGGGCGGCCCCCGCTGCCGGGCTCCGACGCGATCGTCGCCGCGCTCGCCTTCGACAACCGCGGCGGCGGACGGCGGCTGACCGAGCACCTGATCGCGCTGGGCCACCGCCGCATCGGCTATGTCGCGGGGCCCGTGGAGCGCACCACGACCCGGCACCGGCTGGAGGGCCACCGGGCCGCCGTGGCGGCCGCCGGCCTCGTGGACGAGAAGGACGTCGCCGAGCAGGAGCGCCTCACCGTGCACGGCTCGTACGACCGACGCTCCGGCTACGACGCCACACTCGAACTGCTGCGCAGGGAGCCGTCGCTGACCGCGGTGGTGGCGGCGAACGACACGGTGGCGCTGGGCGCCTGCGCCGCCCTGCGCGACCAGGGGCTGCGCATTCCCGAGGACATCTCGGTGGCGGGCTTCGACGACCTGCCGTTCTCGATCGACGTGGTGCCCTCGCTGACGACGGTACGGCTCCCGCTGTTCGAGGCGGGCGCGCGGGCGGGGCGGCTGGCGATGGGCAACGAGACCCCTCCCCCGGGCGGCATCGCGACGATCCCGGCGGAGCTGATGGTGCGGGGGTCGACGGCACCGCCGCGCGCGTGACGCGGCCGGCGGTCCGCCGGGGGCGCCGGGCACCGGCGGCCGGGTACCGATGGCCGGGGGCGCCGGGTACGGGCGGCCGGGCGCGGGCGGCCGGGCGCGGGCAGTGGGCGAGGGACAGCCGGGTACGGGGCGGCGCGCTGCCGCTGGAGCAGGGTCAGATAGGTGAGTTCGCGCTCGGGCGACCCGCCGGTGTTGCAGACCACGGCCAGCTTCTCGCCGCCG
>NZ_RDBP01000012.1:458378-487495 GCF_008042045.1 Streptomyces sp. T39
ACCGCACTGCGTTCCGGTGTCGTCAGGTCCAGGTGCACCGGCTCCTCGGGGCGGAGGGCGGGTAGCGGGACACAGTGGGCAGGCGCCCGACAGGACGACACGTCACCGACCGGAGAGAGGTTCCTCCATGAAGTTCGCCTTCTCGACACTCGGCGTGCCGGGCATGCCCGTCGCCGACGTCGCCGCGCTCGCGGCGTCCACCGGTTACCAGGGCGTGGAACTGCGCACCCACCCCGAGGAGCCGGTGCACCTGGACCTGACGACACCGGAACGCAGTGCGGTGGCACAGGAGTTCGCGCGGGCCGGAGTCGAGATCCTGACCGTGGCCGGGTACGCGCGGATCGCCGCGCCCGGGGACGACGCACCGGTGCTGACCGAGCTGGACCGGCTGATGCGCCTCGCCGGTGACCTCGGGGCGCCCTTCGTCCGGGTCTTCCCGGGCGGCGGCGACACGGACCCGGCCGAGGCGGACGCCGTCGCGGCACGGAGGCTGGGCGCGGCGGCCGAGACCGCCGCGAGCGTGGGCGTACGGATCCTGCTGGAGACCCACGACTCGCACCGCACCGGCCGGGACGTGTCGCGGATCGTCGGCACGGTCGGCCACAAGCACGCGGGCGCGCTGTGGGACGTGATGCACACCTGGCTGGGCGACGAGCCGCCGAGCACCTCGCACGCCTCGCTGAGCCCGTACCTGGGCTACCTCCAGGTCAAGGACGTGGCCTCGCGGGACGACCTCACACCGCTGCCGCTGGGCGAAGGGGTGCTGCCGCTCGGCGAGTGCCTGGCCCTGGCCGACCCGGACGGGTGGGTGTGCTGGGAGTACGAGAAGCGCTGGTACGAGCGGGCCGCGGAGCTGCCCGGACTGCTGGCGGGGGGTCTCGCGCACCTGCGCTCGCTGGTCTGAGCGGCGGGCGCCCGGCCCCCGGACGGGCGCCGCTCACCGGGGGCCGCACGCGGGAGCGGTGCCGCCCACCGGGGGCTCGGTCCGCGTGCGAGGGCGGGCACCCCTTCCCACGGCCCCCGGCAAAGGCGGGGGCCCGGACGGCGGCCGGCCCGCACAGCCGGCCGGCCCCGACGGCAGGCGGGTCATGGCGGCTGACGAGGGGCGGCCCCCATGGTTCGGCCGGGGCCGAACGGAACGCGGGCCAGCATGAGGGGCGCCGGCGCCCGGAGGCCACCACCGCCGGGCGCGCCACCGCCTCTGCCGAAGGGCCCCACCGTGTACGAGTCCGAACTGGCCGCCCGTTTCCGCCGGATCAACGGCGACCACCCCATGACCCCCGCCGACGACGCCTACGTCAGCGCGCAGTTCACCGTGCTCGACGACCTGTGCGCCGCCCAGGGGCACGATCCCGGTGCGGTGCGCCTGACGATGCTGTCCGGACTGCTGCCGCTGCCCGGCTACCTGCGCTCGGACGGCGCCGAGATGGTGCCGCACGACCTCTTCGCCCCGGCGGAGGAGGCCGGCGGGCCGGAGCGGCTCCAGGAGTGGTTCGTCGCCCAGTGGGCCGACCGGGAGACCGGACGCCGGGAGTGGACCGCGTATCTGAGCGGGCAGTACGTGTGCCTGCACTCCGTGCGCCCCGCCACGATCCAGCGGAAGGAGCAGCTCACCGCCGCCATCACCGCGGCGCCCGCGCAGGCCGACGCCGGCTCGGACGACTGGTCGGCGCGGCTGCACGCCCTGGTCGACGAACTGGACGCCCTGGAGCCCGCGTTCACGGCGTACGACCGCCTCCGCTTCGGCGGCCCGACGTCGCGCGACCTGTGCGTCGACGCGGTGCGCGCCCGGTATCCGCGCAGGACGCCCCGGACGGAGCCCACCCCCGCGGGACGGTGAGCGCGGCGGGAGCCCGGCCGCCGGGCAGGACCCGGACGCACGCCCGGCGGACGTCTCAGCGGGTGCGCCCGTTCCCCGAGAGCGTCGTGAGCGCGACGCCGCCCACCAGCAGGGCGGCCGCGCACCAGCGCAGCGGGCTGATCGCCTCGTCCAGGAACAGGGCCGCCGAGCTCATGCCGAAGACCGGCACCAGCAGGGAGAAGGGGGCCACCGCCGACGCCGGGTGGTGGCGCATGAGGAAGCCCCACGCGCCGAAGCCGAAGATCGTGGCGATCCAGGCGACGAAGAGGATCACGCCCACGCCGGTCCAGTCGAGTGAGCGCAGTGCCGCGAGGTCGCGGTCCGGGCCCTCCAGGAGCAGGGAGAGCGCGACCAGCGGCAGCACCGGGACGACGCTGACCCAGACCATGAAGTTCAGCGCGTCCGGCGGGGAGGCCTTGCGGGTGAGGACGTTGGACACGCCCCAGCAGGCCGCCGCGGCGATGACCAGCACGAAGCCCAGGAGAGGGCCGGAGGTTCCCTCGTCGACCGCGGCGACGCCGATGCCCGCGAGCGCGACGGCCATGCCCGTCACCCGCACCGGGCCGGGGCGCTCGCCCAGCGCGACGAACGCGAACAGCGCCGTGAAGACGGCCTGGACCTGGAGGATCAGCGAGGAGAGTCCCGCCGGCGCGCCCTGCTCCATGCCGTTGAAGAGCAGCCCGAACTTGGCCACCCCGAGCGCCAGGCCGACCCCCACGATCCACTTCCAGGCGACCTTCGGACGGCCGACGAGGAGGACCGCGGGCAGGGCGGCCGCGAGGAAGCGCAGGGCGGAGAAGAGCAGTGGCGGGAAGTGGTCGAGGCCGACCGCGATGACGACGAAGTTGGCCCCCCAGACAGCGGCGACCAGCGTGGCGAGAGCGATGTGGGCGGGCGGCAAGGCGTGGACCCGGGAGATGACCGCGGCGGGCCCGGGAGGGCTCAGGGTGGCAGGGCGCATGACATCGAGGATGTAGCGTGCAACTGTGTAGCACCAGCGCGCGTTCCTTCATGGTTGGATGAAGGAAATCTGTTGTATGCCGTGAAGCGGCCCGCACCGACGAGAGGGGGCACCGTGCTCGATCTCGGCCGGCTGCGCGCCCTGCACGCCGTCTCCGTCCACGGCACCATCGGCGCCGCCGCGACCGCGCTCGGCTACACCCCGTCCGCCGTCTCCCAGCAGATCGCCAAGCTGGAGCGGGAGACCCGCACCACCCTGCTGGAGCGGCGGGGACGCGGCATCAGGCTCACCGACGAGGCTCAGCAACTCGCGCTCACCGCGCAGGAGTTGATGGCCATCGTGGAGGAGGCGGAGGTCCGCCTGGAGGAGCGTCGCGGAGAGCCTGCCGGGCGGCTCGCCGTCGCCTGTTTCGCCAGCGCGGCGCGGGGCCTGATGCCCCGGGTGCTGGCCGATCTCGCGGAACGGCACCCGGCGCTCGACGTACGGATGCAGGAGATCGACCCGCATCTGTCGATCGACCTGGTGGCCCGCGGCGCGGTGGATCTCGCCGTGGCCCACGACTGGGACATCGCGCCGCTGCCGACGCCGCCGGGGCTGGAGCAGGTGGTGATCGGGACGGACCTGTGCGATCTGCTGGTTCCTTCGCAACACCGGCTGTCCACCGCGGAGTCCGTACGCCGCGAGGAGCTCGGCGGCGAGCGGTGGATCTCGCAGCCGCCGGGCACGGTCTGCCACGACTGGCTCATGCGGACGCTGCGCGCGGCGGGCCACGAGCCGCTGATCGCCCACCTGGCGGAGGAGCACCAGACCCAGGTCGCCCTCGTCGCGGCCGGGCTCGGCATCGCCCTCGTCCCACGCCTGGGCAGGGGTGCGCTGCCGCCCGAGGTACGGGCGGTGCGCCTGGACCCGGTGCCGAGCAGACGGCTGCGCGCCCTCTGGCGCGCGGGCGCGGCCCGCCGGCCCGCGATCACGGAGACGGTCCGCGCCCTGCGCCGCCTGTGGCCCGAGGCCGCCGGCGAACGCTGAGCCCCGGCGGGGAGCCCCCGAACGGCCCGACGCCCTCACGCCCGGCTGTCGACGCGGGCGCACTGCACGCAGGCGCGGGCCCGGCACCGGCGTGCCGGACCGCCCGCCCCCGCCCGTCCGGACACCCGCCCGGGCCGCCCGCCGGACGGCGGAGATTCCGCGTGCCGGGTCGTCATTTCCTTGCCACACCCTTGACCTGGCAGTTACTTTCCGGATATCCGTGACTCCTTGGAAGTTTCCTTCAACTCCCTTGTGCCACACCCTTGTCGAGCAAGGCCCGGAAGGAGCACCAGTGCACGACCGGAATCTCTCCAGACGCACCCTTCTCACCGCGACCGCCGTCGCGGCGGGGGCGATCGCCTCGGCGTCCCCCGCGGTGGCGTCGTCCGCCGTGGCGGGCACCGCACGGCACGACCGCCTGAAACGGCTCATCGCGCGGATGAGCCTGGAGGAGAAGATCGGCCAGCTCTTCGTGATGCGGGTGTACGGCCACTCGGCCACCGCGCCCGACCAGGCCGACATCGACGCCAACCTCAAGGAGATCGGCGTCCGCACCGCCGCCGAGCTGATCGAGCGCTACCACGTCGGCGGCATCATCTACTTCGCCTGGGCGCACAACACCCGTGATCCGCACCAGATCGCCGAGCTGTCCAACGGCATCCAGCGGGCCGGACTCGCCCAGCCGACGCCCGTGCCGCTGCTGATCTCCACCGACCAGGAGCACGGCATCGTCGCCCGGGTCGGCAAGCCGGCCACCCTGGTGCCGGGGGCGATGGCCCTCGGCGCGGGCGGCTCCCGCGCCGACGCGCGCGCCGCCGCCCGGATCGCCGGCAGCGAGCTGGCCGCCATGGGCATCGTGCAGAACTACGCCCCGGTCGCGGACGTCAACGTGAACCCGGCCAACCCGGTCATCGGCGTGCGGTCCTTCGGCTCCGAGCCCGAGGCCGTCGCACGGATGGTCGACGCCCAGGTCAGGGGGTACCGGAGCGCGGGCATCGCGGCGACGTCCAAGCACTTCCCCGGCCACGGGGACACCACGGTGGACAGCCACACCGGCATCCCGGTGATCACCCACACCCGTGAGGAGTGGGAGCGCATCGACGCGCCGCCGTTCCGGGCCGCGATCGCGGCCGGGATCGACTCGATCATGACGGCGCACATCCAGTTCCCGGCGCTCGACCCGAGCAACGACCCGGCCACCCTCTCCCGCCCGATCCTCACCGGCATCCTGCGCGAGGAGCTGGGCTACGACGGCGTCGTCGTCACCGACGCGCTCAACATGGAGGGTGTGCGGGTCAAGTACGGCGACGACCGGGTCCCGGTGCTCGCCCTGCTGGCGGGCGTGGACCAGTTGCTCAACCCGCCGGACCTGGCGGTGGCGTGGAACGCCGTCCTGGAGGCGGTGCGCAGCGGCGAGCTGAGCGTCGAGCGCATCGAGGAATCGATCCTGCGCATCCTCCGGCTGAAGGAGAAGCTGGGCCTGCTGCGCGACCCGTTCGTCACCTCGCGGGGCGTCGACCGCACCGTGGGGACCAGGTCCCACCTGGCCGCCGCCGACCGGATCGCCGAGGGCACGACCACGGTCCTCACCAACCCCGACGGGCTGCTGCCGCTGAGCCGCCGCAGCCGGCCGAACCTGCTGGTGGTCGGCGCCGATCCGGCGTCCCCCAGCGGCACGACCGGCCCGCCGACGTCCGTCCTCGCCGGCGCGTTCACGGAACTCGGCTTCACGGCGGGCGCGCTGTCCACCGGGACCGCCCCGACCACCGCGAAGATCGACGAGGCCGTCGCCGCGGCCCGGGGCAGGGATGTGGTCGTCGTGGCCACGTACAACGTCTCGGCGACCAGTTCCCAGCGCACGCTGGTGGACCGGCTGGTGGCGACGGGCGTCCCGGTCGTTGCGCTCGCCATCCGCAACCCGTACGACATCGCCCGGCTGGGCGGTGTCGGGGCGGCCGTGGCGAGCTACTCGTGGACGGACGTCGAACTGCGCGCCGCCGCACGGGTGATCGCGGGCCGGGCCAGGCCCGAGGGGCGACTGCCGGTGCCGGTGCAGCGGGCGGACGACCCGACGCAGACGCTCTTCCCGGTCGGCCACGGCCTGTCGTACCGCTGAGGCACGCGCGAGGGGCCGGACCGCCACGTCGTGGCGGTCCGGCCCCTCGCCCGGACCGGGCCGCGGGCTTCGCAGCCCGCGGCCCGTCCGGTCACGGACGCAGCGTCCGCTCCATGTCCCGCTTGTCGAGCCTGGCGTCGGCCTCGGCCAGCGGCCGCGCCTTCGCCGGGTTCTCCTGCACGGCGGCCGGGGCGACGCCCGCCCAGCGCAGGATCGCCGCGGTCGCCTTCGCCCTCTCGTCGGGGACGAGACCGGCCACGTTGGCACCGTGGTTGGCGCCGGGGGCCGTGAAGACGTGGCTGTCACGGGTGCCCTTGCCGACCCGGAACGGCTCCGCGCCCCACGGGTCGTTCTCGCCGTAGACGAACATCATGCGCGTCGCGTTGTGCCGGACCCAGGTGTCGACGTCCTTCATCACCCACGGCTTGAAGCGCATCGGGATGTCCCGCGGCACGAAGTTCCGCGGGGGCTGGTAGCCGTACCGGCTCAGTCCCTTGAGGTGCGGCTGCGCGATGTCCGGGGAGCCCAGCTCGGTGCCGGCCTGGTAGTAGTACGGCGTGTAGGCCGACAGGCCCTGGTCGGCGTAGGCGGAGAAGCCGGCGACCGCGTCGATGTGGTCGAACAGCTCCTGGTCAGTCGCCGTGGCCGCGGCGGGAACGGCGTCGCAGTCGGCGAGCAGGCTGTACTGCCAGAACGCCCAGGAGTAGTCGAGGACGACGGCCTCGAAGGCACGGTCGAGGCTGCCGACCGTGGTGAAGGTGTAGCCGCCGTCGGCGGCGTACGTCTCGTAGATCTTCTCCATCGGCGCCCGGCGGAGCAGGGCCTCGCGCTGCACGGCGTTCAGCTTGTCGCGGCACTCCTGGGTGCCGACGTTCGCGAGGAAGCGGTCGTACGCCTTGTCCTCGTTGTTGACGACGTCGTTCGGCGCGACGTAGGCGACGACGCCGTCCATGTCGCGCGGGTAGTGGCGCTCGTAGTACGTGGCGGTCATGCCGCCCTTCGAGCCGCCGGTGGACAGCCACTTCCTGTCGTAGACGGGCTTCAGGGCCGTGAAGACGCGGTGCTGGTCGCTGGCGGCCTGCCAGACGTCCAGCTTCGACCAGTCGGCGGGCTCGGGCCGCGACGGGGTGAAGAACCGGTACTCCAGCGAGACCTGGTTGCCGTCGACGATGGCCGTCGGCTCACTGCGGCGCGGCGTGGTGGACACGTTGTAGCCGGAGGTGAAGAAGACGGTGGGGCGGGTCGTGTCCTTGTGCAGCAGGGTGATCCGCTGCGCGAAGGTGCCCTTGCGCGGGTGCCGGTGGTCGACCGGCTGGTCGTAGGTGAGGACGAAGAACCGGTAGCCCGGGTACGGCTTCTCCTCGATGAGCTTCATGCCCGGAATCGCGAGGATCCGGTCCTTGATGTCCGTGCCGGCGGCCGGCTCGGCGGCGGTGGCCGCCCCCGCCGTCATCCCGGCCGCGCTGACGGTGCCTATGAGCACCACGAGCGACAGCAGCCATCTGAGCGCCTTGCGCATTCACCCTCCCCTGGAGATCTCCCCTTGAGATCGGTCGCGGGTGAACCTAGCGGTGCGGGCGCCACGGGCGCCAGACCTCGTTGCTCCTTACGGCCGCACAACTGCCGTGACCCGTACGGCATTCGGCCGAAGCACGGGGCCGGACGGAGGATGCGCGGAACGTGCGGAGGGACGGCGGACGGGCGGGACAGGGGCGGACGCGTCGCGGGACAACGGCGGGCGCGCCGGGAAGCGGCGGACGCGCCGGGAAGCGGCGGACGCGCCGGGAAGCGGCGGACGCGCCGGGAGAGTGGCGAGCGCGGGGGACGGCGGAGGCGCGGAGAGCGGCGGACGCGCAGAGGGCGGCCGAACGGGTCAGCAGAGGATCCAGCCGGTCGACCGGGAGATGCCGGAGACCGTCCCCGTGGCGCGCACGCACCGGCCGCGCGGCGCGACGGTCACGGGGCCGGCCTGGCGGCTGAACCGGCCCTCGTCCACCTCGGCCCGGCCGCCGCGCGCCTGGAGGGACACCGACATGGTCCGGCGGATGCCCGGGTTCCGGGCGAGGGTGACGGCGCAGACCTGCCGGTCGCTGCGGTAGACGCGCAGTTCACCGCTGGAGAAGGAGATGGACTTCGCGAGCCGCCCCGCGCAGGGGGCCGCCGCGGCGGCGCTCTCCAGTCCGGGGCCGGCCAGCAGGAGCGCGGCCGTGGCCGTCAGCACCGCCACGGCACGCCTCAGCGACCGTGCCGGCCGTGCGCCGCCCCGGTGTCCCGCCCCGTCGTCCACAGCCGCTCCTCCGCGTCACACGATCTTCCCCCGCACATGCGTACGACGCAGCAGGCGCCCGGATGGTTGCGCGGCCCGGCCCGCCCGGGCCGCGTCCCCCCGCGGCGGACGCGCTCCGGGTGCGTGTGCCCCGGCGGGAGCCGCCGGGGCGGACGCCGCTACACCGTGGCCGGCTCGTCCTCCCCTATCCCGGCGAACGTCCGCCACAGCGCCGCGTAATGGCCGTCCCGGGCGAGCAGCTCGTCGTGGGTGCCGTCCTCGGCGACCCGGCCGTGGTCCATCACCACCACCCGGTCGGCGCGGGCCGCGGTGGTGAGCCGGTGGGCGACGACCAGGGTGGTGCGGCGGCCGGTCAGCCGGTCCGTGGCCTGGTTGACCTGTGCCTCCGTCGCGAGGTCGAGCGCGGCAGTCGCCTCGTCGAGGAGCAGCACGTCCGGGTCGACCAGCTCGGCGCGGGCGAGGGCGATGAGCTGCCGCTGCCCCGCGGAGAGGTTGCGCCCCCGCTCGGACACCTCGTGGAGGTAGCCGCCGTCCAGTGTCGCGATCATCTCGTGGGCGCCCACGGCCCGTGCCGCGGCCTCGACCTCGGCGTCGCTCGCACCGGGCCGGCCGTAGGCGATGGCGTCGCGGACCGTGCCGGCGAAGAGGTACGCCTCCTGCGGGACCACCCCGAGGCGGTGCCGGTAGCCGGTCAGGTCGAGCTCGCGCAGGTCGTACGGCTCGCCGGCCCCGTCGGCGTCCGCCGCCCCGCCGGAGGCGCCGTCGCCGGGCTCCGCCAGGGTGACGGTGACACGCCCCGCGGTCGGGTCGTAGAACCGCGCCACCAGCTTGACCAGGGTCGACTTGCCCGCGCCGGTCTCGCCGACGAAGGCGACCGTCTGCCCGGCCGGGATGCGCAGGTCGACCCCGGTCAGGGCCTCCTCGTCGCCGTCGGCGCCGTAGGCGAACGACACGTTCTCGAAGGCGATGTCCCCGCGCAGCGCGCGGACCTCGCGCGGTCGCTCGGCGGCGGCCGTGGACGTCGGCTCGCGCAGCAGCTCCTGCACCCGGCCGAGGGAGACGGCGGCCTGCTGGTATCCGTCGAAGACCTGGGAGAGCTGCTGCACGGGCGCGAAGAACAGGTCGATGTAGAGGAGGTAGGCGACCAGCGCGCCCGTGGTGAGGGTGGCGGCCTCGATCCGGGCCCCGCCGACGATGAGCACCGCGGCCGCCGCCACCGACGACAGCAGCTGGACGAACGGGAAGTAGACGGAGATCAGCCACTGGCCGCGGACACGCGCCGCGCGGTAGCTCTCGCTGCGGGCCGTGTAGTTCGCCACGCCCGCCGCCTCGCGGCCGAACGCCTGCACGATCCGCAGCCCGGACACCGACTCCTGGAGGTCGGCGTTGACCACGCCGACGCGCTCACGGGCGAGCTCGTACGCCTTCACGCTCTTCCTGCGGAAGAAGTACGTGCCGACGATCAGGGGCGGCAGCGTCGCGAAGACCACCAGCGCCAGCTGCACGTCGATCACCAGCAGGGCGACCATGATGCCGAAGAAGGTGACGACCGAGACGAACGCGGTCACCAGGCCGGTCTGCAGGAAGGTGGACAGCGCGTCGACGTCCGTGGTCATCCTGGTCATGATCCGGCCGGTCAGCTCGCGCTCGTAGTAGTCGAGGCCGAGGCGCTGGAGCTGCGCGAAGATCTTCAGACGCAGCGAGTACAGGACCCGCTCGCCGGTGCGCCCGGTCATCCGGGTCTCGCCGATCTGCGCGGCCCACTGGACGAGGACCGCGGCGAGGGCCATCAGGGACGCCGCCCACACGGCACCGAGCGCGAGCTGCTCCACGCCCTCGTCGATGCCGTGCCGGATCAGCACCGGCAGCAGCAGGCCCATGCCCGCGTCGACCGCGACAAGCAGCAGGCTGACCAGCAGGGGGAGCCCGAAACCGCGCAGCACGGCGCGCAGCCGGCCGCCCTCGCCCGCGCGGGTGTCGGCCGGTTCGGGGCGCACGGCCGCCGCCTCGTCGACGTCGGGGGTGTCGGTGGCCGGGGGCAGCGCCTCGACCTGGGCGAGCAGTTCGGGGGTGGCGCCGGACACCTCGCGGGTCTCGTCGGCGTGCTCGTCGCGGGCCCACAGGTGGGGGGTGATGCCGCGTTCGGCGTCGAACTCCGCGTCGAGTTCGGCCCGCACGGTGCGGTCCTCGTCCGGCTCGGGGGCCGCCTCGGCGGGGACGTGGCCCGGGGAGACGCCGCCGAGCTCGTCGGGGTCGGTGAGCAGCCTGCGGTAGAGGGCGGAGCGGCGCTCCAGCTCCTCGTGGGTGCCGATGTCGGCGAGGCGGCCGTCGTCGAGGACGGCGATCCGGTCGGCGAGGCCGAGGGTGGAGCGCCGGTGGGCGATCAGGAGGGTGGTGCGCCCCTCCATGACCTGGCGCAGGGCTTCGTGGATCTCGTGCTCCACGCGGGCGTCGACGGCGGAGGTGGCGTCGTCCAGCAGGAGCAGCCTCGGGTCGGTGAGGATCGCACGGGCGAGGGCGAGGCGCTGGCGCTGCCCGCCGGAGAGGGTGAGGCCGTGCTCGCCGACCTTGGTGTCGTATCCGTCGGGCAGCTCGTCGATGAACCGGTCCGCCTGCGCGGCGTGCGCGGCCCGTTCGATCTCCTCCTGGGTGGCGTCGGGCCTGCCGTAGGCGAGGTTGGCGCGGACGGTGTCGGAGAAGAGGAAGCTGTCCTCGGGCACCAGGCCGATGGCGGAGCGCAGCGAGTCGTAGGTCAGCTCGCGCACGTCGTGGCCGCCGACGAGGACGGCGCCGCGCTCGACGTCGTAGAAACGCGGCAGCAGCAGCGACACGGTCGACTTGCCGCTGCCGGAGGCGCCGACGACGGCGACGGTCTCGCCGGCGGCGATCTCCAGCGAGAAGCCGTCCAGGACGGGCCTGCCGTCCGCGTAGCCGAAGACGACGTCGTCGAACTCGACGCCGACCGGGACGTGGGCGGGCAGTTCCCTGGTGCCCTCCCGCATGGTCGGCCGGGTGTCGATGAGCTCCAGCACCCGCTCGACGCCGGCGCGCGCCTGCTGCCCCACGGTGAGCACCATGGCGAGCATCCGCACGGGTCCGACGAGCTGGGCGAGGTACGTGGAGAAGGCGACGAAGGTGCCGAGCGTGATGTCGCCCTTGGTGGCCAGCCAGCCGCCGAGCGCGAGCATCGCGACCTGTCCCAGTGCGGGGACGGCCTGGAGGGCGGGCGTGTACTTCGCGTTCAGCCGGATCGTGCGCAGCCGCCCGGCGAACAGCCGCCGGCCGACCTCGCGCAGCTTCCCGGTCTCCTGGTCCTCCTGGCCGAAGCCCTTGACCACGCGCACGCCGCTGACCGCGCCGTCCACGACCCCGGCGACGGCCGCGGCCTGGCTCTGGGCGTACCAGGTGGCCGGGTGGAGCTTGACGCGGCTGCGCTTGGCGATGACCCACAGGGCGGGCGCGACGGCGAGCGCGATCAGCGTCAGCGGGAGGGACAGCCAGGCCATGATCGCGAGGGAGATCGCGAAGAGCAGGAAGTTGCCGATGGTCATCGGCAGCATGAAGAGCAGGCTCTGGATGAGCTGGAGGTCACTGGTGGCGCGGCCGACGACCTGACCGGTGGAGAGTTCGTCCTGGCGGCGCCCGTCGAGCCGGGTGATCGTGGCGTACATGCCGGTGCGCAGGTCGTGCTGCACGTCGAGCGCGAGCCGTCCGCCGTAGTAGCGGCGGATGAAGGCGAGGACGTAGACGACGACGGCCGCCGCGATCAGCAGCCCGGTCCAGACCGCGAGCGAGCGGGTCTCGTCGCCGATCACGTCGTCGATGACGATCTTGGTGATCAGGGGGACGAGTGCCATGACGGCCATGCCGCCGAGCGACGACCCGAGCGCCAGCACCACATTGCGCCGGTAGCGCCAGGCGTACCCCCAGAGTCTCCGTGCCCACCCTTGTTCCGCCGCCGCCACGTGGGCCTCCCCGTCGCTTTCCCCGTCGTCTCCCGGCCGCACCGCGCCCGGGACCTGCGGCCCTGCCGCGGACCGGCCGCAGCGACCAGGACCTGATCTTCCGGAAGGCTCCAACACGGCCGGAAGCGGATTTCATCCCTCCGCAACAAATCCCCGCCGTTGGTCCTAGGACCGGGCGTCTTCCGGGGGGGTCGCGGGCGGGCGCTTGACCTCGAGCAGGCTTGAGGTACCAAGCTGCTCGGCATGGACATCACAGAGATGCGGCACGAGCTGCGTGCCCTCACCGACCGTGCCGAGATCGCCGACCTCGTGGGCCGCTACGCGCGGTCGCTGGACGAGCGGGTGCTCGACGAGGAGTGGGCCGCGGCGTTCCACACGGAGGACGTCGCGGTCGAGTGGCCCGTCGGCACGCTGCACGGCCGCGACGCCGTGCTGGAGCTCGTACGGAAGGCGATGGCCTTCTTCGGGCCCACGGTGCACCTGGCCGCGGGCACCGTCGTCGAGGTGGACGGCGACCGGGCGAGCACCCGGGGCGCGCTGCTGAGCACCCACGTCCTGGCGGACGGCACGGATGCGCTCTTCGTCTCGGCAGGGCATCTGGACAACGAGCTGGTCAGGACCGCGGACGGGTGGCGCATCACCCGCCAGTCGCTGCGCATCGCCTGGACGCAGGGAACACCGCCGCACCCGGCCGGGACGGGCTGAGCCGGCCCCCGTCGGGCGGTCGCGCACCGGCCGGGGCCGGGTGCGCGCCCATCCGGCCGCAGCCCGCCCCGCCTCTCACGCGTCCCGGCGGGACAGCCGGTGGAAGCCCGCCCACACCGCCGCGCCCGCCCACAGCGCCAGGACGCCGATGCCGGTCCACGGCCCCAGCGGGCCTTCCGGGTTCCGGAGGAGGATCTGCTGGCCGGCCCGGTCGGGCAGGAAGTCGATCCAGCCCCTGCTCTCCGAGACGTCCCCGAGGACGAAGGGCAGCATCAGCAGGAAGGGGATGAGGATGCCCATGACGGCCGGGGCGCTGCGCAGCAGCGCCGAGAGCCCGGCGGCGAACAGCGTGATCAGCGCCAGATGGAGCCCGCAGCCCACGACGGCCCGCAGCGCGCCGGGCTCGCCGATACCGACGCCGCGGTCGCCGAGGGCGGCCTGCCCGGCGAAGAAGCAGACCGCGGCGGTGAGCAGCCCGACGGCGAGCGCCAGCAGACCCACGACCGTGAGCTTGCCCGCGTAGAAGAGCCCCCGGCGAGGGACGGCCGTGAGCGACAGGCGGACCGCGCCGGCCCGGTACTCGCCCGCGACGACGGTCGCGCCGAAGCAGATCGCGGCGATCTGCCCGAAGTTGAGCCCGAAGAACGAGGCGCGCACCGGGTCGGTGCCGGATTCGGCCATGTCCTCGGGCCCGAGCGTGGCGCACATCAGGACCGAGAACGCGACCGTCGACGCGAACACGGCGGCGAGGGCGACGCACTGGCCCCGCACGGAACGGATCTTGATCCACTCGGAGTGGAGCACGGGCACGACGGGTGCGAGGGACATCGCTCATACCTCCTGGACGGCCGCGGCGGGCCGGACGGTCGTGTACTCGGTCTCCTCGGCGGTGAGGGCGAGGTACGCCTCCTCCAGCGAGGGCTCCTCGGCGGCCAGTTCGAGGATCGGAATGCCTTCGCGCGCGGCCAGCGGACCGATGTCCTCCACCCGTGCGCCGTCGACGGTCCAGCGTCCGTCGTCCCCTTCCACGGGGGCGAGTCCGGCGCCGGCGAGCACCGCCCGCAGCCGTTCGCCGTCCGTCGTGCGCAGGCGCACCCGCGGTGTCGTCCAGGCGTCGACGAACTCCCGCATCCCCGTGTCGGCGAGCAGCCGCCCCCGGCCGAGCACGACGAGGTGGTCGGCGAAGGACGCCGTCTCGCCCATCAGATGGCTGGACACCAGGACGGCCCTGCCCTGCCGGGCCAGGTCCCGCATCAGCTCGCGGATCCAGATGATGCCCTGGGGGTCGAGGCCGTTGGACGGTTCGTCCAGCAGCAGCACCCGCGGGTCGCCGAGCAGGGCCGCGGCGATCCCGAGCCGCTGGCGCATGCCGAGCGAGAACGTGCGGATCCGCCGGCCCGCCACCGACGCGATCCCGGTGAGCTCCAGCACCTCGTCCACCCGGGCCCGCGGGATCCGGCCCGCCGCGGCGAGCGCCCGCAGATGGTCGCGGGCGGTCCGCGCCCCGTGCGCGGCCCCGGCGTCGAGCAGCGCGCCGACGTGCCGCACGGGCTCGTCGAGGGTGGTGTAGGGGCGCCCGTCGACGGTGGCCGTCCCCGACGTGGGCCGGTCCAGGCCGAGCACCAGGCGCATGGTGGTCGACTTCCCGGCGCCGTTGGGCCCGAGGAAGCCGGTGACCCGTCCGGGCCGCACGGTGAACGTCACCCGGTCCAGCGCCCGCCGGCCGCCGTACTCCTTGGTGAGGTCTCTGATCTCGATGCTGGTCATGGCAGCCAGCCTGGCCGGGCAGGGGGCGGCCGGTCCTCCCCCGCCGGTGGAGAGCGTCTCCCCCGTGCGGGGGAGCCGCCGGACCCGGGGCCGCTGGCACGATGACCGGATGCTCCGCCTCCTGCGCCCGCTGGCCCGCCGGGTCACGTACACCCGCTGGCTCCACCTGATGATCAGCACCGTGGTCTTCGGCGTCTGGCTCTTCATCTCCGAGAAGGACCTGTACATACCGGTGATCGCCCTCGGGCTGCTCGGCCTCCTCCCGGCGATGCGCATGGTCGAGGGCCTCCAGGCGCGGCTGCTGCTGTCGCCGTACGGGTACCGGGACGACGCCTCGGGCATCGCCGTCACGTCGTCGGCCACCTGGGCGGACCGGTGGCGGACCGTGCTGTGGCTCCAACTGCGGCTCGCCCTCGGCCTGCTGACCGGCCGGGTCACGGTCGCCCTGCTCGGAGTCTCGACCGATCTCGCCCTGACGGCCGGCGGGGGCATCCCCGACCCGGGGTCCCTCCTGCCCCTGCCGGGCGGCGCGGGCCACTGGTGGTACGCGCTGCTCGTCCCCGTGCCGATCGCGCTGCTCCTCGCCGCGGTCGTCGGGCTGGGCGAGCTGATGACCCTCCTCGCGCGCCGCCTCCTCGGCCAGTCCGCGGCCGAACGTCTCGCCGCCCTGGAGGAGCGCACCGAGCAGCTGCTGGAACGCAACCGCATCGCCCGGGAGCTCCACGACTCGATCGGCCACGCCCTGACCGTGGCCGTCGTGCAGGCGGGCGCCGCGCGGGCGGCGGGCAGCCCCGAGTTCACCGAGCGCGCCCTCGCGGCCATCGAGGAGACCGGCCGGGCCGCGCTGGAGGACCTGGAACGCGTGCTGCTGGTACTGCGCGAGTCCGGGCAGCGCCCCGCCGGCGGGCGGCCGACGCTCGCCGACGCGGACCGTCTGCTGGAGTCCGCCCGCGCCTCGGGCGCCGCGCTGGACGCCGAGGTGACGGGACCGCTGGCGCAGGTGCCGGGGCCCGTCTCCCGGGAGGGCTACCGCATCGTGCAGGAGGCCCTGACCAATGTGCTGCGCCACGCGGGCCCGGTGCCGACCCGGGTCAGGATCGCCGTCGCGTCCGACCGCCTGGAGCTGGACGTGCGCAACCCGATCGCCGAGGGCGCCCCGGCCGCGCGCGCCGGCAACGGCAGCGGGCTGCGCGGGATACGCGAACGGGCCGCGCTGCTGGGCGGGGAGGCCGCCGCGGGCCCCCACGGCGGCGAGTGGCGGGTGACGGTGGGGCTGCCGCTCGACGGGCCGCGCTGAGAGGGCCGGGCGCGCGGACGTTGGGGGCTTCGGAGGAGGGCGGGCGTTGCGGGCGCGCGGGCGTTGCGGGCTTCGGAGGAGGGGGACGCTCGCCCAGGACCTGGCGAAGGCGCTGGCCGCGCCGGGGCCGTCCGTCGTCGTCCTGCCGGCCCACCTGAGGATGTTCGCGCCCACGCATCTGTGAGGGCACGGCGGAGGCGGGGCTCGCGCCGGGCCGGCGCCACGCCGGCGGAGGCGTTCCCGGTGTTCCGCGCGCCCGGAGCGGTGCACGCACTGCAGCCGTACACGGTCGGCTCGTACCCGTGCCGGACCTGCCCCGTGCGTCGCGCCGGACACGACGCACAGGACACGACGCAAGAGAACACGGCGCGCGGAACACCGGGAACGCCTCCGCCGGCGTGGCGCCGGCCCGGCGCGAGCCCCGCCTCCGCCGTGCCCTCACAGATGCGTGGGCGCGAACATCCTCAGGTGGGCCGGCAGGACGACGACGGACGGCCCCGGCGCGGCCAGCGCCTTCGCCAGGTCCTGGGCGAGCGTCCCGGGCGCCGTGCGCACCGCGGGCACGCCGAACGACTCGGCGAGCGCCACGAAGTCCGGGCGCGCGAGCTCGGTCCCCGTCGCCTCGCCGAAGGCGTCCGTCATGTACTCGCGGAGGATGCCGTAGCCGCCGTCGTCCACGATCAGCCAGGTGACCGGCAGGTCGTACTGGCGGGCCGTGGCGAGTTCGGCGATCGAGTACATCGCGCCGCCGTCGCCGGAGACCGCGAGCACGGGCCGTGTGGGGTCGGCCGTGGCCGCGCCGATGGCCGCCGGGAAGGCGTAGCCGAGGCCGCCGGCGCCCTGGGCGGAGTGCATGGTGTTCGGCCGGCGGGCGTCGAAGGCGGACCACGCCCAGTAGGCGAGGATCGTCATGTCCCAGAAGCTGGGTGCCTCGTCCGGCAGCGCCTGGCGCACGGAGGCCAGCAGGTCCTGCTCCAGGGTCAGTCCCTGGGCGTCGATGCGTGCGCGGACGGCGGCGAGGACGGCGCTCACGGATGCGGCGGCCGTCGGGTCGCGGCGTTCCTCCACGGTCTCCAGCAGGGCCTGGAGGGCGAGGCGGGCGTCCGCGTGGATACCGATGCCGGCGTGGTTGGACTCCAGCTTCCCCGCGTCCGCCTCGATCTGGATCATCCGCCCGCGCGGGGCGAACGTGTGGTAGTTCGAGGACAGTTCGCCGAGCCCGGAACCGACGACGAGCAGGACGTCGGCCGCCTCCAGGTAGTCGGTGGTGTGCCGGTCCTCCAGCCAGGACTGGAGGGACAGCGGGTGCTGCCAGGGGAAGGCGCCCTTGCCGCCGAAGGTGGTCACCACGGGGGTGTCCAGCTTCTCGGCGAGGGCGCGCAGCTTGCCGGAGGCGTCGGAGCGCACCACTCCGCCGCCCGCGACGATCACCGGCCGCTCGGCGCGGGAGAGCAGATCGGCGGCGACGGCGGTGAGTTCGGGCCGCGGCGCGATCTCCTCGGGGCCGGCGTCCATGGCCGTGACGACGGGCAGGATCGTCTCCGCGAGGAGCACGTCCTGCGGGATCTCGACCCACACCGGTCCGTGCGGCGCGGTGAGCGCCGACTCCCAGGCCGCGGCGATCGCCGACGGGATCTGAGAGGCCGTGCGCACGATGTGCACGGACTTGACGACGTCGCGGAACGACGCCTGCTGGTCGCGCAGTTCGTGGAGGTAGCCGTGGCGTCCGCCGCCGAGTCCGGCGGCCGGGACCTGGCTGCCGACGGCGAGCACCGGCGCGGAGGCGGCGGCCGCCTCCTGGAGGGCGGCGAGGGACATCAGCGCGCCGGGCCCGGTGGACAGCAGCAGGGGCGCCGCCTCACCGGTGATGCGGCCGTAGGCGTCGGCGGCGAACCCGGCGTTGTTCTCGACGCGCAGGCCGACGTACGTCAGGTCGGAGCGGCGCAGGGCGTCGAACATGCCCAGGGCGTGCTGTCCGGGCAGGCCGAAGACGGTGGTCGCGCCGAGACCGGCGAGCGTCTCGACGACGAGGTCGCCCCCGTTGCGCCCGGCGGGCGGGTTGAGGGCGGCCTCGGTCTGGGCCGCGGTGGGGCGCAGCACCAGGTCGTGGTCGTGGGTCACTTGCCGTTCCTTGCCTCGGCGATCTGGCGGGTCATGATCGTCGTCAGTTCGTACGCCGTGTGCGATGCCGCGACGGCGGTGATCTCCGCGTGATCGTACGCCGGGGCGACCTCGACGACGTCCGCCGAGACGAGGTTGCAGGAGGCGAGTCCGCGCAGGATCTCCAGGAGTTCGCGCGAGGTCATGCCGCCCGCCTCGGGGGTGCCGGTGCCGGGGGCGTGGGCCGGGTCGAGGCAGTCGATGTCGATGGAGATGTAGAGCGGCCGGTCGCCGATGCGCTGCCGCAGCTGGTCGGCGACCTCGTCGGCGCCCCGGCGGTAGATGTCGGCCGAGGTGACGATGCCGAAGCCCATCTTCTCGTCGTCGGTGAGGTCCTTCTTGCCGTACAGCGGGCCGCGGGTGCCGACGTGGGAGAGGGCGGAGGTGTCGAGGATGCCCTCCTCGACGGCCCGGCGGAACGGCGTGCCGTGGGTGTACTCGGCGCCGAAGTAGGTGTCCCAGGTGTCGAGGTGGGCGTCGAAGTGGAGCAGGGCGACGGGGCCGTGCTTCTTCGCGACCGAGCGCAGCAGCGGCAGCGCGATGGTGTGGTCACCGCCCAGGGTCATCATCCGCGCGCCGGTGCCCAGCAGGTCGTCGGCGGCGGCCTCGATGGTCTCGACGGCCTCGTTGATGTTGAACGGGTTGGCCGCGATGTCGCCCGCGTCGGCGACCTGGGCGAGCGCGAAGGGCGAGGCGTCCTGCGCCGGGTTGTAGGGGCGCAGGAGCCTCGACGCCTCGCGGATGGCGTTGCCGCCGAAGCGCGCGCCGGGGCGGTAGGAGACTCCGGAGTCGAAGGGGACGCCGACCACGGCGACGTCGGTGGTGCCGACCTCGTCGAGCCGGGGCAGCCGGGCGAACGTGGCGGGCCCGGCGTACCGCGGGATGCGGGAGGAGTCGATCGGGCCGCGCGGCTGCTCGGTGCTGCTCATGTCTGTTCCTTCTTTCCTGCGCTTCGTCGCGCCTGCCGCCGCGGGTCACGCTTGTGGCGTGATGTCACGGCTTCGGTTGGTTCGGGGCTTGTCGTCGACTGTAAGGGGAGGGCCGGCCGGGTCAGCGGGCCGCGACGGGCTCGGGGGCCGGGGGCTCCGGTGCGGCGCCTTCGTCCTCGTCCGGGGCGCCGCGGCCGGCGAGCCGCTCGCGCCAGTGGGCGAGGACGGCCGGGTCGGTGGGCGGGGTGGCCAGGCTGACCAGCACATACGTGGCCAGCGAGGCGAGCAGGCCGTAGTAGATGGGCTGGTTGGCGAGGATGCCGTAGACCGCCATGAGTCCCACGACCGACAGGCCGCCCACGCCGACGGCGGCCAGCGCGCCCTGCACCGTGCCGCGCTTCCACAGCAGCCCGCCGAGGATGGGCACGAGCAGCCCGCCGACGAGCAGGTTGTAGGCGACGGTGAGCGCCTCGACCACGTCGTTGAGGGCGATGGCGATGCAGATCACCGCGACGCCCATGGCCAGGATGAACGCGCGGTTGCCCTTGACCTCGTCGTGGTCCCCGCCGCCGGATCGGCTGTTGCCGCGCAGACGGGACCAGATGTCGTTGTTGGCGACGGTGGCGCAGGCGATCAGGGCGCCGGACGAGGTGGACATCACGGCGGCCAGGGCGGCGGCGAGCACCAGGCCCCGCACGCCCATGGGCAGCTCGTCGGTGACGATGGTGGCGAAGGCGTCGTCGGCGCTGGCCAGGTCCGGGTAGAGCACCTTGGCCGCGGTGCCGATCACGGCGCCGGCGAGGGCGTAGACGAGACAGTAGGTGCCGGCGACGGTGCCGCCCCAGCGGGCGACCT
The DNA here is from genome assembly GCF_008042045.1 of Streptomyces sp. T39. Classification (GTDB taxonomy): domain Bacteria; phylum Actinomycetota; class Actinomycetes; order Streptomycetales; family Streptomycetaceae; genus Streptomyces. The sequence goes on from NZ_RDBP01000012.1 coordinate 478,308, forward strand.
TGTCGCTGCGGGCGGTGAAGACCCGCTGCCAGATGTCCTGTCCGATCAGCATGCCGAAGGTGTAGATCAGGACGTAGGTGAAGATCGTCTCGCCGCCGATGCCGAGCGGGGCGAAGTACTCGTCGGGGAGCTCGGCCTTCATCTCGGCGAAGCCGCCGGCCTTGACGACGGCGATCGGCAGCAGGAGCAGCAGGACGCCGATCGTCTTCACGACGAACTGGACCATGTCGGTGATGGTGATCGACCACATGCCGCCGAGCGTGGAGTAGGCGACCACGATCGCGCCGCCGAGGATGATCGAGAGCGTGCGGTTCACGTCGAAGAGGACGTCGAAGATCGTGGCGTAGGCGATGGTGGAGGTGACCGCCAGCATCAGGGTGTAGGCCCACATCACCAGTCCGGTGATCAGACCGGCCCGGCCGCCGTAGCGCAGGTCGAGCATCTCGGAGACGGTGTAGACCTTCAGCCGCGCGATGCGCGCGGAGAAGAAGACGGACAGGGCGAGCAGCCCCAGTCCGATGGTGAAGACCATCCAGGCGCCGGACAGACCGTGCTTGTAGCCGAGGCCGACGCCCCCGATGGTGGACGCGCCGCCGAGGACGATCGCGGCCATGGTCCCGGAGTACATGCCGGGTCCCAGACGCCGGCCCGCGACCAGGAACTCGCTCTTGGACTTGGCGCGGCGCATGCCCCACCAGCCCATGCCGAGCATGCCGGCCAGATAGACGACGATCACCGCATAGTCGACAGCCATCGGCTTTCCTTCCGTGTCGTCCCCCGGAACGGTCAGTGGAGTGCGCGCTGAGCATTGACGGTAGGTGGCCGGAAAGCGCCGAAGAAGTGTACGTTTCATCCACTCAAGCCGCCCCTGATGGAGGGAACGTCCATGCCGGAGCCCTCAGCGGCACCCCCCACCCCGCCGGTCGCCCTGGCCGCCCTCCTCGCCGACGAGGCACTCGGCCTGCGGCAGGTCGCCGGCCCGCCCGCGACCGGCGGCACGGCCGTGCACATGGTCCACACCTCGGAGATGGCCGACCCGTATCCGTACCTCCTCGGCGGCGAGCTGCTGCTGAGCGCGGGCGTGCAGCTCGACGACCCGGACCGCTACGCCGCCCGCGTCGTCGAGGCGGGGGCGGCGGCGCTCGGCTTCGGAGTGGCGCCGGTGTACGACACCGTCCCCCCGGGCCTCGTCGAGGCGTGCGACCGGCACGGGCTGCCACTGCTGGAGGTGCCGCCGCGCACCACGTTCTCGGCGGTGGCGCGGTCCGTGTGGCGGCTGATGGCGGAGTCGCGCCACCGTGAGCTGCGCCGGGTGACCCAGGCGCAGCAGGGTCTGGCGGCGGCTGCCGCCCGGCCCGACCCCGTCCCGGCGGTGCTGCAGCAGCTGGCGCTGCGGCTGGAGGGACGGGCGGTCCTCTTCGGCCCGGACGGGCATCCGCTCCACGCGGCGGGCCGCGAGCCGTCCCTCGCCACGGCCGCCGCCCTGGTCCGCCTCGCCGGCGTGGTCACCCCCGGGACATCGGCCCGCCCCGCCGCCGCGTCGGCGAGCGACACCGCCCCCGACGGCCGCCATCTCTCCGCGTTCGCCGTCGGCGGGGGCCAAGGGCTCGTCCTCGGTGTCGCCGCGCCGGCCCGCGAGAGCGGCGACCACACGGTGGCGGGTGTCGCGGTGGTGCTGCTGTCCCTGCTGACCGCCCGGCACCGGGGTGCCGACGCGGCGAGCCGCTTCTCGGCGCTGGTGCGGCTGCTGCTGGGCGCCACGCCCGCCGAGACCGCCCCGCTGCTCGGGCCCGGCCCCTGGACGGTGGTCCACGCCCGCGGCGGCGACGGCACCCCGTTCGCGGCGACGGCTCTCGGCGCCGCCCTCGGCAGCCCGCTCGTCGACACGGGCGAGGACGGCACCGTACGCGTCCTCCTCCCGGAGGCCGCCGCCCTCTCCCCCCAGCCCGGCTGGACCCTGGGCGCGAGCGCCCCCGCCGACCCGGCCGGCCTCATCGCCGCGGACACCCACGCGTCCCGCGCCCTCAGCCGCGCGACGGCCACCCGCAGGGCGCTGGTCCGCCACCGGGACGCGGCCCCGGACTTCCTCGCCGAGGCCCGCCGCCGCCTGACCCCGCTGGCGGACTCCCCCGCCCTCACGGACACCCTGCGCACCTGGCTCTCCCTCCACGGCAGCTGGGACCGCACCGCCACCGCCCTCGGCATCCACCGCAACACCGTCCGCCAGCGCATCACCCGCTGCGCCACCCTCCTGGACGCGGACCTCGACGACGTCGACGTCCGGATGGAGCTGTGGTTCGCGCTGCGGGAGGGGTGAGGAGCCTCCGGCTCAGCGACCGCCGAACCGCCCCGCCGCCCGGGGACGGGCCCGGCGCGGGCCATGCCTGCGACGGGAACTCCGGCCACGGAACGCTTTCGCGCCCCGTGTCGCCGCTCCAGCGCGATCCCTGCGCCGCTCACCACCGTTTCGACAGACAGAAGAGCGAACTTCCCCGCATATCAGACCAATGCTGATCACCGCTCGCTGCCGGGTCGCACGGGAGCCCGCCTACAGGGGTGACAGGGACGGCTCGGCCGGCAGGTCCGCCGGCCGGCAGCCGATCTCCCCCGCAAGGGCGAGCGCGAAGGAGTGGGCCACCGTCGCGTATGCCTCGCGGAGGCGGCGCTCGTCGCCGTCGGGCACGACGGGCGTACCGCCCTTCTGCACGACGACCCGCAGGTGCCGCGGCGCGTCGCCCGGCAGGTCCCCGCCCGTGCAGGCGAAGGCGACGAACGCACCGTCCCCGGCGGCGCCGGCCCGCTCGCCCATCGGGAGCGCCGTGAACCGGGGTGCCCCGGCCCCCTGGGGCTCGCCGGCGGACATCTCCCAGGTGACGCGGACCTCTTCGACCGGGGAACCGGCGGGCGGAAGGATCCGGCAGATGTCGCCGTTGCCGATCGCGGTGGACGCGCCCATCCGGACGAGCTCCCGCGCGGCGGCCTCGACCGTGGCCTTCTCGCCGGACGCGGCGAACAACGCCGCACCCGTGATCACTTCGAGCGCGTCGCCCGCCCGCACCGACACCGCCGTGCCGCCGCAGAGCCGCTCGGCCTCCACGGAGATCCCGGCCTCCGACGCGTCGGCCGTGCCGCCCCGGGCTGCGCACGCCGTGAGCACGAGCGGACCGGCCACTGCCGCGCACAAGAGCACACGCCACCTGCGGCTACGCATCATCATCGGCCTCCTTCCACGCCACCGGCGCCGGCCGCCACGCGGGCCGGTCAGCTCTTCGTCTCAAGGGACAACGGAGCCCGCGGAAGGTTGTCCCGCGGCACCGTCACGAATCGGCAAAGCGCCCGCGGGCGCGTGGGGCCGCCGCACCGGGACACGGCGATCCGGTGGCCGTCGCACAGCGTCCCGGCCAGCCGGGCGGTCGCGTACCGCAACCGGCCGGGCGTGTGCCCCGGCGGATGATTCGTCGCGCCATGTCCGCCTTCAGCCCGCAAGGCGGGATCCGTACGGATATTCCACCCACGGAAGACCCATGCGCATTTAGCCTGTTCCCGTGACCGACATCACGAGTGCCGCGCGCGGCGGCACAACGGCGTTACAGGCCGCCCGCTTCGGCTGGCGCATCCTCAACCAACGGCGCTGGTACGCGTATCTGCGCTTTCAGGCGGTGGTCAGGGCGCTGACCACCGCATCCGATCGGATCGCGTCCCAGGCGGTCCACGAAGCCGCTGTCCGTCTGTGTGAGTCCCTCGACGAGCTGCTCGTCCCCATGGAGCCGCGCAAGGGCTTCTTCGCCCGGATGGGCCGGTGGTTCCGGGAGAAGGTCACCGTGGGCGTGCGGTATCCCGTCCACCGCGGACCGGCCGCCGACACCTTCTTCGACCGGCTCTACGGCTGGGCGAAGGCCGCGGCGGAGACGGGTGAGGGGACGGCGGCTCTCGACCACGCGCAGTTCCCCGGCGGCGGCGACCGCTCGCACGCCTTCGCCCTGCGGGTGGTGGCCGAGACCTGGGCCCTGCTCCTGGACAACGGTGTGCCCGGGCCGGTGAACGAGGTCCGCGACGCCATGGCGGCCCAGGTGCACCGGGGGCACACCCGGGCTCAGGTGGTCGACGCCCACAAGCGGCTCACCGCGGCCGCCCGGACGATCACGACGGGTGTCGCCTCCACCCTCCTCACGTACGTCGGTTTCGACCAGTCGGTGGAGGGCTCGCTGGCCATCGGCGGCATCGCCCTGGCGTCGTCGGCCGTCGTCGAGGCATCGGCCGCCGGATTCCGCGGGGTCACCGAGCAGATGCAGGCCGCCCGCCGCCAGGCGCGCGACTGGCTGGCGACCATGACGCTGTGGCTGATGGAGTACGTGACCTGGCGCGAGCGCGAGATCAGGCACAGCGGCGCGGGCGGTGTCGGTGAGCTGGTCGGACTGCTGACCGCGCTGCGCAGCGAGGAGGCCCATCTCTCGCCGCCCCCGGAGAACGAACGCATCGAACAGCACCTGAGGCATCTCATCGAGACCGCCTCGCGGGTGGGCGACGACGAACTGCACACGGCCCTCATGAACGTGGAGGGTGCGGTGCTCTTCGGACCCCAGCGCATCCCGAACGCCCTGGCGGCCCTGATCGCGCTCGTCGAGGACGTGCCCGACCTGCCGGGACCCGGGGCGCGCGCGCCGCTGCCCCCGGGGTCGATCCCGCCGCAGCTGGGCACCGGCGTCCCGGGCACCGCTCCCGGCGCCCCGCCGGACGTCGCGCCCGCCCCGCCCGGCAACACCCCGGCCGCACCGACCGGTTCGCCGGCTCCGGGTCCGGGCGGGCAGGGGTAGACCGGGCCCTGTCCGGACCGCCGCCCTCCTCGCGGCGGTCCGGACAGGAGGGCCCGGCGGGGCGCCCCGCGCTGACGCGCCCCCGCGTCACCCCGTCGCGGCCGCCGCCGCCCTCCCCGCGACGCGGCCCGAGAAGAGGCAGCCGCCGAGGAAGGTGCCCTCCAGGGAGCCGTAGCCGTGGACGCCGCCGCCGCCGAAGCCGGCGACCTCGCCGGCCGCGTACAGGCCGGGTATCGGCTGCCCGGCGGCGTTCAGGACGCGTCCGGAGAGATCGGTCTGGAGACCGCCGAGGGTCTTGCGGGTCAGGATGTTGAGGCGCACGGCGATGAGCGGGGCCGCGTCCGGGTCGAGGATGCGGTGGACGGAGGCGGTCCGGCTGAGCGTGTCCCCGGGGTAGGCGAGGGCGTTGCGGATGCCCATGACCTGGAGGTCCTTGGTGTACGGGTTGGTGATCTCGCGGTCGCGCGCCTCGATCTGGCGCTGGAGGTCGGCGAGGTCGATCAGGTTGTCGCCGGTGAGCCGGTTCATGCCGTGCACCAGCTCGGGGAGCGAGGAGGCGACGACGAAGTCCTCCCCGTACTTCTTGAAGCGCTCGATCGGCTCGGGCGTCTGCCAGATGCGGGAGAGCAGCGCTGTTCCGGCCGGTCCCGCCGGCCCTGCTCGTCCGCCTCGCTCATGCGAGGGACGGTATGCCCGATGCGCGGCAGGATGGGGGACCGGCTCGGCGGACCGGCTCGGCGGACCGGACGCAGCCCCCACGGCGGGAGAGCCGCACGCGGCCCTCGGCGGCACCCTGACCGCCGCCTCCACCCCGGACGGCGGCTTCCAGGTCGAGGCGACGTTGCCGGTGCGGGGGGCGTGAGGGCGTCCCCGCCCGGGCCCAGGGCGGGTGGTGAGAGCCCCGCCTGCGCCGCGACGCCTGGCACGCTCGCTGCGCTGTCGGGATCGTCCGACTACGCCCCCGTACGAGGACGACCCTCCGCCGCGCGAGCGCACGCACCGGTCGCCGCGGGGCCCGCCCTTCGGGCGGACGGCGCCACTCTCGCCCCGCGCCTCTGCGGCGAGCCGCCTCACCCCGCCGCGCCGTCCGCCCCGTCCGGGTGCTCCGCGCCCAGCCCGGGCGTGGGGTCGAGGTAGACGCGGCGGATGGAGGGCCAGCGTTCCCGCAGTTGCTGTTCGGCCTCCTCGCAGGCCCATTCGACCTGGCGGGCGCTGGACGCGTCGCGGAAGTCGACCTTCGCGGCGACGAGGATCTCGCGGGGGCCCTGGATGAGGGTGGTCAGTTCCAGTACGTCCACGATGTGGGGCACGGAGAGGATCTCCTCGCGCACGCCCGCGCGCAGGTAGGCCGGGAGCGGTCGGCCGATGAGGAGCTGGGCGTTGCTGCGGCCCAGGACCCAGGCGACGTGGACGAGCAGCACCCCGATCAGCAGCGACGCGATGCCGTCCCAGACGGCGGACCCGGTGAGCTGGCCACCGAGCAGGCCGCCGGCGGCGAGCAGCAGGCCGACGAGGGCGGCCGAGTCCTCCATCACCACGGCCTTCACCGCCGTGTCCGGGGTGCGGCGCAGATAGCGGCCGAAGCCGTAGTGCAGCAGCCGCGCCTCCGCACGCGCCTGGTGGACGCCGGTGCGCAGCGAGTACGACTCCAGCGCGAAGGCGACGGCGAGCACGATGTACGACAGCAGCGGGTCGCCCGGCTCCCCTCCGTGGGTGAGGGAGTGGATGCCGTCGTAGAAGGAGAAGACCGCGCCGCCGACGAAGGTCGCGACCGATGCCAGCAGCGCCCAGATGTAGCGCTCGGGGCCGTGGCCGAGCGGGTGGTCCTCGTCGGCCGGCCGGTCGCCGCGCTTCACGGCCGCGAGCAGCATCACCTCGGTGACGGTGTCGGCCAGTGAGTGCGCCGCCTCGGACAGCATCGCGCTCGATCCGCTGACCAGCCCCGCCACCAGCTTCGCCGCGGCGATCCCCAGATTGGCGATCGCCGCGACGATCACGGTGAAGGCGCTCTCGGGCCTGTCCTCCTGCGCCGGATGACCCGGCTGTTCCGGCCGGTCCCGCCGGCCCTGCTCGTCCGCCTCGCTCATGCGAGGGACGGTATGCCCGATGCGCGGCAGGATGGGGGACCGGCTCGGCGGACCGGCTCGGCGGACCGGACGCAGCCCCCACGGCGGGAGAGCCGCACGCGGCCCTCGTCAGCGGAGGACCCGGACGCGGCTCCCGTCAGCGGGGCACCCGCACGACGCCCTCCTGGATGACGGAGATCGCCAGCCGCCCGTCCTGGGTGTAGATGCGGGCCTGGCCGAGTCCCCGCCCGCCGGAGGCGGACGGGGACTCCTGGTCGTACAGCAGCCATTCGTCCGCGCGGAACGGCCGGTGGAACCACATCGCGTGGTCCAGCGACGCGCCCACCACGTCACCGACCGCCCAGCCGCCCCGGCCGTGCGCCAGCAGCACCGAGTCGAGCAGGGTCATGTCGGAGACGTACGTGGCGAGGCACACGTGCAGCAGCGGGTCGTCGGCGAGCTTGCCGACGGTGCGGAACCAGACCTGCGAGCGCGGCTCGCGGGGCCGGCCGACCGTGCCGTACGGGGGCTCGTCGACGTACCGCAGGTCGACCGCGGCCCTGGCCTCCAGGAAGCGCTCCACGACGCGCCCGTCCACGAACCGGTCCGCGTAGCGCGGGAGCAGTTCGGCCGCCGTGGGCAGCGTCTCGGGGTCGGGCGCGGCCGGCATCTCCGCCTGGTGCTCCAGCCCCTCCTCGTACGTCTGGAAGGAGGCCGAGAGGTGGAAGATCGGCTGCCCGTGCTGGACCGCCACGACCCGCCGGGTGGTGAAGGACCGGCCGTCGCGGATGCGGTCGACCGTGTAGACGATCGGCGCGCCCGGGTCGCCCATGCGCAGGAAGTACGAGTGGAGCGAGTGCGCCGTGCGGTCCGCGGGGACCGTACGGCCCGCGGCGACGAGCGCCTGGGCCGCCACCTGCCCCCCGAAGACCCGGGGGACGACGGCGGACCGGGAGCTGCCGCGGAAGATGTTCTGCTCGATCTGCTCCAGGTCGAGCAGATCGAGCAGATCGTCGAGTGCAGGGCTCATGGGCTGACGGTACTTACAGACCCATGTCCTTGGCGATGATCATCTTCATGACCTCGCTGGTGCCGCCGTAGATGCGGTTGACGCGGTTGTCCGCGTACAGGCGGGCGATCGGGTACTCGTTCATGAAGCCGTAGCCGCCGTGCAGCTGGAGGCAGCGGTCGATGACGCGGTGCGCGACCTCGGTGCAGAAGAGCTTGGCTGAGGCGGCCTCGGCGGCCGTCAGCTCGCCGGCGTCCAGCGCCTCCAGGGCGCGGTCGGCGACGGCCTCGGCCGCGTCCACCTCGGCCTGGCAGGCGGCCAGTTCGAACTTCGTGTTCTGGAAGGAGGCGACGGTCTTGCCGAAGACCGTGCGGTCCTGCACGTACTCCTTGGCGAACCGGACGGCCGCCTTGGCCTGCGCGTAGGCGCCGAAGGCGATGCCCCAGCGCTCGGAGGGCAGGTTGGAGCCGAGGTAGTAGAAGCCCTTGTTCTCCTCGCCGAGCAGGTCCTCGACGGGGACCTTGACGTCGACGAACGCCAGCTCGGCGGTGTCGGAGGTGCGCAGGCCCAGCTTGTCGAGCTTGCGGCCGATGGAGTAGCCCTCCGCCTTGGTGTCCACGGCGAAGAGGGAGATGCCGTGGCGGCGGTCCTCGGCGGTGGGGGCGTCGGTGCGGGCGCAGACGATCACGCGGTCGGCGTGGACGCCACCGGTGATGAAGGTCTTGGAGCCGTTGAGGACGTAGTGGGTGCCGTCCTCGGAGAGCTTGGCCGTGGTCTTCATGCCCGCGAGGTCGGAGCCGGTGCCGGGCTCGGTCATCGCCAGCGCCCACATCTCCTCGCCGGAGACGAACTTGGGCAGGAAGCGCTTCTTCTGCTCGTCCGTCGCGAGGGACTTGATGTAGGGGAGGGCGAGCAGCACGTGCACACCGGAGCCGCCGAAGGAGACGCCGGCGCGGGCGGTCTCCTCGTACTGGATCGCCTCGAACTTGTGGGTCTCCAGGCCCGCGCCGCCGAACTCCTCGGGCACGTTGATGCCGAAGACGCCCAGCTCGCCGAGCTTGAGGTAGAAGTCCCGCGGCGCCTGCCCGGCCGCGAACCACTCGTCGTAGACGGGGACGACCTCGGCCTCGATGAAGGCGCGGATCGTGTCCCGGAACGCCTCGTGGTCCTCGTTGAAAACGGTACGGCGCACGGACGCCTCCCTCGTAGTGGTCACACGGATGTGTCACGGATATATCTAAGCGCTTGCTCAGTCCAAGTTACCGGGCGGTTGTCGAAGCTGTCCAGAGTGACATCGCG
>NZ_RDBP01000012.1:487595-511976 GCF_008042045.1 Streptomyces sp. T39
ACCCTCCGCCGCGCGAGCGCACGCACCGGTCGCCGCGGGGCCCGCCCTTCGGGCGGACGGCGCCACTCTCGCCCCGCGCCTCTGCGGCGAGCCGCCTCACCCCGCCGCGCCGTCCGCCCCGTCCGGGTGCGCCGGGGGCGTGGCGGCGGGCGTTGGTCAGGGCCTCCTGGACGATCCGGTAGACGGCGTGCCCGACGTCCGCCGGGCACCCGTCCACCTCCAGGCGGACGGCCACCGCGCCCGCCGGACCGAGGAGTTCGTGGAGCCGGTCGAGCCCGGGGCCGAGGTGGTGGACGGTGTCCCGCAGGTCGGCGGCGGCCCGGCGGCTGAGCTCGCCCAGGGCCTCGGCCTGCCTCCGGTACTCGTCACAGCCGGCGGCCGAGGCGAGTTCGGCGCAGCGCAGGCTGATCAGGCTGAGGTGGTGGGCGGCGGTGTCGTGGACGTTGCGGGCCAGCCGCTCCCGCTCGCGCAGGGCCGCCTGTTCGGCGGCGTGGCGGCGTTCGCGCTCCTGGGAGAGGGCGAGTTCGCCGAGGCGGGCCGCGAGTTCGCGGCGGGCCCGGGCGAGCCGGCCCAGGGCGGCGGGGGCGACGGCGAGCAGCCCGGAGAGCAGGACGCCCAGCACGGTCTCCGGCACCGTCCACACGTAGTCGCCCAGACCGCGCCACGGCACGAAGGACACCACGGCGACCGCCGCGGCCCCCGTCGCCGCGACCCGGCGGGACCGCTCGGAGGCGGCGAGCGCGTGCAGCGCGGCCATCGCGGGCAGCCACAGCTCGCCGGTGGTGAGCGTGGGCAGCGCCAGCAGCAGCACGCTCCGGGGGAAGCGCCACCGCAGCGGCAGCAGACAGGCGACGACGAGGGCCGTCGGCAGCATCCAGCCGGTCAGCGCGACACGGGTCGCCAGCGCCTCGGCGACGGACGCGGCGACCACGAGCGCCTCCACGGCGTACGCCCGCCCGCCACGCGGCCGGAACCGGGGCTCGCCGGCGCCGGGCACCGGGGCGGACCGCGCCCCGGCGGGCGGGCGGCTCACGGCGCGGCCGCCCGGTGGACGGTGGCGGCGAGCGCGACACGGCTGTCGACGCCGAGCTTGCGCTTCATCGCGCCGATGTGGGTCTTCACGGTGGTCACGCCCATGCCGAGGCAGGCGGCGATGTCCGCGTTCGGCAGGCCGGCCGCGATCAGCGTGAGCACCTCGCGCTCGCGGTCGGTGAGGACGTCGAGCCGTCCGGGGTCGGCGGGCGGGGGCGCGGCGCGGGTCCTGGACGTCCAGCCCGCGAGTACGGCGGCGCTGCCGGGCGGGGTGCAGACCACCCCGCCCGCGGCGAGCAGCCGCACGGCGTCGGTGAACATCCGGGGCTCCATGGTCTTGAGCAGGAAGCCGGACGCGCCCTGCCGCAGGGCGTCCTCCAGGTGGGCGGCGGTGTCGAGGGCGGTGAGCATGGCGACGGGGGGCGGGTGCGGCAGGGCGCGCAGTGCGGGCAGCACGACGCCGAGGCCGTGCGCGCCCGGCATGTCGACGTCCAGCAGCACGAGGTCGGGGGCGAGTTCCCGGACCGCGTCGACGGCCTCGGGGCCGTCGCAGGCCCCCACGACGTGGAGCAGTTCGTCGTGGTCGAGGACGCGCCGCAGCGCGGCACGCACGAGTTCCTCGTCGTCGACGACGAGGACCCGCACCGGCCTCGAGTCGTAGGGCAAAGGTCGTCCTGTGGTCGGAATCCTCGGAGGGCCGCGGCTGCGAACCTGGATGCAGATCCTAGGCCGCCACGAACGGCCGTCCGGATCGCCCGGGGCCACTCGACCAGACCCCGGGCACCGCGCGCACCCCCGGATGCCGTTCCGGCCGCCGGGCCGACCGACGAGAGGAACGGGTCCAGTGAGCGCCGAGGTCCGTGCCGAGGAGGAACCGCCGGGCGGCGACACGCCGCCCGGCGCGGCCCGCGGGCCCGCCCGATGGGCACGTGCCCCGCGCGGCGAGCGCATGCTGTGGATCGCCGCCGGGGCCGTGCTGATCCTGGGCACCCTGGCGATGCTTCTCGGCATCCGCCACTGGGCGTCCGACTTCACCACCGGAACCCGTTACGGGGTCGGGCTGGCCATGCGCGGCGCGATGTTCCTGATGCTGTTGGGCGGGACGTACTGCGTGGTGCGCGGCAGCTGGCGCGACCACGACGGGTCCGGGCGGTAGCGCCCTCCCGTCCCGGAACGGGGGCGCCGCCCCGTCCCGGGCTGCGCCGGCCCGTTCGAGGAGCGGGCCCGTGGCGCGGACATCGCCCCCGTACCGGGCCCGACCCGACCCGGTGACGCGGCGAACGGGCGTGACAGGCGCCCGGGCACGTTCGCACCACGCCCTGGAGACGGCCCCGCCGGCACGGGAGGCCGTCCGTCCCCGGAGGAGACCCGAAGCGGTCCGGGTCTCCCCGGCGGTCCGGTCCGTGCGGAGCGGCGGCTCCGCACGGACCGGAGACCGGTAGCCGCCCCGGGCGGTCCCTCGCGGCGTCCCCCATGCGCCACGATGCTCCGCCCGGGGCCACCGGCCCGCTGCCGGACGGCCGCCCCGCGCCGTACCGGCCCGGACCGGCCCGGCCCGCCCTCACGCCGGCCGCCGTCACGCCGTCACGCCGTCACGCCGTCACGCCGAACGTCTCACGCAGGGACGTCGAGCCCCGCCGCGTGGAGCAGGTACGCCGTCATCGGGTCGTAGAAGCGCGGGTCGGTGACGTGGTCGTCGAGCGGGACGGTCACCTGGAGGGTGCCCTCGGCCTCGGCGATGAAGAGGGCGGGGTCGTTGCAGTCCGCGTAGCCGATGGCGTCGAGCCCGCGCTGCCCCGCGCAGCCCGCCCATCCGTGGTCGGCGACCACGAGGTCGGGCAGCGGGGTGCCCTGGTGCTCGAAGCAGTCCAGGATGGCGGCCATCGGCGCGGGCGAGTGGGTGTGCCAGAGGGTCGCGCCGCGCTCCAGCATCGCGACGTCGGCGAACTGGAAGACCATGCCCTCGTCCGCGAAGAGCCCGCCCGGGATGCGGACGATCTCGCAGCCGGCCGTGCGGAGCGCCGCCGCGGTCTGCCGGTGCACGTCCAGCAGCCCGCCGGGGTGACCGGTCGCGAAGAGCACGCGCTCCCCGCCCGCGGCGGCCTTGCGCAGCCGTGCGGCCATGCGCTCCAGTGCGTCGACCGTCAGCTCGGGGTCGATGGTGTCCTGGCCCTGCCGGTGGGAGGGGTCGTCGTTGACACCGCAGCGTTCGGCCATGACGGCGAGCACGTCCTGCTCGTCGGTCCAGCGGTCGCCGAGCTCCAGGCCGAGCCAGTAGTGCCGGTCACCGTTGGCGAGCTTGCGGTAGTGGGAGAGGTTGTTGTCGCGCGGCGTGGCGACGTCTCCGGCGATACGTGAGCGGACGAGGTGGTCGACGAGGGCGGCACGGCTGGGTATCGGCATGAGCCCATTGTGCCGTGGGGTGCGCGGAGCGTGTGCACCGTCTTACGCGATGGACACGGCCGGCCGCCGCCCCGGAGGCGCCGGCGCCCGCGGCCCCCGGGCCCCGCGCCGGCGCCCGGAGGCCCCCGCGCTACACCGCGGCCCGCACCGGCACGTCCGGTGTGCCGAGGGAGGCGAAGGCGCCGTGGGCGAGGCGGCGCAGCAGTTCCTCGGTGCCGGAGCGGCCGAGCGGGCCCGAGCCGTTGACCCCCATATGGGGGGTCGAGTTCAGCAGGCCGAAGACGGCGTGGACGGCCGCCCGCGCCTCGGACTCGGCGACCTCGGGGTGCAGCTCACGCACGACGGCGACCCAGAGCTCGACGTACTGGCGCTGGAGCTGGCGCACCCGGCGCCGGTCGGCGTCCCGCAGGCGGTCGAGTTCCCGGTCGTGCAGGGTGATCAGCGGGCGGTCGTTGAGCGCGAAGTCGATGTGCCCGTCGATGAGCGCCGCGAGCAGCGCCCCGCAGTCGCCGCCCGTCTCCGCCACCCGGCGCTGCCCACCGCTGAGGAGGCGTTCGCTGATGCCCACGAGCAGCTCGGCCAGCATCGCGTCCTTGCCGGGGAAGTGCCGGTACAGCCCGGGGCCGCTGATGCCCACCGCGGCGCCTATCTCGTCCACGCCGACACCGTGGAAGCCGCGCTCGGCGAAGAGGCGCGCGGCCTCCTTGAGGATCTGCTCGCGGCGCGTGGGTGCCGAGGTCCTGGTGCTCATGAACATTCATTCTAGACAGGGCGGTTAGCGGTCGTTAACCTGAGCGCAACACGTTAACGCTCATTAACCGAGCAAGGGAGCTCGAGCAATGCAGCAGGCACCAGTGCTGGCGAGCGCCGCGGACCCGGCCTCCGAGGCCTGGCAGACCAACGAGGCGGCCCACCAGGAGCTCGCCGACGGTCTGCGGTCCCGCCTCGCCGCGGCCCGCCTCGGCGGCGGCGAGAAGGCGCGCGCCCGGCACACCGCGCGCGGCAAGCTGCTGCCGAGGGACCGGGTGGACACCCTCCTGGACCCCGGTTCGCCGTTCCTGGAGCTGGCACCGCTCGCCGCCGACGGCATGTACGACGGGCAGGCCCCGGCGGCCGGGGTGATCGCCGGGATCGGCCGGGTCAGCGGCCGCGAGGTGGTCGTCGTCGCCAACGACGCCACGGTCAAGGGCGGCACGTACTACCCGATGACCGTCAAGAAGCACCTGCGCGCGCAGGAGGTCGCCCTGGAGAACCGGCTCCCCTGCGTCTACCTGGTGGATTCCGGCGGCGCCTTCCTCCCGATGCAGGACGAGGTCTTCCCCGACCGGGAGCACTTCGGCCGGATCTTCTACAACCAGGCGCGGATGTCCGGCGCCGGCATCCCCCAGATCGCCGCGGTGCTCGGTTCCTGCACGGCCGGCGGGGCGTACGTGCCGGCGATGAGCGACGAGGCCGTGATCGTGCGCAACCAGGGCACGATCTTCCTCGGCGGCCCCCCGCTGGTGAAGGCCGCCACGGGCGAGGTCGTCACCGCGGAGGAGCTCGGCGGCGGCGAGGTGCACTCCCGGGTCTCCGGTGTCACCGACCATCTCGCCGAGGACGACGCCCACGCGCTGCGCATCGTGCGCACCATCGTCTCCACCCTCCCGGCGCGCGGCCCGCTCCCCTGGTCGGTCGAACCGGCCGAGGAGCCCAAGGTCGACCCGGCGGGTCTGTACGGCGCGGTCCCGGTCGACTCGCGCACGCCGTACGACGTGCGCGAGGTGATCGCCCGGATCACGGACGGCTCCCGGTTCGCCGAGTTCAAGTCGGAGTTCGGCCAGACGCTGGTCACGGGCTTCGCGCGGATCCACGGCCACCCGGTCGGCATCGTCGCCAACAACGGCATCCTGTTCGCCGAGTCCGCCCAGAAGGGCGCGCACTTCATCGAGCTGTGCGACCAGCGCGGCATCCCCCTGCTGTTCCTCCAGAACATCTCCGGCTTCATGGTCGGCAAGGACTACGAGGCCGGCGGCATCGCCAAGCACGGCGCCAAGATGGTCACGGCCGTCGCCTGCACCCGGGTGCCCAAGCTGACGGTCGTCGTCGGCGGCTCGTACGGCGCGGGCAACTACTCGATGTGCGGCCGCGCCTACAGCCCCCGCTTCCTGTGGATGTGGCCGAACGCCAAGATCTCCGTCATGGGCGGCGAGCAGGCCGCCTCCGTGCTGGCCACCGTCAAGCGCGACCAGATCGAGGGCCGCGGCGAGCAGTGGACGGGCGGGGACGAGGAGGCGTTCAAGGCCCCGATCCGCGCCCAGTACGAGACCCAGGGCAACGCCTACTACGCGACGGCCCGGCTGTGGGACGACGGGGTCATCGACCCCATGGACACCCGTCAGGTGCTGGGCCTGGCCCTGACCGCCTGCGCCAACGCGCCGTTGGGCGACGCCGGTTTCGGCGTCTTCCGGATGTGAGGGACCTTCCACGATGACGATGTTCGACACCGTTCTGGTGGCCAACCGCGGCGAGATCGCGGTCCGGGTGATCCGCACCCTGCGGGCCATGGGTGTGCGCTCGGTGGCCGTCTTCAGCGACGCGGACGCCGACGCCCGCCACGTCCGCGAGGCCGACACCGCCGTGCGCATCGGCCCCCCGCCCGCCGCCGAGAGCTACCTGTCCGTGGACCGGCTGCTCGACGCGGCCACCCGCACCGGCGCCCAGGCCGTCCACCCGGGCTACGGCTTCCTCGCGGAGAACGCCGGCTTCGCCGCGGCGTGCGAGGAGGCCGGGCTGGTCTTCATCGGCCCGCCGGCGTCCGCGATCTCGCTCATGGGCGACAAGATCCGGGCGAAGGAGACCGTGCGCGCGGCCGGTGTGCCGGTGGTCCCCGGATCGTCCGGCAGCGGGCTGAGCGACGACGAACTCGCTGCGGCCGCCCGGGAGATCGGCATGCCGGTGCTGCTCAAGCCCTCGGCGGGCGGCGGCGGCAAGGGCATGCGGCTGACCCGGGCCGAGTCGGCGCTGATGGAGGAGATCGCGGCGGCCCGGCGCGAGGCGCGGGCCTCGTTCGGCGACGACACGCTGCTCGTGGAGCGGTGGATCGACCGCCCGCGGCACATCGAGATCCAGGTGCTGGCGGACGGCCACGGCAACGTGGTGCACCTCGGCGAGCGCGAGTGCTCGCTGCAGCGCCGCCACCAGAAGATCATCGAGGAGGCGCCGTCCGTCCTGCTGGACGAGGCGACGCGCGCCGCGATGGGCGAGGCCGCGGTCCAGGCGGCACGTTCCTGCGGTTACCGGGGCGCGGGCACGGTGGAGTTCATCGTGCCGGGCACCGACCCCTCGCAGTACTACTTCATGGAGATGAACACCCGGCTCCAGGTCGAACACCCGGTCACCGAGCTCGTCACCGGGCTGGACCTGGTGGAGTGGCAGCTGCGGGTGGCGGCGGGAGAGCCGCTCGGCTTCACCCAGGACGACATCACGCTGACCGGCCACGCGGTCGAGGCCCGGATCTGCGCCGAGGACCCGTCCCGCGGCTTCCTGCCGTCCGGCGGCACGGTGCTGCGCCTGCGCGAGCCGCAGGGCGACGGTGTGCGCACGGACTCGGGCCTGACCGAGGGCACCGAGGTCGGCAGCCTGTACGACCCGATGCTCTCCAAGGTCATCGCCTACGGTCCGGACCGGGCGACCGCCCTGCGCAGGCTGCGGGCGGCGCTGGCCGACACCGTCACCCTGGGCGTCCCGACCAACGCGGGATTCCTGCGCCGCCTGCTGGCCCACCCCGCGGTGGTGTCGGGCGAGATGGACACCGGGCTGGTCGAGCGCGAGGCGCCGTCGCTGGTCCCGGAGGGCGTCCCGGACGAGGTGTACGAGGCGGCCGCGGCCGCACGGGCCGAGGCCCTCGCACCCCGTCCGGGCGGCTGGACGGACCCGTTCTCGGTGCCGGACGGCTGGCGGATGGGCGGCCGGCCGGCCCCGCTCGCCTTCCCGCTGCGGGTGCCCGGGCACGACCCGGTGACCCGGACCGTGCATCCGGGTGCCGCCCGGCGGGTCGACGAGCACGCGATCTCCGTCGAACTGCACGGCGTCACCCACACCTTCCACCGCGCCGGCTCCTGGCTGGGCCGGGACGGCGACTGCTGGCAGGTCGTGGACCACGACCCGGTGGAGGCGTCCCTGAGCGGGGCGGCGCACGCCGGGGCGGACACCCTCGCGGCGCCGATGCCGGGCACGGTGACCGTCGTCAAGGTCGCCGTCGGCGACGTGGTGGAGGCGGGCCAGAGCCTGCTGGTGGTGGAGGCGATGAAGATGGAGCACGTCATCTCCGCCCCGCACGCGGGCACGGTCGCCGAACTGGACGTGGTCGCCGGTTCGACGGTCGCCATGGACCAGGTGCTGGCCGTCGTCCTCCCCGAGGACGCCGCCGCCGGAACGGCCGCGGGCGGGGAGGAGACGCGATGACGACGCCGCTGCCGATGACCGTGCCCGACCCCGCTCTCCCCGCACGGGTGCGCATCCACGAGGTCGGCCCCCGCGACGGCCTGCAGAACGAGTCCGCCGTCGTGCCGGTGGAGACCAAGGCGGAGTTCGTCCGCCGGCTGGCCGGGGCGGGGCTCACCACGGTCGAGGCGACCAGCTTCGTCCACCCGAAGTGGGTTCCTCAGCTGGCCGACGCCGAGCGGCTGTTCCCGATGGTGCGCGATCTCGCCGGGGTGCGGCTGCCGGTGCTGGTGCCCAACGACCGCGGGCTCGACCGGGCGCTGAGCCTCGGGGCCCGTGAGGTCGCGGTGTTCGCGAGCGCCACCGAGTCCTTCGCCAAGGCCAACCTCAACCGCACGGTCGACGAGGCGCTCGCCATGTTCGAACCGGTGGTGACCCGGGCGGTCGAGCACGGGCTGCGGGTGCGCGGCTATGTCTCGATGTGCTTCGGCGACCCGTGGGAGGGCGCCGTGCCGGTCGGCCAGGTGGCCGGCGTATGCCGCCGGCTGGCGGAGATGGGCTGCGACGAGCTGAGCCTCGGCGACACCATCGGCGTGGCCACGCCGGGCCATGTGGCCGCCCTGCTCACCGCGCTGAACGACGCGGGCGTGCCGACCGCCCGGCTCGCCGTCCACTTCCACGACACCTACGGCCAGGCGCTGTCCAACACCCTCGCCGCGCTGCGCCACGGCGTGTCCGTGGTGGACGCCTCGGCGGGCGGCCTCGGCGGCTGCCCGTACGCGAGGAGCGCCACCGGAAACCTGGCCACCGAGGATCTCGTGTGGATGCTCGACGGCCTCGGCATCGAGACCGGGGTCGACCTCGGCCGGCTCACCGCCACGAGCGTGTGGATGGCCGAACAACTGGGGCGCCCGAGCCCCTCCCGTACCGTCCGCGCCCTCTCCCACAAGGAGTGAACGTCCCCATGTCCCTGGACCACCGGCTCTCCGCCGAGCACGAGGAACTCCGCCGTACGGTCGAGGAGTTCGCGCACGACGTCGTCGCCCCCAAGATCGGCGACTTCTACGAGCGCCACGAGTTCCCCTACGAGATCGTCCGCGAGATGGGCCGCATGGGCCTGTTCGGGCTGCCGTTCCCGGAGGAGTACGGCGGCATGGGCGGCGACTACCTGGCCCTCGGGATCGCCCTGGAGGAACTGGCCCGGGTGGACTCCTCCGTGGCCATCACCCTGGAGGCGGGCGTCTCGCTGGGTGCGATGCCGGTGTTCCGCTTCGGCACCGAGGAGCAGAAGCGCGAGTGGCTGCCGCGGCTGTGCTCCGGCGAGATGCTGGGCGCGTTCGGGCTGACCGAGCCCGACTGCGGTTCCGACGCGGGCGGCACCCGGACGACGGCCGTGCGGGACGGCGACGCGTGGGTGATCAACGGCAGCAAGTGCTTCATCACCAACTCCGGCACCGACATCACGGGCCTGGTCACGGTCACCGCGGTCACCGGCCGCAAGGCGGACGGGCGCCCGGAGATCTCCTCGATCATCGTGCCGTCCGGCACCCCCGGCTTCACGGTGGCGGCGCCCTACTCCAAGGTCGGCTGGAACGCCTCCGACACCCGTGAGCTCTCCTTCTCCGACGTCCGGGTGCCGCTGGCGAACCTGCTCGGCGAGGAGGGCCGCGGGTACGCCCAGTTCCTGCGCATCCTCGACGAGGGCCGCATCGCGATCTCCGCGCTGGCGACCGGTCTCGCGCAGGGCTGTGTCGACGAGTCGGTCCGCTACGCCCGGGAGCGGCACGCCTTCGGGCGGCCGATCGGCGACAACCAGGCCATCCAGTTCAAGATCGCGGACATGGAGATGCGCGCCCACATGGCGCGCGTCGGCTGGCGGGACGCGGCGTCCCGGCTGGTCATGGGCGAGCCGTTCAAGAAGGAGGCCGCGCTGGCGAAGCTGTACTCGTCGACGGTTGCGGTGGACAACGCCCGGGAGGCGACCCAGATCCACGGCGGCTACGGGTTCATGAACGAGTACCCGGTGGCCCGGATGTGGCGCGACTCCAAGATCCTGGAGATCGGCGAGGGCACCAGCGAGGTGCAGCGGATGCTGATCGCGCGGGAGTTGGGCCTCACCGGCTGACGATCGTGCCCGGGCCGGCGGCCCGGGCACCGCCTCGCGCGCGGCCCGGCACGCTGCGGGCCGCGCGCTCCGTCGTGTCCGAAAACATCCGGCACAGGAGCGTTGGCGGAGGGCATTCCCCTGCGGTGCGCCCTCTCACCCAGGGCGCGTGGCCAAGATCACTCCTGGTCAGGCATGTCGTCAGGGGCCCACCCCTGGACACAGACTGAGGTTAGGCTAACCTACGTTCGGACCTGGCCCCCTGGCCGGAACGGCACGTACGAAAGCGGACACCATCATGCCCAACGCCCGAGCTTCCCACCTCACTCGCCGCGGCCTGCTCGCCGCCGGCGGCGCCCTGGGACTGGGCGTCGCCCTCGCCGCGTGCGGCAAGGACGACACGAAGGGCGGCACCGGATCGGACAGGGGAGCCGCCGAGTCGTCGGGTCCCTGGAGCTTCAAGGACGACCGCGGTCTGACCGCGGAGCAGAAGGCCGTCCCGAAGAACATCGTGGCGTTCACCGGCACCGCCGCCGCCCTGTACGACTACGGCATCCAGGTCAAGGGCGTCTTCGGCCCGACCAGGACCGCCGACGGCAAGGCCGATGTGCAGGCCGGCGACATGAACATCGACAAGCTGGAGATCCTCGGCAACGTCTGGGGCGAGTTCAACGTCGAGAAGTACGCGGCCCTCGCGCCCGAGCTGCTCGTCACCGACATGTGGCAGAAGGACGCCCTCTGGTACGTGCCGGACGAGTCCAAGGACAAGATCCTGGGCCTCGCCCCGAGCGTCGCCCTGTGGGCCGCCGAGACCACCATGCCGCAGGCGCTCGCCCGCCGTGCCGAGCTGGCCGAGTCCCTGGGCGCCGACCTGAAGGACAAGAAGGTCACCGACGCCAAGGCCCGCTTCGAGGCCGCGGCCGAGCGCCTGCGCAAGGCCGCGAAGGCCAAGCCCGACCTCACGGTGCTCATCGGCTCCGGCTCGCAGGACCTCTTCTACGTCTCGGTGCCGAAGATGTCCGCCGACACGCTCTACTTCCAGGAGCTGGGCGTGAAGTTCGTCGAGCCGAAGGCGAACGCGCAGGGCTTCTTCGAGGAGCTCAGCTGGGAGAACGTCGGCAAGTACAAGGCCGACCTGATCATCCTCGACAACCGCACCGGCACCCTGCAGGACGCCGACCTCAAGAAGGCGAAGCCCACCTGGGCGCAGCTGCCCGCCGTCAAGGCCGGCCAGGTCGCGGCCCGGGTCACCGAGCCCGTCTACTCCTACGCCAAGTGCGCGCCGCTGCTGGAGGACCTGGCCGAGGCGATCGAGAACGCGAAGAAGGTCTCCTGACCATGACGACGCAGGCCGAGACCGCCCCGTTCCGCTTCTTCGGCCTCGAGGTCGTCCGGACCCGGCGGCTCGGCCCCTCGCTGGTCCGGGTCACCTTCACCGGGGAGGACATGGCCGGCTTCGCGGCGGGCGGCCGGGACCAGTCCCTGTCGCTGTTCCTCCCCCACCCCGGGCAGCCGGCGCCGGTCGTCCCGACGGACGCGGGCGACCTGTACGCGGTCCTGGGGGCCTGGCGCGCCCTGCCCGACGACGAGCGCGCGGTGATGCGCTCGTACACCGTCCGCGAGCAGCGGCCCGCGGACGGCGAGTTGGACATCGACTTCGCCGTGCACGAGGACGGCGGCCCGGCCTGCCGCTGGGCGCTCGCCGCCGAGCCCGGCCACCGGGTGACGGTGCTGGGCCCGGCGGTCGCCGACAACACGGCGGTGCGCTTCCGGCCGCCCGAGGACACCGGCTGGGTGCTGCTGTGGGGCGACGAGACGGCCCTGCCGGCCGCGGCGGCGATCCTGGAGTGGCTGCCGCAGGGCATGCGCGCCAAGGTGTGGCTGGAGGTGCCGCACGCGGACGACCGGCTGGAGCTGGTGACCCGCGCCGACGCGGAGATCACCTGGCTCGTCCGGGACCGGGGAGCGCCGTCCGCCCTCGCGGCGGTGTCCGCCGCCGAGCTGCCCGACGGCGTGCCCTACGCCTGGATCGCCGGTGAGTCGGGCAGCGTGAAGGCGCTGCGCCGGCACCTGGTGAACGACCGCGGGATCGACCGTCGGCGCGTCACCTTCGTCGGGTACTGGAAGCAGGGCCTGAGCGAGGACGGTCTGCGCGAGCAGCCGTCCGAGTGACCGCCGTACGCCTCGGCGGCGTACCCCCGGCCGGCCTCACCCACGGGTGCGGCGGGCCGGGCGGCGCCGCGTCGGCGGCGACGACAGCCTCGTGGGGAAACGGACTTGACCGGAGGCCGGATGTGTGAACAACGGCACAGCCGGGTCCTCGCCCCCTCGATGAGGCGAGAGCCAAGTTAGGTTAGGCTTACCTAAGTTCATTCGCCTCTTCTCCCTCTCTGTCCCCAGAGGCGATCACGTCCCCGCACCCAGGAGGGCATTGCATGCGCTCGCACCTGCTCAACGACACGACGGCGGAGCACTACCGGCGCTCCGTGACCGAAGGGGTCGAGCGCGTCGCAGCCAAACTCGCCTCCACCCGGCGCCCGTTCACCGGCGTCACCCCCGACCGGCTCGCCCCGGTCATCGACGCGGTCGACCTGGACACACCGCTCGCGGACGCCTCCGCCGCCCTCGACGAGCTGGAGGACGTGTACCTGCGCGACGCGGTCTACTTCCACAGCCCGCGCTACCTCGCCCACCTCAACTGCCCCGTCGTCATCCCGGCCGTGCTCGGCGAGGCGGTCCTCTCCGCCGTCAACTCCTCCCTGGACACCTGGGACCAGAGCGCCGGCGGCACCCTGATCGAGCGCAAGCTCATCGACTGGACGTGCGCCCGCGCCGGTCTCGGCCCCGCCGCCGACGGCGTCTTCACCTCCGGCGGCACCCAGTCCAACCTCCAGGCGCTGCTGCTCGCCCGCCAGGAGGCCAAGACCACCGACCTCGCGAAACTGCGCATCTTCGCCTCGGAGTGCAGCCACTTCAGCGTCCAGAAGTCCGCCACCCTGCTGGGCCTCGGCCCCGACGCCGTCGTCGCCGTCCCGGTCGACCGCGCCAAGCGCATGCAGACCGTCGCCCTCGAGACCGAGCTCATGGGCTGCGTCAGCGAGGGCCTGGTGCCCATGGCGATCGTCGCGACCGCCGGCACCACCGACTTCGGCTCCATCGACCCGCTCCCCGAGATCGCCGCGCTCGCCCGGCAGTACGAGACCTGGATGCACGTGGACGCCGCCTACGGCTGCGGGCTCCTGGTCTCTCCCACCCGGCGCCGGCTCCTCGACGGCATCGAGCAGGCCGACTCCGTGACGGTCGACTTCCACAAGTCCTTCTTCCAGCCCGTCAGTTCGTCCGCCCTGCTGGTCAAGGACCGGGCCACGCTGCGCCACGCGACCTACCACGCCGAGTACCTCAACCCGCGTCGCACCCTCGAGGAGAAGATCCCGAACCAGGTCGACAAGTCCCTCCAGACCACCCGCCGCTTCGACGCGCTCAAGCTGTGGATGACGCTGCGGGTGATGGGCGCCGACGGGGTCGGCGGGCTCTTCGACGAGGTGTGCGACCTCGCGGCCGCCGGCTGGGAGCTGCTCGCCGCCGACCCGCGCTACGACGTCGTCGTCCAGCCCCAGCTGTCCACCCTGGTCTACCGCTACATCCCGGAGTCCGTGACCAGCCCGGTCCTGATCGACCAGGCCAACCTGCACGCCCGCAAGGCCCTGTTCGCCTCGGGCGAGGCCGTGGTCGCGGGCACCAAGGTGGCGGGCCGGCAGTACCTGAAGTTCACGCTCCTCAACCCCGAGACCACGACCGGTGACATCGCCGCCGTGCTCGACCTGATAGCCGGCCACGCCGAGCAGTTCCTTGGAGAGAACCTTGTCCACGCTTCCTGACGCCCGTGGGACGCACCCCCGCGAGACGTACGACTTCATCGGGATCGGGCTCGGCCCCTTCAATCTCGGCCTCGCCTGCCTGACCGAGCCGATCGACACGCTGAACGGCCTGTTCCTGGAGTCCAAGCCGGACTTCGAGTGGCACTCGGGCATGTTCCTCGACGGCGCCCACCTCCAGACGCCGTTCATGTCGGACCTGGTCACGCTGGCCGACCCCACCTCGCCGTACTCCTTCCTCAACTACCTGAAGGAGAAGGGCCGGCTGTACTCGTTCTACATCCGCGAGAACTTCTATCCGCTGCGCGTCGAGTACAACGACTACTGCCGCTGGGCCGCGGCCAAGCTGAGCAGCATCCGCTTCGGCACGACCGTCACCTCCGTCGAGTACGACACCGAGGGCGAGGTGTACGTGGTGCGCACCGCCGACGACGCATTCACGGCACGCCGCATCGTGCTCGGCACCGGCACCCCGCCGTACCTGCCCGAGTCCTGCCGTGGCGTGGGCGGCGACCTGCTGCACAACTCGCGGTACATGGAGCACAAGGAGTCGCTCCAGAAGAAGGAGTCCATCACCCTGGTCGGCAGCGGCCAGAGCGCGGCGGAGATCTACTACGACCTGCTGTCGGAGATCGACGTCCACGGCTACCGGCTGAACTGGGTCACCCGCTCCCCGCGCTTCTTCCCGCTGGAGTACACCAAGCTCACGCTGGAGATGACCTCCCCGGAGTACATCGACTACTTCCACGCGCTCCCGGAGACGACCCGCTACCGGCTGGAGACGCAGCAGAAGGGCCTCTTCAAGGGCATCGACTCGGAGCTGATCGACGCGATCTTCGACCTGCTCTACCAGAAGAACCTCTCCGGCCCGGTGTCCACCCGCCTGCTCACCAACTCCGCCCTGCACACGGTGGCGTACGAGAACGGCACGTACACCCTCGGCCTGCGGCAGGAGGAGCAGGGCAAGGACTACACGCTCGACACCCAGGGCCTGGTCCTGGCCACCGGCTACCGGTACGCCACCCCGGACTTCCTGAAGCCGGTCGCCGACCGCATCCGGCTCGACGGCCGAGGACGCTTCGACGTGGCCCGCAACTACTCGATCGACACCGCCGGCCGGGAGATCTTCCTCCAGAACGCCGGGGTGCACACCCACTCGATCACCTCGCCCGACCTGGGCATGGGCCCGTACCGCAACGCGTACATCATCCGCGAGCTGCTCGGCAGCGAGTACTACGCCGTGGAGAAGTCCATCGCCTTCCAGGAGTTCGCCGTATGAGCACCGCCGCCCCCGGCGCCTTCACCGTCCGGCCGCTCGACCCGCTGGCCGACGCGGAGCTGCTGCACCGATGGGTCACCCACCCGAAAGCGGCGTTCTGGATGATGCAGGACGCCAAACTGGAGGACGTCGAGCGCGAGTACATGCGCATCGCCGCCCATGAGCACCACCACGCCTTCATCGGCCTCCACGACGGCGAGCCGGCCTTCCTGATGGAGAGCTACGACCCCCGGTACGTGGAGCTCACCGGTCTGTACGAGCCCGAGCCCGGGGACGTCGGCATGCACTTCCTGGTGGCGCCCACCGACACGCCCGTGCACGGATTCACCCGGGCCGTGATCACCGCGGTGATGCGCGAGCTCTTCGCCGACCCCGCCGCACGGCGGGTCGTCGTCGAGCCCGACGTCTCCAACACGGCCGTCCACCGGCTCAACGAGGCCGTCGGATTCGTCGCCGCCGACAAGATCGTCAAACCCGAGAAGGAGGCACTGCTGAGTTTCTGCACCCGCGAACAGTTCGCCGCCGCCACGGGAGTCGCCGTATGAACCCTGTCGCCCACCTCACGCCCGCCCGCTGGGCCGACGCCAACCGCCTCCTGGTGCGCAAGGCGCTCGCCGAGTTCACCCACGAGCGGCTGCTGACCCCCGAGCCGGCCGGTGACGGCTGGCGGGTGCTCAGCGACGACGGCGCGACCGAGTACCGCTTCCGTGCCGAGCGCTACGCGCTCGACCACTGGCAGGTGTCGGCCGCCTCGATCACCCGCCACCGCGACGGCGGGGAGCTGCCGCTCGACGCCCTGCAGTTCGTCATCGAGATGCGCGGCGCGCTCGGTCTGAGCGACGAGATCCTGCCGGTCTACCTGGAGGAGATCTCCTCCACGCTCTCCGGCACGGCCTACAAGGCCACGAAGCCCCGGATCACCGCCGCCGAGCTGGCACGGGCGGACTTCCAGGCGATCGAGACGGGGATGACCGAGGGCCATCCCTGCTTCGTCGCCAACAACGGCCGGCTCGGCTTCGGCATCGACGAGTACCACGCCTACGCCCCCGAGGCGGCGTCCGGCATCCACCTGGTGTGGCTCGCCGCCCACCGCGACCGGGCCACCTTCACGGCGGGTGCCGGGATCGAGTACGAGGCGTTCCTGCGCGCCGAGCTCGGCGACGCCACCGTCGACGGCTTCGCCAGGACCCTCGCCGACCAGGGCCTCGCCCTGGACGACTACCTGCTGATGCCCGTCCACCCCTGGCAGTGGTGGAACAAGCTGTCGGTCACCTTCGCCGCCGAGATCGCCCAGCAGCGGCTGGTCTTCCTCGGCACGGGTGACGACACCTATCTCGCGCAGCAGTCGATCCGCACGTTCTTCAACACCAGCGACCCGGCGAAGCACTATGTGAAAACGGCCATGTCCGTGCTCAACATGGGCTTCATGCGCGGTCTCTCGGCCGCCTACATGGAGGCCACGCCCGCCATCAACGACTGGCTGGCCCACCTGATCGACGGGGACGACGTGCTGAAGGCGGCACGCTTCTCGATCATCCGGGAGCGTGCTGCCGTCGGCTACCGGCACCTGGAGTACGAGGCCGCCACCGACCGGTACTCCCCGTACCGCAAGATGCTCGCCGCGCTGTGGCGCGAGAGCCCGGTTCCCACCCTCGGCGAGGGGCAGCGGGTGGCGACCATGGCGTCGCTGCTGCACACCGACCACGAGGGGGCGTCCTTCGCGGGCGCGCTGATCGCCGGCTCCGGGCTGGCTCCGGCCGAATGGCTGCGGGGCTACCTCGACGCCTACCTGCTGCCGGTGCTGCACACCTTCTACGCCTACGACCTGGTGTTCATGCCGCACGGCGAGAACGTGATCCTGGTCCTCGACGAGCGGGGCGCCGTCGACCGCGCGATCTTCAAGGACATCGCCGAGGAGATCGCGGTCATGGACCCGGACGCGGTGCTGCCGCCGGCCGTCGAGCGCATCCGGGTCGACGTGCCGGACGAGACCAAGCTGCTGTCCGTCTTCACCGACGTATTCGACTGCTTCCTGCGCTTCCTCGGCGCGACGCTCGCCGAGGAGGGCGTCCTGGACGAGGAGACCTTCTGGCGCACGGTCGCCGACTGCGTGCGCGGCTACCAGGAGTCCGTGCCGCAGCTGGCGGACAGGTTCGCCCAGTACGACATGTTCGCCGAGGAGTTCGCGCTGTCCTGCCTGAACCGGCTCCAGCTGCGCAACAACCAGCAGATGGTGGACCTCGCCGACCCGTCGGCCGCCCTCCAGTTCGTCGGCACGCTGACGAACCCGATCGCGCGGTTCGCCGCGTAGGGCCTCCCCTCCGGATCCCGGCGGCACGCGTGCCGCGGTCCGGACGGAGGACCCAGCCGGTCTCCCGTGTTCCCGGGCCGCACGGCCCGGGAACACCGGGCGGCCGGGTCCGGCGGGTCACGGTCCCAACCGCCGGACCGGGCACACCCGCCCGCCGTGATCCGGGCGAACGGCCCCCACAGGCCACACCGGCCCAACTGAACCCGCACCAGCGGGCCCCACAGGCCACGGGCGCACCCGGGTACGGTCCCCGGGGGCGCCCGTTCCCTCGCCGGACGGCCCCCCATCCGCCGTGGCGGCGCAGGGCGTCCCCCGGACACCGTCCGGCGCCGGGCGCCGCGCTTCGCCCGCCGCATTCCGGGGGCAGCTCGCCCGCCCCCGCCTCGGGGCCGGGGCGCGTCCGCCCCCGCCCCGGGCCGCGCCCGTGACCCGTCGCCCCCGGGCGAGGCATCGGTGGCCGGCGAGCGTCAGCGGGCCCCGGCGGCGTGCACCCCGTGGAGACCGGCCCGCCCCGCGGTCACTCCCCGGCGCCGGCCCCGGCGCCGGCCGACGCCCACGGCACCTGGGGCGAGCGGTGGTAGCCGATGCCGAGCGCCTCCATCCGGGGCCCCTGGGCGGCGAGGCGCAGCCGGTAGTCCTCCCAGTCGTGCGTCCGGGCCGGCGACCAGCCGAGCTCGGCCACCCCGGGCAGCCGCGGGAACGCCATCCGGTCGATGTCCGCGTCCGAGGAGACGGTCTCCGTCCACAGCGGCGCCTCCACACCGGCGATCGCGCTCTCCGGCGCCCCCGCGAGGTAACCGCCGGGGTCCCAGTCGTAGGAGCGCCGGACCTCGACGTATCCCGCCCAGGAGAGGCCGAGTTCGGTGTTCTCGTCGTACTTCATGTCCAGGTAGGTCCGGTCGGCCGGCGAGAGCACGAGCCGGGTCCCGGCGCGCGCCGCCGCGGCCACCCGCTCCTTCTCCGCCGCGCTCGTGCGGTCGAGACCCCAGTACTGGGCGACGGCTCCCTCGGCGGGCGTCGCCCCCGTCAGCTGGTGCCAGCCCACGACCGTCTTGCCGTGGCGCGCGACCACCGGCTGCACCCGCTCCATGAACGCCACGTAGTCCTCGTGGCTGGTGGAATGGGCCTCGTCGCCGCCGATGTGCAGGTACCGCCCGGGGGTCAGGGCGGCGATCTCCCCGATCACGTCGTCCACGAAGTCGTAGGTGATCTCCTTCGGCACGCACAGCGAACTGAAGCCGACCGCCGTGCCCGTGTAGAGCGGCGGGGCGACACCGTCGCAGGTGAGATCGGCGTAGGACGCGAGGGCCGCGTTGGTGTGGCCCGGCATGTCGATCTCAGGCACGACCTCGATGTGCCGGGCCGCCGCGTAGCGGACGAGGTCGCGGTACTGCGCCTTGGTGTAGTGGCCGCCGGGGCCGCCGCCCACCTCGGTCGAGCCGCCGTACCCGGCGAGCCGCGGCCAGGAGTCGACGGCGATGCGCCAGCCCTGGTCGTCGGAGAGGTGCAGATGCAGCGTGTTGATCTTGTAGAGGGCGATGTGGTCGATGTAGCGCTTGACCTGCGCGGCCTCCAGGAAGTGGCGGGAGACGTCGAGCATCGCCCCGCGCCAGGCGAACCGCGGCGTGTCCGTGACGGTCCCTCCCGCGACCCGCCAGGGGCCCGGCTGCACGGTGTCCCTCTCCACCCGGGACGGCAGCTGCTGGCGCAGCGTCTGCACGCCGCGGAAGAGCCCCGCCTCGCGGTAGGCGGTGAGGGTCAGGCCGCCGGGCGCGGAGTGCAGCCGGTACCCCTCGTCGCCCAGCGCCCGCTCACCCGCGTCGAGCCGCAGCCGGACGGCCCCCGGTGAGGGGCGGTCGGTGACCGGCAGCGCGAAGCCCGTGGAGGGGCGCAGCACCCCGGCGAGCTGTTCGGCGACGGCCCGCGCCTGGCGGGAGCCGTCCGTCGCGATGCGCGTCGAGGACGTCAGCGTGAAGGGGGCACCGGCGGGCTCCACCGAGGCGGGGACGGGGACGATGTGCCCGAGCGGGCGGACGGCGGGCTCGGCCGCCGCCGGGCCCGGTCCCGCGGCGGCCGCGCCGATGGCGCCGGACGCCGTGACGGCGGTCAGGAGCAGCACCGCGCCCAGCAGCCGGGGCAGTCGCCGCAGCCGGGAGGATCGGGACGGACGCGGGGCGCGGACGGTCGGTCTGGGCTGACTCACAGGGTTCCCTTCGACGGGGGCGACATCTGTGCGCAGGGCAACCGGGCCCGCACCATCCGTACCGCGGCCCCCAACCGGGGTCAAGGTGTAGACCACTTGGCGACACGGTCGGTGGAACAATCGCCGTCGTGGCAGAAATCATCCAGAAGGACGGGACCTGGACGTTCGACGGCGACACGGTCCGCATCGTGCCCGGCAACGACAAGAGCGTGAGCAGACTGCGCCGCACCCTCGGCGAGATCGCCGTGCCGCTGCGGGCCGTGGCCGGACTCTCCTACGAGTCCGGCAGGAAGTCGGGACGGCTGAGGCTGCGGCTGCGCGACGGCGCGGACCCCCTGGCGCAGATCACCGGCGGGGCCCTGGACGAGTCCTCCGACCCGTACCGGCTGAAGGTCGACAACGACCGCTCGGGGGTCGCCGAGTACCTCGTGGACGAGGTGCGCACCGCGCTGCTGCTGGAGCAGGTCCCTCCGGGGCCCGCCGACGGCTACCTGCTCCCCGGGCCCGCCGTGCCCATCACCGTCTCCGCCGGGGACGCCACCGTCTCCTTCGACGGGGAACGCATCCGGCTGGAGTGGAAGTGGCAGGCCGAGGAGGCCAAGATCTCGGGCGGTCCGCGCACCCTGGAGCTGGCCGAGGTGAGCGGTGTGGAGTGGATGCCGTCGGCCTCCCTGGAGAACGGCTTCCTGCGGTTCAGCGGCCCGTGGACGGGCCCGGGACGGCAGGAGCCGAAGTACGACCCGTACGCGGTCGAGCTGTGGGGCTTTCGCAACGACCCGCTGATGGCGCTGCTCGGCGCGGCCGTCGTGGCCCGCATACCGCACCCGCGCGCCGCGACGGCCGGGGACGGGCCCGCCGCCCCGGCTCTCCCGCCGGGGGCGGTGGGGGAACCGGCGGCACCGGCGGCCACCGGCCCGTCCGCCACGGCCCCGGACGACGGCGGGCACGACCACGACGCGCTGCTGCGGCGGCTGCGTGAGCTCGGTGAGCTCCGCACGGCCGGGATCCTCACCGACGAGGAGTTCGCCACCGCCAAACAGGCCGTCCTGCGAAGAATGTGACCCGCGCTGCCCGATATCGGGCAGGATTCTTGCAAAGGCGCCTCTCCTCACTCCAATATCTACGGGTGCTCGAACACCGCCCGTCGTCCCACGACGACCTCGTCGACCATCTGGTGCGCAGCACCGCGCTCCAGCGCGGTGAAGCCGCCCGGGTGGTGCTCGACGTGCTGGCGTACTTCGACGAGACGACGGAGGAGTTCGTCCGCCGCCGCCACCGCGAACTCCAGTCGGGCGGCGCGGTGAACGCCGAGATCTTCGAGCGCATCGCGGCCGAACTGCCGCACCGCGCCGTGGCGCCGCCGGAGCTCTCGCTCCGGCAGCTGCGCCGCATGGTCTACGGCTGACCCGCCCGTCGTCCTCGGCGAGCACACCACTGAACTACGGAGGGGCAAGACTCTATGTGCGGAATCGTCGGTTACATCGGCAAGCGTGACGTGGCTCCGCTGCTGCTGGAAGGGCTGCAGCGGCTGGAGTACCGGGGGTACGACTCGGCGGGCGTGGTGATCAACAGCCCCAAGGCCGCCGCGCTCAAGATGGTCAAGGCCAAGGGCCGGGTGCGCGACCTCGAGGCCCGCGTCCCCAAGCGCTTCGCCGGCACCACCGGCATCGCCCACACCCGCTGGGCCACCCACGGCGCCCCGAGCGACCTCAACTCGCACCCGCACCTCGACGCCGACAACAAGGTCGCCGTGGTGCACAACGGCATCGTGGACAACGCGGCCGAGCTGCGCGCGAAGCTGGAGTCCGACGGCATCGTCTTCCTCTCGGAGACCGACACCGAGGTCATCACCCACCTGATCGCCCGCTCCCAGGCCACCACCCTGGAGGAGAAGGTCCGCGAGGCCCTCAAGGTGGTCGAGGGCACGTACGGCATCGCCGTCATGCACGCCGACTTCCCCGACCGCATCGTGGTCGCCCGCAACGGCTCCCCGGTCGTCCTCGGCATCGGCGACAAGGAGATGTTCGTCGCCTCCGACATCGCCGCGCTGGTCACCCACACCCGCCAGATCGTCACCCTCGACGACGGCGAGATGGCCACCCTCAAGGCCGACGACTTCCGCACGTACACGACCTCCGGCGCGACGACCACCGCCACCCCGGAGATCGTGGAGTGGGAGGCCGCCTCCTACGACATGGGCGGCCACGACACGTACATGCACAAGGAGATCAGCGAGCAGCCCGACGCGGTCGACCGTGTGCTGCGCGGCCGCATCGACGACCGGTTCAACACCGTGCACCTGGGCGGGCTGAACCTGGACCCGCGCGAGGCCCGCGGCATCCGCCGGGTGAAGATCCTCGGCTGCGGCACCTCGTACCACGCCGGTCTCATCGGCGCCGGGCTCATCGAGTCCCTGGCCCGCATCCCCGCGGACGCCGAGCCCGCCTCCGAGTTCCGCTACCGCAACCCGGTCGTGGACCCCGACACCCTCTACATCGCCGTCTCCCAGTCCGGTGAGACCTACGACGTCCTCGCGGCCGTCCAGGAGCTCAAGCGCAAGGGCGGCCGGGTCCTCGGCGTCGTGAACGTCGTCGGCTCGGCGATCGCCCGCGAGGCGGACGGCGGCACGTACGTCCACGCCGGCCCCGAGGTCTGCGTCGTCTCCACCAAGTGCTTCACCAACACGGTCGTCGCCTTCGCGCTGATCGCCCTGCACCTCGGCCGCATCCGCGACCTGTCGGTCGCCGAGGGCCGGCGCATCATCGAGGGCCTGCGCAAGCTGCCCGGCCAGATCAGCGAGATCCTGGAGACCGAGGGCGAGATCAAGAAGCTGGCCGAGCAGTACGCGGACGCCAAGTCGATGATGTTCATCGGCCGGGTGCGCGGCTACCCGGTCGCCCTGGAGGCCTCCCTGAAGCTCAAGGAGATCTCCTACATCCACGCCGAGGCCTACCCGGCCTCCGAGCTCAAGCACGGCCCGCTCGCCCTGATCGAGCCCGCGCTGCCGACCGTCGCGATCGTGCCGGACGACGAGCTGCTGGAGAAGAACCGCGCCGCGATGGAGGAGATCAAGGCCCGCTCCGGCCGGATACTGGCCGTCGCCCACCGCGAGCAGGAGAAGGCCGACCACACCATCGTGGTGCCGAAGAACGAGGACGAGCTGGACCCGATCCTGATGGGCATCCCGCTCCAGCTCCTCGCCTACCACACGGCCCTGGCCCTCGGCCGCGACATCGACAAGCCGCGCAACCTGGCGAAGTCCGTCACGGTCGAGTAGCCCGCCGGGGCCGCGATCGGCCGCCGCCGGCGCCGCTCGGAGCGCCCCGGAAGCGAACGACCGGGCACGGAAGAACGCGAGAACGCCCCCTGCCGTCGCAGGGGGCGTTCTCCGTGCCGCCGGCGCGCAACCCCTCACGCCGGCCCTCTGGCCGCTCAGCCGGTGGCCGTCACTCCCCGGCCGGCGGCGCGCCCGGTGAACGCGGGCCACGTGGCGAGCGCCATGGTCGCCCCGTACGGTCCGAGTGCGGGACGGCCGAGGACCGCGTCGATCCGGCCCTCCCCTCGCAGACGCCGTCGACCACGGCGGGCTCCCTTCGTGTCCGTTCGCGTCCGTGCAGCCGTGCCGCACCGTGCTGCCGACTGCTGTGGACCCCGTGACCGACATGTACCCTTCACAAGCGCACAACCAACCTCGTGACAGCACCCGGATCCGCTGGTCTCCAGGGCGGGTTGACGTGACGTCACCCGTGGGGCCGGGCGGCGGCAGCGGGACGGGAGGGACGCTCCGGCGGGCCGCCCCGGGCCGTGCGCGGACGAGCTCCGCGCACGGAGGGACGTGCGATCGGGGACGCGCGAAGGGGAACGAGGCGCGGAGCGCTACGGAATGACGATCACCGGGCGCTTCGCGCGCCGGGCGAGGCGGCCCGCGACGGAGCCGAAGATCCGGCCGACCAGGCCGTGGGTGGAGCCGACCACGATCGCGTCGGCCGAGTACTCCCGGCCGACCTCCTCCAGCTCGTGGCAGATGTCGCCGCCCCGCTCCACGAGGATCCAGGGGACCTCGCTCAGGTAGTCGGCGCAGGCGAGTTCGAGGCCGAGCACCTCGGTGCGGTGGTCGGGGACGTCCACGAAGACGGGGGGCTCGCAGCCCGCCCAGACGGTGGTCGGCAGCCGGTTGGCGACGTGGACGATGATCAGGCCGGAGCCCGACCGGCAGGCCATGCCGATGGCGTAGGCGAGCGCCCGCTCACTGGAGGTCGAGCCGTCGAATCCGACGACGACTCCGTGCTGGAAGGCGGGATCGCAGGAGTGACATGACTCTTCTGCCGCTCGCAGGTCCGACAGGGGGTCGGCGACCTGCTTGCGGTCCGCGGGTTCGGGGATTTCGTGACCGGCCATCGGTGTCTCGGCGAAGAACGTCCTCGTGTGAGGGAATGAAGGTGCGGAGCGGACGGGACGGAGCGGTGTCCGGGAAACGTCTTCCCGGCCTCATACCCCCAAGGGTACGGCGGCACTCCTCTCCTGCCCAGGTCCCGCCGCCTCACGCGGCGGCGTTCCAGGGAGCATGCACGAGCACGCCCCGCCCTGGCAATGGCAGGTGGCCCATGCAGCTGTCCGTCCGCTGTCCGGCGGATGCGCACAGTGACCGGCGGCGGGGGCCGTCGTTGGCCCTTCGTCGGCCAGTCGCCCACCCTCGCGCCCAGGAGCTCCGAGTGTCCGCACGTCAGACCACCCCGGCCGCCC
Source organism: Streptomyces sp. T39 (assembly GCF_008042045.1). Classification (GTDB taxonomy): domain Bacteria; phylum Actinomycetota; class Actinomycetes; order Streptomycetales; family Streptomycetaceae; genus Streptomyces. The sequence continues at coordinate 511,971 of NZ_RDBP01000012.1, forward strand.
CTGCCC
>NZ_RDBP01000012.1:512076-538324 GCF_008042045.1 Streptomyces sp. T39
GCCCAGCGCGCCCAGCGCACGGCGTCCCCCATGGGCGGGGCGCCCGCCGCGCCCAGGGCGCCCCGCCCATGGGGGACGCCGTGCGCTGGGCGGCGTTCGCCTGCCTGCTGGCTCCGGTGGCACTGGTCGCGTACGGGATGTCGGCGGGCGGCACGGCGGCGGCCTGGGCGGGCCTCGCGGCCGTCGCGTGCGCCTGCCGTCTGCTGCTGCACCACTCCCGCGGCGGAGCCGGCGCAGGCCGCTCGCGCGACGGGGCCGGCGCCGGCCGCATCCCGGACTGAGCCCGCGCGGCCGCACGGCACCCCCGCGCAGGGGGCGCACACGGGGGGCGGGTGGTGCGCCGCGCACCTGACGGATTCACACCCACACAACCGACGGTTTTCAGCCAACTTCTCGCCACCACCGCCCTCTTGGGGAAAGGGCCGGTCAGCCCCCTCGCCACCAGGGAGTACGGGCCCGGAAGCCGCTTCCACGCCGTACGGGGACGGGCCATGCCCGTCGCATCCACTTCCCTGCGGGCCCCACGGGTGCAACGCTTCGTGATCGAATGCATCGCGCCAAGTTGCCAAGTCGACATAGCAGGGCATGCCGAACTTGCCACAAGGGTGCCACGGGACACAGTAGATTCGATCATGGGTATCGAAGGCCGGGGGACTCGTGCAGAACCGAGGGGAAAAGTGCAGGAGCGAAAGGCCCGAAAAGAACGGGGAGACGCGCACTTCGAGGGGGGCTTAGCGTCATGAGTCAGGACTCCGCCGCACCGGAGGCAGCACGGAAACTCTCCGGCCGCCGGCGCCGGGAGGTCGTCGCCGTGCTGCTGTTCAGCGGCGGCCCGATTTTTGAAAGTTCCATCCCGCTCTCGGTGTTCGGAATCGACCGTCAGGACGCCGGAGTTCCCCGTTACCGCCTGCTGGTGTGCGGTGGCGAGGAGGGTCCGCTCAGGACCACCGGCGGACTGGAACTGACCGCACCGTACGGCCTGGAGGCGATCAGCAGGGCGGGCACCGTCGTGGTGCCGGCCTGGCGGTCGATCACCTCGCCGCCACCGCCCGAGGCGCTCGAGGCGCTGCGCCGGGCACACGAAGAGGGCGCCCGCATCGTCGGCCTGTGCACGGGGGCGTTCGTCCTCGCCGCCGCCGGCCTGCTCGACGGCCGCCCCGCGACCACCCACTGGATGTACGCGCCGACGCTGGCCAAGCGTTACCCGTCCGTCCACGTGGACCCGCGCGAGCTGTTCGTCGACGACGGGGACGTCCTCACGTCGGCGGGCACCGCGGCGGGTATCGACCTCTGTCTGCACATAGTGCGCACCGACCACGGCACGGAAGCAGCCGGCGCACTCGCCCGCAGACTGGTCGTCCCCCCGCGTCGCAGTGGCGGTCAGGAGCGCTACCTCGACAGGTCTTTACCCGAGGAAATCGGCTCGGACCCGCTGGCCGAGGTCGTCTCCTGGGCGCTGGAGCACCTCCACGAGCAGTTCGACGTGGAGACGCTGGCGGCCCGCGCCTACATGAGCCGCCGGACGTTCGACCGCCGGTTCCGCTCGCTGACGGGTTCGGCGCCGCTCCAGTGGCTGATCACCCAGCGGGTGCTCCAGGCACAGCGGCTGCTGGAGACTTCCGACTACTCGGTCGACGAGGTGGCGGGCCGCTGCGGCTTCCGCTCCCCCGTCGCGCTGCGCGGCCACTTCCGGCGGCAGCTGGGGTCCTCCCCGGCCGCCTACCGGGCGGCCTACCGGGCGCGGAGGCCCCAGGGAGACCCGGGCCACGCCCCACTCGCGGATGCGGTGGTGCCGTCCCAGGCGGGCATGCGGCGCACGCCGGCCGGCGTGGGAGTGCCGGGGCCGGGCGGCGGACACCTGGAGCCGGGCAAGCCCGGCCAGGAGTTCTACACGGGCGGCCACCTGCGTCCGGGCCTGCCGGGGCAGCGGAGTCTGCCGTAGGCGGAGCCGCCGTGCACAGCGGATCGACGGGCCGGGGTCGCACGACCCCGGCCCGTCGCGCGTCCGGCCCCATAAGGTAGGCGCATGAACGATCGCATGGTGTGGATCGACTGCGAGATGACCGGGCTCTCGCTGACGGACGACGCACTCATCGAGGTGGCCGCACTGGTCACCGACTCGGAACTGAACGTACTCGGCGACGGAGTGGACGTGGTGATCCGTCCGCCGGACGCCGCGCTGGAGACGATGCCCGAGGTGGTGCGGCAGATGCACACCTCGTCCGGACTCCTCGACGAGCTCGCGGGCGGCACCACGCTCGCCGACGCCGAGGCCCAGGTCCTGGCGTACATCCGCGAACACGTCAAGGAGCCCGGCAGGGCGCCGCTCTGCGGGAACTCGGTCGGCACCGACCGGGGCTTCCTCGCCCGGGACATGCCCGGCCTGGAGGGCCACCTCCACTACCGGATCGTCGACGTCTCCTCGATCAAGGAGCTGTCGCGCCGCTGGTACCCGCGGGCGTACTTCAACAGCCCGGAGAAGAGCGGCAACCACCGCGCGCTCGCCGACATCCGCGAGTCCATCGCCGAGCTGCGCTACTACCGCGAGGCGGTCTTCGTCCCGCAGCCCGGGCCGGACACCGAGACCGCGCGGGCCATCGCGGCCAAGCACGTCCTGCCCGCGGAACCCGCCTCGTAGGGCCTTTCGGCCCCCTCCGCCCCCGGGGACGAAACCGTGGCGCGAGCACCCCTCGGAAGCCTGTACACTTTTTCTCGGCCGGTCGGGAAAGCGACCGGTCATGGTGGGTGTAGCTCAGCTGGTAGAGCACCTGGTTGTGGTCCAGGATGCCGCGGGTTCGAGTCCCGTCACTCACCCTGATCGTCGAGGGCCGGTCCGCATCGCGGACCGGCCCTCGACGCGTACGGCGCCCGCGGGGGGCGCCTCAGGACGACTCCCGCACCACCAGCCGCGTCGGCAGCACGATCTGCGGACGCTGCGCCGGGGCCGACGGCGAGGCGATCTCGTCCAGCAGCACCCGGGACATCGTGCGGCCCATCTCCTCGATCGGCTGCCGCACGCTCGTCAGCGCGGGGTCCATGTGCCGCGCCACCGCCGAGTCGTCGAAGCCCACCAGTGCCACGTCCTGCGGCACCCTGCGGCCGGCCTCGCGCAGCGTGGCGCGGGCGCCCGCGGCCATCACGTCCGACGCGGCGAACACCGCGTCCAGGTCCGGCCTGCCGTCGAGCAGGGCGCGCATGGCCTGCCGTCCGCCCTCCTCGGAGAAGTCGGCGGCGGCGGTCAGGCGGGGATCGGCGTCGAGGCCCGCGCCGGCGACGGCCGAGCGGTAGCCGTCCAGGCGGCGCTGCGCGCCGTACACGTCGAGCGGGCCCGTGATCGTCGCGATGGTGCGCCGGCCCCGGCCCGCGAGATGGGCGACGGCCTCGCGGGCGCCCTCGAAGTTGTCGGAGTCGACCGCCGCGAGGGGTTCGTCCGCCGAGCGGCGGCCGCTGATCACCACCGGTACCGACAGCGCGGCCAGCTGGTCGGGGAGCGGGTCCCCGGCGTGCACGGAGACCAGCAGGACGCCGTCCACCCGGTCAGCGGCGAGGTACTGGGCGAGCGTCGCCCGCTGGTGCCCCTGGGGAGCCAGCGTGAGCAGCAGCTGCATCCCGGTGCCGGCCAGCCCCGCGCCGACCCCGCGCACGATGTCGGAGAAGTAGGGCTCCGAGAAGAAGCGGTCCTGGGACTCGGGCACCACGAGCGCCACGGCGTCCGTGCGGTTCGCGGCGAGGGCCCGCGCCGCCCTGTTCGGCACGTAGCCCAGCTCGGCGATGGCCGCCTCGACCAGGGTCCGGGTCTCCTCGCTCACCCGCGGCGAGCCGTTGATCACCCGTGAGACCGTGCCGCGGCCGACGCCCGCGTGGGCGGCGACCTGCTCCAGCGTCGGCCTGCCGGTGGCGCGCCCGGCGCGACCCGTCCTGTTCCGCACAGCCATCGTGGCCGCCCCTCCCCCAGACTTCCCAGGCCGAGAACATAACGTGTCGGGGGCGGGGAGCCACGCCCCGGGACGAATGGGAGCGCTCCCAACCTTTCGGTACATACTCATACGCGTTCGTTCGTACATCACCGCCCCTCGTGGCGCCCGCCCCGCAGCAGCGCGGGCCGGACCCGGGGGCGCAGCACCGTCAAGGAAATGGGGAGGCCGCATGCGCAGGGCCGCCGTCCTCGTGGCCGTCGCCGCACTCGCCGCCGGACTCCTGTCCGGCTGCGCCGACGACCCCGCCGAACCGCCACGGGCACGCGTGGACACCGGAGGCGGAAGCGCCGAGGGCAGGACCGTGATCACGGTCGGCGTCTTCGGCTCCTTCGGATTCCAGGAGGCCGGGCTCTACGAGGAGTACATGCGGCGCAACCCCGGCATCCACATCCGGCAGTCCTCGATCCAGCGGAACGAGAACTACTACCCGCAGCTGCTCACCCACCTCGGCAGCGGCAGCGGGCTCGCCGACATCCAGGCGGTCGAGGTCAACAACATCGCCGAGATCACCGCCACCCAGGCGGACCGGCTCGTCGACCTGTCCCGGACCAAGGGCGTGAACCGGGCGGACTTCCTGGACTGGAAGTGGGCCCAGGCCACCACCGGCGACGGCCGGACCGTCGGACTCGGCACCGACATCGGACCGCAGGGCATCTGCTACCGCAAGGACCTGTACGCACAGGCGGGGCTGCCCACCGACCGCGAGGCCGTCGGCAGGCTCTGGGCCGGCGACTGGGCAGAGTACCGGGAGGCGGGGAAGCGGTACCGCGCCCACGCGCCGGAGGGCACCGTCTTCACCGACTCCGCGGCCGGAGTGCTCAACGCCGTGCTCGGCAGCAGTCCGGAACGCTTCTACGGCAAGGACGGCGAGGTCGTCTACAAGACCAACCCGGCCGTCCGCGAGGCGTGGGACCTGGCGGCCTCCTTCGCCGAGGAGGGGCTGACCGCGCGGCTCCAGCAGTTCACCCCGGCCTGGGACCAGGGCTTCGCCAACGGCAGGTTCGCCACCGTGTCCTGCCCGGCCTGGATGCTCGGCTACATCCAGGACAAGGCGGGCCGGGCCGGCGAGGACAGGTGGGACGTGGCCGCCGCGCCGCGGCCCGGCAACTGGGGCGGCTCGTTCCTCGTCGTGCCGAAGGCGGGCTCCCACACCGAGGAGGCGGCGAAGCTCGCCGCCTGGCTGACCGCGCCCGCCCAGCAGGCCAGGCTGTTCGCCGAGCGCGGCAGCTTCCCGAGCGCGAGCGCGGCCTACGGTCGGTCCGCCGTGGCCGACGCCACCCACCCGTACTTCGGCGACGCGCCCATCGGCCGGATCTACTCCCGGGCCGCCCGGGACGTCCCCGTGCAGACCGTGGGCCCCAAGGACCTGATCATCCAGCAGAACCTGTCCGACGTCGGCATGCTCCAGGTCGACCAGAAGGGCCGCACGCCCCGGCAGGGCTGGGACGCGGCCGTGAAGACCATCGACAACGCCCTGGACCTGTGACCCGTGACGAGCAGCCCGACCGAGCGGCGCTCGCGCCGCTACCGGCGCGACCTGACGTGGAGCCCGTACGCCTTCGTCGCTCCCTTCTTCGTGTTCTTCCTGGCCTTCGGCCTCTTCCCGCTCCTGTACACCGGCTGGGCCTCCCTGCACCGGGTGGAGCTGACCGCGCCGACCGAGATGGAGTGGGTCGGGCTGCGCAACTTCTCCCGGCTGCTGCACGACGACTTCTTCTGGAACGCGCTGCGCAACACGGTCACCATCGGCCTGATGTCGACCGTGCCGCAGCTGCTGATCGCCCTCGGCCTCGCCCATCTGCTCCACTTCCGGCTGCGGGGCTCGGCGTTCTTCCGGGTGGCGGTGCTGACCCCGTACGCGACCTCCGTCGCCGCGGCCACGCTCGTCTTCGCGCTGCTCTTCGGCCGTGACTACGGAATGATCAACTGGGCCCTCGGCCTGGCCGGGTTCGACGCCGTCGACTGGCAGAACGGGCAGTGGTCCTCGCAGCTCGCCGTGTCCACGATCGTGATCTGGCGCTGGACCGGCTACAACGCGCTGATCTACCTCGCCGCGATGCAGGCGATCCCGGACGACCTGTACGAGTCGGCGGAGCTCGACGGGGCGTCCCGCATGCGGCAGTTCCTGCATGTGACGCTGCCGTCGCTGCGCCACACGATCCTGTTCACCTGTGTCGTCTCGACGATCGGGGCCACCCAGCTGTTCGGCGAGCCGCTGCTGTTCAACGGCGCCGCCGGCGCGACGGGCGGCGCGGACCACCAGTACCAGACGCTCGGCCTGTACCTGTACGAGCAGGGCTGGGTGAACCTGCACCTGGGGCGCGCGTCGGCCATCGCCTGGGCGATGTTCCTCCTCCTGCTGGTCGTCGGCGCCGTGAACTGGCTGATCGCCCGCCGTCTCGGCAAGAGCGCATGAAGGGCCGCACCATGACCCGTGCCCCGCACACCGGACGCCGTCCCCGCGGCGGGAGGATCGCCGTCGCCGTGCTGGTCCTGTTCACCGCCGGATCCCTCTTCCCGCTGGTGTGGACGGCCGTCGCCGCGTCCCGCAACAACACCCGGCTCGCGCAGACCCCGCCGCCGTTCCGGTTCGGCAGGAACCTCCTCGGGAATCTGGAGATCGCCTGGCAGGACGCCAACATGGGCAGCGCCCTCGTCAACACGACGGTGGTCGCCTCCTGCACCGCCGCCGGCACGGTGCTGTTCGCCACACTCGCCGGGTTCGCCTTCGCCAAGCTGCGTTTCCGGTGGAAGAACACCCTGCTGGTCCTGGTCGTCGGCACGATGATGGTGCCGCCCCAGCTCAGTGTGGTGCCGCTGTACATGCTGATCGCCGAACTGCGCTGGACCGACCAGCTCCAGGCCGTGATCCTGCCGGGCCTGGTCAGCGCGTTCGGGGTGTTCTTCATGCGCCAGTACCTGATGGAGGCGCTGCCCGGCGAGCTGATCGAGGCGGCACGGGTGGACGGCGCGAGCAGCCTGCGGGTGGTGTGGCACGTGGTCTTCCCCGCGGCGCGGCCCGCGATGGCGGTGCTCGGGATGCTGACGTTCGTCATGGCGTGGAACGACTTCTTCTGGCCCGTCGTCGCGCTCACCCAGAGCGGCAACCCGACCGTGCAGGTGGCGCTGACCGGCCTCGGCCGGGGTTATGTGCCCGACCAGTCGGTCATCATGGCCGGCGCCCTGCTCGGGACGCTGCCGCTGCTGCTGGCGTTCGTGCTCTTCGGCCGTCAGATCGTCGGGGGCATCATGCAGGGCGCCGGCCATGATGACCGACTGGTCGGGCACATAACCCCGGCCGAGGCCGGTCAGCGCCACCTGCACGGTCGGGTTGCCGCTCTGGGTGAGCGCGACGACGGGCCAGAAGAAGTCGTTCCACGCCATGACGAACGTCAGCATCCCACCTGCAGCTCCGTGCTCCAGGAGCCGCGAGGGGGGTGGCGGCTACCGGTAGGCGGCGAACGCCCTGGTGAAGGCCAGCGGCTCCTGGAGCACGGAGCTGCAGGTCGCGTCAGCGGCCGGCTTCGCCCCCTCCGGGCACTGCTTGTCCCGGGTGCCGGACCACATCGCCAGCCACGCCAGGTCCTTCGACTCGGCGAACCGCACCAGCTCGGCCGCGTCCTCGACGGTGAAGATCTCCGTCACCACGTCGTTGACGCCGATCATCGGGGTCACGGCGAGCGTGCGCCACGCCTCCGCGTCGCCCAGCCCGAGCACGCCCTTGAGCTGAGCCTGGGTGGCGGTCGCCGCGGAGACGGCGTACTCGCCCATGTCGCCGCTGTACGCGGGCCCGTAGTCCATCGCCATGATGTTCACCGCGCCGATGCGCACGCCGCCGCGCTTCGCGTCGGCGAGCAGGTCGACGCCGGGCTGGGTGAGCCCCTCGGGCATGACCGGCAGGGTGAAGGAGACGTCCAGGCCCGGGTGGGACTTCTGGAGCAGGGCTATGGCCTGCGAGCGGCGGGTGTTGGCCGCGGTGTCGGGCAGCGCGGCGCCCTCCACGTCGAAGTCGACCTTGGTGAGCCGGTGGGCGTCGACGACGGCGCCGTACGCCCGGGCCAGCTCCTCGGCCGAGGAGCAGTTGAGGGCGAGTTCACGGCCGGCCGCGCCGCCGAAGGAGACCCGTACGTCGCCGCCCTTCGCGCGCAGCGCGGAGATCTGCCCGGCGACCTTGTCGTCGCCGAGCGGGGTGACCCCGCCCCACAGCGGGACGCAGCCCCCGCCGGAGGTGACGAAGGCGAGGGTGAACTCGTCGACCCCGGTCCTCGCGGCGGTGTCCAGCAGGTCGTACGCCGGGTACAGCGAGGTGTCGACGTACGGCGCGAACCGCCCGCTCCCGCCGGGGGCGGGCGAGGCGGTCGCCGTGGGCGAGGGGGCGGACGGCGTGGCGGTCGGCGTCGCGGTGGCGGTGGGCACGGGCGCGGGCGTGGGCGTGGGCTGTCCGGTGGGGCGGCCGGTCGGCGAGGGGGTCGCCCCGCCGCCGGCCGAGCAGGCGGCCCGGTCGATGCGGCAGGACTCCGGGTCGGCCGCCGTCCCGTCCGACGAGGTGACGAAGCCGACGGTGACCGATGCCCCGGGCGCGAGCTCGGCGTTCCAGCTCGCGGGCTTCACGGTGACGTGCCGCCCGTCGACGGTGTGCTCACCGTTCCACAGGGAGCCGATCGTGGTGCCGGCGGGGAGGTCGAACTCCAGGGTCCAGCCGGAACGGGCGGTGCCGGTCTCGTTGGTGACGACGTACTGGCCGGTGTAGCCGCCGTCCCAGGAGCTGGTCCTGGTGTAAGCGGCGCCGACCGCCGCGGCCTGTGCCGTGCCCGCGAGGGCGAACGCCGCGCCGCCGACGACGGCCGCGGCCACGACCGCGCCGACCGCCTTGGTCCGCATCGTCGTGCGCCGGTGCCTGGTGGTGCCCATCGCGTGCCTGCCTCTGCCTCGTGGATCGGGGTGGTGGCGCAGACGCTAGCGAGCCGGGAGCGGACATTCGGCCCGTTCCGGGCGGCGGCCGGGTTCCTTAGGGAGCGCTTAAGGAAGCCATCGGCGCGGATTAATGCTTCTCAGCGGGCGACGGCCTTCCGCCTGCGCCGCACCCCGCCGCGACCGGCGCGGCGGCGGTCCCCACGGGCCGCCTCCCGCGGGTCGAGCCCGATCCAGACGCGCACCTCGGTGCCGCCGAGCACGGAGCGGCCGATCCGCACGTCGCCGCCCGTCGACTCCGCGACCCGGCGGACGATGTCCAGCCCCAGGCCCGTCGAGCCCACCCGGGCGCCGCTGTTGCCGCGGGCGAGGGCGGCGGCGGGGTCGGCGATGCCGGGTCCGGCGTCCGAGACGAGCACGATGACGGCGTCGTCACCGTTGTGGACGTCGACGGAGAACGCGGTCCCCTCGGCCGTGTGCCGGAACACGTTGCCGAGCAGCGCGTCGAGCGCGGCGGCCAGTTCGGGCCGGGCCACGGGGATGCGCACGGGTCCTTCGACGCCCGCCAGGCGCACCTTGCGGCCCTCGTCCTCGGCGAGCGCCGACCAGAACGCCATGCGTTCCCGCACCACTTCGGAGACGTCGCAGCCCGCGCCGGGACCGGCCGCCGCGGTCTGCGGCTTGGCCTGCCGGGCCGTGCGGATGATCGTGTCGACCTCCCGCTCCAGCTGGGCGACGGCGGCCCTGGTCTGCTCGGCGGCCGCGCTGTCGCCGAGCGAGGCGGCATTGAGCCGGAGCACGGTCAGCGGGGTGCGCAGGCGGTGCGAGAGGTCGGCGGCGAGCTCGCGTTCGTTGGCGAGCAGCTGCACGACCTGGTCGGCCATCGAGTTGAACGCCACCGCCGCGGAGCGCAGTTCGGGCGGCCCCTCCTCCGGCACCCGCGCGCCGAGGCGGCCCTCGCCCAGCTCGTGGGCGGCGCCCGCGAGCCGCTGGGCGGGCTGCACCATCCGGACACCGAGCCGGTCGGCGACGGCCACCGAGCCGACGATCAGGGCGAGCCCGACACCGGCGAGCACCAGCCACGCGGTGCCCACGCCGTTGGACACCTCGCCCTCGGGCACGAAGATCTCGACGACCGCGATCTGCCCGGTGCCGATGGCGGTCGGCTGGAGCAGCGCCGACCCTCCGGACACCTCGGTGATCGAGGCGCGGCCGATGCGCTGGACGGTGGCGAGGTCGCGGGCCGCCGCCCGGCGGATGCCGATCTCCAGCGGCACGCTGCCCAGTTCACCGGAGGCGGGAATGTGCACGGCCATCCGCCCGACGGCTCCCGCCGGGGTCGACTCGACCGCCCGCTCCAGCATCTTGCGCTCGGTGGTCACGGTGAGCGTCGGTCCGATGGTGGCCGCCTGACGCTCGGCGTTGGAGAACGCGCGGTCGCGCGCCATCTCCTTGATGACCATGCCGAGCGGCAGGGCGAAGGCCAGCACGACCATGACCGTGACCGCGAGGGACACCCTGACCAGGGCCCACCTCATGACGGCAGTCCGTGCGGGGGCTCCAGCTTGACCCCGACGCCCCGCAGGGTGTGCAGGTACCGGGGGCGGGCCGCGGTCTCGCCGAGTTTGCGGCGCAGCCAGCTGAGGTGGACGTCGATGGTCTGGTCGTCGCCGTAGCTCTGCTGCCACACCTCGGCGAGCAGTTCCCGGCGCGGGACGACGACGCCCGGCCGTCCGGCGAGGAAGGCCAGCAGGTCGAACTCCCGGCGCGTCAGGTCCAGTGCCGCGCCGTCCAGTTCGGCCTGGCGGCGCAACGGGTCGATGGACAGCCCGCCGACCTGGATGACCCTGCTCGGCGGGACGTCACCGGCGGCCGCACGGGCCCGGCGCAGCACCGCCGCCATCCGCGCGGACAGGTGCTCCACGGAGAAGGGCTTGACGAGGTAGTCGTCGGCGCCGTCGTTGAGCAGCCGGACGATCTCCGCCTCGTCGTCGCGGGCGGTCGCGATGATGACCGGCACGTCGGTGATGCCGCGCAGCATCTTCAGCGCCTCGGCCCCGTCCAGATCGGGCAGACCGAGGTCCAGGACGACGACGTCGAAACGGACGTGGGCGACCTCGCGCAGCGCCTCCAGGGCCGTGCCGACGCTCCGCACCGTGTGGGATGCCTCGGTCAGGTGCCGGATGAGGGCGGAGCGCACGAACTGGTCGTCCTCGACCACGAGCACACTTGCCATGGGCGGCACCGTACGCCATCCGGAGTACACCGGTCCCACGACCGGGTGATCGGGACACACGCGGTCCGCGTGGTGCACTATGACCCCGATGAGCAGAGGACTCGTGCATGCACTCGCGTGGTCGCTGTCCACCGGCGCCGCGGTGACGCTGTCCTGGTGGGGAGTGCACACCGTCATGGCCGGAACGGCCTACGACCGGCCGCGGGCGCTGCCCATCACCGCGCAGACGTCCACCGCCTCTCCGGCCGAGCCGCAGCAGTCGTCGACGCGGCGGCCGCCGCCGCCTCCCACCGGCTCTCCGTCCCCGAAGCCTTCGCCGTCCGCGCCGGACCGCCCGTCCCCGGGCCCGTCCAGGACGACCGCCCCGGCTCCGTCGCCCACTGGGCCGGCCCCCGCGCCGGCCCCCGGAAACGTCAAGGGCTACACCGTCGACGGCGGCCGGGTGGTCTTCGACATCGGGACCAGCTCCGCCGAACTGGTCTCCGCGACCCCGGAGTCGGGCTGGCAGATGCAGGTGTGGAAGCAGCCCAGCTGGATCCGGGTGACCTTCACCCAGGAAGGGCGCGAGGTCTCGGTGTTCTGCACCTGGAACGACCATCCCCCGATGGTCCAGTTCGACGAACGCTGACCCCTGGCGGGCGCCGGCTCACTTGAAGACCTCGGCGGGCGGCGCGGGCGAGTCCTTGGCGCTCGCGTCGCTGACGGCGACGGCGCCCCCGGTGAAGTCGGCCAGCGCCCGTCCGTGTTCGACCCGTCCCGCGAAGGGGTCGCCCGCGACCCGCCGGGTCAGTTCGGCGACGGGCAGCTCCGTGTCCGACGCCAGCAGCACGGCGTTGCCGAACCGGCGGCCGCGCAGCACGGCCGGATCGGCGGCGACGGCGAGATGGGCGAAGGCGGTCGCCGCGGTGGCGACCTGGGCCCGCAGATGCGCGAGCGGGGGACCGTCCGCGAGGTTGGCGGCGTAGTGCCCGCCGGGGCGCAGCGCCCGGGTGACCTCGGCAAGGAACTCCTTGCTGGTCAGGTGCGCCGGGGTCCGGGCCCCGCTGAACACGTCCGCGATCACCAGGTCCGCCCAGCCGTCCGCCACCTTGGCGAGCCCGGCCCGCGCGTCGCCCGCCCGCACCCGTATCCGCGCGGCCGGGTCCAGCGGCAGCCTCGTGCGCACCATCCGCGCCAGGGCCTCGTCCCGCTCGACGACCTGCTGGGTCGACCGGGGCCTGGTGGCCGCGACGTACCGGGCCAGGGTGAAGGCGCCCCCGCCGAGATGCACCACCCGCAACGGCCGCCCCGCGGGGGCGACCACGTCGATCACGTGCCCGAGCCGGCGCTGGTACTCGAAGGAGAGGTACGCGGGATCGTCGAGGTCCACATGCGACTGGGGCGCCCCGTCGATCAGCAGCGTCCACGCCCGCGCCCGCTCCGGATCCGCCACGAGCTCGGCCGTACCGCCGTCCACCGCCTCGACGACGGCCTCCCCCTCGCCCACGGCGACCGCCTCGCCCGCCCCCGGCGGGAGCGGGCGGTTCGCGCCGTACGTCGACACCTCGCTGTACCCGGCGTACGACCTGCTGGACACCGCCGCGAGGACCGGGGTCGACGAGTTCACCCTCGCCTTCGTCACCTCCGGCGGGGGCTGCGTCCCGCACGGCGACCGCCTCGCCCGCCCCCGGCGGGAGCGGGCGGTTCGCGCCGTACGTCGACACCTCGCTGTACCCGGCGTACGACCTGCTGGACACCGCCGCGAGGACCGGGGTCGACGAGTTCACCCTCGCCTTCGTCACCTCCGGCGGGGGCTGCGTCCCGCTGTCCCAAAGCCCCCAAGCCCCCCGCGTGCAGCCTCAGCGGCAGCTGTCCGCCGCCTCGATCAGCCGCGCGGCCTCCCCCAGCGCCTCCCTCAGCACCACCGGATCCGTGACGGGAGCCGCCGCCGGGTCCGCACCCGGCGGGAGCAGCCAGCCCGAGCCGGTCACCGGCGGCTCCGCCGGCACCCCCGGGACCCCCGGGATCCGCAGACCGCGCCCCGAGGTACGGGTGCAGGCCGAGCCGGGCACGTCCCACCCGTCGGCCGTGCCGGGCGGCACGAGGAACCCGAGCGTGTCGCACGCCCCGTCGTGCAGCACCGGCCCCACCCCGGGCGCCGCCGGGGCGCGGCGCAGGATGTCCACGGCCTCCAGGCCCTGGCGGGCCGGCACGGTCACCAGGTCGCAGGGTCCGGCGGGCGGAGCACTGCTGTCGGCCGTGGGCAGGTGACCCACCGGGGTCGCGGGCGTCGCGGCGCGCTCCGCGCCGGCGCAACAGCCCACGCCACCGGCGCCGGGCGCGCCGCCGACCTCGTAGACCTCCACCACGGGGATCCCCTCCTCAGCCGAGTCCCGTACAGAGGCACGTACGGAGCCTCCACCGGGTTCAACGCCGCCCGGCGTCAAGGGCTACGGCGGCACGCCGCCGCAAAGGATGGCGCTTCATGGCAGATCGACGTCGAGTTGTCCCCTTTTGTTGCCAAACCGCGTGTGAGACGCCTCTCACAGCAGGTACGTTCATGCCCCGCCGGACCACGGCTGCACAAGAGAGGGAACGGCCATGGCGTCGTCGTCTCGCGCTCCAGGGGCACCGAGCGCCCGCCCCGCACGCCCCAACCAGGTCTTCCGCCGCCTGCGCGGATCACGGTCACCGGGCGAGTTCGCGACGGCCGTACGGCGGGCCGCGCGCGAGATCGGGGAGCAGGTCTCGTGCGACGCCCGCTACATCGGCAGGGTCGAGTCCGGCGAGATCCGCTGTCCGAACTACGCGTACGAGCGGGTCTTCCTGCACATGTTCCCCGGACGGACGCTCGCCGACCTGGGCTTCGCCGCCCGGGAGGACGTACGCGGCCGGGGCCGCAGACCGGCCCCGCCCGGCGTCCGGCACGACGGCGTCGTGCCGGACGCCGCCCATGACGGCGTCGGCGGCGACGCCGACGGCACCCCCCGCCCCCACAGTGACTTCGACGAGGAGAGCGACGTGCTGCGTCGCGCGTTCATGATCGGCGGCCCCCTCACGGCGGCGGCCGCCCTGGGGCACGGACCGGAGTCCGTGCCCGCCCAGCGCAGGCGCCGTGTCGGCGACGCCGAGGTCGAGGCCGTCGAGGAGGCCGTCCGCCGGATCCGGCTGCTCGACGACCGGCACGGCGCCGACGGCCTCTACCAGCAGGCCGCGCAGCCGCTGAGCGCCGCCTACGCGCTGCTCGACTCGGGCACCGCGGCCCGCGCGTCGACCACGCACCGGCTGCACGCGGGCGCGGGCGAACTGGCCATCTCCGTGGGCTGGCTGGCCCATGACTCCGGACGGTTCGGCGACGCCCGCTCGCACTACGCGGAGGCCCTGGCCACCGCCCGGGTCGCGGGCGACCCGGGCCTGGAGGCCCACGCGTTCTGCAACACCTCGTTCCTGGCCCGGGACGCCGGGCGGCACCGCGAGGCGGTGCGCACCGCGCAGGCGGGCCAGCAGGCGGCCCGCGCGGTGCGCTCGCCCCGGCTGCTGGCCCTGCTGGCTCTGCGGGAGGCGGGCGGCTGGGCCGGACTCGGGGACCGTTCGAGCTGCGAGCAGTCGCTGGCGCGTGCGCACGGGCACTTCGCCCGGGGGCCGGCGGCCTCGGACCCGGAGTGGATGTCGTTCTTCGCCGAGCCTGAGCTGGAGGCGCTCCAGGCGCAGTGCTGGTCCGCGCTCGGCGAGTGGGCGCGTGCGGCACGGCACGCCCGGCGCGCGGCCACGCTCCAGGACCACCGCTTCACCCGCAACCTGGCGCTCTACCGGGCCGAGCTGGCGTGCGACCTGGCACGGGCGGGCGTGCCGGACGAGGCCGCGGCCGCCGGCGACGAGGTCCTCGCGCTCCTGGGGCATGTGCGGTCGTCGCGCATCCGCGCGATGCTCGCCGACACCGCGGCGGTGCTGCGCCCGCACCGCGCGGCGACCGGGGTCGGCGGGTTCCTGGAACGCTACGAGGGAGCCTCCCGCCGGGCCTGAACGGCCCGGCCGCCCCCACGCCGTGACCGGCCGCCCCGCACCGGAAGCACCGCCGCGGCGCCGCCTCCCGGCGACGCCCCCTGCCCGCGACCGCCCGGCCCCCGCCCCGGCCGCCCCCGGTCAGACCTCCAGGTGCCCGGTGTCGTTCCAGCGCTCCACGGCCGGCTCGCCGTAGGCCCAGGACAGGACGGACAGGCTGGTCGGGTCGAGCCGGATGCGCGCGCCGAAGGCGACGTCCTGGCCCAGCCAGCGCGCGCCGATCGCGCGCAGGATGTGGCCGTGGGCGAAGACGAGCACGTCGCGGTCGGCCGAGCGGGCCCAGGCGACGACCTCGTCCGCGCGGGCGGAGACCTCGGCGAGGGTCTCGCCGTCCGGGACGGCGTCGTGCCACAGCACCCAGCCGGGGCGCCCGGCGTGGATCTGGGCCGGGGTCATCCCCTCGTACGCCCCGTAGTCGTACTCCATCAGGGCGTCCCACGGCTCCGCCCGGTCGCCGAACCCGGCGAGCGCGCAGGTCTCCGCGGCCCGCACGAGCGGGCTGGTGCGCACCTCGACGCCCTCCAGGCCGGACCAGGGCGCACGGTGCAGTCGCTCCCCCAGCAGCTTGGCGCCGCGGCGGCCCTCCTCCAGCAGCGGGATGTCGGTCCTGCCGGTGTGCCGGCCGCTGAGCGACCACTCGGTCTGGCCGTGGCGGGCGAGCAGTATCCGCGGTGCCATGAAAGGTTCTCCTGGGTTTCACGAAGGTGCACGGGTGTCACGAGGTGACACGGACCGGCCCCGCGAGGCGGGGTGCGCGGAATTCACGACGACGTCCGGTTCCATCATCCCGCACCTCATCGGAAGGCAACCTGCGGGACGATCTCCGCGTCCCACACGGGGAACCCCGACCACCCTCGCCGACCGGAGACGGAGACCGCCCGGATGCCGCATGCCGTACAGCACCACCGGCCCCGATGGTGGACCGAGCTGATGCTGCTCGCCGTCGTCTACGCCGCGTACTCCGCCGGGCGCCTCCTGGCGCGGGGCGACGTCTCGACGGCGGTGGACCACGGCCTCGCGATACTCCGGGCCGAGAAGGCACTCTCGCTGAACGCCGAACACCCGCTGAACCGTCTCTTCACCGAGACGCCCGCGATCGGCATACCCGCCGACTTCGTCTACGCGACGCTGCACTACCTCGTCACCCCCCTGATCCTGGTCTGGCTGTTCCGCCGCCGGCCCGCGCACTACCGGGCCGCCCGCACCTGGCTGATGGTCTCGACCCTCCTCGGCCTCGTCGGTTTCACGCTGATGCCGACCTGCCCGCCCCGGCTGCTGGACGCGGCCCACGGCTTCGTCGACACCATGGCCCAGTACAGCTCCTACGGCTGGTGGGGCGGCGAGGCGAGCGCCCCGCGCGGTCTCGGCGGCATGACGAACCAGTACGCGGCGATGCCGAGCCTGCACGTCGGCTGGGCGCTGTGGTGCGGTGTGATGCTGTGGCGCCACGGGCGCACCCCCGCCGCGAAGGCCGCCGGCGTCCTCTATCCGCTGCTCACCACGGTGGTCGTGATGGGCACCGCCAACCACTACTTCCTCGACGCGGTCGCCGGGGCCGCGGTGATGGGCGCCGGACTGCTGCTCGCGCCGCACGCCCTGCGGATCGCCGACCTCGCCGGGCGGCGTCTCACCCGTCCCACGGGCCGCACCGCGCGACCGCCCGCGGCCGTTCCCGCCCCCGTTGTCGGTGGCGGATGCAAGACTTCCGCGGGTGAGCGAATCCCCGGACAGCGCACCTCCCCCGAAGGCGCCGACGACAGCACTCAGGCAGCGGCTCGCTGAGCTGCGCGGACCGACCGCACAGCCGCATCCGCTGGACGCCCGCGCCCTCGCGGCCCTCGCCGCCAACCCCGGCTGCCGCCGCCGCGCCCTGCTCGACGGCGCGGGTGTGGACAAGTCGGCCCTGGCGACCGCGCTCGGTGCGCCCTCCGGTTTCGGCCAGTCGCAGTTCGCGTTCATGCGGGGCAACGCCTTCGAGGCCCGGGTGAAGGCCGACGGCGGCAAGGAGCTGATGCGGCTGCTCGGCCTGGACGACCCGGGCCGGGTCCGGGTGCCCGACCTCGCCGCCTCGGGCCCCGAGGGCCGGGCGGCGCGGACGGCGCTGGCGCTGCGCGAGGCGGTGGAGGCGGGGGGCTTCACGCTGCTCGACCATCCGCTGCTGGTGCTGGAGGTGGCGGGCTCCCCCGCGTATCTGGAGCCGGACGCCGTCGTGGTGCACCCCGACGGCCGGTGGACGGTCGTCGAGATCAAGTCGTTCCCGATGATCGACGCGTCGGCCGACGCCGCCAAGGTCGGCGCGGCCGCCCGCCAGGCGGCGGTGTACGTGCTGGCGCTGGAGCACGTCGCCGAGCGCACGGCGGGCGCGTCGGTGGCGCACAACGTGCTGCTGGTCTGCCCCAAGGACTTCTCCAACCTGCCCACCGCATCCGTGGTCGACGTCCGCAAGCAGCTGGCGGTCACCCGCCGGCAGCTGGCCCGGCTGGCCCGGGTCGAGGACATCGCCGCCGAGCTGCCCGAGGGCGTGACGTTCGACGTCGAGACGTGTTCGCCCGCCGAACTGAGCGCCGCCGTCGAGCAGGTCCCGCACGCCTACGCCCCCGAGTGCCTGGCCGCCTGCGAGCTGGCCTTCCACTGCCGGGAGCGGGCCCGGCTGGCGGGCGCGGTGGAGGCGCTGGGCCGGGGCGTGCGCGGCGAACTGGGGGGGCTGACGACCATCGGCGAGGTGCTGGCCGCCGCGCGCGGGGAGGCCGGGGACCCGCGGGATCCGGCGGTCGCCGCGCTGCGCAGGGCGGGCGCGCTGCGCGCCGAGGCGCTCTCGGCCGCCGGCGGAGTGCCCGCGGCGCGCAGCGCCGGGCCGCGGGAGGACGCCGTATGTCGCTGATCGCCACCCTCGCCCGGCTGGAGGCGGTCGAGACGGGGCGGGCCCAGCCGCTCGCGACGGTCCGCCACCGCAGGCTGTCGGACCGGCCGCTGGTGTTCGTGCCGCTGACGACCGCGGGCGAGGCCGGCGCCCCGCTGGGCGCCCTGGTGGGCACGGATCCCGCCCGGCCGCGGCTGCTGGTCGTCCCGCAGCCCAGGGACCGCGACCTGCGCTCCGCGTTCCTGGCCGACCTCGCCGAGGTGGTCCTGCCGCATCTGGAGGGGTACGCGGACGACGTCGAGCCCGCCGAGCGGTCCGAGACCGACCCGGAGACCGGCAAGCGGGTCAAGGTCGAGACCGAACTGTGCGCCGACGCGCCGCAGCTGATCGTCCCCAGCCGGGCGGGTGTCGAGTACGTGCGGCTGCTGGGCCGCTCCATGCGCTTCCGGCGCACCGCCGAGCAGGATCCGGACACCCCGTATCCGGCGCCGGCCAGGGTCCCGCTGCTGGGCCGCTGGTTCACCCACTACGCGGAACGGTCCCGGGTCCCGGGCTCCTCGCTGCTGCTCGCCGCGACCGACCTGCTGAACCGGCACTGGGCCACCGGGCAGTCCTCGCTGGAGGACCAGCATCTGGGCGCGCTGCTCGCCTGGGTGGACGCCCCCGAGGGGGAGTCGGGCGCCGAGGCCGCGCTCCGGGCCGAGCTGGCGCGCGACGGCGAGGGTCAGCTGCTGTGCCCGCCGGCCGGGCCCGCCACGGACCCGGCGTTCGACAACCGGCTCCTCGCCCCGGCGACGGAGCGCTTCGACCGCGCCCGTCAGCTGCTCGCGGCGGCGGAGGACGGCGCCAGCGCCGACGACCGCCTCGGCGACCTGCACCGTGCCGAGCGGGAGATCCGGCGCCTGATCGCGGGGCAGCTGAAGCCGACCTGGGACGCGGTGTGGCGGGCGGTGGAGCTGCTGCGGGAGCTGCCGGAGGGCTCCCGCGCCGCGGACCGCTGGACTCGCGACCGCTGGTCGTTCACCGCGCACCGGGACCGGGTCAGGGCGGGCGAGCCGCCGCAGCCCCGGCGCGACGACGCGGTGACCGCCGCGCAGAAGCTCGCTGCCCGGGAGACCGCGCAGGCTCAGCTGGACGCCCAGGAGGCACTGGACGACCCGCTGGTGATGGCGTCGTTCCGGCTGCGCGGCGAGGCGTTCACCGCCGAGGTGCTCGACGTCGAGATGGCCTGGTCGGAGTCGAAGCGGCCGACCCCCCGGCCGCTGGTCACCGTCGCCACGGACGACCGGCCCCAGCTGGGCGAGCGGATGAAGGTCTACCGCTCGCTCGACGGCAGGCCGCAGACCGCCGAGTACGTCCGGGCCGAGGCCGAGGGCGTCCTGGTGCTGCGCCTCACCGACCGGATGGGCCGCTCGAAGGAGCCGGCCGAGGGCTCCGTGCCGGGCAAGGGCGACCGGATCGTCTGGACGCTGTTCGAGCACGACCAGCGGGGCGGCCCGAAGCTGCCCGATCCCGAGGAGACGCCGTGGACCCACGGCGGCCCGCCGCGCTCCGACATCGCCGAGAGCCCCGACACCGTCACCCCGGAGGACCTGCTGTGACGCCCGCATCGTCCGTTCCCGAGGCCGCCGTGTTCGATCCCTCCGCGGAGGCGGGCCGGGCCACGGACCGGATCCTGCACGACACCCTGCACGGGGACGCCCGCGGTGTCGTCGTCGACTCGCCCCCGGGCGCGGGGAAATCGACCCTGGTGGTGCGCGCCGCCCGGGAGCTCGCCGCGGCCGGCCGCCCGCTGATGGTCGTCGCCCAGACCAACGCCCAGGTCGACGATCTGGTGCTGCGGCTGGCGGCCAAGGACCCCGAGCTGCCGGTGGGCCGGCTGCACTCCCACGCGGGCGACGGGACCGCCCCGTACGACAGGGCGCTCGATGCGCTGGACAACGTCCGCACCTCGGCCAAGGCGGCCGATCTGGCGGGCCTCGACGTCGTCATCTCGACCGCCGCGAAGTGGGCCCATGTGCAGGGCGTGGAGCCCTGGGGCCACGCCATCGTCGACGAGGCGTACCAGATGCGCTCCGACGCCCTGCTGGCCGTGGCCGGCCTCTTCGAGCGGGCGCTGTTCGTGGGCGACCCGGGCCAGCTCGACCCGTTCTCGATCGTCGGGTCCGAGCAGTGGGCGGGGCTGTCGTACGACCCGTCGGCGAGTGCGGTCTCCACGCTCCTCGCGCACAATCCCGGGCTTCCGCAGCACCGGCTGCCCGTCTCCTGGCGGCTCCCGGCGTCGGCAGCGCCCCTGGTGTCCGACGCGTTCTACCCGTACACGCCCTTCCGCAGCGGGACCGGGCACGGGGACCGGCGGCTCTCCTTCGGCGTCCCGGCGGACGGTTCTGGGCCCGACCGGGTCATCGACGAGGCCGCCGTCGCGGGGTGGGGGCTGCTGGAGCTGCCGGCCCGGCACACCCCGCGCACCGACCCGGAGGCCGTGGGGGCGGTGGCCCTGGTGGTGCGGCGGCTGCTGGACCGGGGCGGTGTCACCCACTCGGAGCTCTCGCCGGACCCGGCCCCGCTCACCGCCGGCCGGATCGCCGTCGGGACGGCCCACCGCGACCAGGCGGCGGCGGTGCGGACGGCGCTCGCCGGGCTCGGCGTCACGGACGTCACGGTGGACACGGCGAACCGGCTCCAGGGCCGCGAGTACGACGTGACGGTGATCCTGCACCCGCTCTCGGGCCGCCCCGACGCCACGGCCTTCCATCTGGAGACCGGCCGGCTGTGCGTCCTGGCCTCGCGGCACCGGCACGCGTGCATCGTGGTGTGCCGGGAGGGTGTGGGCGACCTGCTGGACGAGCATCCTTCGACGGAGCCGGTGCAGCTGGGCGTCTCGATCAAGTTCCCGGACGGCTGGGAGGCGAACCACGCGGTGCTCTCCCATCTCTCCGAGCACCGGGTGCGCTGGCGGCCCTGAGAGCCGGGCCCTCTTGCGGGGCGCGGGACAATGGAGGACGGTCCGGGGGTGATCCCCGGACCGCGACGCGAGGAGGAGTACGGACATGGCGGACCCCGAGCGGACGACCGAGCGCAGGATGCGGCCGGCTCCGCTGCTCTTCGAGCCCTCCGAGGCCGCCTCGGATCCCGAGCACTTCTTCGACCTCGAGTCCATGGAGGACCCCCGGGACCTGCTCGCACGCGCGACGGAGCTGACCCTGGCCTTCCGCGCGGCCGCCGACCGGGCCACCGAGTACCAGGCCGTCGCGGCCGCCCAGCTGGCCGACCCCCGCCGCTTCGACCGCCTGACCCCGGCGGACATCGGCGAACGCGCGGGCTGGACCGAGGACTACGCGAAGAAGATGATCGCCTTCGGCCACGACCTCCTGAAGGAGACGCCCTGAGCGCCCCGGCACCTGATCACGGCGACACACCTGATCACTGCGACAAAGGCGTACACATTACCCCCCTGCCCGYCCYCGCGTCCCCGGTTTCGTGAACTCTGCGGGATCGCCCCCTTACCCCGGGTACACCTGGTGGACATGAGCGCATGGCTGCGGGACCGGGACCAGGAGACGGACATCTTCGCGCTGCTGCGCGAGGACGGGCAGGAGCAGGCCGCCGCGGTGACCCCGCCGGGCGCTGGGTGGCTCGCCTCCGCAGAGACGTTTCCCCGCTCGGCGCTCGCGCAGTGGGAGAACCGGCCCGCCGCGCCCGCCGTCCTCCCCTGCGGCACGGTCTTCGACGTGGTGAACGTGCCCTCCACGTTCGGGCGCCGGATGCTCGACCGGCTGTGGGGCGAGGGCCCGGGCTCCGGCCCGGTGGCGATGCACCGGGGGCGGATGATGCTCTTCGCGACGCCGGGCACGGCGCAGCGGCTGCCCTCGCTGCTGCACTGGGAGGAGTGGGGCGACGCCGTCCCGCCGCTCATCTGCCACGGTGCCGGTGACGCGGTGACCGTCCCCCCGCTGACCCCCGCGGATTCCGCCGCGGCGCCGCGCTGGCTGGTGGCGCCCGACACCCGGTACCCGTGGCTGCCGGGGCCCGAAGTCCTGCTCTGGGCCTGCGTCCGAGCGGCTCGTACGCATGAACGGCCCGTGGTGCGGGTATCGATTTTTCCTCCCGCCGATCAGGATGCTAATGTCTACGACGTCAGCAGGCGCCGCTAGCTCAGTTGGTTAGAGCAGCTGACTCTTAATCAGCGGGTCCGGGGTTCGAGTCCCTGGCGGCGCACAGACAGGGAAAGCCCCTCGCGAGAGCGAGGGGCTTTTTCGTGCGCTCCTCGTGGGCTCCTGGTGCGCTCTTCCCGGGCTCTTCGTGCACCCGGCCGGGGCGGGCTGCGGCCGTTCCGTGTCACTCCGTCGTGATCTTGACCGTCCACGCCCCCGTCGGTGTGCGGTCGGCCACCTCGACCCGGGTGCGCCCGCCGCCGTCGCCCCGCAGGGTGAAGGTCTCCCCCACCCGCAGCGGCGCGTCCGCCAGGGGCGGGTAGACGGACCGGTCACCGCAGGCCTCGGTCTCCGGATGGGTGTCGACCACCTCGACGGGGCCGCCGCCGGAGGCGGAGTCGCCCTCCACCCGGTAGAGCAGGACACCCTCGGTGCAGGTGTACTCGTCGTTGCCGACGGCGGAGCGCGCCTCGATGGCGAGGGCGCTGTCCGGGCCGGTCCTGACGACGGCGAGCCGGGTACCGACGCTGCCGCCGCGCACGGGCGCGGCGGCGAGCGGTTCCAGCGTGACGATCTCCCCGCTGCCCGGCGGCCCGGCGGGGACGCGGGCCGAGACGTCCCCGTTGACGCAGCGGACCTCGGCGGGCCCGAGCCAGCCGAGTTTCCACTTGTGCCAGCCGAAGAGGTCCGGGGCGAGGCCGAACTGGCTGCCCATGACGTCCCAGTCGCCGACATGGGTGTCCCAGTCGCCGTCTCCGTCCACCGGCCGGTGGTAGAGATCGGGCAGGTCGAACACGTGGCCGGTCTCGTGGGCCAGGACGTTGCGGTCCGGGGGGTGGCGCTCGAAGACGGTGACCACCCGCCGGATGTCGGTACCGTCCGCGGTCAGCGGCCGGTCGAAGTTGACCACCTTGGTCGCGTCGGAGTCGACACCGGGGGCGTCCGGGTCGGCGACCAGGTAGACGATGTCGTAGCGGGAGAAGTCGACCCGGTCGTCGGCGGCCTCGACGGCGTCCTCGAGGTAGGCCGTCCGCCGGTCCGGATCCCAGTCACGCCGTATGTCGTAGGTGACGGACGCCTCGGGCATGCGGACCCACTCGGTCCGCGGGTGGGCGCGCAGCGAGAAGGTGCCGTAGGAGGCGCGGTGGAAGAAGTCGCTGGTGGCGGGGAAATGGTCGGCGGCCAGTTCCTCCGGCGTGTTCAGCGGTACGGAGTCCGGGAACGAGAGGAAGATCATCACCGCGTCCAGCCCGGCGACCGGCTTGGGGTAGGCGGTGTTCCAGGTGTCGAGGCCGAGGGAGTGGTGGGCGGAGGTGCGCGGCAGGGCGCAGGGGCCGGCGGCGGAGTGGGCGATCGCGGGACCGGCGACGAGGGAGGTCGCGGTGAAGGCCATCAGGGACGTGAGCGCGGCGGCGGCACTGCGCGGGCGCACCCGTTCCACTCTCTCGGGTGTTCCCTCGGACGCCTGCTGACCCTCCACATGGACCTCCGGCTCGGCACTCCTGGACGCCTCACCCACCTTGTGACGGTTTGCAGGGTTTCGCACTGTTCCGGTGCCCCACTCGGGTGACCCGGTCCGCCGGACGGGACCGGGGGGCGACACTCCGACGACTCACGGAACGTCACATCCGGTCACACCGGGCCCGACCCCGGTCATGACCCGCGCAGAAACGATCGAGCACTGCGGATGCCGGGCCCCCGGCGGGACGGGCACGCTGGAAGGGCCGGCTCGGCAGCCTCTATGATCGGCACACTTTCCCCGAGTTCTTACGGTTTTTCTTCGCCGAACGCCTCGGGTGACCATCCCCCGACCACTTGTGTACGACCTTGCACGACACACGCATCCCGGGAGTGAGCGGTGAGCGGAACCTCCGACGGAGCAGGGCCCGCGGGCGTCGCCGTCCCCCAGACCCTCCGCCCGATGACTACCGACGGTCACGTCCAGGCCCGGAGCCCGGCGGAGCTGCGCGACTACCGCGCCGCGTTCAACGCGGCACAGGTCGCCATGGCCGTGGTGGACGCCGACGGTCTCGTCGTCTGCGCCAACGAGGCCCTCGGCACCCTGCTCGGCGTCCGTCCCGCCGAGCTGCGCCGGCACTGCGCGGCCGATCTCGTGGGCCTCGCCTCCGACAGCCGCACCTGGGAGGCCTACCGCGAGGTCCTGCGGGGCCACCGCTCGCGCTTCCGCTGCACCCGGCGGCTGAAGCAGCCCGACGGGCGCGCCCTGTGGGCGGAGGTCACGGTCGCCCCGGTGCCGGACACCGGCGACGTCCTGCTGTCCGTCGCCGACGTCAGCGACCGGCGCGAACTGCACGCCAGGCTCCGTCATCTGCAACTGCACGACCCCGTGACCCGGCTGCCCAACCGCGCGCTCTTCTTCGAGCGGCTGACGGCCGCGCTGGAGTCCTCGCCGTACGACCAGGGGTCCACGGGCCGCATCGGGCTCTGCTACCTGGATCTGGACGGCTTCAAGGCCGTCAACGACACCCTGGGGCACCGGGTCGGGGACCGGCTGCTGGCCGCCGTCGCGGCGCGGCTGACCGAGTGCGCCGAGGACGGCGGGGCGCACGGCGGGGGCCATCTGGTGGCCCGTCTCGGCGGGGACGAGTTCGCGATCCTCGTCGAGGACTCCACCGGCACCGAGCAGCTCGCCGACCTCGCCCGCTCCGTCCTGGCCGCGCTCCAGCGGCCGTTCGACCTCGTCGGGGAGCGTGTGTCGGTCTCCGCGTCGATCGGCGTGGTGGAGCGCGCGGCGGCGGACGCCAGCGCGACCTGTCTGATGCAGGCCGCGGACACGACGCTGTACTGGGCCAAGGAGGACGGCCGTTCGCGCTGGACGCTGTTCGACCCGGAGCGCAACGCCCACCGGATGACCCGTCAGGCGCTGGCCTCCACGCTCCGCCCGGCCGTGGACCGCGGCGAGTTCTCACTGGAGTACCAGCCGCTCGTCGGCCTCGCGGACGAGGTGACCCGGGGCGTCGAGGCGCTGGTGCGCTGGAACCACCCGCAGTTCGGCACGCTGACGCCGAATCGGTTCGTCGCCATCGCCGAGGAGGAGGGGTCGATCGTCCAGCTCGGCCGGTGGGTGCTGCGCACGGCGTGCCGTCAGGCGCGGCAGTGGCAGCTGGACCACCCGGACGTGGAGCCCCTGTTCGTCTCCGTCAACGTGGCGGTGCGGCAGGTGTGGGACTCGGACCTGGTCGCCGACGTGGCGGAGATCCTCGCGGAGACCGGGCTGCCGCCGCGGCTGCTCCAGCTGGAGCTCACCGAGTCGGCGGTGATGGGGTCGGCCGGCCGGCCGCTGCAGGCGCTGCGGGCGCTGAGCGACATGGGCGTGCGGATCGCCATCGACGACTTCGGCACGGGGTACTCCAACCTCGCATATCTCAGCCGCCTCCCGGTGTCCGCACTGAAGCTCGACGGAACGTTCGTGCGGGGCTTCCAGGACGAGGCGCACGCGAACCCGGCCGACGAGACGATCGTCGAGGCGATGGTGGAGCTGGCGCACCGGCTGGGGCTGACGGTCACCGCCGAGTGCGTCGAGACGTCGGGGCAGGCGTCCCGGCTGCGGCGGATCGGCTGCGACACCGGGCAGGGGTGGCTCTACTCGCGGGCCGTGGCGCCGGAGCGGATCACCGAGATGCTGGGCGCGCTCCCCCGTCACGCGGCCACGGCCGGCTGACCCCCCGGGCTCCGGGGCACGGCCCGCCCGGGCCGCGCGGTCATGCCGACCGCCCCCGCTCGGGTTGGTTACCGGGCGGGGGCGGTGGCCTGTGGGGGGCGCAGGGGTCGGTGTCAGCAGGCTCCGAGGTCCTGCCAGACGCCCCACTCACCCGTGGTGCCCGGCTCTTCTCCCTGGGTCCACCACTTGGCCTTCCAGGTGTGGCCGTTGTGGGAGACCTGGGCGTTGCCGGTGTACGCGGTCGCCCTGACCCACGCGGCCGCGGTGCAGCTGCCGGCCGGCGGAGCGTGGAGGCCAGCGCCTGACGGGTCATCCGGTGGGCGTTGCGCTCCGGGTCGAACAGCGTCCAGCGCGAACGGCCGTCCTCCTTGACCCAGTACAGCGTCG
>NZ_RDBP01000012.1:538424-574161 GCF_008042045.1 Streptomyces sp. T39
CTTCTACAAGGACGGCGAGTTCTTCACCGGCCTCGACAAGCGGGCGATCCAGGCCCGCGCGGACTACGCCCGGGAACGCGGCCTGGCCGGCGCGATGATGTACTCCCTGCTCGGTCTCGACGAGAGGACCACCCTGCTCAACGAGATCGTGGCCGCGGTCGGCGGGGTGGTGGGCGTGCCGCCGACCGCGGCCACGATCTCGTTGAGCAGGGTGGTCCTCTCGTCGAGACCGAGCAGGGAGTACATCATCGCGCCGGCCAGGCCGCGTTCCCGGGCGTAGTCCGCGCGGGCCTGGATCGCCCGCTTGTCGAGGCCGGTGAAGAACTCGCCGTCCTTGTAGAAGTACGAGGCCTTGGCCGCGTCGTCCCAGAAGGTGGTCGCCGGGTTGTCGACGATGCCGCCGAGCTCCTTGTAGTGGGCGATGCCGGCCTGCTGGCTGAGCGGACGGGCAGCCGACCCGCCGGTGGCGCTGCCGCCGAGGCCGTTGTTCGCCGCCGGGACGCCCTTCCAGCCGCGGTAGTAGAACTCGTAGCCGAGGGTCAGCTTGCCGGCGGGGAAGCCGCCGGTCACGCCGTAGGCGGGGTTGCCGTCGATGTAGGCGTCGATGGCGTTGTCGATCGAGTACTTCTGGGTGCCCGGCGCGATCGGGTCGGTCGGGTCGGACGCCGGCGAGTACAGCGGGGACTGGTGGTAGGCGGGTCCGTCGCCGTCCCAGGCGCCGTGCATGTCGTACGTCATGATGTTCGCGTAGTCGAGGTACGCGCCGATCTTGTCCGTCTCGATGTGCTTGATCTTGTCCTGGCCGGCCGGGAGGGCGGCGGTCAGCAGGTACTTCTTGCCGCCGTTGGCCGTGCCGTACGCGTCGAGCTGCTTGCGGAACTCAGCGAGCAGCAGCGTGAAGTTCTGCTTGTCCTCGGGGCCGTAGTGGTTGCCGAGATGGCCGCCGTCCGAGCCCGGGTACTCCCAGTCGATGTCGATGCCGTCGAAGATCCCGGCCGCGGTGCCGGGGCCGCCGAAGCCGCCCTCGACCGGCAGGTCGCCCTGGATGTACTGCTTGATGCAGGAGGAGACGAGCTTCTTGCGGCTCGCGTCGGTCTTGGCCGCGTCGTGGAAGTACTTGGAGTACGTCCAGCCGCCCAGCGAGATGTTGATCTTCAGGTGGGGGTGCTTCGCCTTCAGTTCCTTGAACTGGTTGAAGACGCCCACGATCGGCTGGTTCCAGGTGTCCGCGACGCCGTCGACGCTGTCGGCCGCGCCGAAGGACTTCTGGTAGTCGGCGTACGAGTCGCCCGCGCCGTCGCCGGCGTTGGGGTTGTTGTCGTCCCCGGCCGCCTTGTTGGCCATGAAGCACGTCAGGTCGGTCGGGTGGATGTTGCCGAACGAGTAGTTGATGACGTCGAGCTTGGCGGCGATACCCCGGGAGTCGAGGTGCTTGGGGTAGAAGGCGTTGCCGTAGACGCTCCACTGGTCGTAGTAGGCGATCTTGACTCCGCCCGCGGAGGCGGCGGCCTGAGTGGTGTCGTTCGCCTGGGCGGTGCCGAGTCCGGCGAATCCGGCCAGGGCGCCTGCGGCGAGCGCGGCGGTCGTGAATGCCGCGAGCAGCGGTCTGCGGGAGCGCACGTGCAGCCTCCGGGGTTGTGCGGAACGGGGGTCGAAGCGGTCGGGCAGGAGCAGTGAAGCGAGCCCCCCGACCCCGCGTCAATGGTCCGAACCAAACGAGGACTAGACCATTTTCGTCGCGAAACCCCTTGTCAGCGCCGTGCGATGGACGAAAAGAACCGCCCGTCACGGCGGTGACGAGCGGTTTAAGGATGAGTTAAGGGCCCGGGCCCGGGCGGTTGACGGATGAACCACCCGGGGTGCGAAACCCAGGTTTTACCCGGCGCGGCCGGCCGAGGACGAGCTGTCCGCCGCCGGCGGGAGCACCGGCAGCCCGTAGGCGTCCGCGATCAACTCGTAGCTGCGCAGCCGGACGTCGCCGCCGTGGGCGTTGGCCGTGATCATCAGCTCGTCCGCCCCGGTGCGCTCGCGGAGCGCGTCGAGGCCCGCACGGACGGCGTCGGGGGTGCCGTGGACGATGTTCTTCAGCCAGCCGTCGGCGAACTCCCGTTCCATGGCGGTGAACGGGTACGCCTCCGCCTCCTTCGGCGTCGGGATCAGCCCCGGCCGGCCGCTGCGCAGGTGGAGCATCGACAGCGCGCCCGTGAGCACCTGCCGGCGGGCCTCATGCTCGTCGTCGGCCGCCAGCGCGGCGACGCCGATCAGCGCGTAGGGCGCGTCCAGCACCGCCGAGGGCCGGAAGCTCTCCCGGTACAGCTGGAGCGCCGGCACGGTGTTGTGCGCGGAGAAGTGGTGGGCGAAGGCGAACGGCAGCCCGAGCACCCCGGCGAGCCGTGCGCTGAAGCCGGAGGAGCCCAGCAGCCAGATCGGCGGGCGGCCCGGGGACTGCACCCCGCCCGGCGCGGTCGCCTGCACCGGACCGGGCACGGCGTGGATGCGGGCGTAGGGGTGCCCGTCGGGGAAGTCGTCGTCGAGGAAACGGGTCAGCTCGGAGAGCTGCTGCGGGAAGTCGTCCGCCCCCTCGTGCAGGTTCTCGGTGCGCCGCAGCGCCGCCGCCGTGGCACCGTCGGTGCCGGGCGCGCGGCCGAGACCGAGGTCGACCCGGCCCGGCGCGAGGGCCTCCAGCGTGCCGAACTGCTCGGCGATCACCAGCGGGGCGTGGTTGGGCAGCATCACGCCGCCCGAGCCGAGGCGGATGCGCTCGGTGTGGGCGGCGAGGTGCGCCAGGATCACGGCGGGCGACGAGGAGGCCACGCCCGGCATCGAGTGGTGCTCGGCCACCCAGTGCCGGTGGTAGCCGCGGCTCTCGGCGAGCCGGGCGAGGGCCACACTGGTGCGCAGGGCGTCGGAGGCGGTGCGCCCGCTGCCGACGGTGACCAGATCGAGCACCGACAGCGGTACGGATGCGGAGCCGGCCGTGACTCCCCGGATCTCGTCGCCTGCCGCGTCCCTTGCGTTCACCGGTGATCCTCCTGAGTGGTCGTACGTACTCCGCCGCACAACAGGAGGCACTCTCCGCTTATTCCCGCGCCGGCCCGCCCGCTCCGGCCGCCGCTTCCCGGCGCACCCGCGTGCGGCCCGCCCGCTCCGGGCCCGGCGGGCTCAGTCCTTGCGGGCGAACAGCGTGCCCAGGTCGTCGGCCCAGGCGCCGTGCCGGTCCGCCAGCCGCAGCCCCTCCCAGACGGTCACCTGGTTCGCCGTGAGCACCGGCTTGCCCACGGCCTCCTCCAGCTCCGGCAGCAGCGCCACCGTGTGCAGCGCGGTGCCGGGCACCAGCACGGCCTCGGCCCGCTCGTGGTCCGCGCGGCGCACCAGGTCCAGCACCCGGGCGGGCTCCCACGCCGCCGCCTCGGACCGCGAGCCGACCCCGGCCGCCACCACGGACACCACTTCGATCCCGGCGCCGCCCAGGAACTGCGCGAACTGCTCCGCGACGTCCTCCGGATACGCGGCGGCCACGGCCACCCGGCCGGCCCCGACCTCCCGCGCCGCGCGCACGAAGGCGAACGACGTACTGGACGCCGGGAGTCCGGCCTTCACGGCGAGCGCGCGGGTCTGGCCGTGGGCGCCGTCCCACCCGTGGACGAACGATCCCCCGGTGCTCGCCCACACCACCGACTCCGCTCCCGAGAGGCGCAGCTCCTCGACGCCTGCCGCGAGCCGGTCGGCCGAGCCGCTGCCCAGCAGCGCGTCCGAGGTGTGCGCGTCCTCACCCGCCTCCGTGTGCACCACCGGCACGTTGACCCCGTTCAGCAGTGTCTCGATGCGGGGGTAGTCGTCCTCCGCCGCGTGCCCCGGGTAGAGCAGTCCCACGGTCGTCATCTCACGCCCTCCTGTCCTTCCGGCCCGGCCGCGGACGCCGCCGCCCGCCCGACGGGCCTGATGGCCCATCAGCAGAGCCTGCTGGGGGCCGGCCGCCGGGGCGCCGAGGGCGCGCAGGGCCGGTCGCAGTGTGACCTGGTTGGCGCAGACCGCGTCCCCGGGCAGCCGGGCTCGGCACCTCTTCCGATGGCGCGTGCCCGCCGGACGCCCATGGCAAAACAGGCCGGGCCGATCCGGTCCGCCCGGCCGGGCCGGGCCCCGGGCCGGGGGCTGCCGCCGCGCCGTACGGGGACCCCCGGCCGGGGGCTGCCGCCGCGCAGTACGGGGACCCCCGGCCGGGGGCTGCCGCCGCGCCGTACGGGGACGAAGTCCGGCCACCCGTCGACCACCACCGTTTCGACCGCCCGCCGCGTGGTACACGCCCCGACGGCGGTGCGTGCGGCCGGCACGACGTCGCCGTGGACGGCGGACACCCCCGCCGCCGGGGCGGACCGCCCGAGGACACAGTCGGATATCGGTCGGCCGTCGCGCACGCATACCCGCCGACGGCCCGGGTAGCCGCGCGCCCATGGCTCGAACAGAAGAACCACCATCGATGAGCAGACGCGCCCTGCTGCTCGGGACCGCGGGCGCGGGAGCGTTCGCGGTCGCCGCCACGGCGGGCTGCAGCCGGGTGCCGTCCGGGGACGTCCTCGCCCGGCTGAGGACCCAGGGGACGGTGCGCCTCGGCATCGCCGGTGAGGTGCCGTACGGCTACGTGGACGAGCAGGGGGAGTTCACGGGCGAGGCCCCCGAGCTGGCCCGGATCATCTTCGGGCGTCTGGGCATCGACCGTGTCCAGCCGGTCGCCACCGACTTCGCCTCCCTCATACCCGGCCTGAACTCGCAGCAGTTCGACGTGGTCTCGGCCGGTATGTACATCAACAAGGAGCGGTGCGCCCAGGTCATCTTCGCCGACCCCGAGTACCAGATGCTCGACTCGTTCATCGTGCGCAAGGGCAACCCCAAGAACCTGCGCAGCTACGAGGACGTGGTGCGCGCCAAGGCGAAGCTGGCCACCGGCACGGGCTACGCCGAGATCGGCTACGCGATCGCCGCCGGCATACCCGAGAAGGAGATCGTGATCCTCCAGGACCAGGTGGCCGGGCTGAACGCGGTCGAGTCCGGGCGGGTCGACGTCTTCGCCGGCACCGCGCTGACCGCCCGTGAGGTGGTCCGCAGGAGCAGCCGGGCGGAGGCCACCGAGCCGTTCGCGGCGGTCGTCGACGGCAAGAAGCAGATCGACGGCGGCGGCTTCGCCTTCCGGCCGACCGACACCGCGCTGCGCGACGCGTTCACCACCGAGATCCACAAGATGAAGAAGAGCGGCGAGTTGTTCCGGATCCTCAAGCCGTTCGGCTTCACGGAGTCCGAGATGACCACCCTGACCGCCGAGGAGCTGTGCAGGAAATGACAGCCGGACTCTGGCAGAACTGGGTGCTGCCCGGCATATGGATCACGGTCCAGCTGCTGGTCTGCAGCGCCGTACTGGCCGCGGTCACCGCCTTCGCCGTCGGCATGGCCCGCACCCACCGCTCCCGCGCCGTCCGCTTCCTGGCCGGCCTCTACACGGAGATCTTCCGCGGCACCTCGGCCCTGGTGCTGATGTTCTGGCTCTTCTTCGTGGTGCCCCCGCTGATGGGCTGGCAGCTCGTCCCGATGTGGGCCGCCGTCCTCGCCCTCGGCCTCTCCTACGGCGCCTACGGCGCCGAGATCGTCCGCGGCGCGCTGAACTCGGTCGCCCGCTCCCAGCGCGAGGCGGGCATCGCGCTCAGCTTCACGCCGTGGCAGCGGATGCGGCTGATCCTCCTCCCGCAGGCGGTGCCCGAGATGATGCCGCCGTTCTGCAACCTGCTGGTCGAGCTCCTCAAGGGCACGGCACTGGTGTCGCTGCTCGGCGTCGGCGACGTGTCGTTCGCCGCGTACCTGGTGCGGCTCGCCACCCAGGAGAGCGCCCAGATCTACACGATCAGCCTGGTGATCTACTTCGCGCTCGCGATGGTGGTGACCCGCTCGATGAAGGCGCTGGAGCGCAGGACCAAGCGGAACATCGGCATCGAGCCGGAACCCGGTCTGCTGGGCGGCGTGTTCGCCCGCCGGTCCGCGTCCGCCGCCGGCACCGAGGTGGCGGGGGGTGTGTCGAAGTGACCTGGGACTGGTCCGCCGTGGCCGACTTCATGCCCCGCTTCTGGGACGGAGTGCTCGTCACCCTGCAGGTGCTGGTGCTCGGTTCGCTGATCTCGTTCTCGCTCGGCCTGGTGTGGGCCCTCGCCTTCCGGGCGCCGAGCCGCTTCGTGCGCTGGCCGGTGCACGTCCTGACGGAGTTCATCCGCACCACCCCCCTCCTGGTGCAGCTCTTCTTCCTCTACTTCGTGCTGCCGGAGTGGGGCGTGCAGTTCTCCGCCCTCACCACCGGCACGATCGCGATCGGGCTGCACTACTCGACGTACACCGCGCAGGTCTACCGGGCCGGCATCGACGCGGTGCCGCGCGGCCAGTGGGAGGCGGCCAAGGCCCTGAGCCTGCCCGCCCACCGCACCTGGTCCGCGGTGATCCTGCCGCAGGCGATCCGGCGGATCACCCCCGCGCTCGGCAACTACGTCATCGCGATGCTGAAGGACACCCCGCTGCTCGCCGCGATCGGCGTGCTGGAGCTGCTGCAGCAGTCGCGTCTGGAGAGCGCGTCGACGTTCCAGTACACCGAGCCGCTCACCGTGATCGGCATCGCCTTCATCCTCATCGCCTACCCGGCTTCTCTGCTCGTCCGATCCCTGGAGCGCCGCCTTGTCCGCTGAAACGCCCCTCGACCCGCCCGCCGGTGCGACCGAGCCGCTGATCCGGTTCGACGACGTCACCAAGAGATTCGGGGACAACACCGTCCTGGACGACCTCTGTTTCACCGTCCGGCCCGGCAAGCACGTCACGCTGATCGGCCCCTCCGGCTCCGGCAAGACGACGATCCTGCGTCTGCTGATGACCCTGGAGAAGCCCGACGAGGGCACCATCACCGTGGCCGGTAAGCGGCTGTTCCCCGCGCCGGAGAAGGAGCGCCGCGAGGCGCGCAAGAAGATCGGCATGGTCTTCCAGCAGTTCAACCTCTTCCCCAACATGTCCGTGCTGCGCAACATCACCGAGGCCCCGGTGCGGGTGCTCGGCCGGCCCAGGGAGGAGGCCGAGACGCGGGCGAAGGAGCTGCTGGAGCTGGTCGGCCTCGGCGACCGGTGCGGCGCGAAGCCCTCGCAGCTGTCGGGCGGCCAGCAGCAGCGGGTGGCCATCGCCCGCGCGCTGGCCATGGAGCCGCAGGTGCTGCTGCTCGACGAGGTGACCTCGGCCCTCGACCCGGAGCTGGTGGCGGGTGTGCTGGATCTGCTGCGGGACATCGCGCGCACGACGGACATCACGATGGTGTGCGTGACCCATGAGATGAACTTCGCGCGGGACATCTCCGACGAGGTTCTGATGTTCGATTCCGGCAAGGTCATCGAGTCCGGCCCGCCGGAAAGAATCTTCTCGGATCCGGAGCAGGCGCGGACCCGGGAGTTCCTCGGCGCGGTGCTCTGACCACGCCTTCCCTGCACCATTCATGACAAGGGCATATGCCATGGTGATGCGCCCCAGCACACCCCGCTGGGGCGCCACATCATTTGCGCCAACACCCCGCCCTCGACGGGCCCTTGGCCGCTATCGTGGTACGGAAGCTTGCGGTCACAACCTGGTAGGGGGAAACCGTGGCGCTGAAGCCCGAGCCGACCGCGCCGTTCCATTCGGTGCAATACGTCTTGCGAGTCCTGGAGACGGTCTCCAAGCACGGTGGCGGAGTCACCGACGCCCAGATCGCCCGCGAGACCGGGCTGCCCACCGGTCATCTCGCCCCGATGATCGCCATGCTCCGCCGTGAGGGCTATGTGGAGCAGCTCTCCGACGGCGCCTACGTGATCGGGGACTCCCTGATCCTGCTCGGCTCCGGCGCCACCCGCAAGGAGGCGCTGGAGGCCAAGCTCCAGGAGACCCTCACCGAGCTGCGGGATTCGGTGGGCGCCGCCGTGTACATCAGCCGTTACATCGACGGCGAGGTCAAGATCACCCAGTTCGCGGACGGCCCCCGCACGCCCAAGGTCAACGAGTGGGTGGACTTCCGCTCGGCCGCCCACGCCAGCGCCGTCGGCAAGTGCCTGCTCACCCAGCTCGACGTGAACGGCCGCCGCGACCACCTGTCCCGCCACAAGATCGCCCGGCTCACCTCGCGGACGATCACGAGCGAGCGGCTGCTCTTCTCCAAGCTGGACTCGCAGCCCCCGACCGTCCCCGTCCTGGACCTCCAGGAGTACGCCGTGGGCACGGTCTGCGCGGCCGTCCCGCTGACGGCCGGCTCGGCCGTGGGCTGCCTGGCGCTCTCCCTGCCGATCGAGCACGCCCACCGGCTGCGCCAGGCCGCGGACACGCTCAACCGCAGGGCGGCGCCGGTGGTGCTCTCGCTGGCGATCTAGCGCCTCCGCCCCCGTGCCGGTCCGGCACGGGGGCCGACGTTTCGCCCGGATCCGCCCCCGTCCGCCCCGATCCGCGCGGGCGGTCAGCCCGGCGTCCCGTGGTCGGTGGCACCACCGCGGACCAGGTACTATTGACGAGTCGGCCGCCGCGCGGCAGACGAGTCACGCGCCGCTAGCTCAGTTGGTTAGAGCAGCTGACTCTTAATCAGCGGGTCCGGGGTTCGAGTCCCTGGCGGCGCACACAGGAAGCAGGCCCCTCGCGACAGCGGGGGGCCTGCTCGCGTACCGGGTCCGTCAGCGGACCGGCGTCACGCCGCGGCGGCGGGGGCGGGAGCGGCGGCCGGGGCGACGCCGAACACCGAGACGGCCTGGTAGTACGTCCACGCGGTGCCGTTGCAGGAGGTGCGGGTGGCGCCCGAGTACCGGGCGCAGACGCGCTTCAGGTCCTCGTAGAACGCCGAGTCGAGCCGGGACTTGTGGGCGCTGAAGGTCCCGGCCGCCTTGTAGTTGCGGTAGCCGAAGTCGTGGCGGGCACAGGACATCTGGAACGGGAAGCCGAACGGGTTGTCGGGCGACGTGGAGCAGTAGTCCGTCGACCAGTTGAACGCGTAGGCGCTCCAGGCGCCCTGGTTGGCACGGGCGGCCGCCCAGGCGTTGTAGCTGGACGCGCTGGTCTGCGTCCAGGAACTGAGCACCTGTGCCTTGTCGGCGGGGACGGCCTGGGCGCTGCCGGCGGTGAGCAGCGTGACGGGCAGCGCGAGCGCGGCGGCGGCGATGGGGAGGACCATTCTGTGGCGCATGCGTAACCTCCGTGCGGTGCAGGGGAGTTGGTACACGCCCGTGGGGTCTTTCCACGGCGGGTACAGCATGCCGATTCAACGCGCGTCCTGCACTGGTTTCGTACCGACAGGGGGGTGAATCCGTCGCGAACAACCGTCCCGCGGAAGCGCCCTTCACGCCGTCGGGCGCCCCGGCGCGCGGACACTGTCCCGTCCGCCCCCGCTTGTCCCGTTCGGGGCCCGGGTTCAGCGGAGGTAGGTGAGGACGGCGAGCACCCGCCGGTGGGTGTCCTCGGCCGGGGGGAGGCCGAGCTTGGCGAGGATGTTGCCGATGTGCTTGCCGACCGCGGCCTCGGTGACCACGAGTTCGCGGGCGACGGCGGCGTTGGACCGGCCCTCGGCGACCAGCGCGAGCACCTCCCGCTCGCGCGGGGTCAGCGCGGCCAGCGGATCCCGGCGGCGGCGCAGCAGCTGCCGTACGACCTCGGGGTCGACGACGGTGCCGCCGTCGGCCACGCGGGTCAGCGCGGCGACGAACTCCTCGACCTGGCCCACCCGGTCCTTGAGCAGGTAGCCGACGCCCGAGCCGTCTCCGGTGTCCAGCAGCTCGGCGGCGTACTCCCGCTGGACGTACTGGCTGAGCACCAGCACGGGCAGCGACGGCCGTTCGGCGCGCAGGGCGATCGCCGCGCGCAGGCCCTCGTCCTGGAAGCCGGGCGGCATGCGCACATCGGTGACGACGACGTCGGGCTCGTGCGCGGCGACCGCCGCCCGCAGCGCGGTGGCGTCCCCGACGGCGGCGACGACCTCGTGGCCGAAGCGGTGGAGCAGGGCGGTCAGCCCCTCGCGCAGCAGGACGCCGTCCTCGGCCAGAACCACCCTCAGCGCGCTCGGCACGGGATCTCCACTCTCAGCAGGGTCGGCCCGCCCGCCGGGCTGTCGACGGTCAGTGTGCCATCGAGGACGGCGAGCCGGTCGGCGAGCCCGGTGAGTCCGGAGCCGCCCCGGGCGTCGGCGCCGCCGTGCCCGTCGTCGTGCACCTCCACGCGGAGCAGGGCGCCGGTGTGGCGTGCGGTGAGGCGGATCCGGCGGGCGTCGCCGTGCCGGGCCGCGTTGGTCAGCGCCTCGCGGACGGCGAAGTAGGCGGCGCTCTCCACGGAGGGGTCGAGCCGGGGCAGTTCGACGTCGGTGTCGACGGGGACGGCCGAGTGGTCGGCGGCGTCGTCGAGGGCGGCGGCGAGGCCGTGGTCGGCGAGGACCTGGGGATGGATGCCGCGGATGAGTTCCCGCAGCTCGTCCAGGACGCGCCCGGTCTCCCGGTGGGCCGCGGCGAGCCGGTCCGCGAGCGGCCCGTCGGGGGCGTCGAGGCGGGCGAGGCCCAGGGTCATGGTGAGGGCGACGAGCCGCTGCTGCGCGCCGTCGTGGAGGTCGCGCTCGATCCGCCGGCGTTCCGCCTCGAAGGCGGCGACCAGCCTGGCCCGGGAGCGGGTCACCTCGCCGAGCCTCTCCCGCAGTTCGCCCTCGCGCGGGGCGAGCAGCAGGCGGGTGAGCTGGGCGCGGGCGGCGGCCAGCGCGGTCAGCGGGTAGAGCAGCAGCAGGAGGAGCACCAGTCCGGCGGCCGCGGCGGCGAGGGCCCCGGGCCAGGTGGTGACGAGGACGGTCTTGACGACCCGCGCCTCCTCTCCGTCGAGGGCGAACCGCACCGGTGTGGCGACGGCCGCCAGGGGCAGCGCGACGGCCGCGGCGACGGCGATCACGTCGAGCGGCCAGAGCACGAGCGCGTGCAGCAGCCCGTACGCGAACTCCCGCCAGGTCGCCTGCTCGGTGAGGCGCAGCCGCAGCCAGGCGGCGAGGCCGGGCTCGGCCGGGGTGCGGTGGGGCCCGGGAGCGGGCTCGGGGTCGATGATGCGCAGCCTGCGGCGTTCGACGGCGGCGAGGCCGGTGCCGGCGAGCACCAGCAGGGGCAGGCCGACGAGCAGCAGCGAGAAGCCGGCGAGCACCACGAGGCCCGTGAGGGCGACGACGCCGGTGACGGCGCCGCTCGCCAGATAGGCGGCGGCCCGCCAGGGCCAGGCGCTCCGTGGGAAGTCGCGCCTGGTCAGGGCCTGCCAGGGGGTGATCGCTGCGTCCATGGCGCACACGCTAGGCGGCGCCCTCGGGGCGGGTCGATGGGCCCTGTGGGTGCCGCGGGGGTGGGGCAGGCCCCACCCCCGCGGCGCAGCGCCCCGGGACCCGTCGGTGTTGCCCGGGGGCGCTGTGCTGGTGCCCGATGTCCGGCCGGGGATCAGAACTGGACGTCGGAGCAGGCGTAGAACGCGTTGGCCGTGTCGTGCACCGTCCAGACCGCGAGGATCAGGTGGCGGCCCGACTTCTGCGGCAGGTTGCCGGAGTGGGACAGGGTCGCCGGCGGCTGCTGGCCGTTGTAGGGGATGGTCAGGAACGGCTGGGACTCCAGCGCGGCACGGGTGAGCGGCTGGCTGGGGTTCCAGCCGTTCTTGGTGATGTAGTACTTGAAGTCCGTGGTGCGGTGGCGGGCGGTGAACTGCCAGCGGAACGTGTAGTTCTGCCCGGAGCTCACCTTGGTGGTGGGCCAGGCGCCGCCGCGCGGATCGTCGAGCTGGGCGAACGGTCCGTTGCCGCCGGCGCAGATCTTGCCGTCGGCGGGTCCGGCCGCCGGGAAGCCCTTCGGGCCCTCGACGCTCTGCGGCTCCCACTGGATGTTGCCGCAGTTGGAGACCGTCTGGTTGGCACAGAGCTTCTGCCGGCTGATGGGTGAGTCGGTGTAACCGTGGCTGCTCGCGCTGCCGGTGGCGAGCAGCGTCGTGCCCGCCACGGCGAGGCCGACGACGGCCGCGCCTATCTTCTTTCGCATGCTTGGCTCCAGGGAGAACGTGGGGGTTTCCTGATCGTGCTGCACGCGTGCGGTAGTACTACTTCCGGTCTAGACCAAGTCCCAATGTATTGACGGAACTTGAACATGTCCAGACCAATCACTGACCCTCTGCGGCGCCCGTCCGGCCCGTGTAGAAGGCGATCGTGAGGTCCTTCACCAGAGCCTTGCGCTCGTAGTCGTCCAGGTCGACGAGCCCCCGGTCGGTCAGCCGGCCGACGGTGTCGTCCACCGCGTCGACGACGGAGGTGAGCACGGAGTCGCGGTGCCGGGCGTCGAGGGCGGCCACCTTCCTGCGGTGCATCGCGCCGGCCACCTCGGGCGCGTAGTCGACCACCGTCGGCTGGGCCGTGAAGATCTCGATCCCGGCCGGGGCGCACTCGGCCGCCAGCATCCGCGTGAGGTCGGCCCCCACGGACTCGGCGTCGCGCAGGGTCGGCACGGCCTCGCCGAAGCCGTCGGCCGGAAGCTGCGAGAAGATCCGCGCGGTCACCGCCTCCACCTGCTCGGCCAGATACGTCTCATGGCTGCGGACGCCCAGCGCCGCCCGCGCGGTGTCCTCCACCCGCCACACCACGAGCACGGTCACCCGCAGCGCCGTGCCCTCCGCGTCGTGCACGGGCATGGCCTCGCTGCGCCAGTGCCGCAGCCGCACCTCGATCCGCTGCCGCAGCACGAGCGGGCTCACCCAGACCAATCCGGTC
Source organism: Streptomyces sp. T39 (assembly GCF_008042045.1). GTDB lineage: Bacteria > Actinomycetota > Actinomycetes > Streptomycetales > Streptomycetaceae > Streptomyces. The sequence continues at coordinate 551,206 of NZ_RDBP01000012.1, forward strand.
CGCCGGACGGTGCCGCGGTAGTCGCCGCACAGCGTGAGGACCCAGGCGTGGCCGACGCGTCCGAGGCCCAGACCGCCGAGGCCGAACAGCGCCAGCACCACCCCGAGGGCGAGCAGGCACCAGACCCCGATGCCGATGCCCTGGTACGGCGGCGGGGTCACGCCGAGGAGGCGGCCCACCATCCCGGGCACCGCGCCCGTCCCCCACAGCAGGGCCCCGATGCCGGCGAGCGAGCAGCCGCCCGCGACGAGCCCCGTCCAGCCGGGCAGGACCGGGCCCGGCCGCTCGCCGAGCCCGGGGTCGACGGGCGGCGCCGGGCGCTTCGCGGCGGACGCCGGCGGCGTGCCCCGGCCGGTGACCCTGGGCTGTTCGCCGGTGCCCTGCCGCCGGGAGATCACGGCGGGCCGCAGTCCCGTGGGCAGCACATGCGGACCGCTGTCGTCCCGGAAGAGCAGGTGGACCGGGATCTCCGTGGTCGTCTCGCTCGCGATGACCATCTGGCGCCGCGGGGGGTCGGACGGGACGCCGCCCTCCGGCTCCGACGTCGTGGTGTTCATGGCACCTCGGCTTTCGTTCGGTTGCTCTGTGGCTGTCCGGCGGGAAGGGACCGGCACCTCGGGCGGGGCCGGTCCTCTCCCCTCGGGGGACGGCCGCCGCGCACGGGTGCGGGACGGCCGGTGGTGCGCGGGCGTCGGCGCGCCGGAGGGATCAGCGGGCCCCGAAGAGCCGCCGCCAGGTGTGGGGGCCCGGGTAGCCGTCCGCCTCGGCGCCCCGCCAGCCCTGGGCCCGCTGGAAGTCGCGGACGTTGCGCCGGTCCGCCTCGGTCCAGCGCGGCGAGGGCCCGGTGGCGTAGTGCCGGCCGAAGCCCCGCGCGACGAGCTGCCGGCCGAGCCGGGTGACGTGTGCGTTGCTCGCGCCCGGGCGGAAGTGGCCGGGGCCGGGGAACGCCGGCGGCTGCGCGGTGGAGCCGCCGGTCGGCGCGGCGGGGATGTCCCGGCCGGTCTTCCCCGTCAGCAGCCGCCAGGTGTGGGGGCCGGGCCTGCCGTCCGCCTCGGCGCCCCGCCAGCCCTGGGCCCGCTGGAACGCCTGGGTGGCGCGCCGGTCGGCGTCCGTCCAGCGGGGCCCCGGCCCCTCCCGGTAGAAGCGGCGGCCGCCGCGCTCGACGAGCATCCGGCCGAGCCGGGTCACGTGCGCGTTGTTCGCGCCCGGCCCGAAGGAGGCCGCGCCGGGGAAGGGCTCCACCGTGCTGGTGCCGCCGCCGGCCGCCGCGGCGAGGCCCTTGTAGCGGTAGGCGACGTAGGAGGCGGAGTTGTTCCAGTACGCCATGGGCGTGGCCTGCTTGCGGGTGTGCGGCTTGGTCTGCTCGTAGGCCACGTAGGAGGCGTGGGTGTAGTCGGTCCAGCCGCCGAAGATCGTCACGTGGGAGCCCGACGTGGGCTCGGCGGGGTTGTGGAAGAGCAGGATGTCGCCGGGCTGGAGGTCCTCGCGCCGGATCCGGTCGGCGAAGGCGGCGAGGCTGCCCGTCCACTCGTTGCCCGGCAGGTCCCACGCCATGGAGACGTAACCGGAGCAGTCCTGCCGGTATCCGTCGCTCCAGTACTTGGTCATGCTGTACGGCACCTTCGCGGTGACCCACTTCCCGGCCCGCTCGATGATCTCCGCCCGGGTCGTGGCGCGCAGCGGGGCTCCGGTGGCGGGCTTGCCGGAGGGGCCGTGCAGGGGGCCGGTCCCGCCTTGTTCGGTCGGCGGCTCGGGATCCGCCGTGGGCAGCTGCGCCCGCACGGCGCCGGCCGCGGGGGCGACGGCTGCCGCCGCTCCCCCGCCGCCGATCACCGCGCTCGCCGCGGTGACCGCCACCAGGGCGCGGCGGCAGCCGCGGGCCGAGGGGTGGGATCCGGCGGCCCGTGTGCGGCGCCGCGCCGCGCATCCGGTGCAGTCGCAGTCGCCGTCGGGCTCGTACTCCTCGAAGACCGGCAGGGCCATACGCGTCGCCTCCCCATTCGCAGTCGACAAGCCGTTCACGCTCGACAAGATCTTCTGACGATGTTTCACGAGCGCAGTGTCTCCATCGCATGGACAAAACGCATTTTGACGGATGAAAAGGTAAATACAACGATCCGACCGGCCCGGGCGCGGCGGCCCACGGTCCCGGGGTGCGCGGAGCACCCCTCGGGATCCGGTAGAGTTCTCCAGGTCAGCAGGCGCCGCTAGCTCAGTTGGTTAGAGCAGCTGACTCTTAATCAGCGGGTCCGGGGTTCGAGTCCCTGGCGGCGCACGCACAGAGCGAGGCCCTCTCATACCGATGAGAGGGCCTCGCTCGTTTCCGGGGGCCGGCGGCGTCAGCGGGAGGTGAGGGCCGCGCGGGCCGGCAGACTCAGCCGGCCCCGGTGAGATACGCGGAGACGACGACGTTCGCGGTGTAGCTCCCGCTCGCCCGGTCGAACACACCGCCGCAGGTGATCAGCCGCAGTTCCGCCCGCCCCGGCTCGCGGGGGCCGTACACCAGGCGGGCGTCGAACCGGGCCCGGTCGAAGACCCGCACGTCGTCGACGGTGAACACGGCCACCCGCCCGTCCTCGCCCGTCACCTCGATCCGCTCCCCCGGCCGCACCGTGCTCAGGTCGTAGAAGACCGCCGGGCGGGTGTCGGTGTCGACGTGCCCGACGAACAGGGCCGCCCCCGGCTCCCCCGGCCGCGCCCCGGCGCCGTACCAGCCGACCCGGTCCGCCGCCGTCCWGGACGGCGGGTCGATCGCCCCCCGACCGTCGAGGCCGCGCACGACGACGGGCGCCGAGACCCCGAGCGCGGGCACCGCCAGCCGCTCGGGCCGCGACGCGGTGAGCGGAGGATGCGGGGCGGGCATCGGCACGCCGGGCGGGCGGCCCACCGCGGCCATGTCACCGGTGGTCGGCGCGGAGCTCCCGGCCGCACCGCCGGGGGCGCCACCGCCCCACAGCCACAGCACGAGGACCAGGAATGCCCAGAGCACACCGACGACGGCACGCCCGGCGCCACGGGCCGGGGCGCCCGTCCCGAAGCCCCGCATCTCAGTCGGACCTGGTCCGTCCGCGGCGGCGGGCGCCCCGGACGGCGAAGACCACCGCCGCGACACCGGCGAGCACCAGGCCGGCCACGGCCTGCCGCGCGCTGGGGCCGGCGTCCTCGGGATCCACCGCCGCCACCGGGGCGGCGATGGCCACGGCGCCCCCGCCGCCCGCGCGCACCGGCGCGACCGGCGAGGCGTGCACCCGGGCGGCCGGTTCGGCCGCGGCGGGGCGCGCGCTCCCGGGCCGTACGGTCAGTTCCGCCCGGCCATGGGGGCGTCCGTCGCAGGTGAGGCGGACGGTGAAGGTGCCGGGCCGCGCGTCCGGCCTCACCCGCGCCGCGCCGGCGGGGCCGCGCGCCCCGGGCCCGGCGCCGAGCTCCGCGTCCGCGGCGAAGGCGTCGGAGCGGGCGACGGCGCCGCCGGGACAGCCGTCCGCCGCGATGCGGACCACCCCGCCCGGGGCGGCCGCCGACGGACTGAGCCGGACCGCCCGGTCATCGGCGACGGCGACCGGAGCGGGCGCCAGCACGAGCACGGCGACCAGCCCGGCGGTACGGAGAGCGAGGGAACCTGCACACATCGTGAACCTCCTGGTACCGAGATTCACTCGTACCGGGCGTTTCCGCATCCGCAGAACCGGCACCACCCCCCGACCTGCACGGACGCCCCGGACCGGGGCCCGGGGCGTCGGCGGCGGCTCAGATGCGGTCGACGAGGTCCGCGATCGAGTCCACGACCTTGGACGGCCGGAAGGGGTAGCGGTCGACGAGGGCGGGCGTCGTGGAGCCGGTCAGCACCAGGAACGTCTGCATGCCGGCCTCCAGACCCGCGAGCACATCGGTGTCCATCCGGTCGCCGATCATGGCGCTGGTCTCGGAGTGGGCGCCGATGGCGTTGAGCCCGGTCCGCATCATCAGGGGGTTGGGCTTGCCCGCGAAGTACGGGTCCTTGCCGGTCGCCTTGGTGATCAGGGCGGCCACCGAACCGGTCGCCGGCAGCGGGCCCTCGGTGGAGGGGCCGGTGTTGTCGGGGTTGGTGCAGATGAACCGGGCGCCGTCGTTGATCAGCCGGATCGCCTTGGTCAGCGACTCGAAGCTGTAGGTGCGCGTCTCGCCGAGCACGACGTAGTCCGGCTCGTGGTCGGTGAGCACGTACCCGATGTCGTGCAGCGCGGTCGTCAGGCCGGCCTCGCCGATGACGTACGCCGTGCCGCCGGGCCGCTGGTCGTCGAGGAACTGGGCGGTGGCCAGCGCCGAGGTCCAGATGTTCTCCACCGGGACGTCCAGCCCCATCCGCGCGAGCCGGGCGTGCAGATCACGGGCCGTGTAGATGGAGTTGTTCGTCAGCACGAGGAACGGCTTCCCGGTCTCCTTCAGTTTCCTGAGGAAGGCGTCCGCGCCGGGGATCGGTACGCCCTCGTGGATGAGGACACCGTCCATGTCGGTCAGCCAGGATTCGATCGGCTTGCGCTCTGCCATGGGGGCGGACTCCTGCCGTGCATGTGTGCGTGCTGGTGGGCGCCGCGACTGCGCTGTGGCGACGGCCCCCAGCGTAGTCAGGATGCGTGCGTCCCGACCCCGCCGTTCACCTGCTGATCCACCGCGGCCCGATCACCCCCGGCCCGGCGTGGCCCGGGGCGCGTTCAGCGGCGGCGGAGGCGGGAGCGGCGGTTCAGGAGGACGGCGACACCGGTGCCCGCCGCGATCACCGAGGCCACGGCGGCGATCCGCACCGCGGTCCCGGAGCCGGTGGAGGCGAGCTGGTCGGGGTGGTGCGGATACCCGGACGGCGGCCGCTCCGCCGCCCCGGACGACTCGGCTGTCCCCGGCGCCGTCGCCGTCGCGCTCCCGGACGGATCCGGGGCTCCGGACCGCTGCGGGGTCCCGGTCGGAGGGGTGGACTCCGCGGGCTCGCGCGTCCCCGGCGACGGCGCGCCGCTCACCGCGACGTGCCAGTCGCCGGACTCGCCGACCCAGTCCCCGTCGTCGCCCTTGCGCTGGACGACGGCGGTGTTGACGGTGACGTCACCCGGCGCGGTGCCCGCGGCGAACGAGAGCCTGGCCTCGACGGTGACCGTCCGGCCTGCCGGGACGACGAAGCCCTGGAACCCGTCGTCGACCGCGCCGACCAGTTCGGCCTCGCCGGTCCTCTCCAGGGCGACCGCGCGCCACCGTCCCGCGTCCGTGTCGTGGAACTGGACGGCGACCCGGTCGGCGGCGAGCGCCCCGTCCCGGTCGGTGAGAATGACGACCGGGTGGATGTGGTGGCACAACTCCGGGGTGGTGTTGGTCAGATCGAGCCGCCAGCCCTGGAAGCCGGAGCCGGGGCGCACGGTGGCGGGCCCGCCGTGGATGCGGGTGCGGATGGGGAACTGCGGGTCCGACTCCTTGCCGCAGGTCGGCTGCTGGTCCGCCGGGCGGGAGACTCCCTGCCCGCCGGGGCCCCGGCGGTCCACCGGACGGTCGTCGTCGGCGAGTGCGGGGAGCGCCAGCGCCCCCGCGGTGATCATCGCGGCGGTCGCCGTACCGGCGGTGAGGGCGAGGGCGTTGCGCAGTCGCATGGGTGGCCTTTGCTTGCTCTCGTGCTGCCGGGCCACCCGGACCGTGGCCCCCCGGACCCTGTCATCGTTGCCCCGCCGGGCCGCCCACGGGCGCCGGCGTACGGCCAGACAGCGGCGCGGCGCCGCTCCTGGCGCCGTATTTTCACCCTGCCGGGTCGGCCGCGGGCGCGGCCGGAGCACGGCCGAACACGGGCGCGAGCACCAGTTGCGCCGCCCCCTCGGCGACCGTGTTCGGCCCTCCCGGCGCGGGCGCCACCGGCACCGGGCCGCGGCGCGCGACGGCCTCGGCGACCCCGCGCACGAACGCCTCCTCGGACGCGGCGACCGCCCGGCCCCCCAGCAGCACCCGGTCGATGTCCAGCAGTCCCACGAGGTTGCCGGCGGCCGTGCCGAGCACCCGGGCGGCCTCGGCGACGTCGCCGCGGGCGACGGCGGCCAGGCACAGCACCTCGACACAGCCGCGCTCGCCGCAGTCGCAGAGCGGGCCGTCGAGCTGGAGGACCTGGTGCCCGAACTCCCCCGCCCCGGTGCGCGCCCCCCGGTGCAGCGCCCCGCCGAGCACCAGCCCGGCGCCGAGCCCGGTGCCCAGGTGGAGGTAGGCGAACGAGTCGCCCGGGCCGCGCAGGGCGAGGCCGAGGGCCGCGGCGTTGGTGTCCTTGTCGAGGACGACCGGCAGCCCGAGGCGCTCGGCGAGCGCGTCCCGCAGCGGATAGCCGTCCCAGTGGGGATGCCCGGTGACCCGGTGCGGGACGCCCCCCGCATGGTCCAGGGGGCCGGGCATCGCCACCCCCACCCCGAGCACCAGCGGCCACCGGGGGGAGGGGGCGGAGGGGGCGCGCTGCACCGGGGGGCGCCGACGCGGGGGAGCCAGATTCGGGGGTGGCGACCGGCCCGGGGGAGCCCGGTCCGGTCGGGGGCGGCGCGAGGCCGGGTCCAGGGGCCTCGGTCGCTCCCGGAAGCCGGGCCGTGGCGGTGGCCAGGTCCGTGCCGGAGCCGCCGGGGGCGGCGGGCCGCCCGTCGGGCGCGTCGGCCGCGGGCGGTGTCGCGTCGTCCGGTGCGACGTGGGCCAGGAGCGCCTCCACCTGTGCGGCGGCGGACGCCACGACGGTGTCCGCGGGTGCGCCGAGGTCGAGCGGGGCCCGGTGGGTCGCGACCCGGGTGCCGGCCAGGTCGAGGAGGACGGCGGTCAGCTCGTCGCGGTCCAGATGGAGCCCCACCGCGTACCCGGCCGAGGGGACGAGACGCAGCACCGTGCGCGGCTTCCCGCCCGTGGAGGCGCGCCGGCCCGCCTCGGCCGCCATGCCCTCGGCCCGCAGACGGCCGACGATCTTGCTGACGGCCTGCGGCGTCAGCCCCGTGCCCTCGGCCAGCTCGATCCGGCTGATGCCGGCCTCCCCTGCTCCGCGCAGCAGGTCGAGCACGAGCGCCGCGTTGTGGCTGCGCAGCGCGGGCAGGTTGACCCCGCCCGCCGGCGCCGTCCGCCGGGCCGTCGGCGCCGGGGCGCCCGGCTCGCCGGGGGCACCGAGGTCTCGGGGGCCGTTCGGGGCATGCGGTTCATGCGGATCGGGACGCGTCACCCCCCTATTGTCGGGCCCGCTTGCACTTTGGCAACAGCGTTGCTTAAGTGGGCGCCATGACTGGTCCCGGCACCCCCCTCCGCGTCGGACTCGTGGGCTACGGCCTGGCGGGCTCCGTCTTCCACGCACCGCTGATCTCCACCACCGACGGTCTCGTCGTCGACACGGTGGTCACCTCGCGCGAGGAGCGCAGGGCCGAGGCGCGTGCCGCGCTCGGCGACGGCGTCCGGTTCGCCGCCTCGCCGGACGAGCTGTGGGAGCGGGCCGGCGAGCTCGACCTGATCGTCGTCGCCTCGCCCAACAAGACGCACGTCCCGATCGCCGGCGCCGCCCTCCGGGCCGGCCTCGCCGTCGTCGTGGACAAGCCGATCGCCGGCACCGCCGCCGAGGCGCGGCAGCTCGCGGCCCTCGCCGAGGAGCGGGGCCAGGTGCTCTCCGTCTTCCAGAACCGCCGCTGGGACAACGACTTCCTCACCCTGCGAGGGCTCCTCGCGGACGGCTCGCTCGGCGACGTCCAGCGCTTCGAATCCCGTTTCGAGCGCTGGCGCCCCCGGCCCAAGGGCGGCTGGCGCGAGTCGGGCGACCCGGCGGAGATCGGCGGGCTGCTCTACGACCTGGGCAGCCATGTCGTCGACCAGGCCCTGACACTGTTCGGCCCGGCCGTGCGGGTGTACGCGGAGTCCGATGTGCGCCGCCCCGGCGCCGAGGCGGACGACGACACCTTCATCGCCATCACCCACGAGGGCGGCGTCCGCTCCCACCTGTACGTCAGCGCGACGACGGCGCAGCTCGGCCCCCGTTTCCGGGTTCTCGGCTCGAAGGCCGGGTACGTGAAGTACGGACTCGACCCCCAGGAGGCCGACCTGCGCGACGGACGGCTGCCGGCCGCCGGTGCCCCGTGGGGTGTGGAGCCCCGGGAGCTGTGGGGCCGTCTCGGCTCCGGGGAGTCCCCCGTGACCGGCGGGGGCACCCCGGTCGAGACCGTGCCCGGCGACTACCCGGCGTACTACGCGGCGGTCGCGGCCGCCGTGCGCGGTGACGGCCCCGTGCCGGTGACCGCACTGGAGGCGGCAGCCGCCCTCGACGTCCTGGAAGCCGCCCGCCGCTCCGCGCGGGACGGCGTGACCGTGGAGATCAGCGCATGAGCGACAGCACCACCGGCCCCGGCACCACCGCGGGGCCCGACAGCACTTCCGGGGCGCACCTCTCGGTCGCGGAGATCGAGGACCAGGAGCGGCGCCTCACCCTGAGCCGTTTCTCGAACGGCGACGCCTGGAAGCTCGGCAGCCTGCTGGTCGAGATGGGCCATCTGCGCGAGGCGCCGGTCGCCATCGACATCCGCCGCGGACCGCAGCAGCTCTTCCACTGCGCCCTTCCCGGGTCGAGCGCGGACAACGACGCCTGGATCGACCGCAAGCGCCGGGTCGTCGAGCGGTACGGGGTGAGCTCGTACCTGGTCGGGGCCCGTCACCGGGCGAAGGGCACCACGTTCGAGGAGTCGTCGCGGCTCGACCCCGATGTGTACGCGGCGCACGGCGGGTCGTTCCCGCTCGCCGTCGAGGGCGTCGGCGTCATCGGCTCCGTCACGGTGTCCGGTCTGCCGCAGGCCGAGGACCACGCGATGGTGGTGGAGGCGCTGGAGCGTTTCGCCGCCCATCAGGACGGCGGCAGCGGGGTCGCGGGCCCGCCGTCCTGACCCCGCGGCGCCGACGGCCCCGCCCCACCCGGGGCGGGGCCGTCCGCTTCGGCCCCCGGCGGGCGGCCCGGTCAGGCGTCCTTGAGTTCCTGGCGCTGGCGGCCGAGCCCGTCGATCTCCAGCTCCACCACGTCGCCGGCGCGCAGGTACGGCTTGGGCTCGGGCTGTCCCATGGCCACGCCGGCCGGGGTGCCCGTGTTGACGACGTCGCCCGGGTACAGCGTCATGAAGCGGCTGAGGTACCGGACGACCTCGGCCACGGGGAAGATCTGGTCGGCCGTGCCGCCGTCCTGCTTGAGTTCGCCGTTCACCCACAGCCGCAGGCCGAGGGCCTGCGGGTCCGGCACCTCGTCGGCGGTCACCAGCCAGGGGCCGAGCGGGTTGAACGTCTCGCAGTTCTTGCCCTTGTCCCAGGTGCCGCCGCGCTCGATCTGGAACTCGCGCTCGGAGACGTCGTGGGAGACGGCGTACCCGGCCACGTAGGCCAGCGGGTCCTCGTCGTCGCCGACGTAACGGGCGGTGCGCCCGATGACCACCGCGAGCTCGACCTCCCAGTCGGTCTTGCGGCTGCCGCGCGGCACCAGCACCACGTCCTCCGGGCCCACCACCGTGTCCGCCGCCTTGAGGAAGACGACCGGCTCGGCCGGAGGCTCGGCGCCGGTCTCCGCCGCGTGGCCGTGGTAGTTCAGCCCGATGCACACGACCTTGCCCACGCGGGCCAGCGGCGGGCCGACGCGCAGCCCGGTGGCGTCCAGCACGGGCAGGTCGCCGGCGGCGGCCGCCGCCCGGATCCGGTCGAGGGCGGCGGCGTCCGCGAGCAGCGCCCCGTCGATGTCGGGGACGAGTCCGGACAGGTCACGCAGGGTGGCCCCGTCGCCGTCACCGTCGAGCAGTGCGGGGCGCTCGGCGCCCGGCGTACCGACACGCAGCAGTTTCATCGTTTGTCTCCCCTGGTCGCTGCCGACCCCGGACCGACAGGTGCGGCCGTCGGAGGATCGGAGGGTTGGTCGATCCTCCAAGTCATCCGACCACTCCGCAAGACCCTGTTCACAACCTGGACCTTTACGGGCCGGTAGCCTCCCGTCGCGCCTCCCCTCAGGTCGTCGCCGCGAGCGCCCCCGCCACCGGCATGTCCCGATAGAGGAAGACCCGCTCCACCGCGCTCCAGGTGGTGCTGGTGACCACGTACAGGGCGGCCGCCAGCGGGACCACGGCGACGGTGATCAGCGTCGCGAACGACATCAGCGGCATGACCTTCAGCATGGCGCCCATCCCCGGCACGGCCTCGCCCGTGGGCGCCGGAGCGGCCGCCATCTGCCGCCTGGTGCGCCGGAAGTTGAACGTGGCAACGGCCGCGACGAGCACGAACAGGCCCAGGTAGACGAGCCCCGCCCCGCCGAACACCCCGCCGTCCGCGAGCGCGTCCGCCCAGCGCCCGCCGAGCGGGGCGGCGAAGAGGTCGTGGTCCAGGAGCCCGTTGGGCTCGCCGCCGATGCTCGTGTTGGAGAACAGGTGGTAGAGCAGGAAGAACGCCGGCAGCTGGAGCAGCGACGGCAGGCAGCCGGAGAAGGGCGACACCTTCTCCTCCGCGTACAGCTCCATCGTCGCCTTCTGCAGGCGCTCCTGGTTCTTGCCGTGCTTGGTGCGCAGCTCCGCGAGCTGCGGCGCGAGCCGGGTGCGCGCCTTGGCGCCACGGGCCGCGGCGCGGGAGAGAGGGTGGACCGCGAGCCGCACCAGTGCGGTGAAGACGACGATGGCGGCGGCCGTGGCCGAGGCGGCGAACAGCGGCTGGAGCAGGTCGGCGAGCCGCTCGACCAGGGTGGCGAAAACGGACATGGGTGAGCCCTCCGGGGGTCTCGTCGTGCCGGGAACGAGGACGTCGATCGACGACGTGGCGGCATGACGGCCCGAGGGGGCGTGCGCGGTGGGTCGGTCGGGGGACCCCGGCTCGGGGCGAGCGGAGGGTCGGCCGGACTCCCGGCTCGGTGCCGGCGGGGGTCGGGAGGACCCCCGGCTCGGAACGAGCGGTTCCCTACGAGGCCGTCAGGAGGAGACGGCCGGGGGCTCGGGGGCGCCGGCGCCCGCGGGCGTCCGGATCGCGCTGCGGGAGGAAGGCGGTGCGCTTCTCACGGTCGCGCAGGGCCGTTCTGACCCGGGTCCGCGGAACGGCGGGAGCGCAGCGTGCGCTGATGACCGCGCAGACGACGAGCGCGGAACCGGCGGCTGCGGTCGCCGTGGCGGCGAGCGCGACGGCGGTGACAAGGCCGTCGCCGTCGATCAGGGCGAACTCGACGAGGAGGAAGAACAGCAGCCCGGTGAGCCGGGCGAGGCGGGGGGTGCCGCTGAACATCGCGTACGCCCTCCGTCCTGTGTCGTGCGCCCCGTGTCCGGGGCGGTGTACCGCGTCGTGATCGCTGAGCGCGGCGGGGTGCGGGTGCCGCGTCGTGGTCCGGGTGCGTGCCCGGAGTGCGCCGCGCAGCTGCCACGGCCCGGATGCGTCCCTCTGCCGTTATACACGAACGGCCCTGCGAAACGGTTGCCCTGTGCCTGCCCCCGCGGCATCCCCGACGGGAAAAACTTCCGCGCTCATGTCATCCGCCCCGGCCCCGTCCCGCGTTGTGAGGGGTGGAGAGGCGCCCTCCTCCATGTTCACTCCACTCCGCAGGGAGAACACACGTCCATGACACGGATGACGAGACACGTGGCAGCGGTGGCGGTCCTGGCCGCCCTGGCGGGGGCGCCGACCGTCGCGTACGCGACCGGTCCCGGACCGGTTTCACCGGCGACGGCACGCCCGGCGGCGGCCGAAGCCGCCGGGACCGCGCCGCACGCGACGCCCGCCCCCGCGGCGGACCGCCCGGCCACGGGGGTACGGACGGTCCGGCCGGGGCAACGGGTCGAGGCCGCGCCCGGCGTCGAACTGTGGCTCACCCGGGAGGGCAAGCACTGGGCGCTGCCCGGTGAACCGGCCCAGTTCCGCAGCGTCGTCGACGGCAACATCGACCCGAGCACACCCGGGGTCAGCCTCCAGGCCGAGCCCGTCGGCACCGGCGACGACGGCTTCTACCTGCTCTCCGGCCTCTGGTACGGCACCCGGGCCGCGGCCCGGGTCGAGGTGGTCACCGCCGAGGGCACCGTGAGCGCCTCGCTGGTGACCCTGCCCGGCCGCAAGGGCTGGGGCGCCTGGTACGCGAGCACCCCGCTGCCCGGCCCCGGCTCGGAGGACTTCCTGCGCGGTGTGACGCTCCACGATGCGGCGGGCGGCGAGCTGGCCCGCCTCGACCTGCACTGATCGCCCCGGGGGCCCGGCTCGTCCGCCGGGCCCCTTCCCCCATTCCGCGGCGTGCCGCCGGTCGGCCCATCCGCCCGCGCCCCTCCCGTCCCCACGCCGAAGGAACCGCGATCCGTGAAGCAGGACCGCCACGCAGAGTTCGCCGAGTACACGGCGGCGGCCTGGCCGCGGCTGGTGCGCACCGCCACCCTGCTCACCGGCGACTTCCACGAGGCCGAGGACCTGGTGCAGACGACACTGGCCAAGGTCTGGGCGCACTTCCACCGCATCCCGCGCGACGAGATCGACCTCTACGTCCGCAGGGCGCTGATCAACAACAACATCAGCCGCGCCCGCCGGCGCCGGGTCGTCCATTTACTGATGCCGTTCCTGCCGGAGTCCGCCCACCGCGTGCAGCCCGACCACACGGAGGCCACCGAGCGCCGCGCCGACGTGCTCAGGGCGCTCACCGCGCTGCCGGCCCGGCAGCGCGCGGTGGTGGTGCTGCGCTACTGGGAGGACCTGGGCGACCACGACGTCGCACGGGTCCTGAACTGCTCGGTGGGCACCGTCAAGACCCACACCCGGCGTGCCCTCCAGACCCTGCGGAACCAGCCACTCCTGGCCGACGGCCGCACGCCGCACGGCACTCGGACCGGGACGCCGAGCCCCGGATCACCGTCCGCACCCACCGGCCCGTCCTCCCCCGGAGACCTCTGATGACCTTCCCCAGCGGCGACGGCAGCGGCCTGCGCACCGTACTCGCCGAGGCCGCCCTCGACATCACCCCCTCCCCGCCGCCCCTCGAAGCGATCGCCCGCCGGGCCCGTGCCCGCCGGCACCGCAGGGCCGCGGCGCTCGCGGCGAGCGGTGCGGCCCTGCTGGTCGCCCCGTTCGTGCTCGCGACGGCCCAGCGCGCGGCGCCGCCCGACCGGGCCGCAGTGCCGCCCGCGGCCGTCAGCAGCCCGCCCTCCGTCTCCCCGACCCCGTCCCGGTCCGTCTCCCCCGTGCGGGTCGTGGAACCCGACGAGCGCGTCACGGCACCGGGCGGCGCCGAGCTGTGGCTGACCGAGCGGGGCAAGCACTGGGCGCTGCCCGGCGAACCGGCGCAGTTCCGCAGCGTCGTCGACGGCAACATCGACCGCCGCGATCCGGGCATCAGCGTGCAGCAGGAGGGCGCGTTCCTCTCGGGCCTCTTCTACGGCGCGGACGGCGTGGCCCTCGTCACTGTGACCACCGCCACCGGCCCCGTCACCGCCTCCCTGCTGACCCTCCCGGGCCGGCCGGGCTGGGGCGTCTGGTACGCCGGGGCCGCGACCGGCGACACCGTCGTCGACGAGGTGACCATGGCGGACGCGTCGGGCCGGACGCTGTTCTCCCTGCCCCTCCGCTGACCCCCGGGGCGTCCCGGACGCCCCGGGCCGCGCACCAACTCGCCGCCGCCGGCCCGGCGCTGGACACCTCACCCGATCCGGGGCTCCCCGACCCACCCCCGTACAGCAGTACGGTGTGCAGCATGCGCCCCGACACGCCTGCTGACCACACCGCCGAAGCCGAGCGCCTGCTGCGCACCGCAGCGCAGTACCCGGAGGACGACGAACAGCTGCTGCTCCAGGCCGCGGCCCATCTGGAGCTCGCCGGCGACCGCGAGCGCGCCTCCGGCCTCTACGACCGTCTGCTCGCCGACGAGCCCGACCATCCCCAGCTCGTCAAGGCCCTCCAGGCCGCCAACCTCTGGGAGTACGGCCACGAGGCCGAGGCACGCGCCCTCATCGCGGGCGTCCGGATCGCCGCCCCGTCCGAGGCGGCCCCGTGGGAGATCATCGCGGAGACGCTGGAGTCCCACGACGAGCTGGAGGCGTCGCACGAGTGCTTCTCCGAAGCACTGGCGCTGCTGCTCCCCGAGGACGACGAGGTCCCGTACGCAGCACGGTCGCTCCTCGCCGGGCGCCACCGGGTGCGCCGGATGCTGGGCCTGCCGCACGACGACCACGACGCCCTGGCGGACCGGGTCCACTCCACCCACACCCCGGACTTCAGCCTCGACGAACTCCACGACCCCAAGCGCCTGTGGGCCCTCGGCTCGGACAACCCGGCCGAGCTGAAGGCGGAGATCGCGCGCCTGCGCTCGGAACTCGGCTCCTACCGCTCGGCGCTCTCCCGCCCGTTCCCGGTGGCGGTCCTGCACTGGCCGGCCGGGGAACTCGCCGAGCTCCTGGCGGCGTACCCGGACCTCGCTGCCGAGTACCCCTCGCACGAGGCGCACCTCGCCGGCATCGAGTCCTCCCTCCGCGACCTCGCGGCCACCGGCACGGAGAACCTCGGCATCGTCACCGCGACCGTCCCCTCCTACGAGGCCTTCGCCGCCTCCGAGGCCTCCTCCCCCACCAACACGGTCGCGAGCTGGGACGCGGAGCACACCTCCCGCAAGATCGAGGCCCACATCGGGCGGGACCTCCAGTTCATCCGCATCAACGGCACGGTCGTGGGCGCACTGGCCGGCCTCGCGATCTACACCGTCGCCCACGCCCTGAGCGGCTGACGCCGCCTTCGGGGGCCCGCCCCGGGCACCGGCCGCCCGGCGCGGGCCCCCGAAGGCGGCGTCAGCCGCTCAGGGCGTGGGCGACGGTGTAGATCGCGAGGCCGGCCAGTGCGCCCACGACCGTGCCGTTGATGCGGATGAACTGGAGGTCCCGCCCGATGTGGGCCTCGATCTTGCGGGAGGTGTGCTCCGCGTCCCAGCTCGCGACCGTGTCCGAGATGAGCGAGGTGATCTCGGCGCGGTACGTCGTCACCACGTACACCGCCGCGTCCTCCACCCAGCCGTCCACCTTGGACTGCAGCCGGGTGTCCGTCGCCAGCTTCGCGCCGAGGGACAGCAGGGACGCCCGGGCGCGCAGGCGCAGCTCGCTGCGGTCGTCCTCCGCGGCGGAGAGGATCATGCCGCGGACGGACGCCCAGGCGGAGGCGATGACGTCCTGGACCTCCGAGCGCGACAGCAGCTCGGACTTCAGACGCTCGACGCGCTCCCGCGTCTCGGTGTCCGACTGGAGATCCCCGGCGAAGTCCCCGAGGAACCTGTCGATCGCGGCCCGCGCGGGATGCCCGGGCATGTCGCGCATCTCGGTGACGAAGCGCAGCAGTTCGCGGTAGACGCGCTCGCCGACCTTCCGGTCGACGAAACGCGGCGTCCAGCCGGGCGCGCCGCCCTCGACGGCGTCCATGACCGAGTCGGCGTGCAGGACGAGCCAGTCGTGGGCGCGGGCGCAGATCAGGTCGACGGCGCGGTGGTGGGCTCCGTCGGCGACGACCTTCTGGAGTGTCTTGCCGACGCCGGGGGCGATCTCCGCGGCCTCGGCCCGGCGGGTGATGGCCTCGCCGACGACCGCCTGCACGTCGGAGTCGCGCAGCACGGTCAGCGCGCCCCGCAGGGCGGTCGCCAGCTCGGCGGTGACCCGGTCGGCGTGCGCGGGCTCGGCGAGCCAGGCGCCGAGCCGCCGGCCGATGCCGACGCCGCGCAGGCGGGCGCGGACGACGTCCTCGGAGAGGAAGTTCTCGCCGACGAACGAGCCGAGCGAGGCGCCGAGCTGGTCCTTCTTGTGCGGGATGATCGCGGTGTGCGGGATGGGGATCCCGAGCGGGTGGCGGAAGAGCGCGGTCACCGCGAACCAGTCGGCCAGCGCGCCGACCATGCCCGCCTCGGCCGCCGCCGCGACGTATCCGGCCCAGGCGCCCGCGCCCGTGTTCTCCGCCCAGGTGGCGAGGGCGAAGACCAGGGCGACGAAGAGCAGCAGGCCGGTGGCCGTGATCTTCATCCGCCGTACGCCGCGCTGCTTCTCCGCGTCCGCCTCGGTGTAGGCGAAACCGGGCAGCCCGGTGCCGCTCCGGCCGCCGGCGGCCGCGTCCCCGTCCGCGAGGGCCGAGCCGCGCGCACCGCTGCGCCGCGCGCCCACCGGCCCGGCGCCAGGTTCCCCGGCCCCTCCCCGGCCCGGCCCGGCCCCGGCGGGGGCGTCCGGCGAACCCTCGTCCAGCGAGCCCGCATCGGGCGGACCCGCGTCCGGCGGACCCGCGTCCCGCGCCTCGCCCGCGGAGCCACCCGGCCCGGTGCCCCCGGCCCCTGCCGGTGCCCTGCCGGGGCCCGCTCCCGGCGCCGCCCGGGGCGCCTCGCCCGGGGGCGGCGCACCCCCGTCGCGGGCACGGTCCACGTGGCCAGGCTCATCCGGTTCTCTGCGTTCCATCCGCTCCACCCGTCCGCGCGTACGTCCCGTACGCATTGTCCCTGCCTCGACTACTCCCGGGCGGCACGTCGAGTTCCCGAGGCGTGCCGGATGATGTGTGCATGAACAAGCGTCAGGGGTATGCGAGCCTCGCTGCCCTCATGGCCGTCGTGGCCCTCATCTGCGGCGGCATCTATCTCGGCATCGACACGGTCAGGAACGGCCCCGCCGTGCGGACGCCGCCGTCCGCGACCCCCGTCTGGCTCGCCACGTGGGCGGCCGCGCCGGTCACCGCCCTCCCCGCGGACGCCGGTGCCGCCACGGGCACGGCCGGCGGCCGCGACGGGCGCTCCGTGCGCAATGTCGTCCACACCAGCATCGGCGGCACCGCCGCACGCGTCACGCTCTCCAACCTCTACGGCACCGTGCCGCTGCGGGTGGACGCCGCGTCGCTCGCCGTGGCGGCGGGCGGGACGGGCGGCGCGGGAGCCGCCGCGGTCCCCGGCTCGGTCCGCCCGGTGCTCTTCGGCGGGGCACGCGGCGCGACCGTCGCCCCCGGCGGTGAGATCGTCAGCGACCCGGTGGCCCTGCGCATCCCGTACGACGGGGATCTGCTGGTCAGCGTCCATGTGCCGGGGCCGGGCGGCCCGGTCACCACGCACACCCACGCGCGCCGGACCTCCTACGTCGCCGCCGGCGACCGCACCCGGGACGAGAGCGGCGACGGCTACACCGAGCGGATCCGGTCCTGGCACCACGTCACCGCCGTCGACGTGCTGACCTCCCAGGCGCGCGGCGCGGTCGTGGCGGTCGGCGACTCGATCACCGACGGGGTCACCTCCACGCCCGACACGGACCGCCGCTGGCCGGACGTCCTCGCGGACCGCCTCGGCGGCCGCCACGGCGTGGTCAACGCGGGCATCAGCGGCAACCGGCTGCTCCTCGACGGCCGCGGCGAGAGCACCCTCGGCCGCCTCGACCGCGATGTGCTCGCCCGCTCGGGGGCCAGGTCGGTGATCGTCGCCATCGGCATCAACGACCTGCTGCGTTCCCCGTACGCCGGGACGGGCGAACAGGTCGTCGCCGGCCTGCGGGAGCTGACCGGCCGGGCCCGCGCCCAGGGCCTGCGCGTGACCGGCGCGACGATCCTGCCGTGCGCGGGCCACCCGCGCTGCTCGGCCGCGGTGGAGGCCGAGCGGGCCGTGGTCAACGGGGCCGTGCGCTCGGGCACCGTCTTCGACGCCGTCGTCGACTTCGACCGCGCTCTGCGCGACCCGTACGCGCCGCGCCGCCTGCTGCCCGCCTACGACTCGGGGGACCATCTGCACCCGAGCGACGCGGGTTACGCGCGGATGGGCGCGGTGGTGGACCCGGCGACGCTCTGAGCGGGCTCCCCCGGGGGCGAGCGGGCCACGACGGGGGGCGGCTCGGCGGCCGCCTCCCCCGTCGCGGCCCCCGTCTCAGCCCAGTTCCTTGCGGTCCTGCTTGCGCTCCAGCTTGCGTTCCTGCTTCTCCAGCCGGGCCTGTTCGGCCCGTTCGGCGCGCTCCGCCTTCAGCCGCTGCTTCTCCGCCCTGGTCCGCTTGCGTTCCACACCGACGCCGCCCATCACGGCGAGGCCGCGGACGACGACGCGCGGGGCGTCCGGGTCGGGCTCCACATCGGTGACGCCCTGCTCGCCGAACCCGCCCATCAGGCCGACGCCGGTGACCTGGAGGTGGACGTCGGGGGGCACGATGACATGCACGCCCCCCATCACGACGAAGCAGGTGATCACGGTCTCGCGGTCCTCGAACCGTGCCTCGCGCAGGTCGAGTTCGCCGCCCGCCATCACCGTCACCGCGGTGAAGGAACGGCCGATCGTCCAGGTGCCCTTGCGGCCGAAGCCGCCCCAGAAGGCGAAGGCACCTTTGGAGGTCGCCGGGAGACCGATCCGCTCGCGCCAGCGCGTCCGCACGGGGGCGCCCGCCGGGTCGGCCACCAGGACCGGATCCGTGACGGCGGTGCCGGGGGCGGGCAAGTCCTTCACCAGAGGCGCCAGTTCGCCGTACGTACGCGCGCGGTAGGCGGCGTCGAGACGCTGCTCGAACTCCTCCATGTCCAGGCGCCCCTCGGCGACCGCGTCACGCAGCCGCTCGGCCACGCGCTCCCGTTCCGCATCGGAGGCACGCATCTCGGGGAGTTCGCTCGTCATACGACCAGCCTAGCCAGCCGGACGGTCCGCGTACATCTTGGCGATCACCGCCTCGATGTCCGGCTCCCGCACCGAGAGGTCCACCAGCGGCCATCGTGCGGCCAGTTCGGCGACCAGCGGGGCGGCCGAGGCGGACGCGGGGAAGGCCAGCCACTGGCGCGGGCCCTCGACCCGCACCGTGCGCGCCCCGTCCAGCGCGATCGGCGGGAACTCCCGCTCCAGGTCGACGACGAGGGTGCGTTCGCTCTCCCCGACCTCGTGCAGTCCGGCGAGCGCGCCGTCGTACATCAGACGGCCGTGGTCGATGACCATCACCCGCCGGCACAGCTGCTCGATGTCGGTCAGGTCGTGGGTGGTCAGCAGGACGGTGGTGCCGCGCTCTGCGTTCAGGTCGCGCAGGAAGTCGCGGACCTTCGCCTTGGAGACCACGTCCAGGCCGATGGTCGGCTCGTCCAGGTAGAGCACCTCGGGGTCGTGCAGCAGGGCCGCCGCGATGTCGCCGCGCATCCGCTGCCCCAGCGACAGCTGACGCACCGGCACGTCCATCAGCTCGCCGAGGTCGAGCAGTTCGGTGCACCGGTCGAGGTTGTCCCGGAACACCGCGTCCGGCACCCGGTACATGCGGTGCATCAGACGGTAGGAGTCGCGCAGCGGCAGGTCCCACCACAGGGTGGTGCGCTGGCCGAAGACGACGCCGATGCGCCGGGCGAGGCGGGTGCGCTCACGGGACGGGTCGATGCCCGCGACCCGCAGGCTGCCGCCGCTGGGCGTGAGGATGCCGGTGAGCATCTTGATCGTGGTCGACTTCCCCGCGCCGTTGGGGCCGATGTAGCCCACCATCTCGCCGCGCGCCACGGTGAAGCTGATCCCGTCGACCGCCCGCACCCGGTGGCGTTCGCGCCGCAGGCGGCCCGTCCTGCGGCGCACGTCGAAGACCTTCTCGACGCCGTCGAGCGCGATGAATCCCGCGTCCCCGGCGCCGGGCCCCGCGGCCGGCGCGCCGCGGGCCGGGCGCGTCCGCGCGGTGCCGTCGTGGGTGTCCGCGGCCGGCAGGCCGTCCCTGGTGTCCATTCCCGTCCCCAGTCCTCAGTTTCCGGTGCTGCGGTACGCGCGGAGCCCCGTCCGCCATGCCAGTCCGGCGAGCCCCAGGCAGGCGGCGGCGACGACGGGCGGCAGGAGGGCGAGCCAGTCGGGCAGCCCCAGCGGGTTCTCCCGGCCGAGGACGTACAGCGAGGGCACCCAGTTCACGAAGGCGAGCGGCACGACGAACGTCACCCCGCGCACCAGGTCCTTGGCGAAGATCGACGGCGGGTACTGGAGCAGGGTGTTCCCGCCGTACGTGAAGGCGCTCTGCACCTCGGCGGCGTCCAGCGCGAAGAACTGGAACGCGGCGCCCGCGACGAAGACCGACGCGAAGATCGCCCCGCCGCACAGCAGCATCACGGGCACCGCCGCCGCCCTGCCCGGTGTCCAGTCGACGTCCAGGGTCACCAGGGCGTAGCCGAGCACCAGCAGCCCCTGGGTGACGCGGCCCAGGCGGCGCAGCGCGAACCGGTCGGCGGCCACCTGCGCGAGCACCGGCACGGGCCGCACCAGCAGGGTGTCGAGGGTGCCGTCGCGCACCCGGCGCCCCAGCCGGTCCATGGAGCCCAGCACCAGGTCGGCCAGGCCGAAGGCGGTGCTCGTCGTGCCGTAGAGGAACGCGATCTCGGGCAGCGACCAGCCGCCGAGCGCGTCCACATGGGAGAACATCAGCAGGATCGCGACGAAGTCGAAGCCGGTGGCCACGAAGTTCCCGAACGCCGTCATCGCGAACGACGCCCGGTAGGTCATCGTGGAACGGATCCACATCGCCACGATCAGCCCGTACGCCCGCACCGCCTCAGCCACCCTGGACCACCACCCGCCGGGTCGCGACCGCCTGGAGCAGCCGGCCCGCCGCGAGCAGGGCGGCGGCCCAGCCTGCCTGGAACGCGAACGCCCCCGCCAGCTCCCCGCCCGTGCAGGTGCCGAGGAAGACGTCCGCCGGGATCTGGAGCAGCGACGACCAGGGCAGCGCCCGGGCCACGTCGCCGAGCAGACCGGGGAAGAGGTTCAGCGGCAGCAGCATGCCGGAGAAGAACAACGCGCACAGCCAGGCCATCTGGATGACCCCGGCGCCGTCCATCAGCCAGAACGCGGACAGCGCGACCAGGAAGCGGACCGCGAAGCTCACCACCACGCCGAGCGCCACCGACACCAGGAAGGCGAGCCAGGTCAGCGGCGAGGCGGGCATCGCCAGGTCGAAGGCGAGCGCCCCGACCGCCATCGGCACGATCCCGCGCCCCAGCAGATGGAAGGCGGCACGTCCCAGATCGCCTGCCAGCCACCACAGCTGCAGGTCGGCCGGGCGGTACAGGTCGACGGCGACGTCCCCGGTGCGGATGCGTTCGACCAGCTCGTCCTCGAAGCCGCCGCCCATCATGGCGCAGGTCATCAGCAGCGCCTGACCGAGCCACACATAGGTCAGCGCCTGGGAGAGGTCGTACCCGCCGAGCTGCGGACGCTCGTCCCACAGCGCGATATAGGTGTACGCCATGATGAAGCCGAAGACGGTGTTGGTGAACACGCCCGCCGCGGTCGCCACCCGATACGTCGCATGGCGGCGGAACCCACCCGCCGCGACGATCGCATAGAGCCGCACCACGCTCCCCGCCCCCTCGCCTCGTACGCCCGCCCGGCACCAAAGCGCACGACCCTAGCCGAGCCCGACGCCGCCCCGCGAGCGGATTTCCGGCCGCTCCGTGCCCGGATCCGGGGGATATCACCCCTAAAAGGGCACTATGGGGGAATGAGTGACGAGCCGCAGCAGCAGAGCTGGACCCCCCGGGACGCGACCGTGCCCGGTCCGGCCGAGCCCGCGCCCGCCGGGAAGAAGTCAGCCAGGACCCGCCCCCGGCGCACCGGCTGGCGGCGCGTCATCCCCACCTGGCGGATCGTCCTCGGCACCACCCTGGCCGTCGCCGTGCTGCTCATCGGCGGCTTCCTGGCCGGCTATCTGCTCGTCGACATCCCCGCGGCCAACGCCTCCGCGACCGCGCAGACCAACGTCTACCTCTACCGCGACGGCACCCCCATCGCCCGCGACGGAGAGATCAACCGCGAGAACGTCCCCCTCGACCAGGTGCCCCTGACGGTCCAGCGGGCCGTACTCGCCGCCGAGGACCGCGACTTCTGGACCCAGCCCGCCATCGACCCGCCGGCCATGGTCCGCGGCGCCTGGAACACCGTCACCGGCAAGGGCAGGCAGTCCGGCTCCACGATCACCCAGCAGTACGTGAAGAACTACTACCTCGTCCAGGAACAGACCGTCACCCGCAAGGTCAAGGAGTTCTTCATCGCCGTGAAGCTCGGCCGCGAGCAGAGCAAGAGCGACATCCTCCAGGGCTACCTCAACACCAGCTACTTCGGCCGCAACGCCTACGGCATCCAGGCGGCCGCCCAGGCCTACTACGGCAAGGACGTCGAAGACCTCGGCACCGCCGAGGGCGCCTACCTCGCCTCCCTGCTCAAGGCCCCCAGCGCCTACGACGTCGCCGCCCACCCCCGCAACCGGGCCGCCGCCCTCGCCCGCTGGAACTACGTCCTCGACGGCATGGTCAAGGAGAAGTGGCTCACCCCCGCCGCCCGCGACGCCATGCGCTTCCCCGCACCCCAGCCCGCCCAGGCCTCCACCGGCCTCTCCGGCCAGCGCGGATACATCGTGCAGGCCGTCCGCGACCACCTGGAGGCGACCGGCACCCTCGACGAGAAGACCCTCGCCACCGGCGGCCACCGCATCACCACCACGCTCGACCGCGCCAAGCAGGACGCGTTCACCGAGGCCGTCGACGAAGAGGTCACCTCCCGGCTCGACGAGGACAACGACGCCGACCGCAACGTCCGCGTCGGCGGCGCCTCCATCGACCCCGCCACCGGAAAGGTCGTCGCCATGTACGGCGGCATCGACTACACCCGGCAGTTCGTCAACAACGCCACCCGCCGCGACTACCAGGTCGGCTCCAGCTTCAAGCCGTTCGTCTTCGCCGCCGCCGTCGAACACGGCTCCACCACCCAGGGCGGCCGCCCCATCACCCCCAACACCGTCTACGACGGCACCAGCGCCCGCCCCGTCGAGGGCTGGACCGGCGCCGAGTACGCCCCCGACAACGAGGACGACGTCTCCTACGGCCCCGTCAGCATCAGCCGCGCCACCGACGAGTCCGTCAACGCCGTGTACGCGCAGATGGCCGTCGACGTCGGCCCCGAGAAGGTGCGCCGCACCGCGATCGCCYTCGGCCTGGCCGACCTGGTGCTGGGCTCCATGGACCGGCTGGGGCGCCGGGTGCGCGACGGCACCCTCGACACCCTGCTGGTGC
>NZ_RDBP01000012.1:574261-601536 GCF_008042045.1 Streptomyces sp. T39
CGGGAGACGGCGCGTCGGGCCGGGCGTTCGGGGAGGGCGATCTCGGAGCCGTTGCGGGTGATCTTCTCGACGAGGGTGTGGTCGGTGTGGGCYCCGCCACCGCCAGCGTCCTCGACATGGCCGAGGCCTACTCCACCCTCGCCAACCACGGCGCCCACACCGACCACACCCTCGTCGAGAAGATCACCCGCAACGGCTCCGAGATCGCCCTCCCCGAACGCCCGGCCCGACGCGCCGTCTCCCGCGAGGCCGCCGACACCACCACCGCCGTGCTGCAGAGCGTCGTCGACGGGGGCACCGGCGCCGCCGCCGGCGCCGTGGGCCGGCCCGCGGCCGGCAAGACGGGCACCGCCGAGGAGGACCGCGCCGCCTGGTTCGCCGGATACACCCCCGACCTGGTCACCGTCGTCGCCGTCATGGGCCAGGACCCCAAGACCGGCGCCCAGACCCCCCTCTACGGCGCCCTCGGCGCACCCCGCGTCAACGGCGGCGGCATCCCCGCCGAGATCTGGGCCCGCTACACCTCCGCCGCCCTGGAAGGCAGCGAGGTGCGCGGCTTCGACCTGCAGGTGACCGAGCCCATCAAGGAACCCGACGAGGCCGAGGAATCCGCGGAGGCCGGCGAATCCACACCGCCCTACGACGCCGAAGGCGAGGGGGACGGCGGTGACGGCGGCTGGGAGGAGGGCGCGGGCGGCCCCGGCGCACCGACCGGCCCCGGCCGCACGACCCGCCCGGCACCCGCCGACGGCACGCACACCCCCGGACAGAGCACCGGCCCCGGCGGCCATGCCGCCACCGCACCGCCCGTCACGGCCCCCGCGGCCGCACCGCCCGCCCCCGAGCCGGCGGCCGGCCCCGCACACGACACGTCGCCGGACCGGGCACCGGACACCGGCACCACGACCCGCTGACCGCGACCGCCGCTCAGTGACCCGAGGTCGCCTTCAGACCCACCACGGCCACCAGCAGCAGACACACGAAGAAGATCCGGGCCGCCGTGACCGGCTCGTCCAGCACCAGCATGCCCACCACCGCCGCACCAGCGGCCCCGATACCCACCCACACGCCGTACGCGGTGCCGATCGGCAGCGACTTCGCCGCCTGCGCGAGCAGCACCATGCTGGCCACGATCCCGAGACCGGTGAACACGCTCGGCCACAGCCGGGTGAACCCCTCGGTGAACTTCATCCCGATCGACCAGCCCACTTCGAGCAGACCGGCGACGACAAGCAGGACCCAGGCCATGACGGCACCTCCGAGACACGGGAACACCACAGGGTGCGTCGTCTTTGCGAAGCCCGGTACGGCGCGTCTCGTCGGGTCCCTCCACCGTAGCAACCACAGGCAGCGACCCCATGCCAAGGGCCGGTGACCTCCGCCACCGGCCCCGCTCACACCCTCGACACGGCTACAGGTACAGCCCCGTCGAATCCTCCGACCCCTGGAAACGGTCGGCCGCCACCGCATGCAGATCACGCTCGCGCATCAGCACGTACGCCACACCCCGCACCTCGACCTCCGCCCGGTCCTCCGGGTCGTACAGCACCCGGTCACCGATCTCCACCGTGCGCACGTTCTGCCCGACGGCGATCACCTCGGCCCACGCCAGACGCCGGCCGACCGCCGCCGTCGCCGGGATCACGATGCCCCCGCTGGAGCGCCGCTCACCCTCCGGGATGTCCGTCCGCACCAGCACACGGTCGTGCAGCATCCGGATCGGAAGCTTGTCGTGCTGGGTCCTGTGCTCATCTCTGCTGGCGCTCACGCCACGAACCTACCCGCCCCGGCAGCCCCGGCGCCCCACAGGGTCACACCCTGCGCCGGCGCGCCGACATCGCCAGCAGACCCACCAGACCGACGGCCACCAGAGCCACCGGCACCACCCGCTCCAGCCGCGGCGCGCCCTCCTCGGACACGAACCTCGCCTTCACGTCCGACACCGTGCGATTCACGGCGACGAACGCCCGGCCGGCCGTCGCGTCCACCGTGGACGCCACCCTCGCCTTCGCGTCACCGATCACCGTCCGGGGATGCACACGCACACCGATCTCGTCGAGCATCTCGGCCAGCTGCTCGCGCCGGCGGACGATGTCCGCCTCGATCTGCGCAGGGGTCCTGGTATCCGACACCGCGCCGCCTCCCTGGTCGTGTCGTCGTCCTGTGGTCGTGCAGTCCTTGTCCCGCAGGCCCGCGGCCCCGCGGGTCCGTGCCCGCCGTTCCGTGGTCCTGCATCGACAGTCTGTCAGCTGCCGCGTCCCCGCACCCCACGGCACCCCCATTACGCTCGACGGCGTACACCCTCACGGACCCCGAGGAGAACCATGAGCGAGCGCCTGGCACCCGGCGACACCGCCCCCGCCTTCACCCTTCCCGACGCCGACGGCAACGACATCTCGCTCGCCGACCACAAGGGCCGCAAGGTCATCGTCTACTTCTACCCCGCCGCGCTCACGCCAGGCTGCACCAAGCAGGCCTGCGACTTCACCGACAACCTCGACCTGCTCGCGGAGGCCGGCTACGACGTCATCGGCGTCTCCCCCGACAAGCCCGAGAAGCTCGCGAAGTTCCGCGACACCGAGAACCTCAAGGTCACCCTCGTCGGAGACCCCTCCAAGGAGGTCCTCACCGCCTACGGGGCCTTCGGCGAGAAGAAGCTCTACGGCAAGACGGTGACCGGCGTCATCCGCTCCACCGTCGTCGTCGACGAGGACGGCAAGGTCGAGCGCGCCCTGTACAACGTCAAGGCCACCGGCCACGTCGCCAAGATCATCAAGGACCTGGGGATCTGACCCCTCCCCGGCCCCGCCCCCTGTGACCGCGGTCCCACTCCCGGGACCGCGGTTTGCTTTCGCCACGATCGGTCAGACGTATCCCCTGGCAACACCTTCCAGGAAAGGACGCGCACATGGCGGATTCGGAACAGCGGGACACTCCGGATCCCGCAGCGGTCAAGCGCCACCCCATCCTCTTCCGCACCATCAAGCAGCGGAGGAACCCCAGGCTCAGGCGGACGGACATCACCGTCACCGACGAGGCCGCCGTCAAGCGCGCCGTCAAGGCCGCCTCGCTCGGCAACGCCATGGAGTGGTTCGACTTCGGGATCTACAGCTACCTGGCCGTCACCATCGGTCACGTCTTCTTCCCGTCCGGCAACGAGACCGCCCAGCTGCTGTCGTCCTTCGCCACCTTCGCCGTCGCCTTCCTGGTACGGCCCCTCGGCGGCATGTTCTTCGGGCCCATGGGCGACCGCATCGGCCGCAAGAAGGTCCTCGCCCTGACCATGATCCTCATGGCCGTCGGCACCTTCGCCATCGGCCTGATCCCGTCCTACTCCGCCATCGGCTTCTGGGCACCCGTCCTGCTGATCCTCTTCCGCCTCGTCCAGGGCTTCTCCACCGGCGGCGAATACGGCGGCGCCTCCACCTTCATCGCCGAGTACGCCCCCGACAAGCGGCGCGGCTTCTTCGGCAGCTTCCTCGAATTCGGCACCCTCGCCGGCTACATCGGCGCCGCCGGCCTCGTCACCGCCCTCACCGCACTCCTCGGCGACGCCGCCATGGAGGACTGGGGCTGGCGCGTCCCCTTCCTCGTCGCCGGACCCCTCGGCCTCGTCGGCCTCTACCTGCGACTGCGCCTCGACGAGACCCCCGCCTTCCAGAAGCTGGAGGACGAATCCGCCCACGCCTCCGAGGCCGCGGACACCGTCGAGACCTCCACCAAGGGCGACCTCGCCAAGATCTTCCGCCAGTACTGGCCCACCCTGATCCTGTGCATCGCCCTTGTCGGCGCCTACAACATCACCGACTACATGCTGCTCTCCTACATGCCGACCTACCTCTCCGACGAGCTCGGCTACAGCGAGACCCACGGCCTGCTGATCCTGCTCGGCGTGATGGCCGCCCTCATGGCCGTCATCAACCAGGTCGGCCGCCTCAGCGACCGCTTCGGCCGCAAGCCGCTCCTGATGACCGGCATGCTCGGCTTCCTCGTCCTGTCGGCCCCCGCCTTCCTCCTCATCGGACAGGGCAGCATCCTGGCCATCACCGCGGGCATGCTGATGCTCGGCCTCTCCCTGGTGTGCCTGCTCGGCACGATGTCCGCCGCGCTCCCGGCGCTCTTCCCCACCCAGGTGCGCTACGGCTCGCTCTCGGTCGGCTACAACCTCTCGGCGTCCCTCTTCGGCGGCACCACCCCCCTGGTGATCACCGCCCTCATCAGCTGGACCGGCAGCAACCTGATGCCGGCCTACTACTCCATGGCCGCCGCCCTGGTCGGCGTGATCGCCGTCGCCTGCATGAAGGAGACGGCCCAGCAGCCCCTCCAGGGCTCGCCCCCGTCCGTCAGCACCAAGGAGGAGGCCGCCGACATGGTCCTCGCCACGGCCCCCGACCCGAAGTTCTGACCCACATCGCGCCCCCTCCGGAGCGCCCCGCCCCGCCCCTGGCACGGGGCGGGGCGCTCCGTTTTCCGTGCGTGACCGTCCGGCCACCGGTTCGTTGCTCCGTACGGGCGACGAACGCACAGCCGGACGGGGAGGGCGGGATGGCGACGAGCCGGTTCACCAAGGAATGCCTGGAAGCGGCCGCTCGGGACGCACGGTCCATGAGCGAGATGATGACGGGGCTCGGCCTCGACCCGCGCGGAGCCACCCGCCGGTACCTCCGCGCGCGGATGATCCGCCTCGGGGTCGACACCTCGCACTTCGAACGGGAGGGGGTGCGGTGGACGCGGGAGGTCCTCTCCCCCGTCGTCGCCGCGTCGAGCAGCATGTGCGAGGTGCTGAGACGCCTCGGGCTCGATGTCGTGGGCGGGTACCACACCCACATCAGCAGGCGGGTCACGGCGCTCGGACTGGACACCTCCCACTTCCGGCCGCCGGACCGGGCGGGAGGGACCAGGCGGCGCGACCCGGGGGCGGTCCTCGTGGTCCAGCCACCGGAACGATCGCGGCGCATCCCGGGCGAGCGCCTGCGCCGGGCGATGACCGCGTCAGGTGTCCCGGACCGTTGCGCCCTGTGCGCCACGACGCCGTCCTGGCGCGGGCGGCCCCTTCCCCTCGAGGTCGACCACAGGGACGGGGACTGGCGGAACAACCGCCCGGAGAACCTCCGGCTGCTCTGCCCCAACTGCCACGCGGTCACCGACACCTACCGGGGGCGGGCAAAGAGGCGCCCGGCCACGCCAGGCACCGCGGACCGGCTGAGGTCCGCCGTCGCAGGCTCGGTCTCCGTGGCCGGAGCGCTGCGTCTGATGGGCCGCCCGGTCAGCCCCCGGCAGCGTGCGCTCTTCGGTGAACTCGTGGCGGAGCACGGCGTCGACACGTCGCACTTCCACCGGCAGGTCCATCTGCGGAGACAGCCTGTCGCCCCGCCCCGGAGCGCGGACGAGATCCTGGTACGCCACGACCGGGGCCGGCGGACCAGGACGGTGGTGCTGCGCCGCGCGCTGACGGAGACCGGGGTCCCGGAGCTGTGCGCCGGGTGCGGGACCGGGCCGCGGTGGCTGGGGCGGAGGATGGTCCTGGAGGTCGACCACATCAACGGCGACCGGCACGACGACCGCCGCCGGAACCTCCGGCTGCTCTGCCCCAACTGCCACGCGGTCACCGGGACCTGGTGCAGGGGTGGGCAGCGGATCGGCTCGTAGGCGGGGTTCGCCCACCGGCGGGATCATCAGTCAGTACAGTGGACGCGGTACCGGCGCCCGTACGCCAACGGCTGAGCGGCGACCTTTAGGTGGTCGTGTCTGTCGGTTCGAATCCGACCGGGCGTACCGCGGTCACAGGCCCGCCCCGCATCAGCGGGGCGGGCCTGTGACGTTCCTTCGTCAGCCCAGCAGTTCGCGCACCACCGGCACCAGGGCCCGGAAGGCCTTGCCGCGGTGGCTGATGGCGTTCTTCTCGGCGGGGGTGAGTTCCGCGCAGGTGCGGGTGTCGCCCTCGGGCTGGAGGATCGGGTCGTAGCCGAAGCCGTTGGCGCCGTGGGGGGAGCGGCGGAGGGTGCCGTTCAGGCGGCCTTCGACGACGCGTTCGGTGCCGTCGGGGAGGGCGAGGGCGGCGGCGCAGGCGAAGTGGGCGCCGCGGTGGGGGGTGTCGATGTCGAGGAGCTGGGCGAGCAGCAGGTCGAGGTTGGCCCGGTCGTCGCCGTGGGTGCCGGACCAGCGGGCGGAGAAGATGCCGGGGGCGCCGCCGAGGACGTCGACGCAGAGGCCGGAGTCGTCGGCGACGGCGGGCAGGCCGGTGGCGCGGGCGAGGGCGTGGGCCTTGAGGAGGGCGTTCTCGGCGAAGGTGACGCCGGTTTCCTTGACGTCGGGGATGTCGGGGAAGGCCTCCGCGCCGACGAGTTCGTGGGTGATGCCCGCGTCGGCGAGGATGGCCTTCAGTTCGGTGATCTTCCCGGCGTTGCGGGTGGCGAGGATGAGTCGGGTCATGCCCCGATTATCCGGGGGTGCAGACCTTGCCGATCTCGGTGGCGGCGTCGGTGACGGGTGAGACGTCGGGGGTGGCGTCGCCGTTCTCGATGGCGGTGCGGACGTTGGTGACGCCGGTCCTGAGGTCGTCGACGGCCTTGGTGAGGTCGGCGTTGTCGGTCTTGTCGCCGAGGTTGCCGAGTTCGCGCTCGATGGCGTCGAGTGATTCCCTGGCCTGGCTCAGGTCGCTGGTGCCGGTGGCGACGGCGTCCTGGAGGTTGCCGACGCTGGTGGCTATGGCGTCCGCGGTCTCGACGCATTCGATGGCCTTGTCGAGTGCGGCGCAGCCGACGGTGGCGGGCACGAGCAGGGCGGCGGTGGCGATGCTGAGGGCGATACGTCGGCGCGCGGCCATGTGGAACGGTCCTCCCGGGTGGTGGACGGGCGCACGGTTCGGCCCGTGCGCCCGTACCGGTGGGGACGCCGGTGGGCGTGGTTCGGTTGCCCGGTCAGGCGAGGGCGTCGCGCTGGAGGGCGGCGAGGTCGGCGCAGCCTCCGGTGGCGAGGTCGAGGAGGGCGTTGAGTTCTTTGCGGTCGAAGGGTTCGGCTTCGGCGGTGCCCTGGACCTCGACGAAGCGGCCGTCGCCGGTGCAGACGACGTTCATGTCGGTTTCGGCGCGGACGTCTTCCTCGTAGCAGAGGTCGAGGAGGGGGGTGCCGTCGACGATGCCGACGCTGACGGCGGCGACGGTGCCGGTGAGGGGCTTGCGGCCGGCCTTGATCAGTTTCCTGCCCTGGGCCCAGGTGACGGCGTCGGCGAGGGCGACGTAGGCGCCGGTGATGGCGGCGGTGCGGGTGCCGCCGTCGGCCTGGAGGACGTCGCAGTCGAGGACGATGGTGTTCTCGCCGAGGGCTTTGTAGTCGATGACGGCGCGCAGGGACCGGCCGATGAGGCGGCTGATCTCGTGGGTGCGTCCGCCGATCTTGCCGCGGACGGATTCGCGGTCGCCGCGGGTGTTGGTGGAGCGGGGGAGCATCGAGTATTCGCTGGTGACCCAGCCTTCGCCGGTGCCCTTGCGCCAGCGGGGCACGCCTTCGGTGAAGGAGGCGGTGCAGAAGACCTTGGTGTCGCCGAAGGAGATGAGGACGGAGCCCTCTGCGTGCTTGCTCCATCCGCGTTCGATGGTGACGGGTCGGAGCTGTTCGGGGGTGCGGCCGTCGATGCGTGACATGGGGGCGAGCCTAGCGGCAGATGGGTGAGGGGCCTGTTCCGGTTGATCGGATTCAGGCCCCTCGGGTGTGCCGTGTGGTGGGGTCAGCTCACATCATGTCTTCGATGTCGGCGGCGATGGGGTCGGCGTCGGTGCCGATGACGACCTGGATCGCGGTGCCCATCTTGACGACGCCGTGGGCGCCGGCGGCCTTGAGGGCTGCTTCGTCGACCTTGGCGGGGTCGACGACTTCGGTGCGCAGGCGCGTGATGCAGCCTTCGATCTCCTCGATGTTCTCGATTCCGCCGAGCCCGGCGACGATCTTCTCTGCCTTGCTGGCCATGTTGTCTCCCTGCGTTCAAGTGCGCTGAGCGCTGCCTCGGCCCACCGTTGGTCCGGTTTGTCACGGTAACGCACGGTTGGCCCACGTTCACGGGCGGGCAGCCGTCTCGTACCGAATGATGACGATCACCGGCCCCCTGCCGTACCAGCGGTGCGGCGTGGGGCGCCCGATCGCCATCGACTGGTCTACACCAGTCTGCAAACGCCTGCCAAACAGAGCCTGTTCCGGGAGGACGCCGATGAGCACCGAGAGTGCGGCCGCGCCGCAGCGCAAGTGGTGGAACGGGCTCTTCCAGGGGCTCCAGAAAGTGGGACGGAGCCTTCAGCTGCCGGTCGCCGTGCTGCCGGCGGCCGGTCTGCTCGTCAGCCTCGGCAATCTCTTCGCGGCCTATCTGGACGGACCGTTCTGGGACAAGACGTCGAAGGTCCTGATCAACGGCGGCACCGGGATCCTGGACGGTGCGCTGGGGCTGCCGCTGCTGTTCTGCATCGGTGTGGCGATCGGTTTCGCGAAGAAGGCCGACGGGTCGACGGCGCTCGCCGCGGTGGCGGGCTTCCTCGTCTACTTCAACGTGCTGAAGGCGTTCCCGGTGGACGGGACGGTGACGGAGCTGACGCCGGACGGGACCCCGCAGAATCCGGGTGTGCTGGGCGGCATCCTGATCGGGCTGCTGACCGCGGTGATCTGGCAGCGGTACCACCGGACCCGGCTGGTGGACTGGCTGGGTTTCTTCAACGGCCGCCGGCTCGTCCCGATCATCATGGCGTTCGTCTGCTGCGGTCTGGGTGTGGTGTTCGGGCTGCTGTGGGAGCCGGTGGGCGATGCGCTGACCTGGTTCTCCAAGCAGTTGATCGACATGGGCTCGTGGGGTGCGGGCATCTTCGGTGTGGCGAACCGCCTGCTGATCCCGATCGGCATGCACCAGTTCCTGAACACGTTCTTCTGGTTCCAGGCGGGCGAGTACACGGACGAGGACGGCACCGGGGTCCAGGGCGACCTGACGCGCTTCTTCGCGGGTGACCCGGACGCGGGCCAGTTCATGTCCGGGTTCTTCCCGATCATGATGTTCGGTCTGCCGGCGGCGGCTCTGGCGATCACCCACTGCGCCCGGCCGGAGCACCGCAAGCGGGTGGCGGGGCTGATGTTCTCGGTCGCGCTGACGTCGTTCGTGACGGGTGTGACGGAGCCGCTGGAGTTCTCGTTCATGTTCGCCGCGCCGCTGCTGTACGGGCTGCACGCGCTGCTGACGGGTGCCTCGATGGCGATCACCTGGGCCCTGGGGGTGCACGCGGGCTTCAGCTTCTCGGCGGGGCTGATCGACTACGTCGTGAACTGGCATCTCGATACGAAGCCATGGCTGATCCTGCCGATCGGCGCGTGCTTCGCGGTCGTCTACTACGTGCTGTTCCGGGTTTTGATCACCGCTTTCAATATTCCGACCCCGGGGCGGGAGCCGGACGAGGTCCAGGAGGAGATGGAGCGGGAGCAGACGAAGTAGTCGCGCGGGCGACGAAAGCGCAGGCCAGGAGGCCCCTCGACCCGATCGGGTCGGGGGGTCTTCGCGTGGTTGACCGGATCGTTACCCCGGCGGGGAAATGCGAAGGTTCCTTATCTAACCCTCACCGTGCTACAACAGGTCTACACCACTCAGTGGTGTAGACCACGCGGTCCAGACCACTGCCGCGTTCCCCGTTTCGAGTCGCCGCCGCCTCCCCCGTTGTGCATCCTTCGGCGGCGCCTTGCTCCCTGGAGGAAGTTGATGTCCACGGCCAGCGCCGCCCCCGCGGCGGACAAGAAGAAGACGGGCGCCGGCGCCATGGCTGTGCTGCAGCGCATCGGCCGCAGCCTCATGCTGCCGGTCGCCGTGCTGCCCGCTGCCGCCCTGCTGGTCCGGCTCGGGAACAACGACATGCTCGGCAGGGAGTCGTTCCCGGAGTTCGTCACCAAGATCGCCGGCTTCATGTCCGCGGGTGGCAACGCCATCCTCGACAACATGGCCCTGCTGTTCGCGGTGGGCATCGCGATCGGATTCGCGAAGAAGGCGGACGGCTCGACCGCGCTCGCGGCCGTGACCGGATACCTCGTCTTCAAGAACGTGCTCGGCACCTTCACCGACGGCAGCCTCCCCGAGAAGGAGGCCATCGTCGACGGCAAGATAGTGATGGTCGAGCAGGCGGTCGACGCCAAGGTGCTCGGCGGTGTCGTGATGGGCATCGTCGTCGCGCTGCTCTACCAGCGCTTCTACCGCACCAAGCTCCCCGACTGGGCGGGCTTCTTCGGCGGCCGCCGCCTGGTCCCGATCCTCTCCGCCTTCGCCGGTCTGATCATCGGCATCGCCTTCGGCTACATCTGGCCGGTCCTCGGCGCGGGTCTGCACAACTTCGGTGAGTGGCTGGTCGGTTCGGGCGCGGTCGGCGCCGGCATCTTCGGTGTCGCCAACCGCGGTCTCATCCCGGTCGGCATGCACCACCTGCTGAACTCCTTCCCGTGGTTCCAGGCGGGCGAGTACAACGGCAAGAGCGGCGACATCGCCCGCTTCCTGGAGGGCGACCCGACCGCCGGCCAGTTCATGACCGGCTTCTTCCCGATCATGATGTTCGCGCTGCCCGCCGCCTGCCTGGCGATCGTGCACTGCGCCCGCCCCGAGCGCCGCAAGGTCGTCGGCGGCATGATGTTCTCCCTCGCGCTGACCTCCTTCGTCACCGGTGTGACCGAGCCGATCGAGTTCACGTTCATGTTCATCGCGCCGGTGCTGTACGCGATCCACGCGGTGCTCACCGGTGTCTCGATGGCGCTGACCTGGGCGCTCGGCATGAAGGACGGCTTCGGCTTCTCCGCCGGCGCGGTCGACTTCTTCCTCAACCTGGGCATCGCGACCAACCCGTGGGGCCTGGCCCTGGTCGGCCTGTGCTTCGCGGCGGTCTACTACGTGGTCTTCCGCTTCGCGATCACCAAGTTCAACCTGCCGACGCCGGGCCGCGAGTCCGACGAGGAGCTCGCCGAGCTCCGGAAGGCCGAGGCCAAGTAGGCCCGGGCCGCCCCGGCGGCGGCCCCTCGCACCGGCCCGGTCCGTCTCCGCGGCCCGGCCCAGCGCACCGGAGCCCCGGCCCGTCTTCACGGGCCGGGGCTCCGGCCGTGTCCGCGGGCACGCGGGCCCCGCGTCAGGCGGGCCCGTCGCCCGGGACGCAGAGGACCGGGACCGAGGACAGGTGGAGCAGCTTGTGCGGGGTGGACCCGAGCAGCGCGCCGCGCATCGGGCTCTCGCCGTAGGTGCCGACGACGATCACCCGGGCGCCGTGCCGGGCCGCGGAGTCCAGCAGCGCGGCCGCCGGACGTTCGTCGAGGATCTCGACGGTGGTCGGCACCCCGGCCTCGTCCGCCACCGCGACCGCGTGCCCCAGTGCCGTGCGGCCCGCCTTGCGCAGGGCCTCGGCGTGGGCGCCGTACTCCTCCCCCATCGATCCGGGGGCGGCCGCGCCGTAGACGAGCACGAGCGGTTCGCCGAAGGCGGCGGCCACCTCGACGGCCACCCGCAGTGCCCGCACGGCACCGGGGGATTCGTCGTAACCGAGGACGACCGGCATGTCAGGGCCCCTTCCCGGAGGCGGACGGCGGGTTCGTGCCGTCGCCGTCGTGCCCGCCGTGCGGCACGGCGTCCGGGCCGGCCACCGAGGGACGCTCGCGCCAGAACGGGCCGCCCGCGATCCGCTGGGCGATCATCACGGCCACGCCGACCGCCACGATGACGATGCCGATGACCAGCGGCGGGCCGAGGCCGAACCAGGACACCCCGCTGTAGGAGTTCTCCGGGTCGGCCATGTCGCCGACCGACTCCACGAGCAGCCAGGCGAGCAGCCCGGCCCCGACGAGCGGTCCGACGCCGATGAGCAGGAAGTTGCGGACGCTCTCGGTCA
This sequence comes from Streptomyces sp. T39, assembly GCF_008042045.1. Classification (GTDB taxonomy): domain Bacteria; phylum Actinomycetota; class Actinomycetes; order Streptomycetales; family Streptomycetaceae; genus Streptomyces. The sequence continues at coordinate 586,141 of NZ_RDBP01000012.1, forward strand.
GCCTGCGGCGGTAGTAGACGGCGCACGCCACCCCGGTGAGGGCGTAGTAGAAGGCGATGAGCAGCGAGAGCGCGGTGAGCGAGTCGAAGAGGGCGTTCTCGCTGATCTGGTTGACGACGAGGTACCAGACGATCGCCACGACGGCGACGCCCCAGGTGCTGACGTCGGGGGTGCGGAAGCGGGGGTGGATGCGGGCCAGCGGGTTCGGCAGCGCTCCGCGGCGGGCCATCGACAGGGCGGTGCGGGACGCCGGGATGATCGTGGTCTGGGTGGAGGCGAGCGCGGAGGTGGAGACCGCGAGCAGCACGACCCAGTCCCAGCCGCCCATGGCCTCGTTCGCGAGGACGGCGAAGATGAACTCCTCCTCGGCGGCGTTCTCCGCGAGGAAGACGGGGCCCGCGTAGGCGACCACGGCGATGCCGACGGACAGGTAGGTGACCACCAGGACGATCGTGGACCAGATCCCGGCCCGGCCGGGTGCGCTGGCGGAGTCCTTGACCTCTTCGGTGAGGTTGACCGCGGACTCCCAGCCCCAGTACATGAAGACGCCGAGGAGCAGTCCGCCGGTGAGGGCCGCGCCGCCCGCGCCGAAGGGATCGAGCCAGGCGAAGCGTGGTTCGACGGCGTCGAGCGAGCCGGTGCCGGCGTAGACGCGGTAGAGCGCGACGGCGGCGAAGATCAGCAGGCACACGATCTGGGCGACGATCAGCGCGTTCTGGATGCGGGCCGACGCCTCGGTGCCGATGACGCAGATCGCCGTCATGCCGAGGATGAGCAGCACGGTGAGGAGCTGGCGGACGAAGGCGTTGTCGGCCCAGCTGTCGAGTCCGACGGTGAGGAGTCCGAAGCCGACGGCGACGTCGGCGAGCGAGCCGACGACCAGGACGCCGGTCATCATGACCGCCCAGCCGCCGAGCCAGCCGGTCCACGGGCCCATGGCCCGGGTCACCCAGGAGAAGGTGGTGCCGCAGTCCTGGTCGACGCGGTTGAGGTAGAAGAACGCCGAGGCGATCAGCAGCATCGGGACGAAGGACGCCAGCACCACACCGGGGGCGTAGATCCCGACGAGGGCCACGATGGGGCCGATGACGGCGGCCAGGGAGTAGGCCGGTGACGTCGAGTTGACGCCGATGACGAGGGCGTCGAAGAAGCCGATCGCGTTGTGCTTCAGTTCCGGTGGACGGGCGCCGGAGCCCTGGGAGGGGCCGGTTCCCGCGAGGTCTTCTGCCATGGTGCCCCCGCTGCGCGAGGCGTTGGAGCGGAGCGTACCCGGACAATTCTGCCACCGGGCGGCGGCCTCGGCCCGGTGACGGACCGTGGCCCCGGCGGCGGCCGGGGCCGGGGTGCGGCGTCAGATCTCGTAGACCGCGCCGGGCCGGGCGATCTCGGCGGGTCCGGTGAAGACCTCGCGGGCGTCGGCGAGGTTGCGGGCGCCGTCCGTCCAGGGCGGGATGTGGGTCAGCACCAGGCGGCCGACGTCCGCCTTCCGGGCGGACGCGCCGGCCTCGCGGCCGTTGAGGTGGAGGTCGGGGATGTCCTCCTTGCCGTGCACGAAGGACGCCTCGCACAGGTACAGGTCGGTGCCGGCCGCCAGTTCGTCGAGCGTCTCGCTGACACCGGTGTCCCCGGAGTACGTCAGCGATCTGCCGCCGTGCTCGACCCGGATCGCGTACGTCTCGACGGGGTGGGCCATGCGTTCGGTGCGCACCGAGAACGGGCCGATCTCGAAGCTGCCCGGCTTGAGGGTGTGGAAGTCGAAGACCTCGCTCATCGCGGACGACGTGGGCGTGTCGGCGTAGGCCGTCACCAGCCGCTGTTCGGTGCCCTCGGGTCCGTGGACCGGGATGGCGGGGCAGCGGCCGCCGTCGTGGCGGTAGTAGCGGGCCACGAAGTAGCCGCACATGTCGATGCAGTGGTCCGCGTGGAGATGGCTGAGGAAGATGGCGTCGAGGTCGTAGAGACCGCAGTGGCGCTGCAGTTCGCCGAGGGCGCCGTTGCCCATGTCGAGGAGCAGCCGGAAGCCGTCGGCCTCTACGAGGTAGCTCGAGCAGGCCGATTCCGCGGAAGGGAACGACCCCGAGCAACCGACGACGGTGAGCTTCATGGAGCTTGAACCTCCGTTGACGAAGGAGGGCTGGGGGAAGGTCGTGCGGTGCGTCGAGCGTAAGGCGCAAAAGCCCTGGTCGCTCCTCAGCGACGCTCTGTTGTGGGCGAACTCACCCCGTGACCGCGCCGGGACGCACCGGGCAGGCGACGGTACCGTCTTCCCATGGAGACGTCGTGGTGGCTCGCCGTGGTCGCCGTCGTGGTGCTGGCGCTCGTCGCCGCGCTCTCGGACGGGATCGGGCGTCGTGGGCGGGGGGCCGGCCGGCGCCCCGCGGGCCGGGGGCGTCCGCCGGCGCGCCCGGGTGAGCGCCCTCGCGGGCGGGGGCGGCTTCCGTCGCCGGGCGAGATCTGGTGGGCCGAGGTGCCCTACGAGGACGGGCCGGGATCGAAGGACCGGCCGTGTCTGGTGCTGTCGGTCCGGGGTGACGCGGTGCTGGTCGCGAAGATCACCAGCAAGCACCACGAGGAGCGGCCGGGGGTCATCGCGCTGCCGCCGGGTGCGGTGGGCGACGCACAGGGGCGGCGGAGCTTCCTGGAGACGGACGAGCTGCGCACGGTGCGGCCGGCGGGCTTCCGGCGCCGGGTGGGCGCGGTCGATCCGGCGGTGTGGAGGAAGGTCAGGCACCTGGCGGCGTGAGCCGGGGGCGTGCGGACGAACGGGCCGGGCGGTCCGTACCCGTGGGGGTACGGACCGCCCGGCCCGTTGGCGTGTCCGGCGTCAGGCCCAGAGCTGGCCCTGCACGGTCTCGATCGCCTCTTCGGTCGTCTTCGCGGTGTAGACGCCGGTCGACAGGTACTTCCAGCCTCCGTCGGCGACGACGAAGGCGATGTCGGCGCTCTGTCCCGCCTTGAGGGCCTTGTTGCCCACGCCGATCGCGGCGTGCAGCGCGGCTCCCGTGGAGATGCCCGCGAAGATGCCTTCCTGCCGGAGCAGTTCGCGGGTGCGGGTGACGGCGTCCGCCGAGCCGACCGAGAAGCGGGTGGTCAGCACGGAGGCGTCGTACAGCTCGGGGACGAAGCCCTCGTCGAGGTTGCGCAGCCCGTAGACCAGGTCGTCGTAGCGCGGTTCGGCGGCGACGATCTTCACGTCGGGCTTGTGCTCGCGCAGGTAGCGGCCGACTCCCATGAGGGTGCCGGTGGTGCCGAGGCCGGCCACGAAGTGGGTGATGGACGGCAGGTCGGCGAGGATCTCGGGGCCGGTGGTCGCGTAGTGGGCGCCGGCGTTCCCCGGGTTGCCGTACTGGTAGAGCATCACCCAGGTGGGGTTCTGCTCCGCGAGTTCCTTGGCCACGCGGACGGCGGTGTTGGAGCCGCCGGCCGCGGGGGACGAGATGATCTCGGCCCCCCACATGGTGAGCAGGTCGCGGCGTTCCTGCGAGGTGTTCTCCGGCATGACGCAGACGATGCGGTAGCCCTTGAGCCTGGCCGCCATCGCCAGCGAGATGCCGGTGTTGCCGCTGGTCGGTTCGAGGATGGTGCAGCCGGGGGTGAGCCGGCCGTCCTTCTCGGCCTGCTCGACCATGTGGAGCGCGGGGCGGTCCTTGATCGAGCCGGTCGGGTTGCGGTCCTCCAGCTTGGCCCAGATGCGGACGTCGTCGGAGGGCGACAGACGGGGCAGCCGGACCAGGGGCGTGTTGCCGACGGCCGCGAGGGGGGAGTCGTACCGCATCAGCGCATGCCACCGGCGACGGCCGGCAGGATCGTCACGTTGTCGCCGTCGGACAGTTCGGTGGAGATGCCGTCGAGGAAGCGGACGTCCTCGTCGTTCAGGTAGACGTTGACGAAGCGGCGCAGCTGGTCGCCGTCGACGATGCGTGCCTGGATGCCGGTGTGGCGGGACTCGAGGTCGGCGAACAGGTCGGCGAGGGTCTTCCCGTTGCCTTCGACGGCCTTGGCTCCGTCGGTGTAGCTGCGGAGGATGGTCGGGATGCGGACCTCGATGGCCATGGTGTGGGCTCCTGTCGGAAGGGTGGCGTAGGGGCGCGCGGCTCGGGCCCCCCGCGCGAGGGGGTGCTGCTGGGCTCGGTGCGCTCGTACGTCAGGTGGCGCTGGCGCGTACGAACGGGGCGCGCGCCGTACACATCGCGCTGGCGAGGCGGCACAGGTCGACGTGCAGCCGCGCAACGAGCAGCAGGGTGCTCGGCGTCTTGTCGCTCACGTCATGGACAACCATGCGGTCATCGTATCGATTCCCGGTCCGGGATCCGGAGTGTGATCTCACATCATGGAAAGGTCCGGCTCAGCATTCGGTCCCGCACCGGCGCGCGAGCCGTGCCCGGCCGGGCCGTCGGCGGGCCCGGCCCGGGTGGGGCGCGGTGTCTACCGGTACGCCTCGACGACCTTCACGTCTTCCTCCGTGATCACTCCGTCCACGATGCGGAACGAGCGGAACTGGAAGGGGCCCGCCTCGTCGTGGTCCGCCGTGGAGACGAGGACGTAGTGGGCGCCGGGCTCGTTGGCGTAGGTGACGTCGGTGCGGGAGGGGTAGGCCTCGGTCGCGGTGTGGGAGTGGTAGATGATCACCGGCTCCTCGTCGTTGTCGTCGAGTTCGCGGTAGAGCTTCAGCAGATCCGCGGAGTCGAACTCGTAGAACGTGGGCGAGCGGGCGGCGTTGAGCATGGGGATGAACCGCTCGGGGCGGCCGGAACCCTCCGGTCCCGCGACGACGCCGCACGCCTCGTCGGGGTGGTCCGCACGGGCATGGGCGACGATCTGGTCGAACAGGGCGCGGGTGATGGTCAGCATGGGCGACAGAATAGGCAGACGAGGCAGACGCGCGCGTCCTTGTCGTACGCGATCATGCAGGTCACGCCGATGAGGAAGAGGAGCGCGACCCAGCTGAACAGGGCGCCGCCGGGGGCGGGGAAGGACGAGGCGCGCAGGCGCCCGGCGTCGACCGCCGCGCGGTAGCGGATGTGGCTGACGAGGATCATCATCCACGTCCAGATGCCGGCCGCGGTGGCGACGGAGGTGACGTAGAGGAACGCCTTCTCCGGGACGACGTAGTTGAGGACGACGCCGATGCCCATCAGGGCCACGGAGACCGCGATGCCGACGGCGGGGGTGCGGCGGGCGTTCAGCTTGCCGAAGGCCTGCGGGGCCTCGTTGTTGGCGGCGAGGTCGCGGAGCATCCGGCCGGTGGAGTACATGCCGGAGTTGCAGGACGACAGGGCCGCGGTGAGGACCACGAAGTTGACGATGCCGGCCGCGAGCGGGATGCCGATCTTGCCGAAGGCGTGGACGAACGGGCTCTCGCCCGCGGAGAACTCGGTCCACTTCACCACGGACAGGATGACCAGCAGGGCGCCGACGTAGAAGACGATGATGCGCCAGGGCAGCGTGTTGATGGCCTTGGGCAGCGTCTTCTCGGGGTTCTCGGACTCGCCGGCCGTGACACCGACGAGCTCGACGGCGAGGTAGGCGAACATGACGCCCTGGAGGGTCATCAGGCTGGAGCCGATGCCGTTGGGGAAGAAGCCGTCGTGGGACCAGAGGTTGGACACCGTGGCGGTGTCACCGGCGTCGGAGAAGCCGAGGGTGAGGACACCCAGGCCGATCACGATCATGCCGATGATCGCGGTGACCTTGATCATCGAGAACCAGAACTCGACCTCGCCGAAGATCTTCACCGAGATCAGGTTCACGCCGAAGAGCACCACCAGGAAGACCAGGGCGCTGACCCATTGCGGGATGGCGGGGAACCAGAAGTGGATGTAGATGGCCGCGGCGGTGAGCTCGGCCATGCCGGTCACCACCCACATCAGCCAGTACGTCCAGCCGGTGACGAATCCGAAGAACGGGCCGAGGAACTCGCGTGCGTATTCGGCGAACGAACCCGAGACCGGCCGGTAGAGGAGCAGCTCACCGAGTGCTCGCATGATGAAGAAGATGACGACGCCCGCGAGGGCGTACATGAGGATGATGCTCGGACCGGCCTTGGCGATGTTCGCCCCGGCGCCCATGAACAGGCCGACGCCGATGGCGCCGCCGATGGCGATCATCTGGACCTGACGGCTGCCGAGTCCGCGCTCGTAGCCCTCCTGCGAGGTGTTGCCCCCGGCCTCGTCGCCGGTGTTCTTGTCGACCTGCACCGAGGTCATGGTGATGCGCCTTTCTCCATGCCGATCCGCTCCGCCGGACGACGGTCGCGGATCAGGTCCTGATCCCCCCGGATATGGATGGAGTGCCACCGGCGGTCTGCCGGCCCCAGCGCCCTCGGGAACAGGGGTGGCGTTCCCGAGCGGTCGTGAAGATTTATCACGGCCGCAACAGTGATCCACCGGGCGGAGTGTGGCGCACACCACAGGAAGAAGCGGACATAAGAAACCCGCGTCGGCAAAACGCGCCGCGCGGGTGACGTGATCGTTATCCGGATTTGAGTGTTCGTTGAGCGAACCGGGGGTGAGGCGGGCCCGTCGCCCGGGTGGCGGCGGGCGCCGCCGCCCGGGTCACGGCATCAGGGTCTCCACGAGGGTCTCCTGGAGGGCGCCCAGCCACAGGTAGGCCATGACCATCGGTTTGCGCGGGTCGGAGTCGGGGAGCCGGTAGAGGCGGCTGTTCTCGTCCTCGTCGCCGACGTCGAGGCGGGTGCCGATGGTCAGGCGGAGATCGTTGAGCGACCCGAGCCAGTGCAGGCAGTCCTCGGCGTCCAGTTCCAGCACGGCGCCGCCGTCGCCGCCGGCGGGGGTGAGCCCGTCCAGCGTGCGGACCATGGCGAGCGCGTCGTCGCGCTTGCGGGAACGCAGGTCGTTCTCGGTGAAGCGGCGGAACTCGGCGGAGGCCGCGCGCAGTTCCTCGTCCTCCGGGTCGTCGCGGGGGCCGCCGTACGCCTCGGGGAACAGGCGCGCGAGCGCCGGGTCGGAGGGCGGCTCGCTGGGGCCCACGGCGAAGAGGGCGGCGAGCGGGTCCTCGCCCTGGGCCGGTTCGTCGCCGGGCCCGATGAGCTCCAGCAACTGGACGGCGAGGGAGCGCAGGATGGAGATCTCGACCTCGTCCAGCGCGACAGCGGCCCCGCCGCCCGCGAGCGGCTCGAAGTGGGAGCTCATGCGTTGCGGTCCTGGGAGAGGGTCGCCCACAGTCCGTAGCCGTGCATCGCCTGCACGTCGCGTTCCATCTCCTCGCGGGTGCCACTGGAGACGATCGCTCGCCCCTTGCGGTGGACGTCGAGCATCAGCTTGTGCGCCTTGTCCTTGGGATAGCCGAAGTACGCCTGGAAGACGTAGGTGACATAGCTCATCAGATTGACGGGGTCGTTGTGCACGATGGTCACCCAGGGCACGTCCGGCTCGGGGACGGCAGCGATCTCCTCGGCCGACTCGGTCCGCTCGATCTCCAGTGGCACAGTCACTCCACCCATGCTGCCACCTGACACCCCCGGTCGCACAAACGGCCCTCCGCCCCGGGAGAGATCTCGTCAGAGTGACGAAATGGGGTGTACGCTGACCGTCATGGCTGCACCGAACGGGGCCGTGTCCCCGGAGCACCGCCCGGCCGCCGGCCGGCACGAGACGAAGGCGCGAGGTTGATCGTCGTGGATGTTGCGGACCTTGGACTGCCGGTGGACGTCCCGTCGACCGCGCTCTTCACCGACCAGTACGAGTTCACGATGCTCCAGGCGGCGCTGCAGTCCGGCACCGCCGAGCGCCGCTCCGTCTTCGAGGTCTTCACCCGCCGCCTGCCCGAGGGCCGCCGGTACGGCGTGGTCGCGGGCACCGGCCGGGTCCTGGACGCGGTGGAGAACTTCCGCTTCGACGCCGGCGTCCTCGGCTTCCTGCGCGAGGCGCGCATCGTCGACGAGCCGACCCTGGAGTGGCTCGCCGGCTACCGCTTCCGCGGCGACATCTGGGGCTACCCGGAGGGCGAGGTGTACTTCCCCGGCTCGCCGATCCTGCGGGTCGAGGGCTCCTTCGCCGAGTGCGTGCTGCTGGAGACCGTGATCCTCTCCGTCCTCAACCACGACTCGGCGATCGCCGCGGCGGCCTCCCGGATGTCGGCCGCCGCCGCCGGGCGCCGGCTCATCGAGATGGGCGCCCGCCGCACCCACGAGCTCTCCGCGGTCGCCGCGGCCCGGGCCGCGTACGTCGGCGGCTTCGACTCGACGTCCGACCTGGCGGCCGGCTTCCGCTACGCCATCCCCACCGTGGGCACCAGCGCGCACGCGTTCACCCTGCTGCACGACAGCGAGCGCGGCGCCTTCCAGGCGCAGGTCGACTCGCTCGGCCGCGGCACGACGCTGCTGGTCGACACCTACGACGTGGCCGAGGCGGTGCGCACCGCCGTGGACATCGCGGGCCCCGACCTCGGAGCCGTCCGCATCGACTCGGGCGACCTGCTGCTGGTGGCCCACCGGGTCCGCAGGCAGCTGGACGATCTGGGGGCCGTGAACACCCGCATCGTGGTCACCTCCGACCTCGACGAGTACGCCATCGCCTCGCTCGCGGCGGCTCCCGTCGACGCGTACGGCGTGGGCACCCAGCTGGTGACCGGCAGCGGGCACCCGACCTGTTCCATGGTCTACAAGCTGGTCGCCCGGGCCCGCTCGGCCGACCCGGGGGCACCCCTGGAGCCGGTCGCCAAGAAGTCGCTGGGCGCCAAGATGTCGATCGGCGGCCGCAAGTGGGCGGCGCGCCGGCCCGACGAGCACGGCGTCGCCGAGGCGGAGGTCGTCGGTCTCGGGGACGTGCCGGCGGACCTGGTGGACCGGCAGCTGCTGGTCCGGCTGGTCGCCTCCGGCGAGGTCGTCGGCCGCGAGCCGCTGGACGCGGCCCGCGACCGCCACATCGCGGCGCGCTCCGCGCTCCCGATGTCGGCGATCCAGCTCTCCCGCGGCGAACCGGTCATCCCCACCGAGTACGTCTGACGGGCCGACGGCCGTGAGGCCCCACGGCGGCCCGACCCCTCCCGTGGGGCGGCCGCAGTGGCTACGCTCGGTAGCCCTGCGAGCCGCCCCGACCGGACCCCCACCGAAGGACATGTCATGCACCGCGCGTTGATCGTCGTGGACGTTCAGAACGACTTCTGCGAGGGCGGCAGCCTCGCGGTGACCGGCGGCGCCGATGTCGCGGCCGCCATCACCGAGCTGATCGGCCAGGCCCAGCCGGGATACCGGCACGTGGTGGCCACCCGGGACCACCATGTCGACCCGGGCGACCACTTCTCGGAGCGTCCCGACTTCGTCGACTCCTGGCCGCGGCACTGCGTCGCCGGGACCGAGGGCGTCGGCTTCCACCCCAACTTCGCCCCGGCCGTCGCCTCCGGCGCCGTCGCCGCCGTCTTCGACAAGGGCGCCTACGCGGCCGCCTACAGCGGCTTCGAGGGGGCGGACGAGAACGGCGTCACGCTGGCCGAGTGGCTGCGGGCCCGGCACGTCACCGAGGTGGACGTCGTCGGCATCGCGACCGACCACTGCGTGCGCGCCACCGCGCTGGACTCCGCCCGGGAGGGCTTCACCACCCGCGTCCTGCTGGAGCTGACCGCCGGCGTCGCCGCCGCGACGACGGAGCGCGCGCTGGAGCAGCTGCGCGGCGCGGGAGTGGAGCTGACCGGCAAGCCGGTCGTCCGCTGACCTCGGCGGGGGCCGCACCACGGGTGCGGCACGCGCGGGGCAGGCCCCCGGCCATGGGCCCGGCCAGGGCGGTCCCGGGAGGGCCGTCCGGTCGGGCGCGCCCTGGACGCGAGCTGCCCGGCGTGTGAGCCCGGGCAGACCGTTCCCCACGGCCGCAGCCACAGCCGTCCGCCGCACCACGGGCGCGGCCCCCGGCCGCGGGCCCGGCCAGGGCGGTCCCGGGAGGGCGGTCCGGTCGGGCGCGCCCTCGGCGGGTGCGTCGCGCGCCCGGCGGGTGGGCTCGGGCAGGTCAGGCCGGAGCGGGGTGGACCTCGCCGGAGCAGGCCCCCGGCCGATGGCCCGGCGGGCGCGGGCCGCGCAGGTGGGTCAGCTGCGGGCCGCGGGTCTGAGGAGGGCGCGTATCGGGTGCCAGAGCTCCTGCGAGCGGCTCTCGGTCCGCCACAGCAGGCCGTCCGGATGGTGCAGCACGGCCGTGATCTCGTCGGGCGTGGGCGGCTCGGCGTTGCCCCGGAGGTAGACCGCGCGCAGCCCGAGATTGCGCAGCCTGGTCAGGGCGCGCGCCCGGTTCGCGGCATGCACCAGGAAGCGGACCGACGTCCCGTCGCCCGCCGGGTTCGGCAGGCTGAGGGCGACGACGACACTGCCTCCTGGCAACTTCGAAAAACCTCCGCCGGGCATGCGGAACCACTCCCCCGTGAGTTCGCTGTCAATAAGAACCTCGTCCCCCGCACCTAAACACGATCGGCCGCCGCCCGCTAGAGGGCGACGGCCGATCACGCTTTGACCTGCGACGATGCGGATTACTTGGTCGACGGACCGACCTTCACCGTGATCGTCTGGCCGCTGAGCGGCTCCTTGACGATCGAGATCCTGGTGTTGGTGTCAGTTACCTTGACGCTGCCCGTCGGGTTCTCCGGGTACCAGTACACGCCCTTCCTGTCGTCGAAGAACGACACCCCGCGCTGCGACGGGATCCGCAGCGCCACGTCCTTGTTGTGGAGCGTGAAGGCGTCGGTGCGGTACAGGCTGAACGACGAGTCGAACGTCTGGATCTTGTTGCGCAGCAGCGAGCCGTCGGCCCACTTCAGCGGCTTGGCGTGGGCGTCCACCGGAAGGATCAGACCCTGGCCCGGGTGGGCGCTGGTGTTGTTGTCCTTCTGGGAGGTGTCCCACTGCCAGACCATGAGGCCGTTCTGGTACGGGTAGTGCTCGACCCACGCGTCCTTCGGCGCCTTGAAGCCGAAGTTGTACGGGCCGACCCGCAGGGTCTCGTCGTACGACACGTACTGGCGGTTCTCGGCGATGTAGTACTGCTCGTACTCGAGCGTGAAGGACTCGCCGATGCGGTTGAAGCCCTTGGCGGCCCAACCCGCGTCGTCACCCTCGGCGTTGTCCGAGAACAGCACGGCGCCGTCGGCGTTGACGGTGATGGCGTCGGCCGCGAAGCCCTTGCCGGCCACGCCGCCGTCGGTCTGGTAGCGGAAGCGGACGTCGACCTTCTTGCCCGCGTAGGCGTCCAGCGAGTAGACGAGCTTCTTGTGCGCGCCGGAGACGCCGGTCAGGGCCGGCTTGTCACCGGCGTCGCGCGGGATGGCCTTGCCGTCCGCGGTGCCGTCGACGGGCGTCCAGTTGGCGCCGCCGTCGGTGGAGACCTCGGCGTACAGGTAGTCGTAGTTCTCCTCGATGTCCCACCAGCCGGTGAGTTCGAGGGAGGCCGCGGACTTGCCGGTGAGGTCGACCGAGCGGGTGAGGGTGTTCTTGAGGTCGTCGCCCATGTCGCTCCACCACTGCTTGGAGCCCTCGGAGGGCTTCACGACAGTCGTGGTGACCGGCTTCTTGGGCAGCTCGACGACGAGCGCCTGCGGCTTCTTGGTGTTGTACGCCGCCACGCCCAGGGTGTGGGTGGACTTCGTCGCCGCCTTGGCCGTCTCGTAGTCGAGCCAGCCCAGCTGGAGCTTGTCCCAGGCGGTCATGTCGCCGGGCAGGTCGCCGATGGAGTCCTTGCCGGTGCCGAGCCAGGAGCCCGCCGACATCAGGGTCCAGTAGCCGGTGGAGTTCTCGCCGCCGCCGGAGGTGTCGTAGTGGTCCGGCAGTCCGAGGTCGTGGCCGTACTCGTGGGCGAAGACGCCGAGGCCGCCGTTCTCCGGCTGCATGGTGTAGTCGCCGACCCAGATGCCGGTGTTGCCGATCTGGGTGCCGCCGGCCTTGTTGTTCGCCGGGCCGGACTTGCCGGCGTCGGTGCCGTAGGCGTACCAGCGGTGGGCCCACAGGGCGTTCTCGCCCTGGGCGCCGCCGCCCGCGGACTCGTCCTCGCCCGCGTGGACGATCTGGAAGTGGTCGATGTAGCCGTCGGACTCGTTGAAGTTGCCGTCGCCGTCGAAGTCGTAGCGGTCCCACTCGTCGTAGGCGGCGAGCTGCTGCTTGATCTCGGCGTCCGACGCGCCCTTGGCCTTCTGGTCGGCGGCCCAGGCGGTCACGCCGTCGCGGACGGTGTCCCACACGTTGGCGCAGTTGGTGTCGCCGCAGTAGTTGGAGCCGTAGCGGGCCTCGTTGTAGTCGACCTTGACCCAGTCGGAGACGGCGCCGTCGACCGAGTACCGGCCGGAGGACGTCTTCTCGTAGTAGGTCTTGAGGGACTGCTTCGGCTTGCCGTTCTTGTCCTTGCCGGTGCCGAAGTACAGGTCCTCGAAGTGCTTCTGGTTGTAGTCCGCCTGCCAGGCCGTCGAGTTGTCGACCTTGCGGTCGGGCTGCGCGATCCGGTTGTGGAGCGGACCGGGCTCGCCGCCGTACTTCTTGACGGGCGCCTCGGGGCCGTCCGGACCGTCCGGGTCGAACATCGTGGTGTCGTCGACCTTGTCGCCGAACTCCACGAGGATGGTGAAGATCTTGTCCGTCTTCTCGCGGGCGAGCTCGACGTACTTCTTGTCGTCGAGCTTGACGACCTTCGAGCCGCCACGCGTCTGCACGGTGGCGTCGCCGGATATGACCTGTTCGAGAGCGGCCTGACGCTGCTGCTCCTGCTGCTTGCTGAACGGGCCTTCGAGGTCGTGCTCGACATGGCCCTTGTGCGGCGCCGGGTCGTGCCGCTCGATGGCCGCAGGGTCCGGCGACTTCTGGCCGTCGGCCTGGGCGAAGGTGAACGCCGACGCCGTCGCGGTCGTCGCGGCGAGAGCCACGACGACTGCGGATGCTCTGAACGTCCGTCGCTTGCTGGTCACTTGAAGGTGTCCTCCCCCGCGTCCCGTCGCCGTCGCGGACCGGTTGGTGGGGTCGTCCGCGCGCGCGGGGTACGCGTCTCAAGTGACGACATTCGACCGGAGTTGACGAAGAAAAGACAGTCCTTGACTTGAACAGGCCAACTGCACTATGCAGGAGCACCGATCCGCTATCCGGACGAGAGGCCGACCGGTCAACAGGCGCTCACTTCAGGCCACTTGAGCCGCACCGTGACTCCGTGCGCCCCCCTTGCCCCGGCACCACGGGTAAGGTCACGCTTACTCGGCGTTCCTCCCGGGCATCCAGGACCGTAGAGTGCTGTGCCGGTGCGACTGGCGCCCAGCCTCCCCCGACCCTGCCCAGAGGACGGATACCGCGATGCCGCGTCCGACTGCCGCACAGTACGCCTACGGTTCGGCCACCGTCGTCTTCTCGGCCGTCGCCCTGCTCCTGCTGACCGGTGCGACGAGTGCCGTCGCCGTCGCCGGCGTCGGCGTGTTCGCGCTCGGCCTCGGGCTCACGGCCGCCGTGGCCGTCCCGCTGCGCCGCTCGGCGGCCGGGACGCGCTCCGGGCCCGCCGCCGCGCCGTCCGCCCCGGCCCCCGCGGCCCGCGCGGACGAGCTCGCGCCCAGGGTGCCCGCGCCCCGCGCCGGGGCACGGGCCGGCGGGCACTCCCTGCGCCGCTGAGACGGGCGCGGCGACCGCGCTACGGCGCCGAGACGACGACGGTCTTGCCGGCCTTGTCGTGCAGGCCCTGCTTGTACGGCCTGTCGGCCACCACCGTGATCAGGATGACCAGCCACCAGACGCAGTAGCAGCACACCAGCGCGGGCACCCACAGCACGACCGCGCGCATCAGGGAGGCGCTGGTGTCCGGGGTGCGCCCGTCGTTGAGCATGGCGACGCGCAGCTTCATCAGGCGCTTGCCGACGGTCCGCCCGTCCTTCTTCGTCATGAGCGTGTCGTAGCCGATGTACGCCACGAGGGAGATCAGGGTGAACAGCCACTGGCGGCCCGTGTTCACCTGATCGGTGATCTCGTCCCAGTCGTCGCCGCCGTCGGTGGTCCAGTCCCAGCCGCCCAGCAGCAGTGAGATGAGCGCGAGCGGCACGGCGATGATCAGGATGTCGACGATGCGGGCGACCAGCCGCTTGCCGAAGGGCGCCAGGGGCGGCATCCCCGCCAGCGGGTCCTGCCCGCCGTAGGGCCCCTGGCCGTAGGGCGGCTGCTGACCGCCGCCGTACGGGCCGCCCGGCGCGCCCGCGCCGCCCCCCGGGGTGTCGTACGGGGAGCCGCCGGGGGGCGGTTCGTACGGGGAGCCGCCGCCGCTGCCGTAGGGAGAGCCGCCGCCGGGCGGCGGCCCGCCGGCGCCGCTGCCGTCCGGTGGCGGCGTCGGCCCGTCGGGCCGCTTGCGGAACGGGTCGTCGTCGGGAGGCGGGGTGCCGGGCGGCTGGTCGTTGCTCATGTCGGCAGTGCATACCGGGGCACAGGGCCCCGCAACGGCTCGCGTGCGTTCGGGGGAACGCGCGCGGGCCGGGGGTGACGGCGGGTCAGCCGCTGACGAACGTGCCCGCCGCCTTGTCGTGCCAGCACTGGCGCCACGGCCGGTCGAAGAGGCACCACAGCACGTTCAGCACTCCGACGACGAGCACGCCGAGGAGGCTGTAGACGAGCCAGCGCCGCAGGGCGCCGCCGAAGGACGGCGGCTCGTGGGACTCGATGCCCATCACCCGCACGCCGCACAGCTTCTTGCCGAGCGTCCGGCCCCACCTGGCCGTCGGCAGCGCCTCGTACAGGACGCCGAGGACGAGCAGCGCGCCGAGGACGATGCCGATCTGACCCGCGGTGGTGCCGTCGACCAGCCACACCGTGACCGTCCGGCCGGAGAGCTTGGCCGCCTCGATCTTGCCGTCGACGTGCTCGATCGCGCTCATGCCGACCGGGACCGCCACCGCGGAGACGAGGGCGCCGAGCAGCAGGGTGTCCAGGAGCCGGGCCGCCAGGCGCTTGCCGAGCGGGGCCGGGCGGGCGTTCGCCTGCGCCTGGGCGGCACGCAGGAAGGGGTCGTCGACCGGGGGCTTCCACGGCACGACCGGCTGCTCCCCGCCCGGGGCCGCCGGGCCGGACTGCGCGAGCCGATGCACCTGCTGCGGCCACGAGGCGGCTCCCCCGCCGGGACCGCTGGTGAGCGGCGATCCCGCGGCGGGGGCGGCGGGCTGCCCGGGCGCGGCACCCGACGGGGCGACGACTGGGACGAGATCACCGATCAGGTGAACACGGGCCGCCAGTGGCTGTTCACCCTGATCTCCCTCGTGGCGTACATCGGCTACGACACGCTCATGACGAAGAAGGACGGGCGGACCGTCGGCAAGCGCCTGATGAAGCTGCGCGTCGCCATGCTCAACGACGGGCGCACCCCGGACACCAGCGCCTCCCTGATGCGCGCGGTCGTGCTGTGGGTGCCCGCGCTGGTGTGCTGCTACTGCGTCTGGTGGCTGGTCATCCTGATC
>NZ_RDBP01000012.1:601636-609899 GCF_008042045.1 Streptomyces sp. T39
GGGGCCCGGGAGCGGGAGACGGCACGATGACGATCCGCTCCCTCGGCGGCGCCCCTGCCCCGGCGCAGCCGTCGCCCGCCGTTCCAGTACCGGACATATCCGGGAATGGAAGGGTCGGGGTAATAGCCGGGCGTGGGGCTGCTGTCACCGGTGGCCGGGGTTGGGGCGCTCATCACCGTGGTCCCGTATCTCTTCGAGGCCTCAATACAGGGTTTACATCTATCAGACCCGCGCGTGCGGCTGGGCCGGTCCGCCGGTAACGGCCACTTTCAGGTAAGGGTCTGATCACGGAAAGTTACCGGGCGAAGTCGCGTAAGAGCCGGCGGGCGGGCCGCTCTCTCCTGGTGAGGCCCGCGGACGGCGGGCCCCGGCACAGCGGAGAAAGGGCCCGACCGATGACGAACACCGTGGTGGAACGCGAGCTGGAGCTGAACCTGGTGCTCTCCCCCGAGCGCAGTGTCCCGGTGCCCGCGCGGCTGACGTACCGCACGGCGGACCCGTTCGCCGTGCACGTCGTCTTCCATGTCGGGTCCGACGTCCCGGTCCGCTGGACCTTCGCCCGCGAACTGCTGGTGGAGGGGGTCTTCCGGCCCTCGGGCGGCGGGGACGTACGGGTGTGGCCCTCCACGGCGCAGGGGCAGGGCGTCGTGCTGCTCGCGCTCAGCTCCCCCGACGGCGACGCGCTGCTGGAGGCGTCGGCCACCGTCGTGTCCGCGTGGCTGGAGCGGACGCTGCGGGTGGTGCCGCCGGGGACGGAGGCCGGGCTGCTCCGCATCGACGAGGGCCTGACGGAGCTGCTGGCCCCCACGGCCGCCGACGAGCGCCCGCTGCGCGGGGGGCGCGCGCTGACCGACGAGGCCCCGGACGGCGACGCGTGAGCACCACGGGGGCGGCGGCCTGCCGGCGAGGCGGCCCGGCCGGAGCAGGCCGGGCCGCGGTCAGAACAGCTTGCCGGGGTTGAGGATGCCCAGCGGATCGAAGGTCTCGCGGATGCCCCGCTGCAACTCCAGCGCGACCGGGCCCAGCTCCCTGGCGAGCCACTCCTTCTTCAGGACGCCGACGCCGTGTTCGCCGGTGATGGTGCCGCCCAGCTCCAGACCGAGCGCCATGATCTCGTCGAACGACTCCCTGGCCCGGCGCGACTCGTCCGGGTCGAGGTGGTCGAAGCAGACGACGGGGTGGGTGTTGCCGTCGCCGGCGTGCGCGCACACACCGATGGTGAGGTCGTACTTCGCGGCGACGGCCGCCGTGCCGTCGATCATCTCGCCGAGCCGCGAGCGCGGCACGCACACGTCGTCGATCATCGTCGCCGACTTGACGGTCTCCAGCGCCGTCAGCGACAACCGCCGCGCCTGGAGCAGCAGTTCCGACTCGGCGGGGGTGTCGGCGGGGACGACCTCGCTCGCACCCGCCGCCTCGCACAGCCCGGCGACGGCCGCGAGGTCCGCGACCGGGTCCGGGGTGTCGAAGGCGCACAGCAGCAGCGCCTCGGTGGTCTCCGGGAGCCCCATGTTCGCCAGCTTGTTGACCGCGTGGACGGTGGTGCGGTCCATGATCTCCAGGAGCGACGGGGTGTGTCCGCGTTCCATGATCGCGCAGACCGCGTCGCAGGCCGAGCGGGCGGAGGGGAACTCCGCGGCCAGCACCAGCTGGGCGGGCGGCTGCGGCTTCAGCGCCAGGACCGCCTCGACAATGACGCCCAGGCTGCCCTCGGAGCCGACGAACAGCCGGGTGAGGTCGTAGCCGGCGACGCCCTTGGCGGTGCGCCGGCCGGTCCTGAGCAGTCGTCCGTCGGCGAGGACCACCGTCAGGCCCAGCACGTACTCGGCGGTCACCCCGTACTTGACGCAGCACAGTCCGCCCGACGCGGTGCCGATGTTGCCGCCGATGGTGCACATCTCCCAGCTGGAGGGGTCCGGCGGGTAGGAGAGACCGTGCTCGTTGACGGCACGGGACAGCACCGCGTTGAGGACGCCCGGCTCGACGACGGCGATCCGGTCGACAGGGTTGATCTCCAGGATCCGGTCCATCTTGACGAGCGAGAGGACGATGCACCCGTCCGAGGCGTTCGCCGCGCCGGACAGGCCCGTCCGGGCGCCCTGGGGGACGACGGGGACACGCAGCTCGGTCGCGGTCCGCATGACGTGCTGGACCTGCTCGGCCGTGCGCGGCAGCACCACCACGGCGGGGGTGCCCGCCTCGCAGAAGCTCGCCATGTCGCGCCCGTAGGAGGCCGTCACGTCGGGGTCGGTGAGCATCGCGTCGGCCGGCAGACCGCTGCGCAGCCGCTCCAGGAGATCGTCCATGATCCCAGCGTCGCACCGGGGGCCATCGGTGTGAACCCGTCGGCCTTCCGCTTCCCGCATCCGAGTGTGTTCTTCGTATGGGCTGCCCGCTGACGCACAGTGAGCGCCATGAGACGCGAAACCCTGAAGAACGCCGCGGTGAGCACACTGGTCGGCGCGACGCTGGTCACCGGGGTGGTCCTGCTCGCGCCCGGATGGGGTGAGCGGGACGGTGCGCCGGCCGGTCCGGCCGCGCGTGCGCTGGCGGCCGCCGGGGCGGGTGCGCCGGCCGCTCCGGCCGATCTGAAGGCGCTCATCGGCGACCGCGAGGACCGCGTGCGCGCCCGTCCCGACGACGCCGGGGCCTGGGCCGTGCTCGGGGCGGCCTATGTGGAACGGGCCGCGCGGACCGGCGACTTCGCCCTCTACCCGAAGGCCGACCGGGCGCTGCGCCGCTCGCTGGCGGTGCGGCCGGCCAGGGAGGGGAACGTCGGGGCCGTGGTCGGGCTGGGGGCGCTGGCCAATGCCCGGCACGACTGGGCGGCGGGCAGGTCCTGGGGCGAGCAGGCGCGGAAGCTGGACCCGACGTCCTGGGCGGCGTACCCGGTGCTGGTCGACGCGTGCAACGGGCTCGGCGACCACGGGGCGGCGGGCAAGGCGATGGACACGCTCCAGGAGCTGGCGTCGGGCCCCCAGGTGAAGGGGCGCGAGGCGCTGATCTACCGGGACAAGGGGTGGCGGGAGGATGCCGCGGCCCTGGCGTACGACGCGGCGCTCACCTCCTCGACCCGCTGGGAGAAGGCGGCGGCGCTCGGCCGGCAGGGCGAACTGGCGTGGGAGCGCGGCGAAGCGGCCGAGGCGCTGGAGCACCACGAGGCGGCGCTGAAGGAGGACCCCGAGGCGCGGCGGGCGCTCGCGGGGCGGGCGCGCGCCCTGGCGGCACTGGGGCGCACCGGCGAGGCGCAGCGCGACTGGCGCACGGTGCTGGAGGAGCTGCCGCTGGCCGAGTACGCCCTGGAGGCGGGCGAGCTCGACGACGCCCTCGGCCTCGACGGGGACGCCGGCGTCCGGTACGCCCAGGTGCGGACGCTGGCGGCGAAGGCGCGCGAGCACGGGGTCGACCAGGACCTGGTGCTGGCGCGGTACGAGGCGGACCACGGCGACCCGGCGGCGGCGGTGCGGCGGCTGCAGGGCGAGTGGCGCCAGGGGCACCGCAGCGTGCACGTCGCCGATGCGATGGGCTGGGCGCTGTACCGGGCGGGGCGGGCGGAGGAGGCGCTGCCGTTCGCGAAGCTCGCCACCGGGCAGGGGCTGCGCAGCGCGCTGTTCTCGTACCACCGGGGGGAGATCGAGCGGGAGCTCGGCTCGTACGGCGCGGCCCGGCGGCACCTCGAGGAGGCGCTGCGGACCAACCCCGGCTTCTCCCCGCTGCTCGCGCCTGCCGCGCGCGAGGCGCTGGACGACATGGGCGAACCGGCCCCGGGCGGTCCCGCCAATCTGTGGGGCGACGGTCCGGACGAGATCACGCGCGGCGACGAGCCGGAGCCCGCGAAGCCGAAGCCCTCGGAGACGAAGCCCGCGGAGGCGGGTGCCGGGAAGGCGGGCGACGGGGGGACGGGTGCGTCGCCGGCCGCGACGGCCGCGGCGCCGGCCTCGGCCGCGACGGGGGCGGGTGCGGGTGCGGCGTCGCCGTCCGCGGGCGGTACTACGGCGGCGAGGGCGACACCGCCCCGGTCGGCGCCGGGGGCGGCCTCGCCCTCGCCGGCGGGGAGCACGGGGCCGCGCTGACCCCGGCGGGGCCGGGCGGTCGCGGGGTGGCCACAGAGGTGACGGCCCGCCGGACGGGGTCCGGCGGGCCGTCGTCGTGGCAGGCGGGCGGCTCAGAGGTTGCCGCGCTTCTCCTGCTCGCGCTCGATCGCCTCGAAGAGCGCCTTGAAGTTGCCCTTGCCGAAGCCCATCGACCCGTGCCGCTCGATCATCTCGAAGAAGACCGTCGGACGGTCCTGGACCGGCTTGGTGAAGATCTGGAGCAGGTAGCCGTCCTCGTCGCGGTCGACCAGGATCTTCAGCTCGCGCAGCGTCTCGACCGGCACCCGGGTCTCGCCGGCCCACTCGCCGAGGGTGTCGTAGTACGAGTCGGGGGTGTCGAGGAACCGGACGCCCGCCGCCCGCATCGACCGCACGGTGGACACGATGTCGTTGGTCGCCAGCGCGATGTGCTGGACGCCGGCGCCGCCGTAGAACTCCAGGTACTCGTCGATCTGCGACTTCTTCTTCGCGATCGCCGGCTCGTTGATCGGGAACTTGACCTTCAGCGTTCCGTCGGCGACGACCTTGGACATCAGGGCGGAGTACTCGGTGGCGATGTCGTCGCCCACGAACTCCTTCATGTTGGTGAAGCCCATCACCGAGTTGTAGAAGCCGACCCACTCGTTCATCCGGCCGAGCTCGACGTTGCCCACGCAGTGGTCGATCGCCTGGAAGGTGCGCTTGGCGGGCGGCTCGACGATGGGGTCCGCGGCGACGAAGCCCGGCAGGTACGGGCCGTCGTAGTCCTTGCGCTCGACCAGGGTGTGGCGGGTTTCGCCGTACGTGGCGATGGCGGCGAGGACGACGACGCCGTGGTCGTCCTTGACCTCGTGCGGCTCGACGATGCCGGTGGCGCCGTGCTCCACGGCGTACGCGTACGCGGCGCGCGCGTCCGGCACCTCGATGGCGAGGTCGACGACGCCGTCCCCGTGGGCGGCCACGTGGTCGGAGAGGAACCGGCCCCAGTCGGTGGTCGCCTTGATCACGGAGGTGAGGACGAAGCGGGCCGAACCGTTGGTCAGGACGTAACTCGCGGTCTCGCGGCTGCCGTTCTCCGGTCCGGAGTAGGCGACGAGCTTCATGCCGAACGCCGTCGAGTAGTAGTGCGCGGCCTGCTTGGCGTTGCCCACGGCGAAGACGACCGCGTCCATTCCCTTGACCGGGAAGGGGTCTGCCTCGCGCGCGGTGTCGGGGGTGTGATGCGTGGTCTCAGTCATGGCAGCAGGCTCCCCCCGGACCGCAAGGTGCGCAATAGTTTGCGTACCGGCTGGACAATGTGTTCAGCCGACCGGGCGGATCGCCGGGCGTTGTGTACAGGATGACCATCGGGGAGGCGGACATGGCGATCGATCATCTGGACGGCAGGCTCATCGTGCTTCTGGCACGGGAGCCGAGGATCGGCGTGCTGGAGGCGTCGCGGCGGCTGGGGGTGGCCCGCGGGACCGTGCAGGCGCGACTGGACCGGCTCCAGACGCACGGCGTGATCAGGGGTTTCGGCCCGGACGTGGACCCGGCGGCGCTGGGCTACCCGGTGACGGCCTTCGCCACGCTGGAGATCAAGCAAGGCCAGGGCTCCGACGTCCGGGCCCATCTGGCGACCGTCCCCGAGGTGCTGGAACTGCACACGACGACGGGCCACGGCGACATGTTCTGCCGGCTGGTGGCCCGCTCCAACGCCGATCTCCAGAGGGTGATCGACCGGGTGGTCGGCTTCGAGGGGATCGTCCGGGCGTCCACGGCGATCGTGATGGAGAACCCGGTCCCGCTGCGGATCATCCCCCTGGTGGAGCAGGCGGCGGGTGACTCCGCGGAACGGTGAGCCGGGGGGGCGTACAAAGAAGTTGTTGCAAAGAAAGCGTTGCAAGGTTTTCTGTGCAAAGCTATCTTTGCAACATGACCGAGCGCGGCGACACCCACGAGCACGACGAGCACGACCGGCCCGGGACGTTTGGCCAGGAGCCCGGTGAGCAGGGGCACGAGGCGCCGACGGTGCGGACGCTCGACCCGCATTCGCTGCGCGGTCTGGCCCATCCCCTGCGGATGCGTCTGCTTGCCGCGCTGCGGCACGACGGCCCGGCCACCGCGTCCCAACTCGCCTCCCTGCTGGGCGAGTCGAGCGGTGCGACCAGTTACCACCTGCGCCAGCTCGCCGCGCACGGCTTCGTCGAGGACGCGCCGGAACGCGGCAAGGGCCGGGAACGCTGGTGGCGAGCGGCCACGGACGGCACCCGTTTCAGTGACAGCCTCCTCACCGACCCCGACCCGGCCGTGCGCGGCGCGGCCGATCTCTTCATCCACGAGATCGCCACGACGCACACCCAGGAGGTGGCCACCTGGCTCGGCACCCAGCACCAGTGGCCCGACGAGTGGCGGCGCAGTTCCGACCTCAGCGACTTCACCCTGCGCCTGACACCCGACCAGGCACGCGAGCTGAACGAGCGGGTCCACGCGCTGATTGACACCTACCGCGAGGCGGCTCCCGCGCCGGGCACCGAAGGCGTGGCCCAGGTCCGGCTGCACCACCATGTGCTGCCGCGCGTCCTGGAGTGAACCGCCCACCCCACCGCCGCCGCACCTGCCCGCCCATGCGCCACCGACCCGAGGGGGGTCCTGTCGCCATGCACTCCGCCGACATCCATCTGACACTGCACCATCTGCGTGCCGGGGACCTGCGGGCCGAGGCCGCGCAGACCGTGTCACCGGTACCGCGTGAACCGATACGCGCCAGGGTGGGCTGGATCCTCGTCGATCTGGGCCTGCACCTGGTCCGCCGGCCCGCCGGGCACGACGCGGCCGGGGCGCTGCCCGCGTGAACAGCCAGGGGGGAAGGGACGGCGGCGCGGCCGCCGGGCACGACCGGCGGCCGCTGGCCGCGGTGCTGGCGGCGAACGCCGTCTCGATCAGCGGCAACTCGCTCACGCTCATCGGCGTCCCGTGGTTCACGCTCCAGACCACGGGGAGCCCCGCCAGGGCCGGCCTGGTCGCGTTCTGCGCGACGCTCCCGGTGGTGGTCTCGGCCATCGTCGGCGGACCGGTCATCGACCGGATCGGCCGCCGCCGGGTCGGCGTCGCCAGCGACCTCGTCTGTGCCCTCGCCATCGCCGCGATCCCCCTGCTGCACTACGCGGGGGCGCTGCGCTTCTGGATGCTGTGCGCACTGATGGCACTCACCGGCCTGGTCCACGCGCCGGGTGAGACCTCGCGCCACGTCCTCGTCCCCGACCTCGCGGCGCGGGCGGGCACGCCCCTCTCCCGGGCCGCCAGCCTCTTCGACGCCGTCTCCCGCGGTGCCCGGATGACCGGCGCGGCACTGGCGGGCGTGCTGATCGCGGCGGTGGGCGCCGAGGCCGTCCTGATCGTCGACGCGGTGACCTTCGGCGTCTCGGCCCTGCTGGTCGCCGGCGGCGTACGCGGGATCCCGGCCGCCGAGCCGCGGCGGGACGCGCCCCCCGTGTCGTTCCGCGCCTACCGCGCCGAACTGCGGGAGGGGTGCGCCTTCCTGCTGCGCAGCAGGCTGCTGCTGGGCGTCATGCTGATGGTGATGCTCACCAACGGCATCGACCAGGGCTGGAGTTCGGTGCTGCTGCCCGTGCACGCCAAGGAGAACCTGGGCGGCGCCCGGGACCTCGGTCTCCTCGCCGCCGTCTTCGGCGGCTGCGCGCTGCTCGGGGCCCTGCTCCACGCGGCCGCCGGGCACCGTCTTCCGCGGCGGGTGGTGTTCACCGTGGCGTTCGTGCTGTGCGGGATGCCGCGCTTCGTGGTGGCCGCGCTGGTCGACGGGACGGTGCCGCTGGCCGCCACCATGGCGGTCGGGGGGCTCGGGGCGGGGATGCTCAACCCGATCCTGACGACGGTGATGTTCGAGCGGGTGCCCGAGGAGTTGCGCAGCCGGGTCATGAGCGTCTCGACGGCGGGCGTCCTGATGACGACGCCGCTCGGCGGCCTCGCGGCAGGCCAGCTGATCGAGCGGAGCGGGCTGACGGCCGCGCTGCTGGTCATGGGCGGGCTGTACTTCCTGGTCACGCTCGCCCCGGTGGTCTTCCCCGCCTGGCGCGAGCTGGACTGGCCTGCCGCGAGGCCGCCGAGCGGCGTCGTCATCAGGACGCCCGCCGTCGAGACGCTCATGACCCGGCTGCGCAACTCCTCGGGCACCCGCTCGAACATCACCG
>NZ_RDBP01000012.1:609999-618485 GCF_008042045.1 Streptomyces sp. T39
GATAGATACCGACCACGGGCTGACCGTCACCGAGTTGTCCAACAAACTCGGCGTCAACCGCACCGTCGTCTACCGCCTGCTCGCCACCCTGGAGCAGCACGCCCTGGTACGCCGCGACCTCGGCGGCCGGGCCCGCGTGGGCCTCGGTGTGCTGCGCCTCGGCCGCCAGGTGCACCCTCTCGTACGCGAGGGCGCGGGGGCGCGTGAGGCTGGAGAACACGACGCCAATCTATCTGCCCGCCCGGGCGCCGGGCCGCCGCGTCCCGCGGCCCTCCCCCGGCGGCGACCGTGACGGCGGGGCGGTGCGGGCGGGCGGGCAGCTGTGCGTGGGGGCGACGGTCCGTGGGGGCGACGGTGCCGGCCGGCGCGATCCCGCCGCGCGGCCCGGCCCCCGGCGCACCGCCCCGGCGGCGGTGCGCCGGGGCGAGGTCACCGTGCCGCGGGCGGCCCGGCTCCCGGTGCGATCAGCGCAGGGCGTCCGCGACCTCGCGGGCCGCGTCGACCACCCGGGGGCCGACCCGCTCGGGGACGGCGTCGGCCAGCATGACGACCCCCACGCTGCCCTCTATCCCGGTGACCCCCATCAGCGCGGCGGCCGCGCCGCAGGCGCCCGCCTCCAACTCGCCGTGGGTCAGGGTGTATCCGGGCTCGTTGTGCGCGGTCTGGCGGGCCGCCAGGATGGCCTTGCCGGCCGCCCCCCGGTCCAGCGGATGGCGGAAGCCGGCCCGGTAGGCGACGTGGTAGTCGGTCCAGGTCGGTTCGACGACGGCGACCGCCAGAGCCTCCGCGCCGTCGACGAGGGTGAGATGGGCGGTCGCCCCTATGTCCTCGGCGAGCGAGCGCAGCGCGGGCATCGCGGCCTCGCGTACGAGAGGGTGCACCTGGCGGCCGAGGCGCAGCACACCGAGGCCCACGCGGGCCCGGCCGCCGAGGTCGCGGCGTACCAGGGCGTGCTGCTCCAGGGTGGCGAGCAGGCGGTAGACGACGGTGCGGTTGACGCCGAGTTTGTTGGACAACTCGGTGACGGTCAGCCCGTGGTCGGTATCGGCGAGCAGCTTGAGGACACGAAGTCCCCGGTCGAGCGTCTGAGAGGTTTCCGCGGTCACGACGCCCCCTCCTTAGGAGTGAGTGACGGCGGTCCCCCGGCGGAGGTACGGCACCGGTCCCATCGGCGACGCACCCAGAGGCCGCCGGCAGGCCATGGCACACCGACTGCGCTCCGCGGCGGCGCTGCCACGGGGCGTGTGTATGGCGGGGACAGTAGCGACCGGCACCGCTCAGCGGAAGACCTCGTCCAGAATCCGGGCGATCTTCTTCTGACGACGCGTTATTGCTCCCTCTTCGGGAGTTCTGTCGTCACGCCGTACGCGTATCTCTCGAACAGTCGACCGCATGCTGTTGTACCGCACCGAAAGACGGCATGTCACTGATGTCCGGCACGCCCGCCGGAAGAGCCGCGCCCGCGTGCCCCGGGTGGACGGGCGGGGCCGCCGGCCGGCGCGTCAGCGCATGCGGGTGGCCCACTCCTGCACCTTCTTGATCCGCTCACGGATCTGCCCGGCGGTGGCCTCCGCGCTCGGCGGCCCGCCGCACACCCGGCGCAGCTCGGTGTGGATCACGCCGTGCGGTTTGCCGCTCTGGTGGACGTAGGCGCCGACCATGGTGTTGAGCTGCTTGCGCAGCTCCAGGAGCTCCTTGTGGGAGACCACCGGCCGCCGCTCGGCGGGGAGTTCGAGGAGGTCGGCCTCGGTGTCGGGCTTCTTGCGGCTGTGGGCGATCTGCCGTGCCTGGCGCTTCTGGAGGAGCAGTTGCACCTGGTCCGGTTCGAGCAGACCGGGGATGCCGAGGTAGTCCTGCTCCTCCTCGCTCCCGGGGTGGGCCTGCATGCCGAACTCGGCGCCGTCGTAGAGCACCCGGTCGAAGACGGCGTCGGACTCGAGCGCCTCGAAGGGCAGCATGTCCTGGTCGCCGGTGTCCTCGTCCTGCTGCTTCTCCGCCTCCGCGAGCTCCTTCTCGGACTCGGCGTACGGGTCCTCCTCGCCCTCCTTGCGCGGCTTGTCGAGGGCGTGGTCGCGCTCGACCTCCATCTCGGAGGCGAAGCCGAGCAGGTTGGGGATGGTCGGCAGGAAGACGGACGCGGTCTCGCCGCGCCGCCGGGAGCGCACGAAGCGGCCGACGGCCTGGGCGAAGAAGAGCGGCGTGGAGATCGTGGTGGCGTAGACGCCGACCGCCAGACGCGGGACGTCCACACCTTCCGACACCATGCGGACCGCGACCATCCAGCGGTCCTCGTTCTCGCTGAACTCCTCGATCCGCTTGGACGCGGCGGCCTCGTCGGAGAGCACCACGGTGGCCTTGGTGCCGGTGATCTCGCGGATCAGCTTGGCGTAGGCGCGGGCCGAGTCCTGGTCGGAGGCGATGACGAGCGCGCCCGCGTCCGGGATGCCCTTGCGGACCTCGGTCAGCCGCCGGTCGGCCGCGCGCAGCACATTGGGCATCCAGTCGCCGCGCGGATCGAGGGCGGTGCGCCAGGCCTGCGAGATCGCGTCCTTCGTCATCGGCTCGCCGAGTCGGGCCTCGACCTCGTCGCCGGCCTTGGTGCGCCAGCGCATGTTGCCGCTGTAGCTGAGGAATATCACCGGCCGCACGACGCCGTCGCCCAGCGCGTTCCCGTAGCCGTAGGTGTAGTCGGCGGAGGAGCGCCGGATGCCGTCGGTGCCCTCCTCGTAGGTGACGAACGGGATGGGGTTGGTGTCCGAGCGGAAGGGCGTGCCGGTCAGGGCGAGCCGCCGGGTCGCCGGTTCGAACGCCTCCAGGCAGGCCTCGCCCCAGGACTTGGAGTCACCGGCGTGATGGATCTCGTCGAGGATCACCAGGGTCTTGCGCTGCTCGCAGCGGTTGCGGTGGAGCATGGGACGCACGCCGACGCCCGCGTAGGTCACCGCGACGCCGTGGTACTCCTTGCTCAGCGGACCCGCGCTGTACTCGGGGTCCAGCTTGATCCCTATCCGCGCGGCGGCCGCGGCCCACTGCTTCTTCAGATGCTCCGTCGGCGCGACCACCGTCACCTGCTGGACCACGTGGTGGTGCAGCAGCCAGGAGGCCAGGGTCAGCGCGAAGGTCGTCTTCCCGGCGCCGGGCGTGGCGACGGCGAGGAAGTCTCGGGGCTGCTCCTGTACGTACTTCTCCATCGCCCCCTGCTGCCAGGCACGCAGCTTGTTGGCGGTGCCCCAGGGGGCGCGGCCGGGGAAGGCGGGTGAGAGGTGGTGGGAGGCGGTAGTAGTCACGGTCTCCGGGTACGGGCTCGGCTGGACGGGGTGCTGTACGACAACCGGGCCACCCTACCGGGGCGGCCGCCGGATTCCGGTCCGGGCGACACCCCCGCACGCGGAGTGCGAGGTGCCTCACATCGGCCGCACACTCAGCCGCGTCGCCACCCAGGCGCCCACCAGCGCCACCCCGGCCATCGGCAGGAACACCGCGGTGAAGGCCGCCGGGTGGGAGCCGGCCGTGGTGTCGGCGGCTGCGTGGGCCGCGGCGCCGACCGCGCCGCCGCCGAGGGCGGCGAAGGCGGCGCCGCCGGCCGCGAGCAGCAGGACGTTGGAGAGGGCGTCGGAGATCTGGAGGGCCGCCGAGTTGGCGCCCGCCTCCTCCGGAGCGGACAGCTTGAGCAGCAGCACGCTGGTCGAGCCGATCACCAGGCCCATGCCGAAGCAGCCGAAGCCCCAGGCGACGGCGACGATCCAGGCCGGCACGCCGTCGATCAGGACGGCCGGTGCGGTCGCGATCGCGCCGGCGACCAGCAGCATGCCGAGTACGACCAGCCGCTCCCGGTACGCCTCGGTGCGCGGCCGGGACTGCACGTACGAGCCGAGCGCCCAGGTCGCCCCGCCGGCCGCGAGCGAGAGGCCCGCGAGGGTCGGCGACAGCCCGCGCTGGGTGACGAGCATCAGCGGGACGAAGGACTCTGCGGCGATGAA
Source organism: Streptomyces sp. T39 (assembly GCF_008042045.1). Taxonomy (GTDB): domain Bacteria; phylum Actinomycetota; class Actinomycetes; order Streptomycetales; family Streptomycetaceae; genus Streptomyces. Next base: position 613,980 of record NZ_RDBP01000012.1, read on the forward strand.
GGAGCCCGCGGCGATGCCCCGCAGCAGCACCACGGAGGGCAACCCGCGGGCGGCCCGGTAGGTGCCCTTCGGCAGGACGCCGAGCACGGAGGGCACCAGCAGCGCCGCACCGGCCGCCGCGGGCAGCAGCGAGAGCCACCGCAGGTCCTGGCCCGCGTACTGGAGCAGCCCCGCGCCCAGGGCGATGCCGAGGGCGAGCCGGATGCGCCGGCGGTCGAAGGAGGGGACGGGCGCCCCGGGGTCGGCGGGACCGGAGGCACGGCGTCGTATCGCGGGCAGGGCGAGGGCGAGCGGGACGGCGACCAGCGCCGGGATGCCGAGGAAGACCCACCGCCAGCCGAGGTGTTCGGCGACCGTGCCGGCGGCCAGCGGCCCCACCACGGACGGGATCACCCAGCTCGCGGCGAACGCCGCCATGATCGCCGGCTGGAGCCGGGACGGGTAGGCCCGGCTGACGACGACGTACAGGGCGACGATGACCAGCCCGCCGCCGAGCCCCTGGACCGCTCGCCCCAGCACGAACATCCACATCGCCCCGGCGGTCCCGGAGAGCGCCAGCCCCGCGGCCCAGGCGGCCATGCCCGTGGCGAGCGCCCCGAGCGGCCCGCGCCGGTCCGCCCACTGACCGGCCACGACCATGCCGAAGAGGCTGGTCGTGAAGTAGGAGGAGAAGGCGAACGCGTAGAGCCCGATGCCGTGCAGCTCGCGCGCGGCGACGGGCATGGCGGTGCCGACGGCGGTCGCCTCGAAGGCGATCAGGAACACGACGGAGACGATCCCGACGCTCAGTGCCCGGTGCGCCGGGCCGAGGACACCGCCCTCGCCGTCCTGGCCGCCGCTGACGGCATCGCCCCCGGCGGTGCGGGAAGCGGCGGCACGGGGCGTGTGCGTGACGTCGGTGTCACGCGGTTCGGGGGCGGTCATGCCCACCAGAGTAAGGGGTGTCCACCAGGATGGACCCTGTCGCTGGTCGGGGTCGGGGCGGTCCCTTGGTCGTAGGACCCCGCCGTCGGTCGTGAACGGCACATGGCAGTCGTGTTGCGGCGGGCCCGGAAACCTTGAGCGGCCCCCGGACGGCGGCCTACGGTCGAGGAGTTGAAGAACACGGCCGTGTGCCCGAGTGGCTCAGGGGCACGCCTGCAAAGCGTGTTACGCGGGTTCGATCCCCGCCACGGCCTCCACACCGCGGAACGGCGGCCCCCTCGGGGGCCGCCGTTCCGTCGTTCCGGGCGGCCCCGAGGGCGTCCCGTCAGGACTTCGGTGCCGCCACCGCCGCCTGGGGGCGGATCGGGAGGCGGTTCACCGGGCGGCCGGTCGCCGCGCGCACGGCGGAGGCGACCGCGGCCGGGGAGGTGACCACCGGCACCGCGCTCGCCGCCTTCGCGCCGAAGGGCGCGACCACGTCGCGTTCCTCCACGAGCTTCACGATGCGGATGTCCGGGGCGTCCAGGGACGTCGGCAGGGCGTAGCCCGTCAGGTCGGGGTGGCGGATCAGGCCGCGGGCGGTGCGCAGGTTCTCGGTGAGGGCCGCGCCGATGCCCTGGGTGACACCGGCCTCGATGCGGGTCGCGAGCTGGGCCGGGTTGAGGACGCGGCCGACGTCCTGGGCGACGGCCATCTCGACGACGCGGACCGAGCCGAGCTCGATGTCGACGTCGACGACGGCGCGGATCGCGCAGAAGGCGAGGCCGACGAAGGCGTCGCCCTGCCCGGACTCGTCCAGCGGCTCGGTGGGGTGGGGGCGGCACTGGGCCGTCGCCCAGAGCTCCTTGCCCTCCATCGCCTCGGTGACGGTCGTGGAGAGCACTCCGTCGTAGGAGGTGATCTTGCCGTCGGTGATCTGGAGCAGCTCGGTGGACATGCCGAACTGGTGGGCCAGCGGAGCCAGCAGCTGGGTGCGGACCATCTTGGCCGCGCGCTCGACGGCTCCGCCCGAGACCCAGGTGTGGCGACCGTGGGCCGCCGGCCCCGCGGGGGGCTGGTCGGTGTCGACGGCGGCCACCCGCACGTCCTCGATGCCCAGGGTCTCCTGGACGATCTGGCGGGCGAGGGTGGAGAAGCCCGAACCGGTCTCCACCGCGGCGCAGATGACCGTCGCGACGCCGTCGTGGACCTTGACCGTGGCCGTGGAGACCTCGTCCGTGCCCTCCGCGCCGAGCATGTGGACCATGCCGAGCGCGTAGCCGACGCCCCGGCGCACCGCGCCGGGCTCCCCGGCGCCCTCGGGGCCGCCGGGCAGCAGCCAGTCGTCCTCGGGGGTGTCCTTGGGCAGCGAGGGCAGCGGGGTGTCCCGGACCGCTCGCAGGAGTTCGGCGACCGGCGCGGGGCAGGTCACCGTCTGGCCGGTGGGCAGGAGGTCCCCGGTGGCGAGGACGTTGCGCAGCCGCAGCTCGGCGGGGTCGACCCCGAGCTTGGTGGCGAGCTTGTCCATCTGGGCCTCGTACGCGGCGCAGACCTGCATGGCGCCCTCGCCGCGGACGTGCCCGGACGGCGGGTTGTTGGTGCGCACCGCCCAGCCCTCGATGAAGGCGTGCGGGACGACGTAGGGGCCGCAGGCGAACGCGACGGCGGCGGCGAGCGACTCGGAGGAGGCGTCGGCGTAGGCGCCCGAGTCCAGCAGCAGCTGGGCCTCCACCTTGACCAGGTGCCCCTCGGCGTCGGCGTGGTGGCGGTAGCGCAGCAGCGTGGGGTGGCGGTGGGCGTGGCCGAGGAAGGACTCCTCACGGGTGGCGGTCAGCTTGACCGGGCAGCCCGTCTTCAGCGCGAGCAGCCCGAGGGCCAGCTGGAACCCGGGGTCCTCGCGGTCGCCGGTGGCGCCGGGCACCCCGGTGACGACGACCTTGACCCGCTCCTGCTCCAGCCCGAAGCAGGCGGCCGCGAGGGCGCGGTCCGCGTGGGGGTCGGTCGACGCGAGGTACAGCTCGACGCCGCCGTCGGGGCGGGGCACGGCGAGGCCCGCCTCGGCGCCGATGGGGGCGGGGTCCTGGCGTCCGATGCGGTACAGGCCCTCGACGATCACCTCGCCGGTGACGTCCGGGTCTCCGTAGCGCAGCGGGATGTGCCGCACGAGGTTGCCGTCGGGGTGCAGCGGTTCGGCGGCGAACGCCTTCTCCGGGTCGGTGACCGGGTCGAGGATCTCGTACTCGACGGTGACGGCGGCCGCGGCGAGCCGCGCCGTGTCGGGATGGTCAGCGGCCACGGCGGCGATCGCCTCGCCGTGGTGGCGCACGATCTCCGAGGCGAACACGGGCCGGTCGGCGATGCGCCGCCCGTACGCCCCGTCCCCGGGGATGTCCTCGTGCGTGATCACGGCGTGCACACCGGGCATGCTCCGCGCGGCCGAGGTGTCCACCGACAGGATCCGGGCGTGCGGGTGCGGCGAGCGCAGCAGGGCGGCCCACAGCAGGCCCTCGGCCCACAGGTCGGAGGCGTAGGGGAAGGTGCCCTCGGTCTTGGCCCGGGTGTCGGCCGCCGCCAGGGAGGCGCCGATGCCGTGCGCGGGCGGTTCGGGGGACGGCCCCGGGGTGTCGGCGGTCCGGGGCGGCGGCGCCGTGGTGGCCGCGTCGTTGCTCACGCCATGCCTCCGTCGTGCGGGTGGGCCTGCACACTACCGGCGCCGGGGGGCGCCTGGTGCGGGATCCGTGCCTCGTCCTGTCCGGGTTCGGACCCGCCGTCGGCCGCCGGGCCGGCCGCGCCCGCCGCGGCGCGTTCGGCGCGCCCGGCGACGACCTCGCGCACGGCGGCCAGCACGCCCTGGTAGCCGGAGCAGCGGCAGAGGTTGCCGCACAGCGCCTGCCGGGTCTCCAGCTCGGTGGGGGCGTGGTTGCCCTCCAGGAGATCGTGGACGGTCATGGCCATGCCGGGGATGCAGAAACCGCACTGCACCGCGCCGCACGTGGCCAGCGCCCGCTGCACGTCGGACGGTTCGCCGTCGCCGGCGAGGCCCTCGACCGTGCGGACCTCGCTGCCGGCCGTCGTCGCCGCGGGGACCAGGCAGGAGGCGACCAGGCGGCCGTCGACCTGGACGTTGCAGGCACCGCACTCGCCCTGGGAGCAGCCGTCCTTGGCGCCGGCCAGGCCGAGGCGCTCCCGCAGGACGTAGAGCAGGGACTCGCCTATCCAGGCGTCGGCGACCGGGCGGTCGGTGCCGTTGACGCGCAGCACGTACGAGGTGGCCGGGTGCTCGTCCGAGGCGCCGGTGGGTTCCCCGGCCGCGTCCGGGCCCTCGCCCGGGGCGCCCTCGGGGTTGCCGGGTGCGGCCGGGTCGCCGTCGGGGGCGGGGGCCACGTCGTCGCCGGGCGCGCCGAACGCGCCGCGGCGGGCGCGGCCGGCCCGGCGGCCGACGGCGGGTCCGAACCCGGACAGGACGAGGCACGGATCCCGCACCAGGCGCCCCCCGGCGCCGGTAGTGTGCAGGCCCACCCGCACGACGGAGGCATGGCGTGAGCAACGACGCGGCCACCACGGCGCCGCCGCCCCGGACCGCCGACACCCCGGGGCCGTCCC
>NZ_RDBP01000012.1:618585-671459 GCF_008042045.1 Streptomyces sp. T39
GGCGCCGGCGGCGCGACGGCGGCGGCCGAGGGCGCCGTTCACCCCGACGTCCGCGAGGGCCACGGAGACGTCTTCGGCAGCGGCGACGCGGCGGCGGCCGACACCCGGGCCAAGACCGAGGGCACCTTCCCCTACGCCTCCGACCTGTGGGCCTCGGGGGTGCCGGATCCGTCGGGGGTGAAGGCCGCTGCGGGCACGCCGGCGGCGGGGGTGCGGCCGCCGTCGGCCGGGGCCGTCGCGTCACCGCTGCCGAAAGTCTCCCCGTGGCCCTCGGGGACCTCGGGGACCTCGGGGCGAACGCCGCCGTCGGCCGTCGCCGCGTCGCCGAAAGGCTGTCCGTGGCCGTCGTGGGCCTCGGAGCGAGCGCCCTCGTCGGCCGCCGCCGCGTCGCCGCTGCCGAAGACGTCTCCGTGGCCCTCGCGGACGTCGGGGTGAACGGCGCCCTCGGCCGCCGCCGTCGCGCCGCCGGCGCCGAAAGGCTCTCCGTGGCCGTCGTGGGCCTCGGAGCGAGCGCCCTCGTCGGCCGCCGCCGCGTCGCCGCTGCCGAAGACGTCTCCGTGGCCCTCAGGGGCCTCCGGGTGAGCGCCCCCGTCCGCCGGGGCCGCCAGGTCGCCGCCACCGGTGCCGAAGGCGTCCGAGTGGCCGCCCGACCCGTCCGCGTCGGCCGCGGGGCCGACGCCCGGGTCGCCGGCGTCGGCCGGGGCCGCGGGCGCCCACGGGGCGGCCGCGCCGCCCGGGAGCGTCGTCCAGGGGACCGGAGCCCCGCCGGGCAGCGTCGAGGGGGGCGTCGCCGTCCCCTGCCGGGCCGTGTACGGGTAGGCGCCCGGCTCCTCGCCCTGCCGCGCGGTGCGCAGGTACTCGCCCGACTCCTCGGGCAGGTCGCCGTCCGCTATCGGGACGGACCACTGGCCGGTCATCTCGCCGGCGCCCGGGGCGGGCCCGGGCTCCTCCGGGAAGGTCCACTGCCCGGTCGCGTGCGGATCGCCGGCGCCCGCGTCGGGCCACCGCACCTCGGGGCTCTGCGGCTCCGCGCCGTGCTGCCGCGTGCCGTGACCGGCTCCGTCCGCCGGTGCCGGCGGCGGGGACCAGCCGCCCGCCGCGCCGGGGTCGGTCCCGGCCGCGGGCGTGAGCGGCTTCAGGGGCAGGATCATCGGCGGGGTGTAGCCGTGGCCCGGCGCCTCCAGCGGGGCCGTGCCCGCCGTGTCGTCGGGCGGCAGCTGGAGGAAGGTGGTCGACTCGCCGTCGTAGTCGGATCCGGGTGCGGTCGGCTGCCAGGAGCCGTACTCGTGCGCGTAGTTCTCGCCGTACCCCTGGGAGGCGTCCCGCGGGTAGTCCTGCGCCCAGGCCTGCCGGCCGGTTCCGCCCGGGGAGTAGCCGCCGCCGTACTCGGGGCCGTAGTCGGCCTCGTAGGCGCCGCCGTACTCCGTCGTCCAGTCCTGGCCGTAGCCGTCGGTTCCCTGCCCGCCCGGGCCGGGCTGCGCGGAGCCGTCCCGGTGGTCGCGGACGAAGCCGTCCGGGAGGCGCAGGCCGTCCCGGCCCCCGCCGCCCTCGTGGCCGTCGGCGCCCCCCCCGTGCGGGTGGTGCCCCTGCCGGTGGTCCTCGTCGCTCATGACAGTGCCCTCCCCAGTGCCCGTCGGGCCAGCGCGGCGACGGTGCGCCGCAGATGCAGTACGGCAGGCGGCAGTACCTGCTGCTCCTCGCCCGGTGCCGCCGGGGCCGGGTCCGGGATGCAGGCGGTGGCCACGTACTCGCCGAAGGCCGCCAGCGCCTCGCCGGCCAGGCCGCGTTCGCCGTCCCAGTCGATCAGCGAGGCGATCCAGCGCTCGGCCTCCAGCGGCCGCAGGGGCATCGGCGCGATCGCGCCGACCGCGCAGCGCACACCGCGCCGCGCCGGGTCGAGCACCACGGCGACGGAGGCGGTGGCACGTCCCGGCCCGGTGCGGCCGGTGGCCTTGAGGAACACCTGGGGCGCGTGCAGCAGCGGTACGCGGACGAAGGCGATGAGTTCGGCGGGGCCGAGCATCTCGCGGCCGGCGAGCAGATGGGAGACGGGGATCTCGCGGCGGGCGCCGTCGGGGCCCGCGATCACCAGGTCCGCCTCCAGGGCCGCCAGCACGGGCAGCGAGTCGCCCGTGGGGGCCGCGGTCACGATGTTGCCGCCGAGGGTGCCGGCGTTGCGGATCTGGGGCGGGCCCGCGGCGCGGGCGGAGGCCGCGAGCGCGGGGATGAGGGCCGCGAAGTCGGGCCTCCCCATGCGCGCGTGGGTGAGCCCGGCGCCGAGGAGTGCGTGTCCGTCCTGGTAGCGCCAGCCGCGGATCTCGCTGATGCGGCCGAGGCCGACCAGGCCCGCGGGGCGGAGCCTGCCCAGGTTGACGGCGGCCATGAGGTCGGTGCCTCCGGCGACGGGCACGGCGGCGGGCATGGCGGTGAGGGCCGCCACGGCCTCGTCGAGCGATTCCGGCAGCGTCACCGAATGCGCCGTCCGCGGTGCGTGCGTGGTCACCCAGTTGCCCCTTCCCGGTGTCCAGGCCATCCCGCCTGTGTTGCCGTACCGTACGTGCTCACATGCCGGACGTGGCAACTCTGGCACATCTTCCGGGCCGTCCGTCGAGAGGGTCCGCGAAGGGACGTTCATCCCATGAGTCCTTTACGGCCCGATTACCCGTTTCACCCTTGCGGGGAAACGGATGACCGGGCCGCGCCGGACGTCACACCACGGGGGGCGTGCCCTCGATCGGGCGTCCGCCGACACCGGGCCGCCGCTGCCAGGGACGGGGGCCGGCGGGGGGCCGGTAGCCGACGCCGAGGGCGTCGAGGCGGGCGTAGTGGCTCTCCATCCGCCGCTCGAAGTCGGCGAACACCCTTTCGTGGGACGGGGGAAGCTCGGACCAGGCGACCTCGGCGAAGGCGGCGAGGCGCGGGTAGGTCTGGTAGTCCACCCGTGAGCGGTTCTGCATCACCTCGGTCCAGACGTTGGCCTGGGTGCCGATCACATGGGCGGCGGCCTCGGCCGACAGCGACGGCGGGACCGGCTCGAAGCGGTAGACGTCCTCCAGGGTCCGCACGTAGCCGATCGGGATCGGCTCGTCGTCGCCCGGCGCCTGCCGGTGGTCCAGGTACACCTGCTGCTCGGGGCACATGACCACGTCGTGGCCCGACTCGGCGGCGGCGACGCCGCCTTGGTAGCCCCGCCAGGAGGAGACGGCCGCGCCCGGCGCCAGGCCGCCCTCCAGGATCTCGTCCCAGCCGATGAGCCGGCGGCCCCGCTCGGCCAGCCAGCGGTCGAAGTGCCGGATGAACCACGCCTGGAGCTCGTCCTCGCCGGCGAGACCGAGTTCGGCAATGCGCGCCTGGACGGCGGGCGAGGCACGCCACTGGTCCTTGGCGCACTCGTCGCCGCCGATGTGCACGAAGTCGGACGGGAAGAGCGCGAGCACCTCCTCCAGCACGTCCTCGTAGAAGCGGAGGGTGTGATCGGTGGGGGCGAGGACGTTCCTGCTGACGCCCCAGTCGTCCCAGACCGTCAGGGCGGACGTGTCGACGACGTCGGCGTTGCCCAGTTCGGGGTAGGCGGCGATGGCCGCCTGCGAGTGGCCGGGGATGTCGATCTCGGGGACGACGGTGATGTGCCGCTCGGCGGCGTAGGCGACGATCTCGCGGATGTCGTCCTGGGTGTAGTGACCGCCGTGGGGTGTGTCGTCCCAGAGCTCCGACGCACGGTGCCCGTACTTGCTGCGGGCGCGCCAGGAGCCGACCTCGGTCAGCCGCGGGTGGCGCCGGATCTCGATGCGCCAGCCCTGGTCGTCGGTGAGGTGGAAGTGGAGGACGTTGAGCTTGTGGGCCGCCATCAGGTCGAGTTGGCGCAGCACGTCGTCCTTGGGCATGAAGTGCCGTGCCACGTCGAGCATCAGTCCGCGCCAGCCGAAGCGGGGGGCGTCCTCGACGGTGCCGAGCGGCAGGGTCCACTCCCGCCCGGGATGGACGGGCGCCCGGCGGAACGCGTCGGGGCCGAGGAGCTGGCGCAGTGTCTGCGCGCCCCAGAAGACCCCCGCCGCGCTGCCGCCGTCGACCCGGACGGTGTCCTCGCCGACGGCGATCCGGTAGCCCTCGGCGGGCAGTCCGGGGTCGACGGCGAGCACGACGCGGTCGTCTCCCTCACCGTCCCCGGGGGCGAGCGGCAGGCCGGTGGCCGCCCCCACGGAGGAGCGCAGCCAGCGCGCCACCGCTTCGGTGCCGGGGTGCGCGTCGAGCCGAGTGCCCGCACCGAGGACGAACGCCCCGCGGGCGGACGGCGCCCACGCGGCCCGGCGGGGCGCGGGGACGAGGGCGGGCGCGGGGGCGGCCTGTGTGCCGCGGTCGTGCGCCGTGTCGGTTCCGGTGTCGGGACGGGAGTCGGTCATCACGTCAGTCCTTCACTGCTCCGCCCAGTCCGGAGACCAGGCGTCGCTGTACGAGTACGAAGAAGACGAGCACCGGGACCGTCATCACGGTGGAGCCCGCCATGATGCCTCCCCAGTCGTTCTCGTCCGGCTTGAAGAAGACCAGCAGCGCCATGGGCAGCGTCGACTGGGAGGTGTCGCTGATGATGAACGACTTGGCGAAGAGGAAGTCGTTCCAGGTCGAGATGAACGAGAACACGCTCGTGGCCACCAGCCCCGGGAAGACCAGGGGGAAGAGGATCTGCCACAGGAACCGGGTGCGGCTCGCGCCGTCGATGTACGCGGCCTCCTCCAGCGCCTCGGGGACGGCCTTGACGAATCCGCGCAGCATCCAGATGGCGAACGGCAGCGAGAAGGCGATGTGCGGCAGGATCAGCGAACCGAGGGTGTTCAGCTGTCCGAAGTCGCGCATCTGGAAGAACAGCGGAATGGTCAGCGCCTCGACCGGCACCATCTGCGCGACGAGGAACATGACGAGCAGGGTGGTGCGCAGCCGGAAGCGGAAGCGCGTCACGGCGGTGGCCGCCAGGAAGGCGATGAGCGAGGAGGCCACGACCACACTCACCGCGACGACGAGCGAGTTGACGAAGTACCGTCCGAATTCCTCCTGTTCGAAGACGCGCCGGAAGGAGTCGAGGGACGGGGAGAGGGTCCAGGGGCGGGCGTCGGTGGACTGGATCTCACCGGCCGGCTTGAAGGCCGACAGGACCATCCAGTACAGCGGGAAGGCCACGACCAGCGCGACGACGAGGGCCGTCGCCTCCGCGGCGAGGCGACCGGGGCGGCGGATGCGCAGCCCGCTCGGGACGAGGCTCATATCTCTTCTCCCTGGCGTCGCAGCAGTCGCAGATACACGAGGGTGACCGCGAGCAGAATCAGCAGCATCACCACACCGATGGCCGAGCCCAGGCTGTATTCGGAGGACGCGAACGCCTTCTGGTAGGCGTAGACGTTGAGCACGAGATTCTGGCCGGCGATGCCTCCGCCGCCCGTCATCACGTAGATCTGCGTGAAGACCTTGAAGTCCCAGATGATCGACTGAATGGTGACCACGACGAGAATGGGCCGCAGCACGGGTGCCATGACGGAACGCCAGATGCGCCATTGCGAGGCCCCGTCCAGCGAGGCCGCCTCCAGCACTTCCCCGGGAATCGCCTTGATGCCCGCGTACACGGTCACCATCACGAAGGGGAACGAGCACCACACGACTTCGAAGAGGACGAGCGCGAAGGCGCTCCAGCGCCCGTAGGTCCAGGAGAAGTCGCCGAGTCCCAGCAGTCTGTTGACCGGTCCGAAATCCGGGTCGAAGAGGAAGACCCACACCGTCGAGCCGGTGATCGCGGGCGTCGCCCACGCGCCCAGCGCGGCGAGCATCAGGACGAGCCGGGGCAGCGCCCTGATCCGGGTGAGCAGCACGGCCAGCGCGCAGCCGACGGCCAGGGTGGCGACGACGCAGGCGCCCGCGAAGACCACGGTCGTCAGCAGGACCTGCCGGAACTGACGGTCGGAGAAGAGGGTGCGGTAGTTGCCGAGCCCCTGGAAGCTGGTCGGTTCGCCGCCGCTGACCTGCGCCTGGGTGTACTCCAGGAACGAGATCAGCCCGAGCTGGTAGACGGGGTAGACGAGCAGCGCCGCCAGGACCACGAGGGCGGGCGCCAGATAGAGCCAGGGGGTCCAGGCACCGTGCCGGCGGCCCGGACCCGGCCGGCCGCGGCGTGGCGCGGGGCGGGCCGCGGGGGCCTTGCGCGGGGCCGGGAGGGCCGGGCGGCGGGCGGCTGTGACGGTGTCGTCGGCGGGGGACGCCACGGGTCAGCCCGCGGACGCGAAGGCCGCGTCCATCTTCTCCGCCGCGTCGCCGGCGGCCGTCGGGACGTCCTTCCTGCCGCTGACGATCTCCTGGAACATCGTGGGCAGCACCAGCGAGGCGTCGATCTGTCCCCAGGCCGGGGAGGCGGGGACGAACTCGGTCCGGGCGGCGAGCGTCTCGATGAAGGGGGCGACGAACGGCTCCTTCTTCGCCGCCGCGTCGCGCACGTCGGTGTACGTGGGCAGGAAGCCCATGGCGTCGAAGAGTTCGGCCTGGGTCCTCTTGCCCGCGAGCTGCTTCATCAGGTCGACGGCGAGGGTGCGGTGCGCGCTGCTGCGGAGCACCCCGATGTTGTTGCCGCCGGCGAACGCGGGGGCGATCTCGCCCTTCTTCAGTCCGGGCAGAGGGACGACGGCGTACTTGCCCTTGACGGATCCCGCCTCGATCGCCTGGTGGCTGAAGTCGCCGCCGATCACCATGCCGGCCTTGCCGGCCGCGAAGGCGGTGGCGGTCGCGTTGCCGCCCATGGAGGCGCACTTGGCGGCGGGGCAGTTGTCGTCGCCGAACAGGGAGGTGTACGCGGCGATGCCCTTCTGCGCGGCGGCGCCGTCGATGGCGGCCTTCCAGGCGCCGTCCTTCTCCACGGCCATCTCCCCGCCGTTGGCCCAGATGAAGGGCATCGCGCCGTAGGTGTAGGCGCCGCCGACGGCGAGGCCGTACAGCTCCGGCCTCTTCTCGCGGATCGCCTTCGCGGTGGTGATCAGTTCGTCCTGGGTGGTGGGCACGTCGAGGCCCAGTTCGCGGAGGACGTCGGTGCGGTAGTAGAGGGCCCGGACGCCGACGAACAGGGGCGCGCCGTAGACCTTGCCGTCGACGGTGACCGACCGCCGCGCGGTGGGGTCGGTGTCCTTCGCCTCGTCCCAGGCGGCGAACTCGGCGCTGACGTCGGCGAGTCCGCCGTCCTCGACGTAGCCGGCGGTGTCGGTGTTGCCGTACTCGATCACGTCGGGGGCGCTGGCCGGGTCGTTGAAGGCGGCCGTGATGCGCTGGGCGCGGGTGTCGACGGGGATGTACTCGACCTCGACCTCGGTGCCCTCGTGGGACGCCTCGAATGCGGCGACGGCCGCGTCGACGACCCGCTCCTTGGGCTTGTTGTTGACCTCCTGGAAGAGCCAGACCCGCAGGGTGCCGCTCCTGTCGTCGCGGTCGGCGCCGTTGTCGGAGGTCTGGGGGGCGCAGGCGGTGGCCGTGAGGCCGGCCAGCGCGAGCGCGGCGACCGGGGCGGCGAATCTGGCGATGAGCTTCATGCGGGGTCCCCTACGATCGGCAGACATGGCGTTGCAACATGCGCAACGGGTGTTTCGTGCTGCACAACACGCAGGAGGCTAGAGGTGGGCGAACGGACCGACAAGAGGTCTCAACCACTCTGTGACCAGCAGGCGCAGCCCGTGCAACGCACCCACCCCGCCCAGGCGCGCGGCGGCCCGGAAACGCGCAACGGCCCCCGGGCGCGCCTGGCGCGCCCGGGGGCCGTTGCGGAGCCGGTGAGGGCCGGGGCTACTTCTTGTCGCCGCCCTTGCCCTTGTCGCCGCCGCCGCCGCTGGAGCCCATCGAGTCGTAGATCTCCTTGCACATCGGACAGACCGGGTACTTCTTGGGGTCGCGTCCCGGCACCCAGACCTTTCCGCACAGCGCCACCACGGGAGTGCCGTCGAGGGCACTCGCCATGATCTTGTCCTTCTGGACGTAATGGGCGAAGCGCTCGTGGTCGCCGTCGCCGTGCGACACCTGCGGCGTCGGCTCTACCAGGGTCCCGGTGCCTGTCCCGCGCTCGGGCTCAAGAGTGCTCATGAGCTCCAAGGGTACCCACGCGCGGGCCCGTACGGGAGCGAGCCCCGCCGCGTCGCCACAGCCGTGGGCCCGCCCCGGGGGCCGGTGCGCCGCGGGGGATGTCAGTTGAGGCTGGGATCGTCCGGATACGTGGCGAACATGGCCAGTTCGCTGCGCTGGCGCCGGAGCACCGACCGCCACAGCCCCTCCGGCCGGGGGGAGGACACGTCGCCCGGTTCGGACTCCACGACGTACCAGGCGCCCTCCTCCAGCTCGCTCTCCAGCTGGCCCGGCCCCCATCCCGCGTAGCCGGCGAAGATCCGCAGCGAGCCGAGCGCCGAACCCAGCAGCTCCGGGGGCGCCTCCAGGTCCACCAGGCCGATCGCCCCGTACACCCGGCGCCAGCCCAGCGGCCCCTCGTCCCCGGGGATCACCGCCACCCCGAGCGCGGAGTCGAGCGAGACGGGACCGCCCTGGAAGACCACCCCGGGCTCGCCCGCCAGAGCGGCCCAGGACTCCAGGATGTCGGCCACGCCGACCGGCGTCGGCCGGTTCAGCACCACGCCGAGCGAGCCCTCGTCGTCATGGTCGAGCAGCAGGACCACCGCGCGGTCGAAGTTCGGATCCGCGAGGGCAGGAGTGGCGACGAGCAGCCGCCCTGTGAGCGAGGACACCTCGGTCATGCGAGACATGATCCCGCATCTTCGCCCTCCGCGTGGCCACAGCGGAACAGTGGGCGTGGGCGCAGGTCGGAGCGCGGCGGGCGGCCGCGGCCGCCCGGAAGGCACCCGTGACCGTGAGCGAGAGGCCGCCGACGCACCGTGTTGTGCCCGATTCATTACGTGTCAAGGGCCGCCTCGCCCTTACCTGACAGGGCCTTCCGCCCCTTACCCTTTTCTCTGGCCACCCGACCACGACTCCGGAACGCGAGATTCATGACCGGCACAGACGATGTACTGCTTGTCCACGGCGGCACCCCGCTCGAGGGCGAGATCCGCGTCCGCGGCGCGAAGAACCTCGTGCCCAAGGCGATGGTCGCCGCCCTGCTCGGCAGCGAACCGAGCCGGCTGCGCAATGTGCCCGACATCCGTGACGTGAGAGTCGTGCGCGGGCTGCTCCAGCTCCACGGCGTCACGGTCCGGCCGGGTGAGGAGCCCGGCGAGCTGGTCCTCGACCCGACGCACGTCGAGAGCGCGAACGTCGCGGACATCGATGCCCACGCCGGTTCGTCGCGCATCCCGATCCTGTTCTGCGGCCCCCTGCTGCACCGCCTCGGCCACGCCTTCATCCCCGGTCTCGGCGGCTGCGACATCGGCGGCCGGCCGATCGACTTCCACTTCGACGTGCTGCGGCAGTTCGGCGCGACGATCGAGAAGCGCGCCGACGGTCAGTACCTGGAGGCCCCGCAGCGGCTGCGCGGCACGAAGATCCGGCTGCCCTACCCCTCGGTCGGCTCGACCGAGCAGGTGCTGCTGACGGCCGTGCTCGCCGAGGGCGTCACCGAGCTGACCAACGCGGCCGTGGAGCCGGAGATCGAGGACCTCATCTGCGTGCTGCAGAAGATGGGCGCCATCATCTCCGTCGACACCGACCGGACCATCCGGATCACCGGCGTCGACAAGCTGGGCGGCTACACCCACCGGGCGCTCCCGGACCGCCTGGAGGCCGCGTCCTGGGCGTCGGCGGCGCTGGCGACCGAGGGCGACATCTACGTCCGCGGCGCGCAGCAGCGCTCGATGATGACCTTCCTCAACACGTACCGGAAGGTCGGCGGCGCCTTCGAGATCGACGACGAGGGCATCCGCTTCTGGCACCCCGGCGGCCAGTTGAAGTCCATCGCGCTGGAGACGGACGTGCACCCCGGCTTCCAGACCGACTGGCAGCAGCCGCTGGTCGTGGCGCTGACGCAGGCGACCGGCCTGTCCATCGTCCACGAGACCGTCTACGAGTCGCGCCTCGGCTTCACCTCCGCCCTGAACCAGATGGGCGCGCACATCCAGCTCTACCGCGAGTGCCTGGGCGGCTCGGACTGCCGCTTCGGCCAGCGCAACTTCCTGCACTCGGCGGTCGTCTCCGGACCGACCAAGCTGCAGGGCGCGGACCTGGTCATCCCCGACCTGCGCGGCGGCTTCTCGTACCTGATCGCGGCGCTGGCCGCGCAGGGGACGAGCCGGGTGCACGGGATCGACCTGATCAACCGCGGCTACGAGAACTTCATGGAGAAGCTGGAGAAGCTCGGCGCGAAGGTGGAACTGCCGGGCGGCGCGATCGTCTGACGCGCCCGCCGCACGCACGGCCCTCGCGGGGTTCGCCCCGCGGGGGCCGTTCGCGTCCGCGGAGACGTGGGGCGGGGCGGACCTCCGGGCGCCCTCCCGGAGGCGGCACGCGGGCCCTGGGCGGCACGCGGGCCCGGGGGGCGAGCGGCGCCCGGGAGGCGCGGGCCCCGGGCGGCACGCGGGCCGCGCGGCCGTTCGCGTCCGCACGCCCGGCAGGGGCCGCAGGCGCCCCGTACGGGCCCGGACGTGCCGGAGGGCGGGTACCGTCCCGCGGTACCCGCCCTCCGTGTGCCTGAGACGCCTGGGGCGCCCGGCGCCTTACTTGCCCTTGGCGGCTTCCTTGAGCTTCGAGCCCGCGGAGACCTTCACGCTGTAGCCGGCCGGGATCTGGATGGGGTCGCCGGTCTGCGGGTTACGAGCGGTGCGAGCGGCACGGTGGGTGCGCTCGAAGGTCAGGAAGCCGGGGATGGTGACCTTCTCGTCGCCCTTGGCGACGACCTCGCCGACAGTCTCGGCGAGAGCAGCCAGAACGGCGTCGGCGTCCTTGCGGGTCACCTCGGCGCGGTCGGCCAGCGCGGCCACCAGCTCACTGCGGTTCATGTTGTTACTCCCGTGTTCTTCGTGCTGTTGAGGCGTGCCACGCGGCAGGGCCGCAGGAGGCACAGCAAAGCCGATGCTGCCAGGGCCCTCGGACATTCCCCGGACCCGGGTCTGCTGTCAGACCCTCGCGCCCGAATAAGCATCCTGCCCCCACCACCGGCGGGAACGCCAATCCGGCACTCTCCTGAGTCACACGAAAAGCGCCACAGCCTCGTCGTGGTGACGTTGCGTCGACTGTGCCGGGACTCCTCGGAGCGGTCGCGGGCTCATGATCCGCCACCCTAGAGGGGGATTTGGGATGCTGCGACCCGCGACGCGCCGTATGTCGGATGGTCTCGGAGGCCTTCTCAGGCCGGAGTGGGGGCCGTCACTGTCGCCCCCGCCGCCTTGGCGGCGTCACGCACCGCACCCGCGACGGCGCCCGCGACCTTGTCGTTGAAGACGGAGGGGATGATGTAGTTCGGGTTGAGCTCGTCGTCGGTGACCACGGCGGCGAGCGCGGCCGCGGCGGCGAGCATCATCTCGGTGTTCACGGTGCGGGACTGGGCGTCCAGCAGACCGCGGAACACGCCGGGGAAGACCAGTACGTTGTTGATCTGGTTCGGGAAGTCGGACCGCCCGGTGGCCACAACTGCCGCCGTCTGACGGGCGATTGCCGGGTCGACCTCGGGGTCCGGGTTCGCGAGAGCGAAGACGATGGCGCCGTCCGCCATCGCGGCGACGTCCTCGGCTCCGAGCACGTTGGGCGCCGAGACGCCGATGAACACGTCCGCGCCCACGACCGCTTCCTTGAGCGTGCCCGTGACGCCCTCGGGGTTGGTGTTGTCGGCGATCCAGCGCAGCGGCGAGTCGGCGGCCGCGTCGACCAGGTCCTCGCGGTCCGCGTGCACCACCCCGTGGATGTCGGCGACGACGGCGTGCTTGACGCCGGCGGCCAGCAGCAGCTTGAGGATGGCGGTGCCGGCCGCACCGGCGCCGGACATGACGACCCGCACGTCGGAGACCGATTTGCCCACCACGCGCAGGGCGTTGGTGAGGGACGCGAGGACGACGATGGCGGTGCCGTGCTGGTCGTCGTGGAAGACGGGGATGTCCAGGGCCTCGCGCAGCCGGGCCTCGATCTCGAAGCAGCGCGGCGCGGAGATGTCCTCCAGATTGATGCCCGCGAAGCCGGGTGCGATGGCCCTGACGATCTCGACGATCGCGTCGGTGTCCTGGGTGTCCAGGCAGATCGGCCAGGCGTCGATGCCGGCGAAGCGCTTGAAGAGGGCCGCCTTGCCCTCCATGACGGGCAGCGCGGCCTTGGGGCCGATGTTGCCGAGGCCGAGCACGGCGGAGCCGTCCGTCACCACTGCAACGGAGTTGCGCTTGATGGTGAGGCGGCGGGCGTCCTCCGGGTTCTCGGCGATGGCCATGCAGACCCGCGCCACACCCGGGGTGTAGATCATCGAGAGGTCGTCACGGTTGCGGATGGGGTGCTTGGACGCCATCTCGATCTTGCCGCCGAGGTGCATCAGGAACGTACGGTCGGAGACCTTGCCGAGGACGACGCCCTCGATGTCGCGCAGGCCCTCGACGATCTCGTCGGCGTGCGCGGTGGAGCTGGCGGCGATCGTGACGTCGATGCGCAGCTTCTCGTGGCCGGATGCGGTCACGTCGAGGCCGGTCACGGACCCGCCGGAGGATTCCACGGCGGTGGTGAGCTGGGAGACCGCGGTTCCGCTCGCGGGCACCTCCAGCCGGACCGTCATCGAGTACGAGACGCTTGGCGCCGTTGCCATGACCGGGTTCCTCTGCTTTCCCTAGCTTCGTTGCTGCACCGCACCGCGGCCGTGGCCCGGGCAGCGCCCTCCGATGGTGACACCTACCCGCGAGTAGCAGGTAATGCGGTCATTTAGTTTTCGGAAACTACTTTCCACCATACGAGAAGTTGCCGGGAAACAGAAGAGGTCCGGGTCACCGAAGGGTGACCCGGACCTCTGTCCGGACGAAGAAGTGGCACCGACCCGCCATGCTCGCCTCGCGGCAAGTGGTCGCTCGTAGCGACGAAGGTTGGGCCCGGGGGCTTGGATCGGGCCGGTGCCACACCCAGGCTAACGCACCACCCGGGGAAGTGATTCCCGCACGACACGTTGACTCGCCGTCAGTCCGCTCGCACCCCCCGGGAGCCCGGCCCCGGCCCGGGTCCCTCAGTCCCTCAGCAGGTCCGGAACCCCGTCCGCGTCCGGCTGGTCGCGCCGGGCCGAGACGACCGTGAGCTGCTGCGTCGCCCGGGTGAGTGCCACGTACAGCACCCGCAGGCCGGCGGGGCTCTCGTCGGCGATCTCCGCCGGGGAGACCACCACCGTGGCGTCGTACTCCAGGCCCTTGGCCTCCAGTGAGCCGAGCGCCACCACCCGCTCCCCCAGCCCCGCGAGCCAGCGGGCCGCCTGCTCACGGCGGTGCATCGCCACCACGACGCCGACCGTGCCGTCGACGGCGGCCAGCAGCCGCTCCGCCTCCGCCCGCACGGCGTCCGCGAGGTCCCCGCCCTCGGGGACCACCGCGAAGCGGGGGCGCACCCCGGTGGAACGCACCGCGGCGGGCGCCCGCATCCCGGGCATGGCCAGGGTGAGGACCTTCGCGGCGAGCTCGGCGATCTCGGCCGGGTTGCGGTAGTTCACCGTCAGCTCGAAGCGCCTGCGGGGGCGGCTGCCGAGCGCCTCGTCCCGTGCCTCGGCGGCCTCGTCCGGGGAGGACCAGGACGACTGCGCGGGGTCGCCGACCACCGTCCAGGTGGCATGACGCCCCCGGCGGCCGACCATGCGCCACTGCATCGGCGTGAGGTCCTGCGCCTCGTCGACGATGACATGGGCGTACTCGGTGCGTTCGGCGGCCAGGCGGTCGGCCCGCTCCCGCTGCGACTCCTCACGCTGCGGCATCAGCTCCTCCAGCCCGGTGAGCTGGTCCAGCGGGTCGAACTCGCGCTTCCTGCGCGGCCGCGCGGGCGCCCCGAGCAGCGCGCCGAGCTCGTCGAGGAGCGCGACGTCGTGGACCGACAGCGCGTCGCGCCGCAGCGACCTGGCCAGCCGGCGCACCTCGCCCGGGTTGAGGATCCGGCGGGCCCAGCGGCCGAGCCGCCGCTCGTCCGCCATCGCGGCGAGCACCCCGCGGGGGGTCAGCTCGGGCCACCAGGCGTCCAGGAACGCGAGGAAGCTGTCCTCCGAGGTGACGTCCTCGTCGAAGGAGGAGCGCAGCTCGGCGGCGAGCTCGGGGTCGCCCGGGTGGCGGCCGGCCGCGCCCGACTTGGCGTACAGGGCGTCCAGCAGCAGCCGGCGGGCACGCGGGCGGAGCAGGTTGACGGGCGTGGTGCCGCCGAGGACGGTGTGGCGGATGCGCTGGAGTTCGTCCGCCTCCAGCTCCAGGCGGCGGCCGAAGACGACCACCCGCAGCCGGTCCGGGGTGCCCGCGGCGGGCTCCTCCCCCAGGGCGAGCTGCCCCGCGGCGGGCGCCGCCGGCTGCTCCAGCGCGCCCCGCGCGGCCTTGCGCAGCACCTTCAGCATGCGGGACGAGCCCTTGACGCGGGCGACCGCCGGTTCGTCGTACGCGGTGGCCTCCGCGCCGTCGACGAGCGAGCCGACCGCCCGGATGGCGACCTGCCCCTCCTCGCCCAGCGAGGGCAGCACGCCCTCCGTGTAGGCGACCAGCAGCGGCGTCGGCGAGACGATGAGGATGCCGCCCGCGTATCTGCGCCGGTCCTTGTAGAGGAGGTACGCCGCCCGGTGCAGCGCCACCGCCGTCTTGCCGGTGCCGGGGCCGCCCTCCACGTAGGTCACGGACGCGGCGGGGGCCCGGATGACCAGGTCCTGCTCGGCCTGGATGGAGGCGACGATGTCGCGCATGGTGTGGCTGCGGGCCTGGCCGAGCGCGGCCATCAGGGCGCCGTCGCCGACGACGGCCAGCGGCGCGCCGTCGAGGGAGGCGGAGAGCTCGGGGCGCATGAGGTCGTCCTCGACGCCGAGGACCTTGCGGCCGCGGGAGCGGATGACGCGCCGGCGCACCACCCGGCCCGGTTCGACCGGTGTGGACCGGTAGAAGGGGGCCGCGGCGGGGGCGCGCCAGTCGATCACCAGGGGGGAGTAGTCGGCGTCGAGGACGCCGATCCTGCCGATGTGCAGGGTCTCGCCGATCGGGGCGGTGCCGTCGGCCCGCACGGCGTCGTCGGCGGGTTCCACGGAGGTGTGGGCGCCGTCGGGGCCGCGCTCGCCGTCCTTGCCGTGCAGCAGGTCGATCCTGCCGAAGAGGAAGTCCTCGAACTCGTTGTTGAGACGGTTGAGGTGGATCCCCGCCCGGAACACCTGGGCGTCCCGCTCGGCGAGCGCGCCGGGCGTGCCGACCTGGCCCCGCTTGGCGGCGTCGTCCATGAGGAACTCCGCCTCGTGGATCTTCTCCTCCAGACGGCGGTAGACCCGGTCCAGATGGACCTGTTCGACGCCGATCTCACGGTCTCGCACCGAATCGGCGGCGGACGCGGCCGCCGGAGCGGTCACGCGATCGACTACGGAATCAGCGGCATCCTGCGCGGCCACCGAGGCCCCCTTCTGACGTGCACTGGGCAGCCGTCAACCGTACGCCAAGGGGGGAGGGGATTGCACCTGTGTCCGGCCCGCGGCGGACCCGGGGTGCGCCCGCCGCCTCCCGGGGGAGCACATGCGAACGCCCCGGGCCCGCGGGACCGAGGGGAAGGGGCCGGCCGTGCCGCCTACGCGTCGACCTCCACCAGCCGGGTGCCGTCGAAGGTGCGGACCTCGAAGCGGTCGATCTCGTCCCGGTTCATGGCCGCGCCGCCGTGCACGTAGAGCGGGTTCCTGGCGGTCTCGTGCGGGCTGTCGGTGATGCCGTAGCCCCAGGTGGGGACGGCCCAGGAGGTGACGACCTCCTCCTCGCCCGTGGTGGAGACGGCGACCAGGCTGCACTTGAGGGGGCCCTTGACGTTCTTCAGCTCCAGGACCGTGTGGGTGCCCCAGCCCTTCTTCTCCATGCCGACGACCGCGCTGACCCTGGTCGTCGAGTCGGTGCCCTCGACCTTCTCCTCCATGTGGTGGAAGAAGGCGTCCTCGGCCGGGCTGGTCGGGTGGGGGTCGGCCGCCTGGCTGCCCGTGGTGTCGTCGGCCGTGACCACGACCGCGACCGCCGGGCCGCCGATGATCAGCGCGGCGACGGCGGCGAGCAGGTACATCCCGCGCCGGCGCTTCGCCGCCCGCTTGACGGCCACCTCGTTCAGCAGGCCGTCGAGCACTCTGGGGCTCGGCGAGGCGGGGACCACGGGCGCGGGGCGCGGCGGCGGGAAGTCCATGGCGCCGGGCATGCCCCAGGGGTCGCCCTGCGGTGGCGGCGCCGCGGCGGGCGCCTCCGCCAGCATCGCCAGCATCGGTTCCATGCCGGAGAACTCGTCGAGACGGGCGGCGCACAGGTCGCACCCGGCCAGATGCGCCTCGAAGGCGGAGGCGTCCGCTTCGTCGAGCACTCCGAGCACGTATGCGCCGACGGCGTCGTGCACCGACTCCTGCTCGTACCTGGTCACGCCGAGACCCCCCTCTCCTCCAGAGCGAGCTTCATGGAACGCAGTGCGTAGAACACGCGGGACCGCACGGTCCCGCTGGGTATGCCGAGCGTTTCGGCCGCCTCATTGACCGTACGCCCCTTGAAATACGTCTCGACAAGGACTTCCCGGTGAGCGGGTGTCAAATCGTCGAGCGCATCCGAGAGCGTCATGAGCCACAACGCCTTGTCGATCTCGTCCTCCGCGGGCATGACCTCCAGCGGCGACGGATCGACCTCCTGCGGCCGGGCCTGCCGGCTGCGGTGAGCGTCGATGACGATGCGCCGGGCGACCGTCACCAGCCAGGGTCGGACAGAGCCGGTGGCCCGGTTGAGCCGGCCGGCGTTCTTCCAGGCACGGATGAGCGTCTCCTGTACGACGTCCTCGGCGCGCTGGCGGTCGCCGGCGACGAGGCGCAGTACGTAGGCGAGCAACGGTCCGGCGTGTTCGCGGTAGAGCGCGCGCATCAACTCCTCGTCTGGCACGGAGGTGTCGGTGCGCGGCTTCTCCTCCCCGGTGTCACCGGGACGCGGGAGATGCCCTCTGCGATGGCGGGCCCTTTGCGGACGGTCATCGGCCACGGCGGCATCCTTGCGCACCTGAACCTCCCGGTCGAGACCCTGCTCACTGCACGGCTGCTGCTTGTCCCCCTCCACTACGGGGGCGGCCGGGGGTTCACTCAACGCGAGGCGGAAAAACTTCAAGATCTTTTCTGTGGCGGGGTTTCGGCGGGGGTCAGGGGCGTCCGCCGGCCGGGGCGGTCGTCCGCCGCCGGTGGCGCGCGACCCGTTCGCGGTTGCCGCACACCTCGCTGGAGCACCAACGGCGGCGCCGGCCACGGGAGGTGTCGAGGTACACACGGTCGCAGCCGTCGCCCTCGCAGCGTCTGAGGCGAGCGCGGGCGACGGGGTCGGTGAGCAGTTCGACGGCGTCGCGGGCGACGGCGGCCAGGAGTGCGTCGAGGCCGGGCGCGGCGCACAGGGCGCGGACGAGGGTGCCGTCCTCGTCCCGTACGGCCCTGATCCGGGGCGGGGGTTCGCCGGCGAGGGAGTTGACCGTCGCGAGGACCGGCTCCGACGCCGGGCCGGGGGCGCCCCCGTCGAGCGCGGCGCACACCAACTGGGTGACACAGCGGCGCAGTTCGACGAAGCCGTCGACCCACTCGGCGCCCAGGTCCGGGAGCGGGGCGGTCGCCGGCACCAGCCCCGCGCCCACCAGCCAGCGGGCCAGCCGGCCGGGTCCCGCGAGCGGTTCGGCGGGCGGTCCGGCCGGGCCCTGCGCGGCGGGACCGCCGGGAGGGTGCGGTCCGGGCGCCGTCGCGACGAGGTCGAGGCACAGGCGTCCGGAGTCGAACCGCCACGGTGTGCCGCGCTGCCGCTTGGTCCGGGAAGGGCCCGCACCGACCGCCATGTCCCTGTCACCGCCTCGGTCGTCCCACCGCCGGGTGTCTCCCCCCAGAGTGCCCGTCCGCGGTGGCGCCCGGAAGACCTCACCCGGGCGGCGTTGCGCCGGACCGGGCCGGGAGGAACACGGGCGCGGTCGGCGCGCGCGAGCGGCTGCGCCCGGCGCGGCACGCGGGCGGACGGGGCCGCCGTGCGCGGCGGCCGCCCCCGGCGTCAGGGACCGTCGTACTTGGTGGCCGCCGCGGGATCCAGGGCGAGCCGGTAGCCGCGCTTGACGACCGTCTGGATCAGCTTGGGCGTGCCGAGGGCGGTGCGGAGCCGGGCCATCGCCGTCTCGACGGCGTGCTCGTCCTTGCCGGAGCCCGGCAGCGCGCGCAGGAGGTCCGCCCGGGACACGACCCAGCCGGGACGGTCGGACAGGGCCCGCATCAGGGCCATCCCGGCGGGCGGCACGGTCCTCAGCTCCTCGTCGACGAGCACGGCGTGACCGCGGATCTCGACGCGGTGCCCCGATACCGGCAGCACCCGTGCCCGCGAGGGCAGTTCGGTGCCGAGCAGCTGGACCAGCGGCCCGAGCCGGAATCGCTCCGGCTGGACGGTGTTGATCCCGGCCGCCTGGAGCGGCAGCGCGGTGACCGGGCCGACGCACGCCGCCAGCACGGCGTGGTCGAGGGTGCGCACGAGCTCCGGCAGCACTCCGCGGCGCTCCGCCCGGGAGAGCAGGGAGACCGCGGCGGGGGCGCTCGTGAAGGTCACCGCGTCGAGGGCGCGGGCGAGGGTGGCGTCCAGCAGCCGCTCGAGCGGGCCGATGTCCTCCGGCTCCATCCAGCGGTAAACGGGGACGAGGACCACGTCGCCGCCCGCGGCCCGCAGCGACTCGACGAAACCGGGCAGCGGCTCGCCGTGCAGCTGGAGGGCGATGCGGCGGCCCGCCACTCCCTCCTCCAGCAGCCGGTCGAGGACCTCGGCCATGGACTCGGAGGCCGGGGACCACTCCTCCGTCAGCCCGGCCGCCCGGATCGCGCCCTTCACCTTGGGCCCGCGGGCCAGCAGTTCGACCCCGCGCAGCCGGTGCAGCAGCTGCTCCCCGACGCCCCAGCCGTCCGCGGCCTCCACCCAGCCGCGGAAGCCGATCGCGGTGGTGGCGACGACGACGTCGGGCGCGTGGTCGATCAGTTCCTTGGTGGCGGCGAGCAGTTCCGCGTCGTCCGCGAGCGGCACGATACGCAGTGCGGGCGCGTGCACGACGGCCGCTCCGCGCCGCTGGAGCAGTGCGCCGAGCTCGTCGGCGCGACGGGCGGCGGTGACGCCGACGGTGAAGCCCGCGAGGGGGCCGTGCGGTTGGCCGTGGTCGTGCATCTCAGTCGTCCCCACTGGATGTGCCCCGTCGCGGCGCGCCCTCGCGGGCCTGCCCCACGGGGCGGTGAACTGGCGACCGAGCCTGTCAAAGGCGCGTGACAGGCCCGGATCGCTCATATTTCCCTGTTGTTACGCGGACGACCCCTGACGCCGCCGCGCTGCCGGGTACGTCACACCCGGGCGTACTCGGGCTCCGGCGCCGTCTCGTCCCGCGCGGTGCGGACCGGGACGACGGCGGGCCGGCGAAGGTATACCGCCCAGGTCACCAGGCAGCAGACCGCGTAGAAGGCGAGGAAGGCCACGAAGGCGGCGGTGCCGGTGCCCGCGGTCTGGAAGGACTGGCGGAAGGCCAGGTTGATGGCGAGGCCGCCGACGCCGCCCACGGCCCCGATGAGGCCCATCGAGCCCCCGGACAGCCGGCGGCCGTAGGCGGCGGCCCGCTCGCCGGTCAGTCCCTGGGCGAGCGCCTTGTTCTGGAAGATGCCGGGGATCATCTTGAAGGTGGACCCGTTGCCGAGACCGCTGAGCACGAAGAGCGCCGTGAAGCCGACGAGGAAGACCGGCAGCGACTCCTGGACGGAGGCGGCGATCACGACACCGGTCGCCGCGGCCATCGCGACGAAGGTCGCCAGGGTGATCCGGGCACCGCCGAAGCGGTCGGCGAGCAGTCCGCCGACCGGCCGGATGAGCGAGCCGAGCAGCGGACCGATGAAGGTGAGCGAGGCCGCCTGCAGCGGGGTCCGGCCGAACTGGGTCTGGAGCACCAGTCCGAAGGCGAAGCTGTAGCCGATGAACGAGCCGAACGTGCCGATGTAGAGCAGGGCCATGATCCAGGTGTGGCCGTCCCTGGCCGCCGCCTTGAAGGCCCCGGTGTCGTTCCTGACCGGGGCGAGGTTGTCCATCCGCAGCGCGGAGCACACCGCGGCGATCACGATGAGCGGCAGGTAGATGCCGAGCAGCAGACGGGGGTGGCCGGCGCCGGCGGTACCGATGACGAGCAGGGCGACCAGCTGGATGACCGGGACGCCGATGTTTCCGCCGCCCGCGTTGAGGCCCAGGGCCCAGCCCTTCTTCCGCAGCGGGAAGAAGGCGTTGATGTTGGTCATGGACGAGGCGAAGTTGCCGCCTCCGACGCCGGTGAGGGCGGCCACCAGGACGAACGTTGCGTACGAGGTGCCCGGCTCCATCACGGTCCAGGCGGCGCCGGCCGGCAGGAGGAGCAGCAGCGCGCTGAAGACGGTCCAGTTCCGGCCGCCGAAGCGGGCGACGGCGAAGGTGTACGGCACCCGGATCACGGCGCCGACCAGGGTCGCGGTCCCGATCAGGAAGAACTTTCCGGCCGGGTCGATGCCGTACTCGGGCCCCATGAAGAGGACCATCACGGACCACAGGCTCCAGATCGAGAAGCCGATGTGCTCACTCAGCACGGAGAAGGCGAGGTTCCGCCGGGCGATCCGCTCCCCTTTCGTCCGCCAGAACGTCTCGTCCTCGGGGTCCCACTTTTCGATCCACCGGCCTGCCATCGTGCGCCTCCACCTGGGTCTGGTCGTGAGGACGACCGTAGGGACGGCGCGTTTCAGCCCGGTGGCACGAGGTGACCGGTGCGAGAAGTTGCTCTCACTCGGCGGCGGCGTCCGTGGTGAGGGCCGCGGTGCGTGCGGGTTCGCGGCGGGGGGCCCGCATCACGGCGGTGTCCTGGTCCGGCAGCCAGTCACCGGCCGTCCGGCGCAGCCAGCCCTCGTCCGCCGCGAGCCGGGCGGCGGCCGTCCGCAGGGCGTCGAGACCGGGGTGGCGCAGCCCCGCGCGCCAGACCATGGACAGCGGGGACAGCGGTACGGGGTCGGTGATCGGCCGCCGCACCGTGCCGGGCATCGCGGGGAAGTCGACCACGGCGAGGACGGGGTTGCGGCTCTTGGCCATCACCCGCCGGAACTCCTCCGCCCCCACGGCCATGGGCGCGGGCGGTGCCACGGCGATGCCCCGCCCCTCGAACAGCAGGTCGGCGAAGTCGGTCCACTCGCGGGTGCGCGGGTTGCCCGCGCCGGCGTAGACGCTCTCCCCCGCCAGGGCGTCCAGCGGCACGCTCTCCCGCGCGGCGAGCGGGTGGTCCTCGGGCAGCAGGACGGCCATCGGCTCCAGCCGGACGGGCTGGTGGGCCAGGAGGGCCCGGGCGGCCGGGGCGAGACCGGCGAAGCGGCCGAACGACACGTCGAGCCGGCCCGCGGCGATCTCCGCGGCGGCGCCCGTCAGCCCGCTCTCGTAGCGCGCCATCAGCTCGCAGTCCGGGGCCAGTTCGCGCGCCAGGGCGAGCACCCGCCCGGAGGTCATGCCCGCGCTGTTGAGGTCGACGAGGAGCGGACGCACGGCGCCCGTGGCGGCGGCGAGCAGTTCGTCCTGGGCGAGGAGCAGCCGCCGTGCGTAGGGCAGCAGCCGTTCGGCGTCGGCGGTCGGCGTGACCTGCCGGGTGGTCCGGACGAAGAGCTCGGTGCCGAGTTCCCGCTCCAGCCGCCGGATGTCGCGGCTGAGGGCCTGCTGGGCGACGAAGAGCCGGGCGGCGGCCCGGGTGAAGTGCAGTTCCTCGGCCACGGCCACGAAGGCGCGCAGCAGCCGGGGATCCAGGTCTCGGGTCACAGCGCATTCAACAACACGGATGCGTGAATGGCCATCGGGCCGGTGTTGGACCGCTCGCGGGCGCGCGGACGAGGGTGGGTCCATGCACCGGACCTCCCGGCCGACGACGGCCGTCCGCCCCGCGCCGCCCGCGATACCGCCCGGCGCCCCGGCCTTCGCCCCGCGCTTCGGCCCTGGCCACGCCCCCGTCCACCGGGGTCCGCGGCAGCCGGACCGGCGCCGCCCGGCGGGCCCCTACCGGCGGCTGTTCGCCGTGCCCGGCACCCGCGCCTTCACCGCGGGGAACCTGCTCGCCCGGCTGCCCACGGGCATGTTCGGCGTCAGCGCCGTCGTCATGATCGCCGGCTCCTACGGCTCGTACGCCCTGGCGGGCTCGGTGACGGCGGCCGGACTGGCGGCGACCGCGCTGGTGGCGCCGTGGACGGCACGGCTCGTCGACCGGTACGGGCAGGCGCGGATCGCGGTGCCGGCGGCGGCGCTCGCCGTCCTCGGCCAGCTGGCGCTGGTGGTGTGCGTATGGCGTGACGCCCCGGCCTGGACGCTGTTCGCCGCCTACGCGGCGACCGCGACCTGCCCCAACACCGGGGGCATGTCCCGGGCGCGCTGGGCCCATCTGTACCGGGACGACCCGGGGGCGCTGCACACGGCGAACTCGTTCGAGCAGGCCGTCGACGAGCTGTGCTTCATGCTGGGCCCCGTGCTCGCCGCGTTCCTGTGCTCGGCGCTCTTCCCCCAGGCGGGCACCCTGGCCGGCGCGTTCCTGCTGCTCACCGGCGTGCTCCTGTTCGCGGCCCAGCGGGCGACCGAGCCGCCGCCCGCCCCGCGCACGGCGGCCGGCTCACCGCTGCGCGCTCCGGGCATGCGGCCGCTGCTCGCCGTCTTCCTGGCGACGGGCGCGGTCTTCGGCGCCATGGAGGTCGTCACCCTCGCCTTCGTCGACGGCCCGGCGGCCGGTGCGGTGCTCGCCCTCCAGGCGGCCGGCTCGTGTGCGGCCGGGCTGGTCTACGGCAGGGTCCGGCGGTCCGCCGGTCTGGTGGCCTGCCTGGGCGCGATGACCGTTCTGATGTCCCTGCCGCTGCTGGCCGCGGCGGGCACGGGCGCGGTCCCGGCGGTGGCCGCTGCGCTGCTGGTGGCGGGCATGGCGACGGCGCCGACGATGGTGACGGGGATGACGCGGGTGCAGCGGCTGACGCCGGGCGGCCGGACGAACGAGGGCATGACCCTCGCGGTCACGGCCCTGCTCGGGGGGATCGCGGCCGGGTCGGCGGGCGGCGGCTGGACGGTGGAGCACCTGAGCCCGGCGGCCGGCTACGCGGTGCCGGTCTGCGCGGCGGCGCTGGCCCTGGCGCTGGCGGCCGCGACGGCCGGGCGCGGCGCCGGGGCCCGGCAGGGCGTGGGGGCATGACGAAGGCCCGCCGGCAGGTGCCGGCGGGCCTTCGCCCACATGGGATGCGGAACCGGGGGCATGGCCCCCGGGCTCCATCGGTGGAGATGGCGGGAATCGAACCCGCGTCCAACGGTGCAGAACCAGGGCTTCTCCGTGTGCAGTCCGCTGCGATTTTCTCAGCCCCGGAGATCACGCGGACAAGTCTCCGACGGGCTCAGTCACTGTTTGATTTCCCTCCGGACCCCGTGACCGGGTCTAGAGGTTTAGTTCCCTAGTTGACGCCAGGAACCGGGTCGGGAACAGCCCCGGGCTGACGCTCCATGAGTGAAGGTTCGTCTCTACTGCTTATCAGGCAGCGAGGGCGAAGGCTTCGGAGTTATCGCGCTTGGAATCGGCGATTATTGGTTGCGACATATGGTTTACGAGATCATTGCCGCTTCCTCGACACGCTTCCCCTGCCTCGACATCCGCTGTCGAAACCGATCATCCCCATGTTGATTTTTCAAGCCCCCCTCGGGGGGCGCTGCCATCGTACGTGACCAACGCACGCGGATGCCAGCGTATTCCGCCGGGCCCCGCCGGGCCCGGGATCAGGCGCGCTGCTTGCGGCGGACCGCCGACATCGCCCGGTCCGCCTCGCGGCGGTCCTGCTTCTCGCGCAGCGTCTGACGCTTGTCGTACTCCTTCTTGCCCTTCGCCAGCGCGATCTCGACCTTCGCCCTGCCGTTCGTGAAGTACAGGGCGAGGGGCACGATCGTGTGACCCGTCTCCTGGGACTTCGACTCCAGCTTGTCGATCTCCTCGCGGTGCAGCAGCAGCTTCCGCTTGCGGCGCGCGCTGTGGTTGGTCCAGGTGCCCTGGGCGTACTCCGGGACGTGCACGTTGTGCAGCCACGCCTCGCCGCCGTCGATCTGGACGAAGCCGTCCGCGAGCGAGGCCCTCCCCTGGCGGAGCGACTTCACCTCGGTCCCCGTCAGCACGAGACCGCACTCGTAGGTGTCGAGGATGTGGTAGTCGTGCCGCGCCTTCTTGTTCTGGGCGATCAGCTTGCGCCCTGATTCCTTTGCCATAGTGCGCTCATTTTCGCACTACGGGGCACCCTTGAGGCCACCCAATACCGTCCGGGCCCGCTTCTCCGCGCTCTCGGCCGCCACCAGGTCGGGCGTGATGCCCCGCCCGTCGACGCTGTGACCGGCCGGGGTGCGGTAGTGGCCCACGGTCAGCTCGGCGACCGAACCGTCGGGGAGCCGGCTGGGCATCTGCACGGAGCCCTTGCCGAAGGTCCGCGACCCGACCGTGACCGCCCGTCCGCGGTCCTTGAGCGCCCCGGTCAGCAGTTCGGCGGCGCTCATGGTGCCGCCGTCCACCAGGGCGACGAGCGGCCGTGCCGTGTCCCCGCCGGCCTCGGCGTAGAGGGCCTGCTGGTCGCCGCGGACGTCGTAGGTGGCGACCAGGCCGCCGTCGAGGAAGGCGGAGGCCGCGGTGACGGCCTCGGCCACCAGCCCGCCCGCGTTCCCCCGCAGGTCCAGCAGGACGCCGGCGCCCTTCGGGGCGCCGCGCACCGCTTCCCGCACCCGTGCGCCGGTGCCCTTGGTGAACGCGTCGACCTTGATCACCACGGCGTCGTCGAGCCGGCGCACCGTGACGGACTGCGTCGTCAGCCGGGCGCGCACGAGGTCGGCGGTCCGCTGCCGGCCGTCCCGCTCCAGGCCGACGGTCACCCGCGAGCCCACGTCGCCGCGCAGCAGCCCCACCACCTCGGTCACCGGGCGACGGACGACCTCCTGCCCGTCGACGGTGCGCAGGCGGTCGCCCGGCCGGATCCCGGCCCGGTCGGCGGGGCCGCCGGGCTGCACGCGGGAGACCTCCACGCCGCCGTCGCGGGTGCGGCGGGCGCCGAGGCCGACACCGGTGTACTCGCCGTCGAGGGCGTTCTCGAACTCCTCGTACTCCTTGCTGTCGTACACCGCCGACCAGCGGTCCCCGCTGCGGCTGACGAACTGCTCGGCCGCCTCGGTGCCGGACTTGCCGTCCGCCATCGCGTCGGCCGCGGCGCGGGCGACGTCCTCGCGGTCCACGGACGCGGCGGCGGAGCGTACGGCGGGGGCCTCGTCGGGCCGGTCCTCGGCCCGGGGCAGACCGCCGGTGGCGGCCGCCGTGGCGAGCACGGTCGCGAAGACCAACGTCAGGGCCGCCCCGCGGCGGGTGCCGTGGGGCAGGGGACTGAGATCGGGGCCCGACATGGCGACGAGTCTAGGACAAGCGAAGGGCGCCGTACGGATGTTGACCGCACGACGCCCGGGGCGCTTGTCACACCTTGAGGTACTTGCGCAAAGCGACGAAAGCCGCAACGGCGGGCATCAGCAGGCCGATTGCCAGGATCAGGGGCAGCTTGGTGAGCACCGCGTCCCAGCCGATGAAGTTGACGAGCTGCATCTTGTCGGCGAGCGCCAGACCGTTGTCGATCAGGAAGTACCGGCCGACGAGCAGCATCAGGCAGGCCACGGCGCCGCCGAGCGCGCCCGCCACCGCCGCCTCCATGATGAACGGCGTCTGGATGTAGAAGCTCGACGCTCCCACCAGCCGCATGATGCCGGTCTCCCGCCGCCGGCTGAACGCCGATACGCGCACGGTGTTGACGATCAGCATCATCGCGATCACCAGCATCAGACCCATCACGCACAGCGCGGCGATCCGCATGCCGTTCATCAGGTCGAAGAGGTTCTGGAGGATGTTGCGCTGGTCCTGGACGGACTGCACACCGTCACGGCCGGCGAACGCGGTCGCCACCACCTCGTACTTCTCCGGGTCGTGCAGCTTGACCCGGAACGACTCCTGCATCTGGTCCGGCGTGATCGTGGACGCGATGGGGGTGTCGCCGTACTGCTCCTTGTAGTGCTTGTACGCCTGCTCCGCCGTCTCGTGCTGGACGGTGTCGACGACGTCCAGCTTCTTCAGATCGGCCTGGATCTGCTCCTTCTGCGCCGACGTGACGGCCCCCTTGGCGCACTGGGGCGAGGTGGCCGCGTCGTTCTTGTTGCACAGGAAGATGGAGACGTTGACCTTGTCGTACCAGAAGTCCTTCATGGTGTCGACCTGCTGCCGCATCAGCAGCGCGCCGCCGAAGAGGGCGAGCGAGAGGGCGACGGAGACGACGACGGCGAAGGTCATCGTGAGGTTGCGACGAAGACCGACACCGATCTCCGACATGACGAACTGGGCGCGCATGGCGTGCTTTCAGCCTTTCAGTCTGTCCGGGCTCAGTGCTGGTAGCCGTAGACGCCGCGTGCCTGGTCGCGTACGAGACGGCCCTTCTCGAGCTCGATGACGCGCTTGCGCATCTGGTCGACGATGTTCTGGTCGTGGGTCGCCATCACCACGGTCGTACCGGTGCGGTTGATCCGGTCGAGAAGCTTCATGATGCCGACGGACGTCTGCGGGTCGAGGTTGCCCGTCGGCTCGTCCGCGATCAGCAGCATCGGGCGGTTGACGAAGGCCCGTGCGATGGCCACCCGCTGCTGCTCGCCGCCGGAGAGCTCACCGGGCATCCGGTCCTCCTTGCCGCCGAGGCCGACGAGGTCGAGGACCTGGGGCACGGCCTTGCGGATCTCGCCGCGCGGCTTGCCGATGACCTCCTGGGCGAACGCCACGTTCTCCGCGACGGTCTTGTTGGGCAGCAGGCGGAAGTCCTGGAAGACGGTGCCCAGCTGGCGGCGCATGTGGGGCACCTTCCAGTTGGACAGGCGGGCCAGGTCCTTGCCGAGGACGTGGACCATCCCCTGGCTGGCGCGCTCCTCGCGCAGCAGCAGCCGCAGGAACGTCGACTTGCCGGAACCCGAGGACCCCACGAGGAAGACGAACTCCCCCTTCTCGATTTCGAGGGAGACGTCGCGCAGGGCAGGTCGGTTCTGCTTGGGGTAGCTCTTGGAGACGTTGTCGAATCGGATCACGGGTGCACCACGGGTAGGCCGGGAGTAGGTGAGCGTGACCATACGCGAACCCGCACAGGCCGTGCAGTCGCGGTCCCGAGTTGCGCGTTTTGTCCGGTCACGGATCGGGCGTAATCCGACGGGGCGCGCCGAAAAGCGCCCGAGCTGGCACAGTGGTAGGGGAACAGTCGCGTTTCCCTGTGCGTTGTCGGGAGAGAACTGTGCTGACGGTCCGCGCCTGCGGCTTCGGCGCGCGGAAAGGAGAGCGCATGACCTACGACCGACTGGTGTGCGCCAACTGCGCGGCACCTGTGGCCGAGGGGCGCTGCCCGGTGTGCCGGGCCAGCCGTGAGCGCCTCCAGCAGGACGGCCCCCTCGCGGGTGTGAGCCCTGCGGCCCTGCTCGCACTGCTGGTGCTGCTGGTGGCCGCGGTGGCACTGCTGGCCGTGTAGGACGCGGTCCCGCGCGGCGGACGCGCGGACGGACGAGGGAAAGGCCCGGGGTGCGGACACCCCGGGCCTTTCGCCGTCTCACGTCATGCGACGCCGTCTGCGTCTCAGGCGACGGTGCGTCCGCCACCGACGAGGCGCGGCAGCATGCGGAAGCCGATGCCACCGGCGATCATGGTCGCGGCGCCCAGCAGCAGGAACGTGGTCTCGGCGGCGCCGGTCTCCGCCAGTTCCTCCTTGGCCTCGCCCTGCTCGACCGGCTGCGAGCCCGCACTGTCGGTGTCGGTGCCCGTGCCGGCGTCACCGTCGACCACGCCACCGTTGGGGTCGGTGTCGTTGCCACCGTTCGCCCCGCCGTTGTCGTTGCCACCGTTGTCGTTGCCACCGTCAGCACCGCCGTCGGCACCGCCGTCAGCGCCACCGTCAGCGCCACCGTCAGCACCACCGTCAGCACCGCCGTCAGCACCACCATCGGCACCGCCGTCAGCACCACCATCGGCACCGCCGTCAGCACCGCCGTCAGCGCCACCATCGGCACCGCCGTCAGCACCGCCGTCAGCACCACCATCGGCACCGCCATCGGCGCCACCATCGGCACCGCCGTCAGCACCACCATCGGCACCGCCGTCAGCACCACCATCGGCGCCACCATCGGCACCGCCGTCAGCACCACCATCGGCACCGCCGTCAGCACCACCATCGGCGCCACCGTCAGCACCGCCGTCAGCACCACCATCGGCACCGCCGTCAGCACCACCATCGGCACCGCCGTCAGCACCACCATCGGCACCGCCGTCAGCACCACCATCGGCACCGCCGTCAGCACCACCATCGGCGCCACCGTCGACACCACCCGGGTCGCCGTGGATGCCGATACCGGCGTCGATGCCGTTCTCGTCGGCGTTGGCGGACACCTGGAGCGGGCCCACGTTGATGTCGAGCGCCTGCGCGGCACCTGCGGCGGTCAGCGACGCACCCGCGGCGATCACGGCGCCGGCGGCTATACGCGCGACGCGAATCCGCGTCTTCTTCGTCATCTGGCTGCTACCCCCAGTAGCTTCTCGTCATTGGAGCAGCGTCCGGAGCAACAGCAGGCTCGGGTCCGTCGTGACTCCCCCGCTCGCACACGCCCCGGAAACACGCATGCCGCACGTCACCATTCCGAGTTTTGGCAACACCGTCAAGGTCGTTGCGGGCGCGATGCCCGAAATGCTGTCAGTTGCCTGACCTGCGGGGATGCAACTGTGACATAAAAGGGAACTGCCGCCCCCTGGGCGGCAGTTCCCTTGTCGACAAAGCGCCGGACTACTTGTCCTGCTGCTTGCGCCAGCGAATTCCGGCTTCGAGAAAACCGTCGATCTCCCCGTCCAGCACCGACTGCGGGTTGCCCACCTCGAAGTCCGTACGCAGGTCCTTGACCATCTGGTACGGGTGCAGGACGTACGAGCGCATCTGGTTGCCCCAGGAGCTGCCGCCGTCGCCCTTGAGGGCGTCCATCCTGGCCCGCTCCTCCTGGCGCTGGCGCTCCAGCAGCTTGGCCTGGAGGACGTTCATGGCGCTGGCCTTGTTCTGGATCTGCGAGCGCTCGTTCTGGCAGGAGACGACGATGCCGGTCGGGATGTGGGTGATGCGGACCGCGGAGTCGGTCGTGTTGACACCCTGGCCACCCGGGCCGGAGGCGCGGTAGACGTCCACGCGCAGCTCGGACTCGTCGATCTCGACATGGTCGGACTGCTCGACGACCGGCAGGATCTCGACGCCGGCGAAGGAGGTCTGACGGCGGCCCTGGTTGTCGAAGGGCGAGATGCGCACCAGTCGGTGGGTGCCCTGCTCGACGGAGAGCGTGCCGTAGGCGTACGGGGCCTTCACCACGAAGGTGGTCGACTTGATGCCGGCCTCCTCCGCGTAGGACGTCTCGTAGACCTCCGTGCCGTAGCCGTGGCGCTCGGCCCAGCGCAGATACATGCGCTGGAGCTGCTCGGCGAAGTCGGCCGCGTCGACGCCGCCGGCCTCGGCGCGGATGTTGACCAGCGCCTCGCGCTCGTCGTACTCGCCGGACAGGAGGGTGCGGACCTCCATCTCGTCCAGCGCCTTGCGCACGGACTCCAGCTCGGTCTCGGCCTCGGCGCGGGCGTCCGGGTCGTCCTCGGACTCGGCGAGCTCGAAGAGCACCTCGAGGTCGTCGATCCGGCTGCGCAGGGCCTCCGTCTTGCGGACCTCCGCCTGGAGGTGCGACAGCTTGCTGGTGATCTTCTGCGCCGCCTCGGGGTCGTCCCACAGGGACGGTGCCGCCGCCTGCTCCTCGAGCACGGCGATGTCTGCCCTCATCCTGTCGAGGTCCAGAACGGCCTCGATCGACCCCATGGTCGAGGAAAGGGACTTCAGCTCTTCGGAAACATCGACGACTGCCACGGGTCCAGCGTAACGGCTGAGCGGAGGAGACCGTGCTGGCGGCCGCCCGCCCCGTCCTCTCAGGGCTCCGAGGGGGCGGACTGCCGCTGGCCGGGGGGCCTGCTCGCGCCGTCGTCCCCGCCGGCGACCAGCCAGCCGCCGACCCCGACGACCGCCGCCACGGCCACGGCCGCCGCACCCAGCGTGATCCGGCGCTTGCGGACCGACGCCGCCTTGTTGCGCGCGGAGCCGGGGCGCCGCTGCCCCGGGGCGCGGGGGGCGCGAGCGGTGCCGTGCGCGCCGCCCGCGAGTTCGTCGGGCGCCGGTACCCGCATCGAGGTGTGGGTGTCCCGGTTGGAGTCCGCGGATGTGGCGCCGGGTACCAGGGAGACCGCACCCTTGCGGCGGGGCCGGTCGGCCCGCTCGGGCGCAGTGTCCTCGTGGACCTCCGCCGCCGGCTCCGTGTCGGGTTCGTCGACGTCGAGCGGCGGCATGCCCCGCAGCAGCGGCAGCAGGTCGTGGAGCCGCTGCGCCAGCTCGGAGGCGCGCAGCCGGGAGGCGGGCGCCTTGGCCAGGCACTGGACGATCAGCTGCCAGAGCTCGTCGGGGATGCCGGGCAGCGGCACCACCGTCTCGGTCACGTGGCGGCGCAGCACCGCGCCGGGGTGGCCGCCGCCGAACGGGGTGAAACCGGCGAGCAGTTCGTACAGGACGGTGGCCAGCGCGTAGATGTCCACGGCGGCCCGGGGCGGCAGCCCCTCGACGATCTCGGGGGCGATGTAGTCGGGGGTGCCGATGATGCCCGAGGCGTTCGGGGCGCCCCCGCCGGCGGACCGGGTGGCCTTGGTGCGGCGCGGGGTGTCGATCAGCTTGGCGACGCCGAAGTCGGTGAGCAGCGCGGGGTGGGACCCGGCCGGGCCGAGCTGCCCCTCCATGTCGAGCAGGATGTTCTCCGGCTTGACGTCGCGGTGCACGATGCCGGCGGCGTGCGCGGCGGCCAGCCCGTCGGCGACGTCCGCGACGATCGCGACCGCGGCCTCGGGCGCGAGGCGGCGCTCGCGGTCCAGACGGGTGCGCAGGTCGGTGCCGCGCACCAGGTCCATGACGAGTGCGAGGTCGTTGCCGTCGACGACGAGGTCCCGGACGCCGACGACCCGGGGGTGGTCGAGCCCGAGCAGCGCGGTGCGCTCCTGGACGAAGCGGCCCACGAGCTCCTGGTCGCTGGCGAGGTCCTCGCGCAACAGCTTGATCGCGACGGGCCCTTCGGGGCCCTCGCCGAGCCACACCGTGCCCGCGCTGCCCCGCCCCAGGATCTGATGCGCCGTGTACCGGCTGCCGATGTTCCGTGCCAAGACTGCTCCCTCAGCGGCTGGCGTTGCCCCCAAAAGTACGCGGGCATCGGGGAGGTGTGTGCCCCGGATGTCGCCGACCTTCACTTCTGCGGGATAAATCAGCCCGCGGAAGTCGACAAATGCACAGAGTCGTGTGCGGCGGGGCGCGAACGGCACCCTCGCCGCGGCGCCCCCGGGGCGCCCCGGACGCGGCCCGCGCCGCGTCCGGTGGAGCGGGCCGCCTACTGCGGCGGTTCGGTGATCTGGTCGGCGGTGTCCTTGGCGTCGCCGATCTGGGAGATCCAGTCGGTGACCGTGGAGATGCCGTCGCCGATCGCCTGCCAGTAGCTCTTGCCCTGGGCGATCCAGTCCTGGAGCGGGGTGAGCTCCCAGATCAGCCAGCCGCCCACCACGAAGAGCACGACCATGACCAGGCAGCCCTTGAGGCAGCCGAGGCCGGGGATGCGCACCGGGTTGGCGCTGCGCCGGCGGGGCTCGCGCTGCGGGGGCTGCTGGGGCGGCGGCTGCTGCGGGGCGTACGGCTGCGGGGCCGGCGCGTAGGGCTGCGGCTGCGGTGGCGGCGGCTGCTGCCGGCGCTGGGGCGGCTGCCTGCGCTGCGGCTGCTGCGGCGCCGGCGGGTACGGCTGCTGCGGCGACGGCGGGTACGGCTGCTGCCGCTGCGGGGGCTGCTGCGGCTGCCGTTGCGGGCGGCGGCGCAGCGGGTCCTGGGCCGGGTCCAGGTACTGGACCTGGGTCTGCTCGTTGCGGTCCCGGGCGGCCCTCAGCTGCGACTGCCAGGGGTGCGGTTCCTCCGGGCCGGGGACCGGGGGCATGACGGACGTCGGGTCGGCACCGCCGCCCCGGGGGCCGGTCTGCGGCATGACGCTGGTCGCCGCGGACGGGTCGTACGCGGAGCTGCCGCCCGGTCCGGTGTTCGGCAGGACCTGGGTCGGGTCCGCGGCGCCCGGGGTGTCCGGCACGGGGGCGGGCGAGGGGTCGGGCGCGAGCAGCGCGGCGACACCGAGGGCGGCGTCGATCTGGGCGGAGTTGGCGTGGACGCCGATGCCCGCGGCGACCGTGCGCAGCCCCCTGGCCAGGTTCTCCGCACTGGGGCGCTCGCCCGGCTCCTTGCGCAGGCAGCGCTCGATGACGGTCCACAGCGGTTCGGGGACGGTGCTGGGGCGGCGCGGCTCCTCGCTCAGGTGGCGGTGGAGCACCTCCAGGGCGGTGCCGCCGGCGAACGGGGGTCTGCCGGTGACCAGCTCGTACAGCAGGATGCCCGCGCCGTAGATGTCGACCGCGGAGGTCTGCGGCCGGCCCTCGGCGGACTCCGGGGCGACGTACGCGGGGGTGCCGACGAACTCGTGGGTGCGGGTCAGGCCCGGGGAGTCCGCGAGGCGCGCGATGCCGAAGTCGGTCAGCATCGGGTGCATCTGGCCGTCGGCGTCGGTCTTCAGCAGGACGTTCGCCGGCTTGAGGTCGCGGTGGACCACGCCGTCGGAGTGGCTGGCCGCGAGCGCGTCCGCGATCTGCGCGGTCAGCAGCGAGGCGGCGACCGGCGAGAGGGGGCCGTTGTCGCGCAGGTAGTGATGGAGGTCGGGGCCGTCGACCAGGTCCATCACCAGGGCCAGCAGGTCGCCCTCGACGACGAGGTCGCGGGTGCGCACGATGTTCGGGTGGGTGAGCCGCAGCAGGACGGAGCGCTCCCGCAGGAAGCGCATCACGACGTCCGCGTCGTTCGCGAGCTCCTCCTTGAGGACCTTGATCGCGACGGTCTCGCCGGGCTGGCCGGGGACGGCCGCCTCGGCGCCCGCGGTCTCCCGCTGGCGCGCTCGCCAGACGGTGCCCGTGGCGCCGCGTCCGAGCGGCTCCTCGAGCAGGTACTTGCTGCCTACCGGCCGCACGTCGCGCTCCCTGCTGATAGGGGTCCTCACATGGTCCGGGCCCGCCGATGATCCTTTGATCCTGACGCCGCCCGCGTGTCCGGCCCACTGTAATGCCGTGGAACGGATCACCGGCGGCCTCGCCGCCCATCTCTTTCCTGGCGGGCGCCGCCCCAATCCGCCCGGCGGCGCACGGGTCCTCTCGAAAAGAGACGCGACGGCCGTACGGATGGTTGCCGGTCGGAAGTGCATCGAAGCTCACTTTTCGGACGGGCTCGATCAGGGGCCGGTTCCCAAGCAGGCATTTTTGCGTCCAGAGCCGACCATTCAAGATCACTTGAGGGTAGGTCCCGGGCGTGTTGTCGGCGGCAGGTGCGAGGATGCCCTCAGCACACAGCCGCGTGGACGGTTTCCTTCGGCGCGCCTTCGGCGCGCCTTCGGCGAAGGGCCCGGATCCCCCGGCTCGTGCCGACCTGCCGGGCGGGGGCGATCGGGGCGGTCCCTGGCCGGGTGCCCCGCGCAGAAGGGATTGCTGACGGCGATGCAGATCCGGCTCACGGTGCTCGCGCCGCGCGGCGGACAGTCCGCGCCCCGGCGCGCCTGCGACGTGCTGGTCACCGCGCCGGCGGGGACGGCGCTCGCCGCCGTGGCCTCCGCCCTCGCGTCGGCCGCCTGCGGCCCCGACGCCTCGGGGGCCGTGGTGCTCTGGGCCGGCCAGGAGCGGCTCGACCTCCAGCGGCGCACCCTCGGCGAACCGCCCCTGGTGGACGGCGCCGTGCTCGCCCTCCAGACCCCGGCCGACGACGAGCCGCACGAGGCGGACGTCCCGGCCGAGCTGCATGTCGTCGCCGGACCCGACGCGGGCGGCGTCCACCTGCTGCACGGGGGCCGGATCAGCGTCGGCCGCTCGGCCGGCGCCGACGTCCCGCTCGACGACCCGGACGTCTCGCGCCTGCACTGCGAGGTGACGGTCGCCGACGACGGCCGGGTGACCGTCGCCGACCTCGGATCGACCAACGGCACGACCGTCGACGGCGCCCCCGTGGGCGAACGCCCGGTGCGGTTGCCGGCCGGCGCGCTGCTGCGCGTGGGCGAGTCGGCGCTGCGGCTGGCGTCCGGCCCCGCCCCCACCGGTCCCGCGACCGCACCCGACGGCGAGGGTCATCTCCGGGTGGCCCTGCCCGGCCTGCCGGCCACGACGGCCTCCTCCGGTGGTGCGGGGACGGCTCGGGACGCCGAGAGCGCACCGCGTGCCGGCACGCCGGCGCCCGGCGGAGCCCCGGCCGGCCACGGCCGCACGGTCACGGCACAGGGCCCCCACCACCCCGGCCGGACCGACCACGGCGACACGGGAGCCGGCCGCGCCCCCGGGGGAGCCGCCTCACGCCCGGCCGGTCAGGGCCGCACGACCACCGTCCACGGGCCCGCCGGCGGCGGCGCCGCCCCGTGGCCCGCCCCCGGTCCCCGCCACTCCGGCCCGGCCGACCGCGGCGGCACGCCCACCGGCCACGGTCCGGCGATCGACGACGGGCTCCCGTGGCCGCCCGCGCCGGGCCACCCGGACTCCCTCCACCAGGCGGAACACGGCGGGGCGCCGTGGCCGAGCGCGCACGGCGCCGCCGGCCACCCCGGCCACCTCCCCGAGGACGGTTCCCCGGCCGCGCGGATCCCCGCGCAGTACGACCCCGCCCCCGGCGCCACCCACGGCCGCCCGATCGATCTGCGGCCCGGCGGCCCGGACGGCTCCGAAGCCGTCGGCGACGCCCCCGCTGGCCCGGCCATGGACGGCGCCGCCCCCCGGCGGCGCGGCATAGGCGCCTGGGCCCGCAGACTGACCGGCGGCCGGGACACCGGCGCGCCCCAGGCCCCGGCATCGGCCGCTCCCGGCACGGCGGACCCCGGCCCCGGGGGCGAGAGCTGGCCCGACCCGGCGGCCGTCCTGCTGACCGCGCTCGGACCGGGCCCCCGCCTGTGGGAGCGCGCCCCCGGCCACCCGGAGTCGCTGGTGATCCGGCTGGGCACGGCCGACCGCGCCGAACTGCCGTCGGTCCCGGTGACCGTCGCCCTGCGGGAGGCGGGCTCGCTCGGGCTCGCCGGCCCGAGGACACGGCTCCTGGGCCTGGCCCGTTCCGCCGTGGCCCAGCTCGCCGCGCTGCACGCGCCCTCCGATCTGGAGATCGTGCTGATCAGCACGGACCGGGCCCACGGTCTCGACGCGCGCAAGGGCGACTGGGGATGGCTGGGCTGGCTGCCCCATCTGCGTCCCGCGCACGGCCAGGACTGCCGGCTGCTGCTCGCCTACGACCGCGACCAGGCCACTGCGCGGACGGCCGAGCTCACCCGGCGGCTGGACGACGGGCCGCTCGGACCCGGCTGGCCGAGCGCCGACCGCGCGGCGGTGACGGACGCCGCCGCCCGCCACAGCGGACCGCGCACGGTCGTCGTCGTCGACGGCGACCCCGGTTCGGCCGCGCTGCGCGAGACGACCGCCCGGCTGGCGGGCGCCGGCCCGGCGGTCGGCATCCATGTGATCTGCCTCGCCGAGACACCGGCGGCCTCACCGCTCTCCCCGGTCGCCGCGACGTACGAGGCCGCCTGCGCGGCGTCGCTGCCGTTCCGGGAGTGCGGTGCCGTGGCACTGCTCAGCGGCGACGTGGCGACCGCGCTGCGGGTGCTGCGGGTCGCCGCGGGGCGGGCCGCCGGCCACGGCACGGTCGGTTCGGTGGACGCGGTCTCCGCCGCGTGGGCCGAGCGGTTCGGCCGGGCCCTGGCGCCGCTGCGCACCGAGGGATCGCTCTCCGCCCCGGGCCGGACCACCGCGCTGCCGGGCACCGCCCGGCTGCTGGACGAACTGGGCCTGGCGAGGGCCACACCCGCCTCGCTGATGGCGCGCTGGGCGTCGGCGGCCGAGGGCACGGTCGTCCTCGGGGCCGGCCCCGAGGGCCCGCTCTCCGTCGACCTCACGGCCGAGGGCCCCCACCTGCTGATCGAGGGCCCCGCGGGCAGCGGCCGGACGGAGCTGCTGCGGGCGCTCGCCGCGTCCCTCGCGTCGGCGGGCCGCCCCGACCGGCTCGGTCTGCTGCTGGTGGACGGCGCCGGCGGCGAACGCGGCGAGGGCCTCGCCTCGTGCACGGAACTGCCCCATGTCACCGAGCATCTGGTGGCGAGCGACCCGGTGCGGATGCGGGTCTTCGCGCAGGCGCTGGGCGGGGAGCTGAAACGCCGCGCCGAACTGCTCGACGGCACGGACTTCGCCGCATGGCACGCCCGTCGCGAGGTGTCGGACCGCATGGTCGGCCAGCGGACCGCGCCCGACGCCGCCGACCAGCGGGGCGACATCCACTCGCCGTCGTCGGGGACGCTCCGGCTGCGGCCGGGCGGCCGCACCCAGCGCTCCGGGCCCGATCCGCTGCCGCGGCTGGTGGTCCTGGTCGACGACTACGACGCGCTGGTCGCCCCCGCGCTCGGCAGCCCGGGCCGGCCGGCGGCCGGTTCGGTCGTGCGGGCGCTGGAGGCCGTCGCCAGGGACGGGGGGCGGCTCGGGGTGCATCTGATCGCGACGTCCTCCCGCCCGGACCGGACCGCCGACACCCGGCTCGCCGAGGGCGCCAGGCTCCGGGTGGTGCTCCAGGCGCCGCCCGTCTCCCCCGGGCCGGACGACCCCGCCCCGGGCCGGGGCCGGCTCGGTCACCCGGACGGGCGGGTGACCGCGTTCCAGACCGGCCGGGTCACCGGCCGGATCCCCCGCACGGCGACCCTGCGCCCGACCGTGGTCCCCCTGGAATGGGAGCGGATGGGCGATCCGCCGACCCGCCGGCCCGTCCGCGAGCTGGGCAACGGGCCCACCGATCTGGCGCTGCTCGCGAGTGCCCTCCAGCGCGCCGCGCAGTCGGTCGACGCGGGCCCGCTGCCACCCCTGATCCCCGCCCAGACCTGACCCGGCCGGGCCCGCCGCGGTGCCCGGGCATCGCGGCGGGCCCTTCCCGTGCGAGCCCCTGACACCGCGTCACAAGGCCATCACGAAAGCCCGGTCGGCGGCGAGGGCGGTATTGCGACACCCGTGGCACGGGCGTACACCTGCTGTCACGGGACAGCAGCGCACGGGAGAGACGGGGCAGCAATGCGCACAACTCTTCGTACGGGCAGGGCCGCAACGGTGTTCGCCGCGATCGGCGCCCTCGCCCTCGCCGGATGCGGCAGCGACGACGACGGACCGGCACCGGAGGACGGCGGGAGCAAGGCGCCGGCCGCGAGCGTTCAACTGCCGCGACTGGACGGCGAGAAGTTACAGGTCGCCGCGGTCTGGAGCGGTCCGGAGCAGGAGAACTTCACCAAGGTCCTCGACGAGTTCGAGAAGCGCACGGGCGCGGAGGTCACCTTCGTCCCCGCGCAGGACCCGATCGTCAACTTCCTCGGCACGAAGATCGCGGGCGGCAGCCCGCCCGACGTCGCGATGCTGCCGCAGGTCGGCGCCATCCGGCAGGCCGTTCAGCGCGGATGGGCCAAGCCGGCCGGCCCCGAGGCGAAGGCCCAGCTCGCCAAGAACTACGCCAAGGGCTGGCAGGACCTCGGCGCCGTCGACGGCACCCAGTACGGCGTCTACTACAAGGCCGCCAACAAGTCCCTGGTCTGGTACAACGACACGGTCTTCGAGAACGCGGGCGCGAGCGTGCCGACGACATGGCAGGACTTCCTCGCGACGGCGCAGACGATCTCCGCGTCGGGTGTCACCCCGGTCTCGGTCGCGGGCGCCGACGGCTGGACCCTCACCGACTGGTTCGAGAACGTCTACCTCTCGCAGGCGGGCCCCGAGAAGTACGACCGGCTCGCCCGGCACGAGATCCCGTGGACCGACCCGTCCGTGAAGGACGCCCTCACCACCCTCGGCGAGCTCTTCGGCGACGCGTCGCTGATCGCCGGCGGCGCCGACGGCGCGCTCCAGACCGAGTTCCCCGCCTCCGTGACGCAGACGTTCACCGGCGGCGACCAGCCCAAGGGCGCGATGGTGTTCGAGGGCGACTTCGTCACCGTCAACATCGCGCAGACGGACGCCGAGATCGGCAAGGACGCCAAGGTGTTCCCGTTCCCGGCGGTCGGCGCCGAGCCGCCCGTGGTCACCGGCGGCGACGCCGCCGTGGCACTGAAGGACGGCAAGGGGGCGCAGGCGCTGCTCACCTTCCTCGCCTCGCCCGACGCCGCGGCGATCTCGGCTGCCGCGGGCGGCTTCATCTCGCCCAACAAGGCCCTGGACGCGTCGGTCTACCCGAACGACGTGCAGCGCGACATCGCCGAGGCGCTGATCGCCGCCGGCGACGACTTCCGCTTCGACA
The DNA here is from genome assembly GCF_008042045.1 of Streptomyces sp. T39. Lineage (GTDB taxonomy): Bacteria > Actinomycetota > Actinomycetes > Streptomycetales > Streptomycetaceae > Streptomyces. Next base: position 657,212 of record NZ_RDBP01000012.1, read on the forward strand.
TGTCGGACCAGATGCCCCAGTCGTTCGGCGGCACGCCGGGCAAGGGCGAGTGGAAGGCGCTCCAGGACTTCCTGAAGAACCCGAAGGACGTCGCCGGGACCCAGCGGGCGCTGGAGACCGAGGCGGCCAAGGCGTACAAGGGCTGATCCGGTGACCGCCGCGACCGCGGGGGGACCGGGGCATCCGGCTCCCCCCGGCGACAAGCGCAAGAGCGTCACGGGCACGCGCAAGGCGGTGGCGGCGGCTTTCCTGCTGCCCGCCCTGGTGCTGCTCGGCGCGCTCGTGGTCTACCCGATCGGGTACTCGCTGCACCGGTCGTTCCTCGACGGGTCCGGCGGCTTCGCGGGACTAAACAACTACACGGAGATCTTCACCGACGACACCATCCTGACCGCGGTGCGCAACAACGCGGTCTGGGTAGTGGTGGCCCCGACCGTGGCCACCGCGCTCGGCCTGATCTTCGCGGTGCTCACCGAACGGGTCCGCTGGGGCACGGCGTTCAAGCTGATCGTCTTCATGCCGATGGCGATCTCCATGCTCGCCGCCGGCATCATCTTCCGGCTGGTCTACGAACAGGACCCGCAGCGCGGCGTCGCGAACGCCGTCTGGGTCGGTGTGCACGACACGTTCAACGAGTCGTCCGGCTTCCCGAAGGCGCGTCCGCTGCCGGTGCACCCGCTGAAGGCGGGCGGCGGCGGGGCGTTCGTCACCGAGGAACCGGTCAGGGCGGGCAGCCCCGCGCTGCTGCCCCTGGTCGGCGTGGCGCCCGGGAAGATGCCGTCCGATGCCGAGCCCGCCCGGCCCCCCGAGCCCTCGGGCGACGAGATCAGCGGCACGGCCTGGCTGGACTTCACCCGGGGCGGCGGCGGCCGGCCGAACACCGTCGACCCGGCGGAGCTGGGCCTCAAGGGCCTTGAGGTGGAGGCCGTGAAGGACGGCACGGTGGTGGCCGCCACCCGGGCGGGCGCCGACGGCTCCTTCACCCTTCCCGCCGCGGCCGACGGCGCCGTGCTGCGGCTGCCGGCGGAGAACTTCCGGGAGCCCTACAACGGCGTGAACTGGCTCGGCCCGAGCCTGGTCACCCCCGCCATCATCGGCAGCTACGTGTGGATGTGGGCGGGCTTCGCGATGGTCCTGATCGCCGCCGGGCTCGCCGGCATGCCGCGCGAACTGCTGGAGGCCGCCCGGGTGGACGGCGCCAACGAGTGGCAGGTCTTCCGCAGGGTGACCGTGCCGCTGCTGGCACCGGTGCTCGCGGTCGTCCTGGTGACCCTGATGATCAACGTCCTGAAGATCTTCGACCTGGTGTTCATCATCGCGCCGGGCTCCTCGCAGGACGACGCGAACGTCCTGGCGCTCCAGCTGTACCGGTCGTCGTTCGGCACCGACGCGAACCTCGGTCTGGGCAGCGCGATCGCGGTGCTGCTGCTCCTGCTGGTGCTGCCGGTGATGATCCTCAACATCCGCAGGATGCGAAGGGAGGGCCGGCGATGACCACGACGACGGCGAAGGCCGGCAGGCCCCGCGCCGGAGGCGGCCCCGAGCGGCCCGCCGCCGGGTCACGGCAGTCCCTCGGCAGCAGGCTCGCGGCCCGTGCCGGCGGTGGCGCGCTGCGGGTCTTCCTCGTCCTCGCGGCGCTGTTCTGGCTGATGCCGACCGTGGGGCTGCTGCTCTCCTCCCTGCGCAGCCCCGGGGACATCGCGGAGAGCGGCTGGTGGGAGGTGCTGTCGGCGCCCGCGCAGCTGACCACCGAGAACTACACCCGGCTGCTGGAGAACGAGGCGATCACCGACTCCCTCGTCTCCACCCTGATGATCACGCTCCCCTCCACCGTGCTGGTGGTGGTGATCGGCGCGCTCGCCGGATACGCCTTCGCGTGGCTGGACTTCCCGGGGCGCGACTGGTGGTTCATGGCCGTGGTGGGCCTGCTGGTCGTCCCCGTGCAGGTCGCGCTGGTGCCGGTCTCGGAGCTGTTCGGCGCGATCGGCATCTTCGAGACCACGCTCGGGGTGGTCCTGTTCCATGTCGCCTTCGGACTGCCGTTCGCGATCTTCCTGCTCCGCAACTTCTTCGCGGAGATCCCGAGGGAACTCCTGGAGGCGGCCCGGCTCGACGGGGCCGGCGAGCTGCGGCTGTTCACCCGGGTCGTCCTGCCGCTCGGCGGCCCGGCGATCGCCTCGCTCGGCATCTTCCAGTTCCTGTGGGTGTGGAACGACATGCTGGTGGCGCTGATCTTCGCGGACTCCGAAGCGGCGCCGATCACGGTGGCGCTCCAGCGGCAGGTACGGCAGTTCGGCAACAACATCGACGTGCTGGCGCCGGGGGCCTTCGTGTCGATGATCATTCCGCTGGCGGTGTTCTTCGCCTTCCAGCGCCAGTTCGTCAACGGGGTGATGGCGGGCGCCGTCAAGTGACGGGCCCGCCGGGGGCGCGCGAGCGCGCGCCCCCGGCGGGCGGTGCGTGCCGGGCCCTGCCCGCCCGGGCGGGCGCTCCGGGCCCGTGCCGGCCGCAACGCCGCCCGGTGCGTGCTCAGCTCTGCCGGCCCGCCATCACCATCAGCAGACCGGCCACCACCACCAGCGATCCGGCCCAGGTCCACAGGGACGTCCGCTCGTGCAGGACGGTGGAGGCGGCGACGACGATCAGCAGGTAGCCCAGGGCGTTGAACGGGTACGCCGTGCTCAGCGGCACCCGGGCCAGGGTGGACATCCACGCCACCGCCGAGAGGGCGAAGACCGCCAGCCCGAGGACGACCCACGGAGTGGTCGCGGCCCGCATCGCGAGCGGCACGCCGCCGTCCGGGGCCGCGGCGGACGCGGACCGCATCCCGTGCTTGAGCATGATCTGCCCGGCCGCGGACGAGAACACCGCGAAGAGCAGCAGCGCCAGGCTCGGCAGGCTCACGGTCTTCCTCCTGTGCTGCGGCGGCGGGGGCGGTGCGGCCGCCGTGCCGTGCCCCTCGGTGCCGGGCACCGGGCCCGGCTCCTGCGGGCCGGGCCCGGTCTCACGTCGACGCACCCACGCGTCCGGCTCGCTCGGCGGGGACGTGCTGGCGGTTGAGGATGTCCTGGACATCGACGTGCTCCCCCGCGACGATCGTCTGCGCCGCGTGCGGGGTGAGCACCGCGACGTACTGGTAGCCGAAGAGGGTCGGCCGGACCCGCGTCAGCACCCGGGAGGTCGCGCCCAGCCCCCCGGCGACCGGGCCGGCGCCGAGGACCGACCAGAACGGCGAGCCGGTCGAGGTCAGCCGCAGCTCGTCGAAGCCGGCCGCGCGGATCGTGCGGCGCAGTCCGGCCCGGGTGAAGAAGCGCAGATGCGTCTCGTCGAGGATGCCGCGCCGGTCGTAGCCGAAGGCGCCCACGGCCACCCGCATCCGCGCGTACCAGTGGCTGAAGTTCGGCACGGACAGCAGCAGCCGGCCGCCGGGGACGAGCACGCCCCGCAGGCCGCGCAGCACCTCCTCCGGGCGGGACAGGTGCTCGATGACGTCGGCGGCCACCACGTAGTCGTAGTCGGCGCCGATCTCCGCCGGCAGGCCCTGCTCCAGGTCCGCGAGGACGAACCGGCTGCACCTGTCCCGCACTCCGGGGACCTCGACGTGGTCGAGCCCGGTGACGGTGTGCCCGAGCGCCTCCAGCCGGGCCGCGAACTCCCCGCCGGAGCAGCCGACGTCCAGGACCCGGCCGGGCGGCATGGTGCGCATGATGCGCAGGACGGCGGCGTGCGAGGAACCGTCGCCCTCCTTGAAGGCGTACTCCACGGGCTTGGGGATCCACGGGCAGGTGCCGAAGCCCTTGAGCGCCAGCCGGTACTCCAGGACGTCCTTGACGACGTCCTTCGCGTACCGCAGACCGTTGACGTAGCAGATCTCGTCGCCGTAGTAGGTCGGGACGGGGATCTCCCGGATCCGCATGCCCGCGTCGAGCAGCTGGACGATGATCTGGGTGTCGAAGTCGAAGGCGTCGGTGTTCCGGTCGATCGGCAGCCGGCGCAGGGCGGCGACGCTGTAGGCCCGGTAGCCCGAGTGGAACTCGCTCAGCCGCGAGCCGAGCAGCCCGTTCTCCACCCGTGTCAGGACACGGTTGCCGAGCCACTTGTAGAGCGGCATGCCGCCCTTGAGCGCCCCGCCCGGGTCCTTCATCCGGGAGCCGAAGACCGCCTCGCACTCGCCGCGTTCGATGGGGGCGACCATCTCGGGCAGCAGCTCGGGGGCGTACTGGCCGTCGCCGTGGAGCAGGACGACGATGTCGAGGCCGCGCTCGGCGGCCAGGGCGTAGCCCGCCTTCTGGTTGCCGCCGTAGCCGAGGTTCTTGGTGTGCCGCATGACGACGGTCGGCGGCATGCCCTCCAGCTGCGACCACCGGCAGCCGGCCGTGAACGTCTCGTCGCTGCTGGCGTCGTCGAGGATGAGGATCTCGGCGACCCGGGAACGGAAGTCCCTCGGGATGCGGTCGAGCGTCTTCTCCAGGGTCGCCTCGGCGTTGTAGGCCACGACGAGGATGCCGATCCGCGGCCCCGCCCCCTGGGCGGGCAGGGCGGGCCGGCCCTGGGGCGGGCTGTCGGCGTGGCTCTCCATCACGGGGTTCTCCACTCTCCCTCGTCGGGACGGGTGCGATCGGGTCGGTGCGGTGGCGCCGGGCGGGACGGTGGCCCGGTGGCGCCGCGGAGGACGGATCCGCCGCGGGGGGACTGCGGCCTCCCGCCGGGAGGGCGAGCGGCCCCGGCTCAGGGGACGGGGGAAGCGGGCGCGGACTCCGGGGCGGACGCCGCCGCGGCCCGGGGCACGGCGGCCTGCCGTCCGGCGTCCGCGCCCGGCGGCGGTTCCGCGAGGACACGGCGCAGCCCCGTCGCGATCCCGGCGGCGAGCAGCAGCCAGGCGGCCTCCGCGAGGTGCAGCGCCCAGTCGTCCCAGCGGACCGCACTGGCACCGGCGTAGACGACGACCGCCGCTGCACCGGCGACGGCGGAGTACAGTGCGCCCTCCACCACCCCGAACAGGAAGAGCCCCACCACCGGCCAGGCCAGGTACTGGACGGCGGACGCGGTGGACAGCAGGAGCAGCAGCGTGGTCGACAGCGCCACCGCGTACGCGGGGGACGCGGGCCGCGCCCAGGCGCACCACGCCCCGGCCGCCGCGCAGACGCCGACGAACAGCAGGGGGAAGTCGCCGTGCAGGCTCTCGGTGAACCCCTCCGACGCCCCTGCCCAGTCGGCGAACCGCACGAGGCCCCACAGCCGTGCGCTGCCGCCCTCGTAGGCGAGGACGTTGCGCCACAGCCCCTCGGGCACGGTGGCCACGGCCGGGCCCCACACCACCGCCGAGGCGGCGGTCAGCCCCGCGGCGAAGCGCACCAGGACGGGGCGGCCGCCGCGCGCGGCGGCCACCAGGAGCGCGGGGACGGCGACGACGGGGATCAGCTTGACCCCGACGGCCAGGGCCGCGGCCACGCCGGCGGCGAGCGGGCGCCGCCGGTCGGCGAGCAGGTGGGCGGCGAGCACGGCGAACATCACGGCGACGGAGTCGGTGTTGCCGTGGTGCCCGGAGGTCGCGAGGAGCACCGGGCTGAGGGCGCAGCCGACCGCGCAGGCGGTGGCGGTGCGCAGGCTCCTGCGGCGGCGCAGGATCTCCAGCACCAGCAGCGCGCAGACGAGGTCCGCGAGGGTGGCGGGAGCCCGGATCAGGCTGCCGAAGGGGATGCCGAGCTGCCGGAGTTCGTCGAAGCCCAGCAGCATCCAGCCGGTGAGCGGCGGATGGTTGTAGACCGGCTGCTGCGGCATCGGGTGCTCGTAGATCCGCACCGGGCCGACCTGGGCGATCGCGGTGGCGAAGGCGTCGAAGATCCGCACGTCGGCGGGGCCCCGGGTCACCGCCGCGATCACGGTCTTCGCGACGAGGGCGGCCACCGAGACGGCGAGGACGACGGCTCTCGCCCGTCGCACGCCGGACGTTCCCGTCTCCACCGCCGATTCCGCCCCGGTCCGCAGGTCCATGGCGGCCGAACGTAGCAACGGACGCAGCCCATCAGGCGGACCGACAATCACACCGGACGGCCTCGGCGGTGACTTCTCCGCGTTTCCCGGCGGGCCGGCGGCACGCGAATCACCCGGACGGCCGAGGCGGCCCCGGGCGGGCCGGGTCCGGTGGCGCCGGGCGGGCCGGGCGGTCCTGGCTCCCCCGCCCCGTCGCCGCCGCCATCACCGCCCTCGCCCGCGCCACCGATCCCCGGACCTTCCCCTGGCTCCGCCTCCGCCCCTGACCGCCCCCGCACGGGCACGGGGACCGGCGGCAGGAAACCGGGGCGCGGGGCACCCGGAGACGCCGGAGGGCGGAGCGGGAAGACATCCCCGCCCCGCCCTCCGGCGTCATCCGGTCAGCTGTGCGCCCTCAGCAGCTGGCGCATCGTCCGCATGGCCACCGACAGGTTCGCCAGGTCGAACGTGTCGGACCCGTGGATCTCGTCCAGCGTCGTCCGCGCACGCCCCAGCAGCGCCGCGTTCTTCTGCTCCCACGCCGTGAACCTCTCCCCCGGCGTGGACGAGCCGTTGCCGACCGACAGCACGTCGGCCGTCAGCGCGGCGTGGGCCGCGTACAGGTCCTCGCGGATCGAGGCGCGGGCCATCGACTGCCAGCGGTCGGCCCGCGGCAGCTCGATGATGCGGTCCATCAGCTGGGTGATGGACAGCCGGTCCGCCAAGTCGTAGTAGACCTCGGCCACCGCCAGCGGCTCCTGCCCCGTGCGGTCCGCGATCGCCACGATGTCGAGCGTCGGGAAGGCGGACGAGAAGCCCGCGACCCGCAGCGCCAGGTCCTCCGGCACCCCGGCCGACGTCAGCTCGTCGACGATGCCCTGGTACCACTCCAGGTCCGCGCCGCGCAGCATCTTCGGCAGCGAGGCCCAGACCTGCTCCACGCGCTCCGCGAAGAACTCGATCGTGTGCGCCAGTTCGAGGGGCTGCGGCCGGTTGCCGAGCAGCCAGCGGGTGCCGCGCTCGACGAGCCGCCGCGAGTGCAGGCGCACCCGGGTCTGGACATCGGCGTCGACCTTGTTGTCCAGGTCCTCGACGGCGTCCCACACCGCGCTCAGGCCGAAGATCTCGCGCGCCGCGGTCTGCGCCCGCACGATCTCCTCCAGCGACGCCCCGGTCTCCTCCCGCAGCCGGTGCAGGAAGGTCGAACCGCCGGTGTTCACCGTGTCGTTGACCAGGACGGTGGTCACGATCTCCCGGCGCAGCGCGTGTCCGTCGATCGCCTCGGCGAACTTCTCGCGCAACGGCTTCGGGAAGTACGCGTGGAGCAGCCGGCGCAGGTACGGGTCGTCCGGCAGGTCCGTGCCGATCAGGTTCTGGGCCACGGTGATCTTGGTGTACGCCAGCAGCACGGCCAGCTCGGGCTGGCTCAGTCCGCGTCCGCCGCCGAGCAGTTCGCGGATCTGCCGGTCGCTGGGCAGGAACTCCAGCGCCCGGTCCAGGTACCCGTCCCGCTCCAGACGCCGCATGAAGCGCTGGTGGGCGTGGAGCAGGGACGGCGACTGCGCGACGGCGTTGGCGAGCGCGGTGTTCTGCGCGTAGTTGTTGCGCAGCACCAGGGAGCCGACCTCGTCGGTCATCTCTGCCAGCAGCTTGTTGCGCTGCTTGACGGTCATGTCGCCCTCGGCGACCAGCCCGTTGAGCAGGATCTTGATGTTGACCTCGTGGTCGGAGGTGTCCACACCGGCACTGTTGTCGATCGCGTCGGTGTTGATCTTCCCGCCGTTGCGGTCGAACTCGATGCGCCCGAGCTGGGTGCAGCCCAGGTTGCCGCCCTCGCCGACGACGCGGACCCGCAGGTCCTCGCCGTTGACGCGGATGGCGTCGTTCGCCTTGTCGCCGACGTCGGCGTGGGTCTCGGCCGCCGACTTCACATAGGTGCCGATGCCGCCGTTCCACAGCAGGTCGACGGGCGCCTTGAGGATGGCCTGCATCAGTTCGGCCGGGGTCATCTTGGTGACGCCCGCCTCGATGCCGAGGGCCGTGCGCATCGCGGAGCCGACCGGGATCGACTTGGCGCTGCGCGGGAAGACGCCACCGCCCTGGGAGATCAGCCCGGTGTCGTAGTCCGCCCACGAGGAGCGCGGCAGTTCGAACAGGCGCCGGCGTTCGGCGTAGGAGGTCGCCGCGTCGGGGGTCGGGTCGACGAAGATGTGCCGGTGGTCGAAGGCCGCGACCAGCCGGATGTGCTCGCTGAGCAGCATGCCGTTGCCGAACACGTCACCGGACATGTCGCCGACACCGACGACCGTGAAGTCCTCGCTCTGGGTGTCGTGCCCGAGCTCGCGGAAGTGCCGCTTCACGGACTCCCACGCACCGCGGGCGGTGATGCCCATGCCCTTGTGGTCGTAGCCTGCCGACCCACCGGACGCGAAGGCGTCGCCGAGCCAGAAGTCGTACGCGACGGCGACCTCGTTGGCGATGTCCGAGAAGGACGCGGTGCCCTTGTCGGCCGCGACCACCAGGTAGGTGTCGTCCTCGTCGTGGCGGACCACCCGCTCCGGCGGGACGACCTCGCCCGCGACCATGTTGTCGGTGATGTCGAGCAGCGCCGAGATGAAGGTGCGGTAGCAGGCGATGCCCTCGGCGAGCCAGGCGTCACGGTCGACGGACGGGTCGGGGAGCTGCTTGGCGACGAAGCCGCCCTTGGCGCCGACCGGCACGATGACGGTGTTCTTCACCATCTGTGCCTTGACCAGGCCGAGGATCTCGGTGCGGAAGTCCTCGCGCCGGTCGGACCAGCGCAGACCGCCGCGCGCGACCTTGCCGAAGCGCAGGTGCACGCCCTCGACCCGCGGCGAGTACACCCAGATCTCGAAGGCGGGACGCGGGGCGGGCAGGTCGGGGATGGCCTGCGGGTCGAACTTCATCGACACGTAGCCGTGCAGACCGCCGTCCTTGGTGGTCTGGAAGAAGTTGGTGCGCAGCGTCGCCTTGATGACGGTGAGGAACGAGCGCAGGATGCGGTCCTCGTCCAGCGAGGCGACCTGGTCGAGCGCGCCGTCCAGCTCTTCGAGCAGACCGTCGATCAGCTCGGTGCCGGCCCGCTGCCGGTCCGGCGACATCCGGGCCTCGAAGAGGGAGACCAGCAGCCGGGTGGTGTGGACGTTGTTGCGGAGGGTGTCCTCCATGTAGTCCTGGCTGAAAGTCGACCCTGCCTGCCGCAGGTACTTGGCGTACGCGCGCAGCACCATGGCCTCGCGCCAGTCCAGCCCGGCGCCGAGGACCAGCGAGTTGAAGCCGTCGTTCTCGGCCTGGCCGGTCCACACCGCGGCGAAGGCGTCCTGGAAGCGCTCACGGGCGTCGTCGGCGAGATAGTCGCCGTTGCCCCCGGCCAGCGGCATCCGCAGACCGAAGTCGTAGATCCAGGCGGGGGCGCTGTCCGCGCAGCGCAGCTCGTACGGACGCTCGTCGACGACCTCGCAGCCGAGGCGCTGGAGCACCGGCAGCACGGCGGAGAGGGAGACCTGCTCCCCGGTCCGGTAGATCTTGAAGCGCCGCTCACCGGGCGCCGCGCCGACCGGCTCGTAGAGGGAGAGCTGGAACTCCTTGTCGGAGTGGGTCAGCTGCTCCAGGCGCACCAGGTCGGCCACGGCGGAACGCGGCGAGTGGTCGGCCTTGTAGCCCTCGGTGAAGGCGTTCTGGTAGCGGCGCAGCAGCTCCGCGGCGCGCTCCTCGCCGAACTCGGCGTTGAGCGCCTCGCCGAAGCCGTCCGCCCAGGAGCGGGCGGCCTCGACCAGCCGGGCCTCGACGCGGTCGGCGTCGGCGTCGGTGAGATCGGGCAGCTCGGTGCCCGTGGGCACCCGGACGACGAAGTGGAGCCGGGACAGGATCGACTCGGTGTTCCACGCGGTGAAGTCGACGCTGGTGCCGCCGAGCTCCTCCTTGAGGATGTCGATCATGCGCAGCCGCACCCCGGTGGTGTACCGGTCCCGGGGCAGGTAGATCAGCGCGGAGTAGTAGCGCCCGTACTCGTCCTGGCGCAGGTAGAGCCGCAGCCGGCGGCGCTCCTGGAGGTAGAGCACGCTGGTGACGATGGAGCGCAGCTGGTCGGCGGGCGTCTGGAACAGCTCGTCACGGGGGTACGTCTCCAGGATCTGGAGCAGGTCCCGGCCGTCGTGGCTGTTCGGCGAGAAGCCTGCGCCCTGGAGGACCTCGGCGACCTTGCGGCGGATCACCGGCACCCGGCGCACCGACTCGGTGTACGCGGCGGACGAGAAGAGCCCGAGGAAGCGGCGCTCCCCGATCACGTTGCCCTCGGTGTCGAACTTCTTGACGCCGATGTAGTCCAGGTAGCTCGGGCGGTGCACGGTCGCCCGGCTGTTGGCCTTGGTGAGCACGAGCAGCTTGTGCTCACGCGCCTTGGCGCGCGCGTCGGCGGGCAGCCGGCTGAACGACGGGCTGACCGGGTGGTCCTCGTCGGCCGAGTGCTGCGGGTCCGAGCGCAGTATCCCGAGCCCGGTGCCGGCGACCGCGGCGAGCGCGTCGTTCTCGGTGAGCTCGTACTCGCGGTAGCCGAGGAAGGTGAAGTGGTCGGCGGCGAGCCAGCGCAGCAGCTCGCGGGCCTCCTCGACCTCCTGCGCGGGCAGGTCGTCGGCGGTCGGCTCGTCGGACAGGCCGTCGGCGATGCGCAGCGCGGAGTCGCGCATCTTCTCCCAGTCCTCGACGGCCTCGCGGACGTCGGAGAGCACGCGCAGCAGGTCGGCGGTGATCTGCTTGAGGTCGGCGCGGTCGGTCTCGCGGTCGATCTCGACATGGATCCAGGACTCGACGAGCGCGTCGTGCGGCAGCTTGGTGAGACCGGTGCCTTCCGGCAGCACCTCGATCAGCCGGCCGGTGACGTCACGGCGGACGACGACCTGCGGGTGGATCACCACATGGATGCCGCGGCCCTGGCGCGAGAGCTCGTTGGTGACCGAGTCCACCAGGAAGGGCATGTCGTCGGTGACCACCTCGACGACGGAGTGGCTGCACGTCCAGCCGTTCTCCTCGACGGTCGGCGTGTGGACCCGCACGTTCGCCGTGCCCTGCGGGCGGTTCTCGGCGAGCCGGTAGTGGGAGAGCGCCGCGCCGAAGACATCGACCGGGTCGCGGTCCGTGAGGTCCTCGGGAGCGGTGTGCAGGTAGTAGCGCTGGAGGTACGTGAGCAGAAGGTCCCGGTCGGGACGCTTCCCCTGCTCGGCCCCGGTCGGAAGGTTTCCCCCGAGCGGGCTGTTCTCAGCTACCCGGGCGGCCCGTGCGAGCAGCTCGGCCTTGGCTTCGTCCAGCTTGGTCTGCATGTCCTCTGGCTCCTGTCGCGCGCCGTTGCGTGACGTAGGTGAAAGATGCTGCGACGCAACGCCACGACGCGGGGTGTCCGGTCGCTGTCGACGTTATGCCGCGATGAGAGATGTCCGGGCGCTTTCGAGCCGATTCAGGCGGAAGGGCCGGACAGGGAAGACGATCAGGCACCGCCCGGACGCTGTGGCGCTCCGGGCGCGTTCCCCCAGCCGTGGCTGGGCGGTGGCCGCCGGGGGCTTCGCTGCCCCCACGGCGTATCGCGCTGATCACGCCCCCAGGCTATCGCCCCTCACCCCCGGGCCGTCATGAGCCGTATGTGTACAAAAGAGGGGCCCGAAGTTTGACACTCTGGACAGCGACACAGGCCCTCATGGCAACCAACCACCGGGAGCAGCCATGACCACGAAGATCCTGATCGTCACCGGGGACGCCGCGGAGTCCCTCGAAGTCCTCTATCCCTACCAGCGACTGGTGGAGGAGGGCTACGAGGTGCACATCGCGGCCCCCAGCCGCAAGAAGCTCCGCTTCGTCGTGCACGACTTCGAGCCGGGCTTCGACACCTACACCGAGAAGCCGGGCTACACCTGGCCCGCCGACCTGGCCTTCTCCGAGGTGGACCCGGGGGACTACGCCGCCGTCGTCATCCCCGGCGGCCGCGCTCCCGAGTATCTGCGCAACGACGGCGAGCTGCGCAAGATCCTCAAGGCGTTCTTCGACGCCGACAAGCCGGTCGCCCAGATCTGCCACGGGCCGCTGCTGACCGCCGCCATCGGCGGGCTGGAGGGTCGCAGGGTCACCGCGTACCCGGCACTGGAACCCGACATGCAGGCGGCGGGGGCCACCTTCCAGGACGCGGAGGCCGTGGTCGACGGCATCCTCGTGTCCTCACGCGCCTGGCCGGACCACCCGGCGTGGATGCGCGCCTTCATCGAGGTGCTGCGGGAGACCGCCCCGCCGTCCTGAGCGCCGTCCCGTGGCCCGTCCGCCGCCACGCAGCGGGGGCGGCGGGCCCGCTCTCGCCGGCGCGGGCTCAGGACGCGAGCCTCAGCGCCTCCTGCACCGCGTCGGCCAGGGTGTCGACGACCGGCACGCCGACCGCCTCCAGACTGGCCCTGCTGTGGGATCCGCCCGTGTAGAGGACCGCGTGGGCGCCGACGTGGGCGGCCGCCACCGCGTCGTCGACCGCGTCGCCGATCACCACCGTGCGCCGCGGGTCGGCACCCTCCAGGGCCGCGAGGTGGCGTTCCATGTGGCGGGCCTTGGACCCGCCGGAGGGCCCGGTGCGTCCGTCGACCCGCAGGAAGCGGCTCTCTATGCCGTAACCGCGCACGACGGGCACCAGCTCCTCGTGCCCGTACATGCTCAGCAGCGACTGGCTCCGCCCCGCCAGCTGCCAGTCGCGCAGCAGCTCCTCCACACCGGCGGTCAGACCGCAGCCCGTACGGCGCTCGGTGTAGTAGCGGTGGAAGGCGGCGTCCATGACCTCCCACTCCGCGTCGCTGGGACGCCGGCCCATCAGGCGCTCGTAGAAGAGCGGGATCGGCACGCAGTAGAGGTCGCGGTAGCGCTCGATCGTGAGCGGCGCGACACCCGCCTCGGCGAAGGCCGCGTTGGTGGCCCCGATGACCGCCGTGATGTCGTCGAGCAGTGTGCCGTTCCAGTCCCAGACCAGGTGGGCGCCGTGATTCCCCGTCTTCCCCATGCCGACAAACGGTACCGGCAGGGTGCGACAGCCGGACCGGCCCGGGGGTGGACCGGTGCCCGGGTCAGCCGACGATGGCGGGGATCTCCTGCACGCCGAACCAGAGCAGCTCGTGGTCCTCCGCCCCGTCCACGACGAACTGCGCGTCGTCGTCGCCGTGGTCGGCCGCGCCCAGCGCGTCGACGGCGGCGGACACGTCGTCCACGGCGTCGTCGGCGTCCGCGTGGACGGCCGCCGCCCGGGTCAGCGGGACCGCCCGGGCGATCCGGACCTCACCGAGCGCGCTCGCGTCGAGCACCTCGTCGGGGTCGGCCACCGCGTCCTGGTCGGGCACGTCGACGGCGACGACCACCCGCCGGCGCGGGGCGTCGACGGCCCGGGCGAGCAGGCGCAGCGAGGCGGCCGCCGCACGGTTCAGCGCGGCGTACTCCAGCTCCTCGATGTCGTCGGAGACGTACCACTCGCGCAGCCCCGGGGTGACCGCGTAGGCGGTCAGCGGGCCGGGGCCCAGCTCGCCCGCCTCGTGCGCCTCTGCGAGACCGGGAAGGGTCAGGGGGACGTAGACGCGCATGCGGGCCGCTTTCGTAGTCGGAAATGCGCCCTCAGGATACGTGCGGCGTCCCCGATCGAGGTGCCCGTCCCCGGCTTCGCCGCGTCCACCCCGTGCGATCGGCGCCCCGCTCCTTCCCGGGCGCCCCATGGGCCGGATCACCCTGATAGGTGACATCCACCGCGGGGCCCCGGGCCCTTCGCCGCACGTTGCGGCACGGCGGCGCACGCCATAGAAGTTCCCCGTCGAAGCTACTTCCCGGTACCCAGCCCGGGACCGGCACATCGGGGCGATGCGCATGGACAGGACCAGGCCCGCAGGACGGCACGACCAGCGCAGGCCGGCGGCAGCGGCCGCGGCAGCGCTGACCCGGGCCCGCGGCAGGCAGCACAAACCGCACTACTGGTTCGCCGACCGCCTGCTGGCGGTGCTCAGCGGCCGGCGGCCCGTGCACTGGATGCTCGGCCACACCATCGGCGAGGCCTACGAACAACTGGTCCGTCTGGCCCCGGGGGCGCCGCTGCGCCCGGCGGACCAGGTGACGCCCGTCGTCCGCCACTGCGGCGAGTTCCACCCGGGCCCCGGTGTGATCGAGGCCTTCGCCCGCATCGGCTCCGGCGAACGCGTCGCCGCCATGGCCTTCCGCCTCGAACAGGGCCCCGACCACCGCTGGCGCTGCGCCGCCG
>NZ_RDBP01000012.1:671559-700249 GCF_008042045.1 Streptomyces sp. T39
GGTCGAGTACCAGCGCGAGGGCTTCGACATGTTCACCGCCATGATGGAGGGCATCAAGGAGGAGTCCGTCGGCTACCTGTTCAACCTGGAGGTCCAGGTCGAGCAGCAGGTCGAGGAGGTGCCGGTGCAGGACGCGGCCGCGAAGACCTCGCTGGCCAAGGAGGACGCCGTGCCGGCGGGCGCCGGGCGCAAGGACGAGCAGGGCGCCGGGACGCGCAGGCGGAGCAGCGGTCTCCGGGGCGGTGCCCCACGAGGGGCAGCCACGGCGGCAGCTCTCCCGGTGACTACAGCGCCTCAGCGCCCACACGGGCGGCTCAGCGGGCGGCAGGCTTCCGAGGGGGCCGGCAAGGGCCTCGTATGCCTGCCCAAGCCGTCCACGGGCAGCTGAGGCCTCCGAGGGGCCGTCCAGGGGTTTGAGTCTCGGAAGCGCCCTCCGTGGGGCTGAGGGCCTCAGAGGCGGCCGCAGGCACAGGTGCAGCCTCCCGGACGCGGCCCGGAACGACGCCACAGGCACAAGTGCAGCCTCCGGAACCCGGCCCGGAACGACGCCACAGGCACAGGTGCGGCGCCGTTCCAGGCCACGCCGGCAGACGGCCTGCGCACGCCGGCACGCCCGCCGGGCACCGCGGTGAGCAGCAGCGGCGCGCCTGCCGGTCACCGCGGTGGGCAGCGGGCCCGCGACCCGCGGGAAGCGGGACCGTCGGCGCAGCCGGAGCCGGGCGGTCAGCCGCACCGGTCAGCCCCCGGGAGGGGGAACCGGGCGCCAGCCCGGAGACACCGCAACGGCGCGGGGCCGGACACACATGGTGTGTCCGGCCCCGCACGTCGCCGCTCAGCGGCCACGCTGCGCGTGGCCGGGCGGCCTACTACTTCTTGCGGCGGCGGCCGCCGCCCTTCGCGGCCTTGCGGCGCTCCGCACGCGTCATGCCGTCGGAGCCCGACGCGGACTCGCCGCCGTCGTTGTCGAAGTCGCCCTCGACGACACCGCCCTCGCCGTCCACCGTCGGGGCGGAGAAGTGCAGCCGGTCGGGACGCTGCGGCGCCTCCAGGCCCTTGGCGCGGATCTCGGGGCGCCCGGCGCCCGCCGGCACGGCGTCCTCCTTGGCCAGCGAGGTCTTCGCGGCCGCGTCCTGCACCGGCACCTCCTCGACCTGCTGCTCGACCTGGACCTCCAGGTTGAACAGGTAGCCGACGGACTCCTCCTTGATGCCCTCCATCATGGCGGTGAACATGTCGAAGCCCTCGCGCTGGTACTCGACCAGCGGGTCCTTCTGGGCCATCGCGCGCAGACCGATGCCCTCCTGGAGGTAGTCCATCTCGTAGAGGTGCTCGCGCCACTTGCGGTCGAGGACCGAGAGGACCACGCGGCGCTCCAGCTCACGCATGATGTCCGAGCCGAGCTGCTTCTCGCGCTCCTCGTACTGCGCGTGGATGTCGTCCTTGATCGACTCGGCGATGAACTCCGCGGTGATGCCGGCCCGGTCGCCGACCGCGTCCTCCAGCTCCTCGATCGTCGCCTTCACCGGGTAGAGCTGCTTGAACGCGCCCCACAGGCGGTCCAGGTCCCACTCCTCGGCGAAGCCCTCGACGGTCTCGGCCTGGATGTACGCGTCGATGGTGTCGTCCATGAAGTGGACGACCTGCTCGTGGAGGTCCTCGCCCTCGAGCACCCGGCGGCGCTCGCCGTAGATGACCTCGCGCTGACGGTTGAGGACCTCGTCGTACTTGAGGACGTTCTTACGGGTCTCGAAGTTCTGCTGCTCGACCTGCGACTGCGCGGAGGCGATCGCGCGGGTGACCATCTTGTTCTCGATCGGGACGTCGTCCGGGACGTTCGCCATGGCCATGACGCGCTCGACCATCGCGGCCTTGAACAGGCGCATCAGGTCGTCGCCCAGTGAGAGGTAGAAACGGGACTCGCCCGGGTCGCCCTGACGTCCGCTTCGGCCTCGCAGCTGGTTGTCGATACGGCGCGACTCGTGGCGCTCGGTGCCCAGGACGTAGAGACCGCCGAGGTCCTTGACCTCGTCGTGCTCCGCCTTCACGGCCGCCTCGGCGCGCTTCAGCGCGTCCGGCAGGGCCGCCGCCCACTCCTCGACGTGCTCGATCGGGTCGAGGCCGCGCTGGCGCAGCTCCGCCTCGGCGAGGTCGTCCGGGTTGCCGCCGAGCTTGATGTCGGTGCCGCGGCCGGCCATGTTCGTGGCGACCGTGACCGCTCCGCGGCGTCCGGCCTGGGCGACGATCGTCGCCTCGCGCTCGTGGTTCTTCGCGTTCAGCACCTCGTGCTGGACACCGCGCTTGCTGAGCTGCTGCGAGAGGTACTCGGACTTCTCGACCGAGGTGGTGCCGACCAGGATCGGCTGGCCCTTCTCGTGCTTCTCGGCGATGTCGTCGACGACGGCCGCGAACTTGGCGACCTCGGTGCGGTAGATCAGGTCGGACTGGTCGAGACGGACCATCGGCTTGTTCGTCGGGATCGGCACGACGCCCAGCTTGTAGATCTGGTGGAACTCCGCGGCCTCGGTCATGGCCGTACCGGTCATGCCGGAGAGCTTGTCGTACAGGCGGAAGAAGTTCTGCAGGGTGATCGTGGCGAGGGTCTGGTTCTCGTCCTTGATGTCCACCCCTTCCTTCGCCTCGATCGCCTGGTGCATGCCCTCGTTGTAGCGGCGGCCGGCGAGGATACGGCCGGTGTGCTCGTCGACGATCATGACTTCGCCGTCCATGACGACGTAGTCCTTGTCCTTCTTGAACAGCTCCTTGGCCTTGATGGCGTTGTTCAGGTAGCCGACGAGCGGGGTGTTGACCGACTCGTAGAGGTTGTCGATGCCCAGCCAGTCCTCGACCTTGGCGACGCCGGCCTCGTGGATCGCGACCGTGCGCTTCTTCTCGTCGACCTCGTAGTCGCCGGTCTCCTCGATGCCCTTGAGCGGGTTGCCCGCCTCGCCCCTGGTGAGCCGGGTGACGAGCTTGGCGAAGTCGCCGTACCACTTGGTGGCCTGGTCGGCGGGGCCGGAGATGATGAGCGGCGTACGGGCCTCGTCGACGAGGATCGAGTCGACCTCGTCGACACAGGCGAAGTTGTGGCCGCGCTGGACGAGCTCGTCCTTGGACCACGCCATGTTGTCGCGGAGGTAGTCGAAGCCGAACTCGTTGTTCGTGCCGTAGGTGATGTCGCAGGCGTACTGCTCACGGCGCTGCGCCGGCGTCATGTTGGCGAGGATGCAGCCGACCTCGAGCCCGAGGAACTTGTGGACCCGGCCCATCATCTCGGAGTCGCGCTCGGCCAGGTAGTCGTTCACCGTGATCAGGTGGACGCCCTTGCCGGACAGCGCGTTCAGATAGGCGGGGAGGGTGCCGACGAGGGTCTTGCCCTCACCGGTCTTCATCTCGGCGACGTACCCGAGGTGCAGGGCGGCGCCGCCCATGAGCTGGACGTCGTAGTGGCGCTGGCCCAGGACGCGCTTGGCGGCCTCGCGGACGGTGGCGAACGCCTCGGGCATCAGGTCGTCGAGGCTCTCGCCGTCGGCGTAGCGCTGCTTGTACTCCTCGGTGAGCGCCCTCAACTCGGCGTCGGAGAGGTTGACGAAGTCCTCTTCGATGGAGTTGACCTGGTCCGCGATGCGGTGCAGTTTGCGCAGGATCTTGCCTTCGCCTGCACGCATGAGCTTGTTGAAGACGGACACTGAGGCTGGTCTCCTTGCCGGTCGGGCCTGGCACTGGGTCGTGTGACGGACACTGGCGCGGGCACGGCAGGTGGGCCCCACCGCATCGGCCATCGTAAGCGAGGACCCCGCCGCGTCGGGAGGTCCATGGCCATGGAGGCCCCGCTGTCCGCCATCAGAAGAACGCACAAGGCGCGCGGAAGGTGCCGGGAAGGCCGCAAAAGTGCTCGCTTCGCACGCGGGACCTGACCACAATCCCCGCATGGAGCCGATCACACTCACCACCGAGCGCCTTCTGCTGCGCACGTTCACGGCCGAGGACACCGAGGCCGTGTACCGGTCCTGTCAGGACCCGGACATCCAGCGGTGGACGACGGTTCCCTCCCCGTACGAGTGGCAGCACGCCGCCGAGTTCACCGAACACATGGTCCCGGACGGCTGGCGCAACAGCACGATGTGCACCTTCGCCGTGCTGCCCCGCGAGGGCGGGCCGCTCATGGCGTCGGTCAGCGTCACGCTGCGCACCTTCTCCGGCACGTGGGAGATCGGCTTCTGGACGGGCAAGGAGCACCGCGGCCGCGGCGTGATGGCCGAGGCCGTGACCGCCGTCTCGCACTGGTCCTTCATCCGGCTGGGCGCCACCCGCCTGGAATGGCGGGCCGAGGTGGGCAACAAGGGCTCACGCGCGGTGGCCGAGAAGACGGGGTTCCAGGTGGAGGGCTGCCTGCGGGCCGCGCTGCTGAACAAGGACACCCTGCGGGACACCTGGGTCGGCTCCCTGCTCCCCTCGGACCTCCATCTGACCAGCACCCACCCCTACCTTCCGGCCGGGCCCTGACCTTCCCGGGCGGCGCCCGCGCTGTCAGTGGCGGGCCCTAGGGTGCGGACATGACCTCTGTGCCGTCCTCCGCCACCCTGTCAGCCGACGAGGCGCGTCGCATCGCCCTGCGCGCCCAGGGGTTCCTCGGCGCCCCCGACCGCCGCGGCGGGGTCCGGGGCGTGCTGCGCGCCCTCGGGGCGGTGCAGCTGGACACCATCTCGGTGCTCGCGCGCTCCCACGAACTGATCCCCTACGCCCGGCTCGGCGCCGTCGGCCGCAGGACCGTCGAGGACGCGTACTGGACCGAGGGCCACAGCTTCGAGTACTGGTCGCACGCCGCCTGCATCCTCCCCGTCGAGGAGTGGCCGCACTTCGCGTTCCGCCGCCGCGCCTACCGCGCCCGGCCGCAGTGGCACCACGACCTCCCCGACGGCGCGTACGACGCGGTCATCGCCCAGCTGCGCGCCGAGGGCCCGCTCACCGCCACCCATCTGGGCGGCGCGAAGAACGGCGGCGAGTGGTGGGACTGGTCGGCCTCGAAGGTCGCCGTGGAGCGCGCCCTGATGTACGGCGAGGTGGTGTGCGTCGAGCGCCGGGGCTGGAAGCGGGTCTACGACCTGGCGGAGCGTGCCGTCCCCGGCACCCTGCTCCATGACGACCTCGACGACACCGAGTGCCTGCGCAGGCTGGTCCGCCTGGCCGGGCAGGCCCTGGGCGTGGGCACCCGGGCGGACATCGCGGACTATCACCGCATCAAGGGCGAGCAGTTCGACGCGGTGGTCGCCGACTCGGGCCTGGTGCCGGTGACGGTGGAGGGCTGGACGAAGCCCGCCTGGGCCGATCCCGAGGCGCTGGTCACCGTCCCGCGCGGACGGCACCGCACCACGCTGCTCTCCCCCTTCGACTCCCTGATCTGGGAACGCGCCCGCACGGAGCGGATCTTCGGATTCACCCACCGGCTGGAGGCGTACGTGCCGAAGCCCAGGCGGGTGCACGGGTACTTCGCCATGCCGCTGCTCGCCGGGGGGAAGCTCCTCGGCCGGGTGGACCCTGCGCGCGAGGGCACCACGCTCGTCGCACGGCAGGTGTCGCTCGCGGGCCCCGGGGCCGTGGCGCCGATGGCCCGGGCACTGCTCGAGGCCGCCTCCTGGGTGGGCTGCGACGCGGTGCGGGTGGAGCGGATCGACCGCCCCGAGCTCTCGGCGGACCTGGTCAAGGCGCTCGCCTGACCGCCCGCGCCCGCCGGCGCCGTCCTCAGCCGATCTCAGCCGATCTCGAGGATCTTCTCCCGCATCGCGTAGACCACGGCTTCCATCCGGGAGTGCAGCTGGAGCTTCTCCAGGATGTTGCGCACGTGGTTCTTCACGGTGTTCTCGGAGATGAAGAGGTCCTTGGCGATGTCCCGGTTGTTCATCCCGGTGGCGACCAGCTTGAGGACCTCCAGCTCCCGGTCGGTCAGCCGGGGCGCCGGCACCAGCCGGCGCTCGTCCGTCCGCTGGATCATCGACTTGAACTCGGTGAGCAGTTTGGACGCCATGGAGGGACTGATCTGCGACTGGCCGTCCGCCACCGCGCGGATGGCGGTCGCGACCTCGTCCGTGGAGATCTCCTTGAGGAGGTAGCCCGTGGCGCCCGCCTTGATCGCGTCGTAGAGGTCGGCCTCCTCGTCGCTGATCGTCAGCATGATGATCTTCGCGCTGGGGGCCACCTCCTTGATCGAGGTGCAGGCCTCGATGCCGCCCCGCTTGGGCATCCGCACGTCCATCAGCACGATGTCGGGCAGCAGGTCCGCGGCCTTGTCCACCGCCTCCGCCCCGTCGCCGGCCTCGCCGACGACCTGGATGTCCCCCTCCTGCTTGAGGACGATCTCCAGCCCTCGCCGGAAGAGCGCGTGGTCGTCCACGACGAGCACCCTGATCGGCTCCGCCGCACCGGACCCGGTCGGCTCCTCGTCCGTGTCGACGGCGAGCGGCCGACCGGGTCGGCCCGCTTCGCCGTGCATCGGCCCGAAGCTGTCCGCCATCGTTCCTCCCCCTGAAGGCCGTGGCCCGAGATCATGTCTGGTCTGCCAACCTCAGTGCGCCGCACATCCGTTGGCCTGCCGGGTCATGCTTTCATGCCGGGACGGCGAAGGGGCGATCCCGCGGTCGCACGATGGTGCCCCTGGGGGCGCACGGGGCGCTCCAGGGGCACCTTCATCCAAGCCGGCGTGACCGATTCACACGGACGTGCCTCCGAACGAGCCGTGTCCAGGGCCTGTTGAGCCGGGCAGGGACCGGTCGTTGGACCGGCGCCTGCGGCCGACGCCGGCTTCCGGCCCGGTGAGCGCCGGGCCGGCAACGGCCGCTTCGGTTGTGCGAGGCGTGCCTCAGCCTCCGAGCGCGCCCCCGGCACCGCCGGCCTCGGCCCCGGCGAGCGGGTCGGTCTCCAGGTGGATGACGCCGTAGTCGTACGCGTGCCGCCGGTAGACGACACTGGGCTGCTTCGTCTCGGAGTCGACGAAGAGGTAGAAGTCGTGACCGACCAGTTCCATCTCGTAGAGCGCCTGGTCGAGCGTCATGGGGGCTGCCGTGTGCAGCTTCTCGCGGACCACCAGCGGCCCTTCGCCCTGTACTTCGAGCGAGCCCATCCTGGTCGTCGGAACGGCGTCCGCCGCCTCCTGGGCGACCGGCTTGCCGTTGGCGTTCAGTTCGGCGACGCCCGGGACGACGTCGGCGACCTCGGCCGCCGAGAGACGCCCGTTGCCCCGCCGCGTGTGGCGCTTGTCGTGCTCCCTCCGGAGCCTTGCCTCCAGCTTTCCGGTGGCGAGGTCGAGCGCTGCGTACGGATCGGCGGCCGACGCCTCCGCACGGATCACCGGGCCGCGCGAGCGCAGCGTGATCTCCACGCGGTCGGAACGGTCTGCCTGCCGAGGGTTGGGCTCCTTGGACACCTCGACGTCGAGGCTGATCACCTTGCCGTCGAGCTTCTGGATCTTGTCCAGCTTCAGCTTCTCGGCCACGTGCTTGCGGAACCGCTCGGGCACCTCGGTCTTGCGGCCCTTGACGACGATGTCCACGCAGAACTCCGTTCCCGGATCGCCCCGCCGCTCCTCGGCTGCGGAGCATCTCCCAATTTCTAGCACCAGGCCCCGACGATCACCGGGGCGCGGACTCGGTGAGTTTCACCTCCTCCTCCCCAGTCGACAAGATCTCCACCCACCCAATTCAGAGAGGTCTCTGTCCCGAATCCCTGGCCGGAAAACACGGAACCTCATTCGGCGAGGAACGGTTTCGCCATTCCTCACAACCGAACATAGTCCCAGCGGGCCACTGTCGGCACCCGCTACCCGAAGGTACCTCCGATCAGGGGTTTTTGCCCTCTCACTACCTGCAACGTTGCGAGTTCCCCGTCAGTTCCGGTTTATGACCGAAGGGAGCGGAACAACCGCGACAACCGCTGCGCTCACCTGTGCGAATCCATCGAAAGCCGGGTGCGCACGACAGCCGGCGGCACTCAGTGCCCGGGCCGCTTCCACCAACGACGCGCCCGTCGTCATCACGTCGTCCACCAGCACGGGTGAACCCTGCCCCAGAAACCGTGCCGCGCCCTCGCGCACCCGCAGCGAACCGGACATGTTGGCCAGCCTGCCGGGCACACCGAGGCCCGCCTGGTCGGCCACCGGACGCACCTGGCGGAGCACCGGCAGCACCTCCGCGGAGCGCCCCGAGCGCCGCAGCTCGGCCGCCGCCGACCGCGCGATCCGCCGGGCGGCGTCGTGCCCCCGGGCCCGGACCGCCCTCGGCGCCGACGGAACCGGCACCAGCAGCAGCGGCCCCGCACCGGCCGCGGGAGCAGCCGCCCGGACCGCCACCGCCAGCGCCCGCCCGAGGGGCGCTGCCAGCCCCGTGGCACCCCGTTCCTTGTGGGCCAGGATCACGGCCCGCACCGCGTCCTCGTACAGCGCGGCCGCATGGACCGCCGACAGTCCCTCCGGCTCCACCACCGGCCTCGCACGGCGCACCGGCCCGCCGTGCAGCGCCCGCGCACACCGTGCGCACAGCAGAGTGCGCCGCCGCCCGCACCCCGCGCAGTCCACCGGCAGCACCAGGCCGGAGATCTCCCGCCACCATCCCCGCATGACCCCAGGGTCGTCCGCCCCCGGGGCAACGCCAACCCCTGTGGACAACGCCCTGTGGACAACCCGCCCCGGGCGTTGCTCAGCCCGGGTAGACCGGCGAGGTACCGCTCTTGACCAGGGTCTGCCAGTTCGCGCCCGCGGGCAGCCGGACGATCCCGTCCTCCTGCGAATACGCCACCAGCGGCCTGCTCTCGTCGTCCGACGCGGCGACCGACCGCACCTGGTTCAGGCCCGGCAGGATGGAGTTGGGAGCGGTCGAGCCGTCCGTCTGGATGTACCGCACCTGCTGGACCCCGCCGGACTCCTTGCCGACCACCACGAGCCTGCTGGGGCCCGCCCAGGACACCGCCGTGACGGTCTCCAGCTGAGGTGCCGCCTGGCGCAGTTCGGTGACGGTCACCGCCGGGTCGTCCTCGGGACCGTGCCGTTCGACGCGCCCGATCTTCAGAGTCGTCGTGCCGTCCTTGGTGAGCAGCAGCGCGATGCGCACACCGTCCGCGGACACCTTGACCGCCTCGATCCGCGCACCGTCGATACCGGGGACGATCCGCACGTCCTGCGGCGTGCCCGTCCCGCTCGGCACCCGCATCAGCGCGGCGTCCGACGGGTTGCGGTCCGCGACCCAGAGATCGCCCCTGCCGTCCCAGCTCGGCGCGGAGAGACGGTTCTCCGCCTGCGCGCCCGAGCTGCCGACGACCGCGTTCCTGAGTTCCGAGCCGGTGAGGATCGACGCCACGTACAGCTTGCTGCTGTCCTTGGACACCGCGGCGGCGGTCTGCTCGTCACGGGCGACCGCCACCCGGCTCATGCGCAGCCTGCCGTCACCGAACGGGCCCGGCACGTTGTGCGGCTCTGCGGCGTCCTTGGACCCGCTCGCGAGCAGCGCGAGCCGGTCCTCCTCGTCGACGAAGTACTGGCTGTCGAGCCGGCCCGAGCCGTGATCGGGCGCGTACTCCTCCGCCTGACCGCTGCCGAGCACGCACAGCTGCGAGCCGTTGGCCCTCAGCAGCTCCACCTGGTCGACCCGCGCCGACGAGAGGTCCTTGAGCGTGAACAGGATCTGCGCGGCCATCTTCGTGCACTGGAGGCGGCCCACCGTGGACGCCTTCTCGTTCAGCGGCACCTTGAGCCCGTTGCGGTCGTCGAACTCCAGCGAGCGGGTGCCCTTCCTGAGAGCCGTCCCCGTCGGGAAGCGTGACTCCACCACCGGCTTCAGCCAGTTCGTCGGCCCTTCGAGCAGTGCCGACACCGCCTGTGTCACCGGGTCCTGCCGGGTCACCGGGTCCTGCCGCTGCCGGATGTAGACGGGGTCGGCGACCACGACGCTGCGCCCCGAGGCGAAGTAGTACTTGTTGACTGAGACGTAGTTGCGCTCGAAGTCCGACGCCCCCAGGAGCAGCCCGGGCGGCAGACTGTCGATCCGCCACTCCTTGCCGTCGGGACCGCTCTGCTCGGACAGATGGATCGTCCGCCGGTAGTCCGTGGGCGTCACCGGCTGGTAGGCGCGCTGCGAGTCGACGGTCGCTATCTGCCGGCCGAAGAGCGGGTAGCTGCGGCCCGGCTTGTCCCGGCCGCCGAGTATCGGCGCACCCGGGTCGGGGGCGGCCGTCAGCACCGTGGTGCTCGCCTCGGGCCGCCACCGCTTGGACGCCTCCGCCGTCAGGTACGAGCGGGCCGTGGCGAAATTCGAGTCGTCACTGGTCATCGCCTCCAGGAAACCGGTGACGATCTCGTCCGGCGTCGCCCCCTTGCGCGGCTGCACCGCGTAGACGCGCACCTGCGAGTCACCCCGCTGGGACGCCTTCACCGGATGCACGTCGCCGCTGTCCGGCATCGAGGCGCAGCCCGCCAGCACCACACTCCCGCACCCGACAAGCGCCGAGAGGCGCAGCAATCGCGCCCGGCCCCCACGACGCTCAGCGCCCACGATCCGTGCCCTCCCGCTTCGAAGAAACCTGTTCCGCCGGCTCGTCGGCCCGCTCCCCCGCCGACCGGGGCACCACCCGGGAACCGCTGCCCGGCAGTGCCGCGGGGTCGACGCCGACCGGCGCGCCGCCGCGCTGCTGAGCGGGCAGGCGGGAGAAGTCGGGCGCCGACTGCGGGGGCACGGACGTCAGCCGGTGCCCGCTCGCCCCGGCATCACCCGACGCGTGGGCACGCTCCCTGTTCTGCCGCGAGTCCTCGGGCTCCAGTGGGATCGGCGAACCCCGCAGCGGCTCGTCCGCCGTGCGCGGCAGCGTGAGCCGGAACTGCGAGCCGCCGCCCGGCTCGCCCCACGCCTGGAGCCAGCCGCCGTGCAGACGGGCGTCCTCGACGGCGATGGACAGGCCCAGCCCGGTACCGCCGGTGGTCCTGGCCCGTGCCGGGTCGGCCCGCCAGAAACGGCTGAACACCCGGGTGGCCTCCCCCGGCTTCAGGCCCACGCCGTAATCCCGCACGGCGATGCCCACGGCCCCGCCCGCGACCGCCATGCGCACGACGACGTCCTTGCCGTCACCGTGCTCCACGGCGTTGACGACGAGGTTCCGCAGGATGCGCTCCACCCGGCGCGCATCGGCCTCGGCCACCACCGGCTGCTCGTCGCCGACGACGCGGATCCTCGAACCCTTGCGCTCGGCGAGCGGCTCGGCTCCGCCGATCACCCGGCGCACCACTTCGCGCAGGTCTATCGGCTCCGCCTCCAACGCCGCGGCACCCGCATCGAACCTGCTGATCTCCAGCAGGTCGGCCAGCAGGGACTCGAAACGGTCCAGCTGGTCGCCCAGCAGCTCGGCGGACCGCGCGGTCACCGGGTCGAAGTCGCTGCGCGCCTCGTGGATCACGTCGGCGGCCATGCGCACCGTGGTCAGCGGCGTCCGCAGCTCGTGCGAGACGTCGGAGACGAACCGCCGCTGCATCCGCGACAGCTCCTCCAGCTGCTGGATCTTGAGCTGGAGGTTCTGCGCCATCTTGTTGAAGGCCTCACCGAGGCGTGCGATGTCGTCCTCGCCGGTGACCTTCATCCGTTCCTGGAGCTTGCCGGCGGCCAGCCGCTCGGCGATCCCGGCCGCCATCCGCACCGGCGTGACGATCTGGCGCACCACCAGCCAGGCGATCGCACCGAGCAGCACCACGACGAACAGCCCCGCCGTGGCGAGCGTCCCGCGGACCAGGGTCAGCGACTGCTCCTCCTGGGAGAGCGGGAACAGGTAGTACAGCTCGTAGGGCTTGCCCTCGATGTCGTTGAGCCGTGTGCCCAGGACCAGTCCGGGCTCCGCGTCGAACGCGTTGTTCCAGTAGCGGATGCTCACGAACGTCTCGTACGTCCCGGTCCCCTGGCCCACGTCGTCGCGCAGGACCTGCGGGATGGACGCCGGGTCCACCAGGCCGGAGGTCCGCGGAGCGCGGCCCGGGCCGTTGCGCTCGGAGTCGGCGCTGAGCGCGACCACGTTGTACGACCCCTGCCCGCCGCTCGCCAGCTGGGCCACGAGGTCGGAGCGCCACGAATTGGCGTTCCTGGCACCGGACGCGGAACCGTCCTGGCCGGCTGCCCCCACGGGGGCGTTGGCCAGCTCCCGGGCGACGGCGAATCCACCGGCCGCCTGGCTCTGCGCGGCCTGGCTCTTCGCGTCCAGCAGGCCGTTGCGCACCTGGCCGATGACCACGAAACCGAGCAGCAGCACCACACCGAGCGACATCAGCAGGGTGCTGGCGACCACCCGGAGCTGGATGTTCCGCCGCCACAGCCGCAGGGCGGGCAGCAGCGGGCGCCGCAGCCAGCGCATGAAGAGCCTCGGTATCGGTGCACCCTGTGCGCCGTCCTGGAGGAGACGGCCGAAGCGCGCGGGCCCCCGCCCTCCTCCGGCAGCCCGCCCCGTACGGACTCCCGGACTCCCGGGCTTCGGAGCAATGCTGCCACCGGACATGTCAGCTCGGCCCCGCCTTGTAACCGACGCCCCGCACGGTCACCACGATCTCCGGCCGCTCAGGGTCCTTCTCGACCTTGGAGCGCAGCCGCTGCACATGCACGTTCACCAGCCGGGTGTCGGCCGCGTGACGGTAGCCCCACACCTGCTCCAGGAGCACCTCGCGGGTGAACACCTGCCAGGGCTTGCGGGCCAGAGCGACCAGCAGGTCGAACTCGAGCGGCGTCAGCGCTATCGACTGGCCGTCACGTTTGACCGAATGACCGGCCACGTCGATGACCAGGTCGCCGATGGCGAGCTGCTCCGGCGCCGGCTCCTCCGACCTGCGCAGACGCGCCCGGATACGGGCCACGAGCTCCTTCGGCTTGAACGGCTTGACGATGTAGTCGTCGGCCCCGGACTCGAGCCCGACCACCACGTCGACGGTGTCGCTCTTGGCCGTGAGCATCACGATCGGCACGCCCGACTCGGCCCTGATCAGGCGGCACACCTCGATGCCGTCCCTGCCGGGCAGCATCAGGTCGAGCAGCACCAGGTCCGGCTTGGCCTCCCGGAAAGCGGCAAGCGCCTTGTCGCCGTCCGCGACGAACGACGGCTCGAAACCCTCACCACGCAGCACAATCCCGAGCATCTCGGCCAGTGCGGTGTCGTCGTCGACGACAAGGACTCGTCCCTTCATAAACGACATCATCCCATTCTCGTAACAGTGTCCGACGTGCTGGTGAGGTAGCTCACTGGCCGGTGACGATAGTCGTACCGGCCCGTTCCCGTGCGTGGTCGTCCCCCGGGCATCCTGCCGCTCACGGAGAGCGGACGACTCCGCAGCGTCGCCGTCCGGGTGTCTCCGGACCGGCGCAGGCCCCTCACCCGGCTCGGCCGAAAGGCTGTCGCCGCATCCGGCCGTCAGCCGGAATCCGCGACGCGCGCCCCCGTCAGCCCGCGATCCCGGGCCGGGACCGCGCACAGAGGCGGGCGATGCCGTCCCCGGTGACCGGTGACAGTACCCCGTCCTCGGTGACCACGGCCGTCACGAGCTCCGGGGGCGTGACGTCGAACGCCGGGTTGTACGCCCGCGTGCCCAGCGGCGCCACGGACACCCCGCCACCGGAACCGGTGTCCGCATCCCAGGGGGCGGGCACCTCGGTGACCTCTCCGGAAGGCCGCTGCTCGACCTCGATCGATGCTCCGTCGGGCGTGGTGACGTCGATCGTGGTCGAGGGGGCCACCACGATGAACGGCACATGGTGGTAGCGGGCCAGCACCGCGAGGGGGTAGCTGCCGACCTTGTTCGCCACCGAGCCGTCGGCCGCGATCCGGTCCGCCCCGATCAGCACCGCGTCGACCTCCCCCGCGGCGAACAGCGACCCCGCGGCGTTGTCCGCGAGCAGGCTGTACGGCATGCCGTTGCGCGCCGCCTCCCAAGCCGTCAGCCGGGCTCCCTGCAACAGCGGACGCGTCTCGTCCACCCACAGGTGCCGCAGCTCACCGGCCCGGTGCGCGGCCAGCGCCACCGCGAACGCGGTGCCCTCGCCGCCGGAGACCAGTGACCCGGTGTTGCAGTGGGTCAGGATCCGGTGACCGCCTCCGGGCAGCAGCTCGCCGAGCAGCGACAGCCCGTGACCGGCCATCCGGCGACTGGCCTCGGCGTCGGCTCGGTGCAGCGCCCGGGCTGCCTCCAGCGCGGCAGCCGCGGCCTGGTCCCGTGTCGCGCCCGCCGCCTCCGCTCCCCCGTACGCGTCGGCCGCCAGCCGTACCCCGTACCGCAGGTTCACGGCGGTGGGCCGCGCGACCTCCAGCAGACCGGCGGCCTCGACGACGTCGTAACCCCGCGAGGCCGCGAGTGCGACGCCGTAGGCCCCCGCGATCCCCAGCAGCGGCGCACCGCGGACGGCAAGTGTCTGGATGGCGTGCACCAGCGCCGGGACGTCGGTGCACACGAGCTCGGTCTCCTGCGCAGGCAGCCGTCTCTGGTCGAGAAGCACCAGCACCGGCCCTTCGGGGGGCTCCGCCCATCGCAGCACGGGAAGCTGCGGTGGCACCGGACCCGGGGCGTCGTGTACCTGCTGATCGGCCATCCGCCCAGTCTGCCCGCCGGGGCCCCGGCAGAGAAGGCACGAACGAGATACGGGCCCCCGCCCACCGGCAGCCCCGGCGTGACACGATGGCTGCCAACCGGCCGCCCTGCCAGGCGGGCGCACACCGTGAAGGTGCCGGCCCCCCACTCCGGCCCGTGACCAACCCATGAGGTGGACGACCGTGAACGACTCTCCGGGCTGGGCCTCGCCCGGATCCGCTCCCTCCCCCGACGGGCAGACCCCGGGCGTACCGCGCCCCGCCGCGCCCGCCGACGGTCCTTCCGTGAAGTGGTCCAAGGAGCAGCCGCCTCCGGGGCAGTGGTCCGCACCGAGCGGACCGGGCCACACGCCCGGCCGGCCCGCTCCCGGCTGGGGCGGGGGCCCGCCTCCGGGCGCCTGGGGACGCCCTCCCGCGGCCGCGAAGCCCGGTGTGATCCCTCTGCGCCCGCTCGGCGTCGGGGAGATCCTGGACGGAGCCGTGGCGACGCTGCGGACCCACTGGCGCACGGTCCTCGCGGTGACCGTCACCGTCTCCGTCATCACCCAGATCGCCAGCATCCTCGTCGAGCGCTACCTCCTGCCCGAGCCGCCGGTCGTCGACCCCGACGCGACGCCCGAGGAAGCACTCGAGCAGTCGCTGGAGTCGTTGCAGTCCAGCATGATCGCCATGGGCCCCGCGCTGCTCATCACCCTGATCGGCACGCTGCTGACCACCGCGGTCCTCACCGTCGTGATCAGCCGTTCCGTGCTGGGCCGACCGGTCACGCTGCCCGACGCCTGGCGCGAGGCCAGGCCCCGGCTGCCCCACCTGCTCGGCCTGACCTTCCTCCTGCCTCTCGGCAGTGCGGCGATCATGACGGCAGGCATTCTGCCGGGCCTGCTCATCGGCGGTGCCGGCGTCCTGCTGTCCGTCCTCGGCGGCCTCGGCGCGATCGTGGTGATCGTCTGGCTGATGATCCGCTTCGCACTCGCCGCGCCCGCGCTCGTGCTGGAGCGCCAGGGCGTGTTCGCCTCCCTGCGACGCTCGGCCAAGCTGGTGCAGGGCACGTGGTGGCGCATCTTCGGCATCACCGCGCTGACCGTGCTCATCTCCTTCCTGGTGAGCATGGTCATCGGGATTCCGTTCGCGATCGCCGGCTTCGCCGTGGACGGGGTCTCCCTCGGCGACTTCCTCGACGGCGGCGGGTCGCCGATCGGCTGGCCCTTCCTGATCATCACCGGCATCGGCGCCGTGATCGCCTCGTCGATCACCTATCCGATCTCGGCGGGCGTGACGGCCCTGCTCTACGTCGACCAGCGCATCCGGCGCGAGGCACTCGACCTCGAACTCGCCCGCGCCGCGGGTGTCCCGGGCTACGGGACCGAACCGCCCGGCAACGTCTCCACCGGGGGCTGATGCGGTGTCGTACGCGGGGGGCGGGACGGCAGCAGGCCTGCCGGTCCTGGCAAGGGACGACATACCGGTGGACATCTCACGTGTCCCCGCTCGCGAGGCGGCGGAACGTGAGCTGTCCAAGCCGGTGTACGGCGACAGTGAACCGAACCTGCTCCAACGGGCTCTCGACAGCTTCTGGGACTGGGTCGGCGACCTCTTCGACGGAATGTCGGGCAGCGGCCCCGGCAGCGCCGTCGGCCTGATCGTCGTCGCACTCCTCGCCGCCGCCCTCGTGGGCGGCCTGTGGTGGCGGCTCGGGACTCCACGCCGCGCCGCCTCCGCGTCGGACTCCCTCTTCGAGGACGGCCCCCGCAGCTCCGCGGAACACCGCAGGGCCGCCGAAGGCCATGCCTCGGCCGGGCGCTGGAACGAGGCCGTGCAGGAACGGATGCGTGCCATCGTGCGGGCCCTCGAGGAACGCGCGCTGCTCACACCCCGCCCCGGCCGCACCGCCGACGAAGCCGCCGCCGAAGCCGGGCGCTCCCTTCCCTCCCACGCGGACGAACTGCGAGCGGCAGCACGCTCCTTCGACGACGTCACATACGGCGGCCGCACAGGCGACCAGCAGACGTACGAGCGCATACGCCACCTCGACAGCGCTCTCGACGACGCCAGGCCTCTCCTCACGGACGCCGTCCCGGGAGGCGCCTCGTGACCGGGATCCCCGCCACGTCCATGTCCCTCACCGGCCGCCAGGTGTGGACCCGAAGCCGGGGACTGCTCCTCGCCGTCCTGCTCCTCGTCGCGGCCGGCATCACCATGGCCGCTCTGCGATCGGGGGCGCACCACGGCGCCCTGGACCCCCGCTCCGCCGACCCCGCGGGCAGCAGGGCGGTCGCCGAGCTGCTCAGAGCACAAGGAGTGTCGGTACGCGTCGTCACCACGGTGGGCGACGCCTCGGATGCCGCAGGACCCGACGTCACCCTCCTGGTCACGGATCCGGATCTCCTCACCCGTTCCCAGCAGCGGACACTCGTCTCCGCCACGGACTCCGCCGGCGGCCGTACCGTCCTGCTCGCCCCCGGCCCCGCCTCCTTGGGCACCCTGGCTCCCGGTGTGGCGGCCGAGTCCCCCGCACGGATCTCGGCCCGCGACCCGCAGTGCGACTACGCCCCTGCCCGGCGGGCGGGAGAGGCCGCTCTCGGTGGTGCGCGCTACACCACCGACGCCCCTGACTCCGACGGCTGTTACCCCGGCGACGGGCTCCCGACGCTGCTCAGGCTGGACACCGGAGCCGGCGGCGACACCGTGCTTCTCGGTGCCTCCGATCTGCTGCACAACGAACATCTCGACGAACACGGCAACGCCTCTCTGGCTCTGCAACTCCTCGGGTCGAGGCCCGAGCTGGTCTGGTACATGCCGTCCCTCAACGACCCCGCCGCCTCCGGACCGGGCGGTGAGGCTCCCGGCGAAGAGGCGGGCGGCGAGCAGTCGTTCCTCGATCTGATCCCGTCCGGCTGGCTGTGGGGGACACTCCAGCTCACCCTCGCCGCCGTACTCGCCGCCGTCTGGCGCGGACGACGCCTCGGCCCGCTGGTCACCGAACGACTGCCGGTGGCCGTCCGTGCGTCCGAAGCGACCGAAGGCCGCGCCCGCCTCTATCACAAGGCGAACGCCCGCGACCGCGCCGCGGCCTCCCTGCGCTCCGCCGCCCGCGCCCGGCTCGCCCCACGGCTGGGGGTGTCCACGGCCGACGCCCATGCACCGGCCGTCCTGCTCCCCGCCGTGGCCGCCCAACTGGACCGCCCGGAGCGGGACATCCACGATCTGCTGTTCGGCCCCCCGCCGGCCGACGACACCTCCCTCGTCCTTCTGGCCGACCACCTCGACGCCCTCGAAAGAGAGGTACGCACCGCATGAGCGCCCCGACCCCCGAGACCGCCGATCACCCGGACCGCGCCAGGACCTCTCTCGAGGCCCTGCGCACCGAGATCGCGAAGGCCGTGGTCGGCCAGGACCCCGCCGTGACCGGCCTTGTCGTCGCCCTCCTGTGCCGGGGCCACGTCCTGCTCGAAGGCGTGCCGGGTGTAGCGAAGACCCTCCTGGTCCGCGCGCTCGCCGCCTCCCTCGAGCTCGACACCAAGCGCGTCCAGTTCACCCCCGACCTCATGCCCAGCGATGTCACCGGCTCACTGGTCTACGACACCCGTACCTCGGAGTTCTCCTTCCAGCAGGGGCCGGTCTTCACCAACCTTCTTCTCGCCGACGAGATCAACCGCACCCCTCCCAAGACCCAGTCGTCGCTTCTCGAGGCAATGGAGGAGCGCCAGGTGACCGTCGACGGCACACCGCGTGCCCTGCCCGAGCCGTTCCTGGTGGCGGCGACGCAGAACCCCGTCGAGTACGAGGGCACCTACCCACTCCCCGAAGCCCAGTTGGACCGCTTCCTCCTCAAGCTCACGGTGCCCCTCCCCACGCGCGACGACGAGATCAGCGTCCTCACACGTCACGCCGCGGGCTTCGACCCGCGGGACCTCACTGCCGCGGGCGTCCGTCCCGTAGCCGGCCCCGAGGACCTGGAGGCCGCACGGAACGCCGTCGCCAAGACCTCGGTGTCGGCCGAGATCGCCGGCTACGTCGTCGACATCTGCCGGGCAACGCGCGAATCCCCGTCACTCACCCTGGGCGTGTCACCCCGCGGTGCGACCGCCCTGCTCTCCACCGCTCGTGCCTGGGCCTGGCTCACCGGTCGCGACTACGTCATCCCCGATGATGTGAAGGCCCTCGCGCTGCCCACTCTGCGCCACCGCATCCAGCTCCGGCCCGAGGCGGAGATGGAGGGCGTCACCCCGGACTCCGTCATCACCGCGATCCTCGCCCACGTCCCCGTCCCCCGCTGAGGCATCCGATGGCCCTCACCGGCCGGACCGCGCTGCTCGCGGCTCTCGGCTCACTCCCCGTAGGCATCCTCGCCCCCAGCTGGACGGGGATGCTCGCTGTCAACGCGCCCCTCTCACTGGCAATCCTGTGCGACTACGCACTCGCCGCGCCAGTGCGCACGCTCCGTTTCACCCGATCCGGTGACACATCAGTTCGACTCGGTGACGTGGCCCAGGTGCAGCTCACGGTCACCAACCCGTCGTCCCGTCCGCTGCGTGCCGACCTCCGCGACGCCTGGCCGCCGAGCAGCTGGCCGGCGGACACGGCGCCGGAGGCGTCCCGGCACCGCGTGCACGTCCCCGCCGGGGAGCGGCGGGCCCTCACGACCGGGCTGCGCCCCAGCCGGCGAGGCGACCGTCACTCCGCACAGGTCACCGTCCGCTCCTACGGACCGCTGGGACTGGCCGCCCGGCAGGGCGACCACAGAATTCCCTGGACGGTGCGGGTCCTGCCGGCCTTCGAGAGCCGCAAGCACCTCCCGTCCCGGCTCGCCCGGCTCCGCGAGCTCGACGGTCGCACCAGCGTCCTGATCCGCGGCCAGGGAACGGAGTTCGACAGCCTCCGCGACTACGTCCCCGGTGACGACACCCGCTCCATCGACTGGCGCGCGACGGCCCGCCGGAGCACGGTCGCCGTCCGCACCTGGCGCCCCGAACGCGATCGGCACATCCTCCTGGTCCTGGACACCGGCCGCACCGCGGCGGGCCGTGTGGGGGACGTACCGCGCCTCGACGCCTCCATGGACGCGGCGCTCCTGCTCGCCGCGCTCGCGTCCCGTGCCGGGGACCGTGTGGGTCTGCTGGCCTTCGACCGCCGCGTACGCGCCCATGTCCAGGGCCGCTCCGCGGGCGACGTGCTGCCGGCGATGGTCGACGCCATGGCACCACTGGAGGCGGAACTCGTGGAGACCGATGCACGGGGTCTGAGTGCGGCCACGCTGCAGAACGCTCCGCGTGGCTCGTTGATCGTCCTGCTCACCGGCCTGGACGCCGCTCCCGTCGAGGACGGCCTGCTGCCCGTACTCCCCCAGCTCACGCGGCGCCACACGGTCGTCGTGGCGTCCGTGGCGGATCCCCGCATCGAGCGGATGGCGCATTCCCGGGGCAGCGCTCAGGCCGTCTACGAAGCAACGGCGGGCACCCAGGCCCACACGCAACGCCGGCGCACGGCGGAACTGCTGCAGCGGCACGGTGTCACGGTCGTCGACGCCACGCCGGAGAAGCTCGCACCGGCTGTGGCGGATGCCTATCTCGCCCTCAAGGCGGCCGGCCGCCTCTGATCCCGGAGCAATTCGTGCCCGGTCACCGCCATCGAGCGGTGACCGGGCACGCGAACGGGGAAACGGCCGTGAACGCAGAAAAGCCCCGGAACACAGTTCCGGGGCTTCCCCACAATGATTGTTCGGCGGCGTCCTACTCTCCCACAGGGTCCCCCCTGCAGTACCATCGGCGCTGAAAGGCTTAGCTTCCGGGTTCGGAATGTAACCGGGCGTTTCCCTAACGCTATGACCACCGAAACACTATGAAGATGTCGAACTACCAGCCYGCAAAAGGCGAGTTCGTTACTTCAGAACTAACACAGTGGACGCGAGCAACTGAGGACAAGCCCTCGGCCTATTAGTACCGGTCAACTCCACCAGTTACCTGGCTTCCATATCCGGCCTATCAACCCAGTCGTCTACTGGGAGCCTTACCCTCTCAAGGAGGTGGGAGTCCTCATCTCGAAGCAGGCTTCCCGCTTAGATGCTTTCAGCGGTTATCCTTTCCGAACGTAGCCAACCAGCCATGCCCTTGGCAGGACAACTGGCACACCAGAGGTTCGTCCGTCCCGGTCCTCTCGTACTAACTTGCATGTGTTAAGCACGCCGCCAGCGTTCGTCCTGAGCCAGGATCAAACTCTCCATGAATGTCTACCGGTAATCCGGTTGAACACCACTTAGAGCGGAACGGTCGGGCGGAATAAGCCCCACCGTTCACAGCGTCCTCGCTGTGTCGCCTGCCCGCACCCTCACAAGGAGGACCGGACAGGTCTTTTTCAAAGGAACCTCGACCATCCGAACCGGATGGACGGGGTATCAACATATCTGGCGTTGATTTTTGGCACGCTGTTGAGTTCTCAAGGAACGGACGCTTCCTTTGTACTCGCCCTCTCGGGCTTTCCTCCGGGCGCTTCCCTTCGGTCTTGCGTCTCCGACTCTATCAGATCTTTCCGACCCGATTTCCTCGGTGCTTTCCGGGCTTTTCGGCCCTTCCGGCGGTTCCGACTCTATCAGACTCTTTCGGGCCCGATTCCCAGTCAGCGGGAATGCTTTCAAGGAATCCGCTTTCGCGTTTTTCTTTCCGGCGATTCCGACTTTATCAGAAGACTTTCGGCCGACTTCGTCGGCACAAGGTCCCGGATAAATCTTCGGAGGATGGCCCCGACGAATCGAATTCCGATCGGAGCGAGATGCACTCTAAATGTTCCTGCTCGAACATGTCCAGTTCGAGGCAACCGTTAGAATCTACCTCCCCACGGGCCCTGTGTCAACAGTCCCGTGGGCGAAGAGGAGACTAGCAGCTCACGGACACCCGATGCACATCGGTGGGTCAGGCGGCGGTGGGCAGCTCGGCGCTGCGGTCCGGTTCCTCCACGTCGCCCGCTTCCCCGGCTCGCGCCGCGCGTCCGCCCAGGACGTAGACGTACACGAGGAACAGCAGCTCGGCGACGAGACCGATGGTGATGCGCGCCCAGGTCGGCAGACCCGACGGCGTCACGAACCCCTCGATCACGCCGGACACGAAGAGCACCACGGCCAGGCCGATCGCCATACCGATCGCGGCGCGTCCGCGCTGGGCCAGGGCCGCTCGTCTGGTCTGCGGACCGGGGTCGATGACCGTCCAGCCGAGCCGCAGGCCCGTACCCGCCGCGACGAAGACGGCGGTGAGCTCCAGGAGACCGTGCGGGAGGACCAGGCCGAGGAAGGTGTCGAGACGGCCCGCCGACGCCATGAGCCCGATGCCGATGCCCAGGTTGAGGACGTTGAGGAAGAGGACCCAGATGACCGGCAGGCACAGGAAGGCGCCGAGGGTCAGGCACATCGCGGCCGCTTGCGCGTTGTTCGTCCAGACCTGTGCGGCGAAGGAGGCCGCGGGGTGGCTCGAGTAGTACGTCTCGTACTCGCCGCCCGGCTCGGTCAGGCGGCGCAGTTCGTCGGGGGCGGCGATCGCCGACTGCACGTCGGGGTGGGTGCCGATCCACCAGCCGATGACGGCGGCGAGCAGCGTGGAGAGGACTGCCGTCGGTATCCACCAGTGCCGCGAGCGGTAGACCGCGGCGGGGAAGCCGGCGGTCAGGAAGGTGACGGCGTCCCTCCATCCGGCGCGACGGGTTCCGGTCACCGTGGCCCGCGCCCGGGCGACGAGCTGGGTGAGGCGGCCCACGAGCATCGGGTCGGGCGCGCTCGACTGGATATGGGAGAGATGACCGGCCGTGCGCTGGTACAGCGCCACCAGTTCGTCGGCCTCGGCGCCGGTGAGGCGCCTGCCCCGGCGCAGCAGATGCTCGAGGCGGTCCCATTCGGCACGGTGGGCGGTCACGAAGACGTCGAGGTCCATGGTCGGCTGCTGCTCCGGGGAACTGGGTGCGTACGGTCCGTACTACTGCGGCGCGCTGCGGGTCAGCTTGGCAGACTGAGCAGCGCGAGGGGCAGGGAAGGTCGACAGGGCGAGGGGTGGCTGCGGTGAGCGGGCTTGTGACGGGGGACGCGGTCGTCCTCGGACTGCATCCGGCGCGGCTGCCGAGCCGGGCGCTCGCCGTCGTGATCGACCTGGCCGTGGTGTGGACGGCGTATCTGCTGGCGTCGCTCGGGCTGGCCGTGGCCACGGCGGCGCTGGACGAGGCGGCGGTCATGGCGGTGTCGATCGCCACGTTCCTGCTGGTGCCGGTCGGCGGGCCGATCGTCGTGGAGACGCTGAGCCATGGCCGGTCCCTCGGGAAGATGGCGTGCGGTCTGCGGGTGGTCAGGGACGACGGCGGGCCGATCCGGTTCCGGCACGCCCTGGTCCGCGGGGCGATGTCCGTCGTCGAGATCCTGCTGTCGTTCGGGGTGATCGCCTGCATCGCGTCCCTGGTCTCCGGCCGGGGGCGGCGCGTGGGCGACGTCTTCGCGGGGACGCTCGTGGTGCGGGAGCGGGTGCCCGCGCAGCGGGGCGCATCGACCGTGCCGCCCCCGCCGTTCTGGCTGGTCGGGCGGTTCCGTGAACTGGACCTGTCGGGGGTACCGGACGGACTGTGGCTCGCGATACGGCAGTACCTGACGCGGATGGGTCAGCTGGAGGCGGGCGTGAGCTGGTCGATGGCCCACCGTCTGGCCGACGATCTCGTCGCGCGTACCGGGGCTCCCGCGCCCCAGGGGGTCCCGCCGGCCGCGTACCTGGCGGCGGTGCTCAACGAGCGGCAGGCACGGGACGCGCGCCGGGCGTTCGCCGCGGCTCGGGCATCGGGCGGCCCGCAGGTGCCGGGCGGTGGTCACGAGGTGGCCGCCGCGCACGTGCCGGCCGGGGGTCACGGGGTCACCGCCGCGCATGTGCCGGACCCCGGAGGCACGGGGCCGGCCGCCGAGGGGGGCCTGCCGGCGGAGCAGGACGCGGCAGACGCGCGACCGCCGGGCCAGGACGTCCGTGGTGGTGAGGCGGCCGACGGCGTGGCGGTGAGCCGGTCCGCCGCTCCCACCGGATTCGCACCTCCCGCTTGAGGGCCGGCCCCCTCCCGTCGCCCGCCGTCCCGTCGCGGGCCGTCCCGGCCCCGTGGTGCGTCCCGCGATCCGGCGAGCCGTGGGGCTCGCTCAGGAGAAGGCGGAGGGCGGGTCGTCGAGGTCCTCCAGTTCGACGCCCGGGGCTGCCAGGACGACGTCCCCGGCGATGTGCACGGTGTGCCGCTCCCCCGTGTCGAGGGCGCTGACCTGGTACTCGTCCACGACGAGAGGGCCGTTGTCAGTGGCGTGCGCTTGACTGTTCATCAGGGCCCAGGACTGGTCGACGTCACGGGGTGCGAGAACGGGGTCCGTGAAGGCGACCAGGCGCACGCGGGTCGCGGGTGAGGCGGGGGTGAGCCGCAGCAGTCGGGCGGTGGCGACGAGGAAGGCGGGGGACGTTCCGGTGAAGGCATGGGCGCGCGCAGTGCCTTCGTCGGCGTGCATGCCCGAGGGGTCGGTCCGGACCCAGGTGACGCCGTCCAGCGCGGCGCCGCGGACCTGCCAGTCGGCTGTGTGGAGTTCGAGCCGGATGGGGCGGCCGAGCTCGTCGAGGGCCAGATCGACGGTGCCGGTCTGCCGTCCGGAGGGGCTGACCGTGCGGGAGACGTAGCGCCATCCGGAAGGTCCGGGGGCGCAGTGGAAGTGCTCTTCACCGAGGGGGGTGTGATCGTGCGGATCGTGGAGCGAATAGCGGCCGCGTGGCATGGGGCGTGGGTCCTAGCGCGGTGAGGCTCGGCGGTACGGGGACGGCGTCGGCCGACCGGAGCCGTTCGGGAGGTACGGGGCAGGCCCCCGACACGGGGGTGCGGGGGCCTGCCTGGTACCGGGGTCACGGCCGGCGCCGGTGTCGGCCGGCGGCGGGGGCGTGATCAGTAGCGGTAGTGGTCGGACTTGTAGGGGCCCTCGACCTTCACGCCGATGTAGTCCGCCTGCTCGGGGCGCAGGGTGGTGAGCTTGACGCCCAGGGAGTCGAGGTGGAGGCGGGCGACCTTCTCGTCGAGGTGCTTGGGAAGCACGTAGACGTCGGTCGGGTACTCCTGCGGCTTGGTGAACAGCTCGATCTGGGCCAGCGTCTGGTCCGCGAACGAGTTGGACATCACGAAGGACGGGTGCCCGGTCGCGTTGCCCAGGTTCAGGAGGCGGCCCTCGGAGAGCACGATGAGGACCTTGCCGTCGGGGAAGGTCCAGGTGTGGACCTGGGGCTTGACCTCGTCCTTGACGACACCGGGGAGCTGGGCGAGGCCGGCCATGTCGATCTCGTTGTCGAAGTGACCGATGTTCCCGACGATCGCCTGGTGCTTCATCCTGGCCATGTCGGAGGCCATGATGATGTCCTTGTTGCCGGTGGTGGTGACGAAGATGTCGGCCGTCTCCACGACCTCGTCCAGGGTGGTCACCTGGTAGCCGTCCATCGCCGCCTGGAGTGCGCAGATCGGGTCGATCTCGGTGATGATCACCCGCGCGCCCTGCCCGCGCAGGGACTCCGCGCAGCCCTTGCCCACGTCGCCGTAGCCGCAGACGACGGCGGTCTTGCCGCCGATGAGGACGTCGGTGGCCCGGTTGATGCCGTCGATCAGCGAGTGACGGCATCCGTACTTGTTGTCGAACTTCGACTTGGTGACGGCGTCGTTGACGTTGATCGCCGGGAACAGGAGGGTGCCGTCGCGGTGCATCTCGTAGAGACGGTGGACACCGGTCGTGGTCTCCTCGGTGACACCGCGGATCTCGGACGCCAGCTGCGTCCACTTCTGCGGGTTCTCGGAGAGGGTGCGGTTGAGCAGGCGCAGGATGTGGCCGTACTCCTCGCTGTCCGCGGTGGCGGGGTCGGGGGCCGCGCCGGCCTTCTCGAACTCGACGCCCTTGTGGACCAGCAGGGTGGCGTCGCCGCCGTCGTCGAGGATCATGTTGGGGCCGCCGGTGGCGGTGTCCGGCCAGGTCAGGGCCTGCTCCGTGCACCACCAGTACTCCTCCAGCGTCTCGCCCTTCCAGGCGAAGACG
This sequence comes from Streptomyces sp. T39, assembly GCF_008042045.1. Classification (GTDB taxonomy): domain Bacteria; phylum Actinomycetota; class Actinomycetes; order Streptomycetales; family Streptomycetaceae; genus Streptomyces. The sequence continues at coordinate 697,193 of NZ_RDBP01000012.1, forward strand.
GGGACGCCCTGCGGGTTCTCGGGGGTGCCCTCGGGGCCGACCGCGATGGCGGCGGCGGCGTGGTCCTGGGTGGAGAAGATGTTGCAGGAGGCCCAGCGCACGTCGGCGCCGAGGGCGACCAGGGTCTCGATGAGGACGGCGGTCTGCACGGTCATGTGCAGCGATCCGGTGATCCGGGCACCGGCCAGGGGCTGGACGGCCGCGTACTCCTTGCGGATCGACATCAGGCCGGGCATCTCGTGCTCGGCGAGCGTGATCTCCTTGCGGCCGAAAGCGGCGAGGGAGAGGTCGGCGACCTTGAAGTCCTGGCCGTTGGTGAGAGTCGACATGCGAACTGCTCCTCGTGGTTCGGGTCGAGGTGGATGGGCTGGCACTGCTGCGGCCAGGGCATACGAATGCCCGGGCATCGGCAGGACAGTCCGTCGGAGGCCCTCTCTCCCTCGGCCGGTCCTCGTGCCTTCGCGGACCGCCCGACCGCCATCAGCAGCGACGTCTGACTCCGGTGTCGAATCTACACCGCCGGGCTGCGGCCGCCCCAGTCAGCAGGGGCCGGATCCGGCCGTCCCGCCCTCGGCCCCGGGTCCGCCCCGGTCCGGGCGGCAAGCCGGCGGAAAGCCGGCCCGAAGCCCGGAGTGAGGCCCGGAGGGAGGCTTGGACGGGCACGGCGAAGGCCCCCGCCCTGTCGGGTGGGGGCCCGGTGCGCGGGTGTCCGGGAGGTCAGTGCCCCTGGCCGTCCGGGGCCTTGCCGAGGTCAGTGCCCCTGGCCGTCCGGGGCCTTGCCGAGGTCCGTGCCGGCGGCGGCCGCCGTCTCGCTGTAGATGTCCGGCTCCAGGTAGATGACCCGGGCGATCGGCACGGCCGCGCGGATGCGCTCCTCGGCGGCGTCGATGGCGGAGGCGACCTCCTGGGCGGTCTCGTTCCGCCGGACGGCGATCTTGGCGGCGACCAGGAGTTCCTCGGGACCCAGGTGGAGCGTGCGCATGTGGATGATGCGGGTGACGGTCTCGCCGTCGACGGTGGCGTCCTTGATCTTCTCGATGTCGTCGAGTCCGGCCGCCTCGCCCAGCAGGAGCGACTTGGTCTCGGCCGCGAGCACGATCGCGATCACGATGAGCAGGATGCCGATGCACAGGGTGCCGATGCCGTCCCAGACGCCGTCGCCAGTGAGCAGGGCGAGACCGACGCCGCCGAGGGCCAGGAACAGACCGACGAGCGCGCCCAGGTCCTCCAGCAGGACCACGGGGAGCTCGGGGGCCTTGGCCCGGCGCACGAACTGCGACCAGCTCAGGCTGCCGCGCAGGGTGTTGGACTCCTTGATGGCCGTCCGGAAGGAGAAGGTCTCGGCGATGATCGCGAAGACGAGGACGCCGACCGGCCAGTACCAGGCCTCGATCTCGTGCGGGTGGCGGATCTTCTCGTAGCCCTCGTAGACGGCGAACATGCCGCCGACGGAGAACAGGACGATCGAGACGAGGAAGGCGTAGATGTAGCGCTCGCGGCCGTAGCCGAAGGGGTGCTGGGGGGTCGCCTCGCGCTGTGCCTTCTTGCCGCCCAGCAGCAGCAGTCCCTGGTTGCCCGAGTCGGCGAGCGAGTGGACGCTCTCCGCGAGCATCGAGGACGAACCGCTGAAGAGGAACGCCACGAACTTCGCCACCGCGATCGAGAGGTTGGCCAACAACGCGGCCACGATGGCCTTGGTTCCGCCTGACGCGCTCATGAGTTCGTGGTGTCCCTTCGTCCTGACATCGGCCGCCCGTCGGTCCGGGCCCTGCCATTGCGGTGCGCCATTGTTGCAGCCCCTGCGGGCAGCCCCGGTTCAGGTGCCCACGGTCGCCCGGAAGAGTGTGCCGGGGCGGCCGTCCGTACCGGAGACGGACACCTGCTCGCCCGCCGGGACGAACACCGACTGACCGGCCACGAGCGGGAGTTCGCCTGCCGTGACCTCACCCGCGGTGCAGAGCAGGATCTGGGGGCCCGCGGTCGTCAGGTCGCGTGCCTCGGAGCCGGGGGCGAGGACGAAGCGGGAGAGGCGGAACTCGCCGGTCGGGGTGTCGTAGACCTCCTCGCCGGCGGGCGACACCTCGGGGCGCAGCACGCCCGGTTCGGTCGGCTCGAAGCGGACGATCCGCAGCAGCTCCGGGACGTCGACGTGCTTGGGGGTCAGTCCGCAGCGCAGGACGTTGTCCGAGTTGGCCATGATCTCGACCGCGAGGCCTTCGAGGTACGCGTGCGGGACGCCCGCGCCGAGGAAGAGCGCCTCGCCGGGCTGGAGTTGCACGTGATTGAGGAGCATGGCGGCGACGACGCCCGGGTCGCCGGGGTAGTGCCGGGCGATCGAGGCGTACGGGGCGTAGGGGCCGCCGAGGTGTTCGGCGGCGGCCGCGGCCTCGGCGACGGTGGCGGCCATCTCGTCCCGGTCCGCGGTGAGCAGGGCGGTGAGGACCTCGCGCAGTGCCGCTTCCTCGGGGTGCGCGTGGAGCAGGTCCACGTACGGCTTGAGGGAGTCGACGTCGAGGCCGGCGAGCAGGTCGGCTGCCTCGGCCGGCCGCCGGAAGCCGCACAGGCCGTCGAACGGCGTGAGCGCGCAGACGAGTTCGGGCTTGTGGTTGGCGTCCTTGTAGTTGCGGTGCGGGGCGTCGACGGGGACGCCGGCGGCCTCCTCGGCGGCGTGGCCCTCGGCGGCCTGCGCCAGGTCGGGGTGGACCTGGAGGGACAGCGGTGCGCCCGCGGCGAGGATCTTCAGCAGGAAGGGCAGCCGGGGCCCGAAGGCGCCGGTGGCCGCCGTGCCGAGTTCACCCTCGGGGTCTGCGGCGATCACGTGGTCGAGCGTGCCGCGGGCGGTCCGGGACGGCGCTCCGGGGTGGGCGCCCATCCACATCTCGGCCTGCGGTTCGCCGGTGGGGGCGGTGCCGAGCAGTTCCGGGATGGCGGTCGTGGACCCCCAGGCGTAGGGGCGCACGGTGTTGTCGAGGCGGTCCATGGTCCTGTTCTTCCTCGGTCGTTCTGCGGCGGGGCGGGTGGGAGCGGTGGAGCGGGTGACGAGGTGCCGCGGTGGCG
>NZ_RDBP01000012.1:700349-735648 GCF_008042045.1 Streptomyces sp. T39
GCAGGCGCTCCGGGCCCGGGTCGTCCTGCTGCGCGACCGCCCCGCCGGAGGTCTGACGGCCGCACCGGCCGCGCGCGAGCTGGCCCTCGGCCACGACACACCCGTCAGCGAACTCGAACCGGAGGCCGGCAGCGAGCTCGAGTGCATCGCCGAACTGCTCGCCGTCACCGACTTCGCCGCCGTCTACCTCTCGCTGGCCCTGGCGGGCGAGGCCGAACCGTCCTAGGGCGCTTCGGCGCGGGAGAGGCCCCGGCCGGTGCGCCCCGGGGGCGTGCGGGTGCCCCGCGCACGGCGTCGGGCGCGGGGGTGGTGCGGTACCGCCGGGGCCTGTGATCCGGACGAAGGGCCCTAGGACGGTTCGGCCTCGCCCGCCAGGGCCAGCGAGAGGTAGACGGCGGCGAAGTCGGTGACGGCGAGCAGTTCGGCGATGCACTCGAGCTCGCTGCCGGCCTCCGGTTCGAGTTCGCTGACGGGTGTGTCGTGGCCGAGGGCCAGCTCGCGCGCGGCCGGTGCGGCCGTCAGACCTCCGGCGGGGCGGTCGCGCAGCAGGACGACCCGGGCCCGGAGCGCCTGCTGTTCGTCGACCCGGTCGCGGAAGAAGTCGTCGGGGTCGGCGCCGGAGGCGAAGCCCCCGACCAGCAGCACGCCGTGCGCGGGGAGCGCCTCGGGCAGTTCGGCGGCGAGGGCCGGGCGGCCGGCGAGTTCGGCGAGGACGGCGGCGAAACGGCGGCCGGCGGGGGCCGCGCCGATGCCCTCGGTCCAGATCAGCGGGACGCTGTCGGCGAGTTCGGCGGCCAGGGTCTTGGCCGGGTTGCTGTAGGTCGCGATGGCGGGCCCGCAGCGTTCGGCGGCGCGGTCGAGCCGGTCGGCGACCTTGTCGAGCGCCTCCGGGGGCGCTTCGAGGAGGCCCACCCGGTCGAGGAGCGCGAGGAGCGGGGTGAACAGCGCCCAGAGCGCGCTGGGGCTCGCCGCCCGTCCCTCCTCGTACAGCTCGTTGGGCGAGGTGGCCATGGGCACCACCAGCCCGTGCGCGCCGTCCACGGCCTCGGAGAGCGGGGAGGCGCCGGGGGTGACGGCGACGACGGAACAGCCGCGCCGGTACGCCTGCTCGACGAGAAGGGCGAGGCCCGGCTCGCTGCCGTCCGTGGTGACGACGAGCAGCAGGTCGAGGGAGCCCGCCCAGCCGGGCAGCGTCCAGCGCAAGGCGCCGGGGGCGTGTGCCACGCCGGTGGGCCGCAGACCGATGACGGGGGCGGACGCGCCGGCCAGGGCGCCGATCAGGTCGGCGACGCCGGAGGCGGCGGTGCCCGGCCCGGCCACCAGGACGGTCCTGGGCCTTCCCTCGGGCGTGAGGTCCGCGATGCCCGCCTCGGACGCGTGCCGGGCGGCGGTGCGTACGCGTGCCCCTGCCTCGGCGGCTCCTCGCAGGAGCCCTCTGTGGTCGATGCGTGCGAGAGCGTCCGGCGCGTCGAGGAGCGACTCGTCGAGCATGGGGTTGGCCTCCGATCGCCGTACGCGTGCGAGGGGGTCGGTGTGTGGTTGTCTCCGGCCGCGTCAGGCGGGCCGGCGTGCCTCGTCGACCAGGAGGACCGGAATGCCGTCCCGGACCGGGTAGGCCAGGCCGCAGTCGGTACCGGTGCAGATCAGCTCCGGGGTCTGTGCCGACGAGCGGTCGTCGAGGGGGGCGTGGCACGCCGGGCAGGCGAGGATCTCCAGGAGGCCGGCTTCGAGCGGCATGACAGCGATGTCCCTTCGGGGCGGTCGCGGGCCGGCCGGTCGGTGTTCTCGGGCCGGACGCGCGGTTCGTGGTCGTACGGATCGGGCTTCGTCAGCCTACCGCCGGGCGGTGGGGTGCGGCTCGTTCTGGGCAGGGGTGCCGGGTGGCGCCTCCGCGGGGGCGGACGGAGGCCCCGGAGGGGCGGGGCGCGACGGCCCCGGCCCGTCTCCGGGCGGCCGGGGTCATGCGCCGCGCACGAGCGCCAGCACCTCGTCGCGGATCTTGGCCATGGTCGCCTCGTCGCGTGCCTCGACGTTGAGGCGCAGCAGCGGTTCCGTGTTGGACGGGCGCAGGTTGAACCACCAGTCGGCGGCCGCCACGGTGAGCCCGTCGAGGTCGTCGGTGCCGACGCCGTCGCGGCCGGCGAAGGCCTCGCGGACGGCCGCGGCGCGGCCCGTCTGGTCGTCGACCTCGGAGTTGATCTCGCCGGACGCGGCGTAGCGGTCGTACGCCTCGACCAGCGCGGACAGCGGCTCCGGCTGGGAGCCGAGCGCGGCGAGCACGTGGAGCGCCGCGAGCATGCCGGTGTCGGCGTTCCAGAAGTCGCGGAAGTAGTAGTGGGCGGAGTGCTCGCCGCCGAAGACGGCGCCGGTGCGGGCCATCTCCTCCTTGATGAAGGAGTGCCCCACCCGTGTGCGCACGGGGTTGCCGCCGTGTTCGCGGACGACCTCCGGGACGGACCAGGAGGTGATCAGGTTGTGGATCACCGTGCCGCCGGGGTGAGCGGCGAGTTCGCGGCGGGCCACCAGGGCGGTGATCGCGGACGGGGAGACCCCGGCGCCGCGCTCGTCGACGACGAAGCACCGGTCGGCGTCGCCGTCGAAGGCGAGCCCGAGATCGGCCCCCTCCTCGCGCACCCGGGCCTGCAGGTCGACGAGGTTGGCCGGGTCGAGGGGGTTGGCCTCGTGGTTGGGGAAGGTGCCGTCCAGCTCGAAGTACATCGGCAACAGGGTGACCGGGAGCGAGCGCAGGACGGTGGGGACGGTGTGGCCGCCCATGCCGTTGCCCGCGTCGACGACGACCTTGAGGGGGCGCATCGCGGAGAGGTCGACCAGCGACAGCAGATGGGCCGCGTAGTCGTCCAGGGTCTCCCGCTCGGTGATCGTGCCGGGCACGCCGGCGGGGGCCGGGCCGGCGCCGTCCGCGGTCCAGCCCTCGACGAGTGCCCGGATGTCGGCGAGGCCGGAGTCCTGACCGACGGGTGCGGCCCCGGCCCGGCACATCTTGATGCCGTTGTACTGCGCCGGGTTGTGCGAGGCGGTGAACATCGCGCCGGGCAGGCCGAGGCTGCCGGAGGCGAAGTACAGCTGGTCGGTGGAGCAGAGTCCGATCATGGTGACGTCGGCGCCCAGGGCGGCGGCGCCGCGGGCGAACGCCCCGGCCAGGCCGGGCGAGGACGGCCGCATGTCGTGGCCGACGACGACCGCGCCGGCGTCCGTCACCCGGACGAAGGCGGCGCCGAACAGTTCGGCCGTCCCTTCGTCCCACTGATCCGGCACCACGCCGCGGACGTCGTACGCCTTAACGATCTGCGACAGATCAGCAGCCACGGGCCCAATCCTCCTGAAGTCTCGGCAGTCGCATCAAACTACCCGTAGGGCGTGCCGCCGCTGCGGCGGGTTCGCCACCCCGGCGGACGCCGGTGTCCGCCGGGGTGGCGCAGGCGATGCGTCCCGGTACCAACCGGGCGTGTTCCGGGGAGCCTTGGGCGCGGGGCGCGGCCTCCTCGGGAGGAGGGGCCGTACGGCGGGGTGCGGCCGGGTCAGTTGTCCGGGGAGCGGAGCACCCGCAGATGGCCGCGGCGTGCGACCTCCATCGGGTCCGCCGACCTGCGTCCGCCCTGGCCGGTGGCCTCCGCGGCGCGCCCCTGCGGCCGTGCCGCCTCGCGGACCGCGTTCGCCAGGGCTTCGAGATCGTCGCCGCTGGGGCGGGCGGGCGCGGACCCGTCGGTGAGCCGCACGACCTCCCAGCCGCGCGGGGCGGTCAGCCGCTCGCTGTGCTCGGCGCACAGGTCGTAGCAGTGGGGCTCGGCGTAGGTGGCGAGCGGGCCGAGGACCGCAGTCGAGTCGGCATAGACGTACGTCAGTGTCGCGACGGCAGGGCGGCCGCACGCGGTGCGAGAACATCGACGTACAGGGCTCACGACGTTGGACGGTACCGCACTCTTGAGCGGGCTGCGACGACTCTCCACCAGGTCACTCCCCCGTGTCGTGCTGCGGCGTCCGACGATCCGGCAGTTCCGGCAACTGACCTGACCTGCACGGGAAGAGAACCACACGGACGACGACCGCACCCTGGACGGTCACGACTTGGGGTGAATCAGGTCAATCGTGACGAGATCACCGATCGCCGGGGACGCGGATTCGGGCCCAAGCTTGGCCGGATCGTTCAACTGGCGACAAGGTGGCCGTTCCGTGCCCGGCGGGCGGGTCCCGCGGGGCCGCGAGAGTTACCCTGCGTGAGTGAAGGACAGCCCCGTACCGCCGCCCCCGGGCGAGCCGAGACCACGCAGCCGCGACCGCCACGGCCGGGGCATGCGCGGGCCCGTCGCCCCGCCGCAGGTGCCGCTCGCCGCAAGCCGTGCCGAGAGCTTCCGGGACCTGGTCCAGGACTCCGTGGAGCGCCTGGAGCGGCGCTGGCCCGAGCTGGCCGAGGTCGACTTCCTGGTGCTGGAGGTGCCGCGCTCGGTGGACGACTCGGTGCCGCTCGGCAGCGCGGTCCCGGCGGGGAAGGACGGCCCCGCGCGAATCATGGTCTACCGCCGGCCGGTCGAGATCCGGACGAAGAGCCGCGACGAGCGGGCGCTGCTGGTCCACGAGGTGGTGGTCGAGCAGGTCGCCGAGCTGCTCGGGCTCTCGCCCGAGTCGGTCGACCCGCGGTACGGCCAGGACTGACGGCGCCCCGGGCCCGGCGCACGGTCCCGGGGCGCGCAGGTCAGTCGTCGAGCACCGACAGGTCCTGCTCCGCCACCGGGACGGACACCGTCCCCCGGTCGTCGGGCAGGTTCTGCACGGTGAACATCGGGACGCCGCCGTCCGGCGCCTCCAGCATCCGCGAGGCGTGCACCGGGCCGCCGGAGACCGTCTGCACGGTCAGCGCGAACGTCCCCCGGAGCCCGGCCGGCACGGGGGCCGTGATCGTGAGCGTGGTGCCCGCCTTCACGGTGTACGTCTTGACCGCCGCGGTGCCCCCGCGGGTGCCCGCCGAGGCCGTCACCTCGACCTGCGCCGCCGTGCCCGGAGCGGTGAGCGAGAGGAACGACCCCTTGTCCCGGTTGTCGGCGACGGTCGCCCGTGAGCCCACGGGTGCGGCGGCGGGGATGAAGGCGATCTCCTTGCGGTCGCCCTTGCCCCGCACCACCCGCAGCGCCGCGACGACGGGGGTGTCCCGGTCGGCCTCGGCGGGGCTGAGGATCAGGGATCCGGCCTCGCCCCTGGTCACGTCCTTCAGGTCGACCATGGCGGTCATCCCCGCCTTCACCCGCAGCTTCTCGAAGCCCGCCGGGGTGATCGTGCCGGTGGGGCCGGAGAGTTGGACCTTGAGGTCGGCGTCGTCCTGGCCGGGCGCGAAGGCGACCAGCTGGACCGAGGTCGCGTCCGCCGGGATGCCGGGGAGCACCGCGGTGCCCGTGGGGTCGGCGGACGCGGCGAGCCAGTCGCTGCCGTCGGTCTCGTCGGCCGAGCGCACGACCGCGCCGACGCGTCCCGTGCGGGTGGCGACATGGACGGTGACGTCGTCGGCCTTGTCCGCGGTCAGGGTGGACAGCAGCACCGGCACGGCACCGCCGGGCGGGACCGTGATGCCCTCGGTCAGCGTGCTCTTGAGCTCGCCGTCCTTGCCGTACAGCTCGATGTCGGCGACCGCGCTGGTGTCGTCGGGGTTGGTGAGGTGGACGTAGTCCTGGCGCCGCTCCGCGAGGGAGGCGCCGGGGAACCAGAAGTCGGTGTCCGGGGCGGTGCAGCTGACGCCGAGGAGTCCACGGCCGTTGCCCGCGGGGACGGTTGTGGTCTGCTGGGCCGTCCAGCCCGGTGCGAGCGCGCCGGTGGCGGTGCCGACGAGGGCGGGTGCCTCGCCGCCGTCGGCGTCGGCCGCGACGGGCTTGCCGGGCTCCTGGAGGACGACGACGGGCTTGTCCGGGGCTGGCTTCCGCGGCGCCTTCGCCGAGTCCTTCTCGGCGTCCTTCTCTCCGTCGGCGTCCTTCTCGGCGTCGTCCTTCGCGGGAGCGGCCCCGGTGTCCGCCAACACGGAGGCCGACGGGCGCAGTTCGGCCGTGGGCTTCGCGGGCGCGCCGTCATCGTCGGACGCGGCTTTCCCGCCCCCCGCGGGGGTGAAGGAGGTGTACAGCGTCTCGGCCAGTTCGGAGCTGCTGGGCGCGGGGCACAACAGGCTGGACCGTTCGACCGGAAGCCGGGCCGCCGCCTTGTTCTGCGTGGCCGTGGCGCCCTCGGGGGCGGTCAGCGACGCGACGCCGGTGACCGCCGCCAGGGCGGTGACGACCGCGATCAGGGAGATGGTGGTGCGCTTCACTCTCACTCGCCTCGCGTCGTGCCGGGAGCCTGGGAGGGCGGCTCGGGGTACTGGTCGCCGTATCCGTACGGGTCGTGGCCGCGGCCGTCCTGCCGCGGGTAGCCGTCGGGACCGTCCTGCCGGTATCCGTCCGCGCCGCCGGGGCCCCAGGAGCCGTCCTGGTAGGTCTGCTGCGGGTATCCGCCGTCGTCGCCGTAGGGCTGCTCGGCGGGGTACTGCTGCCCTCCGTCGCCGTAGGGCTGCTCACCGGCGTACTGCTGACCGCCGTCGCCGTAGGGCTGCTCACCGGCGTACTGCTGACCGCCGTCGCCGTAGGGCTGCTCACCGGCGTACTGCTGACCGCCGTCGCCGTAGGGCTGCTCGGCGGGGTACTGCTGACCGCCGTCGCCGTACCCGGGGTGCCGGCGGTACGGGTCGCCCGCGCCGGGAGCGTTCGCGTACCCGTCGCCGTACGCGTACGGGTCCTGCGCACCGTCGTCCCAGCCGCCGTACTGCTGCTGTCCGGGCACGGCCGCGTAGGCGTCCGCGGGGGCCTGTCCCTGCGCGTAGGGGTCCGTCTGCGGAGCGGGGTTCTCCGGCTCCGGTTCCGCGCCCTCCGCCTCGGTCCCGGCCTCCGCCTGGGCGCGCAGCCGGCGCGCCCGGCGGCCCTCGCCGGACTCCGGCTGCTGCGGCACGGCCGCGGCGGCCTCCTCCGTGGGCAGGTCGTCGTCGATCTCGCGCCGCCTGCCGGGCAGGGCGAGCACCACGAGGACGAGCGCCAGGAAGGCCTGCGTCCAGACCCAGACGGTGTGCGTCAGCGGGTCCTCGTACGTGAGCACGAGCTTGCCGCCCTCGGCGGGCAGTTCGAAGCCCTGCGCCCAGCCGTCGACGGTCGTCTTCTTCAGCACCCGGCCGCCGACGGTGGCCTGCCACCCTTCGGCGGCATGGTCGGCGATGCGCAGGACCCGGCCCGCGCCGCCCTTGGGGATGTCCGCGTGGGCGCCGACGGTGTCGGACGCGACGGGCAGCGGGTCGTTCGCGCCGTCGACGATCGTCGCGCGGGCGACCTGCCGGTCCACCCGCCACAGCGCGCTGCCGTCGAGCTGGCTGAGCCGGCTGAGGCCCGGCGTGGCGTCGAGGACGCGGCCGGTCGCGCGGGGCACCCCGTCGCGGACGAGGATGTAGCGGATCGCGTAGCCACTGAGCTGGCTGGTCTGGTCGGCTCCGGAGCCGGCGACCAGGTTGGCGACCACCCGGTCCAGACGCGGGTCGCCACCGGCGGCCGCTGCCAGCTCGGCGTCGCCGAGGCGCCCGCCGGAGCCGCGGACCAGGGTGTAGGAGACCGTGGCGGCCGAGGTGCCGCCGAGCACCAGGGTGCGGGGCTGGTCGCGGGTGTCGCTCTCCTCGGCGACGAACGCGGGCACCTGGACGGGGTCGCCGCGGCCCACCGGGCCGGCCGCGCCGTCGAGCATCCACCCCGCCGCGGCGGCGACCGGGGCGAGGCCCGCGGCGAGTGCGACGAGGGCGGCGACGGGCTGCCGCCAGCCGAAGCTCTGCGAGGCGACGCGGCTGCGGCCGCCTTCGGCGCCGAGCACGGCCGCTGCCAGCAGCGCGATGCCGTAGACGAGCGTGGCGGGTCCGGCCCAGCCGGACCCGTTGGTGAGCACGGCGCACACGAACCCCAGCAGGGCCACGGCCCACGCGGTGCGGATGGCGAAGGTGCGCTCGGCCCGCAGCAGGGCGCCCAGTGCGGCCGCGACGATGCCGAGCATCAGCAGACCGCCTGCCGCCCCGGGGCCGCCGGGGCTGATCCCGAGCAGGTCGAGCGCGCCCGCGTCACCGCTGCCGAGGTCGAGACCGGCCTCCCCGAGGAAGCGCGAGGGGCTCGTCAGCAGCTCCAGCGACCAGGGGGCGAGCACCAGCAGCGGGGTGCCGACGACCGCCAGGAAGCGCAGCAGATGAGCGGTGAGGTCCGCACGGCGCAGCACGAGGACGGCGACGCCGGTGACCAGCGCCAGCGGCCACACCACGGGGGTGAAGGCCATGGCGAAGGTCAGCAGCAGCGCGTAGGCCCAGGTCGCGCGCCAGCTGCCGCGGGCGCCGCCGCGGGCCCGCAGGCCGTGCGCGGCGACCGCCGCGCGGGCGATGAGCGGCAGCACGACCGCGAGGACCGCGGTGCCCAGCCGGCCGGTGGCGAGGGCGCCGGTGGCCGCCGGGAGGAAGGCGTAGGCGATGCTCGCCCAGGCGCGCAGCAGCCGGGACTCCACGATCGGCCGGGAGGCGAAGTACGCCGTGAGGCCGGCGAGCGGCACCGAGCAGACCAGGAGCACGGTGAGCGCGAGCCCGGTGGAGCCGAGGAAGAGCCAGGACAGCACCGCGAGGACGGCGAGGTAGGGCGGGGCGGTCTGGGTGCCGCCGGTGCCGACCGGGTGCCAGCTGTCGGCGTGGCGCGCCCAGAGGTCGGAGACGTCGGCGGGCGCGGGCAGCAGGGCGCCGCCGAAGAGCGCGCCGCCGCCGAACAGACCGCGGCAGGCGACCACGGAGACGAGGAGCAGGACGGCGAAGAGCAGCGGGCCGGGCTTGCGGGCGATCTTCTTCAGCCGGGCGAACTGCTCGATCTCCAGGTAGTCGGCGTCGTCTCCGCCGGGACCGGACTCGACCGCTCCGTGGCGGGAGCCGCCGGAGTCGGAGTCGGATCCGCCGAAGTTGGAGACGACCTGCTCGACGGTGGCCCGTACGGTCGCGCCGGGCGGCGGGAAGAGGGGGCGCAGCTCGCTCCCCTCGACGGCCCTGCGGGAGCGTCTGCGGCGCCCGGCGAGGATCCGTTCGGGCCGCAGCAGCACGCCGAAGAGACCCATGACCTCGTCCACGGCCTGCCCGGGCACCTTGCCCACCAGGTAGGCGAGGGTGCGCAGCAGGGTGCCGACGGCCAGGCGCAGCAGCACCCAGGGCAGGACGACGCCCCGGGCGTTGGTGAGCAGGGTGTAGACGGCGCCGGCCTTGTCGACGCGGTGCGGGCTGGCGACCGACCGCCCCGCGCAGTCGACGGTGCGCCGTTCGCGGGCGGCGGCCTCGGCGTGCCGCAGCACGGCGTCGGGGGCGACGAGGACCCGGTGTCCCGCCGAGTGCGCCCGCCAGCAGAGGTCGACGTCGTCGCGCATCAGGGGCAGGCGGCGGTCGAAGCCGCCCAGCTCCTCGTACACGTCGCGCCGGATGAGCATGCCCGCGGAGGAGACCGACAGGACGGAGCGGATCTGGTCGTGCTGCCCCTGGTCCTGCTCGCGCCGGTCGAGCCCGGTCCAGCGGCGGCCGCTGTTGGCGATGGAGACACCGGCCTCCAGCAGCTGCTTGCGGTCGTACCAGCCGCGCAGCTTCGGGCCGACGACGGCCGCATGGGCGTCGGAGTCCGCGACGCGCAGCAGCTCGGCGAGCGCGGTGGGCTCGGGCGCGCAGTCGTCGTGGAGGAGCCAGAGCCACTGCACGGGCTCGCCGTGCGGCAGTTCGGGCATGTCGTACGCCTCGTCCCGCCAGGACCTGGTGACCGGGTCCCAGCCGCTCGGCCGCTTCAGGTAGGGCAGGTCCTCGGGGGTGAGGACGCCGGCGGTCCTGGCCGCCTCGTCGACGGCCGTGCCGAAACCGGTGCGGCGGGCGAGGTGCAGGACGCGGTCGGGGCCGAGGGCCTCGGTGAGCAGCTGGGCCGATGCGTCGGCGCTGCCGGTGTCGGCGGCGACCACGTTCTGCACGGGCCGCTCCTGGCCGAGGAGCCCGGCGAGGGCGTCGGGGAGCCAGCGCGCGCCGTCGTGGGAGACGAGCACGGCGGTGACGACGTGCCGCGGGAACTCGGGCGCGTGTGCCGGGACAAACGCTGCTGTGGTGGCGGACATTGAGGTACGGGGCCTCCGGCCGGGGGTCGCCCCGAAGGGGCGGGGTGCGTCACGGACGGGGCCCCACACTAACGGCTGACATACGAACGGTCCGCCGCCTGTGCGCGAGGCTCAGGCGGCGGACCGTGGGCTATGTCCGCTGTTGTCCTTCTTTGCCGTGGGCTCGGCCGCGGGCCCGTCCGCGGCCGCGACCCCGGTCCCGGGCGCAGCCGCAGTCGTCGCCGCAGGGGCGGCCGGGTACCGGTGGGACGGCCTGCCGGTCGCGTGGTCCCCGCAGGCCGGCGGGGGCTCAGACCGCCGCCTTCTTGAGACGGCGGCGCTCCCGCTCGGAGAGTCCGCCCCAGATGCCGAAGCGTTCGTCGTTGTTGAGGGCGTATTCCAGGCACTCGGACCGCACCTCGCAGGCCAGGCAGACCTTTTTGGCCTCTCTGGTGGAACCGCCCTTCTCGGGGAAGAAGGACTCGGGGTCGGTCTGGGCGCACAATGCGCGCTCCTGCCAGCCGAGTTCCTCGTCCGCGTCCTCGACCAGCAGTTGCTGGAACAGCTCGGTCATGTGCGCCCCTCGTCTGTCTTTGCGTCCCCGTGATGTTGCCGCGATGGTTTTCGGCCGAACGACACGAGTGAAATTACAAGTGTGTGGCTCCGAGCGAGTCAAGCCACGATCTGCTACTGGCCCCGGTATTCACTCTCCGGAACCAAGGCTATGCGGAAAGTGTTGAAATCACCAAAAACCTGACACATGCCAGTGGCCTGGCCGGGCCACCCTCTCGGGGAGGGAGACGTCACACCCGGTGATCCGTTGCGATCGAGCCACCGGAGCGATCCGGATCACAGCGCGGTCGCACAGCACCAACCACGTTCACCGACACGGTTGCTGGCGCGTTTGTCCCCGGTAGGGGCTGCACAAACCTTTCTCCGGGCCCGGCAACCGAAAGGGGTGAAACATTGCCGCCACATCGCCCATCGAGTTGACAGCCGGAGAGCGGACCCGTCACCTTTGATCCCATGCCAGCGACCTCAGCGCACCTCGCGACCCGCCACCGCGGGTACCGCGGCGCTGTCCAGGCGCGCTGTTGCTGTTGCTGTTCCAGCTGTTGATGCCCCCGCGCTCCGGCTGCTTCTCCACTTCTCCGCACTGACGCTTCGCGCACCGCCGTTTGCCGTTTTCTCTCGCAGTGCCGTTTGCCGACATCCCGAGCGACACCCCAGCACTTCCTGCCGAGGACCCCCCGCACCATGAACAGCGACAGCGACCTCCAGATCGCCGGCGACATCCTCGCCGTCCAGCACCTGCTCCAGCCCGCCCGCGAGCACCCGGCCACCGTGGCCGAGTTCGCCGGGCTCGCACGCTCCGTGGCCGCCGACCGGGCGCGCTGGGAGCACCTCGTCGAGTACGACGCCACCTCCCGGTGGTACCACCGGCTCCGGACCGGCCCCGGCTACGAGGTCTGGCTGCTGAGCTGGGTGCCCGGCCAGGGCAGCGGCCTCCACGGGCACGGCGACTCCTCCGGAGTCCTCACCGTCCTCACCGGCGAGCTGACCGAGCGCACGCCGCACGGCGAGCGGACGCTGCGGGAGGGTGCCCAGCGGGTCTTCGCGCCGGGCTACGCGCACGAGGTCGTCAACGACTCCCTCGAAGGCGCGGTCAGCCTCCACGTGTACTACCCGGGCCTGACCGAGATGCCGATGCACACGGCGGCACGCTGCACCGGGGAACCGGCCGCGGTCTGACCGGACGGTCCGCACCGCGCGAGGGGCCACGCCCGCGGAGTCCGGGGACGGCGGGCCGCCCGGCACGCGGCCGTGGTCCGCGACGGCCTCGGGCGTCCGGCCCCGCGCTCCCACCGAACCGGCCGTGACCGGCCACCACCCCGACCGCGGCCGTGACCGGCCTGCGACACTGTGTGCATGCGCATTGTGGTTCTGGCCGGCGGTATCGGCGGCGCCCGTTTCCTCCGCGGCCTGAGGCAGGCGGCTCCCGGGGCGGACGTCACGGTGATCGGCAACACCGGTGACGACATCCATCTGTTCGGACTGAAGGTCTGCCCCGACCTCGACACCGTGATGTACACCCTCGGCGGTGGCATCGACGAGGAGCAGGGCTGGGGCCGCGAGGACGAGACCTTCCGCGTCAAGGAGGAGCTCGCCGCCTACGGCGTGGGGCCCGCGTGGTTCGGGCTCGGAGACCGCGACTTCGCGACGCACATCGTCCGCACCCAGATGCTCGCCGCGGGCTACCCGCTGAGCGCCGTCACCGAGGCGCTGTGCGCCCGGTGGAACCCCGGCGTGCGGCTGCTGCCCATGTCCGACGACCGGGTCGAGACGCATGTCGCCGTCACCCTCGACGGGGAACGCAGGGTCGTCCACTTCCAGGAGTACTGGGTCCGGCTGCGCGCCTCCGTGGACGCCGAGGCCGTCGTGCCGGTGGGCGCGGAGCAGGCGAAGCCGGGGCCGGGCGTGCTGGAGGCGATCGCCGCCGCGGACGTGATCCTCTTCCCGCCCTCCAACCCCGTCGTCAGCGTGGGCACCATCCTGGCCGTGCCCGGGATCCGCGAGGCCGTCGCCGAGGCGGGCGTGCCGGTGGTGGGCCTGTCCCCCATCGTCGGCGGCGCTCCCGTGCGGGGCATGGCCGACAAGGTGCTCGCGGCGGTGGGGGTCGAGGCGACCGCGGCCGCGGTCGCCCGTCACTACGGCTCCGGGCTGCTCGACGGGTGGCTGGTCGACTCCGTGGACGCCGCGGCGGTGGACGAGGTCGAGGCGGCGGGCATCCGCTGCCGCGCTGTGCCGCTGATGATGACCGACACCGACGCCACCGCCGAGATGGCCCGTGCCGCACTGGCGCTGGCCGAGGAGGTCCGGGCGTGAGCGCGCCGTCGCTGGCCGTGTGGGCGCCGCCCGGGATCGGCGAGGTCCGGCCCGGGGACGATCCGGCCAAGCTGATCGCCGCCGCGGCCCCGGCACTGGCCGACGGCGACATCCTGCTCGTGACGTCGAAGATCGTCAGCAAGGCGGAGGGCCGGATCGTCGAGGCGGCCGACCGGGAGGCGGCGATCGACGCGGAGACCGTCCGGGTCGTCGCCCGGCGCGGCCTCCTGCGGATCGTGGAGAACCGGCAGGGCCTCGTCATGGCCGCCGCCGGGGTCGACGCCTCCAACACCCCCGCGGGCACGGTGCTGTTGCTGCCCGAGGACCCGGACGCCTCGGCCCGCGCGATCCGGCGGGGACTGCGGGAGGCGCTCGGCGTCCGCGTCGGGGTCGTCGTCACCGACACGTTCGGCCGGCCCTGGCGTGCCGGGCTCACCGACGTCGCGATCGGCGCGTCGGGCGTGCGCGTCCTGGACGACCTGCGCGGCGGCACCGATGCCCACGGCAACCCGCTGAGCGCCACGGTGGTCGCCGTCGCCGACGAACTCGCCGCGGCGGGCGACCTGGTGAAGGGCAAGGCGGCCGGGCTGCCGGTCGCGGTGGTGCGCGGCCTCGCGCATCTGGTCACCGACGAGGCCGACGAGTCCGACGGCACGGGTGCCTCCGCCTCCGGTGCGGGAGAGGCGGCCGGGGCTCGGGCGCTGGTGCGCGACTCCCGGGACGACATGTTCCGGCTCGGCACCTCGGAGGCGGTCCGTGAGGCCGTGACGCAGCGGCGCACGGTGCGCGAGTTCACCGACGAGCCGGTCGACGGCGGCGCGGTGCGCCGCGCGGTCGCGGCGGCGGTCACCGCCCCGGCGCCGCACCACACGACACCCTGGCGGTTCGTGCTCCTGGAGTCGGAGTCCTCCCGGCTGCGGCTGCTGGACGCCATGCGTGACGCGTGGATCGCGGACCTGCGGCGGGACGGGAAGTCCGAGGAGTCGATCGCCAAGCGGGTGCGGCGCGGCGACGTGCTGCGCAACGCGCCCTACCTGGCGGTGCCCTGCCTGGTCGCCGACGGCGCCCACACCTACGGCGACGAGCGGCGCGACGCCGCCGAACGCGAGATGTTCGTGGTCGCGGCCGGCGCGGGCGTGCAGAACTTCCTGGTCGCCCTGGCGGGTGAGCACCTGGGGTCGGCCTGGGTGTCGTCGACGATGTTCTGCCGGGACGTGGTGCGCGAGGTGCTGGCGCTGCCCGCCGACTGGGACCCGATGGGCGCGGTGGCGATCGGCCACCCCACGACCCAGCCCCCGCCCCGCGCGGGCCGCCCGGCGGAGTCGTTCATCACGGTGCGCTGAGCTGTCCCGGAGCGGGACGAGGGGGCGCCGGCACGGCGGCACGGTGCCGGGCGCCCGGCACACGGGGCCGGGCGCGAGGCCCGGCACACGGGCTCCGGCGCAAGCACCCGGTGCACGGGGGCGGTGCACGAGGCCCCGGTCACGGCGTCCGATGCCCGCCTCCGGCGCGACGCCTCCGGTCCCGGAAGCTCCGCAACACGGCGAGGCGGAGGGGCCCGCCCGGGACCCGGGGCAGGTCCGGGACCCGGCGCGAGGCCCCGCACACGGGCTCCGGCGCAAGCGCCCGGTACACGGCGGCCGGCACACGGGCTCCGGCGCAAGCACCCGGTGCACGGGGCCGGTGCACGAGGCCCCGGTCACGGCGGCCGGTGCCCGCCTCCGGCGCGACGCGTCCCGGTCCCGGAAGCTCCGGGGCACGGCGCGAGGCGAAGGGGCCCGCCCGGGACCCGGGGGCGGTGCGGGTGCGGGTGGTGCGGCAGCCGGCGGCGGCGCTCCGCCGCGCCCGTCACCAGCGGGCGATGTCGACGCGCCGCATCTTGGGCTCGCGCCGGGGCGGGATGCGGCCCGAGAGGAGGATGAGGCGGGCCGCCCGGTGGCGCTGGCCCTCGTACGGGGCGAGGAGTTCCAGCATCGCCGCGTCGTCGGTGTTGCGGTCGCCGGCGAGTGCCCAGCCGACGATGCGGGGCAGGTGCAGGTCCCCCACCGTCACGGCGTCCGCCGCGCCGTTGCTGCGCTGGACGGTCTCCGCCGAGGTCCAGGGGCCGATGCCGGGGATCAGCTCCAGCCGGGCCATGGCCTCCGGGGCCGGCATCGACGCCGCCTCCTCCAGCCGTCGCGCGGACCGCACGGCGCGCAGGATCGTCGAGGCGCGCTTGTCGTCCACCCCGGCCCGGTGCCACTCCCACGAGGGGATCAGCGCCCAGCCGCGCGGATCCGGCATCACATGGAGCCGCATCTCGGGTCCGGGCGCGGGCTCGCCGAACGTGCGGACGAGGAGCCGCCAGGCGCGGTACGCCTCGTCGGTCGTGATCTTCTGTTCGAGGATCGAGGGGATCAGGGACTCCAGCACCAGCCCGGTGCGCAGCAGCCTCAGACCGGGGCGGCGGTGCCGGGAGGCGGCGACCAGCCGGTGGCGGGGCGCGAAGGCGTCCGGGTCGTCGGACGCGCCGAGCAGATCCGGCAGCCGGTCGAGCAGCCAGGCCGCGCCGGCCCCCCACGCCTCGGCCTCGACCGTGCCGCCGCGCAGTGCGACCCGCAGGGTGCCGGGGCCCTCGGGGGTGCGGGTGGCCCGCCAGACCGAGCCGTCGGGCGTCGTGCGGAACGTGGGGTCGGCCGGTCCCCGCCGCAGCGGCCCGAGGACCAGGGCGAGGTCCAGGGGCCAGGGCGGGGTCCAGCTGCGGGTGCGCGGGGCGGTCGGCCGGCGGGGGACGTCCGCGGGTACGGGGGCGGCGCCGCGCACGCCCGCGCGGCGCGCACCCGGTTCGAATCGCCCTGCCATGCGCTTCAGGCTACTGGTCGGACGAGAAGCGGACGGCACCCGCGGGGAGCACCGCGTCGCACCACACCCGTGCGCCGTCCCTGAGCTCGTTGTCCTCCCCGACGACGGCGCCGTCGCCGACGACCACGCCGGAGAGCACCGTACGGGCGCCGATCCGCGCTCCCTGGCCGACGAGCGACCCGGAGATGACCGCGCCGGCCTCCACGACCGCGCCCGCGAGGACGGCGCTGCCGTCGATCCGGGCGTCCTCGGCCACGACCGCCCCCTCCGCGACGACGGTGCCGCCGGTGAGCTTGGCGCCGGGCGCGACGCGCGCGGTGGGCAGCACCAGCCGGTCGCCGCGGCGGCCCGGCACGGCGGGCGACGGCGCGCGGCCGAGCACCAGGTCGGCCGAGCCGCGGACGAAGGCGTGCGGGGTGCCGAGGTCCAGCCAGTAGGTGGAGTCGACCATGCCCTGGAGGTGGGCGCCGGCGCTCAGCAGCCCGGGGAAGGTCTCGCGCTCGACGGAGACCGGGCGGTCGGCCGGGATCGCGTCGATCACGGAACGCCGGAACACGTAGGCGCCGGCGTTGATCTGGTCGGTGACGATCTCCTCGGGGGTCTGCGGCTTCTCCAGGAAGGCCGTGACACGTCCCGTGCCGTCGGTCGGCACCAGGCCGAAGGCGCGTGGGTCGTCGACGCGCGTGAGGTGGAGGGAGACGTCCGCGTCGCAGGAGCGGTGGGTCTCGACGAGGGCCGGGATGTCGAGACCGGTGAGGATGTCGCCGTTGAAGACGAGCACCGGGTCGTCGGGTCCGGACCGCAGGCGCGAGGCGACGTTGCGTATCGCGCCGCCGGTGCCGAGCGGCTCCCGTTCGGTGACGTACTCGAGGTGCAGGCCGAGGGCCGAGCCGTCGCCGAAGTACGGCTCGAAGACCTCGGCCAGGTAGGAGGTGGCGAGCACGATGTGCTCGACGCCGGCCGCCCGGGCCCGCGCCAGCTGGTGGGTGAGGAAGGGGACACCGGCTGCCGGCACCATCGGCTTGGGGGTGCGGACGGTGAGCGGACGCAGCCGGGTGCCCTTGCCTCCGACCAGGAGAATGGCTTCTGGGGCCTGGTTCAATGCGGTCTCTGCTTCCTGCTGGGGCCGGGCACGGTCGCCGGTGGGACCGGCCAGTTTATGCAGGCACTCCGTGCGGCCCCGCAGGGGCGGGTCAGCGGCCCTGGTAGGAGGCCGATGCCGAGCGGATGGTGCCGAGCTTGCCGTAGAGGCGGCTGCCGGGGCAGTCCGTGACGAACCCGTCCCGGTGGCCGGCGACGGCGTTCATGGCGACCTTCCTGCCCTTCGCGTACTTTCCGCTTCCTCCCGAGGTGAGGGTCACCTTGCCCTTGGGGTTGATCCCGTGCAGCCCGAGCTTCCACGCGGTCAGCTTGGCGACCGCGGTCACCGCCGCCGCCGGCGGATTGGACGAACTGTACGTCCCGAGTACGGCGATACCGGTGCTGTTCGTGTTGAAACCGAGGGTGTGCGCCCCGAGCACCGGCTTGGCCACGCCTCCCGCCCGGCCTTCGTAGATGTTTCCGCACTTGTCGACCGCGAAGTTGTAGCCGAGGTCCCGCCAGCCGCTGCTCTTGACGTGGTAGCGGTACATACTGCGGATGACGGAGGGCGCCTGGGCGCAGGTGTAGTTGTTGCCCGTGGCGCTGTGGTGGACGAAGGCCGCCTTCACCGTCGAGGTGTAGACGAAGCTCTTCTCCCGCAGCGACTCGTCGGCGCCCCACCCCTTGCGGGTCACGATGCGCGGCCGGGGGCCGATGTAGGGCTTGGCGGCCGCCGCGTCCACGACGAGGTCGCCGGAGGCGGCCGCCTCCGCCTCGGTGTCGAGCTGGTTGAGTTCCGGGATCTCCAGGCCGCCGACGGGGGTGCGGCCGGTCGCGCCGCCGGGGGCGGRGCCCGGGGCTCCGGTGCCCGCGGCCGGGGGGTCCTCGCCGGGGTCGACGAGTTCGAGGCGCATGCCCTCGGGGAGGTCGGCGGTGCTGCCGTCCGCCTGCCGCACCCGTACCTCGACGCCGTCGGAGGCGCCGACCCACAGGGGTGCGGTGGAGCCGCGGACCCGGCCGGACTCGCTCTCGGCGGTGCCGGGGTCGGCGGCATGGTCGCCGTTGTGGGTCTCGACCTGCTGCCAGGCGGACCAGGTGCCGGTGGAGACGGCGCGGGTGCGGACCTCGACGGTGCCGTCGAGTTCGGCGGCGGCGTTCTCCCAGACGAGGCCGAGCAGCGAGAACGGCTCGACGGCCCGCCGTGCCAGGCCCTGCGGGGCGGCGCCGTGCGCCCGGCCCGAGGGGGTTTCGGCGAGTGGCTCCAGTGGGAGTGACCGGGTGCTTCCGGGCACGTCCGGCGCCCGGAGGGGCGCGGCGGCGGCGGCGCCCGTCGTGAGGGTCAGCGGGAGGGCGAGCGCGGCCACGCACGCCACGGAGATCGAAGATGCCAGGTATCCACGCATGTCAAGGATCCTGGAAGCGGCGTGGCGGCTTCGCCCGCCGGGAATCGGGGCGGGCATCCGGCCGACCGGGGTACGCGTCCGCTGCCGCGGCAGCCCCGGCGCGGCGCCCCGCGTACTGTTGCGCGGATGAACGCCAGCGACCGTACCCCTGCCGACCTGCTGCGATCCGCGCTCGCCGCGGACCCGGCGCGCCCTTTGGTCACTTTCTACGACGACGCCACCGGTGAGCGCGTCGAATTGTCCGTCGCCACCTTCGCCAATTGGGTGGCGAAGACCGCCAATCTGCTCCAGGGCGAGATGTCCGCGGAGCCGGGCGAGCGCCTCGCGCTGCTGGTGCCGGCGCACTGGCAGAGTGCCGTGTGGCTGCTGGCGTGTTCGTCGGTCGGGGTGGTCGCGGACGTGGGCGGCGATCCGGCCGCCGCGGACCATGTGGTGGCCGGGCCCGGGCGGTTCGAGGACGGACTCGCCTGCCAGGGCGAGCGGATGGCGCTGTCCCTCGCGCCGATGGGCCGCCGCTTCACCACCCCGCCCGCCGGCTGGGCCGACTACGCGGTGGAGGTGCCGAGTCAGGGCGACCGCTTCGCCCCGTACGCGCCGGTGGACCCGGACGGCGAGGCGCTGACGGTGGCCGGGGTGGCGCTGACGGGGGCCGAACTGGTCGATCGCGCGCGTGCGGACGCGCGGCGGCTCGGGCTGGACGCCGGGGCGCGGCTGCTGTCGGGCCTCGACTACGACACCTGGGACGGGCTGAGTGCGGGGCTGTTCGCGCCGCTGGCCGCCGGGGCCTCGGTCGTACTGTGCCGGAACCTGGGCGAGTTGTCCGACGACGGTCTGGCGAAGCGCGTGGAGAGCGAGCGGGTGAGCCTCACCGTGCGGTGACGGCGTGGTGGGGCGGGGACGGCCGTGCCGGCGGGGTGGCCGGCGGCTGCGGTACGACAAGCCCGGAGAAGTCCACTCAAGTGGCGCACATCCGGGCCAAGCCCTCCCGGCCCGGGCGTCAACTGCGGTGGATGATCGGCGACAAGCGTGTTTCAACGCACAACCAAGCGTCGGGTTCAGCCGTCTAGACCAGCGATCGGCGGCCCAGCGCGCTGCCGACGCCATGAAGGATGGACCCACACGTGACGGACAAGGCTGGCACGCCTGCGGAAGGGAACGCGGCCGCGGGGGCGGCCGACGGCGGCCCCGGCGACGCGACGGCCCTCGCGCCCGGCGGGGCCACCCCTGCGGGGGACGGCGGCGACTCCGGCGCCGCCGGCGGGCAGGACGGCCCCGGCAGCGGCGGCCGGGCCGCCGACGGCCCCGCCACGGACGGCAGCCCCGCGCACGGTGCCGCCCCGGTCGCCCCCGCCGCGGACGGCGACGCCGCCGCGGCCTGGGACACCCCGGGGAGCCGCGGTCCGGCGGCGGACCGGGCCACCGCGGACGACGACGCGACGGACGACGACGCGACGGACGGCGGCGCACCGCAGGGCAGCGGCCCCGCGGCGGCTGCCGCCGGGGCCCAGGACCAGGTCGGCGGCGCCCCCGAGACCGACGGGCCTTCCCCGGCCGGGGGCGACGACGGTCACGCGACCGGCGGCGGCCCCGACGCGGGCGACGGCAGCGGCGACAGCGACTCCGCTGCGGGCAGCGGTCCCCCTGCCGGCGACGACGCGGCCGGCGGTGACGGCCCCCCGGCGGACGGCGACCGCCCCGCGGGCGGCGAGGGCGGGGGTGCGCCGCGGAAGCGGCACTGGCTTCGGTGGGCCGCGCTCGGGACGTCGGTCGTCGTGCTGGCGGCCGCCGGCGCCGGCTGGTGGTTCTACCGCAAGCTCGACTCCAACATCACCACCGACACCTCGGCGGCGGCGGAACTGGAGACGTACGAGCGCGAGCGGCCCGCCTCGATCGCCACGGGAGCGGAGAACATCCTGCTGCTCGGCTCCGACACCCGGGAGGGCGCGGGCAACGACCGGTACGGCAAGGACGAGGGCGGCGGCGGAAGCCAGCGTTCCGACACCACGATCCTGCTGCACATCGCCGCCGACCGGAAGAGCGCCACCGCGATGTCGGTGCCGCGCGACCTGATGGTCACCATCCCGAGCTGCCGCAAGCCCGACGGGAAGCGGACCCGGGAGCAGACCGCGCAGTTCAACTGGGCGTTCCAGTTCGGGGGCGCCGCCTGCACCATCCGCACCGTGGAGAAGTTCACCGGGATCCGCATCGACCATCACATGGTGATCGACTTCCGGGGTTTCAAGGACATGGTCGACGCGGTCGACGGGGTCGAGATCTGCCTGCAGCAGCCGATCGACGACAAGGCGGCCCGGCTGAAGCTCGCGGCCGGACGGCAGACGCTGCACGGCGAGGAGGCGCTCGGCTTCGTGCGGGCCCGCAAGACCCTCGGGGACGGCAGCGACACCGAACGGATGGAGCGGCAGCAGCAGTTCCTCGGCGCGCTGGTCAAGAAGGTGCAGAGCAACGGCGTCCTGCTGAATCCGACCCGGCTCTACCCGGTGCTCGACGCGGCCACCAAGTCGATCACGACCGATCCGGGCCTCGACTCGCTGAAGGATCTGTACGACCTCACCCGCTCCCTCCGGAACGTTCCGACGGAAAAGGTGCAATTCCTTACCGTTCCCCGTCAGCCCTACCATCTCGATCCCAACCGTGACGAGTTGGTCGAGCCGGAGGCGGGCGAGCTGTTCGAGCGGCTGCGCGAGGACGCGCCGGTGACGGTCGTCCCGGAGGCCGAGAAGGAGGCGGCGGAGGCCGCCGGCGAAAGCCCTTCGCCGGACCCGACCTTCTCCGGCACCAATGCGGCCGACGGCACCTGCGGGTAAAGCAATGGCCAAGCACCGGACGACGGCGCGGAGGGATTGGGCGGATTGCCCGCTTGTAAGGGGTGAGGAATTTGTCACGCGCGTCGCTCGACGCTGAACTGGGCGGATAGTGTGACGCGATCCGGTGCTTGTGACCCCATGTCGCGCACTGCTGGATCGAAGGACCGAGCGCCTGGGGGGAGGCGCCTCGCGTGGCACCGACGGAGGACTCAAACAACCGTGGATGCGCAAAGCCGTGGCCGGGCGGAGGACATCGACCCCGCCGACCAGTGGGTCATGAACCCGCAGACCGGCAACTACGAACTGCGACTGGACCAATCCGCACCGCAGTCGACAGCCTCCTCCTCCCGGTCCTCGGGCACCAGAAGAGCCGCGCGGGGCGCCGCTCCGGCCGGCGAGGCCGCCGCGCCCGCGCGCACGGCCACCCGCCGCCGGCAGCCGGTCGGGGACGCCCGGGCAGCCGAGGTGCCCGGCCAGCGCGGCAGGCGTGGCGGCGGTGGCGGTGACCGCGTCCCGCCCCAGGCCGGGCGGCGCAAGCGCAAGCCGGCCGCGTCGCGCAGGAAGAAGGTGCTGCTGTGGACCGGCGGCACCCTCGCGCTGCTGATGGTCGGCACGGCGAGCGCCGGCTACCTCTACTACGAGCACCTGAACTCGAACATCACGTCCGTCCCGGACGACAACGCGGGCACCGGCGGCTTCAGCAAGGACCGGGCGATCAACATCCTGCTGATCGGCACGGACAAGCGCACCGGCGAGGGCAACGAGGGCTACGGCGACAAGAACAGCCCCGGCCACGCGGACACCACCGTGCTGCTGCACGTGTCCAAGGACCGCACCAACGCGACGGCGCTGAGCATCCCCCGTGACCTCATCACGGACATCCCGGACTGCCCGACGACGCAGGAGGACGGCTCCACCAAGGTCATCCCCGGTCAGCAGGGCGTCCGTTTCAACACGAGCCTCGGGCAGGCGGGCCGCACGCCGAGCTGCACCATGCGGACCGTCACCGAGATGACCGGCATCACCATGGACCACTTCATGGTGGCCGACTTCAACGCCGTCAAGACGCTGACCTCGGCCGTCGGCGGTGTCCCGATCTGCCTCGCCAAGGACGTCAAGGACCCGGACTCCCATCTGAACCTGCCGGCCGGCGAGCACACGCTCGAGGGCGAGGAGGCCCTCGCCTTCGTGCGGACCCGGCACTCCTTCGGCAACCAGGGCGACCTCGACCGGATCAGGATCCAGCAGCAGTTCCTCAGCTCGCTGATGCGCACCCTGAAGTCCAACGACACGCTCACCAGCCCCACCAAGCTGGTCAAGCTCGCCGAGGCGGGCACCAAGGCGCTGACCGTCGACTCGAAGATCGACGACATAGGGAAGCTCCGCGACCTCGGTCTGGAACTCGGCAAGTTCGACATGAAGAACCTGACCTTCGCCACGGTGCCCGTGCTGGACAACCCGGCGGAGAAGGTCAAGGCCACGGTCGTCCTGAACACCGCCAAGTCGGACCAGCTGTTCTCGATGGTCAAGAACGACATCTCGCTCACCGAGGTCGAGGCCCAGAAGAAGGAGAAGCAGCAGGCCGCCCAGGCCGAGCAGGCCAAGCTCCTGGAGGGAACCAGGGCCGAGGCGTCCGGCGTCCGTGTCGACGTACTCAACGGCGGCGGCCCCCAGGGCGCGGCCCAGAAGACACTGGACTGGCTCCAGAACACCGAGGGAGTCCTGAAGTCCACCAACAAGGGCAACGCGCCCGCGGACGTCTCGCAGACGACGCTGGTGTACGCGCCCAACCAGGCCGACCAGGCCCGCAAGCTCGCGGACCTGATGGGCCTGCCCGCCGCGGCGCTCAAGCCGGGCACGACCGACGCCGAGGGACTGGAAGCGATGACGCTGACCCTCGGCCCCGACTTCAAGGGCGCGGGGGTGCCCATCACCGGTCCGGCAAAGGCGCCGGACGACGCGGTGCAGGCGGACAAGAAACTGTGCGCCAAGTGACATTCGAACCGGGCTCATCGGGGAGAGCCTGAACACAGGGGGTCTTGGGGTGGGACAGAGCAAGGTCCGTGGGGAGGGAACGCGTCAGCGCGGACCGGAACCCGGCGATTTCGGCTGGGACGAAAGCCTGTACGAGGAGGGCGACGAACGCGTCCCGGGCAGCCGCAGGGCGCCCGACGACGCCCGTACCGGCGCCGGCGGGGACGACGACACCGGCGACGGCACGGCGGATCCGAGAGCCGGCTCGCACCGGCGCGGCGGTGCTCCGCGCCGCCGGGCGAAACGCGGCAGACGCCGGATAGGGCGCTGGATCGCGCTGTCGCTGTCGGTGCTGATCCTCGGCACCGCGGGGGCGGGATACCTGTACTACGAGCACCTGAACAGCAACATCCGCAAGGGCGAGCGGAGCGCCGCCGACTCCGACGTGCGCAAGACGGCGCCCAACGCGGCAGGCCAGACCCCGCTGAACGTGCTGCTCATCGGCTCGGACAGCCGGAACTCCAGCGCCAACCTCAAGCTCGGCGGGTCGAAGAAGAGCGTCGGTGCGAAGCCGCTCGCGGACGTGCAGATGCTGCTGCACGTGTCGGCCGACCGCAAGAACGCGTCGGTCGTCTCCATCCCCCGCGACACCAAGGTCGACATCCCCAAGTGCACCGACCCGAAGACCAAGGAGGAGTTCCCCGCCACCCGCGACCTGATCAACGCGACGCTCGGCCGCGGCGGTGCCGGCTGCACGCTGGCCACCTGGCAGGAGCTCACCGGGGTCTACATCGACCACTGGATGATGGTCGACTTCGCGGGCGTCGTCTCGATGGCGGACGCGATCGGCGGCGCCGACGTCTGCGTCCGGCAGAACGTCTACGACGGCCCCAAGCCCGGTGTCCCGGGCGGCTCGGGGCTGCGGCTGAAGGCGGGCACCTGGCCCATCCAGGGTGAGCAGGCGCTCCAGTGGCTGCGGACCCGCCATGCCTTCGAGAGCGACTTCGGCCGCTCCAAGGCCCAGCACATGTACATGAACTCGGTGATCCGCAAGCTCAAGGACCAGAACGCCTTCACCGACACCGGTCAGCTGATGGACCTCGCGGAGACGGCCACCAAGGCGCTCCAGGTCTCGCAGGAGATCGGCACCGTCAAGAAGCTGTTCGACCTCAGCATGACGCTGAAGGACGTGCCGACCAGCCGGATCGCGATGCTGACGATGCCGCGCATCCCCGACCCGAACAACCCGGACGCGCACGTGCTGCCCGCCCCGGGTGAGGCCGAGCGTCTCTGGGAGATGCTGCGCGAGGACATCCCCGTGGACGGCAAGGCGCCGACGTCCGAGGCGAAGAAGCCGGCCGCGCCGAAGGACCCGGCCGCCGACCCGGCGGACATCGGGATCATGGTCCGCAACGGCACCGGTTCCACCACCGAGCAGCCCACGCAGCGCCGGGCGGCCACCGTCGCCGGGCTGCTGGCGGACAAGGGCTTCTCGGGAGCCAAGCCGGACATCACGCCCGAGTCCCAGAAGCGCACCCAGGTGCTGTTCCCGAGCGCCGACCTGGAGGGCGACGCGCACGCCGTGGCCAAGGCCCTCGGCATCCCCACGAGCGCCGTGAAGAAGTCCGCCGACGTCTCCGGCGTGACGCTGGTGGTGGGCGCGGACTGGCGGACCGGGAACACGTTCCCGAAGGCCGATCCGGCTTCCGGGCCGCCGAAGAACACCGAGACGGTCATGGGCGACAACAAGGGCGAGTGCATGGACATCTACTGGCCCTACCGCTTCTGACCGGTTTCCGAGCCGCCGCCGGTCCGCTTCCGGCCGGCGGGACGCCGTACGACGACGCCGCCCGCCCCCCTGTGCAGGGGGCGGGCGGCGTCGTCGTACGGCGCGGGCCGCTCAGGCCGCGGTGCCCACCGGGGGCCGGCGGCTGGCGATGACCTTCTTCGCGAGCGAGCGCGGGCTGGTCAGGAAGCCGTAGCCCCAGGACATGTGCATCGTGGCGAGGGCCACGGGGATCCGGAGCCGGGCCGCCAGGGGGAGCCCCTTGCCCGCCGGGACCGAGCCGGCGGCGATGGCCGCCAGGTAGCCGCCCGGCACGACGAACGCCCAGGGCGTCAGGGCGGCGCCGGCGACCAGCCCCGCGGCGATGGCGCACACGGCGGCCGGCGGGGCGAGGTAGCGCAGGTTGATGGAGCCGGCGTGGTACCGGGCGACGACATGGCGCCAGCGCCCGTAGTCCTTGTACTGCTTCGCCAGGGCGCGGACCGAGGGGCGGGGCCGGTACTGCACCCTCAGCTCGGGCGAGAACCAGATCAGGCCGCCCGCCTCGCGGATGCGGAAGTTCAGCTCCCAGTCCTGGGCGCGGATGAACTCCACGTTGTACCCGCCCTGCTGCTCCAGCGCCTCGCGGCGGAAGACGCCCAGGTACACGGTCTCCGCGGGGCCGGCGGCGCCGCCCGTGTGGAAGGCCGCGTTGCCGACGCCGATCCTCGACGTCATGGCCGCGGCGACCGCGTCCTCCCAGGCGTTCTCGCCCTCGGCGTGCATGATGCCGCCGACGTTCTGCGCGCCGGTCTCCTCCAGGAGGCGGACGGCGGTGGCGATGTAGTTCGGCGACAGCATGCCGTGACCGTCGACCCGGACGACGATCGGGTGGCGCGACGCCTTGATGGCGGCGTTCAGCGCGGCCGGGGTGCGGCCGGTCGGGTTCGGCACGGTGTGGACGCGGGGGTCCTCGCGCACGAGTTCTGCGGCGATCTCGTCGGTGCGGTCCGTGGACGGTCCGAGCGCGATCACCACCTCCATCTCGCCGTCGTACTCCTGCTCGAGGATGTGACGGACCGAGTTGCGCAGGTGCCGCTCCTCGTTGAGGACCGGCATGATCACGGATACAGGCGGCGTGGCGTTCATCGCCCGCCACGTTACCGCGAACGGGGGACCCCCTGGCGCGGCGGTCGGTGTCGCAGATCGTATGGGCCTACGGTGCTCAGGATTCCCTGCCGTCGGTCCCGGTGCAGGATCCCGTCCTCTGCGGAGGTGTCCCTTGCCCCCACCGCCCCGCCCACGGCGTCGGCGGCATCGGGCACGTGGTCGTGTCGAGCCTGGAGACGGGCATCGAGCGGGTCGACCCGTTCCGCGACATGAAGAACAGGCCCGACGACGGTCACGGCACCAACATCCTGCTCGTGGGCACCGACGGCCGCGACAAGATCACGGCCGAGGAGAAGAAGAAGTACAGGCTCGGCGGAGCGGGCTGCCGCTGCACCGACACGATCATGCTGGTGCACATCTCCGCCGACCGTGAGCGGGCCAGCGTCGTGAGCCTGCCGCGGGACAGTTACGCGGAGATCCCCGAGCACACCGACGCCACGACGGGCAAACGCCACGAGAAGCACCCCGTGAAGCTGAACGCCGCGTACTCCGAGGGCGGGCCCGCCCTGACCGTGCGCACCGTGGAGCACATGACCCGGGTGAAGATCGACCACTACCTGGAGGTCGACTTCACCAGCTTCATGCGGACCGTGGACGCCGTGGGCGGCGTCCGGATCTGCACGGCCCGCCCGATGAAGGACTCGTACACCGGCCTCGACCTGCCCGTCGGCACCCATGAGCTCACCGGCGGCCAGGCGCTGCAGTACGTGCGCTCGCGGCACATCGACGGGGCGGCCGACCTCGGCCGCATGCAGCGCCAGCAGCGCTTCATGGCGGCCCTCGTCGACCGGGCCACCGGCAGCGGCGTGCTGCTGAACCCGGTGAAGCTTCGCAAGGTGACCTCCACCGTGCTGGGTTCGGTGCGCGCCGACAAGGACTTCGGCACCGACGAGATGCTGGCGCTCGGCCGGGCGATGCGCGGGTTCTCCGCCGCCTCGTCGGAGTTCACCTCGGTGCCGGTCGGCGACGTGGCCCATGTGGTCAAGGGCGTCGGCTCGACCGTGAAGTGGGACGACGCGAAGTCGCGCAGGCTGTTCCAGCTCATCCGGGACGACAAGCCGATCGCCGTGCAGCGGCCGAAGAGGCCCCGGGCCGCCCTGGTCGACGTCTCCCCCTCGCGGATCCGTGTCCAGGTCTACAACGGCACCCGTGCCGACGGTCTCGGCGAGCGCGTCGACGCGGCGCTGCGCGGGACCGGCTTCCTCACCACCCGGTCCCCGCTGAACGGCGGCGACCGCGGCGTGAAGCGCACCTATGTGACGTACGACCCTCGCTGGGACCGCTCGGCGAGAACGCTGCGGACCGCGCTGGGCGGCTGCGAGCTGCGGCCGGTGCGGGGCCAGGGCCCGACGATGAAGGTGATGGCGGGCGCGGACTTCGACGGCGTGACGCAGGTACGGGCGGAGGACCGGCAGCAGGGCGAGTTCGGCGCGGTGACGGGCGACCAGGTGGTGTGCCCGTAGGACCGTGCTCCCGGGGCCCGGTGCACGCGCCCCGGGGCCGGTCTCAGTCGTCGATGCCCTCGGCGGCGCGCTTCTCGCGCAGTTCCTTGATCGCGCGCCGGCGGGCGAGGCGGTGGGTGCGCCGGATCTGGGCCTCCTGGTACCGCCGCCGGTCGCGTTCCGTCTCCGGGATCACGGGCGGGACCTGCCGGGGCCTGCCGTCGGCGTCCACGGCCGCGAAGACGAGGTAGGCGGATCCCACCTGCTGCGCGGGGGTCGACTCGTTCCACCGTTCGGCCATGACGCGGACGCCGACCTCCATCGAGGACCGTCCCGTCCAGTTGACCTGGGCCTTCACATGCACCAGGTCGCCGACCCTGACCGGCTCCAGGAAGACCATCTCGTCCATGGAGGCGGTGACCGCGGGTCCGCCGGAGTGACGCCCCGCGACGGCGCCCGCCGCGTCGTCCACGAGCTTCATGATCACGCCGCCGTGCACCGTGCCGAGGAGGTTCGTGTCGTTGCCGGTCATGATGTGGCTGAGGGTGGTGCGGGACGCCTCGGTGGGCTTGCCCGGGATGTCGCTCTCCGGGCGGGTGGCCTGAGGACGCCGACCTCCATCGAGGACCGTCCCGTCCAGTTGACCTGGGCCTTCACATGCACCAGGTCGCCGACCCTGACCGGCTCCAGGAAGACCATCTCGTCCATGGAGGCGGTGACCGCGGGTCCGCCGGAGTGACGCCCCGCGACGGCGCCCGCCGCGTCGTCCACGAGCTTCATGATCACGCCGCCGTGCACCGTGCCGAGGAGGTTCGTGTCGTTGCCGGTCATGATGTGGCTGAGGGTGGTGCGGGACGCCTCGGTGGGCTTGCCCGGGATGTCGCTCTCCGGGCGGGTGGCCTGATCTGTCATGGCGACCACCTTATGCCGGGCCGCGGGCCGGTCCTCATTGCATCAGCTTCGCTACAGGCGTGGTGTGATTTCCCACCCGCCCTGTCGGCCCGGGGCCCACCCCCGGCACACTGTTCCGCATGAACGACTGGCCCGATGGATGGACCGCCGAGGGCGGCAACGGCGACGGACGCGGCTACGGGCGCGGCAGTGCCGGGTCGCAGCCCGAGAGCGCCCGTGTGATGCGCCATGTCCAGCGCCCGGCGAACCCGCCGCGCAGCTCCGTGCCGCCGCAGCAGCGCGGCTACGACCAGGGGTACGCCGAGCCCGGCTACGACAGCGGCTACAACACCGGGCAGGTCTACGGCTCCCCCGCCGGCGGGGGGCACGGTGTCCCGCCGCAGGGCGGCGACCCGTACGGGCAGCCCGGGCGGCCCGCGCCGGACTGGCGGCGGCGCATCAAGGTCGGTTCGATCGTGGTGCTGGTCGCGGTGCTCGGCACGACCATCGGCACCTACTTCTGGGCCGACGGCAAGGTGCGGCGCGAGGTCGATCTCTCCAAGGTCGTCGAGCGGCCGGCGGAGGGCGACTGCACCACGTATCTGATCGTCGGGTCGGACAGCCGTGAGGGCATGTCCGCCGAGGAGAAGAAGAAGCTCCACACCGGTTCCGCCGAGGGCAAGCGGACGGACTCGATGATGATCCTCGCCGCCTGCGGCAGCGGGAACACCATGATCTCGCTCCCCCGTGACTCGGACGTCGAGATACCGACGTTCGTCGGCTCGGAGTCGGGCAAGACGTTCAAGGGCACGGGCCGGCGGGTCAAGCTGAACGCCGCGTACGCGGAGGACGGTCCGGAGCTGCTGGTCCGCACCGTCGAGCACAACACCGGCCTGCGCATCGACCACTACGCGGAGATCGGCTTCGCCGGCTTCGCCAACATCGTGGACGCGCTCGGCGGCGTCGAGATGAATATCGAGAAGGGGTTCAAGGACAAGAAGTCCGGGGCCGACTTCCAGGCGGGCAAGCAGACCCTCGACGGCGAGCAGGCCCTTGCCTTCGTCCGCACCCGGTACGCGTTCGCGGGCAGCGACCTGGACCGGACGAAGAACCAGCAGAAGTTCCTCTCCACGCTGGCGAACCAGGCGGCGACGCCGGGCACGATCCTCAACCCGTTCAAGCTGTACCCGACGCTCGGCGCCGGCCTGGACACCCTGATCGTGGACAAGGACATGTCCCTGTGGGACCTGGGGTCGATGTTCTTCGCGATGAAGGGCGTCAGCAGCGGTGACGGGAAGTCGATGAACATCCCGATCTCGGGCAGCCGCGGCGGCAACCTCGTCTGGGACAAGACGAAGGTGCAGCAGCTGGTGAAGCAGATCCAGAACGACGAGCCGGTCACCGTCACCGGCAAGTGACGCCGTTCCCGAAGGGCCCGCACCGCGTCCGGTGCGGGCCCTTCGGCGTCGGTGGTGAAAGGCCCTACGCGAACGGGTTCGCGTGGCCCGGGAGCTGCTGGCCCGGCGGCAGGAAGCGGCGGCGGCCGTGCTCGTCGGTGACGGCGGTGAGGCCGGCGGCCGTCAGACGGTCGGCGATGCGCTGCCGCCGGACGTCGCTCAGCCGGAACGCGCCGGCGAGGAAGGCGGCGAGGACCGCACTCACCGCGAGGGCCTCCACCCACTTGCCCATGGCCAGGAAGATGACGGCCACGACGCCGATCATCGCGTAGGCGAACCGCTTCTGGCTCGGGCCGGTGGGCTGCGCCATCACGTCGTAGCCGATGCGGTCCTTCAGGACGGCGACCGCGGCCTCGGCCTCGGGGAGCGGGCTCAGCGTGCCGGGCTTCAGGCCGGGCACCGGGCCGCCCATGCCGGCCTCCGGGTGGGCGGCGATGGTCGCCGCCTCGCGGGCACGGGCCTCGGGCCGGGGGTCGCGGTACAGGCGCACGGCGAGGACGGACTTGTTGTGCCCCTCGCGCCAGGCCTCCCCGTACGAGAAGCCGTACTGCTCGGCGACGTACGCCTGCGCGGCGACCCGCTTGGCGACGGATGCCTCCTGCCGCAGCTCGACGACGTCCTGCGTGGCGATCTGCCGCAGCAGCGACGCGATCCGCTTGTCGGATGCGTTCATGACCTTCTCCCACCCCATGCGTGCGAAATCCCGGCCGCCCAGTGGCGGCAGCGCAGCGTAAACCGCGGCGGAGTGGATCATTCCGGCGGGGGGTGGAGTACCGGGCCGACGGCGGCCGATGAGTTCCGGGGACGGCCGGCGTCTACCCGTACAACCGAGGACGACAGCCCCAGGGCACCAGGAGGACCGGCCATGAAGAAGATCATCGCGCAGCTGTTCATCTCGCTCGACGGCGTCATCGAGGACCCCCACGAGTGGCACTTCCCCTACTTCAGCGACGCCATGGGCCGGGCCGTCGACGGGGTCATCGGACAGGCGGGGACGCTGCTGCTCGGCCGGGCCACCTACGACGGCTTCGCCGAGGCGTGGCCGGGGCGGGAGACGGAGGGCGGCGAGGACGCACCGTTCGCGAAGCAGCTCGGCGACACCCGGAAGGTCGTCGTCTCGCACCGCCCGCTGGACGGGGCCTGGCGCAACTCGGAACGGCTGGAGGGCGACCTCGTGGAGGCGGTCACCGCGCTGAAGAACGAGCCGGGCGAGGGCCACATCGCCGTGAGCGGTTCGGTGTCCCTGGTGCGCCAGTTGCTGGCAGCGGGGCTGCTCGACGACCTCAACCTGCTGGTGCACCCGCTCGCCGTGGGCAAGGGGGACCGGCTGTTCCGCGACGGCACGGAGACCGTGCCGCTGTCCCTGCTCTCCTCCGAGACGCTGGAGCAGGGCGTGCTGGACCTCCACTACGGGCCCGCCGCACCGGCCGCGGAGGCGACCTACGAGGACGCGAAGCAGCACCTGGCGGGCGCGGAGGGCTGACCCTAGACCGGGGCCGTGCCCGTGGCGCGCACGCCGGCCCGAGCCGCCTTCTCGTCGGCGTCCGCGAGCAGGAACAGCAGGGGCGGGAGGGCGAGTTCGATGCCGGTGAGCACCAGCTGGAAGACATGCGGGCGGCCCTCGGAGGCGAGGGACAGCAGCCGCCCGACGGCCCCGAGCAAAAAGACGGCGGTGAGCCAGCGCACGGCGGACGCGGGGATCGGCGAGCGCCGGGCGGCCAGCAGCCAGGCGAGGCCGTAACCGGCGAAGATCGCCCCGAGGAAGCGTCCGAGGCTGTCCATCGTGGGCCCGGCGTCCTCGGCGCCCGGGACGACCGCGTTGCCCAGCAGGACGTGCCCCAGCCCGATCGCCAGACAGGCGTACCCCATCGTCAGTACGAGCCCCCGCAGCGCCTTCGCCCTCGTCATGACCGGCCGCCCTCCGTCGGAAGTGCACTAGTAGACATGTGTCTACTACACTCCCGCCACTAGTGGACATGTGTCAAGTAGGATCGGCGGATGCCCCGCCAGCGCCTCACGCCCGACGCGCGACGCGCCCAGCTGCTGGACGTCGCCGCCGCCCTCTTCGCCGCACAGCCCTACGAGGACGTGACGATGGAGGAGATCGCCGAGCGCGCGGGGGTCTCACGCGCGCTGCTCTACCGCCACTTCCCCGGGAAGCGGGAGCTGTTCGCCGCGCTCTACACGCAGGTCGCCGGGGAGCTGCTGGCCAGGACCAGGGTCGATCCCGCGGAGACCTTCGTCGAGCAGCTCACCGAGGGC
The DNA here is from genome assembly GCF_008042045.1 of Streptomyces sp. T39. GTDB lineage: Bacteria > Actinomycetota > Actinomycetes > Streptomycetales > Streptomycetaceae > Streptomyces. The sequence continues at coordinate 732,492 of NZ_RDBP01000012.1, forward strand.
CTGGACGCCCACATCGCGTACTTCGCGGCGAACCGCCACACCGTCCTGGCCGCGAACAGGGCCCTGGCGGGCGACCGCCTGATCCAGACGATCATCACGGACGAGCTGGACGCCCTGCGGGAGAAGCTGCTGGGCGTCCTGCCGGTCACCGGCACCCGTCACCGGGCCGCCGTCTCCGGCGTGCTGAAGAGCTGGCTGGTCTTCGTCCAGGTCCTCTGCCTGGACTGGCTCGTCGAGGAGACCTGCACCCCCGAGGAGCTGCGCGACGTCTGCATCGGCGCCGTGGTGGGCGGCCTGCGGCCGCTCCTGGACGAGGACCCGGCCCCGGAGTGGGGCGCCGGATGCTGAGGCGTCAGCCGCGGGACGCGTAGGCCACGAACGCGGCCCACGCGGCGGGCGCGAAGCCGAGCTCGGGGCCGGCGGGGTGCTTGGAGTCGCGGACGTGGATCGCGTCGGGGGTGGCGGCGCACTCGACGCACTCCGGGCCGTCGTTGCTGCTGTAGCTGCTCTTGACCCACTCCAGCGTCGTGCCGTCGCCGTCTGCGATCCTGCGGCTCATGTCTCTCCCAGCACTTTCTCGACGAAGGCCAGGGACTCCCGTGGAGTGAGAGCCTGGGCCCGGACAATTCCGTACCGCAACTCGATGATCCGGACCTCCTTGGGGTCGGAGATCAGACGGTTCGACAGCTGGCCTTCCCAGTGTGCCACCGCCGTACCGTCGTCGAACTTCAGCAACTGGAACTGGCCGCCCATGCCCGCATGATCCTCCCGGTCGGTCGGCATCACCTGGATCTCCACATGCCGCAACCGGCCCACATGCAGGATGTGTTCGAGTTGACGGCGCGCAACGGCCCTGCCGCCGAGGGGCCGCCTGACGGTCACCTCTTCCAGGACGAAGGTGAGCATCCTGAGCGGCTCGGCGTCGAAGATCTCCTGCCGTGCCATCCGGGCCGCCACGTACCGGCCGATCTGGTCCGCGCTGAACGACGGCCGCCGCATCTCGTACAGGGCGCGGGCGTACTCCTCCGTCTGGAGCAGACCGTGCAGGTTGTGGTTGCTGTAGGAACCGAGCTCGACCGCCTCGCGCTCCAGCCGCGCCAGGTCCCGGACCTTCTTCGGGTACCTCGCCTCCGCGACGTCCTTCTTCATCGCGGCCAGCTTGCCGCCCGCGCCGAGGACCTCGTCCGCCCTGTCCAGGAACTCCGGCTTGGGGATGCGCTTGCCGACCTCGACCTTGTAGACCTGGTTCTCGCCGTAGCCGATCGCCGCGCCCAGTTCGGCCGCGCGCAGGCCGGCCGCCTCCCGCCACAGCCTGACCTGCCGTCCGACCGCCGCGATGACGGCTCCCGAGTCGTCGTCCTCCGGCTCGACGTCCCGGTCCGCCTCCTCCGCGCCCTCGTCCACCATCGCGACACCGCCTCCACCCGTCGCCCGTACCGTGTCGTGAGCGGTCCGCCGTACCGGTTGGACAAGCCCGTACACCGATGGGACAGTCACTGTCCGTACACGCGCCGCTCTGGCCAGCGTAAGCGCGGCACGGCCACGCTGAGTGACGTGCATCAGGAAATCACCCGAACCGAAACCTCCGCTCCCGAGCGGACGTTCACCGTGCTGCTCTCCCCCACCCGCCGGGGTGCGCGGCTCGCCCGCCTGCTGACCTGCGCCCAACTCGGCTCCTGGGGGCTGCCGTCGGAAGCGGCCGCGCAGATCGTCGCCGAACTGGCGGCCAACGCGGCGACCCATGGACGCGTACCCGGCCGGGACTTCCGGCTGGAGCTCGCCGTACGGGACACCGGGAAGCTGCTGCGGATCGCCGTCACCGACACCCGGGACGACAGGCTCCCGCCCACCACCGGCACCGCCCTCGCGCCCGCCGACGACGAGTCCGGGCGCGGCCTGCTCATCGTCGGGGCGCTGGCCGACCGCTGGGGCGTGGCGCTCGGCCCGGTGCCGCGCAAGACCGTCTGGGCGGAGCTGCATCTCGCTCCCCAGCAGGTCGGACCGGGTCGTGGAGGACTGCGACCCGGTGTGCCGTGACGCGCTGGGCTGGGACGCAAGAAGATCAAAGAACTCCGGAAAGAACCAGGGAAACCACTCCTCCCCACCCCTCCGCCGTCACCTGACCCTCCGTCACCCGCTCGGGTGACTTTGGCCGATCGGGCTGGATTTCGGGCGGGTTGACGGGCATATGCTCGCGGCGACAACCACAGACATGCGTCGGCCCCCGGCCGGGACTGGCATCCCGATCGAGGGCCTGACCACCGAGGAAGTTAGGGCTTCCCGATGGATACCCCGCAGATTAGCGCGCCCTCGCGCGCCCCGTCCCGCGTTCCCCGCCGTGTCAGCGCCTTCGGCGTGATCCATGTGAACGCGATCCACACCACCCGCTTCACGATCGTCGGCAACCACCTCGCCCAGCACGGGCAGTTGTCGCTCACCGCGATCGGGCTGGCCGTGCACATCCAGTCGCTGCCCGACGGGGCGAAGGTCGGCATCAAGGTGCTCGCCGACCGCTTCCCGGAGAGCGAGGCACGGATCGCCTCCGCCCTGCGCGAGCTGGAGGAACACTCCTACCTGGCGCGCACCGTGGAGCGCCTCCCCGAGGGCAGGGTCGTCACCCGCACCGTCTCGTACAACCACCCGGACGTGGCCGCCGGTTCGGTGACACCGGCCCCGCAGGCGCAGCCGCAGCGGAGCCCGGAGCCGGTGGCCCCGCCACCGGCTCCCGAACCGGTGGCCCCGCCTCCGACTCCGACACCCGCACCCCGGCCGGCACCCTCCGCCGAGCCCCCGTCCGCACCCCGSCGGGCACCGTCCGCGGAGCCCCCGTCCGCGGAGCCCTCGCCCGCTCTCGCGCCCGCACCACCGCGGCCACCGCTCCCCCAGCCCCGGAACCCCGACCCGGAGCTCCACCGCATCGCCGCCGAGCTGCTCGCCGGTCTACGGCGCGACGACCCCCGGCTGCTCCTCGGCGAGGCCGACGTGGGGCGCCTGGCCCCGGCCGTCGCCGCGTGGCTGGAGCGGGAGATCACCCCCGGCGCCGTGCGCCACGCCCTGACCAGCGGCCTGCCGCACCCCGTGAAACGCCCGGCGGCGCCGCCGACCCGCGCACCGCCCGCTTCTACGCCGACGGCGTCTACGACGTGCTCGCCCAGGG
>NZ_RDBP01000012.1:735748-752082 GCF_008042045.1 Streptomyces sp. T39
GGTCGCGGTTCCGCCGCGCCGGGCGTCACGCGCCCGAGTCGTCGGAAGTCGTCGGAAGTGTCCACCTCCTGCTACGGCTGGGACTCATGGGGCCTGGGRGGCGGGTGCGAGGGCCGTCAGGGTGAGTCCGAGAACGGCGGTGAGGACCGCCGGTATGTGCCGTGCCGGTGCCGCATGAAATCTCACGGATCCTCCGTGGAGCGGGAGTTGGGGCGACAGGACCGTTCACGCCGGTCGGCGTCCGACCACTGAAGCGGTTGTCGCTACGCGCGTCAATGGCGCCACCCAGGCCCCATGAGTCCCAGCCGTAGCAGGAGGTGGACACTTCCGACGACTTCCGACGACTCGGGCGCGTGACGCCCGGCGCGGCGGAACCGCGACCGCCGCCGCCGGCTCGCGCGGGCGGAACGCACCACGGCCCCCGGCGGGCGCCGGGGGCCGTGGCGGGAGATCCGCGGAGGCGGTTACGGCAGGTTGCGCGCCATGACGATGCGCTGGACCTGGTTGGTGCCCTCGTAGATCTGCGTGATCTTCGCGTCGCGCATCATGCGCTCGACCGGGTAGTCACGGGTGTAGCCGTAGCCGCCGAGCAGCTGGACGGCGTCGGTGGTGACCTCCATGGCGACGTCGGAGGCGAAGCACTTGGCCGCGGCGCCCTGGAAGGTGAGGTCGGCGTCGCCGCGCTCGGACTTGGCGGCGGCGGCGTAGGTGAGCTGGCGGGCGGCCTCGATCTTCATGGCCATGTCCGCGAGCATGAACTGGATGCCCTGGAAGTCGGCGATCGGCTTGCCGAACTGCTTGCGCTCCTGGACGTAGCCCTTGGCGTAGTCGAGGGCGCCCTGCGCGACACCGAGGGCCTGGGCGGCGATGGTGATGCGGGTGTGGTCCAGGGTCTGCATCGCGGTGGCGAAGCCCGTGCCCTCCGCACCGATCATGCGGTCGGCGGGGATGCGGACGTTGTCGAGGTACACCTCGCGGGTCGGGGAGCCCTTGATGCCGAGCTTCTTCTCCGGAGCGCCGAAGGAGACGCCCTCGTCGGACTTCTCCACGACGAAGGCGCTGATGCCCTTGGAGCGCTTGTCCGGGTCGGTGACGGCCATCACCGTGTAGAAGTCGGAGACGCCGGCGTTGGTGATCCAGCGCTTCACGCCGTTGAGGACCCAGAAGTCGCCGTCGCGCACCGCGCGGGTCTTCATGCCCGCCGCGTCCGAGCCGGCGTCCGGCTCGGAGAGGCAGTACGAGAACATCGCGTCGCCCTTGGCGAGCGGGCCCAGGTACTTCTTCTTCAGCTCCTCGGAGCCGGAGAGGATGACCGGGAGGGAGCCCAGCTTGTTGACCGCGGGGATCAGCGAGGACGAGACGCAGGCGCGGGCGACCTCCTCGATCACGATGACGGTGGCGAGCGCGTCGGCGCCGGCGCCGCCGTAGGACTCCGGGACGTGCACGGCGTGCAGGTCGGAGGCGACCAGGGCGTCGAGCGCCTCCTGCGGGAAACGGGCCTCCTCGTCCACCGCCGCGGCGAAGGGTGCGATCTTCGCCTCGGTCAGGGAGCGGACCGTCTCGCGGAGCATGTCGTGCTCTTCGGACGGGCGGTACAGATCGAAGTCGGCCGATCCTGCCAAGGTGTCTCACTCCCCAAGCTGCTGCTAACTACCGTTAAGTAACCCAATTTTAGACGGGTGCCCGGCGCCCGGCATACGTGAGCTTGACGACAGGCCCGGCAGGCACCGGCAGGACGGCCGGATTCGACCGTGGAGCCCGCGCGGATATGCTCGGGCGCGCACCTTCGCCCGCGCATCAGTACTGGAGCACGCATGGCCCTCAAGATCACCGTGATCGGCACCGGCTACCTCGGTGCCACCCACGCCGCGGCCATGGCGGAGCTCGGCTTCGAGGTGCTCGGCCTCGACATCGTGCCCGAGAAGATCGAGCTGCTGTCCACGGGCCGGGTGCCGATGTACGAGCCCGGCCTGGAGGACCTGCTGCGCCGGCACGTGGCCGGCATCGAGGGGTCCAGCGGGCGTCTGCGGTTCACGACCTCCTGGGAGGAGGTCGGCGCGTTCGGCGACGTCCACTTCGTCTGCGTGAACACTCCGCAGAAGCACGGCGAGTACGCCTGCGACATGAGTTACGTGGACTCCGCCTTCGCCTCGCTCGCCCCCCACCTGTCCGGCCAGGCGCTGGTCGTCGGCAAGTCGACCGTGCCGGTCGGCAGCGCGGAGCGGCTCGCGCGGCTGCTCGCCGAGCAGGCCCCGGGCGACGTGGAGCTGGCCTGGAACCCGGAGTTCCTGCGCGAGGGCTTCGCGGTCGAGGACACCCTGCACCCCGACCGGATCGTGGTCGGCGTCGGCAGCGCGCACGCGGAGAAGGTGCTCCGCGAGGTGTACGCGACCCCGATCGGGGAGGGGTCGCCGTTCGTGGTGACGGACTTCCCGACGGCCGAGCTGGTGAAGACCGCGGCGAACTCCTTCCTCGCCACGAAGATCTCGTTCATCAACGCCATGGCCGAGGTGTGCGAGGCGGCCGGCGGCGACGTGGTGAAGCTGGCCGAGGCGATCGGGCACGACGACCGGATCGGACGGCGGTTCCTGCGGGCGGGCGTCGGCTTCGGCGGCGGCTGCCTGCCCAAGGACATCCGGGCGTTCATGGCCCGCGCCGGTGAGCTGGGCGCGGACCAGGCGCTGACGTTCCTGCGCGAGGTCGACTCCATCAACATGCGGCGCCGCGGTTCCCGACGGCCGAGCTGGTGAAGACCGCGGCGAACTCCTTCCTCGCCACGAAGATCTCGTTCATCAACGCCATGGCCGAGGTGTGCGAGGCGGCCGGCGGCGACGTGGTGAAGCTGGCCGAGGCGATCGGGCACGACGACCGGATCGGACGGCGGTTCCTGCGGGCGGGCGTCGGCTTCGGCGGCGGCTGCCTGCCCAAGGACATCCGGGCGTTCATGGCCCGCGCCGGTGAGCTGGGCGCGGACCAGGCGCTGACGTTCCTGCGCGAGGTCGACTCCATCAACATGCGGCGCCGCGGACACATGGTCGAGCTGGCGCGGGAGGCCGTGGGCGGCGGCTCGTTCCTGGGCAAGCGGGTGGCGGTGCTCGGCGCGACGTTCAAGCCGGACTCGGACGACGTGCGCGACTCGCCGGCGCTCAACGTGGCCGGCCAGATACAGCTCCAGGGCGGCCAGGTCACCGTCTACGACCCCAAGGGCATGGAGAACGCACGCCGGCTGTTCCCGACGCTGGCCTACGCGGACTCGGCGCTGGAGGCCGTGCGCGGCGCGGACGTGGTGCTGCACCTGACGGAGTGGCGCGAGTTCCGCGAGCTGGACCCCGCGGCGCTGGGCGAGGTGGCGTCCGAGCGCATCGTGCTCGACGGCCGGAACGCGCTGGACCCGCAGGTGTGGCGCTCGGCGGGCTGGACGTACCGCGCGATGGGCCGCCCGGTCGCCTGACCCTCCGCCGCTCCCGGCGATGCCCGGGACGCCCGCGCCGCGGGCGTCCCGGGCATCGGTGTCCCCCGGCCCGTCGCGCCGGCGTGCTCAGACCTCGCGGCGGGCGCGGTAGGTGCGCATCTTGGCCCGGGCGCCGCAGACGGACATCGAGCACCAGCGGCGGCGGCCCGCGGGGCTGCGGTCGTAGTACGCCCACCGGCAGTCGTCGGCCTCGCACGCCTTGAGACGCGCCCAGGTGCCGTCCGCGGCCCCGGCCGCGACCGCCAGGGCGACCCGGCCCAGCAGGACGTCCGGCCCGACGGCACGGAGGGCGGCCGCACCGTCCGCGGAGACCGAGACCCGCAGCGGGGCGTCCGCGAGCAGCGCGTCCAGTTCCTCGCAGGTGCCGTGTCCGGCGTGGGCGAGACAGGCCGCGCGCAGCGCCTCGCGCAGGGTGCGGGCCGCGTCGACGTCCCCCTCCGCGAGGGCGAAGCGCTCCCGGTTCTCCGGCGCGCCGAGGGCGTCCGCGCCCGATTCGACGTCCAGCGTGTTGACCAGCGCCTCGATCAGCGCGAGCCCGCCGGGTGCGGATGCCCTCTCATTCATGGTTGCGACGTTACCTCCTTTGCGGGAGCATGCAGTAACGGTGACCGGTTGAAGCCGTCTACCGGTAACGCCGTCATGAATCGTCCGGTGACACCAGGAGGAGCAGTCATGAGCATCGCCAAGCTGGGAGCCGTCGTACTGGACTGTCCCGACCCCGCCGCGCTCGCGCGCTTCTACGCGGAGCTGCTCGGCGGCGAGATCGAGGACGACGGCGACGGATGGGTCGACCTCAAGGGCGAGGGCGCGACGCTCGCGTTCCAGGCCGCACCCGGCTTCGAGCCGCCGAAGTGGCCGTCGCCCAAGGAGTCGCAGCAGTTCCACCTCGACGTGACGGTGGAGGATCTGGACGCGGCGGAGAAGCAGGTGCTGGCCCTCGGCGCCACCGCACTGGACACGGACGACAGGTCACGCAGCTTCCGGGTGTACGCCGACCCGGCGGGGCATCCGTTCTGCCTCTGCGCCTGCTGAGCCGGGGCGGCCCGAAACCCTGCCGCCGGGGGGCCTTCAGGAGCCCAGGGTGTCGAGGGTGGCGCGTGACGGTGCCTCCCGCGACGCCGCCGCTCGGGCGGCGAACTCCGCCTCGCGCAGCACCCGCACCACGTTCGACCAGGTCAGCGCGGTGACATCGGCCTCGGGCCAGCCGCGCTCCAGGAGATGGGCGATCAGGCGGGGGAAGCACGACACGTCGGCGAGGCCCGGGGCGTGCGGCAGGCCGGTGTCGTAGGCGCCCGTCAGCGCCACGGTCTCGGGGCCGGCCACCTCGCGGACGCGTTCGAGCGCGTCGGCGGTCTGCGCCGGGGTGCCGGGGGTGCACGGCACCATGCAGACGCCTCCTGCGGCGCGCAGAGCGCGCAGGGTGTCGTCCGGGAGCGGCTCCGGCGGGTGGGAGACGATCGCGGGGACGCGGCCGACCGCGAGCACCCGGCGGACGGTGTCGGGCGTGCTCCCCGAGAGGTCGGCGACGACACCCAGCCGGTTCATCTCCCGGATCATCTCGTGACCGAGCCGCGTCGGACCGCGCTCCCCCGCCCAGCGCGTGCCCGCCAGGGTCACGCTGCGCACGCCGAGGGTGTGCAGGGCGCGCAGCGCGGCGAGCGAGTCGCCGAGCACCTGGCCCGGCGCGGGGCCGAGCAGCACCGCGGTGCGGCCGCGGTTGCGGGCGTCGACGAGGTCGTCGGCGCCCGCCGCCAGGAGCAGCCCCTCAGGGGTGGCGGCGGCCGTGGTGCGGACGAGGTCGAGGAGTTCGAGGACGCCGGCGAGGGTGGCGTCCCCGCCCGACGGCGGGTGCAGCGACCAGAACTGCGCGCCGACCCGGCCGCGCCGCAGGCGTGGGACGTCGGTCTCCAGCAGGCTCTCGCCCGCTTGGAGGTCGTGGAAGTGCATGCTCCGCAGGACCGGGGCGAGCCCGCTGCGTCCGTCCGCCACGGGGTGGGTGCGCAGCAGGGCCTCGGCACGGGCCAGGGAGTCCGGCACGGCGTCGGGAGCGGTGGCGGGCAGGGCCTCGGCAGGCCGTCCGGGGGCGTCGGAGCCGCCCGTCTCCCCGAGGGTCTCGAGCGCTTCGAGCGCCCGGAGATCGGCGGTGGTGAAGGACGTGACGTCCTGCGGTTCTGCCATGAGGGTGCTCCGGTCGCTGCCTTGGCGTGGTCCGGCCGCGGCACGGCGGGCCGGTACGCCAACCGTGGCACGGGGGCGGGGACGGGTCGCGGCGGGCGGAGCGTTCGAGGGACCCGGTGGGCGGCTCGTCCGGCGCGCGGCGAAGACACTCCCGCGCGGGACCGTGCAGCGGGTGCCCGCGCCGCCCCGCCGGCGGGCGGCTTCGCGGCCCGCCGCCGGTGCCCGGCCGGGGGGCGCAGGTCCCCGAGCGGGAGCGTCCGCGACCGCGCCGGACCGGCCGGGAGCGACATCGAGGCGCGCCGGCCGGGCCCGTCCCGGACGACCGCCCGCCCGCCCCGGCCGGGGTCACGCGGCAGGTGCCCGCGGCCCCCCGTGAGGGACGGGACGCCCGTGCGTCAGACCGCGTCGAGCTGGTCGATCGTGGCGACGGAGGGGCCGCGGGTCTCCTGGAGGTCGCGGGCCACGTCCTCCGCGCCGCGCAGTGCGCGGACGGCGTTCTGCCAGGTCAGCTTGGCCAGATCGGCCTCCGACCAGCCGCGGTGGAGCAGCTCGGCGACGAGGTTCGGGTAGCCGGCGACGTCGTCCAGGCCGGCCGGGGTGAAGGCGGTCCCGTCGTAGTCGCCGCCGATGCCGATGTGGTCGACGCCGGCGACCTCCCGCATGTGGTCGAGGTGGTCGGCGACCGTGGCGGCGGTCGCGACCGGCCTCGGGTTCGCCGCCTCGAACTCCTCGTGGATCTTCATCGCGCGGGGCGTGGTGTCCAGGTGGTGCAGGCCGTGGGCGCGCATGTTGTCGTCCGCGGCACGGGTCCACTCCACGGCCGCGGGGAGGATGAACTTCGGCACGAAGGTGGCCATCGCGACGCCCCCGTTCGCGGGCAGCAGCGCCAGCACGTCGTCGGGCACGTTGCGCGGGTGGTCGCACACGGCCCGCGACGAGGAGTGCGAGAAGATCACCGGCGCGGCCGAGGCGGCGAGCGCGTGGCGCATCGTCGAATCGGCGACGTGCGAGAGGTCGACGAGCATGCCGACGCGGTTCATCTCGCGCACGACCTCGTGGCCGAACGCGGAGAGGCCGCCGACGCCCGGCTCGTCGGTCGCCGAGTCCGCCCACGCGATGTTGTCGTTGTGGGTGAGCGTCATGTAACGCACGCCCAGCGCGTACAGCGCCCGCAGGGTGGCCAGCGAGTTGTTGATGGAGTGCCCGCCCTCGGCGCCCATCAGGGAGGCGATCCGGCCCTCGCCGCGGGCGGTCTCCATGTCCTCGGCGCTCAGCGCCCGCGCCAGGTCGGCGGGGTAGCGGGTGAGCAGCCGGCCGACGACGTCGATCTGCTCCAGGGTGGCGCTGACCGCGTCGTCGCCCGCCAGGTCGCTGCGCACGTACACGGACCAGAACTGCGCGCCGACGCCCCCGGCGCGCAGCCGGGGGATGTCGGTGTGCAGCCGGCCCCGCTGGTCGTCCGCGATGTCCAGCCGGTCCAGGTCGTAGCGGACGTGCTGGCGCAGCGCCCAGGGCAGGTCGTTGTGGCCGTCGACGACCGGGTGCGCGGCGAGCAGCTCGCGCGCCCGGCCGAGGTGGTGCGAGGCGGCCGGCGTGGGCTGGGTGGGGGATGTCATTCGGTGTTACTTCCCGGCGCCCTACTTGCCGAAGCCGAAGGAGTCCGCTCCCTGCACCTTGGCCCGCAGCCGCTTGCCCTTCTCGGTGGCCTGGTCGTTCAGCTCCTGCTGGAAGTCGCGCATCCGTCCGAGCAGCTCCTCGTCCCGGGTGGCGAGGATGCGGGCGGCGAGCAGGCCCGCGTTGCGCGCGCCGCCGACCGAGACGGTGGCGACCGGCACCCCGGCGGGCATCTGCACGATGGACAGCAGCGAGTCCATGCCGTCCAGGTACTTCAGCGGGACGGGGACGCCGATCACGGGCAGCGGGGTGACGGAGGCCAGCATGCCCGGCAGGTGGGCCGCTCCCCCGGCGCCGGCGATGATCACCTTCAGCCCGCGGTCCGCGGCCCGCTCGCCGTAGGCGATCATCTCGCGCGGCATGCGGTGGGCGGAGACGACGTCGACCTCGTAGGCGATCTCGAACTCGTCGAGGGCCTGCGCGGCGAGCTCCATGACGGGCCAGTCGGAGTCCGAGCCCATGACAATGCCGACGACAGCGCTCATTCGGTGATCGTTCCTCGCAGGTAGCCGGCGGCGTGACGGGCGCGCTCCAGCACGTCGTCGAGGTCGTCGCCGTAGGTGTTGACGTGGCCGACCTTGCGGCCGGGCTTCACGTCCTTGCCGTACATGTGGATCTTGAGCTGCGGGTCCCTCGCCATGCAGTGCAGGTACGCCGCGTACATGTCGGGGTAGTCGCCGCCGAGGACATTGCACATCACCGTCCACGGGGCCCTCGGCCGGGGGTCGCCCAGCGGGAGGTCGAGCACGGCGCGGACGTGGTTGGCGAACTGCGAGGTGACCGCGCCGTCCTGGGTCCAGTGGCCGGAGTTGTGGGGCCGCATGGCGAGCTCGTTGACGAGGATCCGGCCGTCGCGGGTCTCGAACAGCTCGACCGCGAGGTGTCCGACGACGCCGAGCTCCTTCGCGATCCGCAGCGCGAGCTCCTGCGCCTGCCCGGCGAGCTCGTCCGAGAGACCGGGCGCGGGCGCGATCACGGTGTCGCACACACCGTCGACCTGCTGCGACTCGACCACCGGGTAGGCGACGGCCTGGCCGTGCGGGGAGCGGACGATGTTCGCGGCGAGCTCGCGCACGAAGTCGACCTTCTCCTCGGCGAGGACCGCCACCCCCGCCTTGAACGGGGCCTCGGCGTCCTCCCGGCTGCGGACGAACCACACGCCCTTGCCGTCGTAGCCGCCCCGCACGGTCTTGAGGATGACCGGGAAGCCCCCGACCTCCTCGGCGAACGCGACGGCGTCCGCGGGATCGGCCACGATGCGGTGGCGCGGGCAGGGCGCGCCGATCTCCATGAGCCTGGCGCGCATCACGCCCTTGTCCTGTGCGTGCACCAGGGCCTCGGGCCCGGGGCGGACGGCGATGCCGTCGGCCTCCAGGGCCCGCAGGTGCTCGTACGGGACGTGCTCGTGGTCGAAGGTGATCACGTCACAACCGCGGGCGAACGCGCGCAGCGTGTCCAGGTCGCGGTAGTCGCCGATGACGACATCACCGACGACCTGGGCCGCGGAGTCCTGAGGGGTGTCACTGAGGAGCTTGAATTTCAGGCCGAGGGGGATGCCCGCCTCGTGGGTCATACGGGCGAGCTGACCGCCACCGACCATGCCGACTACCGGGAACGTCACCCCTTCAGGGTATCCGCCGAGGCGGGTGCCCCCGTCCCCCGTATGTTCCGACAAGAGCTGTAGCGGCCGTCACACCCTCCTCGCGACCCCCGGGCGTCGCGGGGGCGGCCTGGATAGCATGGCGGTGTCGACGCTGCCGCTCGACGCCTCCGATCCGACGAGACTGGACACGCACCATGAGCGAACGACGCGGAGGACTGCGCGGCCGGGTGCGGCAGCTCGCGCGGGAGATCGCGAAGTTCGGCGCGGTCGGCGGTGCGGGCCTGCTGGTCAATCTCGCGGTGTTCAACCTGGTACGGCATCTGACCGAGCTGCCGGTGGTGCGGGCGTCGGTCCTCGCGACCGTGGTCGCCATCGCGTTCAACTACGTCGGCTTCCGCTACTTCACCTACCGCGACCGCGACAAGAGCGGCCGCACCCGGGAGATGACGCTCTTCCTGCTGTTCAGCGCGGCCGGTCTGGTGATCGAGAACGGCATCCTGTACGCCGCGACCTACGGGTTCGGCTGGGACACCCCGCTGCAGAGCAACGTCTTCAAGTTCCTGGGCATCGGGATAGCGACGCTGTTCCGCTTCTGGTCCTACCGCACCTGGGTGTTCCGGGCGATGCCCGCCGCGACGCCCGAACCGCTGCTCGCGCAGCCGCGGCCGCGTACGGCCGCGGACCTCGACGTGCCCGCCGAGCCGGACCCGGTCGGACGCTGACGCGTTCCCGGGGCCGACCGCGGCAGCGGTCAGCGCACGGTCGGCTTCTCGTCCTTGCGCCTGCGGGCCACCCGGCTGAGGAAGATCGCGAACACCGGCGGATGCTGCTGGAGCAGTTCGAGACGTCCGCCGTCGGCCTCCGCGAGGTCCCGGGCCACGGCGAGGCCGATCCCGGTGGAGTTGCGGCCGCTGATGGTCCGCTCGAAGATCCGCGCGCCGAGGTCGGCGGGGACGCCCGGCCCCTCGTCGGTGACCTCGACGACCGCCTGGTTGCCGGTGACCCGGGTGCGGACGGCGACGGTGCCGCCGCCGTGCATCAGCGAGTTCTCGATCAGCGCGGCCAGCACCTGGGCGACGGCGCCGGGGGTGCCGACCGCCCGCATCCCGCGCCGGCCGGAGTGCACGATGGCCCGGCCCGCGCTGCGGTAGGCGGGGCGCCACTCCTCCAGCTGCTGCTTGACGACCTCGTCCAGGTCGAAGGCGACGGCGGAACCGATGCGCGGGTCACGGGAATTGGTGAGCAGCCGCTGGACCACGTCGGTGAGGCGTTCCACCTGGGTCAGGGCGATGCTCGCCTCCTCCTTCACGGTCTCCGGGTCGTCGGTGAGCGTGATCTCCTCCAGCCGCATCGAGAGCGCGGTCAGCGGGGTCCGCAGCTGGTGGGAGGCGTCGGCGGCCAGCCTGCGCTCGGCGGTGAGCATGCGGGCGATCCGCTCGGCGCTGGCGTCGAGGACGTCGGCGACCCGGTCCAGTTCGGGCACGCCGTAGCGGCGGTGCCGGGGGCGGGGGTCGCCGGAGCCGAGGCGTTCGGCGGTCTCGGCCAGGTCGGTCAGCGGTGACGCGAGCCGGTTCGCCTGCCGTACGGCGAGGGCCACGGCGGCCACCACGGCGAGCAGGGCCACGGCGGCGATGATCAGCAGGGACCTGGCCACCTCGCGGGTCACCGCCGACCGGGACTCCTCCACCGTGATCTCGGTGTTCTGCTCCCCCTCGGCGACGGCGCGGATGACGCTGCCGGAGGGGCGCTTGCCGATCTCGATGGGCGAGCGGCCCGGGATGCGGATCACGGCGTAGCGGGTGATGTCCGCCTGCTGGGCGATGATGCCGGGGTTGACCGGCTCACCGCCCACGAGCCGGGAGTCGACGATGCTGGCCAGCCGCAGGGCCTCGGAGTCGACGCTCTCCTGGGCGCTGCTGCTGATCGTGCGGGTCTCCACCAGCACCAGGGAGACCCCGAAGACGGCGATGACGACGAGGACCACGGCGAGCGTGGAGTTGATCAGACGGCGGCGCATGGGGTCTGCCTACCAGCTCGGGGGACCGGGCGTGCCCGGTCGGGGGGCGGGACGGGTCAGGACTTCTCGAAACGGAAGCCCACGCCCCGGACGGTGGCGATGTAGCGGGGGTTCGCCGCGTCGTCGCCGAGTTTCTTGCGCAGCCACGAGATGTGCATGTCCAGGGTCTTGGTCGACGACCACCACGTGGTGTCCCAGACCTCGCGCATCAGCTGGTCGCGGGTGACGACCCGTCCCGCGTCCCTGACCAGGACGCGCAGCAGGTCGAACTCCTTGGCGGTCAGCTGGAGCTCCTCCTCGCCCATCCACGCCCGGTGCGACTCCACGTCGATCCGCACGCCGTGGGTGGAGGGGGCGGGGGCCGGCTCCGCGGCGCCGCGGCGCAGCAGGGCCCGGACCCGGGCGAGCAGCTCGGCGAGCCGGAACGGCTTGGTGACGTAGTCGTCGGCGCCGGCGTCGAGGCCCACGACGGTGTCCACCTCGTCCGCGCGCGCGGTCAGGACCAGGATCGGGATGGTGTGTCCCTCGGCGCGCAGCCGCCGGGCCACCTCCAGGCCGTCCATGCCGGGCAGCCCCAGGTCCAGGACGACCAGGTCGACACCGCCCGCGAGTCCGGCGTCGAGCGCGGTCGGACCGTCCTCGCGCACCTCCACCTCGTACCCCTCGCGGCGCAGCGCGCGGGCGAGCGGTTCGGAGATGGATGCGTCGTCCTCGGCGAGCAGTACACGCGTCATGAGGGTGATGGTAGTCCGCGTGCCTCAGCCGGAGGGGCGTGATCGACCATGGCTTCGACTCAGGGGTGAGATCCTGGTGAAGACCTTCGTTTCACGGCAGACGGTTCCACCCTTGCCTGTGATTGATGTCTCAAGTCCTTCCATATGCCGCACTGTCGTGTCGTATGGTGGCGAGACGCCTGAAGTACTATCCGGGGGCCTTTGGAGCGCATCCGCACCAAAGGTCTCTCTTTCTGTCCGCGTCCGGTCCCGCCGGCACCGCGGCAGCGCTAAGTGAATGACCTGTGGGCCGGGCCCCGTGCGGTGACGCGCGGAGGTGTGGATCCCGGTGAGGTCCGTTCCGTGCCGGCTCCACGAGGAGCGGCGCGCCCCTAGGCGTGGGGCGGTGGACGGGCCGCCGGTGCCGGCTGCCCCCACCGGGCGCGTTCTCGCTCACGAAGCACCGCGTCCCGACACAACAAGGATCGACCATGGCGTCCAGCCTGACGAAGGCATCGGCCAGTACCCCTGGCAGCGAGAAGACCTTCTTCGGCCACCCCCGCGGCCTGGCCACACTCTTCATGACGGAGATGTGGGAGCGCTTCAGCTACTACGGCATGCGCGCCCTTCTCGTGTACTACATCGTCTCCGGCGGCGCCGACGCCGCGACGGGCAGCCAGGGCGGCGGCCTCGCGATGGACGCGGCGATGGCCACGGCCATCTACTCCGTCTACGTCTCGATGGTCTACCTGATGGCCATGCCCGGCGGCTGGTTCGGCGACCGCGTCTGGGGCGCCCGCAAGACGGTCGCCATAGCCGGCTTCGTGATCATGGGTGGTCACGTGGCGCTGGCCGTGCCCGGCCAGGCGATGTTCTTCGTGGGTCTCGCGCTCGTGGCGGCCGGTTCCGGTCTGCTGAAGGCCAACATCTCCACGATGGTCGGCCACCTCTACGACGGTCCCGAGGACCCGCGCCGCGACGGCGGCTTCACGCTCTTCTACATCGGCATCAACCTCGGTGCCTTCGTCGCCCCGTTCGTCATCGGCACGGTCGGCAAGGAGCACAACTGGCACTTCGGCTTCGCGCTCGCCGCGGTCGGCATGGGCCTGGGTCTGCTCCAGTTCCTCATCGGCACGCGCCACCTGAGCCCGAAGAGCAACGAGGTGCCCAACCCGCTGTCGGCCGAGGAGCGCCGCGCGGTCATCACCAAGGTCGTGGGTGCGCTGGTCGTCGCCGCGGTCTTCTACGGCGCCGTGGTCGCGCTCGGCATGTACACCCTGAACTGGGCGCTCGTGCCGCTGACCCTGGCCGGCCTGATCATCCCCGTCGCCGTCCTCGTCCGCATCAAGCGCGACAAGGACCTGAGCGCCGGCGAGCAGTCCAAGATGAACGGCTACATCTGGTTCTTCGTGGCCGCCGCGATCTTCTGGATGATCTACGACCAGGGCGGCTCGACCCTGTCGCTCTTCGCCGACGACAAGACCGCGGGCAGCGTCCTCGGCATCGACTTCTCGGCCACCTGGTACCAGTCGCTGAACCCGCTGTACGTGATGGCCCTGGCGCCGGTCTTCGCCTGGCTGTGGCTGTGGCTCGCCCGTAAGAACCAGGAGCCCAACACCATCGTGAAGTTCGCGATGGGTCTGGTCCTCGTCGGCGCGTCCTTCTTCGTCTTCGTCGTCCCGATGGGGATGGCGGGCGACGGCACCAAGGTCTCCCCGATGTGGCTGGTCTCGATCTACATGATCCAGACGATCGGTGAGCTGTGCCTGTCCCCGGTCGGACTCTCCGTCACCACCAAGATGGCTCCGCAGAAGTACGCCTCCCAGATGATGGGTGTCTGGTTCCTCGCCGTCACCGCAGGTGACTGCACCACGGGTCTGCTGTCCCTCGCGGGCGTCGACCTCAACGGGACCGGGATCATCGCGATGCAGGCGGCCCTGGCGGTCGCCGCGGGCTTCGCGGTCTTCATGTACCGCAAGAAGGTCCAGGCGATGATGGGCGAGGTCCACTGACCCCGGCCGCACCGCAGTCACGGCGAAGGGCCGCCGCACCGGATCCGGTGCGGCGGCCCTTCGCCGTGTCGTGGAGGGGGCGCGGGTGCGTGTGCGCGCGCCGGGCGCTGCGGGAGGGGACGCGGGTGCGTGTGCCGGGTGCCGCGGGAGGAGGCGCGGGTGCGTGTGCCGGGCGCCGCGTGAGGGGGCGCGGGTGCGTGCGCGCGCGTCGGGCGCTGCGGGAGGGCGGGTGCGTGTGCCGGGTGCCGCGCGAGGGGACGCGGGTGCGTGCGCGCGCGTCGGGCGCTGCGGGAGGAGGCGCGGGTGCGCCTGTCGGGCCGCGTGCCCTGAGAGGCCCGCGTGCGGGGCGTGGCAGGGCGCGTGCGTGCGTGCGTGTCAGGCGGGGGCGGCCAGTTCGGCCCAGACCGTCTTGCCCGCGGAGCCGGGGGTGCGGACGACGCCCCAGTCGAGGCAGAGACGCTGGACGATGAACATCCCGTGGCCGCCGGGACGGCCCGCGCGGTGCGGAGTCCGCGGGGCGGGCTGGCCGGCTCCGCGGTCGGTGACCTCCAGGCGGAGCACCTTGCCGTCGCAGGCGACGCGCAGCTCCTCCGGGCCGTCGGCGTGCAGACAGGCGTTGGTGACCAGCTCGGAGACGACCAGCAGGACGTCCTCCGCGGCCGCTCTGCGGTCGGCGCTCCCGGCGGGCAGCCAGCCCCAGTCGTACAGGGCCTGCCGGGTGAAGTCGCGGGCGAGCGGGACGATGCCGCTGGCGCTGCCGAGCGCGAGACGGCGCACCGCGCCGCCCGCCGGTGCGGACACGGCCGGTGCCGCGCCCGCGTCGCCGGGCTCGGGGCCCAGGTCGCCCGGCGGCTGCTGCCGGGTGGTGCTCATCAGCGCTTCACCTCACCGATTCACCGAATCACCAGATCGCCATTGCTTGTGTCCGCGGAGCGCCTGCGTGCGCGGCCCCGCGGGGGTCTCCTGCCCGGAGGGGACGTGACGACACCCACCGGTCGCCGTGACCCACGTGACGCTCGGCACGTACGGCACGGAAGGGAAGCCGTTCAGTCGTCCGCCAGGGCGTCTTCCAGCGTGCGGTGCACGGTGAAGACGGCTTCTGCCCCGGTGATCTCGAAGACCCTGGCCACCACGGGCCGCATCCCCGCCAAATGAACCCCTCCCCCGCCGGCCTCGGCCTTCAGCCGGGCGCCGAGCAGCACATTGAGTCCGGTGGAGTCGCAGAAGTCGAGCTGTGAACAGTCGACCACCAGCCGTACCCGGCCCCGGTCGACCGCCTCTTCCAAGGGCACACGCAGCAGTTCGGCCGTGTGGTGATCCAACTCACCCGCCGGCCTCACGATTTCGCTGCGCCCCTCGGTCCGAACCTCGACCTGGAGTCGGCCCCGATTCACGCTGCCGACCGTCTCGCGGTCCATGCCCGTCCCTCTTCGCCGTGTCGTCGCTGCTTCGTCCACCGTATTGGTGCCGCATGTCACACCATCCCTCGGGATCGTGCGGACACCCCCGAACACTAGCCGCTCCGCGCGCCACGGGGTAGCCGAACTAACAGGCAATACGGACATATCGAAGTGACGTCACTTGCCACCCGTCCCGCGGAACCGATAGGGCTAGTGGAGACACACCCGACCAGGCCGGCTTTGGAGGCGCCGCTCACCGCAGCTGCATGCACGGCTTCGGCAGCCATATGCCGAGAACGATGGAGGAGACCATGTCACCCCGGCTCGACGATTCGCGTACCCCCACCGCGCCGTCGGCAACGTACGACTTCGCCCCGGCGGAACCCCACCACGAGGAGTACCGGACCGCGGGCGTCCCGGACGGGCTCGAGGGCCTGCCCGACATTCCCGACCCCGGCGAATTGAGCACGCTGGACTCGCGCGCGCTGTCCAGGACGCTCTTCGACCGGCTGGCCGCCCTCGAGGAGGGCACCCACGCACACGCATACGTACGCAACACCCTGATCGAACTGAACCTGGCCCTGGTCAAGTTCGCCGCGTCGCGCTTCCGGACCCGCAGCGAGCCGATGGAGGACATCGTCCAGGTCGGCACGATCGGGCTGATCAAGGCGATCGACCGGTTCGAGCTCAGCCGGGGCGTCGAGTTCCCCACCTTCGCGATGCCGACCATCATCGGCGAGATCAAGCGCTTCTTCCGCGACACCTCGTGGTCCGTGCGCGTCCCGCGGCGGCTCCAGGAGCTGCGGCTCGAACTGGCGAAGGCCGGCGACGAGCTGTCCCAGCGCCTCGACCGCGCGCCGACCGCCGGGGAACTGGCCGAGCACCTCGGCATCAGCCGCGAGGAGGTCGCCGAGGGCATGGCGGCGAGCAACGCCTACACGGCCAGCTCGCTGGACGCCCAGCCGGAGGACGACGACAGCGAGAGCGCGCTGGCGGACCGCATCGGCTACGAGGACGACGGCCTCGAAGGCATCGAGTACGTCGAGTCGCTGAAGCCGATGATCGCCTCCCTCCCGGCGCGCGACCGCACGATCCTCAGCCTGCGCTTCGTGGCGAACATGACGCAGTCGGAGATCGGCGAGGAGCTCGGCATCTCGCAGATGCACGTGTCGCGTCTGCTGACGAAGACCCTGGTCAAGCTGCGCAAGGGCCTCACCGTCGAGCAGTGAGGCAGACGCCGCCCACGGCCTGTGCACGGCGCGCGG
>NZ_RDBP01000012.1:752182-783327 GCF_008042045.1 Streptomyces sp. T39
CCGCCGCCCACGGCCTGTGCACGGCGCGCGGGGGCCCGTCCCGTCAGGGAACGGGCCCCCGCGCGCCGTTGCGGGTCCGGTGCGGGCACGCGGTGGCTTCCCGGGTATCGGCCGCATGTCGTGCCGCGCGGGCCGAGGGCACCCGGTGACACTGGAGCACGCCGCACGGACGCGGCACGCGGACGCGTCACGCGGACGGGCGGCGGTGCGGTCGTCCCACCGGTGCGGCCGTGCAGTCGTGCAGTCGTGCAGTCGTCGAGAGGACCGTGTCATGCCCGAGGTCATCGCAGTCACCGGAGCCGGCGGGCGGGTCGGCGGCAGGGTGGCGCGCCGGCTCGCCGACGCGGGTGCGGCGACCCGGCTGATCGGCCGCGACCCGGACCGGCTGCCCCGGCTGCCCGGCGCGGTGGCGGCACCCGCCGCCGCCTACGCCGACGGCGAGGCCATGCGCCGGGCGCTGGACGGGGCGGACACCCTCTTCCTGGTCTCCGCCCACGAGGCCCCCGGCCGGGTGCGGGAGCACCACACGGCCGTGGACGCGGCCCTCGCGGCGGGCGTGGGCCGCATCGTGTACCTCTCGTTCGTGGGCGCGTCCCCGCAGGCGACCTTCACCTTCGCCCGCGACCACTTCCACACCGAGGAGTACATCCGGGCCGCCCGGGTGCGCCACACCTTCCTGCGGGACAACTTCTACCTGGCCGCGATCCCGGCGATGACCGGCGCCGACGGTGTGCTGCGCGGACCGGCGGGCCAGGGCCGGGTCGCGGCGGTGGCGCACGACGACATCGCCGACGCGGCCGCCGCCGTCCTGCTGGACGGGACGGGCGCGCACGACCGCGCGGTGTACGACCTGACGGGGCCGTCGGCGTTCTCCCTCGCCGAGGCCGCCGCCGAACTCACCCTCGCCACCGGGCGCACGATCCGCTATCTCTCCGAGTCCCATGACGAGGCGTTCGCCTCCCGCGCCGGATTCGGCGCCGAGGAGTGGGAGGTGACGGGCTGGGTGACGTCCTACGAGGCGATCGGCGCGGGCGAGATGGCGCTCGTCTCGGACGCGGTGCCCCGGCTCGCCGGGCACCGGGCCCAGTCGCTGCGCGAGTACCTGACGGCGCACCCGCGCAGTTACGCCCACCTGCTGGCCTGACGTCCCCCCGGCCCGGGAGCGGGCATCCCGAAGGCCGCTCCCGGGCGCGGCCCCTACGGGTGACCGGTGGGCACGGCCGCGACCGTCCGGCCCGCGCGCAGGACACGGGCCGCCAGCGGGACGCCCGGGCGGTAGGCGAGGTGGACATGGCTCGGGGCGTCCAGCACGACCAGGTCGGCGCGGGCGCCCGGGGTCAGGCGGCCGACGTCCGTGCGGCGCAGGGCGGCGGCCCCGCCGGCCGTCGCGGACCAGACGGCCTCGTCGGGCGTCATGCCCATGTCGCGCACGGCGAGGGCGACGCAGAACGGCATCGACGAGGTGTACGAGGAGCCGGGGTTGCAGTCCGTCGACAGGGCGACGGTGACGCCCGCGTCGAGCAGGCGCCGCGCGTCGGGCCACTGCGCGCGGGTGGAGAACTCCGCACCCGGGAGCAGCGTCGCCACCGTGGAGCCGCCGGCGAGGGCGTCGACGTCCGCGTCGGTGAGATGGGTGCAGTGGTCGGCCGACGCGGCGTCGAGCTCCACCGCGAGCTGCACACCGGGGCCGTACGTGAGCTGGTTGGCGTGCACGCGCGGTACGAGGCCCTTCGCCCTGCCCGCCGTGAGGATCGCGCGGGCCTGGTCGCCGTCGAAGGCGCCCTTCTCGCAGAACACGTCGACCCAGCGGGCGTACGGCGCGCAGGCGTCGAGCATCTCGCCGGTGACGAGGGCGACATAGGCCGCCGGATCGTCCGCGAGGTCGGGGGAGACGATGTGGGCGCCGAGGTAGGTCACCTCGTCGGTGTGGCGCGCGGCGATCCGCAGCGCCCTGGCCTCGTCCTCGACGGTGAGCCCGTAACCGGACTTGGTCTCGAACGTGGTGGTGCCCTGGCGGAGCGCCTCGCCGAGGTGGCGGACGAGATTGGCCTCCAGCTCGTCGTCGCTCGCGGCGCGGGTGGCCGCGACGGTGGTGCGGATGCCGCCCGCGGCGTACGGCTGACCGGACATCCGGGCGTTGAACTCGGCGGTGCGGTCGCCGCCGAAGACCAGGTGCGAGTGGGAGTCCACGAAGCCGGGGATCACCGCCCGCCCGCCGGCGTCGAGCCGGTTGTCGGTGGCGGGTGCTTTGCTTGATTCACCGACCCAGACGACACGGTCGCCTTCGATGACGACGGCCGCGTCCCGGATCAGGCCGAGGGGCGTTCCCTCACCGAGGGAGGGATCGTTGGTGACCAGACTTGCGATGTTGACGATGGCGGTGGCGTCCGTCGCCACGGCGCTGTTCGCGCTCGTGGGGCCGGAGGTCGCCACCGGCTTGTTCGTCGCGGCGGGGCCCGTGTTCATGGTGAGGGGTGCCTCCTTCAGCCGCGCAGGGCGGCGATCGAGTCCGCGAGGGCGCGGGCCACGTCCGGTACGGAGCGGTGGACCCCGTCCTTCACGACCTGATGTCCGCCCACGACCGTGTGCCGGACATCCGCTGCCGACGCTGCGAATACCGCCGTCTCGGCTGCCAGACGCGGCACCGGCCCCGCTGTCCTGACGGAGTCCAGGGCGATCGTCGTGAAGTCGGCGAGCGCGCCCCGTTCCAGCCTGCCCGCCTCCCCCCAGCCGAGCGCGGCGTGGCCGTCGGCCGTCGCGGCCCGCAGCAGGGCGGCGGCGGTCCAGTGGCCGCGGGTGCGGGAGCGCAGGCGCTCGTTCAGTTCCATGGCCCGCGCCTCCTCCAGCAGGTCGACGACGGCGTGGCTGTCGCTGCCGAGCGAGAGCGGGGAGCCCGCGCGCTGGAGGGCGACGGCCGGACCGATGCCGTCGGCGAGGTCGCGTTCGGTCGTCGGGCACATGCAGGTGCCGGTGGCCGAGGAGCCGAGGAGCGCGATGTCGTGCTCGGTGAGGTGGGTGTTGTGGACGCCCGTCGTCCGCGGGCCGAGCACCCCGTGCTCGGCGAGGAGTTCCGTGGGCGTGCGGCCGTGCGCGGCGAGGCAGGCGTCGTTCTCCGCCGTCTGCTCCGAGAGGTGGACGTGGAGCGGGGCGCCCCGCTCGGCGGCCCAGGCGGCCACGGTCGCCAGCTGGTCCGCCGGCACGGCGCGTACGGAGTGGATGGCCGCCCCGATGCGGGCGCCGTCCCCCTCCTTCAGCCGGGACACCCGCTCGGCCCAGGCGTCGGCCGTCCCGTCGGAGAAGCGCAGCTGGTGCCGGTCGGGGGCGGCGCCGAAGCCGGAGGAGAGGTAGGCCGTGTCGAGCAGAGTGATCCGGATGCCGGCGTCGGCGGCTGCCGCGACCAGGGCCTCGCCCATCGCGTTGGGGTCGGCGTAGGGCGTGCCGCCGGGCGCGTGGTGGACGTAGTGGAACTCGCCGACGGAGGTGATGCCGGCCAGCGCCATCTCCGCGTACACCGCGCGGGCCAGGGCGTGGTACGTGTCCGGGGTGAGGCGGGAGGCGACCTGGTACATCACCTCGCGCCAGGTCCAGAAGGTGCCGGAGCCGACCTGGACGGTGCCGCGCAGCGCCCGGTGGAAGGCGTGCGAGTGGGCGTTGGCGAGGCCGGGGACGGTCAGTCCGCGCAGGACGACGGCGCCGGGCGGCGGGGTGCCGGTCCCGGTGCGCACCTCGGTGATCCGGCCGTCCGTGCCGGAGCTGCCGGCCGACACGGTCAGGACCACGCCCGGCTCGACCGCCGGGTCGAGCCAGGCATGCTCCAGCCAGTACGTCACCTGCACGCGAGACCCTCCAGTACGTCGGCGAGCGCGAGGACCCCGGCGGCGCAGTCGTCCTCGGCCGCGGACTCGGCCGGGGAGTGCGAGACGCCCGTGGGGTTGCGTACGAACAGCATCGCGGTCGGGACTGATCCGGAGAGGATTCCGGCGTCGTGTCCCGCGCCCGTGCCGAGGACGGGGGTCTTCTCCCCGAGGATGCCCGCGAGCTCGTCGCGCAGCGTGTGCGCGAACTCCACGACCGGGGTGAACGACTCCCGCACGACGGTGAGGTCGATGCCCTGGCGGGCGGCGTGCTCGTGGGCGGCCGCCTCGATGCCGGCGACGACCGTGTCGAGTGCCTCGTGGTCGGCGGCGCGGGCGTCGAGCCAGCCGCGGACGAGGGAGGGGATGGCGTTGACCCCGTTGGGCTCGACGGCGATCTTGCCGAAGGTGGCGACCGCGCCCGCGAGTTCGGCCTCGCGCCGGGCGGCGAGGACGGTCTCGGCGTAGGTGAGCATCGGGTCGCGGCGGTCGACGAGACGGGTGGTGCCCGCGTGGTTGGCCTCGCCGGCGAAGTCGTACCGCCACCGCCCGTGCGGCCAGATGGCCGAGGCGATGCCGATGGCGTCCCCGGAGAGGTCCAGGGCCCTGCCCTGCTCCACATGGAGCTCGACGAAGGCGCCGATGCGGGCGAGCCGCCCGGGGTCGGGGCCGATGGCCGCGGGGTCGTGGCCCGCGGCCTCCATGGCCTCGGGCAGGCTGATCCCGTCGGCGTCGCGCAGCGCGTACGCCTGTTCCTTCGTCAGCTGCCCGGAGACGAGGCGGGAGCCGACGCAGGCGAGCCCGAAGCGGGCGCCCTCCTCGTCGGCGAAGTTGACGACGGCGAAGGGGCGCGTGAAACGGACGCCGCGGGAGCGCAGTTCGTCGAGCGCGGCGAAGGCGGACACCACGCCGAGGGGGCCGTCGAACGCGCCGCCGTCGGGGACGGAGTCCAGGTGCGAGCCGGTGACCACGGCGTCGCCGGCCTCCCGGTCGCCGAGCCAGGCCCACTGGTTGCCGTTCCGGTCGACCTCGTAGTCCAGCCGCCGGGCCTCCGCCTGCATCCGGAACCAGAGCCGGCAGTCGGCGTCGGCCCCGGTCCATGCGTAGCGGCGGTAGCCGCCGGAGGCGGCGCTGCGGCCGATGGGCCGCAGCGACCGCCACATGGCGTGAAAGGTCTCGCTCACGCGGAGCCGTCCTCCCGCATCGGGACGCGGACTCCCCTGGCGTCGGACACGGACTCGGCGATGTCGTAGCCGGCGTCGACGTGGCGGATGACGCCCATGCCCGGGTCGTTGGTGAGCACCCGGCGGATCTTCTCGCCCGCGAGCGGGGTGCCGTCGGCGACCGTGACCTGGCCGGCGTGGATGGAGCGGCCCATGCCGACCCCGCCGCCGTGGTGGAGGGAGACCCAGGAGGCGCCGGAGGCGACGTTGACCATGGCGTTGAGCAGCGGCCAGTCGGCGATGGCGTCGGAGCCGTCGAGCATGGCCTCTGTCTCGCGGTACGGGGAGGCGACGGAGCCGCAGTCGAGGTGGTCGCGGCCGATGGCCAGCGGGGCCTGGAGCTCACCGGAGGCGACCATGTCGTTGAAGCGCTCGCCGGCCCGGTCGCGCTCGCCGTAGCCGAGCCAGCAGATGCGGGCGGGCAGGCCCTGGAAGTGGACGCGCTCGCCGGCCATCCTGATCCAGCGGTGGAGCGACTCGTTCTCCGGGAAGAGGTCGAGGATCGCCTTGTCCGTCCTGTGGATGTCGGACGCCTCACCGGACAGCGCCGCCCAGCGGAACGGGCCCTTGCCCTCGCAGAACAGCGGGCGGATGTAGGCGGGGACGAAGCCGGGGAAAGCGAACGCCCGGTCGTAGCCGGCCAGCTGGGCCTCGCCGCGGATCGAGTTGCCGTAGTCGAAGACCTCGGCGCCGGCGTCCATGAAGCCGACCATCGCCTCGACGTGGCGCGCCATGGACTCGCGGGCGCGGGTGGTGAAGCCCGCCGGGTCCTTGGCCGCCGCGTCCGCCATGTCCTCGAAGGCCATGCCCGCGGGCAGGTAGGCCAGCGGGTCGTGGGCGGAGGTCTGGTCCGTGACGATGTCGATCGGCGCGCCCTCGGCGAGCAGCTGGGGCAGCAGGTCGGCGGCGTTGCCGAGCAGGCCGATGGAGAGCGGCCGGCGGGCGTCGCGCGCCTCGGTCGCCAGCCGGAGGGCGTGGGCCGGGCTGTCGGCCCTCACGTCCAGGTACCGGTGCTCGATCCGGCGCTCGATGGCGCGGGGGTCGCAGTCGATGCAGATCGCGACGCCGTCGTTCATGGTGACGGCGAGCGGCTGGGCGCCGCCCATGCCGCCGAGACCGGCGGTCAGCGTGATGGTGCCGGCGAGCGTGCCGCCGAACTTCTTGGCGGCGACGGCGGCGAAGGTCTCGTAGGTGCCCTGGAGGATGCCCTGGGTGCCGATGTAGATCCAGGAGCCGGCCGTCATCTGGCCGTACATGGTGAGGCCGAGGGCCTCCAGGCGGCGGAACTCCTCCCAGTTGGCCCAGTCGCCGACGAGGTTGGAATTGGCGATCAGGACGCGGGGGGCCCACTCGTGGGTCTGCATGACGCCGACCGGGCGGCCGGACTGGACGAGCATCGTCTCGTCCTGCTTGAGGGTCCTCAGCGTGCGCACCATGGCGTCGAACGAGCGCCAGTCGCGGGCCGCCTTGCCGGTGCCGCCGTAGACGACGAGCTTGTCGGGGTGCTCGGCGACCTCGGGGTCGAGGTTGTTCTGGAGCATGCGGAGGGCGGCTTCCTGCTGCCATCCCAGGGCGCTCAGTTCCGTACCGCGCGGTGCCCGTACGGGGCGGGGTCCTGACATGGCGATGCCTCCTCGCGTCACCCGGCGTCCGCGGTCGCGGACCCTGATTGTTCACAGCTCTATTCACATCCTGGCTGCATGAATAGTTCTAGTCAACCACCGGGGACCGTCCCGTGCCCGCGGCGTGAGGCGGCAGCCGCACCCCGGTGGTTCCATGGAAGACATGGCTACCAGCACAGTCGTGGTCGACCGGCTGATCGAGGCGCCTCCCGGACGGGTGTGGGAGACGATGACCGACCTGCACTC
Organism: Streptomyces sp. T39; assembly: GCF_008042045.1. Classification (GTDB taxonomy): domain Bacteria; phylum Actinomycetota; class Actinomycetes; order Streptomycetales; family Streptomycetaceae; genus Streptomyces. The sequence continues at coordinate 759,128 of NZ_RDBP01000012.1, forward strand.
CTGGGAGTCCGTGCTCAGCGGCGTCGACAAGGTCGAGGTGCTCACCCCGGGCGCCTTCGGCCTCGGCACCCGCTGGCGCGAGACCCGGCGGATGTTCGGCAAGGAGGCCACCGAGGAGATGCGGGTGACGGCCTGCGAACCGCCCGAGCGCTACATGGTGGAGGCCGAGTCGCACGGCACCCGCTACATCTCGCAGTTCCGGCTGCTCACCGCCGGCCCCGAGACGACCACCGTCCGGATGACCTTCACGGCCGTCCCCCCGGGCGGCCTCAGGGGCGTACTGGCCAAGGCGCTCGGGCCACTCGGCGCGCGGGCGGTACGGAAGGCGATCGCCCGCGATCTGGCCGACGTGGCCCGCGCCGTGGAGCACCGCACGCACTGACCCCCGCCGACGCAACGGCCCTCGGGCCGCGCACCCGTGCGCAAGTGCGGGGAATCACCTCAGCCGCACCGGGCAGAAAAATCTCCACCGGCGAGCGGAAGAGGACCTCGATGAGCGGATCCGGCCCACGGCCCACCACGGAGACGACAGGGACGGCGGAGGCGGAGGGGTCCCCCTCCCTGAAGCGGGCCATCGGCCCGAAACTGCTCGTCCTCTTCGTCATCGGCGACATCCTCGGCACCGGCATCTACGCCACCACCGGCAAGGTCGCCGGCAAGGTCGGCGGCGCCCTGTGGCTGCCGTTCCTCATCGGATTCGTGGTCGCCCTGCTGACCGCCGCGTCGTACGTCGAACTCGTCGGGAAGTACCCGAAGGCCGCCGGCGCCGCCCTCTACACCCAGAAGGCGTTCAAGGTGCCGTTCCTGACCTTCATCGTCGCCTTCATGGTCATCTGCTCCGGCCTGTCGTCCGCCAGCGCGGCGGCCCGGGCCTTCAGCGGCGACTACTTCCAGGAGTTCACCGACGCGATACCGGCCACCCTGATAGCCGTCGTGTTCATCATCGCCCTCGCCTGCCTCGCGCTGCGCGGCGTGTCGGAGTCGGTGAAGACCAACGTGGTGCTGACGGCCGTCGAGCTGACCGGCCTGGCGGTGATCCTCGGCATCGGCGCCTGGGCCGTCCTCAGCGGCGACGGGGAGCCGGCCCGGCTGACCGACTTCGAGGCGTCGGGCACCGGGTACGCCCTGATCACCGGCGTCCTCGGCGCCACCGCGCTCGGCTTCTTCGCCTTCGTCGGCTTCGAGGACTCGGTCAACATGGCCGAGGAGACACAGGACCCCGTCCGCACCTTCCCCCGCGCCATCTTCATCGGCGTCGCCGTGACCGGCACCATCTACGTCCTCGTCGCGCTGGTGTCCTCCCTGCTCGTCGACCACCGCACCCTGGAGGGCTCCAGCGGACCCCTGCTGGAGGTCGTCAAGGCGGGCGGGGTCGACTTCCCGCCCAAACTCTTCGCGCTGATCGCCCTCTTCGCGGTCACCAACTCCGCCCTCATCAACATCATGATGGCCTCGCGGCTCTGCTACGGACTGGCCAACGAACGCGTTCTGCCGAAGGCCATGGGCAAGGTGCTCCCCCGCCGCCGCACCCCGGTCACCGGGATCGTCTTCGTCACCGTGCTCGCCATCGGCCTGGTGTCGACGGGCGAGATCGAGGGTCTCGGCGACACCACCTCCTTCCTGCTTCTCTGCGTCTTCGCCGTGGTCAACGTGACGGTCCTGGTGCTGCGCAGGGACCGGGTCGACCACGCGCATTTCCGGACGCCGACCGTCCTGCCCGTGCTCGGCGCCCTCACCGCACTGGTTCTGGCCAGTCCGCTCGCCGACCGGGCTGCGGACGTCTACATCCGCGCCGGGGTGCTGATCGGCATCGGTGTGCTGCTGTGGGGCGTGAACAAGCTGTTCCTGAGGCTGCGGCCGGAGCAGTGAGCGGCCGTCCGGGCCGCCGCGTCCACCGCGTCGGCGGTTTTCGGCCGCGGACCTTATCCGCACCGGGGCATGTCCCACGTGAATTTGCCAGAACTGCCCACGGCAAGGGCCACGTTGCGTAGCCTCTCCGTCACCGGCACGCATCCGTGCGGGCCGTACCGAGGCGGGGAGGGGAGTTCCGCGTGCCCGGAATCGACGAATGCCTGCTGCAGGCCATGGTGGTGCCGGGGGCGCGCGGAGCGGCGATCGTGGACTGGACCAGCGGGCTCGCGCTCGGCGCCATCGGTGAGACCCCCGGCGGCGACGTGGAGGCCACGGCGGCGGAGACGGCCGAACTCGCCAGGATGGCCGCCGAGTACCCGTCGTTCGCCCCCGACGACACCGACCCCGCGGGGCCCTCCGCAGAGGAGCGCGGCATCAAGGGCTTACCGGTGGAGGACCTCATCGTCACCACCCGCAACGGCTACCACGTGATCCGTTTCGTCGAGACCACGTTCGACAGCAGCGTGTTCCTCCACCTCTGGCTCGACCGGGACACCGGCAACCTCGCCCTCGCCAGACTGCGGATGGCCGACATCGCCGAGCGGCTGGTGCTCGGATGACCTCCGCGGCGACGGCCGTCTCCCCGATGCTCGCCCGGCTCGCCGAGGAACGCGCCACCGGCGTCCTCGTACGCGACCACGGCGCGCTCTACCTGGCGGACGGTCAGGTCGTGCACGCCGAGAGCCCGGCGGCGCCCGGCATCGACGTCCTGCTGACCGCGAGCGGGCGGCTGCCCCGCACCGGCTGGGAGGAGGCCGTCGCGCAGGCCGGGGCCCGGCGCGAGGTGGCGCGGTTCCTGGTCGACAGCGGCCAGCTGGCCGACGGCGAGCTGGAGATCTGTCATCTCGCCGCCCTCCACGACGCCGCCTTCTTCGCCCTCGCCCCCACCAGCGGACCCACCCGCTTCCGCTACGGCGTCGCGCACTGGATCGGCAGCATCCGTCCGGTGCCCGCGGCGGACGTGGCCCGCGAGGCGCGCAGACGCCGCGGTCTGCTGGAGACCGTCTGGCCCTACCCCGAGGTCGACACCGCCCCCCTCGTCCCCGGCTCCGCACGCGCCGCGGCCTCCCGGCGGCAGCGGGACCTGCTCGCGATGGCCGACGGCGTGCGCACGCCGTCGGCCATCGCCAGGGCGCTCGGCCGCCCCGCCTTCAACACCCTGGTCGAGGTGCGGCGGATGGCCGCCGCGGGACTCGTCGAGACACCGTCCGAGCCGGTGACGGACACCGGCGGCCCGCTGCCCGGCTGGGTCTCCCAGTTCCCCGCCGATCCGGACATCGCCCTGCTCCGCCGGCTCCGCGACGCACTGGAGGCAAGCCTGTGAATCACCGCCGCCCGACCCACCGGGCCCGGCGTGTCCCGTCATGAGGCGCGCGCTGCGGCTGCGCGCCGAGAGGAGACAGCTCATGACGGCCGAAGCCGATGTGCTCGGCGAGATCAGACGGCTGCGCGCCCGGGTGCCGCAGCTGACCGGCGCGCTCGCGGCGAGCGCCGACGGCCTGGTACTGGCGTCGGACACCGCCGAGGCGGAAGGGGTCGCCGCCCTCACCGCCGCCGCGCTCGGAGTCGCACTGCGCCTGACCGAGGCGACCGGTCAGGGCGGCTTCAAGGAACTGCTCGTCCGCGGCGAGACCGGATACGTCGCCACCTACGCGGCCGGCTCGTCGGCCGTGCTCACGGTACTGGCCGAGCCGAGGATCAACGTCGGCCGGCTCCATCTCGAAGCCCGCCGCGCCGGTGCCCGCATCGGGGAGCTCGTCGACGGCGCGCTCGAACGGACACAGGACGCCTGACATGGCTGCCACCCCCGCCAGACAACCCGCACGCAACGCAACCACAGCCGGCAGAAACCGGACCAGACGGAAGGAAGGTGCGCCCGCCATGGCCAACACCGAAACAGCGCTCAAGGAAGCGATGACCATCGATGGAGCGATCGGCGCCGCCCTCGTCGACTACACCAGCGGCATGGCCCTGGGCACCATCGGCGGCGGCAAGGAACTCGACCTCAACGTCGCGGCCGCCGGCAACACGGACGTGGTCCGCGCCAAGGTGCGCACCATGGAGCACCTGGGGCTGAAGGAGGAGATCGAGGACATCCTGATCACCCTCGACACCCAGTACCACATGATCCGGCTGCTCAAGAGCCGCGGATCCAACGGGCTGTTCCTGTACCTGGCGCTCGACAAGCAGCGCGCCAACCTCGCGATGGCCCGCCACCAGCTGCGGAAGATCGAGGCCGAGCTGGAGGTCTGAGCGACCGTCCGGCCGACTCAGCGCCGGCGCCGCGCCCCGCCGGGCGCGGCGTCGCCCGCCGCGATCCCCGTCGTGCGGAAGCCCTTGACGTGCCTGCCCACCGGTCCGCCCGGCAGCCAGTCCGTGCGCACCCACAGCAGGACGTCCGCGTCCCGCTCGACCCGGCCGATCCACAGGGCCTTCGCCCACAGTCCGGCCCCGGCCCCGGCGAGCAGCGCCCCTCCCGCGGCGGGCACCGCGAACGAGGAGCCGACGGCCGCGGCGAACGCGGCCACAAGCCACCGGCGCCCGGCGCGCCGCCTCAGCCGCAGCGTCACCCTGCGGTCCTGGAGCACGTCGTGCCGGCCCGCGCGGGTGCCGCAGCCGGCGAAGTGGGTGTAGCGCCGGCGGCGTACGAGCGCGACGGCGACGGCGGTCACCAGGAAGAGGGCCGCCCCCGCCCAGACGCCGATCCGGCGCCCCGTCAGCCCCGGCAGCCACACTCCGACTCCCGCCGCGAGGACCCCGGCCCACCACAGCGGCGCCGCGCCCGCCCGCACGGCCACCGCCACGCGCGCCAGCGACTGCGTGCCGCGCCTGCCCTCACCCGTCACCGCGCCGCGTCCCGCCCGGGACCGCACCTGGCCGCGCCCCACTCGCCCACTCCCTCCGTCGCCGCCCCGCGCCCCGCCGGACGGACCCGCTTCCGTCGGCGAGGGACGGTAGTGCTTCTTTCTGAACGCACCATGAGAACGCGCCACGAGAACGCGCCCTGGGGACGGCTGCTGCGCGGTGCGCCCGGCGGTCCGGACCCGCCGGCAGCCGGGGCGGAACGACGCGCGGCGAGGCGGGGCGAGCGGCCGCCGACGTCCCGGGGCCCCGGCCGGCAGAAGGTCAGTCCGTGAAGAGACCGCGGGCCGCGGCCTGGGCGTCGAAGTCCTCCAGCCTCGCCTGCGCGTCCGGCAGGCCGTCGCACATGGCCTCCAGCAGCACCCGGCCCAGCAGCATCGGGGCGCAGGCGGTGTCGAAGGCGAGGCCGGTGCCGACGGCGGCCGGGATCAGCAGGTCGCTGTGGGCGGCGACGGGCGCGAAGGCCGAATCGGCGACCGTGACGACGGTCAGCCCGGCGGCGCGGGCGTACTCCAGCGCCGCCACCACCTCCCGGGGGTGCCGCGGCAGCGCGAAGCAGATCAGCGCCGTGGCGCCCGCCCGGCGCGCGGCGTCGACCCGGTCCGCGAGCATCGAGCCGCCTTCGTCGAGGAGACGCACGTCGGGGTGGACCTTGGCGGCGAAGTAGGCGAACCCGCGTGCCTGCGAGGAGGCGGCGCGCAGTCCGAGCACCGGCAGCGGGCGGGACGCGGCGAGCAGCCGCCCCGCGCGTTCGACGGGCGCGGGGTCGGCGAGCATCGCGGAGAGCTGCCGCAGGTTCTCGATCTCGGCCTGCACCGCCTGCTGGTACTCGTTGAGTTCGTCCGCGTGCGCCGTGGCGGTCTCCGGCGGCGCGACCTCGCGCAGATGCCTGCGCAGCGCCGGGTAGCCGTCGAAGCCGAGCGCGACCGCGAAGCGCGTGACGGAGGGCTGGCTGACCCCCGCGAGGTCCGCGAGCTCGACGCTGGACAGGAACGGCACGTCCGCCGCCCTCCGGACCATGCTGTGGGCGATGCGCCGCTGGGTGGGGGTGAGCCGGTGCCCTTCGAACAGCAGTTGCAGCCGCGCGGCAGGGCTGTCGCTCATTGCCATCCCCTCGTCCGGCCCCGTATTCAGTCACCAAGAACTCTGCATGACGATATACAGGCGCGGCAAGCGGTACGTGCGGGTAGGTCCGTACCGGAGCACCCGCGGGGGCTCCCCACCCCAAGAGGGGTGCTAGCCCCACTGACCGGCGCCCCCCGCTCTTCTACCGTTCCTCCTATGGAAGCCCGCGACCAAGAGCTCAAGAAGGAGCTCGACGCCACCCTTCACGCCCGCCGCGACCTGGGCGAGGAGTACGACTCCGCGCTCGTGGAGTCGTTCCTGGAGAAGATCGAGCAGCGAGTGGACGGCACGGTGGACCGCAGGGTCCGCCGGCAGCTGGCCGAACAGCAGATGGTCGTGGCCCGCGGCGGCGCCCATCCGGGCCGCTCACCGGAGTCCCGCTTCGGCGAACGCTTCGGTTTCGCCGTCGTCACCCTGGTCCTGGCGATCCCGCTGTCGGCGATCGGTGTGGCCAACGCGGACCTCGCCGGCCTGGTCGTCACCTGGCTGGGCATCGTGGGTGTGAACGTGGCGAACGCGGCCCACATGTGGCCGTGGCAGCGCGCCGCCGACCGGCGCCGCGCGTCCGACTGGGAGGACTGACCGTCCCGTCCCCGCGCCGGGAGATCGGCGCGGGGACCGCCGCACCCCCGGCGGACCGGGGGGCGGGACGACGGCGGTCCCCGCGAAGGACACGGACCGGGTCAGGGCCGGTCGACGCGTCCTGGGCGTCCTGGAGGTCCGGGAGCCGCTCCGTAGTCCTGGACGCCGTTCTCGCCGGCCGGGTCACCTGCCCGGTCCCCCTGCCGACACCGTCCACTGTGCAGGACGCGTGTTAAGCGGGTGCTGCGCGGACGTGACGTGCTCGTACCGTTTGCGCGAAGGTGTCAGGCCGGCCGGCGCCCTGACCTCACTTCACGTCGCCCGCGAGGAAGGCGAGCAGGTCCTGACGGCTCACCACACCCGTGGGCTTGCCCTCGACCAGTACGATCGCCGCGTCGGCCGCGTCACCGAGAACGGCCATCAGGTCCGCGACGGGCTCGCCGGAACCGACCTGGGGCAGCGGGGCGGACATGTGCTTCTCCAGCGGGTCGTGCAGCGACGCCCGCTGGGTGAACAGCGCGTCCAGCAGCTCGCGTTCCACGACCGAGCCGATGACCTCGGCGGCCATCACGTCGGGGTGGCCCGCGCCCGGCTTGACGATCGGCATCTGCGAGACGCCGTACTCGCGGAGCACCTCGATGGCCTGACCGACCGTCTCCTCCGGGTGCATGTGCACCAGGCTGGGCAGCGCGCCGCCCTCCTTGTGGCGCAGCACCTCGGCGACGCTGGCGCCGCCGCTCTCCAGGAAGCCGTAGTCGGCCATCCACTCGTCGTTGAAGATCTTGGAGAGGTAGCCGCGGCCGCTGTCCGGCAGCAGCACCACCACGACGTCGTCGGGGCCGAGCCGCTCGGCGACCCTCAGCGCGGCGACCACGGCCATGCCGCAGGAACCGCCGACGAGCAGGCCCTCCTCCTTGGCGAGCCGACGGGTCATCTGGAAGGAGTCCTTGTCGGACACCGCGACGATCTCGTCGGTGACGGTCCGGTCGTAGGCGCTCGGCCAGAAGTCCTCGCCGACGCCCTCGACGAGGTAGGGGCGGCCGGATCCGCCGGAGTAGACGGAGCCCTCCGGGTCGGCGCCGACGATCCTCACCGTGCCGTCGCTGACCTCCTTGAGGTAGCGGCCGGTGCCGGAGATGGTTCCGCCGGTGCCGACACCCGCGACGAAGTGGGTGATCCGGCCGTCGGTCTGCGCCCACAGCTCGGGACCGGTGGTCTCGTAGTGCGAGCGCGGGTTGTTCGGGTTGGAGTACTGGTCGGGCTTCCAGGCGCCCGGCGTCTCACGGACCAGCCGGTCGGAGACGTTGTAGTACGAGTCCGGGTGCTCCGGGTCCACGGCCGTCGGGCAGACGACGACCTCGGCGCCGTATGCGCGCAGCACGTTGATCTTGTCGGTGGACACCTTGTCCGGGCAGACGAAGATGCACTTGTAGCCCTTCTGCTGGGCCACGATCGCCAGTCCCACACCGGTGTTTCCGCTGGTGGGCTCGACGATGGTGCCACCGGGCCGCAGCTCGCCGCTCTGCTCGGCGGCCTCGATCATCCGCAGGGCGATCCGGTCCTTCACCGAACCGCCCGGGTTGAAGTACTCGACCTTGGCGAGGACGGTCGCCGAGATGCCTTCGGTCACGTTGTTCAGCCGCACCAGCGGGGTGTCGCCGACGAGACTGATCATCGAGTCGTGGATACGCACAATGTTCTCCGGGGTCTCCGTAATGGTGCGGCCAGCGTATGCCGGATACGCGCGTGATTGGGCGACGGCGGCTACGGGGCAGTTACGTCTTGTACGCGCACGACGGCGGTCCGGGACGACCGCGAGGAGGTGGCTGTGTCGAGGGCGAGGGTGGCCAGGCGCATCGCGGCAGGTGCGGCATACGGCGGGGGCAGCGTCGGGCTCATCGGCGCGGCGGCCGTCGGGGTCCTGCTGGCCGAGGTCCAGCTGGCGAAACGCACGGTGGGGGGCGGCACGGCGCCGATCCCGCCACGGGGAAACGGCCTGTACGGGCTCTCCTTCGGCAGGGCCGACCCGCTCCACCTGGCCGTTCTGGGCGACTCCACGGCGGCGGGCCAGGGGGTGCGCCGGGCCGGGCAGACCCCCGGCGCCCTGCTCGCGTCCGGGCTGGCGGCCGTCGCCGAGCGCCCGGTCGAGGTCCGGAACATCGCCCTGCCGGGAGCCCGGTCGGACGACCTGGAACGTCAGGTCACCCAGCTCCTCGCGGACCGCACCCGGACCCCCGACGTCTGCGTGATCATGATCGGGGCGAACGACGTCACCCACCGGATGCCGCCCACCGAGTCGGTGCGGTACCTGGCCTCCGCCGTGCGCAGGCTGCGCACCGCCGGGGCCGAGATCGTCGTCGGCACCTGCCCCGACCTCGGCACCATCGAACCCGTGTACCAGCCGCTGCGCTGGCTGGCCCGCCGGGTCAGCCGCCAGCTGGCGGCGGCCCAGACCATCGTGGTGGTGGAGCAGGGCGGACGGACGGTCTCGCTGGGCGACCTGCTCGGGCCGGAGTTCGCGGCCAATCCGCGGGAGATGTTCGGCGCGGACAACTACCACCCGTCGGCCGAGGGCTACGCGACGGCCGCGATGGCGATGCTGCCCACGCTGTGCGCGGCGCTCGGCCTGTGGCCGGAGAGCGACGCGCTGGACGTCGACCGCGACGAGGACATGCTCCCGGTGGCGAGGGCGGCGGCGACCGCCGCGTCGGAGGCGGGCACCGAGGTCACGGGCGCCCGCGCCCCCTGGGCGCTGCTCAAGCACCGGCGGCGGCGCCGGCTGCCGGCCGCGGACGCCACGTCCCACGAGCCCGCCGACCACGCGGCCCCGGCCGAGGACCGCGCCGGCCCGTCCTGACCCGCCCGTCGCCCGCCCGGCGGCTCCGGGCGGGCGACGGCGCGCAGGCGGCGCGGGCGCCAGGGCGCCCGGACGCGTGTCGCCCCGGGACGACGGCGAAGAGCCCGGCGCGGGAGGGGGCCGGCGTGGCACACTCGGTACTGAGCAAGCGCCCGCTTAGAAAAGAGGCCCGCATCACACGGCCCGTACCGTGACCGCGGGCATACGTACCGGTAACTTCCCAGACAGCCCGTCACCCCCTTCCCTCATGGAGCCGTGATGCCCGAAGCCGTGATCGTCTCTGCCGCCCGTTCGCCCATCGGCCGGGCCTTCAAGGGCTCCCTGAAGGAGCTGCGGCCCGACGACCTGACCGCCACGATCATCCAGGCGGCCCTCGCCAAGGTGCCCGAGCTGGACCCGCGCGACATCGACGACCTGATGCTCGGCTGCGGCCTGCCCGGCGGCGAGCAGGGCAACAACCTGGGCCGGATCGTCGCCGTCCAGATGGGGATGGACCACCTCCCGGGCTGCACCGTCACCCGTTACTGCTCCTCCTCGCTCCAGACCTCCCGCATGGCGCTGCACGCCATCAAGGCCGGCGAGGGCGACGTCTTCATCTCGGCGGGCGTCGAGATGGTGTCCCGCTTCGTGAAGGGCAACTCCGACAGCCTTCCGGACACGCACAACCCGTTCTTCGCCGAGGCCGAGGCCCGCACGGTCGCCGTGGCCGAGTCCGAGGGCTCGACCTGGCACGACCCGCGCGAGGACGGCCTGGTCCCCGACGCGTACATCGCGATGGGCCAGACCGCCGAGAACCTCGCCCGCTGGAAGGGCGTGACCCGCGCGGACATGGACGAGTTCGGCGTCCGCTCGCAGAACCTCGCCGAGGAGGCCATCAAGAACGGCTTCTGGGAGCGCGAGATCACTCCCGTGACCACCCCCGACGGCACCGTGGTCAGCAAGGACGACGGCCCGCGCGCGGGCGTCACGCTGGAGGGCGTCCAGGGCCTCAAGCCCGTCTTCCGCCCCGACGGCCTGGTCACCGCGGCCAACTGCTGCCCGCTCAACGACGGCGCGGCGGCGCTCGTCATCATGAGCGACACCAAGGCCCGCGAGCTCGGCCTGACCCCGCTCGCCCGCATCGTCTCCACCGGCGTCTCCGGCCTCTCCCCCGAGATCATGGGCCTCGGCCCGGTCGAGGCGTCGAAGCAGGCCCTGAGCCGCGCGGGGCTCACCAGCGCGGACATCGACCTGGTCGAGATCAACGAGGCGTTCGCGGCGCAGGTCATCCCGTCCTACCGGGACCTCGGCTTCGACATCGACAAGGTCAACGTCAACGGCGGCGCCATCGCGGTCGGCCACCCCTTCGGCATGACCGGCGCCCGCATCACCGGCACGCTGATCAACAGCCTCCAGTTCCACGACAAGCAGTTCGGCCTGGAGACGATGTGCGTGGGCGGCGGCCAGGGCATGGCCATGGTCATCGAGCGGCTGAGCTGAGCCGGAGCGGAGGGTAGGGGTCGCCCGAGGAACGAGGGCGGCACCTGCCCGCAGCGGTGGCGAAGCGAAACGCGACCCACCCACACACAGCGGCTGAGCCCAGCCGGAGCGGAGGGTAGGGGTCGCCCGAGGAACAAGGGCGGCACCTGCCCGCAGCGGTGGCGAAGCGAAACGCGACCCACCCACACACAGCGGCTGAGCCGAGCCGGAGCGGAGGGTAGGGGTCGCCCGAGGAACAAGGGCGGCACCTGCCCGCAGCGGTGGCGAAGCGAAACGCGACCCACCCACACACAGCGGCTGAGCCGAGCCGAGCCGCTCCCGACCGCCGCGCGGCCCGGCCCCGTGGGGCCGGGCCGCGCGGCGGTCTACGCGCAGTGGATCCCGGTTCGTGACTCAATCTCCCCCAGGATGTGACCTATCTCCTGGGGGAGAACCGTTTCAGCAGGTCATCGCCGCTTCGCGGTCAAACACGAGGCACAAAGTCCTGTCCAATTCGTGACGTAATGCACTGACAGGAGGCACGGGGGCACCGCAAGCTGATGTAGGAAGTCGGGGGTATCGAGTGAAATCGGGAGTACGTCAGTGAGCGCCATGTCTCTTGCCCTGCTGCTGACCACGGCCGCCGCCACGGCCGTGGGCGCCGCTGCCCTGCACGCCGCCCACGGGCTCCGCAGGCAGGTGGCCGCGCTGCGCACCGAACTCGCCGCGTCGTCGTACGGCACCGGCCCCACCGCGTCGGTCCCCCAGGCCCGCAGCAGCGACACCGCCGAGATACGCGCGGCGGTCGCCGAGGCCCTCGCCGAGGAGCGGGAGCGCGAGCTGGCCGAGGCGCGGGCCTTCTGGGCCGCCCAGGAGGCCAGGGACGCGGCCGACGCCTCCGCCCGCTTCCCGGGCGACTCCTCGCTGCTGGGCGGGCTCACCGGCGGCGGCGACGACATCACGCCGTTCTACGTGCCGCGCCAGGCCGACTTCGCGGGTCTGGAGGCCATGGACCTGGAGGCGGTCGAGGCCCTCGACGCCATGGCCGACACGGCCGACGTCGCCGGCCTGGCCGACCTGCCGGAGACGACGGAGTACGCCGAGGACTCCCCCGAGCTGGCCGCCGCCCGCCGGCGGCACCCCTCGCACCCGGACTTCGTCCCGGTCCAGACGCCCGTGGTGACGGATCACGAGCGGACCGTGGCGCGGCTGGAGGAGCTCGCCGACGCGGGCACCGAACTGGCCGACGTGCGGCCCGGCCCCCTGGGCACGCTGGACGTGTACGTCTTCACCGACGGCACGACCCTGTGCATGACCCCCGGGCACAGGGAGACCGCCGAGCGCCTCGCCGACGCGCTGCGCTCCGGTACGGCCCCGGTCCTGCTGGGCGGGTCCGGCGTCTCCGGCGCCTACGCCCTGACCTTCACCTGCGGCGACGAGAGCGTCTACATCCTCGCCGACCGTGTGATCGCCTCCCACTGAGCTCCGGGCCCGCGCGCCGGCACCGTGTGTGACCGGCACCGCCCGGGCCCCGGACGCCCCGGAGCGCCCCCTCAGAGCCCGGACCGCGCCGCCGCAGCCCGCACCAGGGCGACGGCGGCGTCCATGTCGCTCCGGTCCGCCGCCCCCTCGGGGCCCGTGCGACAGGCTTCGGCCAAATCACGGCCGGCCACCAGAAGTTGGTCGGCGACGGCGAAAACGCCGACGTCCGGCATGATCCTCGGCCGCTCCCCCGGCGACTCCAGGCGCTGCGCCCGCACGGACAATTCCCTGGCGAGCGCCAGTCCCTCGGCCGCAGCGCCCCGCTGGAGCCGGCTCTGCGGGGCCGCCCTCAGCCGGTCCGAGAAGCGCTCCACCGCGTCCGTCAGTTCCGTCGTATCCAGCACGCCGCGACCCTACGCGCCCCTCCGGGGCTGTTGCCAATACGCCGGGGCTCAGGCACGGTGGCGTGAAGAGCACACGCGCAATGCGTCCGGAGGCGCCGATGTCCCAAGTCTTCTCCGAAGAGACCCATCGAAATCTGCTCTCCCGAATCCCCGAATGCACCGGCCGTGAGATCTCCGACTGGCTGCGCATGGTCGACGAAGGCCCGTCCCTGTTCCGCTTCGAGGAGAAGGTCAGCTGGCTCCGCGGGGAGCACGACCTCGCGTACGGCCACGCGAAAGCGATCATCCACGAGTACGACCTCAGGCGCGCCGCCCGGAAGCTGACGTAGCGGCTTCACCCGCACGCGCGACGAAAGGGCCCGCCCGGCTTCCGCCGGACGGGCCCTTCGTGCGTCAAGGACGCGGAGCGGTGCGTCAGTCGTCGCCCTGCAGGATCGACAGCAGACGCAGCATCTCCAGGTAGATCCACACCAGGGTCAGGGTGAGGCCGAAGGCCGCCAGCCAGGACTCCTCGCGCGGAGCGCCGTACGCGATGCCGTCCTCGACCTGCTTGAAGTCCAGGGCGAGGAAGCAGGCGCCGAGAACGATGCCGATGACACCGAACAGGATGCCGAGGCCGCCGCTGCGGAAGCCGAGGCCGTCACCGCCGCCGAAGACGGCGAACAGCAGGTTCACCATCATCAGCAGCACGAAGCCCATCGCGGCCGCCATCACGAAGCCGTAGAAACGGCGCGTGACGCGGATCCAGCGCATCTTGTAGGCGATCAGCACGCCGGCGAAGACCGCCATCGTGCCGAGCACCGCCTGGGCGACCACGCCGTCGGCGATGTACGTGGAGACCGCGCTGGAGATGACACCGAGGAAGACGCCCTCGAAGGCCGCGTACGACAGGATCAGCGCGGGCGAGGCCTTGCGCTTGAAGGACTGGACGAGGGCGAGCACCATCGCGACCAGGGCCGCACCGATGGCGATGCCGTACGACTTGCCGATGTTGGCCTCGTCGACCGGCAGCAGCACCCAGGACAGGATCGCCGTGAGGACGACCGTGCCCAGCGTCATGGCGGTACGGGTGACGACGTCGTCGATCGTCATGGCACCCGAGCGGGCGGGAGCCTGCGGCGGAGCGCCGTGCTGCGTGTCCGCCGGGGCGTAGGGGTTGCTCGCGTACGGGTTGGCCGGGGCCTGCGCGTACGGGTTCGTACCTGCGGCGGGGCCCCCGGCCTGCGGCTGCTGCGCGTGGAAACCGGCGTAGCCGTTGTCGCGGCTGAACCCCCGTCGCGAGAAGACCGGGTTGCTGCTCCTCATCTCACTCCTCCATGGCCACCCTGCGCGGCCTTGAGGTCAAGAGTAATGCGCAAGCAAAAGAAGCACCCTAGTGCCCAGGGAGGATCTTTCGGGAATCGTCGCGTTTCCGGCCCGCCCGCAGGCTGTGACGGGTGTGACAGATGTTTCACAGCGCTGTCGCGGGACGGTACCGCCACCGGCCATGTCCGGATTCCGGTGGTTGGCTGGCCCCGCCGCGGCCCGCCGGTGGGGCGGACCGGGCACGGGGGTGGGGAGAGACACCGTGAGGACACAGGAAGCGGACCCGGCCGGCGCGGGGGACGTCCGGGGCGCGGCGGTGGCACGCAGGCGGCTGCTGGGGGCCGCCGGCGCGGGACTCGTCCTGGCCGCGGCCGCGCTGACGGGCTGCAGCCCGGAGGCCGACGCGGACGCGGGGGGCGGCAGCGGCTCCGGGGAGCCGTCCGGCGACTCCTTCACCACCCCTGCGCCGGGCACCGCGCCCCGGCCCCTGTGGCAGGCCCCGGCCGCGGCCGGCGCGCTCGGCAGCCTGGACACCCTCGCGGTCGCCGGCGACGTGGTGCTCGTATCCGGCGAACCGCTGGTCGGCCGCGACCTCGCCACCGGGAAGGAGCTCTGGTCCCGCCCCCGGACGGCGGTCCCCGGTGCGCGGATGATCCTCGGCGGCGGCCGGCTGTACCTGGCGAGCACCGCGTACGACGGGGACGTCGTGGCCCTGGACCCGGCGACCGGCGAGGAGGTCTGGCGCAGCCGGCTCGGCGGACGGTACGCCCAGCCGCGGCCGGTCGGGGCCGACGGGGAGCGGGTCTACGTCGTCGCGGGCATCCTGGAGAAGGACTTCAGCTCGTCCCGGAACGTGATCGCGGCGATCGACACCCGGACCGGGAAGGCGGTCTGGAGCGAGCGGCGGGACGCGGGCACCGAGGAGTACGGGATCCACTCCGCCGTCAGCGGCAGGCGGCTCGTCTACACCGACTCCCGGGAGAACGTGACCGTCCGCGACACCATGAGCGGCCGGCAGCTGTGGACGAAGAAGATCGGCCGGTCCAGCCTCGACCGCCTCGTCGTCCACGACGGACTGGTGATCGTCCCGGACGGCCGGACGCTGCGCGCGTTCGCGCTGGAGAGCGGGGCGGAGCGATGGTCGCTGGCGACCGACGAGTTCAGTTCGTTCAACGGTCCGGCCGTGCTCGACGGCGTCCTCTACGTCTCGGACAGCACCCGCTCGCTCTGGGCCGTGGACCCGGCGTCGGGGCGGCGGCTGTGGCGCAACGAGGCCCTGCTCGACAGCGCCTACCCGGTGCAGTTCGCGAAGGTGGGGAACACGCTCTACGGGGCGACCCGCTTCGACGAGGACGGCGGGGTGCACGCCTACGACGCCCGCGACGGGAAGCTGCGCTGGACCTGGAACGACGGCTCGGGCTCGGTGGAGCAGTGGTACGTCGTCTCGTCCGGCAGGCGCCTGGCCGCTCTGCACGCCCGGAAGCTGAGCGTCCTCCCGGCCGTCTGACCCGTCCCTCGCGGGGCCGCCGTGCAGGGGGCGTGGGGGCGGCGGTCCCGGGCACGGTGGAGGGGGCGGAGGCCGAGTGACGCTGTGCCCGGAGCCGGACTCGAACCGGCACGCCCCGAGGGGCAGCGAGGTTTAAGCTCGCCGTGTCTGCATTCCACCATCCGGGCGTGCACGCGGTCAGCGTCTGGTGCGGAGCCTATCGGTGGAGATCGATCCGCCCCTCGGGCCGATGGCCCGATGTTGTCTGATTTTATTGGCGCTTGATGCGGCGTCAGGGCTGGTGGGGGCGCATGGGCATGCGGCGCGCGCCCTCGCCCGCCGCCCCTGGGGGCAGCCGGGATTGACGGAAAAATGCCGCCACTTCGGCCGCCCGGCGGCCAGGTGGCGAGCTGTGGGACCTCTCGGGGGTCCTGTCATACCCAAGGATGACGCAGCGCCTCCCCGGTCCGACCCGAGAGGGCCCCCAAGACGGGCATCGGGAGTGACGATCCGGCGCCGTACGGCCGAGACGATGGGAACGTCCCTCAGCAACGCCGACAGGAGCCCCCACGTGACCACCACGCCCATCGCCCACCGAGCCACCTCCGTGGCCGCCCGCGCCACGGACCTGTCCAAGGTGTACGGCCAGGGCGAGACCCAGGTGGTCGCGCTCGACAACGTCAGCGTCGACTTCCGGCAGGCCGAGTTCACCGCGATCATGGGTCCGTCCGGGTCCGGCAAGTCGACGCTCATGCACTGTGTCGCCGGCCTCGACACCTTCAGCTCCGGCTCCGTGCGCATCGGCGACACCGAGCTCGGCTCGCTCAAGGACAAGCAGCTGACGCAGCTGCGTCGCGACAAGATCGGTTTCATCTTCCAGGCGTTCAACCTGCTCCCGACGCTCACCGCGATGGAGAACATCACGCTCCCCATGGACATCGCGGGCCGCAAGCCCGACAAGGAGTGGGTGCAGCGGGTCATCGACATGATCGGGCTGCGCGACCGGCTCGGCCACCGGCCGACCCAGCTCTCCGGCGGACAGCAGCAGCGCGTCGCCGTCGCCCGCGCGCTCGCGTCCCGCCCGGAGATCATCTTCGGTGACGAGCCGACGGGGAACCTGGACTCCCGCTCCGGCGCCGAAGTCCTCGGCTTCCTGCGGAACTCGGTGCGCGAACTCGGCCAGACCGTCGTGATGGTGACCCACGACCCGGTGGCCGCCTCCTACGCGGACCGGGTGGTCTTCCTCGCGGACGGACGGATCGTCGACGAGATGCCGCACCCGACCGCCGAGGGCGTGCTCGACCGCATGAAGGCCTTCGACGCCAAGGGCCGCACCAGCTGACGCCCGGGGCCTTCGCCCCAGCGGCTCCCCGTCCCCCCTCCGATCGAGGTCCCACGGCCCCGCCGTGGGTCCCGTCCGGCATGCGCCGGCACCACCTTCCAGGACTCACCATGTTCCGTACCGCCCTGCGCAATGTGCTCGCGCACAAGGCCAGGCTGCTGATGACCGTGCTCGCCGTGATGCTCGGCGTCGCCTTCGTCTCCGGCACCCTGGTCTTCACCGACACCCTCGGCAACGCCTACCGCAACCAGTCCGCGAAGAGCTACGACGACGTCGCGGTCGCCGTCACCACCCACGCCGACCCGGACGACAGCAGGAAGGACGACGGCATCGGCGACCGGACGCTGGAGGGCATCCGCGCCCTCGACGGCGTCGCCGGCGCCACCGGGCGGGTCTCCGGCTTCGCCGGGGTCGCCGACAGGGACGGCAGGCTGATCGGCAACGGCTGGTCCAACACCGGCGGCAACTACGCCCCCGGCAAGGACGGCAAGGACCCGGCCTACGACTTCACCGACGGCACCGGACCGGCGTCGGCGGACACGATCGCCCTCGACAGAGACTCCGCCGAGAAGGGCGACTACCGGGTGGGCGACACCGTCCGGGTGGCCACCAACGGGCCCGTGAAGGAGTACCGGCTCGCCGGCGTCTTCACCACCGAGGACGGCGCGGTCAACGCGGGCGGCAGCCTGGTCCTGTTCACGACCGGGGTCGCACAGGAGCTGTACCTGCAGCCCGGCTTCTACCGGGACGTGACCGTCGCCGCGGCCCCCGGAGCCTCCGACACCGCGATCCTCGCCGCCGTCGAGCCGCTGCTGCCGAAGGACGCCGAGGCGCAGACCGGGGCGGAACTCGCCGACGAGCAGGCCGAGATGATCGAGAGCGAACTCGGCAACCTCAACACGATGCTGCTCGCGTTCGCCGCCATCGCCCTGTTCGTGGGTGTCTTCCTGATCGCCAACACGTTCACCATGCTGGTCGCCCAGCGCACCAGGGAACTGGCGCTGCTGCGTGCCGTGGGCGCCTCCCGGCGCCAGGTGAAGCGCTCGGTCATCCTGGAGGCCATGCTCGTCGGCGCGATCGCCTCCGTGGTCGGCTTCGCGCTGGGCCTCGGGCTCGCGACCGGACTGCGGTCCGCGATGGGCGCGTTCGGCGCGAAGGTGCCGGGCGGACCGCTGGTCGTGTCCCCGACGGCCGTCGGCGCGGCGTTCGCGGTGGGCATCCTGATCACCATGCTGGCGGCCTGGCTGCCCGCCCGCCGGGCGGCGAAGATCGCGCCGGTGGCCGCGATGAGCAGTGTCCACGCGGCGGCCACCACCAAGTCGCTCGTGCTGCGCAACAGCATCGGCGGCGCCGTCACCCTGCTCGGCGCGGCCGGCATCACCGGCGGAGCGGCCGCCGGAGGCGCGGACGGCCGCATGCTCATCGGCGCGGGCGCCTTCTTCTCGCTGATCGGCATCATCGTCCTCATCCCGCTGCTGTCGCGGCCGGTGATCGCGCTCTTCCGTCCGCTGCTGGAGGGTGTGTTCGGCGTCTCCGGCAAGCTCGCCGGGCAGAACGCCGTCCGCAACCCGCGCCGCACGGGCGCCACGGCCTCCGCACTGGCGATCGGCCTCACCCTGGTCACCGGCCTGTCGGTGCTGGGCGTCACCCTCGGCCAGGCCATCGACAAGATGACCACCGACAACATCCGCGCCGACTACATGATCTCGATGGCGGCAGGCGGGGCGCTCGACGCCTCCGCGCTGGAGGCGATCGAGAAGGCGAAGGGCGTCAGCGCGGTCTCGCCGCAGCAGGCGACCTCGCTGGAGATCGGCGACGAGTGGCACTCGGCGTCGGCCGTGACGCCGGGCGACGTGGAGAAGGTCTTCGACCTGAAGACGGTCTCCGGCTCCCTGGCGAGCCTCGGCCGGGGCGGCATCGCGGTGGCCGAGGACACCGCCAAGTCCAACGGCTACAAGGTGGGCGACACCCTGAAGGCCAACGTCGGCAGCGACGACGAGCCGCGCCCCGTGGAGGTCACGGTCGGCGCCGTCTACCGCGGCAACGAGTTCCTCTCCCCGGTGCTGGTGCCGACCTCGCTGGTGGCCCCGTACGAGACCAAGCCGTACATCCCCGAGATCTGGGTGGCCATGGACGGCGGCGCGACCGCCGCCAACGAACAGGCGCTGGTGGACGCGCTGGGCGACAACCCGGCGATCAGCGTCATGGACCAGCAGGACATCCGGAACCTCTTCGGCGGCTTCATCAACACCGCGCTGAACATCATGTACGGCCTGCTGGCGATGGCCCTGCTGATCGCCGTGCTCGGTGTCGTCAACACCCTGGCCATGTCGGTGTTCGAGCGTCAGCAGGAGATCGGCATGCTGCGCGCCATCGGTCTCGACCGCGGCCGGGTGAAGCGGATGATCCGGCTGGAGGCCGTGGTGATCTCCCTCTTCGGCGCGGTGATCGGCGTCGGCCTCGGCACCTTCCTCGGCTGGGCGATCGGCGAGACGGTCCGCGGGGAGATCCCCGGCTACGCGCTGGTCCTGCCGTGGGACCGGATCGGGATCTTCCTGCTGCTGGCGGGTGTGGTCGGTGTGCTCGCCGCGATGTGGCCGGCCCGGAGCGCCGCGCGGCTGAACATGCTGACGGCCATCAAGACCGAGTAGCCGGCGCGGCGGCGGACGGCGTACGTGTGGCCCCGGGGCGGTCCCCGGGGCCACGGCCGTGCCGGGTCCTACCGCCAGTCGCGGGTGCGCGCCCGCATGCCCGAGGCTCCCGACGCGGGGGTGCGGACGGCGAGGATCTGGTCGACCCCGATCTGGTTGCGCTCGAACGCGACGGCCGAGGCCGCCATGTAGAGCCGCCACACCCTCGCCCGTCCCGGCGAGACCAGCCGTACCGCGCGGGGCCAGGCGGACTCCAGATTGGCCACCCAGGCGCGCAGGGTCCGCGCGTAGTGCTCGCGGATCGCCTCGACGTCGCGGACCTCGAAGCCCGCGTCCTCCAGGGCCGTGACCGTGCGCCCGAGCGGCGAGAGCTCCCCGTCGGGGAAGACGTAGCGGTCGATGAACGCGTCCAGTTCGTACGCCGATTCGTCCGGCTCGGGACGGCGGGCGATCTGGTGGTTGAGCAGCCTGCCGCCCGGCACCAGCAGCGAGAGCAGCTGATCGGCGTACTCGCGGTAGCGCACCCGGCCGACGTGTTCCGCCATGCCGATCGAGGAGACGGCGTCGTACGGGCCGTCGTGCACGTCGCGGAAGTCCTGGACGCGGATCTCGACCCGGTCCGTCAGGCCCTCGTCGGCGATGCGCTTGCGGGCGTAGGCGGCCTGTTCGCGGGAGAGCGTGATCCCGGTGACGCGGGCGCCGTACTCGCGTGCCGCGTGGACGGCCATGGAGCCCCAGCCGCAGCCGACGTCGAGCAGCCGGTCGCCCTCCTTCAGTCCGAGCTTGCGGCACACGAGGTCGAGCTTGTCGCGCTGGGCGTCCTCCAGGGTGCCGTCCCCCTCGTCCCAGTAGGCGCACGAGTAGACCATGGACGGACCGAGCACCAGACCGTAGAAGTCGTTGCCGACGTCGTAGTGGTGGCTGATGGCCCGTCTGTCGCGCCCTCGGGTGTGCAGGGGGCCGGACCGGCGGCGCGTCTCCTCGGCGGGCGGCGGGGGCGGCGGCAGCGGACCGCCCAGCGAGAGAAGGCCCCGCGCGGCCGCCCGCAGGCGCGGGTCCCGCAGCGGGTGGACCCCCTTCCCGGGGCCGGCCGGGCGCTCCCACAGGATCCCGGCGAGGAGGCCCAGCGCCGCGTACAGGTCGCCGTCCACGTCGATCTCACCGGCGACCCAGGCCCGGGCCAGACCCAGCTCGCCGGGCCGCCACAGCAGCCTGCGCAGCGCCCGCCGGTGACGCACCACGAGCACGGGGCCGCCCGGCGGCCCGGACTCGCTGCCGTCCCAGGCCCGGATCCGGACCGGGAACGGCCTCCCCAGCAGCTCCCCGGCAAGAGTCGTCAGCCGCAGCGCGGCACCGGCCATGGCACACACCTCCGTGACGGTGGTTCCCACGAAACGCTCGTACGCGAAACGCTCACTACCGACAACAGGGTGACCGCCCCGCGTGCTTCCCCGGGCACGCCATGTACGGGCAAAGACCCGGGGCCGCGTCAGGGCGCCGAGCGCCCTGTGCACGGGTACGCCGAAGGGCCGCCCGCACCACGGATGGCGGGCGGCCCTTCGGAGCGTTCCGGGGTCCTAGGAGGCCTTGGCCTTCTCGGCTTCCGGCTTCACCGCGGCGGCCGGCGGCGGAGTCGGCTTGGCGGCCTCGTAGAACTCCTCGCGCGGCGTCTCCATCGCTCCGAGGGAGACGACCTCGCGCTTGAGGAACATCGCCAGCGTCCAGTCCGCGAAGACACGGATCTTGCGGTTCCAGGTCGGCATCGCCATGCCGTGGTACGCCCGGTGCATGTACCAGGCGAGACGGCCCTTGAGCTTGATCTTCATCTTGCCGACGACGATCATCGCGACGCCCTTGTGCAGGCCGAGACCGGCGACCGCGCCCTTGTTGGCGTGCTCGTAGGTCTTCTGCGGGAAGCCGCGCATCCCGGAGATCACGTTGTCGCCGAGGACCTTCGACTGCCGCAGCGCGTGCTGGGCGTTCGGCGGGCACCAGGCGTTCTCGACACCGGCGTTGCGCAGGGCCATGTCCGGCACCTGGGCGTTGTCGCCGGCGGCCCAGATGTAGTCCGTGCCGTTGACCTGGAGCTTCTCGTTGCAGTCCACGTGGCCGCGGGGGCCGAGCGGGATGCCGTAGCGGGCCAGCGCCGGGTTCGGCTTCACACCGGCGGTCCACACGATGGTGTTGGAGTCGACCTCCAGGCCGTTCTTCAGCACCACGTGGCCGTCGACGCAGGAGTCCATGGAGGTGGAGAGGTAGACCTCGACCCCACGGCCCTCCAGGTGCTCCTTGCCGTACGTGCCGAGCTTCGGACCGACCTCGGGGAGGATCTTGTCGGCGGCGTCGACGAGGATGAAGCGCATGTCCTCGCGCTTGACGTTGGTGTAGTACTTGGCCGCGTCGCGGGCCAGGTCCTCCACCTCGCCGATGGTCTCGGCACCGGCGAAGCCGCCGCCCACGAAGACGAAGGTGAGCGCCTTGCGGCGGACCTCCTCGTCGGTCGTCGAGTCGGCCTTGTCCAGCTGCTCCAGAACGTGGTTGCGCAGCCCGATGGCCTCCTCGATGCCCTTCATGCCGATGCCCTGCTCGGCGAGGCCGGGGATCGGGAAGGTGCGGGAGATGGCTCCGAGCGCGATCACCAGGTAGTCGAAAGGCAGCTCGTACGCCTCGCCGACCAGCGGCGCGACGGTGGCGACCTTGCGGTCCTGGTCGATGGTCGTGACCCGGCCGGTGAGAACCTCTGCCTTGGGCAGCACGCGTCGCAGCGGGACGACGACATGCCGAGGCGAGATGCTGCCGGCGGCAGCTTCGGGGAGGAAGGGCTGGTACGTCATGTACGAGCGCGGGTCGACGACCGTGACGGTCGCTTCGCCGTAGCGCATCTTCTTCAGGATGCGACGTGCCGCGTACAGGCCTACGTACCCACCGCCTACAACGAGGATCCTGGGACGCTCCGTGGTGCTCATGCCATCGAGTATCCACCCCACCTCGGGGGGGTGCTCGTGAGCCCCTTCACAAGGTTGTGGGCCACCTCTGCTACACTCCGCCGCCCACGTGACCCAGGTCATGGCGCATGCCGGGAACCACGGGGTAGCGGAAGACGTTGTTCACCCCACGTGAGCAGGCACATAAGCCTCCGGAGCGGGTGCGGCGGACGCCCTTCGCCCGCTTGGCCGATGCCGGTGGAGGCCCGCGCAGGCCCTGTTCCGAAGCCCAACGGGGGCGGTGGGAGGGGGTTTCGGGGGTCCGAAGGGCCCGTCGGGACCGAATTCCTTGTGAAGAACTTCACGAACTTTCTCGCGGCGGGTGTTCTCCGGGGGTTCCGGGGCCTGCGGACCCCGGGTCGCGGCACCGCGCCGCGCCCGGTCGTGTCCCCCCGGCGCCGGACGGGCGGGAGGACGGCGGGGCTCAGTCGACGAGGCCCAGCTGGGCCGCCCGCACCCCCGCGGCGAAGCGGCTGTCCGCGCCGAGGCGGGCGACCAGTCCCGCGATGAGGCGGCGCAGGGTGCGCTCCGAGCAGCCGAGCCGCCGGGCGACGGCCTCGTCCTTGGCGCCGGCCGCGAGCAGGGCCAGCACCTCGCGCTCCCGTGGTGACCAGTCGTCGGAGGCCGCGCCGTCCTCGTAGGGTCGCGCGGTGCTCCAGTGGTGGTCGAAGACGCGCGCGAAGCAGTCCGCGAGCCGCGCGCTGTGCAGGATCACGTCCTCGGCGCGCTCGCCCCGCAGCGGCGCGGGGCCGAGGGCCATCACGGTCACCGCGCGGTCGACGACGTTCAGGTGCAGCGGGACGGTCGTGGCCACACGTATCTGCGCGCCGTGGTCGAGCAGGGCCGCGAGGTAGCGGGCCGCCCCCGTGCTCCGGGCGGCACGCGCGGAGACGAGCAGCAGCATGGCCACGCCGCGCTCCAGCGCCCGCAGGTCGTCCGCCAGACCCGCCTCCAGCACCTCGGGGGCGGGGAACGTCGCCCGCATGGCGAGGAGTTCGTCGCGGCACAGCGCGTCCAGGTCCTCCATCCGCTGCCGCAGCCGGACCCGGTCGTCGTAGAACTCGGCCTCCAGCGTCTCCCGCCCGCTGCGGCGCAGGTCGGGCAGCAGGCGCAGGACGTCGCCGAAGGCGTCGAGGCCCCGGTGCAGGGCGTCCAGCTGCCGGCGCTGCTCGGCGACCAGTTCGTGCAGGGCGCGCTCGGGCGCGCCGACGCGGCGCCCCCCGCCGTCGACGAGACGACGCTCGACGAGCCACCGCCGCACGTCCTCGGGCACGCCCCCGAGAGCGTCCGCCGGGCCGGCCTGCCCGCGGCCGGGATCGTGGGGGTGCGTGTCCGGCATGGGCCGACCCTAGGACGGCACGGACGCCTTGGCCATGGCCCGTGCCGCACCGCCGGGAGCGGCGTGCCCGGACAGGCGGACGAAGCCCCGCGGATGACCGCAATCGGTCACGCCTGATTCGGCCGTGGTCAACCTCCCGTCGCCCCCAGTATGTTGTCGCCGCGCACCGCACCTCCCACCGCACCGGCGGACGGCGACCCCGTCCCCCCGGCCGGTGAGCGGCGACAACATACTGGGGGCGACGGGAGGTTGACCACGGCCGAATCAGGCGTGACCGATTGCGGTCATCCGCGGGGCTTCGTCCGCCTGTCCGGGCACGCCGCTCCCGGCGGTGCGGCACGGGCCATGGCCAAGGCGTCCGTGCCGTCCTAGGGTCGGCCCATGCCGGACACGCACCCCCACGATCCCGGCC
>NZ_RDBP01000012.1:783427-813599 GCF_008042045.1 Streptomyces sp. T39
CGGGCAGGCCGGCCCGGCGGACGCTCTCGGGGGCGTGCCCGAGGACGTGCGGCGGTGGCTCGTCGAGCGTCGTCTCGTCGACGGCGGGGGGCGCCGCGTCGGCGCGCCCGAGCGCGCCCTGCACGAACTGGTCGCCGCGCAGGAGATCAAGGGCCGCTACATCGTCACCCTCGACGAGGGGGCCGACCCGGCGGGGCTGCTCAAGGCCCGGTCGCTGAAGGCCCGTCACGTGTACGAGGACGTCATCAACGGCTTCGCCGCCGACCTGACGTCCGCCCAGCTCGCCCGGCTGCGGGCGGACTCGCGGGTGGCCTCCATAGAGGAGGACCAGCGGATCGTCTCCACCGCCACCCAGTACAACGCCCCCTGGGGCCTGGACCGGATCGACCAGCGGAGCGGTCGCGACGGTTCGTACACGTACAACCGCAACGGCTCCGGGGTCACCGCGTACATCATCGACACCGGCATCGACACCGCGCACGCGGACTTCGGCGGCCGGGCCCGCAACGTCTTCGACGCGTTCGGCGGCAACGGCGCGGACTGCAACGGGCACGGCACCCATGTCGCGGGGACGGTCGGCGGGACCACCTACGGCGTGGCCAAGGGTGTCCAGCTGCGCGGTGTGCGGGTGCTGGACTGCCAGGGTTCCGGGTCCTACTCCGGCATCATCGCCGGCTTCGACTGGGTGCGGCAGAACGCCGTGAAGCCGGCCGTCGCCAACGCCTCGCTCGGCGGCGGCTACTCCTCGGCGATGAACAACGCCGCCACCGCGCTGGCGAACTCCGGTGTGCACCTGGCCGTGGCCGCGGGCAACGACAACCAGCCCGCCTGCAACTACTCGCCGGCCAGCGCTGCGGGCACCATCACGGCCGCCGCGTCGGACTCCTCCGACCGCAAGGCGAGCTTCAGCAATTACGGCGGCTGCGCCGACATCTACGCGCCCGGCGTGAGCATCACCTCCGCCCGTGCGGGCGGCGGCTCCACCTCGATGAGCGGCACCTCGATGGCGTCGCCGCACGTCTCCGGCGTGGCCGCCCTCTACAAGGCGGCGTACGGCGACGCGTCCAGCGCCACCGTCAACACCTGGCTGATCGACAACGCGACCGCCAACGTGATCGGCGGCAACGTGAGCGGGACGCCGAACCGGCTGCTGTTCAAGTCCACCCTCTGATCACACCCCCCGTGATCACGTCGTCCACCGTGTGATCCGGCGCAGAGGAGGCCCTGCGGGGCTGCCGGAGAAGCCCGGCCGGTTCAGGGGGCCGGCCGGGCGCCCGGCGTTCCGGGACGCCGTCGCCGTCCCGGGCGGTTCGGCGCGCATCCGTTCGCCGCTGATGACAGGCTGAAAAGGCGGATGTGCGCAGAATCCAGGAGAAAGCGACCACGAGATGATCACCACGGACTTCGTGCCCGGCCAGCCCTGCTGGATCGACCTGGGCGCCCCCGACGTCGAGGCGGCGGCCCGGTTCTACGGCGGCGTGTTCGGCTGGCAGGCCGAGTCGATGGGCGGCGGCGGCGACTACATGATGTTCCAGCTGGACGGGAAGACGGTGGCCGCGGTCGGGAAACTGACCGAGCAGGGCGCGCGCCCCGCCTGGATGGTCTACTACAACACCCCCGACATCGAGGCCACCGTCGAAGCCGTCGAGGAGGCGGGCGGCAGCGTGCGGACGCCCCCGTCGGAGGTCTCGGAGGAGGGCAGGTTCGCCCAGCTCACCGACCCGCAGGGCGCGCAGTTCGCGGTCTGGCAGCCGGGCGCCTATCCGGGCATCGGGGCCGCGGACGGCCCGGGCAGCCTGGGCTGGGTCGAGCTGATGACGACCGACTCGGCCGCCGCGCTGCGCTTCTACGGCAGCGTCTTCGGCTGGACCGGCCAGGACACCGAGCTCCCCGGCGGCGGCGGCACGTACACGATGATCACGCCGAAGGGCCAGCCGCCGGAGCGGATGTTCGGCGGGGTGATGGCCATGCCGGAGATGTTCGCATCGGGCGAGGCGAAGCCGTACTGGCACCCCGTCTTCGGCACCTCGGACTGCGACGCCACCGTCGCCCGGGTGCGCGAGGGCGGCGGCGCGATCCCGATGGGCCCGGAGGACGCGGAGGGCGTCGGCCGGCTGGCGGTCTGCACCGACCCCGCCGGTGCGGAGTTCGTCGTGCTGACCCCCGCCCCGCCGGCCCCGGACGCGCCGGGAGCCTGACCCGGCGGGCTCGCGCGCACGATCGGGACGCGAGCCCCCGGGACACCCGGCCGCGCGGTGGGCTCAGAACCAGCCCTCGGCCGCCTTGTAGGCGATGCCGTCCAGGATGTCGTGCTCGCTGACGACGACCTCGCGGGCGCCGGTCCGCTGCATGATCGTGAGCAGCACCAGCGCCCCGGCCTGGATGACGTCCACCCGGCCGGGGTGCATGACCCCGAGCGCCGCACGCTCGTCGTGGGTCGCGCCCAGCAGCATCGTGGTGATCTCCTCGACCCGCTCGTAGGAGATCCGCGCGTGGTGGATGCGCTCGGAGTCGTAGGCGTCGAGGCCGAGTGCGATCCCGGCGACGGTGGTCACGGAACCCGCCAGGCCGACGAGGGTGCCGGCCGTGGTGATCGGGACGGTCTCGGCCGCCAGGTCGAGCGCCGCCTCGATGTCCGCGCGGATCGCGGCGATCTGCCCGGGCGTCGCGGGGCTGTCCGGCGCGTGGCGCTCGGTCAGCCGCACGCAGCCGATGTCGACGGAGCGGGCGGCCCGCGCGTGCTCCTCGCCGACGACGAACTCGGTCGAGCCGCCGCCGATGTCGACGACCAGGTACGGGGTGGCCAGGTCGGTCCGGCCCGCCAGCGACCGGGTGGCGCCGGTGAAGGAGAACTCGGCCTCCCGGTCGCCGGTGACGACCTCCGGCTCGACGCCCAGGATGTCGAGCACCCCGCTCACGAACTCGTCGCGGTTCTCCGCGTCGCGGGAGGCGGAGGTGGCGACGAAGCGCACGGTCTCGGCGCCCAGCTCCTTGATCACCTGTGCGTACGCGCGGCAGGCGGCGAAGGTGCGTTCCAGCGCCTCGGGGGCGAGGCGGCCGGTGCGGTCGACGCCCTGGCCGAGCCGGACGATGGTCATCCGGCGGTCGAGGTCGACGAGGCTCCCGGTGTCGGGGTCCACGTCGGCGACGAGCAGGCGGATGGAGTTCGTGCCGCAGTCGACGGCGGCGACGCGGGTCACGCGGACTCCTCCCCGGTGGCGCAGCCGGTGACGCAGGGGCCCTTGCGCCACCACTCGGGCAGCATGGAGATCGCCTCGTCGCCCAGCGGGTTCACCCCGGGGCCGGCCGCGAGCGCGTGGCCGACGAGCACGTGCAGGCACTTGACCCGGTCCGGCATGCCGCCGGCGCTGGGGAAGCCCTGGAGCACCTCGACGGCGTCGCGGCGGGCGATGTAGTCCTCGTGGGCCGCCCGGTAGGCGGCGGCCAGCTCCGGGTCGGTGGCCAGCCGGCCCTGCATCTCCTTCATGACGCCGTTGGCCTCCAGCGTGCCGATCGCGGACGCGGCACGCGGGCAGGTCAGGTAGTACAGCGTCGGGAAGGGCGTCCCGTCCGGCAGGCGGGGGGCGGTCTCGACGACGTCCGGCTGTCCGCAGGGGCAGCGGTGCGCGATGGCGCGCAGTCCGCGCGGAGGCCGGCCGAGCTGCTCCTCGAACGCGGCGATGTCCGCGTCGGTCGGCTCGGTGTGCTCGGTGGTGGGAGGAGGGGTTTCCATGCCTGCCTTGATGCTGTGTTCGCTGTCGGGATGCGGTGTCCGCCGTCGGACGGCGGTGGTGCGGGCGGGGCGCTACTCGCGGTCGGCCTCGTCGACGCCGTTCCACACGTTGGAGTACCAGGGCCGGTCGGCCGCGCCGTCGTCCTCGCGGCGTTCCTCCGCCGCTTCGGGGTCGATCACGGTGTAGCCGGTCTCGCCCGGGAAGACGTAGTGCAGGTGCTCGCGGGCGAGCCGCCGGACGTACATGTCGTCCTGGAGGCGGGCCTTCTCGTCCCGGAGGCGCTCGACCTCGTCACGGGCCTCCTCCATGAGGCGTTCCTGCTCGGCGATCTCCGCGCGCTGGGAGACGTACTGCCGTATCGGGTAGGCGAGGGCGACGACCAGGGAGCAGACGACCAGGGCGAGGAAGGCGGCCCGGCCGGTGAGCCGGGACCGGCGCGCCTGGCGGCGGTTCTGGGACCGGTAGACGCGGGCCGCGGTCTGCTCGCCGAGCAGCCGGAGCCTGGTCGCGGTGGAGAACCGGTCCTGGTCCCCGGGCGGCCTGCGTGCCATGGTCTCGCCTCCCCGTTACGCGCGTACGTCCCCGGACACGGTACGGGACCGCGGCCGGGGACGTACGGAGGCGGGGGCGTGGGCCCTCGCCGTGGGCCGGTGGGCTCAGCCCTCGAAGCGGAACCGCGGGAAGGCGGAGCGGCCCGCGTACACCGCGGCGTCGTCGAGGATCTCCTCGATGCGCAGCAGCTGGTTGTACTTGGCGACGCGCTCGGAGCGGGCCGGGGCACCGGTCTTGATCTGGCCGCAGTTGGTGGCGACGGCCAGGTCGGCGATGGTGACGTCCTCGGTCTCGCCGGAGCGGTGGGACATCATGCACTTGAAGCCGTTGCGCTGGGCGAGCTCGACGGCGTCCAGGGTCTCGGTCAGCGAGCCGATCTGGTTGACCTTGACGAGCAGGGCGTTGGCGGCGCCGTCCTCGATGCCGCGGGCCAGGCGCTCCGGGTTGGTGACGAAGAGGTCGTCGCCGACGATCTGCACCTTGGTGCCGAGCTTGTCGGTGAGGACCTTCCAGCCGGCCCAGTCGTCCTCGAACAGCGGGTCCTCGATGGAGACCAGCGGGTAGGAGGCGACGAGCTCCTCGTAGTACTCGGTCATCTCGGCGGCCGAGCGGGACTTGCCCTCGAACTCGTAGACGCCGTCCTTGTAGAACTCGGACGCGGCCACGTCGAGCGCCAGGGCGATGTCCTTGCCCGGGGCGTAGCCGGCCTCCTTGATGGCCTCGAGGATGAGGTCGAGGGCGGCACGGTTGGAGTCGAGGTTCGGCGCGAAGCCGCCCTCGTCGCCGAGACCGGTGGACAGGCCCTTGGTCTTCAGCACCTTCTTCAGGGTGTGGTAGACCTCGGTGCCCCAGCGCAGGGCCTCGGAGAAGGACTCCGCACCGATGGGGGCGATCATGAACTCCTGGATGTCCACGTTGGAGTCGGCGTGCGAGCCGCCGTTCAGGATGTTCATCATCGGAACGGGCAGCAGGTGCGCGTTCGGGCCGCCCAGGTAGCGGAAGAGCGGGAGGTCGGACGCCTCGGAGGCGGCGTGCGCGACGGCGAGGGAGACGCCGAGGATGGCGTTGGCGCCGAGCGAGGACTTGTCCGGGGTGGCGTCCAGGTCGAACATCGCCTGGTCGATCAGCCGCTGCTCGGTGGCGTCGTAGCCGACGAGCTCCGGGCCGATCTGCTCGATGACGGCGAGGACGGCCTTCTCGACACCCTTGCCCTGGTAGCGGTTCTGGTCACCGTCGCGGAGCTCGAGAGCCTCGAACGCACCGGTGGAGGCGCCGGACGGAACAGCAGCACGACCCGTGCTGCCGTCGTCGAGGCCAACCTCGACCTCGACCGTGGGGTTGCCTCGGGAGTCGAGGATTTCCCGGGCTACGACGACGTCGATGGACGGCACGAGCATCTCCTTCTGGGATGTGACGCGAGAAAAGTGCAGAGGTCTGCTTGGCCTTGCGACAAGAGCCTAACCGGCGCGACGGCGTACGCCGGGCCGATGCCCGCCCCCTGGGACGAAAAAGGGCGTCAAGACCCTCGCGAGGGGACAAACCCCCAGCTTCTACCCGACGGTAACCGGGGTGGGGTCCGGCCGGGCCGGACCCCACCCCGGTTACCGTGGCCAGCAGCTCCACCTGAGCTGACCCCCGGCCCCAACCTCCCGGCCCGGCGCCTTCGGGGGAAGMGGGCGCCGGGCCGGGAGGTTGGGGCCGGGGGTCAGCTCAGGTGGAGCTGCTGGCCCGGGTGGATGACGTCGGCGTCCTCGACGACGTCCTTGTTCAGTTCGAACAGCTTCTTCCAGCCGCCCTCGACCTTCTCGGCCGTCGCGATCGAGCTGAGGGTGTCGCCGGACTTCACCTTGTACTCGCCGTCGCCCTTCGTGAAGCTCTTGGCCTCGGCGGACTTCTTCGGCGCGGGGGCCTCGGCCCGCTCGGAGCGGGTGGTCGGGGCCTCGGCGCGCTTCGGGGCGGGCTGCTCGGCGGCGCCGCCGTCGTAGGAGGCGCTGGAGAGGCCGACGCCGCAGCTCGGCCAGGCGCCCTTGCCCTGCCCGGCGAGGACCTTCTCGGCGACGGCTATCTGCTGGGCCTTGGAGGCCTGGTCGGCGGTGGACGCGTACGCGGTGCCGCCGTAGGCGGCCCAGGTGGAGGCGGAGAACTGCAGGCCGCCGTAGTAGCCGTTGCCCGTGTTGATGGACCAGTCGCCACCGGACTCGCACTGGGCGACCTTGTCCCACTCGGAGGCGGTCGCGGCCGAGGCGGAGCCGGCCCCCAGGAGCGGGGCGGCGATGGCGGCGCCGGTGACGCCGGCGAGCGCGGCGACGCGGGCGATCCTGGACGGGCGACGGTGCTTGGCAATGCCGGAACGCAGCATGAACGTACTCCTCACCGACGCCTGCGAGGTGAGCTGTCGGGTTCGGGCCGGAAAAGTTGCCCGGCCGCGCGACCTTGCGCGCGGCTCCACCCCTAGCCGTCACCGGCGTCCTTCTCGGACGGCCGGGGCCGGCACCTACCTGGGTCCCCCGCTCCTGCCTTCGGCGCTGTTCGAGCGTCGACATTCCCCCCGACCGACGGCAGGATTCGGCGTTTCGGTCAGCGGTGCCCGCGGTGGCGAGCGATTCGACCGTAAACACACCGCTCCCCGATGTTCAAAGACGAACATCGGGGAGAATTCGGACGAACCGCCGCTCGCCTCGGGGGTGTTTCCGCAGGTCGTGGCCGAGATGACCGAAATCGGCTGCCGAAAAGGGCCAGTTGCGGCAAAGAGACCCTTGTCTCACTCGCACAGAACGGACATTTACTGGCGAACCGACCGGCTGAACTACTCCTGCTCCAGGCCGAGATCGAGGCTCTGACCGGGCAGGATGAGGTCGGGGTCGTCGCCTACGGTCGTCTCGTTGGCCTGGTAGAGAGCGGACCAGCCGCCGGGGACCTCCCGCTCGCCGGCGATGGTCCAGAGGCTGTCGCCGGCCTGCACCGTGTACGACCCGGCCGGAGCGGCATCCGTCACGCCGTCGCGTGCCGATCCGTCACCTCGCGAGGCATGACGACCGTTTTCGCGCTCCTTGTCCGCAATCTCCGATTCCGTCGCCTCGGAGTCCTCGCGGGCGGGCTCGCCCCGGTGCTTGCCCGTGGCGCCGTCGGCCGGCTCGGGCGACTCCTCCTCGGCCCCGGACGCC
The DNA here is from genome assembly GCF_008042045.1 of Streptomyces sp. T39. Lineage (GTDB taxonomy): Bacteria > Actinomycetota > Actinomycetes > Streptomycetales > Streptomycetaceae > Streptomyces. The sequence goes on from NZ_RDBP01000012.1 coordinate 790,878, forward strand.
TTCTGGCCGTCGGCGGCGGAGCCGTCGGACGCGTCGGGGGCGGGCCGGGTACCGGCGGGCTTCGTGGCCTCGGGACTCCGCGCCCCGTCCTCCTCCGGCGTCGCGCCGGCCCCGGACTCCCGCTCGGGCACGGTGTCGCCCTTGGTGGTGTCCTGCGGGTCCGCGCTCGCGTCCGGCTCCGGCGTCAGCAGGTCCTCGGGCAGGCCGCCCGGGTCCACGCCGCTGTCGGAGCCGTCGTCCACCAGGCCGGCGACGATCGAGCACGCCTGCCACGCCTCGGGCCCGCGGGCGTCGAGCACCTTCTCCGCGACGGCGATCTGCTGCGAGCGGCTCGCGAGGTCCGCGCTCGGCGCGTACGCGGTGCCCCCGAAGCTCTCCCACGCCTCCTGGGAGAGCTGGAGGCCGCCGTAGTAGCCGTTGTCGGTGTCGATGGACCAGTTGCCGCCGGACTCGCACTCGGCGACCCGGTCCCAGGTGGCGGCGTCGGCCGCGGACGCGGAGCCCGCGCCGAGCAGCGGGATGGCGATGGCCGATCCGGTCACCCCCGCCGCGACGACGATGGCCGGTGCCTGGCGGGGGCGGCGGTGACGTCCGTTCCCGGAGCGCATGCGGTTGCCTTTCGCGTGACTACTGAGGACCGTGCGGCCTGCTGTTGCCTGCCGGGTCGACGGTGAACGTAGCGGTATTCGAACGTGAGTCACAAGTCGATGCAGCAGAGATCACGTGAAGATCACATTTCTGACGGCTCGTCAGCCGGAGAGGGGGGTGAACTCAACGGGCAGAGCACGCAATCCGCGCATGATGAGCCCGCCCCGCCAGCGCAGATCGTCCGGATCCACCGCAAGCCGCAGATCCGGCGCACGCCTCAGCAGCGTGGCGAGAGCCGTCTGCCCCTCCAGCCGGGCGAGCGGCGCGCCGAGGCAGTAGTGGATGCCGTGCCCGTACCCCAGATGCTGGTTGTCGGCGCGGGACAGGTCGAGGGTGTCCGGGTCGGCGAACCGCGCCGGGTCCCGGTCCGCGGCGGCGAGAACCACCAGCACGGGGTCCCCGGCGGCGATCCGCTGCCCCCCGACGGTGAGCGGCTCGGTGGCGAAACGCCACGTGGCCAGCTCCACCGGCCCGTCGTAGCGCAGGAGTTCCTCCACCCCGGTCTCCAGCAGACCGCGCTCGCCCGCGGCGAGCGAGGACTGGAGCCGTTCGCGCTGAACGGGATGGCGCAGCAGCGCGTACACACCGTTGCCGATGAGGTTGACCGTCGTCTCGAAGCCCGCGAACAGAAGGATGAACGCCATCGCCGCGGCCTCGTTCTCGGTGAGGTGCTCACCGTGGTCCGAGGCCCGGATGAGACCGGAGATCAGGTCGTCGCCGGGCTGCTCGCGCTTGCGGTGGATCAGCTCGGCGAGATAGCCGCGCATCTTCTTCACCGAGCGGGCCACACCGCCGCGCGGGCCTCCGCCGTGCCGGATCATCATCCCGGCCCAGTCGCGGAAGTCGTCCTGGTCCTCGGGCGGGACGCCGAGCAGGTCGCAGATGGCGTAGATGGGGAGCGGGAAGGCGAACTCGTGGATGAGGTCCGCGCTCCCCTTCGCCGCGAAGCCGTCGATCAGCCGGTCCGTCAGCTCCTGCACCCGCGGCGCGAACTCGGCCACCCGGCGCGGGGTGAACGCCTTCGACACCAGCCGCCGCAGCCGGGTGTGGTCCGGCGGGTCGATGTTCAGCAGGTGGGTCATCAGCTCGGCCTTGCGCTCACCGGGGATGCCGGTCCTGCCCCGGGCGTGCGCGGGCTCGTCGTGGTGCGCGGGGTTCTTGGACAGCCGCTGGTCGGCGAGGGCCTGCCGGGCGTCCGCGTACCGCGTGACCAGCCAGGCCTCCACCCCGGACGGCAGCGTGGTGCGGTGCACGGGCGCGTGCTCCCGCAGCCAGGCGTAGGCGGGGTAGGGGTCGGTGGCGAACTCCCAGGTGAAGAGTTCGGGGGCGGCGGTGTGCGGGTCTTCCGGGGCGTTCACCCCCCGACGGTATCCGGACCGCCGGGTCATCACGCCGGGGTGTCCGGACCGCCGCGCCCCTCCTCCGGGGTGTCCGGACCGCCGCGCCCCTCCTCCGGGGTGTCCGCACCGCCGGATCCCTCGGCCGGGGTGTCCGCACCGCCGAGCCCCTCCGCCGCGCGGACGGCGTCCCGGTAGACGCGGGCGGCGGCACGCAGGGCCGCCTCCGGGTCGGCGCCGTCCGCCTCCGCGCGCACGGCGAGGGCGAGGAGTTCGTAGCCGATGCCCTCCCCGGCCGGCGGCCGCACCGGCAGGCCCGCCGTACGGACCCGGGAGGCGAGCTTGGCCGCGAGCGCCAGGCCGGGCTGACCGAGGGGCACACCGTCGGTGACGGACTCCCGCTGCTTCTCGATCGCCTTGGTGCGCAGCCAGTGGGCCTTGACCTCCTCCGGGGTCTCGGCCCTCTCGTCGCCGAAGACGTGCGGATGCCGGTGGATCAGCTTCTCGACGATCGTGGCGGCCACGTCGTCCACGGAGAAGGGCTCGTCGGCGTCCTCCTCGGCGATCCGGGCGTGGAAGACGACCTGGAGCAGAACGTCCCCCAGTTCCTCGCGCAGCTCGGTGCGGTCGCCGTCCTCGATGGCCTCGACGAGTTCGTACGCCTCCTCGATGCCGTACTTGGCGAGCCCCTTGTGCGTCTGCCGGGACGACCAGGGGCACTCGCGGCGGATGCGGTCCATGACCTCGACCAGGTCGAGCAGACGGGCGCCCGGCAGGTCGTACGAGCCGGGCAGCAGCTCCAGGTCCGGCATGGCGACGCGCCCCGAGCCGCCGAGGCGGGCCAGGCCGTCGGTCAGCGCCGACTCCCCGGCGCCGGAGGTGACGACCACGGCCGTCCGCCCGCCCGCGCAGGCGGCGACCAGCTCCTCGGCGCCGGGCACGCGGGGCTCCACGGTGACGCCCGCCTCCCGCAGGTACGGCAGCTGCGGATGCGCGTCGTCCGCGCAGAGCACCAGGTCGGCGGTGCGCAGCACCTGCCAGGCGGGCCAGGACAGCAGCCCCGGGGCCACCCGGTGGCTGGCGGTGAGGAGGACGATTCGGCCGGCGTCGACGGATGCTTCTTCGGTCACCCGTCGAACCTATCGCGGCGGCCCGGCTGCTCAGGCGCCGGCCGGGACGGGCTCCTCCTCCTTGGTGACCTGCGTGATCCAGGGCGCCTTGTAGGCGCCGAGCTCCAGCTTGGCGTCGTCCCAGGTGCCGTAGCGCGGGTTCACATCGATGTCGAGCGCCTTCGCGGCGGCGGTGAAGGCGTCGTTCATCTTCTGCTGGCCCTCCGGGGTGTTGCCCGCGCCGATGGCCTCGGCGATCTTGCCCACCAGGACGTCGCGGCGGACCACGTCGTCGAGCTGGTCGGGGGCGACACCGCGCTGCTGGAGGTACATGGCGGCCATCTGCTCGTCGCCGCCGGACTGCTGGGCCAGCGCGGCCCTGGCCGCCTGGATCTCCTTGCGGCTGACGCTCACGCCCGCGTCGTCGGCGGCCTTGGCCACGACCCGGTCGACGATCAGGTCGTAGAGCTTGGCGCGGCCGAGCCGGCCGGTGTCCTTGATCAGCTGGGCCGCCTGTTCCGACGACTGCTGCGCGTCGCGCACGTCCTCGACCTGGGCCTGCACGGTGGAGACCTCGATGCGCTGGCCGCCGACGACGGCGGCGGCCCCGGGGCGGGCCTCGCTTCCGCAGGCGGCGAGGAGCGGCACGGCGGCGACGAGGGCTGCGGAGAGGGTGAGCGCGGTGCGACGGCGGCGGTGCAAAGGAGCCTCCCGGGGCGAGATTGTGCATCGGTGCACAAGGCCTTGCGGTGATCGATGGTAGGCAGTCGGAGTGGCGTGGGCCACTGATTCGCCAAACGATTCGCCAGGCGGTCGGATGCGGGCGGGCCCGCGGGGCGGGCGTCAGCCGCGCCCGGCCCCCCGCTTCCGTCGCCGGCCCGCCAGTTGCGCCCGGTAGTAGGCGAAACGTCCTTCGTCCGGATCCGCGATCTCCAGGACGTCCAGCGCCGCCTCCGTGTCGCCGGAGACCGCCTCGGCGTACAGCTGCCAGATCCCCTCGCGGACCGCCTCCAGACAGGCCTCGTCCAGGTCGGGCCGCCCGGCCCGGACCTCGCTGATGTGCGACTCACCCGCCACCAGGAACTCCAGCATCCCGAGCAGATGGCCCCTCACCTGTGGCAGGAGGTCGCCGGCCAGTGCGGCGAGCACCACCGGAACGGCGTGCGGCGCCACCTCGAACAGCATGGACTGCTCTTCCAGATGGCCCGCGAGCCCGTGGCCCACGGTCTCCTCCTGGCTACCCGCGGTCAGCAGCCGTTCGAAGGTGCCGGGGAGGTGGGCGCCGCTCCCGCCGCACCCGCAGCGCAGCGCGGCCCAGTCGTGCCGGCCCAGTTCGAGCCGCCAGGCCGTCACCTGCGCCGGCCGATCATCCACGGGCCCTTCGGGTCGTAGAGCACGCCCTCGACGAAGTTCTCCGGCGGGTAGATCCCCTGGCACACTTCGCAGATCTCCTTCTCCTGCAGTACCTTGCCGAGCCCGTCCCCGACGTCCTCCCGCCGTACGGCCCGGGTGAAGACGACGTCCTCGGCGTCCCACCCGGTGTGGCCGAGGATGTTGGGCTCGGCGCAGCTCCCGTTGCCCGAGCAGCCTACGGCGATGTCGCCGGACTGCCGGTGGACGGCGGCGGTGTAGGTCCGGGACTTGGCCTTTCCGGTCGCCCCGCGGGCGGCTTCGTCGCGCAGGCCGGTGGCCTCGGAGATCCGCTCGTCGAGGCTCCCGCCGCCCGCGGACCGGTGGACGGTGATCGTCGGCTTGAAGCTTCCCTGCTTGCCCCGCGTTCCGGTGCCGCAGTTGTGGACCAGTGCCGTGGCGGCGCCGGAGGCGACCACGTAGGTGTGGGCCGAGTCCACGGTCAGGTTGTGGACCGTCGCGTGGGCGGTCCAGGCGTGGACGGAGTCGATCTGGACCCAGGTGCCGCCGCCGGTGCGGAGCCACTGGCCGGGTTCGAGGTCGCCGGCCTTCAGCCAGCGGTCGAGCGAGGCGACCCAGAACGGGTGGCCCTCGGTGGCCGTGAGGGTGTCGGTGGCGTCGCCCGCAGGGCCGTCGGTGTCGAGGGTGAGGCGGACGAGGTGCTTCTCGCCGCTGCCCTCGATGGTGGCGGTGACCTCCCGGCCCGAGGTGTCGCCGGTGGTCGGGTCGGTGGCGAGGACCTCGTCGCCCGCCTCGACCTTCTCAATCGGTTTGCGGCTGCCGTCGCCCATCACCACCTCGGTGCCGGGGACGAAGCTGTTGCCCGCGAGATCGGCGGCGAGGGACGCGCAGTCGACGGCCGACTCGATCCGGTCGGTGACGTCCTCGACACGGCCCGCGGCCTCCGCGACGTCGTCCGCGTACTTCGCCGCCTTCGACGCCATCCGGCCGGCCTTCGCCGCCCTGACCACGCCCGCCCCCGCGCCGCCGAGCGCCGCGCCCGCGACGGTGGCGACGGCCCAGGCGCAGGCCTCCATGTCGCCCTTGGTGACGCAGTTCTTGATGTCGTTGTAGCCGGTGACCTCGGCGACGACGTTGCCGACCGTCTTCGCGCCCTCCCAGACGGCACCCCAGTCGACGGCCTCGGTGACCGTCTCGACGACCGCGCCGACCTGCTCGACGACGGCTTCGCGGATGGCGTCGGTCGCCTTCGCGACGTCGGCGATCACGTCGCGTGCCGCGCCGACGACGATCGCCGGGAGGTTCGGGTCGGCGGTGACGACGGCCTTGGCGACGGCGACCAGCGGTTTCGCCGCGGCCACGATGTCGGGTATCGGGTTGTGCCTGGCCACGAAGGCCGCCGCCTCGCGGGCCTTGCGGGTCACCGCCCTGCGTGCCTCGTGGTACATCCGCCGGGCCTCGGCGGCCTTCTCCCGCGCCCATTCCGTCGCGGCGCGCTTGGCCCCCTTGGCGACCCGGACCCCGGCGTCGACCACCGCCTTCAGGCCGGACTTGCGGTAGACGTAGGCGGCGGCCCGGCCGACGTAGTGCATCGCCCGCTTGAAGGCGGCGACCGGGTGGCGGACGGTGTGGACGACGGCCTTCACGATCGTCTTGGCGGTCTTGACCGCCGCCCGGACGTACTTGTTGCTCTTGACCTTCTTGACGACCTTGTTCCAGGTCTTCTTGCACCAGCCGCAGCTCGGCCAGTGGCCGTCGGGGTCGGTGTAGTCCATCGGCGAACCCGCGCCGTAGGTGTACCGGTTGGCGAGGACCGAGGCGCCCGAGGCGTAGGTGTAGGAGTCGCGGGAGTCGAAGACGCCGGTCGCCGGGTCGTACCACCGGGCGCCCATGTTGACCTGGTCGGTCTCGGGGTCGGTCCAGTCGCCCTGGTAGCCCGCGTTGCCGGTGGTGTCGCCGCCCTCGGCGACCCGGCCGAACGGGTCGTAGGAGACGGAGGAGTTCAGGGAGCCGGCCGTGCCGTCGGTGGCGGACAGGTCGCCGACGACGTCGCCGTGCTTGTCGGTGACGGTGAGCTGGGCGTCGCCGGTGCCCTGGGCCACCGACAGGAGTTCGTCGGACGCGCCGCGCCCGTAGGTGGAGTCGTTGTCCTCGACCGGGTCGGGGGCGAAGCCGGCGTAGGCGAAGTCCGCCCCGTTACGGGTGGCGACCCGGTCGAGGGAGTCGTAGGTGTACTCGGTGCCCGCCTCGCCCGCCTTCGTCATCCGGTCGAACGCGTCGAAGGTGAAGTCCTCGGTGAGCCCGGAGCTGGTGCGGGTGGCGAGGGTGCCGCGGGGGGTGTGGTCGTAGGTGTGGTCGCCGTCGGACAGCAGGCGGTTGCGCTCGTCGTAGACGGCCTCCTTGTCGCCGTTGCGGACGCGGTTCCCGCTGTCGTCCCAGGCGTAGGCCGTGCTCTCGCCACCGGGTGCGGTCCAGGAGGTGAGCCGGCCGGCGTCGTCGTAGCCGTAGGTGTTCTCGCCGGCTCCGGCGGTGCCGACGGTCTTCTTCGAGGTGAGGTGGTCGTCGGTGTCGTAGCCGTAGTCGGCCGAGGTGATCACGCCGCCGCCGGAGGCGGTGACGGTGTCGGTGTCGAGCCGGCCGAGGTCGTCGTAGGTGAAGGTCCGCTTCTGGCCGGCCCCGTAGCCGACCTCCTTCAGCACCCCGGACCCGTCGTAGCGGTAGGTCTGCGCCGCGCCGGTGAGGGGGTCCGTCGCCGAGGTGAGCTGCTGCTTGACGTAGCCGAACGAGGCGGTGCCCGCGGCGTCGGTGCGGCCGGTGAGCTGCCCGTCCGCGTTGTACTCGTACGTCGCGTCCCCGGACGGTCCGGCCGCCTTCTGCAGCAGCCCGCGGTCGTCGTAGGCGTAGGTGTCCTCGCCCCGCGGTGAGACGGCCTTGGTGAGGCGGCCCGCCGGGTCGTAGGAGAACGACTTCTCGGGGGTGGCGACCTCGGCGCCGCTGCCGGTCTCGCGCACGAGCTGCCCGGCCTTGTCGTACTCGCGTTCGCGGACGACCCCGCCGGGGGCGGTCAGCTTCACGGCCTGCCCCCTCGCGTCGTAGGCGGTGGTCCAGGTCCGCGCCCCGGGGGCGGGATCGCGCGCGGTGGACGGTTCGGTCACCGACTCGGGGAGGCCGAGCGTGTTGGTCGTGTAGACGGTGCTGTTGCCGCGTCCGTCGGTGTAGCGGGTGCGGTTGCCGAGCGCGTCGTAGCCGAAGGACGTGGTGATCGACTCGGTGGCGGAGACCGGTTCGGTCTGGCTGGTGAGCCGGCGCAGCGCGTCGTAGGCGTAGGTGGTGGTGCGGCCGAGCGGGTCGGTGGAGGAGGTCAGGTTGCCGGCGGTGTCGTAGCCGTAGGTGACCTTGCGGAGCTGGCTGCCGGCGGCGTCGAGGTCGGCGTCCTGGAGGAGCCGGCCCATGGCGTCGTACAGCTTGGCGGTGGTACGGCCGAGGCCGTCGGTGCGGCGGACCTCCCGGCCGGTCATGTCGTAGCCGAACTGGTCGACCACGCCGCCGGGGTCGGTCGTCCGGGTCAGTTGGCCGAGGGCGTCGTAGGTGTAGGAGGAGACCCCGCCGCCGGGGGCGGTCTGCTTCACGACGTTGCCCGCGTCGTCGTACTCGTGGCGGGTGGTGAACGCGGCCGGGAGGGGTGTGCGCTCGATCTGCGTGGTGGTGACCGGCCGGTCCAGGTCGTCGTAGGTGGTCTCCGCGCGTGCCCCGTTGGGGTCGGTGACGGAGAGGATCTCGCCGGTGCGGGTGTAGGTGTACGTCCACTGCGCGCGGCCGTCGCCGGTGCCGACGGGGACGTCCCTGACCATCAGGCGGTTCTGGCGGTCGTAGGTGTACCGGGTGACGCGGCCGAGCGGGTCGGTGGACTCGGTGACGTTGCCGAGCGCGTCGTAGGCGTTCCTCGTGGTCGGGGTGACCGGGGCGGTGGCGCCGGGGGCGGTGTACGCGGGCGCGGAGGCGGTCAGCACCCGGCCGAGGCGGTCGTAGGTGGTGCGATTGGTGTTGCCGAGCGCGTCCACGGACTCGGTGACGGCTCCGAAGGTGTCGTAGCCGACCCAGGTGGTGGGGCGTGCCTCGGTGGCGGCGGAACCGTTCGACTCGGTCCGCACGGCGGGCGCGACGCTGGAGAGCGAGCGGCCGAGTTCGTCGTAGGTGTACTCGGTGGTGGCCCCGCCCGGCTCGGTGCGGGAGGTGATCAGGCCGCGCTGGTCGTAGGTGGAGGTGGTGGTGCTGGTCTCGGTGCCGTTCTGGACGATCTCCTGCCGGGCGTTGCCGGCGTCGTCGTAGACGAAGCGGACGGTCTCGGGCGTGACGGAGGTCGGCCAGGGCACGTTGGACGGCGCGCCGCTGGAGGCGGTGGTCTCCACGTTGCCGGCGAGGTCGTAGGTCCAGGTGGTGCGGCGGGCGAGTCCGCCGGGGTCGACGACCTCGGAGGTGGTGCGGCCGACGGAGTCGTAGGTGTACTCGGTGCGCAGCCGGCCGTTCGCGGTCGTCTCGCTGAGGACGTTGCCGGCGCCGTCGTAGGTGTTGGACTCGATGACGAGGTCGCGCCTGCTGCCGTCGGGGTCGCGGAAGTCCTCGAGGGTGACGGACTTGACGAGATCGTCGCCGTAGTACGCGTAGACGATGCTGCGGCCCATCGCGTCGGTGTGCCGCGCGACCCGTCCGCCCCGGTCGTAGGCGTACGACTGGAGCACGGTGTGGTCGTCGTCGCCGCCGTCGTCGTCCCAGTCGCGCAGCCGGGTCTCGGCCATCATGCCGCGGGCGGTGTACAGGTACTCGAACCGGTTGCCGTTCGCGTCGACCATCGACGTCTTGTTGCCGAGGGCGTCGTAGGTGTAGCCGGTCTCGCTGCCCTCGGCGTCGACGACCCGCTCGGGGCGGCCGTGGTCGTCCATCTCGAAGGTCATCACCCGGGGGGCGTCGCCGCCGAGGAGATCGGACACCTCGGTGCGGACGGTGTTGCCGTCGGCGTCGTAGGAGGTGGTGGTCCGCTGCTGGTGCCGGGCGAGGGTGACGGCGTTGGTGGCGGCCGGGTCGGTGGTGGACACCAGCCGCGACAGCTTGTCGTAGGCGAAGGTGGTGGTGACGCCGGCGGGCAGGGCGTCGGAGACGGTGGTCTCCGTCAGTTTGCGGCCGAGGGTGTCGTAGGTGAACTTCGTGACCAGGCCGGACGGTTCGGTGATCCGGGCGAGGTCGCCGGCCTTGAAATACTGGTAGCGGGTGACCTTGCCCCGCGGGTCGGTCGTCGTCGCCGGGAGCCCGGTGGGGGTGTTGCCGCCGTCGAGGGCCGGTTCGGCGCCGGTGGTCCAGGTGTGGCGGACGCTGCCGCCGTCGGGCGAGGTCTGCTGGGTGAGCTGGCCGTTCGCGTTGTACTGGTACTGGGTGCGGTAGCGGTTGTCCGCCGGGCCGGACGAGCGGCCGTCACGGGTCTCGGACGGCTGGTCGGCCCGCAGGTCGAGGTCGCCGGCCGGTGCGGGGTAGGTGGTGTACGCGGTCTGGCAGTCGCCGGCCGAGCGGCAGGTGGTGCGGCTGGTGACGTTGCCGCGGTCGTCGTGGCCGAGGGTGACCTTGTCGCCGTTCTCGCTGACGATGCCGGTCTGGAAACCGTTGTCGTCGTACTCGAAGAGGCGGATGGCGACGCCGTCGGCGGGGTGCCGGACGAAGTCGGGCTCGCTGCCGCCGTCGCCGGGCGGGTCGGTGCAGAAGGCGGGGTCGCCCGGGTCGGGCTCGGTGCAGACCTCACCGGGCGGTTCGCTGCCCGAGGGGCTGGGCGTGGGCGAGGTCTCCCGGGCGCCGAGGCCCATCGGCTCGCCGTAGCGCAGCAGGCGGGAGGTGAGGCCGTCGTACTCGTAGAAGTAGGGGGAGCCGACGGGGTCCTGGACCTCGACCGTGCGGCGCAGGTCCTTGTCGTCGCCGAAGACCGCGGGGGCGCCGATCCGCCAGGTGCCGCCGTTGCGGTCGGTGTACTCCTCGACCCGGTCACGGGCGGTGTCGTACACGACCTCGGAAGCGGTGCGCCCGGACGGCAGCGTCGTCTTCGTCAGCACGTCGGCGGCGCGGGTGCCCTCGCGGTGGTGGGCGGCGACCGCGCCGGCGCCGAGGGGGTGGTGGTAGACGGCGACGTCGTCGACGGTGCCCGCGAACGAGCGGGCGCCGGCCGACCCCCAGCCGGGCCAGGCGGCGGGTGTCGTGGCGTGGGCGGCGCCGATCTGGTTGAAGGTGAGGCCGGTGGCGGTGATCTGCTTGCCGGTGAGGGTGCCGGAGAGCTTGCCGTCGAGGTAGAGGGACTGGGTGGAGCCGGACACCGAGAGCACGGCGTGGTGCCACTGGCCGTCGTTGACGTTCTTGGTGATGTCGGTGATCGGGGAGACGGAACCGGTCCAGAACTGGCCGCGCAGCTTGCCGTCGCTGCCGACGTAGAGGGCGGGCACACCGGTGCCGGGCGCGGTGCCCCACGCCTTGTCCTGGTAGCCGATCAGCGGGCCGCCCGCGCCGGTGGCGGGGGTCTTGAACCAGACCTCGACGGCCGCGTCGCGGCTCTTCTTGAGCGTGCCGGCCGGCAGATCGACCCGGGAGGTGGTGCCGTTGAACGTGGCGGCGGTGCCCGGGTCCCCGGCGACGGCCCCGGCCGCGCCGAGCACCGTGCCGCTGTGGGTGCCGCGGTCCTTGCCGAGGTTGGCCTCCATGGCGCTGTTCGCGGCCGTGCCCTCGTCCTCGCCGAGCTTCCAGTACGAGGCGGGGCGCGAGTCGAGGACGGTGGTGGCGTAGTGGCTGCCGGCGCCGTATCCGTACCGGGTGCAGCCGCCCTCCGGATCGCAGACGGAGTCCAGCCGGTCGCCGGTGTAGGTGTACGTCCAGCTCAGCGGTGCCCCGTCGACGGCGTTGGTGGACACCCGGGTGACGTGGGCCCCGGTCCAGGTGAAGGTGAGGGAACGGCCGCTGCGGGTGTGGGTCGCGGTCTGGATCCTGCCGCCGGACCAGGTGTGGGTGACGGTGTTGGAGGCGTTGTCCGTGATCCTCGCGAGCAGACCGGTGGTGGAGAAGTCGTAGGACGTGCCGGACTTGTCCTGCAGACGGTAGGTGTTCGCCGTGGTGTCGTGGGTCAGCTTGGCGTACCTGCCGGGCGGCGGGGCGAACGTCCCGTCGGGGTTCCTGCCGAAGCGGACGTCCTGCCCGTCGGGGTAGCGCACGACCACGTTCCCGGAGCCGTCGTCGTCGGGGGTGAGCCGCATGTCGTAGCGGGTCGTCCAGCCGGCGCCGAAGGCGAGGTCGCGACGCGGGTCGAGGCTGTTGTACGTGCGCAGCAGGGTCAGTTCCGGACCGACGGTGGTGAGCGAGGCGTCGACGGCGGCGGAGGTGAAGTTGCCGGCGTTCGGGTCGAACTCCCTGCCCTCGGCCTCGGACAGCCGGGAGGTGATCTTGGGCTGCGGCACCGCGGCGACGAGGGCGACCTGCGTGGTGGGCACCTCGTTGGAGGCGTCCTTCACGAAGCCGCGCCACAGATAGGTGGTGCCCCATGTCAGGCGGCCCGCGGGCACCGGGAAGGCGGACGACGTCTGGTACGCGGAGGTCGTGCAGGCCGTGGGCCTGCCGTCCTTGTCCGATTCACAGATCTCGAACCGGTACTGGAGCGCCGATCCCGGCGGGGCGTCGATGTCGACACCGCTCGCCCACAACTGGGGGGTGAGCGTCTGCGCCTGGTAGCCGTTCGGCGGGAACTGCTCCTTGACGACGGGGGCGATGTCGAAGACCTGGAGGGTGAGCCGGCCCGGCGGCACCTGTTCGTCGGTGAACACCTTGCCGCCGGTACGGACCATGGTGAAGTCCAGCAGGTACGTGCCGGGCGGGAGTTTTCTGATCGTGGCGTCGACGGTGGCCTTCTGCCCGTACGCGACGTTTCCGGCGAGGTTCGCGCTGCGCTGCTGGGTGACCAGCTTGCCCTTGGCGTCGTAGGCCCGGTAGGCGAGGTAGTAGGTGGCCGGCGTCCAGGTCTCGCCGCCCTTGTTGGTGACCGAGACCTTGATCTTCCCGTCCTGGTTCTGGAGCACCGGCGGATCGGGGACGGGCTTGGGGAAGGCGTAGGAGGCGCCGTACGGGGAGTGGGTGACGAACAGCTTGGGCGGGTTGGCCGTGGAGTGGCCGGTGAACCGCTTGAAGGAGAGCGGGTCGGTGGGCGAGGCGCGCAGCGAGAGGCCGTGGTTGGCCTGGGTGCCGTCGACCCAGCGCTGGACGAGGTCGCGCCCGCCCTTGCCGAGGTCGAACAGCTCGCCGGCGGCGGGGCAGGAGGAGCCGGACTGGCCGAGGGCCACGTGTCCGTAGGCGAACGACTTCGAGGCGAGCGCGCCGCCGACAGCGGGCCCCGGGTAGGCGGTGCCGGTGCCCGCGGTCCATGACCCGGTCACCGGGTGGACGGAGACGGAGCGCGGCTTGCAGGACGCCGCGTCGTAGTTCACCAACTGGAGCTGGGCGCCGAGGATCCGGTGATGGCGCAGTTCCTCGTCGAGGCCGGGAAAGCCGAGGAACGAGTAGGTGGCACCGGTGGGGCTCCGGCCCACCTGCAGTTCGCTGCCGCCGACGACGGAGGGGCCGCCGTCGCGGACGTACAGGGAGGTGGAGGCGGCGGTGGTGTCGACGGACGGATCGACGCGGACGGGGAAGACACGGGCGGGGTCGGCGAGCCAGTCCCGGTCGGCGCGGACCCGCAGCACCTGCCGGCCGTCGCGCTCGACGAGGCTGTAGCCGACGGCGTGCGAGACGCCGCCCGCGGCGTCCTCCATGAACCCGGCCGGGACGACGGCCCTGATGCGCCCGCCGGCGTCGCGGAGGACGACGGCGCCGTTCTCGGTCCGGGCGGTGAGGCCGTCGAGGACGAGCGGGAAGTCGTACACGGCGGGCGCGTCCGCGGACGTGAGGACGAGGGTCTCCTTGACGCCGCCGGCCAGCGAGTCCAGCCAGAGGTCCGTTCCCGGCAGGACGTCCCGGTAGGAGACCCGGGCCCCCCGTGCGGTGCCGTCGGCGGGCGCCGCGCCGTCCAGGGACCAGCCGAAGGACCCGCCGGAGGGCAGGGCGACGGAGACGAGCGCCGCCGCGTCGGCCCGGCCGGCGATGCGCAGGTCCATGGAGTCGGCCCGGTTGGCCCAGCCGTCGCCGGCGCCGGTCAGGGAGGCGTCGATCGGCAGCCAGTCGCCCTTCCCGTCGCGGTAGTGGACGGGGGTGGTGGAGACCTCGCTGGTGCGGGTGCCGTCCGCGTTGGCCCAGGTGCGGCTGCGGGCGTCGCGCTCGGCGACGATCTCCCTGCTGGTCCCGCGGTCGAAGCCGGTGACCGCGGGGGCGGGCGCCCGCGACACCTCGACGGTGTTGCGGGCGGCGGCGGGACGGGCCGTTCCCGGCTGTGCCAGCGGGTACCTGGCGCGCAGCGAGCGCGGGGCCGTGGTGTTGGCCCGTCCGCCCGCGGTGTGCCCGAGCCCCTCGGCGCTGCCCCAGCGCTGGCCCGGGCCCTCGGCGGCGGCGGGCGGCCCGGGGACGTAGGGGAAGCCCACGCCCGCGACGGCGAGCGAGCCGACGGCCAGGACCAGGGCGAGGGCGGCGCCCACGGCCCGCGCCCAGCGGCTGTGCCGCAGGCGGGTCGTCAGGACGCGACGCGCGATTCTCCGGTACGCAGGCACGGACCCCCCAAGTGCCGACTGGATGAGACCAGTTGATGGTGAGGATCTTGTGACCTGCGTGTCGAGGGAGGCACAGCATGTTCATGTACCCGTCAATTGCGCACGCTCGCTGTTCATGGGAGCGCTACCGCCTCGTTCACCGGGTGCCGCTTAGCGTCCGACAGCATGACTTCCAACTCGTCGCTCCGCAGGCGCCGTCGGCTCGCCGCCGCCACGGCGGTCGCCGCCGCGTTCCCGCTGCTCGTGGCCGTGCCGGGCACCGCGCACGCGGCCGAGGCCGCGTCCTGCACCACCACCGGCCCGGCCTACGCGCTGAACTCCTCGGGCGCCCTGCTGCGTTACGACATGCCCACTCCGCTGGCGGGCGGCGACCTCGCCGACCCCACCACCATCTCGACCGGCTGGGGCGGCTACGGCCGGGTGCTCGCCGGGCAGGGTGCGACGTTCTACGGCATCAAGGCGGACGGCCTGTACCTCAGCCACCGGGTCGGCTCGACCGGCACCTGGGACGTCCTCCACAAGAAGATCGACAGCGGCTACGGCTGGCTCGCCGGCGCCTCGGAGCGCAACCAGGTCACCATCGACCGCGGCAACCGCCTCTGGGTGCTCGACAACGACGGAAAGCTGCGCGCCAACAAGTACGACGACGACACCGGCACCTGGGTCGCACCCAGCGGCAAGATCCTGGACCAGGGCTGGGACCGCTACAACCTCATCGTCGCCGGTGACCACGGCGTGGTCTTCGGCCGCGACGCGGCCACCGGCGAGCTCCACCGCTCCCGGTACGACTTCACCAGCCAGCGCTGGATCGAGCGTCACGTGGTGAAGAGCTGGGCCGACTGGAACATCTACTCCAAGATCACCTCGATCGGCGGCGACACCCTGATCGGCATCACCACCGGCGGCGCCGCCCACTACTACCGGCTGGACGAGAACACCGGCGGCTTCGCCGTCTACAAGAAGACCGTCGGCGCCTCCGGCTGGCAGAACTTCTCCAACGTGTCCGGTGCCGCCGACGCCTGCCGGATCCTGAACAACCACACCCCGGCCTCGCCGTCCGTCCCGCTGGAGTCGTACAGCAGGGCGTCGGTCGCGCAGTCGTCGGCGGGCTCGCTGGAGTTCGCGTACACCGACAACATCGGCCGGCTGGTGCACGGCCGGATCGCCGATCCCTCGGACATCAACGGCGTCCAGTGGACCACCGTCTCCGCCAACGAGGCCTTCTCCGGGACGCCCTCGATCGCCGAGCACGCCGACGGGCGGGTGGTCCTCACCGGCCACAATGCCTCCGGAAGCGTCTGGCAGCGCAACCAGACGGCCAGGTCCTCGGCGGACTGGGGCTCCTGGATCGACCTGGCGGGCGCGATGGCGCAGCACCCGGTGACCGGGAAGACCCCCGGCGGACTGCTCGTCCAGATCGCCGCCGACGCCACGGGCCGGCCCTGGTACCGGATCCAGCAGCGGGCCAACGTGGACTTCATGGGCTGGATGCCGCTGTCCGGCAGCGGTTTCCAGGGCGCCTTCACCGCGGTGACCGTGCGCGACGGGATCCAGCTCTTCGGCCGCGCCGCCGACGGCACGCTGTCCACGGCCCTGCTCAAGGAGAACGGCACGATCTCCGCCTGGACCTCGCTCGGCGCCCAGGCCGTCACGGGCACCCCCTCCGTGGTGGTCTACCCCGGCTACCGGCTGCGCGTCTTCGCCACCGACGGCCTCGGCAGGGTCGTCACCACGGCGCAGAGCGCGGAGGGAGGCGCGTACGGCGCCTGGACGGCCGTCGGCGGCCTGAGCGCCGAAGGGTCCCCGAGCGCGGTGGTCTCCCCGCTGACCGGCCTCACCGAGATCACCGTCCGCGGGGCGGACGGCTACGTCCACAACTCCGGCGAGACCACCCAGGGCAGCGGCGACTGGCGCGCCTGGCAGCAGGTGTCCTTCGAGACGGCCGCCACCGAGCCCACGGCCTTCACCTACACCAACGCCGCCGGACCGACCTGGGCGTACTCCTTCCGCACCGCCGACAACCAGACCCGGGTCTACCAGGTCCAGCAGTCGGCCGCGCGGAGCACGACGTCCGCGGCCGGGGAGGAGCCCGCGTTCCGGGGCGGGGCACTGCCCCTGCCCGGCGCCTGAAAACGGGCCACGGGGGCGGCGGGTGCTCCGCGCACCCGCCGCCCCCGTGGCCCGTTTTCAGGCGCCGGGCCGGCCACAGCCGTACCTACGCACCGCTGATCGCCGCCGCGGCGGCGATCAGCGGTGCGTAGGTACGGCTGTGGCCGAGCACGTCCACCAGCAGCCAGACCCCGCTGGTGGTGACGGCGAAGTTCGCCGCGTTGGTCAGCGGGAACAGCAGGAACTTCCGCCAGGTGGGACGCGTGCGGTAGGTGAAGTACGAGGTCAGGAAGAACGAGCCGACCATGCTCACCAGGAACGCGGCCACATGCGCCGCCACGTACGGCAGCCATCGCAGCAGCACCAGGTAGAGGCCGTAGTACGTGCCGGTGTTCACCACCCCGACCGACGCGAATCTGACGATCTGGCCCCGTAGGGTCATCGGCCTACCAGTTCCCCCGCGCGCCTGTTGCGGTCGTCGTCCCGCCGGGGAAGGCCGGCGTTGGTCGCCTTCACCAGGAAGTGCGGTCTGCGCTTCACCTCGTAGTAGATGCGCCCGACGTACTCGCCGACGACCCCCAGCATCAGCATCTGCACACCGGCGAGCGCGATGACCGCCACCAGCAGGGTGACATACCCGGGGGTGTCCACGCCGTTCACCATGGCGACACCGACGATCCAGGACGCGTACACCATGGCCACGCCGAGCAGCAGCATTCCCAGATAGATCGCCGCCCGCAGCGGTTTGTTGTTGAACGACAGAAGACCGTCCAGGCCGTAGTTGAGCAGTTTCCCGAAGCTCCACTTGGAGCGGCCCTGCTCACGCACCGCATTCTCGTACTCGAACGTCGTCGTACGGAATCCGACCCAGGCGAAAATCCCCTTGGAGAAACGGTTGTACTCGGTCAGCTCCAGGATCGCGTCGACCGTCCGCCGCGACAGCAGCCGGAAGTCGCCGACACCGTCCACCAGCTCCACGTCGACCAGCCGGTTGATCAGCCGGTAGTAGGCGCGCGCGGTGAGGGTGCGGGTGACCCGGTCGCCCGCGCGGGTGCGCTTGGCGATGACCTGGTCGTAGCCCTCCTCGTGGAGCGCCAGCATGCGGCGCACCAGCTCCGGGGGGTGCTGGAGGTCGGCGTCCATGATGACCACCGCGTCGCCGTCGGCGTGCTGGAGACCGGCCAGCATCGCCGCCTCCTTGCCGAAGTTGCGGCTGAAGGAGACGTACCGGGTACGGGAGTCGGCGCCGGCGATCTCCTGGAGGAGGTCGAGTGTCCGGTCCTGGCTTCCGTCGTCCACGTAGACCAGCTCGAATTCCTGCCCGAGCAGGTCGAGTTCGGCGGTCACATGGGCGTGGAAGCGGCCGATGATCTCCTCTTCGTTGAAACAGGGGACCACTATCGAGATCAGCACGGAAGAACAACAACCGGCCCGAATGTCGCTCCCCGGTGCACCACATGGCCTCCGGGCGACCATTGAGTGAACTGCCTTTGCCGAGCCGCGTTTTCGTCATCCGCGCTGGCATATTCGAGCCCATCATGTGGACTCTGTTCTCCGCGCGCGGCCGGGCCGCCGCCTTCGCAGCGCTGATCACGGTCGGGGCGGTGACGGCCGGCGACCTCGCCGCCCGCACCTTCCCGTTCGGCCCGCACACCCGCAGCGTGAACGACCTCGGCAACCAGTTCGTGCCGTTCCACGCCCGGCTGTGGGACCTGCTCCACGGGCGGGCGGACGGCGGTGTGCTGCTCGACTGGCGGTCCGGATACGGGAGCAACGCGCTCACCGACCTCGGGACCTACCTCACGAGCCCGTTCTCGCTGCTGGTCGGCCTCTTCCCGCGCGACGGGATCGACCTGGCCGTGTACGTCGTCACCCTGGTCAAGACGGCCGCCGCCGCGGCCGCCATGACCTGGCTGCTCACCGCCCTCCACCGGGGCCACGGCCGGCGCTGGACGGCCGGCGTGCTCGGAGCCTCGTACGCCCTGTGCGGTTGGTCGGTCACGGAGGCGTCGTACAACCCGATGTGGCTCGACGGGCTGATCGCCTTCCCGCTGCTGTGCCTGGTGGGCGAATGGGCGCGCACCGGCAGGCGGCCGCTCCTCGGACCCGTGCTCGTCGCCCTCGCGTGGACCGCCAACTTCTACACCGCCTACATGGCCACCCTGGGCGCCGCGCTCGTGCTGGCGGCCCGGCTGCTGCTCGACGGCTCGGGAGGCCGGAAGCGGATCGCGGCGCTGCTGCGCGCGGCGAGGACGGTACTGATCGGGGTCGGACTGGCGGCTCCGGTCCTGATCCCGGTGTTCCTCGGCTCGACACACGCGTACCCGGGCTGGACCAAGGAGTTCGCGCCGGCCGCCTGGACGGACGTGTTCGCCCGCACCCTGCCGGCCACGTACAGCTTCTTCACCCCGGCCGTCTTCGTGGGCGGCGCGACGCTGCTCCTCGTGTCCGCCCTCGCCTTCCACCGGTCCGTGCCCCGGCCGGAGCGCTGGGTGTGGACGGGTCTGACCGCCGCCGTCGCCCTCTCGCTCCAGTGGGGGCCCACCCACCTGCTGTGGCACGCCTTCGCCACCCCGAACGGCAGCCCCTACCGGCAGACGTTCGTGCTCGCCGGCATCGCCGTGATCGCCGCCTGGACCTGTCTCTCCCGCGGCTGGCCGGACCTCCGGGCCGTGGCCTGCGGCACGGCCGCCCCCCTCGCCCTCGCGCTCGGGGCCGCCGGCAGCGACCTCGCCGGCCGCGACGCCTACCTGCTCTTCGGGGCGGGCCTCGCGGCCGTCGTCGCCGGGCTGCTGCTCGCCGCGCGCGGACGGGCCGTGGCGGTGGCCGCGGTGCTGCTCACCGGTGCCGTGGCGGGCCAGGCGGCGGCGACCACCGCGTACGCCGACCGGGAGCGGCCGCTGCGCCTGGACCACTATCCGCAATGGGGCGCCGGGCACGACGCCCGCGCCGCCGCCGTCGCGGCCGCCGACGACTGGCCCGCGTACCGCACCGACCCCGGGCGCACCCAGCTCACCGCGAACGACGCGCTGCTGCTCGGCGGGCAGGGCGGCGCGTACTACAGCAGCCACACGGCCGACGTGTGGACCCGGACCCTCTCGGCGCTCGGCGGCGGCTGGACGTCCCGGGGGCGCAGCCTGCAGTCCCTGGACAACCCCGTCACGGACGCGGTGTTCTCGGTGGGCGCCCGGCTGCGCACCGCGCCCGGCGGGGAGCCGCTGACGGTCCGCCGGGAGGTGCCGCCGCTGGTGACCGTCCGGCCCGCGGGCGGCCGGCCGGCCTACGGGGACTCGCCGTTCCGCAACCAGGAGCTGCTGCTGGGCGCCCGGGTGTACGAACCGGCGGTGGACGGGGCGTGCCGGGTCGGCACCGAGGTCTTCCTGTGGGCGCCCCAGTGGACGGGCACCGCGCGCCTCGGCGACAACCCCGGGGAGCGGCTGCTCGGCGGGGAGCCGAGGCGGCGGGCCGCACTCACCCCGCTCGGCACGGCCACGGCGCCCGGCACCCGCGTCGAGTACAGCGGCGAGGCGCCCCGGGACGCCGAGATCGGCTGCCTGGACCCGGTCCGGCTGAAGGCGGCCGTCGACGGGCTCCGCCGGACCGGGGCGAGCGAGGTACGGGTCTCGGCGAGCGGCGTCACCGCCGAACTGCCGCCCGGCACCGAGGGGGTGGCGGTGCTCGCGGCACCG
Source organism: Streptomyces sp. T39 (assembly GCF_008042045.1). Lineage (GTDB taxonomy): Bacteria > Actinomycetota > Actinomycetes > Streptomycetales > Streptomycetaceae > Streptomyces. Next base: position 810,851 of record NZ_RDBP01000012.1, read on the forward strand.
CGGATCGCCGGGTGGTCCTGCGACGGGCGCCCGGCGGGCTCCCACCTCGGCCTGGTGGCCGTCCCCCTGGACGGCACCCGCACCACGGTGAGCTGCTCCTTCCGCCCCCCAGGGCTCCTCGCGGGGGCGGCGGTGGGGGCGGGGGCGCTGCTCGGGCTCCTCCTCACCGCGGCGCTCACGGCCCGGGGGCGGTCCCCCCTGGAGCGGGGTTCACGTCCGACCCCGGCCGCGGGGCGGGGCCCCGGGGGAGCGGGTTGCGGATCCGGCCCCGGCCCCGGCCCGGTGGTGGGGGCGCCCCSGCTGCGCGCGGGTGTCCTCAAGCGCCGGGCGGGCTGAGGGTGCCCGGCGTGGGCCGGGTTGGTGTGTGGGGTTCGTTCGCCCCGTGCGGGCTGGTGGTCGCGCACCCCCGCTGCGCGCGGGTGTCCTCAAGCGCCGGACGGGCTGGGGTTGCCCGGCGTGGGCCGGGTRCGTGGGGTGGAGGTCCCGGGGCGCTCCGGGGGCATGGGCGGGCGAGGCTCGCCCTATCCTGCGTTGCCCTAGCGCAACGACCGTTTTATCGCCCGCCCACGCCCCCTGCGCGCCCCGTCCCCCACGCCACCCCGCGGACCCGTCCACCGTGGTGAAAGGGGATGAACCGGTCTGCACCCCGGTGGGCCCATGACCGGCCTTCGGCCGGCTCGTGCGCGGCCTTCGGCCGCAACACATACACACGACGGCCCGCAGGGGCGATCCTTCCCCTGCCAGGACGGGCCGGTTCGCTCACGTCGACAGGGGCGCGGAGGGGGTGTGTGCGGGCGATAAAACGTCGTTGCGCTAGGGACCGGCCAACCCCGGGCGAGCCTCGCCCGCACACACCCCCGCAGCGCCCCAACGGCACACATCCGTACCCGGCCACACCCAGGCAACCCCAGCCCGTCCGGCGCTTGAGGACACCCGCGCGCAGCGGGGGTGCGAGCCACCACCACGCCCGCACGAGACGGACGAACCCGCACCGGAACAGCCCGTCCGGCGCTTGAGGACACGGCCGCAGGCCGTGCTGCGACCACCGGCCCGCACGCGGCGAACGAACCCCGCACCACAACAGCCCGTCCGGCGCCTGAGGACACCCGCGCGCAGCGGGGGTGCACCCACCACCACGCCCGCACGAGGCGAACGCCCCCCAAACCACAACACCCCCCGGGAGGCCACCGCCTCACGCCCGGAACTGCTGCTGCCGCTCCATCGCCCGCCGGAGCTCCACCGGCAGCTGGTGGTACGGCCCGTACGCGAGCTCCGCGTCGTACAGCAGGGAGCGGAACTGCGTGTGGGCCGCCGCATGGTCCCCCACCGCCAGCAGCAGGTGTCCGATCCGGTGCCGCACCTGGAACGCGCGGTCCCGGTCGGCGCTCTCGTAGTACGGCAGGACCGCCCGGTACTCGGCCAGGGCCGCGGCCGGTTCGCCGAGCTGCTCCAGGCACTGGGCCGCGTCGTGGCGGAACTGGAGCGTCTGCGGGTCGGCCGGGCCCGCCTCGGCCGTCCGGTCGTCGGCGAGGCGCCGCAGTTCCGGCAGGGCGCGGCGGTACTGGCCGTCGTCCATGAGGGTGGCCGCGTACTGCTTGCGCAGGATGCGCACGACGGGCGACTGCTCGCCGTGCTCGGCGGCGGCCGCCGGGAGGATGCCGCCGAGGACGTCCACGGCCCGGGTGATGCTGCCCTCCCCGAGCAGCCGCTTCACCTCGTCGACGGCCGCCGCGACGTCCGGGCGGGGCGCGGGGACGGCCGGGGGCGCGACGGGCTGCAGCGGCACACCGGTGCGGTCCGGCCACGGCGCGTGGGGGCGCACGAAGGGGCGGGTCGGGTCCAGCGGGCCGGTCGGGCCGCCGGGCGACGGCAGCAGGGGGATCAGCGCCTCGTAGACCTCCTGCGCGCCGGACGGCCGGTGCTGCGGGTCCTTGGCGAGCAGGTGGAGGACGAGCGCCTCCAGCGGCTCGGGGATCTCGGGGCGCAGCTGCCGCACCGGGAGCGGCGGCTCGTGGAGATGGCGGTGGAGCACCCCGAGGGCGGTGGAGCCGGCGAACGGCACCGTTCCGCTGAGCAGTTCGTGCAGGAGCACGCCGAGGGCGTACAGGTCGGTGTACGGGCCGACCGCACCGCCCATCGCCTGTTCGGGAGCCATGTAGGCGGGGCTGCCGATGGGCGATCCGGTGTGGGTGAGGCGGGTCGTGTCGGTGTCGATCACGGAGGCGACGCCGAGGTCGAGGACGGTGACCGTCCCGTCGGGCTTGACCATGACGTTCCGCGGCTTGAGGTCCCGGTGGACGATCGGCACCGCGTGCACGGCCCCGAGCACGGAGCACAGCTGCGCGGCGACCCCGACGGCCCACTCCCACGGGTAGGGCTCGTGCTCGGCGAGGTGGTCGGCGAGGTCGGCGCCGTCGACGTACTGCATGACGAGGTAGAGGTCGTCGCCGTCGCTGCCCGCGTCGTGGACGGTGACGAGCCCGGGGTGGCAGACCTGCGCCGTCACCCGGCACTCGCGCACGAAACGGCGGCGCATCTCGTCGGCGGCGGTGGCGGCGGCCATGTGGTCGGGGCGCAGCAGTTTGACGGCGACCCGGCGGTCGAGCCGCCCGTCGTAGGCGGTCCAGACCTGGCCCATCCCGCCCTGCCCGATGAGCGCGGAGAGCTCGTAGCGGCCCCCGATGACGCGTCCGTTCACCGGGCGCCGCCCCGGTCGTCGTGCCCGGTCTCCCGGCGGTCGGCGCCGCGC
>NZ_RDBP01000012.1:813699-846751 GCF_008042045.1 Streptomyces sp. T39
GGGGGTGAGGTCGGCGGTGCGGCCGAGGGTGCGGGTGAGCCGCTCCCGGACGCGGCCGAGTTCGTCGGCTCCGCCGGCGGCGGGCGKCGGCAGATGGCGGGCGGGGGCGAGGTCCACGTCGTCGTCGAGGAGTTCGACGACGGGGACGGCGCGGCTGATCCCCGGGCTCTCCTCGACCGTTCCGTCGCGGTCGAAGGGCTGCCAGGCGTCCAGCACGGCGGTGCGCAGCGCCTGCCAGTCGACGCGGTCACGGCCCGGGGCGGCCGGTTCGGCACCGGCGGGGCCGGCCGCGGTGTCGACGACGAGCAGTCCGGAGGCGGGCCGGTCGGTGACGGTGGGTCTGCGCAGCACCCACAGGTGCAGCGGGATGCCGTACGGCGGCGCGGCGCCGGCCGGGAGGGCGACGACGGCACGCAGCGCGCCACGGCGCAGCAGTCCGGCCCTGATGCGGCGGCCGGAGCGGCGGGACGCGGCGGCGGGCGGCATCAGCAGCACGGCCGTGCCGCCGGGCCGCAGACGGGCGAGGGCGTGCTGGACCCAGGCGAGCTCCGACTCGGTGCGGGCCGGGAACCCGTACTCCCAGCGGGGGTCGTAGGCGAGTTCGTCGTGGCCCCAGTTGCGCTCGTTGAACGGCGGGTGGCACAGCACCGCGTCCGCGGCGAGGTCGCCGTACGCGTCCGACCGCAGGGCGTCGCCGGCCTCGGTGCGTACCGCGGCGCCGGTGTGCAGGGCGAGCCGCAGGGCGGCGAGCGCCGCGAGGCCGGGGTCGGTGTCCTGGGCGAGGAGCCGGGCGGGGCGGCGGACGGCGCGCAGCAGCGCACCGGTGCCGGCGGCCGGGTCGAGCACGGTGCCACCGTCCGGGACGAGGGCGGCCATCAGGTCGGCGAGACCCGGTGGCGTCAGGGTGTACTGCCGTGGATTGGCGTCGAGTTGACGGCCCAGCAGGAACTCGAACGCCTGACGGGCCCCGATCTCCGCGGCGAGTTCGGCGACTCCCCGCAGCAGCGGTACCGAGTCGGCCAGTTCCGAGGCGCTCGGGACGCCGACGACGCGCCGCGCGCCGAACCGCGCGGTGAGCACCTCGTCGAGCGCGGCGGGCAGCACCTCGGCGAGTCGGGCGTCGGAGACGGCGGCCGCCTCCAGCCAGGCGGCCGGCCTGTCGTGGACGAGGAGCAGGACACCGCCCGCGTGGACGAGGGTGGTGACACCGCCGCCCGGATGGGCCGCGAACTGCTGCCAGACCCGTTCGCGCAGCGGGACCTCGGCGAGTTTGCCCTGCTCGCGCAGCCACCGCTCGATGTCGGTGAGCGCGAAGGAGGGGCTCGTCTCCGTGCCGCCCACGGGTTTGGGGAAATCGGCGTGTCTGCGACGCCAGTTGCTCACCGCCGCCCGCCCCACACCGGCGAGTCTGGCGATCTGGGCGGCGGTCACCTCCGCCGCGTTCTCCTGCACCCGGATCCCCCTCGGCTGGCCCGATCAGTTGGTCACGCTGCTGTAACGGCGATCCTAGCGACTACGCGGACACCCCGCTTCACAACCTCCCACCACTGTAAACCGAGTTCTCGTGTTGACTCGGTTCACAAGCTCTGCTGTTATTGACCCTGCGAAGCACGGATCTTCACGCAGGCTTTACACACTCCACTCGGGGGGAACACCCATGTCTCAGCCCACGCAGTCGCAGTTCGGAGCGCCCTACCCCGGCGGCCCGGACGGCTTCCCGCCCCAGGCCCAGCCGCGCAACGGCCTCGGCACCGCCGGTCTGGTGCTCGGCATCATCGGCCTCGTCGTCGCCGTGATCCCGCTGCTCTTCTGGCTCGGCGGCATCCTGGGCCTGCTCGCCCTGATCTTCGGTCTCGTGGGGCTCGGCCGCGCCAAGCGCGCCCAGGCCACCAACAAGGGCATCGCGCTCGCCGGCACCATCCTCGGCGGCCTCGCCATCGCCGCGGGCATCGCGATGGGCGTCGTGACCGTCCTCGCCGTCGACAAGGCCGTGGACGAGATCAACAAGTCCGTGGAGAGCGTGGCCACGGAGGAGGCCAAGAACCAGGAGCCCGCCGACACCGCGACCGACGCGGCCGCGGACAACGGCGAGGAGCCGATCGCGGAGGGCGAGATCCTCGCCGGCGGCGACTCGGTGATCTACGACGACAAGCTGACCGTGACGGTCTCCGAGCCGAAGGCCTACACGCCCAGCGAGTTCGCCATCGGCCACACCAAGGGCAACAAGGCGTACCAGGTCACGGTCGTCATCGAGAACGCCGGCAAGGAGAAGTTCGACTCCACGCTGGTGACCGCCGACGCCCGCGCCGGCGAGGACGGTGTCGAGGCCGAGCAGATCTTCGACGACAAGGTCGGCAGCGGCTTCGACGGCAACATCGCCCCCGGCAAGAAGGTCACCGTGACGTACGCCTTCGACGCCCCGGCCGCCGCGAAGACCCTGACCGTCGAGGTCTCCCCCGGCATCTCGCACGACGCCACCCAGTGGGAGCTCAAGCTCTGATCCGAGGGGATCCCACGGATCCCCACGGTCCGGTGCTTCGCGCACCAGCCGCCCAGGACACCGCCGCACGCGGCGGGCGTCCCACGCGGGGCCCCGCCCCGCCCCCCGGGGGGGGAGTGTGCAGGCCGTCCACACCGGACGGCCTGCACGCGTGTTCACCGGGGAACGCGCACCCCGGCCGTCACAGGCGGTGGCGCACCCATACGTTGGGCTCCACGTACACCGCGTATCCCCGCTCGGCCTCGACGTGCACCGGCACCAGGGCGCCCGGCACCACGGTCTCGCCGCTCTCCTCGAAGGGCAGGCCCGTCCAGCGCCGCCACTCCTCGGTCGACCCGCTCACGGTCATCGACGCCGGCGCCACCTTCTCCACCACGCCCCCCGCGCGGACATGGACCCGCAGCCAGGGGTCGTGCGGCAGCCCGTCCGCCTCCCGGGTGCGGTGGGCGTACTCGTGGATCGACGTGTGCGGCTCGGCGCTCTTCGCGCTCGGCCGCACCGGGGCGACGACCTCACGGAACCCGAGCCGCGCCGCGTTGTCCCGCAGCGCGGCCAGCATCCGCCCGGATATGCCCCGGCCCTGGCGGTCGGTCGCCACCGTGATCTCGATGGCGCTGACGGTGTCCGGCTTGCGGCCGTGCCGCAGGTCGGAGAAGGCCCAGAGCATCACCTGGTCCCAGCCGCGGTCCGGCAGTTCCCGCCGCCCGTCGGCGTCCAGCGCCAGCGGGACGCTGAACGCCCTGGCCACGACCTCGCCGCCGGGCTCGGTGGCCACGAGCACGTACTCGGGGAGTTCGGCGACGATCCGTCCGATGTTGGCCCAGCCGACCGGGTCCTGGACGACGAACTCGTCCCAGGTGTCGAGCATCCTCCACATGGCGTCCCCCAGTCCGGGGCGCTCGGCGAGGGTGGTGATGGTGAGATCCGATTCCATCGCCGCAGGCTAGCCGCCCTCCCACCGGGCCCGGCAATGGTTTTCCCCGCCGGCACCGCCCGGCACCGGCCCCCGTACGTCCGGCTCCGGCTCCGGCCACGGCTCCCGCTGCCTCACCGGGTGACGGCGGCCTGTCCGCCGCACTGCGCCAGCATCGTCCGCTTGTCCGGGGCCGTCACCGGCAGCTCGTACTTGAGGGCCACCTGGGCGAAGCGCACCGCGTAGGCGCACCGCACCCCCTTCTCGGGCGGCAGCCAGGAGGCGGGGCCGGAATCCCGCTTGGCCGAGTTGGCGCGGCCCTGGACCGGCAGCAGGTTCAGCGGGTCGTTCGCCAGCCGCCGCCGCTTGGCGTCGTCCCAGCGGGCGGCGCCGAGCTGCCAGGCGTACGACAGCGGGACGACATGGTCTATCTGCACCTCGGCGGCCTTCGCCTTCTTCCAGGCGATGTCCTTGCCGGTGTACGGGTCGTGCAGATCCATCGAGACGACCACGCAGTCGGACCCGGCGCGGAACTCCACGTCCCGCCCGTGGAGTTTCAGCAGATCGTTGCGGGTGTCGCAGCCGTTCCTGGCCAGGGCGACCCCGTCCGCGGTGTCCAGCCAGGCGTGTCCGAAGGCGTCGCGCTCGTAACCGGTGCGCGGACCGCGGCCCTTGACCGTGAGGCGCTCGACGAGGACGCGCGCCTTCGCCCGCTCCTCCTCGGCGGTCACCGCGGCGAGTCCCCGGCCGGTGCCCTCCGGGTTCACCAGGGGACTCACGGCCGACGAGGAACCGCCCCGGGCCGGGGGCGCCGAGTCCCCGCCGGGCCCGCCGACGCCCGTGACGTCGCAGCCGGCGAGCAGGGCGGCGGCCGTCAGCACGGCCCAGGGCGTCGCATGTCGGTTCACGGGCGTACGGTACCGGGCCCCCGCCGGCCACGGGGGCGGCGGGGAACCCGGCGGGGGACCTTCCTCAGGAGCCGAGCACCGTGGTCAGGAACTCGCCCGTCCAGGACAGCAGTTCACGGCCCACGACCGGCTTGCCGCCGATCTTCCCGGCGGTCGGCCGGGGCACCAGGATCTGGTGGACGGCCGGCTTGACGACCGTGCGCGGGTAGAGCCGCTTCAGCCGCAGCTCCTGCGATTCGCGCAGTTCCACGGGCGCGAAGCGGATGTTGGGGCCCTGGAGCACGATCTCGCCGACCCCGCAGGCACGGGCCAGCATCCGCAGCCCGGCGACCAGGAGCAGGTTCTCGACGGGCTCCGGCAGCTTGCCGTAGCGGTCGGTCAGCTCCTCGCGGACCGCCGTGATGTCGTCCTCCGTGGTGGCGGACGCGATCGCCCGGTACGCCTGGAGCCGCAGCCGCTCGCCGGGGGCGTAGTCGTGCGGGACGTGCGCGTCGACCGGGAGCTCGATCTTCACCTCCAGCGGCGGCTCCTCCTCCACACCGCCCTCCAGCGACGCCCGGTAGTCGGCGACGGCCTCGCCGACCATGCGGACGTACAGGTCGAAGCCGACGCCCGCGATGTGGCCGGACTGCTCGCCGCCCAGCAGATTGCCCGCGCCGCGGATCTCCAGGTCCTTCATGGCGACGTACATGCCGGCGCCCATCTCGGTGTGCTGCGCGATGGTGGCGAGCCGCTCGTGCGCGGTCTCGGTCAGCGGCTTCTCCGGCGGGTAGAGGAAGTAGGCGTAGCCCCGCTCGCGGCCGCGGCCGACGCGGCCGCGCAGCTGGTGCAGCTGCGAGAGGCCGAAGTTGTCGCCGCGCTCCACGATGAGGGTGTTGGCGTTGGAGATGTCGATGCCGGACTCGACGATCGTCGTCGACACCAGCACGTCGAACTTCTTCTCCCAGAAGTCGACCACCACCTGCTCCAGCGCCGACTCCGACATCTGGCCGTGCGCCGTGGCGATCCGCGCCTCGGGGACGATGTCCCGCAGCCTCGCGGCCGCGCGGTCGATCGACTCCACCCGGTTGTGGATGTAGAAGACCTGTCCCTCGCGCAGCAGTTCACGGCGCACGGCCGCGCCGATCTGCCGCTCCTCGTACGGGCCGACGAAGGTGAGCACCGGATGGCGCTCCTCCGGCGGGGTGGTGATCGTGGACATCTCGCGGATGCCGGTGACCGCCATCTCCAGGGTGCGCGGGATCGGGGTGGCCGACATGGTGAGCACGTCGACGTTGGCGCGGAGCTTCTTCAGCTGCTCCTTGTGCTCGACGCCGAACCGCTGTTCCTCGTCGACGACGACCAGGCCCAGGTCCTTGAACTTCGTCTCCGACGAGAAGAGCCGGTGGGTGCCGATGACGATGTCGACGGAGCCGTCCCGCAGGCCCTCCAGGGTCGCCTTGGCCTCGCTGTCCGACTGGAAGCGCGACAGTGCCCGGGTGACGACGGGGAACTGCGAGTACCGCTCGGAGAAGGTGCCGAAGTGCTGCTGCACCAGCAGCGTGGTGGGGACGAGGACGGCGACCTGCTTGCCGTCCTGGACCGCCTTGAACGCGGCGCGGACCGCGATCTCGGTCTTGCCGTAGCCCACGTCGCCGCAGATCAGCCGGTCCATCGGGACCGTCTTCTCCATGTCCTCCTTGACCTCGGCGATGGTGGACAGCTGGTCGGGCGTCTCCGCGTACGGGAAGGCGTCCTCCAGCTCGCGCTGCCAGGGGGTGTCGGGGCCGAAGGCGTGGCCGGGGGCGGCCATCCGGGCCGAGTAGAGCTTGATGAGGTCGGCCGCGATCTCCTTGACGGCCTTCTTCGCCCGCGCCTTGGTCTTCGTCCAGTCCGCGCCGCCGAGGCGGTGCAGCGTGGGCGCCTCGCCGCCCACGTACTTGGTGACCTGTTCGAGCTGGTCGGTCGGGATGTAGAGGCGGTCGCCGGGCTGGCCGCGCTTGGCCGGCGCGTACTCGACGAGCAGGTACTCGCGGGTCGCGCCCTGCACGGTCCGCTGGACCATCTCGATGTAGCGGCCGACGCCGTGCTGCTCGTGGACGATGTAGTCGCCGGCCTCCAGCGTCAGCGGGTCGATCGTCTTGCGGCGCCGGGTCGGCATCCGCTGCCCGTCCTTGCCGGCGGCCTTCTGGCCCGACAGGTCGGTCTCGGTGAGCACCGCCAGCCGCAGCGCCGGGTCGACGAAGCCGTGGTCGATCGAGCCGCAGGCCACATGGACGACGGACGGGGTGATGTCGGTGAGGTCGGCGTCCAGGCGGGCGGCGATGCCCTCGCCGCCGAGCACCTCGACGGTGCGCGACGCGGGGCCGTGGGCCTCGGTGACGAAGACGGTGCGCCAGCCGTCGGCCAGCCAGCCCTTGGTGTCGGCGAGCGCCCGCGCCGTGTCCCCGCGGTACGACTCGGGGGCGTGCATGCCGAGCTTCACCGTCTCGTCGGACAGTTCCTCGTCCGCGGCGAAGGGCGAGACGGACCACCACATCATGCCGAGCTCGCGCGCCCGGTCGCGCACGTCGGCGATCCCCCACAGGGAGGCGGCGCCGACGTCGATGGGGGCCTCGCCGCCGCCCGCCGTCGCCGCCCAGGACGCCTGGAGGAACTCCTGGCTGGTGGCGACGAGGTCGGCGGCCCTGGTCCGTACCCGCTCCGGGTCGCAGACGACCGCCATGGCGCCCTCGGGCAGCACGTCGAGCAGCAGCTCCATGTCGTCGACGAGCACGGGCGCGAGGGACTCCATGCCCTCGACCGCGATGCCCTCGGCGATCTTCCCCAGCAGTTCGCCGAGCTCGGGGTGGGCCTCGGCGAGCTGCGCCGCCCGCTCCCGCACGGTGCCGGTGAGCAGCAGCTCCCGGCACGGCGGGGCCCACAGGCCGTGCTCGGCGACCTCCAGGGAGCGCTGGTCGGCGACCTTGAAGTAGCGGATCTCCTCGACGTCGTCGCCCCAGAACTCCACGCGCAGCGGGTGCTCCTCGGTGGGCGGGAAGACGTCGAGGATGCCGCCGCGCACGGCGAACTCGCCGCGCTTCTCCACCAGTTCGACCCGGGAGTACGCCGCGGCCGCGAGGCCCGCCACGATCTCCTCCAGGTCCGCCTGCTGCCCGGTGCGCAGCGCCACCGGCTCCAGGTCGCCGAGCCCCTTGACCTGGGGCTGGAGCACGGACCGCACGGGGGCGACGACCACGCTCACGGGGCCGGCGGCCGGGTCGTCGGCCGAGGGGTGGGCGAGCCGGCGCAGCACGGCGAGCCGCCGTCCGACGGTGTCGGAGCGGGGGGAGAGCCGCTCGTGGGGCAGGGTCTCCCAGGACGGGTACTCGACCACGCCCTCGCCGGGCAGCAGCGACCGGAGCGCGGCGGCCAGGTCCTCCGCCTCCCGGCCGGTGGCGGTGACGGCCAGCACGGTGCGGCCCGTGTCACGGGCGAGGGCGGCGACGGCGAACGGCCGGGAGGCGGGCGGGCCCACCAGGTCGATGTGACCGCGGTGGCCGTCCGCGGCCGCCTTGACCGCTTCGGCGAGCGCCGGATCGCGCACGACGGCGTCGAGAAGACCGTGCAGGCTCATGAGGGGCATCCATCCGGGAGCAGCTGGGGGGTGGGCAACGCGAAGGACCCGACACGTCGCACGGGCCGGGGGTCTCCAGCGTACGACGGCCCTGTGACACCCGCGCCCCGGTCCCGTCCCGGCCGCGCCGCACGGCACCCCGCCCGCCGCTCGGACGGGGTGCCGTGCGGCGGGCGGGGCCACGGGGCCACAGCACGCGGAAAGGGGCACGGGCGCACGGCACGAGCGCGCACGGCCCCGGGCGTCCGTGGAGGACACCCGGGGCCGTGCGCGCCGGCGGCGGGGCCGGACCCCCGTACCGGGTCCGCCGCCGGCGGCCGTGCGGTCAGTCCGTGGCGATCGCGGCGAGGACGTTCATCCGGCCGGCACGGAAGGCCGGGACCAGGGCCGCGAACAGTCCGACGAAGGCCGATCCGACGAAGACCGTGAGGATCGTCGGCCAGGGGATGTCCAGGACGCCCAGGCCCTCCAGGGCCAGCAGCTTCTGGGCCGAGGTGCCCCAGCCCATGCCCAGCCCGAGGCCGAGCAGGGCGCCGAAGAGGGCGATCACGACCGATTCCAGCCGGATCATGCGGCGCAGCTGGCGGCGGGAGAGGCCGATGGCCCGCATGAGGCCGATCTCCCTGGTCCGCTCGACGACGGACAGGGCGAGGGTGTTCACCACACCGAGGACGGCGACGATGATCGCGAGCGCCAGCAGGCCGTAGACGATGTTCAGCAGCTGCCCGATCTGGTCCCTCAGGTCCTGCTTGAAGTCGGTCTGGTTCTGCACCGTGTACTGGGGGTAGTCGCCGAGCGACTTCTTGAGCGCGGCGTACGCCTCCTCCTCCTGGCCCTCGACGGCCTTGGCGAACATGATCATGTTCTGCGGCATCTTGTCGGCAGGGAGGTAGCGGGCGGCGGTCGTGATGTTCATGTACATCGCGCCCTTGTCGATGCTGACGTCGTCCGAGGTGATGGCGGCGACCTTCAGCCCGGCCGTGCGTCCGCCGGCGAAGGCGACCTCGATCGTGTCGCCGACCTTCACCCCGTGCCGCTCGGCGTAGCCGTCGCCGACGGACATCGCGTCCTTGCCGTAGGCGGCGGCGAGCTCGCCGGCGACCGTGTCGCGGCGCAGGTCCTCGGCGTACGTCGGGTCGGCGGCCACCAACTGCTCGTCCTCGGTGACCCCGTCGGGCGCGGTGATCCTCGCGTCGACGCCCTTGTACTCGGTGACGTGGTCGAGGCCCGGCGAGCGCTCCAGTGCCCGCTGGGCCTGGGGCACGATCGGCCCCGTGGTGGTGGACTGCACGATGAAGTCCGCGCCCACCGACTTGTCGAGTTCCTCGGTCGCCGAGGCGACCATCGAGGAGCCGACCACGGACAGGCAGGCCACCAGGGCGAGCCCGATCATCAGGGCGGCACCGGTCGCCCCGGTGCGCCGCGGGTTGCGGAGCGCGTTGCGCTCGGCCATCCGGCCGACCGGGCCGAACATGCGCAGGACCACGGCGCTGATGGCGCGGACCACGACGCCGGCCAGCAGCGGGCCGACCACGACGAAGCCGATCAGGGAGAGCACCACACCGAGACCGAGGAACATCGACCCCTCGCTCGCCTTGTCCGCCCGGGTTGCGGCGAACAGCGCGGCCGCGCCGGCGGCGGTGAGGACCAGGCCGATGCCGCCGCGGACCCGTCCGGCCCTGCCGTCGGCCGGCATGCCGGAGTCGCGCAGGGCCGCCATGGGCGACACCTTGCCCGCGCGGCGGGCCGGGACGTACGCGGCGAGGACGGTGACGACGACGCCGAGCACCAGGCCGACCACCGGGGTCGTCCACCTGACGGTCAGGTCGTCGGTGGAGAGGTTCATGCCGACCGCGGACATCATCTCCATCAGCCCGACGGCCAGTCCCACGCCGGCGGCGACACCGGCGACGGATCCGACCAGGCCGAGCAGCAGCGCCTCGATGAGCACGGAGCGGTTGACCTGGCGGCGGCTCGACCCGATGGCGCGCATCAGACCGATCTCCCGGGTGCGCTGGGCGACCAGCATGGAGAAGGTGTTGACGATGAGGAAGATGCCGACGAGGAAGGCGATCCCGGCGAAGCCGAGCATGGCGTACTTCATCACGTCGAGGAAGGAGCCGACCTCCTCGCGGCCGGCGTCCGCGGCCTCCTTCGCGGTCTGGAGCTGGTAGGGCTGCTCCAGGGCGGCGGCGAGGTTCCGCTTGACGGCGTCGTCGCCGAGACCGGCGTCGGCGGCCACGAAGATCTGGGTGAACACGCCCTCCTCACCGAGGAGTTCGCGCTGGGCCGTGGCGGTGTCGAAGTAGACGACGGCCGCGCCCGGGTTGGTGACCTTGAAGGCGGCGATGCCGGAGATCCTGGCGGTCAGGTCGCCGGTGACGGCGATGGTGCGCAGTTCGTCACCGATCGTCAGACCGTGCTTGTCGGCGGTGTCGGCGTCGACCATCACCTCGGTGGGGCCGCGGGGCGCGTTCCCGGAGGTGATCTCCATCGACTTGAGGTCGTTGGCGGTCCAGTTGGAGGCGATCGTCGGTGCGCCGGTCGTCGACCCCATGTTCTTGTTCTCGGAGTTCACGACGGTGACGCTCATGCTGACGACGGCGCCCTCGGCGGACTCCACCCCGTCGACCGCGGCGACCTCGTCGACCAGGGAGGCGGGCAGGGTCTCGGGCTTGCCGTTCGCCGGCATGTCGTCGGGCTCGGTGCCCTCGGGGCTGACGGTGACGTCGGCGGACGAGGTGGCGAAGAGCTTGTCGAAGGTGGTGTTCATCGTGTCGGTGAACACCAGCGTGCCGGAGACGAAGGCGACGGACAGCAGCACGGCCACCGCCGACAGCGCCATCCGGCCCTTGTGCGCGAAGAAGTTGCGCAGGGAGGACTTGAGCACGGTCATGACGTACGCCCCCGGGCGTCGAAGTCCTTCATGCGGTCGAGGACGGCCTCGGCGGTCGGCCGGAGCATCTCGTCGACGATGCGGCCGTCGGCCAGGTAGAGCACCCGGTCCGCGTAGGAGGCGGCGACGGGGTCGTGGGTGACCATGACGATGGTCTGGCCCAGCTCGTCGACCGAGCGGCGCAGGAAGCCGAGCACCTCGGCGCCGGCGCGGGAGTCCAGGTTGCCGGTGGGCTCGTCGCCGAAGATGATCTCCGGCCGGGCGGCGAGGGCGCGGGCGACGGCGACACGCTGCTGCTGGCCGCCGGAGAGCTGCGTGGGCCGGTGCTTCAGCCGGTCCACGAGGCCGACGGTCTCCACGACCCGGTTGAGCCAGGCCGCGTCGGGCTTGCGTCCGGCGATGTCCATGGGGAGCGTGATGTTCTCCAGGGCGTTGAGCGTCGGCAGCAGGTTGAACGCCTGGAAGATGAAGCCGATGCGGTCGCGGCGCAGCTGGGTGAGCTTCTTGTCCTTCAGGCCGGTGATCTCCGTCTCGTCGACGAAGATCTGGCCCGAGGTGACGGTGTCGAGGCCGGCCAGGCAGTGCATCAGCGTCGACTTGCCGGAGCCGGAGGGCCCCATGATCGCGGTGAACCGGCCGCGCTGGATGTCCACGTCGACGTGGTCGAGCGCGACGACCCGGGTCTCGCCGGAGCCGTAGGCCTTCACGACCTGCCGCCCCCGTGCGGCCACGGCCTGGCGCCCTCCGGTTTCCCCCTGTGCGGGGGTGGTCACAGCCGTAGTCACGGTAGGTCTCCTCGTTGTGGGATTGAGCTGACGGTCCATCGGATGCGGGGGCGAGGGCGCCGCCGCGGTCACACGTCGAGTCTTCCGGCCGGGGGCGCCGAGCGCGCTGGTGCGCGGCGCAGTCTTGGTGCGGGGGTTTTCCCCACCCCGGTGGTGGTGCGCGGCCCGGCGCCGGGCCGTAAGAACAAGGTAAGGACGGCACGGTCCCCTTCTCGTCGTCCGCCGGGACGAACCGACCCTGGTCACGGATGAGGAGTTGCCCCTAGGGGCCGTCCGCCTGTGGGGGGAGGGCCGCTACGCCGAGGGTGCACCCTCCCGCAGCGTGAGCCTCGGGTGAGAAGGTGTCCCCCGGAAATAGATGCATCGGGAAATGATCCGGGGGGCGTCATGGGAAGCACCGGCCGCACGCACGGCGTGTCCGACACCGCGGCGGTCCCGGCGACCCCCGACCGGCGGCGTCCGGTGGTCGCCGCGCTGATGCTCGGTATGGCGCTGGCGGCTCTCGACGGGACCGTGGTGTCGACCGCCGTGCCGCAGATCGTCGGCGACCTGGGCGGCTTCGCGGTCTTCTCCTGGCTGTTCTCGGGCTACCTGCTGGCCGTCACCGTCACACTGCCCGTCTACGGCAAGCTGTCGGACACCTACGGGCGCAAGCCCGTGCTCGTCGTCGGCATCGTGCTGTTCCTCGTCGGCTCGCTCCTGTGCGCCTTCGCCTGGAACATGGCCTCGCTCATCGCCTTCCGCGTCGTCCAGGGGCTGGGCGGCGGGGCGCTCCAGGGCACGGTCCAGACGATCGCCGCCGACCTCTACCCGCTGAAGGAACGTCCCCGCATCCAGGCCCGGCTGTCCACGGTGTGGGCGACGTCGGCGGTCGCGGGCCCGGCGGTCGGCGGGCTGCTCGCGGCGTACGCGGACTGGCGGTGGATCTTCCTGATCAACCTGCCGGTCGGCGCGGTGGCGCTCTGGCTGGTCCTCAGGTACTTCACGGAGCCGGCCCGTCCCGAACCGGCCGTCCGCCCCACGGTGGACTGGCCCGGCGCGCTGCTCGTCTTCTCCGCCACCGCCCTGCTGCTGGCCGCGCTCGTCCAGGGCGGGATCGCCTGGCCCTGGCTCTCGGCCCCCTCGCTGGCGCTGCTCGGGGGCAGCGCCGTCCTGATCGCCGCCACCGTGGTCGTCGAACGCCGCGCCGCCGAGCCGGTCATCCCCGGCTGGGTGTGGCGCCGCCGCACCATCGCGGCGGTCAATCTGGCGCTGGGCGCGCTGGGGCTCCTGATGGTGGCGCCGACCGTCTTCCTGCCGACGTACGCCCAGTCGGTGCTCGGCCTCGGGCCGATCGCCGCCGGGTTCGTGCTGTCGGTCATGACGCTGAGCTGGCCGGTCAGCGCCGCGCTGTCCAACCACGTCTACACCCGCATCGGCTTCCGGTGGACGGCGATCATCGGGATCGGGCTCGCCATGCTGATCCTGGCGGCCTTCCCCCTGCTGCCGTACCCGGGCGCGGCCTGGCAGCCCGCGCTGCTGATGCTGCTGCTCGGCGCGGCGCTCGGGCTGTTCCAGCTGCCGCTGATCGTGGGCGTGCAGTCGACGGTCGGCTGGTCCGAGCGCGGCACGACGACGGCGTCGGTGCTCTTCTGCCGCCAGGTCGGCCAGTCGCTGGGCGCGGCCCTGTTCGGCGCGGTCGCCAACGCGGTCCTGGTCTCCCGCCTCGGCGGCGGCGACCTCGACTCGGTCGCCCGCGCGCTGGACCGGCCCGCCGAGTCGTCCGCCGCCGACACCCTGCGCCGCGCGGTGGACGCCGCCGTGGACCACGTCTACACGGGCGCTGCCGTGGCGGCCGGCCTCGCGCTGCTGGTGCTGGTGTTCGTGGCGCCGAAGCGCTTCCCGGTCCGCACGGACGAGGACTGACGCCCGGGGCCGGCCGGCGCCCCGCGGCCTCCGGGCGACCCGGCCCGGGCTTCCGTGCGACCCGCCCGGGCCCCGGCCCGGTCCGGGCTTCCGGCGCCACTCCGCTCCGGCTCCGGGGCGAACGGCCCGGCACGACCCCACATGATCCGGGCGCCCGGCGCACCCCGTGCCGGCCTCCTCGGCACCCCGGTGGGCACGCTCCCGCACAGGATCGTCACCGAACCGACATACCGTACGGTCGGTAACCCCTTACGACATCCGCTACCGGTGAGTAACGTACGCGGACCACCAGCGCCACCCGCCCCGTCCCCCGATGGGCGGCAAGGAGCAGCACGATGTCGTACCACCACGCGTTCCCCGAACCGCCCCCTCCCCCGCGGCCGCGGCCCGACGGCCGGCACCGCCAGCCCGGATCCGGCCCGTACCGGGACCCGTACGGACAGCAGCCCGGATCCGGCCCGTACCAGGACCCGTACGGACAGCAGCCCGGCCAGGCCCGGCCCCCCTTCGACGACGACCCGACACGGGGATGGGACGACGGAGCGGGCCGGCAGGACCCCGAAGCAACGGCCTCCGCAGCGGACGGGCGTCAGGAGATCCGCCGGCTCGGATCCGCCTACCGCCGCCTGCGGCGCGTCGCCACCCTCACCGCGCTCGGCTACTTCGTGCTCTACCTCTTCCTCTCCGGCTGGGCCCCGGACCTGATGACGGGCCGGATCAGCGGCGGACTGACCACCGGGGTGCTCCTCGGCCTGATCCAGCTGCCCGTCGCGCTCGCCGCCATCGCCGTCTACGAGCGCATCGCGCGCCGTCGCGTCGACCCGCTCGCCACTGCCGTCCGGGAGCGGGCCGAGGCCGTCCCGGCCGCCGGCCCCCGCGGCCGGCGTCCCTCCGCGGGAGGTGCGCGCGCGTGAACGGCTTCGGCTCCGACGCCCAGACCATGTCGCTGATCGCGTTCATCGCCGTCATCACCGTCACGCTCCTGCTCTGCGTGATGACCGGCCCCGACCGCGACGACCTCGGCGAGTTCTACACCGGCTACCGCTCGCTCTCCCCCGTGCAGAGCGGACTCGCCATCGCGGGCGACTACATCTCCGCGGGCACCGTGCTCGGCACCATCGGCATCATCGCGCTGCTCGGCTACGACGGGCTCTCGCTCGCGCTGAGCACCGTGCTCTCCCTCGTCCTGATGATGTTCCTGCTCGCCGAACCGCTGCGGAACGCGGGCCGGTTCACGATGGGCGACGTCCTCACCCGGCGCACGCCGGGACCGGCCGTGCGCATCACCTCGGCCGCCGTCACGCTCACGGCACTGCTGCCGCTGGTCGTCTTCCAGCTCGCCGGCGCGGGCGACCTGCTCGCCGTCGTCCTCGGCTTCCACGCCGACGGGTTCAAGACGGGGTCGATCGTCTTCCTCGGCCTGCTGATGATCGCGTACGCGGCCATCGGCGGGATGAAGGGCACCGCGTTCATCCAGATCGTCAAGACCGTGGTGCTGCTCGGCGCCTCCACCGCCGTCGCGGTCCTCGTGCTGGAGCGCTTCGACTTCAGCCTCGGCGGCCTGCTGGCGGCCGCCGAGCGGGGCAGCGGCGCCGGGGAGGCCTACCTGACGGCCGGACTCCAGTTCGGCGGCGACCAGACCGACATGATCAGCGCCCAGCTGACGGTCGTGCTCGGCGCCGCGGTCCTCCCCCACATCACGATGCGCATGTTCACCGCCCGCAGCGCCCGGGCCGTGCGCCGCTCCATGTCGTGGGCGGTGTCGACCGTCGTCGTGACCTGCCTGCTGCTCGCCGTCATCGGCTTCGGCGCGGCCGCAGTGGTCGGGCACCAGGGGCTCGTCGCCGCCGACCCGCAGGGCAAGAGCGCCTTCCTGATGGTCACCCAGGCCCTCCTCGGCCAGGACCCGGGCCCGCTCGGCTCGCTGCTCTTCACGGGCGTGGCCACCGCGGTGTTCCTCACCCTGCTCGCCTCCGTCGCCGGCATCACGCTGGCCTGCGCCAACAGCCTCGCCCACGACCTCGTCGCCCACGGCCTGCGCAGGGTGCGGCCCAGCCACACCACGGAGATGGCCGTCGCGCGGGGCGCGGCCGCGGGCGTCGGGCTGATCGCCCTCGCCGTCGCGGCCGGGGCCCGGCACCTCAACCTCCAGGCCCTGCTGATGCTGTCGTTCTGCGTCGGCGCGTCCGCGGTCGCCCCGGCACTGGTCTACAGCCTGTTCTGGCGCCGCTACTCGCGCACCGGACTGCTGTGCACCCTGATCGTGGGCACCGTCTCCGCCCTGACGCTGATGACCGGCACCGACCTGGTCTCCGGCTCGCCGCAGGCCGTCTTCCCCGACGCGGACTTCAACTGGTTCCCGTTCACCACGACCGGGCTCGTCTCCGTCCCCCTCGGCTTCGCGGCCGGCTGGCTCGGCACCGTGGTCTCCGAACGCCGCGGCGGCGCCGGGACGGAGCGCCTGCGGTACGAGGAGGTCGAGCCCGTCCTCCTGGCGGGCGCGCCCGCGGCCGACCGGACGGTCTGACAGCGGCACGCACGGGGGCGCCCCGCGGGAGACCTCTCTCCCGCGGGGCGCCCCCGTCGACGCGGTGCCCCGTCGGCACCATCGCTCAGAGCAGGCCGTCCCACATCTGCTCCAGCAGCACCGACCACCAGCTCTCCGGCGACGCCAGCGCCGCCGGGTCGAGCGCGGCGAGCTGGGCCTGGAAGTCGACCGTCCAGCGGCCCGCCTGCTCGGGCGTCAGCCCGTACCGCAGCCGCCACATCCGGCCCAGCAACGCCATGCAGCGGACGAACTCCGGCAGGCCGGTGTTCACGAACTGCGGTGCCACCGGCTGCCCGCCGGGACCGGCCTCCACCGGCACCGCGACGATGTGCGCGGTCCCGTACTGGACGCAGATCGCCCGCCCGAAGTCGCTGCCGAGCACCAGGTAGGACCCGGCGTCCGCGGCCGGCTGCACCTGTCGCTGCGCCGCCAGCTCCGCGAGCGTCGGCACCACCGGCTGGGCCGGCTGCGCCCAGAAGAACGGGTTGAAGTCACCCGGCAGACCCGCCCACACCAGGGTCGCCGCCACGATCTCCGGCACCCCCTGACGCGAGACGGACCGCTGGTCGAAGCGGCACAGCCCCTGCGGACCGAACGCCGCGAGCAGTTCCTGCGCCACGCCCTCGGGAGGCAGCGGCGGCGCGGGCGGCACCTGCGGCAGCGGTGCGCGCACCGGCGCCGGCCGGGCGGGCCCGTCCGCCACCTGGTGCAACTCGCCCTGGTGGGCGAGAAGTTGCTGCATGCCCTGCCGGCGTGACGCATGGTCGGTGCCGTAGGGGGCGATCGAGGTGATCCGCGCCTGGGGCAGGGTCTCGCGGATCATGCGCGCGCAGTACGCGCCCGGCAGCTCGCACGACTCCAGCTCCGTGTGCAGCTCCAGCACATGCTGCGGCGGCACGTTCAGCGCGCGCAGCTCGTGCAGGATCTGCCACTCGGGGTGCGGCGTGCCGGGCGCCGAGCGGCGGATCAGCTGGGCCTCGGAACCGTCCGGCGCACGGTAGCGCAGCACCGCCTGGTAGCCGGGGCCCACCGTCGGCACACCGGAGGGCTGCTGCGGGTAGCCGTAGGCGGGCGGCTGCCCGGGATGCGGCGCGTGCGGCACCGGACCGGGCGGACCGGGCGGCTGCGGGGCTCCGGGACCCATCTGGGCCGGGCCGGCGAGCATCGTCGCGGCGTGGTGCACCCCGCCGGCGGGCGGCGGCGTCGCATCGGGCGGCGGCGTGGAACCGGGCGCCGGCGGCGGACCGGGCGGCCCCGGAGGCTGCGGCGCACCCGGACCCATCTGGGCGGGGTCGGCCAGCATGGTGGCGGCGTGGTTCACACCACCGCCCGGCGGCGGCGTGGAACCGGGCGCCGGCGGCGGACCGGGCGGCCCCGGAGGCTGCGGAGCGCCCGGACCCGTCTGGGCCGGGCCGGCGAGCATCGTCGCGGCGTGGTGCACCCCGCCGGCGGGCGGCGGCGTCGCACCGGGTGCCGGCGGCGGACCGGGCGGCGGGGTGGAGCCGGGCGCGGGCGGCGGACCGGGAGGGCCGGACTGCGGCACCATCTGCGTCGGCAGATACCCGCCCGCCGGGGCGCCGGGCGCACCGGGACCGGAGGCGGGAGGCGGTGCGGCGCCCGGGCGCGCGCCGGGCGTGCCCGGCGCACCGGGCGGCGGGGGCGTCGTCCCGCCCGTGGCGCCCCGCGCGCCGCGCGGCGGCCGCACGGCCTTGCTCGTCGCCGCGTCCGCGATGTCCGCATCGCCCCGGGGCGTCAGTCCGGGCGGCGGAGTGGCGTCCGCGGTGGGCGCGTCGGGCGGCGGCGTCCCCGCCCCCGGCCGGTTCGTGAGCGCCGGGGCCACGGTGGTGCGCGGCAGCGCGCTGCCGCCCGACATCAGCGCCGTGGGAGCGTCGGCGCTCACCGACGGCGGGGGCGTGTCGGGCGTCAGCGGCGGTGCGAAGACCGTCGCGGGCAGCGGAACGGAGGCGTCGCCCCCGTCCCCCGCGCTGGTGTCCGTCCATCCGGTGCCGCCCGACGAGGTGGCGGGCACCCCGTCGGAGGCGGTCGGCTCGTGGTCGTCGGCCCCGGCGTCCGGCCACACCGGCGCGGCGCCGGCGCCGGAGTCCCCCGCGGCGGGCCACGGCGTCGCCGCCGCGGGTGCCGGGGTCGGGGTCGGGGTCGGGGTCGGAGTCGGGGGCGCTGATGTCGGGCGGCAGCGCGCTGCCGCGCACCACCGTGGCCCCGGCGCTCACGAACCGGCCGGGGGCGGCCGGTGGCCGGCGGGCGAGGCGTGGGCGCGCAGGCTGTCGGCCCAGTGCTCGGCCTGCATGATGTCCCAGCGTCCGGGCTGCCAGCCGGCCTCGCGCAGTGCGGCGTCGACGGCGACGGGGAAGCGGGTCGTGCTCAGGTGGTCGGGCATCGGTGTGGGGATCAGCCGTTCTGTCAGTCGGTCGGAGCGGCCGGGGCGGCGTCCCCGGCCGGCGCGCCCGCGCCGGTCCCGTCCGCGGCGGGCTGCCCCTGCGCGGACCGGTCCCTGCGGTCGGGGATGCCCAGCCGGTCGGCGGCCTCCTGCAGCCACTCCGGCGGACTCAGCAGGAAGGACGTCTGGTTGAGGTCGATGCGCTCCGGCGACTCGCCCGCCGCGGGGGCCGCCTGCGCGGCCCGCGCGCCGTACTCCTCCTCGTAGCGGCGGATCACCTCACCGACGGGCAGCCCCGGCCACAGGGTGGCCTCACCGCTGTCGCGGGCGATCACCAGCCGCTGCTGACCGCCGTCGGACCGCGCACCGCTCTCGCGGTCCTCGGCCCAGACCACGAAGCCCAGTTCGAACTCGCGCACCCGCACCTCACGGTGCTGGTACGCCGGCACGTCGCCGTTCACCCATTCCTCGGCGCGCTCCTGCGCCTGCGCGAATGTCACCATCGGACTCTCACCCCTCGCCCGGAACGGGAACCGGCACGGCGTGCGCGAAACCACCGTCCACCATCAGATTCGC
The DNA here is from genome assembly GCF_008042045.1 of Streptomyces sp. T39. Lineage (GTDB taxonomy): Bacteria > Actinomycetota > Actinomycetes > Streptomycetales > Streptomycetaceae > Streptomyces. Next base: position 832,724 of record NZ_RDBP01000012.1, read on the forward strand.
CACGGTCTCCAGCTCGGGCGGGTTGCCCGCGAGCCGCTGGAGGAAGGCGTCGAAGTCCGCTCCGCACGGCAGCAGGAGCCGCTCCACCCGCTCCTGGACGCTCCAGCCGTCCTGGTCACGGGCGTCGTCGTAGGCGCAGAACCAGACCGAGCCGATGTCCGTGCCCCTCACCTTGACCGCGAGGATCCCGCCCTGGGCGAACGCGACGCCCAGGTAGTCCTTGGTGAGGTGGTCGCGCAGGCACTTGTTGACGTAGACCAGGTCGTTGACCGCGGCCTCGTCCCGCACCGTGAAGAACGGCTGGTCCACCAGTATCCCGAGCTCGGCGTCGAGCGCGGCGCCGACCGGCGCGCAGCCGCCCGCCGCCTTCAGGAAGGTCCGGTACGCGCCGGGCAGCCGGTACCCCAGGTCCTCCTCCACGCCGAGCAGTTGCTGCTCGGTGACCGACACCGCGTGGCGCGGCAGCCGGAAGTGGGCGGGGCGGGTCTCCTGGAGCGGCCGCGTGCCGCGCTTGGACTGGTCGACGGGGGCCGTCGCCAGGCCGCCGTGATGCCGCAGCAGCGCCTTCACCTCGACCGGCACCAGTTCCAGCCGCCTCGTACCGGGCACGTGGTGCCAGGTCCAGCCGTGCGGGGTGGCGACGGCGGGCACGGTGTCCCACAGGGGGTGGCCGTCCGCGTGCAGGGCCGCGTTCGCCGACACGTAGTCGGTCAGCCGCAGCTCGTCGACGCCGAAGCCCTCCGGCGGTTCGGCGATCTCCGCCGCCGCGCGGGCGTACGTCGAGAAGTCCGGGAACCCGTGGTCGTCGATCCGCACACCCCTCGGGTGGCGAGCGGCCCTCACCGGGTCCGGGAAGTGCACGAGCTGCCCGGCGTAGGCCGCGTTCGGTGGCGCGGTACGCGCGCCGGCCCCGGGGCCCGTGGCTGCCCCCAGGCCCTGCCGACCTGTCGTCATGGCGTTTTGCCCCCTGTGGCGTCTGGCTGGTTCAGCACAGCCTATGCGGTACGGCAAGAGGGGTCCCTGGCGCTCCGGTTCCGTAACGAACAGTCACTTTCGAGTGACCCAACGCCCATCTGGCGACACGTTTCAGCTACCCAGCTTCCACACCTGCCGTCCCATTTGGCAGGCTGTTCCCCCGCATCCTCGGGGGAGTGCACGGAGGGGACCGACAGAACCATGCACACAGCGCAACCAAGTTCGTCACCCGGGACATCCGGTGATCCACGCCTCAGCTGGAGCAGCGACGAGCCCGCACGCCCGCCCACCCTGCGCCACCGGCGCGACGGCATCCTGCCCGCGGTGGCCGCGGCGCTCTCCGTGCGCGGCGAGACGCTGACGGGGACGGCGGGCAAGGGCGACCGGCCACCGCTCCTCCACCCGCTCGTACAGGATTTCCTCGACACCCTCACCAGCGGCCAGCGCGAACGGTTCACCGGCCGCTGCCCGGAGGCCATCCTGCTCTCCCGGCACCTCACGGCCGCCGAGTCGCAGCGTTCCCGGCGGGCCCAGCGCAAGCCGCTGACCCACGGCGAGGCGCGCCGCTCGCTCAAGCACGCGAAACTCACCGCCCGCCGCATCCGCGAGGACGGCGACCCGCTGCACGGCAGCTACGCCCCGCCCTGCCGGTCCTGCACCGCCATGCTCGACCATTTCGGCGTACGCCCCGTCGATCCGACCGACTGACAGAACGGCTGATCCCCACACCGATGCCCGACCACCTGAGCACGACCCGCTTCCCCGTCGCCGTCGACGCCGCACTGCGCGAGGCCGGCTGGCAGCCCGGACGCTGGGACATCATGCAGGCCGAGCACTGGGCCGACAGCCTGCGCGCCCACGCCTCGCCCGCCGGCCACCGGCACAGCGTCTTCCCGGCCGTCGTCGAGGCGTGGGCGGAGTTCGGCGGGCTGACCCTCGTCGCTCCGGGGCCCGGCCGCCAGTACGCGCCCGCGCCCGTCCTCTTCGACCCCCTCGCGGGACTCCACCTCGCCCGCACCCTGGCCGACCTCGGCCGCGCGCTGGAGACGGAGGTGTCCCCGCTCGGTGTGGAGGGCGACCAGCAGGCCGTCCTCGCCATGGACGCCGAGGGCCGCGTCTACAGCATCGACCACACCGGGGACTGGTACCTCGGTCCCGACATCGACCACGCCCTGGCCACCCTGGTCACGGGGGTCCAGCCCGCCCGTCTCACCACCGGGTGAAGCCGCCGCCGGCGGGGACCGCCGGCCGCCCCTCAGGCCGCCTGCTCCCCGTCCGGCAGCACCGCCGACACCCTGAAACCCCCCGCGTCGGTCGGGCCCGAGACGAACACCCCGCCCAGCGCGGTGACCCGCTCCCGCATCCCCACCAGCCCGTTGCCGCCGCTCGGCAGGACCGGCGCGGCCGTGCCGGCGGCATCCGGCGCACCGTTCTCCACCTGCATCGCCACCTCGGCCTCGCGGTGGGCGAGCCGGACCCTGACCTTCGCGCCCGCCGCGTGCTTGTGGACGTTGGTGAGCGCCTCCTGCACCACCCGGTAAGCGGTCTGCTCGACCTCGGGCGCGTACCCCCGCGCCTCGCCGTGCACCGCGAACTCCACGACCATGCCCGCCTGCCGGGACTGGCCCACCAGGGCCTCGATGTCCGCGAGGCACGGGCCGTCCCCGGCGGCCGCGGCCGCGGCGGCCGCCGCGGCGACACCCACCGCCGCCAGGGGCACGGGTTTCGCCTCCGCGGCCCTCTCGGACCCGCCCGCCCGCAGCACCCCGAGCATCTCCCGCAGCTCGGTCAGCGCCTGCCGGCCCATGTCCCCCACCAGTGCCGCGTTCTTCACGGCCTTCTGCGGATCCTTGAGCGCCACCGCCTGCAGCGCCGCCGCGTGCACCACCATCAGGCTCACCCGGTGCGCGACCACGTCGTGCATCTCCCGGGCGATGCGCGTCCGTTCCTCCTGCCGCGCCCACTGCGCCCGCTGCTCGGCCCGGTCGGCCAGCAGCGACAGCTCCTGTTCGAGGCTGTCCGCCCGCTCCCGCAGGCTCTCCATCAGCCGCCGGCGTGCCCCTATGTACAGCCCCAGCAGCACCGGCGGAGCGGTCAGCCCGAGGGACAGGAACACGGCCGTGACCGGCTCGTACCAGGCCCCGTAGTCGGCGGCCTGCACGTCCTGGCGGACCCGGACGAAGGTGACGATGAAGGTGGCGGCCAGCGACATCCCCGCCAGCGTCGCCATGATCCGGCGCGGCACCTCGGACGCCGCGAGCGTGTAGAGCCCGACGACGGCCATCAGATAGCCCATCTCCGCCGGCGTCGTCGCCACCGACACCAGCACCACGGCGATCGGCCACCGCCGCCGCAGCACCAGCACCGAGCCGACCGCCAGTCCGAAGAGCACCCCGAAGGGCACCGGCAGCCCGGCGCGCTCGGCGAAGGCGACCCCCTCCACCGCGCACTCCAGGGCCGACGCCACCGCCAGCCCCACATCCAGCACGGCGCTGCGCCGCCGCCCCCACCACAGCCACGCACGGGCGGTCGGGCCCGTGGCGTCCTGCTCTGCCCCCGTTGCGGTCATGCCTCCCAGACTACGGGCGGGTGCCACTGGTTTAAGGGGGGTCCCGGGGGCGCGAGTCGGGCGTACACCGTCGCATCGAGGAGGTCTGTTACGGCATAGTGTGGGGGTGCCGTCCGGGTGCACGGAGACACCGGAACATCTGCACGGCCCGTTCCATCCCCTGTGGTGTAATTGGCAGCACTGAGGCTTTTGGTGCCTTATGTCCGGGTTCGAGTCCTGGCGGGGGAGCCCTCTTCGTTCCGGGTCCCGACCAGTGGGTCGGGACCCGCCGCCGTCTCCCCGCCGTCCCGCGCTCTCGGCGCCCTCGCGACCGCGCCCGTTTCCGCCGCGAAACCCCCCGGTATCCTTCGGGTGTCCACCACCCGAAGCCGAAGGGCATTTCCGTGAGCGCCAATCGCCCGGCAGCCGTCGTCGTCCTTGCAGCGGGTGAGGGCACCCGCATGAAGTCGAAGACCCCCAAAGTCCTGCACGAAATCTCCGGGCGTTCGCTCGTCGGTCACGTCGTATCGGCGGCGCGAGAGCTGGAGCCCGAGCACCTCGTCGTGGTCGTGGGCCATGCGCGCGAGCAGGTGGAGGCGCATCTCGCCGACCGGTACGCGGGGACGCGGACCGCTTTCCAGGCCGAGCAGAACGGCACCGGTCACGCCGTGCGCATGGGTCTGGAGGAGCTCGGCGGAGCCCCGGACGGCACCGTCATCGTGGTCTGCGGCGACACCCCGCTGCTGACCGGCGCGACCCTGTCCGCGCTCGCCGCCACCCACGGTGCGGACGGCAACGCGGTGACCGTGCTGACCGCCGAGGTGCCCGACTCCACGGGCTACGGACGCATCGTGCGCGACGACGCCACCGGCGCGGTGACGGCCATCGTCGAGCACAAGGACGCGAGCGACGAGCAGCGGGCGATCCGGGAGATCAACTCCGGTGTCTTCGCGTTCGACGGCGCACTGCTCGGTGACGCGCTGAAGAAGGTGCGGACCGACAACAGCCAGGGCGAGGAGTACCTGACCGACGTCCTCGGGATCCTGCGCGAGGCGGGTCACCGGGTGGGCGCATCGGTGGCGGGCGACCACCGGGAGATCCTGGGCATCAACAACCGTGTGCAGCTGTCCGAGGCGCGGCGGCTGCTGAACCAGCGGCTGCTGGAGCAGGCCATGCTGTCCGGCGTGACGGTCGTGGACCCGGCGTCGGTGATCGTCGACGTGACGGTGACGTTCGGCCCGGACGCGATCGTGCACCCGGGGACGCAGCTGCTCGGCGCCACCCATGTCGGCGAGGGCGCCGAGGTGGGTCCGAACACCCGCCTGCAGGACACCGTGGTCGGCGCGGGCGCCCGGGTGGACAACACCGTGGCGTACTCGTCCGAGGTGGGCGAGGGCGCGTCGGTGGGACCGTTCGCGTATCTGCGTCCCGGCACGAGGCTCGGCGCCAAGGGCAAGATCGGCACCTACGTCGAGACGAAGAACGCCGTGATCGGCGAGGGCACCAAGGTGCCGCACCTGTCGTACGTGGGCGACGCGACGATCGGCGAGTACTCGAACATCGGCGCCGCGAGCGTGTTCGTGAACTACGACGGGGAGAAGAAGCACCACACCACGATCGGGTCCCACTGCCGTACCGGCTCGGACAACATGTTTGTGGCTCCTGTCACTGTCGGGGACGGCGCCTACACGGCCGCCGGCTCCGTGATCACCAAGGACGTACCGGCCGGCTCGCTGGCCGTCGCCCGGGGCCAGCAGCGGAATATCGAGGGTTGGGTGGCACGCAAGCGCCCCGGCAGCGCCGCCGCGCAGGCTGCCGCGGCGGCAACCGAGGACGTCGCCGGCGAGAACTGACCGGAAACAGGTGCGTCGAACTCGGCGTACCGTGATACGTGCACACAAATTCGGCTGGCTCGCGTCCGGGGTTCCCAGGTCTCCTGGGACCGTGGCGGCCAGAGAACACGTCTGAGGAGACAGTGCTGTGACCGGGATCAAGACGACCGGCGAGAAGAAGATGATGCTCTTCTCCGGCCGCGCCCACCCCGAGCTTGCCGAGGAGGTCGCACACCAGCTGGGTGTCGGCCTCGTCCCTACCAAGGCATTCGATTTCGCCAACGGTGAGATCTACGTCCGCTTCCAGGAGTCGGCCCGCGGCGCGGACTGCTTCCTGATGCAGAGCCACACGGCTCCCATCAACAAGTGGATCATGGAACAGCTGATCATGATCGATGCTCTCAAGCGGGCTTCGGCCCGGAGCATCACCGTGATCATCCCGTCGTACGGCTACGCCCGGCAGGACAAGAAGCACCGCGGCCGCGAGCCCATCTCGGCCCGTCTGATCGCCGATCTGCTGAAGACGGCGGGTGCGGACCGCATCCTCACGGTGGACCTGCACACGGACCAGATCCAGGGCTTCTTCGACGGCCCGGTGGACCACCTCTCGGCGCTGCCGGTGCTCGCGGACTACGTGGGCGCGAAGGTGGACCGCAACAAGCTGACGATCGTCTCGCCCGACGCGGGCCGCGTGCGCGTGGCCGACCGGTGGTGCGACCGCCTGGACGCGCCGCTGGCCATCGTGCACAAGCGCCGTGACAAGGACGTCGCCAACCAGGTGACGGTCCACGAGGTCGTCGGCGAGGTCGAGGGCCGGGTCTGCGTGCTGGTGGACGACATGATCGACACCGGTGGCACGATCTGCGCCGCGGCGGACGCCCTGTTCGCCAACGGAGCCGAGGACGTCATCGTCACGGCCACCCACGGCATCCTGTCCGGCCCCGCGGCCGACCGCCTGAAGAACTCGAAGGTGAGCGAGTTCGTGCTGACGAACACGCTGCCGACGCCGGGTGAGCTGGAGCTGGACAAGATCAAGGTGCTGTCGATGGCGCCCACGATCGCGCGCGCGGTGCGCGAGGTCTTCGAGGACGGTTCGGTGACGAGCCTCTTCGAGGAGAACAAGTAGGCGGCACCGCACCGCTTTTCGCGAGGGCCGTCCCGCCGTGTGCGGGGCGGCCCTCGCGCGCGCTGCGGTGATCCCCCGGCGGCCGGGGGTGATCCATTTGGGGCACGGGGTCCTGCCGCGTAAACTGTCGAAGTTGCTCGGCGAGGGAGGCCGCACCGATGGTGCGGCGGTCCGTTATCGACGCGCTCTTCGTAGCAGGCCAGTCGTGGCCGGGTGACCGCCACCAGTTCGTCTTTCTGCTTACGAGGAGTGCACATGTCCGAGGTCAAGCTCGCCGCCGCGGTCCGTACCGAGTTCGGCAAGGGCGCCGCCCGCCGCATCCGCCGCGACAACAAGGTCCCCGGCGTTCTCTACGGCCACGGCACCGAGTCGGTCCACCTGACCCTGCCGGGTCACGACCTGCTGCTGGCGCTGCGCACGCCGAACGTCCTGCTCGCCCTGGAGCTCGACGGCAAGAAGGAGCTCGCGATCCCGAAGGCCGTGCAGCGCAACCCGCTCAAGGGCTTCATCGAGCACGTCGACCTGCTCCTCGTGAAGCGCGGCGAGAAGGTCAGCGTCGACATCCCGGTCCTGACCGAGGGCGACCTGGCCCCCGGCGCGTTCCTGCTCGAGCACGTGCTGAACGCCCTGCCGGTCGAGGCCGAGGCCACGCACATCCCCGAGTCCGTCACGGTCTCCATCGAGGGCCTGTCCGCCGGTGACTCCGTCCTGGCCAAGGACATCCCCCTGCCCAAGGGCACCACGCTGACGGTCGAGGACGACACCGTCGTCCTCCAGATCCTGGCCGCGCAGGCCGAGGAGCCGGCCGCCGAGGGCACCGAGGGCGAGGGCGACGCCGCCGCCGAGGCCTGAGCCGTAAGCTCTGCGTGAGGCTTTTCGCGGGGTGGCGGGCTGCGGCCCGCCACCCCGTTCCTTTCTGTTCGGGCCGGTGACGAGGAGAGTCGGCACAGATGTCGGACGTGAACGACCCCTGGCTGATCGTGGGTCTCGGCAACCCGGGTCCCGGGTACGCGGGCAATCGCCACAACATCGGCTTCATGGTGGCCGACCTGCTGGCCGAGCGGATCGGCGGCTCCTTCAAGCGGGCCCAGAAGACGCAGGCGCAGGTGCTGGAGGGACGCATCGGGCCCGCCGGCCCGATGAGCCGCCGGGTGATCCTGGCGAAGCCGATGTCGTACATGAACCTCTCGGGCGGCCCGGTCACCGCGCTGCGGGACTTCTACAAGGTGCCGACGGCGCACATCGTGGCCGTCCACGACGAACTGGACATCGACTACGGCACGTTGCGCCTCAAGCTGGGCGGCGGGGACAACGGGCACAACGGTCTGAAGTCGATGACGAAGGCGATGGGGCCGGACTACCACCGGGTGCGGTGCGGCATCGGCCGTCCGCCGGGCCGGATGCAGGTGGCGGACTTCGTGCTGAAGGACTTCTCGTCCACGGAGCGCAAGGAACTGGACTGGTTCGTGGACCGCTCGGCCGACGCGGTGGAATGTCTGGTGATCGACGGTCTGGAGCGGGCGCAGGGGACGTACAACTCCTGACGCCCCGCCGGGGCTTCGGCACGCCGGGCGGCACGACGCCCCGCGACGGGCGGTGCGCGCGCACGGCCGGTGACGCCGGGTAGGTTCGCCGCATGGAGGAACGATGGCTGACCGAGCGTGCCCGGACGGCGGAGGCGTCGGTACCGGGTGGGTTCGACCTGACCGAGTGCGTGCGGGAGCCCATCCACCTGCTGGGCGGGATCCAGTCCTACGGCTCGCTCGTGGCGGTGGACCCCGGGACCGGCGTGGTGGAGGTGGCCGCGGCCAACACCGGTGAGGTCCTCGGCGTCCCGGCAACCGACCTGGTGGGCTCACCCGTGACCCGGGTCGTCTCCGCCGACCACTACGACGAGGCCCTGACCGGTACGGCCGACGACGACGAGGTCCCCCTCTCCTTCCCGGTCCTCGCCGATCCGAGCCGGCCCGGCGGACAGCGGTTCGACGTCTCGGCGCACCGCCGGGACGGTCTGCTCGTCCTGGAGTTCGAGCCGCGGGACGGCGCGCACTTCGGCTTCTCCTCCTTCTATCAGGGGGTCCGGCGTGCCCTGGGCCGGCTCCGGGCGGCCACCGCCACCGAGGACTGCTGCCGGATCGCCGCTCACGAGATGCGTGCGCTGACCGGCTTCGACCGGGTGGTCGTCTACCGGTTCGACGGCGAGGACGGCCCCGGTGAGGTGATCGCCGAGGACGTGTGCGACGCGTGGGAGCCCTGGCTGGGGCTGTGGTTCCCGGCGACGGACATCCCGCCGCAGGCCCGGCGGCTCTACCGGGAGAACTGGATCCGCGCGATCGCCGACGTCGACGACCCCACCGTGGGCCTGCACCCGGCGGTGCGGCCCGCCACCGGCGCACCGCTCGACCTGTCCCAGTCGGCCCTGCGCACGGTGTCGGAGTTCCACCTGGAGTACCTGCGCAACATCGGCGTGCGGTCCTCCATGTCGGTCTCCGTCCTGCTGGAAGGACGGCTGTGGGGCCTGATCGCCTGTCACGGCGCCGCGCCGCTGCGGCTCGCGCCGGAGGTGCGGTCGGCCTGCGAGATGTTCGGATCCGCCTTCTCGATGCAGCTGGCCGCCATCGGGGAACGGCAGCGCGCGGACGCGCTCGTGGTGTCCGGGCGGCGCGCGGCCTCCGTGGCCCGGCTGATGGAACACGGCGCCGCCGACGGCTTCGCCGGGTTCACCGGGCCGCTGGCCGAACTGCTGGGCGCCGACGGCGTACTGCTGCGGCGTGCGGGCGAGGACGTCACCGGCGGCGACCCGCTCCCCGAAGGACTCGCGCGCGCCCTGGACCGCAAGGCCGCGTCGCTCACCCCCGGAACGGTGTGGGCGACCGACCGCCTCCCGGAGCTGCCCGAGGACGAACTCGCCATCACCGCGACGGCGGCGGGCTGCCCCGCAGGGGTGCTGCTGCTGCCGCTCACCCGCGAGGGCGACTTCCTGGCCTGGACCCGGCGGGAGCGGCCGGCCCCCAGGGAGTGGGCAGCCGACCCGGCCCAGCCGATCCTGGTGGGGCCGCGCGGCGAGCGGCTGACCCCGCGCGGCTCGGGGGCGGTGTTCCGGGCGACGATGCGCGGCCGGAGTCTGCCGTGGACGGCCGGCGACGAGTCGGCGGCCCGGGAGCTCTGGCGGCTGCTGACCGGGCTGGTACTGCGTCACGCCGATGCCGTGACCGCCCTCAACGCCGAGCTGCGCCGCAGCAACACCGACCTGGACGCCTTCGCCCACGCCGCGGCCCACGATCTGAAGGAACCGCTGCGGGGCATCTCCAACTCGGCCACGTTCGCGATCGAGGACGCGGCCGACCTGGACGAGGCGACCGAGCGCCGGCTGCTGACCGTGCAGCGCCTCGCCGACCGCATGGACTCCCTGCTCAACTCCCTGCTGCACTACTCCCGGCTGGGCCGGGCCGGGCTCCGGGTCCGGGAGGTGGAGCTGGCCGCCGCCCTGGAAGGGGCCCTGGAGGTGGCGGGACCCCGGCTGGAGGAGGAGCGCGTCACGGTCCGCCGCGGGGAACTGCCCGTCGTCGTGGCCGACCCCGACCGCCTCCACGAGATCCTGGTCAACCTGCTGGTCAACGCCGCCAAGTACGCGCGGGACGGGGACGACCGGTGGGTGGAGGTCTCCGGGCACCGGCAGCCGTCCCCCGACGCCGCCGGGCGGGAGGAGACCGTGGTCGTCGTCCGGGACAACGGCATCGGTATCGCGTCCGGGCAGCAGGACGAGGTCTTCCAGCTGTTCCGACGCCTGCACGGCGCGACCGAGCGCGGCGGCGGCACCGGTATCGGTCTGGCCGTGGTGAAACGCCTCGTCGAGCGGCACGGAGGCCGGCTGACGCTGGACAGCGCCCCCGGCGAGGGCACCGCGTTCTCCTTCACGCTGGGCGAGGCCGTACCGGGCGGCCCGGCGGACGCGCCCTGAGGGCCGGCCTCAGGCGCCGTCCCCGGCCGCCGCGTTCCGCGACTGCTGCCAGTAGTCCACCGCGCCCTTGAGGACCGTGCGGAACAGGGCGAAGTTCACCGGCTTGTAGACGTAGCTGTCCGCGCCGGCGGCGTAGCAGGCATCCACCTCCGCGGGCGCGGTCGACGAGGTGAACACCACCACGGTGACGTCCCTCAGCTCGGGCCGGGCACGGAGGGCGGCGAGCACGGCGTGGCCGCTGACCCCGGGCATGTTGAGGTCGAGGAAGACCAGGCCGGGCAGCTCGTCCTGCTTCAGCAGCAGGTCGACCAGCCCGTTGCCGTGGCTGGTGAACTCGGTGTGCAGCTCGGGGTGGGTCTGGCGCAGGGCACGCTGGATCGCCTCGGTGTCCTCGGGGCTGTCCTCCACGACCAGGACACGGGAGGAGTCGGTCGGCCTGGGGCCTGCTTCGCTCGTCACCGGGGTCCTTTCAGGCGGGCGACGAGCACGGCCGTGTCGTCGTCGCCCGTCGTGCGGAACTTCGACGCACGGGCGATCAGCTCGGCCGACGGATCGGGGGTCGCGGCGCAGTCCCGCACGGCCTGCGGCAGCAGTTCCTCGAACATGACGCCCTGTGCGTTGCGGGCCTCGGTCAGCCCGTCCGTGAACATCACCAGCGTGTCCCCCGCGACGACCCGGAGCCGGGCCGCCCGCAGCCCCAGGCCGGGCAGCACACCGAGGAGCAGTCCGGACCCGGCGACCTCTTCGACCCGGCCGTCGGCCCGCCCGACCAGCGGCCGCGGATGCCCCGCGGACACGATCTCGACCTCGCACTCCCCCGGTCCGGTGGGGGTGAGGACGGCGATCAGGGCGGTCACGAAGCGGGGGGCCTCCTGGTCCAGGAGCGCCTTGTTCAGGCGTTCCAGCGCGAGGCCCGGCGGGACGCCGTCCTCCAGGAGGGTGCGCAGGGTGTGCCGGGCGAGGCCGGTCATCGCGGCGGCCTCGGCTCCACGGCCGCAGACATCGCCGATGACCAGCGCCAGGCGTCCGTCGCGGTCCACGACGGCGTCGTAGAAGTCGCCGCCGACCTCCAGGGAGGCGTCGGCGACCTCGTAGGAGGCGTGCAGGTCCAGGCCCGGCCACTGGGGCAGGGCGCCCGGCAGGAGCTGGCGCTGGAGCATTTCGACATGGCGGCGTCGCTGCTCGTAGGCGGTGGTGGTGTCGATGGCGAGGGCGGCCCGCCGGGCGAGGTCGGACAGCAGGCGCGGGGTGGGGATGTCCTCGCCGGGGCGGTGGTAGACGAAGGTGAGCGTGCCGATGGCCCTGCCGCGGGCACGCAGCGGACTGACGGTGACCGTACGCACCGACCGCCCCGGGCCCTCGCCGTCCGCGCCGAAGGGACCGCCCGCGAGGCCGTCGCCGGAGAGCACGACGTCCTCCTGGCGCTCCAGCGCGTCGTCCAGCAGCTCCGCGAACCACCGGTCCTCGCGCGCCAGCGCGTCGAGCCAGGGCTGCACCGACGCCGAGACGTGTGCGTGGGCCACCGGGGCCAGCGGTCTGTCGGGCGGGCACAGGTGGACGACGCATCCCTCGGCGAGCGCGGGCACCGCGAGCCGGGCCACCCTCCCGAGGGTCTCGTTCACGTCGAGGCTGGAGTCCATCTGGAGGGACGCCTCGGCGAGGAAGGCGTCCTCGATCTGACGCTTGTCGTGCTCCCGGTACGCCGTGATGCGGTGGTGGCTGGCGACGATCACCTCGGAGAGCTGCACCAGGCGCGTCGTGGTGAGCGTCTCGTCCGCGGGTGCGGGCCGCTCGGCGAATCCGACGGAGAACGCCGCCCAGTCCCCGTCGCCGAGCCGGAACCGGGACTCCAGGGCCCAGCGGGCTCCGGCAGCCACCAGGTCGGCGCCCTCGGGGGCGAAGCCGGCGGTCTTCCCCAGGTCGTGCGTGATCACCACCGGGCCGGCGCCGGGCCCGGGAGGCCGGCGGTCGTCGTCCGTCGGCACCACTCCGGCCCGGGGCGTCGTCGTCACGGGGGCGGGCCGGCCGGTGGTGGCGACCCTGGCGTAACGCAGCGCGCCGTGGACCCAGCGGCTGCCGGTCACGGCGACCGCGCCGGGCTCGCCGAGCGCGGCCTCGTAGACGTACCGCGACATGTCGGCGACGTCCTGCACGTCCTGCGACAGACGCCACAGCCGGTGCAGTCGCGCCGACCAGCGCTCATCGGCCGTATCCGGCCGACCGCTCGTCTCGCTCACGTCCTTCCGCCCGCCCTTCTCCTCCGGCACCCGGGCTCCGCCCGACTTCCAGGGGTCGGATTCCCCACGGTACTGCCCGGAAGGGGCTCTCACGAGCGGCCCGGGTCACGACGGAGGTTGACCCGGCGCAGTTCCATGGCCAAAGATCGCGGCCCATGAAGCGGAACTCCTCGGACCGGATGATCGCCCACGCCCGCACCGCCGCGATGGCGCTCGTGGCGCTGCTGCTGGTGGTCGCCGGCTTCTGGACGTCCTGGGGCGACGCTCAGCACGTACTGCTCTCCAAGGGGCGGGAGCACGGCACCCTGCGGATCGACCGCTGCGACGACGAGGTGTGCACGGGGGCGTACACGCCCACGGGGCCCGCGACGTCGCGGGACGAGGTCACCATCGAGAAGTCGGTCGCGGTACGGAAGGGCGAGACGCTGACCGTGGTGCTCAGGCCCGGGACGGGCGAGGCGGTGCGGACCGGTCCCGCGGGCGGGTTGCTCGCCTGGCTGCCGCTCGGCGGGGCGCTGCTGCTGGCCGCGCTGGTGATCGGCGGCGGGATGCGCCTGACCCGGATGGCCTGGGTGTCGGCGGGTGCGGGCGGGGCGTTGCTGGTGGCGGCGTTCCTGGCGCTCTGAGGGCGCGGCGGGGCCCTGCCGGCGGTCCGGAAGGCGTTCTTCACCTGATCGTTGTCAGGATCATCCCGACACAAGCGGACAGTCAGGTCACATGGGGCGCGAAGTGACTTGACCGGCAAGCGTGTTCCCGAGGACGCTGAGCCGCCCCCCACGGTCCCTCTCGACATATGGACTGCCATGCGCACATTCCTTTCCGCCGGCGCCCTGATCACGGCCGCCGCGCTCACGGCGATCACGGCCCCGGCCGCCCACGCCGTTCTGCCCGCCTCCAAGGGCGACAACGGCACCGTGAAGATCCACGACGCCGCCACGGGCGAAGAACTCAAGAAGAACGAGCCCAAGGTCTGCGAGTTCTACCTGGTCGCCTTCAAGTTCGACGCCGGCCAGAAGGCGAACTGGGAGATCCAGGCCTGGGCGAACAACGACCTCGACAAGGGCACCGTCGTGGAGTCCGGCGCGCTCACCCTCGACGAGGAGGGGCACGAGCGCACCGAGGACATGAAGCTCCCCGCGGGCCAGTACAAGCTGATCTGGACCTTCGAGGGCGAGAACGGCAAGGCCAAGCACAAGGTCTTCAAGTCCACCTGCGATGGACTTGAAGACCTTGTGCTTGGCCTTGCCGTTCTCGCCCTCGAAGGTCCAGATCAGCTTGTACTGGCCCGCGGGGAGCTTCATGTCCTCGGTGCGCTCGTGCCCCTCCTCGTCGAGGGTGAGCGCGCCGGA
>NZ_RDBP01000012.1:846851-866780 GCF_008042045.1 Streptomyces sp. T39
CTCGACGTCCGCGGCCCCCGCGCCCGGCGGCGACGGGGACCTCGCCGAGACCGGCAGCAGCGCCCCGCTGGGCGTCCTGGCGGGCGTCGCGGCCGCCCTGGTCGCCGGTGGCGGCTACCTGCTGGCGCGCCGCCGTACGGCCCGCCTGCACTGATCGCGCACATGACGGTGCCCCCGTCCCGGACCTCGGTCCGGGACGGGGGCACCGTCGCGTCACGGGTCAGCCGGTGTTGCGCAGACCCGCCGCGACGCCGTTGACGGTGAGGAGCAGGGCGCGGGCCAGCAGCGGGTCCGCCTCCTCGCCGCGCTCCGCCGCGTCCCGCTGGCGCTTGAGCAGCGCCACCTGGAGGTAGGAGATCGGGTCGAGGTAGGCGTCCCGGATGCCGAAGGTCTGCTGGAGCGCCGGGTTGGAGCCGAGCAGTTCGTCGTTGCCGGTCACCCGCAGCACCTCGGCGACGGTGAGGTCGTGCTCGGCCTCGATGACGTCGAAGACGTGCTTGAGGTGGTCGGGGACGAGGGTGTCGACGTAGTGCCGGGCGATCCGCAGATCGGTCTTGGCCAGCGTCATCTCGACGTTGGCGAGGAAGTTGCGGAAGAAGTGCCACTGCTCGTGCATCTCGTCGAGCACGCCGTCCAGTCCGGCCTCGCGCAGCGCCTTGAGGCCGGATCCGACGCCGAACCAGCCGGGCACGATCTGCCGGGACTGGGTCCATCCGAAGACCCACGGGATGGCGCGCAGGCCGTCGAGCGAGACGCCCGAGCCGGGGCGGCGGGAGGGCCGCGAGCCCAGGTGCAGGTCGGCGAGCTGGTCGACCGGCGTGGAGGCGAGGAAGTACGTCGGGAGGTCGGGGTCCTCGACGAGTCGGCGGTAGGCGGCGTGGGCGGCGTCGGAGGCGACGTCCATCGCCGCGTCCCAGCGGGCGAGCGCCTCGTCGGACTGGCGGGGCGCGGTGTGCAGGGCGGACGCCTGGAGCGTGGCGGCGACCGTCAGCTCGAGGTTCTCCCGCGCGAGCGAGGGGATCAGGTACTTGTCGGAGATGACCTCGCCCTGCTCGGTCACCTTGATCTCGCCCTCCAGGGTGCCCCACGGCTGGGCGAGGATCGCGTCGTGCGAGGGCCCGCCGCCGCGGCCGACGGTACCGCCGCGGCCGTGGAAGAGGCGCAGCCGTACACCGTGCCGGTGGGCGACGTCGCGGAGCCTGCGCTGGGCGCGGTGGATCTCCCACTGGCTGGTGGTGATGCCGCCGAACTTGGAGGAGTCCGAGTAGCCGAGCATGACCTCCTGCACGTCGCCGCGGAGCGAGACCAGGCGCCGGTAGGAGGGGTCGGCGAGCATGCCCTCCAGGATGACGTCGGCGGCCTTCAGCTCGTCCGTGGTCTCCAGCAGGGGCACGATGCCGATCTTCGCCCAGCCGGCGTGGAGGTCGATCAGTCCGGCCTCACGGGCGAGGACGGCGGCGGCGAAGACGTCGTCGGCGCCCTGGCACATCGAGATGATGTACGACTCGATGACCTCGGGCCCGAAGCGCTCGAACGCCTGCTTGACGGTGTGGAACACGCCGAGGGTCTTCTCGCCCGCGGCGTCCAGCGGCGCGGGCGTCGGCGCCAGCGGGCGCCGGGAGCGCAGTTCCTTGGCGAGGAGCTTCTGCCGGTAGTCGCGCGGCATGTCGGCGTAGCGCCAGGACTCCTCGCCGAGCCGGTCGAAGAGCTGGCCGAGCGCGTGGTGGTGGGCGTCGGCGTGCTCGCGGACGTCCATGGTGGCGAGCTGGAGGCCGAACGCGGACAGGGTGCGGATGACCCGGTCCATCCGGCCGTCGGCGAAGAGGCCGCCGCGGTGCTCGCGCAGGGACGTCTGGATCAGGGTGAGGTCGCTCAGCAGCTCGGCGGTGCCGAGGTAGTCGCGGCCCTCCTCGTGCGGGGTGCCCTTGGCGAGCCGCTCGCGGGTGTTGACGAGCTTCTGGCGGATGCAGGTGGCCTTGAGCCGGTACGGCTCCTCGGCGTTGAGGCGCTTGTAGCGGGGGCTGATCTCGGGAAGCCGCTCCAGGTCGGTCCGGAGGGAGCCGAGGAGCTCCTCGGTGGCGCCCGCGTAGCGGATGGAGTTGGAGAGCAGGCCGCGCAGGTAGTCGATGACCTCGATGGCGTCGGTGATGCCGTGCTCGTGCTGGAGGATCAGCACGTCCCACGTCACCTGGGGGGTGACGTTGGGGTTGCCGTCCCGGTCGCCGCCGATCCAGGTGCCGAAGGTGAGGGGGCGGGTGCCGGGCGGGAGCTCGACGCCGACGCGCTCCAGTTCGGCGGCGAGGTCCTCCAGGACGTCGCCGACGGCGCCGGCGTGCAGCTCGTCGAGGTAGTAGATGGCGTTGCGCGCCTCGTCGGCGGGCTCCGGGCGCACCACGCGCAGCTCGTCGGTCTGCCAGATGAGGTCGATGTGCTCGGCCAGGCGGAGGTCGTGGCGGCGCCGGTCGGCGGCGATGCCCGGGTTCTCCAGCAGTTCGGCGATGCGGCGGAGCTTGTTGAGGACGGAGCGCCGGGCGGCCTCGGTGGGGTGCGCGGTGAAGACGGGGCGCACGTTGAGGTTGCGCACGGTCTCGCGCAGGTGCTCGGGATCGGCGTCCTTGAGGCGGTCGGCCGTGCGGGCGAGCAGGCCGCCCTCGGCGGCACGGCGCTCACGCATCTCGTGGCCGCGGTGCACCTGTTCGGTGACGTTCGCCAGGTGGAAGTACGTGGAGAAGGCGCGGACGAGCTTGGCCGCGGTCTCCAGGTCGGTGTCGCCCAGCAGTTCGGCTGCGGCCGCGCCGTCGGTGCGCGTCAGGGCGCGGACCCGCTCGACGAGGTCGAGGAGTTCGTGGCCTTCCTGGCGCACGAGCGTCTCACCGAGAAGATCGCCCAGTCGGCGGATGTCGGCACGCAGTTCGGCGGTGGCGGTGGGGGTCTGGTCGGCACTGCTCACAGGTGCGGCTCCTTGCAGTGTTTGAGCACGTCTGGAGGGGTACTGGAGGCTTGCGGACCGCGCTGTCCGACGACACACAGGATAGGTGTCCATTTTCCCGACGTTGTCCACAGGTCTCTTGCCGAGCGGCCGGGCGCTGCCATACTTACGTCGCCGTAGGTTACGGCCCCGTAGCCACGGGCGGTCCGTGGACCGGGTGTCCGCCCATGGTCCCCCGGGCCACCCGCTCGCGGGTCACCGCTCCCCCACCCCCAGGGAAGTTTCATGACCACTGGTCCCGATCTGCTGGACGACGCCTCGCCGGTGTCGGCCGCCGACGCACCCTCCGCCACGCTGGGCGGTGACAGCAAGCGCTCGGTCGAACAGCTCGCACTGCTGCTGTTCATCACGGTGCCCTTCCTGGCCCTGGTCGCGGCCGTGCCGCTGGCCTGGGGGTGGGGTGTGAGCTGGCTCGACCTCGGGCTGATGGTGGTCATGTACTACATCGGCTGCCACGGCATCACGATCGGCTTCCACCGTTACTTCACCCACGGTTCCTTCAAGGCGAAGCGCCCGCTGCGGATCGTGCTGGCGGTCATGGGGTCGATGGCCGTCGAGGGACCCCTGGTGCGCTGGGTGGCCGACCACCGCAAGCACCACAAGTTCTCCGACGCGGAGGGCGACCCGCATTCGCCCTGGCGGTTCGGCGACACGGTGCCTGCCCTGATGAAGGGGCTGTGGTGGGCGCACATCGGCTGGATGTTCGACGAGGAGCAGACCCCGCAGCACAAGTACGCCCCGGACCTGATCAAGGACCCCGCCCTGCGCCGCATCTCGCGCCAGTTCGTCCTGTGGACGATCGTCTCCCTGGCCATCCCGCCGGTGGTGGGCGGCCTGGTGACGATGTCGTGGTGGGGCGCGTTCACGGCGTTCTTCTGGGGTTCGCTGGTCCGGGTCGCGCTGCTGCACCACGTGACGTGGTCGATCAACTCGATCTGCCACGCGGTCGGCAAGCGCCCGTTCAAGTCGCGTGACCGCTCGGGCAACGTGTGGTGGCTCGCGGTGCTCTCCTGCGGCGAGTCGTGGCACAACCTCCACCACGCCGACCCGACGAGCGCCCGCCACGGCGTGCTGCGCGGCCAGGTCGACTCCAGCGCGCGGCTGATCCGCTGGTTCGAGCTGGCGGGGTGGGCGTACGACGTGCGCTGGCCGCAGCGTTCCCGGCTCGATGCCCGCCGGGTGTCCGCCCCGGGCGGGAGCGGCTCCGCCGAAGCGGCATGATGGACGACGTGGCGAGTGACGGCAGCAGCAGCGGTACGGAGAAGACGAGGTCGCCGGGCAGGCGGGCCCGCCGGGTGCGGATGACCGGGGCGGAGCGCCGGGAGCAGTTGCTGGACATCGGCCGGACCCTGTTCGCGGAGAAGGGCTTCGAGGGCACGTCGGTGGAGGAGATCGCGGCCAAGGCCGGGGTGTCCAAGCCGGTGGTGTACGAGCACTTCGGCGGCAAGGAGGGCCTGTACGCGGTCGTGGTGGACCGCGAGATGCGCCAGCTGCTCGACATGGTGACGGGCGCCCTGACCGCGGGGCATCCGCGGGAGCTGCTGGAGCAGGCGGCCTTCGCGCTGCTGGACTACATCGAGACGTACACGGACGGCTTCCGCATCCTGGTGCGGGACTCGCCGGTGGCCCAGTCGACGGGCACGTTCGCCTCGCTGATCAGTGACATCGCCACGCAGGTCGAGGACATCCTCGGCCTGGAGTTCAAGAACCGGGGCTTCGACCCCAAGCTGGCGCCGCTGTACGCGCAGGCGCTGGTCGGCATGGTGGCCCTGACCGGGCAGTGGTGGGTGGACGCCCGCCGCCCCAAGAAGGCCGAGGTCGCCGCCCATCTGGTGAACCTGGCCTGGCACGGGCTGGACGGCCTGGAGCAGAAGCCCCGGCTGATAGGCCACCGCAAGAACTGACACGCGCGCCCGTACGCCCCGGGGCCCCGCCATCCGTGGCGGGGCCCCGGGCGTGGCACGGCCCGGGGGCGGCGGCGCTACGAGAGCTTGCGGGCGACGGCGAAGATCCGGCGGAACGGGAAGACCGTGCCGTGCTGCCCCGGCGGGTACGCGGCGCGCAGCAGGTCCCGGTACTGGGACAGGAACTCCCCGGTGGCGTCGGGGTCGTCGGCGAGTTCGGTGAGCACCGGGCGCAGGGCGGTGCCCTTGACCCAGTCGAGGACGGGGTCCTCGCCGCCGAGCAGCTGGAAGTAGGTGGTCTCCCAGGCGTCGGCGTCGCAGCCGAGGGCGGCGAGGCGTACGAGGTAGTCGGCGGGTTCCAGGATGTGCACGTAGCGGCGGCCCAGATCGCCGAGGCGGCCCCGCCAGCGGGGTGTCTCGCAGAGCTCGCCGAGCAGGGCGTGGCTGGGGGCGGTGAAGTTCCCGGGGACCTGGAAGGCGAGGGTGCCGCCGGGGGTGAGGCCGTCGATCCAGCCGGCGAAGGACTCGGGGTGGCTGGGCACCCACTGGAGGGCCGCGTTGGAGACGATCAGGTCGTACGGCTCGTCGGGGGTCCAGTGCGCGGCGTCGGCGGGGCGGAAGTCGAGCCAGCCGCCGCCGGCGGTGGCGCCGGCGTGGTCCTTCTCGGCCTGCGCCAGCATCTCGCGGGAGAGGTCGAAGCCGGTGATGTGGGCGTCGGGCCATCGGTCGGCGAGCAGGGCGGTGACGTTTCCCGGGCCGCAGCCGATGTCGGCGATCCGGGCGGGGCGGCTGCCGGAGGGCAGCTGGGGTATGCGGGCGAGCATGTCCAGGAAGGGACGGGTGCGGTGTCCGGCGTGGCGCAGGTACTGCTGTGGATCCCAGGTGGGTGCGGAGTGCATGTTCGATCCCCCTTGCGGGAACAGGATGCCGAGGCGGAAGGGTGTTCCGGGCCGACCATGCCCAATAGTCAAGGAGACTATATCTTGACGTCAAGAGACTTCATGTCGAGGGACCAACTACACTGATCGCCATGGAGGACGAGGTCGATCGACTGGTCGCGGCTTGGCGCCGAGAGCGCCCCGACCTCGACGTGGAACCACTCGAGGTGCTCAGCCGTGTGTCACGGCTCGCCCGTCACCTCGACCGCGCACGCCGGCTCGCGTTCTCCGAGCACCAGCTGGAGCCGTGGGAGTTCGACGTGCTCACCTCGCTGCGGCGCGCGGGCGCGCCCTACCAGCTGTCCCCCGGGCAACTGCTCACCCAGACCCTGGTCACCTCCGGCACGATGACCAACCGCATCGACAGGCTCGCCAAGAAGAACCTGGTCGAGCGGCTGCCGGACCCCAGCGACCGGCGCGGGGTGCTGGTCCGCCTGACCCCCGAGGGCCGCGACCGCGCGGACCAGGCACTGGCCGGCCTGCTCGCCCAGGAACGGGCCATCCTGGCCCAGCTCTCCGGCCCTCAGCGCACCGAACTGGCGGCACTGCTGCGCCGGCTGACCGCCCCGTTCGACAACGTCCCCGGCTGAGGGATGTCCCGTGATCCCCGGTGGATCACGGAACGGCTCTCAGGCCGACGCTCAGGTCGGCCGGGCCGACCCCCGCCCGGCGCGCCAGGGCGACGGCCGCCAGCGTGGAGTGCACCCCGAGCTTTCCCAGCACGTTCTGCATATGCGTCCGGACGGTGTGCGGTGACAGGAAGAGGCGCTCGGCGACCGCCTTGCGCCCCAGGCCCGCCACCATGCAGCGCAGGACCTCCCGCTCGCGCGGCGTCAGGGACTCGACCAGTTCCTCGCTCTCGGTGCGGTGCTTGCGCGCCGCGGTCAGTTCCCGCAGCACGCCGGTGAGCAGGGCGGGCGACATGTGGGTCTCGTCGCGCAGCACACCCCTGATCACGCCCAGCAGGCGCTGCAGCGAGCAGTCCTTGGCGATCCATCCCGACGCGCCCGCCTGGAGCGCCAGCGCCGCCCGGCCGGCGTCGTCCTTCTCCGCGAGCACCACGGACCGCACGGCGATCCGGTGCGCGCGCAGGCCGGCGACCAGCGAGATGCCGTCCACCACCGCCTCCGCGTCCCGCGCGGCGGGCACCGCCCGGGGCGCCGGCAGCGCGGCCGTCCCGAGGTCGGCGTCGACGAGCATGACGTCGAAGCGCCTGCCGTCGGCCGCCGCGCGCTCCAGACACCGCAGCGCGGCCGGCGCGCTGCCGGCCGCGGCCACGTCGACATCGGGCTCGGCCGCGAGCGCCGCGGCGAGCGACTCGGCGAAGATTCGGTGGTCGTCCACCACCAGGACCCGGATACGAATCACCTGCACCCCCAGTGCGGGAGGACGGATCTGCGCGGACACGGCGCCTGGGGAGCGGTACGCACCGGCGCACGGCCGCCGCCGTGCTCTCAGTGATACCCCGCCCCGGGCGCCGTACCCGACGGTCTCGCCCCCTGATCAACACCGGCCCCCACCGGCGTTGTGCATCAGAGTACGGACGGGGGCCGGGCGCGGAAGGCCTTTTGCAGAACTGATCACCCTCCGGCGTGCCTGGTGGTGCGGATGTTTCACAAGGTGACAGAAGTCGACGGTGTCCCGTCAGGAGAGCCGGTGCGCGCCCTGTGCCGGAACCGCCGTGAAGAGCCTCGGTTCGAGCAGGGAACGGCCGGCGAAGGCGTCGAGCACGGCCTTGCCGACGTCGGACGACCGGGACGCCTCCGTCAGCACGATCGCCGAGCCGCCGAAGCCGCCGCCCGTCATCCGGGCGCCCAGCGCCCCCGCCCCCAGGGACGCCTCGACCACCAGGTCCAGCTCCTCGCACGAGACGGCGAAGTCGTCGCGCAGCGAGGCATGGCCCTCCGTCAGCACGGGGCCGATGGACCGGAAGTCACCCGCCTCGGCGTGGCCGATCACCCGCTCGACGCGGGCGTTCTCGGTGACCACATGACGCACCAGACGCCGCACCTCGGGGTCCTCCAGGCGGCCGAGCGCCTCGTCGAGCCCGGCGCAGGGCACGTCGCGCAGCGCCGGCACGCCGAGCGCCGCCGCGCCCGCCTCGCAGCCGGCGCGGCGCCTGCCGTACTCGCCCTCGCTGTGGGAGTGCTTCACCCGGGTGTCGACGACGAGGAGTTCGAGGCCGTGGGCGGCGAGGTCGAAGGGGATCTGCCGCCGGGTCATGTCGCGGGTGTCCAGATGGAGGGCGTGGCCCTCGGCGCAGCAGGCGGACGCCGTCTGGTCCATGATCCCGGTCGGCGCGCCGACGTAGACGTTCTCGGCGCGCTGGCACAGCCGGGCCAGCCCGGGGCGGTCGAGGCCCAGCTCGCAGAGGTCGCTCAGGGCGAGCGCGGTGACGACCTCCAGGGCCGCCGACGAGGACAGCCCCGCGCCGGCCGGGACCGTGGACTCGTAGTGGATGTCCGCGCCCGGGACGGTGTGCCCGGCGTCGGCGAGCGCCCACACCACACCGGCCGGGTAGTCGGTCCACGCGCCCGTCCTGCGGCCCGGGTCCAGGTCGGCGACGCGCAGCTCCACCGGGCCGCCCGGCACGTCGGCGGAGTGGAGCCGCAGCACGCCGTCGTCGCGGCGCGCCACGGTGGCCACCGTGGTGTGCGGCAGCGCGAAGGGCATCACGAAGCCGTCGTTGTAGTCGGTGTGCTCACCGATCAGATTCACCCTGCCGGGCGCAGCCCACACACCGTCGGTCATGACGCTTCTTCCCTTCCACGGGCGAATGCCCAGGCGTCGGAAACGATGCCGGCCAGGTCGGCACGGCTCGGTCGCCAGCCCAGGCGTTCCCGGGCCGTGTCCGCGGCGGCCACCAGCACCGCGGGGTCCCCGCCGCGGCGCGGCGCCAGGACCTCGGGCACGGGGTGGCCGGTGACCTTGCGGACGGTCTCGACGACCTCCCGCACCGAGAAGCCGTTGCCGTTGCCGAGGTTGCAGATCAGGTGCTCGCCCGCGGCGGCCGCGTCGAGCGCCAGCAGATGGGCCTCCGCCAGGTCGGCGACGTGGATGTAGTCGCGGACGCAGGTCCCGTCGGGGGTCGGGTAGTCGTCGCCGAAGACGGAGATGGACTCCCGCTTGCCGAGGGCCACCTGGAGGACGAGCGGGATCAGGTGGGACTCGGGGTCGTGGCGCTCGCCGAAGTCGCCGTAGGCGCCGGCGACGTTGAAGTAGCGCAGGGAGACCGCGGCCAGGCCGTGAGCCGTCGCCTCGCCGCTGATCATGTGGTCGACGGCGAGCTTGGAGGCCCCGTAGGGGCTGGTGGGGGCGGTCGGGTCCGACTCGGTGACGGGGGTCGAGACCGGTTCGCCGTAGGTCGCCGCGGTGGACGAGAAGACGAGGGTGCGCACCCCGGCGGCGCGCATCGCGGCCAGCAGCTCCATGGTGCCGCCGACGTTGTTCCGCCAGTACTTCTCCGGGTCGGTGACGGATTCGCCGACCTGCGAGAACGCGGCGAAGTGCAGCACTCCGTCGAAGGAGGCGTCGAGCACCCGCGCGGCGTCCTGGACGCGGCCCTCGGTGAACTCCGCGCCGGCCGGGACGCCTTCGCGGAAGCCGGTGGAGAGGTCGTCGAGCACGGTCACGCGGTGTCCGGCCTCCAGCAGATGCTGGGCGACCACACTGCCGACATATCCCGCTCCACCTGTGACCAGGTACTTCTTGCTCACTTAGCTCGCTACCTCTCGCAGTCGTCCGGCCGCCGCCTCCGGCGGCACGTCGTTGATGAACACGCTCATACCGGACTCGGAACCAGCGAGGAACTTCAGCTTGCCGGAAGTGCGGCGAATGGTGAAAAGCTCGAGATGGAGCGCGAAGTCGTCCCGCCCGGGTGCAGTGAACGGCGCCTGGTGCCAGGCGGCGATGTAGGGCGTGGGCGGCTCGGCGTCGCCGAAGATCCGGTCGAAGCGCCTCAGGAGTTCCAGATACATCCGTGGGAACTCCGTGCGCGCCGCGTCGTCGAGCGCCCGCAGGTCGGGGACGCGGCGCGTGGGGTAGAGGTGCACCTCGTAGGGCCAGTGCGCGGCGTAGGGCACGAAGGCGATCCAGTGCTCCCCTTCCATCACCACGCGGGAGCCCTCGGCGCGTTCGCGGGCGACGACCTCGTCGAAGAGGTTGCCCCCGGTGGACTCGCGGTGGGCGGTGGCCGAGCGGAGCATCAGGGCGGTGCGGGGGGTGGTGAACGGATAGCCGTAGATCTGGCCGTGCGGGTGCTGGAGCGTCACGCCGATCTCGGCGCCGCGGTTCTCGAAGCAGAAGACCTGTTCGACGCCCGGGACGCCGGCCAGCTCGGCCGTGCGGTCCGTCCACGCCTCCAGCACGAGCCCCGCCTGCTCCTCGGAGATGTCGGCGAAGGACGCGTCGTGGTCGGAGGTGAAGCAGACCACCTCGCAGCGGCCCTGCTCGCCGGCGAGGGAGGGGAAGCGGTTCTCGAAGACGACGACGTCGTAGTCCGGTTCGGGGATCTCGCTGAGGCGCCCGTCCCGCGAGGGGCACAGCGGGCACTCGTCGGCCGGCGGGTGGTAGGTGCGGCCCTGGCGGTGGGAGGCGACGGCGACGCTGTCCCCGAGGAGGACGTCGTGCCGGATCTCCGAGGCGGTGGAGACCGCGTCCAGCGGCCGCAGGTCGGCCGCGTCGCGCACGACGTCGTCACGGGAGTCGTAGTAGACCAGCTCGCGCCCGTCGGCGAGCCGGGTCGACGTCTTCTTCACATGGAGCTCCTCGATCACTCCCACCCAACAGAACCGAACACAAAGAACCACGACCAAACATCACTGTCAAGACGTGCGACGGCCGGCTCACGCTGTCCCACCGTGATCACCCACATGCCCGCGGTCGCTCTCGATCACGATCGAACAAAGAACACCATCAGAACTGTTCATTTCTCGAACATGAATGCATACGTTGCCGGGTGACTCAGTTCGCGCAACGAAGCGAGTACTCATGCACTACCTGGCCGACGGGCTCCGGCTCCCCACGAACGGGCTCGACTACGCAATCCTGGCGATCTACTTCGCCGTTGTCCTGGGCATCGGCTTCGCCGCCCGGGCGAGTGTGAAGACCAGCCTCGACTTCTTCCTCTCCGGCCGCTCCCTGCCCGCCTGGGTCACGGGTCTGGCGTTCGTCGCCGCCAACCTCGGCGCGACGGAGATACTCGGCATGGCGGCGACCGGCGCGCAGTACGGCGTCGCCGTCGTCCACTGGTACTGGATCGGCGCCATCCCGGCGATGGTCTTCCTGGGCCTGGTGATGATGCCGTTCTACTACGGCTCCAAGGTCCGCTCGGTCCCCGAGTTCCTGCTCCAGCGCTTCGACAGGTCCGCCCACCTGCTCAGTTCGGTGCTCTTCGCGTTCGCCGCGATCCTCATCGCCGGAGTCAACCTCTACGCCCTGTCCATCGTGGTCGAGGCGCTCCTCGGCTGGCCGCAGTGGATGTCGATCGTCGTCGCGGGCGCGTTCGTCCTCGCGTACATCACCATCGGCGGCCTCTCCTCCGCCATCTACAACGAGGTGCTCCAGTTCTTCGTCATCCTCGCCGCGCTGCTGCCGCTGACCTTCCTCGCCCTCAGGCGCGTCGGCGGCTGGGACGGGCTCACCGGCTCGCTGGAGCGCAGCCACGGACCGGACTTCCTCACCGCCTGGGGCGGAACCGGCATCGGTGACCCGAACCCGCTGGGCGCCAACTGGCTCACCATCGTCCTCGGCCTCGGCTTCGTGCTCTCCTTCGGCTACTGGACGACCAACTTCGCCGAGGTGCAGCGCGCCCTGTCCGCGAAGAACCTCTCCGCCGCCAAGCGCACCCCGCTGATCGCCGCGTTCCCGAAGATCTTCATCGTCTTCCTGGTGATGATCCCCGGCCTCGTCGCAGCCGTGGTCGTCCCGAAGATCGGCACCGCCGGCTCCGACCTCACGTACAACGACGCCATCCCCCTGCTGATGCAGGAGCTGCTGCCCAACGGCGTACTCGGCATCGCGGTGACGGGCCTGCTCGCCGCCTTCATGGCCGGCATGGCGGCGAACGTGTCGTCCTTCAACACCGTCTTCACGTACGACATCTGGGCCAAGTACGTGAGGACCGGCCGCGACGACGCCTACTACCTGCGCTTCGGCCGGCTGATCACCGCCATCGGCGTGCTCTGCTCCATCGGCACCGCGTTCCTGGCGTCCAGCTTCAGCAACATCATGGGCTACCTCCAGACGCTGTTCTCCTTCTTCAACGTGCCGATGTTCGTGGTCTTCATCATCGGCATGTTCTGGAAGCGGGCCTCGATGAAGTCGGGCGTCTGGGGCCTGTTCGCCGGCACCACGGCCGCGATGGTGAACTACTTCGTCGTCTACCGGCAGGGCATCATCGACATCCCCTCCGAGCAGGGCGCCAACTTCGTCTCCGCGATCGTCGGCTTCGTCGCGGGCGCGGTCGTGATGGTGGTCGTCACCCTGTTCACCGCGCCCAGGCCGGAGGCGGAACTCGCCGGCCTGGTCTACGGCACACGCTCCCCCGGTACGGCCGAGGCGCCCGCCGAGGGCGACGACGCCTGGTACCGCAGGCCCGCCCTGCTGGGCTGGGGCGCCGTCGCGATCGCCGCCCTCTGCTACGTCCCCTACTCCTTCTGATCCGGTCGGAGGCCGAAGACCATGTCCGAACTGCACCGCGAAGTCTCCGAGCTGGAGGGCAAGTCCGCGACCGCGGCACGCCTCTTCGACATCCGCCGCATCATCGGCGGCCTCTTCACCCTCTACGGCGTCATCGTCACCGGCGCCGGGGTGTTCGCCTCGGACGCCGACCTCCAGAAGGCCGAAGGCGTCAACATCAATCTGTGGACCGGACTCGGGATGCTGGCCCTCGGGCTGTTCTTCCTCGCCTGGTTCGCCCTGCGGCCCACCGCCGCCCCCGAACCCGACGAGGAGGGGCCGACCGCCCCGTGACGACCGCCGAAAGGTCCTAGATGCTCCGTCCGGGCGGCGTACCGTACGCCGCCCGGTCGAGCAGGCCGGTGCGGGCGGCCAGCGCCGCCGCCTCCAGCCGGGAGCCCACGCCCAGCTTCATCAGCACCCGCTGCACATGCGTGCGCGCGGTGCTCGACGCTATCCCCATCCCGGCCGCGATCAGCCGGGTGTCCTCGCCCTCGGCGACCCGCACCAGCACCTCCACCTCGCGCGGGGTCAGCAGCGTGAGCAGGCGCTGGCCCTCGTCGTCGGGCTGCGCCGCCGGGTTCAGCAGTTCGGCGAAGGCCCCCTGGAGCAGCTGCGGTGCCACCACCGCCTCCCCGGCCCGGACCTTGACCATGGCGCGCTCCACGCCCTCGATGCGCTCGTCGTGGCGCACATAGCCGGACGCCCCGGCGGCGAACGCCGCCGCGATACCGCGCGGGCTGGGCACCGGCCCCAGGACCACCACCGCGACCTGCGGCCGCTCGCGCTTGATCCGCACCACGGGGTCGAAGGCGCCCGGCGCCGCGGGCGCCTGGGTGCCCAGCAGGCACACCTCGGGTGCCCGCGCGACGACCAGCTCCGCGGCCCCCGCCGCGGGCGCGGCCGCCGCCAGCACCCGGTGCCCGCGCAGTTTCAGCGCCGAGGCCAGTGCCTCGGCGAGCAGTCTGTGGTCGTCGACCACGATGAGCCGCACGCCCATCGAGAAATCCTCCCCGTCGGAGCTGACCCCCGGCTCCCCTGACCCCGGAAAGCTACACGCTCGTGCCCGCGTCCGGGCCCAGTCCCGCCAGAAGGCTCCCGGATCGCCGAATCAGGCGGCAAACACGGCCGGTTGCCGTGGCGATGGTGTAGGAACCGGGCCGCCGGCGGCGCATCCGTGCCGCGTCGGGGGCGGACCACCGAAAGATACGGCCGGCCGCCGCCGCCCGGAAACCGGCGCGCCCGGGCGCGGGAACGGCCGTGGCCCGGCCGCCGGGGAGGCGGGCCGGGCCACGGGACGGACACGAGGGGTCAGTCGGCGACGGTGAAGACGATCGCCAGGTACTTCTTGCCGAAGGTCGACTCGCTGGCCCGCGGCTTGCTCATCAGGTCCTGCGAGATGAAGAAGCGGCCGCCCTGGTAGCGGTACTCGGAGCCGTTCTCGGTGAAGCTGGTCTCCGCGTCCCGGACGGAGCGGTCCGCCGGGTTGTCCATCAGGACCGTCTGCTCGAAGGTGGCGCCGTTGATGCTGACGATCTGCCCGCCCTTGTTGTAGGGGGGCCACTTGTAGACGATCAGGTTGCCGCCGTCCATCCGCAGCGGCAGCGAGTGGTAGCCGGCGCCCGCGTCCGCGCGCTCCGGGGTGCCCTTGCCGGTGGCGAGGTCGAAGGCGATGATCTCGTTCGTCCGGCCCAGCTCGCCGCCCGCGTCGTGCTCGGCCGTCGGCAGGTAGAGCTTGTTGTTGCCGACGACGACGAACTGGCAGCCCTCCACACCGTCGCTGGCGGAGCAGCGGGCCAGGTACTTGTCGCCGGGGGCGGCGATCCGGGCGAGCAGCTTGCCGGTACTGGCGTCGATCGAGAAGAAGTCGGAGATGCCGAAGGTGCCCGTGTCGCCGACGTCCGCCGCGACGACCAGCGGGTCGGTGGACACGACGCGCGCGTCCTCGACACCGGCGGGCATCTTGTAGGTGGAGAGCGGGGTGCCGTTGTCCGCGTTCACCGGCTGGACCATGGCGGTGCGGCTGCCGTACTCGCCGCACGAGCGGACGGCCACGAGCGCCTTGCCGCCGGCGTAGCCGATGTCACGGCAGTTCTGGGCGTCGACCGTCGGCTTCCAGCGGACGGCGCCGGTCGCCAGGTCGAACGCGGCGCCGCCGTAGAGGCCGCCGGCCGCGACCGTGCCGCCGCTGATCGTGACCTGCTCGAACTGCGTCTTCTCGTCGCCGCTGGTGTCGCCGGTGACGGACTTGCTCCACAGGAGCTTGCCGGTGGTCAGGTCGAGCACACCGACCTCGGTGCACTTCTCGTAGAACTTGGGCGCGGTCCGCTTCTTGGCCTCGAAGAGGATCGCGGTCTTGTTGTCCTCGGTGACGTGCCGCGAGCCGGCGCAGACCTGGCCGGCGAGCGGGGTCGTCCACAGGGCGTTGCCCTTGGCCACGTCGTAGCCGACGACCGAGTTCACCCCGGGCTTCACGAACGCCTTGTCGGTGACCCAGGAGCCGGGCACCGCGGTCAGGTCCTCACGGGCCGGCTCCGGCAGCTGGTAGGCCACCTTGGAGGCGGTGTTGGCGCCCGGCTTCTCGGTGCCGGGACCGTCGGGCGCGGTCTTCCCGCCGTCGCCGCCGTCCTTGCCGCCACCACCGGAGGCGCCGCCCGCGCTGTTCTTGGCCTCGTCCTTCTTGCCGTCGTCGCCGGACGAGGCGTAGACGATGCCGCCGACGACGATCAGCACGATGGCGACGCACGCCGCAATGATGATCTGCATCTGCGTGCTGATCCTGCGCCCGCCGCCACCGCCGCCGCCCGGCTGCGGCGCCGACGGCTGCATCGGCTGCGTCGGGTAGTTGTACGGCTGCTGCCCCGGCGCGCCCTGCTGCGGGTAGCCGTACTGCTGCGGCTGGCCCTGCGGCGGGGTCCCCGGGTAGCCGTACTGCTGCTGCCCGGGCGGCGGGGTCTGCGGATAGCCGTAGGACCCGCCCTGCGGCGGAGTCTGCGGATAGCCGTACGAGCCGTCCTGCGGCGGCGGGGTCGGCGCGCCGAACCCGCCGGCCGGGGGCTCCTGGGGAGCGCCGAAACCGCCCTGCGGGGGCTGGTTCGGCGGCTGGTTCGGGGGCGGGCCCGGCCTCAAGGGACGGGGAGGGGAGGGGGTTTCGGGTGCTCGGGCCACGATCACTGGCCGAAGCCCATCATGGTCTTCGTCTGCTTCTCCTCCTCGTCGTTGCCGGCGCTCACCCGCCCGCTGGCGATGAAGAAACGGCCGTCGGCGTAGGCCATCTTCGGGGAGTAGAAGGAGCTCTCGATCTGCGAGGTCGACGCGGGGTTCTGGAGCAGCGTCTTCGGCGCGCCGCCGGACGGGGCGATCGTCGCGAGCGTGCCGCCCTTGTCGTAGGAGGCACCCATGTAGACGAGGAGCTGGCCGCCCTCCATGCGCAGGGGCGACATCTCCCGCTCGGCCGGGGCCTTGGAGCGCCAGGCGGCCTTGCCCGTGGCGAGACTGAAGGCGACGACCTCGTTGGCGTTGCCGTAGCCGGTGTCCGTCGCCATGTAGAAGTTCTGGGCGTCGGCTGCCACGCCGGTGCAGCCCTCGAGGTTCTGGCCGAAGACCACGAACGCGCCGCCGCAGCGGGGGGCGAACTTGTCCTTGCCGCCGTCGATCGTGGCGCGGGGCTTGCCGGCGTCGGTCAGCGCGATGATCGACCACTTCTTCGGCTCGCGCTGGGTGATGGAGATGACCAGCGGGCTCGACGAGTAGACCTTGTCGATCTCCCAGCCCTCGGGGGTGTTGTACGACCACTTCACCTTGCCGGTGGCCGGGTCGAGCTCCTGGAGCTGGTGCTTGGGCTTGTCGTAGTCGCTGGTCGGGCAGGAGGCGCCGGCCAGCAGCTTCGGTCCGCCGGCGAACGCGAACGGCTTGCAGCCCTCGGACGGACCGGTGAACAGCTGCTTGCCGTCGGCGAGGGAGAAGCCGTACGAGCTGCCCGTACCGCCCACCGCGAGGGTGTTGCCGCTGATGGAGAGCGTGTAGTCGGCCAGCGAGGCGAAGGCGCCGGTGGGCTTGGGGATGGACTTCTTCCAGCCCGCCTTGCCGGTCTTGAGGTCGATCATCTGGAGGTCGTTGCACTTGGCCTTGTCGGTGAGGCCGTCCTCGACACCGATGACGATCTTGCCGTCGGCGGAGGCGTTCACGGGGGCCGAGCACACCTTGGTGCTGACCGGGACGCTCCACTTCTTGCTGCCGTCGGCCACCGAGTAGCCCGCGACCTCGCGGTACATGGCCTTGACCACGGTGTCCCCTACGGTCCACAGGCCGAAGACCTCGGCGCCGTTGCGCGGCAGGTCGACGTCGTTCGTGTTGAGGAACAGGACCTTCGACTCGCCGTCCTTGCGGCCCGCGTTGAGGTCCTCCGCGCCCTCGCCGCCGCCGTCGCCCTTGCCGTCGCCCTGGTCCACGCTCTCCGAGCCGGTCGGCTTCGGTGCGTCGCTGGACTTGCCGACGGTCGGCTTGTCGTCCTTCTCGTCGCCGCTGAGCGCGAGGTAGGTGCCCCCGCCGACGACGAGCAGCGCGGCGACCGACGCGGCCACGATGACACCCGGCTTGCCCTTGAAGAAGCCGCCGGGCCCCGAGCCGGACGGCGGCGTCGGCGCGGCCGGGTACTGCGGCTGCGTCGGGTAGGTGCCGTACGGGCCGGGCTGCTGCCCGTAGGGGCCCGGCTGCTGGTTGTACGGGCCGGGCTGCTGCCCGTAGGGACCGGGCTGCTGGTTGTACGGACCGGGCTGCTGCGCGTACGGACCGGGCTGGCCCTGCTGCGGGTAGCCGTAGCCGGGCGCGCCGGCCGGCGGCGTGGGCGGTGCCGGCGGCATCTGGGGCGGCTGGGCGGGCGGCTGCGGGACACCCTGCGGGTCCTGGGGTGCTCCGAAGCCCGGCGGCGGCTGTGTCATGGCGTACTACCTCTGAAGTGGTCGGATGGGGTGAGGAGTCGGGGTGCCCGGACGGCCCGGACCGCGTGCGCCGGCCGGCCGGCGGCCTGCGGAGCCCGTGTTCCCCGGAGCAGCGCGGTACGCCGCGACGCGCGGCGGGGCGGGAAAGGAACGGCGGGCCGGTACGGGGCCGATGCGCGGTGCCGCGGTGTCCGGGAGGGGGCCGCGGCGCCGGCGGGCGCCGGGGCGCGGCCGGGGCGCCGTGCACCCGTGCCGGGACGGCGCGGTGCCGGAGCACCCGGCCGGCCGTGGCCGATCGGGCAGCTGGTGCATCAGCGCCTCCCCCTGTCTCCTGCGCACCGCCGCGCCCGGCGGTGAAGCCCCCCGTGAGGTCCCCCGACGGTCCGTCTCCCCCGCCACTCCGGTGGTCGCTGCGCGAGCGCGGTGCGTCAGGGATCCGGCCGGACCGTTCCGTTCGGTTTTCGGCCGAACATGGTCGGGCGCGTTTCTTTGTACCACTCATGCGGAAGCCGGAACGGGTACGGTCCTCCCCTGTTCCCAAGGGAGGACCGGGCCGTGATGCGGTTGTTACGCGCTTTCCACGGCTTCCTCACGGATGGCTCGCGGGGCCGGAACTACGCGTCCTCGGCCAGCTCCAGCCAGCGCATCTCCAACTCGTCTCGCTCGCCCGCGAGTTCGCGCAGCTTCGCGTCCAGTTCGGCCACCTTCTCGAAATCCGTGGCGTTGTCGGCGATTTGCGTGTGCAGCGTGGACTCCCTGCCCGCGATCTTGTCGAGCTGCCGCTCGATCCGCTGAAGCTCCTTCTTGGCGGCGCGGGCGTCGGCGGCCGGCTTCTCCCTGGCACCGGCGGAGGCGGCGGCCGGGGCGGCGGGCACGGCGGCCTCCACCATCCGCGCCCGGCGCTCCAGGTACTCGTCGATGCCGCGCGGCAGCATCCTCAGCGCGCTGTCGCCGAGCAGCGCGAAGGTCCGGTCCGTCGTCCGCTCGATGAAGAACCGGTCGTGGGAGATCACGATCATGGAGCCGGGCCAGCCGTCGAGGAGGTCCTCCAGCTGGGTCAGCGTCTCGATGTCGAGGTCGTTGGTCGGCTCGTCGAGGAAGAGCACGTTCGGCTCGTCCATCAGCAGGCGCAGCAGCTGGAGCCTGCGGCGCTCGCCGCCGGACAGGTCGCCCACCGGCGTCCACTGCTTCTCCTTGCCGAAGCCGAACTGCTCGCACAGCTGCCCGGCGGTCATCTCCCGGCCCTTGCCGAGGTCGACCCGGTCGCGCACCTGCTGCACGGCCTCCAGCACCCGCAGGGACGGCGGCAGTTCGGTCACGTCCTGCGACAGATAGGCGAGGCGCACCGTCTTGCCGACCACCACCCGGCCGGCCACCGGCTGCTGGTCGCCGCCACTGGTGGCCGCGTCGGCGAGCGCACGCAGCAGCGAGGTCTTGCCGGCTCCGTTGACGCCGACCAGGCCGATCCGGTCGCCCGGGCCGAGCTGCCAGGTCACGTGCTGCAGCAGCACCTTGGGCCCGGCCTGGACGGTCACGTCCTCCAGGTCGAACACGGTCCTGCCGAGCCGGGCCGAGGCGAACTTCATCAGCTCGGACGTGTCACGCGGCGGCGGCACGTCGGCGATCAGCTCGTTCGCCGCCTCGATGCGGTAGCGCGGCTTGGAGGTCCGCGCGGGCGCTCCGCGCCGCAGCCAGGCGAGCTCCTTGCGCATCAGGTTCTGCCGCTTCGACTCCTCCGTGGCGGCGATGCGCTCGCGCTCGGCGCCCGGTCGCCCGGGCCGAGCTGCCAGGTCACGTGCTGCAGCAGCACCTTGGGCCCGGCCTGGACGGTCACGTCCTCCAGGTCGAACACGGTCCTGCCGAGCCGGGCCGAGGCGAACTTCATCAGCTCGGACGTGTCACGCGGCGGCGGCACGTCGGCGATCAGCTCGTTCGCCGCCTCGATGCGGTAGCGCGGCTTGGAGGTCCGCGCGGGCGCTCCGCGCCGCAGCCAGGCGAGCTCCTTGCGCATCAGGTTCTGCCGCTTCGACTCCTCCGTGGCGGCGATGCGCTCGCGCTCGGCGCGGGCGAAGACGTAGTCGCTGTAGCCGCCCTCGTACTCGTACACGTCACCGCGCTGCACGTCCCACATGCGGGTGCAGACCTGGTCGAGGAACCAGCGGTCGTGGGTGACGCAGACGAGCGCCGAGCGCCGGTTGCGCAGGTGCTGCGCCAGCCAGGCGATGCCCTCCACGTCCAGGTGGTTGGTCGGCTCGTCGAGGACGATCAGGTCCTGCTCGGCGATGAGCAGCTTCGCCAGCGCGATGCGGCGGCGCTCGCCGCCGGACAGCGGGCCGATCACCGTGTCGAGGCCCTGCGGGAACTGGGACAGGTCCAGGCCGTCGAAGAGGCCGGTCAGCACGTCGCGGATCTTGGCGTTGCCCGCCCACTCGTGGTCGGCGAGGTCGCCGATGACCTCGTGCCGGATGGTGGCCTCGGGG
>NZ_RDBP01000012.1:866880-895806 GCF_008042045.1 Streptomyces sp. T39
GCGCCGAGCGCCGGTTGCGCAGGTGCTGCGCCAGCCAGGCGATGCCCTCCACGTCCAGGTGGTTGGTCGGCTCGTCGAGGACGATCAGGTCCTGCTCGGCGATGAGCAGCTTCGCCAGCGCGATGCGGCGGCGCTCGCCGCCGGACAGCGGGCCGATCACCGTGTCGAGGCCCTGCGGGAACTGGGACAGGTCCAGGCCGTCGAAGAGGCCGGTCAGCACGTCGCGGATCTTGGCGTTGCCCGCCCACTCGTGGTCGGCGAGGTCGCCGATGACCTCGTGCCGGATGGTGGCCTCGGGGTCCAGCGAGTCGTGCTGCGTGAGGACGCCGAGCCGCAGTCCGCCGCTCTGGGTGACGCGCCCGGTGTCGGGCTCCTCCAGCTTGGCGAGCAGGCGGATCAGGGTGGTCTTGCCGTCGCCGTTGCGGCCGACGACGCCGATCCGGTCCCCCTCGGACACGCCGAGGGAGACGGAGTCCAGCAGGGCACGGGTGCCGTACACCTTGCTGACTGCCTCGACATTGACCAGGTTGACGGCCATTACTCTCCTGCCCGGGGGAACGATCGACGTCCCAGCCTACTTGTCAGGCGGGCCCGCCCCGTCCGGGCAGTGCGGCGAGCGGCCGTCCCGCCCGTCCCGCCCGCTCCACCAGCAGCCAGCCGCCCAGTGCCATGACGACGGCCGCGGGGGCGCTGACGTGCACCGCGATCAGCAGGGCCGTCCGCCCCTCCAGCAGCCCGCCGAAGCCGACCATGGACAGACCGAGGACTCCGAACAGGCAGAGCGTGATCCCCACGGCCGCGACCGGGCCGGTGCCCGGCGGCGGAGCCGAGGCCGCGCCGCCCGGGCGCTCGAAGCGGCGGAAGACGGCGACGAGGAGGGCGGTCAGCACGGCGGCCGCAACGAGCCTCGGCGGCGTCTGCGCCCACCAGGCCGCGGACGCGGGCTCGGGGAGCGTGATCCCGGCCGCGGCCATCGCCCCGTAGACGCCGAGCATCGCCGTCAGATGCCACAGGAAGGCGGTCATCGCGATGCCGTTGGCGGCGACGACCGCGCGCCACACCCCGGCCCGCGCGACCAGCCGGCCACCCGGCCGCCGCAGCAGCTCGACCGCCCCGACGAGCCACAGCCCGTGGCAGAGCAGCGCGAGCGTCGGCGGGGCCATGTTGGAGATCTTCTCGCCGGGCATCCCGACCATGGACAGCGGATACGGCCCGAACGCGACCAGCGCCGCCGCCCCGGCGAGACCGGCACCCGCGAGCAGCGCGGGCATCCGGATCCGGCCGTCGGCCCGCAGGAAGCCCAGCTGATGGACGGCGAGCCAGACGAACGCGAAGTTCAGGAACTCCACGAACGGCACCCCGAACCCGAACCGCAGCACGTCGACGAGGACGGCGCCCCCGGCGAGCACGCCGAACGCCCCCCACCCCCAGCGCTCGTGCAGCCGCAGCAGCGGCGGCGTGAACGCCACCATCGCGAGGTAGATGCCGATGAACCACAGCGGCTGCGTCACCAGCCGCAGCGCCACCCCGGTCATCCCCCCGCCCCCGCCGAGCAGCTGCACGACGAGCGCCAGCGCCCCCCACGCCAGCACGAACGCCATCGTCGGCCGCAGCAGCCGCTGCAGCCGCCCCCGCAGGAACGCCGAGTACACGGCTCCCTCCGGATGCCGGCGCCCGAGCGACCGGTAGGAGAGGGCGTGCGAGAACCCGCCCACGAAGAAGAACACCGGCATCACCTGGAGCACCCAGGTGAGCACCTGCAGCCCGGGCACGACCGCCAGCAGATTCCCGACGCCCTCCCCCGTCACGGCGGCCATCAGCCAGTGCCCTGCGACCACGGTCGCCAGCGAGGCGACCCGCAGGAGGTCGACGTACCGGTCACGGTTCTCGGGGGTGCGCTCGGCGAGCGCCCGCACAGTCGATGCCATGCCCGCCACCCTGCCGCCCGCCCCGCGGCACGGTCAGAGCGCGGCTACTCACCCGCCCCTGAGTACCTTCCGCGCCTCCTCCAGGCCCGGGCGCACCTCGTCCAGCCTCGCGGGCCCCATCCGTCCAGCCCCGCGGGCCCTCATCCAGCCTCGCCGGCGTTCGAGGCGCGGGGTCAGGAACGGGCCGGGGTGGGGAAGGGAAGGCCCGCCGCAGGCGCCCCCGCACCGACCCCCACCGGTGAGGCGACGGGCTCCGGCACGGCCACGCCCTCGTTCAGCCGGTCGAACTCGCCGTAGACCGCGGGCGTCGACAGCCCTCCGTCCGCCATCGCGAAGACCCAGTGGAACGCGCCGCCCACCTCCAGCTCCGTGAGGTGCTCGCCGCGCCCGGTGCCGAGCGCCGCCCCGCCGACCAGGCTGAACGGCACGTCCGACCCCAGCTCCGCGCAGATGGCGAGCAGTTCGGCGCGCGAGGATCCGAGCCCCCACAGCGCGTCGCACGCGAGCAGCGCGCCCGCGCCGTCGGCCGAGCCGCCCGCCATGCCCCCGGCGACGGGGATGTCCTTGGCGATGTGGAGGTGCACGTCGGGGGCGATGCCGTGGCGCGCGGCGAGGAGTTCGGCGGCGCGGGCGGCGAGGTTGGTGCGGTCCAGGGGGACCTGGTCGGCTCCCGGTCCGGCGCAGGTGACGGTGAGCGCGTCGGCCGGCGCCGCGGTCACCTCGTCGTACAGCCCCACCGCCAGGAACACGTTGGCGAGGTCGTGGTAGCCG
Source organism: Streptomyces sp. T39 (assembly GCF_008042045.1). Classification (GTDB taxonomy): domain Bacteria; phylum Actinomycetota; class Actinomycetes; order Streptomycetales; family Streptomycetaceae; genus Streptomyces. The sequence continues at coordinate 869,580 of NZ_RDBP01000012.1, forward strand.
TCGGGGCGGGCCCCGCCGACCGCCAGCTGGACGTTGACCTTGGCCGGTACCCGTACCGTCACGCTCACTGCCGTGCCTCCGCGATCCGCGCGAACTGTTCCACCGTCAGGGCCTCGCCGCGGGCCTGCGGCGACACCCCGGCCGCGACCAGCGCCGCCTCCGCGGCCGCCGGTGAGCCGGCCCAGCCGGCCAGCGCGGCCCGCAGGGTCTTGCGCCGCTGCGCGAAGGCGGCGTCGACGACGGCGAACACCTCCGCCCTGGTGGCGGTCGTCTCGATGGGGGAGGTGCGTCGCACCAGGGAGACCAGGCCGGAGTCCACGTTGGGCGCGGGCCAGAACACGTTGCGCCCGATCGACCCGGCCCGCTTGACGTCGGCGTACCAGTTGGCCTTGACGGACGGCACCCCGTAGACCTTGTTCCCGGGGCCGGCGGCGAGGCGGTCGGCGACCTCGGCCTGCACCATCACGAGGGTGCGTTCGATCGTCGGGAAGCGTTCCAGCATGTGCAGCAGCACCGGGACCGCGACGTTGTACGGCAGGTTCGCGACCAGTGCCGTCGGCGCCGGGCCGGGCAGCTCCTGGACGTGCATGGCGTCGGAGTGGACGAGCGAGAAGCGCGCGGCGCGTTCCGGGAGCCGCGCCTCCACCGTGGCGGGCAGGGCGGCGGCGAGCACGTCGTCGATCTCGACGGCGACGACCCGGTCCGCTGCCTCCAGCAGCGCCAGGGTCAGCGAGCCGAGCCCGGGGCCCACCTCGACGACCACGTCGTCGGGTGCGACGCCGGCGGTGCGCACGATGCGGCGGACCGTGTTGGCGTCGATGACGAAGTTCTGGCCGCGCTGCTTGGTGGGGCGTACGCCCAGCGCTGCGGCCAGTTCGCGGATGTCGGCGGGGCCGAGGAGTGCGTCGGGATCAGTGGTGCTCACCGCTACAGCCTACGGCCGCAGTGGGGCCACGGACTCGCCCCCCGCTGCACGTAGAGCTTCTTCGCCCGGTACGTCTGTTCCGCCGCCGGAGCGTCCTCGGGGCGGCCGCTGCCGCCCAGCGAGCGCCAGGTACCGGCGTCGAACTGGTACAGCCCGCCGTACGTCCCCGACGGGTCGACGGCGCCCGGACGTCCGCCGGACTCGCACCGGGCGAGGGCGTCCCAGTCCAGCCCGTCGGCGCCGGCGACCGAGTCCGGCGGCCGCCGGGTGCCGACCCTGATCCGTTCGGCGACCGGCTCGCGCACGATCTCTTCGTGCAGCCTGCGGGGCTTGTGCCGCACGCCGTTGACGGTGCGCAGGCCGTAGGTGACCCGGCGGATCCCCGGTTCGCCCTGGCGCTCGACGACCTCGGTGCCGGCGAACAGCGTCGCGTCCTCGGTGCGCTCGACGGCGTGCGGGACGGGCTCGTCCCTGGTCTCCCGCGTGGCGGTGATGCGCATGACGGTGATCGTCTGGCCGTCTCGCGGGAAGCTCTCCATCGGCACGGACGTGGTGTCCTGCCCGTGCAGGGCGATGCCCGCGTCGGCGAGGGCCTCCCGCACGGTGGGCGCGGTGGTGCGCAGGGTGCGCTCGCGGCCGTCGGCCATGAAGGTCACCGAGCGTTCGGTGCGCATGTCCACGGTCAGGCCGGTGCGGCCGATCGCCGCCGAGCGCGAGACCGACAGATACGCGCCCGTCGCGCGTACGCCGAGCTGCCGCAGCGCCCCCTCCACGGTCTCCGCGGTCGTCCACACCGTGCGGCGGTGGCCGTCGAGGGTCAGGACGAGGGGCCGTCCGTAGCGGACGACGACCTCGTCGCCGCTGTCGAGGCCGGCTTCGGGGCCGGGGGCGACGAGGTCGTGCGGGCCGATGCGCACACCTTCGTCGTCGAGGAGTTCCGCGACGTCGTCGGCGAAGGTGTGCAGGGTGCGGGGCTCTCCGTCGACGGTGAGCCGCACCGCCTTGTCGGCGCCGACGAACGCGGCGGTACCGCCGGCGAGGAAGGCGACGACCAGGGCCTGCGGCACGAGCCGGCGCAGACCGTCGGCCCGCGGCGCCGCCCGGCGCCGCCGGGCGGCCCTGCGCGCCTGGGCGCGTCCGCCGGTGGCGGTGCCCGGCGCGCCCTGCCGCGGCAGGGCGGGCGCCGTGAGGCCGGCGCCCTTCAGGTCGACATACGGCAGCGTCGGCGCGTACGCCTGCGCGAGCCGGGCGTCCACGACGGTCGGCGCCGGGCCGGCTGCCGTGGGGTGGGCACCGGCGACGGACGGCGCGAGGACGGTGTCGGCGAGCCGGGCGTCGACGACGGTCGGCGCATGGCCGCCGCCCGGCCCGCTCCCGCGGACGCCGTCGTGCGGGACGCCGTACCCGCTGTCCCGCACACCGCCCGCACCCGCGGCACGGTGACTGCCCTGCGCTCTGCTCACGACGCTCCGCCGGCCGATCGGACACCCAGTGGGCACCGGACAGTAGCGGAGCGCGGGTCACTCTCCAAAGTCGCACGGTCACCCAGCGTGGCGCACGGCGCAGGATCGCCCGATCCGGTCAGTACCCGAACGCGCGCGCGGTGTTGGCGGCGATCGACGCCGCCAGGGTGTCCTCGTGGACCCCCCTGACCTCGGCCATCGCCCGCAGGGTCACGGGGATCAGGTACGGCGCGTTCGGCCGGCCCCGGTAGGGCACGGGGGTCAGGAAGGGCGCATCGGTCTCCACCAGCACCAGTTCCGCCGGGGCCACGGCGAGCGCGTCGCGCAGCGGCTGCGCGTTCTTGAAGGTCACGTTGCCGGCGAAGGACATGAAATATCCCTTGGCCGCGCAGATCTCCGCCATTTCCGCGTCGCCGGAATAGCAGTGGAACACCGTGCGTTCCGGTGCGCCCTCCTCGTCGAGAATGCGCAGCACCTCCGCGTGCGCCTCCCGGTCATGGATGACGAGTGCCTTTCCACGGCGTTTGGCGATCTCGATGTGCGCGCGGAAGGAACGCTCCTGCGCCGCCATTCCCTCCGGCCCCGTGCGGAACGTGTCGAGCCCGGTCTCGCCGACCGCCTTCACCTCGTCGAGCGAGGCGAGCCGGTCGATCTCGGCGAGGGCGTCGTCGAGGGCCGCGTCGCCGCCCGCCTCCCGCGCACCCTGGCGCGACCACCCGTCGGGGTCGCCCAGCACGATCCTCGGGGCCTCGTTGGGGTGCAGCGCGACCGCGGCGTGGACCTGCGGGTGCGCTGCGGCCGTCTCGGCCGCCCAGCGGGAGCCCTTGAGGTCGCAGCCCACCTGGACGACGGTCGTCACGCCGACGGCGGCGGCCCGCGCGAGGGCCTCCTCGACGGTGCCGTCCTGCATGTCCAGGTGGGTGTGCGAATCGGCGACCGCCACCCCGAGCGGTTCGGGCAGCGGCGGCGGTGCGGACTTCGAGCTCATGGGCGCGATCCTACGAGGCGCCCCGGGCTCCGCTCACTTGCGGTGGTGGAAAGGGCGCAGGAGGTCGGACAGATGCCAGTGGTGCGGTGCGGCGGGGCTCGCGTCGGCCCGGGTCGAGCCCGTGGGGCCGTCGCCGTCGGGTGCCCGGCCGGCCTCGTCGGCGCCGGTTCCCGCGTCCTCGCCGGACTTCCTGCGGTGCCTGCCGTGGGTCGTGGTCTGCGCCATCAGTCCGAGCACCGAGGACACCTGCCCGGCGCGCATGATCCGGACGACGTGGCCGCCGCAGTTGAGACAGGTCGGGCTCGACAGCGGGGACGGCACCCGCTTCCCGTCCGCCGTGTAGACGACGAATTCCTGGCCCCGGTTGTCGGTGTGGTGCTCGATCTCGTAGGACTGTTCCCAGCCGTACCCGCAGCGCATACAGGCGAAGGCGTACGCCTCGTGGGCTTTAGCGGTGTCGGTGATCTCACTCATGCCAGCTCCTCTCCACCGATTCCAGTGGACGCCCGTTTCGGCGGGAGCGCATCAGCGCATGTCGATTAATGGTGCGGGCTTGGGCAATCCCATGCACAAACGGGCCGGGACACGGTCTGCGCTTTGCCTTTCACGATAGACCTTTACCGAGCCGCGGGGCGTCCGCACGACCGCGGGGCCGCACCGGGACCACCGGCCCGGTTCCGCGGGGCCGCACCGGGACCACCGGCCCGGTTCCGCGGGGCCGCAGGGACGGTCGGTCGGCACCGGACCCGCCGCGGGAGAATCCCGGCGCGCCGCAGCCCTCGCACACCCGCCGGGGCTCGCGGGACAGCTCTCAGCGGGGCGCGGTGCCCGCCTTCTCGGCGTTCTTCGCGGCGACGACCGCGTCGAAGACCTCGCGCTTGGGCAGCCCGGTGTCGGCGGCGACGGCGGCGATCGCCTCCTTGCGCCGCTCCCCCGCCTCCTCGCGCACCCGCACCCTGCGCACCAGTTCCTCCGCGTCCAGTTCGGCGGGCCCGGTCTCGGGGGCGSCCTCGACGACGACGGTGATCTCGCCGCGCACGCCGTCTGCCGCCCAGACGGCCAGTTCGCCGAGGCCGCCCCGCTTGACCTCCTCGTAGGTCTTGGTCAGCTCGCGGCACACCGCGGCACGCCGGTCGGCGCCGAAGACCTCGGCCATCGCGGCAAGGGTGTCGTCGAGCCGGTGCGGGGCCTCGAAGTAGACCAGGGTGCGCCGTTCCTGGGCGACCTCGCGCAGCCGGCCGAGCCGCTCGCCGGCCTTGCGGGGCAGGAAGCCCTCGAAGCAGAACCGGTCCACGGGCAGCCCGGAGAGCGCGAGGGCGGTGAGCACGGCGGAGGGCCCGGGGACGGCGGTGACCTTGATGTCCTGCTCGACCGCCGCCGCGACCAGCCGGTAGCCGGGGTCGGAGACGGACGGCATCCCGGCGTCGGTGACCAGCAGCACCCGGGCGCCGCCGGCGAGCGCCTCGACGAGCTCGGGCGTGCGGGCGGACTCGTTGCCCTCGAAGTAGGAGACGACGCGCCCACCGATGTGCACACCGAGGGCCTGGGTGAGGCGGCGCAGGCGTCGGGTGTCCTCGGCGGCGACGATGTCGGCGTCCGCCAGCTCGGCGGCGAGCCGGGGCGGGGCGTCCGCGACGTCGCCGATGGGGGTGCCTGCGAGGACGAGCGTTCCGGATGTTCCAGTCACAATCCCCATCCTCCCAGGACGGGCGGCACCACTCGCACAGCCGTGTTCCCTACGATGGCGCGGTGACCAGTACCGCGCCTCCCACCTACGAGGGCTCCGAGGGCAAGGAAGCCCCGCAGCCGCCCGGCCGGCTCCAGCGCCTGCGCCGGTTCGGCTACACGCCCCGGCCGGTGATCGGCCTGCGCGAACGCCTTGTGCCGCCGTACACCCGCCCCTCCGGCGGGCTGTGGCCGGTGCTCGGCATCCGGCGTGCGAACGCGGACCTCCTGATGCGGCTCTCCGCCTGGGGCGGCCCGCTGCTCGTCGCGCTCGTCGCGGGGCTGCTGCGGTTCTGGAACCTGGGCAAGCCGCACGCGGTGATATTCGACGAGACGTACTACGCGAAGGACGCCTGGGCGCTCATCAACCAGGGCTACGAGGGCAGCTGGCCCAAGGACGTCGACAAACGGATCCTCCAGGACGCCTCGGCCGTGGCGCCGCCCGTCGATCCGGGCTACGTGGTGCACCCGCCGGTCGGCAAGTGGATCATCGGCCTCGGCGAGAAGATGTTCGACTTCACGCCGTTCGGCTGGCGGTTCATGGTGGCCGTGCTCGGCACCCTGTCGGTGCTGATGCTGTGCCGGATCGGGCGCAGGCTGTTCCGCTCCACGTTCCTCGGATGTCTCGCGGGACTGCTGCTCGCCGTGGACGGGCTGCACTTCGTGATGAGCCGCACCGCGCTGCTCGACCTGGTGCTGATGTTCTTCGTGCTGGCCGCGTTCGGGGCGCTGCTCCTGGACCGCGACTGGACGCGGCGCCGCATGGCCGCCGCGCTGCCGGAGGACTCCGAGGGGGTGCTGCGGCCCGACGCCCGGATCGCGGAGACACTCGGCTTCGGCTGGCGCCCCTGGCGGCTGACGGCGGGTGTGATGCTGGGCCTTGCGGCGGGCACCAAGTGGAACGGCCTCTTCGTGATGGCCGCGTTCTGTGTGATGAGCGTGCTCTGGGACGTCGGCACCCGGCGCACGGCGGGCGCGGTCCGCACGTACCAGGCGGTGCTGCGACGCGACCTGGTGCCGGCGTTCGTCTCCACGGTGCCGGTCGCGCTGGTCACCTACCTGGCGTCCTGGACGGGCTGGATCGTCACGAAGAAGGGCTACCACCGCCAGTGGGCGAGCACCGGCGGCGGGCAGGACAGTGCCTGGGGCTGGCTGTTCCCCGACTGGTGGCGCAGCCTGTGGCACTACGAGTCGCAGGTCTACACGTTCCATGTGGGGCTCACGGACGGCCACACCTACGAGTCGAACCCGTGGAGCTGGCTCGTGGTCGGCCGCCCGGTCTCGTACTTCTACGAGGACCCGGCCGCCGGCACCGGCGGCTGCCCCGCGGGCACGGCCGACAAGTGCGCCGCCGAGGTCCTGGCCCTCGGCACCCCGCTGCTGTGGTGGGCCGCCTGCTTCGCCCTGCTCTACGTGGCCTGGCGCTGGCTCTTCCGCCGCGACTGGCGCGCGGGCGCCATCCTGTGCGCCTTCCTGGCGGGCTGGGTCCCGTGGCTGCACTACCAGGAGCGCACCATCTTCCTGTTCTACGCGGTCGTGTTCGTGCCGTTCCTGTGCCTGGCCGTGGCGATGATGATCGGCGCGATCCTCGGCCCGCCCGGCTCCGACGAACGGCGGCGCGCGGTGGGCGCCATCGGCGCGGGTGTGCTGGTGCTGCTGATCGTGTGGAACTTCATCTACTTCTATCCGATCTACACCGGGCAGCCGATCCCGATGGACGAGTGGCGCAACCGGATGTGGCTCGACACCTGGGTGTAGCCGTGAACGCGCGCGGGCCCGGCACCTCCCGGGTGCCGGGCCCGCGCGCGTCGTACGGGCCGCCGCCCGGCCGGCCCGGGGCCGGTCAGGCCTTGCCGGCGCAGATCGTGTCGTAGGGGCGGCCGATGGCCATCAGCAGCTCCATCGGCTCGGTGGTGCCCGCCGGGCAGTTCTCCTTGCCCTTGACGAGGTCGAGCACCTTGTAGGCGCCCGAGCCGCCGGAGGCGCAGGCGACCTCCTGCGCGGTCGAGGTGACGCAGTCGCCCTTGACCAGCTGGCCGCCGCCGGCGCCCGCGTCGCCGGGGTGCTCGCCGGTCAGGTTGCGGCCGCAGACCGTGTTGGTGGGGATGCCGCCGCCCTTGCTGTTCCCGCCGTAGGAGAGGGAGACCTGGATGATCAGGTCCGTGCCGGCCGGGCACTGGACCGAGTCGGGCAGGATGCTCGCGTCCTGGATCTCCAGCGCCTTGAAGGTCGCGCCGGAGTCGTCGCAGTCGAAGGCGCGGTAGCCGTCGGGGCGGTTCTCGGGGTCGGGACCGCCGCAGTCGCCGACCTTCCACGAGCCGCCCCGGCCGTCCGATGCGGACGAGGACGAGGAGGAGGGCGACGACGAGGACGAGGAGTCGTCGCCGAAGAGCTGGGAGGCCCCGAAGCCGAGGCCGAGGATCACCGCGAGGGAGACCAGGCCCGACAGGCACCCCCCGGAGCGCCGCCGGGCCGGGGGCTGCGGGGGTGGCGGGGGCTGCTGACCGGCGTACGGGTTCATGCGGATCTCCTCGTCGGGCGGGCCGTTGCTGCGTGCACGGCCGGGGACGCGGCATGAACACTTCATGGTTCCCCGGGTGCGGCGACGGAAGACCGACGCTCCGTCAGATACCGGGTCCCGGTCGGATAACGGCCGGCTCACGGGCCACTCCTGTCCCGTAGGGTGCTCGTGACTCGCGTTTCTGAACACGTTCATGGAAAGCGCGTGCACTCTGGGGAGGGGGCTGCGGTCATGCGCAGTGGTGCGAAAGTCGCCGTCGTCGGCGGTGTGTTCGCCGTCGTGGCGACGGGTGTGGGGTACGGGGGCTGGAACCTCTGGAACGGGCTGACAGGCGGGGACGACGGGGGCGGCGTCTCCACGCAGTCCGCGCCGAAGAAGACCGGTCCGCCGGACGCGGAGGAGATCGAGAAGACGGCCGCGGACTTCCTGGCGGCCTGGGCGTCGGGCGACGGCGCGGCCGCCGCCCAGCTCACCGACAACGCGGCGGCCGCCGAGCCGCTCATCACCGGCTACGGCACGACGGCCCATGTCACGAAGGCCGTGATCGAGGCGGGCGAGGCGATGGGCGCGAAGGTGCCGTTCACCGTGAAGGCGACCGTGGAGTACGAGGGGGTCTCCAAGCCGCTCGCGTACTCCTCGTCGCTGACCGTGGTCCGCGGGCTCACCACGGGACGCGCCCTGGTGGACTGGCAGCCGTCCGTCGTGCACCCCGAACTCACCGAGGGCACCTCGCTGGTGACCTCCCGGGCGTCCGCGCCGCCCATCAAGGCGGTCGACAAGGACGGCGTCGAGCTGACGGAGGAGAAGTTCCCCTCGCTGAAGGGCGTCCTCGCCGAACTGCGGCAGAAGTACGGCTCGAAGGCCGGCGGCGTCGCGGGGGTGGAGCTGGCGATCACCTCGGCCGACAAGGCGGTGCCCGACAGGACCCTGCTCACGCTCACGAAGGGCGAGGAGGGCACGCTGGAGACCTACCTCGACGCCGGCGTGCAGGCCGCCGCGGAGAAGGCGGTCAAGCAGTACGACAAGGCATCCGTGGTCGCCGTCGAGCCCAGCACCGGCCGGATCCGGGCCGTGGCCAACAACCCGGCGGCCGGCTTCAACACCGCCTTCGGCGGCGCCCAGGCGCCCGGCTCCACGATGAAGATCGTCACCGCCGCGATGATGCTCGACAAGGGCCTGGTCGCGGGCGCCGGTTCGAAGGTCGAGTGCCCGGCGACGGTCACCTGGGAGCGCGAGTTCCACAACCTGAAGGACTTCGACCTCGGGACCACCACCTTCCGGAGAGCCTTCGCCCGCTCCTGCAACACCTCCTTCATCAAGCCGGTCAAACCCCTCGGCACGGGTGCGGGCACCGCCCTGGGCGAGACGGCGAAGAAGTACTTCGGCATCGGCGAGGTGTGGGAGACGGGGGTCAAGACCTGGGACGGCTCCGTCCCGGCGTCCTCGGGCGCCGAGACGGCGGCCTCCTACATCGGCCAGGGCAAGATCCAGATGAACGCCCTCACCATGGCCTCGATCGCCGCCACCGTGAAGGGCGGCGCCTTCCGCCAGCCGGTGATCGTCCCGCAGTCGCTCGACGACCGCACCCTCGCCCCCACCCGCCGGCTGCCGGACGGCATGGCCGCCACCCTGCGGCAGCTGATGGCCGCTGCCGCGACGGGTGAGGGCACCGGAGCGCGGGCGATGGCCTCGGTCAGCGGCTCCAAGGGCGCCAAGACCGGATCGGCGGAGGTCGACGGCCAGGGCGACTCCAACGCCTGGTTCACCGCCTACGCGGGGGACCTCGCGGCGGCCGCGGTCGTGGACTCCGGCGGACACGGCGGCGACTCGGGCGGCGACGTCGTCGCCCGGGTGCTCGACGCCCGCTGAGCACCCGGCGCCCGCGCGGGTCACCGCCTCGCGGGCGCCCGGTCCGGCCGCACTCCGAAACAGGTTCGCGTGGCCCGTACACACACCGCTAGCGTGCGGGCCATGAGCACCCACGACACCGCGGACGCCCACCCCCGCTTCGCCGACGCCCTGCGCGAGCTCGGTCTCACCGTGCCGGTGCGCCGGTTCCCGGAGGCCACCCGCACCGCCCAGCAGGCGGCCGACGCGATCGGCTGCGACGTCGCCGAGATCGTCAAGTCGCTGGTCTTCGAGGTCCGGGGGGCGGGCGCCGGGGCCAAGGGGCCGGGCGAGCCGGTGGTGGTCCTGGTGGACGGCTCGTCCCGGGTCGACGTCGAGCGGGTCCGCGGGGAACTGGGCGCCGCCTCGGTGGAGCGGGCGAGCGCCGGGACGGTCCGCGCGGCCACCGGCTACGCCATCGGCGGCGTCCCGCCGTTCGGCCACCTGACCCCCAGCCGGGTGCTCGCCGACCGCGGGCTGCTGGACCACGCCGTGGTGTGGGCGGCGGCGGGGACGCCCCACACCGTCTTCCCGCTCGACCCGAAGACCCTGATCGCCCACGCGGGCGCGACCGTCGTGGACGTCCGCGAGCGCACGGCGTGACGCCCCTGGTGGTGGCCGCCGTGCTCGCCGCCGCGGTGACCCACGCCGGCTGGAACGCCCTGGCGCACCGGATCAAGGACCAGGTCGTCGCCTTCACCCTGATCGCGGGCGGGGCGGCGGTGCTGGGCGCGGTGATGGCGTGCTTCGCCCCGCTGCCCGCGGCCGGTGCGTGGCCGTACCTCGTCGTCTCCGCGCTGCTGCACGTCGGCTACCAGGCGCTGCTGATGCGGTCGTTCAGCCTCGGCGACTTCGGCCAGATGTACCCGATCGCCCGGGGCACCGCCCCGCTGGTGGTGACGGTCGCGGCGGCGCTGTTCGTCGGCGAGCGGATCGGCGGCTGGCAGCTCGCCGGCGTGGCCATCGCCTCCGCGGGACTCGTCGGGGTGGCGCTGTGGGGCATCCGGGGGTCGGGCAGGCGCCCCCACTGGGCGGCGATCGCGGCCGCGCTGGCGACCGGGGTCTCGATCGCGGCGTACACCGTCGTGGACGGTGTGGGGGTGCGCGCCTCGGACACGCCGGTCGGGTACATCGCCTGGCTGATGATCCTGGAGGGCGTGCTGATCCCGGCGTACGCCGTCGCCACGCGCCGGGGCGCGCTGCTCGCCCAGCTGCGCCCGCACGCGGCGCGCGGGCTGCTCGGCGCGGCCATGTCGGTCGCCGCGTACGGCCTGGTGCTGTGGGCGCAGACCCGCGCGCCGCTGGCTCCCGTCGCGGCGCTGCGCGAGTCCTCGATCATCGCGGGCGCGGCGATCGGCGCGCTGCTGTTCAAGGAGCGCTTCGGCGCTCCCCGGGTGGTCGCGGCGGGGCTGATGGTCGTCGGCATCGGGCTGATGCTCAAGGCGGGGTGACGCCGCCCCCGGGCCGTCACCCGGGAGCGAGCCGCCACCGGCGCCGCCGCCACCGCGTCCGCGTCCACGCCCCGGGGCGAACCGCCACCGCGTCCACGCCCCGGGGGCGAACCGCTGCCGCCGCATCCGCGTCCCCCTCCCCATGGGGACGTTCACGGACGGGACACGTCAATTGCTGCGCTTCGCGGTGCTGGAGGCGCGGTGCTGCGCGTTCGCCGTCGCGCTGGTGTGCGGCATCGCGGTCTCCAACCTGCTGCCCGACCTGCCGATCGCCCGCTACGACCTGCTGCTGCTGTACGGCGTCGTCCTCACCGCCGTCGCCTGGCGGGCCGGCTGGGACAGCGGGCGGGACGTCGCCGTGATCGCCGGCGCCCATGTCATCGGTCTGCTCTTCGAGCTGGTCAAGGTGCGGATGGGGTCGTGGAGCTACCCCGAGGAGGCGCTGACGAAGGTCGGCGGCGTGCCGCTGTACGGGGGCTTCCTGTACGCGGCCGTGGCCAGTTACGTCTGCCGGGCGTGGCGCCTGTTCGACCTGCGGCTGACGGGTTACCGGCCGCGGGTGATGGCGGTCCTGGCCGGCGCGGTCTACCTCAACTTCTTCAGCCACCACTGGCTGCCGGACGCCCGCTGGCCGCTCGCCGCGCTGCTGCTGGCGGCGACGGCGGGGACCTGGGTGCGCTTCCGGGTGGGGACGCGCGACCACCGGATGCCCCTGGCGCTGTCGTTCGTCCTGATCGGCTTCTTCCTGTGGGTCGCCGAGAACGCGGCGACGTGGGCGGGTGCCTGGAGCTATCCGGACCAGCTGGACGGCTGGCAGCCGGTGTCGCCGGCCAAGTTCGGGGCGTGGGCGCTGCTGATCTCGGTCACGTTCGTGCTGGCGGCGGCGTCGGCGGGGCGTTCTCGGCCGGGGCCTGCCGCGGCGGGCGGAAGCCCGTGTTGACGGCGAGCAGCCCGCCGTCCACGCGCAGGGTCGTGCCGGTGATCCAGGCGGCGTCGCGGGAGGCGAGGAAGGCGACGGCGGCGGCGATGTCCTCCGGTTCGCCGACCCGGCCCAGCGGATAGACCCCGCTCAGGTGCTCCAGCATCTCCTCGCGTCCCTCCCAGGCCCGGGTGCGGACGGTGCCGGGGTTGATCTGGTTGACGCGGACGCCGCGCGGCGCGGCCTCGGCCGCCAGGGTGCGGGTGAGCGAGGCGAGGCCGGCCTTGGCGGCGCTGTAGGCGTGGCCGCCGAAGGACTGCTCGGCGTTGACGGAACCGATGTTGACGATCGCGCCCCGGCCCCCGGCCGCCAGGTGCCCGAGCGCGGCACGGGCGCACCGCATGGCGCCGGTCAGGCAGACGTCCAGGTCGCGCGACCAGCCGTCGTCGGGCTGGTCCTCGAACCGCGGGGCGTCGGGGGTGGCGGAGAGCGCGTTGTTGACGAGGACGTCCAGCGTGCCGAACCGTTCGACGGCGTACGCGACGGCCGCCTCGACCGACGCGCGGTCGGCGACGTCGCAGCGCAGGGCCACCGCACCGGCGACGGACGCGGCGGTCTCCTCGGCGGCGTCCGCGTCGATGTCGGTCACCAGCACCCGGGCGCCCTCGGCGGCCAGCCGGCGGGCGGTCGCCGCGCCGATGCCGCGCGCCGCCCCGGTGATCAGCACCCCGTGGCCCTCGAACCGTCCCGCCCGCACATCCGCCTCGTCCGTCACAGGCTGGAACGTACCGCGCGGATCAGTGCCTGCGCACGGGGGTCGGCGGTGACTCCCTTGCGCATCCCGTTGGTGGTGTAGCCGAGCGCGACGCCGGACTCGGGGTCGGCGAAGCCCAGCGAGCCGCCCCGCCCCGGGTGGCCGAAGGAGCCGGGCCCGAGCAGCGGTGCCGCCGGGCCGTGCAGCATGAAACCGAGCCCGAAGCGGGTGGAGACCACCAGGACCCGGTCGGGACCGGCGGACTCCTCGGTGCGGGCCAGGGTGAGCGTCGCGGGGGCGAACAGCCGGGCGCCGCCGTCGACGTCCCCGATGGTGGCCGCGTAGAAGCGGGCGAGGGCGCGGGCGGTCGAGATGCCCCCGGACGCGGGGAGTTCGGCGGCGCGGTAGGCGGCGTCGTTCTCGTCGGGGAGCGGTTCGATGGCGCCGAAGGCGCGCCGGGTCAGCGAGGCGGGGTCGCGGTAGGCCTCGGAGACGGAGCGCTTGGGCCGCAGCCGCAGGCCGCCGCCCTCGGCCGGCTCCGGTTCGGCGACGGGTCCGATGCGGCCGGCCCGGTGGGCCTCGTCGGCGGGTATGCCCAGCCAGAAGTCGAGGCCGAGCGGACGGGCGATCTCCTCGGCGACCCAGCGGCCGATGGTGCGTCCGCTGACCCTGCGGACGAGTTCGGCCAGCAGCCAGCTGTAGGTCTGCGCGTGGTAGCCGTGGTCGGTGCCCGGTTCCCAGGCGGGTGCCTGCGCGGCGACGGCGGCGGGGCCGCTGGTGCCGTCCGCGGCCTCGGCGGGGGTCAACGGCCGGTCGAGCACGGGGAGTCCGGCGCGGTGGGCGAGCACATGGCGGACGAGGACGCGTTCCTTGCCTGCCGCCTTGAACTCGGGCCAGTAGGTGCCGACCGGGGCGTCCAGGTCGATCTGGCCGCGCTGGTGGAGGAGGAGGACGACGGCGGCGGCGACGCCCTTGGTGGCCGAGCGGACCACCTGCGCGGTGTCGACGGCCCACGGTTCGGTGCCGTCGACGTCGCGGGTGCCGGCCCACAGGTCGACGACCTTGCGGCCGTCCCGGTAGACGGCGACGGCCGCGCCGCGTTCGCCGCGCTGCTCGAAGTTGCGCACGAAGGCGTCCGCGACCGCTTCGAAGCCGTCCGCCACCGTGCCCCGCACGTCCACCACAGGTGCTCCTTCGCCGCCGTCCATCCCACCATGGTGCAACGTGGTCCGGACCAGGATGACCGCGGGTGGCCCCCGGGGCGGTTCAGCTGAGCACGATGGACACGTCGATGTTGTCGCGGGTGGCGTTGGAGTACGGGCAGACCTGGTGGGCGGCGGAGACCAGACGCGCCGCGAGGTCCTGGTCGACGAGCGGCAGGGAGACACTGAGGGCGACGGCGAGGCCGTACCCGCGGGCGTCGTTGGGGCCGATGCCGACCTTGGCGGCGACGGTGGAGCCCGTCAGGTCGAGGCCCGCCCGACGGCCGACGAGCACCAGGGCGTTGTGGAAGCAGGCGCTGTAGCCGGCGGCGAAGAGCTGCTCCGGGTTGGTGCCCCCGCCGTCGCCGCCGAAGGCGGGCGGCATGGCCAGCCGGAGGTCGAGCCGGCCGTCCTGACTGGTCACCCAGCCCTCGCGGCCACCGTGCGCGGTGGCCTCCGCCACGTAGACGATCTTGGTGGGCCGGGTGTCGGCGGACTCGGTCTCGTCGATCATGTGCGTTCCCCGGGTGGTGCGCCGCGACAATTACATCGCACACAAGGTATCCGAGCGGGGAACGTGTGGTTACTCCGGGGTAGAGCCCGGCCGCGGAGCCCGCCGCTCCTCAGGCGAGGCAGCCGAGCGGGCCAGCCGGTGCAGTTCCTCCCGCAACCGGGCGACCTCCTGCGCGTCCAGCCCGGTGCTGCGCATCAGCTCCTCGGGCACCCGCCGGGCCCGCTCCCGCAGCGCGGCGCCCTCCTCGGTGAGCAGCAGCCGCACCGAGCGCTCGTCCGCCGCCGACCGCTCGCGGCGCACCAGACCGGCCGTCTCCAGCCGCTTGAGGAGCGGGGAGACGGTGCCGTAGTCCAGCCGCAGCGCGGCGCCCAGTTCCTTGACCGGCACCTCGCCGCGCTCCCACAGCACCAGCATCGTCAGGTACTGGGGATACGTCAGCCCCAGCTCGGCGAGGAGCGGCCGGTAGGCCGCGGTCACCGCCCGCTGGGCCGCGTAGAGGGCGAAGCACAGCTGGTCGTCGATGAGCAGCGACGCCGGGGCGGGGGTGTGGTCGTCGTTCACGCGCCCATTGTCACGGACGAGGGGTCGAAGCCGAAGGGCAGCTCCAGCCGGTGGGTCCGCATCAGGGCGTCGTCGCCCAGCAGGTCCTGCGTCCTGCCGTCGGCGGCGATGACGCCCTCGCTGAGGACCACCGAGCGCGGGCACAGCTCCAGCGCGTACGGCAGGTCGTGGGTGACCATCAGGACGGTGACGTCCAGGGCGCGCAGGATGTCGGCGAGTTCCCGCCGCGACGCCGGGTCGAGGTTGGAGGAGGGCTCGTCCAGCACCAGGATCTCCGGCTCCATCGCGAGCACGGTCGCGACCGCCACCCGGCGCCGCTGCCCGAACGAGAGATGGTGCGGGGGCCGGTCCGCGAACTCCTCCATGCCGACCCGGCGCAACGCGGCCTCCACCCGCTCCTCCAGTGCGGCGCCGCGCAGTCCGCCGGCCGCGGGGCCGAAGGCGACGTCCTCGCGGACGGTCGGCATGAACAGCTGGTCGTCGGGGTCCTGGAAGACGATCCCGACCCGGCGGCGGATCTCGGCGAGGTTCGCCCTGGCGACGGGCAACCCGGCGACGCGGACGGTGCCGACGCCCCCGGTGAGGATGCCGTTGAGGTGGAGCACGAGCGTCGTCTTCCCGGCGCCGTTCGGTCCGAGCAGGGCCACCCGTTCCCCGCGTCCGACGGTCAGGTCGACGCCGAACAGGGCCTGGTGCCCGTCCGGATAGGCGTAGGCGAGGCCGCGCACGTCGAGCGAGGGCGGTGCGGCGGGTCGGGGTGCGTCGGTACCGGTCACAGGTTCCATCCCAGCAGACAGACCGCGAACGCGGTCACGGGCAGTGCGGCGGCGTACGTCCACTGGGCGCGGGTGGCCCGTACGTCCTCAAGGACCGGCATCGTCCCCGTGTAGCCCCGGCTGACCATCGCCAGGTGCACCCGCTCGCCCCGCTCGTAGGACCGGATGAAGAGCGCGCCCGCGGACTTGGCGAGGACACCCCAGTGCCGCACCCCGCGGGCCTCGAAGCCCCGCGACCGCCGCGCGATCGACATCCGGCGCATCTCGTCGGCGATCACGTCCCCGTACCGGATCATGAACGACGCGATCTGGACGAGCAGCGAGGGCAGCCGCAGCCGCTGGAGCCCGAGGAGCAGCGAGCGCAGTTCGGTGGTCGAGGCGAGCAGCACGGACGCGGCCACGCCCAGAGTGCCCTTGGCCAGGATGTTCCACGCGCCCCACAGCCCGGGGACGCTGAGCGCGACGCCCAGGACCTCGGTCCGCTCGCCGGGGACGACGAACGGCATCAGCAGCGCGAAGGCCACGAAGGGGATCTCCACCAGCAGCCGCTTCGCCACGAAGGCGGCGGGGAGCCGGGCCGCCGCGGTCACCCCGGCGAGCAGCACGGCGTAGACGCCGAAGGCCCAGACGGCCTCGCGCGGGGTGGAGACCACGATCAGCACGAAGCACAGGACGGCGATCAGCTTGCAGTGCGCCGGCAGGGTGTGCACGGCCGAGTGACCGTGCCGGTAGAGCCGGTGGGCATGTCCCGCACCCATCTCAGGCGGCGCTCCCCGCGGAGGTGTTCCGGCGCTCGTCCGTGGTCCGCCGGCGGCGGACCACACGGAAGATCCCGCTGCCCACGGCCACGGTCGCGCCGACGCCGATCACACCGGCCAGACCGCCGGAGAGCCGCGCGTCCGAGACGCTCTCCACGCCGTAGTCGGCGAGCGGCGAGTCCGCGGCCGCGTGCTCCTCGACCGACCTGTCGAAGCCCTTGTCGGAGGCCACCTTCTCCAGCCCGTCGGGGCTGGCGGAGGCGTAGAACGAGACGAAGCCGGCCAGGACGAGCGAGGCGACGAGACCGCCCGCCCACACGGCGCGGGGCGAGCGGGCACGGCCGGGGGCGGGGGCTGCGGCCGGGGCGTCGACCAGCTCCCCGCCGACGCGCAGCTTCAGCGGGGCCGACAGGCCGCGGGCGCCGTGGACGAGGTCCGGGCGCACGGCGAGCACGGCGCCGACGGTCAGCGCGGTGATCGCCGCCTCGCCGATGCCGATGAGGACGTGCACGCCGACCATGGCGGTGAGGACCGAGCCGATCGGGACCTCGGTGACGCCCCCGACCGCGTAGAGCAGCGTGAACGCCGCGGCCGACGCGGGCACGGAGACCAGTGCGGCGACGAAGGAGGCCGCGGTGACCGACCGCCGTGTCCGCGGCAGGACCGCGACCAGGCCGCGGAAGAGGGCGTACGCCACGACGACCGTGACGACGCCCATCACCGTGATGTTCACCCCCAGCGCGGTGAGCCCGCCGTCGGCGAAGAGCACGCCCTGCATCAGCAGCACGACGGCTATGCACAGCACCCCGGTGAACGGCCCGACGAGGATCGCCGCGAGGGCCCCGCCGAGCAGATGGCCGCTGGTGCCGGCGGCCACCGGGAAGTTGAGCATCTGGACGGCGAAGACGAAGGCCGCGACGAGCCCGGCGAGCGGCGCGGTGCGCTCGGCGCCGACCGGGCCGGTGTCCGTTCCGCCCAGCTCGCGCCGGGCACCGCGCAGGCCGGCGGCGACGGCGCCCGCGGCGACGACTCCGGCGGCCACGGAGACGGGTGCGTTGATGAATCCGTCGGGCACATGCATGGGAAGCCTCGCTTCGGACAGACGAATAACCGACCAATGATAGGTCCCTCTTGCGAAGAGGTTGCAAGAGCGCACGGGTCACAGTTGGGGCGGCAGCGGGCCGCCGAAACGGAGGCGAACGGGCGTTCCACCCGAAATATGGGACATTAGATGACAAAGCAGACGAGTGTGAGGAGCCGGCCGATGTCCCCCGCCGTCACGGAAAACGCACGAGGTCGAATCGTCACCGACGCTCCCCAGTACCGCCCCGTCCGCGTCTCGCTCAGCTACGACCCGGCCGACGACCCCGCCTCCGTCTGCTTCTCCTTCCCCAGCGGCCGCGAGTGGACCTTCCCCCGTGAACTGCTGGAGACGGGGCTGAAGGCGCCCGTGAAGCGGGGCGACATCGAGGTCTGGCCGTGCGGCCGGGTGCAGGCGGTGGTCGAATTCCACACGCGGGACGGGGTCGCCGTGGTGCAGTTCGAGGCGAAGACGCTTCTGCGGTTCCTCCGCCACACCTACGCGGTGGCCGCCACGGCCCCGCCCCCCGAGCCGCCGGCGGACGCCCCCGTACCGGAAACGGCCACCACCCCGACGGCCACGACCACCTGACCGGCGCCGCCCGCCCGTCCCGACGACGGGTGCCCGTCCCGACGACGGGTGCCCGTCCCGACGACGGGTGCCCGTTCCGTCGACGGGTGCCCGGGCGCCCCGTCACGGCGGAAGGCCGCTTCGGCCGGGCGTGCGCCCGGCCGAAGCGGCCTTCGCCGCGCGACGGCCCCCGTCCCCACGGTGCCGTCGCGCGTCCGGGAGCTCGCTCCTCCGGTGCCTTGGCACCGGCCCCCGGGCCGCCTGCCGGCCGGCCGGGGACTCCCGGGTCCGAGGGGGCCGGGTCCGTGACCCGGCCCCCGTGATCAGACGCGGACCAGTTCGCGGTCCTCGTCGGGCCCGCCCGTACCGGCCGCGCCGGCGAGCTCCTTGTGGAGCTTCTCGCCCTCCACGTCCACGTTGGGCAGGATCCGGTCCAGCCAGCGCGGCAGCCACCACGCCTTGTGTCCAAGCAGGGCCAGCACCGCGGGCACGATCGCCATGCGGACCACGAACGCGTCGAAGACGACGGCGATCGCGAGGCCGAAGCCGATCATCTTGACCATCTGCTCGCTGGAGCCGATGAAGCCGGCGAAGACCGCGATCATGATGACGGCCGCCGCGGAGACCACCCGGGCACCGTGCCGGAAGCCGGTCACGACCGCCTCACCGGGCCGCTCGCCATGGACGTACGCCTCCCGCATCCGGGTGACCAGGAAGACCTCGTAGTCCATGGCCAGGCCGAAGACCACACCGATCATGAAGATCGGCATCATCGACATGATCGGACCGGTCTGCTCGACACCGAACAGCGAGCCCAGCCAGCCCCACTGGAAGACGGCGACGACCGCGCCGAGCGCCGCGACGACCGACAGCAGGAAGCCGAGGGCCGCCTTGAGGGGCACCAGGATCGAGCGGAAGACCAGCATCAGCAGCAGGAAGGCGAGGCCCACGACCAGCGCGAGGTAGGGCAGCAGCGCGTCGTTCATCTTCTCGGAGAAGTCGATGTTCATCGCGGTGGCGCCGGTCACGTAGACGTCGTCGCCGCTCCTGTCGCGGATGTCGTGGACCAGGTCCTCGGTGGCCGCGGAGGAGGGCCGGTCCTTCGGGATCACCGTGATCATCGAGGTGTCGCCGGCCTTGTTGGGCGTCGCCGGGGTGACGGCGGCCGTGCCGTCCAGGCCCTTGACGATCTCGATGGTGCGGTCGGCGGCGGCCTCGTCGCCGTCCACGACCACCATGAGCGGCCCGTTGAAGCCGGGACCGAAGCCGTCGGACAGCAGGTCGTACGCCTTGCGCTGGGTGGTGCTCACGGGCTGCGACCCGTCGTCGGGCAGACCGACCTGGAGCGACGCCGCGGGCACGGCGACGGCGGCGAGCCCCGCCACCGCGACGAGCAGCACGGTGACCGGACGGCGCAGCACGAACCGGGCCCAGCGGGTGCCGGCGTTCGGCTTCTCGGACGCGGGCCTGCCCTTGCGGGCCGCGCGGCCGAGGACCTTGTTCCCGGCGAAGCCGAGGAGCGCGGGGATCAGCGTCAGCGCGATGAGCACCGCGATGACGACGGTGCCGGCGGCGGCGAAGCCCATCTTGCTGAGCATCGGGATGTTGACGACGGCGAGGCCCACCAGGGCGATGACGACGGTCAGGCCGGCGAAGACGACCGCGGAGCCCGCGGTGCCGACCGCGCGTCCGGCGGCCTCCTCGTGCTTTCGGCCCTCGGCCAGTTCGGCGCGGTAGCGGGAGACGATGAAGAGCGCGTAGTCGATGCCGACCGCGAGGCCGATCATCATGGCGAGCGTGGACGTGGTGGTGCCGAGGTCCAGCGCACTGGCCAGCGCGGTGATGGTGGAGATGCCGATGCCGACGCCGATGAGGGCGGTGAGCAGCGGCAGGCCGGCGGCGACCAGCGAACCGAAGGTGATCACCAGGACCACCCCGGCGATGATCACGCCGATGATCTCGCCCGCCCCGGTGTGCGGCATGGCCTGGAGCGCGTCGCCGCCGATCTCGACGGTCAGCCCGCTCTCCCGCGCGCTCTCACCGGCCTTCTCCAGCGCCTCTCGGGTGGCGTCGGTCAGCTCCATGGAGTTGACCTTGTACGTGACGGAGACGTAGGCGGTGGAGCCGTCCTCGGAGACGGCCTGCGCGGTGTACGGGTCGGTGACCGAGGCGATCTGGTCCGAGCCGGACTTCAGCGCACCGACGGCATCGGTGACGACGGCCTTCGGCTCGGCGTCGGTCATCTTCCCGCCGGCCGGGGCCTTGAAGACGACGCGGGCGGTGGCTCCGTCGGCGCTGCCGCCGGGGAACCGTTCCTCCAGCAGGTCGAAGGCCTTCTGGGCCTCCGTGCCGGGGATGGAGAAGGACGAGGAGGTGGCGGTGGGCGCGGTTGCCGCGCCGAAACCGGCGAGTGCCAGCAGGGCCACCCACAGCAGGGCGACGAGTCGGCGGCGGCGGAACGCCAGCCGGCCGAGCTTGTAGAGGAACGAGGCCACGAGGGCTACTCCCGTGTGTGAGGTGAACAGGGCAGGGGGAGCCGGCCCGACGACGAGAGCGGCGCGCGTCAGGTGCTGCGGGTGAGCGGATCGTGCTGGTTGATCCGGGGAGAGGGGACCGCGGAGGTGGGGGCTCCGAAAGGCCGGAGTGGGGAGACTCCGGAACCTGGGGTGATCAGGCGGCGAGTGCGGGGAGCACCACGGCGTCCAGATAATCGGTCAGAAAGGCCCGGTCGGGTGTCCGGTCCTCGATCATCTGCCGGGCCACGAAGGCCCCGACGATCATGTGGACGACATACCCCAGCGCTGGGTTGTCGGCCCGGATCTCGCCCCGGTCCACGGCTCTGCGCAGCAGCATGCCGAGCCCGGAGATCTCGGGCTCGATCAGCAGGTCGCGCAGCGCCTCGTGCAGATCGGGGTTGGTGTGGATCGCCTGGGCGAGACCCCGCATCAGGGCGGAGTCCTTCTCCATCTGACAGTCGTCCGTGCGGTCGAGCATCGCGTGGAAGTCGCCGTGCAGGGTGCCGGTGTCGATGTCGCTGAAACCGGCGGGCTTGTTGTGCCTCATCGCCTTGACGACCAGCTCGGCCTTGCTCCCCCACTGGCGGTAGAGGGTGGCCTTGCTGGCGCGGGTGCGGCCGGCGACGGCGTCCATGGTGAGGGCGTCGTATCCGACCTCGCGCAGCAGGTCGAGCACCGCGGTGTACAGCTCTGCTTCCCGCTCGGGGGTGAGCCTGCTGCGTGCTGTCATGGCGTCCTCCCCGGGCGTCGGCTGAACGAAACGGTTTCGTACACCTCGAAGGTATCCCACCGGTCCAGCGAAACGAAGCCGTTTCGCTTGTGGAGTGGGTCACGTCGGCCCCGCCGGCCACCGGCGCCACCGTCCGAGCCGCCGGTTTTTCACCCGGTGCCACGAGTTGCCGCACCCCCCGGGCGCGGAAAGCATTGGGGGGTGAGTGACCACGGCGCATATCTCCGTTTCCCGCACCTGCACGACGACGTGCTGTGCTTCGCCGCCGAGGACGACCTCTGGGTCGCCCCCCTGGTGCCGGAGGGGCAGCGGCCCGGCCGGGCCTGGCGGCTCACCGTGGACCGCACCAGAGTGGGGCATCCCCGCTTCTCCCCCGACGGCACCACGATCGCCTACACGAACTGGCGCAGCCTCGACCCGGAGATCCACGTCGTGCCGGTGGACGGCGGGCCCGCCCGGCGGCTCGGCTACTGGGGTTCGACCGACACCCGGGTGTGCGGCTGGACCCCGGACGGCCAGATCCTCGCCGTCTCCTCGCGCGGCCAGCCGTTCTCCTACTTCTCCTGGGCCTACAGCGTCCCCGTGGACGGCGCGCCCGGCGGCCGGCTCCCCTGGGGTCCCGTCTCCGACATCGCCGTCACGGACGTGGCGGACTCCCCCGCCCAGGCGGGCGGCACCGGCTGCGAGCGGCGCACCCTGCTGCTGACCGGCAAGCCGCCGCACGAGCCGGCCGCCTGGAAGCGCTACCGGGGCGGTGCGACGGGCCGGCTGTGGCTGCACGGCGAGCGACTGCTGCCGGACATCGACGGCCACCTGGACTGCCCGATGTTCGTCCGCGGCCCCGGCACCGGCCGGTGGGACCCGGACGCCGGGGGACGGATCGCGTTCCTCTCCGACCACGAGGGCGTCGGCAACCTCTACTCCTGCCGGCCCGACGGCTCCGACCTGCTCCGCCACACCGACCACGACGCCTTCTACGCCCGGCACGCGTCGAGCGACGGCAGCCGGGTCGTCTACCAGTGCGCGGGCGAGCTGTGGATCGTCGACGAACTCACCGCCGGCTCCGTGCCCCGCCGCCTGGAGGTGCGGCTCGGCGGCCCGCGCGCGGGGCGGCGCACCTACCAGGTGCCGGCCGCGAGCCATGTGGACGCGCTGTCGGTAGACGAGACCGGCCGGGCGAGCGCGGTCGGCGTCCGCGGCAGCCTGTACTGGCTCACCCACCGCGACGGACCGGCGCGCACCATCGCCGACACCCCGGGCGTGCGGGTGCGGCTGCCCGAGATGCTCGGCAGCGGCGGCCAGGTCGCCTATGTCACCGACGCCGAGGGCGACGACGCCGTCGAGATCGCCTACCTTCCGCGGGCCAGCGGCGACCGCCCGCCCCGGCGCCTGGCCCAGGCGGCGCTGGGCCGCGTGCTGGAGATGACGCCCGACCCGGAGGGCGAGCGGATCGCCGTCGCCGCCCACGACGGGCGGCTGCTGCTCGTCGACACCGCCGAGGAGGCCACCGGCGAGGTCACCGAACTGGTCCGCTCGGAGAACGGGCCCGTGAAGGACCTCGCCTTCTCCCCCGACGGCGCCTGGCTCACCTGGTCGCATCCCGGAGTGGGCCGCTCGCTGCGGCAGATCAGGATCGCCAGAATCGCGGACCGCACCGTCGTCGACGTCACGGACGGCCGATTCGAGGACGAGAACCCGGTCTTCACCAGCGACGGCCGCTACCTGGCCTTCCTGTCGTGGCGCGGCTTCGACCCCGTCTACGACGTGCACACCGGCGACCTGTCGTTCCCCCTCGGCTGCCGGCCGTACCTGGTGCCGCTCTCCTCGGCCACGCCCTCGCCCTTCGCCCTCACCCCCGAGGGCCGCCCGGCTGCGGGCGGGCTCGATCCGCTGGACGAGAGCGGCGACCACACGGTGATGGTCGAGACCGAGGGCCTGGAGAACCGTGTGGTGCCGTTCCCCGTCACGGCCTCCAAGTACTCCGCGCTGCATCCCGTCAGCGGAGGCGGTCTGGTGTGGCTGCGCTGGCCGATCTCGGGCGCGCTCGGCGAGACGTTCGCCAATCCGGCCGACACCTCGGGGCGCCCCACGCTGGAGCACTTCGACCTCTCCAAGGCCCGCAGGACCCAGCTCGTCGACCATCTGGACTGGTTCTCGGTCAGCAACGACGGCAGCCGGCTCGTGGTGGTGGACGAGGGCGAGCTGCGGGCGGTGCCGGCCACCGAGCCGGGCGACGGCGACTCCACGGTCTACCTCGACATGCGCCGGATCCTCCACGAGGTGGACCCGGCAGCCGAGTGGCGCCAGGCGTACGACGAGGCCGGGCGCCTCATCCGCGCGTACTTCTGGGAGCCGGGCATGTGCGGCATCGACTGGGACGGCGTGCTGGACCAGTACCGGCCGCTGGTCGAACGGGTGGCGTCACCGGACGAGTTCGCCGATCTGCTGCGCGAGGTGCTCGGCGAACTCGGCACCTCGCACGCGTACGTGACGCCGCCGCGGCGCAACGAGGGACCGTCGCACTACCAGCGGGCGATGGGCCTCCTCGGGGCCAACCTGGTGTGCCGGGACGGCAGGTGGGTCGTCAAGCGGATCCTGCCCGGCGACTCCTCCGACTCCAAGGCCCGCTCCCCGCTGGCGGGCACCGGCATCCGCGAGGGCGCGGTGCTCACCCATGTCGACGGCCGGCCGGTCGACCCGGTGGCGGGCCCGTACCCGATGCTGTCGGCGGCCGGCGGCACCACCGTCGAGCTCACCTTCCAGTCCGCGGAGGGCGAGGGCCTCGCCCGCCGGGTGGCCGTCGTGCCGCTGATCGACGAGCGGCCGCTGCGCTACCAGGACTGGGTCGCCAAGCGGCGCGAGGTCGTGCGGGAACTCAGCGGCGGCCGGTGCGGCTATCTGCACATCCCCGACATGGGCGGCTCGGGCTGGGCGCAGTTCAACCGCGACCTGCGCCTGGAGGTCTCCCGCCCGGCCCTGATCGTGGACGTCCGCGGCAACGCGGGCGGGCACATCAGCGAGCTGGTCGTCGAGAAGCTGACCCGGAAGATCCTGGGCTGGGACCTGACACGGGACGCCCAGCCCGTGTCGTACGCCTCCAACGCGCCGCGCGGCCCGGTGGTCGCCATCGCGGACGAGGCCACGTCGTCGGACGGGGACATGATCACCGCCGCGTTCCGGCTGCTGGGCCTCGGCCCGGTGGTGGGCACCCGCACCTGGGGCGGCGTCGTCGGCATGACGGGCCGTCACCGGCTGATCGACGGCACCGTCATCACCGTGCCGATGAACGCGGCCTGGTTCGACGCGTACGGCTGGTCGGTCGAGAACCACGGCGTGGAACCGGACCTGTACGCGCTCCGCACCCCGCTGGACTGGGCGGAGGGACGCCACACGGACATGGACGACGCGATCCGGCTGGCCACGGACCTGCTCAGGTCCTCTCCGGCGGCCGTGCCCCCGGACTACTCCGCCGTCCCGGACCTGCGCCGCCCGAAGCTGCCCCCGCGCGGCTGACCGGGCCGCGCCCCGGCTTCCGGGCCGGTGCCGGGGGCCCGCCCGCCGACGCGGGTGGGGCCCCGGCGCCGGACCCGGAGCGCGGTCAGCGGTCCGCTGTCCGCTTCGCCTCGTCGGCCGCGCCGCCGGCGCCCACGAGCCCCTTCGACACCCCGTCGAGCCGCGGCCCGAAGCGGCGCATCTCGCGCTGCCCGACGGTCGCGATGACCCCCGGCAGCCAGCCGCGCACCGACTGCATGCCGCGCAGCCACCACTGGGCGTACACGTGGGCCGAGCGGCGCTCGATGCCGGCGACGATCCGGTCCACGGCCGGCCCGAGCGGATAGGTGCGGTTCGACGGCCACGGCAGCCGCTGCCGCAGCTCCCGCATCACGTCGTCCTGGTCGGCGCCGCGCACCATGTCGGTGTCCGTCCACGACAGGTAGCCGACCCCGACCCGCACCCCCCGGTAGCCGACCTCGGCCCGCAGACTGTGCGCGAAGGCCTCCACGCCCGACTTGGAGGCGCAGTACGCCGACATCATGGGCGCGGGCGTGATCGCCGCGAGCGACGCTATCTGGAGGAAGTAGCCGCGGCTCTCCAGCAGTACGGGCAGGAAGGCCCGGCCGGTCACCGCGCTGCCGATGAGGTTGACCTCGATGACCCGCCGCCAGGCGACCGGGTCGGAGTCGGCGAACGGGCCGCCGGAGGCCACGCCCGCGTTGGCGACCACGATGTCGACCTTGCCGAACCGCTCCTTGACCTCCTGGGCGACCCGCGCCATCGCCTCGTGGTCGGTGACGTCCGCGTGCCAGTGGTCGCAGTCGGTGTGCAGCCGGGCGGCGACCTGCTTCAGCTCGTCCGGTTCCAGGCCGACGAGCGCCACCCTGGCACCGCGCGCCGACAGCTTGCGGGCCAGCAGCTCGCCGACTCCGCGGGCGGCGCCGGTGACGACCGCGACCTGCCCTTCGAGGCTCCTTCTGGTCATGCGGCCTTCTCCTTCGTCGTCTGCGCCGTCTGCGCCGTCTCGGTCCTCTGCGCCGTCTCGGTCCTCTGCGTCGTGTCCGCCCCGTCCGCCGCCCTCGCCGCCGTCAGGTACGCGGCGGCGAGCTCACGGAGCTTGGCGGTGACGGCCTCGGGGGCCTCGACGGGGGTCATGTGGCCCATGCCCGCGAGCTCGACGAGTTCGAGGCACTGCGGGAGGTCGAGGGCGAGGCGCTTGGCGTGCACCAGCGGGGTCAGCCGGTCCGCCGTGCCGGCGACGACCACCGTGGGCACGTCGAGCGCCCGTACGCCCTCGTCCAGGTCGAGCTCGCCGAGCACCCGCGACCAGGCCACCCGGGCGGCACGCGGGCAGGCGTGCACGATCCGGGAGCACTGGTCCACCCGCTCGG
>NZ_RDBP01000012.1:895906-978326 GCF_008042045.1 Streptomyces sp. T39
TCCGCGCCCGGCCCGCCCGCATCGGCAGCACCAGCGACTCGTCGACGAGCCGGGCGCTGCCCGTGCTGCACAGCAGTGCGGCGGCCGTGTGCTCGCGGAAGGCCGGCCGGGAGGCGGCGGCCATCATGGTCATGCCGCCCATGGAGTGGCCCGCGACGACGGCCTTCTCACCGGGGGCGAGGACGGCCGTGAGCACGGCCTCCAGGTCGTCGGCGAGCCGCTCGGTGCCGACGTCCGCGAGCGGGGTGCGGCCGTGGCCGCGCTGGTCGTAGGCGATGACGCGGTGGTCCCTCGCCAGGTCGCGTATCTGCGCCGCCCAGAAGTGGGTCGAGCAGGTCCAGCCGTGGGCCAGCACCACCGTGGGCGCGCCCTCGGGGCCGTGGACCTCGACGTGGATGCGGGAACCGTCGGCCGAGACGGCGGCCAGTTCCCGGGCCGCGACCGGGGGCGCGCCGGCGCGCCGGAGGAGACGGCTCATGCGACGGCCTCCGTGTCCTTCGCGCCGCCCTCGGCGCCGGGTTCGGCGGCCGTCGCGCCCACGGGGGCGAGCTGCCGGTGGCGTGCCGCCCTGGCCACCTCGTACTCGGCCAGGTCCACCGAGCGGGTGGCGCTGCGGAACTCGGTGGTGGTGCCCGGCCAGATGGTGGTGTTGCGGCCGCTCGCGTCGAGGTACCAGCTGTTGCACCCGCCGGTGTTCCAGACGGTGCGCTCCATGCGCTGCTGCACACGGCGGTTCCACGCGTGGACGGCGGACGGGCGGGGGGAGAGCACGCTGCCCTCGCCGAGCACGTCCAGCTGGCGCATGTAGTCGGCCAGGTAGTTCAGCTGGGACTCGATCATGAGGATCATGGACGAGTTCCCGAGGCCGGTGTTGGGCCCGATGATCGTCATCCAGTTGGGGAAGCCCGCCGCGGTGGCGCCGCGCAGCGACTCCATGCCGTCCTTCCACGCCTCGGCGAGCGTGATCCCGTCGGCGCCGACGACCCGCTCGGCGATCGGCATGTCGGTGACATGGAAGCCGGTGCCGAAGATGATCACGTCGGCCTCGGTCTCCGTGCCGTCCGCGGCGACCACCGTCGAGCCGCGCACCTCGGTCAGCCCGGACGCGACGACGTCCACGTTGGGCTGCGCGAGCGCCGGGTAGTACGTGCTGGACAGCAGGATGCGCTTGCAGCCGATGCGGTACGAGGGCGTCAGCTTGGCCCGCAGCTCCGGGTCCTTGATCGACTTGTTCATGTTCGCCTTGGCGAGCCGCTCGACCAGCCCGAGCTCGCCGGGCCGCTTGGTGAACGCCTGCACCTGGAGCTCCCGGATGCCCCACAGCAGGCCGCGCCGGGCGGTGCCGGTGAACGGCAGCTGCCGGTGCAGCCAGCGCTCGGCGCCCGAGATCCTGCGGTCCACCCGCGGCATCACCCACGGGGGTGTGCGCTGGAAGAGCGTCAGGGCGGCGACCTTCGGCTGGATCGCGGGCACGATCTGGATGGCCGACGCGCCGGTGCCGATCATGGCGACGCGCTTGCCGGTCAGGTCGTAGTCGTGGTCCCAGCGGGCGGAGTGGAACACCTTCCCGGGGAAGTCGGCCAGGCCCGGGATGTCCGGTGTCTTCGGGTCGGACAGGGGGCCGGTGGCGGAGACGACGACGTCCGCGGTCAGCGTGCCCCGGGAGGTCTCGATCTCCCAGTGGGCCGCGTCGTCGTCCCAGCGCATCATCAGGACCTCGTGGTTCAGGCGCACATGGGGGCGCAGCCCGAAGGTGTCCGTGACGTGCTCCAGGTAGGCGCGGATGTGCTCCTGGCCGGAGAACGTGCGCGGCCAGTCGGGGTTCGGCGCGAAGGAGAAGGAGTACAGGTGCGACGGGACGTCGCAGGCGCAGCCCGGATAGCTGTTGTCCCGCCAGGTACCGCCCACCGAGTCCGCGCGCTCCAGCACGACGAAGTCCGTGATCCCTTCGCGGCGCAGCCGGACCGCGGCCCCGAGGCCGCCGAATCCGGATCCGATCACCGCCACTCGTACATGCTCGTGCTGCTGCTCGGTCATACCGCCGCCTCCTGCTGAAACCGCCGAACGTCCCGTGTAGCCGTTCCTTCATGAACGCTGCCAGCAATCACTGGCATGGTTGGGAGGGTAGAGCAGGGACCTACCGAGCGGTAGGGGTACGACCCCACAAGTTACCGGCGGTACAACATAGGCTTCGGGTGTGACTGGACCGCGTGAGTACCGCATGGAGGAGCTGGCCGAGGAAGCCGGCATCACGGTGCGCACCCTGCGCTTCTACCGGGAACGAGGGCTGATCCAGCCACCGCGCCGCGAGGGCCGCATCGCCTGGTACGACGAACACCACCTGGCCAGGCTGCGGACGATCGGCGCCCTGCTGGAGCGCGGCCACACGCTCAACGGCATCGCCGACCTGGCCACGACGCTGGAGAGCGGCCGCGACATGGGCGAGGCCCTCGGGCTCGTGGAGCCCACCGAGGAGACGCCCGTCCGGCTCACCCCCGAGGCGCTCGCCGACTACTTCGAGGGCGAGGTCACACCCGAGAACCTGTCCAGGGCGCTGGAGCTCGGCTACCTGGCCATCGACGGCGACGAGATCGTCCACATCAGCCGCCGTCTGCTGGAGGTGTCCGCCGCGCTGGTCCGCGAGGGCATACCCCTGGCCGTCGTCCTGGAGTCGGGACGGCGCATCCGCGAGCACGCCGAGGCCCTCGCGGACCTGTTCTTCGACGCCCTGGCCGCCCACGCGAAGGAGCCGGACGCGGAGCGCCTGCGGCCCCTCGCCAAGAGCGTGGTGGACGCGGAGCTGTCGATGGCGATGGACCGCCGCCTGGCGGGCTCCCCCGACGACCGCTGACCGCATCCGGCGCCCGGGTGCGGCCCTCTACAGCCCGTAGACCGCGCTCACGGGCGCGTGGTCGCTCCACCGCTCCCCGTGCGTCGCGGCGCGCTCGACCCATGCCTTCACGGCGCGGCCCGCGAGCCCGGGGGTCGCCACCTGGAGGTCGATGCGCCAGCCGGTGTCGTTGTCGAACGCCCGCCCGCGGTACGACCACCACGAGTAGGGGCCCTCCTGGCCGGGGTGCAGGGCCCGCACGACGTCGACGTAGCCGGCCTCCTCGTACACGCGGGTGAGCCACTCCCGCTCCTCGGGCAGGAAGCCGGAGTTCTTCCGGTTGCCCTTGTGGTTCTTCAGGTCGGCCTCCTGGTGGGCGATGTTCCAGTCGCCGCAGACCACGACCTCCCGGCCGTCCGCCGCCGAGCGTTCCCTCAGCTCCCCGAGGTAGACCAGGAACTCGTCCATGAAGCGCGTCTTCTCGTCCTGGCGCTCCGTGCCGACCTCGCCGGACGGCAGATACAGGCTCGCGACCGTCACGCCGGGCAGATCGGCCTCCACATAGCGGCCGCTGCCGTCGAACTCGGCCGACCCGAAGCCGACGCGCACCCGGTCCGGCTCGCGCCGGGTGTAGAGGGCGACGCCCGCGCGGCCCTTGGCCGCCGCGGGGGCGTGCACGGTGAACCAGCCCTCGGGGCTGCGCACCTCCTGCGGCAGCTGAGCCGCCTCGGCGCGCACCTCCTGGAGGCAGACCACGTCTGCGGAGGTCCCGGCCAGCCACTCCACGAAGCCCTTCTTCGCGGCGGCGCGCAGCCCGTTCACATTCACGGAGGTCACGGTGAGCATTGCTGCACCCTACCCATCCGCGGAGCCCGTCCCGGAACGGGAGACCACCCGCCCGGGTGCCCCTTCGCATGGCCGTACGCTTTTCAACATGCAGCTCAGAGTCACGGCTTTCGACCACCCCGACGCCGTCACCCTCAACGACCAGGTGCAGCTGGAGTACATCCGGCGCTACGGCGACGGCGAGGGCGACGCGACACCGCTGGACGCCACGATGTTCCTGCCGCCGCGTGGCCTGTATCTCATCGCCTACGACGGCGACCGCCCCTGCGCGACCGGCGGCTGGCGCACCCAGGACGAGAACCCCATGGGCTACGCGAACGGCGACGCCGAGCTCAAGCGGATGTACGTGGTCCCCGAGGCGCGCGGCCTGGGTCTCGCCCGCCGCATCCTCGCGGCCCTGGAGGAGGACGCCCGCACGGCGGGCCGCACCCGGATGGTCCTGGAGACGGGCGACATGCAGCCGGAGGCGATCGCCCTCTACCGCTCCAGCGGCTACGAGCCCTGCGCGAAGTTCGGCCACTACCGGTTCGAGGACAGCAGCCGCTGCATGGCCAAACCGCTGTCCCGGCCCTGACCCGGCCACCGCTTCGCGGGCCCCGGCGGATTCCGCCCGGGGCCCGTCTCACGCCCGCCCGAGGCGGCGGGCGCGGGTGTGAGTTACGCCACCGCGCGGCCCGGGCCCAGGGGCACGACGGACGCAGACACCCTGCCCTTGCACGGAAACGACGAAGTCCCCGCCGGATCTCTCCGACGGGGACTTCCATCTGTTGTGGACCTGTGGGGATTTGAACCCCAGACCCCCTCGATGCGAACGAGGTGCGCTACCAGACTGCGCCACAGGCCCTTGCAACGAGTGAAACTCTAGCACCCCGATCGCGGTGCTCAAAAACCCGTATCCCGGCGGCGGCCTCGCAGGTCACGAACGCCGCCGGGATCGGCTTCACCCGGTCTCACTCATTGGCCGCACGCGGCCGGTCGTCATCCGCGTACTGATCGAACAGCGGCGTGCGGCCCCGGTCGCGGGACCGGCGCTGCTGCGGTGGCCGGCGGCCGGCCGGCGGCTCGACGTGCGGCTGGTCCTGCTGCCGGTCCGCGGGCCCGGCCGCCGACGAGCGGGCCGCGCTCCAGGTCTCCGGATCGGTGACGTCCACACCGCTCGACGCCCGCGGGGCGACGGGGGCGGTGACATAGGTGGGCAGCGGGACGGGCACGGGCTCCCAGCTGTCGCCCGCGGCCGGACCGCGCTGGCGCTGCTGGTCCACCCATTCCGCGTGGTCCGTCTGCTCCACCAGGGCGCGGCGGCCCGCCTCCTGGGGCGACACCACCGGTTCCGGTTCCGGGTCGGCCTGCGCGACGGGCTCCTCGTCGGGCTCCGCCGGCTCGGCGTCGGACTGATGCCGGCGCGGGCGGTTCTCCCGCAGGCGCTGCGCCGCCGCCTCGGCCTGCCGCCGGTCCATGACGAACGCGAACCGGCGCCGCTCCTGGGCCCGCAGATGCACGATGTAGACGCTCAGGAGCACGGCGGGCAGCGCGGGCGCCCACAGGAGGCCGAGACCGCCCACCGCGGCGACGACCGCGCCGGCGGTGAAGGCGACGAAGAGGAGCGTGGTCGTCCGTCTGCGGCGGGCCAGGACCTGGCTGCGCCGCGCGCGTTCCGCCGCCGCGCGGTCCGGCCGGGCGTCCTTGCGGGGCCGGCCGCCCTGCCGGGGGCGGGGGGCGGCGTCCGCGGACTCCGGCCGGGGTGCGCCCGGGGCGGCCCCGGCAGGGGCCTGAGGGCGCAATTCGGTTCGGGGCGCGGCGAAGGCCCGGACGTCCACGGAACTCAAACGGTCCGTGGGCGCATCCGGGTCGACGTCGTACTCGGGCTGCTCGGCGGTGCGTCCCCGCAGTTCCCTGGCGTACCGCCGCTCCATTCCCGCCCGGCCCGACAACAGCCGGATGGCGGTGGAGAAGCGTTCCGTCGGACGGGCTTCGTTCAGCTCGTCCTGCCTGCGGAGCCACATCGGCACCAAGTAGGCGGCCCAGGCCCCGACGATGACTGCGTAGATGAGGCCGCTGCTGCTCACGCAACACACCGTAGAGGGATTTGCGCAACGGCATCCGCCAATTGGCCCGGTGTGTCGCACGATCTGGCTCATATCACGGACTTTTTTTGTGATTTCCGGGATCGAACCGCGCGCCTCGCCGACCCATTTCGAACATTTATTTTATTTCTTGGGCCGCTCCGGGTGACGATCCCGGCCGGCTCCCACGTCGCGCCTGGTGCCAGCGTCTGACCAGCCCTTCGGGGACCTCGTCGGCGGTCAGCGCGAAGACGAGATGGTCGCGCCAGGCGCCGTCGATGTGGAGATAGCGGGGCCGCAGCCCTTCCTCGCGGAATCCGAGTTTCTCCACCACCCGCCGGCTGGGGCCGTTCTCCGGGCGAATGCAGACCTCGATGCGGTGCAGCCCGACGCCCCGGAAGCAGTGGTCCACGGCGAGGGCCACCGCCGTCGGCATGACGCCCCGGCCCGCCACCTCACGGTCGACCCAGTAGCCCACATGACCCGAGCACATCGAGCCCCAGGTGATCCCGGCGACGGTCAACTGGCCCACCAGACGCCCCTGGTACTCGATGACGAAGGGCATCATGCGCCCCGCGTTCGCCTCGGACCGCAGGTGGCGCACCATCTGACGGTACGTCGGACGCTGGGCCACCGGACCGCCCGGGGCCGGCGGCGGGATGGTGGCCTCCCACGGGCGAAGCCACTCGCGGTTGCGGCGGTTGACCTCGCGCCAGATCCGCTGGTCGCGCATTCTTATGGGGCGGAGGACGACGTCGCCGTCCGCCAGGATCACGGGCCAGGTGACGTTCATGACGGCTGCGGCGCCTCGTCCTGTCCGGGCGGCTCCAGCGGTCCGGCGGAGCCGGGCGCACCGCCGGGCGCGGGATGGTCGCCGCCGCGGAGCTGGTCGACCGCGTGGGCCAGCAGCGGCTCCAGGACGGCGAGGCCGTCGCGCACGCCGCCGCTGGAACCGGGGAGATTGACGATCAGCGTACGGCCGGCGACACCGGCGACACCGCGCGAGAGCGCTGCCGTCGGCACCTTCTGACGCCCGAACGCCCGGATCGCCTCCGGGATGCCGGGGACCTCGTGGTCGAGCAGGGCCCGGGTGACGTCGGGCGTGCGGTCGGTGGGCGAGATGCCGGTGCCACCGGTGGTCAGGACCACGTCGTACCCGCCGGCGACGCCCTCGCGGATCGCCTCCCCGACGGGATCGCCGTCCGGGACCACGCGAGGGCCCTCGACGGTGAAGCCCATCCGCCGCAGCCCCTCGGCGATCAGCGGGCCGCCCCTGTCCTCGTACACGCCGGCCGCGGCCCGGTTGGACGCGGTGACGACCAGGGCGCGGTACGGAGCGCCGTCGGTGCTCACGACTCCGTCCTCTCGCGGGACCAGTCACCGGACTTGCCGCCGGTCTTCTCCTCGACCCGGATGCCGGTGATGACGGCGGCCTTGTCCACGGCCTTCACCATGTCGACGACGGTGAGTGCCGCTACGGAGACCGCCGTCAGCGCCTCCATCTCGACGCCGGTGCGGTCCGTCGTCCTCACCGTCGCCGCGATCTCCACCGCGTCGTCGGCGACCGACAGGTCCAGCTTCACCCCGGAGACCGCGAGCGGGTGGCACAGCGGAATCAGGTCGGGGGTCCGCTTGGCGCCCATGATCCCGGCGATCCTGGCCGTGGCGAGGGCGTCGCCCTTGGGCACGCCCTCGCCGCGCAGCAGTTCCACGACCTGGGGCGACACCAGGACGCGACCGGTAGCCCGCGCGGTGCGGGCGGTCACGTCCTTCTGGGAGACGTCGACCATGCGGGCCGCCCCCGCCTCGTCGATGTGCGTCAGCCTGCCTTGCGTACTCATGTGCGCCTGTGCTCCCGATCCGGCCCCGAGAGGGCCTTGTGTGGGCAGACACGGTACCGCCACAGCGGGGCCGTCACCCCAGGAGGACCACGTCGACACCGGCGCCGGGCTCCACGGACGTGGTGGCCTCCGGGACGACGATCAGGCAGTCGGCGTGCGCGAGGGCGGCCACGAGATGCGAACCGGCCCCGCCGACAGGGGTGACGCGGCCCGCCTCCTGGTCGTACGTGCCCCGCAGGAACTGGCGCTTGCCCTCCGGCGACGTCAGCGCCTTGTCGGCGGCGAGCACCGCGCGGGCGGTCGGCCGGTGGACGTCGGGGAGGCCCATCAGGGCGCGGATCGCGGGGCGCACGAACAACTCGAAGGAGACATAGCTGGAGACCGGATTGCCCGGCAGGGCGAGCAGCGGGGTGTGCTCGGGGCCGATGGAGCCGAAGCCCTGGGGCTTGCCCGGCTGCATGGCGAGCCTGCGGAAGTCGATGCCGCTGCCGGGCACGTCCTCGTCGCCGACCGAGGCGAGCGCCTCCTTGACGACGTCGTACGCGCCCACGCTCACGCCGCCGGTGGTGACCAGCAGATCGGCGCGGATCAGCTGGTCCTCGATGGTGGACCGCAGCGTCTCGGCGTCGTCGGTGACCGCGCCGACCCGGTAGGAGATCGCTCCGGCGTCACGGGCGGCGGCCGCGAGGGCGAAGCTGTTGGAGTCGTAGATCTGGCCCTCTGCCAGCTTCTCGCCCGGCTGGACCAGTTCGCTGCCGGTGGACAGGACGACCACACGGGGGCGGGGCCGGACCCGGACGGTGCCCCGGCCGATGGCGGCGAGCAGACCGATCTGCGGCGGGCCGAGCACGGTGCCCGCGGCGAGGGCGAGGTCGCCGGCCTGGACGTCGCTGCCCCGGGCGCGCACATGGGCGCGCTCCTGCGCCGGGCGGTGCACCCGCACCTCACCGCTCGCGCCCTCAGGCGCCTGGCCGGCCGGGCGCATGGTGCTGGCGGCGCCCCCGCCAGCGCCGCCGTCCGTCCACTCCACGGGGACGACCGCCTGGGCTCCCGGGGGCAGCGGAGCGCCGGTCATGATGCGCGCCGCCTGCCCCGGGCCCACCGTGGGCAGACCGTCGCTGCCGGCCGCGACGTCGCCGATGACCGTGAGCACGGCGGGGAACTCCTCGCTCGCGCCCGCGACATCGGCGACCCGGACGGCATACCCGTCCATGGAGCTGTTGTCGAAGGGGGGCAGCGCGACCGGGACGGTGACGTCCTCGACCAGGACACAGCCCTGCGCGTCCGGCAGTTGCAGCTCGATCGGGTCGAGCGGCCGGATCGCGGAGAGGATGTCCTCCAGATGGTCGTCCACCGACCAGATCGTGCTGCTCACGGTGTTACATCTCCTCGGTCACGAAACTGCGAAGCCAGGACCGGAACTCCGGCCCCAGGTCCTCACGTTCGCACGCGAGCCTGACAATGGCACGCAGATAGTCGCCCCGGTCCCCGGTGTCATAGCGGCGGCCCTTGAAGACGACGCCGTGCACGGGGCCGCCGCCCGGTGTGCCGCCGGGGGCCGCGGAGCCGTGCTCGTGGGCGTCGGCGAGCTTCTGGATGGCGTCGGTCAGCTGGATCTCGCCCCCGCGGCCGGGGGCGGTCTCCCGCAGTATGGCGAAGATCGCGGGGTCGAGCACATAGCGGCCGATGATCGCCAGATTGCTGGGCGCCTCCGCCGGGTCGGGCTTCTCGACCACGTCGGTGACCTGGACGACATCGCTCTCGCCGGTCGGCTTCACGGCGGCGCAGCCGTACATGTGGATCTGGGCGGGGTCGACCTCCATGAGGGCGATCACGCTGCCGCCCTCCCGTTCCTGCACCTCGACCATGCGGGAGAGCAGCGGGTCGCGGGGGTCGATCAGGTCGTCGCCGAGCAGGACGGCGAAGGGCTGGTCGCCGACGTGCGGCTCCGCGCAGAGCACCGCGTGGCCGAGCCCGCGCGGGTCGCCCTGGCGCACGTAGTGCATGGTGGCGAGGTCGCTGGACTCCTGCACCCGGGCGAGCCGGCCGGCGTCGCCCTTGCGGGAGAGCGCCTCCTCCAGCTCGTAGTTGCGGTCGAAATGGTCCTCGAGTGGGCGCTTGTTGCGGCCCGTGATCATCAGGACGTCGGAGAGACCGGCCGCGACGGCCTCCTCCACGACGTACTGGATCGCGGGCTTGTCGACCACGGGCAGCATCTCTTTGGGCGTGGCCTTCGTGGCCGGCAGGAACCGGGTGCCGAGGCCGGCGGCGGGGATGACAGCCTTGGTGATCCCGGGGTGCGACTGAGTCATGCGGAGCACCTTAGCGACTGAGTATGGGGGGAAGATGATGCTCCGGTTAACTTCATCCCCATAGAGACGTATACGCGAGGTTTACGTGCAGGCAATCAGTGACGAGAAGTCCGAAAAGAACGGTCTGCGCGGTGAACTGCTCGCCACGCGCAGGCTGCTGTCCCCCACGGACGTCCTCGGGGCGGCGGCTTCCCTGGCCCATCAGGCGATGCTGCTGCCGGAGCTGGCGGGAGCGTCCACGGTCGCCGCCTACGTGTCGGTGGGCCGCGAGCCGGGCACCCGGGCCCTGCTGGACGCCCTGCGCGCCCAGGACACCCGGGTGCTGCTGCCCGTGCTGCTCCCGGACAACGACCTGGACTGGGCCGTCTACAACGGGCCCGGGCGGCTGCTGCCGGCGGGCCGCGGCCTGCTGGAGCCGGACGGCGAGCGGCTGGGACCCGAAGCCGTCCTCTCGGCGGAGGCCGTCCTGCTGCCCGGGCTCGCCGTGGACGGCCGGGGCATGCGGCTGGGCCGCGGCGGCGGCTCGTACGACCGGGTCCTGGCCCGGATCGCCGCCGCCGGCACGGACCCCGCGCTGATCGTCCTCCTCTACGCGGACGAGGTGGTCGAGCGGGTCCCGGCGGAACCGCACGACCACCCCGTCCACGCGGTGGTCACCCCTCAGGGGGTGCGCCGCTTCACGGAGCGGACTGGCCCCGGGGGACCAGGGTGAGCGTGTCGACCGTCGCGGACTCGACCGCCTCGGGGCCGTAGGCCCAGTCCAGCAGCTCGCCGTCGGCCCACTTGTCGGTCTGGTCGGTGTAGTGGGCGCTGTACGCGTGGCCGGAGGCCCCGGTCAGGTTGATCCAGCGCGACTTGTCCCACTCGCCGACGTTGAGGACCATCCGCATGGACGGCACCCAGACGACGTCGTACCCGCTCGCCGCGTTCCAGCCGGTGGCGTTGACCGCCGCCTCTCCGCCGCCCAGGTTCCACGGGCCGCGGTTGAGTATGTACTGGAGGAAGCCCGGGCCCTCGGTACCCAGCGTCTGGTTCTTCAGCGTCAGCTGGTGCAGCCTGCCCCAGCTCCAGCTGGAGGCGTCCTTGCCCATCTCGGCCGTCAGCTCCCAGCGGGCGTCCTCCATCGCGCGGCCGAGCAGCTCGTCACGGGTGTCGGTCGCCTCGTCCGTCCGGGTGGCCGGGCTGCGCCACCACTCGTTGTCCGCGTCCTTCAGCAGTCCGCGCACCACCTCGTACCAGCGGTCCCCGCCGTCGGGCTGCGCGGAGTCCGCGTCCCGCTGGCCGCATTCGCGCACCCGCTCGGTGAGGTCGTCGTCGGGTGCCGTGCTGTCCGCGGGCAGCACGTTCAGGCACTCGCCCTCGACCCTGAGCTCCTTGGGGAGCTTGTTGCCGATGGCCAGCTTGAGGACGTTGCGCCAGACCGCATTGAAGTAGGCGGCGGCGCCGGAGTCCGGCTCCTGGGTGTAGTCCCAGCCCTCGAGCAGTTTCTGCGCCTCGCGCACATAGGAGTCGGAGATGTCGATCTTCAGCAGGTAGGGCGTGAGCAGCTTGGCGATCTCGCTGCTGTTGTCCATCTGCATGGTGCGCATGTCCTCGGTGGAGATCTTGCCGCCACCCCGGATCTTGGACTCGATGAGGTCGTTGATCCGCTGGCTGCGCGCGCCGTACCCGTAGTCCTCGGTGATCAGGTACGGGTAGCGGTCGGCGTCGACGACCGCCTGGTTGGCGGTGACGATGTAGCCGCGCCCGGGGTCGAACTCGTAGGGGAGTTCCTCGTAGTCGATGTAGCCGTCCCACTTGTACGTCGGGTCCCAGCCCGGCGCGGGCACGCTGCCGTCGCCCTCGGCGCGCAGCGGGATCCTGCCGGGGGCCTGGTAGCCGATGTGGCCCTTGGTGTCGGCGTAGATCAGGTTCTGCGAGGGGACCTCGAAGTCCTTGGCGGCGGCGCGGAAGGAGGTGAAGTCCTTGGCGCGGTTCAGCCGGAAGACCGCGTCCATGGTCTTCCCGGGCTGCAGCGCGGTCCACTGGAGGGCGACTCCGTAGCCGGAGCCGCGGTCGGGCGCCGCGTTGGAGACGGGTGCCCGGTCGCCGACCTTGGCCAGCTCGTCGCTGCGGTCCGAGACGAGGGGGCCGTGCCCGGTGGAGCGGACGGTGATCGTCTTGTCGGTGCCGCCGGCGACCTTGATGACCTCCTTGCGGGTGGTCAGCTTCTTCTCCTGGCCGCCGACGAGGTAGCTGTCGCCGTTGAGCTTCTCCAGGTAGAGGTCGGTCACGTCGGCGCCGAGGTTGGTGAAGCCCCAGGCGATGTCCTGGTTGTGGCCGATTATCACGCCGGGCATGCCGGAGAAGGTGTAGCCGGCGACGTCGAAGGAGCAGGCGTCCGAGACCTCACGGCAGTGCAGACCCATCTGGTACCAGAGGGACGGCAGCTGCGGGGAGAGGTGCGGGTCGTTGGCCAGCAGGGGCTTGCCGGTCGTCGTGTACTTGCCGGAGACGACCCAGGAGTTGGAGCCGATGCCGCTGCCGCTGGGGCCCAGGAGGGCCGGGATGGCGTCGAGGGTGTCGGACAGGGCACCGAGCTGGGAGTTCAGCCCGGCGGCGGCGCCGGCGGGGCTGCCGGACGTGCCGTCACCGGACCCGGTGGATCCCCCGGTGCCGTCGCCGGTCCCCTGGGTGCCGTCGCCCGTGCCCGAGGTGCCGTCACCGGTTCCCTCGGCGTCGCCCGGGCCGGACGGTTCCGCCTTGGGGTCGAACTCGCCCGTCACCGGGTCGATCCCGCCGTCCTCGACGATCGGCTTGTTCCGGTCGTACGGGTAGGACGGGTACAGATCGCGGATCTGCTGCTCGCTGAGCCTGCTGGTGAGCAGGGACCGGTCGATCTCGTCCTGCATGTTGCCGCGCAGGTCCCATGCCATGGCCTTGAGCCAGGCGACGGAGTCCACCGGCGTCCACGGCTCGGGCTTGTAGTCGTTGGTGAAGGCCAGCGCCGCGTACTCGACCGAGAGCTCCTCGGCCGAGCGGCCGTCGAGGTAGGCGTTGACGCCGTCCGCGTAGGCCTGGAGGTACTTCTTGGTCTCCGGCGACAGCTTGGTGTCGTACTCCTGCTGCGCGACCCGGCGCCAGCCGAGCGTGCGCAGGAAGGCGTCGGTCTCCACCTGTCCCGCGCCGAACATCTCGGACAGCCGGCCGGACGTCATGTGGCGGCGGACGTCCATCTCCCAGAACCGGTCCTGCGCCTGGACGAAGCCCTGGGCACGGAAGAGGTCCTCGTCGCTGTCGGCGTAGATCTGGGGAATGCCGTGGTCGTCGCGCTTGACCTCGACCCGGCCGCCGAGGCCTTCGAGTTCGATCGATCCGGTGGTCTGGGGGAACGAGGCGCGAACCGTGCTGATGCTCCAGTAGGCGCCGTATCCGACACCCGCGACAAGCGCCAGCACCAGGACGAGCACGAGCAGTCGGGCACGTCGCCCCTTCTTCTTCTTGGGGGAAGAGGCTGTTGTGTTGGCGGGCATCGCTGTCCTTCGAGGGGCAGGGTGGTCCTGGGAATGCTGAGGCAACTCTAGGCGCAGCGCCCGACCGGCCAGGACGCGGTATCCACAAGGGGCCTCGACCGGCAGATGATCCGATGAAAAGACCGTCAAGGAAGCGTTAAAGATTAGGTAAGGTAACGAAGTGTCGCCGCCGGTGCGAAGATCTCTCCGGCACTCACGGCGCGAGGGGAAGGATCGGCCACTGACTGTCCACCAGCTCAATGAACTCCTGCTCGTCTGCTCACTCGTCCTGCTCATCGCCGTGGCGGCGGTGCGCATCTCGTCCCGCAGCGGGCTGCCCAGCCTGCTGCTGTATCTCGGTATCGGGATCGCCATGGGCCAGGACGGACTGCTCGACGTCAAGTTCGACGACGCCGAGCTCACGCAGGTGATCGGCTATGCCGCACTGGTGGTGATCCTGGCCGAGGGCGGCCTGGGCACCAAGTGGAAGGAGATCAAACCCGCGTTGCCCGCGGCGGCCGTGCTGTCGACCGTCGGCGTCGCGGTGAGCGTGGGCGTCACGGCCTCGGCAGCGCACTATCTCGTCGGCCTCGAATGGCAGCAGGCACTGATCATCGGCGCCGTCGTGTCCTCCACCGACGCCGCGGCCGTCTTCTCCGTGCTGCGCAAGGTGCCGCTGCCCTCCCGGGTGACCGGTGTGCTGGAGGCCGAGTCGGGCTTCAACGACGCCCCGGTCGTCATCCTGGTCGTGGCCTTCTCCGCCTCGGGCCCGGTCGACGACTGGTACGTACTCGTCGGCAAGATCGCCCTGGAACTCGCGATCGGCGCCGCCATCGGCCTGGCCACCGGCTTCCTGGGCGCGTACGGGCTGCGGCACGTCGCCCTGCCCGCCTCCGGCCTCTATCCGATCGCCGTCATGGCCATCGCGGTCGTCGCCTACGCCGCCGGCGCCATGGCCCACGGCAGCGGGTTCCTCGCCGTCTACCTGGCCTCGATGGTCCTCGGCAACAGCAGGCTGCCCCACGCCCCGGCCAACCGCGGCTTCGCGGAGGGACTCGGCTGGATCGCCCAGATCGGCATGTTCGTCCTGCTCGGCCTGCTGGTCACGCCGCACGAGCTGGTCGACGACTTCTGGCCGGCCGTGATCGTGGGTCTGGTGCTGACGGCGGTCGCGAGGCCGCTGGAGGTCTTCGTCAGCCTGCTGCCGTTCCGGATCCCCTGGCAGGAGCAGGCCCTGATGTCCTGGGCCGGTCTGCGCGGAGCCGTGCCCATCATCCTGGCGACCATTCCGATGGTGTCCGGTGTGCCGGGCAGCGACCGGATCTTCAACATCGTCTTCGTGCTGGTCGTCGTCTACACCCTGGTCCAGGGGCCGACGCTGCCGTGGCTCGCCAGGGCGCTGCGCCTCGGCGCCTCCTCGGACGCCGCCGACCTCGGGGTCGAGTCCGCGCCGCTGGAGCGGCTGCGGGGCCACCTGCTCTCGGTGGCCGTCCCCGAGACCTCCCGGATGCACGGCGTGGAGGTGGGCGAGCTCCGGCTGCCCGCGGGGTCCGCGGTCACCCTCGTCGTGCGCGAGGAGAAGAGCTTCGTCCCCCTGCCCACCACCGTCCTGCGCCACGGCGACGAACTGCTGGTGGTCGCCACCGATCCGGTTCGGGACGCGGCGGAGCGCCGTCTGCGGGCGGTGGCCCAGGGCGGCAAGCTGGCCGACTGGCTCGGGACCGGCGGCACGGCGGCACGCCGTCACCGCTGATCGCGCGGGTCACGGCACGGCCCCGTGCCGTGACCCGAGGGAGGCTCCGGTGCCCGATCACAGGGGCCTCCCCGTGATGTCCGTCATTTCCCAGGTCACGGCGCGAGAAGTCCCTGTACCATGAAGGCACACTGATCGACCAACTCTGCCTGACGCAGAGCTGGCGCGACCGTATGGCGGCCGCGGAGTCCCCCGTTGTGGACCCCGGTATCTACCGCAGTTCCGCGCAAGAGGACAGCTCTCGGCTGCTCCCGGCATCCCGGCGAGCGCTACCAGGTGGCAGAAAGGCAAGGGCCGTGGCGTCCACGGTCGCTTCTGACACGCGTCCCGGCTACGGACAGCTCCTGCGGACCCCGGGGGCATGGACGTTCCTCCTGCCCGGATTCGCGGCCAGGCAGCCGTTCGCGATGCTGACGATCGGCATCGTGCTCCTGGTCCAGCACACCACCGGCTCCTACGGCAGCGCAGGCGCCGTGGCAGCGGTCACCGGCGTCTCGATGGCGCTCTTCGCGCCGCAGAGCGGCAAGCTCGCCGACCGCTTCGGTCAGCGCGCGGTGCTGATTCCCGGGGTCGTGCTCCACACCGTCTCCGTCTCCGTCCTGACCGCGCTCGCGCTGACGGGCGCCCCGCTGTGGGCCCTGTTCGCCGCCGCGGTGCCGACGGGCGCGTCGGTGCCCCAGATCGGGCCGATGGTGCGCGCCCGCTGGGCCGGGCGCCTCCAGGGGTCCCCGCTGCTCCCGACGGCCGCGGCGTTCGAGTCGGTGACGGACGAGTTCACCTTCGTCGTCGGGCCGGTCCTGGCCACCGCCCTGTGCACCGGCGTGCACCCCGCCGCGGGCCTGATCGCCGAAGCCGCGCTGACCCTGATCGGCGGCCTGCTGTTCGCCGCCCAGCGCCGTACCCAGCCCGCCCACGGCCAGGCCCTCGCGGCGGACCGCACGGAGCGCAGGTCCGCCCTGTCGATTCCGGGTGTCCGCGTGCTCGCGGTGGCTTTCCTGGGCATCGGCGCAGTCTTCGGCGGCATGCAGGTGTCGCTGACGGCCTTCAGCGAGGAGATCGGCAACCCCGGCATGAACGGCCTGCTCTACGGCCTGTTCGCCGCGGGCAACATGCTCGCCGGCGTGGCCGTCGGCGCCATCGCCTGGAAGAACGGCCCCCGGCGGCGCCTCGTCATCGGGTACACGGCACTCACCCTCACCGCGTCGCTGCTGTGGACGGCGCATTCGGTCGCCCTGCTGGGCGCGCTGGGCCTCGTGGTGGGCCTGTGCATCGCCCCGGCCCTGATCAGCGGCTACACGCTGGTCGAGGCGCTGGTCCCCGCGTCCGCCCGCACCGAGGCCTTCACCTGGCTGACCGGCGCGGTGGCCCTCGGACAGGCCGCGGCCGTGACGGTGGCCGGACGTCTGGCCGACGGGCACGGCGCGAGCGCCGGATTCCTCGTGCCGCTCGTGGGCACCGCCCTGGCCCTCGTGACCCTGCTGCTGCTGCGTTCCCGGCTCTCGCCCCTGCCCGTCGGACGGGTCGCGGCGCGTGGTATCGGTCACCGAGTGCCTGTGACGGTGGACTGATCCAGCGGAATACGTCACTATGGACCGTCGTTAGCACTCATCGAGTGAGAGTGCCAGGAGGAAGACAAGTGCCGACCTACCAGTACCAGTGCACCGAATGCGGCGAGGGCCTCGAGGCGGTGCAGAAGTTCACGGACGACGCCCTGACCGAGTGCCCGAACTGCACCGGACGCCTCAAGAAGGTGTTCTCCGCGGTCGGCATCGTCTTCAAGGGCTCCGGCTTCTACCGCAATGACAGCCGTGGCGCCTCGTCGAGCAGCTCGCCCGCTTCGTCGGCGAAGTCCGCGGACTCCAAGTCGTCCGACGCGAAGCCCGCCTCGGCGCCGGCCGCCTCGTCGAGCACGTCCTCCTCGAGCACGCCCAGCTCCTCGGGTTCCGCCGCCTGACCCGGAGCGGCTCCCCCGGACACCTGGTCCGCAGACCCCGTTGT
Source organism: Streptomyces sp. T39 (assembly GCF_008042045.1). Classification (GTDB taxonomy): domain Bacteria; phylum Actinomycetota; class Actinomycetes; order Streptomycetales; family Streptomycetaceae; genus Streptomyces. The sequence goes on from NZ_RDBP01000012.1 coordinate 913,041, forward strand.
GCTCATGCCACAGCGGGGTTCTCGGCGTCCGCGGCGCTCCCGCGCACGGCGGCGCCTCTCCCGGGCCGGCACTGCCCCGCGCGCAGGCTTCCAGCACCGTCCGCCGCATGACCGCCCCGGCTACTGTGACCGCCATGGCGACCAACGCGAACGCAGACTCCGGCGCAGACCCCCGTCCCGGCTCCGCGGAGATCGGGGTGATCGGAGGCTCGGGCCTCTACTCCTTCCTGGAGAACGTCACCGAGATCCAGGTCGAGACGCCCTACGGCCCTCCCAGCGACTCCCTCTTCCTCGGCGAGGTCGCCGGCCGCACGGTGGCCTTCCTGCCCCGCCACGGGCGCGGCCACCACGTGCCTCCGCACCGGATCAACTACCGCGCCAATCTCTGGGCACTGCGCTCGGTCGGCGTCCGCCAGGTCCTCGGGCCCTGCGCGGTCGGCGGCCTGCGGCCCGAGTACGGGCCCGGCACCCTGCTCGTGCCCGACCAGTTCGTCGACCGGACCAAAGCGCGCGCACAGACCTACTTCGACGGTCTGCCGCTGCCCTCCGGCGCCGTCCCCAACGTCGTCCACGTCTCCCCCGCGGACCCGTACTGCCCTCGCGGACGCAAGGTCGCGCTCGACGCGGCGCGCGGCCGCGGCTGGGAGCCCGTCGACGGCGGCACCCTGGTGGTCGTCGAGGGCCCGAGGTTCTCCACGCGCGCCGAGTCCCGCTGGCACGCGGCCATGGGCTGGTCGGTGGTCGGCATGACAGGGCACCCCGAGGCCGTGCTCGCCCGTGAACTGGAGCTCTGCTACACGTCGATCACCCTGGTGACGGACCTGGACGCGGGTGCCGAGGCCGGTGAAGGCGTCTCCCACGAGGAGGTGCTCGCGGTGTTCGCGTCCAACGTCGACAGGCTGCGTAGCGTGCTCTTCGACGCGGTCGCCGCCCTGCCTGCCGACGACGGGCGCGACTGCCCGTGCGGGAGCGCTCTGGCAGGGGCCGACCTGGGCATCGAACTGCCCTGATCACCCTTCGGGGTGGCGGAGTTCTCCACAAGCCGGGGCCTGTGCACAGGCCCCGGCGGCCACTCCGGCAGAACGGGATCGTGAGCGGTGGCGGACACGGGCAGAAGGCCCGGTCCCTCCCTCATGACAGGCGGTACCCCGACATGACGTTCCCGACCCGGTCCCCGTTCCCGACCTCCGCGGATCCCTCCTCGGTCTCCCCGCCCGCGTCCTCCCCCGGCGGAGCCCCGCCTGCTGCGGGCGCCGCGGACGAAGGCGGCCTCCCGGCCCCCGACCGTGCCGGCCGTCCGCGCCCGACCGGGTACTCGCCCGCCTGCGTACCGCCGGACCCTGAAGCCCCGGGGCTTCTGGGTGTTCCGCCCTTCGAACCTCTCAAGGTCCGCAGCAGCGCCCTGCGCCTTCAGCGCGCGCTGCGCCGGCAGCGCCGGGCCATGGCCGCGGGCCTCGCCGTCACCGCCGCGGCTCTGGCCGCCTCCACCGCCCACGGCGCCGACGACACCGGTGTGACGTGGCCCCGGCTCCGGCGAGCGCCGCGGCGGTCGTGCGCGGAACGGACAGCACCACGAGCGCCCCGGCCTCCGCGGCGCCCTCGCCCGCCTCCGCCTCCGCCCGGGAACGACGGCCTGGCGATCAGATGGTGTCCGCGCCGGTACGGATCGCCGACGCGGCGACGGTACGCCTGCTCCGCCCCGGCGACCGGGTCGACGTCATCGCCGCGGCGCAGTCCGTCACGGGTGACGAGCCGTCGGCCGAGATCGTCGCGTCCTGTGTCCGGGTCGCGGAGGTCCCGGACGCGGGCGAGGGCGCCGCGGAGGCCGGGGCGCTCGTGGTGCTGTCCGTTCCGCGCACGACCGCCGCGGCGCTCGCCGGAGCCGGGGCCACGTCACGACTGGTGGTGACGGTGTGCTGACGGAACAGCGCGGGGCTCGTACTGACGTATTGCCAGGTCCCCTCTTCACGGCTGCGGATTGGACAGGGCGACCGGGGGCTGTCGTAGGTTGCACGCCTGTCCCCCTCCCCAACAGCGCATGCGAAAAGAGGCTCATTCGTGAGCGACAGCAAGCCGAGTCTGCTCGACGGCTTCAAGGCCTTCCTGATGCGTGGCAACGTGATCGACCTCGCGGTCGCCGTCGTGATCGGCGCTGCCTTCACCAACATCGTGAACGCGGTGGTGAAGGGCGTGATCAACCCGCTCGTCGGAGCATTCGGCACGAAGAACCTGGACTCCTACACGTCGTGCCTCAAGGCTCCCTGCCGGATCGGTGCGGACGGCGAGATGGACGGCATCCAGATCGCGTGGGGCTCGGTCCTCGGCGCGACCCTTCAGTTCGTGATCACTGCGGCCGTCGTGTACTTCCTGATGGTGCTCCCGATGGCCAAGTACCTGGCCCGCCGCGAGGCGCAGCGGAAGGCGAAGGAAGGCGTGCAGGAGGCCCTGGAGGTGACCGAGCTGGAGGTGCTGAAGGAGATCCGCGACGCGGTCGTCGCCCAGCGGTCCGCCAGTGGATCCGGCCCTGTGAGCGGCCCGGCAGTCCCGCCGCAGAACCTGGGCTGACCGCACGCGCCGGGCGGCCGTCCCCGGAGCCTCATGGCCCACGGACGGCCGCCCGGTGGCGGATGTCAGACGTGGTGGGGCGGCTTCTCGTCGAGGAAGCGCGCGAGATCGGCGGCGCTGTCGGAGCCCTGAGGCCGCTCACCCCACCCGCGGTCCGTATCGTCCGCGGACTGCTGGTCCAGCGGATCGTCGAAGATCAGCGCAGGCTTCGGGTGCTGCCTGTCGGACTGCTTCGCGTCTCGCGGACCGGGGGCGGGGGCGGTGCTCATGCCTCCAGGGTACGGCCGGACCGGGCGCCCGGGTCAACGGTCCTTGGGGTCGACCCACCACAGCGCCAGGACCACCAGGAACGACAGACACAGGAAACCCGCACCCCACCAGGCGGTGCCGGTGTCCCCCTGCATCCATTCGTTGACGATGACCGTCAGACCCCAGAGCTGGCCGATGACCACCGTGCAGGCCAGCGCGATCCGCGCGTTGAGGCGTGCCGCCCGCTCGGGTTCCTGCTCGCTGCCGGCGCCCGGCCCCGGGCCGGTGCGCGTGACCCTGGGGTCCCCGTATCCGCTCGTCGGGCGGATCTGCGGATACCGCTCGTGCACGGGGCGGTTCAGCCGGGGGTCGGCGCTGCCCGGCCGGTAGGCAGGGGCGTCGCCCGCGGCGGGCAGCAGCGGTCCGTCGCCGTGACGGGTCGGCCCGTCGGGGGCAAAGGGCCCACCCGGTTCCGCGGCGTGGCTCATGTCCCCTCCCCGGTTCCCGAGTCCTGGCCGCCCGACGACGACGTGCCCGGCGCCGAGCGCCGTGTGCCCGACGCCGAGGTACCCGAGTCGCGCGTGCTCCACGGGGGCTTGCCGGCATCACGTGTGCCGGCACGGGTCCGCGAGGCGCTGACGCCGGGGCACTCCAGCAGTTCCGCCCGCTCCGGCTCCTGCTCGGCGAACTGCCGGCACCAGGCGTCGCGGTCGGTCTCACCCGACCGCACGGTGGCCAGCGCCCAGACGGCGCCGTCGGCGTCCTCGTCGACGATCACTCTCGGCAGCGGCCGGGGCGGCGGTCCCGCCGTCACCTCCCCCGTGCGGACATCGAAGACGCCCTCATGGCACGGGCAGAGGAGTTCGCCCTCCGGGCCCCGGTCCGCGCGCCAGAGCACGGCGCAGGCCAGGTGGGTGCAGATGGCGGAGTATCCGACGAGCGTGCCGTCCACGAGACGTACGGCCACGGCCCGGTCGTCCTCACCCGGGTACCGGAAGGCGAGTGACTCACCGGGGGCGAGACTCTCGGCGATCTTCTTCGGCCGCGGCAGTTCGTCGTTGTCTCCGTGACGGTGCAGCACGCCGCCTGCCACGCCGATGCCGCCGACGGCGAGACCGCCCGAGACGGTGGCGACGATGCGGAGGTAGTCCCGGCGGGTGGTGAGAGCGTCGGCGGCGATCCTGTCGTGGAGCGCCTCCTGGGCGGTGTCCGGCGCGGAGTCGCCCGCTGCGGGCTGCTGGGTGACGCTCATGTGACATCGGCTCCGTTGATCTGGACGATGGGCAGCCCTCCGGGCACGGGCCACTGGACCTTGTCAGCGGGCACCACCATGGCGACCCCCGTCTTCACCACGACATCGCCGAAGGTGAAGGAGTCGGCGACCTGGACACCCGGGCGCTCCGCCTGGAGTTCCTCGACCGTGCCGTAGAAGAGCGCGCCGGTGGGGCAGACGGTGGCGCACATGGGGGCGAGACCGTAGGCCGTGCGGTCGTAGCAGAGGTTGCACTTCATCTGGAGCTTCGCCTGGAGGTCGATCTTCGGTACGCCGAAGGGACAGGCGTTGACGCAGTTCGCGCAGCCGATGCAGCGGGTGGTGTCGGCCTGCTGCACCACCCCGTCGGCGGTGACCAGGATCGCGTCGGCCGGACACACCTCGGCGCAGGGGGCCACCGGGTCCTCGCAGTGCATGCAGACCGTGGGAAGAGAGGCGACCGTGTGCCCCTCGTCGGGATAATCCAGGTGGATCATGGACTTGCCGCGGTGCGAGTCGCACTCGCGGCAGGCGGACACGCAGGCCTGGCAGCCGATGCACCGCCCGGGGTCGATGAAGATCGTTCTTCCCATCATGGCCGGCCTCAGCTCCTCTCGGCGGTGCCCCGGCCCTGGGGGGCCGTGGGCGGCAGGGGGTCGGTGCGGGACACCTGCGTCTCGGGATACGCCGTGTGCCCGGGCGCCACAGGGGGCGCGGGGACGAGGTCGACCGCGTCGCCGGCCTCGACGCGGCAGGCGCACACCTTGTACTCGGGAATCTTGGAGCGGGGGTCCAGGGCGTCGATGGTGAGGGCGTTCGCGGCGGTCGGGACGGGCCAGTGGTACGGCACGAAGACCGTGTCCGGCCTGATGGCCTCGGTGACGAGGGCGGGGAAGACCTCGCTGCCGCGCCGGGTGACGACACGGACCGGATCCCCGGAGCGGAAGCCGAGCGAGGGGTGCACCTCCACCCAGGGGCGCGGGGTCTGTTCGACGAGGGCGCCCAGACGGCGGGTCTGGTTGCCGGAGAGGAAGTGGGCGACGGTGCGGCCGGTGGTCAGGGACATGGGGTACTCGTCGCTGTACGGGTCCATCGGCGGGTGCCATTCGACGACCTGGAGATGGATCCTGCCGTCGGGGTGGTACGTCCTGCCGTCCTCGAAGAGCCGGGGCGTGCCGGGGTGGTCGGTGGACGGACAGGGCCAGGCGATGCCTCCGGTCTCCTCCAGGCGCTCGTAGGTGATGCCGTAGTAGTCGTTGACCGTTCCGGCGGAGGCGATCCGCAGTTCCTCGAAGACCTCGCGGGAACCGGCGAAGGCGAACTTGTCCCCTGCTCCGAGCCGCTGGGCGAGCTGGCACATGACCCAGGTGTCGGTGCGCACGCCCGGAAGAGGTTCCTGTGCCTTGTTGTGCTTGACCACCCGGGCCTCGGCGTTCGCCATCACGCCTTCGTCCTCGGCCCAGGTGGTGACGGGGAAGACCACGTGTGCGTTGGCGGCTGTCTCGGAGAGGAAGAAGTCGAATTGGGCGTGGAACTCGATGGCGTCGTACCCCTCCTTCACCACCCGGTAGTTGGGCAGGGACACGAAGGGGTTGTTGCAGATGCCGATCAGTCCGCGGATCTCCCCGCGCTGCATCTGCCAGACCATCTCCATCATGGAGGTGCCGGCGGGCGGGAGCTCCGACTCCTCGATGCCCCAGATCTCGCAGATCTGCCGGCGGTGCTCCTCGTTCGTGATCGACCGGCCGCCGGGCAGCAGGTCGGACTTCTGGCCGTGCTCCCGGCCGCCCTGCCCGTTGCCCTGGCCGGTGATGGTGCCGTATCCGGCGCCGGGCCTGCCGATGTTGCCGGTGGCGACACAGAGATTGATGACGGTGAGGCAGTTCTCCACTCCCTGGGAGTGGTGCTCGATGCCCCGGGCGTGCCAGGCCATGGCCTTGCCGGCGCCCGCGAAGGTCCGGGCGACCAGCACGATCTGCTCGGCGGGGACGCCGCAGATCTCCGCGGCGCGGGACGGCGGGTACTCGGCCGCCTTGGCACGGACCTCGGCCCAGCCCGTGGTGTGCTCGGCGAGGTACGCCTCGTCGGTCAGGCCCTCCTCGACGACGACGTTGAGCACGGAGTTGAAGAAGGCCGCGTCCGTGCCCGGCTTCAGCGCGACGTGGATGTCGGCGGTGCGGGCGATGGCCGTCTCGCGCGGGTCCACGACGATCAGCGAGGCACCGCGGTCCCTGGCGCCCCATACGTACTGAGTCATCACGGGGAAGCACTCGCCGACGTTGGAGCCGGCGATCAGCAGGCAGTCGGTGAGCAGGATGTCGGAGAAGGGGTTGCCCGCCCGGTCGATGCCGAAGGCGAGCTTGTTCGCCCCGGCGGCCGAGACCATGCACAGCCGGCCGTTGTAGTCGACATGGCGGGTCCTGAGGGCGACCCGAGCGAACTTCCCGACCAGATACGTCTTCTCGGAGAACAGGCTGGCCCCGCCGAGCAGGCCGAACGCGTCGTTGCCGTACGTGCTCTGGATCCGCCGAATCTCCGACACCGTGAAGTCGAGCGCCTCCTCCCAGGACACCTCCCGGAAGGGCTCGTCCCGGCTGCGGCGCATCAGCGGGGCGGTCAGCCGGTCGGGGTGGTTGACCTGCTGGTAGGCGTTGATGCCTTTGGGACAGAGCCGCATGCGATTGATGTCGTGGTTGCGGGGCTCGACGCCGAAGACCTTCCCTCCGCGATCGACACGGAGATACATGCCGCACTGGACGCCGCAGAAGCAGCAGTGCGTGGGCACGAGGGTCTCGCCGGTCTGGTCCGCGTGCCACTGGTCGGCGGGGAACCCTCCGGCGTCGCGGAAGTTGCGCGTGCCCGGCGGGGCGATGGAGGGGTCGAGGGGGACGGGCGTCCGGTGCTGCTCGGCGGTCACTTGAAGCCCTTCTTGACATGCGTCAGGTACGCGCCACCGCGGAGCACGCGCTTGCAGCGGGGGCAGTACTCGGCCCACTCGGCGAAGTCGAGCCGCAGGTCGCGCATCGTGCCCTGAAGGTTCTCGACGTAGGCGGTGGTGTCGACGGGCTGTCCGCAGCGCCGGCAGGGGAAGACCTCGTCGTCCTGCCGGGAGGTGTACTTGAACAGCTGCATGCCCACCGCGGCCGGCCGCTGGACGATGTGGAAGAACTTGCCGAACGGGATGTAGATCAGCGTGAAGACCACCGACACCATGTGCAGGATCGCGAGGAACTCGTAACCGCCGCCGTGCAGGAAGAGCGAGGAGAACGTGAGCAGCAGGCCGGTCACGGAGATGACGATCAGCGCGATCAGCGGGACGAGGTCGTAGGCGAAGCGCTGACCGGTGATGGCGCCCCGGTCCTTCATCCGGCGCCACAGGAAGTAGGAGGCGCCGGGGATGACGAGGACCGCGGCGAGGTCCAGGCCGTGGAACATGATCCAGCCGAAGAAGTTCAGCGCGTCGAAGCCCAGCACCTTCAGGCCCCAGATGCGCATCTCGTACCCGGGGCCCGAGCCGGTGCCGGAGGTGAAGGTGAACCAGCCCCAGGTCAGCGGGAAGGTGATCAGCGCGGCCAGTACGCAGCCCCAGAAGATGAGCTGGTGGGCGGCCCAGCGGGCGTGGGAGCGGGCTCCGAGGAACTTCTGGAAACCGAGGTAGGTGGCGATCATCTTCGGCAGGGCGGTCGGTGCCCGGCGGAAGTTGGACGCCGAGAAGAAGCTGCGCCAGCCCTCCTTGAAGAGCCGGCGCGCGCCGGGAGAGGAGACCCAGACCGTGTAGCGGTAGGCGACGCCGAAGGCGAGGAAGACCGTGGCGACGGCGTACGGCAGCAGGGCGGAGTCGAAGTCCTTCAGCATCCGGCTGCCGAGCACGATCGCGAGGATCAGCAGCACGGACACGGCGATGCCGGCGAGCGTCGCCCGCTGCGCGACGGGCAGCGGACCGCGTCTGCCCGGGCCGGCGGGGGCGTCGGACGCAGCGGCCGGGGGCACCGACGGCTTCGCCGGTACGGCGGGGGCTTCTGGTGGCTCGGTCACGGAGCCACGGTAGGGCGCTTTGACCTCAATAGCCCGTTATGTACGACAGCGGGGTGAGCCGTGGCGCCGGATCCGCAGGCCGCGCGCCCAGCGCCACCAACCCCGTGCGCACCGCCCGGCGAGCCGCCCCCGGGGCGCCGCTCGCGGGCCCACGGGAGGGTCATCCGTCCGGACGCTCCACCTCCGCGCGCTCAACTACCGTGAAGGGCATGGACGTCGACGAGAGCAGTGGGACGGGCGCCGCGCAGGGGCGGACCTCCGGCGGGCTGACCGATGTGCGGGGTCTGCGGGTCGGTCACGCACGGGTCGCCGGGGCGCGTGCGCTCAGCGGCACCACGGTCGTGCTCGCCCCCGCCGGCGGCGCCGTCGCGGCGGTCGACGTGCGCGGCGGAGGCCCCGGCACCCGGGAGACCGACGCGCTCGATCCCCGCAACCTGGTCCAGCGCGTCGAGGCGATCGTCCTGACCGGCGGCAGCGCCTACGGCCTCGAGTCCGCGGCCGGGGTGATGGCGTGGCTGGAGGAGCGGCAGCGCGGGGTGCGGGTGGGGCCCGATCCGTCGCAGGTCGTCCCGGTGGTGCCGGCGGCCTGCGTCTTCGACCTCGGCCGCGGGGGCGACTGGCGGGCCCGGCCCGACGCCTCGACGGGCCGGGCGGCGGTGGAGGCCGCTGCCGCGACCCCGGAGGGCGCGCCCGTTCCCGAGGGCGCGGTCGGCGCCGGCACGGGGGCGGTGATCGGTTCCTTCAAGGGCGGTGTCGGCACCGCGGCCCAGGTGCTGGACTCCGGCGTCACCGTGGCGGCCCTCGTCGTCGCGAACGCGGTGGGCTCGGCGGTCGACCCGCGCACGGGCGCGCTGTACGGCGCGTACGTCACGGAACGCGCCACCTGTCCATCGCCTGCGGTACATGCCGCTGCGCAACTGCGGCTGGCCGAGGCACGCGAACGGAACGGCCCCGCGCCGCTGAACACGACCCTCGCGGTGGTCGCCACGGACGCGGATCTGACCCGCGCCCAGGCCCAGAAACTCGCCGGCACCGCACACGACGGCATCGCGCGCGCCGTGCGTCCGGTGCATCTCCTCAACGACGGGGACACGGTGTTCGCCCTGGCCACAGGCGCGAGGGCACTGGACGCGAAGGACCCGCTCGCCCTGAACGAGATCCTGGCGGCGGGCGCCGACGCGGTCACGGAGGCGATCGTCCGGGCGGTCCGGGCGGCGGACGGGATCGACGGTCCGGGCGGCTGGTACCCCTCGTACCGCGACCTCTACGGAACCGGCTGACGCATCCCGGCCAAGGCCCTTGCACAACCCGGAACTTGCGCCGCCTCCCCCTTCGTTTTACCTGAACCTTGACCGCGTTGTCCGACCCAAGCGCTACGTTTAGCAATCAGCAAGTGACGTGTGGCGACGGCCTGGAGACACCTCTTGAACGATCTCATCGATCCGTACGAGACGACCGGGGCTCATCTCGCGCGACTCCTCGGTCGGGCGCTCAACTCCTTCGATCTGCCCGACACGACGGTCGAAAGCCTCGATTCGGCGCTGGCTCACGTCAGTTCACTGCACTTCTCGCACCACACGGCAGGGCTGCACCGGTCCATGTACCGCCATGCCTACCTGCTGCGGGACGGCGGTTCACTGACGCTGTGGGAGCTGGTGCACAGCACCGGGCGCGACGGCGCCGACCAGCACGAGCTCTACGTGGAGGAGTCCGAGGCCAGGCTGGCGGCGTCCAGACTGCCCGAGGGTTTCCCGGGCTTCGCCGACGGCATCGGCACCCCCGGCCTCGACCTGGACGCCGACCTCGAACTGCTCACCTCGCTCATGGGGCCGCCCCCGCCGCCCCTCCCCCCGGTCTACGTCCTCGACGACTCGGCGGACCATGCCCGCCGGGTGCTGCGCCGGGCGGAGAACGGGGACCGTCCCGGGGAGGAGACCGCACGGCGGCTGCGATCGGCGTTCGCCCACCACATCACGCAGGTCTTCGGCCGCCAGTACCGGGTCTCCGGCAAGGACGCGGGCTTCACCCTCTACGAGCACGCCTTCCTGCTGATCGACGGCACGGAGACCAGCCTGTGGGAGGTCGAGCACACGGCGACGCCCGACGGACGCCACATGTGCGAGGTGTACGAGGACGAGCGGGCCGCCCGCGAGGCGATGGAGCTGCGCACCCGGGTGCGCTGATCCTGCGCGCCCGCCCCGCCCAGGGGCACGGTCACCTTCCGGGACCGCCCGCCCCGGAGCACCCGTGCCCGCCCGGGCCGCCGGAAGGCGGCCCGGGCGGGCGGCGGCACCGCCGGGGTCAGCGCGCGAGCGCGGGCTCCGGCTCGGCAGGACGCCGACCGGCATCGGCGCCGGTCTCCGGCTCCTCCAGGGCGCCGGCCTCCAGGTGCTGCTTCGGCTTCGCCGGCAGGGCGAACATCACCGCGAAGATGACGCCCAGCACCGCCACGACCCACCACAGCGAGTTCTGGAAGGCGTCCGTGAACGCCTGCCCCATGGTGCTCGGTGCGAGCCGCTCCTCGTCGATCACGCCGAAGAAGACCACGGACACCAGCCCGAGTCCCAGCGCATTGCCCATCTGCGTGGTCGTGTTGATGAGCCCGGACGCCGAACCGGCGTGTTCCCGGGGCACTTCCGAGAGCACCGCGTCGGTCAGCGGCGCGACGATCAGGCCCATGCCCACGCCCATCACGACCAGCGGCAGGATCATCTGCCACGAGTGGATCGCGGTGCCGTAGCGGTCCGCCTCCCAGATGTAGAGCAGCATGCCGGCGGCCATCGTCACCGCGCCCGCCTGGAGCACCTTCCGCCCGAAGCGGGGCACGAGCAGCTGGACCGACATCCCGGCCGCGGCCGACACCGCGACGGAGAACGGCACACCCGTCAGTCCGGCCCGGAGCGGGCTCCAGCCGAGGCCGACCTGCATGTAGAGCGTCCAGACCAGGAAGAAGATGCCCATCACCATGCCGAAGGTCAGCTGGACGGCGATGCCCGCGGCGAAGCTCTTCACCCGGAACAGCGACAGTTCCACCAGCGGGGAGCCGTCCTTGCGGGTCTTGTACCGCTCGTAGGCGACGAAGGCGGCGAACACCGGCACGCTGCCCGCCATGCACAGGTGTCCCCACAGCGGCCAGTCCAGCTCGCGGCCGCGGGTCAGCGGGTAGACCAGCATGAGCAGCGCGAGGGTCACCAGGGCGACGCCGACCAGGTCGAGCCGGAGCGCCCGGGGCGCCTTGGACTCGGTGATGTACTTCCGGCCCAGGATCAGCCCGGCGATGCCCACCGGCAGGTTGATCAGGAAGATCGGGCGCCATTCGAGGCCGAAGAGGTTCCACTGGGTGAGCAGGGCACCGAGGAGCGGGCCCGAGACGGCGCCGAGGCCGACGATCGCGCCGAAGAGTCCGAACACCTTGCCGCGCTCGTGCGCGGGGAAGGTCACGTGCACGATCGCCAGCACCTGCGGCACCATCAGCGCGGCCGACGCGCCCTGGAGGAGCCGGGCGGCCACGAGCGTCTCCGCGTTGGGCGCGAATCCGCAGAGCGCCGAGGCCACGGTGAACGCGGTGATGCCGATCAGGAACAGGCGCCTGCGTCCGTGGATGTCGCCGAGCCGCCCGCCGGTGATCAGGCCGGCGGCGAAGGCGAGCGCGTACCCGGCGGTGATCCACTGGATGGCGCCGAAGGAGGCGCCGAGGTCGCGCTCGATGCTGGGGATGGCGATGTTGACGATCGTGACGTCGACCAGATCCATGAACGCCGCGGTCATGACGATGGCGAGGGCGATCCATCGCCTGCGGTCCGATGCCGCGCCCGTCGCGGCGGGCTGTGGTGCCTGCTGTGAACTCATACGAACATTCTGGAAGCCATGTAGGTCAGTTCATGGCCTAGATGACCGGCATCCTGAGGGACATGACGGACACTCCGGCACGACTTCTGCACCTGCTCTCGCTCCTCCAGACCCCGCGCGAGTGGCCGGGGAGCGAACTCGCCGAACGGCTGACGGTCAGCCCGCGCACCATTCGGCGCGACATCGACCGGCTGCGCGATCTCGGCTATCCGGTCGAGGCGACCAAGGGGGCCGTGGGCGGCTACCGCCTGGTGGCCGGCACCGCTATGCCGCCGCTGCTGCTGGACGACGAGGAGGCGGTCGCCATCGCCGTCGGCCTGCGGGCGGGGGCCGGCCACGCGATCGAGGGCATCGAGGAGGCGGCGGTGCGCGCCCTGGCGAAACTGGAACAGGTGCTGCCGTCCCGGCTGCGGCACCGGGTGGCCATCCTTCAGGCGGCGACCCTGCCGCTGACCCGCGGCGACGGGGCGACGATCGACCCGCAGATCCTGACGGCCATCGCGGGCACGGTCACCGGCCAGGAGCGGCTGCGCTTCGCGTACCGCGCGGGCGACGGGGCCGAGACCAAGCGGCTGGTCGAGCCGTACCGGCTGGTCTCTACGGGGTGGCGCTGGTACCTGGTGGCGTACGACCTCCAGCGCGAGGACTGGCGCACGTTCCGCGTGGACCGGGTGACGGAGCCGTTCGCGACGGGGGCGCGTTTCACTCCGCGGCAGGCGCCGGTCGGCGACGCGGCCGAACTGCTGGGTCACACGATGTCGCGGAAGCAGACGGAACACGAGATCGATGTGACGTTCAGGGCGTCGGCGGCGCAGGTGACGGCGCGGCTCCCCGAGCATCTCGGGGCTCCCGAGCCGACGGGCGAGCACACCTGCCGTCTGCGGACACGGTCGGCGGACTCGGTGGAGTGGCTCGCGCTGCGGCTGGCGCTGGTGGACTGCGAGTTCACCGTGCACGGGCCGCCCGTGCTGCGGGAGCACATGGCGGACCTGGCGACGCGACTCGGCCGCGCGACCACCTGACCCGCCCGGCACCGCGCCGGCGGCACGGGCGAGGCGCGCCCCGCCCTGGTGCACTGGTCTCCTCCTGCGGAGGCGGGCGGGCGCGCCGCCCTCCGCGATCGCGGCGCCGCCCGGCCCGGCGCACCGCGGTGCGGCCGTGGCGGGCGGGCGCCCGGACGTCAGGCCGCCGCGTCGAAGCCCGTGTCGCGGGCCATCTTCTTCAGCTCCAGCAGGGCGTGCTTCTCGATCTGCCGGATCCGCTCCCGGGTCAGTCCGTGCTCCTTGCCGACCTCGGTGAGCGTGCGCTCCCGGCCGTCCTCGATGCCGTAGCGCATGCGGATGATCGAGGCCGTGCGGTTGTCCAGCTTCCCGATGAGGCCGTCGAGTTCCTCGCTGCGCAGCAGCGTGAGCACCGACTGCTCGGGCGAGACCGCCGAGGTGTCCTCCAGCAGGTCGCCGAACTGGGTCTCGCCCGCGTCGTCCACGGGCATGTTCAGGCTGACCGGGTCACGGGCCCAGTCGAGGACGTCGGCGACGCGCTCGGGGCTGGAGCCCAGCTCCTCCGCGACCTCGGCGGCCTCCGGGTCCCTGCCGTGCTCGCGGTTGAACTCGCGCTGGACACGGCGGATACGGCCGAGCTCCTCCACCAGGTGGACGGGGAGCCGGATGGTGCGGGACTGGTCGGCTATCGAGCGGGTGATCGCCTGGCGGATCCACCACGTCGCGTAGGTCGAGAACTTGAAGCCCTTCGCGTAGTCGAACTTCTCCACGGCGCGCACCAGGCCGGCGTTCCCTTCCTGGATCAGGTCGAGAAGCGGCAGACCGCTGCGGGGGTAGCGGCGGGCCACGGCGACGACGAGGCGCAGATTGGAGCGGATGAAGACGTCCTTGGCGCGTTCGCCGGCCTCGGCGAGTGCCTCCAGCTCCTCACGGGTGGCCCCCTGGGCCTCGCTCTCCACGTCCCCGTCCAGGATCTGACGGGCGTAGACGCCCGCCTCGATGGTCTGGGACAGCTCGACCTCCTTGGCGGCGTCGAGCAGTGGCGTCCGCGCGATCTCGTCGAGATACATGCCGACCAGGTCGCGGTCGGCGATCTCTCCGCCCACGGCGCGAACGCTGCCCGCCCTGTCGGTCCCTCCGGACTCGGCCTGACGACGGGCGACGGCACGGGTTGCCATGCGAGCTCCCTTGCAAAGTAGGTCGCGACACCCTCCCGGGTGCCCTGCATCCGATGGAAACAACGACTGGAATCCGGACAGAATTCCCATGCGGTGCATCGATTTCCGTGATCATGCAGTACCCTGTCCGGCCACCAGGGGAGGCAGGATGACCGGACCACGCACCGAGGTGCAGGTCAGAGCGGCCACGGAGGGGGATCTCGACGCCCTCACGGCCATCTACAACCACTACGTCCGAGAGACGGCGATCACCTTCGACACCGCGGAATTCACCCCCGGACAGCGCCGTCCGTGGCTGAGCTCCCACCCGGAAGACGGCCCTCACCGTCTCCTGGTTGCTCAGGAGGGTTCCCGTTCGTCCGCGGACGATGCCCGCCCGTTCACCGACGGCACCCCGGGCGCGGTGCTCGGATACGCCACGAGCAGCCCCTTCCGCCCGAAGGCGGCCTACGCGACCTCCGTCGAGGTGAGCGTCTACTGCGCTCCGCAGGCGGTGGGCCGGGGGGTCGGCACCCTTCTGTACGGGGCGCTCTTCGCGGCCCTGGAGGGCGAGGACCTGCACCGCGCCTACGCCGGGGTCGCCCTGCCGAACGACGCTTCGGTCCGGCTGCACACCCGGTTCGGCTTCCACCACGTCGGCACGTACGCGGAGGTGGGGCGCAAGTTCGGCCGGTACTGGGACGTGGCCTGGTACGAGAAGCCGCTGTCGCCCTCCTGACGGCCCGGGGCCGGGTGGCCGGCCCCCGAAGGCGGCTCAGCCGAACTGCACGGACCGCTTGGCCAGCCCCATCCAGAAGCCGTCGATCACGCTGCGCCCGGTCCCCAGCTCCCCCTCCGCCGCGCCGAGGGTGACGAAGAGGGGGGCGAAGTGCTCGGTACGGGGGTGGGCGAGGCGGCCGGCCGGGGCCTTGTTCTCGAAGTCGAGCAACGCGTCCACGTCGGCGCGGACGAGGGCTTCGCGGCCCCAGTCGTCGAACTCCGCGGACCAGCCGGGGGTCCCGCCGTGCCGCAGGGCGGCCAGGTTGTGGGTGAAGAAGCCGCTGCCGACGATCAGCACGCCCTCGTCGCGCAGCGGCGCGAGCCTGCGGCCGATGCCGAGGAGCTCGACGGGGTCGAGGGTCGGCATGGAGATCTGGAGCACCGGGATGTCCGCGCCGGGGAACATCTCGACGAGGGGCACGTAGGCGCCGTGGTCGAGACCACGGTCCGGCACGTCCTGCACGGGCGTGCCCGCCCGGCGGAGCATCGCGCGGACGGATGCGGCGAGGGCCGGCGCGCCGGGGGCGTCGTAGCGGACGCGGTAGTAGTGCTCGGGGAAGCCCCAGAAGTCGTGGACCAGGGGGACGGACTCGGTCGCGCCGAGGGCGAGCGGTGCCTCCTCCCAGTGGGCGGAGACCACGAGGATCGCGGTGGGGCGGGGCAGGCCGGCGGACCAGGCGGCGAGCTGGCCCGGCCAGACGGGGTCGTCCGCGAGGGGCGGGGCGCCGTGGGAGAGGTAGAGGGCGGGCATGCGCTCCGTGGCGGGGGTGGCATTCATGACGGCTCCTGCTCCCGATCTACTTGAACTTTCAAGCTGACCCCTACCCTAAGCCCATTTAGTTCAACTTTCAAGAATGGGGTCGTAGAGTGGGACGCATGAACACGGCATCCATCGGTGGCGGCGGCGGCGAGCCGCGCTGGCTGACCGCGGAAGAGCAGCGCGTATGGCGCTCCTACCTGCACGCCACCACTCTCCTGGAGGACCATCTCGACCGCCAGCTGCAGCGGGACGCGGGCATGCCGCACGTCTACTACGGCCTGCTGGTGCAGCTCTCGCAGGCACCGCACCGCCGGCGCCGGATGACCGAGCTCGCCATCGACGCGAAGATCACCCGCTCCCGGCTCTCGCACGCGATCGCGCGCCTGGAGAAGAACGGCTGGGTGCGCCGCGAGGACTGCCCCTCCGACCGGCGGGGGCAGAACGCGGTCCTCACCGACGAGGGCTTCGAGGTCCTCAGGCGGACGGCGCCCGGGCATGTGGAGGCCGTGCGCCAGGCGATGTTCGACCGGCTGTCGCCCGAACAGGTCCGTCAGCTGGGCGAGATCATGCAGGTGATGGCGGAGGCACTCCAGCCCCAGGACACGGGCGCGGACCTGCCCTGGCTGCGCTGACGGCCCGGACCCGCCGGAACGCGTCGACGGCAGCAGGCCCGCCGCGGAGCGGGGGCGGGCCGGAACGCCGCAGGCCCCGCCCGGTGGGAACCGGGCGGGGCCTGCCGGCGTCAGCCGCGGCATCGGCGCGCCTCAGTGGACGACGACCGGGATCCGCACCTCGTCCTCGGCGCCCTCACCCGCGCCACCGGAGCCCGCGACGGGCGCCCCGCCGCCCGGACGGCCGGTGTTGACGAGGGTCGCGGCGATCAGGGCGGACACGGCCAGGATGCCGACCGCCCACCAGATCGCGGACGAGAAGCCGTGCACCATGCCCTGGAGCTCCAGGAGCCTCGGGTCGCTCGCCCCAGCGGCGTGCGAGGCGATGTACGAGGTGGTGGCGGACGCGGCGATCGTGTTCAGCAGCGCGGTGCCGATGGCGCCGCCCACCTGCTGCGAGGTGTTGACCATGGCGGACGCGACACCCGCGTCGGCCGGGTCGACCCCGTGCGTGGCCAGGGACATCGCCGGCATGAACGCCGTACCCATGCCGAGGCCCAGCAGCAGCTGCGCGGGAAGGATCAGGCCCGTGTACGAGCTGTCGACGTCCAGCTGGGTCAGGATCAGCATGCCGAACGAGGCGACCAGGAAGCCGGGGGCCATCAGCAGCCGCGGCGGGACCCGGGTCATCAGACGGGCGCCGATCTGGGTGGAACCGGTGATCATGCCCACGATCATCGGGAGGAAGGCGAAGCCGGTCTTCACCGGCGAGTACCCCTTCACGACCTGCAGGTAGAAGGTCAGGAACAGGAACAGCCCGAACATCGCGATGACGGCGAGCCCCAGCGAGAGGTAGACACCGCCACGGTTGCGCTCGGTCAGGACGCGCAGCGGCAGCAGCGGGGAGGCCACCTTGGCCTCGGTGACGACGAAGGCGAGCAGCAGCACGGCGGAGGCCACGAACATGCCGATCGTCAGACCGTCGGACCAGCCGGCCGACTCGGCCCGGGTGAAGCCGTAGACGAGCGCGACCAGGCCCAGCGTGGACAGCACGACGCCGGGGATGTCGAGCGACGACCGGTTGCGCGCGCCCTTGGGCTCACGGATGACGAAGTACGCGCCGACGGCGGCGACGATCGCGAACGGGATGTTCACGAAGAAGGTCCAGCGCCAGTTCAGGTACTCGGTGAGGAAGCCGCCGAGGATCAGGCCGACGGCGCCCCCGCCACCGGCGATCGCTCCGTAGATGCCGAACGCCTTGGCGCGCTCCTTGGCGTCGGTGAACATCACGGCGAGCAGGGAGAGCGCGGCGGGCGCGAGCAGTGCGCCGAAGGCACCCTGGAGGGCGCGGGCGCCGAGCATCGTCGCCTCGCCGGTGGCCGCTCCGCCGAGCGCGGACGCGGCGGCGAAGCCGATCAGGCCCACCACGAAGGTCCGCTTGCGGCCCCACAGGTCGGCGATCCGGCCGCCGAAGAGCAGCAGACCACCGAAGGCCAGGGCATAGGCGGTGATGACCCACTGCCGGTTGCCGTCCGAGATCCCCAGATCCTGCTGGGCGGTCGGCAGCGCGATGTTCACGATCGTCGCGTCGAGCACGACCATCAGCTGGGCGAGGGCGATGAAGACCAGGGCCTTCCAGCGGCTCGGGTCAGGCAATGACATGTCAGGAGTTTTCGGCATGGGTCTGGCCACCTCTGTACGGAAAAAGGTCGCGCGAGGGCGCGTCGGAAGGTCGGGGAAGAAAGTCCGCGGGGCGGGACGTCACGGCGTCGGGACGCCCCGGGCGGGGTGAAGTGCGGGGCCGGCGCGGGCGCCCGGGCGAGGGCGCGGGCCGGCGGGAGCGGTCAGTGCCGCCTCGGCGTCAGCTGCGCTCCGTTTCCGTCATGGCGATGCTCCGCAGGTCTTCGAGGGTCGCGGCCGAACCCGGCAGTTCGGAGCGCGCGGGCGCCTCGAGTCCGTCCAGGAACAGCTGGAGATGGCGGTGGACGAAACGGTCCATGTTCAGGCAGCCCGTACCCGGCAGGGGCCGGGTGAGCTGGGAGAGGGCGACCATCAGGTCTCCGACGGCGACGTCCGCCCGCATCCGGCCCGCCGACTGCGCCCGCCCGACCAGGCTCAGCACCGCCTGGTCGAGACGCTCGCGGCCGGTGTGCAGGTCCGGGTGGTCGGCGTCGAAGTCGCCCGAGAGCATGGGGCACAGTGCGCCGATGCGTTCGTCCGCCGCGGCGTGCACGAACCGCCGCAGCGCGGTGAAGGGGTCGGCCTCCTCGGCCGACGCCCGCTCCGCCTGGTCGGTGGTGCGGGACATCACGTAGACGACGACCTCGCGCACGAGGCCCTGCCGGTCGGGGAAGTGGCGGTAGAGCGTGGCGTTGCCGACTCCGGCGCGGCGGGCGATCTCGTCCAGCGGGACCTCGGGTCCGAACTCGACGAACATCTCGCGCGCGGCCGAAACGATCCGCTCGCGGTTCCGCAGGGCGTCGGCCCTCGGTCGCGGCACGCGGGGCGTCTCGGTGGCGGCGGTTCCCACGGCTCCACGTCCTTCCGTTCGATGTCCGGCGGGTGCGCCGGAGGCTCTGAAGGGGCGGCCCCGTAAGCGGGGAGCCCATCCCCGTTTCGTGGGGACACGGGTGCAAACGGGGAAAGGCTCCCCGGTTATTTCCCGAGCCCGATGTGACCTGCGTCACTCATGACGATCTCAATCCCCCGCGCCGCAAAGACGCCCCGATCGGCCCACCCGGCGCGCGCCGCGCACCCCTCCGGCCCAGGCTGATCGACAGAGCGCAGCCAGGGTCCGGCCTGCTGCCGCGGCCCCGAAGGCGAACGCATGCAGCAGCCCCGCCACCGGATACGCAGCCGGAACGGCCGCCGGTCCCACCGCCTCGGCCCTCTCGCCGCCCTCGCCGCGCTCGCGCTCGCGGGGCTCACCACGGCGAGTGCGACGCTCCCCGTCTCCACACGGGCGTCGGCGGGACCGGTCGCCGCTCCGGACTCCACCGGGCTCGGCCCGTGCCGCATCCCCTCGGTCCTGGGTGTGCAGATGTCGGAGGGCCTCCCCACCCCCGCCGGATACACCCGCTCCACCGGCGAGGTCAGCGCCCTCAACCTGATGATCGACTTCCCCGACGCGGAGGGCGAGGGGGCGGCGCTGGACCGGCTCGCCGAGTTCTTCCCGCAGACCTCCGAGTGGTTCAGGACCAGTTCGTACGGCCGGCTCGCCTACCGCCCCCACGCCCCGGTCGAGGACTGGCTGCGGATGCCGAAGCCGTTCGCGGAGTACGGGCTGGACCGGGGCTCCCCTTACGAACCCGGCTACCGGGCCCTCGTCGAGGACCTCGTCGAGGTCGCGGACCCGGAGGTCGACTTCAGCGCCTACGACCTGGTCAATGTGCTCGTCACCCCGAACGCCGGCCCCTCCGCGCTGGACACCGTGCTGTCCGTGACCTTCTCCGGCAACGACGAGGCACCGCACGCGGACGGGGTGCCGCTCGCCAACACGTCCTTCGTGTACAGCCGCCAGGACGACGGCTCCGGATCGTACGAGGAGACCGGCTACCGCGTCCTGCCGCACGAGAACGGCCATGTCTTCGGGCTTCCCGACCTCTACACGGCGCAGGGCGGCGGCGCCGTCGGCCACTGGGACATCATGTCCGAGGACTGGGGGGCCAACAACGATCTGCTCGGCTGGCACAAGTGGAAGCTGGGCTGGCTGGACAACGACCAGATCCGGTGCGCCGCCGCGCCCGGCACCACCGAGTACGCGCTCACCCCGCTCGCCGTCACCGGCGGCTCCAAGATGGCGATCGTGCCGCTCGGCGAGGACTCCGGCTACGCGATCGAGGTGCGCACCCGGGAGGGCAACGACGACGCCGTCTGCGAACCGGGCGTGCTCGTCTACCACGTGCGCAGCAACGTGGACACGGGCCAGGGCCCGGTGACCGTCGAGGACAGCGAGCCCGACAGCGGCGGCTGCACCCGCAGCCCCAACGTCCACGCCGAACTGTCGGACGCGCCCTACCAGGTCGGGGAGACGTTCACCGACAGCAGGAACGGGGTGCGCATCGTCGTCGTCGGCGAGGACGACGGCACCTACCGCGTACGGGTCACCCGCTCCTGAACCAGCCCTCCGCCGACGGGGTGGCGGCGGGCGGGCACCCGTCCGCCGGCGGCGTCGGCGGACCGGAGGCCGTGGGCCGGTCTCCTCGCCCGCCGGGTACCAGCGGCCCGGAATCCGTGGGCCGGTCTCCTCGCCCGCGGCGTCAGCGGGGGCGGCTCGCCCACCGGTCTCGTCGCCCGCGGGGTCAGCTGGCCGGGGAGCGTGCGCCGGTCTCGTCGCCGGCACCGCGTACGGCGCCCGCCAGCGCCCGCAGCTCCCGCAGCTCCCGCTTGAGGATCTTGCCGGTGACGTTGCGCGGCAGCGGATCGTCGCGCAGCACCACGTGCGCGGGCACCTTGAACGCGGCGAGCAGGCCGCCGACGTGCTCGCGCAGCTCACGGGGACCGGCCGTGGCACCCGGCCGCAGGCGGACCACGGCCGCCACCTCCTCGCCCAGTTCCGGGTGCGGCACGCCCAGCACGGCGCAGTCGGCGACATCGGGGTGGCCGTGCAGGGCGGCCTCGACCTCGACGCAGTACACGTTCTCGCCGCCGCGGACGATCATGTCCGTGAGCCGGTCCACGATGCTGATCAGCCCGTCGCGGCGCGTGGCCAGGTCCCCGGTCCTGAACCAGCCCTCGTGGAAGGCGGCGGCGCTCGCGACCGGGTCGCGCCAGTAGCCGCGGACGACCCCCTGCCCCCGGATCCACAGTTCCCCGACCTCGCCGTCGGGCAGGGCCTCGCCCGACGGGCCGGCGATGCGCGTCTCCACGGCCGGCGCCGGACGGCCGACGCTGCCGGGGTGGGCGCGGTAGCCGTCGCCGAACACGGCGAGCATCCCGCCGCTGGTCTCGGTGAGCCCGTACCCGTTGCGCGGTTCGATCCGCCGTCCGTACGCCGCCGTCAGCCGTCCCACGAGGTCCGGCGGGGGCGCGGCGCCGCCGGTGTTGAGATGGGTGAGCGTCTCCAGGCCCGCCCCCGCCTTCCGGGCGGCGTCGAGCAGTTGGAGAGCGGTGGTCGGCACGCCGGAGTAGTGGGTGACCCGGTGTTCGCCGACGAGGGCGAGGGCCCTGTCCGCGTCCCAGCGCCGCATCAGGACGAGGGTGCCGCCGACCCCCATCATCGCGTAGAGCGTGGTGAACGCGGCGACGTGGAAGAACGGGAACGTCATCAGGGTGACCGGGGACGGGCCCTGCCCCGGGACCGCGCCGCGCGCGAGGGCGGCGGCGGTCGCGTGGAACCTCGGATGGACGGTGGCCCCGGCCTGCGCGAGCTGGGTCGCGACGGCGCCCTTGGGGCGGCCCGTGGTGCCGGACGTGTAGATGATCGTGGCGTCCGCCTCGGGGGCGACGTCCACGGCGGGGGGCGCCGCGAGCGGGTCGGGCGCCGGGAAGTCCTCGTAGTGCTCGACCTCTTCGGGACGTTCGCCCTCCCCGGCCTGCGGCCGGTCCCCGTGGAAGACCACGCACCGCGCACCCGTGCGGCGCCGCCAGGCGTCCACCCGCGGCAGGCGCTCCCCGTTCACGAGCAGCAGCCGGGGAGTGCAGTCGTCCAGCGCGTACGCCAGTTCCGGCTCGGTCCACCAGGCGTTGAGGGGGACGGCGACGAGCCCCGCCAACTGCGTGGCCCAGAAGGCGATCTGCCACTCGGGGTGGTTGCGCATGGCGATGGCGACCCGGTCGCCGGGCACGAGCCCGTAATCCCCGGCGAACCGGCACGCGAGCGCGCTCGCCGCGGCGAAGAAGTCGCCGTAGGTCAGGACCCGACTCTCCGCGACGAGGAAAGGCCGATCGCCGTACGCCCACGTGGTCTCGGCGAACTCGCGCAGTGTCCGCGGCCCGCTCGCGTACTCCAGGGCGCCGCCCTCGCCGCGCACCACGGCGAACGGCGCTCCGGGCGCGGTGAGGCGGGCGACCACCGGGTCGGACGTCTCGGAGTGCGGCAACGCCGGCCCCTCTCTCGGCGCCGTCTGGGCACCGGTTCTCCCGGCGCCGTCCCGGCACCGGTCTCTCAGCCGGTTCGGCCCCGGCCCGAGGCGCCGGCTCGCGGGTCCGGCTCACCACGCGGGCGACGCTATGCGCACGCGGACGGCAGGGGCAAGACCAGCCCGTCCCTGCGGGCGGGCGCGGACACGCGCCCTGCGGGCAGGGCAGTCGCCCGTGCCACGGAGACGGGGCGCCTTCCGCACGCCGACCGCCTTTACCCCTCATCCGATCGTGCGCATGTGCGAATCCGCATTCCCCTGCCCCTCTCCCCGACGCCGCGCACATCGCATTCCCCGGCGCTTCACAGGACGGCCGCACCCCGCCGACCGAAAGAAATGCCCGGCGGCATATTCCCTCGTGAACGGCGTGATCCAGCCATCCACCCGCCCGGGCGGAGTGCGCCCGGGTGCCCCCCCGATTGACCCGTGGAGATGAATTCAGGCCATTCGTTCGCGCGCCTTTCAGCGCCTTCACTCAAAGTTAACGCTTCATGCAATTTACGCGTGTTAGCTTCCTGGAAAAGCAAGGAGGAGACACCCACTCCGGCGGAGGGAGCGCACCATGCACCGTGCGACGCCTCGCTCGGCGTGCGTCCTCCTGGCGTTCGTGCTCGCCGCCCTGCTGTTCCCGGCCCCCACGACGCCGGCCCTGTCCGCGCACGCCGCCACCGCGCCCGGACTTCCGGAGCGCCACCACCACCCCGAGCGGGTCGCTGAGGAAACGGTCCACTGCCGCGGCAAGGACCAGCCCACCGACCCGGTCGACTGGTCCCGGCGCGACCGCGCACGCGGCCCGGGCGACCTGACGCCGAGGACGGTCCACCACCTGGTGCGCGCGTCCGCGGCCTCTCCGGTGCCGCAGCCGCCGGGCCGTCTGCCGTCGGCGGACGAGCCGAGACCCCCGACCGGCCGTTCGCTGCCCGCACTCCAGGTGTTCCGCTGCTGAGCTGACCTGCGGCACGAGCCCGCGAAGCGACTCATCCGTCACCAGCCCCACGCCACGCGCCCGACGCGCCACCGCGTCCGCCCGGCGCCCGCACGGGGTCGCTCCGCCGTGCCCGCCTGCGGCCCTGACTCGTACACACCGACGCGCCCCCCACCGGCGCGCCAGGAGGAACAACTGCCATGCAACCGCTGATCGACCACGCCCGCTCATTCGGCCGCCGGTCCGCAGAACGCCCCGCGGAACTCGCCCGGCTCGCCGACGGCCAGACGCCCCAGGTCCTCTTCATCACCTGCTCGGACTCCCGGGTCGTGCCCGCCCTGATCACCGGCGCCCGGCCCGGCGAGCTCTTCGAGCTGCGCTCCGCCGGCAACATCGTCCCCCCGCACGGCTCCGGCCGGCCGACCGGCGAGGCGGCGACCGTCGAGTACGCCGTGGAGGTCCTCGGCGTCACCGACATCGTCGTCTGCGGCCACTCGCACTGCGGCGCCGTCGGCGCCCTGGTCCGCGGCGACGACCTCTCCGCCGTCCCCGCGGTGCGCGACTGGCTCGCCCAGGAGTCCGCATCCGTGCTGCCGCCGGGGTCCGCGGAGGACCCCGCCGTCACCTCGGCCGTGCAGACGCACGTCCTGACGCAGCTGCTGCGGCTGCGCACGTACCCGTCCGTCGAACAGCGCCTCGCCGCGGGCCGGTTGCGCCTGCACGGCTGGTTCTACGAGGTGCACACGGGCCGCGTCCTCGCGCACGACGCCCACACCGACGCCTTCCTCGCGCTGTGAGCGCCACCGTGGACCGCACGGGCCGGTTCCCCCACCTGCGGCAGGACTTCGCCGCCTCGCTCGTCGTCTTCCTCGTGGCCCTCCCCCTCTGTGTGGGGGTGGCCGTGGCATCCGGCGTCCCCGCGGAGCTCGGGCTGATCACCGGCATCGTCGGCGGACTCGTCACCGGCATGATGCGCGGCAGCAGCCTCCAGGTCTCGGGCCCCGCCGCCGGACTGACCGTGCTGGTCTTCGAGGCGGTCCAGCAGTTCGGGCTGCCCGCCCTCGGGGTGATCGTGCTCTCGGCCGGAGTGCTCCAGCTCGCCATGGGCGGCCTGAAGTGGGGGCGCTGGTTCCGGGCCATCTCCGTGTCGGTCGTCGAGGGCATGCTCGCCGGCATCGGCCTGGTGCTCATCGCCGGTCAGCTGTACGCGGCGGCGGGGCTGCCGGCCCCGGCGTCCGGCCTGGACAAGCTGACCGCGCTGCCCGGCACGCTCGCCGGGGCGACCGGCGACAGCCGTGCCCTCACCTCGCTGGCGCTCGGCGCGGCGACCGTCGCCGTGCTGGTGCTGTGGGGCCGCCTGCCCCGGCCGCTTCGCGCCGTCCCCGCGGCACTGGCGGCGGTCGTGCTCGCCACCCTCGTGTCCCTCGCGTTCGGCCTGCCGGTGGCGACCGTCGAGGTGGAGGGCCTGTTCGACGCCGTCCAGCCGCCCTCGCCCGACGCGTTCGCCGGGCTGCTGGGCTTCGGCCTGCTGGGAACCGTCGTCGCGTTCACCCTGATCGCCTCGGCGGAGAGCCTGTTCAGCGCGGCGGCCGTGGACCGGCTGCACGACGGTCCCCGGACCGACTACGACAGGGAACTCGTCGCCCAGGGCGCCGGCAACACCGTGTGCGGCCTGTTGGGCGCCCTGCCCATGACCGCGGTGATCGTGCGCAGCTCGGCCAACGTCCGGGCAGGCGCACGGACGAAGGCGTCCCGGGTGATGCACGGGGTGTGGCTGCTGCTGTTCGCGGCACTGCTGCCGTCCGCCCTGGCGCTGATCCCGCTGCCGGCCCTCGCCGGTGTCCTGATCCACGCGGGCTTCAAGCTCATCCCGCTGCGGTCGATCGCCGGTCTGTGGCGCGATCACCGGGGCGAGGCGCTGATCCTGGTGGTCACGGCCGCGTCCATCGTCGCGGTCAACATGTTCGAGGGCGTCCTGATCGGACTGGCCCTCTCGGTGGTCAAGGCCGCCTGGGAGGCCTCCCACATCCGGCTGGAGGTCATAGACAAGGGCGCCGGCCCCGTACAGGCCCACCTGTCGGGGAACGCCACCTTCCTGCGCCTGCCGAAGATACTCGACAGTCTGGAGGCCCTCCCCCAGGACCGCCCCGTCGAACTCGACCTCTCCGGCCTCCACCACCTCGACCACGCCTGCCGCACCGCCCTGGAGGCCTGGGCGGCCCGCCACAGCACCACGGGCACGGAACCGGTCCGCCTGACCGGCCCCTCCCCCATCGGCAATCCGATACCTTGCCCACCCAGAGCCGGTCAGCTCCCAGCTGAATCGAAGATCACCCGTCATCCCATGCCCTCCCGTGCCGGTCACGAGACCGTACCGCCAGTGGCGGGGCGTCATCACAGGCACCGGGACCGGACGGGAACCGTTGGCCAAGGACTCGGCGCCGGCCATACCGACCAGTGACGCGGCCACGGCGGGCCGTACCGGTACCGGCGGCGGCCCGGCCCTCCCGGGCTTCAGGCCGCTCCGCCTTCGTAGCTCAGGGGATAGAGCACCGCTCTCCTAAAGCGGGTGTCGCAGGTTCGAATCCTGCCGGGGGCACAAGCGCAAAGGCCCCGGACCGATCATGGTCCGGGGCCTTTGACATCCACGGCTGACAGGCGCGGGCGTCGTGAACCGCATGGCCGCGATCGGCATCACGGTCAGCCACGCCGTGGAGCAGCCGGAGCCCAGGCAGGCGACCGCCGAGGAGGCGTCGCTACTCGGCATCCAGAAGGCCGCACTGGTCACACACATCCGACGGACGTACTACAGCGACGACGGTAGGCCCGTCGAAACGGCGGACATCGTGGTGCCCGCGGCTCACTGCGAGATCGTCTATGAGATCCCCATCCGCCCTTGAGTCCTCGCCACTGGCGGTACGGTCTCGTGACCGGCACGGGAGGGCATGGGATGACGGGTGATCTTCGATTCAGCTGGGAGCTGACCGGCTCTGGGTGGGCAAGGTATCGGATTGCCGACGCCACGTCGGAGAGGGCGGACATCGTCAGCTATTGCACCGATGCTCTGTCCGACTTCTTGTGCGCGGTGGTGAGTCTCTACGGAGCAGCCGATGCCGCGCGCGTCTCCTTCGACCTCGAACCCGCCGAGGTGAGGTGGCGACTCCAACGCCAGGGGGCAAATGTGGAGATCACCATCTACCGATTCCGGGACATGTCCCAGAGCTGGAATGCCCCCGATAACGAGGGCACCCTCTGCTGGAGTTCCAGTCAGCCCCGTGCTGCCGTAGGCCATGTGGTGCTTGAGGCCGCCGAGACGGTGTTGCGGCTGCACGGGGAGGCCGGCTACCGGAAGAAGTGGGTACAGCACGACTTCCCCGGCGGAGTTCTGGACGATCTCCGACGGCTCCACCGGCGGGACGACGGGTGCCGCCACGAGACCTGCCAGGTCAACGTTCATTCCTGACATCCACGGCTGACATCAACGGGTCTGCACGCACGCATACGCCAGCGCCCCCGGACGGCCACCGGACCAGCCGACCACGGCACCAGGAGCGACCGTAGATCGAACTCCTAAAGCGGGTGTCGCAGGTTCGAATCCTGCCGGGGGCACAAGCGAAAAGGCCCCGGACCGATCATGGTCCGGGCCTTCGGCATCCACAGCAGACAACGGCGCGGACCGACGGCCGTCTGATGGGTTTGCGCGGTGGGAAACCGGCTGGAACGCAGGGGAGTTCGGAAGACCCGTGGTACGCGGAGCCGAGGGCACCGTACGGGTACCGCGCGCCTTCCGGGCCACGATGGAGTGCGGAGGGCCGCCGCCGGTACCGGTACGGCCCGCCGTGGCCGCGTCACTGGTCGGTATGGCCGGCGCCGAGTCCTTGGCCAACGGTTCCCGTCCGGTCCCGGTGCCTGTGATGACGCCCGATGCAGAGGGCCGCTCGGACGGTTCCTGACCTCTGGGTGGTTGCGACCGTGCCGCCTCCGTGCGGGAAGTCGGTGGTCAGAGACCCCTGTCCCGGTTCCAGCGACTCACGTGCATCCCGTAGAGGACGTTCCCGATGCCCGCGGTGAGCAGGAGCAGCCAGAAGTGGACCCACAGCGACTGACGGCGGCGTCTGGGGCCCGCCCCGCCGATGACCGACGAGGCGGATGCCACGGCGGAGCTGCTGTTGTTGATGATGATGGTCGGGGGCTGCCCGTACGGCTGGGCAGGCTGCTGACCCGGCGGTGTCGCCATGCTGTGTCGTCTCCTTGGTGAGCCGAGTGTGCGAGAGCGAGACGCACCATAGAGGCGCCTGGTGGGCCGCCGGGGTCGAATCGATTTCATGTCACCCGGACGGGAATGCCCAGCTGTCGCACTCGTGGCAGGGTGCCCTGCGGCGGGGTCGCAGGTTCGCACTCCGAGGGGGCCACAGAGGAGGGGAGCACCCTCCGACGTGACGCCGAGGTGTGCACTCCGGGATCCGAGTCCGGCGGGTTCGCTCCGGTCCGGGGCGCAGGCGCGCAGGCCCCGGACCGATCTTGGTCCGGGGCCTGCGGCAGCCGTGGCGGGTGGGTGCCCGCTGGGGTCAGAAGAGGGTCTTGAAGGTGGAGTCGGTGCGCAGGAGCAGCTGCACGGGGGTGCCGAAGGGGCGGTCCACGGAGCCCGTGGCCTGGTAGTACCGCGATCCGTTGGGGCCGATCGCGTACAGGTCGGGGCGGCCGTCCTTGTTCTCGTCGCCGACGGGGGTGAGGTGGCTGAACTGCTGCCAGCCGCCGCCGACCTCGCGGCGGGCGGTGAAGGTGCCGTCGCCCTTGCCCAGGTAGAGCCACAGGGTGCCGGAGGTGTCACGGGCGAGGAGATCGCCGCCGGAGGCGCCCGCGATGTCGCCCGGGGCGGTGATGAGGTTGTAGATGCCCCAGCCGCCGCCGACCCTCGCGCGGGTCTTGAAGGGGGTCTCGGTGTCTCCGGTGGAGGCGTAGAACCACAGGACGCCGGAGGTGTCGGTGGCGAGGAGGTCGCCACGCCCGTCGCCGTTGAGGTCGGAGCCGCCGGTGATCTTGTTGTAGATCTGCCAGCCGCCGCCGACCCTGGTCCGCGGGAGCAGCTTCTGCTGGTCACCCTGGTGGAGCCAGAGGACGCCGTCGCGGTCGCGGGCGACGATGTCGTCCGCGGCGGAGCCGCCGAGGTCGCCGGGTGCCGCCATGAGCGTGTACGTGTTCCAGCCGGTGCCGAGGACGGTCGGGGTCAGGGCCGCGGGATCCTGCTTGTGGCGCAGCTGCTTGCTGTCGTACGCCCAGAGCCCGCCGTCGCCGTCGCGGACGAGGACGTCCGGGGATCCGTTGGCGTCGTGGTCGCGCCCCACCGGGGGACGGTTCACGGTGAGGGTGCCGGTCCGCTCGATGCCCGGTCCGACGTTCCGCGTCTCCTCGGCCGTCATCTTCCAGGTGTACGTACCGCTGTAGTCGGCTGCGCCCCAGTAGCCGCCGTCGCCGCTCCAGTGGAAGCGGTATCCGGGCTGGGAACCGGTGTGGTAGGCGAGGGTCCGCTGCCGTCCGGTGGCCGTGTGGGTCAGCGTGAACGAGATCGCCACGGGGTGGTTGAAATCCCAGGCGATCTCGGCCCGGTCGTCCTCGCCGTCGAAGTCGACGGTCGTCGGCACCGAGGCGTGGGTCACGGCCAGGTCCGCGAGGCGTCCGCCGCTCGCCACGAGCTCCGCGGTGGGCGCGCCGTCCTCGCCGACGGAGACCCGGTAGATCCCGTCCTCGCGCGCGAGGTTGCCCCGCACGAGGAACGTGCCGTCGGCTCCGGCCCTCACCTCGTCCGCGCGGTCGAGGACGCGCAGACTCCGGCCGTCCGTCAGCGAGTGGAGGAGGAGCGGCCGTCCGGCGGGGCTGCTGGTGTTCAGCAGGGCCAGCCAGCCGTCCGAAAGGGCCGGCGCGGAGGACCCGTTGCCCTCGGCCACGATCCGCTCCTGGCCCGTCCTGCGGTCGAGGAGGTGGAAGTGCCCGCCGTCGTCCGCGGGTGTGTAGTCGTACCAGGCGAGGTGGGTCGGCGACCCGGCGACGGCCTCGAATCCCAGAACGCTGTTGTCGGCCTCGACGGTGGCGACCGCCGAGGCCGTGGTGACGTCCACCAGGGAGAGGAGCACGCCGTTGGTCACCACCGTGAACGTGCCCGCTCCGACGTTGTGGACGCTCGACGAGCCCGAGGGCAGGCCGGTGACCTGGCGGCTGACGACCTCGTCCCCCTCCTTGCTCACCAGGTGGAACCCGCTCGCCTGCGACGTCACCAGGGTCGAGCCCGTGACGCCGTGGACCGTGCCGGGGGTGGTGATGACGACCGGTTCGGCGTCCGTGCCCATGTCGCGCAGGGTGTGCGTGCCGTTCTCGCCGACGAGCACGATCGTGTCGGTGCCGGCCGCTCCGACGTAGTGCGAGCCGGGCAGCGCGGTGACGGTGCCGTCGTACCCGGTCCAGAAGTACGGTGCCTCGCCGGTACCCGCCTTCGCGAGAAAGCCGGTCCGACCGGCGCTGACGAGCGTGCCGCCCGCCGGGAACGGCGTGACGTCCTGCGCGACCGCCGGCGCCACGGCGGGGGCGGGCGCGGCGGAGGCTGCCGGGGCGGCGACGGTTCCGGCGGCCGTCGCGGCCAGAGCGACGGCGACGGCGGCGGTCAGCCGGAGCCGGGGGGTGCGGACGCGTGCGCGCGGCATGGGAGTGGGGCCTCCTCGGTGAAGGACGGACGAGTGCGCCGGAGAACGGCACACCCACAAGACCGGAGAAACGACCGAACGGTTGTACGCCCGATGCGAGGAATATTCTGGAACGAGGTTTTTGTGACGCGTGTTTGACGACGCCCGGCCGCACGCGGTGCGCGGCGCGGCGGGCACCGGTCTCTTCGACTCGCGGCCTGCACCCAGGGTTGTACGGACCTGTGCCTGCCGTTCTCCTTCACGGTCGCCCGGTCCCGGTGCGGCCCGCCGCCGATCGGTGAACCGGCCGGTGGAGGAGCGCAGTTCGCGCGGGTACGGCAGCGGGGCCGGCGCGGCGAAGGGTCGCTGGGGCGGTCCGGGCCGGGTCAGCCGTGGGCGCCGCGGAGGCGGGTGGTGAACCAGGCGGTGGCGCCGAGGGCGATCAGGGCCGGGGCGATGCCGGTGTGGAGGAAGGTTGTCATAGAGCCCGGGTACGGACGGCCGTTCCGGGTCGGGAGGGCAGGGGCGCTGGGCCGCGGTCTCAGGGACCGCACTCGGCGCGCATCTGGGCGGCCGCGTGATGGGCGCCCTTGCGGCCGCGGCCCCAGTCCTGGCCGCGGTCGACGAGCTGGACGGTCAGCCGCTGGTCGTGGACGGGGACGCGTTCGATGACCACGCCCTCGCCCCGCAGCCGTGTCTGGTCGATCCCGAAGGTGCGCACGGCGCTGTCCGGGTCCCCCGGGTCGGACAGGACGCGGTAGGTGGACGGTTGGCCCGCCACGTCCTCGGCGCGGTCGCTCTCGGGCACCACGACGGCGACGGTGCAGGTGCGGTAGCCGCTGCCCACGTACCAGGTCCAGGTCGCGCGGCCCCCGCTGTCCTCGTCGCGGGCGCCCGACATGGGGATCGCGGTGAAGCGGCCGTCGCAGCCGTCGCCGCGGTGGCCGCCGGAGCGCACGGTGTACCAGCCGTCCTCGCCGTCGCTGTAGCGGCCCTCCTCGTCGTAGTGGCCGCCTCCGTCGCAGCCGGGGCCCGCCCATGCCTCGTACGTGGGGCCCGGGCGGCGTGTCGGCGGCGCGGCGGGAGCCGGGGCGGAGRCGGACGGGGGTTTCGGCCGCGGGCTCGGCAGGGGCGGGGAGGGCGCGGTGGACGGGACGGCGGAGGGCGCGATCCGCTGCGGGGCGCCACCGAGTTCGTCGAGGCCGGGGTCGATGCCCGCCTGCGGCGCACCGCCGGCCGCCGGCCCGTCGTCGAGCGGGCCGCAGGCGCCGAGGGTGACGCCGAGCGCGAGCGCCGTCAGCGCCGTCGCGGCGCGCGGGAGGGGGCGCGGACCCGCGCCGTCCCGGGCAGGGCGAGGCCCCGCGCCGTGGCCGTTCTGTTCGTACGCCATGATGCACCGCACCTCGTTGACCGACTGATCGGTTTGCCGAAAGCGGCTCCACTATGCACGAGCGTGCCGGGGCGCATAAGTGTTAACGCGGGTAAGAATCCGGGGCCCGCCCCGGGGGCGGGAACCGCGTCAGCGGAGCTCGTCGGGGCACGGTGTCCCGCGCGGGAACTGGTAGGGCGCGGCGAGCCGGTAGACGCCGGCACGGGGGGCGAGCAGTTCCGTCCACTCGTCGCCCTCGTCGTCCTCCTCCGCCTTCAGCAGGCAGCCGTTGGGGTTGTCGTAGGACTTGGGCCCGTCCTCCCGCAGCTTCGACTCCTCGGTCTCCTGCGGGCCCTGAAGGCTCTCGCCGTCCTCGTCGACCAGGCTCAGCCACGGGGAGTACGGGACGCGGATCAGCACCCGGCCCGCGGCCCGGACCTGGATCGTCATCTCGCCCGCGCCGGCGTGGCGGACGGTCGCGGGCGGGTCGGCGAGGGGGGCCGGGTCCTTCACGGCGAACAGCTGCCAGTTGGCGTCGCCCCACACCCGGGTCAGGTACGGCAGGCCCTCGGCGACGAGTTCGGCCTCGCGCACCGCGCCGCTGGAGTCCGGCCGGCCGTTGGGCAGCACGACGTGGTGCACGGCCCAGCGGTCCAGCCAGGCGCGGTAGGTGGCGGCGTCGAGGAGCTTCTCGTCGTCGTAGAAGAGGGGGTTGCGCTCCATGTCGGCCTGCCGGTTCCAGCCGCGGGCGAGGTTGACGTAGGGGGCCAGGGCCGACGCCTCGCGGTGGCTGCTCTCGGGGACGACCTCCACGCGTCCGCGTTCGGCGCCCACGCTCTGGAGCTGGTTCACCAGGGGGGCGAGCTCCCGGTTCCAGGATGCCGCGGGGGCCGTGCGGACGATGTCGTCGACGCCCTTGAAGCCGATCCAGAAGTTCAGGCCCGCGAAGGCGATCACCAGGGCGTACCACTTGCGCGAGCGCGGTGCGGTGTACGGGAGGGCCGCGAGGAGCACCACCCCGGCGAACAGCATCGGGAGCCGCGAGACGTTGGAGCCGATCTGCGAGTCGATCAGCCAGGTCAGCAGGGTGCCGAGTGCGTACACCCCGGCCGCGATGCGGACCGTGCGCCACTCGGCCGGGACGAGGACCAGCACGAGGACGCCGAAGACGAACGGCAGCGAGGTGGAGGCCAGCGACATCGGCTGCGTACCGGAGAACGGGAACAGCCAGGCCGACAGGCCGACGACGGCGACCGGCGCGAGACCCAGCGCGTACGCCCCCGGCCGTCGGCCGGTCAGGAACAGGGCGGCGGCCACGACACCGAGGAAGAGCCCGGCGACCGGGCTGGCCGCCGTCGCGAGACCGGCGAGCGGCGCGGCGGCGGCCGCCTTCGCCCAGCGGTTGTGCCGCCAGCGGTGCGGCCAGCAGAAGACGGCGCCCACCGCGGCGAGCGCGAACATCATCCCGAGGCCGAAGGTGACCCGCCCGGAGAGCGCGTTGCACAGGAACGCGAACACCCCGGCGAGAGCGCAGGCGACCGGATTGCGCACGGCCTTCAGCCGGGTCAGGATCAGCGCGGTCAGAGCGGCCGACACCGTGCCCGCCACGATCATCGTCGTCCGGACCCCGAGGACGGACATCAGGTACGGGGACACCACGCTGTACGAGACGGGATGCATCCCGCCGTACCAGGCGAGGTTGTACGCGGAGTCGGGGTGGCGGCCGACGAACTCCGCCCAGGCGTCCTGCGCGGCGATGTCGCCGCCGCTGTTCGCGAAGAAGAAGAACCACGCCAGGTGGACGGCCGCGGCGGCGGCGGTCGCCAGTGTGACGGGGTGCAGGAGGAGGTCGACGGCACGGGAGCCGTCCGCGGGGCCGGAGCTCCCGGAGGGGCTGCCGGGAGCGGATCGCGGTATTCGCGGACCGCGCGGCGCGCCGCCGTCCTGTGCGGTGCCGCCGGCGCCGGTGCTGCTGCTGTCCGCGTGTGTCGGCTCGGCGGTGGTCACTGCGGCTCTCCCCGTCCTGTCCCTGTCCGGCCGTCCCCCGGGCACGCCGTGTCCGTACGTCACTTCTCTTACCGCTCGTGGTGCTGGTGCTGCTCGTGCGGGGTGCCGTCGTCGCGGCCCGCCGTGATGCGTGGCGCGGTGACGCCGCCGTTCACGGCGGGGCCTTCGCTCCTTCGCTCCTTCGCTCCTTCGCTCCCGCGAGGAAGGACGCCGTCCGGTGGCCCCGAAGTTGCCCGGGGACGCTAACACGTGGGCGTCCCCGGGATCCCGGGGACGCCCACGCGTACCGGTCAGGCCGTGTCGGACACGGCCTAGCCGATCCGGGTCAGCTTGTCGCCGAAGCCGGGCTCCAGGAGGTCCTGCTGGAGCGCGACGGGGACGCTTATGGTGCCGGGGCCCGTGCCCGCCGTGAGACTGCCGACGACCGTGCCGGCCTTCGCGGTCTGCGGCAGCTTCTTGCCGCCGTCGGTGATGCTCGCCTCCAGCTTGAGACCGGTCCAGCCGACGATCGTCAGGTCCTTGGTCACCACGACGGGCGTCTGCCCGCCGAGGCCGTCGTCGACGTAGCCGACCACATCGCCCTTCTTGACGACCTTCTGCTCCAGGAGCGCCTCCCGGGTGGCCACGAGGACCTCCTCGCTGACCCGGTTGACCGTCTCCAGGATGGGCGCCTCGTGCTGGCTGAGGACGGCGCCGACGATCGTCTGGGTCGTCCCGCCGATGTCCTTGTAGGCGGCGAAGAGCAGGTTGCCGCCGGCCTTGGTGGTCGAGCCGGTCTTGATGCCGATCGCGCCGTTCCTCGGCATCAGGGTGTTGTAGTTGCTGTGGCGCTTGCCCGACGGGTCGTACCACTCCTGCACGCGGGTGATGTCGACCATGGCCTTGTTCTTCACCAGGGCCTGGCCCAGCTTCACCTGGTCGGCCGCGGTGGAGACGGTCGTCGCGTCGAGGCCGGAGGGGTCGGTGTACGTCGTGTTCGTCATGCCGAGCTCCTTGGCGGTGTCGTTCATCTTCTTGACGAACGCCTCCTCGGAGCCGGCGTCCCAGCGGGCGACGAGCCGCGCGACGTTGTTCGCGGACGGAATCATGATCGCGCTGAGGGCGTCGCGCACGGAGATCGTCTCGCCCTCCTTGATGGTGTTGAGGGTCGACTCGTCGTTGGTCTCGTCGTAGCCGCCCTCCTTCTCCGCGAGGGCGTCGACCGGGATGGACTCGCCGTCCTCGCCCCGCTTGAGCGGGTGGTCGCGCATGATGATGTACGCCGTCATCGTCTTGGTCACGCTGGCGATCGGGACGGGCTTCTCGTCGCCGAACTGGCCGACGACGCCGACCCCGGACACGACGATCTGGCCCTGGCCCTCGCCCGGCCACGGGAGGGACGGCTTCCCTCCGTCGAACGTGTACTCCGCGTCGGCGGTCAGCGTCAGCTCGGGCTGCGGGAGCGGACGCAGCGCCTGCGCGATCGCGAAGACGATCAGCAGCAGGGCGACGAGCGGCGTCCAGATCTTGATCCGGCGCACGACCGTGCGGGTCGGCGTCTCCGGCGGCGGCGGGGTGTTCGTCAGCTCGGCGAGCAGGTCGAGCGGCGGGAGCGGCGGCATGGGCTGCTGCTTGGTGCGCTCGGCCTCGGTCAGCGAGGCGGCGGGCGCGTCGGCGGACGGACCGGCAGACGGGCCCGCGTCCGCCGTGCCCGTCTTCGCCGTACCGGCCTTCGCCGTGGCCGCGGAGGCGGCCGGCGCGGCGGGCCCCGGGCGGCTGCCCGCGGCCTTGGCCGCGGCGGGCCGGGCGTCGTCGCGGCGCAGGGGCACGAAGGTGCTGGTGCGCTCGGCGTCGGCCTCGGCTGCTGCTGCGGCGGCGGGCTCGGGGTCGGGGTCGGTGGCGGGCTTGGGCAGCTTGAGCGCGGTGGTGGGCTGGTCCACCACGGGGCGCTTCAGCGCCTTGAACGCCGTCGTGGGCTGGTCGACCGCGGGGCGCACGGCGGGGGCGTCGCCCGCGGAGCCGGAGTCGTCGCCGCTCCCGTCGGGGGCGTCGCCGGTGCCGGGGGCGGAGTCGTCGGCCGGGGACGCGTCGGCTTCGGCGGTCCCGGCGGCTCCGGCCGGGGCGTTCCCGTCGGCCGGGGCGGTGCCGGCGCCGGAGTCCTCGGCGGAGGCTCGGCCGGCTTCGGCTTCGGCTTCGGCTTCGGCTTCGGCTTCGGCTTCGGCTTCGGACGAGGTGACGTCGTCGTCCTCCTCGCTGTCCGCGGAGGCGGCGGTCTCGGGGGCGTCGGAGGCCTCGGGAGACGCCTTCCGCGTCGTGTCGGTGGCCTCGGGGCCGCCGTCCTCCGCGTCGTCCTCCGTGGCCACCCACGCCGCCACGGCCGCGCGCAGGCGCTCGTCGCCCACGGGGGCGCCGGCCGGGGACGGGGACGTCGCACCGGAGTCGCCGTCACCCGCGTCGTCCGCCGTCGCGTCCGTGTCGGCCTTCGCATCCGTGCCCGAGGTCGCCTCGGAGCCGGCCTCGGCCTCGTCCGGACCCGCCTCGCCGTCGGTCTCCGCGTCCGCGTCGCTCTCCGCGCCGTCAGCGGCCGCGCCTTCGCCGGTCCCGGCCTCGGGCTCGTCCGCCGCCGCGTCGGCGTCCCCGTCGCCCGCGGTCGCGGCCGTGCCCTCGCCCTCGCCCTCGCCGTCGGCACCGCCGTCGGCCGCCACGGCGGAGGACCGCCCGGCGGGCTCGGCGGACGCCGCCGCGCCGGCGCCGGGCTCCGCGCCCGGCTCCTCCGCGCGGTCGCGCGGAGGCAGGCGGAAGACCGCCGTGCGCTCGTCCGTCGCCGCCGCGGACGGCGGCGACGGTTCCGAGGAGGCCGGAGACGCCGGGGAATCCTCGCGGAACATCGCGAGACGCGGGTCGCGCTCGCTCCCAGTCGTCTCCCCCGACGACTTCCGCTGCTCCGACTTGTCGGGGGACTCGCCCGCCACCGTGCCTCCTCCATGAGTCATGTGCCACGCGTCGTACGCCGTACGTCTGTCCGCCGTACGACGCGTGTCGTTACGCTTGCCGCGCCGAGCCTCGCCACCGAGGACTCGCCGTGTCCGAACCATGTACCAGTGTCCTGTGTGAGCGCATGGCTCCGGTGCTAGACGAGAACGACATACCTATCGGTTCCCTAACAAAGCACCCAGGCCCTCTCGACAGACCAATGTGAGAGGGGTCACCCTGTCAGACATCCACGCGGGGAGGCATGGATGGGCAGGAGCCGCAGAACACTTCCGGAAGAGCTTCTGCTGCTCGCTCTGGACCCGGCCACGGGTACCACAGCGCAGCCGCAGTCGCTCGACCTCGGTCTGGCAGGAGCTCAGCTAGTGGAGCTGGCCCTGGCAGGACGGATAGCCCCTGACGGGGATCGTATCGCCGTGGTGATGCCACGGCCGACCGGAGATCCGACTCTGGACTCCGCACTGGAACTGCTGCGCAGACGCGGCAGTCCGGTCCGGGCCGTCCACTGGATCGGCGGGCCCCGACTGGGGCTGCGCCAGATCTATCTCTCGCATCTGGAACGGTGCGGCATGGTGCATGCCGTCGAGGGCCAGATGTGCGGAGTGCTGCCGACGACTCGCTACCAGGCGACGGACACGGCCATCAGCCGGGACATCAGGGCCCGGCTCGACAGTGCGATCCGCACCGGCGTACCGCCGGACCCGCGGACCGCGGCGCTCGCCGCACTGGCCCACGCGGTCGGTCTCGGCAAGCACCTGTACCCGGGGAACGAAGGGCGTTCCTCGAGGTCCCGTCTGCGGGACCTCATCCGGCACGACCCGATGGGCGGTCTCGTGGCGCACGCCGTGATGGACGTCCAGAACGGCGTGGGCGCACAGCCGCGCCGCAACCAGCCGACGGGCGGCCCCGGCCGCCAGCCGGGACCTGTGCCCATGCAGCCGCACGGCGGCTCCATGGCACGCGTCGCCGCCCACTGACCAGAGGGCGGCCCGTCCGGGACCACTCGCACCACCCACCGCCGCACCGACGTCCCCAAGACCCGGTCCGGGAGCCGCACGGAACGCGCGGGACAGCCTCACGGCTGTCCCGCGCGTTCGCGCGTGTGGCCATTTCGCAGCGCAGGAACGACCATTGGTGGCAATCTGCTGAGCAGTAGATACGCAGAGCAACGCGAGGCAATGCAGCCGGAGGTGCAGTTTCCGTGGCGTCCAACGTCAATCCCACTGTCAGGAGGCGCCGGTTGGGCCAGGAGCTGCGCCGGCTGAGGGAACTGAAGGGCATGACGGCGGAAGAGGTCGCCGAGCGCCTGCTCGTGTCCCAGTCGAAGATCAGCCGCCTGGAGAACGGCCGCCGCTCGATCAGCCAGCGCGACGTCCGTGATCTGTGCGGGGTGTACGAGGTCGAGGACCACCGCATCGTCGACTCGCTGATGCAGATGGCCAAGGACTCCCGGCAGCAGGGCTGGTGGCACGCGTTCGGCGACATCCCCTACAGCGTGTACATCGGCCTGGAGACCGACGCGGCGAGCCTGCGGGTCTACGAGCCGCAGGTGGTGCCGGGGCTGCTCCAGACGCGGCAGTACGCGGAGGCGCTGATCACCGGCGCGCTGCCGGAGAGCGCGCACGCGGACGTCGACAAGCGGGTCAGCGTGCGGCTGCGCCGCCAGGAACGGATCAGGGACGCCGAGAACCCGCTGCGCCTGTGGGCCGTGATCGACGAGTCGGCGCTGCGCCGCCGGGTGGGCAGCCGGCAGTTGATGCGCGAGCAGCTGGAGCACCTCGTGGAGCTGTCGCACGAGCCCCATGTGACGGTGCAGGTGCTGCCGTTCGACATGGGCGCCCATCCGGGCATCAACGGCCAGTACGCGATCCTGGAGTTCCCGGACACGTCGGACTCCAGCGTGGTCTACATCGAGGGCGTCACCAGCGACCTGTACCTGGAGAAGGCGAACGACGTCCAGAAGTACAGCGTCATGTACGAGCACCTGCGCGCCCAGGCCCTGAACGTGGAGCAGACGCGTCAGTTCATCGGCACGATCGCCAAGAAGTACGCGGAGGAGCCCTCGGCGGCATTCCCGGAGTTCACGGACTGAAGTGCGGCAAGGTACACCACCGGATGCGCGTGACGGAAGGGTCGCCTGGTATATGCCATCCGGTCGAGTGAATGCCTGTCTCGGAGATCGCAGTCGGCGAGTAGCGTCGATCACGCCAGCAAGAACGTTGGCTCACATCACACCACTCGCCGAAGCGGAGCGAACATGGCAATCATTCAGGGCGCCACGGAGACCTGGACGAAGTCCTCGTACTCCACGGGCAACGGCGCTTGCGTCGAGGTCAAGTCCCCCGTCACGCGGTCCATTTGCGTGCGCGACTCGAAGGTGACCGCGGGCCCCACGATCAACTTCCGCCCCGACGCGTGGAACGCGTTCGTGGACGACGTGTCCCAGAAGCCGCTCGGTCTCGACTGAGCATCGCACACGTCCGGCACGACGCCGCCCTGACCGGCGCGTCGCCGCGGGAGGCCGCGAAGCCCCCGAAGGCATCCTCCGGACCCGACAGCACACGGCAGTACCGAGAGCCCTCTCGACTGGATCGCCGTCCCGGCCGAGGGGGCTCGGCGCTGCCCTCATGATCCACGGGCCGTACGGGCACCACCCGTACGGCCCCTTTTTCGCCCATTCGCCGGTCACGTACGTGAACCGAAGTCAATAACCCGAACGATTTTACCTGCTCTTGACCCTCCGATCCGTTGTCGAGCCCCTGTCGATCGCCACACCATGAACGGCGTTCACAAGGAGGACCAGACCCCTGGAGGGGGCATGAACAGTCTCGACTGGGCCGTGCTGATCGGCTACTTCGGCGTGATGGTCGCGATCGGCGTCTGGTCCCACAAGCGGGTGGACGACGTCAGCGACTTCTTCACCGCCGGCGGGAAGATGCCGTGGTGGCTGTCCGGCATCTCGCACCACATGTCGGGCTACAGCGCCGTCATGTTCACCGGTTACGCGGCCATCGCGTACACCTACGGCATCACCTCGTACGTGACGTGGTCCTTCCCGATCGCCATCGGCATCGCCATCGGCGCACGGCTCTTCGCCCCCCGGCTGAACCGGGTCCGCTCGCGGCTCCACGTGGCCTCCCCGCTGGAGTACCTGAAGAACCGCTACAACCTGCCGACGCAGCAGGCCCTCGCCTGGTCCGGCGTGCTGCTGAAGATCGTCGACGTCGGTGCGAAGTGGGCCGCCATCGCCACCCTGCTCTCGGTCTTCACCGGTGTCTCCCTCAACACGGGCATCCTGATCACCGGCGCCGTCACGGCCGTCTACTGCACCGTCGGCGGGCTGTGGGCCGACGCCCTCACCGAACTGGGCCAGTTCATCATCCAGTTCATCGCCGGCATCGCGATGCTCGTGGCCGTGATGGCCGAGCTCGGCGGCTTCAGCAGCCTGTGGACGGTCTGGGACGAGCCGAAGCTGGAGGGCCACGCCGAACCGCTCGCCGGGCCCTACATGATGGTCTTCCTCATCGCGTACCTCTTCATCAAGACGTTCGAGTACAACGGCGGCATGTGGAACCAGGCGCAGCGCTACATGGCCACCCCCACCGCCAAGGAGGCGCAGCGGTCGGCCGTGCTGTCCGCGGTGCTGTGGCTGGTGTGGCCGGCGGTCCTCTTCTTCCCGATGTGGGTGGCGCCGCTCGTCATCGAGACCGACGTGCCCGCCGACAGCTACGCGCTGATGGCGGAGCAGCTGCTGCCGCACGGTCTGCTGGGCCTGGTGATCGTCGGCTTCTTCTCCCACACCATGGCCATGTGCTCCTCGGACGCCAACGCGATCGCGGCCGTCGTGACCCGCGACATCATGCCCGCGCTCTCGCGCCGGGTCCGGCAGTGGGACACCCGGGCCGGGCTGCTGGCCGCCCGCTGGTCGACGCTGCTCTTCCTCGGTCTGTCCATGGCGATCGCAACCCAGGTCAACTCGGACTTCTTCGGCGACATCATCACCGTGGTCATCAAGTGGGTCGCCGGTCTCATGGGGCCGATCGCCATCCCGCTGATGCTCGGCCTGCTGCCCTGGTTCCGCAGGAGCGGACCGACGGCGGCCCTGGTCAGCTGGGGTGTCGGCCTGCTCGCCTTCTGGCTCGTCAACTACCCGATCAGCTGGAGCGTGGAGGGCGGGGTGCCGCTCCAGTACCAGGTCTCGATTCCGCTCGCGGTCTCCCTGGTCCTCTTCGTGGTGATCGGCTGGATCAAGCCGGAGGACACCCCGGAGCGGGACGAGGTCCTGGCGAAGATCAACAACGACGACGACGGACTCGGGGGCGGGATCGGCCTGATCCCGGCGCCCGCGGCTCCCGCCGCCCGCGAGGGCGCCGACGGCTGACGCCCCGACTCCCCGCGCCGAGCGGCCGCCCCCGGAAGCCGGGGGCGGCCGCTCGGTCGTGCGGGGGCACCTCGCCCCGGCACGGCGGTCGGCTCCCCGCCGTACCGGGGCGGGGTGTGCCGGCAGGCGCGCGGGCCACCCGGCCCGAGGGCGTCACCCGGGCCGGCCTCGCAGCGCGGGCGGGAAGAGCACGGGCGGGTGCGAGGGACGAGGGGCGGGAACGTCAGGTGAGTTCGGCCGCGCCGCGCGGGTAGCGGGCCAGCCAGCCCGGGGCCGAGAGGGTGGGGCTGTGGAGCGCCGGCCCCTGGGTCATCTCCATCGCGAAGTCGTCCGCGATCTGGAGCAGGGTCCCCCGGCCCTCCAGTTCGCAGAGCCAGGCGGGCGGCAGTGCCGTCTCGCCGTGCAGGGCGCCCAGCAGCGCCCCGCAGACCGCCCCCGTGGCCTCCGACGGGCCGTCGTGGTTGACGGCAAGCCGCAGGCCCTGGCGGATGTCCTCGCCGACGAGGGTGCAGTAGACGGCGACGGCGAGCACCTCCTCCGCGAAGCCGTTCTCCCCGAGCGCCGCGACCCGGCCCGGTCCGGGGATGCCCTGGCGGACGGCGCCGAGGGCCTCCTTGAGCGCGTCGGTCACCGGCTGGTGGCCGGGCCGGGCCGCGAGCAGCGCGAGGGCGCGCTGCACCGAGGCGTCCAGGGTCTCCCCGCGGGCGAGGCCGTGGACGATCACCGCGTAGGCGCCGGCCGAGAGGTACGCGGTCGGGTGGCCGTGGGTCTGGGCCGCGCACTCGACGGCGAGCTGGCACACCAGTTCCGGCTCCCAGCCCACCAGCAGTCCGAAGGGCGCCGAGCGCACCAGGGCGCCCGCGTCCCGGGCGGTCGGGTTCTTGGGGGCCTGGACGGTGCCCATCGTGGCGTCGCCGAGGCCGGTCAGGCAGGCACGGGAGGGGCCGCGCCTGCTGTAGAGCCATTCCTCGCACGCGAGCCAGCCG
Organism: Streptomyces sp. T39; assembly: GCF_008042045.1. Classification (GTDB taxonomy): domain Bacteria; phylum Actinomycetota; class Actinomycetes; order Streptomycetales; family Streptomycetaceae; genus Streptomyces. The sequence continues at coordinate 954,692 of NZ_RDBP01000012.1, forward strand.
TTGTCCTTGCGGCGCTCGTCGGGGCCCCAGTCCCGCTGGGTGGCGGCCCAGCGCAGATAGGCGTGGTGGAGGTCGGTCGGGGGGTGCCAGGCACCGGTGTCGCGGCGGACCTGGGCGCGGATCAGCCCGTCGACGGAGAAGAGGGTCATCTGGGTGGCGGCGGTGACCGCACCGCGCCGGCCGCCCGTGGGAGGGAAGTCGGTGAGCCCCTCGGGCCCGTACGCCGCGCGCAGTTCGTCGAGGCCCCTCCCGTCGGCCCCCGCGCCGAGCGCGTCCCCGATCGCGCCGCCGAGGAGTGCTCCCCGCACCCGGGCACGGAAGTCCTGCTGCTCGGCCCGGCCCCACACGGCCGCGGCTCCTGCGCCCACCGTGCCCCTCCCCGACGTCGAACGAACACTGCCCGGCCCAGCACTGTAATCGAACGGGAACGCCGGGTCGGGGGCCCCCAGGAGGAACGCGGGGGTATGTCGATCAACTCCCCGGGACCCCGAATGCCCCGTTCCGTGAGCCCCGCCCCGCACCCCCCGGCGGGTCAGCTCTGGTGCCGGGAGGTGTACATGCCGTCCGCGTACTGCCGGTACGTCTCACCCGGGGGGAGGGCGCGGGAGCGGTTCAGTTCGGCGAGGTCGGCGAGTGCCTGCTGGGTCCGGCCCAGGGCCAGGTTGGTGCCGACGCGGGTCCACAGGGCCGGGCGGTGGCCGGGGGCGAGGGCCAGGGCGCGGTCGAGGTCCGCCAGGGCCTCCTCGTGGCGGCCCGCCAGGGCGTGCGCCGCTCCCCGCGCGGCGAGGTCGCGCGCCTCCCGGCCGCCGGAGGTCGCCTCGGCGCGGGCCCGGTCGTCCCGGGCGCCCGCGGTGTCGCCGAGGCGTTCGCGTATCTCCGCGCGGCGGAGCATGGCCCAGGCGTAGTCCGGTTCGATGGTGATGGCGCGGTCGAGGTCGGCGACGGCCTGGCGGGTGCGGCCGGCGGCGTCCAGGGCCATGGCCCGGCTGCCGAGCGCCCAGGCGTAGGAGGGGTCGAGCTCCAGGGCGCGGTCGTACTGCTCCACGGCCTCCTCGTAGCGGCCGGCGAACCGGTAGGCGTCGCCGCGCTCGCCCGCGATCCACGGGTTGTCGGGGGCCAGGGCCCCCGCGCGGTTCAGGTCGCCGAGCGCGCCGGTGACGTCGCCGCGCAGGGTGCGGGCCCGGGCGCGGCGCAGCAGGGCCCACACGTAGCCCGGTTTGAGCTCCACGGCGCGGTCCAGGTCGGCGAGAGCCTCCCCGGTCCTGCCGAGGCGGAGCAGGGCGTGGCCGCGTCCGGCGTACGGCCAGTGGTGGTCGAGCCCGGCCCCGATGGCCCGGTCCAGGTCCGCGACGGCCTCCTCGTAGCGGCCCGCGAGCCGGTGGACCTCGCCCCGTTCGGCGAGGGTCCAGGGGACGTCCGGCTCGATCTCCAGGGCGCGGTCGAGGTCGGCGAGCGCGGCGTCCAGGTCGCCGAGGCGGCGCAGGGTGCGGGCGCGTCCGTGGAGGGCGGGCGCGGATGCCGGGTCGAGGTCGAGGGCGCGCCGGGAGTCGGCGAGGGCGGCCTCGTACTCGCCCGCGTTGTGCAGGTCCCGGGCGCGGACGACGAGGGCGTCGACGCGGGCCGCGGTGTCCAGGGCACCGCGCTGGAGCAGCATGCCCAGCAGGTCGATGCCGAGCCGGGACTCGTCGGCGAGGGCGGCCAGTCCGTCGTGGCCCCAGCCCCGCAGCAGGGCGCTGTCCGCGTCGTCGCCGGCCTGGGCGAGCATCCGCGCCCAGGCACGGGCGGCCGCGGTGCCCTCCCGGCAGGCGGCGATGCCGTCCCGCAGGGCACCGGGCAGGGCGACGCGCGGCTGGGCGCACAGCCGGTGGTACGTCTCCTCCAGGCGCAGTTCGCGCCAGTTCTCGGCCGCCCACAGCCGGCGCTCGTCGATCCCGGCCGCGGCGGCCGCCGCCCAGCGGGCGAACGCGTCGGCGAGACGCTCGTGGCCGGCGATCCAGCGCTGCGGGGAGCCGGCCCTGCGCAGCCGCAGCATGGGGGTGCGGACCACGTCGTGGTAGACGGTGAGCCCGGCGCGCTCCTCGGCGAACGGCATCGTGCGCAGCCAGCGGAACAGGTCGGTCGCGTCCTGTTCGACGACCGCCGCGAAGACGTCCTCGTTGAGCCGGCGGGGCAGTGCGCCGTCGAGGGCCGCGTCCCTGCGGGCGTGGTCCCGTTCGCCGTCGAGGAAGCGTTCGACGGCGGTGGCGCTGGGGTCGTCGACGGCCCCGGCGGCGGTGGCCGGGTTGGCGGCGAGGGTGGTGAGCAGGACCGGCAGCCGGCCCGACAGGCGCAGGACGTCCCGGACGACGGCCTCGTCGACGATGCCGCGGGCGGTGAGCAGTTCGCGGGCCTCCGCCTCGGTGAAGGGGGTGAGGTGCAGTTCGGCGACGAGGTCGATGCTGTCGGCCCACAGCACCCGGTCCAGGCGCCGCCGGCCGGCGGTGGTGACGACGAGCCCCGCGGGCGGCTCCCCGTAGCGGCCGACGGCGAAGAGGGCGGCCAGCCAGGGGTCGAGGAAGGCTCCGGTGCGCTCGTAGGTGTCGAAGAAGAGGGCGACGTGGGCGTCGCGGTGGAGAGCGGCCGCGGCCTGTTCGAGTTCGGCGAGGAAGACCGGGGACATCAGCGGCAGCGGGTCCATGACCAGCTGGACGTCGTCCTGGCGGAAGCGGGAGCTGAGCTGGGCGCGCAGCCGCTCGGTGCCCTCGGCGAGCTGGGCGGGGTCGATGGCGCCGGCGAGCGCGCCGGCACCGGGGATCAGGGAGACGGCCATCAGGCCGGCGCGGGCCACCGTCAGATGCCCGGCCGACGGGCCCGCGCCGGCCGTGAGCGACTGGTCCGGGTCCTCGACGAGCGAGGCGGCCTCGTGCCGGCGCTGGCGGTACGTCGCCATCAGCCGGTCGAACTCCTTGAGCCGGTGTCCCTGGCGGGCGACGTCGGCGCTGACGGCGGCCATCGCGTCGGGCACGCTGTTGACGGAGTCGTCGACGTACGCGGCCAGGGCGCCCTGTTCGGCGGCCGCCGCCCTCATCCGGTGCACGAGGGACGTCTTGCCGACGCCCGCGCTGCCGTGGACGTGGAAGACGAATCTGCGGTCCGGGTCCTCGACGGGGAGGCGTACGTTGCGCCGGTACAGGCCGATCTCCTCGGCGCGGCCGACGAACCGTGCCCCGCGCCGGTCCTCGAGCACCTGGCGCAGCGATTTGCGGTGACCGCTCATGTCCGCTCCCCCGTCGGCTTCATGACGGTCAGTCTGGCAGGACGGGCAGCAGCTCCGGGAGGTGTCCGTCGGACGCGGCCGCGGCCTGCTGCCGCTCCTCGGGCACCTCGCCGTACAGGGTGGTGCGCGCCCGGGCGGGGCGTCCGGCGGCCTCGGCGATGGCGCGCAGGTCGCGGACCGAGCGGTAGGAGCCGTAACCGGAGCCGGCCATCCGGGAGATGGTCTCCTCCATGAGGGTGCCGCCGAGGTCGTTGGCGCCCGATCGCAGCATCTCGGCCGCTCCGTCGGCGCCGAGCTTGACCCAGCTGGTCTGGATGTTGGTGATGTGGGGGTGCAGCAGCAGGCGGGCCATCGCGGTCACGGCCCGGTTGTCGCGTGCCGTGGGCCCGGGCCGGGCGATGCCGGCGAGGTAGACGGGCGCGTTGGTGTGGATGAAGGGGAGGGTGACGAACTCCGTGAAGCCGCCGGTCTCCTGCTGGAGCGCGGCCAGCGTGCGCAGATGGCCGAGCCAGTGCCGGGGCTGGTCGACGTGCCCGTACATCATGGTGGAGCTGGAGCGGATGCCCAGTTCGTGGGCGGTGCGCACGACGTCGAGCCAGGTGGCGGCGGGCAGTTTGCCCTTGGTGAGGATCCAGCGGACCTCGTCGTCGAGGATCTCGGCCGCGGTGCCGGGGATGGAGTCGAGGCCGGCCTCCTTCGCGGCCGTCAGCCAGTCGCGGACGGACATCCCGGTGCGGGAGGCGCCGTTGACGATCTCCATCGGGGAGAAGGCGTGCACATGGATGCCGGGGACGCGCTCCTTCACGGCGCGGGCGATGTCGAAGTAGGCGGTGCCGGGCAGGTCGGGGTGGATGCCGCCCTGCATGCACACCTCGACGGCGCCGACGTCCCACGCCTGGGCGGCGCGGTCGGCGACCTGGTCCAGGGAGAGGCTGTAGGCGTCGGCGTCGGTGCGCCGCTGGGCGAAGGCGCAGAAGCGGCAGCCGGTGTAGCAGACGTTGGTGAAGTTGATGTTGCGCGTGACGATGTAGGTGACCTCGTCGCCCACCACGGACCGGCGCAGGTCGTCGGCGACGCGGGCGAGCGCGTCGAGGGCCGGGCCGTCGGCGTGCAGCAGGGCGAGCGCCTCGGCGTCGGTGAGCCGGGTCGGGTCGTCGGCCGCGGTGGAGAGGGCCTGGCGGACGTCGGTGTCGATGCGCTGCGGGACCATGCCGGGCGCGGCCGCCTCCCGCAGGGCGTCCCAGTCGCCGTAGACGTGGTCGAAGTCGTCCCGCCGGTCGTGGGTGCGCCCGTCGGTGTCGATGGTGCGGTGCAGGTCGGTGCGGCCGGTCCCGGTGAAGCCCTCGTCGGGCTCCTGCCAGGGCAGTCCGGCCGGTACGGCGTCCTCGCGTGCCAGTCCGGTCGCGGGGTCGGCGAGCGCGGTGACGTGCGGGAGCAGCCGCGGGTCGAGCCAGGGTTCGCCGCGCCGTACGAACTCGGGGTAGACGCACAGCCGTTCCCGGAGGGTGAAGCCCTCGTCCGCGGACCGGGCGGCCAGTTCGTCGATCTGCGGCCAGGGGCGTTCGGGGTTGACGTGGTCGGGGGTCAGCGGCGAGACGCCGCCCCAGTCGTCGATGCCGGCCCGCAGCAGGCGGGCGTACTCGCCGTCGACGAGGTTGGGCGGGGCCTGGAGGCAGGCGGCCGGTCCCATGATGTGACGGGCGACGGCGACCGTGGCGACGAGTTCGTCCAGTTCGGCGTCGGGCATGCCGCGCATGGCCGTGTCCGGCTTGGCGCGGAAGTTCTGCAGGATGAGTTCCTGGATGCCGTGGTAGGCGCGGGAGACGCGGCGCAGGGCGAACAGCGACTCGGCGCGCTCCTCGTACGTCTCCCCGATGCCGATCAGCAGCCCGCTGGTGAAGGGGACGTTGGAGCGTCCGGCGTCCTCGAGGACGCGCAGGCGCACGGCGGGCTCCTTGTCGGGCGAGCCGTGATGGGGACCGCCCGGCTCGGACCACAGGCGGGTCGCGGTCGTCTCCAGCATCATGCCCATGGACGGGGCGACGGGCTTCAGCCGCTGGAAGTCGGTCCACGACATGACGCCCGGGTTGAGGTGGGGCAGCAGCCCGGTCTCCTCCAGGATGCGGACCGACATGGCGCGCACGTAGGCGAGGGTGTCGTCGTAGCCGTGGGCGTCGAGCCATTCCCGGGCCTCGGGCCAGCGGTCCTCGGGCTTGTCGCCGAGGGTGATGAGCGCTTCCTTGCAGCCGAGCGCGGCGCCGCGCCGGGCGATGTCCAGTACGTCGTCGGGGGACATGAAGGCCCCGTGGCCGGCCCTGCGGAGCTTGCCCGGCACGGTGACGAAGGTGCAGTAGTGGCACTTGTCGCGGCAGAGCCGGGTCAGCGGGATGAAGACGCTCTTCGAGTACGTGATGACCCCGGCGCGCCCGGCGGCCTCCAGGCCCGCGTCCCGTACCCGCCCGGCGGAGGCCGTGAGGTCCTCCAGGTCGGCGCCCCGCGCCTGCAACAGCACGGCGGCCTCGGCGACATCGAGGGCGACGCCGTCCCGCGCCCGCTTGAGCGCCCTTCGCATGGCGTTCGGGGTGGGCCGGTCCGTCGCTGCCGGGGCGGGTCCGCGCTGGTGATCGGTCATGCGTCGAGCATACGAGCGCCGTCCGGCGGCCCACGAGGGTGTGGGCGGGAGAGCCGCTTCCCGGGCCGAGGGTCCCGGCCCGGGACATCCTCCGCCCGGGGACCGTGCCCCCGGACCGGCGCCCCCGGCTCCGGGGTCACCCCGGCGCGGGCGGCTTCCGCTCCCCGCCCCGGTTCACAGGTACTGCGCGTAGTCGTCCAGGACGCGCAGGACCTCCAGTTCCGTGCCCGGCGGCAGTTGGAGGACGGCTTCCGTGACGCCCAGCTCCGCGTAGTGGGCGAGCTTGCCCGGCGAGGGGCGGACGCCGTACGGGACGACCTGGAGGGACGCCGGGTCGCGCCCCGCCTCCGCCCAGGCCCGCCGGAGTGCGGGGAGCGAGGCGCCGAGGCCGCGTCCGCCGATCGGCAGCCAGCCGTCGGCGTACTCGGTGATGTGGGCGAAGAGCCCCGGCCCGGCGCCGCCGCCGACGAGGACGCGCGGGGTGCCGCCGGCCGGCTTCGGGTGGGCGAAGGAGGCGCTGACGCGGGCGTGTTCGCCCTCGTAACCGGTGGGCTGCGGCGCCCAGAGCGCGCGCATCAGGCGCATCCTGTCGAGCACCAGGTCCCGGCGGGTGGACCACTCGACGCCGTGGTCGGCGGCCTCCTCCACGTTCCAGCCGAAGCCGACGCCGAGCGTGAAGCGGCCGCCGGACACATGGTCGAGCGTCGCGATCTGCTTGGCCAGGACGATCGGGTCGTGCTGGGCGACGAGCGTGATGCCGGTGCCGAGCGCGAGGGTGGTGGTGACCGCCGCGGCCTGCGCGAGGGCGACGAAGGGGTCCAGGGTGCGGGTGTACTCGGCGGGGAGTTCACCGCCGGCGGCGTAGGGGGTCGTGCGGTCGGCCGGGATGTGGGTGTGCTCGGGGAGGTAGAGGCCGGCGAAGCCGCGCTGTTCGAGGGCGCGGGCGAGGCGCACGGGGGTGATGGTCTCGTCGGTGAGGAAGATCGTGGTCGCGATCCGCATGGGGCCACGGTAGGCCAGGACGCCCGGCGCGTCGCCGGTCACGACCGTGTCATCCGGCGACTTCCCGCTCTTGTCACGCCGTTCACCGACCGGTACGAGGGTGCGACTGCATCCTCCTGTCCGTCTCGACACCTCGGGAGCCGACGGCATGTGCACCGACGCAGAACACGCACCCGGCAGACGCGCGCTCATCGTGACGGGTGCCACGGCCGCCCTCACCCTGGCCACCGTGCGCTTCGCGAACGCGGCACCGCGCGACGGCGCCCGCAGCACCGAGACCGTGCGCGGGGTGCTGGATCCCGGCGCGGCCGACTTCGTGTACCTCCCGGTGGAGATCCCCCGCGGGGTGAAGGAGATCCACGTCGCCTACTCCTACGAACGGCCCCCGCAGCCGGCGGGGACCGCGGGCAACGCGCTCGACATCGGCATCTTCGACCAGCGCGGCACGGCCCTCGGCGGGGAGGGCTTCCGCGGCTGGTCGGGCGGTGCGCGCAGCGAGTTCTTCCTGCGGTCCGACGACGCGACCCCGGGGTATCTGCCCGGCGTCATCGAGCCGGGTGTCTGGTACATCGCGCTGGCGCCCTACACGGTGGCGCCGGGCGGACTGCCGTACGAGGTCCGCGTCACGCTCACCCACGGCTCCCAGGCCGCGCCCCGCACTCCCGTGTACCCGCCGGAACGGGCCAGGGGACGCGGGCGGGCCTGGTACCGGGGCGACTGCCATCTGCACTCCTGGTACTCCGACGGGCGGCGGACCCCCGAGGAGATCGGCGCTCTGGCCAGGGCCGCCGGGCTGGACTTCCTCAACTCCAGCGAGCACAACACCCATGCGGCGCACGCGCACTGGGCGGAGGCGGCGGGGGACGACCTGCTCGTGCTGCTCGGCGAGGAGGTCACGACGCGCAACGGCCACGTGCTCGCGGTGGGCACCGACCCGGGGACCTTCGTGGACTGGCGCTACCGGGCCCGGGACAACCGCTTCGGGCACTTCGCGCGGCGGATCCGGCGGGCGGGCGGGCTCGTCGTGCCGGCGCACCCCCACGCCACCTGCATCGGCTGCAACTGGAAGTTCGGCTTCGGCGAGGCCGACGCGGTCGAGGTGTGGAACGGCCCGTTCACCCCGGACGACGAGGTCTCCCTGGCCGACTGGGACGGCTCGCTCGCCGTGGCCGCACGCGGGGGCGGCCGCTGGACCCCGGCGATCGGCGGCAGCGACGCCCATCGCGATCCGGACCCCGTCGGCACGCCGCAGACCGTGGTGCTCGCCGACGACCTGACGCGTACGGCGATTCTGGACGGGATCCGGGCGGGCCGGTGCTGGATCGCCGAGAACAAGGACGTCGCCGTCGCGCTGTCGGCCGCGGGCGGGCGCGGGCGGCACGCGGGGATCGGCGGCCGGCTGCGGGTGGCCGACGACACGGCGGTGACGGTCCGGGTGGAGGTGGCGGGCGTCCCCGGCTGCACCGTCCGCATCGTGACCGACCAGGGCGTGGTGCACTCGGCGGCGGTGCCCTCGTCGGGGTCGGGGACCGTGGAGTGGCGCACGACGCCGCGCAACGCGACCTATGTCCGGGCGGAGGTGCGGCACGCCACGTCGGTCCCCGGACTGCCCGGGGCGCCGGCGGCCCTGACGAATCCCGTCTTCCTGGGCGGCTGACGGCCCGGCCGTGTCCGGTGGCGGCGGGCGGGCCGCCGCCACCGGACACCGGCGGGATCAGTCGGCGACGACGAGCGAGGGCGTCTCCTTGGTCAGGACCTCGCCTCGGAAGAAGGCCGGGCTGCGGCGCTGCATGGCCACCATCAGGACCACACCGAGCAGCAGCAGTCCGACGCCGATCACGAAGACCGAGCCGACGCCGAGGACGGAGGATCCGGAGCCGTAGGCGGGGTCCCACATGTCGTAGAGGGTCTTGCCGAACACGGCGGCCAGCAGCACACCGCCGAGCACCGGGAAGACGCCCTTGAAGACCATGTCGCGGGCGGAGCGCCGGAGCTCGCCGCGGAAGAACCAGGCGCAGGCGAAGGCCGTGAGCGCGTAGTAGAAGCAGATCATCAGCCCGAGCGCGTAGATCGTGTCGACGAGGACGTGCTCGCTGACCAGCGTCATGACGGTGTAGAAGGCGCCGGTGGCGATGCCGGCGACGACGGTCGCGCGGCCGGGGGTCCGGAAGCGCTCGTGGACCCGGGCGTAGGACGGCGGCAGGGCCTCGTAGGCGGACATGGCGAGGACGGTGCGGGCCACGGGGATGAAGGTGGTCTGGAGGCTGGCGGCCGCGGAGGCGAGGACCGCGACGAAGAGCAGGATGCCGAGCCCGGGGCCCATCACGGGCCCGGCGAGGGCGGCGAAGACGTTGTCGGAGGTCTCGGGGTTGGCGAGGCCGAGTCCCGCGTCGCCGGAGCCGACGGCCATCTGGGCCGCGATGCCGGTGGCGAGGTAGGAGCCGACCAGCACCACCATGGAGATCATCGCCGCGCGTCCGGGGGTCCTGGCACTGCCGACCGTCTCCTCGTTGGCGGTCAGGCAGGCGTCCCAGCCCCAGTACATGAAGATCGACAGGGAGAGGCCGGCGGTGAAGGCGGCGAAGGACTGGACGGCGAAGGGGTTCAGCCAGGACCAGGAGAAGGACAGGGACGTCTCGAAGGTGTCCGCCTTGGCGAAGGCCATGGTCACGAAGACGGCCAGCACGGCCAGCTGGAGGCCGACGAGGGCGTACTGCACGCCCTTGGTCGCGGTCATGCCCCGGTAGCTGATGGCGGTGGCGACGGCGATCAGGACGAGGCAGGTGACGATGTGGACGGCCTTGTTCCCGTCGAGCGCGGCGACCGCCTCGTTGCCGGTGATCTCTCCGGCCAGCAGCCAGAAGTAGGAGGTGGCGACGCCGGCGAGGTTGGAGAGCACGATGATCGTCGCGATGACCAGGCCCCAGCCGCACATCCATCCGACGCGGGGGCCGAAGGCCTTCACCGTCCAGGTGAAGGAGGTGCCGCAGTCGGGCATCGCGCGGTTGAGCTCACGGTAGGCGAAGGCGACCAGCAGCATCGGCAGGAAGCCGGCGAGGAAGACGGCGGGCATCTGCACCCCGACCTCGCCGGCCGTGGAGCCGAGGGTGGAGGTCAGGCAGTAGACGGGCGCGACGGTGGAGATGCCGATGACGGCACTGCCCATCAGTCCGACGGAGTTCCCGCCGAGGCCCTTCGTGCGTGCGCCGGCGTCGGTGGCGCCCCCGCCGGGGACGCCCCTTACCGGGTCTCCGGCCTGGGGCCGTGCATCCAGCTGAGTCATGGGACAGGACGGTAAGTCCTGCGGTTTCCATATCCGGACGATCGCCATCCGGTTTCAACTCCTGCGATTCCATGGCCGCAACACCGATTTGAGCAAACAAATCAAGGTCGAATCACAGTTGACACGCTGCATCGCGAGGCGGGACCGGCGACATCCCCCACTGCGGGAATCGCAGCCGTGACCGATATGCCCGTTTCCAAAATTTCCCGCGGCGTTTTTCCGGCCCCCTCCGCACCGGCCACCGAACGGCCGAGAGGCAGCACGGCGAACGGAACCGGCTCACCGCGACAAGCCCGCCGGCCCGCCGTCACGGCGCCCGGCAGCGTCCGGAACCCCACTATGCACCCCGTCTATACACCGTATGTATAGTCCTGATCCGACGCGCACGGCCGACCGGGCCGGCAGCACGCCGCGCCCCGTGCGCGTCCGCACCGCCACGCAGAGGGGAACCCCGCCATGCCCGCACGTCCCGGGACCACCACGACCGCCACACCCCACAGGACGGGCAGAACCCGCCACCGGGTTGCCTCGGCCCTCACGGCGGCCGCGCTCGCGCTCGTCCTCGGCGGCTGCTCGTCGGACACCACGTCGCCCTCCGAGGCCCGCGCCGACGCGCCGAAGGGCGAGGCGCTCGCCGCCGACCGGACCGGCTCCGCAGGGAAGAACGCGGGATCCGCCCGGCCCCCGGTGGACTGCCGGAAGGCCAAGTGCATCGCGCTCACCTTCGACGCGGGCCCGGGCAGGGACACCCCCGAACTCCTCGACATCCTCGAGGAGAAGGACGTCCACGCCACCTTCTTCCTGCTGGGCAGGAACCACGTCCTGAAGTACCCGGACGTGGTCCGGCGGATCGCCGCCGAGGGGCACGAGGTCGCCAACCACACCTGGACCCACCGCAGGCTCGACCAGCTGGACGAGGACGGGATACGCGACGAACTCGCCCGCACCCAGGACGCGATAGCGGAGATCACCGGCGAGAAGCCGACCCTGATGCGCCCGCCGCAGGGCCGCCGCACCGACGAGGTGATGGCCGTCAGCAGGGAGCTCGGTCTCGCCGCCGTGCTGTGGAGCGCCACCGCCAAGGACTACTCGACCACCGACTCGGCCCTGATCGAGAAGCGCATCCTGGACCAGGCGGACCGCGACGGCATCATCCTGCTCCACGACATCTACGACGGAACGGTGCCCGCCGTCCCCGGCATCGTCGACGAGCTGAAGAAGCGCGGTTACACCTTCGTCACGGTCCCCGAACTCCTCGCCCCGGGCCGGGCGGAGCCGGGAAAGATCTATCGCCCCTGATCACCCCGGCGGTCCGCGCCGCCCGCGTGGTACCAGACCGTGACGCCCCCATGCTGACGGGGCCGCCCCGCACAGGGCAGACTGTCGAGGGCGATTCCGGCAGTACGGGCAGGGGGCAGCCAATGGGCCGTGACAGCGGGCCACGCGTACCGAACCAGCGCGTTCCGCATCAGCGCGAGGGCGGCGCGGACAGCATCGACGCCGCGCTGTACTTCACCGTGCTCGGCCCCGTGCGGGTACGCCGCGGATCCGAGACCCTGCCGTCCGGCTCGCCCCAGCAACAGGCCCTGCTCGCGGCGCTGTTGATGCGCGAGGGACGCACCGCGACGGCGTCGGAGCTGATCGACGCCATCTGGGGCGAGGACCCGCCGTCCCAGGCCCTCGCCGCCGTCCGCACCTACGCCTCCCGGCTGCGCAAGTCGCTCGCGGGGGACGCCCTCGTCAGCGAGTCGGGCGGATACGCCCTGCGCGTCGGACGGGACGCGCTCGACCTGGCCGTCGCCCAGGAGCTGGCCGACGAGGCGAGCAAGGCCCACGCGGCCGGCGACCGCAACCAGGCCCGCACCCTGATCAACAAGGTGCTGGGCCTGTGGGACGGCGAGCCGCTGGCCAACGTGCCGGGCCCCTACGCGGAGAACCAGCGCGCCCGGCTCGCCGAATGGGGCCTGACGCTCCTGGAGACCCGCCTCGATCTCGACCTGGAGGTCGGCCGCCACGCGGAGGCCGTCTCCGAGCTGACCGCCCTCACCGCCACCCATCCGCTGCGCGAGCGCCTGCGCGAGCTCTTGATGCTGGCGCTGTACCGGTGCGGGCGCCAGGCCGAGGCGCTCGCCGTCTACGCGGACACCCGGCGACTGCTCGCCGACGAACTCGGCGTGGACCCCCGGCCCGAACTGGCCGGTCTCCAGCAGCGCATCCTCCAGGCCGACGCCGAACTGGCCCGCCCCAGCGAGGAGCACACGCCCGGCGTCCAGCTCACCCGGCCCGCCCAGCTCCCGGCCACCGTGCCCGACTTCACGGGCCGGGTCCCCTTCGTGCGGGAGCTCGGCGACCGTCTCGCATCGGCCGAGGGCTCGGTGATGGCGGTGTCCGCGCTGGCCGGCATCGGCGGCGTCGGCAAGACGACCCTGGCCGTCCATGTCGCCCATCAGGCGCGCACCCACTTCCCCGACGGACAGCTGTACATCGACCTCCAGGGGACGAGCAGCCGTTCCGCGGAGCCCGAGACGGTGCTGGGCGCCTTCCTGCGCGCCCTCGGCACGGCCGACTCGGCGATCCCCGACACCCTCGACGAACGCGCGGCGCTGTACCGGTCCGCGCTCGACGGCCGCCGCATCCTCGTCCTCCTGGACAACGCCCGGGACGCGGCCCAGATCCGTCCGCTGCTGCCGGGCACCGCGGGCTGCGCGGCCCTCGTCACCAGCCGGGTCCGCATGGTCGACCTGGCGGGGGCGCACCTGGTGGACCTGGACGTGATGTCGCCCGACGAGGCCCTGCGGCTGTTCACCCGGATCGTGGGCGCCGAGCGGGTCCGCGCGGAGCGCGAGGCTGCGCTGGACGTGGTCGCCGCGTGCGGCTTCCTTCCGCTGGCCATCCGTATCGCGGCCTCCCGGCTGGCGGCCCGCCGCACCTGGACGGTCTCGGTCCTGGCGGCCAAGCTCGCCGACGAGCGGCGCCGGCTGGACGAGCTCCAGGCGGGCGACCTCGCGGTGAAGGCCACTTTCGAACTCGGCTACGGGCAGCTGGAGCCGGCCCAGGCGCGGGCGTTCAGGCTGCTGGGCCTCGCCGACGGCCCGGACATCTCGCTGGCCGCCTCCGCGGCCCTGCTCGACCTTCCGCAGCACGAGGCCGAGGACCTGCTGGAGGCGCTGGTCGACACCTCGCTGCTGGAGTCCGCCGCCCCGGGCAGGTACCGCTTCCACGACCTCGTACGGCTCTACGCGCGTGCATGCGCGGACCGCGACGAGCAGCCGCCTTCGGAGCGCGAGGCGGCGCTCTCGCGCCTGCTCGACTTCTATCTGGCGTCCGCGTCCCGGGTCTACGCGATCGAGCGTCCCGGCGACCGCCTCGTGGACCACCTGGAGCCGGCCGGCGACGCGGGACTGACCTTCGCGGACCGCCACGAGGCGCAGGACTGGCTGTACGCGGAGGCCGACCCACTGCTGGCCTGTGTGCGCCAGTCCTCCGGGCCGGCCATGCTGCGCCGCGCCGTGGACCTGCTGTGGGCGGCCCTGGACCTCGGCGAGTCCGGCGCCAACCCGAAGCAGTACGAGGCGGTCGCGGCCGCCGTGCTCGACGCGGCACGCGCCGCGCGGGACACCTGGGCCGAGGGCCGCGCGCTGGTGACCCTGAGCAACGCCCATCTGGTCGCGGGACGGTTCGACGAGGCGGACGCCGAGGCGGCACAGGCGCTGCGCCTGTCCGGCCTCAACGACGACCCCCTGACGGGCTGCTGGGCTTCCAACCACCGGGGCGTCATCGCCGTCTACCAGAACCGCCAGGAGGACGGCGAGCGCCATCTGGAGCGCGCGATCGCGGACTTCCGGGCGGGCGACAACCAGCCCGGCGAGGCCTCGGCCCTGTGCAACCTCTCGCGGATCCACCTGGCGATGGGCCGCACCGCCAGCGCGGTGGCGCTCGCCCGCAAGGGGCTCGACATCTACGACGCCATGGGCCACGCGCTGCGCGGCGCCAACGCCCGGTACGCGCTGGGCATGGCGCTCACCCGGAGCGGGAAGATCGCGGAGGCGACGGCGCGTCTCCAGGAGGCCCTGGACGTCTTCCACGACAGCAGGCAGCGCCTGTGGGAGGGCATGACGCTCTACCGGATGGCCGAGGCCGACCTCGCGGGCCGCCGCACCGCGCAGGCGGCGTCCAACGCGGAGATGGCGCTGACCGTGCTGCGCGGCATAGGGGGCGAGTGGCGCCGGGGGAACGTCCTGACGGTCCTCGGCAAGGCACTCGGCGCGCTCGGCCAGACCGGCCGCGCGGAGGTGTGCTGGCGCGAAGCGCTGGGGATCTACGAGGAACTGGGCTCCCCGGAGTCGGCGGACGTCCGCGCGCTCCTCGCGCCGGCGGCCGCCGCGTAGGGCACGCCGCCCGCGGCGCAGGGCCGGCCGCCCCGGGCGCCGCGCCCCGTCCGTCGCACGGATCCCGTGTGCGGCCCGGGCGTTCATCGTTCGTTTATCCCCGGCAGGCACTCTCGGGGTGTCGATCCGTCGCGTCGGGGGGCAGACGGGCGACACCGCGGCAGCACCGATTAGGGTGAGCCGCCCTGAGGGGGCCCGTCCGGAAGCCATCGGGGGAGCGGCCGGACGGGCCTTTCGACAGCACGACGGAACCACCAACGGGAGGGCAGCTCAATGGCTGACGCGAAGAAGCAGGACCCGATCCTCAAGCCGCAGGACACCCACGCCACGGGCGCGGAGGACGCGGTGACGACCCAGGACACCCACGCCACGGGCGGTGACATCCGCACCCTGGACACCCACGCGACCGGCGAGGACATCCGCACGCTCGACACCCACGCGACCGGCGGCGGGATCGGCACGCTGGACACCCACGCCACGTCCGAGCCCCTGAAGCCGAAGAGGCCCTGACCCGAGCCACTCACGACGGGGAACGGCCGCGGCGGCGCGGAGGGGGAGCCGCCGCGGCCGCGTCGTGTCCGGACACGGTCCGAAGCCGCGTCCGGGACGGGAGCCGGCGGGCGGCGGCCGTCGTTCATTTCATCGACAATTGGTCACCGATCAGACACATACACGAGGATCTCGCGCAGTTTCGAACGCAACTGCGTCTCTACGGTGTCTACTTGGCGGGTCCGAGCCCAACAGGGCGTACCTGAACCCGCCTTCTCCCGAGGTCCTCACCCATGATCGAGATACCCGAGCTGGCCGTCGGCGGTCTGGCCGCCGGGACACTGTCGGCCTTCGTCCTCGGCGGCGGCCTGCTGCGCTCCCGGCGTGAGCGCGCCCGGCACCAGGACGAGATACGGTCGCTGCGCTCCGAACTCGACGCCACCCGGGGCGAACTCGACCGCGCGGCGGCGGCGTTCGCGGCCGAGGTCGAGCACCTGGCCCTGAAGCGGATGCCCGCCGAGGCGACCCGCAGCACCCATCCGCACGTCCGGGTGCCCGGTCCGCTCGGCCCCGCGGGCGCCGGGACGGACGCCGTGCTCGACGCCCTGCGCCAGGCCGTCGCCCAGGAACGCAAGCGGGTCGACGCGGCCGCGAGAGCCGGCATGCGCGGCACGACCCGGGAGATCCAGGCGGCCCTGTACCGGCTCCAGGACGTGCTGCGCGGTCTCCAGCAGCGCTACGACGACCCCGAGCTGGCGCAGACCCTCTACGCCCTCGACCACGAGAACGAGCAGTCCCTGCGCCGGGCGCAGGTGGCGGCCGTCGTCTGCGGCGCCTGGGTCGGGCTGGCCCGCGAGGAGTCGCATCTCGTCGACGCCGTCACCGGCGGCCAGGCGCGTCTGGTGGGCTACCACCGGGTGCAGGTCCTGCACCATCTGGAACCGGGGACCGCGCTCGTCTCGCACGCCGTCGAGCCCGTCGCGATCATCGTCGCCGAGCTCCTCGACAACGCGCTGCGCCACTCCTCGCCGGACACGTCGGTCGTCGTCGGCCTCGAACGCGCCCACCACGGGGTCACCGTGACCGTCGACGACGCGGGCGTCGGCATGGCCCCGGACGAGCGGGAGTCCGCCCAGCGCATGGTGGCGGGCAGCGAGCCGATCCTGCTGTCCGACCTCGGCGACCCGCCGCGCATGGGGCTGGCCGCGATCGGGCAGCTCACCCGGCAGTTCGACCTGTCCGTGGACCTCTCCAGCCCTTCGCCCTACGGCGGCGTGCGCGCGGTGCTGCTGATCAAGAACCACCTCCTGTGCACCATCGACCCGACCGTCCTGCCGCCGTCCGCCGGCGCCGCCCCCTCGACCCGGCAGACCGCCGGGCACGAGCCGCGGCCCGACCGGGCGCAGCCCGACGAGCCGGTGCGGCAGCACCCGGCGGCGGCCCACGAGCCCGCGGCCGCACCGGCCCCCGCCGCGGCGCCGGGCGTCCCGCCCGCGCCGGGCGTCCCGCCCGCCGACGGCGACCTGCTTCCGCAGCGGCGCCGCCACGCGCCCCTCCAGGGTGCGCAGACAGCCCGCCGGGCGCCGGCTCCGCGCATCCCCGCCCGCTCGCCCGAGGAGTCCGCCGCGGCCCTCGGAGCCCTGCAGTCCGCCACCAACGCGGCCCGCCAGGCCGCCGCCACCGAAGGGAACGACCCCCGATGAACAGCCGCGACACCGGTGACTCGGCCTGGGTGCTCGATCCGATCCTGGAGATCCCGCACGTGCGGGCCGCCGTACTCCTCACCAGGGACGGGCTCGTGTCCGGATTCACCGCGGCGCTCGCCCAGGACTCCGCCGAGCGCGTCGCCGCGATCACGTCCACGGTCCAGGGCGCCTGCCGCACCGCCGCCGCCGCCTTCGCGGACGCCCCCGTCGCCCAGCTGCGCCAGGTCGTGATCGAGTCCGACCTCGGCTACATCCTGGTCGCCCCCACGGAGCACGGCACCTGTGTCGCCGCCTTCGGCGACCCGGAGGTGCGTCTGGACCTCCTCGGGCACCGCGTCCACTCGCAGGTCGCGCGACTGGGCGAGAAGGCGATGGCCGCCGCGCCCCGGGCGGCCGACGGCGGCTCCCTCGCATGACCGGCCGCCGGAACGGCCGGCCGCTGGTCCCGGCCTACCTCTCCACCGGAGGGGTGGCCCGGCCCAGCCGCAACAGTCTGGAGCGCCTGTCCGTGCTGACCGGCACGGGCGGGCCCGCGCCCGCGGGACTGCCCGCGGCCCAGCACGCCCTGCTGAACCTGCTGGACGGCGGTTCCCTGACGCTGATGGAGTGCGCCGCCCTGCTCCGGCTTCCGGTCTCGGCCGTACGCGTGCTCGCCGCCGCCCTGACCGACCAGGGACTGGTGAGCGCCCGCCCGCCCGTTCCGGTCGCCGCCCTGCCCGACCGTGACCTGTTGGAGAGAGTGGCCGATGGCCTCCGCGCCCTCAAGCTATGACCGGACGGCCGGCGCGCCGGCCGACGCCGCGTCGCTGCACCTGCCCGACACCGCCCGTGAACTGGTGAAGATCCTCGTGACCGGCCCGTTCGGGGTCGGCAAGACGACCCTGATCGACGCGGTGTCGGAGATCCGCCCGCTGCACACCGAGGAACACCTCACCGAGGCGTCCGCCTCCGTCGACGACCTCGCGGGCGTCCGCGACAAGACGACCACCACCGTGGCCATCGACTTCGGCCGGGTCTCGCTCGGCGACTCCGTGGTGCTGTACCTGTTCGGCACGCCGGGGCAGGAACGGTTCCGCCCGCTGTGGGACGACATCGCGTACGGGGCGCTCGGCGCGCTCGTCCTCGTCGACACCCGCCGCATCGCCGAGTCCTTCGACGTCCTCGGGCTCGTCGAGGAGTCGGGGGTGCCGTTCGCCGTCGCCCTCAACATGTTCCCCGACTCGCCCCGTTACACCGACGAGCAGGTGCGCCGGTCCCTCGACCTGGCGCCGGACACCCCGCTCGTCACCGTCGACGCGCGGAGCACCAACGCGTCCGTCGACGCGCTTCTCGCTCTCGTCCAGCACGTCATCGACCGCATGGCCACGGAGGAACGGTGAACGCCTACCCCGCCCACTCCGACGCCTTCACGCTGGCCGCACCGGTCCGGCTGTGGGAGGAGGGGTTCGCCGCCGACCCGTACGCGTACTACGCGACCCTGCGCGCCCAGGGTCCCGTCGGGTGGGCCGAACTCGCCCCCGGCGTCTCGGCGTACATCGTCACGGACCGCCGTGCCGCGCTCGACCTGCTGCACGACACCGAGTCGTTCTCGGTGGACCCGCGGCCCTGGGAGAAGACCGTCGCCGCGGACGCGCCGATCCTCGGCATGATGCGCTGGCGCGCCAACGCGCTGTTCGCGGACGGCGACGCGCACATCCGCTACCGGCGCACGCTGCTGGACGCCTTCGACCTCGTCGAGCCGCACGACCTGCGCGAGCGGGTGCACCGGGCGGTCGACACCCTGGTGTCCCGGTTCGGGCCCGACGGCGAGGCCGACCTCGTCACCCAGTTCGCCCGCCCGATGATGGCGATGGTGTTCAACAGCCTCTTCGGGCTGCCGGACAGCGAATCGGGCAGGCTGGACGCGGCACTCGGCCAGATGATGGAGGGCGGTGCCCGGGCCGCCGACGGCGAGGTCGAGTACGGCAAGTACGTGATGGAGCTCATCGGCGCCAAGATGGCCGAGCGCGGGGACGACCTGACGAGCCGGCTGCTGGACCATCCGCTGGAGCTGACGCCCGAGGAGGTCACCTGGCAGGTGTTCCTCACGCTCGGCGCCGGCCACGAGCCCTCCGCCAACCTGATCTCCAACGCGCTCTCGCGCATCCTCGGCAACGCCGCGTACTACTCCACCCTCACCTCGGGCGCGCGTCCCGTGATGGACGCGGTCCTGGAGGTGCTGCGCTACGAGACCCCGCTCGCCAACTACGGCGCGCACTTCGCGCGCCGGTCGATGAGCTTCCACGGGATGTGGCTCCAGGCCGCCGTCCCGATCGTGATCTCGTTCGGCGCGATGGGGTACTTCGCGGAGAAGGACTTCGCCGACGCGCACCACCCGCACGACGCCTCGCACATGTCGTGGGGCGCCGGCCCGCACGCCTGCCCGGTGAAGCAGCCCGCCGTGCTGATCGCCACCGAGGCCGTCGAGCGCCTCACCCAGTGGCTGCCCGACCTCGACCCGGTGCTCCCCCGCGAACGCCTCTCCTGGCGGCCGGGTCCGTTCCACCGGTCGCTGAACGCCTTGCCCGTCCGTTTCACGCCGCGTACGCCCGACCGCACGCCGGCGCCTTCGCCCGATCAGGCAGGAGACCGCGCATGACCGTGTCCACCCGTGTGGCCATCGACCCGTTCGGGGCCGACATCATCGCCGAGAGCGCCCGCCTGCGCTCCCTGGGCCCGGTCGTCCCGGTCGAGCTGCCGGGCGGCATACCCGCCTGGGCCCCGACCGGTTACGACACGCTCCGGAAGCTGATCCTGGACCCGCAGATCTCCAAGGACCCGCGCAAGCACTGGTCCTTGTTCGACGCCGTCGCGGACCATCCCGACTGGGCGTGGATCCTCGGCTGGGTCGGTGTGCGGAACATGCTGTCCAGCTACGGCGAGGACCACACCCGGCTGCGCCGGCTGGTCGCCCCCAGCTTCACCGCCCGGCGCACCGAGGCGATGCGCGCACGGGTGGAGGCGATCACCGCGGAGCTGCTGGAGGACGTGGACGCGGCCGGCGCCGGCGGCGGCGCCGTGGACGTGAAGGCGCTGCTGGCCTACGCGCTGCCGATGCGGATGATCTGCGAGCTGTTCGGCGTGCCCGACCATCTGACCGACGCGACGGGCCGGCTCATCGCCGCCGTCATGGACACCACGGACCCGAGCCCCGAGCACGGCGCCTTCGTGCAGGAGCAGATCGTCACGGTCCTCGGCGGGCTGATCGCCTACAAGGTCGAGCACCCCGGCGACGACATGACCAGTGAGCTGGTCAGGGTCCGCGACGGGGGCGGGGACCGGCTGAGCGACGAGGAGCTGCTGTACACGCTGCTGCTCGTCATCGGCGCCGGCTTCGAGACGACGGTCAACCTCATCGGCAACGCCGTCGTCGCGCTGCTCCAGCACCCCGGGCAGCTCGCCGCGGTGCGCGCGGGCACGCTCTCCTGGGACCAGGTCGTGGACGAGGTGCTGCGTCTGCAGCCGTCGATCGCCTCGCTGCCGCTGCGGTTCGCCGTCACGGACGTCACGGTGGACGGCGTCACGATCCCGGCGGGCGACGCGGTCCTCACCACCTACGCGGCGGCGGGCACCGACCCCACGCACTACGGGGAGACGGCCGCGGCGTTCGACGCGACCCGGGCCGCGGACGACCACATGGCGTTCGGTGTCGGTGTGCACCGCTGCATCGGCGCGCCCCTGGCGCGGGCGGAGGCCGTCACGGCACTCTCGGCCCTCTTCGGCCGCTACCCGGACCTGGCTCTCGCGGCGAAGCCCGACGAGCTGAAGCAGGTGCCGTCGTTCATCGCGTACGGCTGGCAGGAGATCCCGGTGCTGCTGCGCGGCTGACCGCCCGCCCCGGGACTCCGGGGCGGGCGGCGCGGGCCCGGCCGCAGGGCCGGGCTCCGCGTCCGCCCGACGCCGTGTCAGAAGCGGCTGGCGCGGGTGACCTCGCACTTGGTGTACTCGGAGCCGTCGCCGGAACCGATGTACGGGGTGGTGAGTTCGGCGCTCGCGCTGGCGCCGCCCGCGACGGCGATCCCGCTCTTCATCGCGGTCGCCGGGGTGGCCGTGCCGCCCGCGCCGCCGGTGAACTTCATCGTGACGCTGTAGTCGTAGTCCATCGCGTCGCTGTTGTTCACGGTGATCCGGGCGACGAGGTTCTTGGTCGCCGGGTCGTACTTGCACTCGTCGATGGTCACGTCGCGGGCGGCCTTGTCGGCGCCCGAGCCACCGGGCAGGGAGCCGCCGGACGAACCGCCGGAGGTGCTGTCGCTGTCGTTGTGGCTGCCGCCGGAACTGCTGGAACTGCTGGAGCTGCTGCTGTTGTTGTCGCAGCCGCCGCCGCCCGAGCCACGGGCACCGGTCAGGGCGACGAGCGCCACACCGAAGACAGCGATCGCGCGGACATGACGAATCTTCACGTTTCAACCCCCGTTGAAAGTGGTAGGTACAAGGGCTCGCTTGACGAGCGCACGTCACCCTAGCAGCGCTCGGTCACCACTCGTCCCGCTTGCCCGGCGCGGGCAGCGTCGGCGGCCCATCGGGCCCGTGGCCGTCGCCGTAGGCGCCCTCGTCACCACGACGCCCCCGACCGCCGTGCGGTTGCACCCCGTCGTCGGGCCGCAGGCCGTAGGGGTTCTGCCGGTACGGCACCGGGCCGGTGGCGTCGGGGCCGTAGGGCCCCCAGTCGTCCGGCTCCGCGGTGTGCGTCTCCCGCGGCTCGTACCCCCGCGAACGTGGCCGGCCGCTCATCACCACGGCGGCGATCAGCAGCAGCACCCCGCCGCCCGCGGCCATGGCCACGCCGTCACCGAGCCCCCGGCCGTCGCCGCTGACGGTGAGACTTCCCGCAGCCTGGCCCTGGCGGACCATCCACAGCACCGTGAAGCCCAGCACGATCAGCCCCGCGAGGGCGACCAGCAGCCGGGAGCGCAGCACGACACCGAGCAGCGCGATCAGCGCGCCGAAGGCGAGCGGGAGCAGCACCGAGGCCACGATGGCGGCGTCGGCGCCGGTGATGCCGCCGAAGAGGTCCTGGACGCGGTAGTAGCGCCCGGGACGGCCGTCGTACCAGGCGCGGAAGGGGCTCCATACGGCGGCCGTCGCTCCTGCGAGGGCGAGGACGGAACCGATGACGTTGCGGACCATCGCCCGCCTCCTCGGTCGAGTCAGCCGGTGCCGGGCGGGACCCGCTCGCGGTTCTCCGGGCTCTCGTTCCCGACGCTACGCCCGCCCCGGCTGCTCCGCCATGCGGGTGACGGGCCCGCCCCGGCCGCGGGTCAGCGGGACCCGCGGCCCGTCGCGGTGCCCTTGACCGCGTCGAGGGCGTAGACGCAGCGGTCCTTGCTGCACGCGTACACGACGCCGTTGCGCACGACCGGCGACCCCGTGATCTCGCCGCCGGTGGCGAGCTTCCAGCGGAGCTGGCCGCCGCTCGCGTCGAGGGTGTACAGCACATGGTCGGCGGACCCGAAGTGGACACGGCCGTCGGCGACGACGGGCGCTCCCACGACCTCCCCGCCGGCCGCGAAGCGCCACATGGGCGTACCGGTGACGGCGTCGAGGGTGTACAGCGCGCTGCCGCTGCCGACGTGGACGTTGCCGCCGGCGACCAGCACGGGCTCGATCGACTGGCGGGACTCGGTGGCGATCCGCCAGCGGTCCTTGCCGGTGGTGGCGTCGACGGCGTACACCGTGCCGAGGTAGTCGGCGAGGTACACGCCGCCGCCGGTGACCGCCGGGCCCGGTGCGAAGGCCGGCGGGGACAGGAACACCGCGGGCGCCTCGAAGTGCCAGCGCACCCGGCCGGAGGCGATGTCGAAGGCGACGACCCGGGTGCCCGCCGACACGTACACGTAGCCGTCGGGCGCCGGGGTGACGCGTACGGGCACGTTGCCGCAGGAGGCCGAGTCGCCGATCGGGTACGACCAGCGCTCGATCCCGGTCCTGGCCTCCAGGGCGCGCAGCCGGGCGTCCTTCCACACGTAGACGGTGTCGCCGAAGATCGCCGGACCGGCCTCCGCGGTCTCGAAGTCGGTCTGCGCCCCGGTCACCTCCCACAGCTTCTCGCCGTTGGACGCCTCCCACGCCTGGACCCCGCCGCCGCGGGTGCCGGTGAGCACCGTGCCGCGGTCGGCCTTCAGCGAGTACACCCAGGCGTCGGTCCCCAGCCGCCAGCGCTCGGCCCCGGTCAGGGCGTCCAGCGCGTAGAGCGTCGGCCCGTCGGAGCCGTGGATGCGGCCGTCGGCGACGGCCATGGACCAAGCGACGTCACGGGTCTTGAACTGGCGCCGGCCGGTGCCGACGTCGAGCGCGTGGACCTCGAAGGAGGTGACGTAGAGCAGATCGCCCTCGACCGCCGGGGTGCCCCAGACGTCGTTGGACATACGGAACCGCCAGGGCCGCCAGTGGGCGGGAGCGGGCTCCTGCTGCGGCACGGGCGTGGGTGCGGGGGCCGTGCCGGTTCCCGCGTCGGGGGCGCTCACCCCGGCGGGCGGACGGATCCAGCCGGTCGCCGGCCCGGCGTCGGGGACGCGCCCGGTGCCGGCCACCCGGGGGCCGGGGCCGATCGAGACGCCGGCTCCGGCGAGGCGGACCGGGCCGCCGTCGGCCACGGACGGCGGGGCGTGACCGCCCCGGGGGTCGCCGGTGGCCCACGAGGGACGGCCGTCCGGGGCGGGCCTGGTGCACCGGGACCTCAAGCCGTCCAACGTGCTGGTGGTCGAGGACGGCCCCCGGGTGATCGACTTCGGCATCGCGTCGGGTGTCTCCAACACCCGGCTGACGATGACCAACGTCGCCGTCGGCACCCCCGCCTACATGTCCCCCGAGCAGGCGCGCGACTCGCGCAGCGTCACC
>NZ_RDBP01000012.1:978426-1000975 GCF_008042045.1 Streptomyces sp. T39
GGAGACCGTGTTCATGCTGCTGCGCGAGGGCCCCGACCTGGAGGGCCTGCCCGACGAGCTGCGGCCGCTGATCGAGCACTGCATGCAGATGGAGGCCGGTCTGCGGCCGTCGCCGGCCGACCTCCAGGCGCAGCTCGCCCCGCATCTGTTCTCGTCCGGGCACGACGACAGCGGCACCGCGTCCGCGTGGCTGCTCGGGGGACATGTAGGCGGGGGTGCCGACGGCGACGTTGGTCATCGTCAGCCGGGTGTTGGAGACACCCGACGCGATGCCGAAGTCGATCACCCGGGGGCCGTCCTCGACCACCAGCACGTTGGACGGCTTGAGGTCCCGGTGCACCAGGCCCGCCCCGTGGATGGACTGGAGCGCCTCGGCGATGCCGGCCGCGAGCCACCGCACCGCCTGCGCGGGCATCGGCCCGCACTCGTTGACGATCTCCTCCAGCGACGGCGCCGGCACGTAGGCGGTGGCGAGCCAGGGCACCGATCTGCCCGGAATCGCGTCGGAGGACTTCCGCATGTGGTCGCCCCGGGGCACCGAGCCGGGGGAGAGCACCGCCGTCGGGGGCCGCAGCGTCATCGACGACTCCCTGCCCGTCGTCGTGCCCGGACGAGAACAGATGCGGGGCGAGCTGCGCCTGGAGGTCGGCCGGCGACGGCCGCAGACCGGCCTCCATCTGCATGCAGTGCTCGATCAGCGGCCGCAGCTCGTCGGGCAGGCCCTCCAGGTCGGGGCCCTCGCGCAGCAGCATGAACACGGTCTCCACCGGGTTGGCGCCGTGGAACGGCGCATGTCCGGTGGCCGCGAAGACCAGGGTGGAGCCGAGCGAGAAGATGTCGCTGGCCCCGGTGACGCTGCGCGAGTCGCGCGCCTGCTCGGGGGACATGTAGGCGGGGGTGCCGACGGCGACGTTGGTCATCGTCAGCCGGGTGTTGGAGACACCCGACGCGATGCCGAAGTCGATCACCCGGGGGCCGTCCTCGACCACCAGCACGTTGGACGGCTTGAGGTCCCGGTGCACCAGGCCCGCCCCGTGGATGGACTGGAGCGCCTCGGCGATGCCGGCCGCGAGCCACCGCACCGCCTGCGCGGGCATCGGCCCGCACTCGTTGACGATCTCCTCCAGCGACGGCGCCGGCACGTAGGCGGTGGCGAGCCAGGGCACCGCGGCCCGGGGGTCGGCGTCGACGACGGCCGCCGTGTAGAAGCCGCTGACCGCGCGGGCCGCCTCGACCTCGCGCGTGAACCGCACGCGGAACAGCTGGTCCTCGGCGAGCTCCGTGCGCACCGTCTTGATCGCCACCCGGCGGCCGGACGCCGACCGTGCGAGATAGACCAGTCCCATGCCGCCGGCACCGAGCCTGCCCAGCACCTCGAACGGACCGATCCGTCTCGGGTCGTGCTGCGTCAGCTGCTCCATACTTGCGTGCCACCTCCCCGTACGGGCTCTCGTGTCATGGAGCCCGTCTCTTGCCGCCCCGTGCAGGGTCTCACCATCGAGCCCTCTGCGGTGAGCACCCTGATTCTTCCTGTCCGGGGCGGCGGTTGCGAACCCGGGGGCGGATCGGGGTGTCTCACCCCGTATCGGGCGCGGATGTGAGGTCGCGGCCCGCCGCGCGGCCTGCGTCCGGCCCGCTCGTGGGCCCGTCGCCCGGGGCGCGCACGGGCCCCGGGGAGTCGTGCGGCCAGGGCTTCCCGGGCTCCTCGCCGTCCTCGTCACCCTCGTCGCCCTCGCCCGGGGTGCGGACGTCCTCCCGTGCCCTGCCGGGGTCCGCGCCGCCGGCGGGCTCCGCGAGCACCGCGAACGCGGCGCCCTGGTCGTCGGTGAGTTCCGCGATGCGCCCGTAGGGGATGTCGTACGGGGCGGTGCGCACCCGCCCGCCCAGCGCGGCCGCCCTGCGGGCGGCCTCGTCGCAGTCCTCGACGCAGAAGTAGACGAGGAAGTGGCCGGGCATCTCGGCGGGCAGGGAGTCGTCGATGACGCTGCGGCCCCCGACGGCGGTGCTCTCCCCCGGCTCGGTGCCCCGGGGCGACCACATGCGGAAGTCCTCCGACGCGATTCCGGGCAGATCGGTGCCCTGGAAGCCGAGCACCCCCTCGTAGAAGGCGTCGACCCGCTCCTTGTCCCGGGTGTACACCTCGGTCCAGCAGTACGACCCCGGCTCGCCGTGTTTCTCGAAGCCCTCGCGCTCCCCGGCCTGCCAGAGACCGAAGACCGCGCCCGCGGGGTCCGCGACGACGGCGTACGAGCCGGCCGGTCCGACCGACAGCGGGGCGTTGATCACCTGTCCGCCGCCCTCGGCGATCCGCCGGGCGAGCGCGGGGGCGTCCGGGGTGGCGAGGTAGACGCTCCACACCGTGGGCATGCGGCCGTCGCTCTTGGGGGTGAGGGCGGCGACGAGCCGGCCGTCGCTGTAGGCGTCCGCGGAGCGGGCGCGGGTGCGGCCCCCGGGGAGCCGGTCTCCGCCGCGGTCGGTGAACGTCCATCCGAAGAGCTCTCCGTAGAAGCGCTTGCCCGCTTCCACATCAGGGAG
Source organism: Streptomyces sp. T39 (assembly GCF_008042045.1). Classification (GTDB taxonomy): domain Bacteria; phylum Actinomycetota; class Actinomycetes; order Streptomycetales; family Streptomycetaceae; genus Streptomyces. Next base: position 980,962 of record NZ_RDBP01000012.1, read on the forward strand.
CGCCGCGTCCACCCAGCACGGCATTCCCTGTACGAATTCGGCCATCGACGTTCCGCCTTCCCTGTGGTGCCCGTCACACTCAAGCTAACGGCGGTGGATGCCGGGCGCTCGGAATGGACTCGTACAGATGTCCGAAGGGAGAGTATTTCGGCGCTTTGGTCACCCCGTGCGAGGGCGCGTCACCTCATGTTGTCCACGAAAGTTGTCCACAGGCTGTTGATAACACTTTCGTCTGGACCGCTGGTCACCCCATTTGCACTCGGCCGAATCGCGCGCAGATCACCCGTCGGTAAGCTGACCGGCATGACAGGACAAGTGCGCACGGTCGACGGCCGCGTGGCCGGTCGACGCGGTCAGGCGACGCGGCAGAAACTGCTCGACTGCCTCGGCGAGATGCTCAGCTCCTCGCCGTACCGGGACGTCAAGGTCATCGACGTCGCCCGGAAGGCGGGCACTTCGCCCGCGACGTTCTATCAGTACTTCCCCGACGTCGAAGGGGCCGTCCTCGAGATCGCCGAGGAAATGGCCAAGGACGGCGCCTCGTTGACGAGCCTGGTCTCCGGACGCTCCTGGGTGGGCAAGGCCGGATGGCAGAGCTCCGAGGAACTGGTCGACGGATTCCTCGACTTCTGGCGGCGCAACGACGCGATCCTGCGGGTCGTCGACCTCGGCGCCGCGGAGGGCGACAAGCGGTTCAACAAGATCCGCATGAAGATCCTCAACTCGGTCACCCACTCCCTCACCGAGGCGGTGCAGGAACTCCAGGCCAAGGGCAGGGTCGACAAGGACGTGAACCCGGCCGCGATGGCGGGCTCCCTGGTGGTCATGCTGGCCGGGGTCGCCTCGCACCAGAAGGGCTTCACCACCTGGGGCGTGAAGCAGGCCGAACTCAAGCCCAACCTGGCCCTGTTGGTGCACCTCGGCATCACCGGCAAGAAGCCGGCGAAGTAACCCCGGCGCGGCGCGCCCCGCCGCGACCCCACCCACGTCCTGTCACGAAGACGGCGGTTCACCCCAGCGGTGGCCGCCGTTGTTCGTCTCCGGCGGCGGCTCCCGCGCCGGGTGACACCGGCCGGCGCGCTGTTGAATGGCCTCATGAGCGACCACGACAGCGCACGGCAGCGGGAGTTCGACGCGCTGCTGCGCACCAGGCGGGTGTGGGACCTGCCGGAACTGCCCGCCTTCGACCCGGACACCGCACCCGGCGAGCCCCTGCCCCTCTTCCACCGCTGGTTCGCCGACGCGGTGGCGGCAGGCCAGCCCGAGCCGCACACGACGACGCTCGCCACCGTGGACGACCGGGGCCGCCCCGACGCGCGCACCCTGATGCTGCACGGCGCGGACGAGCGGGGCTGGCACTTCGCGTCGCACGCCACCAGCGCGAAGGGCCGCCAGCTCGCCGCCCGCCCGCAGGCCGCCCTGCACTTCTACTGGCCCGCCCTCGCCCGCCAGATCCGCCTGCGGGGCACGGTCACCGCGGGTTCGTCCGCCGAAGGGCAGGCCGACCTCCACGCGCGCTCCACCGGCGCGCTCGCCGCGGCGCTGACCGGCCGCCAGAGCGAGGTGCTCGGCTCGCGCTCCGAGCTGGCCCGCGCCTCGCAGGCGGCATGGGACCGCGCCGCGGCCGAGCCCGGCGCCCCCGTGCCCGGCTGGACGCTGTACGTCCTGCGCCCCGAGGAGGCCGAGTTCTTCCAGGGGGACGAACGCCGCAGGCATGTGCGGCTGCGGTACCGGCGGTCCGACGAGGGCACCGGCGACTGGCTGCGGGAGCTGCTGTGGCCCTGAACCGAGCGCCCGTTGCGGGGGCGTGACCGATTCGCAACCGAACTCGGTCTTGACCGAGACCCATCAAGAAAACGGAAGTTTTACGCTCTCGGTCCATGGCCGGAGAAATGGGCAGGACCAAGGGCATCGACCGCACGGACGACCGGCCCGTCTACATCGTCGGCGGCGGACCCGGCGGGCTCGCCACGGCGGCCGAGCTGCGCCGCCACGGGGTACGGGCCGTGGTGCTGGAGAAGGCCGACACCGTGGGAGCCTCCTGGCGCGGTCACTACGACCGGCTGCGCCTGCACACCACCCGCGCGGGCTCCGCGCTCCCGGGTCTCGCGATGCCGCGCTCGTTCGGCCGGTGGGTGGCCCGCGACGACGTCGTCCGGTACCTGGAGAAGTACGCCGAGCACCACGAGCTGGAGATCGTCACCGGTGTGGAGGTCTCCCGCGTGGAGCGGGCGGCGGACGGGCAGGGCTGGCTGCTGCGCGCCAGCGGAGGCCGCGAACTGACCGGCCGCGCGGTCGTGGTGGCCACCGGGCACAACCACACCCCGCGGATCCCCGAGTGGCCCGGCCGGGACACCTACGAGGGCACGCTCCTGCACGCCCGGGACTACCGCGACGCCGCGCCCTTCGCCGGCAAGGACGTCCTCGTGGTCGGCGCCGGCAACACCGGGGCGGAGATCGCCGTCGACCTCGTCGAGGGCGGCGCGGCCCGGGTGCGCCTCGCGATCAGGACCGTCCCGCACATCGTGCGCCGCTCGACCGCGGGCTGGCCCGCCCAGCGCACCGGCATCCTGGTGCGCCGCCTGCCGGTGCGCCTCGTCGACAGGGCCGGCGCGCTGCTGTGCAAGGTCGCCGTCCCCGACCTGGCCGACCGGGGCCTGCCACGCCCCGACACCGGCCTCTACTCGCGGGTCGCGCAGGGCGCCATCCCCGTGCAGGACGTGGGCCTGATCGACGCGGTCCGCAGGGGCCGGGTCGAGATCGTCGCCGCGGTGACGGCGCTCGACGGCGGGAAGGTGGCGCTGTCGGACGGCTCCCTGGTCGCGCCCGAGGCGGTGATCGCCGCCACGGGCTACCGCCGCGGACTGGAGGGGCTGGTGGGCCACCTGGACGTGCTGGACGCCGACGGCGCCCCCCGGGTGCGCGGCGCCCGCTGCGCGCCGGGTGCGCCGGACCTCTACTTCACCGGCTACACCAACCCGATCAGCGGGATGCTGCGGGAGCTCGCCCGGGACGCGTCCCGCATCGCCCGCGCGCTCGCCCGCACCGCTCGCTGACGTCGCCCGTGCGCTCGCCCGGGGCGCCGGCCGGCTCCGCGCCCCCGGCGCGAGAGCCAGGTCCGAAAGCCGCCAGCGGGCGGGGGCGGGTGTCGGCGAGGCTGGGGCGCATGGAGACCGCATACGAGAGTGTCGCCGTCGCACCGGACGTGCTCGCGCGGCTGCGCGAGCGCGACGACGCCGGGCGGGTGCCCCGCCCGTTCACCGATGCCGAGGGGGGCGCGCCCCTGCGCTGCTGTCTGCGGCACAGCCGGGCCGGCGAACGCCTGGTCCTCGTCTCGTACGCGCCGCTGCGCGGATGGGCGGCCCGGACCGGGGCCGAGCCCGGGCCGTACGACGAGGTGGGGCCCGTCTTCGTGCACGCCGATCCGTGCGCGGGACCGTCGTCCGGGCCCGGGTACCCGGCCGGACTGCACGGCGCGCGCCGGGTGCTGCGCGCCTACGACGCCGGAGGCCGCATCCTGGGCGGCACCCTGGTCGAGCTGCCGAAGGAGCGGGCCGGGGAGGTGGACGGGCTGCTGCGGGAGGTCTTCGCCGACCCGGCCGTCGCCCTCGTCCACGTCCGGGCCGTCGAGTTCGGCTGCTTCATGGTGGAGATCCGGCGCCGTACCGGCTGAGGCCGCGGGCGGCGCGCCCGCCCGGGCTTCTCAGGCGGGCGTGGCCGGCGCGAGGGCCGGCAGGGGCCCACGCCGGATGACCAGGGCCATCAGGGCCGCGGCGGCGCACAGGGCCCCGGAGGCGTACCAGACCACGTCGTACGAGCCGAAGACGTCCCGGGCGACACCGCCGGCGAAGGCGACGACCGCCGCGCCCACCTGGTGGGAGGCGAGCACCCAGCCGAAGACGATGGCGCTGTCCTCGCCGTAGTGCTCACGGCACAGGGCGAGCGTCGGCGGAACCGTGGCGACCCAGTCGAGTCCGTAGAAGACGATGAAGAAGACCATCGGCGGCTGCACCGACGGGGCGAGCAGCATCGGCAGGAAGAGCAGTGAGACGCCCCGCAGCGCGTAGTAGACGGCGAGCAGCCGGCGGGCCTCGAAGCGGTCGGTGAACCAGCCGGAGGCGATGGTGCCCACGACGTCGAAGACCCCGATCACGGCGAGCAGCGAGGCCGCGGCCGTGATGGGCATGCCGTGGTCGTGGGCCGCGGGGACGAAGTGGGTCTTGACCAGGCCGTTCGTGGAGGCCCCGCAGATGGCGAAGGTGCCGGCGAGCAGCCAGAAGGGGCCGGTCCGCGCGGCCGAGAAGAGGACGCTCAGCGCCCGGCGGGCCGCGCCCCGCACGGGCGGCGGCTTGGGCGTGAAGCCCTCGGCGCCGTACGCGGCGACGCCGGCGTCGGCGGGGTGGTCGCGCAGCAGCAGCCAGACGAACGGGACCACCGCGAGCGCGGCGAGCGCCACGGTGACCGCGGCGGGGCGCCATCCGTGGTCCTCGACCAGCCAGGACAGCAGCGGCAGGAACACCAGTTGGCCGGAGGCACCGGCGGCGGTGAGGATGCCGGTGACCAGACCGCGCCGTCGGACGAACCACCGGTTGGTCACGGTGGCGGCGAACGCGAGCGCCATGGAACCGGATCCGAGGCCGACGAGGACGCCCCAGTAGAGGACCAGCTGCCAGGGCTCGGTCATCCGGACGGTCAGCACGGACCCCACCGCGATGACCGTGAGGGCGACGGCGACGACCTTGCGGATGCCGAGCCGGTCCATCAGCGCGGCGGCGAACGGCGCGGTCAGTCCGTAGAGCGCCAGATTGACCGAGACGGCGAAGCCGATCGTTCCGCGCGACCAGTCGAACTCCGCGTGCAGCGGTTCGATGAGCAGGCCCGGCAGGGAGGCGAAGGCGGCGGCGCCGATGATCGTCACGAAGGTGACGGCGGCGACGGACCAGGCGCGGTGGACGCGGGGCGGGCGGACGAGCGGGCGGCGCGGACCGGGCCTGCGGTCGGTTGTCTGGGTCACGCGGACAGCCTGCTGGTCCGTACGGTCCGCAACGAGTGGCCCGAGGGACAGCATTCGCTAGGATCGGGCCATGACCGCGTCCCGCCACCGTGTGGTGGTCCTCGCCCTGACCGGGCTGCTCCCGTTCGAGCTGGGGATCCCGCACCGGATCTTCGGCCGCGCCAAGGGCCCCGACCGCTCCCCGCTGTACGAGATCGTCACCTGCGGGCTCGCGCCCGGCCCGGTGCGCACGGACGCCGACTTCGACGTGTGGGTCGAGCACGGCCCGGAGGCGCTCGCCACCGCGGACACCGTCGTGATCCCCGCCTCCTACGAGCTGGGACCGGTCTTCGACGAGGGCCGTCTCACCGACGCACTCGCCGCGGCGCTGGCGTTCGTCCGGCCCGGCACCCGCATGGTGTCCATCTGCACGGGCGGGTACGTGCTGGCCGCCGCCGGACTGCTCGACGGCCGCCGGGCGACCACCCACTGGGCGTCGGCGGACCATTTCCAGCGGCTGTTCCCGTCCGTCCGGGTCGACGCCGACGTGCTGTTCATCGACGACGGGGACGTCCTCACCTCGGCGGGCGTCGCGGCCGGCATCGACCTGTGTCTGCACATCGTGCGCCGCGACCACGGCACGGCCGTCGCCAACGAGGTCGCCCGGCGCACGGTGGTGCCGCCGCACCGCGACGGCGGCCAGGCGCAGTACATCCACCGGCCGGTGCCGGAACCGCAGATGGCGACCACCACGGCGGCGCGCGCCTGGGCCCTCGGCAGGCTCCACGAGCCGCTCCGGCTGCGCGATCTCGCGGAGCAGGAGTCCATGTCGGTGCGGACGTTCACCCGGCGCTTCCGCGAGGAGGTGGGCGTCAGCCCCGGCCAGTGGCTCACCCGTCAGCGCGTCGAACGGGCGCGGCATCTGCTGGAGTCGACCGACCTGTCGGTGGACCAGGTGGCGCGGGACTCCGGCTTCGGCACGGCCCAGTCGATGCGCCAGCATCTGCTGTCCGTGCTCGGTGTGCCGCCGACGGTGTACCGGCGGACGTTCCGGGCCACGGCGGACGGCGGCTGAACGGGCCGGGGGGCCGCCGGGGAAACGGGGCCGGCGGSCSCCCGGGGGTCACCGGGCGGTGGCGCGGAGCTTCCCGTACGGATCGATCCCGTACGCCCCGGGCCGGCCGGGCTGCGCCCCCTGGGGCGCGGGCCGGGCCGGGCCCTGCGGGACCCGGGTGTGCGGGGCGACGTGGGGGGCGTCGGAGCCGGGACATCGGTCCACCTCGCACCAGATGGACTTGCCGGAGCCCTCGGCCGTCCAGCCCCAGCGGTCGGCCAGACCGTCGACCAGTTCCAGGCCCCGGCCGTTGGTGTCGTCCCCGTCCGCGTGACGGGGGCGCGGCGGGCAGGCGCTCGCGTCGGCGACCTCGACGCGCACCGTGCCGGCGTCGGCGGGGCCCGGGCCGAAGAGCATGCGCAGCACGGCGGGGCAGCCGGTGTGCACCACGGCGTTGGTGACGAGCTCGGAGATCAGCAGGATCAACGTCTCGGAGAGCGGCTCGTCGTCCCCCAGACCCGATCTCAGCAGCCGCGACCGCGCCCATCTCCGGGCCCGCCCCACCTCCGCGGGGTCGGGACCGATCTCCAACTGAACCTGAAGCACCTGCACCGCTCACACCATCCGAACCGGCGGACACATCGCCTTGCGCCTCACTGCCATCACGGAACGTGATTCCCTTGCAGGACAGCATGGTTGACGTACAGTCACCGCAACAAGCGCTTCGGGCATATTCCAGCGCGAAGGAGTACCCATGGTGCATACTGTGCGACGCGCTGCCGGGGCAGTCGAACACGGGCTCGGCGCCCGCATCCGTGCCGGATGATCAGCGCGCATCGAGGGGACCGGGGCGGCCGGAACGACCGCGCCGTGGGGTCTCGTCCTCGCGGCGACTCGCATCACACGGAGCGTACCGGAGCACCCCGGCGACTCCGGGCCGTGACGACCCCGTCCGAGGACACAACCCGGTATCAACACACGGTGACGCTCCAGAGTGCCCGGGCCAACGCCGGCCGGCGCCCCGCGACATGGCACGGGGCGCCGGCGGGCGGGGTCGCCGCCCGCTCCGGCGTGACGCCGGCGCCGGGCGGGGGACCTGCCGCGAGGGCGGTGCGGGGTCGAGCGGCGACGCCCGGCGAGGGCCGCCGCGACGTCTCCCGCCGACGGGGCCGTTCCGGGCGACGACGCCTCGCTAGCGGGGCTGTTCCGGGGTGACGCAGTACGCCGCGAAGCCCGCGAGGACCTCCCGCTCGGAGATCCGGCCGTCGCTGTCGGCGTCCAGCGCGGCGGCGGCACCGTCCGCGAGCCGCCCCTCGATGCCCAGGGCGCGCATCACCCGGGCGGCGGCCTCGGGCGTCACGCCGCGGCCGTCCTCGTCGGCGACGGCGTACACGGCGTGGAGGAACGGCCGGGCGATCTCGCCGAATCGCTCCGGGTTGTCGCGCAGTCTCTTGGCCGCGCCGGTGACGAACTCCTCGCGGCTGACCCGCTGGTCCCCGTCGACGTCGGCGATACCGGCCATACCCTGCCAGAACGCCTCGGCACCGATGTAGACCGCCTGGCCCTTGTCGGAGCGGGCCGTCACGGAGAACTCGGCGAGCACCGCGGCGGCGGCCCTGCTGAAGTCCTCGCGGTCGATGGAGCCGTTGTGGTCCTGGTCGAAAGCCGCGAAGCGGGAAGCGATCTTCCGCTCGTATTCTGCGCTGTCCATGCGGGGAGGGTACGGCCCCGAGGGCTGACGCGTGTACACGGCGGGGGAATTGAGGGCGCGCGACCTGCGGGGCACGTACGGGTGTCCGACGGGTGCGCCGGCGCGCGCCACCGAGCCGCCACCTGCGCGGACGCGCCCCGGGCCGCTAGGCGGAGAGCGGCCGCGCCTCCTCGTCGGCGGCCGCCCCGGCGTCCGCGTACACCTCGAAGAGGCGGCGCACGCCGAGCGCCGCCAGCACGCGGTTGACGTGGGAGCCGTCCTCGGCGCCGTGCGCCGGCAGCACGAGCCGCAGCCGGCCCTGGCAGGACCGCATCAGACGCCGGGCGGCGACGAGCACGCCCACCCCGCTGGAGTCACAGAAGTGGACCCCCGACAGGTCGAGGACCACGTCGCGGTGGCCCGCCGCGACCGCGTCGTGGACCCGCTGCCGCACGACGGGCGAGGACACGAGGTCGAGCTCGCCGCTCACGTGCAGCACGGTCCACGAGCCCTCGCGGGCCTCGACCACCTTGAGCATCATCTGTGGAGCCCTCCTCGAACCGGCCTGCCCCGAAGAACGGAAGCCGTCCTTCCACTGCCCCCCTGCCCTGCCGCCCATCCCTGAAACGCGACGGACATCACGCGGAGTTCCCCATTCCGCTCCCCGGGCCCGGCGCCCTCTACCACGCGGAGCCGCCCCGTGGACGCACTTGCCGCAAAGGGGAGTGCGTATGCCAATCGGCGCACTACATTCGAATGGGACACAGGACGGCGACGCAGCAGGGCACGACGCTCGGACCGCAGGGACTGGGGGCCGCATGGCGAAGGACGCACCACCGCGCTGGGACCGCAGGATGCAGCAGCGGCTCGCGCGGGGCGAGGCCGCGGCGCTCGGGGAGCTGTACGACCGGTTCGCCGCGCTCGTCCACAGTCAGGCGCACCGGGTGCTGGAGGACGACGACGCCGCCGACCAGGTCACCCGGGAGGTCTTCGGCTACATCTGGGAGCACCCGGACGCCTACGACCCCAAGCAGGGCTCGATGCGCTCCTGGGTGGCGCGGCTCACCAACGGCCAGGCCGTGGAACGTCTGCGGCGCAACGAGGCGGCGGCCCTCGCCGAGGGCGGTGGGGGCACGGCCGAGGAACTGGAGCAGAAGGTGCGCAGGGCGGCCGTCGCCGCGCGCGCCGACTACATCGTGACGTCCATGCCGGCGCCGCTGCGGGCCGCGCTGGAGCTGGCCTACTTCCAGCGGCGCGACTACCGCCAGACGGCCGCCGACCTCGGCGTCACGGAGGACGAGGCGCGGCGCCGGCTGCGGCTCGGTCTGCAACTGCTGTCCACGGCGCACACCCGGTCGCTGGAGGGCTCCTCTCCCCCTGGATACGGACGAGCACTGTGAACACGCCGAACGGCCCCGTGGACGGTGGCGACGACGACCGCGAGCGCGACGAGGTGCGCGGCCTGCCGCGCATACCCGCCCCGCGCTGGGCCCCGGACGACCTCTCGCCGGAGGCGTACCGCCCCCGCCCCGCCCTGCCGCGCCGCGGGGACCCCGCCGGGTCGGGTGGACGGGACGGGTCGGGGGACCGCGAGGAGGCAGGTCCCCGCGACCCGTTCGGAGACCGCGACGGGGCCGGAGAGCCTGCCGGGCCGGGGGACCGGGACGGGTCCGCGGAGCGGGACGGGGGGCGCGCGACGGGCGGTGACGGCGCGGCCGGCCGCGGGCGGGTGGAGCCCGGTGCGCCGGGCGCCGGTGGCGGCGCGGGGCCGGGCGAGGACCCCGCGGGGCCCGGTGACCCCGGGCCGGCGGAGGCCGGGGACGCGGACGGAGGCGCGGCGGTGGGGCGGACGCACGGCGTGCTGAAGTCGCTGCTCGGCGCGTGGGCACTGTCCGCGTGCTCCGCCGAGGAGACCGCCGCCGTCGAGGAGCACCTCGGCGAGTGCGCGCCCTGTGCGGAGGAGGCCCTGCGGCTGCGCGAGGCCGTCGGGCTGCTGCACACCGACCGGGATCTCGACCTCGACCCGCGGCTCCGCTTCCAGGTGCTGGAGAACTGCCTGGGGCGCCGGCCGGCCCGGATCCCCGTGCCCGGCTGGGCGGACGCCTACGACGCGGAGACCGCCCGGCTCGACGCGCTGCTGCGCGACATCGGCGAGTCGGAGTGGCACGCGCCGGTGCGGCTGCGGTGGTTCGAGGGCGAGCGCCAGGTGAACCGGCGCACCACCGTCGCGGGGGTGATCGCCCACCTGATGAGCGTGGACGGGCTGGTCTCGGCCGCCCTGGGTCTCGACGACCCCCTGGGGCCGTCGGCTCCCGGCCTGCCGGCGGAGCGCACCGAGACCTTCTGGGGCGCGGCCGACAGGCCGCCGACGCGCACGATCCGCGAGCCCTGGCGGGACCAGAGCCACACCCTCATCCGGACGGTGTCGTTCGCGGGCCGCGGCGCGTCCGATCTCTCCGTCTCGTACGGGGCGTTCGCCCTGCCGCTGCGCGACGCGCTGCTGGACCGCGCCTTCGAGTGCTGGATCCACGCGGACGACATCGCCGGCGCCGTCGACTACCCGTACGAGCCCCCGAGCGGTGCGCATCTGCACCGGATGATCGACCTGGCGGCGCGCCTGCTGCCGGCCGCGCTCGCGGACCGCCGCCGGGCGGGTCTGGCAGGACCTGCCCGGCACCTGGTGACACCGGGCTCCCCCGGCCGGTCGCTGCACCTGGAGGTCGAGGGCTCGGGCGGCGGGAACTGGTACATCGCCCTGGACTCTCCCGCGGCGGTCGGCTCCGCCGACCACTCGGTGGCCCAGGTGGCCCTGGACGGCGTCGAGTTCTGCCGCCTCGTCGCCGGGCATGTGGCACCCGAGGACGCCGCCGCCGGGCAGGACGGCGACCGCGACGCGATCTCGGACGTGCTCTTCGCGGCGGCCGCGCTCAGCAGACTCTGAGCGCCTCGCGGCCTCCGGGCAGGGGACGTCGGTCCCGCGATCCGTCCCGTCGCGAGCAACCGGAGCGGGGGTGATCGGAGAAGGGCGCGCACGACCGTCGCCCGGGCGGGCGGGCGTGGCTATCGTGGGGCGCTATGAGCGAGCCGTTACGCACCTCCAACTCTGCGTATGTGGAGGAGAGTTGGCGGGTTCGTCTGCTCCGTGCGCAGGATCGGTCGGGCCGCCCGCTGGGGGCCGGGGTCCTGCTGCCCGGAGGTCTGGTCCTCACCTGCGCGCACACCGTCGTGCCGGCCCAGGGCGCGTCGGGCGGGCGGGTGCCCCTCGGCACCGTGTACGTGGACGTGCCGGGCGCCGCCTTCGGACGCGGGACACGGGAGCCGTTGCGCGCACGGCTGCTGGACGAGTACCTCGTCCCGCCCGCGGCCCACAGCGGCGGCGACCTGGTCCTGCTCAAACTGGACCACGAACCGGACGCGTCCCCCGCGGTGCTGCACCGTCAGATCCCGGTGCGTGGCGAGCGGGTGCACTTCACCGGGTACCCGGAGGACCTGCCGGGCGGGGAGCACCTGGAGGCCAGGCTGATGGGCCGCGGCGGTCCCGCGCCGACGCCCGAGTGGGTGCAGCTCGACCCGCACGGCGCCGCCTACCCCGTACGTCACGGCTACAGCGGCAGCGGCGTGGTCCACAGCCGCTCCCGACGGGTCATCGGCATCGTGGCGCACCGGCTCGGGACGGCGCAGGCACCGGTGCGCCGGGACCACGCCTATCTGATCCCGACGGAGACCGTGCTGCGGCATCTCCCGCTGGAGCGGCTGGGGTTGACGGTCCGGGGCCCCCGGGCGGTCTCCCGGGACGTGGCCCTCTCCCCCGGCCGGACCGCTTCGGGCCGGGTACCCGGCCTCCAGCGGCGCCTGACGCGCTGGCTCGACGGGGCGCCGGACACGGACCGGGTGGAGCCGGTGTTCGCGGGCGAGGGCGAGCACGAACTGCTGCACACCATCCGCTCGGTGCTCACCCTCGCGGACCGCGAGCAGAGCCCGGCGGTCCCACCGGAGTCCGACGCCCCGGCCCCGTCCCGCGACGAGCCGCAGGCGGGCAGCATCGACTTCGCGGTGGACGCGACGAACCGCACGGCGGCGGAGCTGGCGCTCCAGGCGGCGGAACGCATCGGCCTGGCGGCCCCGGACGACGAGGAGGAGACAGACGCGGATGCCACCGCGGGCGCGGACGACGGCGCGTCCGCCGCGACGGACCCCCATGCCCGCCTCCTCGGGCGCATCGCGGCCGAACGGACGCCGCTGACGGCGGCGTTCCTCGCCGTCGACCGTTCGGCGTCCCCGGACGCCGAGATCGTGGACCTGCTGCGCGCGCTCCTCGCAAGCGACCGGGCCAGGCTGCTGCTGGTCTTCAGCGACCCGCACTCCCCGCTGTTCGCCCGGGTGCGGGAGGAGGTGATGGAGGAGGACTGGGAAACCCTCAGGACGAAACGTCTCTCCGGTCGCGTCCAGCGCCTCGCCGAGACCGAACTGCGTCTGCACCGGCTGCCCGGCCCCGCCGCGGCCGGCGCCTCCCGCCCGCGCTCCCGCGCGCCCCGCCTGCGCCGTGAGCTGCGGCGAGCCGCCGCGGAGGCATCGCGACCGCCCGCCGCCGACCCCGGCCCGGGGCCCTTCGCCGGCGACCGGTCGCCGGAGCACCCCGCCGGTGACCGCGGCACACAGCCGCCCGGCAGCGACCCCGCCCAGGAGGAACCCCTCGCCGGTGACCGCTCCCCGGAACCCGCCGGGGGTCACCCCGGGCAGGGGCGCCTCGCCGGTGACCGCGTGGCGGAGCGCCCCGTCGCGGGCGACGTGGGGCTGCCGCGGCGGCTGTTCCGGCTGGCGGTCGACGTGGAGGCGGCCCTGCTGGAGGCCGAGAACGCCGAGGGCGCGTCCGCCGGCCCCATGGGAGCGCGGGAGTTCGTGGTCGAGCCGCCCGGCGGCGAGCTGGCGGACCTGCCCGTCGTCGCCGTGCGCGATCCCGCCGCGCTCGTCACCCCGGGCGCCGTCGCCGGGACCGCGCCGCTGTCGGCCGGTGATCTGCTGCACCAGCAGTACGAGGTGGTGGGGCCGCTCGGGCACGGCGCCCACGGCCAGGTCTTCCTCGCCCGCGACCTGCTGCTGGAGATGCGTCCGGTCGCTCTCAAGGGCCTGCTCGACCCCGCCGACCGGGCCGCCGTGCGCCAGGCGCATCAGGAGCGGCTGCGGCTGGTCAGCCTCAACCACCCCGCCATCATCCGTGTCGTCAACTACGCGCGTCACGGCGGCGTCACCCCGGACGGGGCGGACGGCGGGCAGCCCGCCGACTACATCGTCATGGAGTTCGCCGACGGCGCGCGGCTGGCGTGGATCGCCGCCCGTATCGCCCGGCAGGACGCACCGTTCGCCGGCCCGCGGGTCCGGGAGTTCATCGTCGTCTACGGACTGCTGGTGCTGGACGCGTTCAGCTATCTCCACGAGCAGGAGAAGCTCGTGTACGGCGATCTGTCGCTCACCAACGTGCTGCACTGCGGCAACGGCATCAAGCTGATCGACGTCGCGGGGGTGCGCGAGCCCGGCGCCCCGGGGCCGGTCACCCACCGTCCGCCCGAGGCGGGCGCGGGGGGCGAGATCACGACGGCGGGCGATCTCTACACGGTCGGCGCGGTCCTCGGCGCGCTGCTCGCCGAGGACCCGGAGCCGCCGGCCGACCTCGGCACCGAGTCGCTGCACCGGGCGCTGCGCCGGGCCACGGCCGCCGACCCGCGGCTGCGCTACGCCTCGGCGCGCGAGATGCGGGTCCAGCTGCAGGGGGTGCTGCGGGAGCTGCGGTCGCTGCGGCTCGGGGAGGAGACGTTCGAGCCGTCGTCGCTGTTCGCGCCGGCCGCGTCGGCACTCTCCGGCCGGCTGGGGGCGGCGCCGCCGCTGGAACGCTGGGGAGCGGACGCGGGGACCGGGCGGCGGGCGCCCGACGCGCGGGTGCCGGAGCCTGCGGAGGCGGCGGTCGCCCTGCCCGTCCCGAAGCCGGACAAGCAGGACCCCAACTGGAAGGAGCTCCAGCGCACCTCGTACAGCGACGCCGCCGGGCTGCTCCAGCTGAGCAAGGACTGGGAGCCGTCGCCGGAGCTGCATCTGCTGCGCTGCCGGCTCCGGCTGGAGCTCTCGGGGTGGCGGGGGCGGGACCGTGACGACGAACTGCGCGGGGCGGCGCGGGCGCTGGCCGACACGCGGCGGCTGCTGGGCAGCCGGGCCTCCTACGACTGGCGCCTCGACTGGCACCAGGGGCTGCTGGAACTGGCCCGGGGGCAGGTGGCCCGCGCGCTGATCTGCTTCGACGACGTCTACGCGGCGATCCCCGGCGAGTACGCGCCCAAGCTCGCGCTCGGCTACTGCCACGAGCGGCTCGCGGGCGAGCCCGCGTCCCACCCGTCTCCCGGCGGGGCCGGGGACGGACCGGAGGGCTCCGGGCGCAGGGAGGAGCACGAGAGGGAGGCCATGCGGTTCTACGACGCCGTGTGGCGCCGCAACCACGCCCTCGGCGCGGCGGCCTTCGGCCTCGCGCGCATCCAGCTGGCGGGCCACCGGCCGGATCAGGCGCTCGCGTCGCTCGCGGGTGTGCCGCCGGACTCCCGTCACCGCACGGCCGCACGGACGGCGATGGTGCGGATCCACGCGGGGGCGCCGCCCACCGTGGAGTCGGCCCGCCGGGCGCTGTCGGCGGCGCACCGGCTGGTGAGCCACGAGGGGCTCACCGACGGGCGGGCGCAGGAGCGGCTGGCGACGGAGCTCCAGGAGCTCCTGCTCGACCTGGTCCGCGCCGCCCGCGAGAAGGGCGGGGACGATCCGCTGCCCCTGGTGCGGGCGGACCTCCTGGCCCCGTTCCCGGTGCCGTCGACCGAGCGGGAGCTGCGCCGGCAGCTGTCGGACAGCTACCGGCGGCTGGCCAAGCAGGTGCCGCACCCGGAGGACGGGCCCGGTGCCGCCCTGGCGGAGGCCCTGCTGGACAGCGCGTTCCGCACCCGGCCGCTGGGCTTCCGCCATCGCGGCGCGGGTCTCCTGCCGCGCCGCCGCCCGGCCCGCGCACCGGACGGGGGGCCGTGACGCACCCCCGGGCGGGGGGAGGCGGACGAGCGGCGTACCCGCCCGCGCGGGCCCGGTCGGGGAGGCGGACGGGCGGCTACCGCTCCAGGCCCCCGGCCCCGGGGCGTCGTGCGCGGGCGAGGCCGTGGTGACGCGCCGCGCCGGCGGGCCGGCGAGGCCCGGCGCGGGGAGCGCCCCGCCGGGCGGCACGCGGAACGGCGGGGCCTTGCGGGCCCGCGAAGCGACGGGGCGAACGGGCAGCGGGCGGCACGGAGGACGTCGGCGGGAGGGAGCCGCACGCCGCACGGGGACGGCGTGGGCGGGTGGTCGGGTGACCCCGGTGCTGCTCGGCGCCGGCGGCGCGCAGGAGCACGGGGCGCAGCAGCGGGTGCGGGACGAGCTGGCGGCGCTCGCGTACGTGACCGGCGGCTCGGACGCGCCGCGCAGGATCGAGGGGTCGGCCGCCGCGACCTCGCACGCCCTGGGCGGGGCGCACGCCGAGGGCTGGTCGCTGACGGCGGACGTGCTGCTCCCCGTCACCGTGGCCGGCGCCCTGGGGTGCGGCCTGACGCTCTTCCTCTACGGCAGGCCCTATCCGGGCCGCCTCCCCCGGCGCAAGGAGCCGCAGCCATGAGCCGACGTGTCCGCCTGGCGCTCGCGGGTGTGCTGCTCGCCGTCTCCGCCGTCGCCACCGGTGGCTGCGGCTCCCCCGGGGACGACCGGGTGCTGGTCGTCCTCGGGCCCTGGACGGACGGCGAGGAGAAGCCCTTCCGCAAGGCGCTGGACAGCATCGAGCAGCAGACGGGCAAGAAGTACGTCTACACGGGGACGCGTTCGCTGCGGGAGACCCTGGTCGCCCAGCTCCAGGCGGGGGCGCCGCCGGACGTCGCGGTGCTGAGCAGCCCCGGGGAGCTGGCCGAGTACGCCCGGGACGGCCATGCGCACCCCCTGCCGGAGTCGGTGGCGGGTGCGGCCGTCCCGCCGTGGGCGCCGCAGGTGACCGTGTCCGGCACCGGCGACGGGGCACGGACCCGGGCGTACTGGGTGCCGGTGCGGGTCGACCTGAAGTCCGTGGTGTGGAGCAGGCAGGCCGGCGTCCCGCAGGACGGGGAGCCGGCGTGGTGCCTGGCGATGGGATCCGGGGCGACCTCGGGGTGGCCCGGCACCGACTGGATCGAGGATCTGATGCTCCAGCGCGGGGGCACGTCGGGGTACGAGTCATGGGCCACCGGCCGGACCGCGTGGAGCGAGACGAAGGAGGTCTGGCAGGAGTGGGGCCGCCTGCTCACCGCGAACGGCCGGGCTCCCGGCCCGAGGAGTCTGACCGACTCCTTCGAGGCGCTGGGCGGCGGCGCGTACGGGCTCCTCAACCGGGGCGACTGCACCCATGAGCACCAGGGGTCGTTCATCCGCAGGCACTACGGCGACGACGTGCGGCCGGTGCCGACGGCGCGCTTCCTCGACGGCGCGGGGCGCGCCGCGGAGGAGAACGCGTTCGAGGTGTCGGGCGACCTGGCGGCCGTCTTCCGGCCGAGCGCGGCGGCGTGGGATCTCCTGGGCCGGCTCACCTCCCAGGACGCCCGCAGAAGCTGGGCGGAGCACGCGGCCCCGGCCGAGCGGCCGTTCTTCCCCGGCGGCACGGTCGACGCGGGGCAGCCGTCGGCGGCCACCCGTGACGTGCAGTCGCTCTTCGACACGGCGGGCCACATATGCCTGGACGCGTCCGACGCGATGCCGCCGACCCTGCGGGACGCGTTCTACCGGGCGGTGCTGGAGTTCGTCGGCGCCCCGAGGGACGCGGCGCTGCTCGGCCGGCTGCTGGAGCGCCTGGACGCCGAGCGCCGGCTCCAGCTGGACGAGGGCGCCTTCGTGCTCGACGACCTGTGCGACAGACCGGTCACGGGCACCTCCGCCGGCTGAGGCGGGGGCGGCCGCCCGGTCACGGGCCCGTCCACCGGCCGAAGCGACTCGTGCCGGGGCCGCGCGGGTGTCAGGCGAAGACGACCGTGCGGCGGCCGTTGAGCAGGATCCGGTGCTCGGCGTGCCACTTGACCGCGCGGGCCAGCGCCTGGCACTCCACGTCGCGGCCGGTGGCGACCAGTTGCTCCGGGGTGGCCTGGTGGCCGACGCGCTGCACCTCCTGCTCGATGATCGGGCCCTCGTCGAGGTCGGCCGTCACGTAGTGCGCGGTCGCGCCGATCAGCTTCACCCCGCGGGCGTGCGCCTGGTGGTAGGGCTTGGCGCCCTTGAAGCTCGGCAGGAAGGAGTGGTGGATGTTGATGATCCGGCCGCTGAGCTCCTTGCACAGGTCGTCGGAGAGGACCTGCATGTAGCGGGCGAGGACGACCAGTTCGACGCCCTCCTCGCGCACCAGCTCCAGCAGCCGCGCCTCGGCCTCGGCCTTGGTGTCCTTCGTCACGGGGATGTGGTGGAAGGGGATGCCGTAGGAGGCGACGAGCTCGGAGAAGTCGGTGTGGTTGGAGACGACCGCGGCGATCTCCACCGGCAGGACGCCGGTGTGCGCGCGGAAGAGCAGGTCGTTCAGGCAGTGGCCGAACTTGCTGACCATGAGGACGATCCGCATCCGCTCCTCGGCGACGTGGATCTCCCACTCCATCCCGAAGGAGTCGCCGACGGCGGCGAAGCTGGCGCGGAGCTTCTCCACGGTCACCGGGGCCTCGGCGGAGAAGTGCACCCGCATGAAGAACAGACCCGTGTCCCGGTCCCCGAACTGCTGACTGTCCTCGATGTTGCAGCCGGTGATGAAGAGGTAGCTCGACACGGCGTGCACGATGCCCTTTTTGTCGGGGCAGGAGAGCGTCAGGACGTACTGCTCAGTCATCCCCGTAGCCTGCCACAACCCGGACGCCGGGCCGAACACGGTCCACCCAGCGGACCGCGCACCGCGACGCGCGCCACGCGGCGGCCGTCACGGCCCCGCGAGCGTCACGCGCTGGTCGTCATGATCCGCAGGACGTCCAGGGAACGCGGCGGGGTGTCGGGGTCCTCGCCGTCCGCGGACGCCAGACGCACATGCGCCTCGCGGGCGGCCCGGACGGCCTCGGGCCAGCCGTGGTGCTCCAGGTAGGCGGAGACGGGGGCGTCGGGACCGACCTGGTGCATGATGCGCAGCACCCGCAGCACGGCGACGTCCACGAGGGCGGCCTCGCCGGAGTCCCGGAAGATCGTCCCGACGTACTTCTCCGCGGACCAGTTGTCCAGCCAGGTGTCCTCGACCAGGCGGTACACGGCGTCCGTGACGTCGCCGTAGCCCTCCCGGCCGGCCAGCCAGCACTCCTGGTGGAAGACCGGGTCGGAAAGCATGTGCAGCGCCGAGCGCACGTTGCTGCGCCAGCGCCACCAGGGCATGTCATTGAGCGGCATGCCGCCCATGGTGGAGGAGCGACGGCCGCGACGGGAAGGGTTGACCGAACCTTGCTGCACGCCTTCGATCGTACGTTCCCTTTTCGATCACCCGGATCCGCCCCTGCAATTCACCTTCCGGTCACCCAGCGTTGAAGAATGCTCACTGTGCCGTTCCCCGGAAGGAGGAACTGTGCAGAACCATGACCGGTTGGCGTCGCCCCTCCTCCTCCCGCCCCTCGATCGCTGTGCTCCGCGTCCGCGCCGTGTGTACGGCCGCCGTGGCGGCGGGAGCGTCCCTCGTCGCCGGCTGCGGCGTACTCCCTGGAGACCCGGGGGGCTCCAGGGAGCCCGTCACGGTGATGACCTTCGCGCCCGTGGGCACCCGGGCCACCAACATGCCCGGCATGCCGTCGATGGCGAAGGCCTACGCCCGCTGGGCCGCCTCCCGCGGCGGCCTGGACGGCCACGAACTGCGCGTCCTGACCTGCAACAACGACAACTCCCCGCAGGGTGCGGCCGCCTGCGCCCGGCGTGCCGTCGAGGAGAACGTCGTCGCCGTCGTCGGCTCCTACAGCCAGCACGGCTCCTTCATGGCGCCGCTGGAGGCCGCGGGTATCCCCTTCATCGGCGGATACGGCATCTCCGAGGAGGAGTTCACCAGCTATCTGTCCTATCCCGTCAACGGCGGGCAGCCCGCTCTGCTGGCCGGCAACGGCCGGCAGCTGGCCGGCTCCTGCGACGGCGTCGCCCTGGTGCGGCCCGACACGCTGGCCGGGGACGACCTCTCCCAGCTGCTCAACTCCGGCCTCCAGAAGGGGCGGAGCGACGCGGAGACCGCCGACATCCTCGCGGCGGACGACGCCACCGACTACACCGAGCAGGCCGGGCTCGCCCGGAGCCGGGCCTCGGAGCGTCCGGCCGGCTCGACGGCCCCGGGCGAGCGGCCGGGCTGTGTCACCGCCGCCCTGGGCGACCGCACGGAGACCTTCTTCGACTCCTTCCGCCGTCTGCCCGACGACGGGGAGGAGGTCCGCATCGCCTCCGTCATGGGCAGTGTGGGGCAGCCGCTCATCGACCGGACCGGTGGCCGCAAGGGCCCCTTCGAGGGCGCCTACGTCACCGGCTGGTACCCGGACGCGGGCGACAGCCGCTGGGACCCGATGCGCAAGGTGATCAACGAGCACGCCTTCGGCGACGACACCATCGACCCCGCCGACGCGGGCGTGCAGACGACCTGGATCGCGTACACCGTCCTGGAGAAGGCCGTCGGCGCGCTCGGCCGGGACGCGATCACCCCGGCCCGGCTCGCCCACACCCTCGACCAGGGCCTCCAGGTGTCGACCGACGGGCTGACGCCCGAACTGCGCTGGGGATACGAGGACATGCTCGGCGCACCGAACTATCCGCGCATCGTCAACGGCAGCGTGACCTTCCAGATCGTGCGGGAAGGACGGCTGGTGGCCCAGCGCAAAGACTTCGTCGACGTCTCGGACACACTGGCCGCCGTGTCCTGACGCATCCCGACGCGTCGCCGGAGGCGGCGGGGCCGGGCGCACCGTTCCGCGTGTGCCCGGCCCCGCCGCCCGCGTCCCTCAGAGCTGCTCGCTGCGCCGCTCGGTGAGGCCGTGGTCCCGGGCGATGGCGTTCCACAGCGCGGCGGCCTGGTTCTTGGCCCTGGTCGCGTCACCGCTGGCCTTGTTGCCCTGCGCGGTGTGCGAGGTGCTCCGGGCCGTGCCGTCCTTGCAGACCTTCTTGCTCTTGGCCTGCTGCGCCCAGGCCGCGTAGTGGTCGTCGGCGGACGCCGACGCCTGCCACGCCTTCTTCAGCGACGAGTTCAGCTCGGCGTGCTTCGGCAGCTTGTCCACGGTGAGCTCGC
>NZ_RDBP01000012.1:1001075-1026445 GCF_008042045.1 Streptomyces sp. T39
CACATGTAGGAGTCCCGGTGACGCACAGCGGACAGGGTGACGAGCAGCGGCCCCCGGCCGCGCGGCCCGCGCACGAAGGCGTCGTGCTGCCCGCCGACGGCAGTGAGCCCCTCATACCCGGAACCCAGGGTGCGCAGGCGGCCCCGGCGGGCGGCTGCTGCGCGCCGTRGCCGGGGRCGGCSGGGGGCTGCTGCCCGCCCGGCTGCTGGGGGCCCCATGGTGCGCCCCACGGCTGTCCGCCCGCCGGGGCCGCCTGCGCACCCTGGGTTCCGGGTATGAGGGGCTCACTGCCGTCGGCGGGCAGCACGACGCCTTCGTGCGCGGGCCGCGCGGCCGGGGGCCGCTGCTCGTCACCCTGTCCGCTGTGCGTCACCGGGACTCCTACATGTGGACCTACGGAATCGTCGGTTCACGCTACCGGGTGCCCGAAGTCCTCCGCACACACGTGCCACAGCAGTGACAAGATGCGGACACAGAAGGCCGTTCACGGGGCCGGCGCCGGCGCGGCCCCGCCGTCGGCACGCGCCTCAGGCGGCCCGCAGGGCGAGCCGGGCGGAGAGTTCACGGACCGGGGGCTCCTCGGCGTACGGCTCCAGCCGCTGCCGGAGGTCGTCGAGATACTCCGTCCCGCGGCTGGAGCGCAGGGTGTCCAGCAGGTCGACGGCGCGCGTCGCCGTGTGGCAGGCGTGTTCCACCTCACGCTGCTGCACCTGTGCCGCCGCGAGCAGGACCAGACCGATCGCGCGCCGCCGCGCGCGGGACGCCGGATGCCCCGCCAGCGCCTCCCCGGCCTGCCGTGCGGCCTCCTCCGCCTCGCCCAGGTCGCGGTGACAGTGCGCCAGTTCGTCCGCGAGGTAGGCGTGGTCGAAGTGGGCGATCCACGCCGGGTCGTCACCGGACTCCGGCTCGGCCCGGTCCAGCGCCGTGACCGCGCGCGAGACGGCGTCGTGACAGGTGCGGGCGTCCCCGAGCAGGGCGTGGCCCCGGGCCTCAGCCGCGTGGAACATGGCCTCCGCGCGGGGCGTCACCCGGCCGCGCGCGCCCTCCTGCGCCGCCCGAGCGAGCTGGGCGATCTCGCGCGGGTTGCCGAGCTCGGCGGCGAGGTGGCTCATGGAGGCGGCGAGCACGTAGCCCCCGTACGCCCGGTCGCCCGCCGCCTGCGCGAGCCGCAGGGCCTGGATGTAGTAGCGCTGGGCGAGCCCCGGTTGCCCCGTGTCGACCGCCATGTATCCGGCCAGCTCGGTCAGCCGGGCGACGGCGGCGAAGAGTTCACGGCCCACCGCCTCCCGGTAGGACCCCGACAGCAGTCCGGAGACGACGCTGTTGAGGTAGTGGACCAGCACGGGCCGGACGTGCCCGCTGCCGAAGCGGTGGTCGAGATCGGTGAGCGCCGCGGTCATCGCGCGGACCGCCTCGACGTCGGAGGTGCCCACGCGGGCCCCCGCCGTCCGCGCGACCTGGGCGTCGGCGCCGGTGATCAGCCAGTCACGGCTCGGTTCGACGAGCGCGGACGCGGCGACGGCGGACCCGGAGAGGAAGTCCCGGCGCCCCACGTCCGACCGCCAGAGCTCGCAGACCTGCTCGATGGCCCCGGGGACGGTCGGCGAGAACTGCAGCCCGACTCCGGTGGCCAGGTTCTTGCCGTTCGCCATGCCGATCTCGTCGATCGTGACCGTGCGCCCGAGTTTGCGGCCCAGCGCCTCGGCGATGATGCCGGGCGCCCGGCCGCGCGGCTGCTGGCCGCGCAGCCAGCGCGCCACGGACGTCTTGTCGTACCGCAGGTCGAGGCCGCGCTCCGCGCCGACCATGTTGACCCGGCGTGCGAGCCCGGCGTTGGAGCACCCGGCTTCCTGGATGAGCGCCTGCAGCCGTTCGTTCGGCTGTCGGGCGACGAGAGGCCTGGCTGCCATGGACTACCCCCTGATGCCGCGGTGATCGTTCGTAGGTCACTGATTCGGTGATCACCGGTCACTGGTCACCGATCACTGTTCACTGCCCGGCGGATATACGGGAAATGCAGAGTTGGTCGGGTTGGTTCCTTTTGGTCCGGTGGCCGGGCGGCCCGTGGTGCGCAACCCCCCGCCTTGGCTACCCGCCCCCGACGGCACGGCCTCCCGCGCGCCCCCGGCCGTGCACCCGTGCGCCCCATATGCAGGATCGATGCGCCGAACACGGGCACGGACCGGGCCGTAACCCGAGGTTGCGGCGGTAGTTGAGTGTGTCGTGGATGAGACCATGGGAGTCACGGAAGCCGCTCAGATCCCCCAACAGCGCGGCGAACAACTGCTGGACGCGGCCGTGCGGTACACGGACGAGCGGCACTGGGACGTCTTTCCCGGCACCTGGCTGGAGCCCGTGGACGGCACGGAGCGCTGCTCCTGCGGCGACACCGGCTGCGCCTCTCCCGGCGCGCACCCGGGCCGGGGCGACTGGGCGAACCAGGCGACCGGCAGCGGGTCCGCGGCCCGCCGGCTGTGGTCGAAGCAGCCCAGGGCGTCGATCCTGCTGCCGACCGGGCGCACCTTCGACGCCCTGGAGGTCTCGGAGTCGGCGGGATTCCTCGCACTGGCCCGGCTGGAGCGCATGGAGCTGCCACTCGGCCCGGTGACGTGCACCCCCGACCGCCGGATGCTCTTCTTCGTCCTCCCCGGCGCCTCCCTCAAGGCCCCCGAACTGATCCGCAATCTCGGGTGGATGCCGTCGGCCATCGACCTGATCACCCGCGGAGAGGGCCACTGGGTGGCCGCGCCGCCGACCCGGATCGGCGGCCGGGGCGCGGTCCAGTGGGCCCGCAGGCCCACACCGGCCAACCGCTGGCTGCCCGACGCCGAGGAGCTGATCAGCCCGCTGGCATACGCCTGCGGGCGGGAAGCGGCGGCGGCCCGCGTCCGGGGGCGGTGACGCCCGCTCCGGCCACCTGGCGCACGGGGCCGTTCGCCGGATCCCGGCAACGCTGACCAGCGAGGACTGCCCGGTCGGGACCTGTGCCGCGGGCAGGGGTCTCCGTAGGCTGTTCCCCGACCGACGCCGGGGAACACAGGAGGCCATGACCATGCCGGAGCAGACAGTCGACGCGGCGGGCGGTGCGTCCACGCCCCCGCCCGCCGTCCAGGTGGAAGGGCTGTGGAAGCGCTTCGGTGAGCAGATCGCGGTCGCCGGGATCGATCTGGCCCTTCCCGCGGGGAAGTTCATCGGCCTCGTCGGCCCCAACGGGGCGGGCAAGACGACGACGCTGTCCATGGTCACCGGTCTGCTGCGGCCCGACCACGGACGGGTTCTGGTGGCCGGGCACGACGTGTGGGGCGACCCGGTCCGGGTCAAGTCCCGTATCGGTGTGCTGCCGGAGGGACTGCGCCTGTTCGAGCGGCTGTCCGGCCGGGAGCTGCTCGCGTACAACGGCCGGCTGCGGGGCCTGCCCGGCGACGAGGTCGACAAGCGCGCCACGCAGCTGCTGGAGGTGCTGGATCTGGCCGGATCGCAGCACAAGCTGGTCGTCGACTACTCGACCGGCATGCGCAAGAAGATCGGCCTGGCCGCCGCACTGCTCCACAACCCCGAAGTGCTCTTCCTCGACGAGCCGTTCGAGGGCGTCGACCCGGTCTCCGCGCAGACCATCCGCGGGGTGCTGGAGCGCTACACCTCGTCGGGCGCGACCGTGGTCTTCTCCAGCCATGTGATGGAACTCGTCGAGTCGCTGTGCGACTGGGTCGCGGTCATGGCCGCGGGCCGTATCCGCGCCCAGGGCACCCTGGCCGAGGTGCGGGGCGCGGCGCCCACGCTCCAGAGCGCCTTCCTGGAGCTGGTCGGGGCACAGGGACGGGATTCCGGCGAGTCGCTGGACTGGCTGGGCGGCGGTGCGCGGTGAGCACCGCGGCGCTGGCGGGGATCTTCGTCCGGCTGAAGCTGTCACTGCTGCGCAACGGGCTGCGCCAGTCGTCCGGCCGCACCGCGGTCTTCGTCGTGTCGGTCGTCCTCGCCGTGCTGCTGGCGATCGCCCAGCTGGCCGGACTCCTCCTGCTGCGCGGCGACGAGGACGCCGCGACGGTCGTGGTCCTGCTGACCGGGATCGTGGCGCTCGGCTGGGCCGTGCTGCCGCTGTTCTTCCCCAGCGGTGACGAGACCCTCGACCCGACCCGGCTGGTGATGCTGCCCCTGCGCCCGGCCCCGCTGGTGGGGGCGCTGCTCGGCGCGTCACTGGTGGGCATCGGGCCGCTGTTCACGCTCTGCCTCGTCGTCGGATCGGCGCTCGCCCCCGCGCGCGGGGCGGCGGCGACCGCGGTCGCCGTGGCCGCCGTCCCGCTCACGCTGCTGGTGTGCGTGGCGCTGGCCCGGGCGGTGGCCGCCGCCAACATCCGCCTGCTCACCTCCCGCAAGGGCCGCGACCTCGCGGTGCTCAGCGGTCTGGTGATCGCGGTGGGCATCCAGTTCGTCAACTTCGGCGTGCAGAGCCTCAGCAGGTCCGGGGGGCTGTCGGCGCTGGACCCGGTCGCCGGCGTGGTGCGCTGGATCCCGCCCGCCTCGGCGATCGGCGCGGTGGACTCGGTGTCCGCCGGTTCCTGGGCGGCGGCGGCCGTGCAGCTGGCCCTGTCGGCGACGGCCCTCGCGGCGCTGCTGTGGTGGTGGCAGCGGAGCCTGACCAGGCTGATGACGGCCCCCGACGGGTCGACCCTGGCGGCGACGTCGGAGCCGAGCCGGGAAGGGGCCTCGTCGTCCGGACTGCACCGGCTGCTGCCCGAGGGCCGCACCGGCACCGTCATGCTGCGCTTCCTGCGCTATGTGTGGCGGGACCCCAAGACCAAGGGCGCTTGGGTGACTTCGCTGGCGATCGGTCTGATCGTGCCGGTGTTCAACGCGCTCCAGGGCACGGGCTCGGTCTATCTGGCGTGCTTCGCGGCGGCCATGCTCGGCATGCTGATGTACAACCAGTTCGGGCAGGACACCTCGGCGTTCTGGATGGTGGCGCTGACGATCTCCTCGGCCCGCGACGCCTACGCGGAGCTGCGCGCCCGGACGCTGGCGCTGCTGGTGATCACCCTGCCGTACATGACGCTCGTGTGCGCCGTGACCACCGGCATGATGGGCCGCTGGCGGGACCTCCCCGAGGTGCTGGGCCTGTCGTTCGCCCTGCTGGGCGCGATGCTCGCGACCGGCACGGTGGCCTCGGCGCTCTTCCCGTACTCGATCCCGCAGGACAGCGCGTACAAGAACGTGGCGCCCGGTCAGGGCGGTCTCGCCTGGCTGTCGATCCTCGGCGGCGTCCTGGCCTCCGCGCTGCTGTGCGCGCCGGTGATCGCCCTGACGGTCTGGCTCCACGCCTCCGGCTCCGGCGGGCTGTGGCTGATCCTGCCGGTGGGCACGGCGTACGCGGCGCTGGTCACCTGGGCGGGGCTGCGTCTCGCGGCGCCGCGGACGGCCGACCGCCTCCCGGAGATCCTGACGGCGGTGAGCAAGGGCTGAGGAGCCGTCGCCGGCGGCGCGCGGCCCGGGACCGGTGTCCGGTCCCGGGCCGCGCGCACAGGACGCGGGGAGCGGGCGTTCAGGAGGCGAGGACGCCGTCCAGGAAGGGCTCGATCGCCGAGCGCCAGCCGTCGGGGTGGTCGTAGTGGACGAGGTGGCCGGCGTCGGCGACCTCCCCGTACTCGCCGCGCGGCAGGACGCGGACCATCTCCTGCGCCTCCGCCCGTCCGAGCTGCCCGTCGAGGCCGCGCACGACGAGGGTGGGGCAGCGGACCTGGGCCAGCTCCTCCCAGTGCGATTCCAGGACCCAGGTCTCGCGGGAGGTGAGCATCTGCCCGAAGGAGAAGACCGGGTGCCAGCCGTCCGCCTGTTCGGCCATCACCTCGGCGAAGAACTCGCCGCGGGCCGGGTTGGGGCGCTCCACCCAGGGGTCGTCCTCGCCGAACCACTTGCGGACGTCCGCGAGCGTCGCGAACGGCACCGGCCAGGAGCGGAACCAGTCCTCCCACTCGCGCTGCGACGCCGCTCCCAGGGCCGAGGCCCGCATGTCGCAGATGATCAGCGCGTGCACCAGGTCGGGTCGTCTGGCGGCCAGTTGCCAGGCGGTCAGCGCTCCCATGGAGTGGCCGATCAGGGTCACCGGGCCCAGTCCGAGCTGCTCGACGGCGGCCGCCGCGTCGGCCACGTAGGCGTCCCGCGTGTAGGGGCCGTCGGGCTTGTCGCTGCGGCCGTGCCCGCGCTGGTCGAGCGCGACGGCCCGGTGCCGCTCGGCCAGCCAGCGGGCCGTGGGGGCCCAGTGGGACGCCCGTCCCATCAGGCCGTGGAGCAGTAAGACGCCGGGTGCCGTCTCGTGCTCGCCGCGGCCCTTCGGCGGGTCCGCGTACTCCCAGGCCGCCAGGCGTACGCCGTCGGCTCCGGTCACATCGATGCGCCGCACCATCTGGCCTGGCACCCCCTTGTCTCCCCCGGATCGGTGGCTCGTGTCGAGTCACGCCAGACTATCGAACTCGTATTCGAAAAAGACGTTCTGCCACGCAACACCCCTCGTTCGAGTGACCACCGCCCGGGATTGGACGCGATCGGCGGGGGGAGATTCCCTGCGGGAGGCGGACCGCTCGGGGACAGGGGTCCGAGGGGACTGACCCTGGGAGCTCGGGGCTCCGGGTCAGCACCGGGGAGGACAGGTCCCGGCGCCCGTGGGCGCCGGGACCCCTCCATGAGAGGCCCCTGCGCGCAGGCGGTGCCGGCACAAGGCGGTACGACGGGCGACGCGTCACCGTGGCTCCCCTCCCCGGGCCCGGGTCATATGCCTCGGCTTCAGAGTGGCACGGGACGGCTGCGATCGCTGCCGTTCCGGACGGAAACGCGGCCCGGAAACCGGGCGGCCCCCCGCGGAGCGGCCGGGGCGGAACGCGGCACGAGCCGGCGCGGACGGAAGAACCAAGCCCTGCGGCGGCGGCCGGGCGGAAACACGGCGCGGGCGGTCCCCCGGCGTCCGAGCCCCGGGAACCGCCCGCACACCGGCGCGCGCCGGCCGCCGTCAGCGCTTCGCCACGAACACGTGCGAGGCGATCTCCGCCTCCAGCTCCGCCGCCTCACCGCTGCTGCCCACCAGCACACCGCCCGGCGACTGCGTCACGCTCACCACCGACCCGGGCTGCACGCCCGCGCGGCGCAGCGTGTACATCAGCTGCGCATCGGTCTGGATCGGCTCGCCGATCCGGCGCACCACGACGGTCTTGCCCTCGGTACCCGGGTCCAGCTCGGCCAGCGAGACCATGCTGTCGTCGAGGAACGGGTCGGCCTCGGCCTTCTCGCCCAGCTCCTCCAGGCCCGGGATCGGGTTCCCGTACGGGGACTCCGTGGGGTGGCGCAGCAGCTCCAGCACCCGCCGCTCCACCGCCTCGCTCATCACGTGCTCCCAGCGGCACGCCTCGGCGTGGACGTGCTCCCACTCGAGACCGATCACGTCGACCAGGAGACACTCGGCGAGCCGGTGCTTGCGCATCACGCGCGTCGCCAGCTGCCGCCCCTCCTCGGTGAGCTCCAGGTGGCGGTCGCCCGCGATGGTCACCAGACCGTCGCGCTCCATCCGGGCGACGGTCTGGCTGACCGTGGGACCGCTCTGGTCCAGCCGCTCCGCGATACGGGCCCGCATGGGCACCACACCTTCCTCTTCGAGCTCGAGGATGGTGCGGAGATACATCTCCGTCGTGTCGATCAGTCCGGACATACGTGCCCCTCGATGCTGTGGCGTGGAAAACAGTCGTACGTGGCCCCGCTCAATTCTTGCGCATCGCGCCGACAACCGTGCCCGGCACGGCATCGCGGGCATCGGCCGGAGCCTGTATTGACAGAGCAATGGTCCAGACCTCAACGTGATCCGCGGCACGGATGTTCCCCCGTCCCGCCACTTCAGCGAACTACCCTCGTAACCACCTCCGAAAGGGCTGGACGATGAGCGAGAGCAAGCTGGCCGGTCGGTTCTTCGACGCCGCGATCGGTCTGCTGCAACGCGTCAGGGACGAGGAGTCCGCGAACATCGCGGCGGCGGGCACCGCCATGGCGGACGCCGTGGCCGACGGCGGCCGGCTGTTCGCCTTCGGCGCCGGCCACTCCTCCCTCGCCGCGCAGGACGTGGTCTACCGGGCCGGCGGCCTCGCCCTGATGAACCTGCTGGCCGTGCCCGGCGTCGTCGGCGTCGACGTCATGCCCGCCACCCTCGGCTCCGCCCTGGAGCGGGTGGACGGACTCGCCGGTGCCGTCCTCGACTCGAGCCCCGCCGCCGCGGGCGACGTCCTCGTGATCATCTCCCTCTCCGGCCGCAACGCCCTGCCCGTGGAGATGGCGATGAACGCCCGTGCGCTCGGCCTCACCGTGATCGGCGTGACCTCGGTCGCCTACGCGCACGAGACCCGCTCCCGGCACACCTCCGGCACCTTCCTCAAGGACCACTGCGACATCGTCCTGGACTCCAAGATCGCCGTCGGCGACGCCGAGCTGACCCACGACGGCATCGAGGCGCCCTTCGCCCCCGCGTCCACCGTCGTCACCAGCGCCCTGATGCAGGCGACCATGGCCGCCGCGGCCGAGCGCCTCGCCGAGCGGGGCATCGAGCCCCCGCTGCTGCGCTCGGGCAACGTCGACGGCGGCCACGAGTGGAACGGCCGCGTGATGACCGAGTACCGCGACCGGATCTTCTTCCGGCACTGATCCCGGGTGCCCGCCGGGTGGCGGCGGCATCACGGGCCGGCCCCCGGCCGCGCCTGGGCGAGCGACGCCGCCACCAGCACCGCCATGCTCTCCGCGTACACCGCGTCCGGACGCTCGAACGCCGGGCGGCTCGCGGCCCGCAGGAACGTCAGCACCCCCAGCGTCCTGCCCCGGCTGCGGAGCACCGTGCACAGCGCGTGCGCCGCGTCCCCGGGCCACTGGCGGCGCGGCGCCCAGTCCCCCGGTGCGCCCTCCGTCCCCGCGCTCGCCCGCACCGAGCCGATGCGCTCCGCCGCCTGGAGCGCCGGGTGCCCGGGCTCGTAGCGGACGGGGAAGCCGCCGCCGGCGACGCCCGCCACCGGTCCCGGGGTGCCCGACGGCGAGGCCGCCGCGCGCACCAGGCGCCCGCCGCCCTCCGCCAGATCGATCAGCGCGTGGTCGGCGAAGCCGGCCAGCGCGAAGTCCATGCAGACCGTCGCCGCCTCCAGCGGGTCCTCGCACTCGGCCGCGGCCCGGCCCGCCCGGTGGAGCTGACCCGTCCTGAACCGCAGCCGGTCGGCCTCCTGCTCCGCGAGCCGGGCCTCGGTGACGTCGTGGAACAGCCACCCGGCGCCCAGCGGCACCGGCTCCTCCGCGAGCGGGGACGCCAGCCGCAGGAACCCGCTGCGCCAGCAGCGCCGCTGCTCGCCGCCGGCTGCCGCGACCGTCACCCACAGGTCGACCAGGCCCCTGGGCGCGCCTTCGGCGAGCACATGGTGCAGTGCCCCTTCGAGCTCCTCGACGCCCTGTCCGGCCAGCTCGCCGAGCGGCCGCCCCAGCACCTGCGCGCGGGGGGCGCCGAGCAGCCGCGTCGCCTCTGCGTTGACGACGGCCGCCCGCAGATCCACGTCGACCAGGACCACCGCCCAGGCCGCGTCGTCGAACAGCGCCTCGCTCAGGGCGATGGAACGCTCCAGGTCGATCTGGGCGTGCACCTCGCTGAAGGCGCAGTAGACGCCCGCGGGCTTTCCGTCGGCCCCGAGCACCCGGGCGGACTGGGTGCGCACCAGCACCCGTCCGCCGTCCTTGCGCAGCAGCGCGAACTCGTGCACCTGCCGCCCCGGCGCGTCCATCGCCGCGAGCAGCCTGCCCCGGACGTCGCCCGCGTCCGCCCGGCGCACGGCCCAGCCCTCGAAACCGCGCCGCCCCACGGCCTCCGCCGCCGTCCACCCGAGGATGCGCTCCGCCTCGCGGTTCCAGTGGGTGACGGTGCCGCCCGCGTCGAGCGCGCACAGCGCGGCGTCCATCCCGTCCAGCAGCGCGGCCAGCAGCTCCGCGCCGCCGGGCCCGGGCCGGGACGGCACTCCGCCCGCCCCGATGTCGTCGGTGATCCCACTCCTGGCAGCAGTCATCCCGGTACCCCCTGGCAGGACGCGTCCATGTGCACAGATCCACCTGAATCCATTGAACGTCAACGTGACCCAGCGCACACGGGGTTCCCGGAAAGCGGGTGGGAAAGCGGTTCGACAATTCGCTTGAACCGGCCGCCGCGACTTCCTAGGGTGGGGGTACACGCGAAAGGAGGTGATCCGAAAACATGGTTTCTTTTCGGACTCGTGAGGTGACTGCGGGCTAACGGCCTGCCGTCGCACTCTGTGCACCTCGGCAGGCCACCTGCCGAAACCCAAGCAGTCACCCGACCCGTGGGCCGCCGGTAAGTCCGGCCGGCTCCCTCCGTCCGGACGGAGGGACCAAAGGCCCACGGGTCGTCTGCGTTCTCCGGCGCCCCGGCGGCCCGTGTCCTCCCCCCGGGCCGCCCGCCGCTCCCCTTCCGGTCAGGGCGCCAGGCGCTCCACGCGCCAGCCGGTGTCCGTGCGGACGTAGCGCAGCCGGTCGTGGAGCCGGTTCTCGTGCCCCTGCCAGAACTCCACCGTCTCCGGCACGACCCGGATGCCGCCCCAGTGGTCCGGGGCGGCCAGTGCCCCGCCCTCGGGGGAGCGGGCCGCGAGTTCCTCGAAGCGCCGCACGAGCTCCTCCCGGGAACCGATGACGGACGACTGCTCGCTCGCCCAGGCCCCGAGCTGGGAGCCGTGGGGCCGGGTGCGGAAGTAGGCGGCCGTCTCGTCGCGGCCGACCCGGCAGGCCGTCCCGGTGACGACGATCTGGCGGGCCAGCGGATGCCACGGGAAGAGCAGCGAGACGTACGGGTTGGCGTCGATCTCGCGTCCCTTGCGGGAGCCGTAGTTGGTGAAGAAGACGAAGCCGCGCTCGTCGTACTGCTTGAGCAGCACCGTGCGCGAGGACGGCCGGCCGTCGGGCGTGGCCGTGGAGACGACCATGGCGTTCGGTTCGAGCAGCGCGGCGGCGGCGGCCTCCGCGAACCAGCGGGCGAACTGCTCCATGGGGCCGTCCGCCAGCGCGGTCTCGTCGAGCGGCGTGGAGCGGTACTGCTCGCGCATGACCGCCGGGTCGGGGACGACGAGCTCCGTCTCGGCGGGGTCCGGCAGCGGCAGCCCGGACACGGTCACGGCGGGGCGGGCGTCACCCGACGGGGAGGCCGGCGCGGCGCCGCCGGCGGCCGTGCCGGGCTCGGGGCCGGTCGCGTGGGCGTCGGACTCGTGTGCGGCGTGATCGGTCACGGGGACATCCTGCCGCAGGGGCGGGTCCGCCGGGCGGCGGAGCTGCCCCAGTCTTCCCGGCCCCCGGCGCCGCCAATCCTGGTCCGGGAGAACGGGGCAGTGTGCCGGACGTCACGCTTCCCCGCATCTGGGGAACCCGCCAAAATCCGGGGTGGGGCCTCTGTGGCCTCCCTACAGCGGCGGATAAGGTGCCTGGTCCGGGGCGGGCCGGGTGACGAGCGCGCTTACGGGGAATCACCGGGGTGACCGACCCGCCGCCGTACCCATCGTGAGGAGCCGCCTGATGTCCGACTTCGTACCTGGACTCGAAGGAGTCGTCGCGTTCGAGACGGAGATCGCCGAACCGGACAAGGAGGGCGGCTCCCTCCGCTACCGGGGAGTCGACATCGAGGACCTGGTGGGTCACGTCTCGTTCGGCAACGTCTGGGGCCTGCTCGTCGACGGGGCGTTCAACCCCGGCCTGCCGCCCGCGGAGCCGTTCCCGATCCCGGTCCACTCCGGCGACATCCGGGTGGACGTGCAGTCGGCGCTGGCGATGCTCGCCCCGGTGTGGGGCCTGAAGCCCCTCCTCGACATCGACGAGGCGCAGGCGCGCGACGACCTGGCGCGGGCGGCCGTGATGGCCCTGTCCTACGTGGCGCAGTCCGCGCGCGGGCAGGGGCTGCCGATGGTGCCGCAGAGCGAGATCGACAAGGCGGCCTCCGTGGTGGAGCGCTTCATGATCCGCTGGCGCGGCGAACCGGACCCGCGGCACGTCAAGGCCGTCGACGCCTACTGGACGTCGGCCGCCGAGCACGGCATGAACGCCTCCACCTTCACCGCCCGGGTGATCGCCTCGACCGGCGCCGACGTCGCCGCCGCGCTGTCCGGCGCGGTGGGCGCGATGTCGGGTCCGCTGCACGGCGGCGCGCCGTCGCGTGTGCTCGGCATGATCGAGGAGATCGAGCGCACCGGCGACGCGGCCGCGTACGTCCGCCGAGCGCTCGACAAGGGCGAGCGCCTGATGGGCTTCGGCCACCGCGTCTACCGGGCCGAGGACCCGCGCGCCCGGGTGCTGCGCCGTACCGCCAAGGAGCTGGCCGCACCCCGCTTCGAGGTGGCCGAGGCGCTGGAGAAGGCGGCGCTGGAGGAGCTGCACAACCGCCGTCCGGACCGGGTGCTCGCCACGAACGTGGAGTTCTGGGCGGCCATCGTGCTGGACTTCGCGGAGGTGCCGGCCCACATGTTCACCTCGATGTTCACCTGTGCCCGCACCGCCGGCTGGTCGGCGCACATCCTGGAGCAGAAGCGCACCGGCCGGCTCGTCCGCCCGTCGGCCCGCTACACGGGCCCGGGTTCGCGCGACCCGCGGGACATCGCGGGATACGCGGACATCGCGGACTGAGAAGCCGTGTCCGGCGGACTCCGCCGTGCCGGGTGACGCGCTCACCCGGCACGGCGCCGCGCCGGGCAGGGGCCGGCGGGTGTCAGCCCAGGCCGTTCTCGACCAGAGCCGCCCACTGGGCGACCACCCGGCGGCGGCGGGCGGCGTCGTCGGTGAGGACGTTGGCGAGGCCCAGCCCGCGGGCCATGTCCAGCAGGCCCTGGACGGTCTCGCGCACACCGGGGACGGACTCGTCCGCCTCCAGCAGCCGCACCGCGATCCGGTGGGTCTCCCGCCCGACGCGGGCCTCCAGTTCGGTGACCCGGGGGCGCAGCTGCTCCTCGTTCGACGCCGCCACCCACAGCTGGAGCGCCGCCCGGAACAGCGGGCCCGTGTAGAGGTCGACGAGGGCGGCGAGGACCTCGGGGCGGCTCTGCGGGGGCAGCTCCCGCAGAGCCTGCGAGCGCTCCTCGGCCACGTACTCGACGGCCGCGGTGAACAGGTCCTCCCGGGTCGGGAAGTGGTGCTGCGCCGCCCCGCGCGAGACGCCGGCGCGCTCGGCGACCACCGAGACCGTCGAGCCGGCCCAGCCGACCTCGGCCAGGCAGGCCACCGCCGCCTCCAGGAGCCGCTGCCGGGTCGCCCGGCTGCGGTCCTGCTTCGGGCCGTGCGCCGCGCCGGGCGGAGTCAGAACACCCATGCGGGATCCCGTCGTTCGAGGAAGGCCGTCATCCCCTCGCGCGCCTCGGCCGAGGCGAACAGCGTCGCCGAACGCTGCACCAGGTCCTCGGCGTCCCGGTCGAAGGTCTCCAGCACCCTAGCCGTGACCAGCTGCTTCGACGCCGCCAGGCCCTGCGGGGAGCCCTTGCGCAGGGCCTCCAGCAGGGGTTCCAGCGCCGCGTCCACGTCGTCGGCGGCCAGCGTGAGCAGCCCGCAGCGGGCCGCCTCCGCGGCGTCGAAGCGCTCCCCGGTGAGGTAGAGCCGCTCGGCGGCCCGCGGCTGCATCCGGGGCAGCAGCGGCAGGGAGATGACGGCCGGGGCGACCCCGATCCGCACCTCGGTGAAGGCGAAGTCGGATCCGGTGGTGGCCGCCGCGATGTCGCACGCCCCGACCAGGCCGAGGCCGCCGGCCCGCACGTGTCCCGCGACCCGGGCGACGACGGGCTTGGGCAGGGCGACGATCTGGCGGAGCAGTGCGACGAACGCGTACGGGCTGGGCGGCGCCTTCAGGTCCGCGCCGGCGCTGAACGTCGTCCCGGTGTGGGTGAGGACCACCGCCCGCACACCCGGGTCGCCGGCGCACTCGGTGAGGGCGCCGGCGAGCTCGCCGACGAGTGCCGCCGAGAGGGCGTTGCGGTTGGCCGGGCTGTCGAGGGTGAGGGTGGTGATGCCCCGCTCGTGGGCCGTGACGACGGTCATGCGCTACTCCGTAAGGTGTCGGGCGGCCTTGG
The DNA here is from genome assembly GCF_008042045.1 of Streptomyces sp. T39. Classification (GTDB taxonomy): domain Bacteria; phylum Actinomycetota; class Actinomycetes; order Streptomycetales; family Streptomycetaceae; genus Streptomyces. The sequence continues at coordinate 1,015,178 of NZ_RDBP01000012.1, forward strand.
CCTCGGGAGCGGACGGTCCGGCTGCCGCGGTCTCCCGGTCCCGCAGCTCCCGGCGGAGGATCTTCCCCGACGCTGCCCGGGGGATGCCGCCGGTGAACTCGATCCGGCGGACCTTCTTGTACGGGGACACCCGCTCGGCGACGAAGGCCATCACGTCGTCCGCGGTCAGCGAGTCGGCGCCCGGCTGCCGCACGACGTACGCCTTGGGGATCTCGTTGCCGTCCTCGTCGTGCACACCGATCACGGCGGCGTCGGCGACCGCTTCGTGGGTGAGCAGCAGGGCCTCCAGCTCGGCGGGCGCGACCTGGAACCCCTTGTACTTGATGAGTTCCTTGACCCGGTCGACGACGAAGAGCCAGCCGTCCTCGTCCACGCGGCCGACGTCGCCGGTGTGCACCCAGCCGTCCTCGTCGATCATGGCCGCGGTCGCGTCCGGCCGGCCCAGGTAGCCCTTCATGACCTGCGGTCCGCGGATGGCGATCTCGCCCTCCTCCCCCGGCCCGGCGTCGCCGGACCCGTCGAGGGCGAGGATGCGCATCTCGGTGCCCGGCAGCAGCAGGCCGACCGCCCCCGGCGGCGGGTTCTGTGCCGTCAGCGGCACCACGTGGGTGCCGGGCGAGAGCTCGGTCATCCCGTACGCCTGGCGGACCGGCGGCAGGCCGAGGCGCCGGGAGCACGCCTCGCCGAGGCTCGCGTCCAGGGGCGCGGCGGCGGAGACGACGTACTCCAGCGAGGAGAGGTCGTAGCCGTCGACGGCCGGGTGCTTGGCGAGCGCGAGGACGATCGGCGGGGCGACGTACAGGCCGTTGATGCGGTGTTCCTGGATGGCGCCGAGGAAGGTGTCCAGCTCGAAGCGGGGCAGGACGACGACGGTGGCGCCGGTGCGCAGCGGGGCGTTCATCAGGGCGGTCAGCCCGTAGATGTGGAAGAACGGCAGGACGGCGAGGATCCGGTCGCCCGGCCCCATCGGGATGAAGGGCTCCAGCTGCCCCAGGTTGGAGGCGATGGAGCGGTGGGTGAGCATCACCCCCTTGGGCACGCCCGTCGTCCCGGAGGAGTACGGGAGGGCCGCGACGTCCTCGGAGGGGTCGATCACCACGTCCGGTTCCGGTGCGGTCGAGGTGAACATGTCGGTGATGCTGACGTGTCCCTCCGCCCGGTCGCAGACGAAGATCTCCTCGATGCCGGCCGCGAGTTCGGCGGCCCTGCGGGCGACCTCCAGCAGCGGGGAGACGGTGACGATCCAGCGGGCGGAGGAGTCGCGCAGCTGCTTGGCGAACTCCTCCGCCGTGGCCAGCGGGTGGACGGTCGTGACCGACGCCCCTGCCCGGGTCGCCCCGTAGAAGACCACGGGATAGGCGACCGTGTTGGGGCTGTGCAGGGCGAGCACGTCGCCCTTGCGCAGGCCGGCCTCGGCGAGCGCGGCGGCGATCCGGCGGTGGAAGAGGTCGAGCTGGCGGTAGGTGACGGTGGTGCCGTTCACGCCGTCGACCAGGGCGACGGTGTCGCCGTACTCGGCGGCGCGGCCGAGTACGGCCTCGTGGATGGGTTCGACGACGGCCGGGACGTCGGCGTAGCTGCTGCGGAACACCATGACTGGCCTCCCTGCTGTTGTGGACGCTCAGAATGACGTCTGTCAGTAGGACTTGGGGAGACCCAGGGACTGGTGGGACACGTAGTTGAGGATCATCTCCCGGCTGACGGGCGCGATCCGGGCGACCCGGGAGGCGGCGATCAGCTTCGCCAGGCCGTACTCGCGGGTGAGGCCGTTGCCGCCGAGGGTGTGCACGGCCTGGTCGACGGCCCGGACGCAGGCCTCGCCGGCGGCGTACTTGGCCATGTTGGCGGCCTCGCCGGCGCCGATGTCGTCGCCCGCGTCGTACAGGGCGGCGGCCTTCTGCATCATCAGCCGGGCCAGCTCCAGTTCTATGTGCGCCTGGGCGAGCGGGTGGGCGATGGCCTGGTGGGCGCCGATGGGCGCCTTCCAGACCTGGCGGGTCCTCGCGTAGTCGACGGCCTTGGCGAGCGCGTGGCGGCCCATGCCGATGGCGAAGGCCGCGGTCATGATGCGCTCGGGGTTGAGCCCGGCGAACAGCTGGAGGAGGCCCGCGTCCTCCTGGCCGACGAGCGCGCCGGCCGGCAGCCGGACGTCGTCCAGGGTCAGCTCGAACTGCCGCTCCTGGGCCTGGAGCTCCATGTCGATGGCCCGGCGGCCGAAGCCCGGCGCGTCCCGGGGGACGACGAACAGGCACGGCTTGAGGCTGCCGGTCCCGGCGTCCTCGGTGCGGGCGACGATCAGCGTGGCGTCGGCGATGTCGACGCCGGAGACGAACACCTTGCGGCCGGTGAGCAGCCAGTCGTCGCCGTCCCGGCGGGCGGTGGTGGTGATCCGGTGCGAGTTGGAGCCGGCGTCGGGCTCGGTGATGCCGAAGGCCATGGTCAGGCTGCCGTCGGCGAGACCGGGCAGCCAGGTGCGCCGCTGCTCGTCGGTGCCGAAGCGGGCGATGACGGTGGCGCAGATGGCCGGCGAGACGATCATCATCAGCAGGGGGCAGCCCGCGGCACCGGACTCCTCCAGGACGATGGACAGTTCGGCGATGCCGCCGCCCCCTCCCCCGTACTCCTCGGGGAGGTTGACGCCGAGGTAGCCGAGCTTGCCCGCCTCGGCCCAGAGGGTGGCCCGGTCGTAGTCGGGGCCGTGGCGCCGGGCGAGTGCGGCGACGGCGGTGCGCAGGTCCTTGTGGTCCTGGCTCTCCATGGTGCTCATGATGCGGCGGCCTCCTGTGCTTCGGTGACGTCCTGTGCTTCGGTGACGTCCTGTGCTTCCGTGACGTCCTGTACGACGGCGAGCAGGGTGCCGACCTCGACCTGGCGGCCGGGGACGGCGTGCAGGGCGGTGAGCGTGCCGGAGGCCGGAGCCGTGATCCGGTGCTCCATCTTCATGGCCTCCAGCCAGACGAGGGGCTGGCCCTCCGTGACGGCGGCCCCCTCGGCGACGCCTTCGCCGAGGCGGACGACGGTCCCGGGCATGGGGGCGAGCAGCGAGCCGGGCACGGCCCGCTCGGTGGGGTCGGTGAAGCGGGGCCGCTCGGTCAAAGTGTGGGCGCCGAGCGGGCCGTCCACGTGGACCCGGCCGTCGCCGTAGGCACCGACGGCGAACGCCCGCGCCACGCCCTCGGTCTCCAGGACGACCCGGTGCGGCTCCGCCCGCACGACCCGCAGTCCGGGCTCCCCGTCGACCTCGTACCCGCCGTCGCGGGTGGGCCGGTAGCGGACCTCGTGCTCCCCGTACGCCGCGGTCTGCGCCTGGGACGGCAGGTTGCGCCAGGCGCCGCCGAAGCGTCCCGCGCGGGCGGCTGCCGCGGCGAGGGCGGCGGCGACGGCGGCGTCCCGTGCGCCCGGGGCGGGCGCGGTCAGCTCCTGGAGATGACGGTCGTAGAAACCGGTGTCGGGGCACGCGGCGAAGCCGGGGTGGTCCAGCGAGCGGACCAGCAGCGCCCGGTTGGTGGCCGGACCGTGGACGCGCGCCCGCCGCAGGGCGTGCGCGAGCCGCCGTACGGCCTGCTCACGGGTGGGCGCCCAGGTGATCACCTTGGCGATCATCGGGTCGTAGTGCACGCCGATGGTGTCCCCGGCGGCGTAGCCGGCGTCCACGCGGGTGCCGGTGGCGCCTCCGGGGAGGCCCCCGGCGTCCGGCACGTCGAGGGCGTGCAGCGTGCCGGTCTGCGGGGCCCAGCCGGCGGCCGGGTCCTCCGCGTACAGGCGCGCCTCCACGGCGTGGCCCCGGGCCGTCGGCGGCTCGGCCGGCAGCGGCCGGCCCTCCGCCACCGCGATCTGGAGGGCGACCAGGTCCACGCCGAACACAGCTTCCGTGACGGGGTGTTCGACCTGGAGACGGGTGTTCATCTCCAGGAAGTGCGCCCGTCCGTCGTCGCCGACGAGGAACTCGACGGTGCCCGCGCCCCGGTAGTCCACGGCCCCGGCGGCGGTGCGCGCCGACGCCTCCAGCGAGGCGGTCAGCTCCGGCGGGAGTCCCGGCGCGGGGCACTCCTCGATCACCTTCTGGTGGCGGCGCTGGAGCGAGCAGTCCCGGGTGCCGAGCGTCCACACCGTGCCGTGGCCGTCGGCCATGATCTGCACCTCGACATGACGGCCGCGCTCGATCCAGGGCTCGACGAAGACCTCGCCGTCGCCGAACGCGGAGGCCGCCTCCGCCGACGCGGCCTCCAGCGCGCCGGGCAGCCCGGCCAGCGAGCGGACCACCCGCATGCCGCGGCCGCCGCCGCCCGCCGCCGCCTTCACGAGCACCGGCAGGTCCCGCTCGGTGACGGCGCCGGCGGCGAGCGGGGCGATGCCCATGAGCTCCTTGGCCCGGGTCTTGGAGGCCATGGCCTCGATGGCCTCGGGGGGCGGGCCGATCCAGATCAGGCCGGCGTCCGCCACGGCACGCGCGAAGGCGGCGTTCTCGGAGAGGAAGCCGTACCCCGGGTGCACGGCGTCCGCGCCCGCCGCGAGGGCGGCCTTCACCACGAGGTCGCCGCGCAGGTACGTCTCGGCCGGGGTGGCGCCCGGCAGCCGCACGGCCGCGTCCGCCTCCCGCACGTGCAGGGCGTCCGCGTCCGGGTCGGAGTGGACGGCGACCGTGCCGATGCCGAGGTCGCGGCAGGTGCGGAAGACACGGCACGCGATCTCGCCGCGGTTGGCGACAAGGACGGTGGAAATCACGTCAGGCCTCACATTCGGAAGACGCCGAAGCCGCCGCGCGCGCCCTCGACCGGTGCCGTGTGGATCGCGGACAGACACATCCCGAGGACGGTCCGGGTGTCGCGGGGGTCGATGACCCCGTCGTCGTAGAGCCGCCCCGACAGGAACGCCGGCAGGGACTCGGCCTCGATCTGCGCCTCGACCATCGCGCGCAGTCCGGCGTCCGCCTCGTCGTCGTACGGCATCCCCTTCGCGGCGGCGGACGCCCGGGCCACGATGGACAGCACACCGGCGAGCTGCTGGGGTCCCATCACGGCCGATTTGGCGCTCGGCCACGCGAACAGGAACCGCGGGTCGTAGGCCCGGCCGCACATGCCGTAGTGGCCGGCGCCGTAGGACGCGCCCATGAGCACCGACAGGTGCGGGACACGGGAGTTGGACACCGCGTTGATCATCATCGCGCCGTGCTTGATGATGCCGCCCTGCTCGTACTCCCTGCCCACCATGTAGCCGGTGGTGTTGTGCAGGAAGAGCAGCGGGATGTCGCGCTGGTTCGCCAGCTGGATGAACTGGGCGGCCTTCTGCGACTCGGCCGAGAAGAGCACGCCCTGCGCGTTGGCGAGGACGCCCACCGGATAGCCGTGCAGCCGGGCCCAGCCGGTGACGAGGCTGGACCCGTAGAGCGGCTTGAACTCGTCGAAGTCGGAGCCGTCGACGATCCGGGCGATCACCTCGCGCGGGTCGAACGGCGTCTTCAGGTCCTCCGGCACGATACCGAGCAGTTCGTCGGCCGCGTACTTCGGCGGTTCGGCGGGGGCCGGATCGGCGTGCGCCTTGCGGTGGTTGAGCCGGGCGACGATCCGCCGGGCCTGGCGCAGGGCGTCCGCCTCATCGACGGCGAAGTGGTCGGCGAGGCCGGAGACACGGGCGTGCATCCCGGCGCCGCCGAGGGACTCGTCGTCGCTCTCCTCGCCGGTCGCCATCTTCACCAGCGGCGGCCCGCCGAGGAAGACTTTCGACCGCTCCTTGATCATCACCGTGTGGTCCGACATGCCCGGCACGTACGCGCCGCCGGCGGTCGAGTTGCCGAAGACCACCGCGACGGTGGGGATGCCGGCCGCCGACAGACGGGTGAGGTCGCGGAAGAGCGCGCCGCCGGGGATGAAGATCTCCTTCTGGGACGGCAGATCGGCCCCGCCGGACTCCACGAGCGAGATCACCGGGAGACGGTTGGCGAACGCGATCTCGTTGGCCCGCAGCGCCTTCTTCAGCGTCCACGGGTTGGAGGCGCCGCCCCTCACGGTGGGGTCGTTGGCCGTGATCAGGCACTCGACCCCCTCGACGGTGCCGATGCCGGTGACGAGCGAGGCGCCGACGGGGTAGTCGCTGCCCCAGCCGGCGAGCGGCGACAGCTCCAGGAACGGGGTGTCGGGGTCCACCAGCAGCTCGATGCGCTCACGGGCGAGCAGCTTGCCGCGCTCCCGGTGCCGGGAGACGTACTTCTCCCCGCCGCCGGCGAGCGCCTTGGCGTGCTCGCCCTCCAGTGCGGCGAGCCGGTCCAGCATGGCGGCGCGGTGGGCGGCGTGTTCGGGGCTCGTCGGGTCGACGGCCGAGCCGAGGACGGTCACAGCAGGGCCTCCGGGAGGTCGGTGTGGCGGGCACGCAGCCATTCGCCGAGCGCCTTGGCCTGGGGGTCGAACCGGGCCTGTGCGGCGACGCCTTCGCCGAGCAGGCCCCGCACGATGAAGTTCACCGCCCGCAGGTTCGGCAGCGCATGGCGTTCGACGGGCAGCCCGGCGGTCTCCGGGAGCAGCTCGCGCAGCCGCTCCACGGTCAGTTCATGGGCGAGCCAGCGCCAGGCGTCATCCGTCCGCGCCCAGACGCCGACGTTGGCGTCGCCGCCCTTGTCGCCGCTGCGGGCGCCCGCCACGAGCCCGAGGGGGGCGCGCCGGACGGGCCCCGGCGGCAGCGGGTCGGGCAGCGGAGGCTCGGGCACCTCCTCGAGGGGCGGCGTCCCGGCCGCCGCGGGGATCGGCGTCCGGGTGCCGTCGGGCAGCACGGCCGTGTGCGGGACCTCGCCCGCGTCGGTGTACGCGGCGTCGAACACCCCGTAGGGGGCGCCCTTCCCGGGCGGGGCCGTGACATGGAAGCCGGGGTAGCTCCCGAGGGCCAGCTCGATCGCGGCGCCGCTGACCGCCCGCCCGACCTTCTCCGCGTCCTGGTCGCGCACCACGAGCCGCAGATACGCGCTGGCCCGCTCCTCCGTGTCCGCGTCGGCGTGCTCGGTCCGGGCCAGTTCCCAGCGGACCTCGGCGGGGCGCTGCTTGCCGAGCGCCTCCTCCAGCTGCTCGCGCACCAGACGGGCCTTGGCCTCGACGTCGAGGCCGGTGAGCACGAAGACGACCTCGTTGCGCCAGCCGCCGAGGCGGTTCAGCCCGACCTTGAGCGCGGGCGGCGGCGCCTCGCCGCGCACCCCGGAGATCCGGACCCGGTCGGGGCCGTCCCCGTCCAGGCGCACGGTGTCCAGCCGCGCGGTGACGTCGGGCCCGGCGTAACGGGGGCCGGCCGTCTCGTACAGCAGCTGGGCGGTGACGGTGCCGGTGTCGACGACGCCGCCGGTGCCGGGGTGCTTGGTGACGACGAAGGACCCGTCGGCGTGGATCTCGGCGAGCGGGAAGCCGGGGCGGCGGACGTCGTGGCCGGTGAAGAAGGCGTAGTTGCCGCCGGTGGCCTGGGTGCCGCATTCGAGCACGTGCCCGGCGACGACGGCTCCGGCGAGCCGGTCGTACTCCCCGGGCCCCCAGCCGTGCCACCAGGCCGCGGGCCCGGTGACGAGCGCCGCGTCGGTGACCCGGCCGGTGACCACGACGTCGGCTCCGGCGGCGAGGCAGGCGGTGATCCCGCCCCCGCCGAGGTAGGCGTTGGCGGCGAGCACCCCGGGGTGGCGGGCCGAGAGGTCGTCGCCCTCGACGTGGCCGACCCGGACGGGGACGCCGACGCGCTCGGCGAGCTCCCGCACGGCGTCGGCGAGGGACGCCGGGTTGAGGCCGCCCGCGTTGGCGACGATCCGCACGCCGCGTTCCACGGCGAGGCCGAGGGTGTCCTCCAGCTGCCGCAGGAACGTCCTGGCGTAGCCCAGGCGCGGGTCCTTCAGCCGGTCGCGGCCGAGGATCAGCAGGGTGAGCTCCGCCAGGTAGTCGCCGGTGAGCACGTCGAGCGGCCCGCCGTCGAGCATCTCGCGCATCGCGTCGAACCGGTCCCCGTAGAACCCGGACGCGTTCCCGATCCGCAGCACGCCCCGCCCCGCGGCGGCGTGGTTCCCGTGGGGGGCCTGTGCGTGGGCCTCCGCCCCGGGGGCGGGGCGTGCTGCGGATCGGGAACGCGTCCGGGTTCTACGGGGACCGGTTCGGTGGTCAACCTCACGGGCCGGCACGCCCCGCAGCTCACGGTCGATCGCAAACGGTGCATCGGATGGGACCGCGATCACGTCCAGCGGATGCTGCACACCGAGATCGACGCACTTCTCGTTGCGGACAGTGAGGTGCTCCGACCGCCGTGGCTGGCGACCCTGGCCGAGGCACAGGGCTACCGCCTCGCCGACGCGATCCTGCGGGCCGCCATCGCCGCGGACCACCGTCCGTGGGGGATGGGCGACCACGACGCCCCTCCCGCGATCATCGGCTGCTTCCCCGCGGATCTCGAGATCTTCGCCGAACCGCGACCCGCCCGGCCCCACCCCGCCCGCCGGACCTATCCGGTGCCCACGGGCAGCCTCGTGCCGGATCACCTCGTCGAGTGGCGCGTGCGGGCGTGGGCCAAGGCCGGCGTCTACCCGGGGGTGAGCATCGTCGGCGACGTCCCCCTGGCGATGCCGCTGCACGACGCGCTGGTGAAGCGGGAAATGAATGCGTCCTCGTTCAGCCTGGCCGGGATCAGGGTGGAGGCGCCCCCGCGACACTGGGTTTCCTCGCATCCCATCTCCGTGCTGAGGGCGGCGGCCGAAGTTGTCCGGGCCCAGGGTCTGCCGTTCGCCGACGCCCGGCGCCTCATCACCGAAGCCGGATACGTGCTGCCCGAGCAGCTGGGTGTTCCCGAGAACGCCGTCCTCGGCGACGATCTCCCCCTGCTCCGGACCGAGGATCAGTTGGTGGAGAAGCACCCTGTGACTCTCCGGCCCGCCGTGGTGATGCAGCTCGCGTCCGAAGCCGGTCTGCCGCTCCCGGAGATCGTCGCCCGGCTCGGCAGCTACGGGTTCACCCTGCCCGACTGGTTCGTCCCCGGGGCGTCCCTGCCGGACGATGGTGTGCTCGGTGTCCTCGCGCAGTGGGGCTGGGAGGGCCTCACTCCTGTTCCTCCCCTGGTCGTCCACGCGCGGGCCACGGGCGAGGACGTCACCCACATGGTCGCGAAACTGGAGGAGTTCGGCTACCGGCGACTGTCCGCGGTGCCGCCTGCCGACCTGTCCGACACCGACCTCAAGCTCATGAGCCGTGACCTCGACGGGACGAACCCTTGGCTGAACCCCGTCCAGCCCATACCGCGGGCACACATCCTGCGTGCGGCCCACGACTTCGGAGCATCCCCACAGGCGCTCGTGGAGCGCCTGGCGCAGCTCGGCTACAAGGTGCCGGAGCCGTCGTCCCTCCCCACCGAACCCATACCCGTCGACGATTTCGCGGTCCTCAGTCAGGACGACGACGGAAAGGCGCCCTGGCTGGAAGCCGACGGCGACCTCAACGCGACCACCGCCATCACGACGGCGTTGCACACCTTCCGGCCGGTCGGTGAGGTGATGCGGGTCTGGGAGACTGCCGGAGTCGTCGAGGCCGGAAGCATGCGCATCCCGGACGACGAGGACTTCGACAACCTGCGCCTCATCAGTCAGGACCTGGACCGCAAGGACCCCTGGCTCGCTCACGGCAAACCGTTGCCGCTGGGGCACGTGCTGGCGGCGGCGGAAGCCGTCGGCAGGGAACCGGCAGCAGTCCTGGCGCGGCTCGAGTCCCTCGGATACCACCTGCCCGAAGCCACTCCGCTGACCGATGACGTGCGACCGGACGACGTGGACATTCTGCGGACGAACGGGGCCCGCTGGTTGCGTGGCGAGCGGCCCGTCCCCCTCGCCCACGTCATCCGGGCGGCCGCCGCCTCCGGGCGCACCCCGGTGAGCGTCGCGCGGCGTCTCTCCGATCTCGGGTACACGCTGCCGGACGGAGTCGTCTTCACCGACGCACCCACCGTGTGACGGTCCCGGCGCCGGCCGTCAGTCACCCGCCGCCGTCGTCCTCCAGCCCCTCCGCCAGCACCTCCGCCAGGTGGCGGGCGCGGTGGCCGCCGAGGTCGTGGAGCTGGGTGCGGCAGGAGAAGCCGTCCGCGAGTAGTTCGGCACCCTCGGGGGCCTCGCGGACGGCGGGCAGCAGGCGGTCCTCCGCGCAGGCGACGGAGACGTCGTAATGGCCCTTCTCGAAACCGAAGTTGCCCGCGAGGCCGCAGCATCCGCCGCTGAGGGCGCCGGTGAGCCCGGCGGCCTCGCGCAGGGCGCGCTCGGCGGTGTCGCCGAGGACCGCGTGCTGGTGGCAGTGGGTCTGGCCGGCCACGGGGCGGTCCAGGCGCGGTGGCGTCCAGCCGGGGGCGGCGCGTTCCGCGAGGGTCTGGGCGAAGGTGCGGACGAGGCCGGCGAGGCGGGCGGCCCGGGGGTCGTCGCCGAGCAGCTCGGGCAGATCGGTGCGGAGCGCGGCGGCGCAGCTGGGTTCGAGGACGGTGACGGGGGCGTCCAGGTCGAGGAGCGGTTCGACGGTGTCGAGGGTGCGGCGCATCACGGCGCGGGCGCGGTCGAGCTGGCCGGTGGAGACGTAGGTCAGTCCGCAGCAGACCCTGCCGGACGGCAGGACCGTCTCGATCCCGGCGTCCTCCAGGACGCGCAGGGCCGCCGTGCCCACCGACGGGGCGAGGTGTTCGGTGAAGGTGTCCGGCCACAGCACGGTGAACCTGCCGGGGGCGAGCACCTGCGTCCGGCCGCGCGTCCGCTCACGGGCGAGTGCGGTGAAGGGGCGCCGTGCGAGGCGCGGGAGTTCGCGCTCGGGGGCGATGCCCATGAGCCGCTTGGCGAGGGCCGCGAGGGGACGCACCGCGGCCAGGGCGTCGACGAGGGGGGCGACGGGCCCGGCCAGGCGCAGCCACTGCGGCAGCCGGCCCATGGAGTAGTGGGCGGCGGGCCGCGGCCGGCCCGCGTAGTGGTGGTGGAGGAACTCCGCCTTGTAGGTGGCCATGTCGACGCCCACCGGGCAGTCGCTGCGGCAGCCCTTGCAGGAGAGGCACAGGTCGAGGGCGTCGCGCACCTCCCGGGAACGCCAGCCGTCGGTGACCACCTCGCCGGCGAGCATCTCGTGCAGCAGGCGTGCCCTGCCGCGGGTGGAGTGCCGCTCCTCGCCGGTGGCCCGGTACGACGGGCACATCACCGCGGGGCCGGGTGCCGGGGCGGCGGTGCGGCAGGTGGCGACCCCCACGCACCGGCGGACGGCGCGCCGGAAGTCGCCGTCGTCGTGCGGGTAGCCGAAGGCGACG
>NZ_RDBP01000012.1:1026545-1037678 GCF_008042045.1 Streptomyces sp. T39
GCTGCGGGACGCCGCCGCCGTCCACGGCCTCACCTTCGGCCCCGACCCGTCCACCCACAGCCGCTGCACCCTCGGCGGCATGATCGGCAACAACGCGTGCGGCTCCCACTCGGTCGCCTGGGGAACCACCGCCGACAACGTCCACACCCTCGACGTCACCACCTACGACGGCCGCCGTCGGGGTCCCACAGGTCCTTGAAGGCGCCGAAGAGGCCGACGAGTTCGTCGCCGTACATCTTCGGCAGCAGTTCGGCCCGGGCCTGTCCGTCGCCGTGTTCCCCGGAGAGCGACCCGCCGTGGGCGACCACGAGGGCGGCGGCCTCCTCGGAGAAGCTCCGGAAGGCCGCGACGCCGCGCGGCGACACCAGGTCGAAGTCGATCCGCACATGGATGCAGCCGTCCCCGAAGTGGCCGTACGGGGTGCCGCGCAGCCCGTGCCGGGCGAGCAGCGCCCGGAAGTCGCGCAGGTAGGCGCCGAGCCGGGCGGGCGGTACGGCGCAGTCCTCCCAGCCGGGCCAGGCCTCGGCGCCGTCGAGCATCCGGGTGGCGGTGCCGGCGGCCTCCTCGCGGATGCGCCACAGGATCCGCTGCGCGGCCGGGTCGCCGACGACGGCGGTGTCCAGCGCGTCCGCCGCGCGCGCCAGGGCGGCTGCGGCGGCCTGTGCCTCGGCGGGGCTCGCGCCGCCCGTCTCGGCGAACAGCCATGCCCCGCCGCGGGGCAGGCCGGAGCGGGCGGCCGGGTCGCGGACCAGGTCCTCGGCCATGCCCTCCACGGTCAGCGGGCCGTAGGGGAGCAGACCGGGGGCCGCGTCGGCGGCGGCGCTCTCGTCGGTGTAGCCGAGGACGGCGAGGGCGCGGTGCGGGGGCGAGGGGACCAGTCGTACGGTCGCCTCGGTCAGCACGCCGAGTGTGCCCTCGCTGCCGCAGTACGCGCGGGCCACGTCGGCGCCGCGCTCCGGGAGCAGGGCGTCGAGCGCGTAGCCGGAGATGCGGCGGGGCAGGCCGGGCGGGTAGGCGGTGCGCAGGGCGGCGAGGTGGGCGCGGGTGAACTCCCGCAGGCCCTCGGGGGCGCCCGCCCAGTCGGGGCCGAGGCGCAGCCGCCGGCCGTCGTAGGTGGTGACGTCGAGGGTGTGGACGTTGTCGGCGGTGGTTCCCCAGGCGACCGAGTGGGAGCCGCACGCGTTGTTGCCGATCATGCCGCCGAGGGTGCAGCGGCTGTGGGTGGACGGGTCGGGGCCGAAGGTGAGGCCGTGGACGGCGGCGGCGTCCCGCAGCCGGTCGAGGACGACGCCGGGGCCGACGACGGCGGTCCGGGCCTCGGGGTCCAGCCGGACGATGTCCCGCAGGTGGCGGGTGAGGTCGAGGACCACGCCGGTGCCGGTGGCCTGGCCGGCGATCGAGGTGCCGCCGCCCCGGGGGACGACGGGCACCCGGGCCTCCCGGCAGACGGCGAGGGCTGCGGCGACGTCGTCGGCGTCGCGCGGGGCGACGACGCCGAGGGGGACCCGGCGGTAGTTGGAGGCGTCCATGGTCACCAGGGCGCGGGCCGCGGCGGAGAAGTCGACCTCGCCGCGGACGGCGGCGGTGAGCGCGTGCGCCAGCTCGTCCGTATCCCCTGGGTGTCGCTCTCCTCCCGGGCCGCCGGGCCGCCGGCTGCTCCGTCCGCGGACCGGCTCGTGGTCCCGCTCGTGATCCTCGTGCGCCATGTCTCCCAGAATGGCCCGTGCCTCCGCCCGGTACACGTGCGGAAAGCGGGTCGGTTGCGGACGTTGTGAGCAGAAGTGCGAACCGGGACCGTCGGGGCCCTTGCCCAACTGATCGTCAACTCTCCTATAGTGGGGCGCAGCTCAGCGCGACGAAGATCGTCGTGGTCGGAGGGCACGGCACCGGCCGCACCACGATGGTGCGCTCGGTCAGCGAGATCCGCTCGCTGCACACGGAGGAGACGATCACCGGCGCCCTGCCGGCCGTGTCGTTCCCCGCGAAGACGGCGACGACGGTGGCCCTGGACTTCGGCCGGATCACCCTCGACGACGAAACGGTTCTCTACCTGTTCGGCACCCCGGGGCAGGAGCGCTTCCGCTTCCTGTGGGACCGCCTGCTGAACGGCACCATCGGCGCGGTCGTGCTCGTCGACACCCGGGCCGTGGACGACGCCCGGTTCGCGGTCGACCTGCTGGGGCACCACGGCACCCCGTACATCGTCGCCGTCAACGACTTCGGCGGACCGTTCCGTGCGGAGGACGAGATCCGGGCCGAGCTCGGGCTGCCGGCGCGGGTGCCGCTGGTGGAGTTCGACGCACGGGACCACTCGTCGAGCAAGTTCGTCCTGATCGCCCTCATGGAGCATCTGCACACCGTCTCGGCCGGCCGCATGTCCTGACCCGGGGGAAGACCGCCCAGCTCACAGGGGTGCGCCAGGGGCCGGGGCGCGTCTCATGGAACGGACCGCGTCCCCGGAGGGCCGCCGGAGGCGATACCCTCCGGCTCGTGGCTGATATCCAGATTCCCGCTGACATCAAGCCCGCCGACGGCCGTTTCGGCGCGGGCCCCTCCAAGGTGCGTACGGAGGCGCTGGACGCCCTGGCCGCCACCGGTACCTCCCTGCTCGGCACCTCCCACCGCCAGGCCCCCGTCAAGAACCTGGTCGGCGAGGTGCGCGACGGAGTGCGCGAGCTGTTCTCGCTGCCCGAGGGGTACGAGGTGATCCTGGGCAACGGCGGCTCCACCGCCTTCTGGGACATCGCGACGCACGGGCTGATCGAGAACAAGTCCCAGCACCTGTCGTTCGGCGAGTTCTCCTCCAAGTTCGCCAAGGCCGCCAAGCTGGCGCCCTGGCTCGCCGAGCCCACCGTGATCTCCTCCGACCCGGGCACCCACCCCGAGGCGAGGGCCGAGGCCGGCGTCGACGTGTACGGCCTCACCCACAACGAGACCTCGACCGGTGTCGCCGCCCCGGTCAAGCGGGTCGCGGGCGCCGACGAGGGCGCGCTCGTCCTGGTCGACGCGACCTCCGGCGCGGGCGGTCTGCCGGTCGACATCACCGAGTCGGACGTCTACTACTTCGCCCCGCAGAAGTCCTTCGCCGCCGACGGCGGTCTGTGGATCGCCGTGTTCTCCCCGGCCGCGATCGAGCGTGCGGAGCGCGTCCACGCCTCCGGCCGCCACGTCCCGGAGTTCTTCAGCCTCCCGACGGCGATCGACAACTCCCGCAAGAACCAGACGTACAACACCCCGGCGCTGGCCACCCTCTTCCTGCTGAACGAGCAGCTGAAGTGGATCAACGGCCAGGGCGGCCTGGACTGGGCGGTGCGCCGTACGGCCACCTCCTCGCGCACCCTCTACGGCTGGGCCGAGGCCTCCAAGTACGCCAGTCCGTTCGTCGTCGACCCGGCCAAGCGCTCCCAGGTCATCGGCACCATCGACTTCGCGGACGAGATCGACGCCGCCGCGGTCGCCAAGGTGCTGCGCGCCAACGGCGTCGTGGACACCGAGCCCTACCGCAAGCTGGGCCGCAACCAGCTGCGCGTGGCGATGTTCCCGGCGGTCGAGCCGTCGGACGTCGAGGCGCTCACCGCCTGCATCGACCACGTCATCGAGAAGCTCTGACGAAGCCTTCGCACCACCCCGCGGGGCGCCGACCGGTCACGGTCGGCGCCCCGCGCGCGTGATCGCCCCGCGGCGGGGGTTGTCAGCGGCTGAGGCGCTGGAAGCGGCGGACCGCCAGGGGGGCGAAGACGGCCGTGATCACGAGGGGCCACACCACTGCCATGAGCAGGGCGTTCTCCTGCACCCAGCTGCCGTCGCTCGCCACGGGGTTGCCGAAGAGCTCGCGGGCGGCCGAGGCGGTCGAGGAGATCGGGTTCCACGCGGCGACCGCGCCCAGCCAGTCCGGCATCGTGGACGGCGGGACGAACACGCTGGAGATCATCGTGAGCGGGAAGGCCACCGCGTACAGCCCGCCGGCAGCCTCCTGGTTGGGGACGAGGAGGCCGAGCAGGATGCCGACCCAGATCAGGCAGAAGCGCAGGAGCAGCAGGAGTCCGAACGCTGCCAGGGAGGCGGCCGCGCCGGCGTCGGTGCGCCAGCCCATCGCGAACGCGGTCGCGGCCAGGATGGTCAGTTCGGCGGAGGCGACGATCAGGTCGTTGACGCCCCGGCCGGTGACCACGGCCGAGGGGGCCATCGGCATCGAACGGAAGCGGTCGACGACGCCCTTGGACACGTCGGTGACCACCGCGATCGCCGTGTTCATGAAGCCGAACGCCATGGTCATGGCGAACATGCCGGGCATCAGGAAGTCGCGGACGCTGCCCCCGTCGGGGGCCTTCATCGCACCGCCGAAGACATAGCCGTACAGCAGCACGGAGATGATCGGGAAGCCGAGCTGCCAGACGATCAGAATGGGCTGGCGCTGGTAGTGGGTGAGTCCGCGGCGGACGACGTTCCAGCAGTCGGCGACCGCCCAGTACGCGCGGCCGTGGCTGTCCGCCGGGGACAGGTCCACTGTGTCGACGGCGCTCATGCCATGGCCTCCGTCAGTTCCGGGCGGGTCTCGGGGATCTCCTCGTCGGTGGCGTGGCCGGTCAGACGCAGGAACACGTCGTCCAGACTGGGTCTGCGCAGTCCGATGTCCTCCACGGCGATCCCTTCGTCCTGGAGCGTGCGGGCCACCTCCGTCAGGGCGGCGACCCGGTCGGCGACGGGTGCGTGGACGCGCCGCTCGGTCTCGTCCACGGACGGACCGGTGGCCGCGACCCGGGCCACCGTCCTGGTGACGGCGGCGATGTCGGCCGCATAGCGGGCCACCACCTCGATGCGGTCACCGCCGACGCGGTCCTTGAGCCCGTCGGGGGTGTCGTCGGCGATGGCCCGGCCGCGGTCGATGACGGTGATGCGGGAGGCCAGCTTGTCGGCCTCCTCCAGGTACTGGGTGGTGAGCAGGACGGTGGTGCCCTCGGCGACGAGCCGGCGCACCGCGTCCCACACCTCGCCGCGGGAACGCGGATCCAGCCCGGTGGTCGGCTCGTCCAGGAAGAGCACCCGGGGCGCGAGGATCATGGACGAGGCGAGGTCGAGGCGGCGGCGCATGCCGCCGCTGTAGGTGCCGACTCCCTTGGCGCCCGCCTCGACCAGGTCGAACTGCTCCAGCAGTTCGGTCGCGCGCAGCCGGGCCCGCCGCCCCCCGAGGTGGAACAGGCGCCCGAACATCTCGAGGTTCTGCCGGCCGGTCAGGACTTCGTCGACGGCCGCGTACTGT
This sequence comes from Streptomyces sp. T39, assembly GCF_008042045.1. Classification (GTDB taxonomy): domain Bacteria; phylum Actinomycetota; class Actinomycetes; order Streptomycetales; family Streptomycetaceae; genus Streptomyces. Next base: position 1,031,806 of record NZ_RDBP01000012.1, read on the forward strand.
CCGGTGAGGCCGATCCGCTCGCGGACTCCCCGCGGGTCGCGGCGGACGTCCAGGCCGGCGACCTGCGCGTGGCCCGCGTCGAACCGCAGCAGGGTGGCGAGGACCCGCACGGCGGTGGTCTTGCCGGCGCCGTTGGGCCCCAGCAGTCCGTGCACGGTGCCCTGCCGGACAGTGAGGTCGAAACCGTCGAGTGCGCGCTTGTCCCCGTACCTCTTCTCGATGCCCTCGGCCACCACGGCGTGTTGCTCCACAGCCCCTCCAGCGTTCACGAACGTCAACTGAGTACACCGTACCCACAAGAGAGTACACCGTACTCAATTACGGGGCGGCAGATTAAAATGAGGTCATGACGACGACCGAAACGAGCGGCAGCGGCGACGTCTCGCGCAGCCTCGAACTCCTCTGGGGCACCGGCGAGCGCCCCTCGCGCGGCCCGAAGCCCGGGCTCACCCTCGACCGGATCGTGACGGCGGCCGTGCGGGTCGCCGACGCGGAGGGCATGCCCGCCGTGTCCATGCGCCGGCTCTCCACCGAGCTGGGCACCGGGACCATGTCGCTCTACCGGTACGTCCCCGGCAAGGCAGAGTTGCTGGACCTGATGCTCGACCGCGTGACGGGCGAGCCCTTGAAGGAGCTGGAAGGCGGCCCGGCCCCCACGGCTCCCGAGGCGTGGCCGGACGCCGTCCGCGAGATGGCGGCCGCCCATCTCGCCCTCTACCGCTCGCATCCCTGGCTGCTGAAGGTCAACCAGTCGCGCACGGTCCTCGGCCCGAGCGCGGTGCGCGGACTCGACGCCTCACTCTTCGCCCTGCGGGGCATGGGGCTGACCGACCCGGAGACGATCTCGGTGATCATCGCCGTGCAGAGCTTCGTGTCGGGGATCGCCCGCATGGAGCTGGAGTCGGCGGAGGCGGCCCAGCAGACCGGGCAGTCCGAGGAGGACTTCTGGCGCAGCCAGGAGCCGTACCTGTCGAAGGCGATGATCAGCGGCGACTATCCGTCCCTGGCGGGACTCTCGGAGGACGCCTTCTCCTCGCAGTTCGACCACTTCGCCTTCGGCCTGGAGCGACTCGTCGAAGGATTCCAGGCGCTGGTCCGTGCACGCGCCGGGGCCGCCTGAGCCGCGCCGACCCCGCGCCGGGGAGCGGTACCCCGCCGCCGGAGCGGGGCGGGTCGGCGTGGACAACCGCCGGCCGGGAAAGGGCCGTTCGCGTCTGGTCGGGGCAGGGCCGTTCGCGTCGCGGCTGCGGGCTCAGGCGCCGCGACGCCGGCGGAGGGCGAGGACCAGCAGCGCGCCCCCGCCGAGCACCAGCAGACCGTACGTCGTCACGCGCCCCTCGTCGTCCTCCCCCGCCGCCTCGGCGCCGTCGCCCGCCCCCGAGCCGGCGTCACCTCCGCCGGCCCCCTCACGTCCGTCCTCCCGGGACTCGACCTCCACCCGGACGACCTCGCTCTGCTCCCCCTCCGTGCCGATCAGAAGCGCCTTGCCGTCGAGCGTGTACGTCACCGACTCCGACTGCCCCTGGATCGGCGCCCGCACCCGGTGATCGGCGCCGAGGCGTCCGTTCTCCCAGGCCCACGCACGAGCGCTGAAATACGAGCGCAGCGTCAGTTCTCTGCCGTCGGGCGAGAAGGCGCCGTCCGTCACCCACGGCACCTCACCGATCCGCCGGAAGACATTGGTGCCCTTGGCGTTCAGCTTCTCGGGGCCTTCGTAGAGGCCGCCGCCGTCCTCGTTCTTGGAGGCGATGTAGACCCGGCCGGTCACCGGATGCACCATCAGCGCCTCGGCGTTGCGCGGGCCGTCGGCGTACTCGACGTCGAACTGCGTGGCGGCGACCGTCTGGTCGCGCAGCCGCTCGGGCTCGGGGAAGCGGTAGATCCACACATGGTCCCAGCCGCCGTCGAGGTTGTCGCCGATGTCGCCCACGTAGACGTGACCGTCGGCGCCGACGGAGACGGCCTCCATGTCGCGCGGGGTGCCCACTCCGCGCAGGGTGATCGTCGCGACCGTCTCCCCGGTCGCCGAGTCGACGGCGAACACCCGCGGAGTGTCCTGGTCGTTGTGCGTCCAGTAGATCCCGGGGTGCGCCCGGCTGGCGGCGAGGCCGCTGGACTCGGTGATCCGCGAGTCCTTCAGGGTGAACCCGGAGCCGTCGTCGGCCGCCGCGGACGCGGCGGGCGGGGAGACGAGCAGGACGACGGCGGCGGCGAGGCCGGCGAGGCTACGGAGCGGGCGCATGCCCCCAAGCCTGCCATCCCCGTCAGGGACGCACGGCGGTGACCAGCCAGGAGGTGCTGCGCAGCAGAACCCCACCGGGACGCTCGGCGGGCAGCAGCACGTCGACGAGCGCACGCCGGGCCCGTATGCCCTCCGCGTCGCCGAGCAGGCTCAGTCGATGGCGTGCGGGACCTGTCTCCATCAGGAAGCCCGCCGCGTCCTGCGCGTCGTGCCCCCATCTGCCGACCGCCTCGGTGCGGGTGACCTGGACCTGCGCGAAGCCCGCGGCGACGAGCACCTCCTCGATCCGCGCCGGGTCGGCCAGGGAGAACATGCCGGGCCCGCCCGTGGCACCGAATCCGCCCAGCGGAAAGTCGGACCCGAGAGCGCCGAGCGCCCGGAGCCATTCGTTGTCCGCGCCGTCGGCGGCGACGACGAACGCGGCGCGTCCGCCCGGTCGCAATCCGCTGCGGATGTTGGCGAAGGCGGCCACCGGGTCGGCGAAGAACATCACTCCGTAGCGGCTGATCGCCACGTCGAAGCCCCGCTCCGCGAGCGGGTGCACCTGTGCGTCGCCGTGCTCGAAGGTCGTGTTGTCCAGGCTCTCCGCTCTGGCCGACGCCCGGGCCCGCTCCAGCATCGGGCCCGACAGGTCCACCCCTGTGACCCGTCCGTCCACCGCTCTGCGGGCCGCGGCGCGGGTGGTCGCCCCGGCGCCGCAACCGATGTCGAGGACCGCGTCACCGGGACCGATCCGCGCGGCGTCGAGCAGAGGGCCGGTGAAGCCGTCGTTGATCTCGTCCCAGCGGTCCTGCTGCCGGGCCCAGTGCGTGCCCTCGTAACCGTTCCATGCCTGGGCCTGCTCGGTGTTGACGATGCGCATCCGACGTCCCCCGTCTAGTATGGGCGTATGCCCAAACAGTATGGGCAAGCGCCCATACTGTCCACCCCCTGTCCGGAAGGTCCCCTGGATGTCACCCCGTGGAGTGGCCGTGACCAACGCCCGTGAACTGCTGTTCGCCGCCGCCGAGCGCGTCGTGGCGAAGGGCGGGCCGGGCGCTCTGACCAGCCGGGCGGTCACGGACGAGGCCGGTTGCTCCAAGGGCCTGCTGCACGCGCACTTCGCGGGCGGGCTGGACGAGTTCGTGGCCGAACTCGTCCTCGACCGCTTCTCCCGCGCCTCGGAGCTCGCGGCGGCGCTCCCCTCCCGGGCCGGTCAGGACACCGTCGCCGGCAATCTCACCGAGGTGACCTCCGCGCTGCTCGCCTCCGGCGGCCCCGCGCTGTCCGCCCTCGTGATCACCCGGCCGGGAGCGACCGAGCGCTTCCGCGAGGCGATGACCGCCGGCGCCCCCGGCTTCACCGCCATCGAGGACGCGATCGCCGCCTACCTGCGGGCCGAGCAGCCGCTGGGACGCGTCCCCGCGGCCCTGGACACGAAGTCCACCGCGCTCGCCCTCGTGGCCACCGCCCACCACCTGCTGATGACCGCCGACCCGGCCACCCCGGACCCGGCCGCCCAGATGGAACGCCTGGTGACGACGCTGACGCGCGACTGACGCCGCGTGGCGGCCGGAAGGCGCGGGCACAGGGACGTTCCTGCCAGGCGCGGACACAGGGACGTCCCTGCCAGGCGCGGACGCAGGGACGTTCCTGCCAGGCGCGGACACAGGGACGTCCCTGCCAGGCGCGGACGCAGGGACGTTCCTGCCAGGCGCGGGCACAGGGAGGTTCTCCGCCAGGCGCGGGGACAGGGGGCCTCGCGGCGCACCGGCCCCTGGGCACCGCCCCGTGAGCGGGCGGCCACGAACCTGAAGGCGCCGCGGGCCGGGCGCCCCGGCCCGTGAGCCGCGTGCCGTGATCCCCGGCCCGTGAGCCGTGTCCAGCCTCACATCGACGATCACTGCCGGGTTACCGGCGAGTTCGGAGATGATGACGGCCATGCGCTTCATGTTCGTCGGCGACTCCATGACCATCGGACGGGCCGGCGACTACAGCTGGCGCTACCGGATGTGGCAGCACCTCGCGGCCACGGGTGAGCCGTTCGCGATCGTCGGACCGCGTCATACCCTGTACGACACCGAGGCGAACGCCCCCGTCTCCACGCGCTACGCCGACCCCGACTTCCCCGCCGACGCCCGTCGCCACCTCGCCGGCTGGGGCGAGGGCTGGCTCCACATGGCGCCGGTCATCGGCGACGCCGTCACGGACCACCGGCCGGACGTCCTGCTGGTCTCGCTCGGACTGATCGACCTGGGCTTCTACACGGACAGCTCCCAGACCGCCGCCAACGTGCGGGCGTTCGTCCGGGGAGCACGGGCGGCGAACCCGCACATCCGCATGGTCCTGCTCCCCGTGATCCCCAACGTCCGGGCCGAGTCCGACGCCCCGTTCGCCGAGGAGTGCGCACGGTTCAACGCGCTGCTCGCCCGGGCGGTCGCGGAGCTGGACACGCCCGCGTCGCCCCTGCTCCTCGGCGCGTGCCCGGCCGCGTACGACATCCACACGGACACCTACGACGGCACCCATCCCGGCCCCACGGGTGAGATCAAGCTGGCGGGCGCCTTCGCCGACACCATGCACCGGGCATGGGCGCTGGGGCGGGCCTACGAGGTCGCCGCCTGACCGTTTCGCGGCCCGCGTCCGCGCTCAGCCCTCCAGCAGTTCGGGGCGGTCGGCGAGTTGGGCGAGATGCCCCGCGGGGTCGGCGATCAGCCTGCGGGTCGAGAGGTCGAGCATCCCCGCCACGCCGGTGATCTCCGCCGCCGTGGTGCCGTCCTCCGTGAGGATCCGCTGCTCGACCCGGAAGGTCTTCCCCTCCCCGTAGACGAACCGGCAGCTCACCCGCACCCGGTCGCCGCCGCGGAGCTCACGCGCGAACTTCACGGTCACTTCGAGGGCGACCGGCCCCACTCCACTGGCCAGCAGCTTCTCCTGGGAGAGCCCGGCGGCGCGCAGAAGCTCCCAGCGGGCGTGCTCGGCATACTGGAGGTAGACGGCCTGGTTGAGATGTCCCTGCGTGTCGAGTTCGTACCCGCGCACCGTGACATCCGTGAAGAAGGTCATGACCAGCGCAACGGCGCGGCCGGTCCCGGCATTCCGGGATCGGGCTTTTGGATCGGCCCCGGATGGGCACTCGTCGTGGGCCGGACCGAAAGCACTGCGAGAAAGGGGTGTCCGATGACCCACGAACTGCGTGCCAAGGACATCATGACGAGCGGCGCCACCTGTGTGGGCGCCCATCAGTCGTTGCAGGACGCCGCCAGGATGATGCGGGACCTCAACGTGGGGGCCCTGCCCATCTGCGGCGACAACAACCGCCTCACCGGGCTCGTCACCGACCGGGACATCGTCGTCAGCTGTTGCGCCGACGGAGTCGACCCGGCTTCCGTGCAGGCGGGAACGCTCTCCGGGGACCTGCACTGGGTTGACTCGGAGGCGAGCGCCGCGGACGTCCTGGAGATCATGGAGAGCAACCACATCAAGCGCCTGCCGGTGATCGACGTCCAGGGCGGTCACCGCCTGGTCGGCATGATCACGGAGGCGAACGTCGCCAAGAACCTCAGCGACGCGCAGATCGCCGAATTCGCGACCCGGATCTACGCGGAGGCGTAGCGGGGCCGGGCAGGCGGAAGCGTCACACGCCGGCGTG
>NZ_RDBP01000012.1:1037778-1058923 GCF_008042045.1 Streptomyces sp. T39
GTCGAAGCAGGCGGCGGGCAAGACCGTCGACCGCCTGGTCGCGCTGGGGTACGCGGAACGCGCGGACGACCCCGCCGTCGAGGAGCTCTCCCGCGCCGTCGAGCCCCTGCTCGACCTCCCGGGGGCCGGCCGGCTGCGGTGGACGGGGCGTCCCGGGTGGCACTTCACGCTGGCGTTCATGGGCGAGGTGGACGACACCCTCGTGCCGGGGCTGTGCGAGCGTCTCGCACGGGCCGCGCACCGCACCCGCGCCTTCCCGTTGCGGCTGCACGGGGGCGGGCGCTTCGGGCGGCGGGCGCTGTGGGTCGGCGCGGCCGGCGGGCTCGACGAGATGCGGCGGCTCGCCGACCGCGCCGACGCCGCCGCCCGCCGCGCCGGCATCCCCATGGACGAGCACCGCCGCTACGTGCCCCATCTCACGATCGCCCGCGCCCGCGAGGACACCGACCTGCGCCCCTGCGTCGACGCGCTCTCCTCGTTCGAGGGCACCGCCTGGGAGGCGGACCGCCTGACGCTGGTGCGCAGCAACCTTCCCGTGCGCGGGATCCCGGGGGAGGGACCGCGTTACGAGGTGGCCGATTCCTGGCCGCTGAACACCGCGGGTTAACCTCGGCGGGTGAACCCGAAGACCCGTAACCAGATCATGGCCGCCGCACTGGTGCTGATGTTCGCGATCATCGCCATCACCGCCGCCGTCGGCTGATCCCCCACGGGACCGATCCCCGCACGCCCTCCCTCCGCCTTCCCGCGCCCGGAAAGCCGCGGTGCCCCGGAGTCCGACAAGCCCCGGGGTCCGACGTGCCCCGGAACCTACCGCGCCCCGGAACTCTCCGTGACGGTCCTCCGGCGGGTCGTTCCCCCCTGCCTCCGCCCCGCCGGCGACGCCTCGGTTCGCGCGCCCGGGTTGCCTCGCCCGTGAAGCATCACCCCCCTGGGGTATTGAGTTGACTACACAGAGTTGCGATCTTGATGGGGAGGGTCGCGACCTGGATGCCTCCGGGGGGTGGTCGCGGTCTGCCGTGCCCCGGACCGCACCTCAGGGAGAGATCCGTGCCACGACTCCGTTTCCGCAGGGGCATCGCCGTGCTCGGCGCCGCTGTCGCTCTGGCCGCCACCGCCGTGGCCCCGACGCAGGCGTCCCCCGGGGCGCCCGGTGCCCGGGCGCAGGCGTCCCTGGAGTGGGTCGCGCTGGGCGACTCGTACACCGCGGGCGTCATCAAGGCGGCCGGTGACGAGTTCGAGACGCCGCGCGACGGCTGCGGTCGCACCACCGAGTCGTACCCCGAGGTCGTCCGGCACGACCTCGGCGCACTGGTCACCCTGCGCAACGTCAGCTGCGGGGCCGCCGAGATCCAGCACATCGCGCAGGAGCAGCACGAGCCGCTGGGACGCCCCCAGGCGCTGCTCGGCCCCGACCCGGACGCCCCGTTCGCCAAGGTCGCCCCGCAGCTGGACGCGGTCTCGCCGGGGACCGACCTGGTCACCGTCGGCATCGGCGGCAACTCCGCGGGCTTCGGCCCCGTCCTCAAGCGCTGCGCCGCCCTGGGCATGGCCGAGGGCAACAACGGCGCCCCCTGCGAGAAGGAGCTGGGCGCGACCATGCCGGCGACGCTGGCGAAGGTGCGCCGCGACTACGACGCCATGCTGACGGCGGTCCACGCCCGGGCCCCTCACGCCCGGGTGCTCACGGTCGGCTACCCGCACGTCGTCCCCGAGGACGCGACCCGCTGCACCTTCGGCGACCTCCGGGAGTTCGCCACCATCACCCACGGTGACCTGACCTGGGCCCGCACCGAGCTGGTGGAGCCGCTCAACCGCATCATCCGCGAGGTCACCGCCGCCCACGGCGACACGTTCGTCGACGTGTACGCGGGCGGCGAGGACCACAGCGTGTGCGACCGCGCAGGCGGTCAGAACTGGGTGGACGGCATCTACACCAGCCTCCTCCCGGCCGTGCCGGCCCTGGTGCACCCCAACGCCAAGGGTCACGAGCACGTGGCGCAGCGGCTGGCGGAGGCCATCCTGGCCGGCTGAGCCGCACCCGGCACCGGCCGTCCGGGCGATCCCCGGGCGGCCGGTCCCCGCCAACGCCCTTGCGGCTCTTGCTTCGAGCGTGCTCGAAGGCGTTGGCTAGGGACTCATGAAGTACACGCAGCTCGGACGCACAGGACTCAAGGTCAGCCGGCTCGTCCTCGGCACGATGAACTTCGGGCCCCAGACGGACGAGGCCACCAGTCACGGGATCATGGACTCCGCGCTCGGCGCGGGCGTCAACTTCTTCGACACGGCCAACGTCTACGGCTGGGGCGAGAACAAGGGCCGCACCGAGGAGATCATCGGCTCCTGGTTCGCCAAGGGAGGCGACCGCCGGGACAAGGTCGTCCTCGCCACCAAGGTGTACGGCAACATGGCCGGCGACGGCGACCCGTGGCCCAACCACGACCGCCTCTCCGCCCTCAACATCCGCCGCGCGGTGGACGCTTCGCTGAAGCGGCTCCAGACGGACTACATCGACCTCTACCAGTTCCATCACATCGACCGCCGCACCCCGGTCGAGGAGATCTGGCAGGCCATCGACGTCCTCGTCAAGCAGGGAAAGATCCTCTACGCGGGGTCGTCCAACTTCCCCGGCTGGAAGATCGCCCAGGCCAACGAGGCGGCGCGGCGCGTCGGTTCGTACGGTCTGGTGAGCGAGCAGTGCCTCTACAACCTCGCCGAGCGCCGTGCGGAGATGGAGGTCCTCCCGGCCGCGCAGGAGTACGGCCTCGGAGTCATCCCCTGGTCGCCGCTGCACGGCGGACTCCTCGGCGGTGTGCTCAGGAAGGAGAGCGAGGGGGCGCGGCGCACGACCGGCCGCAGCGCCGACGCGCTGGCGAACACGGCCGTCCGCGACAAGGTGCAGGCCTACGAGGACCTCCTCGACAAGCATGGTCTCGAACCGGGCGAGGCGGCTCTCGCCTGGCTGCTCACGCGGCCGGCCGTGACGGGCCCGATCGTCGGTCCGCGCACCCAGGAGCAGCTGGACTCCGCGCTGCGAGCCGTCGAGCTGGAGCTGGGCGAAGAGGTCCTCACCGCTCTCGACGAGATCTTCCCCGGCCCCGGCCCGTCCCCGGAGGCCTTCGCCTGGTGACACCGCCCGGCGCGCCGCGGTGCGACTGCCGCGGCGTTCCCCGGCGTTCCCCCGGTGTTCCCCGGCGTGGCGGCGCCGCGCGGCCCGCGTGACGCGATGACCGCGTGACGCCGTGCGGCGTACGGGCGTATCGGCGTACCGGCGTCGTGACCGTGGACCGCCGCGCGACGTGGACGGTGCGCGCCGGGCGACGTCCGCCGCCGTGACGTGTGCGGGCCCGTGAGCCCGCACACGTCACGTGCGACGCCGGCACACCTGCGAGCCCGCACGCGTCCCGGCGCGCACCGTCCACGTCGCGCGGCGGTCCACGGTCACGACGCCGGTACGCCGATACGCCCGTACGCCGCACGGCGTCACGCGGTCATCGCGTCACGCGGGCCGCGCGGCGCCGCCACGCCGGGGAACACCGGGGGAACGCCGGGGAACGCCGCGGCAGTCGCACCTGCGGGAAGCCTCGGCCCGCCCGTCGGTGGTCGGAGCACGGCCCCCGGCGGTGTCCTCGGACGCCGGACGGGCCGAGGCTTCCCACACGCCGCACGGGCCGAGGCTTCCCACACGCCGCACGGGCCGAGGCTTCCCGCACGCCGCACGGGCTGAGGCTTCCCGCCCTGCGCCCGCGCCCGTCCACACCCCCGGGCTCAGGACGCCCGGCACAGGCCCCACCCCTCACGCGACGGCTACGTGGGCTCCGCCCCGCCGCTCTACGCCGCCGTCGCCAGTCGCTCGCGGGGGACGAAGCGGACCTGGGGGTGGCCGCGGTGCCAGCCGACCGAGAGGCGGAGGCCGCCGGCGCGGGCCAGCATCAGGCCGACCGCGGCGGCCGCGAGCATCGCGACGGCGCCGCCCGCGGCGAAGCCGATGCGCGGGCCGTAGGTGTCGGTGACCCAGCCCACCAGGGGCGCGCCGAACGGCGTGCCGCCGGTGAAGACCATCATGAACAGGCTCATGACCCGGCCCCGCATCAGCGGATCCGTCGCCAGCTGGACGCTGGAGTTCGCCGTGACGTTGACGGTCAGGCCGAACATGCCGATCGGCACCATCATCGCCGCGAAGATCCAGAACGTCGGGGCGAAGGCCGTCACGACCTCCAGGAACCCGAAGAGGACCGCCGCGCCGACCAGCATCCGCAGCCGGGAACTGCCTCGCCGGGCGGCGAGCAGGGCGCCCGCGAGGGAGCCGGCCGCCATGAGCGTGTTGAGCAGGCCGTAGGTGCCGGCGTCCGCGTGGAAGACGTCGTCGACGAAGGCCGCCAGCCAGATCGGGAAGTTGAAGCCGAACGTGCCGATGAAGCCGACGAGCACGATGGGCCAGATCAGCTCGGGCTTGCCCGCGACGTAGCGCAGCCCCTCCCGGAGCTGGCCCTTGCCGCGCGGGGCGCGCTCGATCTTGTGCAGTTCGGCGGGCCGCATCAGCAGCAGTCCCGCGATGGGCGCGAGGAACGACAGGCCGTTGAAGAGGAAGGCGTAGCCGCTGCCGACGGCGGTGATCAGCACACCGGCCACCGCCGGGCCGACGAGGCGTGCGGACTGGAAGTTCGCGGAGTTCAGGGAGACGGCGTTGCGCAGCTGGTCGGGGCCGACCATCTCGGCGACGAACGTCTGCCGTGCCGGGTTGTCGACGACGGTGACGAGGCCGAGCAGGAACGCCGTGAGGTAGACGTGCCAGACCTGGACGTGGCCGCTGAGCGTGAGGACGGCGAGGGCGACTCCGGTCGCGCCCATCGCCGCCTGGGTGGCGAGGAGCAGCTGCCGCTTGGGGAGCCGGTCCGCGAGCACGCCGCCGTACAGGCCGAACAGGAGCATGGGGAGGAACTGGAGCGCGATGGTGATGCCGACGGCGGAGGCCGAGCCGGTGAGGCTCAGGACCAGCCAGTCCTGGGCGATGCGCTGCATCCAGGTGCCGGTGTTGGAGACCACTTGTCCGATCGCGAAGAGCCGGTAGTTCCGGATCTTCAGCGAGCTGAACATGGTCTGCTCGGTGGGTAGGGAGTCGGTGGCGGTCGGTGCGGGGGCGGAGTCTGCTCCGGATCCCGTACTCAAAAGTGGTCGCCTCCTCGGCATGGGCGGTTACTGCAGGTGGGCGAGCTTCTCCAGGACGGGGGCGGCGGCGCGCAGGGTGGCCCACTCGTCGTCGTCGAGCCCTTCGGCGAGGCCGGTCAGCCAGGCGTTCCGCTTGCGGCGGCTCTCCTCGAGCATGGCCTCGGCCTGCTCGGTCTGGCTGACGACCTTCTGCCGGCGGTCGTCCGGATGCGGCTCCAGCCGGACCAGTCCCTTGGCCTCCAGCAGGGCGACGATGCGGGTCATCGACGGCGGCTGGACGTGTTCCTTGCGGGCCAGCTCGCCGGGGGTGGCGGAACCGCACCGGGCGAGCGTGCCGAGGACGGACATCTCCGTCGGGCTCAGCGACTCGTCGACGCGCTGGTGCTTCAGTCGCCTTCCGAGCCGCATGACGGCGGAGCGGAGGGCGTTCACGGCTGCGACGTCGGCGTCAGTACCGTGGGACAGGTCAGGCATGTTCATTAGCGTAACTCATTACCCTGGCTAAATACCAGTCGGCATGGCCACCCTTTCCAGGGAGGCACGGAGAGGGCCGGGAGGCACGGGGGACGCAGGGGGCACGAGGGGACGCGCGAGGCGCCAGGACCCCTCGGGTACCGCCCGGGGCGCAGTTACGGGCGGAATCGTTTCATCACCCATTCGAGTGAGATGCAGCCGGAAAGCGACCCATCAGCGGCGGGGGCGCCGCGACCCTGGCTCGCATGGGATCGACAGTGCTCAGCCTGCGGATAGACAGTGAGCTGCTCGACCGGCTCAAGCGGCACGCGGCCAGAAGGCAGATGAGCGTCCAGGACTATGTGGTCCGGACGCTCATCCGCGACGACTTCGACGAACGCTTCAAGGCGGCGGTCGACGAGACGGAGAAGTTCTACGGGACGGGGCCTGCGGCCCCGTCCGGCCAGGATCAGGTCAGGCCCAGCGCCGGCATCGCGTAGTAGAAGAGGAAGACCGCCGACACCGCGTACATCGCGGCGGGCACCTCGCGCCCGCGGCCCGCGGCCAGGCGCAGCACGGCGAAGGCGATGAAGCCGATGCCGATGCCGTTGGTGATCGAGTAGGTGAACGGCATCATCACCATCGCGAGGAACGCCGGGACGGCGATCGTCCAGTCGTTCCAGTCGATGTCCTTGACCGAGCCGGCCAGGATCAGGAAGCCGACCGCGAGCAGCGCCGGGGTGGCCGCCTGGGAGGGCACCATCGTGGCGAGCGGCGTGAGGAACAGCGCCACCGAGAAGAGTCCGCCCGTGACGACGGACGCGAGGCCCGTCCGCGCGCCTTCGCCGACGCCGGCCGTGGACTCCACGAAGCAGGTGTTGGCGGAGGCGGAGCTGGCGCCACCGGCGGCGACGGCGATGCCGTCGACGATCAGCACCTTGTTGATGCCGGGGAAGTTGCCGTTGCGGTCCATCAGCTTCGCCTCGTCCCCGACGCCCATGATGGTGCCCATCGCGTCGAAGAAGCAGGACAGCAGCACGGTGAAGACGAAGAGGCAGCCGGTCAGCAGGCCGACCTTCTCGAAGCCGCCGAACAGGCTCACCTGACCGACCAGGCCGAAATCTGGCGACGCGACCGGGTTTCCGGGCCACTCGGGCGTCGTGAGGCCCCAGCTCTTCACGTCGGCCACGGCGTGGACGACCATCGCGAAGACGGTCATCACGACGATCGAGATCAGGATCGCGCCGGGGACCTTGCGGATCATCAGCGCGAGGGTGAGCAGCGTGCCGAGGACGAAGACGAGAATCGGCCAGCCGGTGAGGTGGCCGCCGGTGCCGAGGCCGAGCGGGACGGTGGTCTGCGCGGCGTCGGGGAGGCGGGAGACGAACCCGGAGTCCACCAGGCCGATGAGCATGATGAACAGACCGATACCGATGGCGATGCCCTTGCGCAGGCCGAGCGGCACCGCGTTCATCACGCGCTCGCGCAGGCCGGTGGCGACCAGCAGCATCACGACCACACCGGCGAGCACGACCATGCCCATGGCGTCGGCCCAGGACATCTTGGGCGCCAGCTGGAGGGCGACCACGGTGTTGACGCCGAGACCGGCGGCGAGCGCGATCGGGACGTTGCCGATGACGCCCATGAGCAGGGTGGAGAAGGCCGCGGTCAGCACGGTCGCGGTGACGAGCTGCCCGCCGTCGAGCTGGTGCCCGTACATGTCCTTGGCGCTGCCGAGGATGATCGGGTTCAGCACGAGGATGTAGGCCATCGCGAAGAAGGTGGCGAACCCGCCACGCACCTCGCGGGCCACGGTCGAGCCGCGCTCCGAGATCTTGAAGAAGCGGTCCAGGCCGCCGACGGGCTGCTGCGGGGACGCCGGCGGCAGGTCGGGCTGATCGACCTTGGCGGTGGCCGAGGAGGACATGCGGAACCTCAGTGGTGCGAGGGGACGGGGGGTGACACAGAAATACGGCTGCTGTTTGTACGTTCCCACGACGGAAACCAGCCAGCCGTAAACAGTTTCAGTATGAACATATGAACGAAAGATCGCCATCTCCGCGCGTAGACCCTTGTGACGCACGGGGTCTCCGTGACAGGAGAGGCGCGACAGGAGGCGCCCCGGGCGGTCCCGGGTCCGGTCACCGGGCCGTGGCGGACGCGTGGGGCCTCCGCTCTAGACTGTGGCCATGGCGAAGTGGACCCCCCGGCACGAGGCACCCGAACCCCTTGAGGGTCCGATCGTCGCCACCATCACCGGCGGCACGATCCTGTGGTTCGTCATGTTCCTCGTCCAGGTCCCGTTCTACGGCTGGTTCGCCGACCGCGACCTGACCTGGTGGGTGTGGACCTGCCTGGCCGGCGCGGGTCTCGGCCTGATCGGCATCTGGTACGTCCGCGGCCGGGACGCGGCGATCAAGCGCTCCCGGGCGGCCGAGGCCGCCGAGGCCGCCGAGGCCGCAGGACCCGCCGGGGAACCGGGCACCTCCGCCTGACCCCGCGCACCCGCGCCCCGCTCCCCCGCGTGGCACCCCGGGACGATCTCCGTACGACCACGGTCGGAACTTCCGCCGCTCGGGGGGTGGACGCGCCGCCTCCCCCGTACCGTCGGAACCATGACGCAGCGGGCGGACATCGACACCGACGGGCCCGAGCCGGACGGCCGTGCACCCGTGATCGACGCGGGGGCCGAACTCGACCCCGTACATCCGAGGAACCTGCCGCCCAGCCGGCGCGCCCCGGTCGCGGCGACCGGGCTCACCTCGGCCGAGGTGGCCGAGCGGGTCTCCCGCGGCGAGGTCAACGACGTGCCGGTGCGCAGTTCGCGCTCGGCCGTCGACATCGTCCGCGCCAACGTCTTCACCCGCTTCAACGCGATCATCGGCGTGCTGTGGGTGATCATGCTCTTCGTCGCGCCGATCCAGGACAGCCTCTTCGGCTTCGTGATCGTGGCGAACACCGGCATCGGCATCATCCAGGAGCTGCGGGCCAAGAAGACGCTGGACTCGCTCGCCGTGATCGGCGAGGCGAAACCGCGGGTGCGCAGGGACGGCACCGCCGCCCCGGTCTCCACCTCGGAGATCGTCCTCGGCGACCTCGTCGAACTCGGCCCCGGCGACAAGGTCGTGGTCGACGGCGAGATCGCGGAGGCGGACAACCTGGAGATCGACGAGTCGCTGCTGACCGGCGAGGCGGACCCGGTGCTCAAACGCCCCGGCGACCAGGTCATGTCGGGCTCGTTCGTCGTGGCGGGCGGCGGCGCGTTCACGGCGACCAAGGTGGGGCGCGAGGCGTACGCGGCCCAGCTCGCGGAGGAGGCGTCCCGCTTCACGCTGGTCCACTCCGAGCTGCGGTCCGGGATCTCCACCATCCTCAAGTACGTGACCTGGATGATGGTGCCGACCGCGACCGGTCTGATCATCAGCCAGCTGATCGTCAAGGACAACGACCTCAAGGACTCGATCGCGCGGACCGTCGGCGGCATCGTGCCGATGATCCCCGAGGGGCTCGTGCTGCTGACCTCCGTCGCGTTCGCCATCGGGGTGATCCGGCTCGGCCGCAAACAGTGCCTGGTGCAGGAGCTGCCGGCCATCGAGGGACTGGCCCGGGTCGACGTGGTGTGCCTCGACAAGACGGGCACGCTCACCGAGGGCGGCATGGACGTCACGGAGCTCCGGCCGCTGGACGGCGCCGACGAGGGGCACCTGCGTCAGGTCCTCGGCGCGCTCGGCGCCTCCGACCCCCGGCCGAACGCCTCCCTCCAGGCCGTCGTGGACGCCTACCCCGACGGCGGGGAGTGGAGGTGCACCCAGGCCCTCCCCTTCTCCTCGGCCCGCAAGTACAGCGGCGCGAGCTTCGAGGACGCCGACGGAGCCGTCTCGACCTGGCTGCTGGGGGCGCCCGATGTGCTGCTCGCCGCGGACGATCCCGCCCTTGCCGACACCGACGCCCTCAACCGCCAAGGGCTGAGGGTGCTGCTGCTCGCCCGGGCGGACGGCGACCTCGACTCCCCCTCCCCCGCGGCCGGCGCGGAGCCGGCGGCCCTCGTCGTCCTCGAACAGCGGCTGCGGCCGGACGCCTCGGACACCCTGCGCTACTTCGCGGACCAGGATGTCGCGGCGAAGGTCCTCTCCGGGGACAACGCGGTCGCCGTCGGCGCGGTGGCGGCCAAGCTCGGGCTGCCCGGCGCGTCCGACACCGTCGACGCCCGCAAGCTGCCGGCCGAGCGGGACGAGATGGGGGCGGCAATCGACGCGAACGCGGTCTTCGGCCGGGTCTCCCCCCAGCAGAAGCGCGACATGGTCGGCGCGCTCCAGTCCCGTGGGCACACGGTGGCGATGACCGGCGACGGCGTCAACGACGTCCTCGCGCTCAAGGACGCCGACATCGGCGTGTCCATGGGATCGGGGTCGGAGGCCACCCGGGCGGTGGCCCAGATCGTGCTGCTCGACAACAGTTTCGCCACGCTGCCCTCGGTGGTGGCGGAGGGCCGACGGGTGATCGGCAACATCACCCGGGTCGCGACGCTGTTCCTGACGAAGACGGTCTACTCCGTGCTGCTGGCGGTCCTGGTGGTCTGCTCGCAGGTGGAGTACCCGTTCCTCCCCCGCCATCTGACGCTGCTGTCCACGCTCACCATCGGCGTGCCCGCCTTCTTCCTCGCCCTCGCGCCCAACAAGGAGCGCGCGAAGCCGCACTTCGTGCGCCGGGTGATGCGGTACGCGATCCCGGCGGGGGTGATCGCGGGGGCGGCGACGTTCTGCACCTATCTGCTGGCCCGGTCGCACTACAGCGGCAGCGGCGCGCTCGGCGCCGAGACGAGCGCGGCGACGCTGTGCCTGTTCCTGGTCTCGCTGTGGGTGCTGGCGATCATCGCCCGGCCCTACACCTGGTGGCGCCTCGCCCTGGTCGCGACGATGGGCGCCGGATTCCTGCTGGTGCTGGTGGTCCCCTGGCTCCAGGACTTCTTCGCGCTGAAGCTCGTCGGCACGGTGATGCCGTGGACGGCGGTCGCGGTCGCGGCGACGGCGGCGGCCGTGCTGGAGGTCGTCTGGCGCTGGGTGGGCCGCCGGTTCCCGGCGTGAGGGGCCGGGAGCACCCGGGTCCGCGGGACAGGGCGGAGCCGCCCGGCCCGGGTCCACGGGCCGGGCCGGGCGGGCGGCGGGCGCGACGGTGGTCTCCGAGGCCGGTGCGGTGTTCACGGGACCATCAGCCCTTCGCCACCGCCCCCGACTCCCCGCCCCACCATGAAATTCGATCGACTTTTCGATCGCCGTGGTTAGTGTGAGGGCGTGTTCCTGACAAGCGTGGCTGTGGGTGTGGTCGTCATCTGTACGGGTGCCGTCTGGGCACGGAGGAGTCTGGTGGTGGTGGCCGTCCAGGGCACCAGCATGGAACCCGCGGTGGAGGACGGCGACCGCGTACTGGTCCGACGAAGACGGCTGCGCCGGGTGAAGGTCGGGGACATCGTCGTCCTGGAGCCCCCGTCGCACGGCCCCTACCGGAGCGCCGCGTCGGCGGGCCCCGACGGACGGATCTGGAACGTCAAGCGGATGGCCGCCCTCCCCGGTGACCCGCTGCCGCCCGGAGTGGCCGGGGAAGGTCCGGTGGGGCCCGGCACGTTCGCCGTGCTCGGCGACAACCTCGCCGACAGCATCGACTCCCGGCACCGGGGGCTGTTCCCCGCGGAGCGGCTGATGGGCGTGGTCGTCCGCCGCCTCTCCACCCGATGAGGTTCCGGATCCTCGGCCCCCTCGACATCCGCACGTGCGAGCACCCCGTCCGCATCGCCCGGGGCAACCAGCAGACGGTCGCCGCGCTCCTGCTGGCGGCCCAGGGCCGGGTCGTCGCCGTGCCGGCCCTCACACGGGAGATCTGGGGCGAGGACGTGCCGACCTCGGCCGTGCCCAACCTGCGGACGTACGTCATGCGGCTGCGCCGCAGCGCCTCCGCTCTCGCCGACCGGCTGACCACCTCGGCGTCCGGATACGCCCTGCGGGTGGAGCCGGACGAACTGGACCTGTCCGCGTTCGGCGCGGCGGCGGAAGCCGGACGCAGAGCTCTGAACGGCTCCGACGCCGCGGCCGCCGCGGCGGCCTTCGACCGCGCCCTCGCGCACTGGCGCGGCAGACCGCTGGAGAACGTGCCCCTCGGCCCGGCCCTGAGCGACCTCGCCCAGTCCCTCGGCGAGGAATACGCGCAGACGGTGGAGGACCGCGCCGAGGCGGGACTCGCGCTCGGCGACCACCACGGCGTGATCGCCCGGCTGCGCCCCTTCGCCGAACTCCACCCGCTGCGCGAGCGCGCCCACCGGCACCTGATGCTGGCGCACTACCGGGCCGGTGACGTCGACGCCGCGTTACGCGTCTACCGCCAGGTCAGACAGGCGCTGCGCACCGAGCTCGGCATCGACCCGGGACGCGAGCTCGCCCTGCTCCAGCAGGCGGTCCTGGCGCGCGATCCGCAGCTGGACGGCACCCCGGGACCCGCCTGCGGCACGAACCGGCCCGCCGCACCGGGAGACACCCCGCCCAAGGACCTTCCCCGCGGCACACCCGCCGAGCAACCGGACACGGGCGGACCCCTCCCCCGGCAACTGCCGCCCGCCCCGGCGCTCTTCGTGGGCCGCGGAGCCGAACTCACCCGGATCGGCGCCGCGCTGGCCCCCGGCGCCGGGCCCGTGGTGGTCGCCGTCCACGGGCCGGGCGGTTTCGGGAAGTCGGCCCTGGCGCTGCGCGCCGCCCACGCGGTCTCCGACCACTACCCCGGCGGCCAGTTGTACGCCGACCTGCAGGGCGCGAGCCACCGGGTCCGCGCGCTCGCCCCGGCCGAGGTGCTGGGCCGCTTCCTGCGCGCACTGGGCGTCGACCGCAGCCGCATCCCGGCCGGATCGGCGGAGGCCGCCGCGCTCTACCAGTCGCTGCTCGCCGAACGGCGGGTGCTGATCGTCCTCGACAACGTGGCGCACGCGGCGCAGGTGCGGTCGCTGCTGCCGGCCGGACGCGGCTGCGGAGCGCTGGTCACCGGCCGGGCGGTGCTCTCGGCGCTGGACGCGGAGCAGATCGCGCTGCGCGGGCTGTGTCCCGCCGCGTCGGTGGCGATGCTGACGCTCCAGGCGGGCGAGGAGCGCGCCGCCGCGGAACCGGAGGCGCTGGCCGCGATCGCGCGGGAGTGCGGCGGCCACGCGCTGGCCCTGCGGATCGCGGGAGCACGGCTCGCTGCCCGCCCGGACCTGCCGGTCTCCTGTCTGGCGGAACGCCTGGCGCGGCGACGGCTCGCGGAGTGGACGGCGGGCGACCTCGATCTGAGCGCGTGTTTCGCGGCCGGCTACGAGAAGCTCACCGACCCGGCCGCCGCACGGGCGTTCCGGATCCTCGGGCGGGTGCACCCGGGCGGCATGCACCTCAAGTCGGCGGCCGTATGGCTGGGTTCGGACATGGCGTCCGCGGAGGCGGCCCTCGACGAACTGGTGGCGGCACGGCTGCTGGAGTCGCTGGGGCACGGCCACTTCCGTATGCACCGGCTGCTGCGGCTGTACGCGGCGGAGCTTCCCGAGCCCGGCTGGTCGCGCGCCCGCGCGGGGGACGCCACCCGGGCGTGACGGCCCGCCACACGGCCGCGGCACCCGTCCACGCGGCGTGTATCGGCCCGTGTACGGGGCGTTCGTAGGGTCGTTGCGATCCTGACCGACCGAACGAGGGGAACCACCATGATCTCGCTGATGGACAAGGTGCTCGACCGCCTGGTGCCGCGCGCCACGGCCAGCGCCGACACGTCCTACTACAAGAACTGCGGCGCCTGCTCGTACTTCGAGGCCGCCCAGGCGGTCGGCCACTGGCAGAAGCTCTGCCACATCGTGGGCGGCACCACCGGCTGCACCGGCTGCATCTACTTCAGCGTCGGCTGCGCCTGACCCAGGGCATCCCGGATGCCGCGTGTCCTCCCCTGTCGGCAGGGGAGGGCGCGCACCCGGGCCGGAGATCCCGTACCGGTGTGGCCGGCCCGCCACACACCCGCGACACCCGTCCGAGCGCCGTGCACCGACCCGTGTACGCGCCGCACGTACCGGCGTCGCGATCCTGACCGACCAACGAGGGGAACCACCGTGATCTCGCTGATGGACAAGGTGCTCGACCGCCTGGTGCCGCGCACCACGGCCGGCGCCGACACGTCCTACTACAAGAACTGCGACGTCTGCACGTACGTCGAGGCCTACGACGCGATCGGCCACTGGCAGAAGCTCTGCCACATCGTGGGCGGCAAGACCGGCTGCACGGGCTGCATCTACTTCGAAGTCGGTTGTGCGTGACCTATGTGATCCTCGGATGCCGCGCGCTGCTTCTCGCCGTCTTCCTCGCCGCCTTGGTGGGGAAGACGCGCAGCCGCGCGGCGTTCGCCGAGTTCCGCGCATCGATCGTCGCCCTGCGCCTGCTGTCGCGGCGGCTGTCGCGGGCGGCGGCCGCCGCGGTGGTGGCGGTGGAGGCCGTCACGGCGGTCCTGCTGGTGGTGCCCGCGGCGGCGGCCGCGGGCCTCGCCCTGGCGGTGGCGCTGCTGCTGGTGTTCTCCGCCGGCATCGTCATGGCGCTGCGGCGGGGTGACGGCACGGCGACCTGCCGCTGCTTCGGCGCCTCGTCCGCGCCGCTCGGCCGGATCCATGTGGTGCGCAATCTGGCGCTCGCCGCGATCGGCGGCGCCGGGCTCGCCGCGGGCGTCTCCGCCTCCGGCTGGCCGCCGCACGCGGCGGGGACCGCCGTCGCGCTCGCGGTGGCACTGGTGGGCGCGCTGCTGGTGCTCCGCCTCGACGATCTGGCCTTCCTGTTCTCCGACCCGAAGCGAGACTTGTCATGATCTACCTCATCTGTGCCGTCGTCGTGGTCGGCCTGCTCTGCGTGTTCGACCTCTTCCTCACCTTCGCCGTGCTGCGCAGACTGCGGGAGAACACCGCCGAACTGGACCGGCTGTCCGCGTCGCGCCCGGAGTTCGAGCCCTGGAACCCGGCGGAGCTGGTGGGGAGCGAGCTTCCCGAGCTGGCCGGGGGCCCCGCCGAGCGGGTGGTGGCCTTCTTCGACGCGCACTGCGACGTGTGCCACGAGCACGCGCCGCACTTCGCCGAGGAGGCCCGCGCGTTCGACGGCGCCGCGGCCGTGGTCTCCGGCAAGGGGCCCCAGGCGGAGGAACTGCTCACGGCGGTGGGCGGCGAGGTGCCCGTCACCCGTGTCGACGAGGCGATGACCCTGGTCAAGACCATCGGCCTCAAGGCGTTCCCGACCTACGCGCTCGTCGACGCCGACGGCACGATCACCCGCGCCGCCACCTCCGCGGGCGCGCTGGCGTCCCGGGTCCCCGCAGCGTGAACGCCGGCCGGGTGAAGGCCGGCGGGCCGGGGAGCGCCGGCACGGACGGCGGCGCGGGCGGCGGCGGCCTCGGCGGCCGGCTGGAGGTCGCGCGGCTGCTCGGCGTCGCCCTGGGCCTGTGCTGGCGGGCCGGGCGCGCCCGCTGCCTCGTCTATCTGGCCATCACCCTGCTCGCCGGTCTGCTGCCGACGGCCACCGCCTGGTTCACCAAGTTCGTCATCGACGCCCTCACCGCGGGGGACGTCTCCGGCGCCGTGCGCTGGGCGGTCGCGCTGGCGGCGGTGGGGCTCGGCACCGGCCTCCTGCCGCATCTGTCCCGCTTCCTCCGGGACGAGCTGAACCGGCGGCTCGACCGCACCATGAAGGACGAGCTGTACTCCCGCCTCAACTCGCTCCAGGGACTGGCGCGCTTCGAGGATCCCGCCTTCCGCAACGATCTCTCCATGGCCGCCCAGGCGTCCGGCGCGTCGCTCGGTTCCACCACGGCCGGGCTCTTCGACATCGCGCGCAGCGTGATCACCATCGTCAGCCTGATGGCGACGCTGGCCGTGCTGAGCCCCACGATGGCGGTGCTGGTGGCGGCCGCGGCGGTCCCCGCGCTGCTGGTGCACCTCAGCCTGACCCGCCGGCACGTGAAGATGCTCGCCTCCGTCTCCCCCGCCGCGCGCCGGGAGATCTTCTACTCCACCCTGATCTCCGACCTCACCGCCGTGCAGGAGACCCGGATGTTCGGCCTGGGGGACTTCCTCAAGGGCCGCATGCTGAGCGAGCTGGAAGTGACCCACCGTGGCGAACGCGACCTCGCTCGGCGGGAGTTCCGCACCCAGGGCCTGCTGGGGCTGCTGTCGGCGGCGGTGGCCGGCGGCGGCCTGGTCTGGGCGGTCTCGGCGGCGGCCGCCGGTGAGCTGAGCATCGGCTCGGTCACCGCCTTCGCAGCCGCCGTCACCGGGGCACAGGGGGCGCTCGTCGGCCTCGCCTCCGGCATCGCCGCCGCGTACCGGGCCATGCTGCTCTTCCGCTACCACCGGGCGATCGTCTCCGCGCCGGACGACCTCCCCCGGGCCTCCGGCACGCTCGCCCCGCTGCGCCGGGGCATCGAGCTGCGCGACGTGTGGTTCCGCTACGGCGACGACCACCCCTGGGTGCTGAGCGGGCTCGACCTCACCCTGGAGCACGGCTCGTCGGTGGCGCTGGTGGGGCTGAACGGGGCGGGCAAGAGCACCCTGATCAAGCTGCTCTGCCGCTTCTACGACCCGACCCGGGGCTCGATCCTGTGGGACGGCGTCGACATCCGCACCGTCCCGCCCGAGGAGCTGCGGCGCAGAATGGGCGTGCTGTTCCAGGACTACATGCGCTACGACCTGACCGCGTCCGAGAACATCGGCATCGGCGACCTCCCCGCGCTCGACGACCGGCCGAAGGTGCGCGCCGCCGCCCGGCTGGCCGACGTGGACGGGAAGCTGGCGGGGCTGCCGCAGGGGTACGACACCCTGCTCAGCCGGATCTACTTCGAGGGCGACGAGAACGACCCGACGACCGGCGTGGTGCTCTCCGGCGGCCAGTGGCAGCGCGTCGCGCTCGCCCGCACCCTGCTGCGGCAGGACTCCGACCTGCTGATCCTCGACGAGCCCGGCTCGGGCCTCGACGCGGACGCCGAGCACGCCATCCACCGCCGGCTGCGGGAGCACCGCGCGGGCCGCACGAGCCTGCTCGTCTCCCACCGGCTCGGTGTCGTCCGGGACTCGGACGTCATCGTGGTGCTGGAGGACGGCCGGGTCGTCGAGCGCGGCAGCCACGAGGAGCTGACGGCGGCGGGCGGCCAGTACGCCCGGCTGTTCGCCATCCAGGCCGAGGGCTACCGCCCGGCCGGCGCCCCGGCCACGGCGACGGCGCCCTGACGAGGGCCGCCGGTCCGGCGGCCGCCCGGCGCCGGGTGGGGCAGGCGCCTCACCGCCTGAGTGCGCACCGATGCTCACGGGTGCCCGCACTGGGGACCCGTGAGCATCGGTGCGCACCGTTTACGCCTCCGACCTGTGCTTTTGCGGTGGAGCGCAACGGCCTGGCTCCCCTGGGCCTGTTGCGGCCAAGCTCGACGAGCGGGACGGCGAGGGGGTGCCGCCCGCTCGGCGAACACCACAACCAGGAGGAACTCATGGCTTGGCCGAAGAGGGCGGGCGTCGCGGCGCTGACCGCCGGGCTCGCCCTGTCCTGTGCCACGACATTCGGCGTGGCTCCGGCGGCTGCGGCCGTTCCGGACAAGTGCAACGCCAACTACCAGAGCAAGACCTTCGACACGCCCGGCAGCAACGTCACCTTCAAGATCAAGCTGTGCGTGTCGCTGAACAGCAGCGCCAAGAAGTACCACGCGTACGCGATGGGGAGCTGGAGCGGCGGGGGGAACCTCGTCGTCGACGAGATGGAGAAGTTCCGGCTGCTTCTCAGGCTGGAGCGCAGCGACGCCATCATGCGGGCCGAGAGCTGCGAGTTCAGGACCGGCATCAACTGGGTCCCGTCGGATGAGTTCAGGCCCAGCGACATGCCCAGGATCATCTCGGGCGAATGCGACCTGAACACGGAGGCGACGAACAGCGGCGGGGGCAAGTGGACCGCCGACGGCAAGATCATCTACAACATCCAGAACGACGGTGACGGCGACAAGACCTGGGAGCTGGGCGGGTCGCCCGGCTACGACGACTGACGCCACGGTGCGCGTCCGGTCGTCCACGGACGACAGGGCGCTCGGGCGGCGGCGCGGGGGACCGCCGCCCGGGCGGCGGCCGTCACGGCCGGGCGTAGGGCCTGGTCATGATCTCCATGTTGTGGCCGGAGGGGTCGTCGAAGTAGGCGCCCCGGCCGCCGAAGAGGTGGTTGATCGCGCCGGGTTCGGTGTGGGGCGGGTCGGCGTAGTAGGTCACGCCGAGGGCCTCCAGCCGGGCGATCATGCCGTCGAACGCCTCGTCGGGGACGAGGAAGGCGTAGTGCTGCGACTGGACGGGCTCGTCGGTGAGTTCGTAGTAGTCCAGCGTCACGCCGTTGCCCAGGTCGACGGGGAGGAACGGGCCGAACGGCGCGCCCACCTCGACCCCCAGGACGGCGGCGAGGAAGTCGGCGGACAGCCGCCGGTCCCTGGCGTAGACGGCGGTGTGGTTCAACTGCACGGTGGTGACGGGGGAATGCTGCTGCATGGCTGGGTGACTCTCTCCGGGTCGGGTTCCGTGGTGGGAGACAAGGACGCGGAGAGACGGGCGGGCCCCTGGCCCGCCGCGAGGTCACGCGGCAGCCGGGCGGCTCTCTTGTGTGCGGCGCGTGGCCGACCCGGCAGTCATGCTCCCGACCCTACCGGCCTTCGGTCGCCGCCGCCGAGACCTCGGCCCACACCGTCTTGCCGACCGGGTCGCGCGGCTCGGCGCCCCAGCGGTCCGCGAGGGCGTCCACCAGCAGCAGTCCGCGCCCGGACTCGTCGTCGTCGGCGGGCACCGGCCGCACCGCGGGGGGCAGCAGCGCGCACGCGTCCGCGACCTCGACGCGGACCAGGGCCCGCGCCCGGTCCAGGCGCACGGCCAGCCGGAAGTCGCGCCCCGGCACCCGGCCGTGCCGGACCGCGTTGCCCGCCAGCTCGGCCACCAGGAGGGCGACGGTCCCGGAGAGGTCCGTCCCGGGGTGGTGGCCCCACGCGGCGAGATGCCGCACCGCGACCCGGCGGGCCAGCCGCGCTCCGCGCCGGGTCGCGCCGAACATGGCCGCGAACTCCTCGCGACCGCCGCCCTGATCCGTCGGCGCGAACTCCGCGCTCCCGTCGCCCTGTTCCATCCGTGCGGGGTCCATGCCCCATGTCGTCGTGGTCTCCCGCACCGCGTCGCCCGTCCTGTTCGTCCCTGCCGCCACGAGCACCACCCGTGGGTGTACGGATGGTGACCTTCCGTGGTCAAGCGTGCGGGCGCGGCCCTAGGGTCGGAAAGGTGTACGGCCTTACAACGCCGGCCGTAAGGAACGGGAGTGAGCCCATGGCCAAGGACATCGATCCGGACGCGTCGATGGCCGCCCTCTTCGGCTCCCGGGTGCGCAGGCTGCGCACGGCGGCCGGTCTCACCCAGGCCCAACTCGGCGCCCGCACCCATGTGGTGAGCACCCGGATCACCCAGGTGGAACGGGCCTCGGGCGCCCGGCCGACGCGGGAGCTGGCGCGGGCGCTCGACGCGGCCCTCGGCGCGGACGGCCTGCTGGTCGACCTGTGGCCGCACGTCCACCGGGAGGCGTTCCCCGACTGGTCGCGGACGTTCATGGCCTACGCGGCCCGGGCCGTCGCCATCCGTGAGTACGCGGCCCATGTGGTGCCGGGCCTGCTCCAGACCGAGGAGTACGCCCGCACCGTCCTGAGCGTCGGCCTGTCCCACCGGGACGCCGAGCACCTGGAGGAGCGCCTCGCCGCCCGGATGGAGCGGCAGAAGCGCCTGGCCTCGGACGACCGTCCGGAACTGCTGGTGATCCTGGACGAAACGGTGCTGCGCAAGCGGATCGGCGGGGCCGAGGTCATGCGCCGCCAGCTCGCCGCGCTGCTGGCGGCCGCCGGCGAGCGTCACGTCACCGTGCAGGTGCTGCCCTTCGCGGAGGGGGAGCACGACATGCTGGGCGGCTCGCTCACCGTGCTCACGCTGCCCGACGGCTCCGAAGTGGCCTACACGGAGGGCGCGGACCACGGGCGGCTCTTCGAAGATCCGTCCGACGTACGGCGGTTCGCGGTGTCCTACGATCGGCTCCGGACGGCGGCCCTGCCCCCGCGCAGGTCGCTCGATCTGATCCGATCCGCGATGGAGGAGGACCACCGTGACCCGAGACGCCCTTCCCCTGCACAGCGCCGTCTGGCGAAAGAGCAGTCACAGCAATCAGGAGGGTGGGAACTGCGTCGAGGTGGCGGACGGGGTCCCCGGCGTGGTCCCGGTGCGTGACAGCAAGGCGCCGCACCTGCCGCACCTGGTGTTCGCACCGGCCGGCTGGTCCGCCTTCGTGGACGGGCTGAAGGCCGGCGACCGCCTCTGAGCCCGCCGGGCCCCGGCCCGTGAGCCGCGTGCCGGGCCCACCGGGACGTGGTCCACGGGGGGCCGGTGGGCCACGAACTCCCCGAAAGAACCCGGGGGAAAGAACCCCTGCCCTCCCTCCCCTCCCGGCCGTGACCGGCCATCACCCGGACGGGTGATGAGCTTGCGGGGGCGGGAAGGCGGCGGCTACGTTCGCCGCAACAACCGAAGACATATGCGGCCCCCGGCCGGGACGGCAATCCCGATCGAGGGCCTCACCGATCAGGAAGAAAGCACCTTCCCGATGGCTGCCACGCAGTTTAACGCGCCCCCGTGCGCGCCCGCCGGAGCTCCGCCCCCCGGCGGTCCGTCCTCCGGAGCTTCGATGTCCGGAGCTCCGGCCTCCGGCGTGATCCATGTCCGCACCCGGCTCACCGCCGACTTCACGGTGATCGCCAACTCCCTGCTCCAGCGCCCCGGAAGCGCGGTCACGGTGGGCGTCGCGGGCTACATCCTGTCGCTGCCCGACGGCGCCGTCGTGAGCATCGACGCCCTGTGCGAGCACTTCACCGAGGGCGAGATCCTGATCTCCCGCGCCCTGCGGGAGCTGGAGACGGACGGCTACCTCGCACGCCGCGTCGAACGCGGGGCACGGGGACGGGTGGTGACGCGCACGTTCTTCCACGACGTCCCGCCCGCCGACCGCCCGGGTCGGCGGCCGGTTCGCCGCACCGGACGGGCGTCGTCACGGCGGCGCGGCGCGGGGCCGGGCACCGGGACGCCCCCGGCCCGCCTCCCGGACGAGCCCGCCGCACAGGCACCGGAGCCCGGGGCTCCCGCAGCGGAGGGCGGCCAGGACGAGGCGCACGGCACAGGTGCCGCAGCCGCCCCCGCCCCACCGGAGGAGGCCCCCGGCGGCACCGGGCCGGAGCCCGCACCGGACCCCCGCGCCGAGGTGATCCTCGCCTCGCTGCGACTCGTCGACCGGCGGCTGATCCTCTCCCGCCGCGAGGCCGCCGACCTCGCCCCCGCCGTCTGCCGGTGGCTGGCCCGGGGCGTGGAGCCCGAGGACCTCACCACCCACCTCACGGACCGCCTGCCCGCCCGCCTGCGACCTCACCACCCACCTCACGGACCGCCTGCCCGCCCGCCTGC
>NZ_RDBP01000012.1:1059023-1092630 GCF_008042045.1 Streptomyces sp. T39
CTGGCGGATCCTGACCGCCCGGTGCGCGCGGCCCAGCTGCACGCCCTCTACACGGCGCTCGCGGACCTCGACCCGGAGCAGGTGACGCTCCCGGACGAGCTGCGGGCCGTCGTCGACGGCGAGGTGGTGGTGGTGGACGCCGCCGACGCGGTCGTCGCCGACACCCCCGACCTGCTGCCGCTCACCGCCTGCACGAACTCCCGCCGGCCCTGCCCGAGCAGCCGGTACCTCCCCCGGTCCTGCCGATGGTGACCTGCGACGGCTGCGGGCTCGCCTTCCGCTCCGCGGGGACGGAGCGCTGCCGCGGCTGTCGTCAGGGCGACCTGGCGGCGGCATGCTGACAGTCCGGCGCGCGGCTGCTCCCCCGGAGGGCTCCTGGTGGTGCGCGGCCGAGGCCGTCGGCCCGGAGAAGAGGTGGAGCATGATCGACGGATTCACCAACGGGCTGCCGACACCTACCGAGACGTCCTCCTACCGTGAGATCCCGGTCTCCACGCTCAGCTCCTGGCTCAGGGGCACGGCCGCCGGTGCGCCATGGTCCACCAGGTCGAGCCGGTGCGCAGGAACCAGCCGTCCGTACCCTTCGTGGCGGTGGCGTGGGCCCACGTGCTGCGTTCCCTGCGCAGGCTGGGCCTGCGCATGAGCAAGATCTCGAGACGAGACGCCGTCCACGAAGCCGTCGCGCGTGGCGGGCCCGCCGCCTACGCCGTACGCCACGACCGTCTCGAACGCACCTGGCCATGATGCGGCGCACGGTGGCCACCTGCGGCCACCGTGCCCACGCAGACCCGGAGGCTACGCGTCGAACCAGCGGTCGCGTTCCAGTTCCGCCGTGCGGGAGGCGTCCTCCAGCAGGGCGGCGACCTCGAAACGGCGGGGCCACTGGCCGGCGGCCCAGGCCAGGCCCGCCGCGACGCCCTCGAAGGTGGAGGCGTGGATGGTGCCGTCCGGGGTGCGGCGCCAGTCCAGTTCGGTGTCGCCGACGAGGAGTTCGTCGTGCTCGACGTAGGTCCGCGGGGTCGCCGGGCCGAGCAGGATGCGCACCGGCTCCGGGACCTCGTGCTCCTCGCCCTCGGTCGTGACCTCCGCCGTGACCGCCTCGCCGAGCCGGCTCACCTGGAACAGCTCCGCCAGGTCGGCCGCGCGCGAGGGTGCCACCGGCAGCAGGGGCAGCCCGGCGGTGAGCGGCAGCAGGTCGGGGGTGTCGGCGACGACCGCGTCGGCGGCGTCCACCACCACCACCTCGCCGTCGACGACGGCCCGCAGCTCGTCCGGGAGCGTCACCTGCTCCGGGTCGAGGTCCGCGAGCGCCGTGTAGAGGGCGTGCAGCTGGGCCGCGCGCACCGGGCGGTCAGGATCCGCCAGGCGGGAGAGCAGCTCCGCGGCGCCCCCGGGCTCGTCGAGCAGCGCGGCCACCGAGGTGCGCACACCAAGGGCGTGCAGCACCTGGGCGTCCTCGAAGCCGGTGGTGTCGGCGGGCTCGTACAGGCCCTCCAGCAGCGGGTCGGCGCCGGACGCCCGGAGCCCGGCAGGGCGTCGGCCGTCGAGGACCGGGTGGTCGCGCAGCCACCACGCGGTGTACGGGCGGACCGTCTCCGTGGTGCCGTCCGGGAGCAGGACCCGCACGGGCTGGGTGAGCGCGTCCCGCAGCGGGGGCTGCGCCAGCAGGGCGAGGGCCTGCGGCCACCGGTCGTCGTCGACGAGCTCCAGGTCCCGTACGGCCACGATCTCCGTGGCGACCGGGGGCAGCGGGGTCTCGGGCAGCCGGTCGAGCACGTCCTCGCACCACACGTCGACCGCGTCCAGCAGACCGGCGTCGTCCGGCTCCGAGAAGTCGCCCTCCCGGGGCTCCAGTTCGTCGGGGTCGAGGACCACGTCGGTGGCGCGGACCAGGACGAAGTCGGCCAGGACGCCGCAGGCCGCGAGGGGCTGCTCGCCCCAGCGGTCCGCGAGGCCGGCGTCGCACAGGGCCAGTTCGCCCTCGCGCATGACGGAGGCGAACGGGCTGCCCGGCAGCACCAGCTCACCGGCGGGCGCGAGCTCGCCGTCCTCGTCGGCGAGGGCCAGCGCGCCGAGCCACGGTTCGTCCCCCGGCTCCAGTTCCGCGTCCCGCACCAGGGCGAGGACGGTCTCCGCCAGTTCCTCGGCGTCGAGGGTGTCCGTGTCCTCGTCCCAGATCTCGCCCGCGTCGAGCGAACCGGCGACGGCGGCCCGTACCTGCGGGGTCGTCAGCACGGCCCGGGGCGTCGCGGGCAGCGCCCCCAGCTTCTCCAGCAGCGGGTGGGCCGCGTCGGGGTGGACCACCTTCAGGCCGAGCCGGGCCAGGTGCGGCGGAGTGTCGGCGAGCGGCAGCAGCGTCTGGCGGGGGCCGATCGTGGTGCGCCGGTCGGCGAGCGGCACGGGCAGCCCGGTCAGCCGGTCCGGGTCGACACCGGCGAGGCTGTCGTACAGCCTCCGCCACCAGTCGGGTTCGCGCTCCAGGCCGGCCAGGCGGTCGACCGCCTCCGTCAGCGGCACCCGGGCGACGCCCAGGGTGCGCAGCTCGACCCGGCGCTCCAGACCGGCGGGCAGCAGGCTCGGCAGCACCTCGGCCAGGACGCGCACGGTCTCGGCGCCCGCGCCTTCCAGGACCTCGGCCTCGATGGGGCGCAGCGCGGGCGGTGTCTCGCGGTCGGGCAGACCGGAGTCGTCCGCCGTGCCCTCGCGGGGCAGGGCGGGCTCCAGGAACGCGACCCGGGGGAGCCGCTTCAGGACGGCGGCGCGCAGCGCGCCGTCGAGTTCGCCCTTGCCCAGCGGGCCGGGCACCAGGTCGATGGTGCCGGTGGTCACCGGCCGCCAGTCGCCCAGCAGTTCGACGTAGGCGTCGGCCGCCCGCTCGACGAGGAAGTCGGTCAGCGGACCGGGCGCGGGGTGCCGCCGCGTGGGGTCCAGCGGCAGCGAGGCGATCAGCAGGGCGGGCACGCCGAGGGGCTCGTCGGTCGGCGTCGGCGCATGCACCACGGGCGCCGTGCCGGGCCGGACCGGGCCGCCGTCGCCGTCCACCGGGACGGCCCAGGTGACCGACCAGTGCGGGCGCAGCCGCTCCTCGACCGGACGGTCGGCCAGCAGGGCCGGCTCGATCGGGCCGTCGTGGCTGACGACCCGCCAGCGGCGGGGCTCGGGGGCGGCGCTGTCCGTGATGCGTACGTAGGCGTCCTGCGTCTCGCGCCGCAGCTCCCGGGTGCCGTCCGGGGTCTCGACGACGATCTCGGCGAGACCGGGCAGCGTCAGCAGCAGGGCGTCGTCGATGCCGGCGAGCAGGCGCTCCACCAGGTCGACGGCGGCGCCGTCGCGCAGCGGCAGCACGACGACCGTGTCGTACCCGTCGGGCGCGGAGCCCTCGGCGGGCAGCGGGAGCCGCAGCAGAGGGACGTGGCCGTCGCGGCGGCGCAGCTCGTCGCCGAGGCCGGGGGCGCTTCGCGCCGACTCCAGCGCGAGGTCCCTCGCCTCGGCCAGCGACCAGCGGACGCCGCCGTGACGTCCGACGACGGCGGGCTCGTCGGAGACGGCGAGCACGGCGGCGAAGCCGACGCCGAACCGTCCGACGGACGTCTCGTGCCCTTCGCGCTTCGCGGAGGCGCGCAGGGTGCTCAGCGATTCGACGCCGGTGGCGTCCAGGGGGGCGCCGGTGTTCGCGGCGGCGAGCGTGCCTGCGGCGCCGTCCGGGCCCGGGCGCAGCGTCAGCCGCAGCCGGCCGGGGACGCCGGCACGGGCGGCGGCGTCGGCGGCGTTCTGCGCGAGCTCGATGACGAGGCGGTCGCGGTAGCCGCCGAGGGCGAGGTCCTCCTCGGCGTTCGCGTCCTCCCGGAAGCGGGCGGGGCTCGCCTCCCAGGCGTCGAGCACTCCGCGCCGCAGCCGCGCCGTCCCGAACGGGTCGGCCCACTCGGTCGTCCTGACGCTCACGCTGCCGCTCCGCTCTGTGCGCTTGGCTGTGCCCTTGTGGGCGAAGGTACCTCGTCCACGCGGGGGCGTGCGGGGCGGAGCCCCGGTGGGCGGGCCTCCGCGCCCGGATCCGGCCGCGAGGAGGCGGCCCGGCGTCCGGTGCGCGTACGGCCCCGGCTACGGGGCGGGTCCCGTGGGGCCGGGCTGCGTGTCCGGACCTGGCCGCGGGGCGGGTCCCGTGGGGCCGGGCCCGGTTGCTGCTCAACCAGCCCCGCCGGCGACTGAGGCGCGGGGCGCGGGGCAGAGCCCCGCCGGACCCGGATGCCCCCACGGACCCGGCCGCACGCCGATGCACGCGGCACGACCTGCGCCCCTGTCCTCGAACGCCGGCGGGGCGGGGGCCGGCGGACCGGTTGCGGGTACGTACCCGGCGGCAGGCGTTCTCGCGGCACGGCCTGCGGCCGTGTCCTCGAACGCCGGACGGGCTGAAAAGGCACACCCGGGCAAAGCCCACCCCAGCCGGACCGGCTGAAAAGCGCCCCGGCCGGGCCGGCCGCAAGGCCGCCCCCGCTAGGAGTGGCCCAGGTCCTCGGAGGACGGGTCCGTCTCCGGGGAGACGGAGCCGCTGTCCCTCGCCGGCCGCAGCGGGAACTCGTCCAGCGCCAGCGAATCCAGCACCGGCGGCGGCGGCACCGGCGGCTTCGGCATCACGGCCGCCTCCGAGTGCCCCCCGCAGCCGTACGCGAGGGACACCACGCGCCCGTCCGCCGGCGAGAACTCGTTGGCGCAGATGCCGAACGCCTGCCGCAGCGACCCTCCGAGCGGGACCAGGAAGCCGCAGGACTGGCAGGAGGCCGGCGCGGCCTGTGCCATCGCGGTCTTCGGGCCGTAGGAGTCGTCCCAGCGGTCGGCCGCCGTGTGCAGGCCGTACCGGGACAGGACCCTGGCGCGCCGCATCCCGAGTTCCTCGGCGAGGGCCGCGATCTGGCCGCGGCCGTCGTGGTCGGTGGCACCGAGGGCGGGCGCGCGGTCCGTGAGCTCGGCGTCCTCGGCGTCGACGCGTTCGACCAGGTCGTGGGAGGGGGCGAGGACCGAGTTCGGCGGGGGCTCCTCGTCGCCGGTGTAGCCGGGCTCCAGCCGCAGGTCGTCCGCCTCGGTGGGCAGCAGGTCGCCGGGGCCCATGTCGCCGGGGCGCAGCCGCTCGCTCCAGGGCACCCACTCCGGGGCGAGGAGGGCGTCGGGCCCGGGCAGCAGGACGGTTTCGTCGAGGGTGACGACCTTCGCGCGGGAGGCGCGGGCGACGGTGACGGCCCAGCGCCAGCCGCGGTAGCCCGGTTCCTTGGCCTCGAAGAAGTGGGTGACGACCCGGTCACCCTCGGAGACGAGGGATACGTGCTCGCCGACCACTCCCGGGGCCGCGGCCTCTTCGGCCGCCTCCCGGGCGAGGTCTACCGCCTCGGCGCACAGACGGTCGGGGGTACGGCTTCGCGTCGTCGCAGCACTCACAGGTCTCGCTTCTCTCCTACGCCGTCTCACGGGTGCGCCTGTCGTCCGGGTGATCCGGGGCGGTGGGCGGAGCGGACCTGAGGGCCGCATCGACGTCCACGCCCGGACCGATCCGTTTCCTGGGCGCACCTGACGTCATCCATTCTGCGGGATGCCGAAGAGGCGCGCGGCCGGGAACAACCGCCGGTGGCGCGCTACGCACGCTACCCCCTTCGCAGCTCCCCGCCCACCTGCCCGTCCCAAGACGGGAGCAAGACGGGGGCAAGACGGGAGCGAGACCGGAGCAAGTGAGGCGGAACCGGGGCGCGGGAGACGGGCGCTCCGAGGCCGGGGGAGCAGCGGCGCGACGGTGCGGGGACGGCCGGGGCGGAGCGGGACGGGAGCCGCCCCGCCCCGCCCGAAAGACCGTCAGGAAAAGTTCCGGGCCACGCGCCGTGACACGCGGGCGGGGTCGCGGGCGGGGTCGCGCGTCCGCAAGGCACGGCCCGCTCGGAGAGGTGCGCCGCGGCGCGGGGAGGAGGCCGCGCGCCGGGGCCGACGCGCGGTCCGCGGGCGGACACGCCGTGCCCCCGGGAGCGGATCACGGTTCGCGGCGGCGGCCGTTGGGGCACTATGACGACGTGGCAACCGCGAGGTCGTCCGACGACGCCGGGCCGCTGCGACGAGCGGGCCGGGCGGTCGGCCGTGCCCTGCACCGGCCCTTCACCGGCACCGCGCGCGGCATCCGCAAGGCGACGCACGCGCACGGCGCGGGCGAGTCGGGGCTCGGGAAACTGATCGAGCTGCACGCGGTGAACGGCGCGGGCGACGTCATGATCACCGTCGCGCTCGCGTCGACGGTCTTCTTCTCGGTGCCGACCGACGAGGCGCGCGGCCGGGTCGCGCTGTACCTCGCCGTCACCATGGCGCCCTTCACGCTGCTCGCCCCCGTCATCGGTCCGCTCCTCGACCACATCCCGCACGGCCGGCGCGCGGCGATGGCCGGCGCGATGATCGCCCGGGCGCTGCTGGCGGTCCTGATGTCCGGCGCGGTCGCGACGGGCGGGCTGGAGCTGTATCCGGCCGCGCTGGGCGTCCTGGTGTCGTCCAAGGCGTACGGCGTGGTGCGCAGCGCGGTCGTGCCCCGTCTGCTGCCACCGAAGTTCTCGCTGGTGAAGGCGAACTCGCGGGTGACGCTCGCCGGTCTGCTGGCCACGGGCATCGCCGCGCCCATCGGGGCCGGGCTCCAGCAGATCGGGCCGCAGTGGCCCCTCTACGGGGCGTGTGCGCTGTTCCTGCTCGGGGCGTACTGGGCGTTCACGATGCCGCCGAAGGTCGACTCGGCGAAGGGCGAGCGCAAGGCGCACATGCTGACGCACGGCGAGAAGAAGCCGAGTCTGCGGACGGTGGGCCCCTCGGTGCTGCACGGGCTCCAGGCGAACGCGGCGCACCGGGCGCTCTCCGGGTTCCTGATCTTCTTCCTGGCGTTCCTGTTGCGGGAGCATCCGCTGGCCGGGCAGTCGGCGGCGGTCTCGCTGGGGATAGTGGGCGTGTCGGCCGGGGCGGGGAACGCGCTGGGCACGGCGGTGGGCGCGTGGCTCAAGGCGCGCGGCCCCGAGATGATCATCGTCACGATGCTGACGCTCGTCCTGACGGCGGCGGTCCTGGCCGCGGTCTTCTTCGGCGCGGGCATGGTCGCGGTCCTCGCCGCGGCGGCGGGCTTCTCGCAGGCGCTGTCCAAGCTCTCGCTGGACGCGCTGATCCAGCGCGACGTGCCGGAACAGGTGCGCACCTCGGCGTTCGCACGCTCGGAGACGCTGCTGCAGATGGCGTGGGTGGCGGGCGGCGCCATCGGGATCGCGCTGCCGCTCAACGGCGTGGTCGGGATGACGGTGGCGGCGTGCATCGTGGCGGCGGGCGCGCTGGCGGCGGACCGCGGGCTGCTGACGGCCGCCCGCCGCGGCGGCGGCAGCAGCGGCGCCCGCCCCCGGGTCGCCTGAGCGGCCTGCCGCCGGGGCGCCCGCCCACCGGGTCGTCCGAGCCGCCGGCCCCGGGGCCGCCTGCGCGCCCGGCCCCACGGGACACGCCCGGTCCGTCCCGTGCGCGCGGGGCGCCGCGACCGGCCCGGGACGGAGGGGCACGGCGCGCGCCGGGGCGTACGTCCCGGCGGGGGCAAAGGCGCGCCGCGCCGTACCCCCGCGACGCGGGGCCGACCGGGACCGATAGCCTTCGGGCCATGACCGTTGCGTTCTACTCCGGCAGGCGCCGCCGGGCCGCCGCCGCTCTCGGTGCCGTGTCCGCCGGGCTTCTCGTCCTCTCCGCCTGCGACAAGCCGACCCCGCTCGTGACTGTGACGGTCGGTACGAAGTCCGTCCACGCCGAGGCGACCTGCTACAACGACGGCGAGGCGATCAAGGAGTCCGAGGTGCAGAAGTGCCTCACCCAGGGCACTCCGACCAAGATCGAGTTCGCCGTGGACGACAAGGTCCGCATCGGCGTCGACCCGGAGATCGCCGAGAACGGCTGGACGCTCCTCTTCGGCGCGCAGCCGGTGGAGCAGGAGCCGTACAAGAAGACGTACCGGACCATTCCGGGCAACGCCTTCTTCTCCTCGCAGACCGGCGAGCCGACCACCAAGGCCGACGTCAACATCATGGAGACGAAGGGCACCAAGGTCATCGGCATCTACCGGTTCCAGTTCGAGAAGTCGTCCTGACCGCCAGGACCTCGCCATGCGTGTACTCGTCGTGACCGCCGTGGCGGCGGAGGCCGGAGCCGTCGCCGCCACGGGGGACACGGACACCCTCCCGAGGGGCGGGTACGCGCTCACCCGGACGTCCGGCCTGCACGTGCTGACCGCCGGTGTCGGACCGGCGGCCGCCGCGGCCGCCACCGCGACCGCGCTGGCCCTCGCGGCCGAGCCGTACGCGCTCGTCGTGTCCGCCGGTATCGGCGGGGGCTTCCCCGGCCGCGCACCGCTCGGCTCCCTGGTCGTCTCCGACACGATCGTCGCCGCCGACCTCGGCGCCGACACCCCCGACGGCTATCTGCCCGTCGACGAACTCGGCTTCGGCCGCACCGTCCACCGGCCGCCCGCCGCCCTGTCCGCCCACGCCGCCGAGGCACTGGGCGCGACCCACGCCCCGGTGCTGACCGTCTCCACGGTGACCGGCACGGCCGCCCGCGCCGCCGAACTGGCGGCCCGTCACCCTCGGGCGGCCGCCGAGGCGATGGAGGGGTTCGGGGTGGCCGAGGCGGCCGCCGCCCACGGGGTGCCCGTCATCGAGATCCGCGCCGTCTCCAACGCCGTCGGCCCCCGCGACCGCGCCGCCTGGCGCATCGGCGACGCGCTCGACGCGCTGCGCGACGGCTTCCGCCGGCTCACCCCCGTACTGGAGGAGCACCTGTGACCCTGCAGATCGCCTACTCGCCCTGCCCGAACGACACCTTCGTCTTCGACGCGTGGGCGCACGGACGGGTGCCGGGGGCGCCGGCACTGGACGTGACGTTCGCGGACATCGACATCACCAACGGCATGGCGGAGCGCGGCGAGTACGACGTGCTGAAGGTGTCGTACGCGGTGCTGCCGTGGGTGCTGGACGAGTACGCCCTGCTGCCGTGCGGCGGCGCGCTGGGCCGCGGCTGCGGGCCGCTGGTGCTGACCCGGGAGCCCGGGGTGGACCTGCGGGGAGCCACGGTCGCCGTGCCGAGCGAGCGCTCCACGGCCTACCTGCTGTTCCGGCTGTGGGCGGCCGACGCCGTCCCCGGCGGGATCGGCGAGGTGGTCGTGATGCCGTTCCACGAGATCATGCCGGCGGTGCGCGACGGCAAGGTGGACGCCGGGCTCGTCATCCACGAGGCGCGCTTCACCTACCGGCAGTACGGTCTGCACTCGCTCGCCGACATGGGCGAGCACTGGGAGACGACGACCGGACTGCCCATCCCGCTCGGCGCGATCATCGCCAAGCGGTCCCTGGGCAGCAGGACCCTGGAGCTGCTGGCCGAGTCGGCCCGCACCTCCGTGCGCATGGCGTGGGACGACCCGGAGGCCTCGCGTCCCTATGTGCTGGCGCACGCGCAGGAGATGGACCCGGCCGTCGCCGACCAGCACATCGGCCTGTACGTCAACGAGTTCACCCACGACCTGGGCGTGGACGGCTACGCGGCCGTGCGCGGGCTGCTGACGCGAGCGGCGGCCGAGGGGCTGGTGCCGCCCCTCGGCCCGGACGCGCTCGCCTTCGTGTGAGCCCGCGGGGCGTGCGGGCTCGGCGCGCGGGCGCGCGGGCCGGGGGCGGATCGTCGGTCGTCGTCAATCGTCGGTCGGCGTCGGTCGGCTGCCGGCCGCGCAGGTCATGGCCGGCGGCGTCGGGCGGCGTCGGGCGGCTCAGACGTCGAGCTGGTCGGCGACCGCGCGCAGCAGGCCGGCGATCTTCTTGCCCTGGGTCTTCTCGGGGTAGCGGCCGCGCTCCAGCATCGGCGTGATGTTCTCCAGCAGCGTCGTCAGGTCCTGCACGATGGAGGCCAGCTCGTCGGGCTTGCGGCGCTGGGCCGCGGCCACCGAGGGGGTCGGGTCGAGCAGGGTCACCGACAGCGCCTGGTCACCGCGCTGGCCTGCCACGACGCCGAATTCGACACGCTGGCCGGGCTTGAGCACGTCGACTCCGGACGGGAGCACGGAGGAGTGGACGAAGACGGTCGGCGCAGTGGCCACACTGGTCACCGTGGCCCCGCTGTTCCTGGGCACGGAACCGTTTCCGCCCGTCGCCTACGCGGTGTGCATGCTGATGGGCGTCGGATTCGTGATCGCCGCGGGCGGGGTGCTGCGGTCGATCGCCGCGCAGCGGCGACAGGCCGGATCCAGTCGGTCGTAAGTTCTAGCGCTCCCCGGGGGACCCGCCCTGCGTGTACGCGTCCAGCCAGGCCGGGAACGCGGTGAGGTCGTCGAGGACGACGTCCGCACCGGCCTCGCGCAGGGTGTCGCGGTCGCAGGGGCCGGTCGGCACGGCGACCGCGTAGGCGCCCGCGACGCGCGCACCGCGCACGTCTCCCACGTGGTCGCCGACGTACACGCTCGCGCCGTGCTCGCGCAGCGCCTCGGCCTTGGCTTCCGCCCACAGCCAGCCGATCGTCTCGTCCGGCTCGATGCCGAGGTGCGCGAGGTGCAGCTTCGCGTTCGGCTCGTGCTTGGCGGTGACGACGATCGCGCGTCCGCCGGCCGCCCGCACGGCGTCGATCGCCTCCCGCGCGCCGGGCATCGCGACCGTCGGCTCGATGGCGTGGTCCGGGTAGATGGCGCGGTAGCGGTCGCCCATCTCCTGGATCCGCCCGTCCGGGAACCAGTGCGCCAACTCCTGCTCCAGCGGCGGCCCGAGACGCGTGACGGCCAGGTCCGCGTCTATCCACACCCCGGTCTCCGCGGAGAGCGCCCGGTAGGCGGCACGGATGCCGGGGCGCGAGTCGATGAGGGTCATGTCGAGGTCGAAGCCGACGGTGAGGGGGGCGGGGTGTGTGGTCATGCCACCCATTGTGCCGAGCCCGCGGGGCTCGTCCCCCCGGGCCTCGGGCCCAGCCCCGTCGAGCTCAGCCCCGTCGAGCCCAGTCCCGTCGAGCTCAGCCCCGTCGAGCTCAGCCCCGTCGGGCCCAGTCCCGTCGAGCCCCGCCGGCGATCGAGGCGCGGGGCGCGGGGCACGGGGCAGCGCCCCGCCGGACCCGGCCGCGCCTCCCGACCCGGCCGCCCGCCGGCGGACACGGCACGGCCCGCGGCCGTGTCCCCGAACGCCGGACGGGCTGGAGCAACGCATCGCGAGCCGGCCGGGCGGAAGAGGCACCCCCGGACACCCGGGCCCGCCGGGGGCGACGCCCCCGGCCCCTCAAGCCCCGCGCACGGTGCGGGCGCGCCACAGGAGGTAGAGGGCGGTGGCGACGGCCGCGCCCTTCAGGACCCACGGCCACGTGCCCAGCAGCGCCTCCCGCATCGCGTCCTCCGGGACGGGCTCCCCCCAGCGGCCGTTGACGCGGCCCCACAGCCAGAGCAGTCCGCCCGCCACCGACGCCCCGGGGATGACGAAGAGGGCGATCTTGGTCTGGGTCGGGTTCAGGCGGCGCGAGCCGTACGCGATGAGCCAGCCGCCGGCGAGGGGGATCAGGGAGCCGAACACCGCGCCGCCCAGGAGCAGCGCCGCACCCAGCAGGAGCATCGGGTGTCCGAACCCCCGCCCGCCGTCCGGCGCGGCCTCCGGCACGGCTTCCGCGCGGCGCCGCAGCCGCACCCGCGGCCGCCACCGCCGCCGCACGGCGGCCTCGTCCCCGGCGTCTGCCCCCTCCGTGGCGTCAGGCTCCTCCTCCGCGGCCTCGGACTCCTCCTCGCGCGGCGGGCGCAGTATCTCCGGCACCTCCACGCCGCCGACGAATCCCGCGACCCGGTCCCCCGGGCCGAACGGCCCCGGATCGATGCGCCACCAGTCCGGTTCCGAGCCGGACGGCCCGAGTTCGTCCATGCCCGCGAGGTGCGGGGGCGAGGCGGCGGGGGGCGGCGGAGGCGCGTCGGGCGTGCGCGGGCGCGGGGCGCGCAACCGCAGGCGCGGGCGCGGCGCCGGGCTCTCGTCGGCCGCCTCCGCAGGGCGGGGCACGGACGCGGGCGGAGCCGTCGGCGGCGCGCCGCCGCCGTCCTCCGCGGCGGCCGCGACCACCTCGTCCGGCGTCCCCAGCCGCCCGAGGATGCGGCGCACCCCCGCCGGGGTGTTCCCGCCGACCCCGGTCCGCCGGCGTTCGATCTCGCTCCGCAGCGTGGTCACGAGCCGCATGCGCGCCCCGGACGGGAGCTGGGCCTGTTGGGCCAGGTCGCCGACCCGGCTCAGATAGTCGAAGACGAGCTGGTCGCTCTCGATCCCCACGGACGTTCCCCTGCTGTTCCCAGCGTGACGCTGGTGTTCCAGCGTGACGCTGCCGGCGTGCGCGACGAGGAGCGGCCGGGGGCCGCCCTGCCCCCGACGGTAGCGTTCCAGCGGCTACCGTGGGGCGGATGGGGACGATGCCCGATTCACGTGGCGGCTCGCACGCCGGCCGTACCGCGCCGCGCACGCTCGCCGAGGCGCTGCGCGCCCGCGCCGACGACGAGCTGGCCGCGCTGCTGCGCGCGCGCCCCGACCTGCTGAGCCCGGTGCCGAACGACGTCACCCAGCTCGCCACCCGGGCCGGCACCCGGGCCTCCGTGGTGCGCGCGCTGGAGCGGCTCGACCGCTTCGCGCTGCAGACCGCCGAGGCACTGGCCGTGGCCGCGGACCCGGCCTCCTACGAGGAGTTGCTCGGGCTGCTGACCGGCGACGAACCGGTCCCCGAGGTGGCGGCGGCGCTCCCGGGGGCGCTCGGGGAGCTGCGGCGCCAGGCGCTGGTGTGGGGCGAGGACGACCGGCTGCGACTGGTGCGCACCGCACGGGAGTTGCTGGCGCCGCAGCCGACGCGCCCCTCGCCCACGGGGCTCGGCCCGACGGTCGCCGAGGCGACGGCCGGGATGTCGCCGGGCAGGCTCCAGGAGATCGTGGCGGAGGCCGGGCTGCCGGCCACCCACGATCCGGTGTCGGCGGTCGCCGCGCTGACGTCGCTGTTCACGGACCGGGAGCGGATGGCCCGGCTGCTGGACACGGCGCCGTCCGAGGCGCTCGCGGTGCTGGACCGGCTGGTGTGGGGCCCGCCGTACGGGGAGGTGACCGCCTCCCCCGCGCCTCCGGTGCGGTGGCTGCGGGACCGGGGTCTGCTGCTGCCGGCCTCGCCGCGGACGGTGGTGCTGCCGCGGGAGGCGGCGCTGCATCTGCGGGCGGGCCGGGCGCACCGCACGCCGGAGCCGGTGCCCCCCGTCGTGGCGGTGGCGGCCGAGCGCCGTCCACAGGTTGTGGACAGCGCGGCGGCCGGGCAGGCGTACACGGCCCTGTCGACGGTCGAGGACCTGCTGAAGGACTGGCACGAGGGCGGCCCGGCCGTCCTG
Organism: Streptomyces sp. T39; assembly: GCF_008042045.1. Taxonomy (GTDB): domain Bacteria; phylum Actinomycetota; class Actinomycetes; order Streptomycetales; family Streptomycetaceae; genus Streptomyces. The sequence continues at coordinate 1,072,411 of NZ_RDBP01000012.1, forward strand.
CGCGCCGGGGGCCTGTCCGTACGGGACCTCAAGCGCACCGCGGCCGCGCTCGACACCACGGAGCAGCTGGCCGCGTTCTGGCTCGAACTCGCCTATGCGGCGGGCCTGCTGGCCACGGACGGCGAGGCGGACGAGCGGTACGCCCCCACCCCCGCGTACGACGAGTGGCTGGAGCTGCCCGCGGCCGAGCGGTGGGCGGTGCTGGCGACCGCATGGCTGGCGGCGACCCGCACCCCGGGGCTGGTCGGCGGCCAGGACTCCAAGGGGCGCACCCTCTCGGCGCTCGGCCCGGAACTGGACCGCTCGGCGGCACCGGAGGTGCGTCACCGGGTGCTCGGGCTGCTGGGCGCCCTTCCCGACGGCGCCGCGCCCGACCCGCGGTCGCTCCAGGACCGGCTGCGGTGGGAGCGTCCGCTGCGCGGGGACGCCCTGGGCACGGGCGCCCGGGACCTCAGGGCGCGGCTGACCGAGTGGACGCTGGCCGAGGCCGAACTGCTCGGGATCACGGGCCGGGGCGCGCTGGCGGCCCCCGCGCGGGCGCTGATCGGCGACGGCGGCGCGGCGGGCGCCACCGGAGCGGGGGACGATGCGCGCCGGGCGCACGCCGTCGCCCTGCTGGCGCCGCTGCTGCCCGAACCGCTCGACCACGTGCTGCTCCAGGCCGACCTGACGGCGGTCGCCCCCGGGCCGCTGGAGCGCCCGCTCGCCGAGGCCCTCTCCGTGCTCGCGGACGTCGAGTCGAAGGGCGGCGCGACGGTCTACCGCTTCACCCCCGGGTCGGTGCGCCGGGCGCTGGACGCGGGCCGGAGCGCCTCCGACCTGCACGCCTTCCTCGCCGCCCATTCCCGTACGCCGGTGCCGCAGCCGCTCAGCTACCTGATCGACGACGTCGCCCGCCGGCACGGCCATCTCCGTGTCGGCGCCGCCTCCGCGTACGTGCGCTGCGACGACGAGACCGTCCTCGGGGAGATCCTCGCCGACAGGCGCTCCCAGGGCCTCGGCCTGCGCCGGCTCGCGCCCACGGTGCTCGCCGCCCAGGCGGATCCGGCGGCGCTGCTGGAGGGGCTGCGCTCGCTCGGTTACGCCCCGGCCGCGGAGTCGGCCGAGGGCGACGTGCTGATCACCCGCGCCCACGCCCGGCGCACGCCCCCGCGCACGGCCCCGGTGCCCGTCCCGGACGGCCCCCCGCTGCCGGACGGGACGCTGCTCGGCGCGGCGGTGAAGGCGATCCGCGCCGGCGATCTGGCGGCCACGGTCGAGCGCAAGCCGTCCGGCACGCAGGCCGCGACGCCGCCGGCCGACGGCGAGCTGCCGCGCACCACGGCGGCGGAGACCCTGGCCACGGTCCAGGCGGCCGCGCTGACGGGCTCGGCGCTGTGGATCGGCTATGTGAACGCGGACGGCGCGGCCAGTCAGCGGGTCATCGCGCCGGTGCGGGTGGAGGGCGGCTTCGTCACGGGCTACGACCACACGGCGGACGAGGTCCGCACGTATCCGCTGCACCGCATCACGGGCGTCGCCGAGCTGGTGGAGGACTAGGCACGCCTCCCGACGGGCCGGGGCCGGACGGGGCCGGACGGAGCCCGCCCCGCCCCGGTCCGTCATGCGGCACACTGGAGGTTTGGCCTCGTCGAAGGCTCGAACCGAAAGGGCGCAGGCGTGAACGGTCCCCTCATCGTCCAGAGCGACAAGACACTTCTCCTCGAAGTCGACCACGAACTGGCCGACGCCTGCCGTCGTGTCATCGCCCCCTTCGCCGAACTGGAGCGCGCGCCGGAGCACATCCACACCTACCGGGTCACCCCGCTCGGCCTGTGGAACGCGCGGGCCGCCGGGCACGACGCGGAGCAGGTCGTGGACGCGCTGGTCGAGTACTCGCGCTACCCCGTGCCGCACGCGCTGCTCGTCGACATCGCCGAGACGATGGCCCGCTACGGCCGTCTCACGCTCAGCAAGCACCCCACCCACGGGCTCGTCCTCACCACCACCGACCGTCCGGTGCTGGAGGAGATCCTGCGGTCCAAGAAGGTCCAGCCGCTGGTCGGCACCCGGATCGATCCGGACACGGTGGCCGTGCACCCCTCGGAGCGCGGGCAGATCAAGCAGACGCTGCTGAAGCTGGGCTGGCCGGCCGAGGACCTCGCCGGATACGTGGACGGCGAGGCCCACCCCATCGAGCTGGCCGAGGACGGCTGGGCACTGCGCCCGTACCAGACCCAGGCCGTGGAGGGCTTCTGGCACGGCGGCTCCGGCGTCGTCGTGCTGCCGTGCGGCGCGGGCAAGACCCTCGTCGGCGCGGGCGCGATGGCGCAGGCGAAGGCGACGACCCTGATCCTCGTCACCAACACCGTCTCCGCCCGGCAGTGGAAGCACGAGCTGGTGAAGCGCACGACGCTGACCGAGGACGAGATCGGCGAGTACAGCGGGACGAAGAAGGAGATCCGCCCGGTCACCATCGCCACCTACCAGGTGCTGACGACCCGGCGGAAGGGCGTCTATCCGCACCTTGAGCTCTTCGACTCCCGGGACTGGGGCCTGATCGTCTACGACGAGGTGCATCTGCTGCCCGCGCCGGTGTTCAAGTTCACCGCCGACCTCCAGGCGCGGCGGCGCCTCGGACTGACCGCGACGCTGGTGCGCGAGGACGGCCGGGAGTCGGACGTCTTCTCGCTGATCGGCCCGAAGCGCTTCGACGCGCCGTGGAAGGAGATCGAGGCGCAGGGCTACATCGCGCCGGCGGACTGCGTCGAAGTCCGGGTCAACCTCACGGATGCGGAGCGGCTGGCGTACGCGACGGCCGAGACGGAGGAGAAGTACCGCTTCTGCGCGACGACGGCGACGAAGCGGAAGGTGACCGAGCGGCTCGTGCGCAAGCACCAGGGCCAGCAGATCCTCGTCATCGGCCAGTACATCGACCAGCTCGACGAGCTCGGCGAGCACCTGGACGCGCCGGTGATCAAGGGCGAGACGCCGAACTCGCAGCGAGAGAAGCTCTTCGACGCGTTCCGCAACGGCGAGATCAGCGTGCTGGTGGTGTCCAAGGTCGCGAACTTCTCGATCGACCTGCCGGAGGCCACGATCGCGATCCAGGTCTCGGGCACCTTCGGGTCCCGCCAGGAGGAGGCCCAGCGGCTGGGGCGGGTGCTGCGTCCGAAGGCGGACGGGCACACGGCGCACTTCTACTCGGTGGTCGCCCGCGACACGATCGACCAGGACTTCGCCGCCCACCGGCAGCGGTTCCTCGCCGAGCAGGGCTACGCGTACCGGATCGTCGACGCGGACGACCTGCTGGCGGACTCGGGCGAACCGGCCTGACGCCGGGCCGGACCGGCGGACGCGGTCGCGCCGTGCGTGACCGGCCGCGGAAGGTGCGTGCCCGGAGGCGGACCCGCGGTCGCGCCGTGCGTGACCGGCCGCGGAGGGTGCGTGCCCGGAGGCGGACCCGCGGTCGCGCCGTGCGTGACCGGCCGCGGAAGGTGCGTGCCCGGAGGCGGACCCGCGGTCGCGCCGTGCGTGACCGGCCGCGGAAGGTGCGTGCCAGGACGCGGGCAAGCGGAACCGGAACCGGGTCGGCCCAAGGTCGTGCGGGCCGGCCGGCCGGCCGGCCGGGGCGGCGGGCGGGGTCAGCGGCGGCGGACGCCCGCCTCCGGCCCGTACTCGCCGAGGACGGTCACCGAGAACACCGTCTCGGCGAAGACCTTGACCGCGCGCAGGGCGTTGCCGACGCGGTGACGGGGGTGGGTGACGGTTCCGGTGGCCGTGGCACCGCGGCGCGGGGCGCCGCCGTGGGCCGGGGTGCCTGGGGTGAAGGTCGCTGTGCTCATGTCTCCATGGTGTCCCTTTTCACCCGTACGGAGCATCGGCCCCTGGGCCGAACCGCACCCGGCGCCGCGTACGACTCGGGACAGACGCCGTCCCCATCAAGGAGGAGACGCGACCCCGAGTCCCCCGGAGGTCCGCGCCGGACGCCGGGGACGTCGGCCGCCACCGGGGGCCACGCAGGCGCGGTGCGGGGCGGGGGAAATCCGTTCGCCCCGCCCCTGCGCGGTGACTACAATCGCGAGCTTGCCCCGGCTTCGGCCGGGGTTTCCCCGCCTCCCGCCGAGGAGCGCCGCCGCCCGGACGGAAACCGGCCGGCTCGCCATGTCGTGATCACGAAGCACCCAGCCCGGAGGCAACCCGTGCCCGCGCACGTTCCCGCACCCTCGACGCCGGCCCCGGCCGCGCCCCCCTCCACCCCGCAGCCCGACGGCGGTCCGCTCGGCCGTGAACGCGCGCACCTGGCGGCGTCCCGTGCGGCGCTGCGCGCGATGCGCGAGGACGTCCAGTCGCTCGACATCAGGGACGTCACCGCCAACTGGGTCAACGCCGCGGTGCTGGAGGCGCAGATCGGGGAGCGGGTCAAGGCGCTGGCCGACCTCGCCCACACACCGCTGTTCTTCGGCCGCCTCGACTACCTCCACTCCTCCCAGGAGGGGCAGAGCTTCTACATCGGCCGCCGGCACGTCCACGACGCCGAGGGCGACCCGATGGTCGTCGACTGGCGCGCGCCCGTCTCGCAGCCGTTCTACCGGGCCTCGCGCAAGGACCCCCAGGACGTGGGCCTGCGCAGACGCTTCGGCTACACCGGCGGGGAGCTCACCGCGTACGAGGACGAGCACCTGACCGACCCCTCCGAGACCGAGCGGACCTCGAAGCTCCTCCAGGCGGAGATCGAGCGGCCGCGCGTGGGTCCGATGCGGGACATCGTGGCGACGATCCAGCCCGAGCAGGACGAGATCGTCCGAAGCGGCCTGTCCGGCTCGGTCTGCGTCCAGGGCGGCCCGGGCACCGGCAAGACGGCCGTGGGCCTGCACCGGGTGGCGTACCTGCTCTATGCGCACCGGGAGCGGCTCGCCCGCACGGGCACGCTGGTCATCGGGCCGAACCGGTCCTTCCTGCACTACATCGAGCAGGTCCTGCCCGCGCTCGGCGAGCTGGAGGTGAAGCAGGCGACCGTCGACGACCTGGTCGCCCATGTCGAGGTGCGCGGCGCCGACGAGGCCCGTGCGGCGGTCGTGAAGGGCGACGCCCGCATGGCGCTGGTGCTGCGCCGGGCCGTCCGTTCGCACGTGACGCTGCCGACGGAGCCGGTCGTGGTCGTCCGCGGGTCGCGGCGCTGGCGGATCCCGGCGTACGAACTGGAGGAGATCGTCCGCGAGTTGCTCGACCGCGACATCCGCTACGGCGCCGCGCGTGACGCGCTGCCGCAGCGGATCGCGCACGCCGTGCTGGTGCGGATGGAGCAGTCCGGCGAGGCGCCCGACGACCGCGTCCAGGACGCGGTCGCCCGCAACGCGGCGGTCAAGGCGGCCGTGAAGGCGATCTGGCCGCCCGTCGACCCGGCCAAGCTGGTGCTGCGGCTGCTGTCGGACGCCGGCTTCCTCGCGGAGCACGCGGAGGGCGTGCTGGACGCGGTGGAGCAGGCCGCGATCCTGATGGACAGGCCGCCGCGCAGCGTGAAGTCGGCGAAGTGGTCCGCGGCGGACGCGGTGCTGATCGACGAGGCGACCGACCTGGTCCAGCGCACGCACTCACTGGGCCATGTCGTCCTCGACGAGGCCCAGGACCTGTCGCCGATGCAGTACCGCGCGGTGGGGCGCCGGTGCTCCACCGGGTCGGCGACGGTCCTCGGCGACCTGGCGCAGGGCACGACCCCGTGGGCGACGGGATCGTGGGCCCAGGCGCTCGCGCATCTGGGGAAGCCGGAGGCGGTGGTCGAGGAGCTGACGGCCGGCTTCCGCGTCCCCCGCGAGGTGATCGCGTACGCCTCCCGCCTGCTCCCGCACATGTCCCCCGGCCTGGCGCCGGTCTCCTCGGTGCGCGACAACCCGGGCTCGCTGACGGTCGAGGCGGTCGGCGACGACGCCGGCCTGGACGCGGCGGTGATCGCCGCGTGCGCGGACTCGCTGCGCCGGGAGGGCTCGATCGGCCTGATCGCGGCGGACGCCCGGATTCCCGCGCTGTCAGAGGCGCTCGCCGTCGCGGGCATGGCGTACCTCTCCCCCGGCGAGGAGACGACGGCCGAGTCCCGCCTGACGCTGGTGCCCGCGTCCCTGGCGAAGGGCCTGGAATACGACTACGTGGTCCTCGACGAGCCGTCCGCGATCGTCGCGGGCGAACCGGACGAACGCACCGGCCTCCGCCGTCTGTACGTCGCCCTGACCAGGGCCGTCTCCGGCCTCACCGTCCTCCACTCGACGCCGCTCCCGCGCCAGCTGGCCTAGGGCGGCCCAGGGCGCGGACGGCTCGTCCGCGGGGTCGCGGGCACCAGCGTCAGGCGGGACTCGGCCGTCGTCTCCTCGCCGGGGGAGAGGTACGCCATGCCCGCGACGGCGAGCGCCTCTGACAGCGCGGGAATCCGGGCGTCCGCCGCGATCAGGCCGATCGAGCCCTCCCGGCGCAGCGAGTCCCCTCCCACCCTGTCCGTTGACATGCTCGCGGACGTTCCGCGACCGACTTGCCACGCAGCGTCATCACGCTCTACCGTTCCGATAAACGAACAGCCCCCGCCGGTGCGCCAACACCGGACGAGGGCCTGACCATCGAGATCGAATCGAGCGATCCATGGCTGAGAGCCACTGTAGTGATGCCCCGCACCCCCTCGCCAATCCCGGCTACGGCAAGCGCTCCGTGTCCGCGGAAGGCCCCCTCGCGGGCGACGACTTCGCACATCTGACGCCCCGCGAGGCCGCCGTCGCCGCCTACGTCGACCGGCTTCCCGACACCAGCGACATCTCCATCAAGACGCTCGCCAAGCACACCCCGTACGGGCAGACGGCGATCACCACCGTCCTGCGGGCGCTCGTCCGCGCCGGGCATCTGCGGCACGGGCTGGAGTCGGTGGTCGCGCCGGACGGCACCTCGCGGTGGGTCACCCGCACCTGGTGGTCCCGCACGGCCCGCGACGACTCCTGGTGGGCGGCGTACGCCGCGGGCGACCTGCCCGCCGAGCGCGCCGAGGAGCGTCGCCGCCCGACCCGCTCCCGGGCGTACATCCTGCTCGCCGCCCTCGGGCGCGAGCACCCCGTGATGTCGCTGTCCCACGCCGACTGCACGGCCCTCGCCCCGCTCGTCGAGGAGTGGTTCGCCCGTGAGGCGAGCGAACGCCAGGTGCTGTGCGCCCTCACCACCGGGCTGCCGAGCCCCGTCCACCACCCGGCCGCCCTCGCCCGCCGCCGCCTCACCGACAAGCTGCCGCCCGCTCCGCCGCCGAAGCCCCGCCCGGTCCGCGTCATCGAATGCGCCGAGTGCGGGCGTCCGCCCCGGGCGGGGGCGCTGACCGGCGGCAAGTGCGCCTCCTGCCGGGGCGTGCCCACCGGGGCACCGCCCACGCTCCCGGCCGCCCGCGTTCGCGCCCTCGCCGCGGCCTGCCGCACCCCGGCACGAACACCGGAGCAATCCCCGGAGGGAACACCCGCATGAGCCTTCCGCCACGACCAGCATCACGTCCGGCGACCCGCCCGAGCCGGTGCCGGAGACCGTCTCCTGGAAGACCAGCACCAGCAGACCGGCCAGGACGACGAAGGCGGTGAACGCACCGAAGAACCGGAGCGCGGACCGGAGCACCGGACACAGCCGTGCACGCATCTCGGCGCGCCCGGCCGGGGTGGCCCTCCGGAACAGCAGCGCCATCACCACCGGGGCCGTGAGCAGCAGCAGCCATGGGGTGGCGATCAGGCGCCCTGCTCCCCGCAGTACACGTCCCCCGCCGGACGCTCCCCGGTCAGCAGGAAGCGCGTCACCTGCGCGTCGCCGCAGGCGTTGCCGTTGTCGACGTAGGCGGCGTGCCCGACCGAGTCCACCACGACCATCCTGGCCCGGTCCCCGAAGGCCGCGCGCAGCTTCAGGGCGCCCGCCAGCGGGGTGGCCACGTCGCGCGCGTTCTGGATCATCAGCACGTTGGACGGGCCCTGCGGGGTGATGCGGGTCGTGGGCTCGGAGGGGCCGAGGTCCCAGAAGGCGCACGGCATGACGTTGACCGGCATACCGGCCGTGAGCGGATGACGGGCGCGGCTGTCGGCGACGTCCTTCTCGTAGACCTCCTGCCCGTCGCCCGACCAGGCGTCCACGTCGTTGCAGATGGTGGCCAGGGAGGCGGCGACGGTGTTCTGCATCGCCTCGTCCGGCAGGGTGACGGCGGCGGGCAGCGGCCCGCCGTCCCGCGCGGCGGCGATCAGGCGGGCCACGACCGGGAAGCGCTTCTCGCTGTACAGGCTGTCGAGCAGGGCCTGCCGCAGGACGTTGCCGTTCAGCTCCTCGGGGTTGGCGCCCCGCCAGGGGATGGGCTCCCGGTCGAGGCGGGCGGCGAGCGCGAGGAACATCGGCCGGACCTCGTCCGCGTGCTCGGCGAGACGGTCGGGGTTGGCCGGGTCGGCCGCCCATGCGGCGAAGTCGGGGAAGGAGTCCTCGACGCCGACGGCGTAGTTCGCGAGCCAGCCGCGGGCGACCCGCTTCGGGTCGGGGTCGTCGTTGCTGTCGAGGACCCAGCGGTCGGTGCGGTGCGGGAACATCTGCGCGTAGACGGCCCCCGCGTACGTGCCGTAGGAGACGCCCCAGGCGGACAGCTTCCGCTCTCCCAGCGCCTGGCGGATGCGGTCGATGTCCCGGGCCTCGTTGCGGGTGCTCATGGTGCGCAGCATCTCGGTGTCGCCGGCCTCGCAGGTGTCGGCGAGGCGGCGGGCGGTGGCCATGGCGGCGTCGATCGAGCCGTCGGCGGCGGGCCAGGGACGCAGGCGTTCCATCGCCAAATCCTCGTGCGGGAGTTCGCAGGAGACGGGGGCCGAGCGGCCGACGCCGCGCGGGTCGAAGCTGACGACGTCGTAGGCGTCGCGCACCGACTGCGGGAGCTGCCGCCCGCGCCGGGAGGGCTCGTGCAGGCCGGGGTTGCCGGGGCCGCCGGGGATGATCAGCAGGGTGCCGCGGCGGGCTGCGGGCTTCTCGCTCGCGATGCGGGAGACGGCGAGGTCGAGCCGGGGGCCGGACGGGTCGGCGTGATCGAGCGGCACGGAGACGGTGCCGCACTCCTGGCGCGGGTCGAGCCCGCTCATCCCGGTGCAGGGGCCCCACTGGATCGCGGTGGCACCGGCGGGGGCCGCCGTGGCGTCCGCGGGCGGCAGCGCGACGAGCGCCGTGGCGAGCGCGGGCAGCGTGAGGGCGACGGTGACGGCGGGGCGGCGGAAGGTGCGTGTGAAAGTCATGGCATGAGCCTCCCGCGCCCCGCCGCCGCCTCCCACGGGGCCAACCGGCCTCTTCCCAGGGGGGTTTGCCCCAGGGCAGGAGACCGGCGGCCCGGTGGACGGGCCCGGGCCACGGCCGGGACGGCCGGCCGTGGCGGGGGGTCAGAACGGCGGGTTGTAGCAGTCGATGAATTCCACGCTCCCGTCGGAGGGGTCGCGCCAGTAGTCCGGCCACCACATCGCGGCACGGGTCGCCGGCCCGTAGACGCCGTCGGCGCTCACGCCGAGGCGGTTGGCCTGGAGCCACCGGACGGCCTCCACCGTGCCGGTGCCGTAGACGCCGTCCGCCCCGCCGCTGTCGCGGATCCGCTCGGCGGCGGGAGTGCTGCCGTAGCAGCGCAGAATGGCCCGCTGCAAGGCAGTCACCGCGTTCGAACTGCCCGTCTGCCACTGCATGTAGCAGCTCAGACCGTTGCCGGTGCGGGCGGGCACCACGTAGTAGTTGTTGACGGCCACCCCGTCGGTGCGCTGCACCGTCGTGTTGCACGGGCCGTAGGCGGCGTGGGCCGGTGTGGTCATCATCGGGCTTGCCGTCAGGCCGGCGCCGAGGAGGAGCGCGGCGGCCCCCAGCACGCCGAACCGCGTGCGGCGTCTGGTCATTGCTCGTTGCACGGTGCAACCCTTCCGGTCGGTGACGTCGTCTCAGCGACTGTCTCGGCCATGGACCTTAGGGTCGTCGTGGACGCCGGGCTGTGTCATCCGTGCAGGGGTCCTGGTCGGTGGCGCACACCTTCGGGGAGGGCGCGAACGCGGCAGGGACCCCGGCAGCCGTTGCGTGTCGAGGGGGACGTGTGGGGGAACGGGCCGAGGGGTCGCCGGGCCGGGGTCATGACCGCCGCGGACGGAGGGCCGCCTCATGAGTCCGGTCCTGGACACCGCCTTCGTGCCGCCGGGGGACCGCGAGGAAGTGGTCCGGCACGCGGTGTGGGAATCGGTGGTGGCGGTCGACATCGACCACGGCCCGCCGGCCGAGGACATGTCCGTCCGCATCGGGCTCGGCGCCGTCGGCCCCCTGCGGATCTGTTCGGCGCGGGCGACCGCGGTCACCATCCACCGCACGGCACGGCAGGCCCGCGGGGACGACGAGGAGCCGGCCGTCTTCCTGGGGCTCCAGGTGTCCGGCACCAGCCTGGTCGCGCAGAACGGCCGCGAATGCGTCCTGCGGCCGGGCGAATGCGCCGTCTACGAGTCGATCGCTCCCTACACGCTGCTCTTCGACGAGGGAGTGGACCACCACTTCCTGCGCTTCCCCCGCTCGGCGCTCGCGCTCCCCGACCGGCTGCTGCGGGACACCGGCGCACTCGCCCTGGGCCCCGGCGACCCCGTCGCACGCCTCGCCTTCGACTACTTCTCCCGGCTGGCCGCCGACGACGCCCTGCACCAGGGCGCCCGTGCCGACGCCGTCGTGGAGCCGAGCATCGAGCTTCTGCGTGCCGTCCTGACGTCCCGGCACGGCGACGCGACCCGGGCCAGGGGGCCGCTGGAGGCGACTCTCGGCCTGCGGATCACCCGGTACATCCGCGAGCACCTGGCCGACCCCGACCTGTCGGCGGCCACGATCGCCGCCGCGCACGACATCTCCGTACGGCACCTCTACGCCGTGCTGTCCCGCTCCGGCATCAGCCTCGGCGACCACGTCCGCGCCCGGCGCCTGGCCGAGTGCCGACGCGAACTGGCCGGCCCGCACGGCCGCCTGCGCACCATCGCCGCGACCGGCCGCCGCTGGGGCTTCGTGGACGCGACCCACTTCAGCAAGGTGTTCAAGCGCGCGTACGGCATGTCCCCCCGCACCTGGCGCGACCTGCACCACCCCCGCTGAGCCGGGAGCCGGGCCCCGCCGCTCCGCGGAAACGCCCGAGGGCGGCACCCCCTGGGAGTGGGGTGCCGCCCTCGGTACCGAAGGACGTGTCCGATCCGCGGAGGATCAGAAGTCCATGTCACCGCCCGGCATGCCGCCGCCGGCCGGCGCGGACGCCTTCTCCGGCTTGTCGGCGATGACGGCCTCGGTGGTGAGGAAGAGCGCCGCGATGGAGGCCGCGTTCTGCAGGGCAGAGCGGGTGACCTTCGCGGGGTCGATGATGCCCTCGGCGATCATGTCGACGTACTCACCGGTCGCGGCGTTGAGGCCGTGGCCGACGGGCAGGTTGCGCACCTTCTCGACGATGACGCCACCCTCGAGACCGCCGTTGACGGCGATCTGCTTGAGCGGGGCCTCCAGGGCGAGCTTCACGGCGTTGGCGCCGGTCGCCTCGTCACCCGTCAGCTCCAGCTTCTCGAAGACCGAGGAGGCCTGGATGAGGGCCACGCCACCACCGGCGACGATGCCCTCCTCGACGGCCGCCTTCGCGTTGCGAACGGCGTCCTCGATGCGGTGCTTGCGCTCCTTGAGCTCGACCTCGGTCGCGGCGCCGGCCTTGATGACGGCCACGCCGCCGGCCAGCTTCGCGAGGCGCTCCTGGAGCTTCTCGCGGTCGTAGTCCGAGTCGCTGTTCTCGATCTCGGCGCGGATCTGGTTGACCCGACCGGCGACCTGGTCGCTGTCACCGGCACCGTCGACGATGGTGGTCTCGTCCTTGGTGATGACGACCTTGCGGGCGCGGCCCAGCAGGTCCAGGCCGGCGTTCTCGAGCTTGAGACCGACCTCCTCGGAGATGACCGTGCCGCCCGTGAGGATGGCGATGTCGTTCAGCATGGCCTTGCGGCGGTCGCCGAAGCCCGGGGCCTTGACGGCGACGGACTTGAAGGTGCCGCGGATCTTGTTGACGACCAGGGTCGACAGGGCCTCGCCCTCGACGTCCTCGGCGATGATCAGCAGCGGCTTGCCCGACTGCATGACCTTCTCCAGCAGCGGAAGGAGGTCCTTCACGTTGCCGATCTTGGAGTTGACGATCAGGAGGTACGGGTCGTCCAGGGACGCCTCCATACGCTCCATGTCGGTGGCGAAGTACGCCGAGATGTAGCCCTTGTCGAAGCGCATGCCCTCGGTGAGCTCGAGCTCCAGACCGAAGGTCTGGGACTCCTCGACGGTGATGACGCCTTCCTTGCCGACCTTGTCCATGGCCTCGGCGATGAGCTCGCCGATCTGGGTGTCGGCGGCGGAGATGGAGGCCGTGGAAGCGATCTGCTCCTTGGTCTCGACATCCTTCGCCTGCTCCAGCAGCGCACCGGAGACGGCCTCGACGGCCTTCTCGATGCCGCGCTTCAGAGCCATCGGGTTGGCGCCGGCGGCCACGTTGCGCAGCCCCTCGCGGACCAGAGCCTGGGCCAGGACCGTCGCGGTCGTCGTGCCGTCACCGGCGACGTCGTCCGTCTTCTTGGCGACTTCCTTGACCAGCTCGGCGCCGATCTTCTCGTACGGGTCCTCGAGCTCGATCTCCTTGGCGATGGAGACACCATCGTTGGTGATCGTGGGGGCGCCCCACTTCTTCTCGAGGACGACGTTGCGACCCTTGGGGCCAAGGGTGACCTTGACGGCGTCGGCGAGCTGGTTCATCCCGCGCTCGAGACCGCGCCGTGCCTCCTCGTCGAACGCGATGATCTTGGCCATGTGAAGTGGTCCTCCCGGACTGGGGTGGATTGCTTCGGATCGCGTCAGGCGCCCGCGACGGACGGTCCGCGAGCCCGGTGGTTCCTTGCCCCACCCGGCTTGCCGACCTCACCGGCACGATCCAAGTTCTGTCACTCTCACTGGGAGAGTGCTAACGCCAATGATTAGCACTCGACCCCCGAGAGTGCAAGCGCCTTCGAGTGACGGGCGGGCGCACGCACACGCACGAGGGGCCCGCGTCCCGGTGGGAAGCGAGCCCCTCGTGTGTGAGTGCGTCGGTGGCCGAACGCGCCTGGATCAGTCGGATCAGACGGCGAGCTTGACCATGTCCGCCTGCGGACCCTTCTGGCCCTGCGAGATCTCGAATTCGACTCGCTGACCTTCTTCAAGGGTGCGGTACCCGTCCATCTGGATCGCGCTGTAGTGGACGAAAACATCCGCACCACCGTCGACCGCGATGAAGCCGTACCCCTTCTCCGCGTTGAACCACTTGACGGTGCCCTGAGCCATGCCTAACTCCCCTATTACTGGCCCTTGCGCAGGACCGCACTTCGCGGACCCGGGTCAGACCTCACCCCGACAGGAGGGGTGTGCGCCGGAACGCGTCGACCGCGGCTGAATGTATCTGCCCAACTGCCCTCTGCAACAGGTCAGTCGGAGGAGAAATCCGGGCAGGACCGATCGGCCGATCCATGCGAATCCGCTGATTTCCCGGGCAAGTCGGGCCCGACAAAGCGGTGCTTTTGAGGCAATTCGACCGCAGACTTTGGCCGCATTCTTGCGGTCCGGGGCGCATTCAAGCCGGGTCGGCGGAGGGGGCTTCCCAGACTCTATCGCGTCTAACCATGCAGAATTGCCCCCTCCGCTTCTCTCGCGGAGGGGGCAATTCGGTAACTCTGGGTAACTCGCCCTCGAACCGGGCGAGAAACGCGGGAAAGGATCAGCAACCGCCGGCCACGGCGGGGATGATCGAGACGCCGGCGCCCTCGGGCGTCGCGGTCTCCAGACCCTGCTCGAAGCGCACGTCGTCGTCGTTCACGTACACGTTCACGAAGCGGCGCAGCTTGCCCTGGTCGTCCAGGACGCGGGCGGCGATCCCGGTGTGGTTCTTCTCCAGGTCCTCGATGACCTGCGCGAGGGTCGACCCCTCGGCGGTCACCTCGGCCTGGCCGCCCGTGTAGGTGCGCAGGATGGTGGGGATGCGGACGTTGACGCTCATGCGAGGCCAGCCTCTCGGAAAGAGTCCAGGTTGGGGCGGATGACTGCGGACATACCCGCTGTGGGGGCCACCGCGTCGAGGGTCTTCAGGCCGTCACCCGTGTTGATGACGACCGTGGTCAGGGACGGATCGATGGCGCCGGCCTCGATCAGCTTCTTCGCCACCCCGAGGGTCGTACCGCCCGCGGTCTCCGTGAAGATGCCCTCGGTGCGGGCCAGCAGCTTGATCGCGTCCACGATCTGCTCGTCGGTGACGTCCTCGACGGCACCGCCGGTGCGGCGGCAGATGTCCAGGACGTAGGGCCCGTCGGCCGGGTTGCCGATCGCCAGGGACTTGGCGATGGTGTCCGGCTTCTGCGGGCGGACCACGTCGTGGCCGGCCTTGAAGGCCACCGACACCGGGGAGCAGCCCTCGGCCTGCGCACCGAAGATCTTGTACGGCCTGTCCTCGACGAGCCCGAGCTTGATCAGCTCCTGGAGCCCCTTGTCGATCTTGGTGAGCTGCGACCCGGAGGCGATCGGGATGACGATCTGGTCGGGGATCCTCCAGCCGAGCTGCTCGCAGATCTCGTACGCCAGCGTCTTCGAGCCCTCGCCGTAGTACGGGCGGAGGTTGACGTTGACGAAGCCCCAGCCCTCGCCCGCCGGATCGCCGATGAGCTCCGAGCAGAAACGGTTCACGTCGTCGTAGTTGCCCTCGATGCCGACGAGTTCGCCGCCGTACACCGCGGCCATGACGACCTTGCCCTGCTCCAGGTCGTGGGGGATGAAGACGCAGCTGCGGAAACCGGCCCGGGCCGCGGCGGCACCCACCGCGCCGGCCAGGTTGCCGGTGGACGAGCACGACAGGGTCGTGAAGCCGAAGGCGCGGGCGGCCTCGATGGCCTGGGCGACGACGCGGTCCTTGAAGGAGTGCGTGGGGTTGCCGGAGTCGTCCTTGACGTAGAGCTTGCCGGTCTCGACGCCCAGCTCGCGGGCGAGGTTGTCGGCCTGGACGAGCTTGGTCCACCCCGGGTTCAGATTCGGCTTGCCCGCGACGTCGGCGGGGACGGGCAGCAGCGGGGCGTAGCGCCAGATGTTCTCGGGACCGTTCTCGATCTGCTTGCGCAGACCCTCGGGGTCGCCGCTCGGGAAGTCGTAGGCCACCTCGAGCGGCCCGAAACAGATCTCGCAGGCGAAGATCGGTCCGAGGGCGAAGCGCTCGCCGCACTCGCGGCAGGAGAGGCCGGCGGCGGGCCCGAGGTCGACGGTGTCGGTCGTGGTCACGACGGTCTGTGAAGCCATGGAGGCGAGGCCCTTTCTCCTCATCTTCCTCATGGCGCATCTCGCCATGAGACGGATTTGGCACCTTCCCTAGCCGGGAGCCTCGCTTCTGATGAGAACGAGACCGGCTGGAGGGTTGCCGGGGCTTCAACGGGCCGTATCCCTCTGCCCCTCTGGATGAGCGGTATTCGATTGTTGAGCTGGTCCGCGGAACGACCCCGACATGCGACGGCCGCCTGCGTTGTTCAAGACTGTAACCGAACCCCCGGACGGTTTGAGCTGGTCGTCCGATCCGCGAGATGGAGATCACGTGCTGGATGAGGTGGAGCGCTGGCTGGCCCGGCGGTCCTGGTCGGTGGCCGACCGTCCCCTGGACCGGCTGCTCGCCGCCAAGCAGGACACCACGGTCAGCGTGGTCCTCCCCGCCCTGAACGAGGAGGCCACGGTCGGCGAGATCGTCACGGTGATACGCGACGAGCTGATGACGGAGGCGGTGCCGCTCGTCGACGAGCTGGTGGTCGTGGACTCCGGGTCCACCGACCGGACGGCACAGGTCGCGCGCAGGGCGGGCGCCCGGGTGGTGCACCGCGACGCGATACTCCCGCGGCTGCCCGCGGTGCCCGGCAAGGGCGAGGTCCTGTGGCGCTCGCTGCTGGCGACCGGCGGCGACATCGTCTGCTTCGTCGACGCGGATCTGCGCGAGTTCTCCGCGGACTTCGTCTCCGGGATCGTCGGCCCGCTGCTCACCGAGCCCGAGGTGCAGTTCGTCAAGGCGATGTACGACCGGCCCTACGGCAACGAGCCCGGTCAGGGCGGCCGCGTCACGGAGCTGGTGGCCCGTCCGCTGCTCAACCTGCACTGGCCGCGGCTGGCCGGCTTCGTCCAGCCGCTCGGCGGCGAGTACGCGGCCCGGCGCACCCTGCTGGAACAGCTGCCGTTCCCGGTCGGCTACGGCGTCGAGCTGGGTCTGCTCGTCGACGCCCTGAACCTGGTCGGCATGGACGCCCTCGCCCAGGTCGACGTGGGCACCCGCCTCCACCGCCACCAGGACGGCCAGGCCCTGGGCCGGATGGCGGCGACCATCTACCGGACCGCCCAACTGCGTCTGGCGCGCGGGCATTTGGTCCGCCCGGCACTGACCCAGTTCGAGCGCTCCGCGCACGGTTTCGTCCCGCGCACGCACCCGGTGGACACGGAGGAGCGGCCGCCGATGCGCGAGATCGGTGAGTACGCGGCGCGTCGCGCGGCATAACCCGGCGCGGCCGGTCATTTTGTCTACCTTTTCGAGGTATGTACGCCCTGCTGCACGCCCTCACCCCTGACGTCCGCCGCACCCGTGCCCGCCGCGCGCCCTCACGGGCGGCCCGGCTCCTCGGCACCCTCACCGTCACCGCGACCGCGCTCCTCGGCGCGGCCGGTCCCGCCCCGGCCGCCGGCGCGCCTCCCGCCGGGCCCCCGGTGGCCGCCGTGCCCGTACCGGTGTCCGATCCGGTGGAGGCGCCCGGGCACGTCCCGGTGGCCGCCGCCGCCACGGCTGCCCGGACGGCTGTGGCGGCGGCTCCTGCCGGCCGGGGGGACCACGCCGCACAGGCCGCACAGGCGGCTCCGCCGGTCCGGGGTGCCCATGCCGTTCACGCCGCTCACTCGGCCCCGGCCGAGCTCGCGCGGACCGGGTCGACCGCGGAGCAGCTGTGGCTGCTCGGCGGGGTCGCGCTCAGCCTCACCGCCGCCGGTGTGATCGCCGTCGCGGCGTCCCGTGGCCGGAAACGAGACCACTGACCTGCGCCGGAGCCGTACGCACGTTTGAGGGGACCCGGCACGGGCTAGGTTCGCCACATGGTGACCGACCTTGCCCAGATCCTCGTCGCGTCCAACCGCGGCCCGGTCTCCTACACGGCGACCGAGGCCGGGGAAATCGAAGCACGCCGCGGAGGCGGCGGCCTCGTCTCCGGCCTCTCCGCCATCGGCTCCGGCGAGCAGTCGCTGTGGGTGTGCGCCGCCCTCGGCGACGGCGACCGCGAGGCCGTGCGGCGCGGTGTCGGCGAGCCGGGCGTACGGATGCTCGACATCGACCCGGCCGTCCACGCGGACGCCTACAACGGCATCGCGAACTCGGTCCTGTGGTTCGTGCACCACATGCTCTACCAGACCCCGCTGGAACCGGCCTTCGACCAGGAGTTCCGCCGCCAGTGGGACTCCTACCGCGCCTACAACCGCGCCTTCGCCGAGGCCCTGGCCGAGGCGGCCGCCCCCGAGGCCGCCGTCCTCGTCCAGGACTACCACCTGGCCCTGACGCCCGGCATGCTGCGCGAGCTCCGCCCGGACCTGCGAATCGGCCATTTCTCGCACACGCCGTGGGCCCCGCCGGAGTACTTCGGCCTGCTGCCCGACGACATCGCGGAGGAGCTGCTGCGCGGCATGCTCGGCGCCGACCGGCTCGGCTTCCTCACCCGTCGCTGGGCCGACGCGTTCACGGCCTGCTGCGACCACCTCGTCGGCGGGACGGGCCGCACCGGGACGGGTGTGCACGGCCTGGGCGCCGACGCCGACTTCCTGCGCGAGCGCGCCCACCGCCCGGACGTCGACGAACGCCTCGCCGAGCTGCGCGAGGCCGTCGGCCCCGACCGCCGGACGATCGTCCGCGTCGACCGCACCGAACTGTCCAAGAACATCGTGCGCGGGCTGCTCGCCTACCGGGAGCTCCTGGAGAGCCGCCCCGAGTGGCGCGAGCGGGTCGTGCACATCGCCCTCGCCTATCCGTCCCGGCAGGACCTCGCCGTCTACCGCGACTACACCGCCGAGGTGTCCCGCCTGGCCGCGGAGATCAACGACACCTACGGGACGCCCGGCTGGACGCCCGTCGTCGTCCACGTCAAGGACGACTTCGCCCGGTCGCTGGCGGCCTACCGCATGGCGGACGTCGCCCTGGTCAACCCGATCCGCGACGGCATGAACCTCGTCGCCAAGGAGGTCCCCGTCGTCTCCGACGCGGGCTGCGCCCTCGTCCTCTCCCGCGAGGCGGGCGCCCACGCGGAGCTGGGGGAGTTCGCGATCACGGTCAACCCGTACGACGTCACGGCCACGGCGGACGCCCTCCACCGCGCCCTGTCGATGCCGCCCGCCGAACGCGCCGACCGCACCAAGCACCTGGCCGCGGCGGCGACCTCCCTCCCACCCCGCCGCTGGTTCCTCGACCAGCTCGAGGCCCTCCGGGCGCTCTGACCGGCCATGCGGGGCGCGCGGGCCTCGCTCGGGGGCCGTTCGCTCGCGCCCGCGCGTCGGAAGGCTGCGCCGCGGGGGCGGCGCCCCCGCGCAGACGCCGCCCGCACGGGCGGCGCAGGACGGAGAACGCGGCCCCCATCGACCCCGGCGCGCAGGACCGCCGCAGGGCGAAGGCACCTCGCCACGAAGACACCGCCGCAGGGCGAAGACACCTCGCCGCGAAGACACCGCCGCAGGGCGAAGACACCTCGCCGCGAAGACACCGCCGCAGGGCGAAGGCACCTCGCCGCGAAGACACCGCCGCAGGGCACCGCCCCCGCGCGGGCCTAGCCCAGGCGTTCCGCGATCGCCGCCAGGAGGTCCGCGACGGCCCCCGGCCCCGCGACCACCACGTCCGCGCGCTCGGCCAGCTCCGGCACTTCGTCCCCGCTGCACACCAGCACCCCGGGAGTCCCGTCCGAGCGCAGCTTGTCCACCGCCGCGTAGGCGGCGAGGTCCCCGAGGTCGTCCCCGGCGTAGAGGACCGACGTGGCCCCCACCTCCCGCACGTACTCGGCGAGCGCCACGCCCTTGTCCATGCCGGGGGGCCGCAGTTCGAGGACCATGCGGCCCGGCTCCAGGACGAGCCCGTGGCGGGACGCGAGTGCCGCCAGCGGCTCCCGCAGGGCGTCGAACGCCGCCTGCGGATCCTCCGCGCGGCGTGTGTGAACGGCGACCGCGCGCCCCTTCTCCTCGATCCAGGTGCCCTGCCACGCGCCGATCCGGTCGAGGAAGCCGGGCAGTTCGGCACGGACCGCGGCGACACCGGGGTGCGGGGCCGGCGCGGTCACGGTGCCGGTCGCCGCGTCCCAGCGTTCGGCGCCGTAGTGGCCGAGGACCACCAGGCCGTCGAGGCCCTCGACACCGGCGAAGCCGCCGTAGCGGACGGCGACCCCGGCGGGCCGGCCGGTGATGACGACGACCGAGCCCACCCGGGGCGCGAGCGCGGCCAGCGCGGGGACGGCGCGCTCGTGGGCGCGGGCCTGTTCGGGGTCGGGGACGATGTCGGCGAGGGTGCCGTCGAAGTCGAGGGCGACGACGGTGCCGGCCGGCCGGTCGAGGATCGCCGCCAGGCCGTCACGGCCCTCGGGCGTGGACGGCGTCGGCATGGTGTGTGCGTACGGGGAGCTGCCCATGTCACCGACCCTATCGGCGACTTCTCCTCGCGTCCCTCACACGGCGAAGCCGGTTGACGGTCACCGGGTCGTGCGCGAGGGCCCGCCGGTCGTCGAGGAGGGCGTTGAGCAGCTGGTAGTAGCGGACCGGCGACATCCCGAGCTGCTCCCTGATCGCCCGCTCCTTGGCGCCGGGCCCCGGCCAGGAGCGCTGCTCCATGGCGAGAACAGCGCTCTCGCGTTCGCTGAGCGCACCGGGCGGCACCGGGCTTGGCGAGACGGGGCTGGCGGACTCGTCGGTCATACGATCCAACCTAACGCCGCCCGACGACACCCCGGCCCGGCACGGCGCCAAGGAGCGGGCGATCAGGGAGCAGCTCGGGATGTCGCCGGTCCGCTACTACCAGCTGCTCAACGCCCTCCTCGACGACCGGCGGGCCCTCGCGCACGACCCGGTGACCGTCAACCGGCTTCGCCGTGTGAGGGACGCGAGGAGAAGTCGCCGATAGGGTCGGTGACATGGGCAGCTCCCCGTACG
>NZ_RDBP01000012.1:1092730-1112251 GCF_008042045.1 Streptomyces sp. T39
CAACCTGGTCGAGCCGGGACTGACCGGCCCCGGCGCGCCCGCCGAACTCAACCGGAAGGACGCCTTCGCGGCGTTCACCCGGGGCGAGGTCGGCATGCTCAACGGCCACCCGTCCCTGATGCAGGCCGCGCGGAACAAGGGCGTCGAGGTCGGCGCCGTCGCCCTGCCGGGGCGGGACGGACAGGCGAAGTCGTCCATGGGCGTCGCCGACGCGTCGCGCTGGATCGCCCCGAGGGTCGCCGCCGGGCTGCCGCCCGGCGCGACGGCCTTGCCGACCGTCTTCTTCACGCTCTCGCTGACCGCCGCCCACGACGTCTTGCCGACGGGCGGCAGCACCGACTCGGGAAGCTCCGCGAGGAACGGCTTCAGATCCCGGTGCTCCGGGTCCTGCTCCATCGCCTCGGAGGCGGACACGGTCACCGGCAGCAGGTCGTTCTGGCCCGCGAAGGCGAGGACGTTCTCGTCGCTGAAGACGTAGTCGAGGAACTCGCCGATCTCCTCGCGGTGGCCGTTCTCCTTGAATCCCATGATCCAGTCGGCGACGCCCATGGACGACTTCGCCTGTCCGTCCCGCCCCGGCAGGGCGACGGCGCCGACCTCGACGCCCTTGTTCCGCGCGGCCTGCATCAGGGACGGGTGGCCGTTGAGCATGCCGACCTCGCCCCGGGTGAACGCCGCGAAGGCGTCCTTCCGGTTGAGTTCGGCGGGCGCGCCGGGGCCGGTCAGTCCCGGCTCGACCAGGTTGTCCCGCAGCCACTCGAAGGTGGAGATGTTGGCCTTGGAGTCGATCTGGTAGGTGTCGACCGCGTCGGTGTAGCCGGCGCCTCCGCTGAGCAGCCACATCATCGTCTCGGCCTGGGCCTCCTCCGGGCCGAGGGGCAGCGCGAAGGGGTAGGTCGCGTCGGTGCGGGCCTTCAGCCTGCGGGCGTCCGCGGCGAGTTCGGCCCAGGTCTGCGGCGCCTCGTCGATGCCCGCCTCGGCGAACAGCTCCTTGTTGTAGAAGAGCAGCCGTGTGGAGGCGGCGAACGGCAGCCCGTACTGGGTGCGCTGCTGCTCGCCCGCCTCGGTCAGCGGGACGAGGAAGTTGGACTGGACGGGAATGGAGAGCAGCTGGTCCGCGGAGTAGAGCAGGTCGTCCGCCGCGTAGTCGGCGTACGCGCCGATCTGCGCGATGTCGGGGGCGTCCCCCGCCTCGACCATCTCGGCGACCGTGCGGTCGACGTCGTTCCAGGACTCGATGCGGACGTCGACGGTGATGCCCGGGTGCTCGGCCTCGAAGGCGGCGGTGAGATCCGCCCAGTACTTCTTGCTGCTCTCGCCGCCCGCGACGTCGTAGTCGGCGGCGACCAGCCGGAGGGTGACGTCGTCCGATCCGCTGTCACCGCCGCAGCCGGCCAGCGAGACCGTCATGCCAAGTGCGGCGACCGCCGCGGTCAGACCTATGAAGGGCCGCTTCACAGCTCTCCCCACCCTCTGAGATTGGTTGCGTGATGTGCCCCGTCCGGTACGAGTCATCCCCCGTGACGCCCTGCGGAACGAACGTAGATTCTCCCATGCCCACCCATGAGGTCTACACCACTGCCGGTCTCGCTTCGGCAACGTGCGCCCCGGCGCTCGGATCATCCGTTTGTATGCACTGGTAACAATCTCGGTAAGTGGACTAGACCTATTCCCGGTCCAGGGGCAAGACTGTCCCCGTGAGACACGTCATCGCCCTCGATGTGGGCGGCACCGGTATGAAGGCCGCCCTCGTCGGCGCGGACGGGACCCTGCTGCACGAGGCACGGCGGGCGACCGGGCGGGAGCGCGGCCCCGAAGCCGTCGTGGAGTCGATCCTCGGCTTTGCCGAGGACCTCCGCGCCCACGGCCTGGAGCACTTCGGACAGACGGCGGAAGCCGCCGGCGTGGCCGTCCCGGGCATCGTCGACGCCGAGACGGGCGTCGCCGTCTACGCCGCGAACCTCGGCTGGCGCGACGTGCCGCTGCGGGAACTGCTCAGCGGCCGGCTCGGCGCGATCCCCGTCGCCCTCGGCCACGACGTCCGCACCGGCGGTCTCGCCGAGGGACGCATCGGCGCCGGCCGGGGCACCGACCGCTTCCTCTTCGTCCCGCTCGGCACCGGCATCGCCGGCGCCATCGGGATCGACGGCACCATCGAGGCCGGAGCCCACGGCAGCGCCGGCGAGATCGGCCACATCGTGGTGCGCCCCGACGGCCCCGACTGCGGCTGCGGCCGGCGCGGCTGCCTGGAGACCCTCGCCTCCGCCTCCGCCGTCACCCGCGCCTGGGCCGCCGCCTCCGGCGACCCGCAGGCGGACGCCGCCGACTGCGCGAAGGCCGTCGCGTCGGGCGACGCACGGGCCGTCGCCGTCTGGCAGGACGCGGTCGACGCCCTCGCGGACGGGCTGGTCACCGCGCTCACCCTGCTGGACCCCCGGACCCTGATCATCGGTGGCGGGCTCGCCGAAGCGGGGGAAACCTTGTTCACACCGCTGCGGGCTGCGGTCGAGGAACGCGTCACCTTCCAGAAACTGCCCGCGATCGTCCCGGCGGCCCTCGGGGACACCGCCGGATGCCTGGGCGCAGGGCTGCTCGCCTGGGATCTACTCGCCACGGAGGTATCCGACTGATGGCCGCTCGCGCCACAGCCACCGTTCTGGCCGGAGCCCGCGTGGTGCTTCCGACCGGGACCGTCGAGAACGGACGGGTCGTCGTCGAGGGCACGCGGATCGCCGGCGCGGCGAGCGCCGACGCCCCCGTGACCGACCTGTCCGGTCACTGGCTCGTCCCCGGCTTCGTCGACATCCACAACCACGGCGGCGGCGGCGCCTCCTTCACCTCCGGCACCGCCGAGGAGGTGCTCCAGGGCGTCGACACCCACCGGCGGCACGGCACGACCACCCTCGTCGCCTCCACCGTCACCGGCGAGATGGACTTCCTCGCCCACCGCGCCGGATTCCTCTCCGAACTCGTCGAGCAGGGCGACCTCGCCGGCATCCACTTCGAGGGCCCGTTCATCTCGCCGTGCCGCAAGGGCGCGCACAGCGAGTCCCTGCTGCGCGACCCGGACCCGGCCGAGGTCCGCAAACTGCTCGACGCCGCCCGCGGCACCGCCCGGATGGTGACGCTCGCCACCGAGCTGCCCGGCGGCATCGACTCCGTGCGGCTGCTGGCCGAGCACGGCGTGATCGCGGCCATCGGCCACACGGACGCCACCTACGAGCAGACCGCCGAGGCGATCGACGCGGGCGCCACCGTCGCCACCCACCTCTTCAACGCGATGCCCGGCCTCGGCCACCGCGCCCCCGGCCCGATCGCCGCCCTGCTGGAGGACGAGCGGGTCACCGTCGAGCTGATCAACGACGGCGTCCACCTGCACCCCGCCGCGCTGGAGCTCGCCTTCAACGCCGCGGGCGCCGGACGGGTCGCGTTCATCACCGACGCCATGGACGCGGCGGGCTTCGGCGACGGCCGCTACCAGCTCGGCCCGCTGGCCGTCGAGGTCAAGGACGGGGTGGCCCGGCTGGTCGAGGGCGACTCGATCGCGGGCTCCACGCTCACCCTGGACACCGCGTTCCGCCGCGCCGTCACCGTCGACCGGATCCCCGTGGAGGACGTCGTCCGGGCCATCTCCGTCAACCCGGCGAAGCTGCTCGGCGCCTGGGACCGCATCGGCTCCCTGGAGCCGGGCAAGGACGCC
This sequence comes from Streptomyces sp. T39, assembly GCF_008042045.1. GTDB lineage: Bacteria > Actinomycetota > Actinomycetes > Streptomycetales > Streptomycetaceae > Streptomyces. The sequence continues at coordinate 1,096,431 of NZ_RDBP01000012.1, forward strand.
GACCTCGTCGTCCTCGACGAGGACTTCCGGCTCAAGGGCGTGATGCGCCACGGCGCCTGGGTGGTCGAGCCGCAGGCCGGCTGAGGTCACGCCACCGGGGCGGCCGGCTCAGGGGGCTGGACGACGGCCTCTTGGGCCGACCGCCCTCCGTTTGGCATGATCAGGACCCGTACGAGCACAGCAGGCGCTTTCTCAAGAGGTGTACGGGTGATCCTGACGGTCACGCTCAACGCCGCCCTGGACATCACCTACCGGGTCCCGGCCCTCACCCCGCACGCCACCCACCGGGTGGCCGAGGTCCGTGAGCGCCCCGGCGGCAAGGGCCTCAACGTCGCGCGGGTCCTCGCCGCCCTGGGCCACGACGCCGTCGTCACCGGCTTCGCCGGCGGCCGCACCGGCGCCGGACTCCACGACATGCTCGCCCCGCTGCCGGTGCGCGACGCGCTGGTGCCCGTCTCCGGCACGACCCGGCGCACCGTCGCGGTGGTCGACGGCACCACGGGCGACACCACCCAGCTCAACGAGCCCGGCCCGACCGTCACCGCCGGCGAGTGGTCCGCGTTCCTCGGCGCGTACGACGGCCTGCTGAAGGACGCGGACGCGGTCGCGCTCTGCGGCAGCCTCCCGCCGGGCATCCACGTCGGCGCCTACGCCGACCTCGTCCGCCGCGCCCGCGCCGCGGGCGTCCCGGTCCTCCTGGACACCAGCGGGGAGCCGCTCCGCCGGGGCGTCGCCGCCCGGCCGGACCTGATCAAGCCGAACGCGGACGAGCTCGCCCATCTCACCGGCGCCCGTGAACCGCGGCGTGCCGTGCAGGACGCCCGCCGCCGCGGCGCCCACGCGGTGGTGGGCTCGCTGGGCGCCGAGGGGCTGCTCGCCGCCACCCCCGAGGGCCTCTGGCAGGCCGCGCCCCCCGCCCCGGTGACGGGCAATCCGACCGGCGCGGGCGACTCCGCGGTCGCCGGACTGCTCTCCGGCCTGGTGGAGGGCCTGCCCTGGCCGGAGCGCCTGGCCCGGGCGGTCGCCCTGTCGGCGGCGACGGTCCTCGCCCCCGCGGCGGGCGAGTACGACCCGGCGGCGTACGAGGACCTGCTGGGACGCGTCACGGTGACGGAACGATCCGCCACGGGCTGACGCGTCACGGCGACGCCCCACCGGGTGGCGGATCGGCACGATGACGGAACGATCCGCCGCGGGCCGACGCGTCACGGCGACGGAACGATGCGCCACCCGGCCGGCACCACCGCGGGGCCCTTCGGGGCGCCCGCTCCGGCCCGCCTCGCCCCCCGCACGCGAGGAGCCCCCCGCCTGCGCGAGGGGCTCCCTGGGACCGCGGGGCCGGAAGGGGCGCCGTGCGGGCGCCGCCGTCAGGGGCGTCAGCCCTTCTGACCGGCCTCCAGCCAGACCTGGTCGAGGTAGGCGTCGCACTGGTTGCCCGCCTCGCAGGAGATCTTGAGGTCGTTCTTGCCCTTGTTGAGGTTGACGTAGGCGTAGGTGTTGGTCCAGCCCTTCTCCCAGTCGCCCTCACCGGCCTTCGCGAAGTTCGCCATGTTCAGCTCGCGGGGCGTCTGCCCGTTGATCGTGAGCGAGGTCTTCGCGTCCTTGCCGGGCACGCTGTAGGTGAGGTACATCGTGTACGCGCCGGCCTCCGGCACGGTCACGGACCAGCTCGCGGAGCCGCCCTCGCCGTTGAACATCACATAGCCGCCGCCGGTGCCCTTGGCGCCGGGGACGGTGTTCGCCGCGGTGGCCGGGCCGCCGAGCGTGAGGGTGGCGGCATCCTGCTTGGGCAGTTCGGCCGGGCCCTCGGGCTCCTTCGACGGCTGCTCGCTCGGCTTCACGGACTCCGCCGCCGTGGGGGATCCGCCGTTGCCGGGCTCGCCACCCGCCTTGTCCTTCTCGTCACCGCTCGTCATCAGAGCGGCTCCGATGCCGATCACCACCACCGCGACGACCGCGATGGCACCGATGAGCAGACCCCGGGTGTTCGGGCCGCCGCCGCGGCCGTGACCGCCCTGCGGGGGGACCGGCGTCTGACGCGTCTGGGCGCCGCCCGGGTAGGTCTCCGGCGCGGCGTAGGCGGCGGTCGGCTGACCGTAGCCCTGCTGCCGGCCGTAGCCGCCCTGCTGCCCGTGGCCCTGCTGCGGAGGGACCTGCGGCTGGGTGTACTGACGGCGCTCGCCGACCGTGCGGACCTGGTTGTACGAGGTGCGTGGCACACCGGGCTGCGCGGCCGGACCGGGGTAGCCGTAACCGCGCCCCTGGCCGGGCGGGGTGGCACCCGCTGCCTGACCGTCCTCGTACAGGTAGCCGAACGGGTCGTCGTTCTCGGGCGTGCCTGCGCCGTTGTTCGCGGCCGTCATCCAGTCACTCCTCACCATCTCGTCAGCACAATGCTGACGCCAGGCGAGCCTACCCGGTTCCACTCACCCCATCGGGTGTCCTGCGCCTCATCCGGCCCGGCGGTGGAGCTTGGACCGGGACCGCTTCTCCACGTACATCCGCTGGTCGGCCGACTGGAGGACCTCCTCCACGGACATCCCGCACTCCGCCCAGCCGATGCCGAAGCTCGCACCGACGCGGACCCCCCGGCCGCCGACCCGGATCGGGACGATGATCGCGTTCCGCAGCCGTACGGCCAGGTCGGCGGCGTCCGCCGCGCCCAGGCCGTCGGCGAGGACCACGAACTCGTCACCGCCGAGCCGGGCCACCGTGTCCCCGTCCCGCACGCCGGTGGTGAGCCGGCGCGCGACCTCGACGAGCACCGCGTCACCGGTCTGGTGCCCGAAGCGGTCGTTGATCGACTTGAAACCGTCCAGGTCGCAGAAGAGCACCGCGAGACCCTTGGTCCCGTCGTCGATGTCACCGTCCGGCGCCACCAGGTGGACGTGGTGGTCGTACGGGCGGCCCCCGAGGGCGTCGAACCCGAAGCCGTCGCCGGAGTACCCGTCGCCGTCGTAGGCGGCGTCGAGCGACTCGACGTCCGAGGCGTACGGGGCGTGCGGCCGCTCACAGAGCCGGGAGCTCAGCCGTGCCCGGAGCTCGGCGCTGTTGGGGAGTCCGGTGAGCGCGTCGTGCGAGGCGCGGTGGGCGAGCTGGAGCTCGTGGCGCTTGCGGTCCTCGATGTCCTCGACGTGGGTGAGGAGGAAGCGGGGGCCGTCGGCGGTGTCCGCGACGACGGAGTTCCGCAGGGAGACCCAGACGTAGGTGCCGTCCCTGCGGCCGAGCCTGATCTCCGCGCGACCGCCCTCCGCCGAGGTCCGCAGCAGGGTGCCGACGTCGTCGGGGTGGACGAGGTCGGCGAAGGAGTAGCGCCGCATCGCCGAGGCGGGCCGGCCCAGCAGCCGGCAGAGAGCGTCGTTGGTGCGCAGCAGCCGTCCGTGCTGGTCACCGCCCATCTCGGCGATGGCCATGCCGCTGGGCGCGTACTCGAAGGCCTGCCGGAAGGATTCCTCGCTGGCGCGCAGCGCCTGCTGCTCGCGCTCCAGCCGCACCAGGGCGCGCTGCATGTTGGCGCGCAGCCGGGCGTTGCTGATGGCTATGCCCGCCTGCGAGGCGTACATCTGGAGGGCTTCCTGGCCCCAGGGGCCGGGCCGGCGGCCGTTGCGCGGGCGGTCCACGGAGATGACGCCGAGCAGCTCGCGTCCGCCGCCCGAGGCGTACATCGGTGCGTAGAGGCGGTCGTGGGGGTGCCATTCGTCCTCGAAGCGCGGCTCGGGGCCGTCGGTGTGCCACTGCGGGACGTCGTCCTCGATCAGGACCCAGCCCTCGGTGTGCGGTATGAAGCGCAGGTCGCCCCAGCCCTCGCCCATGCCCAGCCGGCGGTCCCAGGAGGCGCGGGAGCCGACCCGTCCGGTGATCAGGGCCTCGGCGGCGGCGCTCCCGGCGAACGCGGCGACGACCAGGTCACCGTCGGGACGTACGAGGTTCACACACGCGAGTTCGTAGCCGAGTCCGGTCACGATGCCGTCGGCGACGGTCTGCAGGGTGTCCGCCAGGCTGCGAGCGGTGTTCAGCTCCGCGACCACCTGGTGCAGCTGCCGCAGGGTCGCAAGACGGACGTAGGGCTCCGACTCGGTCTCCATCGCTCGCTCTCCCCGAGACCTCGACAGCAAACTCCAGGATTCTGATCGGCTTTCTCGTAGCGGGTGTTCCGGCCACTGAATCACAGTGAGCTGTCCCCTCGGTACACAGGGTCAACAAATAGTCGCCTCTGTGACTCAAGTCACAACAGGTGATGAAGGATCAGATGCCCATGACGGCCTTCCGCCGTCGTTTTCTTGAACACACAACCATGTCAGGGACTTCCCACGGGTGTTCCCGGGGCGTCCCCCCGGGCCCGGCCCGCTCCCGCCGGGGAGACGACCCGGTGAACGACAGGCGGCACTTCGGGAACGTACGGGTGAATCCGCGGCAACCGTGCCGGAAATGTACATCCCCGATGGCCGGAAGTCCTAGGACTCGGCTGGTCCCAGGGCCCGATGCGCTCCGCTGGGCGGCCCGGCTAGCGTGCCGGGTGTGTTCCCTACGACGATCGCCACCAGCACCGCCCCCGCCGTCCCCCATGCTGAGGGGGTGAGCAACGACGAGTTCCGCGCCGCGATGGCGAGACTGGCAGCCGGAGTGGTGCTGATCACCGCCCGCGACGCCGACTACGGTCCGCGCGGCGAGGACGTGGGCATGACGGCGACGGCGTTCATGTCGGTCTCCCTCGACCCGCCCCTGGTCCTGGTGAGCCTGCGCACCGGGTCCCGGATGGACGACCTGCTGGCGGAGCAGCCGCTGTGGGGGGTGTCCGTCCTGGCCGAGAACCAGCGCCAGATCGCCGGACGGTTCGCGATGAAGGGGCGCGTCAGCGACCGCCTGCTCTTCGAGGACCTGGCGTACGAACGCGGCGAGGTGTGCGGCGCGCCGCTCGTCGGGGGCGCTCTCGCGACGCTGGAGTGCCGCACCGAACAGCGCGTCGAGGCGGGCGACCACACGCTCGTCGTGGGCCGGGTGCTGACCGCGTCGGCCGGCGGCGACGACGGCCCGCTGACGTACTTCAAGGGGCGCTACCGCCACCTGGGATGAGGCTTCGGCCCCGCCCGGCCGCCCGTTCAGGACCAGTCGCGGCCCGAGCGTCCGCGCTTCGTCTCCGCGCGCTGCTTCTTCTCGCGCAGCCGCCGCTCGTTGATGCCGCGGGGGATCCGCGTCGCACGGCGCGGCCGCGGCGGGGGCGCCGTCGCCTCGGCGAGGAGGGACGCCAGACGCACGGCCGCGGTCTCGCGGTTGCGCCACTGGGAGCGGTGCTCCGAGGCGCGCACGGCGATCACTCCGCCCACCAGCCGGCCCGCGAGCCGTTCCAGGGCGCGCTCCTTCCACACCGGCGGCAGGGCGTCGGTCGCCGCCAGGTCGAAGCGCAGCTCCACCTGCGAGTCGCTCGTGTTGACGTGCTGGCCACCCGGCCCCGAGGACCGCGAGAAACGCCACTGGAGCTCGGCCTCCGGCAGGGAGACGGAACCGCGGATGATGTAGGGCCCGGACATGACACCCATGGTCCCGCGCCCGCGGCGGGCCCGTCATCCGCTTTTCCGCCGGTTCGCGGAACCTGCCGGAGCCCTGCCCGCGTTATGACGGATGACGGTAACTTCGCAGACAGCTCGAAGCCCGCACTCACGAACCGAAGGGGACTTCCCAATGGCAGTAAGCCTGTCCAAGGGCGGAAACGTCTCGCTCACCAAGGAGGCGCCCGGCCTGACCGCGGTCACCGTCGGCCTCGGCTGGGACGTCCGCACCACCACCGGCACCGACTTCGACCTGGACGCCTCCGCGATCGGGGTCAACGCCGCGGGCAAGGTCGCCTCCGACGCGCACTTCGTCTTCTTCAACAACAAGGCGACGCCGGACCAGACCATCGTCCACACCGGTGACAACCGCACCGGCGAGGGCGGCGGCGACGACGAGCAGATCAACGTCAACCTCGCGGGCCTCCCCGCCGACGTGGACAAGATCGTCTTCCCGGTCTCGATCTACGACGCCGTCGCCCGCTCCCAGAACTTCGGCCAGGTGCGCAACGCGTACATCCGCATCGTCAACCAGGCCGGCGGCGCGGAGATCGCCCGCTACGACCTGAGCGAGGACGCCGCCGTGGAGACCGCCATGGTCTTCGGCGAGCTCTACCGCAACGGCGCGGAGTGGAAGTTCCGCGCGGTCGGCCAGGGTTACGCCGCCGGCCTGGAGGGCATCGCCCGCGACTTCGGCGTCAGCATCTGAGCCGTCCGCACCGCCGCCGCGCACGACGCGTGACGACCGCGCAGGGCCCCGGCCGCCTCCGGCGCCGGGGCCTTCGCCGTGCGCGCCGGGTGAGCTTGCCCGCCCGGGAGGCCGGGTCCTTCGCCGTGCGCGCCGGGTGAGCTTGTCCGCCCGGGAGGCCGGGTCCTGCGCCGTGCCGGACGGGCCGCCCGCGGTCCGGGTCCTGCGCCGTGCCGGACGGGCCGCCCGCGGTCCGGGTCCTGCGACGTGCAGTGCAGGCCACCCGCGGTCCGGGTCCTGCGACGTGCAGTGCAGGCCACCCGCGGTCCGGGTCCTGCGACGTGCCTTGCAGGCCACCCCCGGGGTGCGTCAGGCGGTGGGCGGGCGGGCCTCGCCGTACAGCCAGGCCTCCCACACCTCGCCCAGGTCCCGGCCCGACTCCTCCTCCGCGTACGCCGTGAAGTCGGCGGTGGACGCGTTGCCGTGGCGGTGCTCCGCCGCCCATCCGCGCACGATCCGGAAGAAGCTCTCGTCGCCCACGGCCGCCCGCAGCCGGTGCAGGACCATCGCCCCCCGCGCGTACACCGGTGGCCCGAACAGGTCGGCCGGGCCCGGCGGCTCGGCGGGCGGGAAGGCCCAGTTCGCGTCGTCCTCGTACGCCGCCCGGAAGCTCCTGCCGACGGGCACGTCCTCGGCGTCCTCGCGCCACAGCCACTCCGCATACGTCGCGAAGCCCTCGTTCAGCCAGACGTCCTGCCAGGACTCCGGTGACACCGAGTTGCCGAACCACTGGTGCGCCAGCTCGTGCACGAGCGTCGTCTCGTCGAACTGCCCCAGCGGGAAGACCGGCCGGGACTGCGTCTCCAGCGCGTAGCCGAGCCGGTCGTCCGGCACCACGACCGCCCCCGCCGAGGAGAACGGGTACGGGCCGAAGCGCTCCGTGCACCACGCCAGGAACTCCGGTACCCGGCGCAGCAGTCCGCTCGCCCTCTCCGCGACCGCCGGGTCCGCCGCGGTCACGACCGGCAGCCCGGACGCCGACCGCGAGGACGTCACCCGCAGATCCCCGATCGCCAGGGTCGCCAGATAGCCGGCCATCGGCTCCGCCGACCGCCAGACGGAGGTCGTGCGCCCGCCCGCCGTGCGTTCCCCGGTCCGCACCCCGTTGGAGACCGCCCGCCGGCCCTCGGGCACGGTGACCGTGACGACGAACGTGGCCTTGTCCGACGGGTGGTGGTTGCCGGGGAACCAGGCCGCGGAGCCGGACGGCTGCCCGACGGCGAGCGCCCCGCCGGGCGACCGGAGCCACCCCTCGCGCGAGTCGTCGGCGTCGGTGACCGCCCGCGGGACGCCCGCGTACCGCACGACGGTGCGGAAGACGGCGCCGTCGGCGATGTCGCGGCGCGGGCGGACGACCAGTTCGTCACCGGCCCGGTTCGCGGCGGCCGCCCGGCCGTCGACGGTCACCGAGCCCACCGTCATGCCGTGCAGGTCCAGATGGAAGGCGCTGAGATCCTGCGTCGCCCGCGCGGTGACCTCGGCACTGCCGGCGAGACGTCCGGTCGCCGGGTCGTAGTCCAGGGTCAGGGCGTAGTGCCGGACGTCGTACCCGCCGTTCCCGAGCTTCGGGAAGTACGGATCCCGCAGACCCGCCGCGCCCGGCCGCCCCTGCACCCCGCCGGCCGGGCGCGGCGGGTCTGCGGGATCCGTACTTCCGAAGGACATCCCCGGCACCCTCTTCCTCGGTGGCGGTGCCCCGGTGCAGGTCAAGGGCGCGCCGATCGCCGGCATCGGCGTCGCGGGCGCTCCCAGCGGCGACCTGGACGAGAAGTTCGCCCAGGCGGGTGTGGCGGCCCTCAAGACATCCCCGGCACCCTCTTCCTCGGTGGCGGTGCCCCGGTGCAGGTCAAGGGCGCGCCGATCGCCGGCATCGGCGTCGCGGGCGCTCCCAGCGGCGACCTGGACGAGAAGTTCGCCCAGGCGGGTGTGGCGGCCCTCAACCGCTAGGAGCTCTTCGCCGGGATCAGGGCRCGCGAGCCCGCCGGGAGCCGGACGAGCGGCCTCGGCCCGACGGCCGGCTCACCGCGCCCGACGGCGCGGCAGACGGCCGGGCCCGCGGGGGCCGCAACGGGAACGGGCCCGGAGGCAGGGTGCCTCCGGGCCCGTCGCGGGCGTTGCCGCGCCGTCGGGCGCGGTGAGCCGGCCGTCGGGCCGAGGCCGCTCGTCCGGCTCCCGGCGGGCTCGCGTGCCCTGATCCCGGCGAAGAGCTCCTAGCGGTTGAGGGCCGCCACACCCGCCTGGGCGAACTTCTCGTCCAGGTCGCCGCTGGGAGCGCCCGCGACGCCGATGCCGGCGATCGGCGCGCCCTTGACCTGCACCGGGGCACCGCCACCGAGGAAGAGGGTGCCGGGGATGTCCTTCAGATTGGGGGCGTTCTCGAGACGCTTCACCAGCTCGGACGTCGGCGCGTTCCAGGAGACCGCGGTGTACGCCTTGCGCTCGGCCGACTCGAAGGACTGCGGGCCGGCCCCGTCGCCGCGCAGCGTCACGATGGTGTTGCCGTTGCGGTCGACCACGGAGACGGTGATCCGCTGGTTCTCCTTCTCGGCGGCCTTCAGCGTGGCCTGCGCGGCCTTGGTGGCGGCCTCGACCGTCAGGTGCGTGGTCTGCTGGAGGTTGCGGTTCGAGACGTCCGCGGTGACGGCCGCACGGGTCTCCGCGGCCGGGGCGGCGGCGTTGGCGGACACGGCGCCGAACGCGCCGGCGGCGACGGCGACGGCTGCTGCACTGCCGATCAGGATCTTCTTCATGATGTTCACTCCTTGGAACCGGGGTGGTCGTCGGGGGATCCGGACGGACCGGTGGGGATCGCGGTCGAGCGCGCCGCCGGACGGACGCCGCGGGATCACACGGATCGCCGCGGTCCGCCGCGACCGTGGAGGTCGCGGCGGACCCTGCGGATCTCGGGATCCTGCGGATCTCGGGGATCCTGCGGTTTCCGGGTCCTGCGGTTCCACGGGCTCACGGGGTCTCCGCGGGCCGTCCCCCGGCCGCTGCTCGCTGTTCGCTGCTCGCTGCCGGGAGGGCGTTGCGCTCTGACATCGATCCTCCGGCCCGGCACGGGGGCTCGCGGTCGCCGGAGCGGCTGCCTCCGCCGTGCGGGACGGCCGACGGGCGTGTCAGCCGATCGGTTGATGCCGTGGTGGTCCCGCCGGGTCAGGATGGATGCGTCGTGGCTGGTCACGGCGGGACGGCCGCCCGGTGGCCGGCGCCCCGCGACGCCACCCGGGCCGCAACGGCACGACGTGACGAGGAAGGAGGCGGAGCACGGTGGAACACGAGCGGGACCCCGACGCCCACTGGCTGGCCCGCGTCATGCACATGGCGTTCTTCCTGCTGCTCGGCGCCTCCCTCAGCCGCTATCTCCTGCGGCACCCCTGGGAGCCCCGGTCGCCCTGGATCATCGGGCTGTCGGCGGCGCTCGCGGTGCTGTACGTACTGGGACCCGCGTTCGCCCAGCGGGCCCGCCGCGCGACCACGCGGCGGACGGTCTGGCTGGCCGGCGTGGTGGCCGTGTGGATGGTCCTCGTCGTCCTCGCTCCCAGCTTCGCCTGGTGCGCGGTGCCGCTGTTCTACACCGGCATGCGCACCCTGCCGCCCCGCGCCGCGGTCGTGCTGGTCGCACTGCTGACGCTGTTCGTCGTCGCCGCCCAGCTGCGGCTCGCGCACGGCGGCTTCGACCCCAACCTGGTCATCGCGCCGCCCGCCGTCGCCGCCGTCGCCACCGCCGTCTTCGTCCATGCCGAGCGGCTCGCCGCACGCCAGCGCGCCCTGATCGACGACCTCATCAGGACCCGGCGCGAACTGGCCGCCACCGAGCGCCGCGAGGGCACCCTCGCGGAGCGCCAGCGGCTCGCCATGGAGATCCACGACACCCTCGCGCAGGGACTGTCCAGCCAGCAGATGCTGCTCCAGGCGGCCGACCGCACCTGGGAGGGCGACCCCGCCACCGCCCGGCGCCATGTCCGCACGGCGGCGTCGATCGCCGAGCACAACCTCGCCGAGGCCCGCCGGTTCGTGCACGACCTCGCCCCCGCCGACCTGGCCGAGGGCGGCAGTCTCGAAGAGGCGCTGCGCACGGTCGCGCTCCGCGAGTCGGCCGGCTTCCGGGTCGACGGCAGCCCGGCCCCGCTCCCGGAGCGCGTCCAGTCGGCCCTGCTGCGCATCGCCCAGGGCGCGCTGGCCAACGTCCGCGAGCACGCGGGCGCGACCACCGCGGCGGTGACCCTGACCTACCTCGACGACCAGGTCGTCCTCGACGTCGCCGACGACGGCCGGGGCTTCGAGCCGGCCGCAGCCGCGCCCGGCGGCGTGCGCGGTCACGGCCTGCCGGCGATCCGGGCCCGGGTGCAGCAGCTCGGCGGCACCCTCACCATCGAGTCCGCGCCCGGCGAGGGCACGGTCCTGTCCGCCGCGATCCCCCTCTCCCTGGAGACGTGATGACCGTACGGATCCTGCTCTGCGACGACCACGCCGTGGTGCGCGCCGGGCTGCTCGCGCTGCTGGGCAGCGTCGACGGCATCGAAGTCGTCGGCGAGGCGGGCAGCGGCGAGGAGGCCGTGGCCATGGCCGCCAAGCTGGTGCCCGACGTGGTCCTGATGGACCTTCAGCTGGGCTCCGGCATCGACGGCGTGGAGGCCACCCGGCGGATCGCCTCGCCCCGGGTGCATGTGCTGGTGCTCACCACGTACGACACCGACGCGGACATCACCCGCGCCATCGAGGCGGGGGCGACCGGCTATCTGCTGAAGGCGGAGCGCCCCGACGAGCTCTTCGCCGCGATCCGCGCCGCCGCCGAGGGCCGGACCGCCCTGTCGGCACCGGTCGCGGGCCGGGTCATGGACCGGATGCGCGGCGCCGCCGGGCCGACCCTCACCGAGCGGGAGCGCGACATCCTCAGCCAGCTCGCCCAGGGCCTCGGCAACCGGGAGATCGCCCGCGCGCTGTTCATCAGCGAGGCGACGGTGAAGACCCACCTGGGCCGCATCTACGCCAAGCTCGGCGTCGACACCCGCGCGGGAGCGGTGGCGGTGGCCAAGGAACAGCGCCTCCTCCCCTGAGCCCTGCGGGCCCGGCCGTCCCACCGCCCGGCCGTACTCCGCCGCCTCGCGAAGCCGGTGGCTCCCGCGGCCCGACCGGTCGTCCAGCCACCCGCCCCGGGACGGGCGACGGGCAGGCACTCCCGGCATGACACCATCGGTCCCGTGCTCGACATCGGCTACTCCCTCTCACGCCGCTTCCCCGACCCCCCGCAGACCGACTACCGGCGCGCGGACGTCCACGCGCTGCGGCACGACCTGTTCTGCGGGGACGTCTACCTGGCGGACACCAAGGCGGACCGCGAGGTGTCCACAGCCTGGGGATGGGTGCCCGTGCTCGACTTCGCCTGGGCCCTGTGCGACATCGTGGAGCAGCTGGACCGCGACCCCCTCGGCAGCCGTGCCGCGAAACCGCAGTACGCCGAGATCGACTTCACCGAGTCCACCGACCTCATGCTCTTCGAGCGGCGCTTCGGCTGGGTCGACGTCGAGGCCGACTGGATGCCGGGCGACGAACCTCCCCTGACGTTCGGCCACACGGTGCTGCGCCGGGAGGCACGGGACTTCCTCCACGACCTGATCGCCGACCTCACCGACATGCACGAGGGCCTCGCCGACAACCCCGCCGTCTGGGACCTCCAGGCACGCTTCCCCCGCATCGCCTGACCGGCGGACCGCCGCCCCCGACCTCCGGCACCCCCCGACGGACCCCGGCAGCGCCCGGCGGACCCGCTCACCGGACCTGCCTGCGCGTCACCTGCTCAGGACGCCGCGTCCTCCACCCGGACCCCGATCTGCGCCGCGAACGCCGGGGCCAGATCCAGCAGCTGCCCCGGACTGATCACCGCGCCGGCCAGCCGCTCCACGCCACGTGCGACGTCCAGCTCGGCGACGGCCCGCAGATCCACGTCCTTCATCCGCACCGCGCCGAAGTCCACCCGCCGCAGCACACAGTCCCGGAACGCCACCCGCTCCAGCTGCGCCCCCGCGAAGTCCGCCTCCGCCAGCACACACCCGTCGAACACCACATCCGTCAGCCGCGCCTCCCGCAGATTCAGATAGTCGATCTTCCCTCCCTTCAGCACCACCCCCGTGAGCACCGCTCCGTGCAGCTGCGCCCCGCCCAGCCGCGCGTCCCGCACCTCCACATCGCGCAGCGACGCCCCCGCGAGGTCCGTCCCCACGCCCCGGACGCCCTCCAGCACGCTGTCGACGAACCGGGCACCCGCCAGCCCCGTGCCGTCCAGCGCGCACTCCCGCAGCGCGCAGTCGATGAACCGGGCGCCCGCCCCCTGCTGACCGCCGAGATCCAGCCCGGCGAACTCCACCCCGTCGTAATCCCCGTCCGGCTCCAGCCCGCCGCCCTCGAAGGCCGTCAGCGGCGGCAGCCGCACCTCCGCCATCCGGGCGGCCGCCACCGCCGCCCGCTTCGTCCTGCCCCGCGCGTTCGCCATGCCCACCATGGTGACGTGCACCACTGACAACGCCCTCCCGGCCGTCCGATGTCACATCCGCGGGCCCCCGATCCGTCCCCCTCATGACGGAGGACCGGCCCATGACGGAGGACCGGCCCCCGTCACGGGACCGACGGGCACCGACGGGCCCGCCCGGGAGGCACCGGCCGCCCGGGCACCGGGAGCCCGGCACGTGCGGACACGGAGGAGATCAGCATGCAGAGGATCACGGTCGTCGGCGGCGGCCTCGCCGGACTCACCGCGGCCATCACCGCCGCGGAGTCCGGGGCGCGGGTGACGCTCTACGAGGCGCACCACACCCTCGGCGGCCGGGCCCGCACCGCGGAGGGCCCCTACCGCACCAACGAGGGCCCGCACGCCCTCTACCGCGGCGGCCCGCACTGGACCTGGCTGAAGCAGCGGAGGCTGCTCGGCCCCATGGCGTCCGTGCCGCCCCTCGACGTCGCCCGGTTCCGCTTCCGCCGCGACGGGGCGCTGCGCAGGACCCCGCCGCTCGGCATGCTCAGGATCGCCCGCAGGCCCGCCGCCGAGGCCCCCGTCGAAGCGGACTTCCTGAGCTGGGCCACCACGGTCGCCGGACCCGCCGCGGCACGCGCGGCGGCGCATTACTCGGGTGTCGCGCTCTTCCACCACGACCCCGGCTCGCTGTCCGCCCGGTTCGTCCAGGAACGGCTCCGGCGCGCGACCGCCCTGCCGCCCGAGGCGCACTACCCCCGCGGCGGCTGGGGCGCGCTGATCGACCGCATGGCGGCCCGCGCCTGGGACATGGGCGTGCGGATCGAGACCACGTCACGGGTCGACGCACTGCCCGAGGACCACGGCCCGGTCGTCGTCGCGACCTCCCTCGACGCGGCCCGGGTGCTGCTCCGGGACGAGGGCCTGCGCTGGACGAGCGGGCGCACCGCCCTCGTCGACCTCGCCCTGCGTACGCGCCGGGGCGACCCGTTCGTGGTCAGCGACCTCGACGCCCCGGGCTGGGTGGAGCGTTTCACCGCGCAGGACCCCTCGCTCGCCCCCGCCGGCCGGTCGCTGCTCCAGTGCCAGCTGCCGGTCGGCCCCGACGGCTCGAAGGCCGACGGCGTGGCCCACGCCGAAACCCTTCTCGACCTCGGGTTCCCCGGCTGGCGCGAGCGCACCGAATGGCGGCGTGCGTCCCTCGCGACCGGCCGTACGGGAGCGGTCGACCCGCCCGGGACCACCTGGCGCGACCGGCCCGCCATCGACCGCGGCGACGGCGTCTACCTCGCGGGCGACCAGGTCGCGGCCCCCGGACTGCTCTCCGAGGTGGCGTTCAACAGCGCCCTGGAGGCGGTCTCCCTCGCCCTGCGCGACGGCAGCCCCAGCCGCCCCCTTGACCTCAAGCGCACTTGAGGAAGAAGGGTGGGCGGGTGCCCCCACCCGGGGGTACCCGCCACCACGCAAGGGAGCCCCCACCATGCACGCCGTCCGCCTGCACGCCTTCGGCCCCGCCGAGAACCTCGTCCACGAGACCGTCGAGGACCCCGTACCCGGACCCGGCCAGGTGCGGATCTCCGTCGCCGCGGCCGGTGTCCACCTGCTCGACGCCGCACTGCGCGAGGGCCTCCCGGGCCCCTACCCGACCCGCGTCGAGCTGCCCACGATCCCGGGCCGGGAGGTCGCCGGCACCGTCGACGCCCTCGGCGAGGGCACCGACCCGGCCTGGCTCGGCCGGCCCGTCGTCGCCCACATCGGCATGAACCCCGGCGGCTACGCCGAACTCGCCGTCACCGGGGCCGAGCGGCTGCACGAGATCCCCGACGGCCTCGACCCGGCCGAGGCCGTCGCCATGATCGGCACCGGCCGCACCGCCCTCGGCATCCTCCAGTTCACCGACCTCGGCCCCGCCGACACCGTGATCGTGCCCGCGGCGGCCGGCGGCATCGGCACCCTGATCGTGCAGTACGCCAGGAACGCGGGCGCCGAGGTCATCGGCCTCGCGGGCGGCCCGGAGAAGGTCGCCAGGGTCCGCGCCGGCGGCGCCGACCTGGCCGTCGACTACACCCGCGACGACTGGGCCGCACAGGTCCGGACCCACCTCGGGGGCCGCGGGGCCACCGTCCTGTACGACTCCGTCGGCGGCGAGATCGCCCGCACCGCCGGCGAGCTGCTCGGCAAGGGCGGACGGATCGTCGTCTTCGGCTGGTCCAGCCAGGGCTTCGAGGAGGCCCCGCCGGTCTTCACCGACGAGGAACTCGCCGCACGCGGCATCATCTCCGAGGGCGTGCTCGGCCCCGCGATGCTGGAGCGCGCGGGCGGCCTGCGCGCCCTGGAGACCCGCGCCCTGGCGGAGGCCGCGTCGGGCCGGCTGCGCCCGGCGGTCACCCGCTTCCCGCTGGAGCGCGCCGCCGACGCGCACCGCGCGCTCCAGACGCGCGGCACGGTGGGCAAGGTCGTCCTCGTCCCGGGTCCCGCGACGTCCTGAACCGGCGCGCGACCACCCGGCCCGCGCCCTGGTCCGCCCCCCCGCCTACTCCGCCCGCTCCCGGGCCCCCAGCGACGCGAGCGCCCCGTCCGTCAGCCGGTACACCGTCCACTCGTCCTGCGGCTTCGCACCGAGGGACTCGTAGAACGCGATGGACGGGGCGTTCCAGTCCAGCACCGACCACTCCAGGCGCTCGTAACCGCGCGCCACACAGATCCGCGCCAGCTCCGTCAGCAGCGCCCGCCCGTGGCCGCCGCCCCGCACCTCGGGGCGCACGTACAGGTCCTCCAGGTAGATGCCGTGGACACCTCGCCACGTCGAGAAGTTGAGGAACCACAGGGCGAACCCGGCGACCTCCCCGTCGTCCGTCTCCGCGATGTGCGCGAAGGCCGCCGGGCGCTCACCGAACAGGGCCTCGCGCAGGTCGTCCTCGGTCGCCCGGACCTCGTCCAGGGCCTTCTCGTAATCGGCCAGCTCCCGGACCATCTCGTGGATCACGGGCACGTCGGCGGGGGTCGCGGTGCGAATCATGGCCACAGACTGCCCCGCGCCCCGCCCGCGGGGCCACCG
>NZ_RDBP01000012.1:1112351-1122239 GCF_008042045.1 Streptomyces sp. T39
TCGATCTGCTGACCGAGGCGCTCGGGCTCGACCGGGAGCGTGCGCGGGCCTGGACGCTGGGCCGGGTGCTCCAGAACGGGCTGTGGGCGTGCGAGGGGGCGGGGGACGGGCCCGTCCGGCTCGCCGCGCCAGCAGCGTCCGGGCGACGGACACCAGGGCCGCGTCGAGCCGGACGGGCCCGTCCCCCGCCCCCTCGCACGCCCACAGCCCGTTCTGGAGCACCCGGCCCAGCGTCCAGGCCCGCGCACGCTCCCGGTCGAGCCCGAGCGCCTCGGTCAGCAGATCGAAACGCCAGAGCACGTCCTGCGGAGCGAACCGGTTCCAGAGCGCCGGCATCAGCTCGAACCCCGGGTCCCCCGCGAGCGGCTTCGGGTCGATGGCGAGCCACGGCTCCCGCTCCCCTGCCAGCACGTTGTCGAAGTGCAGGTCCCAGTGGAGCAGCCGGTCCCCCGGCTCCCCCGCGACCTCCCGGACCGCCGCGGCGCAGTCCAGGAGCAGCCGCCGCTCCCCGTCGCCGGCCGGCAGCGGCACGGTGTCCGCCACCCGCTCCAGCATCCGGTCCGTAAGGTCCGAAAGCCGCCGCAGCCCCGCGGGCGCAGGCACCGCCGACAGCCGCGCCAGCAGCCCCGCGAGCGTCCGGGTCGCCGCGCGGGCATCGGCCACCGAGGACAGGTGCCGGCCCGGGACCACCCGTTCCAGCAGCAGCGTCCCGGTGTCCGCGTCGTGCTCCAGCAGCAGCGCGGCCCCGTCGCCCGCCCAGGTCCGCAGGGCCAGCCACTCGCCCTCGGTCTCCTCGTCACGCCCCTGGAGCTTGAGCATCGCGGGCGTACCGTCGGCACGGACCACCGGCAGCACCAGCGACACCCGCCCGTGCAGCGAACGCCCGTCGATCCGCAGCCCCCATCGCGCCAGGAACTCCTCCGCCCGGCCGGGCAGCTCCGCCACCAGGGCACGGCCGGACTCCTCGCCGTACGACAGCAGGGAGGCGACCAGCTCACGGGGGATCTCGATCACCCGGCGATCGTACGGACCACCTGTCGCGGGCCGCCGACGGGCGCAGTACATTCCCGCCACGCGCACACGTTCGCCGCCACCGGGCGGCGCAGGACCGGCAGGGAAGCGGCGATCCACATGAACACCGTCAACGGCGGCATATCGTTCTGGTACGCACAGGACGGCACGCCCGCTCCCCGCGAACCCCTCCCCGGCGACACGTCCGCCGACGTCTGCATCGTCGGCGGCGGATACACGGGCCTGTGGACGGCGTACTACCTGAAGAAGGCCGTCCCCTTCCTCAACATCACCGTCCTCGAAGCCCGGTTCTGCGGCTACGGCGCCTCCGGCCGCAACGGCGGCTGGCTCTACAACGGCATCGCCGGACGCGACCGCTACGCCAGGCTCCACGGCCACGAAGCGGCGGTCCGCCTCCAGCGGGCCATGAACGACACCGTCGGCGAGGTCGTCCGCGTCGCCGACGGCGAGGGCATCGATGCCGACATCCACCGGGGCGGCGTCCTGGAGATCGCCCACACCCCGGCCCAGCTCGCCCGCCTCAAGGCGTTCCACGCGGTGGAGATCGCCTTCGGGGAGAAGGAACGCGAACTCCTCGGCGCCCGCGAGACCGCCGAGCGCATCCGCGTCACCGGCGCGGTGGCCTCCAGCTGGACCCCGCACGGCGCACGCCTGCACCCCGTCAAACTGGTCAAGGGCCTCGCGGCGGCCGTCGAGGCGCTCGGCGTCACCGTCCACGAGTCCACACCGGTCACCGAGATCCGCCCGAAGCACGCCGTCACCCCGTACGGCACCGTCCGCGCGCCGTACGTCCTGCGCTGCACCGAGGGGTTCACCGCCTCGCTCAAGGGGCGGCGCCGCACCTGGCTCCCCATGAACTCCTCCATGATCGTCACCGAGCCGCTGCCCGAGTCCGTCTGGGCGGAGATCGGCTGGGAGGGCCGCGAGGCCCTCGGCGACATGGCCCACGCCTACATGTACGCCCAGCGCACCGCGGACGGCCGCATCGCCATCGGCGGCCGGGGCGTCCCCTACCGCTTCGGCTCGCGCACCGACAACGACGGCCGCACCCACCCGGCCACCGTCGAGGAGCTGCGCGAGATCCTCGTCCGCTTCTTCCCCCGCCTCGCGGGCACGGCCGTCGACCACGCCTGGTCCGGCGTCCTCGGCGTCCCCCGCGACTGGTGCGCCACGGTCACCCTGGACCGCTCCACCGGCCTCGGCTGGGCCGGCGGCTACGTCGGCTCCGGCGTCGCCACGTCCAACCTCGCCGCCCGCACCCTGCGCGACCTCATCCAGCAGGACTCCGGCCAGTCCGGACCCACCGACCTCACCGCCCTCCCCTGGGTCGGCCACAAGGTCCGCACCTGGGAACCGGAACCCCTGCGCTGGCTCGGCGTCCGCACCCTCTACGCCGCCTACCGCCACGCCGACCGTCGCGAATCCACCACCCACACCCCGACCACCGCCCGCCTCGCCACCTGGGCCGACCGCATCTCGGGCCGCCACTGAGCCGAGGCACGGCCGGGCGGCACGGGGGTCCCCTGCCGTCGCCGCCCGGCCTGATTGCGGGTCACGCCACCTCGATACCGAAGTCCCCCACCAGCTCCTCCAGTCCTCCGGTGTAGCCCTTGCCGCCGAGCACGAAGTCCCAGTCACCGCTCGCCCGCCGCCGGAACGAGCCGAGGACCAGGGCCGTCTCGCCGGGCCGTCCGTCCGACACGACCAGCCGGTCCAGCTCCGTACCGGAGGCATCCCGCAGCCGGATTCCGGCGTCCGTGAAGCTCGCCAGGTCGGCTTCCGGGTTCACCTCGGGGTCGATCGCCGCGACCAGCACCAACCGATCTGCAGCGGACGGCAGTTGATCGAAGGCGACCCGGATCGCCGCCCGGTCCCCAGCGAAGGACCGCATCATCCGAACCGACCCCTCGGGCGTCGCGTGGTTGTTGAAGAACACGAAGTGTTCGTCCCCGAGCACCTGTCCGCCCGCGCAGACCAGCGCACAGACGTCCAGGGCGACGCCACCGTGCCAGGACATCCCGAGGACGTTGAAGTCCTCGTCGAAGGTCTCCTCGTCCGAGCCGTCCGAGCCGTGCGCCGCCTCCGGCTCCGGGCCCTGGCCCGCCGTCCCGGAGCGGCCACGGGACGGGCCCGTACCGTCCCCGAGCCGTCCCCGGAGACCGTGCGTGTGCAGCAGTTCCACCAGTTCCGCGCCCGAGACCAGGGTCAGCGGCTTGCCGTTGGCAAAGGTGTAGGCGCCCGGCCCGAACCCCGAGGTCGTGACCAGAACACCCTTGTTGGCACCACCCGCCTGTACGGTGCCGAACAGCTCGCGGACCGCCGCCACAGGCACCGTCCTGCGGTATCGCTTGACCTGCACGACGATCTTGCCGCCGCTGATGGGATCGGGATCGACGGCGTCCACGTCGACCCCGCCGTCGTTCGAACGCTGCGTCGTCATCGCCTGGAAGCCTCGGGCGCGGAACAGCTCGGCCACTAGGCCCTCGAAGGCGATCGGGTCCATCGCAAGGAGATCCGGCTCCTCCCCGTCCCCGTGGGACACCACCCCGGAACCGACCTGCGCCGGAGAGCGGACGGGCTGCACCGCGACGCGCTGGTCGGGGCGGGCCGAGAGGTTGCCGCCGAGCCCGCCGGTGAGACAGTCCACCGCGCTGACCAGGGCGAGGTTCACGAGCTGGAACGCCGCCCGGCCGACCGACAGGGAGGCCACGACGACCCTGCCGGCACGGCCCGTGGCCGGGTCCACGTCATCGACGAAGCCGTTGAGCACGACACCGTCCAGAACGCGCAGCTCGTCGGCCGCGAACAGTTCACGCACGGCCAGGAGCACGCTCTGGGCCAAGACGTCCCGGTACAGAGCCCGCCGCTGGGCGGCCGGCCGGGGCACCACCTTCTCCTGGTCCGTCCCCACCAGGTAGCGCACCCCCTTCGCCTCCGGCACCACCTGGAAGGCCGGAAGCTCCCAGTCGAGGACGAGCTGCCGGGCTGCCCGGTCGTACGCGGCCGAGACCTGGCGCGGGAAGCCGTCCGGCCAGGCGGCGGACGAGTAGAGGGCGGCCGAGAAGTACTCGACGACGGTGTCCGGCTCGCCCGCGCGCAGCGCCCGCACCATGTCCGCTATCCCGGCGTTGTGCGTCCTGATCTCCGCGAGGCGGGCCGACGCCCACGCCTCGTACTGCCCGCGGTAAGCCTCCAGGTCAGCGAGCCGCCTGGCTTCGGCCGCCTGCGCCGCGTACCAGTCCTGCTCGAAGCGCGCCCGTGCCTCCTGCTGCGCCTGCGCTCTGCCGGCGGCGGTCCACGCGCCCCCGTGGGCCTGGTACCGGTTGGGATCGGGCATCACCACGGGCTGCGCGAGTGCCCCCGGGGCGAACGGTTCGACGCTCTCCTCCCGCCGCAGGGTCTCCGTCCGGAACGGAGCCGCCGTACACCCCTCGGCCAGCAGTCCTTCCAGCGCCGCGACCTGCGCGTCGATCTCCTGCGTCCGGGCCAGCACCTCCTGCTCCCGCCGACCGCGGTAGGCGGCCCGCTGTTCCCGGTGCATCCGCGCCATGTCCCGCGCATGCTCCCGCTGTCTTCGGTCGTGCTCACGCTGCTGCCGCAGCACTGCCAGTTGCTGGGCCTCGCGCTGCCGCTGCTGCTGGCGCTGCGCCTCAGCCCACGACGAGATCAACCCACCTGAACGCCGCCCCATCCGACGCACCTCTCCCCAGGTCCTCCGAAACACCCCCGTAGTACTCAAGTCTCGCGGACAGAAAGGATGTTGGTCACACTTTCGACGAGACTCCGGCAACGCCGGACGCCTGGAGCCGACACGGACGGACACGCCTGACGATCGGGGTGCTCGGCACCAGCACGATGGTTCACCTGCGGTGGTGGCGGTGGCCGGGCCTCCGCGGTGTGGCAGCGGCGTCGGCTGCGTCGCCCATCCCCACCACCGCCTCCGGTGGGTGATGCGGGGCACCCCGGACCTCATGTCGAAGGCCCCCGGTCCACTGGACCGGGGGCCTTCTCGCGCTGGAGCCCCCTGTCGGGTTCGAACCGACGACCCCCGCTTTACAAGAGCGGTGCTCTGGCCAGCTGAGCTAAGGAGGCAGCGAGAGCAGTGTAACCAACCCCCACACCCCGCCGGCCGAAAATTTCGTCGCCTGGCAACTGCTGACAGAACCCGGATCGCCAGGTAGCGTCACGGCAGGTTCACTCCGTTGGACTACACCACTCCCTTACTCGGATCGTCCGGCACGTTCCTGCCGGTGAAGGAGCAGCATCAGCATGGCTACAGTCACGTTCGACAAGGCGACCCGCGTCTACCCGGGTTCCGAGAAGCCCGCCGTCGACCAGCTCGAGATCGCGATCGAGGACGGCGAGTTCCTCGTCCTCGTCGGCCCCTCCGGCTGTGGAAAGTCCACCTCCCTGCGCATGCTCGCCGGGCTCGAGGACGTCAACGGCGGCGCCATCCGCATCGGTGACCGCGACGTCACGCACCTGCCGCCGAAGGACCGGGACATCGCCATGGTGTTCCAGAACTACGCGCTCTACCCGCACATGTCCGTCGCGGACAACATGGGCTTCGCGCTCAAGATCGCCGGCGTCAACAAGGCCGAGATCCGCAAGAAGGTCGAAGAGGCCGCGAAGATCCTCGACCTCACCGAGTACCTGGACCGCAAGCCCAAGGCGCTCTCCGGTGGTCAGCGTCAGCGTGTCGCCATGGGCCGTGCCATCGTGCGTGAGCCGCAGGTCTTCCTCATGGACGAGCCGCTGTCGAACCTCGACGCCAAGCTCCGTGTGTCGACGCGTACGCAGATCGCGTCCCTCCAGCGCCGCCTCGGCATCACCACCGTCTACGTCACCCACGACCAGGTCGAGGCCATGACCATGGGCGACCGTGTGGCGGTCCTCAAGGACGGTCTGCTCCAGCAGGTCGACTCGCCGCGCAACATGTACGACCGCCCCGCGAACCTCTTCGTCGCCGGCTTCATCGGCTCCCCCGCCATGAACCTGGTCGAGGTCCCGATCACCGACGGCGGCGTCAAGTTCGGCAACAGCGTCGTCCCGGTCACCCGTGAGGCCCTGGCCGCCGCCGGCGAGCGCGGCGACAAGACCGTCACGGTCGGCGTCCGCCCCGAGCACTTCGACGTCGTCGAGCACGGCGGCACCGCCGCGGGCACCCTCTCCAAGGACGCGCCGGCCGGCCTCGCGGTCTCGGTCAACGTCGTCGAGGAGCTCGGCGCCGACGGCTACGTCTACGGCTCCGCCCAGGTCGGCGGCGAGCACAAGGATCTCGTCGTCCGCGTCGGCGGCCGCAGCGTCCCGGACAAGGGCAGCGAGCTGCACGTCGTGCCGCGCGCCGGTGAGCTCCACGTCTTCTCCACGTCGACGGGCGAGCGCCTCAGCGACTGACGCGCCCCCTGACGGAAGGCGCCCGCGGCGCCGGTCACGGTGAGACGCAAAGCCGGGCCCCGCACCTCTCCAGGTGCGGGGCCCGGCCTCGTGTGCGGCGCGATGCCGGTCCGACAAATACCCGGCATCTCGGGGCACTTCACCCCAGGGCGTCAACACGCTAATCGAAAGAAAGCCCTGAATGATCACCCACGTGAGTGACTGAATGTCGCCAGGTCATCACCGCCCGCTACGCTCCCCCGTGTGACCCACACAGCCCGCCGCATCGGCCGCACCCTCGCCCTCGTCCTGCCCGTCGTCCTGGTGCTCTCCGGGACCCTCGCGGTCTCCACCGTTCCGTGGGCCGGGCAGTCGACCGAGTCGCAGATGCTCACCGCCTCGTCCGAGAACGTCTCCGTACGCGCCGCGTCCCGCGCCCCCCAGGACGTGCTGCGCGACAAGCTGCTCACCGAGCTCCAGACGAAGGACCCGGGCGTCGCGCTCACGTCCCTCCAGCGGGCGGTCGAGACGCGTCCGTCGCTCGCCCAGCACTGCATGGCGCTCGCCCGCGACCTCGGCCGGGCCGCCGTGGACCGCTACGGCCCGACGCGCGCCCAGCGCTTCTCCCGGCCGGTGTGCGACACCTCGTTCGCCACCGGTGTCTCCCAGCAGGCCCTGGGCCACTGACCCACGGCACCCGGGACCACCGGGGACCCGGGGAACCCCCGACGGCGCGAGCGCGCCGCACCCTGCCGGCACCGGGACCGGACCCGTCCACACGGGTCCGGTCCCCTTCCCGTTTTGGCCTGCACCTATCGTTCACGGCATGCATACGCCTACGCATCCGACGCAGGCCGTGGTCCTGGCGGGCGGCCAGGGCTCGCGGCTGCGCCCGTACACCGACGACCGCCCCAAGCCGATGGTGGAGATCCCCGGGACGGGGACGCCGATCATCGGCCATCAGCTGGCCTGGCTCGCCGCCGAGGGCGTGACCGACGCGGTCGTCTCCTGCGGCCACCTCGCCGAGGTGCTCCAGGACTGGCTGGCGGGCGCCGATCTGCCGCTGCGGGTGACGACGGTGGTGGAGACCGAGCCGCTGGGACGCGGCGGCGGTCTCAAGTACGCGGCGGCCAGCCTGCCGCACCCGGACCGCCCCTGGTACGCGACGAACGGCGACATCTGGACCCGTTTCTCGCTGCGGGAGATGGCCGAGTTCCACGCCGAACGCGATGCCGCGGCGACGCTGGCCCTGGCCCGTCCCCGGATCCCGTGGGGCGCGGTGGAGACCGACACCTTCGGCCACATCACCGACTTCATCGAGTCGCCCCCGTCGCCGTTCCTGATCAACGCGGGTGTCTACGTGTTCTCCGCGGAGTTCACCGGTCTGCTGCCCGACGTCGGCGACCACGAGCGCACGACCTTCCCCCGGCTGGCCCGCGACAAGCGGCTGGCGGGCTTCCCGCTGCCGCAGGGGGCGTACTGGCGCGCGATCGACACGGCGAAGGACCTGACCGAGGCCGCGAAGGAGCTCGCCGCCCAGGCACGGTGAATCCCTCCGGCACGGGGAGCCCTCAGGCACGGTGAACCCCTCGGCACGGACACGTGAGCCGAGGAGCGGACACGTCGGCCGAGGTGCGGACACGTGAGCCGAGGACGCACAGGAGGGTGGCACCGGAGAGATCCGGTGCCACCCTCCTCCCGTGTGACGCGGGTCAGCCCAGCAGGCCGCCGATGACCTTGCCGCCGTCGGAGCCGCCGCTGTCACCGCCGCCCGTCCCGGTGCCGGAGCCGCCCGATCCGCCGGTGCCGGGCGAGCCGCCCGTGGTGCCGCCGCCGGTGCCGGTGCCGGAGGCAGGGCCCGAATCGGTGGGCGGCGGCGGGGCCGGGCGGGAGTCCGTCGAGGGCTGCCCGGTGGTCCCCTGGGACCGGCCCGGGGAGCCGCCGGAGCTCTGCGTCTCGCGGGGGGCCTCCTGGGCGGGCGTCGACGCCTTGGACTCCGGTGTGGAGGAGCGCGTCGCCGAGGGGGTGGGGCTGTTCTTCCGGGCCGCGGGGCTGCGCTCGGCGCCGGACTCCTGCGGGAGCGGCGCGCCCGGCAGGTGGTTGGCCGGGTTCTGGCCGGGGCCGGGGACGGTGACCATCTCCGTGGAGCGGACCGCCCCGCCGAGCATGGAGCCGATGAGCATCGTCAGGCCGACGACCACGGCGGCGACCAGGCCGCCGCGGCGCAGGACCCGGTGCCTGAGGTCCCGGATGTCGGAGCGGGGCCCCAGCGTGCGCCACGCCTCGCCCGCGAGCCGGCCGTCGATGGAGTACACGGGCGCGCCCGCGATGATCAGCGGCGACCAGGCGGCGAGGAAGATGATGTCCGGCGCGTCGTAGACCGGGACGGTCCGCCAGCTCACGGTCAGGATCAGCGCGGCGGACAGCAGGGCGCCGACCACGGCCGCGACCCGCTGCCAGAGCCCGAGCAGGGTCAGCACACCCACGATGACCTGGAGGAACGCCACCGTCAGGCCCGATCCCACCGGATGCGCCAGGGCGAAGTCGCGCATCGGCTCGGCGAGGGCCCACGGCTCCAGCGAACCGAGCCACCGGACCATCGAGCCCCGCTCGCCGCCGTCGAAGTAGACGGGGTCGCAGAGCTTGCCCATGCCGGCGTAGACGGAGATCAGCCCGAGCAGGATGCGCAGCGGGAGCAGGACGACCCCGAGGTTCATCCGGCGGCCGGGGTAGTAGGCGTGCCGGGTGTGGTCCCCGGCCGCCCGGTGCCCCGTGGGCGCGCCGGTCCCGGCGCGCTCGTCGCCGTCGTCGGGGCTCAGGTCGTACGCGTGCGACGGCCCGTCGTCGTACGGCGCGCCGCCGTACCCGTGGTGCCCGCCGCCGTCGCGTCCGTAGGCCGGGGGGTCGTAGGCGCCGACGGCCTGCCGCATGGGCGGCAGCAGCGGCCGGTCCCGGTGCTCGGGGAGCACCGTGTCGGTGACCGCCGGGTGCTGGACGGTGTCGCCGGCGAGGTCGACGCGCGGGATGACCTGGGTGGAGCCGGTGCTGTACGGGTCGTCCTGCTCCAGGGTGGAGTTGCGCACGGCCTGGAGCAGGCCCGTGGCACCCACGTCCCCCGGCGCGGATCTGCCGCTCCACACGACGGGAGCCCTGCGCCGCACGACCCTGCCGGCCGCTCCTGCCGCGCCGGGCACTCCCGCGCCGCCGGCCGCGCCGAAGGGGGCGAGCCGCGCGGAGTCCGCCAGGTCGCGCGCGGGGCGCGCGCTCTGCCCGAGCTGCACCCGGAAGCTGGCGTGGTTGACGATGACCTGCGCGGGATCGCAGTGCACCTTGACCATGCTCAGCGCAGGCTGATCGTCGAACCCGGACCGGGGTGTTCTGGTGTCCACACTCATCTAACCGAGTGATGCGGGTTTAGGGCACGGCCCCGGGACGCTCTACGTGTCCGAGACCCGTCAAGAGCACCTTGTGTGCATTTTT
>NZ_RDBP01000012.1:1122339-1170116 GCF_008042045.1 Streptomyces sp. T39
CCGCGCCGGGCACTCCCGCGCCGCCGGCCGCGCCGAAGGGGGCGAGCCGCGCGGAGTCCGCCAGGTCGCGCGCGGGGCGCGCGCTCTGCCCGAGCTGCACCCGGAAGCTGGCGTGGTTGACGATGACCTGCGCGGGATCGCAGTGCACCTTGACCATGCTCAGCGCAGGCTGATCGTCGAACCCGGACCGGGGTGTTCTGGTGTCCACACTCATCTAACCGAGTGATGCGGGTTTAGGGCACGGCCCCGGGACGCTCTACGTGTCCGAGACCCGTCAAGAGCACCTTGTGTGCATTTTTGACCGCCCCGCCCCCGATCCGTACCGCGGGGACACCGTGCCTGTGCGGACCGGAGCGCCGGCCGTCCCGCCCGGGACGCCGCCCACGGCGCACCCGCCCGGCGGCCCCGGCCGGACCGGGGCCGCTCCGGGAGCGGTCAGCGGCGCTTGGCCGCCTCGTACAGCACGACGCCCGCGGCGACACCGGCGTTCAGCGACTCGGCGCCGCCCGGCATCGGGATGCGGACCAGGAAGTCGCACGTCTCGCCGACGAGGCGGGACAGACCCTTGCCCTCGCTGCCGACGACGATGACGACCGGGCCGCCCAGCGCCTCCAGCTCGCCGACCTCCGTGTCACCGTCGGCGGCGAGGCCGACGACCGTGAGACCGGCCTTCTGGTACGACTCCAGCGCACGCGTCAGGTTGGTGGCACGCGCCACCGGCGTCCGCGCGGCGGTGCCCGCGGACGTCTTCCAGGCACCCGCCGTCATCCCGGCGGCCCGGCGCTCGGGCACCACGACGCCGTGTCCGCCGAACGCCGACACCGAACGGACGACCGCACCGAGGTTGCGCGGGTCGGTGACGCCGTCGAGCGCGACGATCAGCGGGTCCTCGCCGTCGTCGAAGGCGGCGGCCGCGAGGTCCTCGGGGTGGGCGTACTCGTACGGCGGGACCTGGAGGACCAGACCCTGGTGGTTCAACCCGTTCGTCATGCGGTCCAGCTCGGGGCGCGGCGCCTCCATGATGTGGATGTTGCCGCGGCCGGTGGCGAGCTGGAGCGCTTCGCGCACCCGCTCGTCGTTGTCGATGAACTGCTGGACGTAGAGGGTGGAGGCGGGCACGCCGTCGCGCAGTGCCTCGAAGACCGGGTTGCGGCCGACGACCATCTCCGAGGTGCCCTTGCCGCCGCGGCGGGCGACCGGGCGGCGCTGGGCCTGCTTGGTCCTGGCGTTGGCGATGCGGTTCTTGACGTGTCCCTTGCGCGCGGAGGCGGGCGGCGTCGGGCCCTTGCCCTCCAGGCTGCGGCGCCGCTTGCCACCGCTGCCGACCGTCGCGCCCTTCTTGTTGGACGTGCGGCGGTTCCTGCGCTGGCTGTTCCCGGCCATGACCTACCTGTTCCTGTAAAGCTCGCTCAGACGAAAAAACGAGTCTGCGTCTGCGTGTGTCTGCGTATGTGTCTACGTAAGGAAGTGTGCCGCCCGGAGCTCCGGGCGGCACATCGCCTGCGGCCTCAGCGGGGCCCGAGGGTCCACCGGGGCCCGTCGGGGCTGTCCTCGATGACGAGGCCGGACTGGTTGAGCTGGTCGCGGATGGCGTCGGCGGTCGCCCAGTCCTTGCGGCCGCGGGCGGCCTCGCGCTGGTGGAGGACCATCTGCACCAGGGTGTCGACGACACCGTAGAGGTCGTCCCCGCGCTCGCCGGCGCCGCCGCCCCACCGCTCGTCGAGCGGATCGAGGCCGAGCACGCCCAGCATGGCGCGGACCTCGGCGAGACGGGCGACGGCGGCTTCCTTGTCGTCGGCCGCGAGCGCCGAGTTGCCCTGGCGGACGGTGGTGTGGACGACCGCGAGCGCCTGCGGCACCCCGAGGTCGTCGTCCATCGCCTCGGCGAACGCCGGCGGCACCTCGTCGGCGGGCGCCACGACGCCGCCGGCCTTCTCCATCACGCGCTGCACGAAGCCCTCGATCCGCGCGAACGCGGACTCGGCCTCGCGCAGGGCCTCCTCGCTGTACTCGATCATCGAGCGGTAGTGCGGGGTGCCGAGGTAGTAACGCAGCACGATGGGACGCCAGTTCCTGACCATCTCGCTCACGAGGACCGAGTTGCCCAGCGACTTGGACATCTTCTCGCCGCTCATGGTGACCCAGGCGTTGTGCACCCAGTACGTGGCGAAGGCGTCGCCGAACGCCTTGGCCTGGGCGATCTCGTTCTCGTGGTGCGGGAAGATCAGATCGAGCCCGCCGCCGTGGATGTCGAAGGCGGAACCGAGGTACTTGTGGGCCATCGCCGAGCACTCCAGGTGCCAGCCGGGCCGTCCGCGTCCCCACGGCGTCTCCCAGTCGGGCTCGCCCGGCTTGGTCGCCTTCCACATGGCGAAGTCGCGGGGGTCGCGCTTGCCGGAGACGCCCTCGTCGGGCTGGCGCAGATCGTCGATGTCCTGGTTGGACAGCTCCAGGTAGCCGGGGAACGAGCGCACGTCGAAGTAGACGCTGCCGTCCGACTCGTAGGCGTGGCCGCGCTCGATCAGGCCCCGCATCATCTCGATCATCTCGGGGACGTGCCCGGTGGCACGCGGCTCGTAGGTCGGCGGCAGGCAGCCGAGGGCCTCGTAGCCGCTGTTGAACGCGCGCTCGTTCTCGTAGCCGATCGACCACCAGGGGCGGTTCTGCTCGTCCGACTTCTTGATGATCTTGTCGTCGATGTCGGTGACGTTCCGCACGAAGGTCACGTCGTAGCCGCGGTACTCGAACCAGCGGCGCATGATGTCGAAGTTCAGCCCCGACCTGATGTGCCCGATGTGCGGGGCCGCCTGCACGGTGGCGCCACACAGGTAGATCGAGACACAACCCGGCACGAGAGGGGTGAAGTCACGGATCTGCCGGGCGCTGGTGTCGTACAGGCGAATGGTCACGCAACCAGGGTAGTGGGCGAAGGGCAGTGCCCCACGCCCCCCGGGCACACTCAGGGGGCGGTCTTCCGCACCGCCCCCGGCCCCGCCCGCCCCCCTGTGCCGGATCAGGCCGTCCGCACCACGAGGGCGGTCGCGACGGCGGCCAGACCCTCGGCCCGTCCGGTCAGGCCGAGGCCGTCCGTCGTGGTGCCGGACACCGAGACCGGGGCTCCGGCCGCGGCCGACAGCGCCTTCTGCGCCTCGTCCCGCCGCTTGCCGATCTTGGGCCGGACGCCGATCACCTGAACGGAGACGTTGCCGATCTCGAACCCCTCCGCCCGCACGATCCGCGCGGCCTCCGCGAGGAGGGTGACGCCGGAGGCGCCGGACCACTCGGGACGGGAGGTCCCGAAGTGGGCTCCGAGGTCGCCGAGCCCGGCGGCGGAGAAGAGGGCGTCGCAGGCGGCGTGGGCGGCCACGTCGCCGTCGGAGTGCCCGGCGAGGCCGTAGCCGTCGGCGTCCTCCCACAGCAGACCGGCGCACCACAGCTCACGGCCCTGTTCGAAGGCGTGCACATCGGTGCCGATCCCCACCAGGGGGAGAAGCGGGCGGTCAGAAGCCATCGTTGGCCCTCCTGCGGGCGAGTACGGCCTCGGCGAGGACGAGGTCGAGCGGACGGGTCACCTTGAAGGCCTCCTCGTGCCCGGGCACCACGACCACCTTCCGGCCGAGCCGCTCGACCATGCTCGCGTCGTCGGTGACCTCACCGGTGACGGTCCGGTGGGCGTCCGCGAGGGTCTCGTGGGCGAAGCCCTGGGGCGTCTGCACGGCACGCAGCCGTGCCCGCTCCGGGGTGGCGACGACGGGCTCGGGCTCGCCGGCCGGGGCCGGTCCGACCTCCTTGACGGTGTCCGCGAGCGGCAGCGCCGGCACGACGGCGGTGGCTCCCTCGCGCACCGCGTCGATCACGGCGTCCACCGTCTCGACGGGGACGAGCGGACGGGCCGCGTCGTGGACGAGGACGATGTCGATGCCCTCGGGGAGCGCGTCGAGCCCGAGGCGTACGGACTCCTGGCGGCTCTCCCCGCCGGGGACGACGAGGTAGTCGGTCCGCTCGGGGAGGGTGTGGTCGTCGAGGAGGCGTCTGACGTCGGGGGCGCCCTCGGGGGGAGCCACGACGACGACGAGGGAGACGGCGCGCGAGGCGGCCATCGCGCGGACCGCGTGGACGAGCATCGGCGTGCCGTTCAGCGTGCGGAGCGCCTTGGGGGCGCCCGGTCCGAGGCGCACGCCCCGGCCGGCGGCCGGGATCACAGCGGCGGTGCGACGAGGACGCGGTTGGTCGGACATCGGTTGCACTCCGGAGGTTTGTTTCCTGAGTCGACGTGGGTATGGCCTGGTCGTGCCCCCGGCCGACAGGTCGGGGGAGTGCCGGGCGCGTCGCCTTGACCGGACCCTTCCGTGACCACTGGTCTGCGCCAGCCGCCCGGGCCCGGCACATCACAGCATCACGTCGGTGACAGACGTCGGCACCGGTCGTGCGAGTTGCCGGCCCCCACGCGGGATCGGGGAACGGACCGCACAGGGAGCGGACGGGCAGAGGGCGAACATGCCGCAGCGCCCGGCGACAGGCTGGAGACTTCCCAGCATGTCAGCGGGCACCGCGGCATCAATCGTGCGTCAGGACGCGAGAACCTCGTCGAGCAGGGCCTCGGCCTTGTCCTCGTTGGTGTTCTCCGCGAGCGCGAGCTCGCTCACCAGAATCTGGCGCGCCTTTGCGAGCATCCGCTTCTCACCTGCGGACAGCCCTCGCTCGCGCTCCCGACGCCACAGGTCACGCACCACTTCGGCGACCTTGATGACATCGCCGGAGGCGAGCTTCTCGAGATTTGCCTTGTACCGACGGGACCAGTTCGTCGGCTCCTCGGCATAGGGTGCACGCAGCACCTCGAAGACCCGGTCCAGCCCATCCTGGCCGACCACATCGCGAACGCCGACGAACTCCGCATTGTCAGCAGGGACGCGAACCGTCAGGTCGCCCTGAGCGACCTTGAGCACCAAGTAGGTCTTGTCCACGCCTTTGATCTGGCGAGTTTCGATGGCCTCGATCAGCGCGGCCCCGTGATGGGGATAGACCACGGTGTCGCCAACCTTGAACGTCATGTGACAGGTACCCCTTCCGTGGCTATCCAGGGTAACACGAGAACAGCGTGTTCTGAATGGCGTTTTCGCAGGTCAGGGCATATCTCAGGGCTTGACAACACGGACAGGAACGTGCTGCGGACGACGAGCGGAAGGGGGTATTCGCAGGTCGGAGCGGCTGCGCGGGCGCACGGAAACTCCCGTGTCACACCTCGCACTACCCTCCCCCGACGGGGCGAAAGTCCCGTTTTGTCCGGGTGGGGAGCGATCACTTTCCGTACTCCGTTCGGGGATCGCTCACCCGTACGGAGTGACGCCGCGCCGATTCATGAATTGATCACTAATGATCACGCCGCCGTCTCGTCCGCGCTTTTCCGGGAAAGCCCGAGCGCGCGAGAGAATTGATCACTCACGTTATGTGAACAGCATGTGTACTGCTCCTGCCCGAGGTCTTCGCACACGTCCGCGCCACTCCCCGGCGCCGGCGTCCGAAAACCGCCGCCCGCCACGGCGGACCGCGAGCCCGCCGCCGCGTGACGCCAAAGGGCGGGTCGGGTGCGGGGGGTGACGGGCCGCTCGGTAACCTAAGCGCGAGCTGACGCCCAGCCCGGTGACAGCCGTTCCACAGTCCGTACGTCCGCTCGTCCAAGGAGATGCCGCCGCCGTGAGCAGCAGCCTTCGTCGCGGTGCCCTCACCGGCGCTGCCGTCGTCTTCTCGATCGCCTCGCTCTCCGCCTGCGGTGCGGGCAACGACGCGCAGACCCTGGGCGTCCGCCCGGACAACGCCGCGACCGCCGTCGACAGCCTCAAGCTGCAGAACGGCACCGTCATCACCCAGCCCGAGCCCGACGCCGAAGGCCCGGCCGTCGTGTCCGTCACCGTCTTCAACGACGGCACCAAGGACCAGACGCTGGAGTCGATCACCCTCCCCGGCTCGGACGCGAAGGTCGAGCTCAAGCCGGCCGAGGGCTCCGGTCCGCTGACCGTCCCCGCCGGCGGCCGCGTGATCATCGGCGGCAAGGGCAACGCCTCCGCCGTGATCGCCGACGGCCGCGAGGCCGTGGAGGACGGCCGCACGCAGGAGGTCGTCTTCACCTTCAGCGAGACCGGCGACGTCAAGCTCCTGGCCTTCGTCGTCCCGGCGAGCGGCTTCTTCTCCGGCTTCGGTCCCAGCAGCGTGCCCAGCCCGCCGGCCGCCAAGCCGTCGCCGTCCGCCTCCGGGTCGCCGGACGCCTCCCCCTCCGGGTCTCCGTCGGGCTCCGCCTCCGGTGAGGCCGAGGGCGAAGCGGGCGCCGAGGGCGACGCGGCCTCGGCCTCGCACGAGGCCGGTCACTGACCCGGCTCCGCCACAGACGGCCCGAGGGGGCGTCCACCACGACGGTGGACGCCCCCTCGGCGTATCCGGGGGCCCTGGGCCGGAGAAGTCCCGGAACCCCCAGAGGGCCCCGGGCCGTGCCGGGCCGTGCGGCCTACGGCTCGAACTTGTAGCCCAGGCCGCGCACCGTCACCAGGTACCGCGGCGCGCCCGGGTCCGGCTCGATCTTGGCGCGCAGGCGCTTGACGTGGACGTCAAGGGTCTTGGTGTCGCCGACGTAGTCCGCGCCCCAGACCCGGTCGATCAGCTGCATACGGGTCAGCACCCGGCCCGCGTTGCGCAGCAGCATCTCCAGCAGGTCGAACTCCTTCAGCGGCAGGTCGACCTTGCCGCCGGAGACGGTGACCACGTGGCGGTCGACGTCCATCCGCACCGGGCCGGCCTCCAGGGCCGCCGGCGTGACCTCCTCGGGCTCCCCACGGCGGCGCAGCACCGCGCGGATACGGGCGACCAGCTCCCGCGAGGAGAAGGGCTTGGTGACGTAGTCGTCGGCTCCTATTTCCAGGCCGACGACCTTGTCGATCTCGCTGTCCTTGGCCGTCACCATGATGACCGGCACGTTCGACCGGCCGCGGAGCTGGCGGCAGACCTCGGTGCCCGGCAGGCCGGGGAGCATCAGATCGAGCAGGACGAGGTCGGCGCCGTTGCGCTCGAATTCGTCGAGCCCCTCGGGCCCCGTGGTCGCCACCGCGACCTCGAAGCCCTCCTTGCGGAGCATGTAGGACAGAGCGTCGCTGAAGGATTCCTCATCCTCGACGACGAGCACTCGGGTCACGGAAGGACCTCCGGGGCTGGAATTTCGCTGTTCGGATCGGTGTCGTAGAGCCGGTCGTCGTCCTTGACGACTCGATCGCGGCCTGAGTGGTCCCGGGCGGCCGCCTCGGGCAGCCGCAGGGTGAAGGTGGAGCCCTGTCCCTCGGAGCTCCACACCGTGACCTCCCCGCCGTGCGAGGCGGCCACGTGCTTGACGATGGCGAGGCCCAGGCCGGTGCCACCGGTGGCGCGGGAGCGGGCGGGGTCGACGCGGTAGAACCGCTCGAAGATCCGCTCCCGGTCCTTCTCGGAGATGCCGATGCCCTGGTCGGTGACGGCGATCTCGATCAGCCCCGGTCCCGACCCCGGTGAGATGCCGGCGGTCCCGGGCCCGGCGACGCGGCGCGCGGAGATGCCGACCCGGGTGCGGGCCGGTGAGTAGTTGACGGCGTTCTCGACGAGGTTGCCGAGCGCCGCGGCGAGCTGGCCGCGGTTCCCCCAGATCCGCAGGTCGGCGGCGGCGCCGCCCTCGCGTCGCCCGCCACCGGTGTCGGGCGTCCACATGTTCGACGCCATGGTGATCTGCTTGGTCGACGCGGTGTGCCGGGAGCGGTCGATGGCCTCGGCCACCAGTTCGTCCACCCGCACGGGCTCGGAGTCCTCCAGCGGGTCGTCGTTCTGGACCCGGGAGAGGTCGATGAGCTCCTGCACGAGGTTGGTGAGCCGGGTCGCCTCGATCTGCATCCGGCCCGCGAAGCGGGTGACCGCCTCGGGGTCGTCCGAGGCGTCCATGACCGCCTCCGAGAGCAGGGAGAGCGCCCCGACGGGGGTCTTGAGCTCATGGCTGACGTTGGCGACGAAGTCGCGGCGCACCGCCTCTATCCGGCGCGCCTCGGTGAGGTCCTCCACCAGGAGCAGCACGAGGCGTGAGCCGAGGGGCGCCACCCGGGCGGAGACGGCCAGCGCCTCGCCGCGGCCGGTGCCGCGCCGGGGCAGGTCGAGTTCGACCTGCCGTATCTCGCCGTCCCTCCGGGTGTCACGGGCCATGTGCAGCATGGGTTCGACGGCGAGCTTCCCGCCGCGGACCAGGCCGAGGGCGTACGCCGCGGAGCTGGCCTTGACGACCGAGTCGGACTCGTCGAGGACGACCGCGGAGGAGCGGAGCACGGACAGGACCGTGTCGACGCCGGGCGGGAGCA
Organism: Streptomyces sp. T39; assembly: GCF_008042045.1. GTDB lineage: Bacteria > Actinomycetota > Actinomycetes > Streptomycetales > Streptomycetaceae > Streptomyces. Next base: position 1,130,697 of record NZ_RDBP01000012.1, read on the forward strand.
CGGCGTCCGTGTGGAGGGAGGTGCGGGTGGGGCGTTTCTGTTCGCGCTCGCTCCAGCGGAACGCCAGCACCGCGATGACACCGGTGCACAGACCGGCAATCGCTGCTGCTGCGGCGACCGCCGCGTTCACGTCCATGCTCACCAGGTTATGCGGGGTGCCGGGCGGTCTCCCAGCCAAACGGGTGGCACCTCGAACAGTCGTCGCTCAGAGTTCACCGAGGGGAAAGTGCTGGTTCATTTGAGCGGGAGGGTCCGGACCACTGCGGGCTCGAACGTGGGAGCGTGGGGGTTCGGAGCCCCATCCGGACCCCGGTCGCACAAGAGAGGGACACCCCATGCGGGACGCGTACCACGAGGAACTGGACTCCATCGGCGAGGGCCTGGTCGAGATGGCCCGGCTGGTCGGGTCGGCGATCGGGCGCGCCACCACGGCCATGCTCGACGCCGACCTCAAGCTGGCGGAGAACGTGATCGCCGGCGACCAGAAGGTCGACGACCTCCAGCACGACCTGGAGGCACGGGCGATCGCGCTGCTGGCCCGGCAGCAGCCGGTCGCCACGGATCTGCGGATCGTGGTGACCTCGCTGCGGATGAGCGCCGATCTGGAGCGCTCGGGCGACCTGGCCCAGCACGTCGCCAAGCTGGCACGGCTGCGCTTCCCCGACCGTGCGGTGCCCAACGACCTGCACGCCACGATTCTCCAGATGGGCCAGCTCGCCCAGCGCCTGATGGCGAAGGCGGCGGAGGTCATCATCACCAAGGACGTCGACCTGGCGCTCCAGCTGGAGCAGGACGACGACGAGATGGACCTGCTGCACCGCACGCTCTTCCAGCACCTGATGGACGACCGCTGGAAGCACGGCATCGAGACGGCCGTGGACGTGACCCTGCTCGGCCGCTACTACGAGCGCTTCGCGGACCATGCGGTCTCGGTCGCCAAGCGGGTCGTCTACCTGGTCACCGGTGAGCACGCGGACGAGCTCCAGCAGCCGACGCAGGTCGAGGGCGCGTAGCGCGCCGACAGGGCGCGTTCCGCACCACCGCGGGCCCCGGGAGGGCGCATTGCGGCACTGACGGCGCGTTCGGGGGCGCTTGCGCGGGTGCGCCGTCCATGCGCCGTTGATGCGGGCGACCGGCCGGGCATGCAATGGGCGAAGGCGGCAATCCGCACGCCGGTGATACGCGCACGCCCGGGGGCGTGCGCCCGTCAGGAGGCACCTCATGGCCGATACCCCCATGCCCGACTCCCCGCAGGAAGCGAGCCCGGTCGGCGTGGACTTCCTCCCCCTTCTCGGCGCCTGCGGATGCGGCTCGGGCTGCGGCTGCGGCTGCCAGTCGGGCTCTCCGTGCCAGTGCGGCGGCTGCTGCGGCTGACCACACAGGGAAGGGCCCCGTCCGCTGTCCGGACGGGGCCCTTCCCTGTGCGCGCGCCTGCGCGTCTCACGGCGCCCGGCGCCCGGCGGTCGTACCGCCGGCGCACCCGGCCCACCCGTGCGTGCCCACGCCACGCCGGCTCAGCGCCCGGCCGCGCGGTACCGCTTCAGCAGCACCGTGATGCGCGCCTGGTCGGCGGCGCCGTTCAGTTCCGTCAGCAGATCGTCGGGACACAGCTCGTAGTGGTCCCCCCACCACGTGCGTCCCCTGGTGTCCCAGATCCGGTATCCACCGGGCACGCCTCTGGCCACGGAGCGCCGTCTGGCCATGACACCCCTCCCCCAGGTCCCGGCACGCTACCGCCCGTGCGGGACCGGCGGACAGCGAAAAAGCCCCCGCCCCGCGAGTTCCTCGCAGGTCGGGGGCTTCTTCGTGGCGTCGGGCTACTTCTTGCCCTGGGTCTTGCCGCCTCACTCGTCCACCAGCGGTCGTTGCAGGTCAGAGCAACTGCAGCCCGCTTCGGAGGGATCGTCAGTGGTCGTCGTTGGCCGCTGCGGAGTGCCCTCGGACGGCCCAGGGACGGCCCAGATCCGGGGCGGCTCAGCACCTCCGCGATGGCAACCGCTGGGAGCTCGGCAGCCACTCGCTTCGCTAGCGCTTCTTCCGCAGCTTGCGCATCTTGGCTTCGGCTTCCTTCTTCTTGCGCTGCTCCACTCCGTACGAGGACCACGGCCCTTGGTGCCTGGCACAGCGTGAGCTGTTCATGATCGCCTTGTTCCGGCAGCGCGTCCCGGACTGCGTCAGAGCGCCGCACTTCGACTGAACCATCCCGCCCCCTCCGTCGGTCATCGGCATCCCTCAAAGGTTCGCGATGCGGAGGGAGGCGCGGGTAGGGCGTACAGCGGCACAACACCGCGAACGGCTGGAGGGAGCGCCATCAGAAGCCGACAAGGTAGGAGCGTTGCCCGGATGTTCAAGGGCGCCCCCTTGCGCGGCGTCAACGGCTAACCGGCACCTCGTACACGATCTCGCACAGCGCGGCGGGAACGACGATGTCCGCCGTCTCGACGGGCCGTCCGTCGTCGCTGTAGTAGGTCCGCCGGATGTGGGTGACGAGTGCGGCCTTCTGGATTCCGAGCAGCGTCGCTTCGTCGGCGGTCGCCTGCCTGGGCTCCGGCTGCTCGACGGCGTGGCTGACGGTGATGCCGATCTCGGCCATGCGGTTCACGACGCCAGCGCCAGCATGCGGCCCGCCCTCGGGAAGGACTACGAGCGTTCCGCCGGTGAGGTCGTAGGGCTCCCAGCTCGTCGACAGCTGCACCGGGCGTCCGTCGGCGAGGAACTCGTACGTCGTCCGCACGCACAGCTCGCCCTCGGCGATCCCGAGCCGTGCCGCGATCTCCGCCGGCGCGGGCACCTTTGCATCGGTCCGGCTCTCCCAGCCCCCGGCCCGCCCGACAGCCTTCATGTCGGCACGGAACGGCGACCTGTCGGGCTGCTCCCGCGCCGACGAACGCACCATCCGCACCCGCTGCCTGGGCTCGGCCACGTACGTGCCTGACCCGGCACGGCCCTCCAGCACTCCCTGGGAGATCAGCAACTCCTGAGCGCGGCGGACCACGTTGTCGCCCACGCCGTACTCCTGGCCGATCCGGGCGCGTGAGGGCAGGCGGTCACCCGGCTCCCACACATGTTCCGCGATGCGCTGCCGAAGTTCGTCGGCGATGCGCAGGTATGGCGGCTGCTCAGGCATATGGAAAATCTAGTCCACTAGCTCTAATCTAGTTAACTAGCTTCACCCAAAGTGATCGTCGGTGACGGAGGCTGCCCTGTGCCCGCTTCGGGATCGACCGCGGCGGCCCTCGCCGTCCGGCTGTCCGCCCTCGGGCTCTCCACCCGCGTGGAAGAGCACGCCCGTCACACGACGGTCGTGGCGGAAGTACCGGACGCGCTCTCCGCCGAGTCATGGCGGGAGGTCCTGGGAGCGGTTGCTGAGGCCGACCGCTTCGGCCTCCTCGCCACCAGCCAGCACGGCCGCACCCTCTGGGCCGTCTTACGCAAATCGGTCCCCACGACGGGCGATGTCGGGGGACCGGGCCATCAGCGATAGGAGCTGACCAGCATGCTCAACCGTATTCGCCGCGCCCTCGCCCACGCGAGAGCGCGAGGCGCACACCAGGGCAGGCACCGCCGTCCGTTAGCCCCCTCCCGCTCCTCAGCCGACTCGCTGCCCATGGCGCAGGCCGACGGTCCGGCCCCGCACCTCCCTCACCCGCGTCATGCCGATCACACCGGCCTGATCACGGGCGAGGAGACGGCGCTCGTCCGCCCGTACGTCCTGGCATGGGAGAAGCGCACCCGCCTCCGTCCCACTGTCGTCGCGCCCCACGTCCCGGCCTCGGCCACCTGGTCGGCACTCGCGGGAGCACGCTGATGACCTCCCTGCCTCCTTCTCGACGGCTCGGGGTCACGCGCTTCTCCATGGCCCTCTACCGCTCGCCGTCCTGCCGGATCGGCACCCACCTCACCTGCACGACATCCTCCGCAGCCGTCGCCCTGTCCGACCTCCCGGTCGTCTTCGAGACCTGCTCCTGCGCCTGCCACTCCGCCGTCGGCCGGTCGGTACCGACAGAGGAGGGGCAATGAGGGAACGGGTACCGACCCCTGGGATGGCCTCGACCGTCGAGATCACATCGGCCACTGTGCAACGCGGCGACATCCTCCACATCGGCGGCCTCGTCTGCCGGGTGCAGGACCTCTTCCAACTACCTCATGGCGCCAAGCAGCTCCTGTTCGACACAGGGGAACTCCTGACCATCCACGTGCGAACCCACTTCGTCGCCGTACGGATGACGAGAAGGAGGTGATCACCCCCATGCGCGTCTCACGGGCGCACGCCATCGCCGACGACCTCAGGTCGCAGATCACCACCGGGCAGCTTCAAGCCGGCCAACGCCTGCCCGCCGAAACCGAACTGGCCACGCGCTACGGCGTCAGCACGGCGACGCTGCGGAACGCTCTCGGCATCCTTCAGGCAGAGGGCATGGTCGAGAAGATCCACGGGCGGGGGAACTTCGTCCGCCGACCGCTGCGAAGAACCACGTACGTCGGCGGCTGGGGAACGCTGGACCCGCGCACCGCTGCCGACGCGGCCCAGCGCGTCACCATCCGCACCACGAAGACAACCGGCACGACGGAGCACCCGGCCGCGCTACTGGCCCGCCCCGCCGGAACCCCCCTGACGGAGATCCTCTGCATCACCTACGAGGGGGAGGTGCCCCACGGCTTCGCACGCACCTACATCCCCCACGACACGGCGTCGCCACCCGACACACTTGGCCTGGTCGCCGACGACGCCCCACACCAGGGGCCAGCCGGACGCTTCGCCGTCCTGACCCCTCCGCCAGCGGAAGTCCGCGAGATCGTCTGCTCCCGCCTCCCCACCCCGGACGAAGCCTCGACGCTCCACGTCTGCCCCACAACAACGGTCCTCGTCATCACCCGCACTACGACGGACGCAACCGGCCTCATCGTCGAAGCGGCCCAACTGGTCTTCCCCGCCGATCGCGTCAACGCGGTCTTCACCAGCCAGCTCCTGGACAACGCCGACGAGAGGCAGCCCCGACCATGACCGCGCCGGCCCACCTCCGCCTCCTGCCCTGGACGGGCCCTGAGGGCAAGCCCTGCTACCTCAGCACCGACGACCGCCGCAGCTTCATGTCCCGCCTGGCGGACAACATCGAATCCATCCAACTTGGCATCGCGGTCAACCTCCTGGAACAGGCCACAGAGGTCCTGAACGATGCGCATGCAGAACCAGGCGACCTCCATCGACTGGCCCACGAGCTTGCTGGAGCATTGACTGAGATTCTCCGCGTAGCAGTCAGCCGAGGCCACATTCTCGCAACCAACCGACCTGACGGAAGCTGACGCCAGGCCAGCCCATCGCTCCGCACCAGAGCGACCTTCTCAACCCGGCGGGGCGAGAGCTGGAGCAGCAACTCTTCAGCTCTCCCCCGCTTTGCCGTACCAGCGATCACCCGACCGAGTGAACTTTGACGTCATAACGGAGCAAATCGGTTGCACGAGCCTGTTGAGATCGCATCCTGGACACGTAACCATCTGTTCCTCAGGCAAGACTTCCAGGTAGCCTAGACTGAGGGGGAGGTAACATGTCTGGTTCGTTGCGTTTCGAGCGTCCGCCCGTACGTGAAGTGACGCTGGCGCTGATGCTTCAACCCATGCCAAAGCTCCAAACACTTGATCTGGCACCACTTCGCGTTGACTGGCGCCCGAGCTATCCGCTCCTTCAGGAGGTAGCACCGCTACCTCCGTGGGGCCCTGCCGATCGAGACGCTGTCGAGTTTGTTCGCTCCGGCGTCTCCTGGCCTATGGCATTGTGCACCTTCTCAACCGATTCCGGCGATCGAAACATAAGGTTCCAGCAGGATCGGTTTTTGCTGAGCTGGACATTCGGCGACGAAACGCAAGAGTACCCGGGCTTCGGGGCCTTGCGATCGGAACTCCTCGAGAAGTTTTCTCAGTACTCGAAGCTTACGCAAGACGCTTCTGGAGTTGCCCCCATTGTAAAGCGGGCTGACATTCAGTACGTAAACCACCTCCCAGGAGTTTCCGCCCAGAACGCCATGGCGGGCGTGCTCAATGGATGGACGGCGCCCGCTTCCTTCCCCTTCAGAAGCCCGGACTATTGCGGATTCAGGGTGCACTACCACGAATCTGAGTTGAGTCCGCAGGTCGCCGTTCTTGTAGGTGTCGACTCTGCCGGTGAAGAATCACTTGAAGGTGAAATCGTTCAAAGTTCGGCACTCTCACTCGACGCTGAGGCGACTGTCGACGAGAGCGCCAACTATGTGGAAATGCTAGAATTGGCCCACAACGTCCTAACTGATGCATTCCTTGAAGTCACGAGTAACGCAATGCGTGAAGGATGGGGTGAAATCTCTTGACGACATACAGCATCGGACGACAGGAATACTTTGCCTCCGTCGGGAAGCGTGCGGGCATCCGCGAGACTGCTGAACTTTGGCTCATTCGCAGAAACCGGTCTGCAGCGAACTTCAGTGAGCAGCGTCTCGCTGGAGAGCGTGAGGTCGAAGGAAAGCTTGAGGTGCAGAATTACGTTAGCGGAAAGCTTCGCGAGCTAACGACTCTACCTCTGGGATGGGATGGCGCCTCCGGTGGGCCAGTCGCACAAGAAATCGCCGATCAAGCTTACCGCGCAATAGAGCGAATTGCCGATTCTCGAACGATCTACCCCTTCGTGACTCCTGGCGAAGAAGGGTCTATCCTGTTCGAGTGGCGAGCAGGAGTGGAACGGCTGGAAATCGAGTTCATTCCAGATGAAGCACCATACGTATGCTACGTCGACTCTGATGGCTTGATGCGAATTCAGGGGGCTCTGGGTGCGGGAGAGATTGGCTATGGCGAACTGCGGAGAGCTCTCGCCATTTTGTCATCCCGCATCTGGTCGGTGAATCCTGGCTGGAAATCTCTGTTCTCTTAGCCGGGCGTTAGGGGGAAGTTTTGGCCTGGGATGACGCATCAATACCTAACGGGGAATCAATTTACCGACGCATTCCCGATAGGCCGGATTTCTATACTCCCGACTTGGAGACCGGAGAGCGTCGCCCCAGTCGAACCGCCTTTCAGTGGGACTCAGACGGTATTTCCGTGCATAGAAGCTCAGTCCTGAGTGATTGCGGGCTTGGCCCTGAGGCTGTCGTGAAGAAAGAGGGGCAAGAGGTCTTTGGATTCTCCGCCGCAGCCCCTCGCTCGTGTGGCGCTGGCATCGTGAATGATCCAGTTCCCGATGACCCACCCGCTGGCGTGGCACATGCCCTAATTCAGTGTGAGACGAGCAAGCCCGACAGGGCGCGTCGACGGGAGATCGCCGAGACGCTCGCAAGGGCTTCCCGACGCTTATTCCCACCAGCAAGAGGTTCTTGACGATCATAGGGACGGCCGCTGAGTACGAAGGTTGGTGTAGCGGCTTTGGGCGGGAGCTGCCATGGGGCGAGAGATCATGGCCCCGTAAGCTTCCGGCGAGTCGGGCAGTCTGTGGACCTGCCCGTAAAGCACGACGTTGGGGCCATGATCTTCGAGGCTCGCCCCATGGTGGCTGCCTAAAGCCGTGGAACCGACCGCCCCAGCCCCGTCGGGGTTGACCCCATCAAGCCCTCGTCTTGCTGGCGTGCGGCCGGCGGCCGGGCCGGAGCGGGGCGAAGACAGGAGCACGGCCCGAGTCGCCGGGCCGCGCGACGCCGCGCTGTGCGCGGCGGATGCGCCTTGATGAAGTAGAGAAACTCTTACCGCGCCGCGTCCTCAGCTCCGTTGCCGCATTCCGCACGGAACTCGTCCACGAGGCTGAAGAACAGATCCAGAGGCGGGGTGTCTGTCGCTTCTGCCGCTAGTTCGATCTCGCGCGACCAGCCCAAGGAGCTCTCATAGCCCAGGCCGAGGCGCACCCCAAGCCATCTGGTGAACGGTCCCCCGGTTCGAACTCTGTCGTGGATGGCAACCCGTTGATCTCGCACGCAAGCCGGTACCCGTACAGGGTCGAGCTGAGGTGATGGATGCAGCGGTCTCGTACATACATGGATGGCCAGCGACGGACGTCGTCGAGGAAGTCGTTTAGGTGCTTGAGCTCGTGCAGCGGCCTCGGCCTGGGGGTTCCTGAGCTGTCGCTCATGCCGATGCTCCCAACAGGTGCTGCCCGTCGTGGCTCCTGACGTGGGGCCCTGCCCCGTCCAGCGCATCGAGAAGCCGGACCGCGTAGACCTCGGTCATACGCTCTGCGACTTGCTCGGGCGTGAGCCATTCGACCGCGGTCGACTCGTCGCTGGTGCGCTCGATACCGCCGGAGGGCTTGCAGCGGAACACGAGGGCGACGATGCCTCGCGTGGTGTTCTTATAGACGCCGGTCAGCTCGTCGACCTCGACGCGTACGCCGGTCTCCTCCCAGACCTCCCGGACGACACCCTCCTCGGGGGCCTCGGTGAGTTCGAGGACTCCGCCGGGCAGTTCCCATGTCCCGTTGTCCGCGCGGCGGATCGCCAGGAGTCGGCCGTCCTCGCGCACGACTGCCCCCGCGACTGACACGGAGTGCAGTGGCGTTGACGACGTCTCGCGGGCGCTGTTACTCATGTACAGGAGCATAGGAGAGTGAGAAGGACTATGGGAACAGCCTCAGGAGGTGGGAGGGCCGTACCGAGGTACGTCCAGATCGCCGAGGAGATCGTCCAGCAGATCCGGGCCGGGGTGCTCAAGCCCGGTGACCTGGTGCCGAGCGAGTCCGAGTTGGTCGAGCGCTACGGCGTGGCCGGCGGGACGATCCGCAAGGCGATGGTCGAGGTCCGGGCGAGTGGGCTCGTGGAGACCCGGCATGGGAAGGGCTCGATCGTGAAGGACCGGCCGCCGGTGCGGCTGCGCTCCTCCGACCGTTTCCGCGCCTCGCACCGCCGGGGTGGCAAGGCGGCCTACCTTGCCGAGTCGGCCCAGTCCGGCGCGACCGCGAAGGTGAGCGTCCTCTACATCGGCCCGATGGAGGCCCCGGAGGACATCGCGGAACGCCTCGACGTCCCCGCCGGCACTCAGGTCCTCGCGCGCCGGCGCCTCTACTTCCGCAACGGCGTCCCCGTCGAGACCGCCAGTTCCTACCTGCCTTGGGACGTGGTCAAGGACATCCCGCAGCTGTTCTCCGAGAACCCCGGCCCCGGCGGCATCTACGCCCGCCTGGAGGACGACGGCCACGTCTTCGCCGAGTTCGTCGAGACGCTGACAGCTCGCCCGGCCGCCAAGGCAGAGGCCTCCGAACTCGCCCTGAGCCCCGGCGCTCCGGTCATTCACCTGCTGCGGAACGCCGTCACCGAAGCCGGTCGGGTGGTCGAGGTCTGCGACACCCTCATGGCCGCTGACCAGTTCGTCTTCGAGTACCGCATCCCCGCCGCAGACTGACGCAGCCTCAACTCCTCGCAACCCGCCGAGACTTCTTCGCCTCGGCGGGTTGACTCATGTACAGGAGTCCTGCACTCTTCTTCATGTCACTCCTATACATGAGTGATAGAGTCCAGCACTTCTAAAGGAGTGATCTCTGTGCGTCAGATCCCCGTCGACACCTCCGCCGCGTCCGTGATGGTGGCGAAGCCCCCGCAGCCGAAGGTGAAGGACCGTCGTACTGGCGAGCGGTCCGTGGACATGGAGACCGGTGCCGCGCTGTCGACCGTGGACGTGATGTTCGCGGCGAACGGTGAGGTGGAGATCCTTTCGGTGACCGTCCCGGAGACCGGTGTCTCCGCCGACCTGGTCATGGGCACCCCGGTCGCGATCACGGGTCTCGTGGCCCGGCCCTGGGAGAACGAGTTCAACGGGCAGCGCCGTCACGGCATCGCGTTCCGGGCGGTCGCGGTGACCTCGCTGGCCGAAATCGCATCGCAGCCGAAGGCCGCCTGATCATGGAGTGGCTGACCACTGCGGTGGTGCTGCTGGTCGTCGCCGTCGCGGGTTTCCTGCGGTGGCGGCGTCCCGCCTGGTACTGGCTGAGCTTCGGGGTCGCGCTGGCCGCGGTGCGGGTCCTGGTCCGGTACACGTCGGTGATGGAGGCATGCGGGCTGACCGTTCCGCCTCCGCGCTGGCGGCTCACCCTGGCCCGGCTGACCGGCCGTCCCGTCCCGGAGTCCCGCGCTCCGCGGCTGCTGCGGCTCCGCCCCACCCGCACCGGCCTCGTCTTACGGCTGGGGCTCCGCCCGGGACAGGACGCCTTCGACGTCTCCGCCTCGTGCGACCGGCTGCGGCACTCCTTCTCGATGTACGGCGTCACGTCCCGCGAGATCCGCTCCGGCGTGGTCGAGCTGCGGATGACCGGCTACGACGTCCTCAAGCGGGTGCAAATGCCGGCCGTCGTCGAGCGGTCCCCGATGCGGGTGCCCGTCGCGCTGCGGGAGGACGGCGCCGTGCACTTCCGGGACTACCGGTCATGCCCGCACGCGCTGACCATCGGCGCCACCAAGTCCGGGAAGTCCGTCTACCAGCGCAACCTCGTCGCCGAACTGGCCGCGCTACCGGTCGCCTTGATCGGCATCGACTGCAAGCAGGGCGTCGAACTGTTCCCGCTCGCGCGCCGCTTCTCCGCACTCGCCGACAACCCCGACTCCGCCGCCGACCTGCTCGATGCGCTGCTGGCCCACATGGAGGGCGTTTACCAGCTCATCCGGGCCGAGCAGCGCATCACCGCTGATGTCCCAGACGCGGAGATCGCTGCCGACATCTGGGACCTGCCCGACCACCTCCGGCCCACCCCTGTCGTCGTCCTGGTCGACGAAGTCGCCGAACTCGCCCTGTTTGCCAACAAGGACGAGGAGAAGCGACGGGACCGGATCATCACCGCCCTGGCCCGGCTCGCCCAGCTCGGCCGCGCCGCCGGCATCTATCTCGAAGTCTGTGGGCAGCGCTTCGGCTCCGAACTCGGCAAGGGCATCACCATGCTCCGCGCCCAGCTCACCGGCCGCACCGCCCACCGCGTCAACGACGAGACCTCCGCCAACATGGCCTTCGGGGACATCGCCCCGGACGCCGTCCTCGCCGCCATCCAGATCCCCACCAGCGCCCCCGGCATCGCCGTCACCGGCGACACGACCGGCGGCTGGCACCGCATCCGCGCCCCGCACACCACGCTCCGCCAGGCCGTGAACGCCTGCAACCGGCACGCGCACCTGACCCCGGTCCTCCGCGGCCTGGACGCGTTCCGGCCCGCCGTCGCCCCGCCCCCGCGACCGCCCAAGGTCATCCCGGCCCAAGCGGCTGAGACACCCGCCACCGCCTGATCCACCCCACTCCCGATCGGCGCACCCGCGCCGACTCCCTACCCCCGCCATGCCCGAAACGCCTGCGAAGGAGGTGAGGACATGACCCGCAAGCTCCGCGTCGACGCCGTCCTGGTGCAGGCCCTGATCGCCGGGGCCCTGTCCTTCTCCCACCTGCACGACCTGGCCGAAGCCGCCGGACAGACCGGATGGAAGGCATGGGCCTACCCCGTCTCCGTCGACCTTCTTCTGGTCGCCGCCTGGCGACGCATGAGCAAGCACGCCGACAACGGCGCCGCCTGGCTCTGGTTCACCATCGCCCTCGCCGCCTCCCTCGGCGCCAACATCGCCACCGCCGGCCTCCTCGACCTGAGCGACGTGCCCGACTGGCTGCGCATCCTCGTCGCCGGATGGCCCGCCCTCGCCTTCCTCGGCGGCACCCTCCTGGCCCACGCCCCCACACCGCACGCCGATCCCGAACCGCGCGCGGTCCTCGACCGCGAACCCGTCACCGCCGACGCACCGACCGCTCCGGAGCCCGCCACCGCCACCGAGCCGGGCCAGGGCGGTGATGATCCGGTCCCGTCGCTTCTCCTCGTCCTTGTTGGCAAACAGGGCGAGTTCGGCGACTTCGTCGACCGCCGGGCGGCCACCTCCTCGTCCGTGACCAGCGGGGGGCGCAGGAAGCCGGTGGCCAGGGCTCGCAGCCAGTCGGACAGTTCGGACTCGGTGACCGGACGGATCTCGACGCTCATACCGTCACGCTAGGCAGACCGCCGCCCGGGCCGCACTCGGTTTTCGCGCCACCGGGCACGGGGCCGGGGCGTCGCCCGGAATCCGGGCCGCTCGGCGGCTCAGAAGGCCGCGCGGACCCGTATCGCGATGCGCGGCCCCGCAGCCCGTGCCCGTGCCCGCGTCCGGGCGGCCCCGGGCACGGTGCGGGGTGGCCCCACGACCTCGCGCAGCCCGCGCCGCTCGGCGGCTCAGAACGCCGCGCGGACCTCGCCCACCTCGTCGCCGCCGCCGAGCAGCGGCATGTGGCCGATGCGGTCCAGGACCGGCGCGTCCACGCCCATCAGCCGCAGTGCGCGGGCGAGCACCGGGCCGAGCGCCCGGCCCGCACCGTCGTCGATCTTGAAGGCCAGCGCCCTGCCGTCCGCCAGCGCGACCGCCTGCACCGCCTCGGCGCCCATCTTGGACAGCGTCCCCGGCACCTCCCGCATCAGCCAGGTGTCGGGCCGCCGCGTCCCCGCGACGTACTCGGGGTGCGCCCGCATCGCGTCCGCCACCCGGCGCTCGGCCGTGCCGGGCGCCGCGAGGACGAAGTGCCGGAACGCCCGTGCCAGACCGGTCAGCGAAAGAGCCATCAGCGGGGCGCCGCAGCCGTCCGTGCCGACGGCCGCGACCGGCTCGCCCGCGGCCTCCTCCACGACGGAGTGCACCAGGCGCTGCAGGGGGTGGCCCGGGTCCAGATACGCCGCGCGGTCCCATCCGTTCAGCTCGCAGGCGGCCAGCATGGCCGTGTGCTTGCCGGAGCAGTTCATCGTGACGCGGTCCCGGACGTGTCCGGTGGCGAGGTACGCCTCGGCCGCGACCGGGTCGAGCGGCAGGTCAGGCGGGGTGCGGAGCTCGTCGGCGGAGATCCCGTACTCGGCGAGCATCTTGCGGACCAGGTCGAGGTGGAAGTCCTCGCCCGAGTGGCTCGCCGCGGCCAGTGCCAGCCGCTCGCCCGCGAGGTCGAGACCGGCCCGGAGCACGGCGGCGGCCTGCATGGGCTTGTTCGACGAGCGGGGGAAGACCGGGGCCGACGGGTCGCCGAGCGCCAGCTCGACGCTGCCGTCCGCAGCCAGCACCACCAGCGAGCCGCGATGGTGGCCCTCGACGAAGCCGGAACGGACGACCTCGGCGAGGACCGGGGGTATGACCGCGGTGGCGGGGGCGACGGAGGAGGTCATGGTGGCCGGCCTTCCGGTACGTGCGACCCGCGCACCCCCGAGGCGACGCCGGAGGATCGCCCCGGCCGGACTCGTCAGATGAGCAGGTCGTCTACTTGTGCTTCGCCTTCACGGTACCTGCGGGCGATCTCGGCACTGCAATCGTCGGCGGTCCGCTGGAGCTGCTGCCGGCGCCGCGAGACACGCTGTTCGTAGGCGAGCAGGCGCCCCATGGCGTCGTGCAGCTCGTCGTCCGTCCGGGCGCCGAGGTCCGAGAGGCCGATCTCGTCGAGCATGTCGGAGGCCAGCCGCCGGTACTCCTCGCCGTGCGGCGTGGAGAGCGTGACGTGGCGGACCGAGGAGCCGCGGCGGGAGGGCGCGTCGGCCAGGATCTCCGAGAGCCGGTCGACGACGGGAGTCTCCGGGTCCGCCCGGCGGGCCACCTCCGCACGGAGGATGTCGAGCCGGCCCTGGACGAGGCGCCGGACGTAGCTGAGGTCCGCCTCGTCCCGCTGCGAGTCCCGGCGCAGCGCCCGCAGCTCCGGCAGCCGCAGGGCCTGGAGATCGGGTTGCGGAGGTTCGGGGAGCAGGTCTCCGGCACGGGGCCGGGGCGGGCGGGCGGGCTCCGGGAGGTCCGCCGGGCAGCTCTGTACGGGACCGAGCCGAGGCCCGGCTCCAGATGTGGTCATGTGCGTCGTCCGTCCCCTCGCGACCGGTGCATGGGCCACCCGGGGCCCGACGGGCCGCGGGATTGCACCGCCTGGGTGCATGGTGCCACTCCGGTACCCCCGACGCGGTCGGTCTGCACCTGTTCGGCCCCGAATGGCGGCCAGGTAGTTTTCTCCGCATGCGTGCAGTGGTGCAGAGGGTGGACGGCGCGAGCGTCGTCGTACCGGGTGAGACGGGCCCCGAGACGGTGGGCGAGATCACGGGCGAGGGCCTGTGCGTGCTGGTGGGGGTCACCCATGACGACACACCGGAGAAGGCGGCCCAACTGGCCCGCAAACTATGGTCCGTTCGTATGCTCGCGGACGAGAAGTCCTGCTCGGACGTGGACGCGCCCCTGCTGGTGATCTCGCAGTTCACCCTCTACGGGGACGCCCGCAAGGGGCGCCGCCCCACCTGGAACGCCGCCGCCCCGGGCCCGGTCGCCGAGCCCCTCGTCGACGAGGTGGTGGCGCAGCTGAGGGCGCTGGGGGCGACCGTGGCGACCGGCCGCTTCGGCGCGCAGATGCGGGTGTCGCTCACCAACGACGGCCCGTTCACCGTCCTCGTCGAGATCTGACGGGCCCTCGTCGAGGCCCGACGGGCGGCGCCGCCGGCCCGTCGGCGGGACCCGTCGTGCTCTGCCCCGCCGGCCGGAGCCGCCGGCACGCCGGGCCCGCGCGTCTACGGCTCGACGACGGCCTCCTGCGCCGCGGCCGTGCCGCCCGCGACCAGCGCGGCGTCGAGGGGCACGTTCCGCTTCACCAGGGCGAGCGCGATCGGCCCGAGTTCGTGGTGGCGGCCGGAGGTGGTGATGAAGCCGAGCTGACGGCCCTCCTCGCCGTCGGCGGCCAGTTTCAGCGGCGTGCCCGGCGCCGGAAGGTGGACCTCGCTGCCGTCCAGGTGCAGGAAGACGAGGCGGCGCGGCGGCTTCCCCAGGTTGTGGACACGGGCGACGGTCTCCTGGCCGCGGTAGCAGCCCTTCTGGAGATGGACGGCGCTGCCGATCCAGCCCAGCTCATGGGGGATGGTGCGGTGGTCGGTCTCGAAACCGAGCCGCGGCCGGTGCCCCTCGATCCGCAGCGCCTCGTACGCCAGGATGCCCGCGAGAGGGCCCTGCTCGGCCGCGTACGCCTCCAGACCGCCGCGCGGCAGGAAGAGGTCGCGGCCGTGCGCCGTCTCCCGGACGACCACGCCGTCGGGCACCGCGGCGATGGATCCCGCCGGCAGATGGACGACCGCGAAGTCGTCGGTGCGGTCGGCGACCTCGACCCGGTAGAAGAACTTCATCGACTCCAGATAGGCGATCAGCGCCTCCTGGGTGTCCGGCTCCACGTGCGCCCAGACCGTCGTCCCGTCGTCCACGAGATAGAGGGCGTGCTCGATGTGGCCGTTCGCGGAGAGGATCAGCGCCTCGGTCGCCCGGCCCGCGGGCAGCTCGCTCACGTGCTGGGTGAGCAGCAGATGCAGCCAGCTCAGCCGGTCGTCCCCGGTGACGGTGACGACACCGCGGTGCGAGAGGTCGACCAGCCCCTTGCCGTCGGCGAGTGCGCGCTGCTCACGGAACAGGTCGCCGTAGTGCGCGGCGACCCCTTCGTCGCGTCCCTCGGCCGGCACCGCGCCGGGCAGGGACAGGAGAGGGCTCTTCATGCGACAAGCCTACGACCCGGTGGACGGCTTCCCCTCGGCGCAGTCCCCGCACCTGCCGAAGATCGCGAAGTGCTTCATGTCGGTGTCGAACCCGAACTGCCGCCGCAGCTTCTCGGTGAACTCCGCCGCCACCGTCACATCGGCCTCGATCACCTCGGTGCAGTCCCGGCACACCAGGTGCAGATGATGGTGCCGGTCCGCCAGGTGGTAGGTGGGGGCGCCGTGACCGAGGTGGGCGTGGGAGACGAGCCCCAGCTCCTCCAGCAGCTCCAGGGTCCGGTAGACCGTGGAGATGTTGACTCCGGACGCCGTCTTGCGCACCTCGCCCAGGATGTCGTCCGGGGTGGCGTGCTCGAGCGTGTCGACGGCTTCGAGGACAAGCTGGCGCTGCGGGGTCAGCCGGTAGCCGCGCTGCCGCAGATCGCTCTTCCAGTCGGTGCTCACCACGCCCCCAGTGTAGGCAGCGGCGCCCCTGTGCGAAGGGGCGCTTGCCCGACGGCCCCTACTTGAAGAACGCGATCCCGTCGTCGGGCAGGTCGCCCAGGTCCTTGGCCCAGGAGGCGACCTCCTCGGGGGTGACGACCTTCTTCAGGTGCGCCGACATGTACGGCCGCAGCGGGACCTCCGGGGTGGCCTTCTCGCCCACCCACATCAGGTCGCTCTTCACATAGCCGTAGAGCCGCTTGCCCCCGCTGTACGGCCCGGAGGCCGCGGTGCGCGCGACGGCGTCGGTGACCAGGTCGATCTGCGGCTTCTGGTCGGCCAGCTCTCCGTACCAGATCTCCACGATGCCCTGGTCGCGCACCATGACGACCTCGACCTTGCGGTCCTTGTCGATGCGCCAGTAGCCGCTCTCGCTCTCCAGCGGACGCACCTTGTTGCCCTCGGCGTCGAGGACCCACGAGTGCGAGACGTACTCGATGAAGTCCCGGCCGTCGTGGCTGAAGGTGACGGACTGGCCGAAGTTGCACTTCTCGGCGCCGGGGAAGTCCGATACGCCCGCGCCTTCCCACGTGCCGAGGAGGAACGCGAGGGGGACGAGGTCCGGGTTGAGGTCGGACGGGATCTCGATCATGAGCAGCTCTGTCGGTCGGTGGTGGAGGTACGGGCGGTCAGCGCTGGCCCTGGTACAGCTTCTTCACGGCGAGGCCGGTGAAGGCGAGCACGGCGACGCAGACCAGTGCCAGCAGGACTTCGAAGAAAACGATCACGGGAGAGCTCCTCGCGGGGCGTGACGGCAGTACGGGCCGGACCCCAGCTTAGTGGGCCGGGGTCCGGCACGTTCTGCGAGGTCGGCGTCAGCCGAGCAGCTGGTTCTGCAGGACCACCGTCTGGTGGAACGGCACCCGCGGCACCTCGCCCTTCCGGGAGAGCACCACGAAGGCGACGGTGTCGCCCGCGGTGATGTAGGCGTGCCGCACATGGACGGGGCCGCGGGGGGCGGCCTCGTCGTAGACGTAGCGCTCGGTGGACAGCATCTTCGCCCTCGGGTCGTACGCGTCGTCGACCGACGAGAGCTCCTCGACGCCCTCGGGACGCAGTGCCATGTCGGGCCCGCCGCTCATATGGGTGCGGAAGTAATGGCCGGCCACGGCGGACGTGTGGAAGCGCAGCAGGAAGACCCGGGCCCTGGTGCCGTCCGGCATGGTCCAGCCGCGTGCCACCACCTGTCGCACCCGCGCCTCGGTGAGATGCTCGCGCAGCGCCTCCCGCTCCTCCTCGGCGTACTCGCCGAGATAGCGGTCGACACTTACGCGCCCCTGCTCGGTGCGGAGCGCCGGGTCTGGCCGGCCGCCCGCCGGGGCGGGAAGCAGCAGCTTGCCCAGGTCGGCGTAGTGGATCTCGCCGGGGTTCTCCTCCGCGAACGGCAGCGGTGCGCCGGCCGGCAGGGCCGGCTTGACGAGGCGCGGGTACTCCCAGCGTCCGTCGGACAGCGTCGACAGACCGGGCACGTCCGTGCGCTCCTGCGCGAGGATCCCGTACGCCGTACCCGTGCCGGTGGCGGCGAGCACGAGCACCGCCGCGGTCCAGCGCAGCACGGCGCGCAGCACCCGGCGGTCGCGGGGAACCGCGGGCGCGGAGACGTCCGCGACGGCCGTGGCGGGTGCGTCCGGAGCCGGGACGGGAGCCTCGGCAGGCGGGAGCGCGGCCGTGGCGGGTGCGTCCGGAGCCGGGACGGGAGCCTCGGCAGGCGGGAGCGCGGCCGTGGCGGGTGCGTCCGGAGCCGGGGCGGGAGCCTCGGCCGCGTCGGCGGGCGGAGCCGGAACCGCCGAGGCCGAGGGCGAGGCGTCCGCCGCTGCCGTCGGCACGGCGGCGGGTGCCGGCTCGGCCACGGTCACCGCGGTTCCACCGTCCTCGGCCGCGGGCTTGTTCTCCTCGGTCACACTGCCTCCCCGGGCGACGTGATGTGGTCGAGCTGATCGGCCACGAGGCGGGCGATGTCGCGGGTCGGCAGCTCCTCTGGGCCGTATCCGGCGACGGAGACGAGCACCTCGCCCACCTGCGCCCAGCACATCATCATGTCCATCTCCGTGGTGTCCGTCTCCGGCAGCAGGACGCAGACCGCCTCCCGGTGTCCCTTGATGGAGGGCCCCTTCCGGAAGAGGCCGGACTCGTCCCGCATCTCCTTCGTGAGCGCGACGAATTCCTCGCCCGCGCCGCGGTTGCCCATCCTGGCCAGGGTCGTCTCGACCGCGAGAGACCCGTCCATGGCCCGGTAGCTCCGCATGGCCAAGCCCTTGAGCCGCAGCGCGTCGATCTCCTTGTCGTGGCGCCTGCGCTCCTTGCTCGGCAGTCCGCGCGAGCTCTCCTTCAGCAGGGCGACGGCACGCCGCGCGTCCACCACCGTGTCGTTGCCGAATTCGGCGACGTCGGGCCCCGGCACATATCCGGCCGGCATCGGCAGGAGCTGGGCACGCAGTCCGGTGGGCGCGGAGGGCTCGGAGGCCGGCTCCGCGTTCTCGTCCGGCCCGGCCCACACGGTCGTGGGCGCCGTGCGGTCCGCGTCCCCCACCGCGGACCAGCCCCACCCGCCGGCCCCCGCGAGAAGGGCCAGTCCCACGGCGCCCGCGACCAGCGCGAGTACCTTTCGCCTGCGGCGCTCAGAAGCCGGGGCGATCGCCACAGCGGCCTCCGGCACAGGCGCGGCGGTCCCGCTCCCCCCGTCGGCCGGCGGTGCCTGCGCATCCCCGGGCAGCGGCGGCGCGTCCGGAGCGGGCGCTGCCGGCGGGTCCGGCACCACGGGCCGTCCGGTGGGTTCCGTCCGCTCGCTCACAGGCGCTCCAACTGACGCTTCGCGAGCGACTTCAGGTCCTTCTCGTTCACCGGACCGGAGTTGTTCGCGTACTCGATGATCATCACGATGTCGCCGCGCCAGGCCACCGCCCGCCCCTCGTAGAGCGGCTCGTAACCCGGCTCGCGCTTCGGCTCGTCGAAGACCCAGGTGCGGCCGTTGGCGCTGTCGTCCATGGGCTCGCCCTCGTTGCCCGCCCACTCGTCGTCGCCGAGGTACGCCTGCTGTCCCTCGCCGAACCGTTCGGCGCGGACCTCGCGGATCTCCTGGAACTGGACCAGACGGATGTCGACGTAGACCTCGTCCCGCTGGGACCAGCTCACGGTCGCGGACCGGCGGAAGTCGCTCTCCGACAGACTGTGGAACATCCACTCCTCGTCGTCGAACCACGTGGCGTAGGAGAAGAGGTCCTCCCAGTCGGCCTTCGCCTCGTACTTCGCGCCCTTGGGCTTCGGCAGCAGCAGCTCGCGCAGGTCGCCGTCGGTCTTGACCCAGCGGTTGACGTTCAGGGAGCGCGACGTGGTGCCCGGCTTCGCCGGGACCGGCTTCGGGGTCCGCAGGTCGGGCTGCGAGAGCGCGGGCAGCGCCGTGGGCTCGCGGTGGTACTGGACGGCGTAGCCGGTGACCGTGCCGCCCAGCACCCCGAGGGCCGCCGCGGCGGCGATCAGCGCGGCGGTGCGRCCGCGGCGGCGGGGCCGGMGGCCMGGCGCGGCAGCGTCCGGGGCCGGGGGCGCGACGGCCCCGGCGTCCGGTCCGGGTGCCGCGGGCGCGGCGGCTGCACCGTCCGGGCCATGCGCCGGGTCCGGTGCCGGCGCGGGTGGTGCGTCAGGGGCCGGAGGCAGCGATGCCCCGGTGACCTGCGATTCCAAGGAGTCCCCCCACGAGACATGAAGCGCGGATTCCGTATCCGCGTGCTGCACACCAGACGGCCGACGCGCAGCGGAGGTTGTACCCCGGCGCATTACAGTTCGGCATATGGCGAAGAAGCTCGTGATCAAGGTGACCGCCGGGGCCGACGCCCCCGAACGCTGCTCCCAGGCCTTCACCGTGGCGGCCGTCGCCGTGGCCAGCGGTGTGGAGGTGTCCCTCTGGCTGACCGGTGAGTCCTCGTGGTTCGCGCTCCCCGGCCGGGCGGCGGAGTTCGAACTGCCCCACGCCGCGCCGCTTCCCGAGCTGCTCGACTCGGTCCTCGCGGGTGGCACGATCACGCTGTGCACGCAGTGCGCGAAGCGCAGGGAGATCACCGAGAAGGACGTGCTGGAGGGCGTGCGGATCGCGGGCGCCCAGGTGTTCGTCAGCGAGGCGGTCCAGGACGGCGTGCAGGCGCTCGTCTACTGACGCGGCCCGCTACGGACGCGGCCTGCAAGGGCGGGGGCCGGCTACGGACGCGGCCCGCTGAGGGCGGGGCCCGCTAAGGGCGGGGCCGGCGCTTCCCGTCGAGCTCGTCCCACCACTCGTCGGACGTCGGATCGCCGCTGGGGTCGTCCCACCAGCGGTCGTCCGGGCCCCGCCGGTTCGCGACGATCGCCGCGACCGGCGGGATGACCATGGCCACGACGCACATGCCGACGGCCGCCGGGACCGACCACAGCCGTACGACGGCCCAGGCGGAGACGAACAGGGCGAGGCATCCGCCCATCATCCACAGGTACGCGCGGCGCCTACGGGCGAGCATGTCTCAAGCCTACGACCGGCTCCGGCCCCCGGGCATGACCGAAGGGCCGCACCTCGATTCCCGGTAGCGTCCAACCCCCAGGAGGTGCGGCCCTTCGGCCGGTCACGATGTTCAGACGGCGATCGCGACCTCGGCGAGGCCGCCCGTCTGGGCGACGACCGTGCGGTCCGCCGTGGCGCCCGGGACGAGGGCACGCACGGTCCAGGTGCCCTCGGCCGCGTAGAAACGGAACTGCCCGGTGGCCGAGGTCGGGACCTCGGCGGTGAACTCACCGGTCGAGTCCAGGAGTCGGACGTAACCGACGACGGGCTCGCCGTCCTTGGTCACCTGGCCCTGGATGGTGGTCTCACCGGGCTTGATCGTCGAGGCGTCGGGGCCGCGAGGTGCGGCCCTTCGGCCGGTCACGATGTTCAGACGGCGATCGCGACCTCGGCGAGGCCGCCCGTCTGGGCGACGACCGTGCGGTCCGCCGTGGCGCCCGGGACGAGGGCACGCACGGTCCAGGTGCCCTCGGCCGCGTAGAAACGGAACTGCCCGGTGGCCGAGGTCGGGACCTCGGCGGTGAACTCACCGGTCGAGTCCAGGAGTCGGACGTAACCGACGACGGGCTCGCCGTCCTTGGTCACCTGGCCCTGGATGGTGGTCTCACCGGGCTTGATCGTCGAGGCGTCGGGGCCGCCGGCCTTCGCTCCACACATGCTGCTCTCCAGAAAGGTCGGGGGGGAGGGGGTTACTTGTTGGCGCCGAGCTCGATCGGCACGCCGACGAGGGAGCCGTACTCGGTCCACGAACCGTCGTAGTTCTTGACGTTCTCCTGGCCGAGCAGCTCGTGCAGCACGAACCAGGTCAGCGCGGAGCGCTCACCGATGCGGCAGTAGGCGATGGTGTCCTTCGACAGGTCGACCTGCTCGTCCTCGTAGAGGGCCTTGAGCTCCTCGTCCGACTTGAACGTGCCGTCGTCGTTGGCGTTCTTCGACCACGGGATGTTGCGGGCGCTGGGCACGTGGCCCGGGCGCTGCGACTGCTCCTGCGGCAGGTGCGCGGGGGCGAGCAGCTTGCCGCTGAACTCGTCGGGCGAGCGCACGTCGACCAGGTTCTGCGAACCGATCGCGGCGACGACGTCGTCGCGGAAGGCGCGGATGGAGGCGTCCTGCGGCTTGGCCTTGTACTCGGTGGTCTCACGGACCGGCACCTCGGCGACCAGGTCGCGGGAGTCGAGCTCCCACTTCTTGCGGCCGCCGTCGAGGAGGCGGACGTCGCCGTGGCCGTAGAGCTTGAAGTACCAGAAGGCGTAGGAGGCGAACCAGTTGTTGTTGCCGCCGTAGAGGACGACGGTCGAGTCGTTCGCGATGCCCTTCGCCGAGAGGAGCTTCTCGAAGCCCTCCTGGTCGATGAAGTCACGGCGGACCGGGTCCTGGAGGTCCTTGGTCCAGTCGATCCGGATCGCGTTGGTGATGTGGTTCTTGTCGTAGGCCGAGGTGTCCTCGTCGACCTCGACGATGACGACCTTCGGGTCGTCGAGGTGGGCCTCGACCCAGTCGGCGTCTACCAGGACGTCGCTGCGGCTCATGCTTCTTCTCCTCCGGGGCAGTGTGCGGCGGTGGTGCGCGAGGGGTGGTGCGCAGGGGATGTGCGGGTACGCGAGGAGCGCGTCGGCCGGCACGGGGCGGCCCCGACAGAGGTCGAAGGGCCTGAGGGATACGGGAGGAACCCGCTCAGACAGTGCGACAGAGCATGGCGGCGACGCGGCACAGGTCTACTGCCCGCCGCTTCGTGAGATCCGCCTGTCGCTGCTTCATGGGTCCGATCGTAGGGACGAGACGGGCGAGATGTCACCGGCGTGTCGCATGATGAGACGCGATCATCCACTATCCGATACGAAAAGGGGGACGGATCACCCTTCCGCCGCGTCGGCGGAGGGATCCGTCCCCCGTTCTTCTGCCCACCGGACACAGCCGTCTCACCATGCGGCCACACCCCGTTCCCCGGGCCCGCCCGCCGGCCCCGGAGGGCCGGCGGGCACCCGCGCGGCGGCGTCAGCCCGTCAGCGCGACGTCCTTGCCCGTGCCCGTGAAGCGCAGCCCCGCGTCCGTCACCTCGACCGTGTCGAGCGTGATGCTCGACGGCAGTCCGTCGATCTTCAGGTCGTAGTCGACCGCCTTGCGCAGCCGGTCGTCGAAGCCCGGCACGGGCAGCTTCGGCAGCGTCTCGGCCTTCAGCCGGACCGTGGTGCCCTCCTGGAGGGACACCGTGCTGTACGTGGAGACCTGCCGGTCGCCGATCAGCGCCTTCACCGTGCCCGGCACCTCGATGCCGGCGCCCTCCAGCACCTCGACCAGCGGGCCGGTCACCTTCACCTGGCCCTTGGCGGCACGCTCGGGGCCCGCGTAGGCGACGGTGGCGCCCTTGGGAGCGGCGGCGGTCAGATCCGTGTACGAGATGCGGGCCGAGCCGTCGGCGGTGCCGGCGGTCGCGGAGGAGAAGCTGCTGTCTATCCGCACGTCCCGCAGGTCCGCCCTGACCTCGGTGACGTTGACCTGGCGGCCGCCCGCGGTCGCGGTGATGCCGCCGAGGCTGACGTCCACCTCGTCGAGCTCCTTGCCGATCACCTGGGTGAGGAAGGGGAAGCCGTGGATGGAGACCTCGGGCGTCGAGTCCAGGCCCTGGCTGCTCCTGATCTTGTCGGCCGCCTCCGACTCGGCGAAGCCGACCGCCAGCCGGTCGGCGGCGACGAAGAGACCGCCCAGGATCACGCCGATGATCAGAAGTATCCGCAGTGCACGCATTGCTCGGTGTCCCCCACCCTTTTCCGTGGCCCCCGGTCGCCCACGGGCGAGAATCAGTCCGGACGACGCCATCTGCTCAATGATCGACGCCCGGGAACCCTTGTTGGTTCCTGCGCGCCTTCCCGCCGTGCGCCGCCCGGATGCCTGCCGGCGGCGGGTGCGGCCCTCCCGCACCCGCCGGCGCCCGGTCCTCGAACGCCCCGGCCGGGGCCGCGCGGCCTCAGACCAGCGCGCGGCCGACGAGGTAGAGGGCGGGCACGGCGGCGGTCAGGGGCAGCGCCACACCCGCCGTCATGTGCACGAAGCGGGACGGGTAGTCGTAGCTGGCCACCCGCAGCCCGATCAGCGCGCAGCCTCCGGCGGCCAGTCCGAGCAGCGCGCCCTTCGTCCCCAGGTCGGTGAGCCCGCCCGCGGCGATGCCGGCACCGGCACCGGCGGCCAGCGCCACCACGACCGACACGGCGCCCGGCAGCGGCAGCGCACGGGCGACCGTGGCCGCGGCGACCGCGATGCCGCCGACGACGACCGCGTCCGGGGCGGCGGCGAGACACCCCGCCGCGAGGATCGCGAGGGCCGCCGAGACGATCGTCGCCATCAGGCCCTGGAGCCGTTCGTCGGCACCCGCGTGGCTGCGCAGCTGGAGGACGAGGGCGAGCAGCACCCACACGCCGAGCGAGCCGATGATCGCGGCCGGGCCGTGCCCCTCGCCCGCCGCGAGCAGCGCCGCGTCGGCGGCGAGTCCGCCGGCGAACGCGAGGGCGATCCCCTGGCGGGCGGGCCACATGCCGTTGAGGCGGAACCAGCCGGCCGCGGTCACCGCCTGCAGCAGCACCAGGGGCACCAGCAGGGCGTACGGGCCGAGGGCGGCGCCGCCGGCGAGCAGCAGGCCCAGCACGGCGGTGAGTCCCGCGGGCTGCACGCCCGGCGGGATGATCGGCGAGCGCCCCTCGGCGCGGGCGCGCTGGGCGTCGGTGATCCGGCTGTTGCCGGACGTCGTGGGGGTGCCGTAGCCGTCGGTGGCGGGCGCCGGGGCGGCCGCCGTCGTCCCGGTCTCCGGCGGCAGCGCGCCGGCGGACGGGGCCGCCGACGCGGCGGTGGGCGCGAGGGCGGGCTGGTACTGCGTGTCCCAGGTCTCGCCCTGCCAGGTCTGCGCGGCACCCGGCTCCTGGGAGGCCGCCGGGTCCCGGTACCCCTGCGGGTACGCCGCCGCGCCCGCCCCCGAGGAGGGAGCGCCGCCGCCGGGCGCGTACGCCCCGCCGGCCCGGGGTGCGTACGACCCGGCGGCTTCCGGCGGGTACGGGTCGCCTGTCCGGGGTGCGTACGACCCGGCGGCTTCCGGCGCGTGCGGGCCCCCGGCCCGGGCCGGGTACGCCCCCGCGCCGCCCTGGCCCGGGTACCGCTGGGGGTGGGCCGCGTCCTGGGCGGACGGGTCGCCGGACGGCGCGTACGCCCCGTCGCCCCCGCTCGCGTACGCCCCCGCGTACGGGTCGTGCGCCTGGGCGCCCGCCGCGTACGGGTCGCCGCCCGGGGCCGGGTACGGAGCACCGTCCGCGGCCGCCCAGCCGCCGGACCGGTCCGCGTACGGCCCGGCGGCGCCGGCCGGGTACGGGTGGTGCCCGTACCCCTCGGGGCCGGGTCCGTCCTGCGGGGGCTGCGGGTAGGGCGACGCCTGGCCCGGGCCGTACGGTCCGGGGGCGGCGGCCTGCTGCGCCTGCCCGTGGGATCCGTACGCGCCGTACGGATCCTGCGTCCCGTACGGCTCCTGGGGCTCGTAGCCGCTCGGGGGGCGGTTCGGATACTGCTGATCGCTGCTCATGCTGTGGGGTTCACCCTCCTGCGAACGGCGGGAGCACCTCGACCGTGCCGCCCTCGGCAAGCGTCACGGTCTCATGTCCGCGCGTCCCCACGGGGTCCCCGTCGACCAGGAACGAACACCGCAGGAGCACACGGGTCAGTTCCCCGGGATGGCGTTCGCGCACCGCGGCGAGCGCCTCGGCCAGCGTCGTGGCCGCGTACGGCTCCTCCGCCGTCCCCGCCGCGGCCTTGGCCGCGGCCCAGTAGCGGATGGTCCCCGCTGCCATGCCGGCACTCCTCTCGTCGGTGTCGCGCCGGCCTCCATGATGGGTCATTCCGTCAGCAGCCATTCCGCGAGCCGCGTCAGCAGCGCCTCGTCGGCGGCGTTCTCCGCGTGGCCCATGCCGGGCTCCAGCCACAGCTCGGCGCCGCCGTTCGCCGCGGCCGCCAGCATCCTGGGATGGTCGAGCGGGAAGTACGGGTCCCGGTCGCCGTGGACGATCAGCAGCGGCGTGGGCGCGATCAGCGGGACGGACTCCACGGGCGACAGCGGCACCGGATCCCAGTCCTCGGTGTGGATCCTGGTCCGGAAGCCGAACCGGCCCACCAGCCGGCCGGCGGGGCGGGTCACCACCCAGTGCAGGCGGCGCATCGGGGCCGTACCGCGGTAGTACCAACGGGCGGGCGCACTCACGGCGGCGACGGCATCCGTGTGCGCCCCCACGCGCCCTGTGCGCCCCTCGTGCTCCCGCGCGCTCGCCGCCGTATACGTCGCGGCATGGCGCAGGACGACGGAGCCGCCCATGGAGAAGCCGACCGTCACGACCCGCGGGTATCCGAGGGAACGCGCCCACGCCACGGCGGCGGCCAGATCGAGCACCTCCCGGTCACCCACGGTGGACCGTCCGCCCGAACGGCCGTGACCGCGGAAAGAGAAGGTCACGACGCCCGCGCGCCGGGCGAGGACCCGTGCCGCGCGGCGGACCGCGGGCCGGTCGACGGACCCGGTGAAACCGTGTGCCACGACGACCGCCGTCGTCGCGGAACCGGCCGCGCACGGGTCGTGGACGGCCTCGATCGGGACCCCGTCGGCGGTGAGCAATGTTGCGCGCCGGGAGCCGGAAGAGATCCTGGACACGTCCACAGTGTGAAATCGGCCCTCTTCGGCAGAACTCATGTGGGCTATTGTGCTGGGCAGAGGATCCGGGCGAAGCAGCCCCCGGGTCCTTTTGTGTTTTCCCGCCGTTGTTACGGCGAGGTGAACACAAACTCACACAGGCTCTCGGGCGCGAGAGAGCCGCCGTACGAAGCAGTGCCGCAGGCGTCCTCGCAGGGACCGAGGAGGAACCGACGTCATGGACGAGCGAACCGCACACCGACCCGACCACCGAAGCCGATCCGCACACGACGACCGCAAGGCGATCCGGGCAGGTGGGACGCGATGAGCTCTCTGCTGCTCCTGACCAACGCCCTCCAGCCCTCGACGGAGGTGCTGCCGGCCCTCGGGCTGCTGCTGCACAACGTCCGCGTGGCGCCCGCCGAGGGCCCCGCCCTCGTCGACACCCCCGGCGCCGACGTCATCCTCGTCGACGGCCGCCGCGACCTCCCGCAGGTGCGGTCGCTGTGCCAGCTGCTCCGCTCGACCGGACCCGGCTGTCCGCTGATCCTCGTGGTCACCGAGGGCGGCCTGGCCGCCGTCACCGCCGACTGGGGCATCGACGACGTCCTCCTCGACACCGCGGGACCGGCCGAGGTCGAGGCGCGGCTGCGTCTCGCGATGGGCCGCCAGCAGATCACCTCGGACGACTCCCCCATGGAGATCCGCAACGGCGATCTCTCGGTGGACGAGGCGACCTACAGCGCCAAGCTGAAGGGCCGGGTCCTGGACCTGACCTTCAAGGAGTTCGAGCTGCTGAAGTACCTCGCCCAGCACCCGGGCCGGGTCTTCACCCGCGCGCAGCTGCTCCAGGAGGTCTGGGGCTACGACTACTTCGGCGGCACGCGCACGGTCGACGTCCACGTACGGCGTCTGCGCGCCAAGCTCGGCCCCGAGCACGAGTCGCTCATCGGCACCGTGCGCAATGTGGGCTACCGCTTCGTCGCCCCCGAGAAGGTCGAGCGGGCCGCCGAGGAGGCCAAGGCGAAGGCCGCGGCCGCCGTCACCCACACGGAGGACGGACCTGTGATCGAGGAAGCAGTCGTACGCCCTGCCCAGAGGTAGGTCACCCCGCGTAGACTTCGCGCGTGGCCAAGGTGACGCGGGACGATGTGGCGCGACTGGCGGGTACTTCGACCGCCGTCGTCAGCTATGTCATCAACAACGGACCCCGGCCGGTCGCCCCGGCCACGCGCGAGCGGGTACTCGCCGCGATCAAGGAACTGGGATACCGGCCCGACCGGGTAGCCCAGGCCATGGCCTCGCGGCGGACCGACCTCATAGGCATGATCGTGCCGGACGCCCGGCAGCCGTTCTTCGCGGAAATGGCGCATGCCGTCGAACAGGCGGCCGCCGAGCGCGGGAAAATGGTGCTCGTCGGAAATTCGGACTACCGCGACGAGCGGGAGGTCCACTACCTGCGGGCCTTTCTCGGCATGCGCGTCTCCGGCCTGATCCTGGTCAGCCAGGGGCCCAGCGAGCGTGCGGCCGCCGAGATCGAGGCGTGGGACGCGCGGGTCGTGCTGCTGCACGAGCGCCCCGAGGCGATCGACGACGTCGCCGTCGTCACCGACGACGTCGGGGGCGCGCAGCTCGCCACCCGGCACCTGCTGGAGCACGGCCACGAGTACGTCGCCTGCCTGGGCGGTGTGGAGAGCACCCCGGCCGTCGGCGACCCGGTCGCCGACCACGTCGAGGGCTGGCGCCGCGCCATGCAGGAATCCGGGCGCTCCACGGAGGGGCGCCTTTTCCAGGCCCCGTACAACCGCTACGACGCGTACCAGGTCGCCCTGAAGCTGCTCGCCGGCCCCGACCGGCCGCCGGCGATCTTCTGCTCCACCGACGACCAGGCCTTCGGTGTGCTGCGCGCCGCACGGGAACTGCGGATCGACGTCCCGGGCGAGCTCGCGGTCGCCGGCTTCGACGACGTCAAGGAAGCCGCGCTGACCGACCCGCCGCTGACCACGATCTCCTCGGACCGCCCGGCGATGGCCCGTGCGGCCGTGGACCTGGTGCTCGACGACGGCCTGCGGGTGGCCGGCTCGCGCCGCGAGCGGGTCAAGCAGTTCCCGTCCGGTCTGGTGATCCGCCGCTCCTGCGGGTGCGGCGGGGCGTAGGGGCGCGCCGCCGGGGCCGGGGCGCTCCCGGGGCCGGCCGGCGCCCGGTCCGATGCACGCGGTGCGCGGCCCGCCCTCCGGCGGTCATGAGACGTTCCGCCTCACCGCTCCGGACGGGCTGACCGGGCCGGCACCTGCACGGCGCCCCCGCCCCCTGGCGGACGTGAGAGGGCCCGGCGCGCGGAGGACCACCTCCGCGCGCCGGGCCCTCGCCGTCGGTCACCAGGCGCCGTTGAGGCCCCACCAGTCGCCGTCGAGCTCCTCCGATGCGCGGAACGGCGTGGCGCCGCCCGTGCCCCGGTAGCCGAGCAGCCAGCCGGGGTGGCCGCCCCGGTACCGCTCGTCGGTCACCGTCAGCACGTCGTTCAGGGTGCCGCCGTTGTACGAGCCGACGGCGACGAGGTTCTCCATGACCTGCCAGCCGCCGCCCACCAGCGTGCGGGCGCCGAAGCCGCCGCGGCCGTTGCCCGGGTAGAGCCAGAGCCTGCCGGAGGTGTCACGGGCGAGCAGGTCGGGCCGCTTGTCGCTGCCCAGGTCACCGGGCCCGAGCAGGGCGTTCATGACCTGCCAGCCACCGCCGACCGCCTTGCGGGCGCCGAACGCCCGCCCGTTGCCCGGGTACATCCACAGCGTGCCCGCCGCGTCACGGGCGAGGAGATCCCCCTTGCCGTCGCCGGTCAGGTCGCCGGCGGCAGCGATCTGGCGCATGCCCTGCCAGCCGCCGCCCACCAGGGTGCGGGTGCCGAAGCCGCCGCGGCCGGTGCCGGGGTAGAGCCACAGCTGACCGGCCTTGTCGCGGGCGAGCAGGTCCTCGTCGCCGTCGCCGGTGAGGTCACCGTGGCGGGTCATGGCGGTCATGCCGTTCCAGCCGCTGCCGACGAGCCGGCCGGTGTTGTCGCCGGGCAGCCGCCACAGCCGCCCGGCCGTGTCGCGCACGAGGACGTCCGGGACCAGGTCGTGATCGAGGTCGCCGAAGCCCGCGGGCGCCGCCGCGAGGTCGACCCACCAGCGCGGGTAGGCGTTCAGCCAGCACTCACGAGCGGTCCTCACGAACCTGATGGAGCTGATCCTGCGGTCCATGAAGGGCGTGTGGCCGTACTCGCCCGCGGAGGCGTTCGGCTCCTCCCGCAGGAAGTCGGCGCCCTCGGCGGACAGGTCGTAGTTCGGCTCGCTGTAGGCGCAGGCGTAGTTCCCGGCGCGGTTCACCAGCGAGCGGATCCGGTTGTCCCAGGAGCCCAGGGTCGCCAGGTCCTTGTTCGTCGTGAACATCTCCCCGTCGCCCGAGGTGCCGGTGAAGCCGCAGAAGTACCCCTTCGGGCAGCGTTCCGCGCCGCTCGCGGCCTGTGCGGTCGGAGCGGGCAGTGTCGCCGTCAGCAGGCCGGCCGTCACGAGCCCGGTCAGCGCGATGAGAGCCCGTCTGATCCCCTTGTGCAATGCGGTGTCCTTTTCCTGACGCCCTCCGGGCGTATGGGTGCACCAGGGAGACCGACGACCGCCCGCGAGGGTTGTGCCGCCCGGACGCGGTTCCGCCCCCGTCCGCCCCCGTCCGCCGTCGGCCCGCCCGGCCGTCCCGCGGCCGCGCGCACGCTGCGCCGTCGCCGGCACGCGCTCCGCCCGGCGTCCTTATATCGGGCATACAGGCTTCTGCCGGGCTTCTCAGCACCGTCTCAGACCGCTCTCATGTACCCCGGCGAGAGTCGTTGCCATGAGCGACCACTACCGCCGCGACGGCCACGAAGAGACCGGATTCCCGCAGCAGCCGTACGACGCGCCCCCGGCCGCGCCTCTCACCCGGGCGGACGGCGGCTACCCGCCGCCCCCGCCGCACCGGCCCGCCGGCCCGGTCACCGTGTGGCCCGGCGGCGGCGGTCCCGGCTTCGAGCCGCCCGCTCACCACCTCACGCCCGCCGCACCGGCGCCCGGACCCGGGCCGGCCCCCCGGTCCCGGCGCAGGGCCAAGGGCCCCGCCGCGCTGATCGCCGCCGTGGCGATCGCCGCGGCCGCCGTCGGCGGCGGGGCGTCCGCGCTCGTCGGCCATCTGGCGGGCGACGACACGGCGCGCGCCTCCGGAGGCGTGAGCGGGACGACCGTGTCCCGGAGCAGCGCGGGCACCGTCGCGGGCGTGGCCCAGGCGGTGTCGCCGAGCATCGTGGAGATCAGTGCCGCGTCGAGCTCCGGGCAGTCCACCGGTTCCGGCGTCATCATCACCGCGGACGGCGAGATCGTCACCAACAACCATGTGATCTCGGGCGCCGACACGGTGAAGGTGCAGCTCAGCGACGGGACGACCTACACCGCGGACGTCGTCGGCACGGACCCCGACAAGGACCTCGCCCTGATCGAGCTGCGGGACGCCTCCGGCCTGAAGGCCGCGACCCTCGGCGACTCGGGTGCCGTCGGCGTCGGCGACCAGGTCGTCGCCATCGGCTCGCCCGAAGGGCTCACCGGCACGGTCACCAGCGGCATCGTCTCCGCCCTCGACCGCGACGTGACCGTCGCCAAGGACGAGGAGCCGCAGCAGGACCCGCGCCAGAACTGGCCGTTCGAGTTCGGCGGGCAGCAGTTCAACGGCGACACCGGCGAATCGAAGACCACCTACAAGGCGATCCAGACCGACGCCTCCCTCAACCCGGGCAACTCCGGCGGCGCGCTGATCGACATGAACGGCAGGATCATCGGCATCAACTCGGCCATGTACTCCCCCAGTTCCGCCACCGGTTCGACCGCGGGCAGCGTGGGGCTCGGCTTCGCCATCCCGATCGACACCGTCAAGGCCGACCTGGACACCCTCCGCTCCGGCGGGGACGCCTGATCGCGTGCGAGGCTGGGCCCATGACTGAAGGCGAGCGCATCCTCATCGTCGACGACGAGCCTGCCGTGCGTGAGGCACTCCGGCGCTCGCTCGCGTTCGAGGGGTACGGCACGGAGGTCGCCGTCGACGGTCTCGACGCGCTGGCCCGGGCCGAGGCGTACCGCCCCGAACTGATCGTGCTCGACATCCAGATGCCGCGGATGGACGGGCTGACCGCCGCCCGGCGGCTGCGAGCGGCGGGCTCCCGGGTGCCGATCCTGATGCTCACGGCACGCGACACGGTCGGCGACCGCGTCACCGGACTCGACGCGGGCGCCGACGACTACCTGGTCAAGCCCTTCGAGCTGGACGAGCTCTTCGCCCGCATCCGGGCCCTGCTGCGGCGCAGCTCCTACACCGCCGCGGTGGCGGCGGCCGACGACGAGGACGTGCTGGCCTTCGCCGACCTGCGCATGAACCTGTCGACCCGCGAGGTCACCCGCGGCAGCCGCCGGGTGGAGCTGACCCGCACCGAGTTCACCCTCCTGGAGCTGTTCCTGGCGCACCCGCGCCAGGTGCTGACCCGTGAGCAGATCCTCAAGGCCGTCTGGGGATTCGACTTCGAGCCCAGCTCCAACTCCCTGGACGTGTACGTGATGTACCTGCGGCGCAAGACGGAGGCCGGCGGCGAGCCGCGCCTCGTGCAGACGGTGCGCGGTGTCGGCTACGCCCTGCGGCCGGGCGGCACCGAGTGATCCGACGGCTGCGCGCGCTGCCGCTGCGCTCCCGCCTCGCCCTGCTGGTGGCGACGGCGGTGGCGGTGGCCGTGGCCGTCGTCTCGACGGTCTGCTGGGTCGTGGTGCGCGGCAAGCTGTACGACGAGGTGGACGCCAAGCTGCGCAGCACCCGGCAGAGCATCGACCTGCGGGCCGTGGACGTGGCGGCGACCCTGCGGGGCTGCCCGCCGTCCGCCACGTCGGAGGACGAGTTCGGCCGGCCGAAGGACTACTACTTCCAGCTGATCCGCTCCGACGGCGAGCAGCCCTGCGTGTTCGCCGCCGTCTCCGCCGGGACCGTGGAGGTGACCGAGGGGGACCGGTCGGTCGCCCGGGAGGCCGACCGCCTGGTCCGGCCGGGCGAGGCGGACACCGGCACGTTCCGCGACGGCACGGACACGGAGGGCCGGTCCGTGCGGGTGCTGACCGTCCCCGCCGCGGCGGACGGCGCGGTGTTCAAGGACACCGCGCTGATGATCGGCGTGCCCCTGCGGGAGACCGAGCGCACCCTGAACGACCTGGCCCTGCTGCTGCTCCTGGTCTCCGGCATCGGAGTGATCGGAGCGGGCGCGACCGGCCTGTGGGTGGCGCGCACGGGGCTGGCACCGGTCGACCGGCTGACGGGCGCGGTCGAGCACGTGGCCCGCACCGAGGACCTGAGCGTGCGCATCCCGGTCGAGGGCGACGACGAGATCGCCCGGCTGTCGCGCTCGTTCAACGCGATGACCGCCGCGCTCGCCTCGTCGCGCGATCTCCAGCAGCAGCTCATCGCGGACGCCGGGCACGAACTGCGCACCCCGCTCACCTCCTTGCGCACCAACGTCGAGCTGCTGGCCAGGAGCGAGGAGACCGGCCGGGCGATCCCGCCGGACGACCGCAGGGCCCTGCTGGCGTCGGTGAAGGCGCAGATGACGGAGCTGGCCGCGCTCATCGGCGACCTCCAGGAACTGTCCCGGCCGGACGGTGCGGCGCACGGTCGCACGGTGCAGGTCGTGGCTCTGCACGAGATCCTGGACGGCGCGCTGGAGCGGGCCAGGCTGCGCGGCCCCGAGCTGACCTTCACCGCCGACGTCCACCCCTGGTACGTCCGGGGCGAACAGGCGCCGCTGGAGCGGGCACTGGTCAACGTGCTCGACAACGCGGTGAAGTTCTCGCCGCCCGGCGGGCGCGTGGAGGTGGAGCTGCGGGACGGCGCCCTGTCCGTGCGCGACCACGGGCCCGGGATCGGCGCCGAGGAACTGCCGCACGTCTTCGAACGGTTCTGGCGGTCGCCTTCGGCGCGCTCGCTGCCCGGCTCGGGGCTCGGTCTGTCGATCGTGGCCCGGACCGTCCAGCAGGCGGGCGGCGAGGTGACGCTCGCCCCGGCGGACGGCGGCGGCACCCGCGCGGTGATCCGCCTGCCGGGCGCGCCCACCCCGCCGCCGGCGTCGCCCTGACCTGCCCCTGCCATCCTGCACCGCCCTTCGCGAGACGTTACGTCTTGCGAAGGGCGGAGTCATGCGCTACCTTCTTTTCGAGACGACACGTCTCGTCTCGATAATCTCGTCTCGATCATCTGCCCCCGACGGAAGAAGCCGCCCCTTGTTCCCAGCCGCCACCGCCACCACCGCCCGCTCCCAGCTGACCCTGACCGGCGTCGGCAAGCGCTACGACGACCTGGTCGTGCTCGACCAGGTCACCTTCGCCCTGCGTCCCGGCGAGAAGGCCGGCGTGATCGGCGACAACGGCTCCGGCAAGTCCACGCTGCTGCGCCTGCTCGCCGGGGCCGAACAGCCGGACACCGGCACGGTCACCGTCGTCGCCCCCGGCGGCACCGGACACCTCCCCCAGACCCTCGGCCTGCCGGGATCGGCCCGCGTCGGCGACGCGATCGACCTCGCGCTGGCACCGCTGCGCCGGCTGGAGGGACGCATCCGGGCCGCCGAGGCGGCGCTGCACCGCACCGGCGAGGCCGGTGCGCAGGAGTACGCCCGGCTGCTGGCCGAGTTCGAGGTGCGCGGCGGCCCTGACGCCGACCGCCGCGTCGCCCGCACCCTGCACCG
The DNA here is from genome assembly GCF_008042045.1 of Streptomyces sp. T39. GTDB lineage: Bacteria > Actinomycetota > Actinomycetes > Streptomycetales > Streptomycetaceae > Streptomyces. The sequence continues at coordinate 1,164,607 of NZ_RDBP01000012.1, forward strand.
GCTCGGCGACCGCTCGCCGCTCGACCGCGACCGTGCACTCGGCACCCTCTCCGGGGGCCGCCGGGCCCGGCTGGCGCTCGCCGCGACCCTCGCGGCCGCTCCCGAACTGCTGCTGCTCGACGAGCCGACCAACGATCTCGACGACGAGGCGGTGGCCTGGCTGGAGGAGCACCTGCTGGCCCACCCCGGCACGGTCGTCGCCGTCACCCACGACCGCGCCTTCCTCGACCGGGTGACCACCACCGTGCTGGAGGTCGACCCGGAACGGCGGACGGTCCGCCGCCACGGCAACGGCTACCAGGGCTTCCTCACCGCCAGGGCGGCGGACCGGGCGCGCCGGCAACGGGAGTACGAGGAGTGGCGCGCCGAGTTCGCCCGGCAGTCGAGGCTCGCGGACACCGGCATCGCCCGCCTGTCGGCGGTCCCGCGCAAGGGGCCGCGCGGCTTCAGCGGGGCGGGCGCCTTCCGCGCCCGGTCACGGGCGCACGGCGCGATGGGCCGCATCCGCAACGCCCGCGAGAGGGTGCTGCGCCTCACCGACGATCCGGTGCGCCCCCCGGCGGAGCCCCTGCGCTTCACGGGATCCGTCGAGGGCGGCGCGAAGGGTCCGGTGCTCCTGTCGGACGTGCGGGTGCCCGGCCGGCTGGCGCTGGACGCGCTGGAGATCCCGGCCGGCGGCCGGCTGCTGGTCACCGGTCCCAACGGCGCCGGGAAGACGACCCTGCTCGGCGTGCTGGCGGGTGAGCTCGTCCCCGCCTCGGGAGGCGTCACCCGCCCCCGGCGGGTGGGCCACCTGCGCCAGGGCGCCGACCCGGTGACCCACGGACGCACGGCCGCCGAGGTGCACGGCGAGGAGACGGCCGCCCGGATCGCGGCCACCGGGCTGCTGCGGGAGACCGACCTCCTGCGGCCGGTGCGGGCGCTCTCCACCGGGCAGCGGCGCAGGCTGGAGCTGGCCCTGCTGCTGTCCCGCCCGGTGGACCTGCTGCTGCTCGACGAGCCCACCAACCACCTCTCCCCCGGCCTGGTGGAGGAGGTGGAGGCGGCACTCGCCGCCTACGCGGGCACGCTGGTCGTCGTCACCCACGACCGTCTTCTGCGGTCCCGTTTCACCGGGGCGCGGCTCCGCCTGCCGGCCCCCGGAGCGACGCCGCGGTGACCGGCCCGGGGCGCGGCGCCCCGGGCCGGGTTGCCGGGGTCAGCCGTTGTGGCGGATGAGGGACTCGACGAGCCCGGCGCGGGTGTTGGGAAAGTCCATGGGGACGATCCCGAGCCCGCGCCAGCCGCTCGCCTCCGCCCCGTCGACGAAGGCGTGGACGCGCGGGTTGAGGTTGTCCGAGTTCCAGCGCGGCGGCAGATACGCCGACGTGGACACGTAGTTGACGTAGAGCCTGCCGGGCTGCTGCGCCGCCTTGCGGAAGTGCGCCTGGATCTTGGAGAACTTGGGGTCGGGCAGGGCGTTCCAGTCGTCCTGGATGTCGAAGTGGGCGCCGTCGGCGTACCGGACACCGGGCAGTCCGCCGTTGTCCCCGAGGAGCACCACCCGGCCACGGGCCTCGCCGAGTGCGGGGATGCCGTCGCCGATGCGGAACAGCGGGCGCCAGCCGCGGTTGTCCAGGTAGTCGTCGAAGACCGCCCGGAAGGTGGCGTCGCTCTCGCCGGAGTACTCCTGCTTGACCCTCATCAGCACGGTCTCGGAGGGCTGCGCGGCGAGGAAGTCGCGGCAGGCGACGAGGACGTCGCCGAACATCATGTTCTGGTAGGACGGCCCGTGGTGGATCGCGAACGACCCGCCGGTGACCCGGCAGCGGACGTCGAGGAAGCGGATCCCGCTCTCCAGCTGCTGGGCGATGGTGGTGTTCTGGCACTCCGACCACGGTCCGCCGAAGCGGGCGCCGGAGTCGTGGGTGCCGGGAATGGTCAGTCGCTGCAAGGGCGTCGAGTCGGTGGCACCGGCCATCCAGTCCCTGGTGGACAGGGTGCGGCGGGGTGCTGCGGCGGCGTGGGGGGTGCCGATGAGGGCGGCGGCCGGGACGGCGGCCAAGCCCGCGAGGAATCTCCGTCGGTCCATGGCGCGGAGTATGACGCGTCCGCGTCAACCGCACCAGGACGCGGGCACCCCCCGCCGGACGCGGAAGAGGCGGCGGGCACGTGGCCCGCCGCCCCTCGCCGTACGTACCGCACCTACCGGATGACGGTGATCCGGTCCGTGGCCGGCGGCGCGATCGGCGCCGCGGCCGAGGAGTTGGCGGCCAGGTAGGCGTTGAAGACGTCCAGGTCGGAGGCGCCCACCAGCTTGTTGGTGTGCTCCTTCAGCACCGAGAAGCCGTCACCGCCGCCCGCGAGGAACTCGTTCATCGCGACCCGGTAGGTCCTCGCCGGGTCGATCGCCTCGCCGTTCAGCTTCACCGAGTCCACGACGATCCGGGCGGCGCCCGTCCTCGTCAGGTCCAGGGTGTACGTGAGGCCCTTCGACACCTGGAGGATCTTCGGCGACGCCTCGTTGGAACCGCTCACCTGCTGCTGGAGCGTGGTGATCAGCTGGGCGCCGGTGAGGTCCACGACGTTCATCATGTTGGTGAACGGCTGCACCGTGAAGGCCTCGCCGTAGGTCACCACACCGTCGCCCTCGCCGCCCGACGCCTTGAAGACCAGGTCGGAGCGGATGCCGCCCGGGTTCATCAGCGCCAGCTGCGCGCCGCCCTTGTCCGCCGGCTGGAGCCCGGCGAGCTGCGCGTCCGCGATCAGGTTGCCCAGCGGCTTCTCCGGCTCGGCGGAGCCACGGCCCGCGATGTCGGCCGAGATCCACCCCTGCGGACGGCTCGCGATCGGCGCCGCCAGCTTGTTCCAGCGCGCGATCAGGTCCGTCATGTCCTGCGCCTTGGGCTGGTCACGGCGGACGATGTGGTTCGCCGAGGTCACCGCCGTACGGACGATGTCGCCCGTGCGCCGGTCGTAGGTGAGCGTGGTGTCCGTGTACAGCTTCCCGAACGACGAGGCCGAGGTGACCATGCGGGGCTTGCCCGCCGGGTCCGGGATCGTGCACACGTACGCCTGGTGGGTGTGGCCGGTCACCAGCGCGTCGACCTTGGGCGTGATGCCCTTGGCGATCTCCGCGATCGGACCCGAGATGCCGTCGCCGGGACCGGGCGAGTCGCAGTCGTAGTTGTACGCGGTGGACGCCGGCGAACCGCCCTCGTGGATCAGCGCCACGATCGACTTCACGCCCTTGCGGTCCAGCTCGCGGGCGTACCGGTTGACGGTGTCGACCTCGTCGTGGAACTTCAGGCCCTTGATGCCGTTGGCACTGACGATGTCCGGCGTGCCCTCCAGCGTGACGCCGATGAAGCCGATCTTCACGCCGTTCTTCCGCCAGACCGTGTACGGCTCGAGGATCGGCTTGCCGGTCTTCTCCTTGGTGACGTTGGCCGCCAGGTAGGGGAAGTCGGCGCCCTCGAACTCGGTGCCCTCCTCGAAGCAGCCCTCCACCGGGTGGCAGCCGCCGTTCTGGAGCCGTGCCAGCTCCACGGCACCCTCGTCGAACTCGTGGTTGCCCACGCCCGCGACGTCGAGGTTCAGCTTGTTGAGCGCCTCGATGGTCGGCTCGTCGTGGAACAGGCCCGAGAGCAGCGGGCTCGCGCCGACCAGGTCACCCGCCGCGGCAGTGACGGAGTACGGGTTGCCGGCGCGCGCGGTGCGCAGCGAGGTCGCCAGGTACTCGACACCGCCGGCCGGGACCGACGCGACCGTGCCGTCGGGCCGGATCTCGGAGACCGTGCCGGACGAACCGGCCGGCGGCTCCAGGTTGCCGTGCAGGTCGTTGAAGGAGAGCAGCTGCACATCGACGGTGCGCGGCTTGTGGTGGTGACCGCCGTGCCGGTCGCCGGACGCGGCGCCGGCCGGCATCGCGGCGACGAGCGCACCGACGGTGGCGAGGCCCGCGGCGGCGGCGAGCACACGCCGGGTGCGCCGGGTCGCGCGGTTGTTCTGGGATCTCGCTGACATCTGTCCCCTTGTCAGTTACAGCGTGGGGGTGGGACGCAGGGCCGTTCGTCGACAGCCCGCAGGGCCGCAGCCTAGAGTCAACGCGCGTAGCGCGACAGGGGGGCGCGGGTTACGACCTGGTTGCCATCGCCCGCCATCGTGCGCCATCGTGCGAAAGGGTGACGTACCGCCCACCCGGGCACCGGCGCCGCGTCCGGTCGCCGCGCCACGCGCCGTGCCGCCACGGCCCGCACCCGCCGTACCGTGGACCCATGACGATCGACGCAGTGATTCCGGAGCCCGGCCGGCAGATCCACTCCCTCGACGAACTGAGCCCCGAACAGGCCGACGCCGTGTCCGCCATGCTGGCCGAGGCCGCCCGGTCCGACGGGATGCAGGCCGTCTCCGAGCAGGGCCGGCTGCAACTGCGCGGAGCACGCCGGGAGGGCGTACGGCACTTCCTGCTCACCGTGGAGGGCCTGCTCGTCGGTTACGCCCAACTGGAGGACACCGACCCGGTCGAGGCCCCCGCGGCCGAACTCGTCGTCCACCCCTCCCACCGCGGACGGGGCCACGGGCGGGCGCTCGGCACCACGCTGCTGGACGCCTCGGGCAAGCGCCTGCGGATGTGGGCCCACGGCGGAAAGCCGGCCGCCCGTCACATGGCACAGGTCCTCGGTCTGACCCTGTTCCGTGAACTGCGCCAGCTGCGCCGCCCCTTGGGCCCCGACTCGGTGGCCCCGCAGGACTACCCGCCCGGCGTCACCGTCCGCACCTTCGTGCCCGGCGAGGACGACGCCGAGTGGCTCGCGGTGAACGCCGCCGCCTTCGCCCACCACCCCGAGCAGGGCTCGCTCACCCAGCGCGACCTGGACGACCGCATGGCCGAGCCCTGGTTCGACCCCCAGGGCTTCTTCCTGGCGATCCGGGACGGCCGGATCATCGGCTTCCACTGGACCAAGGTGCACGCCGAGGAGCAGCTGGGCGAGGTCTACGTCGTGGGCATCCGCCCGGACGCCCAGGGCGGCGGCCTCGGCAAGGCCCTGACCGCCACCGGCCTGCGCCACCTGGCCGCCCAGGGCCTGCCGACGGCCATGCTCTACGTCGACGCCGACAACCCGGCCGCCCTGCGCGTCTACGGGCAACTCGGCTTCGTCACCCACGAGGTGGACCTGATGTACCGCACCGAGTCCTGAAACCTGGGGCGCAGGTCCCGCCCGCCCCGCGGAGCTTTCGCCACACGCCCCGTGGCCGTGCGTCCGATCGGGGCGGATCGGGCCGCGTGGCCCCGGGGCGTGTGGCGAAAGCTCCGCGGGGCGGGCGGGACCTGCGCCCCAGGTTTCAGGACTCGGTGCGGTACATCAGGTCCACCTCGTGGGTGACGAAGCCGAGTTGCCCGTAGACGCGCAGGGCGGCCGGGTTGTCGGCGTCGACGTAGAGCATGGCCGTCGGCAGGCCCTGGGCGGCCAGGTGGCGCAGGCCGGTGGCGGTCAGGGCCTTGCCGAGGCCGCCGCCCTGGGCGTCCG
>NZ_RDBP01000012.1:1170216-1178632 GCF_008042045.1 Streptomyces sp. T39
CCCCCGGGGCCCCGCCCCGCTTTCCCTCACGTCATGTCGTTGTTACCGGGCATTCAGACATCCTTGCGACCCTCTCTCAATGCAGCCCGCTGTGCCCGCCTCCCCGAACGGGAGAAAAGCCCTCGATCCGGCCCTCTCCGACGCGCCGGTGACCCTCTCGGCGCGGAAGAATGGGTCCATGAGCCAGCAGCCCGCCGAGGTCCCGGTCCAGCACCCCCAGCCGTCCGTCGCGTCCATAGCGGCGCACCGGCCCCACACCGTCGCCGCCACCGTCTCCGATCTCGAACCCGATCTCGACGCCGACGCCGACGCCTACGAGGAGGACAGCGCCCTCGGCGCCGAGCTCCCGCAGGGCCGTTTCCTCGACCGGGAACGCAGCTGGCTCGCCTTCAACGAGCGCGTCCTGGAGCTCGCCGAGGACCCGACCACGCCGCTGCTCGAGCGTGCCAACTTCCTCGCGATCTTCGCGTCCAACCTGGACGAGTTCTTCATGGTCCGGGTCGCCGGGCTCAAGCGCCGCATCGCGACCGGAGTCGCCACCCGCTCCGCTTCCGGCCTCCAGCCGCGCGAGGTCCTCGACCTGATCTGGACCCGGTCGCGTGAACTGATGGCCCGGCACGCCGCCTGCTACCAGCAGGACGTCGCCCCCGCCCTCGCGGACGAGGGGATCCACCTCATCCGCTGGCCGGAACTGACCGAGAAGGAGCAGGCCCGGCTCTTCACCCTGTTCCGGCAGCAGATCTTCCCGGTCCTCACCCCGCTGGCCGTCGACCCCGCGCACCCCTTCCCGTACATCTCCGGCCTCTCCCTGAACCTGGCCGTGGTCGTACGCAATCCGGTCAGCGGCCACCGCCACTTCGCCCGGGTCAAGGTGCCTCCGCTGCTCTCCCGCTTCCTGGAGGCCAGCCCGCAGCGGTACGTGCCGCTGGAGGACGTCATAGCGGCCCACCTCGAAGAGCTCTTCCCCGGCATGGAGGTCCTCGCCCACCACGCGTTCCGGGTGACCCGCAACGAGGACCTGGAGGTCGAGGAGGACGACACCGAGAACCTGCTCCAGGCCCTGGAGAAGGAGCTCATGCGGCGCCGCTTCGGCCCGCCGGTGCGCCTGGAGGTCGAGGAGTCCATCGACCCGTACGTACTCGACCTGCTGGTCCGCGAGCTGAAGATCTCCGACGCCGAGGTCTACCCGCTGCCCGGCCCGCTCGACCTCACCGGCCTCTTCGGCATCTCGGCGCTCGACCGGCCGGAGCTGAAGTACCCGAAGTTCGTCGCCGGCACCCACCGCGACCTGGCCGAGGTCGAGTCCGCGTCCGCTCCCGACGTCTTCATGGCCCTGCGCGAGAGGGACGTACTGCTCCACCACCCGTACGACTCCTTCTCCACCTCCGTCCAGGCGTTCCTGGAGCAGGCCGCGGCCGACCCGGACGTCCTCGCCATCAAGCAGACGCTCTACCGCACCTCCGGCGACTCCCCCATCGTCGACGCCCTGATCGACGCCGCCGAGTCCGGCAAGCAGGTCCTCGTCCTCGTCGAGATCAAGGCCCGCTTCGACGAGCAGGCCAACATCAAGTGGGCGCGGAAACTGGAGGAGGCCGGCTGCCACGTCGTCTACGGCCTGGTCGGGCTGAAGACGCACTGCAAGCTGTCGCTCGTCGTCCGCCAGGAGGGCGAGACGCTGCGCCGCTACTCCCACGTCGGCACCGGCAACTACCACCCCAAGACAGCCCGGCTCTACGAGGACCTGGGCCTGCTCACCGCGGACCCGCAGGTCGGCGCGGACCTCTCCGACCTGTTCAACCGGCTCTCCGGGTACTCGCGCCGCGAGACCTACCGCCGGCTGCTCGTCGCCCCGAAGTCGCTGCGCGACGGTCTGGTCTCGCGAATAAACAAGGAGATCACCCACCACAGGGCCGGACGCCTCGCGTACGTCCGCATCAAGGTCAACTCGATGGTCGACGAGGCCGTCATCGACGCCTGCTACCGGGCGGCGATGGCCGGTGTCCCCGTCGACATCTGGGTGCGCGGCATCTGCGCGATCCGCCCCGGCGTGGCGGGTCTCTCGGAGAACGTCCGCGTCCGCTCGGTGCTCGGGCGCTTCCTGGAGCACTCCCGCGTCTTCGCCTTCGGCAACGGCGGCGAACCGGAGGTGTGGTTCGGCAGCGCCGACATGATGCACCGCAACCTCGATCGCCGCATCGAGGCCCTGGTACGGGTCACCGACCCGGCCCACCGCGCGACCCTGACCCGTTTCCTGGAAGCCGGTATGTCCGACACGACGTCGTCCTGGCACCTCGGCCCGGACGGCTCCTGGACCCGGCACGCCACGGACTCCGACGGCCAGCCGCTGCGGCATGTACAGGAGACGCTCATAGACGCCCGGAGGCGCCGGCGTGCACAGCCCTGAACTTTCCCGCCACGACACCGCCACGGCGGGCGACACCCTCGCCCGCTATCTGCACACGCAGGCGGGCGCGTTCCTGCGCAGCCTGCGCCTGCACAGCGAGAGCGGCGCGGACACGGCAGGCGCGGCGGAGGCGGCCCGCGCACTGCGGTCGTCGGCGCGGCGGATCAGCGGAAGCCTGTCCACCTTCCGCCCGCTGCTCGACCCCGAGTGGGCGGACACCCTGCGCGCGGAACTGGGCTGGCTCTCGGCGACCCTCGCCCTGGAGCACTCCTGCACCTCCCGCCTGGTCCGGCTGCTGGACGCCCTGTCCCGCCTCTCGGGCACCTCGGCCGTACCGCGCGCCCGGGCCGGGCAGGCCCCGGCGGACGGGGGGACCGGGCCGGCCGACGGGGCCGCCGCCCGGCGCGGCGGGGCGCTCGCCGTGGGAGCGGCACGCGCCGGAGCGCTGCTGGAGCGGCGGCTGACCCTCGCGCGGACCCGGGCGCACTCCGCCGCGCTGGGCGCCCTCGGCTCCTCCCGCTTCCACGCGGTCGCGGACTCGGTCGCCTTACTGGCCTCGGAGCTCCCGCTCGCCCCCGCCGCCGCGGGCCCCGCCGACGAGGTCCTGGCCCTGCTGGCCGAGAGCACGGAGCGTCGTCTGCTGGACGCCGTGGCCGAGCTCCCGCTGGGCCGGGCCGCCCACCCGTACAACGCCGAGGCCCTGGTCAACGGCCTCGCCGCCGACCCGGCCGCCGAGCAGCAGGACGCGCCCTGGCACGAGGTCCGGCGGCTGCTGCGGCTGCACCGCTACGCGCGGGAGGCGCTGCACCCCGGCGACGACCCGGTGCTGTGCCACGCCGGGCTGGTGCTCGACCACCACCGGGAGGCCGCCGAGGCGTCCGAGGCCGCCGCGTCGGCCGCCCGCACCCCGCGGATCGCGCCGGCCACCGCGTACGCCCTCGGGGTGCTCCACGCGGACCAGCGGCACGAGGTGGAGGCGGCCCGGTTCGCCTTCCAGCAGGAGTGGCGGCACGCCACGGCGGCGGTGGCCGCGCCATGAGCGGCGCGGGCACCCCCCACGACGACCGGCACCGGCAGCCCCCGGGCCCGGCACACGAGCCCGGCCGCCCGCACCCCGATCCGGCACACGAATCCGGCCGCCCGCACCCCGATGCGGCACACGAATCCGGGCCCGTGCACCCCGGCCCGGCGCACGGACCCCGCCGCCCCGAACCGGGCGGGCCCGGAACCGGGCACGCGCCTGACCGTGCCGGGGACGGCGACCCCGCGGACGATCCCCGGTACGACGACTCCGGATACGGGCCCGTGGGGCCCGACACCGTGCTGGCCGCCGGATGCGTGCTCTGGCGCCGCGCCCCGCACGGGCACGACCGCATCGAGATCTGCCTCGTCCACCGGCCGAAATACGACGACTGGTCGCACCCCAAGGGCAAGCTCAAGCGGGGCGAGGACGCTCTCGCGGCCGCCCTGCGCGAGGTTCTGGAGGAGACCGGCCACCGGTGTCTGCCCGGCGCCCGGCTGCCCTCCGTCCGCTACACGGCGAACGGCCGGCCGAAGCACGTCAGCTACTGGGCGGCCGAGACACGGTCCGGTTCCTTCGCCGCCAGCGCCGAGGTCGACGCCATCGCCTGGCTCCCGCCCGCCGCGGCCCGCGCCCGGCTCACCCAGCCCCGGGACCGCGTCCTGCTCGACACGATGCTGGACTCCCTGCACACCGCCTGACCGCCCGACCGGCCCCCGATCCGCGCCTCCGCCGTGGCGTGCGGTCGCCCCCGCGCGGCCTCGCACGGCCCGCCGCTTTCGGGTGACGACGGCCTGCCGCCGCGCCGGGACGCCCGTACGGCGCAATCCTGAGGTGGGAGCACCAGGCCGCCCGCCACGGTTCACCTCGCGTTCACTCTCCCCCGTCGACCACTTCACCTGATCTGCCTAATTTCGGCCTTACGCGGTGACCGGCACGGAGCCGGTCCCCCCACCCCGACGCACGCCGCACCGAAGCGGCAACTGGAAGGAACACCCGAAAGTGAAGCTTCAGCGCAAGAACGGGCTTCGCGCCGCAGCGCTCGGTGCCCTCGCCGTTTCCGGCGCCCTGGTCCTCACGGCGTGCGGTTCGGACAACAACTCCGGTGGCACCGGCGGCAGCGGCGAGTCGACCAGCGCTGCCTCCGACATCAAGTGCGACGGTGCCACGGGCAAGCTCCTGGCCTCCGGTTCCAGCGCCCAGAAGAACGCGATGGACCTCTGGGTCAAGAACTACATGGCCGCCTGCACCGGCGTCGAGGTCAACTACAAGTCCTCGTCCTCCGGCGAGGGCATCGTGGCCTTCAACCAGGGCACCGTCGGCTTCGCCGGCTCCGACTCGGCGCTCAAGCCCGACGAGGTCGAGGAGTCGAAGAAGATCTGCCAGGGCGGCCAGGGCATCAACCTGCCCATGGTCGGCGGCCCGATCGCCATCGGCTACAACGTCCCCGGCGTCGACAAGCTGAACCTGGACGCGGCCACCATCGCCAAGATCTTCAACGGCAAGATCAAGAACTGGAACGACCCGGCCATCGCCGAGCTCAACAAGGACGCCGAGCTCCCGGACAAGGCCATCCAGGCCTTCCACCGCTCCGAGGACTCCGGCACCACGCAGAACCTCGGCAAGTACCTGGGCGCCACGGCGAAGGCCGACTGGCCCTACGAGGCCGAGAAGAAGTGGCCCGCCCCGGGCGGCCAGGCAGCATCCGGCTCCTCCGGCGTCGCCGCCCAGGTCAAGCAGAACGAGGGCGCCATCGGCTACTTCGAGCTCTCCTACGCCACCTCGCAGTCCATCCCGACCGTGAGCATCGCGACCGGTGCCGCCACCCCGGTGGACGCCACCTCGGAGAACGCCTCCAAGGCCATCGCCGCCGCCAAGATCAAGGGCACCGGCAAGGACCTGGCGCTCGAACTCGACTACGCCACCAAGGCCGAGGGCGCCTACCCGATGGTCCTGGTGACCTACGAGGTCGTCTGCGACACCGGCAACAAGGCCGAGACGCTCGACACCGTCAAGTCCTTCCTGACCTACACCTCCAGCGACGAGGGCCAGAAGGTCCTCTCCGAGGCCGGCTACGCCCCGATCCCGGCCGAGATCAACGCCAAGGTCCGCGAGACCGTCGCGGGTCTGAAGTAACACAGCAGGCCGGCGGGGACGGAGCGTCCCCGCCGGCCCGCCATCCGGTGCACCGCCGCCAGGGGAGCCGGGCGCTCCCCCACACAGACCGGAAAGACCATGGCTTCCACCACACCCACAGATTCACGTCCACCCACGCCGGCTCCGCCGGTCACCGGGCTGAACAGCGCATCCACGGGCCGCGCAGGCGACAAGATCTTCCTCGGTCTGTCCCGCGGCTCGGGCATCCTGCTGCTGGTGATCATGGCGTCGATCGCCGCGTTCCTCACCTACCGCGCCACGCTGGCCATCTCGGAGAACGAGGGCAACTTCCTCACCACCTTCGACTGGAACCCGGCCGGTGACCCGCCGGTCTTCGGCATCGCGGTCCTGCTCTTCGGCACGGTCGTCAGCTCGATCATCGCGATGGTGATCGCGGTCCCGGTCGCCGTCGGCATCGCGCTCTTCATCTCGCACTACGCGCCGCGCCGGCTGGCCACCCCCATCGCCTACGTCGTCGATCTGCTGGCCGCCGTGCCCTCGATCATCTACGGCATCTGGGGCGCGCTCTTCCTCGTGCCCTACCTCGAGGGCCTGAACCTCTGGCTCGACGAGTTCTTCGGCTGGACGTACGTCTTCGAGAAGACCGAGGTGGGCGTCGCCCGTTCGCTGTTCACCGTGGGCGTGCTGCTGGCGATCATGATCCTGCCGATCGTGACCAGCGTCAGCCGCGAGGTCTTCCTCCAGGTCCCGCGCATGAACGAGGAGGCCGCCCTGGCCCTCGGCGCGACCCGCTGGGAGGTCATCCGCATGTCGGTGCTGCCCTTCGGCCGCTCCGGTGTGATCTCGGCGTCGATGCTCGGCCTCGGACGCGCGCTGGGCGAGACGATGGCCGTCGCGACCGTGCTCTCCCCGAGCTTCCTCATCTCCCTGCACCTGCTGAACCCGGGCGGCGGCACCTTCGCCCAGAACATCGCCGCGAAGTTCGACGAGGCCAACGAATTCGGGCGGGACGCCCTGATCGCCTCCGGCCTGGTCCTCTTCGTCCTCACCCTGCTGGTCAACGGCGCGGCCCGCCTGATCATCGCGCGCCGCAAGGAGTACTCGGGGGCCAACGCATGAACGACGCATGCGCGGCCGCCGGGCCGCACACGACGACGCACGCCGCACCTCTGCGCCGCGCAGGCGGAGAAGTGAACGAAAGGGGCCGCGTGAACGACGCATGCGCGGCCACCGGGCCGCACACGACGACGCACGCCGCACCTCTGCGCCGCGCAGGCGGAGAAGTGAACGAAAGGGGCCGCGTGAACGACGCATGCGCGGCCGCCGGGCCGCACACGACGACGCACGCCGCACCTCTGCGCCGCGCAGGCGGAGAAGTGAACGAAAGGGATGCGGCATGAGCCAGACCGCCGTCAAGGAGACGCCCTCGCACGCCGCGCCGGGCCACCGTCGCACCCTCAGCACCCGCTCGCTCCCCCGGTGGGCGCCCTTCGGCTTCGCCGCCGTCTCGATCGCCCTCGGCGTGGGTCTCGGACTCGTCGCCGGCTGGGAGAGCCGGATCCAGTGGGGCCTGCTCTCCGCCCTCTTCTTCGTCGTCATCTCGTACACGGTCACCAGTGCCGTCGAGAACCGGCGCCAGGCCAAGGACCGGCTGGCGACCAGCGTCGTCTGGGTCTGCTTCGTCCTCGCCGTCGTCCCGCTGTTCTCGCTGATCTGGGTCACCGTGAGCCGTGGCGCGAAGGTGCTGGACGGGTACTTCCTCACCCACTCCATGGCCGGCGTGCCCGGCTTCGAGGCCGGTGGCGGTGTGTACCACGCCATCGTCGGCACCCTGGAGCAGGTCGGACTCGCCACCCTGGTCTCGGTGCCGATCGGTCTGCTGACCGCCGTCTACCTGGTCGAGTACGGCAAGGGCGCGCTGGCCAAGGCCGTGACGTTCTTCGTCGACGTCATGACGGGCATCCCGTCGATCGTCGCCGGCCTCTTCCTGCTGTCGATCATGCTGATGTTCGAGCTCCAGCCGTCCGGTCTGATGGGTGCGCTGGCCCTGGCGATCCTGATGATCCCGGTCGTCGTCCGCTCCACCGAGGAGATGCTCAAGCTCGTCCCGAACGAGCTGCGCGAGGCCTCCCTCGCCCTCGGTGTGCCCAAGTGGCGCACGATCACGAAGGTGGTCATCCCGACCGCGCTCGGCGGCATCACCACCGGTGTGATGCTCGCGATCGCGCGTATCGCCGGTGAGACCGCCCCGATCATGCTGCTCGTCTTCGGCAGCCAGCTGATCAACACGAACCCCTTCGAGGGCGCCCAGTCGTCGCTCCCCTTCTACATCTGGGAGCAGTACCGGGTCGGCAGCGAGGCGTCGTACGACCGCGCCTGGGCCGCCGCCCTGGTCCTGATCGCCTTCGTCATGATCCTCAACCTGGTGGCTCGCGGCATCGCCCGCTGGAAGGCCCCGAAGCACTGATCTGCGGCTCCGCCGCGCGGCCGGTCGCTGACGCGACCACCAGAAAGCGAAGTGACCCCCATGGCAAAGCGAATCGACGTCAGCGGACTGACCGCCTACTACGGCTCCCACAAGGCGATCGAGGACATCTCGATGACCGTGGAGCCCCGCTCCGTGACGGCCTTCATCGGTCCGTCCGGCTGCGGCAAGTCCACCTTCCTGCGCACCCTGAACCGTATGCACGAGGTCACCCCCGGCGGGCGGGTCGAGGGCAAGGTGATGCTCGACGACGAGAACCTCTACGCGTCCGGCATCGACCCCGTCGCCGTGCGCCGCACGGTCGGCATGGTCTTCCAGCGGCCGAACCCCTTCCCCACCATGTCGATCTTCGACAACGTGGCGGCGGGGCTGCGTCTGAACGGCTCCT
>NZ_RDBP01000012.1:1178732-1179333 GCF_008042045.1 Streptomyces sp. T39
CCACAAGGCGATCGAGGACATCTCGATGACCGTGGAGCCCCGCTCCGTGACGGCCTTCATCGGTCCGTCCGGCTGCGGCAAGTCCACCTTCCTGCGCACCCTGAACCGTATGCACGAGGTCACCCCCGGCGGGCGGGTCGAGGGCAAGGTGATGCTCGACGACGAGAACCTCTACGCGTCCGGCATCGACCCCGTCGCCGTGCGCCGCACGGTCGGCATGGTCTTCCAGCGGCCGAACCCCTTCCCCACCATGTCGATCTTCGACAACGTGGCGGCGGGGCTGCGTCTGAACGGCTCCTACAAGAAGAACCAGCTCGCCGACATCGTCGAGAAGTCCCTGCGCGGGGCCAACCTCTGGAACGAGGTCAAGGACCGCCTGAACAAGCCGGGCTCGGGCCTGTCCGGCGGTCAGCAGCAGCGCCTGTGCATCGCCCGCGCGATCGCGGTCGAGCCGGACGTGCTGCTGATGGACGAGCCCTGCTCGGCGCTCGACCCGATCTCGACGCTCGCGATCGAGGACCTGATCGGCGAGCTGAAGGAGCGCTTCACGATCGTCATCGTGACGCACAACATGCAGCAGGCGGCGCGGGTCTCCGACCGC
>NZ_RDBP01000012.1:1179433-1184424 GCF_008042045.1 Streptomyces sp. T39
AGAAGAACCAGCTCGCCGACATCGTCGAGAAGTCCCTGCGCGGGGCCAACCTCTGGAACGAGGTCAAGGACCGCCTGAACAAGCCGGGCTCGGGCCTGTCCGGCGGTCAGCAGCAGCGCCTGTGCATCGCCCGCGCGATCGCGGTCGAGCCGGACGTGCTGCTGATGGACGAGCCCTGCTCGGCGCTCGACCCGATCTCGACGCTCGCGATCGAGGACCTGATCGGCGAGCTGAAGGAGCGCTTCACGATCGTCATCGTGACGCACAACATGCAGCAGGCGGCGCGGGTCTCCGACCGCACGGCCTTCTTCAACCTGGCGGCGGTCGGCCAGCCCGGCAAGCTGATCGAGATCGACGACACGGAGCGGATCTTCGCCAACCCGTCCGTCCAGGCGACCGAGGACTACATCTCGGGGCGCTTCGGATAAGCCGTCTGCGGGTGCTGCATGGCGGTGCCACCCGCAAGACGACGGGCCCGCCCCCTCTCCCAGGGGGCGGGCCCCTTCCTCTGCGTGGCCGACTCCATCAGCCCCCGCCGGCGTTCGAGGCGACCGCGCGGAGCGCGGTGCGTGCCGCGCGAGGTGGTGACGGAGTGGGTCGGATCCCCCGGTCACGGTCACCGCATCGCGCCGGTCCACGGGCAGGCCCCCGGGGCGGAGCCCCATGAGCCGCCGCCCCCGCGGCGTCCCCGCGCCCGGCGCGCGGATCCCACGGCCGCCAGGCCGTAGGGGCGGTCGAGGCGCGGGGCTCGCGAGCGGAGCCGCCGTGAAGACGTCGCGCCGGCGGGGCGGGCCCGGGGGACGGGAGAGCCCCGGCGCCCCCGGGAGGGGCGACGGGGCTCACACGGCACGCGTCACGGGCGCGGCGTCACCCGAAGATCAACCACACGATTCCGTAGCTCAGCGCGGCCACCGCCGCCGCCGCGGGCATCGTGATGAACCACCCCAGGATGATGTTCTTCGCCACGCCCCAGCGCACCGCGTTGATCCGCTTGGTCGCGCCGACGCCCATGATCGCCGAGGTGATCACGTGCGTCGTCGAGATCGGCGCGTGGAACAGGAACGCCGAGCCGAACATGATCGACGCGCCGGTCGTCTCCGCCGCGAACCCCTGCGGCGGGTCCAGCTCGATGATCTTGCGGCCGAGGGTGCGCATGATGCGCCAGCCACCGGCGTACGTGCCCAGCGACAGCATCACGGCACACGCGATCTTGACCCACACCGGGATCTCGTCGCCGGACTGCTCCACGTCCGCGATCACGAGCGCCATGACCACGATGCCCATGGTCTTCTGCGCGTCCTGGAGACCGTGGCCCAGCGCCATGCCCGCCGCCGAGACGGTCTGCGCGATGCGGAAGCCGCGCTTCGCCTTGTGCGGGTTGGTCCGCCGGAACATCCACATGATCGCGACCATCACCAGATAGCCGCAGATCAGGCCGACGAACGGGGAGACGAACATCGGGATGACGATCTTCTCCAGCACGCCGGTCCAGATCACGTCCGTCCCGCCGGCGAGCGCGGCGCCGACCATGCCGCCGAAGAGCGCGTGCGAGGACGAGGACGGCAGGCCGAAGTACCAGGTGACCAGGTTCCACACGATCGCGCCGACGAGGGCCGCGAACAGGATGCCCATGCCGCGGTCGCCGTGCGGGGTCTCGATGAGACCTTCACTGACGGTCTTGGCGACGCCCTGTCCGAGGAAGGCCCCCGCGAGGTTCATGACCGCGGCCATCGCCAGTGCCACGCGCGGCGTCAGCGCGCGCGTGGAGACGGAGGTCGCGATCGCGTTCGCGGAGTCGTGGAAGCCGTTGGTGTAGGTGAATCCGAGCGCGACACCAACGGTCACGATCAGGGCAAAGGTGTCCACGAAGCTCAGGACTCCTTGACCGCGATGGTCTCCACCGTGTTCGCCACGTGCTCGAACGCGTCCGCGGCCTCTTCGAGCACATCCACGATCTGCTTGAGCTTGAGGACCTCGATGGCGTCGTACTTGCCGTTGAAGAGGTGGGCGAGCAGCTTGCGGTGGATCTGGTCGGCCTGGTTCTCCAGCCGGTTGACCTCGATCCAGTACTCGGTGAGGTTGTCCATGGTCCGCAGGTGCGGCATGGCCTCGGCGGTGAGCTCGGCCGCCCTCGCCAGGACCTCGATCTGCTGCTCGACGCCCTTCGGCAGTTCCTCGACGTTGTAGAGGACGACGAGGTCGACGGCCTCTTCCATGAAGTCCATGATGTCGTCGAGGGACGACGCGAGGGAGTAGATGTCCTCACGGTCGAACGGCGTGATGAACGAGGAGTTCAGCTGGTGGAAGATCGCATGGGTCGCGTCGTCCCCGGCGTGCTCTGCTGCCCGCATCCGTTCCGCGATCTCGGCCCGGGCGGAGGACTCCGCTCCGAGCAGTTCCATCAGGAGCTTCGAGCCCGTGACGATGTTGTCCGCGGATGCGGCGAACATGTCGTAGAAGCTCGTCTCCCTGGGGGTCAGACGAAATCGCACGTGGGGTCCTCGGGGTGCTCTGGTTTTGGTCAGGCTGATGCTAGGCGCATCATCCGGCCACGGCTAACCGGCGACAACCCAGTGTCGCCCATCAACCGACGCGATCCGCACAGACCCCCACCGATTTCCCTGTGATTCGATACCATATACCCACGAGGGGTATACAACACCCCTTTCAGGACAACGGGAGGACGCGATGACGACCACCGAGGCGGCCGGCCCCCCGGTCACCGGCCACGAGACCGCTCACGACCACGGCGTGCACGGCTACCACAAGCAGAAGGACGAGCACCTCAAGCGGCTGCGCCGGATCGAGGGGCAGATCCGCGGCCTGCAGCGGATGGTCGACGAGGACGTCTACTGCATCGACATACTCACCCAGGTCTCGGCGTCCACGAAGGCGCTGCAGTCGTTCGCCCTCCAGCTGCTGGAGGAGCACCTGCGGCACTGCGTGGCGGACGCGGCGGTGAAGGGCGGCGACGAGATCGACGCCAAGGTCGAGGAGGCGACGAAGGCGATCGCCCGCCTTCTGCGCACCTGACCCGGCCGGCCGCCCGTTCTGTCCTGTTACGTACCGTTCCGCGGGAGACGAATCCCTCTCCCGCGGGACGGCACGATTGGCTTGATCACATCTTTCGGCCGGGGCACGGAGCCGAACCGCCGCTCGGCGGCGCCGTCAGCGGTGCGCCGGACCGGAATGCCGCTCCGCCGCCGTGCCCCACAGCACCTCGTCGATACGGGCCGGGCTCAGCCGCTCCTCGTCCACGGCCGACGCGGCGATCATCAGCTCGCCGCACAGCTCGATCTCGGCGAGGGCCACGCAGTCGTCCTGGACCGTCGTCGTACTGGGCGGAGCCACGTGCCGTCACCTCTTCCGGCCGATGTCGGTCCCTAGGCTAGGGACCGGATGGCGCAAAGCGCATGGCACGTCCGGACCATTTGCGCCGTGGCCATCCCGGGTGCCCTCGCCTCCCCCGGCCACCGCTGCGCACTCCCCGGCGCCCCCCGCACGGCGTCAGACCTCGACCTTTCCGGTGTAGATGTCCTGCTCGTCCGGCAGCCGCACCACGACCGGCTCCCCGAAGTCGAACAGGACCGTGGTGGACGTCACGGCCACCGCGCGCCCCTCGTTGGCGAAGGTGAACCGGTGCCGGACCTTGCGCAGCAGCCCCGCGTCGTCGAGATACACGTCGAACGGCACGGCACGGTTGGCGAACCCTTTCGCCGCGGCCGCCAGCGCCGGCCTGGCGTGGGGCCGCGCCGCCCGTGCCGCCCGCCCGATGTCCGTGGTGCCGCGGAAGTGCCGCACCCGCTCCCCCTCGACCTCGCTCTCGCCGACGAAGGTCACCTGCTCGGCGCCGCGCAGCAGTTCCGCCGCCGCGAGCGGGTCGGTGGCACCGCCGGTGACCAGGTTCCCGTCGTCGAGGGCGGCCGTGTCGACACGGACCCACTTGTCGGCGGGGACGCCCGCGCCCCGGTTCTTCATGTAGAGCGCGCCCGGGGTGAGCAGTTCGGTGATCGGCTCGTGCTCGTCGAGGCCCGCGGGGTCCGGTGGCAGGACCACCGTCAGCCGGCCGGTGCGGCGGGCGAAGTCGTAGCCGCCCTCGCCGCGGATGGTGACCCGGGTGCCGCCGGTGGCCATCTCCATCGCGGTGCGCGTCCGGGAACTGCGCGCCCGCTCCAGGGCGTCCGCCGCCCTGACGACCTCGTCCACGGCATCGACGTCGTCGGCGACCGCCCCCGCGCCCGTACACCCGGTGGCCGCCATCATCCCCATCACCGTCGCCGCGACGGCCATCGTTCCGCTCCTGCGTGTGTGCTGCGCCACCATCGCCTGCCAACCCCCAGAACGGGACCACTGCTTGGAGGCCGCCCCGTGAACCGGCCCCGCGGGCCCGGGGACGCCCCTCTTCCCTAACGACCGCCCGCTCGCCCCGTCACGCCGCCGGGGCCATTCCGGCGGCCCCGCGCCGCGCAGTACCGTGGACCCGTGCCCCAGCAGGACCCCGGCGCCGGCAGTCCGGCGCATCTCACCACCACCGTCGAACGCGGCTCCTTCGCCGTCGCCCGCTGCACCTGCGGCTGGTCGGGACCGGCGCGGCGCTCCAGGGACCGTGCCCGCACGGACGCCCGCACCCACACGGAAACCCCCTGAGGAGCCGAGCCCCCGGCGTACCGGCCCGACCCGGACGCGCCGGTCCGCCGGACGGCACGCCGCCGGCCCCGAACCCGCGGCCCGCGGCCGCCGTCTTCTCCTCCACGGGAGGCCCCATGGACCGGCGCGTCCGGGTCGGGCCGGTACGCCGGGGGCTCGGCTCCTCAGGGGGTTTCCGTGTGGGTGCGGGCGTCCGTGCGGGCACGGTCCCTGGAGCGCCGCGCCGGTCCCGACCAGCCGCAGGTGCAGCGGGCGACGGCGAAGGAGCCGCGTTCGACGGTGGTGGTGAGATGCGCCGGACTGCCGGCGCCGGGGTCCTGCTGGGGCACGGGTCCACGGTACTG
>NZ_RDBP01000012.1:1184524-1234946 GCF_008042045.1 Streptomyces sp. T39
CGGTACACGCCGGAGAGTTTCGCCCCCGCGCCGATCGTGCCGTCGGCGCGCACCTCGTCGAGCGAGGACACGTCGACGACGAGCCGCCCGGTCCCCGACGACCAGCCGCCGTAGGAGTGGCCGCCGTTGCGGACCGCCACGGGGACGGAGCGGGCCCGCGCGTACGCCAGGCACTCCCGCACGTCGTCCTCGCCCGCGACGTAGGCGACGGCCGCGGGCCTCAGGCCGTCGAAGCGGGTGTTGTAGAGCTGCCGGGCCCTCGCCCGGGGACTGGACGGCCTGCTGGTCCTGCCCGGCGACGCCGACTGGGCGAGCGCCCGGCAGCTCTACAACACCCGCTTCGACGGCCTGAGGCCCGCGGCCGTCGCCTACGTCGCGGGCGAGGACGACGTGCGGGAGTGCCTGGCGTACGCGCGGGCCCGCTCCGTCCCCGTGGCGGTCCGCAACGGCGGCCACTCCTACGGCGGCTGGTCGTCGGGGACCGGGCGGCTCGTCGTCGACGTGTCCTCGCTCGACGAGGTGCGCGCCGACGGCACGATCGGCGCGGGGGCGAAACTCTCCGGCGTGTACCGCGGGCTGGCCCGCACCGGACGCACGGTGCCCGGCGGTTCCTGTCCGACGGTCGGCATCTCCGGGCTCGCCCTCGGCGGCGGCCACGGGGTGGTCTCCCGTGCCTACGGCCTGACCTGCGACAGCATGACGGAGGCCACGGTCGTCACCGCCGACGGCGCGATCAGGACCGCGGGCGCCGACGGCGACCGGGACCTGCACTGGGCCCTGCGCGGCGGCGGCACCGCCGGCTTCGGGGTGGTCACCCGCTTCCGGTTCCGCACCCACCCGGCGCCGCCCACCGTGGCCGCCTACCTGAACTGGCCCTGGTCGAAGGCCGAGGCGGTCCTGACGGCCTGGCAGCGGTGGGGGCCCGCGCAGCCGGACGAGATCTGGTCGTCGGCGACGGTGAACGCGGGACCCGGCGGCGTCCCCCCGACGCTCTCGGTCATGGCCCTCACGCTCGGCGACGAGGCCGGTCTGCGCAACGCGGTCGACCGGCTCGCGGACGCGGCGGGCTCCTCGGCGGCGTCCGTCGCCCTGCGACCCCGTCCGTACCTCGACGCCATGCTCGCCGCCGCCGGGTGCCTCGGGCTCGACGAGGAGCAGTGCCGGCTGCCCGGTGGCACACCGGGGCGCGGGCCCGAGGGCACGCTCCCGCGCGAGACCTACGCGTCCGCCTCCGACTTCTTCGACCGGGACCTGACGGGTGGTGGGGTGCGGGCCCTGATCGCGGCGGCCGAGGCGTTCACCCGCATCCCGGCCGCCCGGGGCGCGGCCGACGGCAGCGTGCTGCTGACCGCGCTCGGCGGCGCGGTGAACCGGGTCGACCGGCTGGCGACGTCGTTCGTCCACCGCCGCTCACGGATCCTGGCCCAGTACATCGGCGCGTGGCGGCCCGGCACCCGGGGGACCGACGCCCTGTCATGGCTCGCGGACACCCGCGCCGCGATGCGGCGCCACGCCTCGGGCGCCGCGTACCAGAACTACGCCGACCCGCAGCTGACGAACTGGCGCGAGGCGTACTACGGCCCGGCGGCCGACCGTCTCACCCGCCTCAGGCACCGCTACGACCCCGACGGGCTCTTCGACCACCCCCAGGCCCTCTGACCGTCCCCGCGGAGGGCTGCGGGCCGGGGCCGGAGGTCCTCGGCGCCGGTGGGCGCGCCGCCGCCCTCCGGGCGGCTACGCCGCCAATCCGTTGGCGCCCGGGCCGGTGTCCTCGGTGCGGGGCTCGGGGATGTCCAGCGGCTCGACCAGGCGGGCGCTGCCCGCGCGGCGCGAGCGCACCAGCCGCCCCAGCACCCGGGACCCGGCGACGGCGGACACCAGCGGAGTGAGCAGCGCCAGCGCGACCGGGGCGAGCAGCAGGGCCACGGCGGTGCCGAGGGCGAACCCGCCGATGACGTCGGTCGGATAGTGGACGCCCATGTAGACGCGGCAGAAGCCCTCGGCGAAGGCGAGCCCGAGCGCGGCCGTCCCGAAGCGGCGGTGGGCGACGAAGAGCGCGGCGGCGACCGCCATGGCCATCGTCGAGTGGTCGCTGACGAAGGAGAAGTCGGTCTTCCCCTCGACCAGGACCTCCAGGCCCTCGTGGTCGTTGAAGGGCCGGGGCCGTTCCACGAAGCCGCGGATGGGGATGTTGATCAGCAGGGCGATCCCCGCGGCCAGCGGCGCCCAGACGAGCCCGGCCACCGCGACCACCGAATCCTCCGCGGTGCCGCGACGGCGGACGCTCCACCAGCACCAGAGCGCCACCAGGACCAGCCCCAGCATGATCCCGTACTCGCCGACGAACTCCATGGTCCGGTCGAACCAGCCGGGGGCGTCCTTCGCCAGACCGTTGATGTCGTAGAGCAGGCTGACGTCGGGATTCATCGAATCCCTCGACTCCGTCAGGGGGAACCCGATTGCGAGTCCAGCCATCTGCCGCGGCCCCTTGCCTTGTTGCCTGCCGGCGCGCGTCCTGCGCGCCGTTCTCCCAACCCCCGTGGTCGGTCGGGTGTGTGCTGCATGGTCAGTGCGGCGGCCTCCCTGACCAGGGAACGACATGGACCCCGGCCTCGTTCCACCCTCCACCGAACGATCACCATGACGTTATCGAAGAGTGACACGTCATCGCAGCTCAGAGCCCTGCGGTAAAGGGCACTTTCCAGCCACCCGGCCGGTGGACCGGGGTGCGGTCAGGCCGCCGGGAGCGCCGTCGGCAGGGCCGCGGCGCCGTCCTTGGTGACCCTGGTGGCGCCGAAGTAGTCGGGGGTGTCGATCTTGTCGAAGCGGATCACCGCGCCGGTGTACGGGGCGTTGATCATGTATCCGCCGCCGACGTAGAGACCGACATGGCGGATCGCCCGCGAGTTGGTCAGATCGTCGGAGAAGAACACCAGGTCCCCCGGCATCAGTTCGTCGCGCGAGGGGTGCGGACCGGCGTTGTACTGGTCGTTGGCGACCCGCGGCAGTTCGATGCCCACCGTGCGGTACGCGGCCTGGGTGAGGCCGGAGCAGTCGAACCGCCCGCCCTGCTCGGGCGTCCCGTTGCCGCCCCACAGGTACTTGGTGCCGAGCTTCTGCTGCGCGAAGTAGATGGCGCCGGCCGCCTGCCGCGAGGGCTCGACGCGTCCGACCGGCCGCGCGAAGCTCTTCTCCAGCGTGCGGATGACCTTCACGTAGTTCTGCGTCTCGCGGTACGGCGGGACGCCGCCGTACTTGATGACGGCATAGGCGCCGGCGTTGTACGCGGCGAGCATGTTGTCGGTCGGGTCCCCCGGCGCCTTGCGAACATATCCGGCCAGTTCGCAGTCGTACGAAGCCGCCGAGGGAATCGCGTCGGCCGGGTCCCAGACGTCACGGTCGCCGTCCTTGTCGCCGTCGATGCCGTGCGTCGCCCAGGTGCCAGGGATGAACTGGGCGATGCCCTGCGCGGCGGCGGGACTCTGCGCCCGCGGGTTCCAGCCGCTCTCCTGGTAGAGCTGGGCGGCGAGCAGGGCGGGGTTGATCGCGGGGCAGAGGTTGCCCCACGTCTGCACCAGCGACTGGTAGCGCGCCGGGACGGCCCCCTTCGCCAGGCCCACCGCCCCGCCCTTGGCGTCGCCGCCGAAGATGCCGGCCGCGGCCGAGTAGGTGCCGACGACGAGCAGGGCGACGAAGAGCAGGGCACCGCCGAGTGACACCCCGGCGACCAGCCACGCCTTACGCACCGTCAACCACCCTTCGCCGCACGGTAGTAGCCCGACCCGGAAGTCAGTGTAGGAGGCGAAGGGCCCCGCGAGGAGGACGACGGCCCCCCGAGTTCGGACCCGTACCGAAGGGTAAGCTCCAGGCCAAGTCGGGCCGGGCGGGCCGCGATGCCGGCATCTGACCACTGCCGGCCGCAGAGCGGCCCCACCCCCGTCCCGCCCTGCCGTACCGCCACGTCGGTCCGAGGCAGGCAGAGATACAGGGGGAGTACACGATGACAGCGGCGCACGACGCCCATCCGTTTCCCGTGTCGGTGGACGCCGGGAAACTCGACCTGCTGACCGGCCGGGAGCGCGAAGTACTGCGCCATCTGGCCCGGGGCAGGACCAATCGCGTGCTCGCCGGGCAGCTCGGGATCGCCGAGCGGACCCTGCGGGCGCACATCACCAGCATCGTCAGAAAGCTGGACGTCGGGTCCAGATTCGAGGCGAGCCTGGTCGCGGTCCAGCATCACGACACCTTGGCCGAGGACGCCATCGCCTCCTGAGGCGATGCCGCATCAGGCGTCGCCGCATGAGGCGACGCCTCATCGGGTCATGCCTCATCAGGTCATGCCTCATCGGGCGACGCCGCATCAGGCGATGCCTCTAGAGGCAATGGAGAGCCCCGCCCGCGGAAGGCAGGCTCGAAGCCGCAGCCCGCACCAGGCACCACCCCACGCGGTACGGCGTGGGGTGGCGGGCAGGGCTGTGCCCGTAACCGGGCGGTCCGTCCACGGACCACCCGATCCAAGGTGAGGAATACCTGTGAACATCAAGAAGATCGCCACCGCCGCCGGCGTCGCCACCGCCGGGGTCGCCCTCTTCGTCGCCACCCAGGGCAGCGCCCAGGCCGCGCCGGCGCAGCCGGCCGCCCCGGTCGCCGCCGTCGAGGGCGCGCAGCCCGCGCCGCAGGCCCTGGGCTCGCTGCTGGGCAAGGCGGCCAAGTCGGTCGGCAAGGCCGCCACCAAGGGCGCGCACAAGGCGACGGCCGTCGGCAAGGGCATGGCCGTCGTCGCCAAGAGCAACGCCGACAACATGCTGAGCCACGGCAGCATCTTCGCCTCGCCGGCCGAGCTGCCGGCGGGCGTCCCGGCCGACACGGTCTTCGACCGCTGATCACCACGTGACGACGACACATCGCACCACCAGGAGGGCGGCGCTGCTCATCGGCGGCGCCCTCCTGGGCGTTCACATGACCCTGGCCGCCCTGTCCCAGGCACCGCTCAGCCCGGCGAAGCTGGTGTACGGGGACCGGGTGGCGGCGTACCTGGACCCGTACTTCTCGCAGAACTGGCAGCTCTTCGCCCCCACCCCCATGTCGGACGACCGCGGCATCCTGGCCCGCGCGACGTGCCGCGACGGCTCCGTGTCCGCGTACTACGACGTGTCGGCCGCCGCGCTGGAGAAGGTGCAGAGCTCCCGCTTCTTCCCCTCGCGCGACGTGCGGATCGTCTCCGCCGCCCTCCAGAACGTCACCAGCAGCGAGGAGCTGCTCAGGAGGCTGCGCCAGCAGCAGACCAACGACAAGAAGCCCGTGCTGCCCCCGCTGCCGTACGAGAAGGTCACGGAGAAGGAGGCGGTGAAGACCCTCGCCCGCTACGCCTGGGACCGGATGCCGGCGGCCTGCGACGGGAGGCCCGAGAGGATCCAGGTCCGTATGTACGTGCGTGAACTCCCGCCGTGGTCCCGGCGGAACGACCCGTCCGCCGAGGACGAGGTCATGGTCAAGGACTTCGACTGGGTGAAGCGGGAGGAGCTGCGATGAAGGGCTTCCCCGCCCGCCTGGACGCCTGGACCCTCCATCCGGCCGCCGTCACCGGCGTCTCGGGCACCCGCGCACTCCTCGGCTTCGTCGGCCTCATGTACTACGTGAGCCAGTACCGGGAACGGAACTACCTCTTCGGTCCCGACGGGATCCTGCCCCACGACGAGTTCCTGGACCAGCTGACCGGATTCAGCCTCTACGCGCTCTCCGCCTCCCCCGCCTGGTCCGAGATCCTCTTCCACGCGGGGATCGCGGCAGGGCTCGCCGTCGTGCTCGGCGTCGGCGGACGCCCGGGTCTGGCCCTGCACTGGGTCCTGCTGTGGTCGGTGTACCAGCGGCAGCCGGGCCTGCTCGACGGTGGCGACAACCTCGCCTACGTCGTCATCCCGTTCCTGCTGCTGACCCGCTGCTACGACCGGTTCTCCCTGCCCACCGGCCTGGCCGGGCGCCTGCCGGGCCTGCTGCCGGGCGCGGTGCGCGCGGTCGGTGTGCCGTTCCACAACCTCGGCGTCCTCATGGTCGCCGTCCAGATCTGCCTGGTCTACGTCGTCTCCGGCCTCTACAAGGTCATGGGGCAGGAGTGGCAGGACGGCACCGCCCTCTTCTACGTGATGCGGGTGCCCGAGTTCGAACTGCCCGGCTGGTCGCACCTGGTGTACGAGAACGACGCCCTGGTCGTCCTCGGCACCTACGGGACCGTGGCCTTCCTGGTGTACTTCCCGCTCGGCGTCCTCGTCCCGGCGCTGCGCCCGTGGGCGGCCGCGACGTCCATCGCCTTCCATGTGTCCATCGCGTTCTTCATGGGCCTCACCGGCTTCGCGCTGACCATGATCGCCTGCGACCTCGTGTTCCTGTCCGGCGCGCTCGAACGCGCCGAGGCGGCCGTCCGTATCCGCATACGGGCCCGCACCGGACGGGCGCCGGACACCGGCACCCCGCCAGGCGACGGGGACCCGCAGCCCGGGTCCGGCACGCCGGCACCCGACCCGGAGTCCGCGCGGCCGGCTGCCGCGGCCGCCGGGCCCGCCTGACCTGCCCGGCCCCACCCCTCTGACAGGAGCAACCGACGTGCGGACACCGACCTGCCTTCTCGGCGGACCCGGCATCGAGGACCGTGTCGCCCACGGGCACGACCCCGACCGGTTCGTGGAGATCGGCTCGCTCAGCAAGGTCTTCACCGGCACCGTCCTGGCCGCACTGGCCGGACAGGGCGCGCTCGACCCGGACGCGCCGCTGCACGAGATCCTCCCGGAGGTGCCCCGCACGAGCGCGATCACCCCGCGCCGGCTCGCCGAGCACACCTCGGGCCTGCCCCGGCTGCTCCCGGTGCCCACCGGCCCGCCCGACGACCCGTACGCGGACTTCACCGAGACCGCCCTGCGGGACGCGCTGCGGGACCTCGAGGCGCTGCGCCGCTCACCGGCCGGCGAGGAGGAGGAGTACTCGAACCTCGGCTACGCCGTCCTGGGTCTCGCCCTCACCACCGCCACGGGACGCACCTACCAGGAGCTGGTGGACGCACACGTCCTGCGGCCCCTGGATCTGGCGGCCGGCGCGGTCACCGCACGGCCGCCCGGGGACCTGCGCCTCGTCCCCCGGACGCTGCTGGGGCGGCCCCGCCCTCTGTGGAACCTGACGGGAGCGATCCTGCCGTCCGGCGGCCTGTGGGCGACGCCCAGGACCATGGCCCGGGTGCTCGTCGGCCTCCTCGTCGAGCGCCGGCTGGGCGCCCCGGCACCCACCTGGCGCCGCGCCGGCCCGACGCTCTGGCACAACGGCGCCACCCGTGACGCCTCCGTGGTGGCGGCCGCGCACGACGACGGCAGGTGGCTGCTGCTGCACCGTTTCGGCGACCCGGCGAAGACCGACCGCCTCGCCGTCGCGACGCTCACCGCCGCGCCCGCTCCCGCGCCGCGCCCCGACATCCGCTGACCCGGTCACGGCGCGGCGCGGGCCGGGCGAGGCGGGGGCCGGGCAAGGCGGGGGTACGGCGCGGCAGAGCAGGAGCGCGACCGGGCAGGGGCGCGCCCCGGCGGGCTGGACGGGCCGGCGCGGCAGAACAGGCCGGCCGGCTGAACGCGCCGGGACGCCAGAACCCCCGATACGGCCGAACGGCACCGCCCGACAAGGGCACGATCTCCCGGAGGAGTGGCATGACGGACGCCGTCGTCGTCGGCTCGGGGCCGAACGGCCTCGCCGCCGCGCTCACGCTCGCGCGCGCGGGCCTCGCCGTCGAGGTGTTCGAGGCGCACGGGAGCATCGGCGGAGGGCTGCGTACGGAGCCGCTCTTCGACTCGGACGTGGTGCACGACATCTGCGCGGCCGTCCACCCGATGGCGCCCGTCTCCCCCTTCCTGCGCTCGCTCGCGCTGGAGGAGCACGGCGTCCGCCTGCTGCACTCCCCCGCCGCGTACGCCCACCCCCTGAAGGGGAGACCGGCCGCCGTGGCCTGGCGGGACCTCGACGCCACCTGCGCGGACCTCGGCTCCGACGGGCCGCGCTGGCGGCGGCTGATGGAACCGCTGATCGCCCGCTCCCGGCCGGTGGTCGAGCTGATGCTGTCCGACCAGCGCGGCGTGCCGCCGCTCGGCGCCCTCACCGCACTGGCGCCCCGCGTCCCCGTCCACGCCCTGCGCCTGGGCGGCACCCTGCGCACCGAGCCCGCCCGGGCACTGCTGGCCGGGGTCGCCGCGCACGGCGTCGGCCGGCTCCCCTCCCCCACCACGGCCGCGGTCGCCCTGCTGCTGGGACACCTCGCCCACAGCACGGGCTGGCCGGTCCCGCAGGGCGGTTCGGGTACGCTCGCGGCGGCCATGGCCGCGCAGCTGGAGCGCCTGGGGGGCCGGATCCACACCGGCGTCCGCGTGAACAGCCTGCACGAGCTGCCGGCCGGACGGCGCATCACCATGCTGGACGTCTCACCGCGGGAACTGGCCCGGATCGCCCCGCTGCCCGCCGGCTACCGCCGCCGGCTGGCCCGCTACCGCTACGGCCCGGGGGCGGCCAAGGCCGACTTCCTCGTCGAGGGGACCATCCCCTGGACGGACCCCCGCCTCGCGCAGGCCGCGACCGTGCACCTGGGGGGCGCGCACGGCCTGCCGGAGGAACTGCGGCACGCCGAGACCGCCACCGCGCGGGGACGCCGGGTCGCGCGGCCGTACATCATCCTGGTCGACCCGGCTGCCGCCGATCCGTCCCGGGCCGTGGGCGGCAGACGCCCCGTCTGGGCCTACGCGCACGTCCCGCACGGCGATCCGCGCAATCCGCTCACGATGATCCGGTCCGCCGTCGAGGCCCACGCGCCCGGCTTCACCGACACGATCGTCGCCGAACGCGGCCTCTCGGCCGCCGAGCTGGGCGTGTACAACCCCAACTACGTGGGCGGGGACATCGGTTGCGGGGCGCTGAGCCTTCGCCAGGTCCTCGCCCGGCCGGTGGCCGGGTGGAACCCGTACCGGACACCGCTGCCGGGCACCTGGCTGTGCTCGTCGGCCACCCCGCCGGGTCCGTCGGTCCACGGCATGTGCGGCCACCACGCGGCGACGGCGGCCCTGCGGGCCGCCGGGTGACGCGGGCGGGACGGCCGCAGGCCCGTGCCGACGCCGAGGAACCGCCGGATCCCGGCGTCGGCGGCGAGGTGGCGGGCCGCCCGGCCGAGGAAGCGCCGGCCGGCAAGGGCGTGGTCGCCGATTCCCGGGTGCAGCGCACGGATCCGGTCACCTGCCTCCTGGTCGACGGCGTAGTCGTCCTTGCCGCCGGTCCAGTAGATCCGGATGCGCGCGGTGGGGGCCGGGTGGTGTCGACGCGGGCCTGTGTCGCCGCGTCGTCGGTCACAGCGGTGACTCTGGCCGACCGGCCCCACTGCGCAGGGTGGTTGTCGGGGACCCCGCGGCGGCGCCCCGCTCACCCCCGGCCGCGGACCGGTGACGTTGAGCGACCGTGAGGATGACGCGAAACAGCCCCTCCCTCACCTTTGACGCCTTACAGTTCCCGTGAGTACGGCAAAGCTGCCGGTACAGGGCTCGTTGGCCACCCACCCGGTGGTCGTGGTCTGGACCAGTTGCCACTACTCTGTGTCACGCAGCCACAAGGCTGAGGCCAAAACCCCTCCGTCGACCACGGAGAGGCAAGCACCACAGGAGCACCAGTGAAGAACTCTGCGATCGTGACCGTCACCCCGGACACGACAGGCGCAGCGGACACGGCGGACGCGAGCAACGCGCGGACCGGGGGCACCGGCGCCGGCCGTCAGGGCCGCCGCGGCGACGCGGGCGGCACCGTCGCCACGGTGACGTTCATCGCCCTGCTGGCCGTCGCCCTCGGCCTCCTCGGCTACATGGTGTTCGGCCGCTGACATCGGCACGGCACCGCCGCGGAAGGGGTGCGGGATCCCGAACGGGACCCCGCACCCCTTCTCCGTGCCGTCCCGCCCCCTGGATCCCTCCGTTACCCGCAGGTAGCGTGCGTCCTGCACCTATCGCGGGAGGCGGACGGCCATGACGGCAGCGACACCGGAGTCCGAGGCGTTCTTCGAGCGCCTCAGCGAGCACCGCTTCGCCGCCACGGAGCACACCCGCGGCCCCTGGGACGCGGCGTCCCAGCACGCCGGCCCGCCCGCCGCCCTGCTCGGCCGCGCCCTGGAGGAACGCCCCGGCGGCCGCACCGACATGCGCGTCGCCCGCGTCACGTACGAGATCCTGCGCCCCGTCCCGATCGCGCCGCTGGAGATCACCACCTCCGTCCTGCGCTCCGGCAGGAGCACCGAGGTCGTCGAGGCCGTCCTCACCCCGGAAGGCGGCACGCCCGTCATGCACGCCCGGGCCCTGCGCATCCGCGCCACCGAGGAGCCCGGCCCCGCGGTCGCCCAGGGACCGCTGCTCCCCGCCCCGTCCGAGACCTCCGCAACCCCCTTCTTCGGCGTCCCGTGGGACATCGGCTACCACACGTCGATGGAGACCCGGTTCGCCGCGGGCGCCTGGCGGGAGCAGGGCCCGGGCACCTGCTGGATGCGGATGCGGATCCCGCTGATCGCGGGGGACGTGCCCCGTGCCCTCGACCGTGTCCTGGTCGCCGCCGACTCCGGCAACGGCATCAGCAACGTCCTCGACTTCCGCAGCCACGTCTTCATCAACCCGGACCTGACCGTCCACCTTCACCGCCACCCGCTCGGCGAATGGGTGTGCGTGGACGCGCGGACGAGCGTCGACGAGGCCGGCATCGGCCTCGCGGACGCCCGGCTCCACGACGAGAAGGGGCCCATCGGCCGCAGCGCCCAGAGTCTCTTCATCGCCCCGCGCTGAGTCCGGCGGCGGGTACCGCGCCGGACGAGGCGGCGCGCACGGTCCGACACGCAGGGACGGGCATGGACGGGACGAGCACCCCTGCCCGGGGCCCGTCCCGTCCCTGCCTGCTCGCGGGGCCCTTGCCCGGCCTGCCCCGACGCGGAGGCCAGAGTCCTCCGCGCCCGCGCCGGCGGTCTCCCGCCGGGGGGCACACCCGTCTGTCGCCACCGCACGGGAAAAGGTTGCCGCGCTTCCTCCGCCGGTCTCCCCGGGGCCGGCCGGCCGCCGTTCAGCCCGCGGCCGGGTCCCAGCCGCCCAGCCAGTCGGCGATCTCCTGCCCCGCCGCCTGCGCGTCGCTCAGGTGCGGCCGTTCCGGACCTGCCGCACCGGCGCCGGCGCCGGAGTTGCGGTACTCGGCGAACCGGTCGTCCTTCCACGAGAAACCACTCATGTCCGTCCACGGCGCGGCCTTCACCGCCGCCCCCAGGCTGGAGTCGCGCACGGTCGTCTGCGGATCCAGCGACGCGTCGCCGCCCGCGTGCCACGGCCGCCCCAGGTGGAAGCTGCCGGCGGACACGTCACCGGTGATCGTCGACCGGCTGATCAGGAACCCCTTGCGGTGCGCCGGGGTGCTGGGCGCGGTCACGTATCCCGCCGAGGTGCCGTTCCACCGCTTCTTCAGCGTGATGACGGACCGGTCGATCACCGCCGACGCCCGGCCGAAGATGAAGTCGACGTTGCCGACCACATAGGAGTCGGTGACGTGGACGCGGCTCAGCGCGTCCTTGGACGGACTGTCCAGCAACAGGGTGTCCTGATCGCCCTCGACGATGACGCCGTCCAGCGACACCCGGTCGGCCGCCGTGCGCAGCGCCACCGCCTGGTGTCCGGAGAGGTGCTGGTTGGCCGCCTCGTCGAAGTCGTTGGCGACGGTGAGGTTCCGGGCCCTGAAGTCGCTCGCCTCCACGGCCACGGTCGCGCTGCCGCTGGTGCCGTACGTCCCCGAGCCGTCGGGCTTCGGCGTGCCCGCGGCGTTCCCGTGGACGATCACGGTGTCCTTGCGGCTGCCGCCGGTGCCCCGGATCGTCACGTACGGCTTGTTCGACGGCACCTTGACCGTCTCCCGGTACACGCCCGGCCGTACGTCGATCACCACCCGCGAGCTGTTGCCCGCGGGGACGGCGTCGACCGCCTTCTGGACGGAGGTGTACTGCCCGGTGCCGTCCTTGGCGACCGTGAGCGTGGTCGCGGCCGCCCCCTCGGTGCCGGCCGTCGCCGCCGTCCCGAGCGTGGAACGCGGCCCGGACCCGGCCTTGAGCAGGGCGGGGACGTCGGCCGTCGCGTCGAGCGTGTAGGGGTAGTACGCCCGCGCGTCGAAGGCGGTGCCCCCGCTCTCGTTGCGTCCGCTGGTGCCGGGGAACACGTTGCCGCGCTGCACCACGGAGGCCGTGGCGTCCTTGGTGACCGGGTTCCTCAGCCCCTCGAACCAGCTGTTCTCCAGCAGCATCCGGGTGGCACCGCGGGAGTAGTTGCCGTACGAGGTGGTGATCGCGGTCCCCGGCACGTCCTGGAGGTAGTTGTTGTAGAGGTGGGCGCGGGCCACGTTGTCCGTGGACGGGTTGCGCTGCTCGCTCTCCCGGATCCAGTTGTGGTGGATCGTCAGTTCGGCGGTGACGTTCTCGGTCCAGCCGATGCCGAAGGTCTTGTTGTTGTTGCCCAGCCGGTTCCAGGAGACCGTGACGTAGGTGGTGTCCTTGCGGCTGTCGATCAGGCCGTCGGCCATGTTGCGCAGGTCGTTGTGGTCGATCCACACATGGTGCGCCCCGTCCATCTGGATGGCGTCCCAGTCGTGGTCCTTGTCGTTCCAGACCCCTTCGTAGGAGTCACGGATCGTCAGATTCCGGATGATGACGTTGTGGACGCCCTGGCCGAGGAAGAACCCGCCGCCGACGATGTGGCCCGAGGTGCCCGAGCCGATGATCGTCTTGTCGGAGGCGACCCTGATCTCCTTGCCCTTGGGGTTCATCGTGATCGCGGCGGCCACCACGATGACGTAGGGCTCGGCGGCCGTCGCGTACTTCTCCAGGTCCGCCAGTGTCTTCACGGTGACGGTCGCGCCGCCGCGTCCGCCGTAGGTGCCGTTCTGTCCGAGCGCGTCCACCGACGCGAACCCGTCGGCGACGTCGTCGGCCCAGCCGGCGGCCGCCGGCCCGGCCGCCGCCTCCGCGGGCACCGGCTCCTGCGTCCCGGCGAAGGCCCCCGCACCGGTACCCCATGCCATGCCCAGCGCGGCGGCCAGCGCCAGCGGCACCCCGACCCGCCGCCCGACCCGCCGCCCGTGCCGCCGTCGCGTCCGCACCATGCCGTCCCTCTGACCCATGCGTCGCTTCCGATCTCCTCGTGGGGGGACCCCAGCTCTTGCCGGGGCCATGCCAAGGAGTCGCCACCACCCGCACCGAGGTTGCCGCGCGACGGGCCCCGGGCGCGGCGCCGGCAGGCGCGGCCGCCCCGGACGGGCCGTCAAATCCCCCCAAAGGTGGCACAACGACAGTCATTGCCCGGAGTCACGCTCCGTGATACACAGAGTGACGATGCTCGCACGACGACGGAATCACGCCACACCGGCCCAGGTCAGGGCCACTGGTTCGGTCATACGTGCGGAGATCGGGTAAAGAGACCCTCGAAGACGGCTTACGTGCGCGGTTTCATCAGCGAAGATAGACGGTGACCCGTGCCGTGCGGCGTGGGCGGCCAACGAACCAACAGGGGCGGTGAGTTACATGATCCTGGCAGCCGAGAAGGGCGACATCACCACCATCATCGGGGGTATCGCCCCCAATTGGGGCCCGTTCGGAAGCCTGGGCAACGAAGCTCGGGTGATGATCGAGGTCGTCATGGCGATTGCCATCCTGCTCTGCCTCGGCATCGCGATCTGGGGAGCGGCGAAGCAGCGCATCGGAGCGACGGCCCTCCGCGACACGTTCAGCGCGGAACAGGGCAAGGGCCTGATCGTCGCCGGCCTCACCGGCGTCTTCATCATCGGCTCACTGGGGACCGTGTTCACCATCGTGTACGGAATGGCCGTCTGACCACCCGTTCCGTCACCTCCGGGCCCGCCCGGGCCCACCGGCAGAGGTCCTTTCCCTGATGTCACGTCACCACCCCGCCCCCGCGCGGCAAGCAGCACCTACACGACCGGTTGAGGGAGCCAGCGCGACATGAGCCTCGGCGACGAACACGGCGGCGGCCGTACGAGCGAAGGCTTCGGCGGCTCGGGCCAGACGCGCACGCGTCTGCCCGGCGCGGGCGACGGCGACGGCTACGGCGGCTCCCGCCGCCCGGCCCGCCCCTCCCGCTCCCTCATCGGGGTGGTGGGCGTCGTCGTGCTCCTCATCGCGGCGATCGCCTTCGCCAACCAGGGCGGCGGGGACGACGGGAACACCACCGACGGCGCGAAGCCCCCGGGCGCGGCCCCGACGGCGGCCACCGGCACCCGCCCGGTCGAGGGCAAGTCCGGCGACATCCCGACGGGCTACGCCCAGGACGAGCAGGGGGCGCAGAGCGCGGCGGCGAATTACACCGCCGTGCTGGGTTCCGACGGCATGTTCAACAAGGAGCGTCGCCGGGAGATCGTTTCCGCGATTGCCGACCCGTCCAACCGGTCAGAGCTCCAGTCCGGTTTCGATGCCGACTATTCCGCCGACTTCCTTGCCCAGATCGGCCTCAATCCTGACGGCACCGCACCCGCGGGCTCGACGTTCGTCAATCGAACGATGCCTGCCGGCACCAAGGTACTGAAGTACACGGCCAACACCGCGGAGATCGACGTGTGGTGTGTGGGGCTCTTCGGCCTGACCGGCGAGAAGTCCACCAAGCCCGTCACGAACGGGTGGTTCACGGTCACGGTGAAGCTCAAGTGGACGGATTCCGACTGGAAGGTCCTGGAGACCAGTCAGCGGAACGGGCCGACTCCTGTGACGGGCGACAACCAAGTTTCCGGCTCGGATGAGATCGCGGACGCAGTCAACGGATTCGGAGGGTTCACCTATGCCCGCTAGGCCTCGATCCCTGACACGCGTACTGCCACTCGTCGTCACGGTGCAGGCTGCCGTTGTCCTCTTTGCCTCGCGCGCAGTGGCTGAGCCTTCCCCGACACCGTCACCCAGCACGACCAACGATCCCTGTGAACTGATCGCAGGACCTGCCCGCGACTATTGCACCAACGGCGAACCCGGCAGCAGCGGCCGGTCCGTGTCCAACAACCCCGCCGACGCCCTCGACCCCCTCTCCTCCCTCGCGCGCGGCTGCGCCGACGCCGCCGTCAGCGTCCTCGACTACCTGTCCAAGGCCGTCAAGGAGACCGCCGAGGTCGACTTCACCAACCCCGCGTTCCTCGCCCGCTACGCCATCGTCTTCGCGGCGGCCACCGTCCTGACGCTCGTGCTGTGGCTGCTGGCCGTCGCCAAGCGGGCCATCCGGGGCGTGCCGCTGACGACCGCGCTCTCCGAGGCCGTCGGGTTCCTCTGGCTGACGGTCCTGGCCTCCGCCTTCACGCCGCTGCTGCTCTACACGGTCGTCTCGGCCACCGACGCGCTCACCGAGGTCGTCGCCTCCGGGACCCAGGAACAGACCGACGTCTTCTTCGGGAGCTTCAAGGAGGCCCTGCAGAAGGGCGACAGCATCAGCGGCGGCCCGATCATGCTGATCATCGTCTCGCTGGTCACCGTCGTCGCCGCCGGAGTCCTCTTCCTCGAGCTCTTCATCCGCGCGGTGCTGCTCTACGTCGGCGCCCTGCTGGGTGTCGTGGTCTACGCGGGCCTCGTCGACAAGAACATGTGGGGCCACGTCCGCCGCTGGGCCGGCATCATGATCGCGATCATCCTGGTCAAACCGATCATCGTGATCGTCCTCGGCCTCGCCGGGGCGCTCTCGGCCGGCGAGGGACCGGACTCCTTCTCCGCGGTCGTCTCCGGCCTGTCGATCATCCTGCTGGCCATCTTCGCCTCCGCGATGATCTACCGCTTCGTCCCCGGCTTCGGCGACGAGATCGCGAACTCCCGCAACAACCGCATCCAGAACGCGGCCGAGGGCAAGGCCGCCGCCGTCATCAGCTCGCCCGCCGCACTGGTGTCCCAGGGCATCAAGACCCACAGCTCCCGCGGCGACCAGGGCGGCGGCGACAGCGGCGCGAGCGCACCCCGGCCCTCCAACCCGGTCAGCGGCGGCATGGCCGCCCACGGCAGCCGCGGCGGCGGACAGGCCGCCACCGCCGCGCCCCCGCCGCGCAGCGCCGCCCCGACGAGCAACACCCCGCACAGCAACCGCAACAGCACAGGAGGTGGCCGGCGTTGACCACCCAGTCCCACCCGATCACGCCCCGCCGCACGTACCTCATCGGCCGGGCCCGGCCGAACGCGATCGTCGGCAAGAACCGCGAGACCGGCGAGATCGCGCTGATCATCGCCGGCGCGTTCCTCGGCATGATGAGCGGGCTGCTGGTCCCCGTGCTCACCCTGCGGATCGTGCTGCTGGTCGGCTTCCCGATGCTGGCGCTCGCGGCCGTCTACTTCCCGTACAAGCACCGCACCTTCTACCGGTGGTTCGAGATCAACCGGTCGTACAAGCGCACCCTGCGCCAGGGGACCACCTACCGCTCCGGCGCCGTGGAGGCCGGCACCCGGGCCGACGGGCGGGAGATCGAGATCGGCCCCCCGCCCGGCATCGGGCGGATCAGCTGGCTGGCGGCCCCCTTCGGGCCGGACGAGATCGCCGTGCTGCTGCACGCCGACCGCCGCACGGTGACCGCCGCGATCGAGATCGAGGGCCCGGGCGTCGGCCTGCGCGACAGCGAGGACCAGGAGGCCCTGGTCGACCGCTTCGGCACGCTGCTCAAGCACGTCGCCAACGGGGACGGCTTCGTGACGCGCCTGCAGATGCTCGCCCGCACCCTCCCCGCCGACCCCGACGCCCACGCCAAGGACGTCGCCCAGCGCGGCGACCACGGCGCCCCCGGCTGGCTCCAGGAGTCCTACGACCAGCTCCAGTCGATGGTCTCCACCTCCAGCGAGCAGCACCGCGCCTACCTGGTCGCCTGCATGCACTACTCCCGCGAACTGGCCGCCGAGGCGCACGCCATGGCCCGCGCCGCCAAGGCGTCCGCCGGGACCCGGCGCCTCGACAGGGACGCCGGCCTCGCCGTCGTCATGGCCCGTGAGCTCACCGACATCTGCGCCCGCCTCGCCGAGGCGGACATCCGCGTCCGGCAACCGCTCGGGCAGTCCCGGCTGGCGTCCCTCGTGCACTCGATGTACGACCCGGACCACCCCATCGACCACATCCAGGCGATGACCAAGCGCAACGCCTGGCCGGCCGAACTGGACGCCGTCGAGCCCACCTACCTCCAGGCCAAGACCCGCGAGTCGTCCACCCGCGCCCCCTGGTGCCACTCCACGGCATGGGTCAAGGAGTGGCCGATGACCCCGGTCGGCGTCAACTTCCTCGCCCCGCTGCTGGTCCACACCCCCGACGTCATCCGCACGGTCGCCGTCACGATGGACCTGGAGCCGACCGAGGTGGCCATCGAGCGGATGCTGACCGAGAAGACCAACGACGAGGCCGACGCCAGCCGCGCCGCCAAGATGAACCGGACCGTCGACCCGCGCGACATCGCCGCGCACGGCAGGCTCGACCAGCGGGGTGAAGATCTCGCGAGCGGTGCGGCCGGGGTCAACCTCGTCGGGTACATCACTGTGTCGTCGCGTTCGCCCGAAGCACTCGCCAGGGACAAGCGCACGATCAGGGCCTCCGCAGGCAAGTCGTATCTCAAGCTGGAGTGGTGCGACCGCGAACACCACCGGGCCTTTGTGAACACCCTGCCGTTCGCGACCGGCATCCGCCGATAGGGGCCCCGACTGATGCGTGATCCGCTGTCCGTCCTCACCGATGCGTTCACCTCCTTCGTGTTCGGGAAGGTGGAGACGACCCGCCTGCCCGTCCGCACCTCGACCGGGCAGGCGCAGGCCGTCTATCTGCCGACCGCCGCGCCCGGCCTCGGCGACTCCGGCGTGATCATCGGCCGCGAGGTCTACAGCGGCAAGGGCTACATCTACGACCCCTTCCAGCTCTACGGGCAGCAGCTCCCCGCCCCGCACTGGCTCGTCCTCGGCGAGTCGGGCAACGGCAAGTCCGCGCTGGAGAAGACGTACGTCCTGCGGCAACTGCGCTTCCGCGACCGCCAGGTCGTCGTCCTCGACGCACAGGGCGAGGACGGCGTCGGCGAGTGGAACCTCATCGCCCAGGAGCTGGGGATCACCCCCATCCGGCTCGACCCGATGACGGCGCTCGACGGCGGCATCCGCCTCAACCCGCTCGACCCGGCGATCACCACCACCGGCCAGCTGGCCCTGCTGCGCACCATCATCGAGGTCGCGATGGGCCACGGCCTCGACGAGCGCAGCGGCTTCGCGCTGAAGGTCGCGCACGCCTACGTCAACGAGACCATCACCGACCGCCAGCCCGTCCTCACCGACATCGTCGAGCAACTGCGCCACCCGGAGCCCGAGTCGGCGGCGGCGATGAACGTCGACATAGACGATGTCCGCGCCTGGGGCCTGGACGTCGCCCTGGTGCTCGACCGGCTCGTGGACGGCGACCTGCGCGGCATGTTCGACGGACCGACCACCGTCGGCATCGACCTCGACGCGCCGCTCATCGTCTTCGACCTCTCCCACATCGACCGCAACTCGATCGCCATGCCGATCCTGATGGCGATCGTCGGCGTGTGGCTGGAGCACACCTGGATCCGCCCCGACCGCAAGAAGCGCATCTTCCTGGTGGAGGAGGCGTGGCACATCATCAACAGCCCCTTCGTCGCACAGCTCTTCCAGCGGCTGCTCAAGTTCGGCCGGCGGCTCGGCCTGTCGTTCGTGGCGGTGGTGCACCATCTGTCCGACGTCGTCGACGGGGCGGCGGCGCGGGAGGCGGCGGCCATCCTGAAGATGGCCTCCACCCGTACGGTGTACGCCCAGAAGGCCGACGAGGCACGGGCGACGGGCCTGGTCCTGGGGCTGCCACGCTGGGCGGTGGAGATCATCCCCACCCTCACACCGGGCATCGCCGTCTGGGACGTCAACGGCAACGTGCAGGTGGTCAAGCACCTCATCACCGAGGCCGAACGGCCGCTCGTCTTCACCGACCGCGCCATGACGGAGGCGTCCAGGCCCCCGGTGCCGGAGCACGTCCAGGCCGCCGAATGGGAGGCGGAGCAACGGGCGGCACTCATCGAGCAGCACCAGAGCTACGACGACGAGTCCTCCCAGTCGACGGTGGCGTGAGATGGACAGGGGGCGCGACGGGCGTCAGGGGTCCCAGGGGCCGGCGCGGGGCGGGGAGCACCAGGGCGGCGGCCTCCCGGACGGGCTGATCCTCGCCCTGCTCGGCTTCCTCCTCGGGCTGAGCGTCGTCGTCTGGACGGGCGCCGGGCTCGCGGGCCTGTTCGCCCACGGTGCCTGGCCGACGGGCGTGACCTACGGCAACTCCCCGGCGGCGGTACGGGCCCTGGTGTCCGACCCGGGCGACCTGGCGGGCGCCTACCCGGCCACCCCGCCCGGCGAGCTCTCCGGGTACGGCCTCTTCTGGGGCCTGGTCATCGGCCAGGTGATGGTGCTCGCCGTCCTGACGGTGTTCGTCCTCGGCACCGTCGCCCGCTGGCGCGCCCTGCGCGCCACCGCCCGCGCCGAACGCACAGCGCGGGCCGCCTCGGCCGGACCCACGGAACACCTGCCGAAGGCCGACCCGGCGCCCGCCCCGCGGCCGGGCGAACCGGCCGCGACAGCGCCGCCGCCCGGACCGTTCGACACCGGACGGCACGCCGGAACGCACGAGCCCGGACCGTACGCCGGAACGCACGAGCCCGGACCGTACGGCGGGCCGACCGTCGGCGGGCCGTACGGCCTCCCGGCCGAACCCGTCGGCACCGGAGGGACCGACCCCGCCCAGGGAGCATCCGGCCCGGCCGGGCCGAGCTTGGCGCGTGCGTCCTTGGTCGCGGCCCACACCGAGGGGTCGGAGGTGACGACGAGCGCCGGACCCTCGGCGTCGAGGAGTGCCTGGACGGCGGCGGGGCGCCGGGTGGCCGCGTCGCCGTACACGACACGACCGGCGACACGACCGGTTAACCCACCGAGATGCCTCGGCGGGTGTTATCCGGTATTAGACCCCGTTTCCAGGGCTTGTCCCAGAGTGCAGGGCAGATTGCCCACGTGTTACTCACCCGTTCGCCACTAATCCACCCCGAAGGGCTTCATCGTTCGACTTGCATGTGTTAAGCACGCCGCCAGCGTTCGTCCTGAGCCAGGATCAAACTCTCCATGAATGTCTACCGGTAATCCGGTTGAACACCACTTAGAGCGGAACGGTCGGGCGGAATAAGCCCCACCGTTCACAGCGTCCTCGCTGTGTCGCCTGCCCGCAMCYTCACAAGGAGGACCGGACAGGTCTTTTTCAAAGGAACCTCGACCATCCGAACCGGATGGACGGGGTATCAACATATCTGGCGTTGATTTTTGGCACGCTGTTGAGTTCTCAAGGAACGGACGCTTCCTTTGTACTCACCCTTTCGGGCTTTCCTCCGGGCGCTTCCCTTCGGTCTTGCGTCTCCGACTCTATCAGATCTTTCCGACCCGATTTCCTCGGTGCTTTCCGGGCTTTTCGGCCCTTCCGGCGGTTCCGACTCTATCAGACTCTTTCGGGCCTGATTCCCAGTCAGGGGGCTCTGTCTTCCCGGCTGTTGGGCCGTTCCGACGTCCAAACTCTAGCGGATTCTCCGGGCGACTCATAATCGAGTCATTCGAAATGGATTTCGGCATGCCGAAATAAATCCCGACCGGGAGTCCGTGCTGAGGTTGGTGCCGCATCAGCGGCTGGATGGCCGTCGAGGAACCGTTACGGCTCCGCGACAACTCGAAGAACCTTACGGATCCGTTTCGCCTGTGTCAAGCCCCCTTGGCAGTCGGGTGAACGCGTCCGTCCCGGGTGGCCCGGACGCCCCGATCCAAACGTCGGGCCCTCAGTCGAGGTCGGTGAGCCGCCCGCCGGCGTCCGGCTGGTCGTGCTCCACCCGGCGCAGGACGCGGATGAGCAGTTCCCCGAGCAGGGCGCGCTCCTCGGCGGCCAGGTCCTGGAGGAGGTCCTCCTCGAAGGTGGTCGCCATCCGCATCGCCTCGAGCCACTTGGTGCGGCCCTCGTCGGTGACCTCCACGATCACGCGCACCCGGTTGTTCTCGTCGCGGTCGCGGGTGACCAGACCGTCTCCGGCCATGCGGTCGATCCGGTGGGTCATCGCGGCCGGGGTGAGGCCGAGCCGCTTCGCCAGCTCCCCGGGGCCCAGCCGGTAGGGGGCGCCGGAGAGGACGAGGGTCTTGAGGACCTCCCACTCGGCGTTGCTGATGCCGAGATCCGCCAGCTGCCGCCCGTAGGCCACGTTCATACGGCGGTTCAGGCGTCCCAGTGCGGAGACCACCTTCTCGACCTGCGGGTCGAGGTCGCCGAACTCGCGCTGATAGGCGGCGATCTGTTCGTCGAGGGTCGGCTCCTGGGGCCCGGACGCGGAGGCCTCGGGGGTCTCGGTAGGCATGCGCCGAAGTATCGCACGGTTCACGTTGGCATTGAAGTCCTTGAGTGTGTACTGTTGACCTTCGAACTTTACTGTTGAAGTCTTGATGCTTCAGTACTCCGGGTCCGGCCCGCCCCAGGCGCGCCGGACCCCAGATCTGCGAAGTGGGTGAGTGTGACCAGGGCGAAGGGCGCGGCGATGCGCCGGATCCAGGCGGGGAACGCGCTGAGCGCGTTCGGGCTCGGCTTCACGGTTCCGTACCTCTATGTCTATGTGGCACAGGTGCGGGACCTCGGCGCGGGCACTGCGGGCGTGGTGCTCGCGGTGTTCGCGATGGCCGCGCTCGTCGTCCTGCCGTTCACCGGGCGGGTGATCGACCGGCGGGGGCCGCTGCCCGTGTTGGTGGGGGCCGCAGTGCTGGCGTCGGCCGGTGCCGCCGGCATGGGGCTGGCCGGGAGCGTCCCCGCCGTCGTGGCCTCCGCCGCCGTCCTCGGCGCCGGCACGGCCGTCATGCAGCCCGCGCTGGCGACCATGATCGTCTGGAGCTCGGAGGCCACCACCCGTACCCGCGCCTTCGCCACGCAGTTCTTCCTCCAGAACCTGGGCCTGGGCATCGGCGGTCTCATCGGCGGTCACATCGTCGACGAGAGCCGGCCCGGCAGCTTCACCCTGCTCTTCACCATCGAGTCGGTGATGTTCCTGGTCCTCGCCGCCGTCGCGCTCACCGTCCGGCTCCCCGCACCGTCCGGCGTGCACGGCACCCCCGCGGAGGCCGGGGCGAAGGGCGGCATGCGTGCACTGCTCGGCCACCGGGCCATGGTGCAGCTGCTCGTCCTCGGCTTCGTCCTCTTCTTCGCCTGCTACGGACAGTTCGAGTCCGGGCTGGCCGCGTACGGCACCGAGGCCGCCGGGATCGAGCCGTCCACCCTGGGCACCGCGCTGGCCGCGAACACCGCGGTGATCGTGGCGGCGCAGTTCCTCGTGCTGCGGTTCGTGGAGCGCCGCAGCCGCACCAGGGTGATCGCCGCGGTCGGCCTCATCTGGGCGGTCGCCTGGATCGCCGCCGGATACGCCGGCCTCGGCCACGGCAGCCAGGCGATGGCGACGGCCGCGTTCATCTCCACGTACGCCCTCTTCGGGCTCGGTGAGGCGATGCTGTCACCGACCGTCGCACCGCTGGTGGCCGACCTGGCCCCCGAGTCGATGGTCGGGCAGTACAACTCGGCGTTCGCCCTGGTCAAGCAGCTGGCGCTGGCCGTCGGGCCGGCCGTGGGCGGCCCCATGGGCGCCGCACTGCACGGGCCCTACATCATCACCTTCGTGCTGTTCTCGCTCGCCGTCACCGTGCTGGCGCTGCGGCTCGGCAAGCGGCTCACCCCGGTGCAGGACCGTCCGTCGCTCGCGGCGAGGACCCGGGTCGTCACCGTCCACATGCCGCAGCCCGCGGACGCCGAGACGGTGGCCGCCGCCCGCTGACCGCTCGCCGGACCGGGTGCGCCCGGTCCGGCGGTGCGCGATCTCAGTCGGGCAGGGCGAACTCGCACCACACCGCTTTCCCGCCGCCCGGAGTGCGGCGGGACCCCCAGGACGAGGCGATCGTCGCGATGATCGAGATCCCGCGGCCCGCCTCGTCCTCCGTCTCGGCCCTGCGGCGGCGCGGCAGATGCTCGTCGCCGTCCGTCACCTCGACGATCAGCCGCCGGTCGGTGCGGCGCAGCCGCAGGCGCATCGGCGGGGTGCCGTGCTGGAGGGAGTTGGCGACCAGTTCGCTGACGGCCAGCAC
This sequence comes from Streptomyces sp. T39, assembly GCF_008042045.1. GTDB lineage: Bacteria > Actinomycetota > Actinomycetes > Streptomycetales > Streptomycetaceae > Streptomyces. The sequence continues at coordinate 1,207,734 of NZ_RDBP01000012.1, forward strand.
CCCGAGGTCGTGCAGCTCGGGCGAGAACCGCCACGACGCGAGCACCCCCGAGGCGAACGCCCGGGCGCGCGGCGCCGCCTCCGTCCCGCCGAGCAGATCCAGCGCGGCATTGTGGAACAGCTCCGCGGCCGCGCCCGTGCGCGTCGGATGCTGGAGCACCAGGACGGCCACGTCGTCGTCGTGCTCCGCCGTCACGCCCAGGGAGCGGATCAGCCGGTCGCACACCACCTGGGGCGTCCCGGTGGCGCCGGCCAGCGCGCGCTCCAGAGCCGCCAGCCCTTCGTCGATGTCCTCCCGCCGTCGCTCCACCAGTCCGTCGGTGTAGAGGACGGCAGTCGAACCGGGCGGCAGGTCGATGCTGCCCGAGGTGTGCAGCCAGCCGCCGGTGCCGAGCGGGGGTCCGGTCGGCTCCTCGGCCCGGCGGACCGTGCCGTCCTCGTCGCGCACCAGGATCGGCAGATGGCCGGCCGACGCGTACACCAGTCGGCCGTCCGTCGGGTCGTGGACGGCGTACACACAGGTCGCGATCTGGCTGGCGTCGATCTCGGAGGCGAGCCCGTCGAGCAGCTGCAGCACCTCGTGGGGCGGCAGGTCGAGCCGGGCGTACGCGCGCACGGCCGTGCGCAGCTGGCCCATGACCGCGGCGGCGCGCACACCGCGGCCCATCACGTCCCCGATGACGACAGCGGTGCGGCCTCCGCCGAGGGTGATCACGTCGTACCAGTCGCCGCCGACGGCGGCGTCCGTGCCGCCCGGCTGGTAGGTCGCGGCGAACCGCAGGTCGTCGGGCTGCTCCAGCTCCTGGGGCAGCAGGGAGCGCTGGAGGGTGACCGCCGTCTCGCGGTGCCGGCGTTCGCTGGCGCGCAGCCGCTCGGCGGCGTCGGCGTGGTCGGTGACGTCGGCGGCGAAGACGAGGACGCCCTCCGTCTCCTCGCCGCCGTCGCCGCGGCCGGCCGGCAGGCACGTCACCGTGTAGGAGCCGTCCCCGCGCCCGCCGGGCCCGCTCTGGATGCGGCGGGACTTGACCGTGCGCGGCTTGCCGCTGCGCAGCACCTGCTCCATGAGCGGGAGCAGGCCGAGCTCGGCGAGTTCGGGGCAGGTCTCGGCGGCGGGTGTGCCGGGCGGGCGGTGACCGAAGGCGGCGGCGTAGGCGTCGTTGACGTACACGACGCGGTGCTCGGGGCCGTGCACGAGGGCGACCAGGGCGGGGAGGCTGCCGAGGATCTCCGGGAGGGCGAAGTCCTCCAGGGCGGGGAGGCCGGCCGGCGCGGTGTCCGGGTGCCGCCCGGACCCGCCGCGGGCCGCAGGCACGGAGCTCTCGCCCCGCTGCACCGGTGTGAGGCCGCGGTCCGTCCCTCGCGCTGCGGCGCGGCGCTGCGTACCGGGGAGCCTTGCGCTCCAACGCGTGAAGTTCACTGACTTTCTAGCCTCAATGGGATGGTTGCCAAGGGTCACTCTGTGCAGGTGTGAGCCCACCTATGGTCACACGTCCAGTGTGGCCGTCCGGACTGACAGTCGTCTTTGCGCCCGTGGCCCCGGCGTTGCGCCGTCGGTGCCTGGCCGCCGCCGTCAGCTGTCCGGTGAGCTGTCGGCGGACTCGTCGCGGCCGGTGCGCGGGGGCTCCTCACCGGGACCCGCCTCCGGGGCGTCGAGGGCTCCCGGCGTGCCGGCCGGGGGTGTTCCCGTGGCCGCTCCGGGCCGGGCGCGTGCGGTGGAGCCGCCGTGGCCCGGCGGTCCGCCGCCCGCGGCGACCTCGAACTCGGCCCGGGGGTGTTCGAGGGAGCCGAGGGAGACGATCTCACGCTTGAACAGTCCGGACAGGGTCCACTCGGCGAGCACGCGCGCCTTGCGGTTGAAGGTGGGGACCCGGCTGAGGTGGTACGCGCGGTGCATCAGCCAGGCCGGGTAGCCCTTGAGCTTGCGGCCGTAGACGTGGGCGACGCCCTTGTGCAGACCGAGCGAGGCGACCGAGCCCGCGTAGCTGTGCGCGTACTCGGTGAGCGGCCGGCCGTGCAGGGCCGCGACGATGTTCTCCGCGAGCACCTTGGTCTGGCGCACGGCGTGCTGGGCGTTGGGGGCGCACAGGGCGCCCGGCACGTCGGAGGTGACGTCGGGGACGGCGGCGGCGTCACCCGCGGCCCATGCGTGGTCGGCACCCTCGACGGACAGCCGCGCGGTGCACACCAGGCGGCCGCGGTCGTCGAGGGGGAGGTCGGAGGCCGCCAGCACGGGGGCCGGTTTGACGCCCGCCGTCCACACCAGGGTCCTGGTCGGGAAGCGTGAGCCGTCGCTGAGGACGGCGACGCGGTCCTCGCACGACTCCAGGCGGGTCTCCAGCCGTACGTCGATGTTGCGTGCGCGCAGCTCGCGGACGGCGTACCGGCCCATGTCCTCGCCGACCTCGGGGAGGATGCGGCCGGCGGCCTCGACGAGGATCCATTTCAGGTCCTCGGGCTGCACGTTGTGGTAGTACCGCGAGGTGTAGCGGGCCATGTCCTCCAGTTCGGCGAGCGCCTCGACGCCCGCGTATCCGCCGCCGACGAAGACGAAGGTCAGGGCCGCGTCGCGGATCGCGGGGTCGCGGGTGGAGGAGGCGATGTCCATCTGCTCGATGACGTGGTTGCGCAGCCCGATGGCCTCTTCGACTGTCTTGAAACCGATGCCGAAGTCGGCGAGGCCGGGGACGGGAAGGGTGCGGGAGACCGAGCCGGGGGCGAGGACCAGCTCGTCGTAGACGATCTCGACGGCTCCGGCGCCCTCCTCCTCGGTGGCGAGGGTGACGACGGTCGCGGTGCGCTTGGCGTGGTCGACGGACCTCGCCTCGCCGATGAGGATCGTGCACCGGTCCAGGACACGCCTCAGGGGGACCACCACATGGCGCGGGGAGATCGAACCGGCCGCGGCCTCGGGGAGGAAGGGCTGGTAGGTCATGTAGGGGTCGGGGGTGACGACGACGATCTCGGCGTCGCCTCTGTCGAGCTCGGGCTTCAGCTTCCGCTGGAGGCGCAGCGCGGTGTACATCCCGACGTAGCCGCCGCCGACGACCAGAATGCGGGTGCGCGGCGGGGTGCCTGAGGTCGTGTCCCGGGTGTTTGCAGCCTTCACCGTCCCATGAGGCAACGGCCTCAGTCGTTTGTCCACAGGCCCGGCCGATTGTGTGACCGGAAGAAATGGAGCGGCGGGGCGCGGAACGCCTCGGGTCATTTCGGAAGCCGTGCAGGTCAGGGCGGGCGCGGGCAGGGCGCGGCAACGGCGGAAGGGGGGACGATCCGGTCCTTGCTCCGATCGGGGGGCGCTCCGTGCGAAGTACCCCCTTCTGAATTGACTCCGGCTCAACTATGTTCTTAGCCGGTCGGGGTGCCGGATGCGGCATGCCCGACGGACCAGGGCGGGGATGTCTCCGGGGGGAGACGACATGACCGGGGGAACGCTTATGCACATTCAGGATTCGCATTGGCAGACCGCTGTCGCGCCGGCGCCGGCCGTCGACGGCAATGGACACGGACCGGCCGCGGGACAGGGCGGGACCAGCCGCTCCGCACCGCTGCGGGTGGATGCCCAGCGCAATCTGGAGCACGTCCTGCGTGCCGCGCGCGAGGTGTTCGGCGAGCTGGGGTACGGGGCTCCGATGGAGGACGTGGCACGCCGCGCCCGCGTCGGCGTCGGAACGGTGTACCGCCGCTTCCCCAGCAAGGACGTGCTGGTCCGCCGGATAGCCGCGGAGGAGACCGCCCGGCTCACCGAGCAGGCGCGCACGGCCCTGGGGCAGGAGGAGGAGCCGTGGTCCGCGCTCTCCCGCTTCCTGCGCACGTCCGTGGCGTCGGGCGCCGGGCGGCTGCTGCCGCCCCAGGTGCTGCGCGTCGGCGTGGAGGGCGAGGAGACGGCGGAGGCCCCGGTGCGGGCGGCCGCCGACGAACCGGCGGAGGAGCCCCAGGGCGAGGTACGGGTCCCGCACCAGCGGGCCTTCGGCACGGGCGGGCTGCGGGTGGTCGGCCCGCGTCCGGTGCCGGCGGAGGAGCAGGACGACGACACCGGTGTGGCGGAACTGCTGGACGTGGTCGGGCGGCTGGTCGCCCGGGCGCGGGCGGCGGGCGAGCTGCGCGGGGACGTGACAGTGGCCGATGTGCTGCTGGTGATAGCCACGGCCGCGCCGTCGCTGCCCGACCCGGCGCAGCAGGAGGCGGCGTCCTCCCGGCTGCTGGACATCCTGCTGGAGGGCCTGCGTCCGCGCTCGGGCTGACCGGCGGCGGACGGCGGTGACCACTGCCTGCGGACGGTGGTGCGCGGCGGCGGTCCACGGCGGGCGATCGGTGCCGACCGGAGGCGGTCGGCGGCTGCCGACGGCGGTGAGCGATGCCGGCCGGTGGCGGTGACCGGCGGGAGTGCGCGGCGTGATCGCCGGCCCACCGGGCCGGCCGGAGGCGGCCGGCCGCCGGCAGCGACGGCGTCACGGCGCCGGGGGCCTCCCGCTGCCGGGAGGCTCGGGGACGCCGAGCCTCTGCGGGTGCCCGGGCGCCCCGGCGCGTCAACCGAACCCTTTCGTACGGGTGGACGAACTCTGCCCTGCCGGGTGACGCCGCGCGACCCGTTTCCCGGAAGTCTCCCCGGACGAGTGGTTGACGTTCACGGGGGTTCGACGCACAGCCGCTCTGTGGCACGCTGGCTCGGTTGATCGGGTCAGAGGTGCTGACGGGGGCTTCCGCGATGAGCGGTGACGGGCGGGACGGGTCACACGGGGGCGCGGGCGTCCCCGATGCGTCGGGAGGGCCTCGGGAGCAGGTGCCGAGCCAGGGCGGGCGGGGCGGCGCGCCCGGAGCGCGGCGGCCGTCCGGCGGCCCGCAGGGCCCCGGGCCCACCGGGCCCGGTGCAGCGCCGCCGGCCCTCGGGGGCGGCGCGCACGCCGTCCCCCAGCAGCGGGAGGGCGGCACCGGGGCGGGGTCACTGCTGCCGCCGCCCAGGGAACTTCCGCTCTCCGACGCCGACTTGATCCAGCACATGCGGCACGGCGACGACAGCGCCTACGAGGAGCTGTTCCGCCGCCACTCGGAGCCGGTGCGCAAGTACGCCCGCACCTGCTGCCGCGACGCCCACACCGCGGACGACCTCACCGCGGAGGTGTTCGCCAGGACGCTCCAGGCGGTGCGCGGAGGCGCCGGCCCGGAACAGGCGGTGCGCGCGTATCTGCTCACCACCGTCCGCAGGGTGGCCGCCTCCTGGGCGAAGACGGCCCGGCGCGAACAACTCGTCGAGGACTTCGCGGTGTTCGCCGCGGAGGCAGCCCGCAGTACCGATGTCGCCACCGACGACACGCTCGATCTCGGGGCGGACGTCAGGGCGATGCACGAAGCGGAGCAGTCACTCGCCCTGCAGGCATTCCGGTCCCTGCCGGAGCGCTGGCAGGCCGTGCTGTGGCACACGACGGTGGAGGAGGAGTCGCCCAGTGAGGTGGCCCCGCTCTTCGGGCTGACCGCCAACGCCACCGCGGTCCTCGCCAGCCGGGCGCGCGAAGGGCTCAAGCAGGCCTATCTCCAGGCGCATGTGAGCACGGCGCTCACGTCCGGCGGCGACTGCGCCCGGTACGCCGACCGGCTGGGCGCCTATGCGCGCGGCGGGCTGCGCATGCGGGCGGAGCGGGGGCTGCGCAAGCACCTCGACGAGTGCGTCAAGTGCCGCCTCGCCGCGGGTGAACTCGCCCAGGTGAACGCGGGCATCCCCGCGCTGCTGCCGGTCGCCGTCATCGGCTGGTTCGCCGCCGGGTACTCGCTCAAGGCCGCGGGCGTCGTCGCCGGCGGTGCCGTGGGCGCCGCCGGCGCGGGGGCCGCGGCGGCCGCCGCAGGAGCGGGGGCGTCCGGCGGGGCATCCTCCGGGGCCGCCGGCGGGGCGGCGGCGGAAGGCGTCGGCGCGCCCCTGAAGGCAGGGGTCGCGGCAGCCGTCGGCCTGGCGGCGGCCGCGGGCCTGGTGTGGGCGCTCACCGGCGACCCGGTCCCCGAGCCGGCGCCGCAGGCGCGGCCCCCGGCCGCCGTGCCCGCGGCCGCCGCCAGGCCGACGGCTGCCGCGACCCCTGCCTTCAGGGGCGCGCCGACGCCTTCCGCCGCCGCCCCGCCGGCGGCCCCGGAGGATGCCCCGCCGGACGGGAGGTCTACCAGGTCGGCAGCCTGGCCTACTCGTTCCTCGGCGACGGGACCGGTCCCGAGGTGCGGGTCGGCGAGAGTGGCTGGGTCTGGCAGCGCCAGGGCCTCACCATCGCCGGCACCCGCCACCCACAGGGCATCACGGTGCACGGCAGGTCGTCCGTCACCATCGACCTCAACCGCGCATGCACCCGCTACGACGCGCTCGTCGGCGTGGACGACCTGACGCTGGGCCGCCGGGCGGTGCGGTTCTCCGTCTACGCGGACGGGGTGCGCCTGTGGCGGTCCGCCGCGATGGCCCGGGGGGACGCCGCCGTCCCCGTCCAGGTACCGCTCGCGGGCCGCACGACGCTGCGCCTGGTCGTGGAGCCGGAGGACGTCCTCGGCACGGCGGTCCTCGCCGACTGGGCCCGGTCGCAGATCACCTGCCGGTAGGGCCGGGTCGCGAAGCGGCGCGGGGCGGGCGGGGCTCTCCCCACCCGGGCGGCACGCTGGCGGCGGGCCCGGCGCCCCGCGGCCGCCGCCGGACAGGCTCCGGCCGCGCCGACCCGGCCGGCCGCGCTTCAGGCCTGGAGGGTCGGCCGCTTGGGTACGCCGCCGGCCACCGCACGGCGGCGGGGCGCCGCCGTGCCGGTCCAGCAGGTGCCGCGGCGGGACAGCAGCCTGCGCAGCCACAGTTCGGTGGAGACGAGATCGGCCAGCCCGTCCAGCGGCACGGGCTCGCCCTCGGACGCCGCCCGCAGCGCCTTGCGGACGACGCGCGCCTCCACCAGACCCGCGTCGGCCAGCAGCGGGGCGTCGAAGAGGGCCATCAGATGGTCCAGCGCCACCCTCAGCCCGGTGCGTGCCGCGGTCTCCGCCGCCTGGGAGGCGTGGGTCGTGGCCCCCCAGCCCGGCGGGAGTTCATGGATGCCGGCTCCCGCCAGCACGGTCCGCAGCACGTCCGCCCGCGCGCCCGGCTGCACCCGCAGCGACTGGGGCAGCGCCCGGCTGGCCCGGACGACCTGGTTGTCGAGGAACGGGGCGTGGATGCGCTGGCTGCGGATCTCGGCCGCCTGCTCCAGGATCCGGTGGTCGGCCGCGTACCGGGCGAGCGCGGCACGGGCGCGGGCCTCGCCGGGGCGCAGGACCGTGGCGGGCCGGTGCGCGGCCTCCGTCAGACGAACCGATACTTCGGCGAGCGCCTCCCCCGTCAGCCAGCGGGCCGCCGGGCCCGGACGCGCCCAGGTCAACGCGGCGAGCGAGGCGCCCACCGCGCCGTTCAGGCCGATGACCCCCGTGCGGTTGGCGGTCAGCAGCCGGTCGGCGGCGGCCTCCAGGCCGGTGCGGTACGGGGTCCGGGCGAGGCGGCGGGCCGCCCGGTACACGGTCAGCGGAACGAACAGCGACTGCGGCGACGTCCCGTCCGCCCGGGCGATCGCGCTCACCGGGCGCAGCAGATGACGCCGTCCCCGGTCCATCAGCAGATCCGCGAGCCGGGCCGGATGGGCGTCCAGCACCTGCCGGGCGCCCGCGCCGGTGAGGTGGTCGGCGCTGCCCGCCGTGAGCCGGGTGCGGTGCCGTTCGGCGGTGACCAGGGACGGCGCGGGCTCGTCGGTCAGCGGCCCGGTGTCCAGTCCCGCGTACGGGAGCGCCTCCTCGCCGGCCGCGACCACGACATGGTGCAGCCGGGGGTTGGCGGCGATCACGCGGGCGCGTTCCAGTTCCGGTTCGCGGGTCTCCCGGCCGGTGGTCGCGAGGTCGTTGAAGGTGACGGCGACCAGGCGCTCCCCGGCGCCGGTGCCGTGGCCCAGCACGGTGCCCGGCACCCCGGGCAGGCCGGCGGCGAGCAGTGCGAGGGTGCTGGACGCGCTGCCGCCGGAGAGGTCGGCGCCGATGCCGGGGGCGGGCGCGCCCCGTGCGGCCCGGCGTTCCGCGGGCCCCATGCCCGGCACGGGCCCCGGGTCGGGCGGCAGGGTCTCGGGTGCGTGGCGGGGGGCGGTCAGCCGGGCGCGTACGGCCTCGACGAGGGCGTCGCGTACGCCGTCGACCGCCTGCGCCGGGTCGATCTGCGGCCCGGCCACCGCGAGGGAGGCCACCTGCTCGTACCCGGTGATCTCCCGGGAGCCCTCGCGCAGGATCAGCGCGTGCCCCGGGGGGATGCGTCTGACCCCGGCGTAGGGGGTGGAGTCCCGCAGCGCCTCCGGCGTCTCGGGGCAGGCGAGCAGTGCGGCGAGGTGTCCGATGTCGAGCTGGGCCTCGATCAGGTCGGCGAGGGGCAGGGCGGCGGTCGCGTACGCGGTGCCCTGGGCCCACGGGGTGTAGAACACGGGCCGGGCGCCCGCGAGATCGCCGACAACAGTGATCCGGCGCCCGATCTGGACGACGACGGTGTAACTGCCCGCCCATGCGGTGAGATGCCGCAGTGCGCCGCCGCGCGCCGCGAACAGCCCGACGCGCAGCTGCTCGTCGCTTGCGGCGCAGCAGCCGAGCACGGCGAGCCGGGCGACCGCCGGAGGATTCACGCCACCGCCGGGCACGGGGCGGGTGACGGGTTCGGCGGTGACGACGCGCACCTCGTCGGGGCGCCAGTCACCCACCGCCCACAGCGGATCGGGGTCACCCCACAGGAGTTGGGCGCCCACGGGGTGGACGGTGAGGTTCTCGCCGTCGGGATCCGGAAGCCCGGACACGGCACCGGCGGTGCCGAAGTGCGCGGCGATACTGCTCCACCCCACCAGCCACCGCATCCCCGCCTCCACCGTGTTCCCGAAGCCGTTCGGGAACATGCTGCCACGAAGGAGGCGCACAGGCTCGGGCCTCGGTAGCACCCGCAAAAAGTGAACGTGCCACCGGCAGTGGCCGTTCAGCGGCTCCGCCCGGTCGCCGGGACACCGCGCCCGCCGTCGCGGACACCGTCCGCGGGCCGTTCGGGACAGTCGGCATTCAGCCATTCTTGAACGGCGTACGAAGGTCAACACCCAGCCCGGGAGGCGCAGTTCGCCTCCCGGACCGGTCCGCCGCCCGCGGGGAAATGAGGCGGCAGTGTCCCCCAGCCCACTGGTTCCAGTACGCAGTGGGCCGACCCACGCAGCACCCATGGAAGCGCTCCCGGTCACGGACCGGCCAGAGCGCACGGACAGGCGCACGGCCACACGGCGGGAGCACGGCCACGGCATCCGGCCCACGGTGCCGCACCACAATCCCGCCATAGGGAACGCCGCCTCTTAACGGTCGGGATGTGGCGAACTACGCTGTGTTCACTGCTGTCCTCTGCGGGCGCGCATATTCCGGGTGGTCCGGCCACATGCTTTTGCAGCCGGGACCGGCCGGGACGGGGGGTGTGCGAACCGGGAGGACACAGCACGAATGCCGTGCGCCCCGTGTGTCACGGCAGCCGTCTGCGTGTCGAGGGGTGGCGCATGTCCAGGGAGCAACGCGGGCCGAACGAAAAGCTCGGCACCGTTCTCGCCCTCGCGGGAATCAGCAACGCCGGGCTCGCCCGGCGGGTGAACGACCTCGGGGCGCAGCGCGGTCTGACCCTCCGGTACGACAAGACGTCGGTCGCCCGGTGGGTGTCCAAGGGCATGGTGCCGCAGGGCGCCGCACCCCATCTCATCGCGGCCGCGATCGGCGCCAAGCTGGGCCGGCCGGTGCCTCTCCACGAGATCGGTCTGGCCGACGCCGACCCGGCGCCGGAGGTCGGTCTCGCCTTTCCGCGCGACGTCGGCGAAGCGGTGAAATCGGCCACCGATCTGTACCGCCTGGATCTCGCGGGACGACGCACGGGCGGCGGCGGTATATGGCAGTCGCTGGCGGGTTCGTTCGCCGTGAGCGCGTACGCGACGCCCGCCTCCCGCTGGCTGATAACCCCGGCGGACCCGACCGTCGCCCGGCTGGTCGCTCCCCCGCCGGCGGAACCGGCCGACCGCGCCGCCGGGCCCGCGCCCGAGGCGCCGGGTGACGACGCCGCGGTGCGCGTCGGCCACAGCGACGTCACCAAGCTGCGCGAGGCCGCCGAGGACGCACGCCGCTGGGACTCCAAGTACGGCGGTGGCGACTGGCGTTCGTCGATGGTGCCCGAGTGCCTGCGGGTGGACGCCGCGCCGCTGCTGCTCGGCTCCTACTCGGACGAGGTGGGACGCGCCCTGTTCGGCGCGACCGCCGAACTCACCAGACTGGCCGGCTGGATGGCGTTCGACACCGGTCAGCAGGAGGCCGCCCAGCGCTACTACATCCAGGCGCTGCGCCTGGCGCGCGCCGCGGCCGACGTCCCGCTCGGCGGATACGTGCTCGCCTCCATGTCGCTCCAGGCGACGTACCGGGGCTTCGCCGACGAGGGCGTGGACCTCGCCCAGGCGGCGCTGGAGCGCAACCGCGGCCTCGCCACCGCCCGCACCATGAGCTTCTTCCGGCTGGTGGAGGCCCGAGCCCACGCCAAGGCGAACGACGCGGCGGCCGCCGGGCAGGCGCTGAAGGCCGCTGAGGGCTGGCTGGAGCGTTCCCGCGAGGGCGACGCGGACCCGTCGTGGCTCGGCTTCTACTCGTACGACCGCTTCGCCGCCGACGCCGCCGAGTGCTACCGCGACCTCAAGGCCCCGCGGCAGGTGCGCCGCTTCACCGAGCAGGCGCTGTCGCGGCCGACGGAGGAGTTCGTCCGTTCGCACGGGCTGCGGCTGATCGTCAGCGCGGTGGCCGAGCTGGAGTCGGGCAACCTGGACGCGGCGTGCGCCGCCGGCACCCGCGCCGTCGAGGTCGCCGGACGCATCTCGTCGGCGCGCACCACCGAGTACGTGCGCGATCTCCTGCACCGCCTGGAGCCGTACGGCGACGAGCCGCGGGTGATGGAGCTGCGCGAGCGGGCACGCCCGCTCCTGGCCGCCCCGGCATGACACGGTGCACACCTGGTTTGAGGGCGCGGTCCGCGGGCCAGTGCACTATCGGGGTGGGAGGTGACGCGGTGATGGCATCCGTGCGGAGCTTCGACTGCGACGTGCTGGTGATCGGCGGGGGGATCGTCGGCCTGTCCACGGCGTATGCGCTGACGCGCTCGGCGCCCGGGACCCGGGTGACGGTGCTGGAGAAGGAGGCGGGGCCCGCCCGTCACCAGACCGGGCGCAACAGCGGGGTGATCCACAGCGGGATCTACTACCGTCCCGGCTCCCTCAAGGCGCGGTTCGCGGTCCGCGGCGCGGCCGAGATGGTCAAGTTCTGCGCCGAGTACGGCATCGACCACCGGGTCACCGGCAAGCTCATCGTGGCGACCGGCCGGGACGAGCTGCCGCGGCTGCACGCCCTGGTCCAGCGGGGCCGTGAGAACGGGATCCCGGTGCGCGAGCTCGGTGCGGCCCAGATCGGCGAGTACGAACCCGAGGTGCGCGGACTGGCCGCGATCCACGTGGGGACGACCGGGATCTGCGACTACCGGGCGGTGGCGGCACAGCTCGCCCGGGCCGCGGACGCCGATGTGCGCTACGGCGAGGAGGTCGCCGCGATCGACCGCCGGCCGTGGGGTGTGGCCGTGCGCACGGTGGCCGGGACCGTGGTGCGGGCGCGGGCCCTCGTGAACTGCGCCGGGCTGCACTGCGACCGGGTGGCGCGTCTGGCGGGCGACGACCCGAAGATGCGGATCGTCCCCTTCCGGGGCGAGTACTACGACCTGGCCAGGCCGGACCTCGTCCGCGGCCTGGTCTACCCGGTGCCGGACCCGGCCTTCCCCTTCCTCGGCGTCCACCTGACCCGGGGTGTCGACGGTGGCGTCCACGTCGGACCGAACGCGGTCCCGGCCCTCGCCCGCGAGGGCTACAGCTGGTCGGTGGTCCGCCCCGCCGAGCTGGCCGCCACCCTGCGCTGGCCCGGCTCCTGGCGGATCGCCCGCAGGCACTGGCGGTACGGGGCGGGCGAGCTGCACCGCTCGCTGTCCCGGCGCGCCTTCACCGAGGCGGTGCGCCGGCTGCTGCCGCAGGTCACCGAGGACGATCTGCGCCCGGCGCCCGCCGGTGTCCGTGCCCAGGCGGTCCTGCGGGACGGGACGCTGGTCGACGACTTCCTGATCCGCGAGGCCCCGCGGACGGTGCACGTGCTGAACGCGCCCTCCCCCGCGGCGACCGCCTCCCTGCCGATCGGCCGTGAGGTGGCCCGGCGGGTGCTGGCGTCACTGGCCGGGGAGACCACGGCCCGCGCACGGCCCTGAGCCGGCGCCCCGGGCCACCCGGTGCGGCCTCGTAGAATCGAGGCACTGTGTCTGAGTCCCGAAACACCACCCCCGACGCCCTCCCGCAGCCGATGATCCGCGCCAAGGGCGAGCCCCGATTCCCCGGCGGACCCGCCGCCGACCCCGCCGGATCGCACCACGAGCGGCGGATCCGCAGCTTCCAGCCGCGGCGGAGCCGGGTGACCACCGGGCAGGAGGACGCCCTCCAGCGTCTGTGGCCCGTGTGGGGGCTCGACATCGACGGGCGCCGGGTCCTCGATCTCGACGAGATGTTCGGCGGGCTGCCGGTCGTCCTGGAGATCGGTTTCGGCATGGGCGAGGCGACCGCGCAGATGGCCGCCGACGACCCGGCGACCGGCATCCTCGCCGTCGATGTGCACACCCCCGGCCAGGGCAACCTTCTCGGCCTCGCCGAGCGGAACGGCCTGGACAACGTCCGGGTGGCCAACGGCGACGCGATCATCCTGCTGCGCGAGATGCTGGCGCCGCACTCCCTGCACGGGATGCGGGTCTACTTCCCCGACCCCTGGCCGAAGAAGCGGCACCACAAGCGGCGGCTGATCCAGCCGGAGTTCCTGACCCTGGCCGCCCGGCGCCTGGCACCCGGCGCCGTCCTGCACTGCGCGACGGACTGGGAGCCGTACGCGGAGCAGATGCTGGAGGTGCTCGGCGCGCACCCCGACTTCGAGAACACCGTCGCCGGCGGCGGTTACGCGCCGCGTCCCGCCTTCCGGCCGCTGACCCGCTTCGAGGGCCAGGGCCTGGACAAGGGGCACACCGTGCACGACCTGCTCTTCCGCCGGGTGGACCGGGAGCACTGAGCCCACTGGGCCGGGAGGGCCGGGAGCACGGAGCCGACTGCGGCGGGTGGACCGGGAGCACGGAGCCGGGAGGGCCGGGAGCACGGACGAGCGGTGCTCCGGGAGCGCTGAACCGGCCCGCCCGCGGCCGTCCGGCGCGGGGGCGCACCGTCGCGCCGTGTCGGTGGCTGTCGTTAGGGTCGTCGGGTGTCCGAACCATCGCAGCAGCCGCCGACGGCGTCCGGCCCGCCGTACCCCATACCGGTGCGCGAGCCGGAGCACACCGGTGAGCCGGACGCGCCGTCGGCGCCCGCCCGCTCCCGCCGCACGTACGCCGCACGGCTGTGGCGCAGCAGGATGGTCCGCGCGGGAGCGGTGTGCCTGCTGCTCGCCCTGTGCGCCCTGGTGATCCTGGCCCTGGTCCGTGAGCAGACCGGCACGCCCGGCTTCCTGGTGGGTCTCGGGCTCGCCACGCTGCCGGTGCCGCTGCTGCTCGCCGCCTTCCGCTGGCTGGACCGGGTCGAGCCGGGCCCCTGGCGGAATCTGCTGTTCGCCTTCGGCTGGGGCGCCTTCGCCGCCGCGCTCGTCGCGATCCTCGCCAACTCCTTCGCGACGCGCTGGATCGCCACCGCGACCGCCGACCCGGCGTCGGCCGACACCCTCGGCGCGACCGTGATAGCCCCGGTCGTGGAGGAGACCGCCAAGGCCGTCGCGATCCTGCTGATCTTCCTGTTCCGCAGACGTGACTTCCACGGCATCGTCGACGGGGTGGTCGTCGCCGGCTTCACCGCCACCGGTTTCGCCTTCACCGAGAACATCCTCTACCTGGGCAACGCCTTCGGTGAGGACCAGGCGTTCGGAAGCTCGGGCCTCGGTTCGGTGACCGCGGCGACGTTCTTCGTCCGCGTCGTGATGTCGCCGTTCGCGCACCCGCTCTTCACCGTGCTCACCGGCATCGGCTTCGGCATCGCCGCCCTCTGGCCGCGGCGCCGGCGGATACGGCGCGTCCTGCTGCCGCTGCTGGGGCTGCTGCTCGCCATGGGCATGCACGCCCTGTGGAACGGATCGACGACGCTCTTCGGGCCGTGGGGCTTCTACGCGGTGTACGCGGCCTTCATGGTGCCCGCGTTCGGGCTGCTGACCTGGTGGACGATATGGACGCGCCAGCGGGAGCTGCGCACGATCTCCGCCCAGCTGCCGGCGTACGCGGTGGCCGGCTGGCTGACGACGCCCGAGCCGCAGGCGCTGTCGTCGATGCGCGCCCGCACCCTGGCCCGGGACTTCGCCCGGCGCACGTACGGGCGTCCGGCGGCGCACGCGGTCTCCGAGTACGAGACGTACGCGACCTCGCTCGCCTTCCTGCGGCACCGGGCCCACCGCGGCACGGCGGGCCCGGACTTCGTGGAGCGCGAGCGGGAACTCCTGCACCACCTGTGGCTCCGCAGGGAGGTGGCCGCACCGTCGCTGACGTACGCGGCCCGGGCGACGGGCCGGGTCGCGGTGCCGCCGCCGCACCGCGACTACGACGTGTTCAACCCCTACCGCGCGACTCCCTGACGACGGCGCCGGCCGCGGCCCCCGGGACGACGGCGCCCGCGGGACGGCGGCACCGGCCGGGACCTGCGGGACGGCGGCGGACCACGCGGGCTACGCGGACGCGGCCGTCAGCTCGTCCAGCTCCGCGGCCGTCAGCTCCAGACCGGCCACCGCGACCAGCGCCGGCACCTGCTCCACGGTGCGCGCCGAGGCGATCGGCGCCACGACGGTCGGCTGTGCGGCCAGCCACGCGAGGGCGACCGTGGCGACCTCGGCCCCGCGGGCCCCGGCGATCCGGTCGAGCGCGGCGAGGACGCCGCGGCCCCGCCCGGTCTCCAGGTGCTTGCCGGCGCCCTGCGCCCGGGCGCTGTCGACGGTGGTGCCCGGACGGTACTTGCCGGTGAGGAAGCCGGAGGCGAGGGCGTAGTAGGGCACGGCGGCGAGGCCGGCACGGCCCGCCTCGTCCGCGAGGGCGCCCTCGTAGGTGTCCCGCGACACCAGGTTGTAGTGGGGCTGGAGGACGGTGTAGCCGGTGAGGCCCTCGCTCTCGGCGAAGTCGAGGGACGCCCGCAGGCGCTCGGCGCTCAGGTTGGAGGCGCCCAGGGCACGGACCTTGCCGTCCTTCACCAGTTGGTCGAGCGCGACGACGATCTCCTCGACGGGGACGGCCGGGTCGTCGAAGTGGGTGTAGTACAGGTCGATGTGATCGGTGCCCAGACGCCGGAGGGACTCCTCCGCCCCCGCCTTGATCGTGGTGGCGCTCAGGCCCTTGAACCGCGGGTGCGCACCGACCTTGGTCGCGACGACGACGTCGGCCCGGTTGCCGCGCGCGGCGAGCCACTCGCCGATGACGGTCTCGGACTCGCCGCCCTCGTTGCCCGGCGCCCAGGAGGAGTAGGTGTCGGCCGTGTCGACGAAGTTGCCGCCCGCGGCGGCGTACGCGTCCAGGACGGCGAAGGACTGGTCCCGGTCGGCGGTCCATCCGAAGACGTTGCCGCCGAGGGCGAGGGGGAAGACGTCGAGACCGGACCGGCCGAGTGTGCGTAGAGAGGTCATGAGCGGTCAACCGCCCGGTCCCTCCCCGCTATTCCGGCGGCGGACGACGCCCATCGGCTTCCCCGGCACCGCACGCGGGTCCGCCGGCCCAGGCGTCGGGGGGTGAGCGCCGGGACCGGCGGGGTCCGTCGGGAGGTCGTGCCCGCGTGGCGGGGAGGGTCAGACGGTGAGGCCCTTGCCCCGCAGCCAGGCGAGCGGGTCGATGCCGGAGCCGCCCGGGGTGTGGACCTCCATGTGCAGGTGGGGTCCGGTGACGTTGCCCGTGGCGCCGACGCGGCCGATGGTCTCGCCGGTGGTGACCTTCTGGCCGGCGCTCGCGGTCATCGACGACAGGTGGGCGTACCAGACCTCGGTGCCGTCCTCGAGTTCCAGCACGATGCGGTAGCCGTACGAGCCGGACCAGCCCGCCGAGGTGACGGTGCCGGTGTGAACGGCCTTGACCGGGGTACCCGTCGGTGCCGCGAAGTCCAGGCCGGTGTGCTGACCGGAGGACCACATGGAACCGGACTCGCCGTAGGTGGAGGTGAGCGTGTACGAGGACGTGGGCAGCGACCAGCTCGCGGCGAGCTTGGCGAGGCGCTCCGCCTCGGCCTTCGCCCTGGCGGCCTCCTCGGCCTTGCGCTTCTCCTCGGCCGCCTGCTCCTCGGCGGCCGTCTGCTGCTTCGCGGCCTGGGCGGCCGCCTGCTCGGCGGCCGCCTTCTCCGCCGCCGCCTTGAGCTCGGCGTCGGCCTCGGCCTGCTGCTGCTCGGCCTGCTGGAGGATCCGGGCGCGCAGTGCCTCGCCCGCGCCGGCCGCCTGCTCGCCGCCGGACTGCGCGCCGCTGTCGGCGACCGCGGTCATCGCCGTGAGCGGGGCGTGGTTCGCGGTCCCGTCGCCGGAGTCCGCGTCGCCGGAGATCAGCGAGCCCACTCCCGGGAGGGAGGAGGCGTCGGGAAGGTGGTCGGTGAGGGAGTCGGGAAGCGATATGGACACCGCGGGCTTGTCCTGCGCGGTGGCCATGCCACCCGCGCCGACGGCCGCGATGACGCCGACTCCGAGAACGGTGGAGCTGCGGGCGAGTCCGCCCCGCTGCTTGGCCACGCGGTGCCGCCCGCGCACGGGCCGGATGGACTCCTCGGTCGGATTCCACTCCTCGCGCGACCGCTCCGGGGCGTCGCCGCCGAAAGAGGGAGGGGCGAACGGGGCCTCGGGGGCAGGCATGTTGGACGCCACGAAGGCGTACTCCTTTCCTTCCTTCTCGCCTACCGGGTTAGCTGACGGGTTCGGAGCAGGAAGGTCTCCTACGGGAGCCATCGGCCGCGCACAGAGCGGCAGATGATGCCCGATTCACCCCAATTGGTGGTTCCCCGGTTCCCTTGCGGAATTCGGCGCGCGCATACGGTGCCGTCATGGGCGACGACTGGGACGACCGCGTTGCGTTATCGAACGTTAATAGACGGCGGGGCCGGATTCCAAGCTGTTCCGACTGATCGTTAACGACTGTGGCCAGGACTTATCAGGACAGAAGCAGCCGGAATCGGGCGACTTGATCACCCTTCAGATGGATCACCGTTCCTGACGGTGCGTCACATGTTATGCGCAGTGGCATTTCCCGATTACGCACGGTGCCCGCCCGCTCCCGGGCCCGCCCTCGCCCTCGCCCTCGTACGGGCGAGGACCGGCCAGGAGCACGGCACCGCCCGTGCGGACGGGCCGGACCAGCCTCAGCCGGCGGGGACGACCGGGACCGTACGGCGCCGGTGCGGCTGCCCGGCGACGGGGCGGGCCACCGCCATCAGCGCCATGTCGTCGGACGGCCCGCCTCCCGAGTAGCGCCGCACGTCGTCCACCAGGGCGTCCAGCAATTCCTCGGGCCCCGGGAACACACGGCCGCGCAGCCGCTCGCGCGGGTCGTAGAAGACCCCGTGCGCGTCACGCGCCTCGGAGAGGCCGTCGGTGTAGAGCAGCAGCGTGGAACCGGCCGGCAGCGCGTACTCGTCCGCCCGGTCCGGCCCGCCGCCCAGGTCTCCCATCCCGAGCGGCAGCGCCGGCTCCGTCGGGGTCAGCGACGCCAGCGCGCCGTCCGCGTGGAGCAGCAGGGGGTCGGGGTGGCCCCGGTTCACCAGCCTGACCGACTGCCCGTCCCCGTCCGGCCCGCCCTCCCGGACAGTCGGGATCTCGCCGATGACGGCCGTGGTGAAGCCCTCGAAGGCGTCCAGCCCCGGCCGCCGTACGCCCTCGCGTTTCAGCGCCCGCTCCAGCCGCTGGGCCACCGCCTCCAGGGTGCTCTCCTGCTCGGCCGCCTCCCGGAAGGATCCGAGCAGCACGGCCACGGCCGAGACCGCCTCCATGCCCTTGCCCCGGACGTCCCCCACGATCAGCCGCACCCCGTAGGGGGTGTCCTGCACGGCGAAGAGGTCACCGCCGATGAACGCGTCCGCCTGGGCGGCCTCGTACCGCGCGGCGACATGGAGCCCGGCGATACGGTCCTGCGGCTCGGGCAGCACGGCCCGCTGGGCGGCCTCGGCGATCACCCGGGCCGAGGCCAGGCGCTCGCTGCCCAGTCGTACGACACGGTTGATCAGCAGCGCGACGGCCGACACGGTGGCCACCGTGGTCACCTCGGTGAAGGAGGTGATCTCGGTGGCGTCCTCGTTGTAGACGTGCAGTCCGGCGGTGGCCACCACCGCGGCGATGCCGGTGAGCAGGGTCACCACCCAGGAGGTGAGAGCTCCCGCCACCAGGGGCGCCGCCGCGAAGAGCGGCACGGCGGTGAAGCGGGGCGGGCTGAGTGCGTCGAAGAACACGCCGCCGACGATCATCACCGCAGGGAGCAGCCGCAGGTACCACGGAGTCCGGAAGGTGCTGTGCCGCTGTCGCCCCGCCATGGCTCTCCCGCCGCTTCCGCCGTACGGCCACGGCCACCACCGGTGCCGTGCACTTCCATGCTGCGGGCGGACGGCCGACGCGGCGACTTGCCGCGGCCCCGCCGGGCGAAACCGCAGGCCGCGGGCGGTTCCGGCGGCGGAATCACGCCCGGAAAACGACGGTGGCCCGTCATTCGATGCGATCTCGAATGACGGGCCACCGTCTTCAGTAGCGGGGACAGGATTTGAACCTGCGACCTCTGGGTTATGAGCCCAGCGAGCTACCGAGCTGCTCCACCCCGCGTCGGTGAACACAACCTTACGCCATCCGGAGCGTCCTTCCGACCACCTTTTCCCGCGCCCCCTTCCTACCGGCCGCCCGGCCCGCTCTCCGAGGCGGACGGCGCCGGGGTCCGGGCGCCTCCGGGGGCCACGGCGGTGCCGGCCGCGGCGGCCGGCGCGTCCTGTCCGAGGGCGGCCGGCGCGTCCTGTCCGAGCCAGAGGTCCGGCCCGAAGACCTCGTAGTGGATCCGCTGCGCCGGGACGCCCCGGCGCAGCAGGTCCCCCCGCACCGCCTTCATGAACGGCAGCGGACCGCAGAGGTAGGCGGTCAGGCCCTCGGGCAGGTCGAGGGAGCCGATGTCCATCCGCCCGGTGGCGGCGCCGTCGCCCTCCTGCTCGTACCAGACGCCCAGCCGGGCGTGCGGATTCCGGTCGGCCAGCTCTCGCAGTTCCTCGCGGTGCGCGTGGTCGGCGGCGCTGCGGTCGGCGTGCGCCACCACGACCTGCCGGGTCTGCCCGGTCGCGGTCAGATGACCGAGCACGGAGAGCATGGGCGTCCCGCCGATCCCCGCGGAGGCCAGGAGCAGCGGGCCGTCACCCGTCCCGTCGAGCACCAGGTCGCCGAAGGGGAGGGAGACGCGCAGCGTGTCGCCGGGGTGCGCGTGCTCGTGCAGCCACGCCGAGACCTCGCCCTCGGGGCCGGCTCCGTCGCGCAGCCGCTTGACGCTGATGCGCCAGGTGTCGGCGCCCGGGGCGGCGGACAGGCTGTACTGCCGTATCTGACGTGCCCCGTCGGGCAGTCGCACCTGGACGCCGATGTACTGGCCGGGCCGGAACGGGCCGGCCGGGCGGCCGTCGGCGCGGCGCAGGACGTAGGAGACGACGTCGGCCGTCTCCTGTCGCCGTGCGGCGACCTCCATCTGCTGCCAGACCTCGCCGTCGGCGACGCCCGCCTCCTGGTAGAGGCGGCTCTCACGGGCGATCAGGGCGCCGGCCATCAGCCAGTAGACCTCGTCCCACGCCTCGGCCACCTCGGGGGTCACGGCGTCGCCGAGCACCTCCGCGATGGCCGCGAAGAGATGGCGGTGGACGAGCTCGTACTGATCGGAGGTGACGCCGAGGGAGGCGTGCTTGCCGGCGATCCGGGCGAGCATCGCGTCGGGCCGCTCGTCCGGCCGCTCCAGCAGCATTCCCGCGAAGGCGGCGATGGAGCCGGCCAAAGCCTGCCGCTGCTGCCCGTTGGCCTGGTTGCCGCGGTTGAAGAGGTCGCGCAGCAGTTCGGGGCGGTCGGCGAACAGCTTGGCGTAGAACAGGTCGGCGATCTCGCCGATCGCGGCGCCCACGGCGGGGAGGGTGGCCCGGACGACGGGCACGGACTGGTCGGACAGCACGACGACTCCTAATAGGTGAATGATCTTCAGGTTTAACACCAGGAAGCGAGGACACCCAGGCCCCGGAGGCCGGGCTTCACTCCGTGCCGGGCCTCCGGCCGACCAGCCCGACGAGCACCGGGCCCGTCGGTGACGCCACCAGATCCCCCACGGTCAGCGGGTCGAGCGTGGCGTAGAAGGCCTCCTGCGCCTCCCGCAGCGCCCGCCGCAGCCGGCACGCCCCGCGCAGCGGGCAGGGGGCGTCGCCCTCACAGGTCACGACCTCCCCCTCGCCCTCCAACTCGCGCACCAGCCAGCCGAGCGAGGCTCCTCGCCCGAGCCCGGTCAGCGTCAGCCCGCCACCCCGGCCGCGCCGCGCCTCGACGACCCCGAGGTGCTGCAGCCGGGCGACGACCTTCGCCATGTGCGCAGCGGGCACGTTCATCACCTCGGCAACCTCACGGGTGGTCGAGGCGGGCACGTCGCCCTCGGCGACGGCGAGCCGCATGACGGCACGGAGGGCGAGATCGGTGAACCTGGTCAGCCGCATGCGGCGACCCTAGCAAACACGTATTTCATACTCCGATTTGGGGCCTCGTGGGTCGGGCCCGGAGGCCCGGGGACGACGACAGCCCCTGTCCGGGACCACGGTCCCGGACAGGGGCTGAAGAGGTAGGCCGTGTGGGACTCGAACCCACAACCAACGGATTAAAAGTCCGCTGCTCTGCCAATTGAGCTAACGGCCCTCGGCACAACACCCCTGAGCATAGCCAAAGAGATCCCCCGCGCCGATCGGGTATCCCGACACCGGCCTGTCCGGCCGCGGTCCGGAGGCCCGGACCGCGGCCGTAAGCCGGTCGGTACCGGTCCTTGACGGCCTGCCGGCCGCTCGTCCCGATCTGCGCCCGCGCCGCGAGCGTCGCCACCGGCCACCTTGTTCCGCACGCTGTGACGCCGGGAAGCCCGCGGCTTCGAGAACCACCCCCGTCCGTTCCCGGATGCGTCGGCCGCCTGATGTCCCCTCCGAAGGTCCTGCGGGCCGGCCAGGGAGCGGTCGGCCGGGCCCACGCATCAGGGCCCGTACGACACCGGGGTGTCGTACGGGCCCTGATCAGGCGTTCAGCAGTCCGCGTCAGCCGTTGCGCTTCCAGCGCGGCTTGTCGTCGCGGCGGCCGCCGAAGGAACCGGAGCCGGAGCCGGCGCCGCGGTGGTCGTCACGGCGGCCGTGCGGGCGGTCGTGGCGGTCGCCGCCGGAGCGGAAGCCGCCCGCGGGGCGGTCGTCGCGGCGGTCGCGGTTGAACGGGCGGTCGCTGCCCCGGTGGCCGGACGGACGCTCGTCGCGGCGGAAGCCGCCCGAGGAACGGTCGTCACGGCGCTCGAAGGAACGGCCGCCCCGGTCGTCACGGTTGAACCCACCACGGTCGTCACGACGCTCGTCACGGCGGAACCCGCCACGGTCGTTGTCACGGCGCTCGTCACGGCGGAAACCGCCCGAGGAACGGTCGTCACGACGCTCGAAGGAACGGCCGCCCCGGTCGTCACGGTTGAACCCACCACGGTCGTCACGACGCTCGTCACGGCGGAACCCGCCACGGTCGTTGTCACGGCGCTCGTCACGGCGGAAACCGCCCGAGGAACGGTCGTCACGACGCTCGAAGGAACGGCCGCCCCGGTCGTCACGGTTGAACCCACCACGGTCACGGTTGAAGCCACCGCGGTCGTCACGGCGCTCGCGGCGCTCGAAGTTGCCCCGGTCGTCGCGGCGTTCGAACGACGGGCGCTCCTCGCGGACCGGCTCGGGAGCCGGCTCCGGGGTGGCCGCGGCGACCTCGGCCTCGGCGGCCTCGGTCACCTCGGCGACCGCTGCCTCGGGGTCGTCACCGCGCTCACGGGCGGCACGCGCCACCAGGCGGTCGGCCTCTTCGCGCAGCTCGCCGGCACGGCGCTGGACGCGCTCCAGCTGACGGGTGAGCTCCACGACCTCGCGCTCGGCCTGCTTGGCCGCGTTGTTGGCGGAGTCGGCCTGGACCTCGGTCAGCGACCGGGCGCCCGTGATCTCGGCGACCTCGGGGTCGAAGGCGCCGGCACCGCCGACGATGTGGCGCGAGGCGTCGACGCCCGCGTCCTCCATCAGCCGGAAGATCTGGCGGCGCTGGTGCGGCAGCGACAGCGAGACCACGACACCGGACTTGCCGGCGCGGGCGGTGCGGCCCGAGCGGTGCAGGTAGTCCTTGTGGTCGCCGGCCGGGTCCACGTTGAGCACCAGGTCGATGCCGTCGACGTGGATGCCGCGGGCGGCGACGTCGGTCGCGACGAGCGCGTTGACGTAGCCGTCCTTGAAGTCGGCCAGCGTCCGCGTACGGGCACCCTGCGTCATGCCGCCGTGCAGCGCGTCGGCCTTCACACCGGCGTCGCGCAGCTGCTCGGCGATGCGGTCGGCGCCCAGCTGGGTGCGGACGAAGATGATGGTGCGGCCCTTGCGGGCGGCGATGGCGGCCGTGACCGGCGCCTTGTCCTTGGGCTTCACGACGAGCACGTGGTGCGTCATGGTCGTGACGTTGCCCTGGGCGCTGTCGACCTCGTGGCTGACCGGGTCGGTCAGGTAGCGCTTGACCAGGGTGGAGATCTCGTTCTCCATGGTGGCGGAGAACAGCATGCGCTGGCCGCCGGCCGGGACCTGGTCGAGGAGCTCGGTGACCTCGGGCAGGAAGCCCAGGTCGGACATCTGGTCGGCCTCGTCGAGGACGGCGACCTGGACGTTCTCCAGGGAGCAGGCGCCGCGGTTGATGATGTCGCGCAGACGGCCCGGAGTGGCGACGAGGACGTCGACGCCGCGCTCCAGGGCGTAGATCTGGTTGCCCATCGAGGTGCCGCCGCAGACGACCTTCATCTTGAGGCCGAGCACGTCGCCGTAGGGCTGGAGGGCGTCCGCGACCTGCATCGCGAGCTCGCGGGTCGGGGTGAGGATGACCGCGCGGGGCTTCTTCTTCTCGGTGTGGCCGCCGGCCAGCGTGGCCAGGGTGGGCAGACCGAAGGAGAGGGTCTTGCCGGAGCCGGTGCGGCCGCGGCCGAGGATGTCCTTGCCGGCCAGGGCGTCCGGGATGGTCGCCGCCTGGATCGGGAAGGGGGAGGTCACGCCGTTCTGGGCGAGCTTGCGCACGACGCCCTCGGGCAGACCGAGGTCGGCGAAGGTGGTCTCGGGGGCCTCGGTGACCTCGGCGGCCTCGATGACCTCTGCGGCCTCGGCCTCGACGGCTTCGATGACCTCGACGGCCTCGGCGCTCTCGGGCATGACGGCGTGATCAGTACTGAAAGTGGACATGCGAAATGCGAAACCTTCCGGAGTCTCGGCACGCGCCCAAACTCCGTGAATTCGCAATTCGACCGCCTCAATGCGGTCAGCCACGGCTAGGGAGAGTACGCGCCACGCGGCGCTCTTCTTTTTCGGCGCCGGGCAATGGGATCAAACGATCTACCACCATACGCACCCTCCACCGGCTGAGGCAAACCGGCTCGTGGTGAGCCGCGTCACGCCGGCCCCGCCTGGGGTGTCGCCACCGGTTCGGTGCCCGTCAGGTACTCCGGGTGCTGCTCCAGCGCCCGGAGTACCTGACGGGCACCGAACCGGTGGCGACACCCCAGGCGGGGCCGGCGTGACGCGGCTCACCACGAGCCGGTTTGCCTCAGCCGGTGGAGGGTGCGTATGGTGGTAGATCGTTTGATCCCATTGCCCGGCGCCGAAAAAGCCCGTGCGTCGTGCCCGCCCCCGGCCGGCCGGGGGCGGGCACGACGCACGGGACGGCGGAGCGGACGGGAAGGACGCCGGAGCCTCGCAGGACCCCGGCGCGGACCCGGGGACGTCCGCGGGCCCGAGCACGTCCGCGAGCCCCGGCGCGCGCCCCGGACCCGGGCAGGGCACAGGCGATCCGGGCACCCGGCCCACCGCGCCGCCACCCGACCGGCCGAGGCCATCACCGCCAGAGCGGTGGCGAGCCAGGCGGCGGCCGTTCGGCCGGGACGGGTCAACGGGCGCACGGGGCACCTCCGGGACGGGAAGGGGCGGGCGGGTCCCCCTGCCCAACTACCGTGCCCCCGCCGGGGACACGCCCTGTGCGCCGCCGTCCCGGCCGCCCGGGGCCCCTTGGGACCGTGGCTCCGCAGGGGCGCCGCCCTCTCAGCCGGTCAGGCCGCGGGCCGCCACCGTGCCCAGGTACAGCGCCCCGAGCCCGGCCGCCACCGACAGCCCCACGTTCACCGCGGCCGCGGCCGGACGCCCGCGCTCGGCGAGCCGCAGGGTCTCGTACGAGAACGTGGAGTACGTGGTGAGCGCCCCGCACAGCCCCGTGCCCAGCAGCGCGTGCGCCGCCGAGGAGACCGAAGCCCCGGCGAGAAGTCCGAGCACCAGGCTGCCCGCCGTGTTCACCGCGAAGGTGCCCCACGGGAAGCCGGAGGAGTGACGCGCCTGCACCGCACGGTCCGTCAGGAACCGCAGCGGGGCGCCCACCGCCGCGCCCGCCACCACCAGCAGCCAGGTCACCGTGCCACCGCCGCGCCCGCCGTCGCCGGCGGCCGGCTCACCCGGCCACCGCCCGGCCGAGGACGGCCCGGGTGGCCCGGGCGGCCGTCCCCACCGCGAGCAGGGCGCCGGCGGCCGTTCCCGCCGCGTAGAGCAGGGCCGGACCGGGCCTGCCGTGCTCCAGCAGGCCGACCGTGCCGGAGGCGTACGCCGAGAAGGTGGTGAACCCGCCGAGCACACCGACGCCCAGGCAGGGCCGCACCAGCGGATGCGCGGACCGGCCGCCCTCGGCGACCAGCGGCATCAGCACACCGATCAGCGCGCAGCCGAGGAGGTTGACCCCCAGAACGGCCCACGGGAAGCCGCCCGGCGGGGCGGGCCACAGCACCTCGGCGCCGTGCCGGGCCGTCGCGCCCGCCGCCCCGCCGGCCGCGATCACGCCGAGCACCGCCCAGCGGCCGTGCCCGCCGAACTCGGCCCGCGGGGTCGGGGCGGGCGGTTCCGGGTCCAGGGGCTCGTGGCTCACCCGTAACCCAGTTCGTGCAGCCGGGCGTCGTCGATCCCGAAGTGGTGGGCGATCTCGTGCACGACGGTGATCTCGGTCTCCACGACCACGTCCTCGCGCGTCTCGCACATGCGCAGCGTGGGGCCCCGGTAGATCGTGATGCGGTCCGGCAGCACCCCCGCGTACCACTCGCCGCGGTCCGTGAGCGGCGTCCCCTCGTAGAGCCCGAGCAGGTCGGGGTCGTCCTGGGCGGGTTCGTCCTCGACGAACACGGCGACGTTGTCCATCAGCCGCGTCAGTTCGGGCGGGATCCTGTCCAGGGCCTCGGCGACCAGTTCCTCGAACTCCTCGCGCGTCATCTCCAGCACCCGGCCATTGTCCCGCACAGGGTGGACCGGGCGCCGCCCCGGCATGGTCGGCCGCCGCTCGGGGCATACGGGACCAATGGCCCGCCGAGCCCCGTCCCCGCACCGCCCCCGCCGATCCGTCCGCACCGCGTTCCGCGCCCTGCTGCGCCCCGGCTCCGTCCCGGCCGGTCTCGAGCGCGCCCCGCACCCGTGGGCCCGCGCGCTCGGGATGACCGCCGTCGTCCTGGTCGGCGCCTGGCTGGGCCTGCTGATCGTGGGCAACGTGCGCACGCCGGTCGGTCCCATGGACACCACGATGACGCTGCGTCCCTCCCTCACCGGCGGCACCAAGATCAACGTCTCCCCGCTGGGCGCGCTGGAACTCGACTCCCATGTGGCACCCCTCCGTCTCGACGTCGACGTGGACCGGCTCGACCCGGCCCGTTCCCAGGCCCTGGTCGACAACCCCGAGCGGTTCTCCGGCCTCCAGGACGAGGTGGCCTCCGACGTCCTCGACGGCACCTCCGGGCTCGCGCTGCGCTCCTGCGTCGCCGTCGTGACCGGCGCGACCGCGCTCGGCCTCGCCGTCTACCGGCGTCCCCGCCGCGCACTCGCCGCCGGCGGGCTCGCGCTCGCGCTGCTCGCGGCGTCCGCCACCTCGGCGGCCGCGACCTGGAACCCGAAGTCCGTGCTGGAGCCGAAGTTCTCCGGGCTGCTGACCTCCGCCCCCTCCGTCGTCGGCAACGCCCGCTCGATCGTCACCGAGTTCGACGTCTACCAGAAGGAGTTGGCGCGCCTGGTCACCAATGTCACCAAGCTCTACGACGCCACCTCCACGCTTCCCGCCTACGCCCCCGACCCGGACACCCTGCGGGTGCTCCACGTCTCCGACATCCACCTCAACCCGGCCGCCTGGCACATCATCCGCTCGCTGGTGAAGCAGTACCGGATCGACGTGATCATCGACTCCGGCGACACGATGGACCACGGCAGCGCCGCCGAGAACGGCTTCCTCGACGCGATCCCCGGCCTCGGGGCGCCCTACGTCTGGGTGCGCGGCAACCACGACTCCCGCACCACGCAGGAGTACCTGTCCCGGATGAAGAACGTGCACGTCCTCGACGACGGGCGGGCGGTCACCGTCGCCGGCGTCCGCATCGCGGGCAGCGGCGATCCCCAGTTCACCCCCGACCGCACCGTCGTGGCCCAGGGCGACCCCGCCGAGCGCATGACGGGCATCCGCCTCGCCTCCGCCCTGCGCGACCAGGAGCGCGCCGGGACGCCGGTGGACATCGCGGTCGCCCACAATCCGGCGGCCGCGGCGGAGACCGACGGCACCGTGCCGCTCGTGCTCGCCGGCCACATCCACAAGCGCAAGAACGAGGTGATGGAGCTCGGCACCCGGCTGAAGATCGAGGGGTCGACCGGCGGCGGCGGACTGCGCGCCGTGCAGAACGAGAAGCCCGAGAAGGTGCGCGCCTCGGTGCTCTATCTGGACCGGGGCAACCGCCGTCTGCAGGCCTGGGACGAAGTCACCCTGGGCGGTCTCGGTCTGACGACGGCCGAGGTCAGCCGGCATGTGGTGGCGCCCCCGGCCCCCGCTCCCGCACCCCCGGCGACCTCGCCCAGCC
>NZ_RDBP01000012.1:1235046-1288237 GCF_008042045.1 Streptomyces sp. T39
ACGGCGGGCCTTTAGCCCTCATCGTCTAGTGGCCCAGGACGCCGCCCTTTCAAGGCGGTAGCACGGGTTCGAATCCCGTTGGGGGCACGCACAACCGTGTGCGAGACTTGTCTCGCACCATGCTTGGTCCTGTGGAGCAGTTTGGAGTGCTCGCCACCCTGTCAAGGTGGAGGCCGCGGGTTCAAATCCCGTCAGGACCGCTGAAGCCCGCAAGGGCTTCGTGGCTGGGTAGCTCAGTTGGTACGAGCGATCGCCTGAAAAGCGATAGGTCGCCGGTTCGACCCCGGCCCCAGCCACAACCGAGGGCCCCGATCGTGAGATCGGGGCCTTCTTCGTGTCCGCGTCCCCTCTTCCCCGTGCCCGGGGCGCGGTCCGSCGGACCGCGCCCCACACGGTGTCAGACCTCCTCGCCGGCCGGCCGGCGCCGGCCGCGCACCGCGAGGACCACCGCGACGACGACCACCACCGCGGCCAGCAACGCCCAGTCCGGGACCGCCCGCCCGATCCCCGAGGCCCACTCCTCCACCGCGAAGGAGTCGTCCACCGACAGCAGCCCCGGCAGCGCGGTGGTGCCGTCGAAGACCAGGAACACCGTGCCCAGGAGCACGAAGAAGAGACCGGACAGCAGCGACGTCGTGTGCAGACGGAAACGCCCCACCCCGAACTCCCTTCCCCGCAGCCACCGGCGGCGCCCGAGTCCGAACCGCTCCCAGAGCAGCGCCAGCACGAAGAGCGGGACCGCCATGCCCAGCGCGTACACGGCGAGCAGCAGCCCGCCGTAGACCGGGCTGCCGGAGATCGCGGCCACCGTGAGCACGCTGCCGAGGATCGGCCCCGCGCAGAAGCCGGCCAGTCCGTAGACGAGACCGAGGGCGTAGACCGAGAGCGCGGTCGTCGGCCGGATGCGGCCCGACACCTCGGCGAGCCGGCGCGGGGCGAAGCCGGTCCCGAGGATCTGGGCCACCCCGAGCGCCACGATCAGCCAGCCGCCGGCCGCGACCAGCAGATCGCGGTTGCCGTGGAAGAGGCGCCCGGCGAAGGACCCGGCCGCCCCCAGGGGGACGAGCGTGGTGGCGAGCCCGGCGAAGAAGACACAGGTCCGGGCGGTCAGCCGCCCGGTGGTGTCGACCGAGTACGCGAAGAACGCCGGCAGCAGCAGGGCGCTGCACGGGCTGAGCAGCGCGAGCAGACCGCCGATGAGGGCGGCGAGATAGCCGATGTCGCTCATCGCGGGCCCCGGCCGCCCTGCTCCGAGGCGCCGGACCCGGCGGCGCGGCCCGCCCCGGCCTCGGCGGCGGCCGCCTCGATGGCCTCGGTGAACGTCTCCATCGGTTGCGCGCCGGCGATCGGCCGCCCGTTCACCAGGAACGACGGCGTGGAGGCGGCGCCCAGACCGTGGCCCTCCTCCTGGTCGCGGGCGACGGCGTCCCGCGCCGCTCCGCTCCGTGTGTCCCGGTCGAACCGGTCGAGGTCGGCGACGCCCGCCTCGCGTGCGAGCTCCCGCAGCCGGGCCGCACCGAACCCCTTCTCCTTCGCGCCGTCCGCGTAGGCCGCCGCGTGGAACTGCCAGAACCGGCCCTGGCGGCCGGCCGCCCAGGAGGCCCGCGCGGCCGCCTCTGACTCGGCGCCGAAGATGGGGAAGTTGCGCCACTCGATGCGCAGCGTGCCGTTCTCGACGTACTTCCTCATGAGCTCCGGCTCGGTGTCGCGGGCGAACTTCCCGCAGTAGCCGCACTGGAAGTCCGCGTACTCGACCATCACGACGGGGGCGTCGGCACGGCCGGCCGCCAGCGGGTCGCCGGCGTCCCGGCGGGCGAGCTTCAACAGCTCCGGGTGGGTGTTCCCGCCGGGAGCGGCGGAGCTCTCGGCGACGGCCGGCGCGCCGCCGGGACCCGCGGCGGAGGGCTTGGTCGCGGAGTAGGAGGCGTAGCCGAGCAGCAGCGCGGCGACGAGCACACCCGCGCCGACGGCGATCGGCCTGCGGGGCGAGGAGGGCGGGGCGGACGAGGGCATGGTGGTGCTCCTGTGCGTGTAGACGTGCGGAAGGGACGGCGGGCCGGCAGGAGGACGCCGGGCGGAGGCCCGGTCGCTGACGGCGGCCGGGCCTATACGCGCAGCACGGACAGGGCGACCGGGGACGGCGGGCAGAGCGGCGGCGGGCCGCGCAGCACCGCCCCGGTGAGGTGTACGCCGTCCCCGGCGGGCAGCGCCCCGGCACAACCGGCGGGGAGCTGCTGTGTCGCGGGCAGCGGCTCGTGCGCCGCCGAACCGCGCGGCGGCATGCCGGGCCGGGCGCCGTCGTCCCCGTCGGGAAGCCCGCAGCCCGGCACCGGCACGGTGCCGGCGTCCGCGGCGACCACCGCCGCGCCGGGGGCGTACCCGGCCTCCGCGGCGGGCGCCGCGGCCGCCCAGCCGCAGCCGGCGAGCACCAGCAGCGTCCCGAGCAGCACGCCCACCGCGGCCGGCAGCCGGTGCCTGCGGTCGCGGCCGGTCGGCATGGCGGGCGGTCCCTTCGGGGTCGGGCGGCGGGGCGGCGGGCCCCGCGGCGTGCGGGTTCCGCACAGGGCGTGAACGATCCGCTCCATACTGCACCACCCGTGTCCGCGAACCGTCGAAATGGGTTCGCCACCGCTTCGGCGGGGGTGCGATCCTGGACTCCGTATGTCTACTTCCTTCGCCGACCTCCAGACCGCGCTGAGCGGGGCGTCGCTGCGCGACGCCCACCGGCTCGGCCGCCGTCTCGAGGGCGCCCGCCGCATCCGCAAGCCCGAGGCCCGGCAGGCCGTGCTGGACGAGATCGCCGCGGAGGCGGAGAAGTCCGCGGCCCGCACGGCGCGCCGCGCCGCACGCGTGCCCGCGATCACGTATCCCGAGCAGCTGCCGGTCAGCCAGAAGAAGGACGAGATCCTGGAGGCGATACGCGACCACCAGGTCGTGATCGTCGCCGGTGAGACGGGGTCGGGCAAGACGACCCAGATCCCCAAGATCTGCATGGAGCTCGGCCGGGGCGTGCGGGGCATGATCGGCCATACGCAGCCGCGCCGCATCGCCGCCCGCACCGTCGCGGAACGCGTGGCGGAGGAACTGCGCACCCCGCTCGGCGAGGCGGTCGGCTGGAAGGTCCGCTTCACCGACCAGGTGGACCAGGACGCCACGTTCGTGAAGCTGATGACGGACGGCATCCTGCTCGCGGAGATCCAGACGGACCGCGAGCTGCGCGCCTACGACACGATCATCATCGACGAGGCCCACGAGCGGTCCCTGAACATCGACTTCCTGCTCGGCTATCTCGCGCAGCTGCTGCCCCGCAGACCCGACCTCAAGGTCGTGATCACCTCCGCGACGATCGACCCCGAGCGTTTCTCCCGCCACTTCGGGGACGCGCCGATCGTCGAGGTCAGCGGGCGCACCTATCCGGTCGAGGTCCGCTACCGTCCGCTGCTGGAGGCGGAGTCCGACGACGCCGACCGCGACCAGATCACCGCGATCACGGACGCCGTCGAGGAGCTGATGGGCGAGGGCAAGGGCGACATCCTCGTCTTCCTCTCCGGCGAGCGCGAGATCCGCGACACCGCCGACGCGCTCGACAAGAAGCGGTACCGCTTCACCGAGGTGCTGCCGCTGTACGCCCGGCTCTCCCACGCCGAGCAGCACCGCGTCTTCCAGCCGCACACCGGCCGGCGGATCGTCCTCGCGACCAACGTGGCCGAGACGTCGCTGACCGTCCCCGGCATCAAGTACGTCATCGACCCGGGCACCGCCCGCATCTCGCGCTACAGCCATCGCACCAAGGTCCAGCGACTGCCCATCGAGGCGGTCAGCCAGGCCAGCGCCAACCAGCGCAAGGGCCGCTGCGGGCGTACGTCCGACGGGATCTGCATCCGGCTGTACTCCGAGGACGACTTCCTCTCGCGACCGGAGTTCACCGACGCCGAGATCCTGCGCACCAACCTGGCCTCGGTCATCCTGCAGATGACCGCCGCCGGGCTCGGCGACATCGAGAAGTTCCCGTTCATCGATCCGCCGGACCACCGCAACATCCGCGACGGTGTGCAGCTCCTCCAGGAACTGGGCGCGATCGACCCCGCCGAGAAGGACCCGAAGAAGCGCCTCACCCAGCTCGGCCGCAAGCTCGCCCAGCTTCCCGTCGACCCGCGCCTCGCACGGATGGTCGTCGAGGCGGACAAGAACAACTGCGTCCGCGAGGTCATGGTGATCGCGGCCGCGCTCTCCATCCAGGACCCGCGCGAGCGGCCGGCCGAGAAGCAGACGCAGGCCGATCAGCAGCACGCCCGGTTCAAGGACGAAACCAGCGACTTCCTCGCCTACCTCAACCTCTGGCGCTACGTCCGGGAGCAGCAGAAGGAGCGCGGCTCCTCCAGCTTCCGCCGCATGTGCAAGCAGGAGTACCTGAACTTCCTGCGCATCCGCGAATGGCAGGACATCTACTCCCAGCTGCGCACGGTCGCGAAGCAGATGGGCTTCCACATCGACGAGGGCGACGCCCCCGAGCAGTCGGTGCACGTCTCGCTGCTGGCCGGCCTGCTGTCGCACGTGGGCATGAAGGACGTGAAGGAGACCGGCGGCGAGAGCGGGCGGGGCTCGGGCAGGAACGAGTACCTGGGCGCCCGCAACGCCAAGTTCGCGATCTTCCCCGGCTCGGCGCTCTTCAAGAAGCCCCCGCGGTTCGTCATGTCGGCGGAACTCGTCGAGACCTCGCGGCTGTGGGCGCGGGTCAACGCGCGGATCGAGCCGGAGTGGATCGAACCGCTCGCCCAGCACCTGCTCAAGCGCACCTACAGCGAGCCGCACTGGGAGAAGGACGCGGCGGCGGTCATGGCCTACGAGAAGGTCACGCTCTACGGCGTGCCGATCGTGGTGCAGCGGAAGGTGAACTACGGGCGCATCGACCCGGAGACCTCCCGGGACCTGTTCATCCGCAACGCGCTCGTCGAGGGCGACTGGCGCACCCACCACAAGTTCTTCTCCGACAACCGCCGGCTGCTGACCGAGGTCGAGGAGCTGGAGCACCGGGCCCGGCGCCGCGACATCCTGGTGGACGACGAGACGCTGTTCGACTTCTACGACCAGCGGGTGCCCGAGCACGTCGTCTCCGGCGCCCACTTCGACTCCTGGTGGAAGCACAAGCGCCAGGAGCAGCCCGACCTGCTCGACTTCGAGCGCGAGATGCTCATCAACGAGAAGGCCGGCGCGGTCACCAAGGACGACTACCCGGACTCCTGGCGCCAGGGCCGGCTGAAGTTCCGGGTGACGTACCAGTTCGAGCCCGGCGCGGACGCCGACGGCGTGACCGTCCACGTCCCGCTCCAGGTGCTCAACCAGGTCACGTCCGAGGGCTTCGACTGGCAGATCCCGGGCCTGCGGGAGGAGGTCGTCACGGAGCTGATCCGTTCCCTCCCCAAGCCGATCCGCCGGCACTACGTGCCGGCGCCCAACTTCGCGGGCCGCTTCCTGGCCACGGCCGTCCCGCTCCAGGAGCCGCTGACGGTCACGCTGGCGCGCGAACTCCGGCGGATGGTCGGTGTCCCCGTCTCCGCGGACGACTTCGACCTGTCCCGGATCCCCGACCATCTCAGGATCACCTTCCGGATCGTCGACGAGCGGCGCAGGAACCTGGCCGAGGACAAGGACCTGGAGACGCTGCGGCTGCGGCTGAAGCCGAAGGCCCGCCAGGCCCTGTCCGCGGCGGCCGCCTCCTCCGGCCCGTCCGGCGGCTCCCTGGAGCGCACCGGCCTCACGGACTGGACGATCGGCTCCCTGACGAAGGTCTTCGAGACCCGCCGCGCCGGCCAGCCGGTGAAGGCCTACCCGGCTCTCGTCGACGAGGGCGCCTCGGTCGGGGTGCGCCTCTTCGACAGCGAGGCGGAACAGGCCCGGGCCATGTGGCAGGGCACCCGCCGTCTGATCATGCTGGGCATCCCGGTCAACCCGGCGAAGTTCGCCTCGGACCGGCTGACGAACCAGCAGAAGCTCGCGCTGTCCCGCAATCCGCACGGTTCGGTGCAGGCCCTCTTCGAGGACTGCGCCACGGCCGCCGCCGACCGGCTGATCGCGGACCACGGCGGGCCCGCGTGGGACGAGGAGTCGTTCCGGAAGCTGTTCGACAAGGTCCGCGCCGACCTGGTGGACCTGACCGTGCGCACCATCGACCGCGTGCAGCAGATCCTCGCCGCCTGGCAGGCCTGTGAGCGCCGTCTGAAGGCCACGAACAGCCCGACGCTGCTCCGTAACGTCCAGGACGTACGGGAGCAGCTGGCGGCGCTGATGCCCGCCGGTTTCGTGACCCGGACGGGGCTGGGCCGGCTGCCCGACCTGATGCGGTATCTGGTCGCCGCGGACCGCAGGCTCCAGCAGATGCCCACCTCCGTCCAGCGCGACACCACG
This sequence comes from Streptomyces sp. T39, assembly GCF_008042045.1. Classification (GTDB taxonomy): domain Bacteria; phylum Actinomycetota; class Actinomycetes; order Streptomycetales; family Streptomycetaceae; genus Streptomyces. The sequence continues at coordinate 1,241,452 of NZ_RDBP01000012.1, forward strand.
CGCATGGAGAAGGTCCACGAGATGCAGGACGAGTACGCCTGGCTGCTGGAACAGCTGCCGCAGGGCCGCCCGGTGCCGCAGCAGGTGCTGGACGTCCGGTGGATGATCGAGGAGCTGCGGGTGAGCTACTTCGCCCATGCGCTGGGCACCGCCCACCCGGTCTCGGACAAGCGGATCGTGAAGGCGATCGACGCTCTGGCACCGTGACCGGGCGGTGGCCCTGGGTGAGTTCGACCAGACCAGCGGTCTCCTGTACAGTCTCTCTCGCAGCCGGGGAAAGCGACGAAGTCGCCGGACAAGGCCGCAAATCCTGGTCCTGTGGAGCAGTTTGGAGTGCTCGCCACCCTGTCAAGGTGGAGGCCGCGGGTTCAAATCCCGTCAGGACCGCGCCAGTGCACGAAAGGCCCGCATCGTCTCGATGCGGGCCTTCGTCGTGTCCGGGCTCCCTCCGGCCCCTGTGCGGGACGCCTTGACGCGGACCGCCCCCGCGAGTACTCCGGTGTTCCCAGGCTCCTTCCGGGGCCCCCTGGAACTCCCCGGGGGCGGCGCACACGCCACGGAGGTGACGTGCATGACGGCCACGGCAGGACAGCACGAGACACGCGCACTGCTGCGCGCCCATCTGGCGGCCGCGACGGGCTACCGGCACATCACGCGGACCTGTCCCGTCTGCCACCGCCTCCTGCGCCTCGCGATGGAGCGCCCGGACCCGCCTGCGGACCCCTCCGACCCGCCGCAGGCGTCACAGGCGTCACAGGCGTCGGAACGGACACGCTCGGAGGGGGACCAACGTCCCCCCGAGGAGTGACCAATGCCCGGCGCGGCGCGGCGTGTTCAGTGGCAGGCTTGATTTTGGCAAGAGGCGCGTACTGTGACGGGTGTCACCGAACTGGTTCTCGTACAACGGGAACTTAACCCCTCCCTACAATGCCCCCATTTAATATGTGCCATTGCACTGTCCCCCGAGGGCTGCCCGCTCCGACACCGATGTCAGGCCCGGGGGCACCGGAGAGCCGGCCGTCGGGCCGCCCGGCCGGGTCCGGGACAGAAAAAATCGCGCTGGACCCGGCGGAGTCCAGCGCGATCGACGACGGAAGCCTGTTGGGGCAGGCGCACGTCAGGTGAAGCTAGAAGTGGGCGGATCCAGGGTGGGGGCCCCGGACAAGCCCGGTCATACGGGGTGTTCAGGCCTCGCTGCGCTGCTGCGGAATACCCGCAAGCAGTGCGCGGACCTCTGCCTCGCGATAGCGGCGGTGTCCTCCGAGCGTGCGGATGGACGTGAGCTTGCCCGCCTTAGCCCAGCGGGTGACCGTCTTCGGGTCCACGCGGAACATCGTGGCAACCTCAGCCGGGGTCAGCAGCGGCTCGGCATCAGGGGTGCGAGCGGTCATGAGCGGCCTCCTCGGGAGAACCGAACCATCTCGGTTCTTTCCTCTAAATTCTGCACCTTGACCCGCGTTGCCCGAAATGGCGGACGCGGGCCGAGTCGGTTATAGGACGAACGGCTTGTCCTCGGCACTACAACTACACCATCTGTCCAGCCACGTCGGCCAAACCGATGGAATTGCCCTCTGAGGTGTCCATCAGCGGCCGAAGCCCGATGGACCATGCCATAACGGACAGTCACGTCACAGTAACGATCAGTCACAGAGCGATCAGGAGTCACCAGACCCCCCATAGCGTGCAATGCAGAGCAATCCGCCCATAAGCAGGCGGAAGGAACCCTCCCCGGACTCCTTGTCCTATTTTGACACGAGGGGAGGTGATGGGCGCAAGGGCGCGGTTAGTGCCGTCCATCACGCTTGGGGCAATAGCCCGGATCGGGACCTACGTCCCCTCTGCGGCGAAGAGGGTCTCCAGCGCCCCGCTCAGTTGGCGAACTGACGGTCCCTCACGGCCCGCCAACGCTCCGTCAGGCGTCCGTACGCCGCCACCGCCGCGTCGCCGTCCCCGGCCCGCAGCGCCGCGAGCCCCTCCGCCGCGTCCGCGGCCGAGCGGTCACCCGCCAGCTGGTCGCCGGGCAGCGCGTGGACGAGCCCCCCGTAGTCGAGCTCGACCAGCGACCGCGGATGGAACTCCTCCAGCCAGCGGCCCACGTCCACCAGGCTCTCGGTCAGCGGCCCCTCGTCGATCGTCTCCCGCAGCGTGCGCAGCCCGCGCGCGAGCCGGCGGCGGGCCTCGACCATCGGCGTCCGGTAGCGCAGTGCGGGCACCGCCTCCTCGTAGGCGCGCTCCTCGTCCGTGAAGAGGACGAACCAGCCGACCGGGACGCCCCACACCGAGGTCCTGATCCAGGGGCGGGCGTCCGGGTTGCGCTCCCGCCACTGCTCGTAGTCCGCGGCGGCCTGCCCCCGCACCACCGGCGGCAGCACCACGTCGAGCAGCGGCGCGGGCAGCCGGCCCGGCAGCTCCTCCAGCGCCAGCCACCCCCGCAGCCGGGTCCGCCAGGGGCAGACGCACACGACCCCGTCGACCTCGGCGACGAAGGCGTCCGCGCTCTCGTGGACCGGGACGGCGACCGGCGGCGTGGGCAGCAAGTCGGCCAGCGAGCGGCGCAGTTCGTCCTGCGCGGTGGGCGCCCGGCCGGCCCGGGCGTAGCGCGCCCAGTGGGCGCGTTCCGGCTCGGGGAAGGCCGCCAGCGGCTCGTAGATCCGCAGATAGGCCGCGTACGGGACAAGAACCGAGGACAGCGCTGGCATGACGCGAATCCTTCCACGCCCGTACTCCTGTGGAGGGTCATCCCGGGCACCGGACCTGATCTACGCACGCGTAGGCCGTACCCTCTTGCCCAACCGGACCTTCCCCACCCGCAGGAAGGCCCCATTCCGCCGTCTCGTACTTGGGAGTCACCACCGTGACCGATGTGACCGGCGCCCGTGTCGACGTACTGAACACCCTGTTCCGCTCGGAGCAGGGAGGACACGAGCAAGTCGTGCTGTGCCAGGACCGCGCCACCGGCCTCAAGGCCGTCATCGCCATCCACTCCACCGCCCTGGGCCCCGCCCTCGGCGGCACCCGCTTCTACCCGTACGCCTCCGAGGAGGAAGCCGTCGCCGACGCGCTGAACCTCGCCCGGGGCATGTCGTACAAGAACGCCATGGCCGGCCTGGACCACGGCGGCGGCAAGGCCGTGATCATCGGCGACCCCGAGCTGATCAAGACCGACGAGCTGCTGCGCGCCTACGGCCGCTTCGTGGACTCCCTCGGCGGCCGCTACGTCACCGCCTGCGACGTCGGCACCTACGTGGCCGACATGGACGTGGTGGCACGCGAGAGCCGCTGGGTCACCGGCCGCTCCCCCGCCAACGGCGGCGCGGGCGACTCCTCCGTCCTCACCGCGTACGGCGTCTTCCAGGGCATGCGCGCCTCGGCCCAGCACCTGTGGGGCGACCCCACGCTGCGCGGCCGCAAGGTCGGCGTCGTCGGCGTCGGCAAGGTGGGCCACTACCTGGTCGAGCACCTGCTGGAGGACGGCGCCGAGGTCGTGATCACCGATGTGCGCGAGGAGTCGGTCCGCCGGATCACCGACAGGCACCCGCAGGTCACCGCCGTCGCCGACACCGACGCCCTGATCCGCACCGAGGGCCTGGACGTCTACGCGCCCTGCGCGCTCGGCGGCGCGCTCGACGACGACACCGTCCCGGTCCTCACCGCGACCGTGGTCTGCGGCGCGGCCAACAACCAGCTCGCCCACCCCGGCGTGGAGAAGGACCTCGCGGACCGCGGGATCCTCTACGCCCCCGACTACGTCGTCAACGCCGGCGGTGTCATCCAGGTCGCCGACGAGCTCCACGGCTTCGACTTCGACCGGTGCAAGACCAAGGCCGCGAAGATCTTCGACACCACCCTGGCAATATTCGCACGTGCGAAGGAAGACGGTATTCCGCCGGCCGCCGCAGCCGACCGGATCGCCGAGCAGCGCATGGCGGAGGCCCGCCGGAGCTGACCCGTGGACGCGTCCGCACGCCGGTCGGGGAGACAAGACTCACCCCGGTCGGCGGGTCGGGGCCGAAGAAGAGGTTAAAATCGCAGTTGACCAGCGAGGACAACGCGCCTCGAGGGTCCTGTGAAGTGGCACCTCATGCGGGCGGCGTACCGTATGGCCGCGGAAGCAGGTACCGTTGAAACCCACGGACCGAGCTCTTCGAGGAGAGCCCGTTCCGCATCATGAACGCGTGTCAAGACTCTGGGGCCGTCGAGCCCCGTCACCGAGGGGGTCGAGCCATGGGGCGCGGCCGGGCCAAGGCCAAGCAGACAAAGGTCGCCCGCCAGCTGAAGTACAACAGCGGCGGGACTGATCTGTCGCGTCTGGCCAACGAGCTGGGCGCATCTACGTCGAATCCGATCTCGAGCCAGCCGCCGAACGGCGAGCCTTTCGAGGACGACGACGAAGAGGACGACCCGTACGCGCGGTACGCGGACATGTACAACGACGACGAGGACGAGGACGACGAGTCCGGTTCCTCGTCGCAGCGCCGCGGCGCTTGACGCTTGACTCACCGACCCGGTCCGGGCTTGCCCCGGACCGGGTTCTGTGTGCTCAGCGTCAGGCGTCCGGGCGTCGTACGGACCGGTACCGCGAGTCCGCCGGGCGGCTGTCCACGGGCAGCCGCCTCGTCGGTGTGCCCGGATCCGGTCTTGCGACCCGGGCGGGCCTTCGGTAGGGCCGACGGCCGCACCCGCAACCCTCCGGAGCAACGGCCCGCCGTCGTCGGCGGCCGGCCCCCGGGCCACGTGTCGGATCCTGCCGGGTCGCACGGGTGTGCGCACGAGCCCGGCAGGTCCCGGCTCGCGACCTAGCGGGCGTACCCGCCGGTGAGCTCCGCTCCGGTCGTCCGGTCGCCGCGGGCGACGATCCGGCCGGCGACCCAGGCGTCGACACCGCGGTCGGCCAGAGTGGTGAGCGCCACGTCGACCGAGGTCTCCGGGACCACGGCCATCATGCCCACGCCCATGTTCAGCGTCTTCTCCAGCTCCAGCCGCTCGACCTTGCCGGCGGTGCCGACGAGGTCGAACACGGCGCCCGGCGTCCACGTGGCACGGTCGACCGTGGCGTGCAGACCGTCCGGGATCACCCGGGCCAGGTTGGCCGCGAGGCCGCCGCCGGTGATGTGGCTGAAAGCGTGCACCTCGGTCGTCCGGGTGACCGCGAGGCAGTCCAGCGAGTAGATCCTGGTCGGCTCCAGCAGTTCCTCGCCGAGCGTCCTGCCGAGCTCCTCCACGTGCGCGTCCAGCGACATGCCCGCGCGGTCGAAGAGCACGTGCCGGACGAGCGAGTACCCGTTCGAGTGAAGACCGGAGGACGCCATGGCGATGACCACGTCGCCCTCGCGGATGCGGTCGGGGCCCAGCAGCCGGTCCGCCTCGACCACGCCCGTGCCCGCGCCGGCGACGTCGAAGTCGTCGGGGCCGAGCAGGCCGGGGTGCTCGGCGGTCTCGCCGCCGACCAGGGCCGTGCCGGCGAGCACGCAGCCCTCGGCGATGCCCTTGACGATCCCGGCGACCCGCTCGGGGTGCACCTTGCCGACGCAGATGTAGTCGGTCATGAACAGGGGCTCGGCACCGCACACGACGATGTCGTCCATGACCATGGCGACCAGGTCGTGGCCGATCGTGTCGTAGACACCCATCTGGCGGGCGATGTCGACCTTGGTGCCGACGCCGTCGGTGGCCGAGGCGAGCAGCGGACGCTCGTAGCGCTTGAGGGCGGAGGCGTCGAAGAGGCCGGCGAATCCGCCGAGACCGCCGAGGCCGGCGACCTCGGGGCGCTGCGTCTTCTTCACCCACTCCTTCATCAGCTCGACGGCGCGGTCGCCCGCTTCGATGTCGACGCCCGCACCTGCGTAGCTGGCGCCGCCTTCGGCAGGATGTGCCTGGGACATGGCTTTATGAGCTTTCGTGTCGTACTGCGCGGTCTTACGGACGACGGAGGGCGTCGGCGGCCGCGGTCGCGGCGGGGCCGGCGGCCAGCTCGGTCTCCAGCAGCTGCTTGCCGAGCAGCTCGGGATCGGGGAGCTCCATCGGGTACTCGCCGTCGAAGCATGCGCGGCACAGGTTCGGCTTGGCGATGGTGGTCGCCTCGATCATGCCGTCGATGGAGATGTACGCCAGCGAGTCGGCGCCGAGCGAGGTGCCGATCTCGTCGATCGTCATGCCGTTGGCGATGAGCTCGGCGCGGGTGGCGAAGTCGATGCCGAAGAAGCAGGGCCACTTCACCGGCGGGGAGGAGATCCGGATGTGGACCTCGGCGGCACCCGCCTCGCGGAGCATCTTGACCAGCGCGCGCTGGGTGTTCCCGCGGACGATCGAGTCGTCGACGACGACGAGCCGCTTGCCCCGGATGACTTCCTTCAGCGGGTTGAGCTTCAGGCGGATGCCCAGCTGGCGGATGGTCTGCGAGGGCTGGATGAAGGTGCGGCCCACGTAGGCGTTCTTCACCAGGCCGGAGCCGTACGGGATGCCGCTCGCCTCGGCGTAGCCGATGGCGGCGGGCGTGCCGGACTCCGGCGTCGCTATGACCAGATCCGCCTCGACGGGCGCTTCCTTGGCCAGTTTCCGGCCCATTTCGACACGCGAGAGGTACACGTTCCGACCGGCGATGTCCGTGTCCGGACGGGCCAGGTAGACGTACTCGAAGACACAGCCCTTCGGCTTCGCTTCTGCGAATCGAGAGGTGCGGATGCCGTTCTCGTCGATGGCGATCATCTCGCCCGCCTCGACCTCGCGCACGAAGCTCGCGCCGCAGATGTCGAGGGCGGCGGACTCGGAGGCGACGACCCAGCCACGCTCCAGGCGGCCGAGGACCAGCGGGCGGATGCCCTGCGGGTCGCGGGCCGCGTAGAGGGTCCCCTCGTCCATGAAGACGAGCGAGAAGGCTCCCCGGACCTCGGGGAGGATCTTGGCGGCGGCCTCCTCGACGGTCAGCGGCTTGCCGTCGTCGTCGACCTGTCCGGCCAGCAGGGCGGTGACCAGGTCGGTGTCGTTGGTCGCCGCGACCTGGGTGGCCCGGCCGTTCTCCTTGGGGAGCTCGGCGACCATCTCGGCCAGCTGGGCCGTGTTCACCAGGTTCCCGTTGTGGCCGAGCGCGATCGACCCGTGGGCCGTGGCCCGGAAGGTCGGCTGCGCGTTCTCCCACACGGAGGCGCCGGTGGTCGAGTAGCGGGCGTGTCCGACCGCGATATGACCGCTCAGGGAGCCGAGGGAGGTCTCGTCGAAGACCTGGGACACCAGCCCCATGTCCTTGAAGACGAGGATCTGCGAGCCGTTGCTGACCGCGATACCCGCGGATTCCTGGCCTCGATGTTGGAGGGCGTAGAGCCCGAAGTAAGTGAGCTTCGCGACCTCTTCACCCGGAGCCCAGACACCGAAGACGCCGCAAGCGTCCTGGGGGCCCTTCTCACCGGGGAGCAGGTCGTGGTTGAGTCGTCCGTCACCACGTGGCACGGCACCGAGTGTAGGCGAGATCGACCACTGGTCCGAATTGGGGATGCCCGCGGACCCCTCTCCGGGACCTCCACACGCCCTCGCGAGCTCCTCCGGAACCACGTGTTCCGACGCTCCTCCGGGCCTTCCGGCGGGACCCCCGAAGATCATCGAGGTGTCCATTTCCGCGTCCACATGCCGGGACGATCGTTGACACACCTGGTCGGGCTCGGCCAGGCTCCCGGGTCATGCAGCTTCCCGGTGACCGGACGGTCACACTCGTGGAGCGCCGCCACGTCGACCTGGTCCGTGTCGCGAGCGCCATCTGTCGCTGCGTGCGCTAGTTCACACTCCGCCCCGCCGCCGACGCGGGTCGTTCCTCGCATGTCCGGGCCCCGCCCGGTCTCCTCCCCGCCCTCCCGCGCGCCCCCGTGTGCCCCTTCCGGGAGGGTCTGCACCCCTGTGTCTGGAGACACCTGTGAACGCGTACGAGCCCTCCCTGTCCCGGCGTGCCTTCGCCGGAGCCACCGTCGCCGGCGCCGCCGCGGCGGCCGTCGGACTCCCCGCGTCGGAAGCCGCCGCGACCCCGGGACCGGCGGAGCGCCCCTTCCGTGCCTCACGTTCCCTCGGCCGGCACTCCCGGCGGCCCAACATCCTGTTCATCCTCGGCGACGACCTCGGCTGGGCCGACCTGTCCTCGTACGGCTCGACCCACATACGCACCCCGCACCTGGACCGCCTCGCCCGGCAGGGCGTGCGGTTCACCGACGCCTACTCGGGGTCCGCGACCTGCTCCCCCACCCGCTTCAGCCTCTACACCGGCCGCTTCCCGGGCCGGACGAAGGGCGGCCTCGCCGAACCGATCGCGGACCGCTCGGTGGGCCTGGAGCCCACCCACCCCACGCTCGCCTCGCTGCTGCGCGACGCCGGCTACGCCACCGCGCTGATCGGCAAGTGGCACTGCGGCTATCTGCCGGACCACAGCCCCACCCGGTCCGGCTGGGACGAGTTCTTCGGCAACTTCGGCGGCGCCCTCGAGTACTACTCCAAGCTGGGGCTGGGCGGCGAGTACGACCTCTACGAGGGCGACGCCGAGTACCAGGACCTGCGCTACTACACCCGCATCCTGACCGAGCGGGCGAGCGAGTACGTCGGGCGCGACCACGACAGGCCGTGGCTGCTCAACCTCAACTTCACCACCCCGCACTGGCCCTGGATCGCCGACGGCGACACCGAGGAGAGCGCCGCGGTCACCGCGCGGATCAAGGCGGGGGACGGGCGGGCGCTCTTCCACAACGACGGCGGCTCGCTCGACAAGTACCGGGAGATGGTCGAGGACCTCGACCGCTCCGTCGGCAAGGTGCTGGACGCCCTCAGGCGGTCCGGGCAGGAGAAGGACACCCTCGTCGTCTTCGCCAGCGACAACGGCGGCGAGCGCTTCTCCTACAACTGGCCGCTGTCGGGCAACAAGTCCTCGCTCCAGGAGGGCGGCATCCGCGTCCCGACGATCCTGCGCTGGCCGGCCCGGATCGAAGGGCAGCAGGTCAGCGACCTTCCGGTGTACACGCCGGACTGGACGGCGACCCTGCTGGAGATCGGCGGCGCACGCCCCCACCCGGCGTACCCGCTGGACGGCACCTCGCTCGCGGGCCATCTGCTGCGCGGCTCCGACGTGCCCGGGCGGGATCTGTTCTGGCGGGTGCGGGGCGAGCGCGCGCTGCGGCGCGGCGACTGGAAGTACTACCGCGGCAGGACCGGCCGCGACCAGCTCTTCCGGCTCTCCGAGGACGTCCGCGAGCAGGCCGACCGGGCCGCGGCGGAGCCGGCCCGGCTGGCGGAGCTGCGGACCGCCTGGGAGGCCGTGGACGGCACGCTGCTGCCCTACCCGTCCTGACCGGGCCGCCTGCCGTCCGTGCCCCCGCGGGGGTACGGACGGCGGATCCGGGTCAGCGGGCGGCGGCGACCGCGCCGACGCCCTCGCCGTCCGGCGCGGTGAGGGTCAGGGCGCGGTGCCTCACCTCGTAGGCGAGCGTCCCCTTCGCCAGGAGCGCGGTGAGCTTGCGCTCCAGCTCCATCTCGGGGCCCGGGCACAGCTTGCGGGTGGCGGAGACGGCGCCGAAGGTGATCGTGTCGTCCGCGATCCTCGCCGTGGCGGAGAAGCGGTTGCAGCCGAGGCTGCCGCCCACCTTCCCGTCCTCGGTGAACTTCCATTCGGCCTTCTCCTCGGTCCCCGCGGGCAGCGAGGCGGCGGTCTCCCCCGTGACCAGGGAGTCCACCGTCCAGGTGGTGCCCACCAGCGGGGCGGGCTTCTCGGCGCTCAGGGCGACGGTGTCGCCGTCGGCGGTGGTGAGGGTGAGCCGTCCGTCGGACAGCCCCGCCTTCAGCTTGCCGGTGAGTGCGGCCCGCAGGGCGTCCTCGAAGCCCTGGATCCGCTGTTCGCAGCCCATCTCGGTCATCTCGCCGGGACCGACGGTGACGGTGTCGCCCTCGACGCGCACATCGGCGCCGAAGCGGTTGCAGCCGTAGTTGCCCTCGGCCCGGCCCTTCTCGGTGATCTCGACGTACGCGCCGTCCGGGGCGGCGGTCCGCCGGCCGTCGACGGTGACGCTGTCGACGGACCAGCGCGTGCCCGTCAGCGGCACCTCGGGCGCCACGGACGCTCCGCCGTCGGAGGAGGACCCCGTCTGAGTGCCGCACGCGGCAAGGGCGAACAGGGCCATCGCGGTGACAGGAATGCTCAGCTGGTAGCGCATGTCCCTGGGACGGGACGGCACGCGTCCCGGTTCCACCGCGGCGCCGGATCAGCCGAGGATCGGCAGCAGCGGACCCAGGTCGGCCCGCTCCCCGCCGGCCCGTACCGTCGCCTCCGCCAGCTCGTCCGCCCAGGTCGTCCGCCCGGTGGCGAGCCTGATCCAGGTCAGCGGGTCGGTCTCGACGACGTTGGGCGGCGTCCCCCTGGTGTGCCGGGGCCCCTCGACGCACTGCACCACGGCGTACGGCGGGATCCGCACCTCCGTGGAGGCCCCGGGCGCCTTCACCGCGAGCGCGTCCGCCAGCAGCCGGGTGCAGGCGGCGAGCGCCTGCCGGTCGTACGGGATGTCCAGGCCGGTCGCGTCGGCGAGGTCGTCGGTGTGGACGACCATCTCGACCGTGCGGGTGACGAGGAAGTCGCCGAGCCGCATGCCCCCGAAGCGCATCGGCACGATCCGGGTCGGCGGGACGCCCGGCAGCACGGCGTCCAGGTCTCGCCCGGTCCGCGCGAAGAGTTCCGTGATCTCCGCGCCGGCGGCGAACGCGCGGGTGTCCTCGTCGACCTTCGCCTGCGCCGTCACCGTCGCGAACGGCCAGTCCAGCAGGGCGAGATCCACCGCCGCGGGCTCGGGGCGCTCCAGGTACCCGACGACCAGCGAGGCGACCATGGCGATGTGCGCGGACAGCTCGCGCACCGTCCAGTCGCCGAGCCGGGTGGGCCGGTCGAACTGATCGGGTGTCAGCGTGTCCACCACCGCGTGCACATGCCCGAACTGGGCCCGTACGGCGGCCACGACCTTGTCGTGGTCGTAGCTGCGCAGTCGCTTCCTGGCCGGTGGCATGGGTAGACCTTACGGCGCGGACGGACGGCCCCGCACCGGTTCGGGCACGCGGACGCCCCCGCCGTTCCGCCGGCACCGGTGAGCGCACGGGAGCCGTGCCGCCGTCCGGGGGCGGGCGGGCCGGCACGACGTGCCGGTGGAACGGCGGAGCCCCCGCCCGGGACGGACGGGGGCTCCGTGAACCGCGGATCAGACGAGCAGACCGGGAATGGTCTCCTCGTGCGCCGTGCGCAGCTCGCTCAGCGGAATGGCGAACTGCCCCTGCACCTCGACCGTGTCGCCCTCGACGACACCGATCCGGGTGGCGGGAAGCCCGCGCGCGCCGCACATGTCGGTGAAGCGCAGTTCCTCGCTGCGCGGCACCGCCACGACCGCACGGCCGGCCGACTCGCTGAGCAGGAAGGTGAACGCGTCACCGGTCGCCGAACCGCCGTCGGACAGACCCTCCGGCACGACCAGCCGGGCACCCTTGCCGCCCCGCAGGCAGGACTCGGTGACCGCCTGGATCAGACCGCCGTCGGACAGGTCGTGCGCCGCGTCGATCATGCCGTCGCGGGAGGCCGCGATCAGGATCTCCGCCAGCAGCTTCTCCCGGTCGAGGTCGACCTTCGGCGGCAGGCCGCCGAGGTGGTCGTGGACGACCTGGGACCACGCCGAGCCGCCGAACTCCTCGCGGGTGTCGCCGAGCAGGTAGAGCAGCTGCCCCTCCTCGGCGAACGCGATCGGGGTGCGGCGCGTGACGTCGTCGATCACACCGAGCACGGCCACGACCGGCGTCGGATGGATCGCCACGTCACCGGTCTGGTTGTAGAGCGAGACGTTGCCGCCGGTGACCGGGGTGCCCAGCTGCAGACAGCCGTCCGCGAGACCACGGGTGGCCTCGGCGAACTGCCACATCACGTCCGGGTCCTCGGGCGAACCGAAGTTCAGGCAGTCCGAGATCGCCAGCGGCTTCGCGCCGGAGGCGGCCACGTTGCGGTACGCCTCGGCCAGCGCCAGCTGCGCCCCGGTGTACGGGTCGAGCTTGGCGTAGCGGCCGTTCCCGTCCGTCGCCATGGCGACACCGAGATTGGTCTCCTCGTCGATCCGGACCATGCCCGCGTCCTCGGGCTGGGCGAGCACGGTGTTGCCCTGCACGAAGCGGTCGTACTGGTCGGTGATCCACGCCTTGGAGGCCTGGTTCGGGGAGGCGACCAGCCGCAGGACCTGCGCGCGCAGCTCGTCCGCGGTCGCCGGGCGCGGCAGCCGGCCCGCGTCGTCGGCCTGGAGGGCGTCCTGCCAGGACGGCCGGGCGAAGGGACGGTGGTACGTCGGCCCCTCGTGGGCGACGGTGCCGGGCGGCACGTCCACGATCAGCTCGCCGTGCCAGAAGATCTCCAGCCGCTCGCCCTCGGTCACCTCACCGATCACGGTGGCGGTGACGTCCCACTTCTCGCAGATCTCCATGAAGCGGTCGACGTGCTGCGGCTCGACGATCGCGCACATGCGCTCCTGCGACTCGCTCATGAGGATCTCCTCCGGCGAGAGCGTCGCGTCGCGCAGCGGCACGGTGTCCAGCTCGACCCGCATACCGCCCGAACCGGCGCTCGCCAGCTCGGAGGTGGCGCAGGACAGACCGGCGCCGCCGAGGTCCTGGATGCCCGCGACGAGCTTCTCCTTGAAGATCTCGAGCGTGCACTCGATGAGGAGCTTCTCCTGGAACGGGTCGCCGACCTGCACCGCGGGGCGCTTGGTGGGCTTGGTGTCGTCGAAGGTCTCGGACGCGAGGACCGAGACGCCGCCGATGCCGTCGCCGCCGGTGCGGGCGCCGTAGAGGATGACCTTGTTGCCCGGGCCGGAGGCCTGGGCCAGGTGGATGTCCTCGTGCTTCATCACGCCGATGCAGCCGGCGTTGACCAGCGGGTTGCCCTGGTAGCAGGAGTCGAAGACGACCTCGCCGCCGATGTTCGGCAGGCCCAGGCAGTTGCCGTAGCCGCCGATGCCCGCGACGACGCCCGGCAGGACGCGCTTGGTGTCGGGGTGGTCGGCCGCGCCGAAGCGCAGCGGGTCCACCACGGCGACCGGACGGGCGCCCATCGCCAGGATGTCGCGGACGATGCCGCCGACACCCGTGGCCGCGCCCTGGTAGGGCTCGATGTACGAGGGGTGGTTGTGCGACTCGACCTTGAAGGTCACCGCGTAGCCCTGGCCGACGTCGACGACGCCGGCGTTCTCGCCGATGCCGACGAGCAGGGCGTCGTTCTCGGGGGCCTTCTCGCCGAACTGCTTCAGGTGCACCTTGCTGCTCTTGTACGAGCAGTGCTCGGACCACATGACGCTGTACATCGCGAGCTCGGCGCCGGTCGGACGGCGGCCCAGGATCTCGCGGATGCGCGCGTACTCGTCCTCCTTGAGCCCGAGCTCCTTCCAGGGCTGCTCGGAGTCCGGGGTCTCGCCCGCGTGCTTGACGGTGTCCAGGGTCATGCTGCAACCAACTTCTTCAGGATCGAAGTGAAGAATCCCAGCCCGTCGGTGCCCCCGGTACCGATCAGCGGCTCCACCGCGTGCTCGGGGTGCGGCATCAGGCCGACCACGTTGCCCGCGGCGTTGGTGATGCCGGCGATGTCGCGCAGCGAGCCGTTGGGGTTGACGTCCAAGTAGCGGAAGGCGACCCGGCCCTCGGCCTCCAGCTCGTCGAGCGTGCGCTCGTCGGCGACGTAGCGGCCGTCCATGTTCTTGAGCGGGACGGAGATCTCCTGGCCCCGCTCGTAGTCGGCCGTCCAGGCGGTGTCCGCGTTCTCGACGCGCAGCCGCTGCTCGCGGCAGATGAAGTGCAGATGGTTGTTCCGCAGCATCGCGCCCGGCAGCAGGTGCGCCTCGGTGAGGATCTGGAAGCCGTTGCAGATGCCGAGGACCGGCATACCGGCCTTCGCCTGCTCGATGATCGGCTCCGTCACCGGCGAGAAGCGGGAGATGGCCCCGGCACGCAGGTAGTCGCCGTAGCTGAAGCCGCCGGCGAGGACGACCGCGTCGACCTGCTTCAGGTCCTTGTCGCGGTGCCAGAGCGGAACCGGCTCGGCACCCGCGAGGCGGACGGCGCGCAGGGCGTCCCGGTCGTCGAGCGTCCCGGGGAAGGTGACGACTCCGATACGAGTGGTCACGACTCCACCTTTACGACGAAGTCCTCGATGACGGTGTTGGCGAGGAACGTTTCGGCCATCTCGTGGATGCGGGCGAGGGCGGCGTCGTCGACCGGCCCGTCCACTTCCAGCTCGAAACGCTTTCCCTGACGTACGTCCGCGATGCCGTCGAATCCCAGACGGGGCAGTGCACGCTGCACCGCCTGTCCCTGGGGGTCGAGGATCTCGGGCTTGAGCATGACGTCGACTACGACGCGAGCCACGGGCACTCCCGGTGGTGTGTTGCGAGGGCGGTTCCCTCAGCGTACCCGCCCGGAGAATCTACGCGGGTAGATATCCGGGCGGACCACCGGGAAATCACCGATAAGAATCCCCTGCCGCTTTGTGCGGGACACGCGCAGACAATTGGCGGGGCTTCACAATGCACCGCCCACCGCTGTACAAAGGAATGCAGAGGAAAGCAGCATTGCCCCTCGACAGCCGTTAAGCCGGTATCCCCGCACGTCAGAAGCGGTGATACCGCAGGGAAAGGACCGATATCCGTGGCTCAGCGAGTGGTGGTCACGCTCTCCGACGACATCGACGGTGGAGAAGCGGCGGAAACGGTCATGTTCGGCCTCGACGGGAAGTCGTACGAGATCGACCTCAATACGTCCAATGCAAAGAAACTGCGCAAGGCCCTGGCCCCGTACCTGGCGGCCGGACGAAAGCAGGCCAATACGCCGAAGCGGGACAAGTCGCCCGTCGCGTACCGGCACACCTCGCTCGAGCCGGCGCCGGCGGCCGTCCGCGCCTGGGCCCAGTCCCGGAAGATGGACGTGCCCGCGCGCGGCCGCATCCCCAAGCACGTGTACGAGGCGTTCCGCGAAGCCAGTTGAGCCGCCGCGCCGGCCCCGGGGGCGCGGCGCGGCGAACCGAGTTGCACTGCACCCCCATTGATCGGCTAGAGTCTGGAGCACGCCGAGGGGCAAGGCCGAAAGGCCCGAACCGAGGATCGTGCGGGTGTAGTTCAGTAGTAGAACATCCCCCTTCCAGGGGGAAGGCGCAGTGTGCAATTCCTGTCACCCGCTCTCGCCGCTTCACCGACCACCGATGTGGATCAGGTAGAGTGGTGGACGCACCGCCCGGTGAAAGCCGAGCGGGGGCAATGCGGACGTGGCTCAGTTGGTAGAGCATCACCTTGCCAAGGTGAGGGTCGCGAGTTCGAATCTCGTCGTCCGCTCAGGAAGCGAAGGTCCCGGTCATTCGACCGGGACCTTCGTCGTTTCCCGTCCGCCCCCGGGCGCCGTGCGGCCGTCCATGACGTTTGTCATGAACGGTGATGACAGCGCGCACTGCCCGCGGCCACCGCCCGCCGCGAGGCTGGGGTCATGACCGACGACGAGTACGTGATCAGGGCCGACGGCCTGAGGCGGACCTACAGCGGTGGCTACGAAGCCGTCCGCGGGATCCGTCTCGGCGTCACCCGTGGCGAGATCTTCGCCCTGCTCGGGACCAACGGAGCGGGCAAGACCTCCACCGTGGAGATGCTGGAGGGCCTCGCTCCGGCCGACGCCGGCACCGTGCGGGTGCTCGGCCGGGACCCCTACCGCGAGCGGGCCGCCGTGCGCCCCCGTATCGGCATGATGCTCCAGGAGGGCGGCTTCCCCTCCGACCTCACCGCAGCGGAGACCGCCACCCTGTGGGCGGGCTGCACCACCGGGGCCCGCCCCGTGGACGAGGCGCTGGCACTGGTCGGACTGGAACACCGGGCCGGGGTCCGGGTCAAGCAGCTCTCCGGCGGCGAGCGCCGCCGGCTCGACCTGGCACTCGCCCTCATGGGCAGCCCCGAAGTCCTCTTCCTCGACGAACCGACCACCGGCCTCGACGCGGCGAGCCGCCGCGGCACCTGGGACCTGGTCCGCACGCTGCGCGACGGCGGCACCACCGTGCTGCTCACCACCCACTACCTGGAGGAGGCGGAGGCCCTCGCCGACCGCCTCGCCATCATGGACCGCGGCCGGATCGTCAGCGAGGGAACGCCCGCGCAGGTGACCGCGGCCCGCCCGGCACGCATCCGCTTCACCCTGCCCGCCACCGTCCCCGCGGGCCGCCTGCCGCTGTCGCTGAAGGCCGCGTCCGACGGCCGGCGCATCGACATCCGCACCCGCGACCTCCAGCGCGACCTCGCCGAACTCCTGCGCTGGGCCGAGGCGTCGGACGTGACGCTCGAAGGGCTCGACGCCCGCTCCGCCTCCCTGGAGGAGGCGTTCCTCGACATCGCTCAGCAGGACCGGACCGACGACGACAGGGTGGTGGACGTCCGATGACGACCCCGACGGCACGCGTGGGACGGCTCACGGCACTGGGACGGGCGGAGATCACCCTGCTCGTCCGCAACCGGACGGCCCTCTTCGTCGCCCTGCTCATGCCCGCGCTGATGCTCGGCGCGGTGAAGAGCTCGCTCGACCGGGTCGACCTCGACGGCACCGGCCTGAGCGTCGCCTCCACCGTGATCACCAGCGGCATCGGCATGGCGCTGCTGGTGGTCGTCCACATGAACCTGGTCGCCGCCTACGTCGCCCGCCGCGAGGATCTGGCGCTCAAGCGGCTGCGCACCGGCGAGGCGTCGGACCTGGAGATCCTGACGGGCACCGCGCTGCCCGCAACCGCCGTCGCACTCGTCCAGATCGCCGTGCTGGCCGTCGCCGGTGTCGCCTTCTTCGGACTCGGCGCCCCCGCCCGCCCCGACCTCGTGGTCGTCGGCGTCCTGATCGGGCTGGTGCAGATGACGGCGCTGGCCGCGGCCACGGCGGCGGTGACCCGCACCGTGGAGAGCGCTCAGATCACCACCCTGCCGTTCTTCCTGATCTCCTCCATGGGCTCCGGCCTGTTCGTGCCGCTGGAGGTCCTGCCCGACCGGCTGGCGGCCGTGTGCGAACGGCTGCCGCTGACCGGGGTGATGACCCTGGTGCGCTCCGGATGGCTCGGCGACGCCGCCACGGGCGAGATGGTGGGGGCCGCGGCCACCGCGCTGGCCTGGACCGTGCTGGCCGTGTTTGCTGTGCAGCGGTGGTTCCGCTGGGAGCCGCGCCGCTGACGGGGGGCGCGGGCGGTGGGACCACGGCGCAGCCGCGCAGGGGAGGAGACACGGTGACGGGCGGGAAGGGGAGGAGGACCCCGATGAAGCGGTGGACGGGCCGCAGCAGGCTCGGCAGGGTCGACCTCTACACACGCGGCACGGTCTACGCCATCCAGTGGGGCGCGGTCGGCATCGGAACACTGCTGCTCCTCACCCGGCCGGTCCGGCTCGACGCCCCGCCGGCGCTGATGGCCGCGGCCGTCCTCGCCGCCGTCGTCAACGGCGGGCTGTGCCACCGCTTCAGCGGCACCGCGATGACCGCCTACCTCACGGGGGACGACGTCCCGCTGCGCGCCGCGGCCTGGCCCGCGGCGGCGACCGGGGTGCTGATGGCGCTCCTCCTCGCGCTCGCCGCGGTCACCGACCTGACCGGACTGCTGCCCTCGATGCTGGGCTGCGCGCTGGTACCGGTGCTCAGCGGTCACAGCATTCTGGTCCGCCCCCGCGTGATCGCCCTCCACCAGTCGGTCCTGATCGCGGTGTTCGCGGCGGCGATGGCGGTCACCGGCCACGGCGGCGCGGCCACCCTCGTCACCACCGTCACCGTCGGCTTCATCACCGTGTGGCTCGCCGTCTCGGTCCGGGTGTCGATGTGGGTGCTGCGCGTGATGTGGGAGCTGGACGACGCGCGGGACGTGCAGGCCCGGCTCGCCGTCGCCGAGGAGAGGCTCCGCTTCGGACGCGATCTGCACGACGTGCTCGGCCGCAACCTCGCGGTGATCGCGCTCAAGGCCGAGCTGGCGGCCCAACTGGCCGGACGCGGGCGGCCCGAGGCCGCCGACCAGATGACCGAGGTCCAGCGGATCGCCCAGGAGTCGCAGCGCGAGGTGCGCGAGGTGGTGCGCGGCTACCGGGAGGCCGACCTGCGCGCGGAACTGGAGGGCGCCCGCGGCGTGCTCGCCGCCGCGGGCATCGGCTGCACCGTCGGCCGGCCGGCGGCGGACATCGCGGCGCTCCCGCCGCGCGTCCAGTCCGCCCTCGGCTGGGTGGTCCGCGAGGCCACCACCAACATCCTGCGCCACGGCGACGCCCGGCACTGTGCGATCACCGTGGACGCCACGGCGGAGTGGGTGCGGCTGACCGTCGAGAACGACGGCGCCGCCCCGGACCGCCCGCACCGCGGCACACCCGGCTCGGGGCTGGCCGGACTGCGCGAACGGCTCCAGGCGGTGGGCGGCACGCTGGAGGCGGGCCCGGCGCCCCAGGACCGCTTCCGGGTGACGGCCCGGGTGCCGCACGCCGGCGCCGGCTCCGGCATCACCACCGACGAGGACCTGAAGGAGTCCGCGTGACCGTACGCGTCCTGCTCGCCGACGACGAGCACCTGATCCGGGGCGCCCTCGCCGCGCTGCTCGCGCTCGAGGACGACCTGGTCGTCGTCGCCGAGGCGGCCGGGGGGCCGGAGGCCGTCGCCATGGCCCTCGCCCACCGGCCCGACGTCGCCGTGCTCGATCTCCAGATGCCGGGCGCCGACGGAGTGACGGTCGCCACACGCCTGCGGGACGAACTCCCCGGCTGCCGCACCATGATCGTGACCAGCCACGGACTCCCAGGACACCTGAAGCGAGCGCTCGCCGCGGGGGTGCGCGGCTTCGTCCCGAAGACCGTGAGCGCCCGCAGGCTCGCCGAGATCATCCGCACCGTGCACGAGGGAAACCGTTACGTGGACCCGGAGTTGGCCGCCGACGCGATCTCCGCCGGTGACTCCCCGCTGACGGCCCGCGAGGCCGAGGTGCTCTCCTTCGCGGCCGACGGCGCACCCGTGGCGGAGATCGCCGAGCGGGCTTCGCTGTCCCCGGGCACGGTGCGCAACTACCTGTCCTCCGCGGCGGCGAAGCTGGGCGCCGAGAACCGTCACACGGCGGTGCGGCTCGCCCGCCGGAAAGGTTGGGTATAGTGGTCTCCGCGCTACGGCGCATGCGGACGTGGCTCAGTTGGTAGAGCATCACCTTGCCAAGGTGAGGGTCGCGAGTTCGAATCTCGTCGTCCGCTCAGTGCAGGAAGCCCCCGGCGACATCGCCGGGGGCTTCTTCGTGTGCCCACTGCCCCGGCATCACGACCGGGTGCCGTCGACGGCACCCGGTCACGGGGCCGTGGGCCTAGCGCGCCGTCCAGGCGGTGCCGGTGAGCAGTTCGTACGCCTCGGTGTACTTCGCCCGGGTCGCGTCCACGACGTCCTGCGGGAGGGCGGGCGGCGGCTGCTCGCTCCCGCGGTCCCAGCCGGACGCGGGCGAGGTCAGCCAGTCGCGCACGTACTGCTTGTCGTACGACGGCTGGGCCCGGCCGGGCTCCCAGGTCGCGGCGGGCCAGAAGCGGGACGAGTCGGGGGTGAGCACCTCGTCGGCGATGACCAGGTCGTCCCCGTCGAAGCCGAACTCGAACTTGGTGTCGGCGAGGATGATGCCCCGCTCGCGGGCGATGTCACGGGCCCGGGCGTAGACGGCGAGCGTGGTGGTGCGCAGCGCCTCGGCGGTCTCGGCGCCGACCTGGCGGGCGACCTCCTCGTAGCTGACGTTCTCGTCGTGGTCGCCGACGGCCGCCTTGGTGGCCGGGGTGAAGATGGGGGCGGGCAGCTCGGAACCGTCGGACAGGCCCTCGGGCAGCTCGAGGCCGCACACCGTCCGGGACTCCCTGTACTCGACGAGCCCGGAGCCGGTCAGGTAACCGCGGGCCACGCACTCGACGGGCACCATCCGCAGGGACCTGCAGACCAGCGTCCGGCCCTCCCAGTCGGCGGGGGCGCCGGCGGGGAGCTCGGTGGAGATCACATGGTTGGGGACGAGGTCCCGCAGCCGGTCGAACCACCACAGGGACAGCTGCGTGAGCACCCGGCCCTTGTCGGGGATCTCGGTGGGCAGCACCCAGTCGTACGCGGAGATCCGGTCGCTGGCGACCATCACGAGGTCGCCCGCCTCGTTCCGGTAGAGGTCGCGCACCTTGCCGGTGTGCAGATGCACCAGGCCCGACACCTGGAGCGGCTCGGGCTTTTCTACGAATCCGGACACGGTTCCTCCGCGTGGTGATGTACGAGGCTCCGATTGTCCCGTATGCGGTCGCCGCTCTCCTGGGCAGGGGTGCGGGGGCCCTGCTCGCCGGCCGGGAGCTCAGTCGCGCTTGCAGATGCGGTCCAGCAGGTTGGCCGTCGCCCGCTGGATGCGGGTGTCGACGTGTCCGGGCCGGTCGAGGGCCGGTGACCACGCGAAGGTGCCCGACGCGAAGACGAGCGCGCCCGAGGGCGCCCGGTACAGCGAGGTCTCCTGGTGCCGCAGGGCGCCGTCCCCGTCGCGGTACGGCGAGTGGGCGAGCAGGATGCGTCCCTGGTGCTCGGGCAGGGCGGTGCGCGGGAAGTAGCGGTCGGCCTCGCCCGCGACCAGACCCGGCAGTTCGTCACCCTCGCCCGCGCCGGTGGCCTCCCACAGCCAGTGCTCCGCGTTCCGCACCACGAGCGGCGACGGCTCCGGCACCCGCCCCGCGTACTGGATGCCGAGCAGTTGCTGCTCGGATCGGTCCATCTCCCGCCACAGCGCCGCCTTTCCGGGGCCGCGGCGCTTGCGGCAGGTCAGCAGCCGGTCGGGCACCCCGGAGGGCGAGGGGCTCAGCTCGACCTGCCAGTACAGGGTGTTGGCCGAGAGGAAGACGAGGGAGGTGCCGCCGTCGCGCGCGGCCTCGACCGTCCGGCGCATGGGGACCGACCAGTACTCGTCGTGGCCGGGGAAGACGAGCCCGCGGTAGCGGCTGGGGTCGATGCGGCCGGCGTGCAGATCACGGGCGTCGGCGTAGGCGAGGTCGTAGCCGTACCGCTCGGCCCAGCGGATGAAGTCGTAGGCGTGACCGACGTGCAGGGGCAGGCCCGCGCCCGCGTACGGGCGGTCGAAGGAGACGGTGGTCGCCGCGTCCCGCTCCCCGAGCAGCCGGCCCTCGTCGTCCCACGCGTGGTAGAGGCTGGCGCCGGTGCGGCCGTCCTCCGGATAGAGGTTGTACGCCTGCCAGGTGACGTCCGGCAGCAGCAGGAGGAGATCCGCCGGCTGGTCGTCGCGGACGGTGAACGGGATGTGCGACCGGTACCCGTCGAGCGTGGTCAGCACCGCGACGTACGCGCCGATCGACCAGTACGAGGGGATCTGGAGCCGCCAGGAGAGCCACCAGTGGTGGCACGAGACCGTGCGGTCGGCGGTGAGCGGCGGCGGCTGCACGATGCCGGAGAGCCGCGGACTCGTGGTGATCTTGGACGCGCCGTCGCCGCCGTAGTGACCGATGCGATAGATGTCGACCGAGAACTGCTGCGGCGGGTCCACGGTGATGTGGAAGTCGATCGCCCCACCGGGCAGCGCCGCCCCCGGCGAGACGAAGCCCTTGATCTGGCGGTGCACGTCGTCCGCGGTGCGGGGGCCGCCGGAGCCGCCGCGTGCCAGGTGCGGATCGGCGTACCAGGGGACGACCTGGCCCGCGTCGTCGAAGTAGTTCTCGCTGTTGCGCAGCCAGGGCAGCGGCCCCTGGCCGAACGGGTCGCTGACGGCATGGGCGAGGGCACCGGATTCCCATCGCCGGATGTGGTCCGCCCCCATGGTGTGCCCTCCCTCGCCGTCCTGGCATCGCCGGTGCGCCGACCTGAGCAGCGCCGGTCTCCAGCACATCACATAACGCACTCACTCCGTCACCGTTCGTCGCGAATCGACGTGAAACGGAAGGCAGTTCTCCGGATCGGGGCCGCTGGAGACTCGCCGGGCGCCTCGGCGGACCGGGCCTCTCAGGCGAGCCGGACCGGGCTCTCCGGGCGGACGCCGAGCGAACCGAGCCAGACCCGCAGCGGCTTGGCGTCGCCCTCCTCCACGAGGCTGAGCACCGGAGCGAGCAGGTCGGCCCTGCGCTCGCCGTCCATCAGCAGGGCCGGGCCGTCGAGCCAGTCCAGTCCGGGGGCGGCCCCGGCGGTGTCGATCGCCGTGCAGCACACCATCGCCACGACATGGTCGGCCAGCAGATCGCGCCCGGTGCGGGGCGGCTGGAGGGGCAGCGGCGCCAGGTCACCGCCCCACAGGGCCGCCAGCATCTCGTCCCCGCCGTCCCGGGGCGCCGCGCCCGCGGGACCGCTGCCGGGACCGGGCTGCGCTGCCGGGCCCTCGGAGGCGGGGCCCTCCGGTGCGCCGGCGGGCCGCGGGGCGGCCGCCTCGTCCCTGGCCATCCGGGCGGTGAGAGCGGCCGCCAGACCGTCGCTCGCCTCGCCGCCCGGCCGCTGCGACAGATGCTCCATCACCCGGGCCAGCGTCGGCCCTCCCGGACCGCTCACCGCGGGCACGTCCAGTTCGTCCAGCACCTGATGGATACGGGCCGCCTCGGTGCGCCACTTGTGGTCGACGACCTCGGCCGGATACCCGTCCCAGTCCACCGGCGACCAGTGCGCCCCCGGCGAGGCCGGACCGCCGTGGAACAGCCGTGCCGCGAGCAGGGAGACCGCTTCGTCGACAGCCCCCGGCTCCTCCAGCAGATCGCAGGCCGGGCGCTCGTTCAGCCGGGAGGTGAAGCCGTCCGCGAGGCGGTCGCGGCGGGAGAGCTCGGTCAGCGCCGAGACGACGCCCGCGTCCAGCTGCGAGGGCCACCGGCCCATCCGCCAGGCGGGCAGGGCCACCCTCGTCAGCAGCCTGTCCCACCCCGCGTACGCCAGGCCGACCTGCTCCTGGGCGACGATCCGCAGGCCGTAGTCCACACCCTGGGCCCGCTCCGAGGCCGCAGCGGCCACCCAGCGTTCCATCTCCGCGGCATCCGTCTGACAGGTGCGCAGCAGGAGCCGGGCGATCCGGCCGGCCAGCAGCGTCACCGGGAGCCGTATGGAGCGCGGCGGCCGGGCGGCGTCGGCGACGGCCGCGTCCAGCCCGCGGACGAAACGGCGGGCCGCGGCTATGTCCGGGTCGGCGGCCAGGCCGGCGCCCGCGACGACCGGGGCGAGCACGGCGCGCAGCTCGGCCACCCGCATCCACCACAGGAAGGGGGAACCGATCACCAGCACCGGGGCCTCGCCCGCCCGCCGCCGGCCGTGCGTCCCGGACCTGCGGTGCGCGGGATGGGAACGGTCCTCCAGCCAGCTGTCGCAGTCGGGGGTCAGCGCCAGCGCCGAGGGCACGGGCACCTCCAGCCGGCCGGCGAGATCCTCCACCAGCCGGTGCAGATCGGGGGCCGCCCGCACGGAGAGGTCGACGGTGGGCGTCAGCGCGGGCGCCGCCCGGGCGATCGTCGCCGCGACCGACGCCGCGACGAGCAGCACCACGACGGCGCAGGCCGCCGCGACGCCTCGCGCGGTGTCCCAGCCCGCCCCGCTCAGCCGGCCCATGGCGCCGCCGGCGAACAGCACGACCGCGACGGCCGCGGGCACGAGGGCGACGGCGGTCGCCCCGCTGCGCAGGCGCAGCAGGGCAAGAGCCTTGGCACGAGCGCCGTGAGCGCCCATCGAATCCCCGAAACCGGTACCGGACACGGCCGGACGTCACCCCCTCTGCGCTGCGACGGTGTTGGTCACTCCCCCACTGTGGCACCGCCCACCGACATCGCAATGCCGGTGAGCCATGTGCCGGAATGCCTGCGCCGCACCATAGTTGGGGCTTCGGCACCCGTCATCCGGATGGCGTACTCATCACTCGATGGAATGGCTTTGGGCAAAGGATCGGACGCGAAGGGGAACGCCGGTTCGGGCCCGCGGGGGCGGTATCCGGTCATGCCGGGAGGCCGGTGACCGGAGCTCCCGCCGGCACCACCGCCAGGCGCGGGACCGGCCCCACGACCAGGGCCCGGAGCAGGCGCACGCCGAGGAGCCCGGTGCGGCACGCACCGGGCTCCTCGTCTCTCAGCGGTCCCGCCGCCCGGGCTCCCGGGCGGCGGGACCTTCGGGCCTCACGCCTCGGCCGCGCTCCGCGCGATGTCCGTGCGGTGCTGCGAACCGGCCAGCCGCACCCGGGCGACGGCGCGGTACGCGCGCTCCCGGGCCTCGGACAGGTCCTTGCCGGTGGCCGTCACCGACAGCACGCGCCCGCCGGCGCTCACCACCGTGTCGCCGTCCTGCCGGGTGCCGGCGTGCAGGACGTACGCGTGCGGCGCGTCCTCGGCCGCGACCTCGTCCAGGCCCTCGATCGCATCGCCCGTGCGCGGCGTGCCCGGGTAGTTGTGGGAGGCGACGACCACCGTGACGGCCGCGTCGTCCCGCCAGTGCAGCGGCGGAAGGGTGTCGAGGGTGCCGTTGGCGGAGGCCAGCAGGACGCCCGCCAGCGGCGTCTTCAGCCGGGCGAGGACGACCTGGGTCTCCGGGTCGCCGAAGCGCGCGTTGAACTCGATGACCCGCACACCGCGCGAGGTGATCGCCAGCCCCGCGTACAGCAGCCCGGAGAAGGGGGTGCCGCGCCGGCGGAGCTCGTCCACCGTCGGCTGGAGAACCGTCTGGAGGACCTCGTCGACCAGCTTCGGGTCCGCCCAGGGGAGCGGCGAGTAGGCACCCATGCCGCCGGTGTTCGGGCCCTCGTCGCCGTCGAGCGCGCGCTTGAAGTCCTGCGCCGGACGCAGCGGGACGACCGTGGTGCCGTCGGTCACGGCGAAGAGCGAGACCTCGGGGCCGTCCAGGAACTCCTCGATGACGACCCGGCCGCACGCCAGCGCGTGCTCACGGGCCGCCGCCAGGTCTTCGGTGACCACGACGCCCTTGCCCGCGGCGAGCCCGTCGTCCTTGACGACGTAGGGCGCACCGAAGGCGTCGAGCGCCTCGTCGATCTCCTCCGGGGTGGTGCACACGTAGGCGCGGGCGGTCGGCACCCCGGCCCCCGCCATCACGTCCTTGGCGAACGCCTTGGAGCCTTCGAGCTGCGCCGCCTCCTTGGAGGGGCCGAAGCAGGGGATCCCCGCGGCACGGACCGCGTCGGCGACCCCGGCGACCAGGGGCGCCTCGGGGCCGACGACGACGAGCCCGGCCTCCAGACGCGTCGCGAGCTCCGCGACGGCCGCACCGTCGAGCTGGTCGACGGGGTGCAGCTCCGCGACCTCGGCGATTCCGGCGTTTCCGGGCGCGCAGTGCAGAGCGGTGACGTCGGGATCGAGGGACAGAGAGCGGCACAGGGCGTGTTCGCGGGCGCCGCCGCCGATGACGAGGACCTTCACGGGCGTCAGCCTAACCGCCGGGCGCCGGAAGTCGTCGTACGGGCCTCCGAGGGGAGATCCGCTACTCGTTCGTATATTCCTCCACCACCGTGGCGCCGAGCTCGCGCACGATCAGGTCGTGCCCGGACAGGGCGGAGTCCACCAGGTCCGGGTCGTCCTCCTCGGGCACGTCGTCCTCGAGGGACACCGGCGGGGGCGGCGGCGGGGTGTACGCCTCGGCCGGTGTCCCTCGAGGACGAGCCGGGCCGGGGCCGGGGGCCTGGTAGGCGGCCGCGGCACCGCGCTCAAGACGGTCGGCCGGGCCGGGGCCGGGGGCCTGGTAGGCGGCCGCGGCACCGCGCTCAAGACGGTCGAGCCGCGCCTGGAACGCGCGCTCGTCGGTGAAGGCGGCGGGCAGCAGCACCCGCGCGCAGATGAGCTCCAGCTGGAGTCGCGGGGACGTCGCGCCGCGCATCTCGGTCAGCCCCTGGTTGACCAGGTCGGCGGCCCGGCTCAGCTCGGCCGCCCCGAACACGGACGCCTGCGCCTGCATCCGCTCCACCACGTCGGCGGGCGCGTCGATCAGGCCCTTGGACCCGGCGTCCGGCACGGCGGCCAGGATCACCAGGTCGCGCAGGCGCTCCAGCAGGTCGGCGACGAAGCGACGGGGATCGTTGCCGCCTTCGACGACCCGGTCGACGATCTCGAAGGCCGCGGCGCCGTCGCCGGAGGCGAAGGCGTCCACGACCGAGTCGAGGAGCGAGCCGTCGGTGTAGCCGAGCAGGGCCGTCGCCATGGCGTATGTCACACCGTCGTCGGCCGCTCCGGCGAGCAGCTGGTCCATCACGGACATCGAGTCACGCACCGAACCGGCTCCGGCGCGCACGACCAGTGGCATCACCCCGTCCTCGACGGGGATGCCCTCGCGGCCGCACACCTCGGCGAGGTACTCGCGGAGCGTGCCGGGGGGAACGAGCCGGAACGGGTAGTGGTGGGTCCGGGACCGGATCGTCCCGATGACCTTCTCGGGCTCGGTCGTCGCGAAGATGAACTTGAGGTGCTCCGGGGGCTCCTCGACCACCTTCAGCAGGGCGTTGAAGCCCTGCGGGGTGACCATGTGCGCCTCGTCGATGATGTAGATCTTGTACCGGCTGCCGGCGGGGCCGAAGAAGGCCTTCTCCCGCAGGTCGCGCGCGTCGTCCACACCGCCGTGCGACGCGGCGTCGATCTCGATGACGTCGATCGAGCCCGGTCCGTTGCGCGCGAGGTCGCGGCAGGACTGGCACTCCCCGCACGGCGTGGGCGTCGGCCCCTGCTCGCAGTTCAGGCAGCGGGCGAGGATACGGGCGCTGGTCGTCTTGCCGCAGCCGCGCGGCCCGCTGAACAGGTACGCGTGGTTGACCCGGTTGTTCCGCAGGGCCTGCTGGAGGGGATCGGTGACATGCTCCTGCCCGATGACCTCGGCGAACGACTCGGGGCGGTAGCGGCGGTACAGCGCAAGGGACGACACACCTACGAGGTTATCGGGGCCCACCGACAACCGATGCCGCCGCACTCCCACGCAAAGCGCCCCCCACGCACCCGCCAGAGCCGACCTACCCTTGCTGCCTTCCGGCCCTGGGGGAGTTCAGTCAGATAGCGCCACGTGAGGGGCTGGCCCCAGGTTACCCGATCCCACGGGGTGCTCGGACCCCCCTCGCCCCACTCCCGGAACGGGTTCGCGAGCACTCCTCAACGTCTTGTATTGTTTGCCGCGGAGGATTCGCCTAGTGGCCTAGGGCGCACGCTTGGAAAGCGTGTTGGGGGCAACCCCTCACGAGTTCGAATCTCGTATCCTCCGCCAGTGCCTCACCGGGCACGATGTCGAAGGGCCCCACCGTTCGCGGTGGGGCCCTTCGTCGTCTCCGGGTCGCCGTGCGCGGGCGGACGGGCCGGCAAAGGCCCTCCGGCGTCCGCCCGAGGAGGCCGGGGCAAGGCCCGGATCCCCGTACAACCGATCGACCCGATCATGAGTCCTACCGGGCACGACACGTCCGTGTCCGGTCATCTCGTGGGGGTTCATCTTGCAGTTCCGCTCCACCGGCTCCCGTCTCGCCTCGGCCGTGACGGCCGTCCTCGCCGTCACGGCCCTCGGCGCCGGCACCCTTGCCACCGCGCCGGCCGCCTTCGCCGCGCCCTCGGGCGCCGTCCTGGCGCCGGCCGCCGACGATCAGCCCGCGGCCCTTCCCGTGTTCGCCGAGGGCTCCGAACTCGGGGGGACGGGCAGCACCGGCTTCCTCACCTATTCCTTCACCGAGGACGGGACCAGGGAGCTGCACTGGACGCCGTACGGGGGCGGGTCCCCGGTGCGGATCGACTACCCCGAGGGCGGCGGATGGGCCACGTCGGGCACGGACGTGATCGCCCTCGGCGACGACAACTGGGTCTCCCAGATGCGCTCCCTCACCCTGCGGAACATGGCCGACCCGGCCGCCCCGGGCGTGGACATCGACCTCGGCGCGCTCGGTGGCAACTACGTGGCCGTCGTGGGCCCGACGAGCGTGCTCGCGCAGGTCACCGACGAGGACGGCACGGCGGAGCTCCACGTCGTGAGCAAGGACGGCGCCACGACGACCAGCCGCAAGGTCACGGGGCTGCCCGCGGACGCCACCGAGTTCTTCAGCAGCGCACCGGTCAGGGACGGCGTCGCCTTCGTCGGGTACGCGACCGGCCCCGCCGACGCGCGGACCGGCGGCCGGGCCCTGATCGAGCTGACGGACAGGACGGTGACCAGCTCGTTCCAGGCCACCGAGTCCGGGTACGGCTTCAGTCACACGATGTTCTCCGCCTCCCATGTGGCATGGCTCGACTGGAAGTCGGGCACGGGGCTGTACGTCACGTCCGTCGACCGCGCGACGGGCGAGACGAAGCAGACCGTCATCGGCTCCCGCGGCGACGAGTGGTCCGTCGAACTCGTGGGCGGCTGGCTGGTGTACGGCAACGCGGACACCCCCGTCCGGGCCGTGTCCCTGACCGACGGCGAGAGCCGCGTCCTCATGGACCGCTCGACCGGGTCGGTGCCCGCGGCGGACGGAAGCGCCCTGGTCGGCGGCGAACGGGCCGCCGACGGTGAGGGGCTGTTCCGGATCGCGGCCGGGCAGGACGGCGCGCCGGAGGTCACCAAGGTCGCGGACTCGGGCGCCCCGGCGGCGCTGCAGTTCTCGCAGGAGTACGTGCCCGAGGAGGCCCGCCTCGACGAGAACGGCGGCGAGGTGTCGATGCACTGGACGCTGTCACGGCGCGCCGCCCATCTGGACCTCACGCTCACGCACATCGCGACGGGCAAGGAGTTCCACCGGCGGGTGCCCGGCCCCGGCACGGACTTCGGCCACACCTGGGACGGACTCGTCGACGGTGTGGACGCGCCGAACGGGAAGTACGCCGTGGAGGCCGAGGCGGTGCCGGCCGACGGGGTCGGCGAGCCCGCCTACCAGGGCTACTTCATGACGGTCTCCCGGGCGGCCAATCCGCACGACTACACCGACAACGGCTCCACCGACGTCCTCGCGCGGGACGCGTCCGGTGTGCTGTGGCGCGACGATCTGCGCAACAGGCCGGTGGACGGCGTGTTCGCGACGTCCCAGCGGGCCCGGATCGGCGGGGGCTGGCAGACGTACAAGCACATCGAGGCCGTCGGCGACATCGTGGGCAACCGGGTCGGCGACCTCGTCGCCGCCGACGGCTCCGGCGTGCTCTGGCACTACGCGGGCAAGGGCGACGGCAACTTCGCCGCCCGCACACGCGTCGGCGGCGGCTGGGGCGGCTACGACCGGATCACCGGCGGCTCGGACCTCGACGGCGACGGCCGTGCCGACCTCGTCGCCGCGGACACGTCCGGGGTGCTGTGGTTCCACAAGGGCACGGGCTCCGACACCACCCCCTTCGCCACCCGGGTGCGGGTCGGCGGCGGCTGGGGCGTCTACAACCAGCTGACCGCCGTCGGCGACGTCGCCGGGACGACCGCCGGGGACCTGGTCGCCCGGGACAAGGCCGGCGTCCTGTGGCTGTACCAGGGCAACGGCCGCGGCAACTTCTCGGCACCGGTGCGGATCGGCGGCGGCTGGCAGGTCTTCAGCCGGCTCGTGGGCGCCGGGGACCTCGACGACGACGGGCGTGCGGACCTGATCGCCTACGGGACGGGCGGCACGTACGTCTACCGGTCGACGGGCTCCGTCACCGCGCCGTTCAGCCGTCGTACGACATCGCTGTACGCGGGCGAGGGCACCGCGTTCGACCACATCGCCTGACGTCCGCCGGACACGGAACGGGCCCCGACCGCGTGCGGTCGGGGCCCGTTCCGTGTGCGGGTCAGCCCGTGACGACGAGGGCTGCCGAGTTGTTGGTGAGGTCGGGGTCGAAAGTGCGGACGGGCGGCTCGAACTGGTCGTTGTCGATGCCGCTCACGGCCCGGGCGGTGCCCGCCGCGTCGATCCTCAGGTCGAAGGAGAAGGCGTGGGTCGCGCGCTCGTTCAGGTACACGGGGGTGGTGCAGCGGTAACGGGGCGCGCCGAGCTGCTCCTCCTGCCACTCGCCGTCGGCGGTCAGCGCGTAGCACTCGTCGGGCCGGGCGGTGACGGTCGCGTTCGCGGGGATGCGGACGTCGACGGTGGCGGCGGGCTCGCCCGCGCCGAGGGAGGCGATCCAGGCCGGACCGCGGTTCTTCACCGTGACGCCCGCCCGGACGGTGTCGCCGACGGTGCCCGTGACGCGGCTGCCGATCAGCCGGAGGTCGGCCGTGTTCGCCGCGTGGACGATCACCGAGCGGGAGTTGTCCTGGGGGTCGATGTCCGGGACGAGGGCGGCACCGGCCGCGCGGGCGGCCGCAGCCGGCCGCAGGGTCAGCTCGGCGTCGGTGCCCGGCGTGTAGGTGCGGCCCGCGCGGGCCGCTTCGAGGGCCTCGGCGGAGTAGGGCTCGACCGCGTAGTCGTAACGGTCGAAGAGGGCGTTCCCGCGGGCCTTCAGCGGGTTGTCCAGGGCGTACACCTCACCCGGGGCGACCGTCCCCCCGAGGACGCACAGCGCCTCGGTGCCGACCTCCGAGTCGCGGTACTCGCAGTTCACGGGCCGCTGGGTGAAGGAGAGCCCCCGGGAGGCGAACAGCTTCAGCAGAACGCCGTCGGCGGGACGGTTGCCGTTGTTGGTGAGGGTGGCCGGGACGGTGATCCTGCTGCCGGGGACGACGCCGTCCTGCCGGGGGGACTGGCTGAGGGCGAGGTCGGGGCCGTTGCCCACGGTCACCCTGGTCTCCCCCGGGTGGGAGGTCATGTCCCCGTGGACGGCCGTGTAGCGCAGGGTGCCGGCCGCGTCCTGCGAGGCTCCGGGCAGGGCGGAGAGCGTGAGCTCGGCGGCGGTGACCTGGTCGGTGCCGGTGAGCGAGGGGACGTCGCAGACGGCCGTCACGGCGTCCTGGGCCGTGCAGTTGGCGGGCCACCGGACCGTGGCGAACGCGGCCAGTCCGGCCGCGTCCACGCTGATCCGCCCGTCGCCGACCGGGTTGCCGATGTTGTCGTGCGAGACCTTGAGAGCGACGGTCCGCTCGGGGGCCGACCCGTCCTCGTACGCGCCGGGCAGGATCAGCTCGTACGGGTCGGAGTAGACCCAGAGCTGGTCGCTCGCTGCGGACGCGGGAGCGGTGGCCCCCAGCGTCAGCAGAGCCGATGCGGCGAGCACGGGCACGAGTGCGCGTCGCGCGCGAAGAGAGGTGTGGAGGCGTGTCATACCCAGGCTGACTCCCCCGGCCGTCGCATGGTTGTACGACGCCGGGAGAGGTTCGGCTCGGGCCAACAGGGTTCCCCGGCCGTTCACCTGACGTTCCGTCGGGCACGGCCGCGGCAGGTCAGCCGACGGGGCAGGGGCGGTAGGCGAGGGAGAGCTCGCGGTCCACGGCGTAGCTGGTGCGCATCGAGGCGTCGGTGACCTGCTGCCAGGAGCCGTACTTCGCGAAGAGCTGGTCCGCGGTGGGGCCGAGCGGATTGCCGTACTTGGCGATGTTGCGCTCCTCCAGGAGGCGCACCTCCTCGGGGGTCATGCCCGCGCGGGTGATCTCCTTGGCCTGGTTGCGCATGTCGACCAGTTCGCGGGCGATCTCCTCGTCGGTGGCGCCCGCGTCACGCATGTCGGCCGCGGTGCGGTGCATCTCCTCCAGGAGCGCGTGGTAGCGCATCCGGGTCCGCTGGGCCTCCACCTTCTGGTCCATCGGCAGCACCCGGATGCGGCAGACGACCGGGTCGGTGCTGGGGCAGGGCTCGTCGGCGGAGACGGGCGGCGCGAGGGGCGCGGTGATGACCGAACCGCACGCCTCGGCCACGTCGGCAGAGGCGGCGGCGGTCGTGCCCAGCAGCGCGGCGGCGGCCGCCGCGAGCGGGACGAGGACACGGCGTGGCAGGGAGGAGGGAAGGCGCATGCGCGCCACCCTGATGATCTTCGGCCGCCTGGTCACGCAGCCACACCGGTGATCACTCCTTCGGGAGGGGCCGGCAGGGGGATGAGCGAGCCTCGCGCGCAAGGGACCGTCCGGGTCCCGCCCCGGGAAACCCGAGTTCTCGCCAACTCCGGACATGGGACGAATCCGGCACGCGGCGTCCGTGACCCCAGCTGCCGCATGCGCCCTGACCTGGCGGCCGGCCC
Source organism: Streptomyces sp. T39 (assembly GCF_008042045.1). Lineage (GTDB taxonomy): Bacteria > Actinomycetota > Actinomycetes > Streptomycetales > Streptomycetaceae > Streptomyces. The sequence continues at coordinate 1,273,482 of NZ_RDBP01000012.1, forward strand.
GGTGAGGCGTGGTCGGCCGATGCCCGGGGCGGAGCAGGGCGCGTGGTACGGGTGGGGAGTATGCGACGACTCTTCCGGAGGCTCGGTCCGCTTACCTGGGCGGACATCCCCTACCCGGCGGTAGAGGCAACCTGGCGTGATCTGAACCACACCAAAGGATCACCCTGCCACCATCATGACCAATCGAAACCAGCCTTCCGGACAGCCGTGGGGGGAGTGGCCGATGGGGCTGCTCGGCGATGAGGTGGCGTTCGCGCGTGCCCTCACGGCGCAGGAGAACGAGAGCGTCATGGCCCTCGGGAGCCGGCGGCTGTACGCGGCCGACGACCACCTCCTGACGGAGGGGGACCGCTCCAGTCACGTCGTGATCATTCTTCGGGGGTGGGTGACCGTTTCGGTGTCGACGGACCGCGGGAACACCCGCCTGATACTCGGGCTGCGGGGTCCCGGTGAACTGCTGGGCGAGATGGCCGCCCTGGACAGCCACCCCCGCAGCGCCACGGTCAGGGCCCTGGGCCCCATAGAGGCCCAGGTCATCGGGGCGGACGCGTTCCGCCGCTTCCTCGCCATGCATCCACGGGTCGGCTCCCTGGTGATGCGCCAGCTCGCCTCCCGTCTGCGCAGCGCCGACCAGGAGCGCTCCGCGCTCGCCTCGCTGACCGTCCTCCAGCGCCTGGCCAGCAGGCTCGACGAACTCTCCCGGGCCGAGCCGTCGGGCCCCTACGGACCCGCCGCCCCCGGCGCGCCCCGGACGGGCACCGTGGTCCACCTCGCCCAGGACGAACTGGCCGCGACGGTCGGCGCCACCCGCGAGGCCGTCGCCAAGGCCCTGCGGCTGCTGCGCACCCAGCGCGTCGTGCGCACCGGCAACCGGCTGGTGGAGGTCCTCGACCCCGCCCTCCTCGCCCTGCTCGCGCACGGCCACGCGGAGGCCGGCCATCCGGGCGCGCAACGCGAGTAGAGCGCCCGCCCGCCGTGTGTAAACGGCTACAGACGGCCCCGGTCCCGGGCCGGAAGCTGGAGGGACGCGAGGACGAGGACTGGGGGGAGCACCGTGGACGACGACGCGAGGGAAGTCGCCGAAGCGCACTACGAGGTGGTCATCAGCGTCGACGCCCGGCGTTCCGGCGGGTACGACGACGTCGACAAGCCGCGGATGCGTGCCCGCGTCTACCGGATCCTGGAGGGGGCGTTCGCGCACGCCCGGGTGCCGCGGGACGCGCTCCACATGGAGGACCGCGGCGACGGCGTGCTGGTGGCGGTGACCGGGCGGGTCCCCGTGACCCGGCTGCTGGGGCTGTGGACCGTCGAGGTCCACGAGGCCCTGCGCGACGAGAACCGGTCGCTGCGGGTGCCGCTCGGCCTGCGGGTGGCCCTGCACGTCGGGCCGGTCCGCCACGACGACCGGGGCATCAGCGGGCGCGCCGTCGACCTGGCCTGCCGGCTCGCCGACTCCCCCGTGGCGCGCGACCTGCTGGACGCCGAGCGGGCCGATCTGGTGCTGGTGGTCTCCGACTCCCTGCACGCGGACGTCGTCGTCCCCGGCGGCAAGTTCATCGAGCCCGACCGCTGGGCTCCCGCCCGGCTGGGCCTCAAGGAGGGTGAGGTGACGGGCTGGTTCCACCTGCCCGGGCGGCCGGCCCCAGCGATACCGGAGGCGGGCGGTGCCGCGGACGGCGTGCGGGAGCCGGCCGCGCCCGGCCGCGCCCGGCCGGGCGCGGCCGGCAACCGGAGCGGCGCGGCCGGCGAAGGCGACGGGCGCCGCCGCCCCGACGACGGCGGTCACCACGCGCCGCACGACGCGGACGAGTGCGACGGGACGGACGAGTCCGAGGAGACCGGCGACGGCCGTGGCGGCGCTCGGTACACCGTCCGGGGCGACATGTCCCAGCACCGCGGCAACGTCTACCGGGCGCCCGTCCACATCGGGCGCGTCACCGGCGACGCCGGCCGCCGGGAGGGGTGAGCCGGATGGCGGACGACCAGCAGCCGGCCCCCGAGGGCGAGCGGCCCACCGCGGACGACGCGCCCCCGAAGGCCCCGGACCGCGACAAGGACCGCGACGGGGCGAGGGACAAGGACCGCGACAAGGACCGGCCGGGCGACGGCGGCGAGACCCCCGGGGCCGACGACGAGGCCGCCGAACGCGAGCGGGAACGGGAGCGCGCCGCCGGGCGCTTCAGGGAGCACACCCGCGACCCCCTCGCGGACGAGCAGGGCGAGGACGGACCCACCGACCTCGCGGCCGCCTCGCGCGCCCGCCGCTCCACCCGCATGCTCTTCGACACCGGCCGGGACCTGATCAGCTTCGACCGCTCGTCCGTCAGCAGCGCCCACATCGGTGACATCCACCTCCGGATGGACGGCCTGCGTCCGGGGCCCGCGGTGCGCAGCGGCCCGGTGCCCGAGGAGGAGCTGCGACGCCTGCGCCGGGCCCATGTCGAGCCCGACGGCTACCCCGGCCTGCGCGCCGCGCTGCGGGCCCGGCGGCTGCTGGTGCTCGGCGCCGCCCCCGGCACCGGGCGCACCAGCACCGCCCTGGCGCTTCTCGACGAACTCACCGCCGACGGCGCGCCCGGCGCAGGCGGCGCCCGGGTGAGCCGGGTGGAGCCGGACGTCCGGCTGCTCACCGGCACGCTGCCCGTGCGGGCCGGGGAGGACGCCGGGGCGCACGGCGGCGGCCATCTGATGGAGCTCGCCCTCGCTGCGCCCGGTGAACTGCCGCCCGAGGAGATGGACCTCGACGCGCTGGCCGCCGCGCTGGACCGGGCGGGGGCGTACGCGGTGGTCGTGGTGCCGCTCGGGGCCGCGGCCGACGCCCTGGTGACCGGGCGCTACGGGATGCGCTGCCCGCCCGTGGCCACCGACGCGCTCCTCGCCGCCCGGCTGGGCGAGCTGCTGGAGGACCGCGCGCCCGCCGGTGAGGGGGACGGCGCGCCCCACGGCCGGGGCGGCCTGCTGGGCAGGGCGTCGGAGCTGGCGGGCCGGCCGGAGGTGAAGGAGGCCGTCGGTCTCAAGGACCTGCGGCCGGCCGAGGCCGAGCTGGTGGCGTCGCTGCTGGCCGGCCACCTGCTGGGCGATCTCTCGTACGAGAAGCTGCTGGCGGGCTGCCGCAGCATCGCCGCGGCCCAGGCCCAGGAGTGGTTCGCCGGGGTGGACCGGGCCCTCGCCGCGCCGGTGGCGGCGGCGGACGGCGGCAGGGCGGGCCGGCACAACGCGGCGTCCCTCTTCCACCCGGTCGCCTTCCGGATCGCGCTCGCCGTCCTGGGCGGGGCGTCGCACAGCGCCGTGGCCTCCGCGGCACATCTGCTGACCTGGGAACTCTCCGTGCAGAGCGACCCGGACACCACACCCGCGCGCCCGCTGTTCTGCGACGACCCCGAGACCGATCTGGCGCTGTCGCGGGCGGAGGCCAAGCCGGGACGCGTCGAGGTGGCCGGCTCCGAGGTGGACGCCCGGCTGATCTGGTACCGGGGCTCGGCCCTGCCCGCCGCGGTGCTCTCGGAGGTGTGGGACCGGCACTTCCCGGTCCGGGCGCCCGTCGTGCGCTGGCTGCGGCTGCTGGCCGACGACCCCCGTCCACAGGTGTGGATGCGCGCCGCGGTGGCCGCCGGCGAGCTGTGCGTCCGCGACTTCGAGTACGGCTGGGCGGAGCTGATCCGGCCGCTGGCCGAGGCGTCCGCTCCGCGCCGCCGGGTCTTCGCGGCCACCACGCTGGACCAGGCGGCCGGGCACGCGTCCCACCGCCGGGCGGTGCACAAGGTGGTCGACGACTGGAGCAGGTACGGCACGAAGGCGCTGCGCTGGACCGCGGCCATGGCCCTCGGCTACGGGAACGCCGCGGCGACCGCCGACGACACCCTCGACGCCCTGGCCAGGATCGGGACCCGGGACGACGGGGACCAGCTGGCGGTCGCCTCCTTCAACGCCGTGCGGCTGCTGGCCGGCCCCGCCGGTCCCGCCGCGCTGCGGCGGCTGGACAGGTGGACGCACCACAGACGCCAGGAGTACCAGGACCTCGGCCTGGTGACCACCGTGCGCCTCGCCGTCACCCGCGTCGACGAGGTGCTCGACGACGAGGACGGCTCCCCGCTGGGGGACCGGGGCGACTGGCCGCTGCCGCTCGCGCTCGCCGTCGTCCGGCCGGAACTCGTCCGGCCGATGGCGGACCTGCTGTGGACGGCGCTCAACACCCCGCGGTCCATGGAGGTGGCGCTCGACGCCCTCGAGTCGCTGCTGCGCACCGCGGTCCGCCGCGACGGCGCCGAGTGGACCCGGCCGGGGCTCGCGGCGCTGCTGCCCGCGATGTTCGCCGAGGAGCGCGACCTGCGGCAGCTGGACTGGCTGCTGCGCCGAATGATGAGGGATCAGGACGATCCGCTCCCCGACGCGCAGGCGCGCGCCCTGTGGTGGCTCGCCGACGCGCCGCAGGACCGGAGGGGCGAGGAGGAGAGAGATGGCTGAGGACCACGACGCGGACGGCGGCCGGACGGACGGCACGGCGGGTCCGTTCCTGGGCGAGTACACGCCGACCGGCCCGTTCCGGCACTCGGGAGCGCGCAAGGCGTCCGTGCTCTTCTACCGGAACGGCGGGCACAGCGTGGCCACCGTCTCCGGCGTGGAACACCACAACCGGCGGGCGCTGGCCCGGCCCCACACCGTGTGCGAGATCGCGCTCGGCACCTTCCAGTCCCAGCTCCAGATGGAGCTGCCCGCCGCGGGCGGGACCTCGTTCTTCAAGGCGGAGGTGGACATCCACTGGTCCGTGCAGGACCCGTTCCTCGCCGCCACCGAGGTCGTCACGGACGTCGCCGCACGGCTCACCGCACCGGTGCTGGAGCGGCTGCGCGAGGTCTCCTCCCAGTACCGGGTGTCCGACGCCGAACGCGCGGACCGGGCGATCACCGGCCAGTGCGCGGGCGGCCGCTGGGACGACCTGGGCGCGGAACTCGGGCTGCGGGTACGCCTGTACGTGCGGCTGCGGGTGGACGACCGGACGATCAGCCACTCGGAGGACATCCGGGACGCACACGCGTCGGCCGCGGTGACCCAGGTCCACCAGACCGCCTTCCGGGCCATGCTCCAGGGCGGCCGGCTGGAGCAGCTCAGCTACATGCTGGCCAAGGAGCCGGAGGAGGCCAAGGAGTTCCTGGAGAAGATCCGCCAGGAGGGCCGCCAGGACGAGAAGGAGCGGGTCGACCGGCTCTTCGATCTGGTGGCGGGCGGCCAGATCCAGTCCAGCGACGTGGAACGGCAGGCGCTGGACCTGCTCGACCAGGGGCGCCACCAGGTCCGGGGCCCCCTCGGTTCGCTGCCCGCGCGGCGGCGTGCGCCGGAGCTCCCGCCCGGACCGGAGCCGCACGCGCCGGAGACGTTCACCCCGGACTGGGTCGCGGACGAACCGCCCACCCGGGGCGGCCGCCGCACCACCCGAACAACTGCACGGAGCTCGAACTCCCTTACAGAACAAGGGAGTTCGGAACCGGAGCCGCCGCGCCGACGTCGTCTCAGCGACGAGGACGACGGATGGCCGTGGGCGGAGGAGGACTGATGACGGCCGACGGGGGAGTCACGGACGACGCGGCGCCGGGGGGCGCCGCGCCGGGCGGTGGGACAACGGGGGTCCGCACCGCCCCGGACCCGGTCGTGCCCGTGCCGGACGGGGGTCGGCACGCGCACGACCGGGCCGGAGAACGCATCGCCGAACGCCTGCTCACCACGGTGCGGGAGGACCTGGGCCGGGCCGACTCCAAGGCGGCCGTGCTGCTCTCCGGCGCGCTCGCCCTGCCCGCCTTCCTCATCGGACGGCACGGGGCACCGGACTGGCGATGGCCCGGCGACCTGGCCCTGGTCGTCGCGGGCGTGCTCTGGGTGGTCGCGGTGACCGCCCTGGTGCGGGCGCTCATGCCGCGCACCGGCACGCTCCGCCACGGGGACGGGGTGACGTACTTCGGCGACCTGCTGGAGCCCCGCAACACCGGCCGGCTCGCCGCGGCGGTCGCCGAGGCGGGGCGCGATCCCGCCGGGTGGCTGCTGATCCAGGCAGTGGACGTCAGCTCGATCCTGTCCGCCAAGTACCGGGCCATCCGCTGGGGCGTGGGCGCCCTCGCACCGGCCGCGGCCCTGGCGCTGGGCTGGAGCCTGGCGCGCTGACCGCCGCCCGGGACCCGCCGGGCCGCAGGCGAGGGCCGACCCTGCGGGCCGCGCGCGAGAGCCGCGCACACGACCCGCGTACGCACCGGAGACGACATGAGGGGAACCCTGTGAAGACAGTCAGGGGATTACGGCGTCCGCCGAAGGACCGCGGGGCCCGCCACGCCTGGGCGCGCCGCGGTGCGGCCGCCGTGCTCGCCGCCGCGGTGCTCGCCCCGCCGGCCGCGCACGCCGGTCCCGGTCCGGCGCCGGCGGCGGCGGCGAAGCCCGCGTTCACCGCCGTCAACTACGCGGTGGCCGTGGACGAGTCCGCCAGCCTCGCGGACGAGGACATGGCGGCGGAGAAGGCCGCCGCCCAGCGGATCGCGCTGGGCGACGTCTCGGCGACGTCCCGCGTCACCGTCTTCGGCTTCGCCGCCGCCGAGGCCGAGGGCCAGAGCGCGGTGGACCCGGTGTGCCCGCGCACCACGCTGGACGCGGCGGGCCGCAGGACCATCGGCGCCTGCGTCGGGAAACTGCGCAAGCGCACCGAGAAGGAGGGCACCGGAACCGACTTCCCCAGCGCGATCCGCCAGGGCGTGCACGAGCTGAGCACGGGCACCGACCCGTCGGTGCCCCGGGTCCTCTTCCTCCTCACCGACGGCGTGCTGGACGTCACCGGCAGCCCCAAGTACGGCGACCCCGCGCACCGCGAGGCCGAGGGCGAACGCCAGCTGACGGCGGAGCTGGAGAACGCCGCCGCCCACAACGTGCAGATCTGGCCGCTCGGCTTCGGCCCCCGCCCCGACAGGGAGCAGCTCGACCGGATCGCCGCCGGCGGCTACCAGAAGGGCTGCGTCGACCTCCCCTCCGCCCGCCCGACGGCCGACGTGGTCAAGAGCGGGGCGAAGGACCTCGGCCCGAAGCTGGAGAAGGTCTTCGCCGCCGCCCACTGCCTGCGCTACGAGCCGGGCCCGGAGGGCGAACGGCCGCCGGCCACGCTGGAGATCGCCATCTCACCCCTCGCGACCGTCGGCAGCATCGTGGTCGACAAGGGCGACGCCGAGGTGGACATCACCTACATCGACCCCTCCGGCGAGCCCGTTCCGACCACGGGGAAGTCCCGGGGTTCGGAGTTCGAACTGGCCGGTGCCGAGGACACCGTGGAGGCCCTGCGGATCACCGACCCGCTGCCCGGCACCTGGAAGGTGCGGGCCGAGGCGCCCGAGGGACACCGTTCGCTGCCCGTCGGCGTCAGTGTGCTGTGGCAGGGCGAACTGCGCGGGGCGATCACCATGGACCCGCCGTCGCCGCAGGCAGGCCAGAAGGCCACGGTGACGATGCGCCTCCAGACCCGCGACAACTACGCGGTCAAGGACCCGCGGGACTACGCCGGACTGAAGGTGACCAGCAGCCTCACCGGGGACGGCTTCGCCCCCGTGCCCCTGACACTCACCGACGACGGCGAGGGGCCCGACCCGGAAGCGAGCGACGCCTCGTTCACCGGCACCGTGCAGATCCCGAAGAGCGCGGCCGGGGCGCTGGAGGTCACCGGCACGCTCACCGCGTCCGGCCTGAGCGCCGACACCCGCAGTGAGCCCGGCCGGGTCGCCCCGCCCGAGATGCCCGTCACCGCGGCGCTCGCCCTCGACGACGCCGACGTCCACCCGGGCGCCCGGATCACCGGCGACCTGGCCGTCACCAGCACCGACGACCGGCCGCACACCCTGCGGCTCTCGATGGCCGACGTGCGCGCCGGGCACCTCACCGTCTCCCCCGCCGAGATCGTGGTGGCGCCGGGCGACTCCGGCACCAGGAAGGTGACCGTCGAGGTCGCCCCGGCGGAGGTCTTCGGCGACCGCCTCGGCGACGACGGGCTGCGCCTCGGCGCCACCGTGACCGTCGTCGACGCGGGCACCGGGGGCGGCGACCTGACCCTGGTGCGGGACCCCCTCTCGGTACGGGTGACCCCGGAACCGGGCCTCTGGGAGAAGTACTGGTGGGCGGCGGTGACCGCGGCCGCGCTGGTGGCCGCCGCGGCCGTGGCGGCGTTCCTGCTGCTGGGGCAGCGCCGCAGGCGCCGCGACCCGGCCGGGCTGGTGCTGCAGCTGGTCTCCGAGACCGGCGACGTGGTCGCCGAGCACCGGGCCGGGCACGGCCACAAGCAGTGGTACGAGTTCGCCGTCGTCGAGCCGCACCGCAACCCGCGCATCGAGCGGCGGAGCAACGGCCCGTACGCGGTGCAGCGCAGCCCCGAGGGCGGCGCGGTGCTCCGCAAACGGGGCGGGGGCAGGACCCGGCTGCCCGAGCACGGACAGATCCGGCTGACCGACGACCTGAGCCTCGGCCTCGCCGGCCCCGGACCCCGCCCCCAGGGCGGCGGCCGGACCACCACCGCGTCCACCGCCCCCGACGGCGGTGCGCACACAGGCGGCTCGTACGACGCGTACCTGTGAGGCCGTCGTGGCACCGGCGCCGGCCGCACCCGGCGCCGGTGCCGGGCCCCAGGGGACGCACCAAGGACGCACCAAGGACGGGACCGGCCTCCGACACGGCCGCCAGCGGGGAGGAAACCCATGAAGATCTTCCAGCCGATGCTCTTCGTCGGCCTGGGCGGCACCGGAGGACTGGTCGGCGCCGAACTCGAACGCAAACTCCGCGCCGAGCTCTGCGGCCCCGACGGCACCGCCCTCGGACACCTGAGCGGCCACGCGCCCTACCAGCTGCCCGAGTGCCTCCAGTTCGTCTACGCCGACTACAGCGAGTCCGACCTCCAGCGGCTGCCGCAGTTCAACGTCGACCCCTCGCTGCGCGCCGCCTACTCCCGCACCTCGCGGGCCACCCACAACCTGCTGCCGAACTTCGACAGTTCGCCCGAGGTCACCAAGATGCTCCGGGCGAGCCTGCGCGACGAGGTCGCCGACTGGCTGCCGCCGCGCACCGACGAACCGAAGGTCACTCCGCTCCACAACGGCGCGGGCCAGCTCCCCACGGTCGGCCGGGCCGCCCTGTTCGCCACCCTGCGGCACTCGCTCGCGCCCGTCCTCGAACCGCTGCTCCAGGCCATCGACGCCATCGCCAGGTCGGCGGGCGAACTGAGCGAGTTCGGCGGCGGGAAGGTCAGCGGCTGCGACGTGTTCGTGGCCTTCTCCGTCGCCGGCGGCACCGGGGCCGGGATCTTCCTGGACTACCTCCACCTCATCAACCACGCCTTCCAGATGCGCCGTTTCAACGGTGTGAAGATCTATCCGCTCGTGGTCATGCCGTCGTCGTTCTCCTCGTCCGCCGGCGGAGGGCGCGAGGCCGACCTCAACGCCGCCCGCGCACTGGTCGACCTGTTCCGCCTGGTGGACGGGCAGAACGCGCCCACCGAGGGCGCCGAGATCGGCGACCTGGACCACGACGGCGGACTCGGCATCCGCTACCCGGGCACCACCCCCATCCGGCTGCGGACGGGCATCCTGCCGACGGCGTTCCTCTTCAGTCCGACCGCGGGCATCCGACAGGACGACCTGCGGCGCTCCATCGTGTCGCTGGTGATGTCGCTGATCGGCACCGAACTCGGCGACGGGCGCTCGCGCGGCCGGACGATGGCCGCGGACGACGACTACCAGACCTTCGCCGCCAGCTTCATCAACCGCGGGGTGCACCGCAGCGCCGTCTCCCCCACCGGCATCGGCCGGCAGGGCGTCTCCACCAGCCTGGTGGCCTCCATGACCGCCCCGATGGACCAGCTGGCGGACCTGGTGGCCGGCCGGCTGCTGCGCCGGGCCGTCACCGACCTGCTGGAACGGCCGCGCGCCGTACTGCGGGACGACGCGGTGCCCATGATCCGGCGGCTGTTCGCCGACGCCAACCTCGAAGAGCTCTGGGAACGCAAGCAGCTGGACGTCCCCGATCCCGATCCGCTGCCGCGCGGCGGCCGGGCGATCGAGGTGGCCCTCGGCGAACGCGTCGCGGACATGCAGCGGCTGCTCTCGGACCTCCAGACCATCGCCGCCCGCGAGGCCGCGTCCATGGCCGACCGCTTCGCCCCGCGGCCCGCCATCGACAAACTGCTCCAGAACGTGGACCCGTTCGTCGCCGAACGCCTGGTCAAGGGTGTGCCGGACAGCGACGAGGCCATCGCGCGGGCCGGCTTCCTCGGCATGCTGAACAGCCGCTCGCGCGCGCCCCAGCGTCCGCCGGGCGTCACCGACCAGCCGCCCAAGGTCCCCCGGATCAAGGGCCGGCTGGCCGGGATGTCCCCGGCCCGCTGGGGCGACGACGACGTCCGGGCCGCCCTCCACGAACAGGACACCTGGTACCGCTGGCGCTGCCACACCGTGTGGCACGAGGCGTGGCGGGAACAGCAGCAGCGCTGGCAGGCGCAGGCCGACACCGCGGGAGCCGACCTCGGCCGCCTGGTCAACGCCTTCGTCAAGCACGCCGAACGCGAGCGCAAGGTCTCCGCGCAGAAGGGCCTCGAACTCTACGAGGACCGCACCGGCATCTCGTACCTGCTGCCGCCGCAGCGCACCCTCAACCACTTCTACGAGGACGTGGTCACCCGGCTGGTCCGCCGGGAGGGACTGCGCGAGACGGAGGCGGAGGACGCCCTGCTGCTCAGGATGATCGACGGCGACACCTGGCGCGCCGTGCACACCCTCAGCCGGCGCAACCCCGACGGGGCGGTCGCCACCGTCAAGGCCCAGCTGGAGGGGCGGATCACCCGGCTGTTCGCGGAGAGCGGCGAACACCTGGAGGAGCGGCCCCTGCTGCCCGCCATGAGCACCCTGCTGGCCGCGGCCGCGGGCGACGGCGACGCGGCGGAGCACGTCAGCAAGGAGGCCCTGGAGCTCTTCGGGCGGAAGCTGACCGGTCTGCTGCCCGTGGGCTTCACCCCGGAGGGCACGGGGCCGCTGCGGGTGCTGGTCACCTATCCGCGGGTGCAGGCCGTGGACGAGGTGCAGGAGTACCTCGGCAAGGCGCTGCAACTGCCCACGGACGCCAAGAACTCCGTGGAGTACCGGGGCGTCGAGAGCGACTCCGTCACCGTGGTCCTCTTCCGCAGCGAGATGAGCCTCACCCAGGTGCCCGAGGCCCGCAAGGTGCTGCGGCAGTGGGCCAGGGCGAAGGACTCCGAGCAGGCGCAGGACGTGCTGCGCTGGCGGCAGCGGCTGGGCTACCGCGACAGCTGGATGGTCAGCAGCGAGGAGGACCGGCGCGTCATCCTGCACCGGCTGCTGTGCTGCATGTGGAACGGCCAGGTGGACGTGCTGGACGGGGAGACCTCGTCGCCCGGCCGGGTCCGGCTGCGGCTCTTCCCCGAACAGGGCGCCCAGGTCCCCGGCGTACGGCTGCGGCTCGGCGACTACCCCGGCGGGGTCTCCAGCTGGGCGGAGCTGCTGCGCAGCTACGAGCGCTGGACCGTCCTCGACGACGAGCGCACGGTGGAGGACTACTGCCGGGAGCTGATGAGCGCCCAGCCGACCGGGCTCGCCCGCAACGGCAGCGAGCCCCACCCGCTCTTCGTCGAACTCGTCGAGAAGATCGCGCCGCGCCAGCTGGAGCTGCTGGACGACCGCAGGGAACGCGGCGGCGAACGCGTCGAGGGGTGGGTGCGGCCGCTGAGGGAGTTCTGGGCGGTGACGCTGCCGGCCGCGCTGGACACCGAGTTCGGCGACCAGCGGGCGCTCCAGCCGACGCTGCGCACCCTGCTGGAGCACGTACGCGGCGGCAGCACGGCGCCGCGCCGGAGCACCGGGCCGGCGGTGCCCGGACGCCGTCGCTCGGACGAGGACGACGACTGGGGCACCGCACCGCGCACACCCGCCGGCGCGACGGCCGGCGGCCGTGACGAGGCCCGGCGCACGGCGGCGGGCGACGGCCACGGCGCCGGAGGCGGCCCGTCGCCCGCGGCCCCGGACCACTACGCCGACCACGACGACCCCGCGGACCACGACGGCTACGGGTCGCGTCGCGGCCCCGCCCGGGCCGCCCGCGGCGGGGGCCACGACGAGGACCACGACGCCTGGGGGGCCGGAGGCGGCCGCGGCGGCCCGGACACCCGGGACGACGGGGCCCGCGGCGCGCGGGACGACGGCGGCCGGGGGACCCGGGGCGACGACGCCTGGGGAACCCGCGGTGCCGGCACCCGCGACGACGGCCGGGGGACCCGGGCCGCAGACCGCGACGACGACGCCTGGGGGGCCCGCGGCGCGCGGGACGACGGCCGGGGGACCCGGACCGGAGACCGCGACGACGACGCGTGGGGGGCCCGCGACGCGCGGGACGACGGCGGCCGGGGGACCCGGGCCGCAGACCGCGACGACGACGCCTGGGGCACCCACGGCGCGCGCCCCGCCCACGGCGACGGCGGCCGGGACTCCCAGCGCGACGACGCCTGGGACGCACGCCCCACCCGCGACGACGACGCCTGGGGCACCAGGGGCCGGGCCGGAGACGGGGAGGGACGGGGCACCGGAGGCGCTCACCGGGCGCATGAGACGGAGGAGGCGCACGGGGTGGACGGGCCGGACGAGGGCGTGAACGGCGGCCGGGGCGCCGGGAGCCGGCGGCGCGACGACGACGACACCTGGGGCACCTGGGGCGAGGGGCGCGACGACCCCGGCCCCGCCGGCGGCGGCTCCCGCCCGGCCCCCTGGGACGAGACGGACGACCACCGGGACGGCGCCGGCCGCGGCCGCGCGCGCGACCCTCGCGCCCCCTGGGACGGTGACGCGGAATGATCCCGCCCGATGACACGATCGCGGTCGTCCACCTCGACCTGCGCGCCGGGGCGGCGGAGATCGACTCCGCCGCCGCCCTGCGGAACAAGGTCGCCCGGCAGCTCGGCCGCGCCGGGCTGCCCGAGCCCGACCACCCCCTGTTCCTGGTGGTCGACACCCCCGCCGGACTGACCGACCACCAGCGGCAGTACGAACTGCTGACCACCTACCGCGCCCTCGGCGAGGTCCGGATCCTGGTCCTGCTGGTGGGCAGCGCCCCCGGCTCCTACGCCCGGGAGGGCGAGGCGTTCCTGCCCGACCGGCGGCTGGTGCGGCCGTCCGTGCTGCGGGCGTCGAACATCGCACTGCTGTGGGCGGGCGACCTGCGGTCCGCCCGCACGGCTCTGGAGCAGCTGCCGCCCGACGACCCGGACGCGCTGGCGGTCCTGGTCGACGTCCTCTCGGTCCCGGACGTCTTCCTGCGGATGCTGGACGACGTCTCCGCGCTGCCGGACGCGGTGGCCGCGCCCGGTGTCCGGCTGCTGGAGCAGGATCTGCCGCCGGAGGTCCGGGACCGGGCCTGGCGGGACGCGCTCGCCCGGTTCGCGGGCGAGGACCACGAACCGGCGGCGGTCCCGGCGACCGCCCTGTCGGGCGCCGAACTGCCGGAGTCGCTGCGGGGGCTGATCGCCGGCCGCGGCGGCCGCGAGCTGCGCCACCGCGCGCCGGGCGGCGCCGCCGACCAGGCGTACCACGCCTGCGCCCAGGCCCTGGAGCGCGCCGAGGACGACGTCACCGCCCTGCGGTCGCTGCCGGGGCTGCTGACCCGCACCCGGCGGGCAGCCCTGGAGGAGGACCTGGAGCAGGCGCACCAGGCGCTCGGTGCCTACCGGGACCTCGTCGCCACGGCCCTCCACAGCGACGGCGGCTCCGGCGCGGCGCCCTCCGCCGCCGAGGCGGCCTCCCGGCTCGCCGCCCTCGGCCTGCAGGTGCCGTCGGCGGAGGGCGTGGGGGACCGGATCGGCGAGGGCCTGCGGGAGTTCGCCGGAAAGCTGCTGCACCGCGGGCTGGCCCTGCGGGCGGTGGCGCAGCGCTTCACCGCCCTGGCGGGACAGGTCGAACCGGTGCCGGGGGCCTCGCTGCTGCCGCGGCTCGACGCACACTCGGCCGAACGGGTGGCCCGGCGGGCCGGGGCGGAGGGCGTACCGGTGCCCGCCCCGGCGGTCGGCGCCTCGGCGGCGGCCGCCGCGGCCGGGCTGCTGGGGGCGCTCTGGCAGGGCCCGCTCGCCGCCCTGGCCGCGCTGGTTCCCCTGGCCTTCGTCGTCACCGCGCTGTGCGGGGCGGCCCGGCTGCGGGACGCCTCCCGGCCCACGGGCACGGGCCGCCCGCCCCTCGGGCCGCAGATCGCCGCGGTCTGCGGGGCGGTGGCCGGCGTCGCGCTCGCGCACGCGGCCGGCACCCCGCTCTGGGCCGGCGCCGCCGGTCTGCTCGTGGCCGCCGGCGCGACCGCGGAGACCGTGCGCCGCCTGTGGCGCGCCGCCGCCGACGGCTGGGCCACCGGCCGCGGGACCGCCGCCCTGCGCGAGGCACTCGCCGGTCTCGACGGCCTGCTGGCCCGTCTGGTGCGCGAGCACTGGGCGGCCGAGGAGCGCCTGTACTGCGCCGACGCGGCCCGCTCCGTCGCGGGCATGCTGCGGGCCACCGCGGACGCCGCCGACGCCGAGGCGCCGACCGCCGGGGCGGGCACCGGTACGCCCTCCGCCCCGGCCCGCCGGGCCACCCGTTCGGCCGAGTGTGCGTCGAGCCGCGGCAGCAGCGAGGCCCCCGGCACCGGTTCGACCTGTCCCGCCAGGGCGGTGAAGCGCTGCGCCACCGCCCGCAGGGCCAGCCCGCGGTGCAGCAGCTTTCCGGCGA
>NZ_RDBP01000012.1:1288337-1320024 GCF_008042045.1 Streptomyces sp. T39
GCGGGCCGTCGAACGGGGCGTCAGGCGAGGACGACGATGAGGACGACGAGCAGGGCCAGCACGGCGACCAGCCCCCCGACCACCGTGCCCGGCGTGACCGTCCGGGCCGGGGGCGGCGGTGCGGGGCCGCCGGCGGACGGCACGCCCCCGTCACCCCTGCGGGGCCCGCCGGACCCGTGGCGTCCGGCGGGCCCCGCCCGGGGGACGGCGCCGTGCCGTCCGCCGGCGGCCCCGCACCGCCGCCCCCGGCCCGGACGGTCACGCCGGGCACGGTGGTCGGGGGGCTGGTCGCCGTGCTGGCCCTGCTCGTCGTCCTCATCGTCGTCCTCGCCTGACGCCCCGTTCGACGGCCCGCACGCACACAGAAGCGCGTCCTTAGCGCACCCTCCCTCCGCACGGGCCGCGATCGGGGCAAGGCGGCCGGAACCGGCGGCGGGCGGGCCGGGTTTCGGCCAACGTTGGCTCTCCCGGCGTCCGCGGACAACCTGGGCGGCGTCGCTCACCTCTCACAGGCGGAGACAGACAGCGGCTCCGGCCACCGGGCCCGCTGTTCCCCACCGTCCCGTCAGGCACTGGGAGAACGAGGATTCATGACCAGATCCCACCAGGCTCGTCTCGGGCGCGCGGCGATCGCCGCCGCCGCCGCGACCGCCGTCATCGCAGGCGTCGTCGCCGCGTCGCCGGAGGCCCACAACGTCAGGTCCCTGCCGAAGCTCAGCCTGATCGCCGCCACCACGTCGGTGACGCTGGACTCCTGGAAGGAGGACCCGGGCGTCTACCTCGACCTCGGCACCTACGTGACCGCCGAGAACGGTCCGTTCGAGGTCCGGGTGACCCGCAAGAGCTACGACGACCCGGTGGTCGCCACGCAGGTCCTCCACGACGGGAAGAAGACCCGTACGCGGACCCTGCCCAAGGGCCTGGTGGACGACTTCTCCGGCCTCCCGGACTTCGCCGAGATCACGCTCACCGACGCGCAGGGCAGGAAGGTCCTCTCCAAGACGGAGGGCTTCTGCCCGAACAACGCGTCCGGCCGGGTGCGTCCGGACGCGCCGAGCACCTCCACGTACCCGCAGAGCTGCCCGGTGAACCCGTTCACGCTCGGCTCGGTGTGGGGCGTGGAGAACGGCTGGGCCTCCAACACCTACGCCGGCTACTACTCCGAGCCGGTCCCGCTGGCGGCGGGCACCTACACGGCCAAGGTCTCGGTCACCAAGAAGTACCGGGAGCTGTTCGGCATCGCGGACAAGCCCCAGTCGATCAAGGTGACCGTCCGGGAGCGGAGCTGGGAGGAGGGTTCGGGTGCGGGTGCGGCCGGGACGTCCGCCCACCGCGCCGCCGGCCATGCCGGTCACGGCGCCCATGCGAGCGGCCACCCGGCGGGCCACGCCGGGCACGGTGCCGCGGTCCGTCCCGAGGCCCCGTCCGCCGCGACGACCGGGGCCACCCCCACGTACAACGTGGGACACGGCCCCTACGCCCCGGCCCCGCCCGCCCTGCCGTGGGCGCTGAAGAAGGCCGGTCTGCGGGCCGCGCAGGCCGGGGACGGAGCCGGGCGGACGGACGGCTCACGGCGGGCTCCCGCGCTCGCGCCGAACGCCAAGCGCCCCACCGGCCCGGCGAACGTGCCGGACGTGCCCAAGCCCGACCTGCGTTCGCTGCCCGCCTACGGCATCACCATCAGCGACGGGGGCGACGACGTCCCGGGCAAGGACTACCTGGCGTTCAGCGCCAACGTCTGGAACGCGGGACCCGCGCAACTGGTCGTCGACGGCTTCCGCTCGCCGGGCAAGGAACTGATGGACGCCTACCAGTACTTCTACGACGCGGACGGCAAGCAGGTCGGCTACACCCCGACCGGCACCATGGAGTGGGACCCGCGTCCCGGCCACGAGCACTGGCACTTCACGGACTTCGCCAGCTACCGCCTGCTGAAGGCCGACAAGAAGGAGGCCGTGCGCAGCGGCAAGGAGGCGTTCTGCCTGGCCAACACGGACGCCGTGGACTACACCGTGAAGAACGCCAACTGGCACCCGGAGAACACCGACCTGTCCACCGCCTGCGGCCAGGAGAACTCGATCTCCGTCCGCGAGGTGCTGGACGTCGGCTCCGGTGACACCTACACCCAGGACCTGCCCGGCCAGTCCTTCGACATCACCGACCTGCCGAACGGCACCTACTGGATCCAGGTGCTGGCCAACCCCGAGCAGCGCCTCAAGGAGACGGACCTCGGCAACAACAGCGCCCTGCGCAAGGTCGTGCTCGGCGGCACGAAGGGCGCCCGCACGGTGACCGTGGCCCCGGTCGGCCTGGTGGACGCCAACTGACACCCGCGTTCGGCTCAGCGGCCGGCGGCGGCCCCCGGGGATCCCTCCCGGGGGCCGCCGCCGTGTCCGGTCGCGGGCGGGCCGGCCCCCGGCCGTGCGGGGACGTACCGGCCGGCCCCGTGCACGGCCCTTGTCGATACACGAACGCATCCGATACGTTCGCGTATCGAGGAAGGGCGGACCGCTCATGGGCACCAGCACGCCGCGCACCACCGGACCGAGGGTCACCGCCCGCCGGGCCGAGACCAGACGCCGGGTCCTCGACGCCGCGCTCCAGGTCTTCGCCGAGGAGGGCTTCGGACGCTCCACCGTGGAGCAGATCTGCGAGCGGGCCGGCTACACCCGGGGCGCCTTCTACTCCAACTTCTCCTCCCTCGACGAGCTCTTCCTCGTCATGTGGGAGGAGCGCTCGCGGCGCATGCTCGCCGATGTGCGCGACGCCCTGGCCGACGTGACCTCCGCCGCCCCGGACGAGGCGATACGGGCCGCGCTCGCCGCCATCCCCGTCGACGACGCCTGGTACCGGGTGACCGCGGAGTTCACCGCCCACGCCCTGCGCAACCGGCCGTTGCGCAGGGTCATGGCCGCCCGTGAGCAGGCGGTCCTCGACACCGTCCTGCCGGTCGTCGTCGACGCGCTCGCCCGCACCGGACGCCGGGTGCCGGACGTGACCGCCCTCGGACACGCGCTGGTCGCCGTGCACGACGGGACCGCGGTGCAGGTGCTGCTCGAACCGGGCAGCGCCGGACCGCGCCGGCGGCGCGAGGAGCTGTTCCTGCACGTTCTTCGGGCGTACAGCACGCCCATCACCGAGGAGGCACCGTGAGCGAGGACGCCGACGTCATCGTCGTGGGCGCGGGACTGGCCGGGCTGGTCGCGACGTACGAACTGACCCGCGCCGGACGGCGGGTGGTCGTCGTCGACCAGGAGAACGAGGCGAACCTCGGCGGCCAGGCGTTCTGGTCGCTGGGCGGCCTGTTCCTCGTCGACAGCCCCGAGCAGCGCCGGATGGGCATCAAGGACTCCGCCGAGCTCGCGCTCGCCGACTGGCTCGGCTCCGCGGGATTCGACCGGGAGCGCGAGGACCACTGGCCGCGCAAGTGGGCCGAGGCGTACGTCGCCTTCGCCGCCGGCGAGAAGCGGGACTACCTCCACGGGCTCGGGCTGCGGGTCATGCCGACCGTCGGCTGGGCGGAACGCGGCGCGGGCGCGGCCGCCGGGCACGGGAACTCGGTGCCCCGCTTCCACCTCACCTGGGGCACCGGGCCGGAGGTGGTCCGGGTCTTCCGCGAACCGGTGCTCGCGGCGGCCGCCCGCGGACTGGTCACCTTCCGCCACCGGCACCGGGTGGACGGGCTGATCGTCGAGAACGGCGCGGCGGTCGGCGTGCGCGGGACGGTGCTGGCGCCCGCCGCCGAGGCGCGCGGCGTCGCCTCCGGCCGGGAGCCGGCCGGCGACTTCGCACTGCGTGCGCAGGCCGTGGTCGTGACCTCGGGCGGCATCGGCGGCAACCAGGATCTCGTACGGAAGAACTGGCCGGCGGGCCGCCTCGGCGCCGCCCCGCGCTCGATGATCACCGGAGTCCCCGCCTACGTCGACGGCCGGATGCTGGAGATCACGGAGGAGGCGGGCGGCTCGATCGTCAACCGCGACCGGATGTGGCACTACACCGAGGGCATCAGGAACTGGGACCCCATCTGGCCCGACCACGCGATCCGCATCATCCCCGGGCCGTCGTCGCTGTGGCTGGACGCGACGGGCCGCAGGCTGCCGGTGCCGCTCTTCCCCGGGCACGACACCCTCGCCACGCTGAAGCACATCGTGTCGACCGGGCACGACTACTCGTGGTTCGTCCTCACCCGGGACATCGTGGAGAAGGAGTTCGCGCTCTCCGGATCCGAGCAGAACCCCGACATCACCGGCAAGGACCTGAAGCTCGTCCTCTCCCGTGCCAGGAAGGGCGCGCCGGGGCCGGTGCAGGCGTTCCTCGACAAGGGCGAGGACTTCGTCGTCCGCCGCACCCTGGCCGAGCTCGTCGAGGGCATGAACGCCATCGCCCCCGGGCCGAAGCTGGACCTCGCGCAGGTCGAACGGGAGATCACGGCCCGCGACCGCGAGGTGGACAACCCGTACTCCAAGGACTTCCAGCTGATGTCCGTCGCCAACGCGCGCGCCTACTGGCCCGACAAGCTCACCCGGGTCGCCAAGCCGCACCGCCTCCTCGACCCTGCGCACGGGCCGCTGATCGCGGTGCGTCTGCACCTGCTGACCCGCAAGACCCTCGGCGGTCTGGAGACGACGCTGAACTCGCAGGTCGTGCGCCCCGACGGAGAGCCCTTCGACGGCCTCTACGCGGCGGGCGAGGTGGCCGGCTTCGGCGGTGGCGGCGTGCACGGCTACAACGCGCTGGAGGGCACCTTCCTCGGCGGCTGCATCTTCTCCGGCCGGGCCGCGGGCCGCGCGATCGCACGGAGGCTCGGATGACGGACGGCCGCCCCACCGCCCTGGTGACCGGCGCGTCCTCCGGCATCGGCGCGGCCGTCGCCGCCGCGCTGGCCGGCCGCGGCTACCGCGTCCTCGGCACCAGCCGCACCCCCGGTGCTCTCACCGACCCGGTGCCGGGCGTGGAGTACCTGGCGCTCGACCTCACGGACATGGCGTCCGTCGCGTCCTGCGCGGCGGCCGCGGGGGAGGTGGACGTCCTCGTCAACAACGCGGGCGAGAGCCAGAACGGGCCGCTGGAGGAGCTCCCCATGGAGGCGCTGGAACGCCTCTTCCGCCTCAACGTCCTCGGCCCGGTGCGCCTGACGCAGCTGGTGCTGCCCGGGATGCGGGCCCGCCGCCACGGCCGGGTGGTCATGGTCGGCTCCATGCTGGCCAGCTTCCCCCTCGCCTACCGCTCCTCCTACGTCGCCTCCAAGGCCGCGATCAAGGGTTTCGCCCACGCCCTGCGCCGGGAGGTCTCCCCGTACGGCGTGGGCGTGACCACCGTCGAGCCCGGGTCGATCAACACGGGCATCAGCGAGCGCCGCACCCAGTACGTCGCCGACGACTCCCCCTTCCTCGCCGAGTACCGGACCATGCTGGCGGCGCTCAACGCCAACGAGGCCCGGGGCATCTCCGCCGAGGCGGTGGCGCGGACCGTCCTGCGGGCGGTCGAGGCGCCGCGTCCGAAGCCGCTGTACGCCGTGGGCAGCAACGCGCCCCTGGTGTTCGCGCTGCGCAGGCTGCTGCCGAGGACGGCCGTCGAGAGGATCGTCGCCCGCAGGCACGGCCTGCGCTGAGCGGGGTTCCGGCGGGCGCGCACGGCGCCCGCCGGACATTCCCCCAAGGGATTCCGGCGCGTCGTCGAGAACGCGCGCCCGGCTCCGACGTCCCCTGTGAACGTCGCCCGGCGAGGGCGGCACGAGGAGCGCGAAGGAGCGAGACCATGAAGTACCTGGTGATGGTTCAGGGGACGCAGGCGGACTACGAGGCGATGGCCGGCAAGGGCTCCGCGGACTCGCCCGCCTGGAACGAGAAGGACATGCAGGCCATGGTCGCCTTCATGCAGAAGATCAACGACGACCTGGCCGAGTCCGGCGAGCTGGTCGACGGACAGGGCCTGACCTCACCGGCCCGGACCCGTCACGTCTCGCTGGACGGCGAGGGCCGCCCGGTGGTCACCGACGGACCCTACGGCGAGACCAAGGAGGTCCTCGCGGGCTACTGGGTGCTGGACTGCGCGAGCCTGGAGCGGGTCACCGAGATCGCGGCCCGGGTCGCCCGGTGCCCGCAGCCCGAAGGCGCCCCCGAGTACCCGGTCGTCATCCGTCCGATCGCCGGATCCGCGGACGAGATCTGACATCCTGCCTCCGGCACCCGGGACCGCTCCGGGCACGCCACGGGACAGGACCCGCCGCCGGGGCGCCGGGCCCGGTGGACGGAGGCCGGACATGCCGGAGCCGTACGAGCCGCACGGCATCGAGGACCTGCTGCGCCGTCACGCGCCGCAGGTCCTCGGCGCGCTCGTGCGCCGCTACGGCCACTTCGACCTGGCCGAGGACGCCGTGCAGGAGGCCCTGCTGGCGGCGGCCCGGCAGTGGCCGGAGTCCGGCGAGCCGGACAACCCCCGCGGCTGGCTGATCAAGGTCGCCTCCCGCCGGCTCACCGACCTGCTGCGCGCCGAGGAGTCCCGCAGGCGGCGCGAGGAGAACGCCGCACAGCTCACGCCCCGGGACGCGTTCACCGCTCCGCCGCCCGGCGAGGGCCGTGCGCCCAGCGAGGACGACACGCTCACGCTGCTCTTCCTGTGCTGCCACCCGGATCTGACGCCGCCCGCCCAGGTTGCGCTCACCCTGCGGGCGGTGGGCGGGCTGACGACCGCCGAGATCGCCCGCGCGCACCTGGTACCGGAGGCGACGATGGCGCAGCGGATCAGCCGCGCCAAGCAGCGGATCCGGGGCGTGCCGTTCGGCCGGCCCGTCCCGGCGGACCACGACACACGGCTCGCCGTCGTGCTCCAGGTGCTCTACCTGATCTTCAACGAGGGCTACACGGCCACCTCCGGCACCGATCTGCGCCGTGCCGGTCTCGCGCACGAGGCCCTGCGGCTGACCCGCGCGGTGCACGCGCTCCTCCCCCACGACGGCACGGTCACGGGTCTGCTGGCGCTGATGCTCCTCACCGAGGCGCGCGCCCCGGCCCGCACCGGCCCGGACGGGGAACTGATCCCCCTCGACGAACAGGACCGCACGCTGTGGACGCGCGCGGCGATCGACGAGGGCACCGCGCTGGTGGCGGAGGCCCTCCGCCGGGGCCCGGCCGGCGCCTACCAGCTCCAGGCGGCGATCGCCGCCCTGCACGACGAGGCGGCGTCCCCCGGGGACACGGACTGGCCGCAGATCCTCGCCCTCTACGACGTGCTGGTGGAGCGCTTCCCCGAGCCGATGGCGGAGCTGGGCCGGGCGGTGGCCGTCGCCATGGTCGAGGGGCCGGCGGCGGGTCTGCGGGAAGTCGGCCTGCTGGAGGGCCGGCTGAAGGGCCATTACCGGCTCGACGCGGTGCGGGCGCACCTGCTGGAGCGCGCCGGCGACCGCGGGGGCGCCCTCGCCGCCTACCGGGCCGCCGCCGGGGCCACCCTCAGCGAACCGGAGGCGCGTTACCTCCGGGCGCGTGCCGCCCGGCTGGAGAGCTGACACCCCGCTCGCACCGCCGGAGGCCGGAGTCCCGACGCCCGCCCCGCCGCCCCCGGGCGCGTGACGCTGGCGGCCCTCCGGGCCCCGGGTGATCATCGGGGCATGGACGCCACCATTCACCTCGCCCAGCAGCCCGAGGCCGACGAACTGCTCGGCCGCAGCGCGCTCGCCGCCCTCGTCGGCATGCTGCTCGACCAGCAGATCCCCATGGAATGGGCTTTCACCGGCCCGTACACCGTGGCCCAGCGGCTCGGCGCCGACGACCTGGACGCGGGCGAGATCGCCGCCTACGACCCCGACGCCTTCGCTGAACTGCTGCGGCAGAAGCCGGCCGTCCACCGCTATCCGGCGTCGATGGCCAAGCGGGTGCAGGAGCTGTGCCGTCATCTCGTGGACGAGTACGGCGGCGACGCGAGCGCCGTCTGGCGGGACGTGACGAGCGGGGCCGAGTTGCTGACGCGGCTGAAGGCCCTGCCGGGCTACGGCGAGCAGAAGGCGCAGATCTTCCTGGCCCTGCTGGGCAAGCAGTACGGGGTGCGGCCCGAGGGCTGGCGGGAGGCGGCCGGGGCGTACGGCGAGGAGGGCTCCTTCCGCTCGGCCGCGGACATCACCGGCCCGCAGTCGCTGGCCCGGGTACGGGCCTGGAAACAGGAGAAGAAGGCCGCCGCGAAGGCGGCCGCCGCGGCACCGGGGAAGTCCGCGAAGAAGCCGCCGGGACGGGGCCGGGCGTGAAAACCTGCGGCCCGCCCCCGGGTTCAAGCGGACGAATCACATCCGGGTGACGGGTGGATGAAATACCCGTCAGTTGTGGCACAAGTGTTCACAGAACCAGTGGAGATCGCTAACTTCCCTTCAACCCACGTTCGCACCGGGAAGGACCTCTGTGAACGCAACCCATCGCAGAGCCGTGGCCACTCTGGCCGCAGCCGCACTCGCGACCCCGCTCCTGCTGGCATCTGCCTCCCCGTCCGCGGCCCACCGGGCCGGCCCCGCCGACCGGGCGGCCAAGGACGCGGCGAAGCTCGCCGGCAAGCTGGTCGCCAGGGCATCCGCCGACGACGCCTACGAGCACCTCGAGAGGTTCCAGGCCATAGCGGACTCGGCGGGCGGCCACCGCGCCGCCGGCTCACTCGGACACGACGCGTCCGCCGCGTACGTGTACCAGCAGATGAAGAAGTACGGGTACGACGTCTCGTACCAGAAGTTCGCCTTCGTCTACACGCAGACCCTCGCCGAGAAGCTGTCGGTCGTCGCGCCCGCGCCGCGCGACATCGAGATCAAGGCGATGACGTACACCAGGTCCACGCCGGTGGGCGGCATCAGGGCCGCCCTCGCCGCCGTGCCGGTGGACGACACCACGGGCTGCGAGGCGGCCGACTACGCGTCCGGCGCCTTCGGCGGAAAGATCGCGCTGATCAAGCGCGGCGGCTGCTCGTTCGCCGAGAAGCAGGCGGCGGCCGCCGCCGCGGGCGCGACGGGCGCGATCGTCTACAACAACACCGAGGGCGTGCTCTCCGGCACCCTCGGGGACGTGGCCTCGGGGAAGATCCCCACCGGCGGACTGACCCAGGCCGAGGGCGAGAAGCTCGCCGCCGACCTGGCGAAGGGCCCGGTCGAGATCTCCTTCGAGATCCGTCAGCTCCAGGAGGAGCGGACCACGAACAACGTGATCGCCGAGACGAAGCGGGGCAACGCGGCCAACACCGTGGTGCTCGGCGCCCACCTCGACTCCGTCACCGAGGGCCCCGGCATCAACGACAACGGCTCCGGCTCCGCGGGCCTGCTCGAAGTCGCCGAGGAACTGGCCCGGAAGGAGAAGAGCCCCGCCAACAAGGTGCGCTTCGCCTGGTGGTCGGCCGAGGAGAACGGCCTGCTCGGCTCCGAGCACTACGTCGCGAACCTCAGCTCCCTCGGCAAGAAGGAGATCAAGCTCTACCTGAACTTCGACATGATCGCGTCGCCGAACTACGGGATCTTCGTCTACGACGGCGACGACTCGGACGGCGTCGGCTCGGGCGCGGGCCCGGAGGGCTCGGCCCAGCTGGAGCGCGACATCAACGAGTTCCTCGACCGCCGGGGCACCCCGCACGAGGGCACCGACTTCACCGGGCGCTCCGACTACGGGCCGTTCATCGAGGTCGGCATCCCCTCGGGCGGCACCTTCACCGGCGCGGAGGGCATCAAGACCGAGGCGCAGGCCCGGAAGTTCGGCGGGCAGGCGGGCGTCGCGTACGACCCGAACTACCACGCCGCGGGCGACGATCTGAGCAACATCGACATGGACGCCTTCGCGGTGAACATCGGGATCATCGCCAACGCCGTGGGCACCTACGCCCACGACATCAGCACGCTGCGCAAGCCGGTCGAGTCCGTGCCCACGGACGGTGACGCGGGCAGCGGCGGCGGTCTCCACGACGGCCACGACCACGAGGTGACCGAGTAACACCCGCACGGCACGTGCGCGCCGCGGGCACCGCCCGCGGCGCGCGCCGTCATGAACGGCGTCCGCGCGGCCGCCCCGTCCGCGGCACGCCGTCCCGGACAGCGGGCGGGGCGCGGGGGCTCCCGGGCCGTCCTCCGCGGGCCCCGGTTTCCCGCCTTCGTGCGGGTTTGCCGAGTTTTCCCCGGGACGGCACTCCGCCTCCATGGCTGCGCCCGGAGGCTGAAGGCCGGTAGGCTTTCCGTGTGATCTTCAAGCGCATCGGCAACGGACGGCCGTATCCCGACCACGGCCGGGAAAGCACCCGGCAGTGGGCGGATGTCGCGCCGCGCCCGGTCCGCCTCGATCAGCTCGTGACCACCAAGGGCCAGCTGGACCTCGAGACGCTGCTCGCCGAGGACTCGACGTTCTACGGCGACCTCTTCGCCCACGTCGTGAAGTGGCAGGGCGACCTCTACCTGGAGGACGGGCTGCACCGCGCCGTGCGCGCGGCCCTCCAGCAGCGTCAGGTGCTCCACGCCCGCGTGCTCGAACTGGGCTGACCCCTCCGCCGGCTCCACGCCGAACCCGTACGGGTGAACCCGTGCCGGGCGCCGCCCGGGCATGCCCGGGGCGCGTGCCGGCAGCCGCGGCGGCTGATCCTTTCGGGGCTTTTCGCCACCGTACGGACGCAGTCCACTGATCGTTTAGTAGGCATGGCGTCCGGTCGGCACTACGCTGCGCCCATGAGCATGCTCACTCCCCCCGGTATGGGCGGAAAGTACCGCATCACAGGCAACGCCTATCCACGGATGCGCCGCCCCCGGAACCGCCGCCGGATCGTCTTCGCGGCACTGGCCGCGGTGGTCGCCCTCGGCCTCGCGGGCTGGGGCACGATGCAGCTCATCGACGCCTTCACCGGCGGCGACGAGAAGACCACCGCCGCGCAGCAGACCCGGGCCTGCAGGCCCGCGCCGACCCCGTCCGCCGCGCCGGCCCCGCCCGCGCCCCGGCAGATCACGGTGAACGTCTACAACGCGACACCGCGCAGCGGCCTCGCGAAGGCGGCCGCCGACGAGCTGAAGAAACGTGGCTTCACGATCGGCAAGGTCGGCAACGCGACGGCCGAGTACGACAAGAAGGTCCCCGGCACCGCGGTGCTGCTCGGCGGCTCGGCGGCCGACAAGGCGACCTTCCGGGTGCTCGGCACCCAGCTCGTCGGCACCCAGCTCAAGACGGACACCCGCACCACGGCCGACGTGGACCTGATCATCGGCACCGCCTACAGGGCCCTGGCACCGAAGAAGGACGCGGACACGGCCCTGGCCGCCCTGACCAGGCCCGCACCCGCGCCCTCCGGGAAGTGCTGAAACCCGCGGCTAGTCCGCGGTGCCGTACATCCGGTCGCCCGCGTCGCCGAGACCCGGGACGATGTAGCCGTTCTCGTTGAGCCGCTCGTCGACCGAGGCGGTCACCACGGTGACCGGTGTCCCGGCGAGCTCGCGCTCCATGATCTCGACGCCCTCCGGCGCCGCGAGGAGCACCACCGCCGTGACGTCGTCGGCGCCCCGCCTGATCAGCTCGCGGATCGCCGCGACCAGGGTGCCGCCCGTGGCGAGCATCGGGTCGAGCACGTACACCTGGCGCCCCGAGAGGTCCTCGGGCATCCGGGTCGCGTACGTCGACGCCTCCAGGGTCTCCTCGTTGCGGATCATGCCCAGGAAGCCCACCTCGGCGGTCGGCAGCAGCCGCACCATGCCGTCCAGCATGCCGAGGCCGGCCCGGAGGATCGGCACCACCAGCGGGCGCGGGTGGGACAGCTTGACGCCGGTCGTGCCCGTCACCGGGGTCTCGATGTCCACCTGCTCGGTGCGCACGTCCCGGGTGGCCTCGTACGCGAGCAGGGTGACCAGCTCGTCGGCGAGACGCCGGAAGGTCGGGGAGTCGGTGCGCCGGTCGCGCAGCGTGGTGAGTTTGTGCGCCACCAGCGGGTGGTCGACGACATGGATCCGCATGGCCCCAACCCTAGGCGATGCCCCGCCGATCACCGCCGGACAGGGCGGGGCGTCCCGGGGCGCCCGGGCCCCGCGCGGGAGATCCCGCTGGCCAGGCTGGCATCAACCGGCACGGCGGAGGGAAGGTGGAGGCGGACGGAGCTGTCATGGGGTGGTGTGGCCGATGCCGGAAGCCGAACCGGAGCGCGAGAGCGAGACCGACACGGAGCGCCGCAGGCGGCGCGCCCAGTTCCTGCGCGAACTGAACGAGGCCAAGGCCCTCCGCGACCGGGTGCAGCCGCGCCGGGCCCGGGCCGCCCGGATGCGCCAGCAGATGCGCATGCGGACCTTCCGCTGGTGACCGCGCGGCGCTCCCCATAGGGCCACCTGGCAGAACTGGTGGCCGACGCAACGACGGAAGACCTCTCGCGGCGGGCATGTTTCTGCCACGATTCCGGTGGGCGGGGCACGCACGCAGCGCACCGCCGGTCGTCACACCTCTGATCAGTGGGAGAGTCACGGTGTACTTCGCCGCACTGCTCGCGCGCACTCATGACGGGTGGGAAGCGAGCGACACAGAGCTCGACGATGTGGAGACCCTGTCGGATCTGACCGACCTGGCCCGCGACGCCTCGGTGGACGAGGACACGGTGCTCGTCTTCATCGAGCAGGAGGACGCCTGGTTCGGCGTCATCAGGATCGAGGGCGAGGAGGACCCTCGCATCTACGTCTCGGACGCGGCCGCGGCCGCACGCTCCTCCTACGGGGAGATCCTCACCAACGAACTGCTCGGCGGGGACGACGACGACCCCGCCGACGTCCTGGACGCCCTCGACCTCGACGGCACCGAGGACGGGGAACCGGACGCGGACGAGGAGGACCCGGTCGCGGGTGTCCCGGCCCAGGGCGGCGAAGTCACGCCCACGGGTCCCGTCGGCGACCGCGGCATCCTCGCGGACCTCGGACTGTCGGAGAAGGAGTTGCTGGCCCTGGAGACGGACGCCCTGCCCGAGATCGCGGAGGCGCTCGGCGCCGGCGAGGTCCTGGAGACCGTCCGTTAGCGATCGACCGATGCCCACCCCCCATCCCCCGACGAACCCCCGCGGATCCACCGGCCGGGCCGCTCCGTCCGGTCCGGTGGATCCCCCCGGAGCCGATCCCGCGGGCACGGCTGCGGCCGCCGACCCCGTCCGCGGCCCGTGGGAGGCCGCGATGCGGCTCGCGCTGGCCGAGGCCGGGCACGCGGCGGCCGGCGGCGACGTGCCGGTCGGCGCGGTCGTGCTGGCCGCGGACGGCACGGTGCTCGCCACGGGTCGCAACGAGCGTGAGGCCACCGGTGATCCGACCGCGCACGCCGAGGTGCTGGCACTGCGCGGGGCCGCCGCGCGCACGGGCGAGTGGCGGCTCACCGGCTGCACGCTGGTCGTGACCCTGGAGCCGTGCACCATGTGCGCCGGCGCCCTGGTGCAGGCCCGGGTGGACCGGGTCGTCTACGGGGCGCGCGACGAGAAGGCCGGTGCGGCCGGCTCCCTGTGGGACCTGGTCCGCGACCGCCGGCTGAACCACCGTCCCGAGGTCGTCCCCGGCGTGCTGGAGGACGAGTGCTCGGACGGGCTGACGCGCTTCTTCCGGGACCGCCCGCCCGTCGCCCGGGGGCACGCCGACAGCCCGTAGGGCCTCCTGCGACGGCGTGCGGCACGGGGTGCGGATACCGATTTCATCGCACGGCCCACTGTGGGCTAAGCTCTCTCCCGGTAGCGTGTCCGAGCGGCCGAAGGAGCTCGCCTCGAAAGCGAGTGTGGGGAAACTCACCGAGGGTTCAAATCCCTCCGCTACCGCTCCTGTACGAAGGGGCCCCGGTGCATGGCACCGGGGCCCCTTCGCATGTCCCGGCCCCGATCCGCGGCCCGTATCCCTTGACGGGTATGGCTCAAATCGGCTCGGCTAGACTCACGCGACGCATGGGCGGGCAGGGCAGCAGGGAGACAGGGGACGATGGCGCAAACGAAGAAGATCCTGCTCTACATAGTCGTCGTCTTCGTCCTGTACACGATCATCACCTCCCCCGCGAAGGCGGCCGATCTCGTCCAGGTAGGGTTCGAGGGCATTTCGAGCGCCGCGCAGGGCGTCGGCGAGTTCATGACCGAACTCGTCAACTAGACGGCCGCCGGCACCTCGCCGGCCCCCTGCCCCAGGAGCACCCGTGATCCGCCATCTGGTCCTCTTCAAGCTCAACCAGGGCGTCGAGCGCGACGATCCGCGCGTGGTCGCCGGGGCGCAGGCGTTCCGGGACCTCGACAAGGCCGTGCCCGGACTGGAGTTCTGGGAGTGCGCCTGGAACATCACCGACCGGCCGATCGCCTACGACTTCGCCATCAACTCCGCGGTGGCCGACACCGACGCCCTCCAGCGGTACATCGAGCACCCGGCCCACCAGGCGGCGGCCGGACTGTGGCGCGAGT
Source organism: Streptomyces sp. T39 (assembly GCF_008042045.1). GTDB lineage: Bacteria > Actinomycetota > Actinomycetes > Streptomycetales > Streptomycetaceae > Streptomyces. The sequence continues at coordinate 1,302,717 of NZ_RDBP01000012.1, forward strand.
TCGCCACGTGGGTGATCGCCGACTACGAGTTCTGAGGGGCAGCGCCCCGCCCGACCCCCCGCCGGAATCCGGCGGGGGGTCTGCGCGTCCTGGGGCCGGGCAGCCCTCCGGCCGCTCGTCACGGCGTCAACACGGCGTTATCGGGTGCTTGCACACAGTGGACATGTCTTGTGATGCTATGACCGCTTTTGACGGATGAGTTGACTGAAAACGACCGCAAAGGGGTGGCGTGACCGTGCCGGCCAGTACTGCGCCTCAGGTACCACCCCAGAACGAGAGAGCGGACCAGGCGGCCGCCGAGCGGCCCGCCGACGGTCACCGCACGGGCCTCGCCACGGCCACCCGTGCCACCACCACGGCGCAGAGCCGGGGCGCCGACACCAGGGCCCTCACCCAGGTGCTGTTCGGGCGTCTGAAGACCCTGGAGCCGGGCACCCCGGAGCACGGCAGGGTGCGCGCGGCCCTCATCGAGGCGAACCTGCCGCTGGTGCGCTACGCGGCCGCCCGGTTCCGCTCCCGCAACGAGCCGATGGAGGACGTCGTCCAGGTCGGCACCATCGGCCTGATCAACGCGATCGACCGCTTCGACCCCGACCGCGGCGTGCAGTTCCCGACGTTCGCGATGCCCACCGTGGTCGGGGAGATCAAGCGGTACTTCCGCGACAACGTCCGCACCGTGCACGTCCCCCGGCGGCTGCACGAGCTGTGGGTCCAGGTCAACGGCGCGACCGAGGACCTGACGACGGCCAACGGCCGCTCGCCGACGACGGCCGAGATCGCCGAGCGCCTCAAGATCGGCGAGGACGAGGTGCTCGCCTGCATCGAGGCCGGCCGCTCGTACCACGCGACCTCGCTGGAGGCGGTGCAGGAGGGCGACGGCATGCCCGGGCTGCTGGACCGGCTCGGCTACGAGGACCCCGCGCTGGCCGGTGTCGAACACCGGGACCTCGTGCGGCACCTGCTCGTCCAGCTGCCCGAGCGCGAGCAGCGGATCCTGATGCTCCGTTACTACAGCAACCTGACGCAGTCCCAGATCAGTCAGGAGCTGGGCGTCTCGCAGATGCACGTGTCACGCCTCCTGGCGCGCAGTTTCGCGAGATTGAGATCCGCAAACAGGATCGAAGCGTAAGCAGAACGGGTAGACCCCCGTCGAGTTCCCGACGGGGTCTCAGACCCCTTGCACCCCTTGTTTCCTGGGCCTTTTCACCCATTACTTGTCGACATGTCACTACAGCGTGTTGCCGACATGTGACATTCTGCGGGAACCGCGTTTGCCGCAGCCCCGCCGCCGGTATTCAGGTGGAAGCTGCGTTCCTCAGTCGGTCGCGGCCACCGCGACCGTCCGCGACCTCAAGGGGGTGGCATGTCCGCAGAACAGGGCAGCTCGAAGGTGCTCACGCGTGAGCCCGGTGCGACCGCACCCGCGCCCGTGCCGTTCGTGCCCGTGCCGTTCGTGCCCGAGACCTCGGAAGCCATCGACACCCGGACCCTCTCCCGCTCCCTTTTCCTGCGGCTGCGCGCGCTGGACGGCGAGGGCGCGGCGGAGGACAGCCCGGAGCGCACCTACGTGCGCGACACCCTCATCGAGCTCAACCTCCCCCTCGTGCGGTACGCGGCGGCCCGGTTCCGCTCGCGCAACGAGCCGATGGAGGACATCGTCCAGGTCGGCACGATCGGTCTGATCAAGGCGATCGACCGCTTCGACTGCGAACGGGGCGTGGAGTTCCCGACGTTCGCGATGCCCACCGTGGTCGGGGAGATCAAGCGCTTCTTCCGCGACACGTCCTGGTCGGTGCGGGTGCCGCGCCGGCTCCAGGAGCTGCGGCTGGCCCTGACGAAGGCGGGGGACGAGCTCTCCCAGAAGCTCGACCGCTCCCCGACCGTGGCCGAACTGGCCGCCGTGCTCGGGGTGTCGGAGGAGGACGTGGTCGACGGCCTCGCCGTGGGCAACGCCTACACGGCGTCCTCGCTGGACTCGCCCTCCGCGGAGGACGACGGCGGCGAGGGGTCGCTCGCCGACCGCCTGGGCTACGAGGACACGGCGCTGGAGGGGGTCGAGTACCGCGAGTCCCTCAAGCCGCTGCTCGCCAAACTCCCGCCCAGGGAGCGGCAGATCATCATGCTCCGCTTCTTCGCGAACATGACCCAGTCGCAGATCGGCGAGGAGGTCGGCATCTCCCAGATGCACGTCTCGCGCCTGCTCACCCGCACGCTGGCCCAGCTGCGGGAGGGCCTGATCTCGGACTGACCTCCACCGGGAGGTCGTCCGTCAGGACACACCGGGGGTGCCGCGCGGCCCGGCCGCCGCGGCACCCCCGCGCACTGCCCGGGGCGTCGCCCGGGCGGTGCGCGGCGCGGAGCGGGGCACATCGCCTCCGGCGCGGGACCGCCGTCGGGAGGGTGCGCCGCGGGGCCGCCGGCATGACACGGGACGAGGGCGCCGCGGGCGGGCCCGGCCGTGGGTGCCGCCTGCGATCGGGGGCAGGCCCACGCCGTCCCACGTGCGCGCGTGGGCGCGCACCCGCGTGCGGGCGCGCGCCGTCAGGCGGACGGGGCCCGGCGGCCCGGGCCGTCAGGCCAGGGCGAGCCAGGCGACCGCGCCGAGGACGACGATGGCGGCGATCACACCGATGATCACGCCCGTGCGGGACGAGGAGGAGGCGGCCGGGGTGGCCGCGGGCCCGCCCGCGCGGCCCTGGGGCGCGCCTTCGTCGACGAACGCGCGGAACATCTGCGTGCTGCCCGCGGGGTCGTAGGAGCCCTCGGGGCCCTGGCCTTGGGGAGCTTGGGGGTTGTGTGCCATGGGGCAGGACCCTAGCGAACCGGGCCCCGCCGCCCAACCCCGGGCGGCGTCCCGAGCGGCCACCGGGCAGTCGTGACCGGGGCATTACTCTGCATATGCAAAGCCTTTTGGGTTCCTTTACCCGATCCCGGCCGTTTTCGTTTGCCTGTAGCAACCAACCGCTTCTATCGTTGCCCTAAGCAACAAGATGTGGGAGGGGCCATGGCCGAGCGGAGTCAGTTCGAGGAGCTGGCCCGGCAGATCAGCGCCGTGGGAGCCGTGAAGCGCAGCCTCGCGCGCATCCTGCCCGCGGACTGCCCCTCCGGCGCCGCCGCCGTGCTGTCCCTCACCCGCCGGTACGGGGAGATGCGGATGAGCCGCCTCGCCGAGCTGCTGGCCGTCGACATGTCGGTGACCAGCCGGCATGTGGCGCACGTCGTGGACCGCGGCTGGCTGGAACGCCTGCCGGACCCGGACGACCGGCGCTCGCGGATCCTGCGGCTCACGCCCGCGGGCGAGGAGCTGCTGGACGACCTCGGCCGCCGGACCACGGACATGTTCGCGCACCACCTCGGGGACTGGTCCGACGACGACGTCGGCCGGCTCAACGACCTGCTGGCCCGCCTCCGGGAATCCGTCGGGGACTGCCGGGCCCACACCACCCGTGCACCTGCACAACAGACGACGTAAAGGAAGTTCATGGCTACGACCACGCCATCCGGTGTGCGGGGCGGCCACGCCAAGCACGGAGGCGGGCCCGCCGCGGGCGGGACCCCGCCGATGACCCACCGGCAGATCATGGAAGCGCTGTCCGGGCTGCTGCTCGGCATGTTCGTCGCGATCCTCTCGTCGACGATCGTCTCCAACGCCCTGCCGCAGATCATCGGCGACCTCGGCGGCGGACAGAGCGCCTACACCTGGGTCGTCACCTCCGCGCTGCTCGCCACCACCGCCACCACCCCCCTGTGGGGCAAGCTGTCGGACCTCTTCTCCAAGAAGCTGCTGGTCCAGATAGCCCTCGTGATCTTCGTGCTCGGCTCGGTCGTCGCCGGCCTGTCCCAGAACCCGGCCATGCTCATCGCGTGCCGGGTCGTCCAGGGCATCGGCGCCGGCGGTCTCGCGGCGCTCTCCCAGGTCGTGATGGCCGCGATGATCGCCCCCCGCGAGCGCGGCCGCTACAGCGGCTACATCGGTGCGACCTTCGCGGTCGCGACCGTCGGCGGACCCCTGCTCGGCGGCGTGATCACCGACACCGAGTGGCTCGGCTGGCGCTGGTGCTTCTACGTCGGCGTGCCCTTCGCGGTGCTCGCCCTGATCGTCCTGCAGAAGACGCTCAAGCTGCCCGTCACCCGCCGCAAGGTGCGGATCGACTGGACCGGCGCCTTCCTCATCAGCGCGTCCGTCTCGCTGCTGCTGGTCTGGATCACCTTCGCGGGCGACAAGTACGACTGGATGTCGTGGCAGACCTGCGCGATGGTCGCCGGCTCCGTGCTCCTCGGCGCGCTGTTCCTGCTCGTCGAGTCCCGGGCCTCCGAGCCGATCATCCCGCTGCGCCTGTTCCGCAACCGGACCATCACGCTCGCCTCGCTCGCCTCGCTCTTCGTGGGCGTCGCGATGTTCGCCGGCACCGTCTTCTTCAGCCAGTACTTCCAGCTCGCCCGGGGCGAGTCGCCGACCATGTCCGGTGTGCTGACCATCCCGATGATCGCCGGTCTGTTCGTCTCGTCGACCGTCTCCGGCCAGGTCATCACCCGCACCGGCCGCTGGAAGGCGTGGCTCGTCAGCGGCGGCGTGCTGGTCACCGCCGGTCTCGGCCTGCTGGGCACCATGCGCTACGACACCCCGTACTGGCACATCGCGATCTACATGGCCGTCATGGGTCTCGGCATCGGCATGATGATGCAGAACCTGGTGCTCTGCACGCAGAACCAGGTCGCGCCGCAGGACCTCGGCGCCGCCAGCTCCGTCGTCACCTTCTTCCGCACGCTCGGCGGCGCCATGGGCGTCTCCGCGCTGGGCGCGGTGCTCGGCACCAAGGTCACGGACTACGTGCGGGACGGACTCGCGGCCCTCGGCCCCGAGGCCGCGGCCGCCGGGCACGGCGGCACGGGCGGCGGGGGCATCCCCGACCTCGACGCGCTGCCCGGGCCGATCCGCCTGGTGATGGAGAACGCGTACGGCCACGGCGTCGGCGACGTCTTCCTCTACTCGGCCCCGTTCGCGCTGGTCGCCCTCCTGCTGACCCTGTTCATCAAGGAGGTCGCCCTCAAGACCCACAACAGCGACCCCGTGCCGGGAACCGCCGCCGCGGCGGGGACGGCCGCCCCCGAGGCCGCCGCCCTCCCCGCGACGCCCGCCCCCGTGGTCGCCGTGGAGACCGAACCGCAGCTCACGGGCTCGGCGGTGCGCGGCATCGTCCGCGGCGCCGAGGGCGCCCCGGTCCCGCAGGCGGCGGTCACGCTGATCTCGCCGGCCGGCCGCCAGCTCGGCCGCTCGGTGGCCCGCGCCGACGGCGGCTTCGCCCTGGACGCGCCCGGCGCCGGATCGTACGTGCTGATCGCCTCCGCCGACGGCTTCCAGCCGCAGGCCGCCACGGTGGTCGTCGGCGACGAGCCGCTGGCCTACGACATCCTGCTCGCCGGGACGAGCGGGCTCGCGGGCCTGGTGCGCTCCGCCGAGGACGCGTCGCCGGTCGAGGGCGCGATGGTCGTGGTGACCGATGTGCGCGGCGACGTGCTGGCCACCGGCAGGAGCTCCGGGCAGGGCGAGTTCGCCTTCGCCGAGCTGGTGCCCGGCACGGTGACGGTCGCCGTCGGCGCCGAGGGCTTCCGCCCGCTGGCCCTGCCGGTCGAGATCGGCGGCCAGGGCGTGACCCGTGTCGAGGCCGTGCTCGTGGCCGGAGCGGTGCTCCGGGGCGTGGTGCGCGGCGGGACGGGCCGCGAGCCGCTGGCCGACGCCCGGGTCACCCTGGTGGACGCCGCGGGCAACGTGGCCGGCACGGCGACGACCGGCGACGACGGCGCGTACGCCTTCGCCGACCTGGACGCGGGGGAGTACACGGTCATCGCGACCGGATACCCGCCGGTCGCCGCCGCGGTGACGGTCATGGGCCCCGGCCCGGCCGGCCACGACATCGAGCTCGCCCACCCGGGCGAGTGAGACGGGGGTGCCCCGCCCGCTGGGGCCGGGCACCCCGACGGACCCCCGGGAAGCCGCTCGTCCCCAGCGGAGACGAGCGGCCGGCCCGGCGGAGACGGGCCCCGGACGCGGGGGCGGCGGGCAGGGGACGGCCGGCCGCTCCCGCCCGGGGCCCGAACACGTACGGCCCCGCGCGACGCGGGGCCGGGAAACGGGATGAGACATGGCACTTCGCGCACAGGTGAGGACCCGGGACGGCTGGGCCGTCCAGCACGCCGTCGTCACCGTCACGGACATGACCGGCACCCAGGTGCTGCGGGCACAGGCCGACGAGGACGGCACGGTCACCGACCCGGCGGACCTGCCCCCGGGTGCGTACACGGTGATCGTGACCGCGCTCGGCCACGCACCGGCCGCCTCGACGGCGCTGGTCACCGCGAGCGGCCGGGTGGACGCCGGGACGGTGGTGCTCGCGCGCCAGGGCGGGGCGGAACTCCCGCCTCCGGGCGTCTGGACGCTCGATCCGGCGCACTCGTCCGTGGCCGCGGTCGCCCGACACCTGGGCATCTCCAGCGTCCGGGGACGGTTCGGCTCCTTCGGCGGGACGATCGAGATCGCGCCGGACCTCGAGCGCTCACGGGTCCGCGCGGTGATCGCCGCCGATTCCGTGGACACCGGCAACGAGCTGAGGGACAAGCATCTGCGCTCCCCCGACTTCCTGGACGCCGAACGCTTCCCCGAGATCACCTACGTCTCCACGGGAGCGACGGCGGCAGGCCCCGACCGGTGGACCGTGCAGGGCGAGCTCTCGCTGCGCGGTGTGGTGCGCCCGGTCCCGCTCGACCTCGTCTGCCTCGGCACCGGACCCGACCCCTGGGGCGGGGTGCGCGCGGCCTTCCGCGCGACGGCCGAACTGCACCGCGCCGACTTCGCGATGAACTGGAACCAGGTCGTCCAGGCAGGCGTCTCGGCCATCGGCACGACGCTGCGCGTCGAACTCGACATCCAGGCGGTGCAGGGCGACCGGCTCCCCGGATGACGGCCGCGCCTCACGTAGGGTGCCGGGCATGGCACGCCACATCGCCACCAACACCACGGTGGACCTGGACCAGTTGCTCGACTTCGTACGCCCCCGTCACCGCGCGCTGCTGCTGACCCGCCGCTCGGACGGGTCGCCGCAGGCCTCGCCCCTCACGTGCGGGGTGGACGACGCGGGACGGGTGGTCGTCTCGACGTATCCGGAACGCGCCAAGACCCGCAACGCCCGGCGGGACGAGCGGGTGAGCGTGGTCGTCCTCTCCGACGACTGGAACGGTCCCTGGGTGCAGATCGACGGGACGGCCGAGGTGATCGACTCCCCCGCCTCGGTCGAGCCGCTGGTCGAGTACTTCCGCACCGTCTCCGGGGAGCACCCGGACTGGGACGAGTACCGCACCGCCATGGTCGAGCAGGGGAAGTCCATCATCAGGATCACCCCTGTGCGCTGGGGCCCGATCGCGACGGGCGGCTTCCCGGCCCGGCTCGTCCAGGACTGAAGCGGGTCGCGGAAGGCTGCGACACGTCTCAGGGCCCTTTGTCCGGGGCCCGGCGGGCCACCATCGCCTCGATGCCCGCCACCAGCAGATCGAGCGCGACGGCGAAGTCCCGCTCGCGCATCTCCTCGACGGTGGTGCCGCCGCGGGCCTCCATGATCTCGGTCGCCTGCTCGAACTCCCGGCTCAGCTCGGGGCGTTCCTCGATGGTCCCCATCGCCCGGCGGAAGTACTCGTCCTGGCTGAGGCCCGCGGAGGCGCAGCGCTGGACGAAGTGGCCCTCGATCGTGCCGAAGCCGTACACGAACTGGAACACGGCGGCCAAGCCGCCCATCCGGGCCTCCGGGGAGAGGCCGGAGGCGCCGACGACCTCCTGCACGGCACGCGAGAAGGCCAGGGAGTTCGGCCCGATGTTGAGGAAGGTGCCGATCAGTCCGGAGACCCACGGATGGCGCACCAGCAGGGCACGGTAAGTGCGGGCGAGGTCGCGCAGCCGGTCGCGCCAGTCCGCCCGGTCCTCCGGAGCGGGCAGCGAGAGATCGCCGAACACCGCGTCGAGCGCGAGCTCCAGCAGGTCGTCCTTGGTCTCGACGTACCAGTAGAGCGACATCGCGGTGACGTCGAGTTCGGCGGCGAGCTTGCGCATCGAGAATGCGGCCGTCCCGTGCTCGTCGAGCAGCCGGACGCTCGCCTCGATGATCTTGTCGCGGCCCAGCCCCTCCGGCTGGCCGGACCTGCGTCCCCGCTCCCGCTCGGGTCCCTTGGCGAGCCACACGCTCGTCTTGGCGGGGCCCGTCGCGCGGTCGGACGCTGGCACCATCGCGCACCTCCTGGGTTCCTGCCGGAGCGTCCGGCGGGCCGGGCGGAACTCACCGGTCCGCCCGGCCCCGATGCTATGCCGACGGCTTCGTGACGTCTGCGGGAGCCTGCGGCGCCCCGGGTCCGCGCAGCGGGGCGGACGGCCCCGGCACATCGCTTTCCGTTCCCGGCGCGGGCGGCCCCTGCGGGCCGTCACTCCCCCGCCCCGGGCCGGAAGGGGCCTGCGGCGCGGCGCGCCGTTCGGCGCGGCGCAGCAGGGCCGCGGCCAGCAGACCGCCGGCCAGCACGGCGGCCGCCCCGACCAGCTGGCTCGTCTCCAGGCCCGAGGCGAACGCCTCCTCGATCCGGGACCGCTCGCCGGCGCTGCCCGCCCCCGCCAGCGCCGCCGGAAGGGACACCGCGCCGGCGGCGGCGGGAACGAGCGCCGCGAAGCGGGAGTTCAGGACCGCCCCGAGCACCGCGACGCCGAGCCCGTTGCCGAACTCGGCGAGCGTGCCGTTGATTCCGGCGCCGACGCCCGCCTTCTCGGGCGGGATCGCGCTCATGATGGCGTTCGCCATCGCGGGCATCGACAGGGCCACACCCGCCCCCATGACCACCAGGCCGGCCAGCATCCCGCCGTAGCCGTGGGAGCCCAGCACGGCGATCGCGGCCAGACCGGCGGACACCAGGGTCATGCCGGTGGCGATGACGGCGGGCGTGCCGAGCTTCGCCACCAGCCGCGCGCCGACGCCCGTGAGGTTGAGCGCGACGACGGTCAGGGCCAGCGGGGCGGTGCGCAGCCCCGCGTCCAGCGGGCCGTACCCGAGCACGAACTGGAGGTGCTGTGTGAGCAGGAAGAGCGAACCGGTCATGCCGAACGCGACGAGCACCGCGCCGGCGACCGCGCCGACGAAGCGCCGGTCGCGGAAGAAGTGCATGTCCAGCATCGGGTACGGGATCCGCAGCTCCCAGAGGACGAAGCCGCCGAGGACCAGCGATCCGGTGATCGCCGCGCCCCGCACCTCCGCCGAGGACCAGCCGTGCTCGGGTCCGGAGATGATCGCGTAGACGACGGCGGTCATGCCGATCGTGGAGAGCAGCGCGCCGAGCAGGTCGGGGCGGTCGCCCTGGGGGTTGCGGGACTCCGGGACGAGGGCGACGACGGCGAACAGGCCGATCGCGGCGACCGGGATGTTGATCAGGAAGATGGCACCCCACCAGAAGTGGTCCAGCATCGCCCCGCCGACCAGCGGACCGGCCGCGAAGCCGAGGGAGCTGACGGTGGACCAGAGGGCGATCGCCTTCACCCGCTCGGTGTCGTCGAAGATCTGCACGACGACCGCGAGGGTGGTGGTCATCAGGAGCGCGCCGCCGATGCCCATGCCGGCCCGGGCCGCGATGAGCTGGGCCGACGTCCCGGCGAGCCCCGCGGCGAGGGAGCCGATGCCGAAGACCGCGAGACCGGCCACGAGCATCCGCTTGCGGCCGTAGCGGTCGGCGGCGTTGCCCGCGGTGAGCAGCAGTCCGGACTGCACCAGCGAGTAGGCGTTGATCATCCACTGGATGTCGGCCGTGGAGGCGTGGAGCTCGCGGGTGAGGGAGGGGATGGCGACGGACAGGACGGTGTTGTCCAGCAGCACGGTGAGCTGGGCGAGGCAGATGACGCCGAGGATCAGCCAGCGCTGCGGATGGCCCGAGGGGGCCGTGCGGTTCGCGGCGGTCGTCGCCGTCATACGGACTCCTTGTACGGCGTAAGGGAGCGATTCCCTTACACCGTACAAGGCGTCTCGTACGCTGTATAGCGCTATCGGTAGGTGCGGAAGGCGATCGTGGTGACGGTGCCCATCACGGCGCAGACGACCGCGATCAGCATGACCGCCGCCACGACCAGCCGTGTCCGCAGGGACCACGGCCGGCGGCCCGCGGGCTGCTCAGCCACCGGGCCGTGCCTCCGCGGGCCGTGCCTCCCCGGGCTTGATCAGGTACCCCGCACCGCGCCGGGTGTGCGGTTCGCGGCGGTCGTCGCCGTCATACGGACTCCTTGTGCGGTTCGCGGCGGTCGTCGCCGTCATACGGACTCCTTGTACGGCGTAAGGGAGCGATTCCCTTACACCGTACAAGGCGTCTCGTACGCTGTATAGCGCTATCGGTAGGTGCGGAAGGCGATCGTGGTGACGGTGCCCATCACGGCGCAGACGACCGCGATCAGCATGACCGCCGCCACGACCAGCCGTGTCCGCAGGGACCACGGCCGGCGGCCCGCGGGCTGCTCAGCCACCGGGCCGTGCCTCCGCGGGCCGTGCCTCCCCGGGCTTGATCAGGTACCCCGCACCGCGCCGGGTGTGGATCATCGGGGCCCGGCCGGCGTCGATCTTCCGGCGCAGGTAGGAGATGTACAGCTCGACGACGTTGGCCTGGCCGCCGAAGTCGTAGCTCCACACCCGGTCCAGGATCTGCGCCTTGCTCAGCACCCGGCGCGGATTGCGCATCAGGTACCGCAGCAGTTCGAACTCGGTCGCCGTCAGATGGATCGACTCCCCGCCGCGCGTCACCTCGTGGCTGTCCTCGTCCAGCGTGAGGTCGCCGACGGCGAGCAGCGACTCGCTGCGCACGACGGCGGCCCGGGAACGACGGATCAGGCCGCGCAGCCGGGCCACCACCTCCTCGAGCGAGAACGGCTTGGTGACGTAGTCGTCCCCGCCCGCCGTCAGTCCGGCGATCCGGTCCTCGATCGCGTCACGGGCGGTCAGGAACAGCACGGGCACGTCCGGCAGGTCACGGCGCAGCCGCCCCAGCACGGCCAGCCCGTCCATGTCCGGCAGCATCACGTCCAGCACGACCGCGTCCGGGCGGAACTCCCGCGCCGCACGCAGCGCCCCGGCGCCGTCCGGCGCGCTGCGCACGTCCCAGCCCTCGTAGCGCAGGGCCATCGACAGCAGCTCGCCGATCGGCGCCTCGTCGTCGACCACGAGCACCCGGACGGCGCTGCCGTCCGGCCTGAGCAGTTCGGTGCGCCCCTGGGGCGAGGTGATGGTCATACCGGCCACGGTGCGGGGCGGTCCTGAGAGCGTTCTTGCCCGACCCTGTGAATTCCCTGAGAAACGCCCCGGCCCGTTCAGACCGCCCGCAGCAGAGCCGCCCCGTTGTCGTGGCAGACGGCCCGCAGCCAGTCGTCCCCGAGCTCCAGCCGCTCCAGCGCCCTCAGCTGGTGCAGGTAGGGATACGGGATGTTGGGGAAGTCCGTCCCGAGCACGATCCGGTCGCCGAGTCCGGCGAGCCGCGCCCGCTCCGCCACGGGGAACGGCGCCAGCGCCTCGCTGAAGTCCGTGAACGCCATCGTGGTGTCCAGACACACCCCCGCGTACCGCTCGGCGAGGCCCAGGAAGTCCGCGTACTCGGGCATGCCCATGTGGGCCACCACCAGCCGCAGCCGCGGATGCCGCGCCAGCACCCGCCCGACCGGCTCGGGCCCGGTGTGCCTGCCCGGCGCGGGCCCCGAGCCGCAGTGCACCACCACCGGCACCCCGGCGTCGGCGAGCAGCCCCCAGGCGGGGTCGAGCAGCGGGTCCGCCGGGTCGTAGCCCCCCACCTGCACATGCGCCTTGAACACCCGCGCACCGCCCTCGACCGCGTCCCGTACGTAGCCGGCGACGCCGTCCTCGGGGAACAGCGTCGCGGTGCGCGCGCAGTCGGGGGTGCGGGCCGCGAAGCCGGCCGCCCAGTCGTTGAGCCAGACGGCCATGCCGGGCTTGTGCGGGTAGAGCATGGAGGTGAAGACGCGCACGCCGAAGGACCGCAGCAGCGCGACGCGTTCGTCCTCCTCGTGCCGGTAGGAGATGGGCCACTGAAGGCCCGTCAGCGGACCGACGGCGTCGAAGTACGCCCACACCTTGCGCAGCACCCGCTCGGGCATGAAGTGGGTGTGGACGTCGACCAGGCCCGGCAGCCCGAGCCGCGTCCAGAACTCCCGTACCCGCGCCGCCTCGTCCGGCCCCGGCGTGCCCGTCCCCCCGGCGTCACGCCGGCCGGCGCCGGTCCGTCCGCCTCACACACGGGCCGCACCGGTGCGCCGCGAGCGCACGGTTCTCCGAGGTCCGGTGTCCCCGGTGCCGGCCGGCGTGACGCCGGGGGGACGGGCACGCCGGGGCCGGACGAGGCGGCGCGGGTACGGGAGTTCTGGACGCGGCTCGGGCATGCTGCTCGTCCGGATGGTGGCGGAGACCGCGCAGCACGCGGGCCACGCCGACATCGTGCGCGAACTCGTCGACGGCAAGGGCGGACCCGACCGGGACGCCCAGGGCGACGACGCGCAGTGGCGGGAGTACGTCGCGCGGATCCAGGCGGCCGCCGCCCGCCTTCCGTTCACCCCTCGCCGGGGGTGTACGCGTCGGCGGCCGCCTGGATCCGCGCGACGTACTCCCGCCACTGCGCGTCGTCGCCCTGGGCGTCCCGGTCGGGTCCGCCCTTGCCGTCGACGAGTTCGCGCACGATGTCGGCGTGGCCCGCGTGCTGCGCGGTCTCCGCCACCATCCGGACGAGCAGCATGCCGAGCGTGGTCTCCCGGCGCTCGGCCGGCCAGTGCGCCACCGAACCGGGCGAGTCCAGCTCCAGTTCCCCGATCGTGCGGTCGCCGTGGGCGCAGGCACGCCGGTACAGCCCGGTCAGATAGTCGCTCGACTCGTCCGCGCGCGCCCACATGTCGGCGCCGTCCCAGATCGACCCGTCCTCGATCCACGCCATCTTCTCCGGCGCGGGCCGCCCGAACGCCTCGCCCAGGTATCCGTACTCCAACCCGGCCAGATGCTTCACCAGCCCGAGCAGATTGGTGCCGCTCGGCGTCAGCGGCCGGCGCAGGTCGTACTCGCTCAGTCCGTCGAGCCGCGACAGCAGCCCGGCCCGCCCTTCCCGCAGCTTGCGGTGCAGCTCGTCCTTCAGATCCACCACGATCGCCCTCCAGGCATCCGCGTCCCTGGCCGAGGCGCCGCCACGCCCGACCACCCGCGGGGACAGTACGCCCCACCACTGACAGCGCCCGGGGGGAACGACGCCGGACACGACGACGAGAGAGGCCCCGGACTTTCGTCCGGGGCCTCTCTCCGCTGTGCACTCGGCAGGATTCGAACCTGCAACCTTCTGATCCGTAGTCAGATGCTCTATCCGTTAAGCTACGAGTGCTTGTGCTTCCCGGGCTTTTCTGCCTGGTCGGCGTTGCGGGAACAACATTACATGACCTGCGCCGTCACGCGAAATCCATTAGCCACACCCCATCTGACCTGCACAAACACCCGAACGGCCCCTTGTCGCGGGTGGGGCGGCCGCGGGCGGGGACAGGGCCGGGGACGCCGGAGCGGGCCATGCGACGGACGGGCGAACGGCCGGCCGGGGACGGCGCCGGGGCGGGTCGGCGGCGGGAGTCCGGAGGGGCTCCCGGGAGCGGCCCGGAGAACGACCGAAGCCCCGGCCTGAGGGCCGGGGCTTCGGTGATCTGACGGCGGAGGCGGAGGGATTTGAACCCTCGATGGGCTTTAAGGCCCAAACCGCATTAGCAGTGCGGCGCCATAGACCGGACTAGGCGACGCCTCCAGCACACCCGCGCGAGCGCGGATGGTGCGTGCAGATGATGACACAGCCCTGCGGCTCGCCACCAATCGCCGTCCACGGTACTAGGCCCCGGGCCCGCAGAGCAAAGCACTTGCGGTTGCGCAACGCCGCGGCGTGCGCAGCGTTAGAGATGCCGGGGCAAGGTCCCCGGCATCTCCCGTGATCGTCAGGAGTTCCCATGCTGCGCCGTCTCGTCCTCACCGCCACCGTGTCCGCCGCCGCGCTCGCCGCCGCCGTGCCCGCCGCGGTCGCCATCACCCCGCCCCTGCCGCTGCCCGTGCCGGTGCCGTTCCTCGGCCCGTCCGACACTCCCGAGGCCGGTCCCGACCGGCTGAGCGTGATCGTCTCCCAGACCGGGAACACCCGGACGGACGGCAGATACGAGCTGGAATGCGGCCCGGCCGGCGGCACGCACCCCTCGGCCGTCCCCGCCTGCGAACGGCTGGACCGGTTCGCCGCCGAGGGGGACGACCCCTTCGCACCGGTGCCCGAGGGGCAGATGTGCACCCAGCAGTTCGGCGGGCCGGCCACCGCCCGGGTCACCGGAACCTGGCGCGGCCGGCCGGTGGACGCCACGTTCGACCGGTCCGACGGCTGCGAGATCTCGCGGTGGCAGGCACTGGAGCCGGTACTGCCCAGCACCAGGTCATAGGCCGGCGGAGTACGCCATCCGCACACAACCTTGGTGAGAGCTCCCCCTCATCCACCGTCTGAGCGCGCCTCGCTGCGCTTAGACTCCCTCAGTGACAGGCCGTGGCCCGAGAGGCAAGATGGGACCGGCCGTCCGCACTACGCAGTAGGTCAGGGAGGAACCGTCGTCGTGAGCAGCAGGCCATCCCGAGGCGCTGCTCGCCTCGCAGCCATACTCGACGCCCTTCCGGACGGGCTCGTCCTCGTCAACGCCAACGGCACGGTCGTCAACGCCAACAGCATCGCCCTCGATCTCTTCGAGGCGCCGGGCACGGCACTGGTGGGGCGGGGCCTGCTCGATCTGGTGCCCGACTTCGACTCGCGGCTGATCCCCGGGTCCATGCGCCGGCCCGGCTCCGCCGACCCGCGCGGGCGCACCAAGCCCACCCGGATGATCGCGCGCCGCACCGACGGCAGCGAGTTCCCGGTCGAGGTGACGAGCGCGAGCCTGGACGGGCGCGAGGCGTACGACTCGGCCGGCGGATACACCGGCGACGAGCTGCTGATGCTCGTCGTGCGGGACCTGACGGGCACCATGGACACCGAGGCGGAGCTGGCGCGTTCGCAGCGGCAGACGGAGATGATCCTGCGCGCCGCGGCCGAGGGCGTCGTGGGCACCGACACCGACGGCCGGGTCGTCCTGGTCAACCCGGCCGCCGCGCAGATCCTCGGCTTCCGTGCCAGTGATCTCGGCGGCCAGGAGCTGCACCCGCTGATCCTGCACTCCCGGGCGGACGGCGAGCCGTTCCCGTACGAGGAGTCGCCGCTCGCGGACACGCTCAAGTCCGGGCGCAAGCACCGGGTGCGCGGCCAGGTGCTCTGGTCGAAGAGCGGCGCCAGGGTGCCCGTGGACCTGACCACGGCTCCGGTCCGCGACGGCGACCAGCTGGTCGGAGCGGTGATGACCTTCACCGACCGGCGGCCGTTCGACGAGCAGACCGAGAAGCACGCGGCCGAGCTCGCGGCGACCGAGGAGCGGCTGGGCGCGCAGCTCACCGAGACGACCGAGCGGCTCACGGCCGAGCTGACGGCCGCGGCGGAGAAGCACGAGGCCGAACTGGCGGACCGGACCGAGCGGTACGCGGCCGAGCTGGAGGCCGGCGCCGAGCGGTACGAGGAGCTGGCCGCCCGCCACGCCCAGCTGACCGCCGTGCTCGGCGACTCGCTCCGCGGCCCGCTGGAGGAACTCCGCGCCGAACTGGGCGCGCTCGCCGCCGACCCGGCCGGACAGCTGTGGCCCGAGGCGAACCAGATCCTGCACCATCTCGCCGCCGGATACGCCCGGATGACGACGCTTGTCGACAATGTGCTCGGCTATCAGCGTCTGGACACCGGCACCGAGCGGCTCACCAAGGCGAACGTGCTGCTCGACGGGATCGTCACGGCGGGTGTGGAGGGCGCCGTCGAGCTGATCGGCCCCGGGCGGGTCCAGTTCGCGGTGCACGCGCCGCCCATAGAGGCCGAGGTCGACGGGGCCCGGCTGGCGACCGCGCTCGCGCACTTGGTGGCCGACGTCGCGGGCGTCGACTCGACGGGCAAGGCCCGCGTGGTGCCCGGCGGCGGCTACGTGGACTCCACGATCGTGGTCGCCGCCGCACAGCGCGGCGACGTCGTACGCATCGAGGTGCGCGGCCCGTTCGCCGGCGGCGACCCGGTGCACGCCCCGATCGTGCACGGCATCGTCCGGGCGCACGGCGGTGTGCTCCAGACCCATGAGGTGCCCGGGACCGGCGGCAGCGCCTACGTCCTGGAGGTGCCCCTCGGCGACGGCTCGGGGACCGTGCCGCCCGCCCCCGAGGTGGAGACCGCCCCCGCCCTGCCCGCGCAGCAGTCGGCGGGTACCGCGTCCTCGGGCGGCGGACGCCGCCGGGCGCGCCGCTCGTCGACCGACGCCTTCCTGGAGAGCCCGGTGGCGGCGGAGGACCCGGTGGCGGCGCAGCCGACCGGGCGGCGCCGCGCGGGCCGTCCGGACGCCGAGCCGATCCCGGCACAGGGCACCGGCGGGCCGCCCGTCCACCCGGACGGCGGAACGGACGGCGGAACGGGCCGCAGGCGCGGCCGTCCGAGCCCGGCCGAGCCGGCCGGCCCGCCGCAGGCCGCCGAGGGTTCGGTGGTGACGGCGGCCGAGGGAGCCGGAGGCCGGGCGGCGTTCGGCGAGACCGTCCCGCCGCAGGGCGTACCCGTCGACGCGCACGGCATCGCCGGCCCGCCGTCGGGACGCCGGGCCCGCCGTGAGGTGGAGCCGCCCCGCAGCGGACTGCCCGAGCTCGCGGCGGCCGCACCCGAAGGGGCCGCGCAGCCCGCAGGACGCCGCGCGCGCCGCGCGCTCGCGGCCGCGCCGCGGCCGGAGCCCGAGGCTCCCGCCCGCAGCCCGTTCGCGCTCCCGCCGGCCGACGCCGACCGGGTGCCGGGGCCTGCCCCGGTGCCCGAGGCGGAGCGGCACGACGCGGTGGCCCCGGCCACCGGCCGGGAGCAGCACACACCACCGCCGCAGCACCCCGCGCCCACCGGCCGCCGACGGGCGTCCGCCCCGGCGGAGGCGGCGCCCGTGGCGCCCGCCGAGGGCACACCCGCGCAGGGCACCCCGGCGCACGGCACACCCGCGCAGGGCACCCCGGCGCACGGCACACCCGCGCGGGGCATCCCGGCCCCGGGCGGGTGTGCCGTGCGCCGGGGTGCCCTGCGCGGGTGTGCCGTGCGCCGGGGTGCCCTGCGCGGGTGTGCCCTCGGCGGGCGCCACGGGCGCCGCCTCCGCCGGGGCGGA
>NZ_RDBP01000012.1:1320124-1324043 GCF_008042045.1 Streptomyces sp. T39
CGGCCGGTGGGCGCGGGGTGCTGCGGCGGTGGTGTGTGCTGCTCCCGGCCGGRGGCCGGGACCCCGGGCACCCCGGCCGGGCCGGAGCCCGGCACCGGTCCGGTGCGGGTGCCCCCGGCCAGGGTGGCGCAGCCGCTGCCCGCCGAGGAGCCCGCGGCCGACTCGACCCAGGGGCGCGCGTTCAGCGTGCGCACCCTCGGCCAGGGCGTCCCCTTCGCCCAGCACCTGACCCAGCAGCAGAACCAGTCGCTCGGCTCCGGCCGCCGCCGCAAGCTGGGCACCCGGCCGGACACCGAGCTGCCCGAGGCCGCCGCCCGGCCCCACCCCCAGCCCCAGGCCGCGCCAGCGCCCGCCCCGGCGCAGCCCGCCGCGCCCGCGCCGGGCGCCTCGCGGATGCCGGCCGACCGCTCCGAGGGGCGCGCCTACGCCATAGGAGCACCCGACGAGGGCGCCGAGGGCCCGCAGCCGCTGGACGGCCCCGGGGGAGCGGTGGAGGTCGCCAACCGTCCGCTGCCGCAGCCCGTGGACGACGAGCTGCCCCCGGAGCCGCTCGACAACCCGCGCCGGCTCCTGGTGTGGCCGGCGCCGGACGTCTCCACCCAGCAGGCGCTCAGCGACCGCGGCTACCGGCCGGTCGTCGTGCACTCCCGCGAGGAGGTCGACGCCCAGATCGCCGCGTTCCCCGCGGCTCTCTTCGTCGACCCGCTGACCGGGCCGATCACCCGGACCGCGTTGCAGTCGCTGCGCCAGGCCGCCGTCGCCGCCGAGGTGCCGGTGCTGGTGACGGCCGGGCTCGGCCAGGCGACGCGGGAGGCCGCGTACGGCGCCGACCCCGCGGTGCTGCTGAAGGCGCTCGCGCCCCGTGACAGCGAGCAGCACCCGCCCAGGGTGCTGCTGATCGAGGAGCACGAGGAAATCGCGCTCGCGCTCACCGAGACGCTGGAGCGGCGCGGGATGCAGGTGGCACGGGCGGGCGCCGACGCGGACGCCGTCACGCTGGCGGGCCAGATGCGCCCCAACCTGGTGGTGATGGACCTGATGCAGGTCCGCCGCCGCCGGGCGGGGATCATCGACTGGCTGCGGGCGAACGGCCGGCTGAACCGCACGCCGCTGGTCGTCTACACCTCGGCCGGTCTCGACCAGGCGGAACTGCCGCGGCTGGCCTCGGGGGAGACCGTGCTCTTCCTGGCCGAACGCTCCACCAGCGACGAGGTCCAGGCACGCATCGTCGACCTGCTGGCGAAGATCGGCACCAACTGACGGCGGCTGCCCCCCCGCCCCGACGACCGGGCCGGGGGCGGGTCGGCGCCGCACGCGCGCCCGGTCGGTCACCGTCCGGCCGGTGACCGGACATGCCGGAGGGGCCGGCGGTCACGACCGCCGGCCCCTCCAGGTGCGTCACAGCCGGGTGACGTCCAGCTCGCCGTCCGCGTACTGCCTGCGGATCACCTTCTTGTCGAACTTGCCGACGCTCGTCTTCGGCACGGCGGGCACCACGGCCCACCGCTCCGGCAGCTGCCACTTGGCGATCTTCCCCGCCAGGAACTCCTTGAGCGTCTCGTAGTCGGCGGTCGCCCCCTCCTTCAGCACGACCGTCGCCAGCGGGCGCTCGCCCCACCTCTCGTCGGGCACGGCGACCACGGCGGCCTCGGCGACCTCGGGGTGGGCCATCAGCGCGTTCTCCAGCTCGACGCTGGAGATCCACTCGCCGCCGGACTTGATGACGTCCTTGGCCCGGTCGGTCAGCGTCAGATAGCCGTCGGGGCTGATGACGCCGACATCGCCGGTCTTCAGCCAGCCGTCCTCGCTGAACTTGTCGGCGGGCCGGAAGTCGTCGCCGCCCGCACCGCCGTAGTAGGCGCCCGCGATCCACGCGCCGCGCACCTCCAGCTCGCCGGCGGACTCCCCGTCCCACGGCAGGAACTCGCCGCCGGGCCCGACCAGTCGGGCCTCGACACCGGTCGGGAACCGGCCCTGGGTGACGCGGTACGGCCACTCCTCCTCGGCGCTCAGCCCGGCCGGCGGGTGGGCCATCGTGCCGAGCGGGGAGGTCTCCGTCATGCCCCAGGCGTGGCAGAGGCGCACTCCGAGCTTGTCGTAGGCCTCCATCAGGGAGGGCGGACACGCGGCGCCGCCGATGGTGACCTGCTTCATCGAGGACAGGTCACGGGGGTTGGCGCCGACCTCGGCGAGCAGACCCTGCCAGATGGTGGGGACGGCCGCGGCGTGCGACGGCTTCTCCCGCTCGATCATGTCGGCGAGCGGGGCCGGCTGGAGGAAACGGTCCGGCATCAGCATGTTGATGCCCGTCATGAAGGTGGCGTGCGGCAGGCCCCAGGCGTTCACGTGGAACTGCGGCACCACGACGAGGGTGGTGTCCTTCTCCGTCAGACCCATCGACTCCGCCATGTTGACCTGCATGGAGTGCAGGTAGATGGAGCGGTGGGAGTAGACGACGCCCTTGGGGTCGCCCGTGGTGCCGGAGGTGTAGCACATGGCGGCGGCGCTGCGCTCGTCCAGCTCCGGCCAGTCGTAGACCTCCGGGCGGCCGGCGATCAGCTCCTCGTACTCGTGGACCTGCGCCTCGGTGTCGGCCAGCAGCGAGCGGTCGCCCGGGCCGGAGACGACGATGTGCTCGATCGTCGGCAGGTGCGGGAGGAGGGGCGCGAGCAGCGGCAGCAGGGAACCGTTGACGATCACGGCACGGTCGGCCGCGTGGTTGACGATCCAGACCAGCTGCTCCGCGGGCAGGCGGAGGTTGAGCGTGTGCAGCACGGCGCCCATGGAGGGGATCGCGAAGTACGCCTCGACGTGCTCGGCGTTGTTCCACATCAGGGTCGCGACGCGCTGGTCGCCGTCGATGCCGAGCTCGTCCCGCAGGGCGTTGGCCAGCTGCGTGGCGCGGCGGCCGACGTCGGCGAAGCTGCGGCGCTGTGGTTCGGGCTCGCCCGTCCAGGTGGTGATCTGCGACTTCCCGTGGATCGTCATCCCATGCTGAAGGATGCGGGTCACAGTCAGCGGTACGTCCTGCATGGTGCTCAGCACGGCGTCCTCCCGGTGGGCGCTGGCGCTACGTTGCGACAAGGTGGGAAGATTCTGCGCACATACCAAGCGGTATGTCACTACCCGGGGGTAATGAATCCCCGCACATCACGGAACGTCGCCCTTCGTCCCGCCCCCGTTCCGGGCCCGCCGAGGGGCCCGGAACGCCCGCCCGGGGTCACCGGACGGGCGTGAGCTCCGGGTCCTCGCGCAGCTTGCCGAGCGCACGGGACACCGCGCTCTTGACGGTGCCGATCGACACCCCGAGCACCTCCGCCGTCTGGGCCTCGCTCAGGTCCTCGTAGTAGCGCAGGACGACCATCGCCCGCTGCCGGTCCGGCAGCTTCATCACGGCACGCCACATCGCGTCGTGCAGCGCCTGGTGCTCCGCGGGATCGGCCACCGGCAGCACCTGCGGCTCCGGCAGCTCCTCGCAGGCGAACTCGTCCACCTTCCGCTTGCGCCACTGGGACGTGCGCGTGTTCACCAGGGCGCGGCGCACATAGCCGTCGAGCGCCCGGTGGTCCTCGATGCGGTCCCACGCGACATACGTCTTGGTGAGCGCGGTCTGCAGCAGGTCCTCGGCGTCGCTCGGGTTCGCGGTCAGCGAGCGGGCGGTGCGCAGCAGCACGGGCCCCCGCGCCCGTACGTACGAGGAGAAGGAGCTGTAACGCGTGTACGACGACGGCACCGGCGCGGCGGCCTGGGAGGCGTACGTACAGACTGGCGTGGTCATGGCTCCACGCTAGGAGCGGGACCGCCGCGACGGATCGGCCCCAGGGACCGAAGCCGTGTCCCCCTCAGGTTGTAGGGCCGGAGGGCGCCCCACCTCCTGAAGGTGGAGGGGCGCCCCCGACGATCCCCGGCGTACGCCGCC
>NZ_RDBP01000012.1:1324143-1365628 GCF_008042045.1 Streptomyces sp. T39
CACCCCCGCCACGCCGCCCCGCGACCGGGCGCCGGACACCCGCCGCAGACGGCCGCCCAGGGGCAGGGCCTCGTCCAGTTCGTCCTCGCCGCCCGGGCCGGGCAGCGCAACACCCGGCTTTTCTGGGCCGCTTGCCGCGCCTACGAGCACGGCTTCGGCGACGCGCTCGCCGACGCGCTGACCCGTGCCGCGGTGGGGGCCGGACTCCCCGAGCACGAGGCCCGGGCCACCATCGCGTCGGCCGCACGGCTCACCTCCCGCCCCCGGGCATGACATGGATCACAAAAGCGATCTCCCCGTCAGAGGCAACTGCCCCTGATCATCCGGTTCGTCCACCCCCCGTCCCCGGCCGTCGCCGCCGGGGGCGGGACAACCTCCTTCCTCCCCCCGCATAACCGGTCATACGATCACCCGGCAGCCATGCGTGAGTTGACGCCGCATCGACTGCTCTCCGGACGCCCGACCAGCTCCGGATCCGTACCGCGCTGCTGATCTGTGCCCGGACCCAGAAGGTGCCTTCGTGAAACTCCGCCGCATCCTCGCCACCGCCGTCGTCACCGCGGTGACCACCCCCGCCGTCCTGTTCGCCGCCGGCACGGCGCTCGCCGAGACCGGCCCCGGCGACCTCCGCACCACCGTCCGGGAGTCGGCGACGGCCGCGGACACCGACGACGACAGCCCCACCATCGACAAGCTG
This sequence comes from Streptomyces sp. T39, assembly GCF_008042045.1. Taxonomy (GTDB): domain Bacteria; phylum Actinomycetota; class Actinomycetes; order Streptomycetales; family Streptomycetaceae; genus Streptomyces. Next base: position 1,324,841 of record NZ_RDBP01000012.1, read on the forward strand.
CGCAAGGCCGCCGAGGAGGCGCAGAAGGCGTACGACGCGGCCCTCGCGCGCAAGTCCGCCGCGGCCGCGCTCCTCGACGCACTCTCCGAGGACGACCACCCGCTCGTCGTGGCAGCCGCCACCGCGCGCACGGAGGCGGAGGCCGCCAAGGAGGCCGTGACGGCCGCCGGCACCGCGCTCGCCGACGCCGAGAAGGCACTGCGGGAGCTGCCCGGGACGGCCACCGAGGAGGAGAGGGCCGCCGCCCAGGCCAAGGTCACCGAGGCCGCGAAGACCTTGGCGGATGCCGGAACGGCCTCCAACACCGCCCAGGAGAAGGCGAAGGCCGCCTCCAAGGCCGTGGACGACGCCCGCGTCGCGGCCTCCACCGAACTCCACCTGGCCACCGTCGCGGTGAAGGACGCCCGGGAGGCCAAGGAGGCCGCCGACGAGGCGCTCGCCGACGCCCTCGCCGACCAGGAATGCGTCGTGGACAACGACCTGACCTCCGTCGCCAAGGGCCTCCCCGCCAAGATCACCGCGGGCACCACGGTCGACTTCACCGTCACCGTCACCAACGGCACCGCCGGCACCCTCGACGACGTCAACCCGTTCGTCTTCTTCCACGCCACCACGGGCGACGACTACGACATCGTCGACGAGCACTTCACGCTCGAGTGGGCCCCCGAGGGCTCCACCGAGTGGGAGGACGTCACCGAGGGCACCTACGCCGGTTCCGTCGGCCCGCTGAAGCCCGGCGCCACCGAGGACGTCAAGCTCCGCCTCACCGTCGACGCCAAGGCCCCGGCCGCCGACGGCATCGCCTACGTCGCCGCCGACTACGACAACGAGGACGGCTCCTGCGGCGGGAACGACATGACCGAGTACGACTTCGACCTGCTCGCCGCCGCCGGTCCCGCCCCGACGCCGTCGCCCACCGGCGGCACCACCCCGCAGACGAACACCGTCACCCCGCAGGGCACCACCAACGGCACGCTGGCGGCCACCGGTTCGTCCGCCACCCTCCAGCTGAGCGCCGCCGCGGCCACCGCCGTCGCACTCGGCGCCGGGGCCGTCCTCGTCGCCCGCCGCCGCAGGACGGTCTGACCTCCGCGGAACACCGGACACGGTGGCCACCCGCCTCTCGGCGGCCCCACCGTGCGGCGCCCGCCGACGCGGCCACCGGTCCTGATCCGGGCCCGCGGGCACCGGGTCGGCGCCATCCGCATGCAAGACGCCGAAGGGCGGGTCTCCGTATCGGAGACCCGCCCTTCGACGGTGTGCAAGGGCGGCCCCGACGGCCGCCTTCGAGACGCACACCGCGCCGTCAGGGTGACTCGGAGGCGGTCTCCTCGTGGTCGTTCGCCGCCGGAGGTGACGCCGCGGTCCGGCCTCGGATCGTCACCAGGCGGTACAGGAAGCGGACGGTCATGGCGAGCGCGAAGAGAGTGGACAGCCCGAAGAGGACCAGGACGATCATGTCGTCCATGTCCGCGTGGTATCGATGAGGGGCGGCCCTGACCCCCATCAGCAGCCGGCACCCCCACCCCAGGGCCAGTGCCTTTGCTTCGCCCTTCACGCCCTTCCCCCTCCTGCGGCTGAGCCGACACGTCGTGCCACACGTGACCGCATCCGTCGGCACAGCGCGCGGCTCCCGGCCGTGCGCCGATCCATTCTCCGAGAGGCTTCCGGCCCAGTCGACCACCTCGGCCGCCGGCCGGAGACCCTGTGCGAACAGGGAGCACCGGGCGATCACGGCGACCGGGCAAGCAGACGGCCCCTGACCGTCGATCGTGGTCAGAGGCCGCTTCACCTGCGGTGGGTGTGGGATTTGAACCCACGGTGACTCGCGCCACGACGGTTTTCAAGACCGTTCCCTTAGGCCGCTCGGGCAACCCACCCGGGCCCCGCCTCACCTGCTGCGGAGCGGCTACAGCCTACCGGCCCGCGGGAGGGCGCGGGGGCCGTGGACGGGACCGGGGGATGCCGGGCGGGGCCGGGGGTGGTCAGGGGGCGAGGACGATCTTGCCGGTGGTGCGCTTCCGTTCGATCGCGCGGTGGGCCTCGGCGGCCTCGGACAGGGGATAGGTGCGGCCGACCTCGATGTGCAGCCGGCCCGCCTCGATGCGGTCGGTGATCTTCTCCAGCACCTCGCCGGAGGGTTCGGCCGTGACCCAGACGTAGCGCAGTCCGCGGGCCGCCGCCTCGTCCTCGTCCGTGCCCGGGTCGATCGAGGCGCCGATGAGCAGGCCGCCGGGCCGGAGCACGTCGAGGGAGCGGCGGCCGTAGTCGCCGCCGACGAGGTCCAGCACGGCGTCGACCGGCTCGACGGCGGTGCGGAAGTCGGTGGTGGTGTGGTCGACGAGCTCGTCTGCGCCCAGACCGCGCAGGAAGTCGTGATGGGCCGGCCGCGCGGTGCCGATCACCAGTGCCCCCGCTTCCCTGGCCAGTTGCACGGCCACGTGCCCGACGCCGCCCGCCGCGGCGTGGATCAGCACCCGGTCGCCGGGCCCGACGCGGGCCAGCACGGCCAGCGCCTGCCAGGCCGTGGAGGCGACGAGGGGGACGGCCCCGGCGTGCACGAGGCCGAGGCCGACCGGCACCCGGGCCAGCGCGGCTGCCGGTGCCGCCGTGTACTCGGCGTACGCCCCGCGCCCGGACACCGGGAGCATGCCGTACACCGTGTCGCCCGGCGCGAAGCGGGTCACGCCCTCGCCGACCCGTTCGACGGTCCCGGAGACGTCGTTGCCCGGCGTCCACGGCAGGGAGACCAACTCCGGCACCCGGCCCGCCCGCAGCACGGCGTCACCGGGGTTGACCCCCGCGCCGGCGACCCGCAGCAGCACCTCGCCGGGGCCCGGCTCCGGCACGTCGGTCTCGGTGTGAACGAGCTTCTCCGGTCCGCCGAAGGCGGTCTGGACGATGGCGTGCATACGCGGGGGCATCGGGTCTCCTCGACGGCGGGCGGCGGTGCGTCCATGGTCGGACCCGCCGAAGGCCCGGCGGAAGAAGGCACTTGTCTGATATCGAGGTTCCTCATGGATACCGGCTTCGACCTGAGGAAACACGGTGGCGTGGACGTCTTCCTCCGCGACTGCCCGACCCGTGCCGTGCTGGAGCTGATCGCGGGCAAGTGGACCATGCTGGTGCTGGTGGCGCTGGAAGACGGCCGGCCCATGCGCTTCGCCGAACTGCGCAGACGCCTCGACGGCGTGACCGCGAAGGTCCTCACGCAGACCCTGCGGGCGCTGGAACGGGAGGGACTGCTGACGCGCACCGTCTATCCGACCGTGCCGCCCCGCGTGGAGTACCGGCTCACCGGGCTCGGGCAGGAGGCGGGCGGCCTGCTGCAGCGCATCACCGACTGGTCCCAGGCGAACGTCGCCGCCATCGAGGCCGCCAGAGCGGAGTTCGACGAGCGGGCCGCCCGTCCCCCCGCCGCCGCCGGATAGGGCCGCCGCGCCCTGCCGCGGTGGACAGGGCGGACGGCAGAGCCGAGGACAGGCGGAGGACAGCCGACGACAGGCGGAGGACCGGCGACCGTGTGCGCGGGCACATGGTCGCCGGTCCTCACGGGAGCGGGGAGAGCGGGGGTCAGCTGTCGCCCTTGCGTTCGCCGAGGGTCAGCTCCGCCGTCTGCTCCTTGCCGTCGCGCTCGTACGTCAGCTTGACCTTGTCGCCGGGCTCGTGGGTCCAGATCTCGCTGATGAGGGTCGGTCCGCTGTCGATCTCCTTGCCGTCGAAGCCGGTGATCACGTCACCGGACTTCAGGCCGGCCCGGCCCGCGGGGCTGTCCGGCGGGACGGCCTCGCTGCCGCCCGCACCCTCGGAGGCGATCTTCGCGCCGCCGCCCTGACCCGACATGTCGACGGTGGCGCCGATGACCGGGTAGACCGGGGTGCCGGTCCTGATCAGCTGTTCGGCGACGGTCTTCGCCTGGTTGATCGGGATCGCGAAGCCCAGGCCGATGGAGCCCGCCTGGGTCTGTCCCATGCCGCTTCCCGCGGACTGGATGGCGGAGTTGATGCCGATCACCGCGCCGCCCGAGTCGAGCAGCGGGCCGCCGGAGTTGCCCGGGTTGATGGAGGCGTCGGTCTGGAGCGCGCTCATGTAGGAGTTCTTGCCGCTGGAGCCGTCACCGGAGGCGACGGGACGGTTCTTGGCGCTGATGATGCCGGTGGTGACCGTGTTGGAGAGACCGAACGGGGCGCCGATGGCGATGGTGGAGTCGCCGACCGCGACCTTGTCCGAGTTGCCGAGCGGCAGCGGCGCGAGCCCGCCGGGGGCGTCCTTGAGCTTGAGGACGGCCACGTCGTAGCCCTGGGCGCGGCCGACGACCTCGGCGTCGTAGGTCTTGCCGTCGGAGAAGGTCGCCGACAGGGTGCCGCCCTCGGCGGCCGACTCCACCACGTGGTTGTTGGTGAGGATGTGGCCCTCGCGGTCGTACACGAAGCCGGTGCCCGTGCCGCCCTCGCCGCCTTCGCCGCCTTCGCCGCCGATGCCGCCGCCGCCCGACTTCGCCTCGATGGTGACGACGCCCGGCAGCGCCTTGCCGGCGACCGCCGCCACGGTGCCCGGCTCCCGCTTGAGGTCCTGCGGCGCGGCCGCGGAGACCGTCGTCGAGCCGGTGCCGTCGTCGTTGCGCTCGGCGGCCCAGTAGCCGATGCCGCCGCCGACCCCGCCGGCGACGAGTGCCGCCACCAGGACGGCGGCGACGAGCCCGCCGGAACGGCGCCGCCGCGGCTCGCCGGGGGGAGCGTGCTGCGAGCCGGGGTCGCCCCAGACGGGGCCGCCGCCGTGCGAGCCGCCGCCGTAGGCGGGGAGCGCGGGCGGGGCGGGCGGCCAGGCGGGGCCGGAGCCCTGCGGGGCGGGCGCCTGGTGGGCGGCCGTCGCGTGCCCGGCGAAGGGGTCCTGGGAGCGTGGAACCCGTGGAACCTGAGGAGACAGAGCTGTGAGCACCGAGAACGAGGGCAACGCGGTTCCTGCCGCCCCGTCCGTACCGCCTCGGCCGGGCCCTCGGGAGCGGTGTCCGGCCGAGGCGGTACGGACGGGGCGGCAGGAACCGCGTTGCCCTCGTTCTCGGTGCTCACAGCTCTGTCTCCTCAGGTTCCACGGGTTCCACAGGTCCACTTCGGGTTCGGGCACGAGTCGGCGTGACTCCGGGGCGTTCGCTGTGCGAGTGTCCGCGGTCAGCTTTTCCCACCGCACGTCAGGCCACTGTAAGCAGGACCTGTGTGTATTCCGGCAATCCTTTACTTACGACAAATGGGGCGCATCTTCAAAGCCCCCGGACGGCCGGACCACCAGCGCTCCGCCGCCCTCTCCCCCGTCTGCCCCGTCACGGTGACACCATGACGCGCGTGACTTCAGCACCAGCGCACAGCATCCAGGTCGTGGCCCACCGAGGCTCGTCGGAGGACGCCCCCGAACACACCCTGGCCGCGTACCGCAAGGCGATCGAGGACGGCGCCGACGCTCTCGAGTGCGACGTACGGCTCACCGCGGACGGCCATCTGGTCTGCGTCCACGACCGCCGGGTGAACCGCACGTCCAACGGCCGGGGCGCCGTCTCCGCGCTGGAGCTCGCGGATCTCGCGGCGCTCGACTTCGGGTCGTGGAAGGACGCGGCCGAGAGCCCCGACTGGAAGGACCCGTCGCTGACCTCGGTCCTGACGCTGGAGCGGCTGCTGGAGCTGGTCGCCGACGCCGGGCGCCGGGTGGAGCTCGCCGTCGAGACCAAGCACCCCACCCGGTGGGCCGGCCAGGTGGAGGAGCGGCTGCTCTCCCTGCTCGGACGGTTCGGCCTGGCCGCACCGGCCTCTCCCGAGGAGTCGCCGGTGCGCGTCATGAGCTTCTCCGCCAGGTCGCTGCACCGGATCGCGGACGCCGCCCCGACGATCCCGACGGTGTACCTGACGCAGTTCGCGACCCGGCGGGTGCGCGAGGGCAGGCTGCCGGCCGGCGCTCGTGCCGCCGGCCCCGGGATCCGGATCGTACGCAGCCACCCCGGGCTCGTGGAGCGGCTGCACGCGGCGGGCCACCAGGTGCACGTCTGGACCGTCGACGATCCCGGGGACGTGGAGCTGTGCATGCGGCTCGGCGTCGAGGCGATCATCACCAACCGCCCGGGTCAGGTCCTGTCCCAGCTGGGACGCCGGTAACTCCGTCACCCTGGGTCACAGGGTGTGCCCCGGCGCATTCACTGCGTAGCCACATGTGTCGAGTGCGTCACTGCCGCGTGGTTGGCCGGTTTCCGGTCCAGTCCAGAAGGGCATTCACACCGTGGCGTGGGGCGAAGGAGGTCTCGGGGGTGGCGTTTGTGGTGGCACAGGAGGTGCCCACGTCGTCGAGCATGGCCGTACCCCATGGCCCTGCGGGCGTGGGTGAGGCGCGGCACCGGATGCGTGCGCAGCTGAGGGACGGGGGCGTGTCCGAGACGGTCGTCGACGACGCGGTGCTGATCCTTTCCGAGCTGCTCAGCAACGCGTACCGCCACGGCAGGCCGCTGGGCCGTTCCGACGTGGGCGACGGCGACGTGCGGGCGGCCTGGCGGGTCGACGGCTCGGGGCGGCTGACGGTCGAGGTGACGGACGGCGGCGGGCCGACCCGCCCGGTTCCGGCCACGCCCTCGGTGACCGCGCGCGGCGGCCGGGGGCTGAACATCATCTCCGCGCTCGCCCAGGACTGGGGCGTGCGCGACGAGGTGGCCGGAGAGGTCACGGTGTGGGTGCTCGTCACCGAAGGACACCGGCGCGAGGACTTCGCCACCCGGGTCGGTGGCCCGTCCTTCGACTTCGCCGACGCCTTCGACGATCTGGACTGACCCCGGCGCCGGACCGGCGTGCGCCTGCCGGCCGGCCGTGCCGCGGGCCCCCGGGTGTCACCCGGTTCCGCGAGTGGGGGGCCGATGCTCCACGCGGGCCGCGGCATACGGCTAGGCTCGCGCCCGACACAGCACCGCCGCGATCGGGAGAAAGCCTCACCATGGCCAAGAAGCGCCCCCAGACGAAGGCGACGAAGCCTCAGACCAGGACCGGGGCAGGCGCCGCAGGCGCGAACGAGCCCGTGCCGGTGGTGGGTGCCCGCGAGCCCTGCCCCTGCGGTTCGGGCCGCCGGTACAAGGCGTGTCACGGCCGGGCGGCCGCGCACGCCGTGACCGAGCTGGTCCAGCGCCCGTTCGAGGGCCTCGCGGGCGAGCCCGACTGGGTCGCCCTGCGCGAGCTGGTGCCCGCGGCGACGGTCGCGCTGACGCTGAAGGACGGTCTCCCCGAGGGCGTTCCGTCGGTGACGCTGGCGACCGTGCTGCCGATGGCGTGGCCCGCGCTGCGCCGCGACGACGGCTCCGTCCTGCTGGGCCTCCAGAACGACACCCCCTCCGGCGACCTCAGCCGCGACCTGGCCACCACCCTGCGCAAGGCGCTCGTCGCCGAGCCGGGCACGCCGGTGACGGCGGGCGGTGCGGACGCGGCCGACGCGGCGGACGCCGGGCCCGTGCGTCTCCAGGACCTGCTCGACCCCGACGCCGCCTTCGAGCCGGCCGTCCACCCGGGCTTCGAGTTCTGGGTGCCGGACTCGAAGGAGCAGGCCTCGCCGGACGTCGCGGCCTCCCTGGAGCGCGCCAACGCCGCCGCCATCCCGACCGTGAAGCTCGCGGGTGTGGACGCCGCCTACTGGTGCGAGACGCCGGAGAAGAACCACCTGCGCTGGGTCATGCCGCACGCCGAGGAGCGCCTGCTGGACGCCCTGGCCCGGCTGCACGTGGCCGGTTCGTCCTCGCTCGGCGAGGGGACCCGCCTCGTCGGCTCGTTCCGTGCCCACGGCCTGATGGTCCCGGTGTGGGACCTGCCCACCGGCATGGGCGCCGAGGAGTGCGAGAAGCCCGCCGCCGAATTCGCCGAGCGGCTCGCAGGCGCCCTCGCCGACGACGCCCCGCTGACGCCGGAGGAGCGCCGGGCGCGGGGCGGCCTCACCAACCGCCAAGTCACCCTCAGCTGAGAGTGACGAATGCCGTGCGGTATCGGGTGACTCCAGTCACAACTCGCTCTACCGGCCGGTAAATCGCTGTCCGAATAACAGAGATCGAATTTGCGAACCGCAGATCTCTTGTTACCGTTCTAGAAGCCCGGTCGCTGGTGCATCCCCCGTCGCCAGCGATCGGGCGTTTCCATTTCCCGGCGGCCCCGCCGCCTCAACGCCCCTCGGCCGCAACGGAGTTGCTCCCGGCCCGGAGCAGCAGCGGCCCGTCGCCGCCGGCCGCTCGTGCGGCGAACTCGGCAACGGCCATGTAGGCGGACGGCGCTCCCAGGGAATGCGCCCGAGGTGTTTCACAGGTACCCGGCTCATCGCCCTCATGTGGCAAGCAGTTTGCCTGCCAGGCACGTCCGCCCGGTGCCATGAGAGACAGTACGGCCGTCAATTCCTCACCGGTGGCATTGCGGTAATAGGCACGCGCCCAGGTTTCGCCGCCTTCGGCCATGACACAGGTCTGCGCCTCCACGCCATCGGGGGAGGCGAGTTCCGGCCCACATCGCTCGATCGGACGTGGTGGGAAGGGAGAGCCGCCTCCGGTACCATCCGCGGCCGCCCGGGCCTCGTCGCGCTCCACAAGCCCGCCGGGCGGCTCCGGGGCCCCGTCGGCGGGCCGTGCGGAGAGGAACGGCAGGGCCCCGGCGGGAGTCCTGCCGTCACCGGCACCCGGGGTGCCGGCCGTCCCCGCGAAGGCGGCGAGCGGCAGCAGTACGGCGGCGGCCGTGGCGGCCGCCAGCCCGATCACACGGAGATTCATGGGCAACCTGACGACTGCGGGGAAGTGCGCGGTGGTCGCCCGAAGATAGCCGCTGCCCCCGGGGGCGCCGTGGCCCGCGCGCCCGTTTCCCCGCAACTCGCCCCGCCTCCAACCCGTACGAGTGACCGGGCGGTCCCGGCGGGCGCCGCCCCGCTCGCACGGGGCGGCCGCGCCGTCAGTAGGTGAGCCGGGTGCCGTCGCCGGACTCGGGGGGGTGCAGCCCGGTGCGGGGCGCGGCTGCCGCGCTCGCCTCGACCAGCGCGTCGACGACCGCCTCCACGTCCGGCAGCCAGGGCGTGGCGGAGCCGGCCAGCGGGGCCCGCTCCCAGCGCACCTGCCCGCCGCCGGTGTCCGACGGGGGCAGGACGAGATAGCCGCCGTCGCCGTGGAAGCGCAGCGAACTGGGCACGCTGTCCTTGACGAACAGCAGCTCGCCGAGTTGCTCCAGTCCGTACGGCGCGACCAGCAGCGACCACCGGGTGGGGGTCGCGACGACGGGGCCGAGGCGCATGCCCCGCTCGTCCAGCACCGCCAGGGCGCGGGCGGCGGCCACCGCGGGCAGGCTCACGGCGCAGGGCGCGCGGCCGCCGGTGGCCAGCACCACCGGCGCGGTGGGCCGGTTGCCCCACCACCAGCGGAGCATCCGCTCGTCGGTGGTGGCCGCGAGCAGGCCGGGGTCGAAGGGGTGGGCGCCGGGGACGACGCACTCCGGGTCCGGGCAGGCGCATTCCTGCCCGTCGCTCCTGCCGGATCTGCCCGGGGAGTTGCCCCCCGCGGTCCTGCGCCCCACACCGGGCAGTACGGGCCAGCCCCAGGCGACGGCCGCGGTGAGCGCGGCGTCGAGCTGGTCAGGGCCTTTTCGCCGCCGGTACCGAAGCCTGCGTCGCCTTCCGAGGATCTCGCGCATGAGCGCTCGTTCCTTTCCGTTGAACGCCGGGGTCCACATCACAACACGTGCAGACAACTTCACTGTGCGTAAAAATGCGTACGGGTCGGCGCGTCACCGCCCCTGCCAGTGGCATGGGCGTCCCCCCACGGTGCCGGCGGCCGAATTCGCCGCCCGGGGGCCGATCGTCGGCTGTGGTCCATTAAACGTGTGGCGCGGGGTGGCGCGGGTCTGGCGCTTGCTGTCCCGCGATACTTTCCCCGCCACTTCGAGGATGGGGGGCGCGGCCTTCGAGCGTAGGACGCCCGGACCCGCCGCCAGGTTCCGGGGCACTGCAACTGCCCCTGACCATCACCGTCTACGTACACGTACCCAGCACGCCTGCAATGACGCTATCCCCGGAGCGTGAACCCCTGGGTCCCCCTGCCGAACGCCCTCAGTCGACCGCAGACCTCCCCCATCGGGTGCTTTTTCCAGCCAAGTTCACGAGCAGCTGACACCACTCATCCCACCGGGACAATGCTGGACATCACCTCACGTCTGCGTGTAGATGTGGATGCATGGGTAGCGGCGCAGATGGACATGGGGGTTTGCGATGCTATTGAGCGAAACGCGCCTGCCGGAAAGCCGGTGACCATGAGCGCCCCACACCTGCCGAAAGTGGCCGGAATCGATCCCACATTTCCGACCCCCGCACAAACTTCCGCCGCCGCGCACCCGATGCCGGCCCTCTCTCCCCCCCCCGGGGCGGTCATCCAGGACAGGCTGGCCGGCTGGGTCTCCGACCTCACCACGCTCCATGAACTCACCGAACGGCTCGCCAGGACCGGCACGCTCGACGACGCCCTCGACGAACTGCTGAACGCGGGCGCGGCCCTGGTCGGCGCACGGCGCGGAATGGTCGTCCTGGAGCCCCCGCACGATCCGGCGCACGACGCGGTGTTCGCGGGCGCACCGGCGGGCGCGCTCCCCTCGCGCACCAGGGGCCTCGGCCTCAGCCGCGCCGACCTCGGACACATCGAGACCGTGCCGCGCGAGGTCACCGCCTTCGGCTCGATGCTGCGCGACCGCCGCCCCGGCGGCGCCGCGCCCCCGCCCGTCGCCCGTCCCGACCTCCTCGCCGAGGACCTCCACCCGCTCCACCGCGAGGTCGTCGTCCGGCTCGGCTGCGCCGCGACCTACACCTGCCCGTTGGCCGCCGGCGGATCGGGCGCGCTCGGCGCCGCCGTCTGGATGTACGACGAGCCGGCCGAACCCGTCGAACGCCAGACCCACCTCGTCGGGCTCTACATGCGCTACGCCACCGAGCATCTGACGCGGCTGCTGGAACTGGAACGCGCCCGCGCCGTGGTGGCCACCGTCGCCGAGGAACTGCTCCCCCACCGGCTGCCCCGCGTCCCCGGCGTCACCCTCGCCGTCCGCCACCGCACCGGCGAGCGGGGCGGCGGGGACTTCTACGACGCGCTGCCGCTGCCGGACGGCGCGCTGGGCCTCGCCGTCGGTTCGGTCGGCGGATCGGGGCCGGGCGCGCTCGCCGCGATGGGCCGGCTCCGCGCTTCCCTGCGCGCGTACGCGGTGATGGAGGGCGAGGACCCGGTCGCGGTGCTCTCCGATCTGGAGCTGCTGCTGCGGCTGACCGAGCCCGCACGCACCGCGACGGCGCTCTTCGCGTACGCCGAACCGGCCGCCCGCAGGATCGTTCTCGCGGGGGCGGGGCACACCCCGCCGCTGGTGATCGGCGAGCGGCGGACCGAGTTCGCCGAGACGTCGCTGTCGGCCCCGCTGGGCATGCTCGCCTGCTGGGAGGCGCCCAGCGTGGAACTGACCCCGGCGCCGGGAGAAACGGTGCTGCTGTACACCGACGGGCTGCTCAGGCGCACCGGCGACGCCATGGACCGGGCGTTCGCACGACTGCACTCGGCGGCGGCCACCGTGCCGAGGTCCGCGCGCAGCGACCCGTCCGCCGTCGCCGGCCATGTGCTGCGCACGATGCTGCCCGACGGCCTGGACCGGACGGACGGCGCCGAGGACGTGGTCCTGCTCGCCGCCCGCTTTGACTGATTCCTCACAATCTCCCGGTCCGTCCGGGGCCGCCTTCCCCTCGCACATACGATGGAGTCGCCCCTCCTGTGAGCAGACACGCACCCAGGAGGGTCCCGAGTCGTATCGAGTGGCCGAAAGGCCCAGGAGGCAGACGTGGCGGAGGAGCTCACCCCGGAGACCCCGGAAGAGGAGCAGCCGATCAAGCAGCGCAAGAACGGCCTGTACCCGGGCGTGTCCGACGAGCTGGCCGAGAACATGACCACGGGGTGGGCCGACACCGAGCTGCACGGTCTCGAGGCGCTCCCCCAGGCCGCGCACACGGCGGCCCGCCGTGCCGCGCTGTCGGCGCGCTTCCCCGGCGAGCGCCTGGTGATCCCGGCGGGCAACCTGAAGACCCGCTCCAACGACACCGAGTACAGCTTCCGCGCCGCCACCGAGTACGCGTACCTGACCGGCGACCAGACCGAGGACGGCGTGCTCGTCCTGGAGCCGAAGGGCGACGGGCACGTGGCCACCGTGCACCTGCTGCCGCGCTCCGACCGCGCGAACGGCGAGTTCTGGCTCTCCGGCCAGGGCGAGCTCTGGGTCGGCCGGCGCCACTCGCTGGCCGAGGCCGAGCAGATCCTCGGCATCCCGGCCCGCGACGTGCGCGAGCTGGCCGACACGCTGCGCGAGGCGACGGGCCCGGTCCGCGTGGTGCGCGGCCACGACGCCGGCATCGAGGCCGCCCTGACGGACAAGGTCACCGCCGAGCGCGACGACGAGCTGCGGGTGTACCTCTCCGAGGCGCGTGCCGTGAAGGACGAGTTCGAGATCGGCGAGCTCCAGAAGGCGTGCGACTCGACCGCCCGCGGCTTCGAGGACGTCGTCAAGGTCCTCGACAAGGCGCAGGCCACCAGCGAGCGCTACATCGAGGGCACCTTCTTCCTGCGCGCCCGCGTCGAGGGCAACGACGTCGGCTACGGCTCCATCTGCGCCGCCGGCCCGCACGCCACCACCCTCCACTGGGTGCGCAACGACGGACCGGTCCGCTCCGGCGACCTGCTGCTGCTCGACGCCGGTGTGGAGACCACCACCCTCTACACCGCCGACGTCACCCGCACCCTGCCGATCAGCGGCCGCTACACGGAGATCCAGCGCAAGATCTACGACGCGGTGTACGACGCCCAGGAGGCGGGCATCGCCGCCGTGAAGCCCGGCGCCAAGTACCGCGACTTCCACGACGCCTCGCAGCGCGTCCTCGCCGAGCGGCTGGTCGAGTGGGGCCTCGTCGAGGGCCCGGTGGAGCGGGTGCTGGAGCTGGGCCTCCAGCGCCGCTGGACGCTGCACGGCACCGGCCACATGCTCGGCATGGACGTCCACGACTGCGCCGCCGCCCGCACCGAGGCGTACGTCGACGGGACGCTGGAGCCCGGGATGTGCCTGACCGTCGAGCCCGGTCTGTACTTCCAGGCCGACGACCTCACCGTGCCCGAGGAGTACCGCGGCATCGGCGTCCGGATCGAGGACGACATCCTCGTCACCGAGGACGGCAACCGGAACCTCAGCGCCTCGCTGCCGCGTCAGGCGGACGAGGTCGAGGCGTGGATGGCCGCGCTGACGGACTGAGCCTCGGGACGGACGGGGCAAGGGCCCCTCGTGCGGGGCGGACCGGCCCGGTCCGCGCGAGGGGCCCCGGGGGCGTGCCGCTCAGGAGACACCGAGCAGCGCGCCCTCGCGCCATTTGAGGATCTTGTCGAAGCTGACCACCGCGCCCAGCCCCGGCCTGCTGCGCACATGGACATGGTCGGCGAGCTGCTCGATGAGACAGAGCCCCCGGCCGCTCTCCGCCGTCGCCGGCACGTCGAGGGGTCCGTCGCGGTGCGGGGCGGGGCCGCGGTCGAATCCGGGCCCCGAGTCGGAGACCTCGATACGGCACTTCTCGCCGTCCAGATACGCCGTCACCCGGTACTCGGCCGCCGGATCGCCCGCCGTTCCGGCGGCCGGGCCCCCGCCGTGCTCCACGGCGTTGGCGCACGCCTCGGTGAGCGCCACCGACAGGTCGTAGGAGATGTCCGGATCGACGCCGGCGGTCTCCATGGTGCCGAGCAGCAGCCGGCGGGCCAGGGGGACGCTGGCGGCATCGCGCCGCAGACGGAGTGACCACCAGATGCTCATGCTCCAGCCTCCTGGCCCCGGCTTGACATACCGATACGTATTGCCCGTCACCCCCATCGGTAAGCCCCCGCCGGCGGTGACGGCCTCATTCGGCGGATGCGCGGCCGCGATCCGCGGTGTATGCCGGGGCGTTCGCGGCACCCCCGTGACCCCGGCGGGAGCCCGCCGGTCGGCAAACGGGATCTTCCGGACCTGCCGTACGGAGGCCGCGGGGGCAGTGGGATGATGACCCGGCCATGTCGTCCCCACGCCACGCACACGCCGGAGCCGGTCTGCGGCTGCTGAGGGCCGCGGTGTTCACCGCGGTCTGCGTCGTGCTGTCCGGGACCGGACATGTGCTGGCCGCATGCGAGGCCGTGCCGCTGTGGTCGCTGGGCCTCGGGTGCGCCGTGGTGTTCGCGCTGGTCGTGCCGTTCACGGGGCGGCAGCGCTCGCTGCCCGCCATCGCGGCGGTGCTCGCCGGCGGACAGCTCGCGCTGCACGCCCTGTTCGGTCTCGCCCAGACCAGGCTGCAGCTCGCCCGGAGCGCGGACGACGCGCTGATCCGGGTGGCCGCGAAGCTGGTGTGCGGGGCGGGCCCCGCGTCCATCGGCCCCGCCGACGCCCGGCGCATCGTGACGACCGCCGGCATCGACCCGGCCGCCGCGGTGCACGGCGCCCACGCGCACCCGGCCGCGGGCGCGGACCTCCCCTCGCTCGCCATGGTGCTCGGGCATCTCGCCGCGGCCGCCGTGACCGGACTGCTGATGCGGCGCGGCGACATGGCGCTGCTGCGGCTGACGCAGCTCTCGGCCGGATCCGCCCACGAGGTCGCCGACGGCGCCCTGCTGCGCGCCCTGCGCGCGGCCCTCGCCCTGGTGCGGGCGCTGCGGGCCGGACTGCCCGGCACACCCGCGGGCGTCCTCGGCCGCCCGGCCGCACAGGCCGGGCCTCCTCCGCCGGTCGCCGGTGAGGCACTTCAGCACACGGTGATCAGGCGCGGGCCGCCGCCCGTATACGTCATCGCTGCCTGACGCGGCTCGCTCGACGGGAGCGGAGCCGCTGTGCCCCCGCGCGTCCGTGCCCGGGCACATCCCTCGCCTCTCCTCACCGTGGAGTGTGTTTCCGCATGAACGTCTCCCGCGTCGCCGCCGCTGCCGCCGTCGCCGCCGCCTCCGTCGTGGCCCTCTCCGGCACCGCCTTCGCCCACGTCAGCGTCCAGCCGCAGGGCGAGGCCGCCAAGGGCGGCTACGCCACCGTCAACTTCAAGGTCCCGAACGAGCGCGACGACGCCTCCACCGTCAAGCTCGAGGTCTCCATGCCCGCCGATCACCCGCTGGCGTCCGTGATGCCGCAGGACGTGCCCGGCTGGAAGGCCGAGGTCACCCGCTCGAAGCTCGACAAGCCGCTCGAGGTCCACGGCAAGCAGATCACCGAGGCCGTCACCAAGGTGACCTGGACCGCGGACGGTTCGAAGATCGCGCCCGGCCGCTTCCAGCAGTTCCCCGTCTCCCTGGGCCAGCTGCCCGAGGACGCGGACCAGCTGGTCTTCAAGGCCCTCCAGACGTACGACAACGACGAGGTCGTGCGCTGGATCGAGGAGCCGCAGGAGGGTGGCGAGGAGCCCGAGTCCCCGGCCCCCGTGCTGAAGCTCTCCGCCGCGTCGGCCGACCACCACGGCGGGGCCGCCGACACCGCCGCCGACGACAAGAACGCCGGCCACGACGACGAAGCCGCGCACACCGGGACCGCCGCCTCCTCCGGCGGCAGCGACACCACCGCCCGGGTCCTCGGCGGCGTCGGCATCGCCGTCGGCGCCGCGGGCGTGGCCTTCGGCGTCCTGGCCGGCCGCCGCCGCGCCTGATCACCACCCGACAGACACGTCTGGACATCAGCTCTATGCGCAAGAAGACCGGGCTCGCGGCCGCCCTCGTGGTGGCCGCCGGGCTCTCCCTCTCCGCCTGTTCCTCCGGCGACGACACCTCCGCCTCGTCCGGCTTCGAGGTCTCGGCCCAGCCGAGGACCGAGGCCGCGACCGTCCTCGACCGGCCCTTCGCCAAGCCGGACCTGGTCCTGACCGACACCCGCGGCGAGACGTTCGACCTCCGGGAGCGGACCAAGGGCAGGCCGACGCTGATCTACTTCGGCTACACGCACTGCCCCGACGTCTGCCCCCTGACGATGAGCAACCTCGCCATCGCGAAGAAGCAGCTCCCGAAGGCCGACCAGGACAAGCTCCAGGTCGTCTTCGTCACCACCGACCCGGAGCGCGACACCTCCGCCGAGCTGGCCTCCTGGCTGCCGAGCGCGGGCGATCCGTCGTTCATCGGCCTGACCGGCGACTTCACGGCCATCCAGGCCGGCGCCAAGTCGATCGGCATCGGCATCGACCCGCCGAAGAAGGAGAAGGACGGCACCGTCGTGTCCATGCACGGCGCCCAGGTCGTCGCCTTCTCGCCGAGGACCGACGAGGGCTACGTCCTGTACGGCGAGGACACCACCGCCGACGACTGGGCGAAGGACCTGCCGAAGCTGATCGCGGGGGAGAAGCCGTGATCCGCGGGCGCACCCCCGTCCTGCTGGCGGCGGCCCTGGCGTCCTCGCTGGCGCTCGCCGGCTGCTCGTCCGCCGGGGAGCCCGAACTGCGGGTCGACGGTGCCTTCATGCCCCAGCCGGTGAGCGACATGGCCGCCGGCTTCCTGACCGTCGTCAACGACGGCGGACAGGCGGACAGGCTCACCTCGGTCACCAGCGACATCTCGGACGACGTCACGATCCACGAGACGAAGGACCAGAAGATGCGCGAGGTGGCGTCGTTCGACATCCCCGCCGACGGCGCCCTCGATCTCGAACGCGGCGGCAACCACATCATGTTCATGTCGCTCAAGCAGCGTCCCCGGCAGGGCGACACGGTCTCCCTGGAGCTGCACTTCGAGAAGTCGGAACCGAT
Source organism: Streptomyces sp. T39 (assembly GCF_008042045.1). GTDB lineage: Bacteria > Actinomycetota > Actinomycetes > Streptomycetales > Streptomycetaceae > Streptomyces. Next base: position 1,341,620 of record NZ_RDBP01000012.1, read on the forward strand.
CACCGTGGACGTCCCCGTCAAGGAGACGACCTACAACCCGCAGCACTGAGCAGTGAGGGACTGATCGCATGACGACCACCACCGCCCCGCGCCTCGGTGCGTCCCCCGTACGGCTGCTGTCGGCCCTCGGCGTGCTGCTCGGCACGCTCCTCGGCCTGCTGCTGGCCGCCGCGGGCCCGGCGTCGGCACACGCCGCGCTCATCGCGAGCAACCCGAAGGACGGGGCGGTGGTGGCCACCGCGCCCCAGGAGGTCACCCTCACCTTCTCCGAGCAGATCGCCATGGGCGACGACTCCATCCGCGTCCTCGAACCGAGCGGCAAGCGCGCCGACACCGCGCAGATACGCGACCTCGGCAGCGGCGGCACGGTGAGGTACGGCGTCACCCTGCACAGCGGGCTGCCGGACGGCACCTACACCGTGGCCTGGCAGGCCGTGTCCGCGGACAGCCACCCGGTCTCGGGCGCCTTCACCTTCTCGATCGGCGCACCGTCCGCCTCGGCGGTCACCCTGCCCGACCAGCAGGCCGGCGGCGGTGCCGTCGGGGTGCTCTACGGGATCGCGCGGTACGCCGCGTACGCGGGCTTCGTCCTGCTCGCCGGCGGCGCCGCGTTCGTGCTGCTGTGCTGGCGGCGGGGCGCCACGGTCCGGCCGGTGCAGCGCCTCGTCGTCCAGGGCTGGCTCACGCTCACCGCGGCCACCCTGGCGATGCTGCTGCTGCGGGCCCCGTACACCGCGTCCGGCGGGCTGGCCGACGTCGCCGATCTCGGGGCGCTCGGCGACGTGCTGGAGACGAAGACCGGTGCGGCGCTCGTCTCCCGGCTGCTGCTGCTCGGCGCGGCGGCGCTGTTCGTCGCCGTGCTGTTCGGGGCGTACGCCCGCAGGGACGACTCCGCGCAGGAGAAGCGGGACCTCGCTTTCGGGCTCGGTCTGGGCGGCTCCGTGGTCGCGGCGGGCATCGCCGCCACCTGGGCGCTGTCCGAGCACGCCTCCACGGGCGTCCAGCCCGGCATCGCGATGCCGGTCGACGTGCTCCATCTGCTGGCCGTGGCCCTCTGGCTGGGCGGCCTCGCCGCCCTGCTGGTCGCGCTGTACCGGGTGCCGGACGTGGAGCGGGCGGCGGTGCAGCGGTTCTCGCGGGTCGCGTTCGCGTCCGTCGTCGTGCTCGCCGCGACCGGGATCTACCAGTCCTGGCGGCAGGTCGGCTCCTGGTCGGCGCTCACCGGCACCCGGTACGGGCAGCTGCTGCTGGTCAAGGTCGGTCTCGTCGTGGTGCTGGTGGCGGTGGCCTGGCTGTCCCGCCGGTGGACGCGGCGCCTGACCGAGGTGACCGCCGCCGCCCCGCAGGAGCAGGACGCGCGGGACGCGCAGGAGGAGGCCGCCGGCGCCCCGCAGGAGACGGAGAGCGGCACGTCCGGCGACGCCGCGCCCGCCGACCCCGAGCGGGCGGCGCAGCTCGCCCGCCAGCGGGCCGCGGTGGCGACCGCCGAGCGCCGGCGGACCAGGGACGCGGACGGCGAACGGGCCGGTCTGCGGCGCTCGGTGCTCGTCGAGGCCGCCGTCGCGGTGGTCCTGCTCGCGGTGACGACCGTGCTCACCTCGACCGAGCCGGGGCGCACCGAGGAGGAGGCGCGCGATGCCGGCGAGCGGGCCGCGGCGACCGCGCCGGCCGGGCCGAGCGAGATCTCGCTGCCCTTCGACACCGGCGGCGAGAACGGCAGGGGCACGGTCAGGCTGAGCCTCGACCCGGCGCAGCCCGGCGGCAACGAGATGCACATCTGGGCCGAGACGCCCGGCGGCACCCCGCTGGACGCCCCCGAGCTGAAGGTGTCCTTCACCCTCACCGCCAAGGAGATCGGGCCGCTGCCGATCACCCCCGACCGGGTGGCCCCGGGACACTGGAGCGCGAGCGCCGTCCAGATCCCGATGCCGGGCGAATGGCAGGTCAAGGTGACCGTGCGGACCTCCGACTTCGACCAGACGACCGTCGACGAGACCATCAGGATCGGCTGAACCACCCGTGAGCGACAACCACATCTCCAGGCGGCGGCTGCTCGGCACCGCGGGCGCGGCCGGTGCGACCGGGCTCGTCCTCGGCGCGGCGGGCGGGGCCGCCGGGTACGCGGCGGCGGCCGACGCCCCGCCGACGCCGCTGACGGCGGTCGGCGCCACCTCCGCCGCCTTCCACGGCACCCACCAGGCGGGCATCACCGACCCCCAGCAGTCCCACGGCCATCTCGTCGCGTTCGACCTGCGTCCGGGCGCGGGCCGCCGGGAGGCGGCGGCGCTGATGCGGCGCTGGTCGGAGCTGGCGTCGCGGCTGATGGCCGGCGAGCCCACGGGCGAGGACGACACGGGTGTCGCCCTCGACGCCGGACCGTCGTCCCTGACCGTCACCTTCGGCTTCGGCCGGACCTTCTTCGACCGCACGTCCCTGACCGCGGCGCGGCCCGTGCAGCTCGATCCGCTGCCCGCCTTCTCGGCCGACCGTCTCGACGCCGGGCGGTCGGAGGGCGATCTGTGGGTGCAGATCGGCGCCGACGACGCCCTGGTCGCCTTCCACGCCCTGCGCACGCTGCAGAAGGCGGCGGGCGACGCCGCGCGGGTGCGCTGGCAGATGAACGGCTTCAACCGCTCCCCGGGCGCCACGGCGAAGCCGATGACGGCCCGCAACTTGATGGGCCAGGTCGACGGCACGGGCAATCCCCAGCCCTCCGAACCCGACTTCCGGCAGCGGGTGTTCGTGCCGGCCGACACGGAACACGCCTGGATGGCCCAGGGTTCGTACGCGGTCGTGCGGCGCATCCGGATGCTGCTCGACGACTGGGAGAAGCTCCCCCTCGACCGGCAGGAGCGGGTCATCGGCCGGCGCAAGTCCGACGGGGCGCCGCTCACCGGCGGCACGGAGACGACGGAGCCCGACCTCGACGCGGCCGGTCCGGACGGCAGGCCGGTGATCGCCGCCGACGCCCACGCCCGGATCTCGGCACCCGAGCAGAACGGCGGTGCGGCGATGCTGCGGCGGCCGTTCTCCTTCCATGACGGGATGCGGGCGGACGGGACGCCGGACGCGGGGCTCCTCTTCGTCTGCTGGCAGGCGGACCCCCTGCGCGGATTCGTGCCGGTGCAGCGCAAGCTCGACCGGGGCGACGCGCTGTCGCCGTTCATCCGGCACGAGGCGAGCGGACTCTTCGCGGTGCCCGGCGGGCCGGGGAAGGGCGAGTACGTGGGTCAGGCGCTGCTGGAGGGGTGAGGGCCCGATCCGCGCCGCCCGCGGGCCGCGGGCCATTAGGGTGACGAGTATGTCCGCCACGCGCTTCACGTATCTCGGCCCCGAGGGCACCTTCACCGAGGCCGCCCTGCGCACGCTCCCGGAGGCAGCGACCCGCGAACTCGTCCCGATGGTCTCCGTCCCCGCGGCGCTGGACGCCGTGCGGGCCGGGGAGGCCGCCGCGGCCCTGGTGCCGATCGAGAACTCCGTGGAGGGCGGTGTCACCGCCACGCTCGACGAACTGGCCGCGGGCGAACCGCTGATGATCTACCGCGAGGTGCTGCTGCCGATCGCGTTCGCGCTGCTGGTGCGGCCCGGCACGACGCTCGCCGGCATCAAGACGGTGACGGGCCACCCGGTCGCCCAGCCCCAGGTGCGCAACTGGCTGCGGGCGAATCTGCCGGACGCGCTGTGGGAATCGGCCGCCTCCAACGCGGACGGCGCGCGGCTGGTGCAGGAGGGGCGGTACGACGCGGCCTTCGCCGGCGAGTTCGCGGCGGCGACCTACGGGCTGGAGCCGCTGGTCACCGACATCCACGACGCGCAGAACGCGGAGACCCGCTTCGTCCTCGTGGGCCGCCCGGCGCGTCCGTCGGCGCCGACCGGTGCGGACAAGACGTCGGTGGTCATCTGGATGGGGGAGGACCAGCCGGGCGCCCTGCTGGAGCTGCTCCAGGAGTTCGCGGTGCGCGGCGTCAACCTGATGCTGATCCAGTCCCGTCCGACAGGTGCCGGCATCGGGAACTACTGCTTCGCGGTCGACGCGGAGGGTCATATCGCCGACCGCCGGGTGGGCGAGGCGCTGATGGGGCTGAAGCGGATCTGCCCCAAGGTGCGGTTCCTCGGCTCGTACCCGCGGGCGGGGATGGCCCGGCAGGATGTGCGGCCGCTGCGCGCGGGGACCTCGGACGCGGAGTTCACCGCCGCGTCGGACTGGCTGGTTCGCTGCCAGGACGGCCGTACGGACCTCTGAGCCGTACGGACCGCTGAGCCGCCGTCTCACGTGGCCGGGTCTCCGGTCCTACCTGCAGATTTTCGTTGTCCACAAAAGTTATCCACAGGCTCGCTTCTCGACCTGGGGACAAGTCGACAACGCATCACCGCACAGTCGACAAATCCCCCAGTCTCCCCAGTTCCATCCACAGAGGCACAGGTCAGACCGTGTCACCCGAATTCCGCCGATCAACTCGTCAGAGCGATGAATTCCCACCCGAATGAGTGTGTGGGTGGGGTTTAAAGCAGGAATCCCGGGACGTCGAGATGCCATTCGGAATGATCAATTCCGAAATCCACAGAGAACTCGCACAACCTGTGGATAACTCTTCGGGAGGGCGGCTCCCTGTGGACAGAGGTCCCACGATCCGGACGGAACCGCACGGCCCGGAGACCCGCCCGGCGCCGGTGCCGCAAAGGATCTTGCCGAACCGGCCGCCGCATCCCCATTCGCACGCCCAGACGGGCACTGCAGTTTTTATCAATTCTCGCAATTCGGGCAAAGCGACACGCATGGTTTATCCGGTGGGGTGGCCGGAGTCGGCACCGGTAGCCTGGTGGGGTGATTGACCTTCGTCTGCTCCGTGAGGACCCCGACCGAGTCCGCGCCTCCCAGCGCGCCCGTGGAGAGGACGTCGACCTCGTCGACGCCCTGCTCTTGGCCGACGAGCGGCGACGGTCCTCCGGCCTCCGCTTCGACGAGCTGCGCTCCGAGCAGAGGTCGCTCGGCAAGCTCATCCCCCGGGCCACCCCGGAGGAGCGCGCCGAGCTCCTCCGGAAGGCCGAGCAGCTCAAGACCGACGTCAAGTCCGCCGAGGCCGCGCAGAACGAGGCCGACGACGAGGCCCGGCAGCTGCTGCTGAAGATGGGCAACCTCGTCCACGAGGACGTCCCGGTCGGCGGCGAGGAGGACTTCGTCGTCCTGGAGACGCACGGGACCATCCGCGACTTCGGGGCCGAGGGCTTCGAGCCCAGGGACCACCTGGAGCTCGGCGAGGCCCTGGGCGCCATCGACGTCGAGCGCGGTGCCAAGGTCTCCGGCTCGCGCTTCTACTACCTGACGGGTGTCGGCGCGCTGCTGGAGCTGGCCCTGGTCAACGCGGCCATCGCCCAGGCCACCGAGGCGGGCTTCGTGCCGATGCTCACCCCGGCGCTGGTCCGCCCCCGGGCCATGGAGGGCACCGGCTTCCTCGGCCAGGCCGCGGAGAACGTCTACCACCTGGAGCGGGACGACTACTACCTGGTCGGCACCTCCGAGGTCCCGCTCGCCGCGTACCACATGGACGAGATCATCGAGGCGGACAAGCTGCCGCTGCGCTACGCCGGATTCTCGCCCTGCTTCCGCCGTGAGGCCGGCACGTACGGCAAGGACACCCGGGGCATCTTCCGGGTCCACCAGTTCGACAAGGTGGAGATGTTCTCGTACGTGGCCCCGGAGGACGCCGAGGCGGAGCACAAGCGCCTCCTGGAGTGGGAGAAGCAGTGGCTCACCGGCCTGGAGCTGCCCTTCCAGGTGATCGACGTGGCCTCCGGCGACCTCGGCGCCTCGGCGTCGCGCAAGTACGACTGCGAGGCGTGGATCCCGACCCAGGGCAAGTACCGCGAGCTGACCTCCGCGTCGAACTGCGACTCCTTCCAGGCCCGCCGGCTGTCGGTGCGCATGCGTGACGGCAAGAAGGTCCAGCCGCTGGCGACGCTGAACGGCACCCTGTGCGCCGTCCCGCGCACGATCGTGGCGATCCTGGAGAACCACCAGCTGGCCGACGGTTCGGTCCGGGTCCCCGAGGTGCTCCGTCCCTACCTGGGCGGCCGCGAGGTGCTGGAGCCGATCGCCACGTGAGCACCGCCCCGTTCCCGTACAAGCTCGTCGCCACGGATCTCGACGGCACGCTGCTGCAGAGCGACGGCACCGTCGCGCAGCGCACCCGGGACGCTCTCGCCGCGGTCACCGCGGCGGGAGCGGCGCACATCGTCGTGACGGGACGCGCCGTCCCGTGGACGCGGCACATCCTCGACGACCTCGGCTACGACGGTCTCGCGGTGTGCGGCCAGGGCGCGCAGGTCTACCACGCCGGTGAGCACCGGCTGCTGACCTCCCTCACGCTGGACCGGCAGCTGGCGGGCCTGGCCCTGTCCAAGATCGAGGCGGAGGTCGGGCCGCTGGCCCTCGCCGCGAGCCGGGACGGCCTGGACGGCGAGGTGCTGATCGCGCCCGGCTACCGGGCGCAGGGCGGGCCGCTGCCGTACACGCCGATGAAGGACCCGTCCGAGCTGTGGGCGGCGCCGCTGAACAAGCTCTACATCCAGCACCCCGAGCTGGGCGACGACGAGCTGACCCGGGCCGCCAGGGCGACGGTCGGCAGCCTGGTGGACGTGGTGATGGCGGGCCCGGGGATAGTCGAGATCCTGCCGCTCGGGCTGAGCAAGGCGACCGGGCTCTCGCTGGCCGCCCGCCGGCTGGGCGTCCGCGGCGCGGACACCATCGCGTTCGGCGACATGCCCAACGACATCCCGATGTTCGGCTGGGCCGCGCACGGCGTGGCGATGGCGAACGCGCACGACGAGCTCAAGGCCGTGGCCCACGAGATCACCGCGTCCAACGACGCGGACGGCATCGCGGTGGTGCTGGAGCAGCTGCTCGCGGCCTGAGCGGTCCTCCCTCCGGGCACCGCGGGGTTCGCCCGATCCGGGCGGAGACCTCGCACGAGGGGCCGGGAGGGGGCGGCCCGCGCGGATGCGCGCTCGAAGCGGCCGCCCCCTGGGCAGTGACACCGGACGGCGCGCGGCGGCGGCTCCACCCCGCTGCTGCCTGCCCGGTCCTGCCCGGAAGAGAGCCCTGCGGACGGGGACTCGAACTCCGCGTCGTCGCCGTGCTCTTTTCCCGGTCCGTGCCGCCGGTCTCGCACGTGTGTGCGGTGCCGGCAGGACAACTCTGCCGCGCCCGCCGTCCCGGTGCCACCGGATTTCCGCCCGGCCGCGGGCGTACGCCGACGCACGGGGGACGGCACGGCCCACTCGGCGGTGACGCGGCCTCAGCGCACCACGCGGATCCCGAAGGTGTACGTTCCGATCGACTCGGCGATGCCCATGAACAGCAGCGCGAAGTGCTCCTGCCCACGGGCGGTCCGCAGCTCCCCCAGGTCCATCACGGAGTCCGCCGGCCAGCCGAGGTCGTGCAGCAGCGACTCGACGCTGCGCTTCGCCGCCTCGTCGTCACCGGAGACGAACACCGTGCCGGGACCGGACAGTTCGCCGGGCGCGGTCATCGCCGTGGAGTCCATGGTGGACAGGCTCTTGACCACCCGGGTGTCCGGGAGGGCCCGCTGGATCTCCTCCGAGACGCTGGAGTTGGGGTGGGCGAGCCCCGACTCGGCGGTGAGGCCCACCGCGATGTCCAGCAGCACCTTGCCCGCCAGCGGCCCGGCCAGTGGGGCGAGCAGCGCCACGGAGTCGGTCCCCGGTGTGGCGTTGACGACGATCTCCCCCTGCGCGGCCGCCTCGGCGACCGTCACCACCGGGTGGTCGAGGTCCGTTCTGGCGTCCGGCTCACGGGAGCCGAACAGCACCTCGTGGCCGGCCTTCGCGAAGGCCGGGGCGAGGGCCCGACCCACATGTCCTGTGCCGATGAGCGCGATTTTCGTCATGATCCGACGCTAGGCCGCACCGGCCGGGCGCCGTATCGGGCCGTGGGCCCGGCCGCGCTCCGGCGCGAGCCCTAGGACGCACGGACCCACCGCGCAATGGTTTCATCATGCATCCATCCGGTTGTAGGATGACCGGGCAACCACCCCGGGCAGGAGGATCCCCGTGACCGCTCTGCGGACCGCCGGACGCACGTCCCTCGTCGACACCGTCGTCGAGGCGCTCCGTGCCGAGCTGGCCCGAGGCGAATGGTCCGTCGGCGACCGCATCCCCACCGAACACGAACTCGCGGACCAGCTCGGCGTCGGGCGCAACACCGTGCGCGAGGCCGTGCGGGTCCTCGTCCACGCCGGACTGCTGGAGTCCCGTCAGGGCAACGGCACCTTCGTGCGGTCCACCGCCGACCCGGCCGCCGTCCTGCGCCACATGCGCCGTGCCGACGCCCTGGAGGTGCTCGAACTGCGCGTCGCCCTGGAGGCCGAGGCCGCGCGGCTGGCCGCCGAGCGGCACACCGCGACGGACCTGCAGCGGCTGCGGGACGCCCTGGCGACCGTGGTGGCCGAGGGGGACCGGGACGCGGACGCCGACGTGGCGTTCCACCTCGCGGTCGTCGAGGCCACCCACAACTCCGCCTTCGTCGAGGTGTACCGCTTCTTCTCCGCCCAGGTGCACGAGGTGCTGGTCCACGCACTCGGCGACCACGAGATGCCGCCGGTCGACATCGCCGCGCACACCGCCCTCGTCGACGCCGTCGAGAGCGGCGACCCGGCCGCCGCCGAGCGGGCCGCCCGCGACCTCCTCGGGGTCCCCATCGACACCGTGCGCGCGCTGACCGCCCGCCGGGCGACCTGACCGGCCTCCGCGCCCCTCCCTCCCCTCCATCGCCGGAAGGCCCTCGCCCCGCCCGAGGCCCGCACCCGACGGTCACCACCAGAAAGGTGTTCGCCTTGGCACGCCCGGAATCCGGACCGCACCCCCTCCTCCTGCCCCCCGACGCCGAGGCCGACGTCCGGCCGTCGGCCGAGGGCAGGGCCGCCCGGCGGGCCCTGCTCGCCCGGCCCGCTGTGCTGCTCACCGGTGTCGTCCTCGCCTCGCTCAACATGCGCGCGGCCCTGGCGAGCGTGTCACCGCTGGCCGGCGAGATCGGCGGGGCCTTCGGGCTGTCGTCGGCCGCGACCAGCCTGGTGACCTCGGTTCCGGTGCTCTTCCTCGGCGCCGGCGCCCTGGTCGCCCCCCGGCTCGGCCGCCGCTTCGGCACCGAACGGGTGCTGTTCGCCGCGCTGCTGCTCCTGGCGGCCGGCATCTCCGTGCGCGTCCTGCCCTCGGTCGTCGCGCTGTACGGCGGCGGTGTGCTGGTCGGGACGGCGATCGCCCTGCTCAACGTCCTGATGCCGGGCCTGATCAAGCGCGACTTCCCGGACCGGGCGGCGTCGATGACCTCCCTCTACACGGGCGCGATGATCGCCGGGGCGACCCTGGCCGCGGCCGCGTCCGTGCCGCTGGAGCGGGCGTTCGGCGGCAGCTGGCAGGCGTCACTGGCGTCCTGGTCGCTGCTCGCGGCGGTCGCGGCGCTGGCCTGGCTGCCCCAGGTGCTCGTCGCCCGGGGCCGTACCGGACACGGGGTCCGCGCTGCGCCCGTCCCCGGCCCGGCGCGGAGCGTGTGGCGGTCCGCCCTCGCGTGGCAGGTCACCCTCTTCATGGGGCTGCAGTCGCTGTGGTCCTACGTGCTGATCGCCTGGATGCCCACGATCCTCACCGACCACGGGACGGAGGCCTCCACCGCCGGCCTGGTCTTCGCCTTCAACAACCTCGTCCAGGTGGCGAGCGCGTTCGTGGTGCCGCTCCTGGCCGGACGGATGCGCGACCAGCGGCCCCTGGTCGTGGCCGTCACCTCGCTGGTGGCGGCGGGCTTCGCCGGACTGATGGCCGATCCGGCGGGCGGTGCGTGGCTGTGGTCGGCGGTCCTCGGCATCGGGCAGGGCGGTGCGCTCGCCCTCGCCCTGACGCTCATCGTGCTGCGCACCGGCACGGCGGCCACGGCCGCCCGGCTGTCCGGGATGACACAGGCGGTCGGCTATCTGCTCGCCGCCCTGGGGCCGGCGGCCGCCGGCACGGTGCACGAGGCGACCGGCGGCTGGACCGTGCCGCTGGCGATGATGCTGGGGGTCTGTGCGGTGGCCGCGGCGGTGGGGCTGGCGGCCGCCCGCGACCGCACGGTCTGACGCCCCGCCCGCCCGGCACACAGGCCCGCGGGGCGGGAGCGCACCGGCTCCCGCCCCGCGGCGACCTCTCGCCCCGGCCACCGGGGCGCGTGCTCCCGGTAGGTCCTACTCCTCGCCGGCGAGAGTGAGGGTGCGCAGCTTCTGCCCCGCGTACCAGGTCGCGGCCACGGTCACCCCGGCGAGCAGCGCCACCGCCGCCGGCAGGCCGACGTCCGAGCCGACCAGGCCGTCACCGGCGATGCGTTCGGCGAGCGACAGCGCCCACTGCTGGACGCTGAGCGTCCGCGCGCCGGGCACCAGGCTGCCGAAGAGCGTCTCCCACACCAGGGCGTAGACGAGGCCGATGACGACCGCGTGCCGGCTGACCGTGCCGAGCAGCAGGAACAGCGCGCTGTAGGCGATCGAGGAGACCAGCGCGGCGACCGTGTAGGCGACGGCGACCTGCTGGCCGTTGCCGTTCAGGATCAGGCCCGCGACGAAGGTGGGCACCGCCGAGAAGGCCATGGTCACGGCGATCGCGACGATCAGCTTGGTGAAGACGATCGTCGGCCGCTTCACCGGCTTGGAGAGCAGATAGACGATCGATCCGTCGTCGATCTCGGGACTGATCGCCCCGGTGCCGGCGATCACGCCGATCAGCGGGACCATCGTGGCCAGCGCGAAGCCGCCGAGGACGTCGGCGGCCACCTGGTCGTCGACACCGTTCAGCATCCGCACCGCGACCGCGATCAGCAGCAGCAGGGCGGGCAGTACGAAGAGGATCGCGGCGCGCCGCCGTCCGAGGACGGCCTTGTAGGTGAGCCGGGCGACTGTGGGGTGGTACATGTGCGTCACAGCTCCTTTCAGGCCGCTACGAGGTAGGAGAAGACCGATTCGAGGGACTCGTCGGACGGCGAGACCGTCAGCAGCCGGATCGAGTGCTCACGGGCGACCCTCGGCAGCAGTTCGGTGAACCGGCCGAAGTCGACGGCCTGGATGCGCAGCGCCCCCTCGGTGACGTCGACCTCGATGCCGGCCGTCGACGGGTCCGCGATCAGCGCGGCCGCGAGCGCCCGGTCGTCGCTGGAGCGCACCAGATAGCGGTGCGGGCGGTCGGTCATCAGCCGCCGGATCCGGCGGAAGTCGCCGCTGGCCGCATGGCGGCCGGCGACGATCACCTCGATGTGGGAGGCGAGCTGCTCGACCTCCTCCAGGATGTGGGAGGAGAAGAGCACGGTCCGGCCCTCTGCTCCCATGCGGCGCAGCAGGTCCATCAGCTGCATCCGCTGACGCGGATCCATACCGTTGAACGGCTCGTCGAGCAGCAGCACCGCCGGGTCGTGGACCAGCGCGGACGCCATCTTCACGCGCTGGCGCATGCCCTTGCTGTACGTCGAGATCTTGCGGTCCTGGGCGTACTCCATCTCGACCGTGGCGAGCGCCCGCTGCGCCGCGCGGGCGTCGAGCCCGTGCAGTTCGGCGTTGGCGACGACGAAGTCGCGGCCGGTGAGGAAGTCGTACATCGCCTCCCGCTCGGGGACGACGCCGATCTGCCGGTACACCGACTCGTTGCGCCAGATCGGCTGCCCGTCGAGGGTGACCGTGCCGGTGGAGGGGGCGAGGAAGCCGCCCATCATGTTGATGAGCGTGGACTTGCCCGCGCCGTTCGGGCCGAGCAGGCCGGTCACACCGGGGCCGATGTCCATGGTCACGTCGTTGACGGCGACCACGTTGCCGAACCAGCGCGAGGCGTGCTCGATGCTGACTGAGGTCACAGCCCCACCTTCCGATAGCGGCGCATCAGCACGGCGTAGCAGCCGGCGATCAGCGCGAGGACGACGAGCAGATAGACCGCGCCGGCGCCGGCGCCCGGCCCGGAACCGCCGGGGAAGGCCGATTCGGCGCCCAGGAAGGCGGTCTGCACCCCGTCGACGAGCGTGACCGGCGAGAACAGGCCGAGCCACTGGATCGCGCCGGACGACCCGGTCTCCCAGGCGATCGCCTGCACGGTGGAGACCGCTCCGTACGTGATGGTCAGCGTCGCGATCACGGCGGCGACACCGAAGCCGCGCCGGGGGGTGAGGGCGGCGAGCACCAGGCCGATCCCGCCGAAGAGGACGGACAGGAGTGCCACGGAGACCATGCCCTGCGCGAAGCCCTTCGTCTGGTCGGTGAAGTCGAACTTCGCCAGCATCGCGCCCAGGTAGAGGATCACCAGCGGCGTGCCCGTGAGGACGAACAGCGCCGAGGCCATGGCGGCGAACTTGGCGACCACGTAGTCCACCCGCTCGATCGGGCGGGAGAAGTACAGCGGGACGGACTTGAACCGCAGGTCCCGGGAGACCGACTGCGGGGCCTGCGCCGCGAGGAACAGGCCGATGAGCGCCTGCATCACGATCGCGTAGCGGGTGTACTCCACCGGCAGCTCGGTCGTGTTGGGCACCGCGACGGCGACCGCGACCATGATGGCCGCGACCAGGCACATGATGCCCATGAGGATCATCGGCAGGACCTTCGACTTGGCCGACCGGCCGAGTCCGAAGGAGCCGCGCAGGGACTGCGAGTAGAGCGAGCGGCGCGCGTAGGCGCGGCCGAGGCGGGGGCCGTCGTAGTTGCGGTATCCGATGTTGTGGATCCGCGTGGCATCGGGCGCCCCGGGGGTGTGGGTGCTCACCGGGCCTGCACCTCCCTGCCGGCCGGCGTCGCCGTGCCGGTCTCGTCGTCCCTGCCGTCGCCGGCCCGTGTGCCGTCGTGTCCGCCGTCGTCCGCGGCGCCGGCCGCGGCGGGACGGAAGACCTCGGCGATGTGGTGGCGGCGCTGTTCCATCCGTACGAGCCCGAGGCCGAGGTCGGCGACGGTGTCCCGGACGGTGTCGTACGTCTCCTCGCCGGCCGCCTCCAGCAGCAGGATGTGGCCCGCGCCCGGCAGGCCCTCCTCCGTGCCCTCGTGGATCCGGACCCCGGCGGCGCTGAGCGCCGTCCGCAGGGCCGCGGTGCCGTCCGGGTGGGTGTCGGAGTCGGTGACCTCGACCGCGAGGGTCGCGGTGGCCTGGGTGAAGTCCTTGGTGGAGCTGGAGCGCAGCAGGCTGCCGCCGTCGATGACGACGACGTGGTCGCAGGTGCGCTCCAGCTCGCCCAGCAGGTGGGAGGTGACGAGGACCGAGATGCCGAAGTCCGTGTGGATCCGGCGGATCAGGCCCAGCATCTCGTCGCGGCCGACCGGGTCGAGGCCGTTCGTCGGCTCGTCCAGCAGCACCAGCTGCGGGTCGTGGACGAGGGCCTGCGCGAGCTTCACGCGCTGCTTCATACCGGTCGAGTAGCCGCCGATGGGCCGGTAGCGCTCCTCGTACAGGCCCACATGGCGAAGCGTGTCGGCGGTGCGCTCGCGGGCCGCGGTCGGCGGCAGGCCCGACATGCGCGCCATGTGGACGACGAACTCGGTGGCCGAGACGTCGGGCGGCAGGCAGTCGTGCTCGGGCATGTAGCCGACGCGCTCACGGATCTCGGCGCCGCTCGTGGCCACGTCGAGGCCGAGCACGGCGGCGCGGCCCTCGGAGGCGGGGGACAGACCCAGCAGGATCTTGATCAACGTGGACTTGCCGGCTCCGTTGGCGCCCACCAGGCCGGTCACACCGGGGCCGATGTCCAACGAGAGCCGGTCAAGCGCGGTCACCCTGGGGAACCGCTTGCTCAGGCTTTCGGTCACGATCACAGTCACACCTCGACCGTAGTGGCGCGCACCACATCCGACGTCACTCTCGCGGCCCGACCTTCTCCGACTCCAGAGGTACGGCACCCCGAGGGGGCATGCGACCTGAGTGGGGGTTTCCCCCGTCGGGGCCGCCCGGCACCGCCGGGGGGCGGGCGCCCTTGACGCGGCCGCGGGCCATGGTCAGATTCGTCGGGTGGCATCGTGCGGGACCGGACAGGGAGGGGCGCACCGGTGGGCGTCGAAGGTCTGCAGGGGGCGCGCGAGCGCCGGGTCCGGACGGGCGGGGTCGACCTGTGCGTCGCCGAGCTCGGCGACGCCGGCCGCCCGACGGTGGTGCTGGTCCACGGCTATCCGGACAGCAAGGAGGTCTGGGCCGAGGTCGCGTCGCGTCTGGCGGACCGCTTCCACGTGGTGCTGTACGACGTCCGGGGCCATGGCCGCTCCTCCGCGCCGAAGCCGCTGCGGGGCGGGTTCACGCTGGAGAAGCTGACGGACGACTTCCTGGCCGTCGCCGACGCCGTGAGCCCGGACCGGCCGGTCCACCTCGTCGGGCACGACTGGGGTTCGGTGCAGGGGTGGGAGTTCGTCACCGTCGCCCGGACCGAGGGGCGCATCGCCTCCTTCACCTCCATGTCGGGCCCGTCGCTGGACCATTTCGGGCACTGGATCAAGCGGCGGACGAGCCGCCCGACCCCGCGCCGCGTCGGCCAACTGCTGGGCCAGGGAGCCAAGTCCTGGTACGTCTACCTCCTCCACACCCCTGTGCTCCCCGAACTGGCCTGGCGGGGACCGCTGGGCAGGCAGTGGCCGAGGATGCTGGAGCGGGCCGAGGGCGTGCCGTCCGGGGACTACCCGACGGCCTCGCTGCCCCGGGACGCCGCCCACGGCGCCTGGCTCTACCGCGACAACATCCGTGCCCGGCTGCGGCGTCCGCGCCCCGACGCGCACGCGCACACCCCGGTCCAGCTGATCACGCCGACCGGTGACGCCTTCCTCTCCGAGCGGCTCTACGACGACCTGGACGCCTGGGTGCCCCGGCTCACCCGGCGCACCCTGCCGGCGAAGCACTGGATCCCCCGCACCCGGCCCGACCATCTCGCGTCCTGGATCGCCGAGTTCGTCACCCTGAACGAAGGCGGGGCACCGGACGCCACGGCGTCCGCGGCACCCCGCCAGGACGCGTACGGGCAGCGGTTCGGAGGGCAGCTCGTCCTGGTCACGGGTGCGGCGAGCGGTATCGGGCGGGCCACGGCGCTCGCCTTCGCCGGTGCCGGGGCCCGGGTGGTCGTGGTGGACCGGGACGCCGAAGGGGCCGCCCGCACAGCCGAGTCGGCACGGGCGGCGGGGGCGGCCGGGGCGTGGGCGGAGGCGGTGGACGTCGCCGACGAGCAGGCGATGGAGAAGCTGGCGGAGAGGGTCACGGCCGAGCACGGTGTGGTGGACGTGCTGGTCAACAACGCCGGTGTCGGGCTTGCCGGTTCGTTCCTCGACACCGGGACGGAGGACTGGAGGCAGGTCCTGGACGTGAACCTCTGGGGAGTCATCCACGGCTGCCGTCTCTTCGGCCGCCGGATGGCCGAGCGCGGCCAGGGCGGGCACATCGTCAACACCGCCTCCGCCGCGGCGTTCCTGCCCTCTCGGACCCTGCCCGCCTACAGCACCTCGAAGGCCTCGGTGCTCATGCTCAGCGAGTGCCTGCGCGCCGAACTGGCGGGCCGGGGCATCGGCGTGTCGGCGATCTGCCCGGGCATCGTCGACACGGGCATCACGTCCACCGCGCGCTTCACCGGCGTCGACGCGGCGGAACAGCAGCGTCTGAGGAAGCGGTCCGCGCGGCTGTACGGGATGCGCAACTACCCTGCGGAGAAGGTGGCGGACGCGATTCTGCGCGCCGTGCTGACGAACCGCGCCGTGGTCCCCGTGACCCCCGAGGCGCGCCTCGCCCATCTGCTGTCCCGCCTCGCGCCGAAGCTGCTGCGGGCGACGGCGAGGATCAAGCCTCCGCTGTGAAGTCGGCGCGAACCTCGGTGGAGGGACGCGGTGTTGTACGGAGACTTGGCGTCCGGCGTTGCTGCTGCGGGGTGTTGACGTGGGGATGCCGAACAGCGTGGAACCGTGAGGGTTTTGAGTCGATTTGTCACAATTGCCGCACAAGGCAGGCTTGTTGCTCACAACGGTTGCCACGCACGGGTGTTGTCCACAGAATCGTCAAATTACCTGTGGATAAGTCGAGTTGGCTGTGGATCAAACATCCGGTTCCCAGAAATTCGAGTGGCGTCCACGACATCCCGAGAGGCACCCTGCCGATATGACCACAGGACCAGCCGATGAGCCACCGGACGACCGGCGCACCGTGAAGGTGTCGAAGTACCTCTCGAAACACCTGCGCCACCAGCCGGAACGCATCGGCCTCACCCTCGACGCCAACGGCTGGGTGCCCGTGGACGAGCTGATCCGCGCGGCGGAGGCCCACGGCTTCCCGTTCACCCGGGCCGAGCTCGACCACGTGGTGGCGGCCAACGACAAGCAGCGCTTCACGATCGACGGCGGGCGGATCCGCGCCAACCAGGGGCACACCGTCGAGGTCGACCTCGGGCTCGCGCCGTCCGAGCCGCCGGAGTACCTGTACCACGGCACCGTCGCCCGCAATCTGGACGCGATCCGCTCGGAGGGCCTGCGGCCCATGGACCGCCACGACGTCCACCTCTCGCCCGACCGGGAGACCGCCACCCGGGTCGGGGCCCGCCGCGGCCGCCCGGTCGTCCTGCCGGTGCACGCCGGCGCCCTCCACCGCGCCGGCCATGTCTTCCGCGTCAGCGCCAACGGGGTGTGGCTCACCTCGTCCGTCCCGGCGCGGTACATCCGCTTCCCCGGCGGCTGACACCCCGGCCCGGCGACACCCGGCGGCATCACGGGCGGCGCCGGGGCGCACGTAGGCTCGGGGCATGACTCTGCGCCTGAGCACCGTGATCCTCCCCGTCGACCGCTGGCACGAGGGGGGCCGCGCGACGTGGCAGCGCGCCGAGGAGCTCGGCTTCCACGCCGCGTACACCTACGACCACCTGTCCTGGCGCTCCTTCCGTGACAGCCCCTGGTTCGGCGCCCTGCCCACGCTCACCGCCGCCGCCACCGCCACCGGGCGGATCCGCCTGGGCACCCTCGTCACCTCGCCGAACTTCCGGCACCCCGTGACCCTCGCCAAGGAGCTGATCTCGCTCGACGACGTCTCCGGCGGCCGCGTCACCCTCGGCATCGGCGCGGGCGGCAACGGCTTCGACGCCACCGCCCTGGGTCAGGAGCCGTGGACCCCGCGCGAACGCGCCGACCGGTTCGCCGAGTTCGTGGCGCTGCTGGACGGGCTGCTGACCCAGGACGCCCTCTCGCAGCGCGGCGACTTCTACTCCGCCGAGGAGGCCAGGAACGTCCCCGGCTGCCTCCAGCGGCCCCGCCTTCCCTTCGCCGTGGCGGCGACCGGGCCCCGGGGGCTGCGGCTGGCCGCGGCGTACGGTCGGGCGTGGGTGACCACGGGCGACCCGAAGCTGTACGAGGCGGGCACGCCCGAGCAGTCCGTCGAGGCGCTGCGCGGCCAGATCGCCAGGCTCGGCGCGGCCTGTGCCGAGACGGGCCGGGACGTGGCGGACCTGGACAAGATCCTGCTGACCGGCTTCACCCCGGACCGCACCCGCCCGCTGGACTCGGTCGACGCCTTCGTGGACTTCGCCGGCCGCCATCGCGACCTCGGCTTCACCGATATCGTGGTCCACTGGCCGATCGCCGGCTCGGACTTCGCCGCCGACCAGGGCGTCTTCGAGAAGATCGCCACCGAGGCGCCCGCCCAGCTGGCCTGAGCGCGGCACGGACGTGTGCGGAGGGGATCCGGCCGGACACCCCCCGCACATGATCGATCACTCAGATGTGCGACCTCTCGCACGCCCGTGCACCTCGTGAGCGAGAATGACCCGGTGACGACTGATATCGATCCCCGGCCCCTGCCCGCTGTCCCCCGGCTGATCGCCACCGACCTGGACGGCACGCTCCTGCGTGACGACAAGTCCGTGTCGGATCGGACGATCGCCGCCCTCGCGGCCGCCGAGGAGGCCGGCATCGAGGTCTTCTTCGTCACCGGCCGTCCCGCCCGCTGGATGGACGTCGTCAGCGACCATGTGCACGGGCACGGGCTCGCCATCTGCGGCAACGGCGCCGCCGTGGTGGACCTGCACTCCGGCGGCACGCTGGTCCGCGTCCGGGATCTGCCGCGGCCGACCGCGCTCGATGTCGTGCGCACCCTGCGGGAGGCCGCGCCCGGCACCTCCTTCGCGGTCGAACTGGCCACCGGCATCCACTACGAGCCCGCGTACCCGCCGTTCCACCTGGATCCGGGCGCGACCGTCGCCTCCGCCGAGAAGCTGCTCCACGAGGCGCGGCCGGGCGAGGGCGCCCCCGTGCTGAAGCTGCTGGCGCACCACACGGAGCTGACCCCCGACGGCTTCCTCGCCCTCGCCCGCACGGTGGCCGGCGACCGGGCGTCGATCACCCGCTCCAGTCCCACCGCCCTCCTGGAGATCAGCGGCCACGGCGTGAGCAAGGCCAGCACCCTCGCGCTGTGCTGCGCCGAGCGGGGCATCTCGTCGGACGAGGTCGTCGCCTTCGGCGACATGCCGAACGACGTGGAGATGCTGACCTGGGCGGGCACCTCGTACGCCATGGGCAACGCCCACCCGGAGGTGATCGCGGCGGCTTCCGGACGGACGGTCGCCAACAACGAGGACGGCGTCGCGGTGATCATCGAGGAACTGCTGGCCCGGCGCGCGGCCTCTCGGCGGTAGGCCCTCCTCCGTGACGGGACGCGCGGCGCGCCCCGTCACGGACCGCCGGGGTCACCGGAGCACGGCGGGCCCCGGCGGCGTGGCGGTGCCCGGGCCGCCGGGGCTCACAGGCGCACGCCGTGCTCCCGCAGCCAGACGGCCGGGTCGACACCCGATCCGAGGTGCGGCGTGAGCCGCACCTCGAAGTGCAGGTGGGGTCCCGTCGAGTTGCCCGTCGTACCGGCCTGACCGATCCACTGTCCGGTGCGCACCCGCTCGCCCTGGTCGACACCCACCCCGGCCAGGTGCGCGTACTGCGTGTAGTAGCCGTTGTCGTGCCGGACGACGATCTCGATGCCGAACGCGCCGCCGCAGGCGACGGACTCCACCACCCCCGGGCCCGCCGACCGCACCGGGGTCCCGATGTCGACCGCGAAGTCCTGGCCGGTGTGCCCGCGCGCCCAGCGGTCGCCGGTGCTCGCGAAGCCGGCGGACAGCGCGTAGCGCTCGACCGGCGCCACCCATCCCCTGCCTCGCGGCAGGGCCGGCTGGTCCAGCCGCACGGCTCCCGCGCAGGATCCCGCCGCCACGCTGGAGTCGGCCTCGCCCTGCAGCTTCCACCGCGCGGTCTCCAGCTTCGCCTCGATGCCGCGCTTGACGGACGCCAGCCGCGCCGTGCGGGCGGCGAGGTCCTGCCAGGCCGCCCGGGCCTTCTTCTCGGCCTCGGCGTAGCGCCGTTCCGCCGTCCTGGAGTGGTCCAGCAGCCGGTTGACCGCGCGTTCGGACTGGGCGGCGAGCTCGAACCCGCGCAGCAGCGCATCGGGATCGTCGGCGAGCAGCAGACGAGCGGTGCGGGTGAGCGCCCCACCCGTGCGGTACTGCTCCCGCGCGACGCCCCCGATGACGTCGTGCAGGCGGGCCAGCCGGGACCTGCGGTCCGCGAGGGCTCTCTGGAGCCGGCCGGCCACGACCCGCTGCGTGTCGGCGGCACGGCGGCCCCGCTCGTACTGCCGCGTGGCGCGGGCGGCCTCCGCGTACAGCCGGGCCACCTGGACGGCCGTGGGCTGCGGCCCGTCCGGTGCCGGCGCCCGCCGTGCCGCGCCCTCCGCCCCGGGGCCGGGGGCGGGCGGAGGGGTGGGAGCGGCCCATGGGAGCGGGAAGGCGCCCGGGGCCGGTCCGTGCGGCGGTGGTACGTCGCCGGGGAGCGGACCGTGCAGCGGCAGTCCGCCCGGTACCGGACCGCTCCCCGGAAGCATCCCGGGCGCCTGTGGGCCCGCGTCCCTCGGCGCCGGATCGTCGTGACCGGGCACGGCGAGGAGCGCGGCGGGGCGGAGCCGGCCGGTGACGGGCAGGAGGGGGCGCTCCCGCGCCCCGTCGCCGGTGCCGGCCGGCCGGCGCTCCCCGTGGTCGCCGGCCGTTGCGGGGCGCGCCTCGGGCCGGGACGACGCCGCGGCGGGCGCCGCCGTCCCGAGGAGGACGACCAGCACCACCGGCAGGATGGTCATCCGCTTGCGGCTGCTCGCACACATCCAGGGATCGTGACCCGTCCCGTACGCCGAGCCCGGGAGCCCGGAGTGTCATAGGGCCACCTGGCCCAGCGGTCACCACGTCCCGAGCGACGGCCCGCCGCTCCACGGGCCTTCGGGGTCCACCCCGTGACGGGAGCGGGACGGCGGACGGGGCATTCTCCCGGGCGGCCGGCGCCGCTCGCGGCACGCGTGCGGCCCGCCTCGCGGGCGTGCGGCCCGGGGCGCGCGTACAGCCCGGGGCACGCGTGCAGCCCGCCTCGCGGGCGTGCGGCCCGGGGCGCCGAGCCGGGGAGGTCACCCGGGAGGCCCCTCAGAGAGGGGCCTCCCAGTAGACGGTGGTGCCCGCGCCGTCCGGTCCGATGCCGGGTCCGTTTCCGCTCGAACCGCCGAGGGACTCCGCTCTGCGGGCCAGGTTCCGCAGGCCGCTGCGCCGGCCGCCCTCCGGGAGGCCGACACCGTCGTCGCCGACGCTCATGCGGACGCCGGCCGATCCGTCGGGGAGCGTCACCGTCGCGTCCACGACGACCTCGATGGACGAGGCCTCCGCGTGCCGGAAGACGTTCGACAGGGCCTCGCGCAGCGCCGCGATCAGGTTCTTGCCGGTCAGCTCCCCCACGCCCGGTTCGACGGGCCCGACGAACCGGTGGGTGGGCCGGAAGCCGAGCGGCACCGCCGCCATGTTGATCTCGCGCAGGATGCGGGCGCACAGCCCGGCCTGCTCCTCCGCGGGCCCCTGGCGGAGCGCGAAGACGGCACTGCGGATCTCCTGGATGGTGATGTCCAGTTCGCCGACGGCCTTCCCCACGCCCTCCCGCACGGCGGGCGCCGCCGTGGTGCGCTGCGCGCTCTCCAGGAGCATTCCGGCGGTGAACAGCCGCTGGATGACCAGGTCGTGCAGATCCCGGGCGATCCGGTCGCGGTCCTCCAGCACGGCCAGGCGCTCCCGGTCACGCTGGGTCTGCGACATCATCAGCGCGAGGGCGGCCTGCGAGGCGAACTGCGCGGCCAGCGCGCGCTCGGCCGCCGTGAACGGCGGGGCGCCCACGGCCCTCGGCACGACGAGCGCCCCGAGCACCCGGCCGCCGCTGCGCAACGGCAGCAGCAGCGCCGGACCGTACGGGGCGCCCAGCCGGGTGACCGTCCGCGGGTCGGTCGCGGCGTCCGTCGTCACCAGCGACTCGCCGGCGAGCAGTGTGGCCACCACGGCGCTGTCCGCCGGGACAACCGTTCCGAGGGAGGGCGCTGAGGCGTCCGAGGAGGCCGCCACGATCTCCAGACCCCCGCCGTCGGCAGGCAGCAGCACCAGTCCCGCCGCCGCGTCGGCCAGCCGCCGGGCCTGCTCGGCGACGACGGTCAGCGCCTCGTCCGCGTCCCCGCCGGCCAGCAGCGCGGTGGTGACGGCCACGGCCCCGTCGATCCACCGCTCCCGGCGCCGGGCGGCCTCGTAGAGCCGGGCGTTGCCGACGGCGATGCCCGCCTCGGTCGCGAGCACCTTCACCAGCTGGAGATCGTCGTCGTCGAACTCCGCCCCGCCCGCCTTCTCGGTCAGATACAGATTCCCGTAGATCTCGTCCTGCACCAGGACCGGGACGCCGAGGAAGGTCCGCATCGGCGGGTGCCCCTCCGGGAACCCGGCCGCCCGCGGGTCGGTCGTGAGATCGGCCAGCCGCAGGGCGACCGGTTCGTGGATCAGCGCTCCCAGCAGCCCGCGCCGGCCGTCCGGTCTGCGGCCGATCGCCTCCGCGACGCCGTCGCCCACTCCGTGGGTCACGAAGTCCGAGAGCCCGTCGCCCTCGGTGTCGACGACGCCGAGGGCCGCGTACCGGGCACCGGTGAGCTCGGCGGCGGTGCGGCAGATCCGGGTCAGCGTCGTGTGCAGCTCCAGACCGGTGCCGATGCAGCGCATCGCCTCCAGCAGCCGCGGCACCCGGGAGGCCGCCCCGGCCGTCGTGCCCGGGGCGGCAGAGGCGGATCGTGCGGTCTCGGCGCCGGACGGCTCGTGGGACGGGGGCGGCTTCATGCTGGGAGCCTAATGAGGAGCGTTTGTCACAGAAAGTCGGAAACGCTCCGCCTCGGTCTCCCTCTCGCGTTCCAGCATCGTGCGCAGCGGCCCGTCGACGAGTGCCAGGTCCTCGTAGGTCCCGCGCTGGACGACGTGTCCGCCGTCGAGCACCACCACCTCGTCGACGCCCTGAAGTCCCTTGAGCCGATGGGTGATCAGCACGGTCGCCCGGCCCTCGCCCGTGCGGCTGCGGGTCGCCGCGAGCAGGTCCGCCGTGAGCGCGTCGGCCGTGGCGAGGTCGAGATGCTCCGCGGGCTCGTCCAGGACCAGGACCGGAAAGCGGGCGAGGAGGGCCCTGGCGAGCGCGAGGCGCTGCCGCTGACCGCCGGAGAGCCGGGCGCCCTGCTCCCCGACGAGGGTGTCGAGGCCGTCCGGCAGCGCTTCGGCCCACTCCAGCAGGCGTGCTCCGGCCAGCGCGTGCCGCAGTTCGCCGTCCGTGGCGTCCGGCCGCGCGAGCCGCAGGTTCTCCCGCAGGGAGCTGTCGAAGATGTGGGCGTCCTGGGCGCAGAGCCCCACGAGCCGCCGTACGGCGTCGCCTTCCAGGCCGCGGGCGTCGCTCCCGCCGATCGTGTACGTCCCCCGGTCCGTGTCCAGGAACCGGAGCAGGATCTGGGCCAGCGTGGTCTTGCCCGACCCGGAGGCGCCGACGACGGCGATCCTGCTGCCCGGCGTGAGCGTCAGGTCGACACCGCTCAGCGCGGCCCGCCCCCGGCCCTCGTACGTGGCACCCGCGCCCCGCAGGACCAGCGGGAAGGCGGTCGCGGGAGGGGCGCCCGGGGTTCGGGGCTCGGCGACCGGCTCGGGGGCGTCCAGCACGTCGTGGACACGCTCGGCACTGCGTTCCACCCGCTTGCGGTACTGCACGGCGAGGGGCAGTCCGGCGACCGTCTCGAACGCGGCGAGCGGGGTCAGGACCACCACCGCGAGCGCCACCCCGCCGAGTCGTCCGTCGTGGACGGCCTGCACCCCGACGACGGCGGTCGCGGCCACGGTGAGGCCGCAGACCAGCGCGGACAGACCGCCGCCGAGCGCCGTCACGGCCGCACCCTGCGCGCTGATCCGGGTCAGCCGGGCGTCGGCCGCCCGCGCCTCGGCCAGCCGGGTCCGCAGCGCACCCGCGACGGTCAACTCCGCCGTGCCCCGCAGCAGATCGGCCACCACGGTGGCCAGGTCGCCGCGCGCCGGGGCCAGGTGCCGCTCCGTCCGGCGGGCGATCCGGCCACTGAGCACCGGCACCCCCACGCCCGCGACCAGCAGGCCCGCGGCGAGCACGGCGCCCGCCTGAGGCAGCAGCACGGCGGTGAAGGTCACCGCGCCCGCGCCGACGACCGCGGCGGCCCCGGCCGGCAGCAGCCACCGCAGCCAGTAGTCCTGGAGGGCGTCCACATCGGCGACGAGACGCGACAGCAGGTCGCCCCGGCGCCTGGGGGCCAGCCCCGCGGGCGAGATCCGCTCCAGCCGGCGGAAGACGGCGACGCGCATCTCGGCGAGCATCCGCAGCACCGCGTCGTGCGACACCAGACGCTCGGCGTAGCGGAAGACGGACCGGCCGATGCCGAAGGCCCGGGTGGCCGTCACCGCCACCATCAGGTACATCACCGGCGGCTGTTCGGATGCCCGTGAGACGAGCCACCCGGACACGGCCATCAGCCCGACGGCCGACCCGAGGGCGAGGGCGCCGAGCAGCAGCGCGAGGGCCAGCCTGCCGCGCAGCCCGTCCGCCGCGGCACGCACCCGCGCCAGCGGCGACCGCGCCCCGCCCGGGCCCTGCCCCCCGGCCTCCGGCGCGGCAGGCT
>NZ_RDBP01000012.1:1365728-1494285 GCF_008042045.1 Streptomyces sp. T39
GCCCCCGCCCCCCGGCCTCCGGCGCGGCCCCGCCCCCGAACGATTCCGCCTGACCGCCGGCCTCCGGGCGAGGGGCGCCCGCCGTCCCGCCGGTCGCGGCCACCTCACCGCCGGCCTCCGGGCCGAGGAGACCGCCCCCGGCCGCCGGGCCGCCGGCCTCCCGGCGAAGGACGCCCGCCGTCCCGCCGGCGTCTCCCGCCGAGCCGGACGGCCCACCGCGCTCCTGCACGGGGACGCCCACCGCGCCGCGCTCGTCCGCGGGCTCCACCGACGCGGTACGGCCGCCCCCGGCCGCCGCCCCGTTCTCCGCAGCCTCCGCCACGGCCTCCTCCGGCCGTCGCGCCAGCGTCACGACCCGGTCGGCGAGGGAGAGCAGGGCGGGCCGGTGCACGACGAGCAGGACCGTACGTCCCCGGGCCAGGCGTCCGACCGCCTCGACGATTCCGGCCTCGGTCTCGCCGTCCAGGGCTGCGGTCGGCTCGTCGAGCAGCAGCACCGGCCGGTCGGCGAGGAACGCCCTCGCCAGGGCGATCCGCTGCCGCTGGCCCGCCGAGAGGCCGGCGCCGTCCTCGCCGAGCAGGGTCTCGGCGCCCTGGGGGAGCGCCGCCACGACGTCGTGGGCGCCCGCCTGGCGCAGGGCGTCGAGCACCTCGGCGTCGTCGGCGTCCGGCCGGGCGAGGCGCACGTTGTCGGCGACCGTCCCGGCGAACAGGCAGGGCCGCTGCGGGACCCAGGCGATCCGCTGCCGCCAGAGCACGGGATCGATGTCGCCCAGCTCCCGGCCCCCGACGAGCACCCGCCCCTCGGAGGGTTCGGCGAATCCCAGCACCACATCCAGCAGGGTCGACTTCCCCGTGCCGCTCTCCCCGGTCAGTGCCACCGTCTCGCCGGGTTCCACCACGAGCGACGCCCGGTGGGGGGTCGCCTCGCCGCGCCCCGCGTGCCGCACGCTCAGGCCGTCGAACTCCAGCCGGAGGTCCGCCGGTACGGGGGCCGTTCCGGTGGGCCGCGGCCGGGTGCCAAGGATCTCGAAGATCTCCTCGGCGGCCGACAGCCCCTCGGCGGCCGCGTGGTACTGGGCCCCCACCTGACGCAGCGGGAGGTAGGCCTCCGGAGCCAGGATCAGGATCACCAGGCCGGTGTAGAGGTCGAGTTCGCCGTGCACCAGCCGCATGCCGATGGTCACGGCGACC
Source organism: Streptomyces sp. T39 (assembly GCF_008042045.1). Taxonomy (GTDB): domain Bacteria; phylum Actinomycetota; class Actinomycetes; order Streptomycetales; family Streptomycetaceae; genus Streptomyces. Next base: position 1,366,922 of record NZ_RDBP01000012.1, read on the forward strand.
AGGGCCACCGACAGCGTCGACAGCAGCTCCAGGGCGAAGGAGGACAGGAAGGCGATGCGCAGGGTGCGCAGGGTGGCCTGCCGGTACTGCGCGGTGATCGTACGGATCGAGTCCGCCTGCGCCTTCGCCCGCCCGAAGACCTTGAGCGTGGGCAGACCGGCCACCACGTCCAGGAAGTGCCCGGAGAGCCGGGAGAGCAGCTGCCACTGCCGGTCCATCCGCGTCTGCGTCGCCCACCCGATGAGCACCATGAAGAGCGGGATCAGCGGCAGGGTCCCGACGATGATCGCGGCGGAGACCCAGTCGTCGGTGACGATCCGTGCGAGGACGGCCACGGGGACGACGACGGCGAGTCCGAGCTGGGGGAGATAGCGCGAGAAGTAGTCGTCGAGGGCGTCGATGCCCCGCGTCGCCAGGGCCACCAGCGACCCGCTGCGCTGACCGCTCAGCCAGCCCGGCCCCAGCTCTGCCGCCCGCTCCAGCAGTCGCCCGCGCAGTTCGGACTTGACCGCGGCGCCGGCCCGGTGGGCCGCCAGCTCGGTGAGCCAGGAGACGACCGCGCGCCCGGCCGCCACGGCCGCCAGCAGGACCAGCGGGGTGGTCAGCCCCGACGCGGAGAGTCCCTGCTGGAAGCCGCCGACGACCACCTCGGCGACGAGCATGGCCTGGGCCACGACGAGTGCCGCGCCGAGCAGGCCGAGCACCACCAAGGACACCAGGAAGACGCGGGTGGCCCTGGCGTACCGCAGCAGCCGCGGGTCGATCGGTTTCACGTGAAACATCTCCTCGCTGGTACGCGGGCTAGTGCGAGTCGGCCAGGTGCTGGGTGCCGATCCGCTTGCGGAACACCCAGTAGGTCCAGCCCTGGTAGAGCAGCACCAGCGGGGTGGCGATGACCGCGAGCCAGGTCATGATCTTCAGCGTGTACGGACTCGACGAGGCGTTGGTGACCGTCAGGCTCCACTCCTCGTTCAGCGTGGACGGCATCACGTCCGGGAAGAGCGCCAGGAAGAGCATCGCGACCGCGGCCGCGATCGTGACGCCGGACAGCGCGAACGACCAGCCCTCCCTGCCCGCCTTGATCGCCCCGATCGCGCCGAGCAGCGCCGCCACGGCGACTGCCAGCGCCACCAGGCTCGGTCCGTCGCCGCGCAGCACCTGGGTCCAGAGCAGGAAACCCGCCGCCGGCACCGCTGCCGCGAGGCCGAGCCGGAACGCGAGCCTGCCGGCCCGTACCCGGATGTCCCCGACCGTCTTCAGCGCTGCGAACACCGCGCCGTGGAAGGTGAAGAGAGCGAGGGTCACCGCTCCGCCGAGGAGCGCGTACGGGTTGAGCAGATCGGACAGACCTCCCACGAACTCCTTGTCCGCGTCGATCGCCACACCCCGCACGATGTTGCCGAAGGCGACTCCCCAGAGCACGGCGGGCAGCAGCGAGGTCCAGAAGATCGCGTGCTCCCAGTTGGTCTGCCAGCGCTCCTCATCCCGCTTGTGCCGGTACTCGAAGGCGACGCCGCGCACGATGAGGCAGACGAGGATCAGCAGCAGCGGCAGGTAGAAGCCGGAGAAGAGCGTGGCGTACCAGTCGGGGAAGGCGGCGAACGTCGCTCCGCCGGCGGTCAGCAGCCACACCTCGTTGCCGTCCCAGACCGGCCCGATCGTGTTGATCAGCACCCGCCGCTCGGCGCGGTCACGGGCGAGCAGCTTGGTCAGGACCCCGATGCCGAAGTCGAAGCCCTCCAGGAAGAGGTAGCCGGTCCACAGGACGGCGATGAGTACGAACCAGACGTTGTGGAGTTCCATGCCCCATCAGCTCCTCAGCGCTCTCAGTGCTCTCGGTGGGCTCAGTACGAGAAGGCCATCGGCCGGTCGGGGTCGCGGTCGTCGCCGCCGATCCGGGTGGGCGGGTTGAGGTCCGCCTCGGTGAGCTCGGGCGGGCCGGCCTTGACGTACTTCACGAGGAGCTTGACCTCGATCACCGCGAGCACGGCGTAGAGCAGGGTGAAGGCGATCATCGAGGTGAGCACCTCGCCCTGGGAGACACCGGGGGAGACCGCGTCGCTGGTGCGCAGCACGCCGTAGACGACCCAGGGCTGACGGCCCATCTCGGTGAAGATCCAGCCCCAGGAGCTGGCGATCAGCGGGAAGGTCATGGTCCACAGGGCGATCAGCCAGTACCAGCGGGCGAAGCGCGGCGCGAGGGCCTTGTTCCGGAAGAGGACCAGATGCGGCACCTCGTCCTCGCCGGTCCGCAGGGCGGGTGGCAGCAGGAACCTCTTGCGGGTCAGCCAGAGGCCGAGCATCCCGATGGTGAGGGAGGCCATGCCGAAGCCGATCATCCACCGGAAGCCCCAGTAGGCGACCGGGATGTTGGGCCGGTAGTCCCCCGGACCGAACTTCTCCTGTTCGGCCTTGTTGATGTCGTTGATCCCGGGGACGTACGAGCTGAAGTCGTCGTTGGCCAGGAAGGACAGCAGGCCGGGTATCTCGATCGCGACCTTGTTGTGGCCGGCGTCCACATCCCCGTAGGCGAAGATCGAGAACGGCGCGGGCGCCTCGCCCTCCCAGAGCGCCTCCGCTGCGGCCATCTTCATGGGCTGCTGCTTGAACATCACCTTGCCCAGCAGGTCACCGCTGACCGCGGTGAGCAGACCGGCGACGGCGACGGTCACCAGGCCGAGCCGCAGCGAGGTGCGCATCACCGGGATGTGCTTCCTGCGGGCGAGGTGGTAGGCGGCGATGCCGACCATGAAGGCGCCGCCGACGAGGAAGGCCGCGGTGATGGTGTGGAAGAACTGGGTGAGCGCGGTGTTCTGGGTCAGGACCAGCCAGAAGTCCGTCAGCTCCGCGCGGCCGCGCTCCTCGTCGATCCGGTAGCCGACGGGGTGCTGCATCCAGGAGTTGGCCGCGAGGATGAAGTAGGCCGACAGGATCGTGCCGATCGAGACCATCCATATGCAGGCCAGGTGGATCTTCTTGGGCAGCTTGTCCCAGCCGAAGATCCACAGGCCGATGAAGGTCGACTCGAAGAAGAAGGCGATGAGCGCCTCGAAGGCGAGCGGGGCGCCGAAGACGTCGCCGACGAAGCGCGAGTAGTCGGACCAGTTCATGCCGAACTGGAACTCCTGCACGATCCCGGTGACCACACCCATGGCGATGTTGATCAGGAAGAGCTTCCCCCAGAACTTGGTCGCCCTGAGGTACTTCTCCTTGTCGGTCCGTACCCAGGCCGTCTGCAGGCCGGCGGTGAGGGCGGCGAGCGAGATCGTCAGCGGCACGAAGAGGAAGTGGTAGACGGTGGTGATGCCGAACTGCCAGCGGGCCAGGGTCTCCGGCGCCAGTGCGAGGCTCGAATCCACGTCGTCTCTCCTTACGTCGGCGTGGTGACCGAGGGTTGCCCACCCGGCATACCCCCACAGAGCGGGAGCAGCCGGACGAGCTTGTGAACGCGTTCACATTCACAAGCATTATGGCGCACACGAAATCCGCACTGTTTGCCGGGGGGTCCTTTGAGCCACCGCACGCGACGGGACCCCGGTGGGCAGGGCGCTCACCGGGGTCCCGTCGGGTGGGCGGGGTCCGGGTCCGGGCATTCCCGGACCCGGCGCCGTCAGCCCGCCAGCGTCTTGCGGAAGGCTTCCGCCGTGTGCAGGAAGACGTCGTTGGCCTCGTCCTCGCCGATGGTCACGCGCACGCCCTCCCCCGCGAACGGGCGCACCACGACACCCGCCTTCTCGCAGGCAGCCGCGAAGTCGAGGGTGCGCTCGCCGAGACGCAGCCACACGAAGTTCGCCTGGGTCTCCGGCACCGTCCATCCCTGGCCGACCAGCCCCTCGTACACCCGGGTGCGTTCGCAGACCAGCGAGCCGACCCGGCCGAGGAGCTCGTCCTCGGCGCGCAGCGAGGCGACGGCCGCGTCCTGGGCCAGCTGCGAGACGCCGAACGGCACCGCGGTCTTGCGCAGCGCGGCGGCCACCGGCTCGTGGGCCACCGCGAAGCCCACCCGCAGCCCGGCGAGCCCGTACGCCTTCGAGAAGGTCCGCAGCACGGCCACGTTCGGCCGGTCCCGGTAGATCTCCAGGCCGTCCGGGACCTCCGTGTCCCGGATGAACTCCCGGTACGCCTCGTCCAGGACCACCAGCACGTCGGACGGCACCCGGTCGAGGAAGCGTTCCAGCTCGGCACGGCGCACGACGGTGCCGGTCGGGTTGTTGGGGTTGCAGACGAAGATCAGCCTGGTCCGCTCGGTGATCGCGTCGGCCATCGCGTCCAGGTCGTGCACGTCGCCGGCGGTGAGCGGCACCTGGACCGGGGTCGCCCCGCTGATCTGCGTGATGATCGGGTACGCCTCGAAGGAGCGCCAGGCGTACATCACCTCGTCGCCCGGGCCCGAGGTCGACTGGATCAGCGACTGGGCCACCCCCACCGAGCCGGTGCCGGTCGCCAGATGCGTCGCCGGCACGCCGAACCGCTCGGAGAGTTCGTTCATCAGGCCGCTGCACGCCATGTCGGGGTAGCGGTTGAAGTTCCGCGCGGCGGCGACCGCGGTCTCCATCACCCCCGGGAGCGGCGGATAGGGATTCTCGTTGGAGGACAGCTTGAAGGCGGCCGGGCCGTCGGCCGCCGCCGGCTTGCCCGGCTTGTACGTGGGGATGCCGTCCAGCTCGGCGCGGAGCTTGGGACTCGTCTCGCTCACCGCAGGTCCTCCTCAGACCGTCATGCCACTCGGTACCGCGGTGCGCGTCGGTACGGGACACCGGGCCTCCGCACACCAATACTGCTCACCTTATGAGGATTCGCCTCCGCTGCGAATGGCCCGCGGAAAGGAAGGGGGGAGCACGCCGCCCTGGCGCGCGCCCCTGGCTCACTCCGTGGCGCGCATCACCCGTAGTGGTGAGTTGAGACCTCTTCGCAACATGGACCCCTCAACAGGTCCACGCGCGCCGATAGCGGCAACTCTGCAACCGATAGGCTCAACTTCCTTGTTAAGTAAGGCTTTTGCTGCTTAATGATCATGCAGAAACGTGCCTGTCAACGTGTGCATATGCGACCGGCCAGACCCACCGCCCGCGCCCTACTATCGGCACGCCATGACAGCAGCAGGGAAGCACCAGGTGAGCCGGACGGAAACATCCCGCCGGGGCGGTCGGCAAGGACGGGCGGGCATCCGGGACGTCGCCGCCGCGGCCGGCGTCTCGATCACGACCGTCTCCGACGCGCTCAACGGGAAGGGCAGACTCCCGGACGCCACCCGTCGGCACGTCAGGGAGGTCGCCGACCGGCTGGGCTACCGCCCCTCGGCCGCCGCCCGCACCCTTCGTACCGGGAAGTCCGGCTTAATCGGCCTCACCGTGACGACCTACGGGGATGAACCTTTCACCTTCACGGAGTTCGCCTACTTCGCGGAGATGGCCAGAGCCGCCACATCGGCGGCGCTCGCCCGCGGCTACGCGCTGGTCATCCTGCCCGCCACCTCACGCCACGACGTCTGGTCGAACGTCGCCCTCGACGGCACCGTCGTCATCGACCCCTCCGACCACGACCCCGTCGTGACCGAGCTGGTCCGCCAGGGGCTGCCGGTCGTCTCCGACGGCCGCCCGGCCGGCACGCTGCCCGTCACCGCCTGGGTCGACAACGACCACGAGGCCGCCGTCCTCGACCTGCTCGACCATCTCGCCGCGGCCGGCGCCCGCCGGATCGGCCTGCTCACCGGCACCACCACGGACACCTACACCCGGTTGTCGACCACCGCCTACCTCGACTGGTGCGCGCGCGTGGGCCAGGACCCGGTCTACGAGTCCTATCCCGCGCACGACCCCTGCGCGGGCGCGGTCGCCGCCGACCGGCTGCTCGCCCGGCCCGACCGCCCCGACGCCGTCTACGGCCTCTTCGACCCCAACGGCACCGACCTGCTGGCCGCCGCCCGCCGCTACGGGCTGCGCGTCCCGGACGACCTGCTGCTGGTGTGCTGCAGCGAGTCCACGGTCTACGCGACCACCGAGCCACCCATCACCACGCTCTCCCTGAAGCCGCGCCGCATCGGCACGGCCGTGGTCCAGCTGCTGATCGACGCCATCGAGGGGATCGACGAGGACCGGCCGGTCGAGCAGGTGATACCGACCGAACTGATCGTCAGGACGTCGTCCCAGCGCCGCCCCCCGCGGACCACGGTCAGCGCCCCACGGTCTCCCGCGAAGGACTAGACCTTCCGAATAGGGATGAATCGGCCGGCGAACCGGGGGTGCGGAAGGATTCATCACCCCTGGTGCGTCACACACCGCCGGGCTCATTCCTATGATGGGCGAACGACACCGCGGACCACCCCGACCAGGCTGGGCCGAGAGGTGAACGGCGGCGCGACGGTGTGGAGGGGTCGATGACTCAGGGGGCCGGTCAGGGACCCGTGGTGCGGACGGCGACGCTGCGCGATTTCCGCGTGCCGCCGTACGCTCAGGTGCCGGTGCAGTCGCAGGCCGCGGACCCGGGGCACCCCGGCAACGCGGTCCCGGAGGGCGAGATGCCGGAGGGCTACACGCCCACCGCCCGCGACCTGCCGGTGATCAGCCGCGGCGGCCCGGGCGACACCGTCCAGGTGCGGGTCGAACCCGACCCGCAGCCCGCGCCCCCCGGCCGCGGCCCGCTGTACGTCGTCGGCGACGTCCACGGCTACCTCGAGGAACTGGTCGCCGCCCTCGCCGAGCAGGGCATCATCGACGCGGACCTGCGCTGGGCGGCCGGCAACGCCCGCCTGTGGTTCCTCGGCGACTTCACCGACCGCGGTCCCGACGGCATCGGGGTCATCGACCTCGTGATGCGGCTCTCCGCCGAGGCGGCGGCCGCGGGCGGCTACTGCAAGGCTCTGATGGGCAACCACGAGCTGTTGCTGCTGGGCGCCAAGCGCTTCGGCGACACCCCCGTCAACTCCGGCGCCGGCACCGCCACCTTCCAGGCGGCCTGGCTGCTCAACGGCGGCCAGAAGTACGACATGGACCGGCTCCAGGAGGTCCACCTCCAGTGGATGGCCCGGCTCGACGCCATCGTCGAGGAGGACGGCCACCTGCTGCTGCACTCCGACACCACCGCGTACCTCGACTACGGCACCACGATCGAGGACGTCAACGACGCGGTGCACCAGGTCCTCACCCTCAACGACGCCGACCAGTGCTGGGACCTGTTCCGCAAGTTCACCAAGCGCTTCGCCTTCCGTGACGAGGGCGGCCCGGACGCGGTCCGCGAGCTGCTCGCCGCCTACGGCGGCCGGCGCGTGGTGCACGGGCACAGCCCCATCCCGTACCTGCTCGGCGAAGTCGGCACCGAGGACGGCGAGGACGGCGCCCGCCCCCTGGTCGACGGCCCCCATGTGTACGCGGACGGTCTCGCCATCGCCATGGACGGCGGAGTGACCATGGCCGGAAAGCTTCTCGTACAACAGCTCCCCCTCCAGGACTGAGCCGGTTCGCGACGGGCGATTTACGGAAACCCTCTGTCACGCCGCGCCGTCGCCGCTCTACCATCGGCTTATCCGTAGCAGGCTCTCCTCCGTTTACGCCCCATTGCCCGGCACCGACGGGCGATCCGCGGCCTACGGAGCATCGGGGGATGCACATGAACAGCGCTCCGCACCTGCTGACCGAGGACCGCGCAGAGTACGAGCGCGTCCTCGACGAAGCACTGCGCGACGACCGGGCACGCCGGGAACCGGCCGCCGGGACGGCACGACTGAGCACCGAACAGCTGCGCACCATGGCGCTGAACGCGACGGCACTCATCGTCGCGTCGGCCGCCGCCGAGTACGAGCACTACGTGAAGGTCCGCGCCGAGGTGCGCGCCGCGGCGGGCGGCACGGGACACGGAACGGCCGGGCTCGGACCGGCCGTCGGGGCGGCGGAGAGCGGCGCGGGTGTCGCCGCCGTGGTCGCCGTGCTCGCCCCGCTGCTCGCGGGAACCGCCGCGGCGATCTTCCTGATCGCCGGCTACCTGCTGAAGATGCTCAGCCCGCCGCCTGCCTTCGCCGACACCCTGCTCTCCGCGGGATGGGTCTTCGGCGCTCTCACCGCGGCCGCCGTTCTCGCCGCCGCCGTCGCCCTGCTGCTCACCGCGCTGCGCAACGACGCCAGCCATGTCGCGGACGGCAGAGCCCACGACGAGCCGCCGCCCGAGGTGAGGGACGCGAAGGAGGCATGGTGCGAGGCGCTGCTGGACCGCGGCATCCTGCCGTTCCTGCGGGCCGCGCTGGCCGAGCGCCCCCAGACGCCGGCCCCCACGGACGCCGGGCCGCCGGTGCGCCGCATCCCCAGGATCGGCTACAGCGGTCCGGAGTTCTCCAGCCCCGCCGAGGGCCGCACCGCGGGCCGGCGCCCCCGGTACACCAGCCCCGACTTCTCCAGCCCGGACTTCGGGGGCCCCGAGCACCAGCCGGACTGACCCCCGGCGCCCGGCATCCCGGCACCCGCATCCCATCCGGCCGGCATGCGGCACCGGCCCCGGCATCCCGCCCGCACCCGGCGCACGGTGGCGCGGCGGGGCCCGGCGGCTCCCCCGTGAACCGCCGGACCCCGCCGCGCCCCCGGCTCAGTCGGCCAACGGCAGGTAGACTCGGTTGCCCGCCGCGGCGAACTCCGCGGACTTCTCCGCCATCCCGGCCTCGATCTCCTCCTGGCTCCCGCCGTGTTCCCGGCGGATGTCCTGGGAGATCTTCATCGAGCAGAACTTCGGCCCGCACATCGAGCAGAAGTGCGCGGTCTTGGCCGGCTCCGCCGGCAGCGTCTGGTCGTGGAACTCCCGCGCCGTGTCCGGGTCGAGGGCCAGATTGAACTGGTCCTCCCAGCGGAACTCGAACCGCGCGTCCGACAGCGCGTCGTCCCACTCCTGGGCGCCGGGGTGCCCCTTGGCGAGGTCCGCGGCGTGCGCGGCGATCTTGTACGTGATGACGCCGGTCTTCACGTCGTCGCGGTCGGGGAGGCCCAGGTGCTCCTTGGGCGTCACGTAGCAGAGCATGGCCGTGCCCCACCAGGCGATCATCGCCGCCCCGATGCCGGACGTGATGTGGTCGTACGCCGGGGCGACGTCCGTGGTGAGCGGGCCGAGCGTGTAGAACGGCGCCTCCTCGCAGATCTCCTGCTGGAGGTCGATGTTCTCCTTGATCTTGTGCATCGGGACGTGACCCGGGCCCTCGATCATCGTCTGCACATGGTGGCGCTTGGCGATCGTGTTGAGCTCGCCGAGGGTCCGCAACTCGGCGAACTGCGCCTCGTCGTTGGCGTCCGCGATCGACCCGGGGCGCAGCCCGTCACCGAGGGAGTACGTCACGTCGTACGCGGCGAGGATCTCGCAGAGTTCCTCGAAGTTCTCGTAGAGGAACGACTCCCGGTGGTGCGCCAGGCACCACGCCGCCATGATCGACCCGCCGCGCGAGACGATGCCGGTCTTGCGGCGCGCGGTCAGGGGCACGTACCGCAGCAGGACGCCCGCGTGGACGGTCATGTAGTCCACGCCCTGCTCGGCCTGCTCGATGACCGTGTCCTTGTAGATCTCCCAGGTCAGCTCCTCCGCCTTGCCGTCGACCTTCTCCAGCGCCTGGTAGAGCGGCACCGTGCCGATGGGGACGGGGGAGTTGCGCAGCACCCACTCGCGGGTGGTGTGGATGTTGCGGCCGGTGGAGAGGTCCATGACCGTGTCGGCGCCCCAGCGGGTCGCCCAGGTCATCTTCTCCACCTCCTCCTCGATCGAGGAGGTGACGGCGGAGTTGCCGATGTTGGCGTTGACCTTCACCAGGAACCGCTTGCCGATGATCATCGGCTCGATCTCCGGGTGGTTGACGTTGGCGGGCAGCACGGCCCGCCCCGCCGCGATCTCCTCGCGCACCACCTCGGGCGAGACGTTCTCGCGGAGGGCGACGAACTCCATCTCGGGGGTGATCTCGCCCCGCCGGGCGTAGGCGAGCTGGGTCACCGCCTGGCCGTCGCGGCCGCGGCGCGGCTGGCGCGGGCGGCCGGGGAAGACGGCGTCGAGATTGCGCAGACCGCCGCGCGGCGACGTGTGCTTGATCCCGTCGTCCTCGGGGCGGACCGGCCGCCCCGCGTACTCCTCGGTGTCGCCGCGCGCGGTGATCCAGTTCTCCCGCAGCGGCGCCAGACCGCGGCGGACGTCGGTCTCGGCGGCGGGGTCGGTGTACGGGCCGGAGGTGTCGTAGAGCGTCACATCCTTGCCGTTGGTGAGGTGCACCGTGCGGACCGGCACCCGGATGTCGGGGCGGGAGCCCTCGACGTATCCCTTGTGCCAGCCGATGGACTTCCCGGCCTCGTCGTTCTGACTGGAGGCAGGCGTGCGTGCGTCCGATACGGTCATGAGACCTACTCCCTACGCCGGCATTACCCGGTAACAGGTTCGGCGGTCGGCGCAGCCTTCCCGTACGACGTACGGCGATCAGCGCCCTCTCAGCCCGGTGCTCCGAGCTCCCGCGTGTGCAAAGGTGCCACCACGCTAGCGCCCGCTCTGGCGCGCTGAACAGAGGGCCCCTCGCGTTCTTGCGATGATCTGTCGGTGACCTCATCGCCGCAGAACCCCGAACAGCACGGCCACGACCACGGTCATGTGCACAGTCACGGGCCGGCAGCGCCCGTTTCCCAGCACCTTCGCAAGGTCATCGCCGCGGTGCTGATCCCCTTCGCGACGGCCGTCCTCGTCGGTCTCGTGGTGCTGTGGCCGGGCGGGACACCCGGCCACGAGCGCTCGGGAGTCGGCTTCGACCGGCAGACCGAACAGGGCAGGGTGGTGAGCCTCGAGGAGGTCGACTGCAAGGACGTCAACGCGGCGCAGGTGCCGCCCACGGGGGACACCTCGACCCCCGAGGGGCGCGAGGCGGTCGCATCGCAGCGCGGTGACTGCGGCAGGGCGACGATCGAGGTCGTCACGGGCAAGGACAAGGGGCGGACCTTCGTCGAGATCGTCCAGCCCGACGCCCCGCGCCAGTTGAAGGAGGGGCAGGGCGTCATCGTGGCCTACGCGCCGGACGCGCCCCGCGATCTCCAGTACTCGGTCACGGACGTCGACCGGGACTTCCCCATCGCCCTGTTGGCGGGCATCTTCGCGCTCGTCGTGGTGGTGGTGGGCCGCATGCGCGGCGTGATGGCGCTGATCGCCCTGGCCGCCTCGTTCGCCGTGCTGACGCTCTTCATCCTGCCGGCCATCCTCCAGGGGTCGAACCCGCTGGTGGTGGCCATCGTGGGAGCCAGCGCGATCATGCTCATCGCGCTGTACCTGTGTCACGGGGTCAACGCCCGCACCTCGGTCGCGGTGCTGGGCACGCTGATCTCCCTGCTGCTGATCGGGCTGCTCGGTTCGCTCTTCATCGGCTGGGCGAGCCTGAGCGGGAACACCGACGACAACACCGGTCTGATCAAGGGGCTCTACCCGGGGATCGACATGAGCGGTCTGCTGCTCGCCGGAGTGATCATCGGTTCGCTCGGTGTCCTCGACGACGTCACCGTGACCCAGACGTCGGCGGTCTGGGAACTGCACCGGGCGGACCCGGCGATGGGTCCCCGCGGGCTCTACCGCTCCGCCATCCGCATCGGCCGTGACCACATCGCATCCGTGGTCAACACCCTGGTCCTCGCGTACGCGGGTGCGGCGCTCCCGCTGCTGCTGCTCTTCTCGATCGCGCAGTCGAGCGTGGGGACGGTGGCCACGAGCGAGCTGGTGGCGGAGGAGATCGTGCGCACGCTGATCGGCTCGATCGGCCTGGTCGCGTCCGTGCCCGTGACGACCGTGCTCGCGGCGCTGGTGGTGTCCGCCGACCGCCCCCAGGAGCAGCCGAACGGCACGGCGCCCGCGGCACCGGTCCGGGGTGGCCGGGGACGTCGCCGCAAGCGGTAGCGGCCGACGGCGGGGACGGCACGGGCAGCCGCCCGGGCCGCGGGCGTGCGGACCGGGCCGGCGCGGCGGCGCGCCGCGGAGTCTGTCAGCCGGCGTTCTCCTCGGCGAGGATCCGCCCCAGCGCCTCCTCCAGGCTCAGCTCGAAGTCACCGAGCGCGAGCTCCTGACCCAGCGGGACGAGCTTGTCGGTGCGGTCGAGGAAGGCGACCAGCGGCGGGGCGCCCACCCGGAAGAGCGCCGAGTCGCCGCCGACCCGGAGCCGGATGTGGACGTCCGAGAGCGCCTCGGGCCGGGTGGGCGCGATGTGCACATCGCCGTCCCCGCTCGGCGCGTTGATCCCGTCGAGAAGCAGTTCCCGACCGAAGGCCCAGGTCACCGGCGCGTCGCCGGGCAGGTGGAACGTCATCCGCACCGCGTACGGATCGGATGTCTCGTAGCCCAGCTCCACCGGGATCCGGAAGGAGAGCTCGTCGGAGACGAGAAAGCTCATCAGAACCTCGGCCTGAACCGACTCGCGCATCACATACCTCGCAGTAGATGAAGCAATGAATGACCGTGCTGGCGAAGCAAGAAGTTGGCCAAGAACGATCCCCGTTGGGCACAGAGGCCCTCTTGACGCCATCGTGCTCCAAGCGCTAGCAGATCACAAGGAGTGATTTTTCAGATACTGATAGAGAAGGCAAGTGACCTCAGAAGGCCACCGATCCCCTCGCGTAACTGCTCAACTGCCGGACGCAGCCTGAGTTCTTGGTGCAAGGGAAGAGAAATGGCCATCGTCGCGGCCAGGTTACCCACAGTGATCGGGATGGCCGCGCAGACGGTACCGAGCGCGTACTCCTGACGCTCCACGACCGGTTCCATCCGGCCGATGGAGGCGAGGCGTTCCATCAGCGCCGCCTGGTCCCGCACCGAGTACGGTGTCACCGGCTGGACGGGATGACGGTCCAGGTGGTCCTTGCGCGCCGCCTCGTCGAGCTGGCTGAGCAGGCACTGACCGATCGCATGGGCGTGACCGGTCTCCCGGAAGTCCGCCCATTCGTGGACGGCGGGGGAGTACGGCGTGTCCGAGACCGCCACCAGCTCGATCTCGCCCTCGCGGTAGACCGCGAAGTACACGGGCACGCCGATGGCGTCCCGCCAGTGGGTCAGGGACTCCTCGAGCGTGCTGCGACGATTCTGCACCTCGCCCCCGAGCGCCAGCCTGCCGACGGCCTCGCCGAGGGTGAACACACCCTTGTCACGCCGGAGGTAGTCCTCGTGCGTCAGGGTGCGCAGCAGGTGGTAGGCGGTGGGAAGCGGGATCCCGGTCTCCCGCGCGAGCTGCTTGGCGGGGGCACCGTCGCGGTGCGCGCCCGCGGCCTCCAGCAGCCTCAACGCACGCTGCACCGAGCCGATCAGGGTAGGGACAGCGGCATTCGTGGCGCCGGCCAAAGGTCACCCCCCAGGCATGGTGACGGGCAGCGGCCCGCCCGCGGGAACCGCCCCCGCGCGGCCGCCGCGACCCCCGGGTCTCCCGATCGGCGGTCCCGGCCGGCCGGGCAGCCGGTCCGACCACCTGGGCGGCCACGACACGGCGAAAGCGCCGGTCGGAGCCGTCACATGTGGAGAGGTGCCGAAGAGTGCGGCAGAGAGCTGCCACTCTAATGGCAGCCCTCCGCCGTGACAGGCATAAAGCGGAGCGTTCCCCCGGGCGGGCTAACGGGCCCGCCGCCCCGGCTCACCACTCCTTGCCGGACGGGCCCGAGGAGCCCGTGAACTTCCGTACGACGAAGACCAGTCCGCCGATCAGCGCGACGAAGAGCAGCACCTTGAAGAGCACAGTGATCACGAAACCGACGATGCTGGTGATCAGTCCGCCGAACACGGCGAGGGCGATGACGGGCACCGCGATCCACTTCACCCACCAGGGCATCCCCGCGAATATCTCCCGCACAGCCATCGTCGTACCTCTTTCTCCGAGTGCGTGCTGTCGATGCTAGGCGGAGGGGCGGGGCGTGCGGGGGCCCGCGAGCCCTTGGACTCCCCGGAGCGGACCCTTAAGGGAACGGTGGAATCCGTGGGTCAGCCCTCGGGGGGCGAGAAGACCACCATGACCCGCAGGTCCTCGCTGATGTGATGGAACTTGTGCGGCACCCCGGCCGGCACGTAGACCACGCTGCCCCGTCCCACCTGGGTCGTCTCCATCCCGACGGTGATCGACGCCCGGCCGCTGACGACGAAGTAGACCTCGTCCTGGTTGTGGGGGAGCTGCGGGTCGACCTGGCCGGCGTCGAGCGCGTACAGCCCGACCGACATGTTCCGCTCGCGCAGGAACTGCAGATACGCGCCGTCGTTCGCGGCGCGTTCCGCCTCCAGTTCGTCCAGTCGGAATGCCTTCATCGCCGTCCGCCCCTGCCGTTGATCCGATCACGTCTGCCACGATCAGACACATGATGAATTTCGTAGTCAAGACGCTCGCGAACGCAGGGGCGCTGCTGGTCGCCATCTGGCTGGTGCACGACATCACGCTCACCGGGGACAGCACCGGCAGGAAGGCGCTCACCCTGGTGCTGGTGGCGCTGATCTTCGGTCTGGTCAACGTCATCGTGAAGCCCGTCGTGAAGCTGCTCACGCTTCCGCTGTTCATTCTCACGCTCGGGCTGATCACCCTGGTGATCAATGCCCTCATGCTGCTGCTGACGTCCTGGCTCGCCGACCAGTTCTCCCTCAACTTCCACGTGGAGGGCTTCGGTACCGCCGTCCTCGGCGGCCTGATCATCTCCGTGGTCTCCTGGGCACTGAACGTGGCCCTCCCGGACAAGGACTGAGCACTTCCGGCGCTGCCCGAGAATGGTGGCGGCGCCGGGCGAGGTCCCTCTCCGGCGCGGAACAGGCGCAGCGGAGGAGCGAGCGGCATGACGGAGACACCCCTGGGCGAGGGCACCCGAGCGGTACGCGCGGGCCTTCCGGAGCCCCTGCAGTACGAACCGACCCTGCCCGGACCGGTGTTCGCCGCCCACTTCCACCTCTCCGGCGACCCCACCGGCCCCTACACCTACGGCCGTGACTCCAACCCGACGTGGACGCATCTGGAGCGCGCGATCGGCGAGCTCGAGGCCCCGGGGGAGGACGTGCACACCGTCTCCTTCGCCTCCGGGATGGCCGCGATCTCCGCCGTGGTGATGTCCCAGCTCCGCACCGGCGACGCCGTCGTCCTCCCCGACGACGGCTACCAGGCGCTCCCCCTCCTCCGCGAACAGCTGGAGGCCTTCGGGATCGAGGTGCGCACCGCGCCCACCCGGAACGACTCGCAGCTCGCGGTGCTCGACGGGGCCCGGCTGCTGTGGATCGAGACCCCGTCCAACCCCGGCCTCGACGTCTGCGACGTGCGGCGGCTGGCCGAGGCCGCGCACGCGGCCGGCGCCCTGGTCGCCGTCGACAACACCCTCGCCACGCCGCTGGGCCAGCGGCCGCTCGATCTCGGCGCCGACTTCTCGGTCGCCAGCGACACCAAGGGCATGACCGGCCACGGGGACGTCCTGCTCGGCCATGTGACCTGCCGCGACGCCGAGCGGGCGGCCGAGGTGCGGCGCTGGCGCAAGATCGTCGGCGCGATCCCGGGGCCCATGGAGGCCTGGCTCGCCCACCGGTCGCTCGCCACCCTCCAGTTGCGGTCGGACCGCCAGAACGCGACGGCACTCGCCCTCGCCGAGGTCTTGGAGCGCCGTGCGGACGTCACCGGCCTGCGGTATCCGGGGCTGCCGGGCGACCCGTCGCACAAGGTCGCCGCCCAGCAGATGCGGCGCTTCGGCTGCGTGGTCTCCTTCGTCCTGCCGGACCGCGCCCATGCCGAGCGCTTCCTCGCCGCACTGCGCCTCGTCGACGACGCCACCAGCTTCGGCGGGGTCCGCTCCACCGCCGAGCGCCGCGGGCGCTGGGGCGGGGACGACGTGCCCGAGGGCTTCATCCGCTTCTCCGTCGGCGCCGAGGACGCCGGGGACCTGCTGGCCGACGTGACCCGGGCACTCGACGAGGCCGCGGGCACGGCGTAGGGCCGTCGTCCGGTGCTCCCGGCCCCGGCGGCCGTTCCGTGCCGGGCCCTCACCGGCGCGGAACGGCCTGACGGAGGACGGTCCGAGCCTCCCCCCTCGTGGCTCGGACCGCCCCGGTCCCTGCTGACGAAGAACCGTGCCGACAAGGCTAGTTGACTGAGCGTCAGTGTCCAATCACAGTAGCGACAGCGACCTATCGACTTATTTATAGTTGACCGGGTTCGGGAGAGACGTCGGACCGGGAGGGGCATGGGATGGATCTGGCCCTGCTGCGCACATTCGTCACGGTGCACCGGGCCGGCTCCTTCACCCGCGCCGCCGCCCTGCTCGGCCTCTCCCAGCCCGCCGTCACCGGTCAGATACGCACCCTCGAACGCCAGCTGGGCCGCCCCCTCTTCCTGCGCCAGGCGCGCGGTGTCACGCCGACCACCATCGGCGACGAGCTCGCCCAGCGGGCGGCACCCCATCTGGACGCGCTGCTGGAGATCACCGAGGCGGAACTCGACGGCGACTCCGCCGTCCGCACCGTGCATCTGACCGGTCCCCCGGAGTTCACCGCACTGCGCGCCCTGCCGGCACTGACGCCGCTGACCGGCCAGGGGCTCGCGCTGCGGACCTCGTTCGGCACCGCGGAGGAGTCGCTCGACGGGCTGGCCGCCGGCCGTCACGACATCGCCATCACCACCGCCCGCCCGCGCGGCGGCCTGCTGAGCGCCACGGCCCTGTGCGACGAGGAGCACGTCCTGGTGGCGGCCCCGCGCTGGGCGGCGCGTCTGGGGCCCGACGATCTGCGCACGGGCCATGTCGTGCTCGAGCAGCTGCCCGTGGTCGAGGTGCACGAGACGCTGCCGCTGGTGTCCCGCTACTGGCACAGCGTCTTCGAGTCCCGTCCGGCGGCGGCCGGCGCCGTCATCGCCCCGGACCTGCGCGCCGTCCTGGAAGCGACCGCCGCCGGGGCCGGGCTCGCGGTGCTGCCCCGGTATCTGTGCGAGGAGGCGCTGGCCCAGGGCCGGGTCGTCGCCCTCCTGGAGCCGCCCGTCCCGCCGCTGCGCACGTACTTCCTGGTCGTCCGCACCGGCACCCTGGCCCATCCGCATGTCGCACGGGCCCACGAGTGCCTGCTGCGCGCGGCCGCCGAATGGTGAGCGCCCGCACCCGAACGGTCCGGTGCGTTTCAGACGCCGCGGCGTGGGCCACTCTCTTGCCATGACCGAACGACCAGTGGTCAAGCGCACCGCACGCGCCATCCTGCTCGACGGGGACGATCTCGTCCTGATCAAGCGCACCAAGCCCGGCGTCGATCCTTACTGGCTCACTCCCGGCGGCGGTGTCGAACCGGAGGACGCGACCGTCGTCGACGCCCTCCACCGCGAGGTCCACGAGGAGCTCGGCGCCAAGATCGTCGACGTGGTGCCCTGCTTCGTCGACACCGTCGAGCACATCGCCGACGGCGGGGTGACCGGGGTGAAGGTGCAGCACTTCTTCGTCTGCCGGCTGGAGTCGATGGACCCCTCGCAGCGCCACGGCCCCGAGATCGACGAGCCGTGCGGGGAGTACGAGATCGTGCGGGTCCCGTTCAGCCGGGTCGGCATCGCGGCGGTCCATCTCGTGCCGCTGTCCCTGCGGCACTACCTGGACGGCAACATCGAGGGCGTGCGGGCGATGCACGCGCCGGACCTCGGCTGACCCGGCGGGTGCGGTGCCCTCGCGGCGGGGGTCACTTCCCGACCGCGACCAGATCCTCCAGGGAGTCGTGCCGGATGCGGTCGACGGGTATGCCGATGCCGCGCAGGGCGTGCACCCCGCTGCGGATCATCCCGGGCGGCCCCGAGAGATAGGCGTCGAAGTCGTTCCAGGGGCCGTGCCTGCCGAACTCACGCAGCGCGGAGGGGAACTGGGCGCGGTCGTCGACCACGGGGCGGACCGACAGCCACGGATGGGCCTGCTGGAGCCGGAGCATGGTGTCGATGTCGTAGAGGTCGAAGTCCGTGCGGGCCCCGTAGAACACCTCGACCGTCCGCCGCTCACCGTGCTTCGCCACGTCCTCCACGAGTGCCTTGATCGGCGCGATGCCCGTGCCCCCGCCGAGGCAGAGGAGACCGTTGTCGGTGGTGTGGTCGACCGTCATCGAGCCGGCCGGCGGGCCGAGGCGCAGGACGTCCCCGGGGCGGGCGCGGTGCACCAGCGCGTTGGAGACCCAGCCCGCGGGGACCGCCTTCACATGGAACGACAGCAGACCGTCCGATCGCGGCGCCCCGGCGAACGAGTAGTGCCGCCACACCCGGGGCCACCAGGGCGTCTCCAGGGTCGTGTACTGGCCGGCCAGGAAGGCGTACGGCGTGTCCGGCCGCACGGTGACCACCGCGATGTCCGGGGTCCGCAGATCGTGCGAGACCACCTCGGCGTCCCACCAGGCGGGGGCGTGGAGCTCGTTCTCCGCCGCCGCGTCGATCATGATCTGCGAGATCGTCGTGTACGTGCGCACCCAGGCCGCCTCGGCGGCGGAGTCCCACGTCCTGGTCGCGTACTGGGCCAGGGCGCCCAGCAGGGCCTCGCCCACCGCGGGGTAGTGCGCGGGCTGCGTGCCGTACTTGCGGTGGCCCCGGCCCAGGTGCTGGAGGTACTCCGTCAGCACCGCGCTGTCGTCCATGTGCTCGGCGGCGGTCAGCAGGGCCTTGAGCAGCCGGTCGCGCTGGGTGTCCATGGCCACGGGGAACATGCCGCGCAGGGCGGGGTGGCGTGTGAACAGCAAGGCGTAGAAGTACGAGGTGACCTGATCCGCGACGGGCTCGATCTCGGCGAGGGTGCGGCGGACCAGGAGCGCGTCGGGGGACGCGGGCGAGCCGGGATCCCGGGCCGGCGCGGCGGAGCCGACCGGTGGGTGCTCGGTCCCGGCAGGGGTGCTCTCCGGGCCGTGTGCGGCCGCGTCGCCCGCGTCGTCCACCTCGTCCCGGGGCAGGTCGGGGACCACGGAGAGGCGTGGGCGCTCGCGCCGGGAGGCACCCGACCCCACCGGCCGTATGGCGCTCACCGGTCGCGACGGCGTGGCCGCCGTACCGGCGCTCTCCCCGTCCCCGCTCCGCTCGCCCGCTCCGGTCCGGCCGGCGGTCCCGCCGGGGGCGGCGTCGGCCGCGGAGGACTGCTCATGCGGCGACGGCTGCCTGCGAGGGCTGAACCATCCGCCGTTGTCGTCCGGCGTCCCGTTGTCTGCCGACGTGGTGGCCGGAGCGTCCATTGTCTGCCTCGCCTCGAACATCTTCTGGTCGGTTCCCGCACGTCCGCCTTCCGGACGCGCTGCCTTACCTGCTCTGTCCGCACCTGCCCGCTGTCGCAGCATGTCAGGCGCCCCATGGTCAGGGGAGGAAGTCGGGAAAGTCCGGGCAGCCGAATCCGATTCCCTCCTCAGCTCGTGCCACCGCGTCGCCGTGCTGCCCGCAGGGATCTCCGCGCCCACATGGAACCACCGGGGCCGACGCGCCCGTCCAGCCTCAACCCGGTTTCTGCACACGGCCGGTCCTCGATCTTCACGTTCACCGTGCCCGCGCAGCCGCCCCCCGGCCCCCCCTCCCCCCGGGGACGGCTCCACGCATACGCCGCAGCTCGTACGCAGGGATACTCCCGTCGTCAGACGCGCCCGCCGGGACCCGCCCGGCAGGGTGTTTCACGTGAAACATCTCCAGCACCCCGCCCGCCGGGGAGTCCTCGCCATCCATGTCACCGCGTCCGCCGGCTGGCTCGGGCTCACCCTCGGCCTGCTCGCCCTGGCGCTCACCGCCCTCTCCTCCGGGAGCCCCTCCGCCGCCGAGGCCTCCTACCGGTCCATGAAGGTCTTCACGGACTGGCTGGTACTGCCGATCGCCCTCGTCACCCTGCTCAGCGGTCTGGTGCTCTCCCTCGGCACCCCGTGGGGCCTGGCACGCCACCGATGGGTCGTCGCCAAGTTCTGGCTCACCCTGGCCACCACCGTCGCCTCGGTCGTGCTGCTGCGGCCGGGCGTCGACCGCGCCGCGGCGGCCGCCGTGTCGGGGCTGCCGGTGCCGGAACCCCGCGACCTGGTGATGGGCCCGGCGGTCTCCCTCGCGGCCTATGTCTTCATGACGGTCGTCTCCCTCCTCAAGCCCTGGGGCCCCACCCGGCGCGGCCGTCGGCTGCGGAGCGCGTCACGCCGGACGCCCGGTTCCCGGAAAGGGGTGGACGCGCGATCGGTGCGTCGGACAGCCTGACCCCATGTCGACTCCGCTCCCCGAACTCCCCATCCGGCGCCTGACCCGCGAGGACGTCGTCGCCTGCGCCGACCTCTCCGAAAACCGCGGCTGGCCACGCGAAGACCACAAATGGGGGCTCCTGCTCACCGCGGGCACCGGATACGGGATCGACGACCCCGACGGCAAGGGCCTCATGGCCGCCTCCGTCCTGACCTCGTACGGCACCGGACTCGCGGCCATCGGCATGGTGCTCGTCGCCGAGCGCCACGCCCGGCGCGGGGTGGGCCGCCGCCTGATGCACCATGTGCTCGCCGAAGCCGGTGACACCCCCGTCACCCTGCACGCGACGCCCAACGGACAGCCGCTCTACGAGGAACTGGGCTTCGCCACCGTGGGCAGGGCGGAGATGGTCAAGGGCCACTTCACGGGGACAGAACCGGTCCCGGCAGTGGCGACCCGGCCGGCGACCGCCGATGACATGGCCGCCGTCACCCGGCTGGACGCCGAGGTCTTCGGCGTCGACCGTACGCACATGATCACCCGGCTGCCCGCCTTCGCCGACCGGATCCGGGTGGCCGAGGAGGACGGCGAGCTCACGGGCTACGCGGCGGCCTGGCCGAACATGGCCACGCAGGTCATCGGCCCTCTCATCGCCCGCGACACGCGAACGGCCCAGGCACTGGTCGCCTCACTCGCCGCACAGACCGACCGGCCGCTGCGCACGGACATCGACGTCCGGCACGAGGAGTTGCTCTCCTGGCTGAGGAGGCAGGGGCTGGAGACGATCACGTTCAACGCGGTGATGACCCGTGCCACACCCGCCCTGCCCGGCGACTGGACGCGCCGGTTCGCACCCCTGACGGTGGCTGCCGGCTGACGCCACGACGACGGAGGCCTTGCCGCGGGGCGCTGTCCCCCGCGGCAAGGCCTTGGTCGTTCCCGGTGGGCGCTCAGTGCGCGACCGGCAGCCCCTCGCGTTCCGGGACGCGGAGGGCGGGTGCCGTCCCGCGCCGGTCGGCCCTGCGCTCCAGGGCCGCGGAGAGGACGGCGAGCGCGAGTGCCGAGGCGGCGAGCAGGGCGCCGACCCAGTTGGGAGCGGTCAGTCCGAACCCGGCCGAGATGACCAGTCCGCCCAGCCAGGCCGCGAGCGCATTGCCGAGGTTGAAGGCTCCGATGTTGACGGCGGAGGCCAGCGTGGGCGCCCCCTTGGCCTGGTCCAGGACCCGCTTCTGCAGCGGCGGCACGGTGGCGAAGCCGAGGGCGCCGATCAGCACGATGGAGATCGCGGCGGGGACCTTGTGGTGCGCGGTGACCGTGAACAGCGCCAGCACCAGGGCCAGGGCCCCGAGGGTGACGTAGAGCAGGGGCATGAGGTGCCGGTCGGCGTAGCGGCCGCCCAGGAGGTTGCCGCCGACCATGCCGAGACCGAAGAGGACCAGCAGCCAGGTGACCGAGGAGTCGGCGAACCCGGCGGTCCCGGTCATCATCGGGGCGATGTAGGTGATCGCGGCGAACACCCCGCCGAAACCGAGCACGGTCATCGCCATGGCGAGCAGCACCTGGGTGTTCGTGAAGGCCGCCGCTTCGTCACGCAGCCGTACGCCCTGGGGCCGGGGCATGTCGGGGACGAGCTTGGCCACACCGGCCAGACCCACGACACCGAGCACGGCGACGACGGCGAACGTGGTCCGCCAGCCGATCGACTGACCGATGAAGGTGCCGCCGGGGACCCCTACGACATTGGCGACGGTCAGCCCGGTGAACATCATCGCGATCGCACCCGCCTTCTTGTGCGGGGCGACGAGCTCGGCGGCGACGACCGATCCGATGCCGAAGAAGGCGCCATGGGCGAGGGAGGCCACGATCCGGCCGGCGAGCATCGCTCCGAAGGACGGAGCCACGGCCGAGAGCAGGTTGCCGACGACGAACAGGCCCATCAGCAGCATCAGCATCCGCTTCCGGGAGACCTCGGTGCCGAGCGCGGTCATCAGTGGAGCCCCGGCGACCACGCCCAGGGCGTAGCCGGTCACCAGCAGTCCGGAGGTGGGGATCGACACTCCGAAGTCGGCGGCCACCTCCGGGAGCAGGCCTATGATCACGAATTCGGTGGTGCCGATGCCGAAGGCTCCGACCGCAAGAGCCAGTAGCGCGAGAGGCATGGGTTGGCCCCTTCCAGGGTTGCTTGAGCGCTTTACAGGCGTTCACAATAATTGCAGACGCCGACTAATTGCAAGCGCGGGCTATTGCGGCCGTCGTCTATCCTGGCAAGGACTGGTGGCGAGCCGCCCGGCACCGAGGAGAGACACATGACTGCGACCGATCCCGCACTCACCGCCCTCGCCCAGGGGTGGTGCGCCCTCTCCCTGCTGCACGGCAGGATCGAGTCCCACATCGAACGGGCCCTGGAGGCGGGGCACGGACTGAGCATGCGGGAGTACTCCCTCCTCGACGTCCTGAGCCGCCAGCACAGCGGTCCCGGCGGACACCTCCAGATGAAGCAGGTCGCCGACGCGGTCGTGCTCAGTCAGAGCGCCACCACCCGGCTGGTCTCCCGCCTGGAGGACCGCGGCCTCCTCTCCCGGTATCTCTGCGACACCGACCGCCGGGGCATCTACACGGACGTCACCGAGAGCGGCCTGGCGCTGCTGGCCGAGGCCCGCCCGACCAACGACA
Organism: Streptomyces sp. T39; assembly: GCF_008042045.1. Classification (GTDB taxonomy): domain Bacteria; phylum Actinomycetota; class Actinomycetes; order Streptomycetales; family Streptomycetaceae; genus Streptomyces. The sequence goes on from NZ_RDBP01000012.1 coordinate 1,389,708, forward strand.
CCGCCCTGCGCGAGGCCCTCGACGAGGCGGCGAAGAACCCGGAACTCGCCCCGCTCGTCAGGGCCGTCGAGGAGCTGAGGGTCCCCGCGTAGTCTGCGGATCATGAGTGATCTGCTGATACGCGCCGCCGGCCCCGATGACCTCCCGGCGATCGTGGCCATGCTTGCCGACGACCCTCTCGGCGCACAGCGGGAGTCCCCCGGCGACCTTGCCCCGTACCGGGCAGCGTTCGAGCGGCTGGCCCGCGAACCCCATCAGCACCAGACGGTCGCCGTTCGGGACGGCCGGGTCGTCGGCACACTGCAACTGACCGTGATTCCCGGGCTGTCGCGGCGCGGAGCCACCCGTTCGGTCATCGAGGCCGTCCGGGTGCACCAGGACGAGCGCGGCAGCGGACTGGGTACGCAGCTGATCCAGTGGGCCATCGAGGAGTCCCGGCGCTTGGGCTGCAGCCTGGTCCAGCTGACTTCCGACGTGCAGCGGTCCGACGCACACCGTTTCTACGAGCGGCTCGGCTTCACTCCGTCCCATGTGGGCTTCAAGCTCCCCCTCTGACGCCCGGGGCGGGACCGGAGACATCGGCACACGCAACAGGGCCGGCGGGAGAGCCGGCCCTGTTTCACGTGGAACAACGCCTCAGAGTCCGCGCCATCCCGCCTCGTCCACCCCGCCCGGCACGGCCTCCGAGGGCCCGTACGGCTCACGGGTGAAGACGAAGGACCCCAGGTCGAGATGGCTCACCGACCCGTCGGCCCGCCGCACCACCGACAGGGTCTCCCCCGCGTAGTAGCCGTCCATGCCGGTCCACCGGCCCTCGCCCACCGCGACGAAGCGCGACTTCCGGCCCCCGCCCCGGAGCATCTCCAGCTCCACCCCGCCGTCCGCGGCGAGACGCAGCCCGTAGGCGTAGGTCCCCCAGTACCAGGGGCCCGTCAGCTCCAGCAGTTCCGGGTCCACCGCGGGAAGCGGCCGCCACGGCTGAGGGATCCTGGGCTCGGCATCGCCGACGATGCGCACCAGATCGGCCGCCGTGGTGCCGGGGGCCGGCCCGGAGGTGGCATTGGTGAGCGCCACCGCGGCAACGCCGTCCTCCACACTCACCCAGAGCCCCGCGAGGAAGCCGGGCAGCGAACCGCCGTGACCGATCAGCGTCCGCCCCTCGCTCCGGACGATCTGCACGCCCAGGCCGTAGGTGCTGATCCAGTCCCCCGTCTCGGCGGGAACGGAGGGCGTCCGCATCTCCCGCACGGAAGCGGCACCGAGCACCCGGTCGTCCCCCTCGGCGAGGAACCAGCCGAAGCGGCAGAGATCCTCGACGGTCGACCACAGCTGGCCCGCGGGAGCCATCAGCCCCAGATCCTCGGAAGGTTCGGGCAGCATCACATCCGCCCAGGGGTGGACGGCCCAGCCTCCGGCATGCGGCGCACTCGGCCGGACGCCCGTACGGGTCAGCCCCAGCGGATCGAGGATCTCCCGTTGCAGTGCCTCCTCCCACGACACTCCCCGCACGGCCTCCACCAGCGAGCCCAGCACGGTGTAGCCCGGGTTGGAGTAGTGGTGCCGGCGCCCCGGCGGGTGCATACGCGCCCCCTGGCCGAGCACATCGGCGAGTTCGGGGCGCAGGGTCCCCGGTGTCCGCTCCCACCAAGGAGCGGGGGACTCGGCGCTCAAGCCGGCGCTGTGGCCCAGCAGTTGGGCGACGGTCACCTCGCCGACCCCGGTGCCGGGCAGATGCTTCTCCAGCGGATCGCCCAGATCGAGCAGGCCCTCGTCGCGCAGGCGCATCACCAGGACGGCGGTGAAGGTCTTGGTGATCGACCCGATGCGGTACTGCGTACCGGGTTCAGGAGCGTGCCCCTCGACACAGCTGCGGGATCCCGTCCATACGATCTCCCCGTCCCTGAGCACCGCGGCCACAAAGGACGGGGTCCGCCCCTCCGACTGGGCGACGGCGATGCGATGCAGCAGCGCCCTGCGCGTACTGGGGAGGAGTTCTTCCGGCGATGAGGTCATAGGGCAGGTCTACCTGCGGCCGCCCCGGCACGTCGAACGCTTTACGCCACACGGTGATGCGAGCTCCACGACCCCGAAATGCCGCTCCCCCGGCCGGTCTTCGGCCCAGACCGCCGGCGCGTGCGACGGCGGGGTCTCGCCGCCGAGCACGAGGACTGCCGGCGGTCCCGGCTCGCGCGCCGATGAGTTTCCCCCGCCGTGCCGGTCCGTACGCGTGAGACCGACTCACGAAAGGCTGCGCCATGCGGAAACTGATCTACGGCATGAACCTGAGCCTGGACGGCTACATCGCCGCGCCCGGCGACGACATCGGCTGGGGCGTGCCGAGCGACGAGCTGTTCCAGTTCTGGTCCGACCAGTTGCAGGCGACCGACCTGACGCTGTACGGGCGCAAGCTGTGGCGGACGATGAGCTCCCACTGGCCGACCGGCGACCAGCAGCCCGGCGCCACCCCGGCGGAGATCGCGTTCGCGCGCCGGTGGCGGGACATGCCGAAGGTGGTGTTCTCCTCGACGATCGACACGGTCGACTGGAACACCCGCCTGGTCACCGGCGACGCGGTCGCCGAGATCACCCGGCTCAAGGCCGAGGACGGCGGCCCGATGGACATCGGCGGCGCGACGCTCGCCGGCGCGGCCATGCGGGCCGGGCTGATCGACCAGTACGTGCTGGCCACCGCGCCGGTCCTGGTGGGCGGCGGCACACCGTTCTTCACCGCGCTGGACAACTGGGTAAACCTGAACCTGGTGGAGACGCGGACGCTTCCCGGCGGTGTGGTCCTCACCAGGTACGAGACGAGGCGCTGACGCCCGTCCCGGGGACGACCGCCCGAGGGGTGCCGGTTCTCGCCGCTCGTGGCACAGGTCGCGCTCGCCGACCAGCACTCTTCCGCTGTCCCGGGTCGATGGCACAGCCGCTCGGTCTCACGAACGTGGCACTTCCTCGTGGTGTCCGCTCACCGAGTGGCCCCCAACCCTGGACCCACACGCTCCAAGCGGGCTCAGATCTCATGATCATCCCTGTGGCGACCGAGGCTGCGGCCGAAGCGTTCGGAGATGGCCGGCATCAGGCTCTGGCCTTCGCCGGGCCGGTCCAGGCCGAAGACGTAGCCGGGGAAGTCGAGCTCCTTCTGCACTTCCCAGATCCCATTGTGGTCCTCCGGCGGGAGGATGCGCGCCGGGTCGCCGACGGCGACCCAGCCGATCGGCACCGTCGAGTCGGCGGGCAGGACCGTGCGCAGGTGCACGACGCCGTTGATCCGTACCTCGGAGCGGGTCCCGATCCGTGCTCCGTTGAAAACGCGGCTGCCGGTGGCCAGGAAGACCTCGTCCTCGACCCGGCAGCCGGTCAGGTAGGAGGTGGGGCCCACCAGGACCTGTCGCCCCAGGACCAGCGGATCCCGTCGGGTGCCGCGCAGAACCGCGTTCTCCATCACGATGCAGCCTTCGCCCAGCTCCACCGGCCCGCCCTCGGCGGTGAGCACCGCACCGAACAGCACCCGGCACCCGGCCCCCACGCGGACGTCCCCGCACAGCGTGGCGTTCGGAGCGACGTAGGCCGTGGGGTGGACGGAGGGCGAACGGCCCTCATGAGTGAGAAGCATGGCCGCGATGAACCGTCCTTTCGTATGCCTGCCGGTTTCCATGACGTACCGTCATGAGGTCGGGGTGCTGGTCAACGCGTCGACCAGCTGGGCGAACTCGACACGTTGCCGGACGGTCAGCGTGGCATAGAGCGGCGCCTGCAGCTCGTCCGTGAGCCGCTCGGCGCGCTGCCACTGGGGGATCAGGGCCGCAGCGGCCGGGCCCGGCTCGCGCCAGCCGTAGTGGGCCGCCTTCTCGACGCCGAGGTGGACGACCATCGCCTCCCGGGCGCTCAGCCCACACAGGCGTACCGCCGCCAGATGGCAGGCACCGCGGTGTTCCCGCAGGACGTGGATGCGCTGCATCGCTGCCCCGACCGGGTCGTCGCTGGGCACGGGCTGCGCGCGCCAGCCTGCGAACAGCGGCAGCGCGTCGGCGTCGGCGGCATCGATCAGCCGCTGGGCCAGGCAGTTGAAGTGCTCCACATCGGCATCGGCAGGGATGTGGGCGCGCCCCCACGTCCGCACAGCCTCTGCGTAGCAGGCGACGGCCCCTTCCGCCGGCATCACGGGCCTGCCGACACGCCAACCGGTGGCTACGAGATCGGGGCCGAGGAATCCCTGCACCGCCTGGACCACAGCGGCCGGTGCCTCGCCGAGCACCCCGAACCGGCCGCGGCAGTAGAAGCCACGCCCGGGAGCGAATCCGGCGTGCAGGCCGATGGTGGCGGTCGCCTCGTCGGACATGAACTCGTCGCCGAAGTCGTGGACCCGCCTGGCCACGGCGGCGATGCAGTCGAAGATCTCCATGCGCAGAAGGTCGCCCACCTCGACACCGCAGGTCAAGGGGATGTTTTCTGAGGAAACCCTTTAGCTAATCTATCGAGTCATGCTCGATATCCGTCGTCTGCACATGCTCAGGACCGTCGCTGCCCGCGGCTCCATCACCGCGGCCGCCCAGTCCCTCGAGCTGTCCGCCGGTGCCGTGTCCCAGCAGCTCACCGCACTGAGACACGACGTCGGGGTCGATCTCCTGCGCCCCGACGGACGAACCGTCGCGCTCACGGAGGCGGGCCGCGTCCTCCTCGAACACGCCGACCGGATCCTCGCCGCCATGGAGGAAGCCGAGTGCGCCGTCGCGGCGGTCAAGGGCACGGTCGGCGCCACCGCCACGCTCGCCGCGCTGCCGTCGACCGTCGCCAGGATCGTGGCCCCCGCCCTCAGCGCGCTGCGCGCGGATCATCCGCAGCTCGCCGTCACCTGCCTCATCACCGACCAGGCACAGCTGCGCGAACTCACACTCGGCACCGTCGACGTGGTGCTGGGGCAGCACTACCACCACCTGCCGGAGACCACGCCCCGGAGCATCGCGGTCTCCCCACTGCTCGACGACCCGCTACTCGTCGTCACCGCCACCGACGGATCCGGCGAAAGGCCCGTCGGCCTGCGCGACCTGGCCACGCACCACCTCGTCCTGCCGCCGGCGACCACGGACTGCGGACAGGCCGTCCTGCACGCCTGCCGACAGGCCGGCTTCACCCCCACGACCCGCTACGTCACCGCCGACATCGCCGCCCAGCTCGCCCTCGCCCGGTCCGGCCTCGCCACCGCGCTCGTCCCCCAGACGGCCATCGATCCGGCCACGCCAGGAATCCGCACAGCCCCCATCGAGGACCACCCGATCCAACGCCTCCTGTTCGCCGCGACCCGCCACACCGAAACGACCAACCCGACGACCGCGGCCGTCATCGCGGCACTTCGCACAGCGGCGCGGCAGGACCGCCCCGCGCACCTCCCGCGCCAGCCTGAGAAACAGGACCGCGAGCAGTGAGCGGACGGGGCCAGGTCACCCGCCTTCGCGTCCTTGGCATCCGCTCTGAGGACCACGGCGCCGGCGCGGCATCCGCGACGGTGCCGGCCTCGAGCGGAGTCACCCCACGGGCAGGGCGTTCGCCCTGCTGTCCGGTCCGATTCGAGTTGGCAGCTGGTGGGTCGCTGACCTGTGAGGTTGCCAGGTGGTTCGAGAATGACGCCGGGCGCTGTTCTCAGACGAGTCGGCTTCCGTGGAAGAGGGCGCGCTCCGGGCCGCCTCCCCGGAACGCCGGATACTCGTTCGGTCGCTTGTCAGTGAGGGCATGCAGAATGCGTCCATGAGTCGCGACTACCGGCCCGGTGACGTGCTGTTGCTGGAGTGCCCGTTCACTGAGACCGCCGTCACCGAGGTCACCCGTTACTACGCGTCCGTGCGGTGGCCGTGGTTGGAGGTGGACCCGCAGGCCGAGAACATCAGGTGGAACGGCCAGAGGGCGCTTCCGACGCCAGCGGCTCGCGAGTGGGAGCTCTTCCGAACGGAACCGGCGGAGACCGCACTGAAGCCGGGCGATACCTGCCGGGTGGGAATCCCCGCGACCGTGGTGCACGTCCAGGCGGTTCATCGCTTCGATCCGCCCCTGGTCACCGGCATGCTGCCGCGGCCCGCGTCCTACGTCGAGGTTCTGCGGCAGGGTGAGACCCATGATCCTGACCTTGAGGACCAGGGCTACGCGATCGATCCGGCCGGCGGTGAACCGATACGCATCGAGCTGTTCTTCCGTCCGTACGCCTTCCTCGAACCGGGTGATGAGGTTGCCGACCGGAACGGGCGCGCCTGGCGGTTCGATGCGGCCTGGGACTGGCATCCCTTCGACGGTGAGCAGTCGGGCACTCCGGCCTGGCCGCTGGCGCTGCTCTCCCGCCGTGGTGAGCCGACACCGAAGGAAGCCGTGGAGGTTGCCCGGGCGACGGCGGTCGGCAGCCATGCGGACGAACTGGAGCGCTGGAGCGGACTCACTCTCGCGCGACCAGCCGCCCATCAGCAGTAGCCTCGCGGGACCGGACAAGAGCAGATGGTAAGCGCTGCCAGCAGTCAAGATCACCCGGATGCCGTTCGTTCACTTCACTTGCCGCGTGAAATGGTGAGAATCCGACAACGCGGATGAGACCGAGTGAGAATCTGCCAGCTGGGCTGCGACAGGACACCCGCGAATCTCAGATGGATGGCACAAGTGCCGAAGCGGTGCCATCGCGGCTGAGACTGTGCCGCGAATCCTGAGACCCTGCAAGGCGACTGTAGGTTCTCACTTTCGGTGTCATGTGCCGACGCTATGACCTGGAGGTTCCCCTCCCGGCTCACGACGTGTCGGCAGGCGGCTGTCTCAGATCGGTGTCATTTCCTCAGACTGTCCAGCCGGCTGCCCCGGACCTCATGAGCCTGTGATGAGGCTCGTTGTTTTCCCCACCCGGTGCTCAGAGGTTCCCCAGGCCTGCTCACACTTCTCCCCACCCGCAGCGCGTGGACCTGCGGACGGATGTCACTCGGAGGGGCCGTTCGATAACCAGCCCAGCCCGAGCTGGAACGGCCGATGCTATGGATGCTCGGTCGCCGCCGGCAGGTTGTGCCATGCATGTCCGCAGGCGCCTTTGCAGTACCTCTCGCGGCGGCGAGTGTCAGCAACGGCGAACACGGAAACGAGGACGCGGAACGCCTTGACGTATTCGGCGGAGGGCAGGCCCGTGAACCCGTAGCGGGGCGGGTCCATGCAGATCATGACCGAGGGATTAGCCGTGGGCTTCACACCAGACCGCGCCACCCCCGCACGGCCGTCCGCAGCCGTAATGTGCGCCTGCATCGCATAGCCAGCGACTTCCTGAAGAACCATCTGCTGGCGTGTCGGGGCGAGGTCGGAGAACCAGCTCACCCCAGCGTTCAACGTGCGGAGCCCTTGGGCGATCTCGTTGGCGACCCGCTCGATCTCGCGCCGGAACGTGCGGCCGTCGTCGCTGCTGGGTTCAGTCATCGCTGGATGATTTCATGACGCTGATTCCGGGCGAGGGCTAGCACCAGCACCGACAAAGCACGAGCGACCCCGGCCATCGTTGCCTCCAGCAATCAAGCGGGGGGCGAAGAGCAGCACTGGCCGATTTCACAGATCCTCATCACCTGCATCGACGGCCGTCCGTTCCATCCACTCACGCACCTTCACGGCTTGCTCGATGCGGTTGACGATGTCCTTCTTGGATGCCGTGTCCAAGGTCGCTGGGATCTTGTCGAAGGTGTCGGGGAGGACGTCGAGGAGACCCCAGACCTGTTCGCCGGTGCTGACCGTCAGCAGTTGCTGGCACCTCCACTGCAGCGGCGTGTCGGGGCGGTGCGTGAGCCGCTGCACGAGCGTCGGGAACAGGTAGTGCGTCGCCTCCGCGGCGAGGTGCTCTCGGAGCCAGTCGACCGGGAGCCGCTGGCTGAAGCCATGCATGGCGGCCTCCTGGGCCAGGTCCAGGAGCTGAGCGGTGTCGACCGCTCGGACGGTGCGGGGAAGGGTCGGGGCCATGCCCCGATGATGCCAAGAAGCCTCCGCGGGGCCGAGCAGTCAGCCGGGCCGGGATGCAATCTGGAAACGGGCAGCCCCCCAGACTTCCTCGAACTCCTCGAAGGTGAGTTGTTCGGGGTCATGGCCTTCCCATTCTGAGATGGGCAGCTCGGCGGTGATCCCGAACCTGCTGTCGTACTCGTCGAGGCGGCCTGCGTCGCGGGCCCGCTGCCACTCGGCGAGGGAGGCAGCTGCGATCGGGGTCAGCTCAGGCCCTTCGAGTTCGACCTGCCGGATCACCCAGCCTTCGGCGTCGACCTCGAAGTAGAACCAGGTGTCTTCCTCGTCCCAGTAGCAGCGCATCCAGGTGGTCACCAGGCCATGATGACGGGCCAGGTGCACCGCGCTGCTCCGCTTCGCCTCATGACTGGGCGATGAATCCTGCGGATCGATCGAGCTGGAAAGGAGAACCGACCCGGGTGGGATCCCAGCCCTGATCCCGTGCCGCTCGAATGCCGGCAGCAACGTGTGCTGGGCGAATGGGCTCCGTCTCGACGCCCACCCAGTTGCTGGGGTGGGCCTGGCCGCTGGTGACGATCAAGGTCGTGCCCGGCCGGCTGCCGCCGGCCGCTTCGACCGCGTAGGTCATCGGTGTCCAGCAGAGTCCCTGCATGTAGGAGGGCTTCCTGCGGATCCGCCAGCGGTACTCGATTCCGTCAACGGTTATGCGCCGGGAACCCTTCTTGTTCAGCGCCATCTTCGCCTCCTCCGCTGTTGGACTGTGCTGTGTCGCCGCGGTCGCGAAAAGCAGGTTGCACGCGAACGTACCGAACGTTATCGCCGACGAGCACCTTCGGGACTACGGATGGGTTGATCAGCCCATAAGTTGGTGTCAGTGCCGAGCGGCCCGGCGCATCGCACCCGCCCCGGGTGCACTCACCGCGATCGGAGAGCACCGTGAAGAACAGGACGTTGTGGCGTGTAGTTGACAACGAGAGTGGTAGCCAGTCCATCGTCAGCACGCCCTCCGAGGCGGTCGCGTTCGTCAACAGCCGGTTCGACACCGATGACGACGACGAGCCGTTCAGCGTCACCGAGGTCGGTCCTCTCCTTCCGAAGCCGCTCGGGGTCATCACCGCATGGGCCGCCGAGAAGGACGGCGAGCGAACCGACGGGCGTACTGCCCCGATCACCATCAGGCCGGTTGTGACGGACAACGCCAGCGAGTGCGATGACGTCGTGCTCTGGGGCGACGTGTACGTCTCCTGGGACCACGACATGTACACCGTCGAGGGGCCGGACGGCTCCGAGTACAGCGAGGCTTACAGCGCAACCGAGTTGAGTGCGATCCTTGACGTGTACGCCGACGACTATGAGTACGCGCCTGAAGGGCCCGACAGCCACAGGTGGCCGAAACCGGAAGAGTTGATCACCTACGGCGCCCAGGAGTGTGCCAAGCGGTTCGGGCACCTCGACGACGACGCCCTGCTGTGGCTCGCTGCCACCCGCATCACGCTCGCCGTGTGGCGCAACACACCCGTCGAGAACTGGCATGCCGGGAAGAGTCCGCTGCACGACGGCACGATGATGCGGATCAACACGGCAACCACCCGACTCGTGCGCTCGATGCTGTCGTTCGACCGTGTCGACTGGATCGGTCTCGGTCTCGCGATCGTCAACCCGTCCCGGGTTCTACCGACAGGGCAGTCCGTACTCGAGCTCGGGCTGGCCTGCCACAACCCTGACGACCCGGCGCACGAGGTTGATCCGCGAGATGAACTCGCGGAGATGGCGCAGGTCGCGATCTCATGGGGGCGAAGGTACTGCCTTCACGAGAAGGAGTTCGGCCTGCGAACCCTGATCGAATCCTTCTGTGCGTCCGACAACGGCTGGTTTGGAGCACCGAGTTGGGGGCGCATCGTCGATCGGTTCCTTACGGCTGTCGACGACCGGGAGAATGCGCACTGGGGCATATACCAGGACAAGCCTTGGTTCAACGAGTGGTTCACCAACCGGCCGGCCGACATTGCGGATACCACAGAATTTCGTCGGCTGCTCCTTGCCGGGCCCGACCTGCTTTCCGAGGAGGCCGCCGAATGGTGCGTGGATGGTGCCATCGGCTACGTCTGCCAGGACGACCACGCGAACGACTGCTGGCGGTGCGGTATCCCGCTGGCAACGGAATCCCCCAACGAGTGAAGGTGTGCACCAGCATAGAAAGGCAGCAATCCACTGACCGCACTCTCTCCCGCCTACTCGGCGGCCTCCCCTGCTTGGGGAGCCAGTCGCGGCTCCACTGACTGGAGATGTGCGGGCGCTTCTGACGGATCTGTGGCAGCAACGCTAGCCCGGCTGCCCGCTGGTCGGCCACAAGCTCCGTGAGCCCTACAGGAGTGTCTGGGTCCGCTTCCACACTCCGTCGGGTCTTTGACATCAGTATCACCGGCCTGCTGGTTTCTTGATAACCACGGCTTCCACGACACGGAGGTCGAGCAGGTCGCCGGACCTCCGGGATCATGACGCCATGCAACTCCGATACTTCAATCAGACCGGATGGACCGCCATCTTCAATGGCACTGAGACCGAGATCGGTCGCATGGTGCGCGTGGAGGGATGGGATCCCGCAACCGGGACAGCCTTGGTGGTCGACCCGCAACGAGGGGCACTGCGCCAGGTCACGGACTACGTGGACTTCTCCCACTTGGAGCGGGCCGATCAGGTGGTCGCCGCGATACCCGGTGGGGGATGGCGGGCACACTGGACGGATGAAGGGCCGGGTGGATCACCTCTCACGGAGCAGGTGCTGGCCTGGTTGATCACTTCGCAGGGCCGGGCGACTGCCATCACAGTCGATGCTCAGGGGCATGTGGAGGACGCCGACAGCGCCGACGCCTTCATACCGCCGGGTGAGGAACTTCAGTGACGGCGTCGATGCCGCAACAGGCGGGCCCGGCGTCCGAGGGTCGGGCTTCTGATGCCGACTGGGAGGCTCCCTACTACCGGGTTCGGGCCGCCGGCTTCCAGGTGCTCTTCCTCGTGGAACCGGACGAGGCGATCGAAGAGGTCTGCAACGTCGATGCCGAGGTTCATCTTGCCGACGGGTCGCGCTGGAGTTCCACGATCTTCACTCTCGCCGAGGTGGATCGGCTCATGCGGAGCTGGGAGGCGAGCGGAGAGGCGGTCTCCGGGCAGTGCTTCTTCTGCGCGGACGGGCTGATCGTGCGGAATCCCGGCATCGGCAGCATGATGCGCGTGATTGCCGGGCTCGTGGCCTCCGGCGAGTTGGACGGGGTGTTCCGACGCATTGCCGACCCGGAATGATCATGCCGCATCTCAGGGCATCGTGTTGTCCTGCATCTTTCGAATGGCCTTGAGCACCTTCTTCCCCAGGGGAGTGAGCGTCATGGGCCTACCTCGTTCCGCCCGGACCAGGAGTGGTCCACCGAGTTCTCGTTCGACCCGGTTGATCTGTGCGACGAGGGTGAACGTGTTGAGGCCGAGGCCGCTCGCTGCGGCACCGAGGCTGGGGTAGGGAGATGCAGCCGCGAATCGGCTCAACCGTTCGCTGGCCCCCTGGCCGCCGAGTGCCGGCCGAAGGATGCTTGGTGCTCGGCTGGCCTGGTCGATTGCCCGAAGTACCTGGCTGTGACTGGACCCTCCGCGTGGTCGCAGCGGAACGTCGTGGGTCTTGGCCCAGCGGGCCATGTTCGCGGTGCTCATGCCAGCTTCTCGGGCGAGGTCCAACAGCGTCCGGCGGCGGTGGACGTACTGCTCGATGAGCCGTCAGATGCCATTGCGACTGAGAAAATGACACGGAATTTGAGAACCCACAAGGCGACGGATCAGGTCTGCGCCATGTCGACGAACCGCGAGTAGTGCCCCTGGAAGGCCACGGTGATCGTGGCCGTCGGGCCGTTTCGGTGCTTGCCCACGATGATGTCCGCCTCGCCCGCGCGCGGCGATTCCTTCTCGTACGCGTCCTCGCGGTGCAGCAGGATCACCATGTCGGCGTCCTGCTCGATGGAGCCGGACTCACGCAGGTCGGACACCATGGGCTTCTTGTCGGTGCGCTGCTCGGGCCCTCGGTTCAGCTGCGAGAGCGCGATCACGGGGACTTCCAGCTCCTTGGCCAGCAGCTTGAGGTTACGGGACATGTCCGAGACCTCCTGCTGGCGGCTCTCGGCGCGCTTGGACCCACCGGACTGCATCAGCTGCAGGTAGTCGATGATCACGAGCTTGATGTCGTTGCGCTGCTTGAGGCGGCGGCACTTGGCCCGGATCTCCATCATCGACAGGTTGGGGGAGTCGTCGATGTAGAGGGGCGCGGACGACACCTCGGGCATCCGGCGGGCCAGGCGCGTCCAGTCCTCGTCCGTCATCGTGCCGGACCGCATGTGGTGCAGGGCGACGCGGGCCTCGGCGGACAGCAGACGCATGGCGATCTCGTTGCGGCCCATTTCGAGGGAGAAGATGACGCTCGGCAGGTTGTGCTTGATCGACGCCGCGCGGGCGAAGTCCAGTGCGAGCGTCGACTTGCCCATCGCGGGACGTGCGGCGATGACGATCATCTGGCCGGGGTGGAGCCCGTTGGTGAGGGAGTCGAAGTCGGTGAAGCCGGTGGGGACACCGGTCATCTCACCGCTGCGGGAGCCGATCGCCTCGATCTCGTCGAGGGCCCCCTCCATGATGTCGCCCAGCGCCAGATAGTCCTCGCTGGTGCGCTGCTCGGTCACGGCGTAGATCTCGGCCTGCGCCGAGTTCACGATCTCGTCGACGTCGCCGTCGGCGGCGTATCCCATCTGCGTGATCTTGGTGCCGGCCTCGACCAGGCGGCGCAGCACGGCACGCTCGTGAACGATCTCCGCGTAGTACGAGGCGTTCGCCGCCGTCGGGACGGACTGCACCAGGGTGTGGAGATACGGCGCACCGCCGACCCGGGTGATCTCGCCGCGCTTGACCAGTTCGGCGGCGACGGTGATGGGGTCGGCGGGCTCGCCCTTGGCGTAGAGGTCGAGGATCGCCGTGTAGACCGTCTCGTGGGCCGGCCGGTAGAAGTCGTGGCCCTTGATGATCTCGACGACGTCCGCGATGGCGTCCTTCGAGAGCAGCATGCCGCCGAGGACGGACTGTTCGGCGTCCAGGTCCTGGGGGGGCACCCGTTCGAAGCTCGGAGCGCTGTCCCAGCCGCTGCCGTCCCTCCCTCGGTCGTGCCTGTCCTCACGGCCACCACGGCCCTCGCTGCCGCGCCGACGGGAGGCAGGGAGGCGGTCGCCGGGGCTGTCCGCCGCCCACGGATCGTCCAGAGGCTCGGAGATGCTCACCCGTGCCACCTCCTCCCGTCCGCTCAGCGGACCTCTGTCGTGGCACTCTTTCTACGGCACGACACTGACAAATCGACTCGCTCGATGCCGCTGCGGCGCGTCGGGCGACGGTTCACGGTAGGCCCCCGGAAGGCCTCAGCCAATCTCGTTATCCACAGGCTGTGTGGATGAACGACCAGATGCTGTGGAGAACTCTCCGCATCCTGTGCACGGACCGGGGGACAGCACTGTGGACAACATCGGAGATCACCCAAGAAACACCGGATGACCTGCACCGTTGCCGTCCACCGGCTGTGGGGGAGAAAAACTTTCCCGCTCGGGCCAAGATCAGAACAAACGGGCCCGGAAGGCGCTCGCCCACCGACGACTTGTAAGGGATGCAAGACAATTGCGTCTCTTACCTGTGGAAGATTAGATTGACCGTATGACTCAGGCCCCCGCGACCGTCCGCGCCCATCGGCGCCGGCATGACCGAGAGATCATCGCCCTGGCCGTTCCGGCCTTCGGCGCCCTCGTCGCCGAGCCCCTCTTCGTGATGGTCGACAGCGCCGTCGTCGGCCATCTCGGCACCCCTCAGCTCGCCGGCCTCGGGGTCGCCGCGGCACTTCTGATGACCGCCGTCAGTGTCTTCGTCTTCCTGGCCTACGCCACCACGGCGGCCGTGGCGCGACGCGTCGGTGCGGGCGACCTCCGGGCGGCGATCCGCCAGGGCATGGACGGCATCTGGCTGGCGCTCCTCCTCGGCGCTGCCGTGGTCGCCGTGACCCTGCCCGCCGCTCCCTGGCTCGTGGACGTCTTCGGAGCCTCGGAGACCGCGGCCCCCCACGCCATCACCTATCTGCGCATCTCCAGCCTCGGCATCCCCGCCATGCTGATCGTGCTCGCCGCCACCGGCGTGCTGCGCGGCCTCCAGGACACCCGCACACCGCTCTACGTGGCGGTCGGCGGCTTCGCCGCCAATGCCGCCCTCAACGTCGGACTCGTCTACGGGGCGGACCTCGGTATCGCGGGATCCGCATGGGGCACCGTGATAGCCCAGTGCGGGATGGCGGCCGCCTATCTCTTCGTGGTCATCCGCGGCGCACGCACCCACGGAGCCCCCCTGCGCCCCCACGCGGCGGGCATCCGGGCCAGCGCCCAGGCCGGCGTACCGCTGCTGGTACGCACCCTCTCCCTGCGCGCGGTCCTGATGATCGCCACCGCCGTGGCCGCCCGCCTGGGCGACACCGACATCGCGGCCCACCAGATCGCACTCTCCCTGTGGAGCCTGCTCGCCTTCGCCCTGGACGCCATCGCCATCGCCGGACAGGCGATCATCGGACGCTATCTGGGGGCCGGGGACTCGGAGGGAGCCCGCCAGGTGTGTCGCCGCATGGTCCAGTGGGGCATCGTCTCGGGCTTCGTCCTCGGCCTTCTCGTGGTCCTGGCCCGCCCCCTGTTCATCCCCTTGTTCACCGGGGACCAGGCGGTGAAGGACACCCTGCTGCCCGCTCTGCTGGTGATCGCCGTCTCCCAGCCGATCGCCGGGGTGGTCTTCGTCCTCGACGGCGTGCTCATGGGTGCGGGGGACGGCCCGTATCTCGCCTGGGCGATGCTCCTCACCCTGGCGGCCTTCGCGCCCGTCGCCCTGCTGATACCGGTGTTCGGCGGCGGGCTCACGGCGCTCTGGTGGGCCATGACCCTGATGATGACCGTACGTCTGGTGACGCTGTGGTGGCGGGCTCGATCGGGCCGGTGGATCGTGACAGGCGCGACCCGCTGACCGCCCCCGGCAAGCTTCACGACACGATCCTCCGCCCGGTTTCACGTGAAACATGCGGGTAGGACGTTTCACGTGAAACGTACGCGAAAGGGCCGCACCCTCGGGGTGCGGCCCTTCCTCTGCTCAGTCGATCACGCTGCTCAGGCGGCGACGACCTCGACACCGAGCTGCGCGGCGACCTCGGGGTGCAGACGCACGGACACCTGGTGCGAGCCCAGGGTCTTGATCGGCGCACCGAGCTCGACACGACGCTTGTCGACCTCCGGACCACCGGCAGCCTTGATCGCCGAGGCGATGTCGGCCGGGGTGACGGAACCGAACAGGCGGCCCGCGTCGTCGGAGCGAACGGCCAGGCGCACCTTCACGGCCTCGAGCTGACCCCGGATGGAGTTCGCCTGCTCGATGGTCGCGATCTCGTGGATCTTGCGGGCGCGGCGGATCTGCGCCACGTCCTTCTCGCCGCCCTTGGTCCAGCGGATCGCGAAACCACGCGGGACCAGGTAGTTGCGAGCGTAGCCGTCCTTGACGTCGACGACGTCGCCGGCGGCACCGAGGCCAGAGACCTCATGGGTGAGGATGATCTTCATGTCTAGGTCACCCTTCCCTTATCGCGCGGTGGACGTGTAGGGCAGCAGCGCCATCTCACGGCTGTTCTTGACGGCCGTGGCGACGTCACGCTGGTGCTGCGTGCAGTTGCCGGTCACGCGACGGGCACGGATCTTGCCGCGGTCGGAAATGAACTTCCGCAGCATGTTCGTGTCCTTGTAGTCCACGTACGCGGTCTTGTCCTTGCAGAACGCGCAGACCTTCTTCTTAGGCTTGCGCACAGGCGGCTTCGCCATGGTGTTTCTCCTGTGTGATCAAGAAGTGGGGTACGAGCTGCCCTAGAAGGGCGGCTCGTCCGAGTAGCCGCCGCCGGAACCCCCGGAGCTTCCGCCCCAGCCGCCCCCGCCGCCCTGCTGGCCACCGCCGGCCGGCGCGCTGGTGGCCCAGGGGTCGTCGGCGGGTGCACCGCCGCCGCCCTGCTGGCCGCCGCCACCGGGGCCGCCGCCCCAGTTGCCGCCGCCGCCACCCTGCTGACCGCCGCCGTATCCGCCCTGGCCGCCGCGACCCGTGGTCTTGGTGACCTTGGCCGTGGCGTTCTTCAGGCTGGGGCCGACTTCCTCGACGTCCAGCTCGAAGACCGTCCGCTTGACGCCCTCGCGGTCGTCGTACGACCGCTGCTTCAGACGGCCCTGCACGACGACGCGCATGCCCTTCTGAAGCGACTCGGCGACGTTCTCCGCCGCCTGCCGCCAGACCGAGCAGGTGAGGAACAGGCTCTCGCCGTCCTTCCACTCGTTGGTCTGCCGGTCGAAGGTGCGGGGAGTGGACGCGACGCGGAACTTCGCGACCGCCGCACCGGACGGGGTGAAGCGCAGCTCGGGGTCGTCGACGAGATTGCCGACGACCGTGATGACGGTCTCGCCTGCCATGGGTGAACCTCTCGGCGGGATTGCTTCTGGCTGCTTGCTGCTACTCGAACCCGATGACCTCTGAGCGGAAAGCTCAGTGGGTCTCGGGACGGAGGACCTTGGTCCGGAGGACCGACTCGTTCAGGTTCATCTGGCGGTCGAGCTCCTTGACGACCGCAGGCTCGGCCTGCAGGTCGATGACCGAGTAGATGCCCTCGGGCTTCTTCTTGATCTCGTAAGCGAGACGACGACGGCCCCAGGTGTCGACCTTCTCCACCTTTCCGTTGCCCTCACGGACGACGGAGAGGAAGTTCTCGATCAGCGGGGAGACAGCGCGCTCCTCGAGATCGGGGTCGAGGATGACCATCACCTCGTAGTGACGCATGTGGAACCCACCTCCTTTGGACTCAGCGGCCACGGTCGTTCCGTGGCAGGAGGGTCGTGATGCGTACGCAACGGTATCCGCGGCCACTGACAATCCCCGCGTGTTCGCGATCGATCGTGTCCTGGCCAGGGCAGACACCGGTGCAGACCGTACAGCCTACCCGCAGACCGGCTTCCGGTTGAAATCCGGTGCCAGATGGCCGCAATCTGTACACATCGGGTGCGCGCGGCGCTACGATGCGCCGCCTTCCGGCACAGGCAGGAGGTGCCCCATGGCACACGCAATGCGACGACAGGCCGCCCCCGCCGGTCTTCTCTCCACCGACGGCAGACCACATCCGCTGCAGGACTCCCTGATGGCGGCGACCCTGGTGCTCGGCGCCGTCGCCTTCATCACGGCGATGTTCCACCATCTGCATCTGCTCAGCTCATGGGCGGGTCTCCTCGGCATCCTGGCCGGGGCGTACGGGCAGTTCATCTCGGCCACCACCCGGGAGCGCTTCCTGCTGATCCTGGGACTCGGCGCATCGGCCGTGGGCTTCTACCTGGGCATGGCGCACGGCGGCCTGTTCGGCGGCCTCCTCGGCTGACCGGGGTCCGGCACGGAGCACCGCCCCGCCGCGACACGGTGCCGTCCCTCTGCTGACGGCACCGTGCGCCCGTCCCGGGGGCCCGCCGCACGGCCCGGCCCCCGGACAGCGCATCGGCGGCGAACCGCTGCGAAAGGCGGGGCGGGGCCGTGTGCGGCCGCTTCCGCCTCCGGACGGCGGCCCGCTCCTGCGCACAACCATTCGGGGCGGTTCCCGGGCGCAGTAGGCTTCGGCGCGAGAGCCGGAGCCCCTGAACCCATGGGGACACACCTGCCGAGGAGCGCCCCGCATGAGCCTGACCCTGAGGACCATCAGCCGTGAGCAGCATCTGGCATACATCCAGACACTGCCCTCGGCCAGTCACTGCCAGGTTCCGGCGTGGGCGGACGTGAAGACCGAGTGGCGCTCCGAGAACCTGGGCTGGTTCGACCGGAGCGGTGAGCTCGTCGGCGTCGGCCTGGTGCTCTACCGCCAGCTGCCCAAGATCAAGCGGTACCTCGCCTATCTTCCCGAGGGCCCGGTCATCAACTGGTACGCCCCCAACCTGGACGACTGGCTGCAGCCGATGCTGGCCCACCTCAAGAACCAGGGCGCCTTCTCCGTGAAGATGGGCCCGCCGGTCGTGATCCGGCGCTGGGACGCTCCCGCGATCAAGGCCGGCATCCAGGACCCCGACGTGAAGCGCCTGCGCGACGTCGAGGCGACCCACATCGAGCCGCGTGCCTTCGAGGTCGCGGACCGGCTGCGCAAGATGGGCTGGCAGCAGGGCGAGGACGGCGGCGCCGGCTTCGGCGACGTGCAGCCGCGCTACGTCTACCAGGTGCCCCTCGCGAACCGTTCGCTGGACGACGTCCTCAAGGGCTTCAACCAGCTGTGGCGACGCAACATCAAGAAGGCCGAGAAGGCCGGCGTCGAGGTCGTGCAGGGCCGCTACGAGGACCTCGCCGAGTGGCAGCGTCTCTACGAGATCACCGCCGAGCGCGACCGCTTCCGTCCGCGTCCGCTCTCCTACTTCCAGCGCATGTGGACCGTCCTCAACAACGAGGACCCCAACCGCATGCGGCTCTACTTCGCCCGGCACAACGGAGTGAACCTCTCCGCGGCCACCATGCTCGTCGTCGGCGGCCACGTCTGGTACTCCTACGGCGCCTCCGACAACATCGGCCGTGAGGTGCGGCCCTCCAACGCCATGCAGTGGCGCATGCTGCGCGACGCGTACGCGATGGGCGCCACGGTGTACGACCTGCGGGGCATCAGCGACTCGCTGGACGAGACGGACCACCTGTTCGGTCTCATCCAGTTCAAGGTCGGAACCGGCGGCGAGGCCGTGGAGTACGTGGGCGAGTGGGACTTCCCGCTCAACAAGCTGCTCCACAAGGCTCTCGACATCTACATGTCCCGCCGCTAGACCGCGGAACCCACTCGCCGGCCCCGAGCGGCCGGCGGGTCCGTAACCTCGTACACGTCCCCATTCACGCCGAAGTCACCAGAAAGGTCCCGGGCCTGTCATGGCGCTCTCCCTCTACGTAGACACCGCGCGCTGGCGGGCTCACCAGAAGTCGGTGATCGACCAGTTCCCCGGCCTCGTCCCGGTCTGCAAGGGCAACGGCTACGGCTTCGGCCACGAGCGGCTGTCCGAGGAGGCGGCCCGTTTCGGCTCCGACATGCTGGCCGTGGGCACGACCTACGAGGCGGCGCGGATCAAGGACTGGTTCGGCGGCGACCTGCTGGTGCTGACGCCGTTCCGGCGCGGTGAGGAGCCGGTGCCGCTGCCGGACCGGGTGATCCGCTCGGTCTCCTCGGTCGACGGTGTGCACGCCCTGGTCGGTGCGCGCGTGGTCATCGAGTGCATGAGCTCGATGAAGCGTCACGGCATCACCGAGCAGGAGCTCGGGCAGCTCCACGCCGCGATCGAGGACGTCCGCCTGGAGGGCTTCGCCCTCCACCTTCCGCTGGACCGCACCGACGGCTCGGACGCCGTCGAGGAGGTCATCGGCTGGATGGACCGGCTGCGCGCGGCCCGGCTGCCGCTGCACACGATGTTCGTCAGCCATCTGCGCGCCGAGGAGCAGGCACGGCTCCAGCAGCAGTTCCCGCAGACCCGCTTCCGCGCCCGGATCGGCACCCGGCTGTGGCTGGGCGACCACGAGGCGACCGAGTACCGCGGCGCGGTGCTCGACGTCACACGGGTCTCCAAGGGCGACCGCTTCGGCTACCGCCAGCAGAAGGCGGCATCGGACGGCTGGCTGGTCGTCGTGGCCGGCGGCACGTCGCACGGCGTGGGCCTGGAGGCGCCCAAGGCGCTGCACGGAGTGATGCCGCGTGCCAAGGGCGTGGCCCGGGCCGGTCTGGCGACCGTCAACCGCAATCTGTCGCCGTTCGTCTGGGCGGGCAAGCAGCGCTGGTTCGCCGAGCCGCCGCACATGCAGGTGTCCATCCTCTTCGTGCCCGCCGACGCCCAGGAGCCGAAGGTGGGCGACGAGCTGGTGGCCCACCTGCGCCACACCACCACGCAGTTCGACCGCCTGGTCGAGCGCTAGGACCTCTCCGTCGGATCCCGGCCGGCTCGCGCGCTCCGGCGCGCGAAGGGCCCCAGGACCTCCCGGGGGGCGTCCGGCGCCCCCCGGAGGTGTCACACGGTCGGCTGGGGCTCCTTCTCCGCGCCGGGGCCGGGCGGGCTGCCCCAGTCCACCCGCGGCCCCTCCACGGCCTTCGTCGCGTCCTGCTGCGGCCGCGCGGCGCGGCCCAGGACGAACACGTCCTCCGCACCGTCGAGCACCCCGCCCGAGGGGTCGTCGGTCCCGTCCGTCCGCACACCGTCGCGCTCCGGCTTCAGGATGTCCCTGACGATCACCGCGCACAGGTACAGCGTCCCGAGCAGGTGCAGCGCGATCGCCAGCTGGTAGCCCTCCGGCGGCAGCCCCTGGTGCTTCTCACTGGTGGTGTACGCGAGGTACATCCAGATCCCCAGGAAGTACATGACCTCGCACGCCTGCCACACGAGGAAGTCCCGCCAGCGGGGGCGCGCGAGCGCGGCGAGCGGGATCAGCCACAGCACGTACTGCGGCGAGTAGACCTTGTTGGTGAGGATGAACACCGCGACCAGCAGGAACGCCAGCTGGGCGAAACGGGGCCGCCGGGGCGCGGTGAGGGTGAGCACGCACAGGCCGATGAAAGCGGCGACCACCAGCACGATCGCCGTGTCGTTCACGGTCCGGACGTCGATCGGCTCACCGGTGCGCTGGGTGATGACCAGCCAGAACGAACCGAAGTCGATCTGCCGTTCCTGGCTGAACGTGTAGAACTTCTTCCATCCCTCGGGCGCGAGGAGCATGACCGGGAGATTGACCACCAGCCAGGCGCCCGCCGCCGCGAGGGAGGCCGTGAAGAACTCCCGCCACCTCCCCGCGCGCCAGCACAGCGGCAGCAGGGGGGCCAGCAGGAAGACGGGGTACAGCTTGGCCGCCGTCGCCAGACCGATCAGGATGCCGAAGGCCAGCACCCGTCCGCGGGACCACATCAGCATCGCCGCGGCGGTCAGCGCCACCGCGAACAGGTCCCAGTTGATGGTCGCGGTGAGCGCGAAGGCCGGGGCCAGGGCCACCAGCAGACCGTCCCAGGGGCGGTGGCGGTGCGTCCGGGCGGTGCAGACGGCGATGACCGCCGTACAGGCCATCAGCATGCCCGCGTTGACCAGCCAGTACAGCTGCTCCTGCTGCATGACGTCGGCGTCGGAGATGCCCAGCCAGAAGCCGATGTCGCTGATCCACGCGGCGACCTGCATGAACAGGCCGGTCAGCACGGGGTATTCGAGGTACTGCATGTCGCCGGGCAGCCGGTCGAAGTACGGGATCAGCCCTTCGGAGAAGCCCCGCCCCAGGTAGAGGTGGGGGATGTCCGAGTAGCAGGCATGGGTGTACTGCGAGCTGGTGCCGCGGAACCAGGCCCAGTTGTAGCAGGGCAGTTTCTGCACCATGCCCAGGGCGAACAGGCCGATCGCGGTGAGGGCCACGACGGCCACCGGGGTGAGCCTGCGGTTGCCGTCGGGCAGCGCTCGGCGCCCCGACGGGCCGCCGAGCAGTTCGCTGCCCGCCCTCGCGACGCTGTCGCGCAGGGTGGGGCGCACGTCGGGGCGTTCCCGCCGCGGGGACCGGTCCTCGTTCACGCTCGTCTCTTCTGCGCTGGGCATGCTGCACATCCTGCCGTAAGGGGGCGGGGATACGGCGAGGGCCGCCGCATCCCGTACGCCGCGGGAGGCGGCGCGAGGGGATGCGACGGCCCGTGAGCCGTGCGGTGTGCGGGGCCTGCGGGCCCCGCGGGGGGGCCTAGGTCCCGTCGGACCCTCCGATGAACCCTCCGCCGTTGCTGTTGCCGCCGCCGTTGTTCCCCCCGGAACTCTCCTCCTGCGACTCGCTGGGACTGGGGGAGACGCCGCCGTTGGTGGCTCCCTGGTCACCGCCCTGGTCGGTCCCGCCGGAGGGCCGGCAGGTCCAGTCCTCCCACGGGTTGCACGTCTCGGAAGGCCGGGGCGTGATCGAGGGGCTCGGCGTCGGGGTCGGCGACTGGGACGGCGTCGGGGTCGGGGACGGGCTGGTGGTCGGCGTCGGCTCGGGGCTCTTGGCGCCACCGCCCCAGACGGCCTCGCCGTCGAGCTCGCCCGGCTTGCTGAAGTCGATGGCCTTCTCGCCCTTGAGGGCCTGGGTCATGTAGTCGTGCCAGATCCGGGACGGGAACGACGAGCCGTGGATCTTCGGCTGGTCACCCGTGCCGTACATGTCCTCGAACTGGCGGTCCTTGTTCTTCTCGTTGTCGTCCAGGCGGTACATGTCGATGGCGGTCGACAGCTGCGGCGTGTAGCCGACGAACCACGCCTGCTTGTTGCCGTCGGTCGTACCCGTCTTGCCGGCCACGTCACGGCCCGGGATCCGGGCCTTGCGGCCGGTGCCCTCGTCGCTGTCGACCACGTCGCGGAGCACATCGGTCACGTTGGTCGCCACGGCCTTGCTGAACGGCCGCTTGACCTCGTCCTCGTGCTCGTAGATCACTCCGCCCTGGTACTCCACCCTGGTCACGGAGTACGGGTCGCGCTGCTCGCCCTCGGCGGCGAAGGTGCCGTAGGCGCCCGCCATGCGGATCGCGCTGGGCGAGGAGATACCGAGCGAGAACGACGGCACGTCGGACTTCACCAGGCTGTTCTCCAGCAGTCCGGCGTCGACGGCCGCCTGCCGGACCTGCGGGATGCCGATGTCCATGCCGAGCTGCACATAGGGGGAGTTGGCGGAGCGGATCATCGCGCGGCGCAGGCTCATGTCGGGGTAGCTCGCGTCGTCGTCGTTGACCTGCTGCCACTCCTCCCCGTTCTCGTCGTGCCAGACGCTGCCGTCGTAGTTCCGGATCGTCAGCTTGTTCTTGCCGCTGTACCGGCTCTTGTCCGGATCGACGATCTTCCGGTCCTCGGCGCCCTGCTCCTTGCCCAGCTCGGGGTTGCGCACCCCGTCGCGCATCGCGGCGGCCAGCACGAACGGCTTGAACGTCGAGCCGACCTGGGCGCCGGTCGCGTCGGCGTTGTTGGTGAAGTGCTTGGTGGCGTCCGTACCGCCGTAGATCGCGATGATCTTGCCCGTCTTCGGCTCTACGGACGCGCCGCCGAACTGCACGTGGGTGTCGGTCTTCGGCCGCTTCTTCGGATCGATGTACTCGTCCTGGATCTTCTTGACGGACTTCTCGAGCTCGGTGACCTTCTTCTTGTCGAAGGTCGTGTGGATCTCGTAGCCGCCCTGGGCGAGCTTGACGGAGTCGATGCCCCGGTCGTTCTTGTTGATGAAGTTCGCCTTGGCCAGGTCGACCAGGTAACCGATCTGGCCGCTCAGCTGGGCGTTCTTCTTCAGCGGGTCGGGCATCGGGAACTCGGTGTACTTGGCGCGCTCGGCGGCGTCCAGGTGACCGTCCTTGACCATCTCGTCGAGGATCCAGCGCCAGCGCTTGGTGGCCCGCTCCAGGTTGTCCTTGGCGGTCGCCTTGGAGTCGATCTCGGGGGCGCCGGCCGGGTCGTAGTACGTGGCGCCCTTCAGCAGCGCGGCCAGGAACGCGCACTGGCTGGCGTTGAGCTGGTTGGCGTCCTTGCCGTAGTACGTGCGGGCGGCGGCCTGGATGCCGTACGCGCCGCGGCCGTAGTACGCGGTGTTGAGGTACCCGGCCATGACCTCGGGCTTCTTCACCTCGGTGTCGATCTTGATCGAGATGAAGAGTTCCTTGAGCTTCCGCGTCACCGTCTGCGACTGGTCGTTCAGCCGGTTGTTCTTCACGTACTGCTGGGTGATGGTCGAGCCGCCCTGGGTCTGCTCGCCCGTCGCCATGTTCAGCACCGCGCGGCCGATGCCCCGGGGGTCGATGCCCGAGTCCTTCCAGAAGGTCTTGTTCTCGGCCGAGACCACCGCGTTCATCATCTCGCGCGGGATCTGGTCGAAGGCGATGATCTGGCGGTTGGTCTCACCACCGGTCGCGGCCATCTGCGAGCCGTCCGCCCAGTAGTAGACGTTGTTCTGCGCGGTCGCCGTCTTGTCCGGGTCCGGGATGCCCACCATGGCGTACGCGATCGTCGCGGCGCCCATGAGGGTGCCGAGGAAGGCGATGCACAGGCCCGTGACGAGCTTCCAGGACGGCATCCAGCGACGCCATCCGTCCTTGTCGTGGCGCGGGTAGTCGATCAGGCGCTTGCGGCCCGGGCCGCGCCCGGCGCCGCCCCCACCGCCGCCTCCACCGGTGCCCCGGCGCCCGCCTCCGCGGCCACCGCCGCCGTGGCCGGCCGCGGCCGGCTCGTCCACCCGCCGGCGCCCGCCCCGCTGGGCACGGCGGGCCTCCGCGCGGCCTCCGTAGGGCCGCTCCTCCTCACCGAAGGAGGCGGCAGGGGAAGCTGACGTGGCACTTCGGCCGGGCGCCGCACGGCGGCCGGAAGACTGCTGTGCGGCGCGACGGGCCGCGGCGCGACCGCCACCCTGCGGCTGTGGCGGTTTGCGACGGTGCTCGCTCATCGAACGACTACTCCTCGGGCAGGCGAGACGCCTGGAAGCGGCAGTTGAGTTCCGGTCCCCCCGAAATGGATACGGACGAGCTCTTCCCAGAGCTCATCCGCTGCGCATCCACGGCGATGACGCTCGGGGGCGTCACTTGGTTCCCGGTGGTCTGCATGCCGCACAGACTACGCACGGTCAAAACCCTCCTAGCCCTGAAGTTCACCCCATATCAGGCAAGTCACCGCCTGTGAATTGACGATGTGACGCCGTTCACGATGACCCCCCTTGTCGCAGCAGGAACACCCCTCTATCGTGCTGATGTATCGACTCGATACATCAGCACGACACATCGGACCGGCATACGGACTCCGTACGGCGAGGGAGGCAGCGGTGAGCAGGCGCTCAGGCATCCTCGAGTTCGCCGTACTCGGACTGCTCCGTGAAGCCCCGATGCACGGATACGAGCTGCGCAAGCGGCTCAACACCTCGCTGGGAGTCTTCCGGGCCTTCAGCTACGGAACCCTCTACCCCTGCCTCAAGACGCTGGTCGCCAACGGCTGGTTGATCGAGGAGCCCGGGCACGCACCCGAGGACGCCCTCGCCGCCTCCCTCGCGGGGCGCCGGGCGAAGATCGTCTACCGGTTGACGGCCGAGGGGAAGGAGCACTTCGAAGAGCTCCTCTCCCACACCGGCCCCGACACCTGGGAGGACGAGCACTTCGCCGCCCGTTTCGCCTTCTTCGGCCAGACGGAGCGCGAGGTGCGGATGCGGGTGCTGGAGGGCCGCCGCAGCCGGCTGGAAGAGCGCCTGGAGAAGATGCGCGCCTCTCTCGCCCGCACCCGTGAACGCCTCGACGACTACACGCTCGAACTGCAGCGGCACGGCATGGAGTCCGTGGAGCGTGAAGTGCGCTGGTTGAACGAGCTCATCGAGAGCGAGCGGGCGGGACGGGATCAGCGACAACCGTCCCCCGGGAACACCGCTCAGCAGGACAACACATCTGGAGCGACGGACGGCCTGCCCCGGCGGCCCGGGAATCGCGGGGAGACCTCTCCCGGCGACTCCGGCCCGCCGGATCCGTCCGACGACACCGCCAAGTGAAGCCCCGCGCTCCGCAGGGTTTCATCCGGAATACCGAGATCACACAGGGAGCAACCGGAATGGGTTCGGTTCGCGTAGCCATCGTCGGCGTGGGCAACTGCGCCGCCTCGCTGGTGCAGGGCGTCGAGTACTACAAGGACGCCGACCCGGCCGGCAAGGTGCCGGGTCTGATGCACGTGCAGTTCGGCGAGTACCACGTCCGCGACGTCGAGTTCGTCGCCGCCTTCGACGTGGACGCCAAGAAGGTCGGTCTCGACCTGGCCGACGCCATCGGCGCCAGCGAGAACAACACCATCAAGATCTGCGACGTGCCGTCCTCCGGCGTCACCGTGCAGCGCGGCCACACCCTGGACGGTCTGGGCAAGTACTACCGCCAGACCATCGAGGAGTCCGCCGAGGCCCCGGTCGACATCGTCCAGATCCTCAAGGACAAGCAGGTCGACGTTCTGGTCTGCTACCTGCCCGTCGGCTCCGAGGACGCCGCGAAGTACTACGCGCAGTGCGCCATCGACGCCAAGGTCGCGTTCGTCAACGCCCTGCCGGTCTTCATCGCCGGCACCAAGGAGTGGGCGGACAAGTTCACCGAGGCCGGTGTCCCGATCGTCGGCGACGACATCAAGTCGCAGGTCGGCGCCACCATCACGCACCGTGTGATGGCGAAGCTGTTCGAGGACCGCGGTGTCATCCTGGACCGCACCATGCAGCTGAACGTCGGCGGCAACATGGACTTCAAGAACATGCTCGAGCGTGAGCGTCTGGAGTCCAAGAAGATCTCGAAGACGCAGGCCGTCACCTCGCAGATCCCCGACCGCGAGATGGGCGAGAAGAACGTCCACATCGGTCCGTCGGACTATGTCGCCTGGCTCGACGACCGCAAGTGGGCGTACGTCCGCCTCGAGGGCCGCGCCTTCGGTGACGTCCCGCTGAACCTCGAGTACAAGCTCGAGGTGTGGGACTCCCCGAACTCCGCGGGTGTCATCATCGACGCCGTGCGTGCCGCGAAGATCGCCAAGGACCGTGGTGTCGGCGGCCCGATCCTCTCGGCCTCCTCGTACTTCATGAAGTCCCCGCCGGTGCAGTACTTCGACGACGAGGCTCGTGAGAACGTCGAGAAGTTCATCAAGGGCGAGGTCGAGCGCTAAGCGCCGCATCTCCACACCCCATCGAGGAGGGTCCCCGGGTCACTGCCCCGGGGACCCTCCTCGTATGTGACGCTTGCTCGCATGTCCGCCGTGGGTGATCTGTGTGTCCTTCTGCGCCTGAGGAACTTCCGCCGGCTTCTGGCGGTCCGGCTGCTGTCCCAGTCGGCCGACGGCGTCTTCCAGGTCGCCCTCGCCACCTATGTGGTCTTCTCGCCGGAGCGGCAGACCTCCCCTGCGGCGATCGCCTCCGCCATGGCCGTGCTGCTGCTGCCCTACTCCCTCGTCGGCCCCTTCGCCGGTGTCCTGCTGGACCGCTGGCGGCGGCGCCAGGTGCTGCTCTACGGCAATCTGCTGCGTGCCGTGCTGGCCTGCTGCACCGCGCTGCTCATCCTGCTGTCCGTACCCGACTGGCTCTTCTACGCCTCCGCGCTCACGGTCACCGGCGTCAACCGTTTCGTGCTGGCCGGGCTCTCCGCCTCCCTGCCCCGGGTGGTCGACTCCGAGCGTCTCGTCATGGCCAACTCCCTGTCGCCGACCGCCGGGACCCTGGCGGCGACCGCGGGCGGCGGTCTGGCCTTCGCGGTGCGCCTCCTGCTCTCCGACTCCGACGCGGCGGTGGTCCTCCTCGCCGCGCTCCTCTATCTCTCCTCCGCGTTCATGAGTCTGCGGATGAGCCGTGCCCTGCTCGGCCCCGAACCCGAGGTTCTCCAGCCCCGTCTCGCCGCCGCCCTGGTGTCGACGGCCCGCGGCCTGCTGGACGGGCTGCGCCACCTGAGGGGCCGGCCCGCTGCCGCTCACGCCTTGGCGGCCATGACGCTGCTGCGCTTCTGCTACGGCGCCCTCACGGTCATGGTCCTCATGCTCTGCCGGTACGCCTGGTCCGACTCGGACGCCGACGGCCTGGCACTGCTCGGCCTTGCTCTCGGCGTCTCCGGTGCCGGTTTCTTCGCGGCGGCCGTCCTGTCCCCGTGGGCGGTCGAACGGTTCGGACGCTACGGGTGGATGGCCCTCTGCGCGGGTGCCGCGGCGGTGCTGGAGCCCGCCCTGGCGCTCCCCTTCGCTCCGGCGCCGATGCTGGTGGCCGCCTTCCTCCTGGGGCTGGTCACCCAGGGAGCGAAGATCGCCACGGACACCGTCGTCCAGACATCGGTGGACGACGCCTACCGGGGCCGGGTCTTCGCGCTCTACGACATGCTCTTCAACATCGCCTTCGTCGGAGCGGCCGCCATCGCGGCCCTGATGCTGCCACCCGACGGCCGCTCGGTTCCCCTGGTGGTGATGGTGGCGGCCCTCTACGCCGCCGTGTGCGCCACGCTGATCCGGTGGCGGCACGGCGAACCGACGGGCTGACGGTGAGAGGTCGTGTTTCACGTGAAACACGACCCCCGAAACGCATCGGCGCGATGTTTCACGTGAAACATCGCGCCGACCACACCACCGAACTCAGTTCTGCGCCGCCCACCACTCCTTCAGCGCGGCGACCGCGGCGTCACGCTCCATCGGGCCGTTCTCCAGCCTGAGGTCCAGGAGAAACGCGTACGCCTTGCCGATCAGCGGCCCGGGGCCGATGCCGAGGATCTCCTGGATCTCGTTGCCGTCGAGGTCGGGACGGATCGAGTCGAGCTCCTCCTGCTCCTGGAGCTGCGCGATCCGCTCCTCCAGCCCGTCGTAGGCGCGCGACAGAGCGGTGGCCTTGCGCTTGTTCCGGGTGGTGCAGTCCGACCGGGTCAGCTTGTGCAGCCGGTCGAGCAGCGGTCCGCCGTCCCGCACGTACCGCCGGACGGCGGAGTCGGTCCATTCGCCGGTGCCGTAGCCGTGGAACCGCAGATGCAGTTCCACCAGCCGCGACACGTCCTTGACCATGTCGTTGGAGTACTTCAGCGCCGTCATCCGCTTCTTGGTCATCTTCGCCCCCACGACCTCGTGGTGGTGGAAGGAGACCCGGCCGTCCTTCTCGAACCGGCGTGTCCGCGGCTTTCCGATGTCGTGGAGCAGGGCGGCCAGCCGCAGCACCAGGTCCGGGCCGTCCTGCTCCAGGGCGATGGCCTGGTCGAGCACGGTGAGTGAGTGCTCGTACACGTCCTTGTGACGGTGGTGCTCATCACTTTCCAGGCGAAGCGCGGGAAGCTCGGGCAGAACGTGCGCGGCGAGCCCGGTGTCCACCAGCAGCGCCAGGCCCTTGCGGGGGTGCGCCGCCAGCAGCAGCTTGTTCAGCTCGTCCCGCACCCGCTCGGCGGAGACGATCTCGATCCGCTCGGCCATCGCCGTCATGGCCTCCACCACGTCCGGGGCGACCTCGAAGTCCAGCTGGGCGGCGAAGCGGGCCGCGCGCATCATGCGCAGCGGATCGTCGGAGAAGGACGCCTCGGGCGTGCCGGGCGTCCGCAGGATGCGAGCGGCCAGGTCCTCGAGACCGCCGTGCGGGTCGATGAACTCCTTCTCCGGGAGTGCCACGGCCATGGCGTTCACGGTGAAGTCACGGCGGACGAGGTCGTCCTCGATGGAGTCGCCGTAGGAGACCTCGGGCTTGCGGGAGGTCCTGTCGTACGCCTCCGAGCGGTACGTGGTTACCTCGATCTGGAATCGCTGGACCTCGTCCCCGACCCGGCCGTCCTTCTGCGCCCCGACCGTGCCGAAGGCGATGCCGACGTCCCAGACGGAGTCGGCCCAGGGCCGGATGATCTTCAGAACGTCCTCGGGCCGGGCGTCGGTGGTGAAGTCCAGATCGTTGCCGAGCCGCCCGAGCAGCGCGTCGCGCACCGATCCTCCGACCAGGGCGAGACGGAAACCGGCATCCTGGAAACGGCGGGCGAGGTCGTCGGCGACAGGAGAGACCCGCAGCAGTTCGCTCACCGCGCGGCGTTGCACCTGGCTCAGGGCTGTGGGGCTGTCTTCATTGGCGTTCGGCACAGCTGAAAAGGGTACGTGCCCCGGCCGGTCGAAGCAGTCGGGTTGTCCCCCGGCCCCCGGGAACACCTCACGGGTCCGTCACGATCCTTTCGTGGCGATCTTGTGGAGCAGACCGCGGCACTTCGACACAGCGGGTCTCGTTACCATGCGTGGACGCAAGGACCAGAGAACCACCAAGGGCAAGCAGACGACGAGGGACGGGCGAGCGCGTGGCCGAGGCGGCAGACACCCAGGGGATGCGTACTCCTCCGGCCCGCCGGTGGCTGCGGCGCACAGCCTCCGTGATCGCGGGACTACCGCTCGTGGCCGGGCTCCTGTGGGGTCCGGGCACCCCGGCCGCCACCGCTCAGGAGGCCGTCGGCAGCAGCACCGTCGATGTGTCCCTGAACACGATGACGCCCGCCTCTCCCGGCGAGAAGGACACGATCAGGATCTCGGGAACGGTGATCAACCGCGGCAAGCAGGCGATCACCGACGCCCATGTCGATCTTCGCGTCGGTCAGCAGCTCACCGGCCGTGCCGCCATCGACCGCGCCACGGAGCGCGTGACGGAGGGCAGGGTCTTCGACCCGATCCTCGACGGATCGCGGATCGACGACAAGTACGCGCTCGAGATCCCCCGGCTCGCCGCCGGCGTGAGCCAGGACTTCTCGCTCTCCGTCCCGGCAGGCGAGCTCGACCTCGACGAGAACGGCGGGGTCTACCAGCTCGGGGTGTCACTCACGGGCCGGACCGCGGCCCTCCCGTTCGACCAGGTGCTCGGCATCGAGCGGACCTTCCTGCCCTGGCAGCCGGAGGCGACCGAGAAGCGGACGCAGCTCACCTACCTCTGGCCGCTGATCTCGACCACGCATCTGACCTCGGAGACCGGTTCCGACGAGCAGCAGACCCCTGTGTTCGAGGACGAGTCGCTGGTCGCCGAGCTGTCCCCCGGCGGGCGCCTCCAGCAGATGGTCTCGCTCGGCACGCAGCTGCCCGTCACCTGGGTCGTCGACCCGGATCTGCTGGCCACGGTCGACGCCATGGCCGAGGGATATGTCGTCCGGCAGGGCGACACCACGGTTCCCGGCAGCGAGAAGAACCAGAAGATCGCCCAGAGCTGGCTGAACGACCTCGGGAAGGCCGTGCAGGGCCGCAAGGTCGTGGCCCTGCCCTTCGCCGACCCGGACCTGGCCTCCCTGGCCCACCGCGGCAAGGCCGTGCCCGGCTCGCTCAGCCATCTGCAGCCCGCCACCGAGGTCGCCAGGGCCACCGTGGAGTCGACGCTCCTCACCACGCCGTCGGTGGACTTCGCCTGGCCCGTCGACGGCGCCGTCGACGCCGCGATCGTCGACGTGGCCACCTCCGCCGGCGCCGACAACGTCATCGCCCGCAGCGACAGCATCGGGGACGACCTCCCGTACACCCCGACGGCCGCGCGCCCCATCGGAGGCGGCACCACGGCCGTGGTGGCCGACTCACGGCTCTCCAAGGCCTTCCAGGGCGACATGACCAGGGCGGACGACTCCGCGCTCGCCGTGCAGACGTTCCTCGCCCAGACGCTCGCCCTGACCCTCCAGGACCCGGAGAAGCAGCGCAGCATCGTCGTCGCCCCTCAGCGCATGCCCACGGCCGCCCAGGCCCAGAGCATGGCCCGCGCCCTGCAGGCGCTGGACGGCAAGCGCTGGACCCAGCCCCTCGACCTGCCGGCCGCCGCCGAGGCCAAGCCCGACGCCGACGCCAACACCCGGGTGCCCCGCGCCTCCGAATACCCGGCCAAGCTCCGCAAGCAGGAGATGCCCGTCGAGACGTTCCGCGAGATCAGCGGAACCCAGAAGAACCTGGACATGTTCGAGGGCATCCTCACCCAGGCTGACCGGGTGAGCACCCCCTTCGGCCGGGCGATCGACCGCCAGCTCTCGACGTCCTGGCGGGGCAACCCGCAGGGCGCCCAGCAGTACCGCGGCGGGGTGCAGACCAATCTCAAGAACCTCACCGAAGAGGTCCAGCTGATCCAGAAGTCCGATGTGACGCTCTCCGGCCGCAGCGCGATGATCCCGGTCACCGTGCAGAACCAGTTGGTCCAGGGCGTGGACGACCTGGTGCTGCGGCTGACCTCGCAGAGCCCCACCCGGCTCGGGCTCGACGACAAGGCCATGGCGGAACAACCGGTCCGGGTCGGCGGCGGACACAGCCAGACGGTGAAGTTCCCCGCCGTGGCCAATGCTAACGGTCAGGTCCAGATGACCGCCCAGCTCTTCACCAAGGACGGCACCCCCTACGGCGACTCCATGGCCTTCACCGTGAAGGTCTCGGAGATCACGCCCCAGGTGATGCTCGTCATCGCCGGCGGGGTGCTGCTCCTCGTCCTCGCGGGGATCAGGATGTACACCCAGCGACGTCGCGCAGCCGCGCTCGATGCTGCCGGCTCCGGCGAGAGGACCGCGGAGGAAGCGGCCGAGGGGACGCCGGACGCCGGGACCGGCGACCCTGTCACCCAGGCCGGCGACGGCCCGGATCCCGGGCAGGCGAGTGACCTGTCACCTGACACCCGACCGGAAAGCGCCGACCCGTCCGGCGCTGGTGAGAAAGTGGACCGTTGAGCGATGTCGTGGCCGGTCGGCCGGGGACGATGAGGTGGGGTAGTCATGAACGCGCCGTATGACGGTGACCGCGGTCAGGGCGCGGGCGGTAACCCGTCCGGCCAGGGCCCGACGCCTCATCAGCCTCCCCACGATCCCTACGCCCCGCAGGACCCGTACGCCCAGGATCAGTACGCCCACGACCCGTATCTCCAGGACGCGTACCACCCCGATCCCTACGCGGCCCAGGATCTCTCCGCCCAGGACCCGGTCTCGGAAGCCCTCTACGACCGGTCGGCGCACCCGCCGCCGCCCCCGGGCAGCTACGAGGCGCCGAACCCCCTCTACCAGCAGCCCCCCACATCGCCGTACGCTCCGGACCCCCGGGTCTGGGCACAGACCCCTCCGCCCGAGCCGGACGGGCCCTCGCGCCATCTGCCGTACGGGGACGACGCGCGGACCACGCAGTTCACCGGTGTCGACGACCTGGTCACCCGGGCCGGAGAGCAGCAGCCGGAGCCCGACGCCTTCGCCCATCTCTTCCGGGACCAGCAGGCCGCGGGCGTCCCCGCGCCGGCCCCCGAGCCCGATCCCGTGCCCGTGCCCCCCAAGAAGCCGGCCGGGCGCGCCTCCGGGCTGCTGAGGTCCAGCGCCGTGATGGCGGCGGGAACCCTGGTCTCCCGCCTCACCGGATTCGTGCGCAGCCTGGTGATCACGGCCGCGCTCGGTGCCGCCCTGCTCGGTGACACCTTCACCGTCGCGTACACCCTGCCGACGATGATCTACATCCTCACCGTCGGCGGCGGTCTCAACTCCGTCTTCGTCCCGCAGCTGGTCCGGGCGATGAAGAACGACGAGGACGGCGGCGAGGCATTCGCCAACCGTCTGCTGACCCTCGTGATGGTGGCGCTGGGCGCCATCGTCGCCATCGCCGTCTTCGCCGCGCCACTCCTCGTCCAGTTGATGTCGGACACGATCGCGAGCGACCCGGCGGCAAACAACGTGGCCGTCACCTTCGCCCGCTACTGCCTGCCCACCATCTTCTTCATGGGCATCCACGTGGTGATGGGCCAGATCCTGAACGCGCGGGGCAAGTTCGGCGCGATGATGTGGACCCCGGTCCTCAACAACATCGTCATGATCACCACGTTCGGTCTCTTCATCTGGGTCTACGGGACCTCGGCCGAGTCCCAGATGGGCGTCCAGACGATTCCGCCGGAGGGCGTCCGCCTCCTCGGCATCGGCACCCTCCTCGGCCTGGTCGTCCAGGCCCTGGCGATGATCCCGTACCTGAGGGAGACCGGGTTCCGGTTCCGTCCGCGCTTCGACTGGAAGGGCCACGGGCTGGGCAGGACGGTCAAGCTCGCCAAGTGGACCGTGCTCTTCGTCCTCGCCAACCAGGCGGGTGTCCTCGTCGTCACCCAGCTGGCCACCGCGGCCGGTGAGGCCTCCGGCAAGCAGGGCGCCGGCTTCATCGCCTACACCAATGCCCAGCTGATCTGGGGCATGCCACAGGCCATCATCACCGTCTCGGTGATGGCCGCCCTCCTCCCGCGGCTCTCCCGCGCCGCCCACGACGGAGACCCGGGCGCCGTGCGCGACGACATCTCCCAGGGCCTGCGCAACTCCGCGGTCGCGATCGTCCCCGTCTCCTTCGCGTTCCTCGCGCTGGGCGTCCCGATGTCCACGCTGCTGTTCGCCTCCAGCGGCCACCAGGCCGCCCAGGGCATGGGCTTCATCCTGATGGCCTTCGGCCTCGGTCTGATCCCGTACTCCGTCCAGTACGTCGTCCTGCGTGGCTTCTACGCGTACGAGGACACCCGCACCCCCTTCTACAACACGGTGATCGTCGCCGCGGTCAACGCGGGCTCGTCCGCTCTCTGTTACGCGCTGCTCCCCGCCCAGTGGGCGGTCGTGGGCATGGGCGCCTCCTACGGCCTCGCCTACGCGGTCGGCGTGGGCGTCGCCTGGCGACGGCTCAAGAAGCGTCTCGGCGGAGACCTGGACGGCTCCCATGTGACGCGGACCTACGCCCGGCTGTCGATGGCCTCGGTTCCCGCCGCGATCGCCGGCGGCGCGGTGGCCTACGGGATCACCACCCTGCTCGGCAGCGGGGCCGGCGGTTCCCTGGTCGCACTGGTCATCGGCGGGATCGTCCTGCTGGGCATCTTCTTCGTCGCGGCGAAGAAGATGCGCATCGCGGAGCTCAACGCCCTGGTCGGAATGGTCCGCGGACGTCTCGGACGATAGGACGATCCGGTCCTGGCACAACCATCGTCGGACGCCGTGTGTCGTGCATAGCGTCCGACTGTGGGCACAATTGGCATGGCGTTTGAGTACGGCGCAATGGATGGGGAGGCAGGAACGACGGTGGCGGAACGTAGCACGGCTGCCGTCGACGTGGCCGACAACGGCGGGGAAGAACCGCTGACAGCGCAGAAGCGCGAGGCCACGACCGACGGGGCGGCTGAATCCCAGAAGACTCCGGAGACGAACGCGCCGGAGGAAACGGACGGCGGGGAAAAGGGAGCCGAACCTCCGATCGCGACGCCCGACTTGCACAGCGGCCACAAGCTCGCCAAGCGCTACCGGCTCGAGGAGTGCGTCACCCGTCTGGACGGTTTCAGCAGTTGGCGTGCCGTCGACGAGAAGCTGCGCCGAGCCGTCGGCGTGCATCTGCTGCCCGCGGACCATCCGCGCGCTCGGTCCGTCCTCGCCGCCGCCCGTTCCTCGGCTCTCCTCGGCGACCCCAGGTTCGTCCAAGTGCTGGACGCCGTCGAGGAGAACGAGCTGGTCTATGTCGTTCACGAATGGCTTCCGGACGCCGTCGAACTGACGACGCTGCTCGCGGCAGGCCCTCTGGAACCTCACGAGGCCTACCAGCTGGTCGAGCAGGTGGCGCTCGCGATGACCGCGGCCCACCGGGAAGGGCTCGCCCACCTCCGGCTCACCCCGGGGGCCGTGCTGCGCACCTCCACCGGCCAGTACCGCATCCGCGGTCTCGCCGTGAACGCGGCACTGCGCGGTATCTCCGCCGACCGTCCGCAGCGCACCGACACCGAGGCCATCGGCGCCCTTCTCTACGCGGCGCTCACCCAGCGCTGGCCGTACGAGAACGACGCCTACGGGCTGTCGGGCCTCCCCAAGGGGGTCGGCCTGGTCGCCCCCGACCAGGTGAGGGCTGGCGTCCACCGGGGCCTGTCCGAGCTCGCCATGCGGGCGCTCGTCAACGACGGGGCCACGGCATCCCGTCAGGAGCCGCCGTGCACCACGCCGGACGAACTGGCGAAGGCGGTTGCGGCGATGCCCCGGATCCGCCCGCCGGAGCCGACGTTCGCGGCACCACCGGACTACCAGCGCACGACGTACCAGCAAGGCACCTACGGACGTCCCCCGGCTCGCCCGGGCGCCGCCGTCACCCAGTCGGCTCCGGTGCCCCCGGCGCCGCTCGAGAGCCGCACCGGCAGGGCGCTGAAGTGGACGGTCTCGGCCCTGCTGATCGCCGCGCTCGGGCTCGGCAGCTGGCAGGTCGCCGACAAGCTGCTGGACGACAACAAGGGGGCCCGGGAGACTCCGTCCTCCGAGACGTCCACCACGGACGGCGAGAACGACAAGCCGGCCGCACCGACACCCCTGAAGGTCCAGGCCGCCCAGGAGTACGCCCCGGACGGTTCTCCGCAGAACTCCGCGAACGTGGGCGCCACCTACGACAGCGATCCCTCCAGCTACTGGCGCACCAAGTCCTACTTCGACGGGCCTGAGTTCGCCCCGTCGGTGAAGCAGGGCGTCGGGATCGTCTTCGACCTCGGCAGTGAAAAAACTGTCACGGGTTCCTCCATAGCGTTGCGCTACGGGGGAGAGCACACCACGATCAGCCTCTATGCCGCTGATTCCCTTTCGCCTTCCGGCCCTGTCGGTTCGATGAAGCAGATCGCGACGGGCCGGACCGGTGGATCGGCGCTCGAACTGAGGAGCAAGGACGGCAAGGAGTCCGTCTCGAGCCGGTACGTGCTCCTGTGGATGACGGCGATGCCGCACTCGCCGCAGGACGGGTTCAGCGACGCCGGTTACAAGCAGGGGATCACGGACGTCTCCTTCACCGGCTGACGGAGCAGAGGGGAGGGGGCTCACCGTTGAACGACGAGACACTCGGCGACCGGAGCGATCAGGATCTCCTGGCACTCCACGTCGCCGGGGACCCGGAGGCCTTCGGTGAGCTGGTGCGCCGGCATCGCGACCGGCTCTGGGCCGTGGCGCTGCGTACCCTGGGGGACAGGGAGGAAGCCGCCGACGCGGTCCAGGACGCCTTCGTCTCCGCCTTCCGGGCCGCGGCGGGATTCCGTGGGCAGTCCGCGGTCACGACCTGGCTGCACCGCATCACGGTGAACGCCTGCCTCGACCGGGTCCGCAAGGCCGCCTCCCGCAAGACGTCCCCCGTCGACGACACCGAGCGGCTGGAACAGCTGCTGGAACCGCATGAGTCCGCCGAGGCACCCGCGGAGCGCGGTGACCTCCATCGGGAGCTGCTCGCCGCCCTGGCCCGGCTCCCCGAGGACCAGCGGGCGGCACTCGTCCTGGTGGACATGCAGGGATACCCGGTGGCGGAGGCCGCCCGGATCCTCGATGTCCCGACCGGGACGGTCAAGAGCCGCTGCGCCCGCGGCCGGGCACGCCTGCTGCCCATGGTCAGCCATCTGAGAGCCGAGGGCTCGGATATCCCCGTGGACGACGGGGGAAGGAACCGGACGGCAGGGACATCCGTCCCACCGGAGTCGGGAGCGAAAAAGCCGGGACCCAACGGTCCGGCTGCGGTGAAAGGTGGAGGTGGGCGCGCGTGACATCCTCGACCGACGCGAACCGGCACCCTGACGTCTCGGAGATCTCCGACCTCACCGAAGGTCTCCTCCCACCGTCCCGGGCCGCGGAGCTGCGCCGGCACCTCGACGACTGCGTCCTCTGCGCCGAGGTGCATGCCTCGCTGGAGCAGATCCGGGGCCTGCTGGGGACGCTGCCCGGCCCGAGCCGTATGCCGGCCGATGTCGCCGGCCGTATCGATGCCGCCCTCGCCGCGGAGGCCCTGCTGAGCGCCACGGCTCCGGCCGACCCGGTCGATGTTTCACGTGAAACATCGACCGATGCCCCCACGCCTCCCGCCGTCCCCGCGCCTTCCGCCGACCGGCCGGCCGGACGCCCGCGTGCTGCCACCGGTCCCGGCCGGAGCCGCCGACCCCGTCGCCGGACGGCCGTGCTCGGTGCCGTGCTGAGCGCGGCCGCTCTCGGCATGAGCGTCATCCTGCTGCAGTCCGGCACCCAGATGTCGGCCGACTCGGGTGCCGCCAAGGACGCCTCGGTCAGCGCGGCCTCCGGCGATGCGGGCGAGTTCTCGGGAGAGCCGGTCCAGGAGCGCGTGCACACGCTGCTGTCGGTCGGCATCAGTTCCGCGGAACCGAGGATCGAGAAGGCCCCTTCGGCCGAAGCCGACAGCCCTGCCGTCTCTCCGAAGAGTTCGCCCACGGCCCCCGTGCCGCCCTGCGTCCAGCGCGGCACCGGCCGCACGGACCAGCCCCTCGCCTTCGAGGAGGGCCGCTACGCCGGGACCGATGCCTACCTCGTGGTTCTGCCGCACCCCTCCGATGCCACACGGGTCCAGGCCTACGTGGTCGATGCCGCCTGTGTGGACGCGTCCGGTACGCCTGCCGGGGATCTGCTTCTCACCAGGGCCTTCCCCCGGGACTGAGAGACCGCCAGCGCCGCTGTGCGATTGCGGGAATGCGCGCCCCTTAGGATCCGTTGGGTGGGGTGAGAGCGATGAAGCAGCCCCGTAGGCAGTAGGCAGTCCCCAGAGACGAGGAAGAAACCCGTGAGCGACGTTCGTAACGTGATCATCATCGGCTCCGGGCCCGCGGGCTACACGGCTGCCCTCTACACCGCGCGTGCTTCGCTGAAGCCGCTGGTGTTCGAGGGCGCAGTCACCGCCGGTGGCGCGCTGATGAACACGACCGATGTGGAGAACTTCCCCGGTTTCCGCGACGGCATCATGGGCCCGGACCTGATGGACAACATGCGCGCCCAGGCAGAGCGCTTCGGCGCCGAGCTGGTGCCGGACGACGTCGTGGCCGTGGACCTCACCGGGACCGTCAAGACCGTCACGGACACCGCCGGCACCGTGCACCGCGCCAAGGCCGTGATCGTCACCACCGGTTCGCAGCACCGCAAGCTCGGTCTCCCGAACGAGGACGCTCTCTCCGGGCGCGGAGTCTCCTGGTGCGCCACCTGCGACGGCTTCTTCTTCAAGGACCAGGACATCGCCGTGATCGGCGGCGGTGACACCGCGATGGAGGAGGCGACCTTCCTCTCGCGCTTCGCCAAGTCGGTCACCATCGTCCACCGCCGGGACACGCTGCGCGCCTCCAAGGCCATGCAGGACCGTGCCTTCGCCGACCCGAAGATCTCCTTCGCCTGGGACAGCGAAGTCGCGGAGATCCACGGCGACCAGAAGCTCTCCGGCCTGACGCTGCGCAACACCAAGACCGGCGCGACGTCGGAGCTCGCCGTCACCGGTCTCTTCATCGCCGTGGGCCACGACCCGCGTACCGAGCTGTTCAAGGGCCAGCTCGAGCTCGATGACGAGGGCTACCTGAAGGTGGCGGCTCCGTCGACGCGGACCAATCTCACCGGTGTCTTCGGTGCGGGCGATGTGGTGGACCACACCTACCGTCAGGCGATCACGGCTGCCGGCACCGGCTGCTCCGCCGCCCTGGACGCCGAGCGCTTCCTCGCCGCGCTCTCGGACAGCGACAAGACCGCCGAGCCCGAGAAGACGCCCGTCGTCTGACGACTCGACTGCTTTCCTCCCACCCCCGCAGAGAAGAAGTTAAGGAGGCCGCCGTGGCCGGCGCCCTGAAGAACGTGACCGACAGCTCCTTCGAAGAGGACGTCCTCAAGAGCGACAAGCCCGTGCTGGTGGACTTCTGGGCAGCCTGGTGCGGCCCGTGCCGTCAGATCGCGCCCTCGCTCGAGGCCATCGCGGCCGAGCACGGCGACAAGATCGAGGTCGTGAAGCTCAACATCGACGAGAACCCGGCCATCGCCGCCAAGTACGGCGTGATGTCGATCCCGACCCTCAACGTCTACCAGAACGGCGAGGTCGCCAAGACCATCGTCGGCGCCAAGCCGAAGGCCGCGATCGTGCGCGACCTCGAGGCGTTCCTCGGCGAGTAGTCGACCGCCGCTGTTTCACGTGAAACACGTAGGGCCCACCCTCAGGGGTGGGCCCTACGCATGTGCACGAACGATCCGCTCACAGCGGTCGCAGTGCCGGTTCCTTCTGCACCGCACCCAGCAGACGGTCCAGAGCCAGCTCCACATCCTCCTTCCAGGAGAGCGTGGTTCGCAGCTCCAGCCGCAGCCGTGGGTGTCTCGGATGGGGGCGTACCGTCTTGAAGCCCACCGCCAGCAGGTGATCGACGGGCAGCACACACGCCGGCTCCTTCCAACGGGCATCACCGAACGCCTCGATGGCCCGGAAGCCGCGGCGGAGCAGATCCTTGGCGACCGTCTGCACGATCACCCTCCCCAGCCCCTGTCCCTGATAGCCGGGCATCACCCACGCCGTCATGAGCTGCACCGCATCCGCGGCGACCGGGCTGGTGGGAAAGGCAAGGGACCGGGGAACATAGGCAGGCGGCGCATAGAGCACGAAGCCGACCGCCACATCGTCGACATAGACGACCCGGCCGCACGACCCCCAGTCGAGAAGGACCCCGGAGATCCAGGACTCCTTCTCCTCCTGCGCGGTGCCCGCTCTTACCGCGGCTTCCCCGCTGACCGGATCAAGCTCCCAGAAGACGCACGAGCGGCAGCGCTGGGGAAGGTCCGAAAGGTTGTCCAGCGTGAGTGGTACGAGCCGACGCCCCATGAAGGCTGTTCCTCGCTTCCCTGACGTGCCGCGCCAAGCGCGGCGGCCAGCGCGCTCCTCTCGCGCAGCAGGCTGCTGACGAACCCGCCCACGACTCCGAGTCCCAGGCCTGCCGTCACCAGTTGGCCGCGGCTCACCTCGCGCATGACCCCCGCCCTCTTTCTGGGATGCCCCACAGTGGATGCGTCATACCAGAACGCATCGTAACCACCCAGCCCCGACACCGGGTACCGCACAACGGCAAAGGGCGGGTTGTGTTCCGGTGAAGGAACACCACCCGCCCTCCGTACCGGGTGAGCAGCCGGGTCTCAGAGATCCTCGTCCTCGGCCGGCTCTCCGCCCGGACCGCTGTCCAGGACCTTGCCCTCGCCAGGAGCGAGAGTCCCGAGGATCCTCTCCAGGTCCTCCATCGACGCGAACTCGACGACGATCTTGCCCTTCTTCTGCCCCAGATCGACCTTCACCCTGGTCTCGAAGCGATCCGAGAGGCGGGAGGCGAGGTCGCTCAGAGCCGGAGAGAGCCGAGTACCGGCACGGGGACCCTTAGGCCGCGTCGGGCTCTTCTGGTCCGCGTTGAGAAGCGTGACGATCTCCTCCACCGCACGCACCGACAGCCCCTCGGCCACGATGCGATGGGCCAGCCGGTCCTGCTCCTCCGTGTCGTCCACGGAGAGAAGCGCCCGTGCGTGCCCGGCCGAGAGGACCCCGGCAGCCACACGACGCTGGACCGGCGGAGAGAGCTTCAGCAGACGCAGGGTGTTCGACACCTGCGGACGCGAGCGTCCGATCCTGTCGGCCAGCTGGTCATGCGTGCAGTTGAAGTCCTTCAGAAGCTGGTCGTAGGCGGCCGCCTCCTCCAGAGGATTCAGCTGCGCCCGGTGGAGGTTCTCCAGGAGGGCATCCAGCAGAAGCTTCTCGTCCTCGGTGTGCCGGACGATGGCGGGGATCCGTTCCAGGCCCGCTTCACGGCACGCCCGCCACCGGCGCTCGCCCATGATGAGCTCGTAGCGATCCGGCCCCAGCTGACGGACCACGACCGGCTGGAGAAGACCGACCTCCTTGATGGAGGTGATCAGCTCGGCCAGCGCATCCTCGTCGAAGACCTCGCGCGGCTGGCGAGGGTTGGGCGTGATCGCGTCGAGCGGCACCTCGGCGAAGTGGGCGCCGGCAGGCTCCGTCGTGGCGGGCGGAGTCTGCGCCGGGACAGGAGCGGTGGCGTCCGGCGCGGACGTCGCCGCAGGAAGTGTGGTCACCTTGGCCGCGGCCACACCGCGGTCCGAGGTCAGCACGGACGCCGCAGCGGGAGACGAGGTCCCGGTCGACGGGGCGGGCTGCTTCTCCTGGGGAGCCGCCGGGATCAGCGCACCGAGCCCACGCCCCAACCCTCTACGTCGCTCGCTCACTGGATCCCTTCCGACATGTTCTGCTGATTGTTCTGAGCCGCGTGGGCGTGCTGCGGGTCGTAGCGGACCCCCACGCCACGCAGGGCGATCTCCCGGGCGGCTTCGAGGTAGGACAAGGAACCGCTCGAACCCGGATCGTAGGTCAAAACCGTCTGCCCGTAGCTCGGCGCCTCCGAGATCCGCACAGAGCGCGGAATGCTGGTCCGCAGTACCTCTTCGCCGAAGTGGCTGCGGACCTCCTCCGCCACCTGCGACGCGAGCCGGGTACGGCCGTCGTACATGGTGAGGAGGATCGTCGAGACATGGAGCGCGGGATTCAGGTGGCCGCGCACCAGGTCCACATTGCGCAGCAGCTGACCGAGGCCTTCCAGCGCGTAGTACTCGCACTGGATGGGGATGAGCACCTCGGCCCCGGCGACCATGGCGTTGACGGTGAGCAGTCCCAGCGACGGAGGGCAGTCGATGAGGATGTAGTCCAGGGGCTGCTCGTACGCCTGGATCGCGCGCTGAAGCCTGCTCTCCCGCGCCACCAGCGACACCAGTTCGATCT
The DNA here is from genome assembly GCF_008042045.1 of Streptomyces sp. T39. Taxonomy (GTDB): domain Bacteria; phylum Actinomycetota; class Actinomycetes; order Streptomycetales; family Streptomycetaceae; genus Streptomyces. Next base: position 1,431,758 of record NZ_RDBP01000012.1, read on the forward strand.
CCGCACCGGCGAGGTCGATGGTGGCGGGGGCGCAGAAGAGTCCTTCGACGTCGGGGACGGGCTGGACCACCTCGGAGAGGGGTCGGCTGTCCACCAGGACGTCGTAGATCGAGGGGACTTCCGCGTGGTGGTCGATCCCCAGCGCCGTGGAGGCGTTGCCCTGTGGATCCAGGTCCACCACCAGGACGCGCGCGCCATGCAGGGCCAGCGATGCCGCGAGATTGACCGTGGTCGTGGTCTTCCCGACGCCGCCCTTCTGGTTGGCAACGACCATGACACGGGTGTGCTCAGGCCGGGGCAGCCCCTCACCGGCACGCCCCAGCGCCTCCACGGCCAGCTGAGCAGCACGGCCAATGGGGGTGTCGTCCATCGGCGGCGGTGTTTCACGTGAAACATCCTCCGCCGTGAACTCGGTACGGGGACCGGGGACCGGATCGGTCATCGGTCCCGCGATGTTGGCGTCGGACCGCAAGGATTCACTCTCCTCGACATCAGGCTCGCAATGAAGAGAGCCTGCCATGCTTTCGGGGTCGTGAACCAGCGAGGCCCGTGGTTCTGTGGAGGAATCCACCTCTGTGGACAACTCCGTAGCCCGCACGAGGGGCTTACGGCCCTTCATCGGGGCGGCAGCACGGCCGCGGCTGATGATTCCCTGCAGCAGTGAGCGACGTTTCACGTGAAACACGATGCACGCGCCGCAGGACCGGGCCGGGACGACACTCCGAAATGCGTACCTATGGAAGCTTGTATGGCTCAGCGCCGGGTCGGCTATCGGCGCCGCCGGGTGCGGCTCGTCCGCGCCGCCTTGGCGCGCTTGGCGGCGAACCTCACCCCACCGGGGCTCTCGCCGACCTCCACGCGCACCACGGTGGACAGGGGGTCGACGATCCCCTCACCCACCTGGAGGACGGACGTCTCGACCACACCGAGCTTGCTCAGTGCGGCGCGCGCTCCCTGGAGCTCCTCCTCGGCGGTGTCCCCCTTGAGGGCGAGCATCTCGCCGTAGGGACGGAGCAGCGGAACTCCCCAGCCGGCCAGCCGGTCGAGCGGAGCGACAGCCCGGGCGGTCACCACATGGACGGGCGGCACCTTGCCGAGCATCTCCTCGGCGCGCCCGCGGACCACCGTCACATGATCGAGGCCCAGCAGCTCGACGACCTCCTGGAGGAAGTTGGTCCGGCGCAGCAGCGGCTCGAGAAGCGTGATCTTCAGGTCGGGCCGCACCAGAGCCAGCGGGATGCCCGGAAGCCCGGCGCCGGACCCGACATCGCAGACCGTCACGCCCTCCGGTACCACCTCGGAGAGGACGGCGCAGTTCAGCAGATGCCGCTCCCACAGCCGGGGCACCTCACGAGGCCCGATGAGCCCTCGCTTCACCCCCGCATCCGCGAGCAGCTCCGCATACCTCACGGCCTCCGGAAAGAACTCTCCGAAAACCGTCCGCGCCTCCTGGGGCGCCTGAGGAAGCTCCTCTGCCTCCGTCACGGGAACCGTCCTTCCGTACCGCACTGCCGCAATGGGACTGTGGTGGGCTGACTATCAGGCTGACAAAGATCGGCCCCGCCTGCGAACAGACGGGGCCGACACGACAAGCGGATCAGGCAGGGAGTACGACGACGAAGCGCTGAGGCTCCTCGCCCTCGGACTCGCTGCGCAGGCCCGCGGCTGCCACCGCGTCGTGCACGACCTTGCGCTCGAAGGGCGTCATCGGGTCGAGCTGCACGGGCTCTCCGGTCGACTTGACCTCGCTCGCGGCCTTGGCCCCGAGCTCCGCCAGCTCGGAGCGCTTGTTGGCCCGGAAGCCCGCGATGTCGAGCATCAGCCGGCTGCGGTCTCCGGTCTCCCGGTGCACGGCCAGGCGCGTCAGCTCCTGCAGGGCTTCGAGCACCTCGCCGTCCCGGCCCACGAGCTTCTGGAGGTCCTTGGTGCCCGCATCGCTGATGATCGAGACCGCTGCCCGGTCCGCCTCGACGTCCATGTCGATGTCACCGTCGAGATCGGCGATGTCCAGCAGACCCTCGAGGTAGTCGGCGGCGATCTCGCCTTCCTGCTCGAGCCGGGTCAGGGTGTCGCCACCCTCGGGGGCGGAGATGGTGCCTTCCGTCACGGATGGACTCCTTCTTACTTCTTGGACGACGGGTGCTTCGGGCGCTGCGGGCCCTTGCGCTGTCCGGACTTGGGCTGGCGAGCGGAGCCGGCGGCCTTGCCGCCGGACGCCTTGGACCTGGTTCCCTCCGCGCCGCCCTTCTCGAGGGAGGGCTTCGCGTCGGTGGTGTCGCCCGAGCCCTTGGCCGCGGCACTGCCGGTGGGCGTGGACTGACGCTGCGACTTGGACTGGCGCTTCGGCTGCTGGCGGCGCTGCGCGGCGCTGCCGCCCTCCGCGTCCGCCGTCGCCGTGTCGCTCTTGATCACGGTGCCGTCGGCCTGTGCGGCCAGACCGGCCTTGGCCAGGCCCGTGATGAAGCGGCGCTCGTTGTCGTTACGGTCGGCGGTGCTCTTGGCGACGATCATCTGGACGATGGTGCGCTTGCGACGCGAGCGGACCTCGCCGTGAGCCACGACGGACTTGACCAGGCGCTGGAGGTACTGGTCCTGGGCCTTGCTGCCGGGCGTGGGGTTCTGGTTGATGACGTACATCTGCTGGCCCATGGTCCACACGTTGGTGGTCAGCCAGTAGACGAGGACACCGACGGGGAAGTTGATGCCCATGACCGCGAAGATCACCGGGAAGATGTACATGAGCATCTTCTGCTGCTGCATGTACGGCGTCTTGACCGTGAGGTCGACGTTCTTCTGCATCAGCTGACGCTGGGTGAAGAACTGCGACGCCGACATCATGACGATCATGATCGCGGTGACGATGCGGACGTCCGTCAGGGAGGCGTTGAGTGCCTCGACCTTCTCGGGGGAGTCCATGAACTTCGCGGCGATCGGGGCACCGAAGATGTGTGCCTGCCGGGCGCTGTCCACCAGGCTCTGGTTGAGGACACCGATCTCGTCACCCGAGGCGATCTTGCTGAGCACGTGGTACAGCGCGAAGAAGAACGGCGACTGGGCGAGGATGGGAAGGCACGAGGAGAGGGGGTTGGTCCCCGTCTCCTTGTACAGCTTCATCATCTCTTCGGACTGACGCTGCCGGTCGCTCTTGTAGCGCTCCTGGATCGCCTTCATCTTCGGCTGGAGCGCCTGCATGTTCCGGGTCGACTTGATCTGCTTCACGAAGAGCGGAATCAGACAGATCCGGATGAGCACCACCAGGGACACGATGGACAGTCCCCAGGCCCAGCCCGTGTCGGGGCCGAAGATCGCCCCGTACAGGCTGTGGAACTGGACGATGATCCACGAGACGGGTGTGGTGATAAAACTGAAGATGCTGGCAATCGTGTCCACTAATCAGGCTCCTTGAGCATTGGGCGAGGTCTCTGCGGCCGGGCTCGGGGGTTCGTGTGCCGATCCCGGGGCAGGCACATCGGCGGCGGAGTGCCCGCCCTTGCTGCCGCGCAGGGCATCGCGCAGCATTTCGTGCCATCGGGGGCGTTTGCGCGGCGGCACATGATCCACACCGCCCGGCGACCACGGGTTGCACCGCAGGATCCGCCAGGCGGTCAGGGCCGTACCCTTCACCGCGCCATGCCGGTCGATGGCCGTAAATCCATAGTGGGAACACGACGGGTAATACCTGCAGACAGGCCCCAGCAGCGGGCTGATCGTCCATTGATAGATCTTGATCAGCGCCAGCAGTGGGTACTTCATCGCGCGCCCCCTCCCAGCAGCCGCTGCAGAGCGGCGTCCAGGTCTCGGGCCAGCTGTGCTTGATCGGCGTCACCCGCACCGGGCAGCGCCCGTACGACCACCAGGCTACCGGGGGGCAGGAGGGACAGACGATCGCGCATGAGGTGACGCAGTCTCCGCTTGACCTTGTTACGCACGACGGCGCCACCGACGGCCTTGCTCACGACGAAACCCGCACACGTCGGGGAGGCGCTCTCCCCAGGCGCGTGCGGGTCCGTGGCACCGCTTCGTAGGTGGACGACGAGGAGCGGGCGTCCGGCCCGGCGTCCTCGGCGTACCGCAGTCGCGAAGTCCTCGCGCCGCCTCAGCCGATTCTCGGTAGGCAGCACGTCATGACCTGTTTAGGCGATCAGGCGGACAGGTTGGCGCGACCCTTGCTGCGGCGGTTCGCCAGGATGGCGCGGCCGGCGCGGGTACGCATGCGCAGGCGGAAACCGTGGGTCTTCGCACGACGACGGTTGTTCGGCTGGAAGGTGCGCTTGCTCACTCGGGGGCTCCAGAAATGAATCGTTGGTGGCGGGACATCGCCTGGCTGTCACCGTGCGCCCACGAGTAGCTCGCGTTTACGCCCGAGTGCACCGCTTCACGATCACTGATCGTGATCTTTGCCCATCGGAGGCAGGCGGCAGCAGCCATCGACAACTCGACCTGGTCACGGTACGCGCGGCTACGCCATCCGGTCAAACCAGCTCATCGGCGGGGGTCGCTGTGCACAGGCTGTGGACAACAACTTGAACCGCACGAGTCGGCGCGACTACCGTGGCTGGACTCCCATTCTTTTCCTGCCTGTCTTCCTATCCCGTCCCGAGAACCACACATTCGTGGGACCTGCGAGAGAGCGTGCTTTGTGGCTGACGTACCTGCCGATCTTGCCGCAGTGTGGCCACGAGTGCTGGAGCAGCTCCTCGACGAGGGCCAGCAGGGCGTCGAGCCCAAGGACAAGCAGTGGATCGAGCGCTGCCAGCCACTCGCCCTCGTGGCCGACACGGCGCTGCTCGCCGTCCCCAACGAATGGGGCAAGCGCGTTCTGGAGGGCCGGCTCGCGCCGTTGATCAGCGAGACCCTCAGCCGTGAGTGCGGCCGCCCCATCCGTATCGCCATCACGGTGGACGACTCGGCGGGAGACCCGCCGCCCACGCCGGCGCCTCCCCGTCACCCGCAGCAGGGCTCCCGCTACGGAGCTCCGCAGCACGACGACTCGCGCACCGGCGGTGGATACGACTCCGGACGTCCGGGCGACGGCTACGACGGCGGCCCGTACGACGGTCCCCGCTCCGGCGACCCCTATGACGCCCGTCAGAACGACGGCTACGAGGCGCCGCGCCAGAACGACGGGTACGAACCGCCCCGGCAGGGCGACGGCTACGAGCCCTCCCGCCAGAACGACGCGTACGACAGCCCGCGCAAGAGCGACGGCTTCGACGGATCGCGGCAGAACGACCCCTACGACACGTACGGCCGTCGGCCGGAGGCCGACGACGGCCTGCCGGGCGTCCGCCCCACCTACCCCGAGTACCAGCAGCGGCCCGAGCCCGGCGCCTGGCCGCGCACCGCGGAGGACCTGTCCTGGCAGCAGCAGCGCCTCGGCGGGTTCCAGGACCGCGACCTGTACGCCTCGCCCCCGTCCGGAAGGGACCGGCACGACTACCGGTCCCAGCCGCCGGAGCGCCAGCAGTACGACCCGCGGCCCGAGCGGCGCGACCTGCCGGAGCCGGGGGCCGGACACCGCGGTGTGCCCTCCGGCGCTCCCGGTCCGCTGGGCGCGAAGCCGGCCCCCGCGCCGGGGCCCGGTGAGCCGCACGCCCGGCTGAACCCCAAGTACCTCTTCGACACCTTCGTGATCGGGGCGTCCAACCGGTTCGCCCATGCCGCGGCGGTCGCGGTCGCCGAGGCACCGGCCAAGGCGTACAACCCCTTGTTCATCTACGGGGAGTCGGGACTGGGCAAGACCCACCTCCTCCACGCGATCGGGCACTACGCGCGCAGCCTCTACCCGGGCACCCGGGTGCGGTACGTGAGCTCCGAGGAGTTCACCAACGAGTTCATCAACTCCATCCGCGACGGCAAGGGAGACACCTTCCGCAAGCGGTACCGCGACGTGGACATCCTGCTCGTCGACGACATCCAGTTCCTCGCGAGCAAGGAGTCGACGCAGGAGGAGTTCTTCCACACCTTCAACACGCTGCACAACGCCAACAAGCAGATCGTGCTCTCCTCCGACCGGCCGCCGAAGCAGCTGGTGACGCTGGAGGACCGGCTCCGCAACCGGTTCGAGTGGGGTCTGACGACGGATGTGCAGCCGCCCGAGCTGGAGACGCGTATCGCGATCCTGCGCAAGAAGGCCGTGCAGGAGCAGCTCAACGCCCCGCCGGAGGTGCTGGAGTTCATCGCCTCCCGTATCTCACGGAACATCAGGGAGCTGGAGGGCGCGCTGATCCGGGTGACGGCGTTCGCGTCGCTCAACCGGCAGCCGGTCGATCTCGGGCTGACCGAGATCGTGCTCAAGGACCTGATCCCCGGTGGCGAGGACGCCGCTCCCGAGATCACCGCCGGCGCGATCATGGCGGCCACCGCCGACTACTTCGGGCTGACGGTCGAGGACCTGTGCGGTTCGTCCCGCAGCCGTGTGCTGGTGACCGCACGCCAGATCGCGATGTATCTGTGCAGGGAGCTGACGGACCTGTCGCTGCCGAAGATCGGCGCGCAGTTCGGCGGACGGGACCACACCACGGTGATGCACGCGGACCGCAAGATCCGTGCGCTCATGGCCGAACGCCGCTCGATCTACAACCAGGTCACGGAGCTGACCAACCGCATCAAGAACGGCTGACGCAGCGGCCTGCCAGGGCGCCCGGGGACCTGCTCCCCGGGCGCCCTCGGCGTTTTCCGGCCCCGGACACGGGGCACCGGACCAGGGACACGAGGCCCCGCACGGAGGCCGCCCCGGGCCTGCATCAGAGTGGCGCAGAGCCGGTCGGAGTTCCCCCGTGGGGACCGCGCGGTGCCGCCGGAACACCCGGGAAAGCCGGTCGCGACGGCCTTCGAGGTGTCCCGAGGGCCGTTCCGGAGCCCGCTCCCACCTCGAAGCCGGACAGGGTGTGTTCGAATACCCGGCGGCCGGAGTCGCTTCTCCACAGATTCGGGAGTGATTTTCCCTCCACAGCCTGGGGACCGCGAAGTTGTCCCGTACCGGTCCACAGGTGCGCCGTGGTCCGGGGAGTCCTGGCAGGTCAGCCGGTTGTGGATTTGTGGCCGAACGATCTCCACAGTCTGTGGACACAGCCGTCGTCCACAGACCTTGATCCACCTTGTCCACCGGCAGCCCACAGGCAGGGGTCCGTTGCCCACAGCTTTTCCCCACCCCTGTCCACTGTTCGGCAACGGAACACCACAGCTCACCGGGTCGAGTGAAAGGCGTCACACCAAGGAGGTCGGTTGCCCTGTGGGGAACCTGGGTAAAGCTGGGGACGGCACTGGGGAGAAGTACCGGCGGGCTGTGCATCGGGTGTGCAGAACTTTCCCGTGTCCACAGAGACACCGGGTTGTCCACGGGTGCCGCCCACAGGCGCAGTGGACAAAAAACCTGGCCTGACCTGCTCAAACGGCGTTATCCACGGTTTCCACAGCACCTACTACTACTCCCACTCTGAGTTACCGGGGAATTCGCTTGGAAGGGGGTCCTGTGCACAACTCGGCGCCGGGGCTCCGGCTGCCTCCTGTCCTGACTTGACCCCGACCCGCACCGAGTGTCGGCGCGGTGCGTCAGACTGGTCTCCGGCATCAAGCCGACGACGAAGGCCAGCAGGGCGAGCCAGCAACAGCAGGAGGCGGTTCCGGTGAAGATCCGGGTGGAGCGCGATGTACTCGCGGAGGCGGTGGCCTGGGTGGCCCGGAGCCTTCCGGCCCGTCCGCCGGCGCCGGTGCTCGCGGGCCTTCTGCTCAAGGCCGAGGACGGCGCCCTGAGCTTCAGCAGCTTCGACTACGAGGTCTCGGCCCGGGTCTCCGTGGAGGCCGAGATCGACGAGGACGGCACCGTCCTCGTCTCCGGGCGCCTGCTGGCCGACATCTGCCGCGCCCTGCCCAACCGCCCGGTGGAGATCTCCACCGACGGTGTACGCGCGACCGTCGTCTGCGGCTCCTCCCGCTTCACCCTCCACACCCTGCCGGTGGAGGAGTACCCGGCCCTCCCCCAGATGCCGACGGCCACGGGCACCGTGCCCGGTGAGGTCTTCGCCTCCGCCGCCGCCCAGGTCGCCATCGCCGCGGGCCGCGACGACACCCTCCCCGTCCTCACCGGTGTGCGCATCGAGATCGAGGGCGACACGGTCACCCTGGCCTCCACCGACCGGTACCGCTTCGCGGTCCGCGAGTTCCTGTGGAAGCCGGAGAACCCGGAGGCGTCCGCCGTCGCCCTGGTGCCCGCCAAGACGCTCCTGGACACCGCCAAGGCGTTGACCAGCGGCGACACGGTCACCCTCGCCCTGTCCGGCTCCGGCGCCGGTGAGGGCCTGATCGGCTTCGAGGGCGCCGGCCGCCGCACCACTACCCGGCTGCTCGAAGGCGACCTGCCGAAGTACCGCACGCTCTTCCCGACCGAGTTCAACTCGGTGGCGGTCATCGAGACCGCGCCGTTCGTCGAGGCCGTCAAGCGCGTGGCCCTGGTCGCCGAGCGGAACACCCCGGTGCGCCTGAGCTTCGAGAAGGGCGTGCTGATCCTCGAGGCCGGCTCCAGCGACGACGCACAGGCTGTGGAGCGGGTGGACGCCGAGCTGGAGGGCGACGACATCTCGATCGCCTTCAACCCGACCTTCCTGCTCGACGGCCTGAGCGCGATCGACTCGCCGGTGGCCCAGCTGTCCTTCACCACCTCCACGAAGCCCGCACTGCTGAGCGGCCGGCCCGCGATGGACGCCGAGGCGGACGAGGCCTACAAGTACCTGATCATGCCGGTGCGTCTGAGCGGCTGATCAGCGGCTTCTGAGCGCCTGACCCCACAGGTGTGCAACCGCGTCCGGGCGTAGGCTCGGACGCGGGTAGGAATCGGCACACAACGATTGAGGAATCTCAGATGGAGCTCGGTCTCGTCGGCCTCGGCAAGATGGGCGGCAACATGCGCGAGCGCATCCGCCGCGCAGGTCACACCGTCATCGGCTACGACCGCAACCCGGATGTCGCGGATGTCCACAGTCTCGAGGAGCTCGTGGGCAAGCTCAAGGGCCCGCGCGTCGTCTGGGTCATGGTCCCGGCGGGTGCCGCGACCCAGTCCACGATCGACGAACTGGCCGAGCTGCTCTCCCCCGGCGACGTCGTCGTCGACGGCGGCAACTCCCGCTGGACGGACGACGAGAAGCACGCCGTCGAGCTGGGCATCAAGGGCATCGGCTTCGTCGACTGCGGTGTCTCCGGCGGTGTCTGGGGCCTGGAGAACGGCTACGCCCTGATGTACGGCGGCGACGCCGAGCACGTGGCGAAGGTGCAGCCGGTCTTCGACGCCCTCAAGCCCGAGGGCGAGTTCGGCGCGGTCCACGCGGGCAAGGTCGGCGCCGGCCACTTCGCCAAGATGGTCCACAACGGCATCGAGTACGCGATGATGCAGGCCTACGCCGAGGGCTGGGAGCTGCTGGAGAAGGTCGACTCCGTCACCGACGTGCGCGAGGTCTTCCGCTCCTGGCAGGAGGGCACGGTCATCCGCTCGTGGCTGCTCGACCTCGCGGTGAACGCGCTGGACGAGGACGAGCACCTGGACGGGCTCCGCGGCTTCGCCCAGGACTCCGGAGAGGGCCGCTGGACGGTGGAGGCGGCCATCGACAACGCCGTGCCGCTGCCGGCCATCACCGCCTCGCTGTTCGCGCGGTTCGCCTCGCGTCAGGACGACTCCCCGCAGATGAAGATGATCGCCGCGCTGCGCAACCAGTTCGGCGGCCACGCGGTGGAGAGCAAGAAGTAGTCCACAGGTTGTGCACGGCGGTGCACAGCCGCCGGGGGAAGGTCGGCGCCACACCATGCACGTCACGCATCTGTCGCTGGCCGACTTCCGCTCGTACGCCCGGGTCGAGGTCCCTCTCGATCCGGGCGTCACCGCCTTCGTGGGGGCGAACGGGCAGGGCAAGACCAACCTCGTCGAGGCCGTCGGCTACCTGGCCTCCCTCGCCAGCCACCGGGTCTCCTCGGACGCCCCGCTGGTGCGCATGGGCGCCGACCGCGCGGTCATCAGGGCCGCGGTCGCCCAAGGCGACCGCTCCCAGCTGATCGAGCTCGAACTCAACCCGGGCAAGGCGAACCGGGCCCGTATCAACAGGTCGTCCCAGGTCAGGCCCCGTGACGTGCTCGGCATCGTGCGGACGGTGCTGTTCGCTCCGGAGGACCTGGCCCTGGTCAAGGGCGACCCGGGCGAGCGCCGGCGGTTCCTCGACGAACTGGTCACCGCTCGCTCGCCGCGCATGGCGGGCGTCCGCTCCGACTACGACCGGGTGCTCAAGCAGCGCAACACCCTGCTGAAGTCGGCCGCCATGGCCCGGCGGCACGGCGGCCGGTCGATGGACATGTCGACCCTGGACGTCTGGGACCAGCACCTGGCCCGTACCGGGGCGGAGGTGCTCGCGCAGCGGCTGGACCTCGTCACCACCCTTCAGCCCCTCGCCGACAAGGCGTACGAGGCCCTCGCCCCCGGCGGCGGCCCGGTCGTCCTGGAGTACCGTTCCTCCGCCGGTGCGACGGGCGATGCGCACAGCCGCGAGGAGTTCTACGGGCAGTTGACGGCCGCCCTGGCCGACGTCCGGAAGCAGGAGATCGAGCGGGGCGTGACACTGGTGGGCCCGCACCGTGACGACCTGCTGCTGTCGCTGGGCCGCCTGCCCGCCAAGGGGTACGCGAGCCACGGGGAGTCCTGGTCCTGCGCGCTGGCGCTCCGCCTCGCCTCCTACGACCTGCTGCGCGCCGAGGGCAACGAGCCGGTGCTCGTGCTCGACGACGTCTTCGCCGAGCTGGACGCCCGCCGGCGGGAACGGCTGGCGGAACTGGTGGCCCCCGGCGAGCAGGTCCTGGTGACGGCCGCGGTCGACGACGACGTGCCCGGTGTGCTCGAGGGTGCGCGGTACGCCGTGGCGGACGGAGAGGTGACGCGCGTATGAGCGAGGACGAGAAGCGGGCCGTCCCGGAGGCGTCCGGGGTGGACCTGGCCCGGGTCGCGCTGCGGGCCGCCAAGGAGCAGGCCCGGGCGCGCGGGGCGGCGGCGCAGCAGAAGAAGCAGGCCAGGCGCGGCGGCGGACTGCGTTCCGGCGCGCGCGCGGACGGGCGCGACCCGCTGCCGCTGGGCGCGGCGATCAACCGCCTGATCACCGAGCGGGGCTGGGAGACACCGGCCGCCGTCGGCGGCGTGATGGGCCGCTGGCCGCAGATCGTCGGGGACGACCTGGCCAGGCACTGCGTGCCCCTGCGGTACGACGAGGACCCCGACCAACGGCTGCTGACGGTGCAGTGCGACTCGACGGCCTGGGCGACGCAGCTGCGGCTGCTGGCGCCCCGTCTGGTCGCCCGGCTCAACGAGGACCTCGGGCACGGGACGGTCCGTGCGATCAAGGTGCTGGGACCGGGCGGCCCGCAGCGCCGTTTCGGCCCGCTGCGGGCGCCGGGAAGCACCGGTCCGGGGGACACGTACGGCTGAGCGGGGCCCCGCTCCGGGGCCGCTGCGCCGGGGTGGGACGGCCGGGGCCGACGGGGCGTCCCTCTGGGTAGCGGAGGGTTGACAGGCCGAAGCGCTCAAAGCCGCTGTGAGCCTCCTGGAGCCCCTTCCCGGATATGGGGAGTCGGACGGAGGCGGTTGAGGGCGGCACATGCGGACTCAGCTACCGGCAAACCCCCATTCGTGTCGCCGGTACCGGTAGACTGGTGGACAATCCCGCGTCCTGGCGGGACACGTCGATTAGCAGCCGAACGACGCAGCCGGTCCCGCTACCCCGGAGAACGGCCTGTGCTGTGCCAGAAAGGGCGCTTCGTGGCCGATTCCGGCAACCCCAACGAGAACATCCCGTCCAACACTGCCGGTGGGAGCGGCGAGGCCGGCGCCTCGTACGACGCCAGCGCGATCACGGTCCTCGAGGGCCTGGACGCGGTCCGCAAGCGCCCCGGCATGTACATCGGGTCGACCGGTGAGCGTGGCCTGCATCACTTGGTGCAGGAGGTCGTCGACAACTCCGTCGACGAGGCCCTCGCCGGGCACGCGGACACGATCGACGTCACGATCCTCGCCGACGGCGGCGTGCGCTGCGTCGACAACGGCCGCGGTATCCCGGTCGACATGCACCCGGTGGAGAAGAAGCCGGCCGTCGAGGTCGTCCTCACCGTCCTGCACGCGGGCGGCAAGTTCGGCGGCGGCGGCTACGCCGTGTCCGGCGGTCTGCACGGTGTCGGCGTCTCCGTGGTCAACGCGCTGTCCACCAAGGTCTCCGTGGAGATCAAGCGTGACGGCTACCGCTGGACGCAGGACTACAAGCTCGGTGTCCCCACCGCCCCCCTCGCCCGGCACGAGGAGGTCGAGGACTCCGGCACGACCGTCACCTTCTGGGCGGACCCGGACGTCTTCGAGACCACCGACTACTCCTTCGAGACGCTCGCCCGGCGCTTCCAGGAGATGGCCTTCCTCAACAAGGGCCTCACCCTGACGCTGACCGACGAGCGCGAGTCGGCCAAGGCGACGATGAACGCCGACGACCCGGACGCCGAGGCGGCCGACGAGCAGCCGGCGCGGACGGTGAAGTACCACTACGAGGGCGGCATCGTCGACTTCGTGAAGTACCTCAACTCCCGCAAGGGCGAGCTGATCCACCCGACCGTGATCGACGTGGAGGCCGAGGACAAGGAGCGGATGCTCTCGGTCGAGATCGCGATGCAGTGGAACTCGCAGTACACCGAGGGCGTGTACTCCTTCGCGAACACCATCCACACGCACGAGGGCGGTACCCACGAGGAGGGCTTCCGCTCCGCGCTGACGGGTCTGGTCAACCGTTACGCCCGGGACCGGAAGCTGTTGCGCGAGAAGGACGACAACCTCTCGGGCGAGGACATCCGCGAGGGTCTGACGGCGATCATCTCGGTCAAGCTGGGCGAGCCCCAGTTCGAGGGCCAGACGAAGACCAAGCTGGGCAACACCGAGGCGAAGACCTTCGTGCAGAAGGTCGTGCACGAGCACCTGACCGACTGGTTCGACCGCAACCCGAACGAGGCCGCGGACATCGTCCGCAAGTCGATCCAGGCGGCCACCGCCCGGGTCGCGGCCCGCAAGGCACGCGATCTGACCCGCCGCAAGGGCCTGCTGGAGTCGGCGTCGCTCCCCGGCAAGCTGAGCGACTGCCAGTCCAACGACCCCACCAAGTGCGAGATCTTCATCGTCGAGGGTGACTCCGCCGGCGGCTCGGCCAAGTCCGGCCGCAACCCGATGTACCAGGCCATCCTGCCGATCCGCGGCAAGATCCTGAACGTCGAGAAGGCGCGCATCGACAAGATCCTGCAGAACACCGAGGTCCAGGCGCTGATCTCGGCCTTCGGCACTGGGGTCCACGAGGACTTCGACATCGAGAAGCTCCGCTATCACAAGATCATCCTGATGGCGGACGCCGACGTCGACGGCCAGCACATCAACACCCTGCTGCTGACCTTCCTGTTCCGCTTCATGCGGCCGCTGGTCGAGGCCGGGCACGTGTTCCTGTCCCGCCCGCCGCTGTACAAGATCAAGTGGGGCCGTGACGACTTCGAGTACGCGTACTCGGACCGTGAGCGCGACGCCCTGGTCGAAATGGGCAAGCAGGCCGGCAAGCGCATCAAGGAGGACTCGATCCAGCGCTTCAAGGGCCTCGGCGAGATGAACGCCGAGGAACTGCGGGTGACCACCATGGACCAGGAGCACCGGGTGCTCGGTCAGGTCACGCTGGACGACGCGGCCCAGGCCGACGACCTGTTCTCGGTGCTGATGGGTGAGGACGTCGAAGCGCGGCGCTCGTTCATCCAGCGCAATGCCAAGGACGTCCGCTTCCTCGACATCTGAGTCGGTCTCAGCTGACCGCACGAAAGGACCGAAGACCAGCAATGGCCGACGAGAACACCCCTGTGACCACCGAGGACGAGGGTCCGCAGATGCGGATCGAGCCGGTCGGTCTCGAGACCGAGATGCAGCGCTCGTACCTCGACTACGCGATGTCCGTCATCGTGTCCCGCGCGCTGCCCGACGTCCGGGACGGACTCAAGCCCGTCCACCGCCGGGTGCTGTACGCCATGTACGACGGCGGCTACCGCCCCGAGAAGGGCTTCTACAAGTGCGCCCGCGTCGTCGGCGACGTCATGGGCACGTACCACCCGCACGGCGACTCCTCGATCTACGACGCCCTGGTGCGTCTGGCCCAGCCATGGTCGATGCGGATGCCGCTGGTCGACTCCAACGGAAACTTCGGCTCACCGGGCAACGACCCGGCCGCCGCCATGCGCTACACCGAGTGCAAGATGGCGCCGCTGTCCATGGAGATGCTCCGGGACATCGACGAGGAGACCGTCGACTTCCAGGACAACTACGACGGCCGCAACCAGGAGCCGACGGTCCTGCCGGCCCGCTTCCCGAACCTGCTGGTCAACGGCAGCGCCGGTATCGCGGTCGGCATGGCCACCAACATCCCGCCGCACAACCTGCGCGAGGTCGCGGCCGGTGCCCAGTGGGCGCTGGACCACCCGGAGGCCACCCACGAGGAGCTGCTCGACGCGCTGATCGAGCGGATCAAGGGGCCCGACTTCCCGACGGGCGCCCTGGTCGTGGGCCGCAAGGGCATCGAGGAGGCGTACCGCACCGGACGCGGCTCCATCACGATGCGCGCCGTCGTCGAGGTCGAGGAGATCCAGAACCGGCAGTGCCTGGTCGTCACGGAGCTTCCGTACCAGGTCAACCCGGACAACCTCGCGCAGAAGATCGCCGACCTGGTGAAGGACGCGAAGATCGGCGGCATCGCCGACGTCCGCGACGAGACCTCCTCGCGCACCGGTCAGCGCCTGGTCATCGTGCTCAAGCGGGACGCGGTCGCCAAGGTCGTGCTGAACAACCTGTACAAGCACACCGACCTTCAGACCAACTTCGGCGCCAACATGCTGGCCCTGGTCGACGGCGTGCCGCGCACGCTCTCGCTGGACGCGTTCATCCGCCACTGGGTGACGCACCAGGTCGAGGTCATCGTCCGGCGCACCCGTTTCCGGCTGCGCAAGGCCGAGGAGCGGGCGCACATCCTGCGCGGCCTGCTCAAGGCCCTGGACGCCATCGACGAGGTCATCGCGCTGATCCGGCGCAGCGACACCGTCGAGGTCGCCCGCGGCGGCCTGATGGACCTCCTCCAGATCGACGAGATCCAGGCCAACGCCATCCTCGAGATGCAGCTGCGCCGCCTCGCCGCCCTGGAGCGCCAGAAGATCATCCAGGAGCACGACGAGCTCCAGGCGAAGATCAACGAGTACAACGCGATCCTGGCCTCCCCGGAGCGGCAGCGCGGCATCATCAGCGACGAACTCACGGCGCTGGTCGACAAGTTCGGCGACGACCGCCGTTCCAAGCTGGTGCCCTTCGACGGCGACATGTCCATGGAGGACCTGATCGCCGAGGAGGACATCGTCGTCACCATCTCGCGCGGCGGCTACGTGAAGCGCACCAAGACCGACGACTACCGGTCCCAGAAGCGCGGCGGCAAGGGCGTGCGCGGCACGAAGCTGAAGGAAGACGACATCGTCGACCACTTCTTCGTCTCCACCACCCACCACTGGCTGCTGTTCTTCACGAACAAGGGCCGGGTCTACCGGGCCAAGGCGTACGAGCTGCCGGACGCCGGCCGGGACGCCCGCGGCCAGCACGTGGCCAACCTGCTGGCCTTCCAGCCCGACGAGCAGATCGCCCAGATCCTCGCGATCCGCGACTACGAGGCCGCCCCGTACCTGGTGCTCGCCACCAAGGCCGGTCTGGTCAAGAAGACGTCGCTGAAGGACTACGACTCCCCGCGCTCCGGCGGTGTCATCGCGATCAACCTCCGCGAGACCGGGTCCGGTGCGGACGACGAGCTGATCGGTGCCGAGCTGGTCTCGGCGGAGGACGACCTGCTGCTCATCAGCAAGAAGGCGCAGTCCATCCGCTTCACGGCGACGGACGAGGCGCTGCGTCCGATGGGCCGTGCGACGTCGGGCGTCAAGGGCATGAGTTTCCGCGCGGACGACGAACTGCTCTCGATGAATGTCGTCCGGCCCGGTACGTTCGTCTTCACCGCCACCGACGGCGGGTACGCGAAGCGGACACCGGTCGACGAGTACCGGGTCCAGGGTCGTGGCGGCCTCGGCATCAAGGCTGCGAAGATCGTGGAGGACCGCGGATCGCTCGTCGGTGCGCTGGTGGTCGAGGAGACGGACGAGATCCTCGCCATCACGCTGGGCGGCGGTGTGATTCGTACGCGAGTCAACGAAGTCAGGGAGACGGGCCGTGACACCATGGGCGTCCAACTGATCAATCTGGGCAAGCGTGATGCCGTCGTCGGCATCGCACGCAACGCCGAGGCGGGCCGCGAGGCCGAAGAGGTCGACGGGACCGAACCGGTCGACGGTGAGACGGCCGAGGCGGCCGCCGAGGGCACCCCGTCCTCGGCAGGGGAGCACGAGGAGTAGAGCGTGAGTGGAGCCACGGGCGCCGGAGCGGCCGCTTCCGGAGCGAACGGTGCCCGTGGCCCTGCCGCGGACTCCCAGGGTGGGCACCCCACCGCTGACGACAGGGGGACTACGGTGACCGACACCAGGGGCGGGCAGCCCCAGTACCAGATGTTCGGCGGCGAGCAGCCTGCTCCGCAGCAGGCCGGCCAGCCGTACCACCCGCCGCAGGCGTATCCCTCGCCCGGCGGCGCCCAGGACGGCAGGCAGCAGGCCGGCCGTCAGGGCGGGGGCGCCGCCGTGCGCCGGCCGCGTACGGGCGCCAGCACGACGCCGCGTACGCGCAAGGCGCGGCTGCGGGTGGCCAAGGCCGACCCGTGGTCGGTGATGAAGGTCAGCTTCCTGCTCTCCATCGCCCTGGGCATCTGCACCGTGGTCGCGGCCGCGGTCCTGTGGATGGTCATGGACGCGATGGGCGTCTTCTCCACCGTGGGCGGCCAGATCAGTGACGCCACCGGCTCCGGGGACAGCAACGGCTTCGACCTCCAGTCGTTCCTGTCGCTGCCGCGGGTGCTGGTCTTCACCTCGGTCGTCGCGGTGATCGATGTGGTCCTGGCCACGGCCCTGGCCACGCTCGGAGCCTTCATCTACAACCTCTCCGCCGGTTTCGTGGGCGGTGTGGAGCTCACCCTCGCCGAGGACGAGTAGCGCTCCACGGGGGTCCTCGGATTCCGATTTTGGCGCTGCACGGTGGGTGCGCTAATCTTCAGAGGTCAGCGCGCAGCGCGGAGGGGCTATAGCTCAGTTGGTTAGAGCGCATCCCTGATAAGGATGAGGCCACAGGTTCAAATCCTGTTAGCCCCACAGTGACGATCGGCCCGGACGGAGACTCTCCGCCCGGGCCGATCTCGTTTGCCGGGCACCCGAGTTGAGGCTTCGGCGGCGCGGCCGACCGGTGCACGCAGGTCACCGATCGGTATCGGTCGGTGTGTATAGTCGGGCGCCAGAAGTCCTCATACGTCAAGGAAAGACGAGGTCGCGCGGTGAAGAAGCTTCTCCTGGTCGCACTGGCCGCCATCGGCGGGCTCCTCGTGTACCGCCAGATCCAGGCGGATCGCGCCGAGCAGGATCTGTGGACGGAGGCGACCGACTCCGTGCCCGCAGGTTCGGGTGTCTGAGACGCACAGTCCTGGAGACGAAGCCCCGGCCGCTCAGCGGCCGGGGCTTCGTGCCGTCCCGGGCCCCTTCGCGGCACGCGCTGTTGCCGGACCGTGACGCAACCCCCTTGAGTTCACCTCCGCAAATGACTAGCTTGCGAGAGCAAAGTCCGGCTGTGGAGGGGGAACACGGTGAGAGCAGGACGGCGCCGCCGCGAAGCGGTGGCCGCGATCGGTGCGGCGCTGCTCGTGCTGGCCGCGGCACCGCTGCCCGCCGCGGCCTCGGAGGCCGCCGGGCGGGCTTCCAGGGCACCGCAGACGAGCGCGGGCAGCGGTCTGGTGATGGTGCTGGACTCGTCCGGCTCCATGGCCGAGGACGACGGCACCGGACGCACGCGGATGGAGTCGGCCCGCCAGGCCGTCGGCACCGTCGTCGACGCCCTGCCCGACGGCCATCCGACCGGACTGCGGGTCTACGGCGCCGACCGCCCCTCCGGCTGCACGGACACCCGTGCGGTGCTGCCCGTGCGGCCACTCGACCGGGCGGGCCTGAAGGACGCCGTCCGCGGGGTGCGGCCCGGCGGGGACAGCCCGGTCGGGCTCGCGCTCACCGAGGCGGCGCGCGATCTCCCGGCGACGCCCGGCAGGACCGTCGCCACCCGCACGATCCTGCTGGTCTCCGACGGCGAGGACACCTGCGGAGGCCCCCGGGCGTGCGAGGTCGCCGCCAGGCTTGCCGGGGCCGACGCGAGCCTGCGCGTCGACACCGTGGGCTTCCAGGTGGGCGGCGCTGCCCGCGAGGAACTGGAGTGCGTGGCCAGGGCCGGCCACGGGCGCTACCACGACGCCCCCGACGCGGACGCGCTCGCACGCCAGCTCCAGCGCTCCGCCGGGCTGTCGGCCGACGGCTACCGCTTCCGCGGCGCACCGGCCGCCGGCACGCCCGGCCCCGCCGGCGCACCGCTGCTCGTGCCGGGCCGGTACCTGGACACCATCGGCCCCGGCGAGCGGCGTCACTACGCCGTCGACCTCGACGCCCGCTCCACCGTGACCTTCGCGGCGACCGCGGTGCCCCGGCCGGGCACCGCGGTCGGCCCCCGTGACGGGCTGCGCACCCGGATCGCGTACGGCACGGAGGGTTCGTGCGGGTCGCGGACCGAGTACGTCGGGCAGGACGAGGGCGCGGCCCCGCTGACCTCCGCCGTGACACGTGTCCCCACCCCTCGGGGCGGCGGGCGCTGCGACCGGGCGGGCGGCTACCGGCTGGTCGTGGAGCGCGAGAGCGGGGCGGACACGGATTCCGCCCGCTGGCCCCTGGAGCTCGCCTACGAGGCACAGGAGCCGCTCGCCGAGGGGGTGACGCCCGCTCAGTCGCGGCCCGGGTACGGCAGCAGCGCGGACGCCGTGCTTCCGGCGGGCGATCCGACGGAGATCGCGGGCGGCACCGGCTTCAACGACGCCGAGGAGATCGCGGACGGGGTGTGGCGGGACGCGCTGCTGCCGTCGCAGACGCTCTGGTACAAGGTCCCGGTCGGATGGGGCCAGCAGCTGCGCTACGACGTGGAGTTCGGCAACGAGCCGCCCGTCGACGGCGGATCGGCGGCGCGTTCGTACGGGGCGACCCAGGTGTACACCCCGGCCCGCGTGCCGGTCGGTCCGGGCGCGGCGGGGTTCAGCCGTACGACCGCCTACGACGGCCGCCCGGCCGTGCTGGAGATGGGCACGGTCCCCGTCGCGTGGACCAACCGCCACGAACACCACCCGAACGTGGTGCCCGTGCACACGGCCGGCGACTTCTACATCGCCGTGACCCTCGGCGCGAAGGCCGCCGAGATCGCCCGGAACGCGCGGATCGCCGTCGTGCTGCGGGTGGCCGTCCTCGGCGACGAACTGGCCGGACCGCAGCACGACGCACCCGTGCGGGCCGGCGGGGGAGCCGGGGCGGGGGACAACAGGGGTGATTCGGCCGCGGGCCGAGACAGCGCCCCCGGCGCCGGGGCAGGATGGTCCGGCGCCGCGCAGGCGGCCGCGGTGGGCGGCGGCGCCGTTCTGGCCGCGACCGTCCTGGCGGTGCTCCTGCGGCGCAGGGCGGCGGCCACGGGGCCCCATGGCCGCGCGACGGACGCCTGGACGGACTCATCGAGCACGAGGAGAAGCGCGTGAAGAGGCAGCGCGGCAGGACACGGCTGGCGCTGGCCGGTGTCGTGGCGGTCTGTGCGGCGGCCGCGCTGCCCGCGCCGGCCCGGGCGGCGGGCGAGCCCAGCCCCTACTCGTTCGACAGCGCCGCGAAGGCCGTCGCGGGCACGGCCGTGAACACGAACGGGCCCGCGCTGGAGGCCGGTTCGACGTACAAGGACAGCATCAGGCCCGGCGAGAAGCGCTACTACCGCATCGATCTCGACGCGACGTCGAACGCCTACGTCTCCGCCGTCGCCGTCCCGAAGCTCGCGACCAAGGTCTCCTACGCGGACGAGCTGTCGGTGAGCGTCGAGAACCGGTCGGGCACCTCGTGCAGCGAGGGCGAGGCCCGTTTCGGCTCGGCGGCCTACGCCCGCCCGGTGGCCGACTACGCGAGCCGCAGGGTCGACAAGGAGAGCACCACCTGCCAGGAGGCGGGCCCCTACTACGTGCTGCTGGAACGCAAGGGCGAGGCCACCTCGTCGCCGGAGCCGTGGGAGGTGGAGCTCCGCTTCGTCACGGAACCGAAGCTGAGCGGGAAGGCGCCCACGGCGGCGCCCGAGAACTGGCCGTCCGCCTCCCCCGCCGCCCCGGCGGGCGGACCCGTCGTGCGGGCGGGCGGGAACGGCTTCCACGACGCGACCGGCCTCGCACAGGGCGAGTGGCAGGACGAGATCCGGCCGGGCAGGACCCTCTTCTACCGGGTGCCCGTGGACTGGGGTCAGCAGGTCTTCGTCAGCGCCGACCTCGGCAGCAGCACGGCGGCCGATCCCGGGAGCGTCAGCAGCGCGCTGGCCCTCGCGCTGCACAACCCGGCGCGGGGCCTGGTGGACGAGGAGTCCGGCGTCTACTACGACGGCAAGCAGAAGTCGCTCGCCCTCGACCCGCTGCCGCCCGTCGCCTACGAGAACCGCTTCGACTCCGACAGCACCGTGAGCGCCGTGAGGTTCGCCGGCTGGTACTACCTCTCGGTCACCCTCAGCCCCGAGATCGCGGACGAGTTCGGGGACGAGCCCCTGCCGCTGACCCTGCGGGTGAACGTCGAGGGCGACGCCCGGTCCGGACCGGGCTACGACGGTCCGGCCGGCGACTTCCAGGTCACCGACGACGACCAGGAGGCGGCGGACAGCGGCAGGAACGCCGCCGAGGAGTCCACGAGCGCCACCATGCGCGTCGTGGCCGCGGCCGGGATCGGCACCGGCACGCTGCTCGTGCTCGCGCTCGGGCTCTGGACGCTGCTCGCCCGCCGCCGCGCGGCCGACCGCCAGGGGGACCCGGTGCAGCTCCCGGCACAGGCGCACCCTGCGCCCGGCCAGGCCCCGGTGCCCGGTCATCCGGCCGGATACGGCTACCCGCCGCCGCAGGGCGGCCCGGGGCAGGGCTACGGGTACGGACAGTACGGTCCGCCGCCGGGGCAGTAGACCCGGCGGCGAGGGCGCCCGGCGCCGGCCGGCCCCGGGTCAGGCCTGGGTCAGGGCCCAGATGCCCACGGCGAAGCAGAGCAGCGCGACGATCAGCACCGGGACCGCCACCTTCGGGGGCGGTCCCGGTCGTGTGCGCACCGCCGGAGCGGGGGCGGGCGCGACCGGGGCGTGCTGCTGCTGCGCCGTGTAGGCGCGGGTCTGCGGCTGCTCGTACCGCACCGGAGCCGTCGGGTCCGAGGGCGCGTGCGCGGGAACGGGAGCGGGCTCGGGAAGGACGGGAGCGGGCGGGACCGTCCGCTGGGGCGAGGGCTGCTGCGGGGCCGTCTGCTGCGGGGGCGGCGCCAGATGGAAGCTGCCCGTCCGCGAGGCCGCCGGTGGTTGTGCCGCGGGTTGCTCGGGGGCGGCCCCGGTCTGCTGGTCGCGCTGGGGGCCCGCGGGCCCGAATCCTGCGGGCAGCGGGCCGATCTGGTCGAAGATCTCGACCGGCTCCTCGCCCTGCCCTGCGTCCGGCAGCGCCTCCACCGCGGCGCTCAGGGCCTTGCGCGCCCCTGTCGCCGTACGGAAGCGGGCCTGGGGGTCGGGCTGGAGAAGACCGGCGAGGACCTGCCACAGGGGCTCGGGGATGCCCTGGGGCGCTCCGGGGGTGCCGTGCCGTGCGAAGTGCTCGATCAGGGCCTGGGAGTCCGGCTTGCGGCCTTCGAGGAGGTAGAGGCCGACCAGACCGACCGCGAACAGGTCGGCGGTGAAGTCCGGCTCCGCGCCGAGCATCTGCTCGGGTGCGAAGTAACCCGGAGTGCCGACCACGTAGTTGGTCTCCGTCAGCCGCGGTTCGCCCTTGCGCATGGAGATGCCGAAGTCGGAGAGGCGCAGATGCGGCCGCCCCGTCCCGGTCGCCTCCATCAGGATGTTGGCCGGCTTGATGTCACGGTGCACGACGCCCTCCGCGTGCACCGCGGCGAGCCCGGACAGCAGCTGGTCGAGGAGCGTGCACACGAACCGGGCGGGCAGCGGGCCGTAGTCGCCGATCACATGGGCCAGCGACCCCCCGCTGACCAGGTCCATCGTGAACAGCACCTTGTCGTCGTCCGCGGCCCAGCTCGCGGGCGCCAGGACGTGCGGATGGTCGATGCGCAGCGCCTGCTCGCGGACGAAGCGCAGCAGGGTGTGCGCGTCGCTCTGCTGGAGCACCTTGGCCGCCACGTAGCGGCGCCGCCGGTGGTCCCAGGCACGCCAGACCGCGCCGACCCCGCCGCGTCCGATCGGGTCGATCAGTTCGTACCGACCAGCGAAGACCTCACCCATGGTGCCGCGCCCGCTCCTGGTTCCCTCGTGGAGGCGTACGCCTCGCTCAGCTCTGGTGCGCCTCGTAGTGGGCGACGGCGTCCGCTGTCCGGCCCGCTCCGTACACCCGGAGGAACTCTGCCAGTTCCGGGTGGGTGGGGGCGAGGGAGTCGGCCGCGTCGATGATGTCGCCCGCCGCCGCGACCGAACGCAGCAGCGACTGGATCTCGCGGACGACACGGCGCACGGTCGGCGCCCCGGAGGTGCCGGCGGACTGGCTCGTGCCGGTGAGGACGGAGCCGCCCTGCGACTTCTTGATCTCCTCCATCCGGCCCGTCGCCTCGACCGCGCTGACGCTGCCGTCGGCCACCTGGCTCGCGAGTTCCTGGAGCGCCTGGACCCGCTGGACCACGGCCGGATTGCCGATCTTGGCGCGCTGACCGCTCATCAGCTGGGAGAGCATCGGAGCCGACAGCCCGAGGACACCCGCGAGACGCGCCTGGTTGAGGCCCAGGTCGTCGATGAGCCGGCGGAACAGTGCGCCGAGCGGTTCCCCGTACCAGCTCCGCTGCAGTTCCCGGGCTCTTGCGGTCGTCTCCTGCTGCGCTGCGTCCATTGCGTCTCCCCATCGCTTCCCCAAGCGGCTTCGCTGCTGCGAACCTCGGGAGCATCTTACGGAGCGTGGTCGTCCACCGGGAGGCCCATGGGGAGTCCCGTGCTGCCAATCCTTTTGCAGGATCACGGGGGTGACCCGCTACTCTTGAGCACGGCGGTGGCCGGGTGACCGGACCACCTCCTCGTGCACACCCTCACGGGGCCTTAGCTCAGTTGGTAGAGCGCTGTCTTTGCATGGCAGATGTCAGGGGTTCGACTCCCCTAGGCTCCACTCGTGAAGACCCTTCCGACCTGCGAAAACGCGGTCCGGAGGGTCTTCACGAGTGGAGCCTAGGGGAGTCGAACCCCTGACATCTGCCATGCAAAGACAGCGCTCTACCAACTGAGCTAAGGCCCCGTGAGGGTGTGCACGAGGAGGTGGTCCGGTCACCCGGCCACCGCCGTGCTCAAGAGTAGCGGGTCACCCCCGTGATCCTGCAAAAGGATTGGCAGCACGGGACTCCCCATGGGCGCCGCCCCGGCAGGCCGTAGCGGCGTGCGGTGAATTCCAGCGCCATGAGGAATCCGAGGACGGCGACAGCCGCTACGGCCCAGAGTCTCGCCCGTGGTTGGTGCCGTATGTGTATCAACGTCGACCGCTCCGCTCGATGGTGACCGGACCGCACTCCTTCCGTCTCCCCGGAGGGGCGGTCCGGTCACCATCGAGCGGAGCGGTCGACGTTGATACACATACGGCACCAACCACGGGCGAGACTCTGGGCCGTAGCGGCTGTCGCCGTCCTCGGATTCCTCATGGCGCTGGAATTCACCGCACGCCGCTACGGCCTGCCGGGGCCGATCACCACCCAGGCCCGGGAGGTGATGTTCCCGCCCAAATCGGGCGGCATACTCTACGCCGGCATGGCGCTGACGATGGTGGTGCTCACCTGGCGGCAGCGCTTCATCGCCCTCGGGGCGGCGATCGGGATCGACCTGGCCTTCTGGGCGGTCCGCTGGGCGGCCGGCATCGAGGTGACCGGCGGCCACCCCTTCGGCAACGGCGCGCTGTGGGTGATCCTGGGCGTCGCCGTCATCGCCGTCACCCGCCGTACCGGCACGGAACGGCTGCTGCTGCTGAAGGGCGCGGGCCTGGCGCTGCTGCTGGTGGCCGGACGCAAGACCGGCGACACCTGGCTGCTGATCACCTCCAGGACCCGCCCCATGGTGCTCGACCAGTACGTCGCGACCGCCGACCACGCGCTGGGCGACCCGTCCTGGCTGGTGGGCCGCATCGTCACCGCCACCGGCCCGATCGGCTTCAACATCCTCGACTTCGTCTACGGCCAGCTGCCGGTGGCCGCGGTCGTCGTCGCCCTGTACCAACTGCGGCACGTGGCCTGCGAACGCCGCTTCCCGGTCCATCACCTGGTGCGCACGTTCCTGCTGATAGGCCTGCTCGGGCCCGCCTTCTACATGCTCTTCCCGGTGGTCGGCCCGCTCTTCGCCTACGGCACGGGAGCGGAGCACTGGGCGTCGATCAGCCTGTGGTCGCCGGACATGATGCCGAGCGCGCAGTGGGCGCTGGGCGACCTGTGGCCCGACACCGCCCCGCCCCCCGGCACCCCGCAGCCCATGCCGTTCGACGAGTTCACCCCGCGCAACTGCATGCCGAGCCTGCACACGGCGTGGGCCACCGCGATCTTCCTCCACACCCGCAGGAGCCCCGGGTTCCTGCGCCACGCGGGAACGTTCTGGCTGATCGCCACCCTCGCCGCGACCCTCGGATTCGGCTACCACTACGGCGTGGACCTCATCGCCGGCGTGGTGTTCACGCTCACCATCGAGGCGGCTCTGCGCACATACGACCGGGGCTGGGACCGGTCGGGTCTGCGGCTGGTGGCCTACGGCACCGCCGTCTTCACCGCGCTGCTGCTGTCGTACCGCTATCTGCCGGTGGAGATGGCCCGGCACCCGTGGATCGCCGGGCCTCTGCTCGTCCTGGCGATGGCGTCGGTGATCTACGCCTATCTCCGCACCGGCGCCCGCTGGGAGCGGGACTCGGCACCGGACGCCGCATCCGCCGACTCCGGCCGGGCCGGGGCCGGGGTGGCGCTCAGGGGATGAGGGAAGCCGCGTCCTGCGGCTCCCTCCCCGCAAGGTCGGGGACCTCGCGTCCGGCGGCCGACGCGGTCCGTTCCACCGCCTCCGACGAGGCCCTGACCTGCCCTTCCGTCCCGGTCGGGCAGGTCTTCTCCCCGGTTCCTAGCGTGTGTCCGGCCGCTCCGCATCCCGGACTGGGCGATCCGGGGCGCACGGGCCGTGGGCCGTCCGGGTGGTGTTCATCCGAAGAACTGCGCGGCAGGGGCGTCGCTCCCACACTCCTCGAGATGCGTACACATCATGAGAAAGGTATGTAAAGCGCTCAACCCGAAAGCGAGGGGTCATGGCCGCCTTGAAGGTCAGGAATCTGTGGACCGCGTTCGTCACCGCGTTCTTCGCACTGCTTGCCTCGGTGGGGCTCACCACCGCCACCGCGACCGCCGCCACGTCGCACCCGGCCGTCGCCGCGCCCGACGAGCCCGCCCGGGCCGGCAGCCGCACCGCCGGTACGAGTGTGCCGGAACAGAGCAGGAGGGCGGTGCCCCAGCGACTGCCCGCCGCACGCGGCAGCAGGTCGCTGCCGCCGACGATGAAGCAGCGCATCGGCGCCGAAGCCCACGGCGCCTCACCCGCCACCCGACGTCTGCGTGACCGCGAGGCCGAGGCCGCCGCGGCCGCCGAGACCGAAGGCCGTGCCGTGACCGCGTCCGCCACCGTCCCGGCCCCCGCCGCGGCCGCCGTCCCGGAGCGCACGCGCCGCGCCGCACTCGTCGCCGGTACCGCCGGAGGATCCCAGGAGACGACGACCTCCGCACCGTCCGGCCCGGCCGCGTCGACCCGTTCCACCGCGACCGCCGCTCCGTCCTCGCCCGCGACGGCCGGTTCCGCCGCGTCCGCCGCGCGGGCCGCGTCCCGCTCGTCCGCCCCGGCAGGCACCCGTGACGCGTACACCGTGGCAGCATGAGACGCCGGGAGCGGTGTTCGTGCCTCCCGGCGTCTCGGGACCTCGGGCCGGAGCCCTGTCAGCGGTTCTCGTCGCCGTCCGCCTCGTCCTGCTTCGCCCGGACCTCGGGATCGAGATCGGCCTTGGTGCTGCCGTCCACCGACGACAGCGGAGTCCGGTCGGAGACCTCGGTCGCGGCCGGCGGTTCCACCAGCCAGTCCGGGTTGGCCTGCTTGTCCCACCACTTCCATGCGGCGAAGGCGCCTCCCGCGATCAGGCCGGCCAGTGCGACACCCTTGAAGACACGTCCGGCCCTGCAGCGCCGCTCGTGCTTCCTCACCAGCTTCTGGATGTCCTTCGCCGACACCTGTCCGCGCAGGGCGGCGAGTGCGGCGGCGGACCTGGCCGCGGCCTCCGAGCCCACCGGCCTGGCGACGGCCACCGCGTGCCCGACACGGGGGACGGTGTAGTCGGCGGCCTGCCGTGCCGCCTTCCTGGCCTGGAGGGCCGCTCGCTGCGCCGTCTCGTCGATCTTCGGCGGCACATGCGGCGCCACATGGACGCCGTACTGCACACGTGCCTGAGCAGCGGCCTTGGAGACTGTCGGCGCGAGCCGGGCACGGGCCTCACGTGTGTAGAGAACGGCATGGTCCTTGGCCGAACCGGCGTAAGGCGCCACCACTTCCGCGGCGTGCAGCACGCTGTCCTTCGCCGTATCGGTCGCGGCGCGCACGCTGTCGATGCGGGTCACGGGATCCTCCTCCTCGGTGGCGTTGTGGACGACTGAGGTTTTGTCCGCAGTCGGCATGAGTTCCGCCTTTCCACCCGATGCGAAATCATGCCCGTTGAGAGCCGCCTCGGCATGCGGGGCTGGCATCCGGGTCATTGCGGCACGTGACGGAGGCATGCCCCGTCCGCCCGCTGACGCGCCGGTGCGCGATCGCCACCGGCCGCTTCTGCATGCCCTCCGCCCTTCCGTGCGAGGATCAGGCGCGTCAGAGGAAGACTTACGGAAGGCAGACCGTGGCCGAGCAGCTGTACGCCACTTTGAAGACCAACCGCGGCGACATCGAGATCCGGCTCCTGCCGAACCACGCGCCCAAGACGGTCAGGAACTTCGTCGAGCTCGCGACCGGTGAGCGGGAGTGGGTCCACCCGGCGACGGGCGCCAAGTCCACGGACCGGCTCTACGACGGAACGGTCTTCCACCGCGTGATCAGCGGTTTCATGATCCAGGGCGGCGACCCCCTGGGCAACGGCACCGGCGGCCCGGGATACGAGTTCGCCGACGAGTTCCACCCGGAGCTCGCCTTCGACAAGCCGTACCTGCTGGCCATGGCCAACGCCGGCCCGGGGACCAACGGCTCCCAGTTCTTCGTCACCGTCGCGCCGACCGCCTGGCTGACCCGCAAGCACACCATCTTCGGCGAGGTCACCGGTGACGCCTCCCGCAAGGTGGTCGACGCGATCGCCGGCACCGCGACCAACCCCCGCACCGACCGCCCGGTCGAGGACGTCGTCATCGAGTCCGTCGTGGTGGAGACCCGGAAGGGCTGAGGAGTCCGTCGTGAGGGGGACCCGGAAGGGCTGAGCCCGCCCGGATTCCCGCGTGGGAACCTTTACGCCCCGTCCGTCCGTAAGGATGGACGGGGCGATGTCGCGAGCCCAAGGACGAGGGGACCTCATGGACCAGGCGCCAGGCAGTCCGCAGGAGCCGCAGGGCACCCATGGTGTGCCCGGCTGCTACCGCCATCCGGACCGGGAGACCGGCATCCGGTGCACCCGCTGCGAGCGGCCGATCTGCACCGACTGCATGGTCAGCGCCTCCGTCGGCTTCCAGTGCCCCGACTGTGTGAGGACCGGCTCCGGCACGGGCCACGCGCCCGGCGCGAGCATGCCCCGCACGATGGCCGGCGGGGCGGTGACCTCCGACCCCCGGCTGGTCACCAAGATCCTCATCGGCATCAACGCGGCCGTCTTCGTCGTCGGCCTGGCGCTGGGCGACGACTTCCTCAACCGGCTGACGCTGATCGCCGGCGCCTTCGACCGGGAGCTGGGCGAGCCCGTCGGGGTGGCCGCCGAGGACGAGTGGTACCGCCTGCTCACCTCCGTGTTCCTGCACGCGGAGATCTGGCACATCTTCTTCAACATGCTGCTGCTGTGGTGGCTCGGCGGGCCGCTGGAGGAGGCACTCGGACGAGTGCGCTTCCTGGCGCTCTACCTGGTGTCCGGGCTGGCGGGCAGCGCCCTGACCTATCTGATCGCCGAGCCGAACCAGGGCTCCCTCGGTGCCTCCGGGGCGATCTACGGTCTCTTCGGCGCGATGATCGTCCTGATGCGCCGGATGCGGTACGACCTGCGGCCCGTCGTCGCACTGCTGGCGATCAATCTGGTGATCACCTTCGTCGCGCCCGGCATCGCCTGGGAGGCGCATGTCGGCGGCCTGGTCGGGGGCGCCCTCGTGGCCTACGGGATGGTCCACGCGCCGAAGGGCCGCTGGCGGACACCGGTGCAGTTCGGCTCCTGCGCGCTGGTCCTGCTGATCGCCGTCGTGCTCATCGCGGTGCGTACCGCCGAGCTCACCTAGCGAGATCCTGCTTCCGGCGGAGCTTTCCCCACAGTTGTCCACAGCGTGTGCCGGATGGTGTGCATGTCGTGGGGAACAGACGTGCCCCTCGTCACTGACCTGGGAATTCCCGGTCAGGACAAGGGGCACGGTACGTCACCGGCATGGCCGAAGAAGTCACATCGGCGTCAACGTCCCGAGAGTTATCCACAGATCGTCAGACCTTTTCCCCCGGCTGTGGAAAACCGTGTGGACAACCTCAGGGCAGAGCTTGACGACCGGCCTGCCGGGACGCTACTTCCACTGCGTCGAGACGCCGAAGCCCGCCGCGATGAAGCCGAAGCCGGCGACGATGTTCCAGTTGCCGAAGCTCTGGATCGGCAGCTCGCCCTCGGTCACGTAGAAGAGGACGATCCAGACGAGACCGATGAGGAAGAGCGCGAGCATCACCGGAGCCACCCAGCTTCGGCTGGTCAGCTTGATGGTCGCCGCCTGCTTCGAGGCCGGCGGCGGCGTGAAGTCGGCCTTCTTGCGGATACGTGACTTCGGCACGAGGGACTCTCCTGTCGATGCGCTGCGTGACCGCGCAGGTAACTGTGGCTGGCGCCGTGGCGGGCGCCGAGGGGGACCGCTGCCTCCCCCGGGCGTCCGTTAGCGTAGTGCTTCCGCGGTGCCGAAGGAGATAAGGGTACGTTGAGCAATTCAGCCGACTCCCCCCGAGGGCCGGTCAGCCGCTTCACCTGGCGACCGGTCCGCCTGCTCACGGCTGCGGTTTTCGCACTCGCGGGCGTCATCTTCGTGACCAGTTTCAACACCGCAAAGGGTACGGACCTGCGGACCGATGCGTCCATGCTCAAGCTCAGCGACCTGATCAGGCAGCGCAGCACCGACAACGGGGACCTGGAGGAGTCGACCGCGGCCCTCCGCCACGACGTCGACACCCTCGCCCGCCGGGACGACGGCTCGACCGAGGCGCAGGACGCGGAGCTGGCCGCGCTGGAGAAGGCGGCCGGGACGGAGAAACTGACGGGCGACGCGGTGAGCGTCACCCTCGACGACGCCCCACCGAACGCCCAGGCTGCCCCCGGCTACCCCGAACCGCTCGCCAACGACCTGGTCATCCACCAGCAGGACCTCCAGGCGGTCGTCAACGCCCTCTGGCAGGGCGGCGCCGAGGGCATCCGCGTCATGGACCAGCGGCTGATCTCCACCAGCGCCGTGCGGTGCGTGGGCAACACCCTGATCCTCCAGGGCCGCGTCTACTCCCCGCCCTACAGGATCACCGCGGTCGGGGACCGGGACAGCCTCAAGAAGGCCCTCGCCCAGTCGCCCGCCGTCCAGAACTACCAGCTGTACGTGAAGGCCTACGGGCTGGGCTGGAAGGTCGACGAGGACGACTCCGTGACCCTGCCCGGCTACACGGGCACGGTGGATCTCCACTACGCGGAACCCGTCGAGTGATCATCCGTTCCACCGGCGTGGCGGCAGGCGTCCGCTCGCTGGGGCCGAACCGGCCGCCCGTGCTGTGACGGACGGCAAACGGCAGGCTTTCCACAGCTGACCCACGGGCCCCCGCCGACCTTTAGTCTGGTCCCGTACCGAACGGAAAGGGACGGCATGTACGGCTGGATCTGGCGGCATCTGCCGGGGAACGCATGGGTGCGGGGGATCATCTCGCTCGTGCTGGCCCTCGCGGTCGTCTACGTGTTGTTCCAGTACGTCTTCCCGTGGGCGGAACCGCTGCTCCCGTTCAACGACGTGACGGTCGACGGAGAGGGGGCCGGCCGGTGAGCGCGCGCATCCTGGTCGTCGACAACTACGACAGCTTCGTGTTCAACCTCGTCCAGTACCTGTACCAGCTCGGCGCCGAGTGCGAGGTCGTGCGCAACGACGCAGTCCGCCCCGAGCACGCGCGGGACGGCTTCGACGGCGTGCTGCTCTCCCCGGGCCCCGGGGCTCCCGAGGAGGCCGGGGTCTGCATCGAGATGGTGCGCCACTGCGCCGACAACGGCATCCCGGTGTTCGGTGTCTGCCTGGGGATGCAGTCCATGGCCGTCGCGTACGGGGGTGTCGTCGACCGCGCCCCCGAGCTGCTGCACGGCAAGACCTCGCCCGTCACCCACGAGGGCAAGGGCGTCTTCGCCGGGCTTCCCTCGCCCTTCACCGCGACCCGCTACCACTCGCTGGCGGCCGAACCGGCCGAGCTGCCCGACGAGCTGGAGGTCACCGCTCGCACGGCCGACGGCATCATCATGGGCGTCCGGCACCGTGAACTGCCGGTCGAGGGGGTGCAGTTCCACCCCGAGTCCGTTCTGACCGAGCACGGCCACCTGATGCTCGCGAACTGGCTGGAGCAGTGCGGGGACACCGGCGCGGTCGGGCGTTCGGCGGGACTCGCACCGGTGGTGGGCAAGGCACTGGCGTGAGCGCCGGGCACCCCGGGCACGAGCACGAGGAGCCGGCCGGACACGGCGGCGAGGGCTACGACCCGCTGACCGATCCGCTGCCCCGGAGCGGCCACGGCTCGCCCTGGTTCAGGACGTCCGGCGTCCCGGCCGAGGACGGGCCCGCACAGGAGCCGTACGTGCCGGGGACACCGCCCCGGACGTACGTTCCGCCGCCGGACCAGGAGCCGTACGACTGGTACGACCGCGAGGGCTACCGCCAGGACTGGTACGGCCCCGACGGTGCCGGCGGACCCGAGGCGCCGCCCGCACCCGCGCCCGGATACCCGCAGGCCCCCCCTGTCCCCCGGGCCCGTCATGCCGCCGTGCCGGGACCGGCCGGGGACCGTCCCGCCGGGCCCGGGCCCGCCGTGGCGCCCGGAGCCGGACTCCTGCCCGGGCCCGAGGCCGCGGGCGAGCCCGTGCCGGAGCCGGTGGCAGTGCCCGAACCGGCGCCCCTGGCCGACCCGTTGCCCGTGGCCGACGACGAGACGGTCGCGCTGCGCACCGCGCAGACCCGCCGTGCGGCAGAGGTGCCGCCCGGCCCCGGGCGGGCCGAACGCCGCCGGGCGGCGAAGGGCCGCGGCCACCGGCGCGGTGCGCCCGCCGCCGCCGCGGCGGGCGGGGCGGCGGCCGGGCCCGTGAAGCCGATGTCCCGCATGGAGGCCAGACGCGCGGCCAAGGCGGCGAAGGACAGCCCCGCTGTCGTCGCGAGCCGGGCGATCGGCGAACTGTTCATCACCTTCGGCGTGTTGATGCTCCTCTTCGTCACCTACCAGCTGTGGTGGACGAACGTGCTGGCCGGACAGCAGGCCGACAGGGCGGCGAGCAGGATCCAGGACGACTGGGCCAAGGGCCGCAAGCCCGACGCCTTCGAACCGGGCCAGGGCTTCGCCCTGATGTACATCCCCAAGCTCGACGTCGTCGTCCCCATCGCCGAGGGCATCGACAAGCACAAGGTGCTCGACCGCGGCATGGTCGGGCACTACGCGGAGGGCAAGCTCAAGACCGCCATGCCCGAGGACGAGCAGGGCAACTTCGCGGTCGCCGGCCACCGCAACACCCATGGCGAACCGTTCCGCTACATCAACCGCCTCGAACCGGGTGATCCGATCGTCGTCGAGACGCAGGACACCTACTACACGTACGAGATGGCGAGCATCCTGCCGCAGACGATGCCGTCCAACGTCGCCGTGATCGATCCCGTGCCCCGCGGTTCGGGCTTCACGAAGCCCGGCCGGTACATCACACTCACGACCTGCACCCCGGAATTCACGAGTACCTACCGGATGATCGTGTGGGGCAAGATGGTCGAGGAACGGCCGCGCAGCCAGGGCAAACCGGACGCACTCGTCGGCTGAGACACTTCGAGACAGGAAAAGGTGCTGTGGCACGTGCACGAGGCCGGATCGCCGGCGCCATCAGCGTCTTCGGAGAGCTGCTGATCACCACGGGCGTCGTCCTGGGACTCTTCGTCGTCTACTCGCTGTGGTGGACGAACGTCCTCGCCGACCGGGAAGCGTCCGCGCAGGGCGACCGCATGCGCAACGGCTGGGAGAGCACCGGCCCCGGGGCGCTGGACACCAAGGACGGCATAGGTTTCCTCCACGTACCGGCCATGGACGAGGGCGAGGTGCTGGTCAAGAAGGGCACCGACACCAAGGCGCTCAACAAGGGCATCGCCGGCTACTACACGGACCCCGTCGAGTCCGCCCTCCCCTGGGACGCCCAGGGCAACTTCTCGCTCGCCGCGCACCGGGACGGGCACGGCGCCAAGTTCCACAACATCCACAGGATCAAGAACGGTGATCCGATCGTCTTCGAGACGAAGGACACCTGGTACGTCTACAAGGTCTACAAGACGCTCCCCAAGACCTCGAAGTACAACGTGGACGTGCTCCAGCCCGTCCCGGAGGAGTCCGGGAAGAAGAAGCCGGGCCGCTACATCACGCTGACGACGTGCACCCCCGTCTACACCTCGGACTTCCGCTACATCGTGTGGGGCGAACTGACCCGCACCGAGAAGGTGGACGCGAAGCGGACCCCGCCGGCCGAGCTGAGCTGAGGCGGCCGGTCCGGCGACCTGCCGGGTCCGGGCCGGGGACGGCTCCTGGCCTGTCCGGCGGCCTGTCCGTCCCGGGGCCTGCCTGTCCGGCGGCCTGTCCGTCCGGCGGCCTTGCACCCGGGTGTCGGCAGAATGCCGCACTCCGCCGCCCCCACGAGACCCCCCGAAGGCTCCGCAGGGCCCTGCCGGCGGCTGCGCGGACCCACGGGAAGGCCCCGGCACCTGGTGAGGCGCCGGGGCCTTCCCATGGCCGTCGTACGGCGTCAGCCGTCGTTGCCGCCGATGAAGCCACCGCCGTTGCCGTTGCCGCCACCGCCGAACGTCTCGAGGACGATGGGCGTCGTCGCCGGGTCCACGGGCGTACCGGGCGTCGGGTTGGAGTTGCGGACGATCGCGTTGTCGTCACCCGGGTTGCCGGGGGCCACCGAGACGTTGGTGAATCCGGCCTGCGCCAGGATCTGCTTCGCCTCGGCCAGGCGCTTGCCCAGGATCTCGACGGGCACCGGCGACTGCGTCTGCTGCGGGCCCTTGGAGACCTGCAGGGTGACCTTCGAGCCCTTGGTGACCTTGCCGGGCTGCGGGTCCTGCCCGACGATCTGGTCCTTCGGCTGGTCGGAGTCGACGTCGACCCTGACGACCTCGAACTCGGCGATCTCCAGCTGGGCCTTGGCATTGGCGAACTGCTGGCCCACCACGTTCGGCAGGTCCTGCTTCGCCTCCTTGGCGACCGTCAGAGTCACCGTGGCGCCCGTCTCGGCCATGCTGTCGGCCGGCGGGTCCTGCTCCAGCACCGTGCCGGGCTCGGCCTCCGAGGACTCGGACTCCTTGATCTCGACCTTGAACTTGTCCTTCTCGAGGATCTCGGTCGCCCGCTCCCGCTCCCGGTCCACCACGTCGGGCACCTTCACCTGCGGGGCGCCCTCGGAGACGACGATGGTGATCGTGTCGCCCTCGTTCATCTTGGCGGGCGGCTCGGGGTTCTGGCTGCAGATGCTGCCCTTGGGCTGGTCGCACCGCTCCGGGGAGGACTGGGTGATCTGCACCTGGGCGTTCCGGGCGGCTTCCTCGGCCTCCTGGAGCGTCTTGCCCACCAGCTGCGGAACCGGCACCTGGGCCGACCCCTCGGTCTGGTCGAAGATGGTCCGGCCGATCAGGATCGCGCCGATCAGCACCAGGATGCCCGCGACCACCAGGAGGATCGTCGAGGTGTTCGACTTCTTCTGGCGCCTGCGGTCCGGGCGGTCGTCGTACCCGCCGTAGCCGCCGTCGTCAGGGTTGACCGGCGGCAGCATCGAGGTCTGGCCGGCCGGGTCGGTCTGGCGCAGCGCGGTCGTGGGCTGGTCGTCGGGGGCGTACCCGCCGTAGCCGACCGCACCCATCGCCGCCGTCGCCGCCACGGGCTGGCCGTCGAGGCAGGCCTCGATGTCCGCGCGCATCTCATCGGCGGACTGGTAGCGGTAGTCGGGGTCCTTCACCAGCGCCTTCAACACGATCGCGTCCATCTCGGGCGTGATCTCGGGGTCGAAGTTGCTCGGCGGCTGCGGCTCCTCGCGGACGTGCTGGTACGCCACGGCCACCGGCGAGTCGCCCACGAACGGCGGGCGGACGGTGAGCAGTTCGTACAGCAGGCAGCCGGTCGAGTACAGGTCGGACCGGGCGTCGACCTGCTCGCCCTTGGCCTGCTCGGGCGAGAGGTACTGGGCGGTGCCGATCACGGCGGCGGTCTGGGTCATCGTCATGCCGGAGTCGCCCATGGCGCGGGCGATGCCGAAGTCCATGACCTTGACCTGGCCGGTGCGCGTCAGCATGACGTTGGCCGGCTTGATGTCGCGGTGGACGATTCCGTTGCGGTGCGAGTACTCCAGCGCCTGGAGGATGCCGATGGTCATCTCCAGCGTGCGCTCGGGCAGCAGCTTGCGTCCCGAGTGCAGCAGCTCGCGCAGCGTCGAGCCGTCCACGTACTCCATGACGATGTACGGGATCGAGACGCCGGCACCCCCGCCGGAAGCGCTGTCGTACACCATGTCCTCGCCGGTGTCGTAGACAGCGACGATCGCGGGGTGGTTGAGCGAGGCGGCCGACTGGGCCTCACGGCGGAACCGGGCCTGGAAGGACGGGTCTCGGGCGAGGTCGGCCCGCAGCGTCTTCACGGCGACGGTGCGGCCGAGCCGGGTGTCGTGGGCGAGGTAGACCTCGGCCATTCCACCGCGGCCGAGCACCGAGCCCAGTTCGTACCGGCCGCCGAGGCGACGCGGCTCTTCCATAACCTTCCAGCCCTCTCCGTCAGTCCCGACCGCACCCGTGTGTGGTCCGCCGGTGTGCTGTTCGCGCATACGCTACCGGGCAGGTGATGCCTGCTCCGCCCGGGAGCGTCAGCTGATACCCGACCGGTATCGCAACCGGAACCGCAATGTGCAGGTATGCGGGCCGGAGGTGATCCTCGTCACTTGTCGTCGAGCACTGCCTTCATGACGGCCTTCGCGATCGGGGCCGCGAGGCCGCCACCGGAGATGTCGTCACGACGGGCTTCGCTGTCCTCGACGACCACGGCCACGGCCACCGGCGAGCCGTCCGCGCCCTTGGCGTACGAGATGAACCAGGCGTACGGGTTCTTGCTGTTGTTCTCGCCGTGCTGGGCGGTACCGGTCTTGCCGCCGACCTTCACGCCGTTGATCGCCGCGTTGCCGCCGGTGCCGCGCTCGACCACGTTCTCCATCATCTGCTGGAGCAGCTGCGCGTTCTCCGCGGAGATCGGCCGGCTCATCTCCTCCGGCTCGTTCTGCTGGATGACCTCCAGGCCGGGAGACTCCAGCTTGTCGATCATGTACGGCTTCATGAGCTTGCCGTCGTTGGCGATCGCCGCCGTCACCATGGCCATCTGGAGCGGGGTGGCCGCCGTGTTGAACTGGCCGATGGAGGACTGCGCGTTGCCGTCGCGGCTCATGTTCTTGTCGTAGACGGAGGTGGCGGCGCGGACGGGGGTGTCGATCTCCCCGTTGTTGAAGCCGAACTTCTCCGCCGTCTCGACCATCTTGTCCCGGGTCACGTCGTCACCGAGCTTGGCGAAGACGGAGTTGCAGGAGACCTCCATGGCACGGTTCAGGCTGGCGTTCTCGCAGCCCTTGGCGTGGTTGACCATGGGGGTCTTGGTGCCGGGGAGGATGTACGGCTCGGGAGTGTCCGTCGGCTCGTCGATGTCCTCGACCTTGCCGTTCTCCAGCGCGGCGGCCGC
The DNA here is from genome assembly GCF_008042045.1 of Streptomyces sp. T39. GTDB lineage: Bacteria > Actinomycetota > Actinomycetes > Streptomycetales > Streptomycetaceae > Streptomyces. The sequence goes on from NZ_RDBP01000012.1 coordinate 1,468,185, forward strand.
CGTGACGACCTTGAAGGTCGAGCCGGGCGGGTACGTCTCGCGCAGGGCGCGGTTGAGCATCGGCTTGTCGGTGTCCTTGGTCAGGGACACCCACGCCTTCTCGTCGTCCTTGAGCCGGCCGGCGAAGGAGGAGGGGTCGTACGACGGGGTCGAGGCCAGCGCGAGGATCCTGCCGGTCTTCGGGTCGATCGCCGCGACGGCGCCCTTCTTCTTGCCGAGACCCTCGAAGGCCGCCTTCTGGGCCTTGCCGTTGAGGGTGGTGACGACGTTGCCGCCCTTCTTCTTGTCGCCGGTGAACATCGCCATCGTGCGGTCGAAGAAGAGCTGGTCCGAGTTGCCGCTGAGGATGCCGTCCTCGAGCTTCTCGATCTGGTTGGCGCCGAAGACCTGGGAGGCGTACCCGGTGACCGGGGCCCACATGGGGCCGTCCGCATAGGTGCGCTTGTACTTGTAGTAGTTGTCGTCCGTCTCCACGGAGCCGGTCACGGCCTTGCCGTCGACGATGATGTTGCCGCGCTCGTGGGCGTAGCGCTCGATCTCCACCCGCTTGTTCAGCTTGTGGGTGTTCAGCTCGTCGGCCCGGACGTACTGGAGCCAGTTGTCCCGGATCATCAGGGCGAGGACCAGGATTCCGCAGAAGATCGCGATCCGGCGCAGGGGCTTGTTCACGGTCGGACCACCTGGGTCATCTCGGCGTCGGGGGACGGGGCGGGTGCGGGCGCGGGACGGCGCGCGGTGTCGCTGATCCGGATCAGGATGCCGATCAGGGCCCAGTTGGCGATGACGGACGAACCACCTGCCGCGAGGAACGGCATCGTCATACCGGTCAGCGGGATGAGACCCATCACGCCGCCCGCGACGACGAACACCTGGAGCGCGAAGGCGCCCGAGAGACCGATCGCGAAGAGCTTGCCGAACGGGTCGCGCGCCGCGAGCGCCGTGCGCACACCGCGCTCGATGATCAGGCCGTACAGCAGCAGGAAGGCCATCACGCCGGTCAGGCCGAGTTCCTCGCCCACGGTGGCGAAGATGAAGTCGGAGTTCGCGGCGAAGCTGATGAGGTCCGAGTTGCCCTGTCCGAGACCGGTGCCGATCACGCCACCGGAGCCGAAGGACATCAGCACCTGGGTCATCTGGTCGCACGCGTTGATCATGTTGGAGCCCTCGGGCGCCGTCTCCAGGCACCCGAAGGGGTCGATCCAGGCGGCGACGCGGGACTGGACGTGGCTGGCGAACGAGGCCACCACCACGGCACCGCCCGCGGACATCAGCAGACCGATGACGATCCAGCTGGTCCGCTCGGTGGCGACGTACAGCATGATCACGAACATGCCGAAGAAGAGGAGCGAGGTGCCGAGGTCGTTCTCGAAGACCAGGATGAGCAGGCTCATCGCCCAGATCGTCAGGATCGGGCCCAGGTCGCGGCCGCGCGGCAGGTAGAGGCCCATGAAGCGGCGGCTCGCCAGGGCGAGGGCGTCGCGCTTGACCATGAGGTAGCCGGAGAAGAAGACCGCGATCACGATCTTCGCGAACTCACCGGGCTGGATGGAGAATCCGCCGACGCGGATCCAGATCTTGGCGCCGAAGACGTCCGCGCCGAGGCCGGGGACCAGCGGCAGCAGCAGGAGCACCATCGCCGCGGCCATCGAGATGTACGTGAAGCGCTGCAGCACCCGGTGGTCCTTGAGGACCAGGAGCACGCCCACGAACAGCGCGATGCCGAGCGCGGAGTACATCAGCTGGTTGGTGGCCTGCGGGGCGAAGTCGCTGCGGGCCATCAGGCGCGGCGACTGGTCCAGCCGCCAGATCAGCACCAGACCCAGCCCGTTCAGCAGGGTGGCCAGCGGCAGCAGCAGCGGATCGGCGTACTTGGCGAACCTGCGCACCACGACGTGCGCCACCGCGGCGAGCAGGCCGAGGCCCAGCCCGTAGCCGAGGACGCCCGCGGGCAGCTCGCCGTCGAGGGCGAGGCCCACGTTGATGTACGCGAACACCGGGATCGCGACGGCGAAGCCGAGCAGGATCAGCTCGGTGTTCCGCCGGCTCGGCGCGTCGATCGCGCCGATCGTGGTCGTGTTGGTGACAACGCTCATGGTGGAGAAGGCCCCCTACGGCCCACTACTGCTTGCCGCAGTTGGAGGCCAGCCTCTGCTCCTCCTCCGAGAGGGTGGGACCCGGAGAGGGAGAGGCTGCGTTCGGCTTGGTCTTGTTGCCCTGGGTCGTCGGCGTGCCGCCGGTCTCGCCCTCGCCTTCGGCGGGAGGCGGGGTGCTGGCGCTGTCCGCCGCCTCGCGGCGCTGCTCGTCCTTCTTGCAGGCGGTCGCCTGCAGGGCGAGCTCCTCGATCTTGGCGCGGGCCCGGTCGAGGCTGTCCTGCGTGATCGTCGCCTCCACCTGCTTGCGCTGGTAGGGCGGTAGGTACTTGAGTTCGATCTCGGGGTGGTCCTTCTGGACGTTCGAGAGCGAGACCCACGCGAGGTCCTGGCTGATGCCCTGGTAGAGCGCGACGTGCTCGTCCTTGGAGCCCACGTAGTACTGGGTCTGCGTCCAGCGGTACCCGCTGTACAGACCGCCGCCGACCACGGCGAGCGCGAGCACGATGAAGAACGACCGCTTCAGCCACTTGCGGCCGCCGCGCTTGGCGAAGTCGTCGTCGGTGTAGGCCCCGAAGGAGCCCTCGGGAGGCATCCCGCCGTAGCCGTCGCCCGACCCGGGAGGGCCGAAGCTGCCGCCCGGAGCGGTCGGGGCGGACGGGCGCCCGAGACCGGCCGCGCGCCCGGCCGGGGTCTGCATCGCACCGCCGTCGTTGAGCTGGAGCTGGTTCTCGGCGACCGCGCCGACGACGACCGGGATGTCGCTGAGCTGACCGGCCAGGGTGTCACCGCCGTCGACGTCGAGGACGTCCGCGACGATGCAGGTGATGTTGTCGGGACCGCCGCCGCGCAGGGCGAGCTGGATCAGGTCCTGAACCGTCTCCTGCGGGCCCTGGTAGCTCGCGAGGGTGTCCTCCATCGTCTGGTGGGAGACCACGCCGGAGAGACCGTCGGAGCAGATCAGATAGCGGTCGCCCGCCCTGACCTCACGGATCGAGAGATCGGGCTCGACATGGTCGCCGCTGCCCAGCGCGCGCATCAGCAGGGAGCGCTGCGGATGAGTGGTCGCCTCCTCCTCGGTGATGCGGCCCTCGTCGACGAGCCGCTGCACCCAGGTGTGGTCCTGGGTGATCTGCGTGAGCACCCCGTCCCGGAGGAGGTACGCGCGGGAGTCGCCGACGTGCACGAGGCCGAGGCGCTGGCCGGTCCACAGCAGGGCGGTCAGCGTGGTGCCCATGCCCTCGAGCTGCGGGTCCTCCTCGACCATCATCCGGAGCTGGTCGTTGGCCCGCTGCACGGCGCTGCCGAGCGAGGTCAGGATGTCGGAGCCGGGCACGTCGTCGTCGAGGGTGACGAGCGTGGAGATGACCTCGGACGAGGCGACCTCGCCGGCCGCCTGGCCGCCCATGCCGTCGGCGATGGCCAGCAGCCGGGGGCCGGCGTAGCCGGAGTCCTCGTTGCCCTCACGGATCATGCCCTTGTGCGATCCGGCGGCGAAACGCAGAGAAAGACTCATGCGCACCTCACCCGTCGGCTCGCCGCTCGACTGTCGCGCCAGCCGGTCTCGAGCCACACTGCCCACCCTCCGGTCGGGAGCCCGTGCCGGTCGCCGGTGGCGACCACGGCGGCTCGCTCGCTCCGCTCGCTCATTGTCGTACTACTTCCGCAGCTCGATGACGGTCTTGCCGATGCGAATCGGCGCGCCCAGCGGAATCGGGGTCGGCGTGGTGAGCCGGGTCCGGTCGAGATACGTGCCGTTGGTGGACCCGAGATCCTCGACGATCCACTGGCCGTCTCGATCGGGGTAGATCCTGGCATGCCTGCTGGACGCGTAGTCGTCGTCCAGCACGATGGTCGAATCGTGCGCCCGTCCCAGGGTGATCGTCTGCCCTTGGAGGGCGACGGTGGTGCCCGTCAGGGTGCCCTCGGACACGACCAGCTTGGTCGGCGCCCCCCGGCGCTGGCGGCCGCCGGCCTGCTGCCGCTGCTGCGGCGGCGCGGCGGGCTGGCGCGCCTGCTGCGGCCGTGCGTCGGCGGTGCGGCGTGAACCGCGCTGCGTGACGCGCGTACCGAACAGGTCGCTGCGGATGACCTGGACGGCCACGATGACGAACAGCCACAGAACGGCCAGGAAACCCAGCCGCATGACCGTCAGGGTCAGCTCTGACATTGCCCCCGCTTCACCCTTCGGCTTGCCGGTAAACGATGGTGGTGCTGCCCACGACGATCCGCGAGCCGTCGCGGAGCGTAGCGCGGGTGGTGTGCTGCCCGTCTACCACGATGCCGTTGGTAGACCCGAGATCCTGGATCGTCGAGGGCGTTCCGGTCCGGATCTCACAGTGCCGGCGCGATACGCCGGGGTCGTCGATCCGCACATCGGCGTCGGTGCTGCGTCCCAGCACCAGCGTCGGGCGGGAGATCTGATGGCGTGTGCCGTTGATCTCGATCCAGCGTCGTACTGCCGCGTTCGCCGGCCCGCCCGGGCCGGCGGGGCCCGGTGCGCGCTGGCCGGCCGCGGGGCCGGGACGGCCGCCGGGCATGCCGGGCGGCGGAGCCGCCGGCATCGGCGGTGCTCCCGCGGGAGGACCCGCTGGAGGGTAGCCGTAGCCGCCGCGCGGTGCGCCGCCCTGGGCGGGCGCGGGCCCGCCGGACGACTGTGACGTACTCGACGCCAGGGTGCGGCTGCGCACCCGGTACAGACCGGTGTCGAGGTCGTCGGCCTTCTCCAGGTGGACCTTGATCGGGCCCATGAAGGTGTAGCGCTGCTGCTTGGCGTAGTCGCGGACCAGGCCCGACAGCTCGTCGCCGAGCTGGCCCGAGTAGGGGCTCAGGCGCTCGAAGTCGGGCGCGCTGAGCTCCACGATGAAGTCGTTGGGGACGACCGTCCGGTCGCGGTTCCAGATCGTCGCGTTGTTGTCGCACTCGCGCTGGAGGGCGCCCGCGATCTCGACAGGCTGGACCTCGGACTTGAACACCTTGGCGAAGGTGCCGTTGACCAGGCCTTCGAGACGCTGTTCGAAACGCTTCAGGACTCCCATGGGGCACCTCCTCCGTCGTTGTCGTCCTGGTACTGCTTACTGATCGTATCCACGCGTCGGGAAATCGGCTGGTTCCCCTTGTCTGCCCCGTCGATGAGTGTCACCCCTCACACGGATCGTAGAGGCGGCCTCAGAACAGTGTCCCGCACCCGGGAGGCATACAGGAGGAGTGGGGGAGAGTGCTCTTCGTTCCGTGCCGCCCGCCCCCTGCCGATGCTCCCCCTCGTCCCGTTCCGCGCCGCCCGTCCTCTTCCCTGTTCGCTCGGGCGGGGTCCGAAACAACGGATGTGAATCCACCCTCGGCAGCGTGCTAATCTTCTGCATGTCGCCAGGGGGTCGCACCGAACAGGTGGGGCACCCGGAGACAACACCCAATGCGCGGGTGGCGGAATAGGCAGACGCGCTGGATTCAGGTTCCAGTGCCCGAAAGGGCGTGGGGGTTCAACTCCCCCCTCGCGCACAGAGGAGACGGGTCTCCACCGGACGAAAGTCCCGGTGGGGGCCCGTTTCTCGTTGTGCTGTGTTCTCCGACTCCGACGACGGCCCGGCGGGGCTCGGGGTCCGACGGTGCGGCGGCGTCCGGCAGGAGTGCGATGTTTCACGTGGAACATCGCGGAGATCCCGGGCGGTTTCCGGTGGCCGCCGGAGGTTCACCGGGGGAGACGCCGGTCACGGCCCGGCGGTACGGTCGGGGTACGTGAAATTCAGGGCGTACGGACGCCCCGGGGGAGGCAGCGGCATGAACGACGCCGAGATACGGATGCCGGCGCAGCGACCGGTCACGGGGACCGCCACGGGCACCGGACGCATCCCCGAGGTGCCCGGCTTCGCCTCCCGTGCGAGTGCCGGGCGGCAGGACGCCGACGGGCCGCTCCGGTCCCCCAAGGAGATCGGCAAGGCGATCAGGGACCGGATCCCCCGGTCCGGCCACGATTCCCTCGTGCTCACGGAGGACCGCCCCGACGCCGTGCGGGCGGTGGAGGAGTCCAGCCGCGGCCGCGTCCCCGAGCTCACCCCGATCCGTGTGGGGCGGATGACCGCCTCGCCGTTCGCGTTCCTGCGGGGTTCCGCCGGCCTCATGGCGCACGATCTGGTGGGCACGCCGGTCACGGGGATCGCCGCTCAGCTCTGCGGCGACGCCCATGCGGCGAACTTCGGTCTCTACGGGGACGTCCGCGGCGGCCTGGTGATCGACCTGAACGACTTCGACGAGACGGTCGTCGGGCCGTGGGAGTGGGACCTCAAGCGTCTCGCGGTCTCGCTGGTGCTCGCCGGGCGGGTCGCGGGGGCGGACGAGGACATCTGCCGGGCGGCCGCTTTCGACACCGTCGGCGCCTACCGCCGCACCATGCGGTTGCTGGCGAAGCTTCCCGCCCTGGAGGCATGGAACGCGATCGCCGACGAGGAACTGGTGTCGCACACCGACGCCCGCGATCTGCTCGGCACCCTGGAGCGGGTCTCCGCCAAGGCCCGCAGGAACACCAGCGCCCGGTTCGCGGCCAAGTCCACGGAGAGCGTGACGGCGGAGGACGGCACCGCCGAATGCCGCTTCGTGGACGCTCCGCCCGTGCTCCGGCGGGTGCCGGACGCCGAGGCCGCGGCGGTCGCCTCCGCGCTCGGGCCCTATCTGACCACCGTGTCGGAGGACCGCCTCCCGCTGCTCGCCCGGTACGCCATCCATGACGTGGCCTTCCGTGTGGTGGGCACGGGCAGCGTGGGCACCCGGTCGTACGTCGTGCTGCTGCTCGACCACCGGGGAGACGCGCTGATCCTCCAGGTGAAGGAGGCCCGTCCTTCGGCTCTGGAGCCTCATCTGCGTGCCGCGGGCTTCCCCGTCCAGCCGGCGGGCCATGAGGGCCGGCGGGTGGTCATGGGACAGAAGCGGATGCAGGTGGTGAGCGACATCCTGCTCGGCTGGACGACGGTGGAGGGCCGGCCCTTCCAGGTCCGCCAGTTCAGGAACCGCAAGGGCAGCGTGGACGCGGCCGCCCTCACCCCTGACCAGCTCGACGACTACGGGCGGATGACGGGCGCTCTGCTGGCCCGGGCGCACGCGCACAGCGCCGACCCGAGGCTGCTCGCCGGGTACTGCGGCAAGAACGAGGAGCTCGACGAGGCCGTCGCCTCCTTCGCGGTCACCTACGCCGACCGCACGGAGGCCGACCACGCGGATCTGCTGGCCGCGGTGAAGAACGGCCGCATCGCCGCTGAACTGGGAGTGTGACAGGGGACCGGGGTGCGCCCGTAGGCTGGACGGGTGACCGAGGAAGCCGCCGGGGGGCCCAGCACCCGGAACGACGAAGAGCGCGACGCGCGGCAGGACGCCGAGCACGACGTACCGCGGGAGTCACCCGGGGACGCGTCGCAGCGGCCGGAGGCCCGTCTGGCGCGGGCGGTGCGCGTCGCCGAGCAGGCGCTGATCGAGTTCGAGATCGCGCTCGAGACGTTCCGGGTGGAGGTGGAGAACTTCTCCCGCCTGCACCATCAGAAGCTCGGGCCCATGTACACGCGCCTGGACGAGCTGGACGCCCGTATCGCCGAGGCGCGCGCGGCCCACAGCGGGGACCCGGAGGATCTGCGCAGGGCGCAGGAGGCGCGGGCGCTGGTGATGCCCATGCCGGGCGTCGACGAGCTCTTCCACGACTGGATGGACAGCGACGGCCTCTCGCCCGAGGCGGCGGCCATGCTCACCGATCAGCCCGTACGCGGGCCGAAGCGGGTGCGGCCGAGTGACGAGGCGCGCCGGCTCTACCGGGAGCTGGCCCGCAAGGCGCATCCGGACCTGGCGCAGGACGAGGGCGAGCGGGCACGCCGGGACGAGTTCATCGCCCGGGTGAATGCCGCCTACGGGCTCGGTGACGCGGCGAAGCTGCGGGAGCTGGCCGAGGAGTGGGAGGCCGGTCCGGTCCCGCCCCAGCCCGAGCTGAGCGAGAGCGACGAGCTCTATGCCCGTCTCGAGTGGCTGTCGCAGCGCAAGGAGCTGCTGACCGCCGTCGCCAGGGAGCTGGAGGACAGTGCCATCGGCGCCATGCTGCGGATGGCGCCCGATGATCCGGACGGACTGCTCGACGAGATCGCCGAACAGCTGCTGGCCCAGGTCGCCGAGCGGGAGAAGGAACTCGCCGGTCTGGTGCAGTAGGTTCGTCGGGCCGTCCGGGCGCCCCTGCGGAGCGGCCGGGCCGCCGCCGTCCGACGACAAGCACACGTTCGACAGGCACACGTTCAGCCACAGGACCAGGTACGTACGAGAGAAGGCATCACCCCATGAACTTCGCCCCGCTGCCCGCCGTGGACGCCGCCGCGGTACCGGCCGACGGTCTGGTCGTGGACGTCAGGGAAGCCGACGAGTGGGCGGCCGGCCATGTCGACGGCGCACTGCACGTCCCGATGAGCGACTTCGTCGCGCGCTTCGGCGAGGTGACGGAGGCCGTGGCCGACGGTCGGCGGGCCTATGTCATGTGCCGCGTCGGCGGCCGGTCGGCACAGGTCACCCAGTACCTGGTGCAGCAGGGCATCGACGCCGTGAACATCACCGGCGGAATGCTGGCCTGGGAGGGGGCGGGCCGCCCGATGGTGGCCGAGACCGGGGACCCCGCCTTCGTGCTCTGACACCGCGGAGTGCGGAGTAGCAGGAGTCCGCGGAGTCCTCTGACTCCGCGGGACCCTGTGGACTTTCCGGCCCCTCCGGAACGGCGGGGCCGGCCCGGAACGGCCTTGGCTGTCCCGGACGGCCGGCCCGGAACGGCCTTGGCCGTTCCGGGCGTCGGGCCGTCGTCAGCGGTCGAAGTCCAGCTCGACCTCCGCGGTCGCCGGGTGCGACTGGCACGCCAGCACGTAGCCCGCCTCCGTCTCCTCCGGTTCCAGCGCGTAGTTGCGGTCCATGCGGACCTCGCCGGAGACCAGGAACGCGCGGCAGGTGCCGCAGACGCCGCCCTTGCAGGCGTACGGCGCGTCCGCCCGGCTGCGCAGCACGGTCTCCAGCAGCGACTCCCCCTCCTGCACGGGCCAGGACCCGGAACGGCCGTCGAGGGTGGCCGTGAGCGACGCATGGGCGGGAGCGGCGGCGCGGGCGGCCGAAGGGGCCGAACCGTCGTCCACGTGGAAGATCTCCTGGTGGATGCGGCCGCGGTCGACCCCGAGACCGCGCAGGGCCTGTTCTGCGCCCTGCACGAGGCCGAACGGCCCGCAGAGGAACCAGCCGTCGACCTCGCCCACCGAGAGCAGCGCGGGCAGCAGCGCCGTCAGCCGCTCCCGGTCCAGCCTGCCGGACGGCAGACCGGCCTGCTGCTCCTCGCGGGAGAGGGCCGTGACCAGCTGGAACCGGTCGGGCCAGCGGTCCTTGAGGTCGGCGACCTCGTCCAGGAACATCGTCGAGGCCGCGGTGCGGTCGCTGCGGATCAGGCAGAACCTCGACCGGGGCTCCGTGGCGAGCACGGTCGCGGCCATGGACAGCACCGGTGTGATCCCGCTGCCGCCGACGACCGCGGCGAAGTACCCGGGGCGGGGCGGCATCAGGAAACGGCCCATGGGCGCCATGACCTCGACGACGTCACCGACCGCGAGTTCCTTGAGGGCGTACGTCGAGAACTCGCCGCCGTCGACGAGCCGGATGCCCACCCGCAGGACCGGAGGGGATCCTGCGGGAGCGGCAGGAGCGCAGATCGAGTACGTACGCCGGATCTCCGCGCCGCCCACGATCCGGCGCAGGGCCAGGTGCTGACCCGGGGTGTGGCGGAACGTCTCGTGCAGTTCGGGCGGCACGTCGAAGGTGACGGCGACCGAGTCGTCGGTGAGCTGCTCGACGGCGCCGACCCGGAGCGGATGGAACATCTACAGCTCCTTGAAGTGGTCGAAGGGTTCGCGGCAGGAGACACAGCGGCGCAGCGCCTTGCACGCCGTCGAGGAGAACCGGCTGAGCAGTTCGGTCTCCGTCGAGCCGCAGTGCGGGCAGCGCACCGAGAGGGAGAGGGGGACCGGCCCGTCCGAGGCGTGGGAGCGTGGCGGGGCTATGCCGAACTCGCTGAGCTTGCGGCGGCCCTCTGCCGTGATGTCGTCCGTCGACCAGGCCGGGCTGAGCACCTTGACCACGGAGACGTCCGCCACTCCGTGCTCGTGCAGCACGCGCTCGATGTCAGCGGTCATCGTCTCCACGGCGGGGCAGCCCGTGTACGTCGGGGTGAGTTCGACCCGGACCTGGTCGGGGCCGGTCAGGCGCACCTCCCGGATGACGCCCAGCTCCTCGAGGGTCAGCACCGGCAGCTCCGGATCGGGCACGGCGCCGGCGATGCTGCGCAGCCGGGCCTCCACGCTCGTGTCCTGCGTCCTCGTCACCATGACGCCCCCGGGTGGCTGCGGTGCAGATGCTGCATCTCCGCCAGCATCCGGCCGAACGACTCGGTGTGCAGGCCCTGCCGGCCCGCGCCCGCGGCCCAGGCGCCCGTGCGCGGCCCCGAGGGAACCGTCAGCGTGGCCTGCTTCAGCACGCCGCCGACGTGCTCCAGCCACCTCGCCTCCATGGACGCCAGGGTCTCTGGGGCGAGGCCCAGTCCTTCGAGGGGAGCGAACAGCTCCCCGGTGAAGCGCCAGAGCGCGTCGCAGGCCCGCTGCATCCGCTCATGGCTCTCGGCGGTGCCGTCGCCGAGGCGGGCCACCCAGTGCTCCGCGTGGTCGCGGTGGTAGGCGACCTCCTTGACGGCCTTGGCGGCCAGGCCCGCGAAGGGGCCGTCACCGGCGGCGAGCTCCTTGTAGAGCAGGCTCTGGTGGACGGAGAAGTAGAGCTGGCGGGCGATGGTGTGGGCGAAGTCGCCGTTCGGCTGCTCGACCAGCTGGAGATTGCGGAACTCGCGCTCCTCGCGCAGGTAGGCGAGTTCGTCCTCGTCTCCGGCGAGGGAGAGCAGGATCCGGGCCTGTCCCAGCAGGTCGAGGGCGATGTTGGCGAGGGCCACCTCCTCCTCGAGGACGGGGGCGTGCCCGGCCCACTCGCCCAGTCGGTGGGAGAGCACCAGGGCGTCGTCGCCCAGCGCGAGGGCGGCACGGGCCGTCGCCGCGTCCTGCGCGGAGGCGGGATCCGGGCTCGCCGTGGGGTGCGTGGTCGTGGTGGTCACAGGTGCTGCACCCCTTCCGGGATCTCGTAGAACGTGGGGTGCCGGTACGGCTTGTCCGCCGAGGGCTCGAAGAACGGGTCCTTCTCGTCGGGGGAGGACGCGGTGATCGAGGTGGACGGGACCACCCACAGGGAGACGCCCTCGTTGCGGCGGGTGTACAGGTCCCGGGCGTTCCGCAGGGCCATTTCGGCGTCAGGGGCGTGCAGGCTGCCGGCGTGCGTGTGGGACAGGCCGCGGCGCGAGCGCACGAAGACCTCCCACAGCGGCCATTCGGTCGAACTGCTCATGCCGTCGCCTCCACGGACTCGGTGTGCTGTGCGGTGCTGTGCTTCTCCGCGTACGCGGCGGCTGCTTCACGGACCCAGGCGCCCTCTTCGTGGGCCCGGCGGCGCTGGGTGATGCGCTGCTCGTTGCAGGGGCCGTTGCCCTTGAGCACCTCCTGGAACTCCGTCCAGTCGATGGCTCCGAAGTCGTGGTGGCCCCGCTCGTCGTTCCACCGGAGGTCGGGGTCGGGGAGCATGAGGCCCAGCGATGCGGCCTGGGGGACGCAGATGTCGACGAAGCGCTGGCGCAGCTCGTCGTTGGAATGGCGCTTGATCTTCCAGGCCATCGACTGGGCCGAGTGGGCGGAGGCGTCGTCCGGGGGGCCGAACATCATGAGGGAGGGCCACCACCAGCGGTCCACCGCGTCCTGCGCCATGGCGTGCTGCTCGGGTGTGCCCTTCGAGAGGGCGAGGAGCAGCTCGTACCCCTGGCGCTGGTGGAAGGACTCCTCCTTGCAGATCCGGACCATCGCGCGGGCGTAAGGGCCGTAGCTGCAGCGGCAGAGCGGGACCTGGTTGGTGATGGCGGCCCCGTCGACGAGCCAGCCGATGGCGCCGACGTCGGCCCAGGTCAGGGTCGGGTAGTTGAAGATCGACGAATACTTCTGACGCCCGGTGTGGAGCTTGTCCAGCAGCTCGTCGCGGCTGGTGCCCAGGGTCTCCGCGGCGCTGTACAGATACAGGCCGTGGCCTGCCTCGTCCTGGACCTTGGCCATGAGGATCGCCTTGCGGCGCAGGGAGGGCGCCCGCGTGATCCAGTTGGCCTCGGGCTGCATCCCGATGATCTCCGAGTGCGCGTGCTGGGCCATCTGGCGGACGAGCGTGGCCCGGTAGGCGTCGGGCATCCAGTCGCGCGGCTCGATGCGCTCGTCGGCGGCCAGCGCGGCGTCGAACGCCGCCTCGTACCCATCCGCAGTCACTGCCGTCATCGGGACTCCCCTACCGACCGATCGTTCGGTTCATTGGCTTCAATGGTGAGTCGAGGGCCCTTAGGGTGTCAACCCTGTGGATAACCGACGGGGGCGGCGCGCGCCACGCGTACGGCGTGACGGGGCGGCTGTGCGACCGCGCGGACGACGAGGACGACGAGGATCGGGGCGGGGATGAGGTCCTACGAGCACGAGGACGGCACAGGCGTCGGCAGCCTGGGCTCCGGCCCGCCTCCCCCGCGGACCCCGGAGTCCGGCGAGTCCGTTCCCGCCGGCCCGGCGCCGGCCGAGTCCGCCTCCGCCCGGCCGGCGACCGCCGGGCCCGCGCCTGTGAGCCCGGGATCCGCCGAACCCTCACGCACGGGGGCGGAGGCCGGCGAGTCCGATCCCACCGTCGGCATCGCCGCGCTCTCGCTGCCGTACCAGGTGGTCGCCGCGATCGGTCTCGCCCTCGTCGGGGTCTTCGCCTGCGTCCATCTCGCGATGGTCTTCCTGCACGTGGCGCCCGCCAACACGGTGACCAGGAGCCACGGCGACGCGGTCCGGTGGTGGGTCTTCCCGGAGTTCGAACAGAACTGGCGCCTCTTCGCCCCGAACCCGCTCCAGCAGAACGTCGCCGTTGAGGTGCGGGCCGAGTACCTGGGTGCCGACGGGCAGCGCAGGACCACCGGCTGGATCGACATGACGGCGCAGGACGCCGAGGCCATCCGCGGCAACCTCTTCCCCAGCCATGTGCACCAGAACCAGCTCCGCCGAGGCTGGGACTTCTACCTCGGATCCCACGACGCCGACAACCGTCCGAGCGGGGTCCGGGGCCGCCTGGCAGAGCAGTACCTGCGCCGGATCGCCATGCAGCGGCTGGACGGCGAGGGCCTCGACGGCCCGGTCCAGCGCGTCCAGCTCAGGTCGTCCAGCCGCTCGGTCAAGGCACCGGAGTGGAGTGCCGAGAAGACCGACACCCGGCCCGTGCACCGTGTGCTGGAGTGGTGGACGATCACCCCCGCCGACCTTCCCGAGGGCGTCGGCAACGGCCGTACGGAGGCGCTCCGATGAACCCGAGCCCCCTGCCCCCGGGACCGATACCGGCGCCGCCCCCCTCTCCCGTGCCCGAGCCGCCCGGACGGGCCGGTTCCGCAGGCCCGGGCCCCGTCCTGCCGCCCGCCGCTGACGCGTCCCGGCCGGCCGGCACCGCGGCCGGCGGCAGGGCCGCGCGGGCTCTCCAGCGCGTCACGGCGACGGCGCTGGGTCCGTACCAGAGCGCCGTGGTCCGTATCGGGTTCGCCGCGACCTGGCTGGTGTTCCTGCTCTTCGAGCTGCCCAACCGGCACCGCCTGTACGGTCCGGAGGGGCCGTTCAGCTGGGACATGGGCCGGCAGATGGTCGCGGGCAGCGACGCCTTCACCGGTCTGCTCTGGTCCCAGAGCACCCTGTGGTTCGAGGCGGTCTACGCCGTCTCCGTCCTGTCGAGCCTGCTGCTGCTGATCGGCTGGCGCACCCGTGCCATGTCGGCGCTCTTCCTGTTCGGGGTGCTGTCGCTGCAGAACCGGACGATCCTCGTCGGCGACGGCGGCGACAACGTCGTGCACCTGATGGCGATCTACCTGGTGTTCACCCGGTGCGCCCGGGTCTGGTCCCTCGACGCACGCCGAGCGGCCCGCCGGGCTCCCGGCGGCCCGGCAGGTGACGTGGCGGGGCCGCTGCTGTGGGCCCTGCTCGGCATCGGGCTGTTCGCCGGCACTCTGAGCAACGTGACGGACAGGTTCGTCGTCCCCCTGCTGTGGACCCTGTGGGTGATCCAGGGACTGTGGTGGCTGGTCAGCCGTTACGCGCACGGGAGCCAGCCGTACGTGCTGCTCGACTGCCTGGCGAACCTCGTGCACAACGCCGCCCTGGTGGTGATCATGGCCGAGGTCTGCCTGATCTACGCGACGGCCGGCTGGTACAAGATCCAGGGGTCGCGCTGGCAGGACGGCACGGCGCTGTACTACCCGCTCAAGCTGGAGTACTTCACGCCCTGGCCGGCGCTCTCGGACCTGCTCGCGGCGAGCGGCCTGATGGTGATGGTCCTGACCTACGCCACCGTGTTCGTCCAGGTCGCCTTCCCGTTCACGCTGTTCAACCGGAAGGTCAAGAACGTCCTGCTGGTGGCCATGATCGTGGAGCACGCGGGCATCGCCGTCATCCTCGGGCTGCCGTTCTTCTCGCTCGCGATGATCGCGGCGGACGCCGTCTTCCTGCCGACCGTCTTCCTGGTGTGGCTGGGCGCGGTGACCGTGCGGACGCGCGACCGGCTGCTCGGCCGGGCCCCCTGGGCGAAGCGCCTGGGGGCCGGCGACGGCGGCCCGCCGCGTACGCTCGTCGGGTGAGCACCACCGAGGAACCGCTGCAGTACGACGAGGGCTACGGCCCCGAGATCGGCGTCGGCCCGCACCCGCTGCCGTGGCCGCAGGGCGAGCGGTACGACCCCGAACTGCTGGCAGCCGGCGACCGCCGCAATGTCGTCGACGAGTACCGCTACTGGACGCGTGAGGCCATCGTCGCCGACCTCGACACCCGGCGGCACGGCTTCCACGTGGCGGTGGAGAACTGGGGCCACGACTTCAACATCGGGTCCGTGGTGCGCACGGCCAACGCCTTCCTGGCGAGGGAGATCCACATCGTGGGCCGCAGGCGCTGGAACCGTCGCGGTGCGATGGTCACCGACCGCTACCAGCATGTGCGGCACCATCCGGACACCGCCTCGCTGACCGCCTGGGCGGCGGCGGAGGACCTGCCCGTCATCGGGATCGACAACCTGCCGGGTGCCGTGCCGCTGGAGCGGACCGAGCTGCCCCGCCGCTGTGTGCTGCTGTTCGGACAGGAGGGGCCCGGGCTGACCGAGGAGGCGCGCGCGCACGCGACGATGGTCTGCTCGATCGCCCAGTTCGGTTCGACCAGGTCGATCAACGCGGGAGCGGCGGCGGCCATCGCGATGCACTCCTGGGTGCAGCGGCACGCCGACGTGCCGATGCCCTGAGCGGGCCGCGGAGCCCGGGTGGCCCGGGTGGGCCCGGGGCGACCGCACGCGGCGGCCCGGGCCGGCCCGTCCGCCGGGAGCAGGGCCCGGGTCGCCCCGCAGCCCCCTCCCGACGGTGACGACTCAGGCCTGTCGCCGGACCTCCACCACACGGAAGCGGTTGGACACGAAGGCCCCGTCGCACAGCGCCGCATTGGCCGCCGGGTTGCCCCCGGAGCCGTGGAAGTCGGAGAACGCCGCCGTCTGGTTGACGTAGACGCCCCCCGTGAGGTTCAGCGAGAGCTGGGCCGACTCGTCGAGGCAGACCTCCTCCAGCGCCCGCTCCGTCTCCTGCGAGGTGGTGTACGCGCCGACCGTCATCGCGCCCTTGTCGCGGATCGTGCGGCGCAGCAGCTCCAGGGCGTCGTCGGTCGAGTCGACGGCGACGACGAAGGAGACCGGCCCGAAGCACTCCGAGAGGTACGCAGGCTCGGACTCCTGGGACTCCCACAGCTTGCGTGCGCCGTCGAGCTTGACCATCACCGGCGTGCGGACCGTCGCGTCGGGGAACTCCGGGTGGGTCACCTCGCGGGACGCCAGCACCACCTCGCCGAGGCCGGAGGCCGCCTCCAGGCGGGCCTTGACATCGGGATTGACGAGGGCGCCGAGCAGGGCGTTGGCCCGGGCGTCGTCGCCGAGCAGTCCGCTCACGGCGGCCGCCAGGTCGGCGGCCACCTCGTCGTACGTCCTCGGTCCCTGGTCGGTGGAGATGCCGTCCCGGGAGACCAGGACGTTCTGCGGGGTGGTGCACATCTGGCCGCTGTAGAGGGAGAGCGAGAAGGCGAGGTTGGACAGCATGCCCTTGTAGTCGTCGGTGGAGTCGACGACGACCGTGTTGACGCCGGCCTTCTCGGTGTAGACCTGCGCCTGCCGGGCGTTGGCCTCCAGCCAGTCGCCGAAGGCGGTGGAGCCCGTGTAGTCGATGATCCTGATCTCGGGCCGGACGGCCAGCGTCCTGGCGATCCCCTCACCGGGGTGCTCGGCGGCCAGGGCCACGAGATTCGGGTCGAAGCCGGCCTCGGCCAGGACCTCGCGCGCGACCTTCACGGTGAGGGCCAGCGGGAGCACGGCGCGCGGGTGCGGCTTGACCAGGACGGGGTTGCCCGTGGCCAGCGAGGCGAAGAGGCCCGGGTAGCCGTTCCACGTGGGGAAGGTGTTGCAGCCGATCACCAGGGCGATGCCGCGGCCCGCCGTGGTGAACGTCTTGCGCAGCTCCAGAGGGTCGCGCTTGCCCTGGGGCTTGGACCAGTCGGCCGCGGCCGGGGTCCGGGTCTGCTCCGCGTACGCGTACGCCACGGCCTCCAGGCCGCGGTCCTGCGCGTGCGGGCCGCCCGCCTGGAACGCCATCAGGAACGCCTGCCCGCTGGTGTGCATCACGGCGTGGGCGAACTCGTGGGTGCGGGCGCTGATGCGGGCCAGGATCTCGATGCAGACCAGGGCCCTGGTCTCGGGGCCGGCCTCGCGCCAGGCCGCGGTCCCCGCGCGCATGGCGGGGAGCAGCACGTCCAGGTCGGCGTGCGGGTACTCGATGCCGAGTTCCGGTCCGTAGGGCGACACCTCGCCGCCCGTCCAGCCGTCCGTGCCCGGTTGATCCAGGTCGAAGCGGGTGTTCCGGAGGGCCTCGAAGGCCGCGAGGCCGTCCGCCGGCGCCGTGTCGCCGTATGCCTTGGGGTGCTCCGGGTGGGGGGACCAGTAGGCGCGCGTGCGGATCGCTTCGAGGGCCTGGTCGAGCGTGGGCCGGTGGGTCTCGGTCAGCTGCATGACGGACCAACTCCTCGTCGAGCTGGGCAGGGGAGTGATGACAGAGTTAGAGTAACCGAACGATCGGTCGGTACAAGGGGGCCTGTCGCGTCTGTGGACAACGCATCGGGGAGGATCGCTCCATGACCGCCATCGACAGCAGCCGCACCGTCGCCGTGGTCGGCACGGGCACCATGGGCCAGGGCATCGCCCAGGTCGCGCTCACCGCAGGCCACCCGGTGCGTCTCCTCGACGCCCTCCCGGGGCGGGCCGAGGAAGCGGCGCAGGCCGTCGGCGCCCGTCTCGACCGGCTGGTGGAGAAGGGCCGGATGGCCCCCGCCGACCGCGATGCCGCGCGCGCCCGGCTGCACCCGGCGTCCGATCCCGGCGAGCTGGCCGACGCCGCGCTCGTCGTCGAGGCCGTGCTGGAGCAGCTGTCGGTCAAGCAGGAGCTGTTCGCCGAGCTGGAGAAGATCGTCGGCGACGACTGCCTGCTCGCCACCAACACCTCCTCGCTCTCCGTCACGGCCGTCGCGGGAGCCCTGCGCAACCCCGGCCGCTTCGTGGGCCTCCACTTCTTCAACCCGGCGCCCCTGCTGCCCCTCGTCGAGGTCGTCAGCGGCCACGCGACGGACGAGGCGGCGGCCGTGCGTGCCGCGGCGACGGCGGCCGCATGGGGCAAGACCCCGGTCCGCTGCGCCGACCTGCCCGGCTTCATCGTCAATCGGATAGCCAGGCCCTTCTACGCCGAGGCCTTCGCCATCCACGAGGAGCACGGGATCGACCCCGCGACGATCGACGCGGTCCTGCGCGAGTGCGGCGGCTTCCGTATGGGCCCCTTCGAGCTCACCGATCTGATCGGCCAGGACGTGAACGAGGCGGTGACCCGTTCCGTGTGGGAATCGTTTTTCCACAGTCCGAAGTTCCAGCCGTCCCTCGCGCAGCGCCGCCTCGTCGAGTCCCGGCGGCTCGGCCGCAAGTCGGGCCACGGCTGGTTCTCCTACGCCGAGGGCGCCGGTCGCCCCGTGCCGGTGGACGCGGCGCCCCAGGAGGCCCCCGCGTACGTCGTCGCCGAGGGGGACCTCGGCCCCGCCGCCGAGCTGCTCGGGATGATCCGCGAGGCCGGCATCACCGTGCGGCAGGAGGACGAGGACGGCGGCACCCGGCTGGTGCTGCCCAGCGGCGGACAACTGGTGCTCGCCGACGGGCAGATGGCCTGCGAGTTCCGGGACGTCGTCTACTTCGACCTCGCGCTCGACTACCGGACCGCCGGACGCGTCGCGCTCTCCGCGGCCCCCGGCGCCGTGGGGGACGACACCCTCGCGCAGGCCACGGGCCTGTTCCAGGCCCTGGGCAAGAAGGTCACCGTCATCGGCGACGTGCCCGGCATGATCGTCGCGCGGACGGTCGCGATGCTGGGCGACCTCGCGCTCGACGCGCTCTCCCGGCGGGTCGCCTCCGCGCAGGACATCGACACGGCGATGCGGCTCGGGGTCAACTACCCCCTGGGTCCCGTCGAGTGGCAGGAGAAGCTGGGCCGCGACTGGGCCTGGGAACTGCTGGACAACCTCCACCGGACCGTGCCCACCGGGCGCTACGCACGCAGCCTCGGCCTGCACCAGTGGTCGTACGCGGCGGACACCGCGGACGGGGACGTGTCGTGACCACGGCCAGGCGGGACACCTACACCCCCGAGACGCTGCTGACCGTCGCCGTGCGGATCTTCAACGAGCGCGGCTACGACGGCACCTCCATGGAGCATCTGTCCCGCGCGGCGGGCATCTCCAAGTCCTCGATCTACCACCACGTCGCGGGCAAGGAGGAGTTGCTGCGGCGGGCCGTCAGCAGGGCCCTCGACTCCCTCTTCGCGATCCTCGACGAGAGCGGAGCAGGGCGGGGCCGGGCCGTCGAGCGCGTCGAGTACGTCACCCGCCGCACCGTCGAGGTGCTGATGGCGGAACTCCCCTATGTGACGCTGCTGCTGCGCGTCCGGGGCAACACCAAGACCGAGCGCTGGGCCATGGAGCGCCGGCGCGAGTTCGACCAGCGGGTCGCCGACCTGCTGAAGGCCGCCGCCGCCGACGGCGACCTGCGGGCCGACGTGGACACACGGCTGGCGACCAGGCTGCTCTTCGGCATGGTCAACTCGCTCGTCGAGTGGTACCGCCCGCAGCCGGGCGGCGGTTACGACGGCGAGCAGGTGGCCGAGGCGGTCGTCCGCATGGCCTTCGACGGACTGCGCACGCCGTAGCGGTCCGGGCGCCGGCCCGGCGCTAGGCCGACGGCCGGTCCGGGTCCCCGCCGAGGCCGGGAGCCGGGATCCCCGGCACGGGGCCGAGGTCCGTCTCCTCGAAGACCAGCAGCGTCCGTGTGGACAGCACCTCCGGAATGGACTGGAGGCGGGTGAGGACCAGTTCCCGCAGAGTCCGGTTGTCCGCCGTGTGCACCAGCAGCAGGACGTCGAAGTCACCGCTGACGAGCGCGATGTGAGCCGCGCCGGGCAGCGCCTGGAGCTGTTCCCGGACGGTGCGCCACGAGTTCTGGACGATCTTGAGCGTGATGTACGCGGAGGCCCCCTGGCCCGCGCGCTCGTGGTCGACCCGGGCGCTGAAGCCGCGGATCACACCGTCGTCGATGAGCCGGTTGATGCGCGCGTAGGCGTTGGCGCGCGAGACATGGACCCGTTCGGCGACGGAGCGTATCGAGGCACGGCCGTCCGTCTGGAGCATCCGCAGGATGTCGCGGTCGATGGCGTCCAGGGGGCGCGCGGGGGGCGTGGGATCCGTACGGTCCCCTCCGTCGGCCATTTGTTCAGTGGACATGTCCCCCCGCCTTCCCCTTGTGGACGACCTGTCTCCATCTGAAGCTGTGGAGAACCGTTTGTCCACAGGCTGCCCGTGCCTGTAGCCAAAATGCGCCCACGACCGAACAATCGGTAGGTGAGGCGCGCCACACCCGGCCGGGCCTCCCTTCAGCATTCGTCGTCGCCTTCGGCTTCGTTTCGTCGGCGCTCCCACGAGGAGGTGCTCCCGTTGAGGAAGAGCAGCATGACGGTCCAGGAGCTGCCCGGTGACACCGCGGCCTACCGGCCCACCCCGCCACCGGCCTGGCAGCCGCGCACGGACCCCGGACCCCTGCTCCCGGACCCGGAGCCGTACCGCGTCCTGGGCACCGAGGCGGCCGCCGCCGTCGACCCGGAGCTGCTGCTGCGGCTCTACGCGGAGCTCGTACGCGGCCGCCGCTACAACGCCCAGGCGACCGCGCTGACCAAGCAGGGCCGCCTTGCCGTCTACCCGTCGAGCACCGGCCAGGAGGCCTGCGAGGTCGCCGCGGCGATGGCCCTCGAGGAGCGGGACTGGCTCTTCCCCAGCTACCGCGACACCCTCGCCGCCGTCGCCCGCGGCCTCGACCCGGTGCAGGCCCTGACGCTGCTGCGCGGCGACTGGCACACCGGGTACGACCCGCACGAGCACCGCATCGCGCCCCTGTGCACCCCGCTCGCCACCCAGCTGCCGCACGCCGTCGGGCTGGCGCACGCCGCCCGCCTCAAGGGCGACGACGTGGTGGCGCTCGCCATGGTCGGCGACGGCGGCACCAGTGAGGGCGACTTCCACGAGGCCCTGAACTTCGCGGCCGTCTGGCAGGCGCCCGCCGTCTTCCTCGTCCAGAACAACGGCTTCGCGATCTCCGTGCCGCTCGCCAAGCAGACCGCGGCCCCCTCCCTCGCCCACAAGGCCGTGGGCTACGGGATGCCCGGCCGGCTCGTCGACGGCAACGACGCCGCTGCCGTCCACCAGGTGCTGACCGAGGCCGTGGAGCGGGCCCGGCGCGGCGGCGGCCCCACGCTGATCGAAGCCGTCACCTACCGCATGGACGCCCACACCAACGCCGACGACGCCACGCGCTACCGCGGTCCGAGCGAGGTCGAGACCTGGCGGGCACACGACCCGATCCTGCTGATCGAGCGCGAGCTGACCCGGCGCGGGCTGCTCGACGACCAGGTCAGGAAGGCCGCCGCCGACGCCGCCGAGACGATGGCGGCCGAGCTGCGCGACCAGATGAACGCCGAGCCCGTCCTGGACCCGATGGACCTGTTCACCCACGTCTACGCCGAGCGGACGGGCCAGCTGCGTGAGCAGGCGGCCCAGCTGACCGCCGAGCTGGACGCCGCGGCCGACGCCGAGGGAGAAGCACGATGACCACGGCCGCTGCGAAGCCGGTGACCATGGCCCAGGCCCTCCAGCGCGCGATGCGCGACGCGATGGCCGAGGACCCGACCGTCCACGTCATGGGAGAGGACGTCGGCACCCTCGGCGGCGTCTTCCGGGTCACCGACGGGCTGGCCAAGGAGTTCGGCGACGACCGCTGCACCGACACGCCGCTGGCCGAGGCGGGCATCCTCGGCACGGCCGTCGGCATGGCGATGTACGGGCTGCGGCCCGTGGTCGAGATGCAGTTCGACGCCTTCGCCTACCCGGCGTTCGAGCAGTTGATCAGCCACGTCGCCCGGATGCGCAACCGCACTCGCGGCGGCATGGCCCTCCCCCTGACCATCCGGGTGCCGTACGGCGGCGGGATCGGCGGCGTCGAGCACCACAGCGACTCGTCCGAGGCCTACTACATGGCGACGCCCGGCCTCCACGTCGTCACCCCGGCCACCGTCGAGGACGCCTACGGGATGCTCCGGGCCGCCATCGCCTCGGACGACCCGGTCGTCTTCCTGGAGCCCAAGCGGCTCTACTGGTCCAAGGCCCCGTGGTCGCCGGAGGCGCCCACCGCCGTCGAACCGATCGGCCGTGCCGTGGTCCGCCGTCCGGGCCGCAGCGCCACCCTCATCACCTACGGCCCGTCCGTCCCCGTCTGCATGGAGGCGGCCGAGGCCGCCCGGGCCGAGGGCTGGGACCTGGAGGTCGTCGATCTCCGGTCGCTCGTGCCGTTCGACGACGAGACGGTCTGCGCCTCGGTGCGGCGTACCGGCCGGGCCGTCGTCGTCCACGAGTCCAACGGTTTCGGCGGGCCCGGCGGCGAGATCGCGGCACGGGTCACCGAGCGCTGCTTCCACCACCTGGAGGCACCGGTGCTGCGGGTCGCGGGCTTCGACATCCCGTATCCGCCCCCCATGCTGGAGAAGCACCATCTGCCGGGCGTCGACAGAGTGCTGGACGCGGTCGCGCGGCTGCAGTGGGAGGCGGAGAGCTGATGGCCCAGGTGTTGGAGTTCAAGCTTCCGGACCTCGGTGAAGGGCTCACCGAGGCCGAGATCGTGCGCTGGCTCGTCGCGGTGGGCGACGTCGTCGCCATCGACCAGCCCGTCGTCGAGGTGGAGACGGCCAAGGCCATGGTCGAGGTGCCCTGCCCCTACGGCGGTGTGGTCACCGCCCGCTTCGGCGAGGAGGGCACGGAACTGCCGGTCGGCGCACCGCTGCTGACCGTCGCCGTGGGCGCCGTGGACCCGGCCGGGATCACGGACGGCGGCGCCTCGGCGGGCGCGCCCTCCCCCACGGCGCGAGCGGCGGACGCCGCGCGGCCGTCCCCGGAGACCTCCGAGTCCTCGGGGAACGTGCTCGTCGGCTACGGCACGGGGGCACCTGCCGCCCGTCGCCGTCGCCTGCGGCCCACGCCGGTCGCGGGCGCCCGTCCCACGGCTGCGCCGGTCGCCGCCCCGGCGGCCGTCACCACCGCGCCGCCGGCGAAGGCCCCCGTCCGGAGCGGGCCCGGGGTCGCGGAGGCGGCCCCGCAGGACGGTCCGGTGGCCGTGATCTCCCCGCTGGTGCGCAAGCTCGCCCGCGAGAACGACCTGGACCTGCGCCGGCTCACCGGGTCGGGTCCCGACGGCCTGATCCTGCGGGCCGACGTCGAACGTGCCCTCAGGGCTCCGGCCGTGCCGGAAGCGGCGCCCGCACGCCCCGCCGCACAGAGCGCGCCCGCCCGGGGCGAGCGGGTGCCGCTGCGCGGCGTGCGCGGGGCGGTGGCCGACAAGCTCTCGCGCAGCAGGCGCGAGATCCCCGACGCCACCTGCTGGGTCGACGCCGACGCCACGGAGCTGATGGCGGCCCGCGCCGCGATGAACGCCGCAGGCGGACCGAAGATCTCGCTCCTCGCCCTGCTCGCCCGCATCTGCACGTCGGCGCTCCGGCTCCACCCCGAGCTCAACTCCGTGGTCGACATGGAGGCCCGTGAGATCGTACGGCTGCCCGAGGTGCATCTCGGCTTCGCCGCGCAGACCGAACGGGGCCTGGTGGTCCCGGTGGTGAAGGACGCGCACACCCGGTCCGCCGAGTCGCTCACGGAGGAGTTCTCCCGGCTGACGGATGCGGCCAGGCAGGGGGCGCTGACACCGGCCGACCTGACCGGCGGCACGTTCACCCTGAACAACTACGGCGTGTTCGGCGTCGACGGTTCCACGCCCATCATCAACCACCCGGAAGCGGCGATGCTGGGTGTCGGCCGCATCGTGCCGAAGCCGTGGGTGCACCAGGGCGAGCTGGCGGTCCGCCAGGTCGTCCAGCTGTCGCTCACCTTCGACCACCGCGTCTGCGACGGCGGCACGGCCGGAGGCTTCCTGCGGTACGTGGCGGACTGCGTCGAGCACCCGTCGGTTCTGCTGCGCACGCTGTAGCCGCGGGCACGGTCGGAGGCCGGCCGCTCCCCGGCCGGGAGTCCCGGAGGGGCGGCGGCCGGCGCGGGGAGCGCTGCGCGGCCACAGGGCCGTGTCCCGCGCGGCCACGCCGCCGTGCCCTGGCGCCGCGTGCGGGACGGCGGGCGTGCGCCGAGCGCGGGCGGGCAGACGGCTGAGGTGGCGTGGTGGCGGACGAGCCGGCAGGCCCCGGGCGGGTCCGGTGACGTCGTGGCGGGCGGCGGGCCGCCGGGGCAACCGTCGCGCGCCGGCGGGGACTCGGCGGCTGATTCCCGCCGCACCGCGCATCACGGTACGCCCGGAGCCGCGGTGAACGATCACAGAGCGGGACGGGGCTCCCGGCGCGCACCGCGAGCGGCCCATACTGCTGGTGTGACGACAGCACAGGCGACCGTGGACACCGCGTACGACGCCGTCGTGCTCGCCGGTGGCGCCGCCAAGCGCCTCGGCGGTGCCGACAAGCCCTCCGTGCGCGTGGGCGGGCGCGCTCTTCTCGACCGCGTGCTCGCGGCCTGCACCGGCGCCGGCCGTACCGTCGTCGTCGGCGGTCGCCGGACCACCGCCCGGCCCGTCGTGTGGACCCGGGAGGACCCCCCGGGAGGCGGACCGGCGGCGGCGCTCGACGCCGGTGTGCGCCGCTGCGAGGCGCCGACGGTCGTCGTCCTCTCCGCGGACCTGCCGTTCCTGGCGCACGCCACGGTCGACCGGTTGCTCGCCACGCTCGCGGACAGCGGACGCGAAGGAGCCGTCCTGACGGACGGCGAGGGGCGGGACCAACCGCTGGTCGCCGCGTACCGGTCCGAGCCGCTGCGACGTGAACTCGCTCTCCTCGCCACCGAACACGGCAGCCTCAGCGGGCTGCCGCTGCGACTGCTGACCCAGGAACTGGACCTTGCCCGGGTCGGGACCGACTCCCTCGCCTCGTTCGACTGCGACACCTGGGAGGACGTATCCGCGGCCCGGGCGCGCATCAGGGAGCATGGGCACGTGCTGGATGAATGGATCACCGCAGTCAAGGCCGAACTCGGCGTCGAACTGGACGTCGACACCCACACCCTCCTCGACCTCGCGCGCGACGCGGCCCACGGCGTCGCCCGCCCCGCGGCGCCGCTGACCACCTTCCTGGTCGGGTACGCCGCGGCGCAGGCCGGAGGGGGTCCCGAGGCCGTGGCGGACGCCGCCCGCAAGGCAGTTGCCCTCGCGGCCCGCTGGGCCGAGGAGTCGGACGGCGCGGACGCGCCCTCCGCTCCGCAGGCGGGCCGCGTCCGGGGCGACGCCACGGACGGTGGGGACGCGGCGGGATGACAGCCCACCAGCGCGCTTCCGGCAGAGCGCACGACGTGTCGGCGCCGCGCGGCCCCTCGCCGCGGGCTGGCGCCGCTGCTGCTCCGGTGACGCCGCGGGCTTCCGGCGGCCGCGCGCAGGCGCAGCCGCCCACGACCCGGGCCACGCCGGCCTCACCGGTGGCCCCAGCGTCCCCCGACCCCCTGTCCCCGCAGTCCTCCGGTGGCCCGTCGTCCGACGTGACGCCGTCCGTGGACCCGGCCCCTGCGGGCCCGGCCTCGGCCGCGAGCGGGCCTGTCGCCGACCCACGGGTCGACGCTCCGGTCCCCGCCACCGGCATGCCGCCCACCGTCCCCGCCTCCGCGGTGCGGGCTGCCTCCGGCGGGGCTCTGTCCTCGGTGGCCGAGGAGGTCGTTGTCGAGGTGTCTCCCCTGGGCACGTCCTCGGCGGGCGAGGCCCTCACGAGTTCCGCCTCCGCGGTGCGGGCTGCCTCCGGCGGGGCTCTGTCCTCGGTGGTCGAGGAGGTCGTTGTCGAGGTGTCTCCCCATGCCCCGTCCTCCGAGGACCAGGCCCTGGGGGTCCCGTCCTCGGTGGGCGAGGCCCTCACCAGCCCCGTCGTAGCGGTGCGGGTCGCCTCCACCGGAGCCCCGTACTCGGGGTCCGAAGGGGGCGTCGCCGACGCGTCTCCCACGCTCCCGTCCTTGGCGGACCAGGCCCCCACCAGCCCTGCCCCTGCGGTGCCCCCTGTCGCAACCGGGGCCCTGCAGGTCCCGGACCTCGCCGTTCAGGTGTCCGCCCACGGGGCCGCCGACCCCGCTCGCGGGGACACAGGCCACGGTCACCCGCACCCCGCGGGTGACCGTGGCCTGTGTCCCCGCGAGCGGGGTCGGCGGCCCCGTGGG
>NZ_RDBP01000012.1:1494385-1504165 GCF_008042045.1 Streptomyces sp. T39
CCCCGGGCGTCTCCGGCCGTCCGGCCGGCCGGTGCGCGCTCCGCCCCGAGCCGCCCACCAGCGCGAGCGCCTCGTCGACCCCGTCGATCTCCCCCTCCTCGTGCGCGCCCGGGAGGGGCGCGCACGAGGAGGGGGAGATCGACGGGGTCGACGAGGCGCTCGCGCTGGTGGGCGGCTCGGGGCGGAGCGCGCACCGGCCGGCCGGACGGCCGGAGACGCCCGGGGAGGGCCAGGGCGGACCGCACCGGGCACAGCCCTGGCCGGCGGCCCGTTCGCTGGCGGCCGGTGCGGGACGCTTCCGTGCGCCGCGTACCGTGCGCCTGCCCCTCGCGGAGGCCCTCGGCGGCGTGCTCGCCGAGCCGCTGACCGCGCTGTGCGACCTCCCGTCCTTCGACACCTCCGCGATGGACGGCTGGGCCGTCGCGGGCCCCGGGCCCTGGCGGATCGCGGACGAGGGCTCGATCCTCGCCGGGCACGCCGACGCCACGCCGATCCCGGACGGCACCGCGCTGCGGATCGCCACGGGTGCGCGGGTGCCGCTGGAGACCACCGCGGTGATCCGCAGCGAGCACGCGCGCCCGGACGAGGACAAGCGGCTGCTCCACGCGGAACGCGCGGTGACCCCCGGCCAGGACATCCGCCCGCGCGGACAGGAGTGCCGCTGTGGTGATCGCCTGCTCCCCGCGGGGAGCGTGGTGACTCCGGCGGTGCTGGGGCTGGCCGCGGCCGCGGGATACGACACCCTGGTCACCGTCGTGCGTCCGCGGGCGGAGGTACTGGTCCTCGGGGACGAACTGCTCACCGGCGGCCTTCCGCACGACGGGCTGATCCGTGACGCCCTCGGCCCGATGATCGGCCCCTGGCTGTTCGCACTGGGCGCGGACGTCGTGGCGACCCGCCGGATCGGCGACGACGCGGACGCCCTGTACCGGGCGGTCACGACCTCGGACGCCGACCTGATCATCACCACCGGTGGCACGGCGGCGGGGCCCGTCGATCATGTCCATCCGGTGCTGCGCCGGGCCGGGGCCGAGCTCGTCGTCGACCAGGTCGCCGTGCGCCCGGGGCACCCGATGCTCCTGGCGCGGCTCCCCGACGGGCGCCACCTGGTGGGCCTGCCGGGCAATCCGCTGGCGGCGGTGTCCGGGTTGCTGACCCTCGCCGAGCCCGTGCTGCGCGCACTCTCCGGACGGCAGCCGGCCCCGCCGTACCGCCTGCCGGTACGCGACGCGGTGCAGGGCCATCCGCACGACACCCGCCTCGTGCCCTTCGCGTACGACCGGGGCCGGCCGGCTCCGCTGCACTACAACGGGCCGGCCATGCTGCGCGGTGTCGCCGCCGCGGACGGTCTGGCGGTGATTCCACCCGGTGGCGCCGAGCCGGGAGACGACGTGGAGGTGCTCGACCTGCCCTGGGCAGGCCGGGTGGCCGTGGAAGGCGGGTGTTTCACGTGAAACTCTCCGGTCAGGACGCCATGGCCCGGAACGCCGACGAGCACCTCGTCAGCGGCCGGGTCAAACTCCCCCGCCGGATCGTCGAGCGGCCGCTGCGGCAGGTGAGCAAGCGGCTGCTGATGGCGTTCATGGTGCTCGCCGTCACCGTGCTCCTGGTCTACAGCGACCGGAGCGGCTATCACGACAACGCGGACGGCAGCGTCGACTTCCTCGACGCGGTCTACTACGCGACCGTCACCCTCTCGACCACGGGCTACGGCGACATCGTCCCGTACAGCAGTGGTGCCCGGCTGACCAATGTGCTGCTGGTGACACCGCTGCGTGTGCTCTTTCTGATCATCCTGGTCGGCACGACTCTGGAGGTGCTCACCGAGCGCACCCGCGAGGAGTGGCGACTGAACCGCTGGAGGGCCAGCTTGCGCGACCACACCGTCATCGTCGGGTTCGGCACCAAGGGCCGGTCGGCGATGCAGACGCTTTGCGCCACCGGATTGCGGAAGGACCAGATCGTCGTCGTCGACCCGAGCGGCAAGGTCATCGACGCGGCGAACGCCGAGGGCTTCGTCGGCGTCGTCGGCGACGCCACCCGCAGCGACGTCCTCACCCGGGCGGAACTCCAGAAGGCGCGGCAGATCATCATCGCTCCGCAACGCGACGACACCGCGGTGCTGGTCACGCTCACGGCGCGCCAGCTCAACCGCGGTGCCAAGATCGTCGCCGCGGTCCGTGAGGAGGAGAACGCGCCGCTGCTGCGACAGTCCGGCGCCGATGCCGTGATCACCAGTTCCGGCGCGGCCGGCCGGCTGCTGGGCCTGTCCGTGCTCAGCCCCAGCGCGGGCACGGTCATGGAGGATCTGATCCAGCAGGGCAGCGGACTCGACCTCATCGAACGGCCTGTCATAAAGGCCGAGGTGGGCCGCAGCGTGCGGGAGACGGAGGACCTCGTCGTGAGCGTGCTGCGGGGGCACCGGCTGCTGCCGTACGACGATCCGGCCGCCAGTCCGTTGCAGCTCACGGACCGTCTGATCACCATCGTCCGCGCGGAGAACGACCACACCCCCGGGGGCCGGGAGTAGCCTCGCGGCCATGCATGCGATCACGATTCCCGAACCAGGTGGCCCCGAGGCCCTCGTCTGGGCCGAGGTGCCGGACCCCGTCCCCGCCGAGGGAGAAGTCCTCGTCGAGGTCGTCGCCAGTGCGGTCAACCGTGCCGATCTGCTGCAGCGGCAGGGCTTCTACGACCCGCCGCCCGGGGCCTCCCCGTACCCGGGCCTGGAGTGCTCGGGCCGGATCGCCGCGCTGGGACCCGGGGTCTCGGGGTGGGCCGTCGGGGACGAGGTGTGCGCGCTGCTCGCCGGCGGCGGCTACGCGGAGAAGGTCGCGGTCCCGGTGGGGCAACTGCTGCCGGTACCCCGGGGACTGGACCTCGTCACCGCCGCCGCACTGCCCGAGGTGACGGCGACGGTCTGGTCGAACGTCTTCATGGTCGCCCATCTGCGTCCGGGCGAGACGCTGCTCGTCCACGGAGGTGCGAGCGGAATCGGCACGATGGCGATCCAGCTCGCCAAGGCCGTCGGGGCGAGGGTGGCGGTCACGGCGGGCGGGCCCGAAAAGCTGGCGCGCTGCGCCGAATTGGGCGCCGACATCCTGATCGACTACCGCGAGCAGGACTTCGTCGAGGAGATCCGCACGGCGACGGACGGAGCGGGAGCGGACGTCATCCTCGACATCGTGGGGGCGAAGTACCTCGACCGGAACATCCGCGCCCTGGCCGTCAACGGCCGGCTCGCCGTGATCGGTCTCCAGGGCGGGGTGAAGGGTGAACTGAATCTCGGCGCCCTGCTCGCCAAGAGGGCCGCGGTGACGGCGACCTCGCTGCGGGGCCGCCCGCTGGGCGAGAAGGCGTCGATCATCGCCGCGGTCACCGAGCACGTGTGGCCGCTCATCGGCGGCGCGCCAGGTGATCCAGTCCCAGCGCCATCACACCGTGAAGGCCATGCAGGACTACACCCGGCTCAAGGCGCAGGCGCTGGCCTCGATCGAGGGCGGCGGCTCGACCGAGCGGGACGGCCGCACGGACGCCACCGGGGAGGCGCCGGTCGAACGGTGGGCGGACGGCTCGGTGCTCTCCCCGGGGCTCGACGGTGCGGCCGGCAGCGACCGGCCGGGGCGGGGGCGGCCCTCACCGGCCTGGCGTCCGGCGAGCCGCGGGAGGAGGACCCCCCGGACGACGAGGCGCCCGCCGGCCGGACACCGCCCTCCTCGGCGGCCGCGGTGCCGCCGTCCGCGCCTGTCAGCGGCCGGGCCACCGCGTCCGACCAGGGCGACCAGGCGCTTCCCGCCCCGGTGGCGCACCAGATCTCGCCGCTGTCACTGGGGGTCGGACTGGCCCTGATGGGCCTCGGTGTGGGCTTCCTCGGCATCCGCCTGCGCCGCCGCTGAGCGCGGCGTCCTCCTTGAGACGGACCCCCGAGGTCCCTCGGCAGATGGTTCCCCCGGCGTGGCATACCCGGTATACATACTGAGTATGTCCATCCGTCACGGGCTTCTGGCCCTCCTCGAACCGGGTGCGCGGTACGGCTCGCAGCTGCGCTCCGAGTTCGAGTCGCGCACCGGTGCCACCTGGCCGCTGAACGTCGGCCAGGTCTACACGACCCTCAACCGCCTGGAACGTGACGGCATGGTCACCCAGGACGGCGAGGACGAGGCGGGCCACGCGCTGTACGCCATCACCGAGCGGGGCCGCACCGAACTCCGGAACTGGTTCGCCACGCCGGTGGACCGCAGCAGCCCGCCCCGGGACGAACTGGCCATCAAGCTCGCCATGGCCGTGGGCACGCCCGGGGTGGACATCCGCCAGGTGATCCAGTCCCAGCGCCATCACACCGTGAAGGCCATGCAGGACTACACCCGGCTCAAGGCGCAGGCGCTGGCCTCGATCGAGGGCGGCGGCTCGACCGAGCGGGACGACGTGGCCTGGCTGCTGGTGCTGGAACAGCTCATCTTCCAGACCGAGGCCGAGGCGCGCTGGCTCGACCACTGCGAGGTGCGCCTGATCAGGCTCTCCGCGGCCACGGGGCGGCCGGCCGCCCCCGGCCGGCCGCCGGCCGGGGAACAGCCCTCGGCACCGTCCGCGACCGCACCGTCCGGGCGGTCCCGGAGGTGACCGTCAGCGTGTCCGGCCGGGGAGGACGTCCTCCGGTACCGCGCCGGGAGCCGGTCCGCCGCCCTGGCGGGCCCTGCGGCCCGGCGGCAACCGCGGCGGCAGGTCCGCACCGGGCCTGAGCTCCGGACCGACTGCGGGGCCGGGCCTCCGCCCCGCCCCGACGGCGCCACGCGATGCCGCCGCCACCGTCGCACGGCCGCCACGAGGCGCCCACGGGGCCGCACCACCCGACAGACCTCGGAGCCGGGCCGCCGCGAGCCGTGCGGTCCGCACCGACAGACCTTCAGACCTCGCGCACCCGCTCGTGCGCACCCACACGCTCAAGGGGGGACCCACCCATGTCCGAACACCCGTCACCACAGTCACAGCAGCAACGTCAGTCCCAGCAGCCCGTGCTCCAGCTGAAGGAACTCACCCGCGTCCACGGCAGCGGCGCCACCGAGGTGCACGCTCTGCGCGGCATCAACCTCGATGTGTTCCCCGGGGAACTCGTCGCCGTCATGGGCCCCTCCGGCTCCGGCAAGTCCACGCTCCTCACCATCGCGGGCGGCCTCGACGCCCCCACCTCCGGGCAGGTGATCGTCGAGAACACCGACATCACCACGGCGGACCGCAAGACGCTCGCCGCCCTGCGCCGGCGCAGCATCGGCTACGTCTTCCAGGACTACAACCTCATCCCCGCCCTCACCGCGGCCGAGAACATCGCCCTCCCCCGTGAGCTGGACGGCACCTCGGCGCGCAAGGCGCGCACCGAGGCCGTCGCCGCGCTCGAGGAGATGGAACTCGGGCACCTCGCCGACCGCTTCCCCGACGAGATGTCCGGCGGCCAGCAGCAGCGGGTCGCCATCGCCCGGGCCCTGGTGGGCGACCGCCGTCTGGTCCTCGCCGACGAGCCGACCGGCGCGCTCGACTCCGAGACCGGTGAGTCGGTCCTCGCCCTGCTGCGGGCGCGCTGCGACGCCGGTGCTGCGGGCATCCTCGTCACCCACGAGCCGCGCTTCGCCGCCTGGGCCGACCGTGTCGTGTTCCTGCGCGACGGGGCCGTGGTCGACCAGACGGTCCGCAGCGAGGCGTCCTCGCTCCTCACCGGCCAGGCGGCCGAGCTGTGAGGACCTGGTACCACTCCTGGCGCGCCGCGATCCGTATCGCGCGCCGCGACGCCTGGCGCTCGAAGGGCCGCAGCTTCCTGGTCCTGGCCATGATCGCGCTGCCCATCGTCGGCGTCAGCGCGGCGGACCTGACGGTGCGCAGTGCCGAACTCTCCTCCGAGCAGAGCGTCTCCCGCTCGCTCGGCGCGGCGGACGCCCGGTTGTCCGACCCCGACATGGGCGGGGCCCCGGTGCTCCAGTCGCCCGACGCCAACAACTACGCGCCCGCCGAGGACTACGACGACCAGCCCTTCCCGGAGGGCTCCACCGACCTCACCAAGGTGCTGCCGCCGGGCGCGAAGACCCTCGCGGACCGCGCCTCACATGCCAAGCTGCGCACCGTGCACGGGCTGCTGGACGCCGAGATCCGTGAGCTGGAGGCAGCCGACCCGATGGTCGAGGGCATGATGCCGCTCGTCGGCGGACGCTTTCCGGAGAAGCCGGACGAGGTCGCCGCCACGGCCCACTTCCTGGAGGAGAGCGGGCTGAAGATCGGCTCCGCGCTCGCCGCCCGCGGCCTCGACCGCGAGTACACGATCGTCGGCTCCTACGAGCTCCCCGGAGAGCTGGACACCAACCAGGTCAACGCCCTGCCCGGAGCCCTGATCAAGCCGCTGGACAAGGCCCTGGTCGCCGACGGCATGCCCGGACTGTCCTCCGACACCACCCTGCTGGCGACCGTCCCCGGTGGTTTCACGTGGAACACCGTGCAGAAGATCAACGCCCAGGGTGCCCTGGTCGCATCACGGGCGGTGGCCCTCGATCCGCCCGCCGACTCGGAGGTCCCGCTCTACCAGAAGGAGGGCTGGGGCACCTACCAGGAGAGCACCGCGGCCAAGGCGGCGGCGCTCGCGGCCGTCGGCACGGTCGTCGGTCTGGCGATGCTGGAGATCTGCCTGCTGGCCGGCCCGGCCTTCGCCGTGGGAGCGCGCCGTTCGCGCCGCCAGCTCGGTCTTGTCGGCGCCAACGGCGGCGACCGGCGGCACATCCGGGCCATCGTCCTGGCGGGCGGTCTGGTCATCGGCGTCGCCGCCGCCGTGGTCGGCACCGTGCTCGGTCTCGCCCTCACCTTCCTCCTCCAGCCGGTGCTGGAGGAGGCGCTGGGCAAGCGCTTCGGCCACTTCGACGTCAGGCCGCTGGAACTCCTCGGCATCGCGCTGCTCGCGGTGGCGACCGGGCTGCTGGCCGCCATCGTGCCCGCCGTCACCTCGTCCCGGCAGCCGATCCTGGCCTCGCTGACCGGGCGCCGGGGAGTGCGCCGCAGCAGCAGGGTGCTGCCGGTCGTCGGCCTGGCCGCCGTGGCCTTCGGCGCGGCGATCGCCCTCTACGGATCGACGATGACGGACCAGTTCGCGATCGTCGCGGGCGGCAGCGCCATCGCCGAGCTGGGCATCGTCGCGCTGACTCCGGCGCTCGTCGGCCTGTTCGGCAGGTTCGGGCGCGTCCTGCCGCTCTCCCCGCGGCTCGCCCTGCGGGACGCGGTCCGCAACCGGGGTCGTACGGCGCCCGCCGTGGCCGCCGTTCTCGCGGCCGTCGCCGGCACGGTGGCCGTGGCCACCTATGCGGCGAGTGACGACGCACAGCGCAGGGCCGACTACGTGGCGCAGCTGCCGCACGGTGCCGTGTCGGTCATGGTGCCGGAGGCCGGCGGCCGGGAGGCTCCGGCCGTGCGGGAGACCGTGCAGCGGCTCATGCCCGTCGATGTGCGCGCCGACGTGGACCGTATCGCCGTCGGCAAGGCCTCGTGCTCCCTGTGGGACGAGGACGAGGAGTGCGGCTACTACGAGGTCGTCGTCCCGAAGCCCAACGAGTGCCCGCTCAACGTCTACGACCCGGCACGGCCGGACGAGGACCCGGCGTCCCGGTTCACCACGGCGGAGCGGCGCAAGCTCGCCGAGGACTGGCGCTGCAAGGAGGAGCGCGGCCCCGGGATCATGATCGACGGCGGCCTGCTCGTCGGCGACGAGAAGCTCCTCACCGTGCTGGGCATCGACGACCCGCAGGCAGCCGCGGCCCTCGCGGCCGGCAAGCCCGTCACGTTCGACAGGCGCCCCGTGGACACCGGCGGAGCCGTCTCGATCCGTCTGGTGACCGACAGGGACGCCGCGGAGAAGGCCGTGAACGCGGGCAAGCCCGCGCCGGGCGAGATCAAGCGCCTCGACGTCCACCAGGTCACCGGCAAACCGAACAGCTACGGCGTGGATCTGATCCTGCCGCCGGCCGCGGCGAAGGCCGCGGGCCTGCCGACCGTACCGTTCGGCGCGTTCTACTCCACGGACACCATGCCGAGCAGCGAGCAGCGCCAGAAGCTCGACGGCGAGCTCGACAACACCGGCTCCGACGTCAATCTGACCGTCGAGGAGGGGTACGTCAGCGAGAACAGCCTCGTCCTGCTGGCGCTGACCGTCTTCGCCGGCCTGATCACCATCGGCGCCGCCGGGATCGCCACCGGTCTCGCCCAGGCGGACGCCGAGGCGGATCTGAAGACCCTGGCCGCCGTGGGGGCCCCGCCGAGGGTCCGCAGGACGCTCAGCGGCTTCCAGTGCGGTGTCGTGGCCATGATGGGAGTGGTCCTCGGCTCGGCGGCCGGTGTCCTGCCGGCGATCGGGCTGAGACTCACCGAGCGCCGTCAGCAGCTCGACTGGTACCAGCAGTCCCTGGACCAGGGCTGGAGCGCCAGCGGCCACGTGCCCTTCGTCCCGGTCGTGATCCCGTGGGCGACGCTGGCCGCCCTGCTGGTCGCCGTGCCGCTCGGCGCCGCCCTGCTGGCGGCTCTGGTCACCCGCTCCCGTGGGGCGCTGGCCCGCCGCGAGGCGAGCTGACCCCTCCCGCGGGGACGTCCCGGGACGATCACCGGCGGATTTGTGCCCCCGTGGAAGGGTGGATCACCCTCCCACGGGGGCACACCGTGTGGTGACGCACCTGTACGAGAGAATGGCGGCATGGAGATGCCGAGGAATGAACGGTCGCAGGACACCCCTCACGTTCTCGTCGTAGGACAGGACGGGATGGCGCTCGGCGGCGGTGACGGTGACGACGAGTCGCGCGAGGTCCCGGTGACGGACATGGTCGAACAGCCCGCGAAGGTCATGCGGATCGGCAGCATGATCAAGCAGCTGCTGGAAGAAGTCAGGGCGGCTCCCCTGGACGAGGCAAGCCGGGTCCGGCTCAAGGAGATCCACCGCGGCTCGGTCAAGGAGCTGGAGGACGGCCTCGCCCCCGAGCTCGTCGAGGAACTGGAGCGCCTTTCCCTCCCCTTCACCGACGAGGCCATCCCCTCCGAGGCGGAGCTGCGGATCGCGCAGGCCCAGTTGGTCGGCTGGCTCGAAGGGCTCTTCCACGGCATCCAGACCGCGCTGTTCGCCCAGCAGATGGCCGCCCGGGCCCAGTTGGAGCAGATGCGCCGCGCGCTGCCGCCCGGCACCGTGCACGACGAGGAGGGCGGGCCGCACGGCCCGGTGCGCTCCGGCCCCTACCTCTGACCGTCCCGCCCGTCCGGTACACGTGCCGAAGGCCCGGCCCCCGAGGGCCGGGCCTTCGGCACGTGCGGTGTCCGCCGGACGCCGGTCCGGACAGCACGTCCGGTGCCGGTCAGGCCGTCGCGGGGGCGACCAGCAGCACCTTGCCGACATGGGAGCCCGCCTCCAGGGCACGGTGCCCCTCGGCGGCGTCCTGGAGCGGTACCGTCCGGTCCACCACGGGCCGCACCCGCCCGCCGCCGATGAGCGGCCACACGTGCTCGGTGACCGCGGCGATGATCGACGCCTTCTCGCCCAGCGGGCGGCCCCGCAGCGAGGTCGCCGTCACCGCGGCCCTCTTGGCGAGCAGGGCGCCGAGATTCAGTTCACCCTTCACCCCGCCCTGGAGACCGATCACGGCGAGCCGGCCGTTGACGGCCAGGGCGCGGATGTTCCGGTCGAGGTACTTCGCCCCCACGATGTCGAGGATGACGTCCGCTCCCGCTCCGTCCGTCGCCGTGCGGATCTCCTCGACGAAGTCCTGCTCGCGGTAG
>NZ_RDBP01000012.1:1504265-1538605 GCF_008042045.1 Streptomyces sp. T39
GCTCTCCCCGGGGCTCGACGGTGCGGCCGGCAGCGACCGGCCGGGGCGGGGGCGGCCCTCACCGGCCTGGCGTCCGGCGAGCCGCGGGAGGAGGGAGGGGGACACCGCACTCGGCGAGGGGCGGGCGCTGCTGCCGGGCTCCTCGGCGTACGCCGCCGGGACGAGGGGTGCGGAGAGCAGCAGCAGTGAGGCGAGGGTCAGCGCGCACCGCGCATGCAGCTGTGGAGTCACCGGAGGGCCCCTCCCGTACCGAGACGCAAAGTAGCCGAGCAACGGACTAAGGCTCACACAGTGGGGCGGAACCGGCATTCCGTACGGCGGGTGGGGCGGGGGAGCACACGACAGCGGCCCGGTACGCGTGCTGCGTGCCGGGCCGTGGCGGGAGGAGCGCTGCTCCGTGCGGGACTACTCCGGATAGCCGGAGGACACCTGGAGATCGAAGGTGGCGTTGTCCTCGGAGACCTCCACGTCGGCGCCCGGGAACTGGGTGATCACGATGTCCTTGCCCCACTGGGCGTTGGGCACTTCCGTGACATTGATCTTCCAGCCCTGGGTCGCGGCGCACTCCTTGACCGACAGGATGTCCTTGTAGACGAAGTCGGGAGCCTGCACCTTGGAGGGGTCGTCGTAGCCCTCGGAGGCGTCCGAGCACTTCGTCTTGTCGATCGTCCGGTTGCGCTCCGGTCCCTTGAACCCGGCCTGCTGCGACTCGCCGGTCGTCGGGTCGCCGCTGCCGCCGCTGCCCCCGGCTTCCTTCTTGTCGTCGCCCTTCATCGAGATCGCCGTGATCAGTCCGCCGACGGCGAGCAGCGCCACCACGATGGAGCCCACGATCACCGGCATGTTCCGCTTCCCGCCACCGCTGCCTCCGGACGAGGGGGCCGCGGCGGGGGACATCGTGTACGGCGGCGGCGTCTGCACGCCCGGACCGGGCGTCTGGTACGCCGGGGCGGGCGTCGGGTACCCGTAGTGCGGCGCGGGGACCGGAGCGGGCGTGGGCGCCCCGTACGGACCCGGCTGGTAGGGCGTCTGCAGGCTCTGCGGCCCGGGTGCCGTCTGGTCGAGCGGCGGGAAGACGGCCGAGCCGACCCCGGATCCGCTGTTCGCCGGGGAGGCGCCGCCGACGATGACGGGCGCGCCGGTCTGCCCCGCGCCGGCCACCCGCGAGGTACTGCGGSGTGCCGACGACCATGCCGGTCTGCGTCATCGAGGTGACGCCGGACTGCATGGCACGGGCGATGCCGAAGTCCATGACCTTGACGACGCCGCGCTTGGTCATCATCACGTTGCCGGGCTTGATGTCGCGGTGGACCAGGCCCATCTCGTGGCTGGTCTCCAGGGCGGCCAGCACGTCGGCCGTCACCTTCAGGGCCTTGTCCGCGGGCATCGCGCCGTAGTGCTGGATGTCCTCGGCGAGGACGGAGCCGAGCGGCCGGCCCTCCACGTACTCCATGACGATGTACGGCATCAGCGCGCCGTCGAGCTCGTCCTCGCCGGTGTCGAAGACCGAGACGATGTTGGTGTGCGACAGCTTGGCGACGGCCTGAGCCTCGCGGCGGAAACGCTCCCGGAAGGACTGCTCGCGGCCCAGCTCCGTGTGGAGGGTCTTGATGGCGACCTGGCGGTCCAGCGCACTGTCGTACGCCAGGTAGACCGAGGCCATACCGCCTTCGCCGAGCAGATCG
The DNA here is from genome assembly GCF_008042045.1 of Streptomyces sp. T39. Classification (GTDB taxonomy): domain Bacteria; phylum Actinomycetota; class Actinomycetes; order Streptomycetales; family Streptomycetaceae; genus Streptomyces. The sequence goes on from NZ_RDBP01000012.1 coordinate 1,505,951, forward strand.
CGAAGCTGGTACCGGCCGCCTGCGACGGAACCGCCGGCATAGCGGCCCTGTGCGCCGTCGTGGCTCATGTCGTGCATCCCCCTGTGCGCGCGTTGACCGCGGCCGATCCGGATTTACGGCCCAAGTCTGCCCGAGGGCACCGACACGTCAAGCCGGGTGCCCGTTCCGTGACCGTACGCACAGCAACCGTCCCAGAAGCGTTACAGGAACAGCATGGAATTTGCGCGGGGTGCGCGTCTGCGGGTTTGATGGCCGGTCTCCTTCGAATCCGGCATGCCGCGTGAAGGCTGTAGCGTGACGTGACACAGGACCCCGAGGGCATGGCTCACCCCGCGACGCGCAGTACGCACGCGGACAGATACGACGGCGAGGACTGATGGCACCCGAATCCGAAGCAGGCGGCGGAGTGCCGGAGTCGTCGGAGAACTGGGGAATCGGCGGGCTCGTCGGAGACGGCCGCTACCGGCTCACCCACCGCCTCGGCCGCGGTGGCATGGCCGAGGTGTTCGCGGCGGAGGACGTACGTCTCGGCCGTACGGTCGCGGTCAAGCTGCTGCGCGCGGATCTCGCCGAGGACCCCGTGTCCAAGGCCCGGTTCACGCGTGAGGCGCAGTCGGTCGCCGGCCTCAACCACCACGCGGTGGTCGCGGTCTACGACTCCGGCGAGGACGTCGTCGGCAGCCAGACCGTCCCCTCCGCAGTACCTCTCCCCCGAACAGGCGCTCGGCAAGGCGGTCGACCACCGGTCCGACCTGTACGCCACGGGCTGCCTGCTCTACGAACTGCTCGCCCTGCGCCCCCCGTTCACCGGGGAGACGCCGCTGTCGGTCGTCTACCAGCACGTGCAGGACATCCCCGTCCCGCCGTCCGAGGTCTCCCACTCGGTGCCCCCGGAACTCGACGGTCTGGCGATGCGCTCGCTCGCGAAGGACCCCGACGACCGCTTCCAGAGCGCCGAGGAGATGCGCGGGCTCGTCCAGTACGCGCTCCAGATGCTCCAGCAGCAGGGCGGCCACACCGGTGTCTGGAACACCGGTCCGGTGGACGTCTACGACACCGGCGGGACGCCGCCTGCGGGGATGGCCGGCGCGACCGCCGTCCACCCCGTCCACGGCGAGACCTCCCAGGGCCCGATCCTGCCCCCGGTCAACCCGCACGACGGCGCCTACGACGGCAACCACCACGGCGGCGGCCGGCGGGGCAGGGGCAAGGTGTGGCTGATGGCCGCGCTCGCGGTGATCGCGGTCGTCGCGGGCATCGCCTTCGCGCTGGACCGGGCAGGCGACCCGGGCGGCACACCCTCGGACAAGCCGTCCGTCTCCCCGACGCCGACGCAGAGCGAGGACGCGCCGCAGCCGACGGACGACGGCAGCGAGCCGACCGACGACCCGGGCAGCGGCACGGGCGGCGACCAGCAGCCCTCGTACACCCCCTCCTACACGCCGTCGTTCACGCCCAGCATCACCCCGTCGCCCTCGGACAAGCCCACGGCCACCAAGCCCACCGAGCCGACCGAGCCGACCGAGTCCACCGACCCCGTGGAGCCCTCCGACCCGCCCACGCAGACGGGCGGGCCCACGGGCGGCGCCACCGTGGGCGGACCCGGCGGCTCGGCCGGGGACCCGGGGGACCCGGACCTGGGCTGACCCGGCCGGCCGCGGGGCCGCCGCTCAGCCCGCGAAGGCGTCGCGCACCGCGTCGTACTCGCGGGTCCACCAGACCACCAGGGCCGACACCGCGGGGAACTGCGGGTCGGCCCTTCGGTCGTCGAGCTCGTAGCGCCAGCGCAGTATCCAGAAGTCGTTGAGGCGTTCCCACCACACCCGGTGGGCCGCGGCGGCCATCTCCTGCGCGTCCGCCCCGGCCGCCCGGCGGTAGGCCCGCGCATAGGCCCGCACCTTCGGCAGATCCAGCTGCCCCGCGGGCTGGACGAAGAAGATGGCCGCGGCCCGGACGGCCTCCTCCGCCGGCGGCTGCACTCCGAGCCGGTCCCAGTCGACGATCGCCGCCGGTTCCGCGCCCCGGTAGAGCAGGTTCAGCGGATGGAAGTCGCCGTGCACCCAGCAGCCCGCCCGGCCGGGCGGAGGACGCCGGTCGGCATGTTCCTCCAGCAGGGCGCGGCGTTGCAGCAGGCGGTGTTCGGCGAGGGTGTCGAAGGAGTCGCGGGGTCTCGCGGCGCGGGTCAGCCGCAGCAGGGACTCGATCAGGGTGAAGGTCTCCTCCGGGTCCGCGCTGGCGTACGGGGCCGGCCCGCCGGGCCGGTCCGCGGGGTCCATGACCTGGGCGAGGAGGGTGTGCACCATGCCGAGCAGCGAGCCGAGGCGCTCGGACTGGCCGGCGGTGAGCTGTGCGCCGTCGCGGTGCCGTCCGTCGATCCACGGATGGAGGGCGAAGCAGCGGCCGCCGATGACGGCGACGGTCGATCCGCCGGAGTCCTCCACGGGCGGGGCGACGGGAACGCCGACGGCCTGGAGGCGGCGGGTGGCCCGGTGCTGGCGGGTGATGGCGTCGTGGTCGCCGTCGAGATGGTGCTTGAGGAAGTACGCCCCGCGGGTGGTGGCGAGGCGGTAACCGCGGTTCAGGAGCCCCAGGGTGACCGGACGGCAGGAGAGCGGTTCGCCGATGTCCGTGTAGCGACGCAGCAGCGGAACGAGGGGCGGATCATTAACAGATGAGCGCGGCACCTGTCAGATGATAGATCACTCAGCGTGTCGCGAGGGATGCTCTTCGAGATGGTCCACGGTGTGCACGGTCACGAAGTGCGGGTCGATGCGGAGATGGACCGGTCGGAAGTCCTGACCGTCGATCCGGTGCGGACGGGCGCCGAACCGCAGCACCTGCTCCTCGGACGGCTCCACGATCCGGGCGGTGCCGGTGAACTGCACCGACCACAGGGCCGCCGCGCCGGTGTTCAGATTGTCCGCCCCGTAGGCCACCACGCTGCCGTTGCAGGCGTGGTGGTAGTCGAAACCGCCGTGCATGCGCAGCAGTACGGTGCCGTCCGCCACGATGTGGCGGGCCGGCGCGACGAACGGCATCGCCCGCATGCTGGTGGCCAGCCGGCCGTAGCGGACGCGGGTGAGCAGCTCGATGGCACGGCGTTCGTCGGTGGACATGACGTCCACTGTCCGTCACCGGAAGGGGCCGCAGAAGGGCACCCCGACCCGACCTGTCCCGGGCCGAAGGTCCCGGGACGGCGTCCCGGCGGCGTGCGCCGGGAGATCCGCGCGCCGCCCGAACGGGTGATAGTGCCCGTGGTGCCTCCGCTGACGCGCCCCGGTGCCGTGGTGCCTCCGCTGACGCGCCTCGGTGCGGTGGTGCCTGGGCCGATGCGCCCGGGGCCCCGGCCGACGGCGGCCCGTTGCCGCTTCAGGCCCCGTCGCGCTCGCGCTCCGCCTGGAGCCGCGCCACATAGGCCGCCGCCTGCGAGCGGCGCTCCATGCCCAGCTTGGACAGCAGGCTGGACACGTAGTTCTTGATCGTCTTCTCGGCGAGATGCAGCCGCTCGCCGATGGCCCGGTTCGTCAGACCCTCGCCGATCAGGTCAAGGATCCGCCGCTCCTGGTCGGTCAGACCGGCCAGGCGGTCCTCGCCGCGGGGCTTGTTGCCGTCCCGCAGGCGCTCCAGGACCCGGGCGGTGGCCACCGGGTCCAGCAGGGACCTGCCGGCGGCCACGTCGCGCACCGCGGTGAGCAGCTCGTTGCCCCGGATCGCCTTGAGCACGTAGCCCGAGGCCCCCGCCATGATCGCGTCGAAGAGCGCCTCGTCGTCGGCGAACGAGGTGAGCATCAGGCACGCGATGTTCTCGTTCTGCGAACGGATCTCGCGGCACACCTCCACACCGCTCCCGTCGGGCAGCCGGACGTCGAGCACCGCCACGTCCGGAGCGGTCGCGGGGATCCTGACCAGGGCGTCTGTCGCCGTACCCGCCTCGCCGACGACCTCGATGTCGGCTTCTCCGGAGAGCAGCTCATGGACTCCGCGACGCACGACCTCGTGGTCGTCGACCAGAAATACCGTGATTTTTCCTTCTACAGGCACGCGGGCAGTCTCACACATCGACTCTTCCCGTGCCCGGGGTGCGCCATATAACGTGCCCCCTGTTCCGGCGGCCCGCAGGGCTGTGACCAGTGGTTGTTCCCCTTTCTCTGGATTTACTTGGAAATCCAAGCAAAATCGCAGGTCAAATGGGGTTTCGCAGTAATGCTCCCCACTGGGTAACGTGCCTATGACAGGGTGTTCGCCGGGGCACCTGTCACGCCCGACATCCGGCCTGCCGCACACACCCCGTGCGCGGACCGGACATCGGGCGAGCCGCACTGGCCTCACCGGCGGACCCCGGGGGCCGGACCGACGGAGGAGCACGCACGTGACCGTGGAGAGCACTGCCGCGCGCAAACCGCGACGCAGCAGCAAGCGCGCAAGCGCAGCCGGAAAGCCACAGAGTTCCGAGCCCCAGCTCGTACAGCTGCTGACGCCCGAGGGCGTCCGCGTCGAGCACCCGGAATACGACATCGACCTGAGCGCGGACGAGCTGCGCGGCCTGTACCGGGACATGGTCCTGACCCGCCGCTTCGACGGCGAGGCCACCGCACTCCAGCGCCAGGGCGAACTCGGCCTGTGGGCCTCGCTGCTCGGCCAGGAGGCCGCCCAGATCGGCTCGGGACGCGCCCTGCGCGACGACGACTACGTCTTCCCGACCTATCGCGAGCACGGCGTGGCCTGGTGCCGCGGGGTGGACCCGACGAACCTGCTCGGCATGTTCCGCGGCGTGAACCACGGCGGCTGGGACCCGAACACCAACAACTTCCACCTGTACACGATCGTCATCGGCTCGCAGACGCTGCACGCCACCGGCTACGCGATGGGCGTGGCCAAGGACGGTGCGGACTCCGCCGTGATCGCGTACTTCGGGGACGGCGCCTCCAGCCAGGGCGACGTGGCCGAGTCCTTCACCTTCTCCGCGGTCTACAACGCCCCGGTCGTGTTCTTCTGCCAGAACAACCAGTGGGCGATCTCGGAGCCCACCGAGAAGCAGACCCGGGTGCCGCTCTACCAGCGCGCGCAGGGCTTCGGCTTCCCCGGTGTCCGGGTCGACGGCAACGACGTGCTCGCCTGCCTGGCCGTGACCCGGTCGGCGCTGGAGCGCGCCCGCCGCGGCGAGGGCCCGACCCTGGTCGAGGCGTTCACCTACCGCATGGGCGCCCACACCACCTCGGACGACCCCACCAAGTACCGCCACGACGACGAGCGGCAGGCGTGGGAGGCCAAGGACCCGATCCAGCGCCTGCGGACCTACCTCGAGAACGAGGGGCACGCCGACGCCGCGTACTTCACCGCACTGGACGAGGAGAGCGACGCCCTCGCCAAGCGGGTGCGCGAGGCCGTGCGGGCCATGCCCGATCCCGAGGACATGGCGATGTTCGACCACATCTACGCCGACGGCCACGCGCTCGTCGACGAGGAGCGCGCCGAGTTCGCCGCCTACCAGGCGTCGTTCGCCGAGGAGGGCAAGTAAGCGATGGCCGTACAGAAGCTTCCTCTCGCCAAGGCGCTCAACGAGTCGCTGCGCAAGGCCCTGGAGACGGACCCCAAGGTCCTGATCATGGGTGAGGACGTCGGCAAGCTCGGCGGCGTCTTCCGTATCACCGACGGGCTCCAGAAGGACTTCGGCGAGGACCGGGTCATCGACACCCCGCTCGCCGAGTCCGGCATCGTCGGCACCGCCATCGGTCTGGCGCTGCGCGGCTACCGGCCCGTGGTGGAGATCCAGTTCGACGGGTTCGTCTTCCCGGCGTACGACCAGATCGTCACCCAGCTCGCCAAGATGCACGCCAGGGCGCTCGGCAAGATCAAGCTGCCCGTCGTCGTGCGTATCCCCTACGGCGGCGGCATCGGCGCGGTCGAGCACCACTCCGAGTCCCCCGAGGCGCTCTTCGCGCACGTCGCGGGCCTCAAGGTGGTCTCCCCCTCCAACGCCGCCGACGGCTACTGGATGCTCCAGCAGGCCATCCAGAGCGACGACCCGGTGATCTTCTTCGAGCCGAAGCGTCGCTACTGGGACAAGGGCGACGTGGACACCGAGGCCATCCCCGGACCGCTCCACAAGGCCCGGGTCGCCCGCGAGGGCGCCGACCTCACGCTGGCCGCCTACGGCCCCATGGTGAAGGTCTGCCTGGAGGCCGCGGCAGCGGCCCAGGAGGAGGGCAAGTCCCTGGAGGTCGTCGACCTCCGGTCGATGTCCCCGATCGACTTCGACACCATCCAGACCTCGGTCGAGAAGACCCGGCGGCTGGTCGTGGTGCACGAGGCCCCAGTCTTCTACGGCTCCGGTGCGGAGATCGCGGCGCGCATCACCGAGCGCTGCTTCTACCACCTGGAGGCCCCGGTGCTCAGGGTCGGCGGATTCCACGCCCCGTACCCGCCGGCCCGCCTGGAGGAGGAGTACCTTCCGGGACTGGACCGGGTGCTGGACGCCGTCGACCGCTCGCTCGCGTACTGAGGGGTGCCGTGACCATGACCGCAGACACTTCCCTGCGTTTCCGCGAGTTCAAGATGCCCGACGTGGGCGAGGGACTCACCGAGGCCGAGATCCTCAAGTGGTACGTCCAGCCCGGTGACACCGTCACCGACGGGCAGGTCGTGTGCGAGGTCGAGACGGCGAAGGCGGCCGTCGAACTGCCGATCCCGTACGACGGCGTCGTGCACGAACTCCGCTTCGAGGAGGGGACCACCGTCGACGTCGGCACGTCGATCATCACGATCGACGTGGCGCCCGGGTCGGGCCCCGCCGCACAGGCCCCGGCCCCCGAGCCCGCCGCCGCGGCCGCGGAGCCCGCGCCCGTCGCCGAGGAGGAGGAGAAGCCGAAGGGCCGCCAGCCGGTGCTCGTCGGCTACGGCGTCGCCGAGTCCTCCACCAAGCGCCGGCCGCGCAAGCAGACCGCCGCCGTGCCGGAGCAGGCGGCCGTCGCCATCCAGGCCGAGATGAACGGCCACGCCACCACCGCGCCGGACACCCGTCCGCTGGCCAAGCCGCCGGTCCGCAAGCTCGCCAAGGACCTGGGCATCGACCTTGCCACGGTGACGCCGACCGGCCCCGACGGGATCATCACCCGCGAGGACGTCCACGCGGCGGCCGCCCCGGCGCCCGCGCCGGCCGCCCCCGCGTCGACTCCCGCCCCGGTGTCGGTGGCGGCCGAGCCCGGCGTCCCCGGTGCCCGCGAGACCCGTGTGCCGATCAAGGGCGTGCGCAAGGCGACCGCGGCCGCGATGGTCGGCAGCGCGTTCACCGCGCCGCACGTCACCGAGTTCGTCACCCTCGACGTGACCCGCACGATGAAGCTCGTCGAGGAGCTGAAGGGCGACAAGGACATGGCGGGGCTGCGGGTGAACCCGCTGCTGCTGATCGCCAAGGCCCTGCTGGTCGCCATCAAGCGCAACCCGGGGATCAACGCCTCCTGGGATGAAGCGGCCCAGGAGATCGTCCAGAAGCACTACGTCAACCTGGGCATCGCCGCGGCCACCCCGCGCGGTCTGATCGTGCCGAACATCAAGGACGCGCACGACAAGACCCTGCCCGAACTGGCCGCCGCGCTGGGCGAGCTGGTCTCCACCGCGCGCGAGGGCAGGACCACGCCGGCGGCGATGCAGGGCGGCACGGTGACCATCACCAACGTCGGCGTCTTCGGCGTCGACACGGGGACGCCCATCCTCAACCCCGGCGAGTCCGCCATCCTCGCGGTCGGCGCGATCAAGCTCCAGCCGTGGGTGCACAAGGGCAAGGTCAAGCCGCGTCAGGTCACCACGCTCGCGCTCTCCTTCGACCACCGGCTGGTCGACGGCGAGCTCGGCTCCAAGGTCCTCGCCGATGTGGCGGCGATCCTGGAGCAGCCGAAGCGGCTGATCACCTGGGCGTGACGTCCGCCATGCCCTGTTTCACGTGAAACGCCGGGAGGCTCGCGCCTCTTGACCGTCCGGCGGCCTTCCGTCTCGGCGGGAGGCCGCCCGCACCGCAAAGCCCCGTCCGCATCCCGGACGGGGCTTTCTGGTTGAAGTCTGTTGTATCTATGCTGTGTGCATGCCTGCTCCAGCCCCCGCCCCGGCCGCCGCCCCCGCCGAGACGGAAGGCCCGCCAAGCAGCCACCCGCCGCCGAGCGCGTCTACGCCCACATCAAGCAGGCCGTGCTCGACCGCGAGTACGAGGGCGGCACCCTCCTCACCGAGGGCGAACTGGCCGACGCGGTGGGCGTCTCGCGCACCCCCGTGCGGGAGGCGCTGCTCAAGCTCGAGGTCGAGGGGCTGATCAAGCTCTACCCCAAGAAGGGCGCCCTGGTGCTCGCCGTCTCCGCGCAGGAGATCGCGGACGTGGTCGAGACCCGGCTGCTGGTCGAGGAGTTCGCCGTCCGCAAGGCGGTGCCCGCCCCCGCTCGCCTGATCGCCCGGCTCGAGGAACTCCTCGACGAGCAGCGCCGCCACCTCGACGCGGGCGATCTGGCCGCCTTCGCCGTCAGCGACCGCTGCTTCCACGCCGAGATAGTCCGCCACGCCGGGAACGAGATCCTCTCCAAGCTCTACGACCAGCTGCGCGACCGTCAGCTGCGCATGGGCGTCGCCATCATGCAGGCCCTCCCCGACCGGGTGACCCGCAACTACGCGGAGCACGGCGAGATCCTCGACCGCATCAGGGCCGGCGACGCCGACGGCGCGGCCGCCTGTGTGCGGCAGCACCTCGGCCGGGTCAAGGGCCTGGTCCGGGGTGAGGACCGGTGAGCGCCTCCTCCTCCGAGGTGTCGCTGCCCGGCGACCCTCCCGGCGGCCGCCGCGCCGCCGCGATCTGGGGCATCGGCGTCGCCGTCTACTTCGTCGCCGTCATCTTCCGGACCTCGCTCGGGGTCGCCGGACTCGACGCCGCCGACCGCTTCGACGTCAACGCCTCGGCCCTGTCCACCTTCTCCATCCTCCAGCTCCTCGTCTACGCGGGCATGCAGATACCCGTCGGCCTGATGGTCGACCGGCTCGGCACCAAGAAGGTCCTCACCCTCGGCGTCGTGCTCTTCACCATCGGCCAGCTGGGCTTCGCGCTGTCGCCGTCCTACGGCACGGCGCTCGCCTCCCGCGCCCTGCTCGGCTGCGGCGACGCCATGACCTTCATCAGCGTGCTGCGACTCGGCGCACGCTGGTTCCCGGTGCGCAAGGGCCCGCTGGTGGCCCAGGTCGCCGCCCTGTTCGGCATGGCGGGCAACCTCGTCTCCACGCTGCTGATCGCACGCATGCTGCACGGGCTGGGATGGACCGCGACCTTCGCCGGAAGCTCCGCGGCCGGACTGGTGGTCCTCGTCCTGCTGGTGCTCTTCCTCAAGGACCACCCCGAGGGCCACGAACCGCCGCCCGTGCACCACGCCGGCACCGCCTTCGTGCGGCGCCAGATCGCCGCGTCCTGGCGCGAACCCGGCACCCGGCTGGGGATGTGGGTGCACTTCACCACCCAGTTCCCCGCGATGGTGTTCCTGCTGCTGTGGGGGATGCCGTTCCTCGTCGAGGCGCAGCACCTCACCCGGGAGACCGCCGGTGCGCTGCTGACGCTCGTGGTCGCCTCCAACATGGTCGTCGGCCTCGTCTACGGCCAGGTCATCGCCCGGCACCACGCGGCCCGCGCCCCGCTGGCCCTCGGCACGATCGGCGCGAGCGCGCTGCTGTGGGCCGCGACGATCACCTACCCGGGCGACGAAGCGCCGATGTGGCTGCTGATCACCCTGTGCACGGTCCTCGGGGCATGCGGCCCCGCGTCGATGATCGGCTTCGACTTCGCCCGCCCGGCCAATCCGCCCGAGCGGCAGGGCACCGCGTCCGGCATCGTCAACATGGGCGGCTTCGTCGCCTCGATGACCACGCTGCTCGCCGTGGGCGTCCTGCTGGACGCGACGGACGACAACTACCGCATCGCCTTCACGTCCGTCTTCGTCCTCCAGGCGATCGGCGTCACCCAGATCCTGCGGCTGCGCTCCCGCACCGCGCGCCGGGAGCGGGAGCGTCTGGTCGCGAGCCGCGTGGAGGCCGTGCACGTACCGGCGTGACCGCCCGGGGGCCTCGCGCGCCGCGAGGTCCGGGACGGCGGGGTGCTACGGGGTGACCGCCAGCACCCGCAGGATCGCCTCGGCCAGATCCGTGTCCCCGTCCGCCTTCACCCGGTCCGCCACCGCGGCGGGCCTCACCCGGCCGCACGCGAGCCGGTAGAACGTCTCCCAGTCCGTGGCCAGCGACACCAGCGGACCCAGCGACGGCGACCCGTCCACCGAGCCCCGGCCGTCCGCGTCCACCCGGACCGTCCGCAGGAACTCGACGGGACCGCTCACGTCGAAGACGACGGCCGACTGCGCGGGGGCGCCCGCGTCCTTGGCGACCACCTTCGGCAGCGCCTCGATCAGGAAGTCACGGGCGACGTAGGCGCCCGGCGAGTCGAGGTTGCCCGGCGCGTTCAGCGCCACCCGCAGGTCCTGCTCGTGCACCCAGGTGTCGAACGCCCGCTTGCGGTAGGCGACTTCCAGCGTCTGCTCGGTGCCCAGCGGGGCGCGGACCAGCGTGTCCGGCGTGCGGCTCTCGTTCCGGAGCTGGCGCGCCCGGCGGATCAGCACGTACTCCAGCTCGGAGGTCATCTCGGGCGCGGTGTGGTGCCGGCGCACGTCGACCTGCATCTCCATGTAGCGGGCGAACTCGCTCTGCACGTGGTAGAGATCCCGCGGCAGGGAGTGGATGGGGCGCGGGTCGCCGAGCATCTCGCATTCCATGCCGATGACGTGCGACACGATGTCCCGGACCGACCAGCCCGGGCAGGGTGTCGCGCGGTTCCACTCGCCCTCGACGAGTGGCTGCACCAGCTCGGCTATCGCTTCGACCGAGTGGGTCCAGGCATCGGCGTAGTTCTGGAGGCTGGGATGGACGGTCACGGGACCCCTCGGCGGTCGTACGCGGGCAAACTGGACTGGCAGCGCTGTGTGGGGTCCGGGGGTGGCCCCCGGATAGGCACAGTACGCTGCCGGAAGGCACCCCGGCAGTGCTTTCGTGTGACGATCGTAGGCCCGTGTTGACGACTTGAATGCCAGGACGGTGGTAGTGTGCGCGCCTCCCTCGTGCAGATCTCGGTGGAACCGGATGAAACGGTGGAATCCCGCAGACGTCGTGTCGCCTCCCTGGTGCGCGGACAGAGCGGCGCCGACCTGGTGGTCCTTCCCGAGCTGTGGCCCGTCGGGGCCTTCGCGTACCAGGCGTTCGAGGCCGAGGCCGAGTCGCCGGACGGACCGACCTACGAGGCCATGGCCGAGGCGGCGCGCGACGCCGGGGTGTGGCTGCACGCCGGGTCGGTCGTCGAGAAGACGGCCGACGGCACCCTCTACAACACGGCCCTCGTGATCTCCCCCACGGGCGAACTCGCCGCCACCTACCGCAAGATCCACCGCTTCGGTTTCGACAAGGGCGAGGCGGTCATGATGGGCGCAGGCCGCGACCTCGTCACCGTTCCCGTCCCGGGCCACCTCACCCTCGGCCTCGCCACCTGCTACGACCTGCGCTTCCCCGAGCTCTTCCGGGGCCTGACCGACGCCGGGGCAAAGGCCCTCGTGATCCCGGCGGGCTGGCCGGCCCGCCGCCGCGACCACTGGACCCTGCTCGCCCGTGCCCGCGCCGTCGAGAACCAGGCGTACGTCCTCGCCTGCGGCACCGCCGGGACCCACGCCGGCGTCGAGCAGGCCGGGCACAGCATCGTCGTCGACCCCTGGGGCGAGACCCTCGCGGAGGCCGGCCCCGGCGAGGAGATCCTCACCGTGGACCTCGACCCCGCCAAGGTGGAGTCCACCCGCGACGTCTTCCCGGCGCTGAAGGACCGGCGGCTGGGGCTGCCCGTCCCGCAGCGCCTGCGGGACTGAGGCCGGGGGCTCAGTCCTCCTCGTCGCGCTCCCGCTCCGCCATCCTGATCACGCAGACCGCGATCGCGATGAGCAGCGCGGCGTCGGCGTCCTCCCGGACCACGTCCACCCCGTAGGTGTCCCGGAGCGTCAGCCACCGCCGCGAGACGTGGGCCAGGAGTTCGCCGTCGTACTCCACGACGAACTCCCGGTCCAGGATCCGCCCGCTCACATCGAGCTCGGTTCCCTCGGCGAGCGTGACCCGGAAGTGGTTCCGCAGCAGGGACAGCCGCTTGCGCCGGATGGTCGCCAGCGCCTTCCCCTCCTGCTCGACGGTCATCGCCCCGCGCAGGCTGAACAATTTCTGCCGCAGCGTCACCAGCACGTACCCGCTGGGGTCCTTCAGCTCCAGCGTGTCCCGCAGCCGCAGCGCCTTCCCGTCGACGAGAAACGCGTGCCGGCCGTGCTCGTCCTCGATCCAGTAGTCGTCACCGATGGCGAAGATCTTGTCGCGTACCAGGTATTTCATGGGGGTCGCATACCCGGTCGGGGGTGGGGGAGCGTGCGTGTTACCCGAAGAGGTGAAGATGGGTGGGGGTGGGGTGTGTGATCGAGGAACGTTTCCCGAGGGTGCGCAGCCCGTGCTGCGACCTGGATGTATCGATCATGCGCCGCGGGGACTCGCGGGCGTGAAGGAACGTTGCGGCGATATCTAGTCGTATCAGCTTCCCCGAGCTGTGGGTTTGCGCCGCCGCTACAGTCTGCTCCCGACCGCAACTCTTTCCGTCGGGGTGGAAATGAAGAAGTTCAGCGTTTCTCTGGGAGCAGCAGCGCTTTTCCTGTTCTCGGTGGGTGCAGGGCCGGCTGACGCCATCAGTGACAGTTCGAAGCGCTCCATCGGCCGTGGAATCAGCCTGCAGGCGAACGCCTGGGAGTGCAATCTCTGGGCGAAGGCATGTGACTGGAAGACGTCGGCCAAGGTCTACAAGGGTTCGAAGCGCCAGAAGATGACCTGGGTCAAGAACGTCGCCCAGATCACGGGCCGGGGCGGATCCGTATCCATCGGCGGCAGTGGCACCGGTGTTACCGGCAGTGGGAGTGCCGGCACTCACTCGTTCGAGTGGACAAACAAGAACGCTTGGATGGCAGACCTCGCGGGGCAGGCGCGCTCCGGCTACCTGTCCATGGTCTGGGGCATCGAGACCTGCTCCCATGCCTCGACCCATCACGAGTACCTGGGCGTCAAGGGGACCGCGTCCGCCTGCGCCGGCTGAGCGAACGGAACTGACATGAGCAGAGGTTCGAGGCCCCGTTCACGACTGATCGCGGTGGCCGTTGCGGGCGGGTTGGCCGCCTCCCTTTTCGGGCTGCGTCTCTTCGGGAACGTTCTCGACCTCTCGGGTGGCGACGACCACGAAGTTCCGCTTTCCGCGCAGCAGCGCAATCTCGTGCTTCAGATCGAAGATCTCCGGTCCGATGACGGTCTGTACACCGTTTCCATGGGTTCTGCCGCGAAACCGGGATTGTACGAATCGGCGCACGGGCTGACTGCATTGAAGGCCGCTGACGGAGAGGCGCCCTCTATCTCTCTGACCGTCGAATCCCTGCACAGAGCGTTCGCCGATGAAATGAGCGAGGAGCCATTCAGCTCGGCTGTATGGATTTCGCAGATTGAGGCGGCGACAGGCAAGAGGCTGCACAGGGAAGAAGACCGTCAAGCGCTGTTGCAGCGATTCTCCCCCCAGGGGTTCTTCCGCGATCCTGCGTCCGAATCCGACAGTTTGTCGACGCGGCTGAACGACACGTCCAGCGCTTTGGCCGGCCTGGCGCAGTTCGGTGTCGAATTGACGGCGCACCAACGCGCCGCCATCAGGCAGTGGCTGGCACAGGTCGGCAACACTGCGCCACGGCGACCCGTCCAGCTCTACCACTTGGAGTACATCGCCGAGGCGATCGGTGTGGCCCCGCCGACGAATGTCGCCGAGGGGGCCAGGCAATGGTGGCGCGCCGAGGGCCGGTTGTTGGACGCGTCCGCCGATGAGGAGGACACCATCGAAGCGGCGTACTACATCCTGCTCGCGAACCGCCTGGGCTGGGATCTGACTGAGCAAAGGCGCCATTGGGAGGCCGTTCTCTCTCCCGACGAGCCGGTGTCCACCGATACCCAGGTCAGTGCGCTCACCGCGAGGGCCTGGACATCCCTGAAGGGGTCCGCCGAACGTCTTGATCCGCTGGTTCAGCGAATCAGTAAGCGTCGGCTCCCCACCGGCGTGGTGTCGTCGGTACAGGTACGTCATGGCTCGCTGACATCCGCGTACGAGGTGGTCAGACTTCGCATGGTCGTCGGGCTGCCCATTGACGATCCCGAACTGCGGGCCGCACTCACCAAGATGAAACCCACCGTCCTCGGTACGTACGATCCGCTGCTCCGCGGGGCATGGCTTTCGCTCATGGACAGTGTGGGTGGTCCGGTGTCGGCCCGGGAGCGTCGAAGGATCGTTGCCGACGTCACGGCGGGTGCTCCACGAACCGTCGATGTGCGCAACGTCGACGTCTGGAACAGGTTCACCGACATCCTCGTCGGCCTGGACGAGGCGGTGCCGCACGCGGACGTGCGGAGTTGGGAACCTGACCGCCCCGAGTACCGCTATGCCCGAAGCCTTCTGATCAACAGCTTGCACCGCACCGGGCGCCTCGACGATTTCCCGGCCGTACGGCCTCGTCCGGCGGAGTTGGTCGCGGAGGCCGAGGAACGCCTGCAGGCAGGCACCGTGCGGGAAGGTGCCGAGGCACTGAGCGCAGCCAGCGCCCTCGGATGGACCCCCACGCACGAGGACGCTGAGCGCATCACCGCGCTGTTGGAGAAGCGGCGGGACTGTCCCGGGGCTTCGGCGTTCTACCGGGACAGTGCGAAGGACGACGAGTGCGGGGTACCGGGCACGCGGGCGGCCTACCGGATCAGCGCGTTGCTCGAAGGTGCCATGCCCGCGATCACCCGGACCCCGTGAGGACGAGCGTGGAAGCCGTACTGAGAGCCCATCGGCTCTGCCTGACCCATCACGGCCCGAACGGGCCCGTCGCCGCCGTACGGGACGTGTCGCTCGGGGTCGCGGCCGGCGAGACGGTCGCGCTGGTCGGGCGGTCGGGCAGCGGGAAGACGAGTCTGCTCATGGCACTGGGCCTGCTGGCGACACCCGACGCGGGCACGGTGCTGGTCGAGGGCCGGGACACGGCAGGGCTGGGGGACGCCGAGCTGTCCGCGCTGCGCCGCGACCGGATCGGCTTCGTGTTCCAGGCGTTCAACCTGCTGCCCCAGTTCACCGCCGAGGAGAACGTCGCCATGGCCCATCGCTCCGGGCTGCGGGGCGGCGCCGAGCGGGCGGCGCGGCTGCTGGGCGACGTCGGGCTCGGACACCGGCTGCGGCACCGGCCGCACCAGCTGTCCGCCGGTGAGCAGCAGCGTGTCGCCATCGCGCGGGCGCTGGTCAACGAGCCCGCCGTCGTGCTCGCCGACGAACCGACCGGCAACCTGGACGCCGAGACCGAGTCGGACGTGCTCGACGTACTCACCCGGGGCGCGGCCGGCAGCGGCTGCGCCGTGCTGCTGGTGACCCACAGCGGCGACGTGGCCGCCCGCGCCGGCCGGGTGCTGCGCATGGCGGACGGAGTGTGCGCCGAGGACGCGGAGCGCACCGAGCCCCGGAGGGCCGCCACATGAAACCGCTGCACCACGGACTGCTGAACGCACGCCGCTTCGCCCGGCGTTCGTCCGCCTCGGTACTGGCCCTCGCGCTGTGCGGCACGCTCTCGCTGGCCGCCGCCACCGTCGTCCGCGGTGCCGAGCGGGCTGCCGAGGCGACACTGTCCTCCGGGACGAGCCTCCAGCAGATCGATCTGGAGCCGCGCACCGACGACTCGGCGACCAAGCGGCTGACGCCGGCCACCCTCACCGCGGTGGCGGCTCTGTCCGGTGTCCGGTCCGTGGAACCGGTCGTGCAGGCGTCCTTCGACAGCGGGCCCGACGAGAGCCTGCCGCCGTTCCTGCTCCATGCGACCTCGGCACGTGTATCCGTGCCACCGCCGCTGCTGGAGCGGGTGCGGCCCGAGGTCTTCCCGCTGGAGGGCGACGAGGTCGTCCTCCCGGCCGTCGGCGACGGGCAGGACCTGTCCGGCCTGCTCGGCCGGACCGTGTCCGTCGGCTACGTCCAGCGCATCGGCGAGAACCGCGGCACCGGCGTCACCGATCGCATCACCGTCGTCGGGCTGTACGACCCGGCCTGGCAGATCGACGGGCCGAACGCCGCCTACGCGGCCACCCCGCTGGTGGCGAAGTGGGCCGCGGCGCGGGAAGGGGTGGGGGCCGAGCGGTTTCTGCAGACGCGGGGGTTCTCCAAGGCGACGGTCGTGACGGCGGCCGCGACGACCAGCAGACCGAGCATGAGCAGCGCCCCCCACCGGAAGAGCTCCAGCAGCACCGGCAGCTCCCGCACCCGGTCGGCCACCGCGTACGCGTGGAAGCGCTGCTCGTGCAGGCGCTCCAGCACCTCGTCGACCGCCTCCGGCCCCGAGCTGATCGGCAAGGGCGGCTGGCTGAACACAGGGGGCAAGGAACTCACCCTCGCCGACCTGCGAGGACGGATCACGATCCTCGATTTCTGGACGTTCTGCTGCATCAACTGCCTGCACGTCCTCGACGAGCTCAGGGAGCTGGAGGAGAAGCACCGGGACACCGTCGTGATCATCGGTGTGCACTCGCCGAAGTTCGTGCACGAGGCGGAGCACGAGGCCGTCGTCGACGCGGTCGAGCGCTACCAGGTGCACCACCCGGTGCTGGACGACCCCGAGCTCGCCACCTGGAAGCAGTACGCCGTGCGCGCCTGGCCGACGCTGGTCGTCATCGACCCCGAGGGGTACGTCGTCGCCCAGCACGCGGGCGAGGGCCATGCGCACGCGATCGAGCGGCTCGTCGAGGAGCTGGAGGCCGAGCACGAGGCCAAGGGCACCCTGCGGCGCGGGGACGGCCCGTACGTGGCTCCGGAGCCGGCGGCGACCGATCTCCGTTTCCCCGGCAAGGCGCTCCGGCTGCCGACCGGGAACTTCCTGGTGTCCGACTCGACCCGGCACGAGCTGGTCGAGCTGGCGGCGGACGGGGAGAGCGTGGTGCGGCGCATCGGCGGCGACGGCCGGTTCAACGAGCCGCAGGGCCTGGCGCTGCTGCCCGACGGCCGGGTGGCGGTCGCGGACACCGTGCACCACCAGCTGAAGGCGTACGACCCGCGGACCGGTGCGATCGAGCTGCTCGCGGGCACGGGCGAGCAGTGGTGGCAGGGTTCGCCGACGTCGGGCCCGGCCACCGAGGTCTCGCTGTCGTCGCCCTGGGACGTGGCCTGGTGGAACGACCGGCTGTGGATCGCGATGGCGGGTGTGCACCAGCTGTGGACGTACGACCCCGAGGAGGGGACCGTCCAGGTCGCGGCCGGTACGACGAACGAGGGGCTGGTCGACGGACCGGCGGCCGAGGCGTGGTTCGCGCAGCCGTCCGGGCTCGCCGCGGCCGGTGAGCGGCTGTGGATCGCCGACTCCGAGACCAGCTCGGTGCGCTGGATCGACACCGAGGGTGTGGTGCGCACCGCTGTCGGCACCGGGCTGTTCGACTTCGGGCACCGCGACGGCGAGGCCGGGCAGGCCCTGCTCCAGCACCCGCTGGGCGTGACGGCGCTGCCCGACGGGTCGGTGGCGATCAGCGACACCTACAACCACGCGCTGCGGCGCTTCGATCCGGCGTCCGGGGAGGTCACGACGCTCGCCACCGACCTGCGCGAGCCGAGCGGCGCGGTGCTGGACGGTGACGAGATCGTGGTCGTGGAGTCGGCGCGGCACCGGCTGACGCGGCTGAGGCTTCCGGAGGAGGCGGTGCGTGTGGAGGCGGTGGCGCACCGCACGCGGCGGGCGGCCACCGATGTGGGACCGGGCACGCTGCGGCTGGACGTGGTGTTCCAGGCGCCCGCCGGACAGAAGCTGGACACCCGGTACGGGCCGTCGACGCGGCTGCTGGTGTCGTCCACGCCGCCCGAGCTGCTGCGGTCGGGCGAGGGGGCGGGGACGGATCTGTCCCGGGAGCTGGAGATCGACCCGGAGGTGGCCGAGGGCGTGCTGCACGTCTCCGCGATGGCGGCGTCCTGCGACGACGACCCGGCGAACGAGTACCCGGCCTGCCATGTGCACCAGCAGGACTGGGGCGTCCCGGTCCGTGTGACGCCGGACGGCGCGGCCCGGCTGCCGCTGGTGCTGGCGGGGATGGACGAGCAGCAGGACTGACCCGCCGGACGGCGGGTCGCGCCGGCGACACGGCGGCGCCCCCGGAGGGATCCGGGGGCGCCGCCGTGTCGTGCGTGCGCTGTCAGTGGCCGCCGGCCACCTGGGCGAGGCCCTTCATGAGGTCGTCCCTGTCCATGCACGGCGCGATCTCGACGCGGGCGCCGAACTCCTGGAAGAACGGCTCCACCAGGACGGGCAGGGTGGTGCTGTCCTGCATGTCGAAGACGATGACGCAGGCGCGGCAGCCGTCGTGCGGGCTGAAGTAGGCGGCCTCGGGCTTCAGGTGGCCGAGGATCGAGGCCCACAGCTCCTGGGCGCGGCCCGTCCTGATGGTCTCGTTGGTCTTGGCCGTGTCCATGACGGCCCGCAGCATCATCCTCATCGCACCCGCTCCGCATCCGTTGGCGTCGTCGCCGTCGTCCCCCTGCCGCTCAGGGTCGGGCGGCAGGGGCACGGCGGCAACATCTCGTGCGCCGGTCGGATGCCCGGTGGCACGGGGCGGGCGCGGGCTCAGCCCTCCAGGAAGGCGACCAGGGCGTTCGCCAGCAGGAAGGGGTCGTCGGCGCCGCAGAGTTCGCGGGCGCTGTGCATGGACAGGATGGGCACGCCGATGTCCACGGTGTGGATGCCGTGCCGGGCCGCCGTGATGGGGCCGATGGTGGTGCCGCAGGGCATGGCGTTGTTGGAGACGAACGTCTGCCACGGCACGCCGGCCTTCTCGCAGGCGGCCGCGAACACGGCCCGGCCGGAGCCGTCGGTGGCGTAGCGCTGGTTGACGTTGACCTTGAGGATCGGGCCGCCGTTGGCGCGCGGGTGGTGGGTCGGGTCGTGGCGCTCGGCGTAGTTGGGGTGCACGGCGTGGCCGGTGTCGGAGGAGAGGCAGACCGTGCCGGCGTAGGCGCGGGCGCGGTCCTCCAGGCTGCCGCCGCGGCTGTGGACCGAGCGTTCGAGCACCGAGCCGAGCAGCGGCCCGTCGGCGCCGGTGTCCGACTGGGAGCCGTTCTCCTCGTGGTCGAAGGCGGCGAGCACCGGGATGTACGGCAGGTCCGTCCAGCCGGCGACGGCGGCGAGGGCCGCGGTGCCGGCGTGCACGGAGAGCAGGTTGTCCATCCGCGGCCCGGCCAGCAGTTCGCGGTCGCGGCCGAGGTAGGCGGGCGGCTCGACGGGGTGGACCATCAGGTCCCAGCCGGTGACCTCGCCCTCGGCGATGCCCGCCTCCTCCTCCAGGAAGGCGATCAGGTCGCCCTCCTGCACATCGCCGAGGCCCCAGATCGGCTGCATGTGGCGCTGGCGGTCGAGCTTGAGCCCGTCGGTGTTGACGGAGCGGTCGAGGTGGACGGCGAGCTGCGGGACGCGCAGCAGCGGACGGTCGACGTTCACCAGCCGGTGGGTGCCGTCGCGCAGGGTCAGCCGCCCGGCGAGGCCGAGGTCGCGGTCGAGCCACGTGTTGAGGAGCGTGCCGCCGTAGATCTCGACGGCGATCTGGCGCCAGCCGTGGGAGCCGGTGTCGGGCAGCGGCTTGACGTGCAGGTTGGGGGAGTCGGTGTGGGCTCCGACGATACGGAACGGGGTGTGCGCAGCGGCTCCCTCGGGCACGTACCAGGCGATCAGGGCCCCGCCGCGCACCACGTAGCGGCCGCCTGCGGTGCCGTCCCAGGCATCCGTCTCCAGCACCTGGCGGAAGCCCGCCTTCTCCAGTCGCCCGGCGGCCTCGGCGACCGCGTGGTAGGGCGTCGGCGATGCGGCGAGGAACGACATCAGGTCGTCGGTGTGGCCGCGGTCGAACGGGGTGGTGCTCGCCGGCGGGGTGGGGGCGGGTTCGCTGCTCATGATGTTCACCTTAACGAGGGGCCGCGCGCACGGCGGTTGCCGCTGCGCCGCACCTGGTCGGCGGCCGGTGGGCCGCGGCGGGCGGTTGACATGACAGGGCCGCCGCCCGAGGGTTCGGGCGGCGGCCTGGTGCCTGTGTACCGCAGAGCCTAGAACGCGGCCTCGTCGAGGTCCATGAGCGAGCCGTCGACCGTCTCGGCGAGCGCGCGCTCGACGGAGACGCCGGGCAGGACGTTGGCGGCGAAGAACTTCGCGGCCGCGATCTTGCCCTGGTAGAACGGCACGTCCTTGGCGGCGGCCGTCTCCAGCTTCTCGGCGGCCACGGCGGCGCCGCGCAGCAGCAGGTAGCCGACGACGACGTCGCCGGAGGCCATCAGCAGGCGGGTGGTGTTGAGGCCGACCTTGTAGATGCTCTTGACGTCCTCGCCGGTGGCGATGAGGTCGTTCGTCATCGTGCCGACGATCGCCTCCAGGTCGACGGCGGCCTTCGCCAGGGCGTCGCGGGCGCCGGAGAGCTCCTCGCCGCCGGTGCCGACGGCCAGGAACTTCTTGATCTCCTCGGAGAGCGTGTTCAGGGCCTGGCCCTGGTCGCGCACGATCTTGCGGAAGAAGTAGTCCTGGCCCTGGATGGCCGTGGTGCCCTCGTAGAGGGTGTCGATCTTGGCGTCGCGGATGTACTGCTCGATCGGGTACTCCTGCAGGTAGCCGGAGCCGCCGAAGGTCTGCAGGGACTGGGCGAGCTGCTCGTACGACCGCTCGGAGCCGTAGCCCTTGACGATGGGCAGGAGCAGGTCGTTGAGGGCGACGAGGGACTTGGCGTCCTCGCCGGACGCCTCCTTGACGGCGATCTCGTCCTGGACGGCGGCCGTGTAGAGCACCAGGGCGCGCATGCCCTCGGCGTAGGCCTTCTGCGTCATCAGGGAGCGGCGCACGTCGGGGTGGTGGGTGATGGTGACCTTGGGGGCGGACTTGTCGGCGAAGTTCACCAGGTCCTGGCCCTGGACGCGCTCCTTGGCGTACTCCAGCGCGTTCAGGTAGCCGGTGGACAGGGTGGCGATGGCCTTCGTGCCGACCATCATCCGGGCGAACTCGATGATCATGAACATCTGGCGGATGCCGTCGTGCTTGTCGCCGATCAGCCAGCCCTTGGCGGGGTGCTGGTCGCCGAAGGTCATCTCGCAGGTGTTGGAGGCCTTGAGGCCCATCTTGTGCTCGACGTTGGTCGCGTAGACGCCGTTGCGCTCGCCCAGCTCGCCGGTCTCCCAGTCGAAGTGGTACTTCGGCACGAGGAAGAGGGACAGGCCCTTGGTGCCCGGACCGGCGCCCTCGGGACGGGCGAGGACGTAGTGGAGGATGTTCTCCTCCATGTCGTGCTCACCGGAGGTGATGAAGCGCTTGACGCCCTCGATGTGCCAGGAGCCGTCCTCCTGCTGCACGGCCTTGGTACGGCCGGCGCCCACGTCCGAGCCGGCGTCCGGCTCGGTGAGGACCATGGTGGAGCCCCAGCGCTTGTCGACCGCGATCTGCGCGACCTTCTTCTGCGCCTCGTTGCCCTCCTCGAAGAGGATGCCGGCGAACGCGGGGCCGGAGGAGTACATCCAGATGGCCGGGTTCGAGCCGAGCAGCAGCTCCGCGTAGGCCCAGATCAGGGAGCGCGGCGAGGTGGTGCCGCCGATCTCCTCGGGCAGGCCGAGGCGCCAGTACTCGGAGTCCATGAAGGCTTCGTAGCTCTTCTTGAAGCTCGCGGGGACGGGCGCGGTGTTGGTGGCGGGGTCGAAGACCGGAGGGTTGCGGTCGGCGTCGGCGAAGGACTCGGCCAGCTCGTTCTCCGCGAGCCGGGCGATCTCCTCCAGGATCGACTTGGCGGTGTCGACGTCCATCTCCGCGAACGGGCCGGTGCCGTACAGCTTGTCGCGCCCGAGGACCTCGAAGAGGTTGAACTCGATGTCGCGGAGATTCGACTTGTAGTGCCCCATGGCGACGGCTCCGTAAGACTCGGAAGTGGGACTGATCGTCCACGTACCAGTAAGTAGCTACGATGATGCTACCCGTCGGTAATAAGATGCAACCCCGATCGGGACAACTGTGACTCGTTACTCTTGCGGGCATGTACGGCTACGACCAGACCCCGGGCGCCCAGCAGCAGCAGTACGTGCCGCAGCAGCCCTCCTACGGGCAGCAGCCGCTGTATCCGGAACCGTCGCCGCCGTCCCTCGCGGACGCGGTGCGCGCCTTCACCACCGGGGCGATGTCGGCCGAGGACTTCCAGCAGATCTTCGCCACGTCGAAGGTCTACTGCCCTCGCGGGGACAACCCCGGCTTCCTGGCGCTGCACAACACCCAGCAGCCGGTGATCCCGATGTTCACCTCGCTCAAGGAGCTGCGCAGGTACGCGGGCAAGGAGTCGAAGTACTTCGTCATCACCGGCGCCGAGGTGATCGACCTGCTGCCGACGGGGTACGGCTTCGTGCTCGACATGGAGGGCGATCACCGCATGGTCTTCGACGCGAAGGCCGTGGAGCAGATGGTCGACTTCGCCATGCGCCGGATGTACGGCTAGGCCGTGCTCCGCGAGGCCGCGGAGTGGTCGGGAGCGCGACGGGGCGCCCGGGAGGAATTCCTCCCGGGCGTTCTTCGTTTGCGGTGGCAAGAAGTTCATTCTTCAACTAAAGTGGTCGCACAAGGAGGTCCCCGCCATGCCTGCAGTGACTGTCGAGAACCCGCTCACCCTGCCCCGCGTCGCCGCGCCCGCCGATGCCGTCTCCCGGCCGGTGCGCACCGTGACCACCGCGCCCAGCGGTTTCGAAGGGGAGGGCTTCCCGGTGCGGCGCGCGTTCGCCGGCATCAACTACCAGCACCTCGACCCGTTCATCATGATGGACCAGATGGGTGAGGTGGACTACGCGCCCGGAGAGCCGAAGGGCACCCCCTGGCACCCCCACCGCGGCTTCGAGACCGTCACCTACCTGATCGACGGCACCTTCGTCCACCAGGACAGCAACGGCGGCGGCGGGACCATCCGGAACGGCGACACCCAGTGGATGACGGCCGGCAGCGGCCTGTTGCACATCGAGGCGCCCCCGGAGCAGCTCGTCATGTCCGGCGGTCTCTTCCACGGCCTCCAGCTCTGGGTGAACCTCCCCGCGCGGGACAAGATGATGGACCCGCGCTACCAGGACATCCGCGGCGGCCAGGTCCAGCTGCTCACCTCCCCCGACGGCGGCGCGCTGCTCCGGGTCATCGCGGGCGACCTGGACGGCCACCGGGGACCGGGCATCACCCACACCCCGATCACGATGATCCATGCGACCCTGCGCCCCGGTGCGCAGATCAGGATCCCGTGGCGCGAGGACTTCAACGGCCTGGCCTACGTGCTCGCCGGGCGCGGAGCGGTCGGCGAGGAGCGGCGGCCCGTGCACATGGGGCAGACCGCGGTCTTCGGTGACGGCGGCGCGCTCACCGTGTGGGCCGACGACGCCCAGAACGGCTCGCACACCGGGGATCTGGAGATCGTCCTGCTCGGCGGCCGGCCGATCCGGGAGCCGATGGCGCACTACGGGCCGTTCGTCATGAACACCCGCGCCGAACTGCAGCAGGCCTTCGAGGACTTCCAGAAGGGCCGCCTCGGCACCGTCCCCGCCGTCCACGGCATGAAGCCCTCCGGTCCGGACGGGGACTAGTCACCCCGCCACCGCCCGCCCCCGCGGCGGGCCCGGCGCCCCCTCACCCCCGTGGCCCGCTCCGGCGGGCCACGGGGGTGAGGGGGCGCCGGGCCCGCCGCCCCGCGGCGGGCCCGGCGCCCCCTCACCCCCGTGGCCCGCTCCGGCGGGCCGCGGGGCGGGGTGCGTGATCGGGTGGGCAGGGTGACCGGTCCGCAGCCGCAGCCCCTGCTCCCCGAGCCCGTCCGCAGGCTCGCCGCCTGGTGCGCGGTCGCCCTGCTGGTGGCCGGCGTCGCGGGAGTCGGCGTCTGGCTGGTGATCGTCCTCAAGACCGCCGTCACCCCGGTGCTGCTGGCCCTGCTCGGCACCGCGCTGCTCGGACCGCTCCACCGCCGGCTGCTGAAGATGAAGGTGCAGCGCTCGCTCGCCGCCGGGCTGACCTGCGCCGCCGTGCTCGCCGTCGTCGGCGGGGCGGTCTACATCGTGGTGCACGCCCTGCTGGAGACCGGCGACCAGATCGTCGCCTCCGTCCGCCGGGCCGCCCAGGACCTCGCGGACCACTTCGGGGCCGCCGGCACCTCGCTGGACGACATCGCCCGGAACGCCAGGGAACTCCTCGGCACGTTCGGCGGCACCGCCGCGTCCGGGGTGATCACCGGCCTGAGCGTCGTCGGCGAGATGATCGCCCTCGCCGTCCTGGCCCTGCTGCTCGTCTTCTTCTTCCTGCGCGACTCCGACCGGGCCGTCTCCACCCTGCGCTCCGTCGTGCCCCACTCCACCGGCGACGTCGCCGAGGCCATGTCGCGCCGTGCCTTCGGGGCCGTCGAGGGGTTCATGCGCGGGACCACCTTCATCGCCCTGATCGACGCCGTCTGCATCACCGCCGGCCTGCTGATCCTGCGGGTGCCCGGAGCGGCCGGTCTCGGCGCGCTGGTCTTCGTGGGCGCCTACATCCCCTACCTCGGCGCGTTCCTCTCCGGCGCCGTCGCCGTCCTCGTCGCACTAGCCGACCGCGGCTTCGTCATCGCGCTCTGGGTGCTCGGGGTGGTGCTCGCCGTGCAGGTGCTGGAGGGCCATGTGCTCCAGCCGATGATCCAGAGCCGCACGGTCCAGATGCACCCGGCCGTCGTGATGCTGACGATCACCGCCGGTGCCGGTCTCGCGGGGATCCTCGGAATGCTGCTGGCCGTCCCGGTGACGGCCGCGGCCTTCGGCGTCGTCGGCGAGCTGCGGGAACGCTACGGGACGCCGTCGCCGCCGTCCGCGGAGTCCGGCCCGGCGGGCGGCTCGTAGAGCTCGAACCAGATCGACTTGCCCTCGCCCCGCGGGTCCACCCCCCACGCGTCGGCGAGCATCTCCATCAGCACCAGGCCGCGCCCCGACGACGCCATCTCGCCCGGCGTGCGCCGGTGGGGCAGCTCGTCGCTGGTGTCCGAGACCTCCACCCGGAGTCGCCTGGCCGTGTCCGTGTGATGGACCTCCGCCGCCAGCAGCGCCGTGCCGTCGGTGTGGACGAGCACATTGGTGGCCATCTCCGAGACCATCAGCACCGCCGAGTCGACCTGTTCCGGGTCCGCCCAGTCGTGCAGCAGCTCCCGCACCTGCCGGCGGGCGGCCGCGATCCGCTCCGGCTGCGCCTGGCCGACGCTCATGGCCGTGCGCCGGGTGGGACGGCGGGACGGCGCGCCCTCGCGGGTGAGCAGCAGCAGCGCGATGTCGTCCTCGCGCCGGTCCGCGAGCGGCCCGGTCGTGTAGTGCGAGGTGGGGCCGTGCACCGCCCGCACCAGATCGTCGGCCAGCTCCTCCAGCGAGCCGTCCGTACGGCGTTCCAGCACGCCGCGCAGCCGGGCCCAGCCGGTGTCGAGGTCGTGCCCGCCGGTCTCCAGCAGGCCGTCGGTGCAGATCAGCAGCGTCTCCCCGGCCTCCAGCACGAACCGGGTCGTCGGATAGTCGGTGTCCGGGTCGATGCCCAGCGGCAGCCCGCCCTCGGTGGTGCGCAGCATCACCGTCCCGTCCGCCGTGAGCACCGACGGCTCGGGATGGCCGGCCCGGGCGATCTCGACCGTCCCGGTCGCCGGATCGAACTCCAGGTAGAGACAGGTCGCGAACCGCGGGCCCTCGTGGCCGTCGTCGTCGGACGTGTCCGTGATGCCGTGCAGGAAACGCGAGGCCCGCGAGAGCACCGCGTCGGGGCGGTGCCCCTCGGACGCGTAGGCGCGCAACGCGATCCGCAATTGGCCCATCAGCCCCGCGGCACGCACATCGTGGCCCTGGACGTCCCCGATGACCAGGGCGATGCTCCCGCGCGCCCGTCCGGCACGTGAGGTGCCGCCGCCCGGCAGCGGGATCATGTCGTACCAGTCGCCGCCCACCTGGAGGCCCCCGCCGGTGGGCACGTACCGGGCGGCCACGGTGACCCCGGGGATCCCCGGGGTCACCGTCGGCAGCATGGTGCGCTGGAGCCCGAGCGAGAGCTCCCGCTCGGACTCGGCGGCCCCGGCGCGGGTGAGGGCCTGGGCGAGCATCCGGGCCACGGTGGTGAGCACCGACCGTTCGTCGGGCGTGAACGCCACCGGATGCCGGAAGGCGGCCATCCAGGCACCGATCGTGCGGCCGGCGACGACCAGCGGCAGGAAGGCCCACGACTCGCGGCCGAAGCGCCGCGCCAGCGGCCAGGTCACGGGGAAGCGGCTCCGGTACCCCTCCGGGCTCGGCAGGTAGACGGCCCGCCCGGTCCGCACCACCTCGGCCGCCGGGTAGTCGGTGTCCAGGGGCATGTCGGCGAAGGGTTCGTCGTCACCGGCGCCGTGCCCGTGGTGGCCCACGATGGTCAGCCGGTCCCCGGCGATGCCGAACACCGCGAGCCCGTCGGGCGAGAAGCCGGGCATGGAGAGCGACGCCGAGACCCGCAGCACCTCCTCCGTGGAACGGGCCTCCGCCAGCGCCCGGCCCGCGTCGAGCAGGAACGCCTCGCGCGAACGCCGCCAGTCGCCGGTGACCGGCGCGCCGGCGGCCGCGGCGCCGGACGGGTCGGTGACCTCCTGGACCGTGCCCACCAGCGTGGGTCCGTCGTCCCCGGCGGACGACCTGCCGCGGCTGCGCACGATCCGCAGCACCCGGCCGGCCGGGTCGACCACCCGCAGCCGTGCCTCGGCGACGGCGTCCTCGGCGGACGCCCGCGTGATGACGGCGTTCAGCTCGCCCCAGTCCACCGGGTGGATCCGTGCGCGGACGGCGGACACCGGGACCCGGCCCGGATCGCCGGGCAGCTCCAGGAGCCGGGCGGCCACGGTGTCGAGAGCGATCGTCCCGGAGCGGTCCCAGCGCCACACGCCGGTCGCCACGGCGACCAGCACGTCCTCGATGCGCATTGCCTCACTTTAGGCAGATCCGTGCCACGGCCACCTGCCGGGCCCCCGGCGGCCCGGGACGCCCGCCCGCGGTGTTGCGTATATGTCAAAGAGAGCGACGGGGGCCGGGCGGTAACCTTGCAAAGGTTGCCCACCCCCGAATCCCAAGACTGGATGAACGACGATGCATCGGTACAGGTCCCACACCTGCGGTGAGCTCCGCGCCTCTGACGTCGGCACCGACGTCCGGCTGAGCGGCTGGCTGCACAATCGCCGAGACCTGGGCGGCATCCTCTTCATCGATCTGCGCGACCACTACGGCATCACGCAGCTCGTCGCCCGCCCCGGCACCGCGGCCTACGAGGCCCTCGACAAGGTGAACAAGGAGTCGGTCGTCCGCGTCGACGGCCAGGTCGTCTCCCGGGGCGCCGAGAACGTCAACGCCGAGCTCCCCACGGGTGAGGTCGAGGTCGAGGTCTCGTCGGTCGAGCTGCTGGGCGCGGCGCAGCAGCTGCCGTTCCAGATCAACACCGACGACGGGGTGGGTGAGGAGCGCCGCCTGGAGTACCGCTTCCTCGACCTGCGCCGCGAGCGGATGCACCGCAACATCATGCTGCGCTCCGCGGTCATCGCCGCCATCCGCTCGAAGATGGTGGCCCTCGGCTTCAACGAGATGGCGACCCCGATCCTCACCGCGACCTCGCCCGAGGGCGCCCGTGACTTCGTCGTCCCGTCCCGGCTCAACCCGGGCAAGTTCTACGCCCTGCCGCAGGCCCCGCAGCAGTTCAAGCAGCTGTTCATGATCTCCGGCTTCGACCGGTACTTCCAGATCGCGCCCTGCTTCCGCGACGAGGACGCCCGCGCGGACCGCTCGCCCGGCGAGTTCTACCAGCTCGACGTCGAGATGAGCTTCGTCGAGCAGGAGGACGTCTTCCAGCCGATCGAGAAGCTGATGACCGAGCTCTTCGAGGAGTTCGGCGGGGGCCGCCACGTCACCTCGCCGTTCCCGCGGATCCCGTTCCGCGAGTCGATGCTGAAGTACGGCAACGACAAGCCGGACCTGCGCGCCAAGCTGGAGCTCGTCGACATCACCGACGTCTTCGAGGGCTCGGAGTTCAAGGCGTTCGCCGGCAAGCACGTCCGCGCGCTGCCGGTGCCGGACGTCCATGCCCAGCCCCGCAAGTTCTTCGACGGCCTCGGCGACTACGCCGTCGAGCAGGGCGCCAAGGGCCTGGCCTGGGTGCGCGTCGGCGAGGACGGCACGCTGACCGGCCCGATCGCCAAGTTCCTCACCGAGGAGAACGTCAAGGTCCTCACCGAGCGTCTCGGCCTCGCCGCGGGCCACGCCGTGTTCTTCGGCGCGGGTGAGTTCGACGAGGTCTCCAAGATCATGGGCGCGGTCCGCGTCGAGGCCGCCAAGCGCGCCGGCCACTTCGAGGACGGCGTCTTCCGCTTCTGCTGGATCGTCGACTTCCCGATGTACGAGAAGGACGAGGAGACCGGGAAGATCGACTTCTCGCACAACCCGTTCTCGATGCCGCAGGGCGGGCTCGAGGCCCTGGAGACGAAGGACCCGCTGGACGTCCTCGGCTGGCAGTACGACATCGTCTGCAACGGCGTGGAGCTCTCCTCCGGCGCGATCCGGAACCACGAGCCCGAGATCATGTTCAAGGCCTTCGAGATCGCCGGCTACGACAAGGAGACCGTGGAGCGCGAGTTCGCCGGCATGCTGCGTGCCTTCCAGTTCGGCGCCCCGCCGCACGGCGGCATCGCCCCGGGCGTGGACCGGATCGTCATGCTCCTCGCCGACGAGCCGAACATCCGCGAGACCATCGCCTTCCCGCTCAACGGCAACGCCCAGGACCTCATGATGGGCGCCCCGACCGAGCTGGAGGAGGCCCGGCTGCGCGAGCTCAACATCGCCCTGCGCAAGCCGGTGGCCAAGCCGGGCGAGTAGCGGCGAGGACGCGAAGGGCCCCGGGACCGTCACGGTCCCGGGGCCCTTCGCGTCCTGCGCGCGGGAATGGTCGGGAACGGAACGGGAAGGCGGCCTCCATCAGCCGTTCTGTCCGAAGATCGCCGTGTCCTGTCGTGCGTGAGCTGCGAAATGCCCGGGGCCTGCCACTCTGGAGACGCAAGCAGTAGGACGCTCCCCGTACCGGAAGGCCGCCCCGCATGTCCTCGCGCATCCGCACCCTCTCCGCCGTCGTGCTCCTGTGCGCCGGAGCACTGCTCACCGGCTGCGGGGACACCGGCTCCGGCCCGGCTCCGGGTGCCGACGCCAAGGCGGTGACCGGCGCGCGCGGCGAGGGACGCCCCGCTGCCGCGCCCGCCGCGGCCGCGCCGCAGACGCTCGCGGTCGCGCGGATCCCCGGCATCGGACCGCGGACGCATGCGCGGATCCCCGCCGACGCCCGCCAGGTCTTCGTCGTCACCGGCCAGGGGGCCGACGCGGCGGAGTCCTCCGCCGCCCTGTACCGGCACGACGCGGAGAAGGGGTGGCAGCGCACGGCCGGCCCCTGGCCCGCCCACAACGCGCTGCGCGGCTGGACCGACGAGCACCGCCAGGGCGACCTGCGCTCACCGATCGGCGTCTTCGGGCTCACCGACGCGGGCGGCCTGCTCCCCGACCCCGGCACGGAGCTCCCGTACGACCGGCAGTCCCTGTTCAGCATCAGCGGGCGCGGATTCGAGGGGGAGCCGCTCGAAGGGTCCTTCGACCACGTCGTGGCCGTGAACTACAACCGCGAGGCCGGCACCACGCCGCTCGACCCGACGCGTCCGCTGGGCGACGACCGGGGCGGCGGCATCTGGATCCACGTCGACCACGGCGGGCCCACGCAGGGATGCGTGTCGCTGGGACGCGACAGGATGAGGGAGCTGCTGCGGGCGCTCGACCCCGACCTGCACCCGGTGGTCGTGATGGGCCCGGCCGGGACACTGGCGCGCTGACGGCGGCGCGCCCGGCGCCAGGGCCCGGCGCGGCGCGCTTGTCCGCTCGCCGGCACGGAATCGCAGGGGTGACGCACGGGCGGCCCGGCACCGTCACCGGTGCCGGGCCGCCCGTACGGCCGGGCCCGACCTGCTCGGGCCCGGGCCGTCAGTCCTTCTTCGGGTCCTCCAGGCGGGGGAACAGCACCGCGCCCTTCGTCACCGTCGCACCGGCGGGCAGCTGACCCCAGGTGCCCGCGTCCTGCACGCGCTGGCCGGCGAGCGCGCCGAGAGCCGCCTCGGCGCCCAGCGAGTCCCACAGCTTCTGGGACGTCTCGGGCATGATCGCGTTCAGCAGCACCGCGACCGCGCGCAGCGACTCGGCCGCCGTGTAGAGGATCGTCGCCAGACGCGCCCTGCCCTCGGGCGACTCGTCCTTCGCGACCTTCCACGGCTCCTGCTCCGTGATGTAGCCGTTGACCTGCTTCACGAAGTCGAAGACCGCCAGGATGCCGCCCTGGAAGTCCAGCTCCTCGCCGATCTTCCGGTCGGCCTCGGCGACGGCCCTCGCCAGACCGTCCTGCACCGCCTTCTCGGCATCGCCGGAGGCCGTGGCCTCGGGCAGGGCACCGCCGAAGTACTTGCCGACCATGGCGGCGACGCGCGAGGCGAGGTTGCCGTAGTCGTTGGCGAGCTCGGAGGTGTAGCGGGCGGTGAAGTCCTCCCAGGAGAACGACCCGTCGCTGCCGAAGGCGATCGCGCGCAGGAAGTACCAGCGGTACGCGTCGACGCCGAAGTGCGAGGTCAGGTCCTGCGGCTTGATGCCGGTCAGGTTCGACTTCGACATCTTCTCGCCACCGACCATCAGCCAGCCGTTGGCCGCGACCCGGCCCGGCACGGGGAGCCCCTGCGCCATCAGCATCGCGGGCCAGATCACCGCGTGGAAGCGGAGGATGTCCTTGCCGACCAGGTGCACGTTCGCGGGGAACGTCTCCTCGAACTTCGCGGGGTTCTCGTTGTAGCCGACCGCCGTCGCGTAGTTGAGCAGCGCGTCGACCCACACGTAGATGACGTGCTTGTCGTCCCACGGCACGGGGACGCCCCAGTCGAAGGTGGAACGCGAGATCGACAGGTCCTGCAGCCCCTGCTTGACGAAGTTCACGACCTCGTTGCGGGCGGACTCGGGCTGGATGAAGCCCGGGTCGGCCGCGTACAGGTCGAGCAGCTTCGGGCCGTACTCGGAGAGCTTGAAGAAGTAGTTCTCCTCCTTGAGGATCTCCACCGGCTTCTTGTGGATCGGGCACAGCTTGGTGCCGTCCTCGGCCTCGATGAGGTCGCCGGGGAGCTTGTACTCCTCGCAGCCGACGCAGTACGGGCCCTCGTATCCGCCCTTGTAGATCTCGCCCTTGTCGTACAGGTCCTGCACGAACTCCTGCACACGGTCCGTGTGCCGCTTCTCCGTGGTGCGGATGAAGTCGTCGTTCGCGATGTTCAGGTGCTCCCAGAGGGGCTTCCAGGCCTCCTCGACGAGCTTGTCGCACCAGGCCTGGGGCGTGACGTCGTGCGCCTCGGCCGTGCGCATGATCTTCTGACCGTGCTCGTCCGTGCCGGTGAGGTACCACACCTTCTCACCGCGCTGGCGGTGCCAGCGGGTGAGCACGTCGCCTGCGACGGTCGTATAGGCGTGGCCCAGGTGAGGAGCGTCGTTGACGTAGTAGATGGGGGTCGACACGTAGAACGCCTTCGCGTCTGCGCTCGTCCCCTGCTTCTCGGATCCAGTGGCCGCCATGGACGAAATCCTATCGGCCCCGGCGAGCGCCCTTCACCGCGCTGTGCCCCCGTCCCGGCCGTGGAACGCGCCCGGCCCCGCACCGCCGGTTTCGGGCGGGTGCGGGGCCGGGCGGGCCGGTTGCGGGGGCGGCTCAGGCGCCGCGCGCCGCCAGCCAGGGCGCGAGACCCTCCAGCAGGCCCGCGTACAGCTCGGCGTCGGTCAGCTCACGGGGAGCCGGGCCGGCGGGGAAGAAGCCGGCGTTCGGGACGGAGAGCTTGCGCAGGTAGTCGAACGCCTTGGCGTCGTGCTCGCCCCATGCCACGAACTGCCAGAAGACCGGCCGGTCCGCGGCCTCCGCGAGCGCCGCGGTGGCGGCGGTCTTCGACTCCGGGGCGCCGTCGGTCTGGAAGATCACGAACGCGGGGTCGTCCGTGTCCGCCTCGGCGTGCAGCGCGAGCACCCGCTCGACGGCGAGGTGGTAGTTGGTGCGGCCCATCCGGCCGAGGCCGGCGTGCAGCTCGTCGATGCGGCCGTCGTGGGCGTCGAGCGTCAGCTCGCCGGTGCCGTCGACCTCGGTGGAGAAGAACACGACGTCGACGGTGGCGCGCTCGTCGAGGTGCGCGGCGAGGGCGAGCGCCTGCTCGCCGAGGCCCTGGGCGCTGCCGTCCTTGAAGTACGGCCGCATCGACCCGGACCGGTCCAGCACCAGGTACACCCGCGCCCGCGCCCCGGTGAGCTGCGCCTTCTTGAGCGCGGCACCCGCGGTCCGGTACGCGTCCACCACGAGCGGCGCCCGCGACTTCACCCGCGCGAGCCCGACGGCGGCCTTGCCGGCGGTGGCAGCGTCGCCTTCCGGCTCGGGGGTGGCTTCCGGCTCCGGGGTGGTGTCGGCCTCCGGG
>NZ_RDBP01000012.1:1538705-1557463 GCF_008042045.1 Streptomyces sp. T39
ACGGCCGCATCGACCCGGACCGGTCCAGCACCAGGTACACCCGCGCCCGCGCCCCGGTGAGCTGCGCCTTCTTGAGCGCGGCACCCGCGGTCCGGTACGCGTCCACCACGAGCGGCGCCCGCGACTTCACCCGCGCGAGCCCGACACCACCCCCGAGCCGGAGGCCGACACCACCCCGGAGGCCGACACCACCCCGGAGCCGGAAGCCACCCCCGAGCCGGAAGGCGACGCTGCCACCGCCGGCAAGGCCGCCGTCGGGCTCGGGGGTGGTGTCGGCGTCGGGGGTCGCGTCCGGTTCAGGCGTCGCGTCCGTGTCGGGCGCGGCCTCGTTCCCCGTCTCGGGAGTCGCTTCGGCTGCGGGCTCGCCGGCGTCGGCGGGCTCCGCCTCGGTGGCCTCGGGCTCGGAGGTGGCGTCGGCGACGGGCTCCGGCTCGGGGGCCTCCGGCTCGGAGGTGGCGTCGGCGACGGGCTCCGCCTCGGGGGCCTCCGGCTCGGAGGTGGTCGCGTCCGTCTCCGGCGCGGCCTCGACCTCGGCGGCGGGCTCCGCCTCGGTGGCCTCCGGCTCGGAGCTGGTCGCGTCCGTCTCCGGCGCGGCCTCGACCTCGGCGGCGGGCTCCGCCTCGGTGGCCTCCGGCTCGGGGGCGGTCTCGGGCTCGGGAGTCGCTTCGGCCTCAGGCTGGGGGGCGGGCTCCGCCTCGGTGATCTCGGCCTCGGGCGCTTCGGCGGCCTCCGGCTCGGGGGCGGTCGCGTCCGTCGCAGGCGCGGTCCCGGGAGTTGCTTCGGCTGCGGGCTCCGCGGCCTCTGCGGCCTCCGCCTCCGGCGCCGCCTCGGTCTCCGGCTCGGGCGCGGCATCCGCGGCGGCCCCCGCCTCCGGCGCCTCGGTCCGCGGCTGGGGCGCGTCCGACTCGGGGGTGAGCGGTGCCTCGGGGGCGTCGGCCTCGGCGGCGTCGGCCGCAGGGTCGACGACCTCCGGCGCGTCGGTCCTGGTGACCTCCGCGGCAGGCGCCTCGGCCGTGGCGGGCTCCGCCGCGCCGGCGGGCGCCTCGACGGCCTCCTGGGGGGCGCTCTCCGGCTCGGCGGCGTCCGCTGTGGCGGCCTCCGGCTTCGCCGCGGAAGCGGTCTCCTCCGCGGGGCCCGACTGGGCCGGGACCGAGGGGGAGGCGTAGCGCGGGGCCGGGTTGTCGAACGCCGCCGAGACGAGCGCCTCCGCCGCGCGGTCCGCCGCGGACTGCGACGGGACCGTCGCCGTCTTCGACTCCGTGCCGGTGGCCGGATCCGTACGTTCGGTCTGAGCCGGAACGGAGGTCGCCGCCGACTCCCCGAGGCCGCCACGATCGCGGCCGAACACCTTGCGCAGCAAGCTCCGAATACCCATGGGCGGGGCCTTTCGCATGAGTTGGGTGCGGTGACTGTCCGCTCCTGCAGACGTTCCGCCCGGCCGCATGGGCCAGGGCTGACACGTAAGGTTAGCGGCCCTGCTCAAAGGCTTCCGGGAGGGCACCCGCAAGCGTCCCGGGGAGCCGCGCGGTCCGCCCGTACGGACTGCTCCGGGCGGGCCGCATCACAGCTCAACCGCGCCCCGGCCGTGCCGCATTCATCGTCCGTTCACGCTCCGTCCGCCGCCGTGCCGAGGGACGCGCCTAACGTCACGGCCGGAATCATTCCGACACCATGTCGGCGCGGGATGCGCCGAAGGAGGACGAAGTGCGCAAACTGCTGCCGCTGTTGAACACCACCCCGCACGCCGGCGGACGGTCCGCTCTCACCTGCCGCTACCGCTGCGGCGACGCCTGCTTCCACGAAGTCCCGAACACCAGCGACAACGAGTACGCCGGTGACGTCATAGCCGGCGCCCTGTCGCGCCGCTCGATGATGCGCGCCGCCGCGGTCGTGACCGTCGCCGCCACCGCGGGCGGCGCCGCCGTCGTCCGGGGCGGATCCCCCGCCGAGGCGCACGGCGGGACCGCGTTCGAGGCCAAGCGGTACGACGGCGCCCGCGGTCTGCGGTTCGCCCCCGTCGCCCCGAACCGGGACGACAAGGTGACGGTCCCCGAGGGCTACGCCCAGAACGTCGTGATCCGCTGGGGCGAGCCCATCCTCCGCGGCGCCCCCGCCTTCGACCCGGACAAGCAGACGGCGCGGGCCCAGGCCGGGCAGTTCGGCTACAACAACGACTTCCTGAGCCTGCTCCCGCTGCCCGGTGAGCGCGGCCGCCAGGTGCTCGTGGCGAACCACGAGTACACGGACGAGGTCCTGATGTTCAAGGGCTACGACCCCGCGAACCCGACCCGCGAGCAGGTGGAGATCGCCTGGGCGGCCCACGGGCTCTCGGTCGTCGTGGTGCAGGAGGAGAATCGTTCGGGCAAGCTCACGCCCGTCACCCGCCACCCCCTCAACCGCCGGCTCACCGCCACCAGCGAGTTCGAGCTGACCGGCCCGGCCGCGGGCGGCGCCCTGCTGCGCACCTCCGCCGACCCGACCGGCACCAAGGTCCTCGGCACGCTGAACAACTGCGCGGGCGGCACCACCCCGTGGGGCACCACGCTGCACGGCGAGGAGAACTTCAACCAGTACTTCGCCAACGGGTCGAGCGACACGGACAAGCGCTACGGCCTCGGCACCGGCGCCACCGAGCGCAAGTGGGAGCGTTTCGACAAGCGCTTCGACGCCAAGCAGGAGCCGAACGAGTCGCACCGCCACGGCTGGGTCGTGGAACTCGACCCGTTCGACCCCGACTTCACCCCGGCGAAGCGGACGGCCCTCGGCCGGTTCAAGCACGAGGCGGCCCAGCCGCGCCTGACCGACGACGGCCGCCCGGTCGTCTACATGGGCGACGACGAGCGGTTCGACTACCTCTACAAGTTCGTCTCGTCCAAGCGGATGATGAAGGGCGGCAGTCGCGCCGCCCGCGCCCACAACCGCACGCTGCTCGACGAGGGCACGCTGTACGTCGCGAAGCTGACGGGCGACAGCCCGGCCGCGGAGATCGACGGCACCGGCAAGCTGCCGAACGACGGGGAGTTCGACGGTTCCGGTGTGTGGATCCCGCTGGCCACCGGGGACGTCTCGCACGTGGCCGGGATGACCGCCGAGGAGGTGTACGTCTTCACCCGCCTCGCCGGTGACAAGGTCGGCGCCACCAAGATGGACCGCCCCGAGGACGTCGAGCCGAGCCCCCGCACGGGCCGGGTGTACGTCGCCCTGACGAACAACAGCAACCGCGGCAAGGCGGGGTACGCGGGCGCCGACGAGGCCAACCCGCGCAACGCCAACAAGCACGGCCACGTGCTGGAGCTCGCGGAGCACTGGGACGACCCCGCGGCCGACGGGTTCGCCTGGCGGCTGTTCCTGGTCG
The DNA here is from genome assembly GCF_008042045.1 of Streptomyces sp. T39. Classification (GTDB taxonomy): domain Bacteria; phylum Actinomycetota; class Actinomycetes; order Streptomycetales; family Streptomycetaceae; genus Streptomyces. The sequence continues at coordinate 1,542,061 of NZ_RDBP01000012.1, forward strand.
CGGGCGACCCGGCCGACCCCGCGACGTACTTCGCGGGCTTCCCGAAGGAGAAGGTCAGCCCCATCTCCTGCCCGGACAACGTCGCCTTCGACCCGCACGGCAACCTGTGGCTCTCCACCGACGGCAACGCGCTGGGCTCGCACGACGGCCTGTTCGGCGTCGCGACCCACGGTGAGCGCCGCGGCGAGCTGAAGCAGTTCCTGACGGTGCCGACCGGCGCCGAGACCTGCGGCCCGGTCATCCAGGAGCGGCGGGTCCTGGTCGCCGTCCAGCACCCGGGCGAGGTCGACGGCGCCTCCGTCGAGAAGCCCGCGAGCGCCTGGCCGGACGGGCCGGGCCGGATCGTCCGTCCGTCGGTCGTCGCGGTCTACCGCAAGGACGGCGGCGACATCGGCGTCTGATCCCCGCCGGACCGGGGCCCGCGCGGCGGGCCCCGGTTCACGGCGTGCCGAGCAGCCGGGTGCGCCAGGCGGTGAACTGCGCGGCCGCGTCCCCGGTGTACGTCCACGGCAGATGCGCCGCCCGGCCCTCCAGCAGCCGGAAGAGCCCGGCCGCCTCCTGGAGCAGCCCGGCGAGACAGGCCGCGTGGACGAGGTAGTTGAGCTCGGCGATCAGATGCGGCGCCACCGGGCCGTCGGCGCGCCACAGGATCCACCGTTCCCAGGTGCGCCGGATCTCGGTGACCGCCAGTTCGTGCTTCCAGTGCTGGTCGAAGCCGCGCACCACCCGGCCCTGCGCCCCGTCGGCGATGTAGCGGTACTCCTCGGCGCGGGCGATCTGCACCAGGACGGGCAGCGGCGATCCGGGCGGCGAGGCGCCCGCGGCGTCGCGCGCGAAGTCGTACATCCGGCCGTGCGTGCCGTGCCATCGCGCGGAGTGGTAGCGCAGCATCTGCACATGGCCCTCGACGTTGTACGGGTCGCGCCGGCGCATCTCGTCCCACCAGCGGCGCAGGTCCCGGCGGGGCACACCGTCCTCGTAGAGCCGGGCGAGCGTCAGCAGCGACACCCACGGCATGGGGTCGTCCGGGTGCCTGTCCGCGGCGTCCAGGCAGGTGCGGGCCGCCGCGTCGATCCGGGCCCGGTCCAGGGTCGTGCCGTGACCTGCGGCGATGGCCAGGTGGAAGACGCGGACCACCTCGGTCGCGGCCCGCAGCACGGCGGCGTCGCCGCTGTCCGGCTCGGCGGCCTGCCAGAACCTGGTTGCCGAGGACCCCGCCGCCGCGTGGGCGAGGACCCTGATCCGGTGCGTGCGCCGCGCCCCGTCCTCCTCGGGCCCGCTCAGCAGCTCGCGCATGCCCTGCCAGCGGCCCATGGCGATGTCGTCCAGTGCCCGGGCCAGCTCGGCATCGCCGTGGGCGGGATCGAAGTCGGGGACGAAGCGGCGGCGGCGCCGGGGCCGTCGCGGCAGCCGGGGCAGACGTGGGGCACGGGGAGCTCGGGGCACGGCGGGCTCCTTCCTGCGTCGCGAGGTGCGGGTCGTCGGTCAGTGGTGGGGCCAGGGTGTCGGTCAGTAGTCGGTGGCCAGGGTCGTGTCCCGGCCGTACGGGTGCGCGGGGCCGGGCCGTCCCCCGTCGTCCGCCCCGGCGGACGCATCCAGCCGAGGTGCCGGCCGGTAGTAGGAGCTGCCGCGCCGGTGGACGACCATCGGCACGAGCCCGGCGGCGAGCCCGCCGACCCCGATCGCGATCGACGCCCCGCTCAGCGCGCCCAGCGACTCGAAGAAGATCCACAGCATGAACAGCGCGCCCGTCAGCGGCCATACGCCCCCGAGCACGAACTCGCGCACCGACCCGAGCAGGGTCCTGCGGTACGCCACCACGGCGGCGATGCCCGCGAGGCCGTAGTAGAACGCGATCTGGAGCCCGATCGCCGCGACCGCGGCGGAGAGTACCTCCCCGACGGTACCGAACACGGTCGACGCCGCGAACAGCACCAGCGCCACGGTGCCGACGGCCGCCACCGCCACCCAGGGCGTGCCCCGGTGCCGGTGCACCGTGCCCAGCGCCGCGGGCATGGTCCGGTCGCGGCCCATCGCGAACAGCGACCGGGTGACCTGGATGAGTGTCGTCTCCAGCGTGGCCACGGTGGACAGCAGAACCGCCAGCACCAGCAACTGGCCTCCCACGCCCGGCCATACGGCCTCGCCGAGGGTGCTCAGCACCTGGGACCCGGATTCCTGGATCTGCTCCGCGGTCAGGGTCGTGTGGACGGCGATCGTGAACGCCTCGAAGAGCAGGAAGACCACCCCGACGCCGATGAGCGCCGCCAGACCGGCGGTGCGCCGTCCGTCCCGTGTCTCCTCGCCGAGGTTGCTGGTGACGTCCCAGCCCCAGAAGCAGAACGTGGCGATCAACGCGCCCGACGCGAATCCGGACACCCCGTCGAAGTGCGTGAAGCCGAACCACGACCAGTCGAAGGAGGCGCCGCCGCCGCCCCGGACCAGTGCGACGGTCACGAAGACGGCCAGCAGGGCCAGTTCCGCGCCGGACAGCAGCAGTTGCGCGCGTACGGTCATCCGGGTGCCGCCCAGCACGACCAGCACCATCAGCAGGAACCAGCCGGCGCCGACGGCCGTCGCGAGCATCCGGTCGGCGGCGAGCACCGGGTCGAAGAGCGCCAGGGTCATCGTGCCCGCGGGCAGCGAACCGGCCACCATGAACAGGGTGGTGGACACCACCAGCGCCCAGCCGGACAGGAATCCGAGGAACGGGTGGAGCGTTCGCCCCACCCACGCGTACGCGGCGCCGGCGCTGACGTCCAGCCGGCCGAGCCGGCCGAAGGCGAGGACGATGCCCAGCATCGGCAGGACGCAGTACAGCAGCGCCGCCGGACCCGCGACGCCCACCGCCCCGGCGAGGACGGCGGTCGCGGCCGCGATCGAGTAGGCGGGGGCGGTCCCCGCGACGGCCATCACCACGGTGTCGAAGGTCCCGAGGACACCGGGCCGAAGACCTCTGCCCGAGCTGCTGCGCATGGATAGCTCCGAAATGCCCTGTTGCCGCGCGGAGTGTGCGGGCATGCCAACGGGACGCCCGCTTGCGGAGGAGAAGCCTCCACAGAGGGAGACGGTGCGCATCGTAGTCGGACGGGTGCGCTGTGGTGAGGGGGTGGGGTACCGGTCGCGGCCGGGCCGCCCCCGCCCCGCGACGTCCCGGTCCCGGGGGCGTGACCGCCGGACGTCGTAGAGTCGGTGGCATGGCTGGAGAAGCATCGGACGCGGGCACGGTACGGGTCGACGTCTGGGTCTGGTCGGCGCGGCTGACCAAGACCCGCTCGCAGGCGTCGGCCGCCTGCCGGGCGGGCCATGTGCGGGTCAACGGCGAGCGGGTCAAGCCCGCCCAGCCGGTGCGCGTCGGCGACCAGGTGCGGGTCTTCCACGCGGGGCGCGAGCGGATCGTCGTCATCGCGCAGATCCTGCGCAAGCGGGTCGGCCCCCCGGCGGCCGCCCAGGCCTACGTCGACAACAGCCCGCCGCCCCCGCCGCGGGAGTTCACCGCCCCGGCGGCCGTACGGGACCGGGGCGCGGGGCGCCCGACCAAGCGGGACCGCCGCGAGCTGGAGCGCCTGCACGGCGCCCGGCCCAGGGACTGACGCGCGCCCTGCCGGGCGGCTCGGCGCGCACCGGCACCGTCACCGGGTCTCGCGGGGTCCGGCGCCGGGGCGTTCGGCCTTCCCCGCGCCGACCGGCACCGGCCCGGCCGTCTCCGCGCCGGGTGCTCTCACGCGTCTGCGCACCGGGCCCGGGCAGCGCCCGCTCCGGGCCGGGTGCTCTCACGCGGGCTCCGCGGGGGACGCGATGGCGCGTGCCGCCCGCACCTCCTGCCGCAGCGGCTCCAGCACGCCCTCCTCGTCGCCGCTCAGATCGGCGCGCACCTCCACCAGCACCACGCTGGAGCGCAGACCGGCCGCCAGGGCCCACACCTGCCGTTCGATGTCGGCGACCTCCTCGTCGCCGGGCGGCGCGGCCCCGTGGTCCACGCGCACCCGGGCGGCGGTCGTCGCGTCGACGATGCGCTCCACGGCGACCACCAGCGGCCACCAGGCGGCGGCCCGGGTGCCGGTCGGCGGCGGCTCGGTCAGGGCGCGCTGGAACTCCGAACGCACCGACGACAGATCCCGGTAGAGCTTGCGCCGCCGGCGTACGCGTTCCGCGTGCTCGACGCCGCCGAACGCGCCCTCCACGTAGCGCGCCGTCTCCTCCACCGCGTCCGCCAGACGGTCGCCGATCCGGGTGTGCCAGCTCTCCGGCCACAGCACGTACCCGGCGACCAGCACGATCGTGCAGCCGATGAGGCTGTCCAGCAGCCGCGGCAGCACCAGATGGAAACCCTGGTGGTTGAGCACGTCCGACAGCAGCAGGATCACCGGTGTGACCGCCGCCGTCTGGAAGACGAAGCCCTTCGCGGAGAACGCGGGGATCAGCGCGGCGAGGACCATCATCACCGGCACGTCGGCCCACCCCCGGGGCACGGCGGACAGCACCGCGGCGGCCACGAGCAGCCCCGCGGCCGTGCCGAGCGCCCGGAGCACCGCACGGGAGAAGACCGAGCCGAAGTCCGGCTTGAGGACGAAGGTGACGGTGAGCGCGACCCAGTAGGAACGGCTCACGGGCACCAGGGACACGAACGACTGCGCCAGCCCGATGCACAGCGCGAGCCGCAGCCCGTACCGCCAGGACTGCTCGGACGTCAGTGCGCTGCGGGCCGTGCGCCGCAGCCGCACCCGCAGCGCGGCGGGCCTGCCCAGCCGGTCGTCGCCGCGCCCCACCTCCAGGTCCGGCTCGTGGACCACCGCGGACGCATGGCGCAGGGCGCGGTCGACCGCGCGGTCGGCGGGGCCCTCCGGCTCGGGCAGCACCAGTTCGGGCGCGGTGCGCCGGCCGGAGGAGACGGAGTCGGCGAGGGCGCGGACGGCGGCCGCGATCTCGGGACGCCGTGACGCCCTCCCGTAGCGGTGGGCGGCGGCGACCGACTCCACGAGCGGGATCAGGGCGTTCAGCTGGGCGAGCAGCCGCACCATCGGTCCGCGCCGTCCGTGGTCGCGGGCCCGGCGGCCGAGGATCACGTCGTACGACGCGTCCAGCGATCCGGTGACGGCGTGACGGCGCGCGTCGTACGCGGCGGTGTCCCGGGTGCCGGCGACCGCGAAGAGGTCGGCGACGCTGCGGTAGGCGGCGGCGACGGCCGCCTGCTCCGGTGCCCTGCGCCGGAACGGCCAGCCCAGCAGGGTCAGCGCGAGCACGAAGAGCCCCCCGACGGCCAGCAGGGCGGGGGCCTTCCACCACGGATCGGGCATCGGCAGGCCCGCCCCGACCACGGCGTTCAGCAGGAGGAGCAGACCGGACACCGAGGCGACCGCCCCGATCGAGGAGATCATCCCGGAGACCAGCGCGACGACGGTGAGCACCCCGACCGCGACCCAGCCGTGCCCGAACACCAGCGTGCCGAGCGTGACCCCGACGGCGCCGAACACCTGCGGCACGGCGATGTTCAGCAGCCGCATCCGGTAGGCGTCGGCGGTGTCGCCGATGACACCGGAGAGGGCGCCCATGGACGCCAGCGCACCGTACGCGGGCTGTCCCGCGGCGATCCCCACGGCCAGCGGGGCCGCCAGGGCGACGGAGGCGCGGACGACGGCGGCCCACGGGACCGGCGCGTCCTGCGGGCGCAGGCCGTGGACGAGCCAGGCGGGCGGGCTCAGCAGCCCCGGTCGCCGCCCGCCGCCCCCGGACGGCGATGCCTCACGTTCCGTCATGACCGCCACCCCACCCCGCCGGGGCCGTCCGGCGCAAGCGCGGGGCGGTGCCGTGTCGCGACCGGCCCGGCACCCGCGCCGCCCGGTGCGGGCCGTCAGCTCTCGTAGCCCTCGACCTCGTCGGCGGGCTGCACGCGTGCCGTGTCGGGGTCGCCGCCGAACTCGGAGGCGGCCCGGCGCCTGCGCAGCAGGTCCCAGCACTGGTCGAGACGGATCTCCAGCTCCCTCAGCCGGGCCCGCTGCCCGGCGTCGAGGCCGCCCTGGCGCAGGGCCTCGCCGCGCAGGGCGCGTTCCTCCTCCACGAGGTCGCCGATGTCGTCGATGATCTGCTCGTCGTCCATGCCGGTCCCTTCGTGGTCGGCAGGTGCCGTGACGCTCCGGCGCCGGGTCGGCCCTGCCGCTTCCGCTCTCACACACCTCTCAGGACGAAGACGGTCTTGCCACGGGCGCCGCCCGCGCGGTTCTGGGCGAGGGCGTCCGGCGCCTTCTCCAGCGGGAGTTCGGCGTCGAACGGCATGTCCAGCCCGCCGTCGGCGGCCGCCGCGGCCAGTGCTTCGAGCTGCGCGGCCGTGGGCTTCATCCGGAACGCCACGCTCTGCACGCCGCCGGGGAGCGCCCGCAGCCCCGCGCCCCGCCGGGTGGCGACGGCGACGGAGCCGGGCCGGGCGTGTGCCGCGTACCGGGCGAAGCCGTCCTCCGTGTCCGAGACCAGGTCGGCGACGCCGTCCACCCCCTCCGGGCACGCCCTGCGCACCGCGTCGGTCACGCTCCCGGTGGTGGCGTCGACGGTGATTCCCGCGCCGAGGTCGCCCATCCGCTTCCGTTCGTCGCCGCGGACGACGGCGACGACCTCGACGCCCCGCGCCGCCGCGAGCCGGGTGAGACAGCTTCCGACGCCGCCGGCCGCACCGACGACCAGCAAGGTCCCGCCCGGCGGCACACGGACGGCGGCGAGGATCTGGTCGGCCGTCGTCCCCGCGGTGGGCAGCACGGCGGCCGACCGCAGGGCGAGACCCTCGGGGACGAGGGCGACGGGACCGTCCTGGTGCACCGAGACGTACTCGGCGTAGCTGCCGGCGTGCACGGGCCGCACGGCCAGGCCGAAGACGGCGTCGCCGACCCGGAAGCGGTTGTCGCCGGGGCCGACGACGTCGACCCGGCCCGCGAAGTCCGTCCCGATCACCCGGGGGAAGGCGGGCGGGGCGGTCGGGCCGTCGGCGGGCGGCTCCACGGCCCCGGCGGTCTGCCAGTCGGCGGGCGGCTCCACGGCCCCGGCGGTCTGCCAGTCGGCCGGGTTGAGCGCCGCGTACTCCACCTTCACGACGATCTCGCCCTCGCCCGGCTCGGGTTTGGGCAACTGGACGAGCTCCGGCTCGGCGCCCCGGGCGCTGACCGTGACAGCACGCATCCGCCATGCCTCCCAACAGGCCGCCCCCGGTCCTTCCGCCTCCTCACTCTGACCCCGTGGCCCGGTCGGCGCACGTCGTGCGCCTCGTCAGCGCATGCCGTGCAGTTCGAGGGAGACCAGCAGCGCGCGGTGGTCCGTGCCGGAAAGGTCGAGGAAGCGCGCGGAGCGCACCGAGAACGCGTCGCCGACCAGCACATGGTCGATCTGCGCGCCCAGCGGACGGGGCAGCCGCGCGGGCCAGGACGGGGTGCGGGCCGCGCCGGCGAGCGCCGCGCCGTCGCGCAGACCGCCCCGGTCCAGGATCCGGCGGAAGGCGGCATGGTCACCGGTGGCGTTGAAGTCGCCGGCGATCAGGGCGGGCCGGTCCCGGTGGGAGGCGGCCCAGGTGCCCAGCCGGCCGAGTTCCCGGCGCCAGTCGCCGACGGCGGAGGGCACCGGCGGCAGCGGGTGGGCGAGCTGCAGGTCCACCGGGCGGCCCTCGACGTCCGCGGTCGCGCCGGGCATGGCGAGCGCCGAGGACACGCCGTCGGCGGGTTCCAGCGGGTACCTGCTGAGCAGCGCGGATCCGGCGGCTCCTTCGCCGCCCGCGGCCAGCCGGTGCGGGTAGTCGGCGCGGGGCACCCCCCGGGCCAGGGCGAGGACACAGCTGCGCGGACACTCCTGCACGAAGACGATCCCGGGCCGTTCGCGGCGCACGGCCTCGATCAGCGCCTCGGTCGCCCAGCCGTACTGCACGTTCGCCGTGAGGACGTCGACCCGGGCCACGACCGGGCCCGGCGGGCGGTCGGCGAGGCCCGTGTCGTAGGGCCTGGCGTACCAGCCGGTGACGGCGAGCACGGCCACCGCCCACGCCACCAGCAGCGGACGGCGCCCGAGCAGGGCCAGCAGCAGCGCGAGACCGGCCGGCACGAGGAGCCAGGGGAGGAAGGCGAGGAGCTGGATCACGGGGGTGATCCCGTCCCTGTCGGCGGCGCGACAGGCGACGACGGCGGTCGGCGGGACCAGCAGGAGGCCCGCGGCCCACACGACGGCCCGGCCGCGGGCCGGTCGGGACGCCGCGGCCGCCGTCGGCCCGGGGACGGGGCTGGACGCTGGGTGCACTCCGCTCTCCACTCCGGTGTCGGGGCCGGGGACCGGCCCCGGTGCGGGCTCGTCGCCGCGCTCCGCGTCCCGTCGTCCGCGCCGCTGAGGTCCGGACCGCGTCGGTGCGGTCCCGGTCCCGAGGACGCCGGGCCCGACGAGATCGTTGCGCCTGTACCCGCCCCGGCTCCGGATTCCGGCGACACGCGCCCGCATCTCGCCGCCCGGGGCGGGCGGCCGCGGCCCGGGCGGGGCGGGACACGGGGCGGACCCGCCTCCGTGCGGAGTTGCCCGCCGGCCCGGACGGGTGTGCCCTGGGATGAGGACGGGCGGGGGTGAGAGGGAAGGAGCTTGGCGCCATGGCCACTCAAGCAGCGATGCCGCACGGACGGCGGCGGCACGGCACCACGGAACGGCAGCACCACAGTCCGCTCGGTTTCCTCCTGCCCGCCGTTCTCGCGCTGACGGCCGGCATCTGGGCCGCCTCCCTCCTCCGCTTCCAGGACGGCGGGATCGCGGACGGCGCCCAGTGGCTCGTCGGCATCGTCTGCGCGATCGTCCTGGGCGCACTCGCCTTCGGGCTGGGCCGCATCCAGCACCGCCTGCCGCGCGAGCTGCGGGCGGCGGCGTACGGGGCCCTCGCCGGGGCGACCGTCGGCTTCCTGACCAGCCTGGCGGGCGGCAGCGTGCTGCGCTCCGCCGGAATCGGCCTGGCATGCGGGGTGACGCTGGGGGCCGCCATGTTCTACGCGTTCTACGTGCGGGAGTGAGCCGGCCGGGATGGGGTACGGCCGCCCTCGGCCGTCGCGCGGCCGCCGGACCTGATCTGGCGGCCGCGCGATGCTGTCTCGCGCCTTCTCGGTGACGGCCCGGCACCGAGGAGGGAGGCACCATGCGGGAGCAGCACGAGGACGAGTCACCACTGCGCGTCGCCGTGATCATCGGCAGTACGCGCGAGGGGCGCGTCGGCGCGACGATCGGCCACTGGTTCCTGGAGTGCGCCGCCCGGCGGTCCGATCTGGTCCCTTCCCTCGTCGACCTGGCCGAGTTCGATTTCCCGGCCCGCCACCCCGGCGCCCCCACCCCGCAGATACGCGACTTCGTCGGGGAGGTCGGCCGGGCAGACGCCTTCGTGGTGGTGACCCCCGAGTACAACCGCTCCTTCCCCGCCTCGCTCAAGCAGGCCATCGACTACGCCTACGACGAGTGGCACACCAAGCCGGTCGGCTTCGTCAGCTACGGCCACGGATCCCGGGGGCTCTACGCGGTGGAGCAGCTGCGCTCGGTCTTCACCGAGCTCCACACCGTCACCCTGCGCAACGGCGTGGACGTCGACCTGCTCGACGAGGGACTGGACGGCCGGTCCCGGGCGGCGGCCCTCCTGCTCGACCAGCTGTGCTGGTGGGGCCTGGCCCTGCGCGACGCACGTGCCGCGCGCCCCTACACCTTTTGACGGCCGCTGTCCCCCGGCGGCCGCGTCCCGCGACGGCCCCACGACGGGCGGCCACACGACGGACGGCCCCACGACCGATGACTTCCCGCGCCCGGTGCGGTCTCCACTTGACGACGAAAAGGAACCGAAGGACTGACGATGAGTACTGATCTGGCAATCGAGACCTCCGGCCTGGTGAAGGTCTTCGGTGACAACCGGGCCGTGGACGGCGTCGACCTGCGGGTGGCCGCCGGCACGGTCTACGGAGTCCTCGGTCCCAACGGCGCGGGCAAGACGACCACGGTGCGGATGCTGGCCACCCTGCTGAGGCCGGACGGCGGCGAGGCCCGTGTGTTCGGCAAGGACGTGCAGAAGGACGCCGACGCGGTCCGCAGCCGGGTCAGCCTGACCGGCCAGTACGCCTCCGTCGACGAGGACCTCACCGGCATGGAGAACCTGATCCTCCTCGCCCGGCTGCTCGGACACCCCAAGCACGCGGCGCGGGAGCGCGCCGCGCAGCTGCTGGAGGCGTTCGGCCTGCGCGAGGCCGCCGAGAAGCAGGTGAAGAACTACTCGGGAGGCATGCGACGGCGCATCGACATCGCGGCCTCCATCCTCAACACCCCGGACCTGCTCTTCCTCGACGAGCCCACCACCGGCCTCGATCCGCGCAGCCGCAACCAGGTCTGGGACATCGTGCGGGCCGTCGTCGCCCAGGGCACGACCGTCCTGCTGACGACGCAGTATCTGGACGAGGCCGACCACCTCGCCTCCCGGATCGCCGTGATCGACCACGGCAAGGTGATCGCGGAGGGTACCAAGGGCGAGCTGAAGGCGTCCGTCGGCTCGGGGGCCGTGCATCTGCGGCTGCGGGAGGCGGCGCAGCGGCCCGAGGCGGAGCGTGTGCTCGCCGCCGCGCTCGGCGCCGAAGTGGTGCTGGACGCCGACCCGGTGGCCATGACCGCCCGCGTCAACTCGGGCAGCACCGACCGGGGCGCCGCCGAGCAGGCGGCCCATGCCCTTGCCGAGCTCGCCCGCAACGGCATCACCGTGGACAACTTCTCGCTGGGGCAGCCCAGCCTGGACGAGGTCTTCCTCGCCCTGACCGACACGAAGGGGGAGGCGGCATGAGCACCGCGACCACCACCAAGGACAATCTCGGCGACATCGAGCTGGAGGCCCCGCGGGCCGAGGACCTCGCGGCCCTGCTGGTCTCCACGGACCGCCCGCCGCGGCCCAGTGCCCTGTCGGCGTCGCTGACGTTCGGCTGGCGGGCGATGCTCAAGATCAAGCACGTCCCGGAGCAGCTCTTCGACGTCACCGCCTTCCCGATCATGATGGTGCTGATGTACACGTACCTCTTCGGGGGTGCGATCGCCGGTTCCGTCTCGGACTACATCCAGTTCCTGCTGCCGGGCATCCTCACCATGAGCGTCGTGATGATCACGATGTACACCGGTGTCGCCGTCAACACCGACATCTCCAAGGGCGTCTTCGACCGCTTCCGGACGCTGCCGATCTGGCGGCCGTCCCCGATGGTCGGCTATCTCCTCGGCGACGTGGTGCGCTACCTGATCGCCTCCGTCGTGATGCTGGCCGTGGGCATGATCATCGGCTACCGCGCGGACGGCGGCGTGGTCGGCATTCTGCTCGGCGTCGCGCTGCTGATGGTCTTCGCCTTCTCCTTCTCCTGGATCTGGACGATGTTCGGCCTGATGCTGCGGACCGAGAAGTCGGTGATGGGCGTCAGCATGATGGTCATCTTCCCTCTGACGTTCCTCAGCAATGTCTTCGTCAGCCCGGAGACGATGCCGGGATGGCTCCAGGCCTTCGTGAACAACAGCCCCGTCACCCATGTGGCGACCGCCGTGCGGGAGTTGATGGCGGGGAACTGGCCGGCGGCGGACATCGCCTGGTCGCTGGGCTGGTCGGCCGTGCTGATGGTCGTCTTCGGGACGGTCACCATGCGGCTCTACAACCGCAAGTGAGGCGCCGCCCGCGCAGGGGTTGACCCCGCGGCGCCGTCACGGGCCGCCGGGCGTCCGCCGCTTCGGAGCCGAGCGCCCCGGGGCGGCGGACGCACCCTCACGGCCCTGGCCCCCCGCGCCGATCCTGCGCGCGGCCGACCACGCGAGTCGGCCCTGCGAGTCGGCCCCGCACGCCGCCCCTGCGCGCCGATCGCCCGCGCAGCGCACCCGGGCCGCCCCGGTGCAACACCCGCCCGCGCCGCCCATCCGCGCCGTCCATCCGCGCCGTCCGTGCGCGGTGGCCCGCCCGCGTCCCGTCGTCCTGCCGGTCACAGTCGCCAGCCGACGGGGCGCGCCGGCCGGTAGGCGCACGAGGCGCCGGTGGTGACCGACTCCCGCAGGTGGGAGGCGAGTTCGGGGTGGAGGCCGTCGAGTCTGCGGAGGGTGTCCCGGATCCGGGCGGTGACCGTCTTCCGGGCGCGCTCCGCCTCGTCGCCCAGACGCCGGGTGCGCCCTCCCAGCCCCGCGGCCGAACGCAACTGCTCCAGCAGCGCCGTCCGTTCGCGCTCGTGCTCGGCGGCGCGTGCGGAGTCGCCGCGGACCGCGGCACGGTCGATCTCCTCATCCAGCCGGTCCAGCCGCCGCCGGTAGCGGGCCTTGGCCTCCTCGTCGAGCAGCGGGTCGCCGCCCAGGCTGCGCGCGGCGACCACCTCCGCCCCGCCCTGGGGAGCCAGCAGCGACACTGCCGGCAGGTCGTCCCCCGGGTGCCTCAGCAGGGTGTGCAGGTCACGCAGCCCCTTGGCGTCCGGCACGTGCACGGCCCGCCCCGCGTAGGACAGCGCCCATACGGCTCCGTCCCTCCGGAACTCGCCGGCGGGTGCCCCCGGCTCACCCGCCGGCGCCGATGCCGGGGCCGCTGCCGGAGCCGCCCCCGGTGCCGACGACGTCGCGGCCGGGCCGGACGCCGGGGGCCGTGCGCCGTGCGGCGGGGTGAGCAGATGCGTCAGCCCGAGCTCCCGCGCTTCGTGGTCCACCCGGGCCCGCAGCGCCAGGGCCGCCGGATCCCCCGACGCCTCCAGTACGCCGGCGAGTGCCACCCGGGCCCGCAGTGCCCAGGGCGGCGCCTGGAGCCGGTCGGCCGACGCGGCGGCGGCCGTCAGGGCGGCGACGGCCTCCTCGGTGCGGCCCTCCGCCGCCTCCAGTACGCCGCGCCACAGGTCGACGGGGCCGGCGATGTCGCATCCGTAGAGGGAGACGACCCACTGACCCGCGTAGGGCTCCAGCAGGGTCCGGAGCCGGGCGACGGCCGGCAGGTCGCGGGCCGCGGCGGCCGTCTGGGCACGCAACCGGACCAGCAGCGGCGCGAAGGCACGCACCATCGGCTCCGGCATCGCCTCCAGCCCGGCCGTCAGCCGCTGCGCCCGTGCGACGTCCCCCCGCTCCACCGCGGTGATCCCCTCCAGCAGCCGCGGGTAGGGGTGTCCGGCCTCCTCCAGGGTCGCGACCACGGCCAGCGCCTCGTCCAGCCGGCCGGAGAGCAGCTTCAGCGCCCAGTCCATGTGCGCGGCCATGAAGGAGAAGGTCACATGCCCGTCGCGGTGGTCGATCACGCTGTCCAGCAGCGTCCTCGCCTCCTCGAAGCGGCCGCCCAGTGCCGCGATCAGGGAGCGGTCGACGACCATGGCCAGTTCGAAGCGGCGCGTGCCCATCCGCTCGGCCAGGGCGACGAAGGTCTGCATCTGCGTCAGATAGGCGGGATCGCCGAGCTCCAGCAGGGAGACCCAGCGCATCGCCATGGCGTGGAGCTCCATCTCGCGGTTGTCCGTGCGCCGGGCGACCTCGGCCATCTCGTCCGTCAGGTCGACCCGTTCGGCGGAGGTGCCGATGCCCCAGATCGCGTCGTGGCGCGCCCACAGGGAGAACGACAGCGCGTCGTCGTCGCCCTCGCTGCGCGCGAGGGCGGTGCAGCGCACGGCCAGGTCCTGGGCGATCTGCTCGTAGGAGAGCCCGGCGAGCTCCTCGCTGCCGCGGTCGACCAGGGCGCGGTAGGCGTCGCGCAGCATGACCTCGGTGCGGCGCAGCTGCCGTCTGCCGGGGACCTCCGCGTGGCCGTGGAGGGTGATGGCGACCCTGGCGAGCAGTTCGGGTGCGGCCAGTTCCTCGGCGAGGTCGGCCGCGCGGTCGAAGCTGGCCCACGCGCCCCTCTCGTCGCCGTCGTGGCTCAGCTGGCTGCCGAGATCCAGGTGGATCAGCGCGGCCCGCCGGGTGTCGGGCCCCGCCGCGTCGAGGGCGCGGCGGTAGTGGCCCGTGGCCTCCTCCCCGGCGAGCCGTCCGGAGGCGTCGCGGGCGGCGGCGAGCAGCAGGTCCACCCGCAGGTCACGGTCGAGCTCGTCGCCGGCGAGATGGGCGTGACGGGCGATGTCGGCGGGCAGGGCCCGCACACCCGGCTCGGGCGGACCGGTGAGGACTTGTACGGCGCGCGCGTGCAGACGGCGGCTGCCGGACGCCTCCAGCGCCTCGTAGAGCGTCTCGCGCACCAGGTCGTGGGCGAAGGCGTAGCCACCGCCCGTGCGCGGGGTCACCAGCCGGGCGGCGACGGCCCGCGCCAGCAGCCGGTCGACATGGGGCACGGGCGCGGAGGCGGTGGCCGCCAGCACCTTGCGGTGGAACCGGCGGCCCAGCACGGCGGCGACGGCGAGCAGCTCACCGACCGGGTCCGGCAGCAGGGCCAGACGCCGTCTCACCGCCTCGCGCACGCCGGGGGCGATCGTGGTCACCGGATGGCCGCTGTGCCAGATGCGTGCGGTCTGCTCGACGAAGAACGGATTGCCGCCCGTCCGGCGGTGGACCTCGTCCACCAGTGCGGGATCCGGCTCGGTGCCGGCGGTGAGCGCGATCAGCGCGCCCACCTCGTCGCGCTCCAGGCCGGTGAGGGTCACGGTGGCGGCGGCACGTGCCGCCAGGGGCAGGATCAGCGCCTGCAGGGGGTGCTCGGCCGCCTCCACCTCCGCGTCCCGGTAGGTGCCGATCAGCAGGAGACGCTCGAACCACGCGTGCTGCGCCGCGAACTCCAGCAGTCGCAAGGTCGCCGGGTCCGCCCAGTGCAGATCGTCCAGCACGACGACGAGGGGGCGGTGCTGGGAGACGGTGACCAGGGCGGTCGTCACCGCGTCGTACACCGGGAAGCCGTCGCCGCCGGTCTCGGGCTCGCCTGGGGACTCCCCGAGCAGCACGCCGAGCCGGCCTCCGGCGGCCTTCTCGGCCTCGGCCCACTCGCCTGCCGGGCAGCCCCGCCGCAGGCCGCGCACCACCTGCACCCAGGGCCAGTAGCCGGGGGCGCTGTCGGAGTCCCAGCAGGATCCGCCGAGGACCAGTGCCCCGCGCCGGCGGGCTTCGTCGGCCGCCTCGGTGACCAGGGTCGTCTTGCCGATACCGGCTTCGCCGGTGACCAGCACGAGGCCCCCGTGGCTGTCCGTCGCCCGGCCGATCTCGGCACGGAGGACGCCTGCGGGGTGGTCACGCCCGATCAGAGCAGGGGTCATGCCGAAACGATAGGCGGCACCACCGACACCCCGCCCGGCCTGTGGAAAACCCTGTGGAAAACTGCCTGTCCAGCGCCTCGGGGCCGTCCGGCAGGCCGGACTGAGCGGCGAGCCCCTGGAGGCCGTCATCAGCTGGGAGTACCCGGCGGCCGGCTGGGCAGCGATGGTCCCGTCCCTGCCGCCCGACTTCGACCCCGAGGAACTGGCCGGCAAGATCC
>NZ_RDBP01000012.1:1557563-1607205 GCF_008042045.1 Streptomyces sp. T39
CGATCCCGATGCGCTGCTGCGCGGGTTCGAGCTCGCCGCCCAGTCCGAACGCGCGGTCAACCGGCTGCTGGACCACTCCAGGACGGCGGAACGGCGCTACGCCGAGGCCGAGAAGAAGGCCCGGGCGGCCCGGCAGGACCTCGCCGTCGCCGCGACCGGCGCGGCCGTCCTCGGCACCGCCGCAGCCGCCGCCCGCTACCGCAGCAACCGCAAGCCCAAGACCCGGGCGGGAGCGGGGAAGAAGGCTTCCCGGACTGCCGCGACGGCCCGGCACGGCGGCGTCGGGACCACGGCCCGCCCGGGTGCCGGGCGGGTGCCGAAGCAGGGCGCTAACGGGAACGCCGGCACCAGTAAGACCGCAGGTCGCGGGCACCGCACCAGCGGCACTGCGGGCCGGGCCGCCGCCGGATCCGCGCTGTCCAACGGCCGCACGAGCGGCCGCGGTCGGACCGGCTCCACCGCCACCCCGAGCAGGGGCAGCGGGCCGGGACGCGGTCGGGTGGGGCAGGTCAGGGCGCTGCGGGATGCCGTGCGGCAGTCGTCTCCGTCGCGGGCCGCGCGCCGCAGCGACGCCACAGGTGCGCGGCGGCAGGTCGCGGACGCCCGCCGGCAGGCGAGGGCCGGGCAGCGGGCCGCCTCGCTCGGCAGCCGCGGTGCGCTCGGGCGGGCGGTCGGCAAGGCCGCGGGCCGGATCGGCAAGGCCCGCGGCGCCGCCATCGAGCGGGCCCGCAGGGCCCGGGACCAGCGCACCGCTGGGCGGGTCGCCGGGCAGCGCGACCAGGTGCGCAAAGCCCCGGTGAGGAAGGCAGCACGCGCCGCGCTGCGCCGCTCCGCCCGGCGGTTCCAGCGGCGCCGTCTGCTCGCCGCGCTGCTGGCCGGGCTGCTCGGCATCGTCGGCCTGGTCACCTCCCCGATCGGCCGCAAGCTCGGTCTGCCGAGCCTGATCCACCCCGGCCGCCGCCTCTACGCCCGCCTCACGCAGTCCGCGAAGGAGCAGCGCGAGGTGCGGGACGAGGCCATCCGCCAGGCCCTGCACGACGACGAGGAAGCCGTCGACGCCGAGGCGGCGGAGGAGAACGCGGAGCAGATCGGGGAGACGGCCGAGCGGCCCGAGGGCCTGGTGCCTGCCCCGTCCACCAGCAGTAACAGCAGTGAGGGAGAGATCGTGTCGGGTTTCCGGTTCGAGGAGTACGCGGCGGAGATGGAAGCAGCCGCCAACAGCTACGAGCCCGAGGACGCCATGGAGATCCTCGCCATGGTCGAAGGGCTCCCGGCCGCGCTCACGTCGGTGGCCAACGTGATGAAGATCCTCGCCGAGCGGGCCGACTCCGAGTTCCCGCTGGAGAAGCAGGTCGCGGACGGCTTCAACGACATCTACGGCGCCCTGATGTCCGCGGTCGCGGTCGCGGAGGACATGGGCCCGCTGTTCCGCCAGGCACACGAGCAGGACATCGCCCGCCACGAGGACCCCCGCAACGGGACCGAAGCCGAGAAGGGATGGAACGTCTGACCATGCCCACCAACCCCGCCACCAGCACGGGGCCGGTGTGGGACTGGAGCGCCGGTCACGGACCCGTGACCGGCGCTCTGTCCGCCACCACCGGCGCCCTCGCCATCGCCACCACCGGCGCCGCCACCGGCATGCCCCCCGCCTGGGCCCTCGCCGTCGGCGCGGCCGGCGCGATCGGCCACACAGCCACATCCCTGCGTGACCGGCTGTCCGCCCGCACCATCGGCATGCGCGCCGCGTCCTGGCTGCTCGGCGCCGGGTGGACCACCTGGGCCATCGCCACGGGCCCGCTCACCTGGGCCGCCCTCGGATCCCTCGCCACCCTCGGGGTGGGCATCGGGGCCGCCGCCCTCGCCACCCTCATCCACGAGGAGGCCCGCGAGCTGGAGGCCATCGCCGTCGCGGAACGGCAGGTCGCCCGCGAGCTGTCCGCCGAACGCCGGGCGATCGCCGCCGAATGGGTGGACCGGATCCAGCGCGTCTGCCACGTCACGGTCCGCGTCCTCGCGGTCGAGCAGTGGCCCACCGGCAGCGGGTTCACCATCGACGCCGAACTCCCGCCCGGCGGCACCACCTACGACCGCATCGCCCAGCACGCCACCCAGCTCGCCGCGGACGCGCGCCTGCCGCACGGCTGCACCGCCGTCGCCTCGCAGGGCATCGACCAGGGCCGCGTCCTCATCGACGTCACCACCGTCAACGTCCTCGCACAGGAGCGCACCTACCCCGACCAGTACGGGCCGCTTTCGATCCACGCCGGGATCCCGTGGGGCTACCGGACCAACGCGCAGGAAATCTGCGTCTACCTGCGCGAGCAGTGCGCCCTCGTGGTCGGCCCGACAGGATCGGGCAAGACGAACATGGTTCACGTCATCCTCGCCGGATTCGCCCGCACCACCGACGTCCTCACCTGGGTGATCGACCTCAACGCCGGATCCGCCGGCCTGCCCTGGGTCCGCCCCGCACTCGACGACAACGGGCAGATCGTGGACGGCATGACCCCGGGGGTGGACTGGCTCGCCTCCACCTACGACGAAGCCCTGCTGATGCTCGATGCGGCGCTCGCGATCGGTGGGCACCGCAAGGTCGCCTACCAGGACCTCATGGCCCAGGCGAACACCGACCTGCTGCCGATCAGCGCACGTATCCCGCAGATCGAAATCGTCATCGACGAGGGCGCGGAGATCCTGACCAGCACCGACCGTCAGATGAAGGAACTCGCCAAGAAGATCCTGGAGATCATCCGCATGCTCCGCGCCATGGGCATCCGCACCGTGCTCACCGCCCTCGGCGCGACCGGCTCGGTGCTCGGGAACCTGATGATCCGCCGCGAAGCCAAAGCGCGGGTCTGCCTCACGGGCGGAGAAGTCGAAGGCATGGACCTCTCCAAGGTCTTCCCCGGCGCCCGCGGCCTGCGCGTCGACCAGGCCCCCTACAAGGGCGCAGGGTTCATGGGCACCCCCGAATCCGCGGCGGCCCTGTTCAAGGCATGGCGGATCCTGCCCAACCAGATCCGCGACATCGTCACCGCCACCTCCGCACTCCACCCCACCCTGGACGCCACCTCCACGAGCGTCGCCGGGGACGCCTACGCGAACCGCTGGGCACCCGAGCGCACCGCCTGGATGCGCGACCCCCACCGCCCCACACCCGCAGCCGTGACGGAGCAGGGCCGCCCCGGCGGGCTGAACCTCTCCGCGCTGCGCGAGCAGCCGCCCGCCGCCGAATCGGAAGCAGACGCCCTCGCGCGGCAGTTCCGCGAACAGATCGACGCCCAGTTCGCCACCGCCCCCGAACGAGGCCAATCGGAACCGGAGCGGGAGGACCGGCCCGCCGGGCTGAACCTGTCCGCCCTGCGCGGCAGCGACGAGGACAACGCCGCCAAGGACGCCGCACTCGCCCTGCTGCTCGCCGCCGGGCCCGAGGGCACCGGAGCATCCGCGATCGCCCGCGCGCTCACCGACCCGCACGGCACCTCACGGCAGACGGTCGTCGGCTGGCTCAAGACCTGGAGCGACGACGGGACCGCCGTCCGGATCGGGACCGGCACCAAAGCACGCTACGTCCACCACCACCACGCGCCGCCCGAGAGCCAGTAGAAGCCTCCTGTTGTCGCTTGTCACCCCGCCCCCAGGAAGGGCCCTGGACGGCTTGCTGAGGGCCCGAAACAGCTTGTGACCTGCAAGACGACAAGCGACAAGACAAGACAAGCGACAAGCCGCACGACAAGCACGCGACAAGTCAGACGACAAGCGAACGGCACTGGGCAGCACCCTCCGCGGGTGCTGCCCGCCGTCGTTGAAGGGACCGCGTTGTGCACTCCCCGACCCCGTACGAGATCACCACCCTGCTCCCACAGCAGCACCCCGCGCACGGCGCGATGCTCGCCCACGAGATCCCGCCCGGCGTCCAACTGGTCACCCTGCCCGGCGGAATCCGCACCCTCGCCTACACCCACCAGCCGCCCGCCGAGACCCTGCCGCAGCCGGTGCCCGCGGCGCCGATCCCGACCTGGGCCAAGACCACCGCCCTGTTGACCCCCACCATCGGGGGCGGCATCGCCGCCGCCGGCATCGGACTCTCCTACGCCGCCCCGGGACTGATCGCCATGAGCCACGCCCTGTGGTCCGCCGTCGCCCTCATCGCCGCCGGAACCATCGCCCTCCCCCTCCTGCTCCGCACCACCCGCGGACGCACCCGCCGGACGGCACCGACGCAGATCACGCAGAACGTCACCGCCACCGGCCTCTTCGGCCGCGCCAGCGGCACCATCAACCATCACTGAGGAGACCCTCGTGCCCGATCCGCTCCGTGACCGGATCAGTGACGCGCTCGCGCTCTTGAACGGCGCCCGCACCCTGCGCTGCCCGTTCCCCACCTGCACGGTCCGCATCCGCTACCGCGCCGTCACCCCCGCCGAGGCCGAACGCCTCACCGCGCTCGCCGCCGACCACACCCGCCACGGCACCAACTGAACGCGAAAGGACCGGCATGGCCGTCACCGTCTCCTTGGTCGTCCTCTTCGGCGCCCTGCTGCTCGTCATGCTCCGCTCCCGCAGCCTCAGCGCCGGGACCGCCTTCGTCGCCGTGATGTTCGGCTTCTTCCTCGCCTCCACCGGCGCCGCCGAACCCATCCGCAACATGACCGCCGCCCTCGCGAGCGTCATCCCCAGCCTCTGACCAGCGCCACGAACGCCGAGAGCGGCCCCCGTCTCGCCAAAGTCCGGGGCCGCTCTCACTCCAACCCAACCGATGAACTGGAGGAATCCAGCATGACGCATGACCGCAAGGGGGCGCTGCTCGCCGCAGCGCTCGACACCGCCGCCCACGGCTGGCCGGTGCTGCCGTTACGGCCTGGGGCGAAGCGCCCGGCCCTGCACGGCGAGACGGCCTGCACCCGCACCGGTGTGTGCGCGGCCGGGCATGTGAAGTGGGAGCAGCGCGCCACTACCGACCCCGACCGGATCCGGGCTGCGTGGTCGGCGGGGGCGTTCAACGTCGGCATTGCGACCGGCCCGGCCGGGCTGGTCGTCGTTGACCTGGACCGGCCCAAGACCAGTACGGACGCCCCTTGGGGGGCGACGACCTTTGGGGCGCTCTGCGAGCGCGCCGGGCAGACCGTGCCCACCACCCGCCGGGTGCGGACCGCGAGCGGGGGCACGCATCTGTACTTCACCGCCCCGGCCGGGACGGTGCTCGCGAATACGGCGGGCACCCTCGCCCCGCTGGTCGACACCCGGGCATGGGGCGGGTACGTCGTCGCCCCCGGCAGCACCACCTCCGCCGGGACCTACAAGCTGGAGGACGACCGGCTCCCCGTCCCGCTCCCGGCATGGCTTTATGCCCACCTGGTGCCGTCCCAGCCCTCGTACCGGCCGCACATCGCACCCGCGATCGTCGGGGCGTCCCGCGCCGCAACCGCCGCCCTCACGGCTGAAACCGCCGCCGTCGCCACCATGACGGAGGGCGGGCGCAACGCGCGGCTGCTCGCCGGGGCGCGGGCGCTCGGGCGGTTCGTCGCGTGGGGCGACCTCCCCCGGCATGTGGTGGAGGAGGCGTTTCAGGGGGCGGGCGAGGCGGCCGGACTCCCGCCGGCAGAGTGCCGCGCCACCATCCGCAGCGCACTCAACTGGTCCATCCGCACCGCCCGCCCGCGGACGGGAACGGCATGAGCGACCAGGCCCGTCCCCCCGCGCTGAAAAGCCTCCCCGCCCACGAACAACCGGTGTTGGTCACCGGCATCCGGCCCGGACTGCACGTCCGCACGGACGCGCACCGGCCGGTCGCTGACTGGCTGTGCCGCTGCGGCCACCATGAGCGCGCCGTCGGCAGGTGGGCCGTCATCGAGCTGACGGGCCGCGTGAACGTGCAGCACTGCCCGCGTGCCGCCGACGCACCGCCCGCCCCCGCGACCGAGGGCGCGGAAGTCGCCGCCCGTCAGGGCGTCCGCAAAGTCACTGACCTGCCCCTGCCCACCACCGCCGCCCCGGCGGACAGGAGGACCGCCGCATGAGCGCCACCGTCAACCCGAACGTGCCCGTCATCGACGGGGCCGCGCTGCTCGCCGAAGTCGAAGCCTTCCACCGGCGCTTCAACGTCTTCCCGACCGAAGCCGCCTACGTCGCCGTCGCCCTCTGGGACGCACACGCGCACCTGCTGGACGCCTTCGACTCCACCCCGCGCATCGCGTTCCTCTCCCCGGAACCGGGATCCGGCAAGTCCCGGGCGCTGGAGATCGTGGAGACCCTCGTGCCGCAGCCGATGGTGGCCGTGAACGCCTCCCCGGCGGCCCTGTTCCGGGCCGTGTCCGGTGCGGACGGACGGCCCACGATCCTCTTCGACGAGATCGACACCGTCTTCGGTCCCAAGGCGGGCGAGAACGAGGAACTGCGCGGCTTCCTCAACGCCGGACACCGCCGCTCCGGAGTCACCTACCGGTGCGTCGGTGACGGGTCCAACCAGACCGTGCAGCCCTTCCCCTCGTACTGCGCCGTCGCGATGGCCGGGCTCGGCTCCCTGCCGGACACGATCCTGACCCGCTCCGTCATCATCCGCATGCGCCGCAGGGCCCCCAACGAGACCGTGCAGCCCTACCGGCAGCGCCTCCACGAGAAGGAAGGCCACGCCCTGCGCGACCGGCTCGCCCGCTGGGCCGATCAGGTACGCGAGAAGATCACCGGCGCATGGCCGGACATGCCCGAAGGCGTCACCGACCGCCCCGCCGACGTCTGGGAGCCCCTGCTCGCCGTCGCAGACGCAGCAGGCGGCACCTGGCCGGCACGAGCCCGCGCCGCCTGCGTCGAACTGGTCACCGCCGCCACCGAGGACGACGAATCGTCCCTCGGTATCCGGCTCCTCACCGACCTGCGCGACAACGTGTTCTGCGGCATCGACCGCATGCCCACCGCCGCCATCCTCGAATGCCTACTCGCCATGGACGACGCCCCCTGGGTCGACATGGGCGGTAAGCCCCTCACCTCCCGAGGACTCGCCCGCATGCTCGGCGGCTACGTCACCGGGGCCAACAAGCCGATCAAACCCCGCCCCATCCGCACCCCCGGCGGGACCATCCCCCGCGGCTACTACGCCGACGACCTCGCCGACGCCTGGTCCCGCTACTGCCCTCCCACCCCCGGAAAGTCCGCTACAAGCGCTACAGCCGCTACACCGCAGGTCAACAGGGGTGAATCCGTAGCGGATGAGCTGTTCGCCATCCGCTACATGCCCGGGACAGCCGCTACACCCGCCACCGCCCAGCCCTCCGCGTAGCGAGATCTCCGCTACACCCCGCACATCCGCTACACGAAACAGGCCCCTGACCTGGCGTGTAGCGGATGTAGCGGATGTAGCGGATCTGACAGGAAGGGGCCTCGGGCCCCGGCACATCGCCAAGGAGTCATGTCTTGAGCAACGTTGCTCGTACCGGGCGCAGGCTTTCCGCCGTGCCCGCTCCGGCACCGCTGGAGGAGAGGTACCTGTCTGTTCGCCAGTTCGCCGAACTTCTCGGCACCACCGAGCGCTTCCCGCGCCGTCTCGTTGCCGAACGGCGCATCCGCTACGTGAAGTTCGGGACGCATGTGCGCTTCCCCGAAAGCGTCGTGCGGGAGTACATCGAGGCCAACACCGTCGAGCCGCTCCAGCCCCGTCGCCGCAGGTCGAGGAGGGCCGCCTGATGACCGCGAAGCGCAAGAAGATGACCATGCGCAGGTTCGGCGCGGTCCGTCAGTACCGGTCGGGCCGCTGGACCGCGTCCTACCTGGACCCCACCGGCGAACGGCGGCGCGCACCGGGAACCTTCGAGACCAAGGCGGACGCCGAGGTCTGGCTCTCGCAGGTCGAGGCGGACATCACGCGTGGCGCGTGGCGCGACCCGGACGCCGGCGCGGTGAACTTCGAGGAGTACGCCACGAAGTGGGTGGTCGAACGCGGCGTGGCGCCGCTGACTGTGGAGCTGTACACCCGGCTGCTGCGGCTCCACATCCTGCCCGGCCTGGGCAGGCTGGACCTGGACGAGATCACCCCGCCGCGCGTGCGCGAGTGGAGGGCAGAGCGGCTGAGCAGCACCGGCGCCGCCACTACCGTCGCCAAGTCGTACCGGCTGCTCAAGGCCATCCTGGAGACGGCCGCGGACGACGAACTGATCCGGCGGAATCCGTGCCGGATCCGGGGCGCCGGCAAAGAGGTCTCCCAGTCGGGCCAGGTCGCCACCGTCGAGCAGGTGGACGCGCTTGCCGAGGCGGTCGGCATCCGGTGGCGCCTCATGGTCTATCTCGGCGCCTACGGGCCGATGCGGCCCGAGGAGCAGGCGGAGCTGCGCCGGAAGGACGTCAATGTGGAGAACGTCACCATCGTCGTGCGGAAGGCAGCGCCGGAGCTGGCGACCGGTGTGCGGGTCGAGGGGCCGACGAAGTCGGAAGCAGGGAAGCGGCTTGTGGTGCTGCCGGCGTTTCTCGCCACCGACCTTCGCAGGCACCTGGACTGGTACGCGGAGAAGGGCCCCGAGGGACTGCTCTTCGTGGGGGAGAAGGGGGCGCCGTTCAGGCGGTCCACCTTCGGCCGGAGGTGGCGCAAGGCACGGGAGCGGGTCGGCATGCCGAGCAACTTCCGCTTCTACGACCTCCGCCACACGGGCCACACCCTGTCCACTCGATCGGGGGCCACGCTCAAGGACACGATGGTGCGGGCGGGGCAGTCGACGGAGAAGGCGGCCCTGATCTATCAGCACTCCGACCACGACCGGCAGAAGGAGGTGGCCGGCGGGCTGGACCGGATGGTGCGCGCGGCCCGCGAGAGGGCGCGTGACAAGCCGGATCAGGCGGCAGGTGGTGCAGAGGTGGTGCGGGACACCTAGAGAGGTCTAGACAACGACGAAGCCCCAGGTCGCTGACCTGGGGCTTCGTTCACGAGCGGATGACGGGAATCGAACCCGCGCTATAAGCTTGGGAAGCTCATGTTCTACCATTAAACTACATCCGCGCAGCGGACCTTGATCGGCACCGCATCGCCGCTCACTCTACCTCATCCCCCACCCCGCGGTGCGTCGCCCCGCGGGGTGTGTGGCGTGTCCGGGCGGTGGACCCCGGTACGGAGGGCGGGAGTTGGGGCGTAATCTCGGGGCGCGGAGTGCCGCGTGCCCGTCCGTCCGGGTCATCCCCTAATGTGGGCCTTCGTCCGCATTCGTTGGGGAAGGGGCCCGATGGACTTGATGGAGCGCACCGTCGTCCGCTGTGCCGAAGGGCATGTGTTCAGTACCACGTCGTTTCCTCTGCAGCAGCTCGGCGCCGACCGGCTCGGACCCGGGCGGCTCGTCCGGTGTCCGCGGTGCGCGCGGCTGAGGCATGCCGTGCCCGTGGTGGTGCAGGGGCGGCGGGACGAGCGGTAGCGGCGTGGCGCGGGCGCGCGGGCAGGTGTCCGATTGGGGACGGCCCGCGCGCTCTGCGTATCCTCGGGGCGTGCTTCTCTCAGACAAGGACATCCGGGCCGAGATCGACGCCGGGCGCGTGCGCATCGATCCGTACGACGCATCCATGGTGCAGCCCTCGAGCATCGATGTGCGGCTGGACCGCTATTTCCGGGTGTTCGAGAATCACCGCTACCCCCACATCGACCCCGCCGTGGAGCAGGCCGATCTGACCCGGCTCGTGGAGCCGGAGGGGGACGAGGCGTTCATCCTGCACCCGGGCGAGTTCGTGCTGGCGTCGACCTTCGAGGTCATCTCGCTGCCGGACGACCTGGCGTCGCGGCTGGAGGGCAAGAGCTCCCTCGGGCGTCTCGGCCTGGTGACGCACTCGACGGCCGGTTTCATCGACCCCGGTTTCTCCGGGCACGTGACGCTGGAGCTGTCGAACCTGGCGACCCTGCCGATCAAGCTCTGGCCGGGGATGAAGATCGGGCAGCTGTGCATGTTCCGGCTCACCTCCCCCGCCGAGGAGCCCTACGGCAGCGAGCGGTACGGCTCGCGTTACCAGGGGCAGCGGGGACCGACGGCCTCCCGCTCCTTCATCAATTTCCATCGGACGCAGGTGTGAGGCCCGTCGCATGAGCGAGGTACGCGAGAATCTGACCTACGAGAAGTTCGGCGGAGCGATCCGCGAACTCGCGCAGACGATCGCCGACGACGGGTACGAGCCCGATGTCGTGCTTTCGATCGCGCGGGGCGGGGTGTTCGTCGCCGGCGGGCTGGCGTACGCGCTGGACTGCAAGAACATCCACCTGGTGAACGTCGAGTTCTACACCGGGGTCGGGACCACCCTGGAGATGCCGGTCATGCTGGCTCCGGTCCCCAACGCGATCGACTTCTCCAACAAGAAGGTGCTGATCGCGGACGACGTCGCGGACACCGGCAAGACGCTCAAGCTGGTGCACGACTTCTGTCTCGACCACGTGGCGGAGGTCCGGTCCGCGGTGATCTACGAGAAGTCGCACTCGCTCGTGAAGTGCGAGTACGTCTGGAAGCGCACCGACGAGTGGATCAACTTCCCCTGGAGCGTGGAGAAGCCCGTCGTGCGCCGCGACGGCCAGGTGCTCGACGCGTAGCCGTCCCCCGGTCCGCGGCGGTGCGGTACGGCAGGTGCCGCTGACGCGCGCGCCGTCACCGGGCAGACTGGCCGGGTGACAGCGACCTCCCTGAGCAAGGGCGCCAACCTTCCGGTGGCCGCCTCCGCGGTGCGTGCCGAGCTGAGCTGGCGCCAGGCGCCGGACGTCCCGGACGCCGACGCCTCGGCGCTGCTGCTGACCGCGGCCGGACGGGTGCGTGACGACGCCGACTTCGTCTTCTACAACCAGCCCGCGCACGCCTCGGGCGCCGTGCGCCACCTCGGCAAGCAGCACGGCTCCGGCACGGCCACCGACGCGGTCTTCGTCGATCTGGACCGGGTGGAGCCGGGTGTCGAGCGCATCGTGCTGTGCGCGTCCGCCGACGGCGGCGCCTTCGGCCGCTTCCCCGGCCTCGCCCTGCGTCTGCTGGACGCGGGGTCCGGTGCCGAACTCGCGCGCTTCGACATGACGGCGACGACGGAGACGGCGTTCGTCAGCGGCGAGCTCTACCGGCGCGCCGGGCAGTGGAAGTTCCGCGCGGTGGGACAGGGGTACGCCTCGGGGCTCGCCGGTCTGGCCACCGACTTCGGCATCACCGTGGACGAAGCCCCGCCACGCACCAGCGTGGGGTCCTGGGCGGGATGGTCCCGGACGTAGGCACGGACCTCGGCGATGACCTTCTGCTCCTCGTTCTGGATGCCGACCGCCCGCATGTCCACCTGCCCGGGCTGCAGGCCCTTCGGGGGCTTGCGCCTGCCGAACAGGCTCATCTCGCCCCAGCCGCCCACCGGCCCGCCACGGCTCTCCAAGGGCGAGGAACGCCTGCCCGTCGACATGCGCAAGCGCCTGTCGCTGCGCAAGGAACAGGTCGCGGTCAGCCTGCGCAAACACGGCGCCGCCGGTGCCCGTGCCCGGGTGATCCTCGTCCTCGACGCCTCCGGTTCGATGGCGGGCCTGTACACCAAGGGTGTGGTCGCCGACGTCGTCGAACGGATGGCGGCGGTCGCGGCCCAGCTCGACGACGACGGCGAGATGCAGGCGTGGACCTTCGCCTCGCAGCCGGCCAGGCTGCCCGATCTGCTCCTGGGCGAGCTGCCCGAGTGGCTGCGCCTGCATGTGCGGTGCGGCGAGATGAGCCTGTTCGGCAGGCGCAAGCCCCCGAAGGGCCTGCAGCCCGGGCAGGTGGACATGCGGGCGGTCGGCATCCAGAACGAGGAGCAGAAGGTCATCGCCGAGGTCCGTGCCTACGTCCGGGACCATCCCGCCCAGGACCCCACGCTGGTGCTGTTCTTCTCGGACGGCGGTGTGTACCGCAACGCGGAGATCGAGCAGCAGCTGCGGGGAGCGGTCGAGGAGCCGGTGTTCTGGCAGTTCGTGGGCCTGGGGCGGTCGAACTACGGCGTGCTGGAACGCTTCGACACCCTGCCCGGGCGCCGGGTCGACAACGTCGGGTTCTTCGCCGTCGACGACATCGCCACGGTCGCCGACGCGGAGCTGTACGACCGGCTGCTCTCCGAGTTCCCGTCCTGGATGGCCGACGCCCGCCGGGCCGGGATCCTCTGATCCTGCCCGCCGCGGGCGGTCACAGGACGCCCGGACGGCCCGGACACGCGGACGCCCGGCCGGAGAACCGGCCGGGCGTCCGCCGCAGGGTCCCTGCGGGTCAGACGGTGCCGAGCTTGATGATCGACAGCAGGGCGATCAGCTGGATCGCCGAGGCGCCGAGCGCCTTGGGCCACGGCAGGTCGTGCGACTTGCTCACCATCGAGGTGAACAGGGCGCCCGCCGCCACCCAGGTCACCCAGCCGAGCACCTGCACCAGGGAGTTCTCGCCGCCGAGGAAGACGGCGAACACCAGGCGGGGGGTGTCGGTGATGGACATGATCAGCATGGAGAGACCGACCGTCGGCTGCCAGGAGCCGGTGCCGCCGAACTGCCGTGCCAGGGTGTGGGTCACCGCGCCGAGCAGCAGACCGCTGATGACGAACACCACGCCGGCCATCAGCACCGCGGGGACGGCGTTGGACAGGGTCGCGTTGATGACCTCCTCGCGCGGCTCGTCCAGGCCGAAGATGGCGAGCAGGCCGTAGAGGAAGGTGACGACGAGCGCCGTCCCCCAGACCGGGTAGTCGCGCATCTGGAGGAAGGTCGGGCCGGGGCGCAGCACGATGCCGGCGAGCAGCTGCTTCCAGTGCAGCCGCGGGCCGGACGGGGCCGCGGGCGCCGAGCCGGCGCGGTAGGTGGCGCCGTCGCCGTAGACGTCGTCGTCCCGGACGCTGAACGCCTGGGTGTGGCCCGGGTTGTTGGCCGCGTACGGGTCGGGGCCCTGTGGCGACTGGTGGTACGGGTCGCCGAAGTACTCGGGCTCGCCGTAGCCCCCCTGGTTGCGGGGCTGCTGGTACGGCTGCGGCCCGCCGGTGGCCTGCGGCCACTGCGGGGGCCGCTGTCCGCCGTAGGGAGGCGTGCCCTGGTAGGGGCCGGGCGCACGGGGCGCCTGGGCCTGCGGTTGTTGCGGGGTGCGGTTGTCCCGGCCGCGTCCGATCCTGAATCCAGCCACGCATTCGAACGTACCCGGTCCGCGCGTGTCCGGTGGCCGCGAGCCGGTAACAGGCGGGCCTTTGCTGCCGAGCTGTGACATCCCCTAAGGGAACCCCGGGGTGCCGTCCCCAGGGTGCGTGTGCCGAGGTCGCCGGGGGTGGGCGCGGTGCGGAGGCGCGGTTCCCGGGGGTCTCGCGCCGGGTCGCCGACGCCGGGCGGGCGGAGGGGCGGTGCCGGAACGACGAAGCGGCCGGTCCTGCCCCCGAGGCAGGTCCGGCCGCTTGCGGTCGTGGTGGAGGACGGCTACTTCACGGGTTCCGGTTCCGGGGCGTCCGCCGTCTCCGCGGTGGGCTCCGGGTCGGCCGGGGTCCTCACCGAGTCGAGCAGGAGCTGGGCGACGTCGACGACCTGGAGGGATTCCTTGGCCTTGCCGTCGTTCTTCTTGCCGTTGACGGAGTCGGTGAGCATGACGAGGCAGAACGGGCAGGCGGTGGAGACGATGTCCGGGTTGAGGGACAGGGCCTCGTCGACGCGCTCGTTGTTGATGCGCTTGCCGATCCGCTCCTCCATCCACATCCGCGCGCCGCCGGCGCCGCAGCAGAAGCCGCGCTCCTTGTGGCGGTGCATCTCCTGCTGGCGCAGGCCCGGGACCTTGTCCATGATCTCGCGCGGGGGCGTGTAGACCTTGTTGTGACGGCCCAGGTAGCAGGGGTCGTGGTAGGTGATCAGGCCCTCGACGGGCGTGACCGGGATCAGCCGGCCCTCGTCGATGAGGTGCTGGAGCAGCTGCGTGTGGTGGATGACCTCGAACTCGCCGCCGAGCTGCGGGTACTCGTTGGCGATCGTGTTGAAGCAGTGCGGGCAGGTCGCGACGATCTTCTTGGCCGACTTCGGCTTCTTCGTCTCCGGGTCCTCGTCGTCCTCGCCGAAGGCCATGTTCAGCATGGCGACGTTCTCCTGGCCGAGCTGCTGGAACAGCGGCTCGTTGCCGAGGCGGCGGGGGGAGTCGCCGGTGCACTTCTCGTCACCGCCCATGATCGCGAACTTCACGCCCGCGATGTGCAGCAGTTCCGCGAAGGCCTTGGTGGTCTTCTTGGCCCGGTCCTCCAGGGCGCCGGCGCAGCCGACCCAGTAGAGGTAGTCGACCTCGGTGAGGTCCTCGACGTCCTTGCCGACGACGGGGACCTCGAAGTCGACCTCCTTGGTCCACTCGACACGCTGCTTCTTGGCGAGACCCCAGGGGTTGCCCTTCTTCTCCAGGTTCTTGAGCATCGTGCCCGCCTCGGACGGGAAGGCGGACTCGATCATCACCTGGTAGCGGCGCATGTCGACGATGTGGTCGATGTGCTCGATGTCGACCGGGCACTGCTCGACACAGGCGCCGCAGGTGGTGCAGGACCACAGGACGTCCGGGTCGATGACGCCGTTCTCCTCCAGGGTGCCGATCAGCGGCCGCTCGGCCTCGGCCAGCGCCGCGGCGGGCACGTCCCTGAGCTGCTCCTCGGAGGCCTTCTCCTCGCCCTCCATGGTCTTGCCGCCGCCGGCCAGCAGGTACGGGGCCTTGGCGTGCGCGTGGTCGCGCAGCGACATGATCAGGAGCTTCGGCGAGAGGGGCTTGCCGGTGTTCCAGGCGGGGCACTGCGACTGGCAGCGGCCGCACTCGGTGCAGGTGGAGAAGTCGAGGATGCCCTTCCAGGAGAACTGCTCGACCTGGGAGACGCCGTAGACGTCGTCCTCGCCCGGATCCTCGAAGTCGATCTCCTTGCCGCCGGTGGTCATCGGCTGGAGCGCGCCCAGCGCGGTCTCGCCGGTGGCGTTGCGCTTGAACCAGATGTTGGGGAAGCCGAGGAAGCGGTGCCAGGCGACACCCATGTTGGTGTTGAGCGAGACGGTGATCATCCAGATCAGCGAGGTGCCGATCTTGATCATCGCGGTGAAGTAGACCAGCGTCTGGAGGGTGCCGAGCGACAGGCCGTCGAACGCGAGGACCAGCGGGTACGACGCGAAGTAGGCGGCCTCGTAGCCCTCCACGTGGTGGATGGCGCCCTCCAGGCCGCGCAGCACGTAGATCGCCACGCCGATGGTGAGGATGACGTACTCGACGAAGTAGGCCTGCCATGCCTTGGAGCCCGCGAAGCGGGACTTGCGGCCGGCGCGGGACGGCAGGTTGAGGAGCCGGATCGCGATCAGCACGAGGATGCCGAGGATCGTCATGACACCGATGAACTCGATGTACATCTCGAACGGCAGGAAGCCGCCGACGACCGGCAGGACCCAGTCGGCCTCGAAGAGCTGACCGTAGGCCTGCGCCAGCGTGGGCGGCAGCGTCAGGAAGCCGATCGCGACGAACCAGTGCGCGAAGCCCACGATGCCCCAGCGGTTCATCCGCGTGTGGCCGAGGAACTCCTTGACCAGGGTGACCGTGCGCGCCTTCGGGTCGTCGGTGCGGCTGCCGGCGGGGACGGGCTGGCCGAGCCGGACGAAGCGGTAGATCTGCGCGACGGCTCGGGCGATGAGGGCAACGCCGACCACGGTCAGGGTCAGCGACACAATGATCGCGGCGAGTTGCATGGGAGGCTCCTCGGGCCTGCGAGGGTGGGTGATCCGGCACTACTAAGCGGTAACTTATTCAGTCCATGCTGAGACTACCCACTTGTTCCGCCGCACTGTAGTTGGGCCGCCGGTGATCTGTGTCGCTCAGGCAACCCTGACCGGCACGGCGTGGACCGTGAGGTCCCGCCGCCGCCCCCGGGCCGCCGCCGGCACGGTCCGCAGCAGGATCGCCAGATCGAGCCCCAGCCAGTGCTGCTCCACATAATGCAGGTCGAGCACGTCCATTTCCTCCCAGGGCAGCTCCGACCGCCCGCCGACCTGCCACAGGCCGGTCACGCCGGGGCGGACGGCGAGGCGGGCGCGGGCCGTCCCGGCCTGGGCGGCGGGCGTCGCGAGGGGGCGCGGGCCCACCAGGGACATCTCGCCGCGGACGACGTTGAGCAGTTGCGGCAGCAGCTCCAGGAAGTGGCGGCGCAGCAGCCGCCCCACCGGGGTGAGCGTCCCGCCGTGCGTCGTGCGGAACGTGAACATCGTGAACGTGCGGCCGCCCCGGCCCGCCCGCGCGGTGCGCCGGAGCGCCGGTCCGGGGGAGGTCGCCGCGACGGCGGCGGCCGCCGCCGCCAGCAGCGGCGCCAGGGCGATCAGCAGGAGCGTGCCGACGGTCAGATCGACGGTTCGCTTGGCCGACATGTCCGCCGCCCTTCGTCCCGCACGAGAATTCGTGCCCGATTTCTGCTGCTATGACTGTTGCAGATGGGTAGGCGGGGGTGGGTGAGCCACGCGAAGGCCGCTCGTCGGGGTGGGGTGCCTGTAAGGGCGGGATAAAAGTTGAGTGCCCTCGACTCATGTCTGTTGACTCGATCGATTCCGTCATGCATCCTTGAGCCTGTTCCACTCAAGTCATCTGGAGGATCGAAATGGCACGTGCGGTCGGCATCGACCTGGGCACGACTAACTCCGTCGTCAGCGTTCTGGAGGGCGGCGAGCCCACCGTCATCACCAACGCCGAGGGTGCCAGGACCACGCCGTCCGTCGTCGCCTTCGCGAAGAACGGTGAAGTGCTGGTGGGCGAGGTCGCCAAGCGCCAGGCGGTCACCAACGTCGACAGGACCATCCGCTCCGTCAAGCGCCACATGGGCACGGACTGGAAGATCGAGCTCGACGGCAAGAACTTCAACCCGCAGCAGATGAGCGCCTTCATCCTGCAGAAGCTCAAGCGGGACGCCGAGGCGTACCTGGGCGAGAAGGTCACCGACGCGGTGATCACCGTCCCGGCGTACTTCAACGACTCGGAGCGCCAGGCCACCAAGGAGGCCGGCGAGATCGCGGGCCTCAACGTGCTGCGCATCGTCAACGAGCCCACCGCGGCGGCCCTGGCCTACGGCCTGGACAAGGACGACCAGACGATCCTCGTCTTCGACCTCGGCGGCGGCACCTTCGACGTCTCGCTGCTGGAGATCGGCGACGGCGTCGTCGAGGTGAAGGCCACCAACGGCGACAACCACCTCGGTGGCGACGACTGGGACCAGCGCGTCGTCGACTACCTGGTGAAGCAGTTCCAGTCCGGCCACGGCGTGGACCTGTCCAAGGACAAGATGGCTCTCCAGCGTCTCCGCGAGGCCGCGGAGAAGGCGAAGATCGAGCTGTCGTCCTCGACGGAGACCTCGATCAACCTGCCGTACATCACGGCGTCCGCCGAGGGCCCGCTGCACCTGGACGAGAAGCTCACCCGCGCGCAGTTCCAGCAGCTCACCGCGGACCTGCTCGACCGCTGCAAGACCCCGTTCCACAACGTGATCAAGGACGCGGGCATCGCCCTGTCCGAGATCGACCACGTGGTCCTGGTCGGCGGCTCCACCCGTATGCCCGCCGTGGCCGAGCTCGTCAAGGAGCTCACCGGCGGCAAGGACGCCAACAAGGGCGTCAACCCGGACGAGGTCGTCGCCATCGGCGCCGCCCTCCAGGCCGGTGTCCTCAAGGGTGAGGTCAAGGACGTCCTGCTCCTCGACGTGACCCCGCTGTCCCTCGGCATCGAGACCAAGGGCGGCATCATGACCAAGCTCATCGAGCGCAACACCACGATCCCGACCAAGCGGTCCGAGATCTTCACCACGGCCGAGGACAACCAGCCGTCCGTGCAGATCCAGGTCTACCAGGGCGAGCGCGAGATCGCGGCGTACAACAAGAAGCTCGGGATGTTCGAGCTGACCGGTCTGCCGCCGGCCCCGCGCGGGGTCCCGCAGATCGAGGTCGCCTTCGACATCGACGCCAACGGCATCATGCACGTGACCGCGAAGGACCTGGGCACGGGCAAGGAGCAGAAGATGACCGTCACCGGCGGCTCCTCGCTGCCGAAGGACGAGGTCGACCGCATGCGCCAGGAGGCCGAGCAGTACGCGGACGAGGACCACCGCCGCCGCGAGGCCGCCGAGTCCCGCAACCAGGGCGAGGGCCTCGTCTACCAGACGGAGAAGTTCCTCAAGGACAACGAGGACAAGGTCCCCGGCGACGTCAAGGCCGAGGTCGAGACCGCGCTCGCCGAGCTGAAGGAGAAGCTCAAGGGCGAGGACACCGCGGAGATCCGCACCGCGACCGAGAAGGTCGCCGCCGTCAGCCAGAAGCTCGGCCAGGCGCTCTACGCGAACGCCGCCCCCGAGGGCGCGGCCGCTGGTGCGGCCGGCGGTGAGCAGCAGGCCAAGGCCGACGACGACGTCGTCGACGCCGAGATCGTGGACGACGAGAAGGACACGAAGGGCGGTGCCGCGTGACGGAGGAGACCCCGGGGTTCGACGAGCACGACGAGAACCCCGACGTCCCCTCCGGCGCGACACCTGACGACGCCGCCGAGACCGCCGAGTCCTCCGAGAAGGAGGGCCCGGCGGCCCCGGCAGGGGACGCAGCCAAGACCGCAGGTCTGACCGCCCAGCTGGACCAGGTCCGCACCGCGCTCAACGAGCGCACCGGGGACCTCCAGCGGCTCCAGGCCGAGTACCAGAACTACCGCCGCCGCGTGGAGCGGGACAGGGTGACGGTCAAGGAGATCGCCACGGCGACCCTCCTGACCGAACTCCTGCCCGTGCTCGACGACATCGGCCGCGCGCGGGAGCACGGGGAACTGGTCGGCGGATTCAAGTCCGTCGCCGAGTCCCTGGAGACCGCCGCCGCCAAGATGGGGCTCCAGCAGTTCGGCAAGGAGGGCGAGCCCTTCGACCCGACGATCCACGAGGCGCTGATGCACTCGTACGCGCCGGATGTCACCGAGACCACATGCGTCGCGGTGCTTCAGCCGGGGTACCGCATCGGCGAGCGCACGATCCGCCCCGCGCGGGTCGCCGTGGCGGAGCCCCAGCCGGGCGCGGCCCCGGCACAGAAGGAAGAGCAGCAGGCCGACGAGGAGAGCGGTGGCCCCGACGCGGGCTGACGCGCGAAACGTCCGGGAGGAGGGACGTCGATGAGCACGAAGGACTTCGTCGAGAAGGACTACTACAAGGTTCTCGGCGTCCCCAAGGACGCCACCGAGGCCGAGATCAAGAAGGCGTACCGGAAGCTCGCCCGCGAGAACCACCCGGACGCCAACAAGGGCGACACCAAGGCCGAGGAGCGCTTCAAGGAGATCTCCGAGGCCAACGACGTCCTGGGCGACCCCAAGCGGCGCAAGGAGTACGACGAGGCGCGCGCCCTCTTCGGCAACGGGGGCTTCCGGGCGCCCGGCGCCGGCGGCCCGGGCGGCAGCTTCAACTTCGACCTGGGCGACCTCTTCGGAGGCGCCCAGGGCGGAGCGCCCGGCGGAGCCGGCGGTTTCGGCGGCGGCCTCGGGGACGTCTTCGGCGGCCTGTTCAACCGGGGCGCCGGCCCGGGCACGCGGACGCAGCCGCGCCGCGGCCAGGACATCGAGTCCGAGGTGACGCTCAGCTTCACCGAGGCCGTCGACGGGGCCACGGTCCCGCTGCGGATGTCCAGCCAGGCGCCCTGCAAGGCCTGCGCGGGCACCGGCGACAAGAACGGCACCCCCCGCGTGTGCCCGACCTGCGTCGGCACCGGCCAGGTCTCGCGCGGCGGCAGCGGATCGTTCTCGCTGACCGACCCGTGCGTGGACTGCAAGGGGCGCGGTCTGATCGCCGAGACCCCCTGCGACGTCTGCAAGGGCAGCGGCCGGGCGCGCAGTTCGCGCACCATGCAGGTGCGCATCCCGCCGGGCGTCTCCGACGGGCAGCGCATCAGGCTGCGCGGCAAGGGCGCGCCGGGCGAGCGCGGCGGCCCGGCCGGCGACCTCTACGTGGTGGTGCACGTCGACAGCCACCCCGTGTTCGGCCGCAAGGACGACAACCTCACGGTCACCGTGCCCGTCACCTATGTGGAGGCGGCGCTCGGCGGCGAGGTGAAGGTGCCCACCCTCGGCGGCCCGCCGGTCACGCTCAAGCTGCCCGCCGGCACGCCCAACGGCCGCACCATGCGGGCCCGCGGCAAGGGCGCGGTCCGCAAGGACGGCACCCGCGGCGACCTGCTGGTGACGGTCGAGGTCACCGTGCCGCAGGAACTGGACGACAAGGCGAAGGAAGCGCTGGAGGCCTACCGCGAAGCCACCGCGGACGAGGACCCGCGGGCCGAGCTGTTCCAGGCCGCGAAGGGAGCATGACATGGAGGGCCGTCCGGGACGCAGTCGTCACCCCTACGAACTGACCGACGAGTCACCGGTGTACGTGATCTCGGTGGCCGCGCAGCTGTCGGGCCTGCATCCGCAGACCCTTCGGCAGTACGACCGCCTGGGTCTCGTCTCCCCCGACCGCACCGCCGGCCGGGGCCGGCGCTACTCGGCCCGCGACATCGAACTGCTGCGCACGGTCCAGCAGTTGTCGCAGGACGAGGGCATCAACCTGGCCGGCATCAAGCGCATCATCGAACTGGAGAACCAGGTCGCCGCGCTCCAGGCCAGGGTCGCCGAGCTGTCGGCCGCGGTCGACGGCGCGGCCGCGGCCATGCAGCAGCGCGAGGCGCAGGTGCACGCCTCCTACCGGCGCGACCTGGTGCCCTACCAGGACGTGCAGCACACCAGCGCGCTGGTGGTGTGGCGGCCCCGGCGGTCCGAGTAGCGGCCGTGGGGACGCAGCGGTGAAGGGGTTTCGGAGCGTGACGCTCCGAGGCCCCTTTCCCATGTCCCGTCCCGTCCGACCGCCGTGCCGTGCGGCCCCTCAGCGGTCGTCGTCGAGGATGCCCGACTGGGCGATGAGGTAGCCGAGCTGGGCCCTGCTGCCGCTGCCGAGCGTGGCGTTCAGCTTGGCGATGTGGGCACGGCAGGTGCGGACGTTCATCCCGAGGCGGCGGGCGATGGAGTCGTCCACGTGGCCCTCGACGAGGAGTTTGGCGATCGAGCGTTGGACGCTGGTGATGCCGTCCAGCTCGGGGGCGTACGAGAGTTGTTCCTCCCACGGGGTGGCGTGCAGCCAGAACTGCTCGAAGACGCCCACGAGATAGCGCACGAGCCCCTCGTGGCGCAGTTCGAGCGCGACCTGCCGGTCGCTGCGGGCCGGCACGAACGCCACTTTCCGGTCGATGATGATCAGCCGGTCGATGATCTCCTCGAGGGTCCGGACCTCCACGCCGTACGGGTGGACCCGCTCCACGTAGGCGAGCGTGGAGGGATGGTGCCGGGCGGTGTGCTGGTACAGCGTGCGCATCTTCACGCCGTTCTGGAGCAGCGGTTCGGCTCTGCGCAGGGCGTGTTCGAGCGTGTCCGGGCGGCGGCCGCTCCCGGGCTGTACCGTGAGAAGTTCCTCGGCGCACTCGACGGTTGCCCGGTCGAGTGCCGTGTTGATGAGTGTCAGACCCTCGAGCACGGTGATGGCATGGCGCGCGGACAGATCCTGGGCTGTCAGGTTCATGAACGGCTCGAAGGTCCCGGCGATCGACAGCGCGAGCTGGCGGCGCTCCTGGATCTCCCGTTCGATCGGGTGCATCAGCTGGTTGAGGGCGAGCGAGGGAGGGACGGGGCGCAGCCACTGCGGGTCGTCGGGGTCGGGGCGCAGCAGCGCGAGATCGAGCAGGCAGGGGGCCTCCACGGCCTCCGAGCGGGAAAGCCGTCCGGTCCGCAGTGCCGTTGCGTAGAGATTCTTCCCCGCTTCGCATAGTTCGGCAGCACTATGCTTATGTCCGATTTCATGCTGGTTCGACGCCATGTGACACCCCCTCAGGGTCCTGAATTACAGGAACATGATGCCCGTGGTCGCTGGTGGAAGCATTCGGCGTGAGACATCGTCTTAGACGCGGGGGGAGGGTATTGAACAGAATGGGGTGGAGATCCTCCATGAACAGGACGGTTGGCATACTTTGCACGCTCGCTGCCGCGGTAGGTGCGTTCGGCGCCGCGGTGACCAACGGCGAGCCGTCGTGGGAGACCGGGCCCACGCATGCAGTGGTCGCGGGCGTGGGTGAAATCTCCTGGGAGAGTGCTCCCGTGGACGCGGACTCGGACGCATGACCATCCCCCCGGACGATCGGGTCTTCCGGCGCGAGATGGCCACGGCCTATCGGTCCGGGTGGCATTTCATCGATCTCGTCACGGCCATCCCCCACCGTGGCGACTCGTTGATGGTCACCCTGTTCGGGGAGCCGATCGTCGTCGCTCGCGAAGAGGACGAGGACGTCCGCGCGTACCGGTGCCTTCGCCGGCCGCGAGGGGCTCCGCAGCCCGTTCGCTGTGCCATCCGGTACGGCATGATTTTTGTCAACCTCGACGCGCGTGATCATCAGCTCGTCGAGTCGGACACCACCGCCACCCCCCGCAGTGCCTGAGCGATTCCCCCGTCGTTTCAAATCGCTCAGGTGCTTCCCCCACACAGCGGCGCCATCGTGGACCTGAAACACGATGGCGCCGTTGTGCTGCCAGGACGTCTTCGGCCGGTCCGCCGCGCCCCCGGGGCCGGCGACGCGGCTGCTCCGGGACGTCTCAGGCCCGGCCCATGGCGCGCGTCAGCGCGATCTCGATGACCACCCGGTCCGGGTTCGGCCTCGGCTCCCGGCCGTAGCGCTCCTGGTAGCGCGCCTCCGCGTCGGCCACCGCGACGGCGTCCGTGCGGACCGTCGCCACGCCCTCCAGCGTCGCCCAGCGCCGCCCGTCCACCTGGCAGACCGCCACCCGTGCCCCCTGCGCTCCCGCGGCGAGGACGTTGGCGGCCTTGCGGGTGTGCCGTCCGGTGATCACCCGCGCGACGCCGTTCCCGGGGTCGTAGGTGGCCCCGACCGCCACCACGTGCGGGGAGCCGTCCGGCCGGGGTGTCGTCAGCGTGCAGATGTGCCGCTCGCGCCAGAAGCTGAGGTAGGACTCGTCGGGCTTGCGGGGGTCGATGGCCATGTCCGGAACATAGCGCCCCCTTCCGTCCCGTGACCCACCCTGAGTGGAATAGACTCAACTTTGTGGACGTTGTATGAGTCACGATGACCGGAGCGGGGCCGCGGGCCCCGGGAGAGCCCACCGGCAAGGAGGAGACACCGCACGTGGACGCCGAGCTGACCAACAAGAGCCGGGATGCGATCAACGCCGCCAGCAACCGGGCCGTGCAGGACGGGCACGCCGACCTGACGCCCGCGCACCTGCTGCTGGCGCTCCTGGCCGGCCAGGACAACGAGAACATCATCGACCTGCTGGCCGCCGTCGAGGCGGACCAGGCCGCCGTGCGCGCCGGGGCCGAGCGCGTCCTCGCGTCGCTGCCGAGCGTCACCGGCTCCACGGTCGCGCCGCCCCAGCCCAATCGCGAGCTGCTGGCCGTCATCGCCGACGCCGCCGAGCGGGCCGGGGAGCTGGGGGACGACTACGTCTCCACCGAGCACCTGCTGATCGGCGTCGCCGCCAAGGGCGGGGCCGCGGGCGCGGTGCTCGACGGGCAGGGCGCCACGGCGAAGAAGCTGCTGGACGCTTTCGAGACGGTACGAGGAGGACGCCGGGTGACCACACCCGATCCCGAGGGTCAGTACAAGGCGCTGGAGAAGTTCGGCACCGATTTCACCGCCGCGGCGCGGGAGGGCCGGCTCGACCCGGTCATCGGCCGGGACCAGGAGATCCGCCGTGTGGTGCAGGTGCTGTCACGGCGCACCAAGAACAACCCGGTGCTCATCGGCGAGCCCGGCGTCGGCAAGACCGCCGTCGTCGAGGGCCTCGCCCAGCGCATCGTCAAGGGCGACGTCCCGGAGTCGCTGCGCAACAAGCGCCTGGTCTCGCTCGACCTCGGCGCCATGGTCGCCGGCGCCAAGTACCGCGGCGAGTTCGAGGAGCGGCTGAAGACCGTGCTCTCCGAGATCAAGGCCAGCGACGGGCAGATCATCACCTTCATCGACGAGCTGCACACCGTCGTGGGCGCGGGCGCCGGCGGGGACTCGGCCATGGACGCGGGCAACATGCTCAAGCCCATGCTCGCCCGCGGCGAACTGCGCATGGTCGGCGCCACCACGCTCGACGAGTACCGCGAGCGGATCGAGAAGGACCCGGCGCTGGAGCGCCGCTTCCAGCAGGTGCTCGTCGCCGAGCCGACCGTCGAGGACACCATCGCGATCCTGCGCGGGCTCAAGGGCCGCTACGAGGCCCACCACAAGGTGCAGATCAACGACAGCGCCCTGGTCGCCGCCGCCACCCTCTCCGACCGGTACATCACCTCGCGCTTCCTGCCCGACAAGGCCATCGACCTCGTCGACGAGGCGGCCTCCCGGCTGCGCATGGAGATCGACTCCTCGCCCGTCGAGATCGACGAGCTCCAGCGTGCCGTGGACCGGCTGCGCATGGAGGAGCTGGCCCTGAAGAACGAGTCGGACCCCGCCTCCCGGCAGCGTCTGGAGAAGCTGCGCCGCGACCTCGCCGACAAGGAGGAGGAGCTGCGCGGGCTGACCGCCCGCTGGGAGAAGGAGAAGCAGGGCCTCAACCGCGTCGGTGAGCTCAAGGAGCGCCTGGACGACCTGCGGGGCCAGGCCGAGCGCGCCCAGCGCGACGGCGACTTCGACACCGCGTCCAAGCTGCTCTACGGCGAGATCCCCTCCCTGGAGCGCGACCTGGAGGCCGCGTCCGAGGCCGAGGAGGAGGCGTCGAAGGACACCATGGTCAAGGAGGAGGTCGGCCCGGACGACATCGCCGACGTGGTCGGCTCCTGGACCGGCATCCCGGCGGGCCGGCTGCTGGAGGGCGAGACCCAGAAACTGCTGCGCATGGAGCAGGAGCTCGGCCGCCGGCTCATCGGGCAGGGCGAGGCCGTGCAGGCCGTCTCCGACGCGGTGCGCCGCACCCGGGCGGGCATCGCCGACCCGGACCGGCCGACCGGATCGTTCCTCTTCCTCGGCCCCACCGGCGTCGGCAAGACCGAGCTGGCGAAGGCGCTCGCGGACTTCCTCTTCGACGACGAGCGGGCCATGGTCCGCATCGACATGAGCGAGTACGGCGAGAAGCACAGCGTCTCCCGCCTGGTCGGCGCGCCTCCCGGCTACGTCGGCTACGAGGAGGGCGGCCAGCTCACCGAGGCCGTGCGGCGCCGCCCGTACAGCGTGGTGCTCCTCGACGAGGTGGAGAAGGCGCACCCGGAGGTCTTCGACGTCCTGCTCCAGGTCCTGGACGACGGGCGGCTGACCGACGGTCAGGGCCGGACGGTGGACTTCCGCAACACCATCCTGATCCTGACGTCGAACCTCGGCAGCCAGTACCTGG
Organism: Streptomyces sp. T39; assembly: GCF_008042045.1. Taxonomy (GTDB): domain Bacteria; phylum Actinomycetota; class Actinomycetes; order Streptomycetales; family Streptomycetaceae; genus Streptomyces. Next base: position 1,582,880 of record NZ_RDBP01000012.1, read on the forward strand.
TCGAGCCCTCGACCTCCGAGGAGCGCAAGCGCGAACAGGTGCTGGACGTGGTGCGGGCCTCCTTCAAGCCGGAGTTCCTCAACCGGCTCGACGACCTGGTGGTCTTCTCCGCGCTGTCCAGGGACGAGCTGGCGCACATCGCGAAGCTCCAGATCGACCGCCTCGCGAAGCGTCTGGCCGAGCGCAGGCTCACCCTGGACGTCACCCCCGCCGCCCTCGACTGGCTGGCCGACGAGGGCAACGACCCCGCGTACGGCGCCCGGCCGCTGCGCCGCCTGGTGCAGACGGCGATCGGCGACCGGCTCGCGAAGGAGATCCTCGCGGGCGAGGTCGTGGACGGGGACACCGTGCGGGTGGACCGGTTCGAGGACGGCCTGATCGTCGGCGTCGCGCAGTAGCGCGCCCCGTGGTGGCCGGGACGSCGTCCCGGCCACCACGGCCGTCCGTACGGGCATCTGTCAGCTCGCAGCGGATAGCGGGCGGCGGGGCTTGCGCCGGGCGGGCGGGGATGGGAGAGGATGGCGGCATCCGTACGAAGGGAAAAACACGGTGACCATCGATCCGTCCTCGATTCCGAATTTCGGGGGCCAGCCCCAGCCCCAGGCCGCAGGACCGGCGGGCCCCGTCGTTCCCGACCAGGATCTGGTCAAGCAGCTGCTCGACCAGATGGAGCTCAAGTACGTCGTCGACGACGAGGGCGACCTCGCCGCGCCGTGGGAGGAATTCCGCACGTACTTCATGTTCCGGGGCGAGAACGAGCAGCAGGTCTTCTCGGTGCGGACCTTCTACGACCGCCCCCACCCGGTGGAGAAGCGGGCCGAGATCCTGGAGACGATCGACGACTGGAACCGCCGCACCCTGTGGCCCAAGGTCTACACCCACCAGCACGAGGAGGAGGGCGCCGAGCCGTCGCTGCGCCTCATCGGTGAGGCCCAGATGCTGATCGGCACCGGCGTCAGCCTGGAGCACTTCGTGTCCTCCACGGTCAGCTGGGTCCGTGCGTCGATCGAGTTCGACAAGTGGCTGGCCGAGCGCTTCGGCCTGGCGACCGCCGAGGAGAAGCCGGCCGACGAGGCCTGAGCCGCCCCCGCCGTCGCGAAGGGCCCGCACCGCGTGAGCGGTGCGGGCCCTTCGCCGTGCGGGCCTCGACGGGCCGGCGGCGCCCGCCCGTGCGGTGCGGCCCCTCGCCGTCCGCGTCTCAGCGGGCCGGCTGCGCCAGCCGGGCGACGGCCTCCTGGAGCACCTCGGTCCTCTTGCAGAAGGCGAACCGCACGAAGGGGGCGCCCTGCTCGCGGTCGTCGTAGAACACGGCGTTCGGGATGGCGACCACCCCGCAGCGCTCCGGCAGCGCACGGCAGAAGGCGAAGCCGTCGCTCTCGCCGAGCGGGCGGATGTCGGTCGTCACGAAGTACGTACCGGCCGGCCGGTGGACGGCGAAACCGGCCGCCGCCAGGCCCTCGCTCAGCAGGTCCCGCTTGGTGCGCAGGTCCGCGCGGAGGGCGTCGAAGTAGGAGTCGGGCAGCCGGAGCGCCTCGGCGACCGCGTACTGGAACGGCCCGGCGGACACGTAGGTCAGGAACTGCTTCACCGAGCGGACCGCCGCGACCAGCTCGGGGGAGGCCGTCAGCCAGCCGACCTTCCAGCCGGTGAACGAGAACGTCTTGCCCGCGCTCGACACGGTGACCGTGCGCTCCCGCATGCCGGGGAAGCCGGCGAGCGGCAGGTGCTCGCCCTCGAAGACCAGGTGCTCGTACACCTCGTCGGTGACCACCAGCAGGTCCCGCTCGACGGCCAGCTCGGCGACGGCGGCGAGCTCGTCGCGGGAGAGCACGGTGCCGGTGGGGTTGTGCGGCGTGTTCAGCAGGATCAGCCGGGTCCGCCCGGTGACCGCCCCGCGCAGCTCGTCGAGGTCCAGCCGGAAGGCGCCCTCGTGGGGGCGCAGGGTCACCGGCACCCGCGTGCCGCCCGCCATCGCGATGTTCGCCGCGTAGGAGTCGTAGTAGGGCTCCAGGGCGATCACCTCGTCACCGGGCTCGACCAGGGCCAGCAGGGCCGCCGCCACGGCCTCGGTCGCGCCGGCGGTGACCAGGACCTCGGTGTCCGGGTCGTAGGCCAGGCCGTAGCGGCGCTGCTGGTGGGCGGTGATCGCGGCCCGGAGCTCGGGGACGCCGGGGCCGGGCGGGTACTGGTTGCCGCGGCCGTCGCGCAGCGCCCGGACGGCCGCCTCCCTGATCTCCTCGGGGCCGTCGGTGTCGGGGAAGCCCTGGCCGAGATTGATCGCCCCGGTCCGTGCGGCCAGCGCGGACATCTCGGCGAAGATCGTCGTGCCGAAAGGCGCCAGTCTGCGGTTCAGCAGGGGCCGTGATCCCGGTTCGCGTCCTGTCATGACCGTCATCCTGGGCCGAACCTCTGGAGTTGCTCAAGTCGGCTTTGGCATTCCCGGCGCGAGGGCATTCCCCTGTCACACGCGTGAGAAGTGCATCGACAGGCACGAGAACACGGAAGCGGTCGCGCAGCGTCGCGGGGGACTCGCTTCGGGGGACGAGCAAGGACGGTGAAGTGATGGTGGTCTTCGGAATTCTCCTCGCACTGGTGATCGGGATCGTCGTGGCGATCGTGGTGGCGATCAGCCGTGCCGCGTCGCCGCCGCCGCGCCGGCGGGGCAACCGCCGCCGGTCGGGCGGCTCGGGCGGCTCGTGGGCCGACGGCGGCTCCTCCTCCTCGTCGTGCGGCGGCGGCTCCTCGTGCGGGAGCAGCTCGTCGTGCGGCGGCGGCGGGGGTGGGTGTGGCGGAGGCAGCTGACACGGGGCAGCTGGTCCGCCGCGGGTGAAACTGCCCGGCGGGGGGTGACAACTCCCGCCGGGCGGCTTCCCGTTGACGGGGGACTTTGCCATGGGCAGGGCCGGTGGGCCGGGGAATGCGGCTCCATCGGCCTTTTTCGATTGAACAGTTGAACCGTTGGGCCCCCGAGGGGATGGAAACCGCAGCAAGTTGGTAAAAACCGCTGTGGTCACGGCGCAGTTCGTGATTCCCTCGATCCTGGAACCAGTTGGTTCCGGCCAGTTCTCGGACCTGAAGTGGACCCCGAGCGGCCACCCCCCTCACCTCGTGCGCTCCGTTCCGGGGGGCGCCGTGTCCACGTGCCCACCCCGCCGATGCGCGCCCTGCGGAGCCGACCCATGCTCACGACCATCGATACCGCCTACACCGACACCCGTGCCGACGATCTCGCCTGGGCGCTCGGCCGCGAACCGCTGCCCGCGCTGGCCGTCCTCGACCTCGAACTGTCCGGCGCGTCGTTGCAGTTGAGGCTGCTGGGGGCCTCCCACCAGGTCCTTCTCGACCAGGGGGAGGAGTCGTGTTCCGAGACGGTCGCCTGCCTCCCGGGCAGCAGCACACCGCTTCCGCTGGGGGTGGCCAAGCGGCTCGGCGACTGGGAGTACGAATTCGCCGCCCGGGTCGAGACCCTGTCGCGGCAGTCGTTCGCCGGCCGCGCGCAGGAACTGCTCGCCCTGGTCGCCGACCACCCCCACGGTCTGGCCGGAACCTTTCCCGGTGATCCGCACGCGTTCACCGCGATGCTGGCCCAGCGGGGCGAGCGCCAGGTGCAGTGGCGTACCTGGCACGCCTACCCGCAGGAGGGCCGGCTGGTGGTCACCCGGACCAGGGTCGGCACGCTGGCCACGGCGCCCGAACACCGCAGTTAGCTCTTGTGGGTGACAAAAGCCGGGACATGCGTGACGTAGCGTTACGAAAGTGATCGACCGGCAGCAACTCTCCCCGCACACGGACGTGGTAGTGCTTCCCGTGCGGCCGGAAGCGGCCCGGTATCTGATCCTGGCCGTCGTCTTCGTCTGCGCCGCCTGCGGACTCGTCTACGAACTCGAGCTCGTCGCCCTCGCGTCCTACCTGATCGGCGACTCCGTCACCCAGGCCTCCGTGGTGCTGTCGCTGATGGTCTTCGCCATGGGCCTCGGCTCCCTGCTCGCCAAGCGGCTCCGCTGCCGTGCCGTGGTCGGCTTCGGGGTGCTGGAGGCCGTTCTGGCCCTGGTCGGCGGAGCCTCGGGGATGGTGCTGTACGCGGCGTTCGCCTGGAGCGGCGGCTCCCATCTGGTGCTGGTGACGTTCTCGCTGGCCATCGGCGTGCTGATCGGCGCGGAGATACCGCTGCTGATGTCGCTGATGCAGCGCGTCTCGCGCCGCGACGCCGAGGGTACGGTCGCCGATCTGTTCGCCGCCGACTACGTGGGCGCGCTGGTCGGCGGGCTGGCCTTCCCCTTCCTGCTGCTGCCGTGGCTCGGCGAGCTCACCGGCGCCCTGCTGACCGGCGCGGTGAACGCGGTCGCCGGCGGCGTGCTGGTGCTCTGGCTGTTCCGCCGGGACATGAGCCCGCGCAGCAGACGCCGGCTGCTGCTGCTGAACGGGGCGGTCCTCGCCCTGCTCGCCGCCGCCACCGCGCTCGTCGGCGACTTCGAGGAGGCCGCGCGGCGCGCCGTCTACGGGGACCAGGTGCGGGTCGCCGTGCGCACCGAGGTACAGGAGGTCGTTCTCACCGGCCGGGTGTCCCGGCCGCCCGACCTCTTCATCGACGGGCGGCTCAAGGTGCGCGGCAGCGACGAGCACCGGTACCACGAGGCCCTCGTCCACCCCGCCATGAACGGTCCGCACGGCCGGGTGCTGATCCTCGGCGGGGGCGACGGCCTCGCCGCCCGCGAGGCACTCGGCTACGGGGACGTCGGCTCGGTGACGGTCGTCGACCTGGACGCCGGCCTGGTGGACCTCGCCCGCCGGGACGCGGCGCTCTCCGCACTCAACAGCCGGGCCTACGAGGACCCGCGGACGGGGCACGTCACCGCCGACGCCTTCACCTGGCTGCGGGGGGCCCGGCGCGGGGCGTACGACGTGATCGTCTCGGACCTGCCCGCTCCGGGGACGGCCGGCGGGAAGCTGTACTCGCTGGAGTTCTACGGACTCGCCCGGCGGGCACTCGCCCCCGGCGGCCGTCTCGTCGTCCACGCGGGCCCGGCCGAGGCCGCCCCGCGCGCCTACTGGACGGTCGCCGCCACGCTGAGGGCGGCCGGCCTCGCGGCCACCGCGTACCGCGCCGACGGGGACCACGGCTTCCTGCTGGCCGCGGTGGGACAGGCGCCGGGCCTCGCGCTCGACCCCGCCGTGCCGCGGCTGCGGTCCCGCCTCGCCGAGCGGCTGCCCGGGTACGGTCCTGCGGCGGAGAGGATCCGCCCCGAGGGGGCCGGGCCGGAGCCGTCGACCCTGGTGCGTCCGCGGTATGCGCGCTGACGCCGTGCGGGGGGCGTGCCGGTGCGTGCCGTGTGAAAGGCAGACGCGGCGCGCCGGTCTGAGTAGGCTCGGTTCCCATGGAGCATGAGGCGTTCGTTCCGGTTCCGGCTGAGACCCTTCGACAGGCGCTGCGGGACCCTGCCCGGGTCGCCCGCTGCGTGCCGGGGCTCCAGCAGGACGCCGACGAGGCGGCCGGGCCGCTCGCCGGGAGACTCAAGGTCCGCGTGGGCAGTCACACGATCACCTACCGCGGTGTGCTGCGCGTGGTGGAGCAGGGCCGGGACTTCGTGGTCGACGCGGAGGGCGCGGAGGTCCGCGGCAGCGGCTCCGTGAAGGTCGGCCTGACGGTCCGCCCCGAGCCCACCGACGGAGGGACGACGCTCACCTTCACCGGCTCCGCCGGTGCCGACGGCCGCCTGGCCGAACTGACCGAGGAGGCCCGGACATCGGCCGCGCACCGGCTGCTCGACCGGTTCGCCGAGGCGCTCGCGGCGGTGGCGTTCGAGGAGCCCCGGACACCCGCGGAGAGCGGCGGCGCCGCGGAGGCCGCCCCGTCCGGGTCCACGGCGGTCTCCCCGTCGCCACCAACGGAGCCCGGCGACACGCCGGACGGTCAGGAGCAGGCCGACCACGTCGACGACATCGCGGCCCAGGCCGGGGACGACGGCCCCGGGGCGGCGGGCGACGCGGACATCACGGAGAGCCAGGGCCTCGGTTCGGTGTTCGACGTCCCCGTGCCGCCCCCGTCGCTCGGGCCGGACGCGGAGGACGCCTTCGGCGACGAGTCGGACCGCCCGGCGGCCGACGCCGACGAGGAGGACCTCTCCGCGATCGAGGACCTCCAGGAACTGGACGAACTCGCCGGACTGCCCGGCGAACCGGCGGCGGAGGCCGCCCACGCGCGGCGCACCATGATCGGGCGCAGCGCCGAGGAGGTCGACCACGCGCCCCCGCGCGGCCGTTACGCCCCGGCCCCGGCGCCGTCGGCGGGCGGCACCGGGGCGGCCCTGCGCTGGATCGCGCCGGCGGCCGCGCTCGCCATCGCCTCCGCCGTCGTCGTCGGCCGTGCGCTGCGCCGCAGGAACTGAGCCGCACGGGCGGAGGATTGACGGCACCGGAGTCCGGAGTCCGCGCGGCGGGGTCCGGACTCCGGTGTGTCCGGGCACGGCGACGCGGTCCCGCGGTGGGCGCGGCTAATGTCGTCCTGTGACCAGCAGCGAAAAAAGCGTCCGGCTCGCCGCCGGAGACGTCGAGTTGACCGTGCATCCGGAGAACGGATGCCGTATCGCGAGCCTGCGCGTCGGCGGCACCGAGCTGCTGCGGCAGGGTGAGCGGTACGGCTCGTTCCCGATGGTGCCCTGGTGCGGCCGCACACGGGACGGCCGCTTCCGCAACGGCGACATCGTGCACCGGCTCCCGCTGAACGCGCCTCCGCACGCCATCCACGGCACCGGCCGGGACACCGCCTGGCGCACCGCCGCGGCGGGCCCGGCAGAAGCGGCGTTCACCTACGACCTCACGGATCCGTGGCCGTACGCGGGGAAGGTGACGCAGACCTTCGCGCTCACCGCCGACGCGCTGACGATCGCCCTGGGCGTCGAGACGGCCGAGACGTCGTTCCCCGCACAGGCCGGCTGGCACCCGTGGTTCCTGCGCAACATCGGCGGCGAGGACGTGCGGATCGCGTTCACCCCCGAATGGCAGGAGGAACGCGGCGACGACCACCTCCCGACCGGACGGCGCATCGCCCCGGAGCCGGGGCCGTGGGACGACTGCTTCGGGATGCCCGCGGGCGTCGACGTCACCCTGACCTGGCCCGACCAGCTGGAGCTGACGGTCGCCGGCCGCACTCCCTGGGTCGTCGTCTACGACGAGCAGGACGAGGCGGTGTGCGTGGAGCCCCAGTCCGGCCCGCCCGACGGCCTCAACACCCACCCGCGCCTGGTCACCCTGGTCGACCCGCTGGAGCTCGCGACGACCTGGACCTGGCGGCGGCTCGACGGCGGCCCGTCGGACGCCCTCTAAGCTGACGGGCATGACTGACGTTCGTGCTGAGCTGCTCCAGCAGATCAAGGACAAGGCCGTGGTGCACGGCAGGGTGACCCTCTCCTCGGGTATCGAGGCCGACTGGTACATCGACCTGCGCAGGATCACGCTCGACGGCGAGGCCGCCCCGATGGTCGGCCAGGTCATGCTCGACGCCACCGCGGAGCTGGACTACGACTGCGTCGGCGGTCTGACCCTGGGCGCCGACCCGGTCGCCACGTCGATGCTGCACGCCTCCGCCGCCCGCGGGCAGCGTCTGGACGCCTTCGTGGTCCGCAAGGCGGGCAAGGCGCACGGCATGCAGCGGCGTATCGAGGGCACGGACGTGAAGGGCCGGCGCTGCCTGGTCGTGGAGGACGTCTCCACCACCGGCGGCTCCCCGCTCACCGCCGTGGAGGCGGTCCGCGAGGCCGGTGGCGAGGTGGTGGCCGTGGCGGTGATCGTCGAGCGCGGTGCGGCCCCGAAGATCGCCGAGGCGGGCCTGCCGTACGTCAACGCCTACTCGCTGGAGGAGCTGGGCCTCGCCTGATCATGGCGTGACCTGCGGTGATGTCGAGGGGCGTGCTGTTTCACGTGAAACAGCACGCCCCTCCCGCGCGCGGGCACAACGGGCATGCTGGACCCCGGGCGGGAGTCTGGAAAGATAGGCCGCGACGATGACGTCGCCCCCAGGTCAGGGCCAGCACCACATACCCGCACATCACAAGGAGCGGACACATGCCCATCGCGACTCCCGAGGTCTACAACGAGATGCTCGACCGGGCGAAGGCAGGCAAGTTCGCCTACCCGGCCATCAACGTGACTTCGTCCCAGACCCTGCATGCGGCACTGCGTGGCTTCGCCGAGGCCGAGAGCGACGGCATCATCCAGATCTCCACCGGCGGTGCCGAGTTCCTGGGTGGTCAGCACAGCAAGGACATGGTCACGGGCGCCGTCGCCCTGGCCGAGTTCGCGCACATCGTCGCCGCCAAGTACGACATCACCGTCGCCCTGCACACGGACCACTGCCCGAAGGACAAGCTGGACGGCTATGTCCGCCCGCTGCTCGACATCTCCGCCGAGCGCGTGAAGGCCGGGCGCAACCCGCTCTTCCAGTCCCACATGTGGGACGGCTCCGCCGAGACGCTCGCGGACAACCTGGCCATCGGCCAGGAGCTCCTCGCGCAGGCCGCCGCGGCGAAGATCATCCTCGAGGTCGAGATCACCCCGACCGGCGGCGAGGAGGACGGTGTCACGCACGAGATCAACGACGAGCTCTACACCACCGTCGACGACGCCCTGCGCACCGCCGAGGCCCTCGGCCTGGGCGAGAAGGGCCGCTACCTGCTGGCCGCCTCCTTCGGCAACGTCCACGGCGTCTACAAGCCGGGCAACGTGGTCCTCCGTCCCGAGCTGCTGAAGGACCTCCAGCAGGGTGTGGGCGAGAAGTACGGCAAGACCTCCCCGTTCGACTTCGTCTTCCACGGCGGCTCGGGGTCGACGGCCGAGGAGATCACGACCGCCCTGGAGAACGGCGTCGTGAAGATGAACCTCGACACCGACACCCAGTACGCCTTCACGCGTCCCGTGGTGGACCACGTCTTCCGCAACTACGACGGTGTCCTGAAGGTCGACGGCGAGGTCGGCTCCAAGAAGACCTACGACCCGCGCACCTGGGGCAAGCTGGCCGAGGCGGGCATGGCGACCCGTGTCGCCGAGGCCTGTGCCGCCCTGCGCTCCACCGGCACCAGGATCAAGTAACACGCGCAGTACGCCGGGCCCGGCGTCCCCTCGGGGGCGCCGGGCCCGCGTGCTGTCCGTGCCGTCACCAGGGAGGTTTCTGCCATGGGCTCGGAGACACACCCCGCAGCCGCCGCCGCGCACGCGGGCTTCGACTTCGACGCCGTCGTCGACCGCCGCGGCACCTGGTGCGTGCAGTGGGACGGCGTCGCCGACCGCTTCGGCGTGGACGGGCTGCTGCCGTTCACCATCTCCGACATGGACGTCATGTCCCCGCCCGTGGTGCTCGACGCCCTGCGCGACCGGGTCGGGCACGGCGTCTTCGGCTACACCGACTGGCGCCAGGAGGACTTCCTCTCGGCGATCCGCGACTGGTTCGCCACCCGCCACGGCACCCGGATCGACACCGGCAGGGTCGTGTACGGGCCGTCGGTGCTCAACCAGCTCTCCCAGCTGCTGCGGATGTGGTCCGGACCCGGCGACGGCGTCGTCGTGCACACCCCCACCTACGACGGCTTCACCAAGGCGATCACCGGCCTGCGCCGGGATCTGCGCGGGGCGCCCGTCGGCGACATGGACGCCCTGGAGGCGCAGCTCGCCCGCCCGGACAGCAGGGTGCTGGTGCTCTGCTCGCCCCACAACCCCACCGGCCATGTGTGGACCGCCGGCGAACTGCGCCGCATCGCCGGGCTCGCGGCGGCCCACGGCGTCGCCGTGGTCAGCGACGAGATACACGCCGACTTCGTGCACACCGGCCGCCACCTCCCGTGGACCGGCTTCGGATCCGGCCGCTGGGCGCTCGTGACGTCCGCGGCCAAGGCCTTCAACTTCCCCGCGCTGAGCGGTTCGTACGGGATCATCGGCGACCCGGGCGACCACGCGGAGTTCCTGCGCCGGATGCAGACCGCCGAAGGGCTCGCCTCGCCCGCCGTGCTGTCGCTGACGGCGCACATCGCCGCCTACCGCCAGGGCGCGCCCTGGCTCGACGCGCTCGTCGCCCATGTCGCGGGCAACCTGGACATGCTCGCCCGCCGCCTGGAGGCCGCGTTCCCCGGCCTGGGCTGGCGTCCGCCGGAGGCCGGCTATCTCGCCTGGATCGACCTGCGGCCCCTCGGGGTCGGCACCACGATCACCGACGAAGCGCTCCAGCGGGAGCTGATCGAGGGCGAGAAGGTCGCGATCATGCCCGGGACGACGTACGGCTCCGCGGGATTCGTCCGGCTGAACGTCGGCTGCCCGCGCGCCAAGGCGGAACGCGGCGCGGACGCGCTGGTGCGGGCGCTGCGGCGGCTGGGGGCGTAGGGGCCGCGGTCCGACGTCCGGGGGCGGCGCGTGCCCGGGGGCCTTCGGGCTCCGGCGGTCGGGCGCGCCCGGGGCCTTCGTCCGGAATCCGGCGGTCGCGCGTGCCCGGGGGCCTTCGGGCTCCGGCGGTCGGGCGGTCGGGCGTGCCCCGTGTGCCCGGGGACCTTCTCCCGAGTCGGCGCGGATCGGCGGGCCGTGCCCCGGTGGGATTGGCGGGCCGGGCCGCCGGTGGGGATGATCGGCGTATGGACGACGACCGGCAGCGCGGCCCGGACATCAGGCTGTCGTCCGCCACCGGACGCTGGATCGTGCTCACCACCGTGCTCGGCTCGGGCATGGCGCTGCTCGACTCGACCGTGGTCAACGTGGCGCTGCCCCGCATCGGCGAGGACCTCGACGCCGATCTCGCCGTCCTCCAGTGGACGGTCAACGCCTACATGCTCACCCTCGCCGGGCTGATCCTCCTCGGCGGGGCGCTCGGCGACCGCTACGGGCGGCGGCGGATCTTCGTGCTCGGCGTCGTCTGGTTCGCCGTCGGCTCGCTGCTCTGCGGCGTCGCCCCGACCGGCGAGGTGCTGGTCGCGGCGCGGGCGCTCCAGGGGATCGGCGGCGCACTCCTCACCCCCGGCTCGCTCGCCCTGATCCAGGCCGGCTTCCATCCGGACGACCGGGCGCGCGCGGTCGGTCTCTGGTCGGGGCTCGGCGGCGTGGGCGCCGCCATCGGGCCCTTCGTCGGCGGCTGGCTGGTGGACGGACCGGGCTGGCGCTGGGTGTTCCTGCTCAACGTGCCGCTCGCCGTGCTCTGCGTGATCGTCGCGCTGCGCCATGTCCCGGAGTCCCGTGACCCCGACGCGAGCGGCCGCTTCGACGTCCTGGGCGCGGTGCTCGGGGCCGCGGCGCTGGGCCTGGTGACCTACGCGCTCATCGACGGGGCGTGGGGGGCGGGCCTCGCCGGTCTCGCGGTGGGAACGGCCTTCGTGCTGGTCGAGGCCCGCCGTCCGGATCCGATGCTGCCGCTGTCGCTCTTCCGCATCCGGCTGTTCACCGCCGTCAACCTGGTCACGCTCTGCGTCTACGCGGCCTTCGGAGGCTTCTTCTTCCTGATCGCCCTCCAGCTCCAGGTCGTCGCCGGCTACTCGGCCCTGGGCGCGGGCACCGCCCTGCTGCCGACGACCCTGCTGATGCTGCTGCTGTCGGCGCGGTCCGGCGAGCTCGGCGAGCGCATCGGACCCCGCATCCCGCTGACCGCCGGCCCGCTGCTGTGCGCCGCCGGGATGCTGCTGACCCTGCGGATCGGCGAGGACGCCTCGTACCCGGTGGACGTCCTGCCCGCCCTGCTGGTCCTGGGGCTCGGCATGGTCACCCTGGTCGCACCGCTGACCGCGACGGTCCTGGCGTCGGTCGACACGGCCCGGGCCGGCATCGCGAGCGGCATCAACAACGCGGCCGCCCGCGCGGCCGGCCTGATCGCGGTGGCGGCCCTGCCGCTGCTGGTGGGCATGGGGCCGGAGGCGTACCGCTCGGCCGAGGAGTTCGGCGCCACGTTCCGCAGCGCGATCCCGCTCTGCGCGGGCGTGCTGGTGGCCGGGTCGCTGATCGCCTGGGCGACGGTCCGCCGCCCCACCCCGGCCGAGGAGGCCCGGCGCTGCCACCCCGAGTGCCGGGTCAACTGCGGTGTCAGCGCCCCGCCGCTGGAGCCGCCGGTGGTGCGGGAGCGGTCGCCCGGCGCGGACGGCGACGCCGCCGACCTGTGACACTGGGGCCATGTCCATCCACGAAAACCTGCTCGGGGGACCGCCCCCGACCCACCTGCCCGACGAGCCCGAGCCGCGCGAACTGCTCGCGGGCGGCACGTCGCCCGCCGATGTGGCGGCGAAGTACCCCACCAGTTCCCTGGCCTGGGCCCGGCTCGCCGACGACGCCTTCGAGCGGGGCAGCGTCGTCGAGTCCTACGCCTACGCCCGTACCGGCTACCACCGCGGTCTGGACGCGCTGCGCCGCAGCGGCTGGAAGGGCCACGGACCGGTGCCGTGGGAGCACGAGCCCAACCGCGGCTTCCTGCGCGCCCTGCACGCCCTCGCCCGGGCCGCGCAGGCCATCGGGGAGCAGGGCGAGTACGAGCGCTGCGCGCAGTTCCTGCGCGACTCGTCCGAGACGGCGGCGGACACCCTGGGCTGACCGGGGCGTTCCCCGGCTTCCGGCGCGGGCCCGCACCCGGGAGGGGGCGGGCCCGCGTCCGGGTACGATCGCACAGGTAGTCGACATGCCTGTGTGCAGCCGGTCCGTGCGGCGTCGTGCGCCGTTTCGCGGCGCCGGACCGTCCGTCCCGCTGGACACCGGTGTCCGGGGGGAGACATCTGTCGTGGGCAAGCGTGCCGCCACGTCCGCGGGCCGAGGGCGCCGCGACGCCGGCCCCAACCGGTCCGCCGAAGGCTCTGCGGCCTCCCGCCCCGGCACCCGCAAGCGCCCGTCACCACGCCGTCCGCTGCGCGGGTTCCTGGTGCTGGGAGTCCTCGTCGGCGTCCTGTCCACCGCGGGCGGCGCCGCCCTCGCGCACTGGCACTCCGCCGCTCCCGTCACCGGCGCGGCCGGCCCCCGTCCCGAGGTGACGGCCGCACCGCTGATCTCCCCCGGGGGCGAACCCGCCCCCGAGCCGCCGTCCTCCCGCCCGCCGTCGCCGCGGTCCGCCGCCTCCCCGTCGCCGAAGCCCTCCGCGAAGCCGTCCCCGACGGTGTCCCCCGAGGCCGTCCGGCCCCCACGGGTGCCGGTGTCGGGGCCGGGGACGTTCACGGCCGCCGGGGCCGCGGGGAAGCCGTCGGGCGCCGGGGCGCTGCGTCGCTACCGGGTGGAGGTCGAGAACGGCATCGACGTCTCCGCGGGGCAGGCGGCCGCCGAGATCCAGGAGATCCTCGCCCACCCGCGCGGCTGGGCGGCGAACGGGCGCGGCCGGTTCCAGCTGGTCACGTCCGGCGCCGACTTCGTCATCCGGATCGCCACCCCGGACACCGCCGACCGGCTCTGCCGCGCCCAGGGGCTCGACACCGGGGGCGAGCTGAACTGCGAGACCACCGACGGCGTCGTGGTCAACCTGCGCCGCTGGCTGCTGGGCTCGCCCACCTTCGCCGGCACCCCCGCCGAGTACCGGCACCTGATCATCAACCACGAGGTCGGCCACGAGATCGGCATCCGACGGCACCTGGGCTGCCCGGGGCCGGGCAGGCCCGCGCCGGTGATGATGCAGCAGATCAAGGGCCTGGACGGCTGCCGTTCCAACGCCTGGCCCTATGCGGAGGACGGGACCTATCTCACGGGGCCGCCCGCGTGAACATCGTCCTATGATGCGAGTGGGGACCGGGGCCCACACCGGATCAGGAAGGGGCGGACCGCTACCCGGACCGTCGAGGAGACAGCGATGTCACATGACGCCGCCCCGAATCTGGATTTCGCGGGCACCACTCCCTACGAGGACTACGTCCAGGCGGACGTCCTCACCCATTTGCAGCATCCCCTCTCGGACGACCCCGGCGAGATGGTCTTCCTGGTCACGACCCAGGTGATGGAGCTGTGGTTCACCGTCGTCGTGCACGAATGGGAGACCGCGGCACACGCGCTGCGCCAGGACGACATCCCGGTCGCCATGGACGCGCTCAAGCGGTCCGTGCGGGAGCTGGAGGCGCTGAACGCCTCCTGGCGGCCGCTCGCCAACCTCACCCCCGCCCAGTTCAACTCCTACCGCAGCGCCCTCGGCGAGGGCAGCGGCTTCCAGTCGGCGATGTACCGGCGCATGGAGTTCCTGCTCGGGGAGAAGTCGGCGTCGATGCTGGTGCCGCACCGCGGGGCCCCCCGGGTGCACGCGGAGCTGGAGAAGGCCCTTCACGAGCCGAGCCTCTACGACGAGGTGCTGCGACTGCTCGCCCGGCGCGGGTACGCCGTCCCGGCCGAGGTGCTGGAGCGGGACCTCTCGCAGAAGTACGAGCCCTCCGAGCAGATCGAGCGCGTCTGGGCCGAGCTGTACGGGGCCGAGGAGCAGGACACCGAGCTGATGCGGCTCGCGGAGGCGCTCACCGACGTCGGCGAACTCGTCTGGCGATGGCGCAACGACCATCTGGTGGCGACCCGGCGCGCGATGGGCTCCAAGGTCGGCACGGGTGGCTCCGCGGGCGTCTCCTGGCTGGAGAAGCGCGCCCGCAAGAACGTCTTCCCCGAGCTGTGGACGGCGCGCAGCCATGTCTGAGTCCCTGGCCCGCAGGGCCGCGGCACTGGACGCCGCAGACGAACTGGCCGGTGCGCGCAAGCTGTTCGCGCTGGACGACGCCGTCTACCTGGACGGCAACTCGCTGGGCGCGCTGCCCGCGCACGTGCCCGACCGGATCGCGGACGTGGTCACCCGGCAGTGGGGGCAGCTGCGGATCCGCTCCTGGACCGAGGGCGACTGGTGGAGCGCGCCCGAGCGGATCGGCGACCGCATCGCGCCGCTGGTCGGCGCGGCGCCGGGCCAGATCGTGGTCGGCGACTCCACCAGCGTCAACGTCTTCAAGGCGGTCGTGGGCGCGGTCCGGCTGTCCGGCGACCCGGCGCGCACGGACGTGCTGGTGGACGCCACCACGTTCCCCACGGACGGCTACATCGCCGAGTCCGCGGCCCGGATGACGGGGCGCCGGATCGTGCCCGTCGCCCCCGGGGAGCTGGCCGGCGCGCTCGGTCCGGCGACCGCCGCCGTCCTGCTCAACCACGTCGACTACCGCTCCGGGCGGCTGCACGACCTGCCCGCCCTCACGGCGGCCGTCCACGACGCCGGCGCGGTCGCCGTCTGGGACCTCTGCCACAGCGCGGGCGCCCTGCCCGTCGGGCTGGACGCCCACGGCGTGGACCTCGCGGTCGGCTGCACGTACAAGTACCTCAACGGCGGCCCCGGTTCGCCCGCCTACCTGTACGTGGCACACCGCCACCAGGCCGCGTTCGACTCGCCGCTGCCCGGCTGGACCTCGCACGAGGACCCGTTCGCCATGAGCCCCGCGTACGCGGCGGCCGACGGCGCGGTGCGCGGCCGGGTGGGCACGCCCGACATCCTGTCGATGCTGGCGCTGGAGGCGGCGCTCGACGTGTGGGACGGCGTCGCGATCGAGACCGTCCGTGCCAAGAGCCTCGCCCTGACGGACTTCTTCCTGGAGTGCGTCGCCGCGTACGTCCCCGACGGCGCGGTCACCTCGCTGACACCGGCCGCCCACGCGGAACGCGGCAGCCAGGTCGCCCTGCGCTGCGCGGACGCGCCGCGGGTGATGGACGAGCTCATCGCCCGGGGCGTCATCGGCGATCTGCGCCGCCCCGATGTGCTGCGCTTCGGCTTCACTCCGCTGTACGTCGGTTTCGCGGACGCGGAGCGGGCGGCACGGGTGCTGGGCGAGGTGCTGGAGGGCTGAGGACCGCCCGTCCGGGGGGGGCGCCCCCCGGACGGGCCCCGTCACGGCCGCGTCCGGCCCTCCTCCGGGCCGTCCCCGAGCAGCTCGGACCCGTCCGAAGCGGGCGCAGACCGCCGACGGCATCCGGGAGCGGATCGCGAGCGGCGCGCACCCGCCGCGCCCTCTCGTCCCCGAGGTGCGGCTGGAACAGGAGTACGGCGTCGCGCGTATGGCGGCGCGGAAGGCCACGGCCGCACTCCGTGAGGAAGGTCTGATCACCACGGCCCCGGGAAGGGGGGCGTTCGTCGTCGAGCAGCGGACGGACCGACGCCGCCCCGCCCCGCACGTGCGAGTGATAGCGTCCGCGCTGATCACAGCGAACACATCGGCCTTGCGGGACTGTTGGAGCACCACATGCCGGACCCCGTCGCCCGGGACGCCGCCGAGGAAGAGTCGGCGTTCTCGCACCCTGCCGTCGAACCGGACGTCACGCTGTCCTACGGCGACCATCCCGATCAGCTCGTCGACTTCTACGCCCCCCACGGCGGCCGGGCGAGCGCGCCGCTCGTCGTGGTGCTGCACGGCGGCGCCTGGCGGGCGCCGTACGACCGGCGGCACGTGACCCCGTTCGCCGACTTCCTCGCCCGCCGGGGGCTCGCCGTCGCGAACGTCGAGTACCGGCGCGGACGGGAGATCCCGAACCAGCGCGGGACCGGCCCGGTTGCCGGGCGGTGGCCCGACACCTTCGACGACGTCGCGGCGGCGATGGACGCGCTGCCCGAGCTGGCGGCGAAGGCCCTCCCGCAGGCGGACCCCCGCCGGACGGTCGTCACCGGCCACTCCGCCGGCGGACAGCTCGCCCTCTGGGCTGCGGCCCGCCATGTGCTGCCCGCCGGCTCCCCGTGGCGGCTGCCGGCGGCCCCCGCGCTGCGCGGTGTCGTCGCCCTCGCCCCGATCGCGGACTTCGGCACCGCCGTCGGGCTCGGCGTGTGCGGCGGCGCGGTCGGCCAGCTGCTGGGCGCCGCCGACGCGTACGAGGAGCGGGCCGCGCACACCGATCCGGCCGCCCTGCTGCCGACCGGGATCGCCACCGTCGTCGTGCAGGGACGCTGTGACATCGTCGTGCCGCAGACGGTCGGCGAGGCGTTCGTCGACGCCGCGGCCCGGGCGGGCGAGACCGTCGGGCTGACGCTGCTGGAGGAGGTCGGCCACTTCCCGCTGATCGACCCGGCCGCCGACGCCTGCGCCGTCGTCGCCGAGGAGATCGCCCAGCTCGCCTGGTAGGAACGGGCGGGACGCCCGGCGGCGTCCCGCGCGGGCCGGTACCGGGCGTCCCCGGCGCCCGCCCGGCGCCGGGGAGCGGCCGTCGCACCCCCACCCCGCCCCACCTGGTAGTACTCAAGGCGGATGCCCAAGGATCCGCACCGAAGGTGACGACCCCGCCGGTGGGGCCGCTTACCTTCGATACGTGACCGAGAAGACTCGCAGCCCCGAGTACCGCCTGGCCCAGGGCGCGCTCAGCGGCCTCCGCCAGGACCTGTTCCACGACGCGTTCGCGTACCGCCCGCTGCCGCCGCTCGGCGCCGACAGCGGGCTGGTGCGGCGGCTGCCCGGTGAGCGGATACGCCGCCGTGCGGTGTGGCTGCCGCACGCCACGGTGCTGTTCTTCGCCTTCTGCGCGCTGTTTCTCGCGTCCGCCTCGGACGGCGGCGACTTCGACGCGCTGCTGCTCGGCCTCGTTCCCGCGGGCACCGTCGCCATGACCCTGATCAGGCCGGTCGGCGCCTTCTGGATCTCGCTCCTCAGCACGCCCTTCGTCGCCGTGCTGGGCGGGGCCTGGGGCGAGTGGCCCTGGTCACCGGGGGGATTCCTGGCCCACCTCACGGTCATGACCGTCGTCGCCCTGCGCACCCGGCCCCGCACGGCGGCCTGGATGTGGGGCCTGACGGCCGCGTACTCGATGTTCACCAGCACCTTCCTCACCCGCGGATACGGCACCAACGCGCCCGCGATGCTCTTCCTCTCGGCCGTCGCGCTGCTGATCGTCGGCATGATCCTCATCCGCCGGGACGCCCGGCAGGAGGTCGAGGCCCAGCAGACGGTCACCGAGACCGAGCGCGGACGCCGCACCCTGCTGGAGGAGCGCACCACCATCGCCCGCGAGCTGCACGACGTCGTCGCCCACCACATGTCGGTCGTCGCGATCCAGGCCGAGGCCGCGCCCTACCGGGTGGAGAACCCGCCGGAGGAGCTGGAGAAGGCGTTCGCCACGATCCGCGAGAACGCGGTCGCCGCGCTCACCGAGCTGCGCCGCATCCTCGGCGTGGTGCGCGCCGAGGACTACCAGGCCCCGGACGCGCCGCAGCCGATGCTCACCGACCTCGACAACCTGCTCGCCAACGTCCGCGACGCGGGCCTGGACACCGAGAAGGCGGTCACCGGCGCGGTGCGCGAGCTGCCCCAGGGCGTGGAGCTGTCGGCCTACCGGATCATCCAGGAGGCGCTGAGCAACGCGCTGCGCCACGCCCCCGGCTCGACGGCACGGGTCGAGGTCTCGTATGTGCTCGGCGGCATCGGGCTGCGGGTGGTGAACACCCCGCCGCGCGGGCCCGTGCAGCCGTCGCCCGGCGCCGGCCACGGCATCACCGGCATGCGCGAGCGGGTGACGATGCTGAACGGCGTGATGACCGCCGAACCGACCGCCGAGGGAGGCTACGAGGTGACCGCCTTCATCCCCGTCGCCCCGGCCTCCGTCTCCGAGGAGACCTCATGACGATCCGCGTCCTCATCGTCGACGACCAGGCCATGGTGCGCGAGGGCTTCTCCGTGCTGCTGAACGCGATGCCCGACATCGAGGTGGTCGGCGAGGCCGTGAACGGCCGCGAGGCCGTCTCCCGGGTCGCCGAGCTGGCACCCGACGTCGTCCTGATGGACATCCGCATGCCGGAGCTGAACGGCATCGACGCCACCCGCGAGATCGTCGCCGCCGACTCCGGAGCGAAGGTGCTGGTGCTCACCACGTTCGACCTGGACGAGTACGTGTACCAGGCGCTGCGCGCCGGGGCCTCGGGCTTCCTGCTGAAGGACGCGTCGGCGCGGCAGCTCGCCGAGGGCGTGCGGGTCGTCGCGGCGGGCGAGGCGCTGCTGGCCCCGACGGTCACCCGGCGGCTGATCACCGAGTTCTCCAAGCTCTCCGAGTCGCCCAGGCCGGCCGCCATGACGCAGGTCGGGGACCTGACCGAACGCGAGACGGAGGTGCTGGTGCTGATCGCGCAGGGGCTGTCGAACGCGGAGATCGCCTCCCACCTCGTGGTCGCCGAGTCCACCATCAAGACGCATGTGAGCCGGGTCCTGGTGAAGCTCGGGCTCCGGGACCGCACCCAGGCGGCGGTCTTCGCGTACGAGGCGAGGCTGGTCACCCCGTCCTAGGCGGGGCTGGTCACCGCGTCCTGGGCGGGGCTGGTCACCGCGTCCTGGGCGGGGCTGGTCACCCCGTCCTGGGCGGGGCTGGCGTCCCGTTCACGGGCGGGGTTAGCGTCCCCGTATGGACGCAGCCCTCCGCCTCTTCCGGCCCGACGACCCGGACTTCGCCGCCGACCCGTACCCGGCCTTCGCCGAGCTGCGGGCCCTGGGGCGGGTGCACCGGTACGAGCCGACCCGGCAGTACCTCGTGCCCGGCCACGCGGACGTGTCGGCGCTGCTGCGGGACCGCAGGCTGGGCCGGACGTATCTGCACCGCTTCGCCCACGAGGAGTTCGGGCGGACGCCTCCGCCGGCGGCGCACGAGCCGTTCCACACCCTCAACGACCACGGGCTGCTCGACCTGGAGGCCCCCGACCACACCCGGATCCGCCGCCTGGTGAACAAGGCGTTCACCCCGCGCACCGTGCAGCGGCTGGAACCGGTGGTGCGGCGGCTCGCGGCGGAGCTGGCCGGCGGCCTGGTGGAGGCGGGCGGCGGGGATCTGGTCGCGGCCGTCGCCGAGCCGCTGCCGGTCGCCGTGATCGCGGAGATGCTCGGCGTGCCGGAGGCCGACCGGCCGCTGCTGCGGCCCTGGTCCGCGGACATCTGCGGGATGTTCGAGCTCAACCCCTCCGAGGAGACCGCGCGGCGTGCCGTCCGGGCGTCGCTGGAGTTCAGCGCGTATCTGCGGGAGCTGATCGCCGAGCGGCGCACGGCGCCGGGGGACGACCTGGTCTCGGCGCTGATCCTCGCCCACGAGGAGGAGGACCGGCTCAGCGAACAGGAGATGATCTCCACCTGCGTCCTCCTGCTGAACGCCGGCCACGAGGCGACGGTGAACACCACCGCGAACGGCTGGTGGACGCTCTTCCGCCACCCGGACCAGCTGGCCGCGCTCCGTGCGGACCCGTCGCTGCTGCCGACGGCCCTGGAGGAGCTGATGCGGTACGACACCCCGCTCCAGCTCTTCGAGCGCTGGGTCCTCGACGACATCGAGATCGACGGCACCGTCGTGCCGCGCGGCAGCGAACTGGCCCTGCTCTTCGGCTCGGCCAACCGGGACGGGGCCCGCTTCGACCGGCCCGACGCGCTGGACCTTTCGCGTTCCGACAACCCGCACATCACCTTCGGGGCGGGCATCCACTACTGCCTGGGCGCGCCCCTGGCCCGTCTGGAACTCTCCGCGTCGTTCGGGGAGCTGCTGCGCAGGGCGCCGGGGCTGCGTCTCGTCCGCGAGCCGGAGTGGAAGCCGGGCTTCGTGATCCGGGGGCTGAAGGAGCTGCTCGTCGAGGTGTGAGCGGGGCTCAGGCCCCCGGGGCCGTCCGGGCGAGCCCGGTGTCGACGTAGGGGAACTCGGGGCGCTGGTACGGCTCCCACCAGCTGGTCAGGCCCCATACGGCCAGGGCGCCGGCCGCCGCGGCGGCCACCAGCGCGGGCACGGCCCGCCCCACGGTGCGGACCACGATCAGCCAGGCGGCGAGCGGCACCAGGGCGCCGCCGAGCGCGACGAGCGGCAGGTCGATCCAGAGCACGCTCAGGTCCCGGTGCTGCTGCTCGAATCCGCCGTCGATGCTGACGCGGGCGAGCGGTGCCCAGCTGAGCACCGCGACGCAGGCGCCGAGCGCGGCGACCGCGAGGCCGAGGCAGCCGGTGCGGGAGGTACGGTCCACGTTGATCACGACGTCCGGTGTCGCGCCGTGGTTCCCGGTGCCGCCCGCCGCGACCCGGGTGTGCGCGTCTGCCTCGATCGTCCGGCAGGGGCCGCACGCCATGACGGACCGCCGGCAAGGCTGCCCGGTCGGACGGCTGACCCGGCCCGCCGGCCCGTCTACGCAGCCGGCAGGGTCAGCCCCCAGGCCCCGGGACGGACGGTCCAGGTGCGGGTGCGGACCGGGCCGGTGACATGGGTGTCGGCGCGGTAGCGGAAGTCGGGGCCCGAGACGGTGACGGAGAGGGCGTCGGCGCGGAGCGGGGCGGGGACGGCGTGGCGCCGCACGACGACCTCCGCGCGGCCGTCGGGGCCCGCGCGGACCGTCACGGCCTCCACCGGATCGTCCAGGTCCGCGAGCACCACGCCGTCCGCCTCCACGCGCAGACGGTGGTGGCGGGGCGCCGAGGCGGGCGGAGCGGGGCCGACCAGGGTGCGCACGAGGGACCGTGCGGCGTTCCAGACCGACGCCTCCGCGCGGGCGGCCGAGCGCAGCGCGGGGATCGTCAGGCCGTCCAGGACGACGCCGTCGGACTCGTCGACCAGCAGGTCGAGCCGCCGTACGGCCCCGTCGAGCACCGCGCGGGCCGCCGCGACGGCGCCGGCGGGCACCCCGAGGGAGAGCGCGAGCTGCACCGTGGCGCCCACGGGGACCAGCGACAGGGCGCCGTCGCCGAGCCACCGGTCGCGGTGCAGGAGGGCCACCGCACGCAGCAGCGCGCGGTCGTCACCGACGACCACCGGCCGCCTCGACCCCCTGCGGGCGAGTGCCCGGGCAAATTCTTCCGGACCGTCGGGGAGACAGATTTTCGCCTCCGACCCGCCGCACAGCACATCCTTCGCGATACGCACGGACTCGCCGTCCATTCGGCGGGCGACCGGGTCGATGACCACCAGCAGCTGGTCGTGATCCGACACCTCGGTCCTTCCTCGGGTAGCATCTTTGTGCAAGAGCCCCTTGCGCTATTGCGCCAGGGGCTTCGTCTATTCCGGGGCAACCGGTCCGAAGAATCAGGCACGGCTCAGGCCCCCTGACCTTGGTCTTGCCCCGCCCGGAAGGGGTGTACGCCTGTGCCCGCACTTGTGCTGCTCGGTGCTCAGTGGGGTGACGAGGGCAAGGGAAAGGCCACCGACCTCCTCGGTGGATCCGTGGACTATGTGGTGCGCTATCAGGGTGGCAACAACGCGGGCCACACGGTGGTCGTCGGTGACCAGAAGTATGCGCTGCATCTCCTCCCTTCCGGAATCCTCTCGCCCGGATGTACTCCGGTCATCGGCAACGGCGTTGTCGTGGACCCCGCGGTCCTGCTCTCCGAGCTGAGCGGGCTGAACGACCGCGGCGTCGACACGTCCAAGCTGCTGCTCAGCGGAAACGCGCATCTGATCACCCCGTACAACGTCACCGTCGACAAGGTGACGGAACGGTTCCTCGGGAAGCGCAAGATCGGCACCACCGGCCGCGGCATCGGCCCGACCTACGCCGACAAGATCAACCGCACCGGTATCCGCGTCCAGGACCTCTACGACGAGTCCATCCTGGAGCAGAAGGTCGAGGCGGCCCTGGAGCAGAAGAACCAGCTGCTCGCGAAGGTCTTCAACCGGCGTGCGATCGAGCCGGCGAAGATCGTCGAGGAGATGCTCCAGTACGCGGACCGGATCAAGCCGTACGTCGCGGACACCACGCTGATCCTCAACGACGCCATCGACGCGGGCAAGGTCGTCCTCTTCGAGGGCGGCCAGGGCACGCTCCTCGACGTCGACCACGGCACGTACCCCTTCGTGACGTCCAGCAACCCGACCGCGGGCGGCGCCTGCACCGGCGCGGGTGTGGGACCGACGAAGATCAGCCGCGTCATCGGCATCCTCAAGGCGTACACGACCCGCGTCGGCGCCGGCCCGTTCCCGACGGAGCTCTTCGACGAGGACGGCGAGGCGCTGCGCCGGATCGGCGGCGAGCGCGGTGTGACCACCGGCCGCGACCGCCGCTGCGGCTGGTTCGACGCGGTCATCGCCCGCTACGCGACCCGCGTCAACGGCCTGACCGACTTCTTCCTCACCAAGCTGGACGTGCTGACCGGCTGGGAGGAGATCCCGGTGTGCGTCGCGTACGAGATCGACGGCAAGCGCGTCGAGGAACTGCCCTACTCGCAGACCGACTTCCACCACGCGAAGCCGATCTACGAGACGCTGCCGGGCTGGTCGGAGGACATCACCAAGGCCAAGACCTTCGCCGACCTGCCGAAGAACGCGCAGGCCTACGTGAAGGCCCTGGAGGAGATGTCCGGCGCGCCGATCTCGGCGATCGGCGTCGGCCCGGGCCGGACCGAGACGATCGAGATCAACTCGTTCCTGTAGGTCCGTGGATCCCGGGGTCCGGGTCCCCGAGGGGGCCCGGACCCGCGGCGTCGAACCGCAGCGGGGCGCTCCGTCCGAGGACGGAGCGCCCCGCTCGCCGTGGGCCCGACGGCTCAGTCCGCGCGGCGGAACGAGGGCGGCGGGTCGTCGTTGCCGACCTCACCGATGACGGCCTCGTCCGTGCTCTTCAGCCGGATCGTCTTCGTCACGCCCTTCTCGCACTGGTCCTCCGGCTCGGCGACCGTGACGATCGCCGGCCCGAGGCGCACCGAGGTGCTGTTGGCGTCCGCGAGGGCGCCCTCCCACTCGCAGTGGTAGGCCGGGCCGTCGCCGGTCCACTTGGCGACCACCTCGCCGTACGCCCCCTGCTCCAGGGTCAGGGTCAGGGACGTGCCGTTCTCCATGCCCTCCCGCTTCCAGGTGCCGAGGAACTCGGCGGGGATCGGGGTGTCGGACGGCTCGGTCCGCTTGAGGATCGCGGTCTCGCCGCCGTCGCCGCTGGTCCAGGTCAGCGAGCCGTCGTCGCGCAGCCGCAGGGTCTGCTCGCCGCCGTCGCTGCACTCGTCCTCGGGGATGCTGGTGACCGCCCGGGACTCCAGGACCATCAGATTGCCGAACGAGACGAGCTTCGCGGCGCCCGTGCACAGCAGGGACTCGAAGGAGTTGAAGGTCGTGGCGACGTCCTCGCCCTCGATGCCCTGGGTGATGGTGATCCGCCGGAGCGCGACGACGTTGCCGTCGGAGTCCTTGCCCTCGCCCTGCCAGGTGCCCAGGTACTCGTCGGCGATCGCGCCGCCGATGGACGCCGAGGGCGCGGGGCCGGGCGGATCGGTGATCTCGCCCCCGGTCGGATGGGCGGTGGGGTCCTCGCCGCCGCCCGCTCCGACGGGGTCGTCGGACTTCTCCGTCCCCCCGGCGCTGGAGTTCTTGTCGTTCTTCTTGTCGTCGCCGAGGTTCATGGCGGCGTAGGTGATGCCTCCGCCGAGCAGCGCGACGGCGAGGGCGACCGAGCCGATCACCAGGCCGGTGCGCTTGCG
>NZ_RDBP01000012.1:1607305-1617083 GCF_008042045.1 Streptomyces sp. T39
CCGGGCTCCGGCCCGGTGAGGGGCTCGTGGCGGGAGACGGGGTGCTCCGGCGTGCCCGTCGAACGGTCGGCCTTGACGCGGATCAGCGGACGCCCGGCGACCTCCTCCACGCCGTGCCACAGGTCCGTGCGCCCGGCGAGCCACTCCAGCAGGTCCTCGCGCACCGGGTCCGGATCGCCCCAGGTGCCGTACAGCTTCGTACCGGTGATCACGACGGGCCGCAGCCCGGTCGTCGGGACCGCTCCCCACACGGCGGCCGCGACACCCGGGCAGTGCTCGGCCCGGAAGTCGTCGAAGGCCACGATGCCGTCGGGGACGAGCAGGGTGCGTGCCGCCTCGATGTCGCCGTGGACGTGCTCGTAGAGGTGGGAGGCGTCGACGTGCACGAAACGGCAGCTCGCCGGGGCGACCCGGGAGGTGATCACCGAGGTCGGCGCCTGGACCAGGGTGGGCAGGGCGTCGTGGAAGGAGAGGTAGTTGGCCTCGAAGGCACGGCGGGTCAGGGTCGCGTAGGAACGGTCCATCTCGGCGCCGTTGGAGTCGTCGGGCGCCGGGGAGTCCCACAGGTCGCAGACGGTGAACGACTCCCCCTCGCGCGGATAGCCGCCCAGGAAGACGGCGCTCTTGCCGAGGTACGCCCCGAGCTCCAGCAGGTCGCCCCGCAGGCCCTCGGCCTCCTGGCGCCTCAGGAACCAGTCGAAGAGGAGCTGGTCCGCGGGCCAGAACCAGCCCTTGACGTCGTCGAACCGCTCCGGCCTGGGAAGTTCTTCCGTGGCCACCGCCTGGGCGGGGGTGTTCGTCTGTGACATGCCCCGGTCCTACCGGCCCGAGGTGTCGCCCGGCGGTCGGCCGTCTTACGGGACCGCGTCCGCAGGCCGAACGCCGGGGCCGGGTGACGGCACGTCCGGACGCGCCGCGGGGCAGCGCACGCACCGGGTGCGTGCGCTGCCCCGCGGCATGCCGGCCGGGAGCAACGGCGTCAGCTGAAGATGATCATCGAGCCCTGGCCGAGGCTGCGCGTCGCCGCCGCGTGCAGTCCGAGCCACACGTGCCGCTCCCGTGCGAACGGGCTCTCGTCGTAGGGGATCGGCCCGGCGGGCTCCTCCAGGGCGGTGGGACCGTCCGGGGGCCGCGGGGCGGCCGGCGGGTTCGCGGGGTCGATGCCGATCTCCGGGGCCACGTACTCCAGTTCGCGCAGCAGGCCCTGGGTGGAGCCGAGCGGGCCGCCGCCCTCCAGCAGCTCGTCGTTGAACAGGGGCGCGGCGAAGTCCACCGGGACGTAGGCGCCGGCGTGGTCGTAGTGCCAGACCAGGTGCGACTGCTGCGCGGTCGACTCGAACATCTCAAGCAACTGCTCGTAGTCGCCGCCCAGTTCGTCGACCGGAGTCACGGCGAGACCGCACAGCTTCAGCAGGTAGGCGCGCCGCAGGAAGTGCAGCGCGTCGTAGTCGAACCCGGCGACCGGCGCGACGTCGCCGGACAGGCCCGGCATGTAGGCGAAGACGGGCACGGTCGGCAGGCCGGCTCCGGTCAGGGCCGCGTCGTAGGAGGCGATCTCTTCGGCGAACGGGTTGTCGGGGCTGTGGCACAGCACGTCGACAAGGGGGACCAGCCACAGGTCACAGGCCAAGGGAAGGCTCGCTCTCAGCGGTTCGGGCGGTTCGGTCGGCGGCGCCGTTCGGATCAGGGCACTCGGGGCGGGGGCTCGGGCGCCGGCGGGGCGCGCGGACGGTGGACGGGACAGCGTAATACCGGGGGAACCCGGGGCGAAGAGTGCCCGTCACCGGGCGCCGCCCCGCGCTCCCACGTCCCATACCCATACCCCCGCCACACGTTCTCCCGGCGTCCCGAGCAGTTTCGTGACCGTCTCGTGCAGCGGGCCGTCGTTGAACTGCGGGGGGAGCACCACCACGCCGGCCTTCCAGGCCGCGAGATCGGCCCGGGCCTGGGCCTGCCAGCCGGGGCCGAGTTCGGGGACCCGGCCCGTGGTGCGGACCTCTCCCAGGAGGTTGGAGGTGTGGCGCGGGGTGGCACCGTAGATGCCGATGCGGTCGGGCCCCCACGGGCCGTTGAAGTAGCCCCCGGCGACCCGGAAGCCGAGCCCCGTGGACGACTGCCAGTACAGCGCCTCCGCGCTGCCGGGGTCCGGCAGCGGCACGGTGACGAGCGACTCGCCCTCGGCGAGGTAGTCGCGGTAGACGCCCTCGGCGATGAAGCCGGGGACCGGGCCCCGCTCCCGCACCGGATACGGCGTCGGCAGCACCGGCACCAGCGCGGCGGCCAGGACGACCAGGCCGGCCGTCCTCGTCCGGCGCCGCGGCGCGGCGGCGAGCCGGTCGGCGGCGAGGGCGAGCAGCATGCCGATGACGGGGGCGCAGATCATCGCCACCCGGGACTCGATGACGGACTCGAACAGCGGCTGGTGGGCCAGCGCCCGCCACGGCCCGGTGAGCACGATGTCCGTGTACGGGATGCGGAACGTCGGCCCGAGCGACAGCAGGGCGGCCGCGACCCCCGTGGCGGCGAGCGCCCGCACCGCCCCGGACCGCCACAGCGCGATCACGATCGCACAGGCCAGGGCGAGCACGGGCCAGCCGAAGAAGGCGTTCTGCTCGGTGCGGTTCATGGCGAGCGGGTCGGCGCCCGCGTCGGTGCCCAGCAGCGCGCGGCCCGAGAACTGGAGGAACGCGAGTGGGCTGTTGCCCGCGTTGTCGCCGTGCAGGACGCTCGTGTAGCTCTGCGGCCCGAAGAACTGCCAGCCCAGCGGGAACACCACCAGCGGCAGGCAGACCGTCAGGGCGGTGCCGATGCCGCGCAGCAGCGGCCGCCAGGCCGCCCGGGCCACGTCGCGGCGGACGAGCGCGTAGGCGAGGGAGAACAGCAGCATGCCCACGGCGGCGAGCAGCAGCGGCTCCTCGCCGAGGAAGATCTGGTACGTCGCGAAGAGGCCGAGCACCACCCCGTCGCGGGTCACCCTCCGGCCCTCGCACAGCCTCAGCGCCCGGTCGACGATCAGCGGGATCATGAACAGGACGAGGAAGTTGGGGTGGGCGTTGCCGTGCGAGATCATCGGCGGCGCGAACGCGGCGAAGGCGCCGCCCAGCGCTGCCGCCGCCCTGTGGCGCACCAGGCGCCGGGCGATCAGCCAGTACCAGGCGGTGGCCGTCGCCGCGAGACCGAGTGTGAGGACCAGCGCCCAGGTGACCGTGGGCCCCAGCAGCAGGGTCACGGGCGTGAACGGGACCGACAGGCCCAGCATCGCCGTGTTCGCCATGAGGTTCACGCCGTCCGGATTGTTCTGGAGGGTGGTGAACAGCGGATTGCGCAGATGCACGACGTTGTCCGCGGTGACGGCGAAGAACCACTCCCACTGGTTCTGGTCCTGGCCCGCGTCGCGCAGGTAGCCGTGGTCGAGGTCGGCCCACAGGCCCTTGTAGAGCAGGACCGAGGCGAGCAGGAAGAGTCCGGCGACGGCCAGGTCGGCCCGGCGCACGGCCCGGGCCCGCAGCCGCAGCAGTTCCAGCAGCACCCGGCCGTAGTCGCCGGGCCGGACCTTGGAGCCGGGCATGTGCGACCAGCGCACCGGTACCTCGGTGACGTCCCACCCGGCACGGCGGAAGTGCCGCAGGATCTCGACGTCGATGGCCCAGCCGTCGAGCCGGGAGCCCGCGAAGGCGGCGCGCGCCCGTTCGCCGTCGAAGAGCTTGAACCCGCACTGGGTGTCGCGGATGCCGGAGACCGCCACCAGGCGTATCAGCCGGTTGCCCATCCGGCCGAGCCATTCGCGCAGCCGCCGTTGGTGGACCTCTATCCGGGCGTCGGGGTGGGCGCGGGAGCCGATCGCGGCGTCCGCGCCCGTCGCGGTCAGTTCGGCGTCGAGGCGGTCGAGTTCCTCGATCGGGGTCGCCAGGTCGGCGTCGGTGAAGAGCACCCGCCGCCCGTACGAGGCGAGGACGCCGGTGCGCAGGGCGTGCCCCTTGCCGCGGTTGGCGCCCTCCGAGAGCAGATGGATGCGGGGCTCCTCCGCGGCCGCCTCCCGGGCGACCTTCGCGGTGCCGTCGGTGGAGCCGTCGTCGACGACGATCAGCTCCCAGGTGCCCCAGCGCCCGGGGTCGGCCCGCAGATGGGCGCAGATCGCGTCGAGCGTCGGCCGCAGACGTATCTCCTCGTTGTACGCCGGGACGACGACAGTCAGATCCACACTCACCGCTCCTGATGCTCCTGGCCTTCTCGTCCCCGCTTCTCCCGCCGCTCCAGCCGGTCGGCCCACGCCAGTTCATGGGTGTTGCAGGCGGCGATCTCGTCGCGCACCCCCCGGGCGTCGCCGCGGGTGACCGCGTCCACGATCCGTGCGTGGCCGCTCCACAGCCAGGGGGCCGGGTCGGGGTCGGACCGCAGCCGGGGCACGGCGAACACCCATGCCTGCACGCGCAGCCGGTGCAGGAAGTCGGAGACGTAGCGGTTGGACACGGCCGCGGACAGCTCCCGCCAGAAGCGGAGGTCGTAGCCGATCAGGATGTCCAGATCGCCGGCGCGCGCCGCCCGGGCGGCCTCCTCCGCCCGCCGGCGCACGGAGACCAGGGTCTGCACGTCGAACGGCCCCGGGCCGGGCTCGTGGCGGCGCCCGGTCCGCTCGTAGTGCTGGAAGACCCCGTCCACGACGAGGGCCCGCGCCTCGACCATCATCCGGTAGTCGGCGACGGAGAACTCGTGCACCTTGAACCCGCGGTGCTGGTCGGAGTCGAGCAGCCCCTGGGCGGACAGGTCGACGAGCGCCTCGCGCACGGGGGTCGCGGAGACGCCGTACTGGTCGGCGATCTGGCGGACCGTGAACTCCTGCCCGGGGCTCAGCCGTCCCGCGAGCACCTCGTCACGCAGCGCGTCCGCGATCTGCTGTCGCAGGGTGCTGCGGGTGACGGCGGTGCCGCCGCTGCCGTTGCCGGGCATCCTGGCGTTCTCCTTCTGCTTCGGTCCCGGACACGATAGGCCAGGGACCGGCGCTTTCGACCTGGAGCGTACGGTCCGGACGGGGAAGGAGACACGCACGTGACCGATGTGTTCGAGCCGTCGAGCGGCGACGGCCCGGCGGCGGACGACCCGGGGCGGGCGGCGGAGGTCCGCACCGCTTTCGAGGGCCTGCTGCAGATCCGCCGCCTCTCCCATCCCGGCGCACCCGATCCCGGGGCCGTCCCGGCCCCCTGGGAGACCCACCGCATGGCGCGCGCCGTGGCGCTCGCCCTGGAGGCGGCCGGGATCCCGCCGTCGGCTGCCGCGGCGGACGGCACCCGCACGGCGACGGGCTACCGGGTCCGCGACGGCGAGCGGCCCCGGACCGTGCGGGTCGAGTGGCTCGGCCCGCACGGCAGCGGCGCGGCCCACGAGGAGGACGCCCGCCTCAAGGAGTGTGCCGCGGCGCTGACCCGCCTCGGCTGGGAGGCTCTGCTGTACCGGGGGCCGCGCAACCGCCGGTTCCTGGAGGTCGAACCCGGGGTCTGAGGGCGGCCCGGCGCGTCAGCGGCCGGCGGGCACCGGAGCGGGGCCGGCTCCCGGCGCGGGGCGGAAGGTGTGGCGGTAGGCGGTCGGGGAGACGCCGAGCGCCGCCGTGAGGTGCTGCCGCAGCGACGCCGCCGTACCGAAGCCCGCGCGGTTCGCCACGGCGTCGACGGGCAGATCGGTGGTCTCCAGCAGCCGCCGGGCATGGTGGACGCGCTGCTGGGTCAGCCACTGGACCGGGGTCGTGCCCGCCTCGTCACGGAAGCGGCGGGAGAACGTGCGCACGCTCATCCGGGCGTGGGCGGCCAGTTCGGCGAGGGTCAGCGGCTGTTCCAGCCGTTCCATCGCCCAGGCGCGGGTGGCGGAGGTGGAGGCCGCCGACGGGGGCGGCACCGGCCGCTCGATGAACTGCGCCTGGCCGCCCTCCCGCCACGGCGCCACGACGCACAGCCGGGCCACCCGGTTGGCGACGTCGCTGCCGTGGTCGCGGCGCACGAGGTGCAGGCACAGATCGACGCCCGCGGCGACACCCGCCGCGGTGAGGACGTCCCCGTCGTCGACGAAGAGCACCCCGGGGTCGACCCGTACCCGGGGGAAGGCCCTCTGGAAGGCGTCGGCGTCGTTCCAGTGGGTGGTCGCGCGGCGGCCGTCGAGCAGGCCGGCGGCGGCCAGGACGTACGAGGCGGTGCAGATGGAGACGGTACGGGTGCCGGGGCGCAGCGCCGCGAGGGCGCCGGCGAGCGGGGCGGTCAGCCGGGTGCGGGCGGCGCCGGGGCCGCAGGCGTACGGCGGGATCACCACCGTGCCGGCCGTGGCGAGCACCTCGGCGGCGTGGGCGACGGTGACCGAGAAGTCCGCGCTCGTGCGGACCGGTCCGCCGTCGAGCGAGCAGGTGAGGACCTCGTAGAGCGGGGTGCCGTCCGGGCCCTCGGCGGTGCCGAAGATGCGGACCGGGATGCTCATCTCGAAGGGGTAGACGCCGTCGAGCGCGAGGACGACGACACGGTGCGGTGCGGATGCCCGGGCTGCTGCCATGGCCAGATCCTTGCACACCATGGCCATCCGGCCACTCGATCCGCGTTCCCCCACGGCACAGGGTGGTGCGTACCGACCCGTGCAGTCTTCGTGAGGGAGCAGAACCATGCGTGCCATCGGCCAGGACGTCCTCGGCGGTCCCGAGGTCCTGAAGATCGTCGAGACCGAGCGGCCCGAACCGGGCCCGTCCGAGGTGCTGGTCCGCGTCCACGCGGCGGGCGTCAATCCGACCGACCTGTGGCACCGCGAGACCGGCGGTCTGCTCGCCGACCACCCGGTGCGCCTCGGCTGGGACGTCTCCGGCACCGTCGAGGCGGTCGGGCTCGGGGTGACGGTGTACCGGCCGGGCGACGCGGTGTACGGCATGCCCCGGCTGCCGCTGCCCGCGGGCGCCTACGCGGAGTACCTCACCGCCCCCGCCCGCCAGCTCGCCCCCAGGCCGGCCGGGCTCTCGCACACGGAGGCCGCGGCGCTGCCCGTGGCGGCGCTGACCGCGTGGCAGTCGCTGGTGGACACCGCGGGCGTCGCGGCGGGGCAGCGGGTGCTGGTCCACGCGGCGGCGGGCGGCGTCGGTCATCTGGCGGTGCAGATCGCCAAGGCGCGCGGAGCGTACGTGATCGGCACGGCGAGCGGCCCGAAGCACGCCTTCGTGCAGGCCCTGGGGGCCGACGAGGTCGTCGACCACCGGGAGACCGACTTCACCGAGGCGGTGAAGGACGTGGACGTCGTCCTCGACGCGGTGGGCGGGGAGTACGGGCCGCGTTCCCTGGACGTGCTGAGGCCGGGCGGAACGCTCGTGTCGCTCGCGTCCCCGGCGGAGGCGTATCTGGCGGACGCCGCCCGGCAGCGCGGCCTGCGTGCCGGTTTCATGATCGTCGAACCCGACGCCGGGGGTCTGCGGGAGATCGCCGCGCTGGTGGAGTCGGGCCGGCTGCGGGTGCACGTCGACGCGGTGCTGCCGCTGGCGGAGGCGGGCCGGGCGCACGAGCTCGTGGCCGGCGGCCGGGCGCGCGGGAAGATCGTGCTCGCGGTGGAGTGAGACCGCCGCCGTCCGCGCGCGGGAGGACCGTGGCACGCGTCCGCCCCCGCCCGCTCCGTGGAGGAGCGGACGGGGGCGGCGGGCCCGGGAGCGCCGTGGCGGCGTCCCTGGCCGGGGTCAGCGGATGCTGGCGTAGGTGTTCCAGCCGGTGCCCAGGGAGACCTTGGGCTTGAAGTTGCCCTTGCCGTCGGAGTCGTAGCGGTAGAGCGTGCCGTTGCCGCTGCGCGCGACGAGGTCCGCGCGGCCGTCGCCGTTCATGTCGCCCGGCGCCGCGAGCGTGAAGGAGCCCCAGCCGGAGCCGATCAGCTTCTTCGCCTTGAACGGGCTCGACGAGACGCCCGTGCCCTCGTAGAGGTACAGCTTGCCGTCCTTGGCGCGGGCGATCAGGTCCGCGCGGCCGTCGCCGGAGAGGTCACCGGCACCGAGCAGGGCGTTGAACTGGCCCCAGCCCGTGCCGACCTTCTGCTTCGACGCGAAGCCCGTGCCGTAGCCGTTGCCCCGGTACAGGTAGAGCGTCCCCGAACCGTCGCGGGCGACCATGTCGCCCTTGCCGTCGCCCGACAGGTCACCGGGGCCGACCAGGGTGTTGTACACACCCCAGCCGCCACCGATGTCGGTGCCGTCCGCGTTCAGGTTGTAGAGGTGGCCGTTGTAGACCTCCAGCAGGTCGGAGTAGCCGTCCGCGTCCAGCGAGGAGAAGTGCTGGAGCTTGGCCCCCTTCCAGGCCCCGCCGTCGCCGATCCGCTGGCGCGGGGAGAACTTCCCGTTGTTGAGGTCGTAGTAGTAGTAGAGGCTGCCGGCGGTGTCGAGCCCGATGAGCTCGTCCTTGCCGAACGAGGGCACGCTGCTGCCGCCTGCGAAGCGGTCGACCGTGTTCCAGCCGCTGCCGAGCTCCACCCGGGGGTAGAAGGCGCCGGTGCCGGTGGACGAGTAGCTGTAGAGGGTGCCGGCGTAGGTGCGGGCCAGCAGCTCGGCGTTCCCGTCCTCGTCGAGGTCGTCGATGCTGAACAGCGTGTTGAACATGTTCCAGCCGGAGCCGACCAGGACCTTGCCCTTGAAGGGGCGGGTCGCCTCGCCGGTGCCGCTGTAGAAGTACAGCTCGCCCGCGGTGTTCCGGGTGAACAGGTCGGCGATGCCGTCGTTGTTGACGTCGTTCATGCCGACGAGCTGGTCGAACTGGTTCCAGCCGCCGCCGACCAGGGTGCGGCCGCCGAGCGGGTGCGCGCCGTTGGTCGAACCGGTGTAGAGGTACAGCTCGCCGGAGTGGGTGCGCGCGAGCACGTCGCCGATGCCGTCACCGGTGAGGTCGCCGGGCGAGAAGACCTTGTTGTAGATCTGCCAGCCGCCGCCCGACCAGTAGCGGTAGGGGGAGTACGTGTCGTTCGCGTAGGCCGAGAGCGTGCCGGTGGACGAGAGCGTGAAATGCACCGGACCGTCGTCGCGGAGCCCGGCCGCGAGGAAGACGTCCTTGATCAGGCTGCCGTCGTCCTGGTAGGAGAGCTCCCAGCTGGAGGCGCCGTTGTCGGCGAAGACCGTGCCGCCGATGCCCTGGAGCACCATGTCGGACCAGCCGTCGCCGTCCACGTCGCTGCGCGGGGCGGCCAGCGGGGCGTCCGCGTCCTGGGCGCTGAAGGCGCCCCTGTTCACGTCCGGACGGGGCAGGTCGAGGCTGGGCAGCTCGGCGCCGGCCTCGGGGCGCTCGATGCTGCGGTGGGGCGCCGGGTTCTCGTCGGCCTGGGCGGCCGGGGCCGACAGCAGCATGCCGGCGGCCAGGGCCAGCGCGGTGCAGGCGGCGACGCGCACACGGGCGCGGGTGTTTCTGCGCGAACCGGCCGCGGCACGGCCGGATTCCATGGAAGTCAAGGTCCCCCCTCGAAGGGTGTCACCTGCACAGCCGTCCCGGTCCGGCGCAGCGCACACGGCGCGCGCCCGGAACAGAGGGGAAGACGGTGCAAGGAAGCTAGCACCGTTACAGACGCGCGAGACGTGACAAGGGATGTACGGGATCGGCGATCAATTTCCGAGGGCTCGGGCGACGGCAAGGGCGACATGGTCGCCCGCGACGGTTCGGGGACGCTCTACCTGTACCGGGGCAACGGCTACGGCACGGGCTTCGCGTCGAAGCAGAAGGTCGGCACGGGCTGGGGCCAGTTCAACGCCCTGCTCGGTGCCGGTGACCTCTCCGGCGACGGCCGCGCGGACCTGATCGCC
>NZ_RDBP01000012.1:1617183-1640409 GCF_008042045.1 Streptomyces sp. T39
CGGCTACGGCACGGGCTTCGCGTCGAAGCAGAAGGTGGGCACGGGCTGGGGCCGGTTCGACGCCCTGCTCGGTGCCGGTGACCTCTCCGGTGACGGGCGTGCGGACCTGGTCGCGCGGGCCGGGGACGGCAGGAGCGCCGTGTCCCAGGGGCGCCGCGGCCCGGGGACGCCGSCGGCGTCCCCGGGCGGGCGGGTCAGTACAGGCCGGAGTAGGTGTTCCAGCCGGAGCCGACGGTGGCCCTGGGCCTGAAGTTGCCCTTGCCGTCCGCGTCGTAGCGGTGGAGCGTGCCGTTGCCGCCGCGCGCCACCAGGTCCGCGCGGCCGTCGCCGTTCATGTCGCCCGGCGCCGCCAGTGCGGTGAAGGAGCCCCAGCCGGAGCCGATCAGCTTCTTCCCCCGGAACGGGCTCGCCGCGTTGCCCGTCCCCTCGTAGAGGTACAGCCTGCCGTCCCCGGCCCGCGCGACCAGGTCCGCACGCCCGTCACCGGAGAGGTCACCGGCACCGAGCAGGGCGTCGAACCGGCCCCAGCCCGTGCCCACCTTCTGCTTCGACGCGAAGCCCGTGCCGTAGCCGTTGCCCCGGTACAGGTAGAGCGTCCCCGAACCGTCCCGCGCGACCAGGTCGCCCTTGCCGTCACCCGACAGGTCGCCCGGACCCACCAGGGTGTTGTACACACCCCAGCCACCACCGATGCGGTAGGCGTCGCCGTCGACGCCGTAGGTGTACAGACCGCCCTCCCAGAGCTGGAGAATCTCGGGATAGCTGTCGTCGTCCAGGGACGAGGTCACCGTGATGACGGCGCCCTTCCACCCGCCGATGCCGCTGATCTGCTCACGTGCGGAGAAGGTGCCGTCGTTCCGGTCGAGGTACCACCAGAGCGTGCCCTTGGCGTCCAGCGCCGCGAGGTCCTCCTTGCCCCAGTGGGACACGTTTCCGGCGTTGGCGAACTGGTTGACGGCGTTCCAGCCCGTATCGATCTGCACCCGGGACGTGAATCCGCCGGCGCCCGTGGAGCTGTAGCGGTAGAGGGCGCCGCCCACCGTGCGGGCGAGGAGGTCGGCGCGGCCGTCGGCGTCGAGGTCGTCGATGCTGAACAGCGCGTTGAACATGTTCCAGCCCGAGCCGACCAGGACCTTGCCCTCGAAGGGCCGGGCCGCCTCCCCGGTGCCGCGGTAGAAGTACAGCTCGCCCGCGGTGTTCCGGGCGAACAGGTCGGCGATGCCGTCGTCGTCGACGTCGTTCATGCCGACGAGCTGGTCGAACTGGTTCCAGCCGCCGCCGACCAGGGTGCGGCCGCCGAGCGGGGGGCCGTCGCCGGCCGTCCCCGGGTACAGGTACAGCGCGCCGGCGAAGGTGCGGGCGAGCACGTCGCCGGCGCCGTCACCGGTGAGGTCGCCGGGCGAGAAGACCTTGTTGTAGATCTGCCAGCCGCCGCCCGACCAGTAACGGGACGGGGTGTAGGCGTCGTTGGCGTACGCCGACAGACGGCCGGACGCCGACAGCGTGAAGTGGACCGGGCCGTCGGTGCGCAGCCCGGCGGTGGAGAAGACGTCCTTGTAGACCTGGTACGCGGAGCCCTGTCCGTCGTCGTGGACCAGTTCGTGGGCGGTGTCGCCGGTCGACACCTGCACGACCCCGTTGGCGTCCTGCACGATCATGTCGGACAGGCCGTCGCCGTCCACGTCGCTGCGCGGCGCGGCGGCTGCGTCGCGGGCGCCGAAGGCGGCGCCGGCGCCGGCATCCGTGCGGAGCGCGTCGATGCCGGGCAGCCGTACGTCCGCCGCGGGGCGCTGGACCCCGCGATGGGGTCCCGGGTGCGCGTCGGCCCGAGCGCCCGGAGCCGACAGCAGCACGCCGGCGGCCAGGGCCAGTGCGGTGCAGGCGGCGACGCGTACCCGGACGCGGCCGTCCGTTCGCGAACCGGCCGGGACACGGCCGGATTCCATGGAAGTCACAGTCCCCCCTCGAAGGGTGTCACCCCGCACGACCGCCCCGGTCCGGCACGGCGCGCGGGTGCGCGCCCGTCAGCAGGGGACGGCGGTGCGGGGAAGCTGGCACCGCTGAAGACGCGCGAGACGTGACGAAGGATGTACGGAGAGGCAGGATCCGTGGCGCGGTTCGGCGGCCGCCGGCAAGGACGGCACAGGACGGGGCCGGGTCCGCGGCTGCGCGGACCCGGCCCCGTGCGGCCTCCTGCCGGGGCTACACCGTGTGCTCGTCCGCCACGGCGAGCGCCGCGTCCAGGGCGGCGATGCCCTCCTTGGCCTCCGCCTCCGTGATGGTGCAGGCCGGGACCACATGGGTGCGGTTCATGTTGACGAACGGCCACAGGCCGTTGCTCCGGCACGCCGAGGCGAACGCCGCCATCGGCGCGTTCGCCTCGCCCGTCGCGTTGTAGGGGACGAGCGGTTCACGGGTCTCGCGGTCGCGGACCAGGTCGAGCGCCCAGAACATGCCCGTGCCGCGCACCTCGCCCACCGAGGGGTGGCGCTCCGCCAGTTCGCGCAGGGCGGGGCCGATGACGTTCTCGCCGAGTGCCGCCGCGTTCTCGACGACCTTCTCGTCCTCCATCACCTGGATGGTGGCGACCGCCGCGGCACATGCCAGGGGGTGCCCGGAGTAGGTGAGGCCGCCGGGGTAGGGGCGCTTGTCGAAGGTGGCGGCGATCCGGCCGGAGATCGCCACACCGCCGAGCGGCACATAGCCGGAGTTGACGCCCTTGGCGAAGGTCATCAGGTCCGGCACGACGCCGTGGTGCTCGGCGGCGAACCACCGGCCGGTCCGGCCGAATCCGGCCATGACCTCGTCGAGCACGAAGACGATCCCGTGACGGTCGCAGATCTCGCGGACGCCGGCCAGATAGCCGGGCGGGGGCGTCATGATGCCCGCGGTTCCGGGGACCGTCTCCAGGATGATCGCCGCGATCGTCCCCGGCCCCTCGAAGGCGATGGTGTCCTCCAGGTGCGCGAGCGCCCGCGCGCACTCCTCCTCCTCGGTGGCGGAGTAGAACGGCGAGCGG
Organism: Streptomyces sp. T39; assembly: GCF_008042045.1. Taxonomy (GTDB): domain Bacteria; phylum Actinomycetota; class Actinomycetes; order Streptomycetales; family Streptomycetaceae; genus Streptomyces. The sequence goes on from NZ_RDBP01000012.1 coordinate 1,620,203, forward strand.
TAGAGGAACGGCCCCCAGAAGTGGACGACGCCGGCCGTGCCGCTGTCGCTGGCCCAGCGGCGCGGGTCGCCGGTGATGTTGATCGCGGTGGCGGTGCCCCCGTGGTACGAGCGGTAGGCCGAGAGCACCTTCGGGCGGCCCGTGTGCAACCGGGCCATGCGGATGGCGTGCTCGACCGCCTCGGCGCCGCCGTTGGTGAAGAAGATCTTGTCCAGGTCGCCCGGGGTGCGCCCGGCGATCAGCCGCGCGGCCTCGGAGCGTGCCTCGATCGCGAACGCGGGCGCGAAGGTGGCGAGCTTGCCCGCCTGCTCCTGGATCGCCGCGACGACCCGCGGATGCTGGTAGCCGATGTTGGTGTAGACGAGGCCGCTGGTGAAGTCGAGGTAGCGGTTGCCGTCGTAGTCCCAGAAGTACGCCCCCTCGGCGCCTGCGACGGCGAGCGGGTCGATCAGGCCCTGGGCGGACCAGGAGTGGAACACATGGGCGCGGTCCGCCGCCTTGACGGCGGCACCGGCCTGCGGATCGGCGTGAGGCACATGAGGGGTCATGCGGCTCAGCGTAAGGAGGCGCCGGCGGGGGCCGACATGGCCACCTTGTATGGAGTCGGGCCGTTATCTGGGCAGGGTGTCGGGCCGCACCGGAATCAATTGACAGCATATTGTCGTCATGACAGCATGTTGTCATAAAGGCGGGACGCCGGCATCACGGCGGACCGCCGGCATCGAGGCCGAGCGTCGAGGAGGGCACCATGTCCCGTACCACCGTCCATCTGGCCGTGTACGACACCTATGCCGACTGGGAGACGGGCCACACCACGGCCCATCTCACCCAGAACGGCTTCACCGTGCGGACCGTCGGCGCCACCACCGCCCCGGTCACCACCATGGGCGGCCTCCGCATCACCCCCGATCTCGCCCTCGGCGACCTGGACCCGGACGACAGCGCGCTGCTGATCCTGACGGGCGCCGCGCTCTGGGACACCGGGGACGAGCTCACCCCGTTCGCCGCGAAGGCCCGCGCCTTCCTGGCTGCGGGCGTCCCGGTCGCCGCGATCTGCGGAGCGACCGCCGGCCTCGCCCGCGAGGGTCTGCTCGACGACCGGGCGCACACGAGTGCCGTGTCGTTCTACCTGGAGGCGACGGGCTACGCGGGCGGCGCGCACTACCGGGAGGCCGACGCGGTCACCGACGGCGATCTGATCACCGCCGGACCGACGGAGCCCGTCGCCTTCGCCCGCGAGGTCTTCGCCCGGCTCGGCGTCTACGACGGCCCGCGTCTGGAGGCCTGGTACCGGCTGTTCCACGACTCGGACCCCGCGGCGTACGAGATCCTTGCGTCATGAACGCGAACGGCGACGACGGCGAGGCGGCGCGATCCCGCCCCAGGGACCCCAGGGACCCCCGGGACCCCCGGGAACTGCTCACCCGCACCGCCCTCGGGGTCTTCCGGCTCAACGGCCATTTCGTCTCCGTCTCGGACGGCATCGCCCGCGAGGCGGGGCTGACGGCGGCCCGCTGGCAGGTCCTCGGGGCCGTGGTGCGCGAGCCGGCGACCGTCGCCGGGGTGGCCCGGAGCATGGGCATCACCCGCCAGAGCGTCCAGCGCATCGCCGACGTCCTCGTGGCCCAGGGTCTCGCCGCGTACGGCGACAACCCGGCACACCGCCGCGCCAAGCTGCTCCACGCCACCGACGCCGGCCAGGAGGCCGTCCGGCGGCTCGGCCCCGGCCATTCCGCCCTGGCCCACCGGCTCCTGGAGGAGCTGGGGGAACGGGAGTTCGCGGAGACCGTGCGCGTGCTGGAGCGGCTGTCGCGGGCGATGGACGCGATCGGCACCGGCTCGGACCGGGAGCCGGACGCCGACTGAGCCGCGGTCCGGCACCGGCACCGGCACCGGCACCGGCACGAACCGGAAACCCGGCGCCGACCGAGCCACGGGGGCACCCGCGTGTCCCGCCGGCCGTCCGTACCCACGCGGACGGCCGGCGCGGTACGCACGGCCGCGGGCGCCCCTCGCGGGCTGACGGGGCTCGCTCCCGGCGGCCTATCCTTCCTCCGACCGCCGGACATGCGGGGGTTCAGGCACGGGGGAGGGCCGGATGGCCATGGAACAGCTGGTGCCCGGGGATCCGCGCACCATCGGCGACTACCGGCTGCTGGGCCGGCTGGGCGCGGGCGGCATGGGCCAGGTCTACCTGGCGCGCTCCGGCCGGGGGCGGACCGCCGCCGTGAAGCTGGTGCGCCGGGAACTGGCCGCGCAGGAGGAGTTCCGCGAGCGCTTCCGGCTGGAGGTCCTCGCCGCCCGCCGCATCGGCGGGCAGTGGACCGCCCCCGTCCTCGACGCCGACACGGAGGCGGCGGTCCCCTGGGTGGCCACCGGGTACGTCGCGGGCCCCGCCCTGCACACCGTGGTGGCGCAGCACGGCCCGCTGCCGGAGCGCAGCACCGCCGTCCTGGCCTCCGGCCTGGCACACGCGCTGACCGGCATCCACGCGGCCGGGCTGATCCACCGGGACCTCAAGCCGTCGAACGTCCTGATCACGATCGACGGCCCGCGGGTCATCGACTTCGGCATCGCCCGTGCCCTGGAGACGGTCACCGACGGCGGCCTGACGCGCACCGGCGCGCTCATCGGCTCCCCCGGCTTCATGTCGTCCGAGCAGATACGCGGCGACCGGGTCACCGCCGCCTGCGACGTCTTCTGCCTCGGCTCCGTGCTGGTGTTCGCGGCGACCGGACGGCTGCCGTTCGGCACGTCCGGGACCGGCGTGCACGCGCAGATGTACCGCATCGCGCAGGAGGAGCCGTCGCTGGACGGCGTCCCCGGCGGCCTGCGCGACCTGGTGCGCGACTGCCTGCGCAAGGACCCGGCGGAGCGGCCCGGGCTGCCGGAGGTCCTGGAGCGCACGGCCGCGGCACGGCGGCCGGACTCCGAGCCGTGGCTCCCGGCCGCGCTGGTCGCGCAACTGGGGCGGCACGCCGTCGAGTTGCTGGAGTACGAGCAGCCGGGCACCGACGACGCCCCGGACGGCCCCACGACCCTCACCACCGCCCCGGCGCCGCCCGCGCCCAGCCGGCCCAGCAGCCGGTAGTCGCCGATGGTGCGCGGATCCCCGGGCACCAGCTGTTCCATGGCCATCCGGCCCTCCCCCGTGCCTGAACCCCCGCATGTCCGGCGGTCGGAGGAAGGATAGGCACGACGCGCGGACCGCGGACCACGGGCCCGTCGTGCAGGTCCCCACCCAGTACCGGGCCGTGTCCGGAAGCGGGCGGAGCTTAGCAGCCGGGAGAGGATTCACGCGCTCCGTTTCCTCCGCCGGGGCCGCACTCCCGACCGCCGCGGCCCGGTGGCGCCGACGGCCACCCGGCGGACCCCGGTGACGCGGCCGCCGACCGCCACGGTCCCGGGCTCTCCGTGACGGCGCGGCGCGTGGCCCGGGAGGTGCTGCCGCCGATCGTGACCCGCGCGCTGGCCTCCGGCCGACGGCGCTGAGCCGCCCGCCGCGCCGTCACGGAGAGCCCGGGACCGTGGCGGTCGGCGGCCGCGTCACCGGGGTCCGCCGGGTGGCCGTCGGCGCCACCGGGCCGCGGCGGTCGGGAGTGCGGCCCCGGCGGAGGAAACGGAGCGCGTGAATCCTCTCCCGGCTGCTAAGCTCCGCCCGCTTCCGGACACGGCCCGGTACTGGGTGGGGACCTGCACGACGGGCCCGTGGTCCGCGGTCCGCGCGTCGTGCGCGCGGAGTTCATGGGGAGGGTTTCTTGATCCGTTCACGTACGTCCCGGCTGCGCGCCGTCGTCGCCGCCTCGGTGGTGGCGGGCACCGTCGCCACCGCGCTGGTCGGCTCCCAGGCGGCGAGCCCGGCCGTGGCGGCCCCCGCCGCCGCCGCCACGCCGCGCTACGACGTCGACGGCGACGGCGTCACCGACCGCATCGTCCAGCGGGCGGACGGCACGACCACCATCACGCTCAGCGCCGACGGCACCACTCAGCCGTTCACGGTCGGTTCGCACGTCACCGGCGTCGGGAACAAGCCGAAGGAGATCGTCCCGCTCGGCACCATCCAGGGCACCTCCGCCCCGGACCTCGCCGTCCTGTGGTCCAACGGGGACCTGGCCGTCTACGAGGCGTCCGGCACGTCGGGCACCACCCAGGCGTACCCCGTCGGTCCCGGCTGGCAGATGTTCAACAAGATCCTCTCGCCGGGCGACGTCACCGGCGACGGACGGCCGGACCTGCTGGGCCGCACCCCCGCGGGCATGCTCCACCTCTACCGCAGCAACGGCGGATCGGGCCTCTTCGGTGCCCGCGCCGAGGTCGGCGGCGGCTGGCAGGTGTACGACCAGCTGGTCGGCACCGGCGACCTCGACGGCGACCGCATCGGCGACGTCCTCGCCCGGACCGTCTCGGGAGACCTGTACTTCTACCAGGGCACCGGCTCCGCGACCGGCGCGCCCTTCAAGGCCCGGGTCAAGGTCGGCTACGGCTACCAGATGTTCAACCAGCTGGTGGCCGCCGACGACCTGAACGCCGACGGCCGCGCCGACCTGCTCGCGCGCACCCCGGACGGCACCGTCTACCGCTATCTCGCCTCCACGGGCGGCAGGTTCGCCGCCCGCCAGACGGTCGGCACCGGCGGTCAGAACGTCCTGCTGTACGCGGGCGGCGGCGGTGTGCCCGCCTACGGCAAGCACGAGCTGGTGACCTTCGACGACGCGAACCGCATCGAGGTGCGGCGCGCGCTCTCCGACGGCACCTTCGGCGCGCCCGAACTGCGGGGCACCAACGAGAAGGGCTACTTCCACGGGACGCTGAGCTCCGCGCTGGACGAGAAGGGCGAGGCCGACCTCGTCGAGATCGGTCCCGGCTACGCCTACGCGGACGGTGTCGGATGGCTCGGCGAGGGCGAGGAGTGGAACTCCTACGAGTTCCTCGTCGGCCCCGGCGACCTCACCGGCGACGGCAAGGGCGACGTGGTGGGACGGGACTTCGAGGGCTCCCTCCACCTGCACAGGAGCGACCGGCTCACCTACGAGAACTGGCTCGACACCCGGGTGCGGGTCGGGGGCGGCTGGGGCGTCTACGACCAGCTGGTCAGCGGCGGTGACCACAGCGGCGACGGCCGTCCCGACCTCGTCGCCCGGACCTACGACGGCGAGCTCTACCTGTACCCGGGCACCGGATCGGCCACCAAGCCGTTCGGCACCCCGGTCCTGATCGGCGGCGGCTGGAGCACCTACACCCACCTCGCCTCCCCCGGTGACATGACCGGCGACGGCCGGGCCGACCTGATCGGCGTCGACGCCGCCGGAGACGTCTACCGTTACGCGGCGACCGGCCTGACCGGCACCAGGAGCTTCGCCGCCAAGGTGAAGTTCACCTCGGGCTGGCAGCGCTATCAGTACATCTACTGACCGTTCGTCAGGAGACTGCGGCACCGGCCCGGCCGGATGCCCACGGCGGCCCCGGACCTCCCGTCCGGGGCCGCCCTCGTGCCCGGGCCCAGCACAGGTCGCCCGCCCGGCGCCCGTGACGGCACACGAAATACGCGGCGGGAGTTGGGGCTCCGTCACAGAAGCCGCGGGGCGGCGGCGCCCGTACGCTTCCCGGACCGATCGGGTGAACGCGCCCTCGGGGGACAGGCCGTGGCCGCGCGGGCCGGTGCCCGGGGGCGCCGGACCATGCCCGGGGTCCCCCGTTCGAAGCCGCCGCACCCGTCACCTGAAGGAGCGCCCCCCATGCCGTTCCGTGCCACGAACCGCGTCCTGTCGGCCGTCGTCGCCTCCGCCGCGATCGCCGCCCTCGGCCTCGGCGCCGCCGCCCCCGCCCAGGCCGCGTCCGATCCGCTGGACTACGTCGCCCTCGGCGACAGTTACAGCGCAGGCTCCGGTGTGCTGCCCCTGGACCCGTCCGCCTCGCTGCTGTGCGCCCGCACGACGAGGAACTACCCCAACCTGCTCGCCGACCGGACGGGCGCCGACTTCACCGACGTCACCTGCGGCGGGGCGAAGACGGAGCACTTCGCCACGGCCCAGTACCCGGGCGTGTCACCGCAGTTCGACGCCCTGCGCGGCGACACCGACCTCGTCACGCTGACCATCGGCGGCAACGACAACAACACCTTCATCAGCGCCATCGTCGCCTGCGGCGGCCTGGGCGTCCTCACCGCCGGTTTCGGCAGCCCGTGCAAGGACACCTACGGCAGCAGCTTCTCCGACGACATCGAGCAGAAGACGTATCCGGCGATCAAGGCGGCCCTGGACGAGATCAGGGCGCGCTCGCCGAAGGCGCGGGTGGCGATCCTGGGCTACCCGTGGATCGTGCCGCGGCAGAGCGTCCCGGGCTGCTTCCTCAAGCTGCCGATCGCCAAGGGCGACGTGCCCTACCTGCGGCAGATGCAGGCCGATCTGAACAGCGCGGTCGAGCGGGCCGCGGACGCGACCGGCGCGACGTTCGTCGACATGGCGGCGGCGTCCGAGGGCCACGACGCCTGCAGCCCGGCGGGCACCCGTTGGATCGAGCCGCTGCTCTTCGGCACGAACATCGTGCCGGTCCACCCCAACGCCGCGGGTGAGGCCGCCATGGCGGACCGCACGGCGGCGGTGCTCGGCCTCGGCTGATCCGCTTCCGCCGCCCCGCCCGCTCTCCCGCCCGTCCGCCCCTCCCGCCCGCCGGGAGGGGCGGCGTGCGTCCCGGACACCGGGTCGCGCGCGGGCACCCGTGGGCGGATCAGCGGGGCGGCTCCGGGGGCCGCTGACGCGGCATGTTCGGCCGGGCGGACGGCGGCAGCGGGAAGCGCCCCTGGATGACCCCGGCCGCCTGGCCCGGCGCACCCGTCTCCGGCCGCGGGGGCAGCGGCGACAGCGACAGCGGGGCCGGCCCCCGGACCCGGAAGTCGCTCATCCAGTCCGACGTCTCCGTACGGACCAGGTCCGCCACGTCCTCGGAGAACCTGCGCAGCACCCCCAGGCAGCGCTCCGCGGCCTCCGCCGCAGTGCCCTCGGTGGGGCCGAGCACCTCGCGCACGCTCTCGGACGCCCAGTCGAACTGCAGCGCCTGGAGCCTGCGCTGCACCGCCTGCGCGGTGGCCACGTCCCGCATCCAGCCCGCGGTCAGCCCGAAGTAGCGGTCGCAGGCCACGCACGCGGCGGCCACCAGCAGCGCCAGGTATCCCCAGGGCGCCCCCGAGCCGACCGCGCCGGCGAGGTCCAGCAGCGGCAGGCCCGCGCCGGCCACCAGACCCGCCGCGGTGCCCAGGCGCAGCAGCCGGGCGTAGCGGCGCTTGCGGGTGCGGTCCGAGAGGTACCAGTCGGCGGTCCGCAGCGCGTCGGTCTCCACCCAGCGGTAGAGCTCGTCGAGCCGGGCCGCCGGCTCACCCCAGTCACCCAGCGGGAACGCCCGCCCCGTCAGGTCACCGAGCGGCACCTTGCCGCCCTCCTCCCGGGCCGACCCCCCGGGCTGCATCTCCGGCTGGCTCACCGGTGCGCTCCTCTACCTTGCGGGCTGACGGAATATGTCCTCAAAAGGTGGTGACGTTACACCGTGTGATGTACAGGGCGCGCGTGCGTTCTGATCCGTACGTTCCGCGCACGCCCCCTTCATACCGCCGAATGGAGGGCCCTGCGCCGCGGATCCCCGTATTTCCGCCCGCACGGGGGTCTTGATCAGGTAGTGGAGCCTGGTCGCGGCGGGTGTCTCTCACCCGAAAGAGTTGCCGCGGGCGGCTTGGGCACCGTGCCCCGGCACCACGTAGGCTCGGCCGTACCGAAGCAGCGGACGGACGAAGCGACAGGAGTGGCCGTGATTCCCGGTGGTGGGCAGCCCAACATGCAGCAGTTGCTCCAGCAGGCCCAGAAGATGCAGCAGGATCTCGCCCGTGCCCAGGAGGAGCTGGCGCAGACCGAGGTCGAGGGGCAGGCGGGCGGCGGCCTGGTGAAGGCCACCGTCAACGGCTCCGGCGAACTGCGCGGTCTCGTCATCTCGCCCGAGGCCGTCGACCCGGACGACACGGAGACCCTCGCCGACCTGGTCGTCGCCGCCGTGCAGGCCGCGAACGAGAACGCCCAGCAGCTCCAGCAGGACAAGCTCGGCCCGCTCGCGCAGGGCCTCGGCGGCATGCCCGGCCTGCCCTTCTGACGCCTGCGGCCCGGCCCGCGGCGCGGCCCGGTCCCACGGCGGTCGCCAAGGGCTCGGTCGGGCGTCTTCTAAGCGCAACCTCCACCAACTACCGTTAGCCGTACGCAGGCAAGGAAAGGCGTTCCGTTGTACGAAGGCGTGGTTCAGGACCTCATCGACGAACTGGGCAGGCTGCCCGGCGTCGGGCCCAAGAGCGCGCAGCGGATCGCCTTCCACATCCTCCAGGCCGAGCCCACGGACGTCCGCCGTCTCGCGCACGCACTGCTCGAGGTCAAGGACAAGGTCCGGTTCTGCGCGGTCTGCGGCAACGTGGCCCAGCAGGAGCAGTGCAACATCTGCCGGGACCCCCGCCGCGACCTGTCGGTCATCTGCGTCGTGGAGGAGCCCAAGGACGTCGTGGCCATCGAGCGGACCCGTGAGTTCCGCGGCCGGTACCACGTCCTCGGCGGAGCCATCAGCCCCATCGAGGGCGTCGGCCCCGACGACCTGCGCATCCGTGAGCTCCTGGCCCGTCTCGCCGACGGCGCGGTGACCGAGCTCATCCTGGCCACGGACCCCAATCTGGAGGGCGAGGCGACCGCCACGTACCTCGCACGCATGGTGAAGCCGATGGGACTCACCGTCACGCGGCTGGCCAGCGGTCTCCCGGTAGGGGGAGACTTGGAATACGCCGACGAGGTCACCCTCGGGCGTGCCTTCGAGGGGAGACGACTGCTCGATGTCTGACGCCATGCTGCACGCCGTCGATCAGGACCCGGACGACTTCGCGGTCCAGATCGCCGACTCCATCGAGTCCTTCATCGTGGCGACCACCGAGGTCGCCAAGGGCGACGAGCCGGACAGTGCGGTGCCGTTCCTGCTGCTGGAGGTCTCCCAGCTGCTGCTGACCGGCGGCCGCCTCGGCGCGCACGAGGACATCGTCCCCGAGGAGCGCTACGAGCCGGACACGGGCCCGGACGTCGACGTCGACGACCTGCGCGAGCGCTTCGCCGTCCTCCTCGACCCGATCGACGTGTTCTCCGAGGTCTTCGACCCCTACGAGCCGCGCAAGGCCCCGGTGCCCTCGCGGATCTCCGACAGCCTCGCCGACATCGTCACCGACCTGCGCCACGGCCTCGCCCACTACCGGGCCGGCCGGACCACCGAGGCGCTGTGGTGGTGGCAGTTCTCGTACTTCTCCAACTGGGGCCCGACCGCCTCCGCGACGCTCCGCGCGCTGCTGTCGCTCGTCGCCCATGTGCGCCTCGACCAGCCGCTGGCCGAGCTGGACGGCCTCGACACCGACGAGGACCTCACCGACGACGTGCTGGCCGAGGAGGCCGGCAAGGTCATGGTCGAGGAGATCGCCGCCCCGCTGGGCCTGCGCAGGGTCCGCTGAGCCACGCCGCTCTCCCCGGCCGGGGGCCGCACCGCGGACTGCGCGGTGCGGTCGGCAGGTGATGTGGCGCACATTTCCGCGTAGCGCCCGGGGGCCGGGGCAGTGGCCCCCTGCGGGCAGCCCAGGGATCGTGCGGGATCACGTCGTGAGCGGGACATCTCACCATGTGACAAAGAACGGGCGATTCCGGGCTGCTCGATAGACTGAGCCGACCGCAGTAATGACTGCAGAAGACCGAGCGAGGAGCGCACGTGGGCCTTGTCGTGCAGAAGTACGGAGGCTCCTCCGTCGCCGATGCCGAGGGCATCAAGCGTGTCGCCAAGCGAATCGTCGATGCCAAGAAGAACGGCCACCAGGTGGTCGTCGTGGTTTCGGCGATGGGCGACACGACGGACGAGCTGATCGATCTCGCCGAGCAGGTATCCCCGATCCCTGCCGGGCGAGAATTCGACATGCTGCTGACCGCCGGAGAGCGGATCTCCATGGCCCTGCTGGCCATGGCGATCAAAAACCTGGGCCACGAGGCCCAGTCGTTCACCGGCAGCCAGGCAGGCGTCATCACCGACTCCGTCCACAACAAAGCGCGCATCATCGATGTGACGCCGGGCCGGATCCGTACGGCGCTCGACGAGGGCAACATCGCCATCGTGGCCGGCTTCCAGGGTGTGTCCCAGGACAAGAAGGACATCACCACGCTCGGCCGCGGCGGGTCGGACACGACCGCCGTCGCCCTTGCGGCGGCGCTGGACGCCGAGGTCTGCGAGATCTACACCGACGTCGACGGCGTCTTCACCGCCGACCCCCGGGTCGTCAAGAAGGCGAAGAAGATCGACTGGATCTCCTCCGAGGACATGCTGGAGCTCGCCGCCTCCGGCTCCAAGGTGCTGCTGCACCGGTGCGTCGAGTACGCACGCCGTTACAACATCCCGATCCACGTCCGGTCCTCGTTCTCGGGGCTCCGCGGCACGTGGGTCAGCAACGAACCGCGAGGGGATCAGAAGGTGGAGCACGCCATCATCTCCGGAGTCGCCCACGACGTCTCCGAGGCCAAGGTCACGGTCGTCGGCGTGCCGGACAAGCCGGGCGAGGCCGCGGCCATCTTCCGCACCATCGCCGATGCCGAGATCAACATCGACATGGTCGTGCAGAACGTCTCGGCGGCCACCACGGCCCTGACCGACATCTCCTTCACGCTGCCCAAGACGGACGGTGCCAAGGCGATGTCCGCCCTGGAGAAGCAGAAGGCGGCCATCGGCTTCGACTCGCTGCGCTACGACGACCAGATCGGCAAGATCTCCCTGGTCGGCGCGGGCATGAAGACCAATCCCGGTGTGACCGCGTCCTTCTTCGAGGCGCTGTCCGACGCCGGTGTGAACATCGAGCTGATCTCCACCTCCGAGATCCGCATCTCGGTGGTCACCCGGGCCGACGACGTCAACGAGGCGGTGCGCGCCGTGCACACCGCGTTCGGTCTCGACTCCGACTCCGACGAGGCGGTCGTCTACGGCGGCACCGGGCGATGACCGGCGGGCGCGGAGGCGCACGCCGGTGAGCGTGCGCCCCGCCCGGGGAGCGTCCAAGCCGGGGCTCGCGGTCGTGGGAGCGACCGGGGCCGCCGGCGCGGTGATGCTCCAGATCCTGTCGCAGCACGCCGACGTCTGGGGCGAGATCCGGCTCGTCGCCTCCCCCCGCTCGGCCGGCCGCAAGCTGGCCGTCCGCGGCGAGGAGTGCGAGGTCGTGGCGCTCGACGAGGACGTCTTCGACGGCATCGACGTGGCGCTCTTCCTGGTGCCGGCCGAGGTGTCCGAGCGCTGGGCGCCGATCGCCGTCGCCCGGGGCACGGTGGTCGTGGACAGCTCCCCGGCCTTCCGGATGGACCCCGACGTGCCCCTGGCCGTCCCCGAGGTCAATCCCCACTCCGTGCGGGTCCGCCCGCGCGGCATCGTCGCGAGCCCCCACGACACCACGCTGACGCTGGTGCCCGCCGTGGGGGCTCTGCACGCGGAGTTCGGGCTGCGTGAGCTGGTGCTCTCGTCGTACCAGGCCGTCAGCGGCGCCGGCCGGGACGCGGTGGTCGCGCTCCGCGCCCAGCTGTCCCTCGTCGCCGGCACCGAACTCGGCGTGGCGCCCGGGGACGTGCGCCGGGCCGTGGGGGACGACCTCGGGCCCTTCGAGGCCCCGGTCGCGCTCAACGTCGTCCCGTGGGCCGGCACCCCGCTGGACGGGGGCTGGTCCTCGGAGGAGCTGGGACTGCGCTCCGAGACCCGCAAGATCCTCGGACTGCCCGGCCTGATGGTGGCGGCCACCTGCGTGCGGGTGCCCGTCCTGACGGCGCACTCCCTGGCCGTCCACGCGCGCTTCGAGCGCGAGGTCACGGTCGAGAGGGCCCACGAGATCCTCGCGACCTCCCCGGGGATCGTGCTCTGCGACGACCCGGAGGCGGGCGACTTCCCCACGCCCGCGGACGCTGTGGGCACCGATCCGACCTGGGTCGGACGGGTGCGGCGCGCCCCGGACGACCCCACGGCGCTCGGCCTCTTCCTCTGCGGGGACAACCTGCGCAAGGGCGCGGCGCTGAACTCGGCCCAGATCGCGGAGATGATCGCGGCGGAGCTCGGCGGCTGAAGGCCCCCGGCCGGACGGCGGCCGGGCCGGATTCCCGGGGCCGGCCGTCCCTGCCCGTCGACCGTCCTTATTCCGGGGCGGGGTGTCCGTGGGAGTTTGTAGGATCTGTGGACGCCCTGTGATCGAAACGATGGTCTGAACCACTTGAACTGGGGCGTCCGAGTGTTCGATTATTCGCTTCCCTCCTTGTTGCAACCGGCAGTTGGGCGGGACGCGTCTTTGCGGACGCCTCGCTGTGGTGCGATGACATTGGGGCTTTGGGGAAGATCGGGTGCGCATGACGGCATGGGGTGGATCGCCAAAAGCGATGGCGTACGCGTACAACCCTGACGGGGGGAAGCGTGTCCAACAGGCGTGGCAGAGGTTCTCGACATCGCAAGGGTGGTCCCGATCGGCGGCGCAGTGGTGCGCCCGATCCGCAGACCCCGCCCGTCCGGCGGCATGCCGGTGATCGCACCCGTCCCCGCGCCACGGACCACGCGGCTGCCCGCACAGCGGCAGGGCACTGACGAGGTCATGGCAGCCGGTACCACCGTCGACCACCTCACCGAGACCTACCGCGCCCACTACCGGTCGCTGCTCGGTCTCGCCGCTCTGCTCCTGGACGACACCGCCTCCTGCGAGGACGTGGTGCAGGAAGCCTTCATCCGGGTGCACTCGGCGCGCAGCCGCGTACGGGAGCCGGAGAAGACGCTCGCGTACCTCCGTCAGACGGTGGTCAACCTCTCGCGGTCGGCCCTGCGGCGGCGGATCCTCGGGCTCAAGCTGCTCTCCAAGCCGATGCCCGACATGGCGAGCGCCGAGGAAGGCGCCTACGACCAGTTGGAGCGGGACGCCCTGATCAAGGCGATGCGCGGACTCCAGCGGCGGCAGCGGGAGGTGCTGGTCCTGCGGTACTTCGCCGACATGACCGAGGCGCAGGTGGCCGAGACGCTGGGCATATCGCTCGGCTCGGTGAAGGCGTACGGTTCGCGGGGCATCGCGGCACTGCGCGTCGCGATGGAGGCCACGGCATGAGCGGGCACGGACGCGGGCCCGGCCGGCAGGGGCCGGAGGGGTCCTCGAACGATCTGACGGGGAACGGAACAGTGGGAAACGGGCCGGAACGCGAGCCGGGCGGCCTCGGCAAGGACAGCAACGCGGGCGACCTCGAGGGACCCGGCGCGGACACGGCACCGGATACCTCCGGCGCCGGAGGATCGCGGGAGGCGGACCTGACGGCCCTGCCGGGGCTCGCGGGTGACGAGGAGGCCCTGCGCCGGATGCTCCACGGCGTCGTGGAGGACATCACGCCCTCGGACGGCGCGCTCGACCATCTGCGCCGCGCGGTCCCCGCCCGGCGGGCGCGCAAGCGCCAGGCGCTGGTCGGCGCCGCGGCCGCGGTCCTGCTGGTCGGCACCGCCGTGCCCGCCTTCGTCCATGTCGCGAACTCGGGCTCCGCCGACGGCGCCAACCCGGTCAACGCCGGACACGGACAGCAGGCCCAGGGCGGCACCGGCAACGAGCCGGGCGCCACCGGCGGCGACCGCGACCCGCTGAACCCTACGACCGGCAGCGGACCGGGCTCCGACGGGCAGGACGCGACGAGCCCCTCACCGGGTGACGGCGGCGACGAAGGAGCCGCGGACGGCACCTCGGGTGAGGCCCGGACGCCGGGCGCCGCGGGCGCGCAGCCGTCGGCGTGCACCGCGTCCCAGCTCGGTGTCGCCTCCGCCGGGACGAACCTGCCCGACGCCGAGGGCAAGGTCTACGGCACCTTCCGCATCGCCAACGTCTCCTCGTCCGACTGCGTGGTGACCGGCGCCGGCTCGGTCGGCGTCACCGCGCTCGGGGCTGCCGACCCGGCCCGCGTCGGCGCGGTGGGACACACCTCGGGCGACCCGGCCGGCGGTCTGCCGGACCCCTCGGCCGAGGTCTCCAGCATCGTGCTGACGCCGTCCTCGGCGTACGAGGTGAAGTTCGCCTGGATCCCGTCGGACACCTGTCCCACCACGGGCGCCTCGCCGGACCCGACGCCCTCCGACGGGGGCAGCGGCGGTGCCGGCGGCGGCACGGCGGGCACGGGCAGCGGGGAGGGGACCGACACCGGGACCTCGTCGGACGGCGTCCAGACGCAGCTGATCACCGAGGACGGGGTCAAGGACGGCAGCGTCGCGGTGTCGCACGTGGCCGGCGCGGGTGCGCCGAGCGCCCAGACGACCATCGGCAACGCCTGCTCCGGCACCGTCTACTACACCGGGATCCTCCCGGGCGCGTAGGGCCCTTCCGCCCCGGAGGACCGGGACGGGTCGGAGCCGTGCCGGGCATGTGGTCGCGCGTCCGAACGCGGACGGGCCGGTGGGCGGTGCGCGAGCGTGCGAGCCGGCCAGGATCGGGACGGGCCGGTGGGCGGTGCGCGAGCGCGCGAGCGGGCCAGGGGCAGGAGCGCCGGGCGAGACGCGCCGGACGAGAGGCGCCGGACCTGACGCGCCGGGCGCCCGGGTGCAGCGGTCACGAGCGGTGACGGGCCGCCGCTGAGGGGTGCGGGGCGCTTGCCCGATGCCGGTTCACGCCGGGGCGGCCCCTCCGCAGACGGACCCTTGGCCGGTGGCCCCCCGGCCGGTGGCCCCCTCGCAGACGGTCCCGGCAGGCTCCGGTGGGCGGCCCCGAGAGGTCAGGACATGTCGGGGGTGAGCCCGAGTTCCCGGTCCCGTACGGCCTCCGCCTCGCGCCGCACCAGCCGGAACCACATGAACAGGACGAACCCGGCGAAGACGAACCACTCCCCGGTGTACCCGAGGTTCTGGAAGGCCTTCAGATCCAGGCCGCTGTTCTCCGGGGCCGACGCCGGTACCGCCGTCAGCCCGCTGTCCGCCTCCGTCAGCGTGACCCACGCGTCGTACACCTCGTCCGGCACGAGGTTCACCAGCGACGCCGCGCTGATGATCCCCAGCTGGCCGGAGGGCAGCCCGCCCGCCGTGTGGGCGCCGTCGGTACCGGGTGTCTCGGACGCCTGGAGCAGTCCCGTCACCGTCACCTCGCCCGCCGGTGCCGACGGCGCGGTGCCGCCCTGCGGGAGCCATCCGCGGACCACGGGGAGCGTCTTGCCGCTCTCCGTCCGCAGGAGCGTCAGCACGTACGACCCGGGCTTCCCGTCCAGCCGGCGCTCGGGGACGATGAACTGCTCGCCGTAGCGGCCGGAGGCCGTGGCCTGCCGGCCCGACGTCTCCTTGTCCACGGGCAGCAGGTCGGCGAGCGGCGCCGCCTCCTGCTGCCGGGCGTCGGGGCGCTGCTCCGCTTCCCGGTGACTGTCGACCCGGTCCTCGAACCTGCCCAGCTGCCACGAGCCCATGAAGACGCAGAACGGGATCGCCAGGAGTACGAAGACGTTGATCCCCCACCAGCGGGGCGTCAGCAGGAATCGGTACACCCCTCCACGGTACGGAACGCGCCCGGCCGGTCTTGTCCCGGGGCCCGCCAGGGGACGGCCCGGGCCCCGCCGGGCCGTCCCCTGCCGCCGCTCGGCCCGCCCTATGCCGCGCCCGCCGACTGCGCGCCCTCCTCGGGACGTATGCCGGCGCCCGCCAGATGCCGTTCGGCGAAGGCGATCTCCATCCGCACCTGCTTGATGCGCTCCTCCACCACGAGCGAGCCGTGGCCGGCGTCGTACCGGTAGACCTCGTGGACCGCGCTCCGGGCCACCAGGCGGTCGACGTAGTTCTCGACCTGGCGGATCGGGCACCTCGGGTCGTTGACGCCGGCCGAGATGTACACCGGCGCGCGGACCGCGTCGACATACGTCAGCGGGGACGACGCGGCGAAACGCTCGGGCACCTCCTCGGGGGTGCCGCCGAGGAGCGTGCGGTCCAGGGCCTTCAGGGCCTCCATCTCGTCGTGGTACGCGGTGACGTAGTCCGCGACCGGTACCGCGGCCAGCCCGATCGCCCAGACGTCCGGCTGGGTGCCGAGCCCGAGCAGCGTCAGATAACCGCCCCAGGAGCCGCCCGACAGCACCAGCTTCGCGGGATCGGCGAGACCGGAGCCGACCGCCCACTCCCGTACCGCGGCGATGTCCTCCAGCTCGATCAGGCCCACGCGGTGCTTGAGGGCGTCCGTCCACTCCCGTCCGTACCCGGTCGAGCCGCGGTAGTTGACCCGGACCACCGCGTATCCGTGGTCCACCCAGGCGGCTGGGCCGGCGGTGAAGGAGTCGCTGTCGTGCCAGGCGGGGCCGCCGTGGATCTCGAACACCGTCGGCAGCGGACCGCTCGCTCCCGCCGGCCGCTGGACCAGGGCGTGGACCCGGCCGCCGGGGCCCTCCACCCACACGTCCTCGACGGGGACGGAGGAGGGGGCCCTCATGCCCGGGGGATCGAGGACGACGCCGCCCCGCGTCGAACGGACCTGCGGCGGCTCGGCGGCGGACGACCACAGGTACTCGATGGAGTGGTCGGGACGCGCGGTCGCCTGCGACACCGATCCGGCGGGGGTCGCGATCCGGGTGAGCTCCCCGGACGCCAGGTCGTAGCGCCACAGCTCGCCGCGCGCCTCGAAGCTGTGCACCACCAGCAGCGCGGAGCCGTCCGGATACCACTCGGCGCTCACGTCGCCGGGCAGGTCCACCGCGAGCGGGGTCTGCTCACCGCTCGCCACGTCCCAGATCATCGGCTCCCAGCGGCCACGCCGCTGGTGCCCCACGAGGAGTCGGGTGTCGCCGTCGACCGGCGGGAAGCCGAGGACCTCGAGACCCAGCTCCGCCGTGCCGTCCTGCGTGTCGTCGAGCTCGGCCACCACCGAGCCGTCCAGGCGCAGGACGCGGAGCGCGGAGTGCATCGCGTCGCCGTGCTCGGTGTGCTCGATCGCGAACAGCGTCCCGTCGTGGGACAGATCCCCGACACCGGCCGACTCCCTGTGCCGGTAGACCTCCACGGGGGGCTCCCCGGGACGGACGACATGGATCGTCGTGCCGTCCTCGTCCGTCGATCTGCCGATCACCGCGGTGCCGTCCCGCCCTATCGCGAGGCCGGCCGGATACGAGGCGGCAAGGCCCGGGACGGCGGGCAGGTCCTCCCCGCCGGCGAACGGCTGCCGCATCCAGATCCCGAACTCGTCCCCGTCGGTGTCCGAGAACCACCAGACGGCCTCGCCGTCAGGCGAGAGGACGCCCTCCGTGGTGCCGTTCGGCCGGTCCGTGACCTGGCGCTGCGCGCCGGTGGCCCGGTCCCATGCGTACAGCTCGTACGTCCCGGTGGCGTTCGACACGAAGAGGGAGCGGTCCGGAGCGTGCTCGGCCCAGTCGGGGAGGGAGACACGGGGCGCCCGGAAGCGCTTCTCCCAGTCGGGCATGCCGGGCATGCCGGGTGTGGTCTCTGCGGCGTTCATGCCCTCCATCAAACCGGAAAGCCCGCGCTTCCATCCCCTGCCTGTGGATAACCTCGCGCCTGTGGACAACTCGGGGGGCGGAACGGTGGGCGGAGCCCCGTTGTCGGTGGTGGGGTGCAGACTCGCCGTATGACTGCACACGGTTCATCGACCGCGTCGGCCGATCTCCGCGGCACGGTCGACAGACACTGGTCCGCGACCGAGGCGAGGGACTGGCGCACCGTCGCGTCCACCCTCGCCGACGACGTCGTCTACGACCTCCCCCAGACCCGCGAACGCATACGCGGCAAGGAGGCCTTCCTCCGCTTCTACCGTGAGTACCCGGGCGACTGGCACGTGCGCGTCGAGCGCCTCGTGGCGGACGGCGACCAGGTCGTCTCCTGGATACGCGCCACGGTCGGGCCGGAGGAGATGCACGCCATCACCTTCTTCGGCGGGGACGCGCAGGGCAGGATCACCACCATCACGGACTTCTGGCCGGAGCCGTACGAACCGCCCGCCGGCCGGGAGCATCTCACCGAACGCTACTGAGACGGCGCACGGCCGGGCACCGTCCTGCGCGAAGCGGCCTCCGGCCCCGGGGAGGCGGATCACCGCGCGTCCGCCGCCGCGGTCCACCGCGGACCGGTTGGGCGGGGCGCCGTCCTCCTCTTCGTCGCGCAGCAGCAGGGCGCCGAAGGCGATCACCACCGGCACGAGCACCAGACCCGGAAGGGTCATGAAGACGGCGAGGCCTCTGCGCCCGGTCAGGCGGCGGCGGGGCTGTCGATGCCGGGGAGTTCGCCGTACGGGGAGGACGGCGACACCCAGAAGAACTCGCCGTCCTCGTCGTACGCGTACAGGAGCCCCGTGGCGCCGAGGGCGAGTGTCTCGCTCTCATGGGCCGCCTGCCGCACCTGTACGACCGCGGTGGAGCCGTCCGGTGCCGCGACTTCGGCCTGGCCGAAGCGCCCGTCCACCCGCCCGGTGCGGATGGTGCACGTCAGACCGACGAAGTCGTGCCGGGACGGCCCGGGTTCGTCGGGGAAGAGTGTGGCCAGCACACGGACCAGCCGCAGAGTGGCGTGCCAGGAGAGGAAGACCGCCGCCAGCAGGATCGCGCAGGCCGTGGCCGCGTAGGGCACTCCGGTGAGGCCGGAGCCGCGCAGCGGCAGCGCCCCGGCGAGGCAGGTGAACCACGCGATCGTGACCAGGAGCGACACGGCCACGGTGATCGGCACGCCGCCGAGCCCCGTGCTGCCGGCGCCCGCGGCCTCGGCATCGGAGTCGAACATGTCGTGTTCGACGGCGCCGAAGAGCACCAGCAGCCAGAAGGCGACGACCACGACGAGGGCCGCGCTGAACAACGCGGTCGGAAAGACGGCCACGGCCGACAGGAACTCGCTCATGATCCGCCCCCGCTTCGTCATTGCCGGTTCATCGCAGCAGGGCGTCCCCTCGCCCTCCTGCCTCCTCATGGTCGCAAGGCGAGCGGCTTGATCGCATTGCCGGAATCCGGCAGTCTTAACGCGTTCTTGATGCCGGGTCGGCCGATTCGGCGGGTGACGGAGGCGATCACCGCGCCGGCCGGTGCGGCAGGCCGTCCGGCCGCGGCGAATCGCCGCGGCCGGGCGTGGCACGGGTGGTCGCAGGGGGGAGCACGATGGCGACGAGGGAGATACCGGAGACGTATCTCGAGGGCTTCGCGGAGATCCTTGCCGAGGTGGGCAGGACCGGCAGGCGTCTCAGCCGGGACGAGGTGGACGGCCGGCGTGCGCTCGGCGAACAGGCCGCGTCGTCGGGGCACGGCCTGCGGTCCCTGGTCATCAGCCATCTGACGGCCACTCGGGTCGCCTGGCCGGTCACCAGCACTCCGGACCGGGTCCTGGCCGCGGTGGAGCAGGCCGTGGACGCCTTCGCGGAAGGGTACGAGCGGGCGCAGCGCCTGGCCGTGCGCAAGGAGGAGGCGGCGCGGAGGGAGTTCATCGACGACCTGCTGCACGGACGCTCCGACCCCGGGCGCATCGTCCAGCGGGCCGAGCGGTTCGGGCTGCGGCTCGCGCACGCGCACGCGGTCGGTGTCGCCGAGGGCGTGGAACCGTACGACGACACCCATCCCGTCACCAGGACGGTCGAGGCGGCGCTCTTCGCCCGCTTCGGCGACCGGCGGATCCTGCTGACGACCAAGGACGACCGGATGATCTGCGTGGTGCCCGGCGACCAGGAGGACGTCGTACGGTACTTCGCCAAGCAGGCGTACGCGGCGACCGGCGGGCAGGCCGCGATCGGGCGGCCGCACTCGGGCGCGGGAGGCGTGGTCCGCTCCTACGAGGAGGCGCTGAACGCCCTCGACCTCGCCAAGCGGATGGGTCTCGACGAGCCGGTGCTGCTCGCCGCTGATCTGCTCGTCTACCCCGTGCTCGCGCGGGACCGCGAGGCCATGGCGGATCTGGTGCGCAGCGCCCTCGGCCCGCTTCGGGAGGCGAGGGGAGGGGCGGAGCCCCTGCTGGACACCCTGCACGCCTACTTCGAGGCGGGGTGCGTGTCGGCCCAGGCGGCGCGCCGGCTCAATCTGAGCGTGCGCGCGCTGACCTACCGGCTCGACCGCATCCACCGGCTGACCGGCACCGATCCGACAAATCCGCAGCACCGCTTCACGCTGCAGACGGCGGCGATCGGGGCACGGCTCCTGGACTGGCCGGCCAAGGAGCTGTGACCCGCCGGTGCGGGC
>NZ_RDBP01000012.1:1640509-1657637 GCF_008042045.1 Streptomyces sp. T39
GCGAGGCCATGGCGGATCTGGTGCGCAGCGCCCTCGGCCCGCTTCGGGAGGCGAGGGGAGGGGCGGAGCCCCTGCTGGACACCCTGCACGCCTACTTCGAGGCGGGGTGCGTGTCGGCCCAGGCGGCGCGCCGGCTCAATCTGAGCGTGCGCGCGCTGACCTACCGGCTCGACCGCATCCACCGGCTGACCGGCACCGATCCGACAAATCCGCAGCACCGCTTCACGCTGCAGACGGCGGCGATCGGGGCACGGCTCCTGGACTGGCCGGCCAAGGAGCTGTGACCCGCCGGTGCGGGCCTCCGGGAAGGAGGCGCCCGCACCGGCCGGACCGGCCGTTCGAGGGGGCCTTCGGTCAGATGTTGACGCCGAAGTCCTGCGCGATGCCGCGCAGGCCGGAGGCGTAACCCTGGCCGACGGCACGGAACTTCCACTCGGCACCGTTGCGGTAGAGCTCGCCGAAGACCATGGCGGTCTCCGTGGAGGCGTCCTCGCTCAGGTCGTAGCGGGCCAGCTCGTTGTTGTCGGCCTGGTTGACGACGCGGATGAACGCGTTGCGGACCTGGCCGAAGGACTGGCTGCGGCTCTCGCCCTCGTGGATCGAGACCGGGAAGACGATCTTGTCGACCTCGGCGGCCACACCCGCGAGGTTGACCTTGATCTGCTCGTCGTCGCCCTCGCCCTCACCGGTGAGGTTGTCACCGGTGTGCTCGACGGAGGCGTCGGGGCTCTTGAGGTTGTTGAAGAAGACGAAGTGCTGGTCGCTGAGGACCTTGCCGTTGGCGTCGACGAGCAGCGCGCTGGCGTCGAGGTCGAAGTCCGTGCCGGTCGTGGTCCGTACGTCCCAGCCGAGACCCACGACGACCGCGGTCAGGCCCGGGGCCTCCTTGGTGAGCGAGACATTGCCGCCCTTGGAAAGGCTGACACCCATGGATATCCCTGCGCAATCCGGCGCGGGCCGCGCCTCTTGACGTTTTCTTTGCCCAACCGAGCCAACGAGCGGCCTCCCGGCGGGGTTCCCCGCAACCGGAGAATTCCGTCCGATGGCCGGATGCGCGCCGTGCCCGGACCGCCACCCCCCGCGCCCGGCGCGCCGTACGAGGCCCCGCCTCGTGCGACGCGTCCGCTCCGGGTCTGCTCTGGGTCCGCTCCGGGCCCGCCCGGCTCCCCGGCCCGCTCCGGTCGGCCCCGCKCCGCCCGGCCACCGCCCGGCCTGCGCCGCCCGGCACCGCCGGGTCACAGCGTCACCGTCGTCACCTCGGTCGCCTTGACGCCCGCCCACACCGCCACCCCGTCGGCCAGGCCGAGTTCCGCAGCGGCCTCGGGCGTGATCTCGGCGACCAGGTCCGGGACCTGCTCCGACCCGACCAGGACCCGGAGCCTGCTGCCCGATGCGGTCACCTCGCGCACGACCCCCGGCCAGACGTTGCGCGGGCTGCCACCGGGCCGTTCCCGGTGCAGCGACACCGCCTCCGGCGCGATGATCGCGAGCGCGGACGCCCCGGCGGGCGGGGGTTCCGCGGCGACGAGCGTCCCGCCGCCCGCGAGATCGAGCCCGTGCGCGGTGGCGGTACCGGCCCACGCGTTGCGCCCCAGCATCCGGGCGACCCAGGGTGAGCGGGGGTGGCGGGTGACCTCCGCGGGCGGGGCGTCCTGCAGGACCCGGCCCTCGTCGAGCACCAGCACCCGGTCCGCGAGCGAGACGGCCTCCACCGGATCGTGCGTGACGATCAGGCAGACCCCGCCGAAGGTGGCCAGATGGGTGCGCAGTTCGTGACGCACCCGCGCCCGGGTGGTCTGGTCGAGGGCGGCGAGCGGCTCGTCGAGCAGGAGCAGCCGGGGGCGGGCGGCCAGCGCGCGGGCGAGGGCCACCCGGCCGGCCTGACCGCCGGAGAGCTGTGTCGGCCTGCGCCCCGCGAGGTGCCCGACGCCGAGCCGGTCCAGCCACTCCTGGGCGCTGCGGCGCGCCGCGGCCCGCCCCACCCCGTGCGCCCGCAGCCCGTAGGCGGTGTTGGCCAGCGCCGTCAGGTGCGGGAACAGGGCCCCGTCCTGCGGCACCCAGGCCACGCCCCGCCGGTGCGGGGGCAGCGCGGACACGTCCTCGTCGCCGAGTCGCAGCACCGCGCGGGAACGCCGTGTGAGCCCGAGCAGGGCGCGCAGCAGGGTCGTCTTCCCCGCCCCGTTCGGCCCGACGACGGCGATGGTCGTGCCCGGTCCGGCCTCCAGGGTCAGGTCGTTGAAGCCCGTCAGCCCGGCCCGCAGCCCCCAACCGCCGCCCGGCGGCTCCTCGGTGTGCCCGGCCGGCTTCACCGGGCCGGCGCCCGTGCCCTCCGCAGGTCCCGGCTCCGTGTCCGGCGGCGGCGTCCGGCCCTGTGCCCGGTCGCGGGGCGCACCGGTCCAGCGGCCCCGCAGCGCGACCAGCACCGCCATGGCGATCACCAGGAGCAGCAGCGACACGGACGTCGCCGCCTCCGGCCGTTCCTGGAGCAGCAGATAGACCTGGAGGGGGAGCGTCTGCGTCGTCCCCGGCAGATTGCCCGCGAAGGTGATCGTCGCACCGAACTCGCCCAGCGCCCGTGCCCAGGTCAGCGCCGCCCCCGCGAGGAGACCGGGCGCCACCATGGGCAGCGTCACCGTGAAGAACACCCGCACCGGCGACGCCCCCAGCGAGGCGGCGGTCTCCTCGTAGCGCGGCCGCAGTCCGCCGAGGGCGCCTTCCAGGCTGATGACCAGGAACGGCATGGCGACGAACGTGGCCGCGAGCACCGCACCCGAGGTGTGGAACGGCAGCGTGATGCCGAACGTGTCCTCCAG
Organism: Streptomyces sp. T39; assembly: GCF_008042045.1. Taxonomy (GTDB): domain Bacteria; phylum Actinomycetota; class Actinomycetes; order Streptomycetales; family Streptomycetaceae; genus Streptomyces. The sequence continues at coordinate 1,643,323 of NZ_RDBP01000012.1, forward strand.
CCACGGCCCGAGCAGCCCGCGCCGCCCGAACGCCAGCAGGAGCGCCACCCCGCCGACCGTCGGCGGGAGCACCATCGGCAGGAGGACCAGCGAGCGCACGAGGGCCTTGCCGGGGAACGGCACCCGGGCCAGCAGCCACGCCAGCGGCACTCCGAGCAGCAGCGACAGCCCGAGCGCCCAGAAGGAGACCACCAGGGAGAGGCGGAGCGCCTCGGTGGTCGCGGGATCGGTCAGATGGGCGCCGAGATCCCCCCATTCGGTCCGGGCGAGCACGCCGGCGAGGGGGAGCAGCAGCAGGACGACGGCGAGCAGCGCGGGGATCGCGAGGACGATCGGTGTCCGCGTCCGCGGCCGGTCGCCGGAGCCGGGCCGGGCGGTGCGGCGGAGCTTCATCACGATCCCCGGGCTGGGCGAGGCGCGGCTGCCGGTCGGTCCCCGGTCCGGAACGGGTCCGGCCGGCGCGGCCCCGTCCGGGGGCTGCCGTCAGGTCCGGTCGATGTGGACATTGGTGGACTTCACGCGGGCGGTCGCCTGCATCCCGACCTCCAGTCCGAGCTCCTCCACGGCCTCCCGGGTCAGCAGGGAGACCAGACGGTGGGGTCCGGCCTGGATCTCGACCTGGGCCGCCACGTCGCCGAGCTTCACGGCTGTGACGATGCCGGGGAACGCGTTCCGCGCGGTGGTGTACGGCGTCTCGTCCTCGACGGCGCCGGACTGCCCGACCTCGATCGAGAAGGCCGCCAGATCACGGCCGTCGATCACGCGGCGCCCGCCCTCGTCGCGGTGGGTGGCGACCCGGCCGGCATCGGCCCAGCGGCGCGCGGTGTCCGGGCTGACGCCGAGCAGACGAGCCGCCTGTCCGATGGTGTAGGACTGCATGTGCGTCAACATAGGTCGCTGAGGTTCTCATCTGCAAGCTTTCGTGGCGAGGGACCGCGGTGTCGGGGTGATCCATCACCGCGGTGCCGGGGTGATGGATCACGGCGTTCCGGCTGATGGCCCTCGACGGTCCGGACACCGTCCTCGGCGCTCGGGGTGAGGGTCCACCACGCTCCGCGGGGCCCCGGGGGATGGCCGACGGCGGCCCGGTCACCCTCGCGGGAACTCCGGCCGAGCCCCACGCCTCCGGCCGAGCCCCACGCCTCCGGCCGCGCCCTACGCCTCCGGCCGCGCGGCCGTCCGCGCGCCCGTCCCTGCGCCCGCGCCTCGTTCCTCCTTCGCCGCCGCGTCCCGCCGCGTCAGCAGCTGGGCCGTCAGGAACGCGGTCACCGAGGCGACGACGATCAGCGGCATCTGCTCACGCGCGTCCGGACCGAGCAGCAGAGCCGTGAGCACCGCGCTCGTCAGCGGCAGCCCGGTCACCGTCGCGGCGGCGGCCGCGACGCCGAGGGACAGGCCGGGGGTCACGCCGAGCCCCGGCAGTCCCGCGCACGCGATGCCGACGGCGGCGCCCAGCAGCACCGAGGGGAAGATGGGTCCGCCGCGCAGACTGCCCAGGCAGATGCCCCATGCCACGCCCTTGCACACGACCAGCGCGATCAGCGCGGACACCGGCCAGGCGTGCGGGTTCTCGGCGAGCGCGGCGAGGGTGGCCTGGCCGGACAGCGCCGCCTCCTCGGGGGAGCGCCCGGTGATCAGCGCGTAGGCGGTGAGGCATCCGGCGACCGCGAGGGCGCAGACCACCGTGCGCACCGCCGTCTGCCGTCCCGTCCACTCCAGCACCCGCCGGCCCAGACCGCGCCCGGCGGTGAGGACGACCCCGATCAGTACGGCGGCGGGTACGCCCCACAGGAAGTCGCCGGCGTCGGGTCCGACGGCCGGCGGCACGGTCGGCAGGCTGAGCGCACCGATCGTCAGTCCCGTCCACTGGCCGAAGCCGGTGAAGACCAGGGCGCCGGCCGCGCTGGCGAGCAGGCAGGGCAGCAGCAGCGCGACGAGCTGCGCGCCGGCGATGCCCGCCGCCTCGATCACCATGATCGACGCGACGATCGGACCGCCGAGGATCGTGGAGATGGCGGCCGTCGACCCGGCCGTGGCGATCACCAGACTCGCCTTCGGATCGGGGTCCGCCTTCATGATCCGTACCGAGAGCAGCGCCAGCGCACTGCCCACGGCCATCAGCGGGGCCTCGGGGCCCAGCACCACACCCAGCGGGAGGGTGGCCAGGGCGATGAACGCCACGCCCGGCAGCTCCCTCGGGCCGATCGGCGGACCGCCGAGACCGTGCACGGGGATGTGGCCGCCCGCTCCCCGCGTCCGGGTGATGATCGGCGCCGCGATCAGCCCGGCCAGCGCCAGCGTGGGAAGCGGCCACCACCACGGGGCCCGGTCGTAGCCGGCCGCCTCGGGCAGCGACTCCCACACCCAGTGCTGCATCTCGTGCTGAAAGCCGACGAAGAAGAAGCAGGCGAGCGAGATGGGCACCCCGAGCAGGACCGACAGCAGCAGCAGTCGCAGATAGCCGCGGCTGAGCAGGGTCCGGCGCAGCGCGGACGTCTCGGACGGGGGCGTCACGCCTGCTCCGTCCCACCCGGGAGACGCCGCCGCGCGGGGCCGGGTGGTCTCCGAGCCTTCGACGTGGCCACGTTCGCCCTCCAGTGGTTCGCCGTTGTGTCGGGCACCGGTTGACTGCCCCCGTACACGATGCACTCATGAACCCGGCAAAACGGGCGCCCTCGCCTTCGTGTCGCCCCGGAGCTCACGGAGCGGCCGCCGGGGCGCGCGGGCGAGGGCGCCGCCCGGTGCCGGAATCCCTTTACCGGGAGCGCCGCCTTGCGTGATGCTGGCCCGGCGCCGGAGGCGTGATCGTGATCGCAGGACCGAACGGTCCGGAGGGGGGCCGCCGTGGTGCGCGTGGAGTTGCTCGGTCCGGTACAGGTGCACACCGGCGACGGGACGCCGGTCGAGGTGGGGGGCGCCCGGCTGCGGATGCTCCTCGCCAGGCTCGCCCTGGAAGAGGGCCGGACGGTGTCCACCGCCGCGCTCGTCGACGGTCTGTGGGGGGAGGAGCCGCCCGCCGACGCGGCCAACGCGCTGCAGGCGCTGGTGTCGCGGCTGCGCAGGGCGCTGCGCGGGCACGCGACGGTGGAGTCCGTGCCCGGTGGCTACCGGATCCCGTTGCGGGCCGAGGACGTGGACGTGCACCGCTTCGAGGACCTGATCGCCCGTGGCAGGCGGGAACTCGCCGCCGGCCGGGCCGGCGAGGCGGCCACGCTGCTCGCGGCGGCGCTCGGACTGTGGCGGGGGGCGGCACTCTCCGACGTCCTCGACGCCCCGTTCACCGGCCCCGTCGCCACCCGTCTCGACGATCTGCGCACCGCGGCGGCGGAGGACCGCTTCGACGCGGAGCTGCGGCTCGGACGGCACGGCGAGGTGCTGTCCGACCTCGAAGCGGAAGGTGCGCGGCGGCCGTTGAGCGAGCGGGTCGCCGGGCTGCGGATGCGGGCCCTGTCCGCGGCCGGACGGCAGTCCGACGCGCTCCAGGTGTACGAGGCGGTACGCGAGCGCCTCGCGGACGAGCTGGGGGTCGACCCGGACGCCGGCCTGAGGGAGATCCATCTGTCCCTGCTGCGCGGTGAGCTGAGGACGCCCGCCGAGCGGTCCGAGGCCGCCCCGAGCCGCCTCCCGGCCAGGCTGACCAGTTTCGTCGGCCGTGAGAAGGAGCTGCGGCAGATGGCGGGGCATCTGACGCGCAGCCGGCTCGTCACCGTCGTCGGCCCCGGTGGCGCGGGCAAGACCCGGCTCTCCATCGAGGCCGCCACCCGCGACCGGGCCCACGAGCGCGGCCGGGTCCGGTTCGTGCCGCTCGCCGGTGTGAGCGCCCCGGACCAGCTGGCCGACGCCGTACTCGGCGCCCTCAGCTCCACCGACGGCCGCCTCTACGACGCCGGCCAGGGGGAGCGGACGACCCCGGTCGAGCGCATGGCCTCCCTCTTCGGCAGCGGGGACGCCCTCCTCCTGCTCGACAACTGCGAACACCTCGTCGAGGCCGCGGCCGACCTCGCCGCCGCCCTCCTCGACCGGCTCCCGGAACTGCGGATACTCGCCACCAGCCGCGAGGCGCTCGCCATCACCGGCGAGTCGCTGTGCCACCTCGGACCGCTCGGCGTGCCGACGGGATCACCGGAGCCCGACGAGGCCGCGCAGTCGCCCGCCGTCCGTCTCTTCGTCGACCGGGCCGCCGGAGTCCGGCCCGGCTTCACGCTCGACGACTCCACCCTCGAGCCCGTGGTCGAGATCTGCCGGCGGCTCGACGGCATCCCGCTCGCCCTGGAACTGGCCGCGGCGAAGCTCCGCTCGATGAGCGTCGACCAGATCGAGAGCCGACTCGACGACCGCTTCCGCCTCCTCGCGTCGGGCAGCCGCACCGCCCTGCCCCGGCAGCGCACGCTGCTCGCGCTCGTCGAATGGAGCTGGGACCTGCTCGACGAACCCGAGCGCGTCCTCGCCCGCAGACTGTCGGTGTTCCCCGGCGGCGCGACCGTCCCCGCCCTCGAAGCGGTGTGCGCGGACCCGTCGCTGCCGGCCGCCGACATCCCGTACGTCCTGGACGCCCTGGTCGAGAAGTCGCTGGTCACCCTCGACGACGGGGCCGGCGGGCCGCGCTACCGGATGCTGGAGACCGTGCGCGCCTACGCGGCGAGGCAGCTCGCCGCGAACGAGTCCGCCGAGGCCGTGGTCCGGCGCTTCGCCGCGTACTTCCTGGCCCTCGCGGAGGAGCACGAGCCCCGGCTCCGCACCCGTGAACAGCTGCACGCCATAGAGGTCTTCGACGCCGAGCACGACAATCTCGTCCTCGCGCTGCGCTCGGTCGCCGACACCCGGGACGAGGGCCTGGCGGCACGCTTCGCCGGGGCGATGTTCTGGTACTGGGGGATCAGGGGGATGAGCTCCCGGCTCGACACCCACCTGGCGGAAGCAGGCGGGCATCCGGCACACGCACCCCGTTCCGCGGCGGAGGGGAACGGCGAACGGCCGTCGGCCGACGGCGAGTCGGCGACGGCACGGGAGTTCCACCCGGCCGCGCTGCTTCTGCGGATGTCCCGGCTCTCCTTCCCCGCCGGAGTGCCGGGGCCGGACGGGACGGAGGGCGCCGACCCCCTCCGCTCGCCCGACCCCTGGGTGCGGGCGAGTGCCCACCTGGCGCGGGACTTCGCCCTCACCGAACAGGGCGACCTGGTCACCGGAGCGGGGTCCCGGGCCGAGGCACTGCGCTGCTTCGAAGAGGTCGGCGACCGCTGGGGCCTGGTGATGAGCCTGCTGCCGGTCGGCCGCGACCACTCCCTGCGCGGCGAGTACCCCCGGGCCATCGCGACCTTCGAACGGATCGTGGCACTCAGCTCCGAACTCGGCACCGAGGACTACCTCTACCTCAGCAAGACCCGGCTCGCCCGCGAGCGCCGGCGCAGCGGCGATCTGGCGGGGGCGTTCCGCGATCTGCACGCCGCGCACCGGCAGGCCCGCGAGCGCGGGCACCTGCGCCTGGAGGCCAACATCCTCGTCGGCCTGGCCAATGTGCACCGGCGGGCGGGTGACCTGGCACAGGCCGACGCGACCCTCGACCGTCTGGAGGCGCTGAGCGCACGGCGCCCCTCCCTCCGCCAGACGGCCCGTGACCTGATCGTCAGCACCCGGATCGAGAACCGTCTCGCCGAAGGGGACGCCGTGCGGGCCAGAGCCCTGCTGCCCGAGGCGGCCGGTTCACTGTTCGGCCAGGGAGCGGGCGCGGCGCTCGCCTGGGTCGCCGAACTCCTCGGCGGCCTGCGGACGGTGGAGGGTGCCCCCGAGGAGGGTGCCAGATCGCTCGGCATGAGCCAGGTGATGCGCGGCGCGTTCGACCGGGGCGAGCCCGAATGGCGCGAGCTGATCGACCGCCTGGAGGCGACGCTGGGCGAGGAGGGCTTCACGAGGGCTTTCGACGAGGGGGCCGCCTGCTCCCGCGAGGACGCGCTGCGATGGCTGGAGGCGGAGAGCATGCGGGCGGCGCCGCGGTCCTGACGGGCCACGCGGTCACGACGGCGGCCGGGCGGGGTGCGCACTCACGGTGCGCACCCCGCCCGGCCGTTCCCTTCCGCCGGGGCGTCAGCCGGCGCTCTTGCGGTAGGCGCGCATGGCCAGCGGGAAGAAGACCACGATCACACCGCCCATCCAGGCCAGGGTGCCGGCCAGCGAACCCGCGACCGGGCCGCCGTTGAGCAGCCCGCGGACGGCGTCGGACACCAGGGAGACGGGGTTGACGTCGGACCAGGCCTGGAGCCAGCCGGCCATGTCGTCCCTGGGCACGAACACGTTGCTGGCGAAGGTGAGCGGAAGGATCAGGATGGTCATCAGGCCCTGTACGGAGGTGGGGTTCTTGATGAGCATGCCGAGGTAGACCGAGATCCAGGAGAAGCTGAGGGCGAAGCCCACGAGCAGCGCCAGCGCGGCGAGCGAGGCGGCCGGCCCGGTCTCGACCCGGTAGCCCATGACCAGGGCGAGGACGATCAGGGTGCCCAGGCAGACGACGTAGCGCACGATGTCGGCCAGGACGGCGCCGATCAGGGGACTGGAGCGGGCGATCGGCATGCTGCGGAAGCGGTCGAAGATGCCGGTACTGGCGTCCGCGCAGAGCGAGGCCCCGATGCCCACGCTGGCCTGGAAGACGGCCATGACCATGACCCCCGGTGTGACGAGCTGCAGATACCGGTCGGTGTCGCCGCCGGACATGGCCTCCCCGAAGAGGTAGATGAACATCAGCAGGCTGATGATCGGGGTGAGGATCACATCGACCAGCTGGATCGGCGACTTCATGAACTTGGTGACGCCACGGCCGGCGAGGGCGAGGCTGTGCTGGGCGGTCTGCGCAAGGCCGACGCGGCCGGGCAGTTCGGCGGCGGCGCTCAGGGGCTGCGTGCTGAGGGTCCGGGTGCTCATGACGGGGTCCTCTCGGGGACGTCTGCGGGGCGGGGAAGGAGACAGGGTCGGGCGGGGGTCTCAGACGGTGACGGGCCGGGCGTCGTCCGCGGCGGCGGCGTGTCCGGTCAGGGCGAGGAAGACCTCGTCCAGGCTGGGGAGCCGCAGTCCGAGTTCGTCGGCGGTGATGCCGGCGCCGTCCAGGCGGCGGGCGACCGCGGCGACGATCAGAGGCTCGTCGGCGGGCACGGTCAGGACGCCGGAGTCCTGGTTGGGGGCGTGCCCGGTCAGCTCGGAGAGGATCCCGGCGACCTGCGGCACATCGGTGGCCACGGTGGGGCGGACCTGGAGGATCTGGCCGCCGACACGGCGCTTGAGTTCACCGGGGCGGCCCTCGGCGACCTTGCGGCCCTTGTCGAAGACGGTGATGGAGTCGGCGAGCTGGTCCGCCTCCTCCAGGTACTGCGTGGTGAGCAGCACCGTGGAGCCGTCGGCGACCAGTTGCCGCACCACGTCCCAGACCTCCTGCCGGGCGTGCGGGTCCAGGCCGGTGGTGGGTTCGTCCAGGTAGAGCACCTGGGGCCGGCCGACCAGGGAGGCGGCCAGGTCCAGACGCCGCCGCATGCCGCCGGAGAAGGTGGCGATCGGCTTGCGGGCGGCCTCGGTGAGCGAGAACTTCTCCAGCAGTTCCGCCGCACGTGCCTTCGCGTCCCGCCGGGACAGACCGAGCAGCCGGGCGATGAGCACCAGGTTCTCCGCGCCGGACAGGGTCTCGTCCACGGAGGCGTACTGCCCCGTCAGCCCGATCAGCTGCCGGACCCTGACGGGGTCCTTGACGATGTCGTGGCCGCCGACCGTGGCGTGTCCGCCGTCGGGACGCATCAGCGTGGCCAGGATGCGCACGGTGGTGGTCTTTCCGGCGCCGTTGGGCCCCAGGACGCCGACGACCTTGCCGGCCGGGACCTCCAGGTCGACGCCGTCCAGGGCGGTGAAATCGCCGTACTTCTTGACCAGTCCCTCGGCCCGGATCGCATATGTCATGTTCGGCAACTCCTCGTCAGGTCCTCGTCGTTCTCGACGACCCTGACGATGCCGGGCCTCGCTGACAGGCCCCGGCCGACGGCCTGACACCGTCCGCCCACCGCTGTCAGCCCGTGTCAGGGGCCTGACCCGCTTTCGTGTCCGTGCGTGCCGGCGGCCCGGGCAGCACCGCCGGCCGGCGCTCGGCCGTTCCGGCGATCCGCGACGTCCACGGCCCCTGGTTCTCGGCGGGCAGCCGGGACCGGAGGCGCGAGGCGACGGGACCGGCCGCGTGCGATCGGTGGGCCCTGGCGACTTCCGCTTCGGCCGGTTCCTAGCATGTGCACATGGAAGCCAGAGGAACTCAGCGGTCCGATGCGGAACGGGAAGCAGCGTCCCGAGACGGTGCCGACGCCCGTCCGGTTTCCGTGCCGAGGGGAGAGGGACGAGAGTCCACCGGCCCCTCCTCGGGACCGCACCGGGACGAGACCGCCGAGGGCTCCCATCCGGTCGCCGATCTGGTGGAGCGGGCAGCCGACCTGGTGGAACCGATCAAGCCGAAACTGCGTGGCTGGCTGCACGCAGGCATGGTCCCCGCGTCGCTCGCCGCGGGCATCGTCCTCATCTGCCTGGCAGGGACACCGCAGGCCGTGCTGGCCTGCACCGTGTACGCCGTCACGGCCTGGCTGCTGTTCGGGACCAGCGCCGTGTACCACCTCGGCACCTGGGGACCGCTGGGCGAGGCCGTTCTGCGCCGTCTCGACCACGCCAACATCTTCCTGATCATCGCCGGCACGTGCACCCCGCTCGCCGTGGCCCTGCTCTCCCGCGACCAGTGGACCGTCCTGCTGTGGATCGTGTGGACGGGCGCTCTGGCCGGCATCGCCTTCCGCGTCCTGTGGGTCGGAGCTCCCCGCTGGCTGTACACCCCCTGCTACCTGGCCCTGGGCTGGGCGCCCGTGCGATACCTGCCCGACTTCCTCCACAGCGGCGGAGCGGCGGTGGTCTCCCTGATCGTGACCGGCGGGCTTCTGTACAGCGCGGGCGCGGTCGTCTACGCCCTGCAACGCCCCAACCCCTCGCCCCGCTTCTTCGGATTCCACGAGGTCTTCCACGCGCTGACCGTCGCCGCCTTCACCGCGCACTGCATCGCCATTTTCCTCGCCACCTCCTGACCGGGGTGACGTTCCGACGCCTGTCGTGCGCTTCGTCCCCGGCGGCCCGACACGAGGGCCCACCTCGCGCGGCCCTCTGCTCGTGGGTGACCCGCCGCCAGGTTCTCGGGCTGCACCCGTCGGTCGAACCCATGGCGGGCGGACTCACCTCACACCGAGGCCGGTGGCGCGTCGGATGTGACGGCGCGGCGGTATGCGGCGTTGATGCGCTGGGCCTCTTCGAGCTGGTCCTCGAGGACGATGATGCGGCAGGCGGCCTCGATCGGTGTGCCCTGGTCGACGAGTTCGCGGGCGCGGGCGGCGATCCGCAACTGGTAGCGGGAGTAACGGCGGTGGCCGCCCTCGGAACGCAGCGGGGTGATGAGGCGGGCTTCGCCGATGGCGCGGAGGAATCCCTGTGTGGCGCCGAGCATTTCGGCGGCCCTGCCCATGGTGTAGGCGGGGTAGTCGTCGTCGTCGAGTCGGTCGTACGCGTCGTCTGCTGTCATTTGCACCTCTTTGGGGAACACATGGAGGGGCCCTGGTGCCGTACTGGCACCAGGGCCCCGAAGGAACTACTACACCACCTGCCGGCCCTGACACTGCGCCGGCGTTCTGTGTCCGCGCACCCGACCGGAACGGCGTCGGGGTTGCGGGGATCGCGGTTGCTTGACCGGAGACCACCTCACTGTCGATGTCCTGCGGTACCCGGCGCCGAGACCTCCGGCCGGGCGATCCTGATGGCGCTGCGCTCCTCCGTTCTTCCTCGGTGAACCGCCCCTGACTGCGGGGCACTGCTGGAACATCCCGGTGCGTGCGTCCGCAGCCGACGCCTTCACCAGGGGTACTGCTCATCGACTCACTGCGGGGTACTGCGTACTGCACTCACGGGCACCGCACCTGCTTCGACCGCGGTCCCGCCGTGGCGGCCCCTGATCACTGCGGGCCACCCGGTCCGGCCGCCAGTCCCGTCGCCGTCCTGCGAAAGCCCTGGCTTCGAAACTCCGCCGCCGCACCGTCCTGCGAACTGCAACCGGCTGTGCTGCCGGTACTGCGTGCCCGGCAGTCCGTATCTGCCGGGCCCTGTCTGTCTCTCTGGGCTACGAGAGAAACCATAGCCACGCGGACACCTAATGTCTACTCCGGCCGACATAGATTTTTGTGTGTCCGGTGGGCAGGTAATCGACCTTGTGCAGGGCATGGCGGGAGGGTGCGGTCGGCCGGCCCCGGGCGGCAGCGGTGAGGTGCGGGGTGGGGGACGCGCGGTCCGCTGCTCCGTCGTTCGACCCGGGTCCATCGCCCCCGGGCCCGGCGGACCGTAGAGCGCCCTGCGGCCCGTAGAGCGGGGGAGCCGGACCCGGAAAACACTCAGGGGCCTGATCCGCTTCCGCGGATCAGGCCCCTGATGTGGTGTTTCGGCTGTCGGGGTGGCGGGATTTGAACCCACGACCTCTTCGTCCCGAACGAAGCGCGCTGCCAAGCTGCGCTACACCCCGATGTCGCCCACTGTCCCGGCGACGTCGTTTACTCTAGCCCACCCGCGCCGTGAGACGAAATCCGGTTTCGCGGTGCCCGCGGCCCGGGGCCGCGGGCACCACGTGGGGTCAGTCCTTGGCGGTCAGGGTCAGCAGCGTCGCCTCCGGGGGGCAGGCGAAGCGCACCGGGGTGTAGCGGCTCGTGCCGCAGCCCGCCGAGACGTGGAGGTAGGCGGTGTTGCCCTCGCTGCGATGCGTGGACAGGCCCTTCACCCGGTCCGTGTCCAGGTCGCAGTTGGTGACCAGGGCGCCGTAGAAGGGGATGCACAGCTGCCCGCCGTGGGTGTGGCCGGCGAGGACGAGCGGGTAGCCGTCGGAGGTGAAGGCGTCCAGGCTGCGCAGGTAGGGGGCGTGCACCACGGCCACGGACAGGTCCGCGCCCTTCTCCGGGCCGCCGGCGACCAACTCGTAGCGGTCGCGCTTGATGTGCGGGTCGTCGAGGCCGGTGAAGGCGAGCTCGGCGCCCTCCAGCTTGAGGCGGCCCCGGGTGTTGGTCAGGTCGAGCCAGCCGGCCGCGTCGAAGGCGTCCCGCAGGTCCTCCCACGGGTTGTGGACGACGCCGACGGCGGGCGCGTTGCCGTTGAGGCCGTGGCGTCCCTGGGCCTTCTCCAGGAGGTAGCGGGCCGGGTTGCGGAGCGTGGGGCCGTAGTAGTCGTTGGAGCCGAAGACGTAGACCCCGGGGTACTCCATCAGCGGGCCGAGGGCGTCCAGCACCTCGGGGACCCCCTCCGGATCGGAGAGGTTGTCGCCGGTGTTGACGACGAAGTCCGGACGCAGCCCGGCCAGGGACTGGAGCCACGCGCGCTTCTTCCGCTGCCCGCTCACCATGTGGATGTCGGAGACCTGGAGCACTCGCAGCGGACGCATGCCGCGCGGCAGGACCGGCACCGTGACCCGGCGGAGCCGGAAGGAGCGGGCTTCGAAGCCGGCGGCGTAGGCGAGGCCGGCGGCGCCGGCCGCCGCGATTCCTGCGGTGATTTTCAGGGGCGTCCCGTAGCGTGCGCGCATGCGACCCATGGTCGCAGACGCTCACCGGGTGCGAAGTCGAGGGCGGGCGGCCGGCGGACCGGCGCCGGCAGCCTCCCGGCCCCCGCTCCCCGGCCGTACGGGCGGCCGGACCGGAAGGGCGCACAGCAGGCCGAGCGAGATCCAGACGTAGAGGTTGCCGCCGAGGAAGCCGTCGACCCCCGACGCATCGGCGCTCCAGAGCCATACGAGGCTGCTGCTCAGCAGCACCGGCAGCGCGACGGCGCACACCGTCAGCCGCCGCCCCGTTCCGGCCGGTGCCCGGAGCGCCGCACCCGCGAGGACGGCGAGGGCCGGCGTCAGCCAGACCAGATGGTGCACCCAGGTGACGGGGCTGATGAGACAGGCGAGCACGCCGGTGAGCGCGAAGCCGGCCGGGTGGTCCCCGGCGGTGTGGGCCCGGCGGGCGCGGACGGCCCACACCGTCAGCAGCGCCACGACGCCCGCGGCCCACACCACCCGGTCCGGTTCGTACGGCTCGGCCAGCCGGGCCAGCACCCCCTGCCATGACTGGTTGGAGACATAGGCGAGCGAGCCGACCCGTTCCGTGTTCCACAGGGCGTCGGTCCAGTAGGTGAGCGAGGCACCCGGCGCCGCCCAGGCAGCGAGCACGGTGGCGCCGAGTGCCACGGCCGCGGCGTTCGCGGCGGCCCGCCGCCTGCGCCCCAGCAGCAGCCAGCCGATGAAGACGGCGGGGGTCAGCTTGATCGCGGCGGCGATCCCGATGCCGGCGCCCGCCCAGCGGGCCGCCGTGCCCCCGCGGGCCAGCAGCCGGGTGTCCGCCAGGACCAGGGCGAGCAGCAGCAGGTTGACCTGCCCGAAGCTGACCGTGTCACGGACCGGCTCCAGCAGGGCGTACCCGCACACGGCGACGGCGAGGGCGTACCACGGTGTCCAGCCGCGCGCGCGGATCACCGGGCCGACCGTCCAGCGCACGATCAGCACCGCGGCGGCGGCGTTGAGCAGCAGCGTGATCGCGACGGCCGCGGGCCAGGAGGTCAGCGCCAGCGGCAGCATGCACAGCGCGGCGAACGGCGGATAGGTGAAGCCGTACCGGGACCCCGGCACCAGGTAGTCGTAGAGCGCGCCGCCGTCCGTCCAGTGACGGACGGCCCCGTGGTAGACGCCGAGGTCGAACCAGCCGCGGTGCAGCGGCACCGTCGCCAGGAACAACAGCACGCTGCTGCCCAGGACGGTGACCAGCGCCAGCCGCCCGCGTGTCGTCACGGGCCGGTGCGGGGCACGCCGCGCGGTCTCCCGTGGTGTCATGCGGTGCTCCCCAGGGGCCGGTGTGCCGGAAGACGGGCCTGCCGGTGCGCACCCCACGCAGCCGCCAGTGCGAGCAGCCCGCCGGCGCCGGCGAGCGCCAACTGCTCGCCGGTGGGGGCGAATCCGCTCGGCGTCACGGCGAGGGCGAGAAGCGCGCTGGCACCCGTGGCGGCCCGGCGCAGGGTCCGCCCGGGTCCGGTCGCGGCGATCAGGAAGAGCCCCCACAGTACGTACCACGGCCGTATCGCCGGACCGAGCAGCGCCACGGCGAGCAGGCTGAGCCCGACGGCGTGGGCCGGACGCGGCAGACGGTGGCGGCGCCAGGCGAGGGTGACGGCGACGGCGGTGGCCGCGAGCCCGAGCAGCTGCCAGGCGGGCACGGCGTGCCGGGCGAACTCCGCAGGTCCGTCGCCGGCGGCGGTCAGCAACGCGGCGCTCAACCGGCCGAGGGACGCGGTGAGGGCCCAGTTGCCGGGGGAGGCCGGGGTGTCCAGGGCGTGCAGCCAGCCGTAGCCGGTGCCGGCCACGGCGGTCGTGATCGCCGTGGTCGTCCCGCCCGCCGCCACGACCGCCACGACCGCAGCGGCGCGGGGGGGCCCGCACCCACGGCCCGGCCGACCGCCCGCCCTCACCGGGCGCCCCCGGGCGCGGTGTGCGGCGGGACGACAGCACGACGACCGCGAGCAGACCGAGTGCCGCGGGCGCCTTCACCAGGGCGGCCAGGGTGATCAGCACCGTGCCGCCGAGGTGTCTGCCGTCGAGCGCGGCGACGAGTCCCGCGCTCAGCAGACCGAGCATGACCGCGTCGTTGTGCGCGCCGCCGACCAGGTGGAGCAGGACCAGCGGGTTGAGCGCGCCGAGCCAGAGCGCGACGGAGGGGTCGGTGCCGCAGTGCCGTGCGAGCCGGAGCAGGCAGGACGTCATGAGGGCCACACCGCACAGGGCGACGAACCGCATGCCCAGCACCCCGCCGACGATGTCGGCCGGGGAGGGACGGGAGCCGTCGTGGTCGGTGACGGCGGCTGCCAGGGCGAGGGCGACGGGGCCGTACGGCGCCGGGGTGTCGCGCCACAGCGGCGCGACCTCGGCGAGCAGCGGTCCGCCGAGGCGGGAGGGCCCGTGCGCGTACACGTCCAGGTGCGCGTCGACCATCGCGCCCTGCGCGAGGTAGCTGTAGACGTCCCTGCTGAACAGCGGCGGTGCGGCCAGCAGCGGCGCCGCCCACAGCACCAGCGTCGCGACGAGCTCACGCGGGCCCGGCGGCCGCGGCTCCCGTACGGCGAGGCCGAGGAGAACCCAGCCCGTGGTCAGCAGCACCAGCCCGAAGTAGGCCGCCGCCAGCCCGAACGCCGCCGCCCCCGGGCCCGGGGGCGGCGGCGTTCGGGCTGGCGGCGGCCTACTTCGGGCTGGTGCTGCTGAC
>NZ_RDBP01000012.1:1657737-1679858 GCF_008042045.1 Streptomyces sp. T39
CCCCCTCGCGTCCCGGCCGTCCCGTCCCGCCCCGGTCGCGCAGAGGGAAATGCGCGGGCGTTCCGCGCGGCGCACCTGACACACTTGTCCGTATGACCACGCTCAAGTCCAAGCTGCAGGAAGACCTCACCGAGGCGATCAGGGCGCGCGACGAACTGCGCTCCTCCACGCTCCGGCTGACCCTCGCCGCGATCACCAAGGAGGAGGTCTCGGGCAAGACGGCCCGCGAACTCTCCGACGACGAGGTGCAGAAGGTGATCGCCAAGGAGGCGAAGAAGCGCCGCGAGGCGGCCGACGCCTTCGCCCAGGGCGGTCGTGCCGCGCAGGCCGAGCGCGAGCAGGCGGAGGGCGTCGTCCTCGACGCCTACCTTCCGCAGCAGCTGACGGACGACGAGCTGCACGCCATCGTGGGGCAGGCCGTCGAGGAGGCCAGGGCGGCCGGGGCCGAGGGCCCGCGCGCCATGGGCGCCGTCATGAAGATCGTGAACCCGAAGGTGGCGGGCCGCGCCGAGGGCGGCCGTGTCGCCGCCGCGGTCAAGCAGCTGCTCGCCGGCTGAGCGGGCGGCCAGGACGCGAGGAGGGGGACCCGGTCCGACCGGGTCCCCCTCCTTCGTCATGTCCGTGGCACCGGCCGCTCCGCGACCCGGCCGCGGTTACGGCCAGTTGCCGCCGCCGCCGTTGTTGCCCTGGCCGCGGTTGGCGCCGCCGCCGATCAGGTCCGGCGGGATGCTGATGCCGGGGAACGGCTCGTCGCCGCCGGGCTTGTCGTCCTCGCGGTCCCGGTCACGGTCCCGGTCGCGGCCCTTGTCCTGCTCCTCCTTCTCCTTCCCGCGCGGGACGGAGACCGGGTTGAAGGACGGGGTCTCGGCCGCGTCCAGGGCGCCGGTCATCGCGATCTTCCAGATCGGACCGGGCAGACAGCCGCCGCAGACCTTGTCGTAGGGCCGGCCGCCGATGGTGATGTTGTACATCGACTGCTTCTCGCCGATGTCGTCGCCGACCCAGACCGCCGTGGAGAGGTTCGGGGTGTAGCCCACGAACCAGGCGTCCTTGCGGTCGTTCGTCGTACCGGTCTTGCCCGCGTTGTCGCGGTCCTGGAGGCCGGCCTGCGTACCGGTGCCGTCCTCGACCACGCCCTTGAGCATCTGGTTGATCGTGTCGGCGGTCTGCTCGTTCATGACCTGCGAGCACTCGGAGCCGGGCACCTTGATGCGCTTGCCGTTGGCGTCGGTGACGGACTCGATCGCGACCGGGGTGCAGTAGGTGCCGCGGTTGGCGAACGTGGCGTAGACCGAGGCCATGTCGAGCGGGGTGCTCTCCTGGCCGCCGAGCGTGATCGAGGGCAGTTCCTTGAGCTTGGTGCCCAGTTCCCGTTCGTAGCCCATCTTCCGGGCCATCTCGACGGTCTCGCAGAGGCCCGCCATCTGCTCCAGGTGCGCGAAGTAGGTGTTGATGGACTTGCCGAGCGCGCTCGTCATGTCCCAGGTGCCGGCCTCGGACTCCAGCTCGTTCTGCAGGTCCCACTTGCCCCCGCCGGACGGCCCGCCCGCGCAGGTGCGGTAGGAGTCCATCGGGAGCGAGATCTTCCACGGGGTGCCGAACGACTGCGCCGGGCTGATGCCCTTCTCCAGCGCGGCCGCCGCCGTGATCGGCTTGAAGGTCGAGCCGACCTGGAAGCCGTAGGTGGTGCCGCCCATCTTGCTGCCCACGGCGAGGTTGAGCACCGTCTCGTTCTGCTTCTGGTCCAGGCCGTACGGGCGGGACTGGCCCATGGAGAGGATCTTGCCGGTGCCGGGCTGGACCTGGACCACCGAGGCGGCGACGCCGTCGGTCTTGTACACCTTGGCCGTGGCCGCCTCGTTGGCCGCGGCCTGGGCGCGCGGGCTGAGGGTGGTGCGGACGGTCAGACCGCCGAGGTTCCAGAGCTTCGAGCGCTCCTCCTCGGTCTTGCCGAAGGCCGGGTCGTTGAGGATCGTCTTGCGCACGTAGTCGCAGAAGAAGCCCGAGCCCTCGACGGCGGTGATGCAGCCGTTCTTCGGCTTGCTGACCTTGAGCTTGATCGGCTCGGCCTTGGCCTTGTCCGCCTCCTCCTGGGAGACGTTGCGGACGTCCGCCATGCGCTGGAGCACGGTGTTGCGGCGCTTGGTGGCCTCCTCCGTGTCGTTGACCGGGTCGTACCGGCTCGGCGACTGGACGAGGCCGGCGAGGAGCGCGGCCTCCTCCAGCTTCAGGTCCTTCGCCGACTTGGAGAAGTAGCGGTGGGAGGCGGCCTCGACGCCGTAGGCCTGCTGCCCGAAGAACGTGATGTTGAGGTAGTTCTCCAGGATCTTCTTCTTGCCCAGCTCCTCCTCGACCTGGATCGCGTATTTCAGTTCGCGGACCTTGCGGCCGATGGTCTGCTGGGTGGCCTCGGCGACCTTGTCGGGGTCGTCGCCGGCCTCCTCGACGAAGACGTTCTTCACGTACTGCTGGGTGAGCGTCGAGGCGCCCTCGGAGACGCCGCCCGACTGCGCGTTCTTGTTGAGCGCGCGCAGCACACCCTTGAGGTCGATGGCTCCGTGCTCGTAGAAGCGCGCGTCCTCGATGGCGATGATCGCCTGCTGCATGTAGGGCGAGATGTCCTTCAGGGGCACGACCGTGCGGTCACGGGAGTACACCGTCGCGATCGGGCCGCCCTCGCTGTCGAGGATGGTGGTGCGCTGACTCAGCGGCGGGGTCTTGAGGTTGGCGGGGATCTCGTCGAATCCCTCGACCGTTCCCTTGGCCGCGAGTCCGAGCGCGCCGACGGCGGGCAGGGCGATGCCCGCCAGCACCGCTCCGGAGAGCACGCTGACACCGAGGAACTTGGCGGCCTGCTGGGTCCCGGTCAGACCACCGCCCGAGCGCTTCTTTGGCATGAGGGCAGCCTACGTTCTCATTCGCCGGACACGCATAAAGGCATTGGCCTAAGCTGCTCTCAACTGTCACAGCAGTGCGGTCCCGCATCAAGTAGCCGGCAGTACTCCGCTGTCCCCGAATCCGGCGGAGAGCTGTCCGAATGGCCGCAAACGTCTTCGAAGTCCGTGACAGTGCAAGGTAAATGCCCGATATTGTCACCTTTGTCGGCAATGCCTTCAGCTCACTCCCCTGGGTGATCTGCCGCGTACGCATAGTCCGTTCGGGCCATTCAAGATTGGGCCCCGCGGGGGTGTTGCGCTCTGCCCACCTTCCGTAACGTCCTCAACTGGCAGCGGTGAATATGCCGCTGCCGCCGTGGGGGAGCCTCGATTCGGGAGAGGACGGCGCCGGCATGGGCTGGGTAACCGACTGGAGTGCGCAGGCAGCCTGCCGCACGACGGATCCGGATGAACTGTTCGTACAAGGGGCAGCGCAGAACAGGGCCAAGGCGGTGTGCACCGGATGCCCGGTGCGGACCGAGTGCCTGGCCGACGCGCTCGACAACCGCGTCGAGTTCGGCGTGTGGGGCGGAATGACCGAGCGGGAGCGTCGCGCACTGCTGCGCCGACGACCCACGGTCACGTCCTGGCGCAGACTGCTTGAGACAGCGCGCACGGAATACGAGCGCAGCGCCGGCATCCTGCCGGTGGGCCTCGACGACGACGAGACGTACGAGGCGTACGCGGCGGTCGGCTGACCGGACCGCACACCGTCCCGCCCGGTACCGCACCGGTCGGCACGGCATGACGTCCTCGGGCACGGACGGATTTCCGCCGTGCGGCCCGCGCATGACGCACGGGGGACACGCCGCGGCCCGGTGCCGCGCTGCCCGTGGCCGTACGTGACGCCACGACCGCGCGTCATCCTGCCCGTGGGCGGGCAGCACCGTGCGCATGGCCGTGCGCCGAGGCGCGCCGAGCGATGCGCCGACGCGCGAGGACCGCGTCCGCGGAACGTCACGCCGGTGCGACGGCGCGCGCGGCGGCCGCCGAGCCCTGCGCCACGAGCCGTTCAGGCGCCCGCCGTACCCCGCGTGGGCTCACACCACCCGCGCGACCGGGGAGTCCCGGATGCTCCAGGCTTCCCGGTGCTTCAGAGCACCTCGGGCGACGAGGGCGCCGCCAGGCGGTCGCCGATCGCGCGCAGACCTGCCAGGTCGTGCACATCTCCGGCCAGCGCCGGCACCTCCGTGACCGCCACCTCCGGATGGAGCGCCGTGAAGCGGTCGCGCGTGCGCTGCTCACGCGCGAGCACCTGCATGCGCTCGGCATGCAGGCGCAGCAGACCCGCGGTCAGCTCCTGCGCGGTCTGCTTCACGGCAGGCGTCCCGGCAGGCGCCGGTGATCCGGCTCCCGCGGGGGTGAACTCGCTTGTTTCCTCGGGGACATGACCCCCGGCCGGGGAATCGGGAGAGGCGGCCGTGCGGTCACGACTACCAGTCTCCCCGGCCTCCTGATCCACAATGCGGCCCTCGTCAAGATTTTCCGCGGCGGCCAGCGCCCGCTCCGCCGACAGCCGGGCGGCCCCGCTCCCGTGCACCCGGTTGAGGACCAGGCCGGCCAGCGGCATGTCCTCGGCGGCCAGGCGTTCCACGAAGTACGCCGCCTCGCGCAGCGCGTCCCGCTCGGGCGCCGCGACGACGACGAACGCCGTGCCGGGCGCCTGGAGCAGCCGGTACGTGGCGTCCGCCCGGGTGCGGAAACCGCCGAACATCGTGTCCATGGCGGCCACGAACGTCTGCACGTCCCGCAGGAACTGGCCGCCCAGCAGTTTGCCCAGCGTGCCGGTCATCATCGACATGCCGACGTTGAGGAACTTCATCCCGGCCCGGCCGCCGACCTTTGCCGGAGCCATCAGCAACTTGATGAACGTGCCGTCCAGGAAGGAGCCCAGGCGGCCCGGCGCGTCCAGGAAGTCGAGCGCGGAGCGCGAGGGCGGGGTGTCCACGACGATGAGGTCCCACTCGTCCCGCGCACGGAGCTGGCCCAGCTTCTCCATCGCCATGTACTCCTGCGTGCCGGCGAAACCGGCGGACAGGGACTGGTAGAAGGGGTTCTCCAGGATCGCGCGGGCCCGTTCGCCGTCCGCGTGCGCCTCGACGATCTCGTCGAAGGTGCGCTTCATGTCGAGCATCATCGCGTGCAGCTCGCCGGCGCCCTTCCCCTCGGCCCCCTCGGCGTCGCCGCGGCTCTCGATGCCCGTGACCTTGCGCGGGGTGTTGTCGAGGGAGTCGATCCCCATGGACTGCGCCAGCCTGCGTGCCGGGTCGATGGTCAGCACCACGACCTTGCGGCCCCGCTCGGCGGCCCGTACACCCAGGGCGGCCGCGGTGGTCGTCTTGCCGACGCCGCCCGCGCCGCAGCACACGATGATGCGCGTGTCCGGGTCGTCGAGCAGCGGATCGACGTCGAGGCGGGCGGCGCTGTCGAGCATCATGATCCGGCCCCTTGCTTGCGCAGTTCCCTGGCCAGTCGGTACAGCCCCGCCAACTCGACTCCCTCGCTGAGCATGGGCAGTTCGTAGGCGCCGAGCTCCATCGCGTTGAGCACCCGGCGCTGCTCCCGCTCCAGCTCGACGCGCTGGGCGTGTTCGGCGGCCTGCTGCAGGAGGGGGGTGACGAGCTCGCCGGGCGCGGTGATCCCGGCCCGCGCGAGGGTCTCGGTGATCTCGGGGCGGCGGCCGTTCGAGGCGTCGCGCACGGCGTCCTCGTCGAGGAGGTGGGGGCGCACCATGTTCACGATGACGCTGCCCACGGGGAGGCCCGCCCCGCGCAGCTCGGCGACGCCGTCAGCGGTCTCCTGGACGGGCATCTCCTCCAGCAGGGTGACCAGATGCACCGCGGTCTGGGGGGACTTGAGGACCCTCATCACGGCCTGGGCCTGATTGTGTATCGGTCCGATCCTGGCCAGGCCCGCGACCTCGTCGTTCACGTTCAGGAAGCGGGTGATGCGGCCGGTGGGCGGTGCGTCCATGACGACGTAGTCGTAGACGTACCGCCCCTGTCTGTCCCGGCGGCGGACGGCCTCGCACGCCTTGCCGGTGAGCAGCACGTCCCGTACGCCCGGTGCGATGGTGGTCGCGAAGTCGATCGCGCCGAGCTTCTTGAGCGCGCGGCCCGCGGTGCCGAGCTTGTAGAACATCTGGAGGTAGTCGAGCAGCGCGCGCTCGGCGTCGATGGCCAGCGCGAAGACCTCGCCGCCGCCCGAGGCGACGGCGATCTTGCGCTCCTCGTACGGAAGGGTTTCCGTCTCGAAGAGCTGGGCGATGCCCTGCCTGCCCTCCACCTCGACCAGAAGGGTGCGTTTCCCCTCGGTGGCGAGGGCGAGCGCGAGGGCGGCGGCGACCGTGGTCTTACCGGTACCGCCCTTGCCGCTGACGACCTGGAGCCTGCTCACGTATTCGAGCCTAACCAGTAGCGGCACTGCCTACGCACGAGGCTGCCCTCGGGCTGTGTTCCTTCGCGCGCACGTCCCCGTTCCGGAGGCCGGGGCTGTCGCGGTACCGCCGTCCGGGGCGGCTACAGTCGGGCCCATGACCAAGTGGGAATACGCGACCGTGCCCCTTCTCGTGCACGCGACGAAGCAGATTCTGGACACCTGGGGCGAGGACGGCTGGGAGCTCGTCCAGGTCGTGCCCGGGCCGAACAACCCCGAGCAGCTCGTGGCCTACCTGAAGCGGGAGAAGCAGTGAGCGGCGTCGTCGACCGACGGCTCGCCGAGCTGGGCCTGACGCTTCCCGAGGTCGTGCCGCCGCTCGCCGCCTACCAGCCGGCCGTGATCTCCGGCGCGTACGTCTTCACCGCGGGTCAGCTCCCGATGGTGGAGGGCAAGCTTCCGGTGACCGGCAAGGTCGGCGCCGAGGTCACGCCCGAGGAGGCCAAGGGTCTGGCGCGGACCTGCGCGCTCAACGCGCTCGCCGCCGTGAAGTCCGTCGTCGGCGACCTCGACCGCATCGCGCGGGTCGTGAAGGTCACCGGCTTCGTGGCCTCGGCCGCCGACTTCACCGGCCAGCCCGCCGTGCTCAACGGCGCGAGCGAGCTGCTGGGCGAGGTCCTCGGCGACAAGGGCGTGCACGCCCGCAGCGCGGTGGGCGTGGCGGTGCTGCCGCTCGACGCGCCGGTCGAGGTCGAGATCCAGGTGGAGCTCGTCCAGGACTGACCCGCCGCGTCCGGCCTTCCGGCGCCTCGATACGCCCGGCGCGTCCGGCCTTCCGGCGCGTGTGTACTCCTGACGCGTCCGTACGACGACGGCCCCCGCCCCCGGCTGCACCGGCCCGGCGCGGGGCCTTCGTCGTTCCCGCCCCGGGCCGTCCGCCCCGGCACACCGGCCACCCCTCGAACATCCGCGCTAGAACGCATAGCATCCGGCCATGCCCAATGGTCAGTGGTACCCGCCGGAATGGCCCGACCGCATCCGCGCCCTCGCCGCGGGTGAGCTCGTACCCGCCGTCCCGAAGAGGGCCGCGACGGTGATGCTGCTCCGCGACGGCGCGGAGGGCCCCGCCGTCCACATGCTGCGCCGGCGCACCTCGATGGCCTTCGCCGGAGGCGCGTACGCCTACCCGGGCGGCGGGGTCGACCCGCGCGACGACCGGCCCGTCGGCTGGGCCGGGCCCTCGCTGGACACCTGGGCCGCCCGACTGGGCACCGACGACACCGCGGTCGCCCAGGCCGTGGTCTGCGCGGCGGTGCGCGAGACGTTCGAGGAGGCCGGGGTGCTGCTGGCGGGTCCGACCGAGGACACCGTCGTCGGCGACACCACGGGAGACGACTGGGAGGCCGACCGGCAGGCGCTGGTCGACCGCGACCTGTCGTTCGCGCAGTTCCTGGAACGCCGCAGCCTGGTCCTCCGCTCCGACCTGCTCGGCGCCTGGGCGCGCTGGATCACGCCCGAGTTCGAGCAGCGCCGCTACGACACGTGGTTCTTCGTGGCCGCCCTCCCCGAGGGGCAGCGCACCCGCGACGTCTCCACCGAGGCCGACCGGACCGCCTGGATCCGCCCCGCGGAGGCGATCGCCGGCTACGACAAGGGCGAGCTGCTCATGATGCCGCCGACCGTGGCGACACTGCGTGCCCTGGAGCCGTACGCCACCGTGGCCGGCACCCTGGCGGCGGCTGCCGCACAGAGCCTCGACCCGGTCCTCGCCCGGGCGCGGCTGGAGGGCGGCGAGGTGGTGCTGAGCTGGCCGGGCCACGAGGAGTTCACCAAGCACGTGCCGCAGGGAGGACCGCGATGACGGACGCCGCAGCGCTGCCGGGACAGCCCCGCGGAGGCGTGCTCTCCGGACCCGCCACCGCCCGTGCCGTCAACGTCCTCGCGCCGAACCCGTCCGCGATGACGCTGGACGGCACCAACACGTGGATCGTCTCCGAGCCCGGCTCCGCCCTCGCCGTGGTCGTCGATCCGGGTCCGCAGGACGAGACCCACCTCCGGGCCGTGATCGAGACGGTCGAGGCCGCGGGCAAGCGGGTCGCGCTGACCCTGCTCACCCATGGCCACCCCGACCACGCGGAGGGCGCCGCCCGCTTCGCCGAGCTGACGAGGACCCCGGTCAGGGCGCTCGATGCGGCGCTGCGGCTCGGTGACGAAGGGCTCGCCGAAGGGGACGTCGTCACGACCGGCGGCCTGGAGATGCGCGTCGTCGCCACCCCCGGACACACCGCCGACTCGCTCAGCTTCCATCTGCCGGCCGACCGCGCGGTGCTGACGGGTGACACGGTCCTCGGCCGGGGCACCACGGTGGTCGCCCACCCGGAGGGCCGGCTCGGGGACTACCTGGACTCCCTGCGGCGGCTGCGCTCGCTCACCGTCGACGACGGTGTCCACACGGTGCTGCCGGGCCACGGCCCCGTCCTGGAGGACGCCCAGGGTGCCGTCGAGTTCTATCTCGCCCACCGCGCCCACCGGCTCGCCCAGGTCGAGACGGCCGTCGAGAACGGATGCGCCACCGCCCCGGAGGTCGTCGCGCACGTCTACGCGGATGTCGACCGGTCGCTGTGGCCCGCGGCCGAGCTGTCGGTGCGCGCCCAGCTCGCCTACCTGCGCGAGCACGGACTGATCGGCGTGAGCGACACCGGCTGACGGTCCGCGCCTCCCGCGGCGCCCCGCGAGCGCACGGGCATGACATCGGTCCTGCCCGGACGGAACTGCCCCGGGCGTCCCCGGCGTCTGTCGCAGGCGAGGCTTTACGGCCCGCTTACATCACGGCATCCGTCACTGGGGGGACAAACCGTGTTCGTCCTGTTCGTCATACTCGTCATCGCCGCCGCGGTGATGTACTTCGTCGCCCGCGCGGGCGACAACAAGGGCCTCAAACTGGGCGCGCTGGGCGCGCTCGTGGCCGGGCTGTTCGCGGGCGTGTCGAGCTGCGTCCATGTCGTCAGCGCCTACGAGGTCGGAGTGCCCGTCACCTTCGGCAAGGTCGGCTCGCCGATGAACTCCGGGCTCAACGTCACCTCACCGTTCACCGACGTCACCACGTTCTCCACGCGCCCCGTGGACCTCAACCTCTCCGACAAGGACGTCGTCGAGGTCCGCTCCTCGCAGGGCGGTGTCATGTACGCCGAGATCACCGTGAAGTGGGCGGTCACCCCGGCGAGGGCCGTGGAGCTGTACCGGCTGGCGGGCAGCGAGGACGCGATCCAGCAGCGCCTGGTCTTCCCGGACAGCCGGGAGATCGTCCGCAACGTCTTCGCCCGGTACACCAGCGAGGAGGGTTACACCTCGGCCCGGGAGAAGATCAACACCGAGATCGGCGATCTGATCCGCGAGCGCCTGGCGCCCCGCGGCATCGCCGTGACGACCGTCAATCTGCGCAACGTGAAGCCCTCGGAGAAGCTCCAGGAGCAGATCGACCGCAAGATTCAGCAGGAGCAGGCGACCGAACGGGCGACCGAGGCGGCCCGGACGGCGACGGCCGAGGCCGAGCGCCGGCGCATCGAGGCCGAGGGCATCGCCAAGGCGAACCGGATCCTGAACGACTCGCTGTCGGACAAGGTCCTGGCCAACCAGTGCATCGAGGCGTTCAAGGAGGCCGCGGCAAGCCAGCCGGTGTACGCGGTCCCCTGCGGCGGGGGGACCGGCAATCCGCTGATCGTGGACGGCACCAGGAACTGAGCGCACGGCGAAGGGCCGCCCGCGTGAGCGGGCGGCCCTTCGTGATGCACGTGCGCGACGGTGTGCGGCTCAGCGCGAGCGCTTCGCGAGGCGCTCCACGTCCAGGAGGATCACCGCTCGGGCCTCCAGCCGCAGCCAGCCGCGCTGCGCGAAGTCGGCCAGCGCCTTGTTGACGGTCTCGCGGGAGGCGCCGACCAGCTGGGCAAGTTCCTCCTGCGTGAGGTCGTGGACCACGTGGATGCCCTCCTCCGACTGCACGCCGAAGCGGCGCGAGAGGTCGAGCAGCGCGCGGGCGACACGGCCGGGCACATCGGAGAAGACCAGGTCGGACATCTGGTCGTTGGTCTTGCGGAGCCGGCGGGCGACCGCGCGCAGCAGCGCCGTGGCCACCTCCGGGCGGGCGTTCAGCCAGGGCTGGAGGTCGCCGTGGCCGAGGCCGAGGAGCTTCACCTCGGTCAGCGCGGTGGCGGTCGCGGTGCGCGGACCGGGGTCGAAGAGGGACAGCTCGCCGATCAGCTCGCCGGGGCCGAGGACGGCGAGCATGTTCTCCCGCCCGTCGGGCGAGGTGCGGTGGAGCTTGACCTTGCCCTCGGTGACCACGTACAGGCGGTCGCCGGGGTCGCCCTCGTGGAAGAGCGCGTCGCCACGGGCGAGCGTCACTTCACTCATCGAGGCGCGGAGCTCCGCGGCCTGCTCGTCATCGAGCGCCGCGAAGAGCGGGGCGCGCCGCAGAACGTCGTCCACGAGTTCTCTCCTTGTCGACCTGCTCAGGGGACACAGTCCCCCATGATGCCGGACCGCGCTGCACTGTCCTGGGGACCGGGTGCCCCGCGGCGGCATCGTCGGGGACGAGGACCCCGTTACTCAACAATCGTGCGATCAGTCACAACAAGTTTGACGTACAGACGCGTCCGTCCGTACGGCAGGGGCCCGATTGGGTCCTGATTCGGGGGGACCCGGGCAGATGTCGGTGGTGACCCTTAGGCTGGCCGGGTGTCCAATTCGCCGGTGACAGCGCAGGCCAAGGGGGCTGGAAACGTGTCCGGAAAGCAGAATTCCGCTGTGGGCGAACACCCTTCGCCCAATCCGGGCAAGAAGGGTAAAACGGTCAAACCGGAATCCCGTCTCGCGATGGTGCGCCGGGCCCGCCGGATCAACCGCGAGCTCGCCGAGGTCTTCCCGTACGCCCATCCCGAACTGGACTTCGAGAACCCTTACCAGCTCCTGATCGCGACCGTGCTCTCGGCCCAGACCACCGACCTCCGGGTCAACCAGACCACCCCCGCCCTCTTCGCGAAGTACCCGACGCCCGAGGACCTGGCGGCCGCGGTCCCGGAGGAGGTCGAGGAGCTCATCCGCCCGACCGGGTTCTTCCGCGCCAAGACGAAGTCGATCATGGGCCTCTCCAAGGCGATCAGGGACGACTTCGGCGGCGAGGTGCCCGGCACCCTGAAAGAGCTCGTCGCCCTGCCCGGCGTGGGCCGCAAGACCGCCTTCGTCGTCCTGGGCAACGCCTTCGGCGTCCCCGGCATCACGGTGGACACCCACTTCATGCGGCTGGCGCGCCGCTGGAAGTGGACCGACCAGGACGACCCGGTGAAGATCGAGGCCGAGATCGCCACGATCTTCCCCAAGTCCGAGTGGACGATGCTCTCGCACCGTGTGATCTTCCACGGCCGCCGCATCTGCCACGCCCGCAGACCCGCCTGCGGCGCCTGCCCGATCACCCACCTCTGCCCCTCGTACGGCGAGGGCGAGACGGACCCGGAGAAGGCGAGGAAGCTCCTCAAGTACGAGATGGGCGGACAGCCCGGACAGCGGCTCAAGCCGCCTCCGGACTACCCGGGCGAGCCGGCCCCCGCCGCGGGTGCGACCGGGTGAACCCTCGCCGCGCCGCGCGGCGCGAGGAACGATCCGGGCGCCCCGGGGCGTTGAGCAGCGAGGGGTGCCCATGACACGCGCAGGAGAAGAGACGTACGAGGCGTACGAACGGTCCGGCCGGACTCGCGACGAGGTGGCCGTGACCACCGAGGGCATGCCCGAGTGGCTGGCCCCGGTGGTGGGAGCCGTCGGCACCGTGCGGCCGCACCAGCTCAGCCGCTTCCTGCCGCCGGCCGACGGAGGGGGCCGGCAGTCGGCCGTCCTCGTCCTGTTCGGCGAGGGTGCCCGCGGGCCCGAACTGCTGCTCATGGAGCGCGCCGGCACCCTGCGCTCCCACGCGGGCCAGCCCTCCTTCCCCGGCGGAGCACTGGATCCCGAGGACGGCGACCCGGCCACCACGGGCCCGCTGCGCGCCGCGCTGCGGGAGGCCTGGGAGGAGACGGGCCTGGATCCCTCCGGCGTCCAGATCTTCGGCGTGCTGCCCAAGCTGTACATCCCGGTGAGCGGATTCGTGGTGACGCCCGTACTGGGATGGTGGCGCACGCCGAGCCCGGTCTTCGTGGTCGACCCCGCGGAGACCGCCCGGGTCTTCACGGTGCCCGTGGCCGATCTCACGGACCCGGCCAACCGTGCGACGGCCGTCCACCCGAGCGGTCACGCAGGGCCCGCGTTCCTGGTCGAATCGGCCCTGGTCTGGGGGTTCACCGCCGGGGTCATCGACCGGCTGCTGCACTTCGCCGGCTGGGAGCGCCCATGGGACCGCTCCAGGGAGGTCCCGCTCGACTGGCGCGCATGACAGGCTGGGCCAGGCACAGGTCCCACCCGGGACACCTGGAGGAAGCGGCCGCGCCGCGGACCGAAGACGCATAGCCGGCAGGAGCACCCGGCGACGACACAGCGAGGCTGAAGACGGTGAACGTGCTGGACATCCTGTTGCTGGTCGCCGCTGTCTGGTTCGCGGTCGTCGGCTACCGCCAGGGCTTCGTCGTCGGCATCCTGTCGGTGATCGGCTTCCTCGGCGGCGGCCTGGTCGCCGTGTACCTCCTGCCCGTGCTGTGGGGAGCCCTGACCGACGATTCCGAGGTCTCCACGACGGCGGCGATCGTCGCCGTCGTCGTCGTGATCGTCTGTGCCTCCGTCGGCCAGGCATTCACCACCCACCTCGGCAACAAGCTGCGCACCCACATCACCTGGTCGCCCGCCCGCGCGCTGGACGCCACCGGTGGCGCACTGGTCAACGTCGTCGCGATGCTGCTGGTCGCCTGGCTCATCGGCTCCGCGCTCGCCGGCACCTCGCTGCCCACCCTCGGCAAGGAGGTCCGCAGCTCCAAGGTGCTCCTCGGCATCTCGCGGGTGATGCCCGATCAGGCGAACACCTGGTTCACGGACTTCTCCTCCGTCCTCGCGCAGAACGGATTCCCCCAGGTCTTCAGCCCGTTCGCCAACGAGCCGATCACCGAGGTCCAGGCGCCCGACCCGGCGCTGGTCGGCAGCCCGGTCGCCGCCCGCGCCAAGCAGTCCATCGTGAAGGTCGTGGGCACGGCGCCCAGTTGCGGCAAGGTGCTCGAGGGCACGGGCTTCGTCTTCGACGAGCGCCGGGTGATGACCAACGCCCATGTCGTCGGAGGCGTGGACGAGCCCACCGTCCAGATAGGCGGCGAGGGCCGGCTCTACGACGCCAAGGTCGTGCTGTACGACTGGGAGCGGGACATCGCCGTGCTGGACGTCCCCGATCTCACGGCCCGCCCGCTCCGGTTCGCCGACGAGGACGCCCGCAGCGGCGACAGCGCGATCGTGGCCGGCTTCCCGGAGAACGGCGCGTACGACGTCCGCTCCGCACGCGTCCGCGGCCGCATCAACGCCAACGGGCCCGACATCTACCACCGGGGCACAGTCCGCCGCGACGTCTACTCGCTCTTCGCGACCGTGCGCCAGGGCAACTCGGGCGGCCCGCTGCTCACCACGGACGGCAAGGTGTACGGCGTCATCTTCGCCCGCTCCCTCGACGACGCGGACACCGGCTACGCCCTCACCGTGGACGAGATCCGCGAGGACATCGACCGGGGCAGGTCGGCCAACCAGGAGGTCGACAGCCAGGGATGCGCCCTGTGATCAGGGGTGCGCGTGCGAGACGCGTGAAGGGAATGCCCGGACGGGGCGTCAGCCCCGCGGTTGCCGCAGGCGCGCCGACACCCAGCGGGCGCGGCGCCGGAGGATGCGCGGAATGCCCATCCCCTGTCCGGGGTGCTCGTGGCTCCCGCCGGGTGAGTCGCCACGGTCGTGGCTGATCGGCCCGTTGGCCGAGCGGCGGTTGCGTGCTGCGTCACTGTAGTCGTGCGTCCAGCCCATACCGGGACGTCTGCCCGGGCCTCAAGGTCGGTAACCGCGCCGGAGACGTCCAATTGGCCTATGCGCCAGGCATTTGGCCGTTCGTAGGACAAGCGTTCCCTACCGTCCCCCGAACGGCCCAGCCCCGGCCTGTGGCGCGTGCCGCGGGAGGCCGTCAGCGGTCGGGTTCGGGGTCCTTGAGCCAGTTGATGAGCTCGCCGGAGAACGCCACCGGGTCCTCCTCGTGCGGGAAGTGACCGAGGCCGTCGAACAGGCGCCAGCGGTAGGGCGCTTCGACGTACTCGCCCGATCCCGCCGCGCTGCGCGTGCGCATCGCCGGATCGAGTGACCCGTGCAGATGGAGCGTCGGCACCCGCACCGGCCGCTTCATCCGGCGGTTGAACTGGAACCCGTCCGGCCGCGCGAGCGACCGCACCATCCACCGGTACGGCTCGATCGAGCAGTGCGCCGTCGACGGGATCAGCATCGCGCGCCGGTAGACGTCGACGGCCTCCTCGTCGACCGGCTGCGGCCCGGACCACTCGCGGATGAGGCGCCCGACCAGGGCGGCGTCGTCCGAGACCAGTTGCCGCTCCGGGATCCACGGCCGCTGGAAGCCCCACACGTACGACCCGGCGCGGCTCTGCGCGAAGTCGGAGAGCATCGCCGACCGCCACCGCCGGGGGTGGGGCATCGACGAGACCGCGAGCCGGCGCACCAGCTTGGGCCGCATCACGGCCGCGGTCCAGGCCAGGTAGCCGCCCAGATCGTGGCCGACCAGCGCCGCGTCCGGTTCGCCGAGGGAGCGCACGACACCGGTGATGTCGAGCGCGAGGTTCGCCGGGTCGTAGCCACGGGGCGTGCGGTCGCTGCCGCCCACACCCCGAAGGTCCATCGCGACCGCCCGGAAGCCGGCGTCGGCCAGCGCCGTCAGCTGATGGCGCCAGGTCCACCAGAACTGCGGGAACCCGTGCAGCAGCATCACCAGCGGCCCGTCACCCATCTCCACGATGTGGAAGCGGGCGCCGTTGGCTGCCACGTCACGATGGGTCCAGGGACCGTCGACGCGTACGGGGCTGCCGAGGGCGGCGAAGCCGCCGGGGCTGGATTCAGGGGCCGTCATGCTGATGAGCGTGCCACAACTGCGCGCGGCGCGTTCGTCTCGCCCGGCGCCCGCCCTGCCGAACCGGTGAGCCCGGTCACAGCAGCGCCTTGTCCTCCCTGGAGCCACCCGTCAGCTCCGGCCGCGGCTCGGGCCGGGGGTGCGGCTTGGCGTTCTGCAGGACCGCCGCGCTCTGCTTGGCGGAGGCGACCGCCTTCTGCGGGCCCTGCCCCTTCTTGGCCTTCTTCACGAACACCGTGCCGATCAGGGCGAGCAGCCCCGCCACGACGACGTTCACGGCGAAGGACAGCAGGAAACACAGGGCCATGTTCCAGCCCGTCCACGTCCTGAAGCCGTACGCGAGGGCGAAGCTCAGCATCGGCAGCGAGAACAGCAGCACGGTGCCCGCCGCGGTGAACGCGGCTCCTCCGACGCCCGCCTTCTTCGCGTCCTGGCGCAGCTGGGCCTTGGCCAGTGCGATCTCGTCGTGCACCAGCGCCGACATCTCGGCGGTCGCCGAAGCGACCAGCTGACCGAGACTGCGGTCGGCGCCGACGGCCTTCGCCGTGGTGTTGCCGGGGTCGCTCATCGCTGACTCCCTCTCCAGTTCCTGCGGTCTCCGCGTACTACGGTCCGATGTCAGATCATGCCGGACTGTCGCCGCCGTCGCGCGACGCCCCCGCCGCTTGGGCCCGCCTGCGATGCTCGGCGGCCTTCTCCTCGTAGATCACGGCCATGCGCAAGTGGTACGCAGGGTCGTCCTGTTCGTAGATGTCCGGCACCCCTGACATGTCCTCATCGCGCTCCTCCTCCGCGTAGAGCGCCTGGTAGGTGCGTACCCGCAGTTTGAGGAGGAATCCCGCGAGAACTGCGGCGATCACGGAACCGACCAGGACCGCCGCCTTCACCTTCTCGGTGAGGGACGGGTCGCCCTCGAAGGCGAGTTCGCCGATCAGCAGGGACACGGTGAAGCCGATGCCGGCGAGGGTGGAGAGCGCGAAGACGTCCGGCCAGCGCAGGTCGCCGTTCAGCTCCGCCTTGGTGAAGCGTGCCGTCAGCCAGGTCCCGCCGAAGATGCCCAGGGCCTTGCCGACGACCAGTCCGAGGACGACGCCGAGCGTCTCCGGCTGGGTGAAAACCTTCCCGAGAGCACCGCCCGAGACCGTGACGCCGGCCGAGAACAGGGCGAAGAGGGGAACCGCCACACCAGCGGACAGCGGCCGCACCAGGTGCTCGATGTGCTCGCCGGGAGAGTGGTCCTCCCCCTCCTTGCGGGTGCAGCGCAGCATCAGGCCCATCGCGACGCCGGCGATCGTCGCGTGGACGCCGCTGTTGTACATCAGACCCCAGACGACCAGGGCGAGCGGCACGTACACGTACCAGCCGCGCACGCCCTTGCGCAGCAGCAGCCAGAAGACCGCGAGGCCCGCGAAGGCGCCGCCGAGGGCCGCGAAGTTCAGGTCGTCGGTGAAGAAGACCGCGATGATCAGGATCGCGAAGAGGTCGTCCACGACGGCCAGGGTCAGCAGGAAGGCCCGCAGTGCCGAGGGCAGCGACGCGCCGAGAACGGCGAGTACGGCGAGGGCGAACGCGATGTCCGTTGCGGTCGGGACCGCCCAGCCGGATGCGGAACCGCCACCGGCGGTCACGACGACCAGATAGACCCCGGCAGGCATGATCATTCCGCAGAGCGCCGCGACGACCGGGAGGGCGGCGGCCCTCGGGTCGCGCAGCTCACCGGCGACCAGCTCCCGCTTGAGCTCGATGCCGGCGACGAAGAAGAAGACCGCCAGCAGCCCGTCAGCGGCCCAGTGCGCGACGGAGAGGTCCAGTCCGAGCGAGGCGGGACCGAAGTGGAAGTCGCTGACGGAGGTGTAGCTGCCGTCGAAGGTGTTGGCCCAGACGAGAGCGGCGACCGCGGCGAGGAGCAGCAGCATCCCGCCGACCGTCTCGGTGCGCAGGGCGTCCGCGACGAAGGTGCGCTCCGGCAGGGAGAGGCGGCCGAGGAACGTGCGGGGAGCGGGGGGCGGTGCGGCCACGGGGGGAGACCTCCGGTCGGACGGGCATGGCAGAACACTTGCCGACCAGACTTCCCGGCGCACCTCGGATTGCTCGCGCGTCATCGACGCGCCCGTCACTCTACCCGTACCTCTCCGGGCCGCGGGGTACGGCGCGGCCCCCGCGGCGCCGGAGCGTCACGGGGGCCTGTCGTGCCGTGCGGCGGGGGTCAGTCCTCGCTCGCGGCGCTCGGCAGCTTGGTCTGGATGAGGTCCATCACGGAGGAGTCGGTGAGGGTGGTGACGTCGCCCAGTTCGCGGTTCTCGGCGACGTCGCGCAGCAGCCGGCGCATGATCTTACCCGAGCGGGTCTTCGGGAGCTCGGCGACCGGCAGTACCCGCTTGGGCTTGGCGATGGGCCCGAGCGTGGCGCCCACGTGGGCCCGCAGCTCCTCGACGAGCCCTTCGTCCTCGCTGGCGGTGCCGCGCAGGATGACGAAGGCCACGATCGCCTGGCCGGTGGTCTCGTCGGCGGCGCCGACGACGGCGGCCTCGGCGACCTTGGGGTGGGAGACCAGGGCGGACTCGACCTCGGTGGTGGAGATGTTGTGGCCGGAGACCAGCATGACGTCGTCGACCCTGCCCAGCAGCCAGATGTCGCCGTCGTCGTCCTTCTTGGCACCGTCGCCGGCGAAGTACTTGCCCTCGAAGCGGGACCAGTAGGTGTCGATGAAGCGCTGGTCGT
This sequence comes from Streptomyces sp. T39, assembly GCF_008042045.1. Lineage (GTDB taxonomy): Bacteria > Actinomycetota > Actinomycetes > Streptomycetales > Streptomycetaceae > Streptomyces. The sequence goes on from NZ_RDBP01000012.1 coordinate 1,675,843, forward strand.
CGCCCCAGATGGTGCGCAGCATCGACGGCCAGGGTTCGGTCAGGACGAGGTAGCCGCCGCCTCCGTCGGGTACCTCGCGGGCCTCGTCGTCGACGACGGTGGCCGAGATGCCGGGCAGCGGGCGCTGTGCGGAGCCGGGCTTGGTCTCGGTGACCCCGGGCAGCGGCGAGATCATCATCGCGCCCGTCTCCGTCTGCCACCAGGTGTCCACGATCGGGGTCTTCCCGGCGCCGATGTGCTCCCGGTACCAGATCCACGCCTCGGGGTTGATCGGCTCGCCGACCGAGCCGAGGACGCGCAGGCTGGACAGGTCGAACTTGGCGGGGATGTCGTCTCCCCACTTCATGAAGGTCCGGATCGCGGTCGGCGCGGTGTAGAGGATCGTGACGCCGTACTTCTGGACGATCTCCCAGAACCGGCCCTGGTGCGGGCTGTCGGGCGTGCCCTCGTACATGACCTGTGTCGCGCCGTTGGCCAGCGGGCCGTAGACGATGTACGAGTGGCCGGTGACCCAGCCGATATCGGCCGTGCACCAGTACACGTCGGATTCCGGCTTCAGGTCGAAGACGGCGTGATGGGTGTAGGCCGCCTGCGTGAGGTAGCCGCCGGAGGTGTGCAGGATGCCCTTCGGCTTCCCCGTGGTGCCGGAGGTGTAGAGGATGAAGAGCGGGTGCTCCGCCTCGAAGGCCTCGGGGGTGTGCTCGGCCGACTGGCGGGCGACGATGTCGTGCCACCACACGTCGCGTCCCTCGGTGAACGCGGTCTCCTGGCCGGTGCGCCGCACCACCAGTACGTGTTCGACCTGCGGGCAGCGGGAGACGGCGTCGTCGATCGCGGGCTTGAGGGCGCTGGGCTTGCCGCGGCGGTAGCCGCCGTCGGCGGTGATGACCAGCTTGGCGTCGGCGTCCTGGATGCGGGAGGCGACGGCGTCTGCGGAGAACCCGCCGAAGACGACCGAGTGGGCCGCGCCGATCCGGGCGCAGGCCAGCATGGCGACCGCGGCCTCCGGGATCATGGGCATGTAGACGGCGACCCGGTCGCCCTTGCGCACGCCCAGCTCGGTCAGCGCGTTGGCCGCCCGGGAGACCTCGTCCTTGAGCTCCGCGTAGGTGATCGCGCGGCTGTCGCCGGGCTCGCCCTCGAAGTGGATGGCGACCCGCTCGCCGTGACCGGCCTCGACATGGCGGTCGACGCAGTTGTAGGCCACGTTGAGGGTGCCGTCGGCGAACCACTTGGCGAACGGCGGGTTGCTCCAGTCGAGCGTCTCGGTCGGTTCGGTGGCCCAGTCGAGCCGTCGTGCCTGCTCGGCCCAGAAGCCGAGCCTGTCCGCCGCTGCCTGCTCGTACGCCTCCGCCGTCACGTTGGCGTCCGCTGCCAGCTCGGCCGGCGGCGCGAATCGCCGCTCTTCCTTGAGCAGGTTGGCCAGGCTCTCGTTGCTCACGACATCTCCCTTTCCCAGGGCGTCTTCTGTGCGTATGTGTCCCAGGCCATAGCTCATCAGCCGAAGGGCCGGGTGACAAGGGCCTTCGGGAAATTGGTTTAGACCTGTGAGTGACCTTTCCGGCCGCCGGCACCACGGGACGGCGAGGTCCCGGGTGCCGGCGGCAGCTCCTCACCCCCGAGCGGTGGGGAAGAGGGGCCACACGTTCTCACGGGCGGGAGGTCCGGTCGGTTCAGCCACGCGATGAGGTGGGGGAGGCGGGGCCGTGTCACGCCGTGGTCTTCTCCAGGGCCGAGGGCGGCCCGGGGCACACCCGGTCGAAGACCTCGTCGATCTCGTGTTCATCGGTACTGGTCAGCAGGTAGGCCTGGGCCTCGCCCACATGGAAGTACATGCCGTGCAGCTGGAGCCTCCCCTCGGCGAGCCGCCGGGCCACCGGCGGGTGGGCGCGCAGATGCTCGAGCTGCTGGACCACATTGGTCAGGCAGAGCTGCTCCACCGCGTCGGCGGGGAGCCGGCCGGAGATCCTCGCCCAGGTGTGGTGCCGGCTCCGCATCCGCTTCAGGCTGGGGCGGGCGTGTCTCAGCCAGCGCCCCAGCGGTGTCCGGTCGTCCGCCGCGCCGTTGAGCAGGGCCTGCATGGCGCCGCAGCCGGAGTGCCCGCAGACGGTGATCGACTCGACCTCCAGGACGTCGACGGCGTACTCGATGGCGGCGGCGACCGAGTCGTCCCCGCTGTCGTCCCCGGGCAGGGGGACCAGGTTGCCGACGTTGCGGACGGTGAAGAGGTCACCGGGGCCGCTTGCCGTGATCATGCTGGTCACCAGGCGGGAATCGGCGCAGGTCAGGAAGAGCTGGGAGGGTCGCTGCCCCTCCCTGGCCAGCCGGGCCAGCTCGTCGCGCACCAGGGGGGCCGTGTCCCGCTGGAACGACCTCAGGCCCGTGGCCAGCCGGTGGCCCCTCGGCTTCTGGGGCGTGTCCTGGCAGTGGTGGTTGCGCCAGGGCGTCCAGGGGCGGCAGCAGCCATGGGCCTCGGCGGCCGGCTCGCTGATGCGGGTGCCGGCCCGTCCGGTGAACCGGACCGTGCCGCCGTGGGCCGAGTGCGAGGTCTGCCAGTCGTGCAGGGCCTCGTAGGCCGCGTGGTCCATGAAGGAGCCGTCCAGCTCCACATGGCATGCCGCACCGTGCGGCACCTGGCCCAGCACGCGGCTCAGCCGTGGCACGGCGAGGAACGTCAGCTGGCCCCGGACACGCACCCGGTGGATCCCCTCCGACTCCTCGGCGGTGATCCGCGTCCTGGTGAGGCGGTGCAGCGCGACGAACACGGCGACCGCGATCCCGATGAGCACCCCTTCGAGGACTCCGGTGAGGACGACGGCCGTCACGGTCACGGCGTAGACGAGCATCTCGCGGTTCCGCCGGATGGTGCGCACACGCGTGATGTTGACCATCTGGACACCGACGACGGCGACGAGCGCGGCGAGGGCGGCGAGGGGAATCAGGTCCATGACCGGGACCAGCAGCAGCGCCGCCACGGCGATCCAGACCCCGTGGAGCATGGCCGAGTGCCGGCTGACGGCTCCCGCGGTGACGTTGGCGTTGCTGCGGACGGCGACGCCGGCCACCGGCAGCCCCCCGAGGGCACCCGAGACGATGTTGGCGGCACCCTGGCCCACCAGCTCGCGGTCGAGGTCGGAGCGGTGCGGGGCGGCGGGGCCGCCTCTGCCGGAGACCAGGCGGTCGACGGCGACGGCGGAGAGCAGGGACTGGACGCTGGTGACGAGGGTGATGGTCACCACCGCGGCCGCCAGCCCGAGCACCGGGCCCTCGGGCAGCTCGGGCAGCGCGTGGGACCGCCAGGACGGCAGGTCGACCCGCTCCAGCCGCATGTGGGCGATCGTCGCGACCGCCGTGGCCGCGATCACCGCGGCGAGCGCGGCCGGGACGACCCGCAGCACGTCGCCGGTCCGCCCCGGGATCCGCGGCCACGCCAGCAGGATGCCCGCGGTCAGGGCGCTCACCATGAGAGCCGCCGGGTCCAGTGCGGCCAACTGACGGGGAAGACCGAGCACGTTGGCGACGGCGGAGCTCTGCGGCGAGCCGCCGAGCACGATGTGGATCTGGGCCAGCGCGATGGTGATGCCGATGCCCGCAAGCATGCCGTGCACGATGGCGGGGCTCACCGCCAGGGCGGACCGGGCGACCCGCAGGGCCGCGAGTCCGATCTGACAGAAGCCTGCCGCCACGGTCACGGCGCAGGTGGCACGCCATCCGTAGTGCTGGATCAACTCGGCGGTGACCAGGGTGAGTCCGGCAGCCGGGCCGCTCACCTGGAGCGGTGAGCCGCCGAGCCGCCCCGCGACGATGCCGCCCACTGCGGCGGCGACCAGCCCGGCCTGCAGAGGGGCGCCGGTGGCGAGTGCGATGCCGAGGGAGAGCGACGGGCCGATATGAAATGACTAATCACTACATCGAGTGATTGCCTGCCCCATTTGCCCTGAAAATCATGCCTGAGTCTTTACTCTGCATTACGATCCATTTACTTAACGTTGAGCGCTCGTGCGATTCGAGCATCC
>NZ_RDBP01000012.1:1679958-1796733 GCF_008042045.1 Streptomyces sp. T39
CCTGATTCCCCCCTGATTCCCCTCGCCGCCCTCGCCGCGCTCGTCGCCGTCGTCGGTGTCCAGATGGTCAACATCACGCGTGTGCGCACCATCCGGCGGAACCGCGAGATGCTCGTCTACGCCGTGACCGTGACGGCCGTCGTCCTCACCGGAGTCCTCGAAGGGGTGCTCATCGGGATCGCGGTCGCGGAATGTGGGGGTCGCGGCCGTGGGGCACGGCGTGGCATGGCGGGATGCTCGAATCGCACGAGCGCTCAACGTTAAGTAAATGGATCGTAATGCAGAGTAAAGACTCAGGCATGATTTTCAGGGCAAATGGGGCAGGCAATCACTCGATGTAGTGATTAGTCATTTCATATCGGCCCGTCGCTCTCCCTCTTTCCCCGCCGCGGTGCGACCGTGTCGGCTCTCCATTCCGCAGTCGGAAAGTCGTATCGGCATATGAAAGAGGGTGGACGGATGCTCGCCGCCACACGAAGGACCGTTGCCGTGGGCGCGGTCGCCACGGCCCTGGTCGCGGGACTTGCCGGGTGCACCGCCTCGGGCGACGCGCGCTCCGGCGGCGCCGGAGCCGGCAAGGAAGGTGTCGCGGCCCCCAAGAGTGCCGTCCGCCTCATCGGCGACGGCTCCACCGCTTTCACCGGGGCACAGCCCAATCTGCTGAAGCCCCAGCGGCTGAAGCCCGGCGAGAAGCCTCCGCAGTTCGTCGTCTTCTCGTGGGACGGCGCGGGCGAGGACAGCCAGAAGCTCTTCTCGCACTTCCGTGACGTCGGCAGGAAATACGACGCGACGATGACCTACTTCCTCAGCGGCGTCTATCTGCTGCCCGAGGAGAAGCGCGATCTGTACCAGCCGCCCCAGCACGACGCCGGCCGCTCCGACATCGGTTTCAACGATGTCCAGGGAATCAAGGACACCGTGCGGGAACTGCGCGGCGCCTGGCTCGACGGCAACGAGGTCGGCACCCACTTCAACGGCCACTTCTGCGGCAAGGACCGCGGGGTGGGCAACTGGTCGGTCGAGGAGTGGAAGAGCGAGATCCGCCAGGCCAAGTCCTTCGTGAAGAACTGGAAGACGAACGCCGGGCTCTCCTCCGCGGAACCGCTGCCCTTCGACTACGACAAGGAACTCATCGGCGCCCGTACGCCGTGCCTGGAGGGCCAGGAGAACTTCATGCGCGCGGCGAGCACGCTCGGCTTCCGCTACGACACCAGCGGGGTCAACGAGCAGGTCTGGCCCAAGAAGAAGCACGGCCTGTGGGACCTGTCCCTCCAGATGGTGCCCGTCCCCGGCCGCGCCTTCGAGACGCTGTCCATGGACTACAACTTCATGGTCAACCAGTCGGTCACCTCGCAGGGCGATCCGTCCATGCACGCCTTCTGGGGCAACCAGATGCGTGACGGGCTGTTGAAGGCCTTCGACCGCGCCTACAAGGGCAATCGCGCCCCCCTCGTCATCGGCAACCACTTCGAGTCCTGGAACGGCGGGACGTACATGGAGGCCATCGAGGAGACCATTGCCACGGTCTGTGTGAAGAGCGACGTGAAGTGTGTGTCGTTCCGTCAGCTCGTGGACTGGCTGGACGCGCAGGACCCGCTGGTCCTCCAGAAGATGCGCGAACTCGGCGTGGGCCAGGCGCCCGCGGGTGGCTGGAGCGGCTTCCTCGGAACGCCGCCCGTCGCGCCCGCGGCGCCCCCCGCGCCGAAGAACGGGCGCTGAGCCGGTTCGGTCCGGCGGACGTCCCGGTGCGGGCGGTCCCGGTTCGCCGGGGCCGCCCGTCGTGGAGTCAGCTCGGCTGGGGCACGGGGGTGCGCTCGCCGAGCACGAAGGAGGGGTCGACCTGGGCGGCGAGGTCCGCACCCGTCCGTTCGTTGCCCCAGCTCTCGGCGTTCCTCAGATGGAAGTGGACCATCTGGCTGGTGTAACGCTCCCAGTCACGATCGGCGTACGAGTCCTCGGCCGCGTCCTGGAGGGCCTGGAGGGCCATGCGGTTGCCGGCCTCCAGTTGATCGAAGCGAGCGGGCCTGCCCTTCTCCATCGTGCGCACCCAGTCGGAGTGGCCCACGGTGACGAGAAGGTCGTCCCCCACCTCCTCCCGGAGGAAATCGACATCGTCCGGCCCCTGCACCTTGTTGCCGACCACCTTCAGCGCCACGCCGAAGTCACGGGCGTACTCCTTGTACTGGCGGTAGACGGAGACCCCCTTGAGCGTGGGTTCGGCGACCAGGAACGTCAGGTCGAACCGGGTGAACATCCCCGAGGCGAACGAGTCCGATCCCGCGGTCATGTCGACGACGACGTACTCCTCGGGGCCGTCGACCAGGTGGTTCAGGCAGAGTTCGACCGCGCCGACCTTGGAGTGGTAGCAGGCGACCCCGAGATCGGACTCGGTGAACGGGCCGGTCGCCATCAGGCGGATCTCGCCGTCGTCGAGGCGGACCGTCCGCGCGCACGCCTCGTACACCGGGTTGTCCTCCTGCACGCGCAGCAGACGGGACCCCTCGCCGGGCGGGGTGGTCTTGATCATGGTGGCGGCCGAGGTGATCCGCGGGTTCGTGCCGCGGAGGTACTCCTTGATCAGCGGCAGATGGGCCCCGAGCGCGGGCAGCCCGGCCGCCGCCGCTTCGTCGAGACCCAGAGCGGCCCCCAGATGCTGATTGATGTCGGCGTCCACCGCGACGACGGGGGCTTCGTTGGCGGCCAGGTGACGGATGAAGAGCGAGGACAGCGTCGTCTTCCCGCTGCCGCCCTTCCCTACGAAAGCGATCTTCATGTTCACCTAGGGTAGCCGCATGGGTGCGTACCGTTGTCAAGGTGAGTGAAGAAGACCACTCCAAGGTGGGGTGCGGGCGCGGTGCGCGTAGCCTCGCTGGTTATGAGTACGAACGCCTCGCCGGCCGATCCGCTCGCCACCCTCGGTGCGCTGCCCGGGGTCGCCGAATCCGTGGACTCCGTGCGCAAGGCCGTGGACCGTGTCTACGGACACCGGGTCATGCGCCGGCGCAGCGGCGAGATCACCTCCGAAGCCGCCCTGCGCGGCGCCCGCGGCTCCGCTGCTCTGTCCGGAGCGGACTGGGCCCTCGAAGAGGTGCGCCGTCGCACCGACTTCAGCGGTGAGCCCGAGGCGCGCACGGTGGGTTCGGCCCTGAGGCTCGCCGCGGAGGCCGGTCAGCTGCTCTCGATCTGGCGCCAGTCACCGCTGCGGGTGCTCGCGCGCCTGCACCTCGTCGCGGCCGGTGGCGCCGCGGACGACGCGTCGGTGGGCCGCCCGCGGCTGACCGGGGAGAAGGTCGACGAGCCGCTGATCGAGGCTCCGCTCCCGGACGCGGACGAGGTCGCGGGAAGACTGGACGGCCTGGCCGGGCTGATCATCGAGGGCAGTTCGGCGCCGGCTCTGGTGTCGGCCGCTGTGGTGCACGGCGAACTGCTGGCGCTGCGGCCCTTCGTGTCGTGCAACGGTCTCATCGCGAGGACGGCCGAGCGGATCGTGCTCATCGGCAGCGGTCTCGACCCGAAGGCCATCTGCCCCGCCGAGGTCGGCCATGCCGAGCAGGGTCGCGCCGCCTATGCGGCGGCGTTCGAGGGGTACCTCTCGGGAACGCCGGAGGGAATGACGGCCTGGATCGCGCATTGCGGCCGGTCCGTCGAGCTCGGTGTCAGGGAGTCGACCGCGGTGTGCGAGGCGCTCCAGCGGGGCGCCGCCTGACCGGTGCCTCAAGTCCGTGAAACGGGTTGCGGCGGTACCTTTCGGTACCGCCGCTGGCATGTCCGCCCAGTTACCAAGCGTCCTCGTTGGTTGCCCATCAGGTCGGGGTCTTTGCCCGTCACCTGGTGCGGCTGGCCCGTAATCGACGGGTCGACGTCGCGTGGGTGCTCGGCTTCCATGCATCGGTCCGTGGGGCCTTCATGCGTGTTAAAGGCGATCCTTTCGGATGTCCTCGGTCTCGCGGGCCGTTGAGTCCTTTGTACTCCTGCGGCAAGGGAAGGGAAACCCCTGCCCGGGGTTCTTTACTTTCAGGTTCAAACGCGGGCGAAGCGGACCGAAGGCGTGGCCGCTGGTGCGGCCGCCGCGAGGCGTGCGGCCCGCGTGGCGCCACGTCGGCGGCTCGCGTACCAGACGAGCCCTGCCGTCGCCGCCGCGGCGCCGAATGCCGCGGCGGCCACCAGGGCAGGCCGAGGCGGCATGGAGAACGCGGGGAGCCGCTGCTTGAGTCGCACCGGTCGGTTGAAGACGAGAACCGGCCAGTCCCGCAGTGCCGCCTCGCGGCGCAGAGCCCGGTCCGGATTGACCGCATGGGGGTGGCCCACCGACGAGAGCATCGGGATGTCCGTCGCCGAGTCGCTGTAGGCGTAGCAGCGGGCGAGGTCGTAGCCCTCGGACTCGGCCAGTTCCCTGACGGCCTCCGCCTTGGTCGGACCGTAGGCGTAGTAAGCGATCTCGCCGGTGAAGCAGCCGTCGTCGCCGACGACCATCCGGGTGGCCACCACGCGGTCCGCCCCGAGCATCTCTCCGATGGGCTCCACCACCTCGGCGCCCGACGTGGAGACGATGACCACGTCCCGGCCGGCCGTGTGGTGCTTCTCGATGAGGGAGGCCGCCTCGTCGTAGATGATCGGGTCGATCAGGTCGTGCAGGGTCTCGGCGACGATCTCCCGCACCTGCTGCACGTTCCAGCCCTTGCAGAGCGTCGACAGGTACTCGCGCATCCGCTCCATCTGGTCGTGATCGGCGCCGCCCGCCAGAAAGACGAACTGGGTATAGGCGGTGCGCAGCGCGGCACGTCGGCTGATCAGCCCGCCCTGGTAGAAGGACTTGCTGAAGGTCAGCGTCGAAGACTTCGCAATGACCGTCTTGTCCAGGTCAAAGAAGGCGGCCGTGCGCGGCAAGGAGTGGTTTTCCACGGGCAGAGCATATGCGCCGCCATTCGGCGTACGCTCGGGCGCGTGGGTTTGCCTGAGAAGGCTCTCGGGTACACCATGGAAGTCACGGATCGTTCGCGACCGTGCTAACCCGGCCCGGCTCCTCCCCCCCCGAGTCGGCCGGAAAGACGACCCCCGCTCTCCCCCCCGGCGGGGGTCGTCGCATGTCCGGAGGGGTTTTCCGCGCCCTGGCAGGCTTCAGACCGCCGGGAGCATCCACCGCGAGACGTTCCGTGCCGCGGAGGGCTCACCCTCAATTTCGTCACTCTCGGTAGTTGTCCTGCTGCTCTCCGGGAGTCGTTCAACGCTCACCGGTTTGGGCTACGGAGATATTCACAGCTGGCTGGTTATCCACAGTTTTTCAGCAAGATCCACACGATTTTCCAGTGCACTCCACCGTGATTCCAGCCGCGAAGTCCGCGGGACGGAGGAATCGCGCACACGCAGTCGTGCGGTGCGCACGGAGAGGGTGGGAGACCGTGGCCGGATCCATCACACCGCAGCGAGGGCAGTCGACCGGGGGGCGTCGTGACGGGCCCCTGATCGTGACCGAGGACGTGGCCCTCCTGGACGACCTGCTGCGCCTGTGCGCGGCGGCCGGCGCGGAGCCGGAGGTGCACCATGCGGTGCCCGAGAGGCGGGACGCCTGGGAGGGCGCGCCACTTATCCTGGTGGGCGACGACGCGGCCCACCGCTGCCGGGGCGTCAGCCGCCGCCGCGGCGTGCTGCTCGTGGGCCGGGACCAGGACGACCCCGATGTCTGGCGGCGCGCCGTGGAGATCGGGGCCGACAGCGTCCTGTGCCTGCCCGACGCCGAGACCTGGCTCGTCGACCGGATCGCCGACGTGGTCGAGGGCGTCGACCGTCCGGCGCTGACCGTCGGCGTGATCGGCGGCAGGGGCGGCGCCGGAGCCTCGACGCTCGCCTGCGCGCTCGCCGTGACCGCGGCCCGGAGCGGCCGGCGCACCATGCTCGTCGACGGGGACCCGTTGGGCGGGGGCCTGGACGTGCTGCTCGGCGGCGAGCACACCGAAGGGCGTCGATGGCCGGATTTCGCCGCCTCCAAGGGTCGGGTCGCCGGTGGAGCGCTGGAGGAGTCACTGCCGCAGCTGCACTCCCTGCGGGTGCTCAGCTGGGACAGGGGCGACGCGGTCGTCGTGCCGCCCGAGGCCATGCGCTCCGTGCTGGCCGCCGCCCGGCGCCGGGGCGGTGTGGTCGTCGTCGACCTGCCGCGCCGCGTCGACGACGGCGTCGCCGAGGCCCTCGCCCAGCTGGACCTGGGGCTGCTCGTGGTCCCCGGGGAACTGCGCGCGGTCGCGGCCGCCAACAGGGTCGCCTCGGCCGTGGGCATGATCCTCACCGATCTGCGCGCGGTGGTGCGCGGGCCGTACGCACCGGGCCTGGACGAGCGCTGGGTCGCCGGCGCGCTCGGACTGCCGCTCGCGGGTGAACTGCCCGTGGAGACAGGGCTGCTCGCGGCCCAGGGAGCGGGGTCGCCACCCGGTGCCGCGGGCCGCAGCCCGCTGGCCCGCTTCTGCGCCGCGTTCTGGGAGAAGGCCTTCGCGGGGGAGGCACGGGCATGAGTGCGGGTCTGCTGGAAGCCGTACGGCAGAAGCTGGCGGAGAGCGGCGCGGAACCGACGCCCGCCCGGGTGGCCGCCGCTCTGCGGGCCCAGGGAAGACTCCTGGGCGACGCCGAAGTGCTGGGCGGCACCGAGGAGTTGCGGGGCGAGCTGGTGGGGGCCGGGCCACTGGAGCCGTTGCTCGCCGACGCCTCCGTCACCGATGTGCTGGTGTCCGCGCCGGACCGGGTGTGGGTGGACCGGGGCGGAGGTCTCGAACTGACCGCCGTGACCTTCCCGGACGCCGCCTCCGTGCGCCGCCTGGCACAGCGGCTCGCGGCGGTCGCCGAGCGCAGGCTCGACGACGCCAGGCCATGGGTCGACGCCAGGCTTCCCGATGGCACGAGGATGCACGCCGTCATCCCGCCGGTGGCGGTCGGCTCCACCTGCCTCTCCCTGCGGGTCGTCAGGCCCCGCGCCTTCTCGCTCGGCGAGCTGGTCCGGGCCGGGACCGTTCCGCCCGGCGGCGACCGGGTCCTGCGTGCCCTGATGAGGGCGAGGCTGTCGTTCCTGATCAGCGGCGGCACGGGGTCGGGCAAGACCACCTTGCTGAGCTGCCTGCTGGGACTCGTGGGGGAACGGGAACGGATCGTCCTGGCCGAGGACTCCGCCGAACTGCGGCCCGACCACCCCCATGTGGTGAGGCTCGAGTCCCGCTCGCCCAACCAGGAGGGCTCGGGGCGGGTGACCCTGCGGGACCTGGTCAGGCAGGCGCTGCGGATGCGCCCCGACCGGCTGGTCGTCGGCGAGGTGCGCGGCGGCGAGGTGACGGACCTCCTCGCGGCGCTGAACACCGGACACGAGGGCGGCTGCGGAACCGTGCACGCCAACACCGCGGCCGACGTCCCCGCCCGGCTGGAAGCCCTGGGAACCGCCGCTGGTCTCGACCGGGCCGCCCTGCACAGCCAGCTCGCCGCCGCGCTGGACGTCGTCGTCCATGTCGCGCGCGACGCCGCCGGGCGGCGCCGGATCGCCGAGATGCACGTGCTGGAGCGGGACGGGAACGGGCTGGTGGTGACGGTGCCCGCCCTTCGGTGGGGCGCCGAGACGTTCATGCCCGGGCCGGGATGGCAGCACCTGCGGGCATTGATGGGGGACGCGCTGTGAAGCCCGGTGAGACGCTGTGCGCCGCCGCGATCTGCGCCGGTGCGGCGGCCTGGCTGCTGACGGCCGGTGGACCGTCGCGCCGTCGGGCCGGGCTCCTCCTCGCCGGCCCCTCGGCGCTGCCCCCGCCGAGACCACTGAGGGAGCGGGCACTCGGCCTGTCGATGCGTCACAAGGAGTGGCTCTGCCTGATTCCCGCCGTGCTCCTCGCCCTGCTGGCGGGCTCGGTGGTGCCCGCCGTCCTCGGAGTGCCGGCGGTACCGCTGGTGCGACGGCGACTGCGTACGCGCAGCCGGGAGCGGGAGCGCAGACGCAGGGCGGACGCGGTGGTGGCCCTGTGCGGTGCGGTCGCGGGAGAACTGCGGGCCGGACTGCAGCCCGGAGCGGCGCTGCGGCTCGGTGCCCGGGCCGCGGACGCCCTCGGCGACGGTGAGGCCGCCGTGCTGGCGGCGGCCAGGTTCGGAGGCGATGTGCCCGAGGCGCTGCGTGCGGCGTCCCGCCAGCCGGGTGCCGAGGGCCTGGCGGGAATGGCCGCCTGCTGGCAGGTGGCCGTCGGCAGCGGAGCCGGGCTCGCCGACGGGCTGGACAGACTGGAGGCGGCACTGCGGTCGCTCGTGGACCAGCAGGAGGAGCTGCGGGCCCAGCTGGCGGGCGCATGGTCGACGGTCGCCCTGCTCGCACTGCTGCCGCTCGCCGGCCTCGGCCTGGGGGCGGCGCTCGGGGCGGACCCGCTGCGGGTCCTGTTCCACACCCCCGCGGGGCTGGCCTGCCTGGCGGTGGGAGGACTGCTGGAGGCCGCGGGCCTGCTGTGGTCCGGACGAATCGTCCGAGCGGGGGAGACGGCATGACCACGGATCTCCTTCAGCGGCTGGCGGCCGTGCTCGCGGGCCTGACGGCGGTGGGCTGCCTCGGCTCGCTGACGGCGCACCGGCGCGCCCGTGCGGTGCGCAAGAGGGTCGGGACGCTTCTGTCCGTCGAACCTGAACAGCGGCGTCGCAGACCCGAGGTGAGCCGCCGGGTCAGGTCATGGGGAGCGCCGTTCGGTGCGGCGCTGATCTGCTGTGTCCTTTTCGGCGGAGTACCGGGGGCGGCCGCTGGCGTGGTGGCGGGTGCGGGAGTCCGGCAGTGGCTCCGCCGGAAGGAGCGGGCGGCCGGCGCCGGGCCCGGGGGCGCGGACGACAGCAACGGTGCCGAGGCGCTCCGCCAACTCCCTCTGGCAGCAGACCTCCTGGCCGCCTGCATCTCCGCGGGCGCGGGACCCCGGGAAGCCGCCGAAGCCGTCGGCGCGTCTCTGGGCGGCCCCGTCGGGGCGCGCCTGACGGGCATGGCCGCGCATCTGCGTCTCGGGCGCGAGCCGGCGGAGGCCTGGGAGTGGTTCGGCAGAACTCCTGGCGCGGCGCCGCTGGCCCGGTGCCTGGAGCGCGCCGACACGACCGGCGCTCCCGCGGCGGAGCCGATGGCACGGCTCGCCGAGAGATACCGGGCGGACCGCGCCCGGAGGGTCACCGCCCGGGGCCGCCGGGCGCAGGTGCTGATCACGGCCCCCGTGGGTCTCTGCTTCCTGCCCGCCTTCCTCGCCGTGGGGGTGGCACCGGTCGTGATCGGTCTCGCCGGAGGCCTGCTCACCGCCGAGTGATCCGCTCCGGCGGGTGCCTCTTCCCACCCTTGCGTGCACCGCTTCCGGTGCACGTGATCGACCACTTCACCCATCAGGAGAACACCATGTGGACAGCGATCCGTCACACCCTGCGCCGTGTGCCCTGCCCCCGCCTCGCGGACGGGCCGCGCGCACGCCTGCTGCCCGCCGCGCTGCGGCAGGACAGGGGCATGACCACGTCCGAGTACGCGATGGGCACCATCGCCGCCTGCGCGTTCGCCGCGGTGCTCTACAAGGTGATCACCAGCGGCGCGGTCTCCACAGCGCTCGAATCGGTGATCGGCAAGGCGCTCGATGCCCAGTTCTGAGGAAGCACCCGAAGGCCCGGCGCGCGGCGGTGACCGCGGCTCGGTCACCGCCGAGGCGGCCGTGGCCCTGCCCGCCCTGGTCGTGTTCGCCCTCGCCCTGGTGTGGGCGCTGATGGCGGCCGCGGCGCAGATCCAGTGCGTGGACGCGGCACGAGCGGGAGCGCGTGCCGCCGCCAGGTCGGAGCCGGAGCAGGCGGCCGTGGCCGCCGCGCGGTCGGCCGCGCCGGCCGGGGCCAGGGTCACCCTGGCCCGGGACGGCGACCTGTGGCGGGTGGACGTCGAGGCGGAGGCGCCCGGGCCGGGGGCGCTCACGCTGACGCTCGGCGCCCGGGCGGCTGCCCTCGCCGAGGACAGCGTCGGACAGGCGGTCGCAGGTGTCGCCGAGCGCGCGGCAGCCGGCCCGCACGAGGAAGGAAGGGCGCCGTGACACGGGACAGGGGCGCTGCCACCGTCTGGGTGGCGTGTGCGAGCAGCGTCCTGTGCGTGGTCTTCGCGGCCGTGCTCGCCATGGGCCAGGCGGTCGTCGCCCGGCACCGGGCGGGCGCCGCGGCCGACCTCGCCGCCCTGGCGGCGGCCGACCGCTCGCTGTGGGGCAGCACCGTCGCCTGCGACACCGCGGGCCGGGTGGCCCGAGCGCAGGGTGCCGAGGTGGTGCGGTGCGCGGTGACGGGCGAGGTCGCCGACGTCACGGCCCGGGTCCGCGTGGGCCCGTACGCGCCCCGGAGCAGGTCGAGAGCGGGCCCGCCCGCTGCCTCCGGTCTCCCCGGGGCCCCGCCCGGGGCGCCCGGCTCGGGGGTGCCGTCACCGGCAGCGTGGTCCGAGCCCGGCCCGTCGGCCTTTGCCGGTCTCCCCAGGTTCCCGCCTGCGCCGCCCGGCTCGAAGGTCCGCCACCGGGGGACGGCCCCCGCTCCCGGCCCGCCGGACGGGGCACGGTGTGCCGCGGGGGCGGACGCGCCCGCAGGGGTGCGAGGGCGTCGCCTGATGTGCCCGGAAGCGCACCCAGGAGGTCCCACAGCGCACCGGGCGGACGGCCCGACCGTCAGGCACGGCGCGCGCCCCCGCCACCGGGAGGCGAACCCCGTGCCATCCCGCCGGCGGGCCGCGCCGTTGCTGCCCTTGTGCGCGCACCGGCTGGCCGCAGGGGCCCGGCAGGCCCGCCGGAGCCGGTCAGGCGGAGGGGGCGCCGTCAGGTGCCCCCGGCGGGGCCGGGGGGCGGGGGGCCCCGCGCAGCAGCTCCGTGAGGAGCCGTACCGCGCCGCGCTTGTGCAGCGGGTCGTTGCCGTTGCCGCACTTGGGGGACTGGATGCAGGAAGGACAGCCCGCGTCGCACTCGCAGGACGCGATGGCCTGGCGGGTGGCGGTGAGCCACTCCTCGGCGGTGTGGAACGCGCGCTCGGCGAAGCCGGCGCCACCCGGATGGCCGTCGTACACGAACACCGTCGGAAGCAGCGTGTCCGGATGCAGGGGGACGGAGACCCCGCCGATGTCCCAGCGGTCGCACGTGGCGAACAGCGGCAGCATGCCGATGGACGCGTGCTCGGCCGCGTGCAGGGCCCCGCCGAGCTGCTCGGGACCCACCCGGGCGGCGTCGAGCTGGTCCTCGGTGACCGTCCACCACACCGCCCGGGTGCGCAGGGTGCGCGGCGGGAGGTCGAGCTTGGTCTCGCCGAGGACCTCGCCCGTGACGACCCTGCGGCGCAGGAAGGAGACGACCTGGTTGGTGACCTCGACGGAGCCGTAGCAGAGCCGCCCCTCCCCCCAGGGGATCTCGGTGTCGGTCTCCAGGACGGAGATGGCGGTGGTGTCCCGCGCCGTGGTCGAGTACGGCGGGGCGGCCTCCTCGACCAGGGCCACGGAGTCCTCCAGGTCGAGCTTCCTCACCAGGTACGTACGGCCCTGATGGAGATGGACCGCGCCGTCGTGCACGGCCGTGTGGGCCGCGCCCTCGTCCACCGTGCCGAGCAGCCGCCCGGTGGCCGCCTCGACGATCTGCACCGGGCGGCCGCCCCCGCCGCGGATGTCGGTCAGATCGGCGGCCCGCTCGCGCCGGGTCCAGTGCCAGCCGGCCGTACGCCGCCGCAGCAGTCCCGCCGTCTCCAGCTGGGGCATGAGCCCGGCGGCCGCGGGGCCGAAGAGTTCGAGGTCGGCCTCGGTGAGGGGCAGTTCGGCGGCCGCCGCGCACAGATGCGGCGCGAGGACGTACGGGTTGTCCGGGTCCAGCACGGTCGACTCCACCGGCCGCTCGAACAGCGCCTCCGGGTGGTGAACGAGGAAGGTGTCCAGCGGGTCGTCCCTGGCGACGAGCACGGCCAGCGCGCCCTGGCCCGAACGGCCCGCGCGTCCTGCCTGCTGCCACAGCGAGGCACGGGTGCCCGGATAACCGGCGATGAGCACGGCGTCCAGCCCGGCGACGTCGACGCCCAGTTCGAGTGCGGTCGTGGCGGCGAGGCCGAGGAGCTCGCCGGAGTGGAGGGCGCGTTCGAGCGCGCGGCGCTCCTCGGGCAGATAGCCGCCCCGGTAGGCCGCGACACGCCGGGGCAGTGAGCGGTCCACCTCGGCGAGGCGCTCCTTGGCGATGAGGGAGATGAGCTCGGCGCCCCTGCGGGAGCGGACGAAGGCGACGCTGCGCACCCCCTGCACGGTCAGATCGGTCAGCAGGTCGGCCGTCTCGGCGGTCGCGGTACGCCGGACGGGTGCGCCCTTCTCCCCGTGGAGCTCGGTCAGCGGCGGCTCCCACAGCGCGAAGACCAGCTCGCCGCGCGGTGAGGCGTCGTCGGACACCTCCTGGACGGGCAGGCCGGTGAGGCGGTGGGCGGAGACCGCGGGGTCGGCCGAGGTGGCGGACGCGAGCAGGAAGACGGGATCCGCCCCGTACCGGGCGCACAGGCGGCGGAGCCGGCGCAGGACCTGGGCGACGTGCGAGCCGAAGACGCCCCGGTAGGTGTGGCATTCGTCGATCACCACGTAGCGCAGCGAGCGGAGGAAGGAGGACCAGCGGGGGTGGGAGGGGAGTATCCCGCGATGGAGCATGTCGGGGTTGGTCAGCACGTAGTTGGCGTACTGCCGCACCCACTCGCGTTCCTCGACGGGGGTGTCCCCGTCGTAGACGGCGGGCCGGACGCGGTTGCCGAGCGGCGCGGCGAGCTCCCGGACGGCGCGCCGCTGGTCGGCGGCCAGGGCCTTGGTGGGGGCCAGGTAGAGGGCCGTGGTGCCGCGGCCGTTCGGGGCCTCGGCGCCGTCGAGGAGGGTGCTGAGGACGGGCACGAGGTAGGACAGGGACTTCCCCGACGCGGTGCCGGTCGCGATCACCACGGATTCGCCGTCCAGAGCGTGCTCCGCGGCGGCCGCCTGGTGGGCCCAGGGGTGGTCGATCCCCGCCGCCTGGACGGCGGCGATCACTTCGGCGCGGATGCGGTCGGGCCAGACGGCATGCCGGCCCGGTCGCGGGGGCAAGTGCTCCGTATGAGTGATGCGCGCAGCCCGGTTCGCCCCTGCGGTGAGCCGGTCGAGGACCGCACCGGGGGAGGGGCGGGTTTCCCTGTTCTGGGGAGGTCGACTGGGACGGAGATTCTTGGCCATCGGCACCGAGTGTGTCACTGGCGTGACGGACAATGGTCCCAAGGCGTCGTGCATGGCTGCTGGTAAGTGATTGAATGCCATCGCGGCTGGCGACCGTCCTCCGGCTCCGTCGGGGAGACCTCAGGGGGCGGCCGCTCGATAGCAAGGTGCTGGAGGATCCGTGGACCTGTCCCTGTCGACTCGCAATGTGTCCGGACCTGGTGGCGACCGTACGGTCGTCGAGGTCGGTGGCGAGATTGATGTCTATACCGCGCCCAAGCTGCGCGAGCAGTTGGTCGAGTTGGTGAACGACGGCAGCTACCACCTTGTCGTCGACATGGAGGGCGTGGACTTCCTCGACTCCACCGGTCTCGGCGTGCTCGTCGGCGGTCTCAAGAGGGTGCGCGCCCATGAGGGCTCGCTGCGCCTGGTCTGCAACCAGGAGCGCATTCTCAAGATCTTCCGGATCACGGGCCTGACCAAGGTGTTCCCCATCCACACCACGGTCGACGAGGCTGTCGCGGCGACCGACTGACGGTCGTCCGGGACAACCGGAAGCAGGAGGGGCACCGGGCATCCAGCCCGGGCCTCCACATAAGCACGCTCGCATGTTCGAGGGGGATCACGCATGGCCACCGTTGAGCTCCGCTTCAGCGCTCAGCCGGAGCACGTCAGGACGGCACGGCTCGTCGCCGCCGCCGTGGCGCGCCGGGCCGGGGTCGACGAGGCGGTGCTGGACGAGGTGCGCCTCGCCGTGGGCGAGGCGTGCAGCCGCGCGGTGGGCCTGCACCGCAGCCACGGCGTCACCGCGCCGGTGCGCGTCAAGCTCTCCGACGAGGAGAAGTCGTTCTCGATCGAGGTCGGCGACGAGGTGACGACGGTCGGTTCCGGGGACGTCGCGGGACGCTCCGCCGGCCCCGACGACGAGGGTGACGGCGAGGACGAGATGGGCCTCGCGGTCATCAGCGGACTCGTCGACGACATGGAGGTCTCCTCGAACGACGGCGGCGGGGTCATCCGGATGAGCTGGCCCCTCTCGGCACCCCCGGTCGCCGCCCCGTAGACCCCGCGGGCGCCCCCGGGCCACACCGTCACCTCTTCGGCCCAAGCGTCTCCGGACAATCCGCGCGACCGGCGTCCCGGTGCCCCTCCCCGGCACATGCGGTGTCCGCGTCGGGGTGGCGGACCGGACAGTTTCCGGAGCGGCCGCTCCGGCCCGACTCGCCCGGCTGACCGGTGACCGAACGGAATTCCACCGGCTGATCCACGGTCGGTCTCCGCTTGATCCCCTGGGAAAGGCCCTGCTGAGCAGGGCCTTTTTCGTGTCTCCGGAGATCGCCGATCAAGTCCGAATGCCCCAGTCTCATTACTGCTTTCGTGGGCATTTCCGTGTCCTGATCATTTCTCGCGCGACACATCAAGGTCAATGGAATTCGTCGCGCTCTGTTTTGATCGGGTTCTGCTCCCTACAATCCGTCCACATCTTGAGCTCTGACGTCAAGGAGGACGAATGGCGGGGCTCTTCACTCAAATGGCCGATCATCCCACTTCCCACGCTGCCGCAGTGCTCACCGACGACAACCGCGTGATCGTCGTCGTGATCGCGGTCGTCGCCCTGGCCGCCCTGGTCGTCGCCCAGCTGCTGGTACGCCAGGTGCTCGCCGCGGGTGAGGGCACCGAATCCATGAAGAAGATCGCGGCTGCTGTGCAGGAGGGCGCGAATGCCTATCTCGCGCGGCAGCTCCGCACACTCGGGATCTTCGCCGTCGTGGTGTTCTTCCTTCTGCTGCTCCTCCCGGCCGACGACTGGTCGCAGAGAGCGGGCCGGTCCGTGTTCTTCCTGGTGGGTGCGCTCTTCTCGGCGGCCACCGGATACATCGGAATGCGACTCGCCGTGCGGGCGAATGTGCGCGTCGCCGCTGCGGCCCGGGAAGCCACACCCCAGGAAGGCGAACCGGAAAAGGATCTGACGCTCGTCGCCCACAAGGCGATGAAGATCGCCTTTCGCACGGGCGGCGTGGTGGGCATGTTCACCGTCGGGCTCGGACTGCTCGGCGCGTCCTGCGTCGTGCTCGTCTACGCGGCCGACGCGCCCAAGGTGCTCGAAGGCTTCGGCCTGGGCGCCGCGTTGATCGCCATGTTCATGCGTGTCGGCGGCGGCATCTTCACCAAGGCCGCCGACGTGGGCGCGGACCTGGTCGGCAAGGTCGAGCAGGGCATCCCCGAGGACGACCCCCGCAACGCGGCGACCATCGCCGACAACGTGGGCGACAACGTCGGGGACTGCGCCGGGATGGCGGCCGACCTCTTCGAGTCGTACGCCGTGACCCTGGTCGCGGCACTCATCCTGGGCAAGGCCGCCTTCGGCGACGCCGGGCTCGCCTTCCCGCTGATCGTCCCGGCGATCGGCGTGGTCACCGCGATGATCGGCATCTTCGCTGTCGCCCCGCGGCGCTCCGACCGCAGCGGGATGACGGCCATCAACCGCGGCTTCTTCGTCTCCGCGGTGATCTCGCTCGTGCTCGTCGCCGTGGCGGTCTTCGCCTATCTGCCCGCCACCTACGCGGAACTGGACGGAGTGGGCGACGCGGCCGTCGCCGCGCACGACGGGGACCCGCGCATCCTCGCGCTCGTCGCCGTCGCCATCGGCATCGTGCTCGCGGCGCTCATCCAGCAGCTGACGGGCTACTTCACCGAGACCAGCCGCCGCCCCGTCCGGGACATCGGCAAGTCGTCGCTGACCGGCCCCGCCACGGTCGTGCTGGCCGGAATCGCGATCGGCCTCGAATCGGCGGTCTACACGGCGCTGCTGATCGGGCTCGGGGTGTACGGGGCGTTCCTGCTCGGCGGCACCTCGATCATGCTGGCCCTGTTCGCCGTGGCGCTGGCCGGCACCGGTCTGCTCACCACGGTCGGCGTCATCGTCGCCATGGACACCTTCGGTCCGGTCTCCGACAACGCCCAGGGCATCGCGGAGATGTCCGGTGACGTCACCGGGGCGGGCGCGCAGGTCCTCACCGACCTGGACGCCGTCGGCAACACCACCAAGGCCATCACCAAGGGCATCGCCATCGCCACGGCCGTCCTCGCGGCGGCCGCGCTCTTCGGCTCGTACCGCGACGCCATCGCCACAGCGGCCCGGGACGTCGGGGAGACACTCGGCGACGGGGCCCCGATGAACCTGGTGATGGACATCTCCCAGCCCAACAACCTGGTCGGTCTGGTGCTCGGCGCGGCGGTCGTCTTCCTCTTCTCCGGACTGGCGATCAACGCGGTGTCCCGCTCCGCCGGCGCGG
Organism: Streptomyces sp. T39; assembly: GCF_008042045.1. Classification (GTDB taxonomy): domain Bacteria; phylum Actinomycetota; class Actinomycetes; order Streptomycetales; family Streptomycetaceae; genus Streptomyces. The sequence continues at coordinate 1,696,423 of NZ_RDBP01000012.1, forward strand.
TGGTCTACGAGGTGCGGCGGCAGTTCCGCGAGCACCCCGGGATCATGAACTACACGGAGACGCCGGAGTACGGCCGGGTGGTCGACATCTGCACCAAGGACGCGCTCCGCGAGCTCGCCACGCCGGGACTGCTGGCGGTGCTGACCCCGATCGCGGTCGGTTTCTCCCTGGGCGTCGGCGCCCTGGGCGCCTTCCTCGCCGGCGCCATCGGCACCGGGACCCTGATGGCGGTCTTCCTCGCCAATTCCGGAGGCGCCTGGGACAACGCCAAGAAGCTGGTGGAGGACGGTCACCACGGGGGCAAGGGAAGCGAGGCCCACGCGGCGACGGTGATCGGCGACACGGTCGGCGACCCGTTCAAGGACACCGCGGGCCCGGCCATCAACCCGCTGCTGAAGGTGATGAACCTGGTCGCCCTGCTCATCGCGCCGGCGATCGTCCAGTTCAGCTACGGGGACGACTCCAGCGCGGGCGTGCGGGCGGTGGTGGCGGTGCTCTCGATCCTGATCATCGTGGGCGCCGTGTACCTCTCCAAGCGGCGCGGCATCGCGGCGGACGACGACGACGGCAGCACCGCCGAGCGCAACGCGCAGTCGCCTGATCCGGCGGTGGTTTCCTGACGCGCAGCCAACGGGCGGGTGGGCGCCGCACATTGATGCGGCGTCCGCCCGTTCGTGCGTCCGGGTGAGCCTTCTCTCTCTGATGCAAATGGCTTCAATAGCGTACGAATCGGACTTTCGGCGTGCGGTTGTCGCCCACTTGGCGTGTATGTTCCGGGGCCGAGAGCCTTGGAAGGGACCGATCCGGTGAACAAGAAGTTTGCGGCCGCGCTGTCCGGCGGTGCGGTACTGGTACTGGTGCTGTCGGGATGCGGCGACGACGGCGAGGAAAAGGTCAACGACTGGGCCAAGAAGGTCTGTGACCAGGCGAAGCCGCAGATCCAGAAGCGGGCCGACGCCCAGCAGGCCATTATCTCGACGGCGGCGGACGGCAAGCCCGCCGACATCCAGGCCGCCGACTCCAAGGCGTTCGCCGACATCGCCGCCGCGGACAAGGCGCTTGCGAAGGCCGTACGGGACGCGGGCGTTCCGCCGGTCGACGACGGCGAGAAGCTCCAGAACGACGCGGTGAAGGAACTCGACGCCACGGCGGCCGAGTACCTGAAGCTGAAGAAGCAGATCGACGGCCTCAACCCGGAGGATCAGCAGAAATTCGCCGACGGCCTCCAGGAGGTCGCGGACGGGCTGAAGAAGATCGAGCGGATGGACCAGGCCGCGCTGGCCAAGCTCCAGTCCGGCGAGTTGGGCACGGCCATGGCGAAGCAGCCGGGCTGCCAGCGGGCCGACGCCTCGAACTCCGCCGAAGGGGCCTCCGCCTCCTGACCCCGCGCCACCTGGCACGGCCCGGACCGCTCGTGCGGCCGGGCCGTGCGCGTCGGCCGTCCCGCGCTGGGCCGTCATGGCGTGTTCCGGCCCGGCGCCCTCGCCCGGGCCGTGCGCGTCGGCTGTCCCGCGCGCGCCGGCCGTGACCGGTCGGCGCGCCCGGCGTCCTCGTGTCGCCGGCCGCCGGCCGGGGTGCGCCGCGGCACCGGCCGGGTGGTGTGCGGCGGCCGCCGTCGTCGGCGGCCACAATGGGTCCGTGAGTACGACCGGTCTTCCCTCGCCCGCACACGCCCCGCGGCTTCGTGACGCCTTCCTCGCCGCCGACTTCACCGCCGACGGTCTGCTCGACCTGCTCGGCGCTCCCGCCTACACGGCGCTGGCCCGCAGCGAGACCGTGCCCGCCCTGCGGGCGACCCGCGGGGACGGCGTGCTGCCGGCGCTGGTGCGGCTCTTCCTGCTCCAGCAGCCCGTGGCGTACGAGCGGGCCCGCGCGGCCCTGCCGCTCGAGGAGTGCCTCGCCGACGGCTGGGTGGTGCGGGACGGCGACCAGGTGCGGGCCGCCGTGGACGTCCGGCCGTACGGAGGGCCGGAGGGTCAGGACTGGTTCATCGTCTCGGACCTCGGCTGCGCTGTCGGCGGAGCCGGCGGGGCGAGCGGTCAGGGCAAGGGCGTCGTCCTCGGCGTCGGCGGCGCGTCGACCACGCTCGCCGGCATCACCGTGCGCACGCCCGTGGGCTCCGCCCTCGACGTCGGCACCGGGTCGGGCATCCAGGCCCTGCACGCCGCACAGCACGCCACCAGGGTCACGGCCACCGACCTCAATCCGCGGGCGCTCGGCTTCACCCGGCTCACCCTCGCCCTCTCCGGGGCCCGGGAGGCGGACCTGCGCGAGGGGTCGCTGTTCGAGCCGGTCGGATCCGACACCTACGACCTGATCGTGTCGAACCCGCCGTTCGTCATCTCCCCCGGCGCCCGGCTGACCTACCGGGACGGCGGGATGGGCGGCGACGACCTGTGCCGCTCGCTGGTCCAGCAGGCCGGGGAGCGGCTCAACGACGGGGGCTACGCCCAGTTCCTCGCCAACTGGCAGCACGTGGAGGGGGAGGACTGGCAGGAGCGGCTGCGTTCCTGGGTGCCGCGCGGCTGCGACGCGTGGATCGTCCAGCGCGAGGTGCAGGACGTGACCCAGTACGCCGAGCTGTGGCTGCGCGACAGCGGTGACCACCGGGCCGACCCCGCGGCCTACGCGGCTCGGTACGACGCGTGGCTGGACGAGTTCGAGGCGCGCGGGACCAGGGCGGTGGGCTTCGGCTGGATCACCCTGCGCAAGTCCGGTGCCGAGCGTCCGTCGATCCTGACGGAGGAGTGGCCGCACCCCGTGGAGCAGCCGCTCGGCGCGAGCGTGCGCGCCCATTTCGACCGGCAGGACTATCTGCGCGCCAGCGACGACGCGGCGCTGCTGGCCGACCGTTTCGTGCTCGCCCCCGACGTGGTGCAGGAGCAGGTCGGCCCGCCCGGCGCCGAGGACCCGGAGCACGTGGTGCTGCGGCGGCACCGCGGCATGCGGCGGGCGACCACGGTGGACACGGTGGGCGCCGGCTTCGCCGGGGCGTGCGACGGGACGCTGAGCGCCGGGCGGATCCTCGACGCCATCGCGCAGCTGATCGACGAGGACCCGGTGCTGCTGCGCGACCGCACCCCCCGCGCACTGCGTCTGCTGGTGGAGGAGGGCTTCCTCGTCCCGGCGGAGTCCGGCCCCACCGGGTGACCTGCCCGAGGGGCGGATTCACGTCATCGGGGGCCGTCGATCCGGCCAATGTTCCGATTGCGGGCATTTCCCGGCTTCCGGCCCTCGCCGCCCGGCCCTCCGTAGGAGGAGCGAAAGGGAAGGAATCCGTCCGGAACGGCCCCGGAGGCGACCGGCCGGGTGAACCCACGCGCCGTTCACCCGGAATTCGCGCCGGCGACGCTCCGGGGTGCCAGCCTCGGCCTCCGGACGACCGAGGCGTCAGGGAAGGGCCGGGTACGGGCATGGAGAGCGGACCAACGATCTTCGCCGGGGCGGCATTCGCGCTGTTCGGAGCGGCGCTGCTGCTGTGGACGGGAATGCGGCTCGCCCATCGCGCACCCGTGGCCGCCGGCGTGAGCCCGGCCACGGCCACCGCCTTCGGGATCGGGTTCGGTGCGGTCTTCCTCACGCTCGGGGTGTGGTGCTTCGCACGTCTGTGAGGTGCGCTCCGGGCCTCGGCGTGCCGGTCCGGGCGGCATGAAGGGCGGGAGTCGGGTTACCGTTCGAGTGGCCGTTGCGGGCTTTTGCCGTTTGACACGGGGGCGGGTTGTACCGTCACACTCCGCAGCGACAGCAGCGTCACAGCAGTGCCGCGACACCTGTACCCACGGGTAGGACGCCGCGCGGCGCCGCTGACAGCGCCACCGAATGTCGACCGGAGAGAAGAGCGAAGTTGTCCCCGACCAGCGAGACCGCACAGGGCGGCCGCCGACTCGTGATCGTCGAGTCGCCTGCCAAGGCGAAGACGATCAAGGGCTACCTCGGCCCCGGCTATGTCGTCGAGGCGAGCGTCGGGCACATCCGCGACCTCCCGAACGGCGCCGCCGAGGTGCCGGAGAAGTACACGGGTGAGGTGCGCCGCCTCGGCGTCGACGTCGAACACGACTTCCAGCCCATCTACGTCGTCAACGCCGACAAGAAGGCCCAGGTCAGGAAGCTCAAGGAACAGCTCGCGGAGTCCGACGAGCTCTTCCTCGCCACCGATGAGGACCGCGAGGGCGAAGCCATCGCGTGGCACCTGCTGGAGGTCCTCAAGCCCAAGGTCCCCGTCCACCGGATGGTCTTCCACGAGATCACCAAGGACGCGATCCGCGCCGCCGTCGCCAACCCGCGCGAGCTCAACAAGCGGATGGTCGACGCCCAGGAGACCCGCCGCATCCTCGACCGCCTCTACGGCTACGAGGTCTCGCCGGTCCTGTGGAAGAAGGTCATGCCCCGGCTGTCCGCAGGCCGTGTGCAGTCCGTGGCGACCCGGCTCGTGGTCGAGCGGGAGCGGGAGCGCATCGCGTTCCGCTCCGCCGAGTACTGGGACCTGACCGGCACGTTCTCCACCGGCCGCTCGGGCGACGCCTCGGACCCCTCGACCTTCTCCGCGCGGCTGAACACCGTCGACGGGCAGCGGGTCGCGCAGGGCCGTGACTTCGGCTCCGACGGCAGGCTCAAGTCCGCCCAGGTGCTCCACCTCGACGAGGCGAACGCCCGGTCGCTGGCCGCCGCGCTCGACGGCGCGTCCTTCGCGGTGCGGTCGGTCGAGTCCAAGCCGTACCGCCGCTCGCCCTACGCCCCGTTCCGTACGACGACCCTCCAGCAGGAGGCGTCCCGCAAGCTCGGTTTCGGCGCCAAGGCGACCATGCAGGTCGCGCAGAAGCTGTACGAGAACGGCTTCATCACCTACATGCGTACGGACTCCACGACGCTGTCCGACACCGCCGTCTCGGCGGCCCGCGCGCAGGTGACCCAGCTCTACGGCGCCGACTACCTGCCGGACAAGCCGCGCACCTACGCGGGCAAGGTCAAGAACGCACAGGAGGCGCACGAGGCGATCCGCCCCTCGGGTGATCGTTTCCGCACCCCCGCCGAGACCGGGCTGACCGGCGACCAGTTCAAGCTGTACGAGCTGATCTGGAAGCGGACCGTCGCCTCCCAGATGAAGGACGCGGTCGGCAACAGCGTCACCGTGCGCATCGGCGGACGGGCGCTTGACGGCCGGGACGCCGAGTTCACCGCGTCCGGCAAGACGATCACCTTCCACGGCTTCATGAAGGCCTACGTGGAGGGCGCCGACGACCCGAACGCCGAGCTCGACGACCGTGAGCGCCGGCTGCCGCAGGTCGCCGAGGGCGACGCGCTGTCGGCCGAGGAGATCACCGTCGACGGCCACGCCACCAAGCCGCCCGCCCGCTACACCGAGGCGTCGCTGGTCAAGGAGCTGGAGGAGCGCGAGATCGGCCGCCCGTCGACGTACGCGTCGATCATCGGCACGATCCTCGACCGGGGATACGTCTTCAAGAAGGGCACGGCGCTGGTCCCGTCGTTCCTCTCCTTCGCCGTGGTCAACCTGCTGGAGAAGCACTTCGGCCGGCTCGTCGACTACGACTTCACCGCGAGGATGGAGGACGACCTCGACCGCATCGCACGCGGCGAGGCGCAGGCCGTGCCGTGGCTGCGGCGCTTCTACTTCGGCGAGGGCGAGGCCACCGGTGCCGCCAGCGAGGCCGGCAACGGCGACGGCGACCACCTCGGCGGTCTGAAGGAACTGGTCACCGACCTCGGCGCCATCGACGCCCGGGAGATCTCCAGCTTCCCCGTCGGCAACGACATCACGCTGCGCGTCGGCCGTTACGGCCCGTACGTGGAGCGCGGGGAGAAGGACGCCGAGGGCCACCAGCGCGCCGACGTCCCGGACGACCTCGCCCCGGACGAGCTGACCGTCGAGTACGCGGAGGAACTGCTCGCCAAGCCGAGCGGCGACTTCGAGCTGGGCGCCGACCCGGTGAGCGGGCACCAGATCGTCGCCAAGGACGGGCGCTACGGCCCCTACGTCACGGAGATCCTCCCCGAGGGCACCCCGAAGACGGGCAAGAACGCGGTCAAGCCGCGCACGGCGTCGCTCTTCAAGAACATGTCGATCGACACGGTGACGCTCGCCGACGCCCTGAAGCTGATGTCGCTTCCGCGGGTGGTCGGCACCGACGCCGAGGGCGTCGAGATCACCGCGCAGAACGGCCGCTACGGCCCGTACCTGAAGAAGGGCACCGACTCGCGCTCCCTGGAGAACGAGGAGCAGCTCTTCTCCATCACGCTGGACGAGGCCCTCGCGATCTACGCGCAGCCGAAGCAGCGCGGCCGGGCCGCGGCCAAGCCGCCGCTGAAGGAACTGGGCACGGACCCGGTCAGCGAGCGTCCGGTGGTGGTCAAGGACGGCCGCTTCGGTCCCTATGTCACCGACGGGGAGACGAACGCCACCCTGCGCACCGGCGACAGCGTCGAGGACATCACGCCGGAGCGCGGCTACGAGCTCCTCGCCGAGAAGCGGGCCAAGGGTCCGGCCAAGAAGACGGCCAAGAAGGCGCCCGCGAAGAAGGCCACCGCCAAGAAGACGGCGGCGAAGAAGACCACGACGGCGAAGAAGACCGCCGCGAAGAAGACGACGACGGCCAAGAAGACCGCCACCGCCGCCAAGAAGACGGCCGCCTCGGCGAAGGCGTCCGCGGCGACGGAGGAGTAGGCCGAAGGACGAGCCGCCCGTGCTCCGGCGCACACGCCCCGGAGCACGGGCGGTTCGCCGTTTCCGGGGACCGCCGCGGTACGGCGTGCACGGGCGCGGAGGCGGGCGGCCGGGGGCGTGGGGGTTCACACTCCTGCGACGAAGAGGCGGACGGCCGGGGGCGTGGGAGTTCACACTCCTGCGACGAAAACGTCCGTCTGTTCGGACACCCCGTCGGGGAGCAACGCGCTCCGGATAGGCTGGGCGGATGATGCGAGCCGAGCAGCCAGCCGAGCAGCAGGCGGTCACGGGTACCGCTGCAGAGACTGCCTCCGACGCCTCCTCAGACACCACCGACACCGAAGCGCTCGCCGCGGACTCGCGGGAGCGGGCCGTGCGCGCCCTGTTGCGCGGTGCGCCGCTGAGGCGTTTGTGGAACGCCCAGGTGGCCGGCGGGATCGGGGACGCGCTGGGCGTCCTCGTCCTGCTGCTGCTGGCGCTCCAGGCGGCGGTCGTGTCCGAGACCTTCGGGACCGGCTACCGCGGCGCGGCCTTCGCCGTGGCCGCCGTGCTCGGTGCCCGGGTGCTGGCCACGCTGCTCTTCGGAGCCGTGCTGCTCGGGCCGATGACCTCTCTCACCGCGGCGAGCGGTCCCCTCGACCGGCGCTGGACCATGATCGGGGCGGACGGAGTCCGGCTCGCCCTGCTGGTCGTCGCCCCGCTGTGGCTCGACTGGACACCGGGCAACGCCCTCGCCCTCCTGCTGATCACCGTGTTCGTGAGCGGTGTCGCGGAACGCTTCTGGACCGTGGCGCGCGACGGCGCCGCCCCCGCCCTGCTGCCCGCGCCGCCCCCGGAGGGCGCCGCCGTGCGGCCGCTGCCCAACCACCTGGAGGCCCTGCGCAGGCTGTGGACGCGTACGGCGTTCGCGGTCGTGCCCGTCGCCGCTGCCGTGCTGCTGGCGGCCGCGCTCGTCGGCAACCTGCTCGGCACCGGCATCGAGTGGTTCACGCTGCACCAGGCCGCGCCGGGCTCCTACGTCGCCGCCGGACTGTTCGCCGCGTCCGTCTCCACGCTGTGGTTCGTCGAATTCCCCGACGCGCAGACCCCGCGCCCGCGTTCGCCGCTGGAGGGGCTGCGCCGACCGTCCGCCGGAAACGGCACGGACAAGGGCCGTACGGGCGGCATCCCGGTGTTCGTCCTCGCCTGCGCCGCGGTCGCCGCCGCCATCGCGTCCGCCGTGGCCGTCGCCGTGCTGCACGCGGTCGACCTCGGCGCCGGCCCGGCCGGCTTCGCGCTGCTCGTGCTGGCGCTGACCGGCGGCACCGGCGTGGGCATCCGCGCCGCCGGTTCCGTGCTGCCCGCGCTCTCCCGCCGCCGGCTGCTCGCGCTGGCGCTCGCCGTCACCGGTGTGGCGCTGCTGGCCATGGGCCTCGTGCCCGACACCGCGACCGTGCTGTTCCTCGGGGTGGTCGCCGGCCTGGCCGCGGGCGTCGCCGCCAACACCGGCCATGTGCTCATCGACCAGGAGACCGAGGACTTCCGCCGCGCCCGGCTCACCGAGCACCTCCAGGCGGTCGTCCGCGTCTGCCTCGGGGCCGCCGCCGTGGTGGCGCCCCTGATCGCCGCCGCGATCGGCCCGCACCGGCTCGCCAGCGGTGACTTCGTCTTCGCCCACGGCGGGGCGGCGTTCACGCTCATGCTGGTGGGCGCGCTCCTGCTGCCCGTGGCGGCGCTCGTCCTCGCCAGGACCGACGACCGCTCCGGCGTTCCGCTCCGCCGCGACCTGGGCGACGCCCTGCGCCGCGGAGCCGACCCGGTGCAGCGTCCCGCGGCCAACGGCTACTTCATCGCCGTCGAGGGCGGGGACGGCGCCGGCAAGTCCACCCAGGTCGAGGCGCTCGCCGAGTGGATCAGGGCCAAGGGCCACGAGGTCGTCGTCACCCGCGAGCCGGGCGCGACCCCCGTCGGCAAGCGCCTGCGGTCGATCCTGCTCGACGTCTCCAGCGCCGGCCTCTCCAACCGGGCCGAGGCCCTGCTCTACGCGGCCGACCGCGCCGAGCACGTCGACTCGCTGGTGCGCCCCGCCCTCGAACGCGGCGCGATCGTCATCTCGGACCGCTACATCGACTCGTCGGTCGCCTACCAGGGCGCCGGACGCGACCTGTCCCCGACCGAGATCGCCCGCATCTCGCGCTGGGCCACCGGCGGCCTGGTCCCGCATCTGACGGTGCTCCTCGACGTCTCCCCCCAGGCCGCGCGGGAACGCTTCACCGAGGCGCCCGACCGCCTGGAGTCCGAGCCGGCCGAGTTCCACCAGCGGGTGCGCACCGGCTTCCTGACGCTCGCCGCCGCAGACCCCGGCCGCTACCTCGTGGTCGACGCGGGCCAGGAGCCCGAGGCGGTCACCACCGTCGTGCGCCACCGCCTCGACCAGCTGCTGCCGCTCTCCGCCGCCGAGATCGAGGCGCGGGAGGAGGCCCGGAAGGCCGCCGAGGAAGAGGCCCGCCGCAGGGCCGAGGAGGAGGCCCGCCGCAAGGCGGAGGAGGAGCGCCTGGAGCGGGAGCGCCAGGAACAGCTCGCCAGGCTCCGTGCCGAGGAGGAGGAGCGCAAGCGGCGCGAGGAGGAGGAGGCCCGCCGCCGCGAGGCCGAACGCCAGGCGGAGGAGGCCCGGCAGCGCGCCGAGGAGGCACGGCTGCGCGCGGAGGAGGAGCGCAAGCGGCGCGAGGCGGAGGAGAAGGCCCGCCAGGAGGAGCAGGAGCGGCTGCGCCGGCAGGCCGAGGAGGAGGCCCGGCTGCGGGCAGAGGCCGAGGCCCGCCGGCTGGAGAAGCAGCGCAAGGCCGAGGAAGCGCTGCTGAAGGCGGAGGAAGCCCGCCGCGCCGCCGAGGAGGAGGCCCGCCGGGCCGCCGAGGAGGCGCGGAGCCGGGCGGAGGCCGAGGAGGCCCGCCGGGCCGCCGAGGAAGCGCGGCACCGGGCGGAGGCCGCGGAGGCCGCGGCGGCCGCCGCGGCCGCCGAGGAGGTCTCCGCGAGCGAGATCACCGTGCCGACACCGATCGTCCGGCCCGAGGACCTGCCGCCCACCGCCTCCGACGACATCACCCAGGAAGTCCCGCGGCCCGACGCCGCCCGGGACCGGGCCCGGCCCGACGAGACCGCGGTCCTGCCGCGCGTCCCCGAGCCGTCCGCCGACCCGGCCGACGCGGAGACCTCCGTGCTCCCCGCCGTCGACGAGACCGCCGTCCTGCGGCCCGTGCGCCGGGACGAGTCCCGGGGCGCCGACCCCGCGGACCGGGTGCCGGCCGACTTCTTCCGCGACGAGCGGGCCGCGGACGGCCGGGGCGCCGACGACGCGAACGAGCGCACCCGGGAGCTGCCGCAGGTCGACCCCGGCGCGGAGCCCGCGCGCCGGCGTTCGGACTGGGCGGAGGAGACCCCGCTGGACGATCTGCCGACGCTGGCCGACGAACTGCTGGGCCCGCACGAGGACGACGACGAGCGCGGCCGGCGCCGGGGCCGCTGACACCTGCCCCGTACGGGGACGACGGCCGGGCACGGGGTGCCCGGCCGTCGGTGTCGGTGCCCTGGCCCACAATGGGAGGCCGCAGCACGAAAGGCGGTGACGGCGCGTGGCCGTTTGGGACGACATGGTCGGCCAGGACCGGGTCGTGGCACAGCTGTCCACCGCCGCCCGGGACGCCGACGCACTGGTGACGGCGCATGCCGAGGGGGCCGCCGCCCCGGACGGCTCGACGATGACGCACGCGTGGCTGTTCACCGGGCCGCCCGGCTCGGGGCGGGTCACGGCCGCCCGCGCGTTCGCCGCCGCGCTCCAGTGCGTCAGCCCCGACCGCGCCCTCGGCGCCGCCCCGGGCTGCGGCTTCTGCGACGGCTGCCACACGGCCCTGATCGGCACCCACGCCGACGTCAGCTCCATCACCGCCGTCGGTTCGCAGATCCTCGTCGCCAGCATGCGCGACACGGTCCGCAAGTCCTTCACGGCCCCGGCGAACGGCCGCTGGCAGGTCATCCTCGTCGAGGACGCCGAGCGGCTGAACGAACGGTCCGCCAACGCGGTCCTCAAGGCGGTCGAGGAGCCCGCCACCCGGACCGTGTGGCTGCTGTGCGCGCCGTCCGTCGAGGACGTCCTGCCCACCATCCGCTCGCGGTGCCGGCTGCTGACGCTCGGCACACCGCCGGTGGACGCCGTCGCCGACCTCCTCGTGCGCCGCGACGGCATCGAGCCCGAGGCCGCCGCCGTCGCCGCCCGGGCCACGCAGGGCAACATCGACCGCGCCCGCAGGCTCGCGACCGACGAGCGGGCCAGGGCCCGGCGCAAGGCCGTGCTCGGGCTGCCGCTGCGCGTCGACGACATCGGCCAGTGCCTGCGTGCCGCCCAGGATCTGGTCGACGCCGCCAACGACGACGCCGCCCAGATGGCCGAGGAGATCGACGGCAAGGAGACCGAGGACCTCAAGGCGGCGCTCGGCGGGGTGGCCGGAGGCCGGATGCCCCGGGGCACGGCCGGGGCGATGAAGGAGCTGGAGGACACGCAGAAGCGACGCAGGACCCGCGTCCAGCGGGACAGCCTCGATCTCGCCCTCTCCGATCTGGCCGGCTTCTACCGGGACGTCCTCGCGCTCCAGTTCGGCTCCCGCGTGCAGCTCGCCAACGGCGACATACGGGACGCGCTCGACCGCGTCGCCCGCTCGTCCGCCCCCGAGGCCACCCTGCGCCGCATCGAGGCGATCACCGCCTGCCGTACGGCGCTGGACACCACCACCGTGGCGCCACTGCTGGCCGTCGAGGCGATGGCGGTCTCCCTGCGCGCGGGGTGACGCCGCCCCGGTGACGGGCGGCTCCGGCGGCCCTCTCCGCCGCGGCTGAGAGGGCCCGGCAGGGTGACCCGACCCGGCCCGTTTGACCGGATCACCCGTACGGGCAAGGACGGGCACCGCCGGCCGGCTGCGATTACGCTCCGATGGATGGACACCAGGCGCCTGTTCCGCATCTTCGCCCTTCCGCTGGCCACGGCCGGTCTGCTCGTCTCCGGTTGCAACGCCGGCGGCGTCTCGGCCGGCTCCGCCGCGTCCGGCTCGTCGGGGGACGGCCGGGCCGCCCCCGCCGCCGACCTGGAGCCGTATTACCACCAGAAGCTGACATGGCGGGAGTGCGGTGTCCCCGGCTTCGAGTGCGCCACGATGAAGGCCCCCCTGGACTACGCGGACGCCGACGGCGAGCGGATCGACCTCGCCGTCGCCCGCAAGAAGGCCACGGGCCCCGGCAAGCGTCTCGGCTCCCTGCTGGTGAACCCGGGCGGCCCCGGCGGCTCCGCCGTCGGCTACCTCCAGGCCTACGCCGGCATCGGATACCCGGCGCCGGTGCGCGCCCGGTACGACATGGTGGCCGTCGACCCGCGCGGCGTCGCCCGCAGCGAGCCCGTCGAATGCCTGACCGGCCCCGAGATGGACAGGTTCACCCAGGTCGACCAGACCCCGGACGACAGCGCGGAGAGCGCCGCGCTGACAACGGCGTTCAAGGGCTTCGCGGCCGGCTGCGAGAAGCGGTCCGGCCAGGTCCTGCCGCACGTCTCCACCGTCGAGGCGGCCCGCGACATGGACATCCTCCGCGCCGTGCTCGGCGACGAGAAGCTGAACTACGTCGGCGCCTCGTACGGCACCTTCCTCGGCGCGACCTACGCGGAGCTCTTCCCCGACCGCACCGGCCGGCTCGTCCTCGACGGCGCCATGGACCCCTCGCTGCCCGCCCGCACCATGAACAGGGACCAGACGGCGGGCTTCGAGACCGCGTTCCAGTCCTTCGCCGCGGACTGCATCGAGCAGGCGGACTGCCCGCTGGGCCGCACCTCCGTCGCGGACGCGGGCAAGCGCCTGAAGGCGTTCTTCGCCGAGCTCGACGCGAAGCCGGTGCCGACCGGCGAGAGCCGCGCCCTCGGCGAGTCGCTGGCCACCACCGGCGTGATCGCCGCGATGTACGACGAGGGCGCCTGGCCCCAGCTGCGCTCGGCCCTCGCCGCGGCGGACAAGGGCGACGGCGCACCGCTGCTGGCCATGGCGGACAGCTACTACGAGCGCGAGGCGGACGGCTCCTACGCCAATCTGATGTTCGCCAACGCCGCGGTGAACTGCCTCGACCTGCCCGCCGCGTTCGACTCGGCCGAGGAGGCCCGGGCGGCCGTCCCCGAGTTCGAGAAGGCGTCCCCCGTCTTCGGCGAGGGCTTCGCCTACGCCTCCCTGAACTGTGGCTTCTGGCCGGAGGAAGCCACCGGCAAGCCCCACCGCATCACGGCCGACGGCGCCGCCCCGATCGTCGTCGTCGGCACCACCCGCGACCCGGCGACGCCGTACAAGTGGGCCGAGGCGCTGGCCGGCCAGCTGGAGTCCGGGCGGCTGCTGACCTACGACGGCGACGGTCACACCGCGTACGGCCGGGGCAGCGACTGCATCGACACCGCGATCAACACCTACCTGCTCGAAGGCACCGCCCCGAAGGACGGCAAGCGCTGCTGAGCCGCTCCCGGCGGCCTCGGCGGAGGTGGTTCGGGGCACCCCGGAGAACCCTGTAGACTTGGCGCCGCTGCTGATGAGAGCGTGTCTCCCGCGGGGACGAGTCTCTTGGACGCCAGCGTGCCGCCTTAGCTCAGTTGGCCAGAGCAACGCACTCGTAATGCGTAGGTCTCGGGTTCGAATCCCGAAGGCGGCTCAGCGAAACCCCAGGTCACATTGCCCGTGGCCTGGGGTTTTCTGTTGCTCGGGGCTTGGCGGGTCACGCGGCCGGGTTGCCGTGACGTTGCTTGCGTGAGCGGAGCCGCTCGGGTACCTACTTCTCGGGATTGCGGCGTGTGGCCTTCTTGGCGGCCTTGGCCTTGGGCCTTCGGCCTGTCCCCCTTCGGCTTAGCGCTCTTGCCCTCGCCAGCCGCCTTGGGCGCAGCCTTCCTGGCCTTCTCCTCTTCGCGGTCTTGCGCGCGGCCTTCTCGGCCTCGGCCTTGCGCTGGAGGGGGACGAGCTTCGCGGTGGCCTCGGCGGCGCTCTTGCCGACGTGGGGGAGGACGCTCTGGTAGATGTCGCTCGTCATCCGGGTGTCGCTGTGCCCGAGGGTGTCCGACACGATCTTGATGTCGATGTCGGCGGCGAGCATGAGGTGGCCGCGCCGTGGCGGAGGTCGTGCAGGGGGATCGGCGGGAGGCCGGATGCGGCGACGAGGCGCTCGAAGAGGTCGGTCACCTTGCCGGGGTGGAGCCAGGAGCCGTCTTCCTGGGTGCAGACGTGGCCGGTCTCGACCCGAGCTGTGCCCCATTCTTCGCCCCGGCGGCAGCGCCTTCGCCGCCCTGCTCGCCGCCCTTGTCTGGGCCACGATCGTCGCCGCCCGCTGGCACGAGGCGAAGAACCACGCCCACCAAGCCGAAGCCGCCCATCAGGCCCTGCACCACCTACATACCGCCGCCGACCACGCACTCGTCCCGGTCATCGACAACCTCGCCGCTCGTCAGCCGAGCGACCAGGCCAGCCGAACCCTGGCCCATGACGTCCGGGCCGCCGTCCCCGACCACGCCGACCGCATCCTCACCGACCCGCCTGGCCGGCCCTCGCCACCGTTCTGGCCGATGCTGAAGCCGGCGGTCACAGGCCCCACCAGCTCCTCAAGGAAGCCGCCGCTCAGCGCGAACTCACGAGTGCCCGCCAGCCCGCCCGCGTCCTGATCACCCGCATACATCACACCAGCCGCAACCACGCACCCAACCTCCGTGCCGAGGCGGCCCGCAGGACGACGACCATGCGACTGTCCGCGACTGCACTATCGGCCGGTGTGGCTGAGCCCGGTCGAAGGCCCCGGCGCCCACGTCTGTGAGGGAGGAGGCGTTCCTTGGCTCGGAAGTCCTACAACCGGGCAGGTCGTGGAGCCTTGGCGTTCTCCCGCAGTTCCCCGCCGGAACTTGGAGCGGTCTACGCGGACGAGGTCCCGTCGAGGTAGTCCTGCAGCGGCTTGAACAGCCCGTACGGCACGTACTCCGGGATGTCGCCAGGGGATGCCCAGGCAAGCTCGGCCAGCTCCTCGGTATCGGCGACGTGAGCTTTGCCGCCCAGGATCTGGCAGGCGGTGTAGGGCATGAGGCGGCCCGCCTTAGGGTGAACGCGCTCGCCGAGCAGCTTGACCGCCTCGACGGTCAGCCCTGTCTCCTCCTGGCTTTCCCGTACGGCGGCGGCCTCACGTTCCCCGCCGGGCTCGACCTCCCCGGCGGGGAACTGCCAGGAGAGCTGCCCCCCGCTCACCCGGCGGCGGACCATGAGCACACGGCCCTCGTGAACGACGATGGCGGCGGCGATGCCCGGCCGCTCGTCCGTGGTCTGCTGCGTCACGACTGCTCCTCCAAGAGGCCCAGGATGGGTGGGAAGACCGTATCGGTGGACGTGAAACGGTCGCTGCGTCGTCAGATTGTTCGTCTCGGAGCTTCCGCCGAAGGCGCCCACGCCAAGGACCCGCCTCGGCCTCGGGCTCTCGCTGCGGGGGACAGCGGGCGCCAGCGTGACCGGGGTGGGGGCTCAACTACGGCGGAAGAGCCTGCTCTGGCCCCGATGCTTGCCGGTTCTCTTGCCGGAGGTCGACTGCCCCACCTCGGCGGATTCGCTTGGCCGGGTGGAGCCGGCAGGGCGGTTCTCGTTGAAGAAGGATTGCCAGACCCGTTCCTGCAGCTCGCCGATGCAGGCGCCGCACGCGTACATCGGGGCTTGGGCCCCAGCGACTCTGGCGGGGCCGATCCACAGGACGCGCGTCCACCGCTGTCCGCAGTAGAGCCAGCAGAGTCCGTCGACCCACTCGTTGCCGTCGTCGGTGGCCGCCGGTGGGGGCAGTCCTCCTCGGGCGAACTCGGCGATCCCGGCGATCACCCTGTGCTGGAGGGCGACTTCCGTCAGCATCGCTCGTCTCCCTCCGTGATCAACGGTCCTGAGTCGCAGGAGAAGCGTCTTTCTGCTTCTCGGCTTCGGAGAACAGGAGCGTGGGCTCGGCGAGGATGTCGCGGCTGGACTCGCTCTTGTAGATCTCGTCTACGCTGCCGAACCGGGCCTCGGAGTAGTCGAGGTCCAGCAGCGCGGCGGCCTGGCGCACCGATGCCTCGTCGGGTCCTTCGATCTCCAGGAAGGTGGGAAGGTCCGGCCAGGTGTCGAAGTCGAAGGCGACCTCGCCCAGGCGCCATTCCTCGCGGTAGTTCTCCTGGTACCGGACCTCGGTGAGGCCGACCCGGCGCAGGATGTCGGCCATGGCGTGCAGGTCGGTGACCTCGGTTTCGATCTCCTTGGTGCCGTCGATCGTCGTGGCGTCGATGACCTGCTTGAGCGTGAGCGTCGAGCGGGTGCCCTCGTCCCGCAGCCGAATCCAGGCCCCGCCGTCAAGGGAGTCGTTCTCGAAGATCTTGCGAGTGAGGAGAGTGCGGGGAAACGCCTGGACGGCACCGAGGGCGCTCAGCTTGGTCTGGAGCTCGGCGACGTCCACGGCCAGGAACTTCGCCTCGTACTCGTGCTTCATGGGCCTTCTCTCAGAAGTGGTCGGTGAGGGTGGACGTCCGGGCCGCGAGCAGCAGGCCCATGCGGTGGGTGTGGTCGTGCAGCTGGCCGACGTGGGGCCGCTCGGTGAACTCGGTGGTGCGCAGAGTGAGCAACACCTCCCAGTCGCCGATGAAGTGGGGGTGAAGGCGTTCCGGGGAGGTGTAGTGCTCAATCATGTGGTGGCGTCTCTCGACGGGCATCATGAACTCCGCACCGAACATGCCGCCTGGGCGGACCAGGCGCTGCATGCGGTCGACGAACTCGCCGAGCGGGCGATGGTGGTTGGCACTGTAGTGCCACGAGCAGCTCGTCCAGACCGCGTCGCACTGCAGGCCCAGGGGCTTGCCGTCCAGGAAGTCGTCCTCAACAACCTCTACGCGTTCGTGGAGTTCTTCGAGCTTCAGGCGATCGATCAGTCCCAACGCGTGGGCCTGGCTGTCACCCGGGAGGTGGACGTCGCCCCCATGGAGGGCGACCGCGTCGCGTTCGATGGCGACGACGTGGTAGCCGGCAGCGGCGAGAGGCAGGACGAACTTGCCGTCGCTCGCGCCGACCACCGCGACGGTGGCGTCAGGGGCGACACGTTCCCGCAGTGCGGCGAGGAACTGCGGGAAGAACGTGAGAGTGTGCTCCCACAGGCTCTGAGTCTGCACGGGGGTGCGCTCCTTGCGTATCGATATTCATGATCACTCGGAGGACCTCGTCGGGGCTGCGCCCTGTGGTGTCGACGCGATGCATCGGGAAGGAGGCATAGGCGTCCTTCACCTGGTCCGTAGCGGTCTCGATCAGTGAGTCCCACCGCGATACCGGCTTGTTCCGTCCAGCGAGTCGACGTTGTCTCTCGTCGTCGTCGCAGACGAGGTGGTAGGTAGCGGGTGTCGGCAGCCAGCTCGGCAGGGTGATACCGAGTTGTGCCCCCAGGGCCCGGTGAGTGGTGAGGCACCGGGCGAAGTAGCTCTCGACGACGACAGGGACGCCGGCGTCGAGGTGATGCTGGATCTCCTCGGCCGCGGTGAACAGGCCCGAGAGGTAGAAGGACATCCGTGCCTCTACGTTCGTCCGCTCGTCCAGCGCCTGTCTGAGGGGCTGGTAGGGCAGAGGGACGGTAGCGACGAGGACGGCCTGCCGGGCGGCGGCGAGCATGGGCGCCAGGGTGGATTTGCCGGTGCCGCGTAACCCCTCCAGGCTCTCGAACCGCGGGTGATCAGGCACGTCCGTACACCACGTCCGGTACCGCGAGGGTGAGCTCGTCGACGGACGAGGGCTTGTGGACGATGCGTCCTGCCGCCTTCTCGTACCAGAAGGCGTGCGCGTCCTTGCCCACGGCCTTGCAGGACATGGTCAGCGCACCGCGCGGGTCGACCTCGATGCGGTCGATTTCGCGACGACCGTCGGAGGGGGCGCACACCAGCGGGGCACCGTCCTCGGAGAGGTCCTCGTCGACGATCACCTCCAAGGGCAGATCGGCTGACGCCAGCTCGTCCCGGAGCCGGCCGTAGGCGGAAGGGGAAGTGACCAGCAGCTCGGGATGATCGGCGGCGTTGCCGACCGGCCGCAGGTGGTGGAGCTTGAGCTGCCGGACCCCGAGTCCCGCCAAGGCCCGTCCGAGGGGCATGACTTCGGCGATGTTCCGTGAGGTGACGGTCATGGTCGCACCGGTCGGAACGCCGAGATCCCGAGCCAGCCGGAGCGCCTCCAGGGCGCTCTGGTAGCTGCCCTGCTTTCGGATGCCGTCGTTGTTCGACCCGACGCCCTCCAGGGAAACCCTGAGCAGGTCCAGGGAGGGGGCGATCTCGGTCAGACGGCGCTCGATCCGGTACCCGTTGGTGCAGATCTCGACGCGCAGGCCCAGTTCCTCCTTGGCGTGGCGGACGACCTGCGCGAGGTCCCGGTGGACGAAGGGCTCTCCGCCGAGCAGGGTCACGGCCTCGGTGCCGTACTGGTCCCGCATCAGGGTGAGGAGATCCGCGGCTTCGTCGACGGTGAAGGCGTCGGCGTACTGAAGCCGCTTGCCATGGAAGCAGTGCAGGCACGTGAAATTGCAGCGGTAGAGCAGCTGCAGGTACAGCATGCGGATTTTCTTGATCCCGGTGACTTCCTCGATCACGTCGGCTCCTTCGGCTGGTTGCCTGGTGGGAGCCTGATAGTGGCCTTCTGCTCGGGGACCTCGACACCGCGTTCGGGGACGCTCCAAGGACGTCCTGGGACGTTTTCAGTGACCTGCGAAGGACTCCAGGATGCCGAGGACGCGCTTGGTATCCGAAAGGTCGGGCAGGACTTCGACGGCTCCGGCGGCGTTCAGTTCCTCCTGGGTGTGGATGCCGGAGGCGACGGCGAGGACGCCGGAGCCTGTAGTCAGGGCCGCTTCCACGTCACGAGGGGTGTCCCCAACGAGGACGGTGGGGATGTCGGCCGCAACACCATGAAGCCGATGAGCGCGCTCGCGGGCGACAGCGACCAGGTGGGGGCGGAGTTCGGCGTCCGCTCCGTAGGCGCCGACCGGTAGATCAAGCAGGGAGTCGAGGCCGAACGCGGCAAGCTTTACATGAGCGTTGGCGGAGATGTTGCCGGTGAGTACGGAGGAGACCCAACCGGTCTGAGCCGAGGCGGCTTTCAGGGCGTCGTGCACACCGGGCAGGGCGGTACCGCGCCTGCGCAGCTCCTCCAGGCGCGCTTCTCCTGCCTGGGCGAGCGCCGTCTCGACGAAGGGCCAGTCAGGCACGGGTAGCCCTTCGCGGACGAACATGTCGCGCATGATCAGTCGATCCGTACGCCCCTCAGTACGCGCGGGCTCCGTGGGTTCGCGACCTGAGAGGCCACGAAAGGCAGCGGCGTAGATCTCCTTGCTGACCCCCGCGTTCTCGATGAGGGTGTGGTCGATGTCCCACAGGACGAAGAGCTCCATGCCGCCAGAGTAGGCAGTCCGCGAGGTTCCGAACTGCGTCCCAAAACGTCCTTGCGCGATCACTCGCCGTGCCGATTCGATGGCTGCTGTGAACAACCGACTGCGCACCGTGCTCGGCCAACGCGGCGTCTCGCCCGATGCACTCGCCGAGATCTGCGAGGTAGATCCCAAGACGGTCAGCCGATGGCTGGGCGGACGGGTTCCCCATGCACGGCACCGCTTTCGCGTCGCGCGACACCTGCGCGTCGAAGAGACCTTTCTCTGGCCCGAGCCGTCCAAGCGTCCCGGCCGGCCGAGGTACGGGTTAGGCACCGAGTTGGTCGGCACCTACCAGAACCGGGCCAGCGTGCCCCGGGACGTATGGCTCGCACTGCTGCGAGAGGCTCGGCACGAGATCGGCGTCCTCGTCTTCTCCGGAACCTTCTTCGCCCAGTCCAACCCCCACGTCGCCAAGATGCTCTCCGAGCGCGCCGCCGACGGCGTGCGGGTTCGCCTGTGCTTCGGCGATCCCGACGGACAGGCAGTCGCCGTACGGGGGCGCGAGGAGGGAATCGGCGACACCCTCGCCGCCAAAATCCGCGCATCACTGACGTACTACCGTCCGCTGCTGGGCGAGGCCGGGTGCGGCGTACGACTCCACGACACCACCCTCTACACGTCCATGTTCCGCTACGACGACAACCTGCTCGTCAACCCACACATCTGGGGTCAGCCGGCCAGCGCCAACCCCCTGCTGCACCTCAAGAGGGCGGGTGATACGGGGTGGTTCGACAACTACGCTGAAAGCTTCGACGCCGTCTGGGCCGCCGCGAGGCAATGGGCACCCGACCAGGAGAGGACCGCCGACCATGGGCAGGACTGAGTACTACAACGACCCGTCTGCTCCGAAGGCGAACACCCTCATCCCGGCCAGCAACCTGCTCGTCGCCGACGAGACGGGCGCCATCCTCCTCCAGCGGCGCCGCGACACCGGCCAGTGGGCCCTCCCCGGCGGAGCCCAGGACATCGGCGAGACCGCGGCCGAGTGCGCGGTGCGCGAATGCTTGGAGGAGACCGGGATCATCGCGGAGCTCACCGGGTTTCTCGGCGTCTACACCAACCCGAACCACATCGTCGCGTACACCGACGGCGAGATCCGCCAGCAGTACGAGAACACCTACATCGGCCAGCCTGTCGGCGGAGTGCCTACGATCAACGAGGAGGCCGACGACGTCCGCTTCATCCAGCCGGCCGACCTCGACCAGTACGACATCCACCCGAGCATGCGCCAGCAGATCGGGGACTACCTGGCCGGCACCTACCCCTACCTCGGCTGAGCCGCCAGGGCGGCTTCCACCCGCTCCACGGAGGCAAAGATCTCCGGAGCCGCCCGGCGGATGAACCGCCCGACCACGCTGTCGCCCCCGTAGCGGCTGATGATCTCAGCGACCCGGTCCTGCGCGGTGGTCCGGTCGCCGTCGGGCGTCGTGGTCATGTCGCAGTACACGAGGGCGTCCACCAGCAGCGGCTCGTCAAGTAAGGGGAACTCCGTCGCGAGCTCCTCTCGCAGCCCGCGCTCCTCTGCCTCAAGGAGCGCAAACGAGTGGTTCGCGACCAACCGCACCAGCCGCTCGTCGGCCCTGTGCTCGTCCCGAAGGAACCGAGCTCCGTCCAGCGGATGGAAGCCAGTCGCCGCAAGGCGGGGCGCGTATCCGACGTCGTGCAGCGTGGCGGCAGCGCCGAGGAGGCCGGCATCCAAGCCGAAAACCTGGCTTGCTTCGACCGCTCGCTTGGCTACTCCCTGCGTATGTGCCCACCTCCGTGGCAGCACGCTGCAGAGCTCGGCCTCCGCGACCTGCGTCGCCCATTCCGTGATCAGATCGCTCATGTCTGGCTCTCTGCCCGTGGTGTAGTCGGCCCAAGCCACGGCATTCAATGACAGCTGCACAAGGTTCCGTCAGCGTCCCGACCGCCGAGACTGGACCCGAAACGGTGGGCAGGGTCAACCTGTCACCCAACGCTGCACCAGACCCGTCAGATCACCCCGCCCCATGCCAACAACAAGCCACCGACCAGACGTTCACATGATCCGCCGGACAGAACCTAGTAGTGCTTCGTTAGGTCTGCTGCCTGGGAGGCCGCGCATGGTGTCTAGGATGCCGAGCATGGTGACCGTCGATGTAGCTTCAGTCGCAAGCCGTACGGGCGCCGGCGGAGGCGGTCAGGGCGTGGGGCGCGCGGCCGTGCGGGCGGGGGTGGCGAGGTCGGTCAGGCGGACGCCGTCCACGATCGCGGGGGCCGTGCCGTCGGGGGAGGTGCAGGCGAGGGCGCGGGTGACGGCCGAGGCGAGGGCGGCGGCCGCGTCGGTGTCCAGGGCTTCGAGCAGGGCGTCCGGGGCGTGTTCCAGGAGGGCCGTGCCGAAGGACCAGTTCGCAGACGTGACCTCGTAGAACCTGCGCAGGGCGGCCGCGGGCGCACGGTCCAGGAGGACGGGGAACAGACGGGCCACGGCGTCGCCGGGGATCCAGTGCTCGCCGGGCCAGGCGGGCGTGCAGCGTTCGGCCTCGTGCAGCACGGCGACGGGGTCCAGCAGATCGCCGAGGTCGGGGGAGACGGCCAGGACGGTCAGCGCGTCCACGCCGACCGCCGAGCCGTCGCGGGCTCTCGTGATCACCTCGGCGGCCAGCTCACGGAGTTCGGGCCGGTTCTCGGGCCGGGCCTCCGCGCCGAAGGCGAGCAGCTCGGCCGCCGCCGGCAGCGGTCCCTTGTCCAGCAGCCCGCGCAGCCGCCGGATGAACGACGGGCTGAGGGCGGCCCCCGGGGGAGGGGTGACCAGGTCGGCGGCCGCCGCGTAGATCGGGTCGTCGATGCGTGCCGTCGGCGCCCGGAAGGTGTGTCCGGGCGTCCCGCGGGCGACCCGGTGCTCGTGGTGCACGGCGGCGGCCACCGCGCTCTTGCCTGCTTCGTCGTCCTGGTTCAGGGAGCGGGCCAGGTTCTCCCGGTGCATCTGCACGAAGGCGGGGTGGGGCGGCCGGCCCGTGAGGGCGTCGGCGGCGAACACCTCGGACGCCCACGCGAGCATGGACTGCAGATGGGCGTGGGACAGGAAGGCCAGTCCGTCCAGCGCGCTCATGTCGTCCTTGCGGCACCCCAGGGCGCGTACGGCCAGTTCGAAGCGGACCCGCAGGTCGGGGCGGGCGTAGGCCCAGGCCTTCCGGTCGTCGTCGGTGGACCGGAACGTCCACCGGCAGCGCGGCAGCTGGTCGAGCGCGCGGTCGATCTCACGGGAGAAGGCTTCCGCCTCGGGGCCGTGGTGCGACTGGCTGCCGACGGCGCCGTGGGCAGCCCGGTGCAGCTCGCCGAAGCCGATGGCCCGTTCGGCGGGGTCGGCGATCGTGCGCATGACGGCACCCGCCCGGGCGAGGTCCCGGTGCGCCAGCCGGGCCGCGAGGCGGCGTATCACCCTGGCCGCGTTGCTGGACGCGCCCATCTCCACGGCCCGCACCACGTCCGCCGGTTCGCGGTAGAAGTGGGCCCGGGCGCGGGCGGCCCAGTGGTGGCTCAGATTGAACACGCCCTGGACGGCACTGATGTTCACCCCCTCCAGATGGTTCCTGGGGGGCGGGACGCTCGACTCGGGCGCCGAGGTCGTGAAGGCCGCTCCGGCGCCGCCTCCTCCGACGAGCGGGGCCGGGTGCTCCACGTCCCGCAGCATCTCGTCCAGGAGCGCGGCGGCCGAGGCCGGCTCCCCCCGGTCGGCGTGGAGGTGGGCGATGTCGGTGAGCAGCGCGTACCGCTCGCGATGGCCGGAGGGGATGTCCCTGGCCATCTCCGCCGCTCTGGCGAGGTCGTGGTCGGCCATCCGGCGGGCCGCGGCGCTCTGGTCGGACACCCGCTCCCGCGCGCTCCACTGGTATCCCGCCGGGTCGGCGGGCGGTTCCTGGATCGAGGCGAACACGCCCTCGATCAGCCGTATCGCGTCCGTCCGGTCCGACGTTCCGCGGGCCTTCGCCGCGGAGAGCTCGGCCCAGGGACCGCTGCTCCAGGCGAGGTACCGGTCGGCGAGGACCCGCGCGCGCTCGGGGGACCCCCAGCGTGTCCAGAGCTGCGCGCCGTCGAGCAGGGCGCGTTCCCAGTGTCCGTCGACGACGACCGTGTCCAGGGGGGCCAGCAGGGAACGGGCGGCGGCCGGGTCCACGTCTTCCAGCACGGCGGCCGCCGGCACGAGATGGGACGCCAGTTCCCGCTCCTCGTCCGCGGCCAGGACGTGGGCGCGGACCTCGGCGAGGAACCTGCGGCTGGTGTCCGGGTCGTGCGCCGCCCACGCGGCGGCCAGTCGCGCCAGGATCCGCAGGCGGGCCGCCGGAGCGACGGCGTCCAGGGACCGCTCGGCCGCCCACAGCAGTTCGGGGGCGTGGGCGGCGCCGGCGCGTGCCGCGAGATCCAGGTAGTCCGCCGTGCGGTCGCCGCGGATCCTGCCGACGAGGACGCGCGCACGGTCCACGTCCGGCTCGGCGAGGGCGGCGGCGCGGTACACGGGGTCCGGATCCGTCCCGCTGCCGGATGTCCGGCCCCGGCTCGCCCGGCCGTGCTCCCACAGGCGCAGCGCGCGCGTGAGGTCGTGCGGGGCGAGCAGCGTCGCGGCGGTCCGTGCCGCTGCCTCGGCGGAGTGCCGCACCCGGTCGTAGTGGTCGGTTCCGTGCCCGGGGACGGCCAGCGCGGACTCGACCAGCAGGTCCATCAGGTCCTCGTGGGACGGTTCGCCGGGGCCGGGTCGTGCGTGCCCGACGATCTCCCGGAGCACGGAGAAGTGCTGCCAGGAGGGTTTCAGGCCGGCCGCGTGCTCCAGGGCCTCCCCGAGACGGCCGAGGCGCGCGAGCAGGCCGAGCGTCCGCGGCGGGAGTGCGTCGACGGACCGTGCGGCCTGGTGCCGCACGACGGCGAGGTAGGTCAGCGCGGGCAGGCCGGTGGCGGGGGGCGCGCCTGCGGCGACGTGGTGGGCGATGACGTCGACGAGCTCCAGGAACCGGCCGTCGGCCCCGAACTCGGCCCTGACGGCGGCGCGCAGTCCGGGGCAGACCAGGCCGGTGGCGTCGTCGTAGCTGCCGGGCCCGGCCTTCAGGAGGTGGGCGACGAGGTGGGCCAGGCCGTAGCGGTCCACCTGCGACCAGTCCACGTCCGCCCAGTCGGGCGCGGTCCCCCGGTAGTGCCGCACGATCCGCTGGTGCCAGTGGGTCTCGTCGACCCAGCACTCGGGGTGCCGTTCGCGGGATTCCCCGCCCGTGAGGAACTCGCCGATCGAGGTGTGGAAGAAGGCGACGCGGCCGTCCCTGCGGTCCAGCAGCCAGCGCAGGCCCTCCAGGACCCTGCGGGCGGGTTCCTCGTGTATCCGGGCGCCGGACAGCAGGGCGAGCTGGTCCTCCGTCAGGGGCTCCCGGGCCACCGTCAGCACACCGATGATCGGCAGGCCCGCGCCCGCCCAGCCGTCCGTCCCGGCCGCTGCGCCCCGCTGCCACGGGGTGAGCTGCTCGCGGGCGAGCTCCACGAAGAACCCGTACAGGCCGGTGAGGCTGCCCGGGACGCCCCCGAAGACCAGCAGTCGGTCGACCAGTTCGTCGTCCTGCCGGGCGACGGCGTCGGTCAGGGCCCGTGCATAGGTCGCGAGGTACAGGAAGTTCCCGGCGGCCTTGCGGACCGCGTACCGCTTAGCGCTGCCCGGCAGGTGGCCCCTGGCCCGCTCCATGCCGATGACGGCGTCCGTCTCCAGGACCCGGTCCGCGTAGGCGCGCAGGTCGGCCGTGACCCGGGGGGAGCCCGCGTCGATGACGACCTCGGTGAGCCGTTCCTCGCGGGCCGCCCGGAACAGCCGGAGACCGGAGTGCGGCCGGGACGTCATGACCACGCGGACGTTGGGGGGCAGTTCGGGGCCGCGGGCCAGCCAGTGCAGCAGGCCCTTGCGGGGGTCGGCCAACGCGTCGTCGGCCATCTCGTCCAGCGCGTCGAGCAGCAGGACGATCCTCGCTCCGGGGTCCTGCGCCGCCAGCACCTCCGCGGGCCCGATCAGGGCCAGGTGGGCCAGGTTGTCGGGGTCGAGCAGGCGGGGTTCCAGTTCGGCCGTGCCGATCTGGACACCGTGGACGGTGCCGGCGACGTCGCCGATGTCCTGTTCGACTTCCAGGGCGGCGGTGTGCCGGAACGGCGAGACGCGGAGGTCCTCGATCCGGATGCCGACCACGCGGCCCTCGGCCTCGACGGATGCGATGTGCTGCCTGATCACCACGGTGAGGCGTTCGGGCTCGAACAGGTCCGGTCGTACGCGGGCGAGCTGATGCCCGACGGAGAGCAGGAAGGACTGGACGTCGCCGCCGGTCAGGGCGGTGCGGCTGTCCCGCCGGGCGAAGTAGCGCAGCCGCTCAGGGCGGGCCCGCGCCATGCCGGCGAGCAGGCTGGTCTTGCCCGTGCCCGGCTCGCCCGTCACCAGGACGTACTGGCCGGCCTCCGGCTCCATCGCCCGCTCGATCCGGTCGTACAGCCACTCGCGCTCGACGAAGTCCGCCTCCGTCCGGGCCCGCACCACCTCGTCGAAGGCGCGGTCCGTGCGGTCCCGGGCGCTCACTCCGCACCCTTCGCGGAGCGGAGGTCCAGCCCGATCAGGGTGCCGCCGGGTGCCACGCGGCCGACCTCGGCGTCGCCCTCGACGGTGCCTTCGAGCCGGTCCGCGCGGATCACGGTGGCGTCCCCCGCCACTTCGTCCGCCGTCACACGGATCCGGGTCACGGGTGCGTCACCGGTCCGTGCGGGATCCGCGGGGGTCTTCGGCCGGCCGGGCCGTGCGCCCTCGGCCGCCGGTTCGCCGGGTGCGGGGTCCGGCTGCCCGGCCGGGGTGCCGGGGACCCAGATCCAGGCGTCTCCCCGGTACTCCTTCTCCTCGACCCGTACCCGCCGGAACGCGTCCGCCGGAACGGTGGTGTACGCGGCCCCCACGGTGTCGTGGAAGACGGACGCCGACACGGCGACGGCCAGACAGGCGTCCGGTGCCGCCGCGAGCGCCCGGCGCAGGGGTGCGGAGTCGAGGATGCGGCCGATCTCGACCGGGGCCCGGCCGACGAAGCCGTTGGGGCCGGGCGAGGCGGGGCCGAAGTGGACGGCCGCCCTGAGCCTGAGCCGGGCCCGTGGCACGCGGTTGAGGTTGAAGGCCCGCAGTCCGGCGTCGAGGGAACGCATGAAGGTGTCGACGAGAGCGGGCTCGTCGGTTCCCTCGGGCAGCACGGCGAACACGGAGTCGCCGGCCTCCTGCGTCTCCCAGCGGGCGCGGTCGAGCCCGGCCGTCCCCGCCGACGCGTCCAGCAGCCGTGCGAGGCCCGCCTGGAACTCCCGCTGGGTGACCGGGTCCGAGCGGCCGTACCCCTGCGCGTCGACCGCGAGCAGCAGCCGGCGCCGGAAGACCCCCGGGCCGCCGTGTCCCTCCGTGCCGTTCCCTGTCATGACACCTCTCGATGCACGTACATGAGGGGAGAGCGCGCCTCGGCGCTCAACTGCCCTGTTGGCGGACGTACTTGCTCCACCGTAGACCGGTGCCGTCTCCCCTCGTGCGGGCGCCGGTGGTGCAGTCGTACACCCGCGTCCGGGAGCGGACCTCGTACAAGTACGGAATTCCGGCGTCCGGGTGCGACGGACGGGAGGAGCCGGGGCCGCAGAACCCGTGGAAGTGACTGGTTCGGTCCGGGCGCCGGGTCCCTACTGGAGGGGACGCACCGTCGATGACCCGAGGAGATCGCCATGGCACCGGCCGGGCACGCAGTCGGCAACCGCCCCGCGCAGTACATGTTCGCCGCTCTGCACGCGACCCATCAGCAGGCGGACGCGAAGGCCGGCATCCTGGCGGCCGCGCAGGCGGCGCTGGCCGGGACCGCGGGGGCGTGGACCCGGCAGGCCGCGCTCGTCTGGGACCGCGGCGGTGCGTCCGGGGCGTTCGCCGGGGTGCTGCTGGCGCTGTTCGTCTGCGGGTTGGCCGGTGGGGTGGCCTGCCTGGCCGCCGCGCTGAGCCCGCGGCTGCTGCGGGACGGCGGGGTCAACCGGTACAGCTTCGTCCACCTGGCGTCGGGGCCCGACATCCTGCCCGCCGAGGACACGCCGGAGGACACGGCAGGGGGCACGGCAGAGGGCGGGGCCCCGGCGGGGGTGTCCGGGGACGAGGCCGCCGAGCGGCGCGAACTGTCGCTCACGGTGCGCTTCCTCGCCGGGGTCGCGGTGCGCAAGTACCGCTGTCTGACGGTGGCGGTGGCCTGCACGGCCGTCATGGGCGTGAGCGCGGGCCTGGGCGTGGTCCTGCTGCCCGCGGTGGCCTGACGCCGGTCACGGCAGCTCGTGGGCCAGCTCCGCGAGCTGCCGGAGCCGGGGGAGGTCGAGGATGACGGTGGAGCGGTAGCCGGTCTCCAGCAGGCCCTCCTCGCGGAGTTCGCGCAGGACCTTGTGGACGGTCGTCTCGGCGGCGCCGGCCAGCGCGGCCAGCTCCGGCTGCGTCAGTCGGCAGCCGATCACCGTGCCGCGAGGCCCGGACGACCCGTGGGAGGCGGCCAGTTCGACCAGCAGCCTGGCCAGCCGGACCTTCGCCGGGTACCCGCGGAAGTCCAGCCGTCGCCGGTTCGCCCAGCGCAGCCGGTCGGCGACGATGCCGGCCAGTGCCACGGAGACCTCGGGGACGTTCAGCAGCAGTTCGCGCAGCGCGGCGCTCGGCAGCACCCGGGCGAGCAGCGGACCGCAGGCGGTGACCGTCGCGGAGCGCGGGGCGCCGGTCATGGCGGCCATCTCGCCCACCGTGTCCCCGGCGGCCCTGACGGCGAGGAGTGAGCTCTCGCCGTTCTCCACCGTCGCGGTGACCTTGGCGAAACCGGACAGCAGCAGCAGGACGTGCTCGTCGTCCATGCCCTCCCTGAGCAGCACGGCGCCCGCCGCGAACCGCTTGCGGACCCCCAGGCCGAGCAGTTCCCGCCGGGCCGGGACCGACAGCAGGCCCAGCAGACTGCGCGCGGGCCACTCGCGGGTCTCGTCCGGCCCCTCCATGTGAACCCCCCTCCGTCGGCGCGACCGGCCGCCATCGTGCCGGTTGTCGGGGGAGAGGTGCCACTGCCGGCCTGAGAAGAGTGCGCTTCCGGGGTCGGCGCCGGGTGGTAGGCCGGATGGCGCCGCGTGGTGCATGGGTGGCGTCATGTGGTGTCACGCGTGATGCCAAGTGGCTTCGGCCGGCGTGGTGTGCGGTGCCGTGTCGGTGTGGGGGCAGCGGCGGGATGGCTCTTTGTGCAGGTCAGGGGCGCGAGAGCGAGGTGTGCGGCCGGGTCGGCGCCAAGGGGCTTGCATGTGGCGCCATAGTGGTGCCATGATGACGCCATGGACCTGACCCCGTATGTCGACACCCTCCGCCGTGAACTCGCGGTGGCCGCCGAGGCCGGCGGCGAGGAAGCACGCGAGCTGGCCGAGAGGCTCACCGCTCCCCTGGAGTCGGCGACGCGGCTGACCATGCTCCACGTGCTCTCCGCCGCGATGGACGAGATCACGCGTGACCTCGCCCCCGGCTCGGTCGACGTACGGCTGCGCGGGCTCGATCCCGACTTCGTGGTGACGCCGCCGCCCGCCGAGGGCGGTGCCGCTCCGGTGGAGTCCGCCCCGCCGGTGGAGCCCGCGGCGCCGGCCGACGGTGACGAGGGGGGCACCGCACGCGTCAACCTGCGGCTGCCGGCCCACCTGAAGGCCCGGGCCGAGGAGGCCGCCGGCCGCGAGGGCCTGTCGGTCAACGCCTGGCTGGTGCGTGCCGTGTCGGCCGCGGTCGACGGCGGCGCCCGGCCGCGCGCCACGGAAAGGGCCCGGACCATCGGGCAGGGCTACACGGGCTGGGTGCGCTAGCCGCACCCGCGCCCGCCGCGCACCAGCACGCACCAGCACCTCCCCTGCATGCGCCCCGCCGGCGGGGGCGATCCGAAGACCCACGAGGACGGGACAGCCATGCCTTCTTTCGACACTCCCGCACCGATCTCGGCCACGGCACACGTGGAGGCCGGCTCCATCCGCTTCACCGCGGGCGAGCGTCTCGACACGGTCGTCGAGGTGCTCCCCCGCGACCCGAAGCGGGACCTGGACGTGCGGGCGGCCGAGCAGACCGAGGTCACCTGCGCGGGCGGCGTCCTGACCGTCAGGACGCCCAAGCAGCGCTACCTCGTCGGACGCACCGGCACCGTCGACGTGTCGGTCGAACTGCCCACCGGCTCGAACGTCGCGCTGACCGGCTCCTGGGCGCAGGTGCTCGGCGAGGGGCGGCTCGGCGAGGTCCGGGTGAAGACCTCGTCCGGTGACGTCCGTCTCGACACGACCGGGCCGCTCCATCTGACCGCCTCCCACGGCTCGATCACCGTCGACCGGGTGGAGGGCACGTCCGAGATCACCACCAGTTCCGGCAGTCTGCGCGTCGGGACGCTCGACGGTCCCGCCGTCCTGAAGAACTCCCACGGCAGCACGAGCGTCGGCGCCGTCACCGGCGATCTGCGGGTGCGCGGCAGCAACGGGGACATCGACATCGCGCGCGCCGAGGCGTCGGTCCACGCCACCACCGCCCACGGCACCCTGCGGATCGCCGAAGTGGCGAGCGGAACGGTGCAGTTGGAGACGTCCTTCGGCGCCATCGAGGTCGGCGTCCGCGAGGGCGTCGCCGCCTGGCTCGACGTCAGCTCCGGCCGTGGGCAGGTGCGCAACACGCTGACCGCATCCGAGGCCCCGGAGAAGGACGAGGGCACCGTCGAGGTCCGTGCCAGGACCCGCTTCGGCAACATCGACGTGCGCCGCGCGCGGGCCTGACCCCCGCGCCGGGACCCGTTTCGGCATCCTCGACGTGCGCCGCGCGCGGGCCCGGCCGCCGGCCCGGCCGCGCGTCCGCGCCGCTCACATCCGTCACATCAGCGCTTCCAGCCGCGAACCGCTTCCAGCCCCGAAAGGGAGGCTCCTATGCCCAAATCTGTCATGTCCACGTCTGAAAAAACCGGTCCTCGGTCACCCGCCGCCGTCCATGCCGTCGGCCTGCGCAAGTCCTACGGTGACAAGGTCGTGCTCGACGGGATCGACCTGCGGATCCCGGCGGGGTCGGTGTTCGCGCTGCTCGGCCCGAACGGGGCGGGGAAGACGACGGCGGTGAAGATCCTCTCGACGCTGGTGAGGGCCGATGCGGGGGAGATCCGCGTCGGGGGCCACGACCTGGCGGCGGATCCGCAGGGTGTGCGGGGGGTGATCGGGGTGACGGGGCAGTTCTCCGCGGTCGACGGCCTGATCACGGGGGAGGAGAACATGCTCCTGATGGCGGACCTGCACCATCTGCCGAAGGCGGAGGGACGGCGGGTGGCGGCGGAGTTGCTGGAGCGGTTCGATCTGACCGACGCGGCGGGGAAGCCGGCCTCGACCTACTCGGGCGGGATGAAGCGCCGCCTGGACATCGCGATGACCCTGGTCGGCGGGCCGCGGATCATCTTCCTCGACGAGCCGACCACCGGTCTCGACCCGCGGTCGCGGCACGCGATGTGGCGGGTCATCCGGGAGCTGGTGTCCGGTGGGGTGACCGTCCTGCTGACCACGCAGTACCTGGAGGAGGCGGACGAACTCGCGGACCGCATCGCGGTCCTGCACGACGGCCGGATCGCGGCCGAGGGCAGCGCGGAGGAACTCAAGCGCCTCGTCCCGGGCGGCCATGTCCGGCTGCGGTTCTCCGACCCCGGGGGCTACCGGGCGGCCGCCTCGGCGCTGCGCGAGGTCACCCGCGACGACGAGGCGCTGACGCTGCGGATCCCCAGCGACGGCACCCAGCGCGAACTGCGCTCCATCCTCGACTGGCTGGACTCCACCGGTATCGAGGCCGACGAACTGACCGTGCACACCCCCGACCTCGACGACGTGTTCTTCGCCCTGACGGGCACCGACAAGACCGAGGAGAAGGCCCGATGAGCTCCCTGTCCCTGACCGTGCGCGACTCGTCCACGATGCTGCGCCGCAATCTGCTGCACGCCCGCCGCTATCCGTCGCTGACGCTGAATCTGCTGCTGACGCCGGTCATGCTGCTGCTGTTGTTCGTGTTCGTCTTCGGGGACGCGATGAGCGCGGGTCTGGAGGGCGGTGGCGGGCGGGCGGCCTACGTCGCCTACATCGTGCCGGGCATCCTGATGATGACGATCGGCTCGACCGTGGTCGGGACGGCGGTGTCGGTCGCCAACGACATGAACGAGGGCATCATCGCCCGGTTCCGCACGATGGCCATCCACCGCGGGTCGGTGCTGTTCGGGCACGTCGCGGGCAGTGTGATGCAGTCGGTCGCCAGTGTCGTGCTGGTCGGCGCGGTCGGCGTGGCCATCGGCTTCCGGTCCGCGGACGCCACGCTGCTGGAATGGCTGGCGGCCTTCGGGCTGATGGCGCTGGTGGCCCTGGCGTTCACCTGGATCGCGGTCGGCATGGGTCTGGTCAGCCCGAACGTGGAGGCGGCGAGCAACAACGCGCTGCCGCTGGTCGTGCTGCCGCTCATCTCCAGCGCCTTCGTCCCGCTGAGCTCCATGCCGGGCTGGTTCCAGCCGATCGCCGAGTACCAGCCCTTCACCCCGGCCATCGAGACGCTGCGCGGCCTGCTCCTCGGCACGGAGATCGGCAACGACGGCTGGATCGCCGTCGCCTGGTGCCTGGGCCTGACCGTCCTCGGCTACCGCTGGTCCCGCGCCCGCTTCGACCGCGACCCGCAGTAGCGGCACCCGTCGCAGCAGCGGCGGCGGCCCCGCCCGACGTGCTCCCCTCCCCGTCACCGCCGGGGCCGGGGAGCACGTCGTGCTGGCGCGCGGAAACCTGCGCCGGGGCCGGGGAGCACGTCGTGCTGCCGCACGGAAACCTGCGCCGGTACCGGGTGGAGGCCGAGGTGCGCGGGGCGCGCCAGACCCCGTCCGGGGTTCACGGGCGCAGCGTCGCTCCGAGGGACCGCCCGTAGGCGTGACGGGTCGTCACCTCGACCCGGGTGCCGCCCGGCACGGGGACGGTCCGGACGCCCGGGTCGGCGTGGACCGGCCGCAGCCGGCGGCCGTGCAGCGTGACCGACACGGTGTCCCGTCCCGTCGTGGGGTCGCTCACGGCGAGCGAGGTCGCGCCGTCCGGGGTCCTGCGGACCAGGACGGACGCCGGTCCGTCGACCGCCAGCCCGGCCGTGCGGTGGAGCCCGGGGGTGAAGGTGTTCACGGCGACCAGCGACAGGCGGGCGTGGCGGACGGCCTGGAGCCGGACGGTGTTGGCCAGGACCGTCAGCGGTCCGCCCGCGTACGACCGCAGCCGGCGGGCCGTGGCGTGCGGCACCAGCGCGTACGCGAAGGAGGCGGGCGGCGCGCCCGCCGGCTGGTCGAGGCCGAGCGTGAAGACCTGCTTGGTGACCGGCGTGTCCGGGTTGGTCAGCCGGACGGCCCGGCGGCTGCGGGTGACGGTGGCGAGGCCGGCGGTGGCGGGCGGCCCGGAGAGCAGGACGTAGCCGACGGCGGTGCCCTCGACGGGATCGGCGTAGCGCAGCCACGACAGCGGGGCGGTGCCGGTGCCCTGCCAGGGCGCGCCGCCGCGGAGTTCGCCGGTGAGGCCGACCGCCGTGCCCGGATCCGCGATCCGGGTGTCGAAGGTGGTGGTCACCGGGCGGCCCGCCGGGTCGCCCACGCCCGCGGCGAGCACGACGATCTCGTCGTCGAGCATGAACCACGACTTGGTGCCGCGCGCCCCGCGATGGGTGACGAAGTCCTCGGGGAGGAGGCCGGCCGTGTCGGCGGCGTACGCCGCGTCGTCGCCGAGGACCATCGAGGCCGTGCCGTAGGGGCCGAGCCGGGCCCCGCCCGAGTGGGCGCCGGTGCCGCGAGGGAAGTAGACGTAGGTGTTCTGCGCCTCCGAGGAGGCCGTGAAGCCGCGCTCCGGATTGTCGTACCAGAGGGTGCCGTACAGCTCGGGGACCGTGCGGCGCCGCTCCACCGGAGCGGTGACGCCCGCGAGCCGCAGCGGGTCGACGACGGTGACGTGGTCGATGCCGTAGGCGTGCGTCTGGTCCTGGCCCGAGAGGTAGAGGTGGTGGGCGCCGTCCCCCTGGAACCAGGGCGCCAGGTTCTCGCCGCTCATGTACTCGTACTTGCTGATCCGCTCCGAGCTGCGTGCCAGCGCGAACGACCAGCCGGGGCGCCGGTGGACGGTCCGGTCCATGGCGTTGAAGGCCGCGTGGTGGGCGGGCGGGGTGAGATCCCGCGCCGGGACGGACGAGGCGAGGACGTCGGCGTGGCGGGCGACGCTCACGGGGGAGACGAAGGCCGCGGGGTTCGGCGGGGCCGGCGAGATCGTGTGCACCTGCTTGACCCAGCCCGCCAGCGCGTCGGCGTCGCCGGGCGGCACGTATGCGGAGAGGTCGACGACGGCCTCCACGACGGCGGCGGTGTCGGCGTAACCGGTGCCGGTCCGTGACACCCCGCGGCCCTTGACCGCCTCCATCATCCAGCCCTCGTGGATCAGCGGGGCGAATCCGTCGGTGACCCAGCGGCGTACCGTGCCGGCGAGTTCGCCGCCCCCGGACCAGCCCGTCCCGTCGAGGATCTTCACCGTCTGCACGACGCGCGTCAGCAGCCCCTTGCCGTACGAGCCGGTGTAGGCCACGGAGGCGTGCTGGACGAAGGAGCCGTCCTCGTAGAAGCCGTCGGTGACACCGTGCCGCAGGTCGTACGGGTCGATCGTGGCGAACACCGTCAGCTGGTCGGCGACGGCCTTGGTGATGCGCGCGTCGTCGCCGAGCACGGCGCCCTGGAGGATCCGGTTCGTCGTGATGTCGGCGAGGTTGGCGCCGGTGTGGAAGCGCGAGTCGAGATCGACGTCGCCGTCCTTGCCGTTGCGCAGGTAGGCGTCCATCGAGGCGGTGTAGGCGGCGGTCAGGGACGGGCGGTGGGCGGCGATCTCGTCCCGCAGCAGGACCAGGCTCTTGCTGACGTGCGTGGAGATGCCGATCTCCCAGGTGAACCAGTTGCCGTAGTAGCCCGTGGACTGGTCGCCGTAGTACGTGTCGTGGAGCCGGGCCAGTGCGTCGATCACCCGCTCGGCGACCGCCCGGTCGCCGCGCACCCGGGAGGGGGCGGGGCCGGGGGCGCGGACGGCGAGCGCGATCTCGTACAGGTACTGGAAGGTCCTCGCGAGGTCCGGGTCGCTGGTGCCGAGCGGCACGCCCCGGAAGATCTCGCCCTCCCCGGCGCCGTCCATCGCGCCGAGCCGGGTCAGCGCGGTCGCCTCCACGGCGGCGAGCTTGGCGGCGACCTCGGGGCGGGCGTTGGACTCGGCGGTCCCGGCGAACACGGCGAGGGTGTTGGCCAGCAGCAGGGCCCGGTCGGCGGCCCCGCCGGCGGCCGGGGCGGCCGGAAGGGGCGCGGCCGCCGCACCGGGGCCGGTCACGGCGAGCACGGTGGCCGTGGGGAGGAGGGACAGCAGGGCGCGACGCGAGAAGTGCACCGGACGCTCCAGAGGGTCGGCGGGTTCGGCCGGAAAGCGCTTGCGCATCCAAGCAACGGCCGGGGGCGGTGTCAACGGTGACCGACCGGTCCGCGGCTGCAGCGGACTTGGCAGCGGCGCGGCGGCGGAGCACGCTGGAGACATGGCCGGTACCCCGCCGATCGTCGTGCACCGGATCTCCCCCACGGGCGGCCGGCGCGTCACCGTGCGCGGGCGCATCATGGGGCTCGCCCACTCCGACGAGGAGGTGCTGGTGCTGGTCAGGCGCGCGGGGGAGCCGGGCCCTGTGGCGCTGGAGGACCCGACCGCCGTGGAGTGGACCGGCGGGCGGCCGCACCAGTACGAACCGCTGGAACTGCTGCCCTGAAGCGGGTGCGGCGGCGGGGCTGACGCGTGTGACGCGCTCATGAGGGGACGAGGGCCCCGGCACCAGAGGGTGACCGGGGCGCTCTCGTCCGCGGAACCGGCTGCGGTGGCGACACTCCCCCGAGTGTGGCGTGCCACGCCGAGCACCAGCGGGCCGGATCCGACGACGTCATACAAACAGCGTCCTCCAACAGATCGCTAACATGTGGCCAACGCTCATCACGGGGGGAGGCTGCGAGGCTGCGAGTCAGGAGGGAGACGTCATGCGATTCGGTCTCCTCGGCGTGCCCGCCCTGCTCGACCCCGCAGGCCACCCGCACCACCTCGGCAGCGCCAAGGTGCGCGTCCTGCTGGTCACCCTGCTGCTGCGCGCCAACAAGGTCGTGCCCGTCCACGAGCTGAAGGCCGCCCTGTGGGGCGACGAGCCGCCCGCCTCCGCCCACGCCTCGCTGCACAACCATGTGACCCGGCTGCGCAGACTGCTCGACGGGGAGGACCGGCTGCGGGCCGTGTCCCCCGGCTATGTGCTCCGCGTGGCCCCCGGGGAACTCGACAGCGACGTCTTCGAGGAGTGCGTGGCCCACGCCCGCTTCGCTTACGGCCGCGGCGAGTGGGCCGAGGTCGTCACGACGGCGCGGACGGGCCTCGGCCTGTGGCGCGGCACCCCGCTGGACGGGGTGTTCGGGCCCCACGAAGGGCGTCCCGCGCTCGTGCAGAAGCTGGGCGAGGGCCGGCTGCAACTGCTCCAGTGGCGCTACGACGCCGAGCTGGAACTCGGACGCCATGACGGCCTGGCACCCGAACTGGCCGCCCTGGTGGCGGAGTTCCCGCTGCGCGAGGCGTTCCACCGCCAGCTGATGCTGGCACTGCACCGTACGGGCAGGCAGGCCGAGGCGCTCGACGTGTACCGGGCGCTGCGCCGCACCCTCGTCGAGGAGTTGGGGGTCGACCCGGGCCCCTCGGTGCGGGAGGCCCACGCCGAGGTGCTGCGCGGCCCGTTCGCGGCGCCGGGGGCCGCCCGCCCGCCCGTGCCCCGGGCCGACCACAGATTCGCCGACGGAGCCTGAAACATTTCCCCCCGCCACCGCGTCAAGTCAGTGGAGGCGGTGGACGGGTGGGCCCGGCGCACCGCCGAAGGCGGCGCCGACGGGTGCCGCACCGGTCACGGGGGAGGAGCGGCGGCGGGCATGAAAGCGTCCAGGGCCGAGCAGTACAGGGAGTTCGCAACCGGCCGCGCCACGCACCTCTACCGTTCGGCGTGCCTGCTGACCGGCGGCGACACGCACCTCGCCGAGGACCTGGTGCAGGAGACCCTGGGGCGGATGTACCTGGTGTGGGGGAAGATCTCCCGCATCGACAACCCGGCGGGCTACGCCCAGACCGTGCTCGTCCGCGCCTTCCTCACCCACCGGCGCCGTCGCTCCGCAACCGAGCGCCCCGTCGGCGACCTTCCGGACTCCGCTCCGCCCGCCGGTGACGACCCCGACCTCCGCCTGGCCCTGCTCGGTGCCCTCGGGACGCTCGCGCCGAAGGACCGCGCGGTGGTGGTGCTGCGGTACTGGGAGGACCGCAGCGTCGAGGAGACCGCCGACGCCATGCACGTCAGCCCCGCCGCCGTACGCACCAGGACGGTGCGGGCGCTGGCCAGACTCCGCGAACAACTGGGCGGCAGCCTGGTGGAGTTCGCCTCCCGATGAGCACCGGCGCCGCCCCGGTGGGCGCGCCGCACAGACACCTTCCTCCGTACGGCCGAGCAGAGAGTGGGGTTCCCCATGCCCTTCGAGGACGAGATCGGCGATGCCCTGCGTCGCACCGGCGAGACGATGACCCCGGCCGACCGGCTCCGGCTGGTCGAGCGCGGCACGGTCCGGGGCCGGCGGAAGCTGGCCCTGCGCCGGGCCACCGTCGCGGGCAGCGTGCTGGCCCTGGCGGCGGTGGGACTGGGCGGGGGCCACGCCGCCGGCGTCCTCGGCGGCGCCGACCGCACCGACGACCGGACGTCCGTCGCTGCGGAGGGCGGGGCCGGGGAGACCGGCCGGGCCGTGGCGGGGACCGCACCCGCGGGAGCGGTCTCGGCACAGCAGATGCTGAAGACGCTGACCGGGCTGCTGCCCGCCGGGGACCTCGCGCGGAAGGACGGCAGGGGCAGCAGCAAGAGCCGGGCCTCCGCGCCGTACGCCTCCGTCGTGTTCGACGACGGCGACGGCGCCGCGCAGATCTCGCTGAGCATCAACCGGATCGATCCGCGGGGCGAGACGGCCGACTCGATGGTCACCTGTCCGTCGAAGGCGCTCGTCGACTTCGACGAATGCCGGCACGAGACCCTCACCGACGGCTCCCGCTACCTGTTCGTGCAGGGCTACGTCTACGACCGTCACAAGGGCGCGAAGCAGTGGCGGTCCACGCTGCTCACGCCCGCGGGCGTCCTGATCGACGCGAGCGAGTACAACGCTCCCGCGGAGAAGGACGCGACCGCCACCCGGGAGGACCCGCCCCTCACCCCGGCCCGGATGAAGACCCTGGTCACGGACGACGGCTGGGACCCGCTCGCCGCCGCCTACCTGGCGGAGGCGGGGGCCGCGCCCGAGGAGAAGCCGGGCCGCCCGGGCGAGCCGTCCGGGGAGACCGTCGTCGCCACGCTCACCGCCCTGCTGCCCGAGGGCCTGACGGTGAAGGACCCGGGCGGCGACCCCGGCTACGGTCACCTCGTGGTCGACGACGGCCGGGGAGCCTCGTTCGTCCAGATCAACGTCCAGCCGGGCATGTCCGAGCTGGCCGACCTGTTCGCCGGGGGGACGACGCTGCCCGACGGCACGCTGGTGCGCGAGACCCAGGAGGCCGACCCCGACCAGAAGGGCGGCGCGGGCACGGTCGGCTGGACCGTGGACACCCTGCGCCCGGACGGGGCCCGTGTGGTGATCATGGCGTTCAACGCGCCCGGGCAGGGACAGGACGCCGTCCGGGAGGAGCCCGCGCTGACGATGGCCCAGCTGAAGGCCATCGCCCTCGACCCGGTGTGGATCGGCCTGGACTGACCCCGGCCTGCCGCACCCCGTTCCCGGAGGAGCCCGGCCCGCGCACCGGCGGCCGGGCTCCGTCGCGTCCGCCCGCACGGGTCGCGCCGGCGCACGTGCGACGCCGGCGCACGCGTGACGTCCGTACGCCTCGCGTCCGCCCAGCTGTTCGTGCCCACCCAACTGTTCGCGTCCGCCCAGCTGTTCGTGCCCGCACAACGGGGCGCGCCAGCCCACGGTTTCCGGCCTCCCCGGTCCGGGCGGGGGGCGATGGACGGGCGGTGGGCGCGCGATGGCCGCCCGGTCCCGCGCGGGCGGCAGGATGGCGCCGGACCTGCCGGAGACCGCCGCAGGGACTCCCCACCCCTGCCGTCACCCGTCCCGAACAAGGAGCGCGTCACCGTGACGAACGTCGCCGTCATCTACTACTCGGCCACCGGCAGCGTCCACAGCCTGGCCGCAGCCGCCGCCGAGGCCGCCGAGAAGGCGGGCGCCGAGGTCCGGCTGCGCCGGGTCGCCGAGCTTGCTTCCGAGGAGGCCGTCGCCTCCAACCCCACCTGGGCGGCCCACCGCGACGCCACCCGGGACGTGGCCGTCGCGAGCCTGGAGGACCTGGAGTGGGCCGATGTGCTCCTCTTCGGCACGCCCACCCGCTACGGCCTGCCCGCCGCCCAGCTCAAGCAGTTCATCGACGGCACGGGCACCCTGTGGTTCCAGGGCAAGCTCGTGAACAAGGTCGTCTCCTCGTTCACCTCGACGACGCAGACCCACGGCGGCCAGGAGAGCACCCTTCTCGCCCTGAACAACACCTTCTACCACTGGGGCGCGATCATCGTGGCTCCCGGCTACGCGGACGCCGTCCAGTTCGACATCAAGAACGGCAACCCGTACGGCACGAGCCATGTCGCCTACCACCAGGACCTGCCCGGCGCCGAGAACCTGGCCGCCGTCGGCTTCCAGGCCCGCCGCGCCGTCGAGATCGGCACCGCGCTCAAGCGCGGTCTGCAGGCGGCGGCCTGACGGCCCGCCGGCCGTACGGATGACCGCCCGCCGGCCGACCCGTCGCGCTTCGCCGCCCCCGGGGCGGGCGCGGGCGGGTCAGCCGGCGTCGTCCTTCGCGTCGGCGTAGCAGTCCACCACCGCGACGGTGAACGGGAAGCGCACCGGTGTCTCGCCGAAGGCCAGCCGCCCCGCCAGCTCCCCCGCCTCCCGGATCGCCCGGGCGACCTCCTGCGCCTCCTCGGCGGGGCAGTGCACCACCACCTCGTCGTGCTGGAAGAAGACCAGCTCGGCGCGGAGGGGCGCGAGGGCCCGGCGCAGCGCGGCCAGCATCAGCAGGGCCCAGTCGGCCGCGCTGCCCTGCACCACGAAGTTCCTGGTGAAGCGGCCCCACGCGCGGGAGTCGCCTGAGCCCCTGCGGGCCGGCCCGTCCTCGTCATCCTGCGGGATGCCCGCCTCGCCGTCCTCCTCCGCGCCCGGCGCACGGGGGCTGGTGCGGCCCAGCCACGTCCGCACCACGCGGCCCTCCTCGCCGGCCCGCGCGGCGTCGTCGACATAGGCGACGGCCCGGGGGAACCGGCGCCGCAGCGCGGCCAGGTTCTTCAGACCGTCCCCGGAGGTCTGCCCGTAGACCGCGCCCAGCAGCGCCAGCTTGGCGTGCGCCCGGTCGCCGGAGAACGCCCGGTCCGACAGGGCGGTGTAGAGGTCGCCGTCGTGGCCCGCCACCTCCATCAGGCCCCGGTCGCGGGAGATCGCGGCCAGCACCCGCGGTTCCATCTGGTCGGCGTCGGCCACCACGAGGCGCCAGCCCTCGTCCGCGACCACGGCACGCCGGATCACCTTCGGTATCTGGAGCGCCCCGCCCCCGTTGGTCGTCCACCGCCCGGAGACGGTGCCGCCGGGCACGTACTCGGGGCGGAAGCGTCCGTCGCGCACCCAGTCCTGGAGCCAGCTCCA
Organism: Streptomyces sp. T39; assembly: GCF_008042045.1. Classification (GTDB taxonomy): domain Bacteria; phylum Actinomycetota; class Actinomycetes; order Streptomycetales; family Streptomycetaceae; genus Streptomyces. The sequence goes on from NZ_RDBP01000012.1 coordinate 1,736,380, forward strand.
GCCGTGGGCCGTCCAGATGCGGTACAGCTTCTTGTAGCGGATCAGCGGCTCGACGGCCGGGTGCGCGATCTCCTCCAGCTCCCAGCGCCGAGTCGACCCGACCTTGATCCCCGCCCGGGCGAAGGCCCGGACGACGTCCGCCGGCAGATCCGGCCGCACCCGGTGCCCGAAGGCCGCGGACACCTCGTCGGCCAGCTCCGCCAGCCGCCGCGGCTCGCCGCCGCCCGCGTACCGCTCGCCGAGCAGTTCGCCCAGCACCGCGCGGTGGACGTCGGCCCGCCAGGGCAGCCCCGCCCGGTGCATCTCCGCCGCCACCAGCATCCCCGCCGACTCGGCCGCCGTGAGCAGCCGCATGCGCCCGGGGTGCGCGGTCGCGTCATGGCGCCGCTGCTGCTCGGCGTACACCTCCAGCAGTGCCTCCAGGGGCACGTCGGGCCGGCGCGGCTCGAAGAGCGGCGACTGGGCGCCGGGGACGGCCGCGCGGGCGGGCGGGTCCGGCGGCACGGGGGCGTGGCGCAGCCGGGCCCAGGCGGCCGCCGCCGATCGGGGCTCGCCGAGCCGGCCCTCGTGGCCGAGCAGCAGCAGCTCGGCGTCCTCGATGTCGTAGCACCGTTCGACCCGCACCCCGGCGGCGAGCAGCCGCGGGTAGACGGCGGCCGTGGCGCACCACACCCAGCGGCCGACCTGCGGCCGGGAACGGACGGCCGCGACGAGGTCCGGCTCGTCGACGACCGGCCCCGCGGGCAGGCCGTCGGGGCCGAGGGGGACGAGGCGGGCCCCGTCCCCCTCGGCCGCCGCCACGGCCCACCGCTCGTCCATGGGTTCGAGTGTGACAGCCGGGTCGGACATCGGCGGGGCGCCGCACGGAGCCCGGGGCGGGTCGGGCAGGTCAGGCCCCCCGGCACCCCGGGCCGGCCCGGTCATGGGCGGCGCACGGCGGCCCCGCGCGGTCCGGTCGGGAACTCCGTCCGGCGCATCACCCGCGCCCGGTGTGCCACGCCGCGGCGCGCCGCGCAGGGGGCCTGTCAGGGGGCGCCACGGCGCCCGCCCGTCCGGACCGCTCAGGGCTCCAGCCGGCGTATCACCCGCGCCGGGTTCCCCACGGCGAGCACCCCGGCCGGCAGGTCCTTGGTGACCACGGACCCCGCCCCGACGACCGTGTTCTCGCCGATCGTCACCCCGGGGCAGACGATCACCCCCGCCCCGAGCCACACGTTGTCCCCGACGGTCACCGGCTCGGCCCGCTCCCAGCCCGCCCGGCGCCGCTCGGTGTCCAGTTCGTGCGTGGGGGTCAGCAGCTGCACGCCCGGCCCGATCTGGACGTCCGAACCGACGGTGATGGGCGCCGCGTCCAGGAACACCGCGTTGAAGTTGACGAACGTCCGGTCCCCGACGCTGATGTGGTAGCCGAAGTCGCACTGGAACGGCGGCCGGATCCGCACCTGCCGGCCGAGCGACCCGAACAGCTCGGCCAGGATCCCCTCCCGGTCGGCGGGGGCGGCGCCGCCGCCCGCGTTGTACGCGGCGCACAGGGCGAACCGCCGTTCGGTGTCGGCGGCCAGTTCGGCGTCGTCCGGCAGGTACCACTCGCCGGCCAGCATCCGGTCCTTGTTCACTCCCATGTGCGCGTTCCTCTCCGGTCACGGGTGTCCGTAGGATCGATCCTTCTATGCGGGCGTCCGCCGGACGGCCGTTTCACACGGGTGGGGACCTCGACATGGGTGAAGTGACGCGGCGGCGCGCGCGGGGAACGGCCACGGCGGCGGCCCTCGTGCTGGCGCTCTGGGCGGCGTCGGCCGGGTGCGGGGCGCCGGCCGAGCCGGACCGCAAGGCGGCGGGAAGCGGCGACCCGGCGGCCGCGAGCAGCGGGCCGCCGGCGGGGGACGGCACGCGGGGCGAGGCGAGGAAGGCGGCGTCCGTGGGCGCGGAGACGTCCGCCTGCGCGCTGCCGGTCACCTTCGATCTCGCCGAGGGCTGGTCGCCGGAGGCCGTCGAGCACGACCCGGACGGCGAGTTCGCCGCCCTGCTGGAGCAGGGCACGGTCTCGCTCCGGTGCGAGATCGACGCCAAGCCGGCGGGCCACATCGGCTTCCTGCGCGTATGGGTCGGCGGCGCGGCGGGCGACGATCCCCGTGCCGCCCTCGAGGCGTTCGTCGCCGACGCGGCCGCGGACCGCGAGGAGGAGGTGTACGCGGCGACGCGGGCCGGGACGTACGAGGCGGTCGAGGTCCGCTACCTCAACACCGGCGAACTCCTCGACGCGCCCAAGCGGGAGCGGGCGTTCGCGCTGACGACACCGGACGGGGTGGTGGTCGTGGATCTCGGCGGGCTCGACTCCGGGGAGCACGAGCAGATGCTGCCGGCCTACGAATTGGCCAGAAAGAGCCTGCGAGACTCCTGACCCGCCCGCCCCGTACCCCCGCTCGCCCCGTACCCGCGTCCGCCCGGCACGCCCCGTACCCCCGCACACCCGTACGACCCGAGGCCGGTGGCCCGCGGGCACGCCCCGCGGAGCACCGGCCCCGGCCCGCGGGCACGCCCCGCGGAGCACCGGCCCCGGCCCGCGGGCACGCCCCGCGGAGCACCGTCCCCGGCCCGCGGGCACGCCCCGCGGAGCACGTCCGCGCACTTCGTGGCCGCAGACTCCTGCCGCTAAAGCCCCTCTCCCCGTACGCTCTGATGCCAAACGGACGGCCGTGCCGTCCGGGAAGCGTGCCCACCGTCCACGGGGCACACTGGGACCGAGGCGCGGATGCACGTGACGGGGAGGCCGTACGGTGAACGGGGGCAGTCGCAGACGACGCCTGACGAGTCGGCTCTCGGCCAGCAGCGCGTCGGTGGCGCCCTCCGGAAGCCGCGGGCTGCGCGACCGCCGCGGCCGCGGCCGGCCCGCGCCCGACCGGACCACCACCAGCGGCCGGCTCGCCTGGCTGAACTCCGCGAGCACCCGCATCGGCACCACCCTGGACCTGGAGCGGACGGCGCAGGAGCTGGCCGAGTTCACCGTGCCCCGCTTCGCCGACGCGGCCGCCGTCGACATCCTGGAGGACGTGCTGCGCGGCGAGGAGGGGTCCCGCTGGACGGGCTCCGGCATCCCCGCGAGCCGGGCCGTGGCGGTCTGCGCGGTCGACTCGCTCTCCTCGCTGGAACCGACCCCGGTGGGCGTGACCATCAGGCGGCCCGAGACCGCGCACGAGACCCTGCTGCACCGCTACTGCCTCCGCCAGGGCAAGCCGGTGCTGGTCAGCCGTATGGAGGACGCCGACTTCGAACGGGTCGCCCCCACTCCGAGCGCCGCGGACAAGATGCGGGTCACCGGGGTGCACAGCTATCTGGCCGTGCCCCTGATCGCCCGCGGGGTCCTGCTGGGCACGGCCGACTTCGTCCGGGGCGCCGGCAGCAGGCCGTTCTCCACCACCGATCTGGCGCTCGCCGAGCAACTGGCTTCCCGGGCCGCGGTCTTCATCGACAACGCGCGCCTCTACGGCCGTGAGCGCGAACATGTGATCACCCTGCAGCGCAGTCTGCTGCCCCGCGCCACGCCCCTGACGCCGGGCCTTGACGTGCACGCGGAGTACGCGCCCGCGGTCGCCGCCCGGGGCGTCGGCGGCGACTGGTACGACGTCATGGCCCTGCCCGGCGGCCGGACCGCCCTCATGGTCGGGGACGTGATGGGCCACGGGCTGCCGGCGGCCGCCACCATGGGGCGGCTGCGTGCCGTCGGCCGGACGCTGATGACCCTGGACACCGCGCCGGAGCGGATCCTCGCCCGGCTCGACCTCGCCACCCGCGACCTGGAGGACGAGCAGGTCGCCACCTGTCTGTGCGCCGTCTACGACCCCGCCGACAAGAGCTTCACCTTCGCCAGCGCCGGTCACCTCCCGCCGCTGCTGCTCGACGGCCGGGGAGGCGCGGCCTTCCTGGAGGTGCCCATCGGGGCGCCGCTGGGCGCCGGCGTCATCCCGTACGACCCGCTGCGGGTGACCGCCGCCGAGGGCAGCCACCTCGCGCTCTACACCGACGGGCTGGTGAAGAACCGCGCGGACGACGTGGACGTCCAGCTCGACCGGCTGCGGGCCAAGGCGATGGCGCTGGGGCCCGGCAGGCTGGAGGAGGGGGAGCTGCTCGCCGAGGCGCCCAACGCGTTCCGGATCGACGAGGCGGTGCTGCTCGTCGCCCGTACGACCCCGGAACCGGGCGACGACCTGAAGGTCTGGACGCTGCCCCGGGAGGGGAACGTGGCGTCCGCGGCCCGCCGCCTGGTCACCGAACAGCTCGGCGTCTGGGGCCTGTCGGATCTGACCGACGTCAGCGAACTGGTCGTCAGCGAACTGGTCGGCAACGCCCTGCGCTACGGCAACGGCCCCGGCCAGCTGCGCCTGCTGCGCGGCGAACGCCTCACCGTCGAGGTCTCCGACACCGGCCCCGACCTGCCCCAGATCCAGCACGCCGACGTCAGCGACGAGGGCGGGCGCGGGCTCCAGCTCATCAACATGCTCTGCCGGCGCTGGGGTTCCTGCCGCACGGTGACCGGCAAGGTGGTGTGGGCGGAGCAGAACATCGCCCCGCAGGCGTACTGACACCCGCCGCCGGCGCCGTCCCGCTCCGGGGGGTGTCGGTCCCGCCCTCTAGCGTGTCGGCCATGACCGATCATCCGAAGGAGACCGGAGCGGCCGGCGTTCTCGGCCGCTTCCGCGCGGAGGCGGCCTCGCGGGGTCTGCCGTCCGCCGAGGTGGCGGAGTGGATACGGACCGTGCTGCCGATGGCAGGGCTGGCGGACCGCGGTGAGGGGGTGGCCGCCGGCCGGTTCGGCGGCGATCCGCCGCTGCCGCCCGATGCGCCGGATCCCTCCAGCCCCTTCGTCGCCTCCGTCGACTGCGCCGCCCTCCCGCCCGGAGCAGCCGGGCTGCCCCTTCCGTCCGACGGCCACCTGCTGTTCTTCGTCCACCCCGACCTCGACGCCGACGGGCCCGACGCCGGGGCGGTGCGGTACGTGCCGGCCGGGACGCCGACGGTGCCCCGGCGCTGGGACGGGGACCGGGAACCGTTCGAGGAGCGCGCACTGTTCGCGGTGCCCGGCACGCTCTCCCCGCAGCGGCCCGAGGACTTCGTTCAGGGGCGGTGGAGCGTACCGGAGCTGTCGCACTACGCCCTCGCGCGCCGTCTCGACGACGCCTGGCAGGACGCGATCGGCGGCGAGGACGCGGACGGCGGACCCCGCGAGGACGCCTGGTTCCGGCTCGGCGGCAATCCGCTGACCCGGAACACCCATCCGGTGCGGTACGCGGCCGCCCGGAGCGGGCCGCCGGGCGAGGGCGTGGACGACTGGGTGCTGCTGGCCGCCTGGCTGTGCGGCTCCGACGTCGAGGATCTGGACGACGGCGTCGTCCACTGGGTGATCCCCCGCCGGGACCTGGCCGCACTGCGCTTCGACCGGGTCCAGGTCCACGTGGAGATCTGAGCACGGTCACCGGGCCGGGCCCACCGCGCCTCCCGTGAGGCGGCCCGGCCCCCTCACCGGCTGCCGCCCCGCGGGCAGGCCGCCGTGGCGCAGACCACCGCGATCACCGCGCACACGCCCGCCGCCGACGCGGCCTCGCCCCACGGCACGGCAATCGCCACCGGGGCGCCGAGCGCCCACAGAGCGGCCGCCATGCCGCCGAGGTCGACGGCCGCGACCAGCGCGCCGAGCACGGTGCCCACGGCCACCGCGAGCAGGGCCTCGCCCGCCACCGTCCGCAGCACCTGCGCGCGGGTGGCGCCGGCCAGCCGGAGTGCGGCCGTCTCGTCCCGCCGGGCGGCCGTCGCCATCAGCAGGGTGCCCGCCAGGGAGATCGCCGTGTAGAGGAGGGCGACCCCGAGGACGACGAGCAGCCCGAGCCGTGTCTGCGGGCTCGTCCGCGGATGGACCGCCGCGGCCCAGGCGTCGGCGGTGCGGACCGTGCCCCCGGTGGCCGCCCGCAGGGCGTCCGCCGCGCCGGCCCGGTCCGTGCCGGGGGCGAGTCCCACGTCGATCCGGTCGACGGCGGTGCCCGGAGCGTTGGCGGCGGTGACGAAGACGGAGTCGCCGCCCGCGCCCGCGGCGATGACGGCGGCGATCCGCAGGCGGGCGGGACGCCCGTCGCCGAGCCGGACGGCGACGTGTTCGCCCACCGTCCGCCGCTGCCACTCCTCGCTGACCACGATCGAGCCGTCGTCGAGGTCCCGCACGTCACCGGCGACGACCGGGAGCCGGGCGAGGCCCGCGAAGGCGGCCGCGTCCGTGACCCCGCGTGCCCCGTACCTGATCAGCGCGGTGTCCTCCTCGCGCACGAAGACGCTCGTCGGCGCGGACGGGGAGACCTCGGCCCCGGGCAGCCGGGGGACCGTCAGGTCCTCACCGGTGACGACCAGCTGGGCCGCGGTGCGCGCACGGGCCTCGGCCGCGCGGGACGACGTCACCGTCCCGGCGGAGCCGAGCAGCGAGCCGGTGAGCGCGACGATCACCAGGACGGGGGCCGCGACGGCCGAGGTACGGCGCACCGCGGCGGCCGTGTTCTCGCGGACGAGGAGGCCCACTCCGCCCCGGGTCATCGGCAGCAGCCGGACGACCCGGCGCACCAGCAGCGGACAGAGCAGTGCGACCGCGGTGATCAGGAGCATCGGCCGGGTGATCCAGGTCTTGCGCCCCAGCAGGTCCGCCGGGTCGGTGGCGAGCCCCCACAGCAGCAGACCGACGCCGGCGAGCGCGAGGACGGCGCCGGTGACGAGCCGCCCGCGCGGCAGGACGCCGGTGTCCACGTCGGCGTCGCGCAGCGCCTCGGCGGGCCGGACCCGGCCCGCCCGCCGCGAGGCGGCCCACACGCCGGCCACGGCGACCAGCAGCCCGGTCCAGAAGGCGGCGTGGAACGGCCAGTGCACGTCCGCCCGCACGGCGAACCAGTCGGGCGCCACCGCGCCGTCGACCAGCAGCCGGGCCAGTGACGGCGCGCCCAGGGCGCCGAGCACGCACCCGGCGGCCGAGGCGGCCGTCCCCGTCACCAGGGCTTCGGTGAGCAGCACCCGGCGCACCTGGCCGGGTGTGGCGCCGGCGGTGCGCAGCAGCCCGAACTCGCGCCGGCGCAGGGCCACCGCGAAGGCGAACGTGGAGGCGACGACGAAGACGGAGACGAAGGCGGCCACGCCGCCGGCGGTGCCGAGCAGGGCGTTCACGGCGACCAGCGCCTGTGCGTCCCGCTGCGTCCGGGCGTCGGCGCGCGCACGGTCGTCGCCGGTGAGCACCCGGGCCCGGTCGTCCACGAGGGCGCGGACCGCGGAGGCCGGTGCGTCGACGCCGACGGCGTCGGGTCCGCCGGCGCGGACCACGGTCCCCAGGGCACCCAGTTCGCGGACGAGATCCTTGTCCACAGGGTGTGGACGGTCGAGCCGCTTCGACACCTCGGCGGTGCCGGGGCCGCGCCGCACCTCGACGGTGAGCGTGTCATGACCCATCACCACCACCGGCGACGACGCGAAACGTTCCGGTGCCCGGCGGGGGGCGTCGAGGGTGGAGGCGAGGCCGAGGCCCATGGTGGTGAGCAGGGCGACCCCGAGCGTCAGCGCGACGAAGCTCGCGGCGAACGTGGCCCAGTGGGAGCGGAGCCGGGCGAGGGCGACGGTCAGCACGCGACGGCCTCCAGTCCCGCGAGACGGGCGGCGACGACGTCGGCGGCCGGGGCCGCCATGTCCCCCGCGACCCGCCCGTCGACGAGGAACACCACCCGGTCGGCGAAGGACGCGGCCACGGGGTCGTGGGTGACCATCACGACGGTTTGGCCCTCGGTGTCCACCAGGTCCCTGAGCATGCCGAGCACCTCGCGGCTGGTGACCGTGTCCAGCGCACCGGTCGGCTCGTCGCCGAACAGCACGGCGGGCCGGGTGATCAGCGCGCGGGCGAGCGCCACGCGCTGCTGCTGGCCGCCGGACAGCTGCGCGGGCCGGTGTCCCGCGCGCTGCCGCAGGCCGACCCGGTCCAGCGCGTCGAGCACGGCGGTCCGGGCGGGCCGCCGGCCGGCGAGGCGCAGCGGCAGCGCGACGTTCTGCGCGGCGGTCAGGGAGGGGATCAGGTTGTACGCCTGGAACACGAAGCCGACGCGCTCCCGGCGCAGCAGGGTGAGCCGCCGTTCGCTCAGCCCGTCGATCGCTGTGCCGTCGATCTCGACGCGCCCGGAGGTGGGGCGGTCGATCCCGGCCGCGCAGTTCAGCAGCGTGGTCTTGCCGGAGCCCGAGGGCCCCATCACGGCGGTGAAGGTCCCGCGGGCGAAGTCGAGGCGGACCCCGTCGAGCGCGGTGACACCGCGGTGGACGCGGCGGACATCGGTGAGCCGTACGGCGGGTGGGTTCATGCCCCAAGGCTTCCGTCCGGGCCCGCGCCGGTCACGACCACGAAGGGGCGTCCCGGGGGTAGTGCCTGCCCTACCCCCGGGATGCTGCCACCGGCCCCGTGACACCATCGCCTGTGTGAGCACGGTCGAGAAGGCGCTGGCCGCGGCGCTGTACGCGGAGGGCGACGACGCCCTGGACACGGCGGCGTCCCTCCTCGCCGCCGACCCCGCGGCGGACGCGGAACTGGACCGGCGGGGGGAGCTGCTCCTGCGCGGGGCCTGGGAGCGCGGATGGCAGCCGGAGGACGTCGCCCGGCTGGTCCGGCGCGAACTGGACGACGCGCACGGCCGGCTCTTCGCCGGCCTGGCCGTCGCCGAGTCCGCGGCCTACGGCGAGCGGCTCCCGCCGCGCTGGCGGGCCCAGCTCGCGGGCCTGGCCGGCGGTGAGCCGTACCGGGCGGACCGCTTCACCCGCGCCACCGCGGTGCTGGAGCTGTACCGGCTGCTGGCACGTCTGCCGCGCATCGAGCCGGTCGCCCCGCCGCCCGGCGGCAGCACGCTCGCCGCGCCTCCCCCGGCCCACGAGCCCCGGATGCTGACCCGGGTGCGGGCCCTGCTCGCCAAGGCGGAGGCGACGGGCTTCCCGCAGGAGGCCGAGGCCCTGACGGCGAAGGCCCAGGAGCTGATGGCCCGGCACAGCATCGACGAGGCCGTCCTCGCCCACGGCGCCCCCTCGGACCACTCGCCGTCCGCCTGCCGCATCGGCGTGGACGCCCCCTACGAGACGGCCAAGGCGGTCCTCCTCGACGCCGTCGCCACGGCCAACCGCTGCCGGGCCGTGTGGAACGGCGCGTACGGCTTCTCCACGGTCGTCGGCTTCGAGGGGGACCTCGAAGCCGTGGAGCTGCTGTACACCTCTCTCCTGGTGCAGGGCACGACGGCGATGACGGTGGCCGAGTCGGCGCAGCGCGCCGGCGGCCGCAAGCGCACCAAGACCTTCCGGCAGTCGTTCTGGACGGCCTACGCGGCCCGTCTGGGCGACCATCTCGCCGCGGTCGCGGAGGAGGTGGTGACCGGTGACCTGCTGCCGGTGCTCGCGACCCGCGAGCTGGCCGTCACCGACCGGACCGACAAGATGTTCCCGCGGACGACCACGACCCGGGTGCGCGGCGCGACGGACCCCGAGGGCTGGCGCGACGGCACGTCGGCCGCGGACCGCGCCCGCCCCGCGGGGCCGCACCGGCCCCGGCTGCGGGGCCGCGACGGCTGAACCGGCGGGCGGGCGCGGCGCGTCGTCACACGTCGGTGCGGACGACGACGACCAGCGTGCGGGGGCCGTGGACGCCCTCCACCCGTTCCAGCTCGATGTCGGAGGTCGCGGAGGGGCCGCTGATCAGCGTCGTGGGCCGCCCGGGGACGAGACGGGCGAGAGCCTCCGGCACCCCGGCCTCCACCGTGGAGAGGTCCACCACGCACACGTGGAGGTCCGGCACGAGCGACAGGGCCCGCCGCCCCTGGTCCGGCGAGGCGTCCAGGAACACCGTCCCGGTCTCGGCGCAGCCCGCGGCCGACGCGGTGACCACTCCGTCGAGCGCTTCGAGGTCCCGCGGGGGCACCCCGGCGGAGTCCTCGTGCACCTCCCCGTCCCAGTCGGCGAGCCAGCCCCGGTCGAGCCCGGCCGGCACACCGACCCGGCGGGCGCCGCGGTCGGCGAGTGCCCGGGCGACGGCCGCCGCCGTGCCGTCGGCCGTGCAGGTGAGGACCGTGGCCCGGTAGTCGGTGAGCCGGTCCGTGAAGAGGGCGAGACGCTCGTCGTCGGGCAGGCTGCGCCCGGTGCGGTACGCCCGGGGGACCGCGGTCTCCCGGGGCGGTGCGAGGGCGAGCGCGTCGCGGACGCGGCCGAGCACGGTGTCCCGCGCGCTGGTGCCGGTGGTCACTGGTCCTCCTGGTCGTCGCCGTGCGTCTGCCCGTCGGCGCGCCGCCGGTCGCCCTCGCGGGCCGCCTCGCGCAGCGCCGCCGCGCCCTCGTCGGAGGCGAACCAGGCGCGGAAGGTCTGCTTCGGGGGCGCGGGGGTGTCCCTGGTGTCGCTCCAGCCGGAGAAGGGAGGCGGCAGCCGGCCGATGGTGCCGTCCCGTCCCGCGACCGCGCGGCCCAGCCGCGCGGTGCGCTGCGCGGCCGTCCACAGCCGGGGGCGTCCCATGACGGCGGCGGCCGCCCGCATGGCGAGCCGCTCCGCCGAGCGGCCGGACTCCTCGGTCTTCTGGTGCCGCAGTTCGACCAGCAGCGCGGGGATGTCGATCTTCACCGGGCAGGCGTCGTAGCAGGCGCCGCACAGTGTCGAGGCGTACGGCAGCGAGCTGTTGGGGTCGTCGTCGGCGGCGTGCATCCCGGCGAGCTGGGGCGTGAGCACCGCGCCGATGGGGCCCGGGTAGGTGGAGCCGTAGGCGTGGCCGCCGACCCTCTCGTACACGGGGCAGACGTTGAGGCAGGCCGAGCAGCGGATGCAGTTGAGCGCCTGGCGCCCCACCGCGTCGGCGAGCGCGGCGGTCCGCCCGTTGTCGAGGAGGACCAGATGGAAGTCCTGGGGGCCGTCCCCCTCGGTGACGCCCGTCCACAGGGAGGTGTACGGGTTCATCCGCTCGCCGGTGGAGGAGCGGGGCAGCAACTGGAGGAAGACCTCCAGGTCCTGGTGGAGCGGCAGGACCTTCTCGATGCCCATCACCGTGATGAGCGTCTCGGGCAGGGTCAGGCACATCCGGCCGTTGCCCTCGGACTCGACCACGCCCAGCGTGCCGGTCTCGGCGATGCCGAAGTTCGCCCCCGAGACGGCGACCCGGGTGCTCATGAACTTCTCGCGCAGATAGGCGCGGGCGGCGGCCGCCAGGTGCTCCGGGACCGAGTCGAGCTCCGGGTCGACGCCCGGGATCTCCTTCAGGAAGATCTCGCGGATCTCGTCGCGGTTGCGGTGGATCGCGGGCACCAGGATGTGCGACGGCCGGTCGTGGCCGAGCTGCACGATCAGTTCGGCGAGGTCCGTCTCCCAGGGGGTGATCCCTGCTTCCTCCAGGTGCTCGTTGAGCCCGATCTCCTGGGTGGCCATCGACTTGACCTTGATGACCTCGTCGCTGCCGGTCGCTCTGACCAGGCGGGTGACGATCTCGTTGGCCTCCGCGCCGTCACGGGCCCAGTGCACGGTGCCGCCGCGTTCGGTGACCTTGCGCTCCAGTTCCTCCAGGAGCCCGGGCAGCCGGTTCAGGGCGTCGGTCTTGATCGCGGCGCCCGCGTCGCGCAGCTCCTCCCAGTCCGGCAGTTCACCGGTCACGGCGAGCCGCTTGCCGCGGATCGTGTGGGTGGCGCGTCCGAGGTTGCGGCGCAGTTGCTCGTTGCGCAGCTCGCCCGCGGCGGCGCGGGGGAACGCCTCCTCGCCGCGGAGGTTGCCGTCGCCGTACGGGACGCGCGGCGGGCGGGCGGGCATGCCGAGGAAGGTGCTCCCGGGCTGCCGGGGCTTCGGGCGGCTCATCGGACGGCCTCCGTCGGGGCGTACGGCGCGGTGCGGGTGGCGGCGAGGATCTGGGCGAGGTGGAGCGTGCGGGTGCCGGCCTTGATGCGGGACAGGCCGCCGCCGATGTGCATCAGGCAGGAGGAGTCGCCCGCGGTGCAGACATCGGCGCCGGTGGCGGTCACGTGGCGCATCTTGTCCCGCAGCATCGCGGCCGAGGTGCCGGCGTTCTTGAGCGCGAACGTCCCGCCGAAGCCGCAGCAGGAGTCGGCCTGTCCCAGCTCGACCAGGTCGATCCCCTCCACGGCCCGCAGCAGCCGCAGCGGCTTGTCGCCGACCCGCAGCATCCGCAGGGAGTGGCAGGTGGGGTGGTAGGTGACCCGGTGCGGGAAGTACGCGCCGACGTCCGTCACGCCGAGGACGTCCACGAGCAGCTCGGAGAGCTCGTACGTCTTGGCCTTGACCCCGGCGACCGCGCTGCGCAGCGCCGGGTCGCCGTAGCGTTCGGCGACGATCTCGTGCTGGTGGCGCACGGACCCGGCGCAGGAGCCCGAGGGCATGACGACCGCGTCGAGCGAGCCGTCGCCGAACGTGTCGGCGAAGTTGCGCACCAGGGGGACCGGTTCGCGCTGGTAGCCGGTGTTGACGTGCATCTGGCCGCAGCAGGTCTGCTCCGGCGGGAACACCACCTCGTGGCCGAGCCGGGCCAGGAGGAGAGCGGTCGCCCGCACCGCGTCGGGGAAGAGGGTGTCCCCGAGGCAGGTGGCGAAGAGTCCGATACGCATGGCGGGTCTCCACGAGAAAGTATGGTCCGACCATACTAGTGACGGGCCAGTGAATCGCAAGGACATTCCGCTTTGTGGTCGGACCTTTCACTGCCGTGGGGTGCTGTTCCGGCCCCCGAAGAGGGGGCCGGGGACGCCGAGGGTCCGGGCGGGGTCAGTCCGCGGCCGGCGGGTCCGCCACCAGCCCGCCGTGGAAGCCGCGGATGTGGCGTTCCGCGAGGGCCGCGGCCCCGGCGCCCTCGCCGGCGCGCACCAGGCGCAGCAGCTCCGCGTGCTCGGCGGCGAGCGCCGACGCGGCGGCGGGCCAGTCCTCCGCCGCCTCCAGGGCGCGCAGGATCAGCGGCCGCACGGACTCCCGCACCGCTGACGTGAGCGTGGAGGTGAGCTGGTTGCCGGAGGCACGGGCGACCAGCACATGGAAGCGGGTGTCCAGGTCGTTGAACTGCTCGACGTCGATCCCCGGGCGCTCCATGGCCGTCACCAGGGCCCCGAGCTCCTCCCACTGCTCCTCGGAGGCGTTGCCCGCGGCCGCCTCGAAGCTGGAGCGCTCCAGGACGACGCGGGCCTCCAGCATGTCCTGGAGCGTGTAGCTGCCGAGCGCGAAGTGCAGACGCAGCAGCCTGCCGAGGGCGTCGTCCGGGTTGCGGACCATCCGGGCCCCGGAGTCGGGCCCGCGGCCCGCCTGCGCCGACAGCACGCCGATGGTCTCCAGCACCCGCAGGGCCTCGCGCAGCGCGGAGCGGCTGACGCCGAGGACGGGGGCCAGCTCCCGCTCCGGGGGGAGGCGGTCGCCGGCCTTGAGCTCACCGGAGAGCACCCGCTCCTCGATGCTCTCCAGGACCAGTTCGTGCGTGCGGGGCTGCCGCACGGGGTGCCATTCGGCGGCCATCCGTAACTCCCGGCTCGGTCGGTGGGCGGCGCCCGGAGGTGTGCCCGGAACGGGCAGAACTATGTCACACACCCCTAATGGTCCGACCGCAGACGGAACGGCGCAGGACCGCGGTCTCCGAGGAGTCGGCGGCCCTGCATCGTGGGTGTCCCGGTGCGGGCGGTGCGGCGCCGGGTGTCCCGGTGCGGGCGCGCGCCGCCGGCCCTTCGGCCGGGGCTGCCGCCACCCGTCGTACGCGTCCGGCGTCAGGAGGTCGGCAGGGCCGTGGGCAGGCCCTCCGGCAGGCTCGCGCCGTCGTTCTTCTTCAGGGTGTCCTTCTTTCCGGCGTCCCAGGAGATGACCAGGGTCGTGCCGTCGTTGGACTCGATCGCGCCCATGGTGCGGTCGGTGTTCCCGTCCGCGCACTTCAGGGCCAGCATCGGGCTGCCGTGGTCCTCGACCTCGCCGGTGCAGGCATGGCCGTCGGCCAGCAGCGCCGCCTTGCCGTCCTTCACGGACAGCACGACCGGCTTGGCGTCGGTGAGCCCGGCCCAGGTGCCTTCGACGTCGAGGGGCTTCTGCGTCTCGCCGCCCGTTCCGTCGCCGGAGGCGGTGGGGCTCGCCGACGCTTTGCCCTTGTCGCCTCCGTCGTCGCCGCCGGCGCATCCGGTCAGCGCGAGCACGGCGACGAGTCCGGCGGTCACGGCCGAGGTGCGTACGGGCTTGAGCACGTTTCTGTCCCCCTGATCGGTGTCACGACGGCGTCAAGCTACCAGGGCGCCGTGCGACGGCCCGGGGCGGAAGCCGTCGGGGACCCGCCGCCGGGTGCGCACCCCCGACTCCCGCCGGAGCCCCCGGGGTTGTCGCCGGTCGCCGCTGCTGCCGTCCGTGCCGGTCCGTACCCGGTTCGCTGAACAGACGGTCAGTTGCAGCCCGTACCCTGCGAGGAGCGCACACCATGCGGCGCGTGCCTGTAATCGTGGGGACACCGCCCGTGCACGTGCATCTGCAGGTGCATCCGCTCATGCATCGGTATATGAACACAGCTATGATCCGAGCCAGTTGACACCTGCACCTTGCACCCCGGGAGCGACTTGTGCACCACGTGTACAACGGCATGACGGCCACGGAGCTTCAGGGAGTTGTCTGGCAGAAGAGCCGGCACAGCAACTCCCAGGGCTCCTGCGTGGAGTTCGCCAAGCTGCCCGGTGGTGATGTGGCGATGCGCAACTCGCGGCATCCCGAAGGCCCCGCTCTGGTGTACACGCCCGCGGAGATAGAAGCGTTGCTTCTCGGCGTCAAGGACGGGGAGTTCGACCACCTGGTGGCATGACGCACCGAAGGCCGCGCCGGCCGGCGCGGCCTGTCCCGTGACGTGTTTCCGGAGCGTGGGCCCGGGGGTCTCAGCCCAGCCGGAACAGTGCCCAGACCACCTTGCCGCGCAGCGACCCGGCGAGCGGGTGCCAGCCCCACCCGTCGCTGAAGGAGTCGACGAGGAAGAGGCCGCGCCCCGACTCGGCCGCGAAGTCCTCCTCGGACTCGCGCTCGGCGGGTCCGTCGTGACTGGGGTCGCGGACCGCGCACACCAGCCGGCTCTTCCAGCGCATCAGATGCAGCCGCACCGGCGGTTCGTGGACGGGCGGGTGCGCGGTGACGGGTGTCTCGTCGGGGAGCGCGTGGCGCAGCGCGTTGGTGACGAGCTCCGAGACCACGAGGGAGACGTCGTCGAAGCGGTGGCCGAGTTCCCACTGGCCGAGCGTGCTCCGGGTGAACTGCCGTGCCCCGCGCACCGCTTCGAAGCGGGCGGGCAGGGCGCAGGAGGCGGAGCTGGAGACGGCGGCGGGATCGATCGGCGGAAGGCCCTGCCTTAACGGCTCGAGCATGGTCGATCCATTCGTCCCCATGCGAGGCACTCCCGGGAATCGCGGCTGTGAAGCTACAACACGAACGAGCACGCAGGTGCGCGGGGCCCATGCTTCCCAATGCCTACGGCAGATGCAAGGGCAGATGCACGTGCACGCGCCTGACCTGTCCCTGCCCGTGCCGTTTCTTGCTCATTTCTTCCGCGATTCTCTTTCGTGCCGCGTTCAACTTCTGGCCAAGAAGCTCTCGTTTCTGTAATCGGATGAGTACGGGGTGAAGCGTTTGGTGGCAGAATCCGGCTCTTGGGGTTCGGGGGGACCTCGGGGACGATCGGTGCACGACTGCATGGCGCAGAGAGATGGGGAGGGTTCGGGTCGTGGCGGCAGGAGAGACGGCTGAGTCAGCCGGGTCATGGGGGTACCCCCGCCCGGACGGTCCGGGCGGAGGCTCGGTGGTGCGGCGCATCCTGCTGGGCTCGCAGCTGAGAAGGCTGAGGGAGTCCCGCGGCATCACCCGCGAGGCGGCCGGGTACTCCATCCGCGCGTCCGAATCCAAGATCAGCCGTATGGAGTTGGGCCGGGTGAGCTTCAAGGCGCGTGATGTCGAGGATCTGCTCACCCTCTACGGAGTGGCCGACGACGCCGAGCGCGGCTCGCTGCTCGGTCTCGCCAAGGAGGCGAACGTCGCCGGGTGGTGGCACAGCTTCGGCGATGTGCTGCCCGGCTGGTTCCAGACGTACATCGGCCTCGAAGGCGCCGCCTCCCTGATCCGCATCTACGAGGTGCAGTTCGTGCACGGGCTGCTCCAGACCGAGTCGTACGCCCACGCCGTCGTCGTCCGCGGCATGCCCGACGCGCCGGCCGCCGAGATCGACAAGCGGGTCGCCCTGCGCCTCGAACGCCAGAAGGCCCTCGTCTCCGAGAACGCGCCGCGGCTCCATGTCGTCCTCGACGAGGCCGCGCTGCGCAGGCCCTACGGCGACCGGTCCGTGATGCAGGACCAGCTCCGGCACCTCATCGAGGTCTCCGAGCACCCGAACATCACCCTGCAGGTGATGCCGTTCAGCTTCGGCGGCCACGCGGGCGAGAGCGGCGCCTTCACGATGCTGCGCTTCCCCGAGTCCGACCTCTCGGACATCGTCTACCTGGAGCAGCTCACCAGCGCCCTCTACCTCGACAAGCGCGAGGAGGTGGCCCTGTACGAGAGGGTGATGGGGCGGCTCTGCGAGGACAGTCCCGACCCGGCCGGGACCAGGGACCTGCTGCGCGGCCTCCTCCAGCTCATCTGACACCTCCAACTCGGCTGAAACGTCAGTACGATGACGCCACATCAGATACGCGTCAGCCAGCTGTGCCCGCGCCGGCCACCGCCGCATTCGCCCATGGAGCAGTGATCGCATGTCCTTCTTCACCGAACTGGCACTTCAGTACATAGACGGCGAGTGGAAGCCCGGCAGCGGCTCCTGGGACATCATCGACTTCAACCCGTACGACGGGGAGAAGCTCGCGTCCATCACCGTCGCCACCGCGGCCGAGGTCGACCAGGCGTACCGCGCCGCGGAGCGCGCCCAGGAGCCGTGGGCCGAGACCAACCCGTACACCCGCCGGCTGGTGTTCGAGAAAGCCCTGCGCATCATCGAGGACCGCGAGCAGGAGATCGCCGGGGCGATCGTCGCGGAGCTCGGCGGCACGCATCTGAAGGCCGCCTTCGAGCTGCATCTGGCCAAGGAGTTCCTGCGCGAGGCGATCCAGCTGGCGCTCCGGCCCGAGGGGCGCATCCTGCCCTCGCCCGTCGACGGCAAGGAGAACCGGGTCTACCGGGTCCCGGTCGGCGTGGTGGGCGTGATCAGCCCGTTCAACTTCCCCTTCCTGCTGTCGATCAAGTCCGTCGCCCCGGCCCTCGCGCTCGGCAACGCGGTGGTGCTGAAGCCGCACCAGAACACGCCCGTCTGCGGCGGCTCCCTCGTCGCCAAGGTCTTCGAGGACGCGGGGCTCCCGCCCGGCCTGCTGAACGTGGTCGTCACCGACATCGCCGAGATAGGCGACGCCCTCCTGGAGCACCCGGTCCCGAAGGCGATCTCCTTCACCGGGTCCGACAAGGTGGGCCGCCATGTCGCGACCGTCTGCGCGGCCAACTTCAAGCACGCCATCCTCGAACTCGGCGGCAACAGCGCCCTGATCGTGCTCGACGACGCCGACGTCGACTACGCCGTCGACGCGGCCGTCTTCAGCCGCTTCGTGCACCAGGGGCAGGTCTGCATGGCCGCCAACCGCATCCTCGTCGACCGCTCGGTGGAGGCGCAGTTCACCGAGAAGTTCGTCGCCAAGGTGCGGACGCTGAAGGTCGGCGACCCCTCGGACCCGGCCACCCACATCGGTCCGCTGATCAACTCCTCCCAGGCCGAGGCGGTCTCCTCGCTGGTGGAGCAGACGGTCCAAGCGGGCGCGACCGCCCTGGTGCACGGCACGACCGAGGGCAACCTGGTGGCTCCCTCGGTGCTCACCGGGATCCCGGCCGGCTCGCCCGTGCTCACCCAGGAGATCTTCGGCCCGGTGGCGCTGGTCATCCCGTTCGACGGCGAGGACGAGGCCGTGCGGATCGCCAACGACACCCCCTACGGCCTCAGCGGGGCCGTGCACACGGCGGACGTCGAGCGCGGCGTCCGGATCGCCAAGCGGGTCCGCACCGGCATGATCCACATCAACGACGGCACGGTCCACGACGAGCCGATCGTCCCCTTCGGCGGGGAGAAGCAGTCCGGTGTGGGCCGCCTGAACGGCGACGCGATGCTGGACGCCTTCACCACCCAGAAGTGGATCTCGGTCCAGCACGGCCGCTCGCGCTTCCCGTTCTGACCGCCGGGCCGTCCGCGGGGCCGCGTGCCGTGGCCCTTCGCCGACACGTGGGGCGCCCAGGGACCCTTGAGGACAGAAGTCGTCCTCAAGGGTCCGTAGCGTGTGGGGTGTGGGAAGGGAGGCCCTTCCCCCGACCGGAAGGCGGACATCATGGTCACTCACGTTCCCTCGGAGGCGCACGGTGACGAGCGCGGCGCGCTGATCTCCTTCGTCGAGGCGCAGCGCGGTGCCCTCCGGCGTTCGGTGCTCGGCCTGACCGAGGAGCAGGCCGCGAGCCGTCCGAGCGCCAGCGAGCTCTCCCTCTCCGGTCTGCTCAAGCACGTCGCGGAGACGGAGCTGAACTGGCTGCGGATGGCGCAGCGGAAGCCGAACGAGAGGGCGCGGACCCAGGAGACCTGGGGCGACAGCTTCCGTCTCGTGGACGGCGAGTCGATCCCGGACGTGCTGGCGTTCTGGGAATCCGTCGCCCGGGAGACCGAGGAGTTCGTCCGCTCGGTGCCGAGCCTGGACGACACCTTCCCGCTGCCCGAGGCGCCGTGGTTCCCGAAGGACGGCGAGGTGTCGATGCGCTGGCTGATGCTGCACCTGGTCGAGGAGATCGGGCGGCACGCGGGCCACGCGGACATCATCCGGGAATCGCTCGACGGCAAGGGCGCGTTCGACCTGGTCGCCATGGAGGGCGCCGCCGGCCGGTGAGGCGACGGCGTGGGCCCGGCGGTGTGCCGGGCCCACGCCCGCGGTTCAGCCCCGCAGGTCGCGCAGGCGTGCCAGCGCGTCCGCCGCCGCCTCCCGCTCCGGCCCGCTCAGCTCCACCTCGGCGGCCCGGTCCAGGGTGGCGGCGGCCAGCGCGTCGTCGCCGAGCCGCCCGGCGATGTCGCCCCGCAGCACCAGCAGCCGCAGCAGCTGCTCGGGGGTCGGCCGCGCGTCGTCGCGGGCGAGCGCCCGGTCGACGATCCTGGCGGCTCCCGGCAGATCCTCCTTGGAGTCCGCGAAGAGGTCGGCCATGTGCAGCGCCTTCGCGAAGGTCTCCCGGGGGACGGGCGCGAGGCTCTTGTCCTCGGCGATCTCCTGTCCGACCCGCACGGAGTTCCCGCCGGGGTCGGACATCAGGAACTGGCGCATCCCGTAGGACATGTCCTTCAGCGGGCCGATGCGCGGCAGGCCGCGCCGGGGGATCCGCCCGTACGCCTCCTTCAGGCCGCCGCGGAACGTCTCGTAGAGGGCGTCCACGTCGTCCGTGACGATGTAGACGCCGGAGTAGGAGCCGGCCGGCTCGTAGTCCTTCATGCCGAAGAACTGGAGTTCGACGGAGCCGCGCCGGACGGCCGCGTACGGGTAGGGGCTCTTCTGGAGGTAGGTCGTCTCGAAACCCAGGGCGGTGTAGAAATCGACGACCGGCTGGATGGCCCGGCAGGGGAGGAGCGGGATGGTCTTCTCGGTCATACCGCTACCCTAGTCAAAGTTGAATAGAAGGGAACCGCGATGTCGGCGATCCGGCTTCTGGTCCTCGGCGCCGTGCGCCAGCACGGCCGGGCCCACGGCTACCAGGTCCGCAACGACCTGGAGTTCTGGGGCGCCCACGAGTGGTCGAACGCCAAACCGGGCTCGATCTACCACGCCCTCAAGCAGATGGCGAAGCAGGGACTGCTGCACGCCCACGAGACCGCGCCCTCCACCGCGGGCGGTCCGCCGCGCACCGAGTACGAGATCACCGACGCGGGCACCGAGGAGTACTTCGCCCTGCTGCGGGCGTCCCTGACCGCGCACGACCAGAGGACGGACGTGCTGTCGGCGGCGATCGGGTTCATCGTCGACCTCCCGCGCGACGAGGCCGTCGCCCTGCTGACCGAGCGCGTGCGCGGCATCGAGGAGTGGCGGGCCTCGGTGACCGGCTACTACACGCCGGAGGAGGGCCCCGAGGTCCTCGGCCACATCGGAGAGATCATGCAGCTGTGGGTCGCGTCCGCGGACTTCGGCGCGGAATGGACCCGCGGACTCGTCGCGCGCATCGAGGCGGGCGCGTACACCTTCGCCGGCGAGGGCGAGCCCTTCGTCGGCGTCCTCGCCGAGGGCGAGGACAACCCGTACGCGACGGGCGAGTACCACGCCGGCGACGACGGCTGAGTCCGGGGCGGGCCCGCTCAGTGGTGGAAGGCCGTGGCCGCCGCCGCGTCCCTGCTCAGCGGATGCGGCTGGTCGCGCAGCTCCGGCAGCAGCTGCCGCAGGTCCTCCATCAGCAGCTCCGCCAGATCGGCCGAGAAGCCGTTGCGGCACACCACCCGCAGCACCGAGAGGTCCTCCCGGTGGGGCGGGAAGGTGTACGCGGGCACCAGCCAGCCCCGCTCGCGCAGCCTGCGCGACACGTCGAACACGTCGAAGCGGGTGACGTCGTCAGCCGTCGTGAAGGCGAACACCGGCAGCTCGTCGCCGTGCGTGAGCAGCCGGAAGTCCTCCAGCTCACCGATCCGCCGGGCCAGCCCCCGCGCGATGTCCCGGGCGGCCTGCTGCACGGCCCGGTAGCCCGCGCGCCCCAGCCTGAGGAACGTGTAGTACTGGGCGACCACCTGAGCGCCCGGCCGGGAGAAGTTGAGGGCGAACGTCGGCATGTCGCCGCCCAGGTAGTTCACCCGGAACACCAGCTCCTCGGGCAGCTCGGCGGGAGAGCGCCACAGCGCCCAGCCGACGCCCGGGTAGACCAGGCCGTACTTGTGCCCGGACGTGTTGATCGAGGACACCCGGGGCAGCCGGAAGTCCCACACCAGGTCCTCGTCGAGGAACGGGGCCACCATCGCCCCGGAGGCGCCGTCCACATGGACCGGGACGTCGAGCCCGGTGCGCTCCCGGAGCGCGTCGAGCGCCGCGCACACCTCGGCCACCGGTTCGTAGGACCCGTCGAAGGTCGAACCGAGCACGGCGACGACACCGATGGTGTTCTCGTCGCAGAGGGCGGCGGCGGCCCCCGGGTCCAGATGGAAGCGCTCGCCCTCCATCGGCACCAGCCGGGCCTCCACCTCCCAGAAGGTGCAGAACTTCTCCCAGCAGACCTGCACGTTGACGCCCATCACCAGGTTGGGCCGGGCCGATCCGGGATAGCGGTCCGCGTTCCGCCGCGCCCAGCGCCGCTTCAGCGCCATCCCGGCGAGCATGCACGCCTCGCTGGACCCGGTCGTCGAGCAGCCCACCGCCGTGGACGGGTCCGGGGCGTGCCACAGATCGGCGAGCATCGACACGCACCGGCGCTCCAGCTCGGCGGTACGCGGGTACTCGTCCTTGTCGATCATGTTCTTGTCGCGGCACTCGCCCATCAGGACGTCCGCCTGGGGTTCCATCCAGGTGGTCACGAAGGTCGCCAGGTTCAGCCGTGAGTTCCCGTCGAGCATCAGCTCGTCGTGGACCAGCTGATAGGCGGTGGCCGGCGCCAGCGGTCCGTCGGGGAGGCGGTGCGTGGGCGGTGCCGACGCCATCCCGGCGACGGGGTCGGCCTCGCCGAAGAAGGGGTTGAGGGAGAGCCGGTCCCGCTCCTGTGTGCCCTCGCCCGGGTCCGCCGCGCCTTGGTGCAGTGCCATACGTCTCAGGCTCGTACGGGGTCGTACCGCACGCAACGGGAGATGCCGGCAGGGACCGGGCCGGGCCGGGCCGGCGCCGTCGTGGCGCGCGGCGCGTGATCCGGGGCCGGGGCCGGGCCTGGGACACCCTCCCGGTCCCGCCCCCGCCGCGTCACACCCGCGTGATCACGACCGCGGTTCCGTAGGCACACACCTCGGTGCCCACGTCCGCCGCCTCGCTGACGTCGAAGCGGAACGCCAGCACCGCGTTGGCGCCCCGGCTCCGTGCCTGCTCGACCAGGCGCTCCATGGCCTGGTTGCGGGTCTCGACCAGGGTCTTGGTCAGACCCCTCAGCTCACCGCCGATCATCGATTTGAGCCCCGCCCCGATCTGGCTGCCCAGATGCCGTGAGCGGACGGTCAGTCCGAAGACCTCACCGACCACCTGCTCCACCCGGTGACCCGGCACGTCGTTGGTCGTGACGACCAGTACGTCGCTGCCCGGGCCCTGTCCGCCGCCGTAGTCCTCGATACCCATGGATCCAGCTTCCCGGCCCCTCGCCCCGGGCGCATCCGCGAAGCGCCGGTGGAACGCGGGCACCTTCCTGTGCGTTGATAGCTTTGGGCGGCCGACCATTGCCGACCGACCTACACCACAACAGGAGTCCGGACCTCGTGAACACCCTTGCGCTCGGGCCGAGCTGGCTCGACCCGGACTATCTGATCACCACATTCGGGCTGATCGGCGTCCTGGTCATCGTCTTCGCCGAATCCGGACTGCTCATCGGCTTCTTCCTCCCCGGTGACTCGCTGCTGTTCACCACCGGTCTGCTGGTGACCACGGGCAAGATCGACATGCCGCTCTGGCTGGTGTGCCTGCTGATCGTGCTGGCCGCCGTCATCGGCGACCAGGTCGGCTATCTCTTCGGCCGCAAGGTGGGTCCCGCCCTCTTCAAGCGTCCGGACTCCAAGCTGTTCAAGCAGGAGAACGTCGAGAAGGCCCACGAGTTCTTCGAGAAGTACGGCCCGAAGTCCCTCGTCCTGGCGCGCTTCGTCCCCATCGTGCGCACGTTCACGCCGATCATCGCCGGTGTGAGCCGGATGAACTACCGCTCCTTCGTCACCTTCAACGTCATCGGCGGCGTGCTGTGGGGCGCCGGTGTCACGCTGCTGGGCGCCGCCCTCGGCAAGGTGGACTTCGTCCACGAGAACATCGAGGCGATCCTGATCCTGATCGTCCTGATCTCGGTCGTCCCGATCGCGATCGAGTTCCTGCGGGCCCGCTCCAAGGCCAAGAAGGCGGCCGCCGCCGGAGAGGGCCCCGACACCACGCCGCCGTCCTCGCGCGGCCGGCACGCCAAGCGCTGACCCCGTACACCCGGAGCGCTCCCGGCCCGCCGCCCGCGGCCGCCGGGAGCGCTTCGCCGTTCCCGGCCCCGGCGCGGGGATCGCGTGCGCAGTCTCAGAAGCCGCGGGTCCGCTTGGCCGCGCGGCGTCCGCCCGGCTGCTGCTCGCCCGGGACGCCCGCGACACCCGGGACCCGCAGGAAGAGCCGGGTGGTCTCCGCGCCGAGGTTCACCCCGATCGCGATGGCCAGCGCCAGCGCCGCCGCCTTGCTGAGCGAGGCGAGGCCCGGGTTGAGGTCGCCCCGGGCGATGGAGAGCAGCCCGAAGTACGTCGCGCTGCCGGGCAGCAGCGGGCCGATCGCGGCCGTGACGTACGGCAGGGCGGAGGCGAAGCGGTAGCGGGCCAGCATCTGCCCGAAGATGCCCACCAGGCCCGCCGCGGCGGCCGTCGCCGCGACCGGCGACACCTGCGCGGTGTCCGCCAGCGCCCCGTAGACGACCCAGGCGACTCCGCCGTTGAGCGTGACCAGCCACACCGTCGCGCGTTCCTGCTGGAGCATCACGGCGAAGCACAGCGACAGGGTCATCGCGGCGAGGGTCTGCACCACCGGCCGCTCCACGCTGTGGATCGCGGTCTCGGGCTGGAGACCGGCGTCGAGCGCGAAGCCGAGATAGAGCACGCCCAGCACACCGACGACGATGCCGACGACGAGATAGCCCACCTCCAGCAGCCGGGCCGCCGCCGTGATGTAGAAGCCGGTGAGCCCGTCCTGGACGCCGGCCACCAGCGCCCGTCCCGGGATCAGCGCGAACAGGCCACCGGTGATGACCGCCGACGCCCGTACCTCCAGCGGGGACAGCGAGAGCGCCACGCCGACCGCGGCCGGCGGCATCGCGGCGGCCACGAACTGGTAGAACTCCGGCAGCCCGCGCCCGGCGGCCAGCCAGGCCAGCCGGTCGCCGAGCATGGCGCTCACCGCCGCCGCCAGGAACACCACCAGGTCACCGCCGACCAGCACCGACGCCGCGCCCGCGAGCAGGCCCCCGGCGAGCGTCAGCGCCCAGCCGGGGAAGGGGTGCCGGTTGCGCCGGATCTCCGCGAGCCGCCGGTACGCCTCCTCCAGCGTGACCTCGGACTCCTCCACGCTGATGTCGTGGACGAGCTTGTACACCGCGGCGAGCCGGGTGTAGTCGGTGCCGCGCCGCCTCACGGTGCGGTTGGCCGTCACCGGGTCGTCCACCAGGGACGGCTGGTAGGTGATCGACAGCAGCGTGAAGGTGACGGTCGGCTCGCAGCGGTCCAGGCCGTACGAGCGCGAGATGGCGAACATGGCCGCCTCGACGTCCTCGGCACCCTCGCCGCCCGCGAGCAGCAGCTCACCGATGCGCAGCGTCAGGTCGAGCACGCGCGGCACCGCGGGGCCGGATTCGTCCTGCCGGTGCGCCGTCTCCGGCACCGGCCGTTCGCCCACCGGCATCCGCAGCATGGCCCGCATCCGGTCCTGCCACGGGGCGTCCTTGGTCAGCCGGACGACGGGGATGCCGTGCGCGGGGGTGAAGGCGGGCGGCGAGTTCCTGGCGCTGTACGTGGACGGCGGCGCGAAGGCCGAGCCCTCCGGTTCGGGTGGCGGTTCGGGGACGAGCCCCTGCGGAACGGCGAACTCCGAACTGGGGTGGTCTTCTTCGGGCGGCTCCGGCTGCTCCACCCCCGCCGGAGCGGTGAAGGCACTGTGGGCCTCGTCGGACTGAGGTTTCCGGTCTTCCGGACCCTCGGGCTCCGCCACCACTCGTCGTCCTCGCTCCCTCTCGTTCCAGCCCCCGTCCGGCGCTTCTGCCCAGTATGGGCACGGACATGGGGTGACACGCGACGCGGGCGGGACACCCAGGGTGTCCCGCCCGCGCCGGAGCATCTGCCGACTGGCGTCAGTGAGCGCCGCCCTGCGCCTCCAGGCGCTTGTAGGAGGCCTCGATCTCGGCCTCGGCCTCGGTGCGGCCGACCCAGTTGGCACCCTCGACGGACTTGCCGGGCTCCAGGTCCTTGTAGACCTCGAAGAAGTGCTGGATCTCCAGGCGGTCGAACTCCGACACGTGGTGGATGTCGCGCAGGTGCTCGACACGCGGGTCGGAGGCGGGGACGCACAGCAGCTTGTCGTCGCCGCCGGCCTCGTCCGTCATCCGGAACATGCCGATGGCGCGGCACTTGATCAGGCAGCCGGGGAAGGTCGGCTCGTCGAGGATGACCAGCGCGTCCAGCGGGTCGCCGTCCTCGCCGAGGGTGTTCTCCACGAAGCCGTAGTCGGCCGGGTAGCTGGTCGAGGTGAAGAGTCGACGGTCCAGGCGGATCCGACCGGTCTCGTGGTCCACCTCGTACTTGTTCCGCGACCCCTTCGGGATCTCGATGGTGACGTCGAACTCCACGGGTGGCTCCTCCATGATCAAGACATAGCAAGACGCGATTGACGGTGGTTAAGTGTCCCTCACGCACGGGTGTGATCGCGAAAGGGGCTGGTGCGGGGTGCCGAAGGTCAGGACGTGGCAGCTCGCGGCGGGTGCGGCCGTGGTCGGCCTCGCCCTCTCCGCCGGGGCGGTTGCCGCGGCGGGGCCCTGGGACACGGGTCAGCGTAAGGCCGAGCGGCAGTGGGCGGCCGCCCCCGGGCGCACGGGTGGCACACATCACGAGGTCCCGGCCGCGAAGCGGCCCGCCCCGGCGCCCAGCGCCCCCGCCGTGCTGTCCGCGCTGGGCGGGAGCACGACGCGGGCCGCCGAGGCGCCCGCGACGCCGCCCGCGGCCCTGGCGAAGACGCTCGGCCCCCTGCTCGCCGACCCCGGCCTCGGCCCGTCGCCCGCCGCCTGCGTGATCGACCTCACGACGGGCGAGCGGCTCTGGGGCAGCCGCGCGGCCGAGCCGATGACCCCCGCCTCGACCGTCAAGATCGCCACGGCGGTCGCGGCCCTCGCCGCGCCGGGTCCCGGCCACCGCATCCCCACCACGGTGGTCGCCGCGCCCGGGGCGCGGCAGATCACCCTGGTCGGCGGCGGCGACGCCTCCCTCGACCGGGCACGCCTGGCGACCCTCGCCGACCGCACCGCCGAGGCGCTGCGCGAGAACGGGACCGCCGGCGTCCGCCTCGGGTACGACACCTCGCTCTACCGCGGCCCGCTGCTGCACCCCATCGGGCCCAACGACAACATCGCCCCCGTCAGCGCGCTCATGGTCGACCAGGGCCGCAACGACCCCCGGAGCACCGGCCCCGCCACGCGTTCCGCCGACCCCGCGCGGGAGGCCGCCCGGGTCTTCGCCGACCTGCTGCGCGAACGCGGCGTACGGGTCTCCGGGGCCCCCGCACCGGGCCGCGCCGCGACCGAGGCGGTGCCCCTGGCACAGGTGCTCTCGGTGCCGGTGTCCGCGCTCGTCGAGCGCATGCTGACCACCAGCGACAACGACATCGCCGAGTCGCTCGCCCGTCAGACCGCGCTCGCCTCCGGCGGCAGGGCGGACTTCGCCGGCGCGTCCGAGGCCGTCACCGCGCAGCTGCGCAGGCTCCAGCTGCCGGTCACCGGGGCCCGTTTCGCCGACGGCAGCGGCCTGGACCGCCGGGACAGGGTCTCCGCCGAACTCCTCACCGCGCTGCTCGCCCGCTCGGCCGACCCCGCCCACCCCGAGCTGCGGCACGTGCTGACCGGCCTGCCCGTCGCCGGCTTCACCGGCACGCTCGACGACCGGTACGGCCCCGCATCCGCCGCCTCCGGACTCGTCCGCGCCAAGACCGGCACGCTCACCGGCGTCAACGCCCTGGCGGGGACGGTGGCCGGTGCGGACGGACGGTTGCTCGGCTTCTCGTTCCTCGCGCGGGACACCCCTTCGCCGTACGAGGCGCAGGCGGCCCTGGACCGCCTCGCCGCGGCCCTCACGGGCTGACGGCGGCCCCCGCACGGCCTTCGCCGGGTATCCGTCGGCCGCCGACACCTCTCCGTCCCCCGGGTCGAGAACGTACGGTTGACGCATGACGAGCATCGGTGGTGCCGAGATGGTCGACTGGAACCTCGCCGTGGCGACCGCGACCCGCTTCGTGCGGCCGGGGCCCGACGTGAGCCGGGACGAGGCGCGTGCCGTCGTCGCCGAGCTCCGCCGGCACGCCAAGGCGTCCGAGGAACATGTGCGCGCCTTCACGGGGATGATCCCGGAGGGCTCCCGTCCGCAGGACACCCCGGTCCTCGTGGTGGACCGGGCGGGATGGGTCAAGGCCAACGTGGCGGGCTTCCGCGAACTGCTGAGGCCCCTTCTGGACAAGATGCAGGAACGCAGGTCGGGCTCGGCCGGCGGCGCCGTGCTGGGCGCGGTCGGCGGCAAGGTGACCGGCGTGGAGCTGGGGATGCTGCTGTCCTTCCTCGCCTCCCGGGTCCTCGGCCAGTACGAGACGTTCGCCCCCGCCTCCCGCGACCTGCCCGCCGGCGACCCGGCGGACCCGGGCGGGAACGGCGGCGGCCGCCTCCTGCTCGTGGCGCCCAACATCGTCCACGTCGAGCGCGAACTGGGCGTGGACCCGCACGACTTCCGGCTGTGGGTCTGTCTCCACGAGGAGACCCACCGCACCCAGTTCACCGGCGTCCCCTGGCTGCGCGCCCACCTGGAGGGCGAGATCCAGTCATTCCTCGGTGAGACGGACGTCGATCCGATGACCTTCCTCGAACGGCTCCGGGAGGCCGCCCAGTCCCTCGCCGGCGCCCGCCCCGAGGGCGAGGAGGACGAGGGCCGCTCGATCGTCGAACTGGTGCAGACGCCCGCCCAGCGCGAGATCCTCGCCCGGCTGACCGCCGTGATGTCCCTCCTGGAGGGCCACGCGGACTACGTGATGGACGGGGTCGGCCCCGACGTCGTCCCGTCGGTGGCGGAGATCCGGGAGAAGTTCCAGCAGCGCAGGGCCCGCGGCGCCAGCCGCCTCGACCTCGCGCTGCGCAAGCTCCTCGGCCTGGATGCCAAACTGCGCCAGTACCGCGACGGGGAGCGCTTCGTGCGGGCCGTGGTCGACGAGGTGGGGATGGACGGCTTCAACCGGGTCTGGACGTCCCCCAACACCCTCCCGACCAAGGCCGAGATCGCCAAACCGGCGGACTGGGTCGCGCGGGTGCACCGCAGAGCGGAGTCGTGAACGGGCGGAGCGGAGTCGTGAACGGCAGGACGCGCGTGGCACAGGCGCGCCCCTCCAATCACCCGTCCGAGGGACCGTAGGCCGTGGATAGGCGTGCAATGCTCGGGTATTGGCTCGGTTCTGTCACCATCGACGCACTCTGAGTGACCGGCTCGGGGTGGCCGGCCCCTGGGGCCGCCCCCGGTCGGCACCCGAGCCACCCCCTCCCGAATCTTCACGAAGGGAACCGGACATGGGTCCCCATCCTGCGGTCGCGGCGATACGCCTGGCGGTCCGCCGCGTCCTCCACGAAGTCCTCACCCAGCACGCCGTGCACTCCGGCGGTGCCGCGCTCGCGGCCTCCTCCCCGGCCCGCGCCCCCGGCGGCGTCGCGACGCACCGGCGGCAGCCGCTCGTGCTCGTCGCCTGCTCCGGCGGCGCCGATTCCATGGCGCTCGCCTCCGCCCTCGCCTTCGAGGCCCCCAGACTCTCCGTCCGTGCCGGCGGCATCACCGTCGACCACGGCCTCCAGGACGGCTCCGCCGAGCGCGCCGCGGAGGTCGCCGGACGTCTCGCCGCCATGGACTTCGACCCGGTCGAGGCCGTCACCGTGCGCGTCGGCCGTGCGGGCGGGCCCGAGGCCGCCGCGCGGGACGCCCGTTACGCGGCCCTCGACGAGGCCGCCGAGCGGCTCGGCGCGGCTGCCGTCCTGCTCGGGCACACCCGCGACGACCAGGCCGAGACCGTGCTCCTCGGCCTCGCCCGCGGATCCGGCATCCGCTCGCTGTCCGGCATGGCGGCCGTCTCGGGGGCGGCCGGCCGTTACCGCCGTCCCTTCCTCCAGCTCGACCGGCAGACGGCCCGCAAGGCGTGCCTGGTCCAGTCGCTGCCCGTCTGGGACGACCCGCACAACGTGGACCCGGCCTACACCCGTTCCCGGCTGCGCCACGAGGGTCTGCCCGCCCTGGAGAAGGCGCTCGGCAAGGGCGTCGTCGAAGCGCTCGCCCGCACCGCCCAGCTCTCCCGCGACGACGCCGACGCCCTCGACAGCTGGGCCGCCGACGCGGCCGCCGACGTGCGCGACGACACCGGCGAGCTGGAGTGCGCGAAGCTCTTCTCGCTGCCGCCCGCCGTGCGGCGCCGGGTGCTGCGCAGGGCCGCCATCGAGGCCGGTTCGCCGGCCGGTTCGCTCTTCGCCCGCCATGTCGAGGAGATGGACCGGCTGATCACCGGATGGCGCGGCCAGGGGGCCATCAATCTGCCCGGCCGGGTTCAGGCGCGTCGGCAGGGTGGCAGACTGGTCATTCGGCAAGGCTGAACCGCCGAGACAGAAAGCGACGCGGGTGAACGAGAAGGACATGGGCAGCGACCTCCAGTCGGTGCTCATCACCAAGGAAGAGATCGACGCGAAGCTCGCCGAACTGGCGGCCAAGATCGATGCGGAGTACGCGGGCAAGGACCTGCTCATCGTCGGGGTCCTCAAGGGCGCCGTGATGGTGATGGCTGACCTGGCGCGCGCGCTCGCCACCCCCGTCACCATGGACTGGATGGCGGTGTCCTCGTACGGCGCGGGCACCCAGTCGTCCGGTGTCGTGCGGATCCTCAAGGACCTGGACACCGACATCAAGGGCCGGCACGTCCTGATCGTCGAGGACATCATCGACTCGGGTCTGACCCTGTCGTGGCTGCTCACCAACCTCGGCTCGCGCGAGCCGGCCTCCCTGGAGGTCTGCACGCTGCTGCGCAAGCCGGACGCGGCGAAGGTCGCGATCGACGTGAAGTGGATCGGCTTCGACATCCCCAACGAGTTCGTCGTCGGCTACGGCCTCGACTACGCCGAGAAGTACCGCAACCTCCCGTTCGTCGGCACGCTCGCGCCGCACGTCTACGGGGGCTGAGTCCACGGGCACGCTGGGGAACCCAGCCCGCCTTTCCGCCGTTGGAGCAAGGGAAGGCGGTCGCCCGTGACAATGCTGGGGTACCGTCCCAAGAACAGTTGTCTTTTCCCATAGCAGTCTCATAGCAACTCCCAACAGCGGCATTTACCTACGGGCAGGAGGGACGGGGCGTTCTCGCCCCGTATGGATGGACGTGAAGCGATACTTCCGTGGGCCGGTCATGTGGATCGTGCTGGCCGTCCTCGCCGTGGTCGTGCTGATGCAGGTCGTCGGCTCGTCCGGTGGCTACAAGACGGTGGACACCGGCCAGGTCGTCCAGGCGATCGACAGGAACCAGGTCAAGCAGGCCAAGCTGACCACCGGCGACGAGCAGATCATCAAGATCGAGCTCAAGGAGGGCCAGAAGGTAGACGGCGGCACCAAGGTGCAGGCCAGCTACATCGGCTCCCAGGGTGTCGATCTCGCCGACAAGCTGCAGGAGAAGTTCGAGGCGGGTGAGATCGAGAAGGGCTACACGGTCTCGCCGTCGAAGCAGAGCCCGTTCGTCTCGGTGCTGCTCTCTCTCCTGCCCTTCGTCCTCATCGTCGTGGTGTTCCTGTTCCTGATGAACCAGATGCAGGGCGGCGGCTCCCGGGTCATGAACTTCGGGAAGTCCAAGGCCAAGCTCATCACCAAGGACACCCCCAAGACGACCTTCGCCGACGTGGCGGGGTCCGACGAGGCCGTCGAGGAACTCCACGAGATCAAGGAGTTCCTCCAGGAACCGGCCAAGTTCCAGGCCGTCGGTGCCAAGATCCCGAAGGGCGTGCTGCTGTACGGCCCGCCCGGCACCGGCAAGACCCTGCTGGCCCGCGCCGTCGCGGGTGAGGCCGGCGTCCCGTTCTACTCGATCTCCGGTTCCGACTTCGTCGAGATGTTCGTCGGCGTCGGCGCCTCCCGGGTCCGGGACCTCTTCGAGCAGGCCAAGGCGAACGCGCCGGCCATCGTCTTCGTCGACGAGATCGACGCCGTCGGCCGGCACCGCGGTGCGGGCCTCGGCGGCGGTCACGACGAGCGCGAGCAGACGCTCAACCAGCTGCTCGTCGAGATGGACGGCTTCGACGTCAAGGGCGGCGTCATCCTGATCGCCGCCACCAACCGGCCCGACATCCTCGACCCGGCGCTGCTGCGTCCCGGCCGTTTCGACCGGCAGATCGCGGTCGACCGTCCGGACATGCAGGGCCGTCTCGAGATCCTCAAGGTCCACCAGAAGGGCAAGCCGGTCGCCCCGGACGTCGACCTCGGCGCAGTGGCCCGGCGGACCCCCGGCTTCACCGGCGCCGACCTGTCGAACGTGCTGAACGAAGCGGCGCTCCTGACGGCGCGCAGCGACAAGAAGCTCATCGACAACCACTCGCTGGACGAGGCGATCGACCGCGTGGTGGCGGGCCCGCAGAAGCGGACCCGGATCATGTCGGACAAGGAGAAGAAGATCACCGCGTACCACGAGGGCGGACACGCCCTGGTGGCCGCGGCGTCGCCCAACTCCGACCCCGTCCACAAGATCACGATCCTGTCCCGCGGCCGCGCGCTCGGGTACACGATGGTGCTCCCGGACGAGGACAAGTACTCGACCACGCGCAACGAGATGCTCGACCAGCTCGCCTACATGCTGGGCGGCCGGGCCGCGGAGGAGCTCGTCTTCCACGACCCGACCACCGGCGCCGCGAACGACATCGAGAAGGCGACGGCCACGGCCCGCGCGATGGTCACCCAGTACGGCATGACGGAGCGTCTGGGCGCGATCAAGTTCGGCGGCGACAACTCCGAGCCGTTCCTGGGCCGCGAGATGGCGCACCAGCGCGACTACTCGGAAGAGGTCGCCGCGCTCGTCGACGAAGAGGTCAAGAAGCTGATCGAGACCGCGCACAACGAGGCGTGGGAGATTCTCGTCGAGAACCGGGACGTCCTGGACAACCTGGTCCTCCAGCTCCTGGAGAGGGAGACGCTGGGCAAGGAGGAGATCGCCGAGATCTTCGCGCCGATCGTGAAGCGTCCGGCCCGCCCGGCGTGGACCGGCTCCTCCCGCCGTACCCCCTCCACCCGCCCGCCGGTGCTCTCCCCCAAGGAGCTCGCACTCACCAACGGCGCGGCGAACGGCACGGCACCCACGGTGGCCGACATCACCAAGGCCCCCGCCGAGCCCGTCACCGAGGAACGCCCCGAGGCCTGAGGTACCGCCTCGGCACGGCCCCGGAATGGATGCCGCGTCCCCCAGGTTTTAGCCTGGGGGACGCGGCATTTTCTTATGTCCGTGGTCAGAGCACACAGGAACGAGGCACAGATGACCGACCCGGTGACGCTGAGCGGCGAAGGCAGGATCGCCGAGTTCGACGAGAAGCGGGCGGAGAACGCCGTGCGCGAGCTGCTGCTGGCCGTGGGCGAGGACCCGGACCGCGAGGGCCTGCGGGAGACCCCGGCCCGGGTGGCGCGCGCGTACAAGGAGATCTTCGCCGGTCTCCGGCAGCAGCCCGAGGACGTGCTGACCACCACCTTCGACCTCGGCCACGACGAGATGGTGCTGGTGAAGGACATCGAGGTGTACAGCACCTGCGAGCACCACCTGGTGCCGTTCCGCGGGGTGGCGCACGTCGGCTACATCCCCTCGGTGACCGGCAAGATCACCGGTCTGTCCAAGCTGGCCCGCCTGGTCGACGTCTACGCCCGCCGCCCGCAGGTCCAGGAGCGCATGACCACGCAGATAGCGGACTCCCTGATGAAGATCCTCGAGCCGCGCGGGGTGATCGTCGTCGTCGAGTGCGAGCACATGTGCATGTCGATGCGCGGGATCCGCAAGCCCGGCGCCAAGACGATCACCTCGGCGGTGCGCGGCCAGCTGCGCGACGTGGCCACGCGCAACGAGGCGATGAGCCTGATCATGGCGCGCTGAGCGCCCGCCCTGACGGCCGGCCGTGCGGCCGGCACCGAGGTCGCCGGGAGCGCCCTGCTGTGACATGGGCCGGCCGGGCGCCGCGGCCGCGGCGCCCGGCCGGCACGTCCTGCGGCCCCGGGTCCGGTCGCGTCAGGCCGCGCGGGCCGTCGTGTCGGTGTCCTCGTCGCCGTCCTCGGGCAGCCGGCACACCCGCTCCAGCCAGAGGGCGGCCGCGATCACGGCGATGCCCGCGACGACCGCGAAACCCGCGTAGATCGCCTGGTCGCGGCGGGCGGGGACGTCCAGCTGGCCGAGCAGGAAGACGCCCGTGCCGCCGTACATGCCGCTCACCAGAGCCGCGACGAGTGCGCTGGCCTGACCGAAGACCACCGCGCGGGCCGCCATCAGCGGCTCCACGCCCTTGGCGCCGGGGCGGCGCTCACGCTGGGCCCGCAGCCGGTTGCGCAGCGACAGCGCCGTCGCGGCGAGCACGGCGGCGATCACCCCCAGCACGATCGGCGCCGCGAGCGGCACGCTCGGCAGTGTCCCGAGCGAGTCCCACAGACGGGCACCGCCCCAGGAGAGCACTCCGGCCGCGGCGAAGATACCGGCCAGTACACCGAGCCGTAGTTGCTTCACCGAGTGAGCCGCCCTTCGCAGTCCTGCCGTGCGACGCCGCACGGATCCTCCCGTACGAGCCTAACGACTACTCGGGCAGGCGCAGTTCCAGGTCGGAGCGGGGCTGTACGCCCTCGGCCCCGACGCCGGCCAGCAGCTCGGCGACCGCGCCCCGGCCGGGCAGCTGCGCCTCGGGCTGGACGTCGTGCCAGGGGGCGAGCACGAAGGCGCGCTGGTGCGCCCGCGGGTGAGGGAGCGTGAGGGCCGGGTCGTCCGAGACGACGTCCGCGTACGTGACGATGTCGACGTCGATCGTGCGCGGTCCCCAGCGCTCCTCGCGGACGCGCTCGAACGCCTCCTCGATGGCCTGGCCGCGCTCCAGCAGGGACGACGGCGGCAGCGTCGTCCTGATCACGACGACCGCGTTGAAGTACGAGGGCTGGCTGCCGGGCTCGACGCCCCAGGGCTCCGTCTCGTAGACCGGGGAGACCGCCTTGACCCGCAGACCGGGGGTGTCCTCCAGGGCGTCGACGGCACCCTGGAGGGTCTCCAGGCGGTTGCCCAGGTTGGAGCCGAGGGAGATCACGGCGTGCTTGGGGTTGGACAGGGTGATGTCGGCCGCGTCCACCTGCTCCACCACGGACGTGGGCACCGGCTGCACGGTCGGGTCGCTGGCTGCCTGCTTCATACTCGGCTCCGGGTGATCGTGATGGTCACGTCGTCGAAGGGCACCGTGATCGGTGCGTCGGGCTTGTGCACGACCACTTCCACCTCCTCGACACCGTCGTGTTTCAGACACTGCCGGGCGATGCGCTCGGCCAGCGTCTCGATCAGGTCGACCGGTTCGCCCTCGACGACCGCGACGACTTCCTCCGCCACCACGCCGTAGTGCACGGTCTTCGCCAGGTCGTCGTCGGCCGCCGCGGGGCGGGTGTCCAGGCCCAGCACCAGATCGACGATGAACGTCTGGCCCTCCTCCCGCTCCCGGGGGAAGACGCCATGGTGCCCGCGGGCCTTGAGGCCGCGCAGCGCGACACGATCCACGCGAATCACTCCTGCTTTCTTTACTGGCGGAAACGGGCTCCGCCACGTGCGGGTGGCGCGGTACCCGCTCCCGAATCTACCTGCGGGCACCGACGGCCTTCGCCCACGGGGGCCTTGGCAGGTCCTCGCGGGCCGGGTAGCCGCGTATACCCGGGAGGGTTCCGGGCGAACCCCATGACAGGCGCATACCCACTTACGAGGGGCTGTCCTCGTCGTCCTCGTCGTCCGTTTCCGTCAGAACGGGCGAACCGTGGTGCGACCAGATCTTCCAGCCGTCCGACGTGCGGCGGAACACGTTGGTGGCCACGACCAGCTGGCCGACGAGTGGCCCGAGCTCGCCCGACTCCTCCGCCGGCCCGCCGCTGAGGATGTTCTCGGTGCACGTCACGAGGGCGGTGTCACCGGCCACGCCGACCTTCACATCGGTGAGGAAGAACTGGATGTACTCCGTGTTCGCCATGATCAGCGCGTACGAGCGGAGCACCTCGCCGCGCCCGGAGAGCACCGGCCAGCCCGGGTGGACGCACGAGATGTCCTCCTCCAGCCACAGCTCGGAGAGGCCCTCGAAGTCCCCCTGCTCCATCGCCTCGTAGAACGCCGTGTTCGCCTTCTCGACCTCTTCGGCGTCCGCGGCGCTCACCTGGCGCCCTCGACGGCGCGTGCGACCCGGACGGCGTCCGCGGTGGCCCGTACCTCGTGCACCCGCACGGCCCAGGCGCCGTCGTGGGCGGCGATGGCCGAGACGGCCGCCGTCGCCGCGTCCCGTTCCCTGGCCGGGGGCGGGGTGCCCTCCCTGGCCAGTACATGCCCGAGGAACCGCTTGCGGGAGGCTGCCACGAGGACGGGGCGGCCGAGGGCGCGCAGCCGGTCGAGTCCCGCGAGGAGCGCGAGGTCGTGCTCGGCGGCCTTCGCGAAGCCGAGGCCCGGGTCGACGACGAGTCGCTCCGGGGCGATGCCGCCGTCGACGACGGCCTCCATCCGCGCGCGGAGCTCGTCGACGACCTCGGTGACGACGTCGCCGTAGACCGCCCTGCTGTTCATGTCCTCGCTGAAGCCGCGCCAGTGCATGACGACGAACGGGGCCCCGGTGCCCGCGACCGCCGGGACCATCCGGGGGTCGGCCAGGCCACCGCTGACATCGTTGACCAGGACGGCCCCGGCGGCCACGGCCTGCTCGGCGACGGAGGCGCGCATGGTGTCGACCGAGACGACGACGCCCTCGGACGCGAGCTCGCGCACCACGGGGACGACCCGGCGCAGCTCCTCGTCCTCGTCGACCCTGCTGGCGCCGGGCCGGGTGGACTCGCCGCCGACGTCGACGAGGTCGGCGCCCTGCGCCACGAGGTCCAGGCCGCGCTTGACCGCGGCGGTAGTGTCGAACCAGCGGCCGCCGTCGGAGAAGGAGTCGGGCGTCACGTTGACCACGCCCATGACCGCGCAGCGGTCCCACTCCGGCAGGCCGTCGGCGCCGCCCCGTCCGCTCAAGCTGTTCATGTCTCCAGCCTAGGGCGTGCCGGCCGGCGGCTCCGCGGTCGGACCGGTACGGGAAGCCGGCCGGAGGGCAGGCGGGCGGCCCGCGTCACCGGCCCCGCCTCGAGCCGTGTCCCGTCGCCCGGCTCCAGCGCGTCCAGACCGGTCTCCCGGGTCCAGACCTCGCCGCCCGTCTCGGAGCAGCCCGTCACCGCCGGTGTCCAGGAACGGGCCCGGGCCTCGTCCATGAAGCGCTCGATGGCGCCCGGCCACGCCTCCACGTCCCCGATCGGGTCGCCGCCGGCGAGCATCACTCCGGAGACGACCCGGTAGCGGACGGCGGCCCTGCCGCTGGGCGAGAAGACGACGCCGTCGTCGCGGCGCAGGGCGAGGGGAGCGGGGGAGCCGGGGCGGCCGTGGGCCAGCAGAAGGGAGCGCAGCCGCTCCTCGTCGCCGCGCGAGCGGCGGGCGGCGGGATGTGCGGGACACAGGGCAAGGCCGAGGGTGGTGACGGCGGTCAGCAGCCCGAGCGTGCCGAGCGAGTACGCCACGGTGCCGGCAGCGCCACCGGTGTACGCGACGGGCCCCTCGACGCCGAACAGCCCGTACATCACGTGTTCGAGGCGGTCGGTCAGACCCGGGCCGCCCACGATCCCGCCCGGGTGGGCGCTGACGATCACCAGCCCCAGCGCGATCGAACCGGCTCCCATGAGGACGAAGTGGGCCAGGGCACGCCAGCGGCTGCGCGGGCCGGGCGGTGCGGCGAACTCGCCGCGGTGGCGCACCAGCAGCCACAGCAGCGCCAGTGACAGCAGGACTCCCGCCGCGGACGGACGGCACAGGCACGAGGCCACCGCGCCGGCGGGCAGCAGGACGACCGCCGCCCGCCAGGCCCGCCGCCTGCGGCGCCTGACGCCGTGGGCGAGCAGGAGCAGCAGCACGCCCGCACCGAGCGAGAGCGCCGCGGCGAGGGGACCGGGCAGCGGGGCGCCGAGGCCGTGAGGGGTGCGGGGGAGGACACCGGCGGCGATGTCGAGCAGGCCGACGGCCGTGCAGGCGGCGCCGGCCGAGCCGGGCACCGCCGCGGGGTTCGGGCCGCACCGGATCCGGCGGGCCGGCCGTACCGCCCGCACCGGGCCCGGTGGTGACGTGTCCCCGTCCACCGTTGCAGACATCGCTTCTCGTGACTCCGGATCGGATTCTGCGCCCGGACCTCGGATCGGTCGGTTCCGGGCGGCTGGCGCCCTCTAGGACGGCGCCCGGCCGGGGCCGGTTCATCCCGCACGGCGGAATTCTCGGTGCGGGCCGCCCGGTCGGCGTCCTTCCGGTGACGCGGGGCGCGGGCGGTCAGCCCTTGTCCGCAGGGGCCGGGCGGGCCGCCGTCGCGATGGACTCCAGATCCACGTCCGCGCGCGCCACGTCCTGGGCGTCCGCGTCGATCGAGCGGCGCAGCGCCTCGTGGAGCCTGCCCGGCGTGAGCACACCGAGGAAGTCGCCGCGGCCCGCCTCGTCGATCACCGCGATCCACCCGGCGTCGTGCTGGAGCATGGTGGCGAACGCCTGCTTGAGCGAGGCGCCGACCGGCAGCCGTGCCTCCATCCGCCGGGCGTGGTCGCGGACCGTGCCGCCGCGCCCCGCGTGCTCGGCCGAGATCCAGCCGTGCAGCCGCTCCTGTGCGTCGAGGACCACCGCCCAGCGGGCGTCGAGCGCCCGGGGCAGCGGGTCGTCGAGGTGGACGACGGGCGGCTGTTCGAGGTCGCCCGCTTCGATGGGGGTGACCCCGAGCCGCTTCAGGCCGCGGTCGGCCCCGACGAAGTCGGCCACGTAGTCGCTCGCCGGGGCGCCGAGCACGGCGGCCGGCGCGTCGAACTGCTCGATCCTGCCCTGGCCGTAGACCGCGATGCGGTCACCGAGCCGTACCGCCTCCTCGATGTCGTGGGTGACGAACAGGATCGTCTTGCGCACCTGCGACTGGAGCTTGAGGAACTCGTTCTGGAGGTGCTCGCGGACGACCGGGTCGACCGCGCCGAACGGCTCGTCCATCAGCAGCACGGGCGGATCGGCGGCGAGCGCCCGGGCGACGCCGACGCGCTGCCGCTGGCCGCCGGAGAGCTGGTCGGGGTAGCGGCCGCCGTGCACGGCCGGGTCGAGGCCGACGAGTTCGAGGAGTTCGGCGGCGCGGGCGCGGGCCTTCGCGCGTCCGGTGCCGAGCAGGTGCGGCACGGTCGCGGTGTTGTCGAGAACGGTCTTGTGCGGGAAGAGGCCGACCTGCTGGATCACGTAGCCGATGCGACGGCGGAGCCGGACGGGGTCGACCTCCGAGATGTCCGAGCCGTCCACGCGTATGCGGCCGGAGGTCGGTTCTATCAGGCGGTTGACCATCTTCATGGTGGTCGTCTTGCCGCAGCCCGACGGGCCGACCAGGGTGACCAGTTCGCCTTCCGCGACCTCGAAGGTGAGGTCGTCCACAGCGACCGTGCCGTCCGCGTACCGCTTGGTGACGTTCTCGAAACGGATCATGGCTCCCCATTGTGACCGCCGGTGTGTGAAGGCCATGTTGCTGCACTGTGGCGGTCCTCGGCGATTGTCGGTGGCCGGGGTTAGGGTCGTCACCGATCGTCAGACATGTGTTCGGCGTCCACGGGGGAGGTGAGAAGCGATGACAGGGGAGCGTGCCGCGAGCGGCTGTCTCGTGGCGAACGACTGGATATGCGGCGAGTACCTGCGCAGCCGCAGCGGGGAACTGACCGACGCGACGGTCCAGCACGTCTGGATCACGGTGGCGTCGGTCCTGATAGGGCTGGCCGTGGCGTTGCCGCTGGCCCTGCTGGTGCGCGCCCGGCCGAGGTTCGCGGGACCGGTGCTCGGGCTGACGACGCTGCTCTACACGATCCCGTCGCTCGCCATGTTCTCGCTGCTGCTGCCGGTCTTCGGGCTGTCCGCGGCGCTCGTCGTCACGGGTCTGGTGCTCTACTCCCTCACCATCCTCGTGCGGAACATCCTCGCCGGGCTCCAGGCCGTGCCCGCCGAGGTCCGCGAGGCCGCCCGCGGCATGGGATACGGGCCCTTCCGCCTGCTGGTCGAGGTGGAACTGCCGCTGGCGCTGCCCGCGCTGATGGCCGGGCTGCGCATCGCCACCGTCTCCACGGTCGCGCTCACGACCGTGGGGGCACTCGTCGGCCAGGGCGGCCTGGGCAATCTCATCGACGACGGGGTGCAGACGACGTTCAAGGCGCAGGTGCTCACCGCATCGGTGCTGTGCGTGCTGCTGGCCGCGGTGGCCGATCTGCTGCTGCTGGGCGTCCAGCGGCTGCTCACCCCCTGGGCGCGGCACCGTGCGGCGGAGGCGGGGAACTGATGGGCGGCGTACCGGCGGAGGTGTGGACCTGGCTCACGACCGGGTCCAACTGGTCCGGCCCGAGCGGCGCCTGGCACCGGCTGGCCGAGCACGTGTACGTCAGCGGGGTCTCGCTTCTCCTCGCGTGTGCGATCGCCCTGCCGGTGGCCCTGTGGCTCGGGCACATCGGCCGGGGCGGGGCGCTGGCCGTCAACATCTCCAACGCGGGCCGGGCGATACCGGTCTTCGCCGTGCTCGCGCTGTTCATGCTCACGCCCCTGCGCAGCGCCGGGTACCTGCCCACGGTGATCGCGCTGGTGCTGTTCGCGATACCGCCGCTGCTGACCAACGCCTACACCGGGATGCGGGAGGTGGACCGGTCGGTGGTGGAGGCCGCGCGGGGGATGGGGATGTCGGGCGGCCAGATCTTCGCCCGGGTCGAACTGCCCCTCGCGTACCCGCTGCTGATGACCGGGCTCAGGTCCGCCGCCGTGCAGGTGGTGGCCACGGCCACGATCGCCTCCATGGTGGGGCAGGGGGGTCTCGGGAGGATCATCACGGCCGGCTTCAACACCTACGACACGCCCCAGGTGGTGGCCGGCGCGCTGCTGGCGGCGCTGCTGGCGCTGCTGGTCGAGGCGGTGCTGATAGCC
Source organism: Streptomyces sp. T39 (assembly GCF_008042045.1). Lineage (GTDB taxonomy): Bacteria > Actinomycetota > Actinomycetes > Streptomycetales > Streptomycetaceae > Streptomyces. The sequence goes on from NZ_RDBP01000012.1 coordinate 1,776,543, forward strand.
GCCGACCGGCTGTTCAGCCCGCTGCGCCGGACGGCGGGCCGCCGCCCGGCCACCCCGTGACACGGCGCCCGGATCCGGCAGGTCCGCACCGGCGCGCCGGCGGCGCGACCACTCGACCTCGCACGACGGACACGCACGACGACGACACGGCGGACCGGCGGCCCAGGAGGGCCGGCGGGACCGCCGCGGGACGGAGAACCTGATGGGAAAGACCTCGCGCCTCGCGGGCGCGGTACTCGGTGTGGTGGCCCTCGCGGGTTCTCTCGCCGCGTGCGGCGGCGACAGCCTGGAGAAGGAGAAGGGCGGCACCGGTGCGGCCGGCGGCTCGGGCGACAAGGGCTCGCTGGTGATCGGGGCCGCCGCCTTCACCGAGTCCAAGGTGCTCGCCGAGCTCTACTCGCAGCTCCTCGCCGACGCCGGGTACACGACCTCGGTCACCACGGTGAAGAACCGGGAACTGTACGAACCGGCCCTGGAAAAGGGCGAGATAGACATCATCCCGGAATACGCCGCCACCCTCGCCGAATTCCTCAACGCGAAGGTGAACGGCGCGAAGGCGCCGGAGGAGAAGCCGGTCGCCTCCAGCGACGTCGAGGCCACCGTCGGCGCGCTCACCCAGCTCGCCGAACCGCTCGGGCTGAAGGTCCTCCCCGCGGGCAAGGCCGTCGACCAGAACGCCTTCGCGGTATCCGCCGAATTCGCCGAGAAGAACAAGCTCACCACGCTTTCCGATCTCGGCAGGGCGAAGATCAAGGTGAAGATCGCCGCCGGTGACGAGTGCGAGGTGCGGCCGTTCTGCGCACCCGGCCTGAAGAAGACGTACGGCATCGACGTCGCGGGCATCGACCCCAAGGGCGTCGGCACACCGCAGTCCAAGCAGGCCGTGAAGGACGGCGAGGACCAGCTGGTGCTGACGACCACCACCGACGCGACGCTGGAGAGCTTCGGCCTGGTGCTCCTGGAGGACGACAAGAAGCTCCAGAACGCCGACAACATCCTGCCGGTCGTCAATGCGAAGGACGCCGGGGACAAGGCGGTGGCCGATGTCCTGGCGAAGCTGACCGAGGTGCTGAGCACCGAGGATCTCACCGAGCTGAACCGCAAGGTCGACGCCGAGCGCGCCAAGCCGCAGGACGCCGCGCGCGACTATCTCCGCTCCAAGGGGCTGATCGGCGCGTAGGGCTTTCCTTCGGATCGGGGCCCACGGGCCCGCCGGGATCCGCACGCGAGGCGGGGCGGCCGCGCCGGGAAGTACGGGAAGACCCGGCCCGGCCGCTCCCCGCGTTTCTTCGCAGAGATTTGCCGGGCCGACACCCCATGCGGCGCCTACGCACGGTAAATTTCGGGCCATGCCACGTGGACGTCACCGCCATTCCCCGCCCCTGCACAAGCTGCTGCCGCCGTCGGCAGTCGCCGGAGCGTCGGTTCTGTGCGCCGCCGGCGCGTGGTTCGTCGGTGATGCCCTGGTACTGCGCTCCCTGGTGGCCGCCGCCGCCGCGGCCGCCGTCACCGGCGCGGTGCTGATGCGCAGCTGGGACCGGAGCGCCGGCCGCCGCGTCGCGGAGCTGACGCGCGGGCGCGCGAGCGACCAGTGGAAGACCGAGGAGCGCATCGCGGAACTGGAGGCGGACGTCGAGGAGTCACGTGAACTGCGCGTGAAGCTCGACGCCAAGCTCCGTGCCAAGCGGGTCGAACTCGCCGGCCTGCGCGGCGAGCACGCGGCGCTCCTGCGCCGGTACGCCACCGCCGAGACCGAGCGGGCCAGCGCCCTGGAGGGCCGCAGGCAGCTCGCCATCGAGGCGTCCGAGCCGGCCAGGGCGCTGCCCTCGGCCGGATCGTCCCCGACCCCGGAGCTGTTCGCGCGGGCCGCACGGGCGCTCGGCGACCTGTCGCGCAACGCCGCGGCCCAGGAGGCCAGACGCACGGTGGAGGAGGCCAGGGCACGCGATCTCGCCGAGCGCGCCCGGGAGGCGGACGAACCTCAGGGGAAGCACGCGGCGGGCACCGGGGCAGGACAGCACGTCCGTCCGGCGTCCGCCCTCCCCGCCCGCCGGCCCGTCCCCACGGCGTCGGCCATCGTCCCCTACGGAGCCCAGCGCGCCCGGGTGAAGCGCCCGGAGGGCGGCTTCGACTTCTTCGGCACCGGCGCGGGTGCCGCCGCTGACGGGACGGGCGCCGCCCCGGCCGAGCTGCCTTCCGCCCCGCCCGCCCGCAGGGCGATCGAGGCGGTGCAGCACGAGGACCTGGCCGACGYCGTGGGCGAGGAGGCCCTCGCGGCCGCCCGCGCCAAGGACTCCCGGGCCGTCGGCAAGGTCATCGACCTGACCGCGCACGACGAGACGGAGCAGCTGGACGTGGCGAGGCTGCGCGACGCGGTCTCCTGAGGAACACCTCCCCGGACCCCGGTACCCGCCCGCGCGGGGCCGGGGTTCCGTGCGTCCGCGCCCCGCTCAGCGCCGCCCRCGCGGGGCCGGGGTTCCGGGCGGTGCGGGGGTCGGTACAGCGCCGCCCGCGCGGGGCCGGGGTTCCGGGCGGTGCGGGGGTGGCCGGATCGCGCCCTTGCGGTGCTACTTGTCGATGTCGCCGACGACGAAGAACAGCGAGCCCAGGATCGCGACCATGTCGGCGACCAGCGTGCCCGGCAGCAGCACCGCGAGCGCCTGGATGTTGTTGAAGGACGCCGAGCGCAGCTTGAGCCGGTACGGCGTCTTCTCGCCCTTGGAGACCAGGTAGTAGCCGTTGACGCCCAGCGGGTTCTCGGTCCAGGCGTAGGTGTGTCCCTCGGGGGCCTTCAGCACCTTCGGCAGACGCTGGTTGACGGGCCCCGGCGGCAGCCCGGCGATGCGGTCGAGGCAGGCGTCGGCCAGGTCGAGCGCGTTGTGCGTCTGCTCCAGCAGCACCTCGAAGCGGGCCAGGCAGTCGCCGTCGGTCCGGGTGACGACCTTCAGGGTGTCCCGCAGCTCGCCGTACGCGAGGTACGGCTCGTCGCGGCGCAGGTCGAAGTCGACGCCGGAGGCCCGCGCGATGGGCCCGCTCACCCCGTACGCGTGGACCGCGTCGGCCGGCAGGACCCCGATGCCCCGGGTGCGGCCGCGGAAGATCTCGTTGCCGAGGACCAGGCGGTCGTACACGTCCATCCGGGACCGGACGTCGGCGACGGCGCGGCGGGTGCGGCCGAGCCACCCCGCCGGCAGGTCCTCCTTGAGGCCGCCGACGCGGTTGAACATGTAGTGCATCCGGCCGCCGGAGATCTCCTCCATGACGTGCTGGAGTTCCTCGCGCTCGCGGAAGGCGTGGAACACCGGCGTGATGCCGCCCAGTTCGAGCGGGTACGAGCCGAGGAACATCAGATGGTTCAGCACCCGGTTCAGCTCGGCCAGCAGCGTACGGGTCCACACCGCGCGCTCGGGGACCTCCATGCCGAGCATCCGCTCGACGGCCATCACCACGCCGAGCTCGTTCGAGAAGGCGGAGAGCCAGTCGTGGCGGTTGGCGAGCATGACGATCTGGCGGTAGTCGCGCGCCTCGAAGAGCTTCTCGGCGCCGCGGTGCATGTAGCCGACGACCGGCTCGGCCTCGCGGATGCGCTCGCCGTCCAGCACCAGCCGCAGCCGCAGCACGCCGTGCGTGGAGGGGTGCTGCGGACCGATGTTGAGCACCATGTCGGTGCTCTCCGCCGCGCCGCCGATGCCGACCGTGGTCTCCGTCATGCGGTCCAGTCTGTCAGAGCGGTGCACGCCCCCGGCCGGTCAGGCGGCCACCGGGCGGGACCCGCGGGCCGGGCGCCCACGTGTGCCGCCCGGTCACCGGTCACCGGCCGACCGCCGCACCGGGGCGGGCCGGCGCCGCATCCGCCGGGACCGGCTGCATCAGCCAGGTGAAGTCCCCCAGGCCGCCCCGCGCCGTCAGCTCGGCCGCCTCGCCCGCCCGCGAGAGGGCGCGGACGTAGCCCGCCGGGTCACGGGACGCCAGGGACAGCGGCGGCCGGGCCGCGCCGACCCCCAGGTCGTGCAGCGCCTCCCGCTGCGACCGCAGCCGGGCGGTGGGCGACGCGCACGCGTCCAGCGCGACATGGGCCGTGATGTCGCAGCTCCCGTCCGGCACCGGGCGCACCTCGCGTCCGTCCCGGAAGCCCGTCAGGGTCCCGAACACCGGCCGCGCGTCCGCGGTGTGGGCGTAGTCGACCGCCACGGCCAGACCCGCGGCCAGCGCCCCGGCCGCCGATGCCCACGCCTCGTCGCGCGGGCGGCCGATCTCCGCCCGGGAGCCCGGTCCCGCGGACGGCCACCAGCGCTCCAGCCAGCGGGCGTCGTCGCCGCCGACCTCGTCGCCGAGCCGCTCCTCGCCGTCGTCGTCCACCAGCACCAGCCGGCGCACACCGTTCCCGTCGGTCTCGGCGACGTCGACGGGCACGTTGTCGAGCCACTCGTTGGCGAAGAGCAGTCCGCTCTCGCCCTGCGGGATGCTGCCGTGCCACAGGATCCGCGGGTCCAGCCCGCCCGGGCGCGGCGCGCGTTCGACGGCGTGCGCCCGCACCGGGAATCCGGACGGCAGCGCCGCGAGCACTCCGCTCAGCAGCTCCCCCCGTCCGGCGCCCACGTCGATGAGGGCGGGCTCGGTGATGCCGTGCTCCTCGGCCGTGGCGAGCAGCAGCCGGGCGACGGCCGAGGCGTACAGCGGTGAGGCGTGGACGGACGTCCTGAAGTGCCGGGCCGGGCCGCCGGGCCGCAGGTAGAAGCCGCGGGGGCCGTACAGGGCGTCCTCGGCCGCGAGGCGCCAGCCGCGCGATGCGCTCGTCCGATGGGTCACGTGCTCAGTCTCCACCTTGGGGAGTACGCCCCAGGCCGCTGGATCGCTCCTCCGGTTGACTCCGGCACCTATCTCCTGTCCTTACGCTTGGTCACGTGCAGCGCCTCTACGACTTCATCCGCAGACACCCGACGGGCGTCGACAGCTTCTGGGCCGTCGTGCTCCTGGGCATGGCCCTGGCGGCCGCCGCGGGTGTCCCGGGTGACGCGGGAGACCGCTGGGGAGTCGTCGTCATCGGCGCCCTCCTGAGCGTCGTGGTCGCGCTGCGGCGGCGGATGCCGGAGTGGATGCTGCTGCTGACCGCGGCCCTCGGCGTGGCCCAGCTCGTCGCCGACATCGAGGTCTTCCCCGCCGACTTCGCCATGCTGGTGATCATCTACACGGTGGCGGCGCACGACGGGCCCCGCTGGGCCTCGCGCTTCGCCCTGGTGGGCGGGGCGTGCGCGGCGACGCTGGCGATGATCCGCTGGCCGCTGGAGGAGACCGGCGGCGCCGGGAAGATCTTCTTCACCGTGGTGATGACGGTGCCGTTCGTGCTCGCCTGGGTGCTCGGCGACTCCATACGCACCCGGCGCGCCTACTTCGCACAGCTGGAGGAGCGCGCCACCCGGCTGGAGAAGGAGCGCGAGGCGCAGGCGAAGGTGGCGGTGGCCGCCGAGCGCGCCCGGATCGCCAGGGAACTGCACGACGTCGTCGCCCACAACGTCTCCGTGATGGTCGTCCAGGCCGACGGCGCCGCCTACGTCATGGACACCGCGCCCGACCAGGCCCGGCAGGCGCTGGAGACGATCTCCGGCACGGGCCGCCAGGCGCTCGCGGAGATGCGCCGGCTGCTCGGCGTGCTGCGCACCTCGGACGCCCCGGAGAGCGGCGAGTACGTCCCGCAGCCCGACGTCGAGCAGATCGAGGAGCTCGTCGATCAGGTCCGCCGCGCCGGACTGACCGTCGACTTCAAGGTCGAGGGCACCCCCCGGCCGCTGCCCAGCGGGGTCGAGCTCACCGCGTACCGCATCGTGCAGGAAGCCCTCACCAACACCCGCAAGCACGGCGGACCCGAGGCGGGGGCCAGCGTGCGGCTCGTCTACTTCGACGACGGCCTCGGGCTGCTCGTCGAGGACGACGGCCGAGGCGCATCCCACGAGCTGTACGAGGACGGCGGCGCGGACGGCCGCGGCCACGGACTCATCGGCATGCGCGAACGCGTCGGCATGGTCGGCGGCACGCTCGACGCGGGGCCCCGCCCCGGCGGCGGCTTCCGGATCAGCGCGCTGCTGCCGCTCAAACCGGCTCACTAGGGTGCGCCGTCCGGCTCTCGGCGACTGCTGACCGGCCCGTACGGGACTGCCGTCGGGCCCCTCATCCATTGCTGAACCGCCCGTTAGGGTCTGCTGGGACCGCCCGCCGCGCGACCGTGCCCGCCCGCCCATCCGAGAGAACGAGGACCGGCCCATGTCCATCCGTGTGATGCTCGTCGACGACCAGGTGCTGCTGCGCACCGGCTTCCGCATGGTGCTCGCCGCCCAGCCGGACATGGAGGTCGTCGCCGAGGCAGGCGACGGCGCCGAGGCGATCGAGAACCTGCGCTCCACGGCCGTGGACGTGGTCCTGATGGACGTGCGCATGCCGAGGCTGGACGGTGTCGAGGCGACCCGGCGCATCTGCGCCGCCCCGAACCCGCCCAAGGTGCTGATCCTGACCACCTTCGACCTCGACGAGTACGCCTTCTCCGGTCTGAAGGCCGGGGCCAGCGGCTTCATGCTCAAGGACGTGCCGCCCGGCGAACTGCTCGGCGCCATCCGCTCCGTGCACAGCGGCGACGCGGTGGTCGCGCCGTCGACGACCCGCCGGCTGCTGGACCGCTTCTCGCCGATGCTCCCCAGCTCCGGCAAGGAGCCGCAGCACAAGGAGCTGGAGCGGCTCACCGAGCGGGAGCGCGAGGTGATGCTCCTCGTCGCCCAGGGGCTCTCCAACGGCGAGATCGCCGCCCGGCTGGTGCTGTCCGAGGCGACGGTGAAGACGCACGTGGGCCGCATCCTCACCAAGCTCGCCCTGCGCGACCGGGTGCAGGTCGTCGTCCTCGCCTACGAGTCCGGGCTGGTCCGCGCGGGCGGCGGCGGCCACTGAGGGGGCCGCCGCCGTGCTGCTGTGGATCAACGGCCCCTTCGGCGGGGGCAAGACGCAGACCGCCCATGAGCTGCTGCGGCGGCTGCCCGGCAGTGTCGTGTGCGACCCCGAGCACGTCGGCTTCGGGCTCCACCGGATGACCCCGGCGGCCCTGCGCGGCGACTTCCAGGACCTCCCCGCCTGGCGGCGGGGCGTCCACGACGTGCTCGACCTCACCCTGCGCCGGCACCGGGGCGTGGTGATCGCGCCGATGACGCTGGTCGAGCCGGCGTACTTCGAGGAGATCGTCGTGCGGCTGCGCGAGGAGGCCGGTCACGACGTCCGCCACTTCGCGCTGCTCGCCGGCCGGGAGACCGTGCTGCGGCGGCTGCGGGAACGGGGCCTCGGTCGGGGGCTCAGGCGCGAGAGCTTCGCCGTGGACCGGCTCGACCACTGCCTGGAGCGCCTCCGCGACCCGTTGTTCGCCGAGCACATCCGCACCGACCGGATCGAGATCCCCGAGGTGGCGGACCGGATCGCGCGCTCCGCCGGCCTGCGGCTGGAACCGAACACCGACGGGCCCCTCCGGCACCGGCTGCGCAAGGCGTGGACCGGCGTGCGGCACATCCGCTTCGACTGACCCCGGGCCGCGTCGGCCCCGGGGCCGCTCAGCGCAGCACGGTCTCCAGGAAGTCGCTGCCGAGCCGCGCGACCAGGGTCACGTCCAGCTGGTGGAGCACGTACCGGCCCCGCCGGCGGGTCGTCACCAGACCGGCCCGCTTCAGCACCGAGAGGTGGCGGGAGACCTCCGGGGCGGTGATCCCGTAGGTGTCGGCCAGCTCGCTGGTGGTGTGCGCGGCGCGGGCGAGATGACGGCACAGCCGCATGCGCATCGGATGCGCCAGCGCCTCCATCCGCAGCGTCAGCAGCTCCACCGGGGCGGGGCCCGGCAGCTCGGGGGACCCGACCGGGTAGTGGATCACCGGGCGCCAGCCCGGGGCGTGCAGGACCAGCAGATGGGGCCAGCCGAAGCTGGTCGGGATGAGGGTGAGGCCCGCGCCCACCGCCGGATCGACGGCGGTCGTCCTGCCCACCGCGAGCTTGTCGGCGCTGATCCGGGTGTGCGCCTCGTCCACGGTCAGGGCGGCGGACACCGCCCGCAGCGTCTCGGCGAGGCCCTTGTGGCGCAGCAGTTCCGTCTTGTGCCGGGCGTCGGCGGCGAGCGCCGGCGAGACACGGCGCCAGGTGTCGGCGAAGAACGCCTCGTCGCAGTCCTCGAAGAGGCGCCGTATCCAGGTCCGTACGGCCGCGGGATCGTCCAGGAGCCGCCGGGTGAAGTCGAGCTGGCGCGGGCCGCGGCCGGCGGCGAGTTCGAGGGAGCGCTCGCGCCGGGCCGGGTCGCTCAGCGGCGAGGGCCCGCCCGTCGAGTAGCAGCTGACACAGGTGAACTCCAGCGCGGCGGAGACGAAGCGCTCGTCGTCGAGGCGGTCGAGCAGGTCCAGCTCGTCGGCGAGGGTCGCGCCGGTGCTGCCCCCGCCGGTGGTGAGGCCGGCGAAGGGCATGAAGACGTCCGAGAACGTCGTGCGCCACAGGAACTCCGCCTCGTGGAGCCGGTCGGCGAGATCGGGCTTCAGACCCGCGGCCGTGGCCGTCGCCCAGCCGTGCAGGCCGGGGTGGTGCCCGGGCTCGGCCAGGGCGTGCAGGGCGACGCCCAGTTCGGCCAGGGGGGAGGTGCCGAAGACGACGCGCTCCGCGGGCAGCCCGGTGATGTCGATGCTCACGCTCACGCCCCCATGGTGCGCGACGGCGGGCGCGCCTCGCGGCGGACGTCCGGAACGTCACACCCCGTGGCCGGCGGCCTTCACAGCCGCAGGACGACCAGGGCGATGTCGTCCACGGCCCCGCTGTCCGGCACGAGGTCGGCCAGGAGCGCGTCGGCGAGGGGGCCGGGCTCGGCGGCGTGGTGGCGGCAGATGGAAGCGGCGAGCCGGTCGAGTCCGGTGTAGATGTCCTCTCCGCGCCGCTCGATCAGCCCGTCCGTGTAGAGGACCAGGGCGGACCCCTCGGCCCAGTCGCAGCTCGCCTGGGGCCTCGGCACGTGTTCGGGGCGGGCGCCGAGCGGGGGGTCGGTGGCCCCGTCGAGGAAGGTGACCGTGCCGTCGGGCCGGCACAGGACGGGCGGAGGATGACCGGCACTGCTGTACGTGAGCGTGTGCTCCTGCCAGTCGATGAAGACGGAGACGGCGGTGGTGGACTCCGCGCCGTCGACGGAGCGGGCGTACAGCCCGAGGACCTCCAGCGCCTGGGCCGGTCCGGCCGCGACCCGGGAGGCGGCGGACAGGGCGCTGCGCAGCTGGCCCATCACGCCGGCGGCGAGGAGGCCGTGGCCGACGACGTCGCCGACCGCGACGGCGGTGCGGTTCGGTTCCGGGAGGTCGACGAGGTCGTACCAGTCGCCGCACACGTTCAGCGCCCCGGTGGCGGGCCGGTAGGAGACGGCCCGCCGGTGCCGGTCCAGCGGCTGGGGCGGCAGCATCGACTCCTGGAGCCGGAGGGCGATCTCGTGGTCCCGGGCATGGGCGAGGCGCAGGCGCTCGTTGGCATCCTGGAGCTCGCGGGCGCGGGCGTAGAGATCGGCCTCCAGCACCCGGGTGCGGCCGCCCTCGGCCTCGCTGCGGGACCTGATCAGCGCGGTCACGTCCTCCACCCGGTGCAGCAGCAGGGCCGCGGAGCCGTCGGGTCCGCGGACGGCGACGTTGACGGGACTCCAGTAGCGCTCCTCCCAGGTCCCCGGGTGCTCCGGGTCCTGCACGTCGTAGCGCTGGAGGGCCATGCTGTCGCGTTCCCCCGTCTCCGCCACGCGCCGCAGCGAGGCCGAGAGGTAGCGCACGCCGTTCGCCGAGGGATCGTCGGGGTTGTCGGGGAAGACGTCGAACAGGTAGCGGCCGACGACCTGCTCACGGGTGCGCCGCGCCAGCGCGAGGAACGCCTCGTTGACGTCCACGTACACGAGGTCGGTGGTCAGCAGCGCGACCGCGCCGGGCAGCGCCTGGAACACGGCCCGGTAGTCGACCGGGGTTTCGTCCACCATCCACCTCCGCGCGCCGGCACGCCCTGCGCGACCGCCCGTCCGTCGCCGCCGTCCGGCCGCGCCCGGGCGCTCGGCGCCGCTTCCCGGCCGTGAGGCCCTGCGTCCAGTTTCACCCACCTCGCCCCACCGCGCGGTGCCGGCGCCGGCCAGGGACCGTGCGCGGCGGGGCGCGCGGGCCGGGTGCGGGGCGGCCACGGGGCCTGCGGGCCCCCGGGCATCAGCGGGGCCTGCACCGGGGACGGTGGCGGTCTTCGGGCCCGGCCGTCTCCGCGCCCCGCGCGCCGGCCCCGGGTGCGACCCTTCGCGCGGCAGCCCGACGGGGGCGTGACCGCGGGCCGTCCGCCCTGGTCCGGTGCTGCTGCCGGGGCCGCACTGTGCCGGGTGCAGCCCTTGCCCGCCGCCGCTCGCGGGCGTGGTCCGGTCGGCTGTGGGGCCGTGCGGGGCGCTCGTCCGCCGGGGCGCACCGGCGGACGGTCCGGTGCCGGTGGCCGCCCCGCGCGCGGGCCCGGCCACCCCTCGCGGCGTCCCCCGGACGCCCTCTCAGACCAGGCGGCGGACGAAGTCCGTCAGCGCGGACGAGACGTCCTCGGCAGACCAGGCGAGGCCCTCCGACGCCACCGTGACCTCGGTGACGGCCAGCCCCGGCGGGCAGCCCTCCGTGAACCAGCGGCGGAACAGGGTCGTCCGGGTCTCCTCGGACTGGGCCAGGGCCGCCTCGTTCAGCGCGTCGGCGGGGTACGGCAGCCACACCTGGAACTGGTGGGTCAGGGGCACCGGCGGGTTGATGCGGTGCCAGGGCACCCCGGCCCTCCGCAGACCCTCGTCGAGCGCCCCGGCCACGACCTTCGCGTGCGCCACGTACTCCGGCAGGCGCGGCAGCTCCCGCTCCAGGCCGATGAGGCCCGACAGCACCGCCGGGTACTGCTGGAACAGCTGCCCCCCGTAGCGGTGGCGCCAGGCGCGGGCCTCGTCGGCGAGGAAGCCGGGGCACGCCAGGACCGCGCCCGACAGACCGCCGAGCGACTTGTAGAAGGACACGTACACGCTGTCCGCGAGTCCGGCGATCTCGTCCAGGGGCCTGCCGAAGTGCGGGGTGCACTCCCACAGGCGCGCGCCGTCGAAGTGCACCACCGCATCCCGGTCGCGCGCCGCGTCCACCACGGACACCAGCTCGTCCCACTCCGGCAGGACGAATCCGGCGTCGCGCAGCGGCAGTTCCAGCATCAGCGTGCCGAACGGCTCGTCGCACTCGCGTACCTCGTCCGCGGTCGGCAGCCGCGGCTGCGTCGTCGGATGGATCGTGCGCAGCCCGCTCACCACGGAGAACGCGGCGCGTTCGTGCACCTCGGGGTGGGCCTGCGGATGCACCGCCACCGTGGCGTTGCCGGTGCGCCCCGCCCAGGCGCGCAGGGCGGCCTGCTGGGCCATGGTCCCGGTGGGGAACCAGACCGCGGCGGGGAAGCCGAGCAGCGCCGCGGTGCGCCGCTCCAGCTCCGCCACCACACCGTCGCCGTAGACGTCCACCGGCTCCCCGAGGTCGTACACGCCGGCGGCGCCGGCCGTCAGCGTCCCCAGTCCCCGGGCGAGGCTCTGCTCCGCGGAACCGCGCCACAGCACGCGCTCCGACGCCCGCCACGCGGCCAGCCGCCGGCGCCGGCCGTCGTCGTCCGCCCCGGCGGCCGGGGTGCCCCCGGTGACCGCGCCGGAGCCGTGCCCCGGCCCGCCCTCGTCGGCGGCGGGAGGCGCGCCGGCCCCGCCGGCGGCTCCCGCGGGGCCCCGGTCGCCGGTCGCCGCGCTCACATCCGTGCTCACATCCGTGCTCGTATCGGTGCTCGTATCCGTCACGGTCCGATCATCGCCCACAGCCTGTGGACAACTTCGGGGGCGTCGCGGGCGCTGGCGTAGCATCGTGACGAGAAATCGTCCGGTACCCCCCGCGGACTGGAACGGAAGGCACCGCCGCGTGAACGCCACACCACCACAGGAACCGCTCGACGCGCGGGACCGCCCTGCCCGACTGACCGTGGGCGTGGTCGGCGCCGGGCGGGTCGGCCCCGCCCTGGCCGCCTCGCTCCAGCTCGCCGGCCACCGCCCGGTGGCGGTCTCCGGCGTCTCGGACGCCTCCCGGCGCCGGGCCGCCGCCCTGCTGCCCTCGGTGCCGATCGTCCCGCCGGCCGAGGTCATGGCCAGGGCCGAGCTTGTCCTGCTCACCGTTCCCGACGACGCGCTGCCCGGACTGGTCGAGGGGCTCGTCGAGACGGGGGCCGTGCGCCCCGGCATGCTGCTGGTGCACACCTCCGGCCGGTTCGGCGCCGATGTGCTCGCCCCCGCGACCCGCGCCGGGGCGCTGCCCCTCGCCCTGCACCCGGCGATGACCTTCACCGGCACCGCGGTCGACGTGCAGCGGCTGGCCGGCTGCTCCTTCGGCGTGACCGCGCCCCAGGAGCTGCGCCTGGCGGCCGAGGCGCTGGTCATCGAGATGGGCGGCGAGCCGGAGTGGATCGAGGAGGCGGCCCGCCCGCTCTACCACGCCGCCCTCGCCCTCGGGGCGAACCACCTGGTCACGCTGGTCGCCCAGTCCCTGGAGCTGCTGCGCACCGCCGGAGTCGCCGCTCCGGACCGCATGCTCGGCCCGCTCCTCGGCGCCGCCCTCGACAACGCGCTGCGTTCCGGTGACGCGGCGCTGACCGGCCCCGTCGCCCGGGGCGACGCGGGCACGGTCGCCGCGCACGTCGCCGAACTGCGCAGGCACGCCCCGGGCGCGGTCGCCGGCTATCTGGCCATGGCGCGGACGACGGCCGACCGGGCACTCGCCAACGGCATGCTCAAGCCCGAGCTCGCCGAAGACCTGCTGGGCGTCCTCGCGGAGGGGGACCTGCGATGAGCCGTAGCCGCACCACCACGCGCACGCTGGAGCTCGTGCCGACCCGGGCGGACCTCCGCGCCCTGCTCGATGCCCGGCGCACCGGCACGGGCCGCACGGCGGTCGTGATGACCATGGGCGCGCTCCACGAGGGCCACGCCGAGCTGGTCCGGGCCGCCCGCCGGCACGTGGGCGACGACGGGTTCGTCGTCGTGACCGTCTTCGTCAACCCGCTCCAGTTCGGCGCGGGCGAGGACCTCGACCGCTATCCGCGCACCCTCGACGCCGACCTGGTGACGGCCACCGCGGCGGGCGCCGACGCCGTCTTCGCCCCGTCCGTCGACGAGGTGTACCCGGGCGGCGCCCCGCAGGTGCGGATCACGGCGGGCCCCATGGGCGAGGTGCTGGAGGGCAGGACCCGGCCGGGCCACTTCGACGGCATGCTGACCGTCGTCGCCAAGCTGCTCCACCTCACCTCGCCCGACGTGGCGCTGTTCGGGCAGAAGGACGCCCAGCAGCTCGCGCTCATCCGGCGCATGGTGCGCGACCTGAACTTCCCGGTGGAGATCGTCGGCGTGCCCACCGTCCGCGAGGAGAGCGGACTGGCCCGCTCCAGCCGCAACCAGTACCTCTCGCCCGCCGAACGGGGCACCGCCCTCGCCCTGTCCCGGGCGCTCTTCGCCGCCCGGGACCGGCTCGCCGCCCAGCAGGCGCTGCACGCCCGCGCCGAGGCCGTCCCCGCCGCCCCCACCCGCGCCGCGGCGCTGTCCGCGATGGGCGAGGCCCGGGCCGCGGCCGACGCCCACGCGGTCGCCCAGGCCGGCCCGCCGGTCGGCGCGGACGCCGTGCGGGCGGCCGCCGCCGCCGTGCTGGACGAGGCCGCGCGGTCCGCGCCGCCCCTGCTCCTGGACTACCTGGCGCTCGTCGACCCGGACCGCTTCACCGAGGTCGCCGACGACCACACCGGGGACGCGGTGCTCGCGGTCGCCGCGAAGGTCGGGACGACCCGCCTGATCGACAACATCCCCCTGACGTTCGGAGCCCCGCAGTGACCGGAATACGGGCCGAGGCCGGTACCCGGCTGGCCGCCCCCGCCCCCGGGTGGGCCATCGAGGCCGATGTGGCCGTGGTCGGCTCCGGCGTCGCCGGGCTCACCGCCGCGCTGCGCTGCGCGGCGGCCGGCCTGCGCACGGTCGTGGTCACCAAGGCCCGCCTGGACGACGGCTCCACCCGCTGGGCGCAGGGCGGCATCGCCGCCGCGCTCGGCGAGGGCGACACCCCGGGACAGCACCTCGACGACACCCTGGTGGCGGGCGCGGGCCTCTGCGACGAGGAGGCCGTGCGCACCCTGGTCACGGAGGGTCCCGACGCCGTGCGCCGCCTGATCGCCACCGGCGCGCGCTTCGACACGGACCCGCGGTCCGGCGCGATAGAGCTGACCCGGGAGGGCGGCCACCACCGCCGCCGCATCGCCCACGCCGGCGGTGACGCCACCGGCGCCGAGATCTCCCGGGCGCTGGTCGACGCGGTCCGGGACCAGGGCCTGCGCACCATCGAGAACGCCCTGGTCCTGGATCTGATCACGGACGGCGCGGGTCGCACGGCGGGGATCACCCTGCACGTGATGGACGAGGGCGAGCACGACGGCGTCGGAGCCGTCCACGCCCCCGCCGTGGTGCTCGCCACCGGCGGCATGGGCCAGGTCTACTCGGCCACCACCAACCCCGCCGTCTCCACCGGCGACGGCGTGGCGCTCGCGCTGCGCGCCGGTGCCGAGGTCTCGGACCTGGAGTTCGTGCAGTTCCACCCGACCGTGCTGTTCCTCGGCGCGGACAGCGAGGGCCAGCAGCCGCTGGTCTCCGAGGCCGTCCGCGGCGAGGGCGCCCATCTCGTCGACGCCGCCGGCGTCCGCTTCATGACCGGGCAGCACGAGCTGGCCGAGCTCGCCCCGCGCGACATCGTCGCCAAGGGCATCATGCGCCGGATGCAGGAGCAGGGCACCGAGCACATGTACCTGGACGCCCGCCACTTCGGCGCCCGGATGTGGGAGAGCCGGTTCCCCACGATCCTGGCCGCCTGCCGGGCCCACGGCATCGACCCGGTGACCGAGCCGGTCCCGGTGGCCCCCGCGGCGCACTACGCCTCCGGCGGCGTCCGCACCGACCTGCACGGCCGCACCACGGTCCCCGGCCTGTACGCCTGCGGCGAGGTCGCCTGCACCGGCGTCCACGGCGCCAACCGGCTGGCCTCCAACTCGCTGCTGGAGGGCCTGGTCTTCGCCGAGCGGATCGCCGAGGACATCGCCGCGCACGGCCCCCACCGCGAGGGCGTGCCGGCGGTGTCCACGACCGGTCCGCAGCCGCCCCGCCCGCTGGCCGCGCCGGGCACCCGCGCGGAGATCCAGCGGATCATGAGCACCCACGCGGGGGTGCTGCGCTCCGGGCCGAGCCTGCGCAAGGCGGCCGACGCCCTGGCGGCCCTGCACGCGGCCGCCGCGGCCGCCGGCACGGTCGCCGAGCCGGGCACCGGGTCCTGGGAGACGACGAACCTCCTCGACGTCGCCCGTGCTCTGGTGGCCGCGGCCCTGGAGCGCGAGGAGACCCGCGGCTGCCACTGGCGCGAGGACCGCCCCGACCGCGACGACGACCGCTGGCGGCGTCACCTCGTCGTCCGCCTCTCCGCGGGGGAGCCGGACGTCCGCCCCACCGCCGGTGAGGCATTTCCGCCCGTAACGCCCAACGCCCCCAGGGAGCCGCAACCGTGACCACGCCCGAAGAACGTCCGGAGCCCGTGGACGTACCGCTGATCCAGATCGGCGCACCCGCCGCAGACGGAGCGGGCTGCGGCGACGGCTGCGGCTGCGCCGACGAGACGTACGAGAGCGGCCTCGACCCCGCGCTCGCCGAACTGCTCGCCGCCGCGGGACTCGACCCGGTCCAGGTCGAGGACATCGCCCATCTCGCCATCGAGGAGGACCTCGACGGCGGTCTGGACGTCACCAGCGTGGCGACCGTTCCCCAGGACGCCGTCGCGACCGGCGACTTCACCGCCCGGGAGGCGGGCACGGTGGCCGGCCTGCGGGTCGCCGAGGCGATCCTGTCGATCGTGTGCACCACCGAGTTCGAGGTGGAGCGGCACGTCGAGGACGGCGACCGGGTGGAGGCGGGACAGAAGCTGCTCTCCGTCACCGCCGGCACCCGTGACCTGCTCACCGGCGAGCGCAGCGCGCTCAACCTGCTGTGCCGGCTGTCCGGCATCGCGACGGCGACCCGCGCCTGGGCCGACGCCCTGGAGGGCACGGGCGCGCGGGTTCGCGACACCCGCAAGACCACGCCCGGCCTGCGCGCCCTGGAGAAGTACGCGGTGCGCTGCGGCGGGGGCGTCAACCACCGGATGTCGCTGTCCGACGCGGCGCTGGTCAAGGACAACCACGTGGTGGCGGCCGGCGGTGTCGCCGAGGCGTTCAAGGCCGTCCGCGACCGCTTCCCCGGCCTGCCGGTCGAGGTCGAGGTGGACACCCTCCACCAGGTCCGCGAGGCCCTGGACGCGGGCGCCGACCTGATCCTGCTGGACAACTTCACCCCGGCGGAGACCGAGGAGGCCGTCGCCCTCACCGCGGGCCGCGCGATCCTGGAGTCCTCCGGCCGCCTGACCCTGGACAACGCCGCGGCGTACGCCCGCACCGGTGTCGACTTCCTGGCCGTCGGCGGGCTCACCCACTCCTCGCCGATCCTCGACATCGGCCTCGACCTCCGCGAGGTCGGCGCCTGATGCTCCTCACCATCGACGTCGGCAACACCCACACCGTCCTGGGTCTCTTCGACGGCGAGGAGATCGTCGAGCACTGGCGCATCTCGACCGACTCGCGCCGCACCGCCGACGAGCTCGCCGTCCTGCTCCAGGGCCTGATGGGCATGCACCCGCTGCTCGGCGAGGAACTGGGCGACGGCATCGAGGGCATCGCGATCTGCTCGACGGTCCCGTCGGTCCTGCACGAACTGCGCGAGGTCACCCGCCGCTACTACGGCGACGTCCCGGCGGTCCTGGTCGAGCCCGGCATCAAGACCGGTGTCCCGATCCTGATGGACAACCCGAAGGAGGTCGGCGCGGACCGCATCATCAACGCGGTCGCGGCGGTCGAGCTGTACGGAGGGCCCGCGATCGTCGTCGACTTCGGGACGGCGACGACCTTCGACGCGGTCAGCGCGCGCGGCGAGTACGCGGGCGGGGTGATCGCCCCCGGCATCGAGATCTCCGTCGAGGCGCTCGGTGTGAAGGGTGCCCAGCTCCGCAAGATCGAGCTGGCCCGCCCGCGCAGCGTGATCGGCAAGAACACGGTGGAGGCGATGCAGGCCGGCATCGTCTACGGCTTCGCGGGCCAGGTCGACGGCGTGGTCGGCCGCATGAAGCGGGAGCTGGCCGAGGACCCGGAGGAGGTGACCGTGATCGCGACGGGCGGACTGGCGCCGATGGTGCTCGGCGAGTCCTCCGCGATCGACGAGCACGAGCCCTGGCTGACGCTGATCGGCCTGCGCCTGGTCTACGAGCGCAACGTCTCCCGCATGTGACGTCCGCCGGGGCCCTCCCGCCCCGGCGGCTCCGGCCGGCGCCTGCGGCCGCACGGGTCCGGGCACCCCGCATTTCCGGCCAGGGAAATGAAAACGCCCGCTTTCGTACCATTAAGTGGAATTTCGTCCGTCGGCTCGTATGGTCGGCGCATGCCCACGCCATACGGATCCCACGGCGGAATGGCCTTCGGCGCGGACGAGCTGCGTGTGCTCCGACGCGCCCTGGCCACCGCCCTCCATCCCGTCCCCCTCGCCGACGAGGACGTCCGGGAGTGCCTGCGTCTGGCCGACTCCGTCGACGAGGCCGTGCGCGAGGCCGGACGTCTCCGTGCCTTCCTCGTCTCCGATCTCGCCCGCTACCGCGCCGCCCTGCCCGGCTCGGCCGTCGGCTATCTGGAGCTCCTCCAGGAGGCCCTGGCGGCCGGCTACGACCCCGGTACCCACGATCTCGCGGCCCTGCGGGCACTCGGCGGCAATCCGGTCGCGGCGGCCGTGCTGCGCCGCTGCCTGGGGATCGCCGAGCAGTCGGTACGGGCCCGGCTCGGCCAGGGCGCCGTGCGGGTTCCCGCGCCGGCGCCCGCACCCGAGTACCGGCCCGCCGGGACGCCCCGCCGCGCCCGGCTGCTCGCGCTCCCCGGCGGCCGGGGAGCCGACGACCCGAAGGGCAGGCCGCAGCCGCGGCCCACGCCGCCCGCTCCCGACGAGAAGCCGGTGCCGAAACCCTCCGAGGTGTTCCCGCCGCGCCGGAAGCCGGTGCCCCCGCCCGAGCAGCGCGCCGCCGGATAGCTACCCTGGACGGCATGGACTACGTTTCCGCGCTCGTTCCCCCCGTGGTGATGGCCGCCTTCTTCATCGGCCTGGTCGTGACGATCGTCAAGAGCCAGGGCGGTCCGAACAAGGCCAAGGAGGACGCGGCCGTCGACGCCGCGCTCAGCCGGGCCGAGTCGGCCCGGCAGCCCGGCCCCGACGCCTGAGGCACGGCCCGCCGCGCACCGAGGACGTACGACAGGTTCCCTGTCGTACGTCCTTTTTGTTACGTCGATAGCCCTTGATGACGGTTTCTCCTACTAGGGTGGCAATGTGCCCCGTCAATTGGGAGAGCTCGAAGACGCCGTCATGACACGGGTCTGGCAATGGAACCGGCCGGTCACCGTCAGGGAAGTCCTGGAAGACCTCCAGCAGGAACGGTCCATCGCCTACACCACCGTCATGACGGTAATGGACAATCTCCATCAGAAGGGCTGGGTGCGCCGGGAAGTGGACGGCCGCGCCTATCGGTATACGGCCGTCTCCACCCGCGCCGCGTACTCGGCCGCACTGATGAACGAAGCCTGGTCCCAGAGCGACAACCCGGCCGCCGCGCTTGTCGCCTTCTTCGGGATGATGTCGCCCGAGCAGCGCGAGTCGCTCCAAGCCGCGGTGCGCATCGTGCAGGCCGACGAGGGTGGCGACGGACCGGGTGCGGCGGGGCGATAGCGTCGCGCCATGCCTTATGCCCCAGCAAATGCCGTCACCGTCCGGCGGGCCAGGACCAGCGATGTCCCCGATGTGCGCCGACTCGTCGATCCGTACGTGAGTGAAGGCATCCTGCTCGACAAAGCGACCGTCACGCTTTACGAAGCCATCCAGGAGTTCTGGGTGGCGGAACGCGACGAGGACGGCCGGGTCGTCGGCTGCGGCGCACTTCATGTGATGTGGGAAGACCTCGCCGAAGTGCGCACCCTCGCGGTGGACCCGCAGTTCCTGGGCCACGGCGTCGGTCATCAGGTGCTCGGCAAGCTGCTCCAGACCGCGCGGTGGCTCGGCGTGCGACGGGTTTTCTGCCTCACCTTCGAAGTCGACTTCTTCCGGAAGCACGGCTTCGTCGAGATCGGGGAGTCGCAGACTCCGGTCGACACCGATGTCTACGCGGAGCTGCTGCGTTCCTATGACGAGGGAGTCGCGGAGTTCCTCGGTCTCGAACGGGTGAAGCCGAACACGTTGGGCAACAGCCGCATGCTTCTGCACCTGTGACAGCGGCGGCCCCGTCCGCGGAAGCCCGGATCCCTATGTCCGAATCGCGCACGTTTCCCGTCTTCTCGAGGATCTGAACCTCTGCCAAGGGTTTGTGTTTTCCAGAGAAAAGCGGTTTCCTTTCCGCGTACTGCATTTTCGATGAAAGGAAATCCGGTGGCACAGAAGGTTCAGGTCCTTCTTGTCGACGACCTCGACGGCGGCGAGGCGGACGAGACGGTGACGTTCGCTCTGGACGGCAAGACCTACGAGATCGACCTCACCACCGCCAATGCCGACAAGCTCCGGAGCCTGCTCGAGCCTTACGCGAAGAGCGGCCGGCGTACCGGTGGCCGTGCCGCGACCGGCCGCGGCAAGGCCCGTGCTGCCGCGGGCGGAAACAAGGACACCGCGGAAATCCGCGCGTGGGCGAAGGCGAACGGCTACGAGGTCAACGACCGCGGTCGCGTTCCCGCGTCCGTCCGCGAGGCCTACGAGAAGGCCAACGGCTGATTCCCCCCGAGTCCGGCGTGCGCGCCCTTCGCGCGCAGCAGCCGGAGCCGGTGGCACTCCGTCGCCGCGGCGGCCACCAGCCGTACGAGATCGGGGGCATCCCCACTGTCCCCGAGTCCGGCCAGCACGGGCCTTGCCGCGGCCGGTCGAGGCACGGCCACCGGTACGCCGGCCGCTCTTCGCGTAAGGCTCGAGCAGGCTCCGGAGCTTGTCGGCATTGGCGGTGGTGAGGTCGATCTCGTAGGTCTTGCC
>NZ_RDBP01000012.1:1796833-1839742 GCF_008042045.1 Streptomyces sp. T39
GCCTGCTCGACTGGCTGGAGTGGGGCGGTGTGGCCCTGGACCTGACGGCCGCAGGCACCGGGGCGGTCATCCGCCCGCCGGCGCCTGCGGCCGTCAGGTCCAGGGCCACACCGCCCCACTCCAGCCAGTCGAGCAGGCCGGGCAGTTCCTCGGCGCTCCCCGCCGCGACCAGCAGCCGCATCCTGCCGCCCTGGAGCGCGACGGGACCGGCGGCCGCCCGGCGCAGCAGCGCCGAGCCGGCCGCCGCCGGCATCTCCAGCACGTCGAAGTGGATCCCCGTCGCCAGCGCCACGGGTGAGCCGTCGGCGACCGTCCAGCCGAGCGACGTCCGGTACCAGTGCCCGATGCCGTCGTCGGCGGGCGGACGGGGATGCGGAACCGTGAAGACCATGCCCGGGGAACGTCCCGCCGCCCTCATCGGTTACGAAAAGTGCGCGGATCGTCGCACACGGTGTCGAACAGGGGGCGCCACGGGCGCGCGCGACGGCGCAAGGTTGTTCGCCCGTAGCTGAGGGGAGGGGTGTGCGCCGCATGGACTGTCAGTGATTACGGGTAAGACATTCCTAGTGGGGAGGGGCGACACGCTCGCAGGACCGTCTCACGTTCGCCATCGGCGTACTGGTGACGGGGGTAACTGCCTGGCCTGCGGGAACATCGTCTCGCACCATCGGGTTGGAGCAGTTGTCGGCGTTCAGGGGTCAGGAGGCCACAGACGGGTGTCGGCAGTTGGAATGAGCGGTCCCCGCTTGCGGGACTAAGCTGCGGAAGGACAGGGAGGGGACCGACCCCTTACTGCCTGACCGCTCTGAGGAGCGATTAACGATGTTCGAGAGGTTCACCGACCGCGCGCGGCGGGTTGTCGTCCTGGCTCAGGAAGAAGCCCGGATGCTCAACCACAACTACATCGGCACCGAGCACATCCTCCTGGGCCTTATCCACGAGGGTGAGGGTGTCGCCGCTAAGGCCCTGGAGAGCCTCGGGATTTCGCTCGAGGCGGTCCGCCAGCAGGTGGAGGAGATCATCGGCCAGGGCCAGCAGGCCCCGTCCGGGCACATCCCCTTCACGCCCCGTGCCAAGAAGGTCCTGGAGCTGTCGCTCCGCGAGGCTCTTCAGCTGGGCCACAACTACATCGGCACCGAGCACATCCTGCTCGGCCTGATCCGCGAGGGCGAGGGCGTCGCGGCCCAGGTCCTCGTGAAGCTGGGCGCCGATCTCAACCGGGTGCGGCAGCAGGTGATCCAGCTGCTCTCCGGATACCAGGGCAAGGAGGCCGCCACGGCAGGCGGCCCGGCCGAGGGCACGCCCTCGACCTCCCTCGTCCTCGACCAGTTCGGCCGGAACCTCACCCAGGCCGCTCGTGAGTCCAAGCTCGACCCGGTCATCGGGCGCGAGAAGGAGATCGAGCGGGTCATGCAGGTGCTGTCCCGCCGTACCAAGAACAACCCCGTGCTCATCGGCGAGCCCGGCGTCGGCAAGACGGCGGTCGTCGAGGGCCTGGCGCAGGCCATCGTCAAGGGCGAGGTGCCCGAGACCCTCAAGGACAAGCACCTCTACACCCTCGACCTCGGCGCGCTGGTGGCCGGCTCCCGGTACCGCGGTGACTTCGAGGAGCGCCTGAAGAAGGTCCTCAAGGAGATCCGCACCCGCGGCGACATCATCCTGTTCATCGACGAGCTCCACACCCTCGTGGGTGCGGGCGCCGCCGAGGGCGCGATCGACGCCGCGTCGATCCTGAAGCCGATGCTCGCCCGCGGTGAGCTCCAGACCATCGGTGCCACCACGCTCGACGAGTACCGCAAGCACCTGGAGAAGGACGCCGCGCTGGAGCGCCGCTTCCAGCCCATCCAGGTCGCGGAGCCGTCGCTGCCGCACACCATCGAGATCCTCAAGGGCCTGCGCGACCGGTACGAGGCCCACCACCGGGTCTCGATCACCGACGAGGCGCTGGTCCAGGCCGCCACCCTGGCCGACCGGTACATCTCGGACCGCTTCCTGCCGGACAAGGCGATCGACCTGATCGACGAGGCCGGCTCCCGGATGCGCATCCGCCGGATGACCGCGCCGCCGGACCTGCGCGAGTTCGACGAGAAGATCGCCGGTGTGCGCCGGGACAAGGAGTCCGCGATCGACTCCCAGGACTTCGAGAAGGCAGCCTCCCTGCGCGACAAGGAGAAGCAGCTGCTGGCGGCGAAGGCCAAGCGGGAGAAGGAGTGGAAGGCCGGCGACATGGACGTCGTCGCCGAGGTCGACGGCGAGCTGATCGCCGAGGTCCTCGCGACCGCCACCGGCATCCCGGTCTTCAAGCTGACCGAGGAGGAGTCCTCGCGTCTGCTGCGCATGGAGGACGAGCTCCACAAGCGCGTCATCGGGCAGAAGGACGCCATCAAGGCCCTCTCGCAGGCGATCCGCCGTACGCGGGCCGGCCTGAAGGACCCGAAGCGCCCCGGTGGCTCGTTCATCTTCGCCGGTCCGTCCGGTGTCGGTAAGACGGAGCTCTCCAAGACGCTCGCCGAATTCCTCTTCGGCGACGAGGACGCGCTGATCTCGCTCGACATGTCGGAGTTCAGCGAGAAGCACACGGTTTCCCGTCTCTTCGGTTCCCCGCCCGGATACGTGGGTTACGAAGAGGGCGGCCAGCTCACCGAGAAGGTGCGCCGGAAGCCGTTCTCGGTCGTCCTCTTCGACGAGGTCGAGAAGGCCCACCCCGATATCTTCAATTCCCTTCTGCAGATCCTGGAGGACGGTCGTCTGACCGACTCCCAGGGCCGCGTCGTGGACTTCAAGAACACGGTCATCATCATGACGACCAACCTCGGGACCCGGGACATCTCCAAGGGCTTCAACCTGGGCTTCGCCGCCCAGGGCGACGTCAAGACGGGCTACGAGCGGATGAAGGCGAAGGTCAACGAAGAGCTGAAGCAGCACTTCCGGCCCGAGTTCCTCAACCGTGTCGACGACACCGTCGTCTTCCACCAGCTCACCGAGGACGACATCATCCAGATCGTCGACCTCATGGTCGCCAAGGTGGACGAGCGGCTGAAGGACCGGGACATGGGCCTCGAGCTCAGCTCCACGGCCAAGTCGCTGCTCGCCAAGAAGGGCTACGACCCCGTGCTGGGCGCCCGGCCGCTGCGCCGGACGATCCAGCGCGAGATCGAGGACATCCTGTCGGAGAAGATCCTCTTCGGCGAGCTGCGCCCCGGTCACATCGTGGTCGTCGACACCGAGGGCGAGGGCGAGGAGAAGAAGTTCACCTTCCGCGGCGAGGAGAAGTCCGCGCTGCCGGACGTCCCGCCGATCGAGCAGGCGGCCGGTGGCACCGGTCCCAACCTGTCGAAGGACGCGTGACGACGGCCCGTCGGGCCGCCTGACGAAAGGGCCGGGCCCCGGATCCGAGAGGATCCGGGGCCCGGCCCTTTCGTGTGCCCTGCCCTGCCCTGCCCTGCCGTGCCGCCGGCCGCGGCCGGCGGCACGGCAGACGCCGTCAGCAGCGGCTGGGCCGGTGCCAGGAGCATTCGAGCGAGGCGTCGGGCTCCGTCGTGCGGCCCCGGGAGGGGGCGGCCTGCCGAATCGTCCCGCCGGCCGTGTCCGAGGACGCCAGGGTGACGACCACGGCGTCCTCGACGCTCTTCACCGAGGAGGCCAGGTAGTCGTTGAGGACCACGCTGTAGACCAGCTCCCGGCCCGCCGCGTCGGTGACGTAGCCCGACAGCGCGGAGGCCCCGGTGAGCGAGCCGGTCTTGGCCCGGGCGTTGAGCGCCGCGGGCGTCGAGCACATCCGTGAGCGCAGCGTGCCGCCGACGGCCCGGTCGGGGGCGCATGCGACCGGCAGGGAGTCGTGCCAGTCGGCGTACCAGGGTTCGTCGCGCACCGAGAGCAGCAGGGTGGTCAGGGCCTCGGCGGGGAAGAGGTTCATCCGGGAGAGCCCCGAGCCGTCCGCCTGGCGCAGACCCTGGGTGGCGACGCCCCGCGCGTCCAGGTGCGCGCGGATCGCGGCCAGGCCCGCCTGCCAGGTCCCCGCCCCCGAGACGGTGCGGCCGATGGTCTTGGTGAGGGCCTCGGCGTGCATGTTGTTCGAAAGCTTCATGAAGGGGTGCATCAGCTCGGTGAGCGGCATGGACCGGTGGGTGGCGACCACCCGGGCGCCGGGCGGCGCGGCCCGCACGGGAAGGGGACCCTCCGGTACCCGGACGCCGTGGGCCCGGAGCGCGTCGGCGAACACCGAGGCGGCGTAGGCGGTCGGGTCCTGGACGGCGATCCACTCCTTGACGGTGGCGGACCCGGCGGGGATGCCGCCGCCGACCGTGATCGTCCCGGTGCCGTGACGGCGTTCGACGACGAGGCCGGCGGGGTCGTCCTTCGCCACGGTGGTCGCGCCGACCTCCAGGCGCACATGGCTGTTCGGAGGGGTCATCCGCACGGACGGGCGGTCCCCGGGGCCGGCGCCGGGGGTCACCTCGACCACGACCGTGCCCGCGTCGTAGTCGGTGTCGGGGGCCAGGGTGAGCGCGGAGACGGGCGCCGAGTAGTACGCGGACTCGTCGTCGGCGGCCCATGAGCGGCCCAGGCGTACGGCGTCGAAGGCCGTGTCGTCGGCGGTCAGGCGGCCGGTGATCCGCCTGATGCCGGTGGCCGCCACCTCGGCGGCGAGCCGGTCGTAGTCGGCTGCGAGGGTGGTGGGGTCCCCGGAGCCGCGCAGATGGAGATCGCCGGCCAGGGTGGCTCCGTGGCGGCGTCCGCTGGTCAGGACGTCGGTCGTCCAGCGGTGGTCGGGGCCGAGCAGGGCCATGGCGGCGACGGAGGTGGCGAGCTTGGCGTTGGAGGCGGGCATGAGCCGGTCGCCGGCGTCGCGCCGGTAGAGGCGCTCCCCGGTCGCGGCGTCGGCGACGACGACGCTCACGGCTCCGCCGTCGAGGCGGGTGTCCGTGAGGATCGTGTCGATCGCGCCCTTCAGGCCGGTGTCGGAGGGGCCTGCGCCGGCGGGGGAGCTCCAGGTGAGGGTGCAGGCGAGGGCCGTGGCGAGGGCCGGGATCCAGGCGCGTCGGCGCGGTGCGGTGCGGCGGGACTCGGGATTCACGGGTCTGCTCATGGCACCGGAGCATCCCGTAAGCGGAGGTCCGCCGGAAGAACGCCTCGCACGGGGCGTTCCATGTGGCCCCGGTCACCCCCAAATGCCGCATCGCGGGCGGTTCTTGTGTGGTTCGCGGGGGGTTCCGGGCGTGGCCCCGGTCACCTTCGCGGGCCCTTGGCGGCCCCTCCCCCGTGACAAGGCGCACAGGGCAAATCGGACCTACTAGACGGAATAGTGCCGTTCCGCGGGGGTGACCGGGGCCACATGGTTGCGGGGCGGGACCTTCGACCCTGGGGCGTCCCGGGGGGTCGCCGTTGGCGCGGAATCCCCGGTGGCCGGGCCCGGACGTGGGCGTAAACCCGATCGCATCAGGACATGTCGGCCTTGTTCCGGAAGGGATTCCGGAGACCCGCGCAGGCGTCAAGGGTCTGATTCCCAGGGCTCCGGCTACGACCCGATGTCGTAGATGGGGTATTTGAGGCGACTTGGGTGGGCGGGTTACCAATGTGGAGCCAGCCCGGCGAGCACGCCGGGTCCATTCATGCCCGGAGGTTCTCCCGTATGTCGAAGCGCGCCATGATCCACCGTTTCCGTCCGTCCGTCCTGCGCACCCGTGGGGCTGTCGTGGCCGCCGGAATGGGCGCCGTGATGGTCGTCGGAGCCGGTGCGGGTGTCGCCTCCGCGGATGCGGGCAAGGCGGCCAAGCCGGCCGCCGTGGACGCGGCCTCCGCCGTCGCCGCTCAGGCGGACGCCCAGGCGGCCGCCGCGAAGAAGTCGATCGCCGCCAAGGCGTCCGCGAAGAAGAAGGCCGCGAAGAAGGCCTCCTCGTGGGTCAAGCCGGTCAACAAGTACACGCTGACCGCGAGCTTCGCCCAGGGCGGCTCCATGTGGTCCCACAAGCACTCCGGCCAGGACTTCGCCGTGCCGGTCGGCACCCCGGTGAAGGCCGCGCACGCCGGCACCGTCGTCAAGGCCGGCCCGAACGGCGGCGGCGACGGCCCCGCGTACGGCAACGCCGTCGTGATCAAGCACGCCAACGGCAAGTACTCGCAGTACGCGCACCTGTCGAAGATCAACGTCTCCATCGGCTCGAAGGTCAAGACCGGCCAGCTCATAGCCAAGTCCGGCAACACCGGCAACTCGTCCGGCCCGCACCTGCACTTCGAGATCCGTACGACCCCGAACTACGGCTCCGCGCTCAACCCGGCCAACTTCCTGCGCGCCGTCGGCGTCACCATCTGACGAGCGGCACCCACCGGCCACCGCGAGGCCCCCGCCGGGGGGCCCGGTGGTCAGTCCCGGGCGTGATGCGCCTGGGTGATCAGACCGAGGGCGACCTCGAGGACGGCTTCACGCTTCTCCTCGGGAGCGCCCTCGACGTCTTTCAGGGCGTACATCGAGGCGTGCAGCGTGAAGAGCGCCGAGATGCAGCGGACCTGGTCCACCATCTCGGCGTCGGATTCCTGGAACAGCGCGAGCATCGCGAGCATGCGGTCCTTGAAGCTCTCGCCGATGCTCAGCTCGCGCATCGTCGCCTGGTTCTCCTGCATGAAGCGGAACAGGGGCGCCGCCGCGTTCAGGGCGTCGTAGTAGCGCCGCAGCACCTCCTTCTTCGTCTCCAGGGTGCGCGGCTGCTCCCGGCCCCAGACCAGCAGCTCGTCCATCGGGCGGGTGAGGTCCCGGAAGAGGCTGATCAGGATGTCTTCCTTGGTCCTGAAGTGGTAGTACAGGGCGGCCTTGGTGACGTCGAGGGCCTCGGCGATCTCGCGCAGCGACGTCTTCTCGTACCCCTGTTCGCCGAACAGCTCCAGGGCCACGTCCTGGATGCGCTGCCGGGTGTCGCCCCGGCGCGGCTGCCGTGTGGTGCCCATGGTGCTGTCTCCGCTCCGCGTGTACTTACTTGACGCCCGGCTAGTTGGGGGTCTACGTTCCCCAGTGTAGTAACTAGCCGGGCGTCAAGTAAGTAGGAGGGGGAGCGGGGACCATGGCCGAGACGGCACAGGACCGGGCGGCGGGGGCCGCCGAAAGCGGCGGAGGGGACGGCGGAAGGCCGCAGCGCAGCGTGCGGACGGTGATGTTCGCGCTGATGATCGCCATGCTCCTCGCCATGCTCGACAACATGATCGTGGGCACCGCGATGCCCACCATCGTCGGCGAGCTCGGCGGACTGGAACATCTGTCCTGGGTGGTCACCTCGTACACCCTGGCGACGGCCGCCTCCACCCCGATCTGGGGCAAGCTCGGCGACCTCTACGGGCGCAAGGGCGTCTTCCTCCTGTCGATCGTCATCTTCCTGATCGGCTCGGTGACCAGCGGCATGGCCCAGGACATGGGCCAGCTCATCGGCTTCCGGGCGGTCCAGGGCCTCGGCGCCGGCGGCCTGATGGTCGGCGTCATGGCGATCATCGGCGACCTGGTGCCACCCCGTGAGCGCGGGCGGTACCAGGGCATGATGGCCGGCATCATGGCCGTCGCCATGATCGGCGGCCCGCTGGTCGGCGGCACCATCACCGACCACCTCGGCTGGCGCTGGAGCTTCTACATCAACCTGCCGCTCGGCGCCGTCGCGCTGGCCATGGTCAGCACCGTGCTCCATCTGCCGAGGAAGCCCCGCAGCACCGCCCGGATCGACTACCTGGGCGCCGCGCTGCTCACCGTCGGCATCACCGCCGTCGTCCTCGTCACCACCTGGGGCGGCACCGAGTACGCCTGGACCTCGGCCGTGATCATGGAGCTGGCGGCCATCGGCATCGCCTCGCTCGTCGGCTTCCTCTTCGTCGAGGCGCGGGCCGCCGAGCCGATCATGCCGCTGCACATCTTCCGCAGCCGCAACTTCTCGCTGATGGCCGTGATCGGCTTCTTCACCGGCTTCGTGATGTTCGGCGCCGTGCTCTTCCTGCCGCTGTTCCAGCAGTCGGTGCAGGGCGCGTCCGCCACCAACTCCGGGCTGCTCCTGCTGCCGATGCTGGGGGCCATGCTCGTGGTCTCGATGATCGCCGGCCGGATCACCACCAGCACCGGCAGGTACCGGCTCTTCCCCATCGCGGGCAGCGCCCTGATGATCGCCGGCCTGTTCCTGCTGGCCACCATGGACACCGGCACCTCGCGGGTCACCTCGGGCGTGTACATGGCCGTCCTCGGCGCCGGCATGGGCTTCCTGATGCAGATCACCATGCTGGTGGCGCAGAACAGCGTCGAGATGAAGGACATGGGCGTCGCCTCGTCGGCCGCCACCCTCTTCCGTACGCTCGGCAGTTCCTTCGGCGTCGCCGTCATGGGCGCGCTCTTCACCTCGCGGGTGCAGGACGAGATGACCGCCCGCGGCGGGGCGGAGGCGACCGCCGGGTCCGCCCAGCTGGACGCGGCGAGCCTCGCCAAGCTGCCCGACGCCCTGCGGGAGGCGTACGAGTTCGCCGTCTCCTCGGGCACCCACGCCGCCTTCCTGGTCGGCGGATCGGTGGCGGTCGTCGCGCTCGTGGCCTCCTTCTTCGTGACGGAGGTGCCGCTGCGCGGCGCCGGTCCCGCGGCCCCGGAGGCCCCCGCCGCCGGCCCGGCCCCCGGCAAGGTCACCGAGCCGGTCTGAGCCGCCGAAGCGCACCCGCAGGCCCGGGTCTCCCGCCGGAGGCCCGGGCCGCTCGCGTTCAGTCGTCCAGTTGGAGGATCGGGAAGCTGCCGGTCGTGGTGGGCGCGTGCTCGGGAAGCCACAGCACCGCGATCGCCCCGCCGGACGCCCCGAGCGGGGTCGCGCCGCCGGGAGCGGCGTTGCGGAAGGTCAGCCGCGCCCCGAGGACGCGCGCCTGGCCCGCGGCGATCGTCAGCCCCAGCCCGTGGCCCGTGCCGGCCCGGTCGCTCGCCCCCGTACGGAACCGGCTCGGCCCCTCTCGCAGCAGGTCCTCGGGAAAGCCGGGCCCGTGGTCCCGGACCCGCACGACCCGCCCCTCGACCGTGACCTCGACGGGCCCCCTGCCGTACTTCACGGCGTTGGTCAGGAGATTGCCGAGGATGCGCTCCAGCCGGCGCGGATCGGTGCTGACCCATGACTCGTGGACGATCTGGACCACCGCGTCCGGGTGCAGCGACCGCACCCGCCGCCCCACGAACTCCCCGAGCTGGATCTCCTGGAGCTCGGCCCGCTCCGACGCGCTGTCCAGCCGGGCCACCTCCAGCACGTCCTCGACGAGCGTGCGCATGGCCTGCGCCCGGTCCCGCACCAGCTCGCTGGGGCGGCCGGGCGGCAGCAGCTCGGCCGCGGTCAGCAGCCCGGTCACCGGGGTGCGCAGCTCGTGCGCGATGTCCGCGGTGACCCGGCGCTCGGCGTCGATCCTCGCCTGGAGGGCGTCGGTCAGGGCGTCCACCGCACGGGCCAGATCATCGGTCTCGTCCCGCACGACACCGCCGACGGCTTCCCTGACCCGGACCTCGGTGTTGCCGCGGGCCACGTTGCGGGCGGCCGCCGCCGCCTTGCGCAGCCGGCGCGAGAGCTGGCCGCCGATCAGCACGCCGAGCGCCGATCCGCCGAAGACGACCGCCACCGAGCCGATGATCAGCGCCCGGTCGAGGTCCTTCATCACGGTGGCGCTGCGCCCGGTGAACTCGGTGTGCAGCGAGAGCACGTCGCCGTCCGCCAGGGGCACGGCCGCCCAGATCTCGGGCGTGCCGCCGCGGTCCTCGACGTAGCTGCCGCGCCGGTTGTCGCGCACCAGCCGCTGGAGTTCCGCCGGGAGAGCGGGGTCGTTGAGCTTGCTGTTGAAGCGCGGGTCGCGGTTCTTGGAGGTCTCGTACCAGCGCTGGGCGAGCAGGATCCGGTCCATCTGCACATCGCGCGCGTTGTCGAGCATGGAGACCCGGGCGGCGTTGTGCACCACCAGGCTGAGCGCCATCGCGATGAGCGCGCCGACGGCGGCGATCGCGACGCTGATCTTCCAGCGGACACCGGTCCGCAGCGCGGGACGTCTCACGGCCGCCGCGCTCATGCCCGGAGTTTGTAGCCGAAGCCGCGGACGGTCTCGATCCGGTCCTGGCCGATCTTGGTGCGCAGCCGCTGCACATGGACGTCGACGACGCGGGTGTCACCGCCCCAGCCGTAGTCCCAGACGCGCTCCAGCAGCTTGTCGCGCGAGAGCACGGTGCCCGGTGCGCCCGAGAACTCCAGCAGCAGCCGCATCTCGGTCGGGGTCAGCGCCACCGGCGCGCCGCCCCGGCGGACCTCCATGCCCTCGGTGTCGATCTCCACGTCGCCGAAGACGAGCGCGCCGCCCTGCTCCCGCCCGCCGTCCGCCGGGCCGCCGGCCGCGCCGCCCGCGTGGCCGAACCGCCGCAGCACCGCACGGATCCGGGCCACCAGCACGGCACCGTCGAACGGCTTGGTCACGTAGTCGTCCGCACCGGCCTCCAGGCCGAGCACCACGTCGATGGAGTCGGCACGGGCCGACAGCATGATGACGGGAACGGTCGACTCGTCGCGGATCCTGCGGCACAGGCTCACACCGTCGAGGCCGGGCACCATCACGTCGAGCAGGGCGATGTCGGGCCGGTCCGCCCGGAACGCCTCCAGGCCCGCCAGCCCGTCGGGCACCGCGGTGACCTGGAAACCGACCCGCTCCAGGGCGAGCTGGGTGGCCTCGCGGATCACGTCGTCGTCCTCGACGAACAGGACATGGGTCTCGGCCATCCGTCAGCTTTCCGTTCTCGGCCGGCACCGGGGCCGGCGGTCCATGGGGTCGTGCGGTCGTCGCCGGGCGCGCGGCCCGCCGGCGCCCGGTGCGTCAGCCGCCGTCCGGGGCGGGGGCCTCGGAGGCCACGACCTCGCCCTCCCCGACGGCCCGGCTGTACTCGTTGCGCACCCAGTACTGCCGGGCGAACTTCCCGGCCGACCAGCGGTAGGTGGTGATCTCCTCACCGGACGGGTCGTCCACCGGGTCGGCCTTGGCGTACACCTGCTTGGTCACCACCAGGTCGCCCCGGTCGATGGCCGCGTACACCGCGGGCTCCTCGACGGCGAAGACGTTCTCGTACGAGCCGCCCGTGCCCCGGTAGACGTAGGTGCCCATGCCGACGGCGTCGCCGCAGGTCATCACGTTCACCACCACGTCCGGGACCGACCCGCCCGTGAGGACGCCGTACGAGGTGTCCACGGGGTAGGAATCGGGGCCGCACGGCCGCAGATCCGCCTTGACCCGGGCGCTGACCTTCGGGTCCTTGCGGAGCAGGTCCACCGCGTCGACGCTCCCGGTGAAATGCCCCGCCGATCCCGACGGCGCCGGGGAAGGCGTCGCCTTCGCGGCCGCCTCGGAGGGAGCCGCCCCCTCGTCCTGGAGCCCCGAGCCGCCGGTCGAGCAGCCCGCGCCC
Source organism: Streptomyces sp. T39 (assembly GCF_008042045.1). Lineage (GTDB taxonomy): Bacteria > Actinomycetota > Actinomycetes > Streptomycetales > Streptomycetaceae > Streptomyces. The sequence continues at coordinate 1,808,253 of NZ_RDBP01000012.1, forward strand.
AGCAGCGCGAGGGCGACCAGTCCGGCCGCCGCCGTACCGCCCGCCCTGCCCCTGCCGCCGTCCGTGCCTGTCAGGCCGCGCACCGCTCCCGCTCCCGTTCGCCGTGGTGGGTACGCCGCGTCCCGGCGCGCTCCGCGGCGCGGCCGTCCAGGTCCCGTGAGCGGAGCTCCTGACGGAGCTTCGCGAGCGCCCGGTGCAGCGTGCTCTTCACCGTACCCGCCGACATCCCCAGCGCGGCAGCGGTCTCCTCGGTGCTCATCTGCTCCCAGTGACGCAGCACGACGACACTGCGCTGCTTGGGGGCGAGCACCTTCAGCGCCTCGATCAGCAGCGCCCGGTCGGCGTGCTGCTCGGTGCCGTCCTCCACGGCGGCCTCCGGGAGCTGCTCGGTCGGCACCTCCTCCAGACGGCGGGCGCGCCACCACTCGGTCCGCGTATTGATCATCACGCGGCGCAGGTAGGCGTCCGCGAGCGACTTGTCCGCGATGCCGTCCCAGCGCCCGTAGGTGCGCACCAGCGCGGTCTGGAGGAGGTCCTGCGCCTCGACGGGGTCGGGCACCAGCCGGCGCGCACTGCGCAGCAGGGCCTCCTGCCGCGTCCGTACGTACTCCTCGAACTCGAGCACCTCGCCGTGCGCCATGCCGACCGCCTCCACCCCGTGAATCCCCGTGTCCTTGCGGATACGAAGCTACGAAGGGCGTGTCACGGCACTGTGCGTGCCGGCCGTCGGAGGGCGCACGGCCGTCCATCGGTTGTGTAACAGCGGAGGTTTCACCGGGGGTGGAGGCGGGGTAGGCAGCTGTGTTCGGCTGCGGCGGGGCGTCCTACTCGCCGACCGGCCGGCCGGCCGGCAGCCGGTAGCGCCCGCCGTCCAGCGGCTCGACCAGCCCGTCCGACACCAGCCCGTCCAGCGCGCGCCCGCGCTGCACCGGGTCGGGCCAGACGGCGTCCAGCGCGGACTGCGGCACCGGGGTCGGCGCGTCGCGCAGGACGGCCAGCAGCCGCCCGCGCACCTGCCGGTCGGTGCCCGCGTAGGTCTGGCCGCGGCGGGCCGGACCGTCGTGCGCCGGCTTGCCCGCCAGCCGCCAGGCGCACTGCGTCGCGATCGGGCAGCGCCCGCACGACTCGTTGCGCGCCGTGCACACCAGCGCGCCCAGCTCCATTGACGCGGCCGCCCAGCGGGCCGCCGTCCCCTCCTCCTCGGGGAGCAGCGCCCGCGCGAGCCGGCGCTCCGCGGCGGTGGTCGCGTTCGGCGGGTACTGGACGCCGGTGGCCGCACGGGCGAACACCCGGCGCACGTTGGTGTCGAGCACCGCGTGCCGCTGCCCGTAGGCGAACGAGGCCACCGCGGCCGCGGTGTACTCGCCGATGCCCGGCAGGGCGAGCAGCTGGGCGTGGTCGCTCGGCACCTCGCCGCCGTGCCGTTCCGCTATCGCCTGCGCGGCGCCGTGCAGACGCAGCGCCCGGCGCGGGTAGCCGAGCCGGCCCCAGGCGCGGACGGCCTCGCCCGGCGCCTCTGCCGCCAGGTCGGCGGGCCGGGGCCAGCGGGCCAGCCACTGCTCGTACACGGGCAGCACCCGGTTGACCGGGGTCTGCTGGAGCATGAACTCGCTGACCATCACGCCCCAGGCACCGGCTTCGGGACGGCGCCAGGGCAGATCGCGGGCGTTCTGCTCGAACCAGGCGATCACCGGCAGATGGAGAGCGGCGGGGTCGGTGGAGGGGGACGTCTGGGATGCGTGAGTGGCAGTCATGGCACTGACGATCCTGGCACGACCCGGGTGGCGGACGCCGCATACCGGCCGCCCGGGCGGTGCCGGACCGGCCGATCAGACGCGTCCGGGGCCCGCGAACCAGACGACGACGCCCGTGCGGCTGGTGCGCATCGTCCCCAGCACCGCTTCGGCGGGCCTGCGGAGCGCCAGGACGCAGCCGGCGGCGACGAGCGCGCCGAGGACCAGGCCGGCCATCACGTCATGGGGGTAGTGGACCCCGACGAAGACCCGGGAGAACGCCATCAGCACGGCCATCGGCAGCGTCAGCCACCCGATCCGCGGCCACGCCACGGCCAGGGCGACGGCCGCGGCCCCGGCGATGGCCGAGTGGTTGCTGGGGAAGGACCAGTCGCCGTGCGGCGGGCACGTCGCCAGCGAGGCGACCGCCTCGGTGACCGTGCGGCAGGGACGCTCCTCGTCCACGACCGACTTCAGCGACTCGCTGACCACGTACCCGGCCGCGGTGGCGAGGGGTGCGAGCACGGCGAGCGCTATGGAGCGGGTGGATCCGGTCCGCGCGCGCCACCAGGCGACGACGTACAGGACGCCGAAGAGCAACAGCCCCGCCTCCGTCCAGAGTTCTGCGAGGTGCTGGAACCACGAGGGCGTGGTGTGGGCGAAGTCGGTGATGTCGCGGTAGAGATCGCGGGTCAGGCTGCTGTCCATGGTCACGGACCGTACCTGCTCGGGGGATCCGGTCACCCTGGGCGATCGGCCACGGTGACCCCCGACGAAGGTGGGGGGTCGCGGGGAGCCGGGCCACGGACGGCGACCTGTGCCGGCACGGCGCGCCGCTCCGATCATCGACGGTGCGATGATCGGCAGAACTTCTCGCTCCGGCGGCGGGTGGGGCGGGAGTTGGCCACGATCTCTCGTAGAGTTCGGTACGTGGGATCTCTGCGCAATCCGATCGGGCCGCTTCCCTCCTCCATCTACTGGCGACGGAGGGCTGTAGCGGCGTCGTTCGTCGCGCTGCTCGCCGTGCTGATCGTCTGGGCCTTCACCTCCGGCGGCGACGGCGGCAACGAGGACCGGGCCGACGGCAAGGGCCCCACGCCCGCGCCCACGATCACGCCGGGTCCGGACCAGTCCGGCCCCGCGATCAGCCAACAGCCGGGCGGACGCGACGAGTCGGACGACACCGGCAGCACCGGCGGCGGGTCCGCGGGATCCGGCGAGAGCGGTGCGAGCCCCGGCGCGACGGACGGGCCCGGCGGCGGCACCTCCGCCGGCGGTGACGGCGCGGGCACGGGCGGCGCGTCCGGCGGCAGCCCCGGCCGGCAGGTCCCGGCCGGCTCCCCGCTCCCCAACTGCACTCCCGGCGCTTTGACGTTGACCCTGCGCACCACCAAGGTCTCCTACGAGGCGGGGGAGAAGCCGTCGTTCCAGCTGGTGGTCTCCAACTCCTCGGCCGGCGACTGCAAGGCGGACTTCGGTCCGAAGGCGGCCGTGCTCACGGTGACCGACAGCGAGGACGAGGACGTCTGGTCCTCCCGCGACTGCCCGCGCACGGCGCCGCCGCTGCTGCTGCGCGTCCCGGCGAACGGCACGATCACCCACACCGTCGCATGGGACCGGGAGCGCAGCGTCGCGCAGTGCGCGACGCCCTCGCCGGGCCGTGCCGGGCCCGGCACGTACCTGGTGGAGGCCGCCTTCCCCGGCGTGAAGGTGCTGCCCGCGTCCTTCCGCCTGGAGCAGGACTGACCCTGCGCACGCCTGGAGCAGAACGGGCCGGTGCACGCGCGCCGCTCGTGCCGGAGGGGCACCCGGACGGTTCCGGGTGCCCCTCCGGCACGAGCGGCGCCGCCGGGCGCCGCGCGGGTGGATCAGACGTACCGCTCCAGGATGGAGGACTCGGCGAGCCGGGACAGGCCCTCGCGCACGCTGCGTGCCCGGGCCTCGCCCACTCCGTCCACGGCCTGGAGGTCGTCGACACTGGCGGCCAGCAGCTTCTGCAGTCCGCCGAAGTGCTCGACGAGGCGCTCGATGATCGCCCCCGGCAGCCGCGGCACCTTCGCCAGCAGGCGGTAGCCGCGCGGTGACACCGCGGAGTCCAGCGTCTCCGGGGAGCCGCTGTAGCCCAGGGCCCTCGCCACCACGGGCAGTTCGAGCAGCTCGGTGTGGCTCAGCGCGTCCAGCTCGGCCAGCGCCTCGTGCACGGTGCGCGACCGCTTCGCCGTCGGCTCGGGCACGTAGTCGCGGACCACCAGCTCGCGTTCCGGCTCGACACCCGCGATCAACTCGTCGAGCTGGAGGGAGAGCAGCCGGCCGTCGGTGCCCAGCTCCACCACGTACTCGGCGATCTCCGTGGCGATCCGGCGCACCATCTCCAGCCGCTGCGCGACCGCGGTGACGTCGCGGACGGTGACCAGGTCCTCGATCTCCAGCGCCGAGAGCGTGCCGGCGACCTCGTCGAGCCGGAGCTTGTAGCGCTCCAGGGTGGCCAGCGCCTGGTTGGCGCGGGACAGGATCGCGGCGGACTCCTCCAGGACCCGGCGCTCACCGTCCACGTACAGCGCGATCAGCCGCATCGACTGCGAGACCGACACGACGGGGAAACCGCACTGCCGGGAGACCCGGTCCGCTGTGCGGTGGCGGGTGCCGGTCTCCTCGGTCGGGATGGACGCGTCCGGGACCAGCTGCACGCCGGCCCGGTGGATCTTGGAGATGTCCTTGTCGAGGATGAGCGCGCCGTCCAGCTTGCACAGCTCGCGCAGCCTGGTCGCGGTGAACTCCACGTCGAGCACGAAGCCGCCGGTGCACATGGAGTCGACGGTCTTGTCCAGGCCGAGGACGATCAGCCCTCCGGTGTTCCCCCTCAGGATGCGCTCCAGGCCGTCGCGCAGGGCGGTGCCCGGGGCGACCGCGCTCAGAGCGGCACGGATCTGCGCTTCGTTGCCCGTGCCTTGGCCGGACTTTCCGGGTGCTGCTGCCCCGTCCTTGGCTGCCACTGCACTCCTCCGGCTCGTACGGGTGGGCGAGACCAGGGCAAAGTCTACCGGCGAGCCCCGGCGTCCCGTGGGGAGTACGTCCAGGGCCTTTCGTCCGGACCGGGGCGGGCGGACCCGCAGAGGGCCGGACGAGAGGCCCGCGGACCGGCTACGCCTCCTCGGGAGCCTTCCTCCGGCCGCGGGGCAGCACCCGCAGCGCGTCGCCCATGTCGGCCACCTCCGTCACCCGCATCCCCGCGGGGATCCTGCCCGGGTCGGAGGGGACCAGCGCATGGGTGAAGCCCAGCCGGTGCGCCTCCGACAGCCGCCGCTGGACCCCGGTGACCCGCCTGACCTCGCCCGCGAGGCCCACCTCGCCGATCGCCACCAGATTCTGCGGCAGGGGCGTGTCGCTGGCGGCGGAGGCGAGGGCGAGGGCGATCGCCAGGTCGGCGGCGGGCTCGGAGAGCTTCACGCCGCCCACCGTCGCGCTGTAGATGTCGCGCTTGCCGAGCGCCGAGATCCGCCCGCGCTGCTCCAGCACGGCGAGCATCATCGACACCCGCGAGGTCTCCAGCCCCGAGGTGGTCCGCCGGGGGGAGGGGATCTGGGAGTCGACGGTGAGGGCCTGCACCTCGGCGACGAGCGGCCGCCGGCCTTCGAGGGTGACGGTGAGGCAGGTGCCCGGGACCGGCGCGTCGCGCCGGGTGAGGAAGAGGCCGGAGGGGTCGGTGAGGCCGGTGATGCCCTCGTCGTGCAGTTCGAAGCAGCCGACCTCGTCGGTCGCGCCGTAGCGGTTCTTCACGCCGCGGACCAGACGCAGCCTGGCGTGCCGGTCGCCCTCGAAGTGGAGCACGACGTCGACGAGGTGCTCCAGCAGGCGGGGGCCGGCGATGGCGCCGTCCTTGGTCACATGGCCGACCAGCAGGGTCGACATGCCCCGCTCCTTGGAGGCGCGGATCAGCGCGCCGGCGACCTCGCGGACCTGGGCCATGCCGCCGGGCGCGCCGTCGATCTCGGGGGACGCCACCGTCTGCACGGAGTCGAGGACGAGCAACGAGGGCTTGACCGCGTCGAGATGTCCGAGGACCGCGGAGAGATCCGTCTCGGCGGCGAGGTAGAGGTGGTCGTTCAGGGCGTTGATCCGGTCGGCGCGCAGCCGGACCTGGCTCGCCGACTCCTCGCCCGTCACGTACAGGGTGCGGTGCTCCTCGCTCGCGGCCTTGGCCGCCACGTCCAGGAGCAGGGTCGACTTGCCGACACCGGGCTCCCCGGCGAGCAAAACCACGGCGCCCGGCACCAGGCCGCCGCCGAGGACGCGGTCGAGCTCGTCGACCCCGGTGGTGCGGGCGGCCGCCTGGCGGCCGTCGACCTGGCCGATGGGCAGGGCGGCGGTGGAGACCCGGCCGGCCGCCGTGGTGCGGACGGCGGGTGCGCCGTACTCCTCGACCGTGCCCCAGGCCTGGCACTCGGGGCAGCGGCCGAGCCACTTCGCGGTCGTCCAGCCGCATTCGGTGCAGCGGTAGGACGGCCGGTCCTTCGCGGTTTTCGTACGGGCAGCCATGCGCAAACCGTAGCGGTGACCGCTGACAGTCCTGCCGGGCGCCCGCCCCCGCCCCCGGCCCGGCCGGCGGCGCGGCGGCGGGAGGCGGAAACGGGCGCGTGCGCGGGCGCGGGGAGCGCGGGCGAGCCGGGTGGCCGGCGTGGACGTCCGGCGATCGGACGGACCATGATCGGAAGCAGCGCCGAATCTGTCCTTCCTGTCCCCCTTCGGGGGAACTGTTCACCCGTAGGGGTTAAAAGCTTTCAAGCGGTGCGAACAGGGTGCGTCACTGCCCCTACGGTCGCGGAGTGACGAGCAGCAGGCTGGAACCTCCTACCCACACCACCGGCGCACACCGGGCGCACCGCCGCCAGTCCCGTTCGGCCTCCGAGCGGCCTCCCGCACGCTACGAGCCGTACCTCGACGGCCTGTTCACCTACTGCCTCTCCGTCCTGTGCGACCACGACGCGGCGACGGCGGTGCTCGGCGACGTCCTCGCCGTCGCCGAACGCCAGCGCACCCGCTGCCCCTCCGAGGAGCCCGCCCGCAAGGCGTGGCTGTACGCGCTCGCCCGGTGGGCCTGTCTGCGCCGACTGGCCGAACAGCGCCGCAGGCGCCCCGGCGCGCACACCGGCCGCCCGGCCGAGACCTCGGGCACCGACGGGCCCCGGGACGGCGGGCGGGCCGCGGACACGGACGGGCGGCGTCGCGCCGAACTGGCTCTGCTGGCCTGGCCGGAGGCGGCCGGCACCACCCCCGAGCAGCGCGAGGCCCTCGAACTGTCCGTCCGCCACGGCCTCGGCCACGCCGGCGTCGCCTCGGTGCTCGGCCTCGGCCCGGCCGCCGCGCGCGAGCTGCTGGCCGCGGCCGCCTGCGAGGTGGAGCGGACCAGGGCGGCCCTCGCCGTGGTGGAGCGCGGCAGCTGTCCCTCGGTCGCCCGGCTCACCGGCGACAGCCGCGTCGTGCTCTCCGCCGCCCTGCGGCGGGAGCTCGTGCGCCATGTCGACGACTGCCCCCGGTGCCGCCGGGCCGCGGAGCGGGCCGGCGCGGCGGGCCCGTGGCCGGGCGCGGAGTTGGTCCCCGAGGCGCTGCCGATCCTGAAGGCCCCGCGTTCCGCCGCCTATCTGGCCATGCACCGGGTGCCGCGCGCCCGGACGGGCGCGCTGCGGTTCGGCCCCGGCGGCTTCCCGCTGGACCCGAAGGACCACGCCGCGCGGCGCGACCGGCTGCGGGCCCGGGCGGTGACCACGACCGTCGTCGCCACGGTCGTCGCGGCCCCGGTCCTCGCCCTGTGGGCGGCCTACCGGGGCGCCCCCCTGACGGGGGAGGCCGAGCGCGGGCCCGCCGTGAGCGCCGAGGACGGCTCCGGGGGCGGCCGCTACGGCCACTACGAGAACGCGGGCAACGCCAGCGCCCGGCCGGACCCCCGGTTCACGGCCGACCGCCACGCCCCGGACGTCTCGGTCGAGGTGATCAGCACCGGCCCTCCGGCGCCCCCGTCCGCGTCCGGCGCCGGGCCCGGCAGGATCACCGTCGCGGCGCGGCCGGGCGGGGACACGACGCTGATCACGCTCACGGCGTGGGGCGGTTCGCCGGTCACCTGGTCGCTCTGGACGGACGCCTCCTGGCTCCGGATCTCCCGTTCCTCCGGCACGCTCGAACCCGGCGAAACGATCACTCTCCAGGTCACCGTCGACACCGCCCGCGAGCCGGCCGGCTACTGGCGTGCCCAGGTCGGGGTCGACCCCTCCGGCGCGCTCGTCGCCATCCGGGGGCGCGGGGAGCACGGCACGGTGTCCCGTCCGGCGGTGCCCAGCCGCCCGGATCCGACGTCTCCGCCGTCGAGTCCGCCGCCGACGTCCCCCGGACCGGATCCGACGACGCCGCCCCCGACCAGCGAGCCGCCGACATCACCCGGGCCCGACCCGACGGGCCCGCCGCCGTCGTCCGATCCGCCGCCCGCCTCCGATCCGCCGCCCGGCCCGGACACCCCGCCGCCGTCCGGCTGAACGGCACCGTGCGCCCGTCAGACGCCCCGGCCGGGGCCGCCCGGGACTTACGGCGGGCCGGGCGGGCGCGGCCCGCCCGGCCCGTGCCGCCCGCCCGCTCAGCGCGCCCCCGGCTCCGTCCGCCGGCCTGGATCGGCCGGGTGCGGCGCGACCAGTGGCAGCGACGACGCCAGCCGGGCCTCGCACAGCTCCACCAGCACGTCGTACGCCTCCTTGCCCATCAGCTCGGTCAGCTCCGGCCGGTACGTCACATAGACCGGCTCGCCCGCGCCGTGCGCCGAGGTCGCCGAGGTGCACCACCAGTGCAGGTCGTGCCCGCCCGAACCCCAGCCCCTGCGGTCGTACTCACCGATCGAGATCTGCAGCACCCGGGTGTCGTCCGGCCGGTCGATCCAGTCGTACGTCCGCCGCACCGGCAGCTGCCAGCACACGTCCGGTTTGGTCTCCAGCGGCTCCCGGCCCTCCCGCAGCGCCAGGATGTGCAGCGAGCAGCCCGCGCCGCCCGCGAAGCCCGGACGGTTCTGGAAGATGCACGAGCCCTCCCAGCGGCGCGTCTGGCGCTCCCCGTCCTCGTCCTCCTCCACCCAGCCGGTGCGGGTGCCCTCGCCGTGGAACTGCCACAGCTCCGGCGTCAGGCGCGCCACATGGCCGGCGACGCGCCGCTCGTCGTCCTCGTCGGAGAAGTGCGCCCCCAGCGTGCAGCAGCCGTCGTCCGCGCGCCCCGCCTGGATCCCCTGGCAGCCGCTGCCGAAGATGCAGGTCCAGCGTGAGGTCAGCCACGTCAGATCGCAGCGGAAGACCTGTTCGTCGTCCGCGGGATCGGGGAACTCCACCCAGGCCCGGGGGAAGTCCAGGCCCTTCTCGTCCTGCTCGGTCTGCTGCACGGGAGCGGCTTTGCCCGGCTTCGCCTTTTTCGTCTTTGGCACAGCTCCAGCGTATGCGCGAGACCGCAGTAGCGTTCCGTCCATGAGACTCGGAGTCCTCGACGTCGGTTCGAACACGGTGCACCTGCTGGCGGTGGACGCCCACCCCGGGGCGCGCCCGCTGCCCGCGCACTCCCACAAGGCGGAGCTGCGTCTCGCCGAGCTGCTCGACGCGGAGGGCAACATCGGCCCCGAGGGCATCGGTCTGCTGGCCAAGACCATCGGCGAGGCCCTCCAGGCCGCCGAGGACCAGGGGTGCGAGGAGGTCCTCTCCTTCGCCACGTCCGCCGTCCGCGAGGCGGGCAACGCCGACCACGTGCTGGCCACGGTGAAGGCCGAGACCGGGGTCGACCTCACCGTGCTCTCGGGCGGGGACGAGGCCCGGCTCACCTTCCTCGCGGTCCGCCGCTGGTTCGGCTGGTCCGCGGGCAAGCTGCTCGTCCTCGACATCGGCGGCGGCTCCCTGGAGATCGCGTACGGCATGGACGAGGACCCCGCCGTCGCCGTCTCCCTTCCGCTGGGCGCGGGACGGCTGACCGCCAGCCGCCTGCCCGGCGACCCGCCGGACCCCCAGGACGTGAAGGCCCTGCGCCGCTACGTCCGCGCCGAGATCGCCCGGACCGTCGGACAGTTCAGCAGACTCGGCAGGCCGGACCACATCGTCGCCACCTCCAAGACGTTCAAGCAGCTCGCCCGCATAGCCGGCGCCGCGCGGACCGCCGAGGGCGTGTACGTGCAGCGCGATCTGAGTCGTTCGTCACTCGCCGAGTGGGTGCCGCGGCTCGCCACCATGACCGTCGCCGACCGCGCCGAGCTGCCCGGCGTCTCCCCGGGCCGGGCCGGACAACTGCTGGCAGGAGCCCTGGTGGCGGAGGCCGCGATGGACCTCTTCGGCGCCGAACGGCTGGAGATCTGCCCCTGGGCGCTGCGCGAGGGCGTCATCCTGCGCCGGCTCGATCACCTGCCGGCCGACGGGTAGCACGCTCCCTACCGACGAGTTCGTCCCTTTAGGCTGTCCCTCGTGGCAGAACCAGTGGTGCGCATCCCGGACGCGAAGGTCGTCCTGTCGACGGCCTCCGTCTACCCGGAGTCCACGGCGACGGCCTTCGAGGTCGCCGCGCGCCTCGGCTACGACGGCGTCGAGGTCATGGTCTGGACGGATCCGGTCAGTCAGGACATCGAGGCCCTCCGCAGGCTCTCCGACTACCACCAGGTCCCCGTCCACGCCGTCCACGCGCCCTGCCTGCTGATCACCCAGCGCGTCTGGTCCACCGACCCCTGGGTCAAGCTCCAGCGGGCGCAGGCCGCGGCCGAGAAGCTCGGCGCGTCGACGGTCGTCGTGCACCCGCCGTTCCGCTGGCAGCGCCAGTACGGCCGCGATTTCGTGCGGGGCATCTGGCGGATGGCGGACGAGACCGACGTCCGCTTCGCGGTGGAGAACATGTACCCGTGGCGCTACCGGGACCGCGAGATGCTCGCGTACGCACCCGACTGGGACGTCACCAAGGACGACTACCGTCACTTCACGGTCGACCTCTCGCACACCGCGACCTCGCGGACCGACACCATGGCCATGGTCGACCGCATGGGGGACCGGCTCGCCCATGTCCACCTCGCCGACGGCAAGGGCTCGGCCAAGGACGAGCACCTGGTCCCCGGCCGGGGCGACCAGCCCTGCGCGGAGCTGCTGGAGCGGCTGGCGCGCACCGGTTTCGACGGCCATGTCGTCATCGAGGTCAACACCCGGCGCGCGATGTCGGCCGCCGAGCGCGAGGCGGACCTCGCCGAGGCGCTGGCCTTCACCCGGCTGCATCTGGCCTCCGCGTCCCGCATCTCATGACCGAGGAGCCCAGGCGGCGCGGCCGGCCCGCCCGGAAGGCGGCGGGCGAGGGGCCCGGCGCGCGGGAGCGGATCCTCGAGGCCGCACGGGCGGAGTTCGCCGAGCGGGGCTACGACCGGACGACCATGCGCGGCATCGCGCGGGCGGCCGGTGTGGACTCCGCGCTCGTCCACCACTACTTCGGCACCAAGGACGACGTCTTCGCGGCCTCCATCGAGATCTCCTTCGAGCCCGCGCTCGTCGTCCCGACGATCCTCGGACCCTCGCCGGAGGGCATCGGCGAGCGGCTGGCCCGCTACTTCATCGCGGTCTGGGAGAACCCGGTCAGCCGGGCCCCGATGCTCGCGGTCATCCGCTCGGCGCTCACCCACGAGGGGGCGGCGAAGGTGATGCGCACCTTCGTGGTGCGCCGGCTGCTGGAGCGGGTGGCGGCCGAACTGGACGTGCCGGACGCCCGGTTCCGGGCCGAACTCGCGGCGTCCCACATGGTCGGGATCGCCATGCTGCGCTACGTGCTGAAGGTCGAGCCGCTGGCGTCGGCGGACCCCGAGGAGATCGTGCGGATGGTGGCGCCGACCCTCCAGCGCTATCTCACCGAGCCGGGGCCGGCCCGGGACTGAGCCGGGCCGGCCTCCGGGCCTGCCGGGGACCGAGCCGGATCCGCCCGGGGGCGCGACCGAGGACTGAGCCGGTCGTCCCGCATTCCGGACGCGCTGTCCAGATCTTGGAGTGGCGGCGTACGCTCGATGCAGGTACACCCGTCACGAGGAGCGAGCGACGATGCCCGAGCTGAGGTCCCGCACTGTCACCCACGGCCGCAACATGGCGGGCGCACGCGCCCTGATGCGGGCCTCCGGTGTACCGGGTGCCGACATCGGGCGGAAGCCGATCATCGCCGTGGCCAACTCGTTCACCGAGTTCGTCCCCGGCCACACCCACCTCCAGCCGGTGGGCCGGATCGTCTCCGAGGCCATCACCGCCGCCGGCGGCATCGCCCGCGAGTTCAACACGATCGCCGTCGACGACGGCATCGCCATGGGCCACGGCGGCATGCTCTACAGCCTGCCCTCGCGCGACCTGATCGCGGACAGCGTGGAGTACATGGTCGAGGCGCACTGCGCCGACGCCCTGATCTGCATCTCCAACTGCGACAAGATCACCCCCGGCATGCTGATGGCGGCCCTGCGCCTGAACATCCCCGCGGTGTTCGTCTCCGGCGGCCCCATGGAGTCCGGCCGGGCCACCCTCGTCGACGGCACCGTCCGCACCCTCGACCTGGTCGACGCGATCTCCGAGGCCGTCAACGACAAGGTCTCCGACGAGGACATCCTCCGTATCGAGGAGAACGCCTGTCCCACCTGCGGATCGTGCTCCGGCATGTTCACCGCCAACTCGATGAACTGCCTGACCGAGGCCATCGGCCTCTCCCTGCCGGGCAACGGCTCCGTCCTCGCCACCCACACCGCCCGCCGCGCGCTCTACGAGAACGCCGCCCGGACGGTCGTCGACATCACCCGCCGCTACTACGACGAGGACGACGCCTCCGTCCTGCCGCGCAACATCGCCACCCGCGCGGCGTTCGAGAACGCCATGGCCCTCGACATCGCCATGGGCGGCTCCACCAACACGATCCTCCACCTGCTCGCCGCCGCCCAGGAGGCCGAGCTCGACTACGGCCTGAGCGACATGGACACCGTGTCGCGCCGGGTGCCCTGCCTGGCCAAGGTCGCCCCCAACGTCGCGCCGCGCGGCACGTACTACATGGAGGACGTGCACCGCGCCGGCGGCATCCCCGCGATCCTGGGCGAGCTGTACCGCGCCGGGCTGCTCAACGAGGACGTCCACGCCGTCCACTCCCGCTCCGTCAAGGAGTGGCTGGGCACCTGGGACGTCCGCGGCGGCTCCCCGTCGGAGGAGGCCGTCGAGCTGTTCCACGCGGCCCCCGGCTGCGTGCGCTCCGCCGAGGCCTTCTCCCAGTCCGAACGCTGGGACGCCCTCGACGTCGACGCGGCCGGCGGCTGCATCCGGGACGCGGCCCACGCGTACTCGAAGGACGGCGGCCTCGCGGTGCTCCGCGGCAACCTCGCCGTCGACGGCTGCGTGGTGAAGACGGCCGGCGTCGACGAGTCGATCTGGACCTTCGAGGGCCCGGCCGTGGTCTGCGAGTCGCAGGAAGAGGCCGTCGAGAAGATCCTCAACAAGCAGATCACCCACGGCGACGTCGTCGTCATCCGCTACGAGGGCCCCAAGGGCGGCCCCGGCATGCAGGAGATGCTCTACCCGACCTCCTTCCTCAAGGGCCGCGGTCTCGGCAAGACCTGCGCGCTGGTGACGGACGGCCGGTTCTCCGGCGGCACCTCGGGTCTGTCGATCGGCCACGCCTCCCCGGAGGCGGCGTCCGGCGGCACGATCGCGCTCGTCGAGGACGGCGACCGGATCCGCATCGACATCCCGGCCCGCTCCATCGACCTGCTCGTGGACGACGCCACCCTGGCATCCCGGCGCGAGGCCCTGAACGGCGCGTACGCCCCCAGGAACCGCGAACGCAAGGTCTCCGCGGCGCTGCGCGCCTACGCGGCGATGGCGACCAGCGCGGACAAGGGCGCGGTGCGCGACGTCTCGCGTCTGGGCTGACCGCCCCGCACGACCGCCGGCCCCGCCCGCGCCCCACGGCGCGCGGGCGGGGCCGACGCGTGTCGTGTCCGGGGCCGCCGGGCCGCCCAGGGCCGGGCGCCCCGAGCGGGACCGGCCGGGTCGTCACCAGCGGGACGGGTTCCTCGCGTCCACCGCGAAGACGGAGCCGTCGGGGGCCGTCGCGTAGACCCGGCCGGGGGCGGTGACGGGGGCCGGGAGGACGGAGGCGTGGCGGCCGCCGCCCATGCGGGGCTTCGTCTGGCCGACGAGGCGGCCCCGCCCGGCGTCCACGGCCAGCAGCCGCCCGTCGCCGGCGGACAGGTACACATGGCCGCCGCGGGGCGCCGGCCGGGACAGGTGCGCCACCGCCGTCTCCAGCCGCCACCGCTCGGCGCCGGCGCTCCTCGCGGTGTCGACGGCGAGGAGCGAACCCCCCGCGCCGACCACGTAGACCACGTCCCCCGCCACCGCCGCCTGCGCCTGGTCGAGCGGAGCGGTCAGCCCGACGCGGCGCGACGGGTGGCCCGGCGCGGCCGTGTCCAGCCGGACGACCGCGTCGGTGAAGCCCTCCGCGTCCGTCGCCAGCAGATGGAGCGCGCCGTCGCCTGCGGCCACGGGCGTCAGCGAGCCCTTCAGGCGCTCCGTCCACAGCACCCGGCCGTCGGCCGGGCCGACGGCGGTGACGCGGGTGGAGGTGCCGTCGGCGGAGGGCGTGGTGGCGAAGACGGGGCCGGTCCCGTCCGGCGTGCCCGTCCACTCGGTACCGGCCCCGCCGTGCCGTCCGCTCCAGCGGTCGGCGCCGGTGGCGGCGTCGACCGCCCGCACCGCACCCTCCGCGCTCACCAGCAGCACCAGACCGCCGGCCTGGCGGACGGTCGCGTACGCCGACACGTCGCGTTCCCAGCGCACCGTGCCGGACGCGGGATCGAGCGCCCGGTAGCGGGTGCCGCCGGGCGGGAGCACCTGGAGCACCCCACCGGCGGCCACCGGCGCCGCCCCCTCGTCACCCGGCCCGGCCCGCGTTCCGTCCGGGCCCGCGCCGGCGGACCAGAGCACCGCCCCGCCGGCCGGATCCAGCCGGGCCACCCCGACACCCGCGCCGGAGCAGTAGAGCGCGGTGCCCGCGGTCGTACAGGCCGGCGCCCGGCCGTCCGCCGCGGCCCCGCCGAGCGTCGTGCTCCAGGGCCGGAAGGGTTCCGGAGCGGCGGCGGGCCGCCGCGGCGGGACCTCGTCCGGTGCGCCGACGAAGGCGGCGCCGGCGGCCCCGGCCGACCCGAGCACCACGGCGAGGGCGGCCCACAGGACCACCGGGCGGCGCCGCCACCACGCCGCCCCCGACGGCCCGCGCGGGCGCCGCCGCGTCCCGTCGGCCCCCCTCTCCTCCGTGTCCCCGGCCCCGGGCTCCGGCACCGCGTCCTCCCCGGCGGGCGCCGCCGGGGAGCGCTGGGCCGGTATGTAGGCCTGGGTGTCGGACGCCGCCGACGGCGACGACGCGCGCAGCGCCACCATCAGTTCGTACGGCGTCGGCCGTTCCTGCGGCTCCTTCGCCAGGCAGCGGCGCAGCAGCGGCACGAGCCCCTCGGGCACACCGGCCAGATCGGGCTCGTTGTGCACCACCTGGTAGGCCACGATGTAGGGGCTGTCCGAGTCGAACGGGCCCCGGCCGGTGGCCGCGTGGACGAGCACGGCGCCGAGCGCGAAGA
Organism: Streptomyces sp. T39; assembly: GCF_008042045.1. Lineage (GTDB taxonomy): Bacteria > Actinomycetota > Actinomycetes > Streptomycetales > Streptomycetaceae > Streptomyces. The sequence continues at coordinate 1,823,610 of NZ_RDBP01000012.1, forward strand.
CGTCCGCCTCGGGACCCACCTCCCGGGGACGCTGGAACTGCTCGGGCGCCATGAACGGCGGCGTGCCGATCAGCTTGCCGGTCTCCGTGCGCAGATCGCTGTCGGTGGGACGGGAGATGCCGAAGTCGATCACTTTCGGCCCATCCTGCGCCAGGAGCACGTTGCTGGGTTTGAGATCGCGGTGCACCACGCCGGCGCGGTGGATGTCCCGCAGCGCCTCGGCCAGCCCGGCGCCCACCCGCTGCAACTCGGCGGGAGCGAGAGGACCGTTCCGCTTCACCCGCTCCGCGAGGGTGGGGCCGTCGATGAAGAGCGTGGCCATCCACGGGCGGCCGGCCTCGGGGTCGGCGTCCACGACCGGTGCCGTGAACGCCCCGCTGACCCGCCGCGCAGCCGCCACCTCTTGGCGAAAACGCGCCCTGAACTCGGGGTCCGAGGCGTGCTCGGCGTGAATGACCTTGACCGCCAGCCGCAGCCCCGACGCGGACGTGGCGAGATGGACGACCCCCATGCCGCCCGTGCCGAGACAGTCCTCCAAGGGGTACTGACCGGCATATTCCGGATGTTCCGCTTCCGGGAACGGCCCGGCGCTTTGCAGCGGTGGCATCTCCCACCCCCGTTTGATGGTGCCCACGCGCGACGCACGGAGCCTAGTCGATGGTGCGTGCGATCAAGCCACAGCTTGCTAGCCTGCGCGCGGCGAACACGCCGAATCAGGTGTCGTGTCGACGGGGGGAGAAGCCCAGTGGCTGTCGAAGAGGTGGAGAGCGAGCTCGTGGCGGTCGAGGAGGCCGCCGCGTACACGGTCAAGCGGTATCCGGTCGCCCCGGATGTCCGGCTCAACGTCCGGTCCGGTCCGGGGACCAACTACCGGCTGATCAAGGTACTTCCGTACGGCGCCAGCGTCCCGATCAACTGCCAGACGCCGGGGGAGACGGTCACCGGGCCGTACGGCACGAGCAACATCTGGGACAACATCGCCAACGGCCAGTTCGTCGCGGACGCGTACGTCCGAACGGGCAGCGACGGCTACGTCGCCATCCGCTGTGCCTGACCCGGCAGCGGCCGAGCGGGGATAATCGACCCCGTGAGCGAGAACACCGAGCACTCCGGCACCACCACCGGCGGCGGCCCCCGGCCCGAGCCCCTTCGTTACTTCGGCACCACCTGGGTCGAACACGACGGGCACTACGGCCTGCGGCGGGCCGCCGTCGCGGCCGGCTCCCTGGTGACCGCCTTCGCGGCCGCGCTCGTGCTGCGCTTCGCGTACCAGGGGCTGTCCATCGCGGAGGTCGGCGGTTTCGTCAACGGGCTGGTCGTCGTCATGTTCGCCGTCTGCAGCGCCATCGCCTTCCGCAAGACGTGGGAGAGCTTCACCCGGCGGCCCTCGGGCGCGGCCACCGAGGACGCGCTGCGCGGTCTCAAGGCGATCGGGTTCATCGGCTCCCTCATCGCCTACGCCCTGCGCTGCTTCGTCGAGGCGCCCGGCGAGCAGCTGCGCCGCGCCGAGTACGAGACCGCGAAGACCCAGTACGCCCGGCGCCGGACCACCCGCTCCGGCAACCCGGCACACCGCGACGCCAAGGACGGCACGGCGCGCGGGGCCGGCAGGCCGAAGCGCCCCTAGGACCACCGGCACACGGGTCCGGCCGGTCCGGGCGGGCCGCCCCACGGCCGGCACACTGGTCCGGCCGGTCCCGGGATCACCACGCGGCCGGCACACGGGCCGGCCGGTCCGGGGGAAGCCGCACGGCCGGCGCACGGTCCCGGTCCGGACGACCGCCCGGGCGGAAGTGCCACGGGCCGGTCCCGTCCCGGGCAGGATCGCCGCATGACCGACACCAGCGCCGCGCGCGCCTTCGCCCGTCGTGCCCTCTCCTTCGACGCCGCCGCCACGCAGTACGACACGGCCCGCCCCGGCTACCCGCCGGCCCTTCTCGACGCGCTGGAGGAGGCGGCCGGCCGCCCCCTCGCCGGAGCCCGCGCCGTGGACGTCGGCGCCGGCACCGGCATCGCGACCCGGCTGCTGCACGACCGCGGGGCCAGGGTGACCGCCGTCGAACCGGGCGCCGGCATGGCCGCCCGCTTCCGCGCCTCGCTTCCCGGAGTCCCCCTCGTCCGCGGCAGCGGCGACGCGCTGCCGCTGGCAGCCGAGAGCGCCGACCTGATCACCTACGCGCAGTCCTTCCACTGGACCGACCCGGCGCGGTCCGTCCCCGAGGCCCTGCGCGTGCTGCGGCCCGGTGGCGCGCTCGCGCTGTGGTGGAACGTCGCCGACCTCGGTGTGGACTGGATCGCCGCCCAGCAGGAACGCATACGGCGCGACCTCGACGGCGACACCGAGGGTGCGCCCGGCAACGCCAGGGAACTGCCCGGCGGTCTGCGGCAGGCCGACCGCACCCTCCGCTGGAGCCGGCGGATCCCGCTCGACCTCCACCTCGCCAACCTCGGCAGCCACTCCCTCTTCCTTCTGCACGACGCGCGGGACAGCCGCGCCTTCCTCGACCGCGAACGCGCCCTGCTGCTCGACGCGTTCCCCGACGGGGTCGTCGAGGAGGCGTACACCGCCGAACTCACCGTCGCCGTGCGCCCGCGCGTCTGAGCCCGCCGCGCCGGTCTTCTTGACGCCCGGCACCCCCGGGAGCACTATTCATCGCATGATGAATTCCTCCGGTGTCGCCGTCCTCGGCCGGGGCCTGACCGTCGAACGAGGGGGCCGGGCGGTCCTGCGCGGCCTCGACTTCACCGTGCACTCCGGCCGCATCACCGGCCTCCTCGGCCCGTCCGGCTGCGGAAAGTCCACGCTGATGCGCTCCGTCGTCGGCACCCAGGCCGGGGCCACCGGCACCCTGGAGGTCCTCGGCCGCCCCGCCGGCCACCCCGCACTGCGCCCCCGGATCGGCTACGTCACCCAGGCGCCCTCCGTCTACGACGACCTCACCGTCCGCCAGAACCTCGACTACTTCGCCGCCGTGCTGCTCCCGGGCCGCGCCGCGCGCGACACCCGTCACGCGGCCGTCGCCCGCGCCGTCGCCGACGTCGGCCTCACCGCGCACGCCGACGCCCTCGCCGGACGGCTCTCCGGCGGCCAGCGCAGCCGCGTCTCGCTCGCCGTGGCCCTGCTCGGCACACCCGAGCTGCTGGTCCTCGACGAACCGACCGTCGGCCTCGACCCCGTGCTCCGCCGCGACCTGTGGGACCTCTTCCACCGGCTCGCCGCGGACCGCGGCACGACGATCCTCGTCTCCTCCCACGTCATGGACGAGGCCGAGCGCTGCCACCGGCTGATCCTGCTGCGCGAGGGCCGGATCCTCGCCGAGGACACCCCCGACGACCTGCGTGTCCGCACCCGCTCGAAGACCGTCGAGGAGGCGTTCCTCCGCCTCGTCGACGCGGCGGACGCCGCCGCCACCGCCGGCACGTGCCGCCCCGGCACCGGCGCGTCCCGGGACCCGGAACACGACGACACCGCCCGGGAGAACGCCCGATGAGCACGTCCCGCACCCTCGCCACCGCCGCCCGCGTGCTCCGCCAGCTCCGCCACGACCGGCGCTCGATCGCCCTCATGGTCCTGGTGCCGTGCGTGATGCTCTTCCTGCTCCGCCATGTCTTCGACGGAACCCCGGAGACCTTCGACGCCATCGGCGCGGCCCTGCTCGGGATCTTCCCGCTCATCACGATGTTCCTCGTGACCTCGATCGCCACCCTGCGCGAACGCACCTCCGGGACGCTGGAGCGCCTGCTCGCCATGCCGCTCGCCAAGGGCGACCTCATCGCCGGCTACGCCCTCGCCTTCGGCCTCGTCGCCGTCGTCCAGTCCCTCCTCGCCACCGGTCTCGCGCTGTGGGGACTGGGCCTCGACGTCGTCGGCAGCCCCTGGCTGCTGCTGCTCGTGGCGCTGCTCGACGCCCTGCTCGGCACCGCACTCGGACTGTTCGTGTCGGCCTTCGCCGCCTCCGAGTTCCAGGCGGTGCAGTTCATGCCGGCCGTGATCTTCCCGCAATTGCTGCTCTGCGGACTGTTCACGCCGCGCGACAGGATGCAGCCCGTCCTCGAAGCCGTCTCCGGCGTACTGCCGATGTCCTATGCCGTCGACGCCATGAACGAGGTGCTCCACCACACCGACACCACCGGCCACTTCGTCCGCGACGTCCTCGTGGTCGCCGGCTGCGCGGTGCTCGTCCTCGCCCTCGGCGCCGCCACCCTGCGCCGCCGCACCGCCTGACCCCGGCGACCCCGGCTGCCCGCCCCTCGGACGCACCCGCCGCCGGACCACCCCCGGTGCGAGGATGTGAGCGCACGCATCCCCACCGGCGAGGTGAACGAAGCCATGACCCAGACAGTCGCAGTCCTCGGTACGGGCAAGATCGGCGAAGCCCTGCTGAGCGGCATGATCCGTGCCGGCTGGCGTCCCGCCGACCTGCTCGTCACCACCCGGCGCGGCGAGCGGGCCGAGGAACTGCGCACCCGCTACGGCGTCGAGCCGGTCACCAACGCCGAGGCCGCCAAGCGGGCCGACACCCTCATCCTCGCCGTCAAGCCGCAGGACATGGGCAAGCTCCTCGACGAACTGGGGCCCCACCTCGGCGCCGACCGCCTCGTCATCAGTGCCGCGGCGGGCATCCCCACCTCCTTCATCGAGGAACGCCTGGCCGCCGGCACCCCCGTCGTGCGGGTCATGCCGAACACTCCCGTGCTCGTCGACGAGGGGATGTCCGTGATCTCGGCGGGCAGCCACGCCACCACCGGCCATGTCGCCCACGCCGAGGAGATCTTCGGCGGAGTCGGCAAGACCCTCCGCGTCCCCGAGTCCCAGCAGGACGCCGCCACCGCCCTGTCCGGCTCGGGCCCTGCGTACTTCTACTTCCTCGTCGAGGCCATGACCGATGCCGGCATCCTGCTCGGCCTGCCCCGTGCACAGGCGCACGACCTGATCGTCCAGGCGGCCATCGGCGCGGCCGTGATGCTCCGCGACAGCGGCGAGCACCCCGTCAAGCTCAGGGAGGCCGTGACCTCGCCGGCCGGCACCACGATCAGCGCCATCCGCGAACTGGAGAACCACGGGGTGCGCGCTGCCCTGATCGCCGCGCTGGAAGCGGCACGCGACCGCAGCCGCGAGCTCGCCTCCGGCAACGGCTGACCCGTCGACAGCCCGCCGGCACGTCCCGCCGCCCGCGCCGGGTCAGCGCGCGCGGCGGGACGCGCCGGGGTCCTCTCAGACCGCAGGCAGCAGCCCGATCGCCCGGTAGGCACGGTCGACCAGGGGCCGCGCCATCTCCCTGGCCCGCAGCGCACCCCGTCCCAGGACCTCGTCGACGTACCGCTGGTCGGCGGCGAACTCCGCGTGCCGCTTCCGGATCGGCGCCAGGAGTTCCACCACTGCCTCGGCGGTGTCCTTCTTCAGGGCGCCGTAGGACGTGTACGACCCGGCGAGGTCCGCCGGGTCGCCGCCCGAGCAGGCCGCGAGGATGTCGAGCAGGTTCGCCACCCCGGGGCGGTCCTCCCTGTCGTGGACCACATCGGTCGCGCTGTCCGTCACGGCCCGCATCACCTTCTTGCGCACCAGGTCCGCGTCGTCGAGCAGATAGACGATCCCCGACGTCGACGCGTGCGACTTGCCCATCTTGGAGCCCGGATCCTGGAGGTCCATCACCCGCGCGGCCACCGGGGGGTGCGTCGCCCTCGGCACGGTGAAGGTGTGGCCGTAGCGCTGGTTGAAGCGCACGGCCAGGTCCCGGGTCAGTTCCACGTGCTGCCGCTGGTCGTCGCCCACCGGCACCTCGTCGGCGGAGTACGCCAGGATGTCGGCCGCCATCAGCACGGGGTACGTCAGCAGGGACAGCCGCACACTCTGTCCCTCGGCCCGGGTTCGCGCGCTCTTCTCCTTGTACTGGATCATCCGCCGAAGCTCGCCGTCGGTGGCCGTGCACTCCAGCAGGTAGGACAGACGGGCGTGCTCGTCCACGTGGCTCTGCACGAAGACGGTGCACAGTTCGGGATCCAGTCCCGCCGCCAGCATCAGCGTGGCCGCCTGCCGGGTCAGTCTGCGCACGCGCGCCGGATCGTGGTCGACCGTGAGGGCGTGCAGGTCGACCACGCAGAACAGCGCGTCCGTGCGGTGCTGGTCCACCTCGGCCCACCGCCGCATCGCGCCCAGGTAGTTGCCCAGGGTCAGATGCCCCGTGGGCTTGATCCCGCTGAAGGTCCTCGTCATGTCCCTCTCCCGTTCCCGGACCGCCGGATCGCTGTGGACGACCCGCGGACCTGAGTGGAGCCACCCGTCCCGGCGGGCTCGGCTCCCGGAGGAGACATGCGAACGGCCGCCGAGGCGGCGGCCGTTGAGTGCGTACGTGAGCGCGGGCCGCCGTGTCAGGCGGCCCACCAGAAGGTGAGGCACGTACGCGATGTCATGCGGGTCAGAGTACTCCCGGCGGGGGGTCACGGCACGAGGTTGACACGCGGATGCCCGCTCCGTAGTGTTCTCCGAGTTGCCCGACGTGAGCACCGACTCCGGTCGGCCCCGGGCGGCCATTCCGCAAGAACCACTCCGAGCGAGCGACGTGCTTTCTGTCGCCCGTCTTTCCGTGCGCATTTGCGAAATGAGGATTACGCGTTCGAATTCGGGCGCGGCCCGCCCCGATTAGCGTCGGGGGCCGGGAATCCGCTAAGGTCTCACCTCGTCGGAACGGCCCAACAGCCGGGAAGGCGAAACCCGCTGACTGGGAATCAGGCCCGAAAGAGTCTGATAGAGTCGGAACCGCCGGAAGGGCCGAAAAGCCCGGAAAGCACCGAGGAAATCGGGTCGGAAAGATCTGATAGAGTCGGAGACGCAAGACCGAAGGGAAGCGCCCGGAGGAAAGCCCGAGAGGGTGAGTACAAAGGAAGCGTCCGTTCCTTGAGAACTCAACAGCGTGCCAAAAATCAACGCCAGATATGTTGATACCCCGTCCATCCGGTTCGGATGGTCGAGGTTCCTTTGAAAAAGACCTGTCCGGTCCTCCTTGTGAGGGTGCGGGCAGGCGACACAGCGAGGACGCTGTGAACGGTGGGGCTTATTCTGGTGGAGTTGACCGGTACTAATAGGCCGAGGGCTTGTCCTCAGTTGCTCGCGTCCACTGTGTTAGTTCTGAAGTAACGAACTCGCCTTTTGCTGGCTGGTAGTTCGACATCTTCATAGTGTTTCGGTGGTCATAGCGTTAGGGAAACGCCCGGTTACATTCCGAACCCGGAAGCTAAGCCTTTCAGCGCCGATGGTACTGCAGGGGGGACCCTGTGGGAGAGTAGGACGCCGCCGAACAATCATTGTGGGGAAGCCCCGGAACTGTGTTCCGGGGCTTTTCTGCGTTCACGGCCGTTTTCCCGTTCGCGTCATCCGGTCCGTGTGATCCGGTCCCCCTGTGGGGAAAGCGCGGTCGAATAGGGTCGGGGCATGCGCTACGACCTCGTCATCTTCGACAACGACGGTGTGCTCGTCGACAGTGAGCCGATCGCCAACGTCATCCTCGCCGGCTATCTCACCGAGCTCGGACACCCCACCTCCTACGAGGATTCCCTGCGCGACTACATGGGTTCCGCCGTGCACCGCGTGCACGACCTGGTGCGGGAGCGGACCGGACAGGCGCTGCCGGCGGACTTCGACGCCACTCTCCACGCCCGCACCTTCGCGGCGTTCGAGCGGGAGCTGACCGCCGTCGACGGTGTCGCCGAAGTGCTGGGGGCGCTGCGGGCCGAAGGGGTTCCGTACTGCGTGGCGTCCTCCGGCACCCACGAGCGGATCCGGGTCGGTCACCGCAGGACCGGCCTGGACCGCTGGTTCGACGACTCCGTCGTCTTCAGCGCCCAGGACGTCGGCCGGGGGAAGCCGGAGCCCGACCTCTTCCTGCACGCCGCCCGGCAGATGGGAGTGGCGCCCGAGCGCTGCGTCGTCGTCGAGGACAGCCGGCTCGGGGTCGCCGCCGCCCTGGCCGCGGGGATGGACGTGTACGGCTTCACGGCCATGACGTCCGCACAAGACCTGGCAGGCGCCAAGGGCTGGTTCGGGGACATGAAGGAGCTCCTCGCACTGCTCGTGTGATCCGCCTACCGCCCGGTGGGCGGCGGGCCTACGCTGTGCGGCCATGACAGATGCGCGGCTGCGTCACGGGCGGGCCTCCCTGGCGTTCGGCTTCTTCTCGCAGGGCGTCGCGTTCGCCCTGCTGGTGACCCGGATACCGGCCGTGCAGGAGCGGTACGGCATATCCGACGCCCTGCTCCCCCTCTTCCTGGCCGCCGTGCCCGTGCTGGCCGGGGTGGGCAGCGTGCTGACCGGGCGGGCCGTGCGGCGCCTGGCGCCGAGCACGGTGCTGCGCTGGTCCCAGCCGGTGGTCCTCCTCTCCCTGCTCGGTGTGGCCGGTGGGCGCGAGGTGTGGCATGTGGCCGTCGCGCTGGGCGTGTTCGGGCTGGCGGTCGGAGCGCTGGACGCCTCCATGAACATGCTGGGTGTCAGCCTCCAGCGGGCGTACGGGCGGAGCATCATGCTCGGCTTCCATGCCGCCTACAGCCTCGGCGGGATCGCCGGCGCCTCCCTCGCGTGGGTCGGGGCGCACGAGGACCTGGCCCTTCTCACCTCGTACCTGCCGGTGGTCCTGCTGCTCGTGCCGGCGGTGCTGGCCGCGAGCCGGTGGTACGCGGACGGCAGGGACGGTGGCACCGCGGACGGGGGCGCGGGCGCGAGCGGCGGCACCGGAGTGCCGTTCGCCCTGCTGATGCCGCTCTGCCTGGTGATGACCTTCGCCTACATCGGCGACTCGACGGTCTCCAACTGGAGCGCCAAGTACCTGGAGGACGTGCTGGGCAGCTCGGAGGAGCTGGCGACCGTGCCGTACAACGCGTACATGGTCACCACCCTGATCGGGCGGACCGTCGGCGACCTGGGGGTCCGGCGGTTCGGCGCGGTGGCGGTCGTCCGGTGCGGGACCCTGCTGGCGGCCGTCGGATTCGCCGTCGTGGCGACGGCGCCGGGGCCGTGGGCGGGCGTGGCGGGCTTCACCCTGCTCGGGCTCGGGCTGTGCGTGATCGTGCCGCAGACGTTCGCCGCGGCGGGCCGGCTGGCGCCCGGGCACAGCGACGCGGCCGTGGCCCGGCTCAACGTCTTCAACTACGTGGGCTTCCTGGTCGGCTCGCCTCTGGTGGGCGCGCTCGGGGACGCGTGGAGCTACCGCTGGGCGATGCTGGTGCCGATGGTGCTGGTGCTCGCGACGCTCGCGTACGCCCGGTCGTTCGGATCGGACGAGGCCCGATACGGTGGCGGTCATGAGCGGCCGCGGGTTGTTGATGTGGGACGAGGCGGTAACGGCGTATGACTTCGGGGACAGTCATCCGATGGATCCGGTGCGGCTCGCACTGACCATGGGTCTGGTCCGGGCCTACGGACTCGACCGGGCGGTGGACGTGGTGTCGGCGAAGCCGGCGGGCGACTCCACCCTCCGGCTCGTGCACCGGTCCGACTACGTCGCCGCGGTCCGTGCGGCCTCGGCCGATCCGCACCGGGCCGACCAGGCGTACGGGCTCGGCACGGTCGACGACCCCGCGTTCGCCGGTATGCACGAGGCGTCCGCGCTGATCGCCGGACAGTCGGTGGGCGCGGCGGAGGCCGTGTGGCGCGGTGACGCCGGGCACGCGGTGAACTTCGCGGGCGGGCTCCACCACGCGATGCCGGGTGCCGCGTCCGGTTTCTGCATCTACAACGACGCGTCGCTGGCCGTCGCCCGGCTGCTGGAGCTGGGCGCCGAGCGGGTGGCGTACGTGGACGTGGACGTCCACCACGGCGACGGTGTGCAGGCCGCGTTCTGGGACGACCCGAGGGTCCTCACGATCTCCCTGCACGAGCACCCTCGGACGCTGTTCCCGCAGACCGGCTGGCCCGAGGAGACCGGCGGCAAGGGCGCGGGAGAGGGGTCGGCCGTCAATCTGGCGCTGCCGGCGGGGACCGGCGACGAGGGATGGCTGCGGGCGTTCCACGCGGTGGTCCCCGAACTGCTCGCGGACTTCCGGCCGCAGGTCCTGGTCACCCAGCACGGCGCGGACACCCATTTCGAGGACCCGCTGGCGCATCTGGCCGTCTCGCTCGACGCCCAGCGTGCCGTGCAGGAGGCGTGTCACGACCTCGCCCACTCCTGCGCGGACGGGAAGTGGATCGCACTCGGCGGGGGCGGTTACGAGATCGTGGACGTGGTGCCCCGGTCGTGGACTCACCTGGTCGGGATCGCCGCCCACCAGCCGGTGGACCCGGGGTCGGTGATCCCGTCGTCGTGGCGGGACGAGGTGTACGCGCGGACCCGGCGGCTGGCGCCCGGACGGATGACCGACGGCCGGTGGCCGGTGCGCTGGAAGGGCTGGGACGAGGGCTACGACCCGGGTGACCGGCTCGACCAGGCGATCCTGGCGACCCGGCGGGCCGTGTTCCCGCTGCGCGGCCTGCTGGCCTGATCCCGGCGGTCCCTCACCGGTTGGCCCCGACCCGGACGGAGGGACCGGGGTCGGACGTACAGGGGCCTGATTACGCCAACTGTGCGGGCTTTCCGGGGTTTTCGCCAAGCGGGCCGGGTGGTGCGCCAGCATGTGCAGGGTGTTGAGCACCACAGCGCTGCGGGCGCATCTGCTGGCCTCGCGGCTGGCCGGGGACGTGGCGACCTCGCGGGAGGCGAGCCTGCGCAGCTATCGCGCGTTCGCCGCGGGGGATCCGCGGGTGACCATCGGGCTCGACCCGCTGTCGGGGTGGAGCGAGCGGCGGCTGATCGAGCTGATGGCGGCCAAGTGCGGGGTGTCGGCGGACCCGGAGTGCGTGCGGGGGGACGACGTGATCGACCCGGAGCTGACGCTGCGGGCGCTGTCCGCCTTCGCCGGACGGCTGGGAGCCGCCGTGCGCCGGCGGGCCCCGGTGCTGTTCGGTACGGGGCATCCGCACCGGTTGCTGGGGTTCTACGCCGGTCTCGCAGACGCGGTGTCGGCGGCGGGATGTCCTGTTCTCACCCCCGCGCAGGGGCGAAGTGTCGACATAACGACCCGGTTCGGCGTACGCACGCTCACCCTCGCGTACGTACGGGGAGTCGCTCTGCTCCGGGACGGGGCCGATGCCGGGGCCGGTACGCACACGCACTCGCCGCTGCCGGTCCGGCTCGCGCTCCAGGCCGCGGCCGAAGGGGACGGCCCGCTGCCGGAGCTGGTCGTCGGCGACCACGGCTGGGTCTGCGGGGCAGGTCAGCTGGGGGTGGAGGCCATCGGGCTGGCCGATACGGACGATCCCGCCCTGTTCGTCGGGGAGGCCGAGGGTCGCGTGGCGGTCGCCGTGCCGCTCGACGACGCCGTCCGGGCGGACTGCTATCTGCCTCTGACGCGCTATGTGCTCAATCGAGCCCGTCTGTCACAGTAGGAGACCGATTGCAGCTCCTCTTCCCCACTCGCATCACCCGCCCCTAGTCTGGGCAGTGAGCGCACAGCGACGAAGAGTCACCGGAGGGGAAGCCGGTGCGCGTCGGGTGCGGAAGGTACAGGTGGGTCATGGCAGCTGGCAACGAAAGGCCTCTCAACGAGGTCAAGTTCCTTACCGTGGCGGAAGTCGCCTCGGTGATGAGGGTGTCGAAGATGACGGTGTACCGCCTGGTGCACAGTGGTCATCTGCCGGCGATCCGGGTGGGGAGGTCCTTCCGGGTACCGGAGCAAGCGGTGCACGAGTATCTCCGTGAGTCCTTCGTGGGGGTGGAATCGGCCTGACGGGGGCCGGTCGGCCGCCCTCGGATTACGTCCCTCACTCGGCGGCAGGTAGGCTAGGCCGACGTAGGTCGTGTGGGCCCAGACGCCCCGCACCGAGTGAAGAGAAGTGAGCGAGGGTAGTCGTGGGCTCTGTTATCAAGAAGCGGCGCAAGCGGATGGCCAAGAAGAAGCACCGCAAGCTGCTCAAGCGCACGCGCGTTCAGCGTCGCAACAAGAAGTAAGCGGCAGCTGTCCGTCTCTCGGCCCTCCCACCGTCCCGGTGGGAGGGCCGAGGTGCGTCCGGGGGTGGAATGCCGCGGAAGGGGCCGGGAAGGCGCCACGGATGCGGCAGGGGCGTGAAACGAAAGGTCCTGGCAAAAGTGCGCCGTGCGGTCATCACAGCGCAACACCGACGCGCTACGGTGACGCCAGGACCTAGGGGAAGGCGCTGATCTTGGGCAAGGTCGTGCTCGTCACCGGTGTGGCCCGGCAGCTCGGTGGCCGTCTGGTGCGCCGTATCGGGCGCGATCCCGAAGTTGACCGGGTGATCGCGGTCGACGCCCAGACGCCCGGACACCAACTCGGCGGCGCCGAGTTCGTCCGTGCCGACATCCGCCAGCCGGCCATCGCCCGTGTCCTCGCCGAGCACGCCGTGGACACCGTCGTGCACCTGGACGTCACGGGCACCCCGCTGGGCGCCGGCGGCCGTACCGCGGTCAAGGAGACCAACGTCATCGGCACCATGCAGCTGCTCGGTGCCTGTCAGAAGTCGCCGACCGTCCGGCGACTGGTGATCAAGTCCAGTACGAGCGTGTACGGCTCCGCGCCCCGCGACCCCGCCGTCTTCCTGGAGACGACCCCGCCCAAGTCGCTGCCGAGCGGCGGCTTCGCGAAGGACGCCGTCGAGGTCGAGGGGTATGTGCGGGGCTTCGCGCGGCGCCGGCCGGACGTGGCCGTGTGCGTGCTGCGGTTCGCGAACATCCTGGGGCCGTGCGCCGATTCGCCGCTCGCGGAGTTCTTCTCGCTCCCGGTGATGCCGACGGTCCTCGGCTACGACCCGCGGCTCCAGTTCGTCCACGAGGACGACGTGATCGACGTCCTGCGGATCGCGCTCCACGAGCCGCGGCGGGGCACCCTGAACAGCGGGACGTTCAACATCGCCGGCGACGGCGTGCTGACCCTGGCGCAGTGCTCACGACGGCTCGGGCGGCCGACGATCCCGGTGCTGCTGCCGGCCGTGACGTGGATCGGCTCGGCGCTGCGGACGGTGGGGGTGACGGACTTCTCGCCGGAGCAGATCCGGCTGCTGACCCACGGCAGGGTGGTCAGCACGGTCCAGATGCGCGAGACACTGGGCTTCGCCCCGCGGTACACGACGGCGGAGACGTTCGCGGACTTCGCCCGCAGCAAGGGGCCGGGGCTGCTGCCGCCCGAGGCCCTGGTGAAGGCGGTCGACCAGGTGGCGGCGGCACTGCCCTCCGGGCGGGGTGCGCGGGCAGCCGTCCGAGCGCCGCACACCGGTGGATGAGCGGCGGCGCACAGCGCCCGACAGGGGCGGACAGGCCCGGGGAGAACCGGGGCAGGGCCGGACAAGGAGCACAGCGGACGATGGCGGACGCCAAGGTCATTCCGTTCGACGACGACCGTTCACGCGGTGGTGCGCAGCGCCCGGCGCGGCGGCGCCCCGCCGGGGCCGGCCGCAGGAAGCCCGAGGCGGACACGGGCGGGGAGCCGGCGGCTGCGGAGCAGCCGGCCGGGCCCTCGGCGGCGCAGCTGCCCCGGGGGCGCGGCGCAGGGCCCCGGGAAGCCGTGGTGAGCCCGTTGCCCGAACAGCCGGGAGAGGCTCCCGAGGCACCGGGGGCCGCCGTGCCGGATGAGGAACGGGCGCCGTCGGCGGGCGGGAGCTGGGAGCGGCGGGTCGCGGGAGGGCTGGCGTTCCTGCGCAAGCGGCTGACCGGTGACTACGAGGTCGACGAGTTCGGCTTCGACGCCGAGCTGACCGACCAGGTCCTGATGTCGCTGCTCCGGCCGCTGTACGAGAACTACTTCCGCGTCGAGGTGAAGGGCATCGAGAACATCCCGTCCGAGGGCGGGGCCCTGGTGGTGTCGAACCACTCCGGGACGCTGCCGCTGGACGGGCTGATGCTGCAGGTCGCCGTCCACGACAACCATCCGGCGGGGCGTCATCTGCGGCTGCTCGCAGCCGACCTGGTGTTCATGCTGCCGGTGGTCAACGAACTGGCCCGCAAGGCCGGGCACACGCTGGCGTGCGCGGAGGACGCGGAGCGCCTGCTCACGCGCGGCGAGGTCGTCGGTGTGATGCCGGAGGGCTTCAAGGGCATCGGGAAGCCGTTCTCGGACCGCTACAAGCTCCAGCGGTTCGGCCGGGGCGGTTTCGTGTCGACGGCGATGCGGGTGGGCGCGCCGATCGTGCCGTGCTCGATCGTCGGCGCCGAGGAGATCTATCCGATGATCGGCAACGCCAAGACCCTGGCGCGGGTGCTGGGCTTCCCGTACTTCCCGATCACGCCGACCTTCCCGTGGCTCGGTCCGCTGGGCGCGGTGCCGCTGCCGACGAAGTGGACGATCCAGTTCGGGGAGCCGATCGCGACGGACGGGTATCCGCCGGAGGCGGCGGAGGACCCGATGCTGATGTTCAACCTGACCGACCAGGTGCGCGAGCAGATCCAGCACACGCTGTACAAGCTGCTGGTGCAGCGGCGCTCGGTCTTCTTCTGACGGTCCGGCCGTCCGTCCGTCGACCGCCGTCGCCGCTGATCGGCGTCGTCCTCTGGTCGGCGTCCGGTGGCCGACGTCCTGGGGTCGGCGTCCTGGGGTCGGCGTCCGCCGGCTGTCGTCCGCACGGACGAGAGGGGTGCTCCGGCCGTCCGGCCGGGAGCACCCCTCTCGTCGTGCCGCGGTCGTGCGCGTCACCCGCGCGCCGTCCGCTCCCTTCGCGTCATTCGTCCTCGGCGTCGAAGCCGAGGCCGGGCAGGATGCCCGGCAGCAGCGGCGGGATCGTGACGTCGGGGACGGGATCCTGCGACTGCCTGCCGGACGGGGACGGCGTGGTCTGCTGCGCGGGCGGGTCGAGGAGACCGCCGGTGTTCCCGCCGAGCAGACCGTCGTCGGCGGGGGCGGAGCTGGACCCGGAGGGGCGGGGTGCCGTGTCCTGGCCGGGCCGGCCGCTCTCCTGCCCCGGTKCGGAGGGTGCCGTGCTGCCGGGGTCGGTGGCACGGCCGGACTCCACGCCCGGTCCCGGGCTGCGGGATCCGGGGGCGTCGCCCTGCGGGGCGGGCGGGAGCAGGGACTGGAGCGGGCCGACTTCCTCGTCTATGGCGTCGAAGGCCGAGCTCACGTCGGCGCCGACATCGGCCAGTTGGACGGGGAGCCGGTCGCGCAGGCCGTTCCAGGTGTCGCGGTGGGCGCGGGAGAAGGAGTCGAGCGTGGCGATCGGGCCGAGGGAGCCGTCGCGCGCGTACGCGGCGCTCAGCAGCCGGTGGCCTTCGCCGACGTCGTGCCGCATGCCCGTGAGCACGCGGCGGATCTCGCCCAGCGACTCGTGGTCCAGGCTGCCCGCGCGGTCGCGCTCCATCAGGCGGCGGGCTTCGCTGAGCCGGGTCGACGCCTGGTCGAGGTAGAGCTCGCCGCGGTCGGAGTCGCCGTCCGCGAGGACGAGCCGGAAGTCCTCCATACCGCGCTTGAGCCCGTACAGCGAGTCACCCGGGAGGGCGTCGCCACTGGCAGCGGCCACGCCGCTGAACGCGCCCGCGGCCACACCCACGGTCAGTCCGCCGGCCGCAAGCCCCTTCGACCACCGGGAACGTGGCCGCAACTTCCGGAGCGGGGAGGCCCGATGGGCGCCGCGGCCGTGGGTCCGCTGCTCGGGCACCGTAGGGCCCGAGGTCGCGCCTGCGCCGACGGTGCCCTCCATGAGCATCGCTTCCATGGCGGCCACGAGCTGTGCGCGCTGGACCACCTTGACCTCGGGGTCCATCTCCGGTTTCGGCAGTTCGCCGAGACCGTGTGCCAGGCTCAGCAGCCGCTCCTGCCCGGTCTCCTCGACCGGGGCATCGGGCTGTTCGGCCGCCTGGTCTTCCAAGGCCTGGGCGAAGGCGCTCGCCCGCCGGTGTG
Source organism: Streptomyces sp. T39 (assembly GCF_008042045.1). GTDB lineage: Bacteria > Actinomycetota > Actinomycetes > Streptomycetales > Streptomycetaceae > Streptomyces. The sequence goes on from NZ_RDBP01000012.1 coordinate 1,839,474, forward strand.
CCGAAACGTTCGCGATCACTGGCGGCACCTCCTCTCGTCATGACGGTCGACTCCCCTGGGGGGCTGGAGGGTTGCACGCCTTGAGCACATCCACACGAACGAGTGAGTGGCTGCGGGCATGGCGCGTCCAGAGGGAGCCTGCATCCCGCACAACGAGCGGCGCGGCACTTGGGTTACGCGCGAAAGATGATCGGACCAGTGCGTCATCGAGGCGTCACCGACGGTGAGTTGGGGTCGGGGTGGATGCGGGGCGTGGGGCCCCTGTGGGG
>NZ_RDBP01000012.1:1839842-1851401 GCF_008042045.1 Streptomyces sp. T39
GGGGTGTTCCGGGTGCGGTCCGGGGGCCGCGGGGGTCAGCGGGCGTCGTCCGGCAGCAGCCGGGCGAGGGTGCGGACGGCGCGGTACTGGAGGGTCTTGATCGCCCCCTCGTTCTTGCCCATGGCGCGGGCGGTCTCCGCGACGGAGAGGCCCTGGAGGAAGCGGAGGGTCACGCACTCCTGCTGCTGCGGGTTGAGCTTGCGGACGGCTTCGAGCAGGGCGGCGTTGGACAGGGACTCCAGGACGGAGTCCTCCGGGCTGCGCTCGACCTCGTTGGCGTCGAGCATCTCGCCGGTCGTCACCTCCAGGCGGAAGCGGCTCGACTTGAAGTGGTCGGCGACCAGGTTGCGGGCGATCGTCACCAGCCAGGCGCCGAAGTCGCGGCCCTGCCAGGTGAACGTGGAGATCCGGCGCAGGGCGCGCAGGAAGGTCTCGCTGGTCAGGTCCTCCGCCGTCGCCTTCCCGCCGACGCGGTAGTAGATGTAGCGGTAGACGGTGTCGCTGTACTGGTCGTACAGCCTGCCGAACGCCTCGGCCTCGCCCGCCTGGGCGCGCTCGACCAGGTCCATCATGCGGGCGCTGTCGCTGTCGGCCGTGGGGCGGCGGGCCGTCGTGGAGGCGCCGGCGGCCCGGGTGGCCCGCCTGGCGACGCTGCGCGCCTCACCCGCCCGGCGCCCGTCGGCGACGGCGGTGCGCGCCGGGCCCGACTCGATGCCGTCCGCCAGGGCGTAGCAGGGTGCGGCCGGCCCGCCGGCGGCGAGGCCGGGCGCGGCGAATGCGGGGACGGCGTACGCGGCGGGGACGAGGCCGCGCAAGTGGTCGATGACCGCTGCGCGCAGCGTAGCCAGGCCCGAGGCGTCAACCCCGACGTGTGGGTACACGGGACTCCCAGAGGCAGAGCTTTCATCACGTGCAGTGCGGGACCGTTCACCCGTCGTGATGACTGGTGGGGTCCGTCATGCGTCTGAGGAGAATAACGCTTCGTACAGGCAGTGCTACACCCAGTTGCTCAAATCGCCGTTTACGACGGTTCTGTGGTGTCTTGGTGGCGCATCCAGTCGCACATTGTGAGCAGTTGTTGATCGAAATACGTCGGGATCTGTCTGCGGGACGTGTGCGGCGCAGGGTTGACGGGCCCGGACGGCGGCAGCGGCGTGCGTCGGTGTCGTCGGGTCCTGCCCGGGGGCGGCGCCGGGGTGCCGGGGAGGCCTCGGGGGGCGGCGGCGGTGGAGGGCGACGGCGGCCGCCGTGCCGCCCGCGAGGGCGCCGACACCGGCGGCCGCGGGGATGCCGACCTTCGCCGCCTTGCGGCCGGTCCGGTAGTCGCGCAGGCGCCAGTCGCGTGCGCGGGCGTGCTTGCGCAGTTTGGTGTCGGGGTTGATCGCGTACGGGTGGCCCACCAGCGACAGCATCGGGATGTCGTTGTGGCTGTCGCTGTACGCGGCGCAGCGCTCCAGGTCGAGGCCCTCGGCCGCCGCCAGGGCGCGCACCGCCTCCGCCTTCGCCGGGCCGTGCAGCGGCTCGCCGACGAGTTTGCCGGTGTACACGCCGTCGACGGACTCCGCGACGGTGCCGAGCGCCCCCGTCAGGCCCAGCCGGCCGGCGATGATCGTGGCCGTCTCGACCGGGGCCGCGGTCACCAGCCAGACCTTCTGCCCCGCGTCCAGGTGCGCCTGCGCGAGTGCGCGGGTGCCCGGCCAGATGCGGTCGGCCATGTACTCGTCGTAGATCTCCTCGCCGATGGTCATCAGTTCGGAGACGCGGTGGCCCTTCACGATCGACAGGGCGCTCTCGCGGGCGTCCTGCATGTGCTCGGGGTCCTCGACGCCGGCCAGCCGGAACCAGGCCTGCTGCCAGGCGAACCGGGCCAGTTCGCTGCGGTGGAAGAACTTGCGCTTGTACAGCCCGCGCCCGAAGTGGAAGATCGCCGCGCCCTGCATGACCGTGTTGTCGAGGTCGAAGAAGGCGGCGGCGTGCACGTCCCCGGCGACGGGGAAGACCGGTTCGGCGGGGGGCGCCTGGATGCCTTCGAGCTCCTGGAGCGCCTCGATGGTCTGCGAGGACTTGCGTGCTGCCTCGGCTGCGGCCTCGCCTGCCAGCACGCTGCGTGCCGTGGCGGGGCGCCTTCGGGGGGTGAGCCATCCCAGTGCGGCCATGGCGTGAGCATAGCCAGTCCCCGTCACCCCTCCCGACCCCGCCGGGGTGCGGTGACGTGAACAGTCCGGGTCCGGGCTGTTAAGCGGGGCCGGTCGGCACCGCCAGAATGGAGGACATGAGTCCGCTGCTGCGCCGTACGAAGAAGAGGGCCGACGAGCGTGTCGTCACGCTGATCGGCAAGCCCGGCTGCCATCTGTGCGACGACGCCCGCGAGGTCGCCCGGGCGGTGTGCGCCGAGACCGGGGCGTCGTTCGAGGAGAAGGACATCACCCGGGACGAGGAACTGCACCGCGCCTACTGGGAGCAGATCCCGGTGGTGCTGGTCGACGGTGAGCAGCACACCTTCTGGCGGGTGGACCCGGCGCGGCTGCGGCGCGCGCTGCGGGAATGAGGGGACGGTGAGGGGGTCGGGAATCCAGGGGGCTCCGGGCCCTGTCCGGACGCCGGGTGCACAGGGCACAGTGGTGTCGCCAAGCGGTCTCGGGGGGCACCGTCGCGAGGAGTGTGTACGCCTTTGTCCCCTTCGAGCCTTGAACGGCCCTGGACGGCGCGCGGTTCCAGGACCGGGCCCCCGGATCGCGTGACCCCCATCACTTTGCACGGACAAAGCGGACACAATCTTTGTGCACGCGTTCACAAAGACATAGCCTGCATTCGACGGGGCGGTCTTGAGACACACGGCCGCCTGCAGCCTCGCTCATCCCCCAGGAGCATCGTGGCAACTGGCCGAAATCACCGACCGGCGACCCGTAGCCGAGGAATCCCCGAGGCCACCGTCGCCCGGCTCCCGCTGTACCTCCGCGCGCTGACGGCGCTGTCGGAGCGGTCCGTGCCCACGGTCTCCTCCGAGGAGCTCGCGGCCGCGGCGGGCGTCAACTCCGCGAAGCTGCGCAAGGACTTCTCCTACCTCGGCTCCTACGGGACCCGGGGTGTCGGCTACGACGTCGAGTATCTCGTCTACCAGATCTCGCGCGAACTGGGGCTCACCCAGGACTGGCCCGTCGTCATCGTCGGCATCGGCAACCTCGGCGCCGCGCTCGCCAACTACGGCGGGTTCGCCTCCCGCGGCTTCCGCGTCGCCGCGCTGATCGACGCCGACCCGTCGATGGCGGGCAAGCCCGTCGCGGGCATCCCCGTCCAGCACACGGACGAGCTGGAGAAGATCATCAGCGACAACGGCGTGTCGATCGGCGTCATCTCGACGCCCGCCGGCGCCGCTCAGCAGGTCTGCGAGCGTCTGATCGCGGCCGGTGTCACCTCCATCCTCAACTTCGCCCCCACCGTCCTGTCCGTGCCGGACGGCGTCGACGTGCGCAAGGTCGACCTCTCGATCGAGCTGCAGATCCTCGCCTTCCACGAGCAGCGCAAGGCCGGCGAGGAAGCCGAGTCCTCGGCTCGGAAGGGACCTGACGGGGACATGCCCGCCGTGATGCCGGCATGAGTCTCCTGGTGGTCGGACTGAGTCACCGCAGCGCGCCGGTGAGCGTGCTGGAGCGTGCCTCGCTCTCCGCTGACGCGCAGGTCAAGCTGTTGCAGGACACCCTGGCCGCGGAGCCCGCGACCGAGGGCGCCGTCCTCGCGACGTGCAACCGCATCGAGCTGTACGCGGACGTCGACAAGTTCCACGCCGGTGTCGCGGAGCTCTCCACGCTGCTCGCCCAGCACAGCGGCGTCGGCCTGGAGGAGCTCACTCCCTATCTGTACGTGCACTACGAGGACCGGGCCGTGCACCACCTGTTCTCGGTGGCGTGCGGGCTGGACTCGATGGTCGTCGGCGAGGGCCAGATCCTCGGCCAGATCAAGGACGCGCTGGCCCGGGGCCAGGAACTGCACACCGCAGGGCGCCTGATCAACGACCTGTTCCAGCAGGCGCTGCGGGTCGGCAAGCGCGCGCACAGCGAGACCGGCATCGACCGCGCCGGGCAGTCGCTCGTCACCTTCGGCCTCGAACAGCTCGCCGCCGGCGTGCCCGTCGACGTGTGGGCGGCCGACAAGCGGGCGCTGGTGATCGGCGCCGGCTCGATGTCCTCGCTCGCCGCGACCACGCTGGCCCGGCTCGGCGTACGCGAACTCGTCATCGCCAACCGGACCCAGGAGCGGGCCGACCGGCTGGCCGCCGCCCTGTCGGAGACCGGCGTGCGCGCCGTGGCCGTGCCGATGTCCGAGGTGGGGAACGAGCTGACACGTGCCGACGTGGCGGTGTCCTGCACCGGCGCGACCGGCCTGGTCCTCACCGCCGAGGCGGTCGCCGCGGCCGTGGCGCAGCACGTGGTCCCCGCCGCGGGACCGGGCGCCGACCTGCGGGCCCCCGAGGGCAGCCTGGTGGCCCGCCTGGCGGCGGCCGCCGCCCGTGACGGACGGGTGGCCGAGCTGCCCGGCGCCGGCGAGGCGGCCGATGACACCGAAGCCGCACGGTTCGCCCGCGCGGGAGTCACCGGAGTGACCGGCGGCCTGGACGTTGCCCCGGGCTCCGAATGTCCCGTCGGGCTCGACGACACCCCCGCCGGCTCCCTCACGCAGCACGGGGCCTGGGCCGCGAGCACCCCCCGTGCCCCGCCCCGTGCCCCGCACCCCGCCGCCCGCCAGGCGCCCGCCGCCGGCGKCGGCGGCCCCGTGCGGCTCGCGCTGCTCGACCTCGCCATGCCGCGGGACGTCGACGCCGCCGTGCACCGCCTCACCGGCGTGCGCCTCGTCGACATCGAGTCCCTCGCCGAGGCGTCCGCCGACGCGCCGATGGCCGCCGACGTGGACCAGGTGCGCACCCTCGTCTCCGACGAGGTGGCCGCCTTCGGCGCGGCCCAGCGCGCCGCGCACATCACCCCGACCGTCGTCGCGCTGCGGACCATGGCGGCCGACGTGGTGGCCGGCGAGCTGGCCCGCCTCGACGGGCGGCTCACCGGGCTCGACGAGAAGCAGCGCGCCGAGATCACCCAGACCGTGCGCCGCGTGGTGGACAAGCTCCTGCACGCGCCCACGGTGCGGGTCAAGCAGCTGGCCGGAGAGCCCGGCGGAGCCGGGTACGCGGACGCGCTGCGGACCCTTTTCGACCTCGACCCGGAGACGGTCGCCTCCGTCAGCCGGGCCGATCTGAATGACGCAGACGTCAAGAACCGAGGGCGAGTATGACCGAGAGGGCACTGAGGCTCGGGACCAGGCGCAGCAAGCTCGCCATGGCCCAGTCCGGGCATGTGGCCGAGGCGGTGCGCCGCGCCACCGGCCGGGCCGTCGAGCTCGTCGAGATCACGACGTACGGGGACACCTCCCGTGAGCACCTGTCGCAGATCGGCGGCACCGGGGTGTTCGTCGCGGCGCTGCGCGACGCGCTGCTGAGCGGGGAGGTGGACTTCGCCGTCCACTCCCTGAAGGACCTGCCCACCGCCGAGCACGAGGGCCTCACCGTGGCCGCCGTGCCCCCGCGGGTGGACCCGCGCGACGCGCTCGTCGCCCGCGACGGACTCACCTTCGACCGGCTGCCGGACGGCGCCCGCGTCGGCACCGGCTCGCCGCGCCGCATGGCGCAGCTCAACGCGTACGCCCGCTCCCACGGGCTGCGCATCGAGACCGTGCCGATCCGCGGCAACGTCGACACCCGGATCGGATACGTACGGAACGGGGAGCTCGACGCCGTCGTGCTCGCCGCGGCCGGACTCCACCGCATCGGCAGGACCGACGAGGTCACCGACTTCCTGTCGGTCGACTTCGTCCTGCCCGCCCCCGGCCAGGGGGCCCTGGCGATCGAGTGTCCCGCGGCTGACGCCGCACTCGTCGCCGCGCTCGCCGAGCTCGACGATCCGCACACGCGGGTCGCCGTGACCGCCGAGCGTTCCCTGCTCGCCGCCCTGGAGGCCGGCTGCTCCGCACCTGTGGGTGCGCTGGCCGACCTGCTGGCCGACGGACAGGTTGCCACCGAAATGCGCCTGCGGGGCGTCGTCGGCACGACCGACGGCTCCGCGCTGGTGCAGCTGTCCACCACCGGTCCCGTACCCACGTCGCACGGCGACGCCATCGCGCTCGGTCGCGAACTCGCGTCCGAGATGCTCGCCAAGGGTGCGGCCGGTCTTATGGGGGAGCGAGCACTTTGAGCCCCACCACCTCGAACCATCCGGCCTTCCCGGCACACGGGCACGTCACCTTCCTGGGCGCCGGTCCCGGCGATCCCGGTCTGCTGACCCTGCGCGCCGTGGAGGCGCTCGCGGGCGCGGACGTCCTGGTCGCCGAGCCCGCTGTGCTGGAGGTCGTCCGCGGACATGCCCGGGCGGGCGTAAGCACGCCTGAGCTGACGGTAGTTGACGACGCGTCAGTGTCCGCCGGCATCCCGGTTCTCAGGGACGCGGCCAATCTTGTCATGGAGGCCGCGCGCGGCGGCAAGCGGGTCGTGCGTGCCGTGACGGGCGACCCCGGCCTGGACACGGACGCGGGCCGGGAGATGCTCGCCTGCGCCGCGGAGGGCATTCCCTTCGAGGTCGTGCCGGGCATCGCCACGGCCGTCGGCGTGCCCGCCTACGCCGGTGTCCCGCTGCGGGACGCGGAGGGGGCCGACGTCCGGTTCGTCGACGCCCGCACGGCGTCCGACCGCTGCTGGACCGAGGTCGGGGCGAGCGACGGCACGGCCGTCGTCTCCACCACGCTCGACTCGGTCGCCGCGGCGGCCGGGGAGATGGTGGCCGCCGGCCGCAAGCCGGACACCCCGCTGACCGTCACCGTCGCCGGCACCACCACCCGCCAGCGGACGTGGACGGCGACCCTCGGCACCATCGCGCAGACCCTGAAGCAGGCGAAGGTGCTGCCGTCGCCGGACGGGCACCAGCCGGTCATAGCCGTGGTCGGCGAACGCAGCGCCGCGGCGCAGCGCGACCAGCTCGCGTGGTTCGAGTCCAAGCCGCTCTTCGGCTGGAAGGTCCTCGTGCCGCGCACCAAGGAGCAGGCGGCCTCGCTCTCCGACCAGCTGCGCTCCTACGGCGCGGTCCCGCACGAGGTCCCGACCATCGCGGTCGAGCCCCCGCGCACGCCCCAGCAGATGGAGCGCGCGGTCAAGGGCCTGGTCACCGGCCGCTACGAGTGGATCGCCTTCACCTCGGTCAACGCGGTCAAGGCGGTGCGGGAGAAGTTCGAGGAGTACGGGCTCGACGCGCGCGCCTTCGCCGGGATCAAGGTCGCGGCGGTCGGCGAGCAGACGGCGGCCGCACTGATCGACTTCGGCGTCAAGCCGGACCTGGTGCCCAGCGGCGAGCAGTCCGCGGCCGGGCTGCTGGAGGACTGGCCGCCCTACGACCCGGTCTTCGACCCGATCGACCGCGTCTTCCTGCCGCGTGCCGACATCGCGACCGAGACGCTGGTCGCGGGGCTGATCGAACTCGGCTGGGAGGTCGACGACGTCACCGCCTACCGGACCGTGCGCGCCTCGCCGCCGCCGGCCGAGACCCGTGAGGCGATCAAGGGCGGCGGGTTCGACGCGGTGCTCTTCACCTCCTCGTCGACCGTGCGGAACCTCGTCGGCATCGCGGGCAAGCCGCACAACGTGACGGTGATCGCGTGCATCGGCCCGGCGACCGCGAAGACGGCCGAGGAGCACGGGCTGCGGGTCGACGTCCTGTCGCCGGAGCCGTCGGTGCACAGACTCGCCGAGGCGCTGGCGGAGTTCGGCGCGGCGCGCCGGGCGGCCGCCGTGGAGGCCGGCGAGCACGTGACGCGGCCCTCGGAGCGGCGTCCGGGCGGGCGGAGGCGCCGCACGACGACGTGAACCCCGAGCCGGGGCCTGGCCGCGGGGCGTGAACCCCGGGCCGGGTGTCGTGGCGCGGGGTGTGACCGCGGGCCGGGTGTCGCTCTGCGGGGCGTGAACCCGGGCCGGGTGTCGCTGTGCGGCGCGTGACCGCGGGGCGTTGCCGCGAGGCGGCGTGAGCGCGGGCGGGTTGTGGTTCGGACCGGCGTGGCCGGGCGGGAGGTTACTCCCGCCCGGCCACGCCGCTGTCCGGGGTCCGTGGGCATACGGGCGGGGGCCCGCCCGGCCGCACGGCAGGGCTGCCGTCCGCGTGCCCGCTCGACGGGACCGCCGTTCGGCGGCCCGGGGGTGGCACAGGCGGTTCCCGCCGGGGGCGCTCCGGGGGCGGGCGTCGTGCCGGACCCGTCCGTGTGCCGGGTGCGGCGCGTGACGCACCGGGGGCCGGGGTGTTCGACAGGGGGCCGCCGACGCAGTACACCGGAGGCAAGGGCGCCGGGACACGGGCGAGCGCGGGACGAGTGGGTGACGGTCACATGGACTCCGAGACGCTGCGCGTCGATCCTTCCAACACCGAGCAGGCACAGGCCTGGGACGGTGACCAGGGCACGTACTGGGCGGAGCACGCCGCCGATTTCGACCGCGCGGTCCACGCCTACCAGGGCCCCTTCCTGGACGCCGCCCACTTCCAGCGGGGCGAACGGGTCCTCGACGTCGGCTGCGGCGCCGGACTCACCTCGCGTGCCGCCGCCCGGCTCACGGTGAGCGGCCCCGTGCTGGGCGTGGACCTGTCCGGGCCGCTGCTGGCGGTCGCCCGCCGCGAGGCGGAGCGCGAAGGGCTCGACAGCATCCGCCACGAGCGCGCCGACGCCCAGACCCACCCGTTCGCGGAGGCGGCCTTCGACATCGCCATCAGCCGCCTCGGCAGCATGTTCTTCGCCGACCCGGTGGCCGCCTTCCGCAACGTCGCCCGGGCCCTGCGCCCGGGCGGGCGGCTGGTGCTGCTGGTGTGGCAGGACGTCTCCCGCAACGAGTGGTTCCGCTCCTTCGTGGCGGACCTCGCCGACGGCCGGGACGTCGGCCCGCCGCCGGCGGATGCGCCCGGGCCGTTCTTCATGTCGGACCCGGACACCGTGCGCGAGCGCCTCCTCGCCGCCGGTTTCCGCACGCCGCACTTCGACGACCACCGGCTGTCCATGCGCTTCGGCCGCACGGTCGACGAGGCCCACTCCTTCGTCTCCGGCATGCTCGGCTGGATGCTCGAAGAACTCGACGAGGCCGGCCGCGCCCGCGCCCTCGCCACCCTCCGCGCCGACCTGGAGGCCCACGCCACCCCGGACGGCGTCCGCTACGGCTCCGCCGCGTGGGTCGTCACGGCGACGCGTCCGTAGCGCGGGGGTGGTGCGCCGGGGGCGCTGAGAGGGCCGCGGGCTCTGGGGCCCCAGAGCCCCCGGGGCCCGGGGGTGCTGGGAGTGCCGGGTACTGCGCCGGGCCCCGGGGGCTCTGGTGGACCTGGGGCCGGGCTCGTTCCGGTGGGGTGCCGGGCCCTGGGGGCTCGGACGGTCCGGGGGTGTCCCCATCCAGGTGCCCGCGCGCTCCCCGGGCCGTGCGTGCGCGGCGGCGCACGAAAATCAGGGGCCCGTGCGGGCCCCGCCCTGCGATGCTTGCCGCCGCCCGCGGCGGAGCCGGAGCGGGCCCGGGCGTACCGGACCGGGGCCGGCGCGACACGGAGCGGGCCCGGGCGTACCGCGCCGGGACAGGCGCGCCGCCCCCCGGGGCGACGGGCGCGACCAGGGAGGACGCATGGAACCGGCAGAACTCCGCCGCGCGGTCGAGGCGGGACGGGCGACCGCCGCACGCCTGGGCCTCCCGGTGGACGACGTGATCGTCGTCCACGACTCGGACCGTGTCGCGTTGCGCCTGGTCCCTTGCGAGGTGCTGGCCCGGGTCGCGCCCGCGCGGCTCGCGGCCGAGTCCGCGTTCGAGGTGGAGGTCGCGCGCCGGCTCGCGGACGCCGGCGCCCCGGTGGCCGGGCTCGACCCCCGGGTCGAGGCCCGCGTGCACCGTAGGGACGGCTTCGCGGTCTCGCTCTGGACGTACCACCCGCCCGTGGCACCGGAGATCGCGCCCGCGGCCTACGCGGACGCGCTCCACCGGCACCACACCGCCCTGCGCCGGGCCGGAGCGTCGTCCGGCCTGGAGACGCCCCACGTCACCGACCGCGTCGCCGCGGCGCTCCGGGAGGTCGAGGACCGGGACCGGTCGCCCGAACTGCCCGTCGCCGAGCGGCGACTGCTCGCCGGCACGCTCGGCGGCCTCGCCGCGCTGCTCGACGCCCGGAGAGGCGGCGACCAGCTCCTGCACGGCGAGCCCCACCCGGGCAACCTCCTCGCCACGAGCGGCGGTCCGCTCCTCGTCGACCTCGCCACCTGCTGCCGGGGGCCCGTCGAGTTCGACCTCGCCCACGCGCCCGAGGCTGCGGCGCCGTACTACCCGGGGGCCGACCAGGCCCTGGTGCGGCGGTGCCGCGCCCTGAACTGGGCGATGTTCTCGGCCTGGCGGTGGCGGAGGGACGACGGCATGCCCGACCGGGACCTCCGGCGGGCGGAGGGCCTCGGCCGCCTCCGCGCCGCACTCGACGGCTGCTGACCGGGCCGGCCCCGCCCGCCGACGCGGTGTCGGTAATCACCCGTGCGGGGCGGGCGTAGCGTGGCCCGTATGACTGCGTACGGATCCTTCCCCGGTGCCCGCCCCCGGCGGCTCCGGACCACTCCGGCCCTGCGGCGCATGGTCGCCGAGACCCGGTTGCACCCGGCCGACCTGATCCTCCCCGCCTTCGTCCGCGAAGGCATCGACGAGCCGGTGCCGATCCGGGCCATGCCCGGCGTCGTGCAGCACACCCGGGACACCCTGCGGAAGGCGGCCGTCGAGGCCCGCGAGGCGGGCGTCGCCGGGATCATGCTCTTCGGCGTGCCCGAGGACGTGAAGAAGGACGCGCTCGGCACCGCGGGGACCGACCCGGAGGGCATCCTCCAGGTCGCCGTCCGGGACGTACGGGCCGAGGTCGGCGACGAGCTCGTCATCATGTCCGACCTCTGCCTCGACGAGTACACCGACCACGGCCACTGCGGGGTCCTCACGGCGGACGGCCGGGTCGACAACGACGCCACCCTGGAGCGCTACGCCGAGATGGCCCAGGTCCAGGCGGACGCCGGCGTCCACGTGGTGGGCCCGAGCGGCATGATGGACGGTCAGATCGGCGTCGTCCGCGACGCGCTGGACACCATCGGCAAGGAGGACGTGTCGATCCTCGCGTACACCGCGAAGTACTCCTCCGCCTTCTACGGCCCCTTCCGCGAGGCGGTCGGCTCCTCGCTCACGGGCGACCGCAAGACCTACCAGCAGGACCCGGCCAACGTCCGCGAGTCGCTGCGCGAGCTGGCGCTCGACCTGGAGGAGGGCGCCGACATGGTCATGGTCAAGCCCGCCGGCCCTTACCTCGACATCCTGGCGAAGGTCGCCGAGTCCGTGCACGTGCCGGTCGCGGCGTACCAGATCAGCGGCGAGTACGCGATGGTCGAGGCGGCCGCCGAGAAGGGCTGGATCAACCGCGAGGCCGCCATCGCCGAGACCCTGCTCGGCATCAAGCGCGCGGGCGCGAACATGATCCTCACGTACTGGGCGAC
>NZ_RDBP01000012.1:1851501-1859174 GCF_008042045.1 Streptomyces sp. T39
GAGCCCGCAGCCACGGCCGGCTCACCACCCGAGGCGGAGCCCGTGCCCGGAGCCACGGACGGCACCCCGTCCGGGCCGGAGCCCGTGGCCGCCCTCCGTGAAGCCCTCGCCCAGCGCCTCGTCCGGTGCGTCCGTCCCGCCGCCGGTCTCCCCGCCGGCCCGCCACGGTGCGCCCGCGCAGACCGGGACCCCGCTGCGGGTCGGCGTCAGCTCGTACAACTGGGATTCGCCCTGCGGCCAGTACTACCTCCTCGGCCGCGCACCCGCGGAGATCCCCCCGGCGCCCCCGCCGCAGGACCACCGCAGCTGGGCGCGCGCCCTCGACGGGGTGGACGCCGGCGGCATGCGGCTCCAGCTGACCGCGACCGGGAAGACGCGGGACTCGGTCGTCATCACCGCCGTCCACGTCCGGATCGTGGGCCGCGCCGAACCGCTCGCCTGGAACGCCTACTCGATGGGCGAAGGATGCGGCAGCGGTGTCACCCCCCAGACCTTCGACGTCGACCTGGACAAGCCGCGTCCCGTCCTGCGGCCCGTGGCGGGGCGGCAGGGCGACATCACCGTCCCCGCCACCGACTTCCCGTACAAGGTGGCGTCGAACGACCCGCAGGTGTTCAACCTGCACCTGCACACCGCGTCCCACGACGTGCGCTGGTACGTGGAGGTCGAGTGGAGCAGCGGCGACCGGCGCGGCACCCTGCGGATCGACGACGAGGGCAGGCCGTTCCGCACGAGCGCCCTCCAGGGGCGGCCCCTCTACGACTACCGGCCCGACCTGGGCGGGATCTGGGCGCCGCGCGAGGAGTGAGCGCCCGAGCCTCCCTGGGCTCAGTACGCCACACGGCGAAGGGCGCGGCCCGGACCCCTCACCGGGGGTCCGGGCCGCGCCCTTCGCTTCGTGGGACCGGGGTCAGAGCCGCTCGGGCGTACGGATCCCGAGCAGCGCCATGCCCTGGTGCAGCGTGCGGCCGGTGAGGTCGACGAGGAAGAGGCGGTTCTCCACGACCTCGGGGGAGTTGTCGTCGCTGAGCACGTGGCACTGGTCGTAGAACGTCGTCAGGTGCGAGGCCAGCTGGTACAGGTACGCGGCTAGCTTGTGCGGCTCGTACGACGCGGCGACCTCCCCGAGGACCTCGCCGAACTGGTCCAGGTGCAGGCCGAGCGCCCGCTCCGCCGGAGCCAGGCCGAGCTCGGGGTGGGCGACCGGCAGGCGCTCGCCCGCCTTCCGCTTGATCGACTGGATCCGGGCGTACGCGTACTGGAGGTAGACCGAGGTGTCACCGTTCAGCGAGACCATCTGGTCCAGGTCGAACTTGTAGTCGCGCACCGCGGACGTAGACAGGTCGGCGTACTTGACCGCGCCGATGCCCACGTACCGGCCGTTCTCGGTGATCTCCTGCTCGCTCAGACCGACCTTCTCGGCCTTCTCGGCGACCACGGACGTCGCCCGGTCGATCGCCTCGTCCAGCAGGTCGACCAGCCGGACCGTCTCGCCCTCACGGGTCTTGAAGGGCTTGCCGTCCTTGCCGAGGACCGTGCCGAAGGCGAGCTGGTGGGCCTTGACCTTGTCGTTCAGCCAGCCGGCCCGCCGGGCGGTCTCGAAGACCATCTTGAAGTGCAGCGACTGCCGGGCGTCCACCACGTACAGCAGGGTGGAGGCGCCGAGGTTCTGCACCCGGTCGCGGATGGCGGACAGGTCGGTGGCCGCGTAGCCGTAGCCGCCGTTGGACTTCTTGACGATGAGCGGCACCGGGTTGCCGTCCGGGCCCTTCACGTCGTCGAAGAAGACGCACAGCGCGCCCTCGGAGCGGACGGCGACGCCCGACTCCTCCAGCAGGCGGCAGGTCTCGTCGAGCATGTCGTTGTAGCCGGACTCGCCGACGATGTCGGGGTCGCGGATCTCCATGTCGAGCTTCTCGAAGACCGAGTAGAAGTAGATCTTCGACTCGTCGACGAACCGCTGCCACAGCGCGAGGGTCTCCTCGTCGCCGGCCTGGAGGGCCACCACCCGGTCACGGGCCCGGGCCTTGAACTCCTCGTCGGAGTCGAAGAGCGCGCGGGACGCCTTGTAGAGCCGGTTGAGGTTGGACATGGCCTCCTCGCCGGAGACCTCCGCCGCCGCCTCGTCGCCCTTGTGGTCCAGCTCGTGGGGGTGCTCGATCAGGTACTGGATGAGCATGCCGAACTGGGTGCCCCAGTCGCCGATGTGGTGCCGGCGCACCACCTGCTCGCCCGCGAACTCGAGGATCTGCACCATTGCGTCGCCGATCACGGCGGACCGCAGATGGCCGACGTGCATCTCCTTGGCGACGTTCGGCTGCGCGTAGTCGATCACCGTCGTGCCGGGCTCCGCGGCGAGCGGCACACCGAGGCGGCCGTCCGCGGCGCGGGCGGCGAGCGTCCCGGTGATCGCCCGGTCGGTGACCGTGATGTTGAGGAAGCCGGGGCCGGAGACCTCGATCTCCTTCAGGAGGTCGTTCGCGCCGATCGCGTCGACGACCTTGCCGGCCAGCTCGCGCGGGTTCCCCTTGAGCTTCTTCGCGAGCGCGAGGATCCCGTTGGCCTGGAAGTCGGCCCGGTCGCTACGTCGCAGCAGCGGGTCGGCGGAGCCTGCTTCCGGCAGTGCTGCCGTCAGGGCGTCCGCGAGGCGCTGCTGCACGTTCGAGGCGAGGGAAGGGACCGAGGCCATGAGCTTCCGTTCCGGTTGGGATGGGGAGTCGCCGAATGGTGCGACGGTCAAGTATCCCACGGGGGAGCAAGCCGTTTCCCCGAGCGGCGGGCTGCCCCGGGGCGTGCCGTCGCGTCTGGGAGAATGGGCCGCGTCAGTTCCGAGACAGAAGGACGTGCCGACCGTGGCTCAGAGCAGCACCGAGACCGACTGGGTCTCCCGTTTCGCGGACGAGGTCATCGCCGAGTCGGAGCGACGTGCGCCTGGCAAACCGGTCGTCGTCGCGTCCGGGCTCTCACCCTCCGGTCCGATCCACCTCGGCAACCTCCGCGAGGTCATGACCCCGCACCTGGTCGCCGACGAGATCCGCCGCCGGGGGCACGAGGTCCGCCACCTGATCTCCTGGGACGACTACGACCGCTACCGCAAGGTGCCGAACGGCGTCGACGGCGTCGACGAGTCCTGGGCCGAGCACATCGGCAGGCCGCTGACCGCGGTGCCCGCGCCGAAGGGCTCCCCCCACGCGAACTGGGCCGAGCACTTCAAGGCGGCGATGACCGAGTCGCTGGCGGAGCTGGGGGTCGAGTACGACCCGATCAGCCAGACCGAGCAGTACACGTCCGGCGCCTACCGCGAGCAGATCCTGCACGCGATGAAGCACCGCGGCGACATCGACGCGATCCTCGCCCAGTACCGGACGAAGAAGGCGCCGCCGAAGAAGGGCCAGAAGCCGGTCGACGAGGCGGAGCTGGAGGCGGCCGAGGGCTCCGGCGCGGCCGCCGAGGACGACGGCGCGACGTCCGCCGGGTACTTCCCGTACAAGCCGTACTGCGGCTCGTGCAACAAGGACCTGACGACGGTCACGGCCTACGACGACGAGACCACCGAGCTCGCCTACCGCTGCACGGTGTGCGACTTCGCGGAGACCGTCCGGCTGAGCGAGTTCAACCGCGGCAAGCTGGTGTGGAAGGTCGACTGGCCGATGCGCTGGGCGTACGAGGGCGTGATCTTCGAGCCGTCCGGCGTCGACCACTCGTCCCCCGGCTCGTCGTTCCAGGTGGGCGGGCAGATCGTCGGCATCTTCGACGGCGAGCAGCCGATCGGCCCGATGTACGCCTTCGTCGGCATCTCCGGCATGGCCAAGATGTCGTCGTCGCGCGGCGGTGTGCCGACCCCCGCGGACGCGCTGAAGATCATGGAGCCGCAGCTGCTGCGCTGGCTGTACGCCCGCCGCCGGCCGAACCAGTCCTTCAAGATCGCCTTCGACCAGGAGATCCAGCGTCTGTACGACGAGTGGGACAAGCTGGAGGGCAAGGTCGCGGACGGCAGCGTGCTGCCCGCCGACGCCGCCGCCCACTCCAGGGCGGCCCGCACGGCCGCCGGGGAGCTGGCCCGCACGCCCCGCCCGCTGCCGTACCGCACGCTCGCGTCGGTGGCCGACATCACCGGCGGCACCGAGGACCAGACGCTGCGCATCCTCAGCGAGCTCGACCCGGAGAACCCGGTCACCACGCTCGACGAGGTCCGCCCGCGCCTGGACCGCGCGGAGAACTGGATCTCCACCCAGGTCCCGGCCGAGGCCCGCACGGTGGTGCGCGCCGAGCCGGACACCGAGCTGCTCGGCTCCCTCGACGACGAGGGCCGCGAGTCGCTGAGGCTGCTGCTGGAGGGCCTGGACACCCACTGGTCCCTCGACGGGCTGACCACGCTCGTCTACGGCGTGCCGAAGGTGATGGCCGGCCTCGACCCGGCCGCCAAGCCGACGCCGGAGCTCAAGGTCGCCCAGCGTGCCTTCTTCGCGCTGCTCTACCGGCTGCTCGTCAGCAGGGAGACGGGGCCGCGGCTGCCGACGCTGCTGCTGGCCGTGGGCGCGGACCGGGTGCGCAAGCTGCTCGGTTCCTGACCGGCCGGCGCGGCGCCCGCCGCTCGTACCGGAGGGCTCTCATCCCGCGGGGTGGGGGCCCTCCGGCGTGTCCCCGCCCTTCGGCCCCTTCGGAGTTCGCCGCCCCCGCGCACGACCCGAGCGGCCGCCGGGAAGCCGCGGGCCGGGACGCGTCAGGCGATGTGCTCGGCCTCGAGGTCTGCCTGGAGACGCCGGCGGAACTCCGGCAGCAGCCGCTTCAGCAGCGCCGTGCTCCGCGGGTGGTGCACACCGTGGCGGTCGTTGAGCAGTATGTCCAGGTGGTCGGCCTTCGGGTAGTCCCGGTGCTCGTCCACATAGGCCACGAAGACCGGGTACGCGGCCTCCGCGAACTCCTTGTCCTCGGCGGCGAAGTCCTCGTCGGGGCCCGCTTCGGGGCCCTCCGGCAGGTCCGCCGCCGGACCGTCCGCCGTCACGGGGCCGACCGGACCGCGGCCCGAGTACCGGGGCTCCGCCTGCCGGTCGTGCGGCTGCGGCGCCTGCTGGTCGCCCGCGTACTGCACGCCCTCCGTGTACTGCTGCGGACCGGCGTACGGGCCCGGAGCGTACGGGCGCTGGGGGTACACCTCGCCCGCGTACGGGCCGGGCGCGGGGCGCTGTCCGGCATCCCGCTGCTGAGGGCCCTCGAAGACCTGGCCGTCGGGGCCGGGGCCCAGCGGGCGGGTACGGCCGGGGCCCGCCGGGACCGGGACGGGGACGGGATCGAACGCCTCGGCGCGGGCGGGGCCGTAGCCCTGCTCGGGGGCGTGCGGGTACGCCTCCTGGGGGAGGTGCTGCGCGTGGAACCACGGGCTCTCGTGGGAGCCGGGGCCCTCCTGCGGGGGCGCGGCGGCGGACTCCGCCGGGAGCGCGGGGGCCGTCTCTGCGGCGGCGACGGTCGCGGCGTCCGGGGCGGTGTCCGCGGGGCGGCCGTCGGGGGTGGTGTCGGAGCCCGGCAGTTCACGCCGCGACAGCCTCTCCCGCAGCGGCCTGGCGTCCGCCTGGGCCTCCGCGGCGGGTGCCACGGCCGCGGGCTGCGGGGCCGGCGGCAGCAGCACCGGGTCGATGCCGGCGGCGGCCAGCCCGGCGGGCGCGGTCTCCGCGAGCGGCACGCCGTACTTCGCGAGACGCAGCGGCATCAGCGACTCCACCGGGGCCTTGCGACGCCACGACCGGCCGAACCGGGCCTGCAGGCGCGCCTGGTAGATCAGCCGGTCCTGCTCCAGCTTGATCACCTGCTCGTAGCTGCGCAGCTCCCACAGCTTCATCCGGCGCCACAGCTTGAACGTCGGCACGGGGGAGAGCAGCCAGCGGGTCAGCCGCACTCCCTCCATGTGCTTGTCGGCCGTGATGTCCGCGATCCGGCCCACGGCGTGCCGGGCGGCCTCGACGGCGACGACGAACAGCACCGGGATGACCGCGTGCATGCCGACCCCGAGCGGGTCGGGCCAGGCCGCGGCACCGTTGAACGCGATCGTCGCCGCCGTCAGCAGCCACGCCGTCTGGCGCAGCAGCGGGAACGGGATCCGCATCCAGGTGAGCAGCAGGTCCAGCGCGAGCAGCACACAGATGCCGGCGTCGATGCCGATGGGGAAGACGAGGGAGAAGTCGCCGAAGCCCTTGCGCTCCGCGAGCTCGCGCACCGCGGCGTAGGATCCGGCGAAGCCGATCGCGGCGATGACCAGCGCCCCGGCGACGACGACACCGATCAGTATTCGGTGTGTACGTGTCAGCTGCATCGCGGCCACCGCGTTCCCCTCCCCTTCTCCTGCTGTGCGGGGCACAGCCTGGCACATGCCGGCGGACCCCGTTCCTCCGCCCTCGGGCGGAAGCCCCCTGTGCCGCCTACTGGTTGGCGGACTCGACGGAGGCCACGGCTTCCTTGGCCGCCTTCAGCGCGGCCTTGGTGAGGTCGGCCGACGACGGGTTCTTCGCCCCCGCGTAACCCGTGCCGTTGTAGGTGAGGGTCACCACGCCGTTCGCCGTACGGGCGACGACCGTGGCGTAGACGAAGTCCTCGTCGGTCTTGTTGAGGGTGTAGTTGACCGTGGTCGCCTCGCTGCCGATCCCGGGTGCGGCGGTGGTCTTCACGCCCTTGGCGCCCTCGGTCGCCTTCGCCTTGTCGATCTCCTTGGCGTAGCTCTGCTGGGCGCGCTGCTCGCCGCTGACGGCGAGGGAGGCGTCGGAGTCGTAACGCAGGAGGGAGACGTCGAGCCAGCGGTACTGCGACCCCTTGACGCCGTTGTCGTCGAGGCCGTTCCACGAGCAGCTGCCGCGGCTGGCGGCGTCGGACGACTTGCCGGCCGTGCCGCCCTTGGACTTCGCGCCGGGGACCAGGTCCTCGATCGTCCTGGACGCGAGCACCGAGCACGGGTCGGGGAGCTTCGTGAACTTCGCCGGGGCGACCGCCGGCGTCTTCTTCGCCTCGGGGGACGGGGAGGCGGAGGCCTTGGGCGCGCCGTCGGAACCGGAGTCCGAGGAACAGCCGGCGACGACGAGCATCACCGGGACGGCTGCGCAGGCGAGTATGCGGGCGAGTCGCGGGGCTGAACGGTGCATGGTTCCTTCACTCGGTCGTACGGTCGGGCCAGGACACGGTACGCGCACAGGCCCGGGAGCGGGCCGGGTCGCGGAAGCCGGCGCGGGGCGGCGGGCCCCGTCTACTCGTCGAAGAGCTCCGCCAGCCGGCGGGCCACGCTCTGGGTCTTTTCCTGCAGTTCCTTGCTGTCCGGCACCTCCGCCGCGGGGGCGGGCTGCTCCGCGTAGACGATGGTCACGATCACGTTGGATGTGCGGAACACCACGCTCACGTCGCGGCGCTGGGCGGTGGGGCGGGTGGTGTCGAGCACGTCGTCGATGAACGCGGCGTCGCCGAGGCCCGACAGCACACGGGGCTCCAGCCCTTCGCCCGAGGCGCTCGCCGACGGGCTGCCGCCCGGGCCACCGGGCTGTCCCGATCCCTCGGGGGGTCCGGAGGCCTGCCCCGCCTGGGTGCCGACACCGGGGGTCGCGCCCGTACCGGGTGTCGCGGACGGCGAACCGCCGGTCTCCTCCCCGGCCGGCTCCTCCGGCTCGATCCTCACCGGCACGGACGTCGCGGCCTGC
>NZ_RDBP01000012.1:1859274-1862826 GCF_008042045.1 Streptomyces sp. T39
TCACGTCGCGGCGCTGGGCGGTGGGGCGGGTGGTGTCGAGCACGTCGTCGATGAACGCGGCGTCACGTCGCGGCGCTGGGCGGTGGGGCGGGTGGTGTCGAGCACGTCGTCGATGAACGCGGCGTCGCCGAGGCCCGACAGCACACGGGGCTCCAGCCCTTCGCCCGAGGCGCTCGCCGACGGGCTGCCGCCCGGGCCACCGGGCTGTCCCGATCCCTCGGGGGGTCCGGAGGCCTGCCCCGCCTGGGTGCCGACACCGGGGGTCGCGCCCGTACCGGGTGTCGCGGACGGCGAACCGCCGGTCTCCTCCCCGGCCGGCTCCTCCGGCTCGATCCTCACCGGCACGGACGTCGCGGCCTGCTTCTTCGCGAACACCTCCTGTGCGCGGTCCTCGTCGCTGACGGCCGGGTCGTAGGAGACGACCCGCTCGAACTCGACACGCAGCTGGTGGGAGGCGTCGGGCGCCTGCCCCTTCCAGTTGCAGGCCGCGCGGCGGTCCGTGTTGTAGGTGACGGCGGGTGTGCCCTGGAAGGCCTGCCGCTGCTGCTCCGGGGCGAGCGTCGCCAGGCCGGGCAGCAGGTCCTTGAGGGAGGCGCTGTCCACGGCTCCGCACGGCTCCAGCAGCGTGCGGTACTTGCCGGGCGCCGCCACCGGAGTGGGCGCCTTCCCCGCCTTGGGGTCGGCCGCACGGTCGTCGGTGCCGCCGTCCGCGGTGCAGCCGGCGGCACCGGCGCCCAGCACGGCCGCGAGGAGCGCGGCCGTGCCGGGACCGTATGTCTTCCGAAGCACGTGCCAGGCCCCTTTCCTCCGGTGTTCCCGGGAAATTCGGTGTCGCCCGCAGAGGGCGGCTGGACACAATGTCTATCGCACACGCCACCCCGGATGCCGGTCCGTCCAACCTTTCGCGGTCATTTGCCGGGTATTTGCGTTTTCACTGCTTTCGGGGGGATCGAGGAGTCATGTCGTATGTAGAGATGCCGGGTGCGAAGGTGCCCATCCGCCTGTGGACCGACCCCGCGTCGGTCGAGGACGGCGCCATGCAGCAGCTGCGCAACGTGGCGACGCTGCCCTGGATCAAAGGGCTCGCCGTCATGCCGGACGTCCACTACGGCAAGGGCGCCACGGTCGGGTCGGTGATCGCGATGCACGGGGCGGTCTGCCCCGCCGCGGTCGGCGTCGACATCGGCTGCGGCATGTCGGCCGTCAGGACGTCGCTGACCGCGGGCGACCTGCCCGGTGACCTGTCGCGGCTGCGCTCGAAGATCGAGCAGGCGATTCCGGTCGGGCGCGGGATGCACCGCGAGGCGGTCGACCCGGGCCGGGTCTTCGGACTGACGACCGGTGGCTGGGACGACTTCTGGAGCCGCTTCGACTACATCGCCGACGCGGTCAAGTTCCGCCGTGAGCGGGCGATGCAGCAGATGGGCTCGCTCGGCAGCGGCAACCACTTCATCGAGTTCTGTCTCGACGAGACGGGCGCCGTCTGGCTGATGCTGCACTCCGGCTCGCGCAACATCGGCAAGGAGCTGGCCGAGCACCACATCGGTGTCGCCCGGAAGCTCCCGCACAACCAGGACCTGGTCGACCGCGACCTCGCCGTCTTCGTCTCCGAGACGCCCCAGATGGCCGCCTACCGCAACGACCTCTTCTGGGCGCAGGAGTACGCGAAGTACAACCGCGCGGTGATGATGGGGCTGTTCCAGGAGGTCGTGCGCAAGGAGTTCCGGAAGGCGAAGGTCGCTTTCGACCCGGTGATCTCGTGCCACCACAACTACGTGGCCGAGGAGCGGTACGAAGGCATGGACCTGCTGGTCACTCGCAAGGGGGCGATCCGGGCCGGCTCCGGCGACTACGGGATCATCCCCGGGTCCATGGGCACCGGTTCGTACATCGTCAAGGGCCTCGGGAACGCTGCGTCCTTCAACTCCGCGTCCCACGGCGCCGGCCGCCGGATGAGCCGGACCGCGGCGAAACGGCGCTTCTCGACGCGGGATCTCGAGGAGCAGACGCGCGGTGTGGAGTGCCGCAAGGACTCGGGGGTGGTGGACGAGATCCCCGGCGCGTACAAGCCGATCGAGCAGGTGATCGACCAGCAGCGGGACCTCGTCGAGGTGGTCGCGAAGCTGAAGCAGCTGGTGTGCGTGAAGGGCTGAGCCCTTCGCGCGGACCTGTCCCGGGGTCGGGCGTCCGCTCAGGCCGTCTGAGGGGCGCTCAGCACCTTGTGGAAGAACGTCGTCGGGCGCAGCACCCCGGACGGGTCCGCCGCGTAGTCGGGGACGGTGCCGACCGGCGTCCAGCCCGCCGAACGGTACAGCCGCTCGGCGGCGCTGCCCGTCCGGGTGTCGAGCAGCAGCAGGGTCCGGCCGGCGCCCCGTGCGAAGTGCTCGGCCGTGGCCAGCAGCATGCGGGCCGTGCCGCGGCCCCGGGCGTCCCGGTGGACGAGCAGTTTGGCCACCTCCGCGCGGTGCGTCCCGTTGGGCGAGGTCTCGGACCGGAGCTGGACCGTGCCGACGACCCGGCCGGCGTCGTGCGCGGTCCAGGCCGCGACCGTGCCGTCGGCGAGGGCGGGTGCGAGCCCGGACCACCAGGCGGCCGCCCGGTCGGCGGTGAGCGGGGCGAGGAATCCGACGGACGCCCCGTCGTCGACGGCGTCCGCGAGGAGGGCGCCGAGGCCGTGGGCCGCTTCCGGGAGGGCTTCGGCGGTCAGCCGGCGCACGGTGACGCTCGTGGTGGTGGTCATCACAGCTCCCTGTGGACCTTGGAGTTGGACGCCTGCGCCCGCGGGCGGACCACGAGGAGGTCGATGTTGACGTGGGGAGGCCGGGTGACGGCCCAGGTGATGGTGTCGGCCATGTCGTCCGCGGTGAGCGGCGCGGCCACGCCCGCGTACACCTTGGCCGCCTTGTCGGTGTCGCCGCGGAAGCGGGTGGTGGCGAACTCGTCGGTCTTCACCATGCCGGGGGCCACCTCGATCACACGGACCGGCGTGCCGACGATCTCCAGGCGCAGCGTCTCGGCGAGGACGTGTTCACCGTGCTTCGCGGCCACATAACCGCCGCCGCCTTCGTAGGTGGACAGGCCCGCCGTGGAGGAGAGCACCACGATGGTGCCGTCGCCGCTGTCGGTGAGCGCCGGGAGCAGCGCCTGGGTGACGTGGAGCGTCCCGATGACGTTGACCTCGTACATCCTGCGCCAGTCGGCGGGATCGCCGGTGGCGACCGGGTCGGCGCCGAGGGCCCCGCCGGCGTTGTTGACCAGGACGTCGCATCGGCTCAGCGAGGCGGCGAAGGCGTCCACGGCCTCCCGGTCCGTGACGTCGAGGGCCTGGGCGGTGGCCTGGTGGCCGGCCTCGGTGATCTCGGCCGCGACCGCCTCGATGCGGTCCTTGCGCCGGGCGGTGAGCACGACGTGGAAGCCGGCGGCCGCAAGCTGCCGGGCGGTGGCCGCGCCGATGCCGCTGCTGGCTCCGGTGACGACGGCGACGGGCGTTCCGGCGGTGGTCATGTGGCTCCTCGCACGTGTGGTCGGACTGAGGTCAGGATAGGGCGGTCG
>NZ_RDBP01000012.1:1862926-1890308 GCF_008042045.1 Streptomyces sp. T39
CGTGCTGATGGTCGTCTTCGGGACGGTCACCATGCGGCTCTACAACCGCAAGTGAGGCGCCGCCCGCTCCGGAGCCGCCCCCGCCCGCACCGGCGACACCGCCGCCGGCTGCGGCACCACCGGCGCCGCCGCCCGAGCCGGAGCCGCCCGCCGAGCCGGCGCCCGCACCCGCTCCGCCGCCGGAGCGGGTGGAGGCCGTGGCCATCCACACCTACCGGCCGGCGACCAAGAACCCCGAGCCCGCGGGAACCCCGCTCACGGTCCTGATGCTGGTGACCACGACCCCGGCGGTGCTCGCCGCGGCGCTGCTGCGCCCGCGTTCGCAGTCCGCCGCGCGCCGCGGCCGCACCTGAGCCGTACCCGGGCCCGCCCCGGTCCACCGCCCCGCCGGCCCGCGGTCCGTTTCACCGGCGGGTACCGCCGGAACCGCACGCACCGCGCACCCGTAACCCGTCCGCACCCCCTCACGGAGTCCCCTCATGTCCGACTGGCTCGTCCTGGCCACCGTGATGGCGGCCGCCTGCGCCGTCGTCCTCGTCGTCACCGTCCTCAGCCAGCGCAGACTCCGCGACGCCGCGGAGGGCCCCGAGGCGGCCGAGGCTCCGCAGACGCCCGATGTGCTCGAGTACATGGTGATGATGGTCGGCGTCGTGTACGCGATCGTCCTCGGTCTCGCCATCGCCGGGGTCTGGGAGGCGCGCGGGGCCGCCCAGGACGCCGTGCGCACGGAGGCGCAGGCGCTCCACGAGGTCACCCAGCGGGCCCAGGTCTACCCGTCGGACTTCCGGGAGAAGCTGCGGACCGACATCGACGCCTACGTGACCGAGGTCGTGGTGGACGAGTGGCCCCGGATGATCGAGCAGGAGGAGCTCTCGCCGCGCGGGACGGAACTGCTCGCGGCGGTGCGCACGGGCGTGGCCGAACGCGCGCCGGCCAACGAACTGGAGGCCCAGGCCTACCAGCCGATGCTGGACCAGGTGGCCGCCGCCGAGGACGCGCGCAACGCCCGGGCCGAGGGAGCGGGCGCGACCCTGCCGGGCATCGTGTGGTTCGGCCTGATCGCCGGCGCGGTGATCACCGTCGGACTGATCTTCACCATGCAGATCGGCCGCACCTTCCGGGAACTCCTGCTGGCCGGACTGTTCAGCGCGCTGATCGCGTTCCTCCTGTTCCTGGTGTGGGACTTCGACGCGCCGTTCGGGCGGTCGGGCTCCGATTCGGCGGACGCGTTCCGCCAGCTCTTCCCCGGGATCTCGGGCTCGGACTGACCGCACACCGGGACCGCGGTGCGGGCCGCCGCCGGCGGCCCGCACCGCGTTCCCGGGGCAGCGGCGGGCGTGCACGGCGGCGGGGCGCGGCCCGGCGGAATAGGAGCCCGGGGGGCGTGGTTGAATGGCATAGTTCAATGTTCAACCACTACTCGAGAGGTGACCGCCATGCAGTTCGGCATCTTCACGGTCGGCGACGTCACGACCGACCCGACCACCGGCCGCACGCCGAGCGAGCACGAGCGGATCAAGGCCACCCTCGCCATCGCCCAGAAGGCGGAGGAGGTCGGCCTGGACGTCTTCGCGACCGGCGAGCACCACAACCCGCCGTTCGTCCCCTCCTCGCCGACCACGCTTCTCGGCTACCTCGCCGCCCGCACCGACCGGCTGATCCTGTCCACGTCGACGACGCTGATCACCACCAACGACCCGGTGAAGATCGCCGAGGACTACGCCTACCTCCAGCACATCGCCGACGGCCGCGTCGACCTGATGATGGGCCGGGGCAACACCGGACCGGTCTACCCCTGGTTCGGCCAGGACATCCGCCAGGGCATACCGCTGGCCATCGAGAACTACGCACTCCTCCACAGGCTGTGGAGGGAGGACGTGGTCGACTGGGAGGGCAAGTTCCGCTCGGCGCTCCAGGGCTTCACGTCCACCCCGCGACCGCTGGACGGCGTCCCGCCGTTCGTGTGGCACGGCTCGATCCGCTCCCCCGAGATCGCCGAGCAGGCCGCCTACTACGGTGACGGCTTCTTCCACAACAACATCTTCTGGCCCATGTCCCACACCCGGAAGATGGTGGACCTCTACCGGAAGCGGTACGCGTTCTACGGGCACGGCACCCCGGAGCAGGCCATCGTCGGACTCGGCGGCCAGGTGTTCATGCGCAGGAACTCCCAGGACGCGGTCCGCGAGTTCCGGCCGTACTTCGACAACGCGCCGGTGTACGGACACGGCCCGTCCCTGGAGGACTTCACCGAGCAGACGCCGCTCACGGTCGGCTCGCCCGAGCAGGTCATCGAGCGCACCCTCGGATTCCGTGACGCGGTCGGCGACTACCAGCGCCAGCTGTTCCTGATGGACCACGCGGGTCTGCCGCTGAAGACGGTGCTCGAACAGCTCGACATCCTCGGCGAGCAGGTCGTCCCCGTCCTGCGCAAGGAGTTCGCCGCGCTGCGGCCGGCCGGCGTGCCCGAGTCGGCACCGCTCCACCCCGCCGTCGCCGGCTCCTCCGCCGACGCCGCCACCTCCGTCCCCGCTTCCGCCGGCACCACGAAGGAGTCGTGACCATGCAGCCCACCGGAACGCTCAAGCTCGTCGTCGTCTCCGCCGGTCTCGGCGTACCGTCCTCGACCCGGCTGCTCGCCGACCGGATCACCGAGTCCGTACGCCGCGAGCTGGCCGGATCCGGCCGGGAGGCCGACGTCCGCGTCGTGGAACTGCGCGACCTGGCGGTCGCCATCGCCAACAACTTCGTGACCGGCTTCCCGGCACCCGCCCTGGAGGAGGCGCTGGAGGCGGTGACCGAGGCGGACGGGATCGTCGCCGTGACGCCCGTCTTCGCGGCCTCCTACAGCGGTCTGTTCAAGTCGTTCTTCGATCTCGTCGAGCCCGACGCGCTGACCGGCAAGCCGGTCCTCGTGGCGGCGACCGGCGGCACCGCCCGCCACTCGCTCGTGCTGGAGCACGCCCTGCGCCCGCTCTTCGCCTATCTGCGGGCGCTGGTCGTGCCGACGGCGGTGTACGCCGCCTCGGAGGACTGGGGCGGCACGGGCGACCCCCTGACCGACACACTGCCCGACCGCATCGTGCGGGCCGGTCGCGAACTGGCCGCGCTGATGGGCACGACGGAGCGACGCACCCCCGCAGGACCGAGCCCTGCCGACCTGTTTGCGTAGATTTACGTAGGCTTGCGGGCGTGCACGAGCCGGTGCACGCCCGACGTCCACGGAGGTGGCGGCATGGCAGGGACAGGCAGGATCGTCGTGGGGGTGGACGGTTCCGAACCGTCCGTCACAGCGCTGAAGTGGGCCGTCCGGCAGGCCGGACTGAGCGGCGAGCCCCTGGAGGCCGTCATCAGCTGGGAGTACCCGGCGGCCGGCTGGGCAGCGATGGTCCCGTCCCTGCCGCCCGACTTCGACCCCGAGGAACTGGCCGGCAAGATCCTCGGCGACACCCTGGAGCAGACACTCGGCGCCGAGGCGGCCGCTTCCGTGACCCGCAAGGTCCTCATCGGCAACCCGGCCCAGGCGCTGATGGACCGGGCCCGAGGGGCGTCCCTCGTGGTCGTCGGCGACCGCGGGTACAGCGGCTTCAAGGCGGCGCTGCTCGGCTCGGTCGGGCTCCATCTGTCGCAGCACGCACCCTGCCCGGTGGTGATCGTCCGCGGCGAGGCAGCCGCCGCCTGAGGGTGCGCCGTCGCGGCGGGGCCTCGGGACGGCGGCGGTGGGCCGTGGGGCGGCCGGCGGCCGGTGCCGGGCGTACGCGGCGGCCGTGCGCCGGTGGGCGCCGGGGACACGCTGCACGTGTCGCTGTGCCTGTCACGGGCGTTCGGCGTGCTGGCCCAGTCGCTGCACGCCTGGCACCGGGTGTGGTGCCTGAACGAGAAGGGTGTGCCGCAGGCCCCCTTCAGGGCCGGAATGCTGTGCCGCAGGCCCCCGTCAGGGCCAGACCAGGCAGTACGGCTGATGTCCCGCCTCGTGCAGACGATGGCTGAAATCTTGCCATTCATGCAGCAGTTGGTAGACGTTGAAGGCGTCCCGCGGGCCGCCCCGGTCCGGGACCGTCGACCAGATGAACGCGGCCGCACCCACCGACTCCTCGCCGATGTCCCGCAGCGGATCGACCGCGGTCATCGGCAGTTTCACCACCGCGTAGTCCGGGTGCAGCACCACGAGTTCCAGCGGCGGCACCCTGTGCAGGGGCATGCCCTGGATGCCCGTCAGCACCATCGCGGCTATGGTCTCCGGCTTGATCTTGGTGAACATGCCGCCCATGCCGAGCTCGTCGCCGCCGAGCTCCTCGGGGCGCATCGAAATGGGCACACGGGCGGCCGTCGCGCCGTCGGGCGCGCCGAAGTACTTGTACGTCACCCCCAACCGGCCGCTCCTGCCTCCCAAGGGCTCATGTGCTTCGCCTCGCCGGTGTTTTCCCCGTCGGGCGGGCTCAGGACCCAGGTCGTCGGTCCCCTCGCCCAGTCCGCCACCGCGATGCATATCTCCACCCGACCACTCGCAGCCCCCGCCGCGCAACCAGATCATCGTGACAGTGACCTCCCCCACGAACGTGCGGTGAAACACCTGTCCGCAAGATCGCCCGGGCCTCTGAGACCATGGTTTCCGTGAGCTTTCCCTATGACGCCCCAGTTTCGCAGACGCTTTTCGACCGCGCGTCCCTCGTGACGCCCGGCGGCGTGAACTCTCCCGTCCGTGCCTTCCGCGCCGTGGGCGGTACGCCCCGGTTCATGGTGTCCGGCACCGGCCCGTACCTGACCGACGCCGACGGTCGTGAGTACGTCGACCTGGTCTGCTCGTGGGGGCCGATGATCCTCGGGCACTCCCACCCCGAGGTCGTCGCGGCGGTGCAGGCCGCCGTCGCGCGCGGCACCTCCTTCGGCACGCCCGGTGAGGGCGAGGTCGCGCTCGCCGAGGAGATCGTGGCCCGGGTCGCCCCCGTCGAGCAGGTGCGACTGGTCTCCAGCGGCACCGAGGCGACGATGTCGGCGATCCGGCTGGCCCGCGGATTCACCGGCCGTTCCAAGGTGATCAAGTTCGCCGGCTGCTACCACGGGCACGTGGACGCGCTGCTGGCCGCCGCCGGATCCGGACTCGCCACCTTCGCGCTGCCGGACACGCCCGGGGTCACCGGGGCCCAGGCCGGCGACACGATCGTGCTGCCGTACAACGATCTGGAGTCGGTGCGGGCCGCCTTCGCGGCGCACCCCGGTGAGATCGCCTGTGTGATCACCGAGGCGTCGCCCGGCAACATGGGCGTCGTCCCGCCGCTCCCGGGCTTCAACCAGGGTCTGAAGGACCTCTGCGCCGGCGACGGCGCGCTGTACATCTCGGACGAGGTGATGACCGGCTTCCGCACGTCGAGGGCCGGCTGGTTCGGTGTCGACGGCGTGGTGCCGGACCTGATGACCTTCGGCAAGGTGATGGGCGGCGGCTTCCCGGCCGCGGCCTTCGGCGGGCGTGCCGACGTGATGGGCCACCTCGCCCCCGCCGGCCCCGTCTACCAGGCCGGCACGCTCTCCGGGAACCCGGTCGCGACCGCCGCCGGCCTCGCGCAGCTGCGGCTCCTCGACGAGGCCGCCTACACCACGGTGAACTCCGTCTCCGAGGAGATCCGGTCCCTGGTGACCGGCGCCCTCGCCAAGGAGGGCGTGGCGCACCGGGTGCAGTCGGCGAGCAACATGTTCTCGGTGTTCTTCACCGCCGACGAGGTGCGCACCTACGAGGACGCCAAGCGCCAGGAGGCGTTCCGCTTCAACGCGTTCTTCCACTCGATGCTCGCCGACGGGGTCTACCTGCCGCCGTCCGCGTTCGAGTCGTGGTTCGTGTCCACCGCCCACGACGCGCGGGCCGTGGAGCGGATCGCCGCCGCGCTGCCCGCAGCGGCCCGAGCAGCGGCGGAGGCCACGGCATGAGCGCCGGCGACATCACCGTCGTGCACCTGATGCGTCACGGCGAGGTGCACAACCCGGACGGCGTGCTCTACGGGCGCCGGGAGGGCTACCACCTCTCCGACCTCGGCCGGCGGATGGCCGACCGGGTCGCCGAGCACCTCGCGGCGCGGGACGTCACCCATGTCGTGGCCTCCCCGCTGGAGCGCGCGCAGGAGACGGCCCAGCCGGTCGCCAAGACCCACGGGCTGGCCCTCGGCACCGACGAGCGGCTGATCGAGGCGGGCAACGTCTTCGAGGGCAAGACGTTCGGCGTGGGCGACGGCGCGCTGCGGCGGCCGGAGAACTGGAAGCACCTGACGAACCCGTTCCGCCCGTCCTGGGGCGAGCCGTACATCGAGCAGGTCGTGCGGATGATGGGCGCGCTCGACGCGGCGAAGGACGCGGCCCGCGGCCATGAGGCGGTGTGCGTCAGCCACCAGCTGCCGATCTGGATCGTGCGCAGCTTCGTCGAGAAGCGCCGGCTGTGGCACGACCCGCGGCGCCGGCAGTGCACGCTGGCCTCGCTGACGTCGTTCACGTATCAGGGCGACAGGATCGTTTCCGTCGGTTACTCGGAGCCCGCCCGCGATCTCGTCCCCGCGCATCTCCTCGCCGGGGCGAAGCCGGTGAAGGGCACGTCGAAGGCGTTCGGCGCCTGAATTCTTCGCCTGCATTCTTCCGTGCGGAAGAGAGCGGACCAGAGCCGGACCAGAGCCGGACCAGAGCCGGACCAGAGCCGGACCAGGGCGGATCGGGGCGGATCGGGGAGGGTGCCCCGATCCGCCCGGAATCCCTCGGTGGTCCCCCCGCGTCGTCCGGCCGGGCGCGTCGTGCGGCCGGTCGTCCGGCGGCCGTGCGTCGCCGAAGAAATCCGGCCACCTTTTCCGGAACCCGTTCGTGCCGGGCGGCATCTCACCCTGTGCCGGTTCGCACCGGCTCCCCGTGACCGGGGGAGCCCGGACGCACGAATGGGGGAGACATGCGCGACATCACCCGAAGGGGACTTCTGGGCGCGGGACTCGGCACCGCGGCGGCGATCACGGTGGCGGGCTGCGGCAGCGGCAGCGCGGCCGGTCACGGCGGAGGGAAGCCGGAGACGGGCCGGGGCGGCCCCCCGAGCCGTACGCCGAAACCCTCGCCGTCGCCGACGACCGGGCGGCCCATCGGCGACGGCTCCACGGCCGACACCGGCAGGCAGCCGCACCAGCCCCCGAAGCCCGTCCCGCTCGAACCGGGCCAGACGCCCCCGCAATTCGTGGTGTTCTCCTGGGACGGGGCGGGCGAAGTCGGCAACGGTCTCTTCCCGCGCTTTCTCGAACTCGCCAGGAATCACGGCGCGGCGATGACCTTCTTCCTCTCCGGTGTATATCTGCTGCCGGAGTCGAAGAAGTCGCTCTACCGTCCTCCGAACAACGGGATCGGCGCGTCGGACATCGGTTATCTGACCGACGACCACATCAAGGAGACGCTGACCCACATACGCCGGGCATGGCTCGACGGCCACGAGATAGGCACCCACTTCAACGGGCATTTCTGCGCCGGTTCGGGTTCGGTGGGGAAGTGGTCCCCGGCGGACTGGCGCAGCGAGATCGACCAGGCTGTGAAGTTCGTCACCGAATGGCGGACCAACACCGGCTGGACGGACGTCGATCCGCTGCCTTTCGACTACCGCAGGGAACTCGTCGGCGCCCGTACCCCGTGCCTCCTCGGGCAGGACGCGCTGCTGCCCACCGCCCGGCGGCTCGGCTGGCGGTACGACGCCTCCTCGCCCGGCGGCCGCCAGGTGTGGCCGGACCGGCGCCAGGGCCTGTGGGACCTGCCGCTCCAGCAGGTGCCCTTCCCCGGGCGCTCCTTCGAGGTCCTGTCGATGGACTACAACATGCTCGCCAATCAGTCGGGGAATTCGACCCAGGGTGTGCCCGCGCGCTTTCCGGGCTGGAAGACGCAGGCCAGGGACGCATATCTGTCCGGCTTCCGCCGCGCCTACGAGTCGAATCGCGCCCCGCTCTTCATCGGCAACCACTTCGAGCAGTGGAACGGCGGTATCTACATGGACGCCGTCGAGGAGGCGCTGAAGGGGATGGCCGGCCGGAAGGACGTACGGCTGGTGTCCTTCCGGCAGTTCTGCGACTGGCTCGACGTGCAGGATCCGCGGCTCCTCGCGAAACTCCGCACACTGGATGTCGGCCAGGTGCCGGCCGGGGGCTGGAACGCATTCCTTAGGGCTTCTTGACAACGGGGCCTAACGGGCACCCAGGGGGGTGCGGAAGATCGCCCCGCGGGTCATGCGAAACTTTTCACATGAGCTTCAGCCGTGCCCCCCGCGCCGCCCTGCTGACCGCACTGGTCGCCGCGGGCGCGCTCACCCTGTCGGCCTGCGGCGACGGCGGAAAGTCCGGCGGCGGAGGGGACACCAACTTCGTCGCCGGTTCCGGCGGCATCGCCACCGTCGCCAAGGGCGAGCGGCAGGCGCCCCACGAGCTCAAGGGCGAGACCCTGGAGGGCGAGCAGCTCGACGTCGCCGACCTCAAGGGCAAGGTCGTCGTGATGAACGTCTGGGGATCGTGGTGCCCGCCCTGCCGTTCCGAGGCGCCCTATTTCGCGAAGGTCGCCAAGGAGACCAAGGCGGAGGGCGTCGAGTTCGTCGGCATCAACACCCGGGACACCAACAGGGGACCGGCGATCGCCTTCGAGAAGGACTACGGCGTCGAGTACCCGAGCCTGTACGACCCGATCGGCAAGCTGATCGTCAACGGGTTCCCCAAGGGCAGCCTCAATCCGCAGGCCATTCCCTCGACGATCGTCCTCGACCGTGAGGGGAAGATCGCGGCCCGCGCCCTGCGCGCCCTGGACGACGAGGAACTCCGCAAGATGATCGACCCGCTGATCGCGGAGAAGTGATCGGCGTGGAACTCCTCGCCGCCTCCCCGGGGGTGAACGAGACGGTCCTCGGCGGCGCACTGCTCCTCGCGCTGCCCATCGCGGTGCTCGCGGGCCTGGTGTCGTTCTTCTCGCCGTGCGTCCTCCCTCTCGTGCCCGGCTACCTGTCCTATGTGACGGGCGTCACCGGCAGCGACCTCGCCGAGGCGCGCCGGGGCCGGATGGTCGCCGGGGCCTCGCTGTTCGTGCTCGGCTTCACCGCCGTGTTCGTCTCCGGCGGCGCGCTCTTCGGCTACTTCGGCTCCACCCTCCAGGGCCAGCGGGAGATCCTCTCCCGTGTGCTCGGGGTGCTGATGATCCTGCTGGGCGTCTTCTTCATGGGCCTGATGCCCTGGATGACCCAGCGTGAGTTCCGCATCCACCGGCGGCCGGTCTCCGGCCTGGTCGGGGCGCCGCTGCTCGGCGCCCTGTTCGGCATCGGCTGGACGCCGTGCATCGGTCCCACGCTCTCCGCCGTGACGTTCCTGTCGGCGAACGAGGCCAGCGCGGGACGGGGCGCGCTGCTGACCGTCGCGTACTGTCTCGGGCTCGGGGTGCCGTTCGTCCTCGCGGCGGTGGCGTTCCGGAAGGCGCTCGGAGCGTTCGGCTGGGTGAAGCGGCACTACGCCTGGGTGATGCGGATCGGCGGCGTGATGATGATCGTGACCGGCGTCCTGCTGCTCACAGGTGTCTGGGACAGCATGGTCCAGTCGATGCAGGGCTGGACCAACGGCTTCACGGTGGGGATCTGAACAGATGGGCACGACCTCCATGAACAACACCGAGGACCCCGAGCTCGGCGAGGCCGGGGCGCAGCTGTCCACGGCCCCCGTGGAAACGGCGGCCGACCGGACGCCCGGCGGCCCCACGCTCGGGGTGATCGGCTGGGCGCGCTGGTTCTGGCGCCAGCTCACCTCCATGCGGGTGGCGCTGATCCTGCTCTTCCTGCTGTCGCTCGGGGCGATCCCCGGCTCCCTCATCCCGCAGAACAGCGTGGACGAGATGAAGGTGCAGGCCTTCCGGGACCGGCACGAGACCCTGGCGCCGCTCTACGACAAGCTGCAGTTCTTCGACGTCTACAGCTCGGTGTGGTTCTCGGCGGTCTACATCCTGCTCTTCGTCTCCCTCATCGGCTGCATCGTGCCGCGCTCCTGGCAGTTCGTCGGCCAGCTGCGCAGCCGCCCGCCGGGTGCGCCGGGCCGGCTGACCCGGCTGCCCGCCTACACCACCTGGCGCACGGCGGCCGAGCCGGAGGAGGTCCGCGAGGCGGCGCTCACGATGCTGCGCGGCCGCCGCTTCCGCGCCCACGGCGTCGGGGACGCGGTGGCCGCCGAGAAGGGGTACCTGCGCGAGGCGGGCAACCTGGTCTTCCACGTGTCGCTGATCGTGATGCTGATCGCGTTCGCCTGGGGGCAGCTGTTCAAGTCCGAGGGCGGCAAGCTGGTCGTCGAGGGCGGCGGGTTCTCCAACACGCTCACCCAGTACGACGACTTCAAGTCCGGTTCGCTCTTCGGGACGGACGAGCTGACGCCGTTCAGCTTCACGCTCGACAGCTTCACCGGCACGTACGCCAGGAGCGGGCCGCAGCGCGGCACCCCGCGCACCTACGAGGCGGCCCTCACCTGGTCGACCCCCGGCAGCGCGGACCGCAAGCAGGTCGTCGAGGTGAACCGTCCGCTGGAGGTGGACGGCACCAAGGTGTACCTGAACGGCCACGGCTACGCGCCGGTCGTCACCGTCCGGGACGGCAAGGGCGACGTCGTCTTCCAGGACGCGGTGCCGCTGCTGCCGATCGACAACAACGTGACCTCCACCGGTGCCATCAAGGTGATGGACGGGTACCGGGACAAGAACGGCAAGAAGGACCAGCTCGGTTTCCAGGCCTTCTTCGTGCCGACCTTCGCCGGCGCGGGCAAGGGCGACATGTTCTCGCAGTTCCCCGGGCTGGAGTTCCCGGTGCTCGCGCTCACCGGCTACCACGGCAGCCTCGGTGTCGACGCCGGTCTGCCGCAGAACGTCTACCAGCTCGACACCCGCAAGATGAAGCAGTTCAAGGGCGCCGACGGCGAGGTCCTCAAGCAGCGGCTGCTGCCCGGCGAGACCATGCAGCTGCCGGACGGGGCCGGCTCCATCACGTTCGAGAAGGACGTGAAGGAGTGGGCGACCTTCCAGATCACCCGGCAGCCCGCCACCGGCTGGGCGCTGACCGGAGCCGTCGCCGCCATCGGCGGACTCGCGGCCTCCCTCTTCATCAGGCGCCGCCGCGTCTGGGTGCGGGCGGTCCGCGGTGAGGACGGCGTGACCGTCGTCGAGATGGCGGGCCTCGGCCGCAGCGAGTCGGCGAAGCTCCCCGAGGAGCTCACCGACCTGGCCCTGACCCTCCACGCACAGGCGCCGACGGCGCCCGGAGAAACCGAAGAACCGGACGTTCCTGCCGAAGGGGCACAGCAGTGACTCTCGCCGCCGCAACCAACGAAGGTCTCGCGGAGATCAGCAACTATCTGATCTATTCGTCGATGGCCGTGTACACGCTGGCCTTCTTCGCGCACATGGCGGAGTGGCTCTTCGGCAGCCGGAGCAAGGTGGCCCGCACGGCCGCCGCGCTGACGGCGCCCAAGGAAGCCGCCGCCGCGGCCCCGGCCGTCACGGTCCGCACGGCCGGCGGCACCACGGTGCTGGACAAGCCGAAGGTCGTCACCCGGGCCGCCGCCGGCACCCGTGACGTGCCCGACGGGCCCGGAGCGCACGGCGGCACCGAGAAGGGCGACCTCTACGGCCGGATCGCGGTGTCGCTGACGGCCCTGGCGTTCCTGCTGGAGGCCTCCGGCGTCATCGCCCGCGCCGTCTCGGTGCAGCGCGCGCCGTGGGGCAACATGTACGAGTTCTCCACCACCTTCTCGACCGTCGTCGTCGGTGTGTACCTCGCGCTGCTGCTCGCCGGGAAGAACGTCCGCTGGGCCGGTCTGCCCCTGGTCACCACGGTCCTGCTCGACCTCGGCCTGGCCGTGACTGTGCTCTACACCAAGAGCGACCAGCTGGTGCCCGCGCTCGACTCGTACTGGCTGTGGATCCACGTCTCCACCGCCATCTTCTGCGGCGCCGTCTTCTACCTCGGCGCGGTCGGCAGCATCCTGTACCTCTTCCGGGACTCCTACGAGGCGAAGCTCGCGAGCGGCGGCCGGCCCGGCAGGTTCGCCACCTCGGTCATGGAGCGGCTGCCCGCCGCCGCGTCGCTCGACAAGTTCGCCTACCGGGTCAACGCGGCGGTCTTCCCGCTCTGGACGTTCACGATCATCGCCGGCGCGATCTGGGCCGGTGACGCGTGGGGCCGCTACTGGGGCTGGGACGCGAAGGAGGTCTGGTCCTTCATCACCTGGGTCGCCTACGCCGCGTACCTGCACGCCCGTGCGACCGCCGGCTGGAAGGGCCGCAAGGCCGCCTACATCGCGCTCGTCGCGTTCCTGTGCTTCCTGTGGAACTACTACGGCGTGAACATGTTCGTGAACAGCCTGCACTCCTACGCGGGCGTCTGACCGCCGGACCCGCCCGGGGCGCGAGGTCGCGTCCCCGGCGGGAGCGCGCGACGCTGGAGGCATGAGCGACGCGATCCCCCGGGGCACCTGGGAGACGAGGGAGGACGGCACCCGCCTGCTGCGCTGGGCGGTGCCCCTGCCGCATCCGGTGGTCCGTGTCTGGGCCGCCGTCGCCACGCCGGAGGGGCTGCCCGCCTGGCTGTGCGCCGCCGAGGTGCTCGAACCGAGGGTCGGCGGCGCGGTCGTGCTGCGCTGGCTCAACGCCGACGCCGACGGGCGGCACACGCTCGCCGCCGGCCATGTCACCGCCTGGGACACGGAGCGGGTCGCCGAGTACACGGTCACCGTCCACGGCCGGATCCGCTTCCACCTCGAACCGCACACCGGGAACGGCACCATGCTGCGCTTCACCGACGCGCTGCGGTGCGACGACGAGGTGCTGCTGGACTGCCTGGCCGGCTGGCACGACCATCTCGAGCTGCTGGCGGCCGCCCTGGACGGCAGGCCGGTCACCGACTGGTCGTCCTGGACGGCCGAACGCTGGCAGCGGCTGCGCGACTCCTACGCGGCGCCCGGCAAGGCGACCGGCTGACGCGCGGGTCCGAGGGCGGCCGGCCTGCTCAGTCCTTCTTGTAGACGCAGTCCGCCGGTGGTTCCTTGCCGTCCGGCCAGGAGAACTCCTCGAACCGCAGGGTGCCGTCCTCCGCCAGCCGCACGATCGGCACCGCCTTGTTGCGGGGGTTGCCGTCGGTGTCCAGGCAGATCCAGCCGCTGGCGCCGTTCACCCGGAGCGACCCCGTCAGGTGCGGCCACTGGGCGGTCACGTCGTCCGGCGACGGCGCCTTCGCCGACGAGCCGGTCGCCCTGCGGATGCCCTGCACCGCCGTCGCCATCGCGTCGTACCCGATGATCGTCTGACCGTCGTGCAGCACGTTGGGGCCGATCTCGTCGCGCACCTCGGCGAGGGCGTCGGCCAGCTGCCGGTAGGCGGAGGCCGACCCGCCGGTCGCGGGCAGTGCCCGTCCCGGAGCGGGCACCCAGGCGTCGGGGTGGGCGAGGGCCGCGTACTTCAGGGTCACCCGCGGTTTCCCGCCGCCCGGCTGGGGCTCCAGTGCCTTGCGGTCGACCTTGTCGTCCGAGCCGAGGTACGAGGCCTCGTCACCGGTGAAGACGGTGAATCCCCGGCCGGCACAGCCCGACCGGCCCAGTTCCGAGACGAACACCCGCAGCGGGGTGTGCCGGCCGGCGAAGAAGACCGTGTGCGCGTCGGTGTCGCAGATGTAGTGCGCGATGCTGTTGAAGACGTTGCCGAGGTTGCCCGCGTCGTCCGGCTCGTCGCCCGAGGTGAACGGCCGGGCGTCGTAGACCTGGTCGGGAAGCTGCTCGTCGAACGCCTCGCGCAGGGTGCGCGCGTAGTTGTTGCGGGCGTTGGTGTCGTAGACCAGCAGGGCGTTGCGGTCGACCGCCTTGGCGTGTGCCACCAGGGCCCTGGCCTCGTCCTTGTTGGTGGGGGAGACCCGGGCGAGGCCGGGTATGCCGCTGATGTCGTCGGCGGTGATCGTCGAGCCCACCATGGGCACCCGGTGCTTCGCCAGCAGGCCCACGGCCTTCTTGTTCACCTCGTTGCTGGTCGCTATCCCCGTCACGGCGCGCACCGGCACCGGGTCGTCGGTCATGCCGACGAGCTGGAGCACCACCCGCTCCCAGTGCAGTCCGAGGTCGCCGGTGTTGGCGAGCAGCACCCGGATCCGCGGCGGCCGGCCCTCGGCGCGGTTGGCGAGCCGCTGCTGGAGGTAGACCCCCTGGAGCTCGTGGCGCATCTTGGTCAGCTGCTCGGGCGCCGTCGAGGAGAACGGCATCATCACCGCGACGGAGACCATGAGGTCCCCGCTCTTCGCGGCCTCCTCGTTCTCCGCGCCGATGGCACGGGCGACCTCGCGTATCTCCGTGACGCCGAAGTCGTAGCCGGTCGCGGAGACGCCGATGCACTCCTCGCTGTCCTCGGGGCGCTCGACGCCGGGCGAGCAGGAGCGGTCCGGGTCGAGGACGTCCGGCACGTAGACGATGCCGAGCAGCAGCACCACCGCGGCCGCAGCACCGATGAGGATCTTGGTCAGGTTGTTCATCAGTCGTTCCCCCCGTTCGCCCGTCCCCGCCGTGTGCAGGCGCACTCCCGCAGGGGGCGCCCCGACCTGATGCTCTCCGCCCAGTGCTCGGCGGCGTCGGTGAGCACCGAGCCGTCGGCGACGTCGTCCCGCATCGCGTACAGCGCCCCGCGGGTGGCCGCCTCCAGCCGTGCCTCCGGCAGTTCCAGCCGGTCCTGCGCGAGCCAGGCGGCGTTCAGCAGCCGCGCCACCCGCCGCTCCGGTTCGTGGTGGCCGCCGGTGAAGGCGAGCCTGCGCCGCTCGTCGAGGCCCGCGAAGACCGGCGCCGACGCGATGTGCAGCAGATTGTCCAGCCAGGCCGCCGTGTTCATCAGGTAGAGCGAGCCGTGGAGGTGCGCGACGGCGTTGCGGGTCAGCCCGATCGACAGCTCGTGGTGGTACTGGTGCGGCGAGGCCGGGGAGGCGCCCGCGTAGTGCGTCGCGAGCCGTTGATGGCCGCGCACCCACGACGAGTGGTCCGGCTCCCGGTGGTAGAGCTGGTGCAGCAGCACGAGGCGCAGACAGTGGTCGCCGACGAAGTGCTCGTCGCAGCGCGGCCAGCCGTCCGCGTCCAGGGCGTGCCGCAGCTCGGTCGTGGTGAGGGCGGCCGCCGGCGACAGCAGCAGTCCGGCGGCGTGTGCGTCGGCCGCCGGGGACACCAGGGTGAGCAGGTCGCCCGTCTCGCCCGGCACCAGTTCGTCGCGCAGCGTCTGCGCCACCGTCGGCCCCGTCGTCGTGTGCCGCGGTGTGGCGGGCCGGTAGCGCAGCAGGGACCGCAGGGTCAGCGCGGGCAGCGCCGGCCGGACGACACCGTCCTCGGGGGCCGCGTCCGCCAGGTGGTTCAGCTCCGCCACGGCGTCCGTCATCCGGGTCATCGCCAGCGGCCGCCCGCCGGTGAACCGGTAGAGCGCGCGCGGCAGTCCGGGCGGCAGCATCGCGTCCGGGTCCACATGGCTCAGCAGCCCGTCCGAGGTCTCGGGACCTGCAGGGGGCAGCGGAGGGTACGGCACCACGACCATCGGGTGCCGGCACAGCTGGTCCGTCCGGCCGCCGGCGAGCCCCACCGCCGACGTCAGCGAGGGCAGCCGGTACGCGCCCGTGAGGACCGGCGGGTCCTCCCGCCGGAAGGCGGCGACGACGACGACCCGGTCGTGGTGGCCCCGGCCGCGGTAGGTGAGGCAGTCGCGCACCAGGCGCTCGCCCGGTTCGTCGTGCGCGTTGTCGAGCAGCATCAGCGGCCGTCCGGTGCGCAGCAGCCAGCCGCCCGTGGTCCGGTACGCCTCC
Organism: Streptomyces sp. T39; assembly: GCF_008042045.1. Lineage (GTDB taxonomy): Bacteria > Actinomycetota > Actinomycetes > Streptomycetales > Streptomycetaceae > Streptomyces. Next base: position 1,878,747 of record NZ_RDBP01000012.1, read on the forward strand.
TCCAGGTCGGCGCGCAGCGCCTGGCCCAGGTAGTACTCGGCCCGCACCCGCTGGTCGCCGCCGTGCCGGAAGTGGCCGCCGAGCAGGGCCAGTCCGGCGGCGGCGTCGCCCTGCGCGCCCGGGTAGGCGCCGTACCAGCCGACCGCGCGGCGCCCGCCGCGCGGGAGGTCCCGCAGCAACACGTCCACCGACACCCCGGTCGGCGTCTGGGGCGGCCGCATCACCGCGTACGCCGCGACGAGCCTCGCCGCCCGGTCCCGGGCGGCCTCCCCCGACGCGCCGCGCACCGGCGAGACCGCCTCCAGCCGGCCCAGTTCGGCCGCGATGCGTTCGTCCTGGCCGGCGTCCCAGGCGCCGGACGCGACGGCCACCAGGCCCGCGAACAGCCGTGTCAGGTGCAGGGCCCCGGCACGCGGGGGGCCGCTGCGGACGAAGTCGGAGCCCAGGCGCAGCAGCGCCTCGGTCACCAGGGAGCGGGAGCGGGGCGACTCGGCCGCCGCGGTGCGCAGCGCGTCGTCGGCGCAGTCGAGATACGCCGTGGGCGTCGCCGTGCCGCAGAGGTCCCGCAGCCGCAGTGCGTCGTACGTCTTGCCGGTGCCGCGTCCGCCGACGACGGCGACGACCGGCGGGGGGAGCGCCTTGCAGTAGGGGCGGTGCCGGCGTCCGTCCACCTCGATGCCGGTGAGATGGGACGCCAGCTGCGCGAGTAAGCCGCTCCGCGCGGCCAGTTGATCCCTCAAGGACGACTCCCGGTCGGTCAAGTGGCGCCGGGCGGGCGGATGGTTGACGGGATCAAGGTTATTACCCAGCCCTGGGCACGGCGTAGCCGTCGGCGGGTGCCGTGTTCACTCCGTTACGTGCGGTGTCCGCAAGGGGAGCGGGTGACTCCGGTCAGGGACGGGGCTTGTCGCCCTCGTCGCCGTCCGCGGGGCCGTCCACGGCGTCGTCCGCCGTCTCCCCCCGGTCCTTGCGCTCGCGTTCGTTCTCCTCGCGCAGCGACTTCAGGAACTCGGGGTTGTCGTCCGGCGCGACCCAGCCGCGCCGGGAGGGGGCGCGCCCGGCCGATGCGGCGCGGTCCTTGCCCACGGCCAGCCAGGAGATCGAGCCGACCAGGGGGAACAGCAGCACGAGGATCGCCCACAGCGGCTTCGGGACGTGGCGGACGTCCTTCTCGTCGGTGGTGATGCAGTCGATGAACGCGTAGATGCTCAGGCCCAGAGGCACCAGCACCATCAGCACCCGAAGCATGGCCGCCCCCTTGCGCGACAGAGCTCGGGGCCGAACCGCGGCCCCCGTGACAGCTCCAGCGTAGTGCGTACCGGATACTGGACGGCATGGCTTACGACGATCTTCGCTCCCTGCTCCGGGCGCTGGAGCGCGAGGGAGACCTCAAGCGCATCAAGGCCGAGGTCGATCCGCACCTGGAGGTCGGGGAGATCGTCGACCGGGTGAACAAGGCCGGCGGCCCCGCGCTCCTCTTCGAGAACGTGCGCGGCTCGGCGATGCCCCTCGCGATGAACGTCTTCGGCACCGACCGCCGCCTGCTGAAGTCGCTCGGACTGAAGTCCTACGCCGACATCAGCGACAAGATCGGCGGGCTGCTCAAGCCGGAGCTGCCGCACGGCTTCGTGGGCGTGCGCGAGGCCTTCGGCAAGCTGGGCTCGATGGTCCACGTGCCGCCGAGGAAGGTGAAGGACGCGCCCGTGCAGGAGGTCGTCCTGCAGGGCGACGACGTCGACCTCGACGCCCTGCCCGCCCTCTTCACCTGGCCGCAGGACGGGGGCTCGTTCTTCAACCTCGGGCTCACCCACACCAAGGACCCGGAGACGGGCATCCGCAACCTCGGCCTCTACCGGCTCCAGCGCCACGACCGGCGCACCATCGGCATGCACTGGCAGATCCACAAGGACAGCCGCAACCACTACGCCGTCGCCGCACGGCGCGGCGAGCGGCTGCCGGTCGCCATCGCCTTCGGCTGCCCGCCGGCCGTGACGTACGCCTCGACCGCGCCGCTGCCCGGCGACATCGACGAGTACCTCTTCGCCGGCTTCGTCGCCGGCAAGCGGATCGAGATGGTCGACTGCAAGACCGTGCCGCTCCAGGTCCCGGCCAACGCCGAGGTGGTGCTGGAGGGCTGGCTGGAGCCGGGGGAGATGCTCCCCGAGGGGCCGTTCGGCGACCACACCGGCTTCTACACGCCGCAGGAGCCGTTCCCCGCGCTGCGGATCGACTGCGTCACCATGCGCAAGCGGCCGCTCCTCCAGTCGATCGTGGTCGGCCGCCCGCCGACCGAGGACGGTCCGCTGGGCCGGGCCACCGAGCGCTTCTTCCTGCCGCTGCTCAAGATCATCGTCCCGGACATCGTGGACTACCACCTCCCCGAGTCGGGCGGCTTCCACAACTGCGCGATCGTCTCGATCGACAAGAAGTACCCGAAGCACGCCCAGAAGGTGATGCACGCGATCTGGGGCGCGCACATGATGTCGCTGACCAAGCTGATCGTGGTCGTCGACGCCGACTGCGACGTCCACGACCTGCACGAGGTGTCCTGGCGGGCGCTCGGCAACACCGACTACGCACGCGACCTCACCGTCGTCGAGGGGCCCGTCGACCATCTCGACCACGCCTCCTACCAGCAGTTCTGGGGCGGCAAGGCGGGCATCGACGCGACCCGCAAGCTTCCCGAGGAGGGGTACACGCGGGACGGCGGCTGGCCCGAGATGGTCGAGTCCGACCCCGCGACGGCCGCGCTGGTCGACCGCCGGTGGAAGGAGTACGGGCTGTGAGCCCGGCCACGGGCGGGCCCGCGCTGTTCATCGGCGGCGACACCGACTACGTCGCGCTGGTGCGTCCCGAGCTCGACCCCGCGGACCCGGACGTCCGGCGCGCCGCCGCAGAGGCCGGCGTCGGCGCCGAGGAGTTCGCCGGCGCCGGGGACACCTGGGCCGTGCTCGTGGAGAGCGGCGGCGAGGGCGACGGTTTTGAGCTGCCCGGAGTGCGCGACACGGAACCGGCGGGCTTCGCCGAGCGCCTGCGCGCGGAGCTCGCCGCGGCGGCCGGCCCGTTCGAGGTCGACGGCGGCGCCGTGCTGCGGCTGGACGCCCGCCCGGCCGGGGAGGGGGCGTACGCGTTCACGGCGCACGTCACCCCGCCGGGCGACGACGCCGTGCCGCTCACGGTGGAGACCGGTCCGCTGCCCGTCGACGGGCTGCTCGCCGACCTCGACGCGTTCCTCGGGAGCCTCGCATGATGACGACCACCGACGGGGTCGTGGGCCCGGGTCCCGCGCCGCGGCCGGCCGGGAAGGTGAAGGCTTTCCTGCGCCTGGTGATGATCGAGCACTCGGTCTTCGCGCTGCCCTTCGCCTACATCGCCGCCCTCACCGCCATGTTCGAGGTGGACGGCCGCGTCCACTGGGCCGATCTGCTCCTCGTCACCGTCGCCATGGTCGGATTGCGGACCTTCGCCATGGCGTGCAACAGGATCATCGACCGCGAGATCGACGCGCGGAACCCGCGCACCGCCTCCCGGGAACTGGTCACCGGCGCGGTGTCCGTCCGGTCGGCGTGGACCGGCGCGCTGATCGCCCTCGCGGTCTTCCTCGGCGCGGCCGCCCTGCTCAACCCGCTGTGCCTGGCGCTGGCGCCGGTCGCGGTGGTGCCGATGGTGGTCTACCCGTACGGCAAGAGGTTCACCGACTACCCCCACGCCATCCTGGGACTCGCCCAGGCCATGGGCCCCGTCGGCGCGTGGATCGCGGTCACCGGCTCCTGGTCCTGGGACGCGGTGATCCTCGGGCTCGCGGTCGGTGTGTGGATCGGCGGCTTCGACCTGATCTTCGCCTGCCAGGACGTGCAGGCGGACCGCGCGCACGGTGTCCGCTCGGTCCCGGCGCGCTTCGGCATCCCGGCCGCCCTGTACGGCGCCCGTGCCTGCCATGCCGTCACGATGGCGCTCTTCGTCTGGTACGCGGTGGCGACGGACGCGGGCGCGTTCCTGTGGGCCGGTCTCGCCGTGGTGGCGGCGGCCTTCGCCTACGAGCACTCGATCGTGCGACCGCACGACCTGTCCCGCCTGAACCGGGCGTTCTTCACCGTCAACGGCTTCATCGGCATAGCGCTGTTCGTGTGCGCGCTGCTCGACCTGGTGGTGCGGGGCCTCACCGTCTGACGCGGCCCCGCCGCGGCACGGACTGCCCCGCCACCGGGGAGCGCGGCGCCCGCCCCGGACCGCCGTGCCCGCTTCAGCAGGCCGGGACCCGCTGCCGGGGCGTGCGGCCCCGGGTGCGGAGGACGAACGCCGCGGCGACCCCCGCCACCAGGCCGAAGAGATGGCCCTGCCAGCTGACCCCGCTCGCCGACGGCGACAGGCCGGCGAGGATCGAGCCGCCCCAGACCGCCGCGACGAGCACGCCCACCACCACGTCGAGGGCCTTGCGCTCCACGAAGCCGCGCGCGAGCAGGTAGCCGAACAGGCCGAAGACCAGGCCGGACGCTCCCGCGGTGTTCGTCCCGGACGGGGAGACGAGCCAGACGGCCAGGCCGTCGGCCACCACGATCAGCGCCGCCACCGCGAGGAAGCGGCGTATGCCGCCGAGCGCGGCGAGGAATCCCAGCACCAGCAGCGGGATCGTGTTGGACGCGACGTGCGCGAAGCCGAAGTGGAGGAAGGCGGACGGGACGACGTCGAGCAGCTCACCGGGATCGCGCGGCACGATCCCGTGGGCGTCCAGCGCGTGGCCGGTGACGACGTCGACCGCTTCGAGCGCCCAGAGCAGGGCGATCCAGGCGCACATGAGCAGTGCGGCCGTACGGGCACGGCCGGCGCCGCGGGTGCTCCGGTCGAGCCGGATGTCCGTCATGTCGCCCCCCGATCCGTCCGTGTGCGTGGCCGACATGTCTGGAACGTGCGGCACGCCCCGCCGGTTCCGGGGCGGGGGCGCCGGTGGGCCCGTCGGCCCGGCCGGGGCGGCGGATAGGCTCACGGGTGTGGAGCCGCAGGAAGTGAACAGTCGTCGGCCGTGGGTCGTGGGGGTGTCGGGTGCCTCCGGGACGCCGTATGCCGCCGCGGTGCTGCGGGCGCTGCTCGCCGCCGGGGAGAGCGTGGACCTCGTCGTCAGCCGGGCGTCCCGGCTGACGCTGCTGGACGAGACCGGGATCGCGTTCCGGGACGCGCACTGGCAGGGCGATCTGCGTCAGTGGCTGGCGCGGGGCGCGGACGGGAAGCCGGACACCTTCGACGTGGACGTGACGGACGTGCGCCACTGGGCGGCCGGTGACCTGGCGGCCGGTCCGTCGTCGGGGTCGTACCCGGTCAAGGGGATGCTGATCGTGCCCGCGTCCACCGCCTGTGTGGCGGGGGTGGCGCTCGGGCTGTCGAAGGACCTGCTGCAGCGCGCGGCGAGCGTGACGCTCAAGGAGCGGCGCCCGCTGGTGGTCGCGGTGCGGGAGACCCCGCTGAACGGGCAGACGCTGAAGCATCTGGTGGCGCTGGACGAGGCGGGCGCCGTGGTGCTGCCCGCCTCTCCGGCGTTCTACGCGGGGGCGACGCACATCCAGGATCTGGTCGACTTCGTCGCCGGGCGGGTGCTCGACGCGGCGGGGGTGCCGCACCGGCTGTACCGCCGCTGGGAAGGGGAGCTCGGTGGCGGCTCCGCAGGTGGTTAGCGCTTCTTGCCGACGCGGGGGGCGCGGGTCCGGTCGACCCGGTGGGCGGCGGCGGGCTGGTGGGCACGCGAGCGGCTGGCCAGCTCCTGGAGCTGTCGCATGTGGGCGTAGGCCATCTCGATCGTGTACACGGTGAGTGTCATCTCCTGTATGGATCGCGATCCTTGTGGGATCAGCAGTGATCATTTGAATGAATCGCAGGGTGTCGTCCCTGCATGCCTTAGATTCTACACGTAAACTTGCGGTATCGCTGAATAATGGAAGGCTCAGGCATATGGACGCCGTGGACAGGCAGCTCATCCAGGCCCTGCGCGAGAACGGCAGGGCTTCGTACGCCGAGCTCGGCCGGCTCGTGGGGCTCTCCGGCCCCTCCGTGACCGACCGCATCAACCGCCTGGAGGCGGCCGGCGTCATCACCGGCTACCGCGCCACCGTCGACGCGGCCTCGCTCGGTCTCGGCGTCACGGCGCTCATCGGCATCTCCCTCTCCGACGCCGCCGACCACGAGGACGTCGCCCGCCGGCTGAAGGACCTGGCCGAGATCGAGGACTGCTGGTTCATCGCCGGCGACGACTCGTACATGCTCAAGGTGCGGGCCAGCGACGTCGACGGACTGGAGAAGACCATCCGCCGGCTCTCCGGCACCCGGGGCGTCTCCCGCACCCGCACCACCATCGTGCTCTCCACCAAGTGGGAGAACCGCGTCGGCGACCTGCCCGACGAGTCCTGAACACCCGGCCGCCCGCCGTACCGCCCCGCCCGTGACGCACCGCCGAGGCGGGGGAGTACGGTGGGCGGAGCCTGTTCTACGTGGAGAAATTGGGAGGCGGCCGTCATATGGACGCGGGACTCAAGCGCGAGCTGGAGGAGAAGGTCCGGGCCGGTGAGCGGCTGACCCGCGAGGACGGAATCGCCCTCTACGCGTCGGACGACCTGGCCTGGCTCGGCGGACTGGCCCACGAGGTGCGCACCCGCAAGAACGGTGACGTCGTCCACTTCAACGTCAACCGCCACCTCAACATGACCAATGTGTGCACCGCGTCGTGCGCGTACTGCTCGTTCCAGCGCAAGCCGGGCGAGAAGGACGCGTACACCATGCGCATCGAGGAGGCCGTCCGCCTCGCCAAGGCGATGGAGGGCGAGAACCTCACCGAGCTGCACATCGTCAACGGCCTCCACCCGAACCTGCCGTGGCGCTACTACCCGCGCTCGCTCTCCGAGCTGAAGAAGGCGCTGCCGAACGTCTCGCTGAAGGCGTTCACCGCCACCGAGATCCACCACTTCGAGACCATCTCCGGGATGTCGGCATCCGACATCCTCGACGAACTGATCGAGGCCGGTCTGGAGTCGCTGACCGGCGGCGGCGCCGAGATCTTCGACTGGGAGGTCCGGCAGCACATCGTCGACCACCGCACCCACTGGGAGGACTGGTCGCGCATCCACCGCCTCGCGCACGAGAAGGGTCTCAAGACCCCGTGCACGATGCTGTACGGGCACATCGAGGAGCCCAGGCACCGGGTGGACCACGTGCTGCGGCTGCGCGAACTGCAGGACGAGACCGGCGGCTTCCAGGTCTTCATCCCGCTGCGCTACCAGCACGACTTCGTCGACATGCAGGACGGCAAGGTCCGCAACAGGCTCCAGGCGCGCACCACGATGGCGACCGGCGCGGAGGCCCTGAAGACGTTCGCCGTCTCCCGGCTGCTCTTCGACAACGTGCCGCACGTCAAGGTCTTCTGGGTGATGCACGGCGTGCAGACCGCGCAGCTCGCGCTCCAGCACGGCGCGGACGACATGGACGGCTCGGTCGTCGAGTACAAGATCACGCACGACGCCGACAACTACGGCACGCCGAACAAGCTGACCCGCGACGACCTGCTGGACCTGATCCGTGACGCGGGCTTCCGTCCCGTCGAGCGGAACACCCGCTACGAGATCATCCGCGAGTACCCCGGTCCGGACGCCGACCGGCGCGAGTCGCCGCAGGCGATGCGCGTCTGACCCGCGCGACGCCCGGCGCCGCCGCGCCCCGGCGGCCGCCCGCGGCCCGTGTCCCACCCTGTGGAAGCCCCGGCACCCGCCGGGGCTTCCTGCTTACGCTGGCGGGCATGGCCCTGACCTTCGAACTCGACCCGCCCGCCGGGCCCGGACTGGCGTCCGGGGTGCTGTCGCTGTGGGCCGACGTCTCCAACGCGGGCGGGGCCGTCGGGTTCGTCCCGCCGGTCGGCGTCGACGACATCAGGCCCCAGTGGGTCGCGCACCTGACCGCCATGGCGGAGGGGCGGACGCGCCTGCTCGTCGGCCGGGACGAGGACGGCCGGATCGCCGCCACCGTCTTCCTCCAGCACAACACCCACCGGCTGATGACCCACTGGATCTGGGCGTACACCGTCATGGTCCACCCCCGCCACCAGGGCAAGGGGTACGGGCGCGAACTGATGGCGGCGGCCGCGGAGCACGCCCGCACCTTCGACGGCGTCGAGGCCATCCGGCTCACCTGCCGCGGCGGCACCGGAGCCGACCGCTTCTACGCCTCCTGCGGCTACAAGGAGGTCGGCCGGGTGCCCGGCGCGATCCGGGTCGCCGAGGGCGACGACCGCGACGACGTGATCATGCTGCTGCCGCTGACCTGACCTGACCTGACCCGGCCCCGGCCGCGCACGGGGGCGTCCCCTGCCGACGGAAGGGCCCGGAAGGCGGCGTGCTTCACTGGACGGGCAGGTTCGCCGTATCCGTTCCACAGAGGAAGAAGGCCCGCAGTGTCCGCAGGAAAGTCCGCCGCAGCGATCCGGTACACCGCGATGCGGTTCGCCATCTTCGTCGGCTGTCTGGTCGTCGTCGGCGGTCTCGTGCAGGTCGGCGTGGTGCCCAAGGGCCTCGGCGACGCCAACTTCGCCTGGGTGATCCTTCTCGCACTGGTGCTCTCGGCCCCGCTCAGCTTCGTCCTGCTGCGCAAGCAGCGCGACGCCATGTCGCACCAGATCGCCGGCCGGGTCGACAGCGCCAAGGCCCGTCTGGACGCGAACCGTTCGCGGGAGGACGGCGCCGCCTGACGCGCTCCCGGGCGGGACGGCCCGGGAAGGACACGAGGGGACGGTCCGGCAGGCGCATCGCCGCCGGAAGGCCGGAACAGGGTCTTGACCCAAAGCCGAGCTTTGAGGTTCTCAAAGTTCAAGTGTTAACGTGTCTGGCATGACGACATCAGCGCGCCCCGACGCCGCCGCGAGCATCCCGCTCGTGGCGCGGCTGCATGTCGACCTGTGCCGCTGTACTTCCGCGGTCTGTTGCCGTTAGAGGCGCCCGGCGCCTTCTGGTCCGACCCCGGCACATCCCCTGCAGCGGTACCGCGCTCTCCGCGGGCCGCACGCCGTCCCCGCCCCGTCCCTGATTCACCCTGGAGTGCGTCCGTGTCCGCGAACACCGCGTCCACCCCTGCCGGAAAGCAGTCCGGCTCCCGAATACCGCTGCCCAAGGTCCCCTTCTGGGCCCAGATCGTCGCCGGCCTGGTGCTCGGTGTCCTGCTGGGCTGGCTCGCCCGCAGCCAGGACGTCAGCTGGCTGAAGGACACGCTGGACCAGATCGGCTCGATCTTCGTCCAGCTGCTGAAGCTCGCGGTCGCCCCGCTCGTCTTCTTCGCGATCCTGGTATCGATCACCAACCTGCGGAAGGTCAACAACGCCGCCCGGCTGGCCAGCCGCACCCTGCTGTGGTTCATGATCACGTCGCTGATCGCGGTGGCGATCGGCCTGGTGATCGGCCTGGTCACCAACCCCGGCTCCGGTACCGGCCTCACCCCGAAGGACGGCCAGAAGCCCGAGAACGCCGGCAGCTGGATCGACTTCCTGACGGGCATCGTCCCGACCGACGTCATCACGCCGTTCACCGAGCTGAACGTGCTGCAGATCGTGTTCATGGCCGCCGTCGCCGGTATCGCCGCGCTGAAGCTCGGTGAGCGCGCCAAGCCGATCCTCGCGCTCAGCGAGTCCGTGCTGGAGCTGCTCCAGAAGGCCCTGTGGTGGGTCATCCGCCTCGCGCCGCTCGGCACCGTCGGCCTCATCGGCTACGCCATCGCGGACTACGGCTGGGACCTGATCGGCAAGTACGCGACCTTCACCGCCGACGTCTACATCGGCTGCGCCCTGGTCCTCTTCGGCGTCTACCCGCTGCTGCTCGCCCTGGTGGCCAAGGTCAACCCGATCCAGTTCTTCAAGGGCGCCTGGCCCGCGATCCAGCTGGCCTTCGTCTCCCGGTCCTCGGTCGGCACCATGCCGGTCACCCAGAAGGTCACCGAGCGGCTCGGCGTCCCGAAGAACTACACGTCGTTCGCCGTGCCCTTCGGCGCCACCACCAAGATGGACGGCTGCGCCGCGATCTACCCGGCGCTCGCCGCGATCTTCATCGCGCAGATCTTCGACGTGCAGCTGGGCATCCAGGACTACCTGCTGATCGCCTTCGTCTCCGTCGTCGGTTCCGCCGCGACCGCCGGTCTGACCGGTGCGACGGTCATGCTGACGCTGACCCTCTCCACCCTGGGCCTCCCGCTGGAGGGCGTCGGTCTGCTCATGGCGATCGACCCGATCCTCGACATGATGCGCACCGCCACCAACGTGGCCGGCCAGGCCGCCGTGCCGGTGATCGTCGCCGCCCGCGAGAACATCCTCGACCGCGACGCGTACGCCTCGGCCTCGGCCTCGCCGGTCGAGGAGGACGACGACGCCGACGACGCGGACTCCCGCGAGGCCACCGCGAAGGAGCCCGTGGCGGTCCCCGCGTAGCCGCCGGCCCACCTGACGCGCGAGCGCCCCGGACCGTCCTCGGTCCGGGGCGCTCGCGCGTGGCGCGGGGCGGCGGGATCGGGACGATCTCCGGCCTCGCGGGCCGCCGCAGCGCCCGGGGGCACCGCCGCGCGCCGTAGGCTTGCCGCGGAGCAGGGGCACGGGGCGGGAGGAACGTCGAACGATGGGTGCTGTGAAGGGCGTGAAGGCCAAGCGGATGCCGCGGGCCGTGCGCGAGCAGCAGATGATGGACGCCGCCGTGCACATCTTCGGCCGGCGCGGTTACCGGGCCGCGTCGATGGACGAGATCGCCGAGCTGGCCGGGGTCTCCAAGCCACTGGTGTATCTGTACCTGAACTCCAAGGAGGAGCTCTTCACCGCCTGCATCCGGCGGGAGGCCGCCCGCCTGACCGAGGCGGTGAAGGCCGCGATCGAGCCGGGGCTGGCGGCCGACCGCCAGCTGTGGGCGGGGCTGGAGGCGTTCTTCCGGCACACCGCGGAGAACCCGGACGGATGGTCGGTGCTGCACCGGCAGGCGCGGACCCACGGGGAGCCGTTCGCCGCCGAGGTGACCGCGATGCGCGAGGAGCTCTCCGCCTTCGTGACGTTCCTGATCGGCGCGGCGGCGAGGGAGGGCACCCCTCCCGCCCCCGGCACGGCCGGCGCGAGCCGCAGCGGCGAGCTGGCCGACCGCGACATCGAGGGCCTCGCCCAGGCGCTCGTCGGCGCCGCCGAGTCCCTCGCGGGCTGGGCGAACGAGAGCGACAAGCTGGCGGCCAAGGACGCGGCCGCCACCCTGATGAACTTCGCCTGGACGGGCCTCGGCGGCCTGATGCGCGGCGAACGCTGGTCTCCCCGCTGAGCGGGACACGGGCGCGGGGCGTCTGAGCCGGGCGTGGTCGTGGGCGGGTGCCGTGACGGGGCGCGGGGCCATGCCCGGGAGGGGGCGCGTCCGGCTCAGACGCCCCGCGCCCGTGTCCCGCTCAGCGGGGAGACCAGCGTTCGCCGCGCATCAGGCCGCCGAGGCCCGTCCAGGCGAAGTTCATCAGGGTGGCGGCCGCGTCCTTGGCCGCCAGCTTGTCGCTCTCGTTCGCCCAGCCCGCGAGGGACTCGGCGGCGCC
>NZ_RDBP01000012.1:1890408-1938371 GCF_008042045.1 Streptomyces sp. T39
CTGGTCCGCCTCACCTCGCCCGATCCGGCGTCGGCCGCCTCCACCCTGCGCTTCCTGCTCTCCCCCAAGTCGGCCTACGTGAGCGGCCAGGTCGTCGAACTCACCGACGCCGCACCGGCCGACGCCGACCCCGACCGCCCCCTGGCCGGCCGGACGGCGCTGGTCACCGGAGCCGCCCGCGGCATCGGAGCGGCCGTCGCCGAGGTCCTCGTCCGCGACGGCGCCCATGTGGTCTGCCTCGACGTCCCGCAGGCCCGGGCCGACCTGGTGCGCACGGCCGACGCGCTGAACGGCACCGCGGGGCGGGCTGGGGCAGGCCGAGCCTGCGGGTGAGGAAACGGCCGGGGGCCGTGCCGGTGAAGTGCAGATAGCGGTCGGCCATTGTCCTGACTCCCTGCTCGGTCGTAGATTTACCCGAGAGTAAGGTTACTCAAGAGTCAGGAGCTGGTCGAGATGGTGTCGATGATGCCTCGCAGGGTCGCCGTGATCGGCGGCAGCCGCATCCCGTTCGCCCGGTCCGACGGTCCCTACGCCACCGCGTCCAACCAGGAGATGCTCGGCGCGGCGCTGGAGGGTCTCGTCGGGCGCTTCGGGCTGACGGACCCGGGCGCGGTCGGCGAGTTCGTCGCCGGGGCGGTCCTCAAGCACAGCCGCGACTTCAACCTCGCCCGGGAGACCGTCCTCGGCTCCGGACTCGACCCGCGCACCCCCGCCTACGACATCCAGCAGGCGTGCGGCACCGGCCTGCAGGCGGTGATCGCCGTCGCCAACAAGATCGCCGTCGGCGGCGTGGAGAGCGGCATCGCGGGCGGCGCCGACACCACCAGCGACGCGCCGCTCGGCGTCAACGACGAGCTGCGCCGCATCCTGCTCGCCGCCCGCCGCGCGAAGACCGCCGGCGCCCGCCTCGCGGCGCTGTCCCGGATCCGCCCCCGGCACCTGGTCCCCGACATCCCGCGGAACGCCGAACCCCGTACCGGCCTGTCGATGGGCGAGCACGCCGCCGTCACCGCCCGCAGGTGGGGCATCTCCCGCGAGGACCAGGACCTGCTCGCCGCCACCAGCCACCAGCGGCTCGCCGCCGCCTACGAACGCGGCTTCCTGGACGACCTCGTGGTCCCCTTCCGCACCCTGGAGCGCGACCAGAACCTGCGCCCCGGCTCGACTCCGGAGAAGCTCGCCGGTCTGCGGACCGTCTACGGCAACGACGGCCCCGCACCCACCATGACCGCGGGCAACTCCACCCCGCTCACCGACGGGGCGGCCACCGTGCTGCTGGCGAGCGAGGAGTGGGCCGAGGCGCGCGGCCTCACGCCGCTGGCCTACCTCACCGCCTACGAGACGGCCGCCGTCGACCATGTCGCCGGTGACGTCACGGGCGGCGAGGACGGTCTGCTGATGGCGCCCGCCTACGCCGTCCCGCGCATGCTGGAACGCGCCGGGCTCTCGCTCGGCGACTTCGATCTGGTGGAGATCCACGAGGCGTTCGCGTCCCAGGTGCTCGCCACGCTCGCCGCCTGGGAGAAGCGGGGGCTGCCGCCCGTGGACCGCGACCGGCTCAACGTCGCCGGGTCCTCGCTCGCCACCGGGCACCCCTTCGCCGCCACCGGCGCCCGGATCGTCGCCACGCTCGCCAAGCTGCTCGCGGAGCGGGAGGGCCCGGCCCGGGGCCTGATCTCGGTCTGCGCGGCGGGCGGCCAGGGCGTGACCGCCGTCCTCGAACGCGCCTGAGCCGCCGTACGCCCCCGCACCCCGCACCCCGCACACCCGCACACCCGCAGGATCCGCCCACACCCCTGACGAGGAGCCGCACGTGTCCGCCGATCTGGTCCCTTCCGCCGCGCCCGCCCTGGTGGAGCCCCACAAGAAGCAGGTGAACGGAGTCGTACGGGAGGTGTCCGTACCGCCGCTGGCGCCTCCGGCCACCCGCGGCTCCCTCGCCGACATCCCCTTCGACAACGAGCGCGACGCCCCGGGCGAGGCCGTCCTCGCCCGGAAGGACGCCGACGGACAGTGGCGGGACGTCACGGCCGCCGAGTTCGCCGCCGACGTGCGGGCCGTGGCCAAGGGGCTCGTCGCGGAGGGGCTGCGGCCCGGTGACCGGCTCGCCATCATGGCCCGCACCACCTACGAGTGGACGCTGCTCGACTTCGCCGCCTGGGCCGCCGGACTCGTCACCGTCCCGATCTACCCCACGTCGTCGGCTTTCCAGGCCCGCTGGATCCTGGAGAACTCGGGCGCGGCGGCCTGCGCGGTGGAGAGCGCCGAGCAGGCCCGCCTGATCAGCCAGGAGCGCAGGCAGCTCCCCGGCCTCGACCACCTGTGGGTCTTCGACACGGGGGCCGTGGGGCAGCTGCGCAAGGCGGGCGAGCGCGCCCGGATACCCGAGGCGGTGCTGACCGCCCGCCGGGAGACCCTCACGCCCGACTCCGTGGCGACCCTGGTCTACACCTCGGGCACCACGGGGCGCCCCAAGGGCTGCGTGCTGACCCACGGCAACTTCTTCGCCGAGGTCGACAACGCCATCGAACTCCTGCACCCCGTCTTCAAGTCGGTCAGCAAGGAGCCCGCGTCCACCCTGCTGTTCCTGCCGCTCTCGCACGTCTTCGGGCGGATGGTCGCCATCGGCTGCCTGCGCGCCCGGGTGCGTCTCGGCCACGCGCCGTCGATCAGGACGGACGATCTCCTCGCCGATCTCGCCGGTTTCCGGCCGACCTTCCTGCTGGCCATCCCCTACGTCCTGGAGAAGGTCTTCAACACCGGCCGCGCCACGGCCGAGAAGATGGGCCGCGCCGCGTCGTTCGACCGGGCCGCGGGGATCGCCCGGCGGTACGGGCAGGCCGTGGAGGCCGCCGAGCAGGGCACCGGACGGGGCCCCTCGCTCGGGCTGCGGGCCGCCCGGGCCCTCTACGACCCGCTGGTCTACCGCCGCATCAGGGCCGCGCTCGGCGGCAAGGTCCGCTACGCGATCTGCGGCGGCTCACCACTCGGCAGCCGGCTCGCGTCCTTCTACGCGGGGGCCGGGATCCAGATCTTCGAGGGCTACGGCCTCACCGAGACCACGGCCGCCTCGACCGTCACCCCGCCGCTGCGGCCCCGGCTCGGCACCGTGGGCTGGCCGCTGCCCGGCACCGCGGTGCGGATCGCGGACGACGGCGAGGTGCTGCTGCACGGCGGCCACGTCTTCGGCGGGTACTGGGACCCCGAGCGGGCGGCCGCCGTGCCCGTCGTGGACGACGGCTGGCTCCCCACGGGCGATCTGGGGGCCCTCGACGAGGGCGGCTATCTGACGATCACCGGCCGGAAGAAGGACATCATCATCACCTCGGGCGGCAAGAATGTCGCCCCGGCCCCGCTGGAGGACTGGCTGCGGGCCCACCCGCTGGTGAGCCAGTGCATGGTCGTCGGCGACGACCGCCCGTACGTCACGGCGCTGATCACCCTGGAGCCGGACGGGCTCGACCACTGGCGGCGGATGAAGAAGAAGGCGGGCGTGCCGCTGGCGGAGATCGTCCGGGACGAGGAACTGCTCGCCGCGCTCCAGCGTGCCGTGGACGAGGCCAACCGGCTGGTCTCGCGGGCCGAGTCGATCCGCAGGTTCACCGTGCTCACCTCCGACTTCACGGAGGAAAGCGGCCATCTGACCCCGTCGCTCAAGCTCAAGCGGGCGGAGATCGCGCGGGACTTCGCGGCGGACATCGACGGGCTCTACCGGTAGGCGCCCGTGCCCGTGCCGGCGCCGTCGGGGGCGGGCTCCGGGCACGAGCCCCCGGGCACAGGCAGGAGCCCTGCCCCGTACGACGGTACGGGGCAGGGCTCCTTGGGTACTGCTAAGTCGTGCGCGATCGCCGACCCTGGCCCTTAGGCCGGGGTGACGTTCTCCGCCTGCGGGCCCTTGGGGCCCTGGGTGACGTCGAAGTTCACGACCTGGTTCTCCTCGAGGGAGCGGAACCCGGACGCGTTGATCGCGGAGTAGTGGACGAAGACATCCGGGCCGCCGCCGTCCTGGGCGATGAAGCCGAAGCCCTTTTCAGCGTTGAACCACTTGACGGTTCCGGTAGCCATAAGCCCTCCTTGGGCCAAAGGGTTGCCCTGCTCCAGAACCTGCAAGAAGTCTGAAAACGACAAAAGCCTGCGGGTTACATGCTCCGCAGGCTCTGTACTGCAAGGGAAACCAAACTGCAACTTGCGTCGAGCCTAGCACGCAGCGTGTGCGCAGCGGTAGAGGTGAAGATCACGTCACCCGTCCGTTTGACCGGGTGCCCGCCGGGCTGACCCGCGACCCCTCCGACGAGGGACGACGTGCCGGTGGTCGGCCCCGGCCGGGCCGCGGGACGGGCACGGGGCTAGCCTCACGATGTGGACAGTCACGGTGAAAGCACAGCAACCGGCATCCGGCGCAGCAGGCCGAGGGTCGGCCACATCCAGTTCCTGAACTGTCTCCCTCTTTACTGGGGGCTGGCCAGAACGGGAACCCTGCTCGACCTGGAACTGACGAAGGACACCCCCGAGAAGCTCAGCGAGCGTCTCGTCCGCGGTGAACTCGACATCGCGCCGGTGACCCTCGTCGAATTCCTGCGCAATGCCGATGAGCTCGTCGCCTTTCCCGACCTCGCCGTCGGCTGCGACGGCCCCGTGATGTCCTGCGTGATCGTCTCCCAGCTCCCGCTGGAGCGGCTGGACGGCCAGCGGGTCGCCCTCGGCTCCACCTCGCGCACCTCGGTCCGCCTCGCGCAGCTGCTGCTGAGCGAGCAGTACGGGGTGGCGCCCGACTACTACACCTGCCCGCCGGACCTGGGCGTGATGATGCAGGAGGCGCAGGCCGCCGTCCTCATCGGCGACGCGGCGCTGCGCGCCTCCCTCCACGACGCCCCGCGGCTGGGCCTGGAGGTCCACGACCTCGGCCGGATGTGGAAGGAGTGGACGGGGCTGCCGTTCGTCTTCGCCGTCTGGGCCGCCCGCAAGGACTATCTGGCCCGGGAGCCCGAGGTGGTCCGCAAGGTGCACGAGGCGTTCCTCGCCTCCCGGGACGTGTCCCTGGAGGAGGTCACCAAGGTCGCCGAACAGGCCGCGCGCTGGGAGGCCTTCGACGCCGAGCTGCTGGAACGCTACTTCACGACACTGGACTTCCGTTTCGGGACCGACCAGCTCGCCGGCGTACGGGAGTTCGCCCGCCGGACGGGGCCGACCACCGGTTTCCCCGCCGACGTGCACGTGGAACTGCTGGCCCCTGCCGGCTGATCCGGCAGCCCGCTCCGCCCGTCCGCCGCCCCAGGCTTTCCTGCCCCCGCGGCACTACTCTGACCCGACGGGCCAGGAGACCAGGACCGACCGGGGGAGTCGACATGCAGCCGCTGGATCCGGGTGAACCGCGCAGCATCGGGGGGTACCGGCTGCTCGGCCGGCTGGGCGCGGGCGGGATGGGACGCGTCTATCTCGGCCGCAGCGCCGGCGGGCGGACGGTCGCGGTCAAGGCCGTCCATCCGCACTTCGCGCTCGACGACGAGTTCCGGGCCCGGTTCCGGCGCGAGGTCGAGGCCGCACGGCGGGTGGGCGGCGAGTGGACCGCACCCGTCCTCGACGCCGGACCCGACGACCCCGTGCCCTGGGTGGCCACCGGATACGTCGCAGGGCCCGCGCTCTCCCAGGCGGTCGCCGCCCACGGGCCGCTGCCCGCGGACGCGGTACGGGTCCTCGGCGCGGGACTCGCCCGCGCCCTGGAGGCGGTGCACGGGCTGGGCCTGGTGCACCGGGACGTGAAGCCGTCGAACGTCCTGCTGACCCTGGAGGGCCCCCGGCTGATCGACTTCGGCATCGCCCGTGCCACCGACGGCACCGCCTCGCTCACCTCGACCGGCGTCTCCGTCGGCTCCCCGGGCTACATGGCCCCCGAGCAGATCCTCGGCAAGGGCGTCACCGGCGCGGCCGACGTCTTCTCGCTCGGGGCCGTCCTCGTCTACGCGGCGACCGGGCAGGCGCCCTTCGCCGGCGACTCCTCGGCCGCCCTGCTCTACAAGGTGGTCCACGAGGAGCCCGAACTGGGCTCCCTGGACGCCTCGATGCGCGAGATCGCCGGAGCCTGCCTGGCCAAGGACCCGGCCGCCCGCCCCGCCCCCGCGGAGCTCGCCGCCCGGCTCGACGAGGCGGGCGCGGACATCGGTCCCGGGAGCTGGCTGCCCGAGCCGGTGGTCCGCACGATCAGCCACGCGGCCGTCGAACTGCTGCACCTGGAGTCCTTCCCCGCCGGCGGGGACGCGGCGGACGCCCCCGGCCCGCCGGCCGTCCCCGCTCCGGCGGGGGCGTTCGGCCCGCCCGTCGAACCCGCCGGCCCGGCGGCGCCGTGGGCGCCCGCCCCGGGGCCGGGCGGGCTGTCGCTCACCGCGAGCGGCGGGCCCCGGGGCCGCCGCGTCAGCTGCACGCTGGCGCTCACCCTCGCCGGCGCGCTGGCCGCCGTGACCCTCGGCGGCGCCTTCGTGCTGGACCTGCTGCCCGGGGCCGGCGGCGGCGAGCGGGGCGCCGACGCCGGCAAGCGGCCCAGTGGGTCGGCGACCGCGTCCGAGGCCCCCGGCTCGGGGGACGCCGAGCCCGGCGGCCGGCTGCCGAAGGAGTTCGCCGGCACCTGGGAGGGCGCGATCACCGCGTCCGGCCTCCCGGCCGGGACGATGAAGGTCACCCTGAAGGAGGCGGGGACCGGCGAGCGCACGGGGGAGGCGGAGCAGACGGACATCCTCGGCAACGTCATCTGCGTGGACGTGCTGACCCTCGCCGAGGCGAAGGACCGCACGGTGCTCGTCGACTCGGAGGCCGGCCCGCGCAGCACCGGCGTCTGCACCACCGGCACCTCCCGGATCCGGCTCGAACTCCGCGGCGACGGACTGCGCTACGTCTCCTCCGACGACCGCGCCGGCCGGCCCACGGGCACCCTCGCCCGCGTCGGCGGCCGGTGACGGGGCCGGGCTCCCGGCGGGGCGCGGACGCCGCGCGCGGCCGCGTCCGACCCGTGGCGTAGCCTGGATCGGTCCGAAGATCCGCAGAAAACCGCCGAAGGGTGACGCCCGGTGACCGAGAAGGCCGACCTTCAGCCCGTCCTGGACCGTGCCGCCGCAGGGGGCCGGATCACCCCGGAAGAGGCGCTCGACCTCTACCGCTCCGCTCCGCTGCACGCCCTGGGCGCCGCGGCCGACGCCGTGCGCCGCCGCCGGTACGCGGGCACCGAGCACATCGCCACGTACATCATCGAGCGCAACATCAACTACACCAACGTGTGCGTGACGGCCTGCCGCTTCTGCGCCTTCTACGCCGCGCCGAAGGACACCGCGAAGGGCTGGACCCGCGACCTCGACGACATCCTGCGCCGCTGCGCGGAGACCGTCGAACTGGGCGGCACGCAGATCATGTTCCAGGGCGGCCACCACCCGGACTACGGCGTCGAGTACTACGAGAAGCACTTCTCGGCGATCAAGAAGGCGTTCCCGCAGCTGGTGATCCACTCGCTCGGCGCCTCCGAGATCGAGCACATGGCGCGGATCTCCGGAGTCTCCGCCGAGGAGGCCATCTCCCGTATCCACGCCGCCGGCCTGGACTCCTTCGCCGGCGCGGGCGCCGAGCTGCTGCCCGAGCGGCCGCGCAAGGCCATCGCGCCGCTCAAGGAGTCCGGCGAGCGCTGGCTGGAGATCATGGAGATCGCGCACGGCCTGGGCGTCGAGTCCACCTCGACGATGCTCATGGGCACCGGCGAGACCAACGCCGAGCGCATCGAGCACCTGCGGATGATCCGCGACGTGCAGGACCGCACGGGCGGCTTCCGCGCCTTCATCCCGTACACGTACCAGCCCGAGAACAACCACCTCAAGGGCCGTACGCAGGCGACCCTGTTCGAGTACCTGCGCATGATCGCCATCGCGCGGCTCTTCCTCGACAACGTCGCCCACATCCAGGGCTCCTGGCTGACCACGGGCAAGGAGGTGGGCCAGCTGTCGCTGCACTACGGCGCCGACGACCTCGGCTCGATCATGCTGGAGGAGAACGTCGTCTCCTCGGCCGGCGCCAGGCACCGCTCCAACCGCCTGGAGATCATCGACCTGATCCGCAAGGCGGGCCGTGTCCCGGCCCAGCGGACCACGACGTACGAGCACATCGTCGTCCACGACGACCCGGCCCAGGACCCGGTCGACGAGCGCGTCGTCTCCCACATCTCCTCCACGGCGATCGAGGGCGGCACGGCTCACCCGGAGCTGAAGCTGCTGGGCGCCGGCTGACGCCGTGGTGCTGACGATCCACGTCGCCGAGGCGTCGCCCGGGTCCGCCGTCCTGGTCGACGGCGGGTCCGTGGTGGGCGTGGGCCCGTACGAGGACCTGGTCGCCGTCCGCCCCGAGGCCAGGGTGCGGCGGTGGCCCGGGATCCTCACACCCGGGCTGCTCAACCCGTACGGTCCCGAACTGCTGGAAGGCTGCTACCACCCGGATCCGCGCGAGGCCGACGCGTTCGGCACCGAGCCGGTCACCGGGGAGCGGGCACAGGCACTCTTCAGGGCGGACGCCTCACGGCGCGGCGCGAGCGCCCGGCGCGGAGTGCAGCGGCTGCTCGCCCACGGCACGGTCGCCGTCGCGGGCGAGCTGCGCAGCCGCGCCGCCCAGGACGCCGTGCGCCGCGCCGGGCTCGCGGTCGGCCGCCGCCCCGGGACGCTGCCGGGGCCCCCGTCCTTCTCCCCGGCGCCGCTCGTCCTGCTCCCGCAGCCGGCGCCCGGCGCCCCCGCCCGCTTCGCCGTGTTCGACGTCCCCGACCGTGCCGCGCTGGTGCGCCGGGGTGCGTCGACCTGCGTGGCCACCGTCATCGCCGGCCGCCTGGTGTACCGGGCCCGCTGAAGGCCGCGCGCGGCCGCGGTCGCGGCGCGTGCGGCGACGCTCTCCTGGGGGCGCAGGACGGCCCCGCCACCGCCAGGACCATCCCCGCGCCCGGGGACGGCCGCTCCCCTCCGCGCGCGCCGGGCGGGGCACGCGGGCTCCCCGGGGGACCCGCCGCCCGTCCGCGCTCCCGCCCGACGCCCCGGAGGTGACCGGGCGGGGATCGCGGGGCAGCCCCGGCCGACGGGGGCGGGGCTGCTTCAATGGGGGTCGTGACCCGAGCAACCCTGGACAAGCAGCCGCACGAAGTCGCCTCGATGTTCGACGACGTGGCGGCGAACTACGACCTCACCAACGACGTGCTCTCGCTCGGCCAGGACCGGCGCTGGCGCAAGGAGGTCGCCAAGGCGGTCGACGCCCGCCCCGCGCAGCGGATCCTCGATCTCGCCGCGGGCACCGGCACCTCGTCCCTGCCGTTCACCGCCACCGGCGCGTACGTCGTGCCCTGCGACTTCTCCCTCGGCATGCTCCGCGAGGGCAAGAAGCGGCACCCGTGGCTGCCGCTGACCGCGGGCGACGCCACACGCCTCCCCTTCGCCGACGGGGTCTTCGACGCCGTGACGATCTCCTTCGGACTCCGCAACGTGCAGGACACCGGCCGGGCGCTGCGCGAGCTGTACCGGGTGACGAAGCCCGGCGGCCGGGTGGTCATCTGCGAGTTCTCGCACCCCACCTGGGCGCCCTTCCGCACCGTGTACGAGGAGTACCTGATGCGGGCGCTGCCCCCGGTCGCGCGCGCGGTCTCGTCCAACCCCGACGCGTACGTCTACCTCGCTGAGTCGATCCAGAGCTGGCCCGACCAGCCCGGTCTCGCCCGGCAGCTCCAGCACGCCGGCTGGTCGAAGGTGGCCTGGCGCAACCTGAGCGGCGGGATCGTTGCGCTGCACCGCGGCACCAAGCCGTAGGGCCGTGGAGCAGCAGGCCGTCGCCCTGGACTACCAGGCGGTCCTGGAGCAGGTCGCCGCCGATGTCGCTCCGCTGGTCGGCAGCGGCCGCCCGGCCGCGTACATCCCGGCGCTCGCCGGGGTGGACCCGGGCCGTTTCGGGATGGCCGTCGCCGATCTGCACGGCACGGTGTACGGGGTGGGGGACTGGCGGCGCCCGTTCTCCGCCCAGTCGATCACCAAGGTGTTCACGCTGGCGCTCGTCCTCGCCGCGGGCGGCGACGCCCTGTGGCGGCGGGTCGGCCGGGAGCCGTCCGGCAACCCGTTCAACTCCCTGGTGCAGCTGGAGTACGAGAACGGCATCCCGCGCAACCCGTTCATCAACGCCGGCGCCCTGGTCGTCACGGACGCGCTCCAGACCCTGACCGGTGACGCGAGCAGCGAACTCCTGGACTTCCTGCGCGAGGAGAGCGGCAACCCGGAGCTCGGCTTCGACCCGGACGTCGCCGCGTCGGAGGCCGCCCACGGCGACCGCAACGCCGCCCTGGCCCATTTCATGGCCTCGTACGGCAACATCGCGGGCCCGGTCCCGGCGCTGCTCGACCACTACTTCTGGCAGTGCTCGATCGAGATGAGCTGTGCCGATCTCACCCTGGCCGCACGGTTCCTGGCCCGCCACGGTCTGCGGGCCGACGGTTCGCGGCTGCTCACCCGCAGCGAGGCCAAGCAGATCAACGCCGTGATGCTCACCTGCGGCACCTACGACGCGGCAGGCGACTTCGCCCACCGGGTCGGCCTGCCCGGCAAGAGCGGCGTGGGCGGCGGGATCGTGGCCGTGGTGCCCGGGCGCTGCACGCTGTGCGTGTGGAGCCCGGGCCTGGACGCCCGCGGCAACTCCGTCGCGGGGGTCGCGGCACTGGACCGCTTCACGACGCTGACGGGGCTGTCGGTCTTCTGACGCCGCCGCCGCGGCGGCGCGGCGGGCGCGGCGGGCGTGGCGGCGTGGCCGCTGCGGCGCGGTGTCGGTCAGGCGAGGGCCAGCCGGAAGCAGTACCCCTGCTGCTTGCCCACGGGGGTCGTGAAGGACTCCGCGAGCTCCATCCCCAGCCGCCGGATCACCGCGATGGAGCGCTCGTTGCGCGCGTTCACCATCGCCACCACCTGCTCCACACCGGCGGCCTTCACCCGCTCCAGGGTGGTGCGGGCCGCGGCCGTCGCGTATCCCCTGCCCCACGCCGTGCGGGCGAGCCGCCAGCCGATCTCGATCTCGCCGACCGGCCCGAAGTCCGTGTGCGGCCACGGCTGGGCGCCCGTGAAGCCGACGACCTCGCCGTCGTCGTCGAGGATCGTCCAGAAGCAGAAGCCGTGTTCGGCGTCGTGCCGCCGCTGGCGGGCGGTGAGTTCCTCGTAGACCGACAGTTCGGCCGACCTGCCGCCGTGGAACTCCATGACGTCCGGGTCGGCGAAGATCCGGTGCCAGGCCAGGGCGTCCTCGTCCGTGGGGACACGCAGCCGGACAGCGGGGAGGGACCTGCCGCTCATAGATGGAGCCCTTCAGTCGGCGGAAGCGTACGCCCCCATAGACTGCACATGTCCTGTGCCGTTCGGTACGCAATATCGAATCGAATCTTCGGGAGATCCCGCCGTGACCGAAGCCCTCACCGAGCACACCGCCGATGTGATCGTCGTCGGCGCGGGCCCCGCCGGCTCCACGACCGCGTACTACCTCGCCAAGGCCGGCCTGGACGTGCTGCTGCTGGAGAAGACGGCGTTCCCGCGCGAGAAGGTGTGCGGCGACGGTCTCACCCCGCGCGCCACCAAGCAGCTGGTCTCCATGGGCATCGACATCTCGGAAGAGGCGGGCTGGCTGCGGAACAAGGGCCTGCGGATCATCGGCGGCGGCGTGCGCCTCCAGCTCGACTGGCCGGATCTCGCCGCGTACCCCGACTACGGACTCGTCCGCAAGCGCGACGACTTCGACGAGCAGCTCGCCCGGCAGGCGCAGAAGGCGGGGGCCCGGCTGTACGAACGGTGCAACGTCGGCAGCCCGGTGATCGACGACCGCACGGGCCGGATCACGGGCGTGCACGCCAAGCTCGGCGAGGAGAAGACCCCGGTCACCTTCCGTGCCCCGCTGGTCGTCGCCGCGGACGGCAACTCCTCGCGCATCTCGCTGGCGATGGGGCTGCACCGCCGCGAGGACCGCCCCATGGGCGTGGCCGTGCGCACCTACTTCACCTCCCCCCGCCACGACGACGACTACCTGGAGTCGTGGCTGGAGCTGTGGGACCGCCGCGGTCCCGGCGAGGACCGGCTGCTGCCGGGCTACGGCTGGATCTTCGGCATGGGCGACGGCACGTCCAACGTCGGCCTGGGCGTCCTCAACACCTCCTCCTCCTTCAAGGAGCTGGACTGGCGCGAGGTGCTGAAGGCGTGGTGCGCGTCGATGCCGGAGGACTGGGGCTACACCGACGAGAACATGACCGGCCCCATCCGCGGCGCCGCGCTGCCGATGGCGTTCAACCGCCAGCCGCACTACACCAAGGGCCTGCTGCTCGTCGGTGACGCGGGCGGGCTCGTCAACCCGTTCAACGGCGAGGGCATCGCCTACGCGATGGAATCCGGCCAGATCGCGGCCGACGTCATCGTCCAGGCCCACGCCCGCCGCACCCCCGCCCAGCGCGAGATGGCCCTCCAGCGCTACCCGAAGGTCCTCAAGGACACCTACGGCGGGTACTACACCCTCGGCCGCGCCTTCGTGAAGCTCATCGGCAACCCGAAGGTCATGAAGATCGCGACGCAGCGCGGTCTCACCCACCCGCTGCTGATGAAGTTCACGCTCAAGATGCTGGCCAACCTCACCGACCCGACCGGCGGCGACGCGATGGACCGCATCATCAACGGCCTCTCCAAGGTGGCCCCGAAGGCGTGAGCCGCGCCGCCGGGGGACGTCCGCGTCACCCGGCGGGGCGGCGCCCCGGTGCGCCGGTCGCGACGAACGACCGGCGGTAGTCACTGGGCGAGACGCCGAACGCCCGGGTGAAGTGGTGGCGCAGGTTCGCCGCGGTGCCGAGGCCGCAGCGTTCGCCGATCCGCTCCACCGGCAGCCCGGTGGCCTCCAGCAGGGACTGCGCGAGGGCGAGCCGCTGCGTCAGCAGCCAGCGCAGCGGCGTGGTGCCGGTGGCGGCCAGCAGCCGTCTGTGGAAGGTGCGGGGGCTCATCCGCGCCCGGCGCGCCAGGTCGGTGACGCTCAGCGGCCGGTCGAGATGCCGGGTGGCCCACTGGAGCACCGGACCGAGACCGTCGTCGTCGGTCTCGGGGAGAGCGTGCTCGATGAACTGGGCCTGTCCGCCGCTGCGGTGGACCGGGACGACGAGGCGGCGGGCGAGCCGCCCGGCCACCCGGGCGCCGAGGTCGCGTCGTACCAGATGGAGGCACAGGTCCAGGGCGGCCGTCGCGCCCGCGCTGGTCAGCACCCGGTCCTCGTCGGTGTAGAGCACGGAGTCGTCGACCCGCACCGCGGGGTGCCGGGCGGCGAGCTGTCCGGTGTGCTGCCAGTGGGCGGTGGCGCGCCGTCCGTCGAGCAGACCGGCGGCGGCGAGGGCGAAGGCGCCCGTGCACAGCGAGACCATGCGGGCGCCCGAGGCCGCCGCGGCACGCAGGGCGTCGACGAGGGCTTCGGGCACCGGTTCGCCGTCGTCGACGCAGGCCTCGGGGACGGAGGGCACGATCACGGTGTCCGCGCCCACGAGGCCGTCGAGCGGGTGGGTGGGACGCGGCGCGAAGAGACCGGGCCCGGGCGGCCCGGTGTCCGGGTCGCCGCAGAGCCGGAGGGTGTACCAGGGGTCGGCCAGGTCGGGCTGCGGGATCCCGAACACCGTGCAGGCGATGGTGAGTTCGTACATCTCCCACAGGGAGAGTCCGACCCGGGGATCGGGGACCACGGCGATCGCGACGACGCCGGGGCCCGGCGGAACGGGGGAGGCGTCCATGGCCCCGACCCTACGGCAGGATCTTTGCGGCAGTGGTCGTTTCTGCCGCTGTCGGGTGGGCGGGACGGTTGCGAGGGTGGAAGCCCTGACCGACCGGACCGACAGGACCGACCGGACCGACCGAAAAACGGAGCACCCACCCATGTCAGACGCCCTCTCCTCCCCAGCCGCTTCCGCGCCCGTCGCCGGGGGCGCCTCCGCCGGCCCGGTGTCCGTGATCGGTCTCGGCCGGATGGGCTCGGCGCTCGCCGGGGCCTTCCTCGCCGCCGGCCGCACGACGACCGTCTGGAACCGCACCCCGGCCAAGGCCGACGCCCTCGTGGAAGGCGGCGCGGTCCGGGCGGCTTCCGTCGCCGATGCGGTGGGCGCGAGCGCGCTCGTCGTGGTCTGCGTGCGTGACGCCGCCGCCGTCCGCGAACTGCTGGAGCCGGTGGCCGCGGACCTGGCCGGCCGCACCCTGCTGAACCTCACCTCCGGCTCGCCCGAGCAGGCCCGCGAGGACGCGGCATGGGCCGCCGGTCACGGCTGCGCCTATGTCGACGGGGCGGTGATGACCACGCCGCCCGGGGTCGGCGACCCGCGGAGCATGATCCTTTGCAGCGGTTCGGCCGCCGCGTTCGCGGAGCACCGGCAGACGATCGCGGTGCTGGGCGACCCCGTGGACCTCGGCGAGGACGCCGGGCTCGCCTCGCTCCACGACGCCGGACTGCTCGGACTGATGTGGTCGGTGTTCGCCGGCTGGCTGCACGCCACGGCTCTGGTCGGCGCCGACGGCGTCCCGGCACGGGCGTTCACGCCGCTGGCCGTCCGCTGGCTGGCCGGGGTGGGCGGCTTCATGGACACCTACGCACCGCAGATCGACGCGGGCAGCTACCCCGGTGACGACGCGACGGTCGACATCCAGCTCGCCGCCGTCCAGCACCTGCTGGAGGCATCCCGGGACCGGGGCGTCGACACGCGTCTGCCGGAACTGCACCGGGACCTGATGGCGAAGACGGTCGCGTCGTCACCGGGGTAGCTGCCCGCGTCGATCTGCGGTGCGTAGGTGTCCATGAAGCCGCCCACCCCGGCCAGCCAGCGGACGGCCAGCGGCGTGAACGCCCGTGCCGGGACGCCGTCGGCGCCGACCAGAGCCGTGGCGTGCAGCCAGCCGGCGAACACCGACCACATCGGTTGACGCTCGCCCCGCGGGCACGGGCAGGGACGGGGCCGTGGCTCAGCACGGTCGGCCGCTGCCCCGCGGGCCGGGGCGGAGTGGCCGCGGGGCAACTCCCGGACGTCGACGCCGCCGGACGTCGACGCCGCGCGGGGCGGGCGACCCCGGTACGGCGGGCCGGAGTCCGCCGCGGGCGGCCGGACGGCGCACGGCTGGTGCCGCGCCGCTCCGCCCCGCTGACCGCACCCGCGGGGCGGCGTCGACGTCCGGGAGTTGCCCCGCGGCCACTCCGCCCCGGCCCGCGGGGCAGCGGCCGACCGTGCTGAGCCACGGCCCCGTCCCTGCCCGTGCCCGCGGGGCGAGCGTCAACCGTCCGGGGCAGGCCCCGCGGCGACTCCGCCCGCGCCGGCGGGGCGAGGGCAGACCGCCGGGCCACCGGGCGACGGCCGACCGTGCTGCGTCACGTCCCCGTCCGCGCCCGCGGGGCGGCGTCGACCGTCCGGGAGTTGCCCCGCGACGACTCCGCCCGTGCCCGCGGGGTGGCAGGCGCGCGGAGCCGGCCCCGCGACGACTCCGTCCGGGGCCGCGGCGCGAGCGTCAACCGTCCGGGGCCGGCCCCCGCCACGACCCGTCTGCCGCCCGCAGGCCGAGCGTCCGGGTCCAGCCCGGCAACGGTTTCCGTCCGGGCGGTTGCCGGACCCCGCCACGACCCGTCTGCCGCCCGCAGGCCGAGCGTCCGCGTCCCGCCCGGCAACGGTCCCCGTCCGTGCCCGCGGGGCGGCGGCCGCCCGGGGGCCCCGGCCCCGCCACGGCGCCGTCCGTCGCCCGCAGGCCGAGCGTCCGGGTCCCGCCCGGCAACGGTCCCCGTCCGGGCGGGAGCCGGCCCCGCAACTACCCCGTCCGCGCCCGCAGGCCGAACGTCCGCGTCCCGCCCGGCAACGGTCCCCGTCCGCGCCCGCGGGGCAGCGGGCGCGCGGAGCCGGCCCCGCGGCGACTCCGCCCGTGCCCGCGGGGCGAGCGTCAACCGTCCGGCCCCGGCCCCCGCCACGACCCCGTCCGCCGCCCGCAGGGCGAGCCCGCCCGGCGGAAACCGGTTGCCCGGGGCGGGGGCGTTCGGCCAGCATCGCGTGGATGACTTCGCCATCCACCGCACCCGGCAGCACCGACGTCGACCGCCCCGTGGCCCTGGTGACCGGGGTGGGCCGCACCGCCGGGATCGGGGCCGGCGTCGCCGAGCGGCTCGCCGCGTCCGGCTGGGACGTCGCCTTCACCTACTGGACGCCCTACGACCGGCGCATGGCCTGGGGTGAGCAGCCCGGCGCGGCCGGCGGGATCACCGCGTCGCTGGAGCGGCACGGGGCGGCCGTGACGGCCGTCGAGGCCGACCTCGCCGACCCGGGGGCCCCCGCAACGGTCTTCGACGCGGCCGAGCGGCTGGGCCCGGTGACCGCCCTGGTGATGTGCCACTGCGAGTCCGTCGACTCCGGGCTGCTCGACACCACGGTCGAGAGCTTCGACCGCCACTTCGCCGTGAACGCCCGCGCCACCTGGTTGCTGGTGCGCGAGTACGGGCGGCGCTTCACCGGCGTCCACGGCACGGGGCGCCTGGTCGCCCTCACCAGCGACCACACCGCGGGCAACCTGCCCTACGGCGCCAGCAAGGGCGCGCTCGACCGCATCGTCCTGGCCGCGGCCCGGGAGCTGGCCCACCTCGGCGTCACCGCCAACGTGATCAACCCGGGCCCCGTCGACACCGGCTGGATGTCCGACGAGCTCCGGGAGGAGCTCCCCCGGCACACCCCGCTCGGCCGCCTCGGCACCCCCCGGGACACGGCCCACCTCGTCGACTTCCTGTGCTCGCCGCAGGGCCAGTGGGTCAACGGACAACTCCTGATGAGCAACGGCGGCCTCGCCTGACGGCCGGCCGCCCGCATGTCGGCCGCACCCGTGCCGCGCTCAGTGGCGAGGCCGGCCGGACCGGGCACGGCGTCCCTCCCGCACCGACCGGACGGTGAGGTTCCGGCGGCGCGACGCGCCCGCGAACCCGCGACGGCAGAACGCCCCCGCGACAGCACGACGGCCGCCGCCCGATCCGGGCGGCGGCCGTCGCCGTGTGTCCTTCGCGCGCCGGAGCGCGCAGGGCGGGCGTCAGAGGACGCGCACCGCACCGCTCGCCGGGTAGCCGGAGAGGTCCTGGATGACGACGCCCTTGCTGGAGTTGGCCGCGTCGAGGTACTGGCCGTTCCCGATGTAGACGCCGACGTGGTACGCCGAGCCGGCGCCGCCCCAGTAGAGGATGTCGCCGAGCTGGAGGTCGGAGGTGCCGACCTGGGTGCCGGCGACCGACTGGTCCTGGGAGACGCGCGGCAGGTCGATGCCGACCTGGCGGAACGCGGCCTGGACCAGGCTGGAGCAGTCCCACGCGTTGGGGCCCGATGCGCCCATCACATACGCGTCGCCCAGCTGGGCCTTGAGGAAGGCGATGACGGTGCCGGCGGAGCCGCTCGCGGGAGCGCTCGCCGCGGAGAGGGTGGTGCGCTCGGAGGTGCGGGAGGCGCGCTCCTGCGCCGCCGCCTCGGCGCGTGCCTTGGCCTCCGCCTTCTCCTTGGCCTCCGCCTCGCGGTCGGCCTCGGCCTTCGCCTGCTTGGCGGCCTTCTCGGCCTTGGCGGCGGCGGCCTCCTCCTGCGCCTGGAGCTCCAGGTCGAGGGCGATCTCCTGCGTGGCCGCGGCGGACTGCGCGACGTGGGCGGAGAGGTCCGCGGAGGTGAGGACGGGCATCTCGATGGTCTCGGTCACCGGCTCGGCGTTCGCCGGCCCGGCGGCACCTGCCACAGCGATGGTGCTGAGGAAGCCACCGGCAACTCCGGCGCGGATCGCGATTTTCGACGGGCCGCGGCGGGGCTTCCGGTGGCTGGGTATGTGAGCGGTGTGGGACATGAGTACAACCGCTATCAGGGCTTCCGGGTTCCCTTCAAGAAACGTGTGTTGCACCACAGTTACGACCGGAACCTGTGAATCCGCTCTGGATGGCCCTTTATTGACGCCGTAACGGGCGAATCGGGCATCCGTGATCACAGCTGTGATCATGTGGTTTCCATAAAAGGTCCGAATTGCCGGAGGCTTACCACCCCGGCCGACCGTTGGCCAAGCCCTCTTTTGTTGAAGTCTTGAGCGAGTGGCGCAGGTCACAGAAAGGTCAACGTCCGGGCGGCCGGGAGCTCGTGAACGCGTGCACGTGTCCACCGCCGTCCGGCCCGTCCCACGGTCGAGTGAGCGGCCGTCCCTTTATCACCCCACCGGCGTCCACTGCCAATTTGCTTGCATACGCCATCGCTTGATAGAGCGGCACCCCCTCCGACCAGCCATGACGGCCCCGGATGTCACGTCTGGTGATCATCCGTGAGCTTCGCGTACGAAGATCACCGCTCAGTGGGCTTCATGATCGTTCGTCGGGTGGTGGAGATCACAAACTCGATGACGAACCCCGTGTCGCAGATCACAGACCGACGGGCATAGGATGCGGGGCAGTCGGGCTTGTGAACTGCCTCACATGTAAGCGATCTTCGAGGCGGCGAACCGGTTGCCCGGTGCGGTCCAACGGTCAAGGACGACTGGAAGGAGCGAGGAGGGTGAATGCCTACGCGCCCATCCTTGTGCTCGGCGCCCTCGGGGCAGGGTTTGCGATCTTCTCCGTGGTCATGGCCACGCTTATCGGCCCAAAGCGCTACAACAGGGCGAAACTTGAAGCGTACGAGTGCGGCATCGAGCCGACGCCCGTCCCGGCCGGAGGCGGCCGCTTCCCGATCAAGTACTACCTGACGGCGATGCTCTTCATCATTTTCGATATCGAGATCGTCTTCCTCTATCCCTGGGCCGTCAGCTTCGACGCCCTGGGGATCTTCGGGCTCGTCGAGATGCTGCTCTTCGTGCTCACCGTCTTCGTCGCCTACGCGTATGTGTGGCGGCGCGGCGGCCTGGACTGGGACTAGAGGGGCGAAGGGGCACTCCCATGGGACTCGAAGAGAAACTGCCGAGCGGCTTTCTGCTGACCACCGTCGAGCAGGCCGCGGGCTGGGTGCGCAAGTCGTCCGTCTTCCCGGCGACCTTCGGCCTCGCCTGCTGCGCCATCGAGATGATGACGACCGGCGCCGGCCGGTACGACCTGGCCCGGTTCGGCATGGAGGTCTTCCGCGGCTCGCCGCGCCAGGCCGACCTGATGATCGTGGCCGGGCGGGTGAGCCAGAAGATGGCGCCCGTCCTGCGCCAGGTCTACGACCAGATGCCCAGCCCCAAGTGGGTGATCTCCATGGGTGTTTGCGCATCGTCGGGCGGAATGTTCAACAATTACGCGATTGTGCAGGGTGTTGATCACATTGTCCCCGTCGACATCTATCTGCCCGGCTGCCCGCCGCGCCCCGAGATGCTGATGGACGCGATTCTCAAGCTCCACCAGAAGATCCAGGGCTCGAAGCTCGGTGTGAACGCGGAGGAAGCGGCCCGCGAAGCGGAGGAGGCGGCCCTGAAGGCGCTCCCCACGATCGAGATGAAGGGGCTCCTGAGGTGAGCGACGCACGCGCGGCCGCCGGGCCGCAGCCGACGACGACAGCCGCACCTCTGCGCCGCGCGGGCGGAGAAGCGACCGGGGGGACACGATGACCGACGAGCCGAACCCGGAGAAGGAACTCTCCGGGCAGAACCTCCCCGGCCAGCGGGGCGACGGCGGCGAGGAGATCCGCGTCCAGCGCGGGATGTTCGGCGCCGGCGACGGAGGGGACACGTCCGGCTACGGAGGGCTCGTGCGCTCCGTGCGGCTGCCCGGAGCGGCGTCGCGTCCCTACGGCGGCTGGTTCGACGAGGTGGCCGACGAGCTGGAGGGCGCCCTGGAGGAGCAGGACCTCCTCCCGGAGAACGCCATCGAGAAGACGGTCGTCGACCGCGGCGAACTCACCTTCCACATCGCGCGCGAGCACCTGCCGACCGTCGCGCGCACGCTCCGCGACGACCCCGCGCTCCGCTTCGAGCTGTGCACCGGCGTCAGCGGCGTGCACTACCCCGAGGACAAGGGCCGCGAGCTGCACGCCGTGTACCACCTGCGCTCGCTCACCCACGGCCGGCTCGTCCGGCTGGAGGTCTCCGCGCCGGACGCCGACCCGCACGTCCCGTCGCTGGTGCCGGTGTACCCGACCAACGACTGGCACGAGCGCGAGACCTACGACTTCTTCGGGCTGGTCTTCGACGGACACCCGGCGCTGACGCGGATCATGATGCCGGACGACTGGCAGGGCTTCCCGCAGCGCAAGGACTATCCGCTCGGCGGCATCGCGGTCGAGTACAAGGGCGCCCAGATCCCGGCTCCGGACCAGCGGAGGTCGTACTCGTGACATCCCTTCCGTCTGCCGACCACCGCCCCTCAACGACTCCCTCCGGGAGGCTGTGATGACCACCGCAAGCGCGCGCGACACCACCGAGGGGCCGGTCTACACGGTCACCGGCGGCGACTGGGACGAGGTCGTCCGGTCCGCGGCCAAGGCCGACGACGAGCGCATCGTCGTCAACATGGGGCCGCAGCACCCCTCCACCCACGGCGTGCTCCGCCTGATCCTGGAGATCGACGGCGAGACCGTCACCGAGGCCCGCTGCGGCATCGGCTACCTGCACACCGGCATCGAGAAGAACCTCGAGTACCGGACCTGGACGCAGGGCACCACGTTCGTGACGCGCATGGACTACCTGACGCCGTTCTTCAACGAGACGGCGTACTGCATGGGCGTGGAGCGGCTGCTCGGCATCGAGGACCAGGTCCCGGACCGGGCGAACATCATCCGCGTCCTGCTGATGGAGCTCAACCGGCTCTCCTCGCACCTGGTGTGCATCGCCACCGGCGGCATGGAGCTCGGTGCCACCACGATCATGATCTACGGATTCCGTGATCGTGAACTCATTCTCGACATCTACGAGCTGATCACCGGACTGCGCATGAACCACGCGTACATCCGGCCCGGCGGCCTCGCCCAGGACCTTCCCCCGGGCGCCGTCGACCAGCTGCGCGAGTTCGTGAAGACCATGAAGAAGAACCTGCCGGAGTACGACAAGCTCGCCACCGGCAACCCGATCTTCAAGGCCCGTATGCAGGACATCGGGTACCTCGACCTCACCGGCTGCATGGCGCTCGGCGCCACCGGGCCGATCCTGCGCTCCGCGGGCCTCCCGCACGACCTGCGCAAGACCGACCCGTACTGCGGCTACGAGACCTACGACTTCGAGGTCCCGACCGCCGACACCTGCGACGCCTACGGCCGCTTCCTCGTCCGCCTTGAGGAGATGCGCCAGTCGCTGCGGATCGTGGAGCAGTGCCTGGACCGGCTGGAGCCGGGGCCGGTCATGGTCGCCGACAAGAAGATCGCCTGGCCCGCGCAGCTCGCGCTCGGCCCCGACGGTCTCGGCAACTCCCTGGACCACATCAAGAAGATCATGGGCACGTCCATGGAGGCCCTGATCCACCACTTCAAGCTGGTGACCGAGGGCTTCCGGGTCCCGGCCGGGCAGGCCTACGCCGCGGTCGAGTCGCCCAAGGGCGAACTCGGCGTCCATGTCGTCTCCGACGGCGGCACCCGCCCCTACCGGGTCCACTTCCGTGATCCGTCGTTCACCAATCTCCAGGCCATGGCGGCCATGTGCGAAGGCGGCCAGGTCGCCGACGTGATCGTGGCCGTCGCGTCCATCGACCCCGTGATGGGAGGCGTCGACCGATGACGGACGTATCGCTGGGCATGCCCGCACTGCCCGCACCCGACTACCCGGCCGACGTACGGGCCCGGCTGGAGGCGGACGGTCGGGAGATCATCGCCCGCTATCCCGGTTCGCGCTCCGCACTGCTGCCGCTGCTGCACCTGGTGCAGTCGGAGGAGGGCCACGTCTCCCGCACCGGCATGCGGTTCTGCGCCGAGCTGCTCGGCCTGACGACGGCCGAGGTCACCGCCGTCGCCACCTTCTACTCCATGTACCGGCGCAAGCCCTCGGGCGACTACCAGGTCGGCGTCTGCACCAACACGCTCTGCGCGGTCATGGGCGGCGACGCCATCTTCGAGGAGCTCAAGGAGCACCTCGGCGTCGGCAACAACGAGACCACCGAGGACGGCAAGGTCACGCTGGAGCACATCGAGTGCAACGCGGCGTGCGACTTCGCCCCCGTGGTGATGGTCAACTGGGAGTTCTTCGACAACCAGACGCCCGAGTCGGCGAAGAAGCTCGTC
This sequence comes from Streptomyces sp. T39, assembly GCF_008042045.1. GTDB lineage: Bacteria > Actinomycetota > Actinomycetes > Streptomycetales > Streptomycetaceae > Streptomyces. The sequence goes on from NZ_RDBP01000012.1 coordinate 1,912,598, forward strand.
GACGACATCCGCGCCGGCGAGCAGGTCAGCCCCACCCGCGGCGCCCCGCTGTGCAGCTACAAGGAGACGGCCCGCATCCTGGCCGGCTTCCCCGACGAGCGCCCGGGGGCCGTCGAGGCCACCGGCGGCGCGGGGCCGGCCTCGCTGATCGGGTTGCGCCTGGCCAAGGGCGAAGGGGTCCCGGCACGCGTGGTCCATCCCCGCGGCGAGGTGCCCCGCGAGCGGCCCCAGCCCGGCTCCGAGCACCTGTCCTCGCACGACGCACCGCAGCAGACCTCGGCATCCGACCCGGAGCACCCGGCCGGACCCGTCGGCGAGGAGGGGGAGTGATGACCGTGTCCACCGAATACGGGGGCAGGCCGGAGGCAGGCGGAGACGCGAGCCCGGAGAAGCTGCTCGCCCCCGTGCTCTCGGCCTTCTGGGACGAGCCGGAGTCCTGGACGCTGGAGACGTACCGCAGGCACGAGGGCTACGAGGGCCTGCGCAAGGCACTCGCGATGACGCCCGACGACCTGATCGCCTACGTCAAGGACTCGGGCCTGCGCGGCCGCGGCGGCGCGGGCTTCCCCACCGGGATGAAGTGGCAGTTCATCCCGCAGGGCGACGGCAAGCCCCATTACCTGGTCGTCAACGCGGACGAGTCCGAGCCCGGGACCTGCAAGGACATCCCGCTGCTCTTCGCCAATCCGCACTCGCTCATCGAGGGGATCGTGATCGCCTGCTACGCGATCCGCTCGAACCACGCCTTCATCTATCTGCGCGGCGAGGTCGTGCCCGTGCTGCGCAGGCTGCACGAGGCCGTGCGTGAGGCGTACGAGGCCGGATACCTCGGCACCGACATCCTCGGCAGCGGACTCGACCTCGAACTCACCGTGCACGCGGGCGCGGGCGCGTACATCTGCGGCGAGGAGACCGCACTCCTCGACTCGCTGGAGGGACGCCGCGGCCAGCCCCGGCTGCGGCCGCCCTTCCCCGCGGTCGCGGGCCTGTACGCGTGCCCCACCGTGGTGAACAACGTCGAGTCCATCGCCTCGGTTCCCGCGATCCTCAACAAGGGCAAGGACTGGTTCAAGGCGATGGGCAGCGAGAAGTCCCCGGGCTTCACGCTGTACTCGCTCAGCGGCCATGTCGCGAGCCCCGGCCAGTACGAGGCCCCGCTCGGCATCACGCTGCGCCAGCTGCTCGACATGAGCGGCGGCATGCGGCCCGGCCACCGCCTCAAGTTCTGGACGCCCGGCGGCTCGTCGACCCCGATGTTCACCGACGAGCACCTCGACGTCCCGCTCGACTACGAGGGCGTGGGCGCGGCCGGCTCGATGCTCGGCACCAAGGCGCTCCAGTGCTTCGACGAGACGACCTGCGTGGTGCGGGCCGTCACCCGGTGGACCGAGTTCTACGCCCACGAGTCCTGCGGCAAGTGCACCCCGTGCCGCGAGGGCACCTACTGGCTCGTCCAGCTGCTCCGCGACATCGAGGCGGGCAAGGGCGTGATGACGGACCTCGACAAGCTGAACGACATCGCCGACAACATCAACGGCAAGTCGTTCTGCGCCCTCGGCGACGGCGCCGCCTCGCCCATCTTCTCCTCGCTGAAGTACTTCCGCGACGAGTACGAGCAGCACATCACGGGCAAGGGCTGCCCCTTCGACCCGGCGAAGTCCACGGCCTGGGCCGACCGACACACCACGGAGGTGTCCGCATGAGTCCGGCGCACGCGCCCCGCACCGGCCGCGGCCCCGCGGCGGGCCGCCGCACCACGACGACCGCCCTGCGCAGCGGGGAGGTGCGGGCATGACCGTCACCACGTCCGGATCCGCCGCCGCCGGCGGCGGAGCGGCGGTACCGCCCGAGGACCTCGTCACCCTGACCATCGACGGCGCCGAGATCTCCGTCCCCAAGGGGACGCTGGTCATCCGCGCCGCCGAGCAGCTCGGCATCGAGATCCCGCGCTTCTGCGACCACCCGCTGCTCGACCCGGCCGGCGCCTGCCGCCAGTGCATCGTCGAGGTGGAGGGCCAGCGCAAGCCGATGGCCTCCTGCACCATCACCTGCACCGACGGCATGGTCGTCCGCTCCCAGCTCACCTCGCCGGTCGCCGAGAAGGCGCAGCAGGGCGTGATGGAGCTGCTGCTCATCAACCACCCGCTGGACTGTCCGGTCTGCGACAAGGGCGGCGAGTGCCCCCTGCAGAACCAGGCCGTCTCGCACGGCCAGGCGGACTCCCGCTTCGAGGGGAAGAAGCGCACCTACGAGAAGCCGGTCCCCATCTCCACCCAGGTGCTGCTGGACCGCGAGCGCTGTGTGCTGTGCGCGCGCTGCACCCGTTTCTCCAACCAGATCGCGGGCGACCCGATGATCGAGCTGGTCGAGCGCGGCGCGCTCCAGCAGGTCGGCACCGGCGAGGGCGACCCGTTCGCGTCCTACTTCTCCGGCAACACCATCCAGATCTGCCCGGTCGGCGCGCTCACCTCGGCGGCCTACCGGTTCCGCTCCCGCCCCTTCGACCTGGTCTCCAGCCCGTCGGTGTGCGAGCACTGCTCCGGCGGATGCGCGAGCCGCACCGACCACCGGCGCGGCAAGGTCATGCGCCGCCTCGCGGCCGAGGACCCGGAGGTCAACGAGGAGTGGATGTGCGACAAGGGGCGCTTCGGCTTCCGCTACGCCCAGCAGCGCGACCGCCTCACCACCCCCCTGGTCCGCAATGACGAGGGCGTCCTCGAACCGGCGAGCTGGCCCGAGGCGCTCGCCGCGGCGGCCGGGGGACTCCGCGCGGCGCGCGGCCGTGCCGGTGTGCTCACCGGCGGCCGGCTGACCGTCGAGGACTCCTACGCGTACGCCAAGTTCGCCCGGGTCGCCCTGGACACCAACGACATCGACTTCCGGGCCCGCGCCCACTCCGCGGAGGAGGCCGACTTCCTGGCCGCCGCCGTGGCGGGCCGCGGACGGGACCTCGACGGCGGGGGTGTCACCTACACCGCGCTGGAGCAGGCCCCGGCCGTGCTGCTGGCCGGTTTCGAGTCGGAGGAGGAGGCCCCCGGGGTCTTCCTGCGGCTGCGCAAGGCCCACCGCAAGCACGGCCAGCGCACCTTCTCCCTCGCCACCCACGCCACCCGAGGCCTCGCCAAGGCCGGCGGCACGCTGCTGCCCGCCGCGCCCGGCACCGAGACCGAGTGGCTGGACGCCCTCGCCTCGGGCACCGGGCTCGACGAGGACGGCGCCCGGGCCGCCGAGGCGCTGCGCGCCGACGGTGCGGTGATCGTCGTCGGCGAACGGCTGGCCGCCGTCCCCGGCGGACTCACCGCCGCCCTGCGCACCGCCGCCGCCACCGGCGCCCGGCTGGTGTGGATCCCGCGCCGGGCCGGCGACCGGGGCGCCGTCGAGGCGGGCGCGCTGCCGTCGCTGCTGCCGGGCGGCCGCCCGGCGACCGACCCGCGGGCCCGTGAGCAGACCGCCGAGGTCTGGCGGGTGCGCGAACTGCCGCTGCGCTACGGGCGCGACACCGGCCAGATCGTCGAGGCCGCGGCCACCGGCGAACTGGGTGCGCTGGTCGTCGCCGGTGTCGAGGTCGCCGACCTGCCGGACGTGGCCCGTGCGCGGGAGGCGCTGGACGCCGTCGGCTTCCTGGTCTCGCTGGAGCTGAGGCCGAGCGAGGTCACCGAGCGGGCGGACGTGGTCTTCCCGGTCGCGGCCGTCGCCGAGAAGGCGGGCACCTTCCTCAACTGGGAGGGCAGGGTGCGGATGTTCGAGGCCGCGCTCAAGCCGGAGCAGATGACGCGGCGGCTCGCCCCGACGGACGCCCGGGTGCTGCACATGCTCGCCGACGCCCTCGACGTCCACTTCGCACTCCCGGACCTGAAGGCCGTGCGCGCCGAACTGGACCGGCTGGGCCGCTGGGACGGTCCCCGTGCCGGGGACCCGGCCGAGGCGTCCCGGCCGCTGCCGCGGGCGGGCGAGGGCGAGGCGGTCCTCGCCGGGCACCGGCTCCTGCTCGACCAGGGGCTCCTCCAGCAGGGCGACGAGGCGCTGGCCGGCACCCGGCACGCCGCCGTCGCGCGGCTGTCGCCGGCGACGGCCGCGGAGACCGGCGTGAAGGACGGCGACGCGCTGGAGGTCTCGGGCCCGGCCGGCTCCGTCCGGCTGCCGCTCCAGGTCACCGAGATGCCCGACCGGGTGGTGTGGCTGCCGATGAACTCCGTGGGCGGCGGCGTCGGTGCCGACACCGGTGCCCGGCCCGGCGAACTGGTCCGTATCGCTGCCGTCACCGGCGCGACCGAGGTGACGGAGGTGGAGGCGTGAGCGCAATGACCGTCCTGGCCCTCGAGGACCTGTCGATGTTCGGCCGGGACCCGTGGTGGCTCGTCGTCATCAAGGCGGTGTTCTGCTTCGCGTTCCTGATGATCACCGTGCTGTTCTCCATCGTGTGGGAGCGCAAGGTCGTCGCCTGGATGCAGCTGCGCATCGGCCCCAACCGGCACGGCCCCTGGGGCATGCTCCAGTCGCTCGCCGACGGCATCAAGCTGATGCTCAAGGAAGACGTCGTCGTCAAGCGGGCCGACAAGGTCGTCTACATCCTCGCGCCGATCGTCGCCGCCGTCCCGGCGTTCATGGCGATCGCCGTGATCCCGTTCGGCCCGGCCGGCAACGAGGTGTCGATCCTCGGCCACCGCACCACGATGCAGCTGACCGACCTGCCGATCGCGATGCTCTACATCCTCGCGGTCGCCTCCGTCGGCATCTACGGCATCGTGCTCGCCGGATGGTCGTCCGGCTCGACGTACCCGCTGCTCGGCGGTCTGCGCTCGTGCGCGCAGATGATCTCCTACGAGATCGCCATGGGCGCGGCGTTCGCCTCGGTCTTCCTCTACTCCGGGTCCATGTCGACCTCGGCGATCGTGGAGGCGCAGGCGGACCGCTGGTACATCCTGCTGCTGCCGGTGTCGTTCATCATCTACGTCGTCACCATGGTCGGCGAGACCAACCGGGCGCCGTTCGACATGCCGGAGTCCGAGGGCGACCTCGTCGGCGGCTTCAACACCGAGTACAGCTCGATCAAGTTCGCGATGTTCATGCTGGCCGAGTACGTCAACATGGTCACCGTCTCCGCCGTCTCGGTCACCCTCTTCCTGGGCGGCTGGCGCGCCCCGTACCCGATCTCCACCTTCTGGGAGGGCGCGAACCACGGCTGGTGGCCGATGCTCTGGTTCGTCCTCAAGGTGCAGTTGCTGCTCTTCTTCTTCATCTGGCTGCGCGGCACCCTGCCGCGTGTCCGCTACGACCAGCTGATGAAGCTCGGCTGGAAGGTCCTGATCCCGGTCTCCGTGGTCTGGCTGATGCTCGTCGCGACCGTGAGGGCGCTGCGGAACGAGAACTACGACTTCCAGCAGATCGTGCTCTACGTCGCGGGGGCCGTGATCGCGGTGCTCCTGCTGTCCTTCGTGGCCGACATCTTCCGCGGGCGCAAGGACAAGGAGGCCGAGGCGGCGAAGACCGCGCCCGGTCCGTTCGACCCGATGGCCGGCGGGTTCCCCGTACCGCCGCTGCCAGGGCAGGAGCTGCCGCCGGTGCCGCGCAGGCGCCCGCGGCGGGACCGCGAACTGATCTCCAGTGGCGGACCCGGTACGGACAGTGATGGTCCTCAGGACGGAAAGGAGGCCGACGGTGTCTGAGGGTTCCGAGAGCTCGTTCCAGAATCCGGTCGCCGGCTTCGGCGTGACCTTCAAGGCCATGTTCAAGAAGCGGCTGACCGAGCAGTACCCGGAGCAGCCGAAGGTCACGGCGCCGCGCTTCCACGGCCGGCACCAGCTCAACCGCCACCCCGACGGGCTGGAGAAGTGCGTCGGCTGCGAGCTGTGCGCCTGGGCCTGCCCGGCCGACGCGATCTACGTCGAGGGCGCGGACAACACCGACGAGGAGCGCTACTCCCCGGGTGAGCGGTACGGCCGCGTCTACCAGATCAACTACGCCCGCTGCATCCTGTGCGGACTGTGCATCGAGGCGTGCCCCACCCGGGCGCTCACGATGACCAACGAGTTCGAGCTGGCCGACAGCAGCCGCGAGAACCTCATCTACACCAAGGAGCAGCTGCTCGCCGGTCTGGACGAGGGCATGGTCGACTCGCCGCACGCGATCTTCCCGGGCACGGACGAGCAGGACTACTACCGGGGCCTGGTCACGGAGGCCGCCCCGGGCACGGTCCGGCAGACCGCGGCGTCCCGGGGCGAGCAGGTCCAGGAGGGCGAGTCCACGTTCGGCGAGGACGAGCCCGCGTCGGGGAAGGTGATCGGCGCATGAACGTGCTCGCCGCCTCCGCCACCTCCACCGGCGAGGCCGTCCAGTTCTGGGTCCTCGGCACGGTCGCCGTCATCGGCGCCCTGTGCACGATCCTGATGCGGCGGGCGGTGCACAGCGCGCTGTGTCTCGCCGGGACCATGATCATCCTCGCGGTGTTCTACCTCGCCAACGGCGCCTACTTCCTCGGCATCGTGCAGATCGTCGTCTACACCGGCGCGATCATGATGCTGTTCCTCTTCGTGGTCATGCTGGTCGGCGTCACCGCCGCCGACTCGCTCCAGGAGACGATCAAGGGGCAGCGCTGGCTGGCCGCCCTGTGCGGGCTCGGCTTCGGCATCCTCCTGATCGCCGGCATCGCCAACGCCTCCCTGAAGAACTTCAACGGTCTGGGCGCGGCCAACTCCGCCCGCGGCGGCAACGTCGAGGGTCTGGCCGCCCTGATCTTCACCAAGTACGTCTTCGCGTTCGAGATCACCGGCGCGCTGCTGATCACGGCCGCCGTCGGCGCGATGGTCCTCACCCACCGCGAACGCACCGAGCGGGCCCGCACCCAGCGCGAGCTCTCGGAGGAGCGCGTGCGCGAGGGCAGGCACCTGCCGCCGCTGCCCGCCCCCGGCGTCTACGCCCGGCACAACGCGGTGGACATCGCGGGCCTGCTGCCCGACGGCACCCCGTCCGAGCTCACGGTCAACCGCACCCTGCGCGACCGCGGCCAGATCCGCGACGTGTCGCGCGAGGCGCTGGACGACCTCAAGGCCCTGGAACAGCGCTCCGAGGAGCGGCTCGGACGCGACACGGACGGGCACGACCGGGACGGACAGGAGGTCACGCGGTGAATCCGGTCAACTATCTGTATCTCGCCGCGCTGTTGTTCACCATCGGTGCCGCCGGTGTGCTGATCCGGCGGAACGCGATCGTGGTCTTCATGTGCATCGAGCTGATGCTCAACGCGTGCAATCTCGCGTTCGTCGGCTTCTCTCGGATGCACGGCAACCTCGACGGCCAGATCATCGCGTTCTTCACGATGGTCGTCGCGGCGGCGGAGGTCGTGGTCGGACTCGCGATCATCGTGTCGCTGTTCCGCTCCCGCCACTCGGCCTCGGTCGACGACGCCAGCCTGATGAAGCTGTAAGGGGACGGGACACATCGTGGACAACCTGATCGCGCTGCTCGTCGCGGCGCCCCTGCTCGGAGCGGCGGTGCTGCTCTGCGGCGGCCGTCGCCTCGACACGACGGGCCACTGGCTCGGCACCCTGTTCGCCGCCGCCTCCTTCGTCCTCGCCGCCGTGCTCTTCGCGGACATGCTCGGCAAGGACGCGGACGACCGCGCCCTCACCAGCACGCTGTACAGCTGGATCCCCGTCGAGGGCTTCCAGGCGGACATCGCCTTCCAGCTGGACCAGCTGTCGATGACCTTCGTCCTGCTGATCTCGGGCGTCGGCACCCTGATCCACATCTACTCCATCGGGTACATGGAGCACGACGAGCGGCGCCGCCGCTTCTTCGGCTACCTGAACCTCTTCCTCGCGGCGATGCTGCTGCTGGTCCTCGCGGACAACTACCTGCTGCTGTACGTCGGCTGGGAGGGTGTCGGTCTCGCGTCGTACCTGCTCATCGGCTTCTGGCAGCACAAGCCCAGCGCGGCGACGGCGGCCAAGAAGGCGTTCCTCGTCAACCGGGTGGGCGACATCGGCCTGTCGATCGCCATCATGCTGATGTTCACCACCTTCGGGACCTTCGCCTTCGGGCCGGTCCTCGGATCGGTGGGCGAGACCTCCGAGGGCACGCTGACGGCCATCGGCCTGATGCTGCTGCTCGCGGCGTGCGGCAAGTCGGCGCAGGTGCCGCTCCAGTCCTGGCTCGGCGACGCGATGGAGGGCCCGACCCCGGTCTCGGCCCTGATCCACGCGGCGACCATGGTGACCGCCGGCGTGTACCTCATCGTCCGGTCCGGCGCGATCTTCAACGCCGCCCCCGACGCACAGCTCGCCGTCGTCGTCGTCGGCGCGGTCACCCTGCTCTTCGGTGCGATCGTCGGTTGCGCGAAGGACGACATCAAGAAGGCGCTGGCCGGCTCGACCATGTCGCAGATCGGCTACATGGTCCTCGCGGCGGGCCTCGGCCCGATCGGCTACGCCTTCGCGATCATGCACCTGGTGACCCACGGCTTCTTCAAGGCCGGGCTCTTCCTCGGCGCGGGCTCGGTCATGCACGGCATGAACGACGAGGTCGACATGCGCCGCTACGGCGGGCTGCGGAAGTACATGCCGGTCACCTTCGTGACCTTCGGCCTCGGCTACCTCGCCATCATCGGCTTCCCGGGCCTGTCGGGCTTCTGGACCAAGGACACCATCATCGAGGCGGCGTTCTCCTACGGAGACGGCGCCCGCGCCTGGATCTTCGGCGGCATCGCGCTGCTGGGCGCCGGCATCACCGCGTTCTACATGACCCGCGTGATGATCATGACGTTCTTCGGCGAGAAGCGCTGGCAGCCCGACGCGGAGGGCCACGAGCCGCACCCGCACGAGTCGCCGAAGTCCATGACGATCCCGATGATCGTGCTCGCCTTCGGCTCGGTCTTCGCCGGCGCGTTCTTCGCGATCGGCGACCGGTTCGCCAACTGGCTGGCCCCGGTGACCGAGTTCGAGCACCCGCACCCGGTCATCAGCGTCCCGGCCATCACCGCGTCCACCGTCGTGGTGCTGGTGATCGGCGCGTCGATCGCCTGGGTGATGTACGGGCGCAAGCCGGTCCCGGTCACCGCGCCGCGCGGCTCGCTGCTCACCCGGGCCGCCCGACGCGACCTGCTCCAGGACGACTTCAACCACGTGGTCCTGGTCCGCGGCGGCGAGCACCTCACCCGCTCCCTGGTCTACGTCGACCACACCCTGGTCGACGGCGTGGTCAACGGCACGGCCGCCACGTTCGGCGGGCTCTCCGGCCGGCTGCGCAAGCTGCAGAACGGCTACGCCCGCAGCTACGCGGTCTCGATGTTCGGCGGTACGGCGGTCCTGATCGCCGCGACCCTGCTGATGAGGGCGGTCTGATATGTCCTTCCCGATCCTGACGGCAACGGCGGTGCTCCCGGCGGTGGGTGCGATCGCCACCGCCGCCGTCCCCGCCGCGCGGAGGACGGCCGCCAAATGGCTGGCGCTGCTCTTCTCGCTGGCCACGCTCGTGCTGGCCGCGGTCGTGCTCGTGCGGTTCGAGCCCGGTGGCGACCGCTACCAGCTCACCGAGTCCCACTCCTGGATCGCCGACTTCGGCGTCCGCTACGAACTGGGCGTCGACGGCATCGGCGTGGTGATGGTGGCGCTGACCGCGCTGCTGATCCCCTTCGTCGTCCTCGCCGGCTGGCACGACGCCGACCCGCAGGAGACCGGCAGCAAGCGCTGGCGGCCGACGCAGGGCTTCTTCGCCCTGATCCTGATGGTCGAGGCGATGGTGATCCTCTCCTTCGAGGCCACCGACGTCTTCCTCTTCTACATCCTGTTCGAAGCCATGCTCATCCCGATGTACTTCCTCATCGGCGGCTTCGGCGACCGGGCGCACAGCGGCAGCGAGGAGAACGCGGCGGCCCAGCGGTCCTACGCGGCGGTGAAGTTCCTCCTCTACAACCTGGTCGGCGGTCTGATCATGCTGGCCGCCGTCATCGGGCTGTACGTGGTCGCGGGGAGCTTCTCGCTCTCCGAGATCGCCGAGGCCCGCGCGAGCGGACAGTTCGAGATGGCGCAGAACACCGAGCGGCTGCTGTTCCTCGGCTTCTTCTTCGCCTTCGCCGTCAAGGCCCCGCTGTGGCCGCTGCACACCTGGCTGCCGAACGCGATGGGCGAGGCGACCGCACCGGTCGCCGTGCTGATCACGGCCGTCGTCGACAAGGTCGGCACCTTCGCGATGCTCCGCTTCTGCCTCCAGCTCTTCCCGGAGGCCAGCAAGTGGGCCACCCCGGTGATCATCGTGCTGGCGCTGATCAGCATCGTCTACGGGGCGCTGCTGGCGGTCGGCCAGCGGGACATCAAGCGCCTGGTCGCCTACGCCTCGATCTCGCACTTCGGCTTCATCGTGCTCGGCATCTTCGCGATGACCAGCCAGGCGCAGTCGGGCGCGACGCTGTACATGGTCAACCACGGCATCTCGACCGCCGCGCTGATGCTGGTCGCCGGCTTCCTGATCTCCCGTCGCGGGTCGCGTCTCATCGCGGACTACGGAGGTGTGCAGAAGGTCGCCCCGGTGCTCGCCGGCACATTCCTCGTCGGCGGCCTCGCGACCCTGTCGCTGCCCGGACTCGCGCCGTTCGTCAGCGAGTTCCTGGTGCTGGTCGGCACGTTCTCCGCGTATCCGGTGGCCGGTGTGATCGCGACCTCCGGCATCGTGCTCGCCGCGCTCTACACCCTGGTGCTCTACCAGCGCACCATGACCGGGCCGGTGAAGGCCGAGGTCAGCACCATGCCCGACCTGAAGGCACGTGAACTGGTGGTCGTCGCGCCGCTGATCGCGCTGCTGCTCTTCCTCGGCGTGTTCCCGAAGCCGCTGACGGAGATCGTCAACCCGGCCGTGGAGCACACGATGTCCGACGTACAGAAGCAGGACCCCCGGCCCGAGGTGGAGGCGGCCAAGTGAGCCAGACAGCTGTCCACAGCCTGTGGACAACAGCGGCGGAGGCCGAGCCGCTCGGCAGGATCCCCGCACCCCACATCGAGTACGACCAGCTGGCCCCGGTGCTGATCATCGTGGGTGCCGCCCTCGTCGGCATCCTCGTGGAAGCCTTCGTGCCGCGGCGGGCCAGGTACCACACCCAGCTGTTCGTGACCGTGGTCGCGCTCGCGGCCTCCTTCGCCGCGGTCGTCGGGCTCGCCGCGGGCGGATACGCCACGACGAAGGCGGGCATCGCCGCGATGGGCGCCATCGCGGTGGACGGCCCGGCGCTGTTCCTCCAGGGCACGATCCTGCTGGCGTCGGTCGTCGCGGTCTTCACCTTCGCCGAGCGCCGCCTCGACCCCGAGGCGCACGGCAACCGGATCGACTCGTTCGCCGCCGAACCGGCCGCCGTGCCCGGCAGCGACCAGGAGAAGGCCGCGGTCAAGGCCGGGTTCACCACCACCGAGGTGTTCCCGATCGCCCTGTTCGCGATCGCCGGCATGCTGGTGTTCCCGGCAGCCAACGACCTGCTGACCCTCTTCATCGCGCTGGAGGTCTTCTCCCTCCCGCTCTACCTGCTGTGCGCCCTGGCCCGCCGCAAGCGGCTCATGTCCCAGGAAGCGGCGGTGAAGTACTTCCTGCTGGGCGCCTTCTCCTCGGCGTTCCTGCTCTTCGGCATCGCGCTGCTCTACGGGTACGCGGGTTCCGTCTCGTACGCCCGGATCGCCGACGTCGTCGACGGCAGCGTCCGCTCGATCGACCCGGCGCTCGCCGACACCATGGGCAACGACGCGCTGCTGCTGATCGGCGGCGCGATGATCCTGATGGGCCTGCTCTTCAAGGTCGGTGCCGTGCCGTTCCACATGTGGACGCCCGACGTCTACCAGGGCGCCCCGACCCCGGTCACCGGCTTCATGGCCGCCGCGACCAAGGTCGCCGCCTTCGGCGCGCTGCTGCGTCTGCTCTACGTGGTGCTGCCGGGCCTGGCCTGGGACTGGCGGCCGGTCATGTGGGCGGTCTCCATCGTCACGATGCTGGGCGGCGCGATCGTCGCCATCACCCAGACGGACATCAAGCGCCTGCTGGCGTACTCGTCGATCGCGCACGCCGGCTTCATCCTCGCCGGTGTGATCGCCACGACCCCCTCGGGTGTCTCGTCCGTCCTCTTCTACCTGCTCGCGTACTCCTTCGTGACCATCGGCGCCTTCGCGGTGGTCACCCTGGTCCGCGACGCGGGCGGCGAGGCGACCCACCTGTCCAAGTGGGCCGGGCTGGGGCGGCGTTCGCCGCTGGTGGCGGCGGTCTTCGCGGTCTTCCTGCTCGCCTTCGCCGGCATCCCGCTGACGTCGGGCTTCGCCGGCAAGTTCGCCGTCTTCAAGGCGGCGGCGGAGGGCGGCGCCGGCGCGCTGGTCGTGGTGGGTGTGATCTCGTCGGCCATCGCCGCGTTCTTCTACATCCGGGTCATCGTGCTGATGTTCTTCAGCGAGCCGAAGCCGGAGGGCCCGACCGTCGCCGTGCCGTCGCCGCTGACGATCACCACGATCGGCGTCGGTGTCGCCGTCACCCTGGTGCTCGGCGTCGCCCCGCAGTACTTCCTGGACCTGGCGAACCAGGCGGGCACCTTCGTCCGCTGACCCACCGGCCCACGACACGCCGAAGGTCCGGCGCCTCCCTCGGGGGAGGCGCCGGACCTTCGGCATGCGGGGCCACCGGCCGGGGGCGGGCGCCGCCGCTCGGCGGTGATCGCCGTCGGATCCAGATCGACGGGGAACGGGGCGTCGACCTTCATCCGGTCGTGGAAGACGCCCCGCCGGCGTGCAGGCGCCGGCGCCCGGCTCCGGCTCGACGACGCGGACGACCGGCTTCCCCCGCTGGTTCTGCACCCGCCGGTAGTGGCGGATCCTCGCCCGGGCGTACTCGAGCGGCGCGGTCTCCCGGTCCCGGGTCGGCGACTCGGGCGGGACCACCTCGATGGCGGGCAGCACCGTCTGGACGCACGTGTGTAGGGATCATCCCGTGGTGACCCGCCCAGGTGGCGACGGCCGGACCGCGCGAGGTGGCACCGACCGGCTCGCGCATCGCCGCGCGCGCCGCCGCGAAGGCCGGGCCCCGCGAAGGCCGGGCCGCGATCACCGCCGAGCGGCGGCGCCCGCCCCCGGCCGGTGGCCCCGCATGCCGAAGGTCCGGCGCCTCCCCCGAGGGAGGCGCCGGACCTTCGGCGTGTCGTGGGCCGGTGGGTCAGCGGACGAAGGTGCCCGCCTGGTTCGCCAGGTCCAGGAAGTACTGCGGGGCGGAGGGGTGGCGGAGGAGGGCGAGGACGGTGGCCTTGCGGACGTCGGCGTTGAGGTCCCCGAGGGCCTCGGCGAGGGCCGGCACCGCGTCGGCGGCCGCGGCCGCGCCGAGGGCCTTCGCCGCGCCCGCGCGGACCTGCCAGGCCGGGTCGGCGAGGGCGGCCCGGGCCGCGGCGGCCAGGTCCGCCGGGCAGCCCGCCGTGCCCAGAGCCTCGTAGGCGGCCGCCCGCACCAGCGGGTCCGGGTCGCCGGTCAGCCGCGTCAGGGGCGCCAGTACCCCGGGCACGGTCACCGACGCCAGCCCCCTGGCCGCGGCCACCCGCACCTCGCGGGCCGCGTCGGCGGCGGCGCGGGCCAGGTCCGCCACGGCGTCGACGGAGACCAGCGCCCGCACGGCCGCGATCCGGACGCCGATCTCCGGTGAGGCGAGCGCCCCGGCGTAGGCCGGGGCCGCGCCCAGGCGCAGCTCCCGCAGCACGTCGAGGGCGGCCGCCGGGACGACGGGGTCGGCGGCGGCGAGGGCGGCGAGCAGCAGGTCACGGAGCGCGGGGTCGGGCGGCAGGGTCTCCACCAGTTCGCGCAGCGACTCGGCGGCCGCCGCCCGGACCCCGGCGTCGGTGTCGGCGAGCGCCCCGGCGAGGGCGGGACCGGTGCCGTCGGGGGCGGTCTCGGTGAGCGCGGCGACGGCCGCGCGGCGCACCGCCGGGTCGGGATCGGCCAGGTAGGGCCGCAGGGCGCGGAGTTCGGGGTCGCTCTCGGCGAGTGCCAGCAGTTCCAGGATCCGGGGCGAGGCCGTGGCGGGCCCGGCCTTCGCGGCGGCGCGCGCGGCGATGCGCGAGCCGGTCGGTGCCACCTCGCGCGGTCCGGCCGTCGCCACCTGGGCGAGCGCGACCTCCCCGAGATGACGTGACGGGCCGCCGACGGGGGCGTACTCGTCGACCGGCACCAGGTACGGCGCCACCGGCCGGGCGGTGAACTCCATCGCTCCCGAAGCCGACTTGCGCAGGTCGAGGTGGTGCAGCCAGCCCTCGTCGTCGGTGCCGGGATGGTCGGTCCGCTGGTGGTAGAGGCCCCACCGGGATTCGGTGCGGGCCAGCGAGGCGCGTGCCGCCATCTCCGCGCAGTCGCGAATGAAGGACACCTCCGCGCAGCGCATCAGCTCGTGCGGGGTCGTGGCGCCCATCGCGGCGATCTCGCCGCGCATCCGCTCGAAGTGCTCCACGGCGAGCGAGAGCCGGGCCCCGCTCTTCGGCGGGGCGACGTAGTCGTTGACGAAGCGGCGCAGCTTGTACTCCACCTGGGGCTGCGGCGGCCCGTCGGGGTTGCGCAGCGGCCGGTACACCAGCTCGTGCGCCTCGCGCAGCTGGTCGGCGGGGAGTTCGCCCTCGTACGCGCGGTATTGGGCCGCGTCCTCGCCCGCGAGATCCCCGAAGACGAACGCGCCGATCATGTAGTTGTGCGGGACGCAGGCGAGGTCGCCGGCGGCGTACAGCCGGGGCACGGTGGTGCGGGCGTGGTCGTCGACGCGCACGCCCGAGGCCGAGTGCCCGCCGCACAGGCCGATCTCGGAGATGTGCATCTCGATGTCGTGGGTGCGGTAGTCGTGGCCGCGGTTCGCGTGGAACGTGCCGCGGGTGGGGCGTTCGGTGGTGTGCAGGATGCCCTCCAGCGCGGCCACCGACTCCTCGGGCAGATGGCTGAGCTTCAGGTAGACCGGGCCCCGGTCGGAGGCCAGCTCCTCCGCGAACTCGGCCATCATCCGGCCCGACCAGTAGTCGGAGTCGACGAAGCGCTCGCCGTGCCGGTTGACCTGGTAGCCGCCGAACGGGTTGGCGACGTAGGCGCAGGCCGGGCCGTTGTAGTCCTTGATCAGCGGGTTGATCTGGAAGCACTCGATGCCGGTGAGCTCGGCGCCGGCGTGATAGGCCATCGCGTAGCCGTCGCCCGCGTTGGTCGGGTTCTCGTAGGTGCCGTAGAGGTAGCCCGACGCGGGCAGGCCGAGGCGTCCCGCGGCGCCCGTCGCCAGGACGACGGCGCCCGCCCGGACGACGACGAACCGTCCGGTGCGGGTGTCGAACCCGGCCGCGCCGACGGCCCGCCCGTCGTGGGTCAGCACGCGCACCGGCATCACCCGGTTCTCGATGCGGATGCGTTCGCGCATCTCCCTGCGGCGCAGCTGCCGGTAGAGCACCTTCTTGACGTCCTTGCCCTCGGGCATGGGCAGCACGTACGAGCCCGACCGGTGGACCTGCCGCACCGCGTACTCGCCGTGTTCGTCCTTCTCGAACTTCACCCCGTACGACTCCAGCCGCTGCACCATCGCGAAACCGCGGGTGGCCGTCTGCCGGACGGTGGACTGGTCGACGATCCCGTCGTTGGCGCGGGTGATCTCGGCGACGTAGTCGTCGGGCTCGGCCCGCCCCGGCACGACGGCGTTGTTCACGCCGTCCATGCCCATGGCGAGTGCGCCGGAGTGCCGCACGTGCGCCTTCTCCAGGAGGAGCACGTCGGCTCCGTGCTCGGCCGCCGTGAGCGCGGCCATGGTCCCGGCGGTGCCGCCGCCCACGACGAGCACGTCGCAGCTGATCTCGTCCGCGTCCTCGATGGCCGGAATCCGCATGGCTGGGCCCTTCCTTGTTCCGTGGGTGTGTCGGTCGCCGGCGAGCGGGCGGGGAGACGTCCGTCGTCGGCGGGCGGGACGAGGCGGCGTTCGTCTCGTCGGGGGAGGCGCGGGGAGGCGCGGAGGCGCGCGGAGGCGTCAGCCGTCGCCGCGGGCGGCGAGCGGGCGGGCGTCCTCGTCGAGGGAGGCGAGGACCGTGCGCCGCAGGGCTTCCGTGCGCGGGTCGGTACGGGCGTCCCGGTCCCGGGGCCGGGGCACGCCCAGGACGTCGAGCACCGTGCCGCGGCCGAGGAGCGCCACCCGGTCGCCGAGCAGGAGCGCCTCGTCGACGTCGTGGGTGACGAAGACGACGGTGGCGCCGGTGCCGCCCAGCACCTCGACGAGGAGCTGCTGCATCCCGGCCCGGGTCCGGGCGTCCAGGGCGCCGAACGGCTCGTCCATCAGGACGGCGCGCGGCTCGCCCGCGAGGGCACGGGCCAGCTGGACGCGCTGCCGCTGGCCGCCGGAGAGCCGGTGGGGGTACTTGTCCCCGTGGCCCGTGAGCCCCGTCCGCTCCAGCCACGCCTCGGCCGTCGCGCGCCGGGCGGCACGCGGCACGCCCTTGACGGCGAGCGGCAGTTCGACGTTGCGGCGCACGGTCCGCCAGGGCAGGAGCGCGTCCTCCTGGAAGACCAGCGCCCGTTCCGCGCCGGGCCCGCGCACGGTCTCGCCGTCCTGGGTGACCTCGCCGGAGAGCGGGGGCAGCAGCCCGGCGAGGGTGCGCAGCAGGGTGGACTTGCCGCAGCCCGAAGGGCCGACGACGGCGAGGACCTCGCCGGGGACGACGTCCAGGTCCACGCCCTCCAGCACGGCCCCGCCCTCCCCCCGGCGGCCCAGGGCCGCCGAGCGCAGCCCGAGCCTGGTTCCGGGGGCCGTGCTCGCGGTGGCGTCGACGGCGCCCGCGGTCGTGGTGCTCATCGGTGCTCCTCGGTGGTGTGGGCCGTGCTCCTGGGCAGCCAGCGCGTCACCCGGCGGCCCGCCACCTCGACCGCGGTGGAGGTGAGCCAGCCGAGCACGCCGATGGTGACCATGCCGACGAGGACGCCCGGGTAGTCGACGACCGTGTAGTCCTGCCAGGTGCGGTAGCCCACCCCGTACTCGCCGGAGATCATCTCGGCCGAGATCACGCAGATCCACGACACCCCGATGCCCACGGAGAGCCCGCCGAGGATGCCGGGCAGGGCGCCCGGCAGGACCACCGACCACAGCACCCGGCCGCGGCCGCCGCCCATGGTCCGCACCGCTTCCTCCCAGACGGGCGCCAGGGCGCGGACCGCGTGCCGGGTGGAGACCGCGACCGGGAAGAAGGCCGCGGTGAAGGTGATGAAGACGATGCCCTGCTCGTTGCTGGGGAAGAGCAGGATCGCGACCGGCACCAGGGCGATCGCCGGTATCGGGCGCAGCACCTCCAGCAGCGGTCCGACGACGTCCTCGGCCACCCGCGAGCGGGCGACCGCCGTGCCGACGGCGACACCGGCGAGGGCCGCCAGCAGGAAGCCGGTCACGATCCGGGTGACGCTGTCGGTCAGGTCCTGCCAGTACGTAGCGCCCCCGACGCGCTGCCCGAAGGCCCGCGCCACCTCGGTGACCGTCGGGAACTGCTCGAACCGCAGCCACAGGTTCACGTCGTGGGCGGTCAGCAGCTGCCACAGCCCGAGCGCGCCGGCCAGCGACAGGGCGCGCAGGGTGAGGCGGGCGGCGCGGGTCATGAGGCCCGTTCCAGGGCCTGCTCGTAGGACACGGTGCGGGCTCCGGGGTGCCCGGCGATCCAGTCGGCGGCGGCGGACGGGGCGACGAACGGCAGCAGGCGCGCACCGTCGGCCACCCACACCGCCTTGTCGGCGAACCACTGCGTCCCGGTCGTGGTGTCGGGGACGTACGCCGCCCTGACGGTGCCGTCGCCCGCCGCCACCGCACGGAGCAGGGCGGTGGGATCGTCGTACGGTGTCGTGGTGCCGTCCTTGCGCCACACCTCGCCGCGGGCGGACGGGGCCTTCGCCGCGAGTGCCTCGTCGTAGCCGGCGCCGTGGGTGCGCCGCACGTACCGGTCGTCGACGAAGGAGTCCACGAACGTCTCCGCGTCCACGTCCCCGACGAGTCCGGCGGACGCCAGCACCGGGACGTCCTTCTTCAGCGCGGCGACGAGCTCCGGCTTGAGGGTGGTGTCGAAGGTGGCGATGCCGTGGGCGCCGTTGTAGAGGTAGACGACCTCGGCCGGGAGCCCGGTGGCCTCGGCGACGGACTCGGCCGCGGCGACCGGCTTCTCGCGCAGGTACTCCGTCGCACGGATCTGGGCGCGCAGGAAGTCCTCCAGCACGGCGGGGCGCTTCTCGGCGAAGTCCTCGCGGGCGGTGACCCCGTGGAAGGTCGGCAGGTCCAGGGCCGCGCCGTCGTAGAGGGCCTCGGCCCGCCCCTGGTAGGCGAGCAGTCCCGGCCAGGCCACGAACTGGGAGAGCGCGTCGGCACTGCCGGACTGGAGCGCGGAAGCGCCCACCGCGGGCTGCTGGTTGAGTTTGCGGATGTCCTCGAGCGGGTCCAGGCCCTCCTGCTGGAGGGCCCGCACCAGGGTGCCGTCGGCGGCGGATCCGACGCTGGTGGACACCTTCTTCCCCTTGAGGTCGCCCAGGGAGTCGAGGCGCGAACCGGGTGCGGTGACGATGGTGTTGAGCCCGCCGCGCAGGTTGTAGCCGGTGACGGAGACGAGGCGGGTGGGCCGGTCGAGCTGCCTGCCGCGCGCCGCGTTGAGCAGCAGGGGGAAGTCGCCCATGGAACCGATGTCGATCTTCCCGGCGGTCATCTGGGCGGTGATGGGGGCGCCGGTGGCGTAGTCCTGCCAGCGGACCTCGTAGGTGACGCCGTCGCGTGCGCCGCGCCTTTGAAGTTCCTCCTCGAAGTAGCCGAGGGAGCGCAGCAGGGTGCCGGCGGTGACGGTGTTGATGGTCTTGGACTGGTAGCCGACGGTCACGGTGACGGTGTCCGGTCCGCCGGCGTCCGCGTCGCCGCCGCAGCCGGCCGCGGCGGGGACGAGGAGCGCGAGCGCGAGCAGGGCGCGGGGTGCCGTGCGTTTCATGGGGGACGGGCCTCTCTCAGCGGAGCAGGTAGGGCATGTTGACCGTGACCGCGCCGGTGGGACACCGGGCGGCGCACGGGCCGCAGTACCAGCACTCGTCCACGTGCATGTAGGCCTTGCCGTCGTCCTCGCGGATGGCGAGGGAGTCGAGCGGGCACATGTCGACGCACAGGGTGCAGCCGGTGATGCACTTCGACTCGTCGATGGTCACGGGCACGTCGGCCCGCTGGGGCGCCAGAGGCATGGCGGTCTCCAGGAGTGGCGGGAGAGGGCGGGAGGGGCACGCCGCGGCGTACCGGGGCGGTCGGTCCGCGGGTGCGGGCCGGCCGGGTCAGCCGGCGCGGTGGAGCAGTCCGCTCATGGCGATGCGGTCGCCGCGGAACCGGATGAACTCCAGATCCACGGGGCGTCCGTCGCGCAGATGGGTGAGCCGTTCCAGCATCAGCACGGCGGCGCCGCGCGGCGCCTGCAGGACGGCCGCGGAGTGCGCGTCGGCGTTGACGGCCTCCAGGGTGATGTCCGCCGTGCCGAGCGGCTGCCCGGTGAGGCGTTCCAGCAGCCGGAACACGTCGTTGTGCTCCAGGTCGCAGTCGAGCAGGCCCGAACCGATGTCCATCGGGATGTAGGTGAGGTCCAGGGAGAGGGGCAGACCGCCGAGGCGGCGCAGCCGTTCGATGTAGAGCACCTCGGAGTGCTCGGCGACGCCCAGCCGCCGCGCCACCGGTCCGGGGGCGGTGACCGGGCCCACGGTCCGCACCTCGTTGGTGACGGTGCCGTGTTCACGGAGGGTCTCGGCGAGGCCCTGGAGGCGGTCGAGGCCGTGCGGGTACTTCTCGGCGACCACCACCGTGCCGACACCGGGCTGCCGTTCGATCAGCCCTTCCGCCCGCAGCAGGTCCAGCGCCTGCCGGACGGTGTTGCGCGACACCCGGTAGTCGGCCCCGATGGTGCCCTCCAGGGGGAGGACGCCGCCGGGGAAGCCGGCCGTGCGGATCTGGTGCCGCAGCAGATCGGCGAGCTGCCGCGCCTGGTCCGCGCGCAGCCGTCGCCGGCGGGCGGCGGCGACGGGCACTGCGTGCTCACGGATGCGTTCGGCTGGCATGCGACGGACCCTACCGAGGCGGTGCGCGCCATGGTGTTGCCGCAGTATTGCGCCACCTGAGGCCCTGTCGGCACTGCGCTGACCTGGGGCTTCGTGGAGCGGTCGGAAAGATCTGCCACTTGTGCGCCACCTGGGCCGCCCGTGCGGGGGCCCACGGCCCCGTTCCGCGCCGGGGCGGCGCGTGGCATGGTGTGGCGGCCCAACAGGTCCGGACCAATGGTCCGTCGGTGAGGGAGCGAGACGATGCGCGGCACCACCGTGACACCGGGAACGGCCCCGTGCCGGACGTCCGGGGAGGACGTTCTGCCCATGCACCGGCTGGAGGTGCCGATGCCCAACGCGATGCCCTTCGCGATCGGCACCTTCGACACCATCGGCCCGATGTCACGGGCCGACTTCCCGCACCGCCACACCTTCTGGGAGATCGTCCACGTCACCGGCGGCACCGGCGCCCATGTGGTGGACCTGGCCCGCTGGGAGCTGGCTCCGCCCCACCTGTGCGTGATCGCGCCGGGGCAGGTCCACCACTGGGAGGACGCCCGGCACCTGGACGGCTCGGTCGTGCTGTTCACCGACGGCTTCCTCCGCGACCACCCCGGCGACCGGGACCTGCTGCGCGAGCTCGGCGGACGGCCGTGGCTGACCCTGGACGACGCCGGGCACTCCGGCGTCGCCCGGCTCGTCGCCGAACTCGCCGACGAGTACGCGCGCGGGGCCCAGGGCTTCGACTCCGTGCTGCGCGCGCTGCTCCATGTGCTCGTCGTCCGTGCGTCCCGGATGACGGGGAGCGCCGCCCCGCCGGACGGAGCGGTGCCCGCCCCGTCCGGCGAGAACGGGCCGGGGCGGGCCGCCTCGGTCGCCGGGGAGTTCACCCGGCTGATCGGCGGCAACGACCCGGCCCTGTGGTCGGTGAGCGCCTGCGCCGGCCGGATCGGCGTCACGGCCGGCTATCTGGCCGAGGCGGTCAAGGCGGCCACCGGCCGCACCCCGGGGGAGCTGGTGCGCGCCGCCCGCACCCACGAGGCGCAACGGCTGCTCGCGCGCACCGACCTGTCGGTGCGCCAGGTGGCCGGACGGGTCGGTTTCGGCGACCCGGCCTACTTCTGCCGCTTCTTCCGCAGGGAGACCGGGATCAGCCCCGGGGACTTCCGGCGCGGCGCGGATATTCACCACGAACACCGGATCGAGTCCATCGCCCGCACCGAGCGCCGAGCCTAGGTTCGAAGCCGATCCCGAAGCCCCCACAAGGAGCAGACATGGACGGCGAGACCACCCCCGGCGAGACGTCATCCCGCGCGGAGCAGGGCGCACCCGCCCGGCATCCCAGCCGCAAGACGGTGCTGCGCGCCGCGCTCGCCGCGTCCGTCGCGGCGCCGGCCGTCCTGATGGGCGTCCCGGCGCTGGCCCGCACCGCGGGCGCGGGCGGCACCGCGCCGCAGGTGACCCCCGAGTGCGACGACGGCGACGACCCGACGCCCCCGCAGACCGAGGGCCCCTACTTCAAGCCCTCCTCGCCGCGCCGCACCTCGCTGCTGGAGCCCGGCACCCCCGGCACCCGGCTCACCGTCACCGGATACGTCTTCGGTCTGGCGTGCCGGCCGATCGCGAACACGCTGCTGGACTTCTGGCAGGCCGACGTCAACGGCGCCTACGACAACACGGGCTTCCGCTTCCGCGGCCACCAGTACACCGATGCGAACGGCGCCTTCAGCCTGACCACGATCGTCCCCGGCCTCTATCCGGGCCGGACCCGGCACATCCACGTCAAGGTGCAGGCTCCCGGGCGTCCGGTGCTGACCACCCAGCTCTACTTCCCGGGCGAGCCGCGCAACTCCACGGACACCATCTTCGACCCGCGCCTGCTGATGACCGTGCGGGACGCCGGCGGCGCGAAGGAGGCCGCCTTCGACTTCGTGCTGAACGTGCCGCAGACCCCGGGCCCCTCGCCGACCGGGGGGCCGACCACGCCGCCGCCCGGCGGCAGTTGGGCGGCGGGCACCTCGTACACGGCCGGCACCCGAGTCACCCACGGCGGCGCCGCGTACGTCTGCCTCCAGACCCACCTGGCCCAGCCCGGCTGGGAGCCCCCGGCGGTCCCCGCCCTGTGGCGGGCCGTCTGACCACCGGGCCGCCCGTCACCATCCGACCACCGCGGTACGACGCCGGGCCCCGGCACCCCTGAGCCGGGGGTGCCGGGGCCCGGTCGTGACCGCGTCGCGGGGGAACGGCCCCGGGGCGGTCAGGGCGCCGGAACGATCCTCCCCGTGACCTCGCCGAGTCCCACGCGCACCCCGTCCGGGCCGGGGGCCCACGCGGTGAGGGTGACCTCGTCGCCGTCCTCCAGGAAAGTGCGCTTGCCGTCCGCGAGATCGATCGGGTCGCGGCCGTTCCACGTCAGCTCCAGCAGCGAACCGCGCTGGTGCACCTCGGGCCCGCTGACCGTGCCCGAGCCGTACACGTCGCCGGTGCGCAGCGACGCGCCGTTGACCGTCATATGGGCGAGCTGCTGCGCGGCGGTCCAGTACATGGAGGCGAACGGCGGTTCCGCCACCACCGTGCCGTTGATCGCCACCGAGATCCGCAGGTCGAAGCCGCCGGGCTCCTCCTCCGCGGCGTCGTCGAGGTAGGGCAGCGGCCGGACGTCCCGGGCGGGCGGCGCGGTGCGCGCCGCGTCGAGCGCCTCCAGGGGGGTCACCCACGCGGACACGGACGTCGCGAAGGACTTGCCGAGGAACGGGCCGAGCGGCACGTACTCCCAGGCCTGGATGTCGCGCGCCGACCAGTCGTTGAGCAGGAAGAGCCCGAACACGTGGTCGCGGAAGGCGTCCAGCGGCACCGGGCTGCCGAGCGCGGAGGGGGTGCCGACGACGAAGCCGACCTCGGCCTCGATGTCCAGCTTGACGGAGGGCCCGAAGACGGGCGCCGCGTCGGCGGGGGCCTTCCGCTGGCCCGACGGGCGGACGACGTCGGTCCCGGAGACCACGATCGTGCCCGACCTGCCGTGGTAACCGATCGGCAGATGCTTCCAGTTGGGCGTGAGCGCGTCGCCGTCCGGGCGGAAGATCCGGCCGACGTTGGTGGCGTGGTTCTCGCTCGCGTAGAAGTCGACGTAGTCCGCCACCTCGTAGGGCAGGTGCATCGTCACGGCGCCGACCGGGTGCAGCAGGGGCTCTATGTCCGGCCGGTGGGCCGGGACCGTGACCCACGCGGTGAGCGCCCGGCGCACGTCGCGCCAGGCGGTGCGCCCGGCGGCGAGCAGCGGGCCGAGGCTCGGCTGGGCGAGCAGATCCGCGTACGGGGAGCCGAGCGCGAGGGCGGCCGCCCCTGCGTCGAGCACGTGGTCGCCGATCCGCACGCCGAGCCTGCGGCGCTCCGGTTCGTCCGCTGTGGTGAAAACGCCGTACGGGAGGTTGTGCGGGCCGAAGGGATCGCCCTCGGCCAGATCGAGCGGGCTCTGCTCGGACATCGGTGCCTGCCTCGCTTTCCACGGGTGTGGACGACACGTTACGTGGGCCTCACCGGTGCACGGGAGCGTCCCGGGCCGCCGCCGCGGGTCACCCGGCGGGGGAGGGGAAGCGTTCCTCCCAGGTGCGGTGGAAGACCACCTCGTCCCCGTCGCGGCAGACCAGTTCGTCGGTGGTCGAGAAGCCCTCCGCGTCCCGCACGGTGGTCGAGGTCGCCTCGACCCGGGCGTCCCAGCCCGACGCGGGCCGGTGGAGCCGGACCGTGCGGACGCTGTGCGCGCGGGCGGAGAGGGGATCGCCGTCCCGGATCGTGTACGTCTCGTGCGCCTCCTCGGTGTACTCCAGGCCGTCCGGGTGCACCTGGGTGCCGCCGGGGTGGGGCGTGGACTCCAGCGTCCACAGCCCCTCGGCGACGTCCCGGGTGACCAGCAGGCGCGGCCGGCCGGCGTCGAAGGTCTGGGGGACGGCGACGGCGGGCGGCGCCGCGTGCTCGGGCTCGGGGACGGGCGGCGGCCCGTCCGCCGGGCCGCCGCCCGGCCCGAGCACGGGCAGGGCGAGGCGGGAGCCCGCCGGGTCCAGGACGAAACCGCCGGCCCCCGGCTCCGGCCAGACCCAGGGCCAGTACGCCGACGAGACGGCGAGCCGGATGCGGTGGCCCGGCGCGAAGACGTGCGCGGCCAGCGACAGCGCCACCTCGACGACCCGCCCGGGGCCTGCGCCCGCCTCCGCGCCCGGCGGTTCGCCGCCCCGCGTCCCGCCCGCGCCCGGCGGTTCGCCGCCCCGCGTCCCGCCCGCGGCGGGCGGTTCGCCGCCCGTCCCCGCGCCGCCGGCCGCCGGCTCCCCGGCGGAGCCCGCCTCGTCGCCCCGCGGCAGGAGTACGCCCCGGGTCACGAGCACGGAGG
Source organism: Streptomyces sp. T39 (assembly GCF_008042045.1). Classification (GTDB taxonomy): domain Bacteria; phylum Actinomycetota; class Actinomycetes; order Streptomycetales; family Streptomycetaceae; genus Streptomyces. Next base: position 1,937,015 of record NZ_RDBP01000012.1, read on the forward strand.
TGCCGTCCGGGGTCACGTCGCACAGCCGGGCCACGACGGGGCCGATCGGCCGCGGCGCGCGCAGGTTCAGGGTCAGCCCGGGCCGGCCGAGGACGGTGACCGGCTCCTCGCCGACGGGGAACTCGAAGCACACCGACCGCGCGTCCTCCTCGCGCTGGTCCGGCGGCAGGTCCCCGGCACTCCCGGCCGGGCGGAAGGCGCCCGCGTCGATGCCCGTGTGCGGGGGCGACGCCACCCGGACGGGGCCGCCGCCGAGGGCGTACGGCACCTCGGTGACCCGCGGCGACGGCCCGCCGGCCGTCGTCCAGCCGCCCCGGGCCGGGGCGGCGGCCCCGAGCCGGCAGCGCAGCGGCGGCCAGGGGGCCTCGTCCGTGTCGCGGTCCCCCAGCCAACGGTCCCACCAGCGCAGCGTCTCCTGGAGGAAGCCGATGCCGTCGTCCGTCCCGGTGGCGCGGTCCGGATAGCCGTGCGGCCAGGGGCCGACCAGGCCGCTCACCCGGCCCTCGGGCAGCCGCTCGACGAGACGCAGCACACTGTCCCTGGCCGGGTCGTGCAGAGCGCCGACCGCGAGCACGGCGGCCCGGACGGCCCGGGTGTCGTCGCCGACACCGGCGCTCTGCCAGTACGCGTCCCGCCGCGGGTGCGCCAGCCAGGTGTGGCCCGCCGGCTCCACCGCCGCGAGGCGGCGCAGCCACGTCTCCCGCCATCCCTCCCCCGTGTACCGCGGGTCGGGCGGCCGCGCCGCGTGCGCGAGGCGGGCCGCCCCGCCGCCGTGCAGGCCCCGGCCGGTCACCGCCCCGCCCAGGTAGGGGCCGTCGCCGTCGTACGGGTCGTCGCTCGCGCAGACGGCCACCACCGCCCGCAGCGGCCCGGGCGCCAGCGCGGCGACCTGGAGCGCGCAGCGGCCGCCCGGCCCGACGCCGAACATGCCCACCCGCCCGGTGCACCACGGCTGCCGGGCCAGCCACTCCACGACGGCCACGCCGTCCGCGAGCTCGCCCGCCCCGCACTCGTCGCCCGGTACACCGCCGCTGTTGCCGTGGCCGCGGACGTCCACCCGTACGGAGGCGTAGCCGTGGCCCGCGTACCAGGGATGGCGTTCCCCGTCCCGTACGGCGGAGGCGTCGGTCAGCCGGTCCGGGGCGTACTCCAGCAGGGCGGGCACGGGCGGGCCGCTCACCGGCCGCCAGACGCGCGCGTGCAGGGTGACGCCGTCCGGGAGGGGGACGCGGACGTCCTCGCGGACCGTCTCGTGGGGGAAGTCGGTGCGGGTGCGCATGGCGGGTCCCCTGCGGGACGGCCCGCGGCGCGGCCCTCCCGCCGGGGCGGTCGGGAGCCCGCGGGGAGGGCCGCGCCG
>NZ_RDBP01000012.1:1938471-1975700 GCF_008042045.1 Streptomyces sp. T39
CAGGGATCATGGGGGGCGGGGAGCGGGGGCAAATGCCCTGTACCAGGGGATTGCCGCCGATCACGAACATACCGGGGGTGGCGGGAAGGCGCTCATGGTGATCGAAACGCGACCGGATACGCTGACTTGAGTGCATCCAGCGACAGATCGACAATCCGTGTGATCGTCAGCAGACAGGAGATCCCCTCGTGACCGTCGTCGGGCCGTTCGGGCTGAGCGTGCGGGACCAGGCTCTCGAGGCCGATGTCCAGACCGGGCTGTCGGCTGTCGAGGCGGGCCTGCTCGATGCCACCAAGAGCGAGGTCCCGTTCATCACGGAGGCCGCGCAGCACCTCGTCCACGCGGGGGGCAAGCGTTTCCGGCCGCTGCTGGTGATGCTCGCCGCCCAGTTCGGCGACCCCCACGCGCCGGGTGTCGTGCCCTCGGCGGTGGTCGTCGAGCTCACCCACCTCGCGACGCTCTACCACGACGACGTGATGGACGAGGCGGACGTCCGCCGCGGGGTCGCCAGCGCCAACAGCCGCTGGGGCAACTCGGTGGCCGTGCTCACCGGCGACTTCCTCTTCGCCCGCGCCTCGCACATCCTGGCCGACCTCGGGCCGGAGGCCGTGCGCATCCAGGCGGAGGCGTTCGAGCGTCTCGTCACCGGTCAGATCCTGGAGACCGCGGGCCCGCGCGACGGCCGCGACCCGGTCGACCACTACCTCGACGTCCTCGCCGGCAAGACCGGATCGCTCGTCGCCGTGTCCTGCCGGTTCGGCGCGATGATGGCGGGCGCCGACGAGCGCGTCGTGGACGTCCTCACCCAGTACGGGGAGCGCCTCGGCGTCGCCTTCCAGCTCGCCGACGACGTCCTCGACATCGCCTCCGACTCCCACGAGTCCGGCAAGACCCCCGGCACCGACCTGCGCGAGGGCATCGCCACGCTGCCCGTCCTGCTGCTGCGTGCCGCCGCCGAGGCGCACGGCCGTCCGGAGGACCTGGAGCTCGCGGCCCTGCTCGACGGCGACCTGACCGACGACGCCCGCCACGCCGAGGCGCTGCGCCTGCTGCGCGCCCACCCGGCGCTGGAGCAGGCCCGCCGGGACACCGTGCGGTACGCGGAGGAGGCCCGGGCGCTGCTCGCGCCGCTCCCCGACGGCTACGCGAAGGCGGCCCTGCAGGAGCTGTGCGACGCGGTCGTCCACCGCGCCGGCTGACCTTCCGCCGTCCGACCGGCGTGCCCGTGCCCCCTACGGGTCGGGGGAGTTGGGGCGGTTCGGTGTCATCCCAGAGGGGTACACGGGTTTGCGCCCGAGGGCTGACGCCCCGGGGCGGGCGTTTTGGTCATATGGATGGAGAGCACCACCCCTGACCAACCACGGAGGTAGGGCACACCATGGCACCGAACGACAGCGCACACTCCACCGACGAGGCCGGGGACCTCGCAGGCGGACGCCGCAAGGCCGTCCGCTACCTGGTCCCGCTGGCGGTCGCCGGTGTCGCGGCGGGGACCATCGGGCTGGTCCCGGCGCTCGCCAGCTCCGGTGACCCGGATCTGCCGAAGATCACCGCCCGGGAGCTCATCGAGAAGATCGCCGCGTCCGACACCCAGCAGCTGTCCGGCACGGTGCGGATCACCACCGACCTCGGACTGCCGTCGTTCGACGGGCTGGCCGGCTCCCTGACCGGCGCGGGCGGCGACGGCGAGGGCTCCTCCGCCGACCCGGCGTCCAAGCTCACCGAACTGGCCTCCGGCACCCACACCGTGCGGGTCGCCGCCGACGGCCCGGACCGCCAGAAGGTCTCCGTGCTGGAGGACTCGTCCGAGTACAGCCTCATCCGCAACGGCGACGAGGTGTGGGCCTACGACAGCGCCTCGAACGAGGTCTTCCACAGCAAGGAGGCCGGCGCCCACCAGGACGCCCCCCGCGAGAAGGACGCCCTGCCCCCGGAACTGCCCACCACGCCGAAGGAGTTCGCCGACGAGGTGCTGAAGGCGTCCGGCGACACCACGTCCTTCCGCGTCGGCGGCACGGCGCAGGTCGCCGGCCGGGACGCGTACCGGCTCGTCGTCGAGCCCGAGCAGAAGGGCTCGACGGTCAAGGCCGTCACCATCGCGGTCGACGCCGAGACCGGTACCCCGCTGAAGTTCACGCTCACCCCCCGCAGCGGGGGCAAGGCCGTGGTCGACGCGGGCTTCACCACGGTCGACTTCGCCCGCCCCGCCGCGTCCACCTTCGACTTCACCCCGCCCAAGGGTGCGAAGGTGACCGAGGGCGACGAGGTGGAGAAGGAGGCCCACCGGGAGTTCGAGGGCGGGCCGCAGGACTTCGGCGGCTTCGACGTCATCGGCGAGGGCTGGACCTCGATCGCCACCGTCGAGGGGGCCGGCGGCCCGGATGCCGCGGCGCCGGAGTCGGGCGATCTGCCGCCGGAGGCCGGCCGGTTCCTGGACGCGCTCGGTGACAAGGTCACCGGCAAGTTCGGCAAGGGCACCGTCTTCACGACCCGTCTGGTGAACGCGCTGATGACCGAGGACGGGACCGTCTACGTGGGTGCGGTCACCAAGGACGCCCTGGTCGAGGCGGCGAACGAGGCGAAGTAGGACACGCCGCACGGACTTCGCGCCCCGCCGTACCCCGCGTACGGCGGGGCGCTCCGCACGACGCCCGGCCGCCACGGGACGGGCCATCGAGTGAACGGGGCAGGGACATGACGGCCGTCATCGCCACGCGCGGGCTCACCAAGCGCTACCGGGGCGGCCGGCTCGCCGTCGACCGGCTCGACCTGAGCGTGCCGGCGGGCAGCGTCTTCGGCTTCCTCGGCCCGAACGGCTCGGGCAAGACCACCACCATCAGGATGCTCCTCGGCCTCATCGAGCCCACGGCGGGCAGCGCCACCCTCCTCGGCGGCCCGGTGCCGCGCGCCCTGCACACGGTCCTGCCGCGGGTCGGCGCGCTGATCGAGGGCCCCGCCCTCTACGGCTTCCTCAGCGGCCGGGACAACCTGCTGCGCTACGACGCGGCCGACCCCCTCGCCGACCCTCGGACCCGCCGGGCACGGGTCTCGGCGGCGCTGGACCGGGTGGGCCTCGCGGCCGCGGCGGGACGCAGGGCCTCGGCGTACTCGCTGGGCATGAAGCAGCGGCTCGGCCTGGCGTCGGCGCTGCTGCGGCCGCGGGACCTGCTGGTGCTCGACGAGCCGACGAACGGACTCGACCCGCAGGGCATGCGCGAGATCCGGACCCTGGTGCGCGAGCTGGCCGCGGAGGGCACCACCGTCTTCCTCTCCTCGCATCTGCTCGACGAGATCGAACAGGTCTGCACCCACGCGGCGGTGATGGCGCAGGGACGGCTGGTCGCCCAGGGATCCGTCGCCGAGCTGGCGGCCGGCGCCCGGGGACGGCTCGCGGTGCTCACCCCCGACCCGGCGGACGCGGCGCGGCTGCTGGCGGAGCACGGGGTGGAGGGGGTGACCGTGGACGGGGACCGGGTGACGGGCGAGCCGCCGGGGCCCGGCACGGAACTGGCGGATCTCAGCGCCGTTCTCGTGCACGCCGGTGTCCGGGTCCGCGGCTTCGGGACGGAACGGGCCTCGCTGGAGGACGCGTTCGTGGCGCTGACGGGGGAGGGCTTCGATGTCGCGGGCTGAGACGGACGCCCGGACGGGCGCGGAGTCCGCCCCGGCCGGGGGCACGGGAGCGGGCGCGGCCGGCCGGGCCGGGCGGCTGCGGCGGTCGCTGGGGCTCTTCCGCTCGGAACTCGGCCTCACCTTCCGGCGCCGGCGGACGTCCGCGCTGCTGGGCGTGCTGGCGGCGGTCCCCGTGCTGATCGGCGTCGCCGTGTGGATCGAGACCGGCGACGGCGGTGGTGCCGGCGGCCCCGGGAGAGGCGGCGGGCCCGCGTTCTTCGCGCAGATCACCAACAACGGCCTGTTCCTGGTCTTCGCCGCGCTCGCGGCGACACTGCCGGTCTTCCTGCCCATGGCCGTCGCCGTGGTGGCCGGCGACAGCGTCGCCGGCGAGGCGGCGTCGGGGACCCTGCGCTATCTGCTGGTCGCCCCGGCCGGCCGCACCCGGCTGCTGCTCGCCAAGTTCACCGCCGTCTGCGCGTTCTGCCTGGCGGCGACGCTCGTGGTGGCGGTCTCGGCCCTCGCCGTGGGGGCGTTGTTCTTCCCGCTGGGGGACGTCACCACCATCTCCGGCACCACGGTGTCCTTCGCCGAGGGCCTGTGGCGGGCGGTGCTCATCGCGCCGGTGGTCGCCGCGTCGCTGACCGGCCTGGCCGCGATCGGCCTGTTCGTCTCGACGCTCACCGGGAGCGGGATCGCGGCCATGGCGACCACGGTGGGACTGCTGATCACCGTCCAGATCCTCGGCACCGTCCCGCAGCTGTCGGCGGTGCACCCGTACCTCTTCCCGCACCGGTGGATGTCGTTCTCCGACCTGATGCGGGAGCCGTTCCTCTGGGACGGGATCGTCCGCAACCTCGGGCTCCAGGGCCTGTACGTCGCGGTCTTCGGATCGGCGGCGTGGGCGCGCTTCACGACGAAGGACATCACCGCCTGAGCCGAGCGCCGGGCCGGGGCGAGCCGGGCCGAGCGGGGCCGGAGCCCCGCCCCGCGACGGCGGGGCGGGGCTCCGGCGGCCTCGGTGCGGTCCGCCCCTAGAAGGTGAGCCGCCAGCTGTCGATGTAGCCCGTGTCGTACCGGGCCACGTCCTGGACGCGCAGCTTCCAGTCGCCGTTCGCCGCCTCGGCCGAGGCGTTGACGGTGTACGTGGTGATCACGTTGTCGGCGGAGTCGCTGCTGCTGGAGTTCTTGAGCCGGTACGCGGTGCCGTCCGGCGCCACCAGGTCGATCACCAGGTCACCCCGGTAGGTGTGCTTGACGTCGACGCCCGCCTTCAGCGTCGCCGGTGCGCTGCCCGTGCGGCCGGAGACGGTCACGGTCGAGGTGACGGCCGCTCCGGCGTCCGGGACCGCCACGTCGGCCGCGTTCTCGTACACGTCGCCCGGCGGGACGGTGCTGCCGGCCGACAGCGTCCAGATCGCGTGGGCGACGGCGTCGCTGTTGCGGTCCAGCGCGGTGTCGCTGATGTTCGACGTCGTGTCGCAGGACGAGTGGTAGCAGCGGTCGAACGCCTGCCCGGAGGTGCCGCCCCACTTCTGTGCCTGGGCCGCGGTCTTGGTCCTGCTCGCCCCGGTGAACAGCCCGCCCACCGGTATGCCGACGTTCTTGAACGACGCGTGGTCGGAGCGGCCGTCGCCCTCCGTCTCGATCTCCGTGGGGACGCCGATCCCCGCGAAGTAGTCCTTGAAGGTCTGCTCGATCACCGGGTCGTCGTCGTAGACGAAGTACCCCGGGTTCGGCGAGCCGATCATGTCGAAGTTGAGATAGCCGGCGACCTTCGCCCGCTCGGCGGACGGCAGGTTGTTGACGTAGTACTTGGAGCCGACCAGGCCCAGTTCCTCCGCTCCCCACCAGGCGAAGCGCAGATGCTTCGCCGGCTGGAACTGCGCGCGGGAGACGGCGAGCGCGGTCTCCAGCACGGCGGCGGAACCGGAGCCGTTGTCGTTGATGCCGGCCCCCGAGCTCACGGAGTCGAGGTGCGCGCCGGCCATCAGCGTCTGCCCGGTGTCGCCGCCGGGCCAGTCGGCTATCAGGTTGTAGCCCGTGGCGCCGCTCGACGTGAACTGCTGGACGGTGGTGATGAATCCGGCCGCGTCGAGCTTGGCCTTCACATGGTCGATCGACGCCTTGTAGCCGGGTCTGCCGTGCGCCCGGTTGCCGCCGTTGGCGGTGGCGATGGACTGGAACTGGGTGAGGTGTGCCTTGACGTTCGCCAGCGGTATGTCGGGCGCGGCGAGTGCCGCGGCCGGCGCGCCCGGTGCCGCGGTCGCCGCCGGCGCGCCGGCGGCGAGCAGTCCGGCGAGGGCGAACACGGCGGCGCTGAGCGTGCGTCCTGGAACGGAGAGGTTCATGTGGGGGCTCCGGATTCCGTGTGGGTGAGGACGGAACGTGCGTGACGACGCCCCGGGCCGACGGTGGCACGGGGCGCTGGAGCATGAACGAGGACGTGCGGGAGTGCGGTGTGACGTGCGGGACCACGGCGCGCGGAGTGCTCCGGCCGTGGTGCGTCCCGCGGTGGTGCGTCGTGCGTGCTGAATGGTCGGCCCGCCCCCGACGCACCGTCAAGGGCGGAAATCGGTCACCCGTGTTCGTATTGCGGACACTCCGGGCCGCTCACTGGACGCAGAACTCGTTGCCCTCCGGGTCCGTCATCACCGTCCACTCGCCGCCCTGTTCGCGCACCTGCCGCACCGCGGTCGCCCCCAGGCCGAGGAGCCGTTCCGTCTCGGCGTCGCGCTCACCGGGTGCGGCGTGCACGTCGACGTGGAGCCGGTTCTTCCCGGTCTTCTTCTCCGGCACGCGCTGGAAGAGGATCCGGCGGCCGAGACCGGCGCCGCTCACCTCGTCGAAGGGGTCGTCCGGATGCCGGACGCCGATCAGATCGCGCCAGGCGCGCCGGCCGTGCGAGGCGATCGTCAGCTCCTCGGGCACGGCGCCCCCGCCGAGCAGCCGGTCGATCAGGGGGCTGTTGTCCTCCACCAGGTAGCCGAGGGCGGCCGCCCAGAAGTCCGCCTGGGCGTGGGGGTCTTCGGCGTCGATCACGAGTTTCCAGTGCAGCGTCATGTAACCACTTATACTGGTTACATGACGACGAGGGCAACGGAAACGCCGGGACTGCTGCTGCGTCACCCGGACGGGCAGACGTTCCGCTTCGACCCGGGCGCGCTCTGTCTGGAGCTGCTGGCCACCGGAGGCCCGGGCGACCACGCCCGGTTCGAGGTGCTGACCGGGCCGCAGGCGCTGGCCGCCTGGGTGGCCGAGAGCCGGCTGCCCCCGGGGCTGCGGCTGGCGGCGGACGACACCGGCGCCGCGGCGGCGCGCGCCCTGCGCGACGCCCTGTGGGGCGTGGTCGCGGCCCGGGCGCACGGCCGCCCGGCCGATCCCGCCGGCCTCGCCGCGGTGAACGCGGCGGCCGCCGAGCCTCCGCTCGTCCCGCTGATCGCCGCCGACGGCACCCACGGCTGGGCGCCCGGCGAGGCTCCGGTCGCCGCCCTGCTGTCGACCGTGGCGCGCGACGCGGTGGACCTCCTCACCGGGCCGTCCGCACACCGCGTCCGGGAGTGCGCCACCCACAACTGCGCCCTGCTCTTCGTCGACACCTCCCGCCCCGGCCGCCGCCGCTGGTGCTCGATGGAACGCTGCGGCAACCGCCACAAGGTCCGCACCCACCGTGCCCGCGCCTCGGACGGGACCGCCTCCTGACGGCCCAGATCCCCGCGGCGCCCGCCGGGCCACGAGCGCGCCGTTCTCCGGCCGCCCGGCCGGACGACGGCGGGACGCTCGGCCCCGCCGCCGGCCGCTCGGCGCCCGTGCGGGGCCTCTCGGCGGCCTCCGGTCGCCCGGAGCCGTGGAGCCTGCGGGGTGTCGGATGCTCCCGGTTGCTCGGCCCCGCCGCCGGCCGCTCGGCGCCCCTCGGCGGCCGCCGGTCGCCCGGAGCCGTGGAGCTTGCTGGGTGTCGGACGCCCCCGGTTGCTCGGCGCCCGATGCCGGGAGCCTGCGGGGTGCCGGACGCCCCCGGTTGCTCGGCGCCCGATGCGGGGAGCCTGCGGGGTGCCGGACGCCCCCGGTCGCTCGGCGCCCGATGTCCCGCAACCCGCTCGGCGGCCTCCGGCTGCCCGGAACCGGTACGGGCCGCCGCTCCGGTCACGGGGCGCCCCGATGCTCCGGGACCCCACCCGGCCCCTCGGCGGCCTCCGGCCGCCCGTCCGCCGGAACCGGTACGGCCCCGCCCCCGGGTCTTCGGGGGCGGGGCCGTACGGGGCGCGTCGGGCTCAGGCCGTCGGTTCGGGTTCGCGGCCCGCGCGGGCGGATTCCCCCGCGGGCGACGGCGCGGCGGCCGCGGCCGTTCCGGGGCGGCCGCCCGCGACGACGCCGGGCGGCGGGGAGGACGGCAGCGGGGCGGCGCCGGAGGCCGCGGCCTCGACCGCGAGGCGCAGGGCCTCGTCCCTGTTGCGCCGGGCGTTGCGCAGCGCGTCCCAGGTGAGGCACGACAGCGCCAGCCACACCAGCGCGAATCCGGCCCACCGCTCCGCCGGCATCGCCTCGTGGAAGTAGAGGATGCCCAGCAGGAACTGGAACACCGGTGCCAGGTACTGGAGCAGCCCCAGGGTGGACAGCGGGACCCGGATCGCCGCCGCTCCGAAGCAGATGAGGGGCACCGCCGTCACGATGCCCGTCGCGGCGAGCAGCGCGGCGTGGCCGGTGCCGTGGGCGCCGAAGCTCGCCGAGCCGTCCGCGCCGAGCCACAGCAGGAAGCCGAGTGCGGGCAGGAACTGGATGGCCGTCTCGGCCGCCAGTGATTCCAGTCCGCCGAGGTTCACCTTCTTCTTGACCAGGCCGTAGGTCGCGAAGGAGAAGGCCAGGGTGAGCGAGATCCACGGCGGCTGCCCGTAGCCGATGGCGAGGACGAGCACCGCGGCGAAGCCGGTGCCGACCGCCGCCCACTGCGCCGGGCGCAGCCGTTCGCCCAGCAGCAGCACACCCATCGCGATCGTGACCAGGGGGTTGATGAAGTAGCCGAGCGAGGCCTCGACGACCCGGCCGGTGTTGACGGCCCAGATGTAGACGCCCCAGTTGACCGTGATGACGGCCGCGGCCACGGTGACGAGCGCCAGTTTGCCGGGGCTGCGCACCAGGTCGCGGATCCAGCCCCACTGCTTCAGGGCCAGCAGCGCGACGGCGACGACGGCCAGCGACCACACCATCCGGTGGGCGAGGATCTCGCCGGCCCCGGACGGCTTGAGCAGCGGCCAGAAGAGAGGGACCAGCCCCCACATCCCGTAGGCACCGATCCCGTACAGCAGTCCAGCCCGCTGTTCGTTCTGCGACTTCACCGGCCCTCCTGTCCCCGCGCGCGCGTTCCGGCCCAAGGTACGCCGCGCGGGGGCAGCGTGTCATGTCCGTATCGGCATACGGTCATGACCATCGTGGGCCGCGGGTCACCGGGTGGCCAGCGCGGCCGCGACCGAGTCGGCGAGCGGGGTGGACGGCCGGCCGGCCAGCCGCGCCAGGTCGCCGCTCGTGCCCGCGAGGCGGCCGCGCGAGATCGCGTCGTCCACGTCCACGAGGATGCGCGCGAACGGCTCCGGGAGGCCCGCGCCCACCAGGACGGAGAGGTGCGCCTCGGGGGTGAGCTCGGTGTAGGTGATGGTGCGGCCCGTCTGCCGGGAGAGTTCGGCCGCGTACTCGGCGAGCGACCAGGCGGTGTCGCCGCTCAGTTCGTACGCCTTCCCCACATGCCCCTCGCCCGTCAGCACGGCTGCCGCGGCCGCGGCGTAGTCGGCGCGGGTGGCCACGGCGATCCGTCCGTCGCCCGCGCTGCCCACGACCGTGCCGTGCTCCAGGACGGGCCCGAGGTTGCCGGTGTAGTTCTCCGTGTACCAGCCGTTGCGCAGGAACGTGTGGGGCACGCCCGAGTCGAGGATCAGCCGCTCGGTGGCCCGGTGGTCGGCGGCGAGGTCGAAGTCGGCGTCGGGCCCGCCCAGGACTCCGGTGTAGGCGAGCTGGGCGACACCGGCCGCCTTCGCGGCCTCGATCACCGCGCTGTGCTGCGGAACGCGGCGGCCCACCTCGTTGCCGGAGACGAACAGCACCCGGTCCCCGGGGCGGAAGGCCCCGTCCAGGGTCTCGGGCCGGTCGTAGTCGCCGAGACGCAGTTCCACGCCCCGCTCCGCCAGGCCGGTGGCCTTCTCCTTGTCGCGGACGAGTGCCGCGACCTGGGCGGCCGGGACGGTGGCGAGCAGCTCGTCCACGACGAGGCGGCCGAGGGCTCCGGTGGCGCCGGTGACGACGATGGCCATGAGGTTCTCCGTATGGATGAGGGGTGACGCCCCCGGCTGGAGGCCCTCGACCACCCTAAGCAGGGAACTAACCTGGAGAAAGTACCCACTTTGACGTAAGGTACTGGCATGGGAGTAAGTGCGAAAGACGAGGTGCCCGCATTTCCGGACGGGATCGCCGCGGATGTGAACAGCGCGATGTGCCCGTCCCGGCTGATCCTCGAACACGTCACCAGCCGGTGGGGCGTCCTGGTGCTGGCCGCGCTGCTGGAGCGCTCGCACCGCTTCAGCGAGCTGCGCCGCAGGATCGGCGGCGTCAGCGAGAAGATGCTCGCCCAGACCCTCCAGACCCTGGAGCGCGACGGATTCGTCCACCGCGACGCCAGGCCCGTCATCCCGCCCCGGGTCGACTACACACTGACCGCCCTGGGCGCGGAGGCCGCCGAGCAGGTCTGGGGCCTCGCCCGCTGGACGGAGCGGCAGGTGCCCCGGGTCGCGGCGGCGCGGGCCGCGTACGACGACCGGAAGGCCCGCCCGGCGGCCACCGCCTGACCCGGGCGGACGCGGACAGGGGAGAAGCCGGGACCTCGCCGGTCCCGGCCTCTCCCACCTCGTGCCCTCCGGCCGCCGTCAGCCGACGACGGTCCAGGTGTCGTTCCCGGCGAGGAGGGCCGACAGGTCGCCCTTGCCGTTCTGCTCCACGGCCGCCTCCATCTGGTCGGCCATGAGGGTGTCGTACACCGGCCGCTGCACGCTGCGCAGCACGCCGATGGGCGTGTGGTGCAGGGTGTCCGGGTCGGCCAGCCGGGACAGCGCGAACGCGGTCGTCGGGCTCGGGTTGTGCGCGTCGTGGACGAGCACGTCGGCCTCGTTCTCGGCGGTGACGGTCACGACCCGCAGGTCGCCGGTGAGACGGTCGCGGACGACCCCCTTGGCGCCGTCCGCACCGAAGCGGATCGGCTGCCCGTGCTCCAGACGGATCACGGCCTCCTCGGCCTGCTGCTTGTCCTTGAGGACCTCGAAGGCGCCGTCGTTGAAGATGTTGCAGTTCTGGTAGATCTCCACCAGCGCGGTGCCCGGGTGGTCCGCCGCCTGGCGGAGCACCTGCGTGAGGTGCTTGCGGTCCGAGTCGACGGTCCGCGCCACGAACGATGCCTCGGCGCCGATGGCCAGGGACACCGGGTTGAAGGGGGAGTCCAGCGACCCCATCGGCGTCGACTTGGTGATCTTGCCGACCTCGGAGGTCGGGCTGTACTGGCCCTTGGTCAGACCGTAGATCCGGTTGTTGAAGAGCAGGATCTTGAGGTTGACGTTGCGGCGCAGGGCGTGGATGAGGTGGTTGCCGCCGATGGACAGCGCGTCGCCGTCACCGGTGACGACCCACACCGACAGATCGCGCCGGGAGGAGGCGAGACCGGTGGCGATGGCCGGGGCACGGCCGTGGATCGAGTGCATCCCGTAGGTGTTCATGTAGTACGGGAACCGGGAGGAGCAGCCGATGCCCGAGACGAAGACGATGTTCTCCTTCGCCAGACCCAGGTCGGGCATGAAGCCCTGCACGGCCGCGAGGATCGCGTAGTCCCCGCAGCCGGGGCACCAGCGCACCTCCTGGTCGGACTTGAAGTCCTTCATGGACTGCTGCGCCTCGGCCTTCGGCACCAGCGACAACAGCGTGTTCGTCTCAGACACCGCCGGCCTCCTTGAGCGCTTCTGCGAGCTGCTCCGCCTTGAACGGCATGCCGTTCACCTGGGTGTAGCTGTGCGCGTCGACCAGGTACTTCGCCCGGATCAGAGTGGCGAGCTGGCCGAGGTTCATCTCGGGGACGACCACCTTGTCGTAACGCCTCAGAGCCTCTCCGAGATTCCCCGGGAACGGGTTCAGATGGCGCAGGTGGGCCTGGGCGACGGGGTGTCCGGAGGCCCGCAGGCGGCGGACGGCCGCGGTGATCGGGCCGTACGTCGACCCCCAGCCGAGGACGAGCGTGCGCGCGCCGTCCGGGTCGTCGACCTCCAGATCGGGCACCTCGATGCCGTCGATCTTGGCCTGGCGGGTGCGGACCATGAAGTCGTGGTTGGCCGGGTCGTAGGAGATGTTGCCCGTGCCGTCCTGCTTCTCGATGCCGCCGATGCGGTGTTCCAGCCCGGGGGTGCCGGGCACCGCCCATGGACGCGCCAGGGTCCGCGGGTCGCGCTTGTAGGGCCAGAAGACCTCGGTGCCGTCGTCCAGCTCGTGGTTGGGTCCGGTGGCGAACTGCACGCGCAGGTCGGGCAGTTCGTCGACCTCCGGGATCCGCCAGGGCTCGGAGCCGTTGGCGAGGTAGCCGTCCGAGAGGAGGAAGACCGGGGTGCGGTACGTCAGCGCGATCCGGGCCGCCTCCAACGCCGCGTCGAAGCAGTCCGCAGGGGTGCGCGGGGCGACGACCGGGACCGGCGCCTCCCCGTTGCGCCCGTACATGGCCTGCAGCAGGTCGGCCTGCTCGGTCTTGGTGGGCAGGCCGGTGGAGGGGCCGCCGCGCTGGATGTCCACGATCAGCAGCGGAAGCTCCAGCGACACCGCGAGGCCGATCGTCTCCGACTTGAGCGCCACACCGGGACCGGAGGTGGTGGTCACGGCGAGCGAACCGCCGAACGCGGCGCCGAGCGCCGCCCCGATGCCGGCGATCTCGTCCTCGGCCTGGAAGGTGCGCACGCCGAAGTTCTTGTGCTTCGACAGCTCGTGCAGGATGTCCGAGGCCGGCGTGATGGGGTACGAGCCGAGGTACAGCGGCAGGTCGGCCTGGCGGGAGGCGGCGACCAGCCCGTAGGAGAGGGCGAGGTTGCCGGAGATGTTGCGGTAGGTGCCTGTGGGGAAGGCGGAGTCGGCGGGAGCCACCTCGTAGGAGACGGCGAAGTCCTCGGTCGTCTCACCGAAGTTCCAGCCCGCCCTGAAGGCCGCGATGTTCGCCTCGGCGATGGCCGGCTTCTTCGCGAACTTCTGGCGCAGGAAGCTCTCCGTGCCCTCCGTGGGCCGGTTGTACATCCAGCTCAGCAGGCCCAGCGCGAACATGTTCTTGCTGCGCTCGGCCTCCTTGCGGGACAGCCCGAAGTCCTTCAGCGCCTCGATGGTGAGGGTCGTCAGCGGCACCTGGTGGACGTGGAACGCCTCCAGCGAGCCGTCCTCCAGCGGTGACGTGGCGTAGCCGACCTTGGCCATGGCGCGCTTGGCGAACTCGTCGGTGTTGACGATGATCTCGCCCCCGCGGGGGACGTCGCCGATGTTGGCCCTGAGCGCCGCCGGGTTCATCGCCACCAGGACGTTCGGCGCGTCGCCGGGGGTGAGGATGTCGTGGTCGGCGAAGTGGAGCTGGAAGGACGAGACACCCGGGAGGGTGCCGGCGGGCGCCCGGATCTCGGCCGGGAAGTTCGGCAGCGTGGAGAGGTCGTTCCCGAAGGACGCGGTCTCCGAGGTGAACCTGTCACCCGTCAGCTGCATACCGTCGCCCGAGTCCCCCGCGAACCGGATGATCACCCGGTCCAGCCGGCGGACCTCCTTGCGGGCCGCGGGTCTGCGTTGTCCGCCGACGACGGCCTCATGGGGTTCCCGGGACTGCCCGTCCCCGTCGGCCTCGCCGGCCTGTCCGGCCGGGCTACTGACCTGGCTGGTCACTGAACTGGACCTCCCTCGTCGAGGCGGCTCACCGGGACGGCCGGCCCACCGGCCGTCCCTTGGCAACCCTACGACCGTAAGGGTGCCCTTCCCCGGACCGCTCACATCCCGGACGAACCTATGAGACGCCGTTGCGGTGCGCTTTGTCATGCGACACCCGCCCCTGAATCCTGACGGCGGACACCCCTACGCCCTCCGGGGCGGGTGCGGGGTGCCGCGGCCGGGGTCGATCGGGGTCCCCCGGGGCCCGGAGGCCGCCGGCGGCGGCCTGCGGGCCCCGGGAGCAGGTGTCCGACTTCCTGGATCCGGCGGTCAGGAGTTCAGATACGTCAGCACCGCCAGGACACGCCGGTGGTCCCCGACGCTCGGCGAGAGCCCGAGCTTGAGGAAGATGTTGCTGACGTGCTTCTCCACGGCCCCGTCGCTCACCACGAGCTGCCGGGCGATCGCGGCGTTCGTGCGGCCCTCCGCCATCAGCCCGAGCACCTCGCGCTCACGCGGTGTCAGCGCGGCCAGCACGTCCTGCTTGCGGCTGCGGCCCAGCAGCTGCGCCACCACCTCCGGGTCCAGCGCGGTGCCGCCTCGGGCCACCCGCACCACCGCGTCCACGAACTCCCGCACCTCGGCGACCCGGTCCTTCAGCAGATAGCCGACGCCGCGGCTGCTGCCCGCGAGCAGCTCGGTCGCGTACTGCTCCTCGACGTACTGGGACAGCACCAGCACGCCGACCCCCGGGTGCTCGCGGCGCAACTGCACGGCGGCCCGCACGCCTTCGTCCGTATGAGTGGGCGGCATCCGCACGTCGGCGACCACCACGTCCGGCAGCGCGTCCCGGCCGGCGAGCTCGTCGATCGTCTTGATCAGCGCCTCGGCGTCGCCGACACCCGCGACGACATCGTGTCCCCGGTCGGTCAGCAGCCGGGTCAGTCCCTCCCGGAGAAGTACCGAATCCTCGGCGATGACCACCCGCACCCTGTCCTCCACAGCCCTGTGTCCCCCTGCTCGTCCGGCATCCGGTCTGTCGCGTCCAGCATCCCAGGATCAGGGCGCGATCAGGTGCGGGCTGCGCGTTCCGGACAGGGGGACGCAGGCGGGGCACCGGAGGTTGAGGCGTGCGCCGGGCGCACCGGACCCGCTCGGACGCCGGTCCGGGTCAGCTGCGCCAGGGCAGTTCGGCCGTGACGGTCGTCGGGCCGCCCACCGGGGACTCCACGGCCAGCACGCCGTCCACCGCGCCCAGCCGCTCCGCCAGCCCGGCCAGACCGCTGCCGCCCGTGACATCGGCCCCGCCGCGCCCGTCGTCCACGACCTGGAGCATCAGCCGGTCCTGCACCCGCCACACCTCCACCGACGCGCGGGTCGCGCGGGCGTGCTTGCTGACGTTCTGGAGCAGCTCGGAGACCGTGAAGTAGGCGATCCCCTCGATGGCGGCGGCCGGCCGCCGGTCCAGATCGACCTCGACCCGCACCGGCACGGCGCAGCGGGAGGCGACGGCGGACAGGGCGGCGTCCAGGCCGCGGTCGGTCAGGACCGCGGGGTGGATGCCGCGGGCGAGGTCGCGCAGCTCCTGGAGGGCGACCTTCACCTCGCCGTGCGCCTCGTCCACCATGCGCGCCGCGGCCTGCGGGTCCTCGGTCAGCTTCTCCTTGGCGAGCCCCAGATCCATGGCGAGGGCCACCAGCCGGGCCTGCGCGCCGTCGTGCAGATCGCGCTCGATCCGGCGCAGGTCGGCGGCGGCGGTGTCGACGACCACGCCGCGGTCCGACTCCAGCTCGACGACACGGCTGGCCAGCCGCGACGGCCCCAGCAGACCGACGACCATCAGCCGGTCGACACTGGTCAGGCCGCGGATCACCCATGGGGTGGCGAGGGTCAGCAGCAGGCCGACGACGCTGGTGGCGGCGATCTCCAGGGGCGAGTCGAGGTAGTAGCCGCGGGTCGAGTCGCCGTACACCTGGATGCCGTCCACGTTGCTGTACGCGGGGAAGACCCACTGCCACAGCGGGTACAGCAGCAGCGTCCAGCCGGTCGTCCACAGCGGCACCACCAGGCTGAAGCCGAAGACCGCCCACGGGAAGTGGAGCACCGAGTAGAGCAGGTGGCGCCAGGACACACCGCTCTTCAGCGTCCCCGCCAGCCACCCCCCGAACCCGCCCTTGCCGGTGGACACCGGCTCCGGCGCGGCCACGTCGGCGTCCAGCAGCGCCCGCGCCCGCATCCGCTCGACGGCCCCGAGCCCGCGCAGCGCCGCGAAGGTGCCGGCCAGCAGCGGGATGCCGACGAAGGTGACGAGCAGCCCCGCGCTGACGGACGTCATCGTGACGGCGAACACGAAGAACACGATGCTCAGCGGCAGGCTCAGCACGATCCAGCCGAGCTCCCGCCAGGTCCGGCCCTCCAGAGGTGCCCGGAGCACGGGGGGCAGCGCGTGCGCCCGGGTGCGGGGCCGCGGGTCGTGCCGAAGATCCGTGTGCTCCGTGGTCATCGAATCCGTCCGATCTGCCATGCCTGCTGTCATGACCCCAGCCTGCTCGACGGGCGGCGGCGCCACCATGAGGGCGGTATCCGTCTCGACGGGGGGTTTTCCCTACCCCGCCGCGGCACCCGGCCCGGCCGGCGCGGCGGGGGTACGCGGCGCGGCGGGGGTACGCGGCGCGGCGGAGGTGTGCCGTGCGGGCGCCGGGCCTCCGGCGCGGCGGGGGCACGTGGTGCGAGGGCCGGGCTCACGGCCCGGCCGGGGCGTCCGGTGCGGCACGTGGTGGACGCCGGAAGGGCCGCGGGCGGCCGGAGAAGGTCTCCGGCCGCCCGCGGCCCCGTCACCACCGCACTTCCCGCCGCGTCAGGCGGGGCGGCCGGCTCCCCGCCCGGCCCGTGCCGCGGGCCCGCCGCCGGGTACGCGGTCGCGCCACGGGAGTTCCGCGGTCACGGTCGTCGGGCCGCCGGGCGGGGAGTCCAGGGCGAAGAGGCCGTCCACCGCCCCCAGCCGCTCGGCGAGACCGGCCATGCCCGTCCCTCCGTCGAGCCGGGCGCCGCCCCTGCCGTCGTCGGTGACCTGGATCAGCAGACGCTTCTCGGTCCGCCACACGTCGACGCTGACCCGCGTGGCGCGGGCGTGCTTGCTGACGTTCTGGAGCAGCTCCGAGACGGTGAAGTACGCGATGCCCTCGATGGCCTCCGCGGGCCGCTCCTCCAGATCCACCGTGACCTGCACCGGGGCCGTGCAGCGGGAGGCGACGGCGGACAGGGCGGCGTCCAGGCCGCGGTCGGTCAGGACCGCGGGGTGGATGCCGCGGGCCAGGTCGCGCAGCTCCTGAAGCGCGAGCTTCACCTCGCCGTGCGCCTCGTCGACCATCGCGGCCGCCGCCTCCGGATCCTCCAGCAGCTTCTCCTTGGCGAGGCCGAGGCCCATCGCGAGGGCCACCAGCCGGGCCTGCGCGCCGTCGTGCAGATCGCGCTCGATCCGGCGCAGGTCGGCGGCGGCGGTGTCGACGACCACACCGCGGTCCGACTCCAACTCCGCCACCCGCCGCTCCAGTTCGTCGGACGGCGACAGCAGTCCCCGGACCATCGCGCGGTCGGCGTTCGCCATGCCCCGCGCGAGGAACGGCAGCAGGGGCCAGAGGACGACCAGCCCCACCAGGGTGACGGTGAAGGTCACCACGCCCCAGGGCAGCCGGATCACCGAGTACAGCACCGCCCGCCAGCCCACCGGGTCCTTCACCCGGGTCCAGACCCACGCGAGGGCCCCCGAGCCGCTCCCCGGCGGACTCGGCTCCTCGACGTGCACGCCCAGCAGCGCCCGGGCCCTGGCCCGTTCCGCCCGGCCGATGCCGCGCGCACCCACGAGACCGAGGGCGAGCAGGGGAAGTCCCACGACGGTGACCGCGAGGCCCACGCCGACGGACACGGTCACCACCGCGTAGACGAAGGCGACCACCCCGAGCGGGAAGTTGGCCAGGAGGTGGGCGACCTCCTTCCAGGTGTGGCGGTCGAATGCGAGGCGCACGGGCGGAGGTCCCCCCTGGTCGTCGGCGGCTGCGGGCCTGCTGGTGGTCATGGAGCCCAGCCTGCCCGGCGCCGGGGACGTACGCCATGGGGTACATGGGTGGGAGGATGTAGGGATAACCCCACCTGTATACGTGACGCGACTGCTCACCCTCCCGGGAGCAGGGCCTAGACTCCCGTGCGTACGAGACAGACGACAGACGGCGTACGGCCTCCCCGCGGGCGGCGGCCCGGCCGCCGGGCGCGCGGGCCCCAGGGGAGCGCGGGGCCGGAGCAGTGCGGCGACGAGCGGGATCGCCGACGTCACAGGGAGCGAGGGCGGACGTGCCGGAACCGACCGTGGTCGTACTCGCGGCGGACTACTTCCAGAGCTACGCGGTCGTCGGACTGCTCGGCGTGCTCGGGGTGCTCTTCGTCGCCGTGGCCTTCGGCGCCGGGCGACTGCTGCGGCCCGTGGTGCCCACGCCGGAGAAGCTGCTCACCTACGAGTGCGGTGTCGACCCCGTCGGCGAGGGCTGGGCGCACACCCAGGTCCGCTACTACGTCTACGCGTTCCTCTACGTGATCTTCGCGGTCGACTCGATCTTCCTCTTCCCCTGGGCGACGGTCTTCGCCGCCGACGGATACGGCGCGACCACCCTCGTCGAGATGTTCATCTTCCTCGGCTTCCTGGCCGTGGGACTGCTCTACGCGTACAAGAAGGGCGTCCTGACATGGGCGTGACCCCTGTGGACCTTCCCGGGCCGAAGCGGCTCGGCGCGCTGTCGCGCCTCGCCCCCGAACCGATGAAGGTGGTCCTCAACTGGGGCCGCCGCTACAGCCTCTGGGTCTTCAACTTCGGGCTGGCCTGCTGCGCCATCGAGTTCATCGCCGCCTCCATGGCGCGCCACGACTTCATCCGGCTCGGTGTGATCCCCTTCGCTCCCGGTCCCCGTCAGGCCGACCTCATGATCGTCTCGGGCACGGTGACCGACAAGATGGCCCCGGCGGTCAAGCGGCTCTACGAGCAGATGCCCGAGCCCAAGTACGTCATCTCCTTCGGAGCCTGCTCCAACTGCGGCGGCCCCTACTGGGACTCCTACTCCGTCACCAAGGGCGTCGACCAGATCATCCCCGTCGACGTCTACGTGCCCGGCTGCCCGCCCCGGCCCGAAGCGCTGCTCCAGGGCATCCTCAAGCTCCAGGAGAAGATCGCCCAGGAGTCGCTCGGCGAGCGCTACCGCACCGGGGGCGGCTCCCGCCCGTCGACCGCGGCCCTGCGCAGCGGCCTCGTCACCCCGCCCCCGGCGCCCGGGACGGACGGGGGCGACAGGTGAACGCGTACGACAGCCTGCCCGACGCCGTCACCGGGATCTTCGGCGCGGACGCCACCGCCGAGCGGAGCTACGACCTCCTCACCGTGGACGTGCCCCCCGCGTCCTGGATCACCGCCCTGGAGACCGCCCGCACGACACTGGGCTGCACCTGGTTCGACTGGCTGAGCGCGGTGGACGAGCCGGGGACCGGTTTCCGGGTCTGCGCCCATGTCGTCGCTCTCGGGGACGGAGCGGTGCGCCGCCTCCTCGTCCGCACCACCGTCCCGCACGAGGAGCCCTCCCTGCCGACGGCCGTCGCCGTCTACGCCGGGGCGAGCTGGCACGAGCGGGAGACCCACGAGATGTTCGGCATCGCCTTCACCGGCCACCCGCACCTGGACCCGCTGCTGCTGCCCGACGGCTTCGAGGGCCATCCGCTGCGCAAGGACTTCGTCCTCGCGGCACGGGTGGCCAAGGCGTGGCCGGGCGCGAAGGAGCCCGGGGAGGCGGCCGCGGGCCACGACGGCCCCAAGCGCCGCCAGATGCTGCCGCCGGGCGTGCCCGACCCGAACGAGTGGGGCCCGCTGAAGGGCCAGCTCCCACCGGCCCCCGCCCGTCCGGCCCGCACGCCGCGCGCGGCCACCGCAGGCGCCGCCGCCCCGGGCGAACGCCCGCCCCGGCGGTCCCGCAGCGTCTCGGAGGGCTCGGCGTCCCAGGCCGCCGACCCGGCGGCGCCGCCGCGGCGTTCGCGCAGCGCCGCCGAGGGGTCGGCATCGCAGGCCGCGGCGCCGCCGCGCCGTTCGCGCAGCGCCGCCGAGGGCTCCGCCTCCCAGGCCGCCGCCCCGGGCGAACGCCCGCCCCGGCGGTCCCGCAGCGCGTCGGAGGGTTCGGCGTCCCAGGCCGCCGCCCCGGTGGAGCCCGGGGCCCGCCCCCGCAGTGCGGACGCCCCGTGGCACCACGCCCGCCCGGCCTTCGACACCCGGGGTGTCGAAGGCCGGGCGGGCGTGGTGCCACGGGGCGTCCGCACTGCGGGGGCGGGCCCCGGGCTCCACCGGGAGCGACCCCACCGCGGACGACCCCGCCGGGAGCGACGCCCGSCCGGCYAYRSCCGACCCCGCCGAGGGCGACCGCCCCGCAACCGACCCCGCCGGAGGCGACCACCCCGCCGAAGGCACCGACCCCGCCGGAGGCGACCCCGCGTGAACGACGTTCTCGACGTCGCCGTCCGGCTCCTCGTCGTCTTCGCCGTGTTCCTCGTCCTGCCCCTGGTCGTCGGCCAGACCGAGCACAAGGTCATGGCGCACATGCAGGGCCGCCTCGGCCCCATGTACGCCGGCGGCTTCCACGGCTGGGCCCAGCTCGTCGCCGACGGGGTGAAGTTCGCGCAGAAGGAGGACGTGGTCCCGGCCGCCGCCGACCGCCGCATCTTCCAGCTCGCCCCCGCCGTGGCCCTGTTGCCCTACCTCCTGGTGCTCGTCGCCATCCCGATCGGCCCCGGTGAGGGCGCGGTCGGGGAGGTCGTCGACGCGGGCATCTTCTTCGTGCTCGCCGTGATGGGCGTGGGCGTCCTCGGCTCGCTCATGGCGGGCTGGGCGTCCGCCAACAAGTTCTCCCTCCTCGGCGGCCTGCGGACCGCCGCCCAGCTGCTCTCCTACGAGCTGCCGATGCTGCTCACCGCCGCCTCCGTCGCCATGGCGGCGGGCACGGTGTCCCTGCCCGGCATCCTCGACGCCTTCGAGTGGTGGTGGCTGCCCTGGCAGATCGTGGGCGCCGTCGTCTTCTTCGTCGCCGGGCTCGCCGAACTCCAGCGCCCGCCCTTCGACATGCCGGTCGCCGACTCCGAGATCATCTTCGGCGCCTACACGGAGTACACCGGCCTCCGTTTCGCCCTGTTCCTGCTCGCCGAGTACGCGGGCATCGTCGTCCTGTGCGGCCTGACCACCGTCCTGTTCCTCGGCGGATGGCACGGACCGTTCGGAGCCGACGGGCTGGGCTGGGTGTGGACCCTGCTCAAGACCGCGGTGCTGGCCTTCGTCGTCATCTGGCTGCGGGTGTCCTACCCCCGGATGCGCGAGGACCAGCTCCAGAAGCTCGCCTGGACCGTGCTCGTCCCCCTCGCCCTCGCCCAGATCGCCCTCACCGGCATCGTCAAGGTGGTGATCCCGTCGTGACCCCGATCCCCGGATCCGGCCTCGCCAAGGGCCTGGCCGTCACCCTGCGGACGATGACGAGGAAGTCCGTCACCGCGCAGTACCCGGACGTCCTGCCCGAACTGCCGCCCCGCAGCCGCGGGGTGATCGGCCTGTTCGAGGAGAACTGCACGGTCTGCATGCTCTGCGCCCGTGAGTGCCCGGACTGGTGCATCTACATCGACTCCCACAAGGAGACGGTGCCGCCCGCGGCCCCCGGCGGCCGCGAGCGCAGCCGGAACGTCCTCGACCGGTTCGCCATCGACTTCTCCCTGTGCATGTACTGCGGCATCTGCATCGAGGTGTGCCCCTTCGACGCGCTGTTCTGGTCCCCGGAGTTCGAGTACGCGGAGACGGACATCCTCGAGCTCACCCATGAGCGCGACAGGCTCCGCGAGTGGATGTGGACGGTGCCCGCACCGCCCCCGCTCGACCCGGGAGCCGAGGAGCCGAAGGAGATCGCCGCGGCGCGCAAGGCCGTGGAGAAGCTCGCCGCCGCCGAGGCCGAGGCAGCCGCCTCCGCGGGCTCGGCCGCGGCCGAGCCCTCCGGCCCGGCGCCCGGCCGTGACCCGGGCGCCTCCGAATCCGGCGAGGGAGGTCCCGCATGACGCTCGCCGAAGCCGCCCCGCAGGGCTTCCTCTCCCCGACCGGGGTGGAGGTCGCCTTCGTCCTCGTCGGCCTCGTCACCCTGGGCGCGGCCCTCGTCGCCGTGACCACCCGCCAGCTGGTGCACGCGGCCCTCTGGCTGGTCGTCGCGCTCGGTGGCCTCGCCGTCGAATACCTCCTGCTGACCGCCGAGTTCATCGCCTGGGTGCAGGTCCTGATCTACGTCGGATCCGTGGTCGTCCTCCTCCTCTTCGGACTGATGCTCACCAGGGCGCCCATCGGCCGTTCGCCGGACGCCGATTCGGGCAACCGGCCGCTCGCCCTCACGGTCGCCGCCGCCGCGGCGGCCGCTCTGCTGTGGGTGGTGCTGGACGCCTTCCGCACCACCTGGATCGACCTGGGCGGCCCGGCGCACGGCTCGACCGAGGTCACCGGCGAGATGCTCTTCCAGCATTGGGTGCTGCCGTTCGAGGGCCTCTCCGTGCTGCTGCTCGCCGCGCTCGTCGGCGCCATCGTCCTCTCCCGCAAGGACACGGCCGTCCCGTCGGCGGACGACGGGGCCCGTCGAGCCGCCGGCCCCCGTACCGGCCCCGGGGCCCGTGCCGCCGGCACCGGGAGCGCCACCGCGGACACCGAGGACCCGGAGGGCACGCGCTGATGCACCTCGCCTACCCCGCCGTGCTGGCGGTCCTGCTCTTCTGCGTCGGGCTCTACGGCGTCCTCGCCCGCCGCAACGCGATCCTGGTCCTGATGTCCGTCGAGCTGATGCTCAACGCCGTCAACCTCAACCTGGTCGCCTTCGACGTCTGGCTCCGCGACACGCTCCACGCCGGCCAGGCGCTCACCCTCTTCGTCATCGCCGTCGCCGCGGCCGAGATCGGGATCGGCCTGGCGATCGTGCTGATGGTCCACCGCAACCGCGGCTCCTCGGACGTCGACCGCCTCAGGGACACCGCGGAGACCCGCCACGACGCCGCCTCCGACGACGRCGACACACCCGCAGACCGCGAGGAGAAGGCCGAGGCCACCGCGTGACCACCACGACCCTCGCCGTCCTCGTCCCCCTTCTTCCCTTCCTCGGCGCGGCGGCCGGGCTGCTGCTCGGCCGCACCGCCCCCGGGTTCGTCAGGCCGCTGGCCGTCCTGCCCACCCTCGCCGCGACCGTGCTCTGTGTCGTCGTCGCCCTGAGGCAGGACGGCGGACGGGCGATCGAGGCCGCCACCGAACTCACCCCCACCGGCTCGGTCCCCGTCGACCTGGCCCTGTACGTCGACGGCTTCGCGGCCCTCGTCGCCGTCGTCGTCGGGGTCGTCGCGACCTGTGTGCAGATCTACTCCACGGCCTATCTCCGCGACGACCCGCGCTATCCCTCCTACGCCGCGCTGGTCTCCCTCTTCACCGCCGCGATGCTGCTCGTCGTCTACTCGGGCGACCTGATGGTGCTGCTGGTCGGCTGGGAGGTCATGGGCATCTGCTCGTACTTCCTCGTGGGCCACTACTGGGAGACGCCCGAGGCACGCGCCGCCTCCCTGAAGGCGTTCCTCGTCACCAAGCTCGGTGACGTCCCCTTCCTCATCGGCCTGTTCGCGCTCGCCGCCGACGCCGGGACCTTCCGGATCACCGGGATCCTGGACGCCGTCGCCGCCGGCACCGTCGAGCACCCCACGCTCGTCGCCCTGCTGCTCGTCGCCGGCGTGGCCGGCAAGTCCGCGCAGTTCCCCCTGCACACCTGGCTGCCCGACGCGATGGCGGGCCCGACGCCCGTCTCGGCGCTGATCCACGCCGCGACGATGGTCGCGGCCGGCGTCTACTTCACGGCCCGGCTCCTCCCGCTGTTCGCCGCCTCCGCGGCCGCCATGACCGTGCTCGCCGTGCTGGCCGCGGTGACCATGGCCGGATCCGCGCTCGCCGCCCTCGCGCAGGACGACATCAAGCGGGTCCTCGCGTACTCCACGATCGGCCAGCTCGGCTACATGACCGGTGCGCTGGCCGTCGGCGACCGCGGTGCCGCCGTCTTCCACCTCCTGTCCCACGGCGCCTTCAAGGCGGTGCTCTTCCTCGCCGCCGGCGTGATCATCCACGCGGCCGGCACCAACTCGCTCGCCGCCATGTCCCGGATGAGCGGTCTGCCCCGGCGCGTCCCGGACGCCTACTGGACGATGACCGTCGCGCTCCTCGCCCTCGCGGCGATCCCCCCGTTCGCCGGCTTCTTCTCCAAGGAGGCCGTCCTCGTCGCCGCCGAGCACACCGCACTGGGCGACTCCGACGCCCCCGCGGTGGCCGGGTGGGCCGTGCTCGTCGCCGGTCTGGTGACCGCCCTGCTGACCGCCGCGTACGCGGCGCGCCTGTGGCTGCTGGCCTTCCGCGGCCGCGGGACGCAAGCGCCGGACCACGGCAGGGAGCCGGTGGCCATGACCGCCGTGCTGTGGGTCCTCGCCGTCCCCTCCCTCGCCTTCGGCCTGACCGTCGGCGTGCTGCCCGGCTGGTTCGACGGCCACTCTCTCGCCCCCACCCTCACCACGGCCGTGCTCGGCACCGGCGTCGCCCTCGTCGGCGGCCTCGTCACCTACGCCGCGTGGCGCCACGCCACGGCCTTCGCCGGCCGTCCCCCGATCGGCGCGGTCGCCGCCCACCCCGACGCGGAACCGGCCGTCTCCGAGGCCGAGGCCATCGCCTCCCACACCCCGGCGTACGGCTCGGTCTCGGCCGCCCCCGACCCGGCCGACCCGTCGCGGCTGCTCCTCGGGCCGCTGCACCGGCACGCGGCCGCGGGCTTCCACCTCGACGCCGTCTACTCGGCCCTCTTCGTACGGCCCGTGCGCGCGGCCGCGCAGCTCGTCCGCTTCCTGGACCGCGAGGTCGTCGACACCTACGTCAGCGGGTCGGGCACCGGCGTCCGCTGGCTCGGCACCGCCGTCCGCCGCGCGCAGACCGGCAATGTGCAGACCTATCTCGCGGCACTGCTCGCGGGCTCGGTCGTCCTCGCCGTGGCCGCCGTCGTCCTGTCCAACGTGAACGCGGGGTCGTGAGCCGTGATCGATGTCAACGAGTCCGTGATGCAGTTGCTCCTCGTGTTCGTCGTCCTCGCCCCGCTGGCCGGGGCGGCCGCCGCACTGCTGCCCGCCCCGCCCGGACTGCGCGGATCCGGCCCCGACCAGGCCGTGCTGCGCCACGGCGTGACCGTCACCGGCGCCGTGCTCGTCGCCGCCGTGGTCCTGGCCCTGGGCTTCGACCACGACCGGCCCTCGGTCATGCAGGCCACGACGGACATCAGCTGGATCCCGGCACTGGACGTGCGGATCCACCTCGGCGTCGACGGCATCTCGCTCCCCCTTCTCGTGCTGACGGCGCTGCTGACCTTCCTCTGCGCGCTGCACAGCTACTTCACGAGGCCCGCGGGCCCCTCCCCGAAGGCGTTCGTCGCCCTGCTCCTGGTCCTGGAGGCCGGCACCCTCGCGACCTTCGCCGTCCTGGACCTGGTGCTCTTCTTCCTGGCCTTCGAGATGGTGCTCGTCCCGATGTACTTCCTCATCGCCCGCTGGGGCGGTGCCGGACGGCAGGCGGCCGCCTGGAAGTTCATCCTCTACACGCTGCTCGGCTCGGTCGTGATGCTGCTCGGCCTCCTGTTGATCGGGCTGAAGGCCGGCACCTTCGACATGGTGGCGCTCGCCGCGGACAACGGCCGTGGACTGAGCACGTCCGTGCAGGTCACCGCCGTGCTGGCGATCGGGATCGGGCTCGCGGTGAAGACCCCGATGTGGCCTCTGCACAGCTGGCTGCCCGACGCGCACACCGCGGCCCCGACCGTCGGCTCGGTCCTGCTCGCGGGCGTCCTGCTGAAGATGGGCACCTACGGGTTCGTGCGCATCGTCCTGCCGGTCGCACCCGACGGGATGCGCACGTTCGCCCCGTACCTCGCGGCCTTCGCCGTCGTCGGCATCGTCTACGGATCCCTCGCCTGCCTCGCCCTGGCCCGCGACGGCGCGCGCGGTGACCTGAAGCGCCTCATCGCGTACTCCTCCGTCGGGCACATGGGCTTCGTGCTGCTCGGCATCGCCTCCATGACGCCCACCGGCGTCAACGGCGCCCTCTTCGCCAACATCGCCCACGGCCTCATCACCGGCCTGCTGTTCTTCCTGGTCGGCGCGGTCAAGGACCGGTACGGCACCGCCGACCTCGACACCCTCGCCGGGGCGGGCGGCGCCGCCCTGTACGGCCGGGCCCCCCGGCTCGGCGGTCTGCTGGCCTTCGCCGCCGTCGCCTCCCTCGGTCTCCCGGGGCTGGCCGGCTTCTGGGGCGAGATGCTGGCCCTGTTCGGGGCGTTCGACCCCGCGGAGGGGCTCAGCCGTCCCGCGTTCCTGGTGTTCATGGCGATCGCCGCGTTCGGCACGCTGCTCACGGCCGCCTACATGCTGATCGTCGTGCGCCGGGTCTGCATGGGCGGCCCCCGGCCCGTCCCGGAGACGGACGCCCCCGGCCTGACCGACGTCCGCGGCCACGAGTTCGCCGCCTGGACGCCCCTGGTCGCCCTCACCGTCCTCGCCGGACTGTGGCCCGCGGTCCTCCTCGGCCTCACCGACCCGGCAGTGCAGCAGCTCCTCGCGGGAGGAAAGTCGTGACCGTGGCAGCCGACAGCGTCACCAGCCTGGTCCAGTCGGTCGACTGGCTCGCGATCGCCCCGCCGACCATCGCCGCCCTCACCGCGCTCGTCGTCCTCGTCGCCGACCTCTTCGTCGGGGAACGGCGCAAGCCGCTCCTCGGCGCCGTCGCGATCGCCGGCCTGGCGGCCGCGCTGCTCTCCCTCGTGCCGCTGCGCGAGGGGGACCGGTCCACGTTCTGCCTCACCACCGACCCGGGGACGTGCAGCTACACGGCGGACCACTTCACCCTGGCCATCCAGTTCCTGGTGCTGGGCGGCGCGCTGCTGACCGCGGTGCTCTCGCTGACGGAGACCCGCCGCCGGCTGCCCGCCGGCGAGTACTGGTTCCTGCTGCTCTCCTCGGCGGCCGGCGCCGCCCTGCTGCCCGCCTCCCGGGACCTCGCGACGCTGATCGTCGCGCTGGAGGTCGCGTCCCTGCCCGCGTTCGCCCTGGTGGGCCTGAAGCGGGGGGACCGGCGCTCCAGCGAGGCGGCGCTCAAGTTCTTCCTCTCCTCCGTGACGGCCACCGCCGTCACCCTGCTCGGCGTCAGCTTCGTCTACGCCGCCACCGGCAGCCTCCACCTCACCCAGGTCGCCGCCGGCCTGGAGGAGGTGCCGGGCCAGCTCGACACCCTCGCCAAGGCGGGTGTCGCCCTCACCCTGGTGGGCTTCGCCTTCAAGACGGCGGCGGTCCCCTTCCACTTCTGGGTGCCCGACACCTACGTCGGCGCCCCGCTGCCGGTCGCCGGATACCTGTCCGTGGTCGGCAAGGCCGTCGGCTTCACCGGCCTCATCCTGGTGACCGTGGTCGCCTTCCCCGGCTACGCGGACATCTGGGGCCCGGCCCTCGCCGTCCTCGCGGCCCTGACCATGACGGCGGGCAACGCGGCGGCGCTGCGCCAGTCACCCGGCCGGGACGGGAGCGCGGTCCGGCTGCTGGCCTGGTCGTCGGTGGGGCAGGCGGGCTATCTGCTGGTCCCGGTCGCCGCCGCCGCGTACTCCAGCGACGACCAGATCGGCGCCACGGTGGCATATGCCCTGATGTACGCCGTGGTGAATCTGGGCGCCTTCGCCGTCGCTGCGCTGGTGGCGCGCAGCCACCCCGCGAACCGCGTCGCCGACTACCGCGGCCTCCACGCCACCCGTCCGCTCGCCGCGCTCGCCATGGGCTTCTTCCTGCTCTGCCTCGCCGGGCTGCCGCCGGGCATCATCGGCCTCTTCGCGAAGGTGACCGTCTTCTCGTCGGCCGTCGACGCGGGCCTCGGCTGGCTCGCCGTGGTCATGGGCGTGAACGTGGTGATCGCGCTCTTCTACTACCTGCGCTGGACCGCGCTGCTGTTCCGCGCGCCGGAGGCCGCCGCGGACGGTGCCGCGCCCGTGCGGCCGGTCCACCGGCGCGCGCCCGCGCCGGTCACCGTCGCCATCGCCCTGACCGCCGTCCTCGGCGTGGTGCTCTCCGGATATCCGCAGCTGGTGCTGCGCTTCGCGGCGAACACGCTGTTCTGACCGCCACCCGGACGGCCCACGCCCGCCACCCGGGAGCCCGGGGAACCCGCGTCCTTCGCCTGGCGTTGACCAGTAGAGAAGGGTCCACTGGAGAGTGGAGCGACACCACGCAAAGGGTCCCCCCGCCGCACCACTTGGAGGGCGTACCGTGCACCGCCGGCACAACGGGCTCAAGACGGCCGTACTCCTCGGAGGGCTGTCCGCACTCATCCTCGTCATCGGCAGTTTCTTCGGCCGGACGGGGCTGATCGTCGCGCTCGTCGTCGCCCTGGGCACGAACGCCTACGCCTACTGGAACAGCGACAAGCTGGCCCTGCGGGCCATGCGCGCCCGTCCGGTCAGCGAGTTCGAGGCCCCGGGGCTCTACCGGATGGTCCGTGAGCTCTCGACGGCGGCCCGCCAGCCGATGCCCCGGCTCTACATCTCCCCGACCCAGGCGCCCAACGCGTTCGCCACCGGCCGCAACCCGCGCAACGCCGCGGTGTGCTGCACCGACGGCATCCTGCGGCTCCTCGACGAACGCGAGCTGCGCGGTGTCATCGGCCACGAGCTCAGCCACGTCTACAACCGGGACATCCTGATCTCCTCCGTCGCGGGCGCCCTGGCGTCGGTCGTGATGTTCCTGGTCAACTTCGCCTGGCTGATCCCCATAGGACGCTCCGACGACGACGACGGGCCGGGGCTCGTCGGCATGCTGCTGATCATGCTGCTGGGCCCGCTGGCCGCGTCCGTGATCCAACTGGCGGTCAGCCGCTCCCGGGAGTACGAGGCGGACGCCTCCGGGGCCCAGCTGACCGGGGATCCGCTCGCCCTCGCGAGCGCACTGCGCAAACTCGACGCCGGCACCAAGCAGCTGCCGCTGCCGCCGGAGCCCAGGCTGGAGACGGCGAGTCACATGATGATCGCCAACCCCTTCGGCCCCGGCCGGGGCGGCCTGACGAAGATGTTCTCCACGCACCCTCCGATGGCGGAGCGGATCGCCCGACTCGAGCAGATGGCAGGTCATCGCCCGTGAAGACAATTCTGAACGTCATTTGGCTGGTCCTGAGCGGTTTCTGGCTGTTCCTGGGGTATCTCCTGGCGGGTCTCCTGCTGTGCATCACGATCATCGGGATCCCCTTCGGCCTCGCCGCGTTCCGGATCGGCGTCTACGCCCTCTGGCCCTTCGGCCGCACCACCGTGGACCGCCACGACGCCGGCGCCCCCTCCCTCGTCGGGAACGTGCTGTGGATCGTCCTCGCGGGCTGGTGGCTCGCGATCGGCCACATCGTCACCGGTCTCGCGCTCTGCATCACGATCATCGGCATCCCCTTCGGGGTGGCCAACTTCAAGCTGATCCCGGTGTCGTTGATGCCGCTCGGCAGGGAGATCGTGCCGAGCGACC
This sequence comes from Streptomyces sp. T39, assembly GCF_008042045.1. Lineage (GTDB taxonomy): Bacteria > Actinomycetota > Actinomycetes > Streptomycetales > Streptomycetaceae > Streptomyces. Next base: position 1,967,632 of record NZ_RDBP01000012.1, read on the forward strand.
GCCCGTTCGCGGGCGTCTGACCGGCCCTCGGGCCCTCAGTCCCCCGTCTTCCCACGCCGGTTGACGGCGCCGCGCAGCGCGTACACGGCGGCTCCCGCCGCCAGGACACCCGCTCCGGCGACCGCCGCACCGGCGGGCAGCGAGAGCGCGAGCACCGCGCAGCCCACCAGCCCGCAGCCCGCGGTGATCCGGGCCGCCGCCGTGCGCAGGGTCCAGGCGGCGGCGTTGGCGACGGCGTAGTACACCAGCACCCCGAACGACGAGAACCCGATCGCCCCGCGCAGGTCGGCCGTCGCCGCCACCACGGCGACGACGGCCCCCACGGCCACCTCGGCGTGGTGCGGCACCCCGAAGCGCGGATGGACCGCGGCCAGCGTCCGCGGCAGACGTCCGTCCCTGGCCATCGCCAGCGTGGTGCGCGAGATGCCGAGGATCAGCGCGAGCAGCGAGCCGAGAGCGGCCACCACGGCGCCCGCCCGCACGACGGGCACCAGCCACGGGACACCGGCCGCCGCCACGGCGTCGGCCAGCGGAGCCGTGGCACCCGCCAGGCCGCCGGCGCCCAGCACGCCGAGGACGGAGAGGGCCACGGCGGTGTAGACGGCGAGGGTGATCCCGAGGGCCACCGGCACGGCCCGGGGAATGGTCCGCGCCGGGTCCCGCACCTCCTCGCCCAGGGTGGCGATCCTGGCGTACCCGGCGAAGGCGAAGAAGAGCAGCCCCGCAGCCTGGAGCACCCCGCCCGGGGTCGCCCCCGGCGCCGGCGCCCGCCCGGCCGGGCCGCCGGGGCCCGACGACAGGCAGGCGACGACCACCGCGGCGAGGACGGCCAGCACCACCGCGACGATCACCCGGGCGACCAGAGCCGACTTCTTGACACCGCCGTAGTTCACCGCGGTCAGCACCACCACCGCCGCGACCGCCACGGCATGCGCCTGCCCGGGCCACGCGTACTGGCCCACGGTCAGCGCCATCGCCGCGCACGACGCCGTCTTGCCGACGACGAACGCCCATCCCGCCAGCCAGCCCCAGAAGTCCCCGAGCCGCTCCCGCCCGTAGACGTAGGTGCCGCCCGACGCGGGGTGGAGCGCCGCGAGACGTGCCGAGGACATGGCGTTGCAGTAGGCGACGGCGCCCGCCACGGCGAGCCCGATCAGCAGCCCGGAGCCGGCCGCGTCCGCGGCGGGGCCGAGGGCGGCGAAGACACCGGCCCCGATCATCGCCCCCAGTCCGACGACCACCGCGTCGGACATCCCGAGCGAGCGGCGCAGCGTGTCTGTCATGCGCCGCACCGTACCGGGCGGGGCGGCGGCGCCCCCGGCCGCGGGCCGTCCACCCGGAGAACACCGCGTGACGAGCGGGTGACCGGGGCGCGGCGGCCCTCCGGTGCGTCCCGGTGGCCGTCGGCCTCGGGGTGCGGCGCCCCCGAGTCCTCAGCCGCGGCGGGCCGCCGGGTGCGGCGCCCCCGAAGCCCTCACCGCCGCCGGGTGCCACGCCCCCGAAGGCGTCAGCCGCCGCCGGCCGCGGGCAGGCCCGTCTCGCGCAGGGTGATGTTCAGCCGCCGCCGGCCGCGGGCAGGCCCGTCTCGCGCAGGGTGATGTTCAGCCGGCCGCCCGCCAGACCGGCCGCCGGATCCCCGGTCCCCGCCAGCACCCTCGGCACCCCGTGGTACGCGAACCGCGAGGGCCCGCCGAACACGAAGAGGTCTCCCGAGCGCAGCTCGACATCGGTCCACGGACGGCCCCGCGACGCGGAGTTGCCGAAACGGAAGACGCAGGGGTCGCCGATGCTCAGGGACACCACCGGCGCCGTGGAGAGCTCCTCCCGGTCCCGGTGCATCCCCATCCGGGCGTTCCCGTCGTAGAAGTTGATCAGCGCGGTGTCCGGCGTGTACCCGCCGTCGGCGTCCTCGCCGTACGCCTCGGCCAGCGCCCGGCGCCCCAGATCGGCCAGCCACTCCGGGAAGTCCGCGACCCGCGCGCCGTTCACGTCGTCCGCCGTACGGGAGTACCGGTACGGCTGCCAGTGCCATCCGACGCACACCGTCCGCACCGACATCACCCCGCCGCCCGGCAGCGCGGTGTGCCGGAACGGCACCGGCCCGCGGCCCCACGCGCGGCAGGCGTCCACCAGCTCACGCCGCAGCTCCGTGCCCAGCCACCCGGGCACATGCACGGCCCCGGGCGCGACGACGGCCCGCTCCCTCGGGAACAGCGTGTCGTTCACGACGGGAGCGCGCCCTCCAGGCCCAGCAGGTGCGCCTTGGCGGGCAGGCCCCCCGCGTAGCCGCGCAGCGCTCCGTCGGCGCCGATCACCCGGTGGCAGGGCCGCACCACGAGCAGCGGATTGCGGCCGATCGCCGTGCCCACGGCCCGCACGCCGACGGACGACGCCCCGACCCGGGCGGCGATCTCCTTGTACGTGGTGGTCCGCCCGTACGGCACGTCCTCCAGCGCCCGCCACACCCGGCGCTGGAAGTCCGTGCCGCCCCCGGCGTACTCGATCGCGAAGCGGCTGAGCTCCCCGGCGAAGTACGCCTCCAGCTGCCGTGCGATCTCCCGGAACGCCGCGGGCTCCCGCGGTCCGCCGTCCGTCACGAGGGCGGCGCCCTTCTGCGCGGGCAGGGAGAGCGAGACGAGCGCGGTGCCGCCCGCGGCCGTGGCGGACGCCTCACCGATCAGCAGCAGTTCGCCCAGCGGGCTGTCGACGACCTCATGGACGGTGGCCATGGCTCGGGTCCTTCCGAAGGTGTTCCGCAGGCATTCCGTTCCGTCCTGCACCTACGAGTCTGCGCCCCGCCGGCACCCGCCCGCTGGCGGGAATCGGACACCCAGCCCGCCCCGGGGGCCTGCACAAGGGTGCGGGGGCGGAACGGCCCCGGCCGTCCGCCCCCGCGGGTCACCCGGTCACCCGGGCGAGGTCACCGGTAGTTCACGAACTGGAGCGCGAAGTCGAAGTCCTGCCCCTTGAGCAGCGCCTGCACGGCCTGGAGGTCGTCCCGGCTCTTGGAGCTGACCCGCAGCTCCTCACCCTGGACCTGCGCCTTCACGCCCTTGGGGCCCTCGTCGCGGATGACCTTCGCCACCTTCTTGGCGTTCTCCTGGGAGATGCCCTCCTCGATGGAGGCGAAGAGCTTGTACTCCTTGCCGGAGATCTGCGGCTCGCCCGCGTCCAGCGCCTTCAGCGAGATCCCGCGCTTGACCAGCTTCGTCTGGAAGACGTCCAGGATCGCGTTGACGCGGTCCTCGGAGTTCGCCTGCATCAGGATCTTCTCGCCGGACCAGGCGATCGATGCGCCGACGTTCTTGAAGTCGTAACGCTGGGAGATCTCCTTCGCGGTCTGGTTGAGGGCGTTGTCGACCTCCTGCCGCTCGACCTTCGAGACGATGTCGAAACTGGAGTCGGCCATGTCCTGTGGCTCCTTCATCGGGTGGTGTGGGAGCGAGTCCGAGAGCCCGGACCGCTCGCCCAAGCCTAAGGGCTGCCCCGTCCCCCCTGGCGGGCGCGCGGCGCCGGCCACGGCACCTCGCTGCGTCGTCGGTTCATCCGCGTACGCCCGGTACGAGGACGAGCCTGTGCCGTGCGGTGCACCGCGTCCGGCGCCGCGCGCCGATCCGCCCGGGCGACGGGGCAGTCCCGGCCATCCACCCCCGCCCGCGGCGCTGATCAATCCGGTGGCGAAGCACCCCTGCGCATCGGGTATCGTTTACGTCGTCGCCACGGAGCACCACCCCGCAGAGGGTCTGCTTCCGGCGGCAATCCCATGGCGGTGTGCCCGAGTGGCCAATGGGAGCGGACTGTAAATCCGTCGGCTTAGCCTACCCAGGTTCGAATCCTGGCGCCGCCACGCGAGGGAACGGCCCCTGATCAGCGGAAACGCGATCAGGGGCCGTTCTGCTGTGCACGTGCCGCGAACCCCCGGAGGGTGTGCCCCCGGGTGTCGCGGCGCCGTCTCAGTCGGCGAGCCGGAACGCGAGCTCGACCTCCCATTTCGCGGGGTCCGGCTCCACGCGCGGGTCCGTCAGGTAGGACTCCAGACGGCAGGCCCAGCGCTCCACCCCGTCGACCTCGGTCATGTCCCACTCCAGGCCCTCGTCCCGGGCCCACTCCCGCAGCTCCGCCTCGATGCCGAGGAGCCGGTCGGGGTGGCCGGTGTGGGTCACCGTGACATAGCGGCCGGCCGGGAGGACGCCGACGGCGACGTCGCCCTCGGGCTCCGGCGCCTCCGCGACGGGGGCGCCCGCCTCGACGACCGACTCCCCGTCCATGTCGAGGGCGTCGTACCGGAAGAACGGGGCCCCGGCGAGCGGGGTTCCGCGACCGGCGAGCCAGCCGATCAGTTCGGGCAGCCGGTCCGCGATCACGGCGAACTGTTCCATGCGCACGGAGCCGCGGATGTAGGCGTAGACCTGCTCGTCCCGCGTGACGATCGACGGGCTGATACCGGGTGTCTGTCGGTTCATGACCTCAAGGACTCTTCTGGAGGGCGGAATTCATCGGTGCCGGACGGCCTCAGTTGCCGGCGACGTCCTTCACGGCCACCGACACCGGCACGGAGCCGGAGACGAGTTCGAGGGTGAGTCCCGCGGTGGCGGTCGACTCCACCATCTCCGCGAGCACGGCCGCGACGTCGTCGCGCGGGACCGGGCCGCGGCCCGTCGACGCCTCCAGCCGCACCAGACCCGTACCGGCGTCGTCGGTGAGCATGCCGGGCCGCAGAACGGTCCAGTCGAGCGCACTCCTGCCGCGTACGTAGTCGTCGGCGGCACCCTTGGCCCGCAGGTACACGTCGAAGACCTCGTCGCCCTGGTGCGCGGAGTCCGCGCCCATCGACGAGATCACGATGTAGCGCCGCACACCGGCCCGTTCGGCGGCGTCGGCGAAGAGCACGGCCGCGCCGCGGTCCACCGTGTCCTTGCGGCCGGTCCCGCTGCCCGGACCGGCGCCGGCGGCGAAGACGGCGGCGTCCGCGCCCCGGAGCACCGCCGCCACCTCCTCCACGGAGGCGGCCTCCAGGTCCAGGAGCACCGGTTCGGCACCGGCCGACCTCAGGTCGTCGCCCTGTTCGGCTCTGCGGATGATGCCCGCGACCTCGTGCCCCGCCGCGGAGAGCAGGCGTTCGAGACGGAGGGCGATCTGACCGTGTCCACCAGCGATGACGATACGCATGTCTACGACCGTACGTCCGAAGCGTGTTCCCTGCCCGTGAAGCGGCCCCCGCGACCCCTCGGCGCGCCCCTCGGACAGCCGCCCACCGGGGCAGCCGCCACCGGGGCAGCCGCCACCGGGGCAGCCGGCCGCCTCCGTCCGCGCCGTATCCGTCCGCGCCGTATCCGTCCGCGCCGTATCCGTCCGCGCCGTATCGGTCCGCGCCGCACCAGGACGCCCGCCGCACCCCCGCCCGCACAGCCAGCCGCCCCCGGCATGCGGGGTGACGGGGCGTCAGGGGCCCGGGTCCGGGCGTGCCTGGCGCGGGAGTTCGAGCGCGACCGCCGCCGCCGAGTCGCAGTACTCCCGCACCGCGCTCGTACGCGCCACCACCCTGCCCCGGTGGATCACGATCCGGCTGTACGCGAGGGACAGCGCACCGGCGAGCTGGGTGCCCCGCACCGCCAGCAGCTCCGCGGGGAAACCGGCCTCCACCCGGACCTCCGGCAGGCCCATCACCGCGCGGGCGGCGCCCGCGACGCAGTCGTACGCCTCCGAGGGCCGCATCCCGGCCTGCGAGGCGAGCAGATAGGCCGCCTCCAGCGGGTCGCCGCGTCCCGCCGGGTTGCAGACGGTGTCCCGCAGGGCGCCGCTGCCCGCGGCCACCCGGACGCCTGCGGCGCGCAGCAGGCGCACCGGCGCGTTCCCCCGGTGCTCCACCCCGGCGCAGCCGCCCTGGGGCAGCGAGACGACCTGGACGCCGGCGGCCGCGAGCCGGTCGGCGGTCCTGGCGGCGACGTCGCGCGGCAGACGGGCGAGCCCCGCGCAGGGACCGATGGCGACGCCGGGACGCATCCCCCCGGCCATCGCCGCGAGGCGGGCCAGGCGGGCGGGGTCGTCGCCGTGCGTGTGCAGGTCGACGGGGCAGCCGTGTTCGGCGGCGATCTCCAGCACGCGTTCCGTGTAGCCGATGGGGTCGGGGTCGGCGTCCGGGCAGCCGCCGACCACGCCGGCGCCCATCTTCATGGCGTCCCGCAGGACGGCCAGCCCCTCGGCGCCGGCCGCGCCGGTCAGCAGCCGCGGCGCGGCGACGGCGGTCAGCTCGGCGAGACCGCGCAGCGCGCGGCGGGCCCCGAGCACGGCCTCCAGGGTGGAGAGCCCCTGCACGTCCCCGATCCGCACATGGCAGCGCAGCGCGGTCGCCCCGTGCCCCAGTTGCAGGAGCGCGGCCTCGGTGGCGCGGCGCTGCACATCGGCCGGGGCGTAGGAGACGGGGCCGGGGGTCTCGGCGCTGAGGGCGGTGTCGCCGTGCGCGTGGGGCTCGGCGGGGGCGGGCAGCAGCAGATGGCCGGTGAGGTCGATGCGGGCGGAGTGCGGCGGCAGGCTCCCCGCGGTCCCGACCGCCTCGATGCGGCCGCCGCCGAGCCGTACGTCGACGGTGCGCCCGTCGGTGAGCCGGGCGCCGCACAGCAGCAGTGCGCCGGAGTCCGCGGTCGCGTCGGAGGGCTGCGGCTGGCTGTCGGGCATCGCGCTCCTGTGAGGGCGGGGGACTCTGACGGGAGTGGCCGGGCTCCGTGCCTCCGCCGGTCCGGCCGGAGCGGCGGACCGGAAGCGGTGGAGCGGTGCGCGGACCGGGACCGGCGGGCGGGCCGGCCGAGGGATTCTCCGGCCGTACCGGGGCAGGATCACTCGGCGTGCGTCGAGCCTAGGGGTGTGCGCGGTGCGCTTCGAGGAGGAGCGGAATAGTCGTACCGGTGTGGTCACTCGTGGCGTACGGGACGTGCGGGGTGCCCCGGGAGCAAGCCGGACAACGGGGGCGTGGCCGCGGGGTGACGGCGGGGTGCCGGGGACCGCCGCCGGGCCCGGGACGGGGCGGCGAAACGGATTTGGGCGATCGGCGGGCGACCGTGTAATGTCTTCATCGCTCGCCCCAATAGCTCAGTCGGCAGAGCGTCTCCATGGTAAGGAGAAGGTCTACGGTTCGATTCCGTATTGGGGCTCTGGTGTTCGGTGATCCTCGCCTTCGGGCGAGGGAATCCGTCATCAAAGCGGTGTAGCTCAGTCGGTAGAGCAAGCGGCTCATAATCGCTGTGTCACCGGTTCAAGTCCGGTCACCGCTACACACAGTAGCCGATTGCGGGGTCGGTCCTTCAATCGGCTACTCTTTTATGTCCCCATCATTGCCATTACGGCGCTGACGGGGCATCCATCCGTCCATCGTCCGTCAAGGAGCACTCACGTGGCTGCCACCGACGTCCGCCCGAAGATCACGCTGGCCTGCGTGGAGTGCAAGGAGCGGAACTACATCACCAAGAAGAACCGGCGCAACAACCCGGACCGTCTTGAGATGAAGAAGCACTGCCCGCGCTGCAACTCGCACACGGCGCACCGCGAAACGCGCTGAACCAGGCTTGTGCACGAGGCCGTCCCCTCTGGGGGCGGCCTCGTGTCGTTTGTGCACGCATCGCGCGCGGTCCGGCGGAGCACCGGGCCGACGGGCCGCGCGCGGTGGCCGAACCACCGTGTCAACCAAGGAGGGAGCCAGTCCATGGCGCTCGACCAGTCCTTCGTCGGGCGGACCTATCCGCCCACCGCGCCGTACGAGGTGGGCCGGGAGAAGATCCGTGAGTTCGCCGAGGCCGTCGGCGACGCGAACCCGGCGTACACCGACCGGGACGCGGCCGCCGCGCTCGGTCACGCCGATGTGATCGCACCGCCCACGTTCGTGTTCGCCATCACCTACCTGGCGGCGGGCGACGTGGTGCGGGACCCGCAGCTGGGGCTGGACTACAGCCGGGTGGTGCACGGCGACCAGAAGTTCGCCTACCGCCGCCCGGTGCGGGCGGGGGACCGGCTGACCGTCACCTCCACCATCGAGGCGATCAAGTCCCTTGCCGGGAACGACATCCTCGACGTCCGCG
>NZ_RDBP01000012.1:1975800-1996452 GCF_008042045.1 Streptomyces sp. T39
CGCGGACGTCGAGGTCGGCACCGAACTGCCCCCGGCGAGCTTCCCGGTGACCCGCGCCGCGCTGGTGCGGTACGCGGGCGCCTCCGGCGACTTCAACCCGATCCACTGGAACGAGAAGTTCGCGGTCGAGGTCGGCCTGCCGGACGTCATCGCCCACGGCATGTTCACCATGGCCGAGGCGATCCGCGTGGTCACCGACTGGCTCGGCGACCCGGGCGCGGTCGTCGAGTACGGCGTCCGCTTCACCAAGCCCGTCGTCGTCCCCAACGACGACAAGGGGGCCGTCGTCGAGGTCAGCGGCAAGGTCGCGGCGCTCCTCGACGACAAGCGGGTGCGGGTCGACCTGCTGGCCACGTGTGCCGGCCAGAAGGTGCTGGGCATGTCCCGCGCGGTGGTCCAGCTCGCCTGAGCCGTCCGCCGGGTCCTGGAGCACGGGCCCCGGCGGCGAGGGGGCGCCCCTGTGGGCGCCCCCTTTTCGCGTGCCGCGGGCTTGACCGAGTTAGTTATTGGCCACTAACTTATCCGCATGGTCAGGATGAGCGCAGAAGAGCGCCGGGAGAGTGTCGTCCGCGCGGCGGTCACCGAGTTCGCCCGTGCCGGATACCACGGCACGTCGACGGAGGTCATCGCCAGGAGGGTCGGCGTCTCCCAGCCCTATCTCTTCCGCCTCTTCCCCAACAAGCAGGCGATCTTCCTCGCGGCGTCCACCCGCTGTCTCGCCGACGTGCGCCGGGTGTTCGACGGGGCCGCCGAGGGGCTGGAGGGCCAGGAGGCCCTCGACGCCATGGCGGCCGCCTATCAGCGCCTGATCGCGGACGACCCCGAGAAGCTGCTGATGCAGATGCAGAGTTACGTCGCCGTCGCGGCGGCCGAGGCGGCGGGCGACCACGACTTCGGCGACCGGATCCGGCGCGGCTGGCTGGAGCTGTGGGACGCCGTGCATGTCCGTCTGGGCGCCGACGTGAACGAGACCACGGCCTTCCTCGCGTACGGCATGCTCGTCAACGTCCTCGTCTCCATGGGCTTTCCCGCCGGTCACCGGATCTGGGCCGGCTTCTACGACTCGGCACGCCCCGCAGGCCCCGGCGGTCCCGCAGACCCAGCGGCTCCGGACGATCCCGGAGCCGCGGGCGGGCCCGAGGGGGCCGGGGTCCCGGACGGCGGGGGCCCGGATTCCGCGGGGGAGTGACCGGCCCCCGCCCGGCGCGCGACGGCGCGGAGCGTATGCTCCGCGTCCCGGTCTGTCCTTGAAAGTTAGTCATCGATTACTAACCCTCTGGGGGAGCCAGTGCACCCGAAACAGCGTCCCGCCCCACGCGCCACCGCCGTCTGGACCATGGTCGTCACCGGCGTCGCCGGGTTCATGGCGGCTCTCGACAACCTGGTCGTCACCACCGCCCTCCCCTCCATCCGCGCCGACCTCGGGGGCACGCTGGAGGACCTGGAGTGGACGGTCAACGGCTACACCCTCACCTTCGCCGTCCTGCTGATGCTCGGCGCCGCGCTCGGCGACCGGTTCGGACGGCGCAGGCTCTTCGTCGTCGGCCTCACCGTCTTCACCGGCGCCTCCGCCGCGGCAGCGCTCGCCTCCGGCATCGACGCCCTGGTCGCGGCGCGGGCCGTGCAGGGCGTGGGCGCGGCGATCATGATGCCGCTGACCCTCACCCTGCTCACCGCCGCCGTCCCGGAGGCCCGCCGCGGTGCCGCGCTCGGCGTCTTCGGCGCGATCACCGGCCTGGCCGTGGCCGGCGGTCCGCTCATCGGAGGCAGCCTCACCGAGCACCTCTCGTGGCAGTGGATCTTCTGGCTGAACGTGCCGGTGGGCCTCCTGCTCCTGCCCCTCGCCCGCTTCCGGCTCACCGAGTCCCGCGCCCCCGGCGCCCGCCTGGACGTACCCGGCACCCTGCTCGTCAGCGGCGGTCTCTTCGGGATCGTCCACGGGCTGGTCAACGCCAACGCCCACGGCTGGGGCAGCGCCCCCGTGCTGATCGGGCTCGTCGGCGGGACGGTGCTGCTGCTGGCCTTCGTCCGGCACGGGAGCGTGGCGCGGGCGCCCATGCTGCCGATGCGGCTCTTCCGCGACCGCGCCTTCTTCGGGATCAACGTCGCGAGTCTGCTGATGTTCCTCGGCATGTTCGGCTCGATCTTCCTGCTCAGCCAGTTCTTCCAGACCGTGGACGGCTACTCGCCCACCGAGGCCGGGCTGCGGATGCTGCCGTGGACCGGGATGCCGCTGCTGGTCGCGCCCGTCGCCGGGATCCTCTCCGACCGGCTGGGCGGCCGCCCCGTCGTCGTCGCGGGCCTGGCGCTCCAGGCGGCCGGGCTCGGTGTGTTCGCCCTGCTCGCGGAGCCCGGCATGCCGTACGCGGCCCAGTTGCCCGGGCTGATACTCGGCGGGTTGGGCATGGCGCTCTACTTCGCACCGGCGGCGAGCGTCGTCATGAGCAGCGTCCGGCCCGCCGAGCAGGGCATCGCCTCCGGCGCCAACAACGCCCTCCGCGAGGTCGGCGGTGCCCTGGGCGTCGCGGTGCTCGGAGCGGTGTTCGCCGCACGGGGCGGATACGGGTCGGCGCAGGCGTTCACCGACGGCACCGTGCCCGCGCTGTGGATCGGCGCGGCGGTGGTCGCCCTCGCCGCCGCGGTCGCGCTGCTGATCCCCTCCGCCCGGCCGCCCCGCGGAGGGCGGCCGGAGAAGGCCGCCGGCGTCCCCGCCCCGGCGCACGAGGAGCCGGCCCGGTCGGCCGTGTGAGGCGCCCGCGGCGGGAGCAGGCCCGCCGTGTCAGGCGCCCGCGGCGGGAGCAGGGTCCGCGGGCCCGCCCGGGCGCCGGGTCCGCGGACCGTACCCTTGTCCCCGTGCAGGTACTCCACGACGCCCCCCTCGCCCCCCTGACGACCTTCCGGCTCGGCGGCCCGGCCACCCGCCTGGTCGTGGCCACCACCGACGACGAGGTGATCTCCGCCGTACGCGAGGCGGACGACAGCGGCACCCCGCTGCTGATCGTCGGCGGCGGGAGCAACCTCGTCATCGGCGACAAGGGCTTCGACGGGACCGCCCTGCGCATCGCCACCCGCGGCTTCCGTCTCGACGGGACCCGGCTGGAGCTGGCGGCGGGGGAGACGTGGACGGACGCGGTCGCCCGGACCGTCGAGGCCGGTCTGGCGGGCGTCGAGTGCCTCGCCGGCATCCCCGGCTCGGCCGGGGCGACGCCGATCCAGAACGTCGGCGCCTACGGCCAGGAGGTGTCCCACACGATCACCGAGGTCGTCGCGTACGACCGCACCGCCGGTGAGACGGTGACGCTGACCGGCGAGGAGTGCGCGTTCTCCTACCGGCACAGCCGCTTCAAGGAACACCCCGAGCGCTATGTCGTCCTGCGCGTCCGTTTCGCGCTGGAGGACGCGGGCGGCCTGTCCGCCCCGGTGCGGTACGCGGAGACGGCGAAGCACCTCGGCATCGAGGTCGGCGACCGGGTGCCCGCCGCGGACGCCCGCCGGACCGTGCTCGCGCTGCGCGCGGGCAAGGGCATGGTGCTCGACCCGGAGGACCACGACACCTGGTCGGCCGGCTCCTTCTTCACCAACCCGGTCCTCACCGCCGCCCAGTACGCCGACTTCCTGGACGCGGTGCGCGACCGCCTCGGCGACGGCGTCACCCCGCCCGCGTACCCGGCGGGCGACGGGCTCACCAAGACCTCCGCCGCCTGGCTGATCGACCGCGCGGGCTTCACCAAGGGATACGGGCAGGGCCCGGCGCGCATCTCCACCAAGCACGCGCTCGCCCTGACCAACCGGGGCGAGGCCACCACCGAGGACCTGCTGGCCCTCGCCCGCGAGGTGGTCGCCGGGGTCCGGGACGCGTTCGGCGTGACGCTGGTCAACGAGCCGGTGACGGTCGGCGTCAGCCTCTGAGCCCCCCGGCCGGCCACGGCCCCGGTGCTCAGTACGCGACGCCCACGCCCTGCCCCACCGTCGCCGGGTCCGGGACCATCGCCAGCATCGCGTGCGCCACGTCCGCCCGGCCGATCACCCGGGCACTGGGCGGATTGGCGCCGACCGCCGTCCGGTAGCGGCCGGTCAGCGGCCTGTCGAGCAGTCTCGGCGGCCGTACGGAGGTCCAGTCGGTCGCGCTGCGCGCCAGCGCCGCCTCCATGGCCCGCAGGTCGGCGTAGACGTCCTTGAGCACCGCTCCGACCAGGGCGGTCACTGCCCGGTCCAGCAGCGGTTCCCGCCCCGCGGCGGTCCCCAGCGGGGCGGCGCTCACCACCAGCAGCCGGCGCACGCCCTCCGCCTCCATCGCGTCCAGCACGCCGCGGGTGAGCCGCGTGGCGACCCCCGCGTCGGCCTTCCTGCGGGCGCCCAGCCCGGACAGCACCGCGTCGCGTCCGGCGACGGCCGCGCGCAGCGCGCCCGCGTCGGCGAGGTCGGCGGGGAACACCCGGAGGCGGGAGCCCGTCACCGTGAGCCGTGCGGGGTCCCGGACCACGGCGGTGACCCGGTGCCCGGCGTCCAGCGCCTGACGGACGACCTCCCGGCCGACTCCGCCGGTGGCCCCGAAGACGGTGAGTTCCATCGTGCACCCTCCTGAGGGTCGAGTCGTCGCGACGCCGCCGGGCGCCGGTTCACGCACCCGGCGGCTGCGCCAGCCAGTCGTCGACGCCGGCCAGCAGCTTGGCCCTGACGTCGTCGGGCGCCGCCGACCCGCGCACCGACTGGCGCGCCAGCTCGGCGAGTTCCTCGTCGGTGAAGCCGTGGTACCGGCGGGCCAGCTCGTACTGGGCGGCGAGGCGCGAGCCGAAGAGCAGCGGGTCGTCCGCCCCGAGGGCCATCGGGACCCCGGCGTCGAAGAGCGTCCGCAGGGGCACGTCCGCCGGCTTCTCGTACACGCCGAGCGCGACGTTGGACGCCGGGCAGACCTCGCAGGTGATCTGCCGCTCCGCGAGCTTGCGCAGCAGCCGGGGGTCCTCCGCCGCGCGCACCCCGTGGCCGATGCGGGCGGCGTGCAGGTCGTCGAGGCAGTCGCGCACCGAGGCGGGCCCGGTGAGCTCGCCCCCGTGGGGGGCGGCCAGCAGCCCGCCCTCGCGCGCGATGGCGAAGGCGCGGTCGAAGTCCCGTGCCATGCCCCGGCGTTCGTCGTTGGAGAGGCCGAAGCCGACGATGCCGCGGTCGGCGTAGCGCACGGCGAGCCGGGCCAGTGTGCGGGCGTCCAGCGGGTGCTTCATCCGGTTCGCGGCGACCAGCACCCGCATGCCCAGGCCGGTCTCCCGCGCGGCACCGTCCACGGCGTCGAGGATGACCTCCAGGGCGGGGATCAGCCCGCCGAGCCGCGGCGCGTACGAGGTGGGGTCGACCTGGATCTCCAGCCAGCCGGAGCCGTCCCTGATGTCCTCCTCGGCCGCCTCGCGCACCAGCCGCCGGATGTCCTCCGGCTCGCGCAGGCAGGAGCGGGCCATGTCGTACAGCCGCTGGAAGCGGAACCAGCCGCGCTCGTCGGTCGCGCGCAGCTTCGGCGGCTCCCCGCCGGTCAGCGCCTCCGGCAGGTGCACGCCGTACTTGTCGGCGAGTTCGAGCAGGGTGGCCGGGCGCATCGAGCCGGTGAAGTGCAGATGCAGATGGGCCTTCGGCAGAAGCGAGAGATCGCGTACGTGCTCCATCAGGTGATCCTGCCTCAGTGCGGCCGGGCGCGGCAGGGGGTTTCCCCGATCGGGCGCTTGCCCGAACGCACGACGCAGCCGCCGGAACGGTCCCGCAACGCGCGCGGCGCCCGCCCCGGGGACCGGGACGGGCGCCGCGCGGGCGGGGCGACGGGACTCAGTCCCTCGCCTCCGCGAGCAGCTTCTGGATCCGCGAGACGCCCTCGACCAGGTCCTCGTCGCCGAGCGCGTACGACAGGCGCAGGTAGCCGGGGGTGCCGAAGGCCTCGCCCGGGACGACCGCGACCTCGACCTCGTCCAGGATCAGGGCGGCGAGCTCCACGGAGGTCTGCGGGCGCTTGCCGCGGATCTCCTTGCCGAGCAGGCCCTTGACCGAGGGGTAGGCGTAGAAGGCGCCCTCGGGGGTCGGGCAGAGGACGCCGTCGATCTCGCCGAGCATCTTCACGATGGTCTGCCGGCGGCGGTCGAACGCCTTGCGCATCTCCGCCACGGCCTCCAGGTCGCCCGAGACGGCGGCCAGCGCGGCGACCTGGGCCACGTTGGAGACGTTGGAGGTGGCGTGCGACTGGAGGTTGGTCGCGGCCTTCACGACGTCCTTGGGGCCGATGATCCACCCGACACGCCAGCCGGTCATCGCGTACGTCTTGGCGACGCCGTTGACCACGATGCACTTCTCGCGCAGCGCCGGCACCAGGGCGGGCAGCGAGGTGAACGTCGCGTCGCCGTAGACCAGGTGCTCGTAGATCTCGTCGGTCAGCACCCACAGGCCGTGCTCGGCGGCCCACTCGCCGATCGCCCGGGCGTCCGCCTCGCTGTAGACGGCGCCGGTCGGGTTGGACGGCGAGACGAACAGGACGACCTTCGTCCGCTCGGTGCGCGCGGCCTCCAGCTGCTCCACCGAGACCCGGTAGCCGGTGGTCTCGTCGGCGACGACCTCGACCGGCACGCCGCCCGCGAGCCGGATCGACTCGGGGTAGGTGGTCCAGTACGGGGCGGGGACGATGACCTCGTCGCCCGGGTCGAGGATCGCGGCGAACGCCTCGTAGATGGCCTGCTTGCCGCCGTTGGTCACCAGGATCTGGGCGGGGTCGACCTCGTACCCGGAGTCCCGGAGGGTCTTCTCGGCGATGGCCTTCTTCAGCTCGGGCAGACCGCCGGCCGGCGTGTAGCGGTGGTACTTCGGGTTGCGGCAGGCCTCGACGGCGGCCTCGACGATGTAGTCGGGGGTCGGGAAGTCGGGCTCACCCGCGCCGAAGCCGATCACCGGACGCCCGGCGGCCTTGAGGGCCTTGGCCTTGGCGTCGACGGCGAGGGTCGCGGACTCGGAGATCGCGCCGATGCGGGCGGAGACCCGGCGCTCGGTGGGAGGGGTTGCAGCGCTCATGCGGCCCATGGTCCCAGACGGCAAACCGGGGCGGCACACAGGTTTCGAGGAGCGGACAACAGTGGTCAGAAGCGGACCGTCCCGCCGCCGGTGTGGATCGTGTTCGACGCCGGGCCTGGGAACACGTACACTCAACCGTCGTTGGCCTTCACCAGCCACATCCGTACCGGGCACTTAGTGCATCCGGCCGGATGCGGTAGGTTGGGGGGCACCACAAAGGGTCGTAGCTCAATTGGTAGAGCACTGGTCTCCAAAACCAGCGGTTGGGGGTTCAAGTCCCTCCGGCCCTGCTACACACACCTTCGCCAGGCTGTGTGCGCATGTACGTACTTCAATGCACCGCCGTGCGGCTCCACCGGGCGCGGCACGGCCGACCCGGGAATCAGGTGAGAGATCGTGACGGACGCCGTGGGCTCCATCGACATGCCTGATGCCGAGGACGAGTCGCGGGACAAGAAGCCCCGCAAGGGCGGCAAGCGCGGCAAGAAGGGCCCGCTCGGCCGTCTCGGCCTCTTCTACCGCCAGATCGTCGCCGAGCTGCGCAAGGTCGTCTGGCCCACCCGCAGCCAGCTGACGACGTACACCACAGTGGTGATTATCTTCGTTGTCATCATGATCGGCCTCGTGACCGTGATTGACTTTGGCTTCCAGGAAGCAGTCAAGTACGTCTTCGGCTGATCCGCGGAGGGCGCCGTACGCCGGCGCCCCTTTCGCATGTTCCACCCATATGTATCCAGGAAGAAGCAGCCACCGTGTCTGACGCGAACCTGAACGACGCCGCCCAGTCCGGCGAGAGCTTCGAGTCCACCGAGGACGAGCTCGACATCGTCGAGGCGGCAGACGCTGTGGAGCCGGACGAGGCCGAGGCCGCCGACGAGGCCGCCGAGGACGCCGCACTGCTCTCCGAGGACGAGGACGAGGCCGCCGAAGAGGACGAGCCCGCCGCCGACGAGGACGAAGAGGACGAGGCCGTCGAGGCGGAGGCCGACGACGAGCCCGCCGCCGAGCCCGAGGCCCCGGCCGACCCGATCGCCGCACTGCGTGACGAACTCCGCGGTCTGCCCGGCGAGTGGTACGTGATCCACACCTACGCGGGCTACGAGAAGCGCGTGAAGGCCAACCTGGAGCAGCGCGCCGTCTCGCTGAACGTCGAGGACTTCATCTACCAGGCCGAGGTCCCCGAGGAAGAGATCGTCCAGATCAAGAACGGCGAGCGCAAGAACGTCCGGCAGAACAAGCTGCCCGGCTATGTGCTCGTCCGCATGGACCTGACGAACGAGTCCTGGGGCGTCGTGCGCAACACGCCCGGTGTCACCGGCTTCGTGGGCAACGCCTACGACCCGTACCCGCTGACGCTGGACGAGATCGTCAAGATGCTCGCCCCGGAGGCCGAGGAGAAGGCCGCCCGCGAGGCCGCCGAGGCCGAGGGCAAGCCGGCTCCGGCCCGCAAGGTCGAGGTCCAGGTCCTGGACTTCGAGGTGGGCGACTCGGTCACCGTCACGGACGGCCCGTTCGCCACCCTCCAGGCCACGATCAACGAGATCAACGCCGACTCGAAGAAGGTCAAGGGCCTCGTCGAGATCTTCGGCCGCGAGACCCCGGTCGAGCTGAGCTTCGACCAGATCCAGAAGAACTGAACCTTCTGGACGTACGGCTTCCGAACAGGTCGGACCGCCCTTTCCGGGCTGTCTGACCTGCTCGGTTTTTGGCCGCGCATGGATACCCGTTATCGTTGTGCGGTATGCCTCCATCCGGATGACCGGATGGAGTGCCGAAAACTCTCACTAGACCCGGAGAGAGCACATGCCTCCCAAGAAGAAGAAGGTCACGGGGCTTATCAAGCTCCAGATCCAGGCCGGCGCGGCCAACCCGGCTCCGCCGGTCGGTCCCGCCCTGGGTCAGCACGGCGTCAACATCATGGAGTTCTGCAAGGCCTACAACGCCGCGACCGAGTCGCAGCGTGGCATGGTCGTGCCGGTGGAGATCACGGTCTACGAGGACCGTTCCTTCACCTTCGTGACCAAGACTCCGCCGGCCGCCAAGCTGATCCTCAAGGCCGCGGGTGTGGACAAGGGCTCCGGCGAGCCGCACAAGACCAAGGTCGCCAAGCTGACGCGCGACCAGGTCCGTGACATCGCCACCACCAAGATGCCCGACCTGAACGCCAACGACCTGGACGCCGCCGAGAAGATCATCGCCGGCACCGCCCGTTCCATGGGCATCACGGTCGAGGGCTGACAGTCCCCGTACCTCAGTGGCAGGGCCAGGCGCTGGCCCGGACCACGACTCCACACCTGAGCCGTGCGGCGCAGCCGCACGGTGTGACTCCACAGGAGAAGAAGTGAAGCGCAGCAAGGCTCTCCGCGGCGCGGACGCCAAGGTCGACCGGGAGCGGAACTACGCCCCGCTCGAGGCCGTCCGTCTCGCCAAGGACACCGCCGCCACCAAGTTCGACGGCACCGTCGAGGTCGCCTTCCGCCTGGGCGTCGACCCGCGCAAGGCCGACCAGATGGTCCGTGGCACCGTCAACCTTCCGCACGGCACCGGCAAGACCGCCCGGGTCCTGGTCTTCGCGACCGGTGACCGTGCTGCGGCAGCGGAAGCCGCGGGCGCCGACATCGTCGGCTCCGACGAACTGATCGACGAGATCTCCAAGGGCCAGCGCCTGAACGAGTTCGACGCGGTCGTCGCCACCCCGGACCTCATGGGCAAGGTCGGCCGCCTGGGCCGCGTGCTCGGTCCGCGTGGTCTGATGCCGAACCCGAAGACCGGCACCGTCACGATGGACGTCGCCAAGGCCGTCAACGAGATCAAGGGCGGCAAGATCGAGTTCCGCGTCGACAAGCACTCGAACCTGCACTTCATCATCGGCAAGGTTTCCTTCGACGAGACGAAGCTGGTCGAGAACTACGCGGCGGCGCTGGAGGAGATCCTCCGTCTGAAGCCGTCCGCCGCCAAGGGCCGCTACATCAAGAAGGCGACCCTGACGACGACGATGGGCCCCGGCATCCCGCTGGACTCCAACCGCACCCGCAACCTCCTCGTCGAGGAGGACCCGGCCGCCGTCTGATCCCAGGACGGCAGCCGCGGGTCTCGCGTCTGAAGAACCGGCCCCCACCGCGCAGTTGAGGCGGAGGGGGCCGGTTTTCCTTTTCCCCGCCGTCGTACCCGTGGGTTACGGTTAAAGAGTTCGCAAACGACAAGCAGGGGTGGGGAATGAGCAAGTCGGTCATGAGGCGCGCGAGTGTCGCGGTGACGGCTCTCGCGGTGATAGCCGGCGTCGCCGGCTGTCAGGGTGAGGAGAAGAAGGCGTCCGACGCGCCCGCGGCGAAGGCGAAGACGCAGTCCCGGTCGGCGGCCGCGCAGGCCCTCACGGCCGCGTTCGAGAAGACGTCCGAGGCCAAGTCCGCCAAGGTGCGCATGACGATGACCATGCCCGCCTCCATGGAGGGCGGCGGCGACTTCGAGATGACGGGCGTCATGGGCTGGGACCCGTCCCTGATGGACATGACGGTGAAGGGCGAGGCGTTCCAGACCGAGCCCGGCGACCCCGAGCAGATGCGCATGCTCATGGTCGACAACGTCATGTACATGGACATGGGCGCCGAGGCCGCCGCCGACATGGACGGCAAGCGCTGGATGAAGATGGACTTCGCCGCCCTCGCGGAGCAGTCCGGTGACAAGGCGCTGCAGAAGCAGATGACCGGCGGCCTGGAGAACATGAACCAGGACCCGGCCCAGCAGCTGGCGATCCTGCTCGACTCGCCCAACCTGAAGCACGTGGGCTCCGAGAAGGTCGGCGGCGTCGACACGGAGCACTACAAGGGCTCGCTCACGGTCGCCGAGATGCTCGACGCCAACGAGTCCCTCGACGTGCTCTCCGACGCCGACCGCAAGAGCCTGCTGGAGGGCGTCGAGAAGGCCGGCATCGAGGGCTACGACATCGAGGTCTGGGTCGACGGGGACGGCTACCCGGCCAAGATGGACATCGGCATGGACAGCCCCGAGGGCGCCATGAAGATCGTCGCCGAGTACTCCGACTACGGCGCCAAGGCGAGCGTGCAGACCCCTCCGGCCGGTGAGACCGTCGACCTGATGGAGATGCTCGGGGAGCTCGGCGAGGGCCTCGGGGCCGCCCAGGACGCCCAGGCGGACTCGGCCACTTCCTGATCCCCCGGCCGCAGTTGACCGGATTTGCCTGACGGGGATCCGTTCCCGTACGATTCCACAGAAGCCAAAGACCGCTGGTCGTTGCCGTGCTCTCCTTCCGAGGGTCCGGTGGCCGAAGGATCCGCTCAGAGCGGACGACCCGCGCAGGTGACCGTGGAAAGCTCCCGGACCGGTTCTCGTTCCGGTCGAGCTACGCCCCGTGCGCCTGCGCCGGGGCGTTTCGTTTTGTTCAGCCCCTTCTGAGCGGTCCTCATCACCCGGAAGGAGGCCGACGCTCATGGCAAGGCCCGACAAGGCTGCCGCGGTAGCCGAGCTCGCGGACCAGTTCCGCAGCTCGAACGCCGCCGTGCTGACCGAGTACCGGGGTCTCACCGTGGCGCAGCTCAAGACGCTGCGTCGTTCGCTCGGTGAGAACGCCCAGTACGCCGTGGTGAAGAACACGCTGACCAAGATTGCGGCCAATGAGGCCGGGATCACCTCGCTCGACGACCACTTCAGTGGTCCGACGGCGGTTGCCTTCATCACCGGTGACCCGGTGGAGTCGGCGAAGGGTCTTCGTGACTTCGCCAAGGACAACCCGAACCTGATCATCAAGGGCGGTGTCCTTGATGGCAAGGCGCTGTCCGCCGATGAGATCAAGAAGCTTGCGGACCTCGAGTCCCGCGAGGTTCTGCTCGCCAAGCTGGCGGGCGCCTTCAAGGGCAAGCAGACGCAGACTGCTCAGCTCTTCCAGGCGCTTCCCTCGAAGTTCGTCCGCACCGCGGAGGCGCTTCGTGCCAAGCAGGCCGAGCAGGGCGGTGCCGAGTAACTCGGCTCGCGCATTGACCGGTGCCGCCTAGGCGCCGGTCGCAGCGGGCCGAACGTACGCCCGCCGACATGTACATCCGGCACCTGCCGAATTAGTGGAAGGACGCCATCATGGCGAAGCTGTCCCAGGACGACCTGCTCGCGCAGTTCGAGGAGATGACCCTCATCGAGCTCTCCGAGTTCGTGAAGGCCTTCGAGGAGAAGTTCGACGTCACCGCCGCCGCGGCCGTCGCCGCCGCCCCGGTCGGCCCGGCCGCCACCGCCGAGGCCGTCGAGGAGCAGGACGAGTTCGACGTCATCCTCACGGGTGCCGGCGAGAAGAAGATCCAGGTCATCAAGGTCGTGCGTGAGCTGACCTCCCTCGGCCTGAAGGAGGCCAAGGACCTCGTCGACGGCACCCCGAAGCCGGTCCTCGAGAAGGTCGCCAAGGAGGCCGCGGAGAAGGCTGCCGAGTCCCTCAAGGCCGCCGGCGCCTCCGTCGAGGTCAAGTGACCTCACGAGTCCCCGTGACTCACTGAGCGTGCGCGTCGGGAGTCCGCCGACTCCCGGTGTGTAACGCACGCACACCGAAGGGCGATCATCCAACCGGGTGGTCGCCCTTCGGCATGCCCGAGGCGGCTGCCTTGCTCTCCCCGCTGCGGGGGGTAGGGTGATCATGGCCGTCTGCGGGGCGAATCCGCAGGCAGACGCCCCCTCCCGGCGGCCTGCGGGCGTCCCCGACCGGCAGCTCGGGGACAGGGGGCCTTGACGAACCGCACGCAGCGCGCAATTCTCAGGACGCGTCGCCACAACGATCCGTATCCGAGGCATGGATCGGCGACCGAACGGGCAGTATCGATGTGCGCCGCACGGCGCATGGGTTCGCGGAGTTGAGTACAACGAGGGTCTCGAGTCTTCCCATAAACCGGGACTGGACATCAGTGTGCCAAGTGGCTACACTGACCCTTTGCGCTGCCTGTTAGCTGCCCCCTGCCCGTCACCAGGGGCATCTCCATACCTGAGCATCGACCGAAAACAAGCCCCGACCTGGGCCTTCTTTCGACGCACAGCATGGGACCGGTACGCGCGTAGTGAGTCCGAGCCCTCGGAAGGACCCCCTCTTGGCCGCCTCGCGCAACGCCTCGACCGCGAATACGAACAACGGCGCCAGCACTGCCCCGCTGCGCATCTCCTTTGCAAAGATCAAGGAGCCCCTCGAGGTTCCGAACCTTCTTGCGCTCCAGACCGAGAGCTTCGACTGGCTGCTCGGCAATGCCGCATGGAAGGCTCGCGTCGAGGCGGCTCTCGACAGCGGACAGGACGTCCCCACGAAGTCCGGTCTGGAGGAGATCTTCGAGGAGATCTCCCCGATCGAGGACTTCTCCGGGTCGATGTCGCTGACCTTCCGCGACCACCGCTTCGAGCCCCCGAAGAACTCCATCGACGAGTGCAAGGAGCGCGACTTCACGTACGCCGCCCCGCTCTTCGTCACCGCCGAGTTCACGAACAACGAGACCGGCGAGATCAAGTCCCAGACGGTCTTCATGGGCGACTTCCCGCTCATGACCAACAAGGGCACCTTCGTCATCAACGGCACCGAGCGTGTCGTCGTGTCGCAGCTCGTGCGCTCGCCGGGTGTCTACTTCGACTCCTCCATCGACAAGACGTCCGACAAGGACATCTACACCGCCAAGATCATCCCGTCCCGGGGTGCCTGGCTGGAGATGGAGATCGACAAGCGCGACATGGTCGGTGTGCGCATCGACCGCAAGCGCAAGCAGTCCGTGACCGTCCTGCTCAAGGCGCTCGGCTGGACGACCGAGCAGATCCTCGAGGAGTTCGGCGAGTACGAGTCCATGCGCGCCACCCTGGAGAAGGACCACACCCAGGGCCAGGACGACGCGCTGCTCGACATCTACCGCAAGCTGCGCCCGGGCGAGCCGCCCACGCGCGAGGCCGCTCAGACGCTGCTCGAGAACCTCTACTTCAACCCGAAGCGCTACGACCTCGCGAAGGTCGGCCGCTACAAGGTGAACAAGAAGCTCGGCGCGAACGAGCCGCTGGACGCCGGCGTGCTCACCACCGACGACGTCATCGCCACCATCAAGTACCTGGTGAAGCTGCACGCCGGTGAGACCGAGACGGTCGGCGAGTCCGGTCGCTCGATCATGGTCGAGACCGACGACATCGACCACTTCGGCAACCGCCGCATCCGCAACGTCGGCGAGCTGATCCAGAACCAGGTCCGTACGGGTCTCGCCCGTATGGAGCGCGTCGTGCGCGAGCGCATGACCACCCAGGACGTCGAGGCGATCACGCCGCAGACCCTGATCAACATCCGGCCGGTCGTCGCCTCCATCAAGGAGTTCTTCGGCACCAGCCAGCTGTCCCAGTTCATGGACCAGAACAACCCGCTGTCGGGTCTGACGCACAAGCGTCGTCTCAACGCCCTCGGCCCGGGTGGTCTCTCCCGTGAGCGGGCCGGCTTCGAGGTCCGTGACGTCCACCCGTCGCACTACGGGCGCATGTGCCCGATCGAGACGCCCGAAGGCCCGAACATCGGTCTGATCGGTTCGCTCGCCTCGTACGGCCGGATCAACGCGTTCGGCTTCATCGAGACGCCGTACCGCAAGGTCGTCGAGGGTGTCGTCACCGACGAGGTCGACTACCTCACCGCCGACGAGGAGGACCGCTTCGTCATCGCGCAGGCCAACGCGCCGCTGACCGACGAGCTCCGGTTCGCCGAGTCCCGCGTGCTGGTCCGCCGCCGTGGCGGCGAGGTCGACTATGTGCCCGGCACGGACGTCGACTACATGGACGTCTCGCCGCGCCAGATGGTGTCGGTCGCCACCGCCATGATCCCGTTCCTCGAGCACGACGACGCCAACCGTGCCCTCATGGGCGCGAACATGATGAGGCAGGCCGTGCCGCTCATCAAGTCCGAGGCGCCGCTCGTGGGCACCGGCATGGAGTACCGCTGCGCCACCGACGCCGGCGACGTGCTCAAGGCCGAGAAGGACGGTGTGGTCCAGGAGGTCTCCGCGGACTACATCACCATCGCCAACGACGACGGCACGTACACCACGTACCGCCTGCACAAGTTCTCCCGTTCCAACCAGGGCACCTCGGTCAACCAGAAGGTCGTCGTGGACGAGGGCGACCGGATCGTCGAGGGCCAGGTCCTCGCCGACGGTCCGGCCACCGAGAACGGCGAGATGGCGCTCGGCAAGAACCTGCTCGTGGCGTTCATGCCGTGGGAGGGCCACAACTACGAGGACGCGATCATCCTGTCGCAGCGCCTCGTGCAGGACGACGTCCTCTCCTCGATCCACATCGAGGAGCACGAGGTCGACGCCCGTGACACCAAGCTGGGCCCCGAGGAGATCACCCGGGACATCCCGAACGTCTCCGAGGAGGTCCTCGCCGACCTCGACGAGCGCGGCATCATCCGCATCGGTGCCGAGGTCGTCGCCGGCGACATCCTGGTCGGCAAGGTCACGCCCAAGGGCGAGACCGAGCTCACCCCGGAGGAGCGTCTGCTCCGCGCGATCTTCGGCGAGAAGGCGCGCGAGGTCCGCGACACCTCGCTGAAGGTGCCGCACGGCGAGACCGGCAAGGTCATCGGCGTGCGCGTCTTCGACCGCGAGGAGGGCGACGAGCTTCCCCCGGGCGTCAACCAGCTGGTCCGCGTCTACGTGGCCCAGAAGCGCAAGATCACCGACGGTGACAAGCTCGCCGGCCGTCACGGCAACAAGGGCGTCATCTCCAAGATCCTGCCGATCGAGGACATGCCGTTCCTGGAGGACGGCACCCCGGTCGACATCATCCTCAACCCGCTGGGTGTCCCGTCCCGGATGAACCCGGGACAGGTCCTGGAGATCCACCTCGGCTGGCTCGCCAGCCGCGGCTGGGACGTCTCCGGCCTCGCGGAGGAGTGGGCGCAGCGTCTCCAGGTCATCGGTGCCGACGACGTCGCCCCCGGCACCAACGTCGCGACCCCGGTCTTCGACGGTGCCCGCGAGGACGAGCTGGCCGGCCTGCTCCAGCACACGATCCCGAACCGCGACGGCGAGCGCATGGTGCTCCCCACCGGTAAGGCGCGCCTGTTCGACGGCCGCTCCGGCGAGCCGTTCCCGGACCCGATCTCGGTCGGGTACATGTACATCCTCAAGCTCCACCACCTGGTCGACGACAAGCTCCACGCCCGTTCGACCGGTCCGTACTCGATGATCACCCAGCAGCCGCTGGGTGGTAAGGCCCAGTTCGGTGGCCAGCGATTCGGTGAGATGGAGGTGTGGGCACTGGAGGCGTACGGCGCCGCCTACGCACTCCAGGAGCTGCTGACGATCAAGTCCGACGACGTGACCGGCCGCGTGAAGGTCTACGAGGCCATCGTCAAGGGCGAGAACATCCCCGAGCCCGGCATTCCCGAGTCCTTCAAGGTGCTCATCAAGGAAATGCAGTCGCTCTGCCTCAACGTGGAGGTGCTGTCCTCGGACGGCATGTCCATCGAGATGCGCGACACGGACGAGGACGTCTTCCGCGCCGCGGAGGAGCTCGGTATCGACCTGTCCCGGCGCGAGCCGAGCAGCGTCGAAGAGGTCTGACGGGCCCGGTGGGGGCTCCCGGAAGGGAGCCCCCACCGTCCCCGGGACCGTACAGACCACTGATACAGAGCCCGTTTTCCGCTGACGCGGAGGGCACAACCCCGAAAGAGGGATTGACGAAAAAGTGCTCGACGTCAACTTCTTCGACGAGCTGCGGATCGGCCTGGCCACCGCGGACGACATCCGGACCTGGTCCCACGGCGAGGTCAAGAAGCCGGAGACCATCAACTACCGCACCCTGAAGCCCGAGAAGGACGGACTCTTCTGCGAGAAGATCTTCGGTCCGACCCGGGACTGGGAGTGCTACTGCGGCAAGTACAAGCGTGTCCGCTTCAAGGGCATCATCTGTGAGCGCTGTGGCGTCGAGGTCACCCGCGCCAAGGTGCGCCGTGAGCGGATGGGCCACATCGAGCTTGCCGCTCCCGTCACCCACATCTGGTACTTCAAGGGCGTCCCGTCGCGCCTGGGCTACCTGCTGGACCTGGCGCCGAAGGACCTCGAGAAGGTCATCTACTTCGCCGCCTACATGATCACGTTCGTCGACGACGAGCGCCGTACGCGCGACCTGCCGTCGCTGGAGGCCCACGTCTCCGTCGAGCGCCAGCAGATCGAGAACCGCCGCGACGCCGACCTCGAGGCCCGTGCCAAGAAGCTCGAGACCGACCTGGCCGAGCTGGAGGCCGAGGGCGCCAAGGCCGACGTGCGCCGCAAGGTGCGCGAGGGCGCCGAGCGCGAGATGAAGCAGCTGCGCGACCGCGCCCAGCGCGAGATCGACCGTCTCGACGAGGTGTGGAACCGCTTCAAGAACCTCAAGGTCCAGGACCTGGAGGGCGACGAGCTGCTCTACCGCGAGCTGCGCGACCGCTTCGGCACCTACTTCGACGGTTCGATGGGCGCCGCCGCGCTGCAGAAGCGCCTGGAGTCCTTCGACCTCGACGAGGAGGCCGAGCGCCTCCGCGAGATCATCCGCACCGGCAAGGGCCAGAAGAAGACCCGTGCGCTCAAGCGCCTCAAGGTCGTCTCCGCGTTCCTGCAGACCTCCAACAGCCCCAAGGGCATGGTGCTGGACTGCGTCCCGGTCATCCCGCCGGACCTGCGTCCGATGGTGCAGCTGGACGGTGGCCGCTTCGCGACCTCCGACCTGAACGACCTGTACCGCCGTGTCATCAACCGCAACAACCGCCTGAAGCGGCTTCTCGATCTCGGCGCGCCCGAGATCATCGTGAACAACGAGAAGCGCATGCTCCAGGAGGCGGTCGACGCCCTCTTCGACAACGGCCGCCGCGGCCGCCCGGTGACGGGTCCCGGCAACCGTCCGCTGAAGTCCCTGAGCGACATGCTCAAGGGCAAGCAGGGCCGTTTCCGTCAGAACCTGCTCGGCAAGCGAGTCGACTACTCGGCCCGTTCCGTCATCGTCGTCGGCCCGCAGCTGAAGCTGCACCAGTGCGGTCTGCCCAAGGCCATGGCGCTGGAGCTCTTCAAGCCGTTCGTGATGAAGCGCCTGGTGGACCTGAACCACGCGCAGAACATCAAGTCGGCCAAGCGCATGGTCGAGCGCGGCCGCACCGTGGTGTACGACGTCCTCGAAGAGGTCATCGCCGAGCACCCGGTGCTGCTGAACCGTGCGCCCACGCTGCACCGTCTCGGCATCCAGGCCTTCGAGCCGCAGCTGGTCGAGGGCAAGGCCATCCAGATCCACCCGCTCGTCTGCACCGCGTTCAACGCGGACTTCGACGGTGACCAGATGGCCGTGCACCTTCCGCTGTCCGCGGAGGCGCAGGCCGAGGCCCGCATCCTGATGCTGTCCTCCAACAACATCCTCAAGCCGGCCGACGGCCGTCCGGTCACCATGCCCACCCAGGACATGGTGCTCGGCCTCTTCTTCCTCACCACGGACGAGGAGGAGCGCGAGGTCATCGGCGAGGGCCGGTCCTTCGGCTCCACCGCCGAGGCGATCATGGCCTTCGACGCCCGGGAGCTCTCGCTCCAGGCGAAGGTCGACATCCGCTTCCCGGTGGGCACCATCCCGCCGCGCGGCTGGACGCCTCCGGCGCCCGAGGAGGGCGAGGAGAACACCTGGCAGCAGGGCGACAGCTTCCGTCTGAAGACCACGCTCGGCCGTGCGCTCTTCAACGAGCTGCTGCCCGAGGACTACCCGTTCGTCGACTACTCGGTGGGCAAGAAGCAGCTCTCCGAGATCGTCAACGACCTGGCCGAGCGCTACCCCAAGGTCATCGTGGCGGCGACGCTCGACAACCTGAAGGCGTCCGGCTTCTTCTGGGCGACCCGCTCCGGCGTCACCGTGGCCATCTCCGACGTCGTCGTCCCCGAGGCGAAGAAGGAGATCGTCGCGGGCTACGAGGCCCAGGACGAGAAGGTCCAGAAGCAGTACGAGCGCGGTCTGATCACCAAGGACGAGCGCACCCAGGAGCTCATCGCGATCTGGACCAAGGCGACCAACGAGGTCGCCGAGGCGATGAACGCGAACTTCCCGAAGACCAACCCCATCTTCATGATGGTCAACTCGGGTGCTCGTGGAAACATGATGCAGATGCGTCAGATCGCCGGTATGCGCGGTCTGGTGTCGAACGCCAAGAACGAGACCATCCCGCGTCCGATCAAGGCGTCCTTCCGTGAGGGCCTGTCCGTGCTGGAGTACTTCATCTCCACGCACGGTGCCCGTAAGGGTCTGGCGGACACCGCCCTGCGTACCGCCGACTCGGGTTACCTGACCCGTCGTCTGGTGGACGTCTCGCAGGACGTCATCATCCGCGAGGAGGACTGCGGCACCGACCGCGGCCTCAAGCTGCGGATCGCCGAGCGGGGCGCCGACGGTGTGCTGCGCAAGGCGGAGGACGTCGAGACCTCCGTGTACGCGCGGATGCTCGCCGAGGACGTCGTCGTGGACGGCAAGGTCATCGCGCCGGCCAACGTCGACCTCGGTGACGTGCTCATCGACGCCGTGGTCGCCGCGGGCGTCGAGGAGGTCAAGACCCGCTCGGTCCTGACCTGTGAGTCGGCCGTCGGCACCTGTGCCTTCTGCTACGGCCGTTCGCTGGCCACCGGCAAGCTGGTCGACATCGGTGAGGCGGTCGGCATCATCGCCGCCCAGTCCATCGGTGAGCCCGGTACCCAGCTGACGATGCGTACCTTCCACACCGGTGGTGTGGCCGGTGACGACATCACCCAGGGTCTGCCCCGTGTCGTCGAGCTCTTCGAGGCCCGTACGCCGAAGGGTGTCGCCCCGATCTCCGAGGCCGCCGGCCGCGTGCGGATCGAGGAGACCGAGAAGACCAAGAAGATCGTCGTCACCCCGGACGACGGCAGCGACGAGACGGCCTACCCGATCTCGAAGCGTGCCAAGCTCAAGGTCCGCGAGGGCGACCACGTCCAGGTCGGCGAGCCGCTGGCCTTCGGTGCGACCAACCCGCACGACGTGCTGCGCATCCTCGGCCAGCGTGCGGTCCAGGTCCACCTGGTCGGCGAGGTCCAGAAGGTCTACAACTCGCAGGGTGTGTCGATCCACGACAAGCACATCGAGATCATCATCCGGCAGATGCTGCGCCGGGTGACGATCATCGAGTCCGGCGACGCGGAGCTGCTGCCGGGCGAGCTGGTCGAGCGTTCGAGGTTCGAGACCGAGAACCGTCGTGTGGTCACCGAGGGCGGTCACCCCGCCTCCGGCCGTCCGCAGCTGATGGGTATCACCAAGGCCTCGCTGGCGACCGAGTCGTGGCTGTCCGCGGCGTCCTTCCAGGAGACGACCAGGGTCCTGACCGACGCGGCGATCAACGCCAAGTCGGACTCCCTGATCGGCCTCAAGGAGAACGTCATCATCGGTAAGCTCATCCCGGCCGGTACGGGGCTGTCCCGCTACCGCAACATCCGGGTCGAGCCGACCGAGGAGGCCAAGGCCGCGATGTACTCGGCCGTCGGCTACGACGACATCGACTACTCGCCGTTCGGCACCGGCTCCGGCCAGGCCGTCCCGCTGGAGGACTACGACTACGGTCCGTACAACCAGTAAGGCGTGTGAGCCACGTCCGAAGGGCGG
>NZ_RDBP01000012.1:1996552-2038294 GCF_008042045.1 Streptomyces sp. T39
GTGTCGAATACTGCGCACCCCCGCCGAAGGCGGAAAAGGCGCAGATTGCGGTGGCCGGTCTCGGACTCGCGGTGCGGTTGAGGACACGCACACGAGCCCAGGCACACCCCAGGCACAAGGTCTGAGCGTACCTACCGCACGGACATCGGTCAAAACAAATGGCCTCGCGCACGGCCTCGGACATCGGGCCGCGGGGGCACGGGGGACGGGCACGGGCGCGGCGGCCCGATGTCCGAGGCCGTGCGCGAGGCCATTTGTTTTGACCGATGTCCGTGCGGTAGGTACGCTCAGACCTTGTGCCTGGGGTGTGCCTGGGCTCGTGTGCGTGTCCTCAACCGCACCGCGAGTCCGAGACCGGCCACCGCAATCTGCGCCTTTTCCGCCTTCGGCGGGGGTGCGCAGTATTCGACACACCCGACCGCGTGGGTCGGTGACGTTCCAGGTTAGTTTCACAGACGGCACACAGAAACCGGAGAAGTAGTGCCTACGATCCAGCAGCTGGTCCGGAAGGGCCGGCAGGACAAGGTCGAGAAGAACAAGACGCCCGCACTCGAGGGTTCCCCTCAGCGCCGCGGCGTCTGCACGCGTGTGTTCACGACCACCCCGAAGAAGCCGAACTCGGCCCTCCGCAAGGTCGCGCGTGTGCGTCTGACCTCCGGTATCGAGGTCACGGCCTACATCCCGGGTGAGGGGCACAACCTGCAGGAGCACTCCATCGTGCTCGTGCGTGGTGGCCGTGTGAAGGACCTGCCGGGTGTTCGTTACAAGATCATCCGCGGTTCGCTCGACACCCAGGGTGTCAAGAACCGCAAGCAGGCCCGCAGCCGCTACGGCGCCAAGAAGGAGAAGTAAGAATGCCTCGTAAGGGCCCCGCCCCGAAGCGCCCGGTCATCATCGACCCGGTCTACGGTTCTCCTCTGGTGACCTCGCTCATCAACAAGATCCTGCTGAACGGCAAGCGTTCCACCGCCGAGCGGATCGTCTACGGCGCGATGGAGGGTCTTCGCGAGAAGACCGGCGCCGACCCGGTCATCACGCTGAAGCGCGCTCTCGAGAACGTCAAGCCGTCCCTCGAGGTCA
Source organism: Streptomyces sp. T39 (assembly GCF_008042045.1). Classification (GTDB taxonomy): domain Bacteria; phylum Actinomycetota; class Actinomycetes; order Streptomycetales; family Streptomycetaceae; genus Streptomyces. The sequence continues at coordinate 1,997,633 of NZ_RDBP01000012.1, forward strand.
AGTCCCGCCGTGTCGGTGGCGCCACCTACCAGGTGCCGATCGAGGTCAAGCCGGGTCGTGCCGCCACCCTCGCGCTGCGCTGGGTCGTCGGCTACTCCCGCGCCCGCCGCGAGAAGACCATGACCGAGCGCCTCATGAACGAACTGCTCGACGCCTCCAACGGCCTCGGCGCTTCGGTCAAGAAGCGTGAGGACACGCACAAGATGGCCGAGTCCAACAAGGCCTTCGCGCACTACCGCTGGTAGTCGCTACCCACATCGAGACCGAGAGAAGACTGAGCCATATGGCCACCACTTCGCTTGACCTGGCCAAGGTCCGCAACATCGGGATCATGGCCCACATCGACGCGGGCAAGACGACGACCACCGAGCGCATCCTCTTCTACACCGGTGTGAGCTACAAGATCGGTGAGGTCCACGACGGCGCTGCCACGATGGACTGGATGGAGCAGGAGCAGGAGCGCGGCATCACGATCACGTCCGCCGCGACGACCTGTCACTGGCCGCTCGAGGACGTCGACCACACCATCAACATCATCGACACCCCCGGTCACGTGGACTTCACCGTCGAGGTGGAGCGTTCGCTCCGCGTCCTCGACGGCGCCGTGACCGTGTTCGACGGTGTGGCCGGTGTGGAGCCGCAGTCCGAGACGGTGTGGCGCCAGGCCGACCGTTACGGCGTGCCGCGCATCTGCTTCGTCAACAAGCTCGACCGTACGGGTGCCGAGTTCCACCGCTGCGTCGACATGATCGTGAACCGCCTCGGCGCGACCCCGATCGTCATGCAGCTCCCGATCGGCGCCGAGGCCGACTTCAAGGGCGTGGTCGACCTCGTCCGCATGAAGGCCCTGGTCTGGTCCGCCGAGGCCACCAAGGGCGAGATGTACGACGTCGTCGACATCCCGGCCACGCACACCGAGGCCGCCGAGGAGTGGCGCGGCAAGCTGGTCGAGACCGTCGCGGAGAACGACGAAGAGATCATGGAGCTGTACCTGGAGGGCCAGGAGCCCACCGAGGAGCAGCTGTACGCCGCGATCCGTCGTATCACCATCGCGTCGGGCAAGGGCGGCGACACGACCGTCACCCCCGTGTTCTGCGGCACCGCGTTCAAGAACAAGGGCGTCCAGCCCCTGCTCGACGCCGTCGTGCGCTACCTCCCCTCCCCCCTGGACGTCGAGGCCATCGAGGGCCACGGCGTCAAGGACCCGGAGGAGGTCGTCAAGCGCAAGCCGTCCGAGAGCGAGCCGCTGTCGGCCCTCGCGTTCAAGATCGCGAGCGACCCGCACCTGGGCAAGCTCACCTTCATCCGGGTCTACTCGGGTCGCCTGGAGGCCGGCACCTCGGTGCTGAACTCCGTCAAGGGCAAGAAGGAGCGCATCGGCAAGATCTACCGGATGCACGCGAACAAGCGTGAGGAGATCGACGCGGTGGGCGCCGGCGACATCGTCGCCGTCATGGGCCTGAAGCAGACCACCACCGGTGAGACGCTGTGCGACGAGAAGAACCCGGTGATCCTGGAGTCCATGGACTTCCCGGCGCCGGTCATCCAGGTCGCGATCGAGCCCAAGTCCAAGGGTGACCAGGAGAAGCTGGGTGTCGCCATCCAGCGTCTCGCGGAGGAGGACCCCTCCTTCCAGGTCCACTCGGACGAGGAGACCGGCCAGACCATCATCGGTGGTATGGGTGAGCTCCACCTCGACGTCCTCGTCGACCGCATGCGTCGCGAGTTCAAGGTCGAGGCCAACGTCGGCAAGCCGCAGGTCGCGTACCGCGAGACGATCCGCAAGGCCGTCGAGCGTCACGACTACACGCACAAGAAGCAGACCGGTGGTACCGGTCAGTTCGCCAAGGTGCAGATCGCGATCGAGCCGATCGAGGGCGGCGACGCCTCGTACGAGTTCGTGAACAAGGTCACCGGTGGCCGCATCCCCAAGGAGTACATCCCCTCGGTGGACGCGGGTGCGCAGGAGGCCATGCAGTTCGGCATCCTGGCCGGCTACGAGATGACGGGCGTCCGCGTCATTCTTCTCGACGGTGGCTACCACGAGGTCGACTCCTCCGAGCTCGCCTTCAAGATCGCCGGTTCGCAGGCCTTCAAGGAGGCCGCGCGCAAGGCTTCGCCCGTGCTTCTCGAGCCGATGATGTCCGTCGAGGTCACCACGCCCGAGGACTACATGGGTGAGGTCATCGGCGACATCAACTCCCGCCGTGGCCAGATCCAGGCCATGGAGGAGCGCAGCGGCGCTCGCGTCGTGAAGGGCCTCGTGCCCCTCTCGGAGATGTTCGGCTACGTCGGAGACCTCCGCAGCAAGACCTCGGGTCGCGCAAGCTACTCGATGCAGTTCGACTCCTACGCCGAGGTTCCCCGGAACGTCGCCGAGGAGATCATCGCGAAGGCCAAGGGCGAGTAACTCTCCCGAGTTCACGCTTTAGGCTTGACACCAGTCGTCGGGGCTCGGCCCCCGGAACCCCGAAGGATCGGGCCCCGGCGAATGGCATCCCAGCAAAGATCACCTGGCGCCGATGAAGCAAGGCGTTCAGAACCACTCCAGGAGGACCCCAGTGGCGAAGGCGAAGTTCGAGCGGACTAAGCCGCACGTCAACATCGGCACCATCGGTCACATCGACCACGGTAAGACGACCCTCACGGCCGCCATTACCAAGGTGCTGCACGACGCGTACCCGGACCTGAACGAGGCCTCGGCCTTCGACCAGATCGACAAGGCTCCCGAGGAGCGCCAGCGCGGTATCACCATCTCCATCGCGCACGTCGAGTACCAGACCGAGTCGCGTCACTACGCCCACGTCGACTGCCCCGGTCACGCGGACTACATCAAGAACATGATCACCGGTGCTGCCCAGATGGACGGCGCCATCCTCGTGGTCGCCGCCACCGACGGCCCGATGCCGCAGACCAAGGAGCACGTGCTCCTGGCCCGCCAGGTCGGCGTTCCGTACATCGTCGTCGCCCTGAACAAGGCCGACATGGTGGACGACGAGGAGATCCTGGAGCTCGTCGAGCTCGAGGTGCGTGAGCTCCTCTCCGAGTACGAGTTCCCGGGCGACGACCTGCCGGTCGTCAAGGTCTCGGCGCTCAAGGCTCTCGAGGGCGACAAGGAGTGGGGCCAGTCGGTCCTGAACCTGATGGCCGCCGTCGACGAGGCGATCCCGCAGCCCGAGCGTGACGTCGACAAGCCGTTCCTGATGCCGATCGAGGACGTCTTCACGATCACCGGTCGTGGCACCGTCGTCACCGGCCGTATCGAGCGTGGTGTCCTCAAGGTCAACGAGACCGTCGACATCGTCGGTATCAAGCAGGAGAAGACCACCACCACGGTCACCGGCATCGAGATGTTCCGCAAGCTGCTCGACGAGGGCCAGGCCGGTGAGAACGTCGGTCTGCTCCTCCGTGGCATCAAGCGCGAGGACGTCGAGCGCGGCCAGGTCATCATCAAGCCCGGTTCGGTCACGCCGCACACCGAGTTCGAGGCCCAGGCCTACATCCTGTCGAAGGACGAGGGTGGCCGTCACACCCCGTTCTTCAACAACTACCGCCCGCAGTTCTACTTCCGTACCACGGACGTGACCGGCGTCGTGACCCTCCCCGAGGGCACCGAGATGGTCATGCCGGGTGACAACACCCAGATGTCCGTCGAGCTGATCCAGCCCGTCGCCATGGAAGAGGGCCTGAAGTTCGCCATCCGTGAGGGTGGCCGGACCGTGGGCGCCGGCCAGGTCACCAAGATCACCAAGTAAGTCCCGGTGGTCTGACCTGGTGGCTCACCGAGCCGCAGAAGGGCCTCGCACCTCTCGCAAGGGAGGTGCGAGGCCCTTCGTCATGTGCGGGGAGGGCGGGGCGGGCGGCGCGAGCAGGCGGGCTTGCCAGAAGGCCACCATCGTCTGCTGGTGCTCGGCAAGGATGAGCACATGCCCACTCTGCTCTACTACCCGCTTGTCCGGCCTCCGGAGGCAGTGCTGCATCAGGCGCTGTTGTACTGGGACGGAATAGCCACGGTGGTGCCTGAGGACCTGAACGTCCGCACCGGTGCGGTGACGCCCGAGTTGAGGGAACTCGCCGAACGGGGGCTGTACCGCCCGCTCACCTGGAACGCGGGTAACGTCCGCCTGCTGTGCCGGGGCAGCAGTGGCGGCCCGGGTGAGTCGTACGACGTGCTCGTGGAAGAGCTGCGCAGCCTTGCCGCTCAGCGGCGACCGCTCGGTGAGGCGATGCGGCTGGATCGCCGCCTGTATCACTCGAAGATCGGCTACTTCCTGGAGGAGGCGGTCCTGGAACTGGGCCTGGGTCGGCGCATCGAGGAAGGAGGCCGCTGGAGCGTGGCCGTTCCACGCGAAGTGCAGCTGCTGCTCGTGGGCGCGGCTGCCCGAGAGCTCGCCGCGCGCGCAGGGGCGACTGCGGCGTACATGCCGTACACCGATCAGGTGAGTGCACATGAGTCGGCAGTACGTCCGCTGGTGCCCGGCAGTGCCCTTGCCGCCTGGCAGGTCGAGATCGGCCGTCTGCTGCCCGTTCCGGCGGCCGGCACGCCGGTGGAGGACGTGATCGCTTTTCGGGAGCGATACGACGTCGAGCGTCGGCGGCTCATGTCGGAGATTCACGCCCTGCTCGCGGAGTTGCGCCGGAACTGGGAACAACCGGCCGATGTCATGGAGGCCATGCGGGACCGTCTGCGGGGGGCGGTTGACGACTACCATGCCGCCGTCCGGAGCAGTCGCCGAGCATGGTTCAGCGGGGGCTGGCCGTCACCGTGGGCTTGGCCGGGGCTGCTGCGGGCGAGCTTGTCGTGCCGGGCATGAACTGGCTGGTCGGAGCGGTCGCGGGCGGGTTCGCGATCAACGTGGCGGCTCGCGAGGTGCGCCCCTTGCAGAAGGAACGGGCGGAGCACCCCTTTGCCTACCTGCAGCACGTGGAGACGTTGGCCCGCTGAGCTCTTCCCCTCGATCCGGGGGAGCGGGCCGATGCTGTCCGCGGAAGGGCCCCGCACCTCTCGCAAGGGAGGTGCGGGGCCCTTCGTCATGTGCGGGGAGGGTTGGGCGGGGCGGCGCCGGATCGGGTGCCGGGCGGTCAGACGCCGGCGACCGACTGGATCCAGGAGCGGTAGGCGGTGACGTTGGTGTACGCCGTGGTGGTCTGGCGGTCGCTGGTGGAGGCGACGCCCACCTGGACGCCGTTCAGCATCATCGGGCCGCCGGAGTCGCCGCCGGCGGTGATGCCGTTGCCGCGGCGGGCGCAGATCGCGGAACCGCCGTACGCGTCGGTGCAGCCGCTGGTCACGGTCACGTTCGCCACCTTCAGGTAGCGCGACTGGCAGGTGGCCTCGGAGCCGCACTGCGAGGTGGCGCCCCAGCCGTAGACCTGGACGCTCTGGCCGACCCGGACGGTGCCGGGCTGGCCGAGCGTCGCGTACGTGCCGCCGACGGAGCGGTCCAGGCGCACCAGGGCGAGGTCCGAACCGTGGGTGTAGGTCTGGGCGCCGTTGGCCACGGTCCCGCCGCTGTGCTGGTCCAGGCTGCCGATGCGGAACGAGAGCCCGCCGCCGGTGACACAGTGCTTGGCGGTCAGGATCCAGGTGGGGGCGATGATCGTCGCCGAACAGGTCTCCCTGCCGTTCGAGAACAGGCGCGCCGCCCAGGGGGCGTTCTGCGCGTAGCCGCCGCCGATGATCGGCTGGGGGCCGCTGGGGACGGGCTGCGGGGCGGCGGAGGCGGCCGTGGCGGTGGGGATCACGGCGACGGCGGAGAGCACGGCGGCCGCGAGTGCGGTCACTGTCCTGGTTATGCGCAAGGCTCCTCATTTCCGAAGACACGCGGTGGGGGCCGCGTATGGGGGTGTCCGGGAGCCATCAGGATTGCGGCCGGGCCGAGGGCGCGGGTAATAGCGCTTTGCCATAACACCGCGCTATGGGGCGGGAGTCGGCCAGGCGCGGGCGGTTTCCGGCCGGGCCTTCCAGGTCGATCGGGGCACGCGAGCCCTGATCCGGGCGAGCGGCCCTAGCTCGGCGCTTCCGCCGAGGGGCGCCAGGTCCACGGGTGGCCGTCGGGGCCGAGACCGATGACGCGGACGTCCGAGGCGGTGGTGACGAGGACGGGCGTGCCGAGGGCCTGCGGCCCGGACGTCCGCGTGAACAGACCGTCCCCGGTGCGGACCTGGAGACGGCCGCCGAGGTCCCGGCCGAGCAGAGCCGTGCCGTCCGCGGTCACCGGGCCGTAGCCCTCGAACGCCGGGGCGGGCAGCACGGTGCCGTCGGGGCGGACCCGGACCAGTCGCGGGTCCGCCGTGCCCCGCCCGTCACGGGGCGAGGCCCGGCGGTAGTCGAGCTCCCGGCGGAAGAGCAGCTCGACGGTGCCGTCGGCCGCGGCGACGGCGGCGGGTACGTCGACGGGGGCGGGCAGGCCGGCGGACGGGCGGTGGGTCACCGCGGCCCCCGGGTGTTCCTGGGCCCAGTGGTGCACGGTGTCGTGCCCGGCACCGAGGACATGGACCCGCCCCGCCGAGTCGACGACCGCGGCCAGCCCGTCCTGGACCGCCCCGCCGCCCAGGTCGCGCCAGCCGCGCCAGCGGCCGTCCGGTTCCCGCGACCTGGTGCTGACGCCCTGGTCCGCGTTGCGCACGAAGAGGTGGACCCGTCCGGCCCGGTCCGTGACGGCCACCGGCACGCCGGCGCGCCGACCGCGGTCGCCGTCGCGCTCCGGGTTGCCGAGGCCCTGCCAGGCGCGGAACGGGCCGCCGGGGGAACGCTGTTCGAGGACGACCAGCTCCCGGGCGTCGTCACCGCTGCCGTGTCCGCTGATGGACGTGAGCCGCAGCCCGAACAGCAGCCGGCGGCCGTCGGGGAGCGCGGTCGTGCCGAGCACCGGGGCCAGTGGCCCGCCGCCCAGGTCCTCCGGCTCGCCCCAGCGGCCCCCGCCCGGGGTGGTCTCGCGCCAGCGGACCGCCCGCAGCCCGAGGACGCCGTAGGCGGTCAGCCGCCCGTCGTCCTCGGCTGCCACCGCCATGCGGGGCCCCGGATGGCGGTGCCGGGTGGACCGGATCCAGCCCTTCTCGTTGGTCAGCGGACGCCGCCCGCCGACGTTGTAGTCGCCGCAGCCCGCCGTGTTGCCGCAGGCCCAGTCCACACCACCGCCGTAGGGGACGAGCGGTTCCGCCTTGCGGTCCAGCACGGTCCGCGGGAGGTTCTTCGGCCAGTGGCGGTTGTGGTAGCCGCGGAAGGCGGTGACGGCGAACGCGGGGACCCCGCCGCCGTCCCGCGTCGCCTCGGCCACCCTGCGTATCATCGCCGCCCAGCTGAACGAGGCGACGGCCGTGTGGTCCGCGTGGTCCGAGTAACCGCGCTGCTCGCTGTCCTTGCGGCGGGTCGCCTCGTCGCTGAGCTGGATGTCGGGATCCGGGTCCAGGGTGTGCACGACGGTGGGCCGGTACCGCTCCAGCAGGCCGGCGAGCACGTCGACCAGCCGGTCGTAGTCGTAGCCGCCCGACCTGCGCAGCGGTGAGCCGTCGGCGACCACCGTGGGCAGGGTGAGGGCGCGGTCGTGCCACAGGCTGGGCAGGCCGGGGCGGTTGCCGCGGGCGGTGTGCATGGCGAGGTTGAGGAAGACCAGCTCCACCCGGCGCGCCCCGTCGGCGAGCGTGTCGATCTCGGCACGCGCCCCGCCCCGGAGGGTGACGGTGTCCCGGCGCCACGCGGTGAACACGTCGAGGCCGAGCAGATGGGCGTAGGCCTGGCGCAGTCCCTGGTGACGGGCCGACGCGTAGGCGGCCTTGTCGACGGGGACTCCGGCGGCGCCGGGTATGCGGTTCCTGCCGTCGGACTCGCCCGCCGTGACGTAGACGCAGACGACCGGGACGCCGTCGGCCAGCATCTGGCGGGCGTCCGGGTTCATGAAGTACAGGTCGTCGTCCGGGTGGGCGAGGATCTGCATCAGCAGGGCGTGCCGGGGCGCGGCGATCGGGATGCCCGGTGCCGGGTCGGCGACCGGGCCGGTCCGGCGCGGCGCCGGCACCGAGCAGGCCCCGAGGGCGCCGCTCGCGGAGAGGGCCGCCAGCGCCGCGAGGACCCCGCGCCGGGGCGGGCCCGGGCGCGGGGCCTGTCCGGCCTCGGTGGTGTCGCCCCGGGCGCGCCGGGTGGAGCTGGTCTTCCTCAACCTCGCCATGCACACCGCCCGCGGCAACCGCCCCGGCCTGCCCAGCCTGTGGCACGACCGCGCCCTCACCCTGCCCACGGTGGTCGCCGACGGCTCACCGCTGCGCAGGTCGGGCGGCTACGACTACGACCGGCTGGTCGACGTGCTCGCCGGCCTGCTGGAGCGGTACCGGCCCACCGTCGTGCACACCCTGGACCCGGATCCCGACATCCAGCTCAGCGACGGACGCCGCCGCGGTGACGAACCGATGCGCGTCCGCGCGACGGTCGCCCTAGGCACCGGGGAGGTGCGGTGGGCCGCGGATGCCGCCGGGGCGTCCAGCGGCTCCGCGGCCCACCGCACCTCCCCGGTGCCTAGGGCGACCGTCGCGCGGACGCGCATCGGTTCGTCACCGCGGCGGGAGAGGACGGCGATCTCGCCGACGCGCACGTCGGCCGGTGCGAGGCGGGCCTCGCAGGCGGCGGTCAGGGTCTGCGGATCGGTGGTGCGGCCGAGGCTCAGGTGCGGGGTGAAGCCGGGACGCCGTCCCCGGCAGGCGGGGAAGCGATCGAGCAGCCGCTCGCGCAGGGCCGCCCACGGCTCCTCGCCGGCGCCCGCCGGGTCCAGCCACACCGTCGCGCCCTCCCGGTGCCCGAACCAGTGCACTCCGGCCAGCCGGGCCGCGAACGGCCCGAAGCCGGTCATGGCCGCGGAGACCAGCGGCAGCGCCGCGTCGAAGGAGGACTCGGGCACGAAGCCGAAGAGCAGATTGACGTGCGGAGGCCAGCGGTGGATCTGCGGGTCGTTCTCCCGGCGGATCTCCTGGAGAGCCGGCCAGGTCTCCCGCGGCGGGATCCAGGCCAGTGCCGTCCGGACGGTGGGCGGGACGTCCAGGGCCTCGCCCGACTCCGTCCGTGCGGGGGCCAGTTCGGCGCGTACCCCGTAGTGGTCGGAGATGTACAGGCCGTCCGCGGACGGTTCGGTGCCGAGGAGGGACGCCTCACGCGCCCGCAGCCGCCCGGCACGCAGCAGCACGCGGTCGAGCCGGGAGGCGCGGCCGGTCAGGGAGGAGACCGCGGCCAGCGGGTTGGCGGCCGGGTCGAACGTCGGGGTCGTGTCAGCGGCGCCGTGGGTCTCGCTCCACGCGTCCCGCATGCCGAGCGTGGTCTGCGGCGCGTCCGTGCCGTCGTTGACGTCGCCCAGCAGGACGACGTCGCCGTCGAGCGGGGCCAACCCCTCCGCGATGCGCGTCAGTTCGGCCTCCCGCCGGGCGGCGCCGTCGGCGGAGTGGTCGCTGCTGAGGTGGGTCGCCGCGACGGTGAGCGGCTCGGCGCCGGTCTCCACGACCAGTGCGGTCACGGCCTTGTGCGGGCCGAGCCCGTGGTGGCCGGCCTCCCGTACGGGCAGTCTGCTGAGCAGCAGCAGCCCGCAGTCGTCGACGTCCCGGGCGACCGGGTCGGTGCCCAGGGTGTAGGCCTCGCGCACCCAGGGCTCGCCGAGGAGCATGGTGAGCAGCCGCGGCTCGACCTCCTGGAGCGCGATCACGTCCGCGTCCGCCGCGCGCAGCGCCGCGATCAGCAGCGGCCTGCGCCGGACGGTGTCGATGCGGTCGGCGTCGTAGCGGTCCCACAGCGTGTTCCAGGTCAGCAGCCGCACCCGGCCCGAGGGCGGCACCGTCCCTCGCGGCGAGCGGGCCGGGACCCACTCCCCGCCGTCGAAGACGTGCGGGGTGCGGGCGGCGAAGAAGGGCGCCCGCAGGCTGCGTGCCTCGCGCACCCGGCCGGCGTCGGTGGCGTCCATCCGGTCGGTGCCGGTGGCCCGGTCCCACACCGTCTCGCCGTCCGCCTCGAAGAAGAGCACCCGGTGCCACGGGATCTCGCCGCCCGGCACGAAGGCGGGCAGCGGCACCCGCTTGGGGGCCGCGCCCCGCTGCATCACGCCGACCGTGAAGCGGGCCGGGTCGAAGCGGGCGTCCCAGCGGACCCGGTGGTAGATCTCCTCGCTGGTGCGCATGCTCAGGCCTCCTCCTCGATCGTCCCACTCGCCCCGATGTACCAGGTGCGGTGCGCCTCGCCCGGGTAGGGCGGGCCGAAGCGGCGCAGCTGGGAGGCGAGCACCGGGGGCGGAACGGGGTGGGCGCGCCGCCCGTTCCGCCGCACCAGCTCGTCCTCGTCGACGAGGACGACCGCATCGGTGACCAGCGCGTCCCGGCGGCGGGCGACCGCCTCGACCAGGGAGCGCTGCTGCCGGTTGAGCGACGTGGCGTCCCAGACCACGGTCGCGCGGCCGGTGAGGGCGGCGTCCAGGCGGCCGAGGGCGTCCCGCAGGATCTCGCCGTTGGCGCGCTGGTCGGACCGGGAGCCGCGCGCCTCGCGCAGGTCGTCCAGGCCGATGTACGTGTCCACGCCCGGGAGGCCGCGGGCGAAGGTGCTCTTGCCGCTGCCCGAGGGGCCCACGGTCCGGATCAGCCGGGGGAAGCCGCCGGAGCGCCACCGCCAGGTCGCGGCGACGGCCTCGCCGGGGCCGCCGATCCGCCCGTCGGCGTACGCCGTGTGCGCCTCGGCACGGCAGCGGGCGGCGCTCTCGGCGTCGAGGTCCGCGAACGCCTCCGCGAGACCGGTCAGGGGGCGGATCTCCTCGGCGTGCAGCGCGGACCACTCCACCTGCTCCCGTGCCTCGCGGCCGTCGGCGGTCGCCCGGGCCACGGCGTGCAGGGCGGCCAGGTCGGCGGCGCGGGACAGGCGCCGCAGGCCGCACGGGCGGTCGGCGTCGGGATACGGGCGGTGGAGCACGGGATGGAGCCCCACGAGGTCCGCGATCCGCCGCGCCTGCGGCAGCCCGAGGCGCCCGGCGAGCCCGGCGGCGAGGCGTGCCCGCCGCTGACGGTGCAGAAGTGCGGCGAGCACGGTGTCGAGCCGCGTGTCCCCGAGGACCCCGCCCGTGTCCACCCGCTCGGCCGCCTCCCGGTCCGGCACCGCGTCCGCTCCGGGCCCGCCGGCCCGGCCCGGCTGGCCCGGAGCGGACGCCGTGACCGTCTCCACCGAGCCGCACGCCTCCCGCTCCGTGCCGGCGAGCGCCTCCGTGCCGGCGGGGCCCAGTGCGGGTTCGAGTGCGGCGGCGAGCGCGTCGGGGCCGGCGGGGCCCAGTGCGGGTCCGAGTGCGGCGGCGAGCGCCTCCGGGTCGGCGGCGGCGCCCGAACGCACCGCCCACAGCGGCGCGTCGGGGCCGAGTCCGTTCGGCACGACCGCGCTGTGCATCCAGTGGGTGCCGGTCGTCACGTGCCCGGGGCGCACCCACTTGGCGACCCGCTGCCCGAACTCCTCGGCCATGAAGCCCTCGGCGGTGCGGACGACGTAGCCCTCCTGGCGTCCGAGGTCCAACCGCAGCGCGCGCAGGGCGCGTTCGTCGAACACGCCGCGCCACAGCACCCGGGGCGCGGGGATGCCGCGCTCGCGCAGGAAGCGCACGGTGCGGTCCCAGTCGGGGCACCAGCCGAGTTCGTCCCACACGGAGAAGCCGTAGAAGTACCCGTCCAGGTCGTCGTAGGCCAGCGAGTGGCGGGCGTAGAGGTTCTCGCCGCAGATCCGCCACCCCTCGGGGACGGTGTGGGCGATCCGGCCCTGGAGCGCCTTCACCCAGGCACGGGACGGATGGTGGGCGGAGTCGGGGGAGCGCGCGTGCAGCCCGTCCGCGTAGAGCGTGGTGTTCTCGCCGTCGAGCTTCTCGGTGACGACCACCTCGCGGCCCCGCAGTCCGCCGAGGTCGGTGGTGCGCAGGTCGTCCGGGGTCGCCCCGGGCGACCACGGCAGATGCCGGGTCCGCGGATAGTGCGTACGCATGGTGACCGTCCCCCGTGACCGCTGATGCCGTCGTCACTGTAGGTGTGCGGCGGGTGGGGCATCGAGGGATTTACGCCGCGGGGCAGGGCGGTGCGGGCCGGGTGCGCCCGGTGGGGTGAGGCCCCCGGGCGAGTGCCCCGGCGAGGCGCGGGGCGCCCGTATCGTCCCGGTATGAAACCGAGGCCGGGGGCGTTTCTGACCTCCGTGATGGTGCTGCTCACCGTGACGACCGGGATGGTCGAGGCCGTCTCCTTCCTCGCGCTCGGGCCGGTCTTCGCGGCCGTCCAGACGGGCAGCCTGCTGCTCCTCGGCTTCGCCCTCGGGGGCGCGCCGGGGATCTCGGCGGCCGTCTCCGCCGTCTCGCTCGCCGGGTTCGCGCTCGGCGCGGTCGCCGGGTCGAGGGTCGAGTCGGCGTTCGACGTGCGGGAGCGGCGCTGGTTCGAGGCGGCGCTCGTGGTGGAGGGCCTGCTCCTGGCGGCCGCGGCCCTGGTGATCTGGCGTGCGGACATCGACGCCCCGGGCGGCCCCGTGGACGGCAGGCACCTGGCCGCGATCGCGATGGTGGCCTGCGCGATGGGCGTGCGGAACGTGACGGCGCTGCGGGTCGCGCTGCCGGGCGTCACCACCACGGTGGCCACGCGGGCGCTCACCGGCCTGGTCGTGGCGCTGCACCCGTTCGCGGCCGACAGCCGGGTCGGTTCGGGGACGGGGATCGAGGTGCGGCGGCTGTCGTCGATCCTGGCCATGGTGGCCGGGGGAGTGTGCGGCGCGGGGTTGCTGGCGGCGTCCGTGCGGCCCGCGGTGGTGCTGGCGGTGCCCGCCGCCCTCGTGCTGGCCGCGGGCCTCGTCCGGCTGGCGGCGGCCCGGATGCGGACCTCGATGCCGGGCTGACGCGACCGTTCACGGGGCCGCGGAGGCGCGGCGCCGGACGCCGCCGTTCGGGCTCACGGGCCCCGGGGCACTGGCGCCCGGACGGCGCCGTTCCGGGGTTTCGGGGCCGCGGGCGCGCGGCGCCCGGACGGAATGGTTCCGCTGGGCGGGGCCGCCGGGGACGGGTACGGGTTCGTGCGCGGCGGTTTGACAGGCAACCCCCGCGGGGTAATCTCTTCGGCTCGATTGGCCATGGCGCGGACCCGTGTGGCAGACTGTCCGGGTTGCTCGGTTGAGTGCCGATGCTGCGCGCCTCCCGCCGGGAGGACCGGAAGCGAGTCCCACAGTACTCGTCGCCCTTCTTCGCCCCAGGCGGGGAATGGCGGACGTACGGGAATCTTCCGGGAAGTGTCAGCGGGGTACCGACCAGGCGCGCGGCGGGAGCTCTTCCCCCGGTCAGCGGTCTTCGGGCCCGCAACCCCTTGGTTGGGAAATCCTTCGGGAGATCTTCGTAGAGGGAATGCGACACGCCCGACCGCGGGGGTCGGAGAAGAGTGCAGGACTCGCCGGGCACCAGAGCGTTTCACTAGACAAAGGACTACTGAGTAGCCATGGCGGGACAGAAGATCCGCATCCGGCTCAAGGCCTACGACCACGAGGTCATCGACTCCTCGGCGAAGAAGATCGTCGAGACGGTGACCCGCACTGGTGCGTCGGTCGCGGGCCCGGTGCCGCTGCCCACTGAGAAGAACGTGTACTGCGTCATCAAGTCGCCGCACAAGTACAAGGACTCGCGCGAGCACTTCGAGATGCGCACGCACAAGCGCCTGATCGACATCCTCGACCCGACGCCCAAGACCGTTGACTCGCTGATGCGCCTGGACCTTCCGGCCGGCGTTGACATCGAGATCAAGCTCTGAGAGGCGCGGAAGAGATGGCAAAGCAGATCAAGGGCGTCCTGGGCGAGAAGCTCGGCATGACCCAGGTCTGGGACGAGAACAACCGTGTCGTCCCGGTGACCGTTGTCAAGGCCGGGCCCTGCGTCGTCACCCAGGTCCGTACGAACGACATCGACGGCTACGAGTCGGTCCAGATCGCCTTCGGCGAGATCGACCCTCGCAAGGTGAACAAGCCCCTCAAGGGCCACTTCGCCAAGGCCGACGTGACCCCCCGCCGCCACCTGGTGGAGCTCCGCACCCCTGACGCCAGCGAGTACACGCTGGGCCAGGAGATCACTGCCGAGGTGTTCGAGTCCGGCGTCAAGGTCGACGTCACGGGCAAGAGCAAGGGCAAGGGCTTCGCCGGTGTCATGAAGCGTCACAACTTCAAGGGCCTCGGCGCCGGTCACGGCACCCAGCGCAAGCACCGCTCTCCCGGTTCCATCGGTGGCTGCGCCACCCCGGGCCGTGTGTTCAAGGGCCTCCGCATGGCGGGCCGCATGGGCAACGAGCGGGTCACCACCCAGAACCTGACCGTTCACGCCGTTGACGCGGAGAAGGGTCTGCTCCTCATCAAGGGCGCAGTTCCCGGTCCGAACGGCGGCCTGGTCCTGGTCCGCACTGCGGCCAAGGGGGCCTGAGGACTATGAGCACCATTGACATTCTGTCGCCCGCCGGCGACAAGTCCGGGACCGTCGAGCTCCCGGCCGAGATCTTCGACGCCAAGGTCAGCATCCCGCTGATCCACCAGGTCGTCGTCGCGCAGCTGGCCGCTGCCCGTCAGGGCACGCACAAGGTCAAGACGCGTGGCGAGGTCCGTGGTGGTGGCAAGAAGCCCTACCGCCAGAAGGGCACCGGCCGCGCCCGTCAGGGTTCGACCCGTGCGCCGCAGTTCGCCGGCGGTGGCGTCGTGCACGGCCCCGTGCCGCGTGACTACTCGCAGCGGACCCCGAAGAAGATGAAGGCCGCCGCCCTGCGCGGTGCCCTCACCGACCGGGCCCGCCACTCCCGCATCCACGTCGTCTCCGGCGTGGTCGACGGCGCGGTGTCCACGAAGGCCGCCAAGTCCCTGCTGGGCAAGATCTCGGAGCGCAAGAACGTGCTCCTGGTCGCCGAGCGTGCGGACGAGGCCGCGTGGCTGTCCGCCCGCAACCTGCCCCAGGTCCACATCCTGGAGCCGGGCCAGCTGAACACGTACGACGTGCTCGTCTCCGACGACGTGGTCTTCACCCAGGCCGCCTTCGAGTCCTTCGTGTCCGGCCCCAAGGCCGCCAACGACACCGAAGGGAGCGAGGCCTGATGTCCGAGGCCACGATCACCAGCAAGACCTTCACGGACCCGCGCGACGTTCTCGTCAAGCCGGTTGTCTCCGAGAAGAGCTACGCGCTGCTGGACGAGAACAAGTACACGTTCATCGTCGCGCCCGGTTCCAACAAGACCCAGATCAAGCAGGCCGTCGAGGCGGTCTTCTCGGTCAAGGTCACCGGGGTCAACACGATCAACCGCCAGGGCAAGCGCAAGCGCACCCGCACCGGTTTCGGCAAGCGCGCCAACACCAAGCGCGCCATCGTGACCCTTGCTGAGGGCGACCGTATCGACATCTTCGGCGGCCCGACCTCCTGACGGAGGTCGAGTCGTCCGAATATCGGACGAGGACTGAGAAATGGGTATCCGCAAGTACAAGCCGACGACTCCGGGCCGTCGTGGCTCCAGCGTCGCCGACTTCGTCGAGATCACGCGGTCCACGCCGGAGAAGTCGCTGGTCCGCCCCCTGCACAGCAAGGGCGGCCGTAACAACACCGGTCGTGTGACCGTCCGTCACCAGGGCGGTGGCCACAAGCGCGCCTACCGCGTGATCGACTTCCGTCGTCACGACAAGGACGGCGTGCCGGCCAAGGTCGCTCACATCGAGTACGACCCGAACCGCACCGCGCGCATCGCGCTGCTCCACTACGTGGACGGCGAGAAGCGCTACATCATCGCGCCGCGTGGCCTGAACCAGGGCGACCGCGTCGAGAACGGCCCCGGCGCCGACATCAAGCCCGGCAACAACCTGGCGCTGCGCAACATCCCGGTCGGTACGACCATCCACGCCATCGAGCTGCGGCCCGGCGGCGGCGCGAAGTTCGCCCGTTCCGCGGGTGCCTCCGTGCAGCTGCTCGCGAAGGAGGGCCAGATGGCCCACCTGCGCATGCCGTCGGGCGAGATCCGTCTGGTCGACGTCCGCTGCCGCGCCACGATCGGCGAGGTCGGCAACGCCGAGCAGTCGAACATCAACTGGGGCAAGGCCGGCCGTCTGCGCTGGAAGGGCGTCCGCCCGACCGTCCGCGGTGTCGCGATGAACCCGGTTGACCACCCGCACGGTGGTGGTGAGGGCAAGACCTCCGGTGGTCGCCACCCGGTCTCCCCGTGGGGTCAGAAGGAGGGTCGTACTCGTTCGCCGAAGAAGGCTTCGAACAAGTACATCGTCCGCCGCCGCAAGACGAACAAGAAGCGCTAGGAGCGGGTTTAGATGCCGCGCAGTCTCAAGAAGGGGCCCTTCGTCGACGACCACCTGATCAAGAAGGTGGACGCCCAGAACGAAGCCGGCACCAAGAACGTCATCAAGACCTGGTCCCGTCGCTCGATGATCATCCCGGCCATGCTCGGCCACACGATCGCGGTGCACAACGGCAAGATCCATGTCCCGGTGTTCGTCACCGAGTCCATGGTCGGCCACAAGCTCGGCGAGTTCTCGCCGACTCGCACCTTCCGCGGCCACGTCAAGGACGACCGGAAGTCGAAGCGCCGCTAACGCGGGGTGGAACGACTATGACTTACACCGAAGGGACAACCATGGAAGCCAGGGCCCAGGCGCGGTACATCCGCGTCACGCCCATGAAGGCCCGCCGCGTGGTGGACCTCATCCGTGGCATGGATGCCACGGAGGCTCAGGCGGTCCTGCGTTTCGCCCCGCAGGCCGCGAGCGTGCCGGTTGGCAAGGTGCTGGACAGCGCCATTGCCAACGCCGCGCACAACTACGACCACACCGACGCCTCTTCGCTGGTCATCAGCGAGGCGTACGTGGATGAGGGCCCGACCCTGAAGCGGTTCCGTCCGCGTGCCCAGGGCCGTGCCTACCGGATCCGTAAGCGGACCAGCCACATCACCGTGGTCGTCAGCAGCAAGGAAGGAACCCGGTAATGGGCCAGAAGGTAAACCCGCACGGGTTCCGGCTCGGTATCACCACGGACTTCAAGTCCCGCTGGTACGCCGACAAGCTGTACAAGGACTACGTCAAGGAAGACGTCGCCATCCGTCGGATGATGACGTCCGGCATGGAGCGCGCCGGCATCTCGAAGGTCGAGATCGAGCGCACCCGTGACCGCGTGCGGGTGGACATCCACACCGCGCGTCCCGGCATCGTCATCGGCCGCCGTGGCGCCGAGGCCGACCGCATCCGCGGCGACCTCGAGAAGCTCACGGGCAAGCAGGTCCAGCTGAACATCCTCGAGGTCAAGAACCCCGAGGTCGACGCTCAGCTCGTGGCCCAGGCCGTTGCCGAGCAGCTGTCCTCCCGCGTCTCCTTCCGCCGTGCCATGCGCAAGAGCATGCAGTCGGCGATGAAGGCCGGCGCCAAGGGCATCAAGATCCAGTGTGGCGGCCGTCTCGGCGGCGCCGAGATGTCCCGCTCGGAGTTCTACCGCGAGGGCCGTGTGCCGCTGCACACGCTCCGCGCGAACGTCGAGTACGGCTTCTTCGAGGCCAAGACGACCTTCGGCCGCATCGGCGTGAAGGTCTGGATCTACAAGGGCGACGTCAAGAACATCGCCGAGGTCCGCGCCGAGAACGCTGCTGCCCGTGCGGGCAACCGCCCGGCCCGTGGCGGCGCCGACCGCCCGGCCGGCCGTGGTGGCCGTGGTGGCGAGCGTGGCGGACGCGGTCGCAAGCCGCAGCAGGCTCAGGCTGCCGAGGCCCCCAAGGCCGAGGCTCCCGCCGCCGCTCCGGCTGCTGAGAGCACCGGAACGGAGGCCTGACCGACATGCTGATCCCCCGTAGGGTCAAGCACCGCAAGCAGCACCACCCCAAGCGCCGCGGTATGGCCAAGGGTGGTACGACGGTTGCGTTCGGCGAGTACGGCATTCAGGCCATGACTCCGGCGTACGTGACCAACCGCCAGATCGAGGCGGCTCGTATCGCGATGACCCGCCACATCAAGCGTGGCGGCAAGGTCTGGATCAACATCTACCCGGACCGCCCGCTGACGAAGAAGCCCGCCGAGACCCGCATGGGTTCCGGTAAGGGTTCCCCCGAGTGGTGGGTCGCGAACGTGCACCCGGGCCGGGTCATGTTCGAGCTGTCCTACCCGAACGAGAAGATCGCACGTGAGGCTCTGACTCGCGCGGCGCACAAGCTGCCGATGAAGTGCCGGATCGTCAAGCGCGAGGCAGGTGAAGCGTGATGTCGGCCGGTACCAAGGCGTCCGAGCTGCGCGAGCTGGGCAACGAGGAGCTTGTTGCCAAGCTCCGCGAGGCCAAGGAAGAGCTGTTCAACCTCCGCTTCCAGGCGGCGACGGGCCAGCTCGAGAACCACGGCCGGCTGAAGGCCGTCCGCAAGGACATCGCCCGGATCTACACCCTGATGCGTGAGCGCGAGCTGGGCATCGAGACGGTGGAGAGCGCCTGATGAGCGAGAACAACGTGACTGAGAAGACCGAGCGCAACGCACGCAAGACCCGCGAGGGTCTGGTCGTCAGCGACAAGATGGACAAGACCGTCGTCGTCGCCGTCGAGGACCGCGTCAAGCACGCGCTGTACGGCAAGGTCATCCGCCGTACCAACAAGCTCAAGGCCCACGACGAGCAGAACGCTGCGGGCGTCGGCGACCGTGTCCTCCTGATGGAGACCCGGAAGCTGTCGTCCACGAAGCACTGGCGCGTCGTCGAGATCCTCGAGAAGGCCAAGTAATCGCTCGAAGGGGTAACCCTTCGAGTTCGTTCCGCCAGGCTCGGCGGGGGTCTCCGCCGGAGACCCCCGCCGGGAACCGGCAGACAATCAGGAGATAGACGTGATCCAGCAGGAGTCGCGACTGCGCGTCGCCGACAACACTGGTGCCAAGGAGATCCTTTGCATCCGTGTTCTCGGTGGCTCCGGTCGCCGCTACGCGGGCATCGGTGACGTCATCGTCGCCACCGTCAAGGACGCGATCCCCGGTGGCAACGTGAAGAAGGGTGACGTCGTCAAGGCGGTCATCGTTCGCACCGTCAAGGAGCGTCGTCGTCAGGACGGCTCGTACATCCGCTTCGACGAGAACGCCGCCGTCATTCTGAAGAACGACGGCGACCCTCGCGGCACCCGTATCTTCGGCCCTGTCGGCCGTGAGCTGCGCGAGAAGAAGTTCATGAAGATCATCTCGCTCGCGCCGGAGGTGCTGTAAGCATGAAGATCAAGAAGGGCGACCTGGTTCAGGTCATCACCGGCAAGGACAAGGGCAAGCAGGGCAAGGTCATCGCGGCCTTCCCCCGCGAGGACCGCGTCCTGGTCGAGGGTGTCAACCGGGTCAAGAAGCACACCAAGGCCGGCCAGACCGCTCGTGGTTCGCAGACCGGTGGCATCGTCACGACCGAGGCCCCCATTCACGTGAGCAATGTTCAGCTCGTCGTGGAGAAGGACGGCAAGAAGGTCGTGACCCGCGTCGGTTTCCGCTTCGACGACGAGGGCAACAAGATCCGCGTTGCCAAGCGGACGGGTGAGGACATCTGATGGCTACCACCACCACTCCGCGTCTGAAGACGAAGTACCGCGAGGAGATCGCGGGCAAGCTGCGTGAGGAGTTCTCCTACGAGAACGTCATGCAGGTTCCCGGCCTCGTCAAGATCGTGGTCAACATGGGTGTGGGCGACGCCGCCCGCGACTCCAAGCTGATCGACGGCGCGATTCGCGACCTCACCACGATCACCGGTCAGAAGCCGGCCGTCACCAAGGCCCGCAAGTCCATCGCGCAGTTCAAGCTGCGCGAGGGTCAGCCGATCGGTGCCCACGTCACGCTCCGTGGCGACCGCATGTGGGAGTTCCTGGACCGCACCCTGTCGCTCGCGCTCCCGCGCATCCGCGACTTCCGTGGTCTGTCCCCCAAGCAGTTCGACGGCCGTGGCAACTACACCTTCGGTCTCACCGAGCAGGTCATGTTCCACGAGATCGACCAGGACAAGATCGACCGCGTCCGGGGTATGGACATCACCGTGGTGACCACGGCGACCAACGACGCTGAGGGCCGCGCGCTTCTCCGTCACCTCGGCTTCCCCTTCAAGGAGGCGTAAGCGAGATGGCGAAGAAGGCTCTGATTGCCAAGGCTGCTCGTAAGCCCAAGTTCGGTGTGCGTGCCTACACCCGCTGCCAGCGTTGTGGCCGCCCGCACTCCGTGTACCGCAAGTTCGGCCTGTGCCGCGTGTGCCTCCGTGAGATGGCTCACCGTGGCGAGCTGCCGGGCGTGACCAAGAGCTCCTGGTAGTCCCTTCACAGGGATGACCGGAGTCTCTCGGTAAGCAGAGGGTCGGCGGAGCGCCCTCCCCGCATGCCGTAGGCTTGTGGGGTTGGGCGTCCGCCGCCCGTCACGACTTACTACGCCGTAGGTCCCCGCGCCGCACCCGTCCCGCCCCTGTGTGGGGAGAGGGATGGCGCATACAGGAAACCCCGGCGAGAGAGGCCGAAGGCCAATTCATGACCATGACTGATCCGATCGCAGACATGCTGACGCGTCTGCGTAACGCGAACTCGGCGTACCACGACTCCGTGGCCATGCCGCACAGCAAGATCAAGTCGCACATCGCCGAGATCCTCCAGCAGGAGGGTTTCATCACCGGCTGGAAGGTCGAGGACGCCGAAGTCGGCAAGAACCTCGTCCTGGAGCTGAAGTTCGGCCCGAACCGTGAGCGTTCGATCGCCGGCATCAAGCGCATCTCCAAGCCGGGTCTGCGTGTTTACGCGAAGTCCACCAACCTGCCGAAGGTTCTCGGCGGCCTGGGCGTGGCGATCATCTCCACGTCCCACGGCCTCCTGACCGGCCAGCAGGCGCAGAAGAAGGGCGTGGGTGGGGAAGTCCTCGCCTACGTCTGGTAGTCGGGAACGGAGGAATAGCTCATGTCGCGAATCGGCAAGCTCCCCATCCAGGTTCCCGCCGGTGTGGACGTCACCATCGATGGCCGCACGGTCGTCGTGAAGGGTTCCAAGGGCACCCTCACGCACACCGTCGCGTCGCCGATCGAGATTGTTAAGGGCGAGGACGGCGTTCTCAACGTCACCCGTCCCAACGACGAGCGTCAGAACAAGGCCCTGCACGGCCTGTCCCGCACGCTGGTGGCGAACATGATCACCGGTGTGACCCAGGGATACACCAAGGCGCTCGAGATCAGCGGTGTCGGTTACCGCGTCGCCGCGAAGGGCTCCAACCTGGAGTTCCAGCTCGGCTACAGCCACCCGATCCTGGTGGAGGCGCCCGAGGGCATCTCCTTCAAGGTCGAGTCGCCGACCAAGTTCTCGGTCGAGGGCATCGACAAGCAGAAGGTCGGCGAGGTCGCCGCGAACATCCGCAAGCTGCGCAAGCCCGACCCGTACAAGGCCAAGGGCGTCAAGTACGCGGGCGAGGTCATCCGCCGCAAGGTCGGAAAGGCGGGTAAGTAAGCAATGGCATACGGCACGAAGATCGCTAAGGGCGACGCCTACAAGCGCGCCGCGAAGCAGCGCCGCCACATCCGCATCCGCAAGAACGTGTCGGGTACGGCGGAGCGTCCGCGCCTCGTCGTGACGCGTTCGAACCGCAACATCGTCGCTCAGGTCATCGACGACCTCAAGGGTCACACCCTTGCGTCGGCGTCGACCCTGGACACGTCGATCCGCGGTGGCGAGGGTGACAAGTCCGCGCAGGCCAAGCAGGTCGGCGCCCTGGTCGCCGAGCGCGCCAGGGCCGCCGGTGTCGAGGCCGTCGTGTTCGACCGTGGTGGCAACAGGTACGCCGGGCGCATTGCCGCTCTGGCTGACGCCGCCCGCGAAGCCGGGCTGAAGTTCTGAGCCCCGGTTCCGGGACTAACGGACGTAACAGAGAGAGGTAATCCAATGGCTGGACCCCAGCGCCGCGGAAGCGGTGCCGGTGGCGGCGAGCGGCGGGACCGGAAGGGTCGCGACGGTGGCGCTGCCGCCGCCGAGAAGACCGCGTACGTCGAGCGCGTCGTCGCGATCAACCGCGTCGCCAAGGTTGTGAAGGGTGGTCGTCGCTTCAGCTTCACCGCGCTGGTCGTGGTGGGCGATGGTGACGGCACCGTCGGCGTCGGTTACGGCAAGGCCAAGGAGGTGCCGGCCGCCATCGCCAAGGGTGTTGAGGAGGCCAAGAAGCACTTCTTCAAGGTCCCCCGTATCCAGGGCACCATCCCGCACCCGATCCAGGGCGAGAAGGCTGCCGGCGTCGTGCTGCTGAAGCCGGCTTCCCCCGGTACCGGCGTCATCGCCGGTGGCCCGGTGCGCGCCGTGCTCGAGTGCGCGGGCGTGCACGACATCCTGTCGAAGTCGCTCGGCTCGGACAACGCGATCAACATCGTGCACGCGACCGTGGAGGCCCTGAAGGGTCTGCAGCGTCCCGAGGAGATCGCGGCCCGCCGCGGTCTGCCGCTCGAGGACGTCGCTCCCGCGGCTCTGCTGCGTGCGCGTGCGGGAGCGGGTGCGTAATGGCCCGTCTCAAGATCACGCAGACGAAGTCGTACATCGGCAGCAAGCAGAACCACCGTGACACGCTGCGTTCGCTCGGGCTCAAGCGCCTGAACGACGTGGTCGTCAAGGAGGATCGTCCCGAGTTCCGCGGCATGGTGCACACCGTCCGCCACCTCGTGACGGTCGAGGAGGTCGACTGACATGGCGGAGAACAACCCGCTGAAGGTCCACAACCTCCGTCCCGCCCCGGGCGCCAAGACCGCCAAGACCCGTGTGGGTCGTGGTGAGGCGTCGAAGGGTAAGACGGCCGGTCGTGGTACCAAGGGCACGAAGGCCCGTTACCAGGTTCCGGAGCGCTTCGAGGGTGGGCAGATGCCCCTCCACATGCGTCTCCCGAAGCTCAAGGGCTTCAAGAACCCGTTCCGCACCGAGTACCAGGTCGTGAACCTGGACAAGCTCGCGGCCCTGTACCCGCAGGGTGGCGAGGTCACCGTGGCCGACCTGGTCGCCAAGGGTGCCGTGCGCAAGAACCAGCTCGTCAAGGTCCTTGGCCAGGGCGAGGTCTCCGTGGCGCTGCAGGTGACGGTCGACGCCGTCTCCGGCTCCGCCAAGGAGAAGATCGCCGCTGCCGGCGGCACCGTCACCGAGCTCGTCTGAGACGACTCGATGGCCTGAACATCCTGCCGGGGATGCCTCTCAAATGGGGCATCCCCGGTTGGTCGTTCCTAGGGGGGCATGGTCGCCGGTAAGGTGGCGTCCACTGTTAACTTCAGCCCGGTGTGCCTCATGGGGCCCGCCGAGCGGTTTGGCCCCTTTCGTATTCGTCGATCCTCAATACCGTCACCTCTGACGCAGTAGCGCGGGGGTCGCAGGAGGCACCGTGCTCACCGCGTTCGCCCGGGCGTTCAAGACGCCCGACCTGCGCAAGAAGCTGCTCTTTACCCTTGCCATCATCGTTCTGTACCGCCTCGGGTCGCACATCCCGGTTCCGGGCGTCGACTACCAGAACGTACAGATCTGTGTGGATGCAGCCTCGAAGGGCAACAACAGCCTCTTCGGGCTGGTGAACATGTTCAGTGGCGGGGCGCTGCTGCAGATCACCATCTTCGCGCTCGGCATCATGCCGTACATCACGGCGAGCATCATTCTTCAGCTGCTGACGGTGGTCATCCCGAGGCTGGAGGCCCTCAAGAAGGAGGGGCAGTCCGGCACCGCGAAGATCACGCAGTACACGCGTTATCTGACGGTCGCCCTCGCTGTCCTCCAGGGCACCGGCCTCGTCGCCACCGCCCGCAGCGGCGCACTCTTCAGCGGCTGCCGGGTCGCCAACGACATCGTCCCGGACCAGTCGATCTTCACCACCGTCGTGATGGTCCTCACCATGACCGCCGGCACCGCCGCCGTCATGTGGCTCGGTGAGCTCATCACCGACCGCGGCATCGGCAACGGCATGTCGATCCTGATGTTCATCTCGATCGCCGCCGGCTTCCCGGGTGCCCTGTGGGCCATCAAGGAGAGCGGCAAGCTCGCCCAGGGCTGGATCGAGTTCGGCACCGTCATCCTGATCGGCTTCGTGATGGTCGGGCTCGTCGTCTTCGTCGAGCAGGCCCAGCGCCGGATCCCCGTGCAGTACGCGAAGCGCATGATCGGCCGCAGGTCGTACGGCGGTACGTCCACGTACATCCCGCTCAAGGTGAACCAGGCGGGTGTGATTCCCGTCATCTTCGCGTCGTCGCTGCTCTACATCCCGGCGCTCGTCGCGCAGTTCTCCAGCGGCCAGTCGGGCTGGAAGACCTGGATCGAAGCCCACTTCGTGAAGGGTGACCACCCGTACTACATCGCTACGTACTTCCTGCTGATCGTGTTCTTCGCCTTCTTCTACGTGGCGATCTCGTTCAACCCCGAGGAAGTCGCGGACAACATGAAGAAGTATGGTGGCTTCATCCCGGGTATCCGGGCCGGTCGTCCTACTGCCGAGTATCTGAGCTACGTGCTCAACCGGATCACTTGGCCGGGCTCGCTGTATCTGGGTCTGATTGCTCTTGTCCCGACGATGGCGTTGGCAGGCTTCGGCGGCGCGAACCAGAACTTCCCGTTCGGCGGGACGAGCATCCTCATCATCGTGGGTGTGGGTCTGGAGACCGTGAAGCAGATCGAGAGCCAGCTCCAGCAGCGTAATTACGAAGGGTTCCTCCGCTGATGCGAATCGTCCTCGTCGGACCGCCCGGTGCAGGGAAGGGAACGCAGGCCGCCTTCCTGGCGAAGAACCTGTCGATCCCGCACATCTCCACGGGTGACCTCTTCCGTGCGAACATCTCCCAGGGCACGGAGCTGGGCAAGCAGGCCAAGGCGTACATGGACGCCGGCAACCTGGTACCCGACGAGGTCACCATCGGCATGGCCAAGGACCGCATGTCGCAGCCGGACGCCGTGGGCGGCTTCCTGCTCGACGGCTTCCCGCGGAACGTGGGCCAGGCCGAGGCGCTGGACGGCATGCTCCGGGGCGAGGGCGTCACGCTCGACGCCGTGCTCGACCTGGAGGTCCCCGAGGGCGAGGTCGTCAAGCGGATCGCCGGCCGGCGGGTGTGCCGCAACGACAGCGCGCACGTCTTCCACGTGGCGTACACGCCGCCGAAGACCGAGGGCGTCTGCGACGAGTGCGGCGGCGAGCTGTACCAGCGCGACGACGACTCCGAGGAGACGGTGCGCAAGCGCCTGGAGGTCTACCACACGCAGACCGAGCCGATCATCGACTACTACAAGGCCCAGGGCCTGGTGGTCACGATCTCCGCACTGGGCAAGGTGGGCGACGTGACCGCCCGTGCCATGGAGGCTCTGCAGGTGGACAAGGCCACCCAGGCCTGATCCCTCCGCACGACCGAGACGAGGCCGCGGTGTCCCCAGGACGCCGCGGCCTTATCGTTGACTCGCCCCGTTTTCACCGAGACCGTCCCCGACCGGAAAGGCGCCCGCCGCAATGGTGCAGATCAAGACCCCCGAGCAGATCGCGAAGATGCGTGAGGCGGGACTGGTCGTCGCCGCCATCCACGCGGCCACCCGTGAGGCGGCCGTCCCCGGCGCCACCACCCGCGACCTGGACGAGGTGGCCCGCAAGGTCATCGCCGAGCACGGCGCCAAGTCGAACTTCCTCGGCTACGGCGGCTTCCCCGCCACCATCTGCACCTCGGTGAACGAGGTCGTGGTCCACGGCATCCCGGACGAGAAGACCGTCCTCAAGGACGGCGACATCATCTCCGTCGACTGCGGCGCGATCGTCGACGGCTGGCACGGCGACGCGGCCTACACGGCCTTCGTGGGCTCCGGTCACGCTCCGGAGCTGATCGAGCTCTCCCGGGTCACCGAGGAGTCGATGTGGGCCGGTATCGCGGCCATGCGCAACGGCAACCGGCTGGTGGACGTCTCCCGGGCCATCGAGACCTACATCCGCCGTCAGCCGCGGCCGGCGACCGGCAGGTACGGGATCATCGAGGACTACGGCGGCCACGGCATCGGCA
This sequence comes from Streptomyces sp. T39, assembly GCF_008042045.1. Lineage (GTDB taxonomy): Bacteria > Actinomycetota > Actinomycetes > Streptomycetales > Streptomycetaceae > Streptomyces. The sequence continues at coordinate 2,023,611 of NZ_RDBP01000012.1, forward strand.
CCGAGATGCACATGGACCCGCACCTGCTGAACTACGTCTCCCGGGGGCGCGGCCGCGGACCGAAGCTGGTGCCCGGCTTCTGCCTGGCGATCGAGCCCATGGTCTCGCTGGGCACCCCGGAGACCGAGGTCCTCGCCGACGACTGGACGGTCATCACGACCGACGGCACCTGGTCCTCGCACTGGGAGCACTCGGTCGCCCTCACGGAGGAGGGCCCGCTGGTGCTGACGGCCCCCGACGGCGGCCGGGCGAAACTGGCGGAGCTGGGCGTCACCGCGGCCCCGGACCCGCTGGCCTGAGCAGGGATTGACGATCTACGCCGGTGGGCAGACTTGACGGATTCGTCTTTTCGGCACCCCTGACGTAGACTGATGCGTCGGCTCTCGTGCATCCGTGTGTCCGCACCCGGATCGAGAGTCGATCAAGGTAGCCGATTCGAAAGGCGAAGCGTGGCCAAGAAGCAAGGTGCCATCGAAATCGAGGGCACCGTGATCGAGTCCCTCCCGAACGCCATGTTCAAGGTGGAGCTCCAGAACGGTCACAAGGTCCTCGCGCACATCTCCGGCAAGATGCGTATGCACTACATCCGTATCCTGCCGGACGACCGGGTCGTGGTGGAGCTCTCTCCCTACGACCTGACGCGTGGGCGGATCGTCTACCGCTACAAGTAGATCTTGTCGCACTCCCTCTCGGGGGTGTCGGCACTGACCCGGAGAACCTCACATCCCATGAAGGTCAAGCCGAGCGTCAAGAAGATCTGCGACAAGTGCAAGGTGATCCGCCGTCACGGCCGGGTCATGGTCATCTGCGACAACCTGCGCCACAAGCAGCGCCAGGGCTGACGCACGACCACCTGCACTCGCAGTTCTTCGCGCGACGCACGTAAAAACACGTACATACGCAGGGTCCGCCTGGCTTCGGCCGGCGACACCCCCGGTGGAGGCCGGGGACCTGGTCCGTATCACCCCTCTGCGGGGTCGGCGGCCACGGAACGACTCTGCGGAAGACCTCCGACTATCACAGGAGCCATGAATGGCACGCCTTGAAGGCGTTGACCTTCCGCGCGACAAGCGCATCGAGGTCGCCCTCACCTACGTTTTCGGCATCGGGCGCACCCGGTCCCAGGAGACCCTCGCCGCCACCGGTGTCGACCCGAACGTCCGCGTTCGTGACCTCCCGGAAGAGGACCTGGTCAAGATCCGCGAGTACGTGGACGTCAACTTCCAGACGGAAGGCGACCTCCGCCGCGACATCCAGGCCAACATCCGCCGCAAGGTCGAGATCGGCTGCTACCAGGGTCTGCGTCACCGCCGCGGCCTGCCGGTCCACGGCCAGCGCACCAGCACGAACGCACGTACCCGCAAGGGCCCGCGTCGCGCCATCGCCGGTAAGAAGAAGCCGGGCAAGAAGTAGTCCTCAGCGGACGCTCATCAGCGGTCTTCGCTGTAGGACCGACCACCTCCCGTAGGAGTTAGAAGATGCCCCCCAAGGGACGTCAGGGCGCTGCCAAGAAGGTGCGCCGCAAGGAAAAGAAGAACGTCGCTCACGGCCACGCGCACATCAAGAGCACGTTCAACAACACGATCGTCTCGATCACCGACCCCTCGGGCAACGTGATCTCCTGGGCCTCCGCCGGCCACGTCGGCTTCAAGGGCTCGCGCAAGTCCACCCCCTTCGCAGCGCAGATGGCCGCCGAGTCGGCCGCCCGCCGCGCGCAAGAGCACGGCATGCGCAAGGTCGACGTCTTCGTCAAGGGTCCCGGCTCCGGCCGTGAGACCGCGATCCGCTCCCTCCAGGCCACCGGCCTCGAGGTGGGTTCGATCCAGGACGTCACCCCCACCCCGCACAACGGCTGCCGTCCGCCGAAGCGCCGCCGCGTCTGACGCACGGCGCGGGCCCGGCGGCCCGGCTGCTCCACCAGGGTGTTCGCGGGCGGTACGTCCCTTCCGGGGCGTGCCGCCCGTACCCTGTATCAGAGGACGTCAAATAGCGGGCGTCCACGACTGAAGGAAAATCACCATGCTGATCGCTCAGCGTCCCTCGCTGACCGAAGAGGTCGTCGACGAGTACCGTTCGCGGTTCGTCATCGAGCCCTTGGAGCCGGGCTTCGGCTACACGCTCGGCAACTCCCTGCGCCGTACCCTCCTCTCCTCGATCCCGGGTGCGGCCGTCACGTCCATCCGCATCGACGGTGTCCTGCACGAGTTCACCACCGTGCCGGGCGTCAAGGAGGACGTCACCGACCTCATCCTCAACATCAAGCAGCTGGTCGTCTCCTCGGAGCACGACGAGCCGGTCGTGATGTACCTGCGCAAGCAGGGCCCCGGCCTGGTCACCGCCGCGGACATCGCCCCGCCGGCCGGTGTCGAGGTGCACAACCCCGACCTGGTGCTCGCCACGCTGAACGGCAAGGGCAAGCTGGAGATGGAGCTGACCGTCGAGCGCGGTCGCGGCTACGTCTCGGCCGTGCAGAACAAGCAGGTCGGCCAGGAGATCGGCCGCATCCCGGTCGACTCCATCTACTCGCCGGTCCTCAAGGTCACCTACAAGGTCGAGGCGACCCGAGTCGAGCAGCGGACCGACTTCGACAAGCTGATCGTCGACGTCGAGACCAAGCAGGCCATGCGCCCGCGCGACGCCATGGCGTCCGCCGGCAAGACCCTGGTCGAGCTGTTCGGCCTGGCCCGTGAGCTCAACATCGACGCCGAGGGCATCGACATGGGCCCGTCCCCGACGGACGCCGCCCTCGCCGCCGACCTGGCGCTGCCGATCGAGGAGCTCGAGCTCACCGTTCGTTCGTACAACTGCCTCAAGCGTGAGGGCATCCACTCCGTGGGTGAGCTCGTGGCGCGCTCCGAGGCGGACCTGCTCGACATCCGCAACTTCGGTGCGAAGTCGATCGACGAGGTCAAGGCGAAGCTGGCCGGCATGGGCCTGGCCCTCAAGGACAGCCCGCCCGGATTCGACCCGACCGCCGCCGCCGACGCCTTCGGCGCCGACGACGACGCGGACGCCGGTTTCGTCGAGACCGAGCAGTACTGAGTCTGAGCCGGGCCCGCGGGCCCGGCCCCCACTTCCGGCGGGCGGCCGTCCGCCGGTAACTGACACCGGTACCTGACACGGCCGGTGCAGATCACAAGGAGAAACCCCATGCCGCGTCCCACCAAGGGAGCCCGTTTCGGTGGCAGCGCCGCTCACGAGAAGCTTCTTCTCGCGAACCTGGCGAAGTCGCTGTTCGAGCACGGCCGCATCACCACGACCGAGGCCAAGGCCCGCCGCCTGCGTCCGGTCGCCGAGCGCCTGATCACCAAGGCGAAGAAGGGCGACATCCACAACCGTCGCCTGGTGCTGCAGACGATCACGGACAAGGGCATCGTGCACACGCTCTTCACCGAGATCGCTCCGCGTTACGCCGAGCGTCCGGGTGGCTACACCCGTATCACCAAGATCGGCAACCGTCGTGGCGACAACGCCCCGATGGCTGTGATCGAGCTGGTCGAGGGTGAGATCGCCAAGAAGGCGACCGTCGCCGAGGCCGAGGCCGCCACCAAGCGCGCCGTCAAGGAGTCCGAGGCCAAGGCCGAGGAGTCCAAGGTCGAGGACACCAAGGCCGACGAGGCCGCCGAGGCCCCGGCCGAGGAGTCCAAGGACGCCTGAGCCTGATCCCAGGTTCGTCGAGCGGGCCCGTCCCCCTGTGGGGGCGGGCCCGTTCCGCATGAGTTGAGAGGATGGTCGCGTGAGCGACGAGGTGAGGCCCGGTTTCGTCCGGGTGCGGCTGGACCTTTCGTACGACGGCAAGGACTTCTCCGGCTGGGCCAAGCAGGCCCACGGGCAGCGGACCGTGCAGGGCGAGATCGAGGACGCCCTGCGGACGGTGACGCGGTCGGCCACCACGTACGAGCTGACGGTAGCGGGGCGCACGGACGCCGGGGTGCACGCGCGGGGGCAGGTGGCGCACGTCGACCTGCCCGGCGAGGTGTGGGCCGAGCACCGGGAGAAGCTGCTCAAGCGCCTGGCCGGCCGGCTCTCGCGCGATGTGCGCATCTGGAGCGCCGAGGAGGCGCCCGCCGGGTTCAACGCCCGTTTCTCGGCGATCTGGCGGCGGTACGCGTACCGGGTGACCGACGCACCCGGCGGCGTCGACCCGCTGCTGCGGGGTCATGTGCTGTGGCACGACTGGCCGTTGGACGTGGACGCCATGAACGCCGCCGCCGAACGGCTGGTGGGGGAGCACGACTTCGCCGCCTACTGCAAGAAGCGCGAGGGCGCCACCACCATTCGCACCCTCCAGCAACTGTCCTGGGCGCGGGACGCCTCGGGGATCCTCACCGCCACGGTGCAGGCCGACGCCTTCTGCCACAACATGGTGCGCTCCCTCGTCGGGGCGATGCTGTTCGTCGGCGACGGGCACCGCCCGGTCGACTGGCCGGCGAAGGTCCTGGCGGCCGGCGTCCGCGACTCGGCCGTGCACGTGGTGCGCCCGCACGGTCTGACCCTGGAGGAAGTCGCCTACCCCGCGGATGAGTTGCTGGCCGCACGCAGCAAGGAGGCGCGCAACAAACGCTCGCTGCCGGGGGCTTCGGCGGGCTGCTGCTGAAGCCCGGGGCAACCATCCGCCCGCTGAACGGTCTTGCCACAGGGGCGGGGATTTCCGTCCGGGTGCCGGGCAGTGCGGCGAGGGGTGGGGTCATGGCGGGGGGTGCGGAACGACTGGTGCGCGGTGCGGCGGCCTTCGCGGCGGTCCCTGGCCCTCCTGTGCGCTCGGCCGGCGTCGTGCGGGCCGAGGAGCCCGTGTACGGGATACAGGTCGAGGCCGCTCTGCGGCTGCCGCCGGCGGGGTCACGCGATCAGCAGCCCTCCTACCACGCCCACCTCGGCGAGCCGAAGGGTGATGCGCCCCGGGACTACGTGTTCACCTGGGACTTCTCCGAGCTGGCCGGCTTCGTCGACGTCGGGGTCGAGCCCCACTCCGGGGACAGGTGCACCGTCGACGGCACGCGCATGACGTGCCGTCACCGGTATGTGGACGACAACCCGCCGGTGCCGACTCCCCTGCTCCGGGCGGTCCCGGGCGCGCAGGAGGGGCGCAGCGGTCATCTGCGGGTGACCGCCGAGTCCGAGGGCGTCACCGTGCGGGGCGCCTCGACCCTGGTGCGCGTGGGCGGAGCGGAGCTCTTCGCCGTCCGGGTGCCCTTGAAGAGCCGGCCGTTCGTGGGCGAGGTCCAGCGCCCTCGGTACTCCTTCGTCAACAACGGCACGCTGCCGGCCGGGAGGGTGCTGCCGGTACTGACGGTCACGCGGGGCATGGACCTCCGGCGGGCCTCCTGACGGGACCCGTGCCCCAGTGGCGGGAGAGCCGTGCGAAGCACGGCCGCGGACCGGAGGAACCCCGGGCGCTCGCCGTTCCCCGGCCCGCCCCGGGGGCAACCATCCCCGTCCCCGTTGGTCTACTCAGTGGACGCAGGACGGCTTCCGGGTGACGAACGGACGGGGTGCGGGATGCGCGAGGACGGCGGGAGACGGACGCTGCGGCGTCTGACGGGGGGCCTGGCGGCCCTGGGGGCGATGGCGGCCGCCCTGGGCGGAGCCGCGGGCACGGCGCGTGCCGAGGAGCCCGGGTACCGGGTCACGCTGGAGGCGGAACTCGGGCTGCCGCTGCCCGGTTCTACGCTCCAGCAGCCCTGGTTCCACGCTGCGCTGGAGCGGCCGGCCGGGGACACGGCCGCCCGGGAGTACGTGCTGACCTACGACTTCGCGGAGATCGCGTCCTTCGTCGACGTGTCGGTCCGGGCCGTCGACGCCCGCTTCTGCTCGATCGCCGGCACCACGATGACGTGCCGGCACACCGTCGAGGGCGAGATCGCGTCCGTCGGAGTCCCCGAACTGCTCGCCGCCCAGGGGAGCAGGAACGGGCAGAGCGGGCGGCTGAAGGTCAGCGCCGCCTCCGAGGGCATCACCGTCGAGGGCTCCTCGACGCTCGTGCGGGTGGGCGGGCCGGATCTCGCCGCCGTACGCGTGCCGTTGAAGGACAATCCGTCCGTGGGCGAGGTGCAGAACCCCCGGTACTCCTTCGTCAACAAGGGCACGCTGCCGGCCGCGGGAGTGCTGCTCGCGCTGACGGGCACCCGGGGCCTGGAGCTGCCGCGCACCGCGGGGAACTGCGAGTACGCCGATCTGCCGGGGCCGGAGCAGACCGTCTTCGCGCTGTGCTCCTTCCCGGGCGCGTACGAACCGGGGGCCACCTACCGTGCCGACCGCGGCATCGCGGTGAGGACGGGCACGCGGGCCTATGTGGACCGGCTGAGCTACCGGTTCGTGGAGGACACCCCCGCCGAGCGGGCGAAGCTGCGCGGGACGCTGAGCTTCACCCAGGGGACGGGCCCGGCGGTCGTGATGGAGAAGACCGGCGCCTCCGCCCGCTCGACGGACCTCTACATCTGGGACAACACCGGCTGGTGGGAGCCGACGGCCCGCAACACGGCCGACTTCCAGGCGGTCGGCGACACCGCCGCGGGGGCGAAGGGCGAACACGTCACCGTCGACCTGGGCTTCCGCAACAACGGCCCGGCCTGGGTCACCGGCACCAGCGGCGGCGACCCGCGTTCCGTCGGTGCCGTCGAGTTCCTGGTGCCCCCGGGCACCCGGGTGACGACCGTCGCCGAGGGGTGCGACGGCTACTCGGCGGACCGCAGGAAGTACTACGGCAGCAAGCCCGGTGCGCCGCTGTACGTCTGCGGCCAGGGCACGTTCGTCCTGGAGGACGCGCGCGCGGACCTGCCCTTCGTCCTGCTGATCGAGAAGGACGTGGAGAACGCCGAGGGCCGGATCAAGGTCACGTCGACGTACTACGGCGGCCACGGCGAGCACGACAAGAAGCCGTCGAACGACTCGGCGGCCGTCGTGGTGAACCCGGTCGACGAGCCGGGTGACGGCTCCGGCGGCTCCACCGCAGGCGGGACGTCCTCGGGCGGTTCCGGCGGCTCCGACGGCGGCGCGGCGGCGTCCGGCGGCGCCTCGTCCGGCGGCTCCACCGGTGCCGCCGGCGGCGATCTGGCGTCCACCGGATCGCCGGTGCTGCCCGTCGCGCTCGGCGCGGCCGCGGCCGTCCTGGCGGGCGGGGTGCTCGTCACGGTGGTGCGCCGGCGGCGCGGCACGGTCTGACACGGCACGGACGGCACGCCCGCAAGGGCACGGTTCCCGGGCGGGTGTGCGGCGCACCGTGCGCACGACGGGAGGGGACCGGCACGGCGAGGACGACCGGAGGCCGGCACCGTGCTCCAGCGGGCCGCGCTGGGGTGGCGGCGGCAGCACTCGCCGCCCCGGCGCAGGCCACGGGCACGGATGCGGCCGCCGCCGGAGCGGCGGCCGGCAGCCCGGACCTGGCCGTGGTGGACCCGCGGCTGTACGACGAGCGGTCCACCGTCGGTGAGACCCGGCGGCCGCGCTACGCCTGCACGGACACGGACACGGACCCGGACACGGGCACCGGTGCCGCGGACGGCGTGCTGACGAGCGTGACCGTCACCAGAGGGCTGGAGCCGCCGCGCACCGCGGGCACCTGCGAGTACGCCGGCACGCAGGTCACCGCGTGGCGGTCACTGCCGTGCGGCGGTCACCGCGCGGTGGTCACCGCCCGCCCCCGCGTCACTGCGCGGGCCGGGTGGCCGCCGCCTTCGCCTGGGCGTCGCCGCGGCGCACGATCTGGCGGAACGCGAACTCGCCCACGTCGTCGCCGGTCTGGTACGCCTTGGTGTCCTTGGTGGTCACCGACTTGGCCGTGGTGTAGCCGGTGATGGTGAAGTAGGCGTAGCGGCCGTAGGAGTTGTAGGTGTTCCGGCAGACGGGCCCGCCCTTGCAGAAGGTGGGGACGCCGGCGCCCGGCATCGGGAGGACGCCGCCCTTCGCCTCCCGTACGGCCTTCTTGGCGGTGGCCTCGTTCTCGAAGGTCGCCACGCCGACGGTGACCGCGATGCCGTCCTTGACGTAGGTGGCGCGGAACACCTGCTCGCACTTGTTGCGTTCCAGCACGCCGCCGAGCGTCGGGCTGGTGGCGGCTGCGCAGTTGCCGGTCCGTGCGGTCAGGCCCTTGGTGTAGACGCGCGCCCCGTTGCCCATGGTGAGCTTCTTCCCCGGGAAGAGGGTGTCGGCGCTCAGCGGGGCCGTGTCCTTCTTCCGGTCGGAGATGAAGTCCTTGGGGTTCGGCGGGGGCAGCGGGGCCACCGAGGAGAAGGACGGCTGCGGCTGGGTCGTGTCCTGCGGCAGCGTGGGCGCGGTGGGCAGGGCCCCGCCGTTGCGGTCGGAGGCCGTCGGGCCGTCGTCCTTGTTGGACGTGACGATCGCCGTCGCCACGGCGCCCGCGATCAGCGCGGTCGCCAGCGCGCCGCCGCCGATCATCAGCCAGCGCCTGCGACGGGTACGGGCGGCGGAGGCGTCCGCGAGCGCGGCCCAGTCCGGGGTGCCCGGGTCCGAGCCGTACCGGTCACCGCCGTAGGAGCCCTGGCCGAAGCCCCCCTGTCCGCCCCCGTACTGGCCCTGGTGGTACGGGTCCTGGTCCTGTCCGCCGGACCCCCACTGAGGTCCCCCCTGCCCAAAGCTCATGCCGCGCATCCTAAACCGGTTGGGTGAGACCGGGCCCGGCGGTGACAATCGCCCCATGGGACATGTGGAAGCGGCACACCTCGAGTACTACCTACCGGACGGGCGGGTGCTCCTCGGTGACGCGTCGTTCCGCGTGGGAGAGGGCGCGGTCGCCGCGCTGGTGGGGGCGAACGGAGCGGGCAAGACGACGCTGCTGAGGATCATCGCCGGCGAGATCCAGCCGCACGGCGGCTCGGTGACGGTCAGCGGCGGCCTCGGGGTGATGCCCCAGTTCGTCGGCTCGGTGCGTGACGAGCGCACCGTGCGGGACCTGCTGGTGTCGGTCTCCCAGCCGCGCATCCGCGAGGCGGCCGCCGCGGTGGACAAGGCCGAGCACGCGATCATGACCGTCGACGACGAGGCCGCGCAGATGCGGTACGCGCAGGCGCTGAGCGACTGGGCGGAGGCGCGCGGCTACGAGGCGGAGACCGTCTGGGACATGTGCACCACGGCCGCGCTGGGCGTCCCGTACGAGAAGGCGCAGTGGCGGCAGGTGCGCACGCTCTCCGGCGGCGAGCAGAAGCGGCTGGTGCTGGAGGCGCTGCTGCGCGGTCCCGACGAGGTGCTGCTGCTCGACGAGCCGGACAACTACCTGGACGTGCCGGGCAAGCGGTGGCTGGAGGAGCGGCTCGCGGAGACCCGCAAGACGGTCCTGTTCGTCTCCCACGACCGGGAGCTGCTCTCCCGGGCGGCCGAGCGGATCGTTGCGGTCGAGCCGGGGCCCGCCGGATCCGACGTGTGGATCCACGGCGGCGGCTTCGCCACCTTCCCCGAGGCGCGCAAGGAGCGGTTCGCGCGCTTCGAGGAGCTGAAGCGGCGCTGGGACGAGGAGCACGCCCGGCTCAAGGCGCTGGTGCACCGGCTGCGCCAGCAGGCGGCCATCAGCCCCGACATGGCCTCGCGCTACCGGGCGATGCAGACCCGCTTCCGGAAGTTCGAGGAGGCCGGCCCGCCGCCGGAGCCGCCCCGAGAGCAGGAGATCCGGATGCGGCTGCGCGGCGGCCGGACCGGGGTGCGCGCGCTGACCTGCACGGACCTGGAGCTCACCGGGCTGATGAAGCCGTTCTCGCTGGAGGTCTTCTACGGCGAGCGGGTGGCCGTCCTCGGGTCCAACGGTTCGGGCAAGTCCCACTTCCTGCGGCTGCTGGCCGGGGACGGGGTGGCGCACACCGGTGCGTGGAAGCTGGGCGCCCGGGTGGTGCCGGGCCATTTCGCGCAGACCCACGCGCACCCCGAGCTGATGGGCCGCACCCTGGTCGACATCCTGTGGACCGAGCACGCGAAGGACCGGGGCGGTGCGATGTCGGTGCTGCGCCGGTACGAGCTGGAGCGCCAGGGCGACCAGCCCTTCGAGAAGCTCTCCGGCGGGCAGCAGGCGCGCTTCCAGATCCTGCTGCTGGAGCTCGCGGGCACGACGGCGCTGCTGCTCGACGAGCCGACGGACAACCTGGACCTGGAGTCGGCCGAGGCGCTCCAGGCGGGCCTGGAGGCGTACGAGGGCACGGTGCTCGCGGTCACCCACGACCGGTGGTTCGCCAAGTCTTTCGACCGGTTCCTGGTCTTCGGCTCGGACGGGAAGGTGCGCGAGACCCCGGAGCCCGTCTGGGACGAGCGCCGCGTCGAGCGGGCGCGCTGACCCGCGGGCCCCGGGACGAGGGTGAACGGAACCGTCCCGGGGTAGGGACGCGTCGTTGCCGTGCCGCGCGGGCGTCGCACGGCGGAGGCGGGACGCCGGGGGGGCAGGCATGCAGGGCGAGGACGTCACGGGTGCGGTGCGCCCGGGGGAGCGGTTCGGGCGGTTCACCGTCCTGGCGGAGCTGGCAGCCGGAGGCATGGGCCGCGTCTATCTGGCCCGGACCGACGGCGGCCGCACGGTCGCCCTCAAGACGCTGCTCACCGACAGCGAGGACGACCGGCGGCGGTTCGCGCGCGAGGTCGCGCTGGCGCAGCGGGTGCGGGGCGTCTACACCGCGAGCATCGTCGCGGCGGACCCCGCCGCGGCGGTGCCCTGGATGGCGCAGGAGTACGTGCCCGCGCCGTCGCTGAAGGAGCTGCTGGACGGCTGCGGCACGCTGGGGCCGGACGCGCTGCACTGGATCGCCGCCGGGATCGCCGAGGCCCTCGCCTCGCTGCACGAGGCCGGTCTGGTCCACCGGGACGTGAAACCGGCCAATGTGCTGCTGCCGATCGAGGGGCCCCGGCTGATCGACTTCGGGATCTCGCAGGCGCACGACGTGACCCGGACGCAGACGGCGCTCGGCACGGTCGCCTTCGCCGCGCCGGAGCAGGCCCGGGGCGAGCCGACGACGGGCGCGTCCGACGTGTTCTCCCTCGGCGCGACCCTCTTCTGTCTCGCCACCGGCCGGCCGCCGTATGCGCGGATCGAGACCGCCTCGGCGATGGAGCTGCTGGTGCGCGCCGCCCGGGGCGAGACCGACGTGACCGGGCTGCCCGAGGAGGTGGCCGGCCTGGTGCTGCCGTGCCTGGCGCCGGACCCCGCCGACCGCCCGACGCCCGCCGCGGTCGTCGCCCTGTGCGCGCGGCGGCTGAGCGGCAGGCCGTCCTCCGCACGCGGTGGCGAGGACTGGATCGGGCCGCGGTGGGCCGAGGCCGTGGAGCGTCACCGCGCCCGCAGGATCGAGGCACTGGAGGCCGCGGGCCGCCGCTTCGGCCCGGACGCGACGACCTCACGGGTGCCGGCGCCGCCCGCGACGTCCCGGCTGGACGGACCGGCGGACGGCGCGCCGGGCGCCGGCGGTGCCGGAGCGGGCGGGCGCGGCGGGCCGCGGTCCGCCCGGAACGGGCGGCTGCCCCGGGCCGTGGGCGCGCTCGCGGTGACGGTGCTGGCGGCATCGGTGCTGGTCTGGCGGCCCTGGGAGGGGGAGACGCGTCAGGAGGCGGGCGTGCCGGACACACCGGTGCGGTTCCTGGAGGTGGCCGAGGAGCACCTGGGGGTGTGCCCGGGGACGGTCGAGGGGACGGACGGCGTGCTCGGGGCCGCGACCGAGCCGCCCCTCCCCGAGGGGCGGGGCTTCGTCGCGGACGACCGCAGCGTGTGTGTGGAGGTGTCCGACGCCGAGGGCCTGACCGTCGACCGTTTCCGTGAGGTCGTCGCCCGGGAGTCGCAGGGCACGGGACTGTCGGGGTGGGAGGTGGCGGTGACCTTCGAGGACGCGGACCGGGCGGCGTGGACGGCACTGACGTCGAAGGTCAGCGGCCGGCCGAGCCCCACCGACCAGCTGGCGGTCGTGCAGGGTGAGGGACGGCTGCTGTCCAACGTAATGATCAAGGAGCCGCTGACCGGGGGCAGCGCCGTGATCGCCACCCGGCTGGGCAGGAACCAGGCACGATTCCTGGCCGAGGCGCTCGGCGCTCCGTGACCCCGGCCCGGCACGGGATTTTGACCCGTACGGGGGGCGACGGTATTCTTCTGGTTCGTTATGCGTATTGGCTTGCTCTATCTCACGTGAGGGGCCCTTACGCCGGTTCACCGGGCCGATGACCAGCGGCTGGCACCCGGGTTGCGTCCCCGCGGCGCCGCCAAGGCTGTCGTGATCGTCCGGGTGGCCTTGTCAGGACCCCGTCCTTCGTGCCTTCACCGGCCGCGGAGGATCCCCATCACTGAAGAAGCGAAGGCTACGACCGTGCGTACGTACAGCCCCAAGCCCGGCGATGTGACGCGCCAGTGGCACATCATCGACGCGCAGGACATCGTCCTGGGCCGTCTGGCGACGACCGCCGCAACCCTTCTCCGGGGCAAGCACAAGCCGATCTACGCGCCGCACGTCGACGCTGGTGACTTCGTCATCATCGTCAACGCCGACAAGGTGCACCTGTCCGGCAACAAGCGGACCCAGAAGATGGCGTACCGCCACTCCGGTTACCCGGGTGGTCTGCGCTCCGTCCGCTACGACGAGCTGCTGGAGAAGAACCCCGAGAAGGCCGTCGAGAAGGCCATCAAGGGCATGCTCCCCAAGAACACCCTGGGCCGTCAGATGCTCTCGAAGCTGAAGGTCTACGCGGGCGAGAACCACCCGCACGCTGCGCAGCAGCCTGTTCCGTTCGAGATCACCCAGGTCGCGCAGTAAGTCCGGCCACCCCCTAAGACGAAAAGAATCTGAGGAGAATCGTGGCTGAGACCACCGCCGAGACCCCGCTCGAAGAGGTTGACGTCGAGCAGTACACCACCGAGACCGAGGTTCCGGTCGAGGGTGAGTACACCTCCGAGTCCCTGGCTTCCCGCTTCGGCGACCCGCAGCCGGCCGCCGGCCTGGGCCGTCGCAAGAACGCCATCGCCCGTGTCCGGATCGTTCCGGGCTCCGGCAAGTGGAAGATCAACGGCCGCACCCTTGAGGACTACTTCCCCAACAAGGTGCACCAGCAGGAAGTCAACGAGCCCTTCAAGGTGCTCGAGCTCGACGACCGCTACGACGTTGTCGCCCGTATCTCGGGTGGCGGCGTCTCCGGCCAGGCCGGCGCCCTGCGCCTCGGTGTGGCCCGCGCCCTGAACGAGGCGGACGTGGACAACAACCGCGGCCCGCTGAAGAAGGCCGGCTTCCTCTCCCGCGACGACCGTGCGGTCGAGCGCAAGAAGGCCGGTCTCAAGAAGGCCCGTAAGGCCCCGCAGTACAGCAAGCGCTAAAGCGCACGCTGGCTGTACGAGCTGGTACGGCTTCTGTACGGCTTTTCGTTCGCCCCGGCGGCACTCGTTGCTGCCGGGGCGTTCGTTTATCGACTCCCGACGACCTCGGGCGTGTAAGAGTTCGAGCAATCAGCTTCTCGGAGGAACAACAGTGGGACGACTCTTCGGAACGGACGGTGTCCGCGGTGTGGCCAACGCCGACCTCACGGCCGAGCTCGCGCTCGGACTGTCGGTCGCCGCGGCGCACGTGCTGGCCGAGGCGGGGACCTTCGCCGGCCATCGCCCGACCGCGGTGGTGGGCCGTGACCCCCGTGCATCCGGAGAGTTCCTGGAGGCCGCCGTGGTGGCCGGCCTGGCGAGCGCCGGAGTCGACGTGCTGCGCGTCGGTGTGCTGCCCACCCCCGCGGTGGCGTATCTCACCGGTGCGCTCGGCGCCGACCTCGGTGTGATGCTCTCCGCCAGCCACAACGCCATGCCGGACAACGGCATCAAGTTCTTCGCCCGCGGCGGGCACAAGCTCGCCGACGAGCTGGAGGACCGCATCGAGCAGGTCTACGAGCAGCACCGCACCGGTGAGCCGTGGGACCGCCCGACCGGTGCGGGCGTCGGCCGCGTCAAGGAGTACGACGAGGGCTTCGACAAGTACGTCGCCCACCTGATCGCCGTCCTCCCCAACCGTCTCGACGGTCTGAGGATCGTGCTGGACGAGGCGCACGGCGCGGCGTCCCGCGTGTCGCCCGAGGCGTTCACCCGCGCCGGTGCCGAGGTCGTGACGATCGGCGCCGAGCCGGACGGCCTCAACATCAACGACGGCTGCGGCTCGACCCACCTCGGCCTGCTCAAGGCCGCCGTCGTCGAGCACGGGGCCGACCTCGGCATCGCGCACGACGGCGACGCGGACCGCTGCCTGGCCGTGGACGCGGCGGGCGAGGAGGTCGACGGCGACCAGATCCTCGCCGTGCTCGCCCTCGCGATGCGCGAGGCGGGCACCCTGCGCGGCGACACCGTCGTGGCCACCGTCATGTCGAACCTCGGCTTCAAGCTGGCGATGGAGCGCGAGGGCGTCGAGCTGGTGCAGACCGCGGTCGGCGACCGCTACGTGCTGGAGGCGATGAAGGAGAAGGGCTACGCGCTCGGCGGCGAGCAGTCCGGCCACGTCATCGTCCTCGACCACGCCACCACCGGTGACGGCACGCTGACCGGTCTGATGCTCGCGGCCCGGATCGCCGCCACGGGCCGTTCCCTCGCCGACCTGGCCGGTGTGATGGAGCGGCTGCCGCAGGTGCTCGTCAACGTGCGCGACGTCGACAAGTCCCGGGTGACGACCTCCGCGGAGCTGTCCCAGGCCGTGGCCGAGGCCGAGCGCGAGCTCGGCGCCACCGGCCGGGTGCTGCTGCGCCCCTCG
>NZ_RDBP01000012.1:2038394-2111688 GCF_008042045.1 Streptomyces sp. T39
CCCTCGTGCGTACGGGTCCGCGGAATCAGCCGGTGCGCTCCGCCCGGCGCCGGCTCCGGCGCCACAGCGCCTTCTGCACCAGCAGGGTCGCCGTGCCGGCGAGCACGATGCCCGCGAGGTTCAGCAGGAGCTGCTCGGTCGAGCCCCACGCCTGCGCGTACTCGCGGTAGCTGAAGGCGACGGCGGCGTTGGCCGCTGCCGGGACGGTCGTCACCGAGATGGCCACGCCGACCAGGGCGCCCGACTTGGCCGACGTCAGCGAGAGCATGCCGGCCGTTCCGGCGAGGGCGGCGACGACGAAGGAGAAGGCGTCCGGGTCGTAGATGAACCGGGTGTTGGGCCGGTCGCCCTCGACCTGTTCGTCGGTGAACAGGCCGAGCGCGTCCATCAGCAGGCTGAAGCCGACGGTCACCAGCATCGCGGCCGCGAAGCCGGCGAGCAGGGCGATCAGGCAGCGCCAGGCGAGGCGCGGTGTCCGCCGCACCAGGGCCGTGCAGATCCCCGCCAGCGGTCCGAACTCCGGGCCGACGGCCATGGCGCCGACGATGAGGATCGCGTTGTCCAGGACGACGCCGCAGGCGGCGATCATCGTGGCCAGCATCAGGAACGCCAGATAGGTGACGCTGAGCGTCGACTCCTCGTGCGTGGCGTCCGAGAGCTGCTCCCACAGCACCGCGTCGGCGGCCTCCCCGGGCGCATCCTTCTCCGCGCGGTCGGCACGCGCGGACAGGGACAGCCCGATCTCGTCCACGGACACCGAGCCGGACTTGTCGATCCCCATGTTCCGCAGCTCGGACAGGACCGCGTCGCCGGCCTCCCGGGCGACGTCGCACAGCACGAGGTCCCCGCGCGGATCGCGGGCGGCCCCTTCGAGGACCACCAGATGGGCGGTGCCGACGGTCTTCTCCAGCAGTCCGGTCACCTCGGCCGTGAGGTCGGCCGGTGTGATCACTCGCAGGTGCAGCACGCGGGTCCCCCTAGAGCTTGCGCAGCGACAGCCGCTGGACCTTGTGGTCGGGCCCCTTGCGCAGCACCAGTGTGGCGCGTCCCCGGGTGGGGGCCACGTTCTCCAGCAGATTGGGCTTGTTGATGGTGCGCCACATGGTCCGTGCGTAGTCCAGGGCCTCCTCCTCGGAGACCTGGGTGTACTTGCGGAAGTAGGAGAACGGGTTCTGGAACGCCGTCTCGCGCAGCTTGCGGAAGCGGTTCAGGTACCAGGTCTCGATGTCCTCGGGCCGGGCGTCGACGTACACGCTGAAGTCGAAGTAGTCGGCGAGCCCCACCCGGGTGCGGCCGTCCTGGCCGGGCAGCGCCGGCTGGAGGACGTTGAGCCCCTCGACGATCAGGATGTCCGGCCGGCGCACGGTCAGCCGCTCGTCGGGCACGATGTCGTAGATCAGGTGGGAGTAGACCGGCGCGGTGACCTCGTCCTTGCCCGCCTTGATGTCCGCGACGAACCGGGTCAGCGCCCGGCGGTCGTACGACTCCGGGAAGCCCTTGCGCGACATGAGGCCGCGGGCCCGGAGCTCCTTCATCGGCAGCAGGAAACCGTCGGTGGTCACCAGCTCGACGCGCGGGTGCTCCGGCCAGCGGGCGAGCAGCGCCTGGAGCAGCCGGGCCACGGTGGACTTGCCGACGGCCACGGAGCCGGCGACTCCTATGACGAACGGCGTCCCCCGCTGGGCGCCGTGCCCGTTGCCCGCGTCCCCGAGGAAGGTGTTGAGCGCGCCCCGCAGCTCGGCGGTGGCCTGCACGTACAGGTTCAGCAGCCGGGAGAGCGGCAGGTACACGTCCCGGACCTCGTCGAGGTCGATGACGTCGCCCAGGCCCCGCAGCTGCTCGACCTCCTCGGCGGTCAGCGGCAGCGGGGTTTTCTCGCGCAGGGCGCTCCACTGTGCGCGGGTGAGGTCGACGTACGGCGTCGACGGAGGCTCTGCCCGGCGGTGGGAGCTTCGTGGCGGCGAAGAGATCACACGGCCCATTGTCGGGGCTGGGCCCCGGTTGTGGGGGGTGGGCTGGGTCACGCCGGTGCGCCCCTGCCCCGTGCGCGGGGGCGGTCCGGGCGGAATGTCAGTGGCGTGCGTCACGGTTGTGGAAGAGGTGGGCGCCGACCCGCGACGTCCGCGACACCGCGAGGTCACGAGGGGACTCCCATGACGTACGCGATCCAGGCGGAGGGCCTGGTCAAGCGGTTCAAGGACACCGAAGCCCTGGCGGGCGTGGATCTGGCGGCCCGGACCGGTTCGGTGCTCGGCCTCCTCGGCCCGAACGGCGCGGGCAAGACGACGGCCGTGCGGATCTTCGCCACCCTGCTGCCGCCCGACGGGGGCCGCGCCACGGTGGCGGGCCACGACGTGGTCGGCGAGGCGGGCGCCGTGCGCTCCCTCATCGGTCTGACCGGCCAGTACGCGGCCGTCGACGAGAATCTCACCGGCACCGAGAACCTGCTGCTCATCGGCCGTCTGCTCGGAATGGGCCGGCCGGACGCGCGGGCACGCGCCCGGGAACTGCTGGACAGATTCGGTCTCTCGGACGCGGCGGGGCGGGCCGCGAAGACGTACTCCGGCGGGATGCGCAGGCGCCTCGACCTGGCGGCCAGCCTGGTCGGTCGGCCCAGCATCCTCTTCCTCGACGAGCCCACCACGGGGCTCGACCCGCACAGCCGCGGAGAGCTGTGGGACATGCTGCGTGCCCTGGTGGCCGAGGGCACCACCGCGCTGCTCACCACCCAGTACCTGAACGAGGCCGATGTGCTGGCCGACGACATCGTGGTCATCGACAAGGGGCGGGTGATCGCCCAGGGTACGCCCGACCGGCTGAAGAACGAGGTGGGCGGCCAGGTGCTGGAGGTCCGCCCGCTCGCCCCCGGCGACCTCGCCGCCGTGCACGGGCTCGTCGCCCGGGCCGCGGGGCCGGGCACCCGGATCGAGGGCGAGGCGGTCACCGCCCCGGTCAACGATCCGGAGCTGATGCCCGCGGTGGTCCGCCGGCTCGACCGCGAGGGCATCGCGGTCGGCGAACTGGCGCTGCGGCGCTCCTCCCTGGACGAGGTCTTCCTCGCGCTCACCGGCCACCGGGCCGCCCCGCGCGACGGCAACGGGTCCGGTGCGGGGGGCGGGGACGGCGACGCGGACGCGGGGTCCGGCGGTGCGGCGGGCCCGGCGGCGACGGCCCAGGCGGTGGGTTCGCGATGACCGGCGCGACGCTCACCGCCCCGCTCACGGCATCCGGCCGGGTGCGGCCGCTGGCGTGGGCAGGCCAGACCTTGACGATGGCGTGGCGCAGTCTCGTGGCGGTCAAGCACAACCCGCTGGAGCTGGTGGACTACAGCGTCACGCCGATCATGTTCGTCTTCCTCTTCACCTATGTGCTGGGCGGGCAGATGGCCGGCTCGACCGACGCCTATCTGGAGTACGCGCTGCCCGGGATCATCGTGCAGAACACCCTCTTCATGACGGTGTACACGGCGATGGCCCTCAACACGGACCTGACGAAGGGCGTCTTCGACCGGCTGCGCAGCCTGCCCATCGCCCGTTCCGCGCCGCTCATCGGCCGCATCACCGCGGATCTCGCCAAGCACGTGTGGGCCATGCTGCTGATGATCGGCATCGGCGTGCTGATGGGCTTCCGGATCACCGGCGGGTTCGGCGGATTCCTGCTCGGCGCCGTGCTGCTGATCGTCTTCGCGGCGGCCGTCTCCTGGACCGCGGTGCTCATCGGCATGCTCGCCGGCGACGCGGAGAAGGTGCAGGCGTTCGCCTTCACCCTGATCTTCCCCATCACGTTCACCAGCAGCGCGTTCGTCGTCGTCGACACGATGCCGGGCTGGCTCCAGGCGTGGAGCGACGTCAACCCGGTCACCCATCTGTCCGACGCCTACCGGGGTCTGCTCGTCGGCGGCCCGGTGGCGGAGCCGGTGCTGTGGTCGCTGGTCTGGGCCGTGGGCATAGCGGCGGTGTTCTGCCCGCTGGCGATGCGGGCGTACCGCGCCAAGGTCTGAGCCCCCGTCCGTCTCGGTGCCGGGCCGGTCCCCGCGCCGTAGGCTGCCGACATGTGCGGAATCGTGGGTTACGTCGGCGGACAGTCGGCGCTGGATGTGGTCGTCGCGGGTCTGAAGCGGCTCGAGTACCGCGGATACGACTCGGCGGGTGTGGCGGTGCTCGCCGACGGAGGACTCGCCGCGGCGAAGAAGGCGGGCAAGCTCGTCAATCTGGAGAAGGAACTGACGGAACGGCCGCTGCCGGCCGGCTCCACCGCCATCGGGCACACCCGGTGGGCCACGCACGGCGGGCCCACGGACGTCAACGCCCACCCCCACCTCGACAACGCGGGGCGCGTCGCCGTCGTCCACAACGGCATCATCGAGAACTTCGCCGCGCTGCGGGCGGAGCTCGCCGAGCGCGGGCACGACCTGGCCTCCGAGACGGACACCGAGGTGGTCGCCCACCTGCTGGCCGAGGCGTTCTCGTCCGTGGGGGACCTCGCCGAGTCGATGCGCCTGGTGTGCCGGCAGCTGGAGGGCGCCTTCACCCTGGTGGCCGTGCACGCGGACGAGCCCGACGTGGTCGTCGGCGCCCGGCGCAACTCCCCGCTGGTGGTGGGCGTGGGGGAGGGCGAGTCCTTCCTCGCCTCGGACGTGGCGGCGTTCATCGCCCACACCCGGTCGGCCGTCGAACTGGGGCAGGACCAGGTCGTGGAGCTCCGGCGGGACGGCGTGACCGTGACCGGCTTCGACGGGGAGCCCGCGGAGGTGCGGGCCTACCACGTGGACTGGGACGCCTCGGCGGCGGAGAAGGGCGGATACGACTACTTCATGCTCAAGGAGATCGCCGAGCAGCCGAAGGCCGTCGCCGACACCCTCCTCGGCCGCATCGACGCCTCGGGGGCGCTGAGCCTCGACGAGATCCGCATCCCGGCGAACGTGCTGCGCGAGGCGGACAAGATCGTCATCGTCGCCTGCGGCACCGCCTTCCACGCCGGGCTGATCGCCAAGTACGCGATCGAGCACTGGACCCGCCTGCCGTGCGAGGTGGAGCTGGCGAGCGAGTTCCGCTACCGGGACCCGATCCTCGACCAGCGCACGCTGGTCGTCGCGATCTCGCAGTCCGGCGAGACCATGGACACGCTGATGGCGCTGCGCCACGCGCGCGAACAGGGCGCGCGGGTCCTGGCGATCTGCAACACCAACGGCTCGACGATCCCCCGCGAGTCGGACGCGGTGCTCTACACCCACGCCGGGCCGGAGGTCGCCGTCGCCTCCACGAAGGCGTTCCTGACGCAGGTCGTCGCCTGCTATCTGGTCGCCCTGTACCTGGGGCAGGTGCGCGGCACCAAGTGGGGCGACGAGATCCGGGCCGTGATCCGCGACCTGGCGCAGATCTCCGGCGCGGTGGAGCGGGTGCTGGAGACCATGGAGCCGGTGCGGGAGCTGGCGAGGTCGCTGGCCCACAAGAACACGGTCCTCTTCCTCGGCCGCCACGTGGGCTACCCGGTCGCGCTGGAGGGCGCGCTGAAGCTCAAGGAGCTGGCCTACATGCACGCGGAGGGCTTCGCGGCCGGTGAGCTCAAGCACGGTCCGATCGCCCTGATCGAGGAGGACCTGCCGGTGGTGGTGGTCGTGCCGTCGCCGCGCGGCAGGTCCGTGCTGCACGACAAGATCGTCTCCAACATCCAGGAGATCCGGGCCCGTGGCGCACGGACCATCGTGATCGCCGAGGAGGGCGACGAGGCCGTCGTCCCGTACGCGGACCATCTGGTCCGGATCCCGGCGACCCCGACGCTGCTCCAGCCCATGGTGGCCACGGTGCCCCTCCAGGTGTTCGCCTGCGAGCTGGCGACGGCCCGGGGCAACGAGGTCGACCAGCCGAGGAACCTGGCGAAGTCGGTGACGGTGGAATGAGCGACGGCGGAACGAGCGCGGCGACACGCGCGGGAAGGGCGGGGGAGACCGGCTGATGATCATCGGGGTGGGGATCGACGTCGCGGAGATCGACCGGTTCGCCGAGTCGCTCCAGCGCACACCGGCCATGGCCCGGCGGCTCTTCGTCGAGCACGAACTGCTGCTGCCGAGCGGGGAACGCCGGGGGTACGCCTCCCTCGCGGCCCGGTTCGCGGCGAAGGAGGCGCTCGCCAAGGCCCTCGGCGCGCCCGCCGGGCTGCTCTGGACGGACGCCGAGGTCTACGTGGAGGACACCGGCCGCCCCCGGCTCCGCGTCCGCGGCACGGTCCGGGCGCGGGCGGCCGAACTGGGCGTCCGCTCCTGGCACGTGTCGCTCAGTCATGATGCGGGCGTGGCGTCCGCGGTGGTGATCGCGGAGGGGTAGCCGGCCCGGATGCCGCCCCTCCGACGTGCCGGGCCGGGACGCCGCGTCGGCGGCGCCCGGCTGGGGCAGACTCAGGGGCATGCGTAGTGCGTACAGCGTCGAAGCGGTCCGGCACGCCGAGGAACGGCTGATGGCGCGGCTGCCGGAGGGTGCTCTCATGCAGCGGGCCGCCGCCGGCCTGGCCGCTGCCTGTGCCGGGCTGCTGGGCAGGGTGTACGGGGCCCGTGTCGTGCTGCTCGTCGGCAGCGGGGCCAACGGCGGCGACACCCTCTTCGCCGGCGCCCGGCTGGCACGGCGCGGCGCCGGGGTCGCCGCCGTGCTGCTCGCCCCCGAGCGCACCCACGGGGCGGGCCTGGCGGCCCTGCTGGCCGCGGGCGGCCGGGTGGCTGACGACCCGTTCGAGCCGCTGGCCGCGGCCGATCTCGTCCTCGACGGCATCACCGGCATCGGCGGCATCGGCGGACTCCGCCCGGACGCCGTGCCGGTCGCCCGCGCCGCCCGCGGCTCCGACGCCGTCGTCGTCGCGGTCGACCTGCCGAGCGGGGTCGAGGCGGACAGCGGGGAGGTCCGGGGCGAGGCGCTGCGGGCGGATCTGACGGTCACCTTCGGCACCTACAAGCCCGGGCTGCTGGTCGATCCGGCACGGGAGTACGCCGGAGCCGTCCGGCTGGTGGACATCGGCATCGGGGACGAACTGCCGTCCGTCGCCGGTCTGGAGGCGCTCCAGCACGCGGACCTCGCCCGGATGCTGCCGCTCCCGGCGGCCGAGAGCGACAAGTACCGGCGGGGTGTCGTCGGCGTCGTCGCCGGTTCCGCGCGCTACCCGGGCGCGGCCGTGCTGGCGGTGGCGGGCGCGCTGCGGGGCGGAGCCGGGGCCGTGCGCTACGTCGGCCCGGCCGCGGACGCGGTCGTCTCCCGCTTCCCGGAGTGCCTGGTCAGCGCCGGGCCGCCCGGGAAGGCGGGCCGGGTCCAGTCCTGGGTCGTCGGCCCCGGCATCGGCGAGAACGCCGATGCCGTGCGCGAGGTGCTCGCCACCGGCGTACCCGTCCTCGTCGACGCGGACGGGCTGCGCCTGCTGGACGCCGGGGACCTGAGCGGCCGGGAGGCGCCCACGCTGCTGACCCCGCACGCGGGGGAGGCCGCCGCGCTGCTCGGCGTGGCACGCGAGGAGGTGGAGGCCGCCCGGCTCGCCTCGGTGCGGGAACTGTCCGCGCGCTACGGGGCGACGGTGCTGCTCAAGGGCTCCACCACGCTCGTCGCGGACCCCGACGGTCGCGCGCCGGTGCGGGCCAACCCGATGGGATCGCCGTGGCTGGCGACCGCCGGCAGCGGCGACGTGCTCTCCGGGCTGGCCGGCTCGCTGCTCGCCGCCGGGCTGGACGCCCGGGACGCGGGGTCGGCCGCGGCCTACCTGCACGGCCTCGCGGCCCGGCTGGCCGCCGCCCGCGGCACCCCCCTCACCGCCGACGACGTGGCCGCGACGCTTCCTGCCGCATGGCACGACGTCCGGGAGCCCGGAGGGGGCGGGGTCGCCCGGCGCGACGCGCGAGGGGGGTCCTGAGCGGCCGCCTCGGGGGCCGTGGCGGGGTCGGAACGTCCCCGCCACGACCCGGCTCCGACCCGGAGCGGGCGGGGCCACGACGGTGAGATCGCCGGTGCGACGGCCGTGCCGTCACGACCGGTGGACGCGATACGCCCGGCGCGCGCGGGGCTCCGGGGGCGGTCGTTCCGGCCCCCGCCGGGTCCGGATCGCCGGTGTGCGGGCTGCCCTGAGCCCCAGGGGGCCCGGATCGGCTGGTGCGCGCGGCCCGGGAAGTGGTCGCTGCGGCCCCCGCGGGCCTGGAACGCCTGGTGCTCGGGGCTCCGGGGAGCTGTTGTCCGGCTCGCTCGGCCGGGATCGCCCGGTGCGCGCGGCCGGGGGGAAGCGGTCGTTCCGGGCCTCGCCGGGTCCGGATCGCCGGTGTGCGGGCTTCCGCGGGATCGTTGCCCTGAGCCCCAGGGGGCCCGGATCGGCTGGTGCGCGCGGCCCGGGAAGTGGTCGCTGCGGCCCCCGCGGGCCTGGAACGCCTGGTGCTCGGGGCTCCGGGGAGCTGTTGTCCGGCTCGCTCGGCCGGGATCGCCCGGTGCGCGCGGCCGGGGGGAAGCGGTCGTTCCGGGCCTCGCCGGGTCCGGATCGCCGGTGTGCGGGCTCCCGCGGGATCGTTGCCCTGAGCCCCACGGGGCCCGGACCCCGCCCCGGCGGGCGCGGGCCTCGGGGAGCCGTCGTCCCGCCCCCGCCGGGCCCGGCACCCCCGGTGCCGCTGCCTGCCGCGTCGCCGGAATGGCCGAATGGCTCCGTGATGAGCGGGTTGCGGCGTCCTGTGCCGACCGCACCGGACGCCCCGAGCCGGTCCAGCGGGGGTTGGGCAGCGGCTTCTGAGAGACTGGCCGCGATGAGCCAGACACCGCCGCCGCACCCCGCACCGCCACGCGCCCGGGCCGAGATCGATCTCGCCGCGCTGCGCGCCAACGTCCTTGCGCTGCGGGCCCGTGCGCCGCACTCCGCCCTGATGGCCGTGGTGAAGTCGGACGCGTACGGCCACGGCATGGTGCCCTGCGCCCGGGCCGCCCTCGACGCCGGGGCCGGGTGGCTCGGCACGGCGACGCCGCAGGAGGCGCTGGCGCTGCGCGCGGCCGGCATCGGCGGCCGGATCATGTGCTGGCTGTGGACCCCGGGCGACCCGTGGCGCGCGGGCATCGAGGCCGACCTCGACATGTCCGTGAGCGGCCTGTGGGCGCTGCGCGAGGTCACCGCCGCGGCACGGGAGGCCGGCCGGCCCGCCCGGATCCAGCTCAAGGCCGACACCGGCCTCGGCCGCAACGGCTGCCAGCCCGCCGACTGGCCCGCCCTGGTCGCCGCCGCCCGTTCCGCCGAGGACGAGGGCCTGGTCACGGTCACCGGCCTGTGGTCGCACTTCGCCTGCGCCGACGAGCCGGGGCACCCCTCGATCGACCGGCAGCTGCATCTCTTCCGGGACATGGTCGACCACGCCGAGAAGGCCGGTGTGGAACCGGAGGTGCGGCACATCGCCAACTCCCCGGCCACGCTCACCCTGCCGGAGTCCCACTTCGACCTCGTCCGGACCGGCATCGCGATGTACGGCGTCTCCCCGGCCCCCGAACTGGGCACCTCCGCCGAGCTCGGCCTGCGGCCCGTGATGACGCTCGCCGCGTCCGTCGCCCTGGTCAAGCACGTGCCCGCCGGTCACGGGGTCGGCTACGGGCACCACTACGTCACCGACGCGGAGACGACCCTCGGTCTGATCCCGCTCGGTTACGCCGACGGCATCCCCCGGCACGCCTCCGGCCGCGGGCCGGTTCTCGTCGGCGGCGGCTGGCACCGGGTCGCCGGCCGGGTGGCCATGGACCAGTTCGTGGTCGATCTCGGCGGGCAGACGGTCGACGAGGGGACCGAGGCGCTGCTCTTCGGCCCGGGCGACCGGGGCGAGCCGACCGCGGAGGACTGGGCGCAGGCCGCGGGGACGATCGGGTACGAGATCGTCACGCGGATCGGGGCGAGGGTGCCGCGCGTCCATCTCCACGAGCAGCCCCACGACCCGGGCCACGCGCGGCCGGCAGTCGTCGACGAGTAGGAGAGGCACGGTGAGCGAGACCAGCACGGGGGACGCCGTCGTGGCCGCCGCGGCGGCCACGGGCGCCTGGCGCAGGGCGGGAGGCGTCGCCGGCACGGCCATAGGCGTCGTCGCCGCCGGCGCGGCGGCCGGTGTGGCGCTGGAGCGGCTCACCGTGGGCCGGGGCATGCGCAAGAAGGCCCGGCTCGCGCTGGACGCCACCGGCCCGTACGGGTCCCTGCGCGGCGTGCCCGGCACGGCGGTGGCCGACGACGGGACCGAGCTCCACTACGAGGTCGAGGACGTCGACCCCCAGGTGGCCGCTCCGCGCCGCCGGCGGCTGTTCGGACGCAAGTCGCCCGCGCCGGTCACCGTGGTCTTCAGCCACGGCTACTGCCTCGGCCAGGACTCCTGGCACTTCCAGCGGGCGGCCCTGCGGGGTCTGGTGCGCACGGTCTTCTGGGACCAGCGCAGTCACGGGCGTTCGGCACGGGGCGCCGCGCAGTCCGGCCCCGACGCCGTGCCGGTCTCCATCGACCAGCTCGGCCGGGACCTGAAGGCCGTGATCGACGCGGCGGCGCCCGAGGGCCCGCTGGTGCTCGTCGGCCACTCCATGGGCGGCATGACGATGATGGCGCTCGGTGCGCACTACCCCGAGCTGGTGCGCGAGCGGGTGGCCGCCGCCGCCTTCGTCGGGACCTCGGCGGGCCGTCTCGGCGAGGTCAACTACGGACTGCCGGTGGCGGGCGTCAACGTGGTGCGCCGGGTGCTGCCCGGGGTACTGCGGGCGCTCGGCTCCCAGGCGGAACTGGTGGAGCGCGGGCGACGGGCGACGGCGGACCTCTTCGCCGGGCTGATCAAGCGGTACTCGTTCTCGTCGAGGGATGTGGACCCGGCCGTGGCGCGGTTCGCGGAGCGGCTGATCGAGTCGACGCCGATCGACGTGGTCGCCGAGTTCTACCCGGCGTTCACCGAGCACGACAAGTCCGCCGCCCTGCCGGTCTTCGCCGGCCTGCCCGTCCTCGTCCTCGCGGGGGACAAGGACCTGGTCACGCCGACCGCGCACAGCGAGGCCATCGCGGACCTGCTGCCCGAGGCCGAGCTGGTCATCGTGCCCGACGGCGGCCACCTGGTGATGCTGGAGCATCCGGAGGCCGTGACCGACCGGCTGGCGGACCTGCTCGTGCGAGCCGGGGCCGTGCCGGCAGCGGCTAACGTTGGCACGTATGGAAGCACTGCACAGCCCGGGGGCTGAACCGGCCGTCCGTTCCGCCCGTGTGTCCGTCGAATCGCCGCAGCGGATGCAGGACCTGGGGCGCTCCCTCGCCAAGCTGCTGCGCCCCGGTGACCTGGTGATGCTCACCGGTGAACTGGGCGCCGGCAAGACGACCCTGACGCGCGGCCTGGGCGAGGGGCTGGGGGTGCGCGGCGCCGTGACCTCCCCGACCTTCGTGATCGCGCGGGTCCACCCGTCCCTGACGGGCGGCCCGGCGCTGGTCCACGTCGACGCGTACCGGCTGGGCGGGGGCCTCGACGAGATGGAGGACCTCGACCTCGACGTGTCGCTGCCGGAGTCGGTGGTGGTCGTGGAGTGGGGCGACGGCAAGGTGGAGGACCTGACCGACGACCGGCTGCACGTGCTGATCCACCGGGTCACGGGGGACACGGACGACGAACACCGGGACGTGACGCTCCGCGGTCACGGGGCCCGGTGGGCCGGGGTGGACCTGGAGTCGGCCACGGCCTGATCCGGGGCGTCCGGGGGCGTGATCGGGACAGGCGCGCCGTACGTTCCGACAAGACGTCGGGAAAATGTTGCGCGGCCCGCCTCACGCGTGATGACATGGTGCGGAGAGCTGGTTAGGTTCACCTAACCAAGGCGGCCCCCGGAGCCCCCAGGAGGCGTTGATGCCGGCATCCGAGCGCGCAGCACAGTCCGCACAGCCCCGTCAGCCGTCCCCGTCCGCGGGGTCCTCCCCGTCGCCCGCTCCGCTGTCGATGCGCGATCTGCTGGCCTCGTGCGCCGCGGCGAGCGCCGTGTCGACACCGCCGCGCGACGTGCCCCGTGCACCGGTGCGGCACGGCGACCGGACGCCGCGGCAGGACGCCGCGTAGCCGGGGCGTCCGATTCGTACAGCCGTCCCCTTACGGGTACCGGCTGTCCCGGTCCGTCAGGGGGGCATGCGGGCCCGCCCGGACCGGGCGGGGTGGCGACGACGGCCTACGGGACGACGACGACCTTCGCGCCGATCGCCGCGAACTTCCACATCGCGTCCCCGTCGGCCCGCTTCATCCGGACCCCGCCCGTCTTCTTGGAGGGGTCGGGGCTGGCCATCGAGCCGTCCACCGCCGCACTGAAGCCGATGGAGACGCCGCCGACGGTCGCGAAGCGCACGACGTGCTCGATCGGGGTGCCGTCCGAGCCGGGGACCTTGCCGGAACGGGAGGTGACCGCGTAGGTGCCGGGCTTCGGGTGCACCGTCGAGGGCATGACGGCGAAGGTGCGGGGCTCGCCCTTCGCGTCCACCAGCCATACGCGCCGGTCTGCGAGCGCGTACACCACCCGCACGCCGGTGCCCGAGTCGGCCGGGACGGCGAGCGGGTCCGCCGGCTCGGCCTCGGGGCTCCCGGAGGCGCTGACGGTCGGGGCGGCGCTCTGCGAGCTGGGGGCGGCGAGATTGTCGGGGACGTTCGCCGAGGCCTGATAGGCGAGGAACCCGACGGCCGCCAGCGCGGCCGCCGTGAGCCCGGCCACGAGTCCCGAGCTGCTGCGTGCCACCGTGCCCACCCTTCGCATCCGTGTTCCGGTCGTCGTCCCGGTCACGGTGACGTTAGCAGCAGCCGTCCCGTTCGACGGGCACCGTGCCCCTCCCCCGGGAGCCGTAGGCTGTTTGCGTGCTCTTGCTCGCCATGGATACCGCCACTCCCGCCGTCACCGCCGCCCTCCACGACGGCACGTCCGTCGTCGCCGAGTCCAGCCGGGTGGACGCCCGCCGGCACGGGGAGCTGCTGCTGCCCGCCGTCGACCGCGTCCTCGCCGAGGCCGGGGTGGAGCTCGCCGCCGTCACCGGCCTCGTCGTCGGCGTCGGCCCGGGACCGTACACCGGCCTGCGCGTCGGCCTGGTGACGGCGACGACCTTCGCCTCGGCGCTGGGGATCCCCGTCCACGGGGTGTGCACGCTGGACGGACTCGCGTACGCCTCCGGCATCGACGGCCCGTTCGTGGTGGCCACCGACGCGCGCCGCAAGGAGGTCTACTGGGCCCGCTACGACGACGCCCGTACCCGGGCGACCGACGCGGCCGTGGACCGCCCGGACGACATCGCCGAGCAGGTCGCGGGCCTGCCGGCGGTCGGCGCCGGTGCGGTGCTCTACCCGGGGACCTTCCCGGACGCCCGCGGCCCCGAGCACGTCAGCGCGGCGGCGCTCGCTGCGCTGGCCGCCGAGCGGCTGCGCGCGGGCGCGGAGTTCCTGCCCCCGCTGCCCCTGTACCTGCGCCGCCCCGACGCGCAGGTCCCCAAGAACTACAAGGTGGTCACCCCCAGGTGAGCGCCGCCGTCCTGCGCGAGATGCGCTGGTGGGACCTGGAACCGGTGCTGGAGCTGGAGCACGAGCTGTTCCCGGAGGACGCCTGGTCGCCGGGGATGTTCTGGTCCGAGCTCGCCCACTCCCGCGGCCCGCGGGCCACCCGCCGCTACGTGGTCGCCCACACCGCCGGCCGGATCGTCGGCTACGCGGGACTCGCGGCGGCCGGCGGGCTCGGCGACGTGCAGACCATCGCCGTCGAGCGCGGCCAGTGGGGCACCGGGCTCGGCGCACGGCTGCTGACCGACCTGCTCCAGCACGCCACCGCCTTCGAATGCGAAGAGGTCCTGCTCGAAGTGCGCGTGGACAACACCCGGGCCCAGAAGCTCTACGAACGCTTCGGCTTCGAGCCCATCGGCTTCCGCCGCGGCTACTACCAGCCCGGCAACATCGACGCCCTCGTCATGCGACTGACCGTACAAGGAACAGAGACCACTGATGGCTGACGAACCGCTCGTACTCGGCATCGAGACCTCCTGCGACGAGACCGGCGTCGGCATCGTCCGCGGCACGACCCTGCTCGCCGACGCCATCGCCTCCAGCGTCGACACCCATGCCCGCTTCGGCGGCGTGGTGCCCGAGATCGCCTCGCGCGCCCATCTGGAGGCGATGGTCCCGACCATCGAGCGCGCCCTGAAGGAGGCCGGTGTCGGCGCCCGCGACCTCGACGGCATCGCGGTCACGGCGGGGCCCGGGCTGGCGGGCGCGCTGCTGGTCGGCGTCTCGGCGGCCAAGGCGTACGCGTACGCCCTCGGGAAGCCGCTCTACGGGGTCAACCACCTCGCGTCGCACATCTGCGTGGACCAGCTGGAGCACGGCCCGCTGCCCGAGCCGACGATGGCCCTGCTCGTCTCCGGCGGCCACTCCTCGCTGCTGCTCGCCCCCGACATCACGGCCGACGTCCGCCCCATGGGCGCGACGATCGACGACGCGGCGGGGGAGGCGTTCGACAAGATCGCCCGGGTGCTGGACCTCGGCTTCCCCGGCGGCCCGGTGATCGACCGGCTGGCCCGGGAGGGCGACCCGCGGGCCATCGCCTTCCCGCGCGGGCTGAGCGGGGCGAAGGACCCGGCCTACGACTTCTCCTTCTCCGGCCTGAAGACGGCCGTGGCGCGCTGGATCGAGGCGAAGCGGGCGGCGGGCGAGGAGGTCCCGGTCCGGGACGTGGCGGCGTCCTTCCAGGAGGCGGTCGTCGACGTGCTCACCCGCAAGGCCGTGCGGGCCTGCAAGGACGAGGGCGTCGACCACCTGATGATCGGCGGCGGCGTGGCGGCCAACTCCCGGCTGCGCGCGCTCGCCGAGGAGCGGTGCGAGCGGGCCGGCATCCGGCTGCGGGTGCCGCGGCCGAAGCTGTGCACCGACAACGGGGCGATGGTCGCCGCCCTGGGCGCCGAGATGGTCGCGCGCAACCGTCCGGCCTCGGACTGGGAGCTGTCGGCGGACTCCTCCCTGCCGGTGACCGAGTCCCATGTGCCGGGCGGTCACCACCACGGCCACGACCACGTCCACGAGGTGAGCAAGGAGAACCTGTACCCGTGACGGTCGTCGCGCTGATGTGGGAGGCCCGGGCGGCCGACGGCCGGGGGCCCGAACTGCTGGAGTGGGCCCGCTCCCGGGAGCTGGCCCGTGACCCCCTGCGCCGCGAGACGCTGCGGGCGCCGGGGGACAGGGTGCTGGTCATCACGTGGTGGGAGGCGCCGGACACGGCCGCCGAGCTGCCCGAGCTGCCCGAGCCGGCGGCGGACCTGATCACCCGGCCGGTCCACCGCTGGCGCTTCGAGTCGCTCGGCTGACGGGCACCGCCGCGCGGCGCCGCGCGGCGGGCCGCCCGGGACGGGGCCACCAGGGGCCGCGACGCGACGCGCCACGCCGTCCCCGAGCGGCGGGCCCGGCCATCCGGAAAGAATTCCGCGAGAATCCTCGCCGCCCGTGTCGATCCGGCGGTCCGCCGTTCGACGCAGGGGTGAGAGCGGGGAACGGTCCCGCCCGCGCACGATGGAGGAGTCACCATGCCG
Organism: Streptomyces sp. T39; assembly: GCF_008042045.1. Lineage (GTDB taxonomy): Bacteria > Actinomycetota > Actinomycetes > Streptomycetales > Streptomycetaceae > Streptomyces. The sequence continues at coordinate 2,053,929 of NZ_RDBP01000012.1, forward strand.
CGCTTCCTTTCGATGATCCGCATCGACGAGAACGAGATGGCCGGAGCCGAGTTCCCGGAAGGGTTCGACGAGCGGATGGGCAGTCTGCTGGAGGAGATCACCAAGGCCGGCGTCATGCTGGACACGGCGGGGCTGATGCCCACGTCCCAGGGCACCCGGGTGAGCTGGTCCGGCGGCAAGGTGTCGTACACCGACGGTCCCTTCACCGAGACCAAGGAGGTCGTCGGCGGCTACGCCCTGATGCAGTGCAAGGACATGCCCGAGGCCGTCGAGTGGGCCCGGCGCTTCCTCGAGGTCCACCCCGCCGACTGGTCGGTGACCTGCGAGGTCCGCGAGATCCAGGCGGACTGAGTTTGCCCCCGCACGGGGCGGCTGCTCTGATGGGTGGCCGTGACGGCACCAGGAGCGCAGAAGACGGCCGAGACGGTCGAGGCGGTTTTCAGGATCGAGTCCGCGCGGATCATCGCCGGTGTCACCCGGATCGTGCGGGACGTGGGGATCGCCGAGGAGATCGCCCAGGACGCCCTGGTCGCCGCCCTGGAGCAGTGGCCGGAGTCGGGTGTCCCGGACAGACCGGGCGCCTGGCTCATGGCCACCGCGAAGCACCGGGCGATCGATCTCGTGCGCCGCAAGGAGACGTACGCGCGCAAGCTCGCCGAGGTGGGGCGCGCCCTGGAGGACGCGCCGCCGCCGCCCGAGCCCGCCGGGCCGGACGACATCGACGACGACCTGCTGCGGCTCATGTTCACGGCGTGCCATCCGGTGCTGTCGACCGACGCCCGGATCGCGCTGACGCTGCGTCTCCTCGGCGGTCTGACGACCGAGGAGATCGCCCGCGCCTTCCTCGCCGCCGAACCGACCGTCGCGCAGCGCGTCGTGCGCGCCAAGCGCGGTCTCGCCCGGGCCGGCGTCGCCTTCGAGGTGCCGTACGGCGCCGACCGGGACGAGCGGCTGGGATCCGTCCTGGAGGTCGTCTACCTGATCTTCAACGAGGGGTACGCGGCCACCGCCGGCGACGACCTCGTCCGCCCGGCGCTCTGCGAGGACGCGCTGCGGCTGGCCAGGGTGCTCCAGGGCCTGATGCCCGCCGAACCGGAGGTGCACGGGCTGGCGGCCCTGCTGGAGTTCCAGGCGTCCCGCATCCCGGCGCGCACCGGGCCGCGGGGCGAGCCGGTGCTCCTGGCGGACCAGAGCCGCTCGCGGTGGAACCGCCTGCTGATGCGCCGCGGTGTCGAGGCGCTCCACCGCGTCGGCGGCGGCCCGTACGGCCCCTACGCGCTCCAGGCGGCGATCGCGGCCTGCCATGCGAGGGCGGCGCGCTACGAGGACACCGACTGGGTCACGATCGCCGCCCTCTACGGGCAGTTGGCGCGCCTCGTCCCGTCCCCGGTGATCGAGCTGAACCGCGCGGTCGCGCTCTCCATGGCCGAGGGCCCCGAGGCCGGTCTCACGCTGGTGGACGCCCTGACCGGTGAACCGGCCCTGAAGGACTACCACTTGCTGCCGAGCGTCCGGGGCGACCTGCTGGCCCGGCTGGGCCGACTCGACGAGGCGGGCGCCGAGTTCGAGCGGGCCGCCGGGCTGGCCCGCAACGCCCGCGAGAGGGAACTGCTGCTCGACCGGGCCGCCCGCGCCCGCGCGGGGCGGCCCTGAAGCCCGCCGGTCGCGACGGGCCCCGCCGGCCCTGAGGGGCCCGCCCCGGCCCGGGCCGGCCGCCCGCCGGGGTCACGGCGAAGGGCCGTGCACGGGCCCCGATAAGGTCGCCCCATGTCCCGCCGTGATCAGCTGCCGCCTCCGCCGCCGCCCGAGGGAAGCCGCGCGTGGCCGCACCGGTACGCACTGCTCGCCGACCGGGCGCGGGCCCTGGAGGAACTGCACCGGCGGAGCATCGGGGTGTCCGTGCTGGCCGGACTGTGGGCGCTGGCGGGGGGCTTCGCGGCCGGCTGGGTGCTGTTCGCCGTGGCGCTGCGGGTGTACGTCGAGGGCGTGGACCCGCTGAGCGTGCTGTTCGCCGGCGTACTCGCCGTACTGGGCGTCGGGTTCATGGTGCCCACGGGACTGCTGATCGGCTTCGGACTGGCGCGCGACGGCAGGGTGCGCCGCCGGCTGCGGGCGTGGAGCGCGCTGGACGCAGATCCTCCGCGGGATGCCGCGTACGTCACGCCGGGCCTCGGACTGACCTGGCTGCTGCCGTCGTTCGTGCTGTGCGCGTGCGGCCTGTGGCTCTCCTTCGTGGTCCCGGCGACCGCCCGGCGCGGGGAGGACACCCTGCCGGGTGTGGTGCTGCTGATGGGCCTCGGCGCCATCGCCTGGCTCACCGGTCTGATCGGCACGGCCAAGGCGGTCGCCCACTACCGCTGGGCCCTGCGGCTGCTGCCGCGCGCCGTCCGCCCGGACGCCGCGGCGCCCGGGCACTGACCCCGGGGAGCCGCCGGACGGCCCCCGCCGGGGCGAGGACGCCCGGTACGGCGGTCCGCCGCGCCTGCGGAGCCGCCGGACGCCTCCGCCACGAGGGCACACGGTCACGCGGTCACGCGGTCAGTCAGGGCGCCGGGCGATCGACCGGACCGGACGCCCCGGGCCCGGCCGCTCGCACCGGCCGGCCCACCAGCATCGCCGGCGCCCCCTCGACCCGGGTGAGGAACACCGTCGCGGCCTCGGGCCCCTGCGGCTTGACCCTGCGGCGCAGTTCCTCCGGCTCGACCGCCGAGCCGCGCTTCTTGACCGTCAGGTTCCCCACCCGGCGCTCGCGCAGCAGGGCCTTCAGCTTCTTGACGCCGAAGGGGAGTTCGTCGGTGATCTCGTAGGCGGTCGCGAACGGTGTCGGGTGGAGCGTGTCCGAGGTGATGTACGCGATCGACGCGTCGATCAGCCCGCCCGCCACCTCCTGGGCCACCTCGGCGACCAGATGGGACCGGATGACGGCGCCGTCCGGTTCGTAGAGGTAGCGGCCGAGCGGGCGGACGGCGGGGTCGGGCAGCCCGCGGCCGGTCAGCGTGTGCGGGCCCGGCAGGAGGGTCGCCCGGTTCGTGCCCGGGGACGTGCCGAACCAGAGCACCGCCTCCTTCACGTCCCCGCCGTCGGAGATCCACTCCGCCTCGGCGCCCTCGGGGACGGCCTCGTGCGGGATGCCGGGTGCGACCTTCAGGGCGGCGTGCGGGCGGGCGCGGGCTGCCCCGACCGCCCAGGACAGCGGCGGCGAGTACGCCTCGGGGTCGAAGATCCTGCCGCGTCCGCCGCGCCGCGCCGGGTCCACGAACACCGCGTCGCAGCCGGAGGTGTCGACGTCCGTGACGTCCGCGCAGCGGACCTCGATCAGGTCCGCGAGGCCGAGCGCGGCCGCGTTGGCACGGGCGGTCTCGGCGGTGAGCGGGTCGCGGTCGACGGCAAGGACCGCGATGCCCGCGCGGGCGAGGGCCAGGGCGTCGCCGCCGATGCCGCCGCAGAGGTCGGCCACGCTGCGCACCCCGAGCGCCGCGAAGCGCGCGGCACGGTGCTCGGCGACCGTGCGGCGGGTGGACTGCTCGACGCCGTTCGGGGTGAAGAACATCCGCCCGGCGTCCTCGGCGCCGAACTTCGCCGCCGCCCGCTGCCGCAGCCTCGCCTGGCCGAGGGCCGCCGAGACCAGGGCGGCGGGATGGTCGCGGCGCAGCCGGGTGGCGACGGCCAGTTCGTCGGCCGGGTCGTAGGAGGCCAGCGAGGAGAGCAGGGCGCTGCCCTCCTCGGTGCGCAGGGCGGAGAAGGCGGCGAGCGGATCGAGGTCGTTCACCGGGCCATTGTCGGCCAGGCGGGGGACGGACCGCGCCGGGAGGCGGTGTCTGCGGAGCCGCGAGGGGGTCGCGCTGACAGGATGCGACGCCATGCAGCTAGTAGGACAAAAGGTAAATGTGGGAGCGCGTCGCATCCGTGTGATCGTCGCCGCGCTCGTGGTCGCCGCCCTCGGTGCGGGCTGTGCCGCCGAGGGCTCGGGGGGCACGCGCCCCGCGAGTCCCTCGGCGGACGCGGGGGCGGCACGCGGTCCGGGTGCGCAGGAGGACGCCGGCACGTCCGGCGCCCTTGCCGCGTACGTGGAGAAGGTCCGGCGCACGCAGGCCCTGCGCGCCGCCGCCGCCAGGAAGTGGGGCCTGGCGAGGACGCCGCTCGCCGCACCCCCGCCGCCGGCGGTGAAGCCGAGGATCACCACCCGCAAGGGCTTCGAGGTCAAGGGCGGCGAGAACCTGCCGCCCGTCTTCACCACCGTGCCCACCAAGGAGAAGATCGTCTTCCTGACGATCGACGACGGTGCGGAGAAGGACCCCGAGCTGCTGCGGATGATGACCGAACTCCGGATCCCGTACAGCGCCTTCCTCAGCGACTACGTCATCGACGACGACTACGGATACTTCGCGAAGATGCGGGACAGCGGGGTGGCGCTGCACAACCACACGCTCAACCACCGCTATCTGCCGGGCCTCTCCTACGCCCAGCAGCAGCGGGAGATCTGCGGTCAGCAGGAGAAGCTCCAGAAGCGCTACGGCACCAGGCCCCGGCTGTTCCGCCCGCCGTACGGCAACTACAACGGCGACACGCTGCGCGTGGCCAGATCCTGCGGTGTCGAGGCGGTGCCGCTGTGGGCGTCCGAGGCGTTCCCCGACCACATGGAGTGGCGCGAGTGGGACCGCGACCTGCACCCCGGCGACATCATCCTGACCCACTTCCGCGGCAAGGACGACTGGAAGGGCAGCATGCCGGACATGATCCGGCGGGTGATGAAGACCGTGACGGAGAAGGGTTACGCCGTCGCGAAGCTGGAGGACTACGTGTGAGGCCGGCCGCCGCGCCCGCGGAACCCCGGACGGCGTGACCGCGTCGTCCGGGCGGGCGCGCGACACCCTCGCCGGAGGGGGTCGGCGGGGGGTCGGCGGGGGGCCGGATCAGGACGGCGCGCGCGGCCGGATTGGCACTCCGCTTGACCGAGTGCTAATCGCGGTCATAGTCTCGCTCCTGGCACTCACCACTGGAGAGTGCCAACACAGCGACGGGCAGGTCCGGCACCCGCGACGACGGATCCACCTGGTCGCCACCTCAGACAGTTAACCCCGTGAGATCTCCGAAGGGGGAGGTCGGATCGTGACGACCGCCAGCTCCAAGGTTGCCATCAAGCCGCTCGAGGACCGCATCGTGGTCCAGCCGCTCGACGCCGAGCAGACCACGGCCTCTGGCCTGGTTATTCCGGACACCGCCAAGGAGAAGCCCCAGGAGGGCGTCGTCCTGGCCGTTGGCCCGGGCCGCTTCGAGAACGGCGAGCGTCTTCCGCTCGACGTGAACGTCGGCGATGTCGTGCTCTACAGCAAGTACGGCGGCACCGAAGTGAAGTACAGCGGCGAGGAGTACCTCGTCCTCTCGGCTCGCGACGTGCTCGCGATCGTCGAGAAGTAATTCACCGATTTACATCGATCTGCGCCCCTGGTCACCCTGCTAGTTGCCGGGCGGCGAGGGGCGCAGTTCGTTTCGAGAGGACTTGAGAAGCTCCATGGCGAAGATCCTGAAGTTCGACGAGGACGCCCGTCGCGCCCTCGAGCGTGGCGTCAACAAGCTTGCCGACACGGTCAAGGTGACGATCGGCCCCCGCGGCCGCAACGTCGTCATCGACAAGAAGTTCGGCGCTCCCACCATCACCAACGACGGTGTCACCATCGCCCGTGAGGTCGAGGTCGAGGACCCGTACGAGAACCTTGGCGCGCAGCTGGTGAAGGAGGTGGCGACCAAGACCAACGACATCGCGGGTGACGGTACGACCACCGCCACCGTGCTGGCCCAGGCCCTGGTCCGCGAGGGTCTGCGCAACGTCGCCGCGGGTGCCTCCCCGGCCGCCCTGAAGAAGGGCATCGACGCCGCCGTCAAGGCCGTCTCCGACGAGCTGCTCGCGACCGCGCGTCCCATCGACGACAAGAGCGACATCGCCGCCGTCGCCGCGCTCTCCGCGCAGGACCAGCAGGTCGGCGAGCTCATCGCCGAGGCGATGGACAAGGTCGGCAAGGACGGTGTCATCACCGTCGAGGAGTCCAACACCTTCGGTCTGGAGCTGGACTTCACCGAGGGCATGGCCTTCGACAAGGGCTACCTGTCCCCGTACATGGTGACCGACCAGGAGCGTATGGAGGCCGTCCTCGACGACCCGTACATCCTGATCCACCAGGGCAAGATCTCCTCGATCCAGGACCTGCTGCCGCTGCTGGAGAAGGTCATCCAGGCCGGTGGCTCCAAGCCGCTGCTGATCATCGCCGAGGACGTCGAGGGCGAGGCCCTGTCGACCCTGGTGGTCAACAAGATCCGCGGCACCTTCAACGCGGTGGCCGTCAAGGCCCCCGGCTTCGGCGACCGCCGCAAGGCGATGCTGGGCGACATGGCCACCCTCACCGGTGCCACCGTCATCGCCGAGGAGGTCGGCCTCAAGCTCGACCAGGCCGGTCTGGACGTGCTGGGCAGCGCCCGCCGCGTGACCGTCACCAAGGACGACACCACCATCGTCGACGGCGGCGGCGACTCCGCCGACGTGACCGGCCGTGTCAACCAGATCAAGGCCGAGATCGAGTCCACCGACTCCGACTGGGACCGCGAGAAGCTCCAGGAGCGCCTCGCGAAGCTCGCCGGCGGCGTGTGCGTGATCAAGGTCGGCGCCGCCACCGAGGTGGAGCTGAAGGAGAAGAAGCACCGTCTGGAGGACGCCATCTCCGCGACCCGCGCCGCGGTCGAGGAGGGCATCGTCTCCGGTGGTGGCTCCGCGCTCGTCCACGCCGTCAAGGTCCTCGAGGGCAACCTCGGCAAGGAGGGCGACGAGGCCACCGGTGTCGCCGTCGTCCGCCGCGCCGCCGTCGAGCCGCTGCGCTGGATCGCCGAGAACGCCGGCCTCGAGGGCTACGTCATCACCTCCAAGGTGGCGGAGCTCGACAAGGGCAACGGCTTCAACGCCGCGACCGGCGAGTACGGCGACCTGGTCAAGGCCGGCGTCATCGACCCGGTCAAGGTGACCCGCTCCGCCCTGGAGAACGCCGCCTCCATCGCCTCCCTGCTGCTCACGACCGAGACCCTGGTCGTCGAGAAGCCGGCCGAGGAGGAGGCCGACGGCGGTCACGGCCACGGCCACAGCCACAGCCACTGACGCGACGCCGGTGCGGCACGCCGCACCGGTACCGGGCCCCCTGTTCCCGCGGTCACGCGGGGGCGGGGGGTCCGGTGCGTTCCGCGCCGAAGGGCCGGCGCCCTTCGTGCCGTCCGCGGGCCGGGGGTTCAGGCCGCGCCGAGCTGCTTCATCAGCCCGAGCAGGTCGAAGTGCCACCAGCCTTCCCGGATCTTCCCGCCCTCGAAGCGGAAGACCGTCGTCCCGGTCATGGTGCACTCGTCACCGCTCGCCGGGATGCCCATGAAATCGGCCTTGTGCTTGCCGTTCCAGGTCCAGAGGAGCACCACGTCGTCGCCCTCGCACACCTGCCGGTCCAGCTCGAAGGTGAAGTCGAAGGCGTCGCGCCACATGCCGACGTCGCGGCGGATCACGTCGGGGCCGGTCTCGGCGGCCGCCTCGCTGGCGACGTCGTGGTCGGTGTAGTCGGCGGCGAACATCTCGCCGATCGCGTCCATGTTCCCGCCGACGGCGACCTCGTGGAAGAACCGCCGCGCCACCGCCGCGTTGAGCTGCTCCTCGCGGACGACGTCCAGGTCGGTGAAGGACGGCATGCCGTCGCAGAGCGCCACCATCTCCTGGAACATCGTGTCCGTCTCGGGGAGGTGGGAGTTCTCCATCGCCTCCTCGTAGGAGTTGAACTCCACGATGTCGACGTAGTGCCTGCTGTCGGTGCGGTCCTTGCCGGTGACCGCGTGGCCGGTGGTCCGCTTCCCCCTGGTCTGCTCGACCCACCGCTCCATCACGCTGTTCATGCCGTCGAAGTCGGCGGTCTTGTAGTCGATGATCTGCACGAATTTCATGGCGCCTCCCGCCACAGGGGATGCCTCCATTTTAGTGACGCAGATCACATGTGCCCGGCCGTCTCACCGCGGGCCGTACTTGCGCCCCGTCCGTGACGTCAGCCCGCCCAGCAGCCCGCGCGGCGTCAGTTTCACCACGCCCATCAGCGCCTTGTACCGCGGGTCCGGGATGGAGAGCGTCCGGCCCCTCGCCAGGTCCGCCAGCGCCGCCGACACCAGCTTGTCGGCGTCCAGCCACATCCAGCCCGGGATGTTGTCCGTCCCCATCCCGGCGCGCTCGTGGAACTCGGTCCGCACGAAGCCGGGGCAGAGCGCCATCAGCCGCACGCCCGACCCCGCCATGTCGCGCGCCGCGCCCTGCGTGAACTGCACGACCCACGCCTTGGACGCGCCGTAGGTGCCGCGCGGGACGAACGCGGCGACCGAGGCCACGTTCACCACGCCGCCGCGCCCGCGCTCCCGCATCGGCCCGGCCGCCGCGGCGGTCAGCCGCAGCACCGCCTCGCAGTGCACCTTCAGCATCGTCAGCTCGTCGGCCATGGTGACCTCGAGGAAGCGGCCCTTGTTCCCGAAGCCGGCGTTGTTGACGAGCAGGTCCACCGGGTGCCGCGTGTCCCCGAGGCGCTGCTCGACGGCCCGGATGCCCTTCTCCGCCGACAGGTCGGCGGTCAGGACCTCCGCCTCGATGCCGTGCCGGTCGTGCAGCTCGGTCGCCTGTTCCCGCAGCCGCGCCGTGTCACGGGCGACCAGTACGAGGTTGTGCCCGTCGGCCGCGAGGCGCCGCGCGAACGCGGCGCCGATGCCCGCGGTCGCTCCCGTGATCAGTGCAGTCGTCATGGACGGCACGTTAGTGGTCCCCGCGCGGGCGCCGCGTACGGGCCTCCCCGCTGCGGGGCCTCAGGCCGCCCCGGCGCCGTCGCCCGCCCCGTACTTCTCCACGTAGGCGAGCGCGTCCCGCAACTGCTCCGGATGGAGCGCGTCACCCGCCGCGAGCACCCGGGGCAGCAGCGAACGCTCGACCGTCTCCGCACGGAAGGACATCGCGACGGTGACGTCGTGCGCGGGGCGGTGCACGATCTCGACCGGGTCGCCGGTGCGGATCTCGCCGGGCGTGATCACCCGCAGATACGCACCGGGGGCCGCGGCCCGGGTGAAGCGCCGCACCCACCCGCGCTCGCCGAGGTGGCCGCCGAAGGTCCGGCACGGTATGCGGCCGCTGGTCACCTCCAGCACCAGATCGGCGCCGACGCGCCACCGCTCGCCGATCAGGGCCCCGGTCACGTCGAGTCCACCGGTGGTGAGGTTCTCGCCGAACGCGCCGTTCGCCAGCGGCCTGCCCAGTTCGCGCTCCCAGGCGTCCAGGTCCTCGCGGGCGAAGGCGTACACCGCCTGGTCGCTGCCGCCGTGGTGGCGCAGGTCGGAGATCTCGTCGCCGGCCAGTCCGCTGCCGCCGCTGCCCTTGGGGCCGGGATCCGTCACCAGGACGGGGCCGTCGGCCGGTCGCTTGTCGATGCCGGTGGTACCGGTGGCGGCGTGTTCGGACGGGGTGAGGAGACCGGTGTTCACGGACAGAAGCTTCATGGCCGCACGCTAACCCGGCCGAGCCCAAAGCAACCATCGATTATGTCACCCCTCCTCCAAGCCTGCCTTATGCTCGAAGGGTGATCGAGGCTCGTCATCTCCGTGTCCTGCGCGCCGTCGCCGCCACCGGTTCCTTCTCCGCCGCCGCCCGCGACCTGGGCTGCACCCAGCCCGCGGTGAGTCAGCAGATGAAGGCGCTGGAGGGTTCGGCGGGCACCCCTCTGCTCATCCGCACCGGCCGGGAGATGCGCCTGACCCAGGCCGGTGAGGCCCTGGTCCGCCACGCCTCCGGCATCCTCGCGGGGCTCACCGCGGCCGAGGAGGAGATCGCGGCCATCGCCGGGCTGCGGGCCGGCCGGGTGCGGCTGGTGTCGTTCCCGAGCGCCAGCTCCACGCTGGTCCCGGCGGCGCTCGCCGCCCTGCGGGCCGCGCACCCCGGCACGCGGGTCTCCCTGGTCGACGCGGAACCGCCGCGATCGGTGGAGATGCTCCGGGACGGGGACTGCGACATCGCCCTCGCCTTCCGCTACGGCCCGTCCGGAAGCGAGTGGGACGACCTGACCGTCCGGCCGCTGTTCACCGACCGGCTGGTGGGCCTGGTGCCCGAGGGGCACCGGCTGGCCGCCGAGGAGACCGTGGCCATCGGCGACCTCGGCGACGAACCGTGGATCGCCGGCTGTCCACGCTGCCGGCGGCAGCTCGTGGACGTGTGCGAGGAGGCCGGCTTCACGCCGCGGATCGACTTCGCCACCGACGACTATCCGGCGGTGATCGGGCTGGTCGGCGCCGGGCTCGGGGTGGCGGTCCTGCCCGAGCTCGCGCTGGACTCGGTCCGCCCGAGGGGCGCGCGCACCGTCACGGTGGAGCCGCCGGTGCGCCGCGAGATCGTCGCGCTCACCCTGCCCGACCTGGCCCAGGTCCCCGCCGTCGCCGCCACCCTCGACGAACTCTCCCGCGCGTCCGCTGACCCGCTGACGCCTTCGACGAACTCTCCCGCGCGTCCGCTGACCCACTGACGCCTTCGACGAATACTCCCGCGCGCCCGCTGACGCCTTCGACGAGCACTCCCGCGCGCCGCGGCCCGCCGACACCCTCCGCTCCCGCCGCGGCCGCTCCCGCGCAACGCGCGAGGAGCGCCGCCCCCCGGAAAGCAGCCGCCGGTCCCGGCGGCTTCGCCGGGACCGGCACGGGGTGCCCTTCCGGATCGCGCCTCCGCGCATCCTGTGCAGGAACGTTTCTTCGATTGCTGTTCCGGGCCTCAGCCCCTCACCGTGCCGCCCGCGCTCGTCGCGGGGATCAGGCGGTGACGGGCACGGCCCATGAGCTCCTCGCGCTCGTCCTCCGTCAGTCCGCCCCAGACGCCGTACGGCTCACGGACGGCCAGCGCGTGCGCCGCGCACTCCGCCCGCACCGGGCACCTCATGCAGACCTCTTTCGCCGAGTTCTCGCGCGCGCTGCGCGCTGCGCCGCGCTCACCCTCCGGATGGAAGAAGAGCGAGCTGTCGACCCCGCGGCATGCCGCGAGGAGCTGCCAGTCCCACAGATCGGCGTTGGGTCCGGGAAGGCGAGAGAAATCTGCCATAGCGCATGTCCCCTTGAAACCGTGCTGGGTGGATGGTCCTGGGTGGAACAGGACCGCTACGAACGGGCCGGCCCGCGGGCCGGTGGTCGCCCGGGTCAGGCATCCCACGCTGTGCCAACGACCGTACATCTCCTGTGTAAGTAGATGTAAATATGACTCATTGCGAATCTAGCCAAAGACACCAGCGAAAGGGAAGAAAAGCGTCTGAATGGGGCATGACTGCCGAGTACGGGCGAGGTGACCTGCGACGCTCCCCTCCGCGCACGTACGCTCACGCTGGGTGCGAAGACCCTCGCTCCCCCCGTAACTCTTTCGAGTGACCATCGTTGAGAGTGCGGAGGCGGTTGAAGAGACAAGCTCTCGGGCACATGTCCGACGGCGTTCAACCGCTCAGGTGACGACACGTACTCAGCCTGGAGGCACAAGGTGACGCGCAACAGCTGTGCGAGTCACGGAGGTCAGTCATGACATCCGTCCTCGTCTGCGACGACTCCCCGCTCGCCCGAGAAGCGCTGCGCCGCGCGGTCGCGACCGTGCCCGGTGTCGAACGCGTGACGACCGCGGCCAACGGCGAGGAAGTCCTCCGCCGCTGGGGTGCGGATCGCTCGGACCTCATTCTCATGGACGTGCGCATGCCCGGTCTGGGCGGCGTCGAGACCGTGCGCCGGCTGCTGTCGGCCGACCCCGGCGCGCGGATCATCATGCTGACCGTGGCCGAGGACCTGGACGGCGTCGCGCTCGCGGTCGCCGCGGGGGCCCGCGGCTATCTGCACAAGGACGCCTCGCGCGCCGAACTCCGCGCGACCGTCACCCAGGCGCTCGCCGACCCGACGTGGCGGCTCGCCCCGCGCCGGCTGCGGTCGGCCGAGATGGGGGCGGCGCCCACGCTCACCGCGCGGGAGATCCAGGTGCTCGAGGGCATGAGCCACGGCCGGTCCAACGCGGAGATCGGCCGCGAGCTGTTCCTCTCCGAGGACACGGTGAAGACGCACGCCAGGAGGCTGTTCAAGAAGCTGGGCGCCTCGGACCGGGCGCACGCGGTGGCCCTCGGATTCCGCTGGGGCCTGGTCCGCTGACGGGTCCGGCACGGGGTGACGGATGCCCGAGGGCATCCGTTTCCCGCGCAATGCCGCATCCTTGAGGTGTGGAGTTCCTCGGGGACGATTCGGTCGAGCGGGAGGGGAGGGCGCAGGAGATGAGTTCCGGCGCACCTGCTCATAACGCTTCGGTGCACAACATGGGACGCGGTGCCGCGGACGCTCCGTCGCCAGGGCACCATGGACCGATGCGTGACGACGAGGCGACGACCGCCCAGGGGGCCATCGGTGCACTCGTCCACCGTGCCGTCGACGGCGACGAGCAGGCCACGCACGACCTGCTCGCGCACGTCCATCCGCTGGCCCTGCGCTTCTGCCGCTCCCGCCTCAACCGGCTGCCCGGCGACGCGCGCCACTTCGCGGACGACCTCGCGCAGGAGGTGTGCGTGGCGGTGCTGATGGCGCTGCCGCGCTACCGGGACACCGGCCGCCCCTTCGAGGCGTTCGTCTTCGCCATCGCCTCCCACAAGGTCGCCGATCTCCAGCGCGCCGCCATGCGGCACCCCGGCTCCACGGCGGTGCCGTCGGACGAGATGCCGGAGCGCCCGGACGACTCCCTCGGGCCCGAGGAGCGCGCGCTGCTCAGCGACGACGCGGAGTGGGCCAAGAAGCTGCTCGCCAATCTCCCGGAGAACCAGCGCGAGCTGCTGGTGCTGCGGGTCGCGGTGGGGCTCACCGCGGAGGAGACCGGCCAGATGCTGGGCATGTCACCGGGTGCCGTCCGGGTCGCGCAGCACCGTGCGCTGAGCCGTCTGCGGGCGCTCGCCGAGCAGTGAGCGCCCGCCCCCGGCGTCTCCCGTACGAAAACACAAAGCTGCTCGACGATCTTGATCGTGGAATGAGACGGCCCGAGAGGCCGTTAGCATGGACATCCGCACCGATCAAGGCCATTGGGGAAGGTGTCATGACCAACGTCGACGGAGTGCCCGAGAAATTCGCGACACTCGGGCTGACCTACGACGATGTGCTGCTGCTGCCGGGGGCCTCCGACATGGCTCCCGACCAGATCGACACCTCCTCGTACATCTCGAAGAACGTGCGGGTGAACATCCCGCTGCTGTCCGCCGCCATGGACAAGGTCACCGAGTCGCGGATGGCCATCGCCATGGCCCGCCAGGGCGGCGTCGGTGTCCTGCACCGGAACCTCTCGATCGCCGACCAGGCCAACCAGGTCGACCTGGTCAAGCGCTCCGAGTCCGGCATGGTCACGGACCCGATCACGGTCCACCCCGACGCCACCCTCGCCGACGCCGACCGGCTGTGCGCCAAATTCCGCATCAGCGGCGTGCCGGTCACCGACGCGGGGGGCAAGCTGCTCGGCATCGTCACCAACCGCGACATGGCCTTCGAGTCCGACCGCACGCGCCAGGTGCGCGAGGTCATGACGCCGATGCCGCTGGTCACGGGCAAGGTCGGCATCTCCGGCGTGGACGCCATGGAACTGCTGCGCCGCCACAAGATCGAGAAGCTCCCGCTGGTCGACGACGCGGGCATCCTCAAGGGCCTGATCACGGTCAAGGACTTCGTCAAGGCGGAGAAGTACCCGAACGCGGCCAAGGACAAGGAGGGCCGCCTGCTCGTCGGTGCGGCCGTCGGTGTCGCGGGCGACGCGTTCGAGCGTGCCCAGGCGCTGGTCGAGGCGGGCGTCGACTTCATCGTCGTCGACACCGCCCACGGTCACTCCCGGCTGGTCGGCGACATGGTCGCCAAGATCAAGTCGAACGCGGCGGGTGTCGACGTCATCGGCGGCAACATCGCGACCCGGGACGGCGCCCAGGCGCTGATCGACGCCGGTGTGGACGGCATCAAGGTGGGGGTGGGTCCCGGCTCCATCTGCACCACCCGTGTGGTCGCCGGCATCGGCGTCCCCCAGGTCACCGCCATCTACGAGGCCGCGCTCGCCGCGAAGGCCGCCGGCGTCCCGGTCATCGGTGACGGCGGCCTCCAGTACTCCGGCGACATCGCCAAGGCGCTGGTCGCCGGTGCCGACACGGTGATGCTCGGCTCGCTGCTCGCCGGCTGCGAGGAGTCCCCGGGCGAGCTGATGTTCATCAACGGCAAGCAGTTCAAGTCGTACCGGGGCATGGGCTCGCTCGGCGCGATGCAGTCCCGCGGCGACCAGCGCTCCTTCTCCAAGGACCGCTACTTCCAGGAGGGCGTCGCCTCCGACGAGAAGCTGGTGCCCGAGGGCATCGAGGGCCAGGTGCCGTACCGGGGTCCGCTCTCCGCGGTCGTCCATCAGCTGGTGGGCGGGCTGCGCCAGTCCATGTTCTACGTCGGCGGGCGCACCGTGCCGCAGCTCCAGGAGAACGGCCGCTTCGTGCGGATCACGTCCGCGGGCCTCAAGGAGAGCCACCCGCACGACATCCAGATGACGGTCGAGGCGCCGAACTACAGCAGGAAGTAGTCCGCACACCTCCTCACACGTCCTCTCCACGTCCATGGGGCGGTCCCGGGTCGCCGGGGCCGCCCCTGGCATGTGTCGGGGATACTGGTGGGGCAGACGTAGAGGGAAAGGCCACACATCGTGACTGAGATCGAGATCGGGCGCGGCAAGCGCGGCCGCCGGGCGTACGCGTTCGATGACATCGCCGTCGTACCGAGCCGGCGCACCCGGGACCCGAAGGAGGTCTCGATCGCCTGGCAGATCGACGCCTACCGCTTCGACCTGCCCTTCCTGGCCGCCCCGATGGACTCCATCGTGTCCCCGGCGACCGCCATCCGGATCGGCGAGATGGGCGGGCTCGGTGTCCTGAACCTCGAAGGCCTGTGGACCCGCTACGAGGACCCGCAGCCGCTGCTCGACGAGATCGCGGAGCTCGACCCGGAGACCGCCACGCGCCGTCTCCAGGAGATCTACGACGCTCCGATCAAGGAGGAGCTGATCGGGCAGCGCATCAAGGAGGTGCGCGACTCGGGCGTCGTGACCGCCGCCGCGCTCTCCCCGCAGCGCACCGCGCAGTTCTCCAAGGCGGTCGTCGACGCCGGCGTCGACATCTTCGTCATCCGCGGCACCACCGTGTCGGCCGAGCACGTCTCGGGCGCGGCGGAGCCGCTCAACCTCAAGCAGTTCATCTACGAGCTCGACGTCCCGGTCATCGTCGGCGGCTGCGCCACCTACACCGCTGCGCTGCACCTGATGCGCACCGGCGCGGCGGGCGTGCTGGTGGGCTTCGGCGGCGGCGCCGCCCACACCACCCGCAACGTGCTGGGCATCCAGGTCCCGATGGCGACCGCGGTCGCCGACGTGGCCGCGGCCCGCCGGGACTACATGGACGAGTCCGGCGGCCGGTACGTGCACGTCATCGCCGACGGCGGCGTGGGCTGGTCCGGCGACCTGTCGAAGGCCATCGCGTGCGGTGCCGACTCCGTCATGATCGGCTCCCCGCTGGCCCGCGCGAGCGACGTGCCGGGCAAGGGCCGTCACTGGGGCATGGAGGCCGTCCACGAGGACGTGCCGCGCGGCAAGCTGGTCGACCTCGGCGTCGTGGGCACCACGGAGGAGGTGCTGACCGGCCCGTCGCACTCCCCGGACGGTTCGATGAACTTCTTCGGCGCCCTGCGGCGTGCCATGGCCACGACCGGCTACAGCGAGCTCAAGGAGTTCCAGCGCGTCGAGGTGACGGTGGCGGACTCGCAGCACAGCCGCTGACCGCCGCGGACCGCACGACAGGGCCCCGGCACCGAGAGGTGCCGGGGCCCTGTCGTGGGCCGGTGCCGGGATCAGCCGTTGGCCTTCTTGGCGCCCGCGAAGGCGGTGATCGCGCCGATCGCCAGGAAGACGTAGGTCATGCCGTCGGCGACCTCCGACCAGGCCTCGGTCAGCAGGCTGAACTGGTCGACGAACACGTCCGTGAAGGACCCGCCCAGCTCGTCCGCGACGATCATGGCCATGCCGACGAGCTGGCCCAGGTACACCGCGCCCACGGCGAGCGCCGCGCTGACGATCGGGAGCACCGGGTTGGGACCGCCGGTCTTGGCGGCGGCGAAGCCGATGAGGAAGCCGACGGCGACGGCCGCGTAGCCGACCTCGGCCTCGATGGCACCGGCGAGCGCGCCGTACGCGCCGGCGGCGACCAGGGCCGTGACGACCGCGACGATCAGGCCCAGCCCGATGTTGTTGCGGACCGGGGCGGGCGGCGGGGCCGGGGCGAAGGGGTTGCCCGGCGTGCCCGGGGTTCCCTGGGCGTACGGGTTGCCGGAGGGCGGCGGTACGGGCTGGGACATGAGAAAGTTCCCCCTGAAGGCGTGAGATGCGTCGCACGAGCGTACGAGCGGTTTCGGACAGTAGCAGCCCGGTCGGACAGAACGCCCCTCGGTTACCCGACCGTTGCACGCCTGGGATACGTCTCACAGCCGGTGCGCCGCGCCCGCGGGCGTCGCCCCCCTTGTGTCCAGCAGGAGTTGGGCCTTCACGGCGAGCCCCTGGAGGTCGTAGGTGCGGTGGTGCTGGAGCAGCACCGTCAGGTCGGCTCTGGCGGCGGCCTCGTAGAGGGAGTCCGCGCGGGGGACGGGCACATGGCCCACGCGCCAGTCCGGCACGTGCGGGTCGTGGTAGCTGACGGCCGCGCCCATGTCCATCAGGCGCCGGGCGATCTCGGGGGCGGGGGAGCCCTGGAGGTCGGCGAGGTCGGGCTTGTAGGTGACGCCGAGGAGCAGGACGCGGGCGCCCCGCGCGGACTTGCCGTGCTCGTTGAGGAGCGTGGCGCAGCGCTGGATCACGTACTGCGGCATGCGGGTGTTGATGTCCTGGGCGAGGCCGACCATCCGC
Source organism: Streptomyces sp. T39 (assembly GCF_008042045.1). GTDB lineage: Bacteria > Actinomycetota > Actinomycetes > Streptomycetales > Streptomycetaceae > Streptomyces. The sequence goes on from NZ_RDBP01000012.1 coordinate 2,070,922, forward strand.
AGGGTGCGGCCGGTCGGCGGGAGGACGCCCGGGTCGAGCGGTACGCCGTGGCCGCCGACCCCGGGGCCGGGGCGGAACGCCTGGAAGCCGAAGGGCTTGGTCTCGGCGCAGCGGATGACGTCCCACAGGTCGATGCCCAGGCCGTGGCAGAGCACGGCCATCTCGTTGACGAGGGCGATGTTGACGTGCCGGAAGTTCGTCTCCAGGACCTTGACGGTCTCCGCCTCGCGCAGCCCCCGGGCGCGCACCACCTTGTCGGTGAGCCGGCTGTAGAAGGCGGCGGCGGACTCGGTGCAGGCGGGCGTGAGGCCGCCGATCACCTTGGGGGTGTTGGCGTAGCCGTGGTCGCGGTTGCCGGGGTCGGTGCGGCTGGGGGAGTAGGCGAGGTGGAAGTCGCGGCCGGCGCGCAGACCGGAGCCCTCCTCCAGCAGCGGACGCAGGAACTCCTCGGTGGTCCCGGGCTGCACCGCCGACTCCAGGATGACGGTGGTGTGCGGGCGCAGCCGGGACGCCAGGGCGCGTGCGGCGTCGGCGAGGGCCGTGAGATCGGGCGTGCCGTCGGGGCCGGGCGGGGTCGGTGCGCAGACGACCGCCGTGCGCACCCGGCCCAGTTCCGCGGGATCGGTGACGGTGCGGAAGCCGGCGGAGAGCATGCGGCGGATCTCCGCCGCGGTGATCCCCGCCGCCGGTTCGGCCGGGTGGCGACTGCCGGGGTCGTAACCGATGGTCTCGATGCGTGCGGCGACGGCGGCCTGGGCGAGGGGCAGACCGAGGTGGCCGAGGCCGACGACGGCGAGATCAGCGGGCATGGCGGGCCGTCCTTCCCATAACCGGAGGTGACACAGGACGCAAGCCCTGTGGGCGGAACGGGCGTGCGCAATGTCAGACTAGGCGTAAATATGACCGTGATGTCGGATTGTGGCCGCGTGGCTCACGGGGTGTTATCCACAGGCAGTGGCTGAAGTCCGTGACTGCGGACAGAATCGACTGTGTGAGCCCGACCGCAGGGGACGTAGGGGGCGACGGGAGGCAGCAGTGAGGACAGCGACACTGGGACCCGAGGAGCGCGCCGCGGCGCTCGCCGGGATGGCCGAGCGCGAACTGGACGTGCTGGTGGTCGGCGCGGGGGTGGTCGGTGCCGGTACCGCCCTGGACGCTGCGACCAGAGGGCTGGCCACCGGCCTCGTCGAGGCGCGCGACTGGGCGTCGGGCACGTCGAGCCGGTCGAGCAAGCTGATCCACGGCGGCCTGCGGTATCTGGAGATGCTCGACTTCGCCCTCGTCAGAGAGGCGCTCAAGGAGCGCGGTCTGCTGCTGGAGCGGCTGGCCCCCCACCTCGTCAAGCCGGTGCCGTTCCTCTATCCCCTCCAGCACAAGGGCTGGGAGCGGTGGTACGCCGGGTCCGGTGTCGCCCTGTACGACGCGATGTCGGTCTCCTCGGGCCACGGGCGCGGCCTGCCCCTGCACCGCCACCTCTCCCGGCGGCGCGCACTGCGCGTGGCGCCCGCGCTGAAGAAGGACGCCCTCGTGGGCGCCCTCCAGTACTACGACGCGCAGATGGACGACGCCCGGTTCGTCACCACCCTGGTCCGCACCGCCGCCTCCTACGGAGCGCAGGTGGCGAGCAGGGCACGGGTCGTCGGCTTCCTCCGGGAGGGCGAGCGGGTCGTCGGGGCCCGGGTGCTGGACGTCGAGGGCGGTGGCGAGTACGAGATCCGCGCACGCCAGGTCGTCAACGCCACGGGCGTGTGGACGGACGACACCCAGGCGCTGATCGGGGAACGCGGCCAGTTCCACGTGCGCGCCTCCAAGGGCATCCACCTCGTGGTGCCCAAGGACCGCATCCACTCCACGTCGGGGCTGATCCTGCGGACCGAGAAGTCCGTGCTCTTCGTGATCCCCTGGGGCCGGCACTGGATCGTCGGCACCACCGACACCGGCTGGGACCTCGACAAGGCGCACCCGGCGGCGTCCAGCGCCGACATCGACTACCTGCTGGAGCACGTCAATTCGGTCCTCGCCGTGCCGCTCACCCGCGACGACGTCCAAGGGGTGTACGCGGGGCTGAGGCCGCTGCTCGCCGGGGAGTCGGACGCCACCAGCAAGCTCTCGCGCGAGCACACGGTCGCCCATCCCGTGCCGGGCCTCGTCGTCGTGGCCGGCGGCAAGTACACGACGTACCGGGTGATGGCCAAGGACGCGGTGGACGAGGCCGTGCACGCCCTCGACCAGCGGGTGGCGGCGTGCGTCACCGAGGACGTCCCCCTGCTCGGCGCCGAGGGCTACCGCGCCCTGTGGAACGCCCGGGCGAGGATCGCCGCCCGGGTGGGGCTCCATGTCGTCCGGATCGAGCACCTGTTGAACCGGTACGGATCCATGGCCGAGGAACTGCTGGATCTCATCGCGGCCGACCCGGGGCTCGGCGAGCCGGTCGGCGGCGCGGACGACTATCTGCGGGCCGAGATCGTCTACGCGGCCTCCCACGAGGGCGCGCGCCACCTGGACGACGTCCTGACGCGCCGCACCCGGATCTCGATCGAGACCTTCGACCGGGGCACCCGCTCGGCCCGGGAGTGCGCCGAGCTGATGGCCCCGGTGCTCGGCTGGGAGAAGGCCCATGTGGAGAAGGAGATCGAGCACTACGAGAAGCGGGTGCAGGCGGAGCGTGAGTCCCAGCGCCAGCCCGACGACCTGACGGCGGACGCGGCCCGGCTGGGGGCGCCGGACATCGTTCCCCTCTGACCCACGGCCGTGCGGCGGGCACGCCCGCCGCACGGGGCCCGGCTCCCGGGAGCGGGACCGGGGCTGTGATACTCCGACGGCACGGGCCCGGCTTCCCCCGCGTTGATGGCATGGTGGGGGGTGGCATCGGTGCGCAGGTGCGCGGGCGCCCGGTGGCCCCGGGAACAGCACCGGTCCCGTGGTGAGGGACAATGGTCGCTCTGCCAGGGCGGGTTACCGCATCGAGCGGGAAGCGGCAGCGCGGGCGAAGATCAGGATCGCAGAGGGGACGCATGTCGGAGGCTGAGCAGGCGCGGGGGCCCCAGCGGAACGAGGCCGAGGGGGCCGGGTCCGCGGGCAAGGGTGAGGACTCCGTCAGCGACGAGCGCATGTCCGGTGCGGCGGACGGCGGCGCCCCGGGCACCGGGGACACGCACGGCGCGGCGGGCGCGAAAAGCGCGCCGGGGACCGGCGCGGTGACGGCCGCTCAGGACGCCGGRCACGACGACGAGGACGCCGCGGACGCCCGGCGCGGCGAGGACCGCCCCGCGGCCGACGCTCCCGCACCGGAGCCGACGTCCGCTCAGGACGGCTCCCCGGCCGGGGGCCGTGCCCCCGCGGAGGACGAGGGGGCGTCCGGTGGCGGCGTGCCCGGCAGGGATGCGGCCCGGGACGGCGCGTCCGGCGCCGTCACGTCAGGCAAGGGTGCGACCGGCGGAGCCTCGTCAGGTGACGCCGCGACCGGCGACGGTGCGGCCGGGGGAGCCTCGCCCGGCAGGAGTGCGGCCGGCGGAGTCTCGTCCGGCGAGGGTGCCGTGAGCGACGCGGCCGGGCGCGCGGACGGGGCGGCGGCCGGCAGCGGTCGGCGTGCCGAGCAGGCGGACGCCCCCGCGGACCGTGCCCCCGGCGACGGCGCCCCGCGCTCCCGCGCGGAGGCGCCCGCGGCAGGCGCCGCCCGCCCCGCCGCATCCGCGGCGCCGCGACGCGGCGCGGAGAAGACCGCCCCCAGGACCGAGGAACGTCTGCTCGCCGGGCGTTACCGGCTCGGCGGCGTCCTCGGGCGCGGCGGCATGGGCACCGTGTGGCGTGCGGTCGACGAGACCCTCGGCCGCACCGTCGCCGTGAAGGAACTCCGTTTCCCGAACGCCATCGACGAGGACGAGAAGCGCCGCCTCATCACGCGGACGCTCCGCGAGGCGAAGGCGATCGCGAGGATCCGCAACAACAGCGCGGTCACCGTCTTCGACGTCGTCGACGAGGACGACCGGCCCTGGATCGTCATGGAGCTCGTCGAGGGCAAGTCCCTCGCCGAGGTCGTGCGCGAGGACGGGGTGCTGACGCCCCGTCGCGCCGCCGAGGTCGGTCTCGCCATCCTCGACGTGCTGCGGTCCGCGCACCGGGAGGGCATCCTCCACCGTGACGTGAAGCCGTCCAACGTCCTGATAGGCAAGGACGGCCGGGTCGTCCTCACCGACTTCGGCATCGCCCAGGTCGAGGGCGACCCGTCGATCACCTCGACCGGCATGCTCGTGGGCGCGCCCTCCTACATCTCGCCGGAGCGCGCCCGGGGCCACAAGCCCGGCCCCGCCGCCGACCTCTGGTCGCTGGGCGGTCTGCTCTACGCGAGCGTCGAGGGCAGCCCGCCGTACGACAAGGGTTCGGCGATCGCGACGCTGACCGCCGTCATGACCGAGCCGCTCGACCCGCCGAAGAACGCCGGTCCGCTGGAGGAGGTCATCTACGGCCTGCTCGCCAAGGACCCGGCCCAGCGGCTCGACGACGCGGGCGCACGCGCCCTGCTCACCCGTGTCGTCAACGCGCCCACCGAGCCCGAGACGCCGGCGGAGCCCGAGCCGTCGCCCGAGCAGACCCGGGTCATCATGCTCCCGCCCGCGCCGCCCGCCCCGCCGGCGGCGCCGCGGCGGCCGGTCTCCCCGCCGAAGGACCCGGCCGCGGCGGACCGGGTGCGCGGAGCGCTGCGTTCGGTGCGCAACGCGGCGGCGGCCGCCAAGGCCGACAACCGTTCCCCGGAGCGCACGGCGGCGTCCCGGGCCGACGCCCAGGACTCCGGCCGGCGGCCCGCCGCGGTGCGCGCGTCGATCACCGACGTGGTGCCCCGCCGCACGCTGGTGATCATCGCGGTCGTCGCCGCGCTCGCCGTGCTGTCCACGATCCTCGTCCTCTCCCTCGGCGACGACGGGGAGAAGAAGGCCGACGGCGCGGGCACGGGCGGCGACGACAGGACGGCGTCGGCGGGCGCCTCCCAGGGCGGCGACCCGGAGGCGACCGGCGGTGCGGGCACCGGCGCGAGCCCCGACAGCGGCGAGGAGACCGCCCAGGACGGCGGCACCGGCGACGGCGCGCAGCCCGGCCAGGACGGCGGCACCGGCGACGGCGCGTCCCCCGGTGGCGAGAACGGCGGAGGCGACGGCGGCGGCACCGGGCAGGCCGCCCTGCCCGCGGGTTACGCGATGGTGTCCAACGACCGCTGGCACTTCACCATGGCCATGCCGTCGGGCTTCAAGCTCACCGGTGTCGCGGGCCAGAACTCGGGCGGCAAGTTCAGCGTCGACGGCGGAGTGCCGCGGGTCCAGGTCGACTTCAACAGCAGCCCGAAGGACGACGCCGCGGCCGCCTGGGCGGCGGCCGTCGCCGCGGTCAGCGCCAGCAGCAACGGGTACAAGCACATCGGCATAGCGAAGACGGAGTACAACGGCTATCCGACCGTCGCCGACTGGCAGTTCGAGCGCCGGGAGCGGGGCCAGGTGGTCCGCATCCTGAACAGGGGCTTCAAGGTCGACGCCAAGCGCGGCTACTCGATCATGATCACCTGCAAGGCCGACGAATGGGACGGCGAGGAGTGCGAGACCCTGCGCCGGACGGCGTTCGCGACGTTCAGCCCCAAGGACTGACCGGGGCCACGTATCGTGAGTAGTCGTGGACGATACGGAGCCGTAAAGGGGCCGTTGGACGACCGGATGTGACGGCTTCGCACGGGTTTCCCTGAGCGGCCGGGACAGCGCGCTGTGGGGAGGCGTCGTGGAGGACTACGCGGGAAGGGTGCTCGCCGACCGCTACCGCCTGCCGTTGCCGCCGTCCGACGAGTTCGAACTGGCCGAGACGCGTGCGTTCGACACGTACAGCGGTCATGAAGTCCTCGTGCGGCAGGTGCCGTTGCCCGAGGTCGTGGACGCCGAGGTGCTCGACGGCGACGGCCTCGCGGGGGCGGCCGTGCCGCGCCGCGCGTCCGGCAGGGCGACCCGGCGGCCCTCGGACCCCGCGGTGCTCCGCGCGGTCGAGGCGGCCCAGGCGGCCGCCCGCATCCCCGATCACCCGCGCCTCGACCAGGTCTTCGACGTCTTCGCCGAGGACGGTTCGCTCTGGATCGTGAGCGAGGTGGTGGACGCCCGCCCGCTGGCCGCGATGCTCGCGGAGCGGCCGCTCAGCCCGTACCGGGCCGCCGAGGTCGCCGCCGACGTGCTCGCCGCCCTGCGGGTGCTGCACGCCCATGGGTGGACCCACCGGAACATCACCGTCCGCACGGTGCTCGTGTGCGAGGACGGCCGTGTGGTCCTCACCGGCCTGGCGTCGGGCGCCGCCGAGGAGGCGCTCTGCGGCTACGCCCCCGTGCCCGAGGACCCGGACCGGCCCGCGCACCAGCCGCCCCACCGGACCGACCCCGACCCCGACCCCGGCGGGGCCCAGGACCACCCCGGACAGGCCGGCGCCGGCCGGGACCCGGGCCAGGGTCTGCTCCCCGCCGCCCGGAGCGGCACGGAGCACCGTCCGGACCCGGCGCACGGCGCCGGACCGGGGGCCGCGGAACTCGCCCCCGCGCGACAGCCCCTGCTGCCCCCGCCGGTCCGCCCGGCCGAGGCCGGCGGCCCGCCGGCCCTGCCGCGCCAGGGCGGTGAGGGGAGCGGGCCGGCCCCGGACGTGCGGGCCGCGCGGGCGGGGGCCATCGCCGCCTATCGCGCGGGAGCGCGCGCCGCGGCCCGGATCCAGGACGAGCAGCGCTCCGGCTCGGTGCCGGCGGTGGAGCGCCCGTCCGGCGAGCGCCCCGTGCAGGACGGCGTCGACCCCGACTGGTGGGCGCAGGATCCCGCCGAGCGGTACGCGGCGGTGTACGACGACGACACGGACGACGGCCACGACGACGACCCGGACGACGACGCGCACGACGGCCGGGAGGGCCCCGGCCGGGCCCGTCTCGCCGGTGTCTGGCGCGACGGCCCGGCACCCGGCCACGACGGCCCCGCTCCGCTGCCCGCGGGCGGCGGCCGCCCCGCCCTGCCCGCGGCCCGCYCCGCCGCGGACTCCGCCACGGACGACGCGTACCGCGACGACCCCTACGGCGTGCGCCGGGCCGCAGCCGACCGGGACTCCGGCCGGGGCGGATCCGGCCGGCCCGCCCTGCCGCCCGCCCGCCCGGGCGGCGGCTCCACCGGCAGCTGGACCAGCGGGAGCGACGCGCTGCGCGCCGACTCGCAGCGGCGCCCGGTGTCCGGCCCGGCGGGCCCTGCCGCGCCACCGCCCGGCCGCTGGGACGAGGTCGTGGCCGCGGCCCCCGCCGCGGTCTTCCGCGGCCCCACCACGCCGCTGGCGGCGGAGCGGGCACGCCAGGCCAGGATCGCGGTCGTGGGAGCCGTCACCGAGCGGTGGGCCCCGGAGCAGGCCGGGCCGGTCCACGACAACTGGCAGCTGGCCGCGCCGGTCGGGCCCGCCACGGACCTGTGGGCGCTGGGGGCGCTGCTGTACCGGGCGGTCCAGGGCCACGCCCCGTACCCGGAGGACAGCGCGCACGAACTCGTGCAGCTGGTGTGCTCGGAGCCGCCCGCGTTCGCCGAGGAGTGCGGCCCGCTGCGTCCGGTCGTGGAGTCGCTGCTGCGCCAGGACCCGACCGAGCGGCCCGAGTTCGAGGAGCTGAGCGGCTGGTTGCGGTCGCTGGTGCGGTCCGCGCCCGAGCCGGAGGCGGGCGTGGACGTGGTCCCGGTGCCGTCCGGCCCGGTGGACCCGGCGCTGCTGCCCATCGTGCGGCGGCGCGGGGAGCTGGTGCGCCGGCGCAGGTTCGGCGGCCGGGAGGCGGCGCACGGCCGGCACCGCCAGAAGAAGTCCCGCGCAGCGGCGCGCCCGGTGCGCACCGAGCGGCCGCCCGTCCCGAGGGCACGCGAGGAACGTCCGCCGCGCGGTGCGGAGCGGGGCGGGGCGCCGCGCGCCCTCGGCCGTACGCTGCTGGTGCTGATCCTGCTGCTGCTGGCCGCTGCCGTGGCCTACGCCTTCCTGTTCATGCCCAAGGCGGACGAACAGGGGCCGTCGCAGGGTGCGGACACCGGGAGCCGGCCGTCCGCGGAGGCGTCGCCCGGCCCCTCGGGAGGCGGCGAGCCGTCCCCCGGGCGGACGCCCGGATCGCAGCAGCCCCAGACGTCCGCACCGGCGGCGGATCTGCCGGACGGCTATGTGCTGCGCAAGGACGTCGAGGGCTTCCAGCTGGCCGTCGACGAGACCTGGCAGCGGCGGCCGATCAACGACGCCGGCCAGGTCCGTTACGTGGGCGGGGACTTCACCCTGATCGTGGTCCCCGGCCGGGACTCGGTGGCGGCCAACGGCGACGACCCGCTGACCTACCAGCGGGACAAGGAGCGTGAGCTCCAGCCCTTCCGTGACTCCTCGTGGGCCAGCGCGACCGGGCTGCGGCGCATCGACGTGGGCCGGCAGTCCATGGCGGAGGGTCAGTTCACCTGGCAGGACAGCACCGGCCGCGAGGTCTTCGTGCGCAATCTCGCGCTGATCGTGGACGGTGCCTATCACGTGGTGCAGGTGATCGGACCGGCCGACCGGAAGGAGAAGGTCACCGAGATCCACCAGCAGGCCACGTCCACCTACCGCTTCACGGGCTGACGCGCGGTCGCCGCACTCCGTCCGCCGGGCTCGGCGTGGCCTGCCGCACGGCGTCCGCTCGCCCCATCACGCATCACGGTGCGGTCACTTGAGCGTTCCCGGGTTCCGTGCGCGTACTTCTGCTCCGTAACCTGTCACTTCAGGAAACGGGGCGGGGTACGTGGAACACACTCACAGCACGGGCACGGGGCTGCTGCTCGCGGGGCGCTATCGGCTCGGCGAGAGCATCGGCCGGGGCGGCATGGGCAAGGTCTGGCGCGCCCATGACGAAGTGCTCCACCGGGTCGTCGCGGTCAAGGAACTGACGGCTGGTCTGTACGTCGCCGAGGCGGACCGTCTGGTCCTGCACGCACGCACCCAGAAGGAGGCGCGCGCCGCGGCACGGATCAGCCATCCCGGTGTGGTCACCGTGCACGACGTGCTGGAGCACGACAACCGTCCGTGGATCGTCATGCAGTACGTCGACGGGCCCTCGCTCGCCGACGCGGCCAAGGAGCCCGGCGCCATCGACGCCCTCCGGGCGGCCCGGATCGGCCTGGACGTGCTGCGGGCGCTGCGCGCCGCGCACGCGGCCGGGGTGCTGCACCGGGACATCAAGCCCGCCAACGTGCTGCTCGGCGACGACGGCAGGGCGCTGATCACGGACTTCGGCATCGCGGCGATAGAGGGCGACTCGACGATCACCCGGACCGGGGAGATCGTGGGCTCGATCGACTACCTGGCGCCCGAGCGGGTGCGCGGCCACGACCCCGGGCCGGCGTCGGACCTCTGGTCGCTGGGGGCGAGCCTGTACACGGCGCTGGAGGGCGAGTCGCCGTTCCGGCGCTCGTCGCCGCTGTCGACCATGCAGGCCGTGGTGTCCGACGAACCGCCGGCGCCCCGGCGGGCGGAGGACCTCGCCCCGGTCATCATGGCGCTGCTCCGCAAGGACCCCGCGGCCCGGCCGTCGGTCGCCGAGACGGAACGCATGCTCACCGACGTGCTGGAGGGCCGGGCCACCGCCTCGGCGACCCGCCCCGTGCCGGCGCCGAGCGTGACCCTGCGGACGGCGTACCCGCCGGCCGCCACCGCGCCCCTCCACGGCGGGGGCGGCTTCGCCCCCGCGTACCCCGGTCCGGGCGGTGCACCCGCCGCGGGGGCGGGCACCGGCCGTCTCCCCGGCGGAGCGCCCGCCGCCCCGCCGCGGCGCGGGGCACGGCTGCGCCGGCTCGCGGTCGTCGTCGTCGCGGCCGCCGTGATCGGGGCCGGGGCGGGATTCGCGGTCCTGCAGCACGCGGGAGACGAGGACGGCGGGAGGGGCTCGGGCGCCACGCCGAGCGCGTCCGGCACCCCCGGCGGCGTGACGGCGGATCCGGGCGGGCAGGCCGGGAAGGACGTTCCCGACGGGTGGCACCGGGTGCAGGACCCGTCGGGCTTCGCCCTCTGGGTGCCGGACGGCTGGGTCCGCCAGACCGACGGCGACCAGATCGACTACACCCCGGACAACGGACGGCACCGCATCCGGATCAGCGTCGATCCCTCTCCGGACTTCGAGAACCCGTACATGCACATGCTCGACATGGAGGAGGGGCTGGCGGAGCGGCTGCCGCAGTACGAGCGGATCAAGCTGCGGCCCAACACCTTCCGCGACCAGACGCAGTCGGCGCTGTGGGAGTTCCGCTGGACCGAGCGGAAGGAGCACCCGGGGCCGCGCCGGGCGATCGACCAGATGTACTACGGGGACGACGGCACCGAGTATGCGCTCTACATGTCGGGGCCGGCCGAGGACTGGCCGGTGACCCGGGAGCAGTTCGACACCATGCTGCGCGGCTGGCGGCCGCCCCCGGGGTGACCCGCGGGAGGGGGACCGCGCCGGAACGACCCGTTCCGTGCGGCCCGCGAGGTGGGTCCCTCTCCACGTCCGCACCACCTTCCGGGCGGCCGGTCCGGGCCGCGTGACGGTGACAAGCCGCTGATCAGGGCTTATGTGCCAGTGATCGCTGGCGCGATGGTGAGGGCCCGGTAAAAGCTGTTACCGACGGGTACCCAAAGCGGTGATTGCGGCATACCCTCGCCCCCATGACGGACACGCAGGCCACCGCCACCGCCACCGCCACCGCCACCGCCCTCGGTACCAATCCCACCGCCGCCGCTCCCGCCGGTGTGCGCACCGCCGCAGACGTCGTGACGCCCGATCTGGTCGCCCGGCTGACCAAGGGCGTGACCGGCTCCGGCCGCACCGTGAACCACGCGCCGTTCACCGGCGAGAAGCTGGCGGACCTGCCCGAGTCCACCCCCGCGGACGTGGCCCTCGCCTTCGAACGGGCGAGGGCCGCCCAGCGCGTGTGGGAGGCCACGCCGGTCCGGACGCGGGCCGCCGTCCTGCTGCGCTTCCACGACCTGGTGCTGGAGCGGCAGGCCGAGGTGCTCGACCTGATCCAGCTGGAGACCGGCAAGGCGCGGCTGCACGCCCACGAGGAGGTGCTGGCCGTCGCCGTCTCGGCCCGCCACTACGGGCGCAAGGCCCCCTCGTACCTGCGCCCCAAGCACCGCACCGGTGTCGTCCCGGTCCTCACCAAGACCACCGAACTGCGGCAGCCGCGCGGTGTGGTGGGCCAGATCGCGCCCTGGAACTATCCGCTGGAGCTGTCCGTCGGCGACGCGCTGCCCGCCTTCGTCTCCGGCAACGCCGTCGTCATGAAGCCCGACACCGAGACCGCGCTCACCGCCCTGTGGGCGCGCGACCTGCTGATCGAGGCGGGGCTGCCGGCCGGGGTGTTCCAGGTCGTCATCGGCGACGGCCCGGTCGTCGGACCGGAGGTCGTGCGGCACGCCGACTACGTCTCGTTCACCGGCTCCACCCGCACCGGCCGGGAGGTGGCCCAGGGCGCGGCCGCCCGCCTGGTCGGGGTCTCCCTCGAACTCGGCGGCAAGAACGCGATGCTGGTGCTGCACGACGCCGACGTGGAGAAGGCCGCCGCCGGCGCCGTGCGGGCGTGCTTCTCCTCGGCCGGCCAGCTGTGCATCTCCATCGAGCGGCTCTACGTGCACGAATCGGTCGCCGACGACTTCGTCGCCCGCTTCGCCGCCCGCACCAGGGCGATGCGCCTCGGCAACTCCCTCGCCTACGGCGCCGACATGGGCTCCCTGGTGGGACCCCGTCAGCTGGAGACCGTCACCCGGCACGTCGAGGAGGCCGTCGCCAAGGGCGCGAAGCTCGTCGCGGGCGGCGTCGCCCGTCCGGACATCGGCCCGTACTTCTTCGAGCCCACGATCCTCGACGGCGTCGAGGCGCCGATGGCCGTCTGCGGCGAGGAGACCTTCGGGCCCGTGGTCGCGATCTACCGCTTCTCCGACGAGGAGAAGGCCGTCGAGCTGGCCAACGCCACCGCCTACGGGCTCAATTCGAGCGTGTGGACCAAGGACGGCAGGCGGGGTCACGCGATCGCGGCGAAGCTGCGCACCGGCACGGTCAACATCAACGAGGGATACGCCCCCGCCTACGGAAGCGTCCAGGCACCGATGGGCGGCATGAAGGACTCCGGTCTCGGCCGGCGCCACGGCTCCGAGGGGATCCTCAAGTACACCGAGGCCCAGACCGTCGCCCAGCAGCGCCTGATGCCACTGGCGCCGTCGTTCGGCATGGACGACGAGAAGTACGCGGCGTTCATGAGCCTCAGCCTGAAGGCGATGAAGGCCCTGCGCCTGCGCTGAGGATGCCCGGCCCCACCCGCTTCCGCCCGCACATCTGACGAGGAGAGCCATGTCCGAGGTACCCCCTGCCCGCAACCAGGACACGGACGACGACGCGTACGACTACGACGTGCTCGTCGTGGGCTCCGGCTTCGGCGGTTCCGTCTCCGCCCTGCGGCTGTCGGAGAAGGGATACCGCGTCGGCGTCCTGGAGGCCGGCCGCCGCTTCACCCGGGAGACGCTGCCGAAGAGTTCCTGGGACCTGCGCAACTACCTGTGGGCTCCCGCGCTCGGCCTCTTCGGGATCCAGCGCATCCATCTGCTCGGCAAGGTGATGGTGCTGGCGGGCGCGGGCGTCGGCGGCGGTTCGCTCAACTACGCCAACACCCTCTACGTGCCGCCCGCGCCCTTCTTCAACGACCCGCAGTGGAAGGACATCACGGACTGGCAGGACGAGCTGGCGCCGTACTACGACCAGGCCAGGCGCATGCTCGGTGTCCGGCTCAACCCGACGCTGACGCCCTCGGACGTGCACCTGAAGGCGACCGCCCAGGCGATGGGCGTCGGGGACTCCTTCCACATGGCGCCCGTCGGGGTCTTCTTCGGGGACGGCGACGACGCCGACGGCGCGGCGAGGGCCCGGCCGGGCCAGGAGGTGGCGGACCCGTACTTCGGCGGCGCGGGACCTGCGCGCAGGGCGTGCACGGAGTGCGGCGAGTGCATGACCGGCTGCCGCCACGGCGCGAAGAACACCCTCAACGAGAACTACCTCTATCTCGCCGAGAAGGCGGGCGCCGAGGTCCACCCGATGACGTCCGTCGTGTCGGTCACCGAGGACGCGCGCGGCGGCTTCGCGGTGGAGACGCTGCCCAGCGACAAGCGGCGCAAGGGCAGGGGCCGTACGTTCACCGCACGCCGGGTCGTCGTCGCGGCCGGCACCTACGGGACGCAGGCCCTGCTGCACCGGATGAAGGACACCGGGCTGCTGCCGCGGCTGTCCGCCCGGCTCGGCGAGCTGACCCGCACCAACTCCGAGGCGCTGGTCGGCGCCCAGACCGACAACCGGCGCTACCGCAAGCGCCACGGCGCGCCGAAGGTCGACTTCACCCGCGGCGTGGCGATCACGTCGTCGATCCACCCGGACGCCAACACCCACATCGAGCCGGTCCGTTACGGGCGCGGGTCGAACGCCATGGGCGGCATGACCGTCCTCCAGGTGCCGTACCGGGTCACGGGCCGGGTGGCGGGCTGGTTCGGCAACATGGCCCGGCACCCCTGGCTCGCGGTCCGCGCGCTGTCCAACCGGCGGTGGTCGGAGCGGACGATCATCGGCCTCGTCATGCAGTCGCTGGACAACTCGCTGACGACGTACCGCAAGCCGAAGGGCATCGGCAAGGGCCTGCTCACCGCCCGCCAGGGCCACGGCGCGCCGAACCCGACGCAGATCCCCGAGGCGACGCTCGCCGCGACCCTGCTCGCCGAGGAGATCAACGGCTTCGCGGGCTCCAACATCGGTGAACTGATGGGCACCCCGCTGACCGCCCACTTCCTCGGCGGCTGCCCGATCGGCGCGGACGCGGCCTCGGGCGTCATCGACCCGTACCACCGGCTCTACGGCCACCCCGGGATCACGGTGGTGGACGGCTCGGCCGTCTCCGCCAACCTCGGTGTCAATCCCTCGCTGACCATCACCGCGCAGGCGGAGCGGGCGATGTCGTTCTGGCCGAACAAGGGCGAGGCGGACCCGCGGCCGGAGCAGGGCGCGGTGTACGAGCGGCTGGCGCCGGTGACGCCGCGGTCGCCCGCCGTCCCGGAACAGGCGTTCGGGGCGCTCAGGCTGCCGTTCCTCGGCATGCCGGCCGTGCCGCCCCGGAAGGCGGAGGAGCGGCAGGGGAGCCCGCTGCCGGAGCCGGTGCAGAAGGAGCCCGTCCGGCAGACGTCCGAGCCCGCGCGGCAGACGTCGGAGCCCGCCCGGCAGACGTCGGAGCAGGAGGCCTGACCCGCCCGGCGGACGTCGGAGCAGGAGGCCTGACCGGCCCGGCCGGCCTCACGGGTCCTGCCGGACCGCGCCGTGGCCGGGACGCACGAAGGCCGCTGCACCCCCCTCCGAGTGCAGCGGCCCTGTGGCCTGCGTACGGCCCCGTGCGCGTGGCGTCCAGGAGACCGTTGTTACGCATGCATGACCTGTGACCAGTGGGAAGGGTTGTCCTCCGGAACGCGATTCGTCGTGTGACGTGAGTCACGTCGAGGCGGGGGCGGATCCGGGACGCCGCCGCGGCACGAAGAGGAGAGACCGAAGGGCCCCGCGGGCAGTGGCCGCGGGGCCCTTCGTCCGGCACCGGCGTCAGGGCAGCGCCGGTGCCGGAGCGCGGCGCCGGGGGGTGACGCCGCGAGGGGAGGGCCGCTGTCCGGGCGGACCGGAAGCGCTGCGGAAGCGGCCGATGGCTGGTGCGGTGGTGCGGTGGTGCGGTGGTCGCGCGGAGCGGGGACGCCGGCGCAGGGACTCGGTGGTACGGACCGGATGCGGCCGGCGCCGGGCGTCCCCGGGCCGACCGCTCTTGGGGTGACCGGGCTGCTGTCCCCTGCCGACCGGTCACGCACGCTGGTGCGAGGTCCCACGGCGCACCGTCCGGTGCGCCACACGCTCCAGCGGAGCCACGCGTGGTTTCCTGCGAGACCCGCGCCTGGATGGCACGGACATCCGGACCAACGAAGACCGGCCCGGCGCGTCACGCGCCGTACGGGTGAGGTCGCACCCGAACGCAGGTGCGCGGCGTACGCCCTGCCCGGCCGGTCAGGGCGTACGCCGGGAGTTCAGACCCGGCCGCGGCAGAGCTCCAGCATCGTCATCGCGAGCGAGGTGCCCGGCTTGCCGAGCGCGTCCCGGTAGTGGGCGAGGACCTCCATCTCGCGGGCCAGGTTCACCCGGCGGCCGCCGGAGGCGATGCGGGCGTCCTGGATGACGGCCGAGACCGCCATGCGTTCCTGGATCAGGCCGATGATCCGGTCGTCGAGCGCGTCGATGCGCTCACGGGCGCCGGTGATCACCTGGGCGGCGCCGTCGGTCCGGGCGCCGGTCCTGTCGAGTACCTCGGTCACGGGGGTCTCCTCTGTGCTCGGGAGGGGCCGCGGACCGGCAGGACCCGGAAAAGCCGAAGCGCCCCGGGCCTTGTCGGCCCGGGGCGCCTGGGAAGTCGCTGTCTGAAGCTAGGCAGCACGACCATGGCAGCCGGACGGGCCGGTGCCATAGGTAAAGACGAAGGTCAGCTGCGTGTGCATGCGCACAGTATGGACCCGGCCCCGCGGCGGGCCAAAAGCCGGTTCGGATGGTGAGACGAAAAGAGGACACGGGACCCCCGGTAGAATCGACAAATAACGACCCTCACTCCCACCGCCGGAAGGCCGCCAGTGTCATCAGCGTCTCCCGCTGCCGCGCCCGCATCCAACCCGGACACCGTCCTCGTTGTCGACTTCGGCGCCCAGTACGCACAGCTCATCGCCCGCCGCGTCCGCGAGGCCCGGGTCTACAGCGAGATCGTCCCGTCCACGATGCCCGTGGAGGAGATGCTGGCCAGGAACCCCCGCGCGATCATCCTCTCCGGCGGCCCGTCGTCCGTGTACGCGGAAGGCGCCCCGCGCCTCGACAGCGCGATCTTCGAGGCCGGTGTCCCGGTCTTCGGCATGTGCTACGGCTTCCAGCTGATGGCGACCACGCTCGGCGGCACCGTCGACAACACCGGCGCCCGTGAGTACGGCCGGACCCCGCTGCACGTCAGCAAGCCGGGCTCCACCCTCTTCGAGGGCACCCCGGCCGAGCAGCCGGTGTGGATGTCCCACGGCGACGCCTGCTCCGCGGCGCCCGAGGGCTTCACCGTCACCGCCTCCACCGACGTGGTCCCGGTCGCCGCCTTCGAGAACGACGAGAAGAAGCTCTACGGCGTCCAGTACCACCCCGAGGTGCTGCACTCCACCCACGGCCAGCAGGTCCTGGAGCACTTCCTGTACCGCGGTGCCGGCATCGAGCCCAGCTGGACCACGGGCAACGTCATCGAGGAGCAGGTCGCGGCCATCCGCGCCCAGGTCGGCACCAAGCGGGCCATCTGCGGTCTCTCCGGCGGCGTCGACTCCGCCGTGGCCGCAGCGCTCGTCCAGAAGGCCATCGGCTCGCAGCTGACCTGTGTGTACGTGGACCACGGCCTGATGCGCAAGGGCGAGACCGAGCAGGTCGAGAAGGACTTCGTCGCCTCCACCGGCGTCAACCTCAAGGTCGTCGACGCACAGGAGCGCTTCCTGGACGCCCTGGCCGGCGTCTCCGACCCGGAGGCCAAGCGCAAGATCATCGGCCGTGAGTTCATCCGCGTCTTCGAGCAGGCGCAGGCCGAGATCGTCGCCGAGGGCGCGGCCGACGGCGAGCAGGTCGCCTTCCTCGTGCAGGGCACCCTCTACCCGGACGTCGTCGAGTCCGGCGGCGGCACCGGCACGGCCAACATCAAGTCCCACCACAACGTCGGCGGTCTGCCCGAGGACCTCGAGTTCGAACTCGTCGAGCCGCTGCGCCAGCTGTTCAAGGACGAGGTCCGGATGGTCGGCCAGGAGCTCGGTCTGCCCGACGAGATCGTCCAGCGCCAGCCGTTCCCCGGCCCGGGCCTCGGCATCCGGATCGTCGGCGAGGTCACCAGGGAGCGCCTGGACCTGCTGCGCGAGGCGGACGCCATCGCCCGGGAGGAGCTCACCGCGGCCGGTCTCGACCGGGAGATCTGGCAGTGCCCGGTCGTTCTGCTCGCCGATGTGCGCAGCGTGGGCGTCCAGGGCGACGGCCGCACCTACGGCCACCCGATCGTGCTGCGGCCGGTCTCGTCCGAGGACGCCATGACCGCGGACTGGACGCGGATGCCGTACGAGGTGCTGGCGCGGATCTCGACCCGCATCACCAACGAGGTGGCCGACGTGAACCGCGTCGTGCTGGACGTCACGAGCAAGCCGCCGGGCACCATCGAGTGGGAGTGACCTCCCCGTTCCGGTCCTGACCGACGCCGCCGTTCCGATGCCCGGAGCGGCGGCGTCGCCGTCGGCCGCGGCCCCCTTCTGTCCCGGGCGCCCCGGCGGTACGGTCCGTGTCACGGACCGTGGCGCAACCGCTGGTGAGCGGCGCCGCCTGCCCGTACGTATGGTCGGTTGACGGGTCGACTGAAGGCGGGACCAGCGATGACACACTCGTACCGGACGGCATCGGCCGACGGCGCCACCGGCGACGGTCCGCGCGGCTGGAAGGCGTGGGCCACGGCCAACGCCCTGCTGCCGCTGCGGCTCTTCCTCGGGATCACCTTCGTCTACGCGGGCATCGACAAGCTGACCGACAGCGCGTTCATGTCCGCCGCCGGCCCCGGTTCCATCGGCGCGCTGATGGAAGGCGTGCGCGACGGCTCCGCCGTGCCGGGTCTGGTCGACCTCGCGCTGAAGAATCCCGAGGGCTTCGGCTACGCGATCGCCCTCGGGGAGCTGGCCGTCGGCATCGGCACCCTCGTCGGCCTGCTGGCGCGGGTGGCCGCGCTCGGCGGCGCGCTGATCTCGCTGAGCCTGTGGCTGACCGTGAGCTGGCAGAGCGACCCGTACTACTACGGGAACGATTTGGCCTATCTGATGGCCTGGCTGCCGCTCGTGCTGGCCGGCGCCGACCGGTTCTCGGCCGACGCCCTCCTGCGCGCCCGGCGGCGCCGCACACCGTAGTGCAGGGACCCCACACACCCGGCCAGGCACAGACCGCCGAGGACGACCGGCAGGGCGGTGAACCAGGGTGTGTGCCATGCGCCCGTGGCGTCCCCTCCGTACAGCGCCGCGCAGGCCAGCACGGACAGTCCCGCGATCAGCCTGCCGGGCCGGAACCCGTGCAGGAACTCATGGTGCGGCACGTTCCACCTCCACCTGTCCGACGCTCACGTCCAGCTCCAGTTCCAGCGTCCCCGACGGCTCGGTGCCCCGGGGCGGCGCCAGGGTCTCGCGCACCGTCAGGTCCGGTCCCGCGGCGCCGCCCGCGGTCCCCGCGGGCAGCCGGACGTTCCCGAGGCCGACGTCGGCCTCCAGCACGACCGTGGCGTCCCGGGGCACGACGACCCTGAGCAGACCGAGGCCGACCTCGGCCCGGGTGGACACCGTCGTGCCGGGCGCCGGCTCCAGGGCGCCGAGGTCCAGGGTGGCCGAGCCCGAGCCCAGTTCGTGGGAGGGCGCCAGGGCCGCGGCCGACGCGGGGCGCCAGGTCCGCTCGCCGAACGTGGTGCTGATGTTCTCGGGCAGGGCCGACGCCCCCGCCAGCAGGCAGGCCGTCACCATCGTCATCAGCATCGTGCCGAAGCCGGTGCGGCCGACGACGCTGCTGACCACGAGCCCCGCGCCGAGGACGGCCAGGGCGGCGACCAGGCCGATCTGGAGACTCGCGCCCAGCGGCCGGCCGTCCCAGCTCGCCGCCGTGCCCACGGCCCCCGCGACGAACGCCAGGGTGACGACCGTGCCGCCGATGCCGCGCCGCCCCCAGGGCTGCGGGGGCACCGCCGGGCGGCGTCCGCGGTCCCCCGCGGCGGGCCCGGACGCGACCGCGTCCGCGGGGCCCCACAGATAGCCGGCCGCCACCGGCCCCGTGGTGCCGTCCTTCAGGATCGGGTCGCGCCACCACGAGGGACCGTCGGGCGCGGGCGGGGCCTTGGTCTCGGGCGGGGCCTCGGCCACCGTCTGCGCGGTCACCGGGTCCAGCGGGGCGCCGTCGGGGGAGGCGGCCCTGCGACGCAGCGACCACACGGCCACCCCCGCGGTCGCCAGCGACAGCATGGACGCGAAGGCCAGCATGTCCGCGTTGCTCAGCGTGGTGAGGAGCAGACCGCTCCCGATCAGGGCCAGCAGGACGGCGCTCAGCGAGGCGCGGTCGACCCGCCCCGACAGCATCCGGCGGAATTCGTTCTCGTCCTCGTCGTCGGCGGGGAGCAGCAGCCAGGCGAAACCGTAGAAGATCAGCCCGACGCCCCCGGTCGCGGAGAGCACGGCGACCACGATGCGGAAGATCACCGGATCGACGTCGCAGTGCCGGCCGAGTCCGCCGCAGACGCCCGCCACCATCTTGGAGCGCGGTGTGCGGCGCAGCGCCTGCGGCTCGTCCGGCTCCTGCGGCGGGAGGGGCGGTGCGGTGGTCGGCTGGCTCATGTCTCCATGGTGACGGCCCGGCGGCCCCGGGGGCAGCCGCCCCGACCCTGGCCGTTCCCTGATATTGCCCCCCGGGAGCGGCTCGCGCCGCGCACCCCGGGCCGGTCGTCTCCCCTTTCCCCGGGGCGGTTCCAGGCCCCCAGGGGCGGACACCGGCTTCTCAGGGTCGGAATGAGGGACTGCCCTGATGTCCGCGCCCCCGCCGCCGTGTGACGATCGGGGCATGCCAGTCGCCACCCGTCCGCCCGAGGCCGAAGAGCCGGCGGTCCGCAAGCTGTACCGCAGCGCCGACGGGCGGCTGCTCGGCGGTGTCGCGCGCGGTCTCGCCGGACATCTGGGACTGCCGGTCATCTGGGTGCGCCTGGTGTTCCTGGTGCTGTTCATGGCGGACGGGCTCGGAGCCCTGCCGTACGCGGTGTTCTGGATCGTCGTCCCGCTCGGAGTCGGCGGCCGCGGAGCGCAGGGCCGCTCGCTCTTCGAGGTCACGCCCGACGGCCGGCGGCGGCTGCGCAAGCCGGACAAGGGCCAGGTGCTGGCCCTCGGGGCCCTGTTCGTCGGCGGCGCGATCTTCGTCGACAACCTGGAGCGCAACAGCAGCAACCGCTACGTCGTGCCCATCCTGCTGATCGGCGCCGGTGTGGTGCTGGTCTGGCGGCAGGCGGACAACGCCCGCCGGGCCAGCTGGACGTCCCCGGCGTCCGGGGCCGGGCCGCACCGTCTGATCCCCGCGGCCCGGGTCCTCGCCGGTGTCGGGCTGGCCGTCACCGGGCTGACGGTCTTCGTGGTGGTGCGCGGCTCGGCCGCGCAGCTCGGCTCCGTCCTGACCGCGGTCATCGCCGTCGTGGCCGGTGTCGCCCTGCTCGCCGGTCCCTGGCTGGTGCGGATGACCCAGGACCTCTCCGAGGAACGGACGATGCGCATCCGGGCCCAGGAGCGGGCCGAGGTCGCCGCCCATGTGCACGACTCCGTCCTGCACACCCTCACCCTGATCCAGCGCAGCGCCGAGGACCCCGGCGAGGTGCGCCGCCTCGCCCGCGCCCAGGAACGCGAGCTGCGGAACTGGCTCTACCGCCCCGAGGGCACGGGCAGGGACGACGAGGAGGAGCCGGACACGCTCGCCGAGGCGGTGAAGCGGACCGCGGCCGAGGTCGAGGACAAGCACGGCGTGCCCGTCGAGGTCGTCGTCGTCGGCGACTGCCCCCTGGACGAACGGCTGACGGCGCAGATGCAGGCCGCGCGCGAAGCGATGGTCAACGCCGCCAAGTACGGTGGTTCGGGAGGCGCCGTGCAGGTTTTCGCGGAGGTCGAACCGCGGTCGGTCTTCGTCTCCGTCCGGGACCGGGGGCCGGGCTTCGACCTGGACGCGGTCCCCGGTGACAGGATGGGCGTACGAGAATCGATCATCGGCCGGATGCAGCGCAACGGCGGTACGGCACGGCTCCGCGCGGTGCCCGGCGGGGGGACCGAGGTGGAGCTCGAGATGGAGAGGGCTGACGGATGACCGAGGCTGCTGGAGAGACCGCCGAGCGGCGGGTACGGGTGGTGCTCGTCGACGACCACCGGATGTTCCGCGCGGGGGTGCAGGCCGAGATCGGGCAGACGGCGGCCACGGGCGTCGAGGTCGTCGGCGAGGCCGCCGACGTGGACCAGGCCGTCACCGTCATCACCGCGACCCGTCCCGAGGTCGTGCTGCTGGACGTGCATCTGCCCGGCGGCGGCGGGGTGGAGGTGCTGCGCCGCTGCGCCACGCTGATGGCCGCCGCGCAGAACCCGGTGCGTTTCCTCGCGCTCTCCGTGTCCGACGCGGCGGAGGACGTGATCGGCGTGATCCGCGGCGGTGCCCGCGGCTACGTCACCAAGACCATCACGGGCACGGACCTGGTGGACTCGATCTTCCGGGTGCAGGAGGGGGACGCGGTCTTCTCGCCGCGGCTGGCCGGCTTCGTGCTGGACGCCTTCGCGTCGACCGACGCGGTCCCCGTGGACGAGGACCTCGACCGGCTGACCCAGCGCGAGCGGGAGGTGCTGCGGCTGATCGCTCGCGGATACGCGTACAAGGAGATCGCCAAGCAGCTGTTCATCTCGGTGAAGACGGTCGAGTCCCATGTCTCGGCGGTGCTGCGGAAGTTGCAGCTCTCCAACCGGCACGAGCTGACCCGCTGGGCGACGGCGCGGCGGCTCGTCTGAGCACACCGGGCCCCCGGGGGCTCAGCCGACGCGGGTGGCGCCGGCGAACGGCATCTCGTCGATCGGCGCGATCCGGATCGGCGCGCCCGGCCGCGGTGCGTGGATCATCCGCCCGTCGCCGATGTAGAGGCCGACATGGGTGACACCGGAGTAGAAGAACACCAGGTCGCCGGGGGCCAGTCGGGAGCGCGGCACCCGCTGTCCCGCGTCGATCTGGGTGTAGGTGGTGCGCGGCAGCGAGACTCCGGCGGCCTTCCACGCCGCCTGGGTCAGTCCCGAGCAGTCGTAGGCGCCGGGCCCGGTGGCGCCCCAGACGTAGGGCTTCCCCAGCGCGCCGTAGGCGTAGGCGACGGCCTTCGCCGCCCTGCTGCCCGGCGCGGCGGCCGGGCCGCGGTGCGGGCCCGAGCGGTCGGCGCGGGCCGGTTCGGCGGTGCCGCGCTCGTAGGCCGCTCGCTGCTCGGCGGTGAGCCGCGCCAGCAGGCGCTCCGCGGCGGCGAGCCGGTCCTGCACGGTGGACTTGTGGCGCAGGAGCTCGCGGCGGCGCTCCTCCAGCTCCGCCACCCGCTTGCTGCCCTCGGCCCGCAGAACGGCGATGCCGGCGATCCGGCGGCGGACGTCGGCGACGGCCCGCGCCTGCCGGTCCCCGACCCGTTCGGCGAGCGCCGCCTGTTCCAGGTAGGCGTCGGGTGCCGAGGTCAGCGCGAGCTGCAGCCCGGGGTCCATGCCCCCCGCGCGGTACTGGGCGGTCGCGAAGGAACCGAGGGCGTCGCGGGAGGCGTTCAGCTGCTCGGTGCTGCGGGCCGCCCGGTCGCGGAGCGCGTCGAGTGCCTCGCGGGCCGTGTCCGAGCGCTCCTTGGCGCCGTTGTACTTCTCGGTGGCCGCTTCCGCCTGCTGGTACAGGGCGTCGACGCGGGCCTTGATCTGTGCGGGCGTGAGGCGCGGCTCGGCGTGGGCGAGACCGCCCGCCGCGGTGGCCGCCGCGCCCGCGAGGGCCAGGGTGGCCGCGGTGCGGGCGGCCGGCCCCGCGAGCGGACGCTGCGGCGCCTTTCGGTGCGGGCTGCGGTGCGGCTTTCGGTGGGCTGCCACGGTGGCGCCGTTCCTTCCGTCGTCCGTCCGCCGGTCCTGACGGTCCGGCGGCACACCGCACGGGGGAGCGGGCATGCCGCCGGACCTTCGGCGGGGGTGGCCGTGCCGCCCGGCTGCACGGCGGCGGTGGGAGCGGCCACCTGGTGCGAGACGCTAGCCCCGGCCGTTACCGGAGCGAGACATGAGGAACACAACTGTCCGAATCTGCCCGCCCGTGCCCGTTTTCGGCGGCTCTGTCGTCCGGTGGAAGGCCCGGTCCGTCCCGCCCCTGACCGAAGTCCGCGAGGAGGGGGACCTGCGGCCGGACCGGTGATATGGCAGGCATAGGCTCCGCAGCATGGACGTACTCATCAATGTCTTCGTGGCCCTGCACATCATCGGCATCGCCTCACTGCTGGGTGGCTTCCTGACCCAGATGAAGGCGATGGGTGCGGGGACGGCCCGCTTCACCCCCGCGATGCTGCACGGCGCGCTGACGATGCTGGTCACCGGCGTCGCGCTGGTGGGCCTCAACCAGGCCGACGACCAGGCGGTGAACAACCTCAAGATCGGCATCAAGCTCGCGGTGCTGGTGGTCGTCCTCGGCCTGGTGTACGTGAAGCGGGACGAGGAGCACGTCGACAAGGCCGTCTTCGGCGCGGTCGGGGGCCTGACGGTCGCCAACATCTTCATCGCGACGCTCTGGACCTGAGGGCGGCGGACCGCCTCGCGCGCAGGGGGCGGCGGCGGCCGGTGAGGCCGCCGCCGCCCCCTGTCGTACGGGCGCCGGGTCCGCAGCCGGGTCAGACCGGGCGGACGCTGCCGTAGATCGGCATGTAGTAGATCGACTCCTCGCGCACGTTGGCCCCCGGCTTCGGGGCGTGGATCATCATGCCGTCGCCGATGTAGATGCCGACGTGGCTGATGTCGTCGTAGAAGAAGACCAGGTCACCGGGGAGCAGATCGGCCGTGGCCACCCGCTTGCCGACCTCCACCTGGTCCCAGGTGGTGCGCGGCAGGTCGACACCGGCCGCCTTCCACGCGGCCTGCGTCAGCCCGGAGCAGTCGTACGAGCTCGGCCCGGTGGCCCCCCAGACGTACGGCTTGCCGATCTGGGCGCGGGCGAAGGCGAGCACCTTGTCGGCCTTGGCCGCATAGCTGCCGTCGGCCGCACCGGTGCCGGTGCCGGTCCCGCCCGACGGCGGCTGCTCCTGCTGCCGCTCCCTCTCCTGCCGGGCCGCCTCGGCCTCGGCGGCGGCGCGGGCCTCGGCCTCCGCCCTGGCCTTCTCCTCCGCCTTCCGCCGCGCCTCCTCCTCCTTCTTCCGCTCGGCGGCCGCGAGCCGGGCCCTCTCCTCGGCCGTGAGCCGGTCGAGGAGGGTGCGGGCCTCGGTGAGCTTGGCCTGCACGGTCCGCTTGCTGGTGCGCAGCGCCTGCTGGGACTCGGTGAGCGACTGGAGCTCCTTGCTCGCCTCCGCCCGCTGCACGGCCGCCGCCGCGCGCTCGTCCTCGTAGTCCCTGACCGCCGTCCGCTGCTGGTCGGTCATGCGGTCCATCAGCTGCGTCTGGTCGAAGTAGGCCTGCGGGCTGTCGGCGAACATCAGCGCCGCGGTCGGGGTGACCGCACCGGTGCGGTACTGCGCGGCGGCGAAGGTGCCGAGCGCGCGACGGGACTCGTTGAGCCGCTCGGCGCGGGTGGCCGCCTCGTCGAGCAGGGTGTCGACCTCGCGCTGCTGCTGGGCCGTGGACTCCTTCGCCCTGTTGTACTCCTGGGTCGCGCTGCCGGCCTGCCGGTAGAGGTCGTCGACCTTCTTCTGCACCTCCTCGATGGAGGGCTTGGGGTCGTTCGGCGAGGCGGTGGCGCTCTGTGTCGACAGGAGGGTCACCCCGGCGAGGGCGGCCGTCGTGAACCCGACGGCGGGGGAGGTCCTGGTGGTGCGACTGCGGATCCTGCGATGCGACGCCAAGGCCGGCATCTCCTTCTTCCGTGGACCGCCTACCGGGTTAGCTGTCGGGTTCGGGCGAACGGAAGGTGCCCTACGGGCCGTGCGGACACGGCCCGATTCACCCCGGTGGTGCTCGTGTGGGTCCCCGGTTCCGAACTGCCCAGCGGTCAGCACGGATTCGGCGCAGTCGACCCGTTCGGCGCGGTTCGCCGGGAGGGGTGCGGGCCGTCTGGTCGAGCACGCTAGCCAATTCGTGCGCGTGCTGTGAAGGTTGATGTTCGATATGTCCGATACATTTTCGTGACCTTCCTCTCCGGGTCCGGTGCGATGGCGTCCCGGAACCACCCGGTCACCCACCGTGCGCCGTCCGTGGCGGGGCGCACGGCGGGGACGGGTCCTGCGGATGCGGCCCCGGAGTGTCGGTGGCTCCGCCTAGACTCGGTAGGCGATGAGCAGCCTCTTTGACGACAGCTTCCTGACCGGTCTCCAGTCCCCCGTGGAGGAGCCCCACGGGGAGGAGCACCCCCCGCCGCCCGAGGAGCACGCGCCGGAGCCGATCCCGGACGACCTCTTCCAGGGCGGCTACGACGTGCCCCCGGCCCGCGAGGGCTACTACCGCGACGGCCACCCGCGCCCCGTGGCGGATCCGGCCGCCCTCCTGGAGGGGCTGAACGAACAGCAGGCCGCCGCGGTCGTCCACACCGGCTCCCCGCTGCTCATCGTCGCCGGCGCCGGCTCCGGCAAGACCCGGGTGCTGACCCACCGCATCGCCCACCTGCTGGGCAGCCGGCACGTCCACCCCGGCCAGATACTGGCGATCACCTTCACCAACAAGGCCGCGGGCGAGATGAAGGAGCGCGTCGAGCAGCTGGTCGGCCCGCGGGCGAACGCCATGTGGGTCATGACGTTCCACAGCGCCTGTGTGCGCATCCTGCGCCGCGAGTCGAAGAGGCTGGGCTTCACCTCGTCGTTCTCGATCTACGACGCCGCCGACTCCAAGCGCCTGATGGCGCTGGTCTGCCGCGATCTGGACCTCGACCCGAAGAAGTTCCCGCCCAAGTCCTTCAGCGCCAAGATCTCGAACCTCAAGAACGAGCTGATCGACGAGGAGAGCTTCGCCGACCAGGCGGCCGACGGGTTCGAGAAGACGCTGGCCGAGGCGTACCGGATGTACCAGTCGCGCCTGCGCGAGGCCAACGCGCTGGACTTCGACGACATCATCATGACGACGGTCCACCTGCTCCAGGCCTTCCCGGACGTGGCCGAGCACTACCGCCGCCGCTTCCGGCACGTCCTGGTCGACGAGTACCAGGACACCAACCACGCCCAGTACACGCTCGTGCGCGAGCTGGTCGGAACCGGCTACGAGGACCTGGGGCCGGCGGAGCTGTGCGTCGTCGGCGACGCCGACCAGTCGATCTACGCCTTCCGCGGCGCGACCATCCGCAACATCCTCCAGTTCGAGGAGGACTACCCGGACGCGACCACGATCCTGCTGGAGCAGAACTACCGCTCCACGCAGACGATCCTGTCCGCCGCCAACGCCGTCATCGAGCGCAACGAGTCCCGCCGCCCGAAGAACCTGTGGACCAACGCCGGCGAGGGCGCCCGGATCACCGGTTACGTGGCGGACACCGAGCACGACGAGGCCCAGTTCGTCGCCGACGAGATCGACCGGCTCACGGACGCGGGCGACGCCCGCGCCGGGGACGTCGCCGTCTTCTACCGCACCAACGCCCAGTCCCGCGTCTTCGAGGAGATCTTCATCCGCGTCGGCCTGCCCTACAAGGTCGTCGGCGGGGTGCGCTTCTACGAGCGCAAGGAGGTCCGGGACGTGCTGGCCTACCTCCGGGTGCTGGCCAACCCGGAGGACGGCGTGCCCCTGCGGCGCATCCTCAACGTGCCCAAGCGCGGCATCGGCGAGCGGGCGGAGGCGATGATCGACGCCCTGTCGCAGCGCGAGAGGATCACCTTCCCGCAGGCGCTCAAGCGGGTCGACGAGGCGTACGGCATGGCCGCCCGCTCGGCCAACGCGGTCAAGCGGTTCAACGTGCTGATGGAGGAGCTGCGGACCATCGCCGAGTCCGGCGCGGGTCCCGCCGTCGTGCTGGAGGCCGTCCTGGAGCGGACGGGCTACCTCGCCGAACTCCAGGCGTCCACCGACCCGCAGGACGAGACCCGTATCGAGAACCTCCAGGAACTGGCCGCCGTGGCGCTGGAGTTCGAGCAGGACCGCTCCGAGGAGGACGGCGCGGGCACGCTCGCGGAGTTCCTCGAGAAGGTCGCGCTCGTGGCCGACTCCGACCAGATCCCCGACGACGAGGAGGAGGGCACCGGCGTCATCACGCTGATGACCCTGCACACCGCGAAGGGGCTGGAGTTCCCGGTGGTCTTCCTGACCGGCATGGAGGACGGCGTCTTCCCGCACATGCGGGCGCTCGGCCAGACCAAGGAACTGGAGGAGGAGCGCCGCCTCGCGTACGTGGGCATCACCCGCGCCCGGGAGCGCCTCTACCTGACGCGCTCGTCGATGCGCAGCGCCTGGGGGCAGCCCTCCTACAACCCGCCGTCGCGCTTCCTGGAGGAGATCCCCGGCGCGCATCTGGACTGGCGGCGCACCGGCCCCATGGCCGCGCCCGCCGGACCGACGTCCGGAATCACCTCGTCGCTGTCGTCGTCCCGTTCGCGCGCGGGCGCGTCCGGCTTCGCGACCCGGCGCACCGGCGACAAGCCCGTGATCGCGCTGTCGGTGGGGGACCGGGTCACGCACGACCAGTTCGGCCTCGGCACGGTCGTGGGCGTGACGGGCTCGGGCTCGGAGGCGCAGGCGACGATCGACTTCGGCGACGAGAAGCCGAAGCGGCTGCTGCTGAGGTACGCGCCGGTGGAGAAGCTCTGACCGCTCCCCCCGCGCGGGGACACGAGAAGGGGGCCGCGTCGCGGCCCCCTTCTCGTTGCGTGTGCTGTCCGGCCGGGCCGGAGCGCGGCTACGTCGGGTCGAGGCCGTGGCTGCGCAGCCAGGTCAGCGGGTCGATCGCGGCGCCACCGCCGGGACGCACCTCGAAGTGCAGGTGCGGGCCGGTGGAGTTGCCGGAGTTGCCCGAGTAGGCGATGACATCGCCCGCCTTGACCGAGCCGCTGCGGATCTTGGTCGTGCTGAGGTGGCAGTACCACGTCTCGGTGCCGTCGGCGGCGGTCACGATGGCCATGTTGCCGTAGGCGCTGTTCCACTGGGTGCGCACGGTGCCGTCCGTGGCGGCGAGGACCTCGGTGCCGTACTGCACCGGGAAGTCGATACCGCTGTGCAGCGACATCCAGTTGACGCCGGACTGGCCGTAGTAGGCGCTCAGGCCGTCCTGCTTGACCGGCAGCACGAACTTCGGGCGCAGTGCCTCGCGGCGGGCCGCCTCTTCCTCGCGCTTCTTCTTCTCCGCCGCCTGGCGTTCCTTGAGGTCGATGCGCTCCTGGGTGCGCGAGGCGCGGTCACCGAAGTCGCGGGCGTCGGCGCTCAGGGCGGCGAGCTGGGTGTCCATCTCGCTGTTGGCGGCGACCGGCTTCACGGAGGCGGGGTCCGCCGTGGCGAGGTTGGCCGTGTCGTCCTTCTTCTCGGCGGCGCCGATGTCGCCCACGGACGCGGCCGCGATACCGGCGACGCCCATCACGCAGGCGGAGGGCACGGCGACGGTGAGGAGGGCGGAGCGCTTGGCGGGCGTACGGCGCCTGCCGCGGCTGCCGCCGGAGCGGCGGACCGGGCGGGGGGTGACCGGTACGGCGGCCATCGTCTGGGTCAGCGCGCTGTGCTGGTCCTGCTCGTCGGCAGCGGCGTCGTCGGCGGGGTGCGCGTGGGCGGCCGGCGCGTCGTGCCCGGTCTCCTCGTCGTACGCCACGGCGTCGTAGGCGGCCTCGTGACCGGGACCGTCGTACTGCGCCGCGTCGTACCCGGTGGCGTCGTGGTCCTGCTGCGCTGACTCGTCGCCGTGCGGGAGGTCGTGCGCGCCCTGCGGGTAGTCCTGGGTCTGCGCGTAGTCCGGGGCCCGGGCGTAGTCCTCTCCGGGGAGGAGACCGGCGTCGGCGGACTGGTACGGGGCGTAACCGCCCGTGTCGTACCCGGTGGCCGGAACGAACTCCTGCTCGGGGGCGAACTGTTGCGGTACGAGCCCTTCCGGCGTGTCCGCGCCCGGGTTCCAGGCGGTGGCGTCGAAGGCTCCGGTGTCGGCGGAGGGGGAGGCCCACTGCCCCGTCGTGTCGTACGCGAAGGTGGCGGCGGCGGTCTCGTAGCCGCCCGTCTCGCCGGCCTGGTTCCAGGCGCTCGCGTCCCACTGGCCGGTGGTGTCGTACTGCGCGTACTGCTGGTCGTACTGCGGCTGTTGGGCCGACGCGTAGGCGTCGTAGCCGGCGGTCTGCGCGGACGCGTCCCAGGCGGAGGCGTCGTACTGGCCGCTGTGGCCCGCTTCGTGGCCGCCCGGCATGGCGCCGAAGAGCGGATCCGAATCGAAGCTGCCGGTGGCGTAGCCGGCGTACCCGGCGTGGGCGTGCTGGTCGTTCACCAACTTCTCTCTCGCCTCGGCAGCAGGACCTGCGTCCGGAGCCGTGTGAAGCGGGGCCCCAGGGGGAAGCAGTGGCGTGACTGTACCCGGCGGTATGCGATGGCGACAATCTTCGGCGGCATCTCGCCTGTCAGGAAACGGGCATTCGGCCGTCTTTCGGTGGAGTGCGTGCCGAGCTTTGGCCCTACGTTCGACAACTGTTCGAAAACGGGTCAGGCGACGGCCTCCGCGGGACCCGCCACCCGCGTCCCCGGGGCGAGGGCTTCCCGGATGCCGGCGGCGACCGCGGGGTGAACGGGCAGTGCGAGATGGCCGATCCCGCTGACCGGCACGTTCTCCGCGATCAGGTCGGGGTGGTCCAGGCGGGCGCTCTCCACTGGCACCATGATCCGGTCCAGATCGCTCCAGAAGCTGACGAAACGGGTCCGGCAGCCCGGTGCGGGAGCGCGCAGTTCCTCGATCACCGAGGAGCCGGGACGCATCTGGCGCACGATCGGATGCACACCCGCGAGCGGCGCCACCGAGGTGCCCGCATGCGGTGTCCCGAGGGTCACCAGGGTGCGCACCCGCCGGTCGCCGCCGAGGCGCTGCACGTAGTAACGGGCGATCAGGCCGCCGAGGCTGTGTCCCACGATGTCCACCTCGCCGCGTCCGGTGCGGGCGCAGACCTCTTCCACATGCCGGCCCAGCAGATCGGCCGCGGCGCGGATGTCGCAGGTGAGAGGGGAGTAGTTGAGGCAGGCCACCTGGTGCGGGCCCTGCTGCGCGAGTGCCCGGCGCAGCAGGACGAACACCGAGCGGTTGTCGGCGAAGCCGTGCAGCAGCACGGTGGGGACGGTGTCCCCGGCGGGCAGGTGTGCCGTGCCCGCGGGCGGCCGGCCGGCACGTCCCGGTGCGGGGCGCTCCGGCGTCAGTCCGGTCGGATAGAGCACCAGATGACCGGCGAGGATCACCAGCTCGAGCGCGGTCGCCCGCACCAGGGCGGAGGGGACGCGGAACCGGCGCAGTTCGCCGAGGCAGCGGACCGTCAACTGCGCGGCGAGCCGCGAGGCGAGCGGGCCGAGGGGTGCTGCGAGGGATCCGAGGGGCGAGGGCAGTTGCAGAGGCTTCACGGCGACCTCCCGGCGGCGCGGCTCGTCCGCACGCCCTGCCCGCGGCGGGGCGCCCGCGGCTGCGCCCTCGGCAGGGCGTGCTCAGCGGTGGCGTGCGGTGCGTCGGTGGTCCGCGACGGGCCGTACCACCGAGCCGTGCGGCTGTCGGCTCGGTGGTACGGCCACCCGTGTGGACCTGCGGCGGCTCCCGTGACGTGCTGAACGGGTGCCGCGCGCCGGGGGGCCCGCGCGGTGCCTGGTGCCGGTGCGACGCTCACGAAAAATGTCCCAGGTGTGATTTCCCCCTCCCCGCGTCCCGCGAAACGGCGGCTTGCGGGATGCTGGACAACGGCAGATAACGTTCGTTCACTCCGTGCGCCGCACCCCTGGCGCGCGGCAGCCCGTGCCAGGCGGCGTTTCGGTAGGTGGAGGCAGTGATGGGTGTGACGGGTCCGATCCGCGTAGTGGTCGCCAAGCCGGGCCTCGACGGCCACGACCGGGGCGCCAAGGTGATCGCGAGGGCGCTGCGGGACGCCGGTATGGAGGTCATCTACACCGGGCTGCACCAGACGCCCGAGCAGATCGTGGACACCGCGATCCAGGAGGACGCGGACGCGATCGGCCTCTCCATCCTCTCCGGCGCGCACAACACGCTCTTCGCCAAGGTGATCGAGCTGCTGAAGGACCGTGAGGCGGAGGACATCAAGGTGTTCGGGGGCGGCATCATCCCCGAGGCGGACATCGCGCAGCTCAAGGAGATGGGCGTCGCGGAGATCTTCACGCCCGGCGCGACGACGGTGTCCATCGTGGAATGGGTGAACGCGAACGTGCGCGTCGCGGCGTAGCCCGCGCCCCGGGCGCGGCCACCCGGTGGTCCGTGCCCGGCACGCGCAGGTGCCGGGCACGGCGGACACCCGGTGGCACGAGCCCTCCCGCACGCGCCCCGGCGGTCAGCCGAGCTCCGCGTGCATCGTGGCGCGCAGGCGGAGGGTGGAGACGAGACGCTGGAACGCCTCCGACCAGTAGCCGCCCGCCCCCGGGGACGCGTCCTCCGGCTCGTCGGGGGTCGCGGTGAGGATCTCCAGGCGGGCGGCCTCCGACGGATCGAGACAGCGTTCCGCCAGGCCCATCACGCCGCTGAAGCTCCACGGATAGCTGCCGGCGTCCCGGGCGATGTCCAGGGCGTCGACGACGGCGCGGCCCAGGGGCCCGGCCCACGGCACCGCGCAGACGCCGAGCAGCTGGAAGGCCTCCGACAGCCCGTGGGCGGCGATGAACTCGGCGACCCAGCCGGCCCGTTCCTCCTCCGGCAGGGTCGCGAGGAGCTTCGACCGCTCGGCCGGTGACGTGGTGCCCGGGCCGGCCGACGGCGGGGCCGCGGGCCGGCGGCGGCGCGCCCGCGCCGGGCCGTCAGCCACTCCTGGGCCCAGTCCGGGACGTCGGACGGGCCGACCGCCGCCGTGTCCCGGGACCACAGGAGGAGCAGGCCGACGGCGTGCTTGCAGGGGAACTTCCGGCTCGGGCAACTGCACGAGAAGGCGGGGCCGGTGAGGTCCACGACGGTCCGGTACGGACGGCTGCCGCTGCCCTTGCACAGACCCCAGACGGCCCCCGCGCCGTCGGAGCCCGCGCCCGACCACGGCCCGGCGGTGGAGAGTCCGGCTCCCGCCGTGCGTGACGCGGCGTCAGGTGCCATGGAGAGCACCTGTTCCGGTGTCCAGCGCGCTCCCGTAATCGCGGGGTCCCCGTTGATTCGCAGCATGGGTACGACGCTAGGCCCGGCCACTGACAATCGCTTCGACCTGCGAACTCGCCGGGGGGAGGTGGTCGTTGCCGGCGTTCCGCACGGGTGGGACCTGCCGGACGTGGGGAACCGAGGTCCCGTACGAACCGCTTCGCCCGCGCAAGGTGCTCGCGGAGGGGACCGGGGAGGGCTCACGACCGCCGGCGGCCGCATCGGCGAGTCGCCGGCCGGCACCGTGCCGCTTCCCAACTCCCCTCCACAGGACGTCTGCACGGTGGTGACCTGCGACGACGGCCGATTGTCAGTGGCGTGGTGCACGGTGGTCCCACATCGGGTCGAACGATCTGGAGGGGGATCCATGACCGTGTCCGCCACTGCCGCGAACAGCCCGGCCGAGGCCCTGAGGCCGCACGCGGAGGACGCCTTCGCCGCCGAACTGGAGGCGCTCGCCGCGCACGACGACCGCCCGCGCCCGGCCAACTGGCGGCTCTCGCCCTGGGCCGTCGCCACCTATCTGCTCGGCGGCACCCTCGCCGACGGCACCGTCGTCACCCCGAAGTACATCGGCCCGCGCAGGATCGTCGAGGTCGCCGTCACCACCCTGGCGACCGACCGGGCGCTGCTGCTCCTCGGTGTGCCGGGCACCGCCAAGACCTGGGTGTCGGAGCACCTTGCCGCCGCCGTCAGCGGCGACTCGACCCTGCTCGTCCAGGGGACGGCGGGCACCCCCGAGGAGGCCATCCGCTACGGGTGGAACTACGCCCGGCTCCTCGCCGACGGGCCCAGCCGCGAGGCCCTCGTGCCCGGTCCCGTCATGCGCGCCATGGCGGAGGGCATGACGGCGCGCGTCGAGGAACTGACCCGCATCCCCGCCGACGTCCAGGACACCCTGATCACGATCCTGTCCGAGAAGACGCTGCCGGTGCCGGAGCTCGGCCAGGAGGTCCAGGCGGTCCGCGGCTTCAACCTGATCGCCACGGCCAATGACCGCGACCGCGGGGTCAACGACCTGTCCAGCGCGCTGCGCAGGCGTTTCAACACCGTCGTCCTGCCGCTTCCCGCCACCTCCGACGCCGAGGTGGACATCGTCGCCCGCCGGGTGGACCAGCTCGGGCGCTCGCTCGACCTGCCCGCCGTGCCCGAGGGCCTGGCGGAGATCCGCCGGGTGGTCACCGTCTTCCGGGAGCTGCGGGACGGGGTGTCCGCCGACGGGCGCACCAAGCTCAAGTCGCCCTCGGGCACGCTCTCCACGGCCGAGGCGATCTCCGTCGTCACCGGCGGCCTCGCGCTCGCCGCGCATTTCGGCGACGGCGTGCTGCGCCCGCAGGACATGGCGGCCGGGATCCTCGGCGCGGTCGTCCGCGACCCGGCCGCCGACCGCGTGATCTGGCAGGAGTACCTGGAGACCGTGGTGCGCGAGCGGGAGGGGTGGAAGGACTTCTACCGCGCCTGCCGCGAGGTGAGCGCATGACCGGCCCCCTCCTCCTGGGGGTCCGTCACCACGGTCCGGGATCGGCCCGTGCGGTCCGTGCGGCACTCGACGCGGCTGCCCCCGCCGCGGTCCTGATCGAGGGGCCCCCGGAGGGCGACGGGCTGCTGCACCTGGCGGCCGACGAGGACATGCGGCCCCCGGTCGCCCTGCTCGCCCACGCCGTGGACGATCCCGGCCGCTCGGCGTTCTGGCCCTTCGCCGGCTTCAGCCCCGAATGGGTGGCCGTCCGCTGGGCCCTGGCCCACGAGGTGCCCGTCCGCTTCATCGACCTGCCCGCCGCGCACTCCCTCGCCATGGACCCGTCCGGTGACGCCCCGGCCCCCGCGGCAGGCGACGACGACGGAGCCGCGGGCGGGCCCGGCGGAGCGGCACCGGACGGCGGCGCCGACGGGGGGACGGCCCCCGGCACCGGCGGTCCCGCCGTACGGATCGACCCGATCCGGGTGCTGGCGGACGCCGCCGGCTACGACGACCCCGAGCGCTGGTGGGAGGACGCCGTCGAGCACCGGGGCGGCGACGGCCCGGCCGACGCCCTCGCCCCGTTCGCCGCGCTCGCGGAGGCCATGACCGCCCTGCGGGAGACCTACGGGCACGGGGGACACGAACGGGACCTGGTCCGCGAGGCCCATATGCGGCTCGCACTGCGGGCCGCGCGCAAGGAGTTCGGCGACGGCATCGCCGTCGTGTGCGGAGCATGGCACGTCCCGGCCCTCGCCGAGCGCAGGACGGTCGCAGCGGACAAGGCGCTGCTCAAGGGCCTGCCGAAGGTGAGGACGGAGACGACCTGGGTGCCGTGGACGCACCGCAGGCTCTCCCGTCGCTCCGGATACGGCGCGGGCATCGACTCGCCCGGCTGGTACGGCCATCTCTTCGACGTCCCCGACCGGCCGGTCGAGCGCTGGATGACCAGGGTCGCGGGGCTGCTGCGCGCGGAGGACCGCCTCGTGTCCTCCGCGCACGTCATCGAGGCGGTCCGCCTCGCGGAGACCCTCGCGGTCGTCCGGGGCCGCCCCCTCCCCGGCCTCGGCGAGACGACCGACGCCGTGCGCGCCGTGATGTGCGAC
Organism: Streptomyces sp. T39; assembly: GCF_008042045.1. Lineage (GTDB taxonomy): Bacteria > Actinomycetota > Actinomycetes > Streptomycetales > Streptomycetaceae > Streptomyces. The sequence continues at coordinate 2,105,534 of NZ_RDBP01000012.1, forward strand.
GGCTCCGACGTACCGCTGGACCTGGTGTGGGACAGGCTCGTCGTGGGTGACGTGCTCGGCGAGGTGCCCGACGCCGCGCCCGCGGTGCCCCTCCAGCGCGACCTCGCCCGGCAGCAGCGCGGCCTGCGGCTGAAGCCGGAGGCGACGGAACGGGAACGGGAACTCGACCTGCGCAAGGACGGCGACGCGGGCCGGAGCCTGCTGTTGCACCGGCTGCGGCTCCTCGGCATCGGCTGGGGAGAGCCGGCCGCCGGCCGCGGCAGCACGGGCACCTTCCGCGAGACATGGCGGCTGCGCTGGGAGCCCGAGCTCTTCGTCAGGGTGGCCGAGGCCGGTGTGTGGGGCACCACGGTGCTCGCCGCCGCGACGGCGAAGGCCCGGTCCGATGCGGCGTCCGCCGGGTCCCTCGGCGAGGTCACGGCCCTGGCCGAGCAGTGCCTGCTGGCCGGGCTGCCGGACGCCCTGCCCGTGGTGATGGCGGCGCTGGCCGACCGCGCGGCGCTCGACACGGACGTCGGCCACCTCGCCCGCGCCCTCCCCGCCCTCGCCCGCTCCCTGCGCTACGGGGACGTCCGGTCCACCGACACCACGGCGCTCGGCGAGGTGGCGGCGGGCATCGCGGAGCGGATCTGCGTCGGACTGCCCCCCGCCTGCACCGGCCTCGACGGCGACGCCGCCGCGGAGATGCGCGGCCTGATCGACGGCGTGCACGCGGCCGTCGCCCTGCTGCCGGGTGCGGCGGGGATCACCGGCCGCTGGCGCGACGTGCTGCGCCGGCTGGCCGCCCGGGACACCGTCCCCGGCGTCGTGCGGGGCCGCTCGGCACGGCTGCTCCTGGACGAGGGGCAGCTCGCGGAGGACGAGGCGGCCCGGCTGATGGGGCTCGCGCTCTCGCCCGCCGTGCCGCCCGCGCAGGCGGCGGCCTGGATCGAGGGCTTCGTCGGCGGCGAGTCCGGCGGCGGACTGCTGCTCGTCCACGACGAGCGGCTGCTCGGGCTGGTGGACTCCTGGCTGACCGGCGTGCCCGCGCACGCCTTCACCGATGTGCTGCCCCTGCTGCGCCGCACCTTCTCCGCGTACGAGCCCGGCGTCCGCCGCACCCTCGGCGAACTGGTGCGCCGCGGACCCGCCACGGCGGGCACGGCGGCTCCGGTACCGGCGGCCCCCGGCTTCGGACCCGGCCTCGACGAGGCACGGGCCGACGCCGTCCTGCCGGTGGTGCGTCTGCTGCTGGGCGCCGATGCCGCTGCCGCACCCGGCTCCTCTGCCGGACCCGATGCCCCCGGCGGACCCGATGCCCCCGGCGGACCCGATGCCCCCGCCGGACCCGATGCCCCTGCCGGACCCGGCGCCGCGGGCGGCTCCGGCGTCCGCCACCACGACCTCGCGGGAGTGACCCGATGACCACGCACCCGGCCGCCCCGACGGCCGAGACCGGTCGGGCCGGCACGGCGGGGACCGCGCCGGACGCGCACGACGAGCGGCTGCGGCGCTGGCGCCTGGTGCTCGGCGGCGACGCCGCGGACGGCACGGGCCTCGCCCTCACCGGCACGGACGCGGCCATGGACGGCGCCCTCGCCTCGCTCTACGGCGCCCGCCCCGCCGGCCAGGGCAGGGGCGGCGGCAGGTCGGCCGGCCTCGGCGCGTCCGCGCCCTCGGTGGCCCGCTGGCTGGGCGACATCCGCACCTACTTCCCCGCCTCCGTGGTCCAGGTGATGCAGCGCGACGCGATCGACCGGCTCGGTCTGTCCGCGCTCCTGCTGGAGCCCGAGATGCTGGAGGCGGTCGAGGCGGACGTGCACCTCGTGGGCACCCTGCTCTCCCTCACCAAGGTGATGCCGGAGACGACGAAGGAGACGGCACGGGCCGTGGTCCGCAAGGTCGTGGACGAACTGGAGAAGAAGCTCGCCACCCGTACGCGGTCGGCACTGACCGGCGCGCTGGACCGTTCGGCGCGGATCAGCCGCCCCCGGCACCGCGACATCGACTGGGACCGCACCATCCGGGCGAACCTCGGGAACTACCTCCCCGAGTACCGCACGGTCGTCCCCGAGCGGCTCATCGGCTACGGGCGCGCGTCGCGGTCGGTGAGGAAGGACGTGGTGCTCTGCGTCGACCAGTCGGGGTCCATGGCGGCGTCCGTCGTCCACGCGTCCGTCTTCGGTGCGGTCCTGGCGTCGATGCGCTCCCTCGCCACCCGGCTGGTCGTCTTCGACACCGCCGTCGTCGATCTCACGGACCAGCTGGACGACCCGGTGGACGTGCTCTTCGGCACGCAGCTCGGCGGCGGGACGGACATCAACCGGGCGCTCGCCTACTGCCAGTCGCGGATCACCCGCCCCGCCGACACGGTCGTCGTGCTGATCAGCGACCTCTACGAGGGCGGCATACGCGACGAGATGCTCAAGCGGGTCGCCGCCATGAAGGCGGCGGGCGTGCAGTTCGTCGCGCTGCTCGCACTGTCGGACGAGGGGGCACCCGCCTACGACCGGGACCACGCGGCCGCCCTGGCCGCCCTCGGCGCGCCGGCCTTCGCCTGCACACCGGACCTCTTCCCCGAGGTCATGGCGGCGGCGATCGAGAAGCGCCCCCTGCCGATACCGGCCCCGGCCTGACCAGGGGCACGGCGCGGGTGACCCCGCGCCGTGCCCCACGGTGCGCCGCCGCTCACAGCCCGCGGTCCACGCAGGTGAGGCGGGGGCCTGTGACCGTAATCACCGCCCAGGTGTGATCTGCGATTTAGGGACCCGCGCAATGCGGGGATAACCTGCCAGGCGGACATGCCGCGCCCACGGACACCGTGTGTGCCTCCCTTGTGACAGCGCTCGTCACGTTGCCCTTCGCGGCACTGCCCACGCAGACAACGAACCGCGATCATCAGAAAAGGGACGGACGCGCGTGGACCTGTTCGAGTACCAGGCGAGGGACCTCTTCGCCAAGCACGGTGTACCGGTGCTGGCCGGTGAAGTCATCGACACGCCTGAGGCGGCGCGCGAGGCGACGGAGCGACTGGGCGGCAAGTCGGTCGTCAAGGCGCAGGTCAAGGTCGGCGGCCGCGGCAAGGCCGGCGGCGTGAAGCTGGCCGCCACCCCGGACGAGGCCGTCGCCCGGGCGACGGACATCCTCGGGATGGACATCAAGGGCCACACGGTCCACAAGGTGATGATCGCGGAGACCGCTCCGGAGATCGTCGAGGAGTACTACGTCTCGTACCTCCTCGACCGCACCAACCGCACCTTCCTCGCCATGGCCTCCGTCGCCGGCGGCATGGACATCGAGGAGGTCGCCGAGAAGACCCCCGAGAAGCTGGCGAAGGTCCCGGTCGACGCCAACACCGGCGTCACCATCGAGAAGGCCCGCGACATCGTCGCCCAGGCGCAGTTCCCGGCCGAGGTCGCGGAGAAGGTCGCCGAGGTCCTCGTGACCCTGTGGGACACCTTCATCGCCGAGGACGCGCTCCTCGTCGAGGTGAACCCGCTCGCGAAGGTCGCCGGCGGCGACATCCTGGCGCTGGACGGCAAGGTCTCGCTCGACGAGAACGCCGAGTTCCGTCAGCCGGGTCACGAGGAGTTCGTGGACCACGCCGCAGCCAACCCGCTCGAGGCTGCCGCCAAGGCCAAGAACCTCAACTACGTGAAGCTCGAGGGCGAGGTCGGCATCATCGGCAACGGTGCCGGTCTGGTCATGTCGACCCTGGACGTCGTCGCGTACGCCGGTGAGAACCACGGTGGCGTGAAGCCGGCCAACTTCCTCGACATCGGCGGCGGCGCGTCCGCCCAGGTGATGGCGAACGGCCTGGAGATCATCCTCGGCGACCCGGACGTCAAGTCCGTCTTCGTCAACGTCTTCGGCGGCATCACCGCCTGCGACGAGGTCGCCAACGGCATCGTCCAGGCTCTCGCCCTGCTCGCCGAGAAGGGCGAGGAGGTCTCCAAGCCGCTGGTCGTCCGTCTGGACGGCAACAACGCGGAGCTGGGTCGCAAGATCCTCTCCGACGCCAACCACCCGCTGGTCCAGCGCGTGGACACCATGGACGGCGCGGCCGACAAGGCCGCCGAGCTCGCCGCTGCGGCCAAGTAAGGGAAGAGGGACTGTAGAACCATGGCTATCTTCCTGAACAAGGACAGCAAGGTCATCGTCCAGGGCATGACCGGTGCCACGGGCATGAAGCACACCAAGCTGATGCTCGGCGACGGCACCAACATCGTCGGCGGCGTGAACCCGCGCAAGGCCGGCACCTCCGTCGACTTCGACGGCACCGAGGTACCGGTCTTCGGCTCCGTCGCCGAGGCGATGGAGAAGACGGGCGCCGACGTCTCCGTCCTCTTCGTCCCGCCGGCCTTCGCCAAGGCCGCCGTCGTCGAGGCGATCGACGCCGAGATCCCGCTCGCGGTCGTCATCACCGAGGGCATCGCCGTCCACGACTCCGCCGCCTTCTGGGCGTACGCGACGTCCAAGGGCAACAAGACCCGCATCATCGGCCCGAACTGCCCCGGCCTCATCACGCCGGGCCAGTCGAACGCCGGCATCATCCCGGGCGACATCACCAAGCCCGGCCGCATCGGTCTGGTGTCCAAGTCGGGCACCCTGACCTACCAGATGATGTACGAGCTCCGTGACATCGGCTTCTCGTCCGCCGTCGGCATCGGTGGCGACCCGGTCATCGGCACCACGCACATCGACGCCCTCGCGGCGTTCGAGGCCGACCCCGAGACCGACCTGATCGTCATGATCGGCGAGATCGGCGGCGACGCCGAGGAGCGTGCGGCCGACTTCATCAAGGCCAACGTCACCAAGCCGGTCGTCGGTTACGTCGCGGGCTTCACCGCGCCCGAGGGCAAGACCATGGGCCACGCCGGCGCCATCGTCTCCGGCTCCTCCGGCACCGCCCAGGCGAAGAAGGAGGCCCTGGAGGCCGCCGGCGTGAAGGTCGGCAAGACGCCGACCGAGACCGCCAAGCTGGCGCGCGCCATCCTCGCGGGCTGACGTCCGCACCGGGTGCCGCACGGTTCCCGACACGCGTGAGGGCCCGCCCCCGGTTCACGGGGGCGGGCCCTCACGCGTGCGCGGCGCTGGTTCAGCCGAGGCCGGGCAGGAGCCGCTCCGGACCGGCCGCGGGCTCGGCGGCGAGCCGGTCGCGCAGCTTGCGGTCCTCCGCGGTGAGCCGCTGGGGTCCGTTGTGCGGCGCCGGGACGCCCTCGACCTGCCGCGTGGGCGGCATCGGCGGCTCGTAGTGCCCCGGTGAGGTGAGCAGCGCGAGCGCCGTGGCGGCCGCGATGAGGGCCGTGGCGACGACGACGACCCTGGTCCACACCTCGGCGCGCCGTTCGCATCCGGTGCGCACGTCCCGCGCGGGGGACGGGCCGGGGTCGGGCCCGCCGGAGACGAGCGCGCGCAGTTCGTCCTGGAGCGCGTCCTCGCCGGCCAGGCGGGGGAGCTGTCCGGCCACGGCCTCCCGTGCGTGCAGGACGCGGTGGGCCGCGGCGGGGGTGCTGGCCTCGGTCTCGGCGGCCGTCTCGGGCAGATCGAGCCCGAGCCCGTCGTAGAGCAGCAGGGTGCGCAGGTAGGCGGGCGGCAGCGCGTGCAGTGCGGCGAGCAGTTCGCGCCGGGCCGGCTCGGCGGGCGGCTCGTCGGGGTGACGGTGCACGGGGCGCAGCCGGTGCCAGGGGGACATCGCGTACTCGTACGCCGCGGCGCGCACCCAGCCCGCCGGGTCGCGGTCCGTGGCGACCTCGGGCCACCGGTGCCAGGCCAGCTGGAAGGCGCGTTCGACCGCTTCGTGGGAGAGCCGGCGACGGCCGGTGAGGACGAAGGTCTGGCGGACGAGGTCCGCCGCGGCGTGGGTGTAGAGCAGGTCGAACGCCTCCTCGGGGGTGAGGGGGGCGGGGTGTGCCCCGCCCGCCGGCGTCGTCTCCGTTCCGTTCCCCGGCGCCTCGTCCGCCGGCGCGGGCTCGCCGGGCGGCTCGACCGCCCCGGCGCGAGCGTGCCCCGCGCCCTTGCCGAGGGGCGCCTTGGGCGGGGAGGCCGGCGTGTCGAGGGCGGTGTCCGCGTGCGCCTCCGGCGAGCCCGCGCCGGCGGACGAGGCGCCGGGGAACGGAACGGAGACGACGCCGGCGGGCGGGGCACACCCCGCCCCCCTCACCCCCGAGGAGGCG
>NZ_RDBP01000012.1:2111788-2115220 GCF_008042045.1 Streptomyces sp. T39
GCAGGGCGGCCGCCACCGGGACCGCCGCCCCGGCCCAGTGCACGGCCTCGCCCGGACCGCGGCCCGGCAGCGCGGCGAGCAACGGGAAGTCCGGGAGCGCCGGCTTCCCGGTCAGTGCGAACGGAGTCGCCGTCCGCCCTGCAACCCGGGACCGGCACCCCCGCCGACCCGCTCCCGCACCCCCTCGCACGACCGCGGCCCGGTCCCCGGGGGTACCGGGGCCGGGCCGTGAGGCGGGGTCGGGGCGGAGCTACTCCTGGACGCCGATGACGTCGCGCAGCGGCTCGGGGAGCAGATCGTTGCAGGCCATCTGGCCGGACTTGGTGAGGGCGTCGTTCACGCACGTGTAGTAGTCGCGGTAGACCAGCTGCGCCGCGAACGACGCCGCCACGATGAGCAGGGCGATGCCCGCCATCACCAGGCCGCTGGTCGCCGCGGTGATCTGCGGCCTGCTCGACTGCCGCTGCGGGGGCTGGGCCCCGGACGGCTGCGGCGCGCGCTGCGCCGTCGGTGCGGACCCCCCGGCCGCCGCGACCGGCTTGCCGCGCAGGGAGCTGACGGCCCAGTAGACGGCGAGGGCGCCCAGCAGCAGCGCGATCTCCGGGAAGTCGAAGAGCGCGAAGAAGAACGCCCACATGCCGCCGAGCAGCGCGTACCGCGCCCGCCGCTGGAGGGGGTCGGCCGGGTCCCAGCGCAGGCCGCCGCCGGGGCCGCCGCCCTCGGAGCCGTTCTGCTCGCCCTTGCGGCCGGGACGGCCGCCGAAGCCGCCCTGGGAGCGGCCGGGCTGGCGGCTGCTCCACTGGCTGCCGCCCTGCGACGAGCCGTCGCCGTCCCGGTCCGGGCCGGAGGAGTCCGACGGGTCCCCGGACGAGGGGGAGCCGGACGGGCCGTCCGCCGGACGGCGGGGTTGCCAGGGCTGGTCCGGGCTGCCCTCGGGCGGCGGCGCGAAGGGGTTGTCGTCGTCCGTGGACTGGCGCTCCCGCAGCAGCGGGAGGTCCGTCCGGTGGCGTCGGTCCGGCATCTGGTGAACGTCTTCCCCTCGTCGAGCCCGTCGTCGAGCCCGCCCGGGCGCGGGCTCTGCCCCCAGACGCTACCTTCCGGCCGCGCCCCCGTCCCGTGGGGGCCGGGCTGCGTGCCGGTATCGTTGCTGACGGTCGGCCCCTTCGTAGAGTTCCCCGTATCCGGGGCTGCGAAGTGTTCGTACGACCCTACAAAGCCGCCGTAACGCGAAAAGAGTCCCCCTGTGGCCGCCGCCCGCCTCGTCGTCCTGGTCTCCGGATCGGGGACGAATCTCCAGGCCCTCCTCGACGCGATCGCCGCCGACCCCGACGGGTTCGGCGCCGAAGTGGTCGCCGTCGGCGCGGACCGGACGGGGATCGCCGGTCTGGAGCGCGCCGAGCGCGCCGGGCTGCCGACCTTCGTCTGCCGCGTCAAGGACTTCGCGTCCCGTGAGCAGTGGGACGCGGCCCTGGCCGACGCGACCGCCGCGTACGAGCCGGACCTGGTGGTCTCGGCAGGCTTCATGAAGATCGTGGGGAAGGAATTCCTCGCGCGGTTCGGCGGGCGGGTCGTCAACACGCACCCCGCGCTGCTGCCCAGTTTCCCCGGTGCCCACGGAGTGCGGGACGCGCTCGCGTACGGGGCGAAGGTCACCGGGTGCACCGTCCACCTCGTCGACGACGGCGTCGACACCGGCCCGATCATCGCCCAGGGCGTGGTCGAGGTCCGGGAGACGGACGACGAAGACGCTCTCCACGAGCGCATCAAGGAAGTCGAGCGAGCGCTGCTCGTCGAGGTCGTGGGGCGTCTCGCCCGGCACGGCTACCGCATTGAGGGACGAAAGGTTCATGTCGGTGAATAAGTCGGGTAACAAGCCCATCCGTCGCGCACTGGTCAGCGTCTACGACAAGACGGGTCTCGAGGAGCTTGCCCGGGGTCTGCACGAGGCCGGTGTCGAGCTCGTGTCCACCGGCTCGACCGCCGCGCGGATCGCCGCCGCCGGGGTGCCCGTGACCAAGGTCGAGGAGCTGACCGGCTTCCCCGAGTGCCTGGACGGCCGCGTCAAGACGCTGCACCCGCGGGTGCACGCCGGCATCCTCGCCGACCTGCGGCTGGACGCCCACCGCGAGCAGCTCGCCGAGCTGGGCGTGGAGCCGTTCGACCTGGTGGTCGTGAACCTCTACCCGTTCAAGGAGACCGTCGCCTCCGGCGCGAGCGACGACGAGTGCGTCGAGCAGATCGACATCGGCGGCCCGTCCATGGTCCGCGCCGCCGCCAAGAACCACCCGTCCGTGGCGGTCGTCACCAGCCCCGCCCGGTACCCGGACGTGCTCGCGGCCGTGCGCGAGGGCGGCTTCGACCTGCCGGCCCGCAAGCGGCTCGCCGCCGAGGCGTTCCAGCACACCGCCGCGTACGACGTGGCCGTCGCCTCCTGGTTCGCGTCCTCCTACGCGCCGGCCGACGAGAGCGGCTTCCCCGACTTCCTGGGCGCCACCTGGGAGCGCGAGAACGTCCTGCGCTACGGCGAGAACCCGCACCAGCCCGCCGCGCTCTACACCTCCGGCTCGGGCGGCCTCGCGCAGGCGGAGCAGCTGCACGGCAAGGAGATGTCGTACAACAACTACACGGACACCGACGCCGCGCGCCGGGCCGCGTACGACCACGCCGAGCCCTGCGTCGCGATCATCAAGCACGCCAACCCGTGCGGCATCGCGGTCGGCGCCGACGTCGCCGAGGCGCACCGCAAGGCGCACGCCTGCGACCCGCTGTCCGCGTTCGGCGGTGTGATCGCCGTCAACCGCCCGGTGTCCGTCGCCCTTGCCGAGCAGGTCGCCGAGATCTTCACCGAGGTCATCGTCGCCCCCGGTTACGAGGACGGCGCGGTCGAGGTGCTGGCCAGGAAGAAGAACATCCGCGTGCTGCGCGCCGAGGGCGCCCCGGCGGCCCCGGTCGAGCTCAAGCCGATCGACGGCGGCGCGCTGCTCCAGGTCACCGACCGTCTCCAGGCCGACGGCGACGACCCGGCGAACTGGACCCTCGCCACCGGCGAGGCCCTCCCGGCCGACGAGCTCGCCGAGCTGGCCTTCGCCTGGAAGGCGTGCCGCGCGGTGAAGTCCAACGCGATCCTGCTGGCCAAGGACGGCGCCTCGGTCGGCGTCGGCATGGGCCAGGTCAACCGTGTCGACTCGGCGAAGCTGGCCGTGGAGCGCGCGGGTGAGGAGCGCGCCCGCGGGGCGTACGCCGCCTCGGACGCGTTCTTCCCCTTCCCCGACGGCCTGGAGATCCTGACGGCCGCAGGCGTCAAGGCCGTGGTGCAGCCGGGCGGTTCGGTCCGCGACGAGCTGGTCGTCGAGGCCGCCGGGAAGGCCGGCGTGACGATGTACTTCACCGGGACGCGGCACTTCTTCCACTGACGTCCCGTCACCGGTGTCC
>NZ_RDBP01000012.1:2115320-2140975 GCF_008042045.1 Streptomyces sp. T39
CACCGGTGTCCGTGCCGGGGCGTCGACCTCGTGGGTGCGAGGCGCCGTCCGGGGCGTTGCTCCCCGGCGTCGGTGTCGGGCGGATCCGGCGGTTCCGGCGAGGCCCGCTCGCTGCCGACCAAGGGGATGCCGGACGAGAGCCCCGACCGCATCCGGTACGCGTGGCGGGTCGACTGGGCGACACCACCGGCCGCTCGGTGGAGGGCTGCCTCGACTTCGACGGGAACGCCTCCGGCCCCACCTCCGGTGCACGGACACGCCGAAGGCCGTGGTCCTTCGCCCTGGGGGCGGGGGCCACGGCCTTCGGCGCAGGTGTGCGGTGCGACGCGCCCTCCGGCAGAGGCCGCGTCGCGGGCGTCAGTGACGCGGGCGCTTGAACCAGTCGGCGCTGTCGCGCTTCGCCGCGAACACGATCAGCAGGATCGCGACGATCAGCGTGACCAGGCCCACCGGGATGGTGAAGATGCCGCTGACGATGGCGAACGAGCCGTAGACGATGGCGCAGACGCGGACGCCGTTGCCGCCGCTCGCGTACTTCAGGGCCAGCGCGAGGCCGAGGGCGGCGAAGACCAGGGAGAGGCCGAGCAGGAAGCCGAGCACACCCTTGCCGAGGTCGGCGAAGACCTCGGCGTCGGTGCCGCTGAGCTCCTCGGTGGTCTTGTCGAACTCGGAGATGCTGTAGGCGTAGATGCCGGCCACGATGACCTGGCAGACCACGATCACGTACAGGAATATCCGGGCGGCCTTGACGCTGCCGGGCATCTCCACCGGGCCGGTCGGGTAACCGCCGCCGTAGGGCTGGACCGGCGGGGCCTGGGGGTAGCCGTAGCCGGGCTGCTGGCCCTGCTGCTGGGCGTACGGGTTGTTGGGGTCGCCGAAGCTCATGGCGGTGTTCCTCCGTTGGAAGTGCGGGGACGACGCGGCCCGAGCGGAGGTACTGCACGATCTTCGATGTCCGGCCCCCCGGCACTGCCCGCGGCACTGCGCGGTTCATCGTCATGTCTTGGCCGACTGCTTGTCCAGCCGATACTCACAGGTGTTGTGCAAGTGCAACCTGTTGTTCGCCCTGACCGCGGGACCGGAACGCGAGACCGAACCGCGAGACCGGAGCGGTGCGGATTGGAACCGGGGAGGGTCCATCCGGGAGGATGGGGTCATGACTGCCCAGATTCTCGATGGCAAGGCCACCGCAGCCGCGATCAAGTCCGATCTGACCGCCCGCGTGGCGGCCCTCAAGGAGCGGGGTGTCACCCCGGGGCTCGGGACCCTGCTGGTCGGGGACGACCCGGGGAGCCGCTGGTACGTCAACGGCAAGCACCGTGACTGTGCGCAGGTCGGCATCGCCTCCATCCAGCGCGAACTGCCCGCGACCGCCTCGCAGGAGGAGATCGAGGCCGTGGTGCGCGAGCTCAACGACAACCCCGAGTGCACCGGCTACATCGTCCAACTCCCGCTTCCCAAGGGCATCGACGCAAACCGTGTCCTGGAGCTGATGGATCCGGCCAAGGACGCCGACGGACTGCACCCGATGAGCCTCGGCCGGCTGGTGCTCGGCATCGAGGGCCCGCTGCCCTGCACCCCGTACGGCATCGTCCAGCTGCTGCGCCACCACGACGTCGCGATCAAGGGCGCCAACGTGGTCGTCGTCGGACGGGGCATCACGATCGGCCGCCCGATGCCGCTGGTGCTGACCCGCAAGTCGGAGAACGCCACCGTGACGCAGTGCCACACCGGTACGCGCGACCTGTCGGCGCACCTGCGGCAGGCGGACATCATCGTCGCGGCCGCCGGAGTCCCGCACCTGATCAAGCCCGAGGACGTGAAGCCGGGCGCGGCCGTCCTGGACGTGGGCGTCAGCCGCGACGAGCACGGCAAGATCGTCGGGGACGTGCACCCGGGCGTCGCCGAGGTGGCCGGCTGGGTCGCCCCGAACCCCGGCGGGGTGGGCCCGATGACGAGGGCGCAGCTGCTGGTCAACGTGGTCGAGGCCGCCGAGCGCGCGGCCGCGGCCCCGTCCGAGGGCTGACGGGGAAGGGCTGACGCCATGGGCGTGCGCACGAACGACGTATCCGGCCCCGGCGCCGAGGCGCCCGGGGACGGCGGAGCCGCGGGCGCCGCACCCGCGCCGGGGGCGGCCACGCCGGCGGGACCCGTGCCGGACGCGTCGAACGGCACGGGAACGGCCGTGCCGGGCGGCCCGGAGGCGGACGGCGGCACGGCGCCGGGCACCCCGGGCGGCGGCCCGGAGGCGGACGGCGGCACCGCGGCGGGCAGCACGGCCGCCGGGGCGCCGGACGCCGGACCCGACGGCCCGGCCGCCGGGGCGCCGGCCGCCGAGGGCCCCGACGCGCCCGGGGACGCGGGCCAGGAGTCCGGTCGGCCGCACTCCCGGCGCCCTCCCGCCGTCACCCTCGACACCGCCCGCCCCGAGGGCGGCGGGCGGGCCGCACCGGGCGACGCCCCCGCGCCGGCCCGTCAGTGGCCGCTGCTCACGGTGCTCGGGATGACGGCGGCGGGTCTGCTGATCGTCGGGACCGACGCGTTCGCCGACGCCTTCCGGATCGGGACGATCCTGATCGGGGCCGCGCTGCTCACCGGGGCCGTGCTGCGCCGTGTCATGCCGTCCGTCGGCATGCTCGCGGTCCGGTCGCGGTTCACCGACATGGTCACCTACGGCCTGCTCGGCACGGCGATCGTGCTGCTGGCGCTGGTCGCGCAGCCGGAGCCCTGGCTGGACATCCCGATCATCGAGGAAGCGGTCCATTTCACGGTTCGCTGACGCGGACGCCCGCCGGGCCGGCCCGGCGGGCGTCCGCGGAAGACGGGGACGGCGCCCGTCCTCTCCCCCGAGGGAGGACGGGCGCCGTCGTGTGTTCAAGAGTCATGGACGTGCCAAAACCGTTCAAGGGGCGGCTGTTCGCTGTGGCACGGAGGTGACCATTCCGCCACTGTGTGATCGTCGTGCCACGGATGCGGCGACCTGCCGCGCGACGGCGCGCGGAAGGGGGCGCGCGGGGGCGCGCGGAGATGCCGGGAACGAGCCGCGCCGCGAGGGGGCATGGACGGGCAGGGGGCCGGGTCCGATAGCCTGACCGCTGGAAGTCTCTTCACGTCAAGATTCAGGTGGGCGTGGACGAGCCGACCCGCATGGGGAGCGCTGCCCCCACCGCCAGCTGTCTAACGGAGATCGTCATGACCCGCACCCCCGTCAACGTCACCGTGACCGGCGCGGCCGGCCAGATCGGCTACGCGCTGCTCTTCCGTATCGCCTCCGGACACCTGCTCGGCGCGGATGTGCCGGTCAAGCTGCGCCTCCTCGAGATCCCGCAGGGCCTCAAGGCCGCCGAGGGCACCGCCATGGAGCTCGACGACTGCGCCTTCCCGCTGCTCAAGGGCATCGACATCACCGACGACCCGAACGTCGCCTTCGACGGCGCCAACGTGGCCCTCCTCGTCGGTGCCCGCCCCCGCACCAAGGGCATGGAGCGCGGTGACCTGCTCTCGGCCAACGGCGGCATCTTCAAGCCGCAGGGCAAGGCCATCAACGACAACGCCGCGGACGACATCAAGGTCCTCGTCGTGGGCAACCCGGCGAACACCAACGCCCTCATCGCCCAGGCCGCCGCTCCGGACGTACCGGCCGAGCGCTTCACCGCGATGACCCGCCTCGACCACAACCGCGCGATCTCCCAGCTGGCCTCGAAGACCGGCGCCGCCGTCTCCGACATCCGGCGCCTGACGATCTGGGGCAACCACTCGGCCACCCAGTACCCGGACATCTTCCACGCCACGATCGCCGGCAAGAACGCCGCCGAGGTCGTCAGCGACGAGAAGTGGCTGGCGGACGACTTCATCCCGACCGTCGCCAAGCGCGGTGCGGCGATCATCGAGGCGCGCGGCGCCTCCTCGGCCGCCTCGGCCGCGAACGCCGCCATCGACCACGTCCACACCTGGGTCAACGGCACCGCCGAGGGCGACTGGACCTCCATGGGCATCCCGTCGGACGGCTCCTACGGCGTCCCGGAGGGCCTGATCTCCTCGTTCCCCGTCACCACCAAGGACGGCCGCTACGAGATCGTCCAGGGCCTGGACATCAACGAGTTCTCCCGTGCGCGCATCGACGCGTCCGTGAAGGAGCTGGAGGAGGAGCGCGCGGCCGTCCGCGAGCTCGGCCTCATCTGATCCGCCCGCACCTCGCACCTCGCACACCGCCCCCGTCGGCTCCGGCCGGCGGGGGCGGTGGCATGTCGTCCGCCGGGGCGTCCTGGGGCGGCGCGCCGCTCAGGACGCCGCGGGCGCGCCCGTGTTGACGTGGACGTAGGCGATGCGGTCGTGCTCGTCGAAGACGACGTCCACCGTGCCGCCGTCGGGCAGGCCCGCGCTCAGTCGGTCCGCCGCCGCGCGGCGCGGCAGGTCGTGGTGGGCGACGTACCCCTCGACCGCGGCGCGCCCCGAACCGCCGAGCAGGGACACCCCGGTGAGCAGCACCCGGGGCAGCGTGATCGCGTCCGGCTCGGCCCGCGGCACCTGCGGGTCGTCCGGGACCATGTAGGCGCGTGCGTCCGGGCTCGCCTGGACGCCGATGTAGCCGGCCGCGCCCAGGACGCCCATCGCCGTGAAGGCCAGCGTCTCGGCAGCGGTCCGCGGGTCCGGGTGACCGTCGAGCCGGACCAGCTCCCCGGTGAACTCCGGCAGCCCGTGGGCCTGTCCGTAGGCGCGGACCCGTTCGGCCGCCGCGGCGACGGGCGAGGAGGCGAAGCCGGGGTTGGCCCACGCCCACAGCCACGAGCACTCGTTGACCTCGAACGTGCCGAGCAGCGAGATCCGCAGCTCCCGTCCCGACTGGCGGTACAGGCACTGCCCGAGGTCGGCGCTCCACTCGCCCGTGGGGAGGAACTCGTTGAAGGTCTCGAGCTGTTCGGCGCCCCAGGCGGCATGGCGTTCGGTGAGCCGCAGGAACGGCTCGCTGAATGTCGTGGTCATGCCCGCGACCCTATGCGGTGCGCGGCGGGCGGCTCGTCGCCCATCCAGTGCCGGCCCGTCGTCCAGCCGACCAGGCGCCGCGCCCGGCCGCCGTCCGCGGTGCCGTCGCGCCCGAACGCGCCCCCGGCGGCGGTCAGCCGCAGGCCGGCCAGGGCCGGCGCCAGCCGGGCGGCGACGTGCGCCGGGTACCGGTCCGTCTGCCGGGCCAGGCCGTCCAGCACCGCCGCCCGCTCGGCGTCGGTGCACAGCGACAGGTGGAAGACCATCTGCCGCCACGCGTACGCCGCGTCCTTGATCGTGGCGAGCGGACGGGCCCGGCCGTGCACCCGCGCGGTCAGCCGGCACACGGCGTCGAAGCAGCGGACGGCCAGGTCGGCGAAGCCCGGCTCGGGGGTGATGCCGACCCGGCCGACGAGGGTCGCCAGATTGTGCGTCGTCAGGATCTGCGCCTGCTCGATCACCGTGCCGTTCGCGGCGACGGACCCGCGCCCGCCGCCCGCCCGCTCGGCGCACAGCCGCCCGAAGCCGGGCGAGGTGCGCGCCGGGTACGAACGGCCCGCCGCCTGGCCCGCCTCGGTGATCGCCAGATTGCGCACGGCCGCGTAGTCGATGCCGTAGTACCGCTCGTACAGCGTGCCGCGCAGCAGCTCGGCCGCGACGCGCGCCGCGACGAGGAACTTCGGGCCGAACTCGCCCATGAAGATGTCCGCCGCCAGCTCCTCCGTGAACGGCACGCCGATGTCGGCCTGGCGGCCGAGCACGGACATCTCGCGCACCAGCGGGTTGGGCAGCAGCGTCGCGGGAAACGCCTGCACCGCGAGGGTGCCCAGCTCGCGCAGGGCGGCGCGGGCGGCCTCCGCCACGGCCTCGTCGCCGCTGCGGTGGGAGGCCACGGCGCGCACCCAGGGCAGCTCCTCGACGCGGACCTGCCGCTCCAGGTGGAGCAGCAGCAGGGAACGGCGGTTGCGGAACGACCGGTGGGCGGCCGCCATGAGGATGCGCAGCGCCGGGTCCCGGTAGGCGTCGGCGGTGGTCGCGGCCACCAGCTGCGGCACCAGCTCCGCCAGCACCTCGGCGGACGGCACCACGCCCCGGGCCACCAGCGCGGCGAGGGGGGCACTGAGCGCGGACTCCACGGCGGCGCGGACCGACGGCGGGATCTCGGCACCCGCGGGCAGGCCGGTGGCCTCCGCCTCCCGTGCCGTCACCGGGACGAGCAGCGGCGCGGTGTCGGCGACGCCGGTGTCCTGGGGCAGCCCGGACAGCCGGACGACCACGAGCTGGGCGAGCCGGTGGTGGGCGGGCAGCGCGGCCAGCCGCGCCTGCTCGTGGCGCAGCGCGGCGTGGGGCGCCGACCCGGGCACGCCCCGCTTGCCGACCATGGACGCCACCGCGTGCCGCAGCAGCCCTTCCAGCCGGGCCGCCGGCGGGCGGCCCGCGACGACCTCCTCCAGCGCGGTGCGCAGGATCGCCGCGTTCTCCCGGGGCCGGCGGTGCTTGGCGCACAGGGTGTGCTCCTCGGCCAGACGGCGGTAGCGGCGCAGCAGTGCCTGCCCGCGCGCGAGCCAGTCGGCGTCGTACGCGCCGTCGTACGCGGCGGCGGGCGCCCCCGGCCGGCCCGTCGCCGGCCGGGGCGTGCCGTCGGGCTCCCGTACCTCCAGCCAGTGGGCGAGCAGGTCGTCGGCGAAGGGCGCCCAGACCGCCAGCGACTCGCGCTGCGTCTCGACCCTGCTGTTCGGGCCGCGCAGCGACAGCGTCCAGCCGGCGTCGTCCGCGGTGGCGCGGTGCACCGCGTGGGCATCGGGGGCGGGCGTGTCCGAAGGACGCGGCAGGAGACGCACGCGGTCGGCGAACGGCTCCAGCTCACCGACGAGGGCCAGCGCGGCGTCCGTCTCCCCGGCCCGGACCAGCCACGCCACCGTGAGCAGTGCCGCCTCCTCCGGGAGCGCCACCGCGTAGCGGCCGCTGTCCAGCAGGTCCCACAGCTCGGTGAGGCCGGGCTCGGTCAGGAAGTGGGCGAAGAGCGCCCGGCGGTCCCCGGGGACACCGGCCCGCTCGGCGGCGGCCGCCTCGTGGGGGAGCAGCGGGCCGCCGGCGGCGGGCTGCCCGGTCGCGAAACCGCCGCGGACGACCTCGGGCGTGATCCAGGCGGGGAGCCCGGCGACGGGGGTGCGGGACCCGATGCGCAGCTGCCCGTTCGCCATGCCCGAAAGGACGGCGCGCCAGCGGGCGACCCTCGCCACGGCCCGGTCGCGGGTCACCCGGTCCTCGTGGGTGAGCGCAGTGGTGAAGGCGCGCGCCAGCTCGGCACGGGCGTAGGAGGGCGCTGCGGTCGGAAGCTGCTGCTCAGCGTTCTCGTTCATAAGCCGACGTGGCGGGTTCTGCCCCCGCGCCCTCCGGGTCCGGAGCCCGGCGCTCTGGCTGACTGAGCTACACGTCGTCGACACGGACGGTAGACGCCGCCCGTCCGCCCCGACAACGGCTTTTCGCCGCTCCCGGCCCGCCTCCTGCCGTCCCGTGGCCGTGATGTCCGTCTCACGCCCGGTGTGAAGCGGCCCACTATCCGTGAGGCGTTGCGCATGGATCCCCGGCCCGGGGGCAGGGGGCCCGATCGCCGGGACGCCCGGCAGGGGGAAGCAAACGGGAACGAAAGGCCACAACGCGACGTGTCGTCAGCACAGCAGACCATCCATGTGGGCGGAGAGTGGCGCGCAGCCGTCTCCGGCGCCACCCGCGAGATCATCGACCCCGTGGACGCGACCGCCTTCGCGGTCGTGTCGGAGGGCGACGTCGCGGACACCGACGACGCCGTCGCCGCCGCTCGCGCGGCCTTCGACGACGGGTCCTGGCCGCGTACGCCGGCCGCCGACCGCGCGGCGCTGCTGCGCAGGGTCGCCGGCCTGCTGGAGCGCGACCGGGAACGGATCGGCGCCCTGGAGAGCCGGGACGCGGGCAAGACCCTGGAGGAGGGCCGTGTCGACGTCGACTGCGTGCGCGACGCCTTCCGCTACTTCGCCGACCTCGTGGCGGCGGAGAGCGGCGGGCGGGTCGTCGACGCGGGCTCGGACGAGATCCACAGCGTCGTCGTGCACGAGCCGGTCGGCGTCTGCGCGCTGATCACGCCGTGGAACTACCCGCTGCTCCAGGCCAGCTGGAAGATCGCGCCCGCCCTCGCCGCGGGCAACACCTTCGTGATCAAGCCCAGCGAGATCACGCCGCTGACCACGGTCGTGCTCGTCGAGCTGCTCATGGAGGCCGGCCTCCCGCTCGGCGCCGCCAACATCGTCACCGGCCCCGGCGCCACCGTCGGCGCCCGGCTCGCCGAGCACCCCGACGTCGACCTGGTCTCCTTCACCGGCGGCCTGGTCAGCGGCACCAAGGTCGCCAGGGCGGCGGCCGACAGCGTCAAGAAGGTCGCCCTCGAACTCGGCGGCAAGAACCCGAACGTCGTCTTCGCCGACGCCTGCGCCACCGACGAGGGCTTCGACACCGCCGTCGACCAGGCGCTCAACGCGGCCTTCATCCACAGCGGCCAGGTCTGCTCCGCCGGCTCCCGGCTGATCGTCGAGGAGTCCGTACGGGACCGCTTCGTCACCGAACTCGCCCGCCGCGCCGAGCGGATCCGCCTCGGCCGCGGCACGGACGAGGGCGTCGAGTGCGGCCCGCTCGTCTCGGCCGCCCAGCTCGCCAGGACCGAGGACTTCGTCGCCTCCGCCCTGAAGGAGGGGGCCGTGCTGCGGGCCGGCGGCGAGAAGCCCGAGGGCCCCGGCTTCTTCTACCGGCCCACCGTGCTCGACCACTGCCACCGCGACATGCGCGTGATCCGCGAGGAGGTCTTCGGCCCGGTCCTCACCGTGGAGACCTTCACCGACGAGGACGAGGCCGTCGCCCTCGCCAACGACACCGAATACGGCCTGGCCGGCGGTGTGTGGAGCGCCGACACCGCCCGCGCCCGGCGCGTCGCCGCCCGGCTGCGCCACGGCACGGTCTGGATCAACGACTTCCACCCCTACCTGCCGCAGGCGGAGTGGGGCGGCTTCGGCAAGTCCGGCACCGGCCGCGAACTCGGGCCCACGGGCCTCGCCGAGTACCGCGAGGCCAAGCACATCTACGAGAACCTCGCCCCGCGCCCCGTGCGCTGGTTCGCGGGCTGAGCGCGGGACGGGACCCCATGAACGAGAACCCTGTGTACGACTACGTCGTCGTCGGCGGCGGCACCGCCGGGTCGGTGATCGCCTCCCGGCTGACCGAGGACCCCGACGTCACCGTCGCCGTCATCGAGGGCGGCCCCAGCGACGTCGGCCGCGACGACGTGCTCACCCTGCGCCGCTGGATGGGCCTGCTCGGCGGCGAACTGGACTACGACTACCCGACGACCGAGCAGCCGCGCGGCAACTCCCACATCCGCCACAGCCGCGCCCGGGTGCTCGGCGGCTGCTCGTCCCACAACACCCTGATCGCCTTCAAGCCCCTGCCGTCCGACTGGGACGAGTGGGCCGAGGCGGGCGCCGAGGGCTGGGACGCCGCGTCCATGGACCCGTACTTCGCCCGGCTGCGCAACAACATCGTCCCCGTCGACGAGGCCGACCGGAACGCCATCGCCCGCGACTTCGTCGACGCCGCCCGGACGGCGCTGTCGGTGCCGCGCGTCGAGGGCTTCAACCGGCAGCCCTTCCACGAGGGCGTCGGATTCTTCGACCTGGCGTACCACCCGCAGGACAACAAGCGCTCCTCCGCCTCGGTCGCCTATCTGCACCCGTTCCTGGACCGGCCCAACCTCCACATCGCCCTGGAGACCTGGGCGTTCCGGCTGGAGCTGGAGGGCACCCGGGCCACCGGCGTGCACATCCGCACCGCCGACGGCGAGGAGCACGTCGTGCGGGCGCGGCGCGAAGTGCTGGTGTGCGCGGGCGCGGTGGACACCCCGCGGCTGCTCCTGCACTCCGGCATCGGGCCCCGCGCCGACCTGGAGAAGCTCGGCATCCCGGTCGTCCACGACCTGCCGGGCGTCGGCGAGAACCTCCTCGACCACCCCGAGTCGGTCATCGTCTGGGAGACCCACGGCCCCATCCCGGAGAACTCCGCGATGGACTCCGACGCGGGCCTCTTCGTCCGCCGGGACCCCGCGAGCGCCGGGCCGGACCTGATGTTCCACTTCTACCAGATCCCGTTCACCGACCATCCCGAGCGGATCGGCTACGAACGGCCCGCGCACGGCGTGTCGATGACGCCGAACATCCCCAAGCCCCGCAGCCGCGGCCGGCTGTACCTCACCAGCGCCGACCCCGAGGTCAAGCCCGCCCTCGACTTCCGGTACTTCACCGACGAGGACGACTACGACGGCCGGACCCTCGTCGACGGCATCCGCATCGCCCGCGAGATCGCCGCCACCGAGCCGCTGGCCGGCTGGCTGAAGCGCGAGGTCTGCCCGGGCCCGGAGATCACCTCCGACGAGGAGCTGAGCGCGTACGCGCGCCAGGTCGCGCACACCGTCTACCACCCCGCCGGCACCTGCCGGATGGGCGCGGCGGACGACGAACTCGCCGTCGTCGCGCCCGACCTGAGGGTCAGGGGCCTTGCGAACATCCGGATCGCCGACGCGTCCGTCTTCCCGACCATGACCGCCGTGAACCCGATGATCGGCGTCCTCATGGTCGGCGAGAAGTGCGCCGACCTGCTGGGAGGCAGCCGATGAGCACCGCGACCGCACCCGCTTCACCCGACGCACCCGGGACGGCGCCGTCCGTCTTCGCCGTGCGCGACCTGTGGAAGGTCTTCGGTCCGAAGGCCGAGCGGGTCCCCGCCGACCCCGGGCTCGCCGGGCTCGACGCCGCCGCGCTGCGCGAGCGCACCGGCTGCACCGCCGCCGTGCGCGACGTCTCCTTCGACGTCCGCAAGGGCGAGGTCTTCGTCGTCATGGGCCTGTCCGGCTCCGGCAAGTCCACGCTGGTGCGCTGCCTGACCCGGCTGATCGAACCCACCGCGGGCTCGATCGCCATCGACGGCGAGGACGTGCTCTCCATGGACGCGGGCCGACTGCGCGCACTGCGCCGCCACCGGGCCGCGATGGTCTTCCAGCACTTCGGCCTGCTGCCGCACCGCTCCGTCCTCGACAACATCGCCTACGGCCTGGAGATCCAGGGCGTCGGACGCGCCGAACGCCGCGCGCGGGCCGCCGCCTTCGTGGAGAAGGTCGGCCTCGCGGGCATGGAGCACCGCCGCCCCGGTCAGCTCTCGGGCGGTCAGCAGCAGCGCGTCGGCCTCGCCCGCGCGCTCGCCGTCGACCCCGAGGTGCTCCTCTTCGACGAGCCGTTCAGCGCGCTCGACCCGCTGATCCGGCGGGACATGCAGGAAGAGGTCGTCCGCCTCCACCGCGAGGAGGGCCGCACCATGGTCTTCATCACCCACGACCTGACCGAGGCGCTGCGCCTCGGCGACCGGATCGCGCTGATGCGCGACGGCCGGATCGTGCAGCTCGGCACCCCCGAGGAGATCGTCGGCTCGCCCGCCGACGACTACGTCCGCGACTTCGTCCGTGACGTGCCGCGCGAGCAGGTCATGACCGTGCGCACCGCGATGCGCCCCGCGTCCGCCGCCGAGACGGAGGCCGGCCCCGCGCTCGCCCCGGACGCCACCGTCCACGAGGCCATCGAGGCCGTCGCCCGCACCGGCGAGTCCGCCCGTGTCGTCGAGGGTGGCCGCTGCCTGGGCGTCGTCGACCACGCGGGGCTGCTGGGCGTGGTCGCCGGTGTCCCGTCCCCGGTTCGGAAGGCGGTGGCCTGATGCACTCCCACACCACCTGGCCGCCGCCGGGCACCCCCGCCACCGGGCGGTGGAGCCGATGACCGCCACCGCCACCGCCACCACGCCCGCCGCGGACGCACCCGGGACCCCGGCCGCCGTCCCCGCCGTGTTCGCCGTCGGCCATCCCGGGCCGCCTCCCCGTGGCGCACCGCAACCGGGCCGTGATCCCGTGCGCCGTCCGGAAAGTCCCACTCCGTGTACCCGTACGCTCACCCGGCGTACGGGTACACGGGAAGGCGGTCGGGTCACCGCTTCGGCAGCCACTCCCGCCACGTCCGCTCGTGCGCGTCGACCCACTTCCTCGCGGCCTCCTCGGGAGCGAGCTTCTGCTCCGCGATCATCAGGGAGACCTCGTTCTGTTCCTTCTCCGTCCAGCGGAACCTCTTCAGGAAGGCGGCCGCGTCGCCGCCCTCGTCCGCGAAGCGGGTGTTGAGGAACTTCTGGAGCGGGGTGTGCGGGTAGGCGCAGGCGACCTCGTCCGGGTCGGCGTCGCAGCCCTCGGTGTACTCGGGGAGCTTCACCTCCGTCATGGGGACCTTCTCGAAGAGCCACTGGGGCTTGTACCAGTAGGTCAGGAACGGCTTCTCCGCCTTGGCGAACTGCTGGATCTGGGTGATCTGCGCCGCCTCGGAGCCGGCGAAGACGACCTGGTAGTCCAGATCCAGGTTCTTCACCAGCGCCTTGTCGTTGGTGACGTAGGACGGGGAGCCGTCCAGCAGCTGTCCCTTGCCGCCGCTCTCCGCGGTGCGGAGCCGGTCGGCGTACCGGTCGAGGTTCTTCCAGTCGGTGACGTCGGGGTGCTGCTCGGCGAAGTACGTCGGCACGAACCAGCCGATGTGGCCGGTCACCCCGAGGTCGCCGCCGCGGGTGATGGTGCCCTTGTCCTCGATGTAGCGCTGTTCCTGTTCCGGGTGGCCCCAGTCCTCCAGGATGGCGTCGACCCGGCCCTGGCTGAGCGCGTCCCAGGCGGGGACCTCGTCGATCTGGACGGTGTCGACGCGGTAGCCGAGCTCCTTCTCCAGGAGGTACCGGGCGACGGCGACATTGGCCTGCGCGCCCACCCAGGACTGCACGGACAGGGTGACCGTACGGGCGCCCCGGGCGGCGGCGTACGGGGACGCCTGCTTGGTCATGTCGGCCGCGCCGCAGCCGGTGAGCACGGTGAGACCGAGGGCCGCGGCGAGGACGGCGAAACGCGGGCGAGCCATGTCAGGCCCCCTTTCCGGCAGATGCGCGGCGCTGTGTGGGCTGGGTGACGCGGTCGAGCATCAGCCCGAGGCAGACGATCGCCGCGCCCGCGACCAGCCCGGTCGCCAGGTCGCCCTGCGCGAGGCCGAAGACGACGTCGTAGCCGAGCGCACCGCCGCCCACGAGGCCGCCGATGACGACCACGGCGAGGACGAGGACGACGCCCTGGTTCACGGCGAGCAGCAGCGCGGGCCTGGCGAGGGGCAGTTGCACCTGGAGGAGCTGCTGGCGGCCGGTCGCGCCCATCGAGCGGGCGGACTCCACGGCGGCCGGGTCCACGGCGGCGACGCCCTGCGCGGTGATGCGGACGACGGCGGGCAGCGCGTACACCACGGCGGCGGCGACCGCCGGGGCGCGGCCGACGCCGAACAGCGCGACCACCGGGATCAGGTACACGAACTGCGGCATCGTCTGGAACACGTCCAGCACCGGGCGCAGGGCCCGGTTCAGCCGTGCGCCGCGGGCGGCGGCGATCCCGACGGCGAAGCCGATGACGAGGGTGACGGCGACGGCGGCCAGCACCTGCGACAGCGTGTCGAGCGCGGGCTCCCACACGCCGAGGACCCCGATCGCGGCCATCGCGAGGACGGCGGTCGCGGCGGTGCGCCAGGTGCCGATGAGCAGGGCGAGTGCGCCGACCAGGAGCAGCACGGCCCACCAGGGCAGCCAGGTCAGCCCGGAGCGCACCGGGTCGAGCACCCAGGTGGTGAAGTGGGCGGCCCAGTCGGCGGTGCCGCCGACGACGGGGACGCCGGTGTAGAGGTGGGCGGTCATCCAGTCGACGGCCCGGTTGACCGGCTCGGCGATGTCCAGGGTCCAGGCGTCGGGCCAGCCGAGCCGGCCGGTGAACCGTCCGGCCAGGGCGGCGGCGAGGGTCACGGCTGCGGCGACCGCCCAGCCCAGGCGGGCACCGCGGGCGGGGGCGGTGCCGAGGCGGGCGCCGGCGGCCGCGGTGACGCGGTCGAGGACGACGGCGAGCAGCACGATCGGGACGCCGGCGGCGAGCGCGGCACCGACGTCGACGGAGGCGAGCGCCTGGTAGACGCGGTCGCCGAGTCCCCCGGCGCCGATCACGGAGGCGATGACGGCCATGGAGAGCGCCATCATGATCGACTGGTTGAGGCCGAGCAGCAGTTCCCTGCGGGCGAGCGGCAGCCGCGCGGTGAGCAGCCGCTGCCGGGCCGTCGCGCCGAGCGAGGCCGCGGCCTCCATCACCCCGGCGTCCGCGTCGCGCAGACCGAGCGCGGTCAGGCGGGCCATGGGCGGTGCCGCGTAGACGACGGTGGCGAGGACGGCGGCGGGCACGCCGATGCCGAAGACGAGGACGACCGGCAGCAGGTACGCGAAGGCGGGCAGCACCTGCATGGTGTCGAGGACGGGTCGCAGCACGCGGTGCATGCGGTCCGAGAGGCCCGCGGCGAGGCCGAGGAGGCCGCCGAGCAGCACGGACGCGGCCACGGCGACGACCATCAGGGCCAGCGTCTGCATGGTGGGGACCCACATGCCGAGGAGGCCGCAGGCGGCGAACGCGGCGACGGAGCCGAGCGCGAGGCGGACACCGGCGACCCGCCAGGCGATCACGCCGGCGGCTGCGGTGACCCCGGCCCAGCCGGCGGCGAGCAGCACCAGGTAGACCGCGCGCACCGAGAGCACGACGGCGTTGCTGACGTGGCCGAGGACGTAGAGGAAGAGGGGGTGGCTGTCGCGGTTGTCGATGATCCAGTCGCTGGCGTCGCCGAGCGGGCCGGAGAGGTCGACGGCCATCCGGCCGGGCCAGGTGCCGCCGCCGGCGAGGACGGCGCCGAGGAGGAGGAGCACGGCGGTCCCGGCGGCGATCAGCCGCGTGCGGTGCCGGGCGGGCGAGCGCCGGGCGCGCGGGCTCCGGCCGTGACGCGCGCACCGTCTCCGGCCGGGCGTACGAGATGGTGGGGCAGGAGGGTGGTGAGCCGGTGGGCGAGGAGCCCCACGGGCCGTCTGAGGGTGGCGGGCAGGCCGGTGGTGAGGGCGAGGCGGACGGCGTCGGGGCCGGCTTCCCGTTCCAGCCAGGCGGAGACGGCGGGTGCCAGGCGGCGCACCTCGTGCTCGGAGAGCAGCAGGCGGGCGTCGTCACGTCGCAGCCCGGCGAGCAGGCCGGAGGCGACGCGATGGCGGTCCGGGTCGTGCGCGACGGGCTCCGGCAGCGGGGCCGGGTCCGGGGGAGGGGGCGCGGCCGGAGGTGCCTCGGGCTCCGGTGGCGGAGCGGGCACGGGCTCGACGGTCACCGGTACGGGGACGGACGCGGGCTCGACGGTCACCGGTACGGGGACGGACGCGGGCTCGACAGTCACCGGTACGGGGACGGACGCGGGCACGGGCCCGACGGGGGCGGCGGGCCGGGCGGGCTCCATGGGCCGCGCGGGCTCCGGCCGTGACGCGCGCACCGTCTCCGGCCGGGCGTACGAGATGGTGCGGGTGACGACCCTGCCGCCGGGCAGGCGCTCCACGAAGCGCCGCAGGTAGGCGTGTTCCTCCAGCTCGCGCAGGGCGGAGGCGATCCGTGCCTCGCTCTCCGGGAAGCGGTCGGTGAGCGCCTTGATGCCGACCTTCGCCCCGTCGGGCAGCGACTGGATGTGCACGGCGAGCCCGATCGCGGTGAGCGACAACTCGCCGTGCTGGGCGAGGTGGTTGCCGACGATCGTGAAGCGCTCGGTGTGGATCGCGTGGACGTGGACGACACCGAAAGCGGTGACGCGCCCGGGAACGCGGGACGGGGCGCGCGAGGGCGCGCTAATCTGCGGGGTATCCATCGGGAAGCCTCGTACTTCCTCGGTGGTCAGGCCCTCGATCGGGATTCGCAGTCCCGGCCGGGGGCCGACGCATGTCTGGAGTTGTCGCGGCGAGCATATGCCCGCGGACCCGCCCGAAATCCAGTCCGATCGGCCCAAGTCACCCGGGAGAGTGACGAGTTCCCTCGGCGGTTCCGGTGGGGTGGGGAAGGTTCTTTCTCCCGGTTCTTGAAAGCTTTTTGCGTCGTGCGGGAGCGGGTCGCGGGACACCGGGTCGTGGGTTCCCGCGACCCGGTGCGACCTGCGGCGATGTCCCGGTGCGGGGGTCAGGCGGCAGCGGCCTCCGCCGCCGGGGCGGCCCGGCCCGGGAGGAAGCGGCGGACGGTGAGCAGCAGCCCCGCGCCGAGGACGACCTCGCCCGCGTTGCCGAGCACGGGGATCCCCGCGGCGGCCCCGGAGACCACGACCATGACCGCCGCGGTGGCGGCGAGCAGGGAGAAGCCCGTACGCCGCCACACGACGATCCCGGCGCCGAGGACCACCAGGCCGGTGACGACGGCGGGCAGCGGGCCGACGGGGGACGCGGCGTCGTTCACGTAGCGCAGCGCTCCGTGCCAGTGCTCCGGCCGCAGGGACAGCCCGAGGATGTCGTGGGCGGTGCCCGCGGCGATCAGCAGCAGGGTGAGTACGCCGGTGGCGATGCGCAGCGGCGGGCGGGCGGCGGCGCGCACACCCGCGTGCTCCGCCGCGGCCAGCGACCAGACGACGAGGAAGGGCGTCAGCAGGGCGTGGAGCACGAAGCGGGGCGTGTTGACCGCTTCGAGGAACCCTCCGGCGCCGATGGTGCCGCCGAGGGCGATCACGGCGTTGTCCCAGACCAGGGCGGCGCAGGTCAGGGCGGGTATGAGGGTGAGGCGCCCGGGGGCCGCCCGCACGTACCGCACCATGGCCGCGGCCAGGGCGAGTTGACCGGCCGCGAGGACCGCGAACAGCAGTGACACCGGGAGGGGCTCCTGGATCGAGGGGACCGAAGGTTATCTCGATCATCAAGATATATCTCCGGGTGTGCCGCCCCGCGGGCCGGGTCGCCCCCGTGCCGCCTCGGCCCCGTTCGCCCGCCGGTGCTCCCCGCAGTCCGGCCCGCACGGCCGCCGGTCACGCGGCCCCGCGCGCCTCCTCCACCGCCCGCGTGGTGCGGGCCGGTTCGACCGCGGCGAGCAGCAGGTCGCGGGCCATCTCCTCGACCGCTTTCTGCGCCCGCCGCTGGAGGCCCGGGCCGAAGGTGATGCGCCGGGCGCCGAGGCGGCCCAGTTCGGCGACGGGTGGAGCGGTCGCGGCGGCGTGGACGTTGACCGGCAGCGCCGTCGCCGCGGCCAGCACCGGCAGATGCTCCGGCGGCGCCATGATCGGGTACACCCCGTCCACGCCGGCGGCCTCGTAGAGCACGATCCTGGCGACCGCCTCGTCCGGGTCCGTGATCCCGCGCAGATACGTGTCCACGCGGGCGTTCACGAACAGCGCGCCGCCCGCCTCCGCGCACACCTCGGCCAGCCAGTCCGCGTGCCGCCGGGGGTCCTCGAGGGTGCCGGTCGCGCCGTCGCCGTCCTCCAGGTTGCAGCCGACCGCGCCCGTCTCCGCGATCCTCGCGACCAGTTCCCTCGGCGGCAGCCCGTAGCCGCCCTCCAGATCCGCGCTGACCGGCACGCCGGCCGCCCGCACGATCCGGGCCACGGCCGCGAACATCTCCGGTGCGGGCACGGAACCGTCGGCGTACCCGAGCGACGCCGCGACCCCCGCGCTCGGCGTCGCGAGAGCGGGGAAACCGGCGTCCGCGAACGCCCGGGCGGCCGCCGCGTCCCACGGCCCCGGGAGCACGAGGGGATGGTCCGGCCTCCGGCCGTGGTGCAGGGCGCGGAAGACCTCCGCCCGGGTGTCCGGCATGTCGTGGGCGCCTCTCGTAGACGGACTGATCGGTGTTCAGTGCGTCAGGGAGCCCGGCGTGTAGTGGCCGGGCGTCAGCCGTCCGGCGACGCCGAAGCGGTTCCAGACGTTGATCATGGCGATCGACGCGATCAGCTGGGCCAGCTCCGTCTCCTCGAACTGCTTCGCCGCCCGCTCGTACACCTCGTCGGGGACGAAACCGTCGGTGAGCACGGTCACCGCCTCCGTCAGTTCGAGCGCCGCGATCTCCTTCTCCGTGTAGAAGTGCCGCGACTCCTCCCAGGCGGACAGCTGCACGATGCGCTCCACCGACTCGCCGGCCGCCAGCGCGTCCTTGCTGTGCATGTCGAGGCAGAACGCGCAGTGGTTGATCTGGGAGGCGCGGATCTTGACCAGCTCGACCAGCTTCGGGTCGAGCCCCTTCCGGGCCTCCGCGTCCAGCCGCGCAGCCGCCTTGTAGACGTGGGGTAGCAGGCCGGAGACGCTCAGCCGGGGCGGGTGCTCGGGGGCGTGGTGGCCGTCGGGTGTCGCCGGTGTCGTCGGTGTCGTCGTCATGCGTCCGACCGTACGGGCGGTGTGGCGCAGGAGTATGGTCCATTCCCATGACCGATTCCCGGGCCACTTTCGGTGCCGACCTGCACCTGGACCTGAGCGGACCGCGTCTGCGCGCCGGCCTGATCGGCGCCCTGCGGGAAGCCGTCCGCAGCGGCCGGCTCGCCCCCGGCACCCGGCTCCCGTCCTCCCGTTCGCTCGCCGCCGACCTCGGCATCGCCCGCAACACCGTCGCGGACGCCTACGCCGAGCTCGTCGCCGAGGGCTGGCTCACCGCCCGGCAGGGCTCCGGCACCCGGGTCGCCCCGCGCCCCGCCGCGCGGCCCGTGACCCCGCCGCCCGCGCCGACGCGCAGCCGCCCGGTGGGCGACCGGCCCGCGCACAGCCTGATGGCGGGGTGCCCCGACGTCGCCTCGTTCCCCCGCACGGCCTGGCTCAAGGCGGCCCGCCGGGCTCTCGCCACCGTTCCCGACGACGCGTACGGCTACGGCGACCCGCGCGGCCGCGTCGAACTGCGCACCGCGCTCGGCGACTACCTGGCCCGCGCCCGCGGCGTCCACGCGACGCCCGAACGCATCCTGATCTGCTCGGGATTCGCGCACGGACTCGCCCTCATGGGCAAGGCGCTGGCCCGCCGCAGGGTGCGGCAGGTGGCTGTCGAGTCGTACGGGCTGGACATCCACTGGGACCTGCTGACCGGCGCCGGACTCGCCCTGTCCCCGCTGCCGTTCGACGCCGGGGGCACCCGTACCGAGCCGCTGGCGTCCCTGCGCGGGACGGGGGCGGTGCTGATGACCCCGGCGCACCAGTTCCCGCTCGGTGTCCCGCTCTCGCCCACCGGCCGTGCCGCGGCCGTCGACTGGGCCCGCAGGACGGGCGGTCTGGTGCTGGAGGACGACTACGACGGCGAGTTCCGCTACGACCGGCAGCCGGTGGGCGCGCTCCAGGGGCTCGACCCCGAGCGGGTCGTCTACTTCGGCACCGCCAGCAAGTCCCTGGCCCCCGGGCTGCGGCTCGCCTGGATGGTGCTGCCGGAGCCCGTCGTCGGCGAGGTGCTCGACGCGAGCGGCGGCGAGCAGCGTCTGACCGGCGTCACGGACCAGCTGACGCTGGCGGAGTTCCTCACGTCGGGCGCGTACGACCGCCATGTCCGGGCCATGCGGCTGCGCTACCGGCGCCGCCGCGACGACCTGGTCGAACGCGTGCGCCGCAGCGCGCCCCACGTCCGGGTGAGCGGGATCGCCGCCGGGCTGCACGCCGTGCTCGAACTCCCGCCGGGCGGCGAGGCCCTGGCCCTGCGCGCGGCGGCCTGGCACGGTCTCCAGGTCCAGGGCCTCACCCGCTTCCGCCACCCGGACGCGCCCCCGGGCGGCCCGGAGGGCCTGGTCGTCGGCTACGGCACCCCCTCGGACAGCCGGTGGAGCGGGACTCTCGACACCCTGTGCAACGTGCTGCGCGCGACGGCGTGACGGCCGCGGTGCTGCCGCCTCAGCCGACCTCCAGGGCCGCGCGGGCCAGGTCCAGGAAGCCCGAGTGCTCCTCGCGGAACACCCGGTAGGCCCGGTCGTACGCCTCCCGGTCCCCCTCGCCCGTCCCCAGGGCGACGAGCCGCTGATGCGCCGTGAGCGCCCGGCGCCGCAGCGTCCGCGCGGCCGCGGCGGCCTCGGCCGGCCCCTCCAGGGCGACCTCGCGGCTGGCCCGGGTCACCTCGTTGAGCGCGGCACGCGACGCGATCTGCATCTCCCCGAGGACCGCCGCCCGCCGCGCGCCCTCCGGAGCGGCGTCCGCCTCCTCCATGCGCCAGAAGACCTCGGAGAGCCCGTGCACCGCGGCGCTCAGCTCCCGGTAGGCGTCCCGCCGCCGGGTCCGCGCCTCGGCCGTCTCCGCCGCGCGCGCCGTCACCTCGGCCTCCACCCGGGCCGACCGGGTGAGGCTCCGCCCGGTGACCCAGCTCGCGACGACGGCCGTCCCGCCGGTTATCAGTCCGATCCACCAACTGTTGTCCACCACAGGGGGATTGTCCCAGCACGCGTGTGCGACACGCAGCGGCACGGCCGTGCCGGGGCCGGTCGCCGCGGCGCCGTCGGCGCGTCGCTCCCCGGAGGCGGGGTGAAGCGCGACGTGGGCCCGTCACCTCCCGGGGCCTCCGCGGCGTCCGCGCCCCGTGCGGCGCGCTCCCTCACCCCGCCGAAGCCGCCGGCGGGGAGTCCAGCGCGCCGGCGTTCTCCGGATGCGCGGGCGGCTCGCCGAAGCGTGCCAGCGCCGGGCGTAGTCAGGAGAGACGAGGATCTCGGCCCCGGGCTTGTAGTCGGTGCCGTCGATGCCGAGGTGGTGGGAGAGCCGTACCCGGACCGGTACGACGCCCGGCCTGGGCGCGGGACCGACGACGGCCGGCACAGGCACGGGAAGGGCCGGGGCGGCCGGCGCGGTGATGGTCTCGGTGGACTCGTCCGCCGCAGCGGCGGGCTTCTTGGTGGTGGGGTTCGTAGCCATAGCCCCGCACTGTGCACGCGGCGGCCGCTAATGTCGCTCCAGCACGGCAGCGACGTGAGAGGTGGGCATGTGAGGCGGCGTCTGCTGTCCCTAGTGACGTGGTGGGTTCACATTCCCAAACCGATCAAGTGGCTCGTCTACTGCTGCCTTCCTGCGGGGATCGCCATGGCCGGTCTCGGTATCTACGGCGACGAACACGGCTGGTGGAACGACCGCGGCTTCCTGACGAACCTGCTCTCGAGCTTTACGGGACTACTCATCGGCGTGCCCTTCGCGCTGGTGGTGCTCTCGCATCTTGGAGGGCTGCAGGCCGATGCGGCGAACTACCGGGCGGCCGTGAAGAGTGGACGGAACGCAGCCATCGATTTCGAAGGCAGGCACCGCAGCGGGTTCGTGCGGTATGACCTCCACCACGCCGAATCAGACCTCATTCGTCTACGTACAGCCAATGCGAAGTACCGTCAGGCAGTGGAGACGTGGGTCCGTGATCCATCTCCTACTCGTTCTGGAGACGTCTGCGCAGCCTTTGAGCGACGGCGCGAACTCATTCGGACAACCTTCACGCACCACAGGCCCATCCACCCGTGGCTGACGATGATCAGCGAATCGTGGCATCGGCTCGACATGGAGGTGCGCCCTCGACTGCTGGACGTTGAAGCCAACTGGATGCCCCGCGGGAGCCATGTTGCGCTCAGGAGCGCCGTGCGAACGCTCGATGGCGCTAGAAGCAGGCGCCTCATGGGCGACCACGGTCCTTCACTCAGGCACCTCGGTCGACACTCGCAGGGGGAGGCTGTCGAATCTGCCGTCCTCGAGAATGCAATCGACCATCTTCGCGATGACGCGGAGGCCGCACATGAGGTGATCATTGCGCTGCTCGCCATCTGCAAGGAGCTGCCCGCCCTGAACAACGTCGGGGTCTAAGGACGGGCAGCAACAGTCGCGGCCGCGCGGGACATGAACCAGGTGCCCTCGGCTCGGAGGTTGCCCGGGTAGACGGTGCCGACTTCGGCTTCGACGACGAGCGGGGCCTTGACGGAGACGGTGACCATTACCTTCTTCCCAGCGACGATGGGCTGCCCGGTGTTTATGTGCCGGGCGATGCCGTCCGGGTCCTTGTGGGCGGAGCAGCGGCAGTTCTTGAGGTTTGCCACGGCCCGGGAGGACTGGTCGAGCGGCTTGAGCATGTAGGTGTGGGGGCCAACGCCGCGGTGTTCGACGTTCCAGCGCATGGACGTGATCTTGAAGCGGAGGTTGTCGGGGATCTCCTGGCCGTTGGCTGCGACGTGGGTGGGGCGGACGCGGTTGTCGCCGACGGTGACCCAGCGCTTGGTAGGTGGGGCGAGGCGCTTGGCCTCAATCTCGACCTGGCGGGCGATGCGGTGGACGGCGGGGGCGAGCATGCGGGCGAGCTGCTCCTCGAGGCCGCGTGCGGGCGTGAACTTGGCCATCAGGGGACCTCGGGCGGGTTGAGGGTGGCCGCCGCCTGGATGTAGTCGACATCGGGGCAACCGGGGACGGCGTGCTGCCGGGTGGACGTGAGTGTCCATGTCCGGCCAGCGGTGTCGGAGATGGTGTCGCCGTCCTTCACCGGCCACGCTCGCGGGTCGAGCCGGACTGTCCATGTGCCGTCGGGCTGTTCGAGGACGGAGCCGGGCCACGTTCCGCGCGGGGCTGGCTTCTGGTCGGAGGGCGGGGGGACGGGTACGCCGTTGGCGTCGCGCGCCCAGGGGTGGGCGAGGACGTACACGGTGAGCATGGCGTTCGGGAGCACGACGGCCACGGCGGGCGGGATCCCTTCTCAGCGGCCGCGGCCGGGTGAGTACGGCCACGGGGGCCGGCTGGGGCGGTTGAGGGGCTGGAACAGGCGGCGTTTCCAGCGGGAGAGGCTGCTGAGTTCGGGCAGTGCGCCGGCCTGGCCGGTGGCGCGGGTCCCCCTGGTGGTCCATGAGCAGACGGTCCGCCTCGGCCTGGCCAACCGGGTCTTGGCCCGCGCTGCCACGCGCATCGCTGTGTCGGCGCAGTCCACCCTCGGGCTCCTTCCGGACAACGTGGGCGCGGCGGCCGTCGTCACCGGAAATCCGGTGCGTGCCGAGGCGCCGGCCGGAACGGCTGAGAAGGCGGTCGAGGCGTTGAGCCTGCACGGGTTCCGTCGTGCGCTGCCGACCGTCTACGTGACCGGCGGAGCTCAGGGCTCGGTGCAGATCAACAACCTGGTGCAGGCGAACCTGCCGTGGCTGCTGAAGCGCGCCAACGTGATTCATCAATGCGGGCCGGCCAACGAGGCGATTCTGAGGGAGGCGGCGGCCGCGCTGCCCGGCGACCTCGCTGCCCGCCGATGCCCGACCCCAGGCCCAGCACCAGGGCGCGCGGCTTGTCCGGCAGCCGCCCCGCGAGCGCGCCCACGACGAGGACGCCGGCCGCCGCGCCGAGCATCGACCAGCGCAGCGTGTCCGAGCCCTCCCGGTCGCCCTCCGGGCCGGAGGCGAGGCCCAGCAGCGCCAGACCGAGGCAGACCGCGGCGACCGCCGCCCACTCGGCCCGCTTCAGCCGGATCCGCATGAGCCGCGCCGCGACGACCGCCGTCACGGCGAGACTCGCGGCGAGCGCGGCGCCGACGGCGTAGGGGGAGGGCCCGCAGGGCCACGACCTGGAGCAGGAACCCGGCCCCGTCGAGCCCGAGCCCCAGCACGTAGCGCCACTGCCGCACGGCACGCAGCAGCAGCGCCGCGTCGACCCCGGACCCGGTCCCGGGCGAGGTGCTGCGGGCCGCCATGGCCTGCAGGACGGAGGCCGTGCCGTAGCAGACCGCGGACGCGAGGGCGCAGATCATCCCGAGGAGCACGAGACGTGACTCTAGGTTTCGGGGGCCCCGGCCCGGGGATCCGCGCGCCCGCCTCGCGCGCCGGGCGCTGCCGGGCGCGGGCACCGGGAGGGCGGCGGAGTCTGCCGGACCCGGGCAGTGCCCGTGCGGCACCCGGCGGGGCACGATGGGCGGCGGACCGGACAACGGCCGGGAGCGGTTGCGACGCGAAGGCCGGGACGAAGCGGAACCGCGGCTGCCGTCCGGGGCGTGGACATCAGCAGACGCGGACGCACCGGCAGCGGCCGGACGGGCACGACGGGGGACAGGACGATGGGACGACGGAGACTGAGGTCGGGCACGGTGCTGCTCGGAGGTGTGGGGCTGCTCGCCGCCTCGCTCGCGGCGTGCGGGTCGGAGCCGGACAAGCGGTGCGCCGATCCCGTGTCGCGCGAGCTGCTGCCGGACTCGCGGTGCAGGAGCGGCAGCGGCAGCGGCGGCTCGGGCGGTGGCGGCAAGTACTACTACGGCGGCACGGTCAGCGACGGCAAGGTATCGGGCGGCAGCTTCGACAAGTCCGCCGTCACACGCGGCGGCTTCGGCAAGTCCGGTTCGGGCGGGGGCTGACCGCCGTGCAGCGCCGCACCACCGAGCCGCGCCGGGGCTGGCAGGAGACCGTCGAGGCGCAGGGCTGCATCTACCCGCTGACCCGGCACCCGGACGGCTCCCTGCGCCCCTACTGGGACGAGAGCGCCTACTACGAGTTCACCCTCCCCGAGGTCGAGGCCCTGGAGGAGGTCGTGGAGGAGCTGCACGCCATGTCGCTGGCGGCGGCCGCCCACATCGTCGAGAAGAACCGTTTCGGCGAGCTGGGCATCACCGACCCGCGGGTGGTCGCCCACGTCGCCGAGTCCTGGCGCAGGCGCGACGAAATGCCGTCGCTCTACGGCCGGTTCGACCTCCACTACGACGGCACCGGCCCCGCCAGGCTGCTGGAGTACAACGCCGACACCCCGACCTCGCTCGTCGAGGCCGCGAGCCCTCAGTGGTTCTGGATGGAGGAACGCTTCCCCGGCGCCGACCAGTGGAACTCCCTGCACGAGCGCCTCGTCGCGGCCTGGCGCCGCCAGGCCCCGCTGCTGCCGCCCGGACCCGTGCACTTCGTGCACACCGACGGCGACGAGTGCGGCGAGGACCTGATGACCGTCGCGTACCTGCGCGAGACCGCCGAGCAGGCGGGCATCGAGACGGAGGCGCTCTCGGTCGAGGGCATCGGCTGGGACACCATCTCGGGCCGCTTCGTCGACGACCGGCTGCGCTTCATCCGCAGCTGCTTCAAGCTCTATCCGTGGGAGTGGCTGGTCACCGACGACTTCGGCCCGCACGTCCTCGACACCCTGGACCACGGCGGCGGCACCGGGACCACCTGCTGGATCGAGCCAGCGTGGAAGATGCTGCTGTCCAACAAGGCGCTGCTGGCGATCCTGTGGGAGCTGTACCCGGGGCACCCGAACCTGCTCCCCGCGTACCTCGACGGGCCCCGTGACCTGGCCGCCGGCCCCGGCTGGGTGTCCAAGCCGCTGCTCGGCCGCGAGGGCGCCGGCGTCACCGTCCACGAGGCGGGCAGCGCGTTCGTCCCCCGCGACGAGGCCTGCTGCCACCAGGAGCTGGCGCCGCTGCCGTCGTTCGACGGCAACCGCACGGTGCTGGGCGCCTGGGTGGTCGACGGGGAGGCGGCCGGTCTCGGCATCCGCGAGTCGGCGGGGCTSGCCCGGGGGCGTGGGGCCGGCCTCGGACCAGGACGTGGGGGCCCGTGCGGGCATCCGCTCAGAGGATCACGTGCGGGAGGAAGCGGGCGTACCCGTCCGTGATCAGCCCCGCCGACTCGCGGATGCCGAGACCGGCCGCCTCCCCGTCGACCACCCAGGCGCCCAGCACCGTGCGGTTGCCGTCGAACGACGGCAGCGGCGCCAGCTCCTGGTGGCAGCAGGCCTCGTCGCGGGGGACGAACGCGCTGCCCGCCTCGTGGACGGTGACGCCGGCGCCCTCGCGGCCGAGCAGCGGCT
>NZ_RDBP01000012.1:2141075-2186637 GCF_008042045.1 Streptomyces sp. T39
GGGCCCCACGCCCCCGGGTGCCCCGCCGGGCCTCACGGCCCGGGCGCCTCCGTCAGCACCGCGCGCAGCCGGTCGAGCCCCCAGTCGAGGTCCTCCTGCGAGATGACCAGCGGGGGCGCGATCCGGAGCGTCGCGCCGTGGGTGTCCTTCGCCAGCACGCCCCGTTCCATCAGCCGCTCCGAGATCTCGCGCCCCGTTCCCCGGGACGGCGCGATGTCGATCCCGGCCCACAGCCCCCGGCCCCGTACCGCGTCCAACGCCCCGCCGCCGACCAGCGCGCCCAGCTCGCGGTGCAGGTGCGCGCCCAGCTCGGCGGCCCGCTGCTGGAACTCGCCGGTGCGCAGCATCGCGATCACCTCCAGCGCCACCGCGCACGCCAGCGGGTTCCCGCCGAAGGTCGAACCGTGCTCGCCGGGCCGGAAGACGCCCAGCACCTCGGACGAGGAGACCACGGCCGACACCGGCACCACGCCGCCGCCCAGCGCCTTGCCGAGCACGTACACGTCCGGGACCACGCCCTCCTGCCGGCACGCGAAGGTGGCGCCGGTGCGGCCGAGGCCCGACTGGATCTCGTCGGCGACGAAGAGCACCCCGTGCTTGCGGGTCAGCTCGCGCACGCCCTGGAGATAGCCGGGCGGCGGCACGATCACCCCGGCCTCGCCCTGCACGGGCTCCAGCAGCACGGCCACGGTGTTCGCCGACAGGGCGTTCTCCAGCGCCGTCAGGTCGCCGAAGGGCACGATCTCGAAGCCGGGCGTGTAGGGGCCGAAGTCCGCCCGGGCGTCGTGATCGGTCGAGAAGCTGACGAGCGTGGTGGTGCGGCCGTGGAAGTTGTTCCCGGCGACGACGATCTTCGCCTGGCCCTGGGGGACGCCCTTGACCCGGTAGCCCCATTTGCGGACGGTCTTGACCGCCGTCTCCACGGCCTCCGCGCCGGTGTTCATCGGCAGCACGGCCTCCATCTCGCACAGCTCGGCGAGCTGGGCGCAGAAGTCCCCGAAGCGGTCGTGGTGGAAGGCGCGGGAGGTGAGGGTGACCCGGTCGAGCTGGGCCTTGGCCGCCGCGATCAGGCGCCGGTTGCCGTGTCCGAAGTTCAGCGCGGAGTAGCCGGCGAGCAGGTCGAGGTAGCGGCGTCCCTCCACGTCGGTCATCCAGGCGCCGTCCGCCGAGGCGACGACGACCGGAAGCGGGTGGTAGGTGTGCGCGGTGTGCGCCTCCGCGGCGGCGAGGGCGGACGTCGTGGTGGACACGGGTGCTCCGATCGTCGGGCGCTGGCCTTCCCTCCATGGTCGCTCGCCATGCGGACGCCTACATCCGCCACACGCCGGGGGGCGCTAGGGTGCTGAAGGGTACGGCGACTGGCGCGCGGGGAATCGACCCCGGGGGAGCCGTACGAGGAAGTGCACGTGGTGCCGTCCGCCTGGGCACCCCGGGACAACGACCGATCGTCACGGACCGTCCCGGAGGACACCCATGACCCTTCCGCTCCCGCACCCCGCCCTCGCCGCCACCGACCCCGAACTCGCCGCCCTCGTCGGCGCCGAGGAACTGCTCCAGGCCGAGACCCTGCGGCTCATCCCGAGCGAGAACTACGTCTCCGCCGCCGTGCTGGAGGCGTCCGGCACGGTCCTGCAGAACAAGTACAGCGAGGGCTACGCGGGCCGCCGCTACTACGAGGGCCAGCAGAACATCGACCAGGTGGAGTCCCTGGCCGTGGCCCGCGCCAAAGCCCTGTTCGGCACCGCCCACGCCAATGTCCAGCCCTACTCCGGCTCCCCGGCCAACCTCGCCGTCTACCTGGCCTTCGCCGAGCCGGGCGACACGGTGATGGGCATGGCACTGCCGATGGGCGGCCACCTCACCCACGGCTGGGGCGTCTCCGCGACCGGCTCCTGGTTCCGCGGCGTGCAGTACGGCGTGCGCCGCGACACCGGCCGGATCGACTTCGACGAGGTGCGCGACCTCGCGCTCCAGGAGCGGCCCAAGGTCATCTTCTGCGGTGGCACCGCGCTGCCCCGCACCATCGACTTCGCCGCCTTCGGCGAGATCGCGCGGGAGGCCGGCGCGGTACTGGTCGCCGACATCGCGCACATCGCCGGCCTCGTCGCCGGCGGTGCCCACCCCTCGCCCGTGCCGCACGTGGACGTCGTCTCCACCACCACCCACAAGACCCTGCGCGGCCCGCGCGGCGCGATGCTGATGGCCCGTGAGGAGCACGCCAGGGCCGTCGACAAGGCCGTCTTCCCCGGCCTCCAGGGCGGCCCGCACAACCAGACCACCGCCGCCATCGCCGTCGCCCTGAAGGAGGCCGCCCAGCCGGCCTTCCGCGACTACGCCCACGCGGTCGTGGCCAACGCCCGGGCCCTCGCCGACGCCCTGCTGGAACGCGGCTACGACCTGGTCTCCGGCGGCACCGACAACCACCTGATCCTGATCGACCTGACCTCGAAGGACGTGCCCGGCAAGGTCGCGGCGAAGGCCCTCGACCGGGCCGGGATCGTCGTCAACTACAACACCGTCCCCTACGACCCCCGCAAGCCGTTCGACCCCTCGGGCATCCGCATCGGCACCCCGTCGCTGACCTCGCGCGGCCTGGGGACCGAGCACATGCCCGCCGTCGCGGAGTGGATCGACCGCGCTGTCCGGGCGGCCGCCGCCGGCGACGAGGAGGCCCTCGCCGCCGTCCGCAAGGAGGTCGCCGGCCTGATGGCCGGCCACCCCGCCCCCGGCCTCCCGGCCTGACCGCGCGCCGGTCCTGTGGTCGCGCACCCGGTGCGCGACCGGAGGACCGGCGTCCGCCGTGCACCTGAGAGAATGATGTGCATGGCCTCTGACCCGACCGTCGCCCACCACCAGCAGGGGAATGGCACCGCCATGCAGCAGCGTCCTCGTGTGCTCTCCGGGATCCAGCCCACCGCCGGCTCGTTCCACCTCGGCAACTACCTCGGTGCCGTCCGCCAGTGGGTGGCGCTCCAGGAGACCCACGACGCCTTCTACATGGTCGTGGACCTGCACGCGATCACGGTCCCGCAGGACCCGGCGGAACTGCGCGCCAACACCCGCCTCGCGGCCGCCCAGCTGCTCGCCGCGGGCCTGGACCCCGAGCGCTGCACCCTCTTCGTGCAGAGCCATGTGCCCGAGCACGCGCAGCTGGCGTGGGTGATGAACTGCTTCACCGGTTTCGGCGAGGCCTCGCGGATGACGCAGTTCAAGGACAAGTCCGCCAGGCAGGGCGCGGACCGCGCCTCGGTCGGCCTGTTCACGTACCCGATCCTCCAGGTCGCCGACATCCTGCTGTACCAGGCGAACGAGGTCCCGGTCGGCGAGGACCAGCGCCAGCACATCGAGCTGACCCGCGACCTCGCGGAGCGGTTCAACGGCCGCTTCGGCGACACCTTCACCGTGCCGCGGCCGCACATCCTGAAGGAGGTCGCCAAGATCTACGACCTCCAGGACCCGGCGATCAAGATGAGCAAGTCGGCCTCCACGCCCAAGGGCCTGATCAACCTGCTCGACGAGCCGAAGGCCACCGCGAAGAAGGTGAGGAGCGCGGTCACCGACACCGGCACCGTGATCCGTTTCGACCCCGCGGAGAAGCCCGGCATCAGCAACCTGCTCTCCATCTACTCCACCCTCACGGGTACGGCCGTCGCCGATCTGGAGCAGAAGTACGAGGGCAAGGGCTACGGTGCGCTCAAGACCGACCTCGCGGACGTGATGGTCGATTTCGTCACACCCTTCCGCACCCGTACGCAGGAATACCTGGACGACACCGAGACGCTGGACTCGATCCTCGCCAAGGGCGCGGAGAAGGCCCGCGCGGTGGCCGCCGAGACGCTGGCCAGCACATACGACAAGGTGGGATTCATCCCCGCGAAGCACTGAAAAGCCACCGGGCGGGCAGGGCGCCCGCACCGGAGCCGCAGCGGGCCGTCACCGCGCCGTCACGGAGCCGTCACGGGCCCGCCCGAGTCGAAGGACCTGTGTCCAAGGACTCTGGCCACGAAGTGGGTGCAGCCGCCACACTGGCGGCTGCACCACCACAACCGACCTCGTACCGGACACCCGGTGCACAGACCCGAGGAGAACGACGTGGGGACCGTAACGCTCGGCGTTTCGATCGCGGTCCCGGAGCCACACGGCAGCCTGCTCCAGGAACGCCGCGCGGGCTTCGGGGACCTGGCCGCGTACGGCATTCCGACCCACGTCACCCTGCTGCCGCCCACCGAGGTCGACTCCGCCGCGCTGCCCGCCGTCCGGGCCCACCTCGCCGCCGTCGCCGCCGCGGGCCGGCCGTTCGCGATGCGCCTGTCGGGCACCGGCACCTTCCGCCCGCTGTCGCCCGTGGTCTTCGTCCAGGTCGTCGAGGGCGGCTCCGCCTGCTCCTGGCTCCAGGAGCGGGTGCGCGACGCCTCCGGGCCGCTGGCGCGCGAGCTGCAGTTCCCGTACCACCCGCACGTCACCGTCGCCCACGGCATCGCCGAGGAGGCCATGGACCGGGCGTACGCGGAGCTGTCCGAGTACACGGCCGCCTGGACGTGCGCGTCCTTCGCGCTGTACGAGCAGGGCACGGACGCGGTGTGGCGCAAGCTGAACACCTACGCGTTCGGCGGCGGCGTCCCGGGCGTCCCGGCGCAGGGCTCCCCGGTCGACGAGCACGCCACCACCCTCTGACCTCCCGCCGCGACGGCCGCGACCGAACGCAGGTGCCGCCGGGGCTGCGCGGTCGGTGACCGGGTAGGCGTAGCGCATGGACTGGCTGATCAGGCTCCCCGTCGTGGGCCCCCTCGTCGAACGGCTGATGCGCACCCACGCCTGGCGCAGCTACGAGACGCTGGAGCGCGCGCACTGGACGCGGCTCGCGGCCGCCATCACGTTCCTGAGCTTCCTCGCGCTCTTCCCGCTGATCACCTTCGCCGCCGCGGTCATCGCGGCCGCCCTCGACAAGAGCGCGGTGGACGAACTCAACGACAAGATCGCCGATCAGATCCCCGGCATCTCGGACCAGCTCGACATCAACTCCCTGGTGGCCAACGCCGGCACCGT
This sequence comes from Streptomyces sp. T39, assembly GCF_008042045.1. Lineage (GTDB taxonomy): Bacteria > Actinomycetota > Actinomycetes > Streptomycetales > Streptomycetaceae > Streptomyces. Next base: position 2,146,122 of record NZ_RDBP01000012.1, read on the forward strand.
CGGCGTCGTCTCCGGTGTGCTGCTGCTGCTCACCGGCGTGGGCTGGGTCGGCGCGATGCGGGACTGCCTGCGGGCGGTCTGGGGGACCGACGACGAGGACGAGGGCAACCCGGTCCTGCGCAAGGCCAAGGACGTCGGGGTGCTCGCCGGGCTCGGCGGCACCGGGCTCGCCACCTTCGCGGTGTCCGCGCTCGGCTCCACCACGGTCGACTGGACGGCGGACCGGCTGGGCCTGGAGGAGGGCGGCATCGGCGGCGTCCTGCTGCGGATCGGCGCCCTCGTCTTCGCCGTGCTGGCGAACTTCCTGATCCTGCTCTACCTGCTCACCCTGCTGCCCGGGGCCCACCCGCCCCGCCGCCGGCTCATGGTGGCCGCGCTGATCGGCGCGGTCGGCTTCGAACTGCTGAAGCTGCTGCTCAGCGGCTATCTCAGCGGGGTCGCCTCCCGCAGCATGTACGGCGCGTTCGGCGTGCCGATCGCCCTGCTGCTGTGGATCAACTTCACGGCCAAGCTGCTGCTGTACTGCGCCGCCTGGACGGCGACGCGGAGCAGCGGCGAGACATCCGACGGGGCGGACGGGGCGGACGCGACGGAGCCGTCCGTCACGGACGCGGGGAACGGCGCATCCGGTCGGGCAGCGGCCAGCGGCGCCTGACGAGGAAGCCGCCGGCGGCCAGCAGCACCAGCACACCGCCCATGACGGCGAGCGCGATGCCCATGCCGCCCGAACCGGCGTGCGCGGCGGCGACCGGCTCGGCGGGCGCGCCCTTGCCCTCCTTCACCGGCTGCGAGCCGCCCGACGACGGCAGCTCGGCCGACTTCGGTGCCACGAGTTCACCCACCGGGGTGACCTTGCCCGCGGCCGCGAACCCCCAGTCGAGCAGCCGTGCCGCCTCCTTGTAGACGGCCTGGCCCTCGTCGGACGACGGGTTCATCACGGTCACCAGCAGCACCCGCCCGCCCCGCTCCGCGACGCCGGTGAAGGTGGAGCCCGCGTGCGTGGTGTTGCCGTTCTTGATCCCGGCGATGCCCTGGTAGGGGGAGACGCCGTCCGCGCCGGTCAGCAGCCGGTTGGTGTTCTGGATCGCGAACGTCTCGCGCGGCTTGCCCTTCTTCTGCTCGCCGGGGAACTGCGCGGTCACCGTGGACGCGTACTCCCGGAAGTCCTTCTTCTGCAGACCGCTGCGGGCGATCAGCGTGAGGTCGTACGCGGAGGACACCTGGCCCGGTTCGTCGTAGCCGTCGGGCGAGACGACCGTGGTGTCGAGGGCCTGGAGCTCGTCGGCGTGCGCCTGCATGTCCTCGACGGTCTTCTCGACGCCGTCGTTCATGGCCGCCAGCACATGGACGGCGTCGTTGCCCGAGCGCAGGAAGACGCCCAGCCACAGGTCGTGGACGCTGTAGGTGTGGTCCTCCTTCACCCCCACCAGGCTGCTGCCCTCCCCGACGCCCGCGAGTTCCGCGTCGGTCACCTTGTGCACGGCGTCCTTCGGCAGCTTGGGCAGCAGGGTGTCGGCGAAGAGCATCTTCAGCGTCGACGCCGGGGGCAGCTTCCAGTGGGCGTTGTGCGCCGCGAGCACCTCGCCGCTCTCGGCGTCGGCGACGATCCACGACCGTCCGCTGACGTCCTTGGGGAGCACCGGCGCACCCGCACCGAGGCTCACCTGCGTACCGGGCTTGCCGAGTTGGGCTCCGCCCACGCCGGACATCCGGGCGGGCGGCTGCGGCTGTTTGCCGGGCTTGTCGTCGTGCACGGCCGCGAAGGCGGGTGCGGCGGTCATCGCGGGCAGCAACGCGGCGGCGAGGACCGCCGGCGCGGCCCTTCGCGCGGCGGACCTGAGGGCAGCAGACAGAGCGGACACGGACGAGAACGTACAGTGCCCGGGCAAAAATATGGAGATCGGCCCGCTGACCCGCCGGGCGCGACGCCGGGACGGCCCACCCCGCAGTACCCGGTCGGAGGACACCCGCGATACTTGGCTCATGAAGCTCAGCCGCCCCGTCTCCTGGTTCCTGCTCGCGTTCGGGGTGTGGAGCTGGTTCATCTGGGTCACTTTCGTCAAAAACCTGTGGCAGGACGGCAGCGGGCTCGCTTTCGACGACGCGGGTGACCCGACCGGGTACTTCTGGGTCCATCTGCTGCTCGCCGTCACGTCCTTTGTTCTGGGGACGGTCGTCGGGGCCATCGGGTTGCGCGGTGTGCGCGCCCTGCGCGATGAGCGCACCTGAGAGGGGTAGGGGAAACCGTCCATGGTGGCTGTCGCCGCACTCGTGATCATTCTGGTCCTCGCCCTGCTCGCCGGGGTGCACTGGTACGTGTGGCGGCGTCTGGTCCGTGACACGACGGTGCCGGGCGGGCGTGCCCGGCGGATCGGCACGGTGGCCCTCTGGGCGCTGCCGGCGCTGTCCTTCGGCGCGCTGCTGTCGGCGCGGGTGGGGGCGCCGTTCTGGGTCGAACAGGTGCTGGCCTGGCCGGGCTACCTGTGGCTCGCGCTCCTGCTGTACGTGGTCCTCGCCCTCGTCGTCGGCGAGGCCGTCCGCCCCCTCCTGACCCGCGCCCTGGCCCGCCGGGCTTCCGCGCGGGGCGCGGGGAACGGGCCGGCGGCGTCCGGCGCCGCCCCCGCGGCGGGGGCGGCCCAGGGCTCCGAGGCGCCGGCCGGCACGACCACCCGCGCACCCGGGGCCGCCGCCCCGGCCGGTGCGGCCCTCGCGGGCGCCACCGGATCGGCTCCCGAGGCCGGCGCCGGGGGCACCACCACCACCGCGCCCGCCCCGGACGGTGCCGCCCGCGAAGGCGCCACCGCTGCCGCGCCGGCGGACGGCGCACCGGCGCCGGACCCCTCGGCCCCCGCGTCGGCGCCTGCCGGCGGCGGCACCACGGCCCCCGACGTCGACGCCCCCGAGGCCGATGCCCCCGCCGCGGTCTCGCGGCGGATGTTCGTCTCGCGGATCGTGGGGGGCGCCGCGGCCGCCGCCGCGGTCGGGACCGTCGGGTACGGCACGTACGGCGTGCTGCGCGGCCCCCGCGTCAAGCGGGTCACCGTGCCGCTGGCCAAGCTGCCCCGGGGCGCCCACGGCTACCGCATCGCGGTCGTGAGCGACGTCCACCTCGGTCCGATCCTGGGGCGCGGCCACACCCAGCGCATCGTCGATGCGATCAACGCGGCCCAGCCCGATCTGGTGGCCGTCGTCGGGGACCTAGTGGACGGCAGCGTCGCCGACCTCGGGCACGCCGCCGAGCCGCTGGCGCAGCTGAAGGCCCGGGACGGGTCGTTCTTCGTGACCGGCAACCACGAGTACTTCTCCGGCGCCGACGAGTGGGTCGACCATGTGCGCGAGCTGGGCCTGAAGCCGCTGCGCAACGAGCGCGTCGAGATCGCCGGCGGCTTCGACCTGGCCGGTGTGGACGACATCGCGGGCGAGGACACGGGCCAGGGCCCCGACTTCGCCAGGGCGCTCGGCGACCGCGACCGGTCCCGTGCGGCGGTGCTCCTGGCCCATCAGCCGGTCGTCATCCACGACGCCGTGGACCACGGCGTGGACCTCCAGCTCTCCGGGCACACCCACGGCGGACAGCTGTGGCCGGGCAACCTGCTGGCCGGCCTGGCCAACCCCACGGTCGCGGGGCTGGAGCGCTACGGGGACACCCAGCTGTACGTCTCCCGGGGCGCCGGCGCCTGGGGCCCGCCGGTGCGGGTCGGCGCGGAGTCCGACATCACCGTGGTGCAGCTGGCGTCGCGTCAGGCCTGAGCGGGTCCGGCCCCGGGGCTCCCGGCCGCGGGGCCGCCGCCGGTCCTCCGGGCGGCCACGGTCTGCGCCATGCCCGGCAGGAAGTCGGTGAACAGCTCGTGCACCTCGCGCACGAGCGGGCGCAGCACGCGGAAGCGGGCGAGCGCGACGCCCCTGCTGGTGAGCCGGGCGCCGCGGACGGCGAGGCGCCGGCTGCGCTCGCTGTCCGCGGAGCGGTCGAACACCCAGTACAGGACGAGCCCCATCTGGGAGAGCCACATCAACTCCGGCAGGATGTCCCGCAGTTCCTCGGCGACCTTGGCCCTGGACCCGGCGAGCACCTCCCGGTGCACGTCGATGGCGGCCTCCCGGGCGTGCGCGGACTCGGGGGAGAAGGGGCTGAGCGGTGACTCCGGGTCGGCGGCGTTCTTGAAGAACTGCGCGGCGAACTCGTGGTACGGCGCGGCGATGTCCAGCCAGGCGGTGAGCACCCCCGCCATCCGGGCCTCGAAGTCGGTCTCCTTCTCCAGCACGGGCCGGACCGCCGCGCGGTGTTCCGCGGCGATCCGGTCGTAGAAGCCCTGGACGAGATGTTCCTTGGAGGCGAAGTAGTAGTACGCGTTCCCGACCGAGACCCCGGCCTCCTTGGCGATGGCCCGCATCGTCGTCCTGTCGTAGCCCCGCTCCTGGAAGAGCCGCAGGGCGGTCTCCAGGATCAGCGTGCGGGTCTGCTCGCTCTTCGGCACCTGCGGCGTCTGCGGTGTCTTCGGCGTCCGCGGTGTCTTCGAGGGGGTGGGGGCCTTCGCATCGGTCACGGTGGACGAGCCTAACGGGGTACGGCGCACTGCTCGTCACAGGGCGTGGCGCCCCGCCCGGGGCCGAGGCGCTCGCGGTACCTGGCCGCCGCGAGCATGGTGGCCCGGACGAAGGGGGCCCCGGCGGGGGTGGCCAGCCAGTGCGCCTTCGACCGGTACTCGGCGAGTGCCCACAGGCAGACGACATAGGCGGCCCGGCCGGTGTACACCTGGCCCCCGTCGCCGATCACGGTGATCTCCCGCAGGGTGCGGTGGTGGTCCAGCTCCGGGTACCGGCGGCGTGCCTCGGCGGAGCCCGCCGGGATCGTCCGCAGGGGCACCAGCTGCGGCCGGCGCATCAGCCAGGCGCGCAGGTGGACGCAGAGGGGGCAGCCGGCGTCGTAGAGGACCGTCAGCTCGCGGACCGCGGTGGTCACGGCGCTCACGCCCCGGCCGGGCCGGTGGCGGGCGGGGTCCAGGGGCCGGTGGCCGACTGCTGCCGGGTCCAGCCCTGGGGGCCGACGGGCGGGGTGAGTTCGCGCTCCATGACACCCCGGCGGCGGATCCGGTTGAGCACCCAGACGTTGCCGAGGTGCATGACGCCGAGGACGAGCAGCACCACGCCGATCTTCACGGAGAGGGCCTCGAAGAGGCCCCGGGCGTCGGCGACGGCGTCGGCCGCCTTGAGGTAGAGGGTGACGAATCCGAGGTTGACCAGGTAGAAGCCGACGACGAGAAGGTGGTTGACGGCGTCGGCGAGGGTCTCGTTCCCCTTGAGGACGTCCGCGAGGAAGATCCTCCCGTTCCGGCTCAGGGTCCGCGCCACCCAGACCGTGAGGGCGACGCTGATCAGCAGGTAGACGACGTATGCGACGACAGTGAGGTCCATGCCCCACCCTCCCTTGAACATGTTCAAAAGCTGACGGTGACGACTGTAGACCTCCTTTTGAACATGTTCAAGTCATCGTGTGACGGTCAACGCACCGCCCCGGGCCGGAAATCGGCGGCGTGACCTGGGCTCCTGGCCTAACCTCTGCCGGATGACCCTCTCTTACGACGAGGCCGGCGACGGCCCCGCAGTCCTGCTGCTCCACGCCGGCGTGTGCGACCGGCGCATGTGGGACCCCCAGTTCGACGCCCTGGCCGCGGCCGGCCACCGTGTGGTGCGCGCCGACCTCCGGGGCTTCGGCGCCACCCCGGTCGCCGAGGAGCCCTACACCAACTCGGGTGACGTGCTCGCCCTGATGGACCGCCTCGGCATCGAACGGGCGGCCCTCGTCGGGGCCTCCTTCGGCGGCCGTGTGGCGCTCTTCACCGCGCTGCGCGCCGCGGAGCGGCTGACCGCGCTGGCGCTGCTGAACGCGCCCCTGCCGGGGCAGGGCGGCTGTGCGAGCCCGGAACTGATCGCGTTCGACCGCCGGGAGACCGAGCTGTTCGAGGCCGGCGACCTCGACGCGGCTGCCGCGCTCAACGTGGAGACCTGGATGGGCCCTGAGGCCGGCGAGGCCACCCGGGCGGCCGTGCACGCCATGCAGCTGCACGCCTTCGAGGTGCAGAGCGCCGCCGAGCGTGCCGTGGAGAAGGAGGGCGCGCGGTACGTGCTCTCCGCCGCGGAGGCGGAAGGCCCCTACGACCTGGCAGGCATCGGCATACCCCTGCTGATCGCGTCCGGCGCCCACGACCTGAGCGACTTCCGGGCCGGCGCGTCCCATCTGGCCGCGGCCGTCCCCGGCGCCCGGCACGTCGAACTCCCCTGGGCCGGCCACCTGCCGAGCCTGGAGCGCCCGGACGAGATCACCGCCCTGCTGAAGGACTTCCTCGCCGGTGCCGTGCGCGGCGACCGTGAGCGGGCGTGAGGGCCCTCACAGGGCGCTGAGCGAGCGGGCGTAGGTGATCCGGCCCATCACCTCGGTGAAGGTCTCGGGCCCCTTCGCGGGGATCATCGCCGCATGGTGGAGGCCGCCGCCGGTCACGGTCACCTGCACGAAGCCCGTCGTCCGCTTCTCGTTGAGGAGCAGGAAGAGCAGACCGAGGCCGCAGGCGGCGACGAACAGGACCGCCAGCACGATCGCGTACACCGGGGTCCGGTTCTCGGTGCGCGACAGGTCCACCGCGTTCCACACGGCGCCCCGCAGCGGCATCGTGCCGGCCGGGGTGACCACCGCGTCCGGCAGGACGGTGATGTCGCCGATGGTGACGAGCGGCTGCCCGCCGGGGGCGGGCGCCGGGCCGGCCCCCTGGGCGGGCACGGGCACCCCCGCGCCCACCGTCGGCTGATAGGCGGCCTGGTGGGCGAGCGGCCCGCCGTGGACCTGGGTGGGGTCGCGCGGGACGCCGTACGCCTGCGTGGGCGGGTGCGCGGAGCCGTGCGGGGGCGTCCCGGAGGGCTCCTCCGGGCCCCAGTTGTACTCGGGCTCCCCTTCCCTGTACGCGCCTGGCTCGGTCATGGTGCTCCCCGTTCTGCTGCCGCGCCTGTCCGTCCCACGATCCTGCCAGGTGCGGACCCGGTCGGTGAAGTCCGCGCCGGACGCACGGAAGGGCCCCGGCTCCTCGCGGGAGCCGGGGCCCTTCCGTGTCGTGCGCGGCCGTGGCCGTCGGGTGTCAGAAGCGGCGCGTGATCAGCGCCCGCTTGACCTCCTGGATCGCCTTGGTGACCTCGATGCCGCGAGGGCAGGCGTCCGTGCAGTTGAACGTGGTGCGGCAGCGCCACACGCCGTCCTTGTCGTTGAGGATCTCCAGGCGCTGCTCCCCGGCCTCGTCACGCGAGTCGAAGATGAAGCGGTGCGCGTTGACGATCGCCGCCGGGCCGAAGTACTGGCCGTCGTTCCAGAACACCGGGCACGAGGACGTGCACGCGGCGCACAGGATGCACTTGGTGGTGTCGTCGAAGCGCTCGCGGTCCTCGGCGGACTGCAGGCGCTCGCGCGTCGGCTCGTTCCCCTTGGTGACCAGGAACGGCATGACGTCCCGGTACGCCTGGAAGAACGGCTCCATGTCCACGACCAGGTCCTTGAGGACCGTCAGGCCCTTTATGGCCTCGACCGTGATCGGCTTCTCCGGGTTGATGTCCTTGATCAGCGTCTTGCAGGCGAGCCTGTTCTTGCCGTTGATCCGCATCGCGTCGGAGCCGCAGATGCCGTGCGCGCAGGAGCGGCGGAAGGTCAGCGTGCCGTCGACGTCCCACTTGATCTTGTGGAGACCGTCGAGCACGCGCTCCTTCGGGTCGATCTCGATCTGGAAGTCCTCCCAGACCGCGTGCTCCGACACCTCGGGGTTGTAGCGGCGGATCCGGAAGGTGACCGTGATGAGGTGGGAGGCCGCTGCTTCCTTCTCCACCTTGTCCATGACGGGGGTAGCCATCAGTACTTACGCTCCATCGGCTGGTAGCGGGTCTGGACGACCGGCTTGTAGTCGAGACGGATCGACTCGGCGCCGTCGTCGCCCACCTCGCGGTACGCCATGGTGTGGCGCATGAAGTTGACGTCGTCGCGGTTGGGGAAGTCCTCGCGGTAGTGACCGCCGCGCGACTCCTTGCGGGCCAGTGCGGAGACGGCCATGACCTCGGCCAGGTCGAGCAGGTTGCCCAGCTCGATGGCCTCCAGCAGGTCCGTGTTGAACCGCTTGCCCTTGTCCTGGACGGACACGTTCTTGTAGCGGGCCCGCAGCTCGGCGATCTTCTCGACGGCCGTCTTGATCGTCTGCTCGGTGCGGAACACCATCACGTTGGCGTCCATCGTCTCCTGGAGCTCCGTGCGGAGTGTGGCCACCCGCTCGTTGCCCGTGGAGTTCCGCAGCCGCTCGACCTGCTCCTCGACCAGCGAGGCCGGGTTCTCGGGCAGCTCGACGTAGTCGTTCTTCGCGGCGTACTCGGCGGCGGCGATGCCGGAGCGGCGTCCGAAGACGTTGATGTCCAGCAGCGAGTTGGTGCCGAGACGGTTGGCGCCGTGCACGGAGACACAGGCGACCTCGCCGGCGGCGTACAGGCCCGGGACGACGGTGGTGTTGTCCGCGAGCACCTCGCCCTCGACGTTGGTCGGGATGCCGCCCATGGCGTAGTGCGCGGTCGGCTGGATCGGGATCGGGTCCGTGTAGGGCTCGATGCCGAGGTAGGTCCGCGCGAACTCGGTGATGTCCGGCAGCTTGGCGTCCAGCTGCTCCGGCGGCAGGTGGGTCAGGTCCAGGTACACGTGGTCGCCCTCGGGGCCGCAGCCGCGGCCCTCGCGGATCTCCGTGTAGATGGAGCGCGAGACGACGTCACGGGACGCGAGGTCCTTCATGACCGGCGCGTACTTCTCCATGAAGCGCTCGCCGTCCTTGTTGCGGAGGATGCCGCCCTCACCACGGGCGCCCTCCGTCAGCAGGATGCCCATGCGCCAGATGCCCGTCGGGTGGAACTGGAAGAACTCCATGTCCTCCAGCGGCAGGCCGCGGCGGTAGCAGGCCGCCTGCCCGTCACCGGTCAGGGTGTGCGCGTTGGAGGTCACCTTGAAGAACTTGCCGGTGCCGCCGGACGCGTAGATCACGGCCTTCGCCTGGAAGACGTGGATCTCGCCGGTGGCCAGCTCGTAGGCGACCACGCCGGCGGACTTCTTGACCCCGTCGACCTCGGTGATCAGCTGGTCCAGGACGTAGAACTCGTTGAAGAACTCCACGCCCTCCTTGACGCAGTTCTGGTACAGCGTCTGGAGGATCATGTGACCGGTGCGGTCCGCGGCGTAGCAGGACCGGCGGACCGGGGCCTCGCCGTGGTTGCGGGAGTGGCCGCCGAAGCGGCGCTGGTCGATGGTGCCGTTCGGGGTCCGGTTGAACGGCAGGCCCATCTTCTCCAGGTCGAGGACGGCGTCGATGGCCTCCTTCGCCAGGATCTCGGCGGCGTCCTGGTCGACCAGGTAGTCACCGCCCTTGACCGTGTCGAAGGTGTGCCACTCCCAGTTGTCCTCCTCCACGTTCGCCAGCGCGGCGGCCATGCCGCCCTGCGCGGCGCCCGTGTGGGACCGGGTGGGGTAGAGCTTCGTCAGCACCGCGGTGCGGCTGCGCTTCGTCGACTCGATGGCGGCGCGCATGCCGGCGCCGCCGGCGCCCACGATGACGGTGTCGTACTTGTGGATCTTCATGGGTGGATTACCTCAGCCCCGTGCCTAGCGGATGTTCGGGTCGAAGGTGAAGATCACCAGCGTGCCCAGAAGGATGGTGAACACCGTGGCGGTGTACAGCAGGCCCTTGAGCCACAGGCGCGTGTGGGGACGCTCCGCGTAGTCGTTGATGACGGTACGGAGGCCGTTGGCGCCGTGCAGCATGGCAAGCCACAGCATCAGCAGGTCCCAGGTCTGCCAGAACGGGGACGCCCAGCGGCCGGCCACGAAGGCGAAGCCGATCTTGGAGACGCCGCCGTCGAGCACCAGCTGGATCAGCAGGTGGCCGATGACCAGGACGACGAGCACCACGCCCGACAGGCGCATGAACAGCCAGGCGGCCATCTCGAAGTTGCCCCGGGTCGACTTCGGGGTCTTCTTGGTGCGCTTGCGCGGTGCCTCGATGTACGGGGCCGGGTTGTCGACGTCGAAGACGCGCTCGCCCTCGACCTCGCCGATCGCGGAAGGGGTTACCTCAGTGGACATCTCTCGCCTCAGCTCCCGAACAGTTCACGAGCGGCGTGGCCGAGCACCGGGTACAGCGCGCCTGCCATCAGCACGACCCAGATGCCCATCACGGTCCAGAGCATCTGCTTCTGGTAGCGGGGGCCCTTGGACCAGAAGTCCACGGCGATGACGCGCAGGCCGTTGAGCGCGTGGAAGAGGATCGCGGCGACGAGGCCGTATTCCAGAAGCGCGACGAGCGGCGTCTTGTAGGTGGCGACGACCTCGTCGTACGCCTCGGGGGAGACGCGGACGAGGGCGGTGTCCAGCACATGTACGAACAGGAAGAAGAAGATGAGGACGCCGGTGACTCGATGAGCCACCCAGCTCCACATTCCTTCCCGGCCGCGGTACAGCGTTCCAGCCGGCACGGAAGAACCCTCCGGGAGCGGGGACTGGGGCCTGCCGGCTTGGGGTGTCGGTCGGGCCCGGCCGGGTACGGTCCACCGGCCCTCGCCATCGTAGCGACGTGTTGTCGGTTCGTTCGCCCGGGGTGCACCGGTGTGATCAAACAGGCAATCAATCAGCCACGGACGGGCTACTGTCCGGGGCCCGAGGCGCCTGTTTCCGGATGGTTGGCCACTACATGTGCCACTCGGGAGCGGGCCAGGGCCCGCAGCTCGTCCGCCGAGACGGATCTCTCCTCGTCCGGTTCGTGGGCGAGTCGCCGCCGGATGCCGGCCAGTACCTGGTCCAGCCACTCCTCGGGGCGGTGCGCGTCGAGGCAGATGACGAACGCATGTCCGAATCTGCTCTCGTAGGCGGCGTGCGCCGCGGCCAGCGCGGTCCGGGCCGCCGGGGGCGCCCCCGGCGCGAGACCCGCCGAGCACTCGTGGGCCAGGGCTTCGTGCACGTCGGCGGGGGTCAGGTCGTATCCGGCCTCGTCGCAGGCGGCGAGCAGGGAGGCCAGGTCGGGGTAGGGCCGGTGCGCCGCGACACGCCGGGCCCACCGGTGGCTGCCGCAGCAGTCGAGCAGGAGCGCCTCGGCCACGGGGGCGGGCGCGGTGTTGAAGGCGGCGAGTCCGGGCAGGCTGCCGGGCCGGGACGGTATGACCTCCGGGAAGAGCGCGCTCCCGGCGTGTCCGCGTGAGACGTGTCGGACGGCCGGCGGTCGCTCGGGGGTACCGGCGGGGGTGTCGCTGGACAGCGGGACTCCTCGAAGGGCCAGCAGGGACGGCTGGGAAGGGAGAGAGGGATGAGCCGTAACGCTATCGATCTGTGTCGAAACCTGTCCGAAGGATGCGCGAATTTCACCCGGACGGGAGAGTTTGGACCCATGTGATGGACGTGGTGGGTGGACTCTGGAGGGAGTGTTTCACCCTGGTTTCGCCCTTGAGGGGGCGTTTCCTCCGATCCGGGCCCGACCGGCGCCGCCCGCCCGGGCACCTCCGGCTCCGGCCCGCCGGACCGCACCCGGCCCGGCACCCCGCGGGGCCGCGCCCCGACGACGCCATCTCGCCCGGCCGGCCGACAGGCCGGACCGGACCACGGAAGGTTCGCCCATGACCCGGCGCTCACGCAGGACGCACGCCACCGGCGCGATAGCCGCCGCCCTCGCCGTCTTCTCGGTCACCCTGGCCGGCTGCTCCGACGACTCCCCGCAGGACCCGGGCAGCGCCGCGCCCGACCAGGCGGCCCCCACCACCCCCAGCCCGACGCGCAGCTACCCCCTCTCGCAGCCGCCCGCCACCGTCCCCGCCGTGCGCGAGCACGACGCCGCGCGCGGCCCCGGCTGGAAGGCCGCGGCGGGCGGCGCGGTCGTCGTCGCCAAGGGCAGCGAGGAGCTCGCCGACGAGGGCCGCCTGATCGCGCAGGAGCTGAAGCTCGACTACCGCGGCACGAACACCGCCCGGTCGGGTGACGTGGAACTCGCGCTCTCCTCCGGCGGCGGGGCGCCCGAGTCCTACACCGTGACCACCCGCGACGGCCGGGTCCGCATCACCGGCCCCGACGAGGCGGGCGTCTTCTACGGCACCCGCACCCTCAAGCAGTCCGTCGCCTCCTCCGGCGCCATGCCGGAGGGCGTCGTGCGCGACCGGCCGGCCCGCCCCCAGCGCGGCTTCAACCTGGACATCGCGCGCAAGCACTTCACCGCGGACTGGATCGAGGCCCGGATGCGGGAGATGGCCGACCTCAAGCTCAACCAGCTCGGGCTGCACTTCTCCGACGACCAGGCGTGGCGCATCGAATCCACCTCGCACCCCGAGATCGTCACCGATCCGCATCTGACGACGGCGGAGGTGAAGCGCATCCTGGCCCTCGGTGAACGCCTGCACATCGACGTCTTCGGCGAGATCGACTCGCCCGGACACCTCGGCGCCGTGATGCGCGCCTACCCGCAGCTCCAGCTGCGCAACGTGCAGGGCGTGCCGCGGCAGGGCGCGATCGACATCTCGAAGCCGCAGTCGGCGGAGCTCGTCGACGACCTGCTGCGCGAGTACACGGGCCTCTTCGGCGGCCGGTGGTTCCACATCGGGGCCGACGAGTACCAGGCGCTGACCGTCAGCGACCCCGCGGCCTCCTACCCGCAACTCGCGAGCGCGGCCCGGGAGAAGTACGGCCCGGACGCCGGCGTCCAGGACCTGACCGAGGGCTGGATGAACGACCGCGCGGCCGTGGTGCGCGCAGCGAAGCAGACGCCGAAGGCGTGGAACGACGGCTTCTTCACCGGCGGCACCGTCACCGCCGCGAAGGACATCGAGGTCGAGTACTGGACGGGCAAGGAGATCGGCGCCCGCCCGCCCGTGGAGTACCTCGCCGAGGGGCGCAAGCTGGTGAACCTCAACGACGAGTACCTCTACTACGTGCTCGGCGAGCCCAACCAGTTCACGTACCCGACCGGCCGGCGCATCTACGAGGAGTGGACGCCGCTGGTGCTGCGCGGCACCACGCCCGTCGCGGCGAGGTACTCGGACCAGATCCTCGGCGGCCGGTTCGCCGTCTGGTGCGACCTCGCGAACTCCCAGACCCAGGCGCAGGTGGCCGAAGGCGTCCGCCGCCCCCTCCAGGCCGTCTCCCAGAAGCTCTGGGACGAGCGGGAGCCGGCGCTGTCCTGGGCGCAGTTCCAGGCGGTGGCGGACCGGGCGACCTCCTGAGGCGGGCGGCCGGCGCCGGGGGAGCCGGGGCGCCGCGTGGTCGGCGGCGGTTCACGGGCGGCCCCGCCCCTCGGGACGTACCGGCCGCCGGACGGGTCATCCCGTCCTGACCTGGCCTTTCCACTGGACGGCGGCGGTCGCGCGGACATAGGGTCCGCGCGACCGCCGCCGTCCGTGCGCGGCCGTGTACCCGTGTCGCACCGCTGGGGGGCGGTCGCGACCCTCTGCATCCGTTCCCTGGGGGGTTCGTTCGTCATGCCGTGTTCACGCTGCCAGGAGAGACCCGCGACCGAGGGCGGGCCCCTCTGCGCGGACTGCCGCGCCGCCGCTCCCGAGCCCGCGGCACAGCCGGAGACCGTTGCGCCGGATGCCGCGCCGGCTGCGGTGCCCGCCGCGCCCGAGAGGGCTGCTCACACTGCCGACGCCGCCGCGCCCGGGGCCGCGCCGCCGTCCCTCGCCAAGCCCGCCGCGCCCGCGGAGCCCGCCGTGCCTGCCAAGCCCGCCGTGCCTGCGGAGCCCGCCGTGCCTGCCAAGCCCGCCGTGCCTGCGGAGCCCGCCGTGCCTGCCAAGCCCGCCGTGCCCGCGGAGCCCGCAGCTCCCGCGGAGCCCGCCGTGCCGGTGACGCCGCCTCGTGCGGCGTCCGCCACGCCGAACCTCAGCCCCGTCGTCGTCCGGCCCGCCGCACCCGGGACCTACCGGACGCTGCGCTCCCCGGTCGGACTCGGCCGCGCAGCGGTGATCCTGCTGATCGTCGTCGCCGTCACCGACCTCGCGGCCGCGCTCGCCGCGTTCAACCTCCGCCGCGTGGTGACCGCCATGTCCGACGGCGGCTTCCTCGCCGTGTCGCAGGAGGACGCCGACTTCGCCGACATGCTGATCACTGCCACCTCCGTGGCTCAGATCCTGGCCCTGCCGGCGACGGTGACCGTCTTCATCATCTGGTTCCACCGCGTCCGCTCCAACGCGGGGCTCTTCGCCGGAGACCGCTTCACCCGCGGCACCGGCTGGGCGATCGGCGGCTGGTTCGTCCCCTTCGCCGGCCTCTGGATCCCGCGCGGCATCGCCGCCGAGACCTGGCGCGCCAGCCGCACCGACCCCTACGCGGCGGGCGATCACGAGCGCGGCACCCTGGTGAACGTCTGGTGGGGCCTGTTCGTCGCGTCCTGGCTCGTCACGCGGTACACGGACCGGCGCTACGACCGGGCGGAGTCGCTCCACGAGATCGTGTCCGCCGCCGACGGCATCGTCGTCGCCTGCCTCCTGGACATCGTGGCGGCGGTCGTCGCGGCCCTCTTCGTCCACCGCCTGACGCGCATGCAGCACACCAAGGCCATGAGCGCGGTCGCGTTCCCGGCCCCGGCCGGCGACGACGGCGTCAGGGGGCGCGCGCACTGACGAGCGCCGGCGGGCGGACGACGAGCACCGTGCAGGCAGAGCCGACGAGACGGGCCTCCACTTGCGCCGACGGTAACGTTCCGGCCACGGAGTGACGCATTCGAGCCACCTGGCGCAGAACGAACAGGTACAAGGGTGTGATTCGTCCCGGACGGAAGGCGTGCGCATGACCTCGAAGAGCCTGACGGAACTCCTCGCTGAGGCCGACGCGCGCGGGCTGGCCGCGAGCGGGCTCGGGTGCCTGGACCGGTGCCTGCCGCTGATCGCGCAGGACGACGACGCGCTGCGGCCGCTCTGGGCGGGACTCGCCGGTGGCGAGGAGGGCTGGGCCGGCGAACTCACCGCAGCGCGGCAGGCGCTGGAGGACACGGCGCTCGCAGACGAGGACGCCGCCCTGGTGCGCGCGATGCTCGCCGCGGCACCCTCCGACTGGGCCCCCGACGCCCTGCGCGCCTGGGCCGACGGGTGTTCGGCGTCGGCACTGGAGGTGCACCGGCGCTTCGACGTCGGCGACTGCGACCCCGGCCTCCTCGCGCGCTGCCGCGACAAGGGCCCGGAGGGCGTCGGACCGATGGTGGCCGGGGAACTGCGGCGCCAGACGCAGATCCTGGAGGTCCTCGCCGAGCCGCCCGGCGGCAACGGCCTGCGCCACGCCCTGGAGATCACCACCGAGGGCCGCCGCGTCCTGCGCGCCGTCGTCTCCCGCCGGGCCCGCGTGACGGGCTGACGCCCGCCCCGGGTCCACCGGACACCCGTGCCCGCCCCGTTCCGGGAGCGCCGTGCCGCGCGGAGCCCGCTCCGTGCACGCGAAGGCCCTGTTTGTCCGCCAGGTTGACGTGGTCTCAGCTGACCGTCCGATAATCCGCTGCCACCGGCGCGACCTGGCCTCCTGCCTGCTCGCGTGGTGTGGCACAGCCATGAACGGGCCGGCTGCGACAGGGCGTCCTCGACACCCGTCCCCCGGCTCCTCACCGAACGACGGAGCGGACACACCATGAGAGCGGTCTTCCGGGTACTGGGGGCGATGGGGCTGGTCCTGGCGGTGGGGGCCCTCTGGTACGTCGTCTCCGGGCACACGACGGCCACCGTCGCGGGCGAGTCCATGCGACCGACGTACACGCCCGGTGAGCGCGTCCTCCTGGAGCGCGTCGAACCGGGCGAGGTCCGGCGGGGCGATGTGGTGCTGCACGCGTCGCCCGAGTGGTACGGCGGACTGCCGGCGGTCCGGCGCGTCATCGGCGTCGGCGGCGACCGGATCGCGCAGCGGCCGGGGGAGCCGGTGACCCTGAACGGCAAGCCGCTGGCCGAGCCCTACGTCAAGGACGGCGACCCCTCGGGCACCGGGACCCCCGAGTACGACGTGACGGTTCCCGAGGGACGGCTGTTCCTGCTCGGCGACCACCGGGCCAACTCCAACGACTCCCGGTACTTCCTCACCGACCGGTCCGGCACCGTCCCCGAGGACGAGGTCCGGGCCCGCGCGCTCGACGACCGCTCCGGCCTCGTCGCGGCGGGGCTCACGGCCCTGCTCGGACTCGTCCTCGTCGGCGGCGCGCTCGCGACGGAGATCGCCGGGCGGCGCCGCCTGCCCGTCGGATGACGACCAGGTCTCTGCCGGACACCGCACACGACATCACGGAGGAAGAGTTGTCCTCGGTCCACGACCTCACCACCTGGGAGCCGTTGCTGCGGCTCATGCTCCGGGACAACGCCGGACGGCTCGCCACGCCCGGCGGATACGTGGCGGGGAAGGTCGGCCGCGGTTCCTGGAGCGTGCCGGTGGCCCGTCCGGCATTCCAGCTCGGGCGGGCGGCGCTGGTGAGCGACATGCAGGACGAATGGGACGCGGTCGCAGCGGTGCGAGACGTCCTGGAGGAGGAGGGGGTCGACGAGGTCTCCTTCGTCATGGAGTCGCCCGCCCCCGGTGCGGTCCGCGTCCACTTCATCGACCTCGGCCCCGCCGTCGAGTCCGGTGTCGCCCAGCACATCGGAGCGCTCCTCCTGGTCGAGGGTGCCGTCCCCGAGCCCTGGCGCCGGCTGCCGGACCCGTCACCGGACGCGGTGCCCGCGCCGACCGCCGACCCCGCACTGCTGGGGCGCACGCTCCGCGAGCGGCTGCCGGACGCGATCGGCGCCACCGGCGACGAGATCGCGGCGACGGAATCCCGGCTGGGGATCACGCTGCCCGAGGAGCTGAAGGCGCTCTACCGGGTCGTCCGGGCCCGCTGGGAGGACCTCGGCGAGGACTACGGCGCGGCGACGCGCATGACGAAGGCGGTCGGCTGCGAACTCCTCGCACTGGACGAGGTGTACGTCGCGGACAACGCCTCCCGCCCGGCCCCGTGGAAGTACGGGTCGATGGACGCCGTCGAGACCCGGTCCGGCGCGGCCGTACAGGGACTCGTCGGCTCGCCCGGCTGGATCGTCTTCGGGGACACCGGCGGCGGCGACCGGATCGCCGTCGACCTGACCCCCGGGCCGGGCGGACACCTCGGGCAGGTCATCGTGATGAGCCACGAGGAGAACATCGGCGCGGGCCTCGTCGCCGACTCCCTCACCGACCTGGTGCTCGACCGGCGCGCCGAGGACGGCCGCGGCGCGGGGACCCGCCCCGGGAAGCCGGCCGTGGCCTGGGTGAACCGCAGCTCCATCCCCAGCGTGGAGGCAGCCGCCCACCCCGGGCTGGAGGCCCTGAGCATCGGTGTGTGGGAGGACGATCCGGTCAGCCTCGAACCGCTCTTCGGCCTTCCGCGCCTGCGCACCCTGACCGCCTACCCGGGCGTCCTCGCCGACCCGCTGGAGATCGCCCGCCTCGGCGGGCTGGAGTTCCTGGACCTGACTCCGGAGGACTGGCGCGTCCTGCTCGACGCGGACGCCGTGCCGCGCGGGCTCCTGGCCGCCGCCATCGAGGTCCACGGCGAGCGGAACCCCCTGGAGATCGCGGAACTCGCCGACGAGATCCTCGCGTTGTGGGACCGGCCGCCGATCACCCGCACGGTGATCGAGGCCGACCTCGGGTAGCCGCCGCTAGACGAAGGACGTCCAGGCGGGAGCCGAGACCGTGACGACCGGGCCGTCGGGCGAGCTGCCCGCATCGGCCGGAGCCCGGCACGAGGCTCAGGGCGCCGACGTACCCGGCGACGCCGCCGGATCACCGGGCGCGTCCATGTCCGGCAGGTAGGCGTCCGGTACGTGGACGGACGGGGCGGGCCGGTCCGGGGCAGGGCGTTCCTCCACGGCGAAGGGGCCCGAGCGGGTCTGCAGCATCACCAGCACGATCACGGTGACGACGACGCTCAGGACGATCAGCACCATCCCCAGCGGGTTGTCCGCGTTGTAGACGTAGCGGTTCGTGCCCCACCTGCTGCGCTTGAGCACGGGCTCGTTCCAGTCCATCGTCTCCGCCCCCTTCGTTCCTCGTCCACCCGACGCTATGCGCCCCGCCGGGTGCTCCGCAGGGTCCCGGCCGGGCAGTCGGCGGCGGTGCGCGGCTGCCGGTGCCGGGCAGTGAACCGGACGGTCACGTCACGCCCTAGTACCGGAACGCCTTGACCACGGCGTGCCGCCGGTCCGCCGCGCCGCGGTAGAAGGCGCGCAGGTCCCTGTGGTGCAGTTCGAAGATCTTCTTGACGTCGGCCTCCTCCCACCTCGCGAACGGCGCGCGGAATGTCGTGCCGGCGCCGTCCCAGAAGGCGTCGAAGGCGATGCCGTCCAGGAAGGCCGCCGCATCCGTCGTTCCCTCGGGGGAGAGGACGGCGAACGGCGGCCGCTCCTCCTCCGGGTGCCTCACCACCTCGCCGCCGAAGACGATCAGTCCGTACGCACCGCCGGCGGTGTCCGGGCCTCCTGCGGCGGTCGCGTAGAAGTCGTCGATCAGCCCGAAGTCCTTCTCGACCGCCGTGGCGATCCCCGCGGCGCGCTCCTCGGCCAGCGCGTCCCAGGCCGTCCCCATGAACGTCGTCAGCCCCTCGAAATCCTGCGGAACCTCCTCGGCCGGCACGGCGCGCAGATGCATGTGGTACGACACGTTCCCCCCGGGCTCCGGGCGGCGGGCCGTCGTCCGGCCACCGCTCGGCGGGAACCTACCGTCCGCCACCGACAGGACCTGTCCTGAGGCCGCGGACCGCGGGAACGGCGCCCGCCCGAGCCCCACGTGTGCCGATTCGTGGAGATTGTCCGCCGGGGCGAGCGGCGGACCCTGGCTGTTGTACAGTCCGGCCCCCGTCACGACGTAAGGAACCACTCCATGCGCACTCGCCCCGGGGGCATCGCCGCGTTCGCCGTCCTCCTGTCCCTCGCTCTCCCCGGCTGCGGCGCACCGGCGGAGGAACCGGCGGGGGCGGGAGGCGCGGCCGCGACCCCCGTGCCGGCGGAGGTGTCCCGGACGAACGAGCCGGCCCCCGAACCGGAGTCGGCGGAGGACTTCCTCGACCTCGCCGAGAAGGCGATGGACGGGGAGTCCGGCTGGAGCTTCTCCGTGCGGGGCGAGGAAGGGCTGACGCTCCAGGGGCGGAAGAGCGCGGCGACCTACCGGGGCGCGGTCGAACGTGCCGTCGGCCGGGCGGCACTGCACACCCAGGGCGTCAGCACCGGCAGCAAGGGCCGGAAGAGGACCGAGGAACTCTATGTCGTCGGCGAGACCGGCTGTCTGAAGGAGGGCGCGGCGGACTGGAAGCCCGTGTCGCCCGCCGACCCCGAGACGCGGAACAAGGCCGACGACCCGCTCGCGGTCCTCGCGGAGTTCCGGTCCTACGCGCAGGCCGCCGGCGGCGACGTCGAGGTGACGACCGGCGCCGGCGGCGCAGACGCGGTCGAACTCCGGGTCGCCAGCGGCGAGCGGAAGCTGAGCGAGGTCCGGGGGAGGGCCTGGGCTCAGAAGGCCCGGCGCGAACTCGCCCCGACGGCCGGGCAACTCCGCGAGGCCGGCATCCCGGTCGAGGAGCGGCAGTTGACGCTCTCCGGCCTGGAGGAGGTCCTGGTCCTGGACGCCGCGACGTACCGGATCAGGAGCCACCGCCTCGACTTCGGTTTCCTGATTCCGCACAGCGGCGGGTCCATCGCCTTCGAACAGCAGGTGACGCACGAGAACCAGGGCCCGTACGAGGGCGCGATCGAACTCCCCGCGGGTGCGTGCTGACGCGTCGGGCCGGCTGTCCGTCAGAGCGCCGACGCCCCCAGCCCATGCCCGTACGGAAGCCCTCCGTACGGGCGGGACGGCTCCCCACGCAACGGAGTTGACGCCTCCAGTCATCCGATGAGTGGCGCACGGCTCTTCTCCCTCACCCGCCGCGCCGCTACCATCGACCACGCCACATGGGAGCGCTCCCATCTCCAAGTCACCCGCACACCGCCTCCGTTGGCGGTCCCGCTCGGAGAGGACTCTTCCGTGCGCCTACGCGCCAGACCAGCCGCCGTCCTGGTGGCGGCCCTCACCATGACGGCGGGGCTGTTCACCGCCGGCCCCGCCTCCGCGGCGCGCCCCGCGCCGCACCCGCCCGCCGCCCCGAAGACGGTCGAGACCGTCGAGGCATCCGATGTGTCGTCGCCGAAGGCGGCCGCAGCCGACCCCTCCTACACCTGGAAGAACGTCCGGATCGACGGCGGCGGCTTCGTGCCCGGCATCGTCTTCAACCGGACCGAGAAGAACCTCGCCTACGCCCGCACCGACATCGGCGGGGCCTACCGCTGGGACGAGTCCGGCAAGCAGTGGAAGCCGCTGCTGGACTGGGTCGACTGGGACCGCTGGGGCTGGACCGGCGTCGCCAGCATCGCCTCCGACCCCGTGCAGCCCGCCAAGGTGTACGCCGCGGTCGGCACGTACACCAACGACTGGGACCCGACCAACGGCGCGATCCTGCGCTCCGCGGACCGCGGCGCGACCTGGCAGGCCACCCAGCTCCCCTTCAAGCTGGGCGGCAACATGCCCGGCCGCGGCATGGGCGAACGCCTCGCGGTCGACCCGAACAAGAACTCCGTCCTCTACTTCGGCGCGCCCAGCGGCCACGGCCTGTGGCGCTCCACCGACTCGGGCGTCACCTGGTCCGAGGTGACGTCCTTCCCCAACCCGGGCGACTACGCGCAGGATCCGTCCGACACCAGCGGCTACGGCAACGACATCCAGGGCGTCGTCTGGGTCACCTTCGACGAGCGCTCCTCGGCCGCCGGCAGTGTCACCAAGGACATCTACGTCGGCGTCGCCGACAAGGAGAACGCCGTCTACCGCTCGACGGACGGCGGCGCCACCTGGTCCCGCGTCGCCGGGCAGCCGACGGGGTACCTCGCCCACAAGGGCGTCCTGGACTCCGGGACCGGCCAGCTGTTCGTGACCCTCAGCGACACCGGCGGCCCGTACGACGGCGGCAAGGGCCGCGTCTACCGCTACACCACCGCGACCGGCGTGTGGACCGACGTCAGCCCGGTCGCCGAGGCCGACACGTACTACGGCTTCAGCGGACTGAGCGTCGACCGGCAGAAGCCGGGCACCCTGATGGCCACCGCCTACAGCTCCTGGTTCCCGGACACGCAGATCTTCCGGTCCACCGACAGCGGCGCGACCTGGAAGCAGGCGTGGGAGTACAACGGCTACCCGAACCGGGTCAACCACTACACCCAGGACGTCTCCTCGGTGCCGTGGCTGACCTGGGGCGGCAACCCGTCCCCGCCGGAGACCGCGCCGAAGCTCGGCTGGATGACGGAGGCGCTGGAGATCGACCCGTTCGACTCCGACCGGATGATGTACGGGACCGGCGCCACGATCTACGGCACCGAGAACCTCACGACCTGGGACACCGGCGGCACCTTCGCCATCGAGCCCATGATCAAGGGGCTGGAGGAGACGGCCGTCAACGACCTGGCGAGCCCGCCCTCCGGTGCCCCGCTGCTCAGCGGCATGCTCGACCTCGGCGGCTTCCGCCACACCAGCCTCGACGCCGTGCCGTCGATGATGTTCCGCACCCCGAACATGAGCGGCACCACCAGCCTCGACTTCGCGGAGGCGAGCCCGAACACCGTGGTGCGGGTCGGCCACGGCGACACCACCCAGAACATCGGCTTCTCCACGGACAACGGTGCCAACTGGTTCCAGGGCTCCCAGCCCTCCGGCGTGACCGGTGGCGGCACGGTGGCCGCCGCTGCCGACGGCAGCGCCTTCGTGTGGAGCCCGGCCGGCACGGGCGTGCACCGCACCACCGGCTTCGGCACCTCCTGGACGGCGTCCACCGGCATCCCGGCGGACGCGATCGTCGAGTCGGACCGCAAGAACCCGCGGAAGTTCTACGGCTTCAAGGCCGGCACCTTCTACGTCTCCACGGACGGCGGCGCGACCTTCACCGCCAGGGCGACCGGCCTCCCGGCCGAGGGGAACGTCCGCTTCAAGGCCGTCCCGGGCATCGAGGGCGACATCTGGCTCGCCGGCGGCAAGGAGAACGGCACCTACGGGCTGTGGCACTCCACCGACTCGGGCACCACCTTCACCAAGGTCACCGGCGTCCAGGAGGCGGACGCCGTCGGTTTCGGGAAGGCGGCCGCGGGCGCCTCGTACCAGACCCTCTTCATCAGCGCCCGGATCGACGGCGAGCGCGGCATCTTCCGCTCCACCGACAAGGGCGCGAGCTGGATCCGCATCAACGACGACGCCCACCAGTGGGGCTGGACGGGCGCGGCGATCACCGGTGACCCGCGGGTCTTCGGGCGCGTCTACATCGCGACCAACGGCCGGGGCATCATCTACGGCGAGTCCTCCGACAGCGGCACCGACCCGACGGACCCGACGGACCCGACGGACCCGACCGATCCCACCGACCCGACCGCCGTCTGCGCGGTGACCTACAAGATCACCAACCAGTGGTCGGGCGGCTTCCAGGCGGACGTCACCCTCACCAACAAGGGCACCACGGCCCTCAGCGGCTGGCAGCTGTCGTGGTCGTTCCCGCAGGGCCAGAGGATCACCCAGATCTGGAACGCGGCACACCAGCAGAGCGGCACCGAGGTCACCGTCTCCAACGCGGCCTGGAACGGCGGCGTGGCACCCGGGGGGACGGCGAGCTTCGGCTTCACCGGAAGCTGGTCGGGCGCCAACGGCGCCCCGGCGGCCTTCACCCTCGGCGGCAAGGGCTGCACCACCGGCTGACCGGATCGGGAGCACCGGCAGCGGTACCGGCGGGCCGCCGCGCTTCGGCGCGGCGGCCCGTCAGACTGTCGGGGAAGGCCGCCAGGGCCGGCGGTCCGGCCGCCGGACCCGCCACCGAGGAGGACCCGCGATGCGCAGCGTGACCTATTCGATGAACGTCTCGCTCGACGGCTGCATCGCCGGCCCGGACGGCGGCTTGGACTGGTCGGGGCCCGACGCGGACGTCTTCCGCTGGTGGATCGACGACATCCGGTCGGTCGGCGTCCACCTGATGGGCCGACGGCTGTACGAGACGATGCTGTACTGGGAGACCGCCGACCGGGACCCCTCGCTCGGCGCCCCCGAGCGCGAATGGACCGCGCTCTGGAAGGCGCTCCCCAAGGTGGTGTTCTCCAGGACGCTCCGGGAGGTGGAGGGCCGTGCCCGGCTTGCCTCCGGCGGCGTGGCGGAGGAGATCGAGCGGTTGCGGGCCGAGCCGGGTGAGGGCGAGATCGCGATCGGGGGCGCGACCCTCGCCGCCGAGGCGGCCGAGGCGGGGCTGATCGACGAGTACCGGGCCATGGTCTACCCGGTGCTGATCGGCGGCGGCATCCCGTTCTTCCCCCGGAGCGAGCGCCGGGTGGATCTCGAACTCCTCGAGACCCGCACCTTCAACTCCAGGGTCGTGTACTTGCGCCACCGCGTGGTGCGGTAGGACGTGTCGCGAAGGCCCTGCCGGGCCCACCGGACGCCCGGCGCACGGGGCCGGGCGTCTCGAAAGCATCACGGATTGCCTACGGTTCGCCGCAGCACCCCGCACATCCGCACCTTCGTGACCACACTCGTCGTGGCGATCATGAAGGACGACCGGGGCCGCCACCCCCCACAGGAGAGGCCCCGGTCGTCGTTCGGACGGGGTGACAGTGGCACCCCGTACTCCTCTCAGCGCCGTGCATGCGTTTTCTGTCACACCGCACCGCGTTGTTAGGTTGTTGCCGGTTGTACTAGGCATGGACGCGCACCCGGAAAAGGCCGTAGCGTGCTGGTTCGCGCAGGGTGGCGCGGCAGTGGTGACCAGCTGTGATGCAGACAGGTATGAGGTAGTGCTGGGGGACGACGCGGAGCTGACCACCGCGGTGCTCGCGGCTCAGGACGGGGACGAGGACGCCTTCCGTACTGTGTACCGCGCCGTGCACCCGCGGCTGATCGGCTATGTACGCACCCTCGTCGGCGATGCGGACGCCGAGGACGTCGCCTCCGAGGCATGGCTCCAGATATCCCGGGACCTGGACCGCTTCAGCGGCGACGCCGACCGCTTCCGCGGCTGGGCCGCCCGGATCGCCC
This sequence comes from Streptomyces sp. T39, assembly GCF_008042045.1. GTDB lineage: Bacteria > Actinomycetota > Actinomycetes > Streptomycetales > Streptomycetaceae > Streptomyces. Next base: position 2,170,222 of record NZ_RDBP01000012.1, read on the forward strand.
GCAACCGCGCGCTGGACCACATACGGATGCGCGGCCGCCGACCGGCCGTCGGCGGCGACGAGACCGAACTGACCGGGAAGCCCTCCGACTCGGACACCGTCGCCGAGGCGATGGAGTCCATCAGTACCGGCAGCACCATGGCGCTGATAGCCCAGCTCCCGCAGGACCAGGCCGAGGCCGTCGTGCTCCGCGTGGTCGTCGGTCTGGACGCCAAGAGCGCGGCGCAGACCCTCGGCAAGCGGCCCGGCGCCGTACGCACCGCCGCCCACCGGGGACTCAAGCGGCTCGCCGAGCTGCTGGAGAGCGCGCACGGCGCGCCGGTGCCGGTGACCCCGCCCGGCCCCCCGGAACCCCGGCTCGTGGACGGCCCGCCGGCCGGTGACGGCGGTGAACAGCAGGCCGGCGACCTCAACGGACTCCCCCCACAACGCGCCCGCAGCACCGGAGCCCCCACCTCCGCCGGTGTGACGCATTCGCGTACGCGGACGCAGAAGGACATGTGATGGCGGACGAGCGCTACGAGTGGCTTGACAGGGACGCGGCGGAACAGCTGCTGCGTGGCGAACCTGTCGGGGCCGCCGACGAGCACGCCCGTGCGCAGGCGGCCCGGCTGAGCGCCGCACTCCGCGGCGCGGCCGCGTACCGCCACCGCGCCGACGACGGCGAACTGCCCGGCGAGGCGGCCGCCCTGGCGGCCTTCCGCAAGGCGAGGGCCGACACGGCGGATCCGGCGGGCGCCTCGCTCGGCACCATGACCGTCACCCGCGACCACGCACCCGCCCGCGGACTGCGCTTCGGCCGCCCGCTCCGGTTCGGGATCGCGGCGGCGCTCGCGGGCTGTGCGCTCGGCGGCGTCGCGGTCGCGGCGGGCACCGGCGTGCTGCCCACCCCGTTCCACCGTGACCGCACCCCGGCGCCCGCGTCCTCCGTGACGTCGGCCGCGACACCCGGCCCGCTGGAGACGAAGAGCCCGGACGGGCAGCGCGGCGACGGGTTCTCGCTGCCCCCGGCCCCGGTCGGCCCGCCGCCGTCCCCGCCCGCGGCGAGCGGCGGACCCACGCAGGGCTCGCCCGGTGACGGCACCGCCCCCGCCACTCCCGAGGGACCGGGCCGTGACGAGGACACCGGCCCCACGACGCCCGGTTCGTCCCCCGGCAAGGAAACCGACGTACGGCGCAGGATCGTCGAGACGTGCCAGGCGTACCGCAGCGGCCGGATCGACGCCGAGCGCCGCAAGCGGCTGGAGGAACTGGCCGACGGGCCCGACGGGGTGAAGAAGTTCTGCGACCGGGTGCTCGCCGCCGGCTCGTCCGGAGACGGCTGGGGCGACGGCGGCCAGGGCGGCGACGGCTCGTCCGGCGACGGCGACCGTGGTTCCGGTGGCGGGGACTCCAGAAGCGGCTCGGGGAAGGACGGCAGCGGTCTCGTCCCGCCCGTGTCCTTCCGCCCCGCGCCCGAGGCCGTCCCCTCCCGTCCGGTGGACTCCGTGCGGGCCCTGGCGTCGGCCGTGACCGCGCCCCTGCTCTGATCCCTGGGCACTCGCCTCGGCGTTCCGGCGTTCCGGCGTCCCCGTCCCTCCCCGGTCGCGCCCTGTCGTGCCGGGCATCGCGCCGTTCCACGCCCCGGCACGGCCTGCGCCGGGCGGCCGAGTGCGGGTGTGCGCCGGGCGGACGTGCGCGCGGGTGTGCGCCGCAGGGGTGCGGGCGGGGAACCCGGAGACGGGAGAAAGGGCGCGGGCGGGACCGGGGGAACGTGTCCCGCCCGCGCCGGGTGCGCTGAGCCGCAGGTACGGGGGGAACCCCGGCTCTTCGCGCGGCCGATGACCAGTCGGCACTTCATACTGCGCCAGTCGACCGGAAAACGTCACACCTGCCGTGACGGCCCGCGTGTCCCCGGCGGATTTACAGGTCGGATCGTTTCTGCGCGACCCGTGCGTCAGCCCGTGCGGCTACCCGCCCCGCCGCCCGCCGTCCGCCCCGCCGCCCGGCGGACGGACGACGGGCGGGCACGGCGCGCGGACCACCACGCCGTGCCCGCCCGTCGGCGGCTCACCAGTAGATGACGACCTTGTCGCCGGTGCGCACCTGGTCGAAGAGGGCCGCGACGGCGGCCTTGTCCCGGACGTTCACACAGCCGTGCGACGCGCCGTTGTAGCCGCGGGCCGCGAAGTCGGAGGAGTAGTGGACCGCCTGGCCGCCGCTGAAGAACATCGCGTACGGCATGGGAGTGTCGTAGATCGTCGACACGTGGTCGCGGGACTTCCAGCCGACCTTGAACTCGCCCTCACGGGTCGGCGTGTACTGCGAGCCGAACCGGACGTCCATCGTCGACAGCACCTTGCCGTCGATCATCCACGACAGCGTGCGCGTGGTCTTGCTGATGCACATCACGCGGCCTTCCATGCACCGCGGGTCGAGCTTCGCCTTCGGCTTCTCGACGTCCTTGCCGTCGAGCTCCGCACGCGTCGGCTTCGTCGTCATGCCCAGCAGCTTCTGCCAGGTCACCTCGTCCGTGCTGCCGGTCGCGGGCAGCTGCCGCTTGCCCTGGAAGCCCTTGACCGCCGTGGTGGTGACCGGTCCGTACGAGCCCGTCGGCTTGTCGTCGAACCAGCCGATCTGCGCCAGCCGCGCCTGGAGCTCCTTCACCTGCTCGCCCTTCGCGCCGGGCGCCATGAGCACCTTCGCGGGCGGGGCGGAGGAGGACGCGGACGGCGAGGGCGACGCCGACTCCGACGGCGAGGCGGATTCCGACGGCTCGGCCGGCTCCGACGGCGACGCCTCCGGCCCGGGCTGCGAGGTCGTGGGCGCGGCGCTCGGCTTGGCGTCCGTGCCGGCGTCGGTCGCCGCCTGCGCCGTACAGCCGGCGGTCACCGCGGCCACGGTGAGCGCGGCGGCCGCCGCCAGCGTTCTGACCGCGATGTTCTTCCTGAGCATGATCGTCCCCCTTTTTGGTCCTGTGCCTGAAGAGACAGATTTTGCAACGGCCGGGTTGCACGGTCCCGAGCATCATGGGGGTAACAGTTGGGGGACGAGAACGACACGACGCGACGTCCCCGGTCTGTGACACGGGCGTCACGGAGCGGCCGTCGGCTGATCGCGGAGGCACAGGCGGATGACACGTGAGTCCGAGTCGGGGCTGCCGATCGAGCCGGTCTACGGGCCGGACACCGCGGCCGGACGGGACCAGGCCGCACAGCTGGGCGAGCCGGGCGCCTTCCCGTTCACCCGCGGCGTGTACCCCACGATGTACACCGGCCGGCCCTGGACGATGCGGCAGTACGCGGGGTTCGGCACGGCGGTGGAGTCCAACGCCCGCTACAAGGAGCTCATCGCCCACGGCACGACGGGCCTCTCCGTGGCCTTCGACCTTCCGACGCAGATGGGCCACGACTCCGACGCGCCGATCGCGCACGGCGAGGTGGGCAAGGTCGGGGTGGCGGTCGACTCGGTCGACGACATGCGGGTGCTGTTCGACGGGATCCCGCTGGACCGGGTGTCGACGTCGATGACGATCAACGCCCCGGCGGCGCTGCTGCTGCTGATGTACCAGCTGGTGGCGGAGGAGCAGGGCGTGCCGGCGGCGAAGCTGACCGGCACCGTCCAGAACGACGTGCTCAAGGAGTACATCGCCCGGGGGACGTACATCTTCCCGCCCAAGCCGTCGCTGCGGCTGGTCGCGGACATCTTCCGCTACTGCCGGACCGGGATGCCGAAGTGGAACACGATCTCCATCTCGGGCTACCACATGGCGGAGGCCGGAGCCTCGCCCGTGCAGGAGATCGCCTTCACGCTCGCGGACGGCATCGAGTACGTGCGCACCGCCGTGGCCGCGGGCATGGACGTCGACGACTTCGCGCCCCGGCTGTCCTTCTTCTTCGTGGCGCGCACGACGCTGCTGGAGGAGGTGGCGAAGTTCCGCGCGGCCCGGCGGATCTGGGCACGGGTGATGCGGGACGAGTTCGGCGCTCGGGACCCGAAGTCGTGGATGCTGCGCTTCCACACCCAGACCGCCGGGGTGCAGCTCACGGCGCAGCAGCCGGAGGTGAACCTGGTGCGGGTCGCGGTGCAGGGGCTCGCGGCGGTGCTCGGCGGCACCCAGTCGCTGCACACCAACTCCTTCGACGAGGCCATCGCGCTGCCGACGGACAAGTCGGCCCGGCTCGCGCTGCGCACGCAACAGGTGCTGGCGTACGAGACGGACGTGACGGCCACGGTGGACCCGTTCGCCGGCTCGTACGTGGTGGAGGCGATGACCGACGACGTGGAGGCGGCGGCGCTGGCGCTGATGCGGCGGGTGGAGGACATGGGCGGGGCGGTGGCCGCCATCGAGCGGGGCTTCCAGAAGGAGGAGATCGAACGCAACGCCTACCGGATCGCCCGGGAGACGGACGCGGGGGAGCGGGTGGTCGTCGGCGTCAACCGCTTCGCCCTCGACACCGAGGAGCCCTACGAGCCCCTGCGCGTCGATCCCGCCATCGAGGCCCAGCAGGCCGAACGCCTCGCCCGGCTGCGCGCGGACCGCGACGGGCGGGCGGTGGAGCGGGCGCTGACCGCCCTGAAGGAGGCGGCCGCCGGCACGGACAACGTCCTGCCCCCGATGAAGGAGGCACTGCGGGCGCGGGCCACCGTCGGCGAGGTGTGCGGTGCCCTGCGCGAGGTGTGGGGGAGCTACGTGCCCACGGACGCGTACTGACGGACCGGTCCGGCGCACCGGCCCGGGAGGAATCGGAGCGGAAGCCTCCGGAAGTGAGACGGCTGTGCAGGCGCTCGAATCCCTGTGCGACACTCCCGCTCATGCTGGGTGTCACCGATCTGCCGACCTACCTCGTCGGCCTCGTCCTCATCATTCTGCTGCCGGGGCCGAACTCGCTCTACGTGCTCTCCGTCGCCGCCCGTAAGGGCACACGCACCGGATACAAGGCGGCCGCCGGTGTCTTCACCGGCGACACGGTCCTGATGACCCTGGCCGCACTCGGCGCGGCCTCGCTGCTCCAGACCACGCCGGTGCTCTTCATGATCGTGAAGTACGCGGGCGCGGGCTATCTGACCTGGATGGCGATCGGCATGCTGCGCGCCGCCCGGAGCATGTGGCGCTCCCGCGGCGAGGCGCGGGCCGAGGCGGGCGACACCGGACAGCCCGCGGGCCCCGCGGAGAACCCCTACCGCCGCGCCCTGATCATCAGCCTCTTCAACCCGAAGGCGATCCTCTTCCTGATCTCCTTCTTCGTGCAGTTCGTCGACCCGGCCTACGCCTACCCGGCGCTCTCGTTCGTCGTCCTCGGCGGGCTGCTCCAGCTGGGCAGCTTCCTCTACCTGACCACGCTGATCTTCAGCGGCACCCGCCTCGCCGCCGCCTTCCGGCGCCGCAGGAGGCTGTCGGCGGGCGCGACATCGGCCGCGGGTGCGCTCTTCCTCGGCTTCGCGGTGAAGCTGTCGCTCAGCAGCGCGTGAGACGACGCCCCGCGAAGGCGCGGGGCGGCGGCACGGCACCGGGCCGGCGGGTCCACCCGCCGGCCCGGTGCCGTCAGCCTCACCCGCGGACCGCACTCACCGCAGCACCGCCCGCTTGAGATGCCGCGCACGCCGCACCACCCGCCGCACCGCCTCGTTGCGCGGCACCGGGAGCCCTCCCGGCAGGCCGAGCACGGTCAGCCGGCGGCGCTTGAAGTAGCGCAGCGTGCGGGAGTTCAGCGAAGCGGCCAGGAAACGCTCGGCCGCCGGCCGCAGGTCCGGACGGATCTGCGGCTGCATCGCGAAACCGACCGCCTCCAGCAGACCCGTCAGATACGCGTCCGGCGGACCCGGCACGACGGGCGTCCCGGTCTCCAGGTCCGGCACCAGGGCGTCGACGACGGTCAGCGGGACGCGGTTGCTGTTCTGGTAGGGCGTGAGCCGGTCGAGCAGCGGCTCCGTGCCCAGCCGGGCGACCGGGATCCCGTGGAAGGCGGCGGCCGTGAACAGCCCGGTGGAGAAACACCCCGCCACCAGCGACGGACGCAGCTGCCGGTAGAGCACCTCCGCGAGCAGCGGCCGCTCCACCACCGTCAGTTCGACGCCCAGCTCCCGCGCCTCCTCCTCCAGGGTGCGGTTCCAGGAGGCCGGGGCCGTGGGGTGCGGCTTGAAGACCACCCGGCGGTGTCCGTGGGAGGCCACCCCGCGCAGCATCCGCACATGCAGCTGCTCCTCCTCGTCGCGCGTGATGATGTCGAGCGCGGCCAGGTACTGGCCGAGGATCACCGCCGGCCCGTCCCCGGCACCCGCCGGGCCGCCCGGCTCACCGGGCGCGGTACCCGCCGCCACCCCCGGCACCGCGTCCGGGACCGCGTCGGACAGCTCGGCGACCACCTTGACGAACGCTTCGGTGGGCACGACCTCCGGCACGGCGCCGAACTCCGCCAGCAGCAGGGGCCGCAGCCCCGGCACCAGGTCCAGGTGGAGCAGCCGGCGCACCCGCTCGCCCACCAGCGGATCGATCTTGTTGCGGGTGGGGCCGTAGCTCATCAGCCCGTCCGCGTACACGCACAGGGCCGCGTCCGGGAAGAGCTGGGCGACCGCGAGCGCCGGAACCACCTGCACCGACTCCACGGCCAGTTCGACCCGGTCGTCGCCCAGGTCCCACAGCCCGCGCAGGTACCTCTCCCACAGCGGGACGTCGTCGGGACGCGGCGACCAGCCGCCCGGATGGAACGGCGCGATGGCCCCGTTCCACGAGATCACCCCGTCGAAGCGGTCGCGCAGCCGCTCGAAGCCGGGCATCTCGTCCAGCGCCGGCGTGGTCTCGGGCGTGGCCGCGTTGTTGCTGACGAGCAGCAGCCGCCGGTCCGCGGCGGCGAAGCAGCCGCTGTCGAGCGCGGCGGCGACCGTGGCGGCGCCGTAGAGGGAGGAGGCGAAGAAGATCTGGGTGGTGGGCATCAGGCCGCCGCCTCCACGCTCATCGGGGCGGGACGGCGACGCAGCCGGCGCAGCCGGGAAGCGCGCTCGACGTCCATGGAGGCGAGCGCGTCGTCGAGCACCGCCTGCGGCATCCGCCGCAGCGCCGCGGCGCTCATGGCGCGCAGTTTCCGTGCCACCTGCGGTTCGAACCGTTCGATGGAGCCCAGATGATGGGAAATGACGGCGCAATAGGTGCGGACCGCCTTCGGAAGCAGTTTCTCCGCGTCCCGGTCCGCCGCCGTCTCGTCGAGGACCTGATCGAAAGCACGGATGAAATCGAGCTGGCGGATGTCGCCGATCTGCGTCAGGGAGGAGGCGACACCACGCCGGTAGAAGATTCCCAGCCGGCTGATCACCGCGAAGGACTCGGCGTCCCGGTGCAGCCGCCAGATCCACGGCCGGTCCTCCGCGGTGCGCAGTCCGTGCGTGAAATGCAGCAGCCCCTGGTCGGCCAGCCTGCGGTGGTACATCCCGGCCCATGCGAACGGATAGTCGACGCCCGTCGAACGGTCCGCCGGCAGGATCCAGTCCCGCGGCCGCAGCACCTCCCCGCGCGGGCCCACCGGCACCCGGTGCACACTGCGCGCCCGCGCGGTGCACTGCACATGATCGGTGCGCACGAAGTCGCAGCCCAGCTCCTCCAACGGGGCCAGCAGCCCCTCGAAGTGACCCGGCGCCAGCCAGTCGTCGCCGTCGAGGAAGGCGATGTACTCGCCGCGGGCCGCGTCCAGACCGGTGTTGCGCGCGGTGGCCAGCCCCCCGTTCCTTTCGTGCCGGATGAGCCGCGCCCCCGGAATCTGCCGCTCGGCCCGTTCCAGGATCTGAGGCGTCCCGTCCGTCGAGCAGTCGTCGACGAAAAGGAACTCGAAGTCCTCCCGGGCATTCGCCCGCAGGCTTCTGAGTGTGTCGGGGGCGTATGTCTGCACGTTGAAGAACGGCACGATGACGGAGAGCTTGACCACCCGCACGACGCTAGGCGGCGGCTCGTCATTCGCGCTGACGCACAGCGGTATGGCAGGTGAACGCTGGGCGTCGGGGCCCTTAACCGGTCCGGCACCCGGTCCTTTCCCCCGTTCGTAGGTGCGCTGTTAACCCGCTGTTGCAGTCGAGTTGGGCCGTGAAACCACATGCCTTCCTAGCGTCCTCGACGTGCCAACACGTACCAACGAGGCCGTACGGGCAGCCGTACTCGCCGACTCCGACACCCGGTGGAAATGGGGTGCGCTGACCGCACGCCGGATCACCCCCAGCACCTCCGTGGAGCTGAGCGGTTTCCTGCTGCGCGGCCGCGCCACCCCCACCCCGCGCCAGCTCGCCGAGGTCGGCGTCGCCGCCGACGACCTGCGCGAGGTGACCGGGAACGGATTCCTGCGCGAGATCGCGGACGGCTCCTACGACATCGTCGTCCTCGCCCTCGTCGGCGGAGGCGTGCAGGCGATGCTCCACGGCCTCGCCGCCCTCGGCCTCGCCCGCCGGCCCGTCGTCGTCACCGGATACGTCGGCGTCGTCTACGAGAAGCTCTCCGACGGACTGCTGCTGCGGCACGGCGCCGATGTCGTCCTCGCCAACTCCCGCCACGACGCCGAGCGCTTCCGCGCGGTCTACCGCGGGGTCGGTGCCGACCCCGCCGCCGTCACCGAGGCCGCGCTGCCCTTCCTCGGCGGGGCGCCCCACAGCCCCGAGGAGGGCCGCGACACCGTCGTGTTCGCCGCCCAGCCCTCCGTGCCGGACAGCCGCGCCGACCGCACCTACCTGCTGCGCCGGCTCGTCGAGCACGCCCGGCTCCACCCGGGCCGCGAGGTGCTGCTCAAGCTCCGCTCCCGGCCGGGTGAGCACACCACGCACCTGGAGGAACTGCCCTACCAGAAGCTGGCGCAGAAGCTGCCCGGCGGCCTGCCGCCCAACTTCCGCCTGGTGTACGGGAACATGGGCGAGGTCCTGGACCGCACCGACCTGCTGGTCACCGTCTCCTCGACCGCCGCGCTCGAATCCCTGCACCGGTCGATCCCCACCGCGGTCCTCACCGACCTCGGTGTCCGCGAGCCGCTCGGCAACCACCACTTCCTCGGCTCGGGCCTGCTCACCTCCTGGGACCGGCTCGACGGCGGCCACCGGCCCGTCCCGGACCCCGACTGGCTCGCGCGCCAGGGCGTCGCCGCCGACGGGGCGTACGAGAGGGCCTTCGACGAGGCCCGCCACCGGGTCGCCGAACTGCTGCTCGCCGCCGAACGGCCGCCCCTCGCCCCGTACTACACGCCGGCCACCGCCCCCGGCTACCTGCCGCCGCTCCTCGCCCGCCACCACCTCGCGCCCGACGGCACCCCGCTGCCGGGCACCGCCCCCGCGGCCGCGCCCACCGGCATCCGGCGCGTGGTGCGCGAGGCGGTCCGCGAGGCAGCCCGCGGCGCCTACCGCCACGGTGTGCAGCGCGTCGCCCCGGTGATCCGGCGGATGGGCGAGCTGTGACGACCGCCGGCCCCGCGCACCCGCGCGCCGTCCCGGCCGCCGGCGTCCGTCACCCGGCCGCCCACGGCACCGCCGTCGTCCACGCCGTCCCCGTCGTCCCCGCACTGGAGCCCCGATGAACGTACTCGCCGTGATCCCCGCCCGGGGCGGCTCGAAGGGCGTCCCCGCCAAGAACCTGGCACCCGTCGCCGGGGTGCCGCTCGTCGGCCGGGCCGTGCGCGCCTGCCTCGACGCCCCGCTGGTGACGCACGTCGCCGTCTCCACCGACGACGCCGACATCGCCGCCGCCGCCCGCGCGGCGGGCGCCGACGTCGTCCTGCGGCCCGCCGCCATCGCCGGCGACACCGCCACCAGCGAGTCGGCCGTCCTCCACGCCATGGACACCCACGAGACGGTCCACGGCACCCCCGTCGACGTCGTCCTGCTCGTCCAGTGCACCAGCCCCTTCCTGACCCGCGACGACGTCGACGGCGTGGCCCGCGCCGTCGCCGAGGACGGCGCCGACACCGCCGTCACCGTCGCCCCGTTCCACGGCTTCGTCTGGCGCGAGGACGACGCGGCGGACGGCGCCGGGGAGGGCGTCAACCACGACCGGTCCTTCCGGCCCCGCCGCCAGGACCGCCCCCAGGACTTCCTGGAGACCGGAGCCGCCTACGCGATGGACGCGGCCGGCTTCCGGGAGGCGGGTCACCGCTTCTTCGGCCGCACCGCGCTCGTGCGCACCGACCCCGCCCGGGTGCTGGAGGTCGACGACCCGCACGACCTCGCCCGGGCCCGGGCGCTCGCGCCGCTGCTCGACACCGCCGCGCTGCCCACCCACGAGGACGTCGACGCCGTCGTCCTCGACTTCGACGGCACCCAGACCGACGACCGCGTCCTCATCGACGCCGACGGCCGCGAGATCGTCGCCGTGCACCGCGGCGACGGACTCGGCGTGGCACGGCTGCGCGGGGCCGGGCTGGAACTGCTGATCCTGTCCACCGAGCAGAACCCCGTCGTCGCCGCCCGCGCCCGCAAGCTCCAGGTCCCCGTCCTGCACGGCATCGACCGCAAGGACATCGCCCTGAAGCAGTGGTGCGACGAACGCGGCATCGCCCCCGAGCGGGTGCTCTACGTCGGCAACGACGTCAACGACCTCCCGTGCTTCCACCTCGCCGGCTGGCCCGTGGCCGTGGCGAGCGCGCACGACTCCGTACGGGCCGCCGCGCGTGCCGTCACCGCCACGCCCGGAGGCGAGGGCGCGATCCGCGAGATCGCCGCCTGGCTCCTCGGCCCGCACCTCGACACCCCTGAGACCGCCCGCACGTCCCCCTCCTCCGAGAAGTAAGGAAACACCCCCATGAGCACCACCCGTCTGCGCACCTTCGGCACCAAGACCGCGGGCCCCGGCCGGCCCGTCTACATCACCGGCGAGATCGGCATCAACCACAACGGTGACCTGGACAACGCGTTCAAGCTGATCGACGCCGCCGCGGACGCCGGCTGCGACGCGGTCAAGTTCCAGAAGCGCACCCCCGAGATCTGCACCCCGCGCGACCAGTGGGACATCGAGCGCGACACGCCGTGGGGCCGGATGACGTACATCGACTACCGCCACCGGGTCGAGTTCGGCGAGGACGAGTACCGCGCGATCGACGAGTACTGCCGCCGCCGCGGCATCGACTGGTTCGCCTCCCCGTGGGACACCGAGGCCGTCGCCTTCCTGGAGAAGTTCGACGTCCCCGCCCACAAGGTCGCCTCCGCGTCCCTCACCGACGACGAGCTGCTGCGCGCCCTGCGCGCGACCGGGCGCACCGTCATCCTCTCCACCGGCATGTCGACGCCGAAGCAGATCCGCCACGCCGTCGAGGTCCTCGGCAGCGAGAACATCCTGCTCTGCCACGCCACCTCGACGTACCCGGCGAAGGCCGAGGAGCTCAACCTGCGCGTCATCAACACGCTCCAGGCCGAGTACCCCAACGTCCCGATCGGCTACTCCGGCCACGAGACCGGCCTCCAGACCACCCTCGCCGCCGTCGCCCTCGGCGCCACGTTCGTCGAGCGCCACATCACCCTGGACCGTGCCATGTGGGGCTCCGACCAGGCCGCCTCGGTCGAGCCCCAGGGCCTCGCCCGCCTGGTGCGCGACATCCGCGTGGTCGAGGAGTCCCTCGGCGACGGCGTGAAGAAGGTCTACGACAGCGAGCTCGGCCCGATGAAGAAGCTCCGCCGCTTCGCGGGCGTCGTCGCCGAGGCGGGCGACCGCGAACCGGCCACCGTCTGACCCCGGCCCCCCGGGGGCCGGTCACCCGGCCCCCGCCCGTCCGGGCACACCCGCGCGCCGCACGCGCCAGGGCGCACCGCACGCAGCGCACGGGCCCCACGCACGGCGTGGCGCACCCCGTGCCGCCAGGCGCACCGCACGACCCCGCCGCAGGTTGCGGCCCCGCACCCGCCAGGGTGCATCGCACCACATGCCGCGTGGCGCGCCCCGCGCCGCCAGGCGCACCGCACCACCCGCGCCGCCGAGCGCAGCCCCGCCCCCAGCGGGGGCACCACTGCGCGTGCGGCAGGCGCACCGACCTGCGCTCCCCCCGGGGCGCACGTACTCCCGCCGTGAGGCGCGACCGCACCCGCCAGAGTGCACCGGCCCCACGCGCCGCGAGGCGCACCCCGTGCCGCCAGGCACAGGAACGACCCGCACCGCACCACCCGCGCCGCCAGGCGCGACCCCGCACCCGCCAGGGYGCACCGCACCACCCGCCCCCCGGGGCGCACCGCACCACCCGCGCCGCCAGGCGCGACCCCGCACCCGCCAGGGTGCACCGGCCCCACGCGCCGCGGGGCGCACCGCGCCATCCCGCGCCGCCAGGCGCGACCCCGCACCCGCCAGGGCGCACCGCACCACCCCCCCGCCCGACGCGCGCCCGCCAGGGCGCCCACCCCCTCAGGAATCACGAGGTGAATCCCAGTGAATCTCGCCTTCGTCGAGAGCCCGGTCCAGCTTCTGAACACCCTGGAGTGGGCCTACGCCGAGGGGACCCCGGCCGACTCGCTGACCGTGGTCGTCCTGTCTCCCACCGACCCCATGTCGCGCGGCCAGCTGCGGCGGATGGCGGAGCTCGCCCGTGACGAGGGGTTCGCCGTCCGCTGGCAGGAGGCGCGGGGCGGTGCCGGTGCGCCGCTGCGGACGGTCCGGGAGCTCGGGCCGATGCTGCGCACGGCCGAGCGGATCGTCATAGGCGACCCGTTCTCCCGCTACGTCCAGCTGCTGCTGACGCTCGTCGGCGGCCGGGACCTGACCGTGGTGGACGACGGCACGGCCACCATGGAGTTCGTCGCCCAGATCGCGCGGGGCGAGCAGCTGGTGCGCTGGCACCGGCGCGGCGGCCGGCGCGGGCCGCGCGAACTGGTGCTCGCGCCCGTCACGTTCGCGGCCCGCAAGCGGCTCACCCCGGCGCCCGGCCGCCCGGTCGAGGTCTTCACCTCGATGCCGGTCGAGCCGCCGCCCGGTGTCGAGGTGACCCCGAACGAGTACGCCTGGACCCGTGCGCGCTTCGGGCCGCCCCTGCTCACCCGGGGAGCCGACATGGTCGGCACCTCGCTCGTGGAGACGGGTGTCGTCGGCCCGGAGCAGTACCTCGACGCCGTCGAGGGACTGGCCCGCACCCACGGGGCCACCCGTTACTTCGCGCACCGCAGGGAGAGCCCGGACAAACTGCACCGGCTCGCCTCCGTGACGGGACTGGAGATCGTCCGGCCGGACCTCCCGCTGGAGCTGATCGCCCGCCGCGGCCCGATCGGCGAGTCCGTCCTCAGCTTCCCGTCGACGGTCGTCCACACCCTGCCGCTCGCGCTCGCCGGCACCGGGATCACGGTCGCGGTGTGCGACATCGCACCCGAATGGCTCAGGGAGACCGCCTCGCCGCGGGCCCGGGGCTTCCTGGCCGTCGTCACCGGCACGGCACGCGGCGTGCACCGGCTGGCCGCACCCGCTTGAAGGGACGGCGCGTGAACCGGGGCGTGAAACACACCACGGCCTGCGGCCCGGCTCCGCACCCGGATCGGGCCTCCGCGACCGCACCCACGGCCCCGCACCACCACCCCCGGAAAAAGGGACTGAGTTTACCCATCACCCACCGCGACCATGCCCCTGCGTGAGCGCTTTCTTCGCCTATGAGGATGATCTTTTGTTGATCGCAAGACAGCCGACCCGCTCGGGGGCATAACCTTCACTGGGTGAACCAGTTGATGTCCCGCGAGTCCGAAGAAGCCGAACGACCCGGCGCAGACGAGCTGCCCGGCACGAGCGACGTGCCGGGCGACGACACCGTGCCCGGCAGGCTGACCGAGCCGCTGCGTTCGGAGCTCATCGCCTTCCGGCGTGACCTCCACATGCACCCCGAGCTCGGGAACCAGGAATTCCGTACGACGGCGGCCATCAAGGCGCGCCTGGAGGCGGCCGGTCTGCAGCCGCGCGTACTCGCCATGGGCACCGGACTCGTCTGTGACATCGGCACCGGTTCCCCCGAGGCCCAGGGCCGCCCGCTGTTCGCGATCCGCGCCGACATCGACGCCCTGCCCATCCCGGACACCAAGACCGGCGTCCCCTACCGGTCCACCGTGCCCGACCGGGCCCACGCCTGCGGGCACGACGTGCACACCACCGCCGCGCTCGGCGCCGGGATCGTGCTGGCCGACCTCGACCGCAGGGGCCTGCTGACCCAGCCGGTGCGGCTGATCTTCCAGCCGGCCGAGGAGGTCCTGCCCGGCGGCGCGACCGACGGGATCCTCGACGGCGTCCTCGACGGCGTCGGCATGATCATCGCCGTGCACTGCGACCCCAAGGTCGACGCCGGCCGCATCGGCCTGCGCGCCGGGCCGATCACCTCTGCCTGCGACCGCCTGGAGGTCACGCTCGACGGCCCGGGGGGCCACACCGCGCGTCCTCATCTGACGACGGACATGGTCACCGCCGCCGCCCGGGTCGCCACCGACGTCCCGGCGCTGCTCGCGCGGCGGGTCGACGCCCGCTCGGGTCTCTCGGTCACCTGGGGCCGCATCGAATCGGGACACGCCCCCAACGTCATCCCCCAGCACGCCGAACTGTCCGGCACCGTGCGCTGCCTCGACCTGGAGGCGTGGCGCGAGGCGCCCGACCTGGTGCACGCGGCGATCGACGAGATCGCCACCCTGCACCGGGCCAAGTCCCAGATCGACTACGTCCGCGGCGTCCCGCCGGTCGTCAACGACCCGGGCGTCACCGAGCTGCTGCGCGACGCGCACGCGGCGCGGCGCGGACCGTATGCGATCGAGGACACCGAACAGAGCCTCGGCGGCGAGGACTTCTCCTGGTACCTGGAGCACGTCCCGGGCGCGATGGCCCGTCTCGGCGTGCGCCCGCCGGGCGACACGAGGACCCGCGACCTGCACCGCGGCGACTTCGACGTCGACGAGGAGGCCATCACCGCGGGCGTGGAGCTGTTCACGGCCGCCGCGCTGATCGACGGCCGCAGGCGGTACTGACCTCCGGGAGCGCGCCCTCTCCGCCGCGACCCGCCGAGGCGTCGGCCGCCGCGACGCGCCCGACACGCCGGGGCGCGGCGGAGAGGTGACCGCACGTGGCACGCCGTGCAAGGTGCGTGGCTTGTTCGCGACGATCCGATAACGACTGATGAACGGGTCTTTAACTGACATCTACGCGCGTTACGATCGCCGCGAACCCAGCGCCGGAAGTGGCGCTTTCGGTCAGGTTTTAAGGAGCCTCCCAGTGCGCCGGATCACCAGGATCGCCACCGCGGGCATCGCGTCCGCGGCTCTCGCACTGTCTGTCACCGCGTGTGGCAGCGACTCGTCGTCCGGCTCTTCGAGCTCGGACGACAACGGCGGCAAGGCCGCCATCGCCTATGACATCGGTGGGCGAGGCGACCAGTCGTTCAACGACGCCGCCTACGCCGGTCTGGTCAAGGCGGAGAAGGAACTCGACGTCAAGGGCACCGAGGCGGAGCCCAGCGAGGGCGAGGGCGACCCCGACAAGGTCCAGCGCCTCACCTCGCTCGCCCGTGCCGACAACAACCCGGTGATCGGCGTCGGCTTCGCCTACGCGCCGGCGGTCGCCGAGGTCGCCCCGAAGTTCAAGGACACCACCTTCGGCATCGTCGACGACACGTCGAAGACCGGACCGAACATCGCCAACCTGGTGTTCAACGAGGAGCAGGGCTCCTACCTGGCCGGCGTCGCCGCCGCCAAGGTGACCAAGACCAACACGGTCGGCTTCATCGGCGGTGTCGAGACCCCGCTGATCAAGAAGTTCGAGGCCGGCTTCGTCCAGGGCGTCAAGGACACCAAGGCGGGCGTCAACGTCAAGGTCCAGTACCTGACGCAGCCGCCGGACTTCGGTGGCTTCTCCAAGCCCGACCTCGGCAAGGCCGCCGCGCAGGGCCAGCTCGACGCGGGCGCCGACGTGATCTACGCCGCCGCCGGTCTCGCCGGTGCGGGCGCCATCGAGGCCACCGCCAAGGCGGGCAAGTGGGCCATCGGCGTCGACTCGGACCAGTACAACCAGAAGGGTCTGGCCGCCTACAAGGACCGGATCCTGACCTCGGTCACCAAGAACGTCTCCGGTGCCGTGTTCAACCTGATCAAGTCGGTCCAGGACGGCAAGCCGCAGACCGGTGAGATCCGCTACGGCCTCGAGGACGACGGCGTCGCGCTGGCCAAGTCGAACCCGGCCTTCACCTCGATGACCGACGTCATCACCGCGGTGGACAAGGCCAAGGAAGAGATCATCGCCGGCACGATCCAGGTCAAGACCGCGCCGTAAGGCGGTCTCGCACCGGACTCCCCGGAGCGCCTCGCGTCATCCGGAGGCCGTACGGAAACCGGGCCCGGTGGGCGGCGGACAACCGCCGCCCACCGGGCCCGGACCGAAGTTCTGGCCACCGGTTTCTGTCATTCGGCATTGCTACGCGCGTAGACACCTCTCCGGCGCGATAACTTCGCCCCGCCCCCTGCCCGCCGAGCCACCCTGCCCTCCTGC
>NZ_RDBP01000012.1:2186737-2206661 GCF_008042045.1 Streptomyces sp. T39
ACCCTGCCCTCCTGCCCGCCGACAGGTCCCCGCCCTGCCCTCCCGGCTCCGTTTCCCGCCAAGGAGAGTGCGTCATCAACGCGTCCAGTCCGTCAACGCCGCCGGCTGCTGCCGTAGAACTGCGCGGCATCACCAAGCGCTTCCCCGGTGTCATCGCCAACCACGACATCGACATCACCATCCGCCGGGGCACCGTGCACGCCCTCGTCGGTGAGAACGGTGCCGGGAAGTCGACCCTGATGAAGATCCTCTACGGCATGCAGAAGCCGGACGAGGGCACCATCACCGTCGACGGCGACCAGGTCAGCTTCTCCAGCCCCGGCGAGGCCATCGCCCGCGGCATCGGCATGGTCCACCAGCACTTCATGCTGGCCGACTACCTCACCGTGCTGGAGAACGTCGTCCTCGGGGCCGAGAAGCTCCACGGCATCGGTGCGGCAGCCCGCAAGAAGATCAAGGAGATCTCGGAGGCGTACGGTCTCAACGTCCGCCCCGACGCGGTCGTCGAGCAGCTCGGCGTCGCCGACCGGCAGCGCGTGGAGATCCTCAAGGTCCTCTACCGCGGCGCCCGCACGCTGATCCTCGACGAGCCGACCGCCGTGCTCGTCCCGCAGGAGGTCGACGCGCTCTTCGCCAACCTGCGCGAGCTCAAGGCGGAGGGCCTGACGGTCATCTTCATCTCGCACAAGCTCGGCGAGGTGCTCTCCGTCGCGGACGAGATCACCGTCATCCGCCGCGGCACCACGGTCGGCACGGCCGACCCGAAGTCGACCACGACCAAGCAGCTCGCCGAGCTGATGGTCGGCAGCGAACTGCCCTCCCCCGAGACCCGCGAGTCGACGGTCACCGACGTCCCGATGCTGACGGTCGACGCCCTGCGGCTCACCGAGACGGACCCGGACGGCATCGTCCGCGAGGTGCTGGACGGCATCGGCTTCACCATCCACAAGGGCGAGGTCATGGGCATCGCCGGCGTGGAGGGCAACGGCCAGACCGAGCTCATCGAGTCCCTGATCGGCCTGCGCGACCCCGACAGCGGCGTCATCAGCCTCGACGGCGCGGACATCTCGCACGCGCCCACCCGCAAGCGGCGCGAGGGCGGCATCGGCTACATCCCCGAGGACCGCCACCGGCACGGCCTGCTGCTGGAGTCCCCGCTGTGGGAGAACCGCATCCTCGGCCATGTCACCGAGGCCCCCAACAGCAAGCGGGGGCTGCTCGACCTCAAGGCGGCCCGCAAGGACACCGAGCGGATCGTGCGCGAGTACGACGTGCGCACCCCCGGCATCGAGGTCACCGCCGCCTCGCTGTCCGGCGGCAACCAGCAGAAGCTGATCGTCGGCCGCGAGATGAGCCACACGCCCAAGCTGCTGATCGCCGCCCACCCGACGCGCGGCGTCGACGTCGGCGCGCAGGCGCAGATCTGGGACCAGATCCGCGAGGCACGCCGCGAGGGCCTGGCGGTCCTGCTGATCTCCGCGGACCTGGACGAGCTGATCGGACTCTCCGACACCCTGCGGGTCATGTACCGCGGCCGACTGGTCGCCGACGCCGACCCCGCCACGATCACCCCCGAGGAGCTGGGCTCGGCCATGACCGGCGCCGCGAGCGGTCACCTCGAAGCAGACGAGCAGCCCGAGAACGGTGAGGCCCGATGAAGAAGTTCGACAAGGACCGGCTGCTCCTGGGCCTGGCCGGCCCGGTGCTCGCGCTGGTCGTGGCCTTCCTGCTCACCACGGTGGTGCTGGTCCTCTCGGACCTCGACCCGTTCGAGCCGTACCAGCTGATGGTCGAGCAGATCGAGTTCACCGACGTGCAGGTGCTCGTCCTGAACCAGACCGGCACCTACTACCTCGCCGCTCTCGCCGTGGCCATCGGCTTCCGGATGAACCTGTTCAACATCGGCGTCGACGGGCAGTACCGCCTCGCGGTCATGCTCGCCGCCGTCGTCGGCGCCTCCGTGGAGCTGCCCGGCCCGCTGCACATCCTGCTGATCGTGCTCGTCGCCATGGGCGTCGGCGCGTTCTGGGCGGGTATCGCCGGTGTCCTCAAGACCACCCGCGGCGTCAGCGAGGTCGTCTCCACGATCATGCTGAACGCGATCGCCACCAGCCTCATCGCCTGGATGATCCTTCCCGCCAACCTGGGCGAGCAGGTCAAGGGCTCCAACGAGTTCACCACCGGGGAGATCCCCGAGTCCGGCTGGTTCCCCGGCGTCGACTTCGACGGCAGCACCATCTACGGCTTCACCTTCGTCGCCTTCGCGATGGGCATCGTCTACTGGTTCGTCCTCAACCGCACCCGGTTCGGCTTCGACCTGCGCGCCAGCGGCGCCAGCCAGTCGGCCGCCCAGGCCAGCGGCGTCGACGCCAAGAAGATGGTGCTGACCGCCATGCTGATCTCCGGCGCCGTCGCGGGCCTCGCCGGCCTGCCGCTGCTGCTGGGCAGCACCCACACCTACAGCCTGAGCTTCCCGGTCGGCGTCGGCTTCACCGGCATCACCATCGCGCTGCTCGGCCGCAACAGCCCCGTCGGCATCTTCTTCGCGGCCCTGCTGATCGCCTTCCTCGACAAGACCGCCGAGGGCATCGGCATCGCCGGCTACCCGAAGGAGATCGCCCTGATCATGCAGGGCCTGATCGTGATCTCGGTGGTCGTCTCCTACGAGCTGGTCCGCCAGTACGGCCTGCGCCGCCAGCAGCAGAAGGTCGGCGAGGAACTGGCCGCCCAGGCCCGGAAGAACAAGGAAGAGGTCGCCCTGTGAGCGACGCACACGCGGCCGCCGGGCCGCAGACGACCATGCACGCCGCGCCCTCGCGCCGCGCGGCCGGATCAGCGATCGAAGCGAGGACGGCATGAGCGAGTCCACGAGCACGGTCTCGATGGCGAGCACCGCGCCCAAGAAGGGCGGCGGCCGCCGCAAGCTGTCCCTGCCCGTCGTCCTGCTGATCGTGGCGGGAGGACTGCTGCTGTTCTCCCTGGTCCGCGTGATCAGCGGGGCGAACGACCTCACGTCGACCGGCCAGGTCTCCGGAGCGCTCCAGCTGGCGGTTCCCATCGGTCTCGCGGGCCTCGGCGGCCTGTGGGCCGAGCGCGCGGGCGTCGTCAACATCGGTCTCGAGGGCATGATGATCCTCGGCACCTGGTTCGGCGCCTGGGCCGGCTACCAGGCCGGCCCCTGGACGGGCGTCCTCGTCGGCATCCTGGGCGGCGCGCTCGGCGGTCTGCTGCACGCCGTCATGACGGTGACGTTCAACGTGAACCACATCGTCTCCGGTGTCGCCATCACCATCCTGGCGACGGGCTTCACCCGCTACCTCTCGAACTTCACGTTCGCCGAGGCCGAGGGCGGCTCCTCGAAGCAGTCCCCCCGCATCGAACAGATCACCGACATCACGATCCCCGGCCTGTCGGACTGGCTGTCCGACCTCCAGGCCAAGCACTGGTTCTTCGTCTCCGACATCGCCGGAGTGCTGGGCGGTCTGGTCACCAACCTGTCGCTGCTCACCGTCGTCGCCCTGCTGCTCGTCCCGGGCACCTGGTGGGTGCTGTGGCGCACGGCGTTCGGCCTGCGGCTGCGCTCCTGCGGCGAGAACCCGGTCGCCGCCGAGTCGCTCGGCGTCAACGTCTACAAGTACAAGTACATCGCCGTCATCGTCTCCGGCGGGCTGGCCGGTCTCGGCGGCGCCTTCCTCGCCATCGTCTCCACCGGCATCTACCAGGAGGGCCAGACCGGCGGCCGCGGCTACATCGGTCTCGCCGCGATGATCTTCGGCAACTGGATGCCCGGCGGACTGGCGCTCGGCGCGGGCCTGTTCGGCTTCACCGACAGCCTCAAGCTGCGCGGCGGCGCCGAGAACGTCCACGCGATGCTGCTCCTGCTGGCGATCCTGCTGGTCCTGGCCTTCGCCTGGCAGCTGTACAAGAAGAAGCACTGGCAGGGCGCGATCTGCCTGGCCGTGGCCGCCGGTCTGTACGCCTGGTACGCGCTGACGGACACGCTGCCCAGCCAGTTCGTGGACGCCGCCCCGTACGTGACCACGCTGCTGGTCCTCGCGCTGTCCGCACAGCGATTGCGGATGCCGAAGGCCGACGGTCTGCCCTACCGGAGAGGCCAGGGCAAGTGACGGCGCCGGCCTGCGGCTGGGAGGCCCTGAGGGAGCGGGCGCGCGAGGCCATGTCGCACGCGTACGCGCCGTACTCGGGCTTCCCGGTCGGGGCCGCCGCCGTCGTCGACGACGGACGGATCGTCGCCGGCTGCAACGTCGAGAACGCCAGTTACGGCCTCGGGCTCTGCGCGGAGTGCGGACTGGTGTCCCAGCTGCAGGCCACCGGCGGCGGGCGGCTCACGCACTTCAGCTGCGTGGACGGCCACGGCGAGCCGCTGGTGCCGTGCGGGCGCTGCCGTCAGCTGCTGTACGAATTCGGCGGGCCGGCCCTGCTGCTGGACACCCCCGAGGGCGTGCTGTCGCTCTCCGAGATGCTCCCGCAGGCGTTCGGACCCGGCCATCTGCGCTGATCCGCCCGACTCCCGCGGCCCTTCCGCTCCGGTGGAAGGGCCGCTCCCATACCCTTGCTCTATGCGCGTAGATCCGTGTTCTGCGCGCAGGATCCACTCTGGAGGAAATGCCATGGACGTCATCTCCGTCATCCGCACCAAGCGCGACCGGGGCGAACTGAGCGACGAGCAGATCGACTGGGTCATCGACGCCTACACGCGCGGTGCGGTCGCCGACGAGCAGATGTCCGCCCTGGCGATGGCCATCCTGCTCAACGGCATGAACCGCCGCGAGATCGCCCGCTGGACCGCCGCGATGATCGCCTCCGGCGAGCGCATGGACTTCTCCGCGCTCGCCCGGCCCACCGCCGACAAGCACTCCACCGGCGGCGTCGGCGACAAGATCACCCTGCCGCTGGCGCCCCTCGTCGCCGCCTGCGGAGCGGCCGTGCCCCAGCTGTCCGGCCGCGGCCTCGGCCACACCGGCGGCACCCTCGACAAGCTGGAGTCCATCCCCGGCTGGCGCGCACTGCTCTCCAACGAGGAGATGCTGCACGTCCTCGACACCACCGGCGCCGTGATCTGCGCCGCCGGCGACGGGCTCGCCCCCGCCGACAAGAAGCTCTACGCGCTCCGCGACGTCACCGGCACCGTCGAGGCCATCCCGCTGATCGCCTCCTCGATCATGTCCAAGAAGATCGCCGAAGGCACCGGCTCCCTCGTCCTCGACGTCAAGTGCGGCACCGGCGCCTTCATGAAGAACCTCGACGACGCCCGCGAGCTCGCCTCCACCATGGTCGGCCTCGGCACCGACAGCGGTGTGCGCACCGTCGCCCTGCTCACCGACATGTCCACCCCGCTGGGCCTCACCGCGGGCAACGCGCTGGAGGTCCGCGAATCCGTCGAGGTGCTCGCCGGCGGCGGCCCGGCCGACGTGGTCGAGCTGACCCTCGCCCTCGCCCGCGAGATGCTGGACGCGGCCGGCGTGAAGGACGCCGACCCGGCGAAGGCGCTCGCCGACGGCTCCGCCATGGACGTCTGGCGCCGGATGATCGCGGCCCAGGGCGGCGACCCGGACGCGGCCCTGCCGGTCGCCCGCGAGCAGCACGTCGTCACCGCCCCGTCCTCGGGCGTGCTCACCCGCCTCGACGCGTACGACGTCGGCATCGCCGCCTGGCGCCTCGGCGCGGGCCGCGCCCGCAAGGAGGACCCGGTGCAGGCGGGCGCGGGCGTCGAGCTCCACGCCAAGCCCGGCGACACCGTCACGGCCGGGCAGCCGCTGATGACGCTGCACACGGACACGCCCGACAAGTTCGACTACGCGCTGGGGTCCCTGACGTCGGCGTACGACATCGCCCCCGCGGGCACGGCGTACGAGGCGCGGCCCGTGGTGCTGGAGCGCATCGCCTGACCCGCGGACGGCCCCTGCGCAGCCGGGGGACCGGCCGCCGATGACTTCTCGGGCGGCGGCCGGTCACCCCCATGTGGACGCCGAGCAGACGATCGTCATGCGCATCGCCGGGGGACTCTCCCCGGCCGATGCGCCACGCCTGTCCGAGGAACTGCGCGAGAGACTGAGGCGACGCCTCCGGGACGACGGGCCCCCGGAGGCACCGCCCGACCGCTGCGGGCCCGGGCGGCCGCCCGTGACGGTCGACGTCGCCGGGCTGACCCGGATCGACCTGGCCGTCGTCGAGACGCTGGCCCGGCTCCAGCTCACCGCCCGCCGCCAGGGCACCCGCATCGAGCTCGCCGGGGCCGGGCCGGAGCTGATGCTCCTGCTCGGTCTGGTCGGTCTCTCCGGACCCGCCGGCATCGGCGAGAGCCCCCGGGCGGGCCCGGGGGAGTGACCTGCCGCCGCGGGCGGGCGCCCGGCGCCCGCCCGCGGCACGTCCTACGCGACGACCGGGGCGCCGTCCTTGTCCAGCCGGGCCGGCAGGTCGAAGAGCGGGAACCAGCGCTTGGTGTCGAGGAAGAAGTCCATCCCGCCCACCATCCCGTCCCGCAGCTCCAGGACGATCAGGGCCCACGGCTCGTAGCCGTCGCCCTCCTGGCTCGGGTGGTAGTGCGCGAAGGCCGGGGCGCCGTTGGCCACCGTCGGCACCAGCCGCGATCCCCGGCAGACCTCGCCGACGCCCAGCATCCAGCCCACGATGTCGTCGTGACCGCGCAGCCACAGGTCGTACGGCGGCATGGACATCGTCGCGTCCTCGTGGAGGAGCGCCGTCAGCGCCTTCATGTCGTACCCCTCGAAGGCCGCCACATAGCGGTCCAGCAGCGCCTGCTGCTCCGCGTCGAGCGGGTCGGCCGCGTCGGAGGCGCCCGGCCGCTGCTCCGCCAGCGTCGCGCGCGCCCGCTGGAGCGCGCTGTTGACGGAGGCGACCGACGTGCCCAGCAGCTCCGCCGTCTCGCTCGCCTTCCAGGCCAGCACCTCGCGCAGGATGAGCACCGCCCGCTGCTTGGGCGGCAGATGCTGGAGCGCGGCGACGAACGCCAGCCGGATCGTCTCCCGCTCCACCGCAGTCTCCGCCGGGTCGGCCACCGACGGCAGCACCCGCCCGTCCGGCACCGGCTCCAGCCAGGTGACCTCCGGACGGGCGTTGAGCTGGGCCTGGGCGACCGGGGTCGCGGCGGTCAGGTCCATCGGGCGGGCGCGGCGGTTGCCGGCGTTCAGCATGTCGAGGCAGACGTTCGTCGCGATGCGGTACAGCCACGACCGCAGCGACGAACGCCCCTCGAAGGTGCCGATGCTGCGCCACGCGCGCACCATCGTGTCCTGGACCGCGTCCTCGGCCTCGAAGGAGGACCCCAGCATGCGGTAGCAGTAGCCGGTCAGTTCCCGGCGGTGCTGCTCCAGTCTGGAATCGAGATCCTGCGTCGCGAGGTCGCTCATGGTCCACCCCTGTCACCCGTCGGCACCGGCCCTGTGGAACCTACCGGAGAGGACCGACAACGGGGTCGGGTCCCGGGCTCACGCCCGTCATCAGGTGCCGGGCTTGCGCCCGTAGACGTACACGTCGTCGCCGTTCCTCAGCTTGTTCCAGTATGCCTTCGCGTCGGCGGGCCGCATATTGACGCAACCCCCGGACCCCGGCGGGTTGTACATCGACTTCGTGACCGAGTGGAAGGCCTGGCCGCCGTCGAAGAACTGCGAATACGGCATCCGGACCTTGTAGATCGTCGACCAGTGGTTGATGTTCCGCCAGTAGATCTTCTTGAGGCCCGTGCGGGTCTCGGTGCCGTTCTTGCCGGTGCGCACCGGCACGGGACCGTAGACCAGCTTCTTGCCGTCCTGGATCCACGACAGCTGACGCGTCAGGTCCACGCACGCGATGCGGCCCTTGTTCGTCGGACACGTGCCGGCCTTGTTCGGGTTCTTCCCGGCCGCGCGCTGCTGGAGCATCGTGTTCATCGTGCGCCAGGTGATCGGACCGGCGTAGCCGATCGTCGGCGTGATCCCGTGCTGCGACTGGAACGCCCGGATCGCCTTGCAGTCGGCGGCCGACTGCCGGCCGTCGGCCGTGCGCCCCAGGAACTTCTCGACCTGCTTCTGGTACGGCCCCGTCGACGTCGTGCACGACGCCGCGTGCGCGGTCCCACCGCCCAGGACCGCGGTGAGCGGTACCAGAAGGCCGGTGAGACCCAGCACGATGCCTATTTGTCCTGATCTGCCCCTCATTGCCCCCAACTCCCCTTTGCATGCTTTCCGGTTGGGACGTTCTGCCGGGTGAGACACACTAAGGGGAGTCGCAGTTGCAGGGACAGCGGGCGTATTCCGGCTACGCCGTCGCGAGGCCGCGCTCCTGGACCCGGGCCGCGTACGTCCCGTACAGGGTGAGGCCCACCACGCCCACCACGGCCAGCAGCCCCAGGGCCACGGTGCCCGGCCAGCCGCCCGCGTGGAACGCCACCGCGCCCAGCGTGCCGCCCGCGCTGCTGCCCAGGTAGTACGCCGACTGGTACAGCGCCGACGCCTGGGCCCGGCCCGTCCGCGCCGTGCGGCTCACCGACGACGAGGCCACGGCGTGACCCGCGAAGAACCCCGCGGTGATCAGCACCAGCCCGAGCAGCACCGGCACCAGCGAGCCGGCCAGCGACAGCAGCAGCCCCGCCGCCGTGGTCGTCACCGCCAGGTACAGCGCCCCGCGCCGCCCCAGCCGGGCCACCAGCCGGCCCGCCGCCGCCGACGAGACCGTGCCCACCAGGTAGACCAGGAAGATCGAGCCGATCACGCCCTGCGGCAGGCTGAACGGCTCCTCCACCAACCGGTAGCCGATCACCGTGTACACCGCGCCGAACACCGTCATGAACAGGGCGCCGATCGCGTACAGCCGCATCAGCAGCGGATCGGCGAGGTGCCCGCGGACCGTCCGCGCCAGCGTGCGCGGGCTCAGCGTGCCCGGTGTGAAGTTCCGGGCCGCCGGCAGCATGGCCCGGAACACCAGCGCGCACACCAGCGCCAGCACGCCGACCGTCGCGAGCGCGACCCGCCAGCCGCCGAACTGCGCGACCCACCCCGTCAGGATGCGTCCGCTCATGCCGCCGATGCTGTTGCCCGCCACGAACAGGCCGATCGCGCCGACCAGCGCCTTGGGCCGGACCTCCTCCGCCAGGTACGCCATCGCCGAGGCGGGCAGCCCCGCCAGCGCGGCGCCCTGCAGGGCGCGCAGCGCCACCAGCGACTCCAGGTTCGGCGCGAGCGGCACCAGCAGGCCGAGCACGACCGCCACCGCCAGCGACGCGCGCATCACGGTGGTCCGCCCGTACCGCTCGGACAGCGCGCTCATCGGGAGCACGCACAGGGCCAGCGCGCCGGTCGCCGCCGACACCGTCCAGCTCGCCGCGCCCGCGCTCACGCCGAAGCCGGCGGAGACGGCGGGCAGCAGCGCCTGCGTGGAGTAGAGGAGCGCGAAGGTCGCCATACCGGCGGCGAAGAGCGCGAAGCTCATCCGGCGGTAGCCGGGGGCGCCGGGGGAGAGCCGGGAGTCGGCGGGGGACGTCCGCTCGTCGGCGGGGAGTGTCCCCGTCTCGGCGGACGGGGACGGCGAGGCGGCGCCCAGGGTGGTGGGCGCCTTGGTACTGGCGGAAGGCATACCCCGAACGTAGGCCCACGCTTTTCATGCGTCCAATGCATGGAATGGCCATAATCGTTCCCATGGTGCATGAACGCAGCTCAGGGAACCGGCTGTCACGCGGTAGTTACGTAGAACACGAAGCACACGACGACGACACCGTCCTCCGGCTCGCGCCGCGCCTCGCGTACTTCGCCGGCGTCGCCCGCCACGAGCATGTGACCCGTGCCGCACAGGAGATGGGCGTGCCCCAGTCGACCCTCTCCCGCGCGATCGTCCGCCTGGAGGCCGACCTCGGGGTGACCCTCTTCGCCCGGCGAGGCCGCACGGTCTCCCTGACCCCCGCCGGACGCACCTTCCTCGCCTCCGTCGAACGCGCCCTCGCCGAGGTGGAGCGCGCCGCCGACTCCGTCCGTGCCGACGCCGACCCCGGCGCGGGCCGGGTCGCCTTCGGCTTCCTGCACACCATGGGGTCCGAGACCGTCCCCTCGCTCATCCGCGCCTTCCGGGCCGACCACCCGCGCATCCGCTTCACCCTCGTCCAGAACTACGGGGAGGCGATGCTCGAACGGCTCCGCGCGGGCGAACTCGACCTCTGCCTCACGTCACCCGTTCCCGACGCCCCCGACCTGGTCGCCCGCCGCCTCGACGAGCAGCGCCTGCGGCTGGTCGTCCCGGACGACCACCGCCTCGCCTCCCGCAAGCGCGTCCGCCTCGCCGAGGCCGCCGACGAAACCTTCGTCACCCTCGAACCGGGGTACGGCCTGCGCCGCATCACCGACGACCTGTGCGCGGAGGCGGGGTTCACACCCCGGGTCGCCTTCGAGGGCGAGGAGGCGGAGACGCTGCGCGGGCTCGTCGCGGCGGGGCTCGGCGTCGCCCTGCTGCCACCGCCGGCGGTGGCGCGCCCGGGCGTCGTGGAACTGACGGTGACCGCGCCGAGGGCCGTCCGCGAGATCGGTCTCGCCTGGCTCGACGGCCACCCGGACACGCCGCCGGTGGCGGCGTTCAAGCGGTTTCTGCTGTCGCGGAGGGGGGCGTTGCTGCCGTAAGGGGGGGTTGCGCGGGCCGGGTTGGTTTCGCCTGGGGTTGCCGGCCCCGTGCCGGCCGGTGGTCGCGCACCCCCGCTGCGCGCGGGTGTCCTCAAGCGCCGGACGGGCTGTTGTGGTGCGGGGTTCGTCCGCCCCGGGCCGGCCGGTGGTCGCAGCACGGCCTGCGGCCGTGTCCTCAAGCGCCGGACGGGCTGGGGTTGCCCGGTGTGGGCCGGGTCCGTGGGGTGGAGGTCCCGGGGCGCTSCGGGGGRYTGGGCGGGCGAGGCTCGCCCGGMGTTGGCCSGTCCCTAGCGCAACGACGTTTTATCGCCCGCACACACCCCCGCAGCGCCCCAACGGCACACARCCGACCSGGCCACYCCCAGGCAACCCCAGCCCGTCCGGCGCTTGAGGACACCCGCGCGCAGCGGGGGTGCGAGCGACCACCGGCCCGCACCCGCACGGGGCGGACGAACCCGAATCGCAACAGCCCGCCCGGCGCTTGAGGACACCCGCGCGCAGCGGGGGTGCGAGCGACCACCGGCCCGCACCCGCACGGGGCGGACGAACCCGCACCACAACAGCCCGTCCGGCGCTTGAGGACACGGCCGCAGGCCGTGCTGCGATCGCCCGCACACACCCCCGCAGCGCCCCAACGGCACACATCCGACCGGGCCACGCCCAGGCAACCCCAGCCCGTCCGGCGCTTGAGGACACCCGCGCGCAGCGGGGGTGCGAGCGACCACCGGCCCGCACCCGCACGGGGCGGACGAACCCGAATCGCAACAGCCCGCCCGGCGCTTGAGGACACCCGCGCGCAGCGGGGGTGCGAGCGACCACCGGCCCGCACCCGCACGGGGCGGACGAACCCGCACCACAACAGCCCGTCCGGCGCTTGAGGACACGGCCGCAGGCCGTGCTGCGACCACCGGCCCGCACGAGGCGAACGAACCTCAAAACAAAGCCCCACGCCCCCAGAGGCGCAAGCCGCAACACCCCCGGAACCAGGAGGCCCCCCGACAGTCAGCGCACCCCGAACCCCGCCGCGAGCGGCATCCGCAACCCCAGGGGCGGCGGAGCCGCCAGCGCGTCGGCGACCGGGCGGGCGTAGTGGCGGGCGTACATCGAGCCGAGGACGAAGTCCGCCGCCAGGGCCAGGACTTCGTCCTGGTACTGGCGGAGCGCATGCCCGTCCGAGTGGACCTCGAAGCGGCACGTGTCCCGGTTGGACTTCTTCGCGCGTTCGGCGAGCCGGTAGGACAGCTCCGGGTCCGTGGCCCGGTCGTTCGTGCCGTGCACGATCAGCACGCGCCGTCCGTTGAGCTGGGCCACCGGCTCCGCCGCGGCGGCCACGTCGTCCTCGGGCAGCCAGGGGGCCAGTGCCAGCACGGAGTTGACCGCGGGGTGGCCGGCGGCGCGCAGGGCGGCACGCCCGCCCATGCCGTGGCCGGCGAGGCAGACGGGCACGTCTCCGTGGCGGCGTACGACCTCCTCGGCCGCCCAGGTGGCGTCCGCCGCGAGATGCGCGTCGGCGCCGTTCCAGCCTCGGGTGCGGTAGCGGACCCGGTGGACCAGCAGACCCTCCGAACGCCCGGCCCGGGCCAGCGCGCGGCCGAGGGGGAGGACCGCCGCGTAGGAGAGGGCGGACGCCCGGCGTTCGGATTCGGCCTCCCCGTCGGGAAGCAGCAGGACCACCCCGGTCACGGCGGGATCGGCCGGGTCGGCGGCGTCCGCGGAGCCCGCCGGCCCTCCGGGGGAGCGGGCGGGGAGCCCGAGGCGCCCCGGGAGTCCGCCGAGCCGGGCCTGCCGGGGGACCCGGCCCCCCTGCGCCGTGCGGTCGACCGTCGTGTCACGGGGGCTCGTCGGCTCTGCCCGACGCCCCCACCAGCGGGGCAGCGCATGGTGTGCCATGGCCCAACATTCTCAGAAGGCCAGGTGTACTCCATCCGTACGCGCGGTCACTGTTACATATCGGCGGTGGGCAATCTACGCGCGTAGGCGCTACAGTGCGAAGATGACGAGCCAGACCCTTGTTCCGCCCACCGGGGACCAGATCCGCCGCGCCCCGAAGGTGCTGCTCCACGACCACCTCGACGGTGGTCTGCGCCCGGGCACGATCATCGACCTCGCCCGCGAGTCCGGATACACGGGCCTGCCCGAGACCGAGCCCGACAAGCTGGGCATCTGGTTCCGTGAGGCCGCCGACTCCGGCTCCCTGGAGCGCTACCTGGAGACGTTCGCGCACACCTGCGCCGTCATGCAGACCCGCGAGGCCCTCGTCCGTGTCGCCGCCGAGTGCGCCGAGGACCTCGCCGAGGACGGCGTCGTCTACGCCGAGGTCCGTTACGCCCCCGAGCAGCATCTGGAGGGCGGGCTGACCCTGGAGGAGGTCGTCGAGGCGGTCAACGAGGGCTTCCGGGAGGGCGAGCGGCGGGCCCGCGAGAACGGTCACCGCATCCGCGTCGGCGCCCTGCTGACCGCCATGCGCCACGCCGCGCGGGCGCTGGAGATCGCCGAGCTGGCGAACCGTCACCGCGACACCGGAGTCGTCGGCTTCGACATCGCGGGCGCCGAGGCCGGCTTCCCGCCCACCCGGCACCTCGACGCGTTCGAATACCTGAAGCGCGAGAACAACCACTTCACCATCCACGCCGGCGAGGCGTTCGGCCTGCCGTCGATCTGGCAGGCGCTCCAGTGGTGCGGGGCGGACCGCCTCGGTCACGGTGTGCGGATCATCGACGACATCACGATCGCGGAGGACGGCTCCGTGAAGCTCGGCCGCCTCGCGGCCTACGTGCGCGACAAGCGGATCCCGCTGGAGATGTGCCCGACGTCGAACCTCCAAACCGGCGCGGCCGACTCGTACAAGGACCACCCCATCGGTCTGCTGCGCAAGCTGCACTTCCGGGCCACGGTCAACACGGACAACCGTCTGATGAGCGGCACCAGCATGAGCCGTGAATTCGAGCTGCTGACCGAGGCTTTCGGATACACGCTCGACGACATGCAGTGGTTCACCGTCAATGCGATGAAGTCCGCATTCATTCCTTTCGATGAACGCCTGGCGATGATCAACGATGTGATCAAGCCGGGATACGCGGAACTCAAGTCGGCCTGGCTGTTCCAGCAGACCGCCACGACCGGGAACTGAGCGCCCTCGGCCCCGTGGCCGCCCTTTACCGCGAAGCGGCCGGAGACGTCAATCTCCGGCCGCTTCGCGGTGTTTGCGGGGGCTGTGCGAAGCTGACTAGCTTGCGGAGCCGCTCATGTTTCCGTCCCCGAGGAATTTCTCTGATGAAGCAGACCGCAAAGACTCTCGGTACCGCCGCTCTCGGTGCCGCGTTCGCCGCTGCCGCCGCCGGCACCGCGTCGGCCGCGCCGGCGCTGCCCGACGCGACCGGCCTGCTCGGTCCCGTCTCCCAGGTCGCACCCGTCCAGGAGGTGGCGACCAAGCTCCCGGCCGGAGCCCCGCAGGCCCTGACCGGCGCGGCGTCCACGCTGCCCGGCGCCCTCCAGGAGGCCACCGGCGACACGCTCTCCAGCGACAACGCCGCAGCGCCGGTCACCGGTCTGCTCGGCGGTCTGCCGGCGGGTGAGCTCGGCGGCGGTCTGCCCGGGCCGCTCGGCGGCTGACGCCTTCACCGTGCCGCGGGGCGTGCATCCGAACCGGGTGTACGCCCCGCGGCGTTGTGCCAGGATCGCCGCCATGCGTGTCACGACCGCCCCGACGACCCTGCTCGCCGCCTGTGCGCTGCTGGCCGTCACCGCCTGCACCTCCGGCGGCGACGGCCGCGCGGACGCCGAACCGTCCGCGTCCCCTGCGGCCGTCCGCCCGGGCGCGGCGGCCTCCCGTGCCGCCCTGGTCCCGCCGACGCGGGACCAGTTGGAGCGCGCGGCCCTCACCGGTGGCGACCTGTCCGGTTTCCAGGTCCTGTCCGGCCGCGGCGGCATAGCGCCCGAGGGCCGTCCCGTGTCCGACCGCGAGGAGTGCGGGCCTCTCGCCGACGCGATGGGGGACCGGGTCGATCCCCGCGCCCTGCACACCGCCGAACGCGGCCTCGGCTCCCTGGAGAGCCTCGGTCTCGCGGTATCGGTCTCGCTCGGCTCCTACCGGCCGGCCGACGCGGACGACGTGTTGAAGGGGATCGAGCGGGCGCTCGCCGTCTGCGGCGACGGCTTCCGGGCCACGCTCGACGGCAGCGACGCCGCGTACCGCGCGGTGCGGCGGGACCCCTTCGCCGCCCGCGGCGCCGACGACGCCGTCGGCTGGACGGCCACCTGCTCCGCGAAGGGTCTCGACATGGTGCTGCACCTGGTCGTCGTCCGCGAGGGCGCCGCCGTCGTGCGGTTCATGGCGCTCGACCTGGCGGGCGCCAAGCCCTCCAGGGTCCCGCAGCAGGTCGTGGACGAGCAGCTGGCCAAGCTCGGCCGGGTGCTCGCCGGCTGACACCGGGCGCCCGCCGGCCCGGCTCACCAGGCCGGGGACGCCTGCTTCCCGGACGGCAGGAGGAACCACAGGGCGATGTAGAGCAGGAACTGCGGGCCGGGCAGCAGACACGAGGCGAGGAAGACGATCCGCATCGTCGTGGCCGATGTGCCGAACCGCTGTGCCAGCGCGGCGCACACTCCGCCGAGCATGCGGCCTTCGCGGGGTCGGGTGATCGCGGCCATGGTGGGCTCCTTCACGAGTCGGTCCCGGGAGCCTCTCGGTGTGCTCCCGACACCTCCATCGTCGCGCCGCACAGGGGGGCGAACCGTCGCTCTACGGGGCGATCCCGACCCTGGGAATCGTCGGGGTCGCACCCCTGGTGCCCTCGTCCCCGAGCAGGGCCCCGGTCTCCTTCCCGAGGGTGCCCCCGGGGCGTGCGGCCGAGCCCTTCGGCCGCAGCAGACGGCGGCGCAGCCGGGCCCGGCAGGCGGGGACCACGGCGAGGTGCGCGAGCGCCACGCCCGTGGTGTTCAGCAGCAGCGAGTCGACGTCGACGACCTGGCCGGGCACCGCGGTCTGGAGCAGTTCGATGCCGAGCGAGAGCAGCGCGCCGGCCGCGACGGTACGGGTCAGGGAGGCCCAGGGCGAGACGGCCAGCCGTCCGCCGGCCATCGGCAGCAGCACACCGAGCGGCGCGAGCAGCAGCAGCCCCTCCCCGATGTGCCGCAGGCCCTCCACGAGGCCGGCGTCCAGGGACGTCCGGATCCCGGCGAGCGGCTCCAGATTCGCGGCGGTCACCCACAGTACGTCGCGTGGACGGAGCGTCACCCATGCGACGAGCAGCAGGTGGGCGACGAGGAGTACGAGCCCCGCCGTGCGGAAGTGGATGGCGGCACTGCCGCCCGAGCCTTGACGCTGCACGACACCCAAGACGCCCGCATCCCGCGGATCGGTTCCCGGGCGGGTGCCGGCCCCGGTGGGCCGGCACCCGTTCAGCCCGCCGACGACGGCCGGGCCGGGGCGGGCACCAGGGACTCCGGGCGTTCCTTCACCGAGGCCGGACACGTGTAAGCGCGCGGCGCCCAGTCGCCGGGGCCGCCCAGCAGCACCGCGCCGTCCGTCGCCGCCCGGCTCTCCATCAGGGTGCACACCAGCTGCGCCAGCGCCTCGGCCGGCAGGTCCTCGGGCTGGCGGTTGAGCCGCAGGGTGCCGGCCGGGTCGTTGCCGCGGGCGTCGCTCAGCAGCAGCGGACCGCGGACCCAGGTGACGAAGCCCGCCTCGTGCTCCGCGGGCAGCGGCTGCTGCTGGAGTTCGTCGACCAGCGCCTGCGCCTCCCCGACCCGGCTGCTCGCCGCCTCGTCCTCCGGCGTCGCGACCGTGCGGTCGACGGCGACCAGCTGCGAGGCGCACACCAGGTACACCTGCACGGGCACGGCGGTCCGTCCCGCCTGCGGCACCACCTCGGTGGCGGACACCTCGCAGGGCACCCGCGACGGCGCGGGCCCGGCGTCGACCGGGATCTGGGTGGGCCGGATCCCGCAGCCCGCCAGCGCGAGGCCGGCGAGGACGAGTGCGGCGGGGACGAGGCCCCGGTGCGGACGTGTCATCGCGCCTCCTCCTCGCCGTGCGCCGCGTCCGGGCCCGCGGACTCCCGGCCGGTGCCGTGCCCCTCGCCGCCCGTGTCACCGGATTCGGCGGCCTCGCAGTCCGCGGCCGCCGATCCGTCGTGGGGGAGGCGCAGGACGAAGACGGCGCCGTCGCCGTCCGGGGAGTTGGCGGCGGTGATGTCGCCCCCGTGGATATGGGCGTTCTCCATGGCGATGGACAGCCCGAGACCGCTGCCCTCGGACCGCGGGCGCGAGGCGCTCGCCTTGTAGAAGCGGTCGAAGACGTGCGGCAGCACCTCCTCGGGGATGCCCGGTCCGTGGTCGCGCACCTCGATCAGCAGCTCGGTGTCGCCGGGCCGCACCGAGACCCGCACCGGGGAGCCGCCGTGCTTGAGGGCGTTGCCGATGAGGTTGGCGAGGATGACATCGAGCCGGCGCGGGTCGAGGCGGGCCATGATCCCGCGCTCGGCGTCGAGTTCGACCGCGTCCAGCCACGCCCGGGCGTCGATGCACGCGGTGACCTGGTCGGCCACGTCCACGGTGTCCAGCACCAGCCGCGCGGTGCCCGCGTCGAAGCGGGTGACCTCCATCAGGTTCTCCACGAGGTCGTACAGCCGGCGGGTCTCGCTGACCACGAGGTTCACCGCGGGGGCGATCATCGGGTCGAGCGAGTCGGCCTCGTCCTCCAGGACCTCGGTCACCGCCGTGAGCGCGGTCAGCGGCGTACGCAGCTCGTGGGACATGTCGGCGACGAAGCGCCGGCTCGACTCCTCCCGCGCGCTCATGTCCGCGACCTTCTTCTCCAGCGACTCGGCGGTGTTGTTGAACGTCCTTGCCAGTTCGGCCAGTTCGTCCGTGCCCGAGACCCGCAGCCGGGTGTCGAGCTTGCCCTCGCCGAGCCGCTGCGCCGCCTCGCCGAGCCGGTGCACCGGCTTGAGCACCGTGGTGGCCGCGGCCTGGGCGAGCAGCGCCGAACCGATCAGCGCGAGCAGGGTGGCGATCGCCAGCGACCAGCCCAGCGAGGCCAGGTCCTCGCGCTCCTGGCCGAGCGACTTCAGCAGGTAGCCGGTCGGGCCGCCCCCGACGATCCGGGTGCCGCCGACGAGATAGGGCGCGCCGCCGCGGTCGATGCGCTGCCAGTACAGGTGGTACGGGGCCGAGTTGCCCGCGGCGATCTCCAGCCGGTCGTCGATCGCGTCCCTGAGCGACTGGGGCACGTCCTCCAGGGTGAAGTCGTCCCGGTCGGAGACGCCGGTGATCGGCTTGCCCTCGTCGCGCTCGCCGATCAGCACCACGCTGTAGTCGCCGCCGGTGGCCATCTGCTCGGCGGCGTTCTGGAGTTCGGTCTGGGTGGGACGCAGCGGCAGCGCCGCGGCCCGGTTCTGCATCTCCCGCCGGAAGTCGTCGAGGGCCGCGTCCTGGGTGCGGGTGAGCACCGCCTCGCGGTTGAGCCAGTAGGCGATGCCGGACGCCGAGACCGCCGCCGTCAGCGCCACCAGGGCGAAGACGACGACGAGGCGCAGCCGCAGGCTGGTCAGACGGAGGCCGGCGAGTATGCCGCGCCCCGGGGCACCGCTCACCCGGCGGTCCCGTGTACCGGCCACGGAGAGGTGACGTCGTGCCCGTGGATCACTGCGGTACGTCCAGCCGGTAGCCGACACCGCGCACCGTGCGGATCAGGGTGGGGGAGGACGGCACGTCCTCCACCTTGGCCCGCAGCCGCTGCACACAGGCGTCCACCAGACGCGAGTCGCCCAGGTAGTCGTGCTCCCACACCAGCCGCAGCAACTGCTGCCGGGACAGGGCCTGCCCGGGCCGCCGGCTGAGTTCCAGCAGCAGCCGCAGCTCGGTCGGCGTGAGCTGGAGGTCGTCGCCGTTCTTGGTGACGGTCATCGCGGACCGGTCGATGACCAGTGATCCGAAGGTCGCCGAATCGGTCGACTCCCGCTCGCCGCGGCGCAGCACGGCACGGATGCGGGCGTCCAGCACCCGTCCCTGCACCGGTTTGACGACGTAGTCGTCGGCGCCGGACTCGAGTCCGACGACGACGTCGATGTCGTCGCTGCGGGCGGTCAGCAGGATGATCGGCAGCTGATCGGTGCGCCTGATGCGGCGGCACACCTCGAAGCCGTCGATACCGGGCAGCATCACATCCAGTACGACCAGATCCGGCCGCTGCTCGCGCAGCAGCTGGAGACCGTCCTCTCCCGTCGCCGCGGTGGCCACACGGTGGCCCTGGCGGGACAGGGAGAGTTCGAGGGCCGTGCGGATGGCGTCGTCGTCCTCGATCAGCAACAGGAAAGGCACGGGCCCATTCTGGCCCATGGGCAGCGCGGGGACGACTCCCCCGGAGCATCACCGGTTGCGAAGACCTCTGTGACGTGCCTGTGACAATCGGCGGACACCGCGATGAAAGTGCCCGGGCAGAGTTCTCATCACACGGAACGACCGGACTCCAATCGACGGGGGGCGCGAGATGAACGCACTGCACAGCACGGCCTCAAGCGCAGTTGTCACGCGTCTCCACGACGTCGTGAGGGGACCGGAGAAGTCCGGCGCCGTGACCGGACGGGGGTGCGTTCGCGGCGCCGGGCGGCAGCACAAGGCGCCGTACATGGCGGTTGTCGATGCCGCGGAGGGGACCGGGCGGTCGGCGTACGGAGAGGCATCGGGGGAGCCGGCGTCCCTGTCGGAGGCGGAGTTCACCGCCTACGTCCAGGAACGCCGCGCCTCTCTGTACGCGACCGCCTACCACCTGACCGGTGACCGGTTCGAGGCCGAGGACCTGCTGCAGAGCGCGCTGTTCTCGACCTACCGGGCGTGGGACCGGATCAGCGACAAGGCGGCGGTCGGCGGCTACCTGCGCCGCACCATGACCAACCTGCACATCAGCGCCTGGCGCCGGCGCAAGCTCAACGAGTACCCCACGGAGGAGCTGCCGGAGACGGCGGGCGACAACGACGCGATGCGGGGCACCGAGCTGCGCGCGGTCCTGTGGCAGGCGCTCGCCAGGCTCCCCGAACTCCAGCGCACGATGCTGGTCCTTCGCTACTACGAGGGTCGCACCGACCCGGAGATCGCGGACATCCTGGACATCAGTGTCGGCACGGTGAAGTCGAGCATCTGGCGGTCCCTCCGCCGGCTGCGCGAGGACGAGGTCCTCAGCTTCGGCCGTGACGAGGAGGAGTCCTTCGGCGAGCTGGTGGCCTGAGGACGGGACGCCGCGTCGGGGGAGGCGGCGGAACGGGGAGGGATCCACGGGGGAACGGGGATCCCGGGGGAAACAC
>NZ_RDBP01000012.1:2206761-2229213 GCF_008042045.1 Streptomyces sp. T39
CGCCCCGCACCGCCCGGCACGGTCCGGAGTCAGGCCGCCTGGCGCGCCGCGGGGAGACGGCAGCGGCCCGCCGCCGCGTCCGCGAGCCGGCCCAGCGCCTCCGCCTTGCCGCACGGGTGGGCGCCCAGCTCCGCCTGGCGGGCGACGATCCCGCGCTCCGCCCGCATCAGCCGCCAGCCGCGCCGCAGCAGGAACGGGACGGACTTGCGCCCCTCGCGCAGGTCCCGCGCCAGCCGGCGGCGGAACGTCGTGGAGGGGCGGCCGCGCAGGCACAGCGCGTCCGCGAGGACGCCCAGCTCCTGGCAGCGCCGCACTATGTCGGCGGCGAAGATGCCCTCGGCGACGAACAGCGGGGTGCGCGCGATGTCGAACGAGTCGCGGCCCACGCGGGAGCTGGTGGCGAGGTCGTACACGGGGACGTCGGTGCGGCCGGTCTCGCACAGCTCGCCGATGGCGGCGACGGCCGCGTCCGCGTCCCAGGACGCCGGTGAGTCCCAGTCGATGTCGGCACTGCCCGTCACCCGGGGGAGTGTCGGGTCGTTGCCCTCTTTGTAGAAGTCGTCCAGGCGCAGGACCGGCAGTCCGGTGCGGGCGGCGAGGGACGACTTTCCGGAACCGGAAGGGCCCGCGAGCAGCACGACGCGGGTCGGGATGGGTTGGGAACTCACGGGAGACAAGTCTGACGCATGGAGGACCCCGTGGGACCCCCGAGGACGTGGTCGGTATCGAGCGTCACATCACATCGGCGCTCCGTGCCCCCGCCGTCACCGCTCCGCGCCGCTCCGTGCCGCTCCACCGGGTCCGTGGACCCGTCCGCACCCCACTGCTCCCGGGCCTCGGACCTCGGACCCAGACTCCAGAGAAGGACAGACCATGGCTCGACACGCTGCTCCCTCCTCCCGCCGCGGCGCACTGCTGCGCGCCGGCCTGACCGTCGCCGCGGCGGGCGCGGCGATCGGCGCGGGTGCCGTCTCGGCACAGGCGGCGCCGGCGGCGGCGCCCGTCGGCGCGGAGTCCGTGCTCGGCGCCGTGCCCATCGGGGCCGCGACCGGTCTCGCCGCCAACTCCGTGGCGGGGGTCGGCGAACTCAAGAGCCTTCAGCTGCACCCGCTGGCCAACACCGGGGTGGATCCCCTCGACAACGCGGTGGGCACCCAGGTCGCCGACTTCCAGCCGGTCAGCACCGCGCTGGTCACCGACAACATCACCCGCGGCCAGGCTCTGGAGGACCTGCCGGTCGCCGGGCCCGTGGCGCAGGGGCTGCTGCCCTGAGACCGTGCCCGCACGGGCCCCGGGAACGCGGGCGGGCACGGCCCGCCCGCGTTCCCGGGGCCGTGGCGGGTGGCTACGGCAGGGGCTCCAG
Source organism: Streptomyces sp. T39 (assembly GCF_008042045.1). Classification (GTDB taxonomy): domain Bacteria; phylum Actinomycetota; class Actinomycetes; order Streptomycetales; family Streptomycetaceae; genus Streptomyces. The sequence goes on from NZ_RDBP01000012.1 coordinate 2,208,125, forward strand.
GCACAGGGTGAAGTCGTCGCTGCCGCCGTACTCGCGGTACTCGGAGTAGCGGTTCCTGTCGCACTCGGCGACGGTGCCCTCGTGGCGCTCGGCGACCTTGAACTGCGCCTCGCCCGAGCCGCATTCGACGACGGCGATGTCCGGGCTGATCGTGGTGCCGTTGTTGCGCACGCAGTCGCCCGCGCTCGCCGTGCTCGCGCTGTCGTCCAGGACGATCGCGGTCACGATCGTGCCGGCCAGCGCCAGCGGGATGAGGATGCCGACGGCCGCGGCGCGCCGCATGATCGGCTTGCCCGGCGTCATCGGCTGCTGGAAGCCGCCGGACGGCTCGGCGAGCTTCTTGAACTTCCCGCGGGCGCTCAGGTTGCCGATCAGGGTGAACGGCGTGAGCAGGAACGACTGGACGCTCCACCAGCCCTGGAGCAGCGTCTTGGCGCTCAGTTCGCGGTGGACGGCCATGCCGCAGGAGCGGCAGAAGCTGCCCTCCACCTTCTGGGTCCGGTTGGCGATGATCATGCCCTGGCGGGCGCGGACCGTGGCCTCGGCCGTGGGCGTGCTGCCGCAGAACTGGCAGCCGCCGCCCGGCATGCCGGCGCCGCCCTGCGGCTGCCCGGGCGCGAACGGGTTGCCCGAACCCTGGGGCTGCCCCTGCGGCTGTCCCTGCGCGAACGGGTTGCCGGAACCCTGGGGCTGTCCCTGCGGCTGTCCCTGGGCGAAGGGGTTGCCGGAGTTCTGCGGCGGGACCGTGGCGTACGGGTTTCCCTGGGCGGGCTGGGCGGGCTGCCCCGGCTGGGCGGCGAAGGGATTGCCGGACGGCGGCTGGACGGTCATGTGTTCCCCCGGGGAGCAGATGTATGAGCGGCGTAAGACCGCCGCACAGTACCGGAGTCGCCGCTACCGCCCCACTCCGGGTCCGCCCGGAGACGCGGACGGCCGGCGGGGGACGAGCGGGCGCGGGCACGCGCCACCCCTCGGGCGGCGGCCCGGGACGGCGCACGGCCCCGACGGGCGGTGCGCCGTCGGGGCCGTGCGGGCCGCGGGTTCCTCCGGACGGAGAGGAGCCGCGGGTCCGGTGGAACCGGTCAGTAGGCGGAACCGGAGGCGCCCAGCGAACCGGTCGGGTGCCAGACCGTCTTCGTCTCCAGGAACGCCGTCAGGCGCTTCGTGCCGGGAGCCGCGGAGAAATCCACAGCCTGTGGACGGAGGACCCGCTTCAGGTTCTCCGCCGCGGCCGCCTCCAGTTCCCTGGCCAGGTCCTCGTCCGCGCCGGTCAGGTCGATGCCGTTGACGTCCTGGTGCGCGGCGAGCGGCGCGGCGATCTCCGCCGTGCGGCCGGACAGCACGTTGACCACTCCGCCGGGCACGTCGGACGTGGCCAGCACCTCGCCCAGGGACAGGGCGGGCAGCGGAGCCTTCTCGGAGGCGATCACCACGGCGGTGTTGCCGGTCGCGATGACCGGCGCGACGACCGACACCAGGCCGAGGAACGAGGACTCCTGCGGCGCCAGGACGGTCACCACGCCCGTCGGCTCGGGCGTGGAGAGGTTGAAGTACGGGCCCGCCACCGGGTTGGCCCCGCCCACGACCTGGGCGATCTTGTCCGTCCAGCCCGCGTACCAGACCCAGCGGTCGATGGTCGCCTCGACGACGTCGGCGGCCTTCGACTTCGACAGGCCCTCGGCGTCGGCGACCTCGTGCACGAACTGGCCCTTGCGGCCCTCCAGCATCTCCGCGACGCGGTAGAGGACCTGGCCGCGGTTGTACGCGGTCGCCCCCGACCAGCCCCCGAACGCCTTGCGCGCGGCGACGACCGCGTCACGGGCGTCCTTGCGGGAGGAGAGCGGCGCGTTGGCGAGCCACTTGCCCTTCTTCGAGTCCGTCACCTCGTACACCCGGCCGCTCTCGGAGCGGGGGAACTTGCCCCCGACGTACAGCTTGTAGGTCTTGAAGACGCTCAGGCGCATCGGCTCAGACATCGAGGTAGGCCTCCAGACCGTGACGGCCGCCCTCGCGGCCGAAGCCCGACTCCTTGTAGCCGCCGAAGGGCGAGGTCGGGTCGAACTTGTTGAACGTGTTGGCCCACACCACACCCGCGCGGAGTTTGTTCGCGACCGCGAGGATGCGCGAGCCCTTCTCCGTCCAGATGCCGGCGGACAGGCCGTACTGGCTGTTGTTCGCCTTGGCGACCGCCTCGTCCGGCGTACGGAAGGTCAGCACCGACAGCACCGGGCCGAAGATCTCGTCGCGGGCGACCGTGTGCGCCTGCGTGACGTTGGTGAACAGCGTCGGCGCGAACCAGTAGCCGGCGGCCGGCAGCTCGCAGGCGGGGGACCAGCGCTCGGCGCCCTCCGCCTCGCCCGCCTCCACCAGCGTGGTGATGCGCGACAGCTGCTCCTCGGAGTTGATCGCCCCGATGTCGGTGTTCTTGTCCAGCGGGTCGCCGAGGCGCAGCGTGGACAGCCGGCGCTTGAGGGAGTCCAGCACCTCGTCCTGGACCGACTCCTGGACCAGCAGGCGCGAGCCCGCGCAGCAGACCTGGCCCTGGTTGAAGAAGATGCCGTTGACGATGCCCTCGACGGCCTGGTCGATGGGGGCGTCGTCGAAGACGATGTTGGCGCCCTTGCCGCCCAGCTCCAGGGTGACCTTCTTGCGGGTGCCCGCCACCTGGCGGGCGATGGCCCGGCCGACCGCGGTGGAGCCGGTGAAGGCGACCTTGTCCACGTCCGGGTGGCCGACCAGCGCGGCGCCGGTGTCCCCGTAGCCCGTGAGGATGTTCACGACACCCTTGGGGAGCCCGGCCTGGCGGCAGATGTCGGCGAAGAACAGCGCGGACAGCGGCGTCGTCTCGGCCGGCTTCAGCACGACGGTGTTGCCCGTCGCGAGCGCCGGGGCGATCTTCCACGCCAGCATCAGCAGCGGGAAGTTCCACGGGATGACCTGGCCCGCGACACCGAGTGGCCGCGGGTCGGCGCCGTAGCCGGCGTGGTCGAGCTTGTCGGCCCAGCCCGCGTAGTAGAAGAAGTGCGCCGCGACCAGCGGGAGGTCCGCGTCGCGGGTCTCCCTGATCGGCTTGCCGTTGTCCAGGGTCTCCAGGACCGCCAGCTCACGGCTGCGCTCCTGGATGATCCGGGCGATCCGGAACAGGTACTTGGCGCGCTCGGAACCCGGCAGCGCCGACCACTTCTCGAACGCCTTGCGGGCCGCCTTCACGGCCCGCTCCACATCGGCCTCGCCGGCCCGCGCGACCTCCGCGAGCACCTCCTCGCTGGACGGCGAGACGGTCTTGAAGACCTTGCCCTCGGCGGCGTCGGTGAACTCACCGTCGATGAACAGCCCGTACGAGGGGGCGATGTCGACGACCGACCGCGACTCGGGGGCCGGTGCGTACTCGAATACGGAACCCATGATGATCAGTCCACTGTCACGTAGTCGGGGCCGGAGTAGCGGCCGGTGGCGAGCTTCTGCCGCTGCATCAGCAGGTCGTTGAGGAGACTCGACGCGCCGAAGCGGAACCAGTGGTTGTCCAGCCAGTCCTCGCCGGCGGTCTCGTTCACCAGGACGAGGAACTTGATCGCGTCCTTGGAGGTGCGGATCCCGCCGGCGGGCTTGACGCCCACCTGCACTCCAGTCTGCTCCCGGAAGTCGCGGACGGCCTCCAGCATGAGCAGGGTGTTCGCCGGGGTGGCGTTCACCGCGACCTTGCCGGTCGACGTCTTGATGAAGTCCGCGCCCGCCATCATGCCGATCCACGAGGCCCGGCGGATGTTGTCGTACGTGGAGAGCTCGCCGGTCTCGAAGATGACCTTGAGCCGGGCGGCGCCGGAGGCCTCCTTGACCGCGCGGATCTCCTCGTAGACCTTCAGGTACTTCCCGGCCAGGAACGCCCCGCGGTCGATCACCATGTCGATCTCGTCCGCGCCGGCGGCGACGGCGTCCGCCACGTCCGCGAGCTTGACGGCGAGGGCGGCGCGGCCCGCGGGGAAGGCGGTGGCCACGGAGGCGACCTTGACGCCGGATCCCGCCAGCGCGGCCTTGGCCGTCGCCACCATGTCGGGATAGACGCAGACCGCGGCGGTTCTCGGGGTCGTGCGGTCGGTCGGGTCGGGGTTGACGGCCTTGGCGGCGAGCGCCCGGACCTTGCCCGGGGTGTCCGCGCCTTCGAGCGTCGTGAGGTCGATCATCGAGATGGCCAGGTCGATGGCGTACGCCTTGGCCGTGGTCTTGATCGAACGGGTGCCGAGGGAGGCGGCGCGCGCTTCCAGGCCGACGGCGTCGACGCCGGGCAGCCCGTGCAGGAAGCGGCGCAGCGCACCGTCGGACGCGGTCACGTCGGCGAGTGCTGGTGCATTGGTGGGCATGGTCACCAGATGAGCATATCTACGCGCGTAGCGACCTGTACAGGGGGTGGGGACGCTGTCGTGCGGCAGCGGGGGGCGCGCCGGGGCGCGGCGGTCCGGCGCCGTCCCGCGCCGTCCCGGGGGCCCGCGCGGCGGGGCGCGGCGGGGTGCCGTTGCCGTTGCCGCGCCGGTGCGGGCCCCGGGCCGTGTCCGGGCGTGGGGTGCGCGGCCGGGGGGCGGTGAGGGCGCTCCGGTCGCGGGCCGCCGCGGGCCCGTACGGCAGAATCGAACCCATGACGAGTTCCGAGCCGCCCGCCGAGCCCACCTACGCCGACCGGGTCTTCCGGTCGCCCGCCGCCATGGCCGGCGGCGGCCTGCTGCTCGCGATCATCGCCTGGATCGTCGTCGACGCCGCGGTGCGCGGTGAGGGCCGGACGCCGTGGCTGGCGCTGGCCGGGGCACTGTTCGCCGTCCCCCTGATCGTCGCGTTCACCTTCCGGCCCGCGGTGTACGCCAACGACGAGCGCCTACGGATCCGCAATCCCTTCCGCACGGTCACCGTGCCGTGGGGCGCCGTCGCGGACGTGCGCGCGAGCTACTCCAGCGAGCTCGTGACGCAAACCGGCACCAAGTACCAGCTCTGGGCCATCCCCGTCTCGCTGCGGCAGCGCAAGCGTGCGGCCCGCCGGCAGGTGCAGCGCGCGACGGACGACCCGCACGGGCGGACGTCCGTCACCGCGGACGTCGCCGACGAGGCGGCGCGCATGGCGCCCGCGGACCGTACGATCGCGGAACTCCGCGCGACGGCGGAGCGGCTCGGGGCGTCGCCCGAGGCCCAGGGCGAGCCCTCGACCCGCTGGGCCCTCGAACTGCTGGCCCCGCTGGCGGCGGGAGCGGTACTGCTGCTCGTGCTGCTCGCGATGTAGCGCTGAGGGCGTTCGGCTGGGGGCCTCGCGTCCGGGGGTGGTTCGCTCCGTGCGGGGGTGGGGCGCCCYGTGCGGGGGTGGTTCGCYCCGTGCGGGAGTGGTTCGCYCCGTGCGGGGTSGTTCGCYCCGTGCGGGGGTGGTTCGCGTGGTGCGGGTTCGGTGGTGGGCGCACCCCCGCTGCGCGCGGGTGTCCTCARKCGCCGGACGGGCTGTTTTGGTTCGGGGTTCGTTCGCGTGGTGCGGGTCGTGGTCGCAGCACGGCCTGCGGCCGTGTCCTCAAKCGCCGGACGGGCTGGGTTGCCCGGGCCTGGCCCGGTGCGCCCTGGCGGAGGAAGTCCTGTCGGCTGCGGCTCGTGGCCAATTTCCGGGCCCGAATGCCGGGGTTGCGTGCGGGTGGTGCCCTCACGCCCCGGAGAGAGTGGCGTTGCCCGCCGGACGGGCCGCAGCCATGTGCGGGGCAGTGCCGCTCCCGCACAGCGAGCGGCAACGAGCGTGGGCTCGCGATCCCTCCCCCGGCCCGCAGGCGAAGCCACGTCCCCCGCCAGGGCGCACCGGGCCAGGCCCGGGCAACCCCAGCCCGTCCGGCGATTGAGGACACCCGCGCGCAGCGGGGGTGCGCCCACCACCGGCCCGCACGGGGCGAACGACCCCCGCACGGRGCGAACSACCCCCGCACGGRGCGAACCACYCCCGCACGGAGCGAACCACCCCGTGCTGACCGCCGCCTTCGCCCCGTCCGGCAACCCGCGTCGACGCCTGCGGCAGCGGGCCCCCGTGGGGTCAGAGCCCCGCCGCCGCGGAGAGGTCCCGCTTCAGGGACGCCAGGACCCCCGCCGCCGCTTCCCGCGCGGCGGGAAGCGCGGTGGCGTCGCTGACGGGGACCACGACCTCCAGGTAGCACTTGAGCTTGGGCTCCGTGCCGCTCGGGCGGACGATCACGCGCGCCGTGTACTCGCCGTCCAGGTGGTAGCGCAGCCCGTCCGTCGGGGGCAGCTTCGCCGACCCCTCGGTGAGGTCCTCGGCCGAGGCGACCCGCAGCCCCGCCAGGGAGACCGGCGGGCGTTCGCGCAGGGCGCGCATGGCGTCGGCGATGACCGTCAGGTCCTCGACGCGGACGGACAGCTGGTCGGTGGCGTGCAGGCCGTGCTCGACGGCCAGCTCGTTGAGGAGGTCGGTCAGCGTGCGGCCCTGCTCCTTCAGCTCCGAGACCAGCTCGGTGACGAGCAGCGCCGCCGTGATGCCGTCCTTGTCGCGCACACCGGCGGGGTCGACGCAGTAGCCGAGCGCCTCCTCGTAGCCGTAGCGCAGCCCCTCCACGCGGGCGATCCACTTGAAGCCGGTGAGGGTCTCCTCGTGCGGCAGGCCCGCGGCGTCGGCGATCCGGCCGAGCAGGGAGGAGGAGACGATCGAGGCGGCGAAGACGCCCGTCGCGTCCTTGCGGACCAGGTGCGCGGCGAGCAGCGCCCCGACCTCGTCGCCGCGGAGCATGCGCCAGCCGCCGTCGGCGGAGGCGTCCGGCACGGCGACCGCGCAGCGGTCCGCGTCGGGGTCGTTGGCGATCACCACGTCGGGCACGACGGCCCGCGCCGCCTCGAACGCGAGGTCCATGGCGCCGGGTTCCTCCGGGTTGGGGAACGCCACGGTGGGGAACTCCGGGTCCGGGTCGGCCTGTTCGGCCACCAGCGCGGGGGGCGGGAAGCCGGCCCGGGCGAAGGCGGCGGTCAGCACCTCGCGGCCGACGCCGTGCATGGCGGTGTAGACGACGCGCGCGGTGCGCGGGGAGTGGGGGGAGAGCACGGCGTCGGTGCGCTCCAGGTAGGCCTCGAGGACCTCGTCGCCGAGGGTCTGCCAGCCCTTGTCGGCGCGCGGGACGTCGTCGATGGACGCGATCGCTTCGATGGCGTCGGCGATCTCGCGGTCGGCGGGGGGCACGATCTGGGAGCCGTCGCCGAGGTAGACCTTGTAGCCGTTGTCGCGCGGGGGGTTGTGGCTGGCGGTGACCTCGACCCCGGCGACGGCACCGAGGTGCCTTATGGCGAAGGCCAGGACCGGGGTGGGCAGCGGGCGGGGCAGGACGGCGGCCCGCAGCCCGGCGGCGACCATCACGGCCGCGGTGTCGCGCGCGAAGTCGGCGGACTTGTGGCGGGCGTCGTAGCCGACGACCACCAGGCCGTCGCCCCGGCCCTTGGCCTTGAGGTACGCGGCGAGTCCGGCGGCGGCGCGGATGACGACGACGCGGTTCATCCGCATGGGGCCCGCGCCCAGCTCGCCCCGCAGCCCGGCGGTGCCGAACTGGAGCGTGCCGGCGAACCGTTCACCGAGCGCGTCGAGGTCCCGGGCGTCGAGGAGCGCGGAGAGTTCGGCGCGGGTCTCGGGGTCGGGGTCCTCCGCGAGCCATGCCTCGGCTCGCGCGATGACGTCGTGCTGCACGGTTGGTCCGCCTCTCGTGGTGGTCGTCGTGGTGAGTGCGGCGGGCGCCGTCCGCCCGCCGCCGGACCCGGCGGACCCGTCCGGTCCGGCGTCCGCCGGTGGCCGTGCCCGCGCGGGGCACGGGGCCGGGGTCAGAGGCGTTCCAGCACCCGGGCCAGCAGCGTCCCCATCCGGGCGGCCGAGTCGCGGCCGGCCTGGAGGACCTCCTCGTGGTTCAGCGGTTCGCCGGACAGTCCGGCGGCGAGGTTGGTCACGAGGGAGATGCCCAGCACCTCGGCGCCCGCTTCGCGTGCGGCGATGGCCTCCAGCACGGTGGACATGCCCACCAGGTCGCCGCCCATGACGCGGACCATGCCGATCTCGGCGGGGGTCTCGTAGTGCGGGCCGGGGAACTGGACGTACACGCCTTCCTCCAGCGTCTCGTCCACCTCCTTGCACAGCGCCCGCAGCCGCGGCGAGTACAGGTCGGTCAGGTCGACGAAGTTGGCGCCGATGATCGGCGAGGCGGCCGTGAGGTTGATGTGGTCGCTGATGAGCACCGGCTGGCCGGGGCGCATGCCCTCGCGGAGGCCGCCGCAGCCGTTGGTGAGCACGACGGTCTTGCAGCCCGCCGCGACGGAGGTGCGCACCCCGTGGGCGACGGCCGCCACGCCGCGGCCCTCGTAGAAGTGCGTACGGCCGAGGAAGACGAGCGCGTGCTTGTCGCCGATGCGGTAGGAGCGGATCCTGCCGCCGTGGCCCTCGACGGCCGGGGGCGGGAAACCGGGCAGATCGGTGACGGAGAACTCCGCCTCGGGGGCGCCGAGCGCGTCCACCGCGGGGGCCCAGCCGGAGCCCATCACCAGTGCGACGTCATGAGTCCCGGTGCCGGTCAGCTCGCGCAGACGCGCGGCGGCGGCGTCGGCCGCGGCATGGGGGTCGGCGAGAGGGCCGAGGAGGTCCGGATTCACAGATGCGTTCACGCCGATGAGGGTAACCCGTGAAGCCCTACGCGCGTAGATGACGCCGCGCACGGTCCTCGGATCGTTGTCTTGTCGTTTCCGACGAATGACGGCCGGGTGACGCGCGCGGGTCCGCCGGCGCGCGCGCCCGCCCCCGGAGAGCGGGTCAGCAGGGGCGCTTGCGCAGCTCCATCACGTAGTCGTGGGGAGCGCCCGCGGACTCCGCCGCGTCCGCGACCTCGCCCAGGTAGCGGGCGGAGGGCAGGCCGCCCTCGTAGGCGTTGAGCACGTACACCCAGGCCGGCTCCTCGCCGTCCAGCGTGTGCACGCGCACCCGCATCCGGCGGTAGATGTCGAGCCCCACGCCCTCCCAGCGGTCCATGGAGTCCTCGTCCATCGGCGCGATGTCGTACAGCGCGACGAAGACCTGCGAACGCGGCGCCTCCACGATGGTGGCCAGGGCACCCTCCCAGCCCATCTGCTCCCCGCCGAAGGTCAGGCGCCAGCCGTTCAGCCAGCCCGTGCTGCGCAGCGGTGAGTGCGGTGCGCGGCGGGTCATCAGCCGCGCGTCGAGGTTGCCGGCGTACGCGGCGTAGAGCGACATGGGATCGAGGGTACGGGAGCGCGGGGCGGGAGCGGGGACACGCCGGAGCGGGGCCGCCCGGCCGGTGGGCCGCGGCCATTGCCGCCCCCGGGGCGAGAACCCCCGCGCGGTGCGGGACAATGAAGTACGTACTGCATTCCCCCGGGGACCTCCCCGGACCCCCGGCGGAGCGGGCAGGCGGGCCGGGATCGACAATGCGAGGCGGACTTTTCAGTGACCCGGATCGTGATCATCGGCGGCGGACCCGGCGGATACGAGGCGGCCCTGGTGGCCGCGCAGCTCGGCGCGGAGGTGACCGTCGTCGACTGCGACGGTCTGGGCGGGGCGTCGGTGCTCACCGACTGCGTGCCCTCGAAGACCCTGATCGCCACGGCCGAGGTCATGACGACCTTCGACTCCTCCTACGAGGAGCTGGGCATCATCGTGGCCGACGACACCCCGCACATCGAGCAGGCGGCCCGCGTCGTCGGCGTCGACCTGGGCAAGGTCAACCGCCGTGTGAAGCGCCTCGCGCTCGCCCAGTCGCACGACATCACCGCCTCCGTCACCCGCGCCGGGGCCCGTGTCATGCGCGGCCGCGGCCGGCTGGACGGGCAGCAGTCCGTGGACGGCTCCCGCAAGGTGATCGTGCGGGCCGGTGACGGCACCGAGGAGACGCTCACCGCGGACGCCGTGCTGATCGCGACCGGCGGACACCCCCGCGAGATCCCGGACGCGCAGCCCGACGGCGAGCGCATCCTGAACTGGACCCAGGTCTACGACCTGACGGAGCTCCCCGAGGAGCTCATCGTGGTCGGCTCCGGTGTCACGGGCGCCGAGTTCGCGGGCGCCTACCAGGCCCTCGGGTCGCGGGTCACCCTCGTCTCGTCCCGCGACCGGGTGCTGCCCGGCGAGGACCCGGACGCGGCGGCGGTGCTGGAGGACGTGTTCCGCCGGCGCGGGATGAACGTGATGGCGCGTTCGCGCGCGGAGTCGGCCAAGCGGGTCGGCGACCGGGTCGAGGTCACCCTCTCCGACGGCCGGGTCATCTCCGGCTCCCACTGCCTCATGGCGGTCGGCGCCATCCCGAACACCGCGGGCATGGGCCTGGAGGAGGCCGGGGTCCGGCTGAAGGACTCGGGCCACGTCTGGACGGACAAGGTGTCGCGCACCTCGGCGCCGGGCGTGTACGCGGCCGGCGACGTCACCGGGATCTTCGCGCTGGCGTCGGTCGCGGCGATGCAGGGCCGTATCGCGATGTACCACTTCCTCGGCGACGCGGTCGCGCCGCTGAACCTCAAGACGGTGTCGTCCAACGTCTTCACCGACCCGGAGATCGCCACCGTCGGCTACACCCAGGCGGACGTGGACGCGGGCAAGATCGACGCCCGGGTCGTCAAGCTGCCGCTGCTGCGCAACCCGCGCGCCAAGATGCAGGGCATCCGGGACGGCTTCGTCAAGATCTTCTGCCGTCCGGGCACCGGGATCGTCGTCGGCGGCGTGGTCGTCTCGCCGCGCGCCTCGGAACTGATCCACCCCATCTCGATCGCGGTCGACAACAACCTGACGGTGGAACAGATCGCGAACGCGTTCACCGTGTACCCGTCTCTGTCGGGTTCGATCGCCGAAGTGGCACGTCAGCTGCACACCCGGAAGACCGCGGACGAGGGCTGAGCGCCGCCGCGGGGGAAGAAACCCGGCAAACCCCGGGCACTCCACGCGCGATGCGATCAACTGGGAGGCCGCCTATATCACTTGGTGGCCTCCCAAGTGCGCAATTTCCGATATCCGGTGCATAGAGCTGAAAACTGACGCGCGGTGGGGTTACTGTCAGTTTCGTGTTCGCTGCAGAACGTCGTCAGTTGATCCTCGAAATGGTGCGCGCCAACGGAGCCGTGTCGCTCCGGGAGCTCGCCCGCGTCGTCCAGACCTCCGAAGTGACCGTACGGCGGGACGTGCGGGCACTGGAGGCAGAAGGACTCCTCGACCGCCGCCACGGCGGTGCCGTCCTGCCGGGCGGCTTCACCCGTGAATCCGGCTTCCCGCAGAAGTCCCTGTCCGCCACGGCCGAGAAGACGGCCATCGCCGACCTGGCCGCCGGGCTCGTCGAAGAGGGCGAGGCCATCGTGGTCGGCGCCGGGACGACCACGCAGGAACTGGCCCGCCGGCTGGCCCGCGTCCCGGGCCTGACCGTCGTCACCAACTCCCTGCTGGTCGCCCAGGCCCTGGCCCACGCCAACCGTGTCGAGGTCGTCATGACCGGCGGCACGCTGCGCGGTTCCAACTACGCCCTGGTCGGCAGCGGCGCCGAGCAGTCCCTCCAGGGGCTGCGGGTCTCCCGGGCGTTCCTCTCCGGGAGCGGCCTCACGGCCGAGCGGGGGCTGTCCACCTCCAACATGCTCTCGGCGAGCGTGGACCGGGCGCTGGTGCAGGCCGCGGCGGAGGTCGTGGTCCTCGCCGACCACACCAAGCTGGGCACCGACACCATGTTCCAGACGGTGCCGACGGACGTGATCACCCGGCTGGTCACCGACGAGCCGCCGGTGCACGACGACCGGGCGGCGACGGAGCTCCAGGCGCTCGCCGACCAGGGTGTGCAGATCGCGGTCGCCGGGGCGGAGGCGCCGACCGGGCCCGCCCGCCACGACGTCCCGCTCCCGGGCCAGCGCCGTACGCGGACGGGGCTGCGCAGTGCCGCGGGCGGGCTGGCGCCGGACGCTCTGCCCGACCGGCCGGCGGCCCGTGTCGCCGACCTCAGGCGCCGGTAGGCGGGGCGGGCGGCACGTCGGCCGGACGCGGTCCGGTGGCCGGGCGTCGCGCTGCGCGTGATGTCCTCGGGCGCCGGACGGGCCGCGTGGGCGAGCCGTGGCGTCAGGCGGCCGAAGGGCCGTCCGCCCGCAGGCCCCGCAGCGTCAGGGCGAGCAGCCGGTCCGGCAACTCCGTGTCCGTGGGGCTCTGTTCGGCCGCCAGGGCGATGGCGTTGGTCAGCTGCATCAGGTCGCCGATGGAGACGTCGGGCCGCACGGCGCCGCTCTCCTGGGCGCGCTGCAGAAGACCTTCGCCCGCCTCGCGCAGCGACATGCTGCACGAGGCCATCGCGGAACTGTCGTCGGCCGTACCGGACATCAGCGCGGTGGCCAGACCGCGGTACTCGCCGGCATGGGCGACGACCGCCCGCAGCCAGTCGACCAGCGCACGGCAGGGCTGCTCGGCCGCCGCCAGTTCACGGGAGCGCTCCAGCAGTTCGGCGAGCGCGTCCTGGAACACGGCGCTCATCATCGCGTGGCGGCTGGGGAAGTGGCGGTACAGGGTCCCGATGCCCACCCCCGAGCGGCGCGCGATCTCCTCCAGCGACGCGTCGGTGCCGCGCGCCGCGAACACGGCGCGCGCCTCGGTGAGCAGTCGCTCGTAGTTGCGCCGTGCGTCGGCGCGCTTCGGCCTGGTCTCCGTCACACGTCAAGGATGCCGCACCACGGCCGGGCCCCCGCCGGGCGGTGCCCGTACGCGGGCGCGGGCCGGGGCGGGGACGGCGCAGGGCCCCCGGTGCGGCACCGGGGGCCCTGCGACGACACGACGGGACGGGCGGTCAGTCCTTGATCTCGCAGATCGTGGCGCCCGACGTCAGGGAGGCGCCGACCTCGGCGCTCAGGCCCTTGACGGTGCCGGAGCGGTGCGCGTTCAGCGGCTGCTCCATCTTCATGGCCTCCAGGACGACGATCAGATCGCCCTCCTTGACCTCCTGGCCCTCCTCGACGGCCACCTTCACGATGGTGCCCTGCATCGGGGAGGCGAGCGTGTCGCCGGAGGCGGCGGAGGAGGACTTCTTCGCGGCCCGGCGCTTGGGCTTCGCGCCGGCGGCGAGGCCGGTGCGGGCCAGCGTCATGCCGAGCGACGAGGGGAGGGAGACCTCCAGGCGCTTGCCGCCGACCTCGACCACGATGGTCTCGCGGCCGCTCTCGTCCTCGTCCGCTTCACCGGGGACGGTGAAGGGCTTGATCTCGTTGACGAACTCGGTCTCGATCCAGCGGGTGTGCACCCGGAACGGGTCCGCGGTGAACGCCGGGTCGGCGACGACCGCGCGGTGGAACGGGATGGCCGTGGCCATGCCCTCGACCTCGAACTCGGCGAGCGCGCGGGCGGCGCGCTGGAGCGCCTGCTCGCGGGTGGCGCCGGTGACGATCAGCTTGGCGAGCAGCGAGTCCCACGCCGGGCCGATGACCGAGCCGGACTCCACGCCCGCGTCGAGGCGGACACCGGGACCGGTCGGCGGACGGAAGGAGGTGACGGTGCCGGGCGCGGGCAGGAAGCCGCGGCCCGGGTCCTCGCCGTTGATACGGAACTCGAACGAGTGACCGCGCACCGCGGGGTCGTCGTAGCCCAGCTCCTCGCCGTCGGCGATGCGGAACATCTCGCGGACCAGGTCGAGGCCGGTGACCTCCTCGGTCACCGGGTGCTCCACCTGGAGGCGGGTGTTGACCTCCAGGAAGGAGATCGTGCCGTCGGTGCCGACGAGGAACTCGACCGTGCCGGCGCCGACGTAGCCGGCCTCCTTCAGGATCGCCTTGGACGCCCGGTAGAGCTCGGCGTTCTGTTCGGCCGTCAGGAACGGGGCCGGGGCCTCCTCGACCAGCTTCTGGTGGCGGCGCTGGAGGGAGCAGTCACGGGTGGAGACGACGACGACGTTGCCGTGGCTGTCGGCGAGGCACTGGGTCTCGACGTGGCGCGGCTTGTCGAGGTAGCGCTCGACGAAGCACTCGCCGCGGCCGAAGGCGGCGACCGCCTCGCGGACGGCCGAGTCGTACAGCTCCGGCACCTCTTCGAGGGTGCGGGCGACCTTCAGACCGCGCCCGCCGCCGCCGAAGGCGGCCTTGATCGCGATGGGCAGGCCGTGCTCCCGGGCGAAGGCGACGACCTCGTCGGCGCCCGAGACCGGGTCGGGGGTGCCCGCGACCAGCGGGGCACCGGCGCGCTGGGCGATGTGGCGGGCCGCCACCTTGTCGCCCAGGTCGCGGATGGCCTGCGGGGGCGGTCCGATCCAGGTCAGCCCGGCGTCGATGACGGCCTGGGCGAACTCGGCGTTCTCGGACAGGAAGCCGTAGCCCGGGTGGACGGCGTCCGCTCCCGAATCGGCTGCGGCCTGAAGCACCTTGGCCATGTCCAGATAGCTGGCCGCCGGGGTGTCACCGCCCAGGGCGAACGCCTCGTCCGCCGCTCGGACGTGCAGAGCGTCCCGGTCCGGGTCGGCGTAGACGGCTACGCTGGCGATCCCGGCGTCACGGCAGGCACGGGCGACGCGGACAGCGATTTCGCCACGGTTGGCGATGAGCACCTTGCGCACGATGGCTCCCTCCTTGAAACAAGCTGAGTTTAGGGACAGCCGACACGGCCTTTCGACCCGTCCCCATTGGTGAGCTTGCCCACACGGAGCGTGATTCGAGGCTCGCTGACCCGCGAAATCCCTTGTCGCACCACGGTACGACGGGTTCCTCCCTCGCACAGTAGCTCCCTTGTGTGGTCAAGGTCTCTGTTCAAGGGGTCAGCGGCCGAACGGGTTTCTTTGTGGAGTCCCTACGAATGGCTCAATGATTCTTTGAGTCGCGGCCGGGTGTGCCGCATCTCTTGTCCCGGCGTTTACCGGTCAGTAGCGTGCGGGCTGTCGTACGTACTTCCGGTTAACGAGGGTTGGGGGCGCCGTGGTGCGCAGACCGGTGGCCGTGGTGGCTGCGCTTGTCCTGCTGGTGGAAGCCGTCGGCATCGTCGTGCTCAACGGCATCATGGCGCGGCTGGTCCAGGGCCAGAACATGTCGCTGGACGGTCTCGATCCAAAGGTGATGGTCGGCGGCACCTGGGGCCTCGGCATAGGCGGCGGCCTCTTCCTGCTGCTGTGCTCGGTGCTGCTGCTGCTCACCGGCGTACGCGACCGGGCGCCGGGCCGCTTCGCCCGGGTCGTGCTCATCTCCTGCGCCGTGCTCCACGGGGTGCTGGGCGCGCTGACGGTGGGTCTGGTCGGCTGGCCGGCGTTCGCGTTCATGATGGTGGTCCTGGCGCTGGTGGTGCTGCCGCTGGTCGCCTACGGGAAGCGCCCGCGGCCGGACGCCCGCCCGGCGGGCCCGTCCGAGCCGGACGCGCCGGCGGCCGGGGCCGAGCCCGCGACCGCCTGAGGCGTCACGGCCCCCGGCCGTGCGACCGCTCAGACCCAGAGGTCGGTGATCTCGATCCCCAGGTCGGCGAGCAGCCTGCGCAGCAGCGGCAGCGACAGGCCGATGACGTTGCCCGGGTCGCCGTCGATGCCGTCGACGAACGGGGCGGAGAGCCCGTCGAGGGTGAACGCGCCCGCCACGTGGAGCGGTTCGCCGCTGGCCACGTAGGCCGCGACCTCGGCGTCGGAGGGTTCGCCGAAGCGGACCGTGGTGGACGCGGTCGCGGAGGCGCGGCGGCCGGTGACGGTGTCGATCACGCAGTGCCCGGTCTGCAGGACACCCGCCCTCCCGCGCATCGCCTTCCAGCGCGCCGTCGCCTCCTCGGCGTCGGCGGGCTTGCCGAGGGCCAGACCGTCGAGTTCGAGTACGGAGTCGCACCCGATCAGCAGCGACCCGGCTGCCTCCTCGCGCGCCGCGACGGCGGTGGCCTTCGCCTCGGCGAGCACGAGCGCCAGCTCGGCGGGGGTGGGTGCCGACAGGGCGTCCTCGTCGACTCCGCTGACGATGACGTGCGGGTCGAGTCCGGCCTGCTTGAGCAGGTTCAGCCGCGCGGGGGAGGCGGAGGCGAGCACGAGCCGGCGGCGGGGCGTGAGGGTCATGGAGGCCATCGTAGGCGGGCCCGCGGGGCGGGCCCCGGGGCGGGCGCGGGTCAGCGCAGGCCGGCGGAGAGCATCGCCACCAGCATCGCCAGTGCCAGGAGCAGACCCGCGCGGCGCAGCATCGCCTGCATGTCCCGCATGTCCTTCGGGGGCTCGTTCTCGGGATCGGACCAGAGCATGCCTTCGATCCTGCTGTCCCGGGGCCCGTCACGCCTGAGTATGCGTACTCAACCCCCGTGCCCGCCTCGGCCCGGCTCCGTGCCGCCGGCTGCGTAGGCACCGGCGCGGGCGGCCGCGAGCGCCGCCGCTGCGGCGCGGTCCGCGTCGGCCGGACGGAGCGGTTCGCGGCTGACGGCGAAGCGGTAGTAGAGCGGTGCGGAGACGGCGCGGAGCACTTCGACCGGGTCGGTGCCGGCGGGGATCTCGCCGCGGGCGACGCCGCGTTCGGCCACCGCGGCCCAGGTCTCCAGGCGGGTCGCGTAGAAGCCGCGCAGGGCGGCGGCGCACTCCTCGTCGCAGGCCGCCGCCGCGATCACCGCGGCGAACACGGGGCCCATGTGCGCGTCGGTGAGCGTGTCGAGGACCAGGCGGGCGTTGGCGCGCAGGTCGCCGTCGAGCGATCCGGTGTCGGCGGCGGGCAGGGACTGCTCGGCCATGTCCCGCAGCAGGTCGGCGACGAGCCCCGTGGACGAGCCCCAGCGCCGGTAGACCGTGGTCTTGCCGACGCCCGCGGCGGCCGCGATCCGGTCGAGGTTCAAGGCGTGGAAGCCGTCGCCCGCCAGGGCGTTGCGGGTGGCCTCCAGGACGGCGGCGCGGACCTTCGCCGTACGGCCGCCGGGGCGGACGGTTCCGGGCGTGGCGTTCAAACGGGACTCCAGTTCCATTAAATGCGGGGACGGTGCTACGGTTCCCGGGTCATCCTAATGGAACTCGACGCCCATTAAGGGGTCTCATGTCCACGCGTCCCGAATCCTCCGCCTGGACCGCGGCCTGGACCGCCTCGCCCCAGGCGCCCAGCACCGGCTTCACCCCCAACTGGTCCCAGGAGGGATTCTCCGCGCAGACCGTGCGGCAGACCGTCCGCCTCACCGCCGGCGGCGGCCGGCTGCGCATCCGGCTCTCGCACGCCTACGGCACCTCACCGCTCCACCTCACCGGCGCCACGGTGGCGCGCCCCGCGGGCGGGGCGGCGGTCGAGCCCGGCTCGATCCGCCGGCTCACCTTCGGCGGCCGCTCCGGCGCGACCGTCCCGGCCCGCGGCGAGCTGCGCAGCGACCCGGTGGACTTCGCGACCGCGGCGCTCGGCACCGTGACCGTCTCCCTGCACTTCGCCGGGACGACCGGACCCGCCACCTTCCACGCCCAGGCGTGGACCGACTCCTGGCGCGCCGGCGGCGACCGTCTGACCGACCCCTCCGGCGAGCCCTTCGCCGAGCGGACGGCGTCCTGGTACCACCTGAGCGCCGTGGAGACCGACGCCGGGCGCGACGACGGCGTCGTGCTCTTCGGCGACTCGATCACGGACGGCTTCGGCTCCACCCCCAACGCCGACCGGCGCTGGTCGGACGCGCTCGCCGAACTGACCGGCCGGCCCGTGCTCAACGCGGGCATCGGCGGCAACCTCCTGCTCAACGACTCCGCCTGGTACGGCGAACGGGGAACCGCCCGCTTCGAACGGGACGTGCTCGGCCTGCCGGGCGTCTCCACCGTCGTCGTCCTCGAAGGTCTCAACGACATCGGCTTCGCCGAGGCCCCGCACGAGCCCACCTACCGCCCGGCGCCCCGCGTCCGGGCCGGCGAACTCGTCGCGGGTCACCGGCAGCTGATCGACGCGGCACACGGGCGCGGACTGACGGTCGTGGGCGCCACACTGCTGCCGCTCGGCGGCTCCGACCACTGGGGCCCCCACTCGTCCCGCGCCGGCCGCGAGGTCAACGAGTGGATCCGCACCTCGGGCGCGTTCGACGCCGTCGTCGACCTGGACCGGGCGCTCGCCGACCCCGCGGACCCCGAACGGCTGCACCCCGCCTACGACCACGGCGACCTGCTCCACCCGAACGACAAGGGCTACCGGGTCATGGCCGAGGAGCTCGCCGCCGTCCTGTGAGCGGCCCCGCCCCCGGCCGGGCGCGGCGAAGGGCCGGATCCCGCGGGGGGATCGGGCCCTTCGCCGTGCACGCCGTCGCCCTAGGCGGGCCAGTAGCTCCGCACCCAGGAGCGCGGCCCGGGCATCGGCCTGCGCGTGCGGGCGATGCGCGCGGGGTCGGACCAGCCCTCCGGCACCGCCTCGCTCGTCCCCGCCGCGGCCGCCGCGCTCGCCGCGGCCCTCGCCTGCACCACCGCGACGGCGGCGGCGAGCTCCTCCGCGGTGGGGTTGCCTCGTACGACTCTGATCATCTCGCCCGCCTCCTGGCGTCCTTCGTCCGGCGCGTGTGCCCGCCCTGGCCCCAACGCAAGGCCCTAGAGCGGAATGTTCCCGTGCTTCTTGGGCGGCAGGCTCTCCCGCTTGGTGCGCAGCTGCCGCAGGCCCTTCACGATCTGGGCGCGCGTCTCGGAGGGCATGATCACCCCGTCGATGTAGCCGCGTTCGGCGGCCGTGTACGGGTTGAGCAGCGCGTCCTCGTACTCCTGGATGAGCCGCGCCCGGGTGGCCTCCTGCTCCTCGGCGCCCTCGGCGGCGGCGATGGTGCGGCGGTGCAGGATGTTCACCGCGCCCTGCGCGCCCATGACCGCGATCTGCGCGGTCGGCCAGGCCAGGTTGAGGTCGGCGCCCAGGTGCTTGGAGCCCATGACGTCGTACGCGCCGCCGAACGCCTTGCGCGTGATCACCGTGATCAGCGGGACGGTCGCCTCGGCGTACGCGTAGATCAGCTTCGCGCCGCGCCGGATGATGCCGCCGTACTCCTGGTCCACACCCGGCAGGAAGCCGGGGACGTCGACGAAGGTCAGCACCGGCACGTTGAACGCGTCGCAGGTGCGCACGAAACGGGCCGCCTTCTCGGAGGCGTCGATGTCCAGGCAGCCGGCGAACTGCATCGGCTGGTTCGCCACGATGCCGACCGGGAAGCCCTCGACGCGGCCGAAGCCGGTGACGATGTTCGGCGCGAACAGTGCTTGGGTCTCCAGGAACTCGCCCTCGTCCAGCACGTGTTCGACGACCGTACGGATGTCGTACGGCTGGTTCGCCGAGTCCGGGATGAGGGTGTCCAGCTCCCGGTCCTCGTCGCTCACGGCCGTGTCGGCGGACTCCGGGAAGGCCGGGGGCTCGGAAAGGTTGTTCGACGGCAGGTACGACAGCAGCGACTTGACGTACTCGATCGCGTCCTTCTCGTCGCCCGCCATGTGGTGCGCCACACCGGAGGTGGTGTTGTGGGTCCGGGCGCCGCCGAGCTCCTCGAAGCCGACGTCCTCGCCGGTGACGGTCTTGATGACGTCCGGTCCGGTGATGAACATGTGCGAGGTCTGGTCCACCATCACCGTGAAGTCGGTGATCGCGGGAGAGTAGACCGCGCCGCCCGCGCAGGGGCCCACGACGAGCGAGATCTGCGGGATCACGCCCGAGGCGTGGGTGTTGCGGCGGAAGATCTCGCCGTACATGCCGAGCGCGCTCACACCCTCCTGGATGCGGGCGCCCCCGGAGTCGTTGATGCCGACGACCGGGCAGCCGGTCTTCAGCGCGAAGTCCATCACCTTGATGATCTTCTGGCCGTACACCTCGCCGAGCGCGCCGCCGAAGACGGTGAAGTCCTGCGAGAACACCGCCACCGGCCGGCCGTCGACGGTGCCGTAGCCGGTCACCACGCCGTCGCCGTAGGGGCGGGTCTTCTCCAGGCCGAAGGCGGTGGAACGGTGCCGGGCGAACTCGTCGAGCTCCACGAACGAGTCCTCGTCGAGCAGCAGGGCGATCCGCTCCCGCGCGGTCAACTTGCCCTTGGCGTGCTGCTTTTCCACCGCGCGCGCGGAGCCGGCGTGCGTCGCCTCGTCGATTCGGCGCTTCAGATCCGCGATCTTGCCCGCGGTGGTGTGGATGTCGATGGCTTCCGGCTCGGACATCGGGATGCGGCTCCCTGGCTGGTCACGGGGACGGACGGTAACGGAAGGAGAAGAAGCGGTTCCGTTGCTACTGGTTCGTAGCGTATCGGCGCGGATACCGTTCGGCAGTGCGGCGTTTGCCACACCTAGCCTGGGTTGCATGACGCCAGACAATGCGCCTGACGGCGCACCCGCAAGCCGCTGGTCCGACCTCGACCGACCCCCCCTGAACGTCCCCGCGCTCCGCCGGGGCCTGCTGGCCCCCGGCTCGCTGTGGACCTCGTTCGACGTGGTCGCCTCGACCGGCTCGACCAACTCCGACCTCGCGGCCCGGGCCGCGGAGCTGCCCGAGGGCGCGGTGCTGGTCGCCGAGGAGCAGACCGCGGGGCGCGGGCGCCTGGACCGCAGCTGGACGGCGCCCGCCCGGTCCGGGATCTTCCTCTCGGTGCTCCTGCGGCCCGGCGCGGGCGTGCCGGTCGAGCGCTGGGGCTGGCTGCCGCTGCTGGCGGGTGTGGCCGCCGCCACCGGTCTCGCGCGGGCCGCCGGCACCGACATGTCCCTCAAATGGCCCAATGACCTGCTGGTCACCGTCCGTGGCGAGGAACGCAAGACCGGCGGCATCCTCGCCGAGCGCGCGGGCGGGGACGCGGTCGTCCTCGGCATGGGCATCAACGTCTCGCTGCGCGCGGACGAACTGCCGGTGCCCACGGCGGGCTCGCTCGCCCTCGCGGACGCCGTCTCCACCGACCGCGACCCGCTGCTGCGGGCCGTGCTGCGCTCCCTGGAGCACTGGTACGGCGACTGGCGCGCGGCGGGCGGCGACCCGGCCGCCTCCGGGCTGCAGGCCGCCTACGCGGCGGGCTGCGCGACCCTCGGCCGCTCCGTCCGGGCGGAGCTGCCGGGCGGCACGTCGGCGACGGGCGAGGCGGTCGCGATCGACGGCGACGGCCGCCTGGTCATCGCCCGGCCGGACGGCGCCCGGACCACGGTCGGCGCGGGCGATGTCGTGCACCTGCGCCCCGCCTGAGCCCTCCGGGGGGC
>NZ_RDBP01000012.1:2229313-2263797 GCF_008042045.1 Streptomyces sp. T39
GGGCTGTGGCCGTGCACCGCCGCCGTGCGCACGCGCTGTGAGCACGCACCGCGTACGCCGTATACCGGATGCGGCGCGGGCCGGGTCCGTCGCCGGGACGTGAGCTGGGGCACACCTGCCGTATCGTTGAGGCGATCGAGCGACAGATCGGCAGGTACGTGCGCAGGGAACGGGCAGGAGGCGGCTGGTGACCGTCGACGACACCACTTCCGGCGCGGGCGCGCAGCAGCCGCGGGACTCCGCGGGCGCGTCCTCACCGTCATCGGGCCCCCCGGGTGCCGTGCACCCGCCGCACCACGAGGTCGACCACACGGCGGAGCCGTCCGACGACCCCCTGGCCATCCGCCTGGAGCAGCTGATCCTCGGCGCCGAGCGCCGCTACACCCCCTTCCAGGCGGCCCGCACCGCCGGCGTCTCGATGGACCTGGCCTCGCGCTTCTGGCGCGCCATGGGCTTCGCCGACATCGGCCAGGCCAAGGCGCTCACCGAGGCCGACGTGCTCGCCCTGCGGCGGCTCGCCGGTCTGGTGGAGGCGGGGCTGCTCAGCGAGCCGATGGCGATCCAGGTGGCGCGCTCCACCGGGCAGACCACCGCCCGGCTCGCCGAATGGCAGATCGACTCGTTCCTGGAGGGCCTGACCGAGCCGCCCGAGCCGGGCATGACCCGCACCGAGGTCACCTACCCCCTGGTCGAACTGCTGCTGCCGGAACTGGAGGAGTTCCTCGTCTACGTCTGGCGGCGCCAGCTCGCCGCGGCCACCGGACGCGTGGTGCAGGCCGCCGACGACGAGGAGATGGTGGACCGCCGGCTGGCCGTCGGCTTCGCCGACCTCGTGGGCTTCACCCGGCTGACCCGCCGTCTGGAGGAGGAGGAACTGGGCGAGCTGGTCGAGTCGTTCGAGACGACCTGCGCCGACCTGGTGGCCGCGCACGGCGGCCGGCTGATCAAGACCCTGGGCGACGAGGTCCTCTACGCGGCGGACGACGCGCGCACCGCCGCCGAGATCGCACTGAGACTGATCGACGCGATGACCCAGGACGAGACGATGCCCGCCCTGCGCGTGGGCATCGCCTTCGGCACGGTCACCACCCGGATGGGCGATGTGTTCGGCACGACGGTGAACCTGGCGAGCCGGCTCACCTCGATAGCGCCGAAGGACGCGGTGCTGGTGGACGGCGCCTTCGCCGAGGAGCTGATCAGGACCGGCGACGCGCCCGCCTCGGAGGCGGAGGCGGCGGCCGCGGAGAAGGAGAGCGACGAGCCGTCGCCCTACCGCTACGGCCTCCAGCCGATGTGGCAGCGCCCCGTGCGCGGCCTCGGCGTGGTGGAGCCGTGGCTGCTGGGGCGCAGGCCGGCGGGGTGACGGCGGGCCGGTGACGACCGCCCGGGACCGGCCGGGCGCGGGGGTCCTATGATCCCCGTGAACCATCGTTAACCGGGAGGGTGGGCCGTCATGCCGGAGTCCGAGCAGAGGTTCGGGGAGTTCGTCGCGGTACGCAGGCACGAGCAGGGCCATGTCGCCGAGCTGGTGCTTGACCGGCCGAAGGCCATGAACGCCGTGTCCACGGACATGGCCGTCTCCATCGGCGCGGCCTGCGCGGCGCTCGCCGCCGACCGGGACGTCCGCGTCACCGTGCTGACCTCCAGCAGCGAGCGCGCCTTCTGCGTCGGCGCCGACCTCAAGGAGCGCAACTCCTTCTCCGACGCCGACCTCGTGCGTCAGCGCCCCACCGCGCGCGGCGCCTACACCGGTGTGCTGGAACTGCCCATGCCCACGGTCGCGGCCGTGCACGGGTTCGCTCTCGGCGGCGGGTTCGAGCTGGCGCTCTCCTGCGACGTGATCGTCGCCGACGCGACCGCGGTGGTGGGCCTGCCCGAGGTCTCCGTCGGCGTCATCCCCGGGGGCGGCGGCACCCAGCTGCTGCCCCGCCGCGTCGGTGCGGCGCGCGCCGCGGAACTCGTCTTCACCGCACGCCGGGTGGAGGCCGCGGAGGCCCGCGAACTGGGCCTGGTCGACGTCCTCGCCGACGACGCCCGCGCCGAGGCCCTTGCGCTGGCCGCCCGCATGGCCGTCAACTCGCCCGTGGGGCTGCGCAATGCGAAGAAGGCGATGCGCCTGGGCCAGGGCCTCGACCTGCGTGCCGGCCTGGAGGTCGAGGACGCGGCCTGGCGTGCCACGGCCTTCTCCGGCGACCGCGCCGAGGGCGTCGCCGCCTTCAACGAGAAGCGCCGCCCGAACTGGCCGGGGGAGTAGCCCCCGGCGGGGCGGGCCGCGGGGCCGGGTCACCTTTCGGCCTCGCCGGTGTTCGCGGCGCGGGGTGCGGGGCGGAGATCCGCGCCATCGCCTGCGCCAGCGCCACCACGGCCCGCAACCGCTGATCCTCACCCATCACCCCAGCTTAGGGAGGTTTGCCCCGCTTCGACCGGTGACGCGTCCCCAGGGGGCGGCGCGCCGGACGGGCTGGAGGTGTCCCGCTCCGCCCCCTGGGGACGCGTCACCGGTCGAAGCGGGGCAAACCTCCCTAAGCTGGGGTGATGGGTGAGGATCAGCGGTTGCGGGCCGTGGTGGCGCTGGCGCAGGCGATGGCGGCCGCCCACACTCCCCGCGAGTCCTGGCGGGCCGCGGCGCTCGGGGCGTGTGTCGCCCTCGACAGCACGTTCGGGGCGCTCTCCGTCTGGGAGCGGGAGCGCGGCCGGCTCAAGGTGCTCGTCAACGCCGGGCAACGGGCCGAGGGCGAGGAGGAGTTCCCCGAGTCCGAGACGTACCCGGTGAATCGTTTCCCCGAGATCACCGAGTTCCTCCACGAGCAGTGGGCGGGCGGGGGCGAGCCGGATGCCTGGGTGGAGACCGCCGACGGGCCCGCCACCGACGGCCACGGCTACTGCCACCAGCGCGTCTCCGCCCTGCGCCGCCGCGGCCGCGGATGCTGCGTGGTCGCCCCGATCGTGCTGCACGGGCGGGCCTGGGGCGAGCTGTACGTGGCCCGGCCGGTCGGCGCGCCCGTCTTCGGCCGCGAGGACGCCGACTTCGCGACCGTCCTCGCCTCGGTCGTGGCCGCCGGCATCGCCCAGACCGAGCGTCTGGAGGAGGTCCGCCGGCTCGCCTTCACCGACCCGCTGACCGGGCTCGCCAACCGCCGGGCCGTCGACAGCCGGCTGGACGAGGCACTGGAGCGGCACCGCAGGGACGGCACCGTGGTCAGCCTGGTGGTGTGCGACCTCAACGGGCTCAAGCAGGTCAACGACACCCTCGGACATTCCGTCGGCGACCGGCTGCTGGAGCGGTTCGGCTCGGTGCTCTCGCGCTGCGGCGCGATGCTGCCGGGAGCCCTCTCCGCCCGGCTCGGGGGTGACGAATTCTGTCTGGTGGCCGAGGGCCCGCCCGCCGACGACGTGATCGCGGCCGCCGCCGAACTGTGCGTGCGCGCCGGAGAGCTGGAGCTCGGCGCCGGAGTGGCCTGCGGGATCGCGTCGACCGGCGATCCGATCGGGCAGGTGGTCTCCGGCCGCCGGCTGTTCCGGCTGGCCGACGCCGCGCAGTACCGGGCCAAGGCGGCGCGCTCCGCGGGCCCCGTCGTGGCAGGCCGGGACGGCACGGTGCTGCGTCTCGCCGACTCCCCGCCGCGCGCACCGCAGGACCGCCGCCGCTTCCGCGACGCCAGCCCGGAGGACGACGCCGAGGCGCGCGAGCCCTGGAGCGAGCCCTGAGCGCCGTGGCCGCCCCGGTGTCCCTGGGAGGCCGTTCCCGCAGGCAGGCGGCGTGCGCGTGGTCCGTAAGGGGCGGAGCCGACCCGTACTGGTGACAGGTTGGGATTCAGTCCGTAGGCTTCTGAATATGGATATGCACACTGTCGTGGTGGGGACGTCCGGGACCACCGCCGATGACGTCGTCGCCGTCGCCCGCCGGGGCGCCCGCGTCGAGATCGCCGCCGAAGCCGTCGCCGCGCTCGCCGCGGCCCGTGCCGTCGTGGACGCCCTGGCCGCCAAGCCCGAGCCCGTCTACGGCGTCTCCACCGGATTCGGCGCCCTCGCCACCCGGCACATCAGCCCCGAGCTCCGCGCCCAGCTCCAGCGCAACATCGTCCGCTCGCACGCCGCCGGCATGGGCCCGCGCGTCGAGCGCGAGGTGGTGCGCGCGCTGATGTTCCTGCGCCTGAAGACCGTCTGCTCGGGCCGCACCGGCGTCCGCCCCGAGGTCGCCCGGGCCATGGCCGACCTGCTGAACGCGGGCATCACCCCCGTCGTCCACGAGTACGGGTCCCTCGGCTGCTCCGGCGACCTCGCGCCCCTCTCGCACTGCGCCCTCGCCCTCATGGGCGAAGGCGACGCCGAGGGCCCCGACGGCACCGTGCGGCCCGCCGGCGAGCTGCTCGCCGCCCACGGCCTCCAGCCGGTCGAACTCCGCGAGAAGGAGGGCCTCGCGCTCCTCAACGGCACCGACGGCATGCTCGGCATGCTGATCATGGCCCTCGCGGACCTCGACCGGCTCTACAAGTCCGCCGACATCACCGCGGCCCTCTCCCTGGAGGCCCTGCTCGGCACCGAGCGCGTCCTCGCGCCCGAGCTGCACGCCATCCGGCCGCATCCCGGCCAGGGCGCGTCCGCCGCCAACATGCTCGCCGTCCTGGAGGGCTCCGGCCTCACCGGCCACTTCCAGGAGGAGGCCGCACCGCGCGTCCAGGACGCCTACTCGGTGCGCTGCGCCCCGCAGGTCGCGGGCGCCGGCCGGGACACCATGGCGCACGCCCGCCTGGTCGCCGACCGCGAGCTGGCCTCGGCCGTCGACAACCCGGTGGTCCTGCCCGACGGCCGGGTCGAGTCCAACGGCAACTTCCACGGGGCGCCCGTCGCCTACGTGCTCGACTTCCTCGCCATCGCCGCCGCGGACCTCGGATCCATCGCCGAGCGCCGCACGGACCGGCTGCTCGACAAGAACCGCTCGCACGGCCTGCCGCCGTTCCTCGCCGACGACGCCGGCGTCGACTCCGGTCTGATGATCGCCCAGTACACCCAGGCCGCCCTGGTCAGCGAGATGAAGCGGCTCGCCGTCCCGGCGTCGGCGGACTCCATCCCGTCCTCCGCCATGCAGGAGGACCACGTCTCCATGGGCTGGTCCGCCGCGCGCAAGCTGCGCACCGCGATCGGCAACCTCAACCGGATCGTCGCCGTCGAGCTGTACGCGGCCACCCGCGCCATCGAGCTGCGGCGCCATCTGACCCCCGCCCCGGCCTCCCGGGCGGCCATCGCCGCCCTGCGCGCCGCGGGCGTCGAGGGCCCGGGCCCCGACCGCTTCCTCGCGCCCGACCTGGAGGCGGCGGACGCCTTCGTACGGGACGGGAAGCTTCTCGCGGCCGTGGAGCCGGTCACCGGCCCCCTCGCCTGACCCGGACGCCCGCCCACCGCCCCGGTCCGCATCGCGCGGCCCGGGGCGGACGTGCGCGGGTCCCGCGGGCGGACGCGCCGCCCGGTGCCGGGACGCCCGCGGGCCGCGAGCGGAGGCGGGCGGCATCCGGGCCCGGGGCGTGCGAGCCCGCGGGCGGATGTGCGCGCGGTCCGCGGCGTCGCGAGCGGGACGCCGTGGGCGCCGGGCCGTCCGCCGGAGCCCTCAGAGCGCGTAGGCGTGGCTCCGGCGCGCCGAGTACGTCACGAGTCCCGCGCCGACCGCGAGGAAGGCCGAGCCGCCGATCACGTACGGCACGGTGTCCACGCTGCCCGTCTCCGCCAGCCGCAGCTCCTCGCCGGAGGCCGGCGCCTGCGCCGGGGCCGGGGCAGCGGCGGAGGCGGCCGCCGTGAGCTCCCGGCCGCCGCCCGGTCTCTCGGCGGTCGCATTCGCCGAAGGGACGAACCACAGCGCGCACAGGAGGCTCCCTGCGGCGGTCGCGGTCAGCAGCGGTCGACGTGCGACGGACACGAACTCGATCCCCTTTGAGACATCGTCGAATCGGTGGGTGCGCTGATGCTAGTGAACGCAGCGGGTCGTGGGAAAGCGGCGGGGTCCGGCCCCCTACGCTCCGGTCCATGAGCACTTCTGAGACATCACGGTTTGTGCGCCTGCGCGTGGAGCTGGTGCTGGAGATCGAGGAGCCGCAGGCCCTGACGGAGGCCGCGCTGGAGCGGATCGCCGCGGACGAGTTCATGCCGGACGACGAGCGCGCGCACGCCCGCACCTCGGTGCGCGAGGACGAGGCGGAGGCGCTGGCGTACCTCGTCGACCCGTTCGACCTGGTCGCCGAGGTCCCCGGGGTGGATCTGGCCCAGGCGTCCTGGAGCAGCGAGCAGATCGACTACGACCCGGACGACGAGGAGTGGGAGCTCGACGACGACGCGGACGACGCGGACGACGAGGACGGCTCCGACGACGAGGACGACGAGGACGACGAGGACGGCGCCGGTGCCGAGGACGGTGACACCGCCCGGGTCCGATGATCCGGGTCGTGAACGGCCGGACCCGGTACGGGGGCGGGTCCGGCACGGGGGATGATGGAGGGGGATGCGCGGCGGGCCCGCGGATCCCCGCGACCGGCCGGCCGCGGCCCGGGGCCCGGTCGGCATGCTTCGGATCCGGATCGTCGGGCAGGCGAACCGGAGGCAGGCCAGTCGCGTGCCTCACAGTGGGGGCTCCGCTGCAACCGGCGGGCGAAAAGCCGCGTCGATCACATCGACGAGGCGGACGCCGGTTGTGTCGGGGGTCACGTCGGCGGCAGTGTTCTTGCCCACATCCCTTGCGGATGTGGAACCGGATGCCCCGTTATGGGGATTGTCCGTAGTGACGGTCAGGGGAATCGGCAACGATGGAGAAGCGTGTGATGACGGACAGCAAGCGGCGCAGGGGCCTCATGGTCGCGTCCGCGGTGCTCGGCGGCGTGATGGTGCTTTCCGCCTGCAGTGACGGCGACAAGGGCGCCGGCTCCGCCGACAGCTCGAAGTCGTCACAGGCCCAGGTGGACGAGGCGGCCGCCAAGGAGGTCTCCAAGGCCCGAATAGCGATCTCGCCGAAGAACGGCTCCGACAACGCCAGCATCAACAACGCCGCCAAGGTCACCGTCACGGACGGCACGCTGACCGAGGTCACCATGACCACGGCCGACGGCACCCCCGTCGAGGGCACCCTCGCGGGCGACGGCAAGAGCTGGAAGCCCGCCGCCCCGCTGAAGCGCTCCACCACCTACAAGATCGCCGCCACGGCGAAGGACTCCGCGGGTCTCGAGGCCCACGAGAACTCCTCCTTCACCACCGTGTCGCCGGACAACAGCTTCATCGGCAACTTCACGCCCGAGGACGGCTCCACCGTCGGCGTCGGCATGCCGGTCTCGATCAACTTCAACAAGGCGATCACCGACCGCAAGGCCGTCCAGTCCGGCATCACCGTCACCTCCAGCGCCGGCCAGGAGGTCGTCGGCCACTGGTTCAGCAACCAGCGCCTGGACTTCCGTCCGGACCAGTACTGGACCGAGAACTCCACGGTCACCCTGAAGCTCGCCCTCGACGGCGTCGAGGGCGCGGACGGTGTCTTCGGCGTCCAGCAGAAGACCGTCACCTTCAAGATCGGCCGCAACCAGGTCTCCACCGTCGACGTCGCCACCAAGACCATGACGGTCACCCAGGACGGCAAGACCGTGAGGTCCATCCCGATCTCCGCCGGCTCGCCCGACAACCCGACCTACAACGGTCAGATGGTGATCTCCGAGAAGTTCAAGGAGACCCGGATGAACGGCGCCACCGTCGGCTTCACCGACGACGACGGCAAGGGCGAGTACGACATCAAGGACGTCCCGCACGCCATGCGCCTGTCCACGTCCGGCACCTTCATCCACGGCAACTACTGGGGTGCCGACTCCGTGTTCGGCAACGCCAACACCAGCCACGGCTGCGTCGGCCTGAACGACGTCAAGGGCGCCGGCGACCCGAACCAGGCCGCCGCCTGGTTCTACGACAACTCGCTCATCGGCGACGTCGTGATCGTCAAGAACTCCAAGGACAAGGTGATCCAGCCCGACAACGGCCTCAACGGCTGGAACATGGCCTGGTCGCAGTGGAAGGCCGGCTCCGCCGTCTGATCCGCGCACACCTCCGCGAAGGCGGCGGCCCCGTTCGACGGGGCCGCCGCCTTCGCCGTGTCCGCCCGCACCCGCCCGCCGCGTAATTCACCTGCGCCGCCCGGACACCCGACGTACCGTCCACCGCATGACCGTCACCCGCCTGCCCGCCGCCCCCACCGACGCAGACGTCGACCACTGGCACGCGGTCCTGCGCGCCGCCCATCTGAACGACCTCCCGGACAGCGTGCCGCCGCCCTCCCGGACCGACAGCGCCGGACGCCTGCGCAAGCCCTCCGCCGGCACCAGGACCGTCCACTTCGCCGTCCCCGCCGCCGACGGCTCCTTCGACGGCGTCGCCACGCTCGTGCTCTTCGGCGAAGCGGCCAACCGCCACACCGCGTTCATCGACGCCTTCGCCGTCCACCCGCGCGCCAGGAAGCGCGGCACCGGAACCCTGCTGTGGGAGACCGTGCGCGCCGAACTCACCGCGGACGGACGCGGATCGGTCTCCGCCCTCGTCGAGACCGGCGGCCCCGGCGAGGACTTCGCCCGCGCCCGCGGCTTCGAGAACGCCCTGCCCCTCGCGTGGTACGTCCAGGACCTCGCCGCGGCCCTCGACGCCCACCCGGTGCGGCCCGCGCTGCCCGAGGGGTACGCGTACGCCCACTGGGCCGGGGTCGTGCCCGACCCGCTGGCCGACGCCTTCGCCCGGGCGCACGACGACATGGCCGACGCACCCGCCGGGGACCTCGAACAGGCCGCCCCCGCCTGGGACGCGGCACGCGTACGGGCCGCCGCCCGCGTGGTCTCCGAGCGCGGCGGGGTGCTGCACACCGCCGCGGTGCTCCACACCGCGACGGATTCCGTGGCCGCGTACACCGAGGTCGTGCTGCGCGACCCGGCGGACACCCGTGCGCTCCAGTACGACACCGTCGTCGTCCCCGTACACCGCGGCCGCGGACTCGGACGCGCCGTCAAACGCCATCTGATGGGCGTCCTCGCCGACGAACGCCCCGGACTCCGCGAGATCGGCACGACCGTCGCCGACGAGAACGGCCCCATGCTGGCCGTCAACGACCGCCTCGGCTACCGGCGCGGCCCCCGGCGGTGGTCACCGCCACGGTGTGCGGAGCACTCCTCAGCCGTCGGCCTTCGCGACGCCGATCGGGCAGCTCACGCCCGTCCCGCCGATGCCGCAGTAGCCGGCCGGGTTCTTGTCGAGGTACTGCTGGTGGTACGCCTCGGCCGGATAGAAGGGGCGGCCTTCGGCCGGGAGGATCTCCGTGGTGATGGTGCCGTAGCCGGAGCCGCTGAGGACCTGCTGGTAGGCGGCGCGGGAGGACTCCGCCGACGCGGCCTGGGCGGGGGAGTGGGTGTGGATCGCGGAGCGGTACTGGGTGCCCACGTCGTTGCCCTGGCGGAAGCCCTGGGTCGGGTCGTGGGACTCCCAGAACAGCTTCAGGAGCTGCTCGTAGGTGACCCGGGACGGGTCGAAGACCACGCGTACGGCCTCGGTGTGGCCGGTCAGGCCCGAGC
The DNA here is from genome assembly GCF_008042045.1 of Streptomyces sp. T39. Lineage (GTDB taxonomy): Bacteria > Actinomycetota > Actinomycetes > Streptomycetales > Streptomycetaceae > Streptomyces. Next base: position 2,238,889 of record NZ_RDBP01000012.1, read on the forward strand.
AGGCCTCCTCGTAGGTCGGGTTCTCGGTGCGGCCGCCCTGGTAGCCGACCAGGGTCGTCCACACGCCCGGGGTCTGCCAGAACGTGCGCTCGGCGCCCCAGAAACAGCCCAGGGCGAAGTCCGCGACCTCCAGGCCCTCCGGGTACGGGCCCAGCAGGGGGTTGCCCAGGACGGTGTGGCGGTCCGGGACGGTGAAGGTCGGCTCCGGGCGGCCCTTCAGGGCCTGCTCCGGGGTGGGCAGGACGGGCGTACGGCTGCCGAAGAGCATGGGTGTCTCCTTCACGGATGGGGGCTCCGGTGTCAACGTCCGGGGCCCCCTCCGGCATTCCGCCGCCTCAGCGCAGGAGCGTCGCCGGGCTGCCGCCGTTCGCCTCGTAGCCGGCGACGGCCAGCGCGCGGTGGACGGCGTACTCGGCGGCCGGGTCGCTGCTGTGCGTCCAGGGCAGGGCGCCCACGTGGCCGTCGACGTGCACGAGCTGGTTCATGGCCTCGGCCCACCGCTCGGAGCGGACCAGGAAGAGCACCAGCAGGTGGCGCACATGGGCGAGCATCGGGTCGTCGGCGCGGGCGGAGTGCACCGCGTACAGGGCGCCCTCCACGGCCTTGGTGACGACGGCGCTCTGGTAGAAGCTCCCGACCAGGTTGACCTCGGGCAGGTGCTCGTAGACCGCGAAGAGCGGCAGCGCGGCGAGCAGGGAGCCGCGCGGGGCGCGGGCGGCGGCGGTGGTGGCGAAGTGGTCGGCGTCCTCACGGGAGCCGTGCCACTTCTCGCAGAGGTGGTGGAGCGCGGCGAGGTGGGCGCCCATGTGGTCGGGTGCGCGGTCGATGACCTTCGCCCAGAGCCGGTCGAACTGCTCGGCGGAGTCGCCCAGTCCGCGGGCGACGGCCAGGTCGGTGATGTACGGCACCGGGTCGCCCGGGGCGAGCAGCGCGGCCTCGGAGCAGACGGTGCGCGCCTCCTCCAGGATGATGCGGAACTCGTCGGTGCCGGACGTGGCGGTGCGCCAGGCCTGCTGGACGAGGAATTCGGCGTGGACCTGTGCGCCGCCGGCGTCCTTGGGGGACTCCGAGCGCCAGGCGCGCAGCCACGCGCCGCCGGTCCCGGGCTGCTGCGCGAGTTCGAGGGAGGCGGCGCCGGCGAAGGCCTGGACGCGCTGCCAGCGCACCTCGCCCTCCTTGGGGGTGCCGGCGAGGAGTTGGGCGGCGGCGCGCCAGTCCTGGGTGCGCTGGACGACGTCGAGGACGTCGAGGAGGTCCTGGTCGGGCCCGGGCAGGCGCACGTCGAGCAGTTCCTGGCGCACGAAGCCGTAGGTGTCGGGGTCGGCGGCGTCGGGGGAACCGGGGGCGGCGAGCCGGATGCCGCCGCGGCGGCGCATCATGACGGGGCCGATGACCGCGGCGAGCATGGCCATCGCGATCAGGAACCAGAGAATCTCCATGGCTCCATTGTCCCGGACGCCCCGGCTCCCGGGCCGGGGCGGGTTCCCGGCCGTCCCGGCCTTGCGGCCGGGGCGGGTTCCCGGCCGCGGGGGGCCTCCGGCGGGACTACGCTCGGGCCTCATGAGCGACGACCACAGCTTGCACAGCTTCGAGACCCGCGCCATCCATGCGGGCAACACCGCCGATCCGCTGACCGGGGCCGTGGTGCCTCCGATCTACCAGGTGTCCACCTACAAGCAGGACGGGGTGGGCGGTCTGCGGGGCGGCTACGAGTACAGCCGCAGCGCGAATCCGACGCGTACCGCCCTGGAGGAGAACCTCGCCGCGATCGAGGGCGGCCGCCGGGGTCTGGCGTTCGCGTCGGGCCTCGCCGCCGAGGACGCGCTGCTGCGGACGCTGCTCGCGCCCGGCGCGCACGTGGTGATCCCGAACGACGCCTACGGCGGCACGTTCCGGCTGTTCGCGAAGGTCGTGCAGCGCTGGGGTGTGGACTTCTCGGTGGCGGACACCTCGGACCCGGCGGCGGTGCGTGCCGCGGTGAACGACCGCACCCGGGTGATCTGGGTGGAGACGCCGTCGAACCCGCTGCTGGGGATCACGGACATCGCGGCGGTGGCGGAGGTGGCGCGTTCGGCGGGCGCGAAGCTCGTCGTGGACAACACGTTCGCGAGCCCGTATCTCCAGCAGCCGATCGCGCTCGGCGCGGACGTGGTGGTGCACTCGCTGACGAAGTACATGGGCGGTCACTCGGACGTGGTCGGCGGTGCGCTGATCGCCGCGGACGCGGAGCTGGGCGAGGAACTGGCCTACCACCAGAACGCGATGGGCGCGGTCGCGGGCCCGTTCGACGCGTGGCTGGTGCTGCGCGGCATCAAGACGCTGCCGGTGCGCATGGACCGGCACAGCGAGAACGCGGAGCGGGTCGCGGAGATGCTGACGCGGCACCCGAAGGTGACGCAGGTGCTCTACCCGGGGCTGCCGGAGCACCCGGGGCACGAGGTCGCGGCGAAGCAGATGAAGGCGTTCGGCGGGATGGTGTCGTTCCGGGTCGAGGGCGGCGAGGCGGCGGCGGTCGCGGTCTGCGACCGGGCGAAGCTGTTCACGCTGGGTGAGTCGCTGGGCGGTGTGGAGTCGCTGATCGAGCACCCGGGGCGGATGACGCACGCGTCGGTGGTCGGTTCGGCGCTGGAGGTGCCGGGCGACCTGGTGCGCCTGTCGGTGGGCATCGAGGCCGCCGACGACCTGCTGGCGGACCTGGCGCAGGCGCTCGGCTGAGCCGCCCGCCCGTGTCGCGGGGCCCCGGCCGCAGCGGTGCGGCCGGGGCCCCGTGGTGTGTGCCGGGCCGTCTCAGGCGGGTACCTTCTCGTCCTCGAGGGATTCACGGATCATCGTGCGCAGCTCGGGGCTGTCGGCGTGCTCGTGGACGGAGACGGCGTGCTCCGCGGCAGCCCGGACCACCTCCTCTTCCTCACCGGAGATGGTGAGGGTGCATCCGGAGACGCTGGGGGTGTTGCGGCAGTCTGCGACTTTCCTGGTCATGAGGGCCTCCTCGGCCGGTGTTCCGGCCCCGTTCCTCCAGGATAGATCGGTCGGCAGGGGCGTTTCCGGCCGTGCGCCGGTCGGGGTCAGAAGCCGGTGACGGGTGGGGTGGTCGGGGAGGGGGGCACCAGCCACGGCTCGGTGACCAGGGCCCACGCGGCGAGCGCGAGCAGCGCGGCGAGCAGGAGGACGAGGCCGGTCCTGCGCAGGGCCCGGTGGCGGCGCAGCAGCCGGCCGCCGCGGGCGGCGGCGCGGAGGCCGAGGTCGGTGGGGACGACGGGGGCGGGGCCCTGCATCATCCGGCGGACCTCGCTCTCCTTGCGTTCGGTGCCGCTCATGGCGCCGTCCTCAGCCGGGCGCGGGGCGCGGAGGGGCCGCCGCGCATGACGGCGACGGCGCGGGTGCAGGCGGCACGGACGCGGTCGGCGGGGATGCCGAGCTGGGCCGCCACCTGCTCCTCGGCGACCGCGTCGTACACGCGCAGTACGAGGACCAGGCGCTCCAGCGGGGTGAGCCGGTCGAGGACGCCCCCGGTGGTGCGGTGGTGGCGCCAGGCGGTGCGGACGAACCGGCGGGCCAGTTCCTGGCGGGTGCGGTCGTACGGGTCCTCGCCGCGCAGCCGGTCCCAGTCGGCGTAGGTGCGGGCCAGGGAGGCGGTGAGCAGGCGCTGGGCGGCCGGGTTGGCGTCGACCGGTTCGGCGGTGAGCAGGGTGGCGACGTGGAGCAGCCGGCCGGCCGCGCCCGCCACGAAGGTGTCGAATTCGCGGGCGCGGCGCCGGTCACGGGCCGAGTGCCGTTCGCTCACACCTTCATATAGGGCCCGGACGGGCGGCGGGGTCAAGGGGTCGGCGGGTGCCGTGTGCGCGGCGCCCCGGGGAGGTTCCCCCGGGGTGGCGGCGGTGGTGTGCGCGGCTCGTGCCGGCGGGGGCGGGGCGGTCCGTCAGGAGGCGGGCGGAGCCTGTCCCTCCGCGGTGCCCTGTCCTGCCTGGCGGGCGGAGAGGGCGGTGTTGAAGCGGGTGAGCAGGGTGCAGAACGATTCGCGTTCGCTCTCGGTCCAGCCGTCGGTGACCTGGCGCATCAGCTCACGTCGCGACGCGCGGACCTCGTCGAGACGGGCCTGGCCGCGGGGGGAGAGCTGGAGGACGACGGCGCGGCCGTCGTCGGGGTGCGAGGTCCGCTTGACGAGGCCGGTGTCGACGAGCGGGGCGACCTGCCGGGTGACCGTGGAGGAGTCGATGCCCATGCCGGCGGCGAGGGCCTTGACGCCCATCGGGCCTTCCTGGTCGAGGCGGTTGAGCAGGAGGTAGGCGGCGCGGTCCATGGAGTTGCGGACCTGGCCGACGCCGCCGAGGCGCGTCTGCTCCGCGCGCCGTGCGAAGACGGCCACCTGGTGCTGGAGGGCATCGAGGAGGCCGGGACCGAGATCTGTCGTCATGTCCTGTGAGGTGGGCATGGCTGCGGGGGCTCTCTCGTGCGGTGGTCGGTTGGTGGGGGACAGAGTACGCGGCCGTGCCGTGCCGTACAGGCGTGCTGCGCAATCCGGCCGCCGGCGGCCCGGGATTCGGACGGCCGCCCGGCGCCGTGGGCGAACTGCGAGACTTGTGCCATGAGCTTCCGCCTGCCCCAGGTCCTCGGTCCGGTGATTCTCGACGACGTCCGGGGAGCGCAGAAGATGCTGTCCGGCGTCGCCCGGATGACGCCGATGGAGGGCAGCCGTCATCTGTCCGCACTGGTGGGTGCGCCGGTCCATCTGAAGTGCGAGAACCTCCAGCGCACCGGCTCGTTCAAGCTGCGCGGCGCGTACGTGCGCATCTCGGGGCTGCGTCCGGAGGAGCGGGCGGCCGGGGTGGTCGCGGCGTCGGCGGGCAACCACGCGCAGGGTGTCGCGCTGGCGTCGTCGCTGCTCGGAGTGCGGTCGACGGTCTTCATGCCGGTCGGTGCGCCGCTGCCGAAGGTGGCGGCGACGCGCGAGTACGGGGCGGACGTGCGGCTGGTGGGGCAGGTGGTGGACGAGACGCTGGAGCGGGCGCAGGAGTTCGCGCAGGAGTCCGGTGCGGTCTTCATCCATCCCTTCGACCACCCGGACATCGTGGCGGGGCAGGGCACGCTGGGGCTGGAGATCCTGGAGCAGTGCCCGGAGGTGCGGACGATCCTGGTCGGGATGGGCGGCGGTGGTCTGGCGGCCGGTGTCGCGGTGGCGGTGAAGGCGCTGCGGCCGGACGTGAAGGTGATCGGCGTGCAGGCGGAGGGGGCCGCGGCGTATCCGCCGTCGCTCGCCGCGGGGCGGCCGGTGTCGATCCCGACGCCGGTGACGATGGCGGACGGCATCAAGGTCGGCCGGCCGGGGGACGTGCCCTTCAAAATCGTTGGCGATCTGGTGGACGAGGTCCGTACCGTCTCCGAGGACGCGCTCTCCAGTGCTCTGCTGCTGTGCCTGGAGCGGGCCAAGCTCGTCGTCGAGCCGGCCGGTGCCAGCACGGTGGCCGCGCTGCTGAGCGATCCGCGGTCGTTCGACGGACCGGTGGTCGCACTGCTGTCCGGCGGCAACGTGGACCCGCTGCTGATGCAGCGGATCCTGCGGCACGGCATGGCCGCGGCGGGCAGGTACCTCTCGCTGCGTCTGCGGCTGACGGACCGGCCCGGTGCGCTGGCGGCGCTGCTGGGCACGCTGTCGGTGGCGGATGCCAATGTGCTCGACGTGAGTCATGTGCGGACCGATCCGCGCCTCGGGCTCACGGAGGCGGAGGTGGAACTGCACTTGGAGACGAAGGGTCCGGAGCACTGCGACGAGGTCGCCGCGGCGCTGCGGGACGCCGGGTACACGGTCCTCGGCTGAGCGCCCGCGGGACGGGCCGGGGCGGGGGCTCCGCCGGTCCGGCGTGGCACGGGACACGGCGCCCGGATCCGGTACGGCGCGCCGGTGCGACCGGGCCTGAATGGCTTGAGTGACGCGATACATCGCGTTATGGTTCGGACCTGTCGGGCACGGCCCCGGTTCCGCGATCCCGGGGCCCCGATCCGCCCGCCTATCTACTCTTTCGCCTACGCGATCCATCCACCTGTCACCTTGGGAGACCCCCTATGCCAGGCGCCATCTACGCCGAAGGTCTGGTGAAGACGTTCGGTGACGTCAGGGCTCTGGACGGCGTCGATCTCGACGTCCCCGAAGGCACGGTCCTCGGACTTCTCGGCCCCAACGGCGCCGGCAAGACCACCACCGTGCGCGTGCTGACCACCCTGCTCCAGCCCGACAGCGGCTCCGCCTTCGTCGCCGGCATCGACGTGCTCAAGCACCCCAACGAGGTGCGCAGGTCCATCGGTCTCTCCGGCCAGTTCGCCGCGGTCGACGAGTATCTGACGGGCCGTGAGAACCTGCAGATGGTCGGCCAGCTCTACCAGATGTCCTCCCGCGACGCGAAGGCCCGCGCGGTCCAGCTGCTGGAGCGCTTCAACCTCGCCGACGCGGCCGACCGCCCCGCCAAGACGTACTCCGGCGGCATGCGGCGCCGGCTCGACCTCGCCGCAGCCCTGGTGGTCTCCCCGCCGGTGATGTTCATGGACGAGCCGACCACCGGACTCGACCCGCGCAACCGCCAGCAGCTGTGGGAGGTCATCCAGGAACTCGTGGGCGGCGGCACGACCCTGCTGCTCACCACGCAGTACCTGGAGGAGGCCGACCACCTCGCCGACGACATCTGCGTCGTCGACCACGGCAAGGTCATCGCCCGCGGCACCTCCGACCAGCTCAAGGCCCGCACCGGCGGCGAGCGGGTGGAGGTCGTGGTGCACGAGCGGGAGCAGATCGCGCCCGCCCGCGAGGTGCTCGCCGGCTACGGCAAGGGCGAGGTCGCCGTCGCCGAGCACACCCGCAAGCTCACCGTTCCGGTCACCGGCGGCGCGAAGCTGCTCGCCGAGGTCATCCGCGACCTCGACACCCGGGGCGTGGAGATCGACGACATCGGCCTGCGCCGCCCCACCCTCGACGACGTCTTCATCTCGCTCACCGGCCACGCGGCCGAGACGGCGGCGGAGGAGGCGGACGAGCAGACGGGGGCCGACGGCCCCGGGCACGGCGGCGGCAGGACGTCCCGGAAGGAGAGCGCGAAGTGAGCAGCACCGCAGAGGCGGTCAAGGTCGCCGCCCCCAGGCCGCGCGGCGGCATCGGCCAGTCGGTCGCCGACTCGCTGGTGGTGGCCAGGCGCAACCTGATCCGGATGAGCCGGATCCCCGAGATGATCATCTTCGGGATCATCCAGCCCGTGATGTTCGTGGTGCTCTTCAGCTACGTCTTCGGCGGCTCGATCAGCGTGCCCGGTGCCGGGCTCAGCGCCGAGGGCTACCGGGAGTTCCTGATGGCCGGCATCTTCGCGCAGACCGTCACCTTCGCCACGGCCGGTGCGGGCGCGGGGATCGCGGACGACATGCACAAGGGTCTGATCGACCGCTTCCGCTCGCTGCCGATGGCGCGCGGCGCGGTCCTGACCGGGCGGACCCTCGCCGACCTCGTCCAGACCACGCTCACCCTGGTGGTGCTGGCACTGGTGGCGCTGCTCGTCGGCTGGCGTACCCACGAGGGCTTCTTCAGCGTGCTCGCGGGCTTCGCCCTGCTGCTCCTGCTCGGCTACGCCTTCTCCTGGATCGGCGCGCTCATCGGGCTCTCGGTGCGCACCCCGGAGGCGGCCACCTCCGGCGGGCTGATCTGGCTCTTCCCGCTGACGTTCGTGTCGAACGCGTTCGTGCCGTCCGAGAACATGCCGTGGTTCCTGCAGACCGTCGCCAACTGGAACCCGTTCAGTGCGACCGTGCAGGCGTGCCGTGAGCTCTTCGGCAACCTGCCCCCCGGCTACCCCGTGCCGGACGCCTGGCCGATGCAGAACCCGGCGCTCGCGTCGGTGCTGTGGTCGGTGCTGATCATCGTGGTCTTCCGCACCCTCGCGGTGCGCAAGTACCGTTCGGCCACCGCCTGACCGGCGCCGGCACACGACAGAGCCCCCGCGGCCGCCTTGCGGCGCCGCGGGGGCTCTGTGCCGTCGAGACCCGGATCAGGCGGTGTACGGCTTGGCCGCGAGGATCCTCACCATGGCGCGGTTGCCGTTCGGCAGCTCGTACTCGGCGTCGTCGCCGACCTTCTTGCCGTTGACGCCGACGCCGAGCGGGGACTGCGGCGAGTACGTCTCGATGTCCGAGCTCGCGTACTCGCGCGAGGCCATCAGGAAGGTCAGGGTGTCGTCCTCGTCGCCGTCGAAGGCGATCGTCACGACCATGCCGGGCTCGACGATGCCGTCGTCCGCGGGCGCCTCGCCGACCTTCGCACTGTCGAGGAGCTGGGTCAGCTGGCGCACACGGAGCTCCTGCTTGCCCTGCTCCTCCTTGGCCGCGTGGTACCCGCCGTTCTCCCGCAGGTCGCCCTCCTCGCGCGCCGCCTCGATCTTCTTGGCGATCTCGGTGCGCGCGGGACCAGACAGGTACTCCAGCTCGGCCTTGAGCTGGTTGTACGCCTCCTGGGTGAGCCAGGTGACGTTCTCGCTGGTCTGGGTCACAGGTGCTCCTCGTAGGTACTGGGAATACAAAGCAACGCCCTACCCAGAAGGATTGTCCTTCCTGGGTGGGCGAAACCACGAGCCTAACAATTTCGGGGCGAAAGGGGGAGGACATAAGCGTCCGGATCAAGGATTCCCCAGGTCAGCGCGGATCCCCGCCCTGGGGCGGATCGGGGCCTCCGGGCGGGCCCCGAGGCCCCGCGCGGGGGCCTCAGGCTGCCGTGCAGCCCGTCAGCTCCGCGCTGGTCGCCTCACGCGTGGTGCGGATCTTCACGACCCGGTCGATCCGGTCCGTGCCCGCGTCGTCGATCCGTGCGTCCAGCCGGCCGACCTCGGCGCCGTCCTCCGCGAGGGCCCGCACGGTGCACGTGCCGGTGGCGTCCGCGTCCTTGCGCACCTCCAGGTGCACCTGGACCTCTTTCGCGCCGTCGACGACGTCGAACTTGATGACCTCGGCGCTGATGCTCTGACCTGCGATGTAGTCGTAGCCGAACCAGCCGACCATCGCGATCAGGCCGGTGCCGAGCACGGCCCCGAGGATCTTCAGCCGACGGTCCGCGCGCTCGTCCGCCGAGCGGCCGTAGCGCCCCTGCGGAAGCTCCTCGCGCACACCAGCCATGATCGATCCCTTCGGGTCCCGGGGACAGGAATTTTCCACCCCCCGGTTCGGTCACTATAGAGAGCGCACGACGCGACGAATCACTGAGGATCGAGTCTTGACTGAGCAGCTGCGACTGATGGCCGTGCACGCGCACCCCGACGACGAGTCGAGCAAAGGCGCGGCCACGATGGCGAAGTATGTGTCCGAGGGGGTGGACGTGCTGGTCGTGACCTGCACGGGAGGCGAGCGCGGCTCCATCCTCAATCCGAAGCTCCAGGGTGACGCCTCCATCGAGGCCAACATCCACGAGGTCCGCCGGAAGGAGATGGACGAAGCGCGCGCGATCCTGGGCGTCTCCCAGGAGTGGCTCGGCTTCGTCGACTCGGGCCTGCCGGAGGGCGACCCGCTGCCCCCGCTGCCCGAGGGCTGCTTCGCCCTGGAGGACCTCGACAAGGCGGCGGGCGAGCTGGTGCGCAAGATCCGCGCGTTCCGGCCGCAGGTCATCACCACGTACGACGAGAACGGCGGCTACCCGCACCCGGACCACATCATGACCCACAAGATCACGATGGTGGCCTTCGAGGGCAGCGCGGACACCGAGAAGTTCCCGGAGTCCGAGTACGGCGAGGCGTACCAGCCCCAGAAGCTGTACTACAACCAGGGCTTCAACCGGCCGCGCACCGTCGCCCTCCACGAGGCGCTGCTGGAGCGCGGGCTGGAGTCCCCGTACGGGGAGTGGCTGGAGCGCTGGAAGGAGTTCGAGCGTGCCGAGCGCACGCTGACGACGTACGTCCCGTGCGCCGACTTCTTCGAGACGCGCGACAGGGCCCTGATCGCCCACGCCACGCAGATCGACCCCGACGGGGGCTGGTTCCGCGTGCCGATGGCGGTCCAGAAGGAGGTCTGGCCGACCGAGGAGTACGAGCTCGCGAAGTCCCTCGTGGACACCTCCCTCCCCGAGGACGACCTCTTCGCGGGCATCCGCGACAATGCCTGATATGAGCGCTAGCGCAAACCTCGCAATGACGCACGTCGCCACCCTGGCCAAGGAGCTGGACGAGAACAAGGTCACCCCCGGTGTCCTGGGCTTTCTCGTCTTCGCGGCGCTGGCGGTCGGTGTGTGGCTGCTGATGAAGTCGATGAACCGCCACATGGGCCGGGTGAACTTCGAGGAGAAGCCCGAGCCGGAGACCGCCGCCCCGCGCGAGCGGGCGAGCGGCGGCTCCGCCTGACGGGGGGCGCCAGTGTCGGCATGACTGGATGACATCCGATGGGCGTCATCCAGTCATGCCGTAGGGGATGCCGCGCCTCGCGAAGGACGCTCACGGAGGCCGGGCTGCTCGAAGCCGTCGGCAACTCCGGGCCCGCTCCTGCGTGCCGGGCCCGGACTCCCCCCGGGACGTGCTCCACCGCGCGCGGCAGCCGGTGCGGCTCACGGACCCGTACGAGCCCGCCTGACGGACCGGGGGCGCCCCCTACATGTCCAGACCCCACGGGTCGAGGCCCGAGTAGACGTAGGCGGTGCGGGCGCCGGGGGCGTCGCGGCAGAGGGCCTCGCCGGTGTGGAGGGCGACGAGGAGGTCCTCGCCGCGCCACCAGGTGTCGGCCAGGCCGCGGACCTCGGGCACGGCGTCGCAGTCGGCCAGCGGGAGGGCGTCCACGTCGTCGCCGGTCACCGTGGTGACGCACCGCGACCACTTCCGCGCGTGGTACGCGAGCGCCACGGACTCGACCCAGCCGTCGACCGAGGCGTGCAGCGGCGTCCAGCGCCGCGCGCGGATCCCGAACGAGTCGTCGGGGCCGATCACGAACGAGAAGTCCACCGACGCCCGCTGCATCCCCGCCCCGAACCACCAGCCGTCGGCGTCCTCCTCCGGCACGTCCGGGTCGAAGTACTTCGGCCCGCCCTCGTACTGCGGGGAGGGCGGCAGCAGCAGCCCGCCCCACCGGTCCTGGAACGCCGCCATGCGGTCGATCTGCTCCGCCGGGATCCCGCGCTCCCGCCACCAGGCCCGGTTCCGCTCGACGGGGGTGACGTCCACCCGGACGCAGTGGCCGCCCACCAGGGACCGGGCACGCCGGGACAGCCCTACGGGGGCGCGGCCGACGAGGTTGAGTTCCATGCGGGGACCTTAGAGGCCGCCGGGGGCCGGTGCGGTGGCGGGCCGACCGCACCGGCCCGGTTCACGGGGTGCGCGGCCCGGTCACTTCACCGGGACCCCCATCACCTCGCGGGCATGACGGCCCGGGACCAGGCCCAGGTCCCATGCCTGCCAGCCGTCCTCCAGGCGGACGCCTCGCTCCAGCATGAGCCGCAGCGCCTCCGCGCAGTCCTCCAGCTTCGGGTCGCGCGACGGGTGCCGGGCGGACATCAGACGGGACAGCTCCTCCTGGGCCACCACCGTGCCCACCTCCGTCCCGCCGGGGGAGGCGTACGGCAGCAGCGTGCAGCGCAGGAACGCCGCCCAGTCGCCGCCCCGGCGGTCCTCGTAGGAGGCGAAGAGCACCGCGGCCTCGTCGCACAGCGCCAGCGCCTGCGGGGCCCGCTTGTTGCCGGCGTCGATCATGGCCAGCTCCAGACAGGTCCACGCCTCGCCGTGGGCGACCTTGATCCGCGCGAAGTCGGCGCGGGCGTCCATCAGCAGCTGCCGGGCGAAGCCGGAGTTGAGCAGGTTGCCCGTCTGCGCCGCGCGCTGGTCGCGGGTGACCCGCCCCGAGTGGTGGCGCGCGCACGCCAGGCCGTACACGTCCCGCATCCGCGAGAACATCGTGCGGGCCCGTTCCAGCTCCCGGACCGCCTCGTCCCGGCGCCCCTCCTCCTCCAGGGCCTGGCCCAGGTAGTACAGCGTCCACGCCTCCCCGCGGGCGTCCTCGTTCTCCCGGTGGCGGGCGAGCGCCGGCCGCAGCTGCTCGACGGCCTCGGCCGAATCCCCGTCGACCAGCCGGGCCCGCGCCAGCTGCGTGCACGCCCAGGCCTCGCCACGGGCGTCCTGGGTGCGCCCGTACAGGTCGAGCGCCGTGCGCAGCGCCTCGTCCGCGCCCGGCACGTCGCCCATCCGCAGACACACCTGCCCCAGCTGGAACTGCGTCCACGCCTCGCCGTGCAGTGACTCGCCCTCCCGGTGCAGCCGCAGCGCCGTCTCCAGCAGCCGCAGAGCCTCCGCGAGGTTCGCCCGGTCCCGCTCGACGGCGGCCAGCGCGTGCAGTGACCACGCCCGGTCCTCGGCCTGTTCGGGCGACGACTGGAGGGAGATCGCCTCGTTCAGCCGGGCCGCCGCCTCCGTCAGGTTGCCCTGGTGGTGCAGCGTGATGCCGAGCGAGCACAGGGCGAGCGCCGCGCCCGCGTCGTGCTGCGCCTCGCGGTAGAGGCCGACGACGGACGACAGCGTGGTGCGCGCCGTGTCCAGCTCGCCGAGCTGACGGGCCGCGATACCGGTGCGCCAGCGCACCGACCGTTCCAGCAGCCCCTGGTCCACCGCCTGCGTCAGTTCGCTGATCTCGCCCAGCCGGTACAGGTCGCCCCGCAGCAGGCAGTAGTCGCACAGTGCGCCCAGCAGCCCGAGCACCGCCTGCTGGTTGACGCCGTCCGCGTGCCGCAGGGCCGAGGTGATGAAGCTGGACTCGTCGTCCAGCCAGCGCAGCGCCGCGTCCAGCGAGGGGAAGCCGTGCGCGCCGAAGTTCCCCGCCCGGGTCGACATCTTGCCGTCGACCATGCGGATCACCGCGCCCGCGAGGTCCGCGTAGTTCTCGATCAGCCGCTCCTGCGCGGCCGTGCGGTCGTCCGCGTCCTCCTCGTCCAGCAGCCGCGCCCGCGCGAACGCCCGCACGGCGTCGTGCAGCCGGTAGCGGCTCGCCCGCACCCGCTCGACGAGACCGGCATCCGCCAGCACGGTCAGCAGCCGCTGCGCCTCCTGCTCGTCGGCCCCCAGCAGCGCCGCGGCGGCGGCCGCGCCGAGCGAGGCGCGGCCCGCGAGGGCCAGGCGGCGCAGCAGCCGCCGCGCCTGGTCCGGCTGGTCGGTGTAGCGCAGCCACAGGGCGCGCTCCACCGGGTCCACCGGCCCGTAGGCGTCGAGGTCGGCCGCGAGGCGGTCGGCACCGCGCTGGGCGAGGGAGGAGCCCGCGATCCGCAGGGCGAGCGGCAGTCCGCCGCACAACTCCCGCACCCGGTCCGAGGACTGGGCGTCGTACGGCACCGGCCCGGCGCCCGCGGCGCCCGCCGTCCCGCGCAGCAGCTCCTCGGCGCCGGCCGCGTCCAGCGCCTCGACCGGCAGCTCGTGCACCCACGCCGGGAGGTCGTCGGGCAGGGCGATCGGGCGGCGTGCCGTGACCAGCACCAGGGAGTCGGACCGCTCCGGCAGCAGGGTGCGCACCTGTTCGGGGTCGGCGGCGTCGTCCAGCACGATCGTGACCGGCAGGCCCGTCAGATGCTGGTGGTACAGCTCGCCGAGACGCCGCACCTGCTGCTCCGGCGACGACCGCTCCCGGAACAGCAGCTGCTCGCGCGGTGCGCCCAGCCGGTTCAGCAGGTGCAGCAGCGCGTCCCGGGTGGAGAGCGGCCGGCCGCTCTCGCCGCGCAGGTCCACCACGCAGGCGCCCCGGAACTGGTCCTTCAGATGGTGCGCGGCCCGCACCGCCAGCGTCGTGCGCCCGGAGCCCGGGTCGCCGTGCAGCACCACCAGCGTCGGCTTCGTCTCCGTCGACGCGCGGGCCGCGTGCACCCACTGCGCGATCCGCGTCAGATGCTCCCGGCGGCCGGCGAACGGCCCCTGCGGGTCGGGGAGATGGCCGAACGACTGCTCCAGCACCGACCTGCGGCGTGCCGCCGCGCTGCGGTCCGCGCCGCGCAGCCGCGGCGCGGGCGCCGCCGCCTTCTTCGCGGGCCGGGCCGCCGCCGACAGCATCCGCTGCTGGTCGAGGAACGGACGTATGCCCCGCACCTCCAGGGCGGTCAGCCACTGCAGGCGCAACTGCTCCGGTCCGCCCGGCTGACCCGCCGCCCCCGGGCGTTGTCGTAGAGCATCTTCTCGAAGTGCGGGACCACCCACTCCCGGTCCACCGAGTACCGCGCGAAACCGCCCGCCAGCTGGTCGTAGATGCCGCCGCGCGCCATCGCCTCCGCCGTGTGGGCGGCCATGTCCAGCGCGCCCTGGGCACCGGTGCGGGCGTGGTGGCGCAGCAGGAACTCGATCACCATCGACGGCGGGAACTTCGGCGCCCCGCCGAACCCTCCGTGCTTCTCGTCGTAGTCCCTGGCCAGCCCGAGCAGCGCCTGCGCGAGCTCGTCCTCGCCCGGTGTCCCCTGCCCCGCCGTGCGCGAGGATGGAGGCATGGCGAACCGACTTGCGCAGGCCACGTCCCCCTATCTCCTCCAGCACGCCGAGAACCCCGTCGACTGGTGGCCCTGGGAGCCCGCCGCCTTCGAGGAGGCGAGGCGGCGGGGTGTGCCGGTGTTCCTCAGCGTCGGGTACAGCAGCTGCCACTGGTGCCATGTGCTGGCGCGCGAGAGCTTCGAGGACGCGGAGACGGCCGCGTACATGGGGGACACCGGGCGAGGACGAGCTCGCGCAGGCGCTGCTCGGGCTGGCCAGGGACTACGACGAGAAGCACGGAGGGTTCGGCGGGGCGCCGAAGTTCCCGCCGTCGATGGTGATCGAGTTCCTGCTGCGCCACCACGCCCGCACCGGTGCCCAGGGCGCGCTGGACATGGCCGCCCACACGGCGGAGGCGATGGCGCGCGGCGGCATCTACGACCAGCTGGCGGGCGGTTTCGCGCGGTACTCGGTGGACCGGGAGTGGGTGGTCCCGCACTTCGAGAAGATGCTCTACGACAACGCCCTGCTGTGCCGCGCCTACGCGCATCTGTGGCGGGCCACCGGCAGCGGACTGGCCCGGCGGATCGCGCTGGAGACGGCCGACTTCCTGGTGAGCGAACTGCGCACCGCCGAGGGCGGTTTCGCCTCCGCGCTGGACGCGGACAGCGACACGGCGGACGGCGGGCACGCCGAGGGCGCGTTCTACGTGTGGACGCCCGCGCAGCTGCGTGAGGTGCTGGGCGAGGAGGACGGCGCGCGGGCCGCCGAGCTGTACGGGGTGACGGAGGAGGGCACCTTCGAGGAGGGCGCCTCGGTGCTGCGCCTGCCGGCCGGGGAGCCGGACGCCGAGCTGCGGGCGCGGCTGCTGGCGGCGCGGGAGGCGCGGCCGAGGCCGGGCCGGGACGACAAGGTGGTGGCGGCCTGGAACGGGCTCGCGATCGCCGCGCTCGCGGAGACCGGCGCCTACTTCGGCCGTCCCGACCTCGTGGAGCGCGCCACGGAGGCCGCCGATCTGCTGGTGCGGCTGCACATGGACTTCGGGGCCGGCGGCGTGCGGCTGCACCGGACGTCGAGGGACGGCAGGGCCGGCACCGGCGCCGGGGTGCTGGAGGACTACGCGGACGTGGCGGAGGGCTTCCTCGCGCTGGCGCGCGCCGCGGTTCATCGGATGGGGGCTCGCGGTGGCGGAGGCGCTGCTGGACGGGCCGCGCGAGGTGGCGGTCGTGGGCCCCCGGGGCGACGCGCGCCGCGGTGAGCTTCACCACAGGGCCCTGCTGGCGACCGCGCCGGGAGCGGTGGTCGCGGTGGGCGAGCCGGACGGCGACGAGTTCCCCCTTCTGGCGGATCGGCCTTTGCTGGACGGGAGTTCGACCGCGTACGTCTGCCGCGCATTCGTGTGCGAGGCACCGACCACAGACGAAGCAGAACTTGCCCGAAAGCTCATCAACTGAGCCCGAACCGGAGGAATTTAACGCGGGAGCACCGGAACGCAATCCTCCGCCCCTATCGTCCTGAACGACCCGCAGTTGACGCGCGTACTGGGGAGTGCGCGCGTGGGGGAAGTCGTGCGCGCCGGAGGCCAAGGGGGGTCCTTGCCGCGGCGCGCAGGGGGCCAAGGGGGGCTCGTGCTCATATCGGTGATCGTTGTCGCCATTTCCATGGCGCTGTTCTGGATGGCCGCGTTCACGCTCTGGTGGCAGATGCACGCCTGGCGTACGCCCGAGACACTGGCGTCCACCCGCTTCGACCGGCCGGACGGCGCCACCGGACTCTCGTTCTCGCTGCTCCTGCCCGCCCGCCACGAGCAGGCGGTGCTGGAGCACACCGTCGAGCGGCTGCTGGAATCCAGCCACGCCAACTTCGAGATCATCGTCATCGTCGGCCACGACGACCCGGAGACCGCCGCGTGCGCCGAGCGCGCGGCGGCCCGCGACCCGGTCAGAGTGAGGGTCGTCACCGACCACCACGAGAAGAAGAACAAGCCGAAGGCCCTCAACACGGCGCTCCCGTACTGCCGCGGTGACATCGTCGGCGTCTTCGACGCCGAGGACCAGGTGCACCCCGAGCTCCTGACCCATGTCGACCACGCCTTCACCTCAACCGGCGCGGACGTCGTCCAGGGCGGCGTGCAGCTGATCAACTTCCACTCCAGCTGGTACAGCCTGCGCAACTGCCTGGAGTACTTCTTCTACTTCCGCAGCCGGCTCCACCTGCACGCGCAGAAAGGGTTCATCCCGCTCGGCGGGAACACCGTCTTCGTGCGCACCACGGTGCTGCGCGAGGCCGACGGCTGGGACCCGAACTGCCTCGCCGAGGACTGCGACCTGGGCGTGCGCCTCTCCTCCGTCGGCAAGAAGGTCGTCGTCGCGTACGACAGCGACATGGTCACCCGCGAGGAGACCCCCGGCACCCTGATGAGCCTGCTCAAGCAGCGCACCCGCTGGAACCAGGGCTTCCTCCAGGTCTACCGGAAGAAGGACTGGAAGCAGCTCCCGGGCCGCGGCCAGCGGATGCTCGCCCGCTACACGCTGATGACCCCGTTCCTCCAGGCGTTCTCCGGCGTGATCATCCCGCTCAACGTGGGGATCGCCCTCTTCCTCGACGTACCCGCCGCCATCGCCATCGTGACGTTCCTGCCGCTGATCACGGCCATGGTCACGTTCGTCTTCGAGGTGGTCGGGCTGCACGACTTCGGGGTGCAGTACGGCCTGCGGGTCCGCTTCGTCCACTACGTGAAGCTGATCGTCGGCGGCCCGTTCTACCAGATGCTGCTCGCCGGCGCCGCCGTGCGCGCGGTCTGGCGGGAGTACCGGGGCCGCAACGAGTGGGAGCTGACGAGCCACGTCGGCGCGCACCTCACCGACCGCACCGAGTCCAGAGAGGACGCCCGCCGGTGACCACCACCCTTCCTCCCGTTCCGGAGACCACCGGGACGGGCAGCGGCTCCACCCTGTCCGTCTCCATTCCCGCCCAGCGGACCCGCGGCCCCGTCACCCCGCCCGGATTCGTCCGGCCCGTCGTGCGCTTCCGGCACTCCCGGCCCGATCTGCTGCTCTGCGGCGTGCTGCTGTGCCTGATCGTGGTCGTGCAGGGCTGGAACATCACCGACTTCCCGACCCTCAGCGACGACGAGGGCACCTACCTCGCCCAGGCGTGGGCCGTCCAGCAGGGCGAGGGGCTCGCCCACTACACCTACTGGTACGACCACCCGCCGCTCGGCTGGATCCAGATCGCCTTCCTGACCTGGATCCCGTCGCTGATCGCGCCCGAGACGATGACCGTCGCCACCATGCGCTTCGCGATGCTCGCCGTCGGCGCGGTGTGCGCGGTGCTGGTGTACGTGCTGGCGCGGCGGCTGTTCCTGCCGCGCTGGGCGGCGGGGCTCGCGATGGCGCTGTTCGGGCTCTCACCGCTGTCGGTGGTGCTCCAGCGACAGCTGTTCCTGGACAATCTCGCGGTCATGTGGATGCTGCTGGCGTTCTGCCTGGCCGCGTCCCCGAACCGGCATCTGTGGCACCACTTCGCCGCCGGACTGGCGGCGGCCGTCTCCGTGCTGACCAAGGAGACGATGCTGCTGGTGCTGCCCGCCCTGCTGGTGACGATGTGGCGCCACAGCCACCGCGACACCCGCAAGTTCGCGGTGACGGGCGCGATCACGGCCTGTGTGCTGATCGGCCTGTCGTACCCGCTGTACGCGCTGCTGAAGAGCGAGCTGTTCCCCGGACCCGGCCATGTGTCCCTGATCGACGGCATCGCCTACCAGATGAGCCGCCCCGGCTCCGGCTTCATCCTCGACGCCGGCTCCGGCTCCCACGGTGTCCTGCGGTCCTGGCTCTACTACGACACCGTGCTGCCCGTCGGGGGCCTGGCCGGCGCGGCGCTGCTGCTGCTGACCCTGCGCTGGTCGGTCACCGCCCGCGCGCTGGCCGGGCCGGCGCTGGTCGTCGCCATCCTCGCGGTCGTCGCGATGCGCCCCTCCGGCTACCTCCCCGCGATGTACGTGATCCAGGCACTGCCCTTCCTCGCGCTGGTGCTGGCCGGCGGCGCGGCGAGCGTGGCGCACGCGGTGCTGCGGCGTCCGGTCCGGCGGGCGGCCGTGCCGCGCACGGAACGCCGGATCCGGCTCGGCGCCGCCGCGCTGCTCGCCGTCGTCTCCGTCGGCTTCGTCACGCCGAACTGGTACGAGGGCAACCGCGACGCGCTCACCGTCGACGCCAACGCGCCCTACCGGGCCGCCGCCGCGTGGATGCAGAACGAGGTCGACGACCCGGCGAACACCCGGGTCCTCGTCGACGACGCCCTCTGGCTGGATCTGGTGCACGACGGTTTCACCCCCGGCACCGGGGTCATCTGGTTCTACAAGGCCGACCTCGACCCCGCCGTCACCAAAACCCTCCCGCGCGGCTGGCGGGACATCGACTACGTCGTCTCGTCGCCGACCGTGCGCCGTGACGCCGTCGACCTGCCGAACGTCAAGGCCGCCCTGGAGCACTCGAAGCCGGTCGCCGTCTTCGGCACGGGCGAGGACCGTGTCGAGATCCGCCGGATCAGCCCCGCCGGAGGTGAGCGGTGACCACTCCCCGTACGGGCGCCGAGGAACTCGGCGACCCCGGCCTGAGCGCTGCCCAGATCGCCGAACCGGGCGCCGTCACCGTCGTCGTCCCGACCTTCAACGAGTCCGCCAACATCCGCGAACTGCTGCGCCGCCTCACCGAGTCGGTGCCCCCACGGCTGCCGTGCGAGATCCTCTTCGTCGACGACTCGACCGACGACACCCCCGACGTCATCCGCGACGCCGCCCAGGACTGCCCCTTCCCCGTCGCCGTGGTCCACCGCGAGGACCCCGTCGGCGGACTCGGGGGCGCGGTGGTCGAGGGGATCCGGCGGGCCGGGTCCGAGTGGATCGTCGTCATGGACGCCGACCTCCAGCATCCGCCCGCGCTCGTGCCGGAGCTGGTGGCCGCCGGCGAACGGGACCGTGCCGACCTGGTGGTGGCCAGCCGCTACATCCGCGGCGGCAGCCGCGAGGGCCTGGCCGGCGGCTACCGCATCGCGGTCTCCCGGGGCGCCACCTGGCTGACGAAAGGGCTCTTCCCCCGCCGGCTGCGCGGCATCAGCGACCCGATGAGCGGCTTCTTCGCCATCCGGCGCAGCGTGGTGAGCGCCGACGCGCTGAAGCCCCTGGGCTACAAGATCCTGCTGGAACTGGCCGTGCGCTGCCGCCCCGAGACGGTGACGGAGGTGCCGTTCGTCTTCCAGGACCGCTTCGCCGGCGAGTCCAAGTCGACGGCCAAGGAGGGCATGCGGTTCCTCTCGCACCTCACCGGGCTGCGCACGGCGTCGGCGGCCGCGCGGATGGTCGCCTTCGGCCTCATCGGGCTGACCGGCTTCGTGCCGAACCTGGTCGCGCTCCACCTGTTCACCGGTGGCGGGATGCACTACCTCCCGGCGGAGATCGTGGCCAACCAGTTCGGCGTGCTGTGGAACTTCCTGCTGATCGAGACGCTGCTCTTCCGCGACCGGCGCCACCACCGGCACTGGGCGGACCGGTTCGGCCGGTTCGCGCTGCTGGCCAACGCCGATCTGCTGCTGCGCATCCCGCTCATCGCCCTGTTCGTGGCCCAGCTGGGGATGACCGTGCTGCCCGCCACCGCGCTCGCGCTGCTGACCACGTTCGTCGTGCGCTTCGCGGCCACCGAGGCCCTCGTCTACCTCCCGGGCCGCGGGCGCGCCCGCGGCCGCGCCGCCCGTACGGAGCGGGCCGGGGCCCCGGTCGTACCGGACCCGGTGCCGTAGGCCGGCCGCCGGAGCACCCGGGCAGGTGCGCGACCCGGCCCCAGTAAGGACGGCCCCGGCCCCTTGGGAACCGGGGCCGGGAGAGCGCGGCGGTCTCCGGCCGCCGGCGCCGTCACCCGCACGAAAGGGAACCGCCCATGTCACCACCGCTGAGGAACCCGCTGCGCCGCAGACGGCGGACCGCGCTGCTCGCCGTCGCCACCATGACCACGGCGCTGCTGATATCGGCCCCGCAGTCGGCCCAGGCCGGCCCGCCGAACCTGATCAGCAACCCCGGCTTCGAGACCGCCGGCACGGGCCAGATGCCCGCCTGCTGGTCCCAGTCCGGCTGGGGCGACAACGACTACTCCTTCACGACCGTCGCCGACGCCCACTCGGGCACCAAGGCCATGAAGGTCTCGCTCACCCGCCGCGTCGACGGCGACCGCAAGGCGCTGATCACGGAGAACACCGCGTGCGCGCCGACCGTGACGCCGGAGCGGCAGTACGACCTCTCCCTCTGGTACAAGTCCACGACACCCGACGTGTCGGTCACCCTCTTCCGGCGCGACACCACGGCCGGCTGGCAGTACTGGACGGACCTCAAGACCCTGGACGTCAGCGCCGGTTACGTCCGCGCCGAGGTCCGCACCCCGGCCGTGCCCCCGGGCACCGACAGGATCGCCTGGGGCGTGTCGGTCTACGGCACCGGATCCGTCACCACCGACGACTACGTGATGGAGGAGGTGTCCGTCCCCGCGCCCGAGCCGCAGTGCACCGGCACCCCGCAGGAGTGCCTGAAGGGCCGCTGGGACGTGCTCCCGGTGCAGAACCCGGTGCGCTCCATGCACTCGGTCGTGATGCACAACGGCAAGGTGCTGGTGATCGCGGGCTCCGGAAACGACGAGTCGCTCTTCGAGGCCGGCACCTTCACCTCGGCGGTCTACGACCCCGAGAACGGCACCTTCCGCACGATCCCGACGCCGGTCGACATGTTCTGCGCGGGCCATGTGCAGCTGCAGGACGGCCGGATCCTCATCATGTCCGGCAACAAGGGCTACCCGTCCGCGGACGGCACCATCGGCTACCAGGGCCTGAAGGACTCGTTCCTCTTCGACCCGGAGACCGAGAGCTACATCCGGACCAACGACATGAACGGCGGCCACTGGTACCCGTCGGCGACCGTCCTCGGCAACGGGGACGTCATCTCCTTCGGCGGTCTGAAGGAGGACTCCACCGGCAACGTCACCGCCGAGAGATTCTCCGCGGCGCAGAACAGATGGCTGCCCATGAACGAGGTCAACCAGACCTGGTCGTACTGGGGCCTGTACCCGGCGATGATCCTGATGCAGGACGGCCGGCTCTTCTACTCCGGCAGCCACACCTTCGGCAACGGCACCCCGGGCACCGGCGCCTCGATCTACGACTACGACGCCAACACGATCACCGACGTCCCCGGCCTCCAGGCGAAGGACGAACGCGACGAGTCGGCGAGCGTGCTGCTGCCGCCCGCCCAGGACCAGCGTGTGCTGACCATCGGCGGCGGCAACAACGAGACCAACCCCGTCGCCAACCGCTACACCGACATCATCGACCTCAAACAGCCCGACCCGGCCTATGTGCACGGCCCGCTGCTGCCGCAGGGCGAGGTCGACCAGGGACAGGGCCGCCGGCCGCAGACGGGCGCCGAGGGCAAGATGTACGTCTCCGCCGTCCTGCTCCCGGACGGCAAGGTCTTCGAGACCGGCGGCGCGCTCCACGACCGGGCCGACCCGGTGTACGAGGCGTCGTTCTTCGACCCGGTGACCGACACCTACGAGCCGGGCCTCGCCACCGACCCGGTCCCGCGGGGCTACCACTCGTCGTCGTTCCTGCTGCCCGACGGCCGGGTGATGTCCGTCGGCGACAACCCGGGCAACGGCACCTACAACCACAACGTGTCGGTCTACACGCCGCCGTACCTGCTGAAGGGCGCCCGGCCGCGGATCACCTCGGTCATCGACGGGGAGTGGACCTACGGCGACACCCAGCGGATCACGGTCGACCGGCCGATCGCGAAGGCCGAGCTGATCCGCCCGGCCGCCGTGACCCACTCCTCCGACCCCAACCAGCGGTTCGTCGACCTGCCGCTGAGCGTCGACGGCAACAACGTCGACCTCAACGTCACCAGCAACCCGAACCTGGCGCCGCCCGGCTGGTACATGCTCTTCGCGGTCGACGCCAACGGCGTCCCGTCCGTGGCCGAGTGGGTCCGGCTGAGTGGTCCGGCGGCCATGGCCCGCTCGACGGCGGAGCACCACGCGCCGTCGGCGCATGTGCACGAGTTCGCCGACGACCTGGCCGGGGAACCCAGGAAGAGGCTGAAGAAGCGGGGTTCGGTGCCGGTCGACCCGCAGATCGCCGGCTGCGACCGCCACTACGGCAGCGCGGGCGTCTGCGTGCCGACGGTGTTCCCGAAGTCCGTGAAGCCGACGACGGCGGCCCGATGCCGGTGGCTGGCCGACCACGACTACGGCCGCCTGCGGGTCAACGGCGGCGACGACCCGCTGCGGCTCGACCCCGACCGCGACGGCACGGCCTGCGGAAAGGGGGACCTGCGCAGGCGGTGACCGCCCGTCCGTGAACCGGACGCGGCCGGGCCGGTCCGCCCCCGAGGGGGTGCGGGCCGGCCCGGCGCCGTCAGGAGCCGCAGCCTGCCGGACGCCGGTCGGGAGCCGCAGCCTGCCGGACGCCGGTCGGGAGCCGCAGCCGTGCCGGACGCCGGTCAGGAGCCGCCGGTGCCCAGGGCCTGGATGTCGATCAGGTTGAACGCCTGGTGGACGTAGACGTTGGTCAGCCGCGGGTTGCGGTAGCCGACCGTCTTGTCCGCGACGATGGGCAGGTAGTACGCCCCGTCGGTGACCCGGTGGTTGATCTCCTGGTAGATCCGGCCCGCCTCGGCACGGTCGGTCTCGGCCGCCGCCTTGTCGAACAGCTCGTCGATCCGGGGGTCCTCGATCTGGGCGTAGTTGGAGTTGCCGCTCGGCCGCAGATGGCGGCTGTCGGCCAGGGGCTGGAGGAAGCCCGCGCCCGTCGGGTAGTCGGCGCCCCAGCCCAGCACCAGCACGCCGATGTTCTTCTGCTTCAGCGTGGACGGCGAGCCGATCGCGCTGTAATAGGCCCCGAAGTCCTCGAACTGCTCGACCTCCAGGGTGATGCCGGCGGCCTTCAGCTGGTTCTTCAGCGCGGCCGCCACGGTCACGTCCTTGACGTTCCCGCTGCGTACGGCGGCCTTCACGGTGAAGCCGTCGGGCTTGCCGCACGCCTTCAGCGCCTCCGCGGCCTTCTCGAGCTGCGGTTTGCCCTCGGCCACGCCGAACGGGTCGTACGCATCCGCGCCCAGCAGCGTCGGCGGCAGCGTGTTGCCGTGCAGCGAGCCGAACGAGGGGCCGCCGCGCGCCGACCGCAGACCGTCGGTCCCGGTCGCGTACACCACGGCCTTGCGGCAGTCGGCGTTGTTCAGCGGGGCGGTCTTCGAGATCATCGTGACCATGCGGAGATAGCCGCTGTGCGGGTTGTCCGCGTCGGCCTTCAGCTTCTCGTCGCCGAGGACCTTGATGACCGACTGCTGGGAGAGCCCGGTCTGCGAGGCGTCGAGGTCGGCGTCGCCCGCGAGCAGCAGCGCGTCGGCCGCCTCGGAGTCGGCGGCGACGGTCAGCTCCACCCGGTCCGGCAGCGCCTTGCGCAGCGGGTCGGTGGCGGCGCTCCAGTTCTCGTTGCGGACGAGGACGAGCCGCTGCCCGGGCTCGTACGTGTCGAAGCGGTACGGGCCCGAGGAGACGGGCTTGGTCCCGTACTCCCCCCTGGTGTCCTTCGCCCGGGGGACGGGTGCCGTCGTGCCCAGGGTGAGCAGATAGGGGAACTGGGAGTCGGCCTCGGCCAGCTTGAAGACGATGGTGCGGTCGTCCGGGGTCTCGACCGACTTCAGCCCCGCCGCACCGCCCTTGAAGGGGCCCTTGTAGCCCTGCCCCTGGTCCAGCTTCTCGACGAGGTAGGTCGGACCGCCGCTGACGACGTCCTGGGCGAAGGTCCGCTCGATGCCGTACTTGACGTCGGCGGAGGTGATCGGGGAGCCGTCCTCGAAGGTCAGACCGGACCGCAGGGTGAGCTTGTAGGTCCGGCCGTCGGACGACACCTCGGGCTGTGACGCGGCAAGGTCGGGGACGAGTTCGAGCCCCTTGCCGCCCGGCTCGGGGGCGTAGGTCAGCAGCGTGCGGGTGTACAGGCGCTGCATGTTCCAGACCCACCCGTAGTAGGAGCGGGCCGGATCCCAGGAGTCCGCGTCCGACGAGCTCACCAGCTTGAGCGTGCCGCCCTTCGTGTCGGACGCGTTGACGACGTTGCCGACGGCGGCGTCGAAGCCCTTGGCCGGGGAAGCGGACCCGTCCTTCCCCTGGCCCTGCCCCTGGTTCTGTTCCTTCTTGTCGTCGCCCCCCATCTTCAGGATCACGCCGGTCACGCCGCCGCCGGCGACCAGGGCCACGGTGAGGGCGATCGCCGCGATGCGGCGGCGTGACCGGCGTGATCCTGAAGATGGGGGGCGACGACAAGAAGGAACAGAACCAGGGGCAGGGCCCAGGGGAGGACGGGTCCGCTTCCCCGGCCAAGGGCTTCGACGCCGCCGGTCGGCAACGTCGTCAACGCGTCCGACACGAAGGGCGGC
>NZ_RDBP01000012.1:2263897-2316358 GCF_008042045.1 Streptomyces sp. T39
AGTTCGTGTGGCCCGGCTTCGGCGAGAACAGCCGCGTGCTGAAGTGGATCGGAACAGCCGCGTGCTGAAGTGGATCGTGGAGCGCCTGGACGGCAGCGCCGAGGGCGTCGAGACCCCGATCGGCATCCTGCCGACCCGTGAGTCGCTCGACACCGACGGCCTGGACCTGGCCGACGACGACCTCGACTTCCTGCTCAAGGTCGACACCGAGGTCTGGCGCGAGGAGGCCGCCCTGGTCCCCGAGCACCTCAACACCTTCGGCGACCACACGCCCAAGGAACTGTGGGACGAGTACCGCTCCCATGGGCCCCGCCTGGGTGCGGGCGGCATGGGCCGGGTGTACCTGGGGCGTTCCACCAGCGGCCGGATGGTCGCCGTGAAGGTGGTGCACGAGGGCGGCAAGGTCCTCCTGCCGGTCGCTCTCGGCCCAGTGGACCATCGCCTCCCGCACGGCCCCCGTCACGGCTGCGGTGAGGACCCGGACCTCCAGGTCGCCCGGCTCGCGGCCGGCCCGGGCGGCCACCGCGGCGGCCAGTTCCCGGGAGGTCTGCGCCAGCGTCCCGGTCATCCGGTCCCGCAGGGCGGGGACCTCGACCAGCAGCCTGCGGCGCTGCCGCGTCGCCTCCGGCTCGTGCGCGGCGACGGCGGCCACCGCGTCCGTCAGGACGACCCGCAGGGAGGTGAGCGGGGCCTCGTCCGCCGGGCGCGCCCGCAGGGCCGCCACCAGGGCTGGGTCGTACTCGTCGGTGAGGACGATGTCCTCCTTGGCGGGGAAGTAGCGGATCACCGTGGAGGGGGACACCTCGGCCGCGTCCGCGATCTGCTCGATCGTCGTGGCGTCCCAGCCCAGTTCGGCGATCAGCCGGTACGTGGCACGGCGGATCGCGATCCGCGTCCTGATCTTCTTGCGCTCCCGCAGGCCGAGGCCGCGGTCGTGCGGATCCCGGGTGCGGGGGACGGGCGGTGCGGGCGGCGGTGTCGGTGCGGTGGCGGCCATGGCGCACATTCTCGGCCACCGGCCGAGTCCCCCGCCGGCACCGCTGCCGGCGGCGGAAGGCGCGCCCTCGGGGCCGGTGCCGGGCGGGGCGGCTCAGGAGTGCTGGTAGGCGACGAGCGAGATGCCCACGTAGTGCACGACGAAGGCGGCCAGCGTGAGCGAGTGGAAGACCTCGTGGAAGCCGAACCAGCGCGGTGAGGGGTTGGGCCGCTTCATGCCGTAGATCACGCCGCCCGCGCTGTAGAGCAGGCCGCCCACGACCACCAGGACCAGCACCGCGACCCCGCCCTTGCGCATGAAGTCGGGGAGGAAGAAGACCGCCGCCCAGCCCATCGCGATGTAGCAGGGCGTGTAGAGCCAGCGGGGGGCGCCGACCCAGAACACCCGGAAGGCGATGCCCGCCGCGGCCGCCGCCCAGATCGCCCACAGCAGGACCCGACCGGTGGAGTCGGGGAGCAGGAGCAGGGTGAGGGGCGTGTAGGTGCCGGCGATGATCAGGAAGATGTTGGCGTGGTCGAGCCGTCGCAGGACGGCGGTGGCCTTCGGTCCCCAGGTGCCGCGGTGGTAGAGCGCGCTCACGCCGAAGAGCAGGCAGGCGGTGAGGGCGAAGATGCCGCAGGCGATCTTGCCGCGTGTCGAGTGGGCGAGGGCGGTCAGCACGATCCCGGAGACGAGGGCGGCGGGGAACATGCCGGCGTGGAGCCAGCCGCGCAGCCGGGGCTTCACCTGCTGGAGTGCGTTCTCGGTCGCTTCGAGTGCGGCTGACGTCATGCCGGGAATGTTACCTACGCGACCGTAGGTGACAGGGGCCGTGTGGCGCCGCTCACGCCCCGCCCGGTCGCCGGGTGCGACACGCCCGCACATGTGGCCATCCTCACGCGCATAGGGGCACGCTCAGGTGAGAGGTCCTCTGGACATATGGGCGTCCGACGCCGATCATCAGATGAGTGCGGTCGGCACCGGATGAGCGCCTACGAAGCGTCCGGGTCGCAGCCCCCACGGGGCAACCAACTACAAACCCCTCACTTAGGAGCAATCGTGGCGCGCGACAACGCGGCTCCCGGCAACGCCCCGACCAACCACCAGGAACTGATCCGCTGGGTCGACGAGATCGCGGCGATCACCCAGCCCGAGCGCATCGTGTGGTGCGACGGCTCGGAGGCGGAGTACGAGCGCCTCGCCGAGGAACTGGTGGCCAAGGGCACCTTCCGGAAACTCGACCCCGTCAAGCGCCCGAACTCGTACTACGCCGCCTCCGACCCGACCGACGTCGCGCGCGTCGAGGACCGGACCTTCATCTGCTCCGAGAAGGAGGAGGACGCGGGCCCGACCAACCACTGGAAGGCCCCGGCGGAGATGAAGGAGATCTTCGCGGGCGAGGACGGCATCTTCCGCGGCTCCATGAAGGGCCGCACGATGTACGTCGTGCCCTTCTGCATGGGCCCGCTCGGCTCCCCGCTCTCCGCCATCGGCGTCGAGATCACCGACTCCGCCTACGTCGCCGTCTCCATGCGCACCATGACCCGCATGGGACAGCCCGTCCTCGACGAACTCGGCGACGACGGCTTCTTCGTCAAGGCCGTCCACACCCTCGGCGCCCCGCTCGCCGAGGGCGAGCAGGACGTGCCCTGGCCGTGCAACTCCACCAAGTACATCTCGCACTTCCCCGAGACCCGTGAGATCTGGTCCTTCGGCTCCGGCTACGGCGGCAACGCCCTGCTCGGCAAGAAGTGCTACGCGCTGCGCATCGCCTCCGTCATGGCACGCGACGAGGGCTGGCTCGCCGAGCACATGCTCATCCTCAAGCTGACCCCGCCGCGCGGCGAGTCCCGCTACATCGCCGCCGCGTTCCCGTCCGCCTGCGGCAAGACCAACCTCGCCATGCTGGAGCCGACGATCCCCGGCTGGACGGTCGAGACCATCGGCGACGACATCGCCTGGATGCGCTTCGGCGAGGACGGCCGCCTCTACGCGATCAACCCGGAGGCCGGCTTCTTCGGCGTCGCGCCCGGCACCGGCGAGCACACCAACGCCAACGCCATGAAGACGCTGTGGGGCAACGCCGTCTTCACCAACGTCGCCCTCACCGACGACAACGACATCTGGTGGGAGGGCATGACCGAGACGGCGCCCGCCCACCTCACGGACTGGAAGGGCAACGACTGGACGCCCGCGTCCGACACCCCGGCCGCCCACCCCAACGCCCGCTTCACCGTGCCGGCCTCGCAGTGCCCGATCGCCGCGCCCGAGTGGGAGGACCCCAAGGGCGTGCCGATCTCGGCCATCCTCTTCGGTGGCCGCCGCGCCTCCGCCGTCCCGCTGGTCACCGAGTCCTTCGACTGGAACCACGGTGTCTTCCTCGGCGCCAACGTCGCCTCCGAGAAGACCGCCGCCGCCGAGGGCAAGGTCGGCGAGCTGCGCCGCGACCCCTTCGCCATGCTGCCGTTCTGCGGCTACAACATGGGCGACTACATGGCGCACTGGGTCAAGGTCGGCGCCTCGGCCGACGCGGCCAAGCTGCCCAAGATCTACTACGTCAACTGGTTCCGCAAGAACGACGCGGGCAAGTTCGTGTGGCCCGGCTTCGGCGAGAACAGCCGCGTGCTGAAGTGGATCGTGGAGCGCCTGGACGGCAGCGCCGAGGGCGTCGAGACCCCGATCGGCATCCTGCCGACCCGTGAGTCGCTCGACACCGACGGCCTGGACCTGGCCGACGACGACCTCGACTTCCTGCTCAAGGTCGACACCGAGGTCTGGCGCGAGGAGGCCGCCCTGGTCCCCGAGCACCTCAACACCTTCGGCGACCACACGCCCAAGGAACTGTGGGACGAGTACCGCTCCCTCGTCTCCCGCCTGGGCTGACCCGCCGACCCGTGGAAGGGCCCCGGAGCACCTCGCTCCGGGGCCCTTCCGGCGTGTCGGCACGACCGCCGCGCTCCGGCCGGATTCCGCGCGACCCGGCGCAGCGCCTGCTGCCGGCAGCCGCGGATCTCCTCGAAGGCCCCGTCCGGCGGACCGCGCAGCACGCCGGAGTCGGAGGCGATCGCGTCGGCCCGCCCCCGCGGCACCGGCAGGAGGCAGGGCGGGGGACGGCGGCGGGGAGGGTGGCAACCCGGTCCGCGGCCTCCCCGGCCGCGGACCGGGGCCGTCAGGAGGTGCCGACCAGGTGGCGGCTCTTCAGGGCGGCCGCGTGCGCGTCCATGCGCTGTGCGGCCAGGATCGCGACGGCCGTGTCCGCGCGGGAGGCGGCGACGACCAGGGCGCGGCCCGCGAGGGCGTGCGCGCGCCGGTGGAGGGCGGCGGGGTCGGCGTGGCTGAGCGCCGCGTGCCGGGCGGGCGGCGCGCCGCGCAGCCGCGCCACCTGCGCGGCGACGGCCTCGGCGGCCTCGTCGAGACCGAGCTCGTCGGTGACGGCGAGCAGGGCGGCGAGATGCCCGGCGAGCTGGATGTCCAGCTCCGCCTCGCGGCTGCGGTGGGGGTGCTGCGCGTCGTCGGCCATCGAGTGGACCGACTTGCTGCGGATCGGCTCGTACATGGGGATGGCCTCCTGCTCACGGTCAGGAGACCATCCTACATTGGATTCAGTCTAAAGTTGATGCCGGTCGTGAGATTGCCGCGGGCGATCTCACGACCCTCAGTGCTGTCCGTAGCCGTCGAGGAAGCTGCCGATCCGGGTCACCGCGTCCGCCAGGTCGTCGGCCGACGGCAGGGTCACGATGCGGAAGTGGTCCGGCTCCGGCCAGTTGAAGCCCGACCCGTGGACCACCATGATCTTCTCGGCCCGCAGCAGGTCCAGCACCATCTGCCGGTCGTCCTTGATCTTGTAGACCGAGGGGTCGAGCCGCGGGAACAGGTACAGCGCCCCCTTCGGCTTCACACACGTGATGCCGGGGATCTGCGTCAGCAGGTCGTACGCGGTGTCGCGCTGCTCCAGCAGCCGCCCGCCCGGCAGCACCAGCTGCTCGATCGACTGCCGCCCGCCGAGCGCCGTGGCGACCGCGTGCTGCGACGGCATGTTGGCGCACAGCCGCATGTTGGCCAGGATCGTCAGACCCTCGATGTAGGAGGAGGCGTGCGCCTTGGGCCCGCACACCGCGAGCCAGCCGGAGCGGTAGCCGGCCACCCGGTAGTTCTTGGAGAGGCCGTTGAAGGTCAGGACCAGCAGGTCGGGCGCGATCGCGGCGGTCGGCGTGTGGGTGGCGCCGTCGTAGAGGATCCGGTCGTAGATCTCGTCCGAGCAGACCACCAGGTTGTGCCGCCGGGCGATCTCGGTGAGGGAGCGCAGCATCGCGTCGTCGTAGACCGCGCCGGTGGGGTTGTTGGGGTTGATGATCACGATCGCCTTGGTGCGGTCGGTGATCTTCCGTTCGATGTCCGCCAGGTCGGGCATCCAGTCCGACTGCTCGTCGCAGCGGTAGTGCACGGCCGTGCCGCCGGACAGGGAGACCGACGCCGTCCACAGCGGGTAGTCGGGCGACGGCACGAGCACCTCGTCGCCGTCGTCCAGCAGTGCCTGCATCGACATCTGGATCAGCTCGGAGACGCCGTTGCCCAGGTAGACGTCCTCGACGTCGAGCTCGATCCCCTTGGTCTGGTAGTGCTGCATCACGCCGCGGCGGGCGGAGAGCAGACCCTTGGCGTCGCCGTAGCCGTGCGCGCTGCCGACGTTGCGCAGGATGTCCTCGAGGATCTCCGGCGGGCATTCGAAACCGAAGGCCGCGGGGTTGCCCGTGTTGAGCTTGAGGATGCGGTGCCCTGCCGCCTCGAGGCGCATCGCTTCCTCGAGGACCGGGCCCCGGATCTCGTAACAGACATTCGCGAGCTTCGTGGACTGGATCACCTGCATGCCGTGAGGCTACCGGGGTCCGGAGGTGATCGCTCCGGGCCGCGCACCGCGGAAAGCACGGGGTGAATGTCCCGGTTTGATGCTTCCGGTGGCGGGGTCGCCCGGCGTCCTTCGAATGGAGGTCTCCGCCGGTCGGCGGCCTGCGATTCCCACGATCGGCGACCGGGTGTTGCGCTCGTCACCCCGGCACCCCGGACGGGTGGTACCCGTGCGATAAGGTGTGCGTCCGCGCATGTCAGGACCGACCCGGGAGGTGAGCCCGATTTTTGCAGTCGCAGGCCGGGTGCCCTCCTCCACAGGCCGTGCGGTCCACCGGGACTAGGTGACCGCGAGGGCGCCCTCGGGTACCCGAAAGGCTTTCCATGCCGGTTCCACCGACATCTCCCGCTCTCGAATCCGTCGTCATCACGCTGCGCACCGCAGGCTGTGTCTTCGCCGAGGACGAGGCCGCGCTGCTCGCGGCCGCCGCCCGAAACGGCGCCGAACTGCTCGCCATGGCCGACCGCCGTGCCTCCGGCCTCCCGCTGGAACACGTCGTCGGCTGGGCCGAGTTCCGCGGTCTGCGGATCGCCGTGGACCCCGGTGTCTTCGTCCCCCGCAGGCGGACCGAGTTCCTCGTGGAACGCGCCGTCGCCGCCGCCCCGCCCGGTGCCGTCGTGGTCGACCTCTGCTGCGGCTCCGGGGCCCTCGGCGCCGCGGTGATCGACGCGCTCGGCGGCGGAGAACTGCACGCCGCCGACATCGAGCCCGCCGCCGTGCGCTGCGCCCGGCGCAACGTCGGGCCCTTCGGGGGCCTGGTCCACGAGGGCGACCTCTACGCTCCCCTCCCCGCGGACCTCATGGGGCGGGTCGACGTGCTGCTCGCCAACGCCCCCTATGTCCCGACCGGCGAACTCGCCCTGCTGCCCGCGGAGGCGCGGGACCACGAGCCGCTCGTCGCGCTCGACGGCGGCGCCGACGGCCTCGACGTCCAGCGGCGGGTGGCCGCCGGGGCGGCGCGGTGGCTCGCCCCGGGCGGGGTGCTCCACGTCGAGACCAGCGGCCGGCAGACGCCCTGGACGGTGGCGGCGTTCACCGCGCACGGCCTCGACCCGCGGGTGGAGGTCTGCGGCGAACGGGACGCCACCGTGGTCAGCGGCACCAGGTCGGCGGTGCGGTAGCCGCACGGCGACGTCCACGCAAGAAGCCCCGGGCGGCGGGGGACCGCTGTCCGGGGCCTCTTCGTCACCGCGCGCTCACGGCGCCGTGACGGCGCGTCAGGCGTTGATGCAGGTGTTGCCGAACGCCGGGTTCAGCAGCGCGATCACGTTGATCGAGTTGCCGCAGACGTTCACCGGGATGTGGATCGGGACCTGGACCACGTTGCCCGACAGCACACCCGGGGAACCGACAGCGGCGCCCGCGGCACCCGCGTCGGCCATGGCGGGCGTGGCGCCGCCGAGCGCCAGGACGAGACCGGCGACGACTGCTGCAGCCTTCTTGTGCATTATTTCGATCCTTTCAGCAGGGGCGCGGTACGCAGCGCGGCCTTCGCGCCGCGCAGCCGCATTTCACGTGCTGCGGGCGTGCGCCTCCGCAGACTGGTAACGATTCGCTTCCCGATGGGAAACCGGTCGGTGACCGCCGGTTCGAAAAGTCACTCGTATGCCCCACCGATAATGGGTCGAACCGCTGAGCGGAATACGACCAAGAATTCATGATGATGTGATGAATTCAGGAACGGGGGGCCGGGTGATTTTCCCCTGCGTGCCGCCGGGTGCGGGAAGCCTGCCGCCCGGCAGGGGACTGCCCCCGTGCGCGGGGCGCACGGGGGCAGTCCTCGGTCCGCTGCGTCAGTCGCGGGCGGAGACGCCGTTCTCCGACAGGATCGGGATGTCGCTGAGGATGTGCGACAGGGGCTCGTCGCCCTTGGCCTGGGTCGAGTTCTCGACGCACTGCTGGTTCTGCGGGGCGGACAGGATCGGGATGTCCTGGACCGCGATCGGCACGAGGCCGATCAGCGAACCGACGTTGGCCTTGGCCGGCAGGCCGATGCAGGGCTTGTTGAGCGAACCCTGGACCAGGCTCATCTGCGGGCTCATGTCGCCGTGGGTGGCGGCGTTGCCGTAGGACTGCGAGGCGCCGGTGCCGCTCTCCGAGAAGGTGCCCTCGTTGTCGCCGACGGCGAGAGCCTGCGGGGCCATGGCCGCGCCGGCGCCCACCATCGAAGCGGTGACCATGGCCGTCGTCAGAATCTTCTTGATCACTTACTTGTCCCTTTTCTTTGTGAACGCACGAACGCGGTGCAGCCTGATCAACAGACGGCCACCGCGTTTGGTTGCGGCCGTTCACCCGAATGCAGCACTCCTTTCGTATGGCTCCGTCAGGGGTGTGGCGCCCGCCCGGGGTGATGAATGGATTCTGCACCCCGGGAGCCCCCGTCCGGTGCGGCACAATAGGCGGATCCATCGAGTCGAGCGAGCGGTGAATTCATTATGACAATGTCGGCTTCCGGAACTCTGTCCGTCGAACAGAGGGACCGGCGAGGGGGGCACCGGGTCCGGCGGAACCACGTGCCGGACGGGATCGGGGCGAGCCGCGCCTTCGCGTGGATGCTGATGGTCACCGGGGCGGCCGGGCTGCTGGCCGCGTGGGTGATCACGATCGACAAGTTCAAGCTGCTGGAGGATCCGGGCTTCACCCCGGGGTGCAGCCTGAACCCGGTCGTCTCGTGCGGGAACATCATGAAGAGCGAGCAGGCCGAGGTCTTCGGGTTCCCCAACCCGATGCTGGGCCTGGTCACCTACTCGACGGTGATCGCCGTCGGCGCCGCCCTCCTGGCCGGCGCCCGCCACCGCCGCTGGTACTGGCTCGGGCTCAACGCGGGCTGCCTCTTCGGCGTCGGCTTCTGCACCTGGCTGATGCAGCAGTCGCTCTACGAGATCAACGCCCTGTGCCTGTGGTGCTCGCTGGCGTGGACGGCCACCATCGTCATGTTCTGGTACGTCACCGCGCACAACGTCCGCCACGGCGTGCTGCCCGCGCCGGCCGGCCTGCGCACCTTCTTCGGCGAGTTCGCCTGGGCCCCGCCCGTCCTGCACATCGGCGTGATCGGGATGCTGGTCCTGACTCGCTGGTGGGACTTCTGGACCTCCTGACCGGCGTCGTCGCCGCACCCGCCGGTCCCCGGAGCTCGCGGACGGCGACGCACGGGAGCCCCGGCCGCCTGACGGCGCCGGGGCTCCTCTGTGGTGCGTCAGCTGCGGGCGGAGGCGCCGTTCGCGGACAGGACCGGGATGTCGTTCAGGATGTGCGACAGGGGCTCGTCGCCCTTGGCCTGGGTCGAGTTCTCGACGCACTGCTGGTTCTGCGGGGCCGACAGGATCGGGATGTCCTGGACCGCGATCGGCACGAGGCCGACGAGGGAGCCCACGTTGGCCTTCAGCGGGAGGCCGACACACGGCTTGTTCAGGGAGCCCTGGACGAGGCTCATCTGCGGGCTCATGTCGCCGTACGTCTCCGCGTTGCCGTACTCCTGGGAGGAGTCGTTGCCGCTCTCGGAGAACGTGCCCTCGTTGTCGCCGACGGCCATAGCCTGAGGCGCCATCGCGGCACCTGCGGCAGCCACGGAGAGCGAGAGAGCCGCCGTAGCCATAACCTTCTTGAACATGTTCCGTCCTTCTGTTTCGGAATTGCCCACCATCGGAGCTGCCTGCCCAACCGTGGTCCCGCCGATTTGGTTCTCTCGGTTCACTCCAAAGGCCCTCTTCCGCACGGCTGCTGACGCAGGGCCCGAACAGCGATACGGGAGCTGATCAGCCGCCCAGCGAAATTCCGCCGAGCATCGGCGTGGTCGCCGCGGCGGTCTTCAGGACCTGCTCGGGAGCATTGCCGCGCAGATTGTTGAGCTCCATCACCGCCTCGGTCGCCTGGCCGACGGCGGGCCCGGCCTGGGTGACGTCGTCCAGCTGCGGAAGGGTGGAGACCGCTTCCGCGACACCGCCGTTGAGGCTCATGGGGACGGGTGCGGCACCGGCGGCGAACGCCGGGGCGCCCGCGCCCAGCGCCGCCACGGAACCGGCGAGCACGACAGCGGCCCTCGAGTACTTCATTCTTCACAGTCCTTTCCCCGGCGGTGTTTCCCGCCGTCGCAGGGCTAACGAGCGGGCCCGCGCGGGGAAACCCCTTCCGGCAGGGTGTACCGGTCGCGTACACACGAGCGATCCGCGAGGGCAATCAACGAGCAACTCGCCCCGGAGTTGCGCGATATCACACGATGGAATGGATTGCGGGTACAGGGGGCGTGCGACATGCCGCGCACAACGTGCCAGTACGGCCCGGGAATGCGCGCGCCACCAGATGGTCGAACGACCGAGTCCGACGTGATTTCCCCATGGCTTTCTGACAAAGTGCACTCCTGTTTTGTCGCCTTGACCGAAAATGGGGAGCACGTCATGCCGAGGTCGACAGGCTTCGCCGCGCGAGGCGTCCGGTGCGCGCTGCTCTGCACGGCGCTTTCCCTCGCCCCGATCACGGCCGCCGCCGCCCCCGCTCCCGGGAGCGGCCTTCCCGCCGAGACCTCCCGCATCCCGTTCACCCAGCGCTACCACGCGGTGCACCACGGCGGGATCGTCCGCGTGGCCAACTCGGCCACCACCTGCCGCACCCCGAAGAAGGCGTCGGCCGCCTCCTGCGACGCGCTCCGGCGCGGAGCCGACGGCGCCAACGGCGACTACGACATGTTCTACGCCGACCTCGACGCCGACCCGAACACCTACAACTCCACCCGCGCGAACCTCACGCTCCCCGAGGACTCCGAGGTCCGCTACGCCCGCCTGTACTGGGGCGGCAACCTGCGCGTCGGCGAGCAGAAGCCCCCGAAGGACAACGGCCGGGTCCTGATCGCGGAGCCCGGCGGGCGCTACAAGGAGGTCCTCGCCGACACCCGGATCGCGCACCGCGACGCCGACGGCAAGGACGCCTACCAGGCCTCCGCCGACATCACCCCGCTGGTCCGCGACAGCCGCTCGGGCCTGTGGACCGTCGCCCAGGTCAACGTCGCCATGGGCCACTCGGCAGCGGGCTCCTGGGGCGGCTGGACCCTCGTCGTCGCCTACGAGAACGAGCGCGAACCGCTGCGCGAACTCGCCCTGTGGGACGGGTTCGAGACCGTCGGCGGCACGCAGCCCGCGCGTGAGGTGACCCTCGGCGGCCTCGGCATCGGCGCCCGCTCCGCCGGACGTGCCGGGATCGTCGCCTACGACGGCGACCGCGGCACGCGGGGCGACACGGTGACGGTGCGGGCCCCCGGCCGGGCCCCCGTACCGCTCACCGACCCGGCCAATCCGCGCACCGACGCGATGAACTCCACCATCACCGACCTGGGCCGGCCCCTCGCCGGGCTCCGGCCCGCCTACCGCAACACGCTGGGATACGACTCGGACGTCCTCGACATCGCACCCGCGCTCGGCGCCGGCGCGAAGGCCCTGACCTTCCGCTTCACCGGCGAGGAGAACGGCTTCTTCCTCGGTGCCCTGTTCGTGCAGGCCGACGCGCGCCGCTGAGCCGACGCCCGCCCACCGCCACCGCGTCCACACCTGTTCGAAAAGAGCCCCATGTGCTGCACAGAGACCGGACCGAGAAGAGCCGACTGACGGTGTTCCACCTGGTCCAGCCGGTCGAGGGAGGGGTGGCACGCGTCGTCACCGATCTGGTGCGCGCGCAGATCCGCGCCGGCGTACGCCCCGTGGTCGCCTGTCCTCCCGGCGGACCCCTCGCCGCCGAGGCGGCCGACGCCGGTGCCACCGTCCATCCGTGGACCGCCGAACGGTCCCCCGGTCCCTCGCTCGCCCGGGAGGTGCTCGCCGCGTCCCGGCTGATCCGCGACACCCGGCCCCACGTCGTCCACGCGCACAGCGCCAAGGCCGGGCTCGCCGGGCGGCTCGCCGTCCGCGGCCGCGTCCCCACCGTCTTCCAGCCGCACGCCTGGTCCTTCGACGCCGTCCAGGGCCGGGAGGCCCGGCTCGCCCTCGGCTGGGAGCGCTACGGCACCCGCTGGTCCACCCGGACGCTGTGCGTGAGCGACAGCGAGCGCCGCGCGGGGGAGGCGGCGGGCATCCGGGCCCGCTGGTCGGTCATCCGCAACGGGATCGACCTCGCCCTCTTCCCCGCCGACCCGGACGGCCGCCGGCGGTCCGAGGCCAGGGCCGCTCTCGCCGCCGGCGACGGGGACGCGGAACCGCCCGTCCCCGGGAGCACCGGCGGCCCCCTCGTGGTGTGCGTCGGCCGCCTCTGCCGCCAGAAGGGCCAGGACGTGCTGCTCACCGCCTGGCCCGCCGTCGCCCGGGCCGTCCCCGGCGCCCGGCTGGCACTCGTCGGCGACGGCCCCGACGCCGCGTCCCTGCGCGCGGCCGCCCCGCCGGGCGTGCTCCTCGCGGGCCCGCGCGCCGATGTCCGGCCCTGGCTCTACGCCGCCGACGCCGTGGTGCTGCCCTCCCGCTGGGAGGGCATGGCCCTCGCCCCGCTGGAGGCCATGGCGTGCGGACGGCCCGTCGTCCTGACCGACGTCAGCGGCGCCCGCGAGAGCCTCCCGCCCGGGGAGGAGGGACACCTGCTCGTACCGCCGGAGGACCCGGGCGCCCTCGCCGTCGCCCTGATGCGGCTGCTCCTCGACGACCGGCTGCGCACCCGGGCCGCCTGCCGTGCGGCGGCCCACGTCCGCGCCTCGTTCGACGTGCGCCGGACGGCCGGCGCCGTGCTCGGCCTGTACCAGGAACTCCTCAGCACGCACCGCCCCCTGACCAGGAAGCGCACCGAACGATGACGACGGAGAGCGCCCCCGCGCCCCACCCGGCCTCACTGACGGCGACCCGACGGGTGTCCTCGGTCCACCCGCCGCGCGGTCACACCGGCCGGAGGCCCGCCGCACACGCCAGACGCCGCATCCGGCACCGGGGACGGCCCTTCGCACTGCTCGGCGCCGACACCGCGGCCGCCTGCCTCGCCGCGTTCCTCGTCCCCGCCGTGCCGTGGCCGGCCACGGTCGCCGCCGCCCTGCTCGCCGCCGCGGGCACCGCGCTGCACACCTGGCGGGGCCTGTACCGCTACGCCTTCTCGCCGTCCGCGCTCGCCGAACTGCCCGCCCTCTTCGTGCTCGCGCTCGTCCCGTGGTACGCGCTGGCCGAGGCGTTCGCCGCCTACGCCCCCCGGTACGCCACCGGCCCCGCCGCCGTCGCCTGCGGCGCCGCGCTCCAGGCGCTCCTCGCCTGCGCCGGCCGGGCCGCCGTGCACGGGGCCCGGCGCCGGACCGCCGCGCGCAGGCCCCGCTCCGCGCTCGTCGTCGGCCGGGGCCCGGTGGCCCAGCAGGTCACCGCGGCGCTCTACGCCCACCCCGGCTACGGGATGCGTCCCGTCGGCCGGGTCGACCTGCACCACGTGGGCGGATCCCCGGACCCCGGCACGCTGCCCGTCCTCGTCACCCCCGAGGACGTCACCCGGGCCGTCATCCAGAACGCGGTCCGGCACGCGCTGTTCACCGCGCCGCCCGAGAACCCGGCGCTGGCGGGGCTGTTCGCCGCACACGGCTGCCGGGTCTGGCTCGTCGGCGGGGGAGCGGCGGACCCGGCCGGCGGGCCCGCGCGACCCCGCGCCCCGCGCCGGGACCACCTCTGGGGGTTCGCCGTCCGGCCGCTGGAGACCGGCGTCCGGCGGGCGACCGCCGCCCGGACCGTCAAGCGGGCCATGGACGCCGTCCTCGCCGGACTCGCCCTGCTCGCCGCGTCCCCCGTGCTCGCCGTCTGCGCCCTGGCCGTGCGGTGCGCCGACGGACCCGGGGTGATCTTCCGTCAGGAACGCGTCGGACTCGGCGGAAGGCCGTTCACGCTGCTGAAGTTCCGCACCCTGCGCCCCAGCGACGACCACGAGTCCGCGACCCGCTGGACCGTCGCCCGCGACCGGCGCATGAGCCGTACCGGCAGGGTCCTGCGCCGCACCTCGCTCGACGAACTGCCGCAGCTGTGGAACGTGCTCCGCGGCGACATGAGCCTGGTCGGGCCCCGCCCCGAACGGCCCTACTTCGTAGCCGAGTTCAGCCACACCTACCCCGGCTACGCCGCCCGCCACCGGATGCCCGTCGGCATCACCGGCCTCGCCCAGGTCAACGGGTTGCGCGGGGACACCTCCATCGAGGAGCGCGCCCGCTTCGACAACCACTACATCG
The DNA here is from genome assembly GCF_008042045.1 of Streptomyces sp. T39. Taxonomy (GTDB): domain Bacteria; phylum Actinomycetota; class Actinomycetes; order Streptomycetales; family Streptomycetaceae; genus Streptomyces. The sequence continues at coordinate 2,277,938 of NZ_RDBP01000012.1, forward strand.
ACACCTGGTCGCTGTGGCAGGACGTGTGCATCATGCTGCGCACCGCCGCGTCGCTCCTCCGGCCGGGAGGCAGCTGACCATGGCCGTCACCGCCCCGGCGGGCGTCGCCGCCGCCCCGCCGCGCACGGGGCCCGGTGGGCACCGGCTGCTCCTCGTACCGCTGCTCGCCACCGTCCTGCTGCTCGCGCTGCCGCTCGGCGAGGGCGGCGGGCCGGGCACGGTGTCCCCGGCCGACACGGCCTCCGGGGTGCTGGTCCTGGCCTGCCTCGTCCAGGTGCTGCGGGAGCGGGCCCGGCCGCTGACCCGGGCCGCGGCGTTCGTGTTCGCGCTGCCCGTCGCCGGCTTCGCCGTCGCGGCGGTCACCGCCGCCGACCCCGCGGCCGCGCTGCCCGGACTCGTGCGCTACCTCCAGGTGTTCGTCCTCGTGCCGTGCGCGGTCGCCCTGCTGCTGCGCGACGCCCGCGCGTTCCGCGCGGTCACCGGTTCGCTCGTGGTGCTGGCGCTCGCCCAGGGCGCCCTCGGGACGTACCAGTACGCCACCGGCACCGGTGCCTCCTACATGGGCGCCGACGTCCGGGCGGTGGGCACCTTCGGGCCCACCGACGTGATGGGCATGGCCACCGTCGTCTCCTACGGCCTGCTGGCCGCACTCGCCCTCGCCCTGCGCACCCCGCCCGGCTCCCCGCCCTGGCTGAGGCCCGCGGCGTTCGCCGCGGCGGGCGCCCTGCTGGTGCCCCTCGGCCTCTCCTTCAGCCGGGGCTCCTGGATCGCCACCGGCGCGGCCGCCCTCGCGATGATCCTGCTCACCGGGGTGCGGCAGGCGGCCAAGGCGCTGGCCGTCCTCGCGGCGCTCGCCGTCGTCCTCGCCGGGGGGCTCGGCATCGGCTCCGAGATGATCTCCCAGCGGATCGGCAGCATCACCCAGGTGACCGCGGCGCCCGACCGGTCGGTCACCGACCGGTACACGATGTGGGCGGCCGCCGCGGCGATGTGGCGCGAACAGCCCGCGACCGGCGTCGGGCTCAAGGGCTTCCCCGCGCACCGCGACGGCCACGCGTCCATCGGGCTCTCGGCGGGCAGCGACACGGCGGGCGCGGGCCGGTCCTTCGCGAAGCAGCCGCTGCTGTCGCCGCACAACATGTACCTGCTGATCCTCGCCGAACAGGGGCTGATCGGGCTCACCGCGTTCCTCGCCTCCTGGACGGCCGTGCTGGCCGGAGCGGTCCGCCGCCTGCTCCGGCCCGGGGCATCGGCCGGGGCCGCCGACTGCGGGCTGGCCGCGGTGGGCCTGATGCTGTGGCAGACCGTCGACTTCCTCTACGCGGACATCGGGGGCCCGTCCACCGTCCTCACCGGTGTGATCGTCGGTCTGACCGCGCGCTGGGCACTGATGCCGGCCCCGCTCGGGCCGCGGGCGCCGGAAGCGGCACGGGGATGACCCCCCGCGAGACCCCGTCCCCCCGGGCCGCGCCCGCCCGCCCCGGCCCGCCGGCGGCGCCGGGCGGTCGGCGGCGTCCGAGGCGCCGCCCGGCGCCCCCGCCACGGTGAGCACCCCGCTGACGACGGCGGCCCGGACCAGCCCGCGCCCCAGCCGCCCGCTCCGCGCGGCCTGCCGCGGCCCGTCCGCCCGGGTCCCGGGCGCGGCGTACTCGGAGGGCCGTGCAGCCGCCCCCATTCCGGGGCGAGCTCCGTGAACGCCCGCGGATCGCGGCACAGGGTCACGGTGGTGCCGGGCCCCGCGCAGCCCCTGGGCACCGCCGAACGGGAGCGGGTGTGACCCCCGACGATCCGCCCGGCACCACCGTGACCCTGTGCCGCGATCCGCGGGCGTTCACGGAGCTCGCCCCGGAATGGGGGCGGCTGCACCGCGCCTGCGGCGCGGCCACGCCGTTCCAGAGCCACGCCTGGCTCGATTCCTGGTGGCGCTCGTACGGCGCGGAGGGACGGCTGCGGGTGGTCCTCGCCCGCCGCGACGGCCGCCTGATCGGCGCCGCGCCGCTGATGCTGGTCCACCGGCCGATGCCGCTGCTGGTGCCGCTGGGCGGCGCGATCTCCGACTACGGCGACCTGGTCGTGGACGACGGGCAGGCGGACCGGGCGCTGCGGGCGCTCTCCCACGGCCTGGAGAGGGCCGCCCGGGGCGCCGTGGTCGACCTGCGCGAGGTGCGGCCGGGCGCGGTCGCGGAACGGCTGTACGAGCAGTGGGCGGGACCGCGTGCCCGGCTCGACGACTCCGTCTGCATGGAGCTGCCCGCCGTACCGGTCGAGGACCTGGTCCGCCGGATGCCCGCGGCGCGCGCCCAGCGCGCCCGCTCCAAGCTGCGCAGGCTGGACGCCCTCGGGATCGCCGCCGCCACCGTCGCGGCGGACGCGGTCCCCGACGCCGTGGACCGCCTGCTGCGGCTGCACGAACTGCAGTGGCGCGGGCGGGGGGTGAACGTCGAGCACCTGCGGCCGCGGTTCCGCGAGCACCTGGTGCGTGCGGTGACCCGGATGACCGCCGACGACGAGGCGACGCTGACCGAGTTCCGCATGGACGGCGAGGTGGTGGCCGTGGGGCTCACCCTGCGGGCGGGCCGGATGAGCGGCGGCTACCTCTACGGAGCCGATCCGGTGCTGCGGGAACGCAAGGCGGACGTCGCCACCATGCTGCTGGCGCAGGACGCCCGGCAGGCGGCGGGCCACGGCCTCGCCGTGCTGAGCCTGCTGCGCGGTTCGGAGCCGTACAAGAACCACTGGCGGCCGGAGCCGGTCACCAGCGGGCGGCTGCTGCTCGCCCGGCCCGCGCTGGAGCCGCTGCTGCGGATGCACGAGTCCCGCGCCCGGATGCGGGACCGTGCGGCGGAGGTCGTGCGCACCAGGCTGCCGGCCGCGCGCGAGTGGCGCGGCCGGCTCAACGACTGGCGGGCCGAGGGGACTGCGGTCAGAACGGCAGGTCCGGCGTCCCGGGGAGGCTGACGCACAGCTGCTCCTCGGGCACCCACGCGGCGACCCAGTCCCGGAAGTCCGCGGGCATGCACCAGTCGTAGGCGTTCGGCCCGTCGTCGGCGGGCACCGGCGCCGGCGTGGGCTCGGCGGGGGGCTCGGACGGCACCGGCTCGGACGGCACCGGCTCGGCGGGCGCGGGGTCCGACGGCGCCGGGGAGGGCTGTGCCGGGCCGGAGTTCGCAAACAGCTTCGAGCGGAACACCTTCGAGGATTCCGGATTGCTTCCGCACTGCCAGACACCGTGCGGACAGTAGTCTGTGATCGTCTGGTAGAGCGGCTTGTGCCGGTCGATCCATTCGAGCATGCGGCGCATGTACTCGGGATTGTCACCGTTCCGGAAAAGCCCCCACTCCGGATACGAGATCGCCTTGTCGTGCTCCGCGGCGAACTCCACCTGCTTCTGCAATCCGTACGGCGCGTTCACCTGGTCGTCGAACGACTCGCCGGGAGGCTGGTCGTACGAGTCCATCCCGATGATGTCCACGACGTCGTCGCCGGGATAGCACTCGGTCCAGGGCACGGCGTCCCGTCCGCGATTGGGAGCGAAGTCGAATCGGAACTTCTGCCCGGGGACGGAGCGCATGGCGGTGACGATGCTGTTCCAGTACGCCTTCCAGGCCGTCGGATCGGGCCCGCAGCGGTGGGTGTACGTGGTGCCGTTCATCTCCCAGCCGAGCACGATCACCGTGTCCGGGACGCCTGCCTGGACCAGGCGCGTCGCGAGGGTGCGGTAGTGGTGGTCGTACTGGCCGCGCGCACCGGCCCGCAGGAGCTGGGCGACGGCCACGTCGGGCAGCCGGTCCTCGTTGCGGTCGAGCATCGGCACGTTGAGGACGAACATCCGGTCCTCGGCCCCCTGCCGCCACTGCGCCCAGGGCCTCAGGAATTCCGGCCTGCCCTCGATATTGGTCCACAGATCCCCGGGGAGATATGTGTGAGCCACCTTCAGGTCCCGCCCGCCGAGCCATTCGGAGAGTTCCGCCATGCGCGCTATTCCGGGCGGTCCGTAGTGGAGATACGCGCCGACCGCGGTCTGTCCGTCCGCTGAGCCGGCCGCGGTCGAGCCGTCGGCCGGACCGGCTTGTGCCGTACCGCCGGACAGGCCGCCGGAGACAAGAAGTCCGGCTGCGACCGTCGCTATGCAGGTGGTGACGAGACGGTGCCTTCTGGGCATGGCCTTCCTCCTTGTGGAGCCTTTTCTGCGACTGACCCGACGGTAGGCAGAAATGCGTTCCGGCGACCGGTCGTGGGGCACGTCCGTAGGCCATTAGCGAAGAGGCGCGCATTGAGCAGACCCATCCAGGTGAAAGATGTGACCCGCATGACCGATCTCGACCCGGCCGTACCGGCGCTGGTGCTCCGGCTCGACCGGAACCCCTTTCACCACGGCACCCTCGGAGCGGTCCGCTCACTGGGACGCGCGGGTGTGGAGGTGCACGCCGTCGTCGAGTCCGCGCGCAGCCCCGTCGCCCGCTCCCGCCATCTCCACCGGGCCCATCCGCGTCCGCCGGGCGCACCGGAGCCGGACGCACTCGTCCGCACCCTGCTCGCCGTGGCCGACCGCATCGGCCGGCCCGCCGTCCTCGTCCCCATGGACGACCTCGGCGCGATCCGCGTCGCCGAGCACGCGGACGCGCTCGCCGGCCGCTACCTGCTGCCCGCCCAGCCCCCCGGGCTGCCGGGCAGGCTGGCGGACAAGGCGGAGCTGGCGAAGGTGTGCGCCGAGGCGGGGATCCCCCATCCCGACACCTTCGTCCCCGCCAGCGCGGCGGAGGCCGCCGACACCGTCCGGCGGATCGGGGTCCCGCTGGTCGCCAAATGGAGCAGGCCCTGGCTGCTGGACCCCGCGACCGGGCTGCGCAGCACCTCGCTCGTCGCCTCACCGGCCGCCGCCGCGCGGCTGTACGAGCGGCGCACGGCGGCGGGCAGCACCCTGCTGCTCCAGCGCTACCTCCCCGAGCGGCCGCACTCCGACTGGTTCTTCCACGGCTGCTTCGGCGCCGGGGCCGTCTGCCTGCACGGCGGCACCGGCCGCAAGGAGCTCTCCTGGCCGCCGCGCACGGGACTGACCGCGCTGGGGCGGTGGAAGGCCGAGGAGACGGTGACCACGGCCGCGCTGCGGCTCGCCCGGCACACCGGCTACCAGGGCATCCTCGATCTGGACTTCCGGCGCGACACCGGCGGCGGCTGCCTGCTCCTCGACGCCAATCCGCGCCCCGGCGCCCAGTTCCGGCTGTTCACCGGCGAGGACGGCCTGGACGTCGTCCGGGCGCTGCACCTCGACCTCACCGGGCGGCCGGTGCCGCCGTCCGCCGGGCGCCCGGGCCGGGTCTTCGTCGCCGAGAACTACGCCCTGCTCTCCGCGTTCGCCTCCGCCCGCCCCGGCCGCGGTGTGCGGCTGCGGGCCCGCCGGGGCGTCGAGACCGCCTGGTTCGCCCGCGACGACCCGGCGCCGTTCGCCGCGATGGCCGGCGCCTGGCTCGGCCGCGGACTCGCCAAAGGGGCGCGGCGGCTGCGCCCGCGCGCGGCACCCCCACCCGTCCACGGCACCCGGCCCACCCCCGACCCCGACACGAGGAACGAGAGCGCACCATGCACGACCTGGCAGTGATCGGCGCAGGCCCCTACGGGCTGTCCGTCGCGGCACACGCGGCCGCGGCCGGAATCGACGTACGGGTGTTCGGCCGCGTCATGGACTCGTGGCGGCACCACATGCCCGAGGGGATGTACCTCAAGTCCGAGCCCTGGTCGTCGAACCTGTCGCATCCGGGCGGCGAGCACACCCTCGGCGAGTACGCGGTCGCGCACGGCGGCTTCGAGGCGTCCCACGGCCGGCCCGTCCCCGTCGGCACGTTCGCCGACTACGGCGGCTGGTTCGCCGGGCGTGCCGTGCCCGCCGTCGACGAACGGACCGTCACCCGGCTCGTCCCGGAAGCCGGCGGCTTTGTGCTGCGCACCGGCGACGGTGAGGAGATCCGCGCCCGGACCGTCGCGCTCGCCGTCGGTGTCCTGCCCTTCCGGGAGATGCCCGACGTCCTCGCCCCCCTGCCGGCCGAGCTGTGCAGCCACAGCACGGGGCACGGGGACCTCGGCCGGTTCGCCGGCACCGACGTGACCGTCGTGGGCGCCGGGCAGGCCGCACTGGAGACCGCCGCGCTCCTCGCCGAGGCGGGGGCCCGGCCCCAGCTCGTCGCCCGCGCACGCCGGATCAGGTGGAACACCCTGCCCGCCCCGCTGGAGCGGCCGCTGCTGACCTCGCTGCGCACCCCCCACAGCGGACTCGGCACCGGCTGGAGCACCTGGGTGTGGGCCGAACTGCCGTGGGCCGTCCGCAGGCTGCCCGCCGCCACCCGCCGCCGCCGGGCCGACACCGCCCTCGGCCCGGCCGGCGCCTGGTGGCTGCGCGAGCGCTACGAGGGCCGGGTGCCCGAACTCCTCGGGCACGTCCTGCGGGGCGCCCGGGTCCGCTCCGACGGCCGGGTACGTCTCGAACTCCGCGGCCCCGACGGCACGGCGCGGGCCCTCGACACCGGGCACGTCGTCGCCGCCACCGGCTTCACCCCCGACCTGACGCGGCTGGAGCTGCTGGACGATTCCCTCGGCCACACGCTCCGGCTCTCACCGGGCACCAGCGCACCCGAACTGAGCGGGGCCTTCGAGACCTCGCACCCGGGTCTGTTCGTCGCCGGACTGCTCTCCGCCCCCACGTTCGGGCCGGCGATGCGCTTCGTCCACGGGGCGTCCTGGGCCGCCCCGCGGCTCGTCGCCGGGGTGCGCAGGCGGCTGCGCGGGCGCACCGGGGCGATCCGCGTACCGCGCCCGGCGACGGCGCCCGGCACGGGAGCGGTGAGCCGGACCGGGGGGCGCTGAGCGGGGACCGCTCAGGCCGTGTGGCGGTCGTGGAGCCAGCCGCGCCGGGGCGGCGCGGCCACGGCCACGGACACGCCGAGCGGGTCCTCCGCCGGGGCCGGGTAGAGCGTCAGCCGCCGCCACTCGCTGTCCGGGCGGCCCGGCAGGGTGCGCCCGGCCGCAGCCCACTCGCGCACCAGCTGGTCGTAGATCGGACTGGCGCCGGGCTGCCGCGCCGGTGCCGGTGCCGGGGAAGGTGCCGGGTCCGGGCTCGTCTGTACGCGCTGCCAGCGAGCCGGCGCGGTGGTCGTTGCCATACCGCGGCCAACGCCGCGGCGGGGCCCGAGGTCACTGCCGTGCCGGGACGCCGGGGGTACGGGGGAACGGCCTTTCGAGGCCGCGCCGCCCCCGCGGACGCCGTTCACCCGCATGCGCCGGCGTGACCCGCAGCGCGCCGTCGGCGTTCCAGGTGACGTGGACCCGAAGATACGGTCAACCGACAGCGGACAGGGGACTGATGAGACATCTGGCTACAGCGCTGGTCCCGGCGCTGGTACTCGGCCTCGCCGCCTGCCAGGGCCCCGCCGGCCCGGGGCCCGGGGCATCCGGCGGGGGCGACAAGCGGGCGGCGGCCACCACACCGGGGGTCGCCCGCATCGGTGACACGGCGGACGACGGGGGCACCCGGTCCGGGGAGCATCTGCGCATCTCCCTGCGCGGATACGTGGACCCCGCCATCGGGATCCGCACCGCCAGGGGCGCGGCGCGCGGCCTCACCGGCCCCGCGGCGGACGGCCCCGTCCGCCGCCCCGCAGCGGGCACCCGCTGGGTGGGTGTCGACCTCGCCGTGGTCAACGTCGGCGGCACGGCCCACGAGACACCGGTGACCAGGGCGTGGGTCGTCGACGACCGGGGCCGCAGCCACCGCGCCGTCCCCGCCGGGGAGCTCACCACCGGCCCGCCGCTGCCCGCGGGGCGGCTCACGGTCGGCGAACACCGCACCGGCTGGCTGGTCTTCGAGCTCCCGCACGGCTCCCGGCCGGTCCGCCTGCACTGCGAGACCGCCTCGGCCGAGCACCGCTGGACGCTCCAGTCGCCCTGACGCGGACGGCGCCGCCTCCCCGTTCACCTGCGCGGGTGAACGGGGACGGGGAAGCGCCGCGGCGGGCACTAGGGTGCCGAGCCATGACCACAGCGAACTCCCTCAAGACGGCCGTCGACCGCGCGCGGCTGGGCACGCTCGTCCTGCTCGCCTGGACCGGCGACCCGGCCCAGGGACACGACACGCCGTACCTGATCGCGTACTCGCTCGGCGACGGCACCGACGGGCCCGAGGGCGCGGCGCAGGCCGCCGCCGCGATGATCGCGGAGCTCGGGCTGACCACCGGGGACGTGCTCCACGACCGTACCCGTGCGGGCGCGTTCGCCGTCCAGCTGCTGGTCCAGGGCGGCCAGGCCGTGCTCACCATGCCGTACATGAACGCCCAGTGCCCCGCCCCCGCCGAGTGGCTCGCCGCGGTCGAGGAGCGCGGCAGCGTGCACTTCATGCTCCCCACCCGTGCGTGGCCCGAGGCGACGCCCGGCGAGCCGCTGAGCGAGGAGGTCCTCCAGGCGTTCCTCGGCGACGAGGACGTCCTGAAGGAGACCGCCCACGTCCTCCTCCCGGTCTCCCGACTCCGCTCCTGACACGCCCCCGCGGGGGCGGCCGTGCGTCTCCCGCCTCTCCGGCGGGCGGTGCGTACGACAGGGTTGCCGGTCCGTGTCGCTCCCGGCCCGCCTCCCACGCGAGGATGCCCCGGGGAGTGCGTCCGACAGGGCCGCCGCCTCGGTGGCGCTGCGGCCCGTCCGGCGCCTGAGGACACCGCGTGCAGCGCGGTGCCGCGACCGCCCGGCCGGCGGGCGGCGAACGTCCTCACGCGGCCCGCCCGCCGCGCCCCCTCAGCGCGCGTCGCGCGCGAGCCGCAACGCGCGCACCCGGTTGTCGAAGCTGGAGTCCACCAGCTCCGGCGGCCCTGCCGCCCGCAGGCCGCCGGGCCGGGAGAGCAGTTCCCGGAAGAGGGCCTTCATCTCCTGGCGGGCCAGATGCGCGCCGAGGCAGTGGTGCGGGCCGCCGCCTCCGTAGCCGAGGTGCGGGTTCGGGCTGCGGGTGATGTCGAAGGCGTCCGGGTCGTCGAAGACCCGCTCGTCCCGGTTGGCGGACGCGTAGAACAGGACCGTCTTCTCGCCCGGCCGGAAGATGTGCCCGCCCAGGTCGCACTCCGTCGCCACCGTCCTGCGGAACTGGATGATCGGCGTGGAGTGCCGCACGATCTCCTCCATCGCGCCGTCGGCGTACCGGTCGAAGTCCTCCTCCAGCAGCGCCCGCTGGTCCGGGTGCTCGGTGAGCAGGGCCAGCCCGTGGGCCATCGCGTTGCGGGTGGTCTCCACCCCCGCCACCAGCAGCAGCGAGAAGAACGCGCCCAGTTCGCGGGAGGTCAGGCCCCGGCCCTCGACGTCCGCGGCGACGAGTGCGGAGACCAGGTCGTCCGCCGGACGCCGGCGGCGCTCGCGCGCCAGGCGGGCCGTCGCCAGCCGCAGGTGCGCCAGCGCCCGCAGCCCGCGGCCCGGGATCCGCAGCCCGCGCCGGACGCCGACGCTCTCCGACGCCTGGTCGACCCTGGCCGCCACCGAGGCCCGCATTCCCGCGGGGATGCCCATCAGGTCGCAGATCACCTCGAACGGCACCCGGGAGGCGACCGCGCGGACGAAGTCCGTGCCGTCCGGCAGCCGTCCGGCCGTCAGGTCGTCCACGGCGCGGCGGGCGACCTCGCGGACGTTGTCCTCGGCGGCCGCGAGCAGCCGGGGGGTGAAGGAGCGTGCCACGATCCGCCGCAGGGCGGCGTGTTCGGCGCCGTCGAGGTTCACCATCGAGTTGCCGAACAGCGCCTTGGCCCAGGCGGCCGGCTCCGGTGTGGTGACACCGGGCGCGCTGCGGAAGTCGCCGGCCCGCCGGCTCGCCCCGGCCACGTCCGCGTGCCGCACCAGCGCCCAGAACTCCCGGCCCGTGCCCCGGCCGCAGAGCACGGGGGCGTCCAGGGCGCGCAACTGTGCGAAGGCGGCCAGCCGTCGGCCGCGCGGCAGCGTCCAGAACGCCGGATCGCCGGGGTCGGGCAGATCCGCCCCGTCCTGCTGCGCCGGGATGCTCCGTGTCACGCCTGCCTCCTGTTCCGGGGACCGGATGCCGGCCCGCCCGTCCGCTCCGCGGGCCGGCGCCGCCGCGGCGCCGGCCCGGCGGCGCGTCAGCTTCCGTCCCCGGAGTTGCTGCGGACGGGGGAAGTCTGCACGGGTCCCGTCCGTGTGCTCGTTGTGGCAGAGCAACGGACCGAAACGCGTCCGGGTCACTCCCGAGGGGACGAACACAGTGAAGAAGTGGACAAGGCGCGGATCTCTCGCGGCGATGGTGGCGTGCGCGGCGTCGGCGATGGGAGCCGCTCCGGCCGTCGCCGGCACCTCCGTGCCGGTCACCGTGCCGCTGGAGAGCGTGGAGGCCGCGCTGCCCGTGGACGCTCCGGTGCTGAGCACCGGCGTGCCCGTGCCGGTGCCGGGTGCTCCCGACGGCCCGCGGCACGTCACCGGCAACCTGCTGCCGCAGGGCACCCTGCCGGCCGTCCCGTTCACCGCCGAGGCGCCCGAGACCCTGCTGGAGCTCCCGGTGGAGAACCCGCTCGGCGAGGGCCGTCCGGGGGTCGCCCAGGTCGCCTCCGAGGCGTCCGACCTCACACTGGCGAGCCCCGGAGCCTCCCTCGGCGCGCCCCTCACCCAGCCGCGCGCGGAGCTGTTCGGCCAGCCGGAGGCCACCCTGCCGCAGGCCGCCCTCGTCGCCCCCGTGCTCCAGGGCTCCCCGGCCGCCGGCCTGTTGCTGAACTGACACCCGGGCGGGGGCGGGCCCGCCCCGGCGGTGCGGCCCGGCCACCGGGCCGGGGTGTGTGTCCCCGGGCCGGGGGTGCACGGGGCCGCCCCGGCGGAGCGGAGGCCGTTTCCCAGGGCCGGGGTGCGCCGGGGCCCGAGACGCATCCGGGCCGGGACAGGGCCGTGCCCCGCCCCGGGCGGCACGGGACGGACCGGGGCCCGGCCCGGGGGTGCACCGGGCGGACGGGGCCGCCCCGGCGGTGCGGAGGCCGCACCCGCGCCGAAGGCACGGGCCCGTGCCCCGCGCCGGGAGCGCCGGGGTCACCGGACCGTCCCGCACCTGCGATCCCGGCGGGGCGGTGCGCGGGGGCGCGCGCCGCGGAGCGCCCGTCCGGCCGAGCAACCCTTTCGGCGCCCCCTCGTTGTCACCAGCGAGACGGCCGTACGGCACGGCTGCGGGACCCATGGGGAGGGGCGACGAGATGACCGGGACCAGCGTGACGGCACCTGCCGGAGGCGGGCGCGCCGCCGGGGGCCTCGCCCGCCGGCTGCTGCTGCGCGCCCTGTTCACGGCCGGGGTGATCGGCGGGACCGCCGGCGCCCTCGCCCCGATCCTCGTCCGGCGGCGCGAGAGCACCCGGCGCGGGCAGGCACCCGGCGGACAGCGCTCCCTGGAGCGGTTCGCCGAGACCTACCGCGGCCGGCACATCCAGGGCAGCGCGACGGTGATGGTCCCGCTCGGCGCGGGAGCCGGCGCGCCGTCGGCCGTGCCGAGCGTCGAGGTGCGCGTCGACGGCCGCCCCCTGCACGTGATGCGCCGCGCCGACGGCAGCTATCTGAGCCTGGTCAACCACTACGAGTCGTTCCCGACGCTGCGCGAGGTGGCCCGGGCCGCCGTCGACGAACTGGGCGACTCGCAGCTGTCGATGACCCCCCTGCACCACATCTGACGGAAGGGACCGCACCCGTGTACACCCGCATCAACCAGCGGAACCTCACCCGGGCGCAGAAGCGGCGCTTCGTCGACGCGCTGCTGGCGCTGAAGCGGTCGGGTCGGTACGACGAGTTCGTCAGGATGCACGGCCGGTACTACGTGTCCGACGCCGAGGACGGCGCCCGTGCCGCGCACATGGCCCCGTCGTTCTTCCCCTGGCACCGCCGCTACCTGCTGGAGTTCGAACAGGCCCTCCAGAAGGTCGATCCGGGGGTGTCCGTGCCCTACTGGGACTGGACGGTGGACAACAGCCCCTCGTCGTCCCTGTGGGCGGACGACTTCATGGGGGGCACCGGCCGCGCGCTCGACCGCCAGGTGATGACCGGGCCGTTCGCCCGCCGGAACGGCAACTGGCGCATCACCACCCGGATCACCGACGGCACGTTCCTCACCCGCGACCTGGGCCGGCCGCGCAACCCCGTGTCGCTGCCCACCAGGGCCGACGTCGCCGCGGCCCTCGCCGACCCCGTGTACGACGCGGCCCCGTGGGACTCGACGTCGTCCACCGGATTCCGCAACCGGATCGAGGGCTGGAACGCGGGCGGCGAGGGGCGGTGGCGCAACCACAACCGCGTCCACCGGTGGGTGGGCGGTCTGATGATGGGCGCCACCTCGCCCAACGACCCGGTCTTCTGGCTGCACCACGCGTTCATGGACCTCCTCTGGGTCCGCTGGCAGCAGGCCCACCCCCGGTCCGGATATCTGCCGAGGACGCGGTTGCCGCGTTCCGACCCGGCCTTCGGGCAGGTCTTCGCGCTCGACGAGCCGATGCCGCCGTGGGACGTGCGTCCGTCGGCGCTCCTGGACCACACGCGCCACTACCGCTACGCGTGAGCGCCGTCCCGGGTGCCTGCCCGGGGGCGCCCCGGACCCTGCGGGAGGGCCGGCCGGACACCGTCCGGCCGGCCCTCCCGCACGTGGCGGACGTGCTCCGGGGCGGTGCGCCGGTCCTCCCCGGGGCACGGGCCCGGGAGACCGGACACGGGGGCGCACGCCGGAGGCCCCGGACGCCGGTGCGGCCGGCACGCACGGACGCGGCCTCCCCCGTGTGCGGAACACGGGGGAGGCCGCGATGTGGTGCGTGGTGCCGGGTTACCGGCCGGGCGCTCAGTAGGCGCCGTTGCCGCCGTCGGCGTTGACGCAGGTGTTGCCGAACGCCGGGTTGAGCAGCGCGATGACGTTCACCGTGTTGCCGCAGACGTTGACCGGCACGTGGATGGGCAGCTGGACCAGGTTGCCGGAAGCCACACCGGGGGAACCGACGGCCGCACCGTGCGCTCCGGCGTCGGCGGCAGCCATGCCGGCGCCGCCGGCCAGGATGGCACCCGTGCCGGCGACAACGGCGGCGGCCTTCGCGATACGCGACATCAACTTCTCCTTGAGAACGAGAGGCGGCCGCAGGATTGCGGCCTTCACTCCCCGTTCAACGCACGAACCGGACACCGGTAACGGATCAGGACGAAGTCAGACCCCAACGGTCCCGTCGACGCCCTCGCGCAGGAAATCGGCGTGCCCGTTGTGGCGCGCGTACTCGTTGATCACGTGCAGCAGGACCAGCCGCACCGACACGTCGTCGTCCCAGCGGGCCGCGCGCACGGTCGCGTCCAGCGATTCCACGTCCGCCTCGATGCGGCGCGCGTGCCCCACCTCCGCCTGCCAGGCCGCGAAGGCCTCCTCGCGGGTCGCGCCGCTCGCGTCGTAGGCCGCCTGGAAGTCGCCCTCCTCGGACCAGACGAGGGGGACGTCCTCGCCGCCGATCGTCCGGCGGAACCAGGCGCGCTCCACCTCGGCCATGTGCCGCACCAGCCCCAGCAGGGTCAGGGTGGACGGGGGCATCGACCGGCGGCGCAGTTCCTCGTCGCCGAGCCCCTCGCACTTGGCGGCCAGGGTGGCGCGGTGGAAGTCGAGATAGGCCCGCAGGGTCTCGCGCTCCCCGGCGCGCGGCGGGGGGCTGAGCCGTTCCATGGTCATGATCGCTCCTTCGTTCGCTCGTTTGTTCTATTTCGGAGTACGCTGGAACCATGGCAGCACACCTCCAGGGCTCCCTGTTCGACCAGACCGACGAGATCCGCCTCGGGCCGCTGACGGACGTGCGGCGCACCCAGCTCGGCGACGGCGCCTGGATCGACACGCTGCCCGGCTGGCTCGCCGGCGCGGACGCGCTCTTCGGCGACCTGGCGGCGGACGTGCCGTGGCACGCCGAACGCCGCCGGATGTACGAGCGGACGGTCGAGGTGCCGCGCCTGCTCTCGTACTACAAGCAGGGCGAGCGGCTCCCCCACCCCGTCCTTCAGAGCGCGCGCGACGCGCTGTCCGGCCACTACGCGGAGGAGCTCGGCGAGCCGTTCGTCACGGCCGGGCTCTGCTACTACCGCGACGGCCGCGACAGCGTGGCCTGGCACGGCGACCGCATCGGCCGCGGGGCGCGCGAGGACACCATGGTCGCGATCCTGTCCGTCGGGGCGCCGCGGGACCTGCTGCTGCGGCCGGTCGGCGGCGGCCCCTCGGTGCGCCGGGCGCTCGGCCACGGCGACCTGATCGTGATGGGCGGATCCTGCCAGCGCACCTGGGAGCACGCCGTCCCCAAGACGGCGCGCTCCGCGGGGCCGCGGATCAGTGTCCAGTTCCGTCCGCGCGGCGTGAACTGACGGCGGCGGGACCGGGGCGCCGGCCCGCCGGGTCAGCGGGAGGCCCGGCGCACCGAGCGGCCGGCCAGCACGTCCGTGCGGGTCCCGTCCTCGATGACGAACCGGCCGTCGATCAGCACGTGCGGGATGCCGACCGGAAGGGTGCGCGGCCGCTCGAAGGTCGACCCCGCCGCGACCGTGTCCGGGTCGAACAGCACCAGGTCGGCGCGGTAGCCCTCACGGACCAGGCCCCGGTCCGCCAGGCGCAGCCGGGCCGCCGGGCGGGACGTCAGGTGCGCCACGGCCTCCTCCAGGCCGAGCACGCCCAGCTCCCGCGCGTACCGGCCCAGGTAGTGGGGGAACGTCCCGTACGCCCGGGGGTGCGGCTTGTCGCCCTGGAGGATCCCGTCGCTGCCGCCGGTGTGGACGCGGTGCCGCATGATCGCGCGCACGTTCTCCTCGTGGCCGACGTGCTGGAGGATCGTCGAGCCGAGCCGGTCCCCGATCAGCAGCCGCCGCGCGGTGACCCACGGCTCCTCGCCGCGCAGCCGCGCCGACTCCTCGACCGTGCGGCCGACATGGTCCGCGAGCGAGGGCTCGCCCACCCCCGAGATCTCGATGGTGTCCCACTCGATCGGCACGCCGTGGCAGCCGTCCGACCCGATCTCCTCCAGGTGGTGACGGATCCGCTCGGCGGTCTCGTCGTCGCGCAGCCGTGCGAGGACCGCCTCCGGCCCTCCCTCGCCGGCCCAGCTGGGCAGCATCGCCACGAGCGTGGTGCAGCCGGGGGTGTAGGGGTAGGTGTCGAGGGAGATGTCGGCGCCCGCGTCCAGCGCGCCGTCGAGCAGCGCCAGCAGGTCGGGCGCCTTGCCCTTGTTGACGCCGAAGTTCATCGTGGCGTGCGCGAGATGCAGGGCGCAGCCGGCTTCCCGGGTCAGCCCCACCATCTCCTCGTACGCCTGGAGCGCGCCGGCGCCGTAGGAGCGGTGGTGGGGGCAGTAGTAGCCGTCGTAGCGGGCCACCACACGGCACAGCTCGGTCAGTTCGGCGTCGCTCGCGTACATGCCGGGCGTGTACGTGAGGCCCGACGACATCCCGACCGCGCCCTGCTCCATGCCCTCGGCGACGAGCTGCCGCATCCGGTCGAGCTCGGCGGGGGTCGCCGGCCGGTCCTCCCAGCCCAGGACCGTCATCCGGACCGTGCCCTGGGGGACGAGGTACGCGGCGTTGACGGCGATGCCCTGGCGGTCGAGCCGGTCCAGGTACCCGCCGACCGAGCGCCAGTCGAAGTCGATGTCCGCGCCGTCGCCGTTCCATCCGGTGATCGCCCGGCGGACGGCGTCGAGGCTGGTGTCGTCGACGGGCGCGTACGACAGGCCGTCCTGCCCGAGCACCTCCAGCGTCACTCCCTGGGCCGCCTTCGCCGAGTGGTCGGGGTCGCGCAGGAGGGCGAGGTCGCTGTGGGCGTGCATGTCGATGAAGCCGGGGGCGAGGGCGAGGCCGTGCGCGTCGAGGACGCGCCCGCCGGTGAGGGCGGGGCCGTCGCCCTCGCGGCGTATCGCGGTGACGCGTCCGCCGTCGATGCCGACGTCGGCGCGGAAGGAGGCGCCACCGGTGCCGTCGATGACGCGGGCGTCGCGGATGACGAGGTCCATGGAAGCGGTGCCTTTCACGGATGGGGGCGGGGGGCGGGGATCAGAAGAAGGTCCGGATGAAGTCCGTGACCGTCCCGTCCTCCTCGACCACCGGGATCAGCTGCCACTTGTCGAACGAGGTGCACGGGTGGGACAGCCCCAGGCCGACCCAGTCGCCCACCTCCAGCTCGGCGTCCGCGTCGGTGCGCACCCAGGCGTGCTGGTCGGACAGGCCGGTGACGGTGATGCCGTCGGCGGGGCGGACGGCGCCGGTGCGCGCGTCCCGGACGGCCTGCGCCGTCGGCAGGTCGAGGTCGTACGCGGCGTCGCGCTTGCCCGCGTTGAGGAAGGCCTGCTCGGGCGACGGGCGGGAGACCACCTGGGCCCACAGGCGGAACGCCGGCCGGAGCGCGCCCTCCGCGGGCACCCGGTTGAACGGGGTCAGATGCCGGTAGTGGCCGTCGTCGTGCGAGACGTACGCGCCGGAGCGCAGCAGCTTCAGCACCGGGGCCGACAGCGGCGGGATCTCCTCGAACACGTCGGCCACGGCGTCGAACCACGCGCTGCCGCCCGCGCTGATCACGATCTGGTCCGTCCGTGCGAACCGGCCCTCGGCGTCGAAGGCGGCGGCGAGCGCGACCAGCCGCCGCAGCCAGGCCCGGACGCTGTCGCCGTCGGCCTGCGGGACCTCGCCCTCGTAGCCCGCGACGCCGACGAGGCGCAGGGTGCCGGCGGCGGCGACCGCGTCGGCGACGGCGGCGCAGCCGGCCTCGGTGCGCACGCCGGTGCGGGCCCCGTCGCCCGCGCCGAGTTCGACCACGACGTCCAGCGGCCGGGACACCCCGCGCAGGGCCTCGTCCATCAGCTCCACTCCGCGGACCGAGTCGACGTAGACGACGAGCCGGAAGCCGGGGTCGGCGTCGAGTTCGGCGGCGATCCAGCGCAGCGCGGCCGCGTCGACGACCTCGTTGGCGAGGAAGATCCGGCTGATCCCGTAGGCGCGGTAGACGCGGACCTGGTGGGGCACGGCCGCGGTGATGCCCCAGGCGCCGCGCTCCAGTTGCCGGGCGAACAGCTGGGGGGACATGGAGGTCTTGCCGTGCGGGGCGAAGGCGAGACCATGGCGCTCGGCGTAGGTCTCCAGCAGGGCGAGGTTGTGCTCCAGCGACTCGGCGGAGAGCGCCAGCACGGGCGTGGTGAAGCCCCCGGTGAACAGATCGCGCCGGGCCGACGCGAGCTCGCCGACGGTGAGGCCCTGGGCGTCGGGCGGGAGCGCCTTGAAGCGGTGGTCGACCGGTTCGTCGGCAAGCCTGGCGACGGCGTCGTCGGCGTGGGCGGCAGCCATGGGAGCCCTCCTCGGGGGCGTTGCAAAATGTGCAACGCTCATTGCGTATTTCGCTTACCGCTGTCTAACATCCGAGCCAACACCGGGTCAATGGGCCCGGTGACCGACCAGCGAGGAGCCCCCGCGATCATGACCGCGAGCGTGCACGGACCCGTGGACGTCGTCTGCCTCGGCGAGTCCATGGTCACGTTCCTGCCGACCCGGGCGGGACGCCTGGCCGACGTGCCGTCGTTCGTCCGCGGCATCGGCGGGGCCGAGTCCAACCTCGCCTGCGCGCTCGCCGCGGCCGGACACCGGGTCCGCTGGGTGGGCCGGGTCGGCGCGGACGGCTTCGGCGACCACCTGGTGGCCGCGATCGCCGCCTACGGGGTCGACACCACGGCGGTCGTCCGTGACCCCCGGCGCCCCACGGGCATCTACTTCCGCACGGCGGCCGACCGCGCCAGCGAGGGCCACGAAGTCGTCTACTACCGGGCCGGGTCCGCCGCGTCGGCCATGTCGCCCGGGACCGTGCCGCACGAGGCGGTCTGGTCGGGCCGGATGCTCCACGTGTCCGGCATCACGGCCGCGCTGTCCGCCGGCTGCCTGGCCCTGATGCGCGGCCTCACCGCCCGCCGCGACGGCCGTCCCCCGCTCTCGTTCGACGTCAACCACCGGCCCGGCCTGTGGCGCGAGGCCGACGGCGCCCGCGTCCTGCTGGACCTCGCACGCGGCGCGGACATCGTCTTCGTCGGCGAGGACGAGGCCGAGGAGGCGTGGGGCGTGCGGGGCGGGCCGGACGCGGTCCGGCGGGCGCTGCCCGAGCCGGCGACCCTGGTGGTGAAGCGCGGCGCCGGGGGCGCGGTCGCCTTCACCCGCGACACCGCGGCCACGGCCGCCGTCCCCGGCGCCCGCCCCCACGGCGCGGACGCCTCCGGCGCCCCGCGAGGGCCCGTCCCCGGCGACACCGTCACCCACGCCCCTGCTCCCGTCGTCGACGTCGTCGCCGCCACCGGGGCCGGGGACGCCTTCGCCGCCGGATTCCTCTCGGCGACCCTCCGGGACCTGCCCGTGCGGGACCGGCTGCGGCACGGGCACCTCTGGGCCGCCGCAGCGCTCACCGTCCCCGGGGACCTGGCCGATCCGCCCCCGGCCGCGCACGCCGACCGGCTCGTCGGCCTCGACGACGCGGCCTGGGGGAGACTGCACCTCGGCCCCGGCTGGACGGGCCGAGACCAGGAGGTACGTACGCCATGAGCCAGACCGTCGACCGCGCGCTCAGCATCCTGCCGCTGCTCGCCCAGGGCCCCGCCGACCTCGGACAGGTCGCCGACCGGCTCGGCGTCCACAAGTCCACGGCGCTGCGCCTGCTGCGCACCCTCCACGAGCACGGGCTCGTCTACCGCCAGCAGGACCAGCGCTACCGCCTCGGCGCCCGGCTCTTCGCCCTCGCCCAGGAGGCCGTCGAGAACCTCGACGTACGGGAGATCGCCCACCCCCATCTCGTCGCGCTCAACGAGCAGATCGGGCACACCGTCCACCTCGCGGTGTACGAGGAGAGCGAGGTCCTCTACATCGACAAGGTCGAGAGCCGCTACCCCGTCCGCATGTACTCGCGGATCGGCAAGCCCGTCGCGATCACCGTCGCGGCCGTGGCGAAGCTGCTCCTGGCCGACCTGCCGGAGGCCGAGCGGCGCGCCGTCGCCGAGAAGCTCGACTTCCCCATGTACACGTCCCGTTCGATCCCGAACGCCGCCGCCTTCCTCAGGGAGCTGGCGACCGTCCGCGAACAGGGCTGGGCCACCGACCTGGGTGGCCACGAGGAGTCCATCAACTGCATCGGCGCCCCCGTCCGCGGTGCGGACGGCCGGGTCGTCGCCGCCATGTCGGTGTCCGCGCCGAACGTGGTCGTCACCGCCGACGAACTCCTCACCCTCCTCCCGCTGGTGCGCCGCTGCGCCGACGCCATCACCCGGGAGTACTCAGGACAGACACCCCAGAAGGAAGCACACGCATGACCGAGAAGACCGCGATCACCCCGAGCACCCACACCGCGCCGCCGGCGAAGTTCTCCCACGGCGTCCGCAAGGGCAACATCCTCCAGGTCGCCGGCCAGGTCGGCTTCCTCCCCGCCGCCCCGGGCCAGGCCCCGACCCCGGCCGGCCCCACCCTGCGCGAGCAGACCCTCCAGACCTTCGCCAACGTCGAGGCGATCCTCACCGAGGGCGGCGCGAGCTGGGACGACGTGATGATGATCCGCGTCTACCTCACGGATACGGGCCACTTCGCCGAGATGAACGAGATCTACAACGAGTACTTCGAGGACCTGACGGTGGCCCCCGCCGCCCGGACCACGGTCTACGTCGGGCTGCCCGCCGGCCTGCTCATCGAGATCGACGCCCTGGCCGTCCTGGACTGACTCGCCTTCCTGGACTGATTCCCCTGATCCACCCGCTCCACGGCACGGCGCGACCTCCCCACGCGCCGTGCCGCGCCCCACCCATGCCCGAAACAGCTCCGCCCGCCAAGGATCCTCATGCTGACAGCCGCTGACGCGCCCCCACCACCCACCCCCCACACCGGCGGACTCCTCACCGTCGTCGACGGCACCGCCGGACTGCTGGCCGTAGCCGCCCTCGGCATCGCCCTGCTGCTCTACCTGATCATCAAGGTGCGGCTGCAGCCGTTCGTCGCCCTGCTCGCCGTCTCCATAGCCGTCGGCCTCGCGGCCGGCCTCTCGGTCACCGAACTCTTCGGCACCGTGCAGAAGTCCGCCGCCGTCTCCGTCATCGAGACCGGCATGGGCGGCATCCTCGGCCATGTCGCCATCATCATCGGCCTCGGCACCATGCTCGGCGCGATCCTGGAGGTGTCCGGCGGCGCGGAGGTCCTGTCCTCCCGGCTCCTCGGCCTCTTCGGGGAGAAGCGCGCACCGCTCGCCATGGGCCTGACCGGCCTCATCTTCGGCATCCCCGTCTTCTTCGACGTCGGCATCTTCGTCCTCGCGCCGATCGTCTACGCCGCCGCCAAGCGGTCCGGCAAGTCGATCGTCCTGTACGCCATGCCGCTGCTCGCCGGCCTGTCGATGACCCACGCCTTCCTGCCGCCGCACCCCGGACCGGTGGCCGCCGCCGGTCTCTTCCACGTCTCCCTCGGCTGGGTCATCCTGATGGGCGTCGTCGTCGGCATCCCGGCCGTCCTGGCGGCCTGGGGCTACGCCGCCTGGATCGGCAAGCGCGTGTTCGTCGAGGTCCCGCAGGACATGCTGGAGGCCGCCGAGGAGTCGCGGGCCGCCGTCCTCGCCGAGCAGCGGGCCGCGGGACGCGAGCCGCAGGAGAAGCCGGTCGCGCTCTCCACCGTGCTGGCCATCATCGGCACGCCGCTGGTGCTGATCCTCGCCGCCACCTTCTCGTCCATCGCGCTCGACGAGTCCACCTTCCGTTCGGTCGTCGAGTTCTTCGGCCACCCGTTCGTCGCCCTGACCATCGCGCTGGTGCTGGCGTACTGGCTGCTGGGCATCCGGCGCGGCTGGTCGCGCAAGTCGCTGGAGTCGGTGTCCACGCAGTCCCTGAAGCCGGTGGGCAACATCCTGCTCGTCGTCGGCGCGGGCGGTGTCTTCGGCGCCGTGCTCAAGGCGAGCGGTGTCGCCCAGGCCCTGTCGGACACCTTCAACGACGTCGGCCTGCCGGTGATCGTCCTCGCGTACCTGATCTCGCTGGTGCTGCGGGTCGCCCAGGGCTCGGCGACCGTCGCGATCGTGACCACGGCCGGCATCGTGCTGCCCCTCGTCGAGAACGCCGGCCACTCGCAGGCCTTCCTGGCCCTCGTCATCATGGCGATCTCGGCCGGCTCCATCTTCGCCTCGCACGTGAACGACGGCGGGTTCTGGATCGTCTCCAAGTACTTCGGCATCTCCGAGCGGGACACCCTCAAGACCTGGACCGTCCTGGAGTCGGTCCTCTCCGTCGCGGGCTTCGCGGTCGCGGCGGTGCTGAGCCTGGTGGTGTAGCGGCCTCCCGGGCCGGTGCACGCGAGGGGGCGGGGCGGAGGGCGTGTGCCCTCCGCCCCGCCCCGCTGTCCGCCGGGCGGCACGGCGTCAGGAGCAGTACTGCGCCTCCTTGCCGATGGAGCGGTACATGCAGTCGGAGTTCTCCAGCAGTTGCAGCACCGCGTCGCGGTTGCGGCTGGTCTCGCGCTCGATCACCTCGTCGGGCGGGTAGAAACCACCTCCGCCGAAGCCCGTCGGGTACATCTCGAAGGTGTAGCCGAAGATCCTCTGGCTGCCCCACAGCCAGTCGTCGATCGAGCCGTCGGTGACGTAGAGGTCGCTGGACTGCTCGGCCGTGTAGCCGTTGCTGGCCGCCATCTTGCCCCCGACGGCCGCGAAGGCGTCGCGGTCGTCCTTGGTCAGACCGGGGGCGGTGTCGGCGGTCGTGTAGCCGTACGGCCACAGCACCAGCTCGCTGTACGTGTGGAAGTCGATGCCGGTCCGGATCTGCTGCTTTCCGCCGACCACCCGGGAGCGCACGAAGTCGGCGACCACCTTCACCTCGGGGGCGGACTCGGCGGCACGGCCCCGGTAGGTCTCGGAGCCGGTGGAGCCCGAGGAGCCGCCGCAGCAGCCCCACTTGAAGTTCCAGTTGCGGTTCAGGTCGGTGCCGACGTTCGAGGAACCGCTGTTGGGCTGCCGGTTCTTGCGCCAGCTGCGGTAGGAGCCGGAGGCGATGTCGTACTCGCCGCCGTCCGGGTTGAGGTCCGGCACGATCCAGATCTCGCGGCCGTTGACGGCATTGGTGATCCGCTGGTCGCTGCCGTAGTCCTCGGAGAACTCCCGCAGCAGGTAGAGCGCCATCTCCACGGTCAGGTGCTCACGGGCGTGCTGGTGGTGGGTGAAGAGGACCTCGGGCTCGTTCTCGTCGGCGGTCACGTTGTCGCTGACCTTGATCGCGACGATGTCCCGGCCCTGGTAGCTCTTGCCGATGACCCGCTTGCTCATGATGGACGGGTTGGCGGCGATCCGCTGGTCGATCTCGGCGGTCATCTCCGCGTAGTTGTGGTAGCGCGAGTCGGCCGAGGGGAAGTCGAACGGCTGGACGTCCGCCGAGGCGACGCGCCGGTCGGGCGGCCCGGGCAGTTCCTTCAGGGTGTGGCCGAGCGCGCGCAGCCGCGCGGCCTGTGCGGCGTCGGCGCTGACCACGATCGTGTGGTCGTCCACCTCGTCGATCGAGACACCGGTGGCGGCGACGGCGGTGCGGTCGGCGACGCTGTCGGGGCCGTGGATCAGGTACTGCCGGGTCCGCTCGGCCTCGTCGGCCGCGGCGCTCCGGGGTGCCGGCCGCTCGGGGGCGGGGGACGCGCTCGCGGTGAGCGGGACCGCGACGGCGAGGGCCACGACGGCCGCGAGGGCGGCCGACCGTTTTCCGGCCCGGCGCCGGCCGGAGGGGCGCCGGGCGAAGGGGGGTGTGCGCATGCAAGTGCTCCTGGGGTGTGGGGGGTTGCTCGGGTCGGACGGGTCCGTGCTCCGTGCGGGTGGTGCGTTGCGTGCCGACCCATCGTCCATTTGTGGCATGTCACGGTCAATAGCTGCGTCGGCCATGACGCACGGACGGCCCGTGCGCACGGACCCGCGGTGGCCCCGCGCACCCGGCCGTCTGCACGAGGTCCGCCCCAGTCGATCACCGCAGGCCCTCTTGCGTGATCAAGCGCGCCCCGCTTTCGTGACCCCAGTCACCTGGTGGGACGAGTGGGAAGGCGGCCGCGCATGACGGACACGACCGAGGAGAGCACCCCGGGGGCGGTGGGGCCCCGGAAGTCGAGCTGGCGCTACATCGGGCCCGGCATCGTCGTCGCTGCGACCGGAGTCGGCGCGGGCGACCTGGTCGCCACCCTCATCGCGGGAAGCACGTTCGGCTACACGCTCATGTGGGCCGCAGTCATCGGCTGCGTCGTCAAGATCTCCCTCGCCGAGGCCTGCGGACGATGGCACCTGGCCACCGGCCGCACCCTCTTCGACGGCTGGCGCTCCCTCGGGAGCTGGACCACCGTCTACTTCGCGTTCTACGTGGTCGTCTGGGGCTTCGTCTACGGCGCGACCGCGATGTCCTCCAGCGCACTGCCCATCGTGGCCCTCTTCCCCGACGGCCCCGGTCTCAAGACCTGGGCCGTGCTCACGGGGCTGGTCGGTCTGGCCTTCGTCTGGTTCAACCGGTACGCCGTCTTCGAGAAGGTCATGACCGTCCTCATCGGCGTGATGTTCGTGGTCGTCGTCTACGTCGCGATCCGGGTCGGTCCCGACGTCGGCGCCTCCTTCGCGGGCCTCGCGCCGGTGCTGCCCGACGGCTCCCTGCTCTACACCCTGGGCCTGATCGGCGGCGTCGGCGGCACCATCACCATGGCCGCCTACGGCTACTGGGTGAACGCCAAGGGGTGGACGGACACCCGCTGGATGAAGGTGATGCGCCTGGACAACCGGGTCGCCTACGTCACCACCGGCATCTTCGTCGTCGCCATGCTCGTCGTCGGGGCCGAGCTGCTGCACGCCTCCGAGATCGCCCTCACCAAGGGGGACCGGGGCCTGATCGACCTCGGTGCGGTCCTGGAGGAGCGGTACGGCGCCGCGACCGCCAAGCTCTTCCTGGTCGGCTTCTTCGCCACCTCCTTCTCGTCGCTGATCGGCGTGTGGCACGGCGTCAGCCTGATGTTCGCCGACTTCGTCGAGCGGCTGCGGCGCGACCGCGCCGGGGCGGGTGCCGACGGCGCGGCCGGCGCCACGAGGAGCGGTGCGCCGGACGCCGCGGAGGGCGGCGCGGACGGTGGCGCGGCTGAGGTGGCGTCGGGCGCCAAGGAGCGGTCGGTGGCCTTCCGCGGGTACCTGCTGTGGCTGACGTTCCCGCCGATCTCGCTGCTCTTCCTGGACCAGCCGTTCGGTCTCGTGGTGGCGTACGGCGTCCTCGGCGCCTTCTTCATGCCCTTCCTCGCGCTGACCCTGCTGTGGCTGCTGAACTCCTCGCGCACCCCCGCCGAGTGGCGCAACGGCATCGTCAGCAACGTGATGCTGGCGGCCGCCGGTCTGCTCTTCGTGGTGCTCTGCGTGCAGCAGGTGCGCGACCTGCCCTGGTGACCCGCGCCGTGCCGTCGCACGGCGAGGGCCCGCACCGCCGGGGGAGCGGTGGTGCGGGCCCTCGTCGACCGGTGTGCCGTTACGGCAGGTTGTGCACGTGCGGACCGACCGCGTTGGACCAGGCGTTGCCCGCGGTCGCGTCCCAGTTGGTGGACCAGGTCATCGCGCCGCGCAGGGACGGGTAGGTCCTCGACGGCTTGAAGGCGCCGCAGCCGGTGCCCCGGGCCAGGCAGTCCAGGGCGTTCTTCACGACGGACGGGTCGACGTAGCCGCTGCCGGCGCCGCGCGTCGACGCGGGCACCCCGAGTCCGACCTGGGAGGGGTCGAGACCGCCCTCCAGCTGGATGCAGGCGAGCGCGGTGAGGAAGTCCACCGAGCCCTGCGAGTACACCTTGCCGTCGCAGCCGAGCATCGAACCGCTGTTGTAGTACTGCATGTTGACGACCGTGAGGATGTCCTTCACGGCGAGCGCCAGCTTGAAGTACTCGGTGTTCGTGTTCTGCATGTCGATGGTCTGCGGGGCCATGGTCAGGACCATCGAGGAGCCCGCCTTGGCCGACAGCTGGCGCAGCGCCTTGGTCAGGTAGGTCGAGTTGATGCCGTGCTCCAGGTCGATGTCGACACCGCTGAAGCCGTACTCCTGCATCAGCGCCCAGGCGCTGTTGGCGAAGGCGGTCGCGGAGGCGTCGCTGTTGACGGTGACGTTGCCCTTCTCGCCGCCCACCGAGATGATCACCGACTTGCCGGCGGCCTTCTTGGCGGCGACGTCCGCCTTGAACTCGTCCACGGACCCGTAGCCGACCGCCGGGTCGAGGTTGAAGACGATCTGGCCCGGTGTGGCCGTGGAGTCGGCGAAGGAGACCGCGATGATGTCGTACTGCGCCTGCACGTCACGGAGCTTCTGGACCGTCGCGCCGTTGTTGAAGTTCTGCCAGTAGCCCGTCAGCGCGTGCTTCGGCACCGCCGGGTTGCCCGGGTTGCCGGTGCTCTTGCTGGTCCGGCCGGTGACGGCGGCGGACTTGGCGGACTCGCCCGCCGCGTTGGTCGCGGAGACCTGGAACTGGTACGCGGTGTCGGCGGCGAGCCCGGTCACCGTGGCGGAGGAACCGCTCACGGACTGGACCCTCGTGCCGTCGCGGTACACGTGGTAGCCGGTGGCGCCGGAGACCGCGCCCCAGCTCAGGGCCACGGACGAGGTCGTCACGGTGCCGACCGAGGGGGCGCCCGGGGCCGGGGGCACGACCGGGTCGGGGTCGGTGCCGCCGCCGCCGTCGGGGCCGAAGACGCTCACGTCGTCGACGTGGTAGGCGGGGGTGCCGTACCAGCCGTGGGTGTACACGGTGACCGAGGTGGTGTTCGGGCCGGTGGTGAAGGTGGTGGAGAGCTTCGTCCAGTCGCCGCCGGGCGTCCAGGTGGACACGTCGGTGGTGCCGGTGCCGCTCGCGCCCAGGTAGGCGAGACCGCCCTGGACCCAGGCGCTGGTCGTGTAGGTCGAGTTGGGCTTCACGGTCACGCTCTGGCTGCACCGGGCGTTGTCCATGCCGGCGGGCGTGGCCTTCAGGGCGCCCGCGCCGGTGCGCACGGGGGAGGAGACGGCGGAGCCGCTGCCGGCGGAGCAGGTCCAGTTGCTCAGCCCGGTCTCGAAGCCGGCGTTCTTGACGACGTTGACGTCGGCGGCCTGGGCGGTGCCTGCCGTGCCCAGGAGACACAGTCCGGTGCCGACGGCGAGCGCGACGCCGGCGCCCACCAATCTGCGGGCGGGTGAGGTGCGGTCCACTTGCGTCCTCCGGTGGGGGAGTCGGGGGGTACGGGAGGTTGCCGGAGACCCGGCACCGGGGCTCCCGGAGCCGGGGCACCGAACGGTGGCCACCGTGGAGGTACAAGCTGGTCCAGACCAATTGGGTTGTCAAGACCTCTGGCGCAAGGTGAGGCCCCGTCAGTCCTCCTCCTGGAGACGGTCGGCGGCCCATCCGGCGACACACCCCAGCGCCAGGACGGCACTGGACATCAGCACGCCCTCGGCCGCGAGCTCCGGTCCCTGGAGGGTCAGATTCAGCGCCTGCGCGGCGAGGGGCACCGCGAGCACCGCGAGGAGATGGCGGACCGTCCGGTGGCGGTACGGCGGCCGGTGCAGCCGTCCCGCCGCCCACACGGCCAGCGCCACGCAGAGCGCGTTGGGCAGATGGATCAGCAGCAGACGGCCGGCGAACGACGCCGTCCGGTCCTCCGTGCCGAACTGCTCCCAGACCAGCGTGACCTGCACGTACTCGGTGAAGAGCAGCACGACGATGCCCGCCGCCCACGCCTTCGTCAGCGCGAGGAACCCCGCCCCGCGGCCGTCGTCGTACCGGGCGGGGGCCCCGGGATGGTCGTAGCGCGTCATGTGCCTGCCTTCCTCGTCGTACCTGTGGGGGGAGTCGCCGGCCGCCGTGCGGACGGTGCGCCGGCCCGGCGCGCGGGCCGCCCCGGCCGGCTCACGGCAGCCCGGCGAGGAACGCCGCCGCGCAGCCGGCGGTGACCAGCGCGCAGCCGCCGGCGAACACGGCACCCCGCAGGACCGGCGACCGCCCGCAGGGACCGGCGACGCTCGCCGAACCGCGGGGGTCCTCCGGCCGGTAGCGCACGGTCACGGGGGTCCCGCTGCTCATCGGATACGGGCTGAAGTCCTCGAACTCGACCACCTCGCCGGCCGCCGTGCGGAACGAGAACCAGTGCCGTGCGGTCCCGGCGCGGCGGGGCGCCCCCGGCTCGACGCGCACGCACTCGCCGCCGGTGGTGACGGCACGGCGGCCGGCCCGCAGCAGCCCCGCGAGACGCCGCGCCCAGGCCGCCGTGAGCGCGCCCAGGAGCACGGTCGTCACCCCGAGGAGGAGGTGGCCGTCCGCCGCTTCCGCCGTCATCGGTCCACCCCCGTCCGCGGTCGCCGTGCGCCGCCCCGCCGTCGCTGTCTTCGCCGTGCTGCCGGTGGCCGGGCTACTCGACCGCGATGCTGTCGAGGATCCGCTTCAGGTCCGCGTCGGAGAGCGCGCCCTGCGCCGCGTCCACCCGCACCGCGTACGCCGTGTCCGCGGAGTCGAGCCCCGCGACGATCACGCCGTCGACCCGGGTGCCCTCGGCCGGGGTGCCCGGCTCCCCGGACGACGTGAAGGCGAAGTCGATCCGCCTGGCGTCCCGCACCTTCTCCCCGCCCGCGACCCGTACGTCCCGCTGACCCTCCACCGTCGCGCCGAGCGCGATGCCCGCCTCCGCGCCGATCGCGGCCTGCTCGGCCGTCCGGGCGTTGGTGAAGCCCAGCTGGACGGTGATCGTCGCCACCGTCCGGCCGCCCTCCTCCAGCGTCGCGGCCGCCGCGTTGTACCTGCTCCGCTCACCGGGGCCCTGCTCGGTGAAGGAGGGGGGCCGGGCCACCTCGACGGAGTCCGTCCGCATGACCTGCCACCCCTCGGGCACCGGTGCGCCCGCCGGATCGTTCCCGCACGCGGTGACGAGCAGGGCGAGCGCGGCCAGGTGCGCCGCGAACCCGGCCCGCCGCGCGCCCCGGCGTCCTGCGCCGCCGCCCGTCCGGCTGATGACTGTGCTGCTCATGGTGTGTGCGCTCCCCTCGGCCCGGTCAGTTCGCACAGTAGCTGTACGGCATGTAGTCACGGCTGTTCCCGTGGGGAGCCCCGAGGAACTCGGCGTCGTCCAGGGTCTCCTCCTTCTTCTCGGTCGACACCGAGAAGCCGAGGCTCAGGCCCAGGTTGAGCTCGAAGCCGTACTCGGCCGCCTGGATCTGCCCCGTGTACGTCGTCCGGCTCGACAGGCCCTCGTCGAAGAGCAGCTGCCCGAAGGGGTCGTCGGCGCCCGGCCGGGTCGTGGGCGCCTTGTCGGAGAACATGTACGCGAACGGCGCGCCCCGGTCGCCCCCGCCGTCCAGCCACGCCTGGGCGATCGCCCGCTGCTCGGCGCCCTCGGCACCCGGCTTCAGGACGACCGAGTTGGTGACGACCTCGATCCCGGTCGTCTGGTCGGCGCCCTTCACGCCGCCGCTGCCGCCGCGCTTGTCGTCACCGGACTTCCCGTTGTCCCCGCCCACCTTCGCGCCGTCCTTCGTGGCGCCCTTCTCGACGGTGCGGGTCATGTCGATGCGCAGCAGTTCGCCGGTCTTCTTGTCGTGGGTGACGGTGATCGTGCCCGTCTGCGTCGTGGACGCCGACGCCTCCCCGCTGATCGGCCCCGCCTCGTACCCCACCTTGGTGCCGTACTCGATGGCGGCCGAGTACGTGTAGGACTTGGTGCCCTTGTGGTTGTTGTCGGTCCAGGTGACCTCGGGCGCGAACTTGAAGTTGCCCCCGAGGGTGGCGGAGAGCTTCTTGTCGTCCCCGGCGCCGATCTTGATGCCGCCGGCGGCGCTCGCCTCGAAGCCGACCTTGCCGTAGCTGATGTGCCGGTCGCCGAGCTTCTCCTCGATCCGGTTGCGCAGCTTCTCCTCCTCGGCCATGGGGCCCTTGCCGAAGAGGTACAGCAGGCTGTTCCCGAGTCCGCCGCCGCGCGAGTTGGCGTGCCGGTTGGCGAGTTCGTAGGTCTTCAGGCTCTCGATGTCGTCCCGGAACGCCTGCGCGTCCGCCTCGCTGTCGAAGACCCAGGTGTCGCCGTTGGTCACCTTGATCCCGGCCCCCAGCTCGACCTTGTCCGACCCGAACTTCCCGACCTTCGCCCCGGGCTTCCAGTCCTTCTTCGCGGCGATCGACGCGGCGTCGGTGAACGTCATGGTGACCTGCTTGTCGTTCTCGTCGACCTTCCCGTCGCCGTTGACGTCGGTCTTCGCCTGGAACGTCTGCTGCTGGAAGCCGTACTCCTCACCCCATTCGATGAAGAGCACCTTGGCCTTCGCCCCGGCCTTGTCGCTGAACGACGAGACCTGGCAGAGGGGCGGCTCGTAGTCGGCGTCGGTGCGGGGTGCCGCCCGGTCGTCCGCGGATCCGTCGCAGGCCGCGCCGTCGATCGCGCAGATGATCTTCTGGGTGATGGCGGCACCTATTCCGGAACCCGTCACGGCTCCGACGAGCGTGGCGACGACCACCACGACGCCGAGGTACTCGGTCGCCGTCGCCCCCCGGTCACGTCTCATCGGACGCCCCCTTTCCCAGGTCACACGCATGCTTCGCACACGGAATCGGAATCGGAGCGTACGCACGCGGTCCGGTGCCTGGCGTGGGCCTGAGGACCCAATGGGGGCCCAAACAGCAGAATCGATTGACCGCAATTCAGCGCCATGTGACAGGAGTTGACGAACGACTGTTTTCTCCGTGTTTCCCGGGCCGTGCGGGTCACGGGTTGTCCGCGGGGGGTCTGAAAACTGTTCTCTGCCCCGAAGGACCTGGCTAGAGTGCAGACAGGAGCACGAGCAGTGGAGAAGCGGCGGCCGGATTCCCGGCGGCCGGATCCGAACGGGGAAATGAGCGTGCAGACCGCCATCGCCGTCACCAGCGCTGATCTGGTGCTACCGCCGACGGACCAGCACACGCCGACGGCGGCGCTGCTGCCGTCGCCCGACGCGCAGACGCTCGACGCCGCGCTCGCCGACATGCAGGTCCTGCTGGAGCAGCACGGCTACGCCGTCGTGCTCTACCCCGCTTCCCTGCCGGTGGTCCACGAGCGCAGACTGCACACCGTCCGCTCGGTGCTGGAGACCGACCGCATCGCCCTGCTGAAGGTGGCACTGCCGCCGCTCGGGCTCGCCGTCCTCGTGCGTCAGCTGCGGCAGCTGTCCATCTGCGACTTCAGCGCCGGCATCGTCGCCTCGGCGGCGCGGCTGCTCGCCCACTACATCCACGCCGGAGCCGTGCTCAACTCGGTGGCCCGGCTCGACCGGGTGCCGGTGAGTCTGAAGTCCCATGCCAAGTCCTGGGTCCCCGGAACCCAGTTCGGCGTCATGGCCACGCCGGAACCGGAGCTCGTCCGCATCGGCCACGGCGAGCTGACGGGCCCCCAGTTCGGGCACCAGCTGATGGTGGCCAGGGGACAGCTCCAGAGCGACTGGGTCACCGCCACCCTCGCTCCCGCCTGGCACTGCCAGGCGGTGCACGAGGCGCCGCTGCCCGAGGAATCACCGCGCTGGTGGGGCACGCACAAGATGATCGAATTCGCCGCCTATCTCCCCGACATCACCCTCATCTACCAGCTCGTCTCCTCGGTGAAGAGGGAGAAATGCTCCTGGTGCGGTCTGGAGATCATCGGTGATCGCTGCGGCTTCTGCGCCGCACCGCTCCTCCCCGCGGAGAACCGAACCGGCGTGTCCGGTGTCCTGAACCAGGGAACACCCATGCACCAGGGCTCGTAACCGCCGAACAGCGGTCGGCACGGCCGGTGACGGCGACGCACCGCCGGGGCCCGGCCGACCGAACCGTCCGCCCTCTCGTCCCCACTCCCCAACGAGGTCGTCCCGCTCATGAATTCACGGCAACGTCGCGGTGTCATTCTCCTGCTCCTCTCCGTCCTCTGCGCCTTCGGTGCCTTCGTGGGCGTGCTGTCGGTGATCAGCGATGTGAATTCCAAGGTCGGACCGGAGGTGACGGCCTATCGCATCAAGTCGGACGTCGCCCCCTACACGCAGCTGCAGGCGGATCAGTTCGAGAAGATCAGCATGCCGGAGCGATGGCTGTCGACCAGCGCCGTGACCGACATATCCATGGTCGACGGGAAGATCGCCGTCACCCAGCTGCGCAAGGGCTCGCTCCTCCAGACCGACATGTACGTCAAGCGCCCGGCACTGGAGAACGGCGAGCAGGAGATCGCCATCATGATCGACGCCGCCACCGGCGTCGCCGGCAAGATCACCCCCGGTGACCTGGTCAACATCTTCGCCACCTTCGGCGACGAGGGGCGCGGGGACGAGGGCCAGGTCGCCGAGTCCCGGATCATCGTCCCCAACGCCAAGGTGATCGACGTCGGCAAGCTCACCGCCCTGGAGCCGCGCCGCGACGACCGCGACGCCGTCGCCACCCAGGCCGTCCCCATCACCTTCGCCCTGAACACCCAGGACGCCCAGCGCGTCGCGTACGCGGAGTCCTTCGCCGTCCACGTCCGTCTCGCCCTGATCGCCAAGGGCAGTCCCACCACGCTTCGTCCGGGTGAAGGCAAGTACACCCTCGACGAGGACCGGAACAAGTGAGGGCCGGATGACGACACGCATCCTCCCGGCCGTCGGTGAGGCCGACGCCGCCCGATCCATCACCACGCTGCTCAGCCAGCTCCCGGACGCCGAGCCCGCCGCTCCGGTGGCCGACTCGACCACCCTGCTCGACACACTCGCGCGGCTGGCCGGCGAGTCCCTGGACGAGCTGCCCGAGGTGGTTCTGGTGCACGAACGGATCGGACCGGTGCCGGCGCTGGAGCTGATACGGGAGGTGGCGCTGCGCTTCCCGGCGGTCGGCGTCGTCCTGGTCACCGCCGACGCCGGCCCGGGGCTGTACTCGGCGGCGATGGACTCCGGCGCCCGCGGGCTCGTGGCCCTGCCGCTGTCGTACGAGGAACTCACCCAGCGGGTGCAGGCCGCCGCCTCCTGGTCGCTCGGCGTCCGGCGGCACCTGGGGCACAGCGGCGACGTGTTCACCGGACCCGGCGGCACCGTGCTCACCGTCTCGGGCGCCAAGGGCGGCGTCGGGACCACGCTCGCCGCCGTACAGCTCGCCCTGGCCGCACGCGCGTCGGGCATGACCACGGCCCTGGTGGACATGGACCTCCAGGCGGGCGACGTCGGCTCCTACCTCGACGCGCCGTTCCGGCGCTCGATCGTCGACCTGGCGGGAATCCAGGACATCTCGCCACGGGTCCTGCAGGACGCCGTCTTCAGCCACGACACCGGCATCGGGCTGCTCCTCGCCCCCGGCGAGGGCGAACGCGGCGAGGAGGTCAACGACCGGGCCGTACGCCAGATCGTGAGTGCGCTGCGCACCCGCTACGAGGTCGTGGTCATCGACTGCGGCACGCAGATGAACAGTGCCAACGCGGCCGCCATCGAGATGGCCGACACCACCCTGCTGGTGACGACGCCCGACGTCGTCGCGGTCCGGGCCGCCAAGCGCATGGTCCGGCTCTGGGACCGGCTCCAGATCCGCAAGGCCGAGGAGACGGTCACCCTCGTCAACCGCTTCATCCGCAACACCGAGATCCAGCCCGCCCTCATCGAGCGCATCACCGGCACCCGGGTGGCGAGGACCTCCGTGCCGGCGAACTTCAAGGAGCTCCAGGCGTCCGTCGACGCGGGCCGGATGCAGGACCTGGAGGCCAAGTCGACCGTGAAGCAGGCCCTGTGGGGCCTGGCGGGCGAACTGGGAATCGTGAAGGCGCCCGAAGGCAAGGACCGGGCGGGTAAGTTCCGGGGCGACCGGGGCTCCATCGGCGTACGCCGCCGGCGCGGCGACAAGGGGGAGAGTTGAGCGATGCGCGTGCTGAGCGCACCATCGACGACGGGAACGGCGGTCCTGCGCGCGGACGGTGACACGGGCCGCCGCGCACACCGCGGACGGAGGGACGACCGGGGGCAGGTGGCGGTCGAGTTCCTCGGCATGCTGCCGCTGATCGCGGCCGTCTGCGTCATCCTCTGGCAGTCGGCCCTGCTGGGCTACACCTACATCCTGGCCGGCGACGCGGCCGACTCGGCCGCCCGGGAGGGCGCCGTCGGGCTCGCGAGTCAGGCACAGTGCCAGGCAGCCGCGAGAGAGGACCTCGGCACCTGGCGCGAGGGGTCCTCGGTCTCCTGCGGCTCCGCCGCGGGCGGGCTGTACGAGGCCGAGGTGGAACTGAAGGTCCCGGTGCTCTTCCCGGGGTTCGTCAGCTTCCCCTTCCACGTCACGGGCCACGCCGCCACCGTCGAGGAGGGGTGGTGACCATGTCCGTACGCGGACGCGACCGCGGCCAGGTCTCCCTCGAGTTCACCGGATTCCTCCCGCTGCTGCTCCTGCTCGCGCTCGGCGCCGTCCAGCTCGGCATCGCGGCCTACGCCACGGTCCAGGCCGGCACCGCGGCCCGGGCCGCCGCGCGGGCGGACGGCGACGACGACTGGCGGACCCACAGCGCCCAGGCGGGCCGCGCGTCGGTGAGCGGCTGGCTCACCGACGCGCCCGGGGACTACCTCCACACCTCACGCTCCGGCGGCAAGGAGGTCACCTCGACCGTGCGGATCCGGATCCCGTCCGTCGTCCCCTTCATCGACGACTGGGGGTACGCCGAGCGCAGCTCCACGATGCCCAAGGACTGAGCCGGACCGCACGACCGCTCCGTACAGCTGAGGAGTCACACACATGAGCCTGCGGGCACGCATCACCGCCCCCGAGGACCGCGGGGGCGGGCGGGACGACGGCCATCTGGTCGCCACCTACCGCGCCAAACTCCTCGAGGAGATCGACCTCGCGGAGATGTCCTCGCTCGCCGCCGCGGACCGCCGCGCACGGCTGGAGCGCGTGCTCGGGCACATCATCAGCCGTGAGGGGCCCGTGCTCTCGGCGTCCGAGCGCTCGCAGCTGATCCGGCGCGTGGTGGACGAGGCCCTCGGACTCGGCGTGCTCGAACCGCTGCTGGAGGACGCGTCCATCACCGAGATCATGGTCAACGGCCCCGACCAGATCTTCGTCGAGCGCGGTGGCCGGGTCGAGCTGCTGCCCCTGCGCTTCGCGTCGAACGAGCAGCTGATGCAGACGATCGAGCGCATCGTCTCCACCGTGAACCGCAGGGTCGACGAGTCGAACCCGATGGTGGACGCCCGACTGCCCTCCGGGGAGCGTGTGAACGTCATCATCCCGCCGCTCGCGCTCTCCGGCGCGACCCTGACCATCAGGCGCTTCCCCCGGGCGTTCACGCTGCACGAGATGATCGGCTTCGGCTCGCTCGACGAGCAGATGCTCTTCCTGCTGTCGGCCCTGGTGCAGGCGAAGCTCAACATCATCGTCTCGGGAGCCACGGGCACCGGGAAGACCACGCTGCTCAACGCCCTGTCCGGGCTGATCCCCGAGGGCGAACGCGTCATCACCATCGAGGACTCCGCCGAACTCCAGCTCCAGCAGCAGCACGTGATCCGTCTGGAGTCGCGCCCCGCGAACGTCGAGGGCAAGGGGCAGATCACCATCCGCGATCTGGTGCGCAACTCGCTGCGCATGCGCCCCGACCGCATCGTGGTCGGCGAGGTCCGCGGCGGGGAGACGCTTGACATGCTCCAGGCAATGTCGACGGGTCACGACGGCTCGCTCGCCACCGTCCACGCCAACAGCGCCGAGGACGCCCTCATGCGCCTCCAGACCCTCGCCTCCATGTCCGAGGTGAAGATCCCCTTCGAAGCCCTGCGGGACCAGATCAACAGCGCCGTCGACTGCATCGTCCAGCTCACCCGGCACGCCGACGGCGCGCGGAAGATCAGCGAGATCGCGCTCCTCGACTCGCGGGGCCAGGAACCGTACCGGCTGGCGACCGTGGCCCGGTTCGACGCCCGGCCGATGGGCGCCGACGGGCGGGTGCACGGCACGTTCGGCCACCATCCGCTGCCCCGCCGGCTCGCGGACCGGCTCTTCATGGCGAGCCAGCCCGTCCCGCAGGCCTTCGGCGTCGCCGCGCACCAGGACCAGCTCGCCGTCCGAGAGGCCAGGTAGGCACCCCATGACCAACACCGCTCTGCTGACCATCGCGGGCACCCTTCTGTGCGGCGTCCTCGCGGTGACGGGCGTCCACGCATGGTCCTCCGGGCGCTCCCAGCACCGCGCGCTCCTCGACCGGCTCTCCCAGACCGGGTCCATGGAGGAGTCCGGCGGGCGCAGGCGGCGCTTCGGCGCCGTCGACCGCAGACTCCGCGGCACCTCCCTGGGCCGGCGCATCGAACTGCGGCTCGCGGCGACAGGTCTCGACATCACGCCCGGCGAGTTCTTCGTGTACATGGTCGTCGGCATCGCCGGGCTGTGGATCACCGCGCAGACGGTCTTCGCCTCGTTCTTCGGACCCATCGCCGGCCTGCTCGGGATCTGGGGCGCCTTCGGCTTCCTCAACTGGCAGCGCAACAAGCGGATCGAGAAGTTCATCAACCAGCTGCCCGAACTCTCCCGCATCCTGGCCAACGCCACCCAGGCGGGACTCGCGCTGCGGACCGCCCTGTCGATGGCCGCCGAGGAGCTGGAGGCGCCGGCGGGCGAGGAACTGGGCAGGGTCGCCGACAAGCTGGCCGTCGGCCACTCCGTCGACGACGCCCTCGGCGAACTGGCCGACCGGCTCCCGTCGCGCGAGCTGGTCGTCCTGGTCACCACGCTCGTGCTCTCGAACCGGGCCGGCGGAACCGTCGTCGGCTCCCTGCGCAACCTCACCGAGACGCTGGAGGAGCGCAAGGAGACCCGGCGCGAGGTCCGCACCCAGCTCTCCCAGGTCAACATGACCGCCTACGCCGTCCCCGCGATGGGCCTGGGAGCCCTGCTGCTGCTCGACCGGGTGATGCCCGGCGCCATCGACCGGATGACCAACTCCTTCCTCGGCCAGACGGCGGTGGTCGTCGCCCTCGTCCTGTACGGCCTCGGCGTGTTCGTCATCCGCCGCCTGTCCAAGATCGACGTCTGAGGGAGCCGCCGCCATGACCGGACTGGGCCTCGCGTTCCTGATCGCCCTGTGCGTCGCAGGAGCCTTCCACGGCATACGCATGTACCGCGCCGACGCCAAACTGCCCGGCGACCTCGCCGTCGCCCTGGAGGTCGGCGCCACCCGCACCACCGCCGTCGGCTCCGCCGTCGACCGGCTCGGCATGCGCTACGCGGACTCCGTCCTGCGGATGATGGGACCCGCCCGGGTCAACAAGGTGCGCCGCAGGATCGACCTCGCCGGCAACCCGGGCGGTCTCACCATCGACCGCTACGCGGCGCGGCGTGCCGTGTACGGCGCCCTCGGCTTCCTCGGCGCCTTCGCGATGGTGCTGCGCGGCCAGCCCTTCCTGGCACTGTTCATGATCGCGTTCGGGCTCTTCTGGGTGGAGGTCGGCATCTTCGCGGCCATCCGCCAGCGCAAGGAGCAGATCGAGCGGACCCTCCCCGACTTCCTGGACGTCCTCGCCGTCGTCGTCAGCGCCGGACTCGGGTTCCGGGAGGCGCTGGAGCGCGTCGCCGACAAGTACGAGGGGCCGTGGGCCGACGAACTGCGCATCACCCTGCGCCAGATGGACATGGGCGTCGGCCGCCGCAAGGCGTTCGAGGAACTGCGCAGGCGCAACGACTCCGAGCAGGTCGCCCAGTTCGTCACCGCCCTGCAGCAGGGCGAGGAGCTCGGCGCACCGATCACCGAGACGCTCATCCAGATCGCGAACGACATGCGCCGCACCGACGCCCAGAACGCCCGCCGCCGGGCCTCGAAGGCCGTGCCGAAGGCCACGCTCACCATCACGTCGATCATGGTCCCGGCCACGATGATCCTGCTGGTCGCCGCGTTCGTCTTCGGAGCCGACGCCGACTTCAGCTCGGTGGGGGGCTGACAACCGTGCCAGCGGAGGGGGAACCGCAGTGGCCCTGCACATCGGGAGGATAACGGGAGGTCTCGGGCCCGCCTCGCTGGCCCGCGCGGCCGCCAGCCCCGACACGATGCCGACCCTGGCGATCCAGATCAACGCCCTCCAGGCGCTCTGCCGTCAGGTCTTCGGATTCCGTCTCGCGATGATCGCGGTCGCCTCCCCGCTCGCCCTGGGCTCGGCGCGGCCCGGGCTGCCCACCTACCTGGTCGCCTCCGGCGTGCTCGTCACCTTCATGTTCTCCTACGGGCTGTTCCGCGAGTGGGAACGATGGGGGCCGCTGCTGCTCCGGTACCCGGCGCTGCTCGCCGTGGACGCCCTCTTCGGCTCGCTGCTGCTCGTCACCGCCGGGCCGGACAGCACCCTCGGCTACGTCACCGTCTGCACCCCGCTCCTCGCGGGACTGGTCTACGGATGGCGCGGCGCCGCCTTCTTCGCCTGCCTCCAGGCCCTGATCCTCTTCGCCGTGTACGGAGCGGACGGCGACGCCGTGGCCACCGCGGGCAACGCGCTCCTGCTGCCCGGCTTCTGCGTCGTCGCCGGAGCCGTCGGCGTCACCCTGCGCAATCTGCTGATGCGCTTCGGGACCGCGAGCCAGGCCCTCACCGAGGCCCGCGCCCGGCTCGCCG
Source organism: Streptomyces sp. T39 (assembly GCF_008042045.1). Classification (GTDB taxonomy): domain Bacteria; phylum Actinomycetota; class Actinomycetes; order Streptomycetales; family Streptomycetaceae; genus Streptomyces. The sequence continues at coordinate 2,315,496 of NZ_RDBP01000012.1, forward strand.
TCACCGAGGCGATCAGCGGCGAGCGCTCGCGGCTGGCCCGCGAGATGCACGACTCCGTCGCCAAGACCCTGCACGGGCTCGCCCTCGCCGCCGACGGGCTCGCCGCCACGGCCGACCGCATGGACCCGCTCACCGTCAAGCACCAGGCGGAGATCGTGGCCCGCTCCGCCCGGCGCGCGGCCGCCGAGTCCCGCGAACTCCTCGGCGACCTGCGCCGGGACGAGGACCTCCGGTCCGCGGGCGTCGACGTGATCGGTGAACTCCACGCCCAGGCAGAGGACTTCGGACGGCGGACCGGGATCGCCGTCGAGATCCGCCGGCTCGCGGGGCCGCCCGTGCCGCCGGTGCCCCGGGCCGTCGCCCGGCAGATGCTGACCATCGCCACCGAGGCGCTGGAGAACAGCAGCAGGCACGCACACGCGACCACGGTGCGCACCGAGTCGGGGATCGTCGACGGCATGCTGCGCATCAGCGTCGTCGACAACGGCAGCGGCCTGCCGCCCGGCACCACGCTCGAAGGACTCCGCAAGGCCGGTCACTTCGGCCTGGTCGGCATGGTGGAGCGGGCCGCCGGGATCGGCGCCCGCATCCGCATCGGCCGGGGGCGCGCCGCCGCCGGCACCGAAGTACGCCTCGACCTGCCCCTCGCGGCCGTCCTGCCGGCGACGGCCGCACCGCCGGGGCCGCCCGCCGTCTGACACCGCACCCACCGTCCCCACGACGCACCACCCTCTGAGAGGAGGCCGCACGATGCCGGACGAGAGCTCACGCACCTCGGGTCAGCAGTTCATCGCCCCCCATGCCTCGCAGCACACGTCACCCCCCTGCCGAACCCGTGGCCGGTCCGTGCGGTGCCGATCCAG
>NZ_RDBP01000012.1:2316458-2379345 GCF_008042045.1 Streptomyces sp. T39
GGAGTGCCTCGGCCCCGCTCCACCCCGCCGCGCCGCAGGCACCGCTGCGGGTCGTCGTCGCCGACGACAACCCCGTGGTCCGGGCGGGGCTCACCGTCCTGCTCGGCGGACGCGAGGACATCGCCGTCGTCGCCGAGGCGGCCGACGGGGCCGAGGCACTCCGGGCCGCCCGGACCCACCGGCCGGACGTCATCCTGCTCGACGTCCGCATGCCCGGCGTCGACGGCATCTCCGCCCTGCCGTACCTGGCCCAGGCGGCCCCCGTGATGATGCTGACGTACAGCCGGGAGAACGAGATCGTGCACGAGGCCCTGCGCCTCGGTGCCGGCGGCTACCTCGTGCACGGCGAGTTCACCGCCGATCAGCTGGTGGCCGCGGTGCGGGACGTGAAGGAGGGGCGGGCCCACTTCACGGCCACGGCCGCGAACGCCCTGCTGGCGCGGTTCCGTCAGGACGGGGGCCCGGCAGGCGCGCGGGCCCTGCCGGACGGGCTCGGTGCCGCGTACGGCCCGCCGCCGTATCCGGTCCAGCCGCCGGGGCCGTTCGGGGGCCAAGCGCCGCCCGGGAGCCGGGACGCCCGTCCGATTGTCTCGACTTCATCGAATCCCGGCGAAGTTGCTTCGCATCTGCAATCGAATGTGGGACAGTCGTCCGTACGGCCGGGGGGTGGCACGGGTCCGCATGCCGACACCTCCCAACAGGCCCGCGACAGAAGCGAGTTCGGTCTGAGTTCGAGGGAGGTGGAGGTGATGGACCTGATCGCGTCGGGCATGAGCAACCAGCAGATCGCCGCCACCTGTTTCATCAGTGAGAAGACGGTCAAGAACCACATCAACCGCATCTTCGCGAAGCTGCACAGCACCAGCCGGAGCGAGGCCATCGCGATCTGGATCGGCACCGCACGGACCGGCCACGGGTTCGGCAGGGGGGTGACGGGGCGTGGATGAGCGCACCACCGCCGACCGCGGGGCCCAGGCGCCCCCGGCGGAGGCCCAACTCCGCGTTTGGGCCCCTCAATGGGCCCAGGGACCCTCTTCCGGGACCCCTCGTCCCGCGTACGTTTCCGGTGTCGAAAGCGGGGGGCACCGCACAGCCGGTGGACCCGCGGACGACACCGAGACTTACGCGTCGGCCGGCCAGCGGTCGGCCGAACCCGAAGGGGGACGACATGTCGAACGACACTCTGCTGAAGGCCACCGTCAACACGCAGCTGCGCGTCAACGGCTGGAAGAACACGGTCGTCCGTCGGATGACCGACCGCGAGCGCTCCAAGGGCCAGACGGCGCTGGAGTACCTGGGCATCATCATGGTCGTCGTGGTGATCATCGGTGCGATCGTCGGCACGGGCATCGGCGGCAAGATCACGCAGAAGATCAACGAGCAGATCGACAAGATCAAGGCCGGCTGAGCCGCTTGCGCCACCGCAGCACGAAGGATCAAGGGCAGGCATTCCCCATCTATCTGGTGATGGTGGGGGGCCTGCTCTTCCTCGCGTTCGCATTCTTCGCAGTCGGACAGGCATCGGCGACCCGGAACACGGCCCAGGGCGCGGCGGACGCCGCGGCACTCGCGGCGGCCCAGGACGCCCGCGCGAAGCTCACGGCCGAATGGCTCGACGCACTCCAGGACCCGACCGCGTGGCGGGACATCTTCGACGGCTACGCGCCGATCACCCCCTCGTGCGGGGTGGCCGCGCAGTTCGCGGCCAAGAACGGCGCGGTCCTCGACGGGGTGCCGGGCTGCAGGCCCGAACCGGGCATTCCGCTGACCTTCAGCGTCAGTGTCAAGACGCAGAAGCCCGTCGGCGACTCGGTCATCCCCGGCACGGAGGCCAAGTTCGGCACAGCCGACGCCAAGGCCGCCGTCAAGCCGCTGTGCACGTTCGAGCTTCCCGACGACCTCGACCTCCTTCCCGTGCTCGACTGCACGACAGGCAGCTGGGATCTCGAGGACAGCCTGACGGACCTCCCCGACGCGAAGGACCTCTTCGACGTCCGGTTGGTCGACTGATAGCGAATACGAGAGAAGGAATTCCAGTCATGAGCATTCGGCATGTCCTGAAGGCCCGCAGAGGGGCAGCAGCGGCGGTGATCACCGCTGGGCTCGTCTTCACCATGGCCGGTTGCGGTGGCGGCGACGGCAAGCAGGACGACCAGGACAAGTCAAGCTCGTCCAGCAAGCCGGCCGAGAAGGAGAAGGAGGGGTCGGGCGGGACGTCCGCGCAGCCCGATCCCGACCAGGTGATCGCCACGGTCAAGGGACGTGACGGGATGGTCCTGGTGATCAACTCCGTCGAGCGTGACAGCGGGGGCTTCGTCACGGTCAACGGCCAGGTGGAGAACACCGGCAGTGCCGCCTACTACGCGACGACGGAATGGCGCGGCACCGAGGAGGAGCTGCGCGGCGGAGGCCAGTCCGTCGGCGGGGCCACGCTGGTCGACAAGGCCGGCAAGAAGCGTTACTACGTGCTGCGCGACACGGACGGCCGCTGCCTGTGCACCTCGGGCTTCACCCAGGTCGACGCGGGCAAGAAGCTCCCGATCTTCATGCAGTTCCCGGCACCTCCGGAGTCGACGACCGAAGTCGACTTCCAGTTGCCCTCCTTCCCGAACGCCACGCTCGAGATCACGGGGTGACGGCGGCCATGACACGGTCACAAGCGCGCAGAGCCCCCGTCCGCGTCACAGCGGCGGTCTTCATGGCCTCTGCGGTCGTGGCGGCGGCACAGGTGGTGTCCGCCGTTCCCGCCCGCGCCGACGAGAAGCCCAGCGTCCCGCCGGGTACCGAAGCCTCCGCCGAACCTCCTGTGCAGGTGGACGCGGACTCGCCCGGCCTCAAGATGGTCGACGGCGCGACCCTCGCACCCGCCAAGGTCCTCGACATCAAGTCCGTCATCGAGTCCGAGGGCGGCGAGGAACGCCGCGAGGACACCAACTCGGACGTGAAGTACGCACTCCAGGCCGAAGTGCTCTTCGGCAAGGACAGCGCGAAGCTCAGCCCTGCGGCGAACGGACGCATCCAGGCCATCGCCGCCGAGATCACGAAGGAGAACGCGAAGAAGGTCCGCATCTTCGGGTTCACCGACAACCTCGGTTCCTCGGCGCACGGCGACGTGCTGTCGAAGGAGCGGGCCGACGCCGTGCACTCGGTGCTGGCCAAGGCGCTGAGCGACGCCGGGATCACCTACGAGGTCCGCGGCTACGGGGAGCAGTTCCCCATCGCCGACAACTCGAACGAAGAGGGCCGCAAGAAGAACCGCCGCGTGGAGGTCTCGTACCCGCGCGGAGCGGGCGGCTGATGCGCCTGCCGCACGGGTGACGGCCGGCCGCCTCCGGGTGGGCCGGCCGTCGTCGTCCGGCGGCTCGACGCGGCGCATTGAGCCCGCTGTTGGGCCCGGGGGCCCATGACGCGGCCCCCGTTCCTCCCTAGCGTGGCGAGCATGTCTGTACTGGGGGAAGCACGCAGGGTCCTGCGCCGCCGTGTGCGGCGCGGCATGCCGCGCACGGACACACGCCTGCTCGGGCTGCGCAGGCGGCGCAGGGGGGACCGGGGCCAGACACCGCTGGAGTACGTCGGCCTCGGTCTGGTGGTCGTGGCGATCATCGGCGCCCTGGTGGCGACCGGGATCGGGCAGGAGCTGACGGTGAAGATCGGCGCCCAGGTGTGCCGTATCACCGGCGGCGGCGACTGCGGCTCCGGCGGCGGTGTCACCGAGGCGCGGGACGGCGAGCAGGACGAGGAAGGGCAGGGGGACGACACCGCCCCCGCCGACCGCCCCGTCGACGACTCCGGCGACCCCCAGCAGAAGTCCCCCGAGCAGATCGCCTACGAGAAGGCGCTGAAGGATCTCCAGGACGCCCGGTCCGCCGAGAAGGCGGACCAGGACAAGGCGATCCAGGCGGCCAAGGAACTGGCGAAGATCCTCGCGGACGAACTCGGCATCACCGACGCCCTCGACTGCATCACCGAGGGCGACATGGGCGCGTGCACCGAGACGCTCGTCAACGTGCTGCTCAGTCTCGTGGGCGGCGCGGTCGGCAAGCTGGCCGCCAAGTACGGGGCGCCGTGGAAGTGGAAGAAGGCGTACGAGCTCATCCAGAAGCTCAAGAAGCACGGCGGCGACCTGTACGACGGCCTCACCGGGCTGCTCAAGAACCGCAAGAAGGTCAAGGACGCCCAGCAGGCCCTCGACGACGCCAAGAAGAAGTACGACCCCGAGAAACAGAAACCCGACGACAAGAAGCCGGACGACAAGCCGACCACCTGCCCCGTCCGGCACAGCTTCCTGCCCGGCACGCCGGTGCTGCTCGCCGACGGGCGGCGGGTTCCGATCGAGACCGTGCGCGTCGGCGACCGGGTGGCCGCGGCCGACCCCCTCAGCGGGGTGACGGGCGGCCGGCAGGTCACCAGGACGTTCACGACGCACGACGACAAGGAGTTCACCCGGCTCACCGTGCGGACCCCGTCCGGGACCGCGTCCGTGACGGCGACCGACACCCACCCGTTCTGGCTGGACGACGAGGGGCGCTGGGCCGACGCCGGGGACGTCCGCGCCGGGGACCTGCTCCGCTCCGAGCGCGGCGGCGGCATGGAGGTCCTGGCGGTCCGGCACTTCGTGCGGCAGCGCACGACCCACGACCTCGCCGTCGACGGCGTGCACACCTACTTCGTGGGCGTGGGCTCCGCCAACGCCCTGGTGCACAACAACGACTGCGACATGTCCGACGAGGAGGTCGAGGCGGCCCGCAAGCCGGACGTCGGGGAGGGCGACGACCCGAAGAAGTTCAAGGACCACTTCCTGCGGCACAAGAAGCTGATCGAGGACGCGCTCGGCACCAAGTACAAGAAGCTCAAGGAGGACGGCCCGCGCTTCCGCCAGGACATCGCGGACGCGATCAAGGACGGCACGTTCGAACTCGTCGGCAAGGGCACGCTGAAGAAGGGCGAGCCGGAGGGCCTGATCTATCGTGGCAAGGGCGTGACGATCGTCCTGCGGGAGAACGGCGACTTCTGGACCGCTCTGAAGTCGGGCGAGGGCCTGGACACCGGCATCCAGATCACCAAGAAGGTGCCGAAGAAGGAAGGCTGAGCGGATGAACAGCGTGGCGCGGCAGGTCGCGGGGCTGCTGGACGGGCGACGCGTCCGCGATGTGCTCGTCCCGGGGTGGATCGACCGCGACGAGCAGATCGTGGAGTTCCGGCCGCAGCCGCTGGTGGTGTGGCTGCGGCTCGACCTCGGGGTGGTGCGGCTGTCGGCCGAGGAGCAGTTCGGCAGCCTCGGGGTCCGCTCCGGCTCCACCCCCGACTGGTCCGACGTCCCGCTCCTCGCCGAGTCGGAGTACGAGATCGCCCTCGCCTCCTGGAGCGAGCAGCTGTTCGGGGACGGCCGGGGCGACCTCGCGTGGACCGGACTGCGGTCCTACGAGACCGATGACGGACACACCACGGTGATGGCCCTCGACCTGGAAGGCGACCACACGCTCTTCGTCGACCCCACGTGGACGTTCGGCATCCGTGTCGGCAACGCGGCCGACGAGCGCACATGGGTGGAGCTGTACGGCGGCGACCGGGCACCGCGGGCGTGGTGGCCGGCCGCTTCGGGCGTCGCCCAGCGGCCCGGGGGCGCGGGCGGATGAGCGCGCGGCAGCACCCTGTGGCGGACCGGGGGACACGTCCCGCGGGCGGCCCCCGGCCCGCGCGGCTGCCGTGAAACGCCCGGAAAGGCCGGCCGGCCCTGCGCGGTTGCGGACCGCTGCCCGATCGGACGGCCCGTCCGGCCGGCGCGTGGGCCCTGGGGCCCATGTCGCCGCGCCCGCGGGGTTGTTAGCGTGCGGGGACACCGTCGAGCAGCAGGGGAACGGCATGAGCACGGGGACCCGCAGGACCGTACGGAACACCGCCCGCCGGGTGGCGGGGGCCGCGGCCGCCGCCGTGCTCGCGCTGGGGGCGCTCACCGCCTGCCAGGACGAGGACACGCCGGACGACGGCGGCGGTGACGGCGGCCGGCCCGCCGCGTCGGCGTCCGCACCGGCCACGGAGGGCGCCGACGGGACTTTGGCCGCAGAGCCCTCCGTCCCGCCCTCCGACACCACGCCGAGCAGCGGCAAGGCGCTCACCGAGGACGGACTGGCGAAGGCCGCCCTCGCGACGGGCGAGGTGCCGGGCTTCGCGGTGACGCCCCTGCAGGGCGGCGAGGAGCCCGGGACGGAGAAGTCCGACGACCCCGACTGCGCTCCGCTCGCGGCGGTCGTCAACGGAGCGCCCGAACCGGCCGCGTCGGCCACCGTCTACCGCACGGCCGTCGACACGAGGGAGGAGGGCGAGGACACCCAGACCGTCGTCACCCTGATCCTCACCTCCCACCCGGACGGCGGCGCGGAGCAGGTCCTCTCCTCCCTGCGGTCCGCCGTCGGCGCGTGCGCGAAGGGCTTCACGGCCCGCGGCGGCGACGGGGTCTCGACGTACGCCGAGGTGAAGACGATCCGGGGGACGCGGGCGGGTGACGACTCGATCGCCTATCAGGTGACGGGCGCCCTGGGCGGCGACAAGATCCCGCTGGTGTTCCACGTCGTGCGGCGCGGGGCCACGGTCGTCACCTTCTACACGGCGAACTTCGTCGGCGGGACCACCCCGACCGTGCCGGACGAGCTGATCCTGAAGCAGACCGCCAAGCTCCCGTAGGGCGACGGCCCGAGGTCACGCCTTCCGGCCCCCCGTCACGGTCACCCGGGTGCCGGGCACCAGCCCCCAGGCCGCCATCGCCCCGGCCTCCGCCTCCAGCACATGGCGGGCGCGCAGGCGGACCGCCCCGAGCCGGCCGGGCCGCATCGTGTGCACGTGCAGGACGCGCAACTCCTTGTCCAGGTAGGCCACGTCGATGGCGAAGCGCATCCGGAAGGTGTGGACGCTGTTGCACGGGGTCAGCAGGATCGCCCCGTCGACACCGTCCCTGCCGAGCAGCCCCCGGGTGCGCGTCCGGTAGGACGCGGCGACGAGCAGCGCCACCGGCGCCTCGTGTCCGGGTATCCGCAACTCCGCCGTGCCGTCCCGCCATCCGCCCATGGCGCAGACCGTATCGCCCTGCCTCCCCGGCGGGGAGGGGTCGGGGGATTGGGTCCGTGCGTCCCGTGTCTGGGTCCCCGGACCCATGACGGCGCGGCGGGCTCCGGCCTAGGGTCCTGCCGTGGACGTGACGCCGATCGCCGTAGCCGCCGCCGTCTGGGGCGCCGCCACCGGGCTGCTGGTGCCCCGGGCCGCGTACCGGCTGTCCGTCGAGCCGGAGGAGGAGTGGCGGGCGGTGTGCCCGCGGGGTCATGCGATCACCGGTCCGGCGGCGGGCTGGGTCGGCCTCGCGCGCTGCGCGCCCTGCGCGGCGGGCGCCCCCGCGACGACGGCCGACGCCCCGGGCTCCGGCCCGCACGCCGTGGCGGACGCCCGCCCGCCCGCTCCCGGCGGCGACCGGCCTGCCGCGGTCCCGGCGGCCGGCACCCCTGCCGCGTCTTCCGGGGCCCCCGGTACCGCGTCGGGTGCCCCCGGCCCGCCCGAGGTGTCCGACGCCCCCGCAACGGGCACCGCCACGGCCGCGGACGTCACGGCCCCGGCCACGGGCACCGCCGCCGACGCCTCGGCCACTGTCACCGACACCCTGGCCACCGACACCGACACCCTGGCCACCGACCCCCCGGCCACCCGGGCGCCCGCCGTCCCCGCGGCGGCCCCCGACGCCCCCGGCCCGCCCGGTGAGCCGGACGGCCGGCCCGTCCCGTACCGGGTCTCCGTCCCGGTGTCCGCGGTGACCGCCGTGGCGTGCCTGCTGCTGGCGTACGCGACCGGGCCGCGCCCGGAGCTCGCCGTGTGGCTGCTCGGCGCACCGTTCGCCGTGCTCCTCGCGCTCGTCGACCGCAACGTCCACCGGCTGCCCGACGAGCTGACGCTGCCCCTCGCCGGTGCGTCGGCCGTCCTCCTGGGCGCGGCGGCGCTCTTGCCCGGCGACGGCGGCTCCTGGCCCACGGCGCTGCTCGGCGGGCTCGCCCTGGGCGGCGTCTACTTCCTCCTCTTCCTGATCAACCCGAACGGCATGGGGTTCGGGGACGTCAAACTCGCCCTGTCCCTGGGCGTGGTGCTGGGCTGGTACGGCTGGACCGTGCTGTTCGCGGGCGCGTTCGCCGGCTTCCTGCTGGGCTCGGTCTACGGGGTGGGGCTGATGCTGCTGCGCCGGGCCGACCGCCGGACGGCGATCCCCTTCGGCCCGTTCATGATCACGGGCGCCTTCCTGGGCCTGCTCCTCGGCGCCCTCGCGGCCGCCTGACCACGCGCCCCCGCCGCGGCCGGGACCGGGACCTCAGGCGTGCGGCCCCACCGTCACCTCGCCGACGACCAGCTCGGCCCGCCCCTCGAGCACCTCGCCGACCCGCTCGGCCTGCGCGGCCAGCTCCTCGCGTGCCGCCGGGGACGCGAGCGCCGGGCCGACGGGCTCGACGGTCACGGTCACCCGCCTGCCGGAGCGGCGCTGGTGCCAGACGCCCGAGACGGTGCCGTCCACCAGCACCACCGGGTAGTTGCCCGCCTGGCCCCCGGCCAGGGCGCGGTCCCACGCGGCGCCGGGGAACAGACGCTCCCGCGGCTGCGCGGCAATCGTGTACGCGTCGAAGTAGGGCAGCAGCCGCACGCCCCGGGGCCCGGAGCCGGCGTCGAACGCGGTGTCGCCCGCGGCCACCCACGCCGGTCCGTCGTCGCACACCACCTCGGTGATGCGCCCGGCGGCCGCCTGCTCCGCGAACAGCCGTGCCGCCCAGCCCTTCGGCGCGGCCAGCCACCGGGCGAACCACTGGGGCGTCGACGGCCCGTACGCGCGCAGATAGCGGAGGACGACCTCCTCGAGCGCGGCCGGTCCCGGCAGGGGAGTGACGTCCGGGCTGGTGTAGGTGACCCGACGGCCGCGCACCGGGCCGAACGCGAGCACGCCCCGGTGGGCCGCCGTGTGGGTCGCCTGGCGCCAGCGGGGCCACTTGTCCTGGAACGCCTCCATCACCCGGTCGCCGGCCCAGCTGCCGGTGCGGGCCGTGATCGCGTCCGTGAGCTCGTCCACGGTCAGGGCCTGCCCGTCGCCGAGGGCGTCCCGGATCGCGGCGACCACCTCGTCGGTCTGCTCCGGGGTCATCCGCACGCCGTCGGGCATCACCGGGCCGCCGGCCGGGATCGCGGAGAGGGCCCCGGTCCACAGGGGCAGGTCGGCCGCGGGCAGCAGATGCACGGTGCCGCGCGGGCCGTAGGTCTTCACCAGGGTGCGCTCCTGCCAGAGCGCCGCCCGCACGTCCGCACGGGTCGCGCCCCCGCCGACCCGCAGCGCGACGGACAGCTCGGCGGCCGACATCACCTGGGCGTGTGCGCCGAGCATCGCGCCGGTCACGCCGGCGGGGGTGCCGCCGGGGGTCTCCAGGCCCTGCCGGGCGATCCGCCGGGCCCAGGCGGCCTGCCAGGTCACGGTGCCGGACGGGGGGCGTGCGTCACGGTTCGTCATACGGGCGAGCGTAGAGACCCATGAGGACAGATCCTGTCCTCTGTACGGAGGCGACCCGGGCTGGCGCCGTACCGTCTCCGAGCGCCTGACGTCACGTCATGTGTTCGTCAATACGGCTCCCGTCCCGGCGGGTCACCCGTGGGGACTAACCCGTCCGGAAGGCCCGCGGGCCCGTCGCGCCCCCGTCGCGCCCCCCTCGGGGCCCGGCGGGACAAGGGCGACCGGCCCGTGGCGCACGGGCCGGGGCCGGCATTCCGGACCTCTGTGCGCCGTCGTGCGCCGTCCCCGCGAGAAACGGCGCGCGGTTGTGGCACGGCGTGGCACGCAACAACGCTCACGAAGGGTTATGGTGGAAACCCCCCCTCGGGCCGGTCCGTATCCCCCCCCACGGACCGGCCCGTTTTTTCTGCCCGCATCCGGCACGGGCCGCGGACGGGCTCCGCCCCACTCCGGCACGGCGCATCCGCCCGCCCCGCGTGCGGCGGGGCGCGCCCGGGCTCCGGGCCCGACCCGGCCGCTTCCCGCCCGGGGGGATCAGCTCCGTCCGGCCCAGATGTTCGTGCCCTCGGTGTCGACGGCGAAGGTGTCGATCCGCTCCAGCTCGTCCTTCGTCAGCGCCGGCGCGGCCAGGGCCGCCACGTTCTCCTCCAGCTGCCGCACACTCGACGCGCCGATCAGCGCCGAGGTCATCCGCGGGTCGCGCAGCACCCAGGAGAGCGCCATCTGCGCGAGCGACTGGCCCCGCTCCCCCGCGATGTCGTTCAGCCCGTTCAGCCGGCGCACCACGTCGTCCGAGAGCAGGCCGGGGTCGAGGGACTTGCCCTGGGTGGCGCGCGAGCCCTCCGGGATGCCCTTGAGGTACTTGCCGGTGAGCAGACCCTGCGCCAGCGGGACGAAGGAGATGCAGCCCATCCCCGCGGCCTCCAGGGTGTCGAGCAGGCCGTCGTCCTCGATCCAGCGGTTGATCATCGAGTACGAGGGCTGGTGGATGAGCGCGGGGACGCCCATCTCCCTGAGCAGGCGGGCCGCCTCCGCGGTCTGCTCCGCCGTGTAGGAGGAGACGCCGACGTAGAGGGCCTTGCCCTGCTGCACGGCGGAGGCGAGGGCGCCCATCGTCTCCTCGAGCGGGGTGTCCTTGTCGAAGCGGTGGGAGTAGAAGATGTCGACGTGATCGAGGCCCGTCCGCCTCAGGCTGGCGTCCAGCGAGGACAGCAGGTACTTGCGCGAACCCCACTCCCCGTAGGGCCCGGGGTGCATCAGATAACCGGCCTTGGTCGAGATGACCAGCTCGTCCCGGTACGGGGCGAAATCCTGAGCGAAGATCTTGCCGAAGTTCAGCTCGGCGGAGCCGGGCGGGGGGCCGTAGTTGTTCGCCAGGTCGAAGTGGGTCACGCCCAGGTCGAACGCGCGGCGCAGGATCGCGCGCTGGGAATCGAGCGAGCGGTCGTCGCCGAAGTTGTGCCACAGACCGAGCGAGATCGCGGGCAGCCGGAGCCCGGACCGGCCGCTGCGGCGGTACTCCATGGATGCGTAGCGGTCGTCCGCGGGCAGGTGGTGCAGGGAATCAGTCACGCTTCCCTCCCTATCACGGACTTGTGACACACCGGGTTGGGCCCGTGTGGCCCGGCCGCAGTACTGTTGCGCCTTCGGGGACAGCCGTATCGAGGGGTGTAACAACAGTGAACCTGCGCGACCTGGTGTACGGGCTCTACGCACGCCGGGTGGAGGGCCGCCTCGACCACGCCCAGGTGCCGAAGCACATCGGCGTCATCCTCGACGGCAACCGCCGGTGGGCCAAGGCGTCCGGCGGCACCGCCGCACAGGGGCACCAGGCGGGCGCGGACAAGATCTCCGAGCTGCTCGGCTGGTGTGCCGAGACGGACGTCGAGGTCGTCACCCTCTGGCTGCTGTCCACGGACAACTTCGACCGTCCGGAGGAGGAGCTCAAGCCGCTCCTCACCATCATCGAGAACACCGTCCGCAACCTGGCGGCGGACGGCCGCTGGCGGGTGCACCACGTCGGCACGCTCGACCTGCTGCCCGCCCACACCCAGTCCGTGCTGAAGGAGGCCGAGCAGGCCACCGACGGCATCGACGGAATACTGGTCAACGTCGCGGTCGGCTACGGCGGCCGCCAGGAGATCGCCGACGCGGTCCGCTCCCTGCTGCTGGAGCACGCGGCGAAGGGGACGAGCGTCGAGGAGCTCGCCGAGACCGTCGACGTCGAGCACATCTCCGAGCACCTCTACACCCGCGGCCAGCCGGACCCGGACCTCGTCATCCGCACCAGCGGCGAGCAGCGGCTCTCCGGGTTCATGCTCTGGCAGAGCGCCCACTCCGAGTACTACTTCTGCGAAGTCTTCTGGCCGGCCTTCAGGAAGGTCGACTTCCTGCGCGCGCTGCGCGACTACGCCGCCCGCCACCGGCGCTACGGCTCCTGACGCACCCGGCCCCCGGGGACTCCCGCCGGCCGTCCTCCGCACGCCCGCGCACCCCTCGCGCGCGACGCCGCCGAAGCGCCGCCGTTCCTCCTGTCACCGCATGTTCACCCGGTGAGCCTCCGCGCTCCGGCATGGCCGAAGCCGTTCGAGGGAATACAGCCTCCAGGTCGACGTCCGATCCACGGACGTCGTATCTCAGTGAGCGGCCGACACCGCTCGCCCGGGAGGCCCTTTGCACACGAAGGACTGCGGATCCGGCCCACGCGGCCAGGTCGCGGACCACGCGAAGGGCCGGCGTTCGGCCCGTGCATCGGGCCCGAACCCGGCCTGTCCTCCGCTCCGGCGGATGGACTCATGGTCCGCGGCGCCGTCGCACGGCGTCGCGCCCCGACCTCGTCCGAGGGGGTACGTCCTTCCGTGGTGAACAGCACTAAGCGCCGCATGCCCGACCGGCGCACCTACGTTCTCGACACCAGCGTCCTGCTGGCCGATCCGCACGCCATGAGCCGCTTCGACGAGCACGAGGTCGTGCTCCCGATCGTGGTGATCACGGAGCTGGAGGCCAAACGACACCATCCGGAGCTGGGGTACTTCGCCCGGCAGGCGCTGCGCCTGCTGGACGACTTCCGCATCCGGTTCGGCCGACTCGACGCGCCCCTGCCGATCGGGGATCTCGGCGGCACCCTGCGCGTCGAGCTGAACCACTCCGATCCCGGCGTGCTCCCCGCCGGGTTCCGGCTGGGTGACAACGACTCACGGATCCTCGCCGTGGCGCGCAACCTCCAGGCAGAGGGGTACGACGTCACGGTCGTCTCCAAGGACCTGCCGCTGCGCATCAAGGCGTCGTCGGTGGGGCTGCTGGCCGAGGAGTACCGCGCGGAACTGGCGATCACCGACGCCGGCTGGACGGGGATGGCCGAGGTGGCGCTCTCCGCCGAGCAGGTGGACCTGCTCTACGGGGAGGAGACGCTGTACGTGCCCGAGGCGGCCGAGCTGCCCGTGCACACCGGTCTGGTGCTCCAGTCGGAGCGGGGCAAGGCGCTGGGGCGGGTGACGTCCGAGGGCAACGTGCGGCTGGTGCGGGGCGACCGGGAGGCGTTCGGGATCCACGGCCGCAGCGCCGAGCAGCGCATCGCGCTCGACCTCCTGCTCGACCACGAGGTGGGGATCGTCTCCCTCGGCGGCCGGGCCGGCACCGGCAAGTCGGCGCTGGCGCTGTGCGCGGGCCTGGAGGCGGTGCTGGAGCGCCGTCAGCACCAGAAGGTGATGGTCTTCCGGCCGCTGTACGCGGTGGGCGGCCAGGAGCTCGGCTATCTGCCGGGCACCGAGGCCGAGAAGATGAGCCCCTGGGCGCAGGCGGTGTTCGACACCCTGTCGGCCGTCGCCGGCCGCGAGGTGATCGAGGAGGTGCTCGGGCGCGGCATGCTGGAGGTCCTGCCGCTCACCCACATCCGCGGCCGCTCGCTGCACGACGCCTTCGTCATCGTCGACGAGGCCCAGTCGCTGGAACGCAACGTGCTGCTGACCGTTCTGTCCCGGGTCGGGGCGAATTCCCGGGTCGTCCTCACCCATGACGTGGCACAGCGGGACAATCTGCGCGTCGGCCGGTACGACGGAGTCGTCGCGGTGGTCGAGAAACTGAAGGGGCATCCGCTGTTCGCGCATGTCACGCTCACCCGCTCCGAGCGGTCGCAGATCGCGGCGCTGGTGACCGAAATGCTGGAGGACGGGCACATTTAGCCGGACAAGTCCCCAGCTGGGAAGCGGGGACCGTTCCGGCAAACGGGACAGATGAGTTGACGCCGCCCGGCAGAGCGCAGAAGCGTAGCCGGGCGGCGTCGCGCTGCGTGCCCTTTCCGTCAAAACCCCTGCGGCAAACGGGGTGTGAGCTTTCCCACGCAGCGGATAATTGCCTTGCGGCATCGGCGTGGGGCAGAGTCTTGCTTCCGTCAGGCCCCGCATGCGGCACACCCGTACCGGAAACGGTGCACAGCAACAGACACAACTCAAGACTTGCCGTCGCATGCCGCCCGCGAGCACAATGCGGCAACTCCCCAACGGAGTTGCCCACCGGGCCCGCGCCTCTTGTGACCCATGCAGTAGGAGGCCAGCGTCAGGGGCACGATTGCGTTCGCGAGGTCACCTGTGCGGGCGTTGCTGGAAGGAAACCGTGTGAGCCGGATCTCGGTCCGGGGATTCGCTGTCGCCTCGGCGACTGCGGTCACCACCGTCGGCGCCGTCGTCGGCGTCGCGTCGGGCAACACGCAGCCTGCGGGGGACAACCTCGAGGCAGCGGCAGCCGACACGACGCTCCTCGCGGACATCCCCCTGGGCGAGCAGGCCCAGGTGCAGGTCTCGTCCCTCTCGCAGCAGGCGGACGCCCAGGCAGCGGCCGCGGACGCGTCCGCGAAGAAGTCCGCGGAGGAGTCGGCACGCCTCCAGGCCGCCAAGACCGCGGAGGCCAAGAAGGCCGCGGCCGTCGAGAAGGCGGAGCGCGAGCGCGAGGAGAAGGAGCGGGCCAACCGCGACTCGATCCGCTCGGCGTCCAGCTTCTCGACCCAGGCCTCGTACACCGTCGCCGAGGTCAAGGCCATCGCGCGCCAGATGGTGCCCGCCGACCAGTTCCAGTGCTTCAGCAACATCGTGAACCACGAGTCGACCTGGAACTACCGGGCCCAGAACCCGTCTTCGGGCGCCTACGGCCTCGTGCAGGCGCTGCCGGGCTCCAAGATGGCCTCGGCCGGCGCCGACTGGCAGACCAACCCGGCCACCCAGATCAAGTGGGGCCTCAACTACATGGACAGCCGTTACGGCAGCCCGTGCGGTGCCTGGTCCTTCTGGCAGGCCAACCACTGGTACTAGTACCGGTATCCGGTCACCGCTCAACGTTCCGGAGCCCCCCACCGTCCTACGGTGGGGGGCTCGGTGCGTGTACCGTCGAGGGCCGGTTGTTCCCAGCGGGGGCGCCGCCCGCGCCCCAGGGGGCGCAGGGGGAGAGCGGTGGGGAAAAAGGGGAGCATCATGTCGAAGGTTCCAGGATGGCTCGGGCGCGTGGGTGCCGGGCTGACCCGGATGGGAGAGCACCTGGACGAACGGCGCAAGGAGGCCGTGGCGGACGAGGCGCTGCCCGACGAGGCGCCGGTCGCGGAGAGCGTCCCGCCCCCTCCGGCCTACGCACCCGCCGTCGCCGCCAAGCCCGACCCGGTCGCCGCCATCCCGTGGGGCATCCGGGTGGCCGCCGAGGCGGGCTGGCGGCTGCTCGTCCTCGCGGGCACGCTCTGGGTGCTGATGCGGGTCATCAGCGCCGTGCAACTGGTGGTGCTGGCGTTCGTCGCCGCGCTGCTCGTCACCGCGATGCTCCAGCCGACGGTCGCCCGGCTGCGCAGGCTCGGACTGCCGCGCGGACTGGCGACCGCGGTGACGGCGATCCTGGGCTTCGTGATCATGGGGCTCGTCGGCTGGTTCGTCGTGTGGCAGGTCATGGAGAACCTCGACAACCTCTCGGACCGGGTCCGTGACGGCATCGAGGAGCTCAAGCGCTGGCTGCTGGACAGCCCCTTCCACGTGACCGAGAGCCAGATCAACGACATCGCCGAGAACCTGAGCGACACGATCGGCACCAACACCGAGGAGATCACCTCCGCCGGCCTCCAGGGCGTGACGGTGATGGTCGAGGTGCTCACCGGCATACTGCTGGCGATGTTCTCCACGCTCTTCCTGCTGCACGACGGGAAGCGCATCTGGCAGTGGACGCTCAAGCTGGTCCCCGCCCAGGCGCGCGCGGGAGTGGCGGGCGCCGGTCCGCGGGCCTGGCGCACGCTGACCGCCTATGTGCGCGGCACCGTGCTCGTCGCGCTCATCGACGCGATCTTCATCGGCCTCGGGATCTGGTTCCTCGACGTGCCGATGGCGGTGCCGCTGGCCGTGTTCATCTTCCTCTTCGCCTTCATCCCGCTGGTCGGCGCGGTGATCTCGGGCGCGCTCGCCGTCGTCGTCGGCCTGGTCACCCAGGGCGTGTTCACGGCGCTGATGGTGCTCGTCGTCGTCCTCGCGGTGCAGCAGATCGAGGGCCATGTCCTCCAGCCGTTCATCCTCGGCCGGGCGGTGCGGGTGCACCCGCTCGCCGTGGTGCTGTCCGTGGCCGCCGGCGGTCTGATCGCCGGCATCGGCGGCGCCGTGGTCGCGGTGCCCCTGGTCGCCGTCACCAACACCGTCGTCGGCTATCTGCGGTCCTACAGCCAGGAACAGTCGCTGCGCCGGCTGCCGCCGCCGCACGGGGCGACCGCGCTCGACACGGCTCCCGTGCCACCGCCCGCGGTGGCCGCCGGACCGGAGCCGGAGACGCAGTCGTGATCTCGGAACCGGAGCTGGTGGGCGGCGATCCGTTCGGCGCGCCCGGCAGCGGCCGCGCCCTGGGCGGGCCGCCCCCGCCCGACGCGCTCGGCACCGGCCCGGAGGGGGAGGTCCCGGCCCGCCGGACGCGGCCGGCCTGGCTGTGGGCGATCGGCGGGGCGGCGGCCGCGTCCGTGCTGTGGGCCGGAGGGCTGTACGGGTACACGGCGCTCGGTCCGGACCTCGGCGGCTACCGGGCGACCGGGAACCTCTGCACGGAGACGGAGCTGAAGGGGGCGTCCTCCGCGCTGGGGACGCCCCGCAAGGAGGAGAGCACCCACCAGGAGAGCCGGCACGAGACGCTGGACCACGCGTACTGCTCCGTCTATCTGGAGCCCACCGGGTACGAGCCGGACACCGACGAGGAGGGCAACGAGGTCTGGTCGCTGCCGAGCGTCGACATCACCTACACGCTGCACCGGAAGACCGACCCGGGGCCGGAGTTCGACGGTGTGGTCCTGTCCCGCAACGAGGGGTTGGGCAGAGCCCACGAACCCCGGCGGCTGTCCGGGCTGGGTGAGCGGGCCTATGTGTTCGAGCAGACGGGCGACGGCGTCGTCATCGAGGTGCTCGACGGCCAGGCCACGTTCTCGCTCTGGGCGTCGGGCGGGGTGGACCCGGAGACCGGCGAGCAGATCGGCGACGCGTCCGACATCGAGGCGCTGCTGGTGGACGATCTCAGGGCCCTGATGGAGCGGCTCAGAAGCTGATCCGCGAGGAACCCGTGGACGCGACAGGCCCCGCCGGACCTCATCGGTCCGGCGGGGCCTGTCGTCCGTGCGCGGGGTGGGCCGGCTACTCGGCCAGAACGGCTTCCGCGTCCAGCGTCGTGCCCACGGCCTGGATCACCGCGGCGATCTTGAAGGCCTCCTGGATCGTCTCGCGGTCCACGCCGGCCTTGCGGAGCACCTGCTCGTGCGAGTCGAGGCACTGGCCGCAGCCGTTGATCGCGGAGACGGCGAGCGACCAGAGCTCGAAGTCGACCTTCTCGACACCCGGGTTGCCGATCACGTTCATCCGCAGACCGGCACGGAGCGTGCCGTACTCGGGGTCGGACAGCAGGTGACGGGTCCGGTAGAAGACGTTGTTCATCGCCATGACCGCGGCGGCGGACTTGGCGGCGGTGTACGCCTCCGGCTTGAGGTTCGCCTTCGCCTCCGGCTCCAGCTCACGCAGCACCTTCGGCGAGCGCGAGGCGATCGCGCAGGCGAGCACGGTGCCCCACAGCTGCTGCTGCGGAAGGTCGCTGTTGCCGATCACCGAACCGAGGTTCAGCCGCAGGTCCTTCGCGTAGTCCGGTACGGCGGCCTTGAGTTCGTCGAGGGCCATGGGTCACTCACCGGCCAGCAGCGCGACCGGGTCGAGGGTGTTCTCGCCCTTGTTCCAGTTGCACGGGCACAGCTCGTCGGTCTGCAGGGCGTCGAGGACCCGCAGGACCTCCTTGGGGTTACGGCCCACGGAACCGGCGGTCACCATCGTGAACTGGATCTCGTTGTTCGGGTCGACGATGAAGACGGCGCGCTGCGCGAAGCCGTCCTCGCCCTCGATGCCGAGGTCGCGCATCAGCTCGTGCTTGGAGTCGGCCATCATCGGGAAGGGCAGGTCACGCAGGTCGGCGTGGTCCTTGCGCCAGGCGTGGTGGACGAACTCGGAGTCGCCGGAGAAGCCCAGGATCTGCGCGTCACGGTCGGCGAACTCGTCGTTCAGCTTGCCGAACGCGGCGATCTCGGTCGGGCAGACGAAGGTGAAGTCCTTGGGCCACGCGAAGACGACCTTCCACTTGCCCTCGTAGGACTTGTGGTCGATGGTCTCGAACTCCTTGCCGGTCTCCAGCGAGACGCAGGCGGTCAGCTCGAACGTGGGGAACTTGTCACCGACAGTGAGCACGCGCTCTCCTTGCATACAGGAAGGTCCCTTTTGAGGTCTTCCATGCGGGTTGGACGGATCTTGATAGTGGCACAGAGTGCATTGATCGCGGAAATAGCTAGACTCGGTCATCGCGATCGGAGGTGGTTATCAGTGGCTGGGCCGAACAGGGGCAAACAGCCGAGCATCGCACAGCTGCGCGCCTTCGCGGCCGTGGCGGAGCATCTGCACTTCAGGGACGCGGCGGCCGCAATCGGGATGAGTCAGCCGGCGCTCTCCGGTGCGGTCTCCGCGCTGGAGGAGGCACTCGGTGCCCAGCTGCTGGAGCGTACGACGCGCAGAGTGCTGCTCTCCCCGGCCGGCGAACGCATCGCCGTGCGGGCCAGGGCCGTGCTCGACGCGGTCGGGCTGCTGCTGGAGGAGGCCGAGGCGGTGCGCGCCCCCTTCACCGGCGTCCTGCGTCTCGGGGTGATCCCCACCGTCGCTCCCTATCTGCTGCCGACCGTGCTCCGCCTCGTCCACCGGCGCTACCCGGAACTGGACCTCCAGGTCCACGAGGAGCAGACCTCCTCGCTGCTGGAGGGGCTCACCGCCGGGCGCCTGGACCTGCTGCTGCTCGCGGTGCCGCTCGGGGTACCGGGGGTGACCGAACTCCCGCTCTTCGACGAGGACTTCGTGCTGGTCACCCCCGAGGGCCACGATCTCGGGGGCCGGGACGACCTGCCGCGCGAAACCCTGCGCGAGCTGCCGCTGCTCCTCCTCGACGAGGGCCACTGCCTGCGCGACCAGGCACTCGACGTCTGCCGTGAGGCCGGGCGCGAGGACGGGGCGCCGGTCACCACCACCGCGGCCGGGCTCGCCACGCTGGTGCAGCTCGTGGCGGGGGGCATGGGCGTGACCCTGCTGCCGCGCACCGCGGTCGACGTGGAGGCGGGCCGGGGCGGGCTGGGCACCGCGCACTTTGCCGCGCCCGCGCCGTGCCGTCGGATCGCGCTGGCGATGCGGGCGGGCACCGCACGGGCCGAGGAGTTCGCCGAGTTCGCAGGGGCCCTGCGGGAGGCGATGCGGGAGCTGCCGGTACGGGTGGCGGACTGACGGCCCCCGACGGCGGGCCGGGCCGACGGGGCGGGGCCCGGCGGCCCGCCGGGCCCCGGGTCTACTCCGTCCGCAGGCCGTCCGCCCGCATCAGCCGCCACAGGGCCGGCAGCGACAGCAGCGTCACCCCCGCGACCACGCCCGCGCCCGCCCCCGCCAGCGGCACGAACACCCACCAGTCGGACACCGTCTTGCCCGTCATCCGCAGCATCACCGCGCCCAGGGCCAGACCGCCCGCGGTCGCCACCAGCATGCCCAGCGCCACCGGCAGGGCGGTCTGCCACAGCACCGACCACGCCAGCGTGGCGCGGCGCGTCCCGAAGGCGACCAGGACCGCCAGCAGCCGCCGCCGCTCCCGCAACTGCTCGATCTGCGCCACCACCAGGGACGCGGCGATCAGCGCCAGTGTCCCGCACGCCCCGGCCAGCAGACCTCGCTGCACACTCGCGTACCGCTGGTCCCGGTCCGCGTCGGTGGCCTCGCGCACCGCGAGCAGGGGGCTCAGCCGGGCCGCCGTGTTGCGGACGTGCTCGGCCGCGTCCGGGACCCCGTCGTCGAGGTGCACCTGCGCGACCGTCCGCGCGCCCGGCAGCGCGGCCGGGTCCACCGGGGCCGCCGAGCCCGGCGCGTGTGCGCCCGTGAGCGCGCCGGGCGTCGCGAAGATGCCGAAGAGTTCCTCGCCGCCCGCGTCCGGCCGGGCCGGCACGGTCGGGCTGCCGGCGGGCAGGGTCCACAGCAGCGGACCGGTCTCCCGGTCCCGCTCGAAGGGGTCGTTCAGATCGACCGGGCGCCCCGTGCGGGCTGTGCGGTCGATCCACCGGTTCAGCTCGGCGTCGCCGCGGCGGTGGACCACGAAGGCGTCGCCGTCCGCGCAGTGGGGGATCTCCGCGAGGCGCCGCAGGGTCGGACAGGAGGCCACCACGAGCGAGGTCATCGGCCGGGACCCGTCCCCGGTGACCGGGCCGGTGCCGACCGCGCTCGCCTCGATCACGGCGGTGGCCTCCCGTACCCCCGGCGTGGCGCGGAACGCCTTCTCCGCCTCCGGCGCGAGACCCGGGGCCGCGTACTCGGCCAGGACGGTCATCCGCCCTGCCCAGGCCGAGTGGGAGATCAGCCGGGCGAAGTCCGCGTGCATGCCCGCGAAGAGCATCTGGAGCGCGATCGCCCCGGCGACCGCGACCGTGATGCCGCTCACCGCCCGCGCCGCGGCCCCGCTGCCGAGCTGGAGCCGCCGCACGGCGAGCTGCCACGGCAGCGGCCCGGCGCCGCCGAGCCGCCGGACCACGGCGTCGACCAGCCAGGGCAGCAGCGTGGAGAGTCCCAGCAGCACCAGGATCGCGCCGGCCGCGACCGGGAAGGTGTCCACCGCCCCGCCGGGCGTCACCCGGCCGATCGCCAGCAGCACCCCGAGGCCCGCGAGCGGTATCGCCGGCCGCCACCACAGCCGGCGCCGCACCGGCGCAGACCCCCGTACGACGCCCAGCGGTTCGACGGTCACCGAACGCATCGCGACCAGGGTCGTCACCACCGCGCACAGCGGCACGGCGACCAGCACCAGGGCAGCCGCCCACGGCTCCGGGACCACGTCGTGCGGGAAGGCCCCCAGATCCCACAGCCGCACCGAGCCGGCGAACCGCCGGCTCACCGCGAACACCGCGGCGCCCACGGCCAGTCCGAGCAGCGAGCCGAGCAGGGCCTCACCGGCCGCGATCCGGCGGGTGGCGCGGACATCGGCGCCGGTCAGCCGCAGGGCCGCCAGCCGCTGGTCGCGGCGTTCGCCGCCGAAGCGCGCCGCGGTCGTGAGGAAGACGGCCACCGGGACCAGCAGCACCACGCAGATCAGCACGATCAGGACGAGGAGCGGGGCGTCGACCGGGTCGTCCGGCCGGCCCGTGCCGTAACCGGCGGTCCGGCTTCCGCCGTTGGCGGTCGTCAGGGTGTCGCTGCCCGCGTAGTAGCGCAGCTCCCCGGGGTCGTGCAGGCCCTCGTCGCCGATCGTCCCCGCCACTTGGGCGCCGAGACGTTCCTTCAGCAGTGCGCCGCCGGGGGAGCCGAGCAGCTCGCCGAGCGCGGGGGAGACGAACATCTCGCCCTCGGCGGGTATCCGGTCCAGCCCGGGCGGCAGCACGGCCCGGGTGCCGTCGGCCCGCAGCAGCTCCCCGGCGACGGGATCGCCCCGGTACTCGGTGCCGGTCTCCAGGTGGACGACGGTCCGGTCAGACCGCGGCACGGGCTCCGTGCTGTACCAGTCGGAGGCCGTCCGCGCCGCCTCCCGGGCCTCGCGGGCCGCCATGATCTGCGGGACGGAAGCGGCGAGAAGGAGCAGCGCGACGCCCAGACCGGTGCCGAGGGCGGTCAGCGCGGTCCGGGTCAGTCCCTCGCGTCCGCCGCCGAGGGCGAACCGGGCGCCGAGGGCGAGTTCGTGGAGCAGTCGCCTCATCGGGCGAACTCCGGGTCGCGGGAGCGGCCGTCGCGCACCACGACCTCACGGTCGGACCAGGCCGCGACCCGCGCCTCGTGGGTGACCAGCACGACGGCGGTGTTCCGCTCGCGCGCCGCCGCGGTGAGCAGCTCCATCACGCGCTCGCCGTTGAGGGAGTCGAGCGCGCCGGTCGGCTCGTCGGCGAAGAGCACCCGCGGCGAGGTGACGAGCGCCCGGGCGACCGCGACCCGCTGGCCCTGGCCGCCGGAGATCTCCCCGGGCCGCTTGCGGGCGAGGTCGGCGGTTTCCAGGCGCTCCAGCCACTCGGTGGCCGTCCGCTCGGCTTCCTTGCGCCGGGCTCCGCCGAGCCGGAGCGGCAGGGCCACGTTCTCCACGCAGGTCAGCTCCGGGACCAGCCGGCCGAACTGGAAGACGAAACCGAAATCGGTGCGGCGCAGCGCGCTGCGGCCGTCGTCGCCGAGGCCGGCGAGGTCGCGCCCGTCGTAGCGGACGGAGCCCGCGTCGGGCGCCACGATCCCGGCGAGGCAGTGCAGCAGGGTGGACTTTCCGGAGCCGGACGGCCCCATGACGGCGACGACCTCACCGGGGTGGACGGAGAACGACGCCCCGTCCAGGGCGGTGGTCGGGCCGAAGGACTTGCGCAGGTCCTCGGCGACGAGCAGGGATCCCTCGGGGGTCACGGGCGCACCTCGGCGGCGAGCTGGTCCAGCCGCGCCGCGGTCAGTTCCAGCCAGCGCAGATCCGCTTCGAGGTGGAAGAGCGCGTGGTCGCAGATGAGCTGGTCCGCGAGGTCGCCGCGGCGCTTGCGGTCGGTGAGGATCCGCATCAGCCGCAGGTGCTCGGCACGCTGGGTGTCGAGCAGGCCGGCTGCGCTGCGCCCGGTGAGCAGGGCGAGGACGACCTTGGTGTACAGGGTCGACTGGAGGTACGGCTCGGGCTTCTCCGGCTCCGCGAGCCACTGGGACACATCGGTGATCCCGGCCCGGGTGATGGCGTACCGCTTGCGTTCCGGGCCGCCGCCGGCCTCGACGCCGTCGATTTCGACGAGGCCGTTCTTCAGGAGCCGGGACATGGTGGAGTACACCTGTCCGTAGTGCAGCGGCCGGTCCTGCCCGAAGCGCTCGTCGAAGGCGCGTTTGAGGTCGTAGCCGTGCCGGGGGCCGGATTCGAGGAGGCCCAGGAGAGTGTGACCGATGGACATGGACGTCACTCTACACAGGGTGTATACGCGGGGTGTATAGAGGGTGGGGGCCGCCGGCCCGGCGGCCCCCACCTCCTACTCCGTGGTGCGTTCCCCGGATTCCGGTTCCGGTCCGGCCCCGGTCTCCGGTTCCGGTCCGGCCCCGTCGTCCGGCCCTGCGGGCGGCCTGCGCGGCGGACGCCCCCGGCGGGCGAGGGGGCCCACACCGCCGGGCAGCCGGCCCGCGTCGCCGAGCGCCCGGCGCAGCAGGAACTCGATCTGGGCGTTGGTGCTGCGCAGTTCGTCCCCGGCCCAGCGGGCCAGCGCCTCGTACACCGCGGGGTCGAGCCGCAGCAGTACCTGCTTGCGTTCTCCCGGGGGCGGCGGGGTCACTGGTACAGCGAGCCCGTGTTGAGCACCGGCTGGGCCGCCCGGTCGCCGCAGAGGACGACCATCAGGTTGGACACCATGGCCGCCTTGCGCTCGGCGTCCAGCTCCACGATGTCCCGCTCGGTGAGTCGGTCCAGGGCCGCTTCGACCATGCCCACCGCGCCGTCGACGATCTGGCGGCGTGCGGCGACCACGGCGCCGGCCTGCTGGCGCTGGAGCATGGCGGAGGCGATCTCCGGCGCGTAGGCGAGGTGCGTGAAGCGGGACTCGATGATGTCGACGCCGGCCGCGTCGACCCGGGCGCGCAGTTCGACGGCGAGCTTCTCGGTGATCTCCTCGGCGTTGCCCCGCAGGGAGAGACCGTCCTCGTCGTGCGCGTCGTACGGGTACTCGATCGCGATGTGGCGCACGGCGGCCTCGGTCTGCGTCGAGACGAACTCCAGGAAGTCGTCCACCTCGAACATCGCCTGGGCGGTGTCGTCGACCTTCCAGACGACGACCGCCGCGAGCTCGATCGGGTTGCCGTACGCGTCGTTGACCTTGAGGACGGCCGTCTCGTGGTTCCGCACGCGGGTGGAGATCTTGGCCCGGGTCGTGAGCGGGTTGACCCAGCGCAGGCCGTCCGTGCGGATGGTGCCCCGGTAGCGGCCGAAGAGCTGGACGACCCGGGCCTCGCCCGGCGCGACCATGTTCAGTCCGCACATGGCGAGGATCGCGGCCAGCCCCACCACGATGCCGCCCACGATCATCAGGGCCTTGGCGCCGCCGGAGTCCACGCCGATCGCCCCGAAGACGAGCGCCGCGCCCGCCGCGAGGCCGATCAGCCCGAGCAGCAGTGCGAGCCCTCCGCCGATGCTGTGGGCTGCGGTCTCGCGCACCCGTGGTGCGGGCATCTGGGGCACATCGGGTGCGTCCGTCTCCCTGGCCGCCGTCGTGTCCGTTCCTCGCGAGCCGTGTGCAGGCATGGTCCACTCCCCGTTTCCGTGCCGGCGGACCCGGTCGGCGCCGGGTCCGTCTGTCTAGCAAAGTGATATCAGATTACCAGCTGTCGCAACCCTGTGCGCCTCTCAGGAGTCGGTTCCTTTGCAAGGGGGTGCTGATTCTCACGTCCGGAAAAGGTCGGATCGGGGCCCCTTTGCCCGGACTACCGGTGTTACCTTTCTGAGCTGATTCCGGGCCCGCCTGCCGGCGCGGCCACCGAACGACGGCCCCGCCCGCGCGGCGAGGCCACCGACGAACGACGGCCCGCCGACCGGCGAGGCCACGCGAACGACGTGACGACGGAAGAGCGGAGCTGCGAAGCGATGGGCCGAGCGGATGAGCGACAGGCTCGGCAGCGCGGTGCGCGCCGGGCGGGGGCGGCCGGGCCCACGGGCATACGCCGGTTCTTCACCTGGCGAAAACTGCTGGGGACGTTCTTCGGCTTCTGCCTGGTGGTCATGGGGGCGTTCTTCGTCGTCTACCTGATGGTCCCGGTGCCCGCGGCCAACGCCGAGGCCGAGATGCAGAGCAACGTCTACAAGTACAGCGACGGCACGGTCCTCGCCCGCACGGGCAAGGTGAACCGGGAGATCGTCGGCCTGGAGAAGATCCCGAAGGACGTGCAGTACACCTTCGTCGCGGCGGAGAACAAGTCGTTCTTCGAGGACTCGGGCGTCGACCTCAAGGGCACCCTGCGGGGCGTGAAGAACACCCTGACCGGCAAGGGCAAGCAGGGCGGCTCCACCATCACCCAGCAGTACGTCAAGAACTACTACCTGGACCAGGACCAGACGGTCACCCGCAAGCTCAAGGAGCTGGTGATCTCGCTCAAGGTGGATCAGAAGAAGGAGAAGAGCGAGATCCTGGCCGGGTACATCAACACCAGCTACTACGGTCGCAACGCGCACGGCATCCAGGCCGCCGCGCAGGCGTACTACGGCGTGGACGCCGAGAAGCTCGACGTCGCCCAGGGCGCCTACCTCGCCGCCCTGCTCCAGGCCCCGAGCCAGTACGACTGGTCCTCCGCCTCCGAGACGGGCCGCAAGCTGGTGACCGAGCGCTGGAACTACGTCCTCGACAACATGGTCGAGGAGGGCTGGCTCGACGCCGGTGAGCGCGCGGGCCTGAAGTTCCCCGTCCCGAAGGCCCCCAAGCCCGCCCCCGGCATGGAGGGCCAGACCGGCTACCTCGTCGAGGCGGCGAACGCCGAACTCGCCCGCCAGGGCCTCGACGAGGAGGACCTGAAGGCCGGCGGCTGGACGATCACGCTCAACGTCGACCGCAAGAAGCAGCGCGAGCTGGAGGAGGCGGTCGAGGAGCAGCTGGAGGAGAAGCTCGACCGCGAGGGCAGCAAGGTCGACGCCACCGTGCAGGCCGGGGCCACCTCCGTCGATCCGCGGACGGGCAAGGTCGTCGCCCTGTACGGCGGCACCGACGCCACCCAGCACTGGCTGTCCAACGCCACCCGCCGCGACTACCAGCCCGCGTCGACCTTCAAGCCCGTGGTCCTCGCCTCCGCGCTGGAGAACGAGTCCCGGACCCAGGACGACGACCCGATAGGTCTCAACACCGTCTACGACGGCACCAGCAAGCGCCCCGTCCAGGGCAGCGACACCCCGTTCGCCCCGCAGAACGACCTCGGCCGCAGCTACGGTCCGGTCTCCGTGCAGACCGCGCTGAACCGCTCGATCAACTCCGCGTTCGCGCAGATGGCGGTCGACGTCGGCCTGGACAGGGTCAAGAAGACGGCCCTGGAACTGGGCGTGCCGGACGTCAACTTCCCCGAGCGGCCCGCCGTGTCGCTCGGCACCATGGGCGCCTCCACCTGGGACATGGCCGGGGTGTACGCCACCCTCGACAACCACGGCAAGAAGGTCACGCCCACCATCGTGGCCAAGGCCGAGCACAACGACCGCACGGTCGAGCTGCCCGACCCGATCGGCGGCTCCGTGATCAGCCGCGAGACGGCCGACACCGTGACCGCCGGCCTGACGGGCGTGGTGGCCCAGGGCTCCGGCGTCGCCGCGCGCTCGGACGCGTACGAGGCCGCGGGCAAGACCGGCACCTCGGAGAAGAACCGGTCCGCCTGGTTCGCCGGCTACACGCCCGAACTGACCACCGTCGTCGCCCTCTTCGGCGAGTCCACCGCCGAGGGCGGCGGGCAGGTCTCGCTCACCGGCACCGCCAACTCCGGCCGCGCCAACGGCGGCGGCTTCCCGGCGAGGATCTGGGGCGACTACACGCTGGACGCCCTGAACGGCGGCTCGGACGCCTCCTTCGACCTCGACGTCGCCGAGACGGCCCGCCCCGAACCGGACCCGGAGCCGACGCCGACCGAGACCGAGACCCGGGACCCGGAGCCGACGCCGACCGAGACCGAGACCCGGGACCCGGACCCGACGCCGACCGAGACCGAGACCCGGGACCCGGACCCGACGCCGACCGAGACCGAGACCCAGAAGCCGGACCCGACGCCCAGCGGCGGCGTCACCTTCTCCCCGCCGGTCGAGCCCGACGACGGCGGCGGCGAGCGGCTGCGGCCGCAGGACTGAGACACCGCCGGACGGGACACGGCAGCGCTCCCGGAACCATCGGGTTCCGGGAGCCCCGGCGTGCGAGGGGGCGGCTCAGCCGCGGCCGACCTTCTGCGCGACCGTGTCGCCGAGGTCCTTGTCCACGGTGCGCCAGTACTGCACGGCCCGCTCCAGCACCGGCGCGGACACCCCGTCGAGCAGATGGCCGCTGATGTTGGAGGCGAGCCGCTCGCGCTGGGCGTCGTCGAGGACCTCGCGGACCATCGTGCCCGCCTGGCCCCAGTCGTCGTCCTCGCTGTGCCTCCTGGTCGCCTCGCGCACCAGCTCGCCCGCCGTCTCCCAGCCGGCCGGGTCGCCGAAGCGCCCGAAGTCGGCCGCCGGGCCGCCGTAGGAGTTGGGCGCGTACGGCCGCGACGCGTGCGAGGGCACGTAGCGCATGGGGCCGTCCTTGGCGTAGGAGTTCACCGGCGCGTGCGGCCGGTTGGGTGGCAGCTGCGCGTAGTTGGGGCCGATCCGGTACCGGTGGGTGTCCGGGTAGGAGAACAGCCGGCCGAGCAGCATCTTGTCCGGCGAGGGCCCGATGCCGGGGACCATGTTCGACGGCTCGAAGGCCGCCTGCTCGATGTGGACGAAGAAGTCCTCGGGGTTGCGGTCGAGGACCATCCGGCCGACGTCGATGAGCGGGTAGTCGCCGTGCGGCCAGACCTTGGTGAGGTCGAACGGGTTGAACCGGTAGTCCGCCGCGTCCTCGAACGGCATGATCTGGACCTTGAGCGTCCAGGAGGGCGCGTCGCCGGACCGGATCGACTCGAAGAGATCCCGCCGGTGCTTGTCCGGATCCGATCCGGCGAGCTCGTCGGCCTCGGCCTGGGTGAGGAAGTCGATGCCCTGGTCCGTCTTGAAGTGGTACTTCACCCAGAACCGCTCGCCGCCCGCGTTGATCCACATGTAGGTGTGGGAGCCGTAGCCGTTCATGTGGCGGTACGTCTTCGGGATGCCCCGGTCGCCCATCAGCCAGGTGACCTGGTGCGCCGACTCGGGGGAGAGGGTCCAGAAGTCCCACTGCATGTCGTGGTCGCGCAAGCCGGTGACGGGGTGGCGCTTCTGGGACCGGATGAAGTCCTGGAACTTGATCGTGTCGCGGACGAAGAAGACGGGGGTGTTGTTGCCGACCAGGTCGTAGTTGCCGTGCTCGGTGTAGAACTTCAGGGCGAAGCCGCGCGGGTCCCGCCAGGTGTCCGGGGAGCCCTGCTCGCCCGCCACCGTCGAGAAGCGCGCCAGCATCTCGGTGCGCCTGCCCGGCTGGAACAGGTCCGCCTTGGTGAACTGGCTGACGTCATTGGTCACTTCGAAGAAGCCGTACGCTCCCGAGCCCTTGGCGTGCACCACGCGCTCGGGGACCCGTTCCCGGTTGAACTGGGCCATCTTCTCGATCAGGTAGTGGTCCTGGAGCAGGATCGGACCGTCCGGACCCACGGTCAGCGAGTGCTCGTCGCTCTCCACCGGGATACCGGCGTTGTTCGTGGTGTACGGGGCCCTGGGGGTGGACTCGGACACGGGATTCTCCCGTCGGTCTGGGGTATATGGGTCGCTTCGGGCCGTCTGCCCCAGTGAACGCCTCGCACACCGCACGGGCAACATCTGCCCGGTTCCGGACCCCGCCCCGGACGGGCCGGAGGATCAGCCCGGGGTCGGCAACTCGAACCAGACGACCTTGCCCGTCGACAGCCGGGTCGCGCCCCAGCGTCTGGCCAGCCGGTTCACCAGGAACAGGCCCCGGCCCCCCTCGTCCGTGTCGCGTGCCCTGCGCTGCCGGGGCAGCTGCGGGGAGTCGTCGCCCACCTCGCAGCGCAGCACCTCGGTCCGCAGCAGGCGCAGCATCACCGGCCGCTCCGCGTAGCGCACGGCGTTGGTGACCACCTCGCTGACCAGCAGTTCCACCGAGTCCGAGAGATCCTCCAGGCCCCAGCGCTCCAGCGCGCGGCGCGCGAGACGGCGGGCCCGGCCGGGGGCCGCGTCCTCCGGGTCCAGGAACCAGTACGCGACGTCACTCGGCGCGATCCCGTCGAAGCGGGCCGCGAGCAGCGCGATGTCGTCGTCCCGGTCGCCCGGGCCGAGCATGTCCAGCACGTCGTCGCAGAGCGCCTCCAGCGGCGGCGAGTGGTCGGGACCGGTGAGCTGGGCGGTGGCGGCCAGGCGCTCCCGCAGCTGCTCGATACCGGTCCACACGTCGCGCAGCCGGGACTCGACGAGACCGTCGGTGTACAGGAGCAGGGTCGCCCCGGCCGGGGCGTCGAGCTCCACGGCCTCGAAGTCCACGCCGCCGACGCCGATGGGGGCGCCGGGCGGGACCCGGAGCACCTCGGCCCGCCCGCCCAGGTGCAGCAGGATGGGCGGCGGATGGCCGGCGTTGGCGATGGTGATGCGGTGCGAGACCGGGTCGTAGACCGCGTAGAGGCAGGTCGCCATGCGGTCCGTGCCCAGCCGCTGGGCCTGCTCGTCGAGGTGGTGCAGCACCTCCTGCGGCGGCAGGTCGAGCCCGGCCAGCGTCTGTGCCGTGGTCCGCAGCTGGCCCATGATCGCGGCCGAGGTCATGGAGTGGCCCATGACGTCGCCGACGACCAGCGCGACACGGCTGCCGGGCAGCGGGATCGCGTCGTACCAGTCGCCGCCGACCCGCGCCGTCTCGGCGGCGGGGAGGTAGCGGGAGGCCAGCCGGACACCGGTGGGCTGCGGCAGCGAGTCCGGCAGCATGGTGCGCTGGAGCTCGTCGGCGATGTACGCCTCGCGGCCGTAGAGCACGGCCTTGTCGATCCCGAGGGCGGTGTGGGTGGCGAGCTGGGCGGCGACCAGGAGGTCGTTCGGCTCGAACGCGGGCCGGTCCGGGCGGCGCAGGAAGACGGCCGCGCCGATCACCCGGCGCCTGCCGCGCAGCGGGGCCAGTATCGCGCGGTGACCGCTGGGCACGATACGGCCGTCGCCCAGCAGTTCGGGCAGCGCGGCACGGGCCGCGGCGGAGTCGCCGAAGACGGGCCGCACCCCGCGCAGCACCTCGGAGAGCGCGCCGCCGGAGCGGACCTCGCACAGCTCGGCGGCCGGCGCGAGCTCGGTCTGCGGGTCGAGCACGGAGATGACCGCGCCCGCGCCGCCTTCGGCGTCGTCGCTGGTCGAGCGGAGCCGGTCGCTGCGGCGCAGCCGCAGGACGAAGGGGGAGACGGGCCGCTCGTCGCCCACGGGCAGGGGGTCGCGCAGGTAGACGAGTATCGCGTCGGAGAAGGTGGGCACGGTGGCCCGGCACAGGCCGAGCACGATCTCGTCGAGGTCGATGCCGCGCGCGATGCGCCGGGTCGCCGCCCCGACGAACCGCAGCCGGTCGCCCTCGCGGCGGGCGGTGCCCGCGATGTCCTGTGCCTGCGCCTGCACGGAGTGCGGCGGCAGACCCGGCTGCGGCAGCGGCGGCTGCCCGCCGGGCAGGCCGGCGCCACCGGCGGCCTGGGACCGCGGCCGGGTGCGTTCCTGGGGCCGCGCAGCCAGGGGCTGCCGGCCCTCGTGGGAGGTGGGATGCTCCGTCACGCGTGGGATTCCGTCCGGCTCGGGTGGGTCGACGCGACTGCGCTGCGGCCACTCGTGGCGGCCGGCTCGTGGGGCTGTGCACCCGCCCCGGGACCGGTCCTTGCAGGACGGCGGACATCCGGCACGGCTCGACCCCCTCTGTGCGACTCGTGCTGTCTTCGGTGACTCGTGCTGACGTGCGGTCTGTCCTGCGCTTTCTCCCTCGTACGGCGCAGCGCTGCGGACGACGATCCTACGTTTGCCCCTGGGGGGCGCATCAAGAGTCTCACGAGGTCGTATACGCCGGAGCGCGTTCGCTGACCGGAATCGGACAACGAGGTGGTCGTGCCGGTACGACAGGGCGGGAAGGATCGGGCGGAGTGAGGGCCGAAACGCAAATTTTCGGCCAGCTTCACTCCGTGACGCCCTGCGGGTGTCCGTCCTCCCGTGCCCGGCACGGACCGGGCGCACGGCTCAGGCCGCGGGCCGTCCCTCGCCGCGCCCCGCCCAGTCGGCCGGCAGCCGCGGCACGGTCCACGACGGGTCGGGGCGCCAGTGCTCCCAGCCCGAGGAGAACGGCGCCTCCCAGGCGCGGATGGACGCCACCGCGGCCCGCCCCGCCTCCCGGACGCGTTCGGCCTTCGCCTCGTCCATCAGCCCGACGAGCTGCGCCTGGGCGAACTCGTCCTCGTCCCGCCACAGCCAACTGCGGTCCGGATAGACGGAGATGTCGAGGAAGTGGTCCTCGGAGTCCACCCCGCCCGACCACCGGGTGCGCGGCTCCTCGAGATTCACGTACCAGCTCTTGAACCGCCAGCCCGACTCCCAGAACAGCCAGACCGACCACGGGTCCCGCGGCCTGGCCAGCTTGAGCACCCCGGCGCCGAACCAGCGGTCGCGGGTCAGCGTGCGCGGCACGGTGTAGCGGGTCGCCAGCGGCTCCAGATGCACGGGGGAGCCGTCGGCGAGCACCGGCTTGACGCACTCGGTGCCCGGCGCCATCCAGACGGCGAGCAGGTCCTCGGTGTCCTGGACGACCGTCACGGGCCGGCAGATGTGCACCGTGCAGCCGTCGAGATCGGGGGCATGACCGCGGTACCGCCAGAGGATGTGGTCCCCGGGTGCCCAGCGTGCGATGCGTTCCGTCCCTGTCATGAGCAGATCTTAGGAGGCGGGCCCGGCCCGGCAAGGCACCCGTGAGCCGGATCGCGGCGCGCGCCCCGGCTCAGGGGTGGGTCATGCGCAGCACGTCGAGGGCCTCGTCCAGCTGCTCCAGAGTCAGTTCGCCGCGCTCCACGTACCCGCGGTCCAGGACGACCTCCCGGATGGTCCGGCGTTCCGCCAGCGACGCCTTGGCGACCTTCGCCGCCTCCTCGTAGCCGATGTACTTGTTGAGCGGCGTGACCACGGAGGGGGACGACTCCGCGTACTCGCGGGCGCGTTCCGCGTCGGCGGTGATCCCGTCGACGGTCCGGTCCGCGAGCAGGCGGGAGGCGTTGGCGAGCACCCGGACGGACTCCAGGAGGTTCTTGGCCATCACGGGCAGCATGACGTTCAGCTCGAAGTTGCCCGCGGCTCCCGCGACGGCGACCGTCGTGTCGTTGCCCGTCACCTGCGCGGCGACCATCAGCACCGCCTCGGGGACCACCGGGTTGACCTTGCCCGGCATGATCGACGAACCGGGCTGGAGGTCCGGCAGCCGGATCTCCGCGAGCCCGGTGCGCGGCCCGGAGGCCATCCACCGCAGATCGTTGCAGATCTTGGTGAGCGACACCGCGACGGTCCGCAGCTGGCCGGAGGTCTCCACCAGCGCGTCCCGCGCGCCCTGCGCCTCGAAGTGGTCGCGGGCCTCGGTCAGCGGCAGCCCGGTGGCGGTCGCCACCTCCGCGATGACGGCCGCGGAGAAGCCGGGCGGGGTGTTGATGCCGGTGCCCACCGCCGTGCCGCCCAGGGGCAGTTCGGCGAGGCGCGGCAGCGCGGAACGCAGCCGCTCGACGCCGTTGCGGATCTGTGCCGCGTAACCGCCGAACTCCTGGCCGAGGGTGACGGGGGTGGCGTCCATCAGATGGGTGCGCCCCGACTTCACGACGGCGGCGAATTCGGCCGCCTTGCGCTCCAGGGAGGCCGCCAGATGCTCCAGCGCCGGCACCAGGTCCCCGGTCACCGCGGCGGTGGCGGCGATGTGGATCGAGGAGGGGAAGACGTCGTTGGACGACTGGGAGGCGTTCACATGGTCGTTGGGGTGGACGGCCCGCCCGAGGCGCTCGGAGGCGAGGGTGGCGATCACCTCGTTGGCGTTCATGTTCGACGACGTGCCGGATCCGGTCTGGAAGACGTCGACGGGGAAGTGGTCGTCCCAGCGGCCCCCGGCGACCTCGTCCGCCGCGCTCGCGACGGCCTCGGCGATGTCCGCGTCCAGCACGCCCAGCCGGGCGTTCACCCGCGCCGCGGCCGCCTTGATCAGCGCCAGGGCCTCGATGTGCGCCCGTTCCAGACGCTGGCCCGAGACGGGGAAGTTCTCCACCGCGCGCTGCGTCTGGGCCCGCCACTTCGCGTGCGCGGGGACCCGCACCTCGCCCATGGAGTCGTGCTCGATCCGGAACTCGCCTGCCGCCGTGCCGCTCATCGCTGTCCTTCCTCCGGCCTACGCCTCGAAAAGTTGAGCAGTTGTCTTGTTCCGCGTATTCCCAACTGCGCTACCCGCCAGTACATACCCCGTGAGACCACAACCCGGGGAGGCGCAATGACGCGACCAGGCCCAAGACTCCACCCGTTCCGGCGCACGGCTGCCGCCGTCGCCGTCCTCGCCACCGTGCTCGGCGGCACCGGCGCAGCCACGGCGTCCGCGGCACCGGCCACCCCCGCGGCCGCGGCGTCCGTCCCGCTGCCGCCCGAACTGGAGGCCGTCCGCGCGGCGGAGGCCACCGCCCTCTACGGCAGCCCGGCCGAACGCCCGCTCGACCAGCGCAGGACGGCGCTGATCTCCCTGGGCGACAGCGAGATCTCCGGCGAGGGCGTCGGCACCTACGAACCGGGCACCGACGGGCCGGACAACTGGTGCCACCGCTCGCCCGAAGCGGCCGTCCACCGCACCGGCATCGCCGCCGACGTGACCTACAACGTCTCCTGCTCCGGCGCCCACACCGGAAACATCCGCATCGGCGGCTCCCGGCAGTACACCGACGAACCGGTCCAGAGCGACAGCCTCGCGATCAAGGCGCGCAACACCCGGATCACGATGGTCCTGCTCGTCGCGGGCGCCAACGACGACCTGCAGTTCGGCCCGGTCATGACCGACTGCGTCACCCGCTACATCCTGCTCCAGGGCGCCTGCGCGCCGAAGTACGCCCCCGGCTGGCAGGCCCGTGTCGACGGTCTCGTGCCCAAGGTCGAGCAGACCGTGCGCGACCTGCGGACCGTGATGCGCGACGCCGGTTACGGGGACGGCGACTACAAGCTCGTGCTCATGGGCTACCCGAGCCCCATCGGCCCCGACTTCCGGGACAACCCGTCCTTCCCCGGCAAGCTGATCTGCGGCGGCCTGGGCTACGACTCCGACACCACGTGGGGCCGCGACACGGCCGTCCCCGCCTTCGAACGCGGCATGCGACGAGTCGCGCAGAGCACCGGAGCGGTCTACCTCGACAACTCACGCCTCTTCCACGGCCACGAGGTCTGCCACCAGGACGCCTGGGCCCGCGGCCTCTACATCGACCTCGGCAAACCCTTCCCGCCGGACGCCAACTCCGTCCGTCAGTCCTTCCACCCGAACGCGCGCGGCCACGCGGCCTTCGCGTCCTGCCTGACCCAGCTGTACGACTCGGGCCTGCGGGAGGCGAGTTGCGCGGACGTCGCCTCCAGTGGCGCCCCGCGCCTGTTCCCGCTCGCCTGGGACGACGTCTACCGGCCGCTCAGGGCCGCCTCCGGCCTCTGCGCCGACGTCGAGGGCGCCGTCACGCGCAACGGCACCAGGACACTGGCCTGGGAGTGCCACGGCGGCCGCAACCAGGGCTGGTGGCACGACACCGCCCGCGGCTCCCTCCACACGGAGCTGAGCCAGGACCGCTGCCTGGACGTGCCGGACTCCGCCTACCGCGCCGGCACCGCCCTGGTCCTGTGGGACTGCCACGGCGGCGCCAACCAGAGGTTCGTCCGCGACGGTTCGACCATCCGCCCGGCATCCGCCCCCGGCCTCTGCCTGACGGCCGCCTCCACCGCACCGCTCCGCCTCGCCTCCTGCGACGGATCCCCGGGGCAGCGCTTCGCCTAGGAGGCCGTCCACTCGGGCGACTCGGGGCGGCTCCGGCCTCGCGCGGCGACCCGGGCTCCGTCCGGGGCTCGGGGTTCGCCCGGGTTTCGGGCGACTCCGGGCGAATCCTGCCTCGCCGGCGGCTGAGGGGCGCGGGTCCGGGGGCGGAGCCCCCGTAAGGCGTCGCGCCCGCGACGGCGCGACGCACGGGCCCGAGGGCCCCGGGGCGCGACCCGGGCCCCCGGGACCGCGGTTGCAGCGCCCCCCGGGGGTGCTACGCCAGCCCCGGCCCCCGCACCGGAATCGAGGTGAACGTGGGCGCCGGGGCCGGCTCCGTGAAGAAGTCGTTGCCCTTGTCGTCGACCACGATGAACGCGGGGAAGTCCTCGACCTCGATCCGCCACACCGCCTCCATGCCGAGCTCCTCGTACTCGACGACCTCGACCTTCTTGATGCAGTCCTGCGCCAGCCGCGCCGCCGGCCCGCCGATCGACCCCAGGTAGAACCCGCCGTGCGTCCCGCACGCGTCCGTCACCTGCTTCGAGCGGTTGCCCTTGGCGAGCATGATCTTCGAGCCGCCCGCGGCCTGGAACTGCTCCACGTAGGAGTCCATCCGGCCGGCCGTCGTCGGGCCGAAGGACCCGGACGCGTACCCCTCGGGCGTCTTCGCGGGCCCGGCGTAGTAGACCGGGTGGTCCTTCAGGTACTGCGGCATGTCCTCGCCCGCGTCCAGCCGCTCCTTGATCTTCGCGTGCGCGATGTCGCGCGCCACGACCAGCGGGCCGGTCAGCGAGAGACGGGTCTTCACCGGGTACTTGGACAGCTCCGCGAGCATCTCGTCCATCGGCCGGTTGAGGTCGATCCGGACGACGTCGCCCTCCTCGGCGAGGTGCTCGTCGGTGGTGTCGGGGAGGAAGCGCGCCGGGTCGGTCTCCAGCTGCTCCAGGAAGACGCCCTCGGCGGTGATCTTGGCGACGGCCTGGCGGTCCGCCGAGCAGGAGACGGCGATGGCGACGGGGAGCGAGGCGCCGTGCCGCGGCAGCCGCACCACCCGCACGTCGTGGCAGAAGTACTTGCCGCCGAACTGCGCGCCGATCCCGATCTTCTGCGTCAGCTCGAAGACCTTCTTCTCCAGCTCCTCGTCGCGGAAGCCGTGGCCGAGCGCCGAGCCCTCGGACGGCAGCTCGTCGAGGTAGTGCGCGGAGGCGTACTTCGCGGTCTTCAGCGCGAACTCGGCCGAGGTGCCGCCGACGACGATCGCGAGGTGGTAGGGCGGGCAGGCCGCGGTGCCGAGCGAGCGGATCTTCTCCTCCAGGAACCGCATCATGCTCGCCTCGTTGAGGACGGCCTTCGTCTCCTGGTAGAGGAAGGACTTGTTGGCCGAGCCGCCGCCCTTGGCCATGAAGAGGAACTTGTACGCACCGCCGTCGGTGGCGTACAGCTCGATCTGCGCGGGCAGGTTCGAGCCGGTGTTCTTCTCCTCCCACATGGTCAGCGGCGCCATCTGCGAGTAGCGCAGGTTCAGCTCGGTGTAGGCGTCGTAGATGCCGCGCGAGAGGGCTTCCTCGTCGCCGCCCTCGGTGAGCACGTTCTGGCCGCGCTTGCCCATGACGATCGCGGTGCCGGTGTCCTGGCACATGGGCAGGACGCCCGCGGCGGCGATGTTCGCGTTCTTCAGGAGGTCCAGCGCGACGAACTTGTCGTTGGACGACGCCTCGGGGTCGTCGATGATGCGGCGCAGCTGGGCGAGGTGGGCGGGGCGGAGGTAGTGCTGGATGTCGTGGATCGCCTCGGCGGCCAGCTTCCGCAGGGCCTCGGGCTCCACCGTGAGGAAGGTCCGCCCGTTCGCCTCGAAGGTGGCGACGCCCTCGGCGGTCACCAGCCGGTACGGGGTGGTGTCCTCGCCCAGCGGGAGCAGATCCGTATACGCGAACTCCGGCATTTCGCCCATTCCTCACTTAGCAGACAGCAGCATGCCTCCGTCGGCAGCGCCATCCAGCGTAAGACTCCCCTGCGGCGCCGATCCTGTGAGGTAAGGCTCACTTCCCGGACCGGGACCGCACGGGGGTGCGGAGCGCCCCCCGCGGTGGTGGTCGCAGGGGGCGCCGCGCATCGCCGGGCGACCGTCCGGCGATGCGCGGTCCGGCGCCGGCGGCCGTCCCCCGCCGGCCGTCCGAAGCCCGGCGGCCGTCCGCTAGCCGGTGATCGTCGCCGTCAGCCGGAAGGCGGTGGCGAAGACCGGGGACGTACGGCGGGACTCGACGACCAGCTCCCACACACCGGCGGCCGGCGCCTCGTACGTGCGGGTGGCCGGGTCGCGGCCGTTGCCGTCGAGGTAGTGGGCGTAGCAGGAGAGGCTGCCCGGTGCCGCTCCCGCCGGACCGGGGCGCCGGCCGCCCCCGGCCCGACCCTGCCCGAGGCCGGGCGGCGGGGAACGCCCGTGGGGAGGCGGTTTCCCGCCTGGCCGGTATGCGCCGGCGTGGCCCGCGCGGCGGCCGGATCCGGCCGCCCGGACGCGATGCCCGGGCGCCATCCCTGGTCGCGATCTATCGCGTTTCGCTAGGCTGGTCACGTGGACCTCGAGAAGCAGCCCCAGAAGTCGGCCGTCCGCGCCGAGACCGCCCGTCCCGAACAGGCCATGCGGGCGTCGGACGCCGACCGCGACCGGATCGCCGACATCCTGCGGGACGCTCTCGCCGAGGGGCGGCTCGACGCCGAGGAGCACTCCGAACGCATCGACGCGGTCTACCGCGCGAAGACCCTCGGCGAGCTCGAACCGCTCGTGAGCGACCTCCCGTCGGACGGGCGCGGCGCCGCCTCCCCGTACGGCGCAGGCGTGCGGGCGCCCGAGGACGACGAGGCCGGCGGTCCCGCGGACAACGTGGTCGCCGTCTTCTCCAGCGCGACCCGCAAGGGCCGTTGGAGCGTGGGCCGCCGCACCAACGCCTTCTCGCTCTTCGGCAGCGTCGAGATCGACCTCACCGAGGCGATGTTCCGCCAGCGCCTCACGGTGATCAACGCGACCTCGATCTTCGGCAACGTCGAGATCCGCGTCCCGGAGAACATCACCCTGCGCGGCAGCGGCACCGGCATCTTCGGCAACTTCGAGGTGGTGCACCTGGAGGCCGCCGACCCCCAGGCGCCCGTGGTCGTCGTCAACGGGTACGCGGTTCTGGGCAATATCGAGGCCAGGCCCAAGCGCGGCCGCCTGATCGCCGACCTCCACGCCCGCCTGCGCAAACACCTCGGCTGACGGCCCGGCGCGCATACGGCACTTCGCGCCGTCCGCGCGCCGGGCGGGGGCCGGCGCACCGGACGGCGGCGCCACTCAGTGCATAGGCGTGCGCACAGCGGGTAGGGACTGCTGCATCGTCTCTCGCTCGCGAATCCGTCGTCAGGAGTAGACCGTGCTGCAACTGCCGCATCAGTCCCTGAAGGTAGCCGCCGTTCCGCCTCAGCGCGTCCCGGCTCGGGAGGACGATGCCGGCCCCTGGCACGCGGAGGCGGTGTGCCGCCGCGACGAGGCCGGACTCTTCTTCGCCCCGTCCAAGGAGCCCACGGCCGCACGGCTGGCACGGGAGGAGGCGGCCAAGCGCGTCTGTGCCCGCTGCCCCGTGATGGTCGAGTGCCGCGAGCACGCTCTGCTCCAGCCGGAGCCGTACGGCGTGTGGGGCGGGCTCACGGCGGCTGAGCGCCGCGTGGTCCTGGCCCGTAGGCGCCGGCGGGAGGTCGAGCTGAAGAAGTCCCCGTCCGCCGCCTGACGCACCTCGGCCGGCGCGTCACGGGCTCGCCGGCCCCGCGGCCCGCCGGACGACGTCCGCCCGACGACGACGGCCGCCCGGCGCCCGCCTGACGACGCCGACGGACGCACCCGCCCGAGGAACGGCGGACGAGGAGCGGCGACGAGGAACGGCGACGAGAACGACAAGAGGCGCCCCTCCGCACAAAGGGGCGCCTCTCGTGCCGTCCGCGGCCGGGTCCTACTGGGCGCGGTCGAAGTCGATCTGGCTGTAG
Organism: Streptomyces sp. T39; assembly: GCF_008042045.1. Classification (GTDB taxonomy): domain Bacteria; phylum Actinomycetota; class Actinomycetes; order Streptomycetales; family Streptomycetaceae; genus Streptomyces. The sequence goes on from NZ_RDBP01000012.1 coordinate 2,355,116, forward strand.
GCCCGCAGCTTCGACAGGCGGTGGGTCGAGTCGATCTGGCGGATCGTGCCCGACTTGGAGCGCATCACGAGCGACTGGGTGGTCGCCGTCTCGGCCCGGTAGCGCACACCGCGCAGCAGTTCGCCGTCGGTGATGCCGGTGGCGACGAAGAAGACGTTCTCGCCGCTCACCAGGTCGTCGGTGGACAGCACCCGGTCGAGGTCGTGCCCGGCGTCGATCGCCCGCGCCCGCTCCTCGTCGTCCTTCGGCCACAGCTTGCCCTGGATGACGCCGCCGAGGCACTTGATGGCGCAGGCCGAGATGATGCCCTCGGGCGTGCCGCCGATGCCGAGGAGCAGGTCGACGCCGGTGCCCTCCTTGACGGCCATGATGGAGCCCGCGACGTCGCCGTCGGAGATGAACTTGATCCGGGCGCCCGTCTCGCGGATCTCCTTGACGATGCCCTCGTGGCGGGGGCGGTCGAGGATGACGACCGTGACGTCCTCGGGCGAGGAGTGCTTGGCCTTGGCGACGCGGCGGATGTTCACGGACACGGGGGCGTTGATGTCCACGTAGTCGGCGGCCTCGGGGCCGGTGACCAGCTTGTCCATGTAGAACACCGCGGACGGGTCGAACATGGTGCCCCGGTCGGCCGCCGCCAGTACCGCGATGGCGTTCGGCATGCCCTTGGCGGTGAGCGTGGTGCCGTCGATGGGGTCCACGGCGATGTCGCACTCGGCGCCGGTGCCGTCGCCGATGCGCTCGCCGTTGAACAGCATCGGCGCCTCGTCCTTCTCGCCCTCGCCGATGACGACGACGCCGTTCATCGAGACGGTCGAGACGAGGGTTCGCATGGCCTTGACCGCCGCACCGTCGGCGCCGTTCTTCTCGCCGCGGCCCACCCAGCGGCCGGCCGCCATGGCGGCGGCCTCGGTGACACGGACGAGCTCCAGGGCGAGGTTGCGGTCGGGGGCCTCGGGAGAGACCTCGAGCGGGGACGGCAGTTGATGCTCGGTCATCGGAGCGCACCTTTCTGTACGACGCGACGGCCGTAATAGGAGGGTGGTGCGACTCTATCGGTAGATCGACATATTGAGCAGAGGGGCCCACGTTTGAGCGCGGATGCCGGATGCGACCATAGGGGACGTGGCAGGTATGCGAGGCAGACAGACGGTCCGGGGCATGTTCCAGTCGATGGCGGTGATCGGCGTCGTCGTGGCGGGCATCTACATGCTGGTCCCGCACGACGAGAAGGCCGACCCGATCAAGCCCGTCGACTACCGGGTGGAGCTCCTGACCGCCCAGCGCGCGGCGCCGTACCCGGTGGCCGCGCCCGAGGGCCTGCGCGGCGGGTGGCGCACCACGTCGGTGACGTTCGACGGCGCCGACGACCACGCCTGGCACCTCGGCTTCCTCGACCCGGACACGCAGTACGTGGCGGTCGAGCAGTCCACCGCACAGCCGGCGGAGAAGTACGTGCGCAAGGTCACGCGGCACGCGGAGAAGACCTCCGCGACGCAGGAGATCCGCGGCGAGACCTGGCAGCGCTGGGACGGTCCGAAGTACGACGCGCTGGTGCGCACCGCCGACGGGGCGACCACGGTGGTCATGGGCACGGCCTCGCCGGAACGCCTGACGGAGATGGCGCAGGCGCTCGTCGCCGGGTCCGCCGCCTCCCCGTCCCCGTCCGCCAAGGGGTCCTGAGCCCGCCCGCCGGGGCGCCTTCCCGCCCCGGCCGCCCGTGCCGTACGGCGAAGGCCGCCGCCCCGGAGATCCGGGTGCGGCGGCCTTCGTGCGCGCGGGGCGGCTCAGACGGTGGTGACGACCTGCTCGTACGACAGGCGCGGGGAGCGGGGGAACCAGGCGTCCTCGGCGGGCTTGCCGATGTTGACGACCATCAGCGGGGTGTGGTCGCCGTCCAGGAACTCCTTCTGGATGCCGGCGGCGTCGTAGCCCGTCATCGGGCCGGCGGCCAGGCCGGCGGCGCGGATGCCGAGGATGAAGTAGGCGGCCTGGAGGGAGGCGTTGACCACGGCGGCCGACTCGCGGACCGGGCGCTCGCCGAAGAAGACGTCCTTCGCCTGCGGGAAGTGCGGGAACAGCGTCGGCAGCTCCTCGTGGAACTCGTTGTCCGCGGCGAGGATCGCGACCAGCGGGGCGGCGGCCGTCTTGGCGCGGTTGCCCTCGGCCAGGTGGGACACCAGGCGCTCGCGGGCCTCCGGGGAGCGGACGAGCACGACGCGCAGCGGGGTCTGGTTGAAGGCCGTCGGGCCGTACTTGACCAGGTCGTAGATCGCCTGGACCTGCTCGTCGGTCACCGGCTCGTCGGTGAACGCGTTCGCGGTGCGGGCCTCGCGGAACAGCAGGTCCTGGGCGGCGGGGTCAAGAACGAGGGACATGGGAACCTTCCGGGGACGGTTAATGGGCCAACCAACTACCGCTTCACCGTACCGCAAGTAGATTAAAGTTCAACTAAAGCGCGGCTCTGGTGACCCGACTCACACTCCCCGCCCCGCCCGCCGTCCCCGCCGGACCCGGCCATGAGCCCTACCGGCCGCCGTCGTCCCCGTCCGGCTCCGCTTCCGCCAGTGCGGCGTCGAGGCGCGCCCGCGCCCCCTCCAGCCAGTGCCGGCAGACCTTCGCCAGCTCCTCCCCGCGCTCCCACAGGGCGAGCGACTCCTCCAGCGTCGTGCCGCCCGCCTCCAGCCGGCGCACGACCTCGATCAGCTCGTCCCGCGCCTGCTCGTAGCCGAGCGCGGCCTCTTCCGTCCTGGCAGCCATGCGATCCACCCTAAGTCGAGCCTGCAATGTGAAAACGGCGGCGCCGTCGCGCGGCCGGGAGACACCCGCCGCGCGGACGCCCGCCCCCGAGCGCCCCGCCCGGTCAGTCGTCGACGCGCACCGCGAACTCGCCGTGCGCGACCCTGGCGCGCAGCGCGTCCCCCGCGGCCACCTCGTCGGGCGAGCGCACCACGGCGCCGTCCGCGCGCTGGAGGACGGCGTACCCGCGCTCCATCGTGGCGGCCGGCGACAGCGAGACCACCCGTGCCCTGGTGTGCGACAGCTCCGAGTCCGCACGGTCCAGCAGATGCCCGAAGACCCGCCGGCCCCGCGCCAGCAGCGCGTCCACCTCGTCCTCGCGCTGCTCCACCATCCGCTGCGGGTGCTCCATGCACGGCCGCGCCAGCGCGTGGGCGAGGCCGCGCTCCTCGCGCTCCAGCAGCCCCTCCACCGTGCGCAGGGCGCGGCGACGCAGCTGCCGCACCCGCTCCAGCTCCTCGCCGACGTCCGGCACGACCTTCTTCGCCGCGTCCGTCGGCGTGGACGCCCGCAGGTCCGCCACCAGGTCCAGCAGCGGCGCGTCCGGCTCGTGGCCGATGGCCGAGACGACCGGGGTCGTGCAGCCGGCCACCGCGCGCACCAGCTGCTCGTCGGAGAACGGCAGCAGGTCCTCCACGCTGCCGCCGCCCCGGGCCACGATGATCACGTCCACCTCGGGGTGCTCGTCCAGCTCCTTGACCGCCTGGACGACCTGGGTGACCGCGTGCACCCCCTGCACGGCCACGTTGCGCACCTCGAAGCGGACGTGCGGCCAGCGCCTGCGCGCGTTCTCCAGGACGTCCCGCTCGGCGGCGGACGCCCGGCCGCACACCAGGCCGACCCGGTGCGGCAGGAACGGCAGCGCCCGTTTGCGGTCCGCCGCGAACAGACCCTCCGCACCGAGCGACCGCTTCAACTGCTCCAGCCGCGCCAGCAGTTCACCGATGCCGACCGGTTTGATCTCCGTCGCCCGCAGCGAGAGCTGCCCCCGCGGCGCGTACCACTCCGGCTTGGCGAGCACCACGACCCGCGCCCCCTCGGTGACCACGTCCGCCACCGCGTCGAAGACCTGGCGGTAGCAGGTCACCCCGACCGAGATGTCGTACGACGGGTCCCGCAGCGTCAGGAAGACGACCCCGGCGCCCGGACGGCGCGACAGCTGGGTGATCTGCCCCTCGACCCACACCGCCCCGAGGCGGTCGATCCACCCTCCGATGAGCCGCGAGACCTCGCCGACGGGCAGGGGCGCTTCCGCGGACGTGTTGAGAGCCATACGGGCGAGGGTAACGGCCCGCTCCGACATCGCCGCCGATCCGGACCGCCCGCCGCCCGCCCCGGCCCTCTCAGCCCTTCCCGTCCCCCTCGGCCGGCTCATCCGGCCTCGTCCGGCCCCACTGCACCGACAGCACCACCAGCCCCACGCCCAGCCAGATCACCCCCACCACCTGCGCCGACCGTGCCGCCTCCGCGATCACCGCGACCAGTACGGCGGCTCCGAGCACCGGCACCACCACATGACGCAGCCAGTCCGGCGGCCCGTCCATCCGGCGCACCACGAACCAGCCGACCACGCTCGCGTGCAGCAGCACGAACGCCGTCAGCGCGCCGATGTCCACCACCGACACCAGGTGGTCCAGGCCGTCGTCCCGCTGCGCCGCCCACACCGCCGCCACCATCGTGACCACCGCCGCGACCAGCAGGGCCAGCCGCGGCACCCCGGAGTCGGTGCGCGCCAGCACCCGCGGCAGCCGCCGGTCCCGGGCCATCGCGAAGAGCAGCCGCCCGGCCGCCGCCTGCCCGGCCAGCGCGGCGAACGCCGCGCCGATCGCCTTGCTGACCGCCACCAGGTCGTGCAGCCAGGTCCCCACCGAGGCGTCCACCGCGTCGTAGAAGGCGGAGCCCTGCGCCGCCGGATCGGCCGCCAGCTCCGCCGACGACACCGGGGTCAGCAGCGCCACCAGATACGTCTGCGCCACGAAGAGCGTCCCGGCGAGCGCCAGGCAGAACAGCACCGCCCGCGCCACCTTCCGCGAGCCGCCGGTCACCTCCTCCGCGAACGAGGCGATCGCGTCGAAGCCGAGATACGACAGCACGGCGATCGACACGGCGCTGAAGACCGCGGCCATCGAGAAGCCGGCGTCACCGGTGAGCGGCGACAGCCAGTCCCGCTCGGCCCCGTCGCGGGCCAGCACCACCACCGCCGACACCACGAACACCAGCAGCACCGCGATCTCCATCGCCAGCACCGCGAAACCGACCCGGGCCGCCGCCCGCACGCCCCACAGGTTGAGCAGTGTGGTCACCACGACCGCGAGGGCCGTCCACACCCACCGGTCCACCGCCGGGACCAGCGCCTCCATGGCGATCCCGGAGAACAGGTACGCCACCGCGGGGATCAGCAGGTAGTCGAGCATCGCCATCCACCCGGCGACGAAACCCGGCGCCTCGCCCAGCCCCTTGCGCGCGTAGGTGAACACCGATCCGGCCTGCGGGGCGACCCGCACCATCTGCGCGTAGCTCGAAGCGGTGAACGCCATGGCGACCGTCGCCACCACGTAGACCAGCGCGACCGCCCCGCCGGACGTGGCGTCCAGCGTGCCGAACACGCCGACCGGGGCCATGGGGGCGATGAACAGCAGCCCGTAGACGACGAGGTCACGGAAGCCGAGTGTGCGCCGCAGTCCGCTGTGGTCCCCGGCGGCACCCTGCCCGCCGTCCCGTACGGCCCCTCGCCTCATCGCGTCCTCCCTGCCTCGCGTACCGCCCAGTCTGCTGGCCACGGGCGATCACCTGCCTGTTCTGGACGGCCTTACGATGGGACGCATGACTTCTGCGCAGCCTGCCCGACGCGTCCTGCTCGCCGCTCCCCGTGGTTACTGCGCGGGTGTGGACCGCGCCGTGATCGCCGTGGAGAAGGCCCTCGAGCAGTACGGCGCGCCCATCTACGTCCGCCACGAGATCGTCCACAACAAGTACGTCGTGCAGACCCTGGAGAAGAAGGGCGCGATCTTCGTCGAGGCGACGGCGGAGGTCCCCGAGGGCTCGATCGTCATGTTCTCCGCCCACGGCGTCGCCCCGACCGTGCACCAGGAGGCCGCCGAGCGGAAGCTCGCGACCATCGACGCCACCTGCCCGCTGGTGACCAAGGTCCACAAGGAGGCCGTGCGCTTCGCCCAGGAGGACTACGACATCCTCCTCATCGGCCACGAGGGCCACGAGGAGGTCATCGGCACCTCCGGCGAGGCCCCCGACCACATCACCCTCGTCGACGGCCCCGACGACGTCGCCAAGGTCGAGGTCCGCGACCCCGACAAGGTCGTCTGGCTGTCCCAGACCACCCTCTCCGTCGACGAGACGATGGAGACCGTCGACGCCCTGAAGACCAAGTTCCCCGGCCTGATCTCACCGCCCAGCGACGACATCTGCTACGCCACCCAGAACCGCCAGACCGCCGTCAAGCAGATGGGCGCCGAGGCCGACCTCGTCATCGTCGTCGGCTCCAAGAACTCCTCGAACTCGGTCCGCCTGGTCGAGGTCGCCCTCGGCGCCGGCGCCCGCGACGCCCACCTGGTCGACTTCGCCGAGGAGATCGACGAGGCGTGGCTCGACGGTGTCACCACGGTCGGCGTCACCTCCGGCGCCTCCGTGCCCGAGGTGCTGGTCGAGGGCGTGCTGGAGTGGCTCACCCGGCACGGCTTCGAGGACGTCGAGATCGTCAAGGCCGCCGAGGAGTCCATCACCTTCTCGCTCCCCAAGGAGCTGCGGCGCGACCTGCGCGCCGAGGCGGACGGCCTCGCCGGCCGGTGACCGCCGGTCCCGTCGCCGCTCCCTGACCTGCCGTCAGGCTCTAACGTGGTGCCCATGAACGTCTTCGGAGTGGACATCGGCGGATCCGGGATCAAGGGCGCTCCCGTGGATCTGGAACGGGGCGACCTGGCCGAGGAGCGCCACAAGGTCCTCACCCCCCATCCGGCGACGCCGGACGCCGTCGCCGACGGAGTGGCCGAGGTGGTCGCCCACTTCGGCTGGACCGGCCCGGTGGGCATCACCTTCCCCGGCGTCGTCACCGGCGGCATCACCCGCACCGCGGCCAACGTCGACAAGGGCTGGATCGACAAGGACGCGGCCCGGCTGCTCGGCGACCGGATCGGCGGCTCGCCCGTGACCGTCCTGAACGACGCGGACGCCGCCGGCGTCGCCGAGATGACCTTCGGAGCCGGCCGCGGCCGCAAGGGCACCGTGATCATGCTGACGTTCGGCACCGGCATCGGCAGCGCGCTCTTCGTCGACGGCCGCCTGGTGCCCAACACCGAGCTCGGCCCGGCTGGACCGGCCCGGTGGGCATCACCTTCCCCGGCGTCGTCACCGGCGGCATCACCCGCACCGCGGCCAACGTCGACAAGGGCTGGATCGACAAGGACGCGGCCCGGCTGCTCGGCGACCGGATCGGCGGCTCGCCCGTGACCGTCCTGAACGACGCGGACGCCGCCGGCGTCGCCGAGATGACCTTCGGAGCCGGCCGCGGCCGCAAGGGCACCGTGATCATGCTGACGTTCGGCACCGGCATCGGCAGCGCGCTCTTCGTCGACGGCCGCCTGGTGCCCAACACCGAGCTCGGCCACCTCGAACTTCACGGCCACGACGCCGAGAAGCGGGCCTCCACCAAGGCCAAGGAGGACGCCGACCTCAGCTGGCCGCACTGGGCCCGCCGGGTGCAGAAGTACCTCGCCCACGTCGAGATGCTCTTCTCGCCCGAGCTGTTCGTGATCGGCGGCGGCGTCAGCCGCAAGGCGGAGAAGTTCCTGCCCCTCATCGAGGACATCCGGGCCGAGATCGTCCCGGCCGAGCTGCAGAACAACGCGGGCATCGTCGGCGCCGCGATGGCGGCCGCCGGCCGCTGAGGCGGCCCGGGTCAGTGGCGGCCCGCGGGATCCTTCGTCCCGGCGGGCCGCCGCCGGCGCCGCCCCATCGCCCGCACCTTGCGCACGCAGGTGATCAGACCGGCGACCAGCGTCCCGCCGTAGAGCCAGACGGCGTGCACCGCCAGCGCGGTGACGACGGCCATCGTCTGACCGCCCAGCCCGCCGTCGCCGCCGGAGATCGGCACGATGCCCACCGCGAACGCGATCGGCACGATGATCGGCGCCATCACCAGGTCCGCCTCGCGCACCCACAGCGCGGTCAGCGCGCTGACCGGCAGGAACAGCACCCCGTAGACGACCGCCGAAGCGTCCAGCAGCAGCCAGTCCAGGAACCCCAGCACGAACATCACGGCGGCGGCGAACAGCCCCGCGCCGAGTCCGGTCAGCCGGGGGTTCGGCAGTCTGCGCAACGCGAGCACGACCGGCGGCACCGGCCGCCGGGGCCGGGGACGCACCGGGTAGACGGTGGTGCCGTCGGCGACTGTGCCCCGGGCGGGAAGCGAGCCCTGCGGGCGCTGCCGGGGCTCGGGGCTACGGGTCCTGTGCTGCTCCACTTGCACAACGTAGGTCGCCGGAGGGGCACGGGGAGGCACCAGACACGCCCTTTGAGCCACCTTGGCCGTGCGTTCGACTGACGGCGGCCGTCGATGCCCGCCGCGGCCCGCCCGTAAACTGGGGGATCGGCCCGCCCCCTGCGGACCGCACGGACCGCAGCACCGCCCACCACCCACTCAGGAAGTCGCCAACGTGTCGCTCACGATCGGAATCGTCGGCCTGCCGAATGTCGGCAAGTCGACCCTGTTCAACGCCCTGACCAAGAACGACGTACTGGCGGCCAACTACCCGTTCGCCACCATCGAGCCCAACGTGGGCGTCGTCGGGGTCCCCGACACCCGTCTCACCAAGCTGGCCGAGATCTTCTCCTCCCAGCGCGTCCTCCCCGCCACCGTCGACTTCGTCGACATCGCGGGCATCGTGCGCGGCGCGAGCGAGGGCGAGGGCCTGGGCAACAAGTTCCTGGCGAACATCCGTGAGTCGGACGCGATCTGCCAGGTCATCCGCGCCTTCAAGGACGAGAACGTCGTCCACGTGGACGGCAAGGTCTCGCCCAAGGACGACATCGAGACGATCAACACCGAGCTGATCCTCGCCGACCTCCAGACCATCGAGAAGGTCCTGCCGCGCCTGACCAAGGAGGCGCGCATCAAGAAGGACGTGGCGCCGAAGGTCGCCGCGGTCGAGGCGGCGAAGGAGATCCTGGAGCGGGGCGACACCCTCTTCTCCCAGGGCATCCTCCAGGGCTCCGAGAAGGCCGAGCTCCTGCACGACCTCCACCTGCTCACCACCAAGCCGTTCCTCTACGTCTTCAACGTCGACGAGGACGAGCTGACCGACGACTCCTTCAAGGACGAGCAGCGCGCCCTGGTCGCCCCGGCCGAGGCGATCTTCCTCAACGCCAAGCTGGAGGCCGACCTCGCCGAGCTGGACGAGGAGGACGCCATCGAGCTCCTCCAGTCCGTCGGCGCCGAGGAGCCCGGCCTCGCCACCCTCGCCCGCGTCGGCTTCGACACCCTCGGCCTCCAGACCTACCTCACGGCAGGCCCCAAGGAGTCCCGCGCCTGGACGATCAAGAAGGGCGCCACGGCCCCCGAGGCGGCCGGTGTGATCCACACCGACTTCCAGAAGGGCTTCATCAAGGCCGAGGTCATCTCCTTCACAGACCTGGTCGAGACCGGCTCCGTCGCCGAAGCCCGCGCCAAGGGCAAGGCCCGCATGGAGGGCAAGGAGTACGTCATGCAGGACGGGGACGTGGTGGAGTTCCGCTTCAACGTGTAGTCGGTCCGTTGCTGCTCGTCGGTCGGGTTCGTCGAACACAGTCAGCTCGGAAGGGGTCGGACTCCGACGAGTCCGACCCCTTCCACAGCCTCCACACCCTCGCCGCAGGCATCGACCGTGATCGCGATGCCGTCATCGCCGGCCGCACCCTGCCCCGGAGCCCCGGCGCCGCCGGACGACACGTCAACCGGATCGAGACGCTCGAACGCCGGATGTTCGGCCGGGCCGGCTTCGCTCTGCTGCGGAAGAGGGGGCTTCCGGCTCATGCCGCTGGAGCGGTGTTCCCTGATGGTCATGAATCCGCGCGGAGAACCGGGGAGCGCCCCGCGGCTTCGAGGGAGTGGCACCCGGGTCCCACGGACGCGATCTCTTCCTTCACGTCATCGAGAGGGGCTGCACTGACGTATGCGTCATCGCGGTGACCGGTCCCCTCGCCGGTCGCGTCCTCATGGGTAACGGCGACGGGTTCTGGGGTCCCAACGTCTCCTCCGCCACCGACTTCTTCGACTGGTACGAACGGTGGCTCAGTCACTCCACGGCCCCTCGTCACCTGCCATCCACCCGGCTCATCCCTGCCATGGTGGGGTCGTCGGGCAGGCTTCGGTCCGATGGCTGCGCTAACCTCTATGTTACTAACATCGTTGTTAGTGTCCTACGCGGAGGTCGACGGTCATGGTGGATTTCGTAGGCCGTCGGCAGGAGCTGGCGACGTTGGAGCGCGAGCTGCGGAAGGTGGCGGCAGGGAGTGGGGGAGAGCGGCCCGGTCGGTGCGTGATGTTGCGCGGTCGGCGGCGTGTGGGCAAGTCGCGACTGGTCGAGCGGTTCGCGGAGCGCTCCGGAGCCCCTTTCCTGTTCTACGCGGCGACCGGGGCGTCCCGCGGGGCCGACCTGGCACGGCTGGCCCGGGATGCCCAGGCGTCGACGCTGCCGATGGCGGGACTCGTGGCCGCCGCGCGGCCGGAGAACTGGGACGCCGCGTTCGACGTGCTGGCCGCGGCGCTCCCCTCCGACCGGGTGAGCGTGCTGGTCATCGACGAGGTCCCGTACCTGATGGACGCCGATGGCGCCTTCGAGGGGATGCTCCAGCGGGCCTGGGACCGGGTCCTGGAGACCAAGCCGGTGCTGCTGGTCCTCATCGGTTCCGATCTGGCGATGATGGAGGCGCTGAACAGCTATGGGCGCCCCTTCCACCAGCGCGGCCGGGAGATGGTGCTGGGACCGCTGAACCCGGCCGAGGTGGGGCGGATGCTGGAGCTGGATCCGGCGGAGGCCTTCGACGCCGCGCTGGTCACCGGCGGCCTGCCGCTGATCTGTGCAGAGTGGCCGCGGGGCGCAGGGCTGTGGGACTTCCTCGGTGAGGCACTGAGCGACCCGGTCTCGGCTCTGCTGGTGTCGGCCGAACGCTCGCTGGCAGCCGAATTTCCCCCACAGGCTCAGGCCCGTACGGTGCTGGCGGCCATCGGCAGTGGTGAGCGGACCTTCACCAACATCGCTCGTGCGGCCGGCGGAATCGGGGCCACACCGCTGCAACGAGCGCTTGAGCTGCTCACCGACAAGCGGATCGTCGCTGCGGAGCTACCCGTGTCGCCGCGTCCGTCGAAGGATCGCCGCTACCGTGTGGCAGACCCCTATCTGCGCTTCTGGCTGCACCTGCTCGGCCCCTCCATGGAGGAGATCGAGCGAGGCCGGGGCGATCTGACCCTGGCACGGATCCGGGAGAGCTGGACCAGCTGGCGCGGCCGGGCGGTCGAGCCGCTCGTCCGCGAGGCGCTCGCACGGATACTGCCCGACGATCAGCTCCCCGCAGCCCCGGCAGTGGGCGGCTACTGGACCCGCACCAACGATGTCGAGATCGACGTCATCGGTGCGGACCGCGCCCCCGTTGCCAAGGAGCTGCTCTTCGTCGGCTCCATCAAGTGGCTGGAGCAGTCACCCTTCGACCGGCACGACCTGGCAGCACTCCACCGACACCGGGCCGCCCTCACCGACGAACCCGTTCCCGTCGTGGCCGTCTCGCGCAGCGGCGTCGAAGCTCCGGGCCTCGACGCAACGTACGGCCCCGGTGACTTGCTGACCGCTTGGCCGCTGTGAGCGACCGATCGCGGACCCCTTGCCCCTCATGCCGGCAGGCGCCTGTGCCATGAGCTCCACGGCGAGACCGGTGACGGACGGCCGAGCCGGGACCTCCGGGGGACGCCATGAAGACGAGGGCTCCGTCGGTCAGCTCGGTGTGGCGCGGTGCCCCGGACAGGCGGTCCAGGTCCTCGGCGAACCGGCCTTCCGCGCGCGGCGGGCGCAGCCGGCCGGGCAGGGCGGTCATGGGACGACCCCGGCCGTTCCGCGGCCCGCGGTCCTCGCCCGCGGCGGGACGTCGCCCGGCCTGCGCGCCCCCTGGGCCGAGGGCGTCAGGGGCTGGTCCAGCCGGCGGCGAAGTCGCAGCACAGGTCGGTCCACCGGCGCTGCCGCTCCGGCGTCCACTCGGCGTGGCCGCGGAGCCGGGGCAGGGCTCCGACCCAGGTGTCCCAGGGGCCGCCGGGCACGGTGAACGGCGCGGCGTGGTCCGACCCGAGGGCGGCGTCGATGCGCAGCAGGGCGCCCAGAGCGTCGCCCTGGTCGTAGCGCAGGTCGGTGCGCGGGAGGTAGCGGTCGAGGTAGGCCACGAGGATCTCGGCGTCGGCGACGGTGCCGAGGCGGGCCAGGGCGAAGCAGTAGCCGCGGCCCGCGTAGCAGACCTCGCTGTCGAGGAGCAGGGCGCCGAGGCGTTCGCGGAACGCCTCGCGGCGGTCCACGCCGATGAGCCAGGCGGCCGTCGTGCGCGGACGCCATCCGTGGTCGAGCAGGGTCTCCAGCTCGGCGTCGGTGATCGCGGCGGCGTCGGCGACGAGGTGCCGGGTGAAGCGCTCGGCGTGCGGCCATCCCGGCCGCAGGAAGCGCCCGCTGTTCAGGTCGAGGTAGCGCGGCATCTCCGAACTCATCGTCTGCACATAGCGCGCCACGACCCGGCGGTGGTGCGGGTCGTCGGGCGGCAGGGCGTACGCGGACGGTGAAGGCTGCACGCAGGCAGTCTCGGCCACGCCCGCCCGTGTCCGCCACGCATTTGTGCGCGCCAGGGGCGGGCGGGGTCGCCCGGTCCTGTGGGACCGGACTGCCGGTGGCCGGGCACGGTCCGTCCACCGCCGGGCGCCTGTTTCCCGGAGGGGCCGCGTCGGGGCCGGGGCCCGTGCGGCGGGCCGGGCCGGACCCGGGCGTCGTCTACGCTCCGCGGGCGAACACGCCGAGTCCCGGGGGGAGTACATGGCCGCAGAGCCGGTGCGGGAGGCCGACGCCGTCGTCCACTGGCGGCCGTTGTGCATGTACTGCCTGAAGCTGTGGTTCCTGGTGCGCTTCACGACGCGGCTGCGCTGCACCTGGCTGAACATCTGGCGCGACGAGGACGCGGCCGCGTACGTGCGGTCCGTCGCGGACGGGAACGAGACCGTGCCGACGGTGCGCGTGGGCTCCACGGCCCTGGTCGATCCGTCGCAGGCCGCCGGCATCCGGTCCCAGGCGTAGCGGGCGAGGGTCTTCACCGCCTCCTTCTCCGTGACCTTCTCGTACGGCAGCGGGGGCAGCACGGGCTTCTTGTCGTTGGTCCGTCAGGCCCCCGTACCCGCCCCGCCGTGCCGGGGGCGGGGCGGGTACGGGGGCCTGACGGCCGCACCCCGCACGCGGGTCGCCCGATCGGACACCTGCGGCGACGCCGGACCCGACGCCGGACCCGGGCCTCGCCACCGCGGGGCCCCGGGAGAGCCCGCCGCCGACGCGGCGCAAGCCGCGCCGGCGGGCGGTTTCGGCCGACACGACCGCGCCGAGGTCCTCGGACGACGACGTCGGCATGCGGAGGCCGAGTTTGGCCGAAACCCTCCGGGTGCGCGGCGCGAGCGGAGTGCGGCCCTCGCCGCGGGGAGACGGCGGGGCGAGGAGCGCGACGGGGCCTCCCCGTGACGTCACCCGCTGTTCACCCGGCCCGCGAGGGCGGCCGGCGGGCACGGGCCGGCGGCGGAGCCGGGGTCGAGGGGGCCCCGGCAGCCGGGACAGTGCCAGGTGGCAGAATCGACCGGCCAGTAGCTTGCGCAGTGGGGGCGGCGAAAGCGCGTCATGGGGGGTCAGCATGGCAGCCGTGTGGCGCTCGTGTTTCCGGGCGCACGGGCCTCTTGTGCGATTCCTATGGATCGGTCAATCTTTCGCTCGGCAGACGGACGGAGGGGGTCGACGAGGTGAAGCCGCGTCGTTGGCATGACCCTGCCGTTCAGCTGCCATGACCCCCACAGCAACGCACCACCTATGAGGAGGACCCCTCACATGTCTGTGATGCGTGACTCGCGGCGAAGAATCGCCGCGGCCAGCGCCATAGCCGTCGCCGCCCTCGTGGCCGGCACGGCTGCCGCCCTTCCGGCCTCCGCGGTCGAGCCGGCGCCCGTCGGCGTCATCGAGAACGCCGGCGCCCCGGGTGCCGTCAAGGGCAGCTACATCGTGACGCTCGACGAGTCCGCGGCCGACGCGGGCTCCAGCGAGGGCAAGGCCCTCGCGGCGGAATACGGTGCGAAGATCAAGCGGACCTTCCAGTCGGCCGTCAACGGCTACTCGGTCCAGCTCTCCGAGGCGCAGGCCAAGAAGTTCGCGGCGGACCCGGCTGTCGAGTCCGTCGTGCAGAACCGTACCTTCAAGATCACGGGCACCCAGCCGAACCCGCCGTCCTGGGGCCTGGACCGGATCGACCAGCAGTCGCTCCCGCTCAACTCCAGCTACACCTACCCGGACCCGGGTGGCGAGGGTGTCACGGCGTACGTCATCGACACCGGCGTCCGCATCAGCCACAGCGACTTCGGCGGCCGCGCGTCCAACGGCTACGACGCCATCGACAACGACAACACGGCGCAGGACGGCCACGGTCACGGCACGCACGTCGCCGGTACCGTCGCCGGGTCCTCCTACGGCGTGGCCAAGAAGGCCAAGATCGTCGGCGTCCGCGTGCTCGACAACTCCGGTTCCGGCACGACCGAGCAGGTCGTCGCGGGCATCGACTGGGTGACGCAGAACGCGGTCAAGCCGGCCGTCGCCAACATGAGCCTCGGCGGCGGGATCGACAGCGTCCTCGACGAGGCGGTCCGCAACTCCATCGCCTCCGGCATCACCTACGCGGTCGCGGCGGGCAACGACGGCGCCAACGCCTCCAACTACTCGCCCGCGCGGGTCGCCGAGGCCATCACCGTCGGCTCCACCACCAGCACCGACGCCCGCTCCAGCTTCTCCAACTACGGGACGTCGCTGGACATCTTCGCCCCCGGTTCGTCGATCAAGTCGGCCTGGAACACCAACGACACGGCGACGAACACCATCTCCGGCACCTCGATGGCGACCCCGCACGTCGCGGGCGCCGCCGCGCTCTACCTCGCCGGCAACAAGACGGCCACCCCCGCCCAGGTCGCCTCCGCGCTGACCGGCGCGGCCGTCCAGGGGAAGGTCACCAACCCGGGCACCGGTTCGCCCAACCGTCTGCTGAACGTCGGCAGCGGCGGCACCACGCCCCCGCCCGGTGACCGGTTCGAGAACACCGCCGACTACACGATCCGCGACAACGCCACCGTCGAGTCGCCGGTCACCGTCAGCGGTGTCACGGGCAACGCGCCCTCGAACCTGGCCGTCTCGGTCGACATCAAGCACACCTACATCGGTGACCTCCGGGTCGACCTGGTCGCCCCCGACGGCACCGTCTACAACCTCAAGGCGTACGGCTCCGGAGGCAGCGCGGACAACGTGATCACCACGTACACCGTGAACGGCTCCGCCGAGGTCGCCAACGGTGTCTGGAAGCTGCGCGTGGGTGACAACGCCACCTACGACACGGGCAAGATCGACGCCTGGTCGCTCCAGTTCTGATCCCGGACCGGGCGGTGACGCCCGAGCCCTGATCCACGCCCGTACGGAAGGGGCGGCCGCCCGAGCGGCCGCCCCTTTCCGCACGCCGACCGCGGTCGGCCCCCGCGGCGGGGGCCGGTCCGTCAGGGCGCCGGAGATGTCCCCGCGTTCCCACCCTCCCCGCGATTCGTCGTATGATCCGCGCGCCCGTGCGCAGGCGTTCGAACGATCCGAGGAGCAGACGAGCCGTGGACCCCGCAGCCCAGGGCGGGCAGCCGAACCCCCAGGACCCGTACGGTCAGCAGCCCTGGGGCGTACCGCGCCCGCAGCCGCCGCAGCGCCGGACCCACAACGGACTCTCCATCGCCTCGCTGGTGCTGGGCATCGTCTGCTGCATCCCGCCGCTCGGCCTCGTCCTCGGACTCGTCGCGCTCACCCAGATCCGGCGCCGTGGCCAGCGGGGCAAGGGCATGGCCGTCGCGGGCGTCGTCCTCTCCTCGCTGAGCACCGTGCTGCTCGTCGTGTTCATGGCCACCGGTGGGGCGGGCGACTTCTGGCGCGAGTTCAAGAAGGGCATGGACGAAGCGTCCAGTGCGAGCAGCCCGTTCGATCTGGCCAAGGGCGACTGCTTCGACATACCGGGCGCCGAGGTGCCGGACGAGACCGAGACGGAGTCCGTCCCGACCAAGGACTGCGCCGAGCCGCACGACGCCGAGGTCACCGGCAGCTACCGGCTGGACGAGGCGGACGGGTACCCCGCGTCCGATGCGGCGGACGCGGCCATGGAGAAGCGCTGCAACGGCATCAGCGACGCCTACGTCCCCGACCCGTCCGCGCTGCCCTCCCATGTCGCCAACTACTACTTCCTGCCCACCAGGGAGAGCTGGGACCTCGGCGACCGCACGGTGACGTGCGCCCTCGCCGCGACCGAGGGCCGGCTCACCGGCTCGTTCGAGGACGGCGGTGCGGCGGAGGCGACGGGCGGCGGGACCGGCGTCTGAGCCGACGCCGGTCCCGCCTGTCGGCGGGCCCGTGTGCCGCCCACCGCCGGGCGGCACACGGGCCGTGGTCCGTGCCGGGAGGTCAGCGGCGGCCGAGGCCGCGGTCCACGGCCGCCGTCAGCTCGCCGTCCGCCGTGTCCCCGTCGAGCGACCAGAACATCGCGCCGCCGAGCCCCATGGCCCGGACGTAGGCGGACTTGGCCCGCAGCACCTGCGGGTCGTCGTACGTCCACAGCGTGGTGCCGTCGAAGAGCCAGGCGTGGCCCTCGGCCCGGTTGCGGTGCACCGTGTACGCCCCCGAGTCGGCCAGCTTCTTCAGCGCCTTGTAGTCCTCGTAGCCGGCCGCCCAGGTCGCCGGCGCCGGCCCGGTCGCGGGCTGCCCCAGACCGTCCCCGCCGCCGGTCACACCGGTCCAGCCCTGGCCGTAGAACGGCATGCCGACCACCAGCTTGCGGGCGGGGGCGCCGCGCCGCAGCCAGTCGCGGACGGTCTGGTCGACGCTGAAGTCGCCGCGTGCGCGCAGGGCGGACTGCTGGGCGGTCGTGGACTCGCCGGAGACGTGGAAGTCGTAGCCCTGGAGGTTCACGAAGTCGAAGTCGCGCATGATCTTGGCGACTTCGAAGCCGGCGTCGATCTTCGCGGGCGCGGTCGGCACGAACGCGCTGAGCTCGTAGTGCCTGCGCTTGCCGCCGTCCGCCTTCGCCTGCGATGTCGCGTACGCATCGAGCTGGACGCGGAACTCGCGGACCAGCGCGGTGAAGTTCTTCTTGTCCTCCGGCCGGTGGACGGTGTCCGTGTCGCCCGCGGAGCCCGGCCACTCCCAGTCCAGGTCCACGCCGTCGAAGACCCCGGCGGCCGCGCCCCGGCCGCCGCGGGCCCCGTCGACGGGCAGGTTGCCCTTGATGTAGAGGTCGATGCAGGAGGCCACCAGGGCCTTGCGGGACTCGGGCGTGCGCACGGCGTCGGAGAAGTGGGTGGACCAGCTCCAGCCGCCGAGCGAGATCATCACCTTCAGGCCCGGGTGCTTGGCCTTCAGCTCGCGCAGCTGGTTGAAGTTGCCGGCGAGGGGCTGTTCGGCGGTGTCGGCCACGCCGTCGACGGAGTCGGCCGCGTCGAGCGGCCGGGCGTAGTCGGCCCAGGCGTCGGCCTCGCCCGGGATGTTGCCGGTGAAGCATCTGCCGTCGGCGCTCACGTTGCCGAAGGCGTAGTTGATGTGGGTGAGCCTGCCGGCCTGGCCGCTGGTGTCCATGTCCTTGACCTGGAAGTCCCGGCCGTAGACGCCCCACTGGGTGAAGTAGCCGACCCGCTTGAGGCCGGCCCGGTCGTGGCGGTCCCCGTGCCCGGGGGTCCGCTCGTCCGCGGCGGAGGCGGCGCCGGGGGAGAGGGCGGCGATGAGGGAGAGGGAGCCGACGGCGACGGCCGTACGGACAAAGGTGCTTCGACGCATGGGCGCTGGCTCGTTCCTGTGCGTGTACCGGACGGGGGGATGAGCTGGGTCGTGCGTGCACGCAGAAGGTATTGGTCTGGACCATTGAGGTCAATAGGTCGGGGCCCGCTCCCGGATGTACCGGTGGCAAACCCTCACCCACCGGCAAGTCATCACATCGAGTGAAACTGTGGCCTACACTTGCGGCCGGCAACCCACGGTTGCGAGGCTGTCGCAGTCTGTCAACCTGTTGGGAGTGGCCAGTGACATTCGGTGAGCAGCCCGCCTACCTGCGCGTTGCGAGCGATCTGCGGGAAAAGATCGTGAACGGCTCACTGCCGCCGCACACCCGGTTGCCCTCGCAGGCCCGCATCCGGGAGGAGTACGGCGTCTCCGACACGGTCGCCCTGGAGGCGCGCAAGGTGCTCATGGCCGAGGGGCTCGTCGAAGGGCGGTCCGGATCGGGGACGTACGTACGCGAGCGGCCGGTGCCGCGCCGGGTCAGCCGGTCGGGCTTCCGGCCGCCGTCCGGGGCGAGCCCGTTCCGTCAGGAGCAGGCCGAGGACGGGGTGCGGGGCACCTGGGAATCGAGCAGCGAGCAGGAGTGCGCCGGCCCGGAGATCGCCGCCAGGCTCGGGATCCAGCTGGGCGACCGGGTGATGCGCACCCGCTACCTCTACCGGGACGGGGGCGAGCCGATGATGATCTCGACCTCCTGGGAGCCCCTGGAGGTCACCGGCCGCACCCCGGTGATGCTGCCCGAGGAGGGGCCCCTCGGCGGCTGCGGGGTGGTGGAGCGGATGGCCGCGATCGACGTCGTCGTGGACAACGTGGTGGAGCAGGTCGGCGCCCGGCCCGGCCTGGCCGAGGAGCTGCTGACGCTGGGCGGGGTGCCGGGACACGTGGTGATGGTGGTCGAGCGCACCTACTACGCGTCGGGCAGGGCGGTCGAGACCGCGGACGTCGTGGTGCCCGCCGACCGCTATCGCGTGGCGTACCACCTGCCGGTGCGCTGACGGCGCCCGCCCGGGGAGGCCGCCGGGTGGTCGATGCGGGCGACGAGGGGGCGTATCCAGCCGGATGCGCCCCTTTCGCTGTCTCTTTGTGAAAACCCGTGTTCGCTCAGTGAAGGTCAGGCGTACGCTTGGGCATATGCGTAGTGCGGTTTCCTGTCGAAGGTTACGTATGCTCGGCTCGACCAGGGGTGGGGGAGGGGTGCGATGACGGATCTGAACGCCGCTCTTCCCTGGCAGGTCGTGCGCCAGGACGGCAACGGCAATCGCTACCGCGTCGGCCGGTACGCGACGAGGGACGAGGCCCAGCGGATCGCCGACACCCTCGATCACCGGGGGCATGAGCAGCTCTACTGCGTGGAGCCCATCGGTCAGCCGCAGCCGGGACGCTGAACTCCGCGCCCGCGTACGCCGCCTGACGGTGTGCCCGCCATCCGCTTCCGCCATCCGCTTCCGCCCTCCGCGCCGCAGCGCCCGCACCCCGCTTCCCGGCGGGCGCGGGCGGGGCCCGGCCGCGGCGAAGTACGCTCCGGCGCATGACCGATCGTGTGGTGGTGGCGGGGGCCGTGTACGACCGGGGACGGCTGCTCGCCGCCCGGCGCAGCGCGCCGGAGGAACTGGCGGGACGCTGGGAGCTTCCCGGCGGCAAGCTCGAACCGGGGGAGAGTCCCGAGCAGGCACTCGTGCGCGAACTGCGCGAGGAGCTGGGTGTCGAGACGGAGCCGGTGGAGCGGGTCCCGGGGGAGTGGCCGCTGAAACCCGGCCTGGTGCTCCGCGTCTGGACCGTCCGCCTGCTGTCCGGTGAGCCCCGCCCCCTCCAGGATCATGACGCGCTGCGCTGGCTCGACCCCGATGAGCGGGACGACGTCGACTGGCTCGACCAGGACCGTCCCGCCGTCGCCGCGGTGGCGCGCCTGGTGCGCGAGCGCTCCGGCGCGTACGGGCGCGACTGACGCGGCGGGTCCGCGCAGCGGCGCCGGGCCCGGCCTCCGGCACCCGGCCGCCCGGCGGCCGGAGGCGCACGCGATGCGTATGGGGGCGTGAAGCGCCCGCGCGTACGCCCGCAATGCACCAGTGCTCCCTCGGCGCGCCCACGCGCGGTAACCGACCCGGGAAACGGGTATGTGCCCATTAACCCCCCGAAACCGGGCGCGGGTCCGCTGGCGATCGGAAGTGATCGGCGTGATCGGCACCGACGGCGAATGCGTCGAGTGGAGCTTTCCGGCGCAGCCGGACGCCGTGCGCGCGGCCCGCCATGCCGTCCGTGACACCCTCCGCGAGTGGAAGCTGGACGCCGCGGTCCGCGATGTGACGGTACTGCTGGTCAGCGAACTGGTGACCAACTCCCAGCGCTACACCGCCGGACCCATCGGGGTGCGGCTCCAGCGCCGTCAGGAGAACGGCGCCGCCCCGGCCCTGCTGGTCGAGGTCTCCGATCCCGTGCCGGACCTCCCCACCGAGCGGGCGGCGCGTCCCGAGGACGAAGGCGGCCGCGGGCTGTATCTGGTCGCATGTTCGGCCCGCAGATGGGGCACCCGCCGGGGCAGGACGGGGAAGACGGTGTGGTTCGAGCTGCCTCTGACGGGTTAGGAGTCCGTCTGGGACGACGATCACGGAGAACTCGGCCGGAAATGAACGAGACCTCTCTGTGATCGTGAACGCCGTGTCGGCGCGGGCCGTAGTGCTGAATACTGCGGTCATGGCCGGTCCGGTGCGGTGAGCTGGAGGGGACGGTCGCGTGAGCGAGATACCTGGGACGGCGAGCGGCGTCGTGTGGCAGAGCAGCGCGCCTGGCTCGATCTACGACTACATCAAGGTCGCGTCGTTCTCGATCGGCCCGGACGGCCTGGTCGACCAGTGGAGCAGGCGTGCCGCCGAACTCTTCGGCGTCACGGCCGACCAGGTCAGGGGCAAGGACCCGGTGCAGGCGTTCCTCCCCGCGGAACTGAGGTCGCGCGCCTACCGCAAGGTGGCCGAGATCCTCGACGGCAAGGAGTGGACCGGGCTGGTCCCCTTCCGTGCGCCGGGCGGCGAACACGCCCACGGCATGGCCGAGATCTACGTGATGCCGAGCGAGGCGGGCGACGGCCGGCTCGGAGCCCTCTGTATCGTGGTCGATGTGCGGGCACTGCGCAGCATCGAGAGTGATCTCGCCGCATCGCAGGCCATATTCGGCCAATCTCCCTTCGGTTTCCTGCTCTTCGGCACGGATCTCACCGTGCAGCGTGCCAACCGCCGGTTCGCGGCCGTCTTCGGCGGGGTGGCGGAGGAGCACCGAGGCCGCACCGTGTACGACTACCTCTCCCGCCCCGAGGCCGAGCGCATGGACGCCGCCCTGCGCCGGGTCCTGGAGACCGGCGAATCGGTCACCGACCTGCAGATCACCGGCACCGCGCCCCGCAGCAGCGACCGGAGGCAGTGGTCCATCAACCTCTACCGCGTGCACGGCGGATCCGGCAGGCCTGTCGGCGTCGCCGGACTCGGCACCGATGTGACGCGCCGTCACAGCGCGGCCCGGGAGGCCGCCAGCGCGCGCCGCAACCTCGCGATCCTCAACGAGGCCAGCGCCCGCATAGGCAACTCCCTCGACCTGGAGACCACCGCCCGCGAACTCCTCGACGTCGCCGTGCCCGGCTTCTGCGACCTGGCCTCCGTCGACCTCTACCAGTCCCTGCTCACCGGGGACGAGGCGCCGCCGGGACAGTACGGCTCCGCGCACGCCGAGAGCTACGGCGGCGGCAGCGCCGAACTCCGCCGGGTCGCCTTCGCCAGCGCCGTCTCCGACGCCCCGCTGGTGACCACCCCCGACTGCGTCCCCGCCGGCTCCGCCCCGGCCGCCGTCGGCGAGGTCCACCGCTTCCCGTTCAACTCCCCCTGCGCCGGCGCGCTGCGGACCGCGAGCGTGCGGACGATCCCCGGCGGCGAGGGCAGCCTCCTGCAGTCGACGCTCGCCGTGCCGATGGTCGCCCACGACACGGTCGTCGGTCTGGTCCAGTTCGCCCGCGCCAAGGGAAGCGAACCCTTCGGCGAACGGGACCGCGCCCTCGCCGTCGAGCTCGCCGCCCGCGCGGCCGTCTGCATCGACAACGCCCGCCTCTACCGGCGGGAGCACGAGCGCGCCCTCATCCTCCAGCGCAGCCTGCTGCCCCCGGGCGACCCGGAGGCGGCGGGGCTCGACATCGCCTGCCGCTACCTGCCGGGCACGACGACCACCGAGGTCGGCGGCGACTGGTTCGACGTCATCGAGCTCCCCGGGCACCGCACGGCCCTCGTCGTCGGCGACGTCATGGGGCGGGGACTGCGCGCCGCCGTCGCCATGGGCGAACTGCGCACCGCCGTCAGGACCCTGGCGCTGCTCGACCTGGAGCCCGCCGAGGTGCTCTCCGCCCTCGACGAGATCGCCCGCGGCCTCGGCGGCCCCGGCACGCCCTCCCAGCTCCGCCGCTCCGGCGCGTCCGCCGCCCCGCCCCGCCCCGGCAGCTCTCGGGAGGCCGACCTCTCCGAGGTCTACCTCGCCACCTGCGTCTACGCCGTCTACGACCCGGTCACCCGGCGCTGCACCTTCGCCAACGCCGGCCACCTGCCGCCCGCCCTCGTCGAACCGGGGGAGGAGGCGCTGCTGCTCGACGTGCCGCCCGGGATGCCGCTCGGGGTGGGCGGCGAGCCCTTCGAGGAGGTGCAGGTCGAGCTGCCGGAGGGGTCCCTCCTGGCGCTCTACACCGACGGGCTCGTCGAGTCCCGCGACCACCCCCTCGACGAGGGCCTGCACGCCTTCCGCACCGCCCTCACCGACCCCGGCCGGGTCCTGGAGGACGTCTGCGACCATGTGCTGAACAGCCTCGACACCCGCCACGGCGAGGACGACATCGCCCTGCTGATGGCCCGCATCCAGGGGCTGCCGGCCGAGGCCGTCGGCGACTGGCGGCTGCCGCGCGAGCCCCGCTCGGTGGGCCGTGCCCGCGAGCTGACCCGTGCCCAGCTCGTCGCCTGGGACCTCGAGGCGCTGGTGGACACCGTCGAACTGCTCGTCAGCGAACTGGTCACCAACGCGCTGCGCTACGGCGAGGGCGAGATACGGCTGCGGCTGCTGCGCGACCGCACCCTCGTCTGCGAGGTGTGGGACGCGGGCCTGGTCCAGCCCCGGCGCCGCCGGGCCCGGGACACGGACGAGGGCGGCCGCGGCCTTCAGCTCGTGGGCCTGCTCAGCGCGGGCTGGGGCTCCCGGCGCACCCCGCGGGGCAAGACGGTCTGGTTCGAACTGGGCCTCCCGGACGGGGAGCCGTCGGAGCCGACGGTGGACCAGCTGCTGAGCATGTTCTGACCGCGGGCGCCGCGGCGCGGCGGCCCCGGCGCGGGAACCGCGGGCCCGTCCGTGCCGGAACCGGCACCCGCACCGACCCCCGCCACGCCCGCGCCTCCACCGCCCGTCCGTCCGCGTCCCCCGTCCCCGCGACGACAGCCCCCGGCGCGGCTCACGCCGTCTTGAGCGCCGCCAGCCGTGCCGCGATCTCCGCGTCGTCCCCCGCGTCCTCCAGCTGCTCGAACTGGGCGTCCAGCGACGACGCCGCCAGCTCCTGCCGGCCCATCGCCCGCGCCTCCTCGCGGCGCACCTTGTCCTCGAAGCGGCTGAGATCACTCGTCGGGTCGAGGACGTCGATGCTCTCGACCGCGTCCAGCATCCGGTTCTGCGCCCGGGCGGACGTCGCGCGGGCCACCAGCTCGTCCCGCTCGGCCTGGAGCCGGTGCAGTTTCTCCTTCATCTGCTGGAGGCCCGACCTGAGCGTGTCGACGACCTCCGTCTGGGAGGCGATGGACGGCTCCGCGGTACGGGCCTCCTTCTCCGACCGGAGCTGCCTGCCGAGTGCGACCTTCGCCAGGTTGTCGAAGGTGTCCGCCTCGGCGGCCCTCCCCGCCGCGCGCAGCTCGTCCGCCTTGCGGCTCGCGGCGAGCGCCTTGCCGCCCCACTCCTTCGCGGCGTCCACGTCCTCCCGGTGGTCCTGCTCCAGCAGACGCAGACTGCCGATCGTGGACGCCACGGCCGCTTCCGCCTCGGCGATGTTGTTCGCGTAGTCGCGGATCAGCTGGTCGAGCATCTTCTGCGGGTCCTCGGCCTGGTCGACCAGGGCGTTGATGTTGGCCTTCGCCAGCTGGGCGACGCGTCCGAGGATGGTCTGCTTCGTCATCGGGTCTCTCCTTGGGTGCACGGTGTCGAGGACGTCCGAAGGAGCGGGAGGACGGCGGTGGCGGCTCAGAAGCGGCCGCCGCCCATGCGCCCGCGTGTCCCCCCGCCGCCGAAGCTGCCCGGCCCTGTGCCGGACCCCCCGCCGCCGGGCCC
>NZ_RDBP01000012.1:2379445-2420791 GCF_008042045.1 Streptomyces sp. T39
GCGCACCAGCCGGGAGGAACTCGGCTTCGCCGTGGCCCAGTTCGGCGAGGAGGCGGCGAAGCCGTTCACCTCGGCGGTCGACCACGCCCAGACGGAGCTCACCAGCGCCTTCCGTGTGCGCCAGCAGCTCGACGACGCGTACCCCGAGGACGAGGCGAGCCGCCGGGCCATGCTGGACGAGATCCTCGCCCGGTGCGCCGAGGATGATCCCGCCGAGGACCGCGCCGCCGAGTCCGCCGCCGCGCCGCCCGCCGGCGCCGCCGCCGAATCCGCCCGGTCCCCCGAACCCGCCGGGGCCGCCGAACCCGGAGCCGTAGCCGCGCACGTCGTTCTCGGCGAGGGTGCGCGCCTGCTGGGCCATCGCGTCCGCGTGCTGCGCCTCCACCAGCGCCGCCTGCGGATCCCCACCGGTCCCGCCGTCGCCCGACAGCGCCTGGGCCCGCTCCAGCCGGCGCTGCGCCTCGGCGAGCCGGGTGCGTGCCTCGCTGCCGACGGCGCCGCGGTGGGTGGCGACGTAGTCGGCGGCCGCGCCGACCGCCGCGCGGGCGCCGAGCAGGGCGCGCTCCAGCAGTGCCCTGGCCCGCCGGGTGCCCTGCTCGTCCTCACGGGCCGCTGCCAGTGCCTCGTCGAGCGCCGCGTCGGCCTCCTCCACCCGCCGCAGTGCGTCGATCGGGTCGTACGGCCCTGCCCCGATCTCCTGCCGCACCTCAGCGGCCACGGTCCGGGCCCGGGCGACGCGCCCCTGGAGCGCCGCGGTCGACACCCCCTGCCCGGTGCCGTCGAGGAGCCCGCGGGCCTCCGCGAGGTCGGTCTCCGTCTCGGTGAGCGCGCCGGGCAGCCGGCCCGCCGCCTCCGCGAGCTCCACCGCCCTGCGGTCGACGGCCTCGACCAGCAGCGCGGCCTGGGCGATCGCACCCTCGGCGGCGCGTACCTGGACGGCTGCCGTGCCGCGCTCGTCGGCACCGAGCGCCCTGCCCGCCTCGTCGAGGGAGCGGGAGGCGAACTCCAGTCGGTCCCCGGCCTCGTCCACGGCCCCTCCGACGGGCGCGGACGCGCTCGGCGCGTAGCGTTCGCGCAGCACGCCGAGGGCCGCCTCCGCGCTGATCATGCGTCCGTCGACGTCGTCGAAGGCCGCCCGGGCCGCGGCCAGGGCGTCCGGTGCGTTCCGCTCCAGGGCGCGCAGCCTGTCGAAGTCGGCGGACTCGGCGTCGAGGCGGCGGTTGGCCTCGGCGCACCGGGCGAGGATCTCGTCCAGCATGGCCCGGCGGCTCGCCTCGTCCTCGGGGTACGCGTCGTCGAGCTGCTGGCGCACACGGAAGGCGCTGGTGAGCTCCGTCTGGGCGTGGTCGACCGCCGAGGTGAACGGCTTCGCCGCCTCCTCGCCGAACTGGGCCACGGCGAAGCCGAGTTCCTCCCGGCTGGTGCGCAGCGCGTCGTCCGTGTCGACGAGGGCCTGCTTGGCGCGGGTGTCGAGCTCCGCGAGCGGGACGGGGGGCGGTTCGCCCCATCCCTCCCGGCCGCCCCGGGGGGTGGTGCGGGTCTCGGTGCGCCGCCGCCGTCGGAGCCACGCGTACGCGGCCAGTGCGCCGGCGCCGGCGACGACCGCGACGGGCAGCACCAGGTCGCCCGCCCCGGTGGCGGCGCCCCCGCCGCCGGGGTCCGCGTCACCGGGGGTGACGGCGACCTCGGGCACGGGGCGTCCGGCGAGGACGGCGTCGTAGCCGTCGGCCGCGCCGATCGCCGCGCCCGCCCAGTCGTTCTCGCGCAGCGCGGGCTCGATGCCGTCGCGTGCGACGTCGGCGAGCTGGGCGTCCGTCAGCCGGGAGGCATCGTCGACCCAGTAGGCGTAGCGGCGGTCGCCGGTGGCGACGGTGAGCAGCACGTCGCTCTCGCCGAGGCCGTTGCGTGCCGCGGTGCGGGCGGCCCACCGGGGGGCGTCGAGGCCGGAGAAGCCGTCGACGTAGACCACGAAGAGCTGGAGGCGCTGCGCGTCGTAGAGCCGGTCCAGGGCCGCGGCCACGGCGGGCTCCCGGTCGCCGAGCGCGCCGGTCCGGTCGGTGATCTGCCCCTGCCGGGAGAGCTCCACGGGGTCCTCGGCGCGCGCGTCGTCGGCGGCGGGCACGATCAGCCACCACGCCGCCACCAGTGCCGCGAGCAGGGCGTGCGTGGCTGTCCGTGTCACATACGGGAGGCTATGTCCGCCGATGGGAGCCCGCGACCGGACGTCCTACCCCTTCCGGTCCCCGTCCCCCCGCCGCCTGATCCGGCTCCCCAGCCACACCAGCGGGTCGTACCTGCGGTCCACGGCCCGCTCCTTCAGCGGGATCAGGGCGTTGTCGGTGATGGCGATGGACTCCGGGCACACCTCGGTGCAGCACTTGGTGATGTTGCAGTAGCCGAGGCCGTGCTCGTCCTGCGCGGCCGCCCGCCGGTCCAGTCCCCGCTCGGCCGCGGCGTCCAGCGGGTGCATGTCCAGCTCGGCCACCCGCATCAGGAAGCGCGGCCCCGCGAAGGCCTCCTTGTTCTCCTCGTGGTCGCGCACCACGTGGCAGGTGTCCTGGCACAGGAAGCACTCGATGCACTTGCGGAACTCCTGCGAGCGCTCCACGTCCATCTGCGCCATCCGGTACGCACCGGGCTCCAGCCCGGGCGGCGGCACGAACGAGGGGATCTCGCGGGCCTTGGCGTAGTTGAACGACACGTCCGTCACCAGGTCCCGCACGACGGGGAAGGCCCGCAGCGGGGTGATCGTGACCGTCTCGTCGCGGGTGAAGACCGACATGCGGGTCATGCACAGCAGCCGCGGACGGCCGTTGACCTCCGCGCTGCACGAGCCGCACTTGCCCGCCTTGCAGTTCCAGCGGACGGCCAGGTCGGGGGCCTGGGTGGCCTGGAGGCGGTGCACGATGTCGAGGACGACCTCGCCGTCGTTCACCTCCACCGTGAAGTCCTCCAGCCCGCCGCCCTCACGGTCGCCCCGCCACACCCGGAACCGCGCGTCGTACGTGCTCATGTGGTGAGCTCCTCTTCGGCGAGGTACTTGACCAGCTCCTCCTTCTCGAAGAGGGCGAGCAGGTCGGGGCGGATGGGCTCGGTCTCCCGGCGTTCGAGCACGACGGCGCCCTCGCCCGGGCCGGCCTGCGGCGGGGCGAGGCGGCACACGAGGTTCACCCGGCGCCAGGCCCGCTCCATGGCGGGGCGGTCCTCCCGGGTGTGGCCGCCGCGGCTCTCGGTGCGCTCCAGCGCGGAGCGGGCGATGCACTCGCTGACGAGCAGCATGTTGCGCAGGTCCAGGGCCAGGTGCCAGCCGGGGTTGAACTGGCGGTGCCCCTCCACCCCCGCGCGGGCGGCCCGCTCCCGCAGCACGGCCAGCCGTTCGAGTGCCTGCTCCATCTCGCCGGCCCGACGGATGATCCCGACCAGGTCGTTCATGGTCTGCTGGAGCTCCTGGTGGAGGGTGTACGGGTTCTCCGGGGGGCCCGCCGCGTCCGCGGCGGCGCCGAAGGGGCGCAGCGCCTCGGCGGCGGCCGCCGCCACGTCCGCCTCGTCCACCGACGGCCTCCGCGCCGGCCGCGCGGCGTGGGCGGCGGCGTGCAGGCCGGCCCGCCGGCCGAAGACCAGCAGGTCGGAGAGGGAGTTCCCGCCGAGACGGTTGGAGCCGTGCATGCCGCCCGCCACCTCGCCGGCGGCGAACAGACCCGGCACCCCGTCGGCCGCCGCGGTCTCGGAGTCGACGGCTATGCCGCCCATCACGTAGTGGCAGGTCGGCCCGACCTCCATCGCCTCCGCGGTGATGTCGACGTCCGCGAGCTCCTTGAACTGGTGGTACATGGACGGCAGGCGCCGGCGGACGACCTCGGCGGGCATCCGGGTGGAGACGTCCAGGAAGACACCGCCGTGCGGGGAGCCCCGGCCGGCCTTGACCTCGGCGTTGATCGCGCGGGCGACCTCGTCGCGGGGGAGCAGCTCGGGCGGGCGCCGGTTCGCGTCGGGGTCCTCGTACCAGCGGTCGCCCTCCTCCTCGGACTCGGCGTACTTCTCCTTGAAGACGTCCGGGACGTAGTCGAACATGAAGCGCCGGCCCTCGGAGTTGCGCAGCACCCCGCCGTCGCCGCGCACCGATTCGGTGACGAGGATCCCCTTCACGGACGGCGGCCAGACCATGCCCGTGGGGTGGAACTGCACGAACTCCATGTTGAGCAGCGGGGCGCCCGCGAGCAGCGCGAGCGCGTGGCCGTCGCCGGTGTACTCCCAGGAGTTGGAGGTCACCTTGAAGGACTTGCCGATGCCGCCGGTGGCCAGCACCACGGCCGGTGCCTGGAGGACGAAGAAGCGGCCCGTCTCGCGCTCGTAGCAGAACGCCCCGGCCACCGCGCCGTCCCGCCCGGCAGCCGGGTCCTTGAGGATCCGGGTGACCGTGCACTCCTGGAAGACCTTCAGCCGCGCCTCGGGGTCGCCGTACGCCTCGCGGTCCTCCTGCTGGAGCGAGACGATCTTCTGCTGGAGGGTGCGGATCAGCTCGAGCCCGGTCCGGTCGCCGACGTGGGCGAGGCGCGGGTACTCGTGGCCGCCGAAGTTCCGCTGGGAGATCCGCCCGTCCTCGGTCCGGTCGAAGAGCGCGCCCCAGGTCTCCAGTTCCCACACCCGCTCGGGCGCCTCGCGGGCGTGCAGCTCGGCCATCCGCCACTGGTTGAGGAACTTCCCGCCGCGCATGGTGTCGCGGAAGTGGACCTGCCAGGAGTCGTGGTCGTTGACGTTGCCCATGGAGGCGGCGATGCCGCCCTCGGCCATCACCGTGTGGGCCTTGCCGAAGAGGGACTTGCACACCACCGCGGTCCGCGCGCCCCTCTCGCGCGCCTCGATGGCGGCGCGCAGTCCGGCGCCGCCGGCGCCCACGACGACGACGTCCCACTGCTGGTGTTCGAGCTGAGTCATGCCGGAGGGCAACCTTCCGTAGGGGCCTAGAAGAAGCGCGGGTCGTCGAAGGCGCCACTGGCGAGGAGGTACACGTAGAGGTCCGCCAGCGCGACGCTGAACAGCGAGGCCCAGGCCAGCTGCATGTGACGGGCGTTGAGCCGGCCCGCCCAGCTCCACAGCCGGTAGCGCACCGGGTGCCGGGAGAAGTGCCGCAGCCGGCCGCCGACGATGTGCCGGCAGGAGTGGCAGGAGAGGGTGTACGCCCAGATCAGCACGGCGTTCACCAGCAGCACCACGGTGCCCAGGCCCATGTGGCCCCACGCGTAGTGCTCGTCGCGGAAGGCGAGCACGGTGTCCCAGGTGAGGATCGCGGCGACCGGCAGGGCGGCGTAGAAGAAGTACCGGTGGGCGTTCTGGAGGATCAGCGGGAAGCGGGTCTCGCCGCTGTAGGCCCGGTGCGGCTCGGCCACGGCGCAGGCCGGTGGCGACGCCCAGAAAGCCCGGTAGTAGGCCTTGCGGTAGTAGTAGCAGGTCAGCCGGAAGCCCAGCGGGAACACCAGGATCAGCAGCGCGGGCGACAGGCCCCACCAGCTCCCGACGATCTCCCAGTTCGGTCCGCCCCTCATCGGGACGCAGTTCTCGGCGAGGCAGGGCGAGTAGAACGGTGAGACGTACGGCGCCGCGTAGTAGTCGGCGTTCGCGAACGCGCGCCAGGACGAGTAGACGACGAACGCGAGGAGCCCCGCCGCGGTGAGGGCGGGTGCGAGCCACCAGCGGTCCGTGCGCAGATGGCGGGGGCGGATGGCGGCCCGGGTGGCTCCGCGCACTCCCGTGCCGGCGGGCGGTGGTGGTTCGGTACCTGTGGCCAACGGGGACTCCGGGTGGAGTGGGATCGGGTGAGGTCCGGGGATGTGCGCGGGTCAGGGGGCGTGACGGTCGCGGGCGCCGAGCCCTTCGTCGTCCGAGTCCGTCCACAGGGAGCGGTCGTACGGCGTGTCGGGGATGGTGACCAGGTCGCCGGGGACCGGGGGCTTCGGCACACCGGGCCGCGCCGGCGCGGCGCCCCGCAGGGCGGCCTCCAGGGCCTGCTCCAGTCTCCCGACGCGCCGGGTGAGCTCGTCGACGTGCTGCCGCATCGCCGTCAACTCGTCGTGCTGGGACATGACGTGTCCTCACTTCCGCGGAGTGCGGGTGGCATCGTTCATGCGCCTGAGAGTGTCGCGCGTCACATCCGGGGTTGTGAAGGGGACGTACGGGATTCCCGGTGTCCGCGCCGCCGGCGCGCCACTTTCCGGCCGTCCCGTCCGGCGGCTCCGGGGTGCGGGGGATTGGGCCGCCCGGGTGGCCTCGGGTGCCGCCGCCGCCGTGTCTGCGCCCGCCGGGCCGTCCCGTCCACTTCAGTGGAGGAATCGGTGTGATCATCTCCAAATTCGACAAAACAGGACTAAGAGGTACATGCCATGTCCCAGGTCGAGGCCCCCCGAGGGCGGACATGCTCCCGAAGGCTCCGCTCCGTGGCCCTGCTCACCAGCGGCGTACTGGCACTGCCCGCTCTCGCCGCCTGCAGCTCGGGCGACGAGGAGAGCAAGGCGAGGCCGCCGGCCCAGGACATCGCCCCCGCCGGCCGCGACGCCACCGCCGACGGCGGCACCGTGCGCTGGGCCGTGGACTCGGTGCCCGCCACGCTCAACGCCTTCCAGGCCGACGCCGACGCCACGACCGCCCGCATCGCGGGCGCCGTGCTGCCGGCGCTCTTCACCGTCGACGAACGCGGCCGACCCCAGCGCAACCCCGACTATCTGGAATCGGCCGAGGTCGTCGAGCGCGAACCGAAGCAGGTCGTCCTCTACAAGCTCAACCAGCAGGCCGTCTGGAGCGACGGCCGGGAGATCGGGGCGCCCGACTTCCTCTCCCAGTGGCGCGCGCTGAGCGGCAAGGACTCCGCGTTCTGGACCGCGCGCAACGCCGGGTACGAGCGGATCGACCGGATCGAGCGGGGCTCCAGCGACCTGGAGGTCAAGGTCACCTTCACCAAGCCGTACGCGGACTGGCGGTCGCTGTTCACCCCGCTCTACCCCAAGGAGATCACCGCCACCCCGGCCGCCTTCAACGAGCGGGCCCGCACCGCGCTCGCCGCCACGGCCGGGCCCTTCCGGGTCCAGAAGATCGACGCCAGGGCGAAGAGCACCACCCTGGTGCGCAATCCCCGCTGGTGGGGCCAGCGGGCCAAGCTGGACAGCCTGGTCCTCGCCGCGGTGCCGCGCGAGCAGCGGGTCGCCGCGCTGGCGGCGGGCACGCTGGACGTGGCCGAGATCGACCGGTCCGGCGCCGAGCGCATCGCCTACGCGGCGAAGGACGCCGGCCGCGGCGGCAAGCCCGTCGCGCACGGCCCGGGCTCCGGGATCACCCCGTCGGCCGCCCTCCGCTCCTGGGCCCTGGCGCACGGCTCCGACGAGAGCCTCGCCGACTCCGCCCGCGCGGCCCGCGAACGGACCGCGAAGGCGCGGCAGCGGTACGCCGAGGAGCAGTCGGCGCTGCGCGGCTTCCGCGTCCGCAAGTCGCTGGAGCCCGCATACACCCAGCTCGCCATGAACGGGGAGAGCGGACCGCTCGCCGACGAGCGGGTGCGCCGGGCCGTCGCCCGGGCGCTCGACCGGGAGGAGCTGGCCGAGACCGTGCTCGCCCCGCTCGGGCTGCCCGCCGAGCCTCCCGGCAGCCACCTCGCGCTCGCCGGCCAGCCGTTCTACAAGGACAGCAGCGGCGCGCTCGGCAAGCAGAGCACCCAGGAGGCCCAGGGGCTCCTCGCCGACGCCGGCTGGACCCCCGGCGGCGCCCGGCAGAAGCCCCGGCCGGCCGAGGCCGACGCCGGAGCGGGCGGCCCTTCGGGCAGTGCCTCGCCGTCCGGAGCGAAGGACGGCGGGAAGGACGGCGAGAAGGGCGGCAGGAAGGACAGCGGCAAGGACGGCGACGGTGGCGGCACGCCCGCCGCCCGGGCGTCGGGCAAGCCGGGCGCCTCGGACGCCGCCTCCGGCGACGGCCTCTACATCGTCGGCGACGACAAGCCCGCCGCCGACGCCCGGCTCCGCGACCGCGCCGCGGGAGCCATCCACGTCCTCGCCCCCGCCCCCGGGGCCGCCCTCCAGAGCCTGGCCCTGGAGCAGCAGGCCCGGACGGTCGCCGAGGGCCCGGTCTCCGCGGACACCGAGGCCGCAGGCGGACGGCACCGCGGCGACGGGGTGGCCGGTGCCTACGCCCCCCGCGGGTCCGCCGCCCCCGCCCCGGCCGGCGGTGCCGTCGGCAAGGACGGCAAGGCCCTGTCCCTGCGGTTCGTGCTCCCCTCGGGGCCGGGCTCGCAGGTGCTGCGCTCGGTCGGGGACCGGATCTCGGCGATGCTGCGGCGGGTCGGCATCCGCACCGAGATCGTCAAGGTCGAGGACGAGAACTACTTCAAGGACCACGTCGCCTCCGGCGACTACGACCTGGCCCTCTACTCCTGGCCGGCGAGCGCGTACCCGGCGACCGACGCGCGGCCGATCTACGCCAAGCCCAAGCCGGCGTCCGACGGATCGCTGCTGGTCGAGCAGAACTACACCCGGGTCGGCAGCGACTACATCGATCAGTTGTTCGATCAGGCCGCGGGTGAACTGGACGAGGACGCCGCACGCGATCTGATGCGCCGCGCCGACGCCAGGATCTGGGCGGCGGCGGGCTCCATCCCCCTCTACCAGAGGCCCGAGCTGGTGGCCGTGCGCAGCTCCCTGGTCAACGTCGGGGCCTTCGGTTTCAAGTCCCCGGCCCATCAGCACATCGGTTACAAGAAATCCCAGGTCAACGGGGGCCCGAAACCGCAGTAGCGCGCCGTTCGCACAAGCTCAGAAGTGGCTCAACTCTCTTGCCCGCCGGCCTCGCCGGCGGGCAAGGTCGTGATCACCCAGACCCGAGTCCCGTGGCGCCCCGCACCCCCGCGCCCGTGGCGTGATCCTCGTCCCGTTCGCCGGGCCCCGTCCGCTCCGGACGGCCCCCGCCGCGGCGGCCCCGTACCATGGACGGTAGCCGTGGCGCGTCCGCCCGGCGGGCGTAAGAGGAACCGACGCCGCATCCCACGATCCGAGAGAAGCGCTAGCAACCCATGCCCACGCGCCACGACATCCGCAACGTCGCCATCGTCGCCCACGTCGACCACGGCAAGACGACCATCGTCGACGCCATGCTCAAGCAGGCCGGAGCCTTCGCCGCCCACCAGCTCGAGTCCGTCGACGACCGTGTCATGGACTCGAACGACCTGGAGCGTGAGAAGGGCATCACGATCCTCGCCAAGAACACGGCGGTGAAGTATCACCCCAAGGCCGGCGGGGCCCCGATCACGATCAACATCATCGACACCCCCGGCCACGCCGACTTCGGCGGCGAGGTCGAGCGCGGTCTGTCGATGGTGGACGCCGTCGTGCTCCTCGTCGACGCCTCCGAGGGCCCGCTGCCGCAGACCCGCTTCGTGCTCCGCAAGGCCCTCCAGGCCCGGATGCCGGTCATCCTCTGCATCAACAAGACGGACCGCCCGGACTCCCGCATCGACGAGGTCGTCAACGAGACCTACGACCTCTTCCTCGACCTGGACGCCGACGAGGACCAGATCGAGTTCCCGATCGTCTACGCCTGCGGCCGTGACGGCGTCGCCTCGCTGACCAAGCCGGAGGACGGCACCGTCCCCGCCGACTCCACCAGCCTGGAGCCGTTCTTCACCACGATCCTGGAGCACGTCCCGGCTCCCACGTACGAGGAGGACGCGCCGCTCCAGGCCCACGTCACCAACCTCGACGCGGACAACTTCCTCGGCCGCATCGCGCTGCTCCGCGTCGAGCAGGGCGAGCTGCGCAAGGGCCAGACGGTCGCGTGGATCAAGCGGGACGGCACCGTCTCCAACGTCCGCATCTCCGAGCTGATGATGACCGAGGCGCTCACCCGCAAGCCCGCCGAGGTCGCGGGCCCCGGTGACATCTGCGCCGTGGCCGGCATCCCGGAGATCATGATCGGCGAGACGCTGGCCGACCCGGAGAACCCGGTCGCGCTGCCGCTGATCACCGTCGACGAGCCGGCGATCTCCATGACCATCGGCACCAACACCTCGCCGCTGGTCGGCCGGGGCGGCACCGGCAAGGGCGCCGACGCCAAGGCCGCGGTCAAGGACCGCAAGGTCACGGCCCGTCAGGTCAAGGACCGCCTGGACCGCGAGCTCGTCGGCAACGTCTCGCTGCGCGTCCTGGAGACCGCCCGTCCGGACGCCTGGGAGGTGCAGGGCCGCGGTGAGCTGGCGCTGGCCATCCTGGTCGAGCAGATGCGCCGCGAGGGCTTCGAGCTGACCATCGGCAAGCCGCAGGTCGTCACCAAGGAGGTCGACGGCAAGGTCCACGAGCCCGTCGAGCGCATGACGATCGACGTGCCCGAGGAGCACATGGGCGCCGTCACCCAGCTGATGGGCGTCCGCAAGGGCCGGATGGACAACATGTCGAACCACGGCTCCGGCTGGGTCCGCATGGAGTTCGTCGTCCCGTCCCGCGGCCTCATCGGCTTCCGGACCGAGTTCCTGACCAACACCCGCGGCACGGGCATCGCCCACTCCATCCACGAGGGCCACGAGCCGTGGTTCGGCCCGCTGCAGACCCGCAACAACGGTTCGCTGGTCGCCGACCGCTCCGGTGCCGTCACCGCGTTCGCGATGACCAACCTCCAGGAGCGCGGCGTGCTGTTCACCGACCCCGGCACCGAGGTGTACGAGGGCATGATCGTCGGCGAGAACTCCCGCTCCGACGACATGGACGTGAACATCACCAAGGAGAAGAAGCTCACGAACATGCGCTCCTCCTCCGCGGACTCGTTCGAGGCGATCGTGCCCCCGCGCAAGCTCTCGCTGGAGCAGTCGCTGGAGTTCTGCCGCGACGACGAGTGCGTCGAGGTGACCCCGGAGGCCGTCCGCATCCGCAAGGTCGTCCTCGACCAGCGCGAGCGCGCCCGCTCGGCCTCGCGCGCCAAGCACGGCTGACGCGCCTTCAGGCCCGTGGGCGCCCCTGTGGGGCCCCGCGGGCGCCGGGCGCCGTCCCGGTGGCCCACCGGGGTCGGCGACGGCCCGGGACAACCGCATACACCAGGCCCGGCCCCTCGCTGACACGGCGAGGGGCCGGGCCCGTTCGTCAAATCGTTTAGGCGACCCGAGTGTCCGTATATCGACCGTCGCTCTCCGGAACATGTGTTAACGGTCCGTTTCGCGGGTGTCTGTCTGTGCTCGCTTTGTCCGGATTTCGGTCTGACGCCCACCTCTGATGTTGTCAAAACGAGACCCTTTAAGTGTGGTTTACGGCCCGGACGTACTTAATAGTTGGCTCCATTGAGCTCGGGTCAATGGGTCATGCGCTGTGGGGAGCGCCGACTCACGAGCACACTCGGGGCATTGACACAGCGCCGTCAGGGGTGTCGGCGCGTCAGTAATGCCCCTCTTGTAGTGACAAAGTGGACTCATGAGGAGGAACCCATGCGTGGTGCCAAGAGCGCCAAGTGGGTCGCGGGTGCGATAGTCGTCGCCATGGCCGCGACTGCCTGTGGTGGCAGCGACAGTGGCTCGGACAAGGGCAAGGGCAACGCTTCGGGCAAGCCCGCGGGCTACGTCTCGATCGACGTCGGCGAGCCGCAGAAGCCGCTGATCCCGGCCGACACGAACGAGACCAACGGCTCGTACGTCATCCAGTCGCTCTTCACCCAGCTGCTGGACTTCGACGCTCAGGGCAACATCGTCTACACGAACGCCGAGTCCGTGGAGACGACCGACTCGAAGACGTGGACGGTCAAGCTCAAGGCCGGCTGGAAGTTCCACAACGGCGAGGCGGTGACCGCGCAGTCCTACGTCGACGCGTGGAACTGGTACGCCAACATCAAGAACAACCAGCAGAACTCCTTCTGGTTCGGCGACATCGCCGGCTACGCCGACGTGCACCCGGAGAAGGGTGACCCGAAGGCCGACAAGATGTCCGGTCTGAAGGTCGTCGACGAGACCACCTTCACGATCGAGCTCGCCGAGAAGGTCCCGTACTTCAACTACAAGCTGGGCTACGCCACCTTCGCCCCGCTGCCCAAGGTCTTCTACGACGACCCGAAGGCGTTCGGCCAGAAGCCCGTCGGCAACGGCCCGTACAAGTTCGAGAAGTGGACCCACAAGAAGCTGATCCAGGTTGCGGCCAACCCTGACTACCAGGGCCCCAACAAGGCGCAGAACAAGGGCATCCAGTTCAAGAACTACGCGACCCTCGAGGCCGCGTACCAGGACGTCGTCTCCGGCAACCTGGACATCATCCGCCAGGTCGGCCCGACGGACCTGCCGAAGTACAAGCAGGACCTGGGCGACGGCGCCATCGAGCAGCCGTACGCGGCCATCCAGTCGCTGGTCCCGGCGTTCTACTCCAAGACGTTCAAGGACATCGACCCCAAGGTCCTCCAGGGTCTGTCCATGGCGATCGACCGCGACACGATCACCAAGACCGTCCTGAACAACACCCGTACCCCCGCGACGAGCTTCACGCCGCCGCAGGTCAAGGGCAACCAGGACCTGGGCACGGACGTCTTCACGTACAACCCGGAGAAGGCCAAGCAGCTCATCACCGAGGGCGGCGGCGTCCCGGAGAACAAGCTGTTCATCCAGTACAACAGCGACGGCGGCCACAAGGAGTGGGTGACCGCGGTCTGCGAGTCCATCCGCAAGGCGACCGGTGTCGACTGCGTCGGCGACGCCAAGCCGGACTTCCCGACCGACCTCGAGGCTCGTGACAACGACCAGGTCAAGTCGATGTACCGCGGTGGCTGGGTGGCCGACTACCCGGTCAACGTGAACTTCATCAAGGAGCTCTACCACACCAACGCCGAGTCCAACAACGGTCGTTTCTCCGACAAGGAGATCGACGGTCTGATGGCGGCCGCGGACAAGGCGAACTCCCTGGAAGAGGCCGTGAAGGGCTACCAGGAGGTCGAGAAGAAGCTGCTCGAGAAGATGCCCGCTATCCCGCTGTGGTACTACCGCATCAACGGTGGCCACGGCAAGGCCGTCGACAACGTCAAGGTCGACTTCCACGGCGACCTCGAGCTGCCCGGTGTCACCGTCAAGTAACGCTTGACGGGCCCATCCCCACTCGGCCATCACCCGCCGCCGTCGGTCATCCGGCGGCGGCGGTGGTCCGGGGGCGTCGTG
The DNA here is from genome assembly GCF_008042045.1 of Streptomyces sp. T39. GTDB lineage: Bacteria > Actinomycetota > Actinomycetes > Streptomycetales > Streptomycetaceae > Streptomyces. Next base: position 2,392,590 of record NZ_RDBP01000012.1, read on the forward strand.
CTGCGCGCCGGCGCCCCCGGGTCTGAAATCCCCTCACGGAGGCACCTATGGGGCGCTACGTCGCACGACGACTGCTCCAGATGATCCCGGTGTTCATCGGGTCAACACTCTTGATCTTCGCCATGATGTACGCGCTCCCCGGAGACCCCGTCAGAGCGCTCATGGGAGAACAGCAGTTCGACCCGGCGATCCTCGAAGCGAAGCGGCACGAGCTCGGACTCGACCTGCCGCTGTGGCACCAGTACCTCAACTACCTCGGGGGGCTGGTACAGGGTGACTTCGGCACCGAGATCGCCAGCGGGCTCCCCATCGCCGACACCATCAGCCGCGCCTTCCCGGTGACGATCCGGCTGACGATCTTCGCGTTCACCTTCACGGTGGTCGTCGGCATCGGCCTGGGCATCGTCGCCGGACTCAAGCCCGAGTCGGTCCGCGACCGCGGTCTGCTCGGCCTCACGCTCGTGCTGATCTCGATGCCCTCCTTCGTGCTGGGCTACCTGCTGCAGTACCTGTTCGCCTTCCAGCTGCAGCTGATCACCCCGACGGTGCAGGACTCCGAGAGCTTCGGCGACCTCGCACTGCCGGCCATCGTCCTCGGCTCGCTCTCCCTGGCCTACGTGGCCCGTCTGACCCGCACGTCGATGGCGGAGAACCTGCGGGCCGACTACATGCGCACCGCGGTCGCCAAGGGCCTGCCGCGCCGCCGCATCGTCGGCGTGCACCTGATGCGCAACTCGCTGGTCCCCGTGGTCACCTTCCTCGGCACCGACATCGGCAACCTGATGACCGGCGCGATCGTCACCGAGGGCATCTTCAACGTGCAGGGCGTCGGCGACGCCATCTACGAGGCCCTGTTCCGCCGCGAGGGCGCCACGGTCGTCGGCATCGCCTCGCTGATCGTGCTCGTCTACCTGCTCTGCAGCCTGCTCGTCGACCTGCTCTACGCGGTCCTGGACCCGAGGATCCGGTATGCCTGAGAAGACCGCAGACACCGCGGCCGCCACCGAGACCGAGACCGGCAAGGTCACGATCACCGCCGCCGGGCCCGACGCCGCGCTCGCGGCCGGTGCGGCCAAGCCGGACAAGGCGCGCAGCCTCTGGTCCGACGCCTGGCGCGACCTGCGCCGCAAGCCCCTCTTCCTGATCTCGACGGGGCTGATCGTCCTCCTGCTGCTGATCGCGGCGTTCCCGGGCCTGTTCACGTCGGCCTCGCCGCGTGACGCCGACCTCGCCAAGCACTACCTGCAGCACCCGAACTGGGGCCACTTCTTCGCCCCCGACTGGTTCGGCTACGATGGCCAGGGCCGCTCGATCTACGCGCGTGTCATCTACGGCGCCCGCGCCTCGATCATCGTCGGCGTCGGCGTCACCGCGCTGGTGACCCTCCTCGGCACCGTCGTGGGCATGCTGGCCGGCTACTTCGGCGGCTTCACGGACACGATCCTGTCGCGCATCACCGACATCTTCATGGGCATCCCGTTCCTGCTCGGCGCGCTCGTCGTGCTGACCAGCTTCGAGAACCGCGCCATCTGGGTCGTCATCCTCGCCCTGGTGTTCCTCGGCTGGACCCAGATCGCCCGTGTCGCCCGCGGAGCCGTCATCACCATCAAGCAGGCCGACTACGTGGTGGCCGCCAAGGCACTCGGCGCCTCCACCACCCGCATCCTGCTCAAGCACGTGCTGCCCAACGCGCTCGCCCCGATCATCGTCGTCGCGACCATCGCGCTCGGCGGTTACATCGCGGCCGAGGCGACGCTGTCCTTCCTCGGTGTCGGCCTGGCCGAGCCGACCGTCTCCTGGGGCGTCGACGTCTCCAGCGGACGCGAGCAGCTCCGCAACGCCCCGTACGTCCTCATCGTCCCCTCGGTGATGGTGTCGATCACGGTGCTCGCGTTCCTCATGTTCGGCGATGCGGTCCGCAACGCCCTCGACCCGAAGATGCGCTGAGGGAGGCGTACGTGACCATCATCGACAAGACTTCTCCCGTCCCCGCGCCCCGGGGCGCCGGGGACAACGACGGTCCGCTGCTCGAAGTCCGCGACCTGCACGTGGAGTTCCACACCCGCGACGGCGTCGCCAAGGCCGTCAACGGCGTCAACTACACGGTCTCCGCCGGTGAGACGCTCGCCGTCCTCGGCGAGTCCGGCTCCGGCAAGTCCGTGACGGCGCAGGCCATCATGGGCATCCTCGACATGCCGCCCGGCCGCATCCCCAAGGGCGAGGTGCTCTTCCGCGGCCAGGACCTGCTGACCATGTCGAACGAGGAGCGCCGGAAGATCCGCGGCTCCAAGATCGCCATGATCTTCCAGGACGCGCTCTCCTCGCTCAACCCCGTGCTCTCGGTGGGCTACCAGCTCGGCGAGATGTTCCGGGTGCACCAGGGCCTCTCCAAGAAGGAGGCCAAGGCCAAGTCCATCGAGCTGATGGACCGGGTGAAGATCCCCGCCGCCAAGGCCCGGGTCAACGACTACCCGCACCAGTTCTCCGGCGGTATGCGCCAGCGCATCATGATCGCCATGGCGCTGGCCCTGGAGCCGGACCTGATCATCGCCGACGAGCCGACCACGGCCCTCGACGTGACGGTCCAGGCGCAGGTCATGGACCTGCTCGCCGAGCTCCAGCGCGAGTACAACATGGGTCTGATCCTGATCACCCACGACCTCGGCGTCGTCGCCGACGTCGCGGACAAGATCGCGGTCATGTACGCGGGCCGGATCGTCGAGACCGCCCCCGTGCACGAGCTCTACAAGCGCCCGGCCCACCCGTACACCCGGGGTCTGCTCGACTCGATCCCGCGCCTGGACCAGAAGGGCCAGGAGCTGTACGCGATCAAGGGTCTGCCGCCCAACCTGCTCAAGATCCCCACCGGCTGCGCCTTCAACCCGCGCTGCCCCAAGGCGGAGGACATCTGCCGCACCGAGGTCCCGCCGCTCGTGCCGGTGACCGAGCAGGACGGCAGCGATCTGCCCGGCCGCGGAAGCGCGTGCCACTTCTGGAAGGAGACGATCCATGGCTGAGCTCAAGAAGACGAACGAGGCCGTGGACGCGACTCCGAACGTCACCGACGTCGAGACCGTCTCGGCCCCGACCGAGGAGGCGGCCGTCGCCGCCCTGGGCGCCCGCGTCGAGCGCGGTGAGCCGATCCTGCAGGTCCGCAACCTGGTCAAGCACTTCCCGCTGACCCAGGGCATCCTCTTCAAGAAGCAGGTCGGCGCGGTCAAGGCCGTGGACGGGATCTCCTTCGACCTCTACCAGGGCGAGACCCTGGGCATCGTCGGGGAGTCCGGCTGCGGCAAGTCGACCGTCGCCAAGCTGCTGATGACGCTGGAGCAGGCGACCGCCGGCGAGGTCTTCTACAAGGGCCAGGACATCACCAAGCTGTCCGGGCGCGCGCTGAAGGCCGTGCGGCGCAACATCCAGATGGTGTTCCAGGACCCGTACACCTCGCTGAACCCGAGGATGACGGTCGGCGACATCATCGGGGAGCCGTACGAGATCCACCCCGAGGTCGCCCCGAAGGGCGACCGCCGCAAGAAGGTGCAGACCTCTACCAGGGCGAGACCCTGGGCATCGTCGGGGAGTCCGGCTGCGGCAAGTCGACCGTCGCCAAGCTGCTGATGACGCTGGAGCAGGCGACCGCCGGCGAGGTCTTCTACAAGGGCCAGGACATCACCAAGCTGTCCGGGCGCGCGCTGAAGGCCGTGCGGCGCAACATCCAGATGGTGTTCCAGGACCCGTACACCTCGCTGAACCCGAGGATGACGGTCGGCGACATCATCGGGGAGCCGTACGAGATCCACCCCGAGGTCGCCCCGAAGGGCGACCGCCGCAAGAAGGTGCAGGACCTGCTGGAGGTCGTGGGTCTCAACCCCGAGTACATCCACCGGTACCCGCACCAGTTCTCCGGCGGTCAGCGCCAGCGCATCGGCATCGCCCGCGGTCTCGCGCTCAACCCCGAGATCATCATCTGCGACGAGCCGGTCTCCGCGCTGGACGTGTCGGTCCAGGCGCAGGTCATCAACCTGATGGAGAAGCTCCAGGACGAGTTCAACCTCTCCTACCTCTTCATCGCCCACGACCTGTCGATCGTCCGGCACATCTCGGACCGGGTCGGTGTGATGTACCTCGGCAAGATGGCCGAGATCGGGACGGACGTCCAGATCTACGACCACCCGACGCACCCCTACACCCAGGCGCTGCTGTCGGCCGTGCCCGTCCCGGACCCGGCCGCCCGCGAGGGCCGCGAGCGGATCATCCTCACCGGCGACGTCCCGTCGCCGGCCAACCCGCCGTCGGGCTGCCGCTTCCGCACCCGCTGCTGGAAGGCCGAGGACCGCTGCGCCACCGAGGTCCCGCTGCTGGCCGTCCCGGAGCGCTTCGCGGGCCAGGACACCCCGGCGGCACACGAGTCGGCGTGCCACTTCGCCGAGGAGAAGGACGTCGTGCACGCCGGCTGACACCGGCTCTGTGCGTCCGGCCCCCGTTCCGCTGCCGCGGGACGGGGGCCGCTCCGTGTGCGCGGACCGGGCGGGGAAAACCGATTGCCCCGTCCGTCCGGCGCGGCCGAGAGTGTCCGCATGTCCCTCACCGTCCGTCCCGCGACGCCCGCCGACGCGCCCGCCGTCTGCGCCCTGCTGAACGCCGTCGACCTCGCCGAGATCGGCCGCCCCGAGACCGATCTGCACGCCGTCGAGGCCGATCTCGCCCACCCCGACGTCGACCTCGCCCAGGACACCTGGCTGGTGTCCGACGGGGCGGACCTCGTGGGCTACGGGCTGATCTACAGCGACTCGGGACGGGGGGACATCGGCGTCGACCACTACGTCCTGCCCGGCCGCTCCGACGCGGCGGTGCTGCTGCTGGAGCTGATCGAGGCCCGCGCCGCGCGGAAGGCGTCGGCGAACGGCGCGGAGCGCGCCGTGCTCCACCTCCATCTGAACGCCCGGCCCACCGTGGACACCGCGCTGCTGACCGCCCGGGGCTGGGCCACCGTGCGGCGCTACCAGATCATGACCCGCCCGCTGTCGGCGGACGCCGACCTCCCGCCGGCCCCGCCCGCCGGCCTGACCCTGCGCGACTGCCGCGAGGAGGCCGACCGGCGCCTCGCCCACGCACTGGTCGAGGAGACCTTCGCCGAGCACTTCGACCACCACGCCCGCACCTACGAGCAGTGGCTCGACGACGTCGACGGCGCGCGCCTGGACTGGTCGCTGGTGTGGATCGCCTCGCTGGACGGCGAGGGCGACGTCGCCGTGATGCTCAGCCGGGACGACCGCGAGGCCATGGGCTGGATCCGCAACCTCGGCGTCCGCCGCGCGGCCCGCGGCCGCGGCGTCGCGGGCCATCTGCTGCGCCACGCGTTCGCCGTGTACGCGGCCCGCGGCCGGGACACCATCGGCCTGGGCGTGGACACCGCCAACGAGTCACGGGCCCTGGCCCTGTACGAGGCGCACGGGATGAGCCTCCACTACGCGGTGGACACCTGGGAGGTCACCCGGCCGGCGGCACCGGTGGCCGCCACCCGGACGCCCTGAAAGTGCGTTAGTTCCGCAATGGGGTGATATTCGGTCCTAAGTCAGGCCTAGGACACGGGAGGAACCCCATGCGCGGAGCCACGCACGCCAAGTGGGCCGCATGCGCGGCAGCCGTCGCCCTCGCGGCGACCGGCTGCGGTGGTGGCGGGGACAGCGGGAGCGGGGGCGGCGCGGACGGGATCGTCAGCTCCTCCTGGACGGACCCGCAGAACCCGCTGGAGCCCGCCAACACCAACGAGGTCCAGGGCGGCAAGGTCCTCGACATGATCTTCCGGGGCCTGAAGCGGTACGACCCGAAGACCGGCGCCGCCACCGACATGATGGCCGAGAGCATCGAGACCACCGACTCGACGAACTTCACCATCAAGATCAAGAGCGGCTGGACCTTCAGCAACGGCGAGAAGGTCACCGCGAAGTCCTACGTGGACGCCTGGAACTACGGCGCCGATCTGAGGAACAACCAGAAGAACGCCTACTTCTTCGGCTACATCGAGGGTTACGAGGCCGTCCACCCCGAGAGCGGCGAACCCTCCGCAAAGAGCCTCTCCGGCCTGAAGGTCGTCGACGACCTCACCTTCACGGTGAAGCTCAGCCAGAAGTTCTCCACCTGGCCCGACACCCTCGGATACGCGGCCTTCGCCCCGCTGCCCCAGTCCTTCTTCGACGACCACGACGCCTGGATCGCCAAGCCCGTCGGCAACGGCCCGTACACCCTGAACTCGTACCAGAAGGGCTCCGAGGCGCAGCTGCGCCGCTGGGACGACTACCCCGGTCCCGACAAGGCGCAGAACGGCGGCATCGACCTCAAGGTCTACACCGACAACAACACCGCCTACACCGACCTGATCGCGGGCAACCTCGACCTCGTCGACGACGTGCCCGCCTCCCAGCTGAAGAACGTGCAGGCGGACCTCGGCGACCGGTACATCAACACCCCGGCCGGCATCATCCAGACCCTCGCGTTCCCGTTCTACGACGACGCGTGGAACACCCCCGACGGCGCCAAGGTGCGCACCGGGCTCTCCCGGGCCATCAACCGCGACCAGATCACCGAGACGATCTTCCAGAAGACCCGCACCCCCGCGAAGGACTGGACGTCCCCGGTGCTCGGCGAGGAGGGCGGCTTCGACGACACCCTCTGCGGCGACGCCTGCGTCTACGACCCCGCGGCGGCCAAGAAGCTGGTCGCGGAGGGCGGCGGCCTCCCCGGCGGGCAGGTCAAGATCACCTACAACGCCGACACCGGCTCCCACAAGGACTGGGTCGACGCGGTGTGCAACTCCATCAACAACGCCCTCGGCAACGAGAAGGCCTGCGTGGGCAACCCCGTCGGCACCTTCGCCGACTTCCGCAACCAGATCGGCGAGCAGAAGATGCCCGGGCCCTTCCGGGCCGGCTGGCAGATGGACTACCCGCTGATCCAGAACTTCCTCCAGCCGCTCTACTACACCAACGCCTCGTCCAACGACGGCAAGTGGACGAACAAGCAGTTCGACGACCTGGTGGACCGGGCCAACGCCGAGAGCGACACCGCGAAGGCGGTCGACCTCTTCAAGCAGGCCGAGGAGGTCGTCCGGGACCAGATGGCCGCGATCCCGCTCTGGTACCAGAACGGCAGCGCCGGCTACTCGGAGCGGATCTCCAACGTGACCCTGAACCCCTTCAGCGTCCCGGTCTACAACGAGATCAAGGTCAACTGACGGCGGAAGCCACCGGCCCGGCGACGCACCGCGAGCGCCGGGCCGTCCCCCTTCCCGCGACGACCCCCGGAGCGTGTCATGGGACGTTACGTGATCCGGCGTCTGCTGCAGATGATCCCGGTCTTCTTCGGCACCACGCTGCTGATCTTCCTGATGGTCAACATCATGGGAGACCCCGTCGCCGGCCTCTGCGGCGACCGGCAGTGCGACCCCGCGACCGCGGCGCAGCTGCGCAAGGAGTTCGGCCTCGACAAGCCCGTGTGGCAGCAGTACCTGACCTACATGGGCAACGTCTTCACCGGCGACTTCGGCACCGCGTTCAACGGGCAGGAGGTCACCGAACTGATGGCGGAGGCGTTCCCCGTCACCATCCGGCTGACGATCGTCGCCATCTTCTTCGAGATCGTCATCGGCATCACCCTCGGCGTCGTCACCGGCCTGCGCCGCGGGCGGCCCGTGGACACCGGGGTGCTGCTGCTGACCCTGGTCGTCATCGCGGTGCCGACCTTCGTCACCGGTCTCATCGTGCAACTGCTGCTCGGCATCAAGTGGGGCGTGATCGACCCGTCGGTGTCCTCGGACGCCCGTCTCGACGAACTGATCGTGCCCGGCCTGGTGCTCGCCTCGGTCTCCCTCGCGTACGTCACCCGGCTCACCCGGACGTCGATCGCCGAGAACTCCCGCTCCGACTACGTCCGCACCGCCAAGGCCAAGGGGCTGCCGCGCGGGCGGGTCATCCGGCGCCATCTGCTGCGCAACTCGCTGATCCCCGTCGTCACCTTCATCGGCACCGACATCGGCGCGCTCATGGGCGGCGCCATCGTCACCGAGCGGATCTTCAACATCCACGGCGTCGGCTACCAGCTCTACCAGGGCATTCTGCGGCAGAACACGCAGACCGTCGTCGGTTTCGTGACCGTGCTCGTCATCGTCTTCCTGCTCGCGAACCTGCTCGTCGACCTCCTGTACGCCGTTCTCGACCCGAGGATCCGGTATGCCTGAGCAGCAGCCCTTCGACGACAACGCCATCGCCTCCACCGGGGCGGGCGGCGGGACCGACCTCGCGATGAGCGAGGGGGAGACCCTGGAGAAGACCCCCGGCGGACCGCTCGGCACCGGACCGTCCGGCAAGCCCCGCAGCCTGTGGTCCGACGCCTGGCGCGACCTGCGGCGCAATCCGGTCTTCATCGTCTCCGCCCTGGTCATCCTCTTCCTGGTGGTCATCTCGATCTGGCCGTCGCTCATCGCCTCCGGCAGCCCGCTCGCCTGCGACCTGGCCAAGGCGCAGCAGGGCTCCCAGCCGGGGGCGCCGTTCGGCTACAACGGCCAGGGCTGCAACGTCTACACCCGCACCGTGTACGGCGCGCGGACCTCCGTCACCGTCGGCGTCTGCGCCACCCTCGGGGTCGCGATCCTCGGCTCGTTCTTCGGCGCGCTCGCCGGATTCTTCGGAGGCGGGTACGACGCGGTGCTCTCCCGGCTCACCGACATCTTCTTCGGCATCCCCGTGATCCTCGGCGGCCTGGTGCTGCTGTCCGTCGTGAACTCGACCACCGTGTGGCCCGTCGTCGGCTTCATGGTGCTGCTCGGCTGGCCGCAGATCTCCCGCATCGCCCGCGGCTCGGTCATCACCGCCAAGCAGAACGACTACGTCCAGGCCGCGCGGGCCCTCGGCGCCTCCAACACCCGGATGCTGCTGCGGCACATTGCGCCCAACGCGATCGCACCGGTCATCGTCGTCGCCACGATCGCGCTGGGCACCTACATCTCGCTGGAGGCGACCCTGTCGTACCTGGGCGCCGGGCTGAAGCCGCCGACGGTCTCCTGGGGCATCGACATCTCGTCCGCCTCGCCGTACATCCGCAACGCCCCGCACATGATGCTCTGGCCCGCCGGGGCGCTGGCCGTCACCGTCCTCGCGTTCATCATGCTCGGCGACGCCGTGCGCGACGCCCTCGACCCGAAGCTGCGATAGGAGCCGGCCATGTCCGTCACACCCGCCGGGCCCGCCGAGTCGGGGCCGCTGCTCGACGTCCGGGACCTGCACGTGGAGTTCCACACCCGCGACGGGGTCGCCAAGGCCGTCAACGGCGTCGACTACACCGTCTCCGCCGGGGAGACGCTCGCCGTCCTCGGCGAGTCCGGCTCCGGGAAGTCCGTGACGGCCCAGGCCGTGATGGGCATCCTCGACATGCCGCCCGGCAGGATCACGGGCGGCGAGATCCTCTTCAAGGGACGCGACCTGCTGAAACTGGGGGAGAACGAACGCCGCGGCATCCGGGGCGCCGAGATGGCCATGATCTTCCAGGACGCTCTCTCCTCCCTGAACCCCGTCCTCAGCGTGGGCGACCAGCTCGGCGAGATGTTCGTCGTCCACCAGGGCCTGTCCCGCAAGGACGCGAAGCGCAGGGCGGTCGAGCTGATGGACCGGGTGCGCATCCCGGCGGCGAAGGAGCGGGTCGGGCAGTACCCGCACCAGTTCTCCGGAGGCATGCGGCAGCGCATCATGATCGCGATGGCGCTGTCCCTGGAACCGGACCTCATCATCGCCGACGAGCCCACCACGGCCCTCGACGTGACCGTCCAGGCCCAGGTCATGGACCTGCTCGCCGAGCTCCAGCGGGAACTCGACATGGGTCTGATCCTGATCACCCACGACCTCGGGGTGGTCGCCGACGTCGCCGACAGGATCGCGGTCATGTACGCGGGCCGGATCGTCGAGACGGCCCCGGTCCACGACATCTACAAGGCGCCCGCCCACCCGTACACCAAGGGACTCCTGGAATCGATCCCGCGCCTGGACCAGAAGGGCCGCGAGCTGTACGCGATCAAGGGCCTGCCGCCCAATCTGCTGGCCATCCCGCCCGGCTGCGCGTTCAACCCCCGCTGCCCGATGGCCCGTGACGTGTGCCGGACCGACGAACCGCCGCTGTACGAGGTGAACGACGAGCGCCGCAGCGCGTGCCACTTCTGGGAGGCGACCCTCCATGGCTGAAGCGATCCTCGAAGTGCGCGACCTGGTCAAGCACTACCCGCTCACACAGGGCATCCTCTTCAAGAAGCAGGTCGGCGCGGTGAAGGCGGTCGACGGGGTCGACATCGACCTCATGGCCGGCGAGACCCTCGGCATCGTCGGGGAGTCGGGCTGCGGGAAGTCGACCCTCGCCAGGATGCTGGTCCACCTGGAGCGGCCGACGGCCGGCGCCATCCGCTACAAGGGCGAGGACATCACCAAGCTGTCCGGGCGGGCGCTGAAGGCCGTGCGGCGCAACATCCAGATGGTGTTCCAGGACCCGTACACCTCGCTGAACCCGAGGATGACGGTCGGCGACATCATCGGGGAGCCGTACGAGATCCACCCCGAGGTCGCCCCGAAGGGCAGCCGCCGCACGAAGGTGCAGGACCTGCTCGACGTGGTGGGGCTCAACCCCGAGTACATCAACCGCTATCCGCACCAGTTCTCCGGCGGTCAGCGCCAGCGCATCGGCATCGCCCGCGGGCTGGCCCTCCGGCCCGAGATCATCGTGGCCGACGAACCGGTGTCCGCGCTGGACGTCTCCGTGCAGGCACAGGTCGTCAACCTGCTGGACAGGCTGCAGGACGAGTTCTCGCTGAGCTACGTCTTCATCGCCCACGACCTGTCCATCGTCCGGCACATCTCGGACCGCGTCGGCGTGATGTACCTGGGGCGGGTGGTGGAGATCGGCAGGGACGCCGAGATCTACGACCACCCCACCCACCCCTACACCCAGGCCCTGCTGTCGGCCGTTCCCGTGCCCGACCCCGAGGCCCGTGAGCACCGGGAGCGGATCATCCTCACCGGTGACGTGCCGTCCCCGACGAACATCCCGTCCGGGTGCCGGTTCCGGACCCGGTGCTGGAAGGCCCAGGAGCGGTGCGCCCAGGAGGTCCCGCTGCTGGCCGTCCCGGCACATCTGCGGTCGGTGCCGGGGCCCGTCCAGCACCCCTCGGCCTGCCATTTCGCGGAGGAGCGGCACGTGGTGCCGGGTGGCGGCGACCAGCGCGGCGGCGGCCACCGGCAAGCGAAGGGCGGCCACGGCGACGGCGATGTGGACCAGCAGCAGTGCGGGGTCGACGATCGGGGCGACCCGGCCGCCCGGCCGGAGGTCTACACGGCCAACTCGCTGGTCGGGGACGACGGCCTGACGGCGGCGGAGACACCGCACCGGCCGATGATGATCGTCCACGGCCTCCCGCCGGACCGGCCGGCCCCGGGCTACGGCTACCCGCCGCCCCGGCCCGCCCCGGGCTACGGCTACCCGCCCGCGGATCCGTCCTCCGGCTTCGGCCCGCCGCCGTCACCGCCGCCGCCCGCGTCGCCGCCGCCGGGCTGGTAGCCGGCCGCGGCGCATCCGGGCCGGCGGCCGCCCGTGGGCGTCAGCCGCGGTCCATGCCCAGCGAGCGCTTCAGGAAGTCGACCTGGAGCAGCAGCAGGTTCTCCGCGATCTGCTCCTGCGGCGTCATGTGGGTCACCCCGGTCAGCGGCAGCACCTCGTGCGGACGGCCGGCGGACAGCAGGGCGGAGGACAGCCGCAGGGCGTGGGCCACGACCACGTTGTCGTCCGCGAGGCCGTGGACGATCATCATCGGCCGGTGCGGTGTCTCCGCCGCCGTCAGGCCGTCGTCCCCGACCAGCGAGTTGGCCGTGTAGACCTCCGGCCGGGCGGCCGGGTCGCCCAGATAGCGCTCGGTCCAGTGCGTGTCGTAGAGCCGCAGGTCCGTGACGGGCGCGCCGACGACCGCCGCGTGGAAGACGTCGGGGCGCCGCAGCACGGCCATGCCCGCCAGGTATCCGCCGTAGGACCAGCCGCGGATCGCGACCCGGTCCAGGTCGAGGGGAAAGGATCCGGCCAGCGCTCGGAGCGCCTCGACCTGGTCGTCGAGGGTGAGGCCGAAGTCGTCCCGGACCGCCTTCTCCCAGCCGGGGGAGCGCCCCGGTGTGCCCCTGCCGTCCGCGACGACCACCGCGAAGCCCTGGTCGGCGAACCACTGGGAGGTCAGATGCGCGTGGTGCGAGGCGAGCACCCGCTGGCCGTGCGGACCGCCGTACGGGTCCATCAGCACCGGGAGCGGGCGGCCGTCGTCCGCCGCCCGGTCCGAGGGCAGCAGCACCGCGCACGGGATGCGGTGGACGCCCGCCTCGACGAGCCGCGGGCGGGCGGTGATCGACGGCTGCTCCGCGTACGAGGGGACCTCGGCCACGACCCGGCCGCCGCGCAGGACCCGTACCGCCGTCCCGGCGGCGTCGAGTCCCGCCGAGGCGAGCACGGTCACCTCCCCGCAGCGGACCGCGGAGTGGATCCCCGGACCCTGCGAGAGGCGTTCCGCGCCCCTCGCGCCGACCCGGTACACGTGGATCTCGCCGGTCTCCGGCGCTTCGGCCGCCTCCCCCGCCGACGCCGACACCAGCACGTCGTCCGCGCCGATGCCGAGCACCGCGCGGATGTGCAGGTCCGCTCCGGTGAGCACCCGGTCGCCGACCGCCAGCACCCGGGCCCCGCCCTCGTCCGCGATGCGCACCAGGCGCCCGCCGCCCGCGCCGCCGGGCGCGGAGTCCGGGGCCCAGGCCGGGACGCCGGGGAAAAGTTCCAGCCAGACCGGGTCCTCGTCGAGGTGCACCGCCTGCGTCCCGCCGGTCTCCGGGTCGACCTCCAGGCAGACCTGGGTCCGCTGGTCCCGGGACTGCACGAGGAGCAGCGGCGGTCCGTCCGGCGACCAGTGCACCCGGGCGAGGTAGGGGTAGCGGTCCCGGTCCCAGCCGACCTCGGTGCGCTCACCCTCCAGGGTGATCAGCTGGAGGCGGACCTCGGCGTTGGGGGTGCCGGCCGCCGGGTAGGCGACCCGGGCCGGCTCACGGCCGGGGTGCGCCGGGTCGCTGATCCACCAGCCCTGCACCGCCCGGTCGTCGACCCGGGCGACCAGCAGACGGTCCGACTCCGGCGCCCACCAGTGTCCCCGCGAGCGCCCCATCTCCTCGGCGGCGACGAACTCGGCGAGCCCGAAGGAGACGTGCGCGTCCTCCGGTTCGGCGAGTGCCCGGTCGCCGTCGCCCTCGGCGCCCGTCACCCGCAGCGCCCCGCCGGCGACATAGGCGACGTACCGGCCGTCGGGGGAGGGCCGGGGGTCGATCACGGGGCCCGGGACGGCCAGTTCGCGTGCCGTGCCGGCGCGCAGCTCGGCGGTGAACAACCGCCCCGACAGGGTGAACGCGGCCAGCTCCACGGCCTGGTCGACGGCGTAGCCGACGATCCCCGCCGAGCCCTCGCGGCTCCGCTCGCGCCGCGCTCTCTCCTCGGCCGGCAGTTCCTCGTCCGCCCCGCCGAGCAGTTCACCCGGATCGGCGGCGACCCGTTCGCGGGGCGCGGGGCCGTCGAGGTCGAGCACCCGGAGCAGACCGGACCGTTCCGTGCCGGAGGACGAGCGCAGGAACACCACGCGTGCGCCGTCCGGCGAGACGGTGAAGGCGCGGGGCGCCCCCAGGGTGAAGCGCTGGGTCCGCGCCGACTGACGCGGGAAGGAGAGCTGCTGCGTCGCTGTCATGGGGCGAACCTATGGCACGGGCAAGGGCGTTGTGCGCCCCCGTGTGCTGCCGTGCACCGATCGATGCGTGGGTACGGATAGTTATGATCCGTAGCGCAAGGTGGGTATGAACCTACCGGCACATGCAACTGGACCGTCCCCGTCGAATATCTGTGGAGGTGAACCGCCGTGGCACTCTCGATTTCGGCGGTGGTGCTGCTGGCGATCGTCGTCTTCCTGCTGATCCGGAAATCCGGGTTGAAGGGCGGACATGCGGTGGTCTGCGTGCTGCTCGGGTTCTACCTCGCCAGTTCGTCGATCGCGCCGACGATCAGCGAGCTGACCACCAACGTGGCGGGCATGATCGGCGGCCTCAAGTTCTAGGGCGTGCGGTGGCGGCCCCGAGTTCCGGGGCGTGCGGTGGCGGAGCGCGCCCCGGGCCGGGATCGTCCCGCCCCGTCCGCGGGCCCGCCCCGCGGACGGAGGCCGGCACTTCGCGGACACCCGGGGGCCTGCGCGCTCTAGGCTGTGCCGTATGAAGGATCTACCCGCCCGTCGTCTGCTCCTGGTGCACGCACACCCGGACGACGAGTCGATCACCAACGGCGCCACGATGGCGCTGTACGCGGCAGCCGGCACCCACGTCACCCTGGTGACCTGCACGCTCGGGGAGGAGGGTGAGGTCATCCCCGCGGACCTCGCCCATCTGGCGCCCGACCGCGAGGACCGCCTGGGGGCGCACCGCGCCGGTGAACTGGCCGACGCGATGAAGGAGCTGGGCGTCACCGACCACCGCTTCCTCGGCGGGCAGGGCCGGTTCCGCGACTCCGGGATGATGGGCGTCCCGCAGAACCACCGCGAGGGCGCCTTCTGGGGCACCGACGTGGACGAGGCGGCCGCCGAGCTGGTCGAGGTCATCCGGTCCGTCCGCCCGCAGGTGCTCGTCACCTACGACCCCGACGGGGGATACGGGCACCCGGACCACATCCAGGCGCACCGGGTCGCCATGCGGGCCGCGGACCTCGCCGGCGAGCGCGCCTACCGCCGCGACCTCGGCGACCCGCACACCGTCGCCAAGATCTACTGGACGCGGGTCCCGCGTTCGCTGGCCGAGGAGGGCTTCGCCCGGCTGCGGGCCACGGCGGCGGGGGACTTCCCGGGAATCGCGGACATCGGCGACATCCCGGGCGTGGTGGACGACGAGCTGATCACCGCCGAGATCGACGGCACCGCGTATGCGGAGCAGAAGGCCGCCGCCATGCGGGCGCACGTCACCCAGATCGCCGTGAACGGCCCGTTCTTCGCACTCTCCAACGACCTGGGGCAGCCCCTCTTCACCACCGAGTGCTACCAGTTGGCCGTCGGCGTCTCCGGCGCGGCGCCCGGTGAGCGCGAGCACGACCTGTTCGCCGGGATCGTCCCGGCCGCCGGGCCGGCCGGCGCCGGGCGGCTCGCCGGACCCGCCGCGGGCGGGGCCCGTGAGGGAGTCGGGGAGATTTCGGGAGGGGCCGCATGAGCGGGTCGCCCGTGCCGGGCTCCTTCCTCACCGGGACGCCGAAGCCCGGCCGCATCGCCGTGTACGTCCTGCTCGCCGCCCTGGGGGCGCTCGTCGGCATCGCCGGCTCGCTCGTCCAAGCGGGCTTCTTCCCGGGCGGGTTGGCCCTGGCGCTGCTCGCCTCCGGGGCGCTGTTCGCCGCCGGCCGGCGGGCGACCGGCACCCAGCTCGGGGCCGCGGCCCCGGCCGCGGGATGGCTGCTGGCCGTCGTCGTGCTCAGCATCGGCAGACCCGAGGGCGACGCCGTGTTCGCCTCCGGGATCGGACCGCTGGTCTTCATGCTCGGGGGTACGGCGGTGGCTGTGATGTGTGCCACCATGTCGCGGCCGCGGCAACCGGACGGCACTACCGGCCGACTTGGCGGGTAGAAGGCGCCGGTACGGCCCGCCGGACCGCCGCGGTGCGGGCGTTCCGGCCGGTCCCCGGCGCCGGGTGGCCGCACGGCCGGCGGACGGGCCGGGTGCGCGGCCGAACTGACCGTGCCCGTACGGTGCGCCGGTGGGCCGAGGGGCCGCTTCCGGCGGTCCCGGGGTGTCGGTCCGTGGCGGACAGTATGGTGGTGCGCGCCGCCGAGCCGCCCGCAGCAGCAGCTGTCCAGTAAGAACGGGCGGCGACGCCAACCGGGAGAACCTGCTTTGAGTCGTGAAACTGACAGTTCGTCCGCCGGCCCCCAGGGGCGCGGTGGAGCCGCGTACCCCTCGGGCACACCGCCGTACGGATCCCGCCAGTATCCGTCGCTGCATCCGACGCAGGACGCTCCGGACGACGCCGCGGGAGCGGCGCCCGAGCGGCAGGCCGAGGAGCCGAAGACCGAGACCACACTGACGACCCGCATCCGGATCAACATCCCCGGTTCGCGGCCGATCCCGCCCGTCGTCATGCGCACGCCCATGAGCGACACCGACGCCGGGACCAGGCCCCCGGCGTCCGGCGGTCCGGCGTCCGGCGGACCCCCCGCCCCCGGCGGATCCGAGAGCGAGCGCACGGGTGGCGTGCCGCGTCCCGCGGCACCCGCCGAGGGCGACGGCCGGCCGCAGGCTCCCGCGGCCGAGGAGAAGCCCGCCGCGAGCGACTGGTTCGCGCCGCGCAAGGCCGCCGCGCCCGGCCCGGCTCCGGCCCCGACACCGCCCCCCGCCGCGGCCCCGCCGCAGCAGGGCCGGCCCGGCGGGCCCGGGCCCGGCCCGGGCGGCCCCGCGGGCCAGGGCGGTCCGGCCGCGGGCGGGTTCGCCCCCGGTGGCGCCCAGCAGACGTCCGGCCTCTCGGCGCTCGTCGACGAGACCCCGGCCGCCGGGCTGCCGACCCGGCCGCCGGGCGGCGGCCCCGACCGCTCCCGACAGGGCGACGGCTTCGCCCCCGGTCCCCGGACGCCGCCGACCGGTGTGCGCCCGCCCGGCCCGGACCGCGGCCCCGCGGGGCCGACGTCCGGCCCGGTCACCGGTGACATGCCGCTGGGCCCCGGCCCCGGCGGCCAGGCCGGCCCGCCCCGGATGTCCGACGACACCGCCGTCCTCACCCCGCAGAAGCCGGCTCCCGAGCCCGTCGGCGGCCATGTCTCCGGTGACACGCTCACCAGCGGCATCCCGGTCGTCCCGAGCGACGGCCGCTCGCCGTTCGCCCCGGGCGGGCCCGCCCGGTCCGGCCCGCCCGGGGGCCCCGGCGCCGACCAGGCCGACCCGGCGTTCCCGGGCGGCCCCGGCGCCGGTCCCACGGCGGCCGTGCCCGCGCCCGACCCGGCGCCCCGTCCGGCGGCGCCCCCGCGGGCCCGCAAGGGCCGCTCCAAGCTCGTGCTGGCGGGCGTCGGCGCGTTCGGCCTGCTCGCCGTCGCCTACGGCGCCGGGCTGCTCCTGAACCACTCCGACGTGCCGAAGAGCACCACCGTCCTCGGCGTCGACATCGGCGGCGGGACCCGCGACGAGGCCGTCAACAAGCTCGAAGCGGCCTTCGGCAAGCGGGCCGCGGCCCCCCTCCAGCTCGCGGTGGGCGGCCAGAAGGCCGAGCTCGCCCCCGACAAGGCCGGGCTCTCCCTGGACAGCCAGGCCACCGTCCGCGGGGCGGCCGGCAGCGACTACAACCCGGTCTCGGTGATCGGCTCCCTCTTCGGGGGCGAGCGGGTCGCGCAGCCGGTGATCGTCGTCGACGAGGAGAAGCTGGGCGTGGCCCTCTCCGACCTCGCGGGCACCGCGGGATCGGCCTCCGACGGCACGATCCGCTTCGAGCCGGGCAAGGCCGTCGCCGTCCCCGGCAAGCCGGGGGAGTCGCTGGACGTCGCCCGCTCGATGGTCACGGTCAAGGACGCCTACCGCGCCCAGGTCGAGACCGGCAAGCCGAACGTGGTCACCCTGCCGGTGGCGACACGTGAGCCGACGATCAGCCAGGCGGAGATCGACCGGGCGATGAAGGAGTTCGCCGAGCCCGCGATGTCCGGCCTGATCACGATCCGGGCGGGTGGCAAGGAGATCCAGTTCGGCCCGGCGAAGTCCCTGCCGAAGATCCTGTCGATGAAGCCGGTCGACGGGAAGCTGGTGGAGTACTACGACAAGGCCGCGATCGAGCAGCTCCTCGACGGCGTCTTCGACGGCATCATGATCACCAAGGGTGACGGCAAGCAGCACGAGGTCTCCGCCGACGACGTCGCCCAGGCCATGGGCCCGGCGCTGCGCGGCAAGACGCCCGCGGAGCGCACGGCGGTCATCCCGCTCGACCCGAGCTGACCCGCCCCCGCCGACGCCGAACCCCCGCCCGGGCACCCCGGGCGGGGGTTCGGCCGCTCCGTGGGCCGCGCCGGGTCAGTTCAGCATGGCGCGGGCGGCGCGGGCACGGCCGCGCACCAGGTCGGCGGTGGTGGGCTCGACCGCCGACACGACGTCGGCGTAGGCGTCCATCTCGGCGGCGCCCTCGGTGAAGGCACCGCGCTGGACGAGGAGCTGGGCGCGTTCGTAGCGCAGCCTGGCCGGGTGCGCGGGCAGCAGGAGCAGCAGGTCGAGGGCCCAGAGGGCCACGTCGGAGCGTTCGGGGCGCGGCGCGGCCCAGGCGCGGATGTTGTTCAGGACGCGCGAGACGACCGCGAGCGGATCCGCGGGCCGGAGCATCGACGGGCTCGGCGGGGACCCGGTCGCACCGGTCACCAGCAGTGCGGTGTCCTCGGCCGTGAGCAGCCGGCCCGCGCCGAACGGGTCCGCGAGGACGAGGGACTCCGGGTCGCCGAAGCCGACGACGAAGTGGCCGGGCAGCGCGACGCCGTACACCTGGCCGCCCGCCCGGCGGGCGACCTCCGTCCACAGGACGGAGAGGAGGATCGGCAGTCCGCGGCGGCGCCGCAGCACCTCGTGGAGCAGCGACGACTCCAGCCGCTGGTAGTCCCCCGGAGTGCCGTGGAAGCCCTCGCGGCCGCCCAGCAGGTCCCCGAGCGCCCGCGCCCACGCGTGCGGCCCGGACAGTCCGTAGGGGAGCATCCCCGCGAGCCGGTCCAGTTCGATCTGGGCGGAGTCGATGCCGGCCTGGTCCAGGGCGGGGTCCGCCTGGGTGCCGACGAGCAGGCAGAGCGTCGCCAGGTCGGGTCGCGGGGAGCGGGCCTCGTCGGCGAACCGCTGCCGCCATGCGGGCCGCGGGGGCTCGTGGTGCATGTCCTTCTCGTACCCGTCTATACGGCGCGGAAATGGTGGTAGTGGTGATGGACCGCGAAGCCCATGCGCGTGTACAGCTCGCGCGCCGGTGCGTTGTCCGACTCCACCTGGAGCCAGGCCGCCGACGCGCCCTCGTCCAGCGCCCGGCGGGCGAGGGCGGCCATCACGGCCGTGGCGAGCCCCTGACGCCGGTGCGCGGGGTCCACCTCGACGGCCATGAAGCCCGCCCAGCGGCCGTCCACCACGCACCGCCCGATCGCCGCGGGCGCCTCCTCCGGCGCGCCGGGCGCCGGGCCCGCCGCCGCGTCCGGGTCCTGCGACGGCGCGGGCACGGTCGCGAACGACACGGACGGGCCCGCGGTCAGGACCGCCCGCACCTGGGGGCCCGGCTCGGAGAAGCGCTGGTAGCGGCGGGTCCAGGTGTCGCCGAGCGCCCGCTCGACGCGCACCCGGGCGTCGTCGACCGCCAGGTCGGCCACGGGGGCGAGACCTCCGGTCCACACTTCGGCCGAGACCTCGCGCCGCCAGCCGCGCCCGGCCAGCGCCGCGCCCAGTTCCTCCTGGGTGCCCGCCGCGCCGGTCGCGACCTGGACGTAGGCGGGCAGTCCGCGCTCCGCGTACCACCCGCGCACGCGGCTCAGCGCCTCGTCGAGCGGCATCCCCGGATCGCCCAGCGGGAGCACCGAGTTGGCACGCCGGGTGAAGCCGCCCGCCGCGCGCAGCTCCCAGTCGCCGAGCCGCTCGCTCTCGACCGGCTGCCAGGCGCGCGCCGTCACCCGCGCCAGTTCGGCGAAGCCCGCCGAGGGGCCGCGCCGACGCGCCGGCTCGGCCGGCACCTCCTTCCCGGCGACCAGCGAGGTTTCCGGGATGCGGACGATCTCCCCGGTGCGGCGTGTGATCAGTAGCACACCACCCGTCCAGGATGTGAGAACGCCGACCGTGTCGGTGAACTTCGAGCCGGGCGCCCCCGACGGGACCGCCGCGCGGACCGACACCCGTTTGCCCACGTCAGCCGGTGTCACTCGGACCTCCAGCCGTGCTGCGACAGTGAATTCCACGGTTCTGCCCGCCCCTCCTGTTCGGATCGTCCCCGAGAACGGAGATACTAGGGGCGGGCATCGACGACGCCGCGCTCCCGCGCAAGCCAGCCCTTACCGAGGAGGAACGACAGCGTGACCTACGTCATCGCGCAGCCTTGTGTCGACGTCAAGGACAAGGCGTGCATCGAGGAGTGCCCCGTCGACTGCATCTACGAGGGCTCCCGGTCCTTGTACATCCACCCGGACGAATGCGTCGACTGCGGTGCTTGTGAGCCGGTCTGCCCGGTGGAGGCCATCTTCTACGAGGACGACACCCCGGACGAGTGGAAGGACTACTACAAGGCGAACGTCGAGTTCTTCGACGAGCTCGGCTCGCCCGGCGGCGCCTCCAAGCTGGGCCTGATCGAGCGGGACCACCCGTTCGTGGCCGCCCTGCCGCCGCAGAACGGCTGATCCGGCCCGGCCGGTCCCGTCATCCGCGTTTCCCCGGTCCCGTACGGCTCGTCGTCCGTACGGGACCGCGGTGTTCAGCACGACGTACGCAGAAAGTGAGCCCCGCAGTGGCCGCAGTCTCATCGCGCCTTCCCGTCTTCCCCTGGGACAAGCTCGAGCCGTACAAGGCGACGGCCGCCGCCCACGCCGACGGCATCGTCGACCTCTCCGTCGGCACGCCCGTCGACCCGGTGCCCGCGCTGATCCGGCAGGCCCTGGTCGAGGCGGCGGACTCGCCCGGCTACCCGACCGTGTGGGGCACGCCCGCGCTGCGGGACGCGCTCACCGGCTGGATCGCGCGCCGGCTCGGGGCGGTGGACGTCGGTCACCGCAACGTGCTGCCCGTCGTCGGCTCCAAGGAGTTCGTGGCGTGGCTGCCGACGCAGCTCGGCCTGGGGGCGGGCGACCGGGTCGCGTACCCCCGCCTCGCCTACCCGACGTACGAGGTGGGCGCCCGGCTGGCCGGCGCGGAGGCCGTGGTCTACGACGACCCGACGGAGCTCGACCCGGCCGGGCTGAAGCTGCTGTGGCTCAACTCGCCCTCCAACCCGACCGGGAAGGTGCTCCCCAAGGACGAGCTCGTCCGGATCGTGGCCTGGGCCCGCGAGCACGGGGTGCTGGTCCTCAGCGACGAGTGCTACCTGGAGCTGGGCTGGGAGGCCGAGCCCGTCTCCGTGCTGCATCCCGACGTGTGCGGGGGATCCTACGAGGGCGTCGTCGCGGTGCACTCCCTCTCCAAGCGCTCGAACCTGGCCGGCTACCGCGCCGCGTTCGTCGCCGGCGACGAGGCGGTGCTGGGCGAGCTGCTCCTGATCCGCAAGCACGGCGGCATGATGACGCCCGCGCCGGTGCAGGCCGCCACGGTGGCCGCCCTCGGCGACGACGCGCACGTCGGCGAGCAGCGGGCCCGGTACGCGGCGCGCAGGGCGGCGCTGCGCACCGCCCTCGAGGCGCACGGCTTCCGGATCGAGCACAGCGAGGCGAGCCTGTACCTGTGGGCGACCCGGGACGAGCCCTGCTGGGAGACGGTGGCGTACCTCGCGGAGCTCGGCATCCTGGTGGCGCCCGGCGACTTCTACGGCGAGGCCGGCGCCCGCTTCGTCCGGGTGGCGTTCACGGCCACCGACGAGCGGGTCGAGGCGGCGGTCAAGCGCCTGGGCTGACCGCCGGGGCCGCGGCCCCCGCGCGACGGGGGCCGGGAGCCGGTGGCCGCCGCGCCGCCGGACGGCGACGGACGCACAGGGCCCGGGAGCGGACGCTCCCGGGCCCTGTGCGTGTGCGGGGGTGCCGTCAGCCGCCGAGCGGGAGGCCGCCGCCGAGCGCCCCGGTGGCGCCGCCGGTCAGGGAGTCGGTCGGCAGGCCGCCCTTGGTCGCGCCGCCGACCAGGCCGCCGGCCTCGCCCGCCGTGTCGCCCGCGGCCTGCTTGGCCACGGGGGTGGCCTTCTTGGCCGTCTTCCCGACGGTCTGGGCGGCGGCGGGGGTGGCCTTCTCGGCGGTCTTGCCGCCGACCTGTCCGGCCACCTTGGTGGTCTCCTTCGAGACGCCGTCGACCGTGCCGTCGACGTTCGCGGTGTCGAGGGCGGTGAGGCCGTCGACGGGGGCCTGGGGGAGGGCCACGGCGCCCGCGGAGCCGGCCGCTCCGACCACAGGAGCTGCTCCCGCCGCGATGATCAGCGCGGCACGGGCGATCCGACGGGTCAGGGGGAGGGACATGATGCTCCTTGAAGCGAGAGGACGTTCGGGCTGTGCGTGAGGTGCTGCCCGGTGTGCGGACGTCCTGACAACCGGCCGGAGGGCGGGGGAAGTTGCGGTGCGACGAGGTAAAGAATTGGTAACGCGTCGCATTATCGGTTTCATCCGAAAAGGGGCGGACGGGGCAACGCGTCACTCCCTGATGAACCGTCACTTCGCTGCTGCCGGAACGAAGTTGCCGCTCCGCCGGGAGGCCGGCGGGGGCCTGCGGGAGCGGTCGCCCGAGGCGACCGGAGCAACACGTTCGAGTGTGTGGGCGCCCTAGTGTGCGATCCGGATGCGGACGTTGCCGGCGTCACCGGGCTCGGCCTCCCTGGTCCGCCAGCCCTCGGCGGACCGCTCCACGCTCCACACCCGGTCCCCGTACGCGACCTCCGTGATGCGCAGCGCCTCCGCGCGCGCCAGCGCCCAGTGCGCCAGCTCCCAGCCGCGCCTGTCCGCCCTGCCGCCGCCCGACTCCCGCGCCGACGCGACCGGCACCGTGAGGACCGACGACGCGACCCCGCCCGCGGTGCCCGGGCCCACGCCGCCGGGCAGGGCCTCGGCACCGAAGGCGCGCACCAGTTCCGCCCGCACCTTCGCCGGATCGCCCGCGCTGCCCCCGGCCCGTACCGAGCAGGTCAGCGTCGCCGGCGCGCCGCCGGTGAGTGCCGCCGCCAGCAGGGTGGCGTCCGGCTCGTGCTTCGCGTACGCCTGGGGGAAGCCGCTGCGCTGCACCTTCTGGGCGGCGACCGTCAGCGGCATCCGGGAGTAGCCGGGGACCTCGGCGAGGTGCTCGTAGA
The DNA here is from genome assembly GCF_008042045.1 of Streptomyces sp. T39. Classification (GTDB taxonomy): domain Bacteria; phylum Actinomycetota; class Actinomycetes; order Streptomycetales; family Streptomycetaceae; genus Streptomyces. The sequence goes on from NZ_RDBP01000012.1 coordinate 2,415,608, forward strand.
ACTTCCCGGCCGAGTAGACCGGGTCCAGGACCTCCTTCGGTGTGCCCCAGCCCTGCGAGGGCCGCTGCTGGAAGAGTCCGAGCGAGTCGCGGTCGCCGTAGTCGATGTTGCGCAGCGCGGACTCCTGGAGGGCGGTCGCCAGGGCGATGGTGACCGCGCGCTGCGGCATGCCGCGGGTGGTGCCCACCGCGGAGATCGTGGCCGCGTTGTCCGCCTGCTCGGGCGTCAGCTCGTACGCCGAGCCGCCCTCCTCCGAGGTCCGCACCACGCACCGCGGAGCGCCGCCGCCCCCGGTGACGTACTGCACGACGACGTACCCGGCGATACCCAGCAGCACGAGCAGCGCGGCCGTGAAACGCAGGAAGCGGCCGCGCCGGACGGGGGAGGCGTTCTCGGACACGCCCCACACGGTACTGGAGGGCCGGTCCGGCCCCCTTCCCGGACCCGGGGCCCGCTCGAACCGGACCCGGTCCCTGCCCAAACGGCTCCCCGTCCCGCGTCCCTCGGACGCCCGGCGGCCCGGCCCCGGACGGGAAGCCATAGGGTCGAGGCCATGTCCGACACCGTGCTCGACCTCACCCTCGACGGCCCGGCCCTGACCGCCGCGCTGGTCGACTTCCGCTCGGTCAGCGGCGAGGAGAAGCCCCTCGCCGACGCCATCGAGCAGGCCCTGCGGGCCCTTCCCCACCTCACCGTCGACCGTCACGGCAACAACGTGGTCGCGCGCACCCGGCTCGGGCGCGCCGAGCGGGTCGTCCTCGCCGGTCACATCGACACGGTCCCGATCGCGGACAACGTGCCCTCGCGGCTGGACGACGACGGCGTCCTGTGGGGCTGCGGCACCAGCGACATGAAGTCCGGGGTCGCCGTCCAGCTGCGCATCGCGGCCACCGTCCCCGAGCCCAACCGCGACCTCACGTTCGCCTTCTACGACAACGAGGAGGTCGCCGCCCACCTCAACGGCCTCGGGCATGTCGCCGAGGCCCACCCCGACTGGCTCGACGGCGACTTCGCCGTGCTGCTGGAGCCGTCGAACGGCCAGGTGGAGGGCGGTTGCCAGGGCACCCTGAGGGTCCATCTGAAGCTGACCGGGGAGCGTGCGCACTCCGCGCGGAGCTGGATGGGGTCCAACGCCGTCCACGCCGCCGGGCCTCTCCTGGCGCGTCTCGCCGCGTACGAACCGCGCCGGCCCGTCATCGACGGCCTGGAGTACCGGGAGGGCCTCAACGCGGTCGGCATCGAGGGCGGCGTGGCGACCAACGTCATCCCCGACGCGTGCACGGTCGTCGTCAACTACCGCTACGCCCCCGACCGCAGCATGGCCGAGGCCGAGGCCCATGTGCGCGAGGTCTTCGCGGACTGCGGGGTGAGCGAGATCGTGGTGGACGACCACACGGGCGGAGCCCTGCCCGGCCTGTCGCACCCGGCGGCCGCCGCGTTCATGGCCGCGGTCGGCGGCACCGCGCAGCCGAAGTTCGGCTGGACCGACGTCTCGCGGTTCAGCGCCCTCGGCGTCCCGGCCGTCAACTACGGTCCGGGCGACCCCCTCTACGCGCACAAGCGGGACGAGCACGTCCACGTGGACCTGATCACCCGGTGCGAGGAGCGTCTGCGCGACTGGCTCACCGCCTGAGACCGGCCCGCGGCGCGGACCCCGGCACGCGGCCCGAGCGTGCCGGGGACGGTGACGGACGACACAACGGCACTCCGTCGATCGCCCGGATTTCGCCATTCGTCACCTTCACCGACCTACCCTTGCACCGGATACGTGATGTTGTACGGCGGAGGGAGTGGGTCATGAGCAGCAACTCCGAGGGTCTGCGCGCGTTGGAGGAGCAGCGACTGGGACCGGTACTGCGCCGCAGGGATCAGGTGCAGCCGGGCACGACGGACCAGCGACTGCTGGACAGCGAGGGCGACTCGCAGTGGGTGCACACCGACCCCTGGCGGGTCATGCGCATCCAGTCGGAGTTCGTGGAGGGTTTCGGCGCGCTCGCCGAACTCCCCAGCGCCATCAGCGTCTTCGGCTCGGCGCGCACCAAGCCGGGCAGCCCCGAGTACGAGACGGGCGTACGGCTCGGCCGCGCCCTCGTCGACGCCGGCTTCGCCGTCATCACCGGCGGCGGGCCCGGCGCGATGGAGGCGGCGAACAAGGGGGCGCGGGAGGCCAAGGGCATCTCGGTCGGCCTCGGCATCGAACTGCCCTTCGAGCAGGGCATCAACCAGCACGTCGACATCGGCGTGAACTTCCGCTACTTCTTCGTCCGCAAGACGATGTTCGTGAAGTACGCGCAGGGCTTCGTCGTGCTGCCCGGCGGGCTCGGCACCCTGGACGAGCTCTTCGAGGCGCTCACCCTCGTCCAGACGCGCAAGGTCACCCGCTTCCCGATCGTGCTCTTCGGCACCGCGTACTGGAGCGGTCTCGTGGACTGGCTGCGGGACACCGTGGTCGCCCAGGGCAAGGCGTCGGAGCACGATCTCCTGCTCTTCCACGTCACCGACGACGTGGAGGAGGCGGTGGCCATGGTCTCCAAGGAGACGGGCCGGTAGGGCCCGTCCGGCGGCCGCACCGTCCGGCGGCCGCAAGCCCCCGCCGGGGCCGGCCCTCAGGCCAGGCCCCGGCGGGCGACCGCCGGCGGGCGGTGGCCCGCGATCGAGGCCACCATGTCCAGCACCTGCCGGGTCTCCGCCACCTCGTGGACCCGGTAGACCCGCGCGCCCAGCCAGGCGGAGACCACGGTGGTCGCCAGTGTCCCGAGGACCCGCTCCTTGACCGGCCGGTCCAGGGTCTCGCCGACGAAGTCCTTGTTCGACAGGGACACCAGCACCGGCCACCCCGTCCGGGTCATCTCGTCCAGGCGGCGGGTGGCCTCCAGACTGTGGCGGGTGTTCTTGCCGAAGTCGTGACCGGGGTCGATCATGATCGCGTCACGGCGCACGCCGAGTTCCACCGCCCGCTCGGCCAGCCCCGTCGTCACCCGCAGGATGTCCGCCATCACGTCCTCGTAGACGACCCGGTGCGGACGGGTACGCGGTTCGGCGCCTCCCGCGTGGGTGCACACCAGCCCCGCCCCGTACCGTGCGGCCACCTCCGCGAGCTTCGGGTCCACCCCGCCCCAGGCGTCGTTGAGCACATCCGCCCCCGCCTCGCAGACCGCCTCCCCGACCTCGTGCCGCCAGGTGTCGACGCTGATCACCACGTCCGGGTGGCGCCGGCGGACCTCGGCCACGAAACCGACCGTGCGGCGCGTCTCCTCCTCGGCGCTCACCTCGTCCCCGGGCCCCGCCTTCACACCGCCGATGTCGATGATCGCCGCGCCCTCGGCGACGGCCTGCTCGACCCGGTCCAGCGCCGGCTCGTCGAGGAACGTCGCCCCCTGGTCGTAGAAGGAATCGGGGGTCCGGTTCACGATCGCCATGATCACCGGTTCATGCGTGGCGAACTCACGCCGTCCCAGCCGCAGCATCCGCAGTTTCCTCCTCGGGTCGTCCGCCTGCGACCCTACTGTCCGTCGTCCGTGGCACGATCGGCACGGGACGGTTTCCACCCGGGTGCGTCCCGGGGCCTGTGGGGAGAGGGTCGCTCGTGTTCTTTTTCTTGCTGATCACGATGGTCGTGGTGGTCGCCGCGGTCACGCTCGCCGTGATCGGGGGCACCGACAGCACGGCCCTGCCCGACGCGGCGCCCGAGCGGCTCGTCGACCCGCTGCCCGCGCACCGGCCCGTCGCCCGGGCCGACATCGACGCGCTGCGCCTTCCCGTCACCCCCCGCGGATACCGCATGGAGGACGTGGACGACGTGCTCGACCGGCTGAGCGCGGAGCTCGCCGAGCGGGACGCCCGGATCGCCGAGCTGGAGTCGGCGCTCGCCGGCGCGCAGGCCACCGCGGTGGCACGGCCGGACCTGTTCACCAAGCCCGGCGAGGAGCAGGACCGGTGAGCAGCGGTCCCGTACCCGGCCCTGACGGCCGCCTGCGCTGCCCCTGGGGCCTGTCCACCGAGGACTACGTGGCCTACCACGACGAGGAGTGGGGCCGTCCCGTCCACGGCGACGACGCGCTCTTCGAGCGGCTGTGCCTGGAGGCCTTCCAGTCCGGGCTGTCGTGGATCACCATCCTGCGCCGCCGGGAGGGCTTCCGCAGCGCCTTCGCGGGCTTCGAGATCGCCGCCGTCGCCCGGTACACGGAGGCCGACGCGGCCCGTCTGCTCGCCGACGAGGGCATCATCCGCAACCGCGCCAAGATCGACGCCACGCTGGCGAACGCCCGGGTGCTCGCCGGGTGGCGGGCCGGCGAGCTCGACGCCCTGATCTGGTCGTACGCCCCGGACGCCGACGGCCGCCCCGTCCCGAAGACGCTCGCCGACGTGCCGGCCGTCACCGACGCGTCGACGGCGCTGTCCAAGGCCCTGAAGAAGCGCGGCCTGCGCTTCATCGGGCCGACCACGGCCTACGCGCTGATGCAGGCCTGCGGTCTGGTCGACGACCACCTCGCGGGCTGCGTCGCCCGCAGGACCTGACCTCCGGCCGGCGCGCGTCCCGCCCCGCCACGGGGCGTGAGCCTCCCGCCGGCGCGCGTCCGCCCGCAGACCCGTGATCCGGACGGGGCCCGTCCCGCCCGGAGCGGCCGCGGCCCGTGCGGCGGGCGTCAGCGGCCCAGGTAGCGCGGCGGCTCCTTCGCCAGGAAGGCCTTCACCGCGATGGTGTGGTCCTCGGAGGAGCCGGCCCTCGCCTGGAGCTCCTCCTCCTTGTCGAGCGCCTCGTCCAGCGAGTGGTCCGCCCCGTACGCCAGGGACTCCTTCAGCGCCGCGTAGGCGACGGTCGGCCCCTCGGCCAGTGCCCGGGCGACCTTGAGCGCCTCGGCCGCCAGTTCCGCGGCGGGTACGACCCGGTTCGCGATGCCCCAGTCGTACGCCTCCTGTGCGGAGAAGGAGCGCGGGAAGAGCAGCAGGTCGGCCGCCCTGCTGGGCCCGACCAGCCGCGGGAGCGTCCAGGAGACGCCCGAGTCGGCGGTCAGGGCCACACCGGCGAACGACGTCGTGAACGTGGCCGYGTCGGCCTCCGTGTACCGGGCGACGGCGGCGATCTCGAAGCCCGCGAAGGCGCTGCGGAAGCCCTCCCGGCGGCGCAGGATGGTGATCCACGACAGCCCGGACTGGAAGGCCTCCAGGCACAGCCGCTCGAAG
>NZ_RDBP01000012.1:2420891-2424619 GCF_008042045.1 Streptomyces sp. T39
CGCGGCCACCCCGTTCACCCCCGCCACCACGGGCTTCGCCATGCCGGTGAGCGCCCGCACGACGGGGTTGTAGTGCTCGCGGACCGTGCTCATCACCCCGCCCGAGCCGGACTGCTCGGCTGCCGCCAGCAGGGAGACGTGCTCCTTGAGGTCCTGGCCGACGCAGAACGCCTTGCCCGTCGCGGTCAGCAGCACCGCCCGGACGGCCGAGTCGTCGGCGGCGGCACGGACGGCGTCCCGCAGGGCCTCCTTGGCGGCGACGTTCATGGCGTTCATCGCCTCGGGCCGGTTGATCGTGATCGTCGCGAGTCCGTCGGTCACGTCGTACAGCACGGCGTCGGCCATGGCGGGTCCCCTTTGCGGTTCTGACGGCAGTGTCGGGGCCCAGCATGACGGAGATCACCGCACACCGACCGGCGCGCCCGTGTGAGCTGCGTCAAACATTCCCGGTCACGGCCGAGTCCGGCGGGCGCGCAGTATCGCAGGCGGATCCCCGAATTGAGTGGTTTTGCGCGAGCGCGTTGCGCAAGCGATGCCGACTGATGTTGGTCTTTGGGTCCTGCCATGCGGGATAATGGCCTGGAAGCAATGTGTTCGATGCCGGTGACACAGCACCTGTCTTGGGGCCGCCGGCTGGCGTGAGCTGGTTTCAGGAAGGGGAACGAGCATGGCGGCCATGAAGCCGCGGACGGGCGACGGCCCGCTCGAGGTGACAAAGGAGGGGCGGGGCATCGTCATGCGCGTTCCGCTCGAAGGCGGCGGTCGGCTCGTCGTCGAGCTGACTCCGGACGAAGCCGATGCACTGGGCGATGCCCTGAAGAAGGTCGTCGGCTGACACATCCTGATCTCCCCACTGCCCCGGTCCGCGCCGCAGCGCCCGGGGCAGTGGTGTCCCCGCGGCCCTCCCTCCGGGAGGCGGCCGCGCAGGGTCAGCCCCGGCGCACCGCGCAGAGCAGCCCGTCGCCGACGGGGAGCAGGGCCGGCAGCAGCACCGAGCTCTCCCGCACGGCCCGCAGCAGCTCCCGGACCCGCAGCACCTCCGCCGGCTGGGCCGCCGAGTCGACGGTACGGCCGTCGGCGAAGACGCCCTCGAAGCAGACCAGGCCACCCGGACGCAGCAGGCGCAACGATTCAGCAAGATAGTCCAGCGACTCCGTGCGGTCGCCGTCGCAGAAGACCAGGTCGTACCCGCCGTCGGCGAGCCGCGGCAGCACGTCGAGCGCGCCCCCGGGGATGAAACGGGCCCGGTTGCCGGCGAACCCGGCGGCGCGGAAGGCCTCCCGTGCGAACTGCTGGCGTTCCGGTTCCATGTCGACCGTGGTCAGGACACCGTCGGGTCGCATGCCCTGGAGCAGATAGATCCCGGAGACGCCCGTGCCGGTGCCGATCTCGGCGACCGCCTTCGCGTCGACGGTCGCGGCCAGCAGACGCAGCGCGGAGCCGGTGCCGGGCGACACCGGGCGCAGCCCTGACTCCTGGGCCCGCTCGCGGGCCCAGTGCAGAGCGTCGTCCTCGGCGACAAAGGCGTCGGCGAACGCCCAGCTCGTCTGCCGGTTGGCGGTAATGACCCTCTCCTGTCCCCGTAGTTGGCGCGACGCTGACTGTATCCGCTGCGCCCGGGAACCCGCAGATGGGACCGGCCGTTGTGAAGGACGGGGACGGACGCGGATCGGGCCCGGCGCCGGATCCCAAATCCACGTAAAGATTCTTATCCGGAGCTAACGGGCGAGGTGGCTATGGTAGGGGCTCCGCTGGACACCACCAGAGCTGACAGGGGAGGTGCGGCTGCACCTGCGGATCGGGGAGGAGTGCTGAGGCGCCTTCTCAGGTCGGCGGGTGAGCCCAAATCCGTGACCAAGAACGCTGACCGTTCCGTGCCCGCCGACTCCGTCACCACCGCGACCTTCGCATCGGATGCGGAATCGCAGGCGTGGACCCCTCCCACCTGGGAGGAGATCGTCAGCATGCACAGCGCACGGGTGTACCGCCTGGCCTACCGCCTCACGGGCAACCAGCACGACGCCGAGGACCTCACCCAGGAGGTCTTCGTCCGTGTCTTCCGCTCGCTGTCGACCTACACGCCCGGCACCTTCGAGGGCTGGCTGCACCGCATCACCACCAACCTCTTCCTCGACATGGTCCGCCGCAAGCAGCGCATCCGCTTCGACGCCCTAGGCGACGACGCGGCCGAGCGTCTGCCCAGCCGCGAGCCGTCCCCGCAGCAGGTGTTCAACGACACCCACTTCGACGCGGACGTCCAGCAGGCGCTGGACACCCTCGCGCCGGAGTTCCGCGCGGCCGTCGTGCTGTGCGACATCGAGGGCCTGTCGTACGAGGAGATCGCCGCCACGCTGGGCGTGAAGCTGGGCACCGTCCGCAGCCGGATCCACCGCGGCCGCTCCCACCTGCGCAAGGCGCTCCAGCACCGGTCCCCGCAGGCGCGCGCCGAACAGCGCTCGCCCGCCGTCGCGGTCGGTCTCGCCGGGGAGGGCGGACTGGCGTGAACGGCACAGGTCCGACTCCGGCGGAACAGCATCTGGGGGACCGGCTCGCCGCGCTCGTCGACGGGGAGCTGGGTCACGACGCCAGGGACCGGGTGCTCGCGCACCTGGCCACCTGTCACAAGTGCAAGGCCGAGGCGGACGCACAGCGCCGCCTGAAGAGCGTGTTCGCGCAGTCCGCGCCGCCGCCGCTGTCCGAGGGGCTGCTCGCGCGGCTCCAGGGGCTGCCCGCGGAGCCCGCCGGCGGCGACTCGCCGCAGGGGCCCTTCGGCGGACGCCCGGCGGACACCGTCTACGGAGCGCTGACCCCGTCCGCGGAACATCCCCGCGGCCGCCGCGGGGAGGCCTTCGGGTACGTCCCCGGGGGGTCGCACGCCGCGGCCCTGCCCGGAGCGGGCGGCGGGTTCCGCATTCACGAGGTCGGCCGCGCGGAGGCTGAGCGGTCGCCGTGGCGCGGCAGACGGTTCGCGTTCGCCGCGGCGAGCGCGGTGTCCTTCGCGGCCATCGCCCTCGGCGGCGCGGTGCCGGTCGACATGTCCGGCGAGACGAGCTCGCGCGGTCAGAACGGCGGCAACAAGGTCTCCCCCGCCCGCACCGGCCCCGGCACGGGCGTCTCCACGGGCGCCTCGCAGAACGGTGGGACCACGCTGCGGGCGAGCGAGGGAGAGCGGCGCCGCGGAGGCAGCCGGGCGGACACCGGCGCCTCGGCCGCCGTCGCCCCGACCGCACCGCCCGTCGTGCTGGGCCGGACGCCTCCGTTCACGGCGTCGATCCTGATGTACGACTCGGCCGCGCTGCCTCCGCTGATACGGCCCGCCGGCCCCACCCTCCAGCTGGCGTCCGCCTCCGCGCTGCCGCCCGCCGTCGCTCCGCAGCACACCGGGGCGGCCCCCGCCGTCCCGGCCACGGCCGCGGCCTACGTGCCGAGGACCTCTCCGCTCACGCCGCTGCGCTGACCGGAAGCCACGCGGTGCCCTGCGCACGGAATCGCAAACCTGGTTGAATCCTGGGTGCGTGCCCGCGCGGGCACCGCGGAGAGCGGCAGTTTGCGGGGAGAGCATGGACGACGGGAAGCCCACGGGACCGAAGGCGAAGTGGTGGAGCCGGCCCTCGAAGGTGCCGGGCGTGTAGGTCGACAGCGAGCGGAAGACACGGACGAAGACCTCCTGGGTGAGGTCCTCGGCGTCGTGCTGGTTGCCCGTGAGGCGGTAGGCCAGGCGGTACACC
>NZ_RDBP01000012.1:2424719-2479370 GCF_008042045.1 Streptomyces sp. T39
GGTTTATCGGGGCGTCGGTCTGGAGTGCGTCGACGTAGCTGACGTCGCTGCCGTCGCCCTTCTCGCCGCCTGCCGTGATCGGCCGCTGAACTCCGTGTGGCTCCAGTACGACCCCTGGAGCGCGCCCGGCGGCCCGCTGACCGCCACGGGCGAGCCGCCGGCGGCCAGGCGCCGCCGCGGCCCCCTGCTGATCGGCGCCCTGCTGATCGCCCTCGTCGCGGGCGGGGCCGGCGGGGCGATCGGCGTCTACGCGGAGCGCAACGGAGGCCTCACCCAGCTCGAACTGCCGCAGGCGGAGAGCGAGTCCAGGGACCGCGCGCCCGACAGCGTGGCCGGCATCGCGGCCAGCGCACTGCCGAGTGTCGTCACCCTCCACGTCAGCGGCGGGGGCGAACAGGGCACGGGCACCGGCTTCGTCCTGGACCGCAAGGGCCACATCCTCACCAACAACCACGTGGTCGACCCGGCGGGCGAGTCGGGCGACATCACGATCACCTTCAGCGGCGGCGAGACGGCCGAGGCCACCCTGGTCGGCAAGGACAGCGGCTACGACCTGGCCGTCGTCAAGGTCACCGGGGTGTCCGGCCTCAAGCCGCTGCCCCTCGGCAACTCCGACGACGTCCGGGTCGGCGACCCGGTCGTCGCCATCGGAGCGCCCTTCGACCTCCAGAACACGGTCACCGCGGGCATCATCAGCGCCAAGGAGCGGCCGATCACGGCAGGCGGCGAGAAGGGCGACGGCAGCGACGTCAGCTACGTCGACGCACTCCAGACCGACGCCCCGATAAACCCGGGCAACTCGGGCGGCCCGCTGGTGGACGCCAAGGCCCGGGTGATCGGCATCAACAGCGCCATCAGGGCCGCCGACACCGGAGCCGGCGCGGACGGCGGCCAGGCCGGTTCGATCGGCCTCGGTTTCGCGATCCCGATCAACCAGGGCAAGCGGGTCGCCGAGGAGCTGATCAACACCGGCCGGGCCACCCATCCGGTGATCGGCGTCAGCCTGGACATGAAGTTCGCCGGGGACGGGGCGCGCGTCGGGGACAAGGGCAAGGACGACACCCCCTCGGTCACCCCCGGCGGCCCGGCCGCCGACGCGGGGATCGAGCCGGGCGACGTGATCACCGAGGTCGACGGCCAGCGGGTGCACAGCGGTGAGGAGCTGATCGTCAAGATCCGCGCCCACCGCCCCGGGGACCGGCTGGAGCTCACGGTGACCCGCGGCGGCGACGAGCGGACGGTGAGTCTGACCCTGGGATCGGCGGACAGTTCATGACCATCTGCGTGCCGTCCGGCAGGTACCGGGCGGACGGATTCGGCAGGTACCGTGGATCGGGTCCGGACCCCGACGGACCTGCGGGCCACAGCGAACACGAGGAGCAGCAGGGTGTTCAATGACATAGGCGGACTGGAGCTGGTGGCTCTGGTCGTGCTCGCCGTGCTCATCTTCGGCCCCGACAAGCTGCCGAAGGTCATCCAGGACGCGGCCCGCTTCATCCGGAAGGTCCGTGCGTTCTCGGAGAACGCCAAGGAGGACATCCGCAGCGAACTGGGGCCCGAGTTCAAGGACTTCGAGTTCGAGGACCTGAACCCCAAGACGTATCTGCGCAAGCAGCTCGCGGAGAACGAGGACCTGAAGGAGCTCAAGGAGCTCCGCAGCAGCTTCGACCTCAAGAAGGAGATCGACGACGTCACGGACGCAGTCAACGGCCGCGAGCCGTCCGGCGTGTCCGACGGCGCGGTCCCCGCGGCCGTCAACGGCACCCCCTCCGGCGGTCCCGACCTGCTGAAGAAGGGCGACAAGCCGGCCCGCGACGAGCGCCCGCCGTTCGACTCGGACGCCACCTGACGCCCGTCAATGGCCGCCCGCCGTCGCCGGGTGGCTATTCTCTCCATCTGTCCGGCAGTGAGCACGCCCCAGGACCGGGGGCCGTCCGCTGCGGGTGCGAGTGACAGAGGAGGCGGCCGAACAGATGGCTACGACCAGCCGGATGACGGCGCAGAGCACGACCGGCACCGCGGCGGACCCCGGTGCCGCGGCCGCGGCCGCGGCCCGGCGGACGGCCGAGGCATTCCGCGGCGCCGCCTTCCCGTGGTACGGCCTGGACGGGGCGTTCACCGGCCCGCGCCGGCTGATGCAGGTGGGCACGGCCGCGGACGGCACCGTCCAGCACGGCGCCATCGGCCACGGGGACGAGCCGTCGATACGGAACGAGGCGAGCGCCGCGGACAAGGAGCGCTTCGCGGTCGTGGTGACGGTCGCGGCGAGCCCGGTGCGCCGCAGCGCCGACGGCACGGGCGTCCTGGACGCCACCACGGTCTCCTCGGCCGCCTGGCTCGCGGGCTCGGGCCTCCTGGCCCACACCTGGCCCCCGCAGCTGGACCACACCCTGCGGGACGACTGGCTCGACCAGCAGACGGAGACGGCCTTCGAACTCGCCGACGACCTGGCCGGCGAGGAGTGGTCCGCCCTCTCGCTCCCGGTGGACGGCGTGCCGACCCCCTTCCACTACCGGGAGTCCGAGTTCGGCTGGGTCCTGGCGGGCACGGCGGGCAACGGCGTCCACATCGGCGCGTACGGGCGGGGCATGAGCGCGTACGGCCTGGCCTTCTCGGCGATCGAGGACCTCACCCCGTACCTCTGAGGCCCGCGCCCCGAGGTCTCCGCCCCGGGAGCTCCGCGCCCCCGGCCCACCGCCCCCTCCCGGTCCGCACGCGGCCCGGGAGGGACCGGGGGGTCAGAACTTGTTGCGCGGGGTGATGCCCAGCGACATGCCCGACAGGCCGCGCTGGCGTCCGCCGAGCTTGCCCGCGATCGCGCGCAGCGCGGAGCCCGCGGGGGAGTCCGGGTCCGTCAGGACCACCGGCTTGCCCTCGTCGCCGCCCTCGCGCAGCCGGACGTCGATCGGGATCGAGCCGAGCACCGGCACGGTCGCGCCGGTCGTCCTCGTCAGTCCGTCCGCGACCCGCTGGCCGCCGCCGGTGCCGAAGACGTCGACCATCTCGTCGCAGTGCGGGCACGGCAGGCCCGACATGTTCTCGACGACGCCCACGATCTTCTGGTGCGTCTGCACCGCGATGGACCCGGCCCGCTCGGCGACCTCGGCCGCCGCCTGCTGGGGGGTGGTGACGACGAGGATCTCGGCGTTCGGCACCAGCTGGGCCACGGAGATGGCGATGTCGCCGGTGCCCGGCGGCAGGTCGAGCAGCAGCACGTCCAGATCGCCCCAGTAGACGTCCGCGAGGAACTGCTGGAGCGCCCGGTGGAGCATCGGCCCGCGCCACACCACGGGCGCGTTGCCCGGCGTGAACATGCCGATGGAGATGACCTTCACGCCGTTCGCCGACGGCGGCATGATCATGTTCTCGACCTGGGTGGGACGCCCGTCCGCGCCCAGCATGCGGGGCACGCTGTGGCCGTAGATGTCCGCATCCACGACGCCGACCTTCAGGCCGTCCGCCGCCATCGCGGCCGCCAGGTTCACGGTCACGGAGGACTTGCCGACGCCGCCCTTGCCCGAGGCCACCGCGTAGACGCGGGTCAGCGAGCCGGGCTTGGCGAAGGGCACCTCGCGCTCCGCGGTCGTACCGCGCAGCGACGCCGCGAGGTCCTTGCGCTGCTCGTCGCTCATCACGTCCAGCGTGACGTCCACCCCGGTCACGCCGTCGAGGCGGGCGACCGCCTCCGTGACGTTCCGGGTGATCGTCTCCCGCATGGGACACCCCGAGACGGTCAGGTACACCGTGACGGCGACCGTGCCGTCGTCCCCGAGCGCGACCGACTTCACCATGCCCAGATCGGTGATCGGTCGGTTGATCTCGGGGTCGTTCACCGTCGCCAGTGCCTCGAGCACCGCGTCTTCCGTAACCATAGGGACGATGGTACGGCGCTGCCCGCCACCTCCGGAAAGACCCGTCAGCGGTCGCCTTCGTCACGGTGGTCCGGCTCCCGCTGCGGGAATACGGCGCGGTGCTCCTCCAGCTCCCTGACCAGGTCCTCCAGTTCCGAGCGGATCCAGTCGCGCGTCGCGACCTCGCCGAGGCCGATCCGCAGCGCCGCGATCTCGCGGGTCAGGTACTCGGTGTCCGCGATGGACCGCTCGTTCTGCTTGCGGTCCTGCTCCAGGTTGACCCGGTCCCGGTCGTCCTGCCGGTTCTGCGCCAGCAGGATCAGGGGGGCCGCGTACGAGGCCTGGAGCGACAGCGCCAGGGTCAGGAAGATGAACGGGTACTCGTCGAAGCGCAGGCCGGCGGGGGCGGCGATGTTCCACACGACCCAGGCGATGATCGTCAGGGTCATCCAGACGAGGAACCGGCCGGTGCCGAGGAACCGCGCGATCTTCTCCGAGAACCGCCCGAACGCCTCCGGGTCGTACTCCGGCAGCAGACTGCGGCGCGGCATGCGCGGCAGGTCCAGCCGCACCCGGCGCGAGGAGGCGCCGGCGCCCGCCGGCACACGGTCGCGCGGCTCGCCCCGCTCGGTCTGGCCGGGGTCGCCGCTACCCATGGGCGGACTCCTCGAACTCGGTCTCCCGCCAGTCGTCGGGCAGCAGGTGGTCGAGGACGTCGTCGACGGTCACCGCGCCCAGCAGGGATCCGCTCTCGTCGACGACCGGGGCGGCGACCATGTTGTACGCGGCGAGGTAGCTGGTGACCGCCGGCAGCGCGGTGTCCGGCGAGAGCGGCGGCAGGTCGTTGTCGACGATCGAGCTGACCAGGGTGAACGGCGGGTCCCGCAGCAGCCGCTGGAAGTGCACCGTCCCCAGGTACTTGCCGGTCGGCGTCTCGTCCGGCGGCCTGCACACGTACACCTGCGCGGCGAGCGCGGGGGAGAGGTCGGCCACGCGCACCCGGGCGAGCGCGTCGGCGACCGTGGCGTCCGGACGCAGCACGATGGGCTCGGTGGTCATCAGGCCGCCCGCGGTCCGTTCCTCGTACGCCATGAGCCGGCGCACGTCGGCCGCGTCGTCGGGGCGCATCAGCGTCAGCAGCCGCTCCTTGTCCGCCTCGGGGAGCTCGGAGAGCAGGTCGGCGGCGTCGTCGGGGTCCATGGCCTCCAGCACGTCCGCCGCCCGCTCCTCCTTGAGCTTGCCGAGGATCTCCACCTGGTCGTCGTCGGGCAGCTCCTCGAGCACGTCCGCCAGCCGGTCGTCGTCGAGGGCGGCGGCGACCTCGGCCCGGCGCTTGGGCGACAGATGGTGCAGCACGTTGGCCAGGTCCGCGGGACGCAGCTGCTCGAAGGTGGCGAGCAGGCTCTCGGCGCCCTGCCCGTCCTCCTCCAGCGAGAACCCGGTGACCGCGGACCACTCCACCGTCAGCGTCTCGCCCTTGCGGCGCAGTGCGCCGCCCTTGCCCTTGCGGACGAAGACCTTGTCGATCTCCCAGTCGCGCCGGGCGGGGAGCTGCTGGACCGCGACGTCGAGGACGGTGACCTCCTCGCCGCTCTCCACCAGGCGCACCCGCCGGTCGAGCAGCTCGCCGAGCACCAGCCGTTCGGTGGGGCGCTGCTCGAAGCGGCGCACGTTCAGCACGCCGGTGGTGATGACCTGGCCGGACTCCACACCCGTCACCCGCGTCATGGGAAGGAAGATGCGGCGCCGGCTGATCACCTCGACGACCAGCCCCAGCAGCCGCGGAGGCCGGCGTCCGACCCGCAGCATCACCACCAGATCGCGCACCCGGCCGACCTGGTCGCCGTTGGGGTCGAAGACGGGAACGCCCGCGATGTGCGAGACGAAGACCCGGGGGGCGCCCGCCGCCATACCGCGCCTCCTTTGCCGGGAAACCTGCTGTTCGACGGGTTCAGGCTAGCCCGTACCGATCCGGGGCGCCCCCGGCCCACGTCCGTACGGCTGGCTGCGAGGGCGACCGGCGGGCACAGGTACGCTGCGGTCTGCCAACCCCCCAGAGATGAGAGGCAGGGTGCTGGTGACTCCCCTCCCTTCGGCCGGCCGGGCGGGCCGAGCCGCTCTCGCCGCGGCGCTGTGCGCCGGGCTGTCCGCCGGACTCACGTCCTGCGGCGAGGACCCGGACGCGGGCACGAACGGGATCGGCAAGCTCAGTGCCGGGGAGATCGAGGAGAAGGCGCGTGCCGCGGTGGACGGGGCCGACGCGGTCCGCCTGTCCGGGACCCTGGTCAGCAAGGGCGGCTCGTACAAGCTGAACATGCGCCTCAAGCAGGAGGGCGCGAGCGGCTCGGTGACCTCGAAGGACAACACCTTCGAGCTGCTGCGGATCGGCGACGCCCTCTTCCTGAAGGCCGACGCCGGATTCTGGCGCGGCGCCGACGGCGAGGGCGACGAGCCGGGCCGGGCCGACGCCGAGGCGGCGAAGAAGCTCGGCGACAAGTACGTGAAGGTGCCTCAGAACGACCCCTCGTACAAGCGGTTCCGCGGCTTCACCGACATGGACGTGCTGCTGGACGGGCTGCTCGGGATGCAGGGCGAGCTGAGCAAGGGCGACCGGACCCAGGTCGGCGGGGTGAAGACCATCAAGGTGCTCGCCGCCGAGGGCTCCGGCGGCGTCCTCGACGTCTCGCTGATCGGCGAACCGTATCCGCTCCAGTTCGCGCGCGCGGCGGGCGCGGGCGTGCTGCTGCTCGGTGAATGGGACAAGGACTTCCCGCTCGCCGAACCGGCGAAGGACGACACCCTCGACTACGGCGGCCAGCTCCCCACGTCGTCCGGGGACTGACGCGGGCCGGGGCCCCGGGGTACACGGTCCCGGGGCGGCCTCAGCGGCGCCGGGAGCGCCTCAGGAGCAGCTTCGGCAGAGCCGCGGGGACCGCGCGGCGGGTGACGGCGCCGCTCGGCGGCGGCGCGGCGGCGAGCGACTCGTCGGACATCTCCGTGAACGCCTCGCGCGGCTCCAGCCGCAGGACGCGGCACTCGCGGGCCCAGCGCTCCGTCATCCGCTCGGCGTCCGGCGCGTTCAGCCGCTTCCCCTTGAGCTCGCCGACGGCCGCGTCCCACTCCGGCGAACCGGGCGTCAACTGCCGTACGGAGGCGGTCCAGACGACGAGCCGGCCGCCCTTGTCCTTGCTGCGGACGGTCACCTCGGCGGCGCCGCCGTCGGTCAGACCGGGCAGCGGCTGCTCGCCCGGCCCGTCGCCGACGACATGGGCGGCGCCCTCGTGCCACACGTGCCACAGGGCGCGCGCCGGGCCGTCGCCGCGGACCCAGACGAGGCCGGACTTCTTGGTGGCCTCCTCGACGAGCGCCCTCGCGAGCGGTGGGGTTGTCATGCCCGAAGCCTACCGAGGGCGGGCCCGGGGCCCTACAGCCAGCCGTTGCGCTTGAGGCTGCGGTGGATGGCGAAGCAGACCACGGCGATGCCGGTGAGCACCATCGGGTAGCCGTACTTCCACTGCAGTTCCGGCATGTGGTCGAAGTTCATGCCGTAGATCCCGCAGACCGCCGTCGGCACGGCGATGATCGCCGCCCAGGAGGTGATCTTGCGCATGTCCTCGTTCTGGGCGACGGTCGCCTGGGCGAGGTTCGCCTGGAGGATGGAGTTCAGCAGTTCGTCGAAACCGATGACCTCCTCCTGGACACGGGCGAGGTGGTCGGCGACGTCACGGAAGTACTTCTGGATGTCCGGGTCCACCAGGCGCATCGGGCGCTCGCTCAGCAGCTGCATCGGCCGCAGCAGCGGGGACACGGCCCGCTTGAACTCCAGCACCTCGCGCTTGAGCTGGTAGATCCGTCCGGCGTCGCTGCCGCGGGGACCGCCCTTCGCCGGTGCCGAGAAGACGTCGATCTCGACCTCGTCGATGTCGTCCTGCACGGCGGACGCCACGGCGATGTACCCGTCGACCACATGGTCGGCGATGGCGTGCAGCACCGCGGAGGGGCCCTTGGAGAGCAGGTCGGCGTCCTTCTGGAGGCCGTAGCGCAGGGCGCGCAGCGAGCCCTTGCCGCCGTGCCGGACCGTGATGACGAAGTCCCGGCCGGTGAAGACCATCACCTCGCCGGTCTCGACGACCTCGCTGGTCGCCGTCAGTTCGGCGTGCTCCACGTAGTGGATCGTCTTGAAGACGGTGAACAGGGTGTCGTCGTAGCGCTCCAGCTTGGGGCGCTGGTGCGCGTGGACGGCGTCCTCCACGGCCAGCGGGTGCAGCCCGAACTCCGCGGCGATGCCAGCGAATTCGGAGTCCGTCGGCTCGTGCAGGCCGATCCAGGCGAAGCCGCCGCCCTCGCGCACCCGGAGCATCGCCTCGTGCGGCGTCTGGCAGCTGTCGCTCTCCAGCCGCTTGCCGTCGCGGTAGACGGCGCAGTCGACGACCGCGCTGGATGCCGAGGGGTCGCGGGTGGTGTCGTAGGTGCTGTAGGGGGCGTTGCTCTTGCGCAGGGAGGGGCGCACGGCTGCTCGCAGGTCACGGATCATCGACATGGCTGGCTCCTTCACGGAGAGGCCGTCGGCGACAGACGTGGCGCAGCCCGGAATGGGGACGTGAGGCATACGTCCGCAAAGCGGGCGGCACCGCACGATCGCGGTGACGGCGTTCGCTACAGACAGGGAGGAACGAGGTGCTCTTCCGTCGTGCGAGAAGCCGTGGACCGCCCGTGCGGTGGAAGCACGGGCACCGCACCGCTCGGCGGTGCGCCGGGATCAGGCGTGACGCGGGGAAAGGGGCCGCGCGGAAGAGCTGTTGGTACTGCACGATCGACTTCGGTCCATCGCAGCCCCACCTCCTCCGGCCGGTCCCCCGTGAGGGACGACGTGTCGTCGGGACCGGAGGGCGACCTCCTCGGCGGCCGCGGGGAGGTGTCCCTGCGTGCCGTCCCGACCAGCGCCCCACAGTAGCTCGCGGTGCTGGCCGCGTCCCCGCAGGTGGAGGGCGTGGTGGTGGCGCCCGGCGCCTCCCTGGACGTCGGCGAGCCCCTGTGGCCGGGTGCCGCGTTCACCTCGGTGCTGGTGGCGGAGCCCGGCGGCCTGGTGGAGGACCTGGAGCTGCCGGAGCCGAGGGAACCGGTGCGGTTCCTGCCGCTGCTGCCGATGACCGCCAACGAGGCCGCGTGGAAGCGGGTGCACGGCGCGGCCGCGCTCCAGGAGCGCTGGCTCTCGCACGGTACCGACCTGCGCGATCCGCTGCGCAGGCCGGTGAGCCTGGACTAGGGGCTCGTCCGGATCAGGGGCGGGCGAGCCCGCCACGGTCCGGACGAAAGGCCCCGGGGCCCGTCGGACCGTTCAGTCGGCGAAGGCGGCGACGCCGTCCTGCGTGAGGTGCCGCGTCTCCAGCTCCCGTGCCTCGTGGCTCAGCGCGGCGCGCCGGACCCACACGATGCCGGCGCCGGCCAGGGCGGCCGCGCCCGCGACCGTGAACGGCATGTGGAGGTCGCACCGCGAGCAGGACGCCCCAGGCGAAGAACACCCCGCCCGACGCGTACGGCGTCATGTCCAGCACGAAGGGCGTGAACGCCAGGACCGTGAAGAAGGCGTAGTTGTAGAAGAACGCCGAGGCCGCGGTGGACGCCAGGCCGCCGTGCCCGAGCGCTTTGAGCGGGTCCAGCAGCGAGATCCTCGCCGCCGGCCGCGGCTGCTCCCGCAGGAACACGGCGATGCACAGGAAGCCCGCTGCCATCAGCGCCGCCGTGCCGAAGAAGGGGTAGCGCCAGCTCACGTCGCCGAGCACGGCGCCCAGCAGCGGCCCGCAGGCCATGCCGAGGCCGAGGGCCGACTCGTACAGCAGGATCGCCGCCGCGCTCCCGCCGGCCGCCGCGCCGACGATGACGGCGAGGGACGTGGACACGAACAGGGCGTTGCCGAGTCCCCAGCCGGCCCGGAAGCCGACGAGTTCCCCGACGGAGTCCGAGGTCCCGGACAGGGCGGCGAAGACGATCACGAGCGCGAGCCCCGCCAGCAGCGTGCGGCGGCCGCCGATGCGGCTGGAGACGAAGCCGGTGACGAGCATCGCGAACGCGGTGATCAGGAAGTACGACGTGAACAGCAGGGACACCTGGCTCGGTGTGGCGTCCAGACCGTGGGCGATCGAGGGCAGGATCGGGTCCACGAGGCCGATGCCCATGAAGGCCACGACCGCGGCGCCGGCCGTCGCCCAGACGGCCATCGGCTGCCGCAGGATGCTGTGCGCCCCTTCGTCGAACGGGTCGTCGGCCGGGTGCGGCCCGAGGTCCTTTCCGTGCATGGAGCGGCTCCTCCTTGGGGGGTGGGCGCCTGGACGGGCGCCTGATGGGTGCTCTGTGCAGACAATAAATTAGGCGGACTAATAAATGCAACATACATCTACTTGGTCGCCTCCCTGCCGGGGTGGAGGCGCGCTCCGGACGGGTGATCGTCCTTGACGCGGAGTCAACCTGGTAGGACCGTTGGGCACTATGAGGGGCGAACCCAGTTGCCCGAAGTGCGGTGGCCGGGTGCGGGCGCCCGGACTCTTTGCCGACGCCTGGCAGTGCGATGTGCACGGTGCCGTGTATCCGCTTCAGCCGGTGATCCCGCCGAGTGTCGAGGCCCTCGGTGTCGTGGTGCACCGGGCGCAGATCCCCGTGTGGATGCCGTGGCCGCTCCCCGTGGGATGGCTGTTCACCGGCGTGGCCTACGCCGGTGACGACCGCAGCGGCGGCCGGGCGACCGCGGTGGCCTGCTCCGGGCCCGGCCCGCTCGGCGGCATCGGCGAACTGCTGCTCGTGGCCGAGGAGCTCGGGGTGGGTCTCGGAGCCCGCTTCGCGGGAATGGACGGGCCCGATCCGGGCCCCCACATCGAGGTCGACCGGGCCCCGCACGCCAAGGTGCTGGCCGCCGGCCGCCCCACCCCGCTGTGGCACGTGGCGGACGCGCCGGCGGACCGCGCGGTGTTCGCCGGCGAGGCGCGAGGGCTCTGGCTGTGGGCGATCGTCTGGCCCGAGCAGTCCGGCCTGCTGCTCTACGACGAGCTGGTGCTGACCGACCTGCGCGACGCGGGCGCCGAGGTCGAGCTGCTGCCGTGCGGGGCGCTGTCGCCGAGGCTGCTCTCGTAACCGGGCGGCGCCGCCGCGGTAAGGGGCCGTCGGCCGGAGGTCGTCTTACCGGTCGGGGTCGAGGCGGCCCTCGGGGCCCGTTATCCTGGAGCGTCCCCTGTCCGTCCCGAGCCGTGGAGCCAGCGTCGTGCGCATCGATCTGCACACCCACTCCACCGCGTCCGACGGCACGGACTGCCCGGCGGACCTGGTGCGCGAAGCCGCCGCGGCCGGCCTGGACGTCGTCGCGCTCACCGACCACGACACCACCCGCGGCCACGCGGAGGCCGCCGGGGCGGTGCCCGAGGGCCTCACCCTGGTCACCGGCGCGGAACTCTCCTGCCGTCTCGACGGCGTGGGGCTCCACATGCTCGCCTACCTCTTCGATCCCGAGGAGCCCGAGCTGCTGCGCGAGCGCGAGCTCGTGCGCGACGACCGGGTGCCGCGCGCCCGGACGATGATCGGCAGGCTCCAGGAGCTCGGCGTCCCGGTCGCGTGGGAGCAGGTGGCCCGGATCGCCGGTGACGGCTCCGTCGGGCGCCCCCACATCGCGGAGGCCCTGGTCGAGCTGGGTGTGGTCGCCACCGTCTCGGACGCCTTCACGCCCGCCTGGCTCGCCGACGGCGGCCGGGCCTACGCCGAGAAGCACGAACTCGACCCCTTCACCGCCGTCCGGCTCGTCAAGGCCGCCGGCGGCGTCACCGTCCTCGCGCACCCGCTGGCCGTCAAGCGCGGCCGCACGGTCCCCGAGAGCGCCCTCGCCGAGCTCGCCGCCTGCGGCCTGGACGGCGTCGAGGTCGACCACATGGACCACGACGAGGCGGCCCGCGCCCGGCTGCGCTCCCTGGCGGGCGACCTCGGCCTGCTGACGACCGGGTCCAGCGACTACCACGGCAGCCGCAAGACCTGCCGGCTCGGCGAGTACACCACCGACCCCGAGATCTACGGCGAGATCACCCGGCGCGCCACCGGCGCGTTCCCGGTGCCCGGTACCGGCGGACCCCGCCCGTAGGGCCCGTCGGGCCCTGAACCGCGGCCGTCCCCCGGCCCGCCGCCCACCCGCACGACCACTTCTCCCGCAAGGCCCTTCACGTGTTCGACGCTGCCGTTTTCGGCTCCCTGTTCCTGACTCTCTTCGTCATCATGGATCCCCCCGGGATCACTCCGATCTTCCTCGCCCTCACGTCCGGCCGGGCCACCAAGGTGCAGCGGCGGATGGCCTGGCAGGCGGTTGCGGTCGCCTTCGGCGTCATCACCGTCTTCGGCATCCTCGGGCAGCAGATCCTCGACTATCTGCACGTCTCCGTGCCCGCCCTGATGATCGCCGGCGGCCTGCTCCTGCTGCTGATCGCCCTCGACCTGCTCACCGGCAAGACCGACGAGCCGCAGCAGACCAAGGACGTCAACGTCGCGCTGGTACCCCTCGGCATGCCGCTGCTCGCCGGTCCCGGCGCCATCGTGTCGGTCATCCTCGCCGTGCAGCACGCCGACACCGCCGCACGGCAGGTCTCGGTCTGGGCCGCGATCGTCGCCATGCACGTGGTGCTCTGGCTGACCATGCGCTACTCGCTGCTGATCATCCGTGTCATCAAGGACGGCGGGGTGGTGCTGGTGACCAGGCTGGCGGGCATGATGCTCTCGGCCATCGCCGTGCAGCAGATCATCAACGGCGTCACCCAGGTCGTTCAGGGCTCGTGAGCACGCACCGCGCCCCCGTGCGGACGGTCCGTACGGGGGCGCGGTGACGAGCTCACGTGCTCGTCAGGGTTATGAAGCCGAGGTCTCGGCGGGCCGGATGAGGATGCGCTGGCCGATCGAAGCGGCCTGCTGCACGATCCGGTTGACGGAGGCGGCGTCCACGACGGTGCTGTCCACGGCCGTGCCGTCGACGTCGTCCAGTCGCATGATCTCGAAGCGCAAGGGCTTCTCCCTTCGTCTGATCCTCCTGAAGGAGAACTGCTGACAGACGGAAATTCTCCGTCCTGGTGTCGAGGTCTACAACGCGATGCATCCTGCAAACATTCCCTACGCTAAGGAAATTTTTCGGATGCCTAACTACTGGCGGGTAGGGTCCCGGCCGCGCACAATGAGGCGCGTATGGACGACGCAGAGAACGCCCCCCAGCCCATCGCCGGAGCGACCGGGATCGCAGCCCGCCTGGAGCGCACCAACGCGCTCCTGGAGCGGATGCTCGCCGAGGTCGCCAAGACGCCGTCGACACACGCCATCTTCGTCGACGCCGGTTACGTCTATGCTTCGGCCGGGTTGCTGGTCGCGGGCACGGAGGACAGGCGCTCCTTCGACCTCGACGCCGAGGGGCTCATCGACGCGTTCATCGACACGGCGCGCACCATCTTCGCGGACAGCAGGCTGCTGAGGGTCTACTGGTACGACGGCGCCCGCCGCAGGATCCACACCCCCGAGCAGCAGGCCGTCGCCGAACTGCCCGACGTGAAGGTGCGCCTCGGCAACCTCAATGCCAACAACCAGCAGAAGGGCGTCGACTCCCTGATCCGCAGTGATCTGGAGTCCCTCGCCCGTCATCGCGCCATCAGCGACGCCGCGCTCGTCGGCGGCGACGAGGACCTCGTCCCGGCCGTCGAGGCCGCCCAGGGCTACGGCGCCCGGGTCCACCTCTGGGGCATCGAGGCCGCGGAAGGCCGCAACCAGGCCGAACCGCTGCTGTGGGAGGTCGACAGCCAGCGCTCCTTCGACCTCGACTTCTGCCGCCCCTACGTCACCCGCAGGCCCGTCACCACGTACGAGAACGAGGGAGCCCCGCCGCCGTCCCGCGACGAGGTGCGCTTCGTCGGCGCCCGGATCGCCGCCACCTGGCTGGGCGAGCGGGGGCGGGAGGCGATGGCGGACCTGCTCCCCGGGCACCCGTACCTGCCGGGCGGGATCGACCAGGAGCTCCTCGTCGAGGCGGAACAGCACCTCCAGCGCTCACTGCGCGGGCACGCCGTGCTGCGGCGGGCGCTGCGCGACGGCTTCTGGCAGCACCTCCAGTCTCAGTACTGATCCCAGAAGCCGGTCAGCGCGGCGGACGTCTCGGCCGGGCGGTCCGTGTTCGGCGAGTGCTCGGCCCCGCGCACCACCGTCCGCGCGGCACCGAGCCGTACCGCCATCTCGTCCAGCAGCGGCACCGGCCAGGTGTCGTCCCGCTCGCCGGACACCACGTGCTTGGGCAGCGGCGCCACGGCGGCGAGCTCGTCGACGCGGTCCGGCTCCAGCGTCAACTGCCGTCCCGTGACGCGCAGTTGGACGGGGTTGTGGCGCAGCCAGCGCTGCCGCAGATCCTCCCGGCCGCTGTCGGCGGCCCGCTGGGAGTCCTCGGGGGAGGGGGCGTCGAAGGCCCGCATGGCCGCCCAGACGTCGTCCATCGTCATCACGGCCAGCGCGTCCGCGAGCAGCTTCACCTTCTGCCGCTGGTCCTCGCTCACCTCGGCGGGCCCGGACGACATCAGCGTGCACGTCACGAACGGGGAGGCGTCCAGCAGCACGGCGGCACGGGCGATCTGGCCGCCCAGCGAGTGCCCCACGAGATGCACCCGGCCGCCCAGCGCCGCCGCCTGGGCGAGCACGTCCGAGGCGAGGGCCTCCTGCGCGTAGGCCCGCTCGTCGTCCGGGCCGTCGCTCTCGTACTGCCCGCGCCCGTCCACCGCCACGGCCCGGTACCCGGCGGCCGTCAGCGGCTCCAGCATCGCGATGAAGTCCTCCTTGCTGCCGGTGTAGCCGGGCAGCAGCAGGGCGGTGCCCCGGGGCGGTCCCGCCGGCCGCGCGTCGAGCACGGCGAACTCCCCACGGGCGGTGGGCAGACGGACGGGACGGGCACAGGCGGGCGGGACGAAGGTGGGCGGCCGGCTCATGGCACGAGGCTAACGGCGGGACACCCGGCGCGCCCGCCGCGGGTGACGCACCACACGCCGACGGCCCGGCTCCCGTGGGGGAGCCGGGCCGTCCGGAGCGGGGAGGCGTCAGCTCTCGGGCTGCGCCACCGCCTTGCGCGTACGGGTGCGGCGCGGCGTGGTCTCCGCCTCCGCGGCGGCGGCCTCGGCGGGCTCGGCCGCCTTGCGGGTGCGGGTGCGGCGCGGCGTGGTCTCCGCCTCGGTCACGGGCTCGGCGACGGCCACCGCGGCCTCGGCGGGCTCCGCCGCCTTGCGGGTGCGCGTGCGGCGGGCCTTGGGCGCGGCTTCCGCCGTCCCGTCCGTCTCCACGGCCTTGACCGCGCGGGTGCGGCGCGGCTTGGTCTCCGCCTCGGTCACCGGCTCGGCGACGGCCACCGCGGCCTCGGCGGGCTCCGCCGCCTTGCGGGTGCGGGTGCGGCGCGGCGTGGTCTCCGGCTCCGTCACGGGCTCCGCGACGGCCACCGCGGCCTCGGCCTTCGGCGCACGGGTGCGCCGGGGCGCGGGCTCGGACACCGCGACCGCGCTCTCGACGGCCTCCGCCGCCTTGCGGGTGCGGGTGCGGCGCGGCGTGGTCTCCGGCTCCGTCACGGGCTCGGCGACCGCCACGGCGGCCTCCACCGGCTCCGCGGCGGCCTTGCGGGTGCGGCGGCGGCGCGGCGCGGCGGGAGCCTCGGGCTCCGACACCGCCACAGCGGCCTCGGCGGGCGCCTGCTGCTCGGCACGCGGCTCGACGACGCTCACGCTCTCGACCGTCTCCACGACCGCCACGGCCGCCGGTCCCGACGCGCCCGCACGGGTGCGGCGGCGACGGCGCGGGGTGCGCGGCTCGGCGGACGGCTCGGCCGACGCCTGCTCCGGCACCGAGGGCGTCGCGTCGAGGTCGGACCCGCCGCGGGTGCGGCGGCGCTGACGCGGCGTCCGCGTCCGCGCAGGGCGCTCCTCGACGGCCGGGGCGCTCTGCCGGCGGCCGCGGCCGCCGGTCTCGCCGAGGTCCTCGACCTCCTCGGCCGCGAGACCCGCCCGCGTGCGCTCCGCACGCGGCAGGACACCCTTGGTGCCCTGGGGGATCTTCAGCTCCTCGTACAGGTGCGGCGAGGTGGAGTACGTCTCGACCGGGTCGGCGAACTTCAGGTCCAGCGCCTTGTTGATCAGCTGCCAGCGCGGGATGTCGTCCCAGTCGACCAGGGTGATCGCCGTACCGGAGGCACCCGCGCGGCCGGTACGGCCGATGCGGTGCAGGTACGTCTTCTCGTCCTCGGGCGACTGGTAGTTGATGACGTGGGTGACGCCCTCGACGTCGATGCCGCGTGCGGCGACGTCGGTGCAGACCAGCACGTCGACCTTGCCGTTGCGGAAGGCCCGCAGGGCCTGCTCGCGGGCGCCCTGGCCGAGGTCGCCGTGGACCGCGCCGGAGGCGAAGCCGCGGCGGGCCAGCTGGTCGGCGATGTCGGCCGCGGTCCGCTTGGTGCGGCAGAAGATCATCGCGAGCCCGCGGCCGTCGGCCTGCAGGATGCGGGAGACCATCTCCGGCTTGTCCATCGAGTGGGCGCGGTAGACGTGCTGGGTGATGTTGGCGACGGTCGCGCCCTCGTCGTCCGGCGCGGTGGCGCGGATGTGCGTGGGCTGTGACATGTAGCGGCGCGCGAGGCCGATCACGGCACCCGGCATGGTCGCCGAGAACAGCATCGTCTGCCGCTTGGGCGGCAGGTGCTGGATGATCTTCTCGACGTCGGGCAGGAAGCCGAGGTCGAGCATCTCGTCGGCCTCGTCCAGCACGAGCGCGCGGACGTGCGAGAGGTCGAGCTTGCGCTGGCCGGCCAGGTCCAGCAGACGCCCGGGCGTGCCGACGATCACGTCGACGCCCTTCTTGAGCGCCTCGACCTGGGGCTCGTAGGCCCGGCCGCCGTAGATCGCGAGCACCCGGACGTTACGGGCCTTGCCCGCCGTCTGGAGGTCGTTGGTGACCTGGGTGCACAGCTCGCGGGTGGGGACGACCACCAGTGCCTGGGGTGCGTCGGTCAGCTGCTCGGGCTTCGCCCGGCCGGCCTCGACGTCGGCGGGGACGGTGACGCGCTCCAGCAGCGGCAGGCCGAAACCGAGCGTCTTGCCGGTGCCGGTCTTGGCCTGTCCGATGACGTCGCTGCCCGAGAGGGCCACGGGGAGCGTCATCTCCTGGATGGGGAACGGGTGCACGATACCGACGGCCTCGAGGGCTTCGGCGGTCTCGGCGAGGATCCCGAGATCCCGGAAAGTCTTCGGCTGCGTAGTCAGGGTGTTGCCTCTTCTGTGAGACGCGGCACGAGGCGAACGACGGGGGTCGTACCGCACCTGGGTACTGGCCGGCCGTGGATTGACCGGATGGTGCGGGACCACTGCCGTCGCTCGAGCGTCATACCGCTGAGGGGCCCCTCATCTGCGGTCGGGCGCACCTGTGCGCCTGGTCCGCGTGGAGGGCGGGCGGGTCGGAGCCGATCGGGCCACCGACCGGGCATCCTCATTCATGAGACGGCCCACCGAGCAGTTCAATGACGCTGATGCTCAGCAGGCGCATTACCACTGTACCCCGGATTCGCGCATGTGTGTTGGGTGAATTCACCGCGAGTGTGTCCGGCGCCCTGCTGACCAGGCCCTTGGAGCGGCCGTCGAGCGGGCTATCGTTCGGTTCATGGAGACGCCTGACATCGCCACTGAACACACCGGGATCGCCGCCCAGGACTGGGCCACGGCGTCCGCCGACCCGCAGTACCGCGCCGCCGTCGTGGACCTGCTGGGCGCGCTCGCGTACGGCGAGCTGGCGGCCTTCGAGCGGCTCGCCGAGGACGCGAAGCTCGCGCCGACGCTCGGTGACAAGGCGGAGCTGGCGAAGATGGCCTCGGCCGAGTTCCACCACTTCGAGCAGCTGCGGGACCGGCTGGCCGCCGTCGACGCGGAGCCCACGCTGTCGATGGAGCCGTTCGCCCAGGCGCTGGACGACTTCCACCGCCAGACCGCGCCGTCCGACTGGCTGGAGGGCCTGGTCAAGGCGTACGTCGGCGACTCGATCGCCAGCGACTTCTACCGCGAGGTGGCCGCCCGGCTGGACAGCGACACCCGGGCGCTGGTGCTCGCGGTGCTCGACGACACCGGGCACGGGAACTTCGCCGTGGAGAAGGTCCGCGCCGCCATCGAGGCCGACCCCCGGGTCGGCGGCAGGCTCGCCCTGTGGGCGCGGCGGCTGATGGGCGAGGCGCTGTCCCAGGCCCAGCGGGTGGTGGCGGAGCGGGATGCGCTGTCGACGATGCTCGTCGGAGGCGTGGCCGGCGGCTTCGACCTGGCGGCCGTGGGCGAGATGTTCTCCCGGATCACCAAGGCGCACACCAAGCGGATGGCGGCCCTCGGCCTGGCGGCCTGACCCTGCCGCTCCCGGGCGCCCGGGTCAGTCCTCCCGGCGGCCGGGCGTCTCGTCCGGCCGCTTCCTCCTCCGGCTCAGAAAGGGAACGCGCGGTGCAGCCTGCGCGCGGAGGTGGCCGGGCGCAGCAGCAGGGAGAGCAGGACGGAGGCGATCGCGGCGGAACCGATCAGCGTCGCCGCCTCGTGCCCCGGGCCGAGCGCCACATGCGTCACGTACGCGCCGAAGAGCGCGCCGACGGTGCCCGTCGTGAAGACCGCGCGACGGGAGGGGAGGCGTTCGGAGAGGTGACGGGTGGCGGCCCAGGACAGGGCCAGTCCGATGAGGACGGAGCCGAGCGTTTCCAGGAGCACTGCTGATCACCTCACGCCGGTACGGGGCAGGATCGGTCGTAGCCCGTCCTACCCGGCACGGAGCGATCACAACCCTCTCCGAGCGGGCGACACTGGCTCTGAACAGCCAAATCCGGCAGCTCGTGCGAGAACGGACGAAGTACGGCGGGTCTCCCTTCCGGCGAACGGCGACGGGGCCCGCAGGACAGTCGATGTCCTGCGGGCCCCGTCGCCGTTCACGTGCTCGGGCGGGCGCCGGCGGCGGCAGCCGCCGGGCCGGCCCTCAGATCGCGCCGAATCCCACGCGCCGCGTGGCGCTCTCGCCGATCTCCACATAGGCGAGACGGTCGGACGGCACCAGGACCTTGCGGCCCTTGTCGTCCGTGAGGCTGAGCAGCTGCGCCTTGCCGGCCAGCGCATCGTTCACCGCGCGCTCGACCTCCTCGGCGGACTGCCCGCTCTCCAGAACGATCTCCCGGGGCGCGTGCTGCACGCCGATCTTGACCTCCACGGCTATGTCCCTCCGAACGGTCAGTGCGTTGCGCGGTCGACCGCGCCGTACGCAGCACACATTAGCCCGGACAGCGCGCCCGTCCGTCGTCGGCGGGAAACGCCAGGAGCGAACAGGGCCTCAGTGCTGCTCGCTGCCGTGCAGGGGGAAGCCCGCGATACCGCGCCAGGCGAGCGAGGTCAGCAGCTGCACCGCGGTGTCGCGCGGAATGCCGGAACCGCTGGACAGCCAGTAGCGGGCGACCACCTGGGAGACCCCGCCGAGGCCGACGGCCAGCAGCATGGACTCCTCCTTCGACAGCCCGGTGTCCCCGGCGATCACGTCCGAGATCGCCTCGGCGCACTGGAGGGAGACCCGGTCGACGCGCTCGCGCACGGCGGGCTCGTTGGTCAGGTCGGACTCGAAGACCAGGCGGAACGCGCCGCCCTCGTCCTCGACGTACGCGAAGTAGGCGTCCATCGTCGCCGCGACGCGCAGCTTGTTGTCCGTGGTCGAGGCGAGCGCCCCGCGCACGGCCTGGAGCAGCGCCTCGCAGTGCTGGTCGAGCAGCGCCAGATAGAGCTCCAGCTTCCCCGGGAAGTGCTGGTAGAGCACGGGCTTGCTGACGCCCGCGCGCTCGGCGATGTCGTCCATCGCGGCGGAGTGGTACCCCTGCGCGACGAAGACCTCCTGGGCCGCGCCCAGGAGCTGGTTCCTGCGGGCACGGCGTGGCAGGCGCGTGCCCCGCGGGCGCGCCGCCTCTGTCTGCTCTATGGCTGTCACGCCGCCTCCCAAGTGTTGAACAAGCACAGTCGTGCCGTACGCGCTGTGCGCCGCGCCCGCCATCGTACTTTTCGGTAACGACGGTGTGCGTGGTGCGGACGCAGAATTTCACGGACCGGACGGTCGCGGAAGCTGCCTGCTCGGGAGCGATACAGGGACATACCGGCGGTAAGTGCTGCAGGTTACCGGTAGTCGTCCTCGTCGAGCGTGACCACCCGGGCCTGCTCGGCGGCGTCCGCCTCGTTCGCGGCGTCGGGGTCGGCGCGGTTCACCGGGTCGTCGTGGTCCTGCCGGACGTCGGTGTGCTGTTCCGCGGCATCGGCCTCGGGGACCTCGGAGTCCTGCGGGGCGGCGTCCTGGTCGTCGTCGTGGGCGAAGGTTTCCGGCTCTGAGGGATCGACTGTCATACCGCACCGCTTTCCCTGGAATGCGCCCTTTGATACGAGCCTAGGAGGTCCGGGAGGCGGACGCCATGCCATGGGGCCGCCGCCTGTGACGGCGGACACACGGGTGGGGGCGTGATCGTCTCGTAACATTGCCCGCATGTCTTCGACCGAGCTGCCGGGAGCCCCGGCGATCGGCGCGGCCGTGGCCCCCAGGGTCGCGGCGGTGCGCGTCGCCGAGGGG
The DNA here is from genome assembly GCF_008042045.1 of Streptomyces sp. T39. GTDB lineage: Bacteria > Actinomycetota > Actinomycetes > Streptomycetales > Streptomycetaceae > Streptomyces. The sequence goes on from NZ_RDBP01000012.1 coordinate 2,445,203, forward strand.
GAGGAGCTGCGCTCCGTCGCCCTCCCGGGCCTCACGCTGACCGTCCGCTCCCGCCCGCGACGGCGGCGTTCCGGGACTCCCGGCTGCTGACGCTCCCGGACGCCGGGCACGTTGCGATGATGGAGTACCCGGAGACGGTCGCCCAGGCGATCCGGGAGCTGCTCGACGACTGCGGTGGGAGCTGATCCGGGGCGTGGGACGACACAGCCGCAAGGGCCCCGTACCCAAGGGCACCGGGACGCCGGGCGCACCCGGCACGCTGCCCGGTGCCCGGGAGGCGGCGGCGCCCGGCGGCGGCCGGCGCCGCAGGCCGGGCGAACAGCACGCACCGGCCCCCGGCCCCGGCGCGCCGGTCAGGGGCGGACACCCCGAGCACCACGAGTCCGGCGGCGGCTGGGGCGACTGGCAGACCGGCGCGATGCCGCAGGTGCGCAGCGCCCCGGCGCCGGCCGCCCCGGGGCCGCGGATACCGGGCCCGCGGCGCGAGTTCGTCGAGGCGTTCGACGGACCCGTACCGCCCGGTGAGCCGCGGGAGCCCGAACGCGGCGGTCCCGGCCCGGACGGCGGGGACCACGAGGACGGCGGCGTGCCCCCGGCAGCCAGGGGCGGCAGGGGCCGGGCCTTCACCGGCGTCGCCGCCGCGGCCGTGACCACGGTGCTGGCGGTGATCGTCGCGGGACAGGTCACCGAGGAGCGGCCGGACGGCGTCGGTTCGCAGTCCGCGAGCCAGGAGCGCGGTGCGGTGCAGGAGCGGCCCGACCGCTCCGAGGGCAGGGCCACACCCCAGCAGGAGTCGGAGGCGGCGCCCGCGGCGCCGGCGCCCACCTACGAGCAGCTGATGGCGGCGCAGTTCCCGATCGACCCCCGACTCAAGGGGTCGGGCGAGTTCGAGGCCGTGCCCGGCTTCGACAAGGGGCCCGGCAAGGGTCGCAGGGTCCGCTACCGCATCGACGTCGAGAAGGGGCTCGGCCTGGACGCCGGCCTCTTCGCGCGGGCCGTCCAGGAGACGCTCAACGACGACCGCAGCTGGGCGCACAACGGGGCGATGACGTTCGAACGCGTCTCCTCGGGCGAAGCGGAGTTCGTCCTCACCCTGGCGAGCCCCGGCACGACCGGCGTCTGGTGCGCCAAGTCGGGGCTCGACACCACCGTCGACAACGTCTCCTGCGACTCCGCGTCGACCGAGCGCGTGATGATCAACGCCTACCGGTGGGCGCGAGGGGCGGAGACCTACGGGCCGAAGGCGATGCACGCCTACCGGCAGATGCTCATCAACCACGAGGTCGGGCACCGGCTCGGGCACAACCACGTCAACTGCGCCACCCCGGGAGCACTTGCGCCCGTGATGCAGCAGCAGACGAAGTCGCTCGACGTCGGCGGCGTCGCCTGCCGCGCCAACCCCTGGGTGCACCCCGGGGGCTGACGACACCACGGCTCCGCCGGGCGGCCCGCCGCCATGACGGGCTGTGATCGCTGCACACCGTAGCGCGACGAAACGTCGCTCGGGTGCGAAAGTTACGTGCATTCACCCCTTCCGGTGGCGCGACGGACAACCGTCCGTCGCGCCACCGTCGCGTCCGCATAACGTCGTCCCGCTGTCAGCCGCCGGGACAACGGCGGCCGTCCACAACGGAGATCGGGGGTGCACTCGTGCGGATCGGCATGCTCACCGAGGGTGGTCCTCCCTGTGCGCCGGGTGAATCCGGGCTCTGGTGCGACCGGCTCGTCCGCGGGCTCGCGCAGCACGAGTTCGACGTCTACACCATGAGCCGCAGCGCGGCCCGGGAGGAGCCGGCGGCGCCGGCGCTTCCCCCGCATGTGCGCCTGGCGCGCACCGCGCCGCTGTGGGCACCGGCGGACGACGGCGTGAGCCTCGGACGCCGGGAGCGCCGGCGCTTCGCGCAGCACTTCGCGACCATGGCGCGGGGCGTGTGCGCGGGCGGGGACGGATTCGCCGACGGGCTCCACGGCCTCGCCGACCTCGCCCGGGACCACGGCGGCCTCCCCGCCGCGCTGCGCTCCGAAGTCGCCCTGCGCGCCCTGGAGTCCGCGTGCCGCGCGCCCGGCGCACACCGGGCGCTGCAGGCCGTGACCGTGCCCGACCTGCTGGAGGCGGCCGACCGGCTCGAACGCGCCCTGCGCCCCCTCTCTTTCGACTGGTACGAGGACGACGGGCTCGCCTCCGCGGACCTGTGCCATGCCGCTTCCGGTGGACCGGCCGCGCTGGCCGGGCTGTTGGCCAAACGCTTCTGCGGGGTCCCGCTGCTGGTCACCGAGTACGGCGTGCATCTGCGCGGCCGGTACCTGGAGGGCCGTGAGGACGGACTGAGCGCCCCGGTGCGCGCCCTTCTCGGCGCCTTCCACGGCCTCCTGGCGCGCGAGATCTACGCCGGGGCGGATGTGATCACCCCGGGCAACACCCACGCCCGCCGCTGGCAGGAGCAGTGCGGCGCCGACCGCGCCAAGCTGCGCACGGTCTACCCGGGCATGGCGGCGGACGGCTTCGCGGCGGTCGGCGAGAGCGGCGACACCGAGGGAGCGGGCGCCGGCGGGGACGGCCACACCCTGGTCTGGGTCGGTCGCGTGGAACCGGCGAAGGACCTCGTCGGCCTGCTGCACGCCTTCGCCGAGATCCGCAAGGAGGAGCCCGGCGCGAGACTGCGGCTCTTCACCGCCCCCGCCCGGGACGAGGAGAGCGCCGGTCATCTCGCGCACTGCCGTGCGCTGGCCGCGCAGCTCTTCCCGGACGAGGCCGCGGACGCGCACGCGGTGGGCGACAGCCCCGTCTCCTTCGACGAGATCGGCGGCCCCGAGGCGCCGGCACCCGCCGACGCGTACGCGGCCGGCGGTCTGGTGGTCCTCTCCAGCGTCGTCGAGGGCTTCCCGCTCAGTCTGGTCGAGGCCATGTTCTGCGGACGGGCCACGGTCTCCACGGACGTCGGCGCGGTCGTCGAGGTCATCGGCGGGACCGGGCTCGTGGTGCCCCCGCGCAATCCGCGGGCGCTCGCGGACGCCTGCCTCGCGCTGCTGCGCGACCCCGAGCGCCGTGCGCGCCTGGGAGCCGCGGCCCGGGCACGGGCCCTGGAGCTCTTCACCGTCGAACAGAACCTGGCCGCGTTCCGCGGCATCTACCTGGAACTGATCTCCCACTCCCCGGTGCGCCGGGCGACGGAGACCGTCGACGCGGACGGCGGACCGGTGCCCTTCGCGCACCCGGCCGAGTCCCACGTCGCCGGACGTCTCACCGGCGCGGCGCACGTTCCCCGCTGGGCGGCGGAGGCGGCGTCCGGCCCGCTCACCGGCGCCGGCACCCCGGACACCGCAGGCACCCGCGACATCGCCCACACCGCCGACACCACCGACACCGCGAGGGAGGTACGCCGATGAACGCGGCGCGCGCCACGGAGAACGCCTCCGTGGAGGAGGACCCGACCCCCCTGACCGACGGCCTCGCGCCGGTGACGGACGAGGACGTCGACGCCGAACACATCCGCGCCGTCTGGGAGATGGCGGCCCTGACCGCCCTCGACGGCATCCGCGGCACACCGGGGACGGGGACGGCCGGGGCACTCGGCCCGGGGCCGGCCGGCGGCGGGACGGCCGGCGGCACGGCGGATGCGCCGGGGTCCGGCGGCCCGGTCGGTGACGACGCGGCCGGCGTTCCGCTGCCCGCCGGCCCGGCCGGCGAGCTGCCCGGTGGGTCTCGCGCCGCGTGGGGCGCCGGCGCGAACGGCGGCGGCGCGGGTGAGGCCCCGGCAGCCTGCGGCCCGGTCGGTGGTGCGACGGGCGGCGCTCCGCGGCCCGGCGGGGGAGCGGGAGACGCCCAGGAGCCGGCTGGGACGGCTGCCGGCGGGCCCGGCGCCGCCCGGGGCGCCGACGGTGGCGCCGACGGGGGCGCTGCCGCGCGCGCCCGCGGCCCCGAGGACGCGGTCGCCGGTGGCGTGGGCGATGCCCTGCGGGCCGGCGACGCGGGAGGGACCGTGTGGGGCGCCGCCTCAGGAGCGGCGGCTGTCCGGAACGCTGCCGCCGGGCCGCGGCCGGAAAACCGGTCCACCGTCTCAGGAGCTGCGGATAGCCGGGACACCCCCGGGCGCCGGTCGGAGGAGTATGCCGCCGGAGGGGTGCGGCGCGAGCCGGCCGCGGACGCGGCCGTCTGGGCGGAGCCCGACACGGAGATCGCGCGGGACGGCGGCGCCGGGAACCGCACGGACCAGCAGGAGCGAGCGGCGGACGGCGGCCCGGCCGCGGCCGGGCGTTCCGCGTTCGGGGAGCGGCGAGGCGCGGGCATGTCCGGGCGTTCCGCGCCCGGGGAGCGGCGAGGCGCGGGCGCGGCCGTCCGTGCCGGGGACGAGCGCCTGACGGACCGTTTCCGCACCGGGGACGGAGCCGCCGACGCGGCCCCGCCGCGCCGGGCGGCCCGCCGGGGCGGCGGAGACCCCGTGAAGGGGCTCCTCCACCAGCACCGCGACCTGTGCGAACAGGCTGTCGACCCCTTCGAGATCGCCGCAGCCCTCGAAGCGCACGGCCTCACCGACCGCACGGCGGCGCGCTTCCGGCACCGGGACGTCTTCGCGCTCGCCGAGGAGATGTTCGCCCGCGCCGAGCGCAGCACGGCCGCCGTCCGCCCGGCGCGCGCCGCCGAACCGCGCACCGGGCGGGCGGGTGTGCCGCTGCGGGCGGCCGCACCGGGCATCGTGTGCGCGCTCGCCCTCGCTGCGGCCGCCGTCACCGACGGCGGCCAGCGGATCGCCGCCGGGGCGGCCGGAGCGCTCGCCACGGGTCTCGCGCTGCTGTACGCGCTGCGCTCCGGGCCGCTGCGCGCCCGGGGCCGCCGCACGCCCGGCGCCGCCCGGCTGTGGACGCTGTGGCTCCTCGGCTACGCCGTCTGCGGGCAGGGGCTGATCGGCGAGATCGCCGGCGGTGGCCCGGAAGGGCGGGTGCCGCTGTCCGCGGTGCCGCTGCTCTCCCTGGCCGTCGCCGTCGTCCCGGCGGCCTGGTGCGCCCGGCTCTTCGCCGTACGGGCGGGCCGGCGGATCCGGTCGAGCCGAGGGCTCGATGAGTTCGCGGCCGGCACCCGCCCGCTGCTGCTCGCCGTCGTCGCCCTCTACACCGCCGTGCTGGCCGTCCTCGCGGTCCTGACCGTTCTCGTCCTGCCGGAGGCGCCCGGGGCGGCCGGCGGTGCCGGGGCCGCCGGCCCCGTCGTCGCCCTGGGAACCCTGTTCTTCCTGGCCCGGCTGCTGATCGTGCACGGCTGCCCCGGGCCCGCGTCCGCCGCGCTCGCCACCGCCTGCGCCGTCGAGGCCGCGGTGCCCGCCCTGCTGCTGTCCGGGCGGCTGCCCGGCCTCGGCCCCCTCGCGCGCCCGGCCGAACTGCTGGTCGCGGAGTGGGGCGCCGCGGCCGTGCCCGTCCTCGCCTGCACCGGCGCCGCCCTGGCGCTCCTCGTCCACGCCTTCACCGTGCTCGTCCGGGCTTCGGCCCACACCCCCTGACCGGGCCCGGCGCACCGCGCGGAGCCGACACCGCGCAGTCCGCCGCAACCCGGCATCGACAGCGACACCTCCAAAGGAGAAAGCGCATGACCCCGCAACACCCCGTGACACCCCGTCGGCCCCAGGGGGGCGCGCGATGAGGGTGCTCCTGCTCGGTGCCAACGGATTCATCGGCCGCTTCGTGACCGAACGGCTCCTCGCCGACCCGGCCGTCCACCTGACCGCGCTCGGGCGCGGCGACGACGCCGATGTGCGGTTCGACCTGTCCGGCGGCAGCCCCGGCGCGCTGACCCGCTTCCTCGGCGCGGTCCACCCCGGGGTCGTCGTCAACTGCGCGGGCGCCACCCGCGGCAACGCCCGCGACCTCACCCGCCACAACACCGTCGCGGTCGCCACCGTCTGCGAGGCGCTCCGGCGCAGCGGCTGCGGGGCGCGGCTCGTCCAGATCGGCTGCGCCTCCGAGTACGGGCCCTCCCAGCAGGGCTCCTCCACCGCCGAGGACGCGGTGCCGCGCCCCGGCGGCCCGTACGGCGTCAGCAAGCTCGCCGCCACCGAGCTGGTGCTCGGCTCGGGCCTCGACGCCGTCGTCCTGCGGGTGTTCTCGCCCGTGGGCCCCGGCACCCCCGCCGGTTCGCCGCTCGGGCGTCTCGCCGAGGCGATGCGCCGGGCCATGCAGTCCGGGGACGGGGAGCTCAAGCTCAGCGGCCTCGGGGTGCAGCGCGACTTCGTCGACGTGCGCGACGTCGCGCGCGCCGTGCACGCCGCCTCGCTCTCCGCCGCGCAGGGTGTCGTCAACATCGGCACCGGCCGGGCGGTGAAGCTCCGGGACGCCGCGGCCGTCCTCGCCCGCGTCGCCGGCTACGCGGGCGCCCTCCACGAGCTCGACGCCCCCGGCGGGCGGCACCTCATCGGCGCCCCGCGCGGCGAGTCGGTGTCCGAGCACCTGGCGGCCACGCCCTCCCCGTATCCGGACGGCTGCGGCGCCTGGCAGCAGGCCGATGTGCGCACCGCCCGCGACCGCCTGGGCTGGCGGCCCCGCATCAACCTGGAGGAGTCGCTCGCCGACATCTGGATGGAGGCGGCATGCCGCATCTGACGAGCACCGGCGCCAAGCAGTCGGCGACCGGGGCCGAGCGGCTCGGCTTCGGCGTGCCCGGCTACGCGCATCCGCTGCTCGCTCCCCGGGAATGGGCCGGGCTGACGCGGCCGGGCACCCCCTTGCACTGGGTGGTCCTCAACGTGTCCAACGGCCCGGGCGCCCGCCCGGACCCGCACTGCCTGGAGGCCGCGGGGCGCCTCGCCAACGCCGGCGTGCGGGTGCTCGGCCACCTCGACCTGGCCTACGGCGCACGGTCGTTCGGGGATGTGGTCGCCGACGCCCAGCAGTTCGCCGACTGGTACAAGGTCGGCGGCTTCCTGCTGGACCGCTGCCCGGTGGAACGGGCCCAACTGGCCCAGGTGCGGCGCACGACGGCGACCCTGGACGCCGTGCTGGACGGCGGGCATCTGGTCCTCGGTCACGGGACGCATCCCTACCCCGGTTACGCGGAGGCGGCCGACCAGCTCGTCACCTTCTCCGGCGCCTGGGCCGACTACCGCTGGTCGCAGGTGGCGGAGTGGACGGCGGACCATCCGCCCGAGCGGTTCGCGCACTTCGTGCACGGCGTCCCGCGCACGCATCTGGAGGAGGCCACCCGCATCGCCCGCTGGCAGGGCGCGGGCACGATCTTCTTCACCGACCGCGGTGGTTCGAGGGGAGGAAAGGGGCACAGCAGTCCATTCGAGGCGCTGCCCGGCTACTGGGACGAAATCGTCTCGCAGATCGGACCGGGTGTCTCGGAATGAGAAGGGCCGTGGCAGTGTTACCGGAGAACAACCGTACTTACCCAACCGACGGAGCCCCCGTGTCGCTGCCACCCCTGGTCGAGCCGGCTGCCGAGCTCACCGTAGACGAGGTCCGCAGGTACTCCCGCCACCTGATCATCCCCGACGTGGGCATGGACGGGCAGAAGCGGCTGAAGAACGCCAAGGTGCTGGCCGTGGGAGCGGGCGGCCTCGGTTCGCCGGCGCTGATGTACCTGGCCGCGGCCGGGGTCGGCACGCTCGGCATCGTGGAGTTCGACGAGGTCGACGAGTCGAACCTGCAGCGCCAGATCATCCACAGCCAGGCGGACATCGGCCGTTCCAAGGCGGAGTCCGCCCGCGACACGGTCAAGGGCATCAACCCCTACGTCGACGTGATCCTTCACGAAGAGCGGCTCGAGGCCGAGAACGTGATGGAGATCTTCAGCCAGTACGACCTCATCGTCGACGGCACCGACAACTTCGCGACCCGCTACCTGGTCAACGACGCGTGCGTGCTGCTGAACAAGCCGTACGTCTGGGGCTCGATCTACCGCTTCGACGGTCAGGCCTCGGTGTTCTGGTCCGAGCACGGTCCCTGCTACCGCTGCCTCTACCCGGAGCCCCCGCCGCCGGGCATGGTCCCCTCCTGCGCCGAGGGCGGCGTGCTGGGCGTGCTCTGCGCGTCCATCGGCTCCATCCAGGTCAACGAGGCGATCAAGCTGCTCGCCGGCATCGGGGAGCCGCTCGTCGGCCGCCTGATGATCTACGACGCCCTGGAGATGCAGTACCGCCAGGTGAAGGTCCGCAAGGACCCGAACTGCGCGGTCTGCGGCGAGAACCCGACCGTCACCGAGCTCATCGACTACGAGGCCTTCTGCGGCGTCGTGTCCGAGGAGGCCCAGGAGGCGGCGGCCGGTTCGACGATCACTCCCAAGCAGCTCAAGGAGTGGATCGACGACGGCGAGAACATCGACATCATCGACGTCCGCGAGGTCAACGAGTACGAGATCGTCTCGATCCCGGGCGCTCGGCTGATCCCCAAGAACGAGTTCCTGATGGGCAGCGCCCTCCAGGACCTGCCCCAGGACAAGAAGATCGTCCTGCATTGCAAGACGGGTGTCCGCAGCGCGGAAGTCCTCGCGGTGCTGAAGTCCGCCGGCTTCGCCGACGCCGTGCACGTCGGCGGCGGGGTCATCGGCTGGGTCCACCAGATCGAGCCGGAGAAGCCCGTCTACTGACGCCCGGCACCGAACGGCGCCGAGAGCCCCGGACCGCTCGCGCGGTCCGGGGCTCTCGCATGCCGGGGGCGCGCCCCGTGCCGTCCTACCGGCAGACCGTTCCGTCCTTCGGCACCCGACCGTCCAGCAGATAGCCGTTCACCGCCCGGTCCACGCAGGCGCTGTTCCCGTACGCGCCGTGGCCCTCGCCGCGGTACGTCATCCGCACGCCGACGCCCTCGCCGAGGGCCTCGGCCATCCGCTGGGCGCCCTCGTACGGCGTGGCCGGGTCGCCCGTGTTGCCGATCACGAGGATCGGCGCGGCGCCCGGGGCCGACACGTCGGGGTGGGTCCAGGTGCCGGGGACGGGCCACTCGGTGCAGCCCAGCAGCCCCCAGCCGAGGAACGTGCCGAAGACGGGGGAGGCCTTCTCGAAGCGCGGCAGCGCCGCCCGGGTCTGCTCCAGCGTGTACCGCTCCTTGGAGTCGACGCAGCCGATGGCCGCGCCCGCGGCCTGGCTGTTGCTGTAGGTCCCGTTCTCGTTGCGGCCGGTCAGCGCGTCGGAGAAGGCCATCAGCAGGGCTCCGTCGCCGCCCTCCGCCTCGTCCAGCGCCTGCTCCAGGAGCTCCCAGTACTCGCGGGAGTACAGGGTCTGGGCGATTCCGTTCAGGCCCTGGCTCTGCGTCAGCTCCCGGCCGCCGATGCCGGGGATCGGCTTGGCGTCCAGGCCGTCGAGGAAGCGGATGATCCAGTCCTGGATCTCGCCCACGGTCGAACCGGGCAGCCGGCAGTCGTCCCCGCGCGAGACGCAGTCCTCCAGGAAGTTCGTGAGCGCGAGCTGGAATCCCTCGGCCTGGCCGAGCGAGCCCTGCTCGGAGGTCTCGGTCGGGTCCACCACGGCGTCGAAGACGGCGCGTCCCACGTTCTGCGGGAACAGATGGGCGTAGACGCCGCCGAGTTCGGTGCCGTACGAGATGCCGAAGTAGTGCAGCTTGTCGTCGCCGAGCACCTGGCGCATCAGGTCCATGTCGCGTGCGGCCTCGGTCGTGCCGACGTGGGGCAGCTGCTCGCCGGAGTTGTCCTCGCAGGCGTCGGCGAACGACGTGAGGCTCTCGGTGAAGGTCTCGACCTCCGCCGGGGTGTCGGGTGTGGAGTCCTCGGCGACCCACTCCTCCATCTGCTGGTCGTCCAGGCACTCCACGGGGACGCTGCGACCCACCCCGCGCGGGTCGAAGCTCACCAGGTCGTAGCGGGTGCGCAGGGTGCCGTAGTCGACGGCGGCCGCGGGCAGGGTGGCGACACCGGAGCCGCCGGGGCCGCCGAAGTTGAAGACCAGGGAGCCGATGCGCCGGTCCGGCTCGGAGGCCCGGGCGCGTATGAGCGCGAGTTCGATGGTGTCGCCGCCGGGATCGTCGTAGTCGAGCGGCGCCTGCATGAAGGAGCACTCCCACTGGGCGCCGCCGGGCAGCGGGGACGGCTTGGTGCCGCCGCCCTCCGCCTGCGACGGCGCCGGACACGGCTGCCAGTCCAGTTTCTGCGCGGCGAAGTCCGTCGCGTCGTCCCCGCCGTCCCCGTTCCCGTCACCGGAGCAGCCGGCGGCGGTCAGCAGGACGGCGAGGGCTGCGGCCGATGCGGCGGCGCGGCGGGCGGCGGCGGTGCGGCGGGCGGCGGAAGTGGTCGGCATGCGGCCATCGTGCGCCGCGCCCGGATGCGCCGCACGGGCGACGGGCCCATGCGGGTGGCGTACCGCCCCGTGCTCCCTACGGGTGCCGGTGCGGGGCCGTCCGGGTGGACTTCAGCGCCGGGATCTGGACGCGGGCCTCACAGCGAGCCCTTGCGGGTGAGGTGGTTGAACGCGAACCACCCGGGCAGCACCGGCAGCCAGAGCGTCATCATCCGGTACAGCAGGACCGCGGGGGCGGCGACCTCCTTCGGCACGCCGACCAGCACCAGACCGCCCAGCAGCGCGCCCTCCACCGCGCCCACACCGCCGGGCGTCGGCGCGGCCGAACCGAGGGCGTTGCCCGCCAGGAAGACCACGGCGATGCTCGCGTAGCTGATCGGCTGGTTGCCGTCGTCGACCGCCCGGATCGAGGCGTCCAGGCACATCACGAACAGGCCCGTCAGCAGCAGCATGCCGCCGATGCCGGTGAGCAGCTTCATCGGCCGCTGGAGCACGTCCAGCATGCGCGGCACCACACCGGCGAACAGCGAACGCAGCCGGGTGGCGACGAACTTGCGCAGGAACGGGATGGCCGTCACCACCAGCACCAGCACGGCGACCGTCAGCAGACCGGCGATCACCGTCCTCGACGGGGTGAAGGAGGCCGTGCGCTCGGTCCCGGTCAGATAGCCGAAGAGCAGCAGCAGCAGGATGTGGCAGCCGAGGCCGAACAGCTGCGAGGCGCCGACGCTCGCCACCGCCAGACCGGGACGCACCCCCGACCGCTGGAGGAAGCGGGTGTTCAGCGCCACACCGCCGACCGCCGCGGGGGCCACGATCTTGACGAACGAGCCGGCCACCTGCGCCCACACCGTGGGCCGGAACCCGACGCGCTCGGGCACGAAGCCGAGCAGGCTCATGGCCGCCGCGAGATAGCTGAGCGCCGAGAACGCCAGCGCCGCGGCGACCCAGCCCCAGTGCGCGCGCTCGAAGACCGTGCCGAAGTCGATGCCCGCGATCTGCGACAGCAGGAAGTACGCGGCGACGGCCCCGGCGATGAAGCTGACGAGCGTACGCGGCCTGATGCGCTCCAGACGGACCGGTTCCACCGGCGCCTGCGGTCTGATCAGCAGTACCTGGGCGCGGATCTGGGAGAGCAGGTCCTCCTCGCGGGCCTCCTCCAGCGCCTCGTCGACGGCCCGCTTGTCGGCCTGCCGCTCCGCCTTCTCGACCTTCCGGGCGGCCTTGCGGTCGTCCTTGCGCTCGTCGGCGGCCGGCGTCCCGGCGTCGCCGTGGTCCCGCCGGGCGGCGGCCGATGCCTCCAGCACCGCCTCGCGCTCGCGCGCCGCCCGCTCGCGGGCCTGCTGGCGCAGCGTCGCCCGGGTGGAGCGGCTCAGCGCGATCGGCTGGAGCAGCGGCAGACAGTCGGCCACCGTGTCCGGCCCGAGCACCTCGACCGCCGCGGCGACCGCCCGCTCCGCGCCGACCCGCAGGCCCAGCGTGGCCAGCAGCTGGGCGATGTCCATCCGCAGGACCAGATCGCCGGCCGCGATCTCGCCGCCGCGCAGGTCCGTGACGATCACCCGGCCCGTGGCGTCGACCATGATCGCGTCACCGGCCAGTCTGCGGTGCGCGATCCGGCGCGACTGGAGCGCCTTGACCTGGCGCCAGGCGCCGAGCACCACGTCGTCGGTGATCTCCTCGTCGGCGAGGGAGTCGAGCAGCCGGCCGCCCTGGTGCTCGTAGACGAGCATCACGGCGTCGGGGCCGAGCTCGGAGGTGGCGATGAGCTTGGGCGCGTTGGCGCCGGCGGCGATCGCCGCGTACGCCAGCAGGGCCTCCTGCTCCAGCGCCTGACGCAACGACTGGATGGAGCGGCGGGTGGTGATCGAGCGCAGGGTCAGGCGGCGCCACACCCGGTAGAAGAAGCCGTGCGCCTGCTGCTCGCGGTCGACGACGGTCACGTCCAGCGGAGGGCCGTCCTCCAGCGACACGATGTAGCGCCGGCCGCGGTCCTGGTCGGTGTGCTCCGGGGTGTCCTCGGCGCGCATCGCGCTCACCGGGTGGAACCCGACGTGCCGCAGACCGGCCAGCAGGGTCTGGCCGGTGGGGCGGACGTTCGGCGAGCCGACCGCGTAGAGGGTGCCGTACGCCACGGTCCAGCCGAGGAGGACCGTCAGGATGATGGAGAACGGTGTGGTGTAGCCCGCAACCAGCATGGCGAAGGCGTCGAGCAGCAGGACGACCCAGAGGATCACCCGCCAGCGGGGTCTGCGGGCCATCCCGACCGCCGTCATGTAGGCGATGACGGGTGCGAGATAGCCGTGCACCGGGTCGGTCAGGCCGTCCGCGCGGGCCTGGGTCAGCGCGTCCTGGAGGCTGCCGGGGGCGCCCCGCGAGACCCACAGGTCGGTGGCGAGCGTCACACCGTGGGCCAGGACCGCGGCCAGCACGCCGTCGGCGATCCGCAGCCCGTCCCGTTTCACCAGCCGTTCGATGGCGAAGGCCACGGGCACCAGCAGCACCGCGATGCTCGACACCAGACCCGCGATCTTGACCAGCAGGTCGGGCGCCTGGTCGGTGCCCTTGCTGATGTCGGACTCGAGACCGGTCGTGGTGCCCTGGGCGAAGGCGGCGACGGCGAGCACGAGCGCGATGACCAGGATGCCGAGGAGCAGGCGCATCAGGTCCGAGGGGCGGTGGACCCGGGCGGCGAGCAGCGGTTCGTCGCCGGAGACCCGGTCGGCTCCGGCCTGCGCGCTCACCGCGGTGGCGCCGGCCGGGACAGCGGCGTCGGCGCCTGCGCCGTGCGCGGGCGCGCCGCCGGGGACGGACGCGTCAGGGTGCGGCCCGGACTCCGGGCCGTCCGTCGCGTGAGGAGCCTGCACGCCCTGCTCCTTCGCCGTCTCGGTCTCTTCTTGATCTCGTATCACCAGTCACCGCCCGCACGATGGTGGCACGACCCGGCGACAGAGGCGGGTATCAGGGTGTTTTGCGGACGACAAGTGTGCCCGAGATATCTGGATTCGTTGCCGTTGCTCCGATTCTCCCCCGGCCGGGGGCGTTGTCGGTGGCGTGCGGCAGGATGGGACGGATGGACGACCGGATGGGCGAGACGCCCGAGTACCCCGACTACGCCGAGCGCGTGCTCGAGGTCGCCGAGCTGATCCCCGGGGGCCGGGTGATGACCTACGGGGACGTCGCCGAATGGCTCGGCGAGGGCGGTCCGCGGCAGGTCGGCAGAGCCATGGCGCTCTACGGCGGCGCCGTCCCGTGGTGGCGCGTCGTCCGGGCGGACGGGGTCCTGCTGCCCGGCCACGAGCTGCGCGCCCTGGAGCGGTACCGTGCGGAGGGCACGCCGCTGCGCGAGGCGTCCCGGAGCGCCGAGGGGCACGTGCCCCGCCTGGACATGAAGCGGGCCCGGTGGGACGGCGCCGCTCCCGGGCCGGCCCCGGCGGACGGCACCGCCGCCGCGCGCGGTGCACGGGTCACATGAAGCGGCGGCCACCCGTACGGCACGAACCGGCGTAGCCTCGCCGGCGCGCGGCGCACGCCGCCTTCTCACCACCAGCACACCCACCAGGACCGGCGATCCACGTGAGTTCCTCCTCCACCACGGGGCGTACGACGTACCCGCATCAGGTACGGCGGAGGCCCACGGGTGCGTACCGGCTGGTGCGCACACCGCCGGCCCCCATGGATCCCCCTCAGCTGGACGCAGCGCAGCGCGCGGTGGTTGATCACGGCGACGGGCCGCTGCTCGTCCTCGCCGGACCGGGCACCGGCAAGACCACGACGCTGGTGGAGTCCGTCGCCGCCCGGATCGCCCGCGGCCAGGACCCCGCCCGGATCCTGGTGCTCACCTTCAGCCGCAAGGCCGCGGTGGAACTGCGCGACCGGATGGCCCTGCGGCTCGGCGGCGCCCACGGTCCCCAGGCGACCACCTTCCACTCCTTCTGCTACGCGCTGATCCGCGCCCACCAGGACGCCGACCTCTTCTCCGAGCCGCTGCGGCTGCTGTCCGGCCCCGAGCAGGACGTCGCCCTGCGCGAGCTGCTCACCGGGCACATCGCCCTCGAACGCGACGGGCTGGCGGGCCTCCGCTGGCCCGGCGACCTGCGCGCCTGCCTGACCACCCGGGGCTTCGCCGACGAGGTCCGCGCGGTGCTCGCGCGCAGCCGGGAGCTCGGCCTCGGCCCGGACGCCCTCGCCCGCTTCGCGGAGCGCACCGGCCGCCCCGACTGGGGCGCCGCCGCCGCGTTCCTCGCCGAGTACCTGGACGTGCTCGACATGCAGGGGGTGCTCGACTACGCGGAGCTGGTGCACCGCGCCGTGCTGCTCGCCGAGCGCGAGCTCGCGCCGGGCGACTTCCCCTACGACGCGGTCTTCGTGGACGAGTACCAGGACACCGACCCGGCCCAGGTCCGGCTGCTCCACGCGCTGGCCGGCGGCGGCCGCACCCTGGTCGCCTTCGGCGACCCCGACCAGTCGATCTACGCCTTCCGCGGCGCCGACGTGAACGGCATCCTCGACTTCCCGGACGCCTTCCCCCGCCGGGACGGCCGGCCCGCCGGGGTCGCCGTCCTGACGACGTCCCGGCGCAGCGGCACCGGGCTCCTGGAGGCGACCCGGCAGCTGGCCCGCCGGATGCCGCTGACCCGGCTGCCGGCCGAGCGGGTCCGCGCGCACCGGGAGCCGTCCGCGGTGCGCGAGGGCGGCCGGGTGGAGGTCTTCACCTATCCGACGGCGTCCACCGAGACGGGCAACATCGCCGACATCCTGCGCCGCGCGCACCTGGAGGACGGCGTCCCCTGGCGCGAGATGGCCGTCCTCGTCCGCGCGGGCGGCCGCACCATCCCGACCCTGCGCCGCGCCCTGACCTCGGCCGGTGTCCCGGTGGAGGTCTCCGGCGACGACATCCCCCTGCGCCACGAGCCCGCCGTCGCCCCGCTCCTGACCGCCCTGCGCGTCTCCGCGACGGCGACGGCATCGCCCGGGGCGGACCGGACGCAGGGCGCCGCGGGTGGCGGGGCGGCGGACGGGGACGCGGGTGCTGCCGCCGTATCGCCGGGGGGCGCTGCGGAGACCGCGGGGGACGCGGCGGGCGCCGGGGACGCGGGCGACGGGCCGGCCGGCGGCTCGGCCGGCGACGCCACGGGCGGCGACGGGCCGGGGGCCTCCTCCGGCGGCCCCGCTTCCGCGGGAGCGGATCCGGCCGGCGGCCCGGGGGGCGTGGGCGTCTCAGTTGTGGAAGCAGGCTCCCCCACCGACGGTGACGAGGACGGGGGCCCGCTCCCGGAGGGCCCCGCGCAGGGCGCCGCGACGGCGGTCGGCGGCGCGCGTGCGGACGGGGACGAGCCGGGCCCGGGCACGGAGGCCGCCGCGGGCGCCGGAGACGCGGCGGTCGAGGGCCCCGGGGCCGGCGGCGACCCGCGGACGGGGGAGGCGACGCGGTTCGGGGGGATGGACGCGGAGACGGCGATCGGGCTGCTGACCTCACCCCTCGGGGGCATGGACACCGCCGATCTGCGCCGGCTCGGCCGCGCGCTGCGGGACGAGGAGCGGGCCGGCGGCAACCGGGTGCCGCCGCCGTCCGACGTGCTCCTCGCCCGCGCCCTCGCCGAGCCGGAGCGCCTGGTCGCGCACGACGCCTCGTACGCACGCGGCGCGCAGCGGCTCGGCGCCCTGCTGCGCAGGACGCGTGACCTCCTCGCCGGCGGCGGCACCGCCGAGGAGGCGCTCTGGCTGCTCTGGGACGGCACCTCCTGGCCGCAGCGGCTGGAGCGCGCCGCCTTCCGCGGGGGCGCGGGCGGCCGCAACGCCGACCGGGACCTCGACGCGGTGTGCGCCCTCTTCGAGACCGCCGCCCGCGCCGAGGAGCGCACCGGCGGCCGGGGCGCCCTCAACTTCATCGAGGAGCTCGACGCCCAGGACATCGCCGCCGACACCCTCTCCCGCCGGGAGGCCCGCCCCGACGCCGTACGCCTGATGACCGCGCACCGCTCCAAGGGCCTGGAGTGGAGCCTGGTCGTGGTCGCCGGCGTGCAGGAAGGGCTCTGGCCCGACCTGCGGCGGCGCGGTTCGCTGCTGGAGGCCGACCGCATCGGCCGGGACGGTCTCGCCGAGCCGCTGCCCCCGGGCGCCCTGCTGGCGGAGGAGCGGCGGCTGTTCTACGTGGCCGCGACCCGCGCGCGCGACCGCCTCGTGGCCACCGCCGTCAAGGCCCCGGCGGACGACGGCGACCAGCCCTCCCGCTTCCTCACCGAGCTGGGCGTCGAGCCCCGCGACATCACCGGCCGCCCCCGGCGTCCGCTCGCCGTCGCCCCCCTCGTCGCCGAACTGCGTGCCACGACCGTCGACCCGGCCGCGTCGCCCGCGCTGCGCGACGCGGCGGCCCGCCGGCTGGCCCGGCTCGCCGCGCTCAGCGACGAGGAGGGGCAGCCGCTGGTCCCGTCGGCGCATCCGTACCGCTGGTGGGGCATGTTCGACCCGACGCACAGCGCGGTGCCGCTGCGCGACCGGGACCGGCCCGTCGCCCTGTCCGGCAGCGCCCTGGACCAGCTCGCCAACACCTGCGCCCTCCAGTGGTTCCTGGGACGCGAGGTCAAGGCGGACGTCCCGGCCACCGCCGCCCAGGGATTCGGCAACGTGATCCATGTGCTGGCCGACGAGGTGGCCTCCGGCCGCACACCGGCCGATCTCGCCGTCCTCATGGAGCGCCTCGACTCCGTCTGGGACGGCCTGGTCTTCGACGCGCCCTGGAAGTCCGCCCAGGAGAAGGAACACGCCCGCACCGCCCTGGAGCGCTTCCTGCGCTGGCATGTGACGGACCGTGGGGGCCGGGTGTCCGCGGCAACCGAGCACGACTTCGACGTGACACTGGAGGCCGGCGCCTACGAGGTGCGCATCCGCGGCTCCATGGACCGGGTGGAGCGGGACGCCGAGGGACGGGCCTACGTCGTCGACTTCAAGACCGGCAAGCAGGCGCCGACCCGTGACGAGGTCGCCCGCCACCCCCAGCTCGCCGTGTACCAGCTCGCCGTCCGGGAGGGGGCCGTGGACGACGTCTTCGACGGCCGGCGTCCCGAGCCCGGCGGCGCGGAACTCGTCCACCTGCGGCAGGCGGCCCCGCAGAAGGAGGGCGGCGAGGCGCTGCCCAAGGTGCAGGCCCAGGAGGCGCCGTCGGGGGAGTGGGTGGGCGAGCTGCTGGCCACCGCCGCGGGCCGGGTGCTCGACGAACGCTTCACGCCGTCCGCAGGTCAGCACTGCACCCATTGCACCTTCCGGGCGTCGTGCAGCGCGCAGCCGGAGGGCCGCCAAATAGTGGAATGATCGGTGTTTTGCGTCAGATCATCCCTTGTGTCGCTGCCCGGGTGCATCCAATGAAGGTCACCGCGGCCCGTCCGGGCCTCGGCTGACGGACCTTCGAGGAGAGAACACATGGCCACGAGGAAGTCCCTGACAGCGGCGATCGTGTGCGTCGGCACGATGGCGGGTCTCGCGGGCTGCTCCCAGGACGGCGACGTCCGGGCGGGGAGCGCGGCGGGCAACCGCAAGGAGCCGGTGGCGGCGACGAGCGCCGCGACGGCCGGTCCGTTCAAGGGGCTGAGCGCCGACCGGATCGCGGACAAGGCGGTCGCGGCCACGAAGGGCGCCGATTCGCTGCGGATGGCCGGGGCGATCGAGAGCGACGGCGACCCGGTCACCGTCGACCTGGCCATGGACTCCCAGGACAACTGCACGGGCGACCTCGGCGTCAAGGGCGGCCGGGCCGAGCTCCGCAGGCTGAGTGACGTGATCTATCTGAAGGGCGACGGCGCCTTCTGGCGGGCCACCATGGACGAGCGTGCCTCGGCGTCCCCCGACGGCGGCGGGGACGGCGTCGTCGAGCTGATGACGGACCGCTGGATCAAGATGCCCGGGAGCGCCATCGACGACATGCGGGGCGTGTGCGACCTCGACGCCATGCTCTCCGAACTCGACGACGGGGAGAAGCCCACCGGCATGACGCTCGGCAAGGACGCCGAGGTCGACGGTGTCCCCGCCGCCGTGCTGGTGAAGAAGGAGGGCCGCGAGACGACGACCGCGTACGTGACGAAGGAGGGCAGGCCCTACCTCCTGAAGGTCGTCAGGGCCGGCGGGGACGACGCGGGCACGGTCGCGTTCTCGGACTTCGACAAGCCGGTACGGGTCCAGGCGCCCCCGTCCGACGAGGTGGTCGACCTGGAGAAGCTCGGCGGGGAGACGGGGGCGGACCCGTCGGACGGGGCCTCGGCCGACTCCGACAGCGACTCCGGCACCGGGACCGGGCCGTCCACGGAGCCGTCGTCCCCGCCCGGCGGGGACGACGCGGGCACGGTCGCGTTCTCGGACTTCGACAAGCCGGTACGGGTCCAGGCGCCCCCGTCCGACGAGGTGGTCGACCTGGAGAAGCTCGGCGGGGAGACGGGGGCGGACCCGTCGGACGGGGCCTCGGCCGACTCCGACAGCGACTCCGGCACCGGGACCGGGCCGTCCACGGAGCCGTCGTCCCCGCCCTCGTCCTCGCCGTCGGCCGAGGAGGTCCCGGAGGACGGGGACGAGACCGGCTTCGGCGCCGGATCCGAGCAGGACGGCTCCGGCACGTCCTGAGAGCGGCTCCGGCGCCTGCAGGCGAACGGCGCCCGCGCGACCCGGCACGTGCAGGCGACGGCGCCCGCGCGACCCGGCGGCGGCTCCGGCACGTCATGACGACCGCTCCGGCACGTCCCGGCGGGGAGGGGCGGTCCGGCGGGCGGCGACGACTGTCGGATGTCCCGGTTAGCCTCTTTGGGGTGACCGCACGCATCACCGATCCCGAGCAGCTCAAGGAGCTCCTCGGGATCCCCTTCACCCCGGAGCAGACGGCCTGCATCATCGCGCCGCCCGCCCCGCAGGTCATCGTGGCCGGCGCCGGGTCGGGGAAGACGACGGTGATGGCCGCCCGGGTGGTGTGGCTCGTCGGCACCGGCGAGGTGGCCCCCGAGCAGGTCCTCGGACTCACGTTCACCAACAAGGCGGCGGGAGAGCTCGCGGAGCGCGTCCGCACCGCCCTCGTCCGGGCCGGGGTGACGGACCCGGACGCCCCCGGCGCCGGCGAGGACGGCGCCGCCGGTGAGCCGCGCATCTCCACGTACCACGCGTTCGCCGGTCAGCTGCTCGCCGACCACGGCCTGCGCATCGGCCTCGAACCGTCCTCCCGGCTCCTCGCCGACGCCACCCGGTACCAGCTCGCCGCGCGCGTGCTGCGCGAGGCGCCCGGACCGTACCCGGCGCTCACCCGCTCCTTCCCGAGCCTCGTCAGCGATCTGCTCGCCCTCGACGCCGAGCTCTCCGAACACCTGGTGCCCCCGGACCGGCTCGGCACCTACGACTCCGACCTGCTCCGCACCCTGGCCGGCGCCCGCCTGAGCAACGCCGACCTGCGCAAGGTCCCCGAGGCCGCGCGGGCCCGGCGCGAGCTGCTCGACCTGACGGCCCGCTACCGCGCGGCCAAGCGGGAACGCGACCTGCTCGACTTCGGCGACCAGATCGCCCTCTCCGCCGAGCTCGCCCTCACCCGCCCCGAGGTGGGCGGCATCCTGCGCGACGAGTTCCGGGTCGTGCTGCTCGACGAGTACCAGGACACCTCGGTGGCCCAGCGCCAGCTGCTGTCCGGGCTGTTCGGCCAGGGCACCGGCCACGCGGTGACGGCCGTGGGCGACCCCTGCCAGGCGATCTACGGCTGGCGCGGCGCCTCCGTCGCCAACCTCGACGACTTCCCCCGCCACTTCCCCTTCGCCGACGGCTCCCCCGCCGCCCGCTTCGCCCTCAGCGAGAACCGGCGCAGCGGCGGCCGGCTGCTCCGGCTCGCCAACGAGCTCGCGACCCCGCTGCGCGCGATGCACGAGGGCGTCGAGGCGCTGCGGCCCGCGCCCGGCGCCGAGCACGACGGCATCGTGCGCTGCGCCCTGCTGGAGACCCACGAGGAGGAGATCGCCTGGATGGCCGACGAGATCGCCCATCTCGTGCGCACCGGCAAGGCGCCCGGCGAGATCGCCGTGCTGTGCAGGACCGCAGGCGACTTCCCCGAGATCCAGGGCGCCCTGGTCGCCCGGGACGTCCCGGTGGAGGTCGTCGGCCTGTCCGGACTGCTGCACCTGCCCGAGGTGGCCGACCTCGTGGCCGTGTGCGAGGTGCTCCAGGACCCGGGAGCCAACGCCCCGCTCGTCCGTCTGCTGACCGGCCCCCGCTGGCGCATCGGGCCGCGCGACCTGGCGCTGCTGGGCAGACGGGCGCGGCTGCTGGTGCACCGCGCGGGCGCCGAGGACGACCCCGAGCTGCGGCTCGCGGCG
This sequence comes from Streptomyces sp. T39, assembly GCF_008042045.1. Lineage (GTDB taxonomy): Bacteria > Actinomycetota > Actinomycetes > Streptomycetales > Streptomycetaceae > Streptomyces. Next base: position 2,465,769 of record NZ_RDBP01000012.1, read on the forward strand.
GCCGTGGAGGGCATTGACCCGGCCGAGACCGTCTCGCTCGCCGACGCGCTGGACACCTTCATCGACGCCGGGGGCGAGGGCGACGACGGGCTCGCGTTCTCCGCCGACGCCCGCGTCCGGTTCGCCCGCCTCGCCACCGAGCTCCGCGACCTGCGGCGCTCGCTCGCCGACCCGCTCATGGACGTGCTGCACCGGGTGCTGGCGTACACCGGCCTGGACGTCGAGCTCTCGGCGTCCCCGCACGCCCTGGCGGCCCGGCGGCGGGAGACGCTGGCCAACTTCATGGACGTCGCCGCCTCCTTCGCCGCCGTGGACGGCGAGGCGACGCTGCTGGCCTTCCTCGGTTTCCTGCGCACCGCCGCCCAGTACGAGAAGGGCCTGGACAACGCCCTGCCCGGCGGCGAGAACACGGTCAAGGTCCTGACGGCCCACAAGTCCAAGGGCCTGGAATGGGACGTCGTCGCCGTTCCCGGGCTGGTGGCGAAGCATTTCCCGAGCGAGCAGGCGCGGGAGGCGTGGACCTCCCAGGCCAAGGTGCTGCCGCACGCCCTGCGCGGGGACGCCGGGACGCTGCCGGACGTCGGGTCGTGGGACGCGCGGGGCCTCAAGGCGTTCAAGGACTCGATGAAGGAGCACCAGCTCACCGAGGAACTGCGCCTCGGCTATGTGACGTTCACCCGCCCGCGGTCGCTGCTGCTCGGGTCGGGGCACTGGTGGGGGCCGAGCCAGAAGCGCCGCCGCGGCCCGTCCCCCTTCCTCCAGGCGCTCCACGACCACTGCGCCCGGGGACACGGCGAGACGGTGGTCTGGGCGGACGAGCCGGAGGAGGACGCGGAGAACCCGATGCTGCGCGCGCCGGGCACGGAGACGGCCTGGCCGCTCCCGCTGGACCCCGACTCCCTGGCCCGCCGCCGCGCGGCCGCCGAGACGGTGCTGGCCCATCTGGCGGCCCTGGCATCCGAGGAGCCGCCGACCGCGGACGTGCCGGACGCACCGCCGGCCACCGACGCGGAGTGGGCCGCCGAGGCGCGCGCCGAGGACGGGGAGGCCGAGGACTGGGCCGCCGAGGACTGGGACGGCGACTGGCCGTCCGAGCTGCCCCCGGACGAGGAACCTCCGCCGCCCTTCGACGACCCGGATCCGCACGGGCAGGATCCGTACGGACGGGATTCGTACGACCCGCAGGCGCCCGACCCGGATCCGTCCGGCCCGACCCCGCCCGGCCCGGATCCGGACGGCCGGGCGGACGACGCCCCCGCAGCACCCGCGCCCGCCGCACCCGGACCCGCCGCCGCGGGCGGCGGGCCTCCCGGCGGGCCTCCCGGCGGGGCGCGGCGCGGCGCGGGCCGGCCACCGGCGCGCACCGTTCCCCACCAGGCGTCCGCACCGCCCGACGCCCCCGAGGATCACGACGCCCCCGAGGATCACGACGCCCCCGAGGATCACGACACCCACGGCGCCGCCCGCCCCGGCGGCACGGAGCGGCTGACTCCGGAGGAGGCCCGGGTGCTCGCCTCCTGGGACCGCGACCTCGACGCCCTCGCGGGCGAGCTGCGGCGCACCCGGGCCACCGTCCGCGACGTCGTGCTGCCCCGGGCCCTGTCCGCCTCGCAGCTGCTGCGCCTGGCCGCCGACCCGGACGGCTTCGCGCGCGAGCTGGCCCGCCCCATGCCGCGGGCGCCGCACCCCGCCGCGCGGCGGGGCACCCGGTTCCACGCCTGGGTGGAGTCGCGGTTCGAGGAGCTGCCGCTGCCCATGCTGGGGCCGGACGAGCTGCCCGGCGGCGCCGACGACCCGGGCGAGGACGCCGCGGACGCCGACATCGCCGACGAGCGGGACCTCGCCGCCCTCAAGGAGGCCTTCTCCCGGACCGCGTACGCCCGCCGGACCCCGTACCGGGTCGAGGCGCCGTTCCAGTTCACGCTCGCGGGCCGGGTGGTGCGCGGGCGCATCGACGCCGTGTACCGCACGGAACTCCCGGACGGCACCGGCCCTGCGTACGAGATCGTCGACTGGAAGACGGCCCGCAGCGGCGCCGCCGACCCGCTCCAGCTCGCCGTCTACCGCCTCGCCTGGGCCGAGCAGCAGGGCCTGCCGCTCGACGCCGTCACCGCGGCCTTCGTCTTCGTCCGCACCGGCGAGGTCGTCCGCCCCGACGGGCTCCCCGGGCGGGCCGGACTGGAGCGGATCCTGCTGGGTGGGACGGCCGACGGCTCCGGCGACGCCGCCCGTTAGGCTCATGAGCATGAGCGACACCCCGGACAGCGTCGTCCGTACGTACATCGAGCAGCACCGCGCCGCCTTCCTGGACGACCTGGTCGCCTGGCTGCGCATCCCGTCCGTCTCGGCCCAGCCCGAGCACCGGGACGACGTACGGCACAGCGCCGAGTGGCTCGCGGCCAAGCTGACGGAGACGGGGTTCCCGGTCGCCGAGATCTGGCCCACACCCGGCGCTCCGGCGGTGTTCGCCGAGTGGCCCTCCGGCGATCCGGACGCCCCGACCGTGCTGGTCTACGGCCACCACGACGTGCAGCCGGCGGCCCGCGAGGACGGCTGGCACAGCGACCCCTTCGAGCCCGAGATCCGCGACGGCCGCCTGTACGCGCGCGGCGCCGCCGACGACAAGGGGCAGGTGTTCTTCCACACCCTCGGTGTCCGCGCCCACCTCGCCGCCACCGGCCGCACCGCCCCCGCCGTCAACCTCAAGCTGATCGTGGAGGGGGAGGAGGAGTCCGGCTCCCCCCACTTCCGCGCGCTCGTCGAGGAGCACGCGGCCCGCCTCGCCGCGGACGCCGTCGTCGTCTCCGACACCGGTATGTGGTCCAAGACGACGCCCACCGTCTGCACCGGCATGCGGGGCGTCGCCGACTGCGAGATCACCTTCCGCGGACCCGACCAGGACATCCACTCCGGCTCCTTCGGCGGTGCCGTGCCCAACCCGGCCGCCGTCGCCGCCAGGGTCGTCGCCGCGCTGCACGACGAGGACGAGCGGGTCACCGTCCCCGGCTTCTACGACGGCGTCACCCCGCTCGGCGACACCGAGCGCGAGCTCATCGCCGAGCTGCCCTTCGACGAGGAGGCGTGGCTGCGCACGGCCCGGAGCCACGGCACCCTCGGGGAGGCGGGCTTCTCCACGCTGGAGCGCGTATGGGCCCGGCCCACGGCCGAGGTCAACGGCATCGGCGGCGGCTACCAGGGGCCCGGCGGCAAGACGATCGTCCCCGCGTCGGCCATGGTGAAGCTCTCGTTCCGGCTGGTCGACGGGCAGGACCCGGACAAGATCGAGCGGGCGGTCGCCGACTGGGTCGCGGAGCGGGTGCCGGCCGGCATCCGTCACGAGATCGTCTTCGGCGCCGCGACCCGCCCCTGTCTGACCCCGCTGGACCACCCCGCGCTCCGGTCGATCGTCCGGTCCATGAGCCGGGCCTTCGACGGCCGGAAGATCCGCTTCACCCGTGAGGGCGGCTCCGGACCCGCAGCCGACCTCCAGGACGTCCTCGGCGCGCCGGTGCTGTTCCTCGGCATCTCGGTGCCGTCCGACGGCTGGCACGCGCCCGACGAGAAGGTCGAGCTGGAGCTGCTGCTGAAGGGCGTCGAGACCACCGCCCACCTGTGGGGTGACATGGCCGAGACCATGCGCTGACCCGACCTGTGAAACCGCCCACCCGGGGGAGTTGGAAGAAGCCCGTGAGCACCGACAGCTATGCCGCACCGGACCGTCCGATCGGCCTGACCGCGCCGAGCGGCATCGACCGCGAAGCCCACAACCGCCTCGACGAGGCATGGCTCGCGGCGGCGTGGAGCCACCCCACGACCCGTGTCTTCGTCGTCTCGGGCGGCCAGGTGCTGATCGACGACACCGCGGACGGCCGCACCGAACTGGTCATGACGCCGTCCTTCGACGCGCCGCTGACCGAGACCCACCGCTACTTCCTCGGCACCGACGAGGACGGCGTGCGCTACTTCGCGCTGCAGAAGGACAGCCTGCCCGGACGGATGGACCAGTCGGCACGTCCCGCCGGTCTGCGCGAGGCCGGACTGCTGCTGTCGCCGCGCGACGCCGGCCTGCTGGTGCACGCGGTCGCGCTGGAGAACTGGCAGCGGCTGCACCGCTTCTGCTCCCGTTGCGGCGAGCGCACCGTCATCGCCGCGGCGGGTCACATCCGCCGCTGCCCCGCCTGCGGGGCCGAGCACTACCCGCGCACCGACCCGGCCGTGATCATGCTGGTCACGGACGAGGAGGACCGCGCGCTGCTCGGCCGCCAGGTGCACTGGCCCGAGGGCCGCTTCTCCACCCTCGCCGGATTCGTCGAGCCCGGGGAGTCCATCGAGCAGTCGGTGCGGCGCGAGGTGCGCGAGGAGGTGGGCGTCTCGGTGGGCGAGGTGAACTACGTCGCGAGCCAGCCCTGGCCGTTCCCCTCCAGCCTGATGCTCGGCTTCACGGCCCGCGCCACCTCCTCGGCGATCGAGGTGGACGGCGAGGAGATCCACGAGGCGCGCTGGTTCTCCCGCGACGACCTGCGGGCCGCTTTCGAGTCCGGGGAGGTGCTGCCTCCCTACGGGATCTCGATCGCGGCCCGCCTCATCGAGCTCTGGTACGGCAAGCCGCTGCCGAAGCCCGGGGACGTGGTCTGACGGCCGGCCGGAAGGGCGTCGGCGCCAGGGGCCTCAGGCGCCGACCTTCTGCTTGACCTGTGCCAGCGACGGGTTGGTCAGCGTCGAGCCGTCCGGGAAGAGCACGGTCGGCACGGTCTGGTTGCCACCGTTGGCCTTCTCGACGAAGGCGGCCGACTCGGGGTCGAGCTCGATGTTGATCTCGGTGTAGGCGATGCCCTCGCGGTCCATCTGGCCCTTCAGCCGACGGCAGTATCCGCACCAGGTGGTGCTGTACATCGTCACAGTGCCCTGCATCGTCTCGTGTGCTCCTCGGCTCGGCGGGGTGCGTGTTCACCCCGCAGGGGAACGCGCCGGGGGCGCCGGCGATTCCCGGCCCCGGGATTCCCACGCACCGCGCCGGGTCCACGGGCCGTACCCGTCCCGGGCGGCCCGTGGCGCGGGCGCTCCCGGGCGTGTGCGGCCCCCGGCGCGGGCGCCCGCCGGGATTCGTACGACCGGTGAGCCGTGCCTGTGGACAACCCGGCGCACCCACCTCACCGGACCTGGCAGCATGGCGGGGTGACAGCAGCAACGCACTCCTCCCTCTTCCCGCAGGTCCCCGAGTCGGCCGACGCGGTGCTCGACGGGCTCGACCCCGAGCAGCGCGAGGTGGCGACCGCGCTGCACGGCCCGGTCTGCGTGCTGGCAGGCGCCGGCACGGGCAAGACGCGCGCGATCACCCACCGCATCGCCTACGGGGTCCGCGCCGGGATACTCCCGCCTGCCGGTGTGCTCGCCGTCACCTTCACCAACCGCGCGGCGGGCGAGATGCGCGGCCGGCTGCGTCAGCTCGGCGCCGGCGGCGTCCAGGCGCGGACCTTCCACTCCGCCGCCCTGCGCCAGCTCCAGTACTTCTGGCCGAAGGCGGTCGGCGGGGAGATGCCCCGGCTGCTGGACCGCAAGATCCAGCTGGTCGCCGAGGCCGCCGCCCGCTGCCGCATCCGCCTCGACCGCAACGAGCTGCGCGATGTGACGAGCGAGATCGAGTGGGCCAAGGTCACCCAGACCGTGCCCGGCGACTATCCGGCGGCCGTGGCCAAGTCGTCGCGCGACGCCCCGCGCGACCCCGCGGAGATCAGCCAGGTCTACGGCACGTACGAGCAGCTCAAGCGCGACCGCTCGGCCATGGACTTCGAGGACGTGCTGCTGCTCACGGTCGGCATCCTCCAGGACCGCCAGGACATCGCCGACCTCGTCCGCCGCCAGTACCAGCACTTCGTGGTCGACGAGTACCAGGACGTCAGCCCGCTCCAGCAGCGGCTGCTGGAGCTGTGGCTCGGCGGCCGGGAGAGCCTGTGCGTGGTCGGCGACGCCAGCCAGACCATCTACTCCTTCACCGGCGCCACCCCCGACCACCTGCTGAACTTCCGCACCCGCCACCCCGGCGCGACGGTCGTCAAACTGGTCCGGGACTACCGCTCCACCCCCCAGGTCGTGCACCTCGCCAACGGGCTCCTCGGCCAGGCCCGCGGCCGTGCCGCCGAGCACCGCCTCGAACTGGTCTCGCAGCGCGACCCGGGCCCCGAGCCCGCCTACACCGAGTACACCGACGAGCCCTCCGAGGCCGAGGGCACCGCGCGGCGCATCAGGGACCTGATCGCCGCCGGCGTCCCGGCCGGCGAGATCGCCGTGCTCTACCGGGTCAACGCCCAGTCCGAGGTCTACGAGCAGGCCCTCGCCGACGCGGGCGTCCCCTACCAGTTGCGCGGCGCGGAGCGCTTCTTCGAGCGCCAGGAGGTCCGCGAGGCCGGGGTCGCCCTGCGCGGCGCGGCCCGCGCCGGATCCAACGACTCCCTCCTCGACGACGCCGGGGACCTCCCCTCCCAGGTGCGCGCCGTGCTCTCGACGAAGGGATGGACGACCGAACCCCCCGCGGGCTCCGGTGCGGTCCGGGACCGCTGGGAGTCCCTCGCCGCCCTGGTCCGGCTCGCCGAGGACTTCGCCCGTGCCCGGCCGTCGGCCACCCTCGGGGACCTGGTCGCCGAGATCGACGAGCGTGCCGCCGCCCAGCACGCCCCCACCGTCCAGGGCGTCACCCTGGCCTCCCTCCACTCGGCCAAGGGCCTGGAGTGGGACGCGGTCTTCCTGGTCGGACTGACCGAGGGCATGATGCCCATCACCTACGCCAAGACGGACGAGCAGATCGAGGAGGAACGCCGGCTGCTCTACGTCGGCGTCACCCGGGCCCGGCTCCATCTGTCGCTGTCGTGGGCGCTGTCCCGCTCGCCCGGCGGCCGCGCCTCGCGCCGCCCGAGCCGTTTCCTGAACGGGCTGCGCCCCGGTTCGGCGGCCGCCGGCACACGCGGTACGGGGGGCGGTGGCGGGGTGGAGCGCGGTGCGGGCCGGCGCAAGCGGCGCGGGCCGGTGCTCTGCCGGGTCTGCGGCAAGACGCTGACGGACGCGGGCGAGATGAAGCTGATGCGCTGCGAGGACTGCCCCTCGGACATGGACGAGGCGCTCTACGAGCGGCTGCGCGAGTGGCGCTCGGAGCGGGCCAAGGAGCTGGGCCAGCCCGCCTACTGCGTCTTCACCGACAAGACGCTGATGGCCATCGCCGAGGCGGTGCCGGACACCGAGGGAGAGCTCGCGGGCATCTCCGGTGTCGGCGGGCGCAAGCTCGAGCGGTTCGGGGCCGATGTCCTGGCCATCTGCGCAGGTGAGGAGCCCGAGGCGGGCGACGAGGAGGACTGATGAAAACTCGTCGGAAAAATAGTTTGCGCCCGCCGGGGCAAGCCCCATAGGTTCTTAACCACGAGAACAGCGGCTTCTCTGAAGCCCTGTCCTCGTGCTGTACTTATCCGAATACCGTGACCGGCCTGTCCGGTCCCCCGAGACGCCGAGAGGAGGCGATTCCAGTGATCAGCATCGAGACCAGCTTCGTCAGCACCGCCAAAATGACCGATCGCTCGGTCGTCTCCGCCTGCTCGCTCGGCTTCTCCTCGGCGTTCATCGGCACCGGTGTGTCCGGCATTCCCGCCGCTCTCCCCGTGTCCGGTCTCGGCGGCCTTCCCGTCCGGGAGCGCAATGAGCGACCGACCAAGGCACTGGCGGCAGGAGTAGCAGCGGCAGAGGCGCAGGCCTATGCCTTTGCGGCGGCCGGTGCCGGAACCAAGCAGACGACGACGCAGCACCACCTGATGTGGGCCTTCCGCGGGCTCGAACCCTGGAGTGATCCAGCCTGATCGACGATCAGGCCGGCGCCTTCAGGGCCGCGGAACCCCACCCGGGATCCGCGGCCCTTCTGTTTTCCCCAACGGGAGAGCGGAGCGAGGGCCTCGGGACCAAGCACCACCCGGTAGCAGCCAAACCGGCCGACCGGCCGGCACGACAAGACGAGGAATCACACACCGTGCAACTCGAAGCGCACGCCCCGTCCGTACCGCCTTCCGAGACGCTCTCCCCGCCCGCCCGCACCGAGGACTCCGCCTTGACTCCCCTGACCGCGCTCACCGCGCTCGACGACGCCATCGAGAACCTCGGCGTCCCCGTACCGTGCCGCTCCTACGACCCCGAGGTCTTCTTCGCCGAGTCCCCGGCGGACGTCGAGTACGCCAAGTCGCTCTGCCGCACCTGCCCGCTGATGGAGGCCTGCCTGGCGGGCGCCAAGGAGCGGCGTGAGCCGTGGGGTGTCTGGGGCGGCGAGCTGTTCGTCCAGGGTGTGGTCGTCGCCCGCAAGCGGCCGCGTGGACGCCCGCGCAAGAACCCGGTCGCGGCATGAACGCCACCGGAACAATCGACCGACCCCTCACGCACGATCCCAAGAAGCAGGCCCCGATGACCTCTTCCGCGAGCGAGCCCTCCGGCTCCGCCACCCCAGCCGTCACCACCACCGGCGCCCATGCGTCGCGTCAGAACAGGACCCGCGAAATGCAACTCATCCCAGAAGCCCTGGCACGTGCGCATATGCACGAGCGCCGGCGCGAAGCCGACGCGGAACGCCAGGCCGCGCGCCTGGTCGCCGCCCGGCGTATGCAGCGGCGCGCCGAGCGCGTGTCGATGCGCGCCCGTCGCGCGCTGGCCATGGCGGTCATGCACTGACCGCCTGACGTCCCCGCGGGGGGCCGGTCCGTCGGACCGGCCCCCCGCGGTGCGTGGTGACCCCGGGCCGCCGCCGGGCGGAGGTATCGTCACCAGGTGGACCAGGACAGGACACCGCACAACGGACACGACGCGGACAGCGAGCGGCAGGAGCCCGGCGGCACCGTGTGCTCCAGCTGCGGAACGGTTGCCGAGGGCCCGCCGCCCACCTGGACGTTCTCGCTGGAGGAGGGCGTCCCGCTCTATCTGTGTGAGGAGTGCGCCCGCGTCCACATCAGGGCGATCGAAGGCAGGCTCGACTCCTCCTGGTGGTAGGCCGCCGCCCCGGGGGCGGGCCGCCGCCCGGGTGGGCCGGCGGCTCCCGCGGGCCGGCGGCGCGCCGCGGGCCGGCGGCGCGCCGCGGGAGTCAGCTCCCCGTCTTCTCCTCCACCAGCTGCTCCTGCTCGTCCTCGCCGGCCTCCGCTCCGGCGTCGTCGTCAGGGGCGAGGAAACCGGGCAGCCAGGCTTCCAGTTCGTCCCGCAGCCGCACCGTGGCGTTCAGCTGGCAGAGCACGCCGATGGTGCTCAAGGTCACCCGGTGGATCAGCAGGTACGAGGGCGGCAGGTTGAGCTGCTTGGCCAACTGGTGCGCGGGCGAGCGGATGTCGGCTATCCGGGCGGCCTGTGAGCGGATCCAGCCGCGGCTGAACGCGAACTCCTCGGCCTCGGCCGGTTCGATGATCGGCAGCAGGTACTCGAGCACTCCGTCCGGGTCGAGGTCGATCGACTCCTTGACGAAGCCCTCGTCGCACAGCAACTGGTAGACGGCGTCGGCCTCGCCTTCGAGAGCCAGGCGCATACAGGTGCCGATGGTCGAGGGGAACCCGCCCGGCAGCCGGTCCACCGTGCCGAAGTCCAGGACACCGAGCCGCCAGTCCTCGCCGTCCTCGCCCGGCATCAGGCGGAAGTTCCCCGGATGAGGGTCCGCGTGCAGCAGACCCGTGCGGGCGGGACCGGAGAAGAGGAAGCCGGCGAGGAGCTGGCCGGCACGGTCGCGCTCCTCGGGAGTGCCGTCGGCGATCACCTCCGAGAGCGGGATGCCGTCGATCCACTCGGTGATCAGGACCTGGTCGCACTGGTGCACCACGTCGGGCACGAACACGTCCGGGTCGTCGGCGAACTCCGCCGCGTGCTCCCGCTGGGACGCGGCCTCCTGCTCGTAGTCCAGCTCCTCGGCGACGCGGTCGCGCAACTCCGTGATCAGGGGCTTCACGTCCATGCCGGGGATCAGCGGCCCCAGCAGCCGGGCGAACCGGCTGAGCTGGGCCAGGTCCGACAGCAGGGCCTCTCCGGCCCCCGGGTACTGCACCTTGACCGCGACCTCGCGGCCGTCGTGCCACACCGCCCGGTGCACCTGCCCGATGGACGCCGCCGCCGAGGGCTTGTCCTCGAAGTCGGCGAACAGCTCGCGCCAGTCCTCGCCGAGGCGTTCCTCCAGGACCGCGTGGACGGTGGCCGTCGGCATCGGGGGTGCCGCGTCCTGCAGTTTGGTGAGCGCCGCCCGGTAGGGGCCGGCGACCTCCTCGGGCAGAGCGGACTCGAAGACGGACATCGCCTGCCCGAACTTCATCGCGCCGCCCTTGAGTTCACCGAGAACCTTGAACAGCTGTTCAGCGGTGCGCTGTTGCAGCTCCCGTGCCACGATCTCCGCGGACTTGCCGCCGATCCGCTTGCCGAGGCCCCATGTGGCACGGCCGGCGAACCCCAGGGGCAGCGCGGCCAACTTGGCGGTACGGGTGACCGCCTTGCGGGGAAGATCAGACATACGCCCCTCCAAAACCCAGCCGGCCTGTCATGTGCCGTACGGCTTCGCACCGTTGACGGCGATTACCCGGACATTGTCTCGTGTGCCGCGGGGATACCCGAGGCGTGGTTCCCCTTACTTTCCGCTGGGGTCCGGCGCCCGTCATCGCCTCCTGGGACGCGCTTTCCCCTATTGACCCCAGAGGCGCCACAGGGGCACTCGGGGTGCGGTGTGATCCTCTCGGACCGCCACCGTACGCCTGGGAGGGTGACCTCCCACCGGGCGCCCGCACTCCCCGGCAGGTCACCGTCGAGGAACGACAGAGCATGGCAGGCCGCGAGCCCGGCGACCGTCGTGGCGAGAGCAATGTCACAAGCGGGCGGGACCGTCCTGCGCCGGCCCGAGCGCCACTGGGCGAGCAGAAGCGACCGCGCGGGGTCCCGCGCGGAGCGCCCGGCCTCCAGGCACGACGCGCACGCGGTGCCTCCGGGCAGGACCAGCGGGCCGACCACGCCCGTCGCCTCCACGACCCCCGCGTACAGGTGAGGGACTCCGCAGGCCATCCAGTCCTCCGCGGGCAGCGGGTCCGGGGCGTAGGCGCCGAGCCCGTCGCGCGGGGCCACGACGACCAGGGCGAGCCCCGGCGCCGAGGGGTCCGTCTCCTCCGACCTGGGCGGCCGGTCCGGCGCGGCCCTGCGCACCATGCGGCGGGCCGCCGTGTCACGGCGCTCGCCGATCTCGTCGGCGGACAGACCGCCCGGTGCCACGTCGCCCGGCTCGGTCAGCCCGCTCTCCCGCACCTCCACCCGCCCGACACCGGCCGCCCAGGTCGGAGGAGACGGACCCCTCGGCGCCGGGGCTCGCCCTGGTCGTCGTGGCCCCGCGCGACGGGGTGACCCCCGAGCGCGCGACGACGGTGGGCCCGGTGGACTTGGCGACCGGGTCGCTGATCGACCTGCTGGACGGCACCCGCGGCATGGATCTGCTGCGTGCGGCGGCTCGGGCGATGGGTCTGCCGGACGGCCGGGCGGACGCCCTGGTCCAGCGGCTCGCGGGCGCGGGCCTGCTCGACGACACGACCGCAGGGGGCCCGGCGGCCGTGGCCCTGCGCAGACGAACCGCCGCCCGGTTCGGGATGGACCACGGACAGGGACGTCAGATCGGGGCGGAGCCGCTCCAGGGCGGCGGTTCGTCTGCGCAGGGCCACGGCCGCCGGGCCCCCTGCGGTCGTGTCGTCGAGCAGGCCCGCGCCCGCGAGCCGCTGGACCAGGGCGTCCGCCCGGCCGTCCGGCAGACCCATCGCCCGAGCCGCCGCACGCAGCAGATCCATGCCGCGGGTGCCGTCCAGCAGGTCGATCAGCGACCCGGTCGCCAAGTCCACCGGGCCCACCGTCGTCGCGCGCTCGGGGGTCACCCCGAACTGCACCGACTGCCTGTCCCGCCAGGCCCGGCGCAGCGCGGGTTTCATCATCGGATGCATATCCGCCCCCGTCCTCTCCCGTCCCCGGGAAATCGATCTTCGTTCGCCGACGCCTTGTCAGAATGCCGCCGTTCGCCGAAGTGCGGGAAAAGTTGTCCACAGGCGCGGTGTATTAGTCATTCGAATCGTGCAGTCGTCGTGCAGCCGTGGAGTGGATCACGCGTGAACCACGCCCGGGGCGGGACTTCCCGTGCGGGCACCGGGTAACGTCGGAGCGTGCCCGTCGACCCGTCCCCTCGGCTCACCTCAGGGGAGCCCTCAGCGCGCGGCGCGGGCAGTGCCCGGCGCGACGCGAAGCGGCTCCCGCACCGTGCGGCGGCGAGCGCGGTCGAGGTCCGCAGGAGCCCCCGGCGCAGCAGGACGGTCTCCGCCTACCGGGAGGGCGACCGCACCATCGTGCTCATCCCCGCCCGTATGTCGGAGGCCGAGGAGCGGCGGTGGGTGACGGTGATGCTGGACAAGCTCGCGGCCCAGGAGAGCCGCCGGGTCCTCGGCGACGGGGCACTCGCCGAGCGCGCCGCCCGGCTGTCCGAGCAGTACTTCGACGGGCGGGCGAAACCGGCATCCGTGCGATGGGTGACGAACCAGAACACCCGCTGGGGCTCCTGCACCCCGTCCGAGGGCAGCATCCGGCTCTCCCACCGCCTCCAGGGCATGCCGGAGTACGTCGTCGACTACGTCCTCCTCCACGAACTGGCGCACCTGCTGGTGCCGGGCCACGGCCCGCGGTTCTGGAGGCTGTTGGAGGCGTACCCGCGCACCGAGCGGGCCCGCGGCTATCTGGAGGGCGTGGTCGCCGCGGGGCGGCTTCCCCACGGCCCGCCCGCGCCGGAGGACTGAGACCCGCGCTCCGCGGAGGGCGCCGGCGCACGGGGGCGTGCACCGGCGCTCGCCGGAGCACCCGAGGAGGCGGCGCGCCGGGCTCTCCTGTACCGAAGCCGGACCGCTCCTGTACCGAATGTGTACCGGCTTGGCTCAATGTCGCTGTAAGCGGTTAGCCTGGCGCGACGCATTCGACATTCGGGATGGGGGACGGTCGTCACGTATGGCCAGGGAATTCCAACGCGGCCACAAGGCCAAGATCAGTGATCTCACTCCGGGAACGGATCTGTACGTCGGTGTGCAGATCGCCGCTCCGGGGCTGACCTTCGACATCAGCTGCTTCGGTCTCGACGCGAACGAGCAGTTGTCGGACGACCGGTACTTCATCTTCTTCAACCAGCCGAAGTCGCCCGAGGAGTCCATTCAGCTGCTCGGTGCGCAGGCAGGTGACACGGAGTCGTTCCGCGTCACGCTCGACCGCATCCCGGCGACCGTCCACCGGCTCTCCTTCACCGCCACGATCGACGGCGCGGGGCAGATGTCGCAGATCGGCCCCGGCTACATCCGTCTCGTCGCGGGCGGTCAGGAAGTCGTCAGGTACGCCTTCGACGGTTCCGAGTTCAGCACCGAGCGCGCCGTGATGCTCGGCGACTTCTACCTCAAGGACGTGTGGCGGTTCGCCGCCATCGGCCAGGGGTTCGACGGCGGCCTGGACGCCCTGCTGAAGAACTTCGGCGGCGAGGTCGCCGAGGAGGAGCCCGCTCCGCAGCAGCCGCAGGGCGCCGCCCCCGGCTTCGCCCCGCCCGCCGCCGCGGCCCCCGCG
>NZ_RDBP01000012.1:2479470-2588716 GCF_008042045.1 Streptomyces sp. T39
CGTTCTCCGCGGAGACGCAGATGCCGTCGCCCTGGAGCTCGATCTGGTGCAGGTGGGAGCCCTCCTCGGCGAGGAAGACCTGGCCCCGGCCGCCCCGCAGGCCCCGCAGCCCGCACCGGGGTTCGGCGCACCCGCGGCCCCGCAGGCGCCTGCGTCCCATGCGCCCGCGCCCGCTCCTGCGCCGGGTCCGCAGATCCATGCCGCGCCCACGATGGCCGCCCCGCTGGCGCCGCCCGCGCCGTCCCCCTACGGACAGCCGCCGCAGCCGCCGCAGTTCGGTCAGGTCCCGGGCCAGCCGCCCGGCCAGATCCCGGGTCAGACCCCGCCGCACGGCGCGCCGTACGGCCAGCCGCCGCAGGCCCCCTACGGTCAGCAGCCCCCGGCGCCCTACGGCCAGCAGCCCTCCGGCATGCCTCCGGGCGGGATGCCGCAGGGCGTCCCCCAGGGCGCACCGCAGGCCGGCGCCGGACTCCAGGCGGCCCTCCAGGCGTACCGCGAGACGCCCACCGGCCAGCGGTGGACGCCGCAGAACCAGCAGCTCATGCGGGTCGACCTGACCATGGGCGGTTCGGGCGTGCTGGCCCGTCAGGGCAGCATGGTGATGTACCAGGGCAAGGTCGAATTCGGCTACAAGGGCGCCGGCTTCGCGGGCCGTATCGTCGGCAACGCCACGGGCCAGGAGATGCAGCTGATGCGCTGCACCGGCCGGGGCCAGGTCTTCCTCGCCGAGGAGGGCTCCCACCTGCACCAGATCGAGCTCCAGGGCGACGGCATCTGCGTCTCCGCGGAGAACGTCCTGGCCTTCGACGAGTCGCTCCAGTACGAGGTCCGGCGCATCGAGGGCCACGGCATCCCCGGCGGCGCGCTGTTCACGATGCTGTTCCACGGCACCGGCACCGTCGTCGTCAAGACCCACGGTGTGCCCGTGGTCCTGCCCGTCACGCCCACCACCTTCGCCGACTGCAACGCTGTCGTCGCCTGGTCGGCTGCCTCGCAGGTCATCCTCTCCAGCCAGGTCAGGCTGCGCCGCAACGCGTACCCCGGCCACAGCGGCGAGACCGTGAACCTCCAGTTCCGGGGCGCTCCCGGCAACTTCATCGTCGTCCAGCCCTACGAGGTCTGAGGGAGCCCGAAGAATGAACCAGCAACTCGCGGGCTACGCCCCGACCCCCGTGGCCGCCCGTATGGAGAACCACGGCCGCACCATGCTGAAGGTCGCCATGGCCACCGGCCAGGACCTCTACGCGCGCACCGGTTCGATGGTCGCCTACGAGGGCTTCGTGCAGTACGAGCCCAACCCGCCGGCCGTCCGCCAGGTCGCCTCCCAGTGGGTCACCGGCGAGGGCGCGCCCATCATGAAGTGCTCCGGCGACGGTCTGCTCTACCTCGCCGACTACGGCGCCGACGTCGTCGTCATCAACCTCGACAACGACTCCCTCTCGGTGAACGGCACCAACCTCCTCGCCTTCGACGCCCATCTCCAGTGGGGCGTCGAGAAGGTCAAGGGTCTGGCCAAGTTCGCCGGCCAGGGCCTGTGGAACGTCGAGATCGCCGGTACCGGCTGGGTCGCCCTGACCTCGCGCGGCACCCCGATCGTCGTCGACTGCGGCCGCGGCGAGGACGAGACCTACGTCGACCCGGACGCCCTCGTGGCCTGGTCCCCGAACCTCAAGGTGAAGGGCAAGCGCAGCTTCAAGGCCTCCTCCCTGATCGGGCGGGGCAGCGGAGAGGCGTACCAGATGGCCTTCTCCGGCCAGGGCATCGTCGTCGTACAGCCGAGCGAGGACAGCACCGACCGCCTGCGCGTCCGGGGCTGAGGGGGAGCGGGAACAGATCATGCAGAGTTCGCTTTTCAGCCACGGGGAACAGCAGTCCCAGGAGCGGTACGTCGTCCAGAACCCGCAGCTGCTGCGGGTGGCGCTCACCGGCCATGACGACGTCCTCGCCCGCAAGGGCGCGATGGTGGCGTACCAGGGGCTGATCGACTTCGACGGCGAGTACCGGACGAGCAGCCAGCGCCGGGCCCGCGCCAACACCGGCGAGGGCCTCGACCTGATGCGCTGCTCGGGCCAGGGCACCGTCTACTTCGCCAACCTCGCGCAGTACGTCCATGTCGTCGACGTGGACCAGGAGGGCATGACGGTCGACAGCGCCTACGTCCTGGCGCTCGACTCCGCGCTGCACACCGAGGTCATCGCGGTGGACAGCCAGTACGGCATCTCGGGCTCCGGCAAGTACCAGCTCAACATCTCCGGCCGGGGCAAGGTCGCGCTGATGACCTCGGGCCAGCCGCTGATGATGCACGTCACCCCGGACAAATACGTCAACGTCGACTCGGACGCGATCGTCGCCTGGTCCTCGGGCCTGCGGGTGCAGATGCAGGCGCAGACCCATTCCTCGAACGTGCGCCGCCGCCGCGGCAGCACCGGAGAGGGCTGGGAGCTGAGCTTCCTCGGACAGGGCTTCGCACTGGTGCAGCCCAGCGAGGTCATGCCGCCGCAGCACGCCGACCTCGGCCAGGGCGCCCGCGCCCAGTTCGGTGTCGGCCAGCACGGCGCCCACGCCCAGAACCAGAACAACGCCTGGAACTGACGGCCCGACCAACGGTCCGGCAGCATGCACAGGGGCGGTCGCCCGGCGACCGCCCCTGCCGCATGTTCCCGGGGCGGACCACGTCCGCCCCCCGGGTCACAGCGCTGCCCGTGTCCGTTCCAGCAGCCGCACGACGGACGCGTCGGCCACGCCCGGCACCTCGTCCCAGGCGAACCAGCGCAGGTCGAGGGACTCCTCGCTGATGGCCTCCACGGCACCGGCGGGCGCCAGCGCCGCGTACTGCACGTCCAGGTGCCGGTGGCAGGGCGGCGGAATGGGGTGGCGGTCCAGGGTGACGGGACCGCCCGGCAGCAGCGTCAGGCCCGCGATGCCCGACTCCTCCGTCGCCTCGCGCAGCGCGGCGGCGGCGAGCGAGCGGTCCCCCGGTTCGCAGTGGCCGCCCATCTGGAGCCACATGCCGAGCTTCCTGTGCAGCGTCAGCAGCACCTTCCCGCGCTCCGGGTCGACGACCAGCGCGCTGGCCGTCAGGTGCCCCGCGCCACAGGACTTCCACATGCCGTCCGGGTGCGCGGCGAGGTGGTCGAGATAGGCGTCCCGCAGCGTGCTCTGCTCGTCATCGCGGCCCCGGTACTCCTTCAGCACCAGGACCGCGTCGTCGTGGAGACTCACCGGCCTGCGTCGCCCTTGCCCTCGTCCTCGCCGCCGGGGCGGTCCTTCCCTTCGCCGCCGCCGCCGTCCGCGGTGTCCTCGGCGGACGCGCCGCCGTCCGCGGCCGGAGCGTCCTTGGGCGCCGCCGCCTCGCCGAGCATCTTGTCGAGCTCCGAGAAGTCGAGCTGCTCGCGGTGCACGAAACCGTCGGGGTCGTCGAGATCGGTCGCCGTCGGCAGCATGTCGGGGTGCTCCCACAGGGCGTCCCGGCCGTCGACACCGCGCGCGTCCGTGAGCGAGGCCCACAGCCGCGAGGCGTCCCGGAGCCGGCGCGGGCGCAGCTGCAGACCGATCAGGGTCGCGAACGTCTGCTCCGCGGGGCCGCCGGACGCCCGGCGCCTGCGCAGGGTCTCCCGCAGCGCGCCCGCCGAGGTGAGGCGGTTCGACGCGGCGGCGTGGACCACGGCGTCGACCCAGCCCTCGACCAGCGCGAGAGCCGTCTCCAGACGGGCCAGGGCAGCCTTCTGCTCCGGCGTGTCCTCCGGCTGGAACATGCCCTGCTGAAGGGCTTCCTGCAGCTGCTCGGGGTGGGTCGGGTCGAACTGGCCGACCACGTCCTCCAGCTTGGAGGTGTCGACCTTGATGCCCCGCGCGTATCCCTCGACGGCGCCGAAGAGGTGGGAGCGCAGCCACGGCACATGGGCGAAGAGCCGCTGGTGGGCTGCCTCGCGCAGGGCGAGGTAGAGACGAACCTCCTCCTTGGGCACCCCCAGGTCCTTGCCGAGCGCCTCGACGTTCAGCGGGAGGAGGGCCGCCTTGCCGGCCGGGCCGAGCGGCAGGCCGATGTCGGTCGAGCCGACCACCTCGCCCGCCAGCACGCCCACGGCCTGGCCGATCTGCTGGCCGAACATCGCGCCGCCCATGGAGCGCATCATCCCGAGCAGCGGGCCCGCCATGGCCTGCATCTCCTCGGGCAGCACGTCGCCCATGGCGACGCCGACCCGCTCGGCGACCGGGTCGACCAACTGCTGCCACGCGGGCAGGGTCGCCTCGACCCACTCCGCGCGGCTCCAGGCCARGGCGGTGCTCGCGCCCGACGGGAGCGAGGTCACCCCGTCCAGCCACAGGTCGGCCAGGCGCACGGCCTCCTCGACCGCGGTGCGGTCGACGGGGGAGACGCTGCTGTCCTTGGTGCCGTCGGCCGTGCCCTGGGCCACGGTCTGGCGGGCGATCTGCTTGGCCATGTCCCAGTTCACCGGGCCGCCCTCGTAGCTCAGCATCTGGCCGAGCTGCTGGAAGGCGGCGCCCAGGTCGTTCGGGTTCAGCGACCCGAACATGGCGGCGAAGGGGTTGTCCCCGCCCTCGCCGCCGAAACCGAAGCCGAACGGGTTGGCCGGGGACCCGCCGGAGCCCTGGCCACCTCCGCCGGGATTCCTCTTCTTGCCCTCGTCGCCGTTCTCCGGCTCCTCCGGCGGAAGGCCGAATCCGAATGGGGTGTCACTCACGGGTTTCCTCGGCTCGTAGGGCCGTCGGCTGACTGCCGACGGCGACTGCCCGACAACACCACCCAGCCTAAGCGGCCGGGCGGCCGTCGGCTGAGGACATCGAGGCGGCTTGCGGCCTCGGTGCCCCGCCCGCAGGCGGCCTGCGGCAGGATGGGCGTCACCTGGTGCGTATGCGTCATGCGCTTGCGTACTGAAGACAACCGCTGGAGACGCCTGGTGAGTTCCCCAGATCCGCAGGTTCGCGCAGCGCGAAACCACTCGACCCCGCCCGGGGGCCGCGGCCCCGTGGTCGCCGTCACAGGCGCCGCCACGGGCGTCGGCGACCTGCTCACACGCCGGCTCGCCGCGTCGGACGAGGTCAGGCAGGTGCTCGCGATCGACGAGCGCAGGGGCGAGGTTCCCGAGGCGCACTGGCACGTCCTGGACGTGCGCGACCCGGCCATCGCCGAGAAGCTGCGCGGCGCCGACGTCGTCGTCCATCTCGCGCTCGACCTGGACCTGGAGTCGGACGCCGCGGCGCGCACCGCCTACAACGTCCGCGGCACGCAGACGGTCCTGACCGCGGCCGCCGCGGCCGGTGTGCACCGGGTCGTCCTGTGCACGTCGGCCATGGTCTACGGGGCGCTGGCCGACAACGACGTCCCGCTGTCCGAGGACGCCGAGCTCAAGGCCACCGCCGAGGCGACCGGGGTCGGCGACCTGCTGGAGATCGAGCGCCTGGCGCGCCGGGCGCCCCGCGCCCACCCGGGCCTGAACGTCACGGTGGTCCGGCCCGCCGTACTGGTCGGCGGCACGGACACCGCGCTGACCAGGTACTTCGAGTCGCCCCGGCTGCTGGTGGTCGCCGGCTCCCGGCCCACCTGGCAGTTCTGCCACGTCGACGACCTGGTGACGGCGCTGGAGTACGCGGCGCTGGAGAAGGTCGAGGGCGAGTTGGCGGTCGGCTGCGACGGCTGGCTGGAGCAGGAGGAGGTCGAGGAGCTCAGCGGGATCCGGCGGATGGAGCTGCCCTCAGCCGTCGCCCTCGGAGCCGCGGCCCGGCTGCACCGGATCGGCCTCACCCCGTCACCGGCCGGGGACCTCGCGTACACGATGCACCCCTGGGTGGTGAGCGTGAGCCGGCTGCACGACGCGGGCTGGCGCCCGCAGTGGACGAACGAGGAGGTGCTCGCCGCGCTGCTGGAGGAGGTCGAGGGCCGGCACACGGTCGCGGGCCGCCGGCTGGGCCGCAAGGACGCCACGGCCGCCGGTGCGGCGGGCGCGACCGTCGCCCTGCTGGGCACGGCCGCGCTGGTCCGGCGTGCCCGCAAAGCGCGCCGCAGGATCTGAGGGACGGGCGCGGCCCCGCGCGGGGCCGCGCCGCTGTAGGAGAGTCCAAGGCGTCGGACGGCGAACCGTCGGACGGTCCATTGGGCGACGCCCCCGGCGTACGGCACGATGGGGCCATGGCACGCACGTACGACCACCCCGGTGAGCAGGCGGCGCAGGACCCGGTGCGGCTGATCGCGATCCGCGACACGCCGCTCTCCGTCGACGAGGTCTTCGCCGCGGTCGGCGACGACGCGGCGGGCGGCACCGCGCTCTTCGTCGGCACCGTCCGCGACCACGACGGCGGCGCGGACGTCGCCGACCTCGGCTACTCCTGTCATCCGAGCGCGGAAGCCGTCATGCGCGCCATCGCCGAGAAGGTGGCGGCGGAGTACCCCGTCCGGGCGCTCGCCGCCGTCCACCGTGTGGGTGACCTCGCGGTCGGGGACCTGGCCGTGGTGGTCGCCGTGTCGTGCCCCCACCGGGGCGAGGCGTTCGAGGCGTGCCGGAAGCTGATCGACGACCTCAAGCACGAGGCCCCCATCTGGAAGCACCAGCGCTTCTCCGACGGTTCCGAGGAGTGGGTCGGCGCGTAGCGCCCCCGGGCCGCCGGCCCGCCGCTGACGGCGCGTCCGCCCGTTCGGGCGGATCGTCGCCGCCGAAACCCGCCCGGACCCCTTCCGCCCCGATTTGCGTAACCCCACCCCTGCCGTGAGCGTTGTTCTCGCAGATGACTAATCTGCTGATCACTCAGTCGCTTTCGCTCATGGGGTAGGGAGGTCGCGATGGCAGTTCTGGCCTGGTTGCTGATTCCGCTGTTCGCTGCTGTCGGTGCTGCGATATGGGCGAGCTGGGCGTCGCGCAACCGCACCAGCGGGGACGTCGCCGAGCTCGCGGGATACGCGCGTTTCCGCGACGCCATGGAGAAGGCGGCCTCCGGTACGGACGCCGTGCGGAACTGACCCGCCGGCCCCGCCGGCGGACGGCCCCGGACGGACCGGCCCCGGCAGTGCTCGCACAGGCTCGTCCCGTACTGTCGTTCCATGCCACGCCGCACCGCGACGATGCTCGCCTCCACCCTCGTCTTCATCGCGCTGCTGTGCGCGGGTGTGTTCTTCAAGGTCCCCTACGCGGAGATGTCCCCGGGTCCCACGGTGAACACCCTGGGCGCCGCCGACGGCGAGCCGGTGCTGCAGATCTCCGGCCGCAGGACGTACCCCGCCACCGGTCACCTCAACATGACGACCGTCAGGGTGACCGGCGCGGACTACCGGATGAACCTCTTCGAGGCGATGTACGGCTGGCTGGCCCACGACAACGTGGTCGTCCCGCACGACACCCTCTACCCGGACGGCAAGACCGAGGAGGAGTCCACCCAGGAGAACGCCGAGGAGTTCAGCCAGTCCCAGGAGAGCGCCAAGGTCGCCGCCCTGCGCGAGCTGGACATCCCGGTGAAGTCCCGTGTGGTCGTCGCCACCGTCGTCAAGGACTCGCCCGCCGAGGGCACCCTGCACGCGGGCGACGTGATCCGTGCCGTGGACGGCACCCCGATCGAGAAGCCGGGCGACGTGGCCGACCTGGTGGTGAAGCACAAGCCGGGGGAGAAGGTCGTCTTCACCATCGTCCCGGCCCCCGACGCCGCCGCCGCCGAGAAGGCGGGCAAGGAGCCGGAGGGCACCGAGGAGGTCACCGTCACCACGGTGAAGGCCCCGGACGACGGCCGCGCGATCGTGGGCATCGCGGCGGGCACGGACCACACCTTCCCGTTCACGATCGACATCCACCTCGCCGACGTCGGCGGCCCGAGTGCCGGTCTGATGTTCGCCCTGGGCATCGTCGACAAGCTGACCCCCGGGAACCTGACGGGCGGGAAGTTCGTCGCGGGCACCGGGACCATCGACGACGCCGGCAAGGTCGGTCCGATCGGCGGCATCGAGATGAAGCTCGTCGGCGCGCGGAACGCGGGAGCCGAGTACTTCCTCACTCCCGGCGACAACTGCGCCACGGCGGCGTCCGACATCCCCGACGGGCTGAAGCTGGTCAAGGTCGAGACGATCGACGACGCCACCGACTCGCTGGAGAAGATCCGCGCGGGCAGGACGGCGGGCCTGCCGAGCTGCTCGACGGGCTGACCCCCCGCACCCTCCGCCCGGCACCGCCCGGACACGCACGAGGCGCCCCCGGACCACCGTCCGCGGGCGCCTCGGCGCGTCACGCTCCCGGACCACCGTCCCGGAGCGTGACGCGTCCTGTCCGTCAGTCCTCGAACGTCGCCGCCAGCGCCTCGGCGAGACCGGGGACGAGCCCCGCCCCCGTGAGCACCTCCGTCGGCGAGTCCTTCTCGCGCAGGCGCAGCGCCGACTCCCGGCTGCCGTCCCGCAGCACCGCCACCGTCATCCGGACCTCCTGGCGGTCCGGGTGCGAGGCGACCCAGTCGGCCAGCGCCGCGTCGTCCAGGCCCTGGGGAACGGACTGCTCCGCGGACGAGGGGAGCATCAGGCGCTCCACGGTGAGCGCGCACCCGGCCACCGCCTCGGGCCAGGCGACCGTGCCGAGGAACTCGTCCAGGGCGGTGCCCGCGGGGATCTCGTCCTGCTCGATCGGCGTCAGGGCCGCCGCGGAGTCGCCCTCGTCGAGGCCGAGCTGGGCGGCGAGGGAGGGCTCCTGGGTACGCAGCCGAGCGGTGTCGACCAGGGCGAAGAGACGGGCGGGCTGGTCCCAGCCGATGCCCGAGGCGTACTCGTCGATCTCGAGCACGGCGCGGGTGAGCGGGCTCGCGGCCATGGGCGCCGGGGGCGGCTGGTTGTCGGGGGTCGGTGCTGAAGCGTTGGACATGGCCAATATCCTGCCTCCTTCCTGCCCCGCTGCGGGAACTAGGTAAAGCCTCGGTAAGTTGCATGAGTGGGGCTCTACGATCGCGGGGCCCGTTCCACACGACCGCGAACTTCGAGGTGCGCACGTTGGCTTTCCAGATGCCGGACCGCGGCGGAGGCCCGACCGGGCCACGGATCAGAGTGGGCCGGCCGTCCCGGCGTGTCCGCACCCTGCTCATGACACTGGGCGTCCTGGCCGCGCTGGCCATGGTGTTCGTCATGTTCGCCGGGTTCTGGACGGACTGGCTGTGGTACCGCTCGGTCAGGTACTCCTCCGTCTTCACGACCACCCTGTGGACCAAGATCGGACTGTTCGCCGTCTTCGGCCTGCTCATGGCAGCGGCCGTCGGGCTGAACATCTGGCTGGCGCACCGGCTGCGGCCGCCGCTCAGCGCGATGTCGCTGGAGCAGCAGAGCCTCGACCGGTACCGCATGGGCATCGCCCCGTACAAGAAGTGGGTCCTCCTCGGGGTCACCGCGCTCGTCGGGCTGATCGCCGGTGCCTCCGCGACCAGCCAGTGGCGCACCTGGCTCATGTGGGTCAACGGCGTGCCCTTCGGCGAGAAGGACCCGCAGTTCGGCATGGACGTGGCGTTCTACGCCTTCGACCTGCCGTGGTACCGCTTCCTGCTCGGCTTCGGTTTCGCGGCCGTGGTGCTCTCCCTCATCGCCGCCGCGGTGACCCACTACCTGTACGGCGGGCTGCGCATCACCAGCCCCGGCGCGCGGGCCACCGGTGCCGCGACCGGCCATCTGTCGGTGCTGCTCGGCATCTTCGTGGCGCTCAAGGCCGTCGCGTACTGGCTCGACCGGTACGGGCTCGCCGTGAAGTCCAGTGACTTCAAGGCGACCAGCAACTGGACGGGTCTGCGGTACGTCGACGCCAACGCCTACCTGCCGGCGAAGACGATCCTCTTCTGCATCGCCATCATCTGCGCGGTGCTGTTCTTCGCCACGCTGTGGCGCCGCACCTGGCAGCTGCCGGTGATCGGTTTCGGCCTGATGGTCCTGTCGGCCATCCTGATCGGCGGCCTGTACCCGGCCATCGTCCAGAAGTTCCAGGTCCAGCCCAACGAGCAGGCCAAGGAAGCGCAGTACATCCAGAAGAACATCGAGGCCACCCGCAAGGCGTACGGCATCGACGGGGTCAAGCCGACCGACTACACGGGCCGGGGCGAGATCAAGGACGCCGAGTCGCAGCGTGCCCAGGCGGACGCGGCCGCGAGCTACCGGATCAACGACCCCAACATCGTCTCGCCCACGTTCCAGCAGCTGGAGCAGGAGCGGAAGTACTACCAGTTCCCCGCGACGCTGGACGTCGACCGGTACAACGGCCAGGACACCGTCATCGGTCTGCGTGAGCTGAACCTCCAGGGCGTCGACAAGCGCAACTGGATCAACGACCACTTCACCTACACCCACGGGTACGGTGCGGTCGCGGCCAAGGGCACGGAGACGGCCAAGGGCACCTCGGGCGCCCCGGAGTTCACCGAGTCCGGCCTGCCGTCGAAGGGCAGCCTCGGCGACTACGAGCAGCGGATCTACTACGGCGAGAAGACCACGCAGTACTCGATCGTCGGCGGGCCCCAGAAGGAGCTCGACTACGAGAAGGACGGCGGCGGCCAGGTCACCACGAGCTACGAGGGCAAGGGCGGCATCGACCTCTCCAGCCCGCTCAACCGCGCCGCCTACGCGGTCTCCTTCAGCGAGCCGCAGATCCTCTACTCGGGAGCCATCGGCGAGGGCTCGCAGATCCTCTACAACCGCACGCCCAAGGAGCGCGTCGAGGCGGTGGCCCCCTGGCTGACGATCGACGGCGACGCCTATCCGGCGGTCGTGGGCAAGCGGATCCAGTGGGTCATCGACGCCTACACGACCACCAACGGCTACCCGTACGCCTCGCGGACCACGCTCGGCGACACCACCGCGGACTCGCTGACCGACCGGCAGCGCGCGGTCGTCGCCCAGCAGAACCAGGTCAACTACATCCGGAATTCGGTGAAGGCCACCGTCGACGCCTACGACGGCACCGTCACCCTCTACGAGTGGGACGAGAACGACCCGGTCCTGAAGACCTGGAAGAAGGCCTTCCCCGGCACGGTCAAGGACAAGGGCGACATCCCGGCCGAGCTGAAGGCCCATCTGCGGTACCCGCAGGACATGTTCAAGGTCCAGCGCGAGCTGTTGAGCCTCTACCACGTCACCGAGCCCGCGCCGTTCTACAACGCGAGTGACGCCTGGCAGGTCCCGAACGACCCGACCAAGTCGGACAACAACGCGGTCCCGCCGTACTACCTGTCGATGAAACTGCCCGGCCAGACCGAGCAGCAGTTCTCGCTGACGACGACGTTCACCCCCAGTGGACGGCCGAACCTGCGGGCCTTCATGGCGGTCGACGCGGACGCCAACAGCAAGGACTACGGCAAGATCAGACTGATGCGGGTCACCGACGACAAGGTCGACGGACCCGAACAGATCCAGAGCCGGCTCAACCGCCACGACCCGATCGCCAACTTCGTCCGGGACCTCAAGGGCGCCGACTCGACGATCAAGTACGGCAACCTGCTGACCGTCCCGCTGGACAGCGGTTTCCTGTACGTCGAGCCCATCTACGCCCAGGGCCGCGGCTCGGAGTACCCGCTGTTGAGCAAGGTGGCGGTGGTCTACGGCCAGAAGATCGGCTTCGCCAACGATCTCGGCGGCGCGCTCTCCCAGGTGTTCGGTGAGGCGGGCGCCGACGAGGGCACCACACCGCCCGCCGATCCCGACGAGCCGCCGGCGGATCCCGACGAGCCGCCCGTCACCGGCGACGCGGCCCTGAAGGACGCCATCGCCGACGCGCAGAAGGCCTACGCGGACGGCGAGGAGGCCATCAAGAAGGGCGACTGGACGGCCTACGGCAAGGCCCAGGACGACCTCCAGGACGCGCTGCAGCGGGCCGCCGACGCCGAGGCCGGGCTGAAGGAAGAGGCACCGCAGACCGAGTGAGCCCGCACCCGGGCCGTCTCCGGGCCGCGCACGCCGCCCCGGAGACGAACCCGGGGTGGACGGACCCCCTCCCGCACCGTGATACTGTGAGATCACAACGACGCGGGGTGGAGCAGCTCGGTAGCTCGCTGGGCTCATAACCCAGAGGTCGCAGGTTCAAATCCTGTCCCCGCTACTGAAAAGAAGAGGGCCCGGATCCTTGAAGGATCCGGGCCCTCTTCGTGCTGTGCCGGTGCGGCGGCCCGACTCCTTCGAGGGCAAGGTGTCCCGAAGTGCGTGCCGGACGACGCGAGTTGGCGCCGACCGTGTTTGACTTGTCTCTCTGTGGGCATGTCGACAAAACGCTGAAGTGACCTCACTGGCTGCGGTATACCAGGTGTACGCGGGTTGCGGGTGGTGCGACGATGGAATTTATGGGGGACAGGGCAACTCTGTTGGAGACAGGGCGGTTTGTGCAGCCGCATTCCGGCAATGCGGCGGACGCGATGCAGGGGCTCGACGGCGTCGAGCCGGGCATCGGCCGCAACGACGGCACCGCCGACGCCGAGGAGACCGCCGGCGCCGAGGCGCGCCACCGCGGTGCCGCCGACGGGGGCGACACGGCGTCGATGAGCATGCTCGGCGCCATGCTGCTGCGCCGGGGCGACCTGGACGGAGCCGAGCCGTACCTGCGCGGCGCCACCGCGGACGGCGACCGGGCCGCGGCCAACAACCTGGGCGTGCTGCTGCACCAGCGCGGCTACGCCGACGAGGCCGCGGGCTGGTGGCGTATCGCCGCCGTGGCCGGTTCGGCGGCCGCGGCGCACGCACTCGGGCGGCACTTCCGTGAGCGCGGTGACGAGCCCGCCGCCGAGTACTGGCTGCGCCAGTCCGCCGAGCAGGGCCATGCCCTGGGCGCCTACGCCCTGGCGGATCTGCTGGAGCACCGCGGCGACGCGGGGGCCGAGCGCTGGCTGCGCACCGCGGCCGAGCAGGGCCACCGGGAGGCGGCCTACCGGTTGGCGCGGGCCCTGGAGGGCCGCGCCGCCGACGAGTGCCGCCCGGCGGCCGACACCCTGGGTGAGACCTCGCGTGCCGTCCCGGAGCCCGGTGCCGGGCGGGACGCGGGCGTCGTCGCCCGCGGCCGCGCGGGTCCCGGCTCCGGCGGGCCCCGTACCGGCCGGGGCGCGGCCCCGGACGCCGGCGGCCCCCGTGCCGCCTCCCCGGGCCCCGAGCGCGGGGCCGCTGCCCGGCGCGACGGGCGGACGGCACAGGACGCCGGAACCGGCGCCGGCGGTCTTCTCGACGAGGCCGCGCAGTGGTACCGGCAGGCCGCCGCCCGCGGTCACCGGCGTGCCGCTCTGCACCTCGGGGCCATTCTGGAGAAGCGCGGGGAGCTCAAGGAGGCCGGACGCTGGTACCTCACGGCGGCCAGGGACGGTGAGCCGCGCGCCGCGTGCGCGCTGGGCTTCCTGCTGCGGGACGCCGGTGACGAGGAGAGCGCCGCCGTCTGGTGGCTGCGCGCCGCCCAGGACGGCGACGGCAACGCCGCCAACGCCCTCGGCGCCCTGCACGCCGCCCGGGGCGAGCAGCAGACCGCCGAGCGCTGGTACCGGGCCGCGATGGACGCGGGCGACGTGAACGGCGCCTACAACCTCGGGCTGCTGTGCGCGGCCCAGGACCGTACGCCCCAGGCGGAGCAGTGGTACCGGCGTGCCGCCTACGCGGGGCACCGGGAGGCCGCCAACGCTCTCGCCGTCCTGCTGCTCCAGGCCGGCGACCCCGTCGGGGCCGAGCCCTGGTTCTCCAAGGCGGCCGAGGCGGGCAGCGTGGACGCCGCGTTCAACCTCGGCATCCTCCACGTCGGCCGCGACGACGACCGCACGGCGCTGACCTGGTACGAGCGGGCGGCGGCCGCGGGGCACACCGAGGCGGCGCTCCAGGTGGGCATCGCCCGCCTCCGGGACGGCGACGAGCACGAGGCGGAGCGGTATCTGCGGTGTGCGGCCGGCGGCGGCAGCGCGGAGGCGGCGTTCCGTCTCGCCACGGTGCTCGACGCGCGGCAGCCGCCGCCCGGCCCGCCGGCCCTCGGCGAGCCGCGGGCGGAGAAGACCGAGTGCGAGGAGTGGTACGAGCGGGCCGCCGAGCAGGGGCACCGGCGTGCCCAGGTCCGGGTCGGCATGCTGGCCGCCGCACGCGGCGAAATGGACGACGCGGCCCGCTGGTACCGGGAGGCGGCCGAGTCCGGCAGCCGCAGCGGCGCCTTCAACCTCGGGCTGCTGCTCGCCCGCGAGGGCAGTGAGCGGGAGGCCTCGCTGTGGTGGACGCGCGCGGCCCGTGCCGGCCACGGCAGGGCGGCCCTGCGGCTGGCCCTGCTCGCCGCCCGCCGGGGCGAGCTGGCGGAGGGGCAGCGCTGGTGCGCGAAGGCCGTGGAACTGGGGCCCGACGAGGTGGCCGAACGCGCCGCGAAGCTGCGCGAAGCGCTGCTCCAGGAGCTGACGGCTTAGGGGCCCATCGCCCGGCCCGGGCGGCCCGCCGGGTGGGCCCGCCAGGGCCCTCGGAGGGGATTTGCGCTGGTCGACGGGGTGCCGTAAGGTTGTGTTCACCGACGCGGGGTGGAGCAGCTCGGTAGCTCGCTGGGCTCATAACCCAGAGGTCGCAGGTTCAAATCCTGTCCCCGCTACTGAAACCGAAGGCCCGGATCCTCAAAGGATCCGGGCCTTCGGCGTGTCCGGGCCGGTCCGCGCGCAGGGCGGCCGCCGGGCGTGAGGGCTCGTGCGAAGGCCCCGGGCACCGCCATGGGTGCCCGGGGCCTTCGCATGCTCTGTCCTACGCGGCCGCGCAACTGGGGCAGGTGCCCCGGTAGGTGACCTCGACGTCCGAGATGGTGAAGCCGAAGCGCTCCGAGTCGGGCAGGTCGGCCAGCGGATTGCCCGCCGGGTGGACGTCCCGGATGGCGCCGCATCCGGCGCACACCAGGTGCTGGTGCGGGCGGTGGGCATTGGGGTCGTAGCGCTTGGCGCGGCGGTCGGTCGACACCTCGAGCACCTCGCCGAGGCCGACCAGTTCGCCGAGCGTGTTGTAGACCGTGGCCCGGGAGATCTCGGGCAGCCGCTCCACGGCGCGTGCGTGGACCTCGTCGGCCGTCAGATGGACGTGCTCGCCGTCGAGGACCTCGGCCACGACGCGCCGCTGGGCGGTCATGCGCCAGCCGCGTCCGCGCAGTCGTTCCAACAGGTCGCTCATGAGGACAGCGTAACAGCGCCTCCACTCAATCCTGAACATGTGTGACTTTGGATGTCTGATTGACTTGGACAAAGTCCATTGTAGGATCGAGTTCGAGCACACGGCGTGGACAGGCGGCGGGTGCGGACGACGACGCAGTACAGGACGCAGGAGGCGCACGTGACGCAGGGACCGCTCACCACCGAGGCCGGAGCCCCGGTCGCCGACAACCAGAACAGCGAGACCGCGGGTGTCGGCGGGCCGGTCCTCGTCCAGGACCAGCTCCTGCTGGAGAAGCTCGCCCACTTCAACCGGGAGCGCATCCCGGAGCGCGTGGTCCACGCCCGCGGCGCCGGCGCCTACGGCACCTTCACGGTCACCGCCGACGTGACGCGCTACACCCGGGCGAAGTTCCTCTCCGAGGTGGGCAAGGAGACCGAGACCTTCCTGCGCTTCTCCACCGTCGCGGGCAACCTCGGCTCGGCCGACGCGGTGCGCGACCCCCGCGGCTGGGCGCTGAAGTTCTACACCGAGGAGGGCAACTACGACCTCGTCGGCAACAACACCCCGGTGTTCTTCATCAGGGACGCCATCAAGTTCCCGGACTTCATCCACACCCAGAAGCGCGACCCGTACACGGGCAGCCAGGAGGCGGACAACGTCTGGGACTTCTGGGGCCTGAGCCCCGAGTCGACCCACCAGGTCACCTGGCTCTTCGGCGACCGCGGCATCCCCGCCTCCTACCGCCACATGGACGGCTTCGGCTCGCACACGTTCCAGTGGAACAACGAGGCCGGCGAGGTCTTCTGGGTCAAGTACCACTTCAAGACCGACCAGGGCATCAAGAACCTCACGCAGGACGAGGCCGACCGGCTCGCCGGCCAGGACCCCGACTCCCACCAGCGCGACCTGCGGGAATCCATCGAGCGCGGCGACTTCCCGAGCTGGACCGTCTACGTCCAGATCATGCCCGCGGCCGACGCGGCGGCGTACCGCTTCAACCCGTTCGACCTCACCAAGGTGTGGCCGCACGCCGACTACCCGCGCATCGAGATCGGCAGGCTGGAGCTCAACCGCAACCCGGAGAACGTCTTCGCCGAGGTCGAGCAGTCGGTCTTCAGCCCGGCGCACTTCGTGCCCGGCATCGGCCCGTCCCCGGACAAGATGCTCCAGGGCCGGCTGTTCGCCTACGGCGACGCCCACCGCTACCGCGTCGGCATCAACGCCGACCACCTGCCGGTGAACCGTCCCCACGCCACCGAGGCGCGGACGCACAGCCGGGACGGCTTCCTCTACGACGGCCGCCACAAGGGCGCGAAGAACTACGAGCCCAACAGCTTCGGCGGCCCGTTCCAGACGGACCGTCCGCTGTGGGCCGGCACCGCGGTGACCGGTGTCACCGGCGATCACGCGGCCGCGGTGCACGCCGAGGACGACGACTTCGTCCAGGCCGGGAACCTCTACCGGCTGATGTCCGAGGACGAGAAGGACCGTCTGATCGGCAACCTCGCGGGCTTCATCGCCAAGGTGTCCCGCGACGACATCGCCGAGCGCGCGATCGGCAACTTCCGTCAGGCGGACGCGGACTTCGGCAAGCGGCTGGAGGCCGCGGTCCAGGCCCTGCGCGGCTGACCCGCCTGCCGTAGGGCCGAGGCCGGACCCCTGTCCACCGGGGGTCCGGCCTCGGTGTGTCCGGGTGCCTGCTCAGCCCACGACGGTCCCGGCGGGGCGCCTGGCGGGCACCCAGCAGCGGATGATGTCGCGGACGGAGACGATGCCCACCGGGCCGCCCCGGTCCGTCACGATGAGATGGCGGAAACCGCCGTGCGTCATGGCCTCGGCCGCCTCCTCCAGGGTCCAGGTCGGCGCGGCGAAGACGACGTCGGTGGTGGTGTGGGCTCCGGCGGTCTCCAGATCGGGGTTCTGGCCCGCGCCGATCGCGTTGAGGATGTCCCGTTCGGTGAGGATCCCGAGACTCGAATCGCCGTCGAGGACGACGGCTGCTCCGACGCGGCGCGCGGCCATCAGGCCGGCCGCCTGCCGGAGTGTGTGGGCGGGTCCGATGGTGAGGACCACCGTGCTCATGGCGTCACGGACGAGCATGGACTTGAGCCACCTCCTTCGTGACCGGATCTCCGCTGGAGAACCGATTCACAAGTTCACAAGTGGGGGAGCTCTCAGAGTCCCAGTCCGCGGCGAAGGCGGCAAGAGGGCGTGCGGAACCGGTCTCTGACGCATCGTGAAGCCGCTGGTGACAGGGCCGGGCGCGGTCGAAACCGCCCGTGCGGACGTCAGCGGCGCCGGTTCAGATGACCGAGGAGCTCCCGGTGGAGCAGTCCGTTGGAGGCCGCGGCGTTCCCGCTGTGCGGGCCGGGGGTGCCGTCGAGCCCGGTGTACAGGCCGCCCGCCTCCTCGACGACGATCGCGGGAGCCGCCATGTCCCACAGGGACAGCTCGGGCTCCGCGCAGATGTCGACCGAACCCTCGGCGACCATCATGTACGACCAGAAGTCGCCGTAGCCCCGGGTGCGCCAGCACGCGCGGGTCAGGTCGAGGAACCCGTCCAGCCGCCCCTGCTCCTCCCAGCCGCTCAGCGAGGAGTAGGCGAAGGAGGCGTCCTGCAGGCGCTCCACCTTCGACACTTGCAGCCGGGTCGCGGCCGACAGGCTGCGGCCGGTGTACGCGCCCGACCCCTTCGCCGCCCACCACCGGCGGCCCAGCGCCGGGGCGGACACCACGCCCATCACCGGGTGGAAGCCGCCCTCGCCCGCCTCCATGAGGGAGATCAGGGTGGCCCACACCGGTACGCCGCGCACGTAGTTCTTGGTGCCGTCGATCGGGTCGACGACCCAGCGCCGCGGGCCCGTGCCCTCGATGCCGTACTCCTCGCCCAGGATGGCGTCCCGTGGCCGTGCCCGCTGCAACTGGCCGCGGATCAGTTCCTCGGCGGCCTTGTCCGCCTCGCTCACCGGGGTCATGTCCGGCTTGGTCTCGACCTTGAGGTCGAGCGCCTTGAAGCGCTCCATGGTGACGGCGTCGGCGGCGTCCGCGAGGACATGGGCGAGGCGCAGATCATCGTGGTAGTCGGGCATGACGTCACTCTATCGGTGCCGATCACGGCCCCGGCCGGACGGCGCGGGGCGCGGGGCGCCGGATCCCTTGACAGGTGCGGTGGGCGCGCCAACTCTGGCCGCAGAGGCCGCCCTTGCGGCGGGAGCGAGCGCCCGGCGCGGCCGGGTGAGGCCCCGGGAGGCGCCCATGCCCGCAGCACGCGAGGCCCTGCTCGACGCCGCGCTCGCGGCTCTGCGGGCACGGCCCTGGTCCGGTGTGCGGATGGTGGAGGTCGCCGCGTCGGCGGGAGTCTCCCGGCAGACCCTCCACAACGAGTTCGGCGGCAAGGACGGACTCGCCCGTGCCCTGGTGCGGCGTGAGGTGGAGGACTTCCTCCGGGGCGCGGGGAGGCTGTTCGCCGAGTGCTGCGAGGGCGAGGGCGGGGGCGGCGGCGAGGGCGCGGGTGGCGGGGGCGACGGCGTCGAACGGTGCGTGCGGCTCGCGCAGTGGACCGTCGAGCGGGTGACGGATCGCCCGCTGCTGCGCGCCCTGCTCACCGGCTGCTGGGGCGAGCGCGTGCCGCTGCCGCGGGCGTCCCGGGGACCGGGTCCCGGACGGCTGCCGGTGGACGCCGGACCGCCCGCTCCGGCGGAACTGCTGGCGGCTCTGCGCACGCGGCTCGGTGCGGTGCCGGCGGCACGCGCGCCGGCGGCACCGGGCGGACTGCCGCCGCACGCCTACGAGCTGGCCGTCCGCCTGGCCGTGTCCCACGTGCTCGCGCCGGCGGACGAGGGGGTGCCCGCTCTGGTCCGCTCCGCCCTCGGGGCGGTGGGCCGTCCGGCCCGGTGAGGTCCCGCCCGGTGGGTGGGGGGCGTGGTGCGGTGCGCGGGACGCCGTTGTCCGGCCGTGGGTGTGGGGGCGGACGGGTGGGCGCGGCCCCGTACTGCGCACAGTGCCCTCGTCCGTGCGGGCCGGGTCGCCCGGGGTGCCAAGCGCCGGACAGGCCGGTCGCCCGGGGTGTCAGGCGCCGGACGGGCGCCGGGACGTCCGGGCCGGGGCGCCCGGGTCAGTGGGCCGAGCCGGAGAGCTGGAGGCCGATGACGCCGACGATGACCAGGCAGATCGAGACGATCTTCAGCGCGGAGACCAGGTCGCCGAGGAAGACCATCCCGTAGATCGCCGTTCCCGCGGCCCCGATACCGGTCCACACCGCGTACGCGGGACCGACGTCCAGCTTGCGGAGCGCGAGGGTCAGCAGACCGAAGCTGCCGAGCGCGAAGATCGAGAACGCGACCGTCGGCCAGAGCCGGGTGAACCCGTGCGAGAGCTTGAGGCAGACGGCGAAGCCCGTCTCGAGGAATCCGGCGACCACCACCAGCAGCCACGCCATTGGTCCAGGGCCTCCCGAGCTCGGTGACTGCTGCGTCTGACTCGGTGCGATTATGCCCTTACCGGGCGCTTCCGGGCGTATCCGCCCCGCGCGTCAGTCGCCTTCTCGCCGTTCCCTGGTCGCCAGCAGCCGCCGCAGCGAGTACAGCCGCGCCGGGTCCGCGTGCCCCTCGGCCACCCACGCGTCCAGCGCGCAGTCCTGCTCGTCGTGCGAACAGGCACGCGGGCAGCCCTCCGTACCGGGCACCAGGTCCGGGAAGGCGTTGATCACGCGGGAGGGGTCGACGTGGTGCAGACCGAACGAGCGCACGCCGGGGGTGTCGATCACCCAGCCGCCGTCCTCGGCCGCGAGCGGCAGCGCCAGCGCCGAGGTGGTGGTGTGCCGGCCGCGGCCGGTCACCGCGTTCACATGGCCGGTGATGCGCCGCCGCTCCTTCGGCACCAGCGCGTTGACGAGCGTCGTCTTGCCCACCCCGGAGTGCCCGACGAAGGCCGTGGTGCGGCCGACCAGGTGTTCGCGCACCCGCTCGGCGGCCAGTCCGTCGACGAACTCCTCGCGGGTGGTGACCACGTACGGCACGCCCAGCGCGCCGTACATCTCCAGCAGTTCGTCCGGGGACGCCAGGTCCGATTTGGTCAGCACCAGGAGGGGCTCCAGGCCGCCGTCGAAGGCCGCGACGAGACAGCGGTCGATCAGCCGCGGGCGGGGCTCGGGGTCGGCCAGGGCCGTGACGATCGCCAGCTGGTCGGCGTTGGCGACGACCACCCGCTCGAAGGGGTCGTCGTCGTCGGCCGTGCGCCGCAGCACCGACGCGCGCTCCCTGATCCGCACGATCCGCGCCAGGGTGTCCTTGTCGCCCGACAGATCGCCGACGATGCCGACCCGGTCGCCGACGACCGCAGCCTTGCGGCCCAGTTCGCGCGCCTTCATCGCCGTGATCACCCGGTCGCCGACCAGGCAGGTGAGCCGGCCCCGGTCCACGGTGAGGACCATGCCCTCGGTCGCGTCCTCGTGCTTGGGGCGGATGCTCGTGCGCGGCCGGTTGCCCTTCCGGTTCGGGCGCGAGCGGATGTCGTCCTCGTCGGTGTTCTTGCCGTAGCGGCGCATGACGTCAGACCCCGAGCATTTCGGCCCACATCTGCGGGAAGTCGGGCAAGGTCTTGGCGGTGGTCTCCACGTTCTCGATCCGGACGTCCGGCACCACCAGTCCGATCACCGAGCCCGCGGTGGCCATCCGGTGGTCGTCGTAGGTGCGGAAGACACCGCCGTGCAGCGGACGGGGCCTGATGTGCAGGCCGTCCGCGGTCTCGGTGACGTCGCCGCCGAGCTCGTTGATCTCCTTGGTGAGCGCGGCCAGCCGGTCCGTCTCGTGCATCCGCAGGTGCGCCACCCCGCGGAGGGTGGAGGGGGAGTCGGCGAGCGCGGCGACGGCGGCGATGCCGGGCGTCAGCTCGCCCACCTCGCTCAGGTCCACGTCGATGCCGTGGACCCGCCCGCTGCCGGTGAAGACCAGGGCGGTGCCGTCCGGGGTCGTGGTCAGCTCGCAGGAGCCACCCATCTCGGTGAAGATCCGCCGCAGCGCGTCACCGGGCTGGGTGGTCCGCTCCGGCCAGTCGGGGATGGTGACCCGGCCGCCGGTGACCAGCGCCGCGGCCAGGAACGGCTGGGCGTTGGAGAGGTCCGGCTCGATGGTCAGGTCGCGGCCGAGCAGCGCGCTGTGCGCCACCCGCCACACGTTCGGCTCGCCGCCCGTCTCCGGCTCGTCGACCTGGGCGCCGACGGCGCGCAGCATGTCGACGGTCATCCGGATGTGCGGCATCGACGGCAGCACCGATCCCACGTGCCGCACCTCGACGCCCTGGTTGAAGCGCGGGGCGGAGAGCAGCAGGGCCGACACGAACTGGGACGAGGAGGAGGCGTCGATGCGGACGCCGCCGCCGTCCAGCGCGCCGCCGCCGTGCACCGTCAGGGGGAGCGCCCCGCGGTCGTCGTCGTCGATCCGGGCGCCGAGGGTGCGCAGCGCGCCGATCACGCCGCCGAGCGGGCGCTCGTAGGACCGGGGGTCGCCGTCGAAGCGGATGGGGCCGTCGGCGAGCGCGGCGACCGGCGGCAGGAAGCGCATCACCGTGCCGGCGTTGCCGACGTCCACGGTGGCGGGTCCGTGCAGCCCGGCCGGGATGACCCGCCAGGCCTCGCCCTTGCCGCCGGTGGTGCTGGAGGAGACGGTCTCCTCGATGCCGACGCCCATCGCCTGGAGGGCCGCCGACATCAGCAGGGTGTCGCGGGAGCGCAGCGGGCGGCGCAGCCAGCCGGGTTCGGCGGCGAGGGAGGCGAGCACGAGGGCCCTGTTGGTCACCGATTTCGATCCGGGCACGGTGACCGTCGCGTCGACGGGTCCGCCCGCTCGGGGGGCGGGCCACAGGACGGGGTGCACGGAGCTTTCGGTCATGGCCATCACTTTAGTGGCTCGGCACGATCCCACCCCGGCGCCGGAACGGTCACCCGCTGCCGGAACCGGTCACCCCGGTGCCGCGACCTCTCGTCCCGCCGGCTTCCGTGCCCTCTGCCGGCCTCCGCGGCCACCCGGCCCGCCGTCCGGACCGGGGCGCGGGCCCGCCGGGCCCCGCGGGAGGTCTACAGGCCGAGCAGCCAGCGCCCGCCGCCGATCAGGCAGCAGAACGAGACCAGGTGGAAGAAGCCCAGCCAGACCGCCGCCGGCACATGGGTCAGGCGGGCGAGCTGGTCCGCGTCGGAGTCGGGCGCCCCGCCGTGGCGGCGCTTCGACTGGAGCTCGAACACCGGACGCACGCCGCCCAGCAGCATGAACCACACGGCCGTGTAGGCGAACAGGGACTGCACGTCCGGCCCCGTCAGCCAGGACACCAGCACGAACGCGGCGCCGGTCAGGGTCACCGTCAGCAGACCGTAGGCGTTGCGGACCATGACCAGCAGCGCCAGCAGCAGCGCCGTCGCCACCCAGAGCAGCAGGGTGATGTGGTGCGCCGCCAGCAGCCACGCGCCGCCGAGCCCGAGCAGCGGCGCCGCCGTGTAGCCGGCCGCGGCGGTGAGGACCATGCCGAGGCCGGTCGGCTTCCCGCGGCTGACCGTGAGGCCGCTGGTGTCCGAGTGGAGCCTGATGCCCTGGAGCGAGCGTCCCGTGAGCAGGGCCACCAGCCCGTGGCCGCCCTCGTGCGCGATGGTGACGGCGTTGCGGGTCAGCCGCCACGGCGGGCCGGGCAGCACCGCGGCGAGCGCCACCAGGCCGGTGACGGCGACGAGCCAGACCTCGGGGCCGGACTGGGTGCCGGTGAGGCGGTCCCACAGGTCGCCGAGCGGGGCCGTGGCGGTGTGTGTCGTGACCATTTCGCGGGCGGCTCCCTCGTACGGCGTATCGAAGTGGCAGTGTGGCACTTATGTGCGGACGGTATGCAGCGAGTCGGCGGCCCGAGGACCTGACGGGCCTGTTCCAGGTCGAGAAGTGGGAGCCCGAGGAGGCCCTGGCCCCCGACTGGAACGTCGCCCCGACCAAGGAGGTCTACGCGATCCTGGAACGTCCTGTGAAGGACGCGGCCGACCGCCGCCCGGTTCGCCAGATGCGGGTGCTGAAGTGGGGCCTCGTGCCGTCCTGGGCCAAGACGCCCGAGGGCGGCGCCCGGCTGATCAACGCCCGTGCGGAGACGGTGCACGAGAAGCCGTCGTTCCGCAGGCCGTTCCTCTCCCGGCGCTGCATCCTGCCGGCCGACGGCTACTACGAATGGGTCACCGGCACCGGCGAGCGCGAACTGGAGGTCGAGGGACGCAGGAAGCGGCCGCGCAAGCAGCCGTACTTCGTCACCCCCGCCGACGGGTCGGTCTTCGCCATGGCCGGTCTCTACGAGTTCTGGCGCGACCGCACCCTGCCCGACGACCACCCCCGGGCCTGGTGGGTGACCTGCTCGGTGATCACCACCGAGGCGGAGACGGGCCCGCTGGGCGTGGCCCCCGCCGAGGGACCGGGATCGCTGGCCGACATCCACCCGAGGATGCCGCTGATGCTGACGCCGGACACCTGGGACGCCTGGCTGGACCCGGCCCGCACCGACCCGGAGGAGCTGCGGCGGCTGCTCGCCCCGCCGCCGGAGGGCCTGATGCGGGCCTACCCGGTGACCACCGCGGTCAGCAATGTGCGCAACAACGGTCCGGAGCTGCTGGAGGAGCTGGCCGGTCCCGAGGAGCCGGTGCTGTTCTGACACGCCGTCCGCCCGGGGCGCCTGCCTAAGCGACGCGCCCCGGACGCGAGGATGGGGGCGTGAGTCGTACGCAGATGGTCGCAACGGACGCCGGCGAGGCCCGCGTCACCTGGTTCACGGCACGGGACGCGCGCCTGGTGCTGGCGCTCGGACACGGGGCGGGCGGCGGGATCGGCGCGCGGGACCTGGCGGCGATCGCCGCCGCGCTCCCCGCGCACGGCGTCACCGTCGCCCTCGTGGAACAGCCCTGGCGGGTGGCCGGCAAGAAGGTGGCCCCCGCGCCGAAGACCCTCGACGCCGGCTGGCACGGGGTGTGGCCGCTGCTGACGGAGGCCGGTCCGCCGGTCGTCGCGGGCGGCCGCAGCGCGGGGGCGCGCGTCGCCTGCCGCACGGCCACCGCGCTCGGCGCGGCCGGCGTGCTCGCGCTCTCCTTCCCGCTGCACCCGCCGGGCCGGCCCGAGAAGTCCCGGGCGGCGGAGCTGCTCGGGGCCGGCGTGCCGACCCTGGTGGTGCAGGGCGGCAACGATCCGTTCGGGCGGCCGGAGGAGTTCCCCGACGGGCCCTGGGAACTGGTGGAGGCCCCGCACGCGGACCACGGCTTCGCGGTGCCCGGACGGTCGGGGACCACCGAGGAGCAGACGCTGGCGACGATCACCGGCGCCGTGGTGCGGTGGACCGGCGCGCTGGGCTGACGGGCCGGGAATGCGCCGTGGTGCCCTGCTGTTGAGCCGGATGTCAGAGACGAATTCGGAGTAGGGAGCCCACCCCATGGGAACGACCTTCTGCCCGGCAGCCGGCCGCGCCTCAGGGCTGGACTGGACGGTGCTGTCACAGGGTGGGACCGGGGCCGTTCCCGCGGCGGGCGGCACGGGTGAGCAGGCCCCGAAGAGGCAAGGTCGACTATTCTCCGATGCGAGCGGGTCCGCTTTCGGCCCCGCCACAGCGTTGGAGGAGGTGGGTCCGGTCACTGGGACCGACGCGGGGACCGACGACGGCCGGGCGGAGCAGTCCGAGGAGACGGCGGCGGAGCGCAACGCCCGTTTCGAGCGCGACGCCCTCGGCTTTCTCGACCAGATGTACTCGGCGGCGCTGCGCATGACGCGCAACCCGGCCGACGCCGAGGATCTTGTGCAGGAGACGTACGCGAAGGCGTACGGCTCGTTCCATCAGTTCCGCGAGGGCACCAACCTCAAGGCGTGGATGTACCGCATCCTCACCAACACCTTCATCAACTCGTACCGCAAGAAGCAGCGCGAACCCCAGCGCAGCGCGGCGGAGGAGATCGAGGACTGGCAGCTCGCACGCGCCGAGTCGCACATGTCGACCGGCCTGCGCTCCGCCGAGTCCCAGGCTCTCGACCACCTGCCGGACTCCGACGTCAAGGCGGCCCTCCAGGCGATTCCGGAGGAGTTCCGCATCGCGGTCTATCTCGCCGACGTCGAGGGCTTTGCGTACAAGGAGATCGCGGACATCATGGGGACACCCATCGGTACGGTGATGTCCCGCCTGCACCGCGGCCGCCGCCAGCTGCGCGGCATGCTGGAGGACTACGCCCGCGAGCGCGGACTGGTCCCGGCCGGTGCGGGGGAGTCGAACGACGCGAAAGGCTCGGGCTCATGAGCTGCGGAGAGCCGCACGAGACGGACTGCTCTGAGGTCCTGGACCATCTCTACGAGTTCCTCGACCACGAGATGCCCGACAGCGACTGCACCAAGTTCGAGGTGCACTTCGAGGAGTGCTCCCCGTGCCTGGAGAAGTACGGTCTCGAGCAGGCGGTGAAGAAGCTGGTCAAGCGGTGCTGCGGCCAGGACGACGTGCCCGCCGATCTGCGCGCCAAGGTGATGGGGCGGATCGACCTGATCCGCTCCGGCCAGACGGTGCCCGACCAGGACGTGGCCACCGCACAGGAGTGACCGCCCGGCCCGCGGACGGCCGGCACGGCGAGGGCGCGGACCACACG
The DNA here is from genome assembly GCF_008042045.1 of Streptomyces sp. T39. Classification (GTDB taxonomy): domain Bacteria; phylum Actinomycetota; class Actinomycetes; order Streptomycetales; family Streptomycetaceae; genus Streptomyces. The sequence continues at coordinate 2,505,180 of NZ_RDBP01000012.1, forward strand.
GTCCGCGCCCTCGTCGTGCTCCCGTCACCTGCCCCCGTACGGCAGTTCACCCGTACGGGGGAAAACCACCCGTAATGCCCCGGCCCGCTCCGCGTCTCGCTAGCGTGACGCGGGAGTCGAGGAGGACGCGGGCAGTGACGGCCATACCGAAGGCGGCACACGCCGTCATCTGCGCTGCCGCCCTCGGGGCCGCCCTGTGCGCCGCGCCCTCGGTGACCGAGCCCGGCGCCCCCTGGAGCGCCGTCGCGCTGCTGGCCGCCGTGTACGCGGTGTGCGAACTGCCCGGCCGCGGCATCGGCCGCGGCGCCCCCGCCGCCGTCGGGGCGGGTTCCTTCTTCCCCGTGCTCCTCGCCGCGGCCTTCCTGCTGCCACCCGCCGCCGCGGCCCTCGTCCCCGTCCCCGGCGCGCTCCTCGGCGCGATGGACGGCACCGGCACGGCGCCGTGGGCCCGCCGTGTCTGGCACGCCGCCGAACTCGCCCTCGCCACCTGGGCGGCCGCCCACGTCCACCGGCGGCTCGGCGGCGCCACCGCCCTGGACGCACCGGACTTCCCGTACGTGCTGCTGCCCGTGCTCGCCGGGGCCCTCGCCTCCGGTCTCGTGCTCGCCGTCCTCGACACCGTGATCCGGGCGAGCGCGGAGCGCACGCCGCTCGGCCGGGGCGCGCTGCGTCCGCTCGCACCGGCTCCGCACGCCGTCCACGGACTGGCCGGGCTCATGATGGCCGTGCTGTGGCGCAGCTCCTACGGCCCGGTGTCCGCGCTCTTCGTGCTGCTGCCGATGTACATCTCCTGCTGGATCTTCGCGCAGTACCACCGCGAACGGGCGGCGCACCGGGCGACCATCCGGGCCCTGGTGCAGGCCGTCGACCTCAAGGACCGCTACACCCGCGGCCACAGCGAGCGGGTCGGCCGCGCCTCCGTGCTGATAGCCCGTGAGCTGGGCATGCCCGAAGGGCGCCTGGAGACGATCCGGTTCGCCGGGATCCTGCACGACGTGGGCAAGCTCGGCGTACCGACCAGGGTGCTCCGCAAGGACGGGCCGCTGACGCCGGAGGAGCGGCGGATCATCGAGCTGCACCCCGAGTACGGGCACGAGATGGTCCGCGGCATCGGCTTCCTCGGGGAGGCCCGGGCGGCGATCCTCCACCACCACGAGCGGCTGGACGGCAGCGGCTACCCGTACGGGCTCTCCGGCGACGGCATCCCCGAGTCCGCCCGGGTGGTGGCCGTCGCCGACGCCTTCGACGCCATGACGTCCACCCGCTCCTACCGGCGTTCGCGTCCGGTCGGGGACGCCCTCGTCGAGCTGCGGCGCTGCGCCGGCACCCAGTTCGACCCGCGGATGGTGGGTGCCCTGGTGCGCGCCCTGGAGCGGGAGGGCTGGGAGACGGCGGTCACCTCCGACGAGCCGGGGCCCCTCCGGGCAGCGCAGCGGGAGGGCGCCGCGGACGCGGGCAGGTCGAGGTCCGGATGAGGGCCGCGGCGGCGGGAGCGCACGGGGCGGTGCGGGAGGCGGCCGTGCCCCGGGGGCTCGTCGTCCCCGTCGTCCACGCCGTGGCCCTGCTCCTCGCCGCCTGGGCCGTGACGGCCACGGTCCGCACCGGACTCGCCGATCCGGCCGACGCGCTGGCCTTCGGCGTCTTCGTGGCGGTGGGCGAGCTGGCGCGCTGGAGCGCTCCGGCGGACGCGGGGCCCGCCGCGGTGCCGCGTGAGCCGTGGGGGAGGGAGCCCGCTCCGCTGGCCGCCGCCGGATCCCTCGCGTACGCCCTGCTCGGCGAGTGCGCCGGGCGCCCCACCGGCCACGGCGTCCTCCAGGTCGTCGCGGTGGTGCTGGCCGCCGCACTCGTGGGCGCGGTGCCCCGGGTCGCCCGCGGGGACGTCGCCGTGCCCGACCAGGTGGCCCGGCGGGTGCTGACCGCCGCCTTCGCCGCCGCCTGCTTCCAGCCCCTCTACAACGCGGGCACGCTGGACGAGGAGCTCGGCCACGGCCCCGCGTACGCCCTGTTCCTGCTGGTGCTGCTGGGGCTGACCGCCCTGTGCGACGCCGTGCTCGCCGCCGCCCTGCTGGGGGCCCGCACCGGGTGCCCCTTCGGGTCCGCCCTGCGCGAGGAGGTGCGGGAGCTGCGGGGCATAGGCCCCGCGGTGTGCGCGACGGGGGCCGTGATGGCCCTGGCGGTCGCGGTCGCGGGCCTGTGGGCGCTGCCGGTGTTCTGCGTCCCCCTGCTGCTGACCCAGCTGGCGCTCCGCCGGTACGCGGCCGTCCGCACCACGTATCGCCAGACCATCGTCTCGCTGGCCCGCGCCACCGAGGTGGCCGGCTACACGCCCGCGGGCCATGCCCGCAGGGTCGCCGCGCTCAGTGTCGCCGTCGGCCGCGACCTGCGGCTGTCCGGTCCGGAGCTGACCGTGCTGGAGTACGCGGCCCTGATGCACGACATCGGCCAGCTCTCCCTCGTCGACCCGGTGCCCGGCGGCGCCACCGCCCCGCTGCCGGCCGCCGAGCAGCGCCGTATCGCCCTGCTCGGCGGCGCGGTCGTCCGGACGACCGGGGTCCCGTCCGCGGTGGCGGCCGTCGTGGAGCGCCAGGCCGATCCGTACCGGGAGCAGCCGCTCGCCGCGAGAATCGTCCGGGCCGCCAACGCATACCAGGACCTGGCCGGGGGAAGCGGAGCCAGTGCGGGAGGAGCTCTCGCGGCACTGGAACAGCTGCGTCTGGGGACCGGGCACGACTACGCGCCCGCGGTCGTCGAGGCGCTGGCCCGGGTGCTCGGCAGGAGCGCGGGGCCCGGGGCGGCCCGCTGAGGGCGGGCCCGGTACCCGGTCCGCGGCAAGGGGTGGACCCTGCTCCCACCGGGGTAACCCATGGGTAATGAGCGAGCCTGCGACCGGGCATGGTTGGATGCGAAAGAAGGCACTGAAGCAGGTGCACAGGCATGTCCGGGGCCCTGGCCCGAGCGACCGGCAGGCGGGAATCGTGAAGATCTTCGGGAAGGTACGGCATCGGCCCTCCGCCTCGTGGCGGCAGGCCACCGACCGCGCGTTCACGCTGATCGGCGACGGCCGGTACGAGGACGCGGGCGCGCTGCTGACGAGGGCGGCGGACCTCGAGCCGTGGCTCTCCGAGTCCTGGTTCAACCTGGCGCTGCTGCACAAGTTCCGGCACGACTGGGAGCAGGCCCGGGCCGCCGGGCTGCGAGCGGTCGCCCTGCTCGACAAGGAGGCCGGCGCTCCCGACTGGTGGAACGTCGGCATCGCGGCCACCGCACTCCAGGACTGGCCGCTGGCCCGCCGCGCCTGGCAGGCGTACGGGCTGAAGGTCCCCGGCGCGGTCGCTGCGGGCGCCGAGCCCGTCGGCATGGACCTGGGCAGCGCCGCGGTGCGGCTGTCGCCCGAGGGCGAGGCCGAGGTGGTCTGGGGCCGACGGCTGGACCCGGCCCGGATCGAGGTGCTCTCCATCCCGCTGCCGTCCTCCGGGCGGCGCTGGGGCGAGGTCGTCCTCCACGACGGCGTGCCCAACGGCGAGCGGACCACCAGCGCGGGCCCCTCCTACCCCGTCTTCGACGAGATCGAGCTGTGGGCGCCGTCACCCGTGCCGACCTGGGTGGTGCTGCTGGAGGCTGCCACCGAGGCCGACCGGGACGCCCTGGAGAAGCTGGCGGCCGACGCGGGCTTCGCCGCCGAGGACTGGTCGTCCTCCGTGCGGCTGCTGTGCCGGGCCTGCTCCGAGGGCCGGATGCCCAGCGCCGAGGGCGAGGGCGAGCACCTCGACCCCCACGACCACAGCGAACCGGGCCACCCCGGCCCGCTCGGCCACCGCACCGCCGGGGACCTCTGGTCGCCGGAGCGCGAGTGCGGCATAGCCGCTCCCCCCGGACTGGTGCGCGGGCTGCTGGACGGCTGGGTCGCGGACAGCCCGGACTCCAGGGAGTGGCGCGATCTCGAGGAAGTCTGCTGACCGCTGCCCGTAGGCTGTACGGACACAGCGTGACCGGCAGCGGGCCGGATTTGCGGTACGGAGAAGGGCGCAGAGGCTGACATGGCGTCGCAGCAGTCGCAGCAGCAGACGGACGAGCAGGTGAACGACGGTTTCGTCGTCGACACGGAGAACTGCGAGGAGCGCGAGCTGGCGTACCGCGAGCGCGGCACCTCGCGTCCGATCACGGTGGTCGGCAACCCCGTCCTCCACACGGAGTGCAAGGACGTCACGGAGTTCGACGACAGCCTCGCCTCCCTCATCGACGACATGTTCGCCAGCCAGCGCGCCGCCGAGGGCGTCGGGCTCGCCGCCAACCAGATCGGTGTCGACCTCAAGGTCTTCGTCTACGACTGCCCCGACGACGACGGTGTCCGTCACGTGGGCGTCGTGTGCAACCCGGTGCTGGAGGAGCTCGCCCCCGAGCTGCGCAACCTCGACGACTCCAACGAGGGCTGCCTGTCGGTCCCGACCGCCTACGCCTCCCTCGCCCGGCCCGACTACGCGGTGGTGCGCGGCCAGGACGCGCAGGGGAACCCGATCAGGGTCCGGGGCACCGGCTACTTCGCCCGCTGCCTCCAGCACGAGACGGACCACCTGTACGGCTACCTCTACATCGACCGGCTCTCCAAGCGGGACCGCAAGGACGCGCTGAAGCAGATGGCCGAGGGCACCCCGCGCTACGAGGTCGTCGCCAACGACTGACGCGTACGGATCCGGCGAAGGGCCCCGCTCACCTGGAGCGGGGCCCTTCGTGCGCGGTGCCGGGCCGGGCGGTGTGAGGAGGCTGGGCGTCCGCCCGCGGGCGCCGTCGTCGCCGGAAGGCCATCGAATGGTCAAGTCCCAGTGTTTCGCGGGGTGTTGACGCGCGTAGCGTGTCACGCCAGTCTCTTGCGTACACCGCTTTCACAACAGGGAGACGCAATGCTGAGACGAACGGCACGACTTCTGTTGTCCATGGTCATGCTCGCGGTCGCCGGGCTGGCCGGCGTCGTCGCCACTGCCGGATCGGCCCAGGCCGACGACTGCTACACCTGGTCCAGGACCCTCTCCCAGGGGGCCAGCGGATCCGATGTCACCCAGCTCCAGATCAGGGTCGCCGGCTACCCCGGCTACAACGCCGTTCTCGCCATCGACGGCTCGTACGGCCCGGCCACCGCGGCCGCCGTCAAGCGCTTCCAGGCCGCGTACGGGCTGGCCGCCGACGGTGTCGCCGGTCCCGCCACCTTCAGCAAGATCTACGCCCTGCAGGACAGCGACTGCACCCCGGCGCACTTCACCTACGCCGAACTCAACACCTGCAACTCCACCTGGGCGGGCGGTGCGGTGAGTGCCGCCACCGCCAAGTCGAACGCGCTGCGCACCATGTGGAAGCTGGAGGCCCTGCGCCACGCGCTGGGCGACCAGCCGATCCGGGTGACCAGCGGTTTCCGTTCCACCGCCTGCAACAGCGCGGTGGGCGGTGCCTCCAACAGCCGCCATCTGTACGGTGACGCGGCCGACCTCGGCTCCGGCCCGCACTCGCTGTGCACGCTGGCCAAGCAGGCCCGCAACCACGGCTTCAACGGGATCCTGGGCCCGGGCTACCCGGGTCACGACGACCACGCCCATGTGGACCACCGCCCCAGCAAGTACTGGTCGGCGCCCACCTGCGGCGTCTGACCGGACACGGACGGACCGGGGCCCGCACCTCCCCCCCCGTGGGAGGTGCGGGCCCCGGCGCACACGGGCGCGGATCAGAAGTCGTCGTCGAAGGCGACCGAGCCCTCCACGGCGACCTGGTAGGCCGACGGGCGCCGCTCGAAGAAGTTCGTCAGCTCCTGCACACCCTGCAACTCCATGAAGGAGAACGGGTTCTCGGAGCCGTACACCGGCGCGAAGCCGAGGCGGGTCAGACGCTGGTCCGCCACGCACTGGAGGTACTCGCGCATCGACGCCGTGTTCATGCCCGGCAGCCCGTCGCCGCACAGGTCGCGGCCGAACTGGAGCTCCGCCTCCACGGCCTCCTTCAGCATCTCGGTGACCTGGCGGCCCAGCTCGTCGTCGAAGAGCTCCGGCTCCTCCTTGCGGACGGTGTCGACGACCTCGAAGGCGAAGTTCATGTGCATCGTCTCGTCGCGGAAGACCCAGTTGGTGCCGGTCGCCAGCCCGTGCAGCAGCCCGCGGGAGCGGAACCAGTAGACGTAGGCGAACGCTCCGTAGAAGAAGAGGCCCTCGATGCAGGCCGCGAAGCAGATCAGGTTCAGCAGGAAGCGGCGGCGGTCCGCCTTCGTCTCCAGCCGGTCGATCTTCTCCACGGAGTCCATCCAGCGGAAGCAGAACTGCGCCTTCTCCCGGATGGACGGGATGTTCTCCACCGCGGCGAACGCCGCCGTGCGGTCCGCCGGGTCGGGCAGATAGGTGTCCAGCAGCGTCAGGTAGAACTGGACGTGCACGGCCTCCTCGAACAGCTGGCGGCTCAGATACAGCCGTGCCTCCGGGGAGTTGATGTGCTTGTAGAGCGTCAGCACCAGGTTGTTCGCCACGATCGAGTCACCCGTCGCGAAGAACGCGACCAGCCGGCCGATCATGTGCTGCTCACCGGGGGTGAGCTTCGCGAGGTCGGCGACGTCGGAGTGGAGGTCGACCTCCTCCACGGTCCAGGTGTTCTTGATCGCGTCCCGGTAGCGCTCGTAGAAGTCGGGGTAGCGCATCGGACGGAGGGTCAGCTCGAACCCGGGGTCCAGCAGGTTCTTCTCGGCGGGGGTGGTCACTGGCATGCCTCGCAGGACTCGGGGTTTTCGAGGGAGCAGGCGACGGCCTCCTCGGGTGTCGCCTGCACGGGTACGGGAACGGCGGCGGACGCGGCACGGGCGATACGGGTCGCCGGGCGCGAGCGCAGGTAGTACGTCGTCTTCAGGCCCTGCTTCCAGGCGTACGCGTACATCGACGACAGCTTGCCGATCGTCGGCGTCTCCAGGAACAGGTTCAGCGACTGGCTCTGGTCCAGGTACGGGGTCCGGGCCGCGGCCATGTCGATCAGGCCGCGCTGCGGGACCTCCCATGCCGTGCGGTACAGGGCACGGACGTCCTCGGGCACCCAGGTGAAGCCCTGGACCGAGCCGTTGGCGTCGCGCAGCGCCTCGCGGGTCTGCGCGTCCCACACCCCGAGCCGCTTGAGGTCGGCCACCAGGTACGAGTTGACCTGGAGGAACTCCCCGGAGAGCGTCTCGCGCTTGAAGAGGTTGGAGACCTGCGGCTCGATGCACTCGTAGACGCCCGCGATCGAGGCGATCGTGGCGGTCGGCGCGATGGCGAGCAGCAGGGAGTTGCGCATGCCGGTGGCGGCGATCCGGGCGCGCAGCGCCTCCCACCGCTCGGGCCAGGCCCGCTCGGTGTCGTAGTGGTCGGGGTGCAGCACGCCGCGCGCGGTACGGGTCGCGGACCAGGCGGGCAGCGGGCCGTGGCGCTCTGCGAGATCGGCGGAGGCCTCGTAGGCGGCCAGCATGATCCGCTCGGCGATCCGCGTCGACAGGTCCCTTGCCGCAGGGGAGTCGAACGGCAGCCGCAGCTTGAAGAAGACGTCCTGGAGCCCCATCGCGCCGAGGCCCACCGGGCGCCAGCGGGCGTTCGAACGGCCGGCCTGCTCGGTCGGGTAGAAGTTGATGTCGACGACCCGGTCGAGGAAGGTGACCGCGGTCCGCACGGTGGCGTCCAGCCGCTCCCAGTCGATGCCGCCCGACGCGGTGTCCACGAACGCGCCCAGGTTGACCGACCCCAGGTTGCACACGGCCGTCTCGCCGTCGTCGGTGACCTCCAGGATCTCGGTGCACAGGTTGGACGAGTGCACGACGCGGCCCGCCTCCGCCGTCTGGTTGGCGGTGCGGTTGGCGGCGTCCTTGAAGGTCATCCAGCCGTTGCCGGTCTGGGCGAGGGTGCGCATCATCCGGCCGTACAGGTCCCGGGCGGGCAGCGTCCGCCTGGCCAGACCGGCCGCCTCGGCCGCGCGGTACGCGGTGTCGAAGGCGTCGCCCCACAGGTCGACCAGCTCGGGCACGTCGGCGGGCGAGAACAGCGACCACTGGCCGTCCGTGTCCACCCGCCGCATGAACTCGTCGGGGATCCAGTGCGCCAGGTTGAGGTTGTGGGTGCGCCGGGCGTCCTCGCCGGTGTTGTCCCGCAGTTCCAGGAACTCCTCGATGTCCGCGTGCCACGTCTCCAGGTAGACCGCGGCGGCCCCCTTGCGCCGGCCGCCCTGGTTCACGGCCGCCACCGAGGCGTCGAGCGTCTTGAGGAACGGCACGATGCCGTTGGAGTGCCCGTTGGTGCCGCGGATGAGCGAACCGCGGGCGCGGACCCGCGAGTAGGAGATGCCGATGCCGCCCGCGTGCTTCGACAGCCGTGCGACCTGGTGGTACCGGTCGTAGATGGAGTCGAGCTCGTCCAGTGGGGAGTCCAGCAGGTAGCAGGACGACATCTGGGGGTGGCGGGTGCCGGAGTTGAAGAGGGTGGGGGAGGACGGCAGGTACTCCAGCCTGCTCATCAGCCGGTACAGGGCGGCGACCTCGTCCAGGGCCCGCGCGGTGTCGTCCTCGGCGAGACCGGCCGCGACCCGCAGCAGGAAGTGCTGCGGGGTCTCGACGACGTTGCGGGTGAGGGGGTGGCGGAGCAGGTAGCGGCTGTAGAGGGTGCGCAGGCCGAAGTAGCCGAAGCGGTCGTCCGCCGCCGGGTCGATCAGTGCGTCCAGCCGGGCGGCGTGCAGGGCGGCGAACGCGGCCGTGCGGTCGGCGATCAGACCTTCGCGGTGGCCCACCGCCACGGACGCGGAGAACGAGACGGCCCCTTCGCCCGCGGCCTCCTCGGCGATGGCACGGGCCAGCAGCCGGGCGGCGAGCCGGGAGTAGGCCGGGTCCTCGGAGATCAGACCGGCGGCCGCGTCGATGGCCAGGGAGCGCAGCTCGGCCTCGTCGGAACCGCTGTGCCGGCCGCGCAGCGCGGCGGCGGCGACCCTGCCGGGGTCGGTGTCGGGCAGGTCGGCGGTGAGGTCGGTCAGCATCCGCAGCAGTGCGGTGCCGGGGCCGTCGTGCTGCGTGGCTGAGACCGGATCGGCGGGCGCGATGGTCACGGTGGTGCTCTCCCTCGCTCGGCTCCGGTCCGGCGGGAGGAGGGAGGGGCCGTGAACGGACATGCCGGGACGGCACCGCGCACGGCGTCCACCGGCCCAACCGCGAGGCCCGGACGTCTGGGCGCCCGGATCGGTCGAACCGGGCGCACCGTCGGCAGGTCGTCGGACTCGCGGGTGCGACAAAGCGCACCACAGCACACCGTTGCGGGACAGTTCCGGATTCGCACCGGATTCCCCTGCGGCGACAGCGAGATGAGCATACATGTGGGGGCGGGGTGCTGAGTGTGCCCCCACATGTTGTGTCCTCGCTGTGCCGCCGGGGCGTTCAGAGCTCCAGGGCGTACGTCAGCAGCGGGACCGAGGGGATGGGCGACCAGTCCCGTTCGGGGGTGCGCACGAAGCCCAGCCGGCCGTATATCCGGTGGGCGGCGTGCATGGACGACTGCGTCGACAGCACCAGCCGCACGCGCCCCAGCGCCCGTGCGCGGTCCACGCAGACCCGCACCAGTGCCTCGCCCACCCCCCGCCCGCGGGCCTCCTCGGCCACGGCCAGCGTGCGGAACTCGGCCTCACCGGGGCCGGCGACGTCGGCGTAGGGACCGCCCGCCGGGACGAACGCCACACCGCCCAGCAGCGCGCCGCCCCCGTCCACGGCGACGTGGACCTCGGTGTGCGCCGCGCGCCCCGCGACGTCCCGCAGCACCTCCAGATAGGGGTCCTCCTCGCCGAAGTCGAGGAGCCCGCCCCGCAGATAGGCCCGTGCCGTCAGTTCCCCCAGTGGCCCGTACTCGCCCGGCTCGATCCGCCTGATGGTGATGTCCATGACGGGCAGTGTGCATCAGGGGACGACGGAGGGCCGCCGCATTTCCCCGCGCGGACGCGGGGTGCGACGGCCCTCCCATGGCCGGTGGCGCGGTGGTTCAGTGACCGCCGGGCGCGCCCGCGGTGGCGGGCGGGAGCTCGGTCTTCACACCCGGGTCACCCGCGTCCGCCGTGTAGTCGGACGGGCTGGTCTCGTCCACGCCGTCGGGGGCGCCGGCGGCCCGCAGCACGAAGGTGAGGACCACGGTGACCACGAGATTGAGCACGAAGGCCGTGAGGCCGATGTAGCCGATCTCGCCGATCCCGGGGATCTCGGCCGAGGAGCCGCCGAAGTGCTTCTGGGTCGGGCTGGCGACGCCGTAGGCGGCGGCCGTGCCGTAGACCATGCCGACGGCCCAGCCGCCGATCAGCGCCCAGCGGTGGAACCAGCGGGTGAAGAGGCCGCCCACCAGGGCCGGGAAGGTCTGGAGGATCCAGATGCCGCCCAGCAGCTGGAAGTTGATCGCCACCGTCTTGTCCATGGTGAGGACGAAGGCGAGGGCGCCGACCTTGACCAGCAGCGAGACCAGCTTGGAGACCTTGGTCTCCTGGGCCGGGGTCGCGTCGGGCTTGAGGAAGTCCTTGTAGATGTTGCGGGTGAAGAGGTTCGCCGCGGCGATGGACATGATCGCGGCGGGCACCAGCGCGCCGATGCCGATCGCGGCGAAGGCGACGCCCGCGAACCAGTCCGGGAACATGTTCTCGAACAGCTGCGGGATGGCCAGCTGCCCGTTGGCCACGTTGACGCCGGCCGCGATGGCCATGAAGCCGAGGAGCGCGAGCAGTCCCAGCATCAGGGAGTACAGCGGCAGGATCGTGGTGTTGCGGCGGATGACCTCACGGCTGCGCGAGGAGAGCGTCGCCGTGATCGAGTGCGGGTACATGAAGAGGGCCAGGGCGGAGCCCAGGGCGAGCGTCGCATAGCCCCAGTGACCGGCGTCGCCCGGCACAAGGGCGCCGACGGGCTTGCCGGTTGCCTCGTTGACCTGGGAGAACTTCTCGTTCGCCGCGGAGAAGATGGCGTCGAAGCCGCCGAGCTTGATCGGGATGTAGATGATCGCCACGGCGATCACCAGGTAGATCAGGGTGTCCTTGACGAAGGCGATGAGCGCCGGCGCCCGCAGTCCCGAGGAGTAGGTGTACGCCGCGAGGACACCGAAGGCGATCAGGATCGGCAGGTCCTTGATGAACCAGTGGGTGTTCTCGCCGCCGCCCACGCCCATGACGTCCAGCACGGCCTGGATGCCGACCAGTTGGAGGGCGATGTACGGCATGGTCGCGAGGATGCCGGTGACGGCGACCGCCAGCGACAGGCCCTTGGAGCCGAAGCGGCCGCGGACGAAGTCCGAGGTGGTGACGTAGCCGTGCTTGTGGGAGACCGACCACAGGCGCGGCAGGAAGGTGAAGATCAGCGGGTAGACCAGGATGGTGTACGGCACGGCGAAGAAGCCGGCCGCGCCCGCCGCGTAGATGGCCGCGGGGACGGCGACGAAGGTGTACGCCGTGTAGAGGTCGCCGCCGAGCAGGAACCAGGTGACCCAGGTGCCGAACGACCGGCCGCCGAGGCCCCATTCGTCGAGGCTGTTCTCGTTCTCCGCCTTGCGCCAGCGCGCGGCGAGGAAGCCCATGACCGTGACGGCCAGGAAGAAGAAGATGAAGACGGCGAGTGCGACGCCGTTCACGCCGTCCTTCACTGCGACGCACCTCCCTTGCGGGCGCGCTGGTCACGCTGCCACAGCTTGTAGGCGACCATGGTGAGGGCGGTCGAGACCACGACCCAGACCATCTGGTACCAGTAGAAGAACGGGATGCCGATGAGGACCGGGTCGGTCTTCGCGTACGAACCGACCCAGAGCATCGCCACGAACGGCGCGATCAGGCACAGGGCGATGACCACGCGCACGGGGGTGACGACGGGTGGTTCTGTGTGCGGCGCAGGTGGCGCCTCGGGCTCTGCGGACATGTGGCTCCGTCCCCTCACTGGTTCCACGGATCACCTTGCGTAACGGGCAGGAAATCTAAGGGACGTGTGCCCTCCACGGAACCCCCGCCCGGATAACGGACGGATGACGACCACTGGGCGCTCCAGGGGGACCGCTGGGCGCTCGGGAGTGACCGTTCGTCCCGGCCGTTCCCCCTGTCGGCGCAGGGTGCGGCCAAGGGGCGAGGCCGTGGAACGGCGACAGCCACGCCGGTCGGGCGTGGCTGTCGGGGCGCCCGCAGGACGGGCGGAGGGGGAGCGGCCGGGTCAGTCGGTGGGCCGCTTGAGGCGGGCGACGAACTTGTAGCGGTCGCCGCGGTAGACCGAGCGGACCCACTCCACCGGCTCGCCCCGGGCGTCCAGCGAGTGGCGCGAGAGCATCAGCATCGGCAGGCCGACGTCGGTGCCGAGCAGTCCTGCCTCGCGGGGCGTCGCGAGCGAGGTCTCGATGGTCTCCTCGGCCTCCGCGAGATGGACGTCGTACACCTCGGCGAGGGCCGTGTAGAGGGACGTGTACTTGACCAGGCTGCGGCGCAGCGCCGGGAAGCGCTTGGCGGACAGGTGGGTGGTCTCGATCGCCATCGGCTCGCCGCTCGCCAGCCTCAGGCGCTCGATGCGCAGCACGCGGCCGCCGGCGGAGATGTCGAGGAGGCCCGCGAGGGTGTCGTCGGCTGTGACGTATCCGATGTCCAGCAGCTGAGACGTGGGCTCCAGACCCTGGGCGCGCATGTCCTCGGTGTACGAGGTCAGTTGCAGCGCCTGCGACACCTTGGGCTTGGCGACGAAGGTGCCCTTGCCCTGGATGCGCTCCAGCCGGCCCTCGACGACCAGCTCCTGGAGGGCCTGGCGCACGGTGGTGCGGGAGGTGTCGAACTCCGCCGCGAGCGTGCGTTCCGGCGGCACGGGGGTGCCGGGGGGAAGGGTCTCCGTCATGTCCAGCAAGTGCCGCTTGAGCCGGTAGTACTTGGGCACGCGCGCGATGCGGGTGCCTGGTCCGCCCTCGGGCTCCGTGCCGTTCCCGTCCGAGGCCATGGCCTGCCTTTCCGACTGCTGCGCTCGTGCCGTCACCGGCTCCTCCGTCTGTCGCGGCTCACATGGTGGCACGGACCGGTCACGGGTCGTCGCCCTCCCTCAGGTGTCGGTCCTATAACGGACACGACAGCCCTTCTTATACACCCTTGACACCCCTAAAGGTCTAGGCCAAGCTCCCGGTACTGGTCTAAACCATTAGGGACCAGGTCCCAGCCCCAGGGCAGAATCTGGCGCAAGTCCGTCAAGTGCTGCGCGACTCCCGGGTGGTGGGGGGTGGAACTCTTGCATCCCTTTGAGGAGGGTGGCGTGAAGCGCAAGCTCGCAGCAGCGGTGGGTGTGGCGGCCATGATGGCGTCGGTCGCGGCGTGTGGTTCGGACGGCGGCAGTGACTCGGCGAAGAGCCCGAAGGACCGCAAGGAGACACTGACCGTCTGGCTGATGGTCGACGCCCAGTCCACCTGGCCGGAGCTGGTCAAGGACGTCAACGCGCAGTTCAACAAGAAGTACCCCGGCGTGAAGGTCGATGTCCAGTACCAGCAGTGGGCGGACAAGGCCAAGAAGCTCGACACCGCGCTCGGCGGCGACAAGTTCCCGGACGTCGTGGAGCTCGGCAACACCGAGACCATGCAGTACATCCTCAACGGGGCCCTCGCGGAGATCGACCCGAAGAAGTACGACAACTCGGACACCTGGATCCAGGGCCTCAAGGACACCTGTGCGTACGAGGGCAAGCAGTACTGCGTGCCCTACTACGCCGGCGCCCGCGTCGCGATCTACAACACCGAGATGCTCAAGAAGGGCGCGGGCATCGACACGCTGCCCACGACCGAGGCCGAGCTGCTGTCCGCCATGGACAAGGTCTCCGCCGAGTACGGCAAGAAGGACAAGCGCTTCTCTTCCCTCTACCTGCCGGGCCGCTACTGGTACGCCGCGATGTCCTACGTCGCCGCGTACGGCGGCAAGATCGCCGAGTACGACGAGGCCGGCAAGGAGTGGAAGGCGTCGCTGTCCTCGCCGGAGGCGCAGAAGGGCATCGAGCACTTCATCAACCTGGTCAAGAAGTACAACAAGGCCGACCAGACCAAGGACGAGCAGGACCACGCCAACGTCATGGCCAACGAGAAGGCCGCCCTTCTCTACGGCAACGGCTGGGAGTCCGGCTCCGTCGTCGACGGCAAGAACAACGGCAACCCGAAGCTCGAGGGCAAGATCCTCACCGCCGGTATGCCCGGCCCGAACGGCAAGGCCCTGCCGTCCTTCATCGGTGGTTCCGACCTCGCCGTGACCGGCAAGTCGAAGGTCGCGGACCTCGGCGAGGAGTGGATCGCGATGTTCACCAGCGAGAAGTCGCAGGAGGTGCTCGCCTCCAAGAACATCCTCCCGAACAACACCAAGCAGCTCGAGCCGCTGAAGGCCAAGCCGGAGACCGCCCCGATCGCCAACGCGGTGCCGGACGCCTGGTTCACCCCGATCGCGCCGGGCTGGACCTCCATCGAGAAGGAGGAGGTCCTGGAGAACATGCTCCTCGCCATCCTCAAGGGTGACTCGGTCGCCGACGCGACCAAGGCCGCCGACGCGAAGATCAACGAGCTGATCAACCAGGAGTCCTGAGCCGGCCGCCGTCCGGTGGTCCGCCGACCGCCGGACGGCCCGCGAGCCTCCCCGTGTCCACCGGAGGCCCACCAGGATTCACCGGTGGGGTGGGTCCGCACACGCGGTCCCGCCCCACCCTTTCGGTGCAGAGAACAAACGGAAGGTCAGCCACGTGACTGCCGCCGACACCAAGGCCGCCGGTCCGCCGGTACCCGTACCACGTGCCCCCGAGTCGGACCGCCCCCGGACGGGCCCCGGCAGAGGGAGCCCCGATTCCGGTCCACGGCAGCGGAAGAAGGGCGCGCTCCTTCCCTACCTGCTGATCCTCCCGGCCATCGTCGCCATCGCAGCGGTCTATGCCTTTCCGCTGACCAAGACGGTGATCATGTCCTTCCAGGACATGGGCCGCAAGGAACTGTGGTCCGGCGACGCGCCGCCGTGGGTCGGCCTCGACCAGTTCACCAACATCCTCGGGGACGCCGAGTTCTGGTCGGTGACCGGGCGGACCGTGGTGTTCATGGCCGTCTGCGTCGGGTTCACGATGGCGCTGGGGCTGCTGATCGCCCTGCTGATGATGCGGCTGACGACCTGGGTGCGGCTGGTCCTGACCGCGGCGCTGGTCGCCGCCTGGTCCATGCCCCTGATGGTGGCGGCGTCCATCTTCCGCTGGCTGTCGGACTCCGACTACGGCCTCATCAACACCCTGATCGCCAAGGTCGTGGGCGACGACTTCCTCGGGCACAACTGGTTCCTCGATCCGAAGCAGGGCTTCGCGATCATCTCCCTGCTGGTCATCTGGGGCGCCATCCCGTTCGTGGTCATCACGCTCTACGCGGCCCTCACCCAGGTCCCCAAGGAGCTGGAGGAGGCGGCCGCCCTCGACGGCGCGAACGTCGCCAAGGTGTTCCGCTTCGTCACCTGGCCGGTCATCCGCCCCGTCTTCACGATGGTCACCACGCTCTCCGTGATCTGGGACTTCAACGTCTTCGGTCAGATCTGGCTGCTGCGCGGCAACAAGCCCGAGCCCGAGTACGAGACCCTCGGCCTCTACTCGTTCTCCAAGGCCTTCGAGTCCACGTCGTTCAGCCAGGGCACCGCGATCGCCCTGATCACCGTCGTGCTGCTGTCCGGAGTGGCCGTGTACTACCTGCGCCAGCTGATGAAGACAGGAGAGGTCGAATGAGCACCTCCACCGCCCCCTCGCCGGCCGATTCCGAGCAGGTGGTCCGGCCGGACCGCAAGCGGACCCGCTGGCACTACGACGTCATCGGCCTGGTGACCGCCGTCGTGATGGCCTTCCCGGTCTACTGGCTGGTCATCAGCGCCCTGCGGCCCAACCACGAGATCCGTTCCTACGACCAGACCCTGTGGCCCTCCTCGCTGACGTTCGACAACTTCGCGCGGGCCGTGAAGCAGGAGAACTTCGCCACCGCCGTCCAGTCGAGCCTCATCGTCTCGGTCACCGCCGTCCTCGGCGGCATGATCATCGCCACCCTGGCCGCCCTCGCGATCGGCCGGTTCCGGTTCTTCGGCCGCAAGGCGCTGCTGATGATCCTCATCCTGGTCCAGATGCTGCCGCCGACGGCGATGCTCATCCCGATCTACGCCCAGCTCAACGCCATGGGCGGCCTCGACGAGTACTGGGGCCTGATCGTCGTCTACCTGGTCTCGACGCTGCCCTTCGCGGTCGTCATGATCCGCGGCTTCGTGGTGAACATCCCCGTGGAGCTGGAGGAGTCGGCGATGGTCGACGGCTGCACCCGGATGGGAGCGTTCCGCCGCGTCATCTTCCCGCTGCTGGCCCCGGGCCTCGCGGCCGCGTCGATCTTCGCCCTGGTCAACGCCTGGAACGAGTACCTGTTCGCGTACATCCTCATCAACGACAACTCCAAGTACACGCTCAACGTCTGGCTGATGACCTTCACCACCGAGCGCGGAACGGACTACGGCGCGCTCATGGCGGCCTCGACGCTGATCGCGCTGCCCGTCGTCGTCTTCTTCATGATCATCCAGAAGAAGATGGCCACCGGCCTGACGTCCGGCGCTGTGAAGGGATAACGGGGACCCATGACGACACTTCTGCGCGGATCGTCCGACACGCTCACCCGGGACGCGCTCACCGTCCTCCAGCCCGGCTTCGTCGGCACCTCGGCGCCCGACTGGCTGCTGCGCCAGGTCGGCGAGGGGCTCTCGGCCGTCGGGCTGTTCGGCCGCAACATCACCTCGCCCGCCCAGCTCACCGCCCTCACCGCGCAGTTGCGCGCCGAGCGCGACGACGTCCTGGTCGCCATCGACGAGGAGGGCGGCGACGTCACCCGGCTGGAGGTCCGGGGCGGATCGTCGTTCCCCGGCAACTACGCCCTCGGCCGGGTCGACGACGTCGACCTGACCCGGGCGGTGGCCCGTGAACTCGGCCGCAGGCTCGCCGATTGCGGCGTCGACCTCAACTGGGCACCCTCCGCCGATGTCAACTCGAACCCGCACAATCCGGTCATCGGTGTGCGGTCGTTCGGCGCCGACCCGCACCTGGCCGCCCGTCACACCGTCGCCTACGTCGAAGGGCTCCAGGCGGCCGGCGTCGCCGCCTGCACCAAGCACTTCCCCGGACACGGCGACACCAACGTCGACTCGCACCACGCGCTGCCCCGCATCGATGTGGACCTCGACACACTGCACGCCCGTGAGCTGGTGCCTTTCCGGGCGGCCATCGCGGCGGGTTCCAAAGCGGTCATGAGTGCGCATATTCTTCTCCCCGCGCTCGACCCGAACCGTCCCGCCACCCTGAGCCCGCAGATCCTCACCGGACTGCTGCGCGAGGAGCTGGGCTACCAGGGCCTGATCGTCACGGACGGCATGGAGATGCAGGCCATCTCGTCGACGTACGGCATCGAGCGCGGATCGGTCCTCGCGATCGCGGCCGGAGCCGACGCCATCTGCGTCGGCGGCGGCCTCGCCGACGAGGAGACCGTGCTGCGGCTGCGCGACGCCCTCGTCGCCGCGGTACGGGGCGGAGACCTGCCCGAGGAGCGGCTGGCCGACGCGGCGGCGCGCGTGCGCGCCCTCGCGGAGTGGACGCGCCGGGCCAGGGGGGCTCGTACAGAGCCGGGCGCGGCGTCACAGGAGGGGACCGCGCCCGGCTCCGGCATCGGACTGGTCGCCGCGCGGCGCGCGACGCGGGTCACGGACCGCGACGGCGCGTTCGAGCCGCTCACCGGGGCCGTCCACGTCGCCGCCCTCACCCCGGTCGCCAACATCGCCGTCGGGGACGAGACCCCGTGGGGTGTGGCCGCCGAACTGTCGGACCTGCTGCCCGGCACCACCACCGCCTCGTACACCGGCGGCGCGGAGACCGGGGCCCTGGCCGCAGAGGTGCTGGCCGCCGCGGCGGACCGTAGGATCGTCGCTGTGGTGCGCGACGTCCACCGTCACTCCTGGATGGCGGACGCCCTGGACGCCCTGCTCGCGGCCCGTCCCGACACGATCGTGGTCGAGATGGGCCTGGGACTGGCCGAGCCCAGGGGGGCACTGCACATCGCCACCCACGGCGCCGCCCGCGTCTGCGGACGCGCCGCCGCCGAGGTCGTCACCGGCAGGAGCGCCGGGGCCTGACCGACGCGGACCGTGCTGTGCCGGGGTGCGGCCGGGACCGGCCGGCCCCCGGCACCTGGACCGTCCTGGAGGCACCCGGCATGTCCGCCCCGACCCCGGCCGAGCACAGCGCGCACGACGAGCCCCCCGGCCGGATCATGGCCGGCGAGATGGCCCAGCAGCCCGCGGTCCTGCGGCGCATCCTCGACGAGGGTGCGCCGCGCATCCGTGAGGTGGCGGCCGCCGTCGCGGCCCGCCGGCCCCGCTTCGTGCTGCTCACCGCGCGCGGCACCTCCGACAACGCGGCGCTCTACGCCAAGTACCTGCTGGAGATCCGCCTCGGCCTGCCCTGCGGGCTCACCTCGATGTCCACCACCACCGCGTACGGCGCCCGCCCCGACCTGACCGACGTGCTGGTGATCACCGTCAGCCAGTCCGGCGGGTCCCCGGACCTCGTGGCCTCGACGCAGGCGGCGCGCGAGGCCGGCGCGGTCACGCTCGCGGTGACCAACAACCCGGACTCGCCGCTCGCGGCGGTCTCCGAGTTCCACGTCGACATCATGGCCGGGCAGGAGAAGGCTCTGCCGGCCACCAAGACGTACACCGCGTCGCTGCTGGCCCTCTACCTCTTCGTGGAGGGGCTGCGCGGCGGCGACACCGCCCCCGCGAAGGCGCTGCCGGGCCTGGCGGCCGAGATCCTGGGCCGCCAGGACGAGATCCGCGCGCTGGCCGCCCGCTACCGCTTCGCCGAGCGGATGGTCATCACCTCGCGCGGATACGGCTACCCCACGGCGAAGGAGGCGGCGCTCAAGCTGATGGAGACGAGCTACATCCCCGCGCTCGCCTACTCGGGCGCCGACCTGCTGCACGGGCCGCTCGCCATGGTCGACAACATCTCGCCGGTGATCGCGGTCGTCACCGGGGGCCGCGGCGGCGAGGCGCTCCAGCCCGTCCTGGACCGGCTGCGGGGCCGTGGCGCGGATCTCTTCGTGGTCGGCCCGGCCGCCCAGGTCGCGGCGGCCTCCGCGGGCTTCGTGCTGCCCGTGGAGGGGGTGCCGGAGGAGCTCCAGCCGATCCTGGAGATCCTCCCGCTCCAGCTCATGGCGTACGAGGTCACGATCGCCAGGGGGCAGGACCCGGACGCGCCGCGGGCGCTGGCGAAGGTCACCGAGACCCGCTGAACGCGGCCCTCGGGGCGGTACGGAAGGGCCGGAGGGACGCACCGATCGCGTGCGCCCCTTTTGTCCCGTGCATAAGTATGGCGCGGGAACTAAACTCGTCCCGAGCGTGGACAGTGCCAATTGGTCTAGTCCACAATGAGTGTGTTCCGGGCTGTTCCGGAACCGTCACAAGCCTCCGCCCTCCACCGCACAGGAGGGTGGAACGAGGTCCCCGGCGCTCTCTGCCCTGACTGCGCCGAGACCTCTGAAACGGCCGAGCGGGACCGCACACCCGTCGGCCGGGCAACTCCGGGCTGCGGTGCCGTACGGGTTGAGGGTCCCGTCGCGGCGCCGCGGCCCGCGGGTACCCTCGCATCTGTGCCCTCCATGAACGACCTCGTCCACCAGCACACCGCTCTGAGCGACTCCGACCTCGAGTGGCTCCATCTGCTGGTCTCGGAGTGGCAGCTGCTCTCCGACCTCTCCTTCGCCGACCTCGTGCTGTGGGTCCCCACCCGGGACGGCACGCGCTATGTGTCGGTCGCCCAGATGCGCCCCAACACCGGCCCCACCTCGTACCAGGACGACATGGTCGGCCATCTCGTCCCGCGCGGCCGGCGGCCCCTGCTGGACGCCGCCCTCGACGAGGGCCGCATCGTGCGCGAGGGCGACCCCGAGTGGCGCGAGGAGGTCCCCGTCCGGGTCGAGTCCATCCCGGTGCGCCGTGAGGGCCGGGTCCTCGGCGTCATCGCCCGCAACACCAATCTGCTGACCGTCCGCACCCCCTCGCGCCTGGAGCTCACCTACCTCCAGTCCGCGTCCGACCTGGCGCAGATGATCGCCGCGGGGTCCTTCCCGTACCCGGGGGAGCAGGTCGAGATGGACGCCTCGCCCCGGGCGGGCGACGGTCTGATCCGCCTCGACGCCGACGGCGTCGTCCAGTACGCCAGCCCCAACGGCCTCTCCGCCTACCACCGGCTCGGCCTCGCCTCCGACCTCGTCGGCCATCACCTCGGCCAGATCACGGCCGAACTCGCCCCCTCCCGGGGCCCGGTCGACGAGGCCCTCGTCAAGCTCGCCAGCGGCTACGCCCCCCGCGAGTTCGAGGTCGAGGGCAACGGGGGAGTCATCCAGCTGCGCGCCATCCCGCTCAAGCCCAAGGGCGTCCGCATCGGCTCCCTGGTCCTGCTCCGGGACGTCACCGAACTCCGCCGCCGAGAGCGGGAGTTGATCACCAAGGACGCGACCATCCGGGAAATCCACCACCGGGTGAAGAACAACCTGCAGACCGTGGCCGCCCTGTTGCGGCTCCAGGCGCGGCGGATGGACTCGGTGCGCGGCCGGGAGGCGCTCAACGAGGCCGTCCGGCGCGTCGGCTCCATCGCGATCGTGCATGAGACGCTGTCCCAGAACCTGGACGAGCGGGTCGAGTTCGACGAGATCGCCGACCGGGTCATCGCCATGGTGGCGGAGATCTCGCCCGGCAAGGTCGACTGCCGGCGGACCGGGCGCTTCGGCATCCTCGACGCCGAGATCGCCACACCGCTCTCCATGGTGCTCACGGAGGTGCTCCAGAACGCCCTGGAGCACGCCTTCGAGCCGGCGGAGCACGGCTCGGTCGAGGTGTCCGCCGTGCGCGGCGACTCCCGGGTGGAGAACGCCAGGCTGCTGATCACCGTTCAGGACGACGGCCGCGGCCTGCCCGAGGGCTTCGACGCGCAGCAGGCCGGGAACCTGGGTCTCCAGATCGTCAGGACCCTGGTGGAGGGGGAGTTGGGCGGCACCTTCGACATGGTCCCGGTGCCCGCGCCCGGCCGCGGCACCCGTGTGGTGCTCGACATCCCCGTGACCGAGAAGCGGTAGGACGTCCGTCCGGGCCGGCGTCCCCCGGGCGGGGGCGCCGGCGCCGGGCGCCGCACCCGGATCCGGGCGTCCTCCTCGGACGGCCGGGCGGGACGCGGACGGATGCGGGCGGGACGCGGACAGCGAAGAGCCCCGGACCGTGTCGGCCGTCCGGGGCTCGAAGCTCGTTGCTCGCGTGTGCGATGCGCATCGGGGGTACTGCGCGCTGCGGCTCGAAGGCGGTGAGTGCGTGCTCGCTGCACGCGCCGCCGGGGGATGCCGGTAGCTGGGGGCGTCAGGCGCTGGCGTTGCGCGCCCGGTTGCGAGCGGCACGGCGCTTCATCGCGCGGCGCTCGTCCTCGCTGAGGCCACCCCAGACGCCGGAGTCCTGGCCGGACTCGAGCGCCCACTGCAGGCACTGCTCCATGACGGGGCAGCGACGGCAGACGGCCTTGGCTTCCTCGATCTGCAGCAGCGCAGGACCGGTGTTGCCGATGGGGAAGAAGAGCTCGGGGTCTTCCTCGCGGCAAACGGCGTTGTGACGCCAGTCCATGGCTGCTACCTCTCCTTGGTATTTCATGCACGTTGCTTGTGAATGTGAACGCTTTCACGAATCCCCCCGCGAGGGAAGGGCCGACCGCCAGTTGCCCGGCGTTGGGTCCTGGATTCGTTGAGGGGTTCCGGCGGTCTGTTGGGGCCGATGTTGCGGGCCGTCCCGATCGCCATGTAGAGATTCGCAAACCTCGGCGGCGGATACAACCCCTTCCGGAAAGTTTTTTTTGATTCCTCGGTGTCGACTAGGTCACAGCCGTACTTCTATGGGGTGGAGCCGCGCCCATACGTTCGAGATAAAGGACTTTCGGTCCTTCCACTCACACAATCACACGCAGTGCACGGCGAACGCCTGTGAACGTCACGCTCGTACGCAGACCGAGGTGGTCACCGTCCATCTGGAACGGCAGCGGCACCTTGGAATGCAAGGTGAAGTCCGTCTCGTCGTGCAGCGTGACCGCGTGCTTGCCGTGCGGCCCCCGTTCGGGGCTCGACGTGAGGAGCTGGGTGCCGTAGCGGGCGACCGCCGGCGTCGAGAGCTTCTTCAGACCGAGCACGTCCAGAGCGGTGTCGAAGGACGCCTTCGGGGACGCGTATACAGGGCGATTGCCCAGGTAGGTCCAGGGGGAGGTGTTGCAGACTATGGACAGCACCAGGTCCTGCACCGGGTCGGCGCCCGGCCGCTCCAGGGTGATCGTGCCGCGTCTGCGGTGCGGATCGTCGAGGAACTGGCGCATGACCTGCCGGACGTACAGCGCGTGCGTCGACCGCCGTCCGCGCTCCCGGTGCTGCTCCACCCTGCCGACGACACCGGCGTCGAAGCCCAGCCCCGCGCAGAACGTGAACCAGCGCTGCGGCACGCCCTCGTCGTCCGTCCCCGGTGTGCCGGCCGCCAGTCCGAGGCCGACCGTGCGCTCCGTCCGCTCACGCAGCGCGTCCAGGATGGCGCCCGTCGCCTCCACGGCGTCGTTCGGCAGCCCCAGCGCGCGGGCGAACACATTGGTCGAGCCGCCGGGGACGACCGCGAGACGCGGCAGCCCCTCCGGGTCGGGTCCGTTGTGCAGCAGTCCGTTGACGACCTCGTTGACCGTGCCGTCGCCGCCCAGGGCGACCACCAGGTCGATGTCGTCCGCCTCGGCGGCCCGCCTCCCGAGGTCGCGCGCGTGACCCCGGTACTCGGTGGAGACCGCCTCCAGCTTCATCTCGCTCGCGAGCGCGTGGATCAGCACGTCGCGGGTGCGGGCACTGGTGGTGGTTGCTGCCGGATTGACCACGAGAAGTGCGCGCATGCGATGCAGGGTACCTACTGAGGGGTACCGGGCCCAGTCCGGGGTTCGCGGGCACGGCTACCCTGCTGGGGTGAGCAGTGACGACCCCACCCCCCGCCCCGCCCGCCTCACCGCAGCGGCCGCGGTCTGCGCCGCCGAAGGCCTGGCGCTGGTCGCGGGCGGCCTGTACATGCTGGTGATGGGCCTCTTCGGGGACCCCGGAGACTCGGTCTCGGCGGAGACGGGCGGGGTGACCCTGCTCGTCCTCGGCGTGATCCCGCTCGCCGCGGCCCGCGGGCTGTGGCTCCGGCGGAGCTGGAGCCGGGGGCCCGCGATCATCACCCAGCTCATCGCCCTGATCCCGGCGTGGACGCTGCTGCGCGCCTCGGGCGCGCTCATCCCGCTCGGCATCCTGCTGGCCGCGGTCGCGGTGACGGGACTGGTGCTGCTGGTGAACCCCACCACGGCGAAGGCGCTGGGCATCGGGGCGCAGGCTCGCTGACGCCCGCGGGGGCGGGGGCCGCTGCGCCGGGGCTCGTTCGCGAGGGCGTCGCGCCGGGGCCGTGTGCACGGTGCGGGCCGGTGGCCCCGGCACGGCCTTCGGCGGTGTCCTCGATCGCCGGACGGGCTGGATCCTCCGCACCCGCGACGGCCCCGCAGGGCAGAACGGCCCCGCGCAGCGGAAAGCGGCGCCCCCGGGGGAGCGGACCCCGAAAGCGCCGCCCGAGGGCTACTCCTCGACGAGGAGCTTCTCGCGGAGCTGCGCCAGGGTCCGCGCCAGCAGGCGCGACACGTGCATCTGCGAGATGCCGACCTCCTGCGCGATCTGCGACTGCGTCATGTTCCCGAAGAACCGCAGCAGCAGGATGCGCTTCTCCCGCGGCGGCAGCCCCTCCAGCAGCGGCTTGAGCGACTCGCGGTACTCGACGCCCTCCAGCGCCTCGTCCTCCGCGCCGAGCGTGTCCGCCACGGCGGGCGACTCGTCGTCCGTGTCGGGGACGTCCAGCGACAGCGTGGAGTAGGCGTTCGCCGACTCCAGGCCCTCCAGGACCTCCTCCTCCGAGATGCCGAGACGTTCGGCGAGCTCGTGGACGGTCGGGGACCGGCCGTGCTGCTGCGAGAGCTCCGCGGTCGCCGTGGTCAGGGCGAGCCGCAGCTCCTGCAGCCGGCGGGGCACCCGCACCGCCCAGCCCTTGTCGCGGAAGTGCCGCTTGATCTCGCCCACCACGGTGGGCGTCGCGTACGTCGAGAACTCGACACCGCGCTCCGGGTCGAAGCGGTCCACCGACTTGATGAGACCGATCGTCGCGACCTGCGTCAGGTCGTCCAGCGGCTCCCCGCGGTTGCGGAAGCGGCGTGCCAGGTGCTCGACGAGCGGCAGGTGCATCCGGACGAGCCGGTTGCGCAGTTCCGCACGCTGGGGCGACTGCTCGGGCAGCGAACGGAGCTCTATGAACAGGGCACGCGCCCCGCTGCGGTCGTGCGGATCCTGCCTCTGTCCGTGCTCGCTCATACGGTCCGCCCGCTCTGCCCGCGCCTGCGCCTGCTTCACCGGGGCCGCGAGGGCCTCGGGTTCGTCCACCACCGGGTGCGGGCGCGCCTGCTGCTCCGGGATGCCGGCCGACGCGCTCAGCACCCTGGGGCTACGCTCCTCGTCCTCCCGCATCGGACCATCCCCGTTTCCGTTGCTCACGCCGGCCCGGGTCCCGCGCCGCGCTGTTTGTACAGGCTGATGGAGACCGTACGGTCGTCGGCGACCGAGGAGTCGACCTTTCCGGCCAGTGCCGAGAGCACCGTCCAGGCGAAGGTGTCGCGCTCCGGCGCGCGGCCGTCGGTCGTGGGTGCCGAGACCGTCACCTCCAGCGAGTCGTCGACGAGCCGGAACACGCAGCTCAGGACGGAGCCGGGTACGGCCTGCTGGAGCAGGATCGCGCACGCCTCGTCGACCGCGATCCGCAGATCCTCGATCTCGTCGAGGGTGAAGTCCAAGCGTGCTGCGAGTCCGGCGGTGGCCGTACGCAACACGGACAGGTAGGCACCCGCAGCCGGCAGCCGGACTTCCACGAAGTCCTGGGTCCCGGGCTCGCCTGCGATCTGGGACACCCTCACCTCCAAGGTGGCACAAGCTCTTTCTGGGCCGCGGGAAGGTTCCCGCGGGAGTGCGGCACGTGGTTACGTAGCCGGTATTGGCCTGGCGACGCTATCGCGATCCGTGGTTCTCTGTCGCCGGGGACCCCCGAGCCGATGACTGTCACTCATGGTAAGCATATGAGTACGCACAGTGGCTAGAGGTCGACGCCGCCCAATTGCGCGGATCCGGCGGATGGTTGACGTACCCAGACGTCAGACGATCGAATCGTCCACGAAGCACCACCGCCACACCTGACCTGGCTCGAAACTGCGCATCACGGCGTGTGCCGTGTCCCCGTAGTGCGCCCTGGCATGGCGGAGGGGCGAGGAGTCGCAGCAGGCCACGTGTCCGCACTCGAGACAGAGCCGGAGCTGCACGGGATGGGTGCCCGCGGCCTCGCACTCGGTGCACGTCATGCTCAGCGGCACCGGTTCCGGGCGCGGAAGCTCTGCTACATGCGGACAGTCGCTCATGATTGCCAGATTACGACGCTGCAGACCGACGTGAGGTCCCCGTGATGGAAGCACTGCCCCTGGTGGGGCTGATCGCCGTGAGCGCCGCTGTCGCGGGGGCCGCACGCCGCACACCCGTGCCGGCCCCTCTGCTGCTGGTGGCCGCCGGCCTGATCGCCTCCTATGTGCCGGGAGTGCCCGAGTACCACCTCGACCCGCACATCGTGCTGCCGCTGATCCTGCCCCCGCTGCTGCACACGGCCGCCCTCGACAGCTCCTACCTCGACCTGCGGGCCAACGCCCGGCCGGTAGCCCTGCTGTCCGTGGGGTACGTCCTGTTCGCGACGGTCGTGGTCGGGTATCTCGCGTACGTCTTCGTCCCGGACCTGCCGCTGACCGCGGCCCTGGTCCTCGGCGCGGTCGTCGCGCCCCCCGACGCGGTCGCCGCCACGGCCATCGCGCGCAAGCTGGGGCTGCCGCACCGCATCACCACGATCCTGCAGGGCGAGTCCCTGGTGAACGACGCGACGGCGATCACCGCGTACAAGGTCGCGCTGGCCGCGGCCGTCGGGGCGGGCGCGAGCTGGGCGGCCGGGCTGGGCGAGTTCGTGCTCGCCTCGGTGGGCGGCATCGCCGTCGGGCTGGTGCTCATGCTGCCGATCCACTGGCTGCGCACCCGGCTGAAGGAGCCGCTGCTCCAGAACACCCTCTCGCTGCTCATCCCGTTCGTGGCCTACGCGGCGGCCGAGGAGGTGCATGCCTCCGGTGTGCTCGCGGTCGTCGTCGTCGCGCTCTACCTGGGACACCACTCCTCGCAGGTCGACTTCGCCACCCGGCTCCAGGAGGAGGCGGTCTGGAAGATGGTCGCCTTCGTCCTGGAGTCCGCGGTGTTCGCCCTGATCGGGCTCCAGCTGGCGATCGTGGTGGAGGACCTCGGGCCGTACGGGGTGGGGGAGGCGCTCTGGTACGCGGTGGCGGTCTTCGTCACCGTCGTCGTGGTGCGCTTCGTCTGGGTCTACCCGGCCACCTTCCTGCCGCGCAGACTCTCCCGGCGGGTCAGGGAACGGGAGCCGGACGTGAACTGGACCGCGCCGCTGATCGTCGGCTGGGCGGGGATGCGCGGTGTGGTCTCGCTGGCCATCGCGTTCTCGATTCCCCCCGTCATGGAGGACGGCGAGCCCTTCCCGGGCCGCAGCCTGGTGCTCTTCCTGACCTTCACCACGGTGATCGGCACGCTGGTCGTGCAGGGGCTGTCGCTGCCCCCGCTGATCCGGGTCCTGAAGCTCCCGGGGCGTGACGTGTACGCCGAGACGCTGGCCGAGGCGCAGGCCCAGAGCGAGGCGTCCGCCGCCGCCGAGCGCCGGCTGGACGAACTCCTCGCCGACGAGCGCAACAGCCTGCCGCAGCCGCTCGCGGACCGTCTCCGCACCGTGCTGGAACGGCGGCGCAACGCCGTGTGGGAACGGCTCGGCGCGGTCAACGAGATCACCGGGGAGTCCGCGGACGACATCTACCGCAGGCTCGCGCGCGAGATGATCTCCGCGGAACGGGACGTCTTCGTCTCCCTGCGCGACCAGCGGCGGATCGACGACGAGATGATGCGCACGCTGCTGCGCCGGCTGGACCTGGAGGAGGCGGCCGCCTACCGCGAGGAGGGGTAGCCGCCCTGGCGGGCGGATGTCTCGGCGTGCGCCGGGCAGGGCGGGGCTCGGCGCCCCGCGCGGGTCTCGGCGGGTGGGGGCGCCGGGTGATCAGCGGGGCTGTGGCGGGTCGTCGGGCCGGCCCGTGATCACGGCCGCCAGGACGGTGCCGGACGGGAAGGCGCCCTCGGCCGCCAGCACGCTCAGGGCGTACAGCAGCTTGGCCACGTAGACGCGTTCGACGGGCAGCCCGTGGCGGTCCTCGAAGTCTGCGGCGAACGCGTCGAGCGCCGCGGTGCCGCGCGCGTAGCCGCCGAAGTGGAACCGGTCCTCCACCGACCAGTCGCCGGCCGGGCCGCCGAACGCCGCGCGCTGGAGGTCCCGGACCTCCCCGCCGAGGAACCCGCCCCGCAGCACGGCGACGCCGAGCGCGCGCCGCCCGGGCCCGAGGCCCGCGGCGAGCCCGGCGAGCGTACCGCCGGTGCCGCAGGCGACGGCGGCGACGGAGACCTCCGCAAGGTCGTCGCGCAGCTCGGCGCCGAGCTGCGCGCAGCCGCGGGCGGCCAGGGCGTTGGAGCCGCCCTCGGGCACCACGTACACGTCGTCCGCGTCCGCCCCGGCGACGGCGCCCGCCTCGGCGGCGAATCGGGCCAGCACGGCGGGCTCGTGCTTGGCGCGGTACGACCGCCGGTCGGCGAAGATCAGCCGCATCCCGTCGGCGACGCAGCGGCTCAGCGAGGGGTTCAGGGGCCGGGACGCCAGTTCGTCGCCGCGTACGACGCCGACGGTCGGGAAGCCGAGCAGCCGGCCCGCGGCGGCCGTGGCCCGCAGATGGTTGGAGTACGCGCCGCCGAAGGTGAGCACCGTCCGCCCCCGTGCGGCGCGCAGGTTCGGCGCCAGCTTGCGCCACTTGTTGCCAGGCAGGTCCGGATGGATCAGATCGTCCCGCTTGAGCAGCAGACGTACGCCGTGGCGCTCGAACCGCTCGTCGGCGACGGGCTGCAGCGGCGACGGCAGACGGGGCCGCAGCGCGGCGGCGAGGTCGGGCGTCCGGCTGGTCACCCCCACATTGTCGCGGGTGCGGGCGGTCGTTCCCTGCCCGCTTCCCGGCGATCCAGTCCCACCCGTTTGTGTAATGGTGCGACCACGTTCCGTGCTGAAAGGCTTTTCCTCGCAGGTCGGAGAAATCGACGAGAGGCAGGCGCAGGCCCGCCGGGGGCGTGTGCCTGCCCGCACCCCGGCCCGCGACCGGTCCCCGTCTCCGCGGAACCCGCGACCGATCCCCGTCTTTCCAGAAAAGGACCGCCCGTTGACCATTCCGGACACCGTCGAGGCCCGTGAGGCCGTCGACCTGCTGGACCGCACCCGCGCCGCGGTCCAGCCCGAGATCCGTGCCGCGTGCGGCACCCTGCCGGGGCCGATGCGCCGTGTGGCGATGTACCACTTCGGCTGGGAGCAGACGGACGGCACCCCGGCGCCGGGCGCGGGCGGAAAGGCCATCCGCCCCGCGCTCGTGCTCGCCTCCTGCCGCGCTCTGGGCGGTGACCCGGACCGCGCGGTACGGGCCGCGGCCGCCGTGGAGCTCGCGCACAACTTCACGCTCCTGCACGACGACGTCATCGACGAGGACGCCACCCGCAGGCACCGCCCCACGGCCTGGACGGTCTTCGGCACCGCCGACGCCGTCCTCGCGGGCGACGCGATGCTGGCGCTCGCCCTGCGGCTGCTCGCCGAGGACCCCTGGCCGCGCTCGGCCGAGGCGTCCGCCCGCCTCGCCTCCTGCGTGATCGAACTGTGCGCGGGCCAGCAGATCGACTGCGCCTTCGAGGAGCGTCCGCCGGAGGAGGTCACCCCGGAGGAGTGCCTCGGGATGGCGACCGCCAAGACCGGCGCGCTGCTGGGCGCCTCCTGCGCCATCGGCGCGCTGTACGCGGGGGCGGCCGAGGAGGAGGTGCGCGCGATGGACGCCTTCGGCAGGGAGGCGGGCCTGGCCTTCCAGTTCATCGACGACCTGATCGGCATCTGGGGGGACCCGGAGCGCACGGGGAAGCCGGCCGGGGCCGACCTCGCGGCGCGCAAGAAGTCGCTGCCGGTGGTCGCGGCGCTCGCCTCGGGCACCCCGGCGGGGGCCGAGCTGGCCGAGCTGTACCGCGGTCCGATGGGCGCCTCGGCGGTGGCGCGGGCGGCGGATGCGGTGGAGCGGGCGGGAGGCCGGGACTGGGCGCAGGCGCAGGCCGCCGAGCGGATGTCCCTGGCCGTCGGGGAGCTCTCCCGTGCGGTGCCGGACCTGGGGGCCGCCGGTGACCTGTTGTCGCTGGCCGAGTTCGTCACCCGGCGGAACCGCTGAGCGGGGCGCCCGGGGCCGGGCCGCCCGCTGTCCGGGGCGGAACGACGGGCCTATTCTGGTCATATGGGTACGAAGAGTCAGAAAGCCCGGGATTCGCAGGCCGGCTCGGTCTGCCCCGGCTGCGGCCGGCCCGTTCCGACCGTGGTCACCCGGCACAAGACGCTCGGCGCGTTCGTCCCGTCCTGGGGGCCGGGACCCTGCACCCACCCCGACTGCTCCCGCAACCCCGGTCAGGAGCCGCGAAGGGGCGGGTAGCCCCGGCCGACGGGCGTCCCCTGCGCGGGGATCCGCACGGGCAGGCCGTGTCCCCCGACGGGCACGGGCCGCTCGCCGGGCGTCGCACAGTGTCTGCCGACGGGCCCGTACGCTCTGCCCCTTGGCTCCCGCCGTCCGCGGTGGGTTCCGGTGCCACCGACGGGCTCCGTCCGCCCGCAGGCGCGGCGGGAAACGCCGGCGGGAGGCCGCCGCTCGCCCCGGTGGGCCGGCTCCGGTCGACCGAAAGGGCACCTGGTCAGCGCCGGAGGCCCGCCTACCGCTACAGTCCGCGCATGTCATCGGAGTCGACTGAAGCCTGGGCGGGCTGGTACCGCGACCGGGCCGGCGCGGAAGCCGTCGCGATAACCGCGACCGGCGGCCAAGTGAGCACCCGCATCAGAGGTGTTGAGTACACCGGCGCGACCTTCGCCGCGCTGCGGTCCGAGGGCGGGGCCCTGCTCTCGTCCTGTGTCCTGGAATGGGACATGCCGCTGCCCGTCGTCCTGGACGGTGCCGTGCAGCACGCCACGCTCGGCTGTCTGCTGACGCTGGGCGAGCCGGCCGGCGGCGGCGCGGGGCTCGACCGCTCGGATCTGAGCCTCACACTGCACCACGGGGGTGCGGCGTACGAAGTCGCCGTCGCCGACGGCGACTTCGACGACGCCCTCGGGCGCATCGACCGTCAGCTGCCGCCCGGCGCCGGGCTGGTGCGCCGGGAGCCCGCCGAGGCCTGAACACCGCCGCGCGGGGCCACCGCGCCACATCCGGACCGCGCCGGCGCCCGGCGCGGTCCTCTTCCGTTCCGGTACGCCGAGCGCCGAGCGCCGAGCGCCGGACGCCTGGACGCGCTAACGCCCGGACTCCCGGAGCCTGGAGGTGCCGACGCCTGGACGCGCCGACGCCCGGACGCCCGGAGCCTGGAGGTGCCGACGCCCGGACGCCCGGGATCTGGAGGTGCCGACGCCCGGACGTCCGACGCCTGGACGCGCCGACGCCCGGACGCCCGGAGCCTGGACGCGCCAACGCCCGGAGCCTGGAGGTGCCGCCGCCTGGACGCGCCGACACCCGGGCGCCCGACGCCCCGACGCCGCCGGCGGCGCGAAGCGCCCCGCCGGCGGACCAGCGGGGCGCGCGTGCGGCGAGGGTCACCCCAGCGGCCGCGGGGCGGCTGCGGCGGGGCCGAAGCCGCCGGTCAGGAGACGCGGGCGATCGCGGCCGCGAGCCCGTTGGCCCACAGCTGGTTCACCCGGCTGCGCTCCTGGGAGTTCGGGTAGGCGTTGGTGCACGACGTGCCGGGGCCGCCGCCGGACATCAGCTCGCTGCACGGGCCGGAGTAGTGGTCCGGCAGACCGAGCACATGGCCGGTCTCGTGGGCGGTGACGCGGGTCGAGTTGTAGATCTGGTTCTGGCGGTAGTCCAGGAAGATGTAGCCGCGCCCGTGGCCGTCGGTGCTGGCGTACGAGCCGCGCGAGTCGTTGCCCTCGTAGTAGGAGAAGTCCGCGCCGGAGCCCTCCACCAGCCGCACGTTGGACACCGAGCCGTTCCAGATTCTGGTGCTGCTGGCTATCTGGGAGCGGAAGCTCGGGGCGTTGGCGGCGTTGTAGACGACCGTCACGGCCTGGGCGCCCGGGTTCGCGGCGCGCTTCTTCGCGACCGAGGCGACGACCGCGTCGAAGAACGCCCGCGTCGCCTTCTCGTCCTCGGCCGAGCCCTCGTAGGCGGCG
This sequence comes from Streptomyces sp. T39, assembly GCF_008042045.1. Taxonomy (GTDB): domain Bacteria; phylum Actinomycetota; class Actinomycetes; order Streptomycetales; family Streptomycetaceae; genus Streptomyces. Next base: position 2,536,684 of record NZ_RDBP01000012.1, read on the forward strand.
TAGGAGGCGGTGGCCGTCGTGGCCGCCGTGGCCGTGGGGGAGCCGGCGGCGGTGGACGTGGCGGCGGTCGCGGGCACGGCGCTCAGCGCGGCGGCGAGGCCGAGGCCGAGAACGGCGGAGAGTAACGTACGGGGATGACGCATGGGGGGCTCCTGCTCGTCTTGTCGAGACGTTCGGTGAGCCGAGTGTGGGGGAGCCCCGGCGCCGCGGGGAGGATGCCGGGAGGCGATAGCACGAGAGCATCACCCCTCGTGCGCGGGTCCGCCGGCGGACCTGTCCGGATCCGTCCGGCGTATCCCGACTAGGGTGTCTGGTGGGACAGTTGGGGCCGCTCTACGCTCGACGCATGGAGCTCGAGGTGAGGCACCTGCGTGCGCTGTGCGCCATTGCCGACACCGGCAGCCTGCACAAAGCGGCCCGTCGGCTCGGCGTCAGCCAGCCGTCCCTGACCACCCAGCTGCGCCGGATCGAGAACTTCCTCGGGGCGCCGCTGTTCTCCCGCGAGCGCACCGGCTGCCGGCCGACCCCGCTGGGGCGTGCCGTGCTGAGCCGCGCCCGCCCGGTCGTCGCCGAGATGACCGCGCTCGTCGTCGAGGCCCAGGCCGCGGCGGCCCGCGAGGGCGGTCCGGTGCTGCGCATCGGCTCCACCGCGAGCCGGGCGCTCGCCGGCTGGCTGCGGCTGCTGCGGGGGCGGTTCCCCGGCACCGACCTCTCGCTCCACATGGACGTCTCCGCCAACGCGCTGCTGGCGATGGCCGCCGCCGGGCAGCTCGACGTGGCCTTCGTGCACGAGGTGGAGGGCTGTCCGCTGCGCATGCCGGACGGTCTCCACGTCCGCGTACTGGTCGAGCGGGAGCCCCAGTTCGTCTCCCTGGCGGGCGACCATCCCGCCGCCGCGGCCGCCGAGGTGGACCTCGCCGACCTCGCCCACGACCGGTGGATGGTCGACCCCACGGTGGACGGCGAATGGGACGGGCTGCGGCGGGTGCTGGCCGCGGCCGGGATCAACCCCCCGGTGCTGCACGGGGATTACCACACGGCGGCCTCGCTGATCGCCGTGGGCGAGGCGGTCGCCCCCTGCCAGCCCACGTCCGTGCCGCGCGACGACATGGCGATCCGGCCCCTGCGGGGCGATCCGCTCGCCGTGCGGCTGCTGCTGTGCTCACGCCCGGGGACGCGGGAGCTGTTCGACGCGGCCTACGCGGACCTCGCAGCGGCCTACCGGGAGGCGGCGCTCCGGGCGGCGGCGTACCGCCAGTGGCTGCTGCGCCAGGGGAGCCCGCTGCTGCGCCCCGCCGACCCGACACCGGTCCCGGCGGCGTGAGCCCCCGCCGGGCCGTGGACCGTCCGGCGCGGGTGCCGGGACCGGACGTGGTCCGGTCCTTGACGGCCGCCGTCGGCGCCCCGGGACGCGGAAGGACCCGGCCCGGGGGTGCCGGACCGGGTCCTTCCGAGAACGGCCGGGTCAGGCCTTCTTCGTCTCCCAGAAGATCTTGTCGATCTGGGCGATGTAGTCGAGCGCCTTCTGGCCCGTCGCCGGGTCGGTGGAGCCCTTGGCGGCCGAGAGGGCCTTCAGGGTGTCGTTGATGAGCTGGTGCAGCTCCGGGTACTTCTCGAAGTGCGGGGGCTTGAAGTAGTCGCTCCACAGCACCGACACGTGGTGCTTGGCGAGCTCCGCGCGCTGCTCCTTGATGACGGTGGCGCGGGCGCGGAAGTGCGGGTCCTCGTTGGCCTGGTACTTCTCCTGGACGGCCTTGACCGACTCCGCCTCGATGCGGGCCTGGGCCGGGTCGTAGACGCCGCAGGGCAGGTCGCAGTGGGCGCTGACCTTGACCTTGGGGGCAAACAGGCGGGAGAGCATGAGCTGTCCTTCCTCGTGATCGTCTTCTCAGGTGGGACATTACTCCGTGAGAAGCGTGATTTCGCGAGTGCCCCCTGGGGCTTAGGGCAAAAGTCCGGGCCCGGAACGGGACCACGGGCGGAACGTACGGACGGGAGCGGGAGGCGACCGATGGCGGAGCAGGGCCTGGAGCCCGGTGCGCGGTTCGGGCTGGCCGAGGTGACGGGGCCGTCGATGGTGCCCACCCTCGTGCACGGTGACCAGCTGCTGGTGGACTACCGCGCGACGCTGCGGCAGGGGGACGTGGCCGTGCTGCGCCATCCGCTGCAGCAGAATCTGCTCATCGTCAAACGGCTGGCCGAGCGCCGCCCGGACGGCTGGTGGGTGCTGGGGGACAATCCGCACGCCCACGGCGACAGCCGTGAGTTCGGCGTCGTGCCGCCCGAGCTGCTGCTCGGGCGGGTGCGCACCCGCTTCAGGCCGCGCCCGCCGGATCAGCGGTCCGTGGCCGGGGTGGCGTCCTGGCTGGTGTCCGCGCTGAGGCCGGTGCTGCCCGACCGGTCGCTCTCCAGGCGCTTGCGGGCCCGGTAGGCCGCGACATTGGCGCGGGTGGCGCAGCGGTCCGAGCAGTAGCGGCGCGAGCGGTTGGTCGAGGTGTCGAGGTAGGCGTTGCGGCAGGGGGCGGCCTGGCACAGTCCGAGGCGGTCGACGCCGTGCTCGGTGAGGTGGAAGGCGAGTCCCATCGCGGCGATGGCCGCGTACCCCGAGGTCGCGTTCGACGAGTGGTCCGCGAGGTGCATGTGCCACAGCGGGCGGCCGTCGTCGTCGCGCTGGTCGTGCCCCGAGATCTGGGGGCTGACCGGGAACTCCAGCAGGAGCGAGTTGAGCAGGTCGACGGCGAGGGACTCCTCGCCGGCGTCGGCCGCCGTGAAGACGGCGCGCAGCCGGGCCCGTACCGAGCGGAACCGGGTGACGTCCGCGTCCGTGGCGCGCCGGGCCATCTGGGTGGAGGCGCCGAAGAGCTCGCGCACCGCGTCGACGGAGGTCAGCGAGTCCTTGCTGCGGGCCGGCTCCTCGGTGTTGACCAGGCGGACGGCGTAATCCGAGTAATGGGCCAGTTCCACTTGTAGTCCTTACTGCAAGGGTCTACCGTCGACAGGGCAGCCGTAACAGCTGCCATGTATTCGAGGGTATTACGGACGGGAGGGTTCCGGTGGCGGGAACCACGGCGGACACGGGAAGCGACTGGCGGGCCTGGCAGGAGAGCTGGGACCGCCAGCAGGAGTGGTACATGCCCGACCGCGAGGAGCGGTTCCGCGTCATGCTGGACATGGTCGAGGCCACGGTGGGCACCGCCCCCAGGGTGCTCGACCTCGCCTGCGGTACGGGCAGTATCACGGACCGGCTCCTCGCCCGGTTCCCGGACGCCACCAGCACGGGTGTGGACCTCGATCCCGCGCTGTTGACGATCGCCCGGGGCTACTTCGCCGGGGACGACCGCGTCACCTTCGTGACGGCCGACCTGACCGATCCCGGCTGGACCGCCGCGCTGCCGCACACCCGTTACGACGCGGTGCTCACCGCCACCGCGCTCCACTGGCTGCGCACCGGGCCGCTCACCACCCTCTACGGGCAGCTCGCGGGGCTGGTCCCGGAGGGCGGCGTGTTCATGAACGCCGACCGGATGAAGGACGGGTCGACGCCCCGGATCAACGCCGCCGAACGCGCCCACCGGCACGCCGGCATGGACCGCGCCCGGGCGGCGGGCGTGCTCGACTGGGCCGACTGGTGGGCCCTCGCCGCCGCGGACCCGGTGCTCGCCGCCCCGACCGCCGAGCGCTTTCGCATCTACGGCGAGCACGCGGACGGCGAGACCCCCTCGGCGGCCTGGCACGCCGAGACCCTGCGCGCGGCCGGCTTCGGCGAGGCGCGCCCCGTGTGGGCGTCGCCGAGCGACGCCCTGGTCCTGGCGATCAGGTAGGCGTACGCCACAGGGGCGGTCGGGGATCCCCCGTACCGCCCCTGTGCCACGGGTCCGGCTCAGAGCACCTTGGAGAGGAACGCCTTGGTGCGGTCGTGCTGCGGGTTGGTCAGGACGTCGCGCGGGTTGCCGGACTCGACCACCACGCCGCCGTCCATGAAGACCAGCGAGTCGCCGACCTCCCGGGCGAAGCCCATCTCGTGGGTGACGACGATCATCGTCATGCCCTCCTCGGCGAGTCCGCGCATCACGTCGAGGACCTCGCCGACCAGCTCCGGGTCGAGAGCCGAGGTCGGCTCGTCGAAGAGCATCAGCTTCGGCTCCATCGCCAGCGCACGGGCGATGGCGACACGCTGCTGCTGGCCGCCGGAGAGCTGCGCGGGGTAGTTCCCCGCCTTGTCCGACAGGCCGACCCGGTCGAGCAGGCGCTCGGCGCGGGCCCGGGCCACGGCCCTGGTCTCGCCCTTGACCTGCATCGGGGCCTCCATGACGTTCGCGAGCGCCGTCATGTGCGGGAACAGGTTGAAGCGCTGGAAGACCATGCCGATGTCCCGGCGCTGCGCCGCGACCTCGCTGTCCTTCAGCTCGTAGAGCTTGTCGCCCTTCTGCCGGTACCCCACCAGCCGGCCGTCGACCGACAGGCGGCCCGCGTTGATCTTCTCCAGGTGGTTGATGCACCGCAGGAAGGTGGACTTGCCGGAGCCGGACGGACCGACCAGGCAGAACACCTCCTGGGGGGCGACCTCCAGATCGATACCGCGCAGGATGTGCGCGGCCCCGAAGGACTTGTGGACGCCTTCGGCCTTCACCATGGCGTTCATGACCACGCTCCTTGGCGCTTGCCGGTGACGTTCAGCAGGTTCCTCTTGACCCGCTGCCAGGGGGTGGGCGGCAGCTGCCGCAGCGACCCGCGGGCGTAGTGCCGCTCGACGTAGTACTGGCCGACACTGAACACGCTGGTCAGGGCCAGGTACCAGACCGAGGCCACGAGCAGGGTCTCCATGATCGCGAACGACGTGGAACCGATGTTCTGCGCGGCCCGCAGCAGCTCGGTGTACTGCACGGCCGACACCAGGGACGAGGTCTTCAGCAGGTTGATGAACTCGTTGCCGGTGGGCGGCACGATCACCCGCATCGCCTGCGGAAGAACGATTCGCCGCATGGTCTTGGAGCTGGACATGCCCAGGGCGTTCGAGGCCTCCGTCTGGCCCTCGTCGACCGACTGGATGCCGGCCCGGACGATCTCGGCCATGTAGGCGCCCTCGTTCAGGCCGAGACCCAGCAGGGCGACCATGAACGGGGTCATCACGTCCACCATCTCGTCCTTGTAGAAACCAAGGTTGAGAACGGGGAAGATCAGCGCCAGGTTGAACCACAGCAGCAGCTGGACGTAGACCGGCGTGCCGCGGAAGAACCAGATGTAGAGCCAGGCGACGGCGCCGGTGACCGGGTTCTTCGACAGCCGCATGACGGCGAAGAGGACGCCGAGGACCAGGCCGATCAGCATGGACAGCACGCTGATCAGCAGCGTGGCCCCCATGCCCCGGACGATCCGGTCGTCGAAGATCAGGTCGCCGACCGTTCCCCAGTTCACATCGCCCTGGGAGAACGAATAGATCAGCGTGCCCAGCAGGGCGACGACGATCACGGCGCTGATCCAGCGGCCCCAGTGGCGGACCGGGATGGCCTTGATCTGCTCAGGGGGCGTGTACGTCCCCTTGTCGACCGCCGAGTGGGCGGATGGCCCGTCGGCGGGGGTCTTGTCGAACTTGTCAGTCACGATGACTGCCCTTCGGTGAACGCGTGAGGCAGGGGCGCCGGGATCACTTGCCGGCGTTGATGGTCGCCTCGGTCACGGCGCTGTTCGTGACGTCCCACTTCTCCAGGACCTTCTTGTACTCGCCGTTCTCGATGATCGCGTTCAGGGCGTCCTTGAGCGCGTCGCGCAGCTGGGTGTCGTCCTTGTTGACGGCGATGCCGAACGGCCCGGCGTCGGTCTGTCCGCCCGCGACCTCGAAGTCGTCGCCGCCGCCCGCGGTCTTCGCGATGTGCGCGGCGACCGGGTAGTCGTTCAGGTCGGCCACGGCACCGCCGGACTTCACCCGGGTCTGGGCCTCGGCGTCGGTGTCGAACGCCTCGATCGTCAGGGCGCCCTTGCCGTCCTTCTTACAGGTCTCGGCCTGCGCCTTGAAGGTGTCGTGGTAGATGGTGCCGCGCTGCACGGCGACCTTCTTGCCGCACAGGTCGTCCAGGGACGTGATGTTGTCCGGGTTGCCCTTCTTGACCAGCAGGGAGACGCCCGAGGTGAAGTAGTCGACGAAGTCGACGCCCTCACCCGTCTTCTTCCCCGTGTCGTCCAGGCCCTCCTGGCGCGCCTTGGTGTCGCTCATGGCGGACATCACGATGTCCTGGCGACCGGTGTTCAGGGAGGAGATGAGGCCGTCGAAGGTGCCGCTGGTGAAGACGAACTTGACGCCCAGCTCCTTGCCGAGGGCGGCCGCGATGTCGGGGTCGATGCCGACGATCTTGCCGCCCTCCTCGTACTCCATCGGGGCGTAGGCGGCGTCGGTGCCGACCTTGATCACGCCGGCCTTCTGGATGTCCTCGGGCAGCTTGTCGAACAGCGGCGCACCGGTGGCCTTGGTGCCCTCGCTCGTGGCGGTGTCCGAGCCGGAGTTGGTCTGGTCGCCACATGCGGTGAGCGTCAGGGCGCCGACGACCGCGATCGCGGCGACCGCGGTGATCCTGGACCTGGCGGCAGTCGTGCGACGGGTGGTGCTTGCGGTCATGATCGGGGTCCTCCGGCTGTGTAGAGGGGACTACGACGAGTCGTGCACTCACCTTCGAGTGTCGCGACCTTGTGTGTTTTCGGCATCTTGCCATTCGGACTAGCCCATTCAGGGGGCCGCGCATGTCAAAATCGGGTAACGGGTGATCCCCGAACATCGGCGACGGCATACCTGGACCGGACCATTCGCCGAGATGCCTGCTTCCCACCGGAAGATCTCTTGCCGGTGCGCCTTCTGGGTGGATTCCGCCGTACGGCGGGAGTTGACCCGGTTCCCCGCTATGAACCGCGTCACCGCGAAGGAAACGACTCGTGCGCGGTGCGGTCTGTCCGGTAAGAAGGATCCTTACACCCCTCATCCGGGGCTCAGGGCGCGTTGTGCGGCGCGCCCGCGCGTACGAGACACCCCCTGCCACGGCGGGCCAACCGCCTGGCGCAGAGGTCGTACGCGGGTCCGCCCACCCCTCCTCAACCAGGAGTGGCCACCCTCAACATGCAGACTTAAGGGGTCAACCCACATGGCAGCGGAGATCGTCAATCCTCGCAGCGACAGCGTCACCACGGAGAGTGCCGACGAGCCCTTCGATGCGGCGTTCGCCCTGCACCGCGGCGGCAAGATGGCCATCCAGGCCACCGTGCCGGTGCGGGACAAGGATGACCTGTCCCTCGCGTACACACCCGGCGTCGCCAAGGTGTGCACCGCAATCGCCGAGCAGCCCGAACTCGTGCACGACTACACCTGGAAGTCCCAGGTCGTCGCGGTCGTGACGGACGGGACCGCGGTGCTCGGCCTCGGCGACATCGGCCCGGAGGCGTCCCTCCCGGTCATGGAGGGGAAAGCGATCCTCTTCAAGCAGTTCGGCGGCGTGGACGCGGTCCCGATCGCGCTCGCCACCACCGACACCGACGAGATCGTCGAGACCGTCGTCCGGCTCGCCCCCTCCTTCGGCGGCGTGAACCTGGAGGACATCTCGGCGCCGCGGTGCTTCGAGATCGAGCGCAAGCTCCAGGAGCGCCTCGACATCCCCGTCTTCCACGACGACCAGCACGGCACCGCCGTCGTGACCCTCGCGGCCCTGCGCAACGCGGCGAAGCTGACCGGCCGGGGTCTGGGCGACCTCCGCGCCGTCATCTCCGGCTCCGGCGCGGCCGGTGTGGCCATCGCGAAGTTCCTGCTGGAGGCCGGCCTCGGCGACGTGGCGGTCACCGACCGCAAGGGCGTCGTCAGCCGCGACCGCACGGACCTCACCGACGTCAAGCGCGAGATCGCCGGGCTCACCAACCGGGCCGGGCTCTCCGGCACGCTGGAGACCGCGCTCGCCGGCGCGGACGTCTTCATCGGCGTCTCCGGCGGCACCGTCCCGGAGGAGGCCGTCGCGACGATGGCGCCGGGCGCGTTCGTCTTCGCCATGGCCAACCCGAACCCGGAGGTCCACCCCGACGTCGCGCACAAGTACGCGGCCGTCGTGGCCACCGGACGGTCGGACTACCCGAACCAGATCAACAACGTGCTCGCCTTCCCCGGCATCTTCGCCGGCGCGCTCCAGGTGCGGGCCTCCCGCATCACCGAGGGCATGAAGATCGCGGCGGCGAACGCGCTGGCCGACGTGGTCGGGGACGACCTGTCCGCCGACTACGTGATCCCGTCGCCGTTCGACGAGCGGGTCGCTCCCGCGGTGACCGCCGCGGTGGCCGCCGCGGCGCGTGCCGAGGGGGTCGCGCGGCGCTGAGCCGTCCGCCCGGAGCGCCATGTGCGGCGGGCCGGTCCACATCCCGTGCGGGGGTGGGGCCGGCCCGCCGGCGTTCCCGGGGTGCGTGGCGGGGTCGGACGCCGCCCGGGGGTGTGCGGGGCGTGTCACACAGGTGTGCGGTTCCGTGGGGAGGGCTGTCGCCCTACGCTCATGGTCATGTTCGCCGCCTACGCCGCACGCATCGACCGCGACCAGCCGTTGAACGGCCTCGAACTGGGTGAACGGCCCGCGCCCGGGGCGCGCCCGGGCTGGACGACCGTGACCGTCAGGGCCGCCTCCCTCAACCACCACGACCTGTGGTCCCTGCGGGGCGTCGGCCTCTCCGAGGACAAGCTGCCGATGATCCTCGGCTGCGACGCCGCGGGCGTCGACCAGGACGGCAACGAGGTCGTGCTCCACTCCGTCATCGGCCAGAGCGGCCACGGCGTGGGGCCCGACGAGCCGCGGTCCATCCTCACCGAGCGCTACCAGGGCACCTTCGCCGAGCAGGTGAGCGTGCCCACGTGGAACGTGCTGCCCAAGCCCGCGGAGCTCACGTTCGAGGAGGCCGCCTGCCTGCCGACCGCGTGGCTCACCGCGTACCGCATGCTCTTCACCAACGCCGGTGTCCGGCCCGGTGACTCGGTCCTCGTCCAGGGCGCGGGCGGCGGTGTCGCGACCGCCGCGCTCGTGCTCGGCCGGGCGGCCGGGCTGCGGATGTACGCCACCAGCCGCGACGAGGCCAAGCGCCGGCGCGCCGTCGAACTCGGCGCCGAGGAGGCCTTCGAGCCGGGTGCGCGGCTGCCGCGCCGCGTGGACGCCGTCATCGAGACGGTCGGGGCCGCCACCTGGTCCCACTCGGTCAAGTCGCTGCGCCCCGGGGGGACCCTCGTCATCTCGGGGGCGACCAGCGGCGACCGCCCCTCCCATGCCGAACTGACCCGCATCTTCTTCCTGGAGCTGAAGGTCGTCGGTTCCACCATGGGATCCCGGGACGAGCTGGAGGACCTGCTCTCCTTCTGCGCGGTGACCGGGGTCCGGCCCGTGATCGACCAGGTGCTCCCGCTGGACCGGGCCCGCGAGGGCTTCGAGCGGATCGAGAAGGGCGACCTCTTCGGGAAGATCGTGCTGACCGGGGCCTGACCCGGCCGCGGGCGCGAGGATGCCGCCGCGCCGTGGCGCGGCGGCATCCTCGCGACGCGACTCAGTCGCGGGGGGTGTTCAGCAGCGCGACGATGTGCGCCGCCGCCGTGGACAGATGACGCCGGGCCTCGCCGAGCTGGTCCGCGGTCACCCCGCGGTCGCGCGCCGCGTCCCGGACGTCGTCACGGAAGCGGTCCAGCAGCCGTTCCAGGTCCCGTACGGGATCCGCCGACGGCTCCGGGACGGTGTCCTTCGCCCATTCGGGATCCGTGGCGCCCGCGTCCGGCTCCACGTGCGGCGGCCAGGCGGTGCCGCGGGCCAGTCCGCCGAGCTGGCCCGCCAGTTCGGACAGGCCGTCGCGCACCCCGGCGGGCCAGTCGCCGCGCGCGAAGTGGACCTGGACCTGGTCCTGCACCTGGCGGGCGATGCGCTGCATCTCGGAGCGGGCGTGCTCCCGGGCCTCCTCGGCCTGACGGCGCGCCTTGCGGGCGTCCTCGCGCGCCCGGCGGGACTCGTCCTTCGCGCGGCGCGCCTGCTCCTTCCACTCCTGACGGGCGCGGCGCAGCTCCTCCTTCGCCGTCCGCCAGCCCTCGCCGTCGGTGGCCGGGTCCCCCGGATCCCCGAAGCCGTCCCCGGCCGCCGGGCCGCCGGGCCCGCTCGCGCCGCGTCCGCGCGCCTCGCCGGCCGCCGCGCGCATCTCGCTGCGCAGCCTGCCCGCCGCGCCCCGCACGTCGTCGCGGATCTCCGCCGCGAGTTCGGAGACCGACTCGCGGATCTCGAGTTCGAGGTCGGCCAGCTCGGCGCCGCGTCCGGCGAGTTCGGCGCGTCCGGCGTCGGTGATCGAGTAGACCTTGCGGCCTCCCTCGGTGGCATGGGTGACCAGGCCCTCGGCCTCCAGCTTGGCCAGCCGCGGGTAGACGGTGCCGGCGCTCGGCGCGTACAGCCCCTGGAAGCGTTCCTCCAGCAGCCGGATGACCTCGTAGCCGTGGCGCGGGGCCTCGTCGAGCAGCTTGAGCAGGTAGAGCCGGAGCCGGCCATGGGCGAATACGGGGGGCATGTCAGAGCGCCTTTCCGGTCGGGGCGTCGGCGTGCGTCCCGTCCTCGTCCGCCGGGGGCCTGCGCAGCAGGGCGATGGATCCGGACACCGTGGTCGCCGACAGGGTGCCGGTGCCCGCGCCGAGGGTGCCGGTGATCCGCTTGGCGCCCCACTGCCCGCGGACCCGCAGGTCCTCGAAGGCGTTGGACACGGCGCCGCTGGCGGTGTTGGCCTCCACCGTGGCGTCGGCCGGGTGGGGCAGCCGGATGGCGACCTCGCCGGAGACCGTGGTCAGCCGGATGTCGGCCGGTTCTCCGGCGGCGCCGATGTCGACGACCATGTTCCCGGTCACCGTCTCGGCCTTCACGGTGGAACCGGCGCCGTCGACGACGGTGAGGTCGCCCGAGACGCTGTGGAAGCGGAGGGCGCCGGTCAGCGCCTGTGCCTCGAGGTCGCCCGAGACCGTCTCGGCGAGCACCGGTCCGGCCAGCCCGACGAGCGTGGTGTCGCCGCTGACGCCGCGTACGGAGGTGGTGCCCCGGACGCCGGAGACGACGGCCCCCGCGCCCACGACGCCGACCTCGACCGAGGCGCCGGCGGGGACGACGAGGGAGACGACCGCGCTGCGGTGCCGACCCGTGAAGTCGAGCAGCTTGAGGAAGCCCTGCCAGGGCAGGTCCTCGTACGCGACGGTCAGGGTGCCGCCGTCACGGGTGACGACGAGCGGCGGCCCCTCGATCCGGGAGACCTCCAGCCGGGCGGAACCCTCGTCGGTGCCCACGACGTTGACCGTGCCGTTGACGATGCGCACCTTGAGGGTGGTCACCGGGTCGTCGAAGTCGAGCTTCTCCGGCTCGGCGACTACCCATGCCGTCTCTGTCATGGTGCTGACCTCCCGGGGCCGCCACGACGCAACATATCGCGTCTCCTGTCGAACACGATATATCGCGGGCCGACGATGTCAAGCGCCCTCTCGCGCGCTTCTCGCCGAGCGGACTGCGGGCAGACGGCTCCGGGCCGTGTCCGGCGGACGGCGCAGTCCGCCGCGCGCCGGGCGGGATGTGCCGGACTCGGCCTAGCGTGGAGGCATGAACGCGACACCCGTGGGCGCCCTGCTGCTGTGCCGGGCCGAGCCCGACGACGTACGCCGGCAGGTCCGGCTGCTGCGCGAGAACCTCCTCCTCGCCCCCGCGGGCGAGGGATGGAGCGTCATCGTCCCCGAGGGCCGTCCCTGGGTCGACGGCGGCGAAGCGGTCGACGCGGTGCTCGCCGGCTGGGCCGCCGCCGCGGCCGTCGGCACGGACCGTCCCGTCATCGCCCTCTGGTGGGACGGCGACCGGTCCGGGTTCACCCTCGTGTCCGGTTTCCGCCGCCCGGTCGGCTACGTCTGGCTCGCCGACGGCACCCCGGCCGGCGAGGACGAGGCCATGCGCACCTTCGCGGCCCGCCTCGGCCTCGACCCTGTGTTCGATCTCCAGGCCCTGGAGCCGCTGACCCTGCCCGATCCGGAGTCCGACGCCCACGCCCGGATGACCGCTCTCGCCGCGGTGCTCGCCCGGACCGGGCTCGACCTGCCCGAAGGGCTGACGCCGGGGCAGCCGGCCGACTGGCTGCGCGCGGCCGCCCGTGAGCGGGGCGCCGAGCACCTCGCCTGGTCCGGCTGGCGGGACGCCGTCGAGGAGGGCGCACTGGAGCCGTGGCTGCACGGCCCCGGCGCCCGCGTCCTCGGCACCGCCCAGCTCGCCGCGGGCCTCCCCTTGACCGCCTGGGCCCTGCGCCGCCGCAGCCCCGGCTGGGCCGCCGCCGGCGCGCTGCTGATCGCCCACGGGGCGCTGGGCCTGACCTACGCCCGCCTGCGCACCTCGGAGCCCTGACGGGTCCCCCCGGGGTCCACGCCCCCCGGGGGGACCCGTCAGGGCGCGGGCCGGATCACTCCTCGTCGTCCTCGTCGTCCAGCCGGGCCAGCCAGGTGGCCAGGCGCTCGACAGGGACCTCGAAGTCCGGGTTGAGATCGACGAACGTCCGCAGCTGCTCGGCGAGCCACTCGAAGGTGACCTCCTCCTCGCCGCGCCGCTTCTCCAGTTCCTCGATGCCGCGGTCGGTGAAGTACAACGGTGCTCCGTTTGCAGGGATCGTGTCGGACGCGGGATACGCGCTTCACCCGCCAGGATATGCACCGTTCCCTCGCGCCCGTCCCGCCCCCGGGGTCCGCGCCCGGCCGCCGAGCCGTGCGAGGCCCGCCCCGCGGCACGCCCTGCGAGCGCGGGGCGGGGTGCGGCCGCTTCCGCACCGCGTACGAAGCCGCTGCCGCCCGCGTGCGACCGCGGCACCGGGCCCCCGGCCCGGCGGGAGCACGCGCTGCGCGCCCGGAACGTCACCGCCCCCGCCCCGGGCGCCTGCGCCCACGGCGTGCGGCCGCCCGGACGCCACCGGGACGCGCTCGCCCGCACCGGCGGTCCGCCGAACGGACGCGCGAGGGCCCGGCACCCCGKGGGGTGCCGGGCCCTTCACGTCGTACCTGCCGGGAGGCCGGGTCAGGCGTCGAAGACCTCGTTGACGAGCTGCTCCTGCTCCTGCTCGTGACGCTTCTTCGAGCCCACGGCCGGCGACGAGCTGTGCGGGCGCGAGATGCGGCGCAGGCGCTCGCCGTGCGGGATGTCCGCGCCGACGGCCAGGTCGAGGTGGTCGATCAGGTTGAGCGCGATGAACGGCCAGGCACCCTGGTTCGCCGGCTCCTCCTGCGTCCACAGGTACTTCTCGGCGTTCGGGTACTTGGCGATCTCGGCCTGGAGCTCGGCACCCGGCAGCGGGTACAGGCGCTCCAGACGGATGATCGCGGTGTCCGTCGTGCCGCGCTTCTTCCGCTCGGCGTCGAGGTCGTAGTAGACCTTGCCCGCGCAGAAGACGACCTTGCGCACCGCGGCCGGGTCGACGCTGTCGTCCCCGATCACCGGACGGAAGCCGCCGGTGGTGAACTCCTCCGCCTTGGACGCCGCGGCCTTCAGACGCAGCATCGACTTCGGGGTGAAGACGATCAGCGGCTTGTGGTGCGGGTTGTGGACCTGCCAGCGCAGCAGGTGGAAGTAGTTCGACGGCAGGGTCGGCATCGCGACCGTCATGTTGTCCTGCGCGCACATCTGGAGGAAGCGCTCGGGGCGCGCGGAGCTGTGGTCCGGGCCCTGGCCCTCGTAGCCGTGCGGCAGCAGCAGCGTGACGCCGGAGTGCTGGCTCCACTTCTGCTCGGCCGAGGAGATGAACTCGTCGACGACGGTCTGCGCACCGTTGACGAAGTCACCGAACTGGGCCTCCCACATGACCAGCGCGTCGGGGCGGGCCAGCGAGTAGCCGTACTCGAAGCCCATCGCCGCGTACTCGCTGAGCAGCGAGTCGTAGACGTTGTAGCGGGCCTGCTCCTCGGTCAGGTAGAGCAGCGGGGTGTAGTCCTCGCCGGTCTCCTGGTCCACGAGCACCGCGTGGCGCTGGCCGAAGGTGCCGCGGCGGGTGTCCTGGCCGGACAGCCGGACCGGGGTGCCCTCCATCAGCAGCGAACCGATGGCCAGGGTCTCGCCCATGCCCCAGTCGATCGTGCCGTCCTCGACGGAGGCGGCGCGGCGCTGCATCTGCGGCAGCAGCCGCGGGTGCACGGTGATGGTGTCCGGGATGTTGACCTGGGACTCCGCGATCCGCTTGACGACCTCCTGGGAGACCGCCGTGTTGACCGCGACCGGGAACTCCGGCTCGGCGTCCGGGACATGCGTCGGGGCCGGGTTGCTGGTGGCCTCGCGGACCTCCGCGAACACCTTCTCCAGCTGGCCCTGGAAGTCCTGGAGCGCCTGCTCCGCCTCTTCCAGCGTGATGTCGCCGCGACCGATCAGCGACTCGGTGTAGAGCTTGCGCACCGAACGCTTCTTGTCGATCAGGTTGTACATCTGCGGGTTGGTGAACTGCGGGTTGTCGCCCTCGTTGTGACCGCGGCGGCGGTAGCAGATGAGGTCGATCACGACGTCCTTGTTGAACGCCTGGCGGAACTCGAAGGCGAGCCGCGCGACCCGCACGACGGCCTCCGGGTCGTCGCCGTTCACGTGGAAGATCGGCGCCTCGATCATGCGGGCCACGTCGGTGGCGTACATCGAGGAGCGCGAGGACTCCGGGGCGGCGGTGAAGCCGACCTGGTTGTTGATGACGATGTGGACCGTGCCGCCGGTGCGGTAGCCGCGCAGCTGCGACATGTTCAGCGTCTCGGCGACGACACCCTGCCCGGCGAAGGCCGCGTCACCGTGCAGGGCGACCGGCAGGACGGTGAAGTCCGTGCCGCCCTTGTTGATGACGTCCTGCTTGGCGCGGGCGACACCCTCCAGGACCGGGTCCACCGCCTCCAGGTGGGAGGGGTTGGCGACCAGGGAGACCTTGATCTGCTCGCCGTCGAGCCCGGTGAAGGTGCCCTCGGCGCCCAGGTGGTACTTCACGTCGCCGGAGCCGTGCATCGACTTCGGGTCGAGGTTGCCCTCGAACTCGCGGAAGATCTGGGCGTACGACTTGCCGACGATGTTGGCCAGCACGTTGAGGCGGCCGCGGTGGGCCATGCCGATGACGACCTCGTCGAGGCGGGACTCGGCGGCCGAGTCGATGACCGCGTCGAGCAGCGGGATGACGGACTCGCCGCCCTCCAGGGAGAAGCGCTTCTGGCCGACGTACTTCGTCTGCAGGAAGGTCTCGAACGCCTCGGCGGCGTTCAGCCGGCGCAGGATGCGCAGCTGCTCCTCGCGCTCCGGCTTGGAGTGCGAGCGCTCCACCCGGTCCTGCAGCCACTTGCGCTGCTTCGGGTCCTGGATGTGCATGAACTCGATGCCGGTGGTGCGGCAGTACGACTCGCGCAGCACGCCGAGGATGTCGCGCAGCTTCATCATCGACTTGCCGGCGAAGCCGCCGACGGCGAACTCGCGCTCCAGGTCCCACAGGGTGAGGCCGTGCTCGGTGATGTCCAGGTCGGGGTGCTTGCGCTGGCGGTACTCCAGCGGGTCGGTGTCGGCCATGACGTGGCCGCGGACCCGGTAGGAGTGGATCAGCTCGAAGACCCGCGCGGCCTTGGTGACGTCGTCGTCGTGCGAGGCGTCGATGTCCTTGAGCCAGCGGACCGGCTCGTAGGGGATGCGCAGCGACTCGAAGATGTCGTCGTAGAAGCCGTCCTCGCCGAGGAGGAGGTTCGCCACGATGCGCAGGAACTCGCCCGACGCGGCACCCTGGATGACCCGGTGGTCGTAGGTGCTGGTGAGGGTCATCACCTTGGAGATGCCCAGCTTGTTCAGGGTGTCCTGCGAGGTGCCCTGGAACTCGGCCGGGTAGTCCATCGAGCCGACGCCCATGATGACGGACTGACCGGGCATCAGACGCGGCACCGAGTGGACGGTGCCGAGGCCGCCGGGGTTGGTCAGCGAGACGGTGACGCCGGTGAAGTCGTCCATCGTCAGCTTGTTGTTGCGGGCGCGCCGGACGATGTCCTCGTAGGCCTGCCAGAACTCGAAGAAGTTCAGGGTCTCGGCCTTCTTGATGCCCGCGACGACCAGCTGGCGGTCGCCGTTCGGCTTCACCAGGTCGATCGCCAGGCCGAAGTTGATGTGCTCCGGCTTGACCAGCGTCGGCTTGCCGTCCTTCTGCGTGAAGGACCAGTTCATCGACGGCATGGCCTTGATGGCCTGCACCATCGCGTACCCGATGAGGTGGGTGAAGGAGATCTTCCCGCCACGGGCGCGCTTGAGGTGGTTGTTGATGACGATGCGGTTGTCGAACAGCAGCTTCACCGGCACGGCGCGCACGGACGTGGCCGTGGGCAGCTCCAGGGAGGCGCCCATGTTCTTGGCGACCGCGGCGGCCGGGCCGCGCAGCGTCACGAACTCGGGGCCGTCGGCGGCCTCCGCGGGGGCGGCCGCGGCCTTGGCCGGTGCGGCCTTCGCCGGAGCTGCCTTCGGGGCGGGCGCCGGCGCGGCGGCGGGCTCGGCGGCGGCAGGAGCCGGAGCCGGTGCCGCGGGGGCGGCCTGGGCGGGCGCCGCCTGCTGCGCGGCGGGCGCGCTCGCGGTCGTGGTGGGGGCGGTCGTGGCGGCGGGTGCCGCCTTGTCCTTGTCCGCCGCGCCGGCTCCCGGCTTGTAGTCGGCGAAGAAGTCCCACCAGGCCCGGTCGACCGAACTCGGGTCCTGGAGGTACTGCTGGTAGATCTCGTCGACGAGCCACTCATTGGCACCGAACGCGGCGGCAGGGTTGGAACCCTGCCCGCCTTGGTCGGCCTGGAGGCTTGAGTTACTGGGGGACTGAGACGACACGGCGAGAACCGCCCTCTTCCGCTTCACAAGGTGATGGACAGCGGAAATAAAGGCTACGCCTCCTTGGCCGAGAGGTGCAGGCCGGGCCGGTCATCGTCGCGCAAGTCACACCGAAAGGCGGGTTTCGGGCTTGTGAATGGCGGGAAACAAGTCCAGTTTCGCCTCTGTGAGGGTGCGACGCCTCACGACTGCACCCGTGTGGCCTGCAGCCTTCTGCCCGCTCTGCTTCCCACCACGCAGAACGACCCGCTCCGGTTCGAACCCTACGTCAACCTCTCGGTGCGGGGATTCCCGGAAGGGTGACCCGTATCCGGCAACCGCGCGCAGATTCGGCCACTCCGATACGACCGCCGTGCAGATCCACCGCCCAGCGCGCGATCGCGAGCCCGAGCCCCGTGCCCCCGTCGCTGCCCGGCCCGTGCGGCGCGGCGACCTGACCGCGGTTGAACCGCTCGAAGACACGGTGCCGTTCCTGCTCCGGGATGCCCGGACCCTCGTCCAGCACCTCCAGGTCCAGCGACTCCCGGCCGAAGCCGCGCCGGGCCCGTACCGTGACCCGGCCGTGCGGCGGCGAGTGCTTCACCGCGTTGTCGATGAGATTCGCCACTACCTGGTGCAGCCGCTCCGCGTCCGCGTGCGCGGTCAGCTCGGGCGGCGAGACGTCCAGGTGCAGATGCACGTCCGTCCGCGTGTGATGGCCCGAACCGGAGGCGAGCCCGCGCTGCGCCGACGCCAGGTTGGCCTCCTTCAGCACTCCCGAAAGGTACGGCCACACCTCGAATCGGCGGGCCCGCAGCGGCAGCACCCCGTTGTCCAGCCGGGAGAGGTCCAGCAGCGTCTCCACCAGCCGGCCGAGGCGCTCCGTCTGCTTCAGCGCGGTCCGCATGGTCTCCGGATCGGCCGCGGACACCCCGTCGACCACGTTCTCCAGCACGGCGCGCAGAGCGGCGATCGGCGTGCGCAGTTCGTGCGAGACGTTGGCGACCAGCTCCTTGCGGTTGCGGTCAACCGCCTCCAGGTCGTCCGCCATGCGGTTGATGGTCGACGCGAGGTCGCCCAGCTCGTCGCGGCGGTCGGCGCCGCGCACCCGGCGGGTGTAGTCGCCGTGCGATATGCCCCGGGCGACCTTGTTCATCTCGTCCAGCGGCGCGGTCAGGCCGTGCGCCACGAACTGCGTGATCAGCAGCGTGGCGATCATCGTGAAGATGGTGATGAACCGCACCTCGGTCTTGCTGTGGAAGGCCATCAGCATCAGACCGGTGGTGATCAGGACCGAGACGACGACGAGCGTGCTCAGTTTCGTCTTGATCGAGATCGTGAGGGAGTCGATGCCCAGCCGCCTGCGCAGCCGGCCGCGCGGCCGCCCGCTCATGGCGCCGGCGTCTCCAGGGCGTAGCCCACGCCGTGGACGGTGCGGATCCGCTCCGCGCCGATCTTCCGCCGCAGCGCCTTGATGTGGCTGTCGACCGTCCGGGTGCCGGAGGCGTCGGCCCAGTCCCAGACCTCGGCGAGCAGCTGCTCGCGGGAGAGGACGGCGCGCGGGGTGTTGGCCAGGCACACCAGCAGATCGAACTCGGTCGGCGTCAGATGGACGTCCTCGGCCCGCACCCGCACCCGGCGCTGGGCGTGGTCGATCTCCAGCTCGCCCAGGCGCAGGATGCCGCTGCGCGGGGTGACCGCGGCGAGCGCGGCCCGTTCGACGCGGCGCAGCAGGACATGGACCCGGGCGGCGAGCTCGCGCATCGAGAACGGCTTGGTCATGTAGTCGTCGGCGCCGACGCCGAGCCCGACCAGCATGTCCGTCTCGTCGTCACGCGCGGTGAGCATGAGCACCGGCACGGGACGCTGGGCCTGCACCCGGCGGCAGACCTCCAGGCCGTCGAAGCCCGGGAGCATGACGTCGAGCACCATCAGATCGGGCTGCCACGCCTCGGCGGCGTCGACGGCGGCGGGCCCGTCGAGCGCGGTCTGGACCAGGAAGCCCTCGGCCCGCAGCCGTGCCGCGATGGCGTCCACGATCGTGGCGTCGTCCTCGACGACGAGCACCCGGCGCTGGGCTCCTGGCGTGGCCGCGACGCCGTTGTGCGTGGTGTGTGTCTGCTCCATCGCCCCGCCCCTGTTACCTGTTCACTGCGTGCTGCACATGGTGACGGACCGCTGCCGGGCCCGTTTGTGTCCCAGCAGCGTAAGGGCATCGAGCGGGTCCCGGCTACGCAGGGCGAACTCCGAGGTGCACCACGTCCGGTACGCCTCGGGCAACGCGGATCTCTTCGGTTCTTACCCCGCTGAATCCGGCATTCCGCAATGCTTCCTCGAACGCGGACGACGGCTGCGCCGACCAGACGGCGAGCACCCCGCCGGGCTTCAGCACCCGTGCGCAGGAGGCCAGTCCGGCGGGCGAGTACAGCTCCCCGTTGCCCTCGGTCACCGTCCAGTCGGGCCCGTTGTCGATGTCCAGGCACAGGGCGTCGAACCGGTCCTCCGTCGTCCGCAGATGCTCCACGAGATCCGTGTGCAGGATCACGCAGCGCGGATCGCCGAGCGCCGCACCGGAGACGGCCGCGAGCGGCCCGGAACGGTGCCATTCGATGATCGCCTCCTCGCGCTCCACCACCACGATGTGGCGCCAGTGCTCGCTCTCGGCGGCGTGGGCCAGCGAGAAGCCGACCCCGAGCCCGCCGATGAGCAGACTCGGCGCGACGTTCCCCGTCTCCAGGGCGCCGGACGCCGCGTCGACGAGCAGCCGTTCGGACCGCCCGTCGGAGGTGTCCATCAGGAAGCAGCCGTTGGCGATGATCTCGTGCACCGGCTCCCCGCCGGTCTGGCGCCTGCGCAGCACCACCTCGCCGTGCGGGCCCTCGCGCCGGTCCAGGACGACGGGCGCTCCGGTGTCGGACGCGGGGAAGGGCATGGGGACGACCTCCGGACGGCTGGCGGTGACGACAGGGATCCGCATCCATCCTCGCGGCAAGCGGACGGTGCATTCAAACCACTTCCCGCAACGGGACGCCGTACGCGGGCCCCGGCCGCTCCCTCGTGCCCGGCCGGGACCCGCGCGGGTTCAGCGGCGGCCCCGGAAGGCGCCCCGGTAGGCGTACAGGGCCGCACCCAGCACGAGGACGGCCCCCGCCACCGCCCAGGAGACCGGCTCGGTGCCCGGCTGCGCGGGCCAGAGCCAGGACGGGGCGCCGCCGCCCGCGGCGCGGGGCGGAAGATGCACGGCGCAGGTGCAGGCGGCGACCGGCAGCCAGCTCGCCCGTGCGTCGGCGGCCGACGCGGCGGCCGCCGTGACGCCGGCCGCGGCGGCGGTGTCGCGGATCACGGCGAGCGCCGCCGCGCCGCCGTCCCGGCTGGCCACCCCGCGCCCGACGCCGCGCGACGGCGCGGCGGGGCGAGGTGGTTGGCCACGGCCGGCGGCGGGGCTGCGGCGACGGCGCTGCGGGGCCCCGCCCACGGCGGCGGTCGGTCGCCCGGCCCGGAGAGCCGTGCCCGGCTGGAGGGTGCTGCCCACCGGCCCGGAGAGCCGGGGCGGGCGCGGCGGCGAGGCGCGGTCGTGCACCGGTGCGGGGTGTGCCGGGGCCGGGGCCGGGCACGAGCGCGGGTCAGCCGTCCGCGGCGTGGAAGAGGCTGACCAGCGGGGCCTGGACGTGCCAGCCGAGCGACTCGTACAGCGCGCGGCCGTCGGGCGTGCCGCCGAGGATCGCGACGCCGGCGCCCTGATCGATCGCTGCCTGCTGCAGGGTGTGCATCACCAGCCGCCCGAGGCCCTTGCGCCGGTGCTGCGGTGCGGTCTCGATCTGGTCGACGACGGCGGTCGCCCCGGTCGCGGCGATCTGGCCGCGGGCGGCGAACGAACCGTCGGCGTCGGTCACCAGGACGCGCACGACGCCCCCGCGGGTCCAGGTCCGCAGGGTGTGACCGGCGGGCGGGGCCACCGCTGCGGGCGCCGGGCGCAGCCGGGTCCACATCAGCCAGCCCGGCTCGTCGACCTGCCAGTCGGGCCCGGCCCACCGCACGACGGCCGCGGGCTCGGCGAACACCTTCAGCCACACGGTCGGCGCGGAGACCTCGGCGGCGACCGCGCGCACGGTGGCCTCGTCGTCGGCGGTCAGCACATGGCGGGTGGCGTGCCGGACCTGTCCGACGTCGACCGTGAACCCCCAGGGGGTGGCCACCGGGTCGGCGGCCCCACGGGAGACGACCCAGCCGCGCACCCATGCGTCGACGGCGGCGGCAGTGGACTCGAAGGCCATCGGAACTCCCCGTCCCCACAACAGATGTAATAGACGTTTCTTGCTGGTGGCTATTACAACCCGCTGAGGCGTCCGCGTCGAGGTGATGTGGATCACGTCGGGTCGGCGGTGGCTGTCTTGTGAGATTGATCTCTGGATTCAGAAGGGGCTGCGACCTCGGGAACGCAAAGTGATTCGACCTGTGAGGAGGACACTCTGTGCAGACTTACCCTGCGTTTTCCTTGTCCATGGGGATCGCCACATGGGTCACGTTCAGTTGCTGACGTCCTGCTTGATCTGCACCAGCGCCTCGTCCCACACGTCCCCTCCATCCGCCCAGGTCCACAGCCATTGGCGCAGAGACGGTGCTGCGTAGCACAGGCCATCGTGAGGGTTCTGGCCCCAGTCTGGCTCCCAGCCGTCGGCGTCCCAGAGGAGCACTGGGTTGTCTATCGCTATAAGGGAGACGTGCCACTCCATGGTGCAGCCGCCACCCGTCAGGAAGAACCACGACGCCGGTGGCCCCCATCCTGGCCGCTGGTCGTGGACGGTGGTTGCGCAGTGCCAGTCCTGGACGTGCCAGTGCGGAATGCTGCGCGGTATCAGTGATGCGAGCCCGCCCTCCGGCCCGAACCCTCCGTCACCGATCTCGGTGTAGATGCGCCGGAGCAATTCGGGCAGCCGATAACCGAGCTTCTGTTCCGCGTGCTCGACTTGGGCGAACGTGACAGGCGGGAAGGGCTTGTCGGGGAGGCTTCCGCGGGAGGGGATCGCGCCTCCGGCGCCCCATGCGAGTGCGTGCAGTTTCTCCAGAAGCGCGTCGTCGTCCGCAGCAGTGCGGTGGGTGGCATCGGTCACGAGCCGGAACTGTAGTGGGGAAGGGTTGCTGCTTCGGGGACCGCCGACCGTCGCAGACCACCACAGGCCCGGCAGATGCGCTATCCCTTGTACGACTTGAACGCGCGCACCGGCGCTACGTCCTCGAACCGCACCGCCCGGGCGTCCAGCAGAGGCAGGCGGAACTCCGACCCGCACCGGTCGGCGTACGCGACCTCGAACCCCTCCGCCGGCGGCTCCGAGACACCACCCGGCAGAACCCCCAACGCACGTGCCACGACGCGCTAACCCCGCCCCGCAGCGAAAGGTCACTCTGCAAGGCGAACGATCACGCGAAGAGTAAAGCTGCGAAGCGAAGAGACCGGCGTCACAGGACAGTGGCGGAGGGTGATCGCTCAGAGCGAACGCAGCCGGGGGAACATCTCCGGGCTCACGTGCATTGAGTCCATACAGCTCAACTTGACTGCGTTAGGGGAGATCATGGCTGCCGATGCCGACGACTTCACTGTCCACTCGCCGCTCACTCTGCCCGTGCTGCCGCTCGACGACGAGGTCGTGCTGCCGGGCATGGTCGTACCGCTCGACCTGTCCGACACCGAGGTGCGGGCCGCGGTCGAGGCCGCCCAGGCGGCAGCCCGTCCCTCGGGCAACAAGCCGAAGGTGCTGCTCGTTCCCCGGGTCGACGGCACGTACGCCGCGACGGGTGTGCTCGGCACGGTCGAGCAGGTCGGCCGGCTGTCCGACGGCGACCCCGGCGCGCTGATCCGCGGCGTCGGCCGGGTGCGCATCGGCGCCGGGACCACCGGCCCCGGCGGGGCGCTGTGGGTCGAGGGAACCGTGGTCGAGGAGGCCGTCACCGGTGCGCCCGGCGCCGTCTCCGAGCTCGTCACCGAGTACAAGGCCCTCGCCACCGCCTGGCTGAAGAAGCGCGGTGCCTGGCAGGTCGTGGACCGGGTCCAGCAGATCGACGACGTCGCCCAGCTCGCCGACAACTCCGGATACTCGCCGTTCCTCACCACCGCCCAGAAGATCGAACTGCTGGAGACCTCCGACCCGGTCGCCCGTCTGCGGCTCGCCACCGAGCAACTGCGCGAGCACCTCGCCGAGCAGGACGTCGCCGAGACCATCGCCAAGGACGTCCAGGAGGGCGTGGACAAGCAGCAGCGCGAATTCCTGCTGCGCCGTCAGCTCGACGCCGTCCGCAAGGAGCTGCGCGAGCTCAACGGCGAGGCGGAGGGCGACGAGTCCGACGACTACCGCGCCCGTGTCGAGGCCGCCGATCTGCCCGGCAAGGTCCGTGAGGCCGCCCTCAAGGAGGTCGAGAAGCTGGAGCGGGCGAGCGACCAGTCGCCCGAGGGCTCCTGGATCCGCACCTGGCTCGACACCGTCCTCGAACTGCCGTGGAACGAGCGCACGGAGGACGCCTACGACATCCAGGGCGCCAAGGCCCTGCTCGACGCCGAGCACGCGGGTCTGGCGGACGTGAAGGAGCGGATCACCGAGTACCTGGCGGTGCGCAAGCGGCGCGCCGACCGGGGGCTGGGCGTGGTCGGCGGCCGCAGGGGCGGCGCCGTGCTCGCGCTGGTCGGTCCGCCCGGCGTCGGCAAGACCAGCCTCGGCGAGTCCGTCGCGCACGCGATGGGCCGCACCTTCGTCCGGGTCGCCCTCGGCGGCGTGCGCGACGAGGCGGAGATCCGCGGACACCGGCGCACCTACGTCGGCGCCCTGCCCGGCCGGATCGTCCGGGCGATCAAGGAGGCCGGCTCCATGAACCCGGTCGTCCTGCTCGACGAGATCGACAAGGTCGGCTCCGACTTCCGCGGCGACCCCGCCGCCGCCCTGCTGGAAGTCCTCGACCCGGCTCAGAACCACACCTTCCGCGACCACTACCTGGAGGTCGAACTCGACCTCAGCGACGTGGTGTTCCTCGCCACCGCCAACGTCCTGGAGTCCATCCCGGAGGCCCTGCTCGACCGTATGGAGCTGGTCAGGCTCGACGGCTACACGGAGGACGAGAAGGTCGTCATCGCCCGGGACCACCTGGTGCCGCGGCAGCTGGAGCGGGCGGGCATCGAGCCCGGCGAGGTCACCCTCGACGACTCGGCCCTGCGCCGGCTCGCCGGCGAGTACACCCGCGAGGCCGGCGTGCGGAACCTCGAACGCTCCGTCGCCCGGCTGCTCCGCAAGATCGCGGCCCAGCACGAGCTGGGCGACCGGGAGCTGCCGTTCACCGTCACCGACGCCGATCTGCGCGACCTGATCGGCCGGCCGCACCATGTGCCGGAGTCCGCCCAGGACCCCTCGGAGCGCAGGACCGCGGTGCCGGGCGTGGCCACCGGTCTCGCCGTCACCGGCGCGGGCGGGGACGTGCTGTTCGTGGAGGCGTCGCTCGCCGACCCGGAGACGGGCGCGGCGGGACTGACCCTGACCGGCCAGCTCGGCGACGTGATGAAGGAGTCCGCGCAGATCGCGCTGAGCTTCCTGCGCTCGCACGGCGCGGAGCTGGAGCTCCCGGTCGCCGACCTCAAGGACCGCGGAGTGCACATCCACTTCCCGGCGGGCGCGGTCCCCAAGGACGGCCCGAGCGCCGGCGTCACGATGACCACGGCCCTCGCCTCGCTGCTCTCCGGACGCCAGGTGCGCACGGACGTGGCGATGACCGGCGAGGTGTCGCTGACGGGGCGGGTCCTGCCCATCGGCGGGGTGAAGCAGAAGCTGCTGGCCGCCCACCGGGCGGGCATCACCACGGTGATCATCCCGAAGCGGAACGAGGCCGACCTGGACGACGTCCCGGCCGAGATCCTCGACACGCTGGACGTGCACCCGGTGACCGATGTGCGGCAGGTGCTGGAGCTCGCGCTCTCGCCGGCCGGGTCCCTGGTCACGGCCGCCGCCTGACCGGGCGGCGGGCGGGGAGCGCCACGAGGCCCGGCCGCGGACGGATCGTCCGCGGCCGGGCCTCCGGCGTGCCCGCGAGGCACGCGGGAAGGTGGTCGGCCGGGTCGGCCGGCGGCCGCCGGGCCCCGCACAATGGACGGATGGACACCCTGCGAGCCGACTGCTCGAACTGCTTCGGGCTGTGCTGCGTCGCCCTGCCCTTCGCCGCCTCCGCCGACTTCGCCGCCGACAAGGCCGCCGGCACGCCGTGCGCCAATCTGCGCACCGATTTCCGGTGCGGCATCCACGACAGGCTGCGCGCCGACGGCTACCAGGGCTGCACCGTCTACGACTGCTTCGGCGCCGGCCAGCAGGTCTCGCAGATCACCTACGCCGGTACCGACTGGCGCACGGCGCCGGACACGGCGGGCGAGATGTTCGCGGTGTTCCCCGTGATGCGTCAGCTCCACGAGCTGCTGAGGTACCTGGAGGAGGCGCTCGCCCTGCCGGCCGCCGCCGGGCTGCATCCCGGCCTGAGCGCCCAGCGCGCGGCGGTCCGCGAGCTGACGGGACTGGCTCCCGCCGGCCTCCTGGAGCTGGACGTGGCCGCCCGCCGCCAGGAGGTGAACGTCCTGCTGCTGCGCACCAGCGAGCTGGTGCGCGCGGAGGTCCGGCGCAGGAAGAAGGACCGCAGGGGAGCGGACCTGCTGGGCGCCCGGCTGCGCGGCGCGGACCTGCGCGGGGTGAGCCTGCGCGGCGCGTGCCTGATCGCCGCCGATCTGACGGGCGCCGACCTGCGGCTCACCGATCTCATCGGCGCCGACCTGCGCGACGCCCGGCTGGCGGGCGCGGATCTGACCGGCGCGTTCTTCCTCACCCAGCCGCAGCTCAACGCCGCACGCGGGGACGGGGCGACCCGGATCCCGGACGGGCTGACCCGCCCCGCGCACTGGTCGTGACAGAGCGGCGGGGCGGGCCCGGGGAAGGGGTGCGGGGGCGGCTCAGCCGTTGGCGAGCGCCACGACGCGGTCGTAGGCGCCGTTGAACTTGTTGTGGTCGCCGACGATCGGTCCGGACGACGTGTACTGCCACATCGTGTAGTAGGGCCAGCCGGCCGGCAGGGTGCCGGGCGTGGTGTTGTAGCGGGCCACCCACAGCGGGTTCGTGGCGCCGAAGCCGGCGTAGTTGCCGGTGCACTGGGTCCACCAGCTGGTCGCCGTGTAGATGACGGCGTCCCGGCCGGTGCGGGCCTTGTAGCGGTTCAGGAAGTCGCGGATCCAGGTGACCATCGCGGACTGCGACTTGCCGTAGCAGGCGGCGCCGTACGGGTTCCACTCGATGTCGAGCGCGCCCGGGAGCGTCCTGCCGTCCCTGGACCAGCCGCCGCCGTTGTTGACGAAGTAGTCCGCCTGGGCTGCGCCGGTCGTGGTGTCGGGGGTCGCGAAGTGGTACGTGCCGCGGATCATGCCGATGTTGTAGGAGCCGTTGTACTGCTGCGTGAAGTACGTGTTCTTGTAGTACGTGCCTTCGGTGGCCTTGACGTAGGCCCACCTGACGCCGCTGTTCCACAGCGCGGCCCAGTCGACGTTCCCCTGGTGGCTGGAGACGTCGACGCCTTCGGTCTGGACCGCGCGGGTGTCGCGGGGGGTGCCGCCCTGGCCGTCGTGGGCGACGACGCCCATGCCCATGTGGGCCGAGCCGCGTTCCGGCTTCGGATCGGCGGCGGCCCCGGGGGCGGTGAGGAGGAGGGAGAGGACTGCGACGAGAGTGCCGGTTGCCGCGAGACGCGTACGACCGGTCTTTCCGGATCTGTGCACGGGCATAGCGTGCCTCCGAAGACCTCGGTGGGGGGATCTGACGACGTGTCGACATGCCGTGGCGGAACCGTATGGTGTGGACATGCCAGCAAAAACTCTACGCACGTAGAACCCGGGGAGGAAGGGCACCCGGGTGCCGCCGTTGGTCTACTCCTGCGAAATACTTGCCCAACTGCGGCGATGACGGCCCGCGGAGGAAACTTTCAGAACCGGGAAAGCGCGCGATGGGTGCTGACGTGCACGAAAGTGGTACGGCGAGTGAAGCCGGGCTCAAGGGAGGAAGTGGTATGGACCGCGAATTCCTCGCTCTCGAACGCGAGTTGGCGGTCTTCCTCCGCCGGGCACGGGCCTCTTCGGGCGAGATGGCCCGCGAGGTCCACCCCGATCTGGAGCCCGCCGCGTACGGGCTGCTGGTCCGCCTGGAGGAGGCCGGGGCGCAGCGCGGCACCGAGCTCGCCGGCTACTTCGGGGTCGGCAAGGCGACCATGAGCCGGCAGCTGCGCGCGATGGAGGAGGTCGGCCTCGTCACCCGTGAGCCGGACCCGGCCGACGGCCGGGCGTCCCTCGTACGGCTCACCGGCGAAGGGGTGGCCCGGTTCCGCCATGTGCGCGATGCGCGCCGGGACCGCTACATGAGCAAGCTCGCGGGCTGGGACCGCGGGGAGATCGCGGAGCTGGCCCGGTTGCTCCACCAGCTCAACACGAGCGCCGAGAGCTGACGCGGGCCGCGCCCGGGCGGTCCTTCGGCGGCGCCGTCCGCGGCGGGCTCCGCGGAGCTCCGCCCCTCAGAGCTCCGCGAACACCGCCGACGCGTCGTCGTGGAGCTTGAAGCGCCGGGCGCCCGGACGCTGCCCGGCGCCCGCGTCCTCCAGCGCCCGCACCCGCTCGACCAGCGACCGGGCGCCCTCCTTGCGCAGCACCTGGACGCAGGCGTGCCAGTCGCCCTCCCCGAAGAGGTCCACCCAGCGCGACGCGCCGTCCGTCAGCGCCGCCACCGCCCGCACGCCCGCCCGGGGCACGCTGCCCGTCACCGCGCGCGCCGCCACCGCCGGGTCGGCGGCCGCCGTGAAGAAGCCGCCCTCCGCGTTGCGCAGGGCGTCCGCCGACGCGAGGGTGCGCAGGGCCTCGCGAGGCAGCCGGTCGAGCCGGTCGTCCAGCACGGCGGTCACCGCGCCGTCCGGTGACTCCAGGAGGAGGGCGGAGTCGGAGAGCACGAGGTACTCCACCTCTCCCTCCGGCCCGCCCCACCGGGTCAGGACGACGGTTGCCTGCGGAGTCCGGACGTGAGAAAGGTCACATGTGCCGCGGTGCGCGTCCGCCGTGCGCCGGATCGCCGCGGCGAGGACGTCCGCAAGCGACAGATCGCGCCGTGAAGCGGACAGTTCGGTCAGCGCGCCGCCCAGCCGGGCCGTGAACCAGGGGACGTCGTGCACGCACCCGGCGTCGTCGAGCGGCGGAGTGACGCCGTCCAGCACCACCAGCGCTCCGCCCTGGCCCGAAGCGGGAAGGGACGCCGACACCCAATCCTCGTTGGGGCGTTCCCGGCTGCCGGGTTCGGTCGCGAGGTCGATACGCATGGACGCCAGTCTGCATGACTCCTTCACCGCTCCTGCACGAAGCGCGGATTGGCCCGTACCAGCAGGTCAGGCGGGTGCCTTCGACCCGATTGGGGCACTGTGCGCACCTGCGGGCGGGCATCCTGCCAAAGGGCGGCCCCGAGGTCCAACCCGCGCGCCGTACGGGCCGTGCCGGACCGGGCGCGGGAGTTGTTCGCCAACTCCGGCATGTTGTTCACTCGTTCGGGTGGCGGAGCGGCCGATGCGCGCCTCCCTCCCGAAGGCACTGGAATGGTCGGAAGCCGTACCAGGGGTGGGGCTCTCGCGTGTGACCGGTCGTCATCTCTGCTTCATGGGTGGACGAGTCAAGCAAGATTGCGAGCACCGGTGCAGAAGAAGCGGCCTCGGGGCAAAGGCGGCAGGCCCACGGAGAACGCGGGCGGCACGCCTGCCCCGATGACGGCGGCCCCCCTGCCCCCGAAGGACGACACGACCCCCAAGGGACACCCGGTCAGGGTGCGCACCAGGCTGGTGGCCGGTGTCGCGCTCGCGGGACTCGCCGTGGTCGGCGCGGGTGTCCCCGGCGTCCTGGCCGTGTCGGCCGATCTGACCTCGTCCCAGGAGCTCGTGACCCTCGCGGCCCTCGACCGCCAGGCCGTCACCCTGGCCCACTCGCTCTCCGACGAGCGGGACGAGGTCGTCGCCTGGCTCGCCGCCGGCGGCGAGAACCAGAAGGGCGACAAGGAGGACCGCCGCACCCTGACGGACGGCCTCAGCGCCCGCGTCGACCGCCAGATCGACGAGGTCCGCGAGGAGACCGAGGGCGACCACGCCGAGCTCGGCCGCAGTCTCGCCTCGGTGCCGTCCCTGCGCCGCACCGCGCTCTCCGGCAGGAGCACCCCCGTCGAGGTCCACCGCACCTACACCGCGGTGATCGACCGGCTCCACGCGCTCGCCTCCGAGCTCTCCGAGCGGACACCGCCGCGTGCCGCGGCGGGGACCCGGGCCCCCGCCGACCTCGGTCACGCCGTGGAACAGGCATCCGCCGTTCGCGGTCTGCTGCTCGCGGCCCTGTCCGTGCCGCAGCCGGAGCCCGTGCTGAGCTACGACCCGATCACCGGTCTGCCCGAGGAGACCGACGGCGAGGACACCGGCGAGAACGCCCGGACCCGCGACGCCCTGACCGCGGCCGCCCAGCAGGCCCGGGTGCGCGAGCTCGGCGCGCTCGCCGACTTCGACCAGTCCGCGGGCAAGGAAGCCCGCGAGAAACTGGCCGCCACCGTCACCGGCTCGGAGGTCAAGGCCGCCGAGGCCTTCCTCGTACGCCTGACCGACCAGCCCCGGCTCACCGGCAGCGAGCGCCGCACCGACCGCGCCGAGCTGGAGGCCGCGCTCACCGCCCGTATCGAGCAGATGCGCGGGGCCGAGACGGCGCTCGCCGCGGACCGCCTCGCCGCGTTCGAGCAGCTCCGCGACGACGACGTCACCGCCCTCGAGATACGGATCGCCCTGCTCGGCGGCCTGCTCGTGGTCACCGTCGGCGTCCTCGCCGCGGTCGCCCGCACCCTGACCCGGCCGCTCGCCGTGCTGCGCATCGGCGCCGCCCGGCTCGCCGACGCCCAGGGGGCAAGCGACCCGGTGCGCTTCACCGGCCGCAACGACGAGTTCGCCCAGGTCGTGCGCTCCCTCAACGCCCTGCACGGCCGGCTGCGCGAGCTCGCCGGACGGGTGGCGCGCCTGGACAGCGACCGCGGCGACCTGATCGGCGCCCGCGAGGCGGCCGCCGCCGAGCTCGCCGCCGCCCGGGCCGAGCTGGGCGAGCGGGCGGCGGAGATGACCGCCGAGCTGGAGCGGCTGCGCCACACCGTCCACCACACCTTCGTGAACCTCTCGCTGCGGACCCTCGGGCTGGTCGAACGCCAGCTCGGCGTCATCGAGAAGCTGGAGGAGCGCGAGCAGGACCCGGAGCGCCTGGCCACCCTCTTCAAGCTCGACCACATGGCCACCGTCATGCGCCGCCACAGCGAGAACCTGCTGGTCCTCGCGGGCACCGAGCACGGGCAGGGCCATGTCGGACCGGTGCCGCTCGTCGACGTGCTGCGTGCCGCCGTCAGCGAGATCGAGCGCTACGACCGCGTCGTCATCCAGTCCCTCCCCCCGCACGCCCAGGTCGCGGGCTTCGCCGCCGACGACCTCAGCCACCTGGTCGCCGAACTCCTGGAGAACGCCACCTCGTTCTCCCCGCCCGACGCGCAGGTCGAGATGTCCGGCTGGCTCCTGGAGAACGGTGAGATCATGCTCTCCGTGCAGGACGCGGGCATCGGCATGACCCCCGCGCGCCTCGACGAGGTCAACGCCCGCCTGGACGACCCCTCCGGCTACGAGACGCCGGACGGCCGCGAGGCCGAGGGGCTCGGTCTGCGCGTGGCCGCCCTGCTGGCCGCGCGGCACGGCGTACGCGTCCAGCTGCGGGAGCACAAGCAGGGCGGCGGCATCACGGCCGTGGTCGTCGTACCGGCGGCCCTGCTTCCCCAGGGTCTGCCCGCGACCGCCGCCCAGCCGGTGACGGTCGCCGGCCAGGCCCCCGCCGTCCAGCTGCCGGGCTCGGTCGCCGAGGCCAACTCCAACGCCCTGCCCCCGAGCGCCCGGCGCGGACCGTCCCCCCGTCCGGACGCGCCGGCCGACACGGCTCCCGCGGGAGCGGACGAGCCGCAGGCCGCGCCGTTCCCGGGCACGGACGCGGGGGTGCCGGACGCCGGGCTTCCGGACGCCGCTGCGCAGGCAGCGCCGGCCCCCGGGTCCGCCGACCCCTTCGTGGCGGCGGCCGAGCGGGCGGTGCGTGCCGCGGAGGCGGAGGAGGAGACCCACGAGCGGAGCGCCGACGGCGAGCCCGTGTCGGACGGGATCGACCAGGAGACGTTCACCATGCGGCTGCCCCGGCAGCCCGCGCCGGAGGGTGACGCGACGGGCTTCGCGCCGCAGGGGCACGCGCCGGAGGGTGACGCGGCGGGCTTCGCCCCGCAGGGGCACGCGCCGGAGGGTGACGCGGCGGGCTTCGCCCCGCAGGGGAACGCCCCGGAGGGTGACGCGACGGGCTTCGCCCCGCAGGGGAACGCCCCGGAGGGCGCGGCTCCCGCGTTCGCCCCGGACGCTGATGTCGCGGCCGTCCCCGCGCCGAGCGCGCCCGAGGCCGCGGCCCCCGCGCCGAGCGCGCCCGAGCTGAGCGAGGCCGAGGCGCCCGCCCCCGCGTGGGACCGCGTCACCGACAAGGGCCTGCCCAAGCGGACGCCCAGGAACGTCGCCCCCGCGGCCGCGCCCACCGGGCGCACCGGGGCCGTCGACGCCGACGCCCTGCGGCGCCGGCTCGGCGGCTTCCAGCAGGGCGCCAAGGACGGGCGCCGCGACGCCGAGGCCGAGATCACGCAGGCCACGCAGACCACACAGATCCCGCGGAGCGCGCCGGGAGCCGAGACCACGCCCGCCCCCCACGCAGGCCGGCCGCACGGGACCGCGCACCGCACGGACACGCAGTACCCGGAAGCGACGGACACAGGCACACCGGACACCGGCACACCGGACACAGAAGCGGGGGACACAGTCGAGGAGGCACGCAGTTGACTGCGACCGGCACATTCGGGCTGAGCAGCGAGGCCCGTAATCTGCAGTGGTTGTTGGGCAATCTCGTGGAGGAGGTGCCAGGAGTCCGCTCGGTCGCCGTCGTCTCGTCCGACGGTCTGATGCTGCTCTCCTCCGACCCCGAACCCGACCGCGGACCGGCCCCCGCCGCCGCCCGCCCGGAGGGCCCCCGGGGCTCCAGCGCCGACCTCGCCACGATCGTCTCCGGCATCGGCAGCCTGACCATCGGCGCCGCCGGACTGATGGACGGCGGCGGGGTGAAGCAGACCATGATCGCCATGGAGGAGAGCAGCGTGCTCGTCATGTCGATCAGCGACGGCTCCCTCCTCGGCGTCCACGCCACCCCCGACTGCGACATGAGCGTCGTCGCCTACCACATGGCCCTGTTCGTGGGCCGTGCCGGACACGTACTCACCCCCGAAGTCCGCAGTGAACTGCGCAAATCGATGGAGAGCACCCGATGACCGCCGCCGCTTCGTCCCCCAAGCTCCCGGTGCGCGGCCAGGAGCGACGGCCCGCGCGGGTCCGCCCGTACTCGCTGACCGGCGGCCGGACCCGCTTCGGTCACGTCCTGCTGGTGGAGACGTTCGTCGCCGCGCTCGAGGCCCCGCCGGAGCGCCGGGAGCTGCCGGGCGGCACCCTCGCCTCGCGCGTCATGCCCGAACTGCGGGCCATCGTCGAGCTGTGCCGCCGTATGCGTACCGTCGCCGAGATCTCGGCGCTGCTGAAGATGCCGCTGGGTGTCGTCCGGGTGCTGCTCAGCGACCTGGCCGACCAGGGAAAGATCCGCGTGTACGGGACCGGTCACGGTGCCGGCCAGCCCGACCGCGCACTGCTCGAAAGGGTGCTGAGTGGACTCCGCCGCCTCTGACACGCTCTTCGCCCGCCCGCAGGCGGGAGACCCCGCCGCCACGGCGGATCCGGATCCCGCCGGCCCGATACCGGGCGGGCAGGCCCCGGACGGCTCCCGGGGCGCCCCGCTGTCCGACGAGGGCGTCCAGGCATGGCAGCTGGACACCACCCGTGCCCCCATCGCGACGAAGATCGTGGTCGCGGGCGGCTTCGGCGTGGGCAAGACGACGTTCGTCGGCGCGGTCTCGGAGATCACCCCGCTCCAGACCGAGGCGCTGATGACGCAGGCCAGTGAGGAGACGGACGACCTCACGGCCACTCCCGACAAGACCACCACCACGGTGGCGATGGACTTCGGCCGGATCACGCTCGACGACGACCTGGTGCTCTACGTCTTCGGCACGCCCGGCCAGCAGCGCTTCTGGTTCATGTGGGACGACCTGGTGCGCGGGGCGATCGGTGCCGTCGTGATGGCGGACACCCGACGGCTGCCGGACTGCTTCCCCGCTCTCGACTACTTCGAGAGCTGCGGGCTGCCGTACGTCGTCGCCGTCAACCACTTCGAGGGAACGGCGGCCTACGAGGCCGAGGACGTCAGGGAAGCCCTGACGGTGCCTCCGCACGTGCCGGTGGTGATCATGGACGCGCGCAACCGCGTCACGGTCATCGAGTCGCTGCTCGCGCTCGTCGCCCACGCCCTCGAAGCAACCCCCGAATAACCTCCCGAACCACAACGGAGTCCCGCCATGCGGAAGATACTCGTCGTCGGGGCCGGACAGTCCGGTCTCCAGCTCGCCCTCGGCCTGCAGTCGCAGGGCTACGAGGTCACCCTGATGTCCAACCGCACGGCGGACGAGATCCGGTCCGGCCGGGTCATGTCCACACAGTGCATGTTCCACACCGCCCTCCAGCACGAGCGCGATCTCGGCATCAACTTCTGGGAGTCCCAGGCACCGAGAATCGAGGGCCTCGGCGTCTCGGTCGCCGCGCCCGACGGCTCGCGTCCCATCGACTGGGTGGGCCGGCTGGACGGCTTCGCCCAGTCCGTCGACCAGCGCGTGAAGATGGCCGGCTGGATGGAGACGTTCGCCCAGCGCGGCGGACAGCTCGTCATCCACGGAGCCGCCGTCTCCGACCTGGACTACTTCTCCCGCACCTACGACCTGGTGCTGGTCTCGGCGGGCAAGGGCGAACTGGTCTCGATGTTCGGCCGGGACGCCTCGCGCTCCCCGTACGCCGAGCCGCAGCGCGCGCTGGCGGTGGCCTACGTCCACGGCCTCGGGCCGCGCCCCGAGCATCCCGACTTCGACGCGGTGCGGTGCAACCTCGTGCCGGGTGTGGGCGAGCTCTTCGTGATGCCGACGCTCACCACCTCGGGCCGCGCCGACATCCTCTTCTGGGAGGGCGTCCCCGGCGGCCCGCTCGACGCCTTCCAGGGCGTCAAGGACCCGGCCGAGCACCTCTCCCTCACGCTGGAGCTGATGGAGCGCTTCACGCCGTGGGAGTACGCGCGGGCCACCAAGGTGGAACTGACGGACGCCCAGGGCACGCTCGCCGGACGGTACGCCCCGACCGTGCGCAACCCGATCGGCCGGCTCCCCGGCGGCGGACTCGTCCTCGGTGTCGCGGACGTCGTCGTCGCCAACGACCCGATCACCGGTCAGGGCTCCAACTCGGCGTCCAAGTGCGCCGCTTCCTACCTGGCCTCGATCGTCGAGCACGGCGACCGCCCGTTCGACGCGGAGTGGATGCAGTCCGCCTTCGACCGCTACTGGGAGACGGCGCAGCACGTCACCAAGTGGACGAACGCGATGCTCGGCGTGCCGCCGGAGCACGTCCTCAACCTGATCGGCGCGGCGGGCCAGCTGCAGCCGGTGGCGGACCGTTTCGCCAATGGGTTCAACGACCCGTCCGACTTCGAGAACTTCTTCTACGACCCGGAGAAGACGGGCGCCTACCTGGCCTCGGTCTCCGGCGCCTGATCCCGCCGGCACGGCAGCGCCCCCGGTCCCTCCGGCGGACCGGGGGCGCCGTCGTGCGCCGCTGGTCCGGCGGCGGCCTCCTGGCCTTCCGGCCTTCCGGCCGCCGGGCCGGGACGGACCGGCGCGCCGTCGCACACCGGCCCGGGACGGGGAGGCGGGCCGCCGGGCCGGTCACGCGGGCGGGTGGGACGGCCGTGCTCTCACTCGATGCACGGCTGGGCGGGTCACAGGGCGTGCGGGTCCGCTGCGCCGCGCGGGGTACGCCGGAGCAGGCCGCCGGGGCGCAGCCCGGTCCCGCGTCGGACCTCTTCGTCCTCGGCCAGCTGCTGACCTACGCGGCGACGGGGACGACCCCGCTGGCCGACGCGGACGCCATCGCACACGGCGAGCCCGACCTCGCGGCGGTCCCGGACGGCCTGCGCGGGGTGGTGGCCGGTGGCGGTGGCTGGAGGTCTGCGGGCGCGGGTGTGCCGTGCGGGTCCGCCGCCGGGGTGTCCGCATCCGCGGCGTCCGCGGCGCTCCCCGCCCCCGCCGGGGCGGTGCCCGACAGGTGGGCGACCTCCGCCGCCTGCGCGGCGAGTGCGGCGGTGACGGCGTCGGGGAGCCAGGTGCCGCGGGCGAGGGCCGCTGCGCCCTCCAGGGCGAGGTCCGCCGCCACCGTTCCGGCCGGGGGGCGGTCCTCGGGGGACTTCGCCAGGCACCGGGCCACCACCCCGCGCAGGCCGTCCGGGACCGCCGCGAGGTCGGGCTCGCCGTGTGCGATGGCGTCCGCGTCGGCCAGCGGGGTCGTCCCCGTCGCCGCGTAGGTCAGCAGCTGGCCGAGGACGAAGAGGTCCGACGCGGGACCGGGCTGCGCCCCGGCGGCCTGCTCCGGCGTGAGGTAGCCGAGTTTCACCGTCAGCTGGCCGTCGGCTCCGGCCTCGGCCACGACCGCCGCGCCCAGCGCGCCCAGGGCGGTCAGCCGCGGGCCGTCCGCCGCGAGCAGCACGGTGTCGGGCGACAGCCCCTGGAGCACGGTCCCGGTGGCGTGGACCCGTGACAGCGTCTCGGCGAGCGCGGCGCCCAGGACCCGCACCGCCCGCTCCGGCAGCGGCCCGGCGAGCGTGATCGCCTCGCGGAGGGTGACCGCGGGCAGATAGCCGCTCGCCGTCCACAGCAGCGGACCGTCCGTGGACGCCTCCACCGGCTCCACCCAGCCCCCGGACAGCCGCTGCGCCCTGCGCGTCTCGTGCCCGAAGCGGCGCCGGTAGGCGGGCACCTCGGCGAGCTGCGGCCGGACCAGTGCCACCACGGACGGTGTGCCGTCCGCGGCGAGCGCGAGGTACCGGACCGAGCCCGCCGACTCCCTCGTCCTGGCCAGCACGCGGTACGGGCCGATCCGCAGCGGATCGTCCTGGTGCAACGGCTCCATCGCGAGCATCCCCCTGGTGACGCGGCCCTGAGGCCCGGCTCGCCTCCGGGGCGTCCACGGCGGTTCCGACGGTCGATCGCGCCCGGCCCCCGTTCCCCGGGACCTGCGCGTCCTCCCTCGCGGCGCCGCCGCGCCCCTTCGGCTCGTACGCCGTGTGTGACGGTCGCCGTGATCCTATGGCGTGCCGTTCGGCTTCGACCAGGGCCAGCGCAGCTCGCGCCGCTCGACGCCCTCGGGCGCGTACTCGTACTTCCAGCCGCGCAGCAGCCCGAGGCGCCGGGTGTAGCCGGAGGGCACGCGGCGGTAGGCGTGCACGGTCGGCGGGGTGCCGTCGTCGTGCGGGACGGGGACCTTGTACCACTTCGGAGGGTGGCCCGTGGGGCCGGTCAGGACCGGCAGCACGCGCCCGTCGAGGGGGCCGCCGACGAACGGGGTGTTCTCGCTTCTCACCCGGACAGTGTCACAGCAGGCGGCCCCGGGCTCACAGCGGACGGCCCGGACCAGGGAGGTCCGGGGGAAGGGGCCGGCTCACAGCAGACGGGCCGCGCCGCCCAGCACGGGGCCCAGCCGCTCCGCCAGCCTCGCGACCCGCCCGCCCGGTTCCTCCTGGGGCAGCAGCCCGGCGACGACGGCCGCGGTCTCCGCGTCCGACGCGGCCGTGACCGCGAGCAGCCCGAGCAGGTGGTCCACCAGCCAGTCGCGCAGCTCCCCGGCCGGCGGCGCCTTCTCCTCGTCGATCCAGATCAGCGAGGCGGCCTCGACGGACGCGATCCAGGTGCGGACCATCAGGCCGAGCCGGTGTCCGGGGCGGCCCACCCCGAGATGGACGAGGATCTGCTCGGCCGCGGCCCGCCGCACCTCGTCGACGATGGCCGTCGTGCGAGAGGTCTCCGCGACGCTCCCGCCGCGCATCAGCGCGCTGAAACCGGCGTCGTGCTCGTCGACGAACCGCAGATAGCGGTCGAGGACCCGGGCGACGCGTTCGGTCGGCGGCCCGGCGGCCGGTTCGGCGAAGCAGCTCTCCAGCTGGTCGGCGGCCGAACGCAGCGCCGCCTCGTAGAGCTGCTGCTTCCCGCCGGGGAAGTAGCGGTAGACGAGCGGCCGGGAGACTCCGGCCGCCTCCGCCACGTCGTCGAGCGAGACGTCCTCCGGCGGCCGGTGTGCGAAGAGTCCGAGCGCCGACACGAGCAGCTGCGCCCGGCGCTCCTCCACACTGAGCCGTCGGTACGCGGGGCCGGCGGAAGCGGGACTGGTCATGCACCGCAGACTAACCGCCGTCTTCACCGCGTCTCCCCGTTCCTCACGCGAGAAGCCCGGAGCTCTTCCACAGCCGGCGGCCGGGGCCGCGCAGCACGCCGATGTCGTCCAGGAAGTCGGTCAGCCTGCGGGCGCCGCTCTGCATGACCTCCCGGCGGTGCCCGCTGGCGTTCACCTGGGCCACCGCCTCCCGCCGGTCGAGGCCGACGTTCTCGTACACCTGGGGGTTGACGAAGCAGACGCTGAACACCCGGGCCGCCTGCCCGCAGCTCAGCCGGGTCAGCTCCTGCTCCCAGCGCGGGGCGGTGACCATCTGCCGGCGCAACTCCTCGCGGGCGTACCGCACATGACGGGCCTCCTCCACCACGTGGATGCGAGTGACCCCGCGCACCAGCGTCTGCACGCGCTCGTCGGGGAACGTCAGACGCTGCATCCAGTCGAGGATCTCCTCGCCGAGCAGGGTCGCCGCGAACGAACCGGGCGTCGTGGAGACGGTCTTCAGCACCCGGGCCAGGTTGTGGTAGATCCTCGGCACCGCATAGGCGGGAGCGCCGCCCTTCTGGATCATCCGCGCGAACATCATCGAGTGCCGGCACTCGTCGGCGATCTCGGTGAGCGCGTACCGCACGTGGTTGCTGGTCACCGACTTGTCGTAGATGTGCCGGACCAGGAGCTGCATCAGGATGATCTCGAACCAGATGCCGAGGGAGGCCAGCGAGGCGGCCTCGTGCCGCGCCAGGTCCATCCGCTGCTCCTCGGACATCCTGCGCCACATCGGGGTGTCGTAGAGGGACACCAGCTCCGGCGGCCAGAACCACCTGCCGTCCTCGATCGGGGCGTCCCAGTCGAGCTCCTTGTCGGGGTCGAAGGAGTGCTTCGCCGAGGACTCCAGCAGCCGGGCCGCGACCTGCTCGCGGTCCCGGAGGGGTCCCAGCGCGTCGCGGAGCAGCTGGATGTCGCCGTGGGCTGCGGTCGTCATGAGGGCACCTCGCGATGGACTCGGAGCGGTTCGACAGTTATGAGACCGCTTGTCAGCAGAGCCGTCAATCCTTCGCGCACGACTTGTTGACTCCGTGTCTACCACCGTGTGACTCTGCCAACTGCCCCTGCACAGCGGTGAGTACACAACGGACGACGAGCCGAAGGAGCCGCCCCGTGTCGACGCAGGACCGCTACACCACAGCGCCGCAGAGCACCCTCTGGCAGGTGCCGGCCACCGGCTCGGCGCGCTTCACCTGGGAGTACGAGGACGGGCGCGACCGGCTCCTCGCCCTATACCAGAAGGGCAAGGACAAGCAGTGGGACGGTGCCCGGCGCATCGACTGGGAGCTGGAGGTCGACCCGTACGACCCCCTCGGCACCCCCGACGAGGCGCTGACGCTGTACGGCACCCGCCACTGGGCGAAGATGTCCGAGAAGGACAAGGCGGAGCTGCGCCGGCACTACACCTCCTGGCAGTTCAGCCAGTTCCTCCACGGCGAGCAGGGCGCCATGGTCTGCGCGGCCCGGATCGTCGAATCGGTGCCCGACCTCGACGCCAAGTTCTACTCCGCCACGCAGACCATGGACGAGGCCCGGCACGCGGAGATCTACAGCCGGTTCCTGCACGAGAAGGTCGGGATGCTCTACCCGATCAACGACAACCTCCAGTCCCTGCTCGGGGACACGCTGCGCGACTCGCGGTGGGACATGCCCTACCTCGGGATGCAGGTCCTCATCGAGGGGCTCGCCCTGGCCGCGTTCGGCATGATCCGCGACACCACCACCAAGCCGCTGCCGAAGCAGATCCTGGCCTATGTGATGCAGGACGAGGCCCGCCACGTGGCCTTCGGACGGATGGCCCTGCGCGACTACTACCGGCAGCTCGGCGACGCCGAACTGCGCGAGCGCGAGGAGTTCGTCATCGAGGGCTGCTACCTGATGCGCGACCGGCTGCGCGGCGTCGAGGTCCTGGAGAACTTCGGCGTCTCGAAGAAGGAGGCGGAGGAGTACACCGAGCAGTCGGAGTTCCTGCACCTGTTCCGCAAGCTGTTGTTCAGCCGGATCGTGCCCTGCGTCAAGGACATCGGCCTGTGGGGCGAGCGGCTCCAGAAGGCCTATCTCGACATGGGCGTCTTCGAGTTGGGCGACGCCAGCCTCGACCTGCTCATGACCCAGGACGAGGAGATCGCCGAGCAGCTCGACCGCGAACGCTTCGCCGTGGAGGAGCGCGAGCGGGTCGCCGAGGTGACCCGGGCGATCGACGAGGGCGCCAAGATCACCGGGGACGGGGCCGCGGGCTGACCGGTCCCGCCGCCGTGCACCGCTGCCCTCACGGCCGCAGGGCGGGCAGATGCCGCTGCGCCGCCACCGCGGTCTCCAGCAGCGCGGCGTCCGCGCCGCGCCGCGCGACCAGTTGGAGTCCCACCGGGCAGCCGTCGGGGCCGAGGCCCGCGGGGACGGAGGCCGCCGGGTGGCCGCTCAGGTTGAACGCCCAGGCCAGCGACGTGGAGTAGACCCGGCCCGGACCGTCGTGACCGTGCGCCCGGTTGGGGGTCGCCGGGGTGAGCAGCACGTCCGCGTCGGCGAAGACGGCGTCGAGCCGGCGGTCGTTCTCCGCGCGCACCGCCGCTCCGTCCGCCGGCCGCGCGGCCCGCACCGCGCTCCAGGCGTCCGCGGGGTCCAGCAGGACGGCGTCCCGCCCCGACAGCCGGATCACCCCGGCGGACTCCAGCCGGGCCACCGCGGCGCCCGCGACGGCCAGCACCTCCCGGTCGACCTCGGCGAACCCGAGCGCCGGCGACCACACGGCACGCAGCGGCAGCAGCGGGGGAGCCGCCTCGCCCGAGCCGAGCAGGCAGCGCAGAAACGGGCGGGCGTCCTCGGCCGTACGGGTCAGCAGACCGGGCGACGCCAGCCCCGTGCGGTCGGGGGTCGGCAGCAGGCCGTTCGTCGTCTTCAGCCCGAACACCCCGCACCACGCGGCCGGGATGCGCACCGAGCCCGCCCCGTCCCCGCCGGTGGCGACCTGGGCCATGCCCGTCGCGACGGCCGCCGCCGCCCCGGCGGAGGAGCCGCCCGGCGTCCGGTCGGCACGCCACGGGTTGCGGGTCGGGCCGTGGGCCCCGAGCCCCCACGTCATCCACTCCGAGCCGGACCGGGGCACCGAGGTCGCGCCGACGGGGACGGCGCCGGCCGCCGTCAGGCGCCGGGCGGCGTACGCGCGGATGCCCGCCGGCCCCTTGACCGCCAACGGCACCCCGGCGAGCGGCAGCGACGCCTCCGGCTCCGCCGCCCGGGCCTCCGCGGCCCACACCTCGGTGAAGGCGCTCACCTCCGGGTCGAGCCGCGCGACGTTCTCCAGTGCCTCCGCCAACTCCATGCCCCCATCCTCCCGGGCGCGGCGCACCCCGACCGGCGTTCCCTGCGACGGGGCTGCGTGACGGGGCGTCTTGGGGGGCCTCGATCGCCGGCGGGGCCGGTTTCCCGGCGTGCAGCCGGGTCCGGATGCGTGGCCGGGTCCGGTGGGGCTCTGCCCGCATCCCGCGCCTCACGCGCCGGCGGGGCCGGTCTGCCGGCCACGGCCGCAGGCCGTGCCGCGTCCGCCGGGGCGCCGGTGGGTCCGGATGCGCAGCCAGGTCCCGGTGGGGTTGGTCTGCCGGCGTGCAGCCAGGTCCGGATGTGTGGCCGGGTCCGGCGGGGCTCTGCCCCGCGCCCCGCGCCTCAAGCGCCGGCGGGGCTGGTCTGCCGACCACGGCCGCAGGCCGTGCCGCGTCCACCGGGGCGCCGGTGGGGCTGGTCGACCCGGTCTAGCCGCGCAGCGCCGCACGCATCACCGACCGCGCGATCGGCGCGGCACTCCCGCCGCCGCTGATCTCCGCGCGGTCGGCCGAGGCGTCCTCGACCACCACGGCCACCGCCACCCCCGGCTGCGGTGCGTCGTCGGCCTGTGCCCAGGAGATGAACCAGGCGTACGGGGTGCCCTTGTTGCCGACGCCGTGCTGGGCGGTGCCGGTCTTGCCGCCGACGGTCGCGCCGCCGATGGCGGCCTTGCGGCCGGTGCCCTCCTCGACCGCCTGCACCATCATCTCGCGCAGCCGCATCGCGGTGGCCGGGTTCATCGCCTGCCGGTACGCCCGGGGGCCGTGGTGCTCGGCCGTCTCGCCGCCGGCCCGGGTGACCTTCTCCACGAGGTACGGCCGGCGCAGGGCCCCGCCTCCGGCGACGGCCGACGCGACCATCGCCATCTGCAACGGTGTCGCCGTGGTGTTGAACTGCCCGATCGACGACAGCGCCAGCTGGTCCGCCGACATGTCGGTGTCGAAGTTGGAGCGCGACACGGCGGCCGGGATCCGCAGCCCCGGGTCGTTGAAGCCGAACCCCGCAGCCGCCTCCACCATGCCCCGCAGGCCCACCCGGGCCCCGAGGCCGGCCATCACCGTGTTGCACGACCACTGGAGGGCGTAGGCGAGGGAGGCGTTCTCGCAGCCCTCGGCGGCGTCGGGCAGCACCGTGCTGGTGCCGGGCAGGACGTACGGGTGGGGGGTGCGGGTCGGGGCGTCCACGTCGTCGACCGTGCCCGAGTCCAGGGCCGCCGCCGCCGTCACGATCTTGAACGCGGAGCCGGGCGGATAGGTCTGCCGGATGGCCCTGTTGAGCATCGGCCGCGCCGGTGCCCCGTTCAGCCGCGCCCAGGCGTCCGCGCTGGCGCCGTCCGTCCCGGCGAAGCGGCCGGGGTCGTAGGACGGGCTGCTGACGAGCGCCAGGATCCGGCCGGAGGAGGGTTCGATCGCCGCGACCGCGCCGCGCCTGCCGTCCAGGCCCCGGTACGCGGCCTCCTGCACGGCGGCCCTGATGGTGGTCACCACATGGCCGCCGGGCGGCCGGATCCGGTGGAGGCCGTCCCACAGCGGCAGCGGGGAGAGCACCGGATCGGTCCCGGCGAGGATGCCGTCCTCCAGGTTCTCCAGCAGGGACGTGCCGTAGGTCTGCGAGGCGTAGCCGGTCACGGGGGCGTAGAGCGGACCGTCGCGGTAGGTGCGTTCCCAGCGCAGCCTGCCGCCGGTGTCGCGGGAGCCGGTGACGGGGCCGGAGTCGACGAGGATGTCGCCGCGCGGCACGCCGTAGCGGGCGATGTCGGCGCGCCGGTTGCCCGGGTTCTCGTCGAGCGCGGGGGACTCGACGACCATGACGCGGGCGGCGTTGACCAGCAGCGCGGCCAGCAGCAGCGCGCAGATCCAGGCCGCGTGCCGGGTGCAGCGGATCACCGCAGGGCCACCGGGCGGGCGGGGGCGGCCTCCGGTTCGGCGGGCACGGGCCGTGGCGCGCGGGCCGCGTGGCTGAGCCGGATCAGCAGGGCCACGATCACCCAGTTGGTCACCACCGACGAGCCGCCCTGGGCGAGGAACGGCATCGCCATGCCGGTCAGCGGGATCAGTCCCGTCACCCCGCCGGCGATGACGAACACCTGGAGCGCGACGATCGACGACAGCCCGACCGCGAGCAGTGTGCCGAAGGCGTCGTCCAGCCCGGTGGCCGCCTGGAAGCCGCGGCCCACGAGCAGTCCGTACAGCAGCAGCAGGGCGGTCACTCCGGCGAGACCCAGTTCCTCGCCCGCGGTGGCGAGGATGAAGTCGGACTTGGCGGCGAAGCCGATGAGGACGGAGTGGCCGAGCCCCAGGCCGGTGCCCAACACGCCGCCGGTGCCGAAGGCGAACAGCGACTGGGCGAGCTGCCCGGCGCCCTGCCCGGATCCGATCCCCGCGTACGGGTCGAGCCAGTCCTCGACCCGACCGTGCACATGCGGCTCCAGCGTGCCGACGGCGTACGCCCCGGCGGCTGCGAGCATCAGTCCGACCGTGATCCAGCCGAGGCGTCCCGTCGCCACGTACAGCAGGACGACGAAGAGTCCGAAGAACAGCAGCGAGGTGCCGAGGTCGCGCTCCAGGACCAGCACCAGCATGCTCGTCAGCCAGACCCCGACGACCGGGCCTGCGGCCCGTCCGGCCGGCAGCCGCACCGCCCCGAGGGCGCGCCGGGCGGCGCCGGTGAGTGCCTCCCGGTGGGCGGCCAGCTGGGCGGCGAAGTACACGGTGAGCAGCACCTTCGCGAACTCGCCCGGCTGGAGGGAGAGTTCACCGATCCTGATCCAGATCCGGGCGCCGTTGACCGGCGGGAAGAGGATGGGCGCGCAGAGCAGCAGGAGCGCCGCGGTGACGCAGGCGCGCGCGTGGCGGCGCAGGGCGCGGTGGTCGCCGAGGGCGATGACCGTGGCGACGCAGAGCGCCACCCCGAGCGCCGACCACACCAGCTGGGTGGGGGCGGCGATGTCCCGCGGGGTCTCCAGGTCGAGCCGGTGGATGAGGACCAGGCCCAGGCCGTTGAGCAGGACGGCGACGGGCAGCAGCAGCGGATCCGCCCAGGGGGCGCGGAAGCGGACGGCGAGATGGGCGACGAGGGCCAGTGCGCCGAGGCCCGCGCCGTAGCGGGCCGCGTCCGGGGGCACGGCGCCCTGGCGGGCGAGGCCGACGCAGGCGTAGCCGTACACGGAGACGAGGACGGCGCAGACCAGGAGCGACAGTTCGACGCCCCGCCGCCGGGCGGGGCGCTGCTCGGGCGGGGACGCTTCCGCCGTCGGTGCGGTCATGCCACGCAACGTAGCAAGCCGTCAGAGTGTTTGTCCCTTTATGTCATAGTGCGTCCTCGCTCTGCCGCCCGCGCCGGGCCGGCGCCCCGCCGCGCCCGGGTCGCCGGGACGTCCTCCCGGCGACCCAAGGGAAGTGACGTTTCCTCAGTGCTGGTACGGGTTCTGCCCGCCCGGCTGACCACCCTGCCCCGCGGCCTGCCCCTGTCCGTACTGCTGCCCGCCCTGGGCCTGGCCGCCCGCGGCCTGGAGCTGGAGCTGCTCCGCCTGCGCCGAGGTGATCTGCTGCTCGGCGCCGCAGAAGGTGCACTGCGTCGCGTACTTCGTCGAGAACGGGAACAGCGGGACGAAGAACAGGGTGAACTTGGTGACGCGCTTGCGCAGGGTGTGGGCCGAGGGGTTGCCGCAGTGGCCGCAGACCAGCGTGAGGATGGCCAGCTGGTACAGATAGCCCTTGGTGCCGAAGATGATCATTTCCGATGTCCTCCGTCGTGATCCGCCACTCGCCGGTGGGCCGGGGCCCGTGCGGTTCACGGCGTCCCCGTGACCGCCCGCCTGCACAGCGCCAGCAGTCTCTCGTCCTCAAAGATGTCATGACCGCCCGTGCTGCCGCCCACCGCGTTGTGGCGGCGCAGCGTCAGCAGTTCGCGGTCCACCAGCCGGTCGGCGCCGTCCGCCTCCCGCGTCGACAGGTCGGCCAGCGCCCCGGCCACCCGCACCCGGGCGTGCGGCATCTCGGCCCACGCCCGGCGCAGCACCGGCCAGGC
Source organism: Streptomyces sp. T39 (assembly GCF_008042045.1). GTDB lineage: Bacteria > Actinomycetota > Actinomycetes > Streptomycetales > Streptomycetaceae > Streptomyces. The sequence goes on from NZ_RDBP01000012.1 coordinate 2,581,362, forward strand.
CCGGTCCGGATCGCCGGTCACGCGCCACAGTGCCGCCGCCGCCTCCACCCTGGTCCACGGCTCGGCCGACCACAGCAGCGAGCCGAGCAGGGGGGCGGCGGGGGCACCGGCCGCGCCGAGGCCGCCCACCACGGTGGCCGCCGCGCGCCGCCCGTCGTGGTCCGGCCCGCCCAGCAGGCCGCACAGCGCCGGCAGGACCGCGTCCGCGTCCCGCTCGATCGCCCAGAGCGCACCCGCGGCCCGCGCGCCGGCCTCGGGGGGCAGCCCGGCGGGCGGTGCGCAGAGCAGGGCCCGCAGTTCGGGGGCGGCGGGCGCGGCCGCCGGCCCGAAGGCGGTGAGCGTCCGCAGGGCCTCGCCGACGACCAGCTCGCGTCCGTGGTCCGGGGCGCCGCGCAGCACCCGCAGCACCGCGGGCACCGCGTCCGGCAGCAGGTCGGCCGCCCGCAGCGCCGACAGGCCCCGCAGGAGCGGAGTGGCCCGCTCGGGCAGACGCCCGTCCAGCCGGACCCCGGCGAGCAGGTCGCACAGGGCGGGCGCCAGCGGTGCCGCCGCCGTTCCCAGGCCGTCGAGCGAGGACGCCAGATCGCCGGCGGCGTCGCCCTGCCCGAGGATGCCGGCGAGGACCGGGACCACCCGCGGGTCGCCCGCCCTGACCAGTGCCATGACCGCGGGGCCCAGCCGGGCCGGGCCCTCGCCCCAGGAGCGCACCCAGCAGCCCGGGTCGGCCTCCACCCGCTCCAGCAGCGCGTCCGCGGCGGGCACGGCCAGCTGGAACAGGCCGCCCAGTACGCCGGCGGCCGCGTCCGCGAGCCGGGGCTCGCAGTCGCCGACCTGCTCCCCGAGCAGGACGACCAGGTCGTCGTAGGCGCCGCGCCAGGTGCGCAGCAGGTTCTCGCTCATCCGCACCGCGTCCAGCCGGCGGTCCCGGTCGGTCCTGCTCAGCTGGTCGGCGAGCAGGGCGATGCGGTCCTCCACCCGGTCGCCGAGACCGGTGTGGAGGGTGCGCAGCAGATCCGCGGTCCAGGGGGCCGCCAGGCCGGCCACCGCGGCCGCCCGGATCTCCCGGGGCGGACCGGTGAAGGAGGCCGGCAGCGGATCGGCGGCGGCTATCGCCGCCGCCTCCTCGTCCAGCCTGCGCAGCATCGTGTTCACCCAGGGCACGACGTCGTGCGGCAGCGCGGCGGGCGCGCAGCGGGCGAGCTGCGCGAGGGCGCCCAGGCGCAGGCCCGTGCAGTAGGCGGGGCCGGTGACGGTGGTCAGCCATTCGACGACGTCCGGCGTCAGGTCCTTGTGCCGGAGCGCTATCCGCCCGCCCGCCTCCACGCAGGCGAGGCGCACCTCGTCGTCCTTCTCGACCTCCAGCCGGTGCCGCAGCAGGCGCAGCACCCGTACCGGGTCGCTGTGCAGGCTCGCCAGCGTCAGCGGGACCACCAGCCGCACCTCGCGGTCGTGGTCCCCCGCCAGGTCCAGGAACACCTCGCAGCCCGCGGTGACCGCCGACGCGGCCATGGCGTAGTTGGCCGCGTCCTCGAATCCCTCGTCGTCGGGGTCCAGTTCGTCGTCGCCGTCGAGATCGATGCCGCCGATGCTCGTCAGCAGCTCGATGATCGCCGCCCGGTCCTCGACCAGCGGATCGGCCACGAGTTCCATCAGGAACGGTATGCAGGCGAGCGTCGAGTCGTAGACGTCGCCGTGGTGATGCACCGTCCCGTACATCCCGTCGAGCGCGCTCTCCCGTTCCGACGGGTCCGCGGACGCCAGTCCCCGCAGTAACTCCGGCACGTTGTCGGCCGGGCCGTAGGAATGCTCGAGAGAGGCCCAGTCGACCTCGTCGATCCCCGCGAACACCATTGCCCCCATCCAGGAACCCTTGCGCCGTCCATGTGTCTGGGGAGAGTGTGCCCCACGACCCGGACAGGGCGACCGGTATCACGCCGCTTGCCGTGCCGCCGGGCCGCCCCCGCCGGCCTGCTCGGCCGCCTCCCGTGCCGACACCGTGACCGCCGCTTGCGGGGAATGCGGTTGAACGGCGCACAATACCGGGTGCGGATCATCCTTTGTCGGGATCTTCCGGACGTGTGCGCCCGCCCGGGGCGGGCGCGGCACAACGGCCGGATCAAGGTGGTTCCCGCCCGGTACGGTCGGCGCGGGCTCTCGGCCGGCACCGGGCGGCACGGGTTGTCGACCGGTTCGGGTCAGCGCAGGTTCTCGCCCCAGCCGCTCTGGACCATGGTCTGGAACGCCCATCCGCCCTCCCGGCGGATCAGCACGTCCGCGTAGCGCAGCCGCTGGGTCGCCCCGCCCGCGGTCATGACCGAGTCGGTGAAGACGACGGCCATCGCGGGGGAGAGGAAGACGGGGGTGCGCTCGGAGGTGAACGAGAGGGCCTCGCCGCCCTGGCCCATCACCTGCGTCATGGTGGCGACGAACTGCTCCCGGTCCCACTGGGCCGAGGCGCCCGTGCCGGCGGCGTCGTCGCTGACCAGGTTGAGCGGGAAGACGGCCATGTCGGCCATGCCCTCCACGTCCCGCGCGGCGCTGAGCGCGTCGTAGGCCGCGAACCACCGCTCGATCTCCGCCAGGTCCTCGGGGGTGGGGGTGTATCCGGTCTCGGGCAGGGTGGTCATGCGGACTCCTCGCTGTTCACGTGGGCTGCCGGGTGCCCGAAGGTACTGCCCGCCTCCCTCGGTAGTCAAACTTGATTAATAGGGGGACCGGCCCGGCCCCGGGTCATGGCTCCTGCTCCTGGGGCAGCCGCAGCCGCAGCACCGTGACGACCGGGTGCCGGGTCGTCCCCAGCTCCACCTCGGCCGTCGTGCCCGCCGCCACGAGCCGGTAGGCGACCTCGCCCACACCGACCGCCGTCGCCGTGCCCCCGCCCGCGAGCATCCGGCCGGCGAGGACCGCCCCGGCCTGGGCGCGCAGCGCCGGCGGGAGCGGGGCCGAGACCACCGGGGTGTCGTCGTCCGGCAGCGTCAGGACCAGCGCGGACGGGCGCGCCGGCGGGCCGGTGAAGCCGGTCACCGCCGCGTCCCTCCCGGTCGTGTGCCGCAGCTTGCGCCAGGCGCGGCTCCCGCCCCGGTACGCCTGGTCCACCCGCTTGATCACCAGCCCCTCGACGCCGATCGTGTGCAGCGTCCCGAACCACGTCAGCGCCTCGTCCGCGTCCCGTGTCATCGGCACCGGCTGCAACGGCGGCCCCAGCGGACCCACCAGCGCCTCCAGCCGTGCCCGCCGCTCCCCGTACGGGAGCGGCCGCAGGTCCTCGCCGTCCTCCGCGAGCAGGTCGAACGCCGCGTACGAGGCGGGCAGCGCCCGGGCGAGCGCGGGCGCCCGGGAGGCGGTGGCGGCCGCCCGGCGCTGCACGGCCGCGAAGTCGGTGCGGCCCTGACGCCACACGACGACCTCCCCGTCGAGCACCGTCCCGTCCGGCAGCCGCCGCGCCGCGCCGGCGAGGTCGGGGAACGCGCCCGTCACGATCCGCCCGGACCGCGCCTGGAGCAGCACCCCCGCCTCCCGCACGAAGACCACCATCCGGTGACCGTCGAACTTGGGCTCGTAGGCGAGGTCCGCCCCGCGCGGCAGGGAGCTCACCGGCTCCGCCGACGCCACCCGCAGCGGAGGGCCCGGAGCGCTCACGGCAGGCTCCCCGGACGCTCCGGGTCGGCCAGCGGCGCGAGCAGGTCCCCCAGACGCGCGAGGCGCGGGGCGATGTCGCCGATCGTGAACACCAGCTCGCCGCCCGCCGCGATCTCGTCCCAGCTCACGGGGGCCGAGACGGTCGGCTCGGCGCGGGCCCGCAGGGTGTAGGGGGTGGCCGTGGTCTTCGCCGCCGCGTTCTGGCTGTGGTCGACGAAGACCTTCCCCGGCCGCAGCGCCCGCGCCATCCGGTGCAGCACCAGCCGGGGCAGCGCCGCCTCGCCGGCCACGGCCAGCGCCTTCGCATAGGCCGACACCCGCGCGGACGGCGTCGGCGTGAGCGGGACGAGCAGGTGGAGGCCCTTGGAACCCGAGGTCTTCGCGTACGCGTCGAGGCCGTCCTCCGCCAGCCGGTCGCGCAGCCAGAGCGCGACCTCGCAGCACTCGTCGATCCCGGCCGGCGGGCCGGGGTCGAGGTCGAACACCATGCGGTCGGCGACGCCCGGATCACCGGCCCGCCACTGCGGGGTGTGGAACTCGACCACCAGATTGGCCGCCCACACCAGCGACGCCAGGCCGTCCACGACGACCTGGCGGGCGCCGGGGTCCTCGGAGCGCGGGACCGGGGCCGTGCGCACCCATCCGGGCATCCCCTGGGGCGGGTTCTTGGTGAAGAACACCTGCCCGCCGGGCCCGTCCGGATAGCGCAGGAAGGAGACCGGCCGGTCCCTCAGATGGGGGAGGATCACCTCCGCCGTGACGGCGTAGTAGTGGACGATCTCGCCCTTGGTGGTCCCGGTGGCGGGGTGGATGACCTTGTCCAGATTGGTGAGCGTCAGCCGTCGCCCCTCCACCTCGGTGATCGGCGTCATACGATGAGAATCCCATGATTTCGGGACCAAAGGGATTTCGGGACCAAAGGCACGGAAGGGGCACGGCGTGCGCTCGATATGGAACGGTGCGATCTCCTTCGGGCTGGTCAGCATTCCGGTCAAGCTCATGAACGCGACCGAGAACCACTCGCTCTCCTTCCGCCAGATCCATGCCGCCGACGGGGGCAGGATCCGCTACCGCAAGGTGTGCGAGCTGGAGGAGAAGGAGGTCTCGGGCGACGAGATCGGCAAGGCGTACGAGGACGCCGACGGCTCGATGATCCCCATCACGGACGAGGACCTCGCCGCCCTTCCGCTCCCCACGGCGAAGACGATCGAGATCGTGGCCTTCGTGCCCGCCTCCGAGATCGACCCCCTCCAGATGGACACCGCCTACTACCTGGCGTCCAACGGGGTGCCCGCGGCCAAGCCGTACACGCTGCTGCGCGAGGCGCTCCGGCGGAGCCGGAAGGTGGCCGTCGCCAAGTTCGCCCTGCGGGGCCGCGAACGCCTCGGCATGCTCAGGGTCGTCGACGACGTCATCACCCTGCACGGGCTGCTGTGGCCCGACGAGATCCGCGAACCGGACACGGCGGCCCCGGGCAGCGACGTGACCGTTCGCGACGCCGAACTCGACCTGGCCGACGCCCTCATGGACACGCTCGGCGAGGTCGACCTGGACTCGCTCCACGACGACTACCGCGAGGCGGTCGAGGCGATGATCGCCGCGAAGGTCGAGGGCGGCGGCGAGACGGCCGGGGCCGAGGGGCCCGCCGACACGGGCGGCAAGGTCATCGACCTGATGGCGGCCCTGGAGGGCAGCGTGCGGGCGGCCCGGGAGGCGCGCGGCGGCGACAGCGGCGGGGGCGCCGAGGTCACCCCGCTGAAGCGCCCGTCGGGACGCAGGGCGCCGACGGGCGGCAGGTCCGCGGCGAAGGCCGGGAGTGCGGCGAAGGCGGGCGCGCCGGAGAAGTCCGCGCCGGAGAAGTCCGCGCCGGAGAAGTCCGCGCCGGAGAAGTCCGCGCCGGGCAAGAGGGCTTCCGGGAAGGCGGCCGGGTCGGGCAGGGCGGCGTCCGGGAAGGCGGCCGGATCGTCGGGTCCGGCCCGGCGCGCGGGGTCCTCGGCGAAGGAGGAGACCGGGGCCGCCCGGAAGAGCACGGCGAAGAAGACCGCCGCCGCGTCCTCGGCGTCCTCCGCCAGGAAGTCCACCGCCACCTCGTCGGCCGGGAGGACGGCCGCGAAGAGGACCGTGAAGTCCTCGGCGAAGAAGACCGCGTCACGCGGGCGCAGTTCGGCGTGAGCCCGGCCGCCCCCGGCCGGTGCGATACTCCAGCCGGGGCCGCCCGGTGAGCCGGGGCGGCAGGGGAGGGGAGTCCGCATGACGGAGTCCGTGGGGGAGGCGAGCGCCGAAGAGCGCCGCGGACGCACGGTCAGGATCCTGCTGGCGGTCGCCGCGGTGGGGGCTGCGGCCCTGCCCGCGGGCCTGTGGGCGGCACGTCCCGGGGGTCTGCTCCTGCTCGCACGCGTCTTCGACCACCCGCTGCTGTTCGGCTGGGTGACCGCCGGCGCGCTGACCGCGGCCGCCCTGGTCGGCCTGCGGCGCACGGCGCTGCGGGTGCTGGTGGGGGTGCTGGCGGGCGCGTGCGCGCTCGTCGCCGTGCCCCTGTCGCTGCTGCTCGTGATGTTCTCGCTGCCGTGGCCCGAGACGACCCTCGACCGCGCCGCGCCGGAACGGGACGACCGCCGGCTCGTGGTCGAGGAGGGCGCCGACATGATCGACCCGGTGTGGTGGGTGTCCCTCGACACCGGCAGCGGTCTCGGCGTGCGCCGCTGGCCCCTCGCGTGCTTCAACGGCGACGACCCCGCCGACGCGCTGACGGAGGCGGCCTGGGAGGGGCCGCACCGCCTGCGGCTGGTCTCGGGCGAGGGCGAGGAGGCCCGCACCCAGTACGTCGACGTCGACCCCGCCACGGGCAGGCCGGGCCCGGCCGAGGACCGGGGCGCGTGCTGAGCGGCCTCGCGGAGCTGTCGGAGCCGGCCCTAGACTGGCCAGCGCCCGTAATGTCCCGGAAAAGGGAGATGGTCGGTATGTCGAAACGAGGGAACAAGCGCCGCGCCCGGAAGAAGAAGGGCGCGAACCACGGCAAGCGCCCCAATTGCTGAAGGCGTCACGCGGTGCGTGACACCGCCGCCGGGAGCCGGACCCGCTGTGCCGGGTCCGGCTCCCGGCGTGCGGCCCGCCGCCTCAGGAGCCGCCCTGCCAGGAGTGGGCGGTGAGGAAGGCGGGGCGTGGCGCCGGGAGCCGGCCGGCGGGGCGGCCGGGCGGGGGGACGGGCGCGCCGCGCGCCCCCGCGCGTGCCATCAGGACCGCCGTCACGGCGGCCAGTTCGACGGGATCCGCGTGCCCCTTCGTCACATGCAGCAGGGGCTGTGTGCTGCCGGTTTCCACAGGTCGCTCCTCGACGCTGGTCACTGCGGGGGGTTGCCGTGCTTGCGGGACGGCAGGTCGGCGTGCTTGGTGCGGAGCATGGCGAGGGACCTGATGAGGACCTCGCGGGTCTCGGCCGGGTCGATGACGTCGTCGACGAGGCCGCGCTCCGCGGCGTAGTAGGGGTGCATCAGCTCGGCCTTGTACTCCTTGACCATGCGGGTGCGCATGGCCTCGGAGTCCTCGGCCTCGGCGATCTGGCGGCGGAAGATGACGTTCGCCGCGCCCTCGGCGCCCATGACCGCGATCTCGTTGGTCGGCCAGGCGTAGGTGAGGTCGGCGCCGATCGACTGGGAGTCCATGACGATGTAGGCGCCGCCGTAGGCCTTGCGCAGGATCAGGGAGATCCGCGGCAC
>NZ_RDBP01000012.1:2588816-2640888 GCF_008042045.1 Streptomyces sp. T39
CACCTACCACCGGCACCCCGCCCCGGCAGCCCCGACCACCTGAGGAACACCCCGTGACCGACGCCGTCATCATGTGCAACCTGCGCCCCAACCAGCTCGAACACCACGCCGCACTGCACGCCGCCCACCGCCTCGGGCTGAAGGTCCTGCTGCTCACCGACCAGAAGGCGGACGTGGCACCCTCCCTGCTGGCCGAGCAGATCCGCGTCCCCACCTACGACATCGCCCAACTCGTCGCGGCCGGACGCGAACTCGCCCGCCGCCACCAGGTCGCCGGAGTCGTCACCTGGAGCGACCGCGACGTGCTCGGCACCGCCGAACTCGCCCACGCCCTGGACCTCCCCGGTCTCGACCCCGCCGTCGCACCCGTGTTCCGCAACAAGCACCGCATGCGCGCCGCGCTCTCCGCCCTCCCCGAGTACCTGCCGCGCTTCGCCCGCGTCACCGACGCCGGCGAACTGGAACGTGCCGCCGAACACGTCGGCACACCCGCCGTGCTCAAGCCCACCGGCGCGGCCGGCAGCATCGGCATCTTCGAGATCCACGGCCCGGACGACCTGCGCCCCGCCTTCGACCGGCTCATCGCCTACACCCGCCCCGAGGTGCACCCCATTTTCGCGACGAGCACGGGCGAGCTGATCCTGGAGGAGTTCCTCACCGGCTCCGAACACAGCGTCGAGGGATACGTCCACGAGGGTCGCGTCACCCTCGCCGGCATCACCGACAAGACCACGCTTGCCCCCTTCCACACCGAGACCCGCCACGTCTTCCCCACGGCCCTGCCCGACACCGCGAGCGCCGCCGTCAACCGCATGGCCGAGAAGGTGATCCGCGAACTCGGCCTCACCGACGGCGTGTTCCACCTCGAATGCAAATGGGACGGCGAACGGGCCCGGCTCGTCGAGGTCGCCGCCCGCGTCGGCGGCGACCACATCACCTCCCACCTCGTCCCCCTGGCCACCGGCACGTCCTTCTACGAGAACACCCTCCGCGTCGCCACCGGCCGCCCCCCGGTCCCGGCCACCGCGCCCCCCGCGGCCGCCGGGGTGCAGAAGTTCCTCGCCCCGCACGCCGGCACCTTCCGGCGGCTCGACGGGCTGGGCGAGGCCACCGCCGTCCCCGGCCTCCACCACCTCGTCGTGGACACCCGGCCCGGCGCCGCCGTCCGCGTCCCGCCCGAGCACTACATGGAGTACGCCCTCGGCGCCGCCATCGTCCGGTCGGGCACACCCGCCGAGGTCACCGCCGCCCTGGACACCCTGACGTCCCTCGTCCGCCCCGTCGTCGAACGATGAAGGATCCCCGGCCCGTGAACCTCCTGGAACCGGTACGGCGCGGCCCCGCCCGCCCGCACCTCGTCACCGCCGCCTACCACACGCCCAACGGCCCGCTCCACCTCGGCCACATCGGCGGCCCCTTCCTCTCCGCCGACGTCGTCGCCCGCCACCTGGAGACACTCGGCCACCCGGTGGCCCGGATCTCCGCCACCGACTCGCACGAGTCGTACATCCTCATGACCGCCCGCCGCGGCGGCCTCGCCCCCGAGGAGGTCGCGAGCCGCTACCACGACGAGGCCCTCGCCGCGCTCACCGGCCTCGGCATGCACCAGGACGCCTGGCCCGACATGCACCGCGCCCCCTACCGCGCGATCTACCACGAGCGCAGCCACGCCACGGTGGCGGACCTGGAACGGCGCGGCAGGCTCGTCCGCGAGACCGAGAAACTCCTCCACTCCTCCACCACCGGCCAGGGGCTCGTCGGCGCCTTCGTCCAGGGCCGCTGCCCGGCGTGCGGCAGCGGCGCCGCGGGCAGCTCCTGCGAGTCGTGCGGGCTCTGGTTCGGGCCCGCCGACCTCATCGACCCCCGGCCCGTCCTGCCCGAGGACGGCACGGCCGAGCCGCGCACCGTGACCAGCGTCTTCCTCACCGGCGACCCGCGCCGCTTCTCGGGCGAGGAGGCGGCACGCCGTTTCCCGCCGGGATACGCGGACCTGCTGGAGACCTACGTGACCCACAACGGGCGCCGCATCCGCCTCAACCACCCGCTCGGCTGGGGGGTTCCGTGGCGCGGGGGCGCGGCGGGCGACGTCCACCTCAGCTACGGCACCGGCACCTACGCCGCCTTCAGCGTGCTGCGCGACCTGTACCGCACGGCCGACCCCGCCGGACGCGACGCCTTCGCCCGCGACACCGATGTCGTCACCATCGCCACGGGCGGCTACGACGCCACCCTGCCCTGGATGTTCGTGCTCGCCTTCATGGACGACGAGACCGACTGGCAGCCGCACCAGCACCACATCATGAACCGCTTCCTGCTCCTGAACGGCAGCAAGTTCTCCACCAGCAGGGGGCATGTCATCTGGGCCCACGACTACCTGCGCGCCGCCCTGCCCGTGGACCCGCTCCGCGGCTACCTCGCCTCCCTCTCCGACGCGGGGGAGGAGAGCGACTTCCGCACCGCCGACTTCGCCGACTGGACCTCCCGCGTCCTCGCCGGCCGCTGGGACCCGGCCATCCGCCGCGCGCTGCGCGACGCGGCGGGGGACGAGACGGCGGTGCCCGACTCCTTCACCGCGGAGGCCCTCACGGCCCTCACCGCGACGGCTGACGCCCTCCGCCCACCGACCACCAGCCCGCGCGCCGCCCTCGCGGTCCTCGACGACTGGATCACCCGGGCCGAACGGGGCCTCGCCCCGGGCGAACCCGCGCCCTGGCTGGCCGTCCTCGCCGTCCTGGCCTGGCCCCTGATGCCCACCCTCGGCACCCAGCTCTGGACCACCCTCGGCCGCACCGACCACCCGACCCTCGCCACCCCCCTGCCGACCCGGGTCGTCACCCCGGAGGCCTTCGAGGGCCTCCCGACGGTGACCCGGTCTGCGGTGGAGGCACTGCTGCCGGAGGCGGGCGGGTCCTGACGGCACGCGGGACGCGGGCGGACACGGTTCGACGACCGGGTCCGCCCGCGTGCCGTGGACCTCGGACGCGGCCCGCTCACCTCGTCGCACAGCCGACTAGGTGTAGTCACAGACAGGTATGAGGCCATCGCCTGCGAGATATGTGCCGCCCGTTGCTGAAACCCGAATACGCGTCACGAGCGCGGGTTCGACCTTCTTGATTTCCGTGATGGTGCGCACGCGCGAGTACGGAACAGACGTGCCTTTCGGTCCCAAGCGTTCTGCCTTACGTGGAAGCCTTGCCGCGTGGTCACCCTCGTAGGCTGTGAATACGATCCTGTATCGGGTACCCGTGATGCGTCCGTTCAGAGTGGCGTTCCCCTGGCTGAGGCGCGGATAAAAGCCCAGGGTGCGGATCAACTCGACAGTATCCAGCGCCAATCGCTTCGACGTGAAACAGACTTCTACCCGGTTCGTTCCGGTTTCGATGTACCCGTCGCTGTCGACAAGGCCTTGGAGGGTTTCGCGACGCTGAGTCTCCGACGAGCGGAAGACGTGTGGGGGTATGTGCTTGTTGTGGAGGACTCCCATCTCTCGAAGCGCATGCAAGGCGGTCGCTCTCGCTCCGAGATCGAACCGTATGCGGAACGTCCTCCCGTGTGTGCGCTGACGAGAGACAACTCGTGCTCCCGCCAGCAGGCACTGGGCTTCCAGATGGGGGAGGTCCTCCTCTGACGCAGTGAAGCGGGGCCCGTCGCTGTCGCCGTCTCCGAGCCAGTAGCCCAAAAGGTAGGGCGGCAGGGGCATCCTGATCTCCGTGAAGGAAAGTGCGGGGGTGGGTCGTGTGCGCCACCGCGCAACCCCTCCCCTCGAGGCCTTGGTTCTGCCCTGAGTGAGAGCTCGCTCGAACGTCACCCCTTGCGTCGCCAGATGCAGTGAAGTGGCTACCGTATTGCGATATCCGCCGGAGAATTCACGGACGGGCCAGTAGTGGTCCCCGCTCGCTACAAGGCGAGTGCCATCCCGGAACGTCAATTCATAGCAGGGAGAGTCGGCCTTGCATGTCTCGGACGAGATGACGTGCACCGCCTCCCCTGACTCGCTCAAGAGATGGTCACCCGGTTTGACGTCGCTGGCTTCGGTCCAACCCTGGAGTGTCGGTAGCCTGCCGTTCAATGCCATATGTACCTGCCAGTGATGCGAATCCCCATCGCGGTTCGGTGTGCGATGCGGGGCGGTGGAGCGGTTTCGGGTCGGAGCGGCTTCAGGGCGAGTGATCATGGCCCGTAGGTGTCCGACGCATCGAACGGCCGTGAACCTTCCCGCTGAAGCGCGACGTGGGGCCATGATCTTAGGCCTCGCTCGAATGCGCCCGCCTGCAGTGGTGGAACCGACCGCCCGACGGTGACCGGCCGGCACTCCCGCGCTGTGCCACGGCCCCTGGTGGCGGGAGTTGGGGGCTGAGGTCGGCGGTCTGCGAGTCCATGCCTCGTCCGCGGACCCCGTCACACGCCCGCTTCGAGCGGCATACACCTGCACATACGCGAAGACCCCGGCTCCAGCGTTTCCGCTGGTGACGGGGTCTTTGGGCACTTCCTGCGAAGTGCCCCCGGCAGGATTCGAACCTGCGCACACGGCTCCGGAGGCCGTTGCTCTATCCCCTGAGCTACGGGGGCGTGCGCCTCGCTGGTGCGTGGCGACGGGTAGAACCCTACCAGCTCGCGGAGGGTCTCCGTGAACAGGTATTTCGAGTCCTCGGCGTGCCCCGCGAAGATCGTCCGCAGCCGGGCCGGCGGGCCCGTGGCGCCCCGCCGGCAGCCCGCCCCGGACGGGCAGTGGGCGGAGCCACCGACGGCGACAGGCGGAGCCCGCACGAGCACCACGCGCAGCCCCGCACGGCCACCACGCACAGCCCCGCACGGCCACCACGCGCAGCCCCGCACGGCCAACACGCGCGGCCCCGGCCGGTGTTGCGTCACGGCCAGTGCTCCCGCACGCCCCCGGCGTGCCCCCGCGTCCCCCGCACGGGGCGGAAGTGGGGAAAAGCCGGACGCCGTCGCGCCCTCGGACCTACTCTCGAGTTGTGTCCGGCGTGCCGCGCCGAGTGCTCGTTGTCGACGACAACCGGGTGATTCGGCAGCTGATCAGGGTCAATCTCGAGCTTGAGGGCTTCGAGGTCGTGACCGCGGCCGATGGTGTCGAGTGTCTGGACGTCGTGCACCGGGTGCAGCCCGATGCCATCACGCTCGATGTCGTCATGCCCCGGCTCGACGGACTGCGCACGGCCGCCCGGCTGAGAGCCGACGCGCGGACCAGTCATCTGCCGCTGGCGATCATCAGCGCCTGCACTCCCTACGAAGTGGAGACGGGTGTCGCGGCCGGTGTCGACGCGTTCCTCGCCAAGCCCTTCGAGCCGGCCGAGCTCATCCGGGTCGTGCGGCGGCTGACGCAGCGGGAGCGGCCGGAGCCGGGTGAGCGGTGGCAGGAGCCGCCGTCCGTGGAGGACGGGGCTCCGGGCGGTGGCCACACCGCCGGGCCGGCCCCCGCCTCGCGCCCCGCCCACGGCTGACGCGCCGCAGGTCACGGCACCCCCTGCCCGCATGGCGAAACCGGTTGGCGGACCGACCCCCTTCCTGAAATACGCTTGTGCCGTGACCCCCGCCGAGCTGTCCCGTACCGTCGCGCGTGCCGTGTGCCGTGCGGTCGAGGAGGGCGCGCTGGCGGTGGAGGTGCCCGAGGCGGCGAGTGTGCGCGTGGAGCGGCCGCGGCCCGGGGGCACCGGGGACTGGGCCACCGGGATCGCGCTGCGGCTCGCGGGCCCCGCGGGGCGGCCGCCCCGGGAGGTGGCCGGCGTGCTGTGCGAGCGGATCGCCCGCACCCCCGGCGTCGCGCGGGTCGAGATCACCGGCCCCGGATTCCTGAACGTGACCCTCGAAGGCGGCGCGCAGCGGCGGCTGGTCGAGGCCGTGCGCGCGGCCGGGACGGATTACGGCATGCCCGAGCGGCGCGCCCCCCGCACCCCCTTCATCCACCTAGCCGAGGAGCGTGCCGCGCTCTGGGCGGGCGTGCTGGGCCGGATGGGAGCCGAGGCGCGCCCCGGGGAGGAGCTGCGGGTCGTGCCCGCGGCGCGGCCGGGTCTGGTGGCCGAGCTCGGCGCCGACGCGGCCCGCTGGGCCCTGCTGTCGGCCGCCGCCCACGACCGGCCCCGTACCGGGGGCGTCCTGGTGCAGCACGAGCGCAACCCGCTGCACAAGGTCCGGTACGCCCACGCCCGGGCGCGGGCGCTGACCCGGGGCGCCCAGTGGCTCGGGTTCACCGCGGCGCCCGAGGAGATCGTGGACGCGCCCGCGCTGACGCAGGCGGTCGCCGACCACCCGGCCGTCGTCGCCGACGCCGCCCGGCTGCGCGCGCCCGACCGGCTCGCCCGGCATCTGGAGGCGACCGCCGAGGCCCTGCTGGCCTTCCAGCACACGGTGCTGCCCGTGGGGGACGAGAAACCCTCGGCCGCCCACCGCTCCCGGCTGGCCCTCGCCGAGGCCGCCGGGACGGTGCTCGCCGGTGGCCTGTCCCTGCTCGGCATCAGCGCACCCGAACACCTGTGAGATGTGAGAGACGACAGATGAGCCGATCCGCACACCCCGCCGGGCCCCGTCACGCGGACGTCCTTCCCGAGGGTCACTACAGCGCCCCGCCGACCGACCTGAACACCCTCGACGAGAAGGTGTGGGCGAGGACGGTCGGCCGCAACGACGAGGGGACCGTCACCGTCGGGGGGATCGAAGTGACCCGGCTGGCCGAGGAGTTCGGCACGCCCGCGTACTTCCTCGACGAGACGGACTTCCGGGCGCGCTGCCGCGCGTGGGCGGAGGCGTTCGGCAAGGACGCCGACGTCTTCTACGCAGGCAAGGCGTTCCTCAGCCGCGCGGTGGTGCGCTGGCTGAAGGAGGAGGGGCTCAACCTGGACGTGTGCTCCGGGGGAGAGCTCGCGACCGCCCTCGGCGCCGGGATGCCGGCCGAGCGCATCGCGTTCCACGGCAACAACAAGTCGGAGCGGGAGATCCGCCGCGCGGTCGAGGCCGGGGTCGGCCGGATCGTGCTCGACTCGTTCCAGGAGATCGTCCGGGTCGCGCACGTCGCCCAGGAGCTGGGTGTCCGGCAGCGGGTGCAGATCCGGGTGACGGTGGGCGTCGAGGCGCACACCCACGAGTTCATCGCCACCGCGCACGAGGACCAGAAGTTCGGCATCGCGCTCGCCGGCGGGCAGGCCGCCGAGGCGGTCCGCCGGGCGCTGCGGCTGGACGGCCTGGAGCTCATCGGCATCCACTCGCACATCGGCTCGCAGATCTTCGACATGGCCGGGTTCGAGGTGTCGGCGCGCCGTGTGGTGCAGCTGCTGGCCGAGGTGCGCGACGAGCACGGGGTGGAGCTGCCGGAGATCGACCTCGGCGGCGGGCTGGGCATCGCCTACACCTCCGACGACGACCCGCGCGAGCCGCACGAGATCGCCAAGGCGCTCGGCGAGATCGTCACCCGTGAGTGCGAGTCCGCGGGGCTGCGGACGCCGCGGATCTCGGTGGAGCCGGGGCGCGCGATCGTCGGCCCGACGGCGTTCACGCTGTACGAGGTCGGCACGGTCAAGCACCTGGAGGGGCTGCGGACGTACGTGAGCGTCGACGGCGGGATGTCGGACAACATCCGCACCGCGCTGTACGACGCCGAGTACAGCGTGGCGCTGGTGTCGCGGACGTCCGACGCGGAGCCGATGCTCAGCCGGGTCGTCGGCAAGCACTGCGAGAGTGGTGACATCGTGGTCAAGGACGCGTTCCTGCCCGCCGACCTGGCGCCCGGCGACCTGATCGCCGTGCCCGCCACCGGCGCGTACTGCCGCTCCATGGCCAGCAACTACAACCATGCGCTCCGTCCGCCGGTCGTCGCGGTGCGCGACGGTGCGGCACGGGTGATCGTCCGGCGCGAGACGGAGGAAGATCTCCTGCGTCTCGATGTCGGATAGTTGAGATAAGTGTCTCGCATGCCGGACGAGGGATAGAAACTCCGGTCCGGTGGGTGAGACTGGTCGAACCTAGAAGGAAACGAAACGAGGTCGGATGATGCGTACGCGTCCGCTGAAGGTGGCGCTGCTGGGCTGTGGTGTGGTCGGCTCAGAGGTGGCGCGACTCATGACGACGCACGCGGACGACCTCGCCGCGCGTATCGGGGCCCCGGTGGAGCTGGCCGGGGTCGCGGTGCGCCGCCCCCAGAAGGTGCGCGAGGGCATCGCGCCGGAGCTGGTCACCACCGACGCCACCGCGCTGGTCTCGCGGGACGACATCGACGTCGTCGTCGAGGTCATCGGTGGCATCGAGCCGGCCCGTACGCTCATCACCACCGCCTTCGAGCACGGCGCGTCCGTGGTCTCCGCCAACAAGGCGCTGCTCGCCGAGGACGGCGCGACCCTCTACGAGGCCGCCGAGAAGCACGGCCGCGACCTGTACTTCGAGGCCGCCGTCGCCGGCGCCATCCCGCTGATCCGGCCGCTGCGCGAGTCCCTGGCGGGCGACAAGGTCAACCGGGTCCTCGGCATCGTCAACGGCACCACCAACTTCATCCTCGACAAGATGGAGCGCAGTGGAGCCGGCTACTCGGAGGCGCTCGACGAGGCGACGGCCCTCGGGTACGCGGAAGCCGACCCGACCGCCGACGTGGAGGGCTTCGACGCCGCCGCGAAGGCCGCGATCCTCGCCGGGATCGCCTTCCACACCCGGGTGCGCCTCGACGACGTGCACCGTGAGGGCATCACCGAGGTCACGGCCGCCGACATGGCATCCGCGAAACGGATGGGGTGCACCGTCAAGCTGCTCGCCATCTGCGAGCGCGCGGCCGACGGGCGGTCGGTGACCGCCCGCGTGCACCCCGCGATGATCCCGCTCAGCCACCCGCTGGCCTCCGTCCGCGAGGCGTACAACGCGGTCTTCGTCGAGGCGGAGGCGGCCGGCCGTCTGATGTTCTACGGCCCCGGCGCGGGCGGTTCGCCGACCGCGTCCGCGGTCCTCGGCGACCTGGTCGCCGTGTGCCGCAACAAGCTCGCCGAGGCAACGGGGCCCGGCGAGTCGGCGTACACCCAGCTGCCCGTGAGTCACATGGGCGACGTGGTGACGCGGTACCACATCAGTCTCGACGTGGCCGACAAGCCGGGCGTGCTCGCCCAGGTCGCGACGGTCTTCGCCGAGCACGGCGTATCGATCGACACCGTGCGCCAGCAGGGCAAGGACGGCGAGGCGTCCCTCGTCGTCGTCACCCACCGCGCGCCCGACGCCGCCCTCTCCGGGACCGTCGAGGCGCTGCGCAAGCTCGACACCGTGCGCGGTGTCGCCAGCATCATGCGTGTTGAAGGGGAGTAAGGGACCCATGACCCAGAACGGCACCCACCAGTGGCGCGGCATCATCGAGGAGTACCGGGACCGCCTTCCGGTCACGGACACGACGCCGGTCGTCACGCTCCGTGAGGGTGGCACGCCGCTCGTCCCGGCGCAGGTCCTCTCCGAGCGCACGGGCTGCGAGGTGCATCTCAAGGTCGAGGGCGCCAACCCCACCGGGTCCTTCAAGGACCGCGGTATGACGATGGCCATCACCCGGGCGAAGGAGGAGGGTGCGCAGGCCGTCATCTGTGCCTCCACCGGCAACACCTCCGCCTCCGCGGCCGCGTACGCGGTGCGCGCGGGCATGGTCTGCGCGGTCCTCGTGCCGCAGGGCAAGATCGCGCTCGGCAAGATGGGCCAGGCGCTCGTCTACGGCTCGCGCATCCTCCAGGTCGACGGCAATTTCGACGACTGCCTGAACCTTGCGCGCAGCCTGTCGGAGAACTACCCGGTGGCGCTGGTCAATTCGGTCAACCCGTACCGGATCGAGGGCCAGAAGACGGCCTCCTTCGAGATCGTCGACGCGCTCGGCGACGCGCCCGACATCCATGTGCTGCCCGTCGGCAACGCCGGCAACATTACGGCGTACTGGAAGGGGTACACGGAGTACGCCGCGGACTCCGTCTCCACCCGCACCCCGCGGATGTGGGGCTTCCAGGCGTCCGGCTCCGCGCCGATCGTGCGCGGCGAGGTCGTCAAGGACCCGTCGACGATCGCCACCGCCATCCGCATCGGCAACCCGGCGTCCTGGACGCAGGCGCTGGCCGCGCGCGAGGAGTCCGGCGGCTTCATCGACGAGGTGACGGACCGTGAGATCCTGCGCGCCTACCGCCTGTTGGCCTCGCAGGAGGGCGTCTTCGTGGAGCCCGCGTCGGCCGCCTCGGTCGCCGGTCTGCTGAAGGCGGCCGAGCAGGGCAAGGTCGACCCGGGCCAGCGGATCGTCTGCACCGTCACCGGCAACGGGCTCAAGGACCCCGACTGGGCGGTCGCGGGCGCACCGCAGCCGGTCACGGTCCCGGTCGACGCCTCCGCGGCGGCCGAGCGCCTCGGTCTCGCCTGACGCACGCCGCACGAGCCCTGCCGCGCGCCGGCACAGCCTTGCCGGCGCGCGGTACGCGCCGAGCCGGTCTTCGCGCCGGGCCGTACCGGCCGTCGTGCCGGTACGGCCCGGCGCGAAGGACGGCTCAGGGTGCGGCGCGAAGGACGGCTCGCAGTGCGGCTCGAAGCGCGGCTCAAGGGCCGCCGCGCGCCCTGGCGTTGCGGCCATCGGCACATGCCTCCGGAATGCCCGGGCGGAAAATCCGGGCAACCGGGACAAGGTTCCGTGCGGGGGCACGGGCGGGCCCGCGACACGCATCGTGCGCCTCCTGTGCGCCCTATGTCGCAGGTGAACCTTCCTTCGATAGGCTGTACCCGAACCCGTCCGCCGCATATGCCGTGCGGTTGTCGCCGCTGTCGCCGCCGCGGGCTCGGGTGTTCGTCCCCTCTCGGAAAAATCTCGTACATCTCGCAGTTCAGAACCAAGGAGAAACGTCGAGCGATGGCCGGTCCAGCGTTCCGCGCCGCCGCTGTCCGGGTGCGCGTCCCCGCCACCAGCGCCAATCTCGGTCCGGGCTTCGACGCCCTCGGGCTGTCGCTCGGCCTGTACGACGACGTCGTCGTCCGGGTCGCGGATTCCGGTCTGCACATCGACATCGCGGGCGAGGGTGAGGACACCCTGCCGCGCGACGAGAACCACCTGCTCGTGCGCTCCCTGCGCACGGCCTTCGACCTGCTGGGCGGGCAGCCGCGCGGCCTCGAGGTCGTCTGCGCCAACCGCATCCCGCACGGCCGCGGCCTCGGCTCGTCGTCCGCCGCCATCTGCGCCGGCATCGTCGCCGCGCGCGCGGTCACGATAGGCGGCGACGCCCGTCTCGACGACACGGCGCTGCTGGAACTGGCGACCGAGATCGAGGGCCACCCGGACAACGTGGCCGCCTGTCTGCTCGGCGGTTTCACCCTCGCCTGGACCGAGTCCGGCGCCGCCCGGGCGATCAGGATGGACCCCTCGGATTCCGTCGTTCCGGTGGTTTTCGTGCCGGGCCGGCCGGTGCTCACCGAGACGGCCCGCGGTCTGCTGCCGCGCACCGTCCCGCATGTCGACGCCGCCGCCAACGCCGGGCGCTCCGCACTCCTCGTCGAGGCTCTGACCAGGCGTCCCGAGCTGCTGCTCCCGGCCACCGAGGACCGGCTCCACCAGGAGTACCGCGCTCCCGCGATGCCCGAGAGCATCGCGCTGGTCAACCGACTGCGCGCCGACGGCGTCCCCGCAGTCATCTCCGGTGCGGGCCCCACGGTCCTCGCACTGGCCGAGGACGGCACGGCCGACAAGGTCGCGCTGCTGGCGGGCGAGGGCTGGGCCGCGAACCGGCTCGCCTTCGACGCGGCGGGGGCGAGCGTTCTGCCGCTGTCCCCGCAGTGATCGACGATTGCCGGTGAGTGAGAGGGGGAATGTTTGTTGGAGCCGGTAGTGTTAACCTCAAGTCTGCAACCGTCGCCGAAGCGGCGCGGTGCTGCGCGTCCCGTATCGGGACCACCATTCTTCCGAGAGCCTCCCACACTGCCTGAGCAGCCTGCCTGAGCAGAGTCGAGCACGCTCCGGAACCGGCACGACACCCCTCGCTCAGCCAGGAGTGGGTCGAGCAGGGGGTCATCGGGCCGGGCCTTGCACGTCTTGCATGTATATCTCTCCGCCGTTGATCTGCACCGGCGGGACCACCGCTCCGACACGGTCCGTACCCCGGGACCACCGTCGGACAGCACAACCGGTCGCCGAGCCAGAAGGCCGACGTCCGCTCCAGGGAAGGACCCTTCGTGAGCGACACCACCGATCTGATGGGCGTTACTGCCGACAACAACGTCGACACCACCGCGCCCGCCGAAGGTGCTGCCTCCGGCACCACCACACGGCGCCGCCGCTCCGGCACCGGCCTCGAGGGCATGGTCCTGGCCGAGCTGCAGCAGGTCGCGTCCGGCCTCGGCATCAGGGGCACTGCGCGGATGCGCAAGAGCCAGCTGATCGAGGTCATCAAGGAGGCGCAGGCCGGGGGTTCCCCCGCGGCCAAGCCCGCCGACGCCGCCGCGGCCGACGCCCCGGTGAAGCCGAAGCGCCGCGCCACCTCCAAGGCCCGTACGGGTGACGAGGCCGCCCCTGCCGCGGAGAAGCCCGCCAAGGCCGACAAGGCGGCCGAGAAGGCCGTCGCCCAGCAGCAGATCGACATCCCCGGCCAGCCGGCGAGCGACGACCAGCCGGCCGGCGAGCGCCGCCGCCGTCGCGCCACCGCGCAGGCGGGCTCCCCGGAGACCCGTACCGAGTCGCGTACGGACACCGCCGTCGACGTGAAGACCGAGACCAAGGCGGAGGCGACGACCGACGCCAAGGCCGAGTCCGCCGTCGCCGGCCAGGACGGCGAGGGCCGCCGCGACCGCCAGGACCGCGGACAGCGCGGCGAGCGCGGCGAGCGCGGGGAGCGCGGCGAACGCCGCGACCGTCAGCGCGGCCGCGGCAAGGGCGACGACCAGCCCCAGGGCGGTCAGCGCCAGCAGCGCCAGGGCGGCCCGCAGGGCCAGCAGGGCGGCGGCGGTCCGCAGGACGACTTCGACGACGACGGCAGCGGCCGCCGCGGACGGCGCGGACGCTACCGCGACCGCCGTGGGCGCCGTGGGCGCGAGGACTTCGCGGGCGGCGGCGAGCCGCAGGTCTCCGACGACGACGTGCTGATCCCCGTCGCGGGCATCCTCGACATCCTCGACAACTACGCGTTCATCCGGACCTCGGGCTACCTGCCCGGCCCGAACGACGTCTACGTCTCCCTCGCCCAGGTCCGCAAGAACGGCCTGCGCAAGGGCGACCACGTCACCGGCGCCGTGCGCCAGCCCAAGGACGGCGAGCGCCGCGAGAAGTTCAACGCGCTGGTGCGCCTGGACTCCGTCAACGCCGCCGCGCCCGAATCCGGCCGCGGCCGCCCGGAGTTCAACAAGCTGACCCCGCTGTACCCGCAGGACCGGCTCCGTCTGGAGACCGACCCCGGTGTGCTGACGACGCGGATCATCGACCTCGTGTCGCCGATCGGCAAGGGCCAGCGCGGTCTGATCGTGGCCCCGCCGAAGACCGGCAAGACCATGATCATGCAGGCGATCGCCAACGCCATCACGCACAACAACCCCGAGTGCCACCTGATGGTCGTCCTCGTCGACGAGCGTCCCGAAGAGGTGACCGACATGCAGCGGTCGGTCAAGGGCGAGGTCATCTCCTCGACCTTCGACCGACCCGCCGAGGACCACACCACCGTCGCCGAGCTGGCCATCGAGCGCGCCAAGCGCCTCGTCGAGCTGGGTCACGACGTGGTCGTCCTGCTGGACTCGATCACCCGCCTCGGCCGCGCCTACAACCTGGCGGCGCCGGCCTCCGGCCGCATCCTGTCCGGCGGTGTCGACTCGACCGCGCTCTACCCGCCGAAGCGCTTCTTCGGCGCCGCGCGCAACATCGAGGACGGCGGCTCGCTGACCATCCTGGCCACCGCGCTGGTCGACACCGGCTCGCGCATGGACGAGGTGATCTTCGAGGAGTTCAAGGGCACCGGCAACATGGAGCTCAAGCTCGACCGCAAGCTCGCCGACAAGCGCATCTTCCCCGCGGTGGACGTCGACGCGTCCGGCACCCGCAAGGAGGAGATCCTGCTCGGCAGCGACGAGCTGGCGGTCACCTGGAAGCTGCGCCGTGTGCTGCACGCCCTCGACCAGCAGCAGGCCATCGAGCTGCTCCTGGACAAGATGAAGCAGACGAAGTCGAACGGCGAGTTCCTTCTGCAGATCCAGAAGACGACTCCGTCGGCCGGCAACAACGACTGAGAGAGCTTCACCACAGCCCGGGGGCTCGTCCGCGAGCCCCCGGCGTCCTCCGCCCGACCGGTGAACCACCTGGTGGGGACGGGGAAACGGCTCGCTCCCGTGCCCACCACGCCCGCGTGGTGGGCACGCGTCGTTCTCAGAGGGCTCTCAGGCGCCCGTGCAACCCTGATGGATGCTTCACCGTCCCCCGGAAAGACGGACATGTGCCGGTCCACCGCGACCGGCCGCCGCGCCGGCGCCCGGCGCGGACGGGGCCCCGACAGAGCCGAGGAGAGCATGACCGAGCAGAGCAGCAGCAGAGGCGGCGGCCGAATACGCGGCGGCGGCACACGGCGGAAGCCGCCGTCGACCGCCCGCCGGGGATGGAGCGTCGCGGCCTGGTCGGCCGCGGCCCTGCTGCTCGTCGGCGGTGCCGGCCTCGGCTACGTCTCCTTCAAGGTCAACGGCAACCTCGACGGCGTCGACATCAACCAGGCACTCGGCACCGAGCGCCCCAAGAACCTCGACGACGGCTCGATGGACATCCTCGTCCTCGGCTCCGACTCGCGCTCCGGCGCCAACTCCGCGTACGGGCGGGACGAGGGCGGTGCCCGTTCCGACACCGCGATGGTCGTCCACGTCCACCAGGGCCACAAGAAGGCGTCGGTGGTGTCCATCCCGCGCGACACCCTCGTCGAACGTCCCGACTGCACACGTGCCGACGGCTCCGACGCCCCCGGCGCGCAGCGGGCGATGTTCAACACCGCGTACGAGTCCGGGGGCCCGGCCTGCGCGGTGAAGACCGTCGAGGCCATGTCGGGCATCCGCATGGACCACTACCTGGAGATCGACTTCGACGGCTTCAAGACGCTGATCGACGAACTCGGCGGCGTCGAGGTCACCACCACCGAGCGCATCGACGACTCCAAGAGCCACCTCGACCTCGAACCGGGCACCCACACCCTCGACGGCGAGCAGGCCCTCGGACTGGTGCGCACCCGGGGGAGCGTCGGCGACGGCAGCGACCTCGGCCGCATCCAGCTCCAGCAGGCGTTCATCAAGGCCCTCGTCGACCAGGTCGGGGACGTCGGTGTGTTCGGCAACCCGAAGAAGCTCCTGGACCTCGCCGACACCGCGACCAAGGCGATCACCCCCGACTCCGAGCTCGACTCCGTCGGTGAACTGACCGGCTTCGCCCGGGGCCTCGGCTCGCTCGGCTCCGAAGACGTCCACATGGTCACCATGCCCGTGCGCTACGACCCACGGGACCCCAACCGGGTCGTCCCCGTCGAGGCGGGCGCCGCGCAGGTGTGGCGGGCCCTCAAGCAGGACCGTGCGATCCCGGCCGCGGCCCTGGAGGACTCCGCCGGCGACAAGGGCGAGGCGGCGGACGTCGTGGGCGGACGGTAGCCGACCGGGCGCGACGGGTGACCGATCGCGCGCCCGGCGCGGGGCCGTAACGCATCTCCCTACCCTCCGGACGCCCGGGGAATACCTCGGGGGCGCCCCCGGTTTTGGGAGATACGGCCGGTCCTGGCAGACTGGTACGTCGGCCCCGGTTCACGCACCCGCATCCCGCGCGTGCGACCCGGCGCCCTCCGGAACCTAGGAGACACCTTGAAGCGCGACATCCACCCCGAGTACGTCGAGACCCAGGTCAGCTGCACCTGCGGCGCGTCGTTCACCACCCGCAGCACGATCGACGGCGGCACCATCCGTGCCGAGGTCTGCTCCGAGTGCCACCCGTTCTACACGGGCAAGCAGAAGATCCTCGACACCGGTGGCCGTGTGGCCCGCTTCGAGGCCCGCTTCGGCAAGGCTGCCGGCTCCAAGAAGTAGCGAGCCGCTGCGCCGGTCCTCGGCCGCCCCGTCCGGGGGGCCGGGACCGGCGCTTTGTCCGTTCTGAGCAGCAGCCCCCCTTTGCGTCAGCGTCATGGAACCAGGAGCCCCCGCATGTTCGAGGCGGTCGAGGAACTGATCGGCGAGCACGCCGATCTCGAGAAGAAGCTCGCCGACCCTTCGGTCCACGCCGACCAGGCGAACGCGCGCAAGCTGAACAAGCGCTACGCCGAGCTGACGCCCATCGTCGGCACGTACCGCTCCTGGAAGCAGACCGGTGAGGACATCGACACCGCGCGTGAACTGGGGGCGGACGACCCGGACTTCGCCGCCGAGGTGAAGGTGCTGGAGAAGCAGCGCGACGAGATCACCGAGAAGCTGCGGCTGCTGCTGGTCCCGCGCGACCCCAGCGACGACAAGGACGTCATCCTCGAGGTCAAGGCCGGCGCCGGCGGCGACGAGTCCGCGCTGTTCGCGGGCGACCTGCTGCGCATGTACCTCCGCTACGCGGAGCGCGTGGGCTGGAAGACCGAGATCATCGACGCCACCGAGTCCGAGCTGGGCGGCTACAAGGACGTCCAGGTCGCGGTGAAGACCAAGGGCGGCCAGGGTGCCACCGAGCCCGGCCAGGGCGTCTGGGCGCGACTGAAGTACGAGGGCGGGGTGCACCGCGTGCAGCGGGTGCCCGCGACCGAGTCCCAGGGCCGCATCCACACCTCCGCCGCCGGTGTGCTGGTCACGCCCGAGGCCGAGGAGATCGACGTCGAGATCCACGCCAACGACCTGCGCATCGACGTCTACCGCTCCTCCGGGCCCGGCGGCCAGTCCGTCAACACCACCGACTCCGCGGTGCGCATCACCCACCTGCCCACCGGCATCGTCGCCTCCTGCCAGAACGAGAAGAGCCAGCTCCAGAACAAGGAGCAGGCGATGCGCATCCTGCGCTCCCGGCTGCTCGCCGCCGCGCAGGAGGAGGCCGAGAAGGAGGCCGCGGACGCGCGCCGCAGCCAGGTCCGCACGGTGGACCGGTCCGAGAAGATCCGGACGTACAACTTCCCGGAAAACCGGATCTCGGACCACCGGGTGGGCTTCAAGGCGTACAACTTGGACCAGGTCCTCGACGGCGACCTCGACGCGGTGATCCAGGCCTGCGTCGACGCCGACTCGGCCGCCAAGCTCGCCGCCGCGCAGTAGAGCGCCGGCGGCCCCGACCGCACCACCCGCACCCGCACCGCATCTGCACCGGAGGACCAGCGTGAACCTGCTGCTTGCCGAGGTGGCACAGGCCACCCAGCGGCTGGCCGACGCCGGCGTGCCGTCGCCGCGCTTCGACGCGGAGGAGCTCGCCGCGTTCGTGCACGGCGTGAAGCGGGGCGAACTGCACAACGTCAAGGACGCCGACTTCGACGCCCGGTACTGGGAGGCCGTCGCCCGCCGCGAGGCACGCGAGCCGCTCCAGCACATCACCGGGCGGGCGTTCTTCCGCTATCTGGAGCTGGAGGTCGGCCCCGGCGTCTTCGTGCCCCGCCCCGAGACGGAGTCCGTGGTCGGCTGGGCCATAGAGGCCGTGCGGGCCATGGACGTCGTCGAACCGCTCATCGTCGACCTGTGCACCGGCTCCGGGGCCATCGCGCTGGCGATGGCGCAGGAGGTGCCCCGCTCGCGGGTGCACGCCGTGGAGCTGTCCGAGGACGCGCTGAAGTGGACCCGGCGCAACGCCGAGGGGTCCAGGGTCACCGTCCACCAGGGCGACGCCCTCGCGGCCCTGCCCGAGCTCGACGGCCAGGTCGACCTCGTCATCTCCAACCCCCCGTACATCCCGCTCACCGAGTGGGAGTACGTCGCGCCCGAGGCGCGCGACCACGATCCGCAGATGGCGCTGTTCTCCGGCGAGGACGGCCTCGACACCATCCGCGGCATCGAGCGGACCGCGCACCG
Organism: Streptomyces sp. T39; assembly: GCF_008042045.1. Lineage (GTDB taxonomy): Bacteria > Actinomycetota > Actinomycetes > Streptomycetales > Streptomycetaceae > Streptomyces. Next base: position 2,606,772 of record NZ_RDBP01000012.1, read on the forward strand.
GCTGCTGAGGCCGGGCGGCCTCGTCGTCGTCGAGCACGCGGACACCCAGGGCGGCCAGGTGCCGTGGATCTTCAACGAGGAGTCCGGCTGGGCGGACGCGGCCGACCACCCCGATCTGAACAAGCGGCCGCGGTTCGCGACCGCACGCAAGGCGATGCCATGACGAAGCACGTGTACCAGGAGGCCCGCTGATGGCTCGGCGATACGACTGCAACGACGCTACGGACCGCGCCACCGGCCTGCGGGAAGCCGCATCGGCGATCCGGCGCGGAGAGCTCGTCGTGCTGCCCACCGACACCGTCTACGGCATCGGTGCGGACGCCTTCACCGCGGAGGCCGTCGCCGACCTGCTGGACGCCAAGGGGCGCGGCCGCAACATGCCCACCCCCGTCCTCATCGGCTCGCCCAACACCCTGCACGGCCTGGTGACCGACTTCTCCGAGCAGGCGTGGGAGCTCGTCGACGCCTTCTGGCCGGGCGCGCTGACGCTGGTCACCAAGCACCAGCCGTCGCTCCAGTGGGACCTCGGGGACACCCGCGGCACCGTCGCGATCCGGATGCCGCTGCACCCGGTCGCCATCGAGCTGCTCACCGAGACCGGCCCGATGGCCGTCTCCAGCGCCAACCTCACGGGACACCCCTCTCCCGAGGACTGCGACGCGGCCCAGGAGATGCTCGGCGACTCCGTCTCCGTCTACCTGGACGGCGGGCCGACGCCCGGCATCGTGCCGTCGTCCATCGTCGACGTCACCGGCAAGGTGCCCCTGCTGCTGCGCGAGGGCGCCCTGTCGGCCGACGAGCTGCGCAAGGTGGTACCCGACCTCGAGGTGGCCAATTGACCGCCCCGCAGGGGCGTGGCATAGCGGAGACCAGCAGTACGGGACCGACCTTCCGCATCCTCCACGTCAGCACCGGCAACGTCTGCCGCTCGCCGATCACCGAGCGGCTGACCCGCCATGCCCTGAGCGACCGCCTCGGCGATCCCCTCACGGGCGGCCTGATCGTGGAGAGCGCGGGCACCTGGGGGCACGAGGGCGCCCCGATGGAGGCCAACGCCGAGATCGTCCTGGCGGACTTCGGCGCGGACGCGAGCGGCTTCATGGGACGTGAGCTCCTCGACGAGCACGTGATCCGCGCGGACCTGGTGCTCACGGCGACCCGTGACCACCGGGCCCAGGTGATCTCCATGGGGCACTCGGCGGGGCTGCGCACCTTCACGCTCAAGGAGTTCACCCGGCTGGTGCGCGCGATAGACCCGACCACGCTGCCCGACCCGCACGAGGGCGTCGTCGAACGCGCCCGCGCGCTGGTGCGCGCGGCGGCGGCGCTGCGCGGGTGGCTGCTGGCACCGAGCCCGGACGCGGACGAGGTGTTCGATCCGTACGGGGCGCCGATCACGTTCTTCCGCTCCATCGGCGACGAGATCCACCAGGCGCTGGACCCGGTGGTGACCGCCCTGACGGGCGTGCCCCCACGCGCCTGACCGCCACGGCGGTGGCCGCCGCGAGGGCGTCGCGCCCGGGGGGGGCGGCGGTGCCCCGAGGCGTGCACCGGGCTCCGCCCGGGCCCGTCGCGCCGCGCGCGGTGACCTCGGTCGCCGGACGGGCGGAGGGCTCGGCCTCGCCGGTGTCCGAGGCGCGGGGGTGCGGGGGCGGAGCCTCCGCGAGAGGTGACGCGCGGGGTGGGGGAGCGCGGCCGGGGACGGCCCGAGGCGTGCACCGGGCTCCACCCGGGCTTGTGCCGCGCTGCGCGCGGTGCCCTCACACACGCACGGGCTGAGGACGCCCACCGGCCCCGTGCCCGCAGGCGCGGCGTGCACGCGCTGAGGACGCCACCGCCCCCGGTGCGGGGCGCGCACGGCACGGAGACGCGGCCCGCGGGAGCCGCCCCCCGCCCGCCCCAGGGCACGCGCCCGCGGGGCGGAAACGCGGGGCCGGTTCTACATTGGAGGGGCCGCCCCCCAGGCCCGAGCACCGGAGCAGTCATGCCCGTGACCCATGAAGTGCATCCCGCACCGGTCGTCTACGACACCCCCGGATTCGAGGCGCTGCGCAGGCAGGACCCGCAGGCGGCCGACATCCTGTACGGCGAGGCACGGCGGCAGGCGGGCTCGCTCCAGATGATCGCCGCCGAGAACTTCACCTCGCCCGCCGTCCTCGCCGCCCTCGGGTCGCCGCTCGCGAACAAGTACGCCGAGGGCTATCCGGGCGCCCGCCACCACGGCGGCTGCGAGATCGTCGACGCCGCCGAGCGGCTCGCGGCCGAGCGGGCCAGGGCGCTCTTCGGTGCCGAGCACGCCAATGTGCAGCCGCACTCCGGGTCGTCCGCGGTGCTCGCCGCCTACGCGGCCCTGCTGCGTCCCGGCGACACGGTGCTGGCGATGGGGCTGCCGTACGGCGGGCACCTCACCCACGGGTCGCCGGCGAACTTCTCCGGCCGCTGGTTCGACTTCGTCGCGTACGGCGTGGACGCCGAGACCGGGCTGATCGACTACCACCAGCTGCGCACCCTGGCCCGGCACAGCCGGCCGAAGGCGATCGTCTGCGGCTCGATCTCGTACCCCCGCCACCCCGACTACGCCGCCTTCCGCGAGGTCGCCGACGAGGTCGGCGCATATCTCATCGCCGACGCCGCGCACCCCATCGGGCTGGTGGCGGGCGGTGCCGCCCCCAGTCCGGTTCCGTACGCCGACATCGTGTGCGCGACCACGCACAAGGTCCTGCGCGGGCCGCGCGGCGGGATGATCCTGTGCGGGAGCGAGCTGGCGGACCGGATCGACCGCGCGGTGTTCCCCTTCACGCAGGGCGGTGCGCAGATGCACACCATCGCGGCCAAGGCGGTGGCGTTCGGGGAGGCGGCGACCCCCGCGTACGCGTCCTACGCCCACCAGGTGGTGGCGAACGCGCGCGAGCTCGCCGAGGCGCTGGCCGGTGAGGGCTTCACGGTGCTCACCGGAGGGACGGACACCCATATCGTGGGGGTGGACCCGGCGGGTCTGGGCGTGGACGGCCGGACGGCCCGGGGACGGCTCGCGGCCGCGGGCATCGTCCTCGACACCTGCGCCCTGCCGTACGGCGACGGCCGCGGGATCCGGCTGGGCACCGCCGCGGTCACCACCCAGGGCATGGGCCGCAGCGAGATGGCCCGGATCGCGGGACTGTTCGCGGCCGCGATCCGTGAGGAGGGCGGGGTGCTGGAGCGGGTGCGGGACATCGCCGAGCGGTTCCCGCCGTACCCCAGCTGAGGCCACCCGGCGTTCATCCTCCGTGCAACCGTCGGCCGTCCCCGCTCGTCGTATGTCCTAGGGTATGGAACGGCGCGTCGTCCAACACATGGGGATTCAGTGCGCGAGTACCTGCTGACGCTCTGTGTCACGGTAGCGGTGACTTACCTGCTGACCGGACCGGTGCGGAAGTTCGCCATCGCAGCCGGCGCGATGCCGGAGATCCGTGCGCGTGACGTGCACCGGGAACCGACACCGCGGCTCGGCGGCATCGCCATGTTCGGCGGTCTGTGCGCCGGTCTGCTGGTCGCGGACCATCTGGCGCACCTCAACGACGTCTTCGAGCTGTCGAACGAGCCGCGGGCGCTGCTCTCGGGAGCGGCGCTGATCTGGCTGATCGGCGTCCTCGACGACAAGTTCGAGATCGACGCCCTGATCAAGCTCGGCGGACAGATGATCGCCGCCGGTGTGATGGTGGCGCAGGGTCTGACGATCCTGTGGATCCCCGTGCCCGGTGTGGGCACCGTCTCGCTCACCGCCTGGCAGGGCAATCTGCTGACGGTGGCGCTGGTCGTGATCACGATCAACGCGGTGAACTTCGTCGACGGTCTCGACGGTCTCGCGGCCGGCATGGTGTGCATCACCTCCGGCGCGTTCTTCATGTACGCCTACCGCCTCTGGTACGGGTACGGGATCGAGGAGGCCGCCCCGGCGACGCTGTTCGCGGCGATCCTCATGGGCATGTGCCTCGGCTTCCTGCCGCACAACATGCATCCCGCCCGGATCTTCATGGGCGACTCCGGTTCGATGCTCATCGGCCTGGTGCTCGCGGCCGGCGCCATCTCCATCACCGGCCAGGTGGACCCGGACCGGCTCGGCATCTTCGTGGGCGGCGAGCGCGAGGCCACCCACGCGATGCTCCCGGTCTTCATGCCGCTGCTGCTGCCGCTGACCATCACCGCACTGCCCGTCGCGGACCTGGCGCTCGCCATCGTCCGCAGGACCTGGCGCGGCCAGTCGCCGTTCGCCGCCGACCGCGGCCATCTGCACCACCGGCTGCTGGAGATCGGGCACTCGCACAGCCGCGCGGTGCTGATCATGTACTTCTGGTCGGCGCTGATCGCCTTCGGCACCGTCGCGTACTCGGTGCACTCGGCGTCGATGTGGATCGTGCTGGCGATCGCCGCGCTGAGCGCGGTGGGCCTGGTGCTCCTGCTGCTGCCGCGGTTCCGGCCGCGGGCGCCGCGCTGGGCCGAGTCGTTCGTGCCCCCGCGCTACCGTCGCCGTCGCCGGGGCGGGCGTCCGTCGCCGGCCGGGGGTGCGGCGCGGGGCGGCCCGCGGGAGGCGGGGGCGGCCGCGGACGGCCCCGACGATCCGGACGACGAGGAGTACACCCGGGTGCGGGTGGGTGTGGGCGGCGTCAACGGGGCGACAGCCCTGGGCGCCCGTTCGCGGCTTCCCGACCGGCGGAAGGCCGGTACGCGCGGCTGACGTTCGCGGCCCGGGAGGGGCATATCCGCCCTTTACCAGACGAAACCGATGGTTGTCGTGCACACACGCGCAGTGTCACTCTCATGTGTGAGAGTTGGCACACCTGCGGGTAAAGACCTCATCAAATAGTTTGTGATACCGTTCACGAGACCCGGAGACAGAGCCGAAGGACCGTAGTGCGACGGTCCGTTGGCCCCCGAGGCCCAACTCGGGACCGGGCTTACGCTCGTCCATGACGACACCACTGCCCCCACCAGCAAGCGGAGCTGCCGCCATGCCGTCCACCGACGCACGCTCACTTCTCATGACCGTCGTACCCACCGCTGCCGCCGGCGCGATCGCCGCGGTGATCGCAGCGGTGGTCGCCGGCGGCAAGGGGGCGGTGGGCGCGATCGTCGCGACGCTGGTGGTGATCCTCTTCATGGGGTGCGGCATCGTCGTGCTCCAGCGGACGGCGAAGCACTTCCCGCAGCTCTTCCAGGCGATGGGGCTGATGCTCTACACGACGCAGCTGCTCGTGCTGTTCGTGTTCGTCGCCGTCTTCAAGGACACCACGCTGTTCAACCCGAAGGCGTTCGCCGCGACGATCGTCGCCGCGACGGTGGTCTGGGTGGCGGCGCAGGCCCGCGCGTTCATGAAGGCCAAGATTCTCTACGTCGAGCCCGAATCCTCGGACACCCGCAAGGGCGAGAAGACGGGCCTGTCGTCGTGACAGGTAGGGCCGGGATAAAGCAGCGTTCGGGACCCTGCTATCGTCCGGTGCCAACTGCGGCACTGCGGGCGCGGGCATCCAAGCTGACGCCTGCTCGATCGCGAGGCTTTGATGCCTGAGGGCCGCCCCCACATCCGAAACACCAGTCCGGTGCCGACTCGCGGCTGCGCGCCGCTCCGACACAACGAGGTTGCCGAACCCATGCGTCACGCCGAAGGAGCCCGCGGTGAGTGCTGAACAGACCACGCTCGCCTTTGACTGGAGCTGCCGCATCCTGGCCGACAACGGCTGTGGCTTTCCGGCGCCGGGCCTGCACTCCTTCCTCTTCAAGCCGATCTTCACCGTCGGCGGCTTCGAGTTCAACAAGGTGATGCTGCTCGCGCTCATCACCACGCTCGTCGTCGTCACGTTCTTCACGATGGCTTTCGGGAAGGCCAAGGTCGTCCCGGGCAAGCTCCAGATGATTGGTGAGGCGGGCTACGACTTCGTCCGCCGCGGCATCGTCTACGAGACGCTCGGCAAGCGGGAGGGCGAGAAGTACGTCCCGCTGATGGTCTCGATCTTCTTCTTCGTCTGGATCATGAACATCTGGTCCGTGATCCCGCTGGCGCAGTTCCCGGTCTCGTCGATCATCGCCTACCCCGCGGTCCTGGCGATCATCGTCTACGTGATCTGGGTGTCGCTGACCTTCAAACGCCACGGCTTCGTGGGCGGTTGGAAGAACATCACCGGCTACGACCCGTCGCTCGGCCCGATCAAGTGGCTCGTCTCGTTCATCGAGTTCTTCTCGAACCTGCTCGTGCGGCCGTTCACGCACGCCGTGCGACTCTTCGCCAACATGTTCGCCGGTCACCTGATGCTGGTGATGTTCACCGTCGCCTCCTGGTACCTGCTGAACAGCTACATGATCCCGGCCGCGGGCGTCTCGTTCGTGATGACCATGGCCATGATCGTCTTCGAACTCTTCGTGCAGGCCGTCCAGGCGTACGTCTTCGTCCTCCTGGCCTGCACCTACATCCAGGGCGCTCTCGCCGAGCACCACTGAGCCAACTCCCGCCCGCACCACCCCCAATCGTCCGGTGGCCAACCAGCACGAAGAGTTCGAAGACGATCATGGCCATGGTCATCACGAACGAGACGCCCGCGGCCGGGATCATGTAGCTGTTCAGCAGGTACCAGGAGGCGACGGTGAACGAAAAGGAAGAATCAGCATGGCTGCCACTGAGACCCTTGCCCAGGTCACCGGTTCGCTCGGCTCCATCGGCTACGGCCTCGCCGCGATCGGCCCCGGCATCGGCGTCGGCATCGTCTTCGGTAACGGCACCCAGGCTCTTGCCCGTCAGCCCGAGGCTGCCGGCCTGATCCGTGCCAACCAGATCCTGGGCTTCGCCTTCTGTGAGGCGCTCGCCCTGATCGGCATCGTTATGCCGTTCGTGTTCGGTCAGTAATCACCTCTCACTGACGACACTTTTCGACGAAAGGCACTGATGTGATCGCCAACATCGTTCAGCTGGCGGCCGGGGAGGAGCAGAACCCGCTTCTGCCCCCGGGTCCCGAGCTGCTCGTCGGCACGATCGCCTTCGCCATCGTCTTCTTCTTCTTCGCGAAGAAGCTTCTCCCGAACATCAACCGTGTTCTCGAGGAGCGTCGCGAGGCCATCGAAGGCGGCATGGAGAAGGCCGATGCGGCCAAGATCGAGGCCGAGAGCGTCCTGGAGCAGTACAAGGCCCAGCTCGCCGAGGCCCGCCACGAGGCCGCGCGCCTGCGCCAGGAAGCGACCGAGCAGGGCACCGCGATCATCGCCGAGATGAAGGCGGAAGGCCAGCGGCAGCGTGAGGAGATCATCGCGGCCGGCCACGCCCAGATCGCGGCCGACCGCAAGGCCGCTGCCGCCGCGCTGCGCCAGGACGTGGGCAAGCTCGCCACCGACCTGGCCGGCAAGCTCGTCGGTGAGTCCCTCGAGGACAGCGCCCGCCAGAGCCGCACCATCGACCGCTTCCTCGACGAGCTCGAGGCGAAGGCCGAGGTCGCGCGATGAACGGAGCCAGCCGCGAGGCGCTGGCCGCCGCGCACGAGTCCCTCGACGCGCTGACCGACTCCACGTCGGCCGACGCGGCGAAGCTCGCCGGCGAGCTGGCCGCCGTCACCGCGCTGCTCGACCGTGAGGTGTCGCTGCGTCGGGTCCTCACCGACCCGGCGCAGTCCGGCGAGGCCAAGGCCGAGCTGGCCGGGCGCGTGCTCGACGGGCAGATCGGCGGCCAGACCGTCGACCTGGTCAAGGGCATGGTCCGCGCGCGCTGGTCGCAGTCGCGTGACCTGGTCGACTCGCTGGAGGAGCTGGCGGCCACCGCCGACCTCACCTCCGCGCAGAAGACCGGGCGTCTCGACAACGTCGAGGACGAGCTGTTCCGCTTCGGGCGGATCCTCGTCTCCAGCCCCGAGCTCCGCTCGGCGCTGACCGACCGGGCCGCCACGGCGACCGCCAAGGGCGAGCTGCTGAGCTCCCTGCTCGGCGGCAAGGCCGAGAAGGTCACCGAGCGTCTGGTCGTCGGTCTCGTCACGCACCCGCGGGGACGTAGCCTGGAAGCGGGACTCGACTCCCTTTCCAAGCTCGCCGCGGCGCGCCGGAACCGGATGGTCGCCGTCGTCACCTCCGCGGTGCCGCTCACCGAAGCGCAGAAGCAGCGTCTCGGCGCGGGTCTGGCGCGGATGTACGGGCGCGAGATGCACCTGAACCTCGAGGTGGACCCCGAGGTTCTCGGCGGCATCTCGGTGCGGGTCGGCGACGAGGTCATCAACGGCACCGTCCAGGAGCGCATCGACGAGGCCAAGCGCCGGATCGCCGGCTGACCGGTCGGCCACGCACCACTGCGGTGCCGATCAACTGAACAGGCAACACCAGCGGCCCGGTTGGGCCGTGCAGAGATTGCAGAAGATTCCTGGGGGTCGGCCCCCAGACCCCCAAAGAAACTTCGGGCCCAACAAGGAGAGCAGGGAACCCAGATGGCGGAGCTCACGATCCGGCCGGAGGAGATCCGGGACGCGCTGGAGAACTTTGTCCAGACGTACCAGCCGGACGCGGCCTCGCGCGAGGAGGTCGGTACGGTCAGCCTTGCCGGCGACGGCATCGCGAAGGTCGAGGGTCTTCCCTCGGCCATGGCAAACGAGCTGCTGAAGTTCGAGGACGGCACCCTCGGTCTCGCCCTCAACCTCGAGGAGCGCGAGATCGGCGCGATCGTCCTCGGTGAGTTCAGCGGCATCGAGGAAGGCCAGTCGGTCACCCGCACCGGCGAGGTCCTGTCCGTCGCCGTCGGCGAGGGCTACCTCGGCCGCGTTGTCGACCCGCTCGGCAACCCGATCGACGGTCTCGGCGAGATCGAGACCTCCGGCCGCCGCGCCCTCGAGCTGCAGGCCCCCACGGTCATGCAGCGCAAGTCGGTGCACGAGCCGATGGAGACCGGCTACAAGGCCGTCGACGCGATGACCCCGATCGGCCGTGGCCAGCGTCAGCTGATCATCGGCGACCGCCAGACGGGCAAGACCGCCCTGGCCGTCGACACGATCATCAACCAGCGCGACAACTGGCGCTCGGGCGACGTGAACAAGCAGGTCCGCTGCATCTACGTCGCCATCGGCCAGAAGGGCTCCACCATCGCGTCCGTGCGCGGCGCGCTGGAGGAGGCCGGCGCCCTGGAGTACACGACGATCGTCGCCGCTCCGGCGTCCGACCCGGCCGGCTTCAAGTACCTCGCCCCCTACACCGGCTCGGCCATCGGCCAGCAGTGGATGTACGAGGGCAAGCACGTTCTGATCATCTTCGACGACCTGTCGAAGCAGGCCGACGCCTACCGCGCCGTGTCCCTGCTGCTGCGCCGCCCGCCGGGCCGTGAGGCCTACCCGGGTGACGTCTTCTACCTGCACTCGCGTCTGCTGGAGCGCTGCGCCAAGCTCTCCGACGAGATGGGTGCCGGTTCGATGACCGGTCTTCCGATCGTCGAGACCAAGGCGAACGACGTGTCGGCGTTCATCCCGACCAACGTCATCTCCATCACCGACGGCCAGTGCTTCCTGGAGTCCGACCTGTTCAACGCCGGCCAGCGTCCGGCCCTGAACGTCGGTATCTCGGTCTCCCGTGTCGGTGGCTCCGCCCAGCACAAGGCCATGAAGCAGGTCTCCGGCCGCCTCCGTGTCGACCTCGCCCAGTTCCGTGAGCTGGAGGCGTTCGCCGCCTTCGGTTCCGACCTGGACGCGGCCTCGAAGGCCTCGCTGGAGCGCGGCAAGCGCATGGTCGAGCTGCTGAAGCAGGCCCAGTACCAGCCGATGTCCACCGAGAACCAGGTCGTCTCCGTCTGGGCCGGCACCACCGGCAAGATGGACGACGTCCCGGTCCAGGACATCCGCCGCTTCGAGCGGGAGCTGCTGGACTACCTGCACCGCGAGGAGGGCGGCCTGATGGCCTCCATCCGCGAGGGCGGCAAGATGTCGGACGACACCCTGACCAAGGTCGCGGACTCCATCGCGGCGTTCAAGAAGCAGTTCGAGACCCACGACGGCAAGCTGCTCGGCGAGGACGCTCCGGCGACCGTCAACGTCTCGAAGTGACGACGGAAGGGACCTGACTCATGGGAGCGCAGCTCCGGGTCTACAAGCGTCGCATCCGGTCCGTCACCGCGACGAAGAAGATCACCAAGGCGATGGAGATGATCGCCGCCTCGCGCATCGTCAAGGCGCAGCGCAAGGTGGCGGCCTCCACGCCGTACGCGACCGAGCTCACCCGCGCGGTCACGGCGGTGGCGACCGGTTCGAACACGAAGCACCCTCTGACCACGGAGGCCGAGACCCCGTCCCGCGCCGCGGTGCTGCTCGTCACGAGCGACCGCGGTCTGGCCGGCGGCTACTCCTCCAACGCCATCAAGGCGGCGGACCGGCTCATCGAGCGGCTGCGCGGCGAGGGCAAGGAGGTCGACTCCTACATCGTCGGCCGCAAGGGTGTCGCGTACTACGGCTTCCGTGAGCGCAAGGTCACGGAGTCGTGGACCGGGTTCACGGACAGCCCGGAATACGCGGACGCCAAGAAGGTGGCCGCCCCGCTCATCGAGGCCGTCCAGAAGGACACCGCGGAGGGTGGCGTCGACGAGCTGCACATCGTCTTCACGGAATTCGTGTCGATGATGACGCAGAACCCCGTCGACGACCGGATGCTGCCGCTCAGCCTCGAGAAGGCGGAGGAGACGCAGGGGAAGGGCGAGATCCTTCCGCTGTTCGACTTCGAGCCGTCGGCGGAGGACGTCCTCGACGCCCTGCTGCCGCGCTACGTCGAGAGCCGTGTCTACAACGCACTGCTGCAGGCCGCCGCTTCCGAGCACGCGGCCCGTCGCCGGGCGATGAAGTCGGCCACCGACAACGCGGGTGAGCTGATCAACACGCTTTCCCGACTTGCCAACGCGGCCCGCCAGGCCGAAATCACCCAGGAAATCAGCGAGATCGTCGGTGGCTCCGCAGCCCTGGCCGACGCGACCGCGGGGAGTGACAAGTAATGACGACCTCTCTTGAGACGGCTGCTGCCACGGGCCGCGTCGCCCGGGTCATCGGCCCGGTCGTCGACGTGGAGTTCCCCGTCGACGCGATGCCCGAGATCTACAACGCCCTTCACGTCGAGGTCGCCGACCCCGCCGAGGAAGGCGCCAAGAAGACGCTGACCCTCGAGGTGGCGCAGCACCTCGGTGACGGCATCGTCCGCACCATCTCGATGCAGCCCACCGACGGCCTGGTCCGCCAGGCCACGGTGACCGACACGGGCGTGGGCATCAGCGTGCCGGTCGGCGACTTCACCAAGGGCAAGGTGTTCAACACCCTCGGTGAGGTGCTGAACCAGCCCGAGGAGAACGCCAACGTCGGCGAGCGCTGGCCGATCCACCGCAAGGCCCCGGCCTTCGACCAGCTCGAGTCCAAGACCGAGATGTTCGAGACCGGCCTGAAGGTGGTCGACCTTCTCACCCCGTACGTCAAGGGTGGAAAGATCGGTCTGTTCGGTGGTGCCGGTGTCGGCAAGACCGTGCTGATCCAGGAAATGATCATGCGTGTCGCCAACCTCCACGAGGGCGTCTCCGTCTTCGCGGGTGTCGGTGAGCGTACGCGTGAGGGCAACGACCTGATCGCGGAGATGGAGGAGTCCGGCGTCCTCGACAAGACCGCGCTGGTCTTCGGTCAGATGGACGAGCCCCCGGGCACCCGTCTGCGCGTCGCCCTGGCCGGTCTGACCATGGCGGAGTACTTCCGCGATGTGCAGAAGCAGGACGTGCTCTTCTTCATCGACAACATCTTCCGGTTCACCCAGGCCGGTTCCGAGGTGTCCACCCTGCTCGGCCGTATGCCGTCCGCGGTGGGTTACCAGCCGAACCTCGCCGACGAGATGGGTCTGCTGCAGGAGCGCATCACCTCGACGCGTGGTCACTCGATCACCTCGATGCAGGCGATCTACGTCCCCGCGGACGACCTGACCGACCCGGCGCCGGCCACCACGTTCGCCCACCTCGACGCGACGACGGTTCTCTCCCGTCCGATCTCCGAGAAGGGCATCTACCCCGCGGTGGACCCGCTGGACTCGACGTCCCGCATCCTGGACCCGCGCTACATCGCGCAGGACCACTACGAGACGGCGATGCGCGTCAAGGGGATCCTCCAGAAGTACAAGGACCTCCAGGACATCATCGCGATCCTCGGTATCGACGAGCTGGGCGAGGAGGACAAGCTGGTCGTCCACCGTGCCCGTCGTGTCGAGCGCTTCCTGTCCCAGAACACCCACGCGGCGAAGCAGTTCACCGGCGTGGACGGTTCGGACGTGCCGCTGGACGAGTCGATCTCCGCGTTCAACGCGATCTGCGACGGTGAGTACGACCACTTCCCCGAGCAGGCGTTCTTCATGTGCGGTGGTCTCGAGGACCTCAAGAACAACGCCAAGGAACTCGGCGTCTCCTGAGTCCCCGACTCGCTGAAGGGGGCGGGCACGTCCCGCCCCCTTCGTCGCGCCCGCCGCCCGGCCTCCGGGAGTGCGCGGGGGCACCCGGCCCGAGGGCCGGACGGGACCGGGGCACTTCGGTGCTCCGGGCCCTACTAGACTTATGACCCAACACCCGGCACAACCGCCGGGTGGTGACCCGAGGAGCCAACCTTGGCTGCTGAGCTGCACGTCGAGCTGGTCGCCGCGGACCGCAGTGTCTGGTCCGGCGAGGCCACCCTGGTGGTCGCGCGCACCACGTCCGGCGACATCGGCGTCATGCCCGGTCACCAGCCGCTGCTGGGTGTGCTGGAATCGGGCCCGGTGACCATCCGTACGACTGAGGGTTCGACCGTCGTGGCCGCCGTTCACGGTGGCTTCGTCTCCTTCGCCGACAACAAGCTGTCGCTGCTGGCGGAGATCGCCGAGCTGGCGGACGAGATCGACGTCAAGCGCGCCGAGCGCGCGCTGGAGCGTGCGAAGTCCGACACGGACGGCGCCGCCGAGCGCCGCGCCGACGTCAGGCTGCGCGCGGTGGCGGCCGGCTAGGTCCTGTCCGGACCTGGCGACACCGCCGATCAGGTTTTTCCCTCAGCCGCGGCCGTTCCGGAGCCCCTCCGGAGCGTGCCGCGGCTGAGGCGATGCAGGTGCACGTGGTATTCGGTTAACGGGACGATGCGAGGAGGTCGGTGGAGATGTTCCTCGCTCTTCTTGTGAGCGGCCTGGTCGTCCTACTGGTGGTGGTCGCGCTCTTGGTGTTCGGCCTGCGCAGGCGGCTGATCCAGCGCTCGGGCGGCACCTTCGACTGCAGCCTGCGCTGGAACGTCCCCGAGGAGGGCGATCCGTCGAGCAAGGGCTGGGTCTACGGCGTGGCCCGCTACAACGGTGACCGCATCGAGTGGTTCCGCGTCTTCTCCTACGCGCCCCGGCCCCGCCGCACCCTGGAGCGTTCCGCGATCGAGGTGCTGGCCCGCCGGGTCCCGGACAGCGAGGAGGAGCTCGCCCTGCTGTCGGACTCCGTGGTCCTCGGCGCCCTGCACCGCGGCACCCGCCTGGAGCTCGCGATGAGCGAGGACGCGCTGACCGGCTTCCTCGCCTGGCTGGAGGCGGCGCCGCCGGGCCAGCGGGTCAACGTGGCGTGAACCGGATGTGAGGAAGCCCGGGCGGGGAGGACCCCGCCCGGGCTTCCTGCGTGTGTACGGCCCTGCTACCCGAGGCCGCTGTTGATCGCGCTCACCAGCTCACCGTTGGTGGTGTCGCCGCTGAACTCCCAGAAGAACGCTCCGCCGAGGCTCTGGTTCTTCGCCCAGGTCATCTTGGAGCCGATGGTGGCCGGGGTGTCGTAGCTCCACCAGTTGGTGCCGCAGTGCGCGTAGGCCGTGCCGGCGACGGTGCCGGTGGCGGGGCAGCTGCTCTTGAGGACCTTGTAGTCCTCGATGCCCTGCTCGTAGGTGCCGGGCGCCGGTCCGGTCGCGGTGCCGCCGGGGGCGGCCTGGGTGACGCCCGTCCAGCCGCGGCCGTAGAAGCCGATGCCGAGCAGCAGCTTCTTCGCGGGGACGCCCTTGGCCTTGAACTTGGCGATGGCGTCCGCGGAGTTGAAGCCCGCCTGCGGGATGCCGGCGTAGCTGTTCAGGGGCGAGTGCGGGGCCGTGGGGCCCTGGGCCGCCCAGGCGCCGAAGAAGTCGTACGTCATGACGTTGTACCAGTCGATGTACTGTGCGGCGCCGCCGTAGTCGGCCGCGTCGATCTTGCCGCCGTTCGAGCCGTCGGCCGTGGTGGCGGCGGTGACCAGGTTGTTCGCGCCGAACTTGGCACGCATCGCCTGCATCATGTTCCTGAAGGAAGCCGGACCGCTGGTGTCGCAGGTCAGACCGCAGGCGTTCGGGTACTCCCAGTCCAGGTCGATGCCGTCGAAGACGTCGGCCCAGCGCGGGTCCTCGACCAGGTCGTAGCAGGACTGTGCGAAGGCGGCCGGGTTCTGCACCGCCTGGCCGAAGCCGCCGGACCAGGTCCAGCCGCCGAACGACCAGAGGATCTTGATGTGCGGGTACTTGGCCTTCAGCTTGCGCAGCTGGTTGAAGTTGCCGCGCAGCGGCTGGTCCCAGGTGTCCGCGACGCCGTCGACGGACTGGTCGGCGGTGTACGCCTTCTCGTAGTCCGCGTAGCCGTCGCCGATGGTGCACTTGCCGCCCTGGACGTTGCCGAAGGCGTAGTTGATGTGCGTGATCTTCGCGGCCGAGCCGGAGGTCACCAGGTTCTTGACGTGGTAGTTGCGCCCGTAGACGCCCCAGTTGGTGAAGTAGCCCAGCTTGACCTTGTCGCCGGTCGGCGGCTCGCCGCCGCCTCCGCCGGTGGTGCGCACCGAGACCGAGGCGCTGACCGGGCCGGTCTGGTCGGCCGTGTCGCGTGCCTGGACCGCGTAGGAGTAGTCCGTGCCGGCGGTGAGGCCGTTGTCGGTGTACGTGGTGCCGGTGACCGTGGCGACCTTGGCCCCGTCGCGGAGCACGTCGTAGTTCTTGACGCCCTTGTCGTCGGTGGCCGCGCCCCAGGTCAGCCGCACGGAGGTGTCGGTGACGCCGGACGTGGCCGGTGCGCCGGGAGCGGTGGGCGGGGTGTCGCCGGGTACGGAGCCGCCGTCGCAGGAGGCGCCGTTGAGCTTGCACCCGGTGGGGGAGCCGGTGCCGGAGCCGTTGAAGCCGAAGGACACCGAGGCGCCGGGGGAGAGGGTGCCGTTCCAGCCGACGTTCTTGGCGGTCCAGTGGTTGCCGGAGCTGGTGACGGTGGCGTCCCAGGCGGAGGTGACCTTGGTGCCGGCGGGGAAGTCCCACTCGACGGTCCAGGAGCTGATGGTCGTGGTGCCGGTGTTCTTCACCGTCCACTTGCCTTCGAAGCCCGAGCCCCAGTCGGAGGACTTCGCGTAGGTGGCGGTGGCGGAGGTGGCCGCCTCGGCGGGGGAGGCGAGACCGACCATGGCGGCGAGGGGGAGCAGCAGTGCGGTGAGTCCCGCGGTCGCCCGTGATCTGAGGCGCCGTCTCGCGTGGGGGGTGTCTGTGGCCTGAGTGCTCAAGGAAGCTCCTCGAGTCGTGTGCGGACAGTTCGGGGTTGGTCCGTGCACACCGCTGCGGGGCTCACCGCAGCGTGCTCGGCGAGAGTAGGGTGGTCTGGACCAATCGTCAATAGGTCCAGACCAACGTCGGGGCGCCCCGTCCGGCTCCGGTCAGATCCCCAACTCCTGGGCCAGGACGGCCGCTTGCACCCGGCTGCGCAGCTCCAGCTTCCCCAGCAACCTGCTGACGTGCGTCTTCGCCGTCGCCTCCGCCATCGACAGCCGCTGCGCGATCTCCGCGTTCGACAGGCCCTGCCCCAGACACGAGAGCACCTCCCGTTCCCGCCGGGTCAGCGCGTCGACCACCGACGGATCGGGCCCGTCCGCCGACCGGCCGGGCCGGGGCGCGGCGAACTCCGCGATCAGGCGCCGGGTGACGGCGGGCGCGATCGTCCCCTCGCCGCGTGCCACCGTGCGCACCGCCTCGATGAGGGCCCCGGCCTCCGTGTTCTTCAGCAGGAAGCCCGCGGCGCCCGCCCGCAGCGCCCCGAAGACATAGGCGTCGAGATCGAACGTGGTCAGCACCAGGACGTCGGCCAGCCCCCGCGAGACCACCTCACGGGTCGCCGACACCCCGTCCAGCTTGGGCATCTGCACGTCCATCAGCACCACGTCCGGGCGCAGCTCGCCGGCGAGCCGCACCGCCTCCTCGCCGTCCGCCGCCTCGCCCACCACCTCGATGTCGGGCGCGCTGCGCAGGATCAGGACCAGCCCGGCACGCACCGCGCTCTGGTCCTCCGCGACCAGCACCCGCACCCGGCGCCCGGGTGCGGGCGCCGGTGCGGCCGCCGTGTCCGTCATGCCGAGAACTCCTTGTCGTCGACGAGCAGGGGCAGGGTCGCCCGTACCCTCCAGACCGTGCGCGGACCGCCTCCGCCCTCGGGGCCCCGTGCCGGCCCCGCCGCGAAGCCGCCGCCCAGCAGCGCGACCCGCTCCTCCATGCCGACGAGACCCGCCCCGGAGCCGGGGGCGCGCGGCCCCGGCCGGCGCCCGAAGGGGCTCACGACGTCCACGGCGAGCACCCGGGCCGCGTCGTCGAGTGCCACCGTCACCCGGACCTCGCCCGCCTCGGCGTGCTTGAGGGCGTTGGTCAGCGACTCCTGCACGATGCGGTAGGCCGCCAGCTCCACCGGCGCGGGCAGCTCCACCGCCCCCGTGCGCCGGTCGTGCAGCGCGAAGGTCAGCCCGCTGGGCGCGCCGTTCGTCCGCGCCTGCTCCACCAGCGCCTCCAGCCCGGCGAGGGTCGGCGCGGCCGCCGGTTCCGTGTCGCCGCCCGCGCTGTCCCGCAGCAGTCCGATCAGCCGGCGCATCTCGGCCAGGCCCGCGACGCTGTTCTCCCGGATCACCCCGAGCGCCTGACGGGTGGTCGCCTCGTCGTCCAGCGACAGCGCCGCCGTGGAGTGGATGGCGATCGCCGACAAGTGGTTCGCCACCATGTCGTGCAGCTCGCGGGCCATCCGGGCCCGCTCGGCGACGACCGCCTGCGCCCGGTCCATCTCCGCGAGCAGGGTGGTCTGCTCGGCCCGCAGCCGCGCGGCGTCCGCGGCCTCGCGGTGGTTGCGCACGATGGCGCCGGTGGTGGCGGGACCGAAGGAGACGAGGCCGGTGACGACACCGATCAGCAGCGCTCCCGGGTTGCGCAGCCAGGCCAGGAAGCCGATCGTCACCGCGATCGTGAGCATCCCCGTGATCACCGGGATGCGGCGGGCCGCACCGGGCGAGCCGTACAGCACCGCCGCGTAGACGAGGTCGGCGAACATCATCACGGTCGCCAGGCTGCCGGGGGTGAACAGGTCGGAGATCATCGCCGCCGTGCCCACGAGCAGGGCGGTCCGCGGCATGGTGCGGCGCAGCAGTTCCAGGGCGGCCATGGCCGTCAGCGGCAGCAGCGTCACCCAGCCGGGCAGCGGGGCCCCGTAGCCGTTGGTGTGGAGGTCGAACGACCAGAGCAGCAGGCCGCCGAGCAGACCGGTGACCGCGATGAGGACGTCGTCGCGGTGGGGGCGGGGCAGGGTCACGGACCCATCAAACACGCAGCGGCCCGCCGCGTGCCTCACCGCGCGGTCGGAGGTGCCACTACATCGAACGATGCAGTCGCAGGTCGTCACCGGCGACGACGACGGCGCGGCCCGGGGCCGACAGTCTTGGAGCGTACGAGAGGAGATCCGCCGTGATCGTCACGCTGATCATCGTCTGCGAGATCGGGTTCTGGGTCCTGCTGGCCGCCGGTCTCGCCGTCCGCTACCTGCTGAGGATGCCCCGGACCGGTGCCGCGCTGCTGCTGTGCGAGCCGCTGCTGGAGGTGCTGCTGCTCGTGGTCACGGCGATCGACCTGAAGAACGGGGCCGACCCGAGCTGGAAGCACGGTCTGGCGGCGCTCTACATCGGTTACACCGTCGGGCACGGCCACCGGACCGTGAAGTGGCTCGACGGCCATGCCGCCCACCGCCTCGGCGGCGCGCCGCCGCCCCCGAAGCCGCCGCGCTACGGCATGGCCCGCGCCCGGCACGAGGGCCGTGTCTGGCTCGGCACGGTGGTCGGCGCCGCCGTCGCGAGCGTCCTGCTGCTGGGCGCCATGTGGTACGTCGACGACCCCTCGCGCACCGGGTCGCTGGAGAGCTGGATGTCCGGGGCCTGGCGGGCGGCCGGCATCCACGGCCTGATCGCCCTCACCTACGCGGTGTGGCCGAAGAAGGACCCCGGCGCCGCCGGGAAGTCCGACCGGGAGCCGGTCCGCGTCGACCGCTGAGGGCGGGCCGCCCGGGCGCGGTCCGCGCCGCGCCCGACCGCCCGGCGTGCTGCCGGCCCCGGAGCCCGTCGGGCCCCCGGGACCGCCGCTCAGCGTTCGCCGCCGGGCACCCACAGCACGTCGCCGACCTCCTTGTTGGCGGTCCTGGCCAGGATGAAGAGCAGGTCGGAGAGGCGGTTGAGGTAGGTGGCGGTCAGCGCGTTCATCGTCTCGCCGTGGACCTCCAGCGCCGCCCAGGTCGACCGCTCGGCCCTGCGGACCACCGTGCACGCCTGGTGCAGCAGGGCCGCCCCCGGCGTCCCGCCGGGCAGGATGAAGCTCCGCAGCTTCTCCAGCTCCTCCAGGAACCGGTCGCAGTCGGCCTCCAGCTTGTCGACGTAGGACTGCTCGACCCGCAGCGGCGGGTACTTCGGGTCCGGCACGACCGGGGTCGACAGGTCCGCGCCGACGTCGAAGAGGTCGTTCTGCACCCGGACGAGGACCTTCACGACCTCCTCGTCCAGCCCTCCGAGGGCGATCGCCGTACCGATCACGGCGTTGGCCTCGTTGGCGTCGGCGTACGCCGAGATGCGCAGATCGGTCTTGGCGGTGCGGCTCATGTCGCCGAGGGCGGTGGTGCCCTGGTCGCCGGTGCGGGTGTAGATGCGTGTCAGATTGACCATGCGGTCAGCGTAGTTACGCCCCGGCCCTGCGGAACACCCGTGTGCCGACCGTCACGGACACCGCGGCCAGCGCGAGCGCCATGAGCACGCCGTACGCCATCGCGGGACCGGCGTAGTCGCCGACGTACGCGGCGCGCACCGCGTCGACCAGGTAGCGGAACGGCATGATGTGCGACAGCACGTCCAGCCACGCCGGGGCCAGCGCCATCGGCAGCATCAGCCCGGACAGCAGCATCGACGGCATGCTGACCGCGTTCACCACCGGGCCGAACTCCTGCGGGGTGCCGACCGTCATCGCGAGCGCGTACGACAGCGCCGCGAGGGAGACCGTCAGCAGCGCGACGAAGGCGAAGCCGATCAGGATGCCGCCGAGCGGCGCCCGCAGCCCCATCGCCAGGGCCGCGAGCACCAGCAGCACGGCCTGGAAGACGAACAGCGCGGCGTCCCGCAGCACCCGGCCCAGCAGCAGCGCGAGGCGGCTCACGGGGGTCACTCGCATCCGCTCGACGACCCCCGTCTGCTTGTCGATCAGCACTGCGAAGCCGGCGAACGAGGCGCCGAAGAGCCCCAGCTGGAGCAGGAGTCCGGGCACGAGCACCTGCCACGAGTCGCCCTCGGACGCGAGCGGCAGATCGGACAGCAGCGGCCCGAAGAAGAGCAGGTACAGCAGCGGCATCAGGACGCCGAAGAGGATCTGGAACCGCGAGCCGAGGGTCTGGCGGGCGTACCGCCCGAAGATCAGCGCGGTGTCGGAGAGGAGTTCTGGCATGTCGGGGGCCCAGGGCCTTTCGTGTGGATAGGGGTGGACCGGCGAGCGGGGTCCGGTGCCGTGGATCGCAGGGCGGAGGGGTGAGGAGGACCTCCTCCAGGGGCGAGCCGGCGCAGGGCGCGGCACCGGGGCACGCGAGCCCGCCAGGATGTGAACGGAGGCCCTAGACGGCGATCGGTGTGGTGTCCCGCGGCGCGGCACTGCGCCCGGTGATGGCGAGGAAGGTCTCCTGGAGACCCGCTTCGGGGGAGCCCCCGTACCGCGACCTGAGGTCCGCCGGGGTGCCCTCGGCGGCGACGACGCCCCGGTCGACGACGACCAGGCGGTCGGCGAGGGCGTCGGCCTCGTCGAGGTAGTGCGTGGTCAGGAAGACGGTGGTGCCCTGCTCGTCGCGGATGCGGCGCACCAGCTCCCACAGGTCCGCCCGGCTCGCCGGGTCCAGCCCGGTGGTCGGCTCGTCGAGGAAGAGGACCTCCGGACGGTGGGTGAGGGCCATGGCGATGTCGAGCCTGCGCCGCTGCCCGCCGGAGAGCGCGGCGCACCTGCGGTCCAGCAGCTCCGTCAGGCCGAGCTCCTCCGCGAGTTCGCCGGCGCGGGTGGCGGCCGCGGCCGCCGTCAGCCGGTACAGCCGCCCCTGGGTGACCAGCTCCTCCCGGACCGGGACGGTCGGGTCGACGCCACCGGACTGGGCGACGTAGCCGATGCGCCGGCGGACACCGGCCGGGTCGCGCACCAGGTCGTGTCCGGCGACGGTGGCGGCGCCGCCGGTGGGCGGGAGGAGTGTGGTGAGCATGCGCAGGGTGGTGGTCTTGCCGGCGCCGTTGGGGCCGAGGAAGCCGAGGATCTCGCCCGGCCGGACGGTGAGGTCGATGCCGCGCACGGCGTCCACGCTCCCGCCGCGGGTGCGGAAGGTCCGGGCGAGCCCGGCGGTGCTGATGATTGCCATGACCCCAGAAAAACAGAGTCACTTAAATTTTGCAACGACCCCAAAGTTTAGCCGGGTGCACCGAAGCTAGGATCGGGCCATGGCGGAAGGGCTCAGGGAACGCAAGAAGCGGCAGACCAGGCAGCACATCTCCGACGTGGCCACCCGGCTCTTCGTGGAGCACGGATTCGTCACGGTGACGATCGCCGAGGTCGCCGAGGCCGCCGATGTCTCGGTCAACACCGTCTACAACTACTTCCCGGCCAAGGAGGACCTCTTTCTCGACCGCAGCGCCGACGTCACCGACCGGCTCTCCCGCTGGGTGCGCGGCCGCCGGCCGGGGGAGTCGGCCGCCGCCGCCGTGCTGCGCGAGCTGCGCGCGGCCGTCGAGGGGATGTCTCCGGCCGTCGGGCTCTTCGAGGGCTACGCCGACTTCATGAAGGTCATCGTCGAGGCGGACACCCTGCGCTCGCGGCTGTGGGCGATCCAGCAGGAGAGCCTGCTCGACCTGGTGGGCACGATGCGCGCGGAGGGCGGCGCCGCCGAGGGGGACATGCTGCCGGATCTGGTCGCGGGGCAACTCGCCTGGCTCCACGGGACGCTGATGGGGTGGATCGGCGCGGAGATGGTCAAGCGGCGCAAACCGGACCAAGTGTCCCGTGAAGCCCTGGTCCTCATCGACGAGATGGAGGAGCTGCTGAGCGAGAAGGTGCTCGACTACGCCGTCCGTGGCGGCTGACCGGGGGGCCGGAGTGTGATGTCCGCCATGTGGGACGTGACGCGCGTCTCTTGGCGGTCACAGGGCCCCCTCACGGGCGCTAACCTCCCGCAGAGAGCGCACATGTAAACAGTCGTTAAGGGGTGCAGCAGTGGCCAGGAAGCTCGCCGTCATCGGGTCCGGACTCATGGGGTCCGGTATCGCACAGGTCTCGGCCCAGGCCGGCTGGGACGTCGTGCTGCGCGATGTGACCGACGAGGCCCTGACCCGCGGCCGCGACGGCATCAAGGCGTCGTACGACCGGTTCGTCGCCAAGGGCAGGCTCGAAGCGGCCGACGCCGAGGCGGCGTTGGCCCGCATCACCACCACGACCGACCTGGACGCCGTGGCCGACGCCGACATCGTCGTCGAGGCCGTGTTCGAGAAGCTCGAGGTCAAGCACGAGATCTTCCGGACGCTCGACAAGATCGTCCGGCAGGACGCCGTCCTCGCCTCCAACACCTCCGCCATCCCGATCACGAAGATCGCGGCCGTGACGGAGCGGCCGGAGCGGGTCGTCGGCACCCACTTCTTCTCGCCGGTCCCGATGATGCAGCTGTGCGAGCTGGTCCGCGGCTACAAGACGAGCGACGAAACCCTCGCCACCGCGCGGGAGTTCGCCGAGTCCGTGGGCAAGACCTGCATCGTCGTCAACCGCGACGTCGCCGGCTTCGTCACCACCCGCCTCATCTCTGCCCTCGTCGTCGAGGCGGCGAAGCTGTACGAATCGGGCGTCGCCACCGCCGAGGACATCGACATCGCCTGCAAGCTCGGCTTCGGCCACGCCATGGGGCCGCTGGCCACCGCCGACCTGACCGGCGTCGACATCCTGCTGCACGCCACGAGCAACATCTACACCGAGTCGCAGGACGAGAAGTTCGCGCCGCCGGAGCTGATGCGCCGGATGGTGGACGCCGGTGACATCGGCCGCAAGAGCGGGCAGGGCTTCTACAAGCACTGACGCTATCGACCGATTCGGTATCGCCCGTGGGGGTGAATTCGGTATCGGTTCGCTTACAAGCAGCAACCCCACCGCATGTGCGGCAGTCAGTTGTTGCAAGACGGGGAATCAACGGACACGGGGCAGACCACACCTTCTCGGGGAGCGCATATGCACATCAGGGGCGACCACGCCGAGCTGGTCGTCGGGGGCCGCCTCGACGTCCGCAGCGCGGCGGACGCCCGTACGGTGCTGCACTCGGCCGTCGACGACGGCGTCGGCGACCTGGTGCTCGACCTGACGCACCTCGACTCCTGGGACGCCACCGGGCTCGGGGTCATCATGGGAGCGCACCGGCGGGCCGGCCGCTGCGGCCGCCGCCTGGTGCTGCGCGGTGTGCCGCCGCAGATGCAGCGGCTCCTCGTCGCCACCAGGCTGCACCGCATCCTGGCGATCGAGGGCGGTATCGCGGCGGAATCGCTTCCGCGCGTCTGACGTCCGCCCGCCCCCGACGGGGAGCCGGGCGGGCGCCCGCCCGGCGATCGCGACGGAGCCCGCCGGCGGCGGAGGAGCCCGGCCACCCGGCGCCGAGGTCTCCGATCCGCGGGAGCGAGCCGCCGAGGTCTCCGACCCGCGGGAGCGAGCCGCCGAGGTCTCCGCGGTGCGGGACAGAGCGGCGCATCCGGCCGCCACGGGGACCTTCGCGGTACGAGCGGCACCACGGGTGCGAACGGTACGAGGCGTGCAAACCTCCCAAGACCGTGACGTCCCAGGCTGTGGGGGAACCCGCTGTTCCGCGATCCCCGCCCAGCGTCTAGGGTTCGATCGCCCGCCCTTGCGCAGGACCCGTCAGGCGGGCACCGGACCGAAGCGACGGCGAGCGTGCCCAGAGGCCGGAGGGCAACGAGCACGCGGCTCCGGCCCCAGGATTCGAGCGATCTTGGCGGAGCGAGTCAGGCAACCGCATCTGGGGGCTTTCACCATGGACAACGACAGCTTCGGCGAATCCGCCGGACACGGGCGGCCGCCGCGCGACGCCATCAAGCAGGCCGTGCCGTCCGCCCCGGCGCCCGTGCGCACGGTCCAGCTCGTCACCGGCGACTACCTGCTCACCGTCAACCCCGTCGACGGCAGCGAGATCGAGCTCTGCCCGCCCCTGCAGACGCCCGCCCGGCCGGTCCGGCACACCGCCGCCGAGCGCGCCGAGGTGGCCCGGGCGGGTCTGCCGCCCGTCCCCGCCGGACCCGCCGCGCCGCGGCTGCCGCTGCTGGAACGCGACGAGCCGCGCGAGCGCCTCGTCCGGCTGATCGGGCAGGGCCGCTCCGTCCGCCTCACCGGTCCCGCGGGATCGGGACGCACCGCGCTCCTCGACGCCGTTGCGGAGGAGTGCGCGGACGTGGCCCCCGACGGGGTCGTCCGTCTCAACGGTCTGAACCGCACTCCGGGCGAACTCCTCCAGGAGCTGTTCGCGACGGTCTTCTCCGCCCCCGGGCAGCGCCCCGACCGGAACGCCCTCGCGGGCTTCGTCCGCGACATCGGTGCCGTCGTGATCCTCGACGACCTGGAGTTCGGCGGCGCCGCGCTCGACGAACTCCTCGACGCCGCGCCCGAATGCGCCTTCCTGCTCGCCGCCACGCCCGAGGTGGCCGCGCCCTCCGCCGACTCGCCCCTGGAGGAGGTCTTCCTCGGCGGCCTCGGCCGGGCCACCGCGCTGGAACTGCTGCGCCAGGTCGTGGGCAGGGCGCTGACCGAGGAGGAGGCCAACTGGGCGGGAGACCTCTGGTTCGAGTCCGAGGGCCTGCCGCTGCGCTTCGTGCAGGCCGGTGCGCTGCTGCGCCAGTGCGACGACCTGCGCGGCGACCCGGAGGCGTTCGAGGACTTCGCCCCGTTCGACGCCGCGCAGGGCCGGGACGTGCCGCTGCCGACCCTGGGGGAGGGGGCGGCACCCGCTCCGCTGCTCGCGTCCCGCCTCAGCGAATCGGCCCGCGCCACCCTGCGCTTCGCCGTCGCGCTCGGCGGCGAGGTGCCGCACCAGGCCCATCTGCCCGCCCTGGTGGGCGACACCCACGCGGACGCGGCTCTCGGCGAACTCATGGCCTGCGGCCTGCTCTCGCCCGCCGGTCCGCGCTACCGCCTCGCCGCCGGAGTCCTCGCGCAGCTGAGGGAGAAGGGTTACGACGAGGGCGCCGCCGGTCATGCCCACACCGCGGCCCAGCACTACACCTGGTGGGCCGGCCACCCGTCGGTCACGCCCGAGCGGGCCGTCGCCGAGGCCGACGCGCTGCTGGCGTCGCTCGCGGGCCTGGTGCCCGCCGGCGACGCCGGGTACGCCAGCACGGCCGTGCTCCTCGCACGCAGCGCCGCACCGGCCTTCGCCGCCGGACGGCACTGGGGCGCCTGGGAGCGGGCCCTGCGGAGCGGCTCGGAGGCCGCCAGGATCGCGGGCGAGGTCGCCGAAGACGCCTACTTCCACCACGAGTTGGGCGTCCTCGCCCTGTGCACGGGCAACCTGGACAGGGCCAGGGCGGAGCTGGAGGCCTCCATAGGCATGCGCGGGGCCCTCGCCGACAGGAACGGCACGGTCGCGGGACGCCGGACGCTGGCGCTCGTCGAGGACCGTACGCAGGGACTCGCGCCGAAGCCCGAGACGCTGACCACGCGCCCGGAGGGGCCGCAGTCGCCGCCCCGCGGCGTCCCGCTCGCCCTGGCGTCCGGGGCCGCGACCGCCCGGCTGCCCCGGACCGGTGGCGACGACGCCTCGCCGGTGACGCAGGCCCTCGCCACCGGGGCGCCGGACCGGGCGCCCGCGCGCCGCTTCGGCGTCCTGGGCGGCACCAGGCGGAACCTGGTCGCCGTCGGCGCGGGCGCCGTCCTGGCGGTCGTCCTCGGCACCGTCGTCACCCTCGGGGCGACCTCCGGCGCCGAGGAGCCGCCCGCGG
The DNA here is from genome assembly GCF_008042045.1 of Streptomyces sp. T39. Taxonomy (GTDB): domain Bacteria; phylum Actinomycetota; class Actinomycetes; order Streptomycetales; family Streptomycetaceae; genus Streptomyces. The sequence goes on from NZ_RDBP01000012.1 coordinate 2,632,042, forward strand.
AGGGCGTCAGGAACGGCCAGCAGACCGACGACGGGATCGACGACTGGGGCACGGACGAGCCCGCCCCGGCCGGCGAGCCCTCCGCCACCCCCGACGGCAAGGGGAGCACCGGGCCGTCGCCCTCGGCGTCCCCGGGCACGGCCACGCCGTCCCCGGGCGCGAGCGCGACGAGCACCGGCCCCGCGCCCTCCACGAGCTCGTCCCGCCCGGCGACCCCGTCCAGGACCAGCCGGCCGCCCACGGCGCCCACCTCCGGGCCCGCCCCGTCGTCGCCGACGAACTCGCCGAGCCCGTCGGCGAGCAACCCCTCGCTGCCGCCGTCGCCGACCACGACCCCCACCGGGGGCACGACGTCGGCGGACGGATCGCCGACCACCCCCCTCGACCCGGCCTGAACGCCGTGACCGCGCGGCCGAGGACGGCCGCGCGGTCGGGGAGAGGGGTCCGCGCGCAGGCGCACGGGGGTGGGATCAGAAGAGGCGGAGCTTGTCGTCCTCGATGCCGCGCAGGGCGTCGTAGTCGAGAACCACGCAGCCGATGCCGCGGTCGGTGGCCAGCACGCGCGCCTGCGGCTTGATCTCCTGGGCCGCGAAGACGCCCTTGACCGGCGCCAGATGCGGGTCGCGGTTGAGCAGCTCCAGGTAGCGGGTCAGCTGCTCGACGCCGTCGATCTCGCCGCGGCGCTTGATCTCCACCGCCACCGTCGCCCCGTCGGCGTCCCGGCACAGGATGTCCACCGGGCCGATGGCCGTCGGGTACTCGCGGCGGATCAGGCTGTATCCGGCGCCGAGTGTCTCGATCCGGTCGGCCAGCAGCTCCTGCAGGTGTGCTTCCACGCCGTCCTTGATGAGACCGGGGTCCACCCCCAGCTCGTGGGAGGAGTCGTGGAGGACCTCTTCCATCGTGATGATCAGTTTCTCGCCCGCTTTGTTCACCACGGTCCACACGCTGTCGTCACCCTCCTTCAACGTGCAGGGCGGCGACATCCAGTTCAGTGGTTTGTACGCCCTGTCGTCGGCGTGGATGGACACACTGCCGTCGGCCTTGACCAGGATCAATCGGGGGGCGGACGGCAGATGGGCGGTGAGCCGGCCCGCGTAGTCCACGGAGCAGCGGGCGATGACGAGACGCATGGTCGGCAACGCTACTCGACAGCCGCCTCGGCGCGCGATTCGCCCCGGAAGCCCCCTTCTTATTTGGCCGGTTGTGCTCCCAATCTCCTGGTGCGACCAAGACAGCGCACTTACCGTGTAAGCGGGAGGTCGCCGGTCGTGCACGCTGCGTCGTCTTACATCTTTGGTATGCCGTCGTTTCGCCCGCTTTCTCCCTCCATGCCCGTAAGACCCCTTCTTGGGGGTCGCGAGAGGAGAACCCATGTCGCTCGACGTCTCACCGGCTCTGTTGGAACAGGCCGAGCGAGGCGAGGTCGACGAAGCAGCCTTCGTCGACTGCGTCCGGACCTCCCTGCCCTTCGCATGGGAGATGATCAGTTCTCTGGTGGCTCAGCTGGAGGTGGACGGCGGCGACTTCGCCGACAACCAGACGCCTCCGCCCGACGAGCAGGCACGTGGTCAGCTGCTGCGCGCACTCGCGAGTGACGCGATTCGCGGTGCGCTCCAGCGGCACTTCGGTGTGCGTCTCGCATTCCAGAACTGCCACCGCGTCGCGGTGTTCCCGCTGGACTCCTCGGCGGACGAGCGGCTCGCCCGCTTCACCTCCGTACGGGGCCAGCTGCTCAACCAGTCTCCCGAACTGCGCGACTGCTAGGGCCTTTCGTTCGGATCAGGGCGGATCGGCGAGTGACGTCGCCCCGGTCCGGACGAGGAGCCCCGGTCGTCGTGGCCGCTTCCGCATCCGCGCAGGATGTCGGAGCGGTGGCACCGCCTGTGGCACCTCGCACGACTCCCGGCCGGGGCGACGGGCCCGGCCGGGCCCGCACCGGGGCGTCCGGCTCACAGGAGCCGGGGCAGCACCTCGGTCCCGAGACGGCGTACGTTCTCCTCGGTGGCCGCGAGGTCGCCGGACCCCTCCGCGAGGAGGGCGAAGCGGGTGATGCCGGTGCGCTCGGCCGTTGCGGCGAGCCGGTCCGCCGCGAGCCGCGGTGGTCCCACGGGGTGCAGCGAGCAGAGCATCTCCGTGTAGGCGACGGGGTCGCGCATCGCGCGGTGCCGGCCGTCCACGGTGACATGCGCGTCGAGACCGAGCTTCAGCCAGCCCGGCATCGCCTTGACCAGGGTCTCCCGCGCCTCGGCCGCGCCGTCGGCGATCTGGGCCACTCCGGCCGACACATGCTCCGCCCCCGCGACCTCCTCGGGCGGGCGGCCCGCCGCGAGCGCGTGGCGGCGCCAGAGGCCGACCATCGCGGCCTTGTCCTCGTCGCCGCAGTGCATGCCCAGCAGCATCGGCAGCCCCCGTTCCGCGGCCAGCTCCACACTCTTCGGGGACGTGCAGGCGACGACCACCTCGGGCCCCGTGTCCGGGCCGTCGATCCGTTCGGCGGGGCGCGGGACGACGTCGACCTCCCGGAACGCGTACCGCTCGCCGTCGGCCCCGACACGCGCCTCGCGCAACCACCGGAGCAGCAGATCGAGCGATTCCCGGAACCCGTGTTCGTACGCGGCGAGGCCGGCGCCGAAGACCTCCAGATCGACCCAGGGGCCGCCGCGCCCCACACCGAGCGTGAATCTGCCGCCCGAGGTCAGGTGGAGCAGTGCGGTCTGCTCGCCGAGCGCCACCGGGTGCGCGGTCGGCAGCACGCTCACCGCCGTGCCGACGTGGATCCGGCGTGTGCGGCCCAGCAGCAGGGCCGCGAGCGTCACGGCGGACGGGCAGACCCCGTACGGTACGAAGTGGTGTTCCGCCAGCCAGACGGAGTCCAGCCCGGACTCCTCGGCCACCTCGGCGGACCGCACCGCGCGGTGCAGTGCCTCCCCCTGTCCCTGACCGGGGAACTGGGCCGCCAGTACGAAAGTGCCAACGCGCATCGCCAATTGCCTCCTTGCGGCCGACGCGTCTCCCCCTCGACGGCATCAACGCATGACACGTGCCAAAGGCACGGGCGGGCGGGAAGTTGTTGCGATTTTCCGCTAACCGGAGCCGTCGGCCCGGCCGCCGTGGGGCCGGAGGCGACGAGTGCCCCGTATCCGGGCGCTTACGCTGGAGGACGACCGTCCGGCCGACATCCATGAGGTGAACCCGTGTCCCCGCGCCGCAACCGCCCCCGTGGCGGCGACAACCCGACCGATCGAGGCGACGAGGTCGGCAGCCGGTACGGCGGCTTCGGACGCAGCGAGTCCTGGCAGGGAGAGGACTGGTCGGTGCGGCACGTCGCCGGGGCGAGTGCGGCGGGCAAGTCGTACCGCTGCCCCGGCTGCGACCAGGAGATCCCGTCCGCCGTCCCGCACGTGGTGGCCTGGCCCGAGCACGGCGGCGTGGACGACCGGCGCCACTGGCACAAGGCCTGCTGGAACGCGAAGGACCGCCGCACCACGAAGGTGCAGCGGTCCCGGAACGCGCCGCGGCACTGAGCCCGCCGCGAGGCCGTCCTCAGACGTCGCGGCTGTTCATCACCGCGAAGGCTCCGCCCAGCGAGACGGCGGCGAGGCCCACCATGATCGCGACCGGCGTCCAGCCCAGCGGACCCGACGAGCCGCCCGACGCGGCCTCGCCGTAGATGCCGATGAGCTGACTCGGGATCGCGTACTCCAGCAGGAACTGCTGCAGGTCCGCGAGGTTCTCGGAGAACATGAACATCGCGGCGACCAGCGGCATCAGGATGACGCCGATCATGGTCGTGATCGCGCCCGCCGAGTGCCGGATCATGCCGCCCACACCGAGCGAGACCAGACCGAGCGCCCCGACGAACAGACCGACCCCCACGGTGGCCCGCAGCCACTCGTCGCCCTTCGGCTCGGAGGCGTCGACCATCGCGTGCTGCATGAGCGCGACGAGGGTGGCCACCACGGTGGTGATCACGAAGACCAGCAGGAAGAAGACGACGGCCTTGGCCGCCAGCACCCGGCCGCGGCTCGGGCAGGCCGTCAGCGTCGTACGGATCATGCCGGTGCCGTACTCGGACGTGATGGTGAGCACGCCGAGGGTCACCACGCAGATCGAGCCCGGCAGCAGGCCGAAGAAGCCCAGCGCGAGCGCGGACTCCTCGCCCATGCCGGCGGACTCGCCCGCCGCGGCGAGGAGCGCGGCGACACCGAGCCCGATGCCGATCATGAGCAGGATCATCACGCCCAGCGTCCACATGGTGGAGCGCACCGAACGGATCTTCGTCCACTCGGAGGTGAGGGCGTCGCCGAGGTGCGCACCGCGGATCGGGATGGGCGAGGAGTACGCGGGAGCGCCCGGCTGCTGGTAGGAGGTGGTCATCGGGCGTCCTCGGGCTTGGTCAGGTCGGCGGGCGCGGCGGCCGGGGCCGCCGGGGGAGCGGTGGGCGGCACGGCGGGCGCCTGGGGCGCCGGCTGCGCCGGGGCGCCGGGCACCGGCGCCGCGTACGGGTTCTGGCCGGGCGCCGGCGGGGCGTACCACCCCTGCTGCGGCACGTCGGGGATCTGCTGCGGCGGCACCCAGCCCACCGGCGGCTGCTGCATGAGCCCCGCCTTCTGGTCGTCCGTGGAGCGGTAGTCGACGGCGCCCTGCGTCATCCGCATGTACGCCTCCTCCAGCGACGCCTGGTGCGGCGACAGCTCCCACAGCCGGACGCCGGCCTCGTGCGCCGCGTCGCTGATGCGCGGCAGGGCGAGCCCGGTCACCCGCAGCGCCCCGTCGGCCTCGGGCATGACCTGCCCGCCGGCCTCGGTCAGCACCGCCGACAGCTTCTCGCGCTGCTGCGGCTCCGTCTGCGGGGTGCGCACCCGCGCGAAGTCGGCCGAGTTGTGCGAGATGAAGTCCTTGACGCTCATGTCCGCCATCAGCTGGCCGCGGCCGATGACGATCAGGTGGTCCGCGGTGAGCGCCATCTCGCTCATGAGGTGCGAGGAGACGAAGACGGTGCGGCCCTCGGCGGCCAGCTGCTTCATCAGGTTGCGCACCCAGAGGATGCCCTCGGGGTCGAGGCCGTTGACGGGCTCGTCGAAGAGCAGCACCTGCGGGTCGCCGAGCAGCGCGGCGGCGATGCCCAGCCGCTGGCCCATGCCGAGCGAGAAGCCGCCCGAGCGGCGCTTGGCGACGTCCTGGAGCCCGACGACGCCGAGCACCTCGTCGACCCGGCGTGCCGGGATGCCGGACAGCTGCGCGAGCGACAGCAGGTGGTTGCGGGCGCTGCGTCCGCCGTGGACGGCCTTGGCGTCCAGCAGCGCGCCGACCTGCCGGGGGGCGTTGGGCAGCTGGCGGTACGGCCGTCCGCTGATGGTGACCTGGCCCGAGGTCGGGCGGTCCAGGCCGAGGATCATGCGCATGGTGGTGGACTTGCCGGCGCCGTTGGGTCCGAGAAAGCCGGTCACGGCGCCGGGCCGCACCTGGAAGGAAAGGTTGTACACGGCCGTCTTGGCGCCGTAGCGCTTCGTCAGGCCGACTGCCTCGATCATTTCTCCAGCCCCATCGACTGTCGGGTCGTCGGGGCCCAGGCCGTGCTGTGCCGTACGCCCCCGTAAGAGTTAGGAGGATATCCGGGCCTTGACGGTTCCGGCCAAGACGTGTCGCCGGATCCGCCCGGTGCCGTGTGTCTCAGGCGTCGCGCTTCTTGAGGACCAGGTAGCCGCCGACGAGCGCGGCCGCCACCCAGACGAGCATGATGCCGAGCCCTCCCCAGGGCCCGTACGGTGCCTCGTCGCTGTTCAGGGCGTTGGGCACGACCTGCATGATCTTGGCGCCGGCCTGGTCGGGGAAGTACTGCGCCACGTCCTTGGCGCCCGGGACGGCGCTGAGGATCTGCGAGACCAGGAAGAAGAACGGCATCAGGATGCCGAGCGACAGCATCGAGCTGCGCAGCATCGCCGCGACGCCCATCGAGAAGACCGCGATCAGGCCCATGTACAGGCCGCCGCCGACCACCGCCCGCAGGACGTTCTCCTCGCCGATGGAGGTGCGGTGCGTGCCCAGCAGGGCCTGGCCCACGAAGAAGGTCAGGAAGCTGGTGACCAGGCCGATCACCAGCGCCAGCAGCCCGGCCACCGCGATCTTGCTGAAGAGGAACGTGGCCCGCTGCGGCACGGCCGCGAGCGAGGTGCGGATCATGCCGGAGCTGTACTCGGTGCCGACGACCAGGACGCCGAAGACGACCATGGCCAGCTGGCCGAGGATCATCCCCGAGAAGCTGATCAGGGTCGGGTCGAAGGTGAGCCGCTCGGCCTCGGAGAGGTCGTCGAAGGTCGAGTTCATCAGGGCGCTGAGGGCCGCGCCCATGGCCAGGGTCACGGCGAACGCGCAGATCAGCGTCCAGGTCGTGGACGAGACCGTGCGGATCTTCGTCCATTCGGACGTCAGGACGGCGGGTACGGACGCCATGGGTCAGGCTCCCTCGTTGCGCGGGGCCCACTGCGGGGCGGCGGGACCGGTCGGCGGGGGCGCGTCGGCGCGGTCGCCGGTGGAGTGCGCGTGGTACTCCACGGAGCCCGCCGTCATCTGCATGAAGGCCTCTTCGAGCGAGGCGCGCTGGGCGCTCAGCTCGTGCAGCACGATCCGGTGCTCGGCGGCCAGTTCACCGAGTGCCTCGGTCGTCGCGCCGTCGATCTCCAGGGTGCCGTTGCCGGACTCGACGGCGATCATGCCGGCGCCGTGCAGCACGTCGAGGAGGCGTTCGCGCTGCGGTGTGCGCAGTCGTACATAACTGCGGGAGTTCTTGTGAATGAAATCGGCCATCGACGTGTCGGCGAGCAGCCTGCCCTGCCCGATGACGATCAAGTGGTCCGCGGTCAGGGCCATTTCGCTCATCAGATGGGACGAGACGAAGATCGTCCTGCCTTCCTGGGCGAGGGCTTTCATCAGATTGCGGATCCAGTGAATTCCCTCGGGATCCAGACCGTTCACCGGCTCGTCGAACATGAGGATCTCCGGGTCGCCGAGCAGCGCCGATGCGATTCCGAGGCGTTGGCCCATACCAAGGGAGAATCCCTTGGACTTCTTCTTCGCCACCGCGGTCAGGCCGACGACGTCGAGCACTTCCGCGACCCGGCGTGCGGGGATGCGGTTGGCCTGGGCGAGGCAGAGGAGGTTGTTGTACGCGCTGCGGCCGCCGTGCATGGCCTTCGCGTCGAGGAGCGCGCCGATGTACTTGAGCGGTTCGTCGAGGTCCCGGTAGTGCCTGCCGTCGATCCGGACCGTCCCGCGGGTGGGGTTGTCCAGATCCAGCATCATGCGCATCGTGGTCGACTTGCCCGCCCCGTTGGGGCCGAGGAATCCGGTCACCACCCCCGGGCGCACCGTGAAGGAGAGGTTGTCGACCGCGACCTTCTTGCCGAAATGTTTGGTGAGACCCTCGAGCTCGATCATGCGGTCACGCTACGGGGGCGGCATGGCCTCCGCCACCCGGTTCGCCCAACGGGACACGTCGGTCGCGCGTCGGGGGCGAGGCCCCGCGGCCAACGGCCCGTGCCGGGGGGCAAAGTGACGCCGGCACGCTTGCGCGGGCGCTGCGCGCCCGGCGGGTGACGCCCCGGAACACCGGTGCCCGGCACCTCCGAGAGGTGCCGGGCACCGGTCTGTGCACGGATCGCGGGACGGCGGGCGAGCCGGTGCCGGGCCCACAGGCCCGGCACGGCGCCCGAGGGGCGCGCCCGGCGCGTCAGCGGGACTGCTGCGCCGGGACGCCGCGGGAGATGGGCTCGTCGTCCGCCGGGGTGCCCGCCGCGGCCACGGCCGCACCGGTCAGCGTGGCCAGCATCTCGCGGACGTTGGTCAGCTGGGCGTTGATCGAGTCGCGGCGGTTGGTCAGCGCCGCCAGCTCGCGCTCCGATTCGCTGCGGATCCGGTCTGCCTTGGCGTTGGCGTCGGCGACGATGTCCTCGGCCTGGCGCTGAGCGGTCTCCACCGTCTGGCGGGCACGGCGCTCCGCGTCCGTCCGCAGCTTCTCGGCCTCCAGGCGCAGCTGCTCGGCACGGTGCTCGATCTCCGCCAGGCGCTTCTCCGCCTTGGCCTGACGCGAGGCCAGGTCGCGCTCGGACTGCTCGCGGCGCTTGGCCAGGTTGGTCTCGAAGTCCGCGGCGGCCTGGGCGGCCTTCGCGCGGGTCTCCTCGAAGAGGGCGTCCGCCTCCTCGCGCTTGGACTGCGCGTCCTTCTGGGCCTCGCTGCGCAGCGTCTGGGCGTCGCCCTTGGCCTTCTCGACGATGCGGACGCCCTCGTCCTCGGCCTTGGACTTGCGCTCGGCGGCGAACGACTCGGCGTCGTTGCGCACCTGCTGGGCGGCGGACTCGGCGAGCTCGCGGTGCTGCTCGGCGGCGCGACGGGCCTCCTCGCGCAGGTCCTTCGCCTCCTCCTCGGCGAGACGGAGGATCTTCTCGACACGCGCGCCCAGACCGGCGTACGACGGCTCGGCGTCGTTGACCTGGGCCTGGGCGTTCTGCGTTTCGAGGTGGAGCTCCTCGATGCGCTTTTCCAGAGAGGTGATTCGGGCCAGAGCACTATCACGGTCGGCGACGAGTTTGGTAATGCGGTCGTCCACCTGACCGCGGTCGTAACCACGCCGCACGAGCTCGAAGCCGAAGGGGGAGGAAGTGTCGCTCATGGGGTTCCTGTCGAAAGAGACCGGTGAGGTGTTAGAGGGAATCCTAGGGGCCGAGGCGGCGTGTCATCGAGCGGATGCCGGTTTGATCTGGAGAATGTCCAGCCTTTTGAGTGGCTAGCCGTCGGATGACTTGCCACTCGAACGAGTGCCCCCCGCCGCTGCCCCCGCCTTGACGG
>NZ_RDBP01000012.1:2640988-2686615 GCF_008042045.1 Streptomyces sp. T39
CGCCTTGACGGCCCCCGACCCCGAGCCGCCCTGGGCCGAACCCTTGCCCCCCGTCGGAGCCTCGAAGGACTCCAACGCCTCCAGCACGTCCTGGACACGGGAGATCTCCGCCTGGATGTCCTCGCGACGCCGCACCAGCACGTCGAGCTCCCGCCGGCCCTCCGCGATCATCTGCTCGGCCTCCTGCTCGGCCTCCGCCTTGACGCGCTCGGCCTCGCGGACCAGCTCGGCCTTCTTGCTGCCGGCCTCCTTCAGGAGCGCCTCCGCCTTCTTCACGGCGGCGATCCGCACCTTGCTCGCCTCGGAATTGGCCTCGGAGATCAGCTCCTTGGCCTTGGCCTCCGCCTCGGCACGCTGCTCCTCGGCGGCCTTGACCAGATGGTCGACGCGCTCACCGGCGGTCTTCATCTGCTCGGCCGTCTCCCGCCGGGCCCGCGTGTGCAGTTCCTCGATCTCGGCCTCGATCCGGGCCCGCAGCTCCTCGCCGCGCTCCCTTATGGCGGTCGCGTCCCGGCGCGCACCGACCAGCAGCTCGTCGGCGTCCGTACGGGCCTTCTCCACCAGCGAGTTGCCCTCGACGGTGGACTCGGCGACCAGCCGCTCGGCCTCCTTGCGGGCCGCGCCCACCATGGTGTCGGCCTGCTCCTCGGCCTGGGTCGCGGCGCGCAGCGCCTCCTCCTGGGCCTTCGCCATCAACTGGTCGGCCTGCTCGGCCGCGTCGGCACGGCGCTTGGCCGCCGCCTCGCGCGCCTCGTCCAGCAGCCGGTCGGCCTCCGCGCGGGCCTCGGAGCGCATCCGCTCGGCGGCCGACTCGCCCTCCGCCTCGACCCGGCGCGCCTCGGCCGCGATCCGCTCGGCGGCCTGCTGCGCCGATCCGACGGTCTCCGACGCCTCCGCGCGCAGCCGCTCGGCCTCGCCGGCCGCCTCGGCGATCAGCTGGTCGGCCTGGGCCGCCGCGTCCGCCCGCCGCTTGTCGGCCGCCCGGCGCGCCTCGTCGAGGACCTGCTCCCGGTCGGCGCGCACCGCGGCGCGCATCTGCTCGACCTCGGTCTCGGCGTCCGCCTTGATCTGCTCGGCCTCGGTGAGCAGCCGGGTGGTCTCCGCGTCGGCCGCCGCCCGCAGTTCGGCCGCCTCCGCGTGCAGCCGCTCCGCCTCGGAGGTCGCCTCACCGATCAGGGCGTCCGCCTGAGCGGCCGCCTCCGAGCGGATCCGGTTGGCGTCGTCGCGGGCGTCGGCACGGGTGCGCGAGGCGTCCTGCTCGGCCGTCGCCACCGCGTCCGACGCCTCGGTGCGCATCCGCTGGGCGTACTCGGCGGTGTCGGCCCGCAGCCGGTCCGCCTCCGTGATGGCCTCCGCCGTGGTGCGCTCGGCGAGCGCCCTCGCGGCGTCCGTCTCCTCCTGCGCCCGCTCCCGCAGCCGGGCCGCGTCCTCGGCGGCACGCTCCCGCTCGGCGTAGGCGTCGGCGCGGACCCGGTCCGCCTCCTCCTGCGCCTCGCCCCGGGTGCGCTCGGCGGCGTGCTCGGCCGCGCTGCGCAGCCCGGCGATCTCCTGCTCGGCCTGCTCCTGGAGGCCGTTGACGGATTCGCGGACCTGCTGGGCGGTCTGCTCGGCCGCCGCGACCATCTCGGTGGCACGGCGGTCGGCCTCCTCGACCAGCCGCTGCGCCTCCGCCTGCGCCTCCTCGACCCGCTTGCGGGCGGACGCCAGCAGCTCCTCGCTCTGCTCCCGGGCCCGCTCGCGCTCCTGGTCGGCCTCGGCGCGCGCCGAGTCGAGCGTCTCCTCCGCGGCCCTGCGGCGCCTGGCGGCCTCCTCCTGGGCGGCGGCGAGCGCCTCGGCCGCCTCGGCACCCACGCGTTCGGCGGCGGCCGCCGCCTCGGTCCGCACCCGGTCCGCGGTCTCCTGCGCCTCGGTCTTGAGCCGCTCGGCCTCCGCCGCCGCGTCGCTGTGCAGACGCACGGCCAGCGCCTCGGCCTCCGCGCGGGAGGCGGACGCGTCGGACGCGGCCTCCGTGCGCAGCCGGTCGGCCTCCCGCTCGGCCTGCTCCTGGAGCGTGCGCAGCCGCTCGGCGGCCTCGGCGCGCAGCCGCTCGGTCTCCTCGGCCGCCTCGCGGCGGATCCGCTCGCCCTCGGCCCGCGCCTCGGCGAGGTTCTCCTCGGCGGCCGCCAGCCGGCTCTCGGCCTCGGTGTGCAGCCGGGCCAGCTCACCGGCGGCCTCCTCCTGCCGTGCCGCGACCGCGCGCTCGGTGTTGGCGCGCAGGTCGGCGGCCGCCGTCTCGGCGGCGGAGCGCACCGACGCGGCCTGCTCCTCGGCCTCGGCGCGCAGCCGGTCGGCCTCCGCGCGGGTGCGCTCCAGGGTCTCCTCGGCCTGCTTGCGCAGGGCGGTGGCCCGCTCGATGGCCTCGGTGCGGACCTTCTCGCTGTCACCGGCGGCCTTGGCGCGCAGCTCGTCGGCGTCCGTACGGGCCTTGGTGAGCAGCTCCTCGGCGGTCCTGGCCGCCTCCTCGATCTGCTGGACGGCCTCGCGCCGCGCCTCGCCCCGGATCCGCTCGCCCTCGGCGACGGCCTCGGCCCGCAGCTGCTCGGCCTCGCCGCGCAGCCTGCGGGCCTCCTCCTGGAGCTCGACCGTCTTGGCGCGATACTCCTTGGTGTCGTCCTTGGCCGCGCCCTTGAGCTGGTCGGCCTGCTCGGCGGCCTCGCCGCGCAGCCGGTCCGCCTCGGCCTCGGCCTCCCGGCGGATGCGCTCGGCCTCCTCGCTCGCGGCCCGGGTGGTGGCCTTGGCGTCCTCGGACGCCTTGGTCAGCACCTCCTCGGCGGTGCGGGCGGCCTTGGCGAGCTGGGCGGCGGAGTCCTCCGCCGCCGCCGTGCGGGCCTTCTCGCCCGCGGCGGCGACCAGCTTCTCGGACTCGGCCCGGGCGTCCGCCAGCGCCGCCTCCGCCTCCGCCTTGAGGGTCTCGGCCTCCTTGGTCGCCTCGGCGACCAGACGGGCGATCTCCGCCTTGGCGGTGCGGGTGCGCTGTTCGTTGACCGACTCGGCCGACGCCAGCTGCCTGGCGGCCGACTCCTTCGCCTCGGAGACGAGCTTCTCCGCCTCGGCCCGGGCCTCGCGGAGCTTCTCCTCGGCCTCCTGGAGGCGGGACCCGGCGGTGCGGCTGAGTTCCGCGGCCTGCTGACGGGCCTGGTCGGACTCGGCGGTCGTCGAGGAACGCAGCTGCTCCGCGTGGGCGGTCGCCTCCTGCGCCTGGCTGGACGCGGCGTTCAGCAGCCGTTCGGCGTCCTTGCGGGCGCGCAGCAGCAGCGCCTCGGCCTCGGCACGGGCGGCCTCCGCCTCGCTGCCGAGCCGCCTGCGGCTCTCCTCCGCGATCCGTGCGGCCTCCGCGCGGGCCGCGGCCAGCGCCTGCTCGGCCTCCGCACGGGACTGCTCGACGAGACGCTGGGCCTGGGACTCGGTGCGGGCGCGCAGCTGTTCGGCCCACGCGACGTTCTCGTTGACGTGCGACTCGACGGTCTGGCGGCGTTCGGCGAGCTCCTGGTCGAGCCGCTGGCGGCGCTGGACCGCCTCGGCGTGCAGCTCCGCCTGGAGCCGGGCCTGGTGCTCGGCGTGCTCCTGGAGGATGCGCTGGGTCTGGGCGCGGGCCTCGCGCAGCTCGCGCTCGGCGTCCGAGCGGAGCTGGTCGGCCTGGATCTGCGCGTTCCGCAGCAACTGCTCGGCCTGGTAACCGAGATCGCCGGTGTCGTAGGAGGGGCGGGAAGCGAGATTGCGGCGTGCCTCGTGGAGCTTGGCACGCAATACCTCGACCTGGTAGCCGAGGTCCTCGGCATGCTGGACGGCCTTCTCCCGCTCGGTCTTCAGCCGGTCCATCTCGGCTTCGAACCGCGAGAGGTGGTCGTCGTCAGCTCGGTGGCTCTCCTGGCGTTCGTAGCCCCGCACTGCGCGGTCCCATCCGTCCCCTGGTCGCAACTGTCTCCAAACGAGCACCGTTCCCCGGCGAACGGCCCCCCGGGGAATGGTGACAGATCGACGACGGAGACGCGGAACGGCCCCGACCCGGCCCCGGCCCGGAACGGCCCACTCTACCGGGCCGGGAAAGGGTCGGTCAGTGCTCCGTCCGGGAGGTGACGAGTTCGGTCAGCACGCCGTGGCAGTCCTTGGGGTGCAGGAAGGTGATCCGCGAGCCCATGGAACCGGTGCGCGGCTCGTCGTAGAGCACGCGGACGCCCTTCTCCCGGATGTCCGCGGAGTCCCCGTCCACGTCCGCGGTGCCGAAGGCGATGTGGTGGACGCCCTCGCCGTTCTTCGCCAGCCACTTGCCCACCGCGGAGTCCTCGCGGGTGGGCTCCAGGAGCTGGAGGTAGGAGGCCCCGCCGTCGGAGGTCTCGTTGATCTTGAGCATGGCCTCGCGGACGCCCTGCTCCTCGTTGACCTCGGAGTGGAACACCTCGAAGCCGTATGTCGCCCGGTAGAACTCGACGGTCTTGTCGAGGTCGAAACAGGCGATCCCGATGTGGTCGATTCGCGTCAGCATCCCCCAAGTGCAGCGCCCGGCGGCCGGTTACGCAACGTGCGCGCGATCACACCCGCGGGCCGGTGACCCGGATGAGCCGCGCTCAGTACATTTGAGTAAACCCTCGTTCACTCCTCAGCTGCGGCTGAAAGGGGATCGTGCACATGTCTGAAACGACCGGTAACACCTCCGTGATCGTCGCGGGCGCCCGTACGCCCATGGGCCGCCTGCTCGGCTCGCTGAAGTCGTTCTCCGGAGCCGACCTCGGCGGCTTCGCGATCAAGGCCGCGCTCGACCGGGCCGGCATCGGCGGCGACCAGGTGCAGTACGTCATCATGGGCCAGGTGCTCCAGGCCGGGGCGGGGCAGATCCCGGCGCGCCAGGCCGCGGTCAAGGGCGGCATCCCGATGAACGTCCCCGCTCTCACCATCAACAAGGTGTGTCTTTCGGGCCTCGACGCCATCGCCCTGGCGGACCAGCTCATCCGCGCCGGCGAATTCGACGTGATCGTCGCCGGCGGCCAGGAGTCCATGACCAACGCGCCGCACCTGCTGCCGAAGTCCCGCGAGGGATACAAGTACGGTGCCATCGAGATGCTCGACTCCATGGCCCACGACGGTCTGACCGACTCCTTCGAGAACGTCGCCATGGGCGAGTCCACCGAGAAGCACAACACCCGCCTCGGCATCCCGCGCGGTGTCCAGGACGAGATCGCCGCCCTCTCCCACCAGCGGGCCGCCGCCGCCCAGAAGAACGGGCTCTTCGAGGCCGAGATCACGCCCGTCGAGATCCCGCAGCGCAAGGGCGACCCGATCCTCTTCTCCAAGGACGAGGGCATCCGCGCGGAGACCACCGCCGAGTCCCTGGGCAAGCTGCGTCCCGCCTTCGCCAAGGACGGCACCATCACCGCGGGCACCTCCTCCCAGATCTCGGACGGCGCGGCGGCCGTCGTCGTCATGAGCAAGGCCAAGGCCGAGGAGCTCGGCCTGGAGTGGATCGCCGAGATCGGCGCGCACGGCAACGTCGCGGGCCCGGACAACTCCCTCCAGTCGCAGCCGTCCAACGCCATCCGGCACGCCCTGACGAAGGAGGGCCTGGAGGTCGGCGACCTCGACCTCATCGAGATCAACGAGGCGTTCGCCGCGGTCGCCCACCAGTCGATGAAGGACCTCGGCGTCACCCCGGAGAAGGTGAACGTGAACGGCGGCGCCATCGCCCTCGGCCACCCCATCGGGATGTCCGGCGCCCGTGTCGTCCTCCACCTGGCGCTGGAGCTCAAGCGCCGCGGCGGAGGCGTCGGCGCGGCCGCGCTGTGCGGGGGCGGCGGGCAGGGCGACGCGCTCATCGTGCGCGTCCCGGCCAAGTAAGTACCGGCTAGTCAAGGAGCGATTGCGTCATGGTGGACGTCCCCCAGCTGGTGGCCCAGGCGAGAGAGGGCAGGCCCCGGGCCGTGGCCCGGCTGATCTCCCTCGTCGAGGGGGCGTCCCCGCAGTTGCGGGAGGTGATGGCGGCGCTGGCGCCGCTCACCGGCGGCGCGTACGTCGTCGGTCTGACGGGGTCGCCCGGCGTCGGCAAGTCCACCTCCACCTCGGCGCTGGTCTCGGCCTACCGCCGGGCGGGCAAGCGGGTCGGCGTGCTCGCCGTCGACCCGTCGTCCCCGTTCTCGGGAGGGGCGCTGCTCGGCGACCGGGTCCGGATGTCGGACCACGCGTCCGACCCGGGCGTCTACATCCGCTCCATGGCCACGCGGGGCCACCTCGGCGGCCTCGCGTGGGCGGCGCCGCAGGCGATCCGCGTCCTGGACGCCGCCGGATGCGACGTGGTCATCGTCGAGACGGTGGGCGTCGGGCAGTCGGAGGTGGAGATCGCCTCCCAGGCCGACACCTCCGTGGTGCTCCTCGCGCCCGGCATGGGCGACGGGATCCAGGCCGCCAAGGCGGGGATCCTGGAGATCGGCGACGTCTACGTCGTCAACAAGGCGGACCGGGACGGCGCGGACGCGACGGCCCGCGAGCTCAACCACATGCTGGGGCTGGGCGAGGCCCGCGGGCCGGGGGACTGGCGTCCGCCGATCGTCAAGACGGTCGCCGCACGGGGCGAGGGCGTGGACGAGGTCGTCCAGGCGCTGGAGAAGCACCGCGCCTGGATGGAGGAGCACGGCGTCCTCGCCGAACGCCGGGTCCGCCGGGCGGCCACGGAGGTCGAGACGATCGCCGTCACCGCCCTGCGCGAACGCATCGGCGACCTGCACGGGGACCGCAGGCTGGGGGCGCTCGCGGGGCGGATCGTGGCGGGGGAGCTGGATCCGTACCGGGCGGCGGACGAACTCGTCTCCGGGCTGACGTCCGCCTGAGAGGGCTTCCGGCCGGGGCCGGGGCGCTTGCACCTCCGGGAGCCTCGCGCCCCGGCGCCCGGGGCCCTCGTGGGTGGGGCGCTTCTCGCGGCGTGGCCTCCGTGCCGGCGCCCTCGTGGGTGGGGCGTCCTGGCGGGGGCGCCGCCCCCTGCCCCCGCGCGTCCATCGCCGGCGGGGACGGGATGTCCTGCGCTTCGATCGCGGGCGGTCGGGGGCTGCTCCCGCACCTCCATCGCCGGCAGGGCTGGGACGGTGCGCGCCCCGCTCGGCGGTGCGCCCGGCTCGTCCCGCCCTCGCACGCCGACGGTGCCGGGCCCGCGGGGTGGGTCAGTCGGTGGTGACGGCGGCCGAGCGGGCGTCGATGCGGAGTTCGCGGTCGTCGTCGAGTTCGACCTCCCAGTGGTCGTCGCCCTCGTCGTCGAAGTCGACCGACGTCACGGTCGCGTCCGGATGCGCCTCGAGGGCCGCCGCGATCGCCTCCCCGGCGTCGATCCGGGCGTCGCGCAGCGCCGTGCGGCCGGCCGCGTCGTCGGAGTCGTCGGAGTCGCCGTCCTTGCCGGTGACGCGCACCGAGCCGTCGGAGGCGGCGACGGTCAGCTCGTGCTCCCGGTCGTCCCTGCCGAGCACGTCGACCTCCCACCGGCCGTCGCCGTCGTCGTCCAGGTCGACGGACTCCACCGCGCCGGGCGTCTTCCCGAGGGCGGCGGCCGCCGCCTGCGCGGCCGTGACGCCGCCGGACGCCGGGGCCCGGTCGTCTTCGCGGCCCTCGCGGTCGTCGCGCGCATCCCGCTCGTCGTCGCGGTCGTCGCGACCGCCGTCCTCGTCCGCCGCCGCCCCCGTGCTCGTCACCCGCGGCGCGTCGTCGTCCGACACGGCCACCGCCGTGTACGTGCCGCCGCCGACCAGGACCGCCGCCGTCAGGGTGGCGATGACCAGCTTGCGCTTCATGAGGATTCCTCCCGGATCGTTCCGTCGTCGTTCCTGGAGACACTGTTGCCCCGGCAGGCTGAAGCGGCCCTGAAGGCGGCTGAAGGGATCTTCAGCCGCGGTTTGCGACCCTGACCTCATGAGGTTGTTGATCGTGGAGGACGAGAAGCGGCTCGCCCTGTCCCTCGCCGCCGGGCTGACCGCCGAGGGTTTCGCCGTGGACGTCGTCCACGACGGGCTGGAGGGACTGCACCGGGCGGCCGCGGGCGTGCACGACCTGGTCGTGCTCGACATCATGCTGCCCGGGATGAACGGCTACCGGGTGTGCGCGGCCCTCCGCGCCGCCGGTCACGACATGCCGATCCTGATGCTGACCGCCAAGGACGGCGAGTACGACGAGGCAGAGGGCCTCGACACCGGCGCCGACGACTATCTGACCAAGCCCTTCTCCTATGTGGTGCTCCTGGCACGGATCCGGGCGCTGCTGCGTCGCAGGGGCCGGGCCGGCGGCTCGCCGGTGCTGGCCGTCGGCGATCTGCGGGTGGACACGGCGGCGCGCCGGGTGCACTGCGGTGAGGCCGAAGTGACGCTGACGGCGAAGGAGTTCGCCGTGCTGGAGCAGCTCGCGCACCGCGCGGGCGAGGTGGTGGGCAAGCCGGAGATCCTGGAACACGTCTGGGACTTCGCCTACGAGGGCGACCCGAACATCGTCGAGGTCTATGTGAGCGCCCTGCGCCGCAAGCTCGGCGCGGGCCGCATCCAGACGGTGCGCGGCGCCGGCTACCGGCTGGTCGAGGCGTCATGAGGTCGGTACGGGCCAGGGCGGCGATCGGCGCCACCGTCGTCGTCGCCGTCGCGCTGATCGCGGCCGGTGCGGCGGTGCTGCTCACCCTGCGTTCCAGCCTCATCGACCGCACGGACCTGGAGGCGGAGGTCGTCGCCCGCGATGTCGCGGCGCAGCTGGCGACCGATGTGCCGCCGGGCCGGCTGGAACTCCCGGACGACGAGAGGCGGCCGGTGCAGGTGGTCGCCGAGGACGGCCGCGTCGTGGCCGTCAGCGAGCAGCTGGAGGCGATCTCGGGGACGTCGAGCACCGAGGTGGTGCCCGGTCCGGCCCCGGGCGGGACCGGCGACGAGGGCGACGATGACGACGACGACCCCGCCCGGGGCGAGGTCTCGGGCGACGAGCCGCGCTTCTCCTCGGGGGCCGCGACGGTCGACGGGGACCGGGCCGACTACCGGTTCGCCTCCGTGGAGGTGACGTCGGGCGAGCGGCAGCAGACCTACACGGTGCACGCCGGGGCGCCCCTGACCACCGAGCAGGACGCGGTGGGCACCGTCCGGGACGCGATGCTCGTCGGCCTGCCGCTCCTGCTGGCCGTCGTCGGCTCGGTGACCTGGCTGGTCACCCGCCGGGCGCTGCGGCCGGTCGAGGGGATCCGGAGCGAGATGGCGGCGATCACGGCATCCGAGGACCTCTCGCGCCGGGTGCCGGAGCCCCCGTCCCGGGACGAGGTCGCCCGGCTGGCCCGTACGACCAACGAGACGCTGGCCGCGCTGGAGGCGTCGGTGGAGCGTCAGCGGCGGTTCGTGGCCGACGCCTCGCACGAGCTGCGCAGCCCGATCGCGTCGCTGCGCACCCAGCTGGAGGTGGGCGCCGCCCATCCCGAGCTGCTGGACGTGCCGGGGGCGGTCGAGGACACCGTACGGCTCCAGCAGCTGGCCGCCGACCTGCTGCTGCTGGCCCGGCTGGACGCGGGGGAGCGGCCGGGCGGAGCCTCGGTGGACATGGGGCGGCTGCTGCGCGAGGAGGTGGCCCAGCGCTCCGGCGACCGGGTCGCGGTCCGCGTCGACGCCGGCGAAGGGCCCGAGGTGAGCGGGGCACGCGGTCAGCTGGCCCGGGTGGTGGGCAATCTGCTCGACAACGCCCAGCGCCACGCTGCGACCGAGGTCACCGCGATCGTGCGGTCCGAGCGCGGCCAGGTCGTGCTGACCGTCGGGGACGACGGCGAGGGCGTGCCGCCTGCGGAGCGGGAGCGCATCTTCGAACGGTTCGTGCGCCTCGACGACGCCCGCACCCGTGACGACGGCGGCGCCGGGCTCGGTCTGGCGATCGCCCGCGACGTGGCCCGCCGGCACGGGGGCACGCTCACCGTGGGCTCCTCGCCCCGGGGCGGAGCCCTCTTCGAGCTGCGTCTGCCGGCGGCGGGCAGGGGCCCGGCGGCACGGTGAGAGCGTGGATGTTTCCGCGGTGTTGCAGTCTTCTGGCCAACTCCGCGGGCGCTCTTCCACCCCGTCCGGACGGTGCCTAAGGTCCGGTGTCGGCCGCCGGGAGCACACACACGCCGGCGGCGCCGTCCGTGCACGCGACCGAGGAGCGACCATGGCCCACCACGCCCTGTCGGAGTCCGCCTACGACCGCAGGCGGCTGCGCCAGTGGTCGCGGGGCGAGGCCCGCGGCGCCGGTCTCCACCGGCGGGAGATGCTGGGGCTGCTGGCCGCGGCCGGGGCGTCCCTCCCGCTCGCGGGAGCCGCGTCCGGCGCCGCGGCCGCGGCCCCCGGCCCGTCCTCCGCGGCGCCGGCCGCCGCCCCCGGGATCGTCAAGCCGCTGCCGCCGGAGCTGTTCACGGTGCGCGGCACCAACGCGGAGACGGTCTTCTCGTCGTTGCGCGGCACGGGGGTGCTCACCCCTGCCGACCGCTTCTTCGTCCGGAACCACACCGTCACCCCTCGGATCGACGCGGCCGGCTGGGAACTGACGGTGTGGGGGAGCGGGCTCGGCGGCGGGCCGGTCCGCTTCTCGTACGACGAGCTGAGGGCCCTGCCGGCCACCACGGCCACGGCCTTCGTCGAGTGCGCGGGCAACGGCCGCAGCTTCTACACCACCCAGCAGGGGCAGCAGGTCAGCGGCACCGCGTGGACGCTGGGCGCGATCGGCGTCGCCCGCTGGCGCGGGGTGCGTCTGGGCGAGGTGCTGCGCCGGGCGGGGGTGACACGGCACGCCGTCGACGTCCTGCCGCGCGGTCTCGACGACGAGGTGGTCAGCGCGGGCGTGAACCTGGGCCGCGTCCGCAGGCCGCTGCCGCTCGCCAAGGCGCTGGACGACGTGCTGCTGGCGTACGAGATGAACGGCGAGCCCCTGCCGCCCGACCACGGCCACCCCGTGCGGCTGATCGTGCCGGGCTGGGTCGGCATCTCCTCGGTGAAGTGGGTCGGCGACATCGAGGTGAGCGACGAGCCGCTCTACACGCCGTGGAACACCGACATGTACCGGCTGTTCGGCCCGGAGCACCCGCCGCAGGGCAGTGCTCCGCTGACCCGGCAGACACTGAAGAGCGCGTTCGAGCTGGATCGGGACGCGACCCTGCCGGCACGGCGGCCGGTGCGGCTCACCGGGCGCTCGTGGTCCGGCGCCGCGCCGGTGCGCGAGGTGGAGATCAGCACGGACGGCGGAGCGCACTGGCGCCGCGCCCGGCTGCACGACGTGCCCCGTCCGGGCAGCTGGGTGCGCTGGTCCGCGACCTGGGTGCCGACGGCGCCGGGGCCCGCGGTGCTGCTGGCACGGGCGACGGACCGGGCCGGGCGGACCCAGCCGGACGTCTCGGTGCACAACACCCAGGGCTATCTCTTCGACGCGGTCGTACGGCACCCGGTGACCGTGGTCTGACCGGGTGCCGGCGGCCGCACCGGTCAGAGCTTGCCGCGCCTGCCCCGCAGGTGCTCGGCGACGGGGGTGAGCGAGGCGCGCAGTTCGGCGAGCGCCTCGGGCGACATCATGTCGATGAAGTGCTTGCGCACGGAGGCGACGTGGTGCGGTGCGACCTTGCGCATGGTGTCGACGCCGTCGTCGGTGAGCACCGCGTACAGGCCACGGCGGTCGGACTCGCAGTTCTCGCGCCGGACGAGTCCGGCGCTCTCCATACGGGTGATCTGGTGGGAGAGGCGGCTCTTCGACTGGAGGGTGGCCGCGGCGAGGTCGCTCATCCGCATGCGCCGCTCGGGCGACTCGGAGAGGTTGACCAGGATCTCGTAGTCGTTGTTGGTCAGGCCGAACGGCTGGAGGTCTTTCTCGAGCTGGTGCATGAGCAGCTTGTTGACTTCCAGGTGCGTGCGCCAGGTGCACTGCTCTTCGTCGGTCAGCCAGCGCGTGGCCGTCTCGGTCTCCATATAGAGATACTATCCTAAGAAGTTGAAATATGGACGAAGTCGGGGAGTGTGACGTCTCCTGCCCCGCGCGCAAGCGTGCGCGCCAGGGGTGCAGGCGTTCGACGTCACACTCCGCAGACTACCGCTCACAGGCCGAAGCGACGCTGGAGGTCGCCGAGCTGGCCGGGAAGACGCGGTGCGGATCCGTGCTGACCGCCGCCCGGCGCCCCCGGGTGCCCGCCGGGAACGCCCGGCCCGCCGCCCACGACGCCGGTCGCCCGCTCCGGCATCAGCACCTCGCTCGACTGCAGCAGCACCGTGCCCGCGCCGACGAACTCGAACTGGTGCTCCTCGCCGGACGCCCCGCCCACGCCGGTGAGCGCGCGCAGTCCGCCCATGACCCCGGACATGTACCCGTGGTCGTAGTGGTGGCACGGCGAGGGGCAGTCCGCCCAGCCCACCAGCGCCTGCGGGTCCACCCGCACGGGAGGCTCCATGAACACCACCGGCCCGTTGGACGCGGCCACGAACGTGCCGGTGCCGATCAGGGTCAGGAAGCCCGGCACGATCGACTGCTTCAGGGCCAGCGTCGGCTGGTAGGCGAGCAGGTTGCCGGCCCGGATGGTGAGGTTTCCGTCGTCGAGGTCGAAGGAGTTCACGTCGAAGGCACGGTCCGCGAGCAGCATCTTGCCGCTGCCCTCGGCGACCACCCAGTCGCTCGCGTGCAGCGGCGAGTGGAAGGAGGTCCGCATCAGGCGGTCGAGCCGCCCGTGGCCGATTCCGTTGAAGTCGATGCGCCCGTAGTAGGCGATCATCTTGCCCTTCTGCAGGAACCACGGACTGCCCTTGAGCTCCACGCAGAAGGTGTACGCGTCGACGTTGTCGTCGCTCGGCAGGGTCGAGGGGTCGTGGATGACGGGCGTGCTCACAGCTTCTCCTCCGACGCCTGGACGTAGACCGCACCGCTGCCGCTCAGCTCCAGCTGGAACGCCTCGCCCGAGCCGCGCCCCACCATGTCACGCCAGCCGAGGGCGGTGGAGAGCTTGTTGCGCACGTCGCCGTGGTGGGCGACGTACGCCTGCGGGTCGACGTGGACGGCCCGCCCCGGGGTCACGGGCAGTTCGATCACCCCGCCGTGGGCCATCACCGCGACCGCGCCGTGGCCCTTCAGCGTCGTGGTGAACAGACCCTGGCCGGTGACCTGTCCGCGCACCATGCCCATGACCCCGCCCTGCGAGCCCATGAACATCGTGCCCTGCGTCAGGGTGCCGTCGAAGGCCAGCAGCCGGTCGGCCTCGACGTAGAGGGTGTCGCCGGAGAGCTGGATCACCTGGATGTGGTGCCCGCCGTGGCCGAACATGACCGTGCCGTTGCCCTCCACGGTCATCAGGGGCGTCGCCTCGTTCGCCACCCGGCGCCCGATCATGGACATCACGCCGCCCTGGCCGCCCTGGACGTTGGGCGTGAACGACACCTCGCCGCGGTAGGCGAGCATCGCGCCCCGCTGGGAGAACATCTTCTGCCCCGGTGCGATCGTGGCCTCGACCACCCGGGAGTTCACCTCTCGGAACGGCATCAGACGTCGCCCCCCACCGTGTTGCGCTCGCTGGGCTGCACGTACACCAGGCCGTCGCCCTCGAAGCGGATCTGGAACGCCTCGCCGCCGCCCTCGCCGAGGAACGTGCGGAAGGTCACGCCCGACTGGAAGTCCTGGCGCAGGCTGCCCTGGTGGGCGATGTACGCGCCGGGGTCGACGGAGAGCGGGTACTGGGGCGTGACCCGCAGCACGACCGCGGGCCCGTCGGACATGATCGCGGCCTGTCCGGTGCCCTCCACCGTCGTGGTGAACAGACCGTTGCCCTGGGACGCGCCCCGCAGGCCCGTGAACGTGGTGCCGGTGCGCAGCCCCCCGTCGGTGCACAGCAGATTGCTGGACTCGACGTACAGGGTGTCGCCGGTGAGCCGTACGACGCTGATCTCGCTCGCCCGGTCGGCGAACCAGCAGGTCCCCTCCCCCTTCACCTCCATCACGGTCATCTGCTCGCCGGTGAGCCGGCGGGTGACCATCCCGCGCAGGCCCTCGCCGCCGCCGGACAGCTTCTTGAAGGTCATCCGGCCGTCGTAGGCGACCATCGAGCCGTTCTTCGCGTTGACGGTGTCGCCGGTCATGTCGACGGCGAGCACCTTGCTTCCCTGGAGTCGGAACGTTGCCACGGACAGGACGGTAACGGGTCGACCCGGCCCCGGACAGGGCCC
This sequence comes from Streptomyces sp. T39, assembly GCF_008042045.1. Classification (GTDB taxonomy): domain Bacteria; phylum Actinomycetota; class Actinomycetes; order Streptomycetales; family Streptomycetaceae; genus Streptomyces. The sequence goes on from NZ_RDBP01000012.1 coordinate 2,655,172, forward strand.
TTGAGGAGGATCCGGACCCTGACAAAGGCTTGGCAAAGAAGGCTGCCACAATGGGTCCGGCGCTTGTGCACCGATTCACAAGATCGCCTCGCCCCGCCATGCCCACTTCGACGTCGAAGGTGCCTCACGTGGACATCAAGACCGCATCCTCCCTCCACCGCCTCCGCCTGGTCTCGGCGCCCGAGGCCGTGTCGTTCCTCCTGCTGCTCGTCTGCTCGGTGCTCAAGCGCACCACGGACTTCAACGCGGTCCCGGTCATGGGTGCGATCCACGGCTTCCTCTTCGTCGTCTACGTCCTCTTCTGGCTGGACGCCTGGAACCGGACCAAGTGGAGCCTCGGCACCGCCGCCTTCTACTTCGCGATGTCCGTCCTGCCCTTCGGCGGCTTCTTCGCCGAGCGCCGGCTGAAGCGCGAGGCCGCCGACGCCGTCATCGCCTCCCGCGCCCGCGCCGAGGGCACGGTGAACGCATGATCGTCGCGTTCTCCGTCACACCGCTCGGTGTCGGCGAGGACGTCGGCGCCCATGTGGCCGAGGCCGTGCGCGTGGTCCGCGAGTCCGGGCTGCCGAACCGCACCGACGCGATGTTCACCACCCTGGAGGGGGACTGGGAGGAGGTCATGGACGTCGTCCGGCGCGCCGTCGCCGCCGTCGAGGCCCGTGCGCCGCGTGTCTCCCTCGTGCTGAAGGCGGACATCCGTCCCGGCGTCACGGACGGTCTCACCTCCAAGGTGGAGACGGTGGAGCGGTACCTCGGCGGCTGACCCCGCTCCGAAGCTCCCCGAGCCCCCGGCCCTGGGCCGGGGGCTTGCGCGTGCCCGGCAGCGGAGGCGGGGGCACTCCCGGACCGGTCGCCCGGCGCGCCGTCCGCCCCCCCCGGGAGGCCGCCGCCTCCTGTCCGCTTCCGCGTGCCCGGTGCGCAGGTCAGCTCTCGGGGGAGGCGGCAAGGGTGGTCCCGAGCGGGGTGCGCTCGTACAGCACCTGGTGGCCGTAGCGGCGGGAGGTGAGCAGACCCGCCTCCCGCAGCACCGCCAGATGCGCCGACACCGTCGACGGCGCCAGGGACAGCCGCCGGGCCAGCACCGAGGTCCCGGCCGGCTCGTCCAGCGCGCACAGCACATCGGCGCGCACCCGGCCCAGCAGCGCGCCCAGCGCCGCCGGGGTCCGGCCCGTCGGGCGGGTCCACAGCCCGCCGATCCCGCGCACCGGGTAGATCACGGCCGGCTGCCAGGGCGGCTCGTACCCGCTGATCACATCGGGCCAGCAGAACACGCTCGGCATCAGCACCAGGCCGCTGCCGCCGAGGACCCGGGTGTGGTCACCCCGCATGCCGGCGATCGTGAGCGTGGACTCCTCCCAGATCAGCCGCGGGCTCAGCTCGCCCACCAGCCGTTCGAAGCCGCCCTCCGCGAGCCGCCGCGAGTGGTGGGCCACGTCCGCCTCCAGCAGCGCGCGCAGCCGGGGCCACTCCGGTTCGACCAGGGTGTGCCACGCCTGCTCGACGAGGTCCGCCAGCCGCGCGACCGTGCGGGCGGGATCGGCGAGCAGCGCCCGCCCGGCCGGGCTGTCGCGGCGGCCGGGGACGGAGTCCAGCGCCGCCCGGATGTCCGTCAGCGCGACCTCGGGGGGCGTCGCCCGCACCCGGACGATCTCCTCCTCGAACGAGGCCGCTGACCCCTGCGGCACCGGGCAGATGAAGTCCGGGTTGTGGCCGCCCGCCGGCATCAGCATCCACAGCGGGCGCAGATCGAGCGCGGCGGCCGCCTCCCTGATGCGGCGCAGCCACGGCAGGTGGTATCCGTGCCGCTCGGGCCGGTCCAGGGTGCGCACCGCCTCCTGCGTCTCCCACAGCGGGGACACCGCGAACCGGCAGCGCAGCAGGTCCTCTTCGTCGAGCAGCAACTGGAACGGCATCCGCCCTCCGGCGTGGATTCGGCTGGGGACGAAAGTCTAGGGAGCGGCCGCCCGTCTCGGCACCCTGTCCCCATGTCGAGCCCCGTTCACCCGGAGGAGCCGGTCCGCCCCGGCTACCGCGCCGTTTTCCGTGTCCGCGAGTTCCGCGCCGTGTTCGCCGCCCATCTGCTCTCCCTGCTGGGTGTCGTCGTCGCGGAGATCTCGCTCACCGTCCTCGTCTACGGACTCACCGGCTCCCCGCTGCTCGGTGCGCTGACCTTCGCGCTCGGATTCCTCCCCTATGTGGTCGGCGGGACGCTGCTCGCCTCGGTGGCCGACCGTCACCCCGCCCGGCGGGTGCTGGTCGTCTGCGACCTGGTCTGCGGGGGCTGCGCCCTGCTGATGGCGCTCCCCGGCACCCCGGTCGCGGTCCTGCTGGCGCTGCGCTGCGCGCTCGCCGCCGTCGCGCCCGTCTTCACCGGGACGCGGGCCGCGGCCCTCACCGACATCCTCGGCGAGGGCGAGCTCTACGTCCTCGGGCGTTCCCTGTTGCGGATCGTCTCCCAGAGCGCGATGTTCGCCGGTTTCGGTGCGGGCGGCCTGCTGCTCGCCTTCGTGTCACCGCGCCGGGCGATCTGCCTGACCGTGCTGACGTTCCTGTGCTCGGCGCTGCTGCTGCGCTTCGGCACCCGGGCCAGGCCGGCGCGGGCCGGGCAGGCCCCGAGGACCCCGGCCGCGGCCGATTCGCTCGCCGCCGCCCGGCGGCTGCTCGCCGACCGGCGGGTCCGGGCGCTGATGCTGCTCTTCTGGATCCCCGCGCTGTTCGTCGTCGCGCCCGAGGCGCTGGCCGCCCCCTATGCCGACGCGCTCGGCGCGGGCCCCGGTGCCGTCGGGCTGATGATGAGCGCCATGGCCGTCGGCCATGTGGGCGCCGAGCTGTACGCCGGGTCCAGGCTGAGCCCCCGCAGCCGCGACCGGATCGTGCTCCCGCTCGCCGCGCTCGGCACGGTGCCGCTCGCCGGGTACGCGTTCCTCCCCGACCTGGGCTGGGCGCTGCTGCTGCTGGTGCTGAGCGGGGCGAGTGCGGCCTACCTCATCGGGCTCGACCGCTGGTTCGTCGGCGCGGTGCCCGAGGAGCTGCGCGGGCGGGCGATGACCCTGATGACCGCGGGGCTGATGACGGCGCAGGGCGTGGGCATGGCGCTCGCGGGGCTCGCGGCCGAGTTCTGGCCGGTGCACCACGTGGTGGCGGGCTCCGGGGTGCTCGGTGCCCTGTGCTGCCTGGTGCTGGTGGCCCGGGCCCGGCGGCACGGCGTGGGCGCCACGGCACTCGCGGCACCCGTGCCGACCGAGGTGCGAGACGGGGCTGACCACGATGTGACCAATGGGTAAGGTCGTGCCGTGCCGAAGCCGCTCAGTCTCTCCTTCGATCCCATCGCCCGGGCCGACGAGCTCTGGAAGCAGCGCTGGGGTCCCGTGCCCTCGATGGCGGCGATCACCTCGATCATGCGGGCGCACCAGATCCTGCTCTCCGAGGTGGACGCGGTCGTCAAGCCGTACGGCCTGACCTTCGCCCGCTACGAGGCGCTGGTGCTGCTCACCTTCTCCAAGGCGGGTGAGCTGCCGATGTCCAAGATCGGCGAGCGGCTGATGGTGCACCCGACCTCGGTGACCAACACCGTGGACCGGCTGGTCCGCTCCGGGCTGGTCGCCAAGCGTCCCAACCCGAACGACGGGCGCGGCACCCTCGCCTCCATCACGGACAAGGGCCGCGAGGTGGTCGAGGCGGCCACCCGCGACCTGATGGACATGGACTTCGGCCTCGGCACCTACGACTCCGACGAGTGCGCCGAGATCTTCGCGATGCTGCGGCCGCTGCGGGTGGCCGCGCACGACTTCGACGAGGCGTAGGGCCTTCGTCCGGATCGGGGCACGCGCGCCCGCCGCGATCCGGAGGAGGGGCCCCGGCCCCCGGCAACCCCCTCGAAGATCGCCCTGTCGGGCCCGGTTACGCTCGATGCCATGAAAGCGAATGTGCTGACCCGTTACCGGGTGATGGCGTACATCACCGCCGTCTGGCTGCTCGTGTTCACGGGCGCCATCGTCCTGAAGTACGGGTTCGACACCGGCGACACCATGCTGATCTCGCAGATCCACGGTGTGCTGTTCATCGTCTACGTGATCTTCGCCTTCGATCTGGGGTCGAAGGCGAAGTGGCCGTTCGGGAAGCTGCTGTGGGTGCTGGCCGCGGGCTGCATCCCGTTCGCCTCCTTCTTCGTGGAGCCGAAGGTCACCCGCGAGGCCCGCGCCCTGATCGACGGCGGCACCGCGGCACCGGCCCGGGCCGAGGCGTAGCACTCCGGGCTGCACGGGTCCTCCGAAGCGCCGCGGGCACGGCTCGCGGCGCTTTGCCGTCGACAGATAGTAGGACGTCCTAGTAAATTCGAAGCATGGACGCTGACGCCATCGAGGAAGGCCGCCGTCGCTGGCAGGCCCGTTACGACAAGGCCCGCAAGCGGGACGCGGACTTCACCACGCTCTCCGGGGACGAGGTGCAGCCGGTCTACGGCCCGCGCCCCGGGGACCACTACGAGGGCTTCGAGCGCATCGGCTGGCCCGGCGAGTACCCCTTCACCCGGGGTCTGCACGCCACCGGCTACCGGGGCAGGACCTGGACCATCCGCCAGTTCGCCGGCTTCGGCAACGCCGAGCAGACCAACGAGCGCTACAAGATGATCCTCGCCGCCGGCGGCGGCGGACTCTCGGTCGCCTTCGACATGCCCACGCTCATGGGCCGCGACTCGGACGACCCGCGTTCGCTCGGCGAGGTCGGCCACTGCGGTGTCGCCATCGACTCCGCGGCCGACATGGAGGTCCTGTTCAAGGACATCCCTCTCGGCGACGTCACGACGTCCATGACCATCTCGGGTCCGGCCGTCCCGGTCTTCTGCATGTACCTGGTCGCGGCCGAGCGCCAGGGCGTCGACCCCGCCGTGCTCAACGGCACCCTGCAGACCGACATCTTCAAGGAGTACATCGCGCAGAAGGAGTGGCTCTTCCAGCCCGAGCCGCATCTGCGTCTGATCGGCGACCTGATGGAGCACTGCGCGCAGGGCATCCCCGCGTACAAGCCGCTCTCGGTCTCCGGCTACCACATCCGCGAGGCCGGCGCGACGGCCGCGCAGGAGCTCGCGTACACCCTCGCCGACGGCTTCGGCTACGTGGAGCTCGGCCTCTCCCGCGGCCTGGACGTCGACACCTTCGCCCCCGGCCTCTCCTTCTTCTTCGACGCCCACCTCGACTTCTTCGAGGAGATCGCCAAGTTCCGCGCCGCGCGCCGGATCTGGGCGCGCTGGATGAAGGAGGTCTACGGCGCGAAGACCGACAAGGCCCAGTGGCTGCGCTTCCACACCCAGACCGCCGGTGTCTCCCTCACCGCACAGCAGCCCTACAACAACGTGGTGCGCACCGCGGTCGAGGCGCTGTCCGCCGTCCTCGGCGGCACCAACTCCCTCCACACCAACGCCCTGGACGAGACCCTCGCGCTCCCCTCCGAGCAGGCCGCGGAGATCGCCCTGCGCACCCAGCAGGTGCTGATGGAGGAGACGGGCGTCGCCAACGTGGCGGACCCGCTCGGCGGTTCCTGGTACGTGGAGCAGCTGACCGACCGCATCGAGGCGGACGCCGAGAAGATCTTCGACCGGATCAAGGAGCGGGGGCTGCGGGCGCACCCCGACGGCAGGCACCCGATCGGCCCGATCACCTCGGGCATCCTGCGCGGCATCGAGGACGGCTGGTTCACCGGCGAGATCGCCGAGTCCGCCTTCCGCTACCAGCAGGCCCTGGAGAAGGGCGAGAAGAAGGTCGTCGGCGTCAACACGGCCACCGGCTCCGTCACCGGCGACCTGGAGATCCTCCGGGTCAGCCACGAGGTCGAGCGGGAGCAGGTGCGGGTGCTCGGCGACCGCAGGGACGGGCGCGACGAGGCGCGTGTGCGGTCCACCCTGGACGCGATGCTGGCCGCCGCCCGCGACGGCTCCAACATGATCGGGCCGATGCTGGAGGCGGTCCGCGCCGAGGCGACGCTCGGCGAGATCTGCGGCGTCCTGCGCGACGAGTGGGGCGTCTACACGGAGCCCCCGGGCTTCTGACCCCGGCCGATCCGAGCGGCCTCCCGTCCGTGCACCGGCACGGACGGGAGGCCGTTTCCGCGCTGCCGCACCGGTCTCCTCGGCGTCAGCCGGAGAGCGCGCCGAGGCCGGAGAGCAGCAGGAGCGTGAAACGGCGGGCCCACTCCTCGTCCACCGGCTCCGCGCTCACCAGCGTCCGGTGCACCACGGCACCCGCGACGACGTCGAACACCAGGTCCGTGTTGCGGGCCGCGGCCAGGGGGTCGTCCTCGGAGGGCAGCTCGCCGCGTTCCTGGGCGCGCCTGCGCCCGTCCACCACCAGCCGCTTCTGCCGCTCGACGATCGCCGACCGGATCCGCGCGCGCAGCGCGTCGTCGCACGTGGACTCCGCGACGACCCCCATCAGCGCCGTCTTGGTCTCCGGATGCCCGAGCAGTTCGGCGAACTGGAGGACCACGCCCTCCACGTCGGCGGCCAGGCTGCCCCGGTCGGGGAGTTCGAGTGCGTCGAAGAGGACCGCGACCGCGTCGACGACCAGTTCGTTCTTGTTCGCCCAGCGGCGGTACAGCGTGGTCTTGGCGACGCCCGCACGGGCCGCCACATCGGCCATGGTCAGCTTCGACCAGCCCAGTTCCACCAGTGACGCCCGGGTGGCACGGAGGATCGCCTCGTCCGCCTCGGTGCTCCGGGGGCGGCCGGTACGTCCCCTACGTGGTGGTTCGGGGCAGGTTCTGCTGGGCATGCCCGAGACCATACCGGCCGGTAGACGGATCCCTGTGAGGCAGTTCACCGGGTAAATCTCACACGCCGCGCGCCCCGGACAGATACGCTACGACCCGTAGCGAAAGCCCGGCCGCACCGGCCGGACCGAGCGACGACCACAAGGCGCCGAGGTGGGGACCCGGTGCCGTCCCGCCGGATCCTGCGTCCGGCTTTTCACTTGTGCGCGCGGAAGGGGGAGGATGTACGCATGCAGCCAAGGAACATGTCCATGAGCGGCGTCGTCGACCTCGCCGCGGTGAAGGCGGCCGGTGAGGCCAAGGCGAAGGCCGAGCAGGCCCGCGCCGAGTCCGCCCGGCAGGGCGGCGGCGGTGCCGTGTCGCCCGCCAGTCTGGTGATCGACACCGACGAGGCGGGCTTCGAGCGCGATGTCCTGCAGCGCTCCACCGAAGTCCCGGTCGTCATCGACTTCTGGGCCGAGTGGTGCGAGCCGTGCAAGCAGCTCAGCCCGCTGCTCGACCGCCTGGCCCACGAGTACAACGGCCGCTTCGTCCTCGCCAAGATCGACGTGGACGCCAACCAGATGCTGATGCAGCAGTTCGGTGTGCAGGGCATTCCGGCCGTGTTCGCCGTGGTGGCCGGCCAGGCGCTCCCGCTCTTCCAGGGTGCCGCCCCCGAGGCGCAGATCCGCCAGACCCTCGACCAGCTGGTCCAGGTGGCCGAGGAGCGTTTCGGGCTGACCGGGCTCACGGTCGACGCGGACGGCGCACCGCCGGAGGCCGCCGCCCCGGTCGCGGGCCCGCACGACGGCCTGCTGGGCGCGGCCATGGACGCGCTGGACGCCGGTGACTTCGGCGGCGCGGTCCAGGCCTACCGGAACGTCCTCGCGGACGATCCGGGCAACACGGAGGCCAGGCTCGGCCTCGCCCAGGCCGAACTGCTGGGCCGGGTGGCGGGCATGGACGCGCAGGTGGTGCGCAAGGCCGCCGCGGACGGCCCGGCGGACGTCCCGGCGCAGATCGCCGCCGCGGACCTGGACCTCGTCGGAGGCCACGTCGAGGACGCCTTCGGCCGGCTGGTGGAGACCGTCCGGCGGACGGCCGGCGACGACCGGGACGCGGCGCGGGTGCGGCTGCTCGAACTCTTCGAGGTCGTCGGCCCCGACGACCCGCGGGTGACGGCCGCACGCCAGGCGCTGGCGAGAGTGCTCTTCTGAGACACCGCCCGTCCGGACCGCGGACACCCTGTTGGCGTCACGTTGACAGCGCTTCTGACAACGGCGTCCCGTACGGGTGGTTCTGACGGTTTTACGGCGGTGGCACCGGCTCGGTGTCACCGCCGTTTTGGCGACACGGTGACAAATCGCGCGGTTGCTTTACCAAAACTTGGCAATCGGGGTGCCTGTTACTGCGAGTACTCCAACTCGGCGCATCTGTCCGGTTATCGCCACCTTTTCTCCTTTGTGGTTCGTCACAAAGCGGCACCCTCTGTGCACGCTCGGCGTCAGCCAGTCGTGGCGTGGTTATCAGGCCGTTACTAGCGAGTAACGAACCCCCTTGTGCCGGGGCGGGTAATGGACAACGATCGGCGACGCTCGGTCCAATACCGCACCAGCCCGGCTCCCAGTCGTGCCGCGGTCCGTTGGGTCCCCACCGGGCCGGTCGGCGGCAGTGGCGCCGGCCGCGGACAGGGGGGTTCCTGCCGAACGGCAGGGCCTGTCCGACCGGTTGCGCGAGAGTGCGGCCAGTGGTTGTCGCTCGGGGGTGATCGCCGGTGTCTCGGACGCGTTGCGGCCGATGTGTACGGGCGCTCTCCTTCCCGAGGACGTAGCACTTCTCCCATCCCAGGACGGGCCGACGGTCCGGACCGGAGATGTACGTCCGAGAAGGAGGAAAGTCATGGAGTCTGTGGCTCGTGGCGGAACCAGATGGAAGCGGTTCGCCCTTGTCATGGTGCCGAGTGTGGCCGCAACGGCCGCGATAGGCATCGGTCTGGCCCAGGGCGCGCTCGCCGCGTCGTTCAGCATTTCCGGCCAGGAGTTCAAGGTCAAGGCGGACAGCCTGGCCGGTACCAACTTCGTGCAGTACGGCAGCGTCGCGTCCGGCAAGACCCTGGACGGCAAGGACTTCGCCGCTCCGGTGGCCGTGTCCGGGTTCAAGAGCGCGACCATCACGAACATGTGCCAGTCGGTCGTCACGCCCGACGTCCCGTTCATCGGCAGCGTCAGCCTTGAGCTGCGTGCCGGTACGGACCCGAAGAAGCCGGTCGAGGCGTCCAACCTCTACCTGGACGTCTCCGAACTCAAGGCCGACGCCGAGTTCGGCAACATCGACATCGGTGTGGCCGCCGGCTCGCTGGCCAAGAAGGACGGCGACCCGGGCATCCAGCCCGGTACCAGGGCCAACCCGTACGGCTTCGGCCAGCGCGCCGACACGGCCAAGCTGACCGGCGTCGAGCAGAAGGCGTGGGCGACCACGGCCGGGACGTTCAAGCTCAGCGGCCTGAAGCTGAAGCTGCACAAGGGCGTCAAGGAGTGCTTTTAAGGGCTGACGCCCCTGGGAACGGGCGGGTGGGCCCCCGTGGTTCCGCCCGCCCGTCCCATTTCACATCGCACCACCAGCATCAGGGAGCTTTTTCCATGAGCGCCGAGACTTCAGCAGCACAGGGGCGGGACGAGCACTTCCTCCGCGTATTCCGGCGGGGCTTCCGCACCTGGCGGGGGCAGCGGCCGTTCTGGGCGGGTCTGTTCACCATGCTGGGCGGGCTGCCGATCGCGTACCTGCCGTACGCGGACCTCCGCCTCGGCAACATCACCCTCGCGATGGCCACCACGGCCGGCGCCGGGTCCCTCATCATCGGTGTCCTCCTGGTGACGCTCGGCCTCACCATGTGGTTCCAGGCCCCCGTCCGGGTCTTCTCGGGCATCGCCGCGATCGTGCTGGCCCTGATCTCCATCCCGGTGGCCAACATCGGCGGCTTTCTGATCGGTTTCCTGTGCGCTCTGCTGGGCGGGGCCCTCGCCATCTCCTGGGCACCGGGTACGCCCGCCTCCGAAGCGGCCGCGCACGCGGCCAAGGCGGACCTGATGGACGACCCGCACCCCCTGGACGACCCGCACCGCATGGACGAGCCGACCGTGCCGGCGCCGCGTGCCGACGAGGTGTACGACCCGAACGTGACCGAAACGACTGCCCACGCCGACGGCGGGAGGAACAGTGCGGGGTGACGAACTGCAGCCGAGCGCGGCTGACGGCGACGAGGTCCGCGAGAGAACAGGACCGCGCCACGCCGCTCCCCGGAAGTCGCTGCTGACCAAGCTTCACCTGCCCGCGACGAAGGCCATGGCCCTGGCCGCGATGCCGACCGCCGTGTTCGTGGGCATGGGACTCACTCCCAAACTGGCCCTGGCCGACGACAAGGAGATCCCCTTCGCCCCCGGTCCGTGCGTGACCCGCTCGGACGAGCCGGTGGAGGAGGAGTCGCCGAAGCCCGCCGGGAGCGCGAAGCCGACGCCGTCCCCGACCCCGTCGGACACCGCCGACCCCGAGCCCTCGCCGAGCGGGACGCCCGGCACCGGCACCGGCGCCGACGAGCCGAAGCCCGCCGAGAGCCCCGCCGCGGACACCGCCGAACAGCAGAAGGCACCGGAGCCCGAGCCGTCCCCGAGCGAGACCAGGAACCCGCTGGACCCGCTGGGCATCGGCGACGCCCTCAAGGACCTGCTGGACGGCACCGTGAAGGAGCCCGAGGCGACCCCGACGCCGTCGGCGAGCACCACGCCCGCCGACGAGCCGTCCCAGCCCGCCGAGCAGCCCGCCGAGCAGCCCTCGGAGAAGCCGACCGCGAAGCCCGAGGAGCCGACGGACGCGGCCAAGCAGGCGATCAAGGACGCCGCCGACCAGGCCGGCGCCGAGGTCGAGGAACTGGACGAGGACGCCAAGGGCCTGGAGCCCAAGAAGGACGAGGACATACCGGAGGGCGCGAAGCCCCGCTTCCCCTGCCCCACCGCCGATCCCGAGGCGCTCGCGGCCGCCGACCTGGAGCCGGGCATCCCGCTGCTCCCGGACGACCCGTGGACGCTCAAGAGCTCGATGCTCACCCTCACCGGGCTCGACTACCACGGCATCGTCGAGGTGAAGACGGGCAGCGGGAAGATCAAGAAGGCCCTGAAGTTCACCGCCGACGGCGTGGACATCAAGGACCTGCACCAGATCGTCAAGGGCCCCGACGGCACCACCATGCACGTGGAGGCACGTGCCGGGTCCACCTCGACCATCAGGAACGGCACGGTCACGATGTACACGGAGGAGCTGAAGGGGAACCTCTTCGGCATCATCCCGATCACCTTCAGCCCGGACACCCCGCCGCCGCTGAACGTCCCGTTCGCGATGTTCACGAACGTCACGGTGACCCAGGCCGGGCAGTTCGGCGGCACGCTGACGGTTCCGGGCCTGCACAACTACATCGAGAGGGGCCCGGGCGTCGGCTGAACCGCCGACCGACCCCGAGCCGTTCGCACCGGGACCACCGGGAGCCGCGAGAAAGGGCCGTGGGCCGCACCCGTTCAGGGGGGTGCGGCCCACGGCCTCGTCCGTGCCCGGGGAGCGTTCGCGGCGCCCGGGCGGGATCCGACCGAGGGACGCGCGACGGCACCCGCCCCGGGCGCGGTGCGCGGCCGGGGCGGGTGCCGTGATCGGACGTCGGGGCCGTCGGGCCCGTCAGGCCTTCTCGCCGCCGAGGTGGTGGACCCGGACCATGTTGGTGGTACCGGGGACGCCCGGAGGGGAGCCGGCCGTGATGATCATGGTGTCGCCCTCGTTGTAGCGCTGGAGCTTCAGCAGCTCCGCGTCGACCAGGTCGACCATCGCGTCGGTGTTGTCGACGTGGGGGACCACGAAGGACTCCACGCCCCAGCTCAGCGCGAGCTGGCTGCGCGTGGCGGCGTCCGTGGTGAAGGCCAGGATCGGCTGCTGGGCGCGGTAGCGCGACAGCCGGCGGGCCGTGTCGCCGGACTTGGTGAAGGCGATCAGCGCCTTGCCGTCGAGGAAGTCGGCGATCTCCGCGGCCGCGCGGGCGACCGAACCGCCCTGGGTGCGCGGCTTCTTGCCCGGGACCAGCGGCTGCAGGCCCTTGGCGAGCAGCTCCTCCTCGGCCGCGACGACGATCTTCGACATCGTCTTGACCGTCTCGATCGGGTACGCGCCGACCGAGGACTCCGCGGAGAGCATGACCGCGTCCGCGCCGTCCAGGATCGCGTTGGCGACGTCGGACGCCTCGGCGCGCGTGGGGCGGGAGTTGGTGATCATCGACTCCATCATCTGGGTGGCGACGATCACCGGCTTGGCATTGCGGCGGCACATCTCGATGAGGCGCTTCTGCACCATCGGGACCTTCTCCAGCGGGTACTCGACCGCCAGGTCGCCGCGGGCCACCATCACGCCGTCGAAGGCCATCACGACGGCCTCCATGTTCTCGACGGCCTGCGGCTTCTCCACCTTGGCGACGACGGGGACCCGGCGGCCCACCTCGTCCATCACCTTGTGCACGTCCTTGACGTCGTCGGCGTCACGGACGAAGGAGAGGGCCACCAGGTCGCAGCCCATGCGGAGCGCGAAGCGGAGGTCCTCGACGTCCTTCTCGGACAGTGCGGGGACGTTGACCGCCGCACCGGGCAGGTTGATGCCCTTGTGGTCGGAGATGACACCGCCCTCGACCACGATGGTCCTGACCCGCGGGCCCTCGACCTCGACGACCCGCAGCTCGACGTTGCCGTCGTTGATGAGGATCTGGTCGCCCTTGGAGACGTCCCCGGGAAGGCCCTTGTACGTCGTCCCGCAGATCGACTTGTCGCCGGGCACGTCCTCGGTCGTGATGACGAACTCGTCGCCGCGGACCAGCTCGACCGGTCCTTCGGCGAAGGTCTCGAGACGGATCTTGGGGCCCTGGAGGTCGGCCAGGACGCCCACGGCGCGGCCGGTGTCCTCGGACGCCTGGCGCACGCGGTGGTACCGCTCCTCGTGCTCCGAGTGGGATCCGTGGCTCATGTTGAATCGGGCCACGTTCATGCCGGCCTCGATGAGCGCTTTCAGCTGCTCGTACGAGTCGACGGCGGGGCCCAGTGTGCAAACGATTTTGGAACGGCGCATAAGGCGGATCCTATCGGTTTGTTTCCCTGCGGAATATTCCGTCTGGTGGAATGTACAAATGGGCGCCCGCCCGCTCAGGCGTACACCGTCAGGCGTTCACCCTTTTCACCAATTCATGGGTCTGGCGGGCGATCTCCAGTTCCTCGTCGGTGGGCACGACGGCCACCGCGACCCTGGCGTGCCCGGGCGAGATCAGCCGGGCCTCACCGGACCGCACGGCGTTGCGTTCCGCGTCGACGGCGAGCCCCAGCTGTTCGAGACCGGCGATCGCCGCCTCCCGCACCGGCGCCGCGTTCTCGCCGACCCCCGCCGTGAACGCCACCGCGTCGACCCGGCCGAGGACCGCGTAGTACGCCCCGATGTATTTCCGCAACCGGTGGACGTAGATGTCGAAGGCCAGCCTCGCCCGCTCGTCGCCCTCGTCGATCCGCCGGCGGATCTCCCGCATGTCGTTGTCCCCGCACAGCCCCACCAGCCCGCTCCGCTTGTTCAGCAGTTCGTCGATCTCGTCGGCCGACATGCCCGCGACCCGCTTGAGGTGGAAGGTGACGGCCGGATCGATGTCGCCGGAGCGGGTACCCATCACCAGCCCCTCCAAGGGGGTGAGGCCCATGGAGGTCTCCACGCACCGCCCGCCCGACACCGCGGACGCGGACGCCCCGTTGCCGAGGTGCAGCACGATGACGTTCACCTCGGACGGGTCCTTGCCGAGCAGCCGGGCCGTCGCCCGCGACACGTAGGCGTGCGAGGTGCCGTGGAATCCGTAGCGGCGGATGCGGTGCGCGTCGGCGGTCTCCACGTCGATGGCGTAGCGGGCCGCCGCCTCCGGCATCGTGGTGTGGAAGGCGGTGTCGAAGACGGCGACCTGCGGGAGCTCCGGACGCAGCGCCTGTGCCGTCCGGATGCCCGTGAGGTTCGCCGGATTGTGCAGCGGCGCGACCGGCACCAGCCGCTCGATCTCGGTCAGCACCTCCTGCGTGATCACCGTCGGCTCGGTGAAGCGCAGCCCGCCGTGCACCACCCGGTGGCCGATCGCGGCCAGTTCGGGGGAGTCCAGGCCGAGCCCGTCACGGGCCAGCTCGTCGGCCACCGCCTTCAGCGCGGCGTCGTGGTCGGCGATCGGCCCGGTCCGCTCGCGCGGCCCGGCCGCGCCGGCGTCCCCGCCGGCGAGCGGCGTGTGGACCAGACGCGACGTCGACTCGCCGATCCGCTCGACCAGCCCGGTCGCCAGCCGCGTCGCGTCGCGCATGTCCAGCAGCTGGTACTTCAGCGACGACGAACCGGAGTTGAGGACGAGGACGCGGGTGGCCGTCATACGGAGAACTCCTGAGCCTTGGACGGGTCCTGGGACTGGATCGCGGTGATGGCGACGGTGTTGACGATGTCGCCCACGAGAGCTCCGCGGGACAGATCGTTCACCGGCTTGCGCAGGCCCTGCAGCACCGGGCCGACGGCCACCGCGCCCGCCGAACGCTGCACGGCCTTGTACGTGTTGTTGCCCGTGTTGAGGTCGGGGAAGATCAGCACCGTGGCCCGGCCGGCGACCTCCGAGCCGGGCAGCTTGGTCGCCGCCACCGACGGGTCGACGGCCGCGTCGTACTGGATCGGGCCCTCGATCAGCAGGTCCGGCCGGGACGCCCGGACCAGCTTGGTGGCCTCGCGCACCTTGTCGACGTCCGCACCGGAGCCGGAGGTGCCGGTGGAGTACGACAGCATCGCGATGCGCGGCTCGACGCCGAAGCGGGCCGCGGTCGCCGCCGACTGGATCGCGATGTCCGCGAGCTGCTCGGCGTTCGGGTCCGGGTTGACCGCGCAGTCCCCGTAGACCAGCACCCGGTCGGCCAGGCACATGAAGAAGACGGACGACACGATCGCCGCCGCGCCCGCGCCGCCCTGCTCGCCGGGAGGCGCGCCCATCGACCCGGTCTTGATGATCTCGAACGCGGGCCGGATGGTCGCGGCCGTGGAGTGGACCGCCCCCGACACCATGCCGTCGGCCAGGCCCTGGGCCACCATCAGCGTGCCGAAGTAGTTGACGTCCGTCACCACGTCGTGGGCCAGCTCCACGGAGACGCCCTTGTGGGCGCGGAGCGTCGCGTACCGCTCGGCGAAGTCCTGGCGCAGCTCGGAGGAGGCGGGGTCGATCAGCTGCGCCGACGACAGGTCCACGCCGAGGTCCGCCGCCTTCTTGCGGATCAGGTCCACGTCCCCGAGGAGGGTCAGGTCGCACACGTCGCGGCGGATGAGCACGTCGGCGGCGCGCAGCACGCGCTCCTCGGTGCCCTCCGGCAGGACCACCCGGCGCCGCTCGGCACGGGCCTGCTCCAGCAGCTCGTGCTCGAACATCATCGGCGTCACCCGGCCGCTGCGGGCCACCGCGAGCCGGTCCAGCAGGTCGGCGGTGTCCACATGGCGCTCGAACAGGCCCAGTGCCGTCTCCGCCTTGCGGGGGGTGGCGGCGTTCAGCTTGCCTTCCAGGCCGAAGAGTTCGGCGGCGGTGGGGAAGCTGTTGCCCTCGACCGAGATCACCGGCGTGCCCGGGGCGAGCCGGGCGGCGAGGGTGAGGATCTCCCGGCTCGGCCGCTCGTTCAGGGTGAGCAGCACCCCCGCGATGGGCGGTGTGCCCGCGGAGTGCGCGGCGAGCGAGCCGACGACCAGGTCGGCCCGGTCGCCCGGGGTGACCACCATGCAGCCGGGCGTCAGCGCCGGCAGGAAGTTCGGGAGCATCGCGCCGCCGAAGACGAAGTCCAGCGCGTCGCGCGCGAGGCCCGAGTCGTCGCCGAGCAGCACCGTGCCGCCGAGGGCGTGGGTGATCTGGGCGACCGTGGGCGCGGCGAGCGCGGGCTCGTCGGGCAGCACGTAGCAGGGGACCGGGAGGCGGGCGGAGAGGCGCTCGGCGATGCGGTCGCGCTCCTCGGGCGCCACCCGGTTGGCGACCATCGCGAGGACGTTGCAGCCGAGGGCCTCGTACGCGCGGTGGGCGTTGCGCGTCTCGGCCCGCACGGACTCCGCCGTCTGCCCCCGCCCGCCGACCACGGCGATCAGCGAGGCGCCGAACTCGTTCGCCAGCCGGGCGTTGAGCGCCAGTTCGTCGGGGAGCTGGGTGGCGGCGTAGTCGGTGCCCAGGACCAGCACGACCTCGTACTCCCGTGCCACCGGCAGGAAGCGTTCGACGAGCCGGGACACCAGCTCGTCGGTGCCCCGTTCGGCCTGGAGGGTGGCCGCCTCGTGGTAGTCCATGCCGTACACGGCCGACGGGTCCTGGGAGAGGCGGTAGCGGGCCCGGAGCAGCTCGAAGAGACGGTCGGGTCCCTCGTGGACGAGCGGCCGGAAGACGCCCACCCGGTCCACCTGCCGGGTCAGCAGTTCCATGACCCCCAGCTCGACCACCTGCCGGCCGTCGCCGCGGTCGATCCCGGTCACGTACACGCTCCGCGTCACGCGTGCTCTCCCGTCCCTGTGTCGTCGTCCGTCGTGTTCCGACGGTGCCCGCCACCGCCGGACGGCGGGGCCGGACGCGCGGAAACCGCCCCGGGGCGGCCTCGCCCTCTTGACAATACCCTCGCGTGTAGATAGGGCGCCCGCCGGGCAGAAGCGCACCCGGGCCGCCCCGGGAGCTTCGCCGGCCGGTCCGGGGAAAGGGCCCCGGATCAGCCGGAGGGGCGGCGCACCGCGGGCCCGTGGGACAATCGGACCGGCTCACACGTTCGGCGAGGAGCAGGAGAGACAGCACGATGCGCATCGGCATTCTCACCGCAGGCGGCGACTGCCCGGGGCTGAACGCAGTGATCCGCTCGGTCGTGCACCGCGCCCTGACCGGGCACGGCGACGAGGTCATCGGCTTCGAGGACGGGTTCCGCGGTCTGCTCGACGGCCACTACCGGCCCCTCGACCTCAACGCGGTGGGCGGCATCCTCGCCCGCGGCGGCACCATCCTCGGCTCCACCCGCCTGGAGCGCGACCGGCTGCGCGAAGCGGCCGAGAACGCGCCGGAGTTGGCGAAGCGCTACGGCATCGACGCGCTCATCCCGATCGGCGGCGAGGGCACGCTCACCGCGTCCCGGATGCTCGCCGACGCCGGGATGCCCGTGGTCGGCGTCCCCAAGACGATCGACAACGACATCTTCGCCACCGACCGCACCTTCGGCTTCGACACCGCCGTGATGGTGGCCACCGAGGCCATCGACCGGCTGAAGACCACCGCCGAGTCGCACCAGCGGGTGATGGTCGTCGAGGTCATGGGGCGGCACGCCGGCTGGATCGCCCTGGAGTCCGGCATGGCCGGCGGCGCCCACGGCATCTGCCTGCCCGAGCGGCCCTTCCAGGTCGACGACCTGGTCAAGATGGTCGAGGAGCGGTTCGCCCGGGGCAAGAAGTTCGCCGTCGTCTGCGTCGCCGAGGGCGCGCACCCCGCCGAGGGCTCGATGGCCTACGAGAAGGGCGAGATCGACCAGTTCGGCCACGAGCGCTTCCAGGGCATCGGCAACCGGCTCGCCGCCGAGCTGGAGAGGCGGCTGGGCAAGGAGGCCAAGCCCGTCATCCTCGGCCATGTGCAGCGCGGTGGCACGCCGACCGCGTACGACCGCGTCCTCGCCACCCGCTTCGGCTGGTACGCCGTCGAGGCCGCGCACCGGGGCGAGTTCGGCATGATGACCGCGCTGCGCGGCACCCGGATCGTCATGGTGCCGCTCGCCGAGGCGGTGACCCGGCTGAAGACCGTGCCCGCGGACCGGATGTCCGAGGCGGAGTCCGTCTTCTGACGGCCCCCGGGGCGTGCGCCCCGCGCTCCGCCCGCCCGCGGGTCCCGTGCATCCGGCGCGGGGGCGCGGCCCTCAGTCGCGGGCCAGGGCCCAGAAGTGGTCGAGGATGCGGTCCAGGAAGTCCCGCCCCGACGCGCCCGTGTCCTCCGACGCGTCCCCCCAGCTCAGCGACGCCACCGTCCGGGACTGGTAGTCGGAGTGCAGCCGCTGGAGCACGGCCTCCAGCCGGCCGCGTTCCATCGGCAGCATCCGGGCGACCGGGCGGACGTACGCCTGCCACCGCGCACCGACCGCGCCGCGCAGCAGTTCGGCCAGGTCCTGGTCCCGGCCGGTCACCGCCAGCAGATCGCGGGGCGACAGCGCCAGCGCCTCGGCGAGGGCGGCGGTCTGCCGCTCGTTGCCGCGCCAGCGGCGCGCCTCCTCCATCCGCGCGTACGCCCCGGCGTCCAGGCCCACCCTGCGCGCCAGGTCCTGGGACGTCCAGCCGCGGGCGATGCGGTGCTCGCGCAAGGTGGTCGCGCCGGTGAGGAGTTCGGCGGGCGAGCACCACAGCACGCCCGCCAGGGCCGTCAGTTCACGGGTGCCGGGTTTCGCGGTGCCCCGCTCCCAGGCCACCACCGTGTCGGGTGTGGCCGCGAGGCCGTACTGGGCGCGCAGACCGTAGGCGACATGACCGGGAGCCATGCCCAGGGCCTCGCGGAGACGGCGCGCGGCGAGGGAGTCGAAGGGCGGGGAAGGGGGCTGGTGCACGCGCACACCGTACGGTCGGGCCACCGGCGCCGACTACGGTGCGTTCGCCTCAAGCTCCACCTCGTAGAAAGGTCCGACGCGGGCGCCGGGTGTTCCGGCTACCCGGGGGTAGGGCCGTGTCCGGCGGTCCGCCGCGCCGGGTGCGGCGTCAGCGGCGGGAGCTCAGCCAGCGGTACTGGAGCTCCGGCCGGCCGACCTGCCCGTACTGCGGCACCCGGTCCGCCCGTCCCGCGGTGACCAGATGCTCGAGGTAGCGCCTGGCCGTGATGCGCGAGATGCCGACCGCCGCGGCGGCCTCCGTCGCGGTCAGCCCGGCGGACGACTCGCGCAGCGTCCGCGTGACCGCCTCCAGCGTGGGCCCGCTCAGTCCCTTGGGCAGCGTCGTCCCCGTGCGCGGGGCGCGCAGCGCCCCGAGCGCACGGTCGACCTCGTCCTGGCCGCTGGCCTCTCCCGCCGCCGCCCGGAACTCGGCGTAGCGGTCGAGCCGGTCACGGAGCGTGGCGAAGGTGAAGGGCTTCAGCACGTACTGCACCACGCCGAGGGAGACGCCCTCCCGGACGATCGCCAGATCACGGGCGGACGTCACCGCGATCACGTCGGCCGCGTGCCCCGCGGCGCGCAGCGACCGCACCAGCTGGAGACCGTGCCCGTCGGGCAGGTACAGATCGAGCAGGAGCAGGTCCACCTCCGTGCGCTCCAGCGCCCGGACGGCCTCGGCCCGCGAATGGGCGACGCCGACGACGGTGAACCCGGCGACCCGGCCCACGTAGAGGGCGTGGGCGTCGGCGGCGACGGGGTCGTCCTCGACGACCAGAACCCTGATGGTCATGCGCGCGTCTCCGTCGGCCGGTCCGGGGCCGGTCTCCCGGCGGTGATCAGCGGCAGGCGGACCGTGAACTCGGCCCCGCCGTCCGCGCCGCGGCCCACCGCGACCGTGCCCTGCCCGCGGCGCACGGCCTGCTGCACCAGGGCCAGGCCGATGCCGCGACCGGGGCCGTGCGTGGACCAGCCGCGCCGGAACACGTCCTCGGCCCGGTCGGGGGACACGCCGGGACCGCTGTCGGCCACCCGCACGAGGAGCTCGTCCCGCTCGGCCAGCAGCGTCACGGTGACCCGCGCCCGCACCCCGCCGGGCGCCGCCACCGCGGGGGCGGCCCCGCCCGGGGGACCCGCCTGCGCGGGGAGCAGCGCCGCGGCGGACGGGGCGCTGCTCCCGGCGTCGGCCCTCCCGCGGCCGTCGGCCGCCTCGGGGCCGCCGCCCGGCACGGGGACGTGGTGGTGTCCGGGGCCTGCCGCGCCGTGTGCGGCTCCGGCCTCCGCCGCGCCCGCACCGGGACGGGCGGCCGGCCCGTCGCCGGCCGCCTCGGGGGAACCGTGGCGCCCGGCGCCCGCCGGGCAGCCGTGTGCGGCTCCGGCCTCCGCCGCGCCCGCCGGGGCGGCGAAGCCCACTCCGGCGGGCGCGGGGAGCGGGGCCGTTGCGAGGGCGGGCCCCGTGGTGGCCGGGCCGGGCCCCGGGAGACCGGCCGCCGCGTCGACCGCGTTGTCGATCAGGTTGCCGAGGACGGTCACCAGGTCCCGGGGCGGCAGGGTGTCCGGCAGGACGTGGTCGTCGATGCGGCTGTCCTCGGTCAGCACCAGCTCCACGCCCCGTTCATTGGCCTGCGCCGTCTTGCCGAGCAGCAGCGCCGCGAGGACGGGTTCCCCCACCGCCCCGACCACGCGGTCCGTCAGCACCTGCGCCAGCTCCAGCTCCGCCGTCGCGAAGTCGACCGCCTCGTCCGCGCGGCCGAGCTCGATCAGCGAGACCACGGTGTGCAGACGGTTCGCCGCCTCGTGGGCCTGCGAGCGCAGGGCCTGGGTGAAGCCGCGCTCCGAGTCCAGCTCGCCGGAGAGCGCCTGGAGCTCCGTGTGGTCGCGCAGGGTGACGACGGTGCCGCGCTGCTCGCCGCCGACGACCGGCCGGGTGTTGACCACCACGATCCGGTCGGCGGTCAGATGCACCTCGTCCACCCGCGGCTCGGAGGCGAGCAGCGCCCCCGTGAGCGGCGCGGGCAGCCCGAGTTCCGCCACGGGGCGGCCCACCGCGTCGTCGCCGAGCCCCAGCAGTTCCCGCGCGCCGTCGTTGGCCAGCGCGATCCGCCGGCCGCCGTCGAGCATGACCAGCCCCTCGCGCACGGCGTGCAGCGCCGCCTGGTGGTAGTCGTGCATCCGGCCCAGCTCCGCGGAGTTCATCCCATGGGTGTGGCGGCGCAGCCTGGCGTTGATGACGTACGTACCGGCGCCGCCGAGGGCGAGCGCCGCCCCCGCGGCGACCAGGAGGGCGGTGACCTGCTCCCGCACCTGCTGGGTGATCTCCTCGACCGTGATGCCGGCGCTCACGATGGCGACGACCCGCCCGCCGGCGTCGCGCACGGGCGCCACGGTGCGCACGGAGAGGCCGAGCGTGCCCTCGAACTGCTCGCTGAGGACGCCGCCGCGCTGGGCGGGCCCGATGTGGCCGAGATACGTCTCCCCTATCCGCTCCGGAGTCGGATGGGTCCAGCGCCTGCCGTGCGGGTCCATGATCACGACGAAGTCCATGCCCGCGTCCTTGCGCAGGGCCTCGGCGTAGGGCTGGAGCACCGCCGACGGGTCCCCGGAGCGCGCCGCCTCGGCGACCGAGGGCGAGCGGGCGGCGGCGGCCGCGGTGGCCGTGGTCCGGTGCCGGGCGGACTCCTCGGCCTGGGCCTGGTCCGTGACGTACGCGAAGAGCGCGCAGCCCGCCACGATCGCCGCGACCAGCACGACCTGCATGGCGAAGAGCTGGCCCGCGAGACTGCGGGGACGGGGGAGGCGCATGCCCGTAAGTCTGCCTGGCCGGAATTGTGTGAACGAAACGAACGCAACGGTGACCGGGGTCACAGCGCTGGTGGATAGTCGCGGGGATCCATCGGGACATGGACGCGCACACTCGACGAGGAGGACCCCGTGGCCACAGCCAACGGCAGGCGGGACCGTACGCACTATCTCTACATCGCGGTCATCGCCGCGGTCGCTCTCGGTATCGCCGTGGGGTTCGCCGCCCCCGGGGTGGCCGTCGAACTGAAGCCCATCGGCACCGGCTTCGTGAACCTCATCAAGATGATGATCTCGCCGGTGATCTTCTGCACGATCGTGCTGGGCATCGGCTCGGTGCGCAAGGCCGCCAAGGTCGGTGCCGTCGGCGGTCTCGCCCTCGGCTACTTCCTGGTGATGTCGACCGTTGCCCTGGCCATCGGCCTGCTCGTCGGCAACCTGCTGGAGCCCGGCTCCAGCCTGCACATCACGGAGGCGACCCGTGAGGCGGGCGCCGCGCAGGCCGAGGGCACGGGGGAGAGCACCGCGGACTTCCTCCTCGGCATCATCCCGACGACCCTGGTCTCCGCGTTCACCGAGGGCGAGGTGCTCCAGACCCTGCTGGTGGCCCTGCTCGCCGGCTTCGCGCTCCAGGCGATGGGCTCGGCGGGCGAGCCCGTCCTGCGCGGCATCGGCCACATCCAGCGCCTCGTCTTCCGCATCCTCGCGATGATCATGTGGGCGGCGCCCGTGGGCGCCTTCGGCGCCATCGCGGCGGTCGTCGGCGAGACCGGCCTCGACGCACTGAAGTCGCTGGCGGTCATCATGATCGGCTTCTACGTCACCTGTGCGCTGTTCGTCTTCGTGGTCCTCGGCCTGTTGCTGCGGCTCGTCGCCGGCGTGAACCTCTTCTCGCTGCTGAAGTACCTGGGCCGCGAGTTCCTGCTGATCGTCTCCACCTCCTCGTCCGAGTCCGCCCTGCCGCGGCTGATCGCGAAGATGGAGCACCTGGGCGTCAGCAAGCCCGTGGTCGGCATCACCGTGCCCACCGGTTACTCCTTCAACCTGGACGGCACCGCCATCTACCTGACGATGGCCTCGCTGTTCATCGCCAACGCCACCGGCGACCCGCTGAGCGCGGGGGAGCAGATCTCCCTCCTGGTCTTCATGATCATCGCCTCGAAGGGTGCGGCCGGGGTCACGGGCGCCGGTCTGGCGACGCTGGCCGGCGGACTGCAGTCGCACCGCCCCGAACTCGTCGACGGCGTCGGCCTGATCGTCGGCATCGACCGCTTCATGAGCGAGGCGCGCGCCCTGACGAACTTCGCGGGCAACGCCGTCGCCACCGTCCTCGTCGGCACCTGGACCAAGGAGATCGACAAGGGCCGGGTCGAACTCGTCCTGGCGGGCAGGGCGCCCTTCGACGAGGCCACCCTGCTCGACGACCACGCGCCGCACGAGACCGCCGCTCTTCCGGAGCCGAGGGACGACGAGCGGGAGCCGGCCAAGGTCTGACCCTTCGCCGCCGCTTCGCGAGGCCCCCGGTGTCCGCACGCCGGGGGCCTTAGCGCGCCCGGCCGGCCGCCGGGACGCGTCGGAGCGATGCGTGGCACCCTCCTCGCGCGGGGCCCCGGCAGGGGGGGACCCGGTCGTCCGCGAACGGTCACTGCTCGTCGACGCGCCGGCACTGCTGGAGTCCGGGCTCGATCTCCTCGCACTCGAAAACGGGCTGGGTGAAGGCCACCGTCGCCGCCGTGCCCGGCTCCTGCGGTGCCGCACCGACACCGTCGGGGTGGTAGGCGAGCGCGAAGAACCCGGCCGCACCGGGGTGTCTGTCGAGCAGGCCGCGGAACTCCGTCACCAGTCCGCCGAACTCCTCGGGGATCGTCCCCGCCCTCTCGCGGTACTCCGTCATGGCCGCCTCCGTGTCCGGGAATCGCCGTGAGGCCGCCGGGCCGCGCTCACTTCGGCCGGTGCCCGGCCACCGCCCGGGTGCGCCACGCCCTCGGCCCGCCCCTGTTCCCAGTCTCGCGCGGCGGGCGCGTGCGCGCAGGACAGGGCCGCCCGGGACCCCTTGCCTTGACGCGGACGTCAAGGAATACCGTCGCGGCATGCGAATCGGCGAGCTTGCGGAGCGGGCCGGGACCACGACCCGCACCTTGCGCTACTACGAGTCCCGGGGGCTGCTCCCCGCACGGCGTGCGGTCAACGGCTACCGCACGTACGACGAGGACGACCTGCGGCTGCTGCACCAGATCCGGACGCTGCAGGACTTCGGCTTCGGCCTGGAGGAGACCAGGCCGTTCGTCGAGTGCCTGCGGGCCGGGCATCCGGCGGGCGACTCCTGCCCCGCGTCGCTCGCCGTCTACCGGGCCAAGCTCGCCGAGCTGGACACCCTGATCGAGCAGCTCGCCTCCGTGCGGGCGCAGGTCTCGGCGTCGCTGCTGCGGGCCGAGGCACAGATGCCCGAGGGCCCGGAACCCCTGTGCGCATTCTCGGAGGTCGACAGATGATCGGTACGGAAGGCGTCGCCATGGTGACGGACACGGATTTCGAGGCCCGGGTGCTCGCGGCCGAGGGCCCGGTCCTGGTGGAGTTCTCCGCCGGGTGGTGCGGGCCGTGCCGCCAGCTCGCCCCGGTGCTGAAGGCCGTGGCGGCCGAACAGGCGGACCGGCTGGAGGTGGTGGAGATCGACGCGGACAGCAACCCCGAGACGGTGACCCGCTACGGCGTGCTGTCGCTGCCGACCCTGCTGGTGTTCCGAGGGGCGAGCCGGTGAAGTCGATCGTCGGCGCCCGTCCCAAGCGCCGGCTGCTCCAGGAACTGGAGGACGTCCTCCCGTCCTGACCGGCCCGGCAGGCGCGCCGTGCGGGCCCGGTTGCCCGGATCCGCACGGCGCGCGCGCCCGCGCCGGCCGTCCGGCCGCGGGCGCCCCGGCGCCCGCAGGACCGCTCAGACCAGGCGCCTGATCTCGCCGCGCACCCGGTAGAACCCGGACTGCGCGGGGTGCAGCGCGTCCACCACGTACCGGGCGCCCACCTCGCGTATGCCGCGCGGGAACTGGACGTACCAGGAGGGGTCGTAGCCCTCGGACACCACGTGCACCCGCAGCCGGCTGCCGGTGCCGACGCACTCGACCACCACGCCGCCCGCCGGCGGCGCCGAGACCGTCGCCACCGAGGCCGCCGAGAGGGCCGGGGTGTACGTCGGCAGGGCGGCGGCCGACTTGACGTCCCTCGCCACGGGGACGGAGCCCTGCTGGGCCGCGGTCACCGCGGCCTCGCTCGCGTCCACGCACACCAGGGAGCCGTCCGTGGTGACCATGTACAGCTTCTCGTCGTGGTACTGCATGGACAGCGCCGAGCCCCCGCCCGTGCGCAGCTTCCACAGCCGGGTGCCGTCGGTGTCGAAGCAGTACACGGAGGACGACGAGTCGCCGGCGAAGACATGGCGCCCGTCGGGCGAGGTGGCGCACGAGTAGACGGCGGTGTCGCAGCGGTACGTCGCCTCCACCGCGCCCGTCGCCTTGGAGAGCCGCTGCACCACGTGGCGCGCGGTGCCCGCGTAGACGGCGTCGTCCTCCTGCCAGCCGAAGAGCACTCCGCCCGAGGTGCGGGTGTGCCACAACTCGCCGCTGCCGTCGGGCGCGTAGGCCGTCACCCCGCTCTGGTGGCCGTGGTAGACGCCCCGGTCGTCGGCGCGCACCATCCAGGCCTGGCCGCCGGCGGAGCGGCGGGCCCACTGGTACTCGTCCTCGTGGTCGATGACGGTCAGACCGCCGTCGGCGTCCGAGACGTTGAGCACGCCCTCGCGGATGTCGAGCCAGAAGATGTCGACGTCGGCGGCGATGTCGTAGGCGGCGAAGGGCAGTTTGGACGAGAGGTCGTACACCGTGCCGTCGTCGCAGCCGGCGTAGATCCAGAAGTCGTCCGCCACCAGGCACTTGACGCCCTCGGGCAGCGAGTACCGGGCGAGGACGTCGCCGCCGTGGCTGAGGGTGAAGACGTCGCCCGCCTGGTTGCCCATCCAGCAGCGGTCCTCGTCGATGTGGATGCCGAAGGCCGCGGAGCCGGTGCGGAACCGCCACAGCACCGGCGCGGTGGAACGCGCGGTGGACGGCGCGGACGTCACCTGACGGCGGGTCACCGGACGCGCCGCGCGCTGTCCGCGCACGGCCGGGGCGTACCCCTTGCGCACCTTCTCGCCGATCTTCCGTGCGGCTGCCGCCTGCGCCTTCTCCGCCGTCGGGAACGACGACGTCTGGAGCTGCCCGGCGGCGCCGATGCGCCCGTAGCGCACCGAGACGGCCGTCCCCTCCACGGTCACCTCGTAGAACTTGTGCGCTCCGCCGTCGTCCTGCGACAGCTCCAGATACGTCGTCGTGCCAGACATGACAGACCCCTCCCCGGGACGGAACAGCCGTCCGTCTCCGGCTCGTTCCCACTGACGAGAACGCTACGGGGCGCCACTGACAGCGCCGGTGGGCGGGCGGGGCCGGCTGGTGAGCGCCCCCCGCCGGTGGAGAACGTCGCGGGGAACACAAAAATCCCCCGGAACCGAATTGACGGCCGGGGGTAATACCTGCGTATATTTGATGGTTCCCTGCCCGTGGATTCCGCGGACATTGCTTGCGGAGAATTCACGGAGGGAAGTTCACTGGATGAATCATATCGCGTCAGGAGCTGAATTGTCAACCGAGGAATTGCGGAACGAACAGCAATTCGTCGCCCGGCTCTACGAGCGCCTCGACGCGCTCCGGGAGCAGGCCGAGAACGCCGTCGCGGCGACCGCGGCCCAGGTCACCACCGGTCGCCAGGCCCGGGTCGAGCGCGACATCGGCGTCGCGGAGCACCTCGCCCATCTCAACGCCCTCGACGCGGTCGACGACGGACTGTGCTTCGGCCGTATCGACGAGAAGGACGGCACGACCCGCCACATCGGCCGGGTCGGAATGCGCAGGGACGACGCCCGGCGCACTCCTCTGCTCATCGACTGGCGCGCTCCCGTCGCCCGCCCCTTTTACCTCGCCACCGGATTCGAGCCGATGGGCCTCGTGCGGCGCCGGCACATCAGAACCAAGGGCCGGACGGTCACCGCGCTCCACGACGAGATCCTCGACCTGACGGACCCGACGCGCACGGGCCACGAGTCCCGCGACGCCGACGAAGTGCTCCTGGCCGCGCTCGCGACGGCCCGCACCGGCCGCATGGCCGACATCGTGCAGACGATCCAGGCCGAGCAGGACCGCATCATCCGCGCGCCCCGGCACGGCGTCCTCGTCGTCGAGGGCGGCCCCGGCACGGGCAAGACGGCCGTCGCGCTGCACCGCGCCGCGTACCTGCTCTACGAGCACCGCGAACAGCTCGCCCGCCGGGCCGTGCTGATCGTCGGCCCCAACCCGGCCTTCCTCGGCTACATCGGCGAGGTGCTGCCGTCGCTCGGCGAGACCGGCGTCCTGCTGTCGACCATGGGCGAGCTCTTCCCCGGCGTGCACGCCACCGGCACCGACACGCCCCGCGCCGCCGCGGTCAAGGGGCGCGCCTCGATGGCCGCCGTCCTCGCCCGCGCGGTGGCCGCCCGGCAGACCCTGCCGGAGACGGTGCCCGCCGCCAGCGGCGAGGACCACGGCGAAGTCCCCGAACCCGCGCTGGAGATCGACCACGAGGGCTACGGAACACTGCTGCTGCACCGCGAGATGGCGTACGAGGCCCGCGACCGGGCCCGTTCCACCGGGCTGCCCCACAACCTGGCCCGCCCGCACTTCGCCTTCCGGATCATCGACGCCCTGACCGCCCAGCTCGCCGACCGGCTCGGCGCCGACCCCTACGGCGGGGAGAACCTCCTGGGCCCCGACGACCTCGCCCAGCTCGGCAAGGAGATCGCCACCAGCGCCGAGGTGCACGCCGCGATCGACACGCTGTGGCCCCCGCTCACCCCGGAGCGGCTCGTCGCCGACCTGCTGGCCGAACCGGAGGCCCACCTGGACGCCGGGGACGCCGACGCCGTGCGGCGCGACCGGGGCCCGTGGACCCCCGCAGACGTCCCGCTGCTCGACGAGGCGGCCGAACTCCTCGGCACGGACGACAGCGCGGCCCGTGCCGCCGCCGAGGCGGAACGCCAGGACCGCATCGCCTACGCCCAGGGCGTGCTGGAGCTGTCGCACGGCTCCGAGACGTTCGAGTTCGAGGACGAGGAGTCCGAGGTGCTCGCGGCGCACGACGTGATCGACGCCGAGCGGATGGCCGAACGCCACGAGGAGGCGGACCACCGCACCGCCGCCGAACGTGCCGCGGCCGACCGGACCTGGGCCTTCGGGCACATCATCGTCGACGAGGCGCAGGAGCTGTCCGCGATGGCGTGGCGGCTGCTGATGCGCCGCTGCCCGACCCGGTCGATGACCCTGGTCGGCGACCCGGCCCAGACCGGCGACGAGGCGGGCTGCGGATCGTGGCGGGAGATCCTCGAACCGTACGTCGGCG
The DNA here is from genome assembly GCF_008042045.1 of Streptomyces sp. T39. Lineage (GTDB taxonomy): Bacteria > Actinomycetota > Actinomycetes > Streptomycetales > Streptomycetaceae > Streptomyces. Next base: position 2,682,863 of record NZ_RDBP01000012.1, read on the forward strand.
ACCGCTACGAGCACACCCGGCTGGGCGTCAACTACCGCACTCCCGCGGAGATCATGGAGCTGGCCGCAGGCGTGCGCCGCGCCGCCGACCCCTCCTTCGAGCCGCCCCGCTCGGTGCGCTCCACCGGTGTGGAGCCCTGGGAGGTGTCCGTCGCCCCGGAGGAACGCGCCGCCGCCGTGGCCGGCCGGGTGGCCGAGGCGCCGCGCGAGGGCCGGACCGCCGTCATCGCCCCCGCGTCGCTGCACCGCGAGCTCGCCGCCCGGCTGCCGGACGCGGGGACGGGGCCGGACCCCGACCTGACCCGCCCCGTGGTGCTGATCGACCCGAAGGCGGCGAAGGGGCTGGAGTTCGACACCGTGATCGTGGTGGAGCCGGAGGCCATCCGGGACGCCTCCCCGTACGGCGTCAACGACCTCTACGTGGCGTACACCAGGGCGACGCAACGCCTGGGCGTCGTCCGCGGCCGGGCAGCCGGGCGGTGACCCGGGCGGCGGGGGCGCGGCCACCGTCACGGTGACCACGCCCCCGCGGGCCGCCGGAGCCCTTCGTCCGGACCGGCGCGCGCGAGGCGCCCGGGAGCCGCACGCCGGACGCCGGGTCAGGCGGGCCGCAGCCAGACCGTCGCCAGCGGCGGCAGCGTCAGCGTGACGGACGTCCGGCGGCCGTGCGACTCGGCCTGCTCCGTCTTGATCGGATCCGGGTTGACCACCCCCGAGCCGCCGAACCGCTCCTCGTCGGTGTTGAGCACCTCCGACCACACCGGCACGGAAGAGGGCACGCCGAGCCGGAAGCCGTGGCGGACGACGGGGGAGAAGTTGCTGACCGCCAGCAGCGGGACGCCCTCGCGGTCGAACCGCAGGAAGGCGAGGACGTTGTCCTCGGCCGCGCCGCCGTCCACCCAGTCGAACCCGTCCGGCACGGTGTCCTGCTGCCACAGCGCGGGCGTGCTCGCGTAGACCGTGTTCAGCCGGCGCACCAGGTCGCGCACGCCGCGGTGGTCGGGCTCGGCCGCGTACGACGGGTCGAGCAGCCACCAGTCCGGGCCATGGCCCTCGGACCATTCGGCCCCCTGTGCGAACTCCTGCCCCATGAACAGCAGTTGCTTGCCCGGATGCGCCCACATGAAGCCGAGGTAGGCGCGGTGGTTGGCGCGCTGCTGCCACCAGTCGCCGGGCATCTTGCTGACCAGCGCCCGCTTGCCGTGCACCACCTCGTCGTGCGAGATCGGCAGCACGTAGTTCTCGCTGTAGGCGTACACCATCGAGAAGGTCATCTCGTTGTGGTGGAACTTGCGGTGCACCGGCTCGTGCTCGATGTACCCGAGCGAGTCGTGCATCCAGCCCATGTTCCACTTCAGGCCGAAGCCGAGGCCGCCGAAGCCGCCGTGGCCCACGTGGTGGGTGGCGCGGGTGACACCGTCCCAGGCGGTGGACTCCTCGGCGATGGTGACCACGCCCGGGCAGCGCCGGTAGACGGTGGCGTTCATCTCCTGGAGGAAGGCCACCGCGTCCAGGTTCTCCCGGCCGCCGTGCTCGTTAGGCGACCACTGGCCGTCCTCGCGCGAGTAGTCGAGGTAGAGCATCGAGGCGACGGCGTCCACCCGCAGGCCGTCGATGTGGAACTCCTCGCACCAGTACACCGCGTTGGCGACGAGGAAGTTGCGCACTTCCTTGCGCCCGTAGTCGAACTCCAGCGTCCCCCAGTCGGGGTGGGCGGCCCGCGACGGGTCGCTGTGCTCGTACAGCGGGCGGCCGTCGAACTCGGCCAGCGCCCAGTCGTCGCGCGGGAAGTGCGCCGGCACCCAGTCGACCAGGACGCCGATGCCCGCCCGGTGCAGGCTGTCGACGAGGAAGCGGAAGTCGTCCGGGGTGCCCATCCGGGAGGTCGGCGCGTAGAAGCCGGTGACCTGGTAGCCCCAGGAACCGCCGAACGGATGCTCGGCCACCGGCATGAACTCGACATGGGTGAAGCCGAGGTCCCGCACGTACCGGGGGAGCTGCTCCGCGAGCTGACGGTACGTGAGTCCGGGCCGCCACGAGGCGAGATGGACCTCGTACACGGACAGCGGCGCCTCGTGGACGGGCCGGTCGCCGCGGTGGGCCATCCACTCCTGGTCCGTCCACTCGTGCCGCGAGCGCGTCACCACGGAGGCGTTGGCCGGCGGCACCTCGGTACGCCGCGCCATCGGGTCGGCCCGCAGGGTGTGCGAGCCGTCGGGTCGCATGATCTCGAACTTGTAGAGGGCGCCCTCGCCGACGCCGGGGAGGAACAGCTCCCAGACACCCGTCGAGCCGAGCGAGCGCATCGGGCAGCCCGTGCCGTCCCAGTAGTTGAAGTCGCCCACGACCCGCACACCGCGGGCGTTCGGCGCCCACACGGTGAACCGGGTGCCGGTGACCCCCTGGTGGGTCAGGGGGTGCGCGCCGAGCGCGTTCCACAGCTCCTCGTGCCGGCCCTCCCCGATCAGGTGCAGATCGAGGTCGCCGAGTGCGGGCAGGAAGCGGTAGGCGTCGTCGGTCTCGTAGCCCTCGGGGTGGTCGGGGTAGGCGACCAGCAGGCGGTACTCGGGCATCGTGCGCAACGGCAGCACACCGGAGAACAGGCCGTCGCCGTCGTCGTGGAGCTCGGTGCGCAGGCCCTTGGCCAGGATGGTGACCGCGGTGGCGTGGGGACGCAGCACCCGCAGCTGGACGCCCCCGCGGACCGGGTGGGCGCCGAGCAGGGAGTGCGGGTCGTGGTGTCCGCCGCTCAGCAGACGCCCGCGGTCCTCGTCGCTCAGGTCCGCCGCGGGGCGCAGGCCGCCGGGGCGGGGTGCGGGGGCGGCCGTGTTCCGGGGCCCGGAGGCGGAGCCGGAGTCGCCCGCCGCCGTGGCGCGCGGGGTGCGGCCGGTGCCGGAGCCCGCCGGGCGGGCCGCTCCCCGGCCGCCGCCCCCGGCGGCCCGGCGTCCGCCGCCCGCCGGTGTCCCGGCCGTCCCGGCGGCCTCGGCCGCGGGCCGAGGCGCCGTGCGGGCGGTGCCGGTGCCCGTGCCGGCGCTCGCCATCGCCGCGGGCACGGGCTCGTCGTGGCGCCCCTGGACCGGCAGCCCGGCCGCCGGTTCGGGTGCCTCCTCCCCGGCCGGTGCCTCCGGCGCGGGAGCGGCCTCGGCGTCCGTCCCGGCCCGCCGCCCGCKCGGCYCCCGGCCCGCGGCCTTGCGGCGTCCCCGGGCGCGGGGCGCGGTTCCGGCGCCGTCCGCCGCCGGGTCGGCGCCGGCGGCCTCCTCGCCCGTGGTCTCCGCGGCGGCGGCTCCGCCGGAACCCGACCGGCCCGCGGCGCCACCCGCCTTCCCGGCCCCGAGCACCCCGGACGTCGCACCGGTCCCGCCGCTCGCCCCGGACGTCGCACTGGTCCCGGACGTCCCGCCGGTCGCCTCGGACCCGGGCGTCGCGCCGGACTTCGTACGGCCCTTGCGGGCAGGGCGCCGCGTCCCGGCGGCGGCGGCCGCCGCGCCGTCGGCTCCGGCTGCGGCCTGTGCGGTGCTCGGCGCGTCCGCCGTGTCCCGCCCGGTGCCGCTCGCGGGTGTGTCCGAGGGCGCCGCCCCTGCAGCGGCATCCGAAGGTTCCGCGGCGCCCGGCGTGCCCTCTTCCGTGCCGGTGTGGTCGGAGGTGCTCAACACCGACGAGGAGCGGTTCGGCGGCTCGGGGGTGGTCAACCCGGATCCGATCAAGACGGAGCAGGCCGAGTCGCACGGCCGCCGGACGTCCGTCACGCTGACGC
>NZ_RDBP01000012.1:2686715-2720030 GCF_008042045.1 Streptomyces sp. T39
CGGCCTCCTGGGCACGAGAAAGAGAAGGTCAGACGGGGGAGAGGGGGAGGGGGGTCAGTCGACCGACGCGAGACGTTCGATCGCGGCCATCGGGACCGGCAGCCAGTCGGGCCGGTGGCGTGCCTCGTAGACGGCCTCGTAGACGGCCTTGTCCGTCTCGTACGCGCGCAGCAGCTCGGGCTCCTCGCGCGGGTCGCAGCCCGCGGCCTCCGCGTAGCCCGTGCAGTAGGCGTCACGGCACGCCTCGGCCCAGGCCGGGTTCCACGGCCGGTGGGTGCGTGCGGCGTAGTCGAACGAGCGGAGCATCCCGGCGACGTCGCGGACGGCGGGCTGGGGACGGCAGCGTTCCGTGAGCGGGCTCGCCGGCTCGCCCTCGAAGTCGATCACGGACCAGGGCGTGTCCACGGGGCCTCGCAGTATCTGGCCGAGATGCAGATCGCCGTGGACGCGCTGCGCGGCCCAGATGCGGCCGCGTCTGCCGAGTACCCCGACCGCGTCGAAGGCCGTGAGCAGCCGTGGCGCGTACGGGCCGAGGGCGGGCACCGCACGGGCGGCCGCCTCCAGCCGCCCGGCCATCGTGGCGGCCAGCCGCTCGGCCTGACCGCCGCTCAGCTTCACCACCGGGAGCGCGTCGGCGAGCGCGGTGTGCACCTCGGCCGTCACGCGCCCCAGTTCGTGCGCCTCGGCGCGGAACGACCGCCCGGCGGCGAGGGATTCGAGTGCCAGCACCCATCCGTCGCGCGAACCGGGCAGGAAGGGCTGGAGAACGCCCAGGGTGAAAGGTTCCGGCGCGGACGACCGGTACCAGGCCACGGGCGCGGGGACCCGGGTGCATCCGGCGCGGGCGAGGGCGAGCGGCAGCTCCAGGTCCGGGTTGTAGCCGGGGTGGAGCCTGCGGAAGATCTTCAGGATGAACGTCTCGCCGTATACGAGCGAGGAGTTGGACTGCTCGGCCCCCAGCGGGCGGGCCGGCAGGTCACGGGGGACGGCGGTGGAGCCGTCGAACCGCTCGAAGCGCAGGGGCCCCAACGTGCCGGGGGTCCGCAGCCGTTCCAGCAGCAGCGCCGCGAGGCGGGGGTCGTGGGTCCCCTCGTAGAGAGTCAGTCCGGCCAGCGGGCCCTGGGCGACGTGGCCGATCAGCGCGGGGGCGAGCGCGGGCGGCAGGGTGGGCCGGGCGCCGATCAGCAGCTGGTAGCAGTCGCCCTCGGTGCCCGGCGGCCGGTCCGGCTGGTGGACCCGCAGGAGCAGATGGAGCAGGCCCGGCCCGCCGGAGCCGCGCACCGGCAGCAGCTCGGTCGCGAGGTCGAGGGTGAAGCCGGTGACCGGTGATCCCTTGCCGGCGAACCAGCGCTGCGCCGGCAGCCAGGTGTGCAGCAGTGGTGCGAGCGACGCAAGTAGTGCGGGCGAGGTCCGGGTGGAAGCAGCCTCCGACATGGGCATCGCGTCCTTTCCCCGGGTACACCACGAATGCGCAAAGTGTCCCGGATTGCAGCGGTTGCTGTCCGGCGGCGCGCGGGGATGAAGGGGAGAGTGCCCGGTGCGGGGCGGTGGAAACCGCCCCGCCGGAGCAGAGGGTGCGTTTTCGGACCTGCGCGCCCCCGGCTCTCCCCACGGGCCGTCAGGGGGTGAGACCACCTGCCGCGGCTCCCGCCGCCGGGGCGGTCGTGGCGCCGGCCGAGGTCCCCGGCGCGATGCCGGGCGCGGCGTCCTTGCGCAGCCGGAACCAGTAGAAGCCGTGGCCGGCCAGCGTCAGCAGATACGGCCACTGGCCGATCGCCGGGAAGCGCACCCCGCCGATCAGCTCCACCGGGTGGCGTCCGTTGAACGCCCGCAGGTCGAGCTCGGTCGGCTGTGCGAACCGCGAGAAGTTGTGCACGCACAGCACCAGGTCGTCCTGGTATTCCCGGAGGAAGGCCAGCACCGCAGGGTTCGACGAGGGCAGTTCCGTGTACGAGCCGAGCCCGAAGGCGGGATTCTGCTTGCGGATCTCGATCATCCGGCGGGTCCAGTGGAGCAGCGACGAGGGCGACGACATCGACGCCTCGACGTTGGTGACCTGGTAGCCGTAGACCGGGTCCATGATCGTCGGCAGGTACAGCCGGCCGGGGTCGCTGGAGGAGAAGCCCGCGTTGCGGTCCGGCGTCCACTGCATCGGGGTGCGCACCGCGTCCCGGTCGCCGAGCCAGATGTTGTCGCCCATGCCGATCTCGTCCCCGTAGTAGAGGATCGGCGAGCCGGGCAGCGACAGCAGCAGGGCCGTGAAGAGCTCGATCTGGTTGCGGTCGTTGTCCAGCAGGGGCGCGAGACGGCGGCGGATCCCGATGTTGGCCCGCATCCGCGGGTCCTTGGCGTACTCCGCGTACATGTAGTCGCGCTCTTCGTCCGTCACCATCTCGAGCGTCAGCTCGTCGTGGTTGCGCAGGAAGATGCCCCACTGGCAGCTCGTCGGGATGGACGGCGTCTTGGCCAGGATCTCGGAGACCGGGTAGCGGGACTCCCGCCGCACCGCCATGAAGATGCGCGGCATCACCGGGAAGTGGAACGCCATGTGGCACTCGTCGCCGCCGGCCGCGTAGTCGCCGAAGTAGTCGACGACGTCCTCCGGCCACTGGTTGGCCTCGGCGAGCAGCACGGTGTCCGGGTAGTGCGCGTCGATCTCCTTGCGGACCCGCTTCAGGAAGGAGTGGGTGCGCGGGAGGTTCTCGCAGTTGGTGCCCTCCTCCTGGTAGAGGTACGGCACCGCGTCGAGCCGGAAGCCGTCGATCCCGAGATCGAGCCAGAACCGCAGCGCGGAGATGATCTCCTCCTGCACGGCCGGGTTCTCGTAGTTGAGGTCCGGCTGATGAGAGAAGAACCGGTGCCAGTAGTACTGCTTCCGTACCGGGTCGAACGTCCAGTTGGACGACTCGGTGTCCACGAAGATGATGCGGGCGTCCTGGTACTGCTTGTCGTCGTCCGCCCAGACGTAGTAGTCGCCGTAGGGGCCTTCGGGGTCGGAACGGGACTGCTGGAACCACTCGTGCTGATCGCTGGTGTGGTTCATGACGAAGTCGATGATCACCCGCATGCCGCGCTGGTGGGCCGCGTCCACGAACTCGACGAAGTCGGCCAGGTCGCCGAACTCCGGCAGCACGGAGGTGTAGTCGGCGACGTCGTAACCCCCGTCGCGCAGGGGGGATTTGAAGAACGGCGGCAGCCACAGGCAGTCCACGCCGAGCCACTGGAGATAGTCCAGCTTGGCGGTGATGCCCTTCAGGTCACCGACGCCGTCGCCGTTGCTGTCCTGGAAGGAGCGGACCAGGACCTCGTAGAAGACGGCGCGCTTGAACCAGTCGGGGTCGCGGTCGCGGGCGGGGGTGTCCTCGAAGGTGTCGGGGACGGGCTCGTTGACGATCATGAGATGGGTGACCCTCCGGTCTGCGGGGACGGTCGCAGGGCGACGACGTGCGCCGGGGCCTTGCCCGGTTCGAGGCGCACGTAGTTGGCCCTGCCCCAGTGATAGGTCTCGCCGGTGAGCTCGTCGCGCACCGGTACGGTCTCGTGTTCTTCGAACCCGAGTCGCAGCATGTTCAACGAGACCGTCGCCTCCTGGGTGTGGTGGGGGTCGAGGTTGGCGACCACGAGGACGACGTCCTGGCCGCTGCGCTTGGAGTAGGCGATCACCGCGTCGTTGTCCGTGTGGTGGAAGTGGACGTCGCGCAGCTGCTGCAGGGCGGGGTGGCGGCGCCGCAGCCGGTTCAGCGCGGTGATCAGCGGGGTGATGGACCTGCCCTCGCGCTCCGCCGACTCCCAGTCTCGGGGCCGCAGTTGGTACTTCTCGGAGCCGAGGTACTCCTCGCTGCCCGCGTGCAGCGGCGCGTTCTCGCACAGCTCGAACCCCGCGTACACGCCCCAGGAGGGCGACATCGTGGCGGCGAGCACCGCGCGCACCTCGAAGGCCGGACGGCCGCCCTCCTGGAGGTAGGCGTGCAGGATGTCCGGCGTGTTCACGAAGAAGTTCGGCCGCATGTACGAGGCGGCCTCGCCGGACACCTCCGTGACGTACTCGGTCAGCTCCTGCTTGGTGTTGCGCCAGGTGAAGTACGTGTACGACTGCTGGAAGCCGACGGCCGCCAGCGCGTGCATCATCGCCGGCCGGGTGAACGCCTCCGCCAGGAAGATGACGTCGGGGTCGTCGCCGTTGATCTCGGCGATCACCTTCTCCCAGAACACGACGGGCTTGGTGTGCGGGTTGTCGACGCGGAAGATGCGCACCCCGCGGTCCATCCAGAACCGCAGCACCCGTACCGTCTCGGCGATCAGGCCGGGCATGTCCGCGTCGAAGGCGATCGGGTAGATGTCCTGGTACTTCTTCGGCGGGTTCTCGGCGTAGGCGATCGAGCCGTCGGCCCGGTGGCGGAACCACTCGGGGTGCTCCTTCACCCAGGGGTGGTCGGGCGAGCACTGGAGCGCGAAGTCGAGGGCGACCTCCATGCGCAGCGACCGCGCCGCCCGCACGAAGTGGTCGAAGTCGGCGAGCGTGCCGAGATCGGGGTGGACGGCGTCGTGGCCGCCCTCGGCGGACCCGATCGCCCAGGGCACGCCCACGTCGTCGGGGCCGGCCGTCAGGGAATTGTCCGGTCCCTTGCGGTGGGTGGTGCCGATGGGGTGGATCGGCGGCAGGTACACCACGTCGAAGCCCATCGCCGCGACGGCGGGCAGCCGCTCGGCCGCCGTCCGGAAGGTTCCCGAGACCGGGGGCCTGCCCTCCTCGACGACGGCTCCCTCGGAGCGCGGGAACAGCTCGTACCAGGCCCCGTACAGCGCCCGGCGGCGCTCGACCTTCAGGGGCAGCGCCGGTGAGCTGCTGACCAGTTCGCGCAGGGGGTGGCGGTCGAGCGCCGCGGTGGCCTCGTCCGCGAGGGCGGCGGCGAGCCGCGCATCGGCCGGCCGGGCGGTGTCGCGCAGCGCGTCGGCTGCGGCCAGCACCCCCTCGCGGCCGTCCTTCTTCGGCACCCCGGCGGCGGCGCGCTCGTACAGCGCCGCCCCCTCGGCCAGGACCAGCTCGGTGTCGATGCCGGCCGGGATCTTGATCCGCGCGTGGTGGCGCCAGGTGGCGACCGGGTCGCTCCACGCCTCGACGGTGTACGTCCATGCGCCCTCGGCGTCCGGAGTGACGAAGGCTCCCCAGCGGTCGGTGCCCGGTGCGAGTTCCCGCATCGGGGTGAAGGGGCCGGGGCGGCCCTTCGGGTCGCGCAGGACGACGTTGGCGGCGACCGCGTCATGCCCTTCGCGGAAGACCGTGGCGGTGACCTCGAAGGTCTCACCCGCCACGGCCTTCGCGGGCTTTCTTCCGCAGTCGACGAGCGGGCGTACGTCCAGGACGGGAATACGGCCAATGAGCGAGTTCACGACATCACCTGAGGGCTGTGCGGGCAGGTCGGTACGAGCAGGAAGGGGCGGATTGTGCACTGTGTGTCTAATTTGTAACTGCTCAGTCGGTGACTGGCCGGGTGCGGGCATGTCGGCTCCAGTCCGCGTTCACTCGGGTGGACGGAAAGGATGCGTTCGTCGGGTGTGCTCGCTTGCGTACCGGATGAGCCTTCCCCCGGTCCCCCGGGGGGCAATCCGGCTATGTGTTAACTACTAGGACGTAGCGGCCCCGACAAGACACACCTCCGGGACCCCGGCCGTCACACGGCCGGAACCCGACCCCGTCATGCTGCTGGTGTATACGGATGCGCCGGGGCGCTCCCGTGCGCCGTGGTGGGGCCGCGCCCGCGCCCGGTAGCTTCGTCGGCGACGGAAAGGCGGCGTCCGACACGAAATGCGTCGTGCGTCCGCTCGGATGCGTATATCCCCTGCGAAGGTGGGACCTGTGAAGGCCATTCGTCGTTTCACCGTCCGCCCCGTCCTCCCCGAACCCCTGCGACCGCTCAGCGGCCTGGCGCGGAATCTGCGCTGGTCCTGGCACACCGAGACCCAAGAGCTGTTCCGTTCCGTCGACCCCGAGGGATGGCAGGCCGCGGCGGGCGACCCCGTGCGTCTGCTCGGCGGCGTGTCCGCCGCCCGGATGGCCGAACTGGCCAAGGACCGCCGCTTCCTGCGCCGGCTCGCCGCGGCGGCCGACGACCTGGACGACTACCTGCACGGCCGCAGGTGGTACCAGAGCGCCGGCGGCGGCGAGGACGCCCCGGAGTTCCCCGCGGCCATCGCGTACTTCTCGCCCGAGTTCGGCGTCACCGCCGCCCTCCCGCAGTACTCGGGCGGCCTCGGCATCCTGGCCGGCGACCACCTCAAGGCGGCCAGCGACCTCGGCGTCCCGCTGATCGGCGTCGGCCTGCTCTACCGCCACGGCTACTTCCGGCAGTCGCTCTCGCGCGACGGCTGGCAGCAGGAGCACTATCCGGTGCTCGACCCCAACGAACTGCCCCTCTCGCTGCTGCGCGAGGAGGACGGCAGCCCCGCCCGGGTCACCCTCGCCCTGCCCGCGGGGCGCCTGCTGCACGCCCACATCTGGGTCGCCCAGGTCGGCCGGGTCCCGCTGCTGATGCTCGACTCCGACGTCGAGGACAACGGCCCCGGCGCCCGTGACGTCACCGACCGGCTGTACGGCGGGGGCAGCGAGCACCGGCTGCTCCAGGAGATGCTCCTCGGCATCGGCGGCGTCCGCGCCGTGCGCACCTGGTGCCGTCTCACCGGACACCCCGCACCCGAGGTCTTCCACACCAACGAGGGCCATGCCGGTTTCCTCGGGCTCGAACGCATCCGCGAGCTGGGCGACAGCCCCGGGCTCGGATTCGACGCCGCCCTGGAGGCGGTGCGCGCGGGCACGGTGTTCACCACCCACACGCCCGTGCCCGCCGGCATCGACCGCTTCGACCGCGACCTCGTCGCCCGGCACTTCGCCGACGGCGCCGAGCTGCCCGGCGTGCCGGTGGACCGCATCCTCCAGCTGGGGACGGAGAGCTACGCCGGCGGCCACACCGGCGTGTTCAACATGGCCGTGATGGGGCTGCGGCTCGCCCAGCGCGCCAACGGCGTCTCCGAACTGCACGGCGCGGTCAGCCGGGAGATGTTCGCCGGCCTCTGGCCGGGATTCGACGCCGCCGACGTGCCCATCACCTCGGTCACCAACGGCGTCCACGCTCCCACCTGGGTCGCGCCCGAGGTCTTCCGCCTCGGTGCCCGCCGGCTCGGACCGGGCCGGGCCGAGGACGCGCTCTCGGTGGGCGGGTCGCCCCGGTGGGACGCCGTCGCGGACATCCCCGACGCCGAGATCTGGGAGCTGCGCCGCTCGCTGCGCGAGCAGCTGGTGGTGGAGGTGCGGGAGAGGCTGCGTGCCTCATGGCGTCAGCGCGGAGCCGGAGCCGCGGAACTCGGCTGGATCGACGGGGTGCTCGACCCGGGCGTGCTCACCATCGGCTTCGCCCGCCGGGTCCCCTCGTACAAGCGGCTCACCCTCATGCTGCGCGACCGGCAGCGGCTCACCGAGCTGCTGCTCCACCCCACCCGCCCGATCCAGATCGTCGTCGCCGGCAAGGCGCACCCGGCCGACGACGGCGGCAAGCGGCTCGTGCGCGAGCTGGTCCGCTTCACCGACGATCCGCGGGTGCGCCATCGCATCGTCTTCCTGCCCGACTACGGCATGGCGATGGCGAAGAAGCTCTACCCCGGCTGCGACGTCTGGCTCAACAACCCGCTGCGCCCCCTGGAGGCCTGCGGCACCAGCGGGATGAAGGCGGCGCTCAACGGCTCCCTCAACCTCTCGGTGCTCGACGGCTGGTGGGACGAGTGGTACGAGCCGGACTTCGGCTGGGCGATCCCCACGGCCGACGGCGAGGCCACCGACGAGGACCGCCGTGACGAGCTGGAGGCGGCGGCCCTCTACACGCTCATCGAGGAGCGCATCGCGCCGCGCTTCTACGAGGAGGGCGGCGGCGGTCTGCCGGACCGCTGGATCGACATGGTCCGCCGCACCCTGACGACCCTCGGCCCCAAGGTGCTCGCCGGGCGCATGGTCCGCGAGTACGTGGAGCGGCTCTACGCACCGGCCGCCGATGCCCACCGCGCGCTCGACGCGGCCGGCGCGGAGGAGCTCGCGGGGTGGAAGGCCAGGGTGCGGGCCGCGTGGCCGGCGGTCACGGTCGACCATGTGGAGGCCGTCGACCAGGACGCGGCCACCGGCGGCGCGCCGACCGCGGGGCTCGGCTCGACGCTCACGCTCCGGGTCCAGGCCACGCTCGGCGAACTCGGGCCCGACGACGTGGAGGTGCAGGTCGTCGCGGGCAGGGTGGACCCCGACGACGCCCTGCGCGACACCCGGACGTTCCCGCTGAAGCCGGCCGGCGGTCCCGACCTGGAGGGGCGCTGGGTCTACGAGGGCCCGCTGGCCCTCGACCGCACCGGACCGTTCGGCTACACCGTGCGGGTGCTGCCCGCCCACCGGCTCATCCCGACGGGCGCGGACATGGGCCTCGTGGCCCTGCCGGCGGAGCTCTCCGAGCCCCCGGGCGCCGAGGCGGGTCTCGTGCTGCGCTGACGGCGGCGCGTTCCCACGCGACCAGGCGCGGTGCTCGGGGGCGAGCGCCGCGCCTTCGTCGTGTGCGGCGCACCCCACGACCGTCCTCCGGTGCACAGGGCGTGGCAGAACGATGACCTTGTCGTGTGCCCAGTGTGACGAAGCCGTGATGCTGACCGATGAGTCCATGTCGGACTTGTGATCTTGAACGCCGTCGGAGCGCGTGGAATAGTCCCGTTCCGCTTCCGTGGGCCCTCGGGGGGTGGGATCGAGGGTGCTGACGGTTGCTCAACTGGGGACCTCTGTGCGGCCGCTGAGCCGTGGGGGCGATGCGGGGTGGGGGAACATGCCGCGTAGGGGGACGGGCTGCGACATGCCCGAAAGGCGGGACGCCGTGTCCTCGGGCCGCTCTGCGGCCCGAGGACACGGCGGCACCCCGGTGCCGGGCGGCCGGCGCACCCCCACCGCCACCACCCGGGCACGTTCGCACCTCGGTGCCGCCGCCCGGCTGCCGGAATCCGGACGGCCGGGCACCCCGGAACGCTGAGACCCCGGCCGACGGCACCGGTTCCGCTGCCCGCCGGCCGATTCCACCACCTCAGTCCCTCTCGACGTGCGGAGACACGTGATGCCATTCCGTGGCCGGTTGCTGAACCGGCACATACCAGGGCGGTTGCTTGCAGCGACCGCCCTGGGACTGACCGTCGCCCTGACCGGCACTGCGGTCCACGCCGTACCCGCGGCGGATCCCGGCCGGGGACGGCCCGGGGTCCAGGAGACCGATCCGGTCGAGGGCCGGAACGCCAAGTCCGCGCCGCGACCGCCCGATCCGGCCCGGAAGGCCGTCGTCACCCGGCTGGACAAGGCCGTCCTGCCACCCGGCGGCAGCCGGGAGGTCGCGGTGGCGGCCTCACCGAAGCCCGTCGAGGTCGGCGGCCTGCCCGTCTCGGTCGCCGCCGTGCAGTCCGCGAAGGCGTCCGGGGCGAGGAGCGCCCGCACGGCCGCCGCCACGCCCGCGCAGGTCCGGGTGGACGTGCTGTCCCCGGCGCGCGCGAAGGACCTCTCGGCGGGCGCCGTGCTCCGGGTCCAGCGGGCCGACCAGTCCGCGACCGGCGCCAAGGTCCGTCTGTCCGTGGACTATTCCGCCTTCGAGGAGGCGTACGGCGGCTCCTACGGCGCCCGGCTGCGCCTGGTGCAGCTCCCCGCCTGCGCCGAGTTCGCCGCACCGGGCAGCAAGGCGTGCCCCGGCACCGGCACACCGTTGCCCACGGTGAACGACCCGGTGGCCAACACGGCATCCGCCGAGGTCACCGCCGCGCCGGCGGACCCGGACGGCACCTCGGCGATGGCGGCCCGGGGGGCCTCGCTCGTCGCCCTCGCCGCCGGCTCCTCGTCGTCGCAGGGCACCTTCGGGGCGACCTCCCTCTCCCCCTCCGCCAGTTGGAGCGTCGCCCGCTCCACGGGCGGCTTCTCCTGGTCGTACCCGATGCGCACGGTGCCGGTGGCCGGTGGACTCGCGCCCTCGGTCGGGCTCTCGTACCAGTCGCAGTCGATCGACGGCCAGACCTCGGCGACGAACAACCAGGGTTCCTGGATCGGCGAGGGCTTCAGCTACGAGTCGGGCTACGTCGAGCGTCGCTACAAGCCCTGCGCCGACGACGGCCACGACGGCTCCGCCGAGCAGTGCTGGGCCTTCGACAACGCCACCGTGGTGCTGAACGGCAACGCGTCCCAGATCATCAAGGACGACACCACGGGAGCCTGGAAGCTGGCGAACTCCGACGGTTCGAAGGTCGAGAAGCTGACCGGCGCCGTCAACGGTGACAACGACGGCGAGCACTGGCGGATCATCACCCCGGACGGCAAGGAGTACTGGTTCGGGCTCAACCGGCTCCCGGGCTGGGCTTCCGGCAACGAGGAGACGCAGTCCGCCTGGACGCTGCCGGTCTTCGGCGACGACTCGGGCGAGCCCTGCCACAACGCGACGTTCACCGCCGCCCACTGCAAGCAGGCATGGCGCTGGAACCTCGACTACGTCAAGGACCCGCACGACAACGTCGTCTCGCACTACTACGCCAAGGAGGTGAACCACTACGCGCTGAACGCCAGGACGGACGTCAACGGCACGTCCTACGACCGCGGCGGTCACCTGAAGCGGATCGACTACGGTCAGCGCGACACCCAGGTGTACGCGGCCAAGGCCCCGGCACGGGTGGTCTTCGACGTGACCGAGCGCTGCCTCGCCGACTCGTCCTTCGACTGCGCCGAGTCCAAGCGCACGGGCGCCAACGCCTCCCACTGGCCCGACGTCCCCGTGGACCGGGAGTGCAAGGCCTCCACCAAGTGCGGATCCGACCAGGTCTCGCCGACGTTCTTCACCACCAAGCGCCTCAAGGCCGTCGTCACCCAGATGCGCAAGAGCGCCACCGAGTACCAGGACGTCGACGCCTGGCTGTTCACCCACGCCTTCCTCGACAACGGTGACGACTCCAAGAGCCTGTGGCTGTCGAAGATCGACCACGAGGGCCGGGTCGGCACCACCGCCAAGGTCCCGTCGCTCGACCTCTTCGGCGAGCAGATGGAGAACCGGGTCGACGCCGTGGGCGACAACATCGCCCCCTTCCGGCGCCACCGGCTGGTGACGGTGGTCAGCGAGACCGGCGCCCAGCTCGACATCAACTTCGCGCCGGCGGACTGCACGGCCTCCGCCCTGCCGAAGCCCGGTGAGTCCACGAAGCGCTGCTATCCGGTCAAGTGGGCCGCGCCCGGCAACATCGACCCGATCGACGACTGGTTCCACAAGTACGTCGTCGCGGAGATCGTCGAGACCGACCGCACCGGCGGCGGCGACAAGATGGTGACCCGCTACGCCTACAACGGTCCGGCCGGCTGGCGGCACTCCAAGGCCGACGGCATCACCCCGGCGGAGTTCCCTGACGTGGGGCGGCTGGCAGGGCTACGGCAAGGTCACCGTGACCTCCGGCAGCGCCGATGTGCAGTCCACCCGCATCGACTACACGTACCTGCAGGGCATGGACGGGGACAAGGACCCGGCCGGCGGCACCCGTTCCGTCAAGGTCAAGGACTCGACCGGTACGGAGTACACCGACGCGGAGGAGTTCACCGGCCACCAGCTGGAGGCCCAGACCTGGAACGGCGACAAGGTCGTCTCCAAGGTCATCGCCACCCCCTGGAAGGCCGTGACGGCCACCCAGACCCGCAGTTGGGGCACGGCACATGCCTCGATCGTGCGGACGGAGACGGAGCGCGGCTTCGAGCTGCGTTCCGGTGGGTCGTGGCTGGAGTCGAAGACGGTCACGAAGTACGACACGTCCAACGGCACCGGCCGGGTGGTGGAGGTCGACGACCAGGGTGACGTCTCCACGTCGTCCGACGACACCTGCACCCGGACCTGGTACGCGGACAACACCGCTGCCAACCTGCTGTCCCTGCCGTCGCGCAGTGAGTCGGTCGGCGTGAAGTGCTCCGTGACGCCGGACCGCAGGACGCAGGTCCACGCGGACGAGCGCACCTCCTACGACGGCAAGGCGTTCGGCGAGGCCCCGACCCGGGGTCTGGCGACCACGACCGAGCGGCTGACCGCGCACAACGGCACCACGGGCACCTACCAGGTCACCGGCACCACGACCTATGACTCCTTCGGTCGTCCGCTGACGCAGAAGGACGCGTCCGGTGCCGAGACCAAGACGGCCTACACGGACGTCAACGGTCTGATCTCGCAGACGAAGAACACCAACGCGCTGAACCACGTCACCACCACCGACTACCTGCCCGCCTGGGGCATGTCGGCCGGCCAGACCGATGCCAACGGCAAGCGCACCGACCTCGCCTACGACGGGCTGGGCCGCCTCACCTCGGTCTGGCTCCCGGACCGGGCGAAGACGCAGACGCCGTCGATCAAGTACTCCTACAACGTCCGCCGCGACAAGGTCACCGCGATCCGGTCCGACAAGATCGAGAACGACGGCTCCTACGGCTCCGAGTACCAGCTCTACGACAGCCTGCTGCGCCCGCGCCAGCTCCAGACCGAGGGCCCGAACGGCACCCGGATGGTGGCCGACTCGTTCTACGACGGCACCGGCAAGGTCAAGCAGACCAACGCCACCTACAACGCCGCCGGCGCTGCTTCGGACGAGCTGCTGATCGTCCGCAACGGCGAGGTCGGCCAGCAGTCCCTGATGCGCTACGACGGTCTCGGCCGTCCGACCGCGCAGATCATGGCCGTCTCTGGTGTCGAGCAGTGGCGCACCACCACCAGCTATGACGGCGAGCGCACCACCGTCGACCCGCCGCAGGGCGGCGTCCCGACGACGTCGATCAGCGACGCGAAGGGCAACACGAAGGAGATCTGGCACTACAAGGGCGACTCCCCGAACCCGCTGCTGGGCTACGACGTCACCACGTACACCTTCACGGCGAAGAACCAGCTGGAGACCGTCACCGACGCCAAGGGCAACCAGTGGCGCTACGAGTACGACCTCCTGGGTCGCAAGACCAAGAGCGTGGACCCGGACGCAGGGACGTCGACGACCCAGTACGACGGCCTCGACCGCCCCGTGTCGGCGACCGACGGGCGGGGCAAGAAGATCTCCACCGTCTACGACAAGCTCGGCCGCACCCTGTCCACCTGGCAGGGCGAGGCGAACACCGGTACCAAGATCACGGAGACCCGGTACGACAAGGCCGGCCTGCTGGGTCGGGCCTACGCCGCGCTGAGCTACGTGTCGCCGACGGAGTACTTCGCGAACATCACCCAGACCTGGGACGACTTCTACCGTCCGCTCCGGACCGACTATGTGGTGCCCGCGTCCCAGGGGGACCTCGCAGGGACGTACACCTTCACGGCGGCCTACAACCGTGACGGCACGGTGCAGTCCAACGGCCTGCCTGCTGCGGGCGGTCTGCCGGCCGAGGTACTGGTCAGCGGGTACGACGATCTCCAGCGCCCGACGACGCTGACCGGTTCGACGCCGTACGTCACGAACACGGTCTACTCGAACCAGAGCCACATGCTCCAGCTGGAGCTGAACACAGGCGGCAAGAAGGTCTGGCAGACGTTCGACTACGAGACCGGAACCGACCGTCTGCGCAGTTCCACGGTGGACGTCTACGGTGCCCCGGCGCCGGTGAAGCAGTCGCACTACTCCTATGACCAGGCGGGCAACGTCCTGTCGATCGCCGACACGTCCGACACCGCGACGCCGGACGTGCAGTGCTTCGGCTACGACGCCCGAAAGCGTCTGGCCGAGGCGTGGACCCCGTCGGCGACCGCGGCCGAGGCGGCCGGTGGCGGTACCACCGGGTCGGTCGCGCCCGTCGAAGGGTCTTCTCCGACGGTGTGCCAGTCCGCCCCCGGCGCGAAGGCGCTCGGCGGCCCGGCACCGTACTGGAAGTCCTACGTCACGGACGCCATCGGCAACCGGACCTCGGAGACGGTGCACGACACCGGGCTGAACCCGGCGAAGAACATCACCCGCACCTTCACCTACGGCGGCGCGGGCGCGCTCGGCGACGGACCGCACCAGGTCACCAAGGTCGTCGAGAACACCCCGACCGGCGACCGGCAGTCGACGTACGAGTACGACGACGCAGGCAACACCACCAAGCGCACCATCGGCGGTGACGCGCAGACGCTGGAGTGGACCGACGCCGGGAAGCTCACCAAGGCGAAGGAGGCCGACGGGTCCGAGACGGCCTATCTCTACGACAGCGACGGCAACCGGGTCCAGCGCAAGGACAAGACCGGTACGACGGTCTATCTGCCGGGGATGGAGCTGAAGCTCTCCGCCGACGGCGGCAAGAAGTCGGCGACCCGCTACTACGCGCACGCCGGTCAGAGCGTCGCCGTGCGCACCGACGACGGCATGGTCTCGTTCATCGCGGCCGACCACCACGGCACGGGAGAACTTGCCGTCGACGCGGCGACCGGCTCGGTGACCCAGCGCCGCTTCGACCCCTACGGTGTCGAGCGCGGCACGGCGACCGGCACCTGGCCGGGCGAGAAGGGTTTCGTCGGCGGCACCATCGACAAGTCGACCGGCCTGACCCATCTCGGCGCGCGTGAGTACGACGCGGTGATCGGCAAGTTCATCTCCGTCGACCCGATCATCGACTACACGCAGCCGCAGCAGATCAACGGCTACGCCTACGCCAACAACAGCCCGGTGACCCACGCCGACCCGAGCGGCATGGCGATCCCTGAGTGCCTCCAGGGTCTGATCGAGTGCCGGGGCGGTCTTCCTGTCCCCAGCAAGGACAGGAATCCGACCTTCCAGGAGGAGAAGGCCGTTTCCGGGGCGGAGACCGCTCTGGTCGGCGCGCAGGGCCAGCAGTCGGCCGCCAAGCAGCGGATCAAGTCCGCGGGCAAGGCGCTCGTCAAGATCGCCCGGGACATCCTGGGCGTGGACGCCGCGCTCGACTGCGTCTCCAGCGGAGACATGGGCGCCTGCGGCGAGACGCTGCTGAACATCGCGGGCAGCTTCGCCGGCGGTCTCGCGGGGAAGATCCTCGCGAAGTACGGCGCACCGTGGAACTGGGCCAAGGGCGCCAAACTCGCCAAGCGGGTCGTCAACCTCGTCGGCGATCTCGTCGGCGGCGTCAAGGACCTCTGGAAGGCCAACAAGGCCGTCGGCAAGGCCAAGGACGGGCTCTCCAAGGCCA
This sequence comes from Streptomyces sp. T39, assembly GCF_008042045.1. GTDB lineage: Bacteria > Actinomycetota > Actinomycetes > Streptomycetales > Streptomycetaceae > Streptomyces. Next base: position 2,701,897 of record NZ_RDBP01000012.1, read on the forward strand.
AGGACGCACTGGCCGCAGCCAAGAAGAAGGCGGCCCAGGCGCTCAAGAAGAAGAAGCCCGACTGCCACAGTTTCCTGCCCGGCACGAAGGTGCTTCTCGCCGACGGCACCTCGAAGCCGATCGAGGACGTGGTCCTCGGCGACAAGGTGACCGTCACCGACCCGGAGACCGGGGAGACGACGGTCCGCGAGGTCGCGGGCACCATCGTCACCGAGGACGACAAGCACTTCGTCGACCTCACCGTCACCGGTGGATCCGGGGCGGCGGAGGCGCTGATCGCCACCGTCACCCACCCGTTCTGGGTGGTCTCGGAGAGCGCCTGGGTCGAAGCGGGCGACCTGCGGCCCGGTATGACCCTGCGCACCCCGTCGGGCGACACGGTCGAGGTCACGGACACGCGCCACTTCGACCAGCGCCAGCGCACCCACGACCTCACCGTCACGGGCATCCACGCCTACTACGTGCTGGCCGGCACGACTCCGCTCCTCGTGCACAACTGCGACGTCGCGCTCGGTATGAAGGACGAGGGCACCTACGAGTGGGCCAACAAGAAGGGCTTCAAGCACTTCGACGGTGTGCAGGACTGGCAGGGGCCCGTGGAGTCCGCGATCGCGGACTCCAATGTCCGCCTCCATGTCAACATGAAGGGGATTCCGGACTTCTCGGAAGCGGCGAAGGACGGACTCAACCCCACCCATCCCTACGCGACGGACAAGGAGATGGGCATGATCGCCAGAGCAGTCGTGCACGGCAAGCGGTCCTGGGACTCGATCAAGTTCTACAAACCCAACGCCAAGGGCGACCTGGTGGAGACGGACATCGCGGAACCCGACTGGTCGACCTTCGGACGCGTCAGGGGTTACATCAACGATCCGGGCCCGTCGTGCGGGTGCTGATCACGAGGCGAAAGGAGCTCCCGACGCAGTGAGTGCCATCGATCCCGGGCTGTACCCGGACGTGGCCGCCATGGGCGGGCTGACGGACGCGATCGCGTCCGTGGCCCGTCGCAGGGAGGCCGACGTGGGCGAACCCGTCGACCCGGTGTCCGCATCGGGCGCGGACTCCGTCACGGCGGTGACGGAGTCCGGGCGGGGGACGCTGCGCGTCTCCCTCGCCACGGAGTCCCGGACGTTCTTCCTGGGGATCCACGAGCGCAGGTTCGTCTGGGCCGAGGGCGCGACGGAGGAGCTGGATTCGCTGGTCGACGCGATCGCGGCGTGGCGGGGCGGGATGCCGGTGGACGATTTCGCCGCGCGCTTCCCGTTCATGACGCCGGGGCGGCTGGCCAGGGCCCGTGAAGCCGGCGACGTCACCCGCGCGCAGTGGGACTGGCTGCGCACCGCGGAAGTGCACGCGGACGAGCGGGCCCTGGTCACGGCGTTCCACGAGGACGGGCGCTTCCACCGGTTCTTCCCCGTGCTGACGCACGGTGTGCTGAGGCTCGGCCTCGACGGCGGTGACCCCGAGGCGGGGGCGATCGCCGTGGCCCCCGAGGACAAGGCGTACCGGGTGACCGACACCCGCAGTTCCGGGCCCGGCGAAGTCGCCGCCTCGCCCGCCGAGGCGGTCGAGGCGGCGGCACGCCGCCTGACCGACGACTGAGACGCGCGTCCTCGCGTCACAAGGGCCGCCCCCGGTTCCCCGGGGGCGGCCCTTTCGCGTAAGCGGTCGTGACGCCCGGTCTCAGTCCTTCCCCAGCCCCTCCCAGAAGCGCTCCACGATCCCCTCCAGGTACCGCCGTCCGTCCTCGCCGGAGGCGGTGCTGCCGCCGGCCCGGCTGAGGGTGGCCGTGATGAGGGTCTGGTACTCCTGGTGCATGGCGCGCAGGGTCTCCTTGAGGTCGCGCTTGTCCATGCCCAGGTGCTTGGCGATGGCGCGGACGTGGGCCTGCCAGCGGGTGGAGACGGCCTCGGTGAGGAGGCGGGTGAGTTCGTCCTCGAGGCCGGTGATGGCCACGAAGTCCTGCGGGGGGAGGGCGAGTACCTCACCGAGGGCGGCGGACTGGCGCTGGTCGCCGGTCCATCGGCCGGTCTCCTCGATGTGGAGGTAGTCGTCGACGCGGAGCCCGACCGCCCGTGCCACGTCCTCGGCGGGAAGGCCCCGGGCGAGACGGTGTTCGTGCAGGGTCCGTGGGCGGCCCATGAGTTCGCCGGGACCGCACCACAGCGCGCCCGCGAGGGCGGCGAGTTCGTCGGAGGTGGGCAGAGCGGTGCCGCGTTCCCATGCCGCGACGTGCTCGGGGGTGATGTGGTTCATGCCGTAGGAGGCGCGCATGCCGTAGGCGACGTGGCCGTGGGCCATCCCGAGTTTCTCGCGCAGAAACCGGGCGGCGCGCGCGTTGAAGGGGAGCGGTGGATGCACGCGCTGAGAGTAGGCCGTCACAGCCGGCTACTCCACGGCCGCCGTCGCCTGCATCCCGCTTTGTGGAGTAGGTCGTGTTCGATTCTGTAGGAACGTACAGAACGTGCCCCCTACCATCAAGTTGCCTGTAAATCGAGTCAGTTGAGGTTTGCGGCGTGGCGCGTATGATCCGCTCCGCGGGGGGCCGTATGTGCGTTCGTACGACGCGCGCGCATGCGCTTTCCCCGCCGCGCCGACTGTCCCCGATCCTCATCCGCAGTCCCAGGAGACGCCCTCATGCAGAACAGCGCGACCCCCACGGTCGACGCGCCACCCAACAGAGACGGTGGCCCGCTCGACCGGTTCTTCCGCATCACCGAACGCGGCTCGACCATCGGCCGTGAGATACGTGGTGGATTCGCCACGTTCTTCACGATGGCGTACATCCTGGTGCTCAACCCGATCATCCTGAGCAGTGCCAAGGACAAGTTCGGCGACCAGCTCGACGCCGGCCAGTTGGTGACCGCAACCGCCCTGGTGGCCGCGGTCATGACCATCATCATGGGCGTCGGCGGCAACCTGCCGCTGGCCCTCGCCGCCGGTCTCGGCATCAACGCCGTCGTCGCCTTCCAGGTCGCCCCGCTGATGGCCTGGGACGACGCCATGGGCCTCATCGTGCTCGAAGGTCTGCTGATCTGCGTGCTGGTCGTGACCGGCCTGCGCGAGGCGGTCATGCACGCCATCCCGCAACCACTCAAGCAGGCCATCAGCGTCGGCATCGGCCTCTTCATCGCCTTCATCGGCTTCGTGGACGCCGGCTTCGTCACCCGTATCCCGGACGTCGCCAACACCACCGTGCCCGTGCAGCTCGGCACCGGCACGCTCACCGGCTGGCCCATGCTCGTCTTCTGCCTGGGCGTGCTCCTGACGATCGTCCTGCTCGCCCGCAAGGTGAAGGGCGCCATCCTCATCAGCATCGTCGTGATGACGGTCCTCGCCGTGATCGTCAACGCCGTCGCCGACATCAAGTCCTGGGGTCTGACCACGCCGTCCCTGCCCGACGAGATCTTCGCGGCGCCGGACTTCGGGCTGCTGGGCAACTTCGACCTGTTCGGCGCGTTCGGTCAGGTCAGTGTGCTGACGGTCGTCCTGATCGTCTTCACCCTGATCCTCTCGGACTTCTTCGACACCATGGGCACCGTCGTCGGCGTCACCGCGGAGGCCGGACTGCTCGACGAGCGCGGTCAGGTCCCGGGTCTCGGCCGTGTGCTGCTGATCGACGGCGCGGCCGCCGTCGCCGGTGGCGCGTCCTCTTCCTCGTCCGCCACCACCTACATCGAGTCCGCGGCGGGTGTCGGTGAAGGCGCGCGGACCGGCTTCGCCAACATCATCACCGGCGGTGTGTTCGCGCTGGCGCTGTTCCTCGCGCCGCTGCTGACGATCGTGCCGATGCAGGCCGCGGCCCCGGCCCTCGTCGCGGTCGGCTTCCTGATGATGACGCAGGTCAAGCACATCGAGTGGGACCGCTACGAGGTCGCCGTCCCCGCGTTCCTCACCATCGTCGTCATGCCGTTCACCTACTCGATCACCAACGGCATCGGCGCCGGCTTCATCGCCTACGTCGTCATCAAGGCGTGCCTGGGCAAGGCGCGCGAGGTGCACTGGCTGCTGTGGGGCACCGCGGCGCTCTTCCTCGTCTACTTCGCCATCGACCCGGTGGAGCAGCTGCTCGGCATGAAGTGACCTGACCGCCGCCGGCGGCCCCCGCGGGGGTCCGTCCGGTCCGTCGGGAGGGCGAGGACCGTCCCCGGTGTCACCGGGGACGGTCCTCCTCGTTCTCCACGTCCGTGACGACCGTCTTCGACGCCAGACGGCCGTCCTTGAAGCAGAGCCGGTACGCCGGTGTGGTCTCGTACCTCTCCGCCCGGTAGTACTCGCAGGACCCCGCCCCCGCCGGTTCCGGCTCGACGCCCGCGGGCGGGCCGTCCAGGGACAGCCGGGGGAGACGGCGCAGGACGTCGGCGCGGGTGTCGCCGACGCGCAGGGCGTCGTACTGCGCCGGGTCCATCACCGTGCGGGAGTCGCTCCAGAAGCGGAAGCCCAGGATCAGCAGGGCGAGCGCCAGCCCGGCGGCGAGCGGGACGGTGACGGCCTGGAGGAGGTTGCGGCGCACCCGGCGCCGGGCGTCGTGGAGTTCGCCGGCCGTGGTGGGTGCGGGTGCCGCGGGGAGGGCGCCGGCCGTCAGCGGGAGCCGGGCGGTGACGGTGAAGCCGCCGTCGCCGGGGCCGTGGGCGAGGGTGCCGCCGGCCAGGCGCACGCGTTCGTCGAGACCGATCAGGCCCGTGCCTCCGGAGACGGCCGGCGGGGTCCGGGCGGCTCCGGGGCCGCTCGTGACGGTGACGGTGACGGCGCCCGCCGCGTACGCCACGGACACCCGCACCGGCGCGCCCGGCGCGTGCTTGGCCGCGTTGGTCAGGGATTCCTGGACCACCCGGTGGACCGCCAGGGCCGTCATCGGCGGCGGCGGTGCCGGGGCGGCGTTCTCGTCCAGGGTGACGTCGAGGCCCGCGTCCCGGGCCCGTTCGACGAGGGCGGCCACGGTCTCCCCGTTCGGCGCGGTCGGCGCCGGGGCGCCGTCCTCGCGGAGCACGCCGACGATGTCGCGCAGCCGGCCCGTCGCGTCGGCGGCCGCCTGACGGAGCTCGCGCGCCGCCTGCCGCTGCCGCTCGCCGAGGCTCGCGTCGACCTCCAGGGCCGCGGCCCGGACCGCGATCAGGGACAGGTCGTGGCCGAGGGAGTCGTGCATGTCCCCGGCGATGCGGGAGCGTTCACGCAGCCGTTCGCGGTCGGCGGCGGCCTCGCGTTCGCGTTCCATGTGCTCGGCCAGCCGCCAGCCCGTCGAGACCAGCTGGGCGTACTGGCGGACGTAGCGGCCGGACAGCCACGGGACGACGACCACCAGCAGCAGGGTGACCAGAAGGGCGAACCAGCTCCACAGATCGCTGAGGGCCAGGCACAGGGCGAGCCCGGCCGCCGCGACGGTGGCGAAGGTGAGCAGCGCCGGGCGGGCCGTGGCGGTGCGCCTGCCGGAGAGGTAGCCGAAGGCGGCCATGGCCGGGGCGTAGGACGCGGTGAACAGCTCGGGCGTCTGCCAGGCGCTGAGCACGACGGCGATGCCGAGGGACACCAGGGGCGCGCCGCGGCACAGCAGCACGGCGACGCCCAGGAGCGGGACGCCCGCCGCGACCCACCACCACGAGCCGCCGTCGTTCGGGTCGGAGCGCAGCAGGACGCAGAGGGCGAGCACCGCCCACAGCGCCAGGTCGGCGAGTACTTCGCGGGTGTTCTCTCTGCGCATGCCCCCACCCTGTCAGGGACCCCGCGCCCGGGGCCCCCGACGAAAGTGGGGGATCGGCCGGCTACTGCTGCTGCTTCGCCGCCATGAACGCCGCGAGGGTGTCGGTGAGCCACTGCTCGGCGGCGTCCTTGCCGACGCCGAGCGACGCCAGCGGACCGCTGCCGTCCTCCGCCTCCAGCAGGGCGAGCAGGATGTGTTCGGTGCCGATGTAGTTGTGCCCGAGGCGCAGTGCCTCACGGAAGGTCAGTTCCAGCACCTTGCGGGCGCGCGCGTCGTACGGGGCGATCTCCGGGAGTTCGTCGGCTGCCGGCGGGAGCGCGGCGCCGGCCGAGGCGCGGATCGCCTCCGGGTCGGCGCCCTGGGCGGCGAGCGCCTTCACGGCGAGGCCGTCGGGCTCGGCGAGCAGGCCGAGGACGAGGTGCTCGGGGCCGACGAGGGCGTTGCGGGCCGCGAGGGCCTCGTTGGCGGCCGCCGCGACGACGTTCCTGGCCCGGGGGGTGAAGCGGGCGAAGCCCTGGCTCGGGTCGAGGTCGAGCGGCTGGTCGGACTGCTTGGTGACGAACCGCTTCTGGGCGGCCTGCTTGGTGACCCCCATCGAGGTGCCGATCTCGGTCCAGGAGGCGCCGGAGCGGCGTGCCTGGTCCACGAAGTGGCCGATGAGGTGGTCGGCGATGTCGCCGAGGTGGTCCGCCGCGATGACCGCGTCGGACAGCTGGTCGAGAGGCTGGGAGTGGGCCTTCTTGATGGCTTCGATCAGATCGTCGAGCCGCACGGGGTGCGTGAGACGCACGGGGTCGGTGTCCGTCATGCGACAACCTTAGGTTGACGCCCATGGCATCGTCAACCCGTGGTTGACGATCATGCGGAGGGCTCCTCCACCAGCCCCGCCTCGTACGCGAGGATCGCGAGCCGTACCCGGTTGCGCAGCCCCGACCTCCCCAGCACGGCGCTGACATGGGCCTTGACCGTGCTCTCCACGACATGCAGCCGCGCGGCGATCTCCGCGTTCGACAGCCCCGCGCCGACCAGCGCGACCACCTCCCGCTCCCGTCCCGTCAGCGGCTCCAGCGCCGCCCGTGCCGCGGCGCCGCGGGTCAGGCGGTCCGTGCCCAGACGGTCGATGACCCGGCGGGCGATCACGGGGGAGAGGAACGCGGCGCCCTCGGTCACGGCCCGCACCCCCGCGATCAGCTCGCGCGGGTCCCCGGACTTGAGGAGGAAGCCTGCCGCGCCGCAGCCGAGCGCCCGGTCGATGTACTCGTCCTCGGAGAACGTCGTCAGCATCACGACGGCGGTCTCCGGCGCCGCCCGGCGCAGCTCCTCGGCCGCCGCCAGACCGTCCAGGCGGGGCATCCGGACGTCCAGCAGGGCGACGTCCGGCCGGTGGGCGAGGGCGAGGGCCACCGCCTCCCGGCCGTCGGCGGCCTCCGCGACCACCTCGATCCCGGGATCCGCGCCGAGCACCGCCCGTACGCCGGCCCGCATCAGCGCCTCGTCGTCGGCCAGCAGCACCCTGATCATCCGGTCACTGTACGACGGGACGGCGCGCGGCCGCCCGGGGTGCGTGGGGCGCCCCGGGCGGCCGGTTCCTCGGTGGTGTGCGGTGTGGCTCAGCCGTGCTCAGCCGGTGTGACGCCGGCTCAGAAGGTGAGCTTCCAGCTGTTGATGTAGCCCGTGTCGTAGCGGGCCACGTCCTGCACCCGCAGCTTCCAGGCGCCGTTGGCCACCTCGCCGGAGGCGTTCACGGTGTACTGCGCCTGGACGTTGTCCGCCGAGTCCGAACTGCTGGAGTTCTTCAGGCGGAAGGCGGTGCCGTCCGGGGCGACCAGGTCGATCACCAGGTCACCGCGCCAGGTGTGGACGATGTCCACGTCGACCTTCAGCGTGGCCGGGGCGTTGCCGGTGCGGCCGGTCACGTTGACCGTGGAGGTCACCGCGGCGCCGGCGTCCGGGATGGCGACATCGGCGGCGTTCTCGAAGACCGTGCCCGGGTCGGGGTTGCCGCCGCCGGGGCGGGCGCCGACGTTGATGCCGGCCCATGCGTCGGTCACCGACTTGACCTCGGCGCTGCTCGCGCCGTACAGCTCGGTCGCCACGGCGAGGGTGCCGGTGCGGGCGGCCGCGTAGTTGGTGGTCGAGTTGAACTTGGTGGTCAGCGCCTTGTACCAGATCAGCGCGGCCTTCTCGCGGCCGATGCCGGTGACCGGCAGACCGTCGGAGGTGGGCGAGTCGTAGTTCACGCCGTTGACCGTCTTCGCGCCGCTGCCCTCGGAGAGCAGGTAGAACCAGTGGTTCGCCGGTCCCGAGGAGTAGTGGACGTCGATGCTGCCGATGCCGGAGTACCAGTAGTCCTTCGACGAGCCGTCCTTGCTCGGCTTGTCCATGTACCGCAGCGGCGTGCCGTTGCCCCGGATGTCGATCTTCTCGCCGACCAGGTAGTCGCCCACGTCCGAGCTGTTGTTGGCGTGGAACTCGACGGCCGCGGCGAAGATGTCGCTGGTCGCCTCGTTCAGGCCGCCGGACTCGCCGCTGTAGACCAGGCCCGCGGTGTTGGAGGTGACGCCGTGCGTCATCTCGTGCGCGGCGACGTCGATCGACGTCAGCGGCTTGGCGTTGCCCGAGCCGTCGCCGTACGTCATGCAGAAGCAGCTGTCCTGCCAGAACGCGTTGACGTAGTTGTTGCCGTAGTGGACACGGGAGTAGGCGCCGACGCCGTCGCCCCGGATGCCCGAACGGCCGTGCACGTTCTTGTAGTAGTCCCACGTCAGCGCGGCGCCGTAGTGGGCGTCCGCGCCGGCCGTCTCCGCGTTGCCCGGGGTGCCGTCGCCCCAGACGTCGTCGGAGCCCGAGAACAGCGTGCCGGTGCCCGACGTGCCCCGGTTGAGGTTGTTCGTCCTGTGGTTGCCGCGGGTGGTGTCCGTGAGGGTGTAGGACGGGGCCGTGCCCAGGGTGACCGTGCCGCTGTACTGGGTGTTGCCGGTGCCGTTGTGGACGGCCTGCCACTCGAAGAGCTTCTCGCCGGTGGCCGCGTCGGTGACCACGTGCAGCTCGTTCGGGGTGCCGTCGTGCTGGAGGCCGCCGACCACCGTCTCGTAGGCGAGCGTGGGGCTGCCCGTGCCCATCCAGACCACCTTGCGCGGGGCGCGCTCGGCCTTCGTCGCCTTGGAGCCCTCCGCCTTCGCGGCGCCGAGCGCCTGCTTCTCGGCGGTGGCGGCCGCCACGCCGGCGGTGGTGGCGATGCCCTTGAGCTGGGCGCGGTTGGCCTTGGTGACCGCCTCGGTGGTGCCGCCCGCGGACTCGGCGACCACCAGGTCGCCGCCGAGGACCGGCAGGCCGGCATAGGTGCGCTCGTAGCGGGTGTGCGTGGTGCCGTCGCGGTCCTGCGTGACGTCGCGCACGACGAGCTTCTCCTGGGCGCCCAGGCCCAGTTCCTTCGCGGTGGCGGCCGTGGTGGCGGTCGCCTCGCGGATCAGCTCGGCACGCTGAGCCGGGGTGAGGCTCTTGGGCAGGGCGCCCGGGTCGGCCGCGGTCGCCTGTGCGGCCGGGGCGGCCGCGGGGGCCGCGGCGGAGGTGCCGGTCTGGAAGCCGACGGCTATCAGTGCGGCCGACGCGATGAGGGCTCCGGTCGCGGTGGCGCGACGGCGATGCGTGGGTCTCACGCGGACTCCTTCTGCGAGGGGGGTACCGGTCGGCTGGGTCGGGCCGGCCGGGCGTGCAGTGGGGCATGCGGAGCGTGGAACACGGTGCGGCACGGTGGATCTGGAGCGGTGGAGCACCGTTGCGTGGAACGGGGGAAGAGTGGCAGCCGTGAACGGTTCCTGTCAGGAGCGCGACAAGAAGTTGGCCGGAAATCGTCCGGTGTCCGATGGCTGGTGTTCGTTAAGCGGACGTTTCGTCGCGTGTGCGGACGGTGTCTCCGGGATGTCGCCCCAGGCCGGGGACGAATGGGCCGCGGTGCCCCGCGGGGGCGTCTCGCCATGTGACAGGAGTGTGGAGCGTGGCGTCGCGGCCCGGGGGCGGACGCCCCCGGCGCTTGGCCGGATCCAGGCGCCCCCGGCGCACGCCCCGCCCGCCGGAGCGCGTACGTCCGCGCCCGGAGGACCCCGCGTGCCGCCCCCGGAGGAACACGCGTGCCGCCCCCGGAGGACCCCGCGTGCCGCGCCCGGCGAGGCGTGCCCACCGCGCCCGTCGGGGATGCCCGCACGCCACCTTCTGCCGGACGCCGAGCCCGCCCGCCGTCGGCGGAGCCGGTGCGTCCGCGTGCCCGTGGCACGCCCGCCGGGGCGTGTACGTCCGCACCCGCGGGATCACGCCCCCCCGCGCCTGGGCGGGTCCGCGCCGTCAGCCGTGCGGCGGCGGCGCGGACCCGACCCGTCAGCCGGCCAGGCTCTCCCGCCACGCACGGTGGAGGCCCGCGAAGCGGCCCTCGCCACCGATGAGTTCGTCCGGCGCGCCGTCCTCCACGATCCGTCCCGACTCCATCACCAGGACCCGGTCCGCGATCTCCACCGTCGAGAGCCGGTGCGCGATCACCACCGCCGTGCGGCCCCGCAGCACCGTGTCCATCGCGTGCTGCACGGCCCGCTCGCCCGGGATGTCCAGCGAGCTCGTCGCCTCGTCCAGGATCAGCACCGCCGGATCGGCGAGCAGCGCCCGCGCGAACGCCACCAGCTGGCGCTGGCCTGCCGAGATGCGCCCGCCCCGCTTGCGCACGTCCGTGTCGTATCCCTCGGGCAGCGAGGCGACGAAGTCGTGCGCGCCGATCGCCTTCGCCGCCTGCTCGATCTCCTCGCGGCTCGCCCCGGGGCGGCCGACGGCGATGTTCTCCGCGACCGTGCCGGAGAACAGGAACGCCTCCTGCGTCACCATCACCACCCCGCGGCGCAGTTCGGGCAGGGACAGGTCGCGCAGGTCCGTCCCGTCGAGCAGCACCCGCCCCTCGGTCGGGTCGTAGAACCGGGCGAGGAGTTTGGCCAGGGTGGACTTGCCCGCGCCCGTCGAACCGACGACGGCCACCGTCTGCCCGGCCGGGATCGTCAGGTCGAAGCGCGGCAGCACCTCGCCGCCCGTGCGGTAGCCGAAGCCGACACCCTCGAAGACCACCTCGCGGCCGGCCCCCGGGCCGCCCCGCGCGGGCAGCTCCCGCGGGTGGGCCGCCTCCGGGACGGACGGCACCTGGGCCAGCAGACCGGCGATCTTCTCCAGCGACGCCGCCGCCGACTGGTAGGAGTTGAGGAACATCCCCAGCCGGTCGATCGGGTCGTACAGGCGGCGCAGGTACAGCACCGCCGCCGCCAGCACACCGAGCGCCAGGGTGCCCGAGGCCACCCGGTACGCGCCCCAGAGCACCATCGCGGCGACCGCCGTGTTGGCGACCAGCCGTGAGCCCACCACATAGCGGGCCATCTCCAGCAGCGCGTCCCCGTTGCTTCGCTCATGGCGGTGGTTCAGCCCGGCGAACGCCTCGTCGTTGGCCCGCTCCCGGCGGAAGGCGCGCACCGGACGGATGCCGTTCATCGTCTCGGCGAACTTCACGATCACCGCGGCGATCGCCGACGAACGCGTCAGGAACACGGACTTCGCCCGCCGCTGGTAGAGCCGCACCAGCAGATAGAGCGGGACGAAGGACGCCACGGCCACGCCGCCGAGCCCCAGGTCGAGCCAGAGGAGCATCGCGGAGATGTACACGAACGACAGGACGACGCCGATCAGTTCCTGGAGACCCTCGCTCAGCAGCTCCCGCAGCGACTCCACGTCCGTGGTGGAGCGCGAGATCAGCCGGCCCGACGTGTACCGCTCGTGGAAGTCGACGCTGAGCGCCTGCGCGTGCCGGAAGATACGGCCCCGCAGGTCGAGGAGCACGTCCTGGTTGACCCGCGCCGAGGCGCGGATGAAGCCGTACTGGAGCACACCCGCCCCGATGGCGCAGACGGCGTAGCCGGCGCCCACCGCCACCAGCGGGCCGTGGTCGCCCGCCCGGACGGCGGGCACGCCCCGGTCGATGGCGTAGGCGACGAGCAGCGGGCCGGCCTGGACCGCCGCCTGCTGGAGCAGCAGGAGCACCGCGGCGAACGCGACCCGGGCACGGCGCGGTGCCAGCAGCGACCGCAGCAGCGCGCCCGTGGCGCCGGCCGGCGCGGGCAGGGCGTCCCGGTCGAACGGATCGCCGGTCCGCGGACCGGGCTCCGCCGGGGAGCCGGGACCTCCCGCACCCTCGTCCGGATCCGCGTCCTGTGCCCGCTCCTTCGCCGGTCCCCGTCCCGGAACCGTTGCCGGACCCGCCGTCACCGGATGCTCCCTTCCGCGCCCGCGGCGCTCTCCGCGGCACCGGCCGCGTCCGGTCCGTCCGGCGGACCGGCAGGCACCTTCCGCTCCTCGCCGCCAGACATCAGCCATGCGTACTCGGCGTTGGTGCGCAGCAGTTCGTGATGGGTGCCCACGGCCGCGATCCGTCCGCCGGACAGCAGCGCGACCCGGTCGGCGAGCATCACCGTCGACGGGCGGTGCGCCACGACCAGGGCGGTGGTGGCGGCGAGCACCTGGCGCAGTGCCGCCTCCACCAGCGCCTCGGTGTGCACGTCGAGCGCGGACAGCGGGTCGTCGAGGACCAGGAAGCGCGGCTGCCCGACGACCGCCCGGGCCAGCGCGAGACGCTGGCGCTGACCACCCGACAGGCTGAGGCCCTGCTCGCCGACCTGGGTGTCGGCCCCCTGCGGCAGTCCGTCCACGAATCCGGCCTGCGCGATGTCCAGCGAGCGCCGCAGATCCGCCTCGTCCGCCTCCCCGCCCGCGCCCATCAGGACGTTCTCGCCGACGCTCGCCGAGAACAGCGTCGGCTCCTCGAAGGCGACCGAGACCAGTTCCCGCAGCCGCTCGCGGGGCAGGCCGGTGATGTCCTCGCCGTCCAGCAGGATGCGCCCCGCGTCCACGTCGTACAGCCGGGGCACCAGTGCCGTCAGCGTCGTCTTGCCGCTGCCCGTGCCGCCGACGAGCGCCATCGTCTCGCCGGTGCGCACGTGCAGGTCGATCCGGCGGAGGACCGGCTCGCTGCCCTCGGGCGCGTCCGGGTAGCCGAACACGACCCCTTCGAAGCGCAGCCCGTCCGCCGTGGCCGCCGTCCGGTCCGCGCCCGGGGGCCGGTCGTGGGTCTCCTGTTCCGGTGCGGCGTCCATCACCTCGAAGTACCGGTCGGCGGCGGTCGCGGCCTCCTGGCTCATGGCGAGCAGGAAGCCGATCGAGTCGACCGGCCAGCGCAGCGCCAGGGCCGTCGACAGGAACGCCACCAGGGTGCCCGCGGACAGCTCGCCGTCGGCGACCTGCACGGTGCCGAGGACCAGGGCCGCACCGACCGCGAGCTCGGGGATCACCGTGATCAGCGCCCAGATCCCGCCCAGCAGACGGGCCTTGACCAGTTCGGTGCCGCGCAGCCGCTCCGCCAGCGAACGGAAGGCCGCGGCCTGGCTGCGGTGGCGTCCGAAGCCCTTGACCACCCGGATGCCCAGCACGCTCTCCTCGACCACGGTGGTCAGGTCGCCCACCTGGTCCTGCGCCCGCCGGGCGACCAGCGAGTACCGCGACTCGAAGAGGGAGCACGCCACGACCAGCGGCACGACCGGGGCGAGCAGCAGCAGTCCGAGCGTCCACTCCTGGAGGAGCAGGATGACGAAACCGGCCAGGATGGTGGTGCCGTTGACGAGCAGGAAGGTCAGCGGGAACGCCAGGAACATCCGCAGCAGCATCAGGTCCGTGGTGCCGCGTGACAGCAGCTGCCCCGAGGCCCACCGGTCGTGGAAGGCGACCGGCAGCCGCTGGAGATGGCGGAACAGGTCGGCGCGCATGGCCGCCTCCACCCCGGCGAGCGGGCGGGCGACGAGCCAGCGCCGGAAGCCGAAGAGGACCGCCTCGGTGATGCCGAGGAGCAGGAGCACCAGCGCCCCGAGCCACACCCCGCCGGGGTCGCCGTCCGCGACGGGACCGTCCACGATCCACTTGAGCACCAGCGGGATGACGAGGCTGAGGCACGAGGCCACTATCGCGACGAACGCCGCGCTGAGGAGCCGGGTGCGCACCGGCCGTACGTACGGCCACAGGCGCAGCAGCGAGCGCACGGCGGACCGGTCCTGGGTGTCGTTGTCGAAGGAGGGCATCAGGAGCGAGCCTACGGTTCGCCACTGACAGCCTCACGTGGTTTTCCGGCCGCCACGCCCGCCCCCCGCATCCCCGGCGCGGCCCAGGGGCCTCCGTGGGCCGCGGCCACGCGCCGCCGCGTCCCCGGCCCGGCCGGCCACGGGAGGTCGTACCCGGGCATCGTCCGATCGGACGATGCCCGGGCGATCGGACGATGCGCCGTCCAGCGCGATGGCCGATACCGGCGGCGTCGCCCCCGCGGGAGGCTTCCGGCATGGCGATTGTCGAAGTGAAGGACCTGCGCAAGGCATACGGCGGACGCGACGTCGTCGACGGGGTGAGCTTCACCGTCGAGGAGGGCGAGATCTTCGGGATCCTCGGCTCCAACGGGGCGGGCAAGACCACCACCGTCGAATGCGTCGAGGGGCTGCGCGTCCCCGACGCCGGCACGGTCACCGTCGCCGGGCTCGACCCGGTGCGCGACCACGACCGGCTCACGACGGTGCTCGGCGCGCAGCTCCAGCAGAGCGAGCTCCAGCCGAAGATCACCGTCCGCGAGGCGCTGGAGCAGTACACGACGTTCTACGAACATCCCGCCGACTGGCGTCCGCTGGCCGGGCGTCTCGGCCTTCAGGACAAGCTGACCACCCGCTTCGCGGCGCTCTCCGGGGGCCAGCGACAGCGCCTGTCCATCGCGCTCGCCCTGATCGGCAACCCCCGGGTGGTCGTCCTCGACGAGCTGACCACCGGACTGGACCCCCGGGCCCGCCGGGACACCTGGCAGCTCATCGAGGAGGTGCGCGACTCCGGGGTGACCGTCCTGCTGGTCACCCACTTCATGGAGGAGGCGCAGCGGCTCTGCGACCGCATCGCCGTCATCGACAAGGGCAGGGTGGCGGCCCTCGACACCCCCGCCGGGCTGGTGGCCCGCTCCACCGCGTCCACCGTCATCTCCTTCACCCCCTCCGCGCCCCTGGACCAGGACGAAATGGACCGGTTGCCGCAGGCGGTGTCGATCGAGCACCGGGCGGACCGGATCGTCATCAACGGCACCGACGAGACCGTCGACGCCGTCGTGTCGCTGCTCGCCCGGCACCGCATCACCGCCGCCCGGCTCCGGGTCGCCGACGCGTCGCTGGACGACGCCTTCCTCGACCTGACCGGATCCGCGGCACCGGCCGGCGGCGCGTCCGCCCCCGCACCCGAGGAGACCACCCGATGACCGGCACCGTCACCGTCACGGCCACCGCCACCCCCGCCCGTGTGCGCCGCGCCGCGGCCCTCGCCGTCCTGCGCACCGAGGCACGGCTGTTCTGCCGCGAGCCCGCCTCCATCTTCTGGATCCTCTTCTTCCCGACCGTGCTGCTGGCGATCCTCGGCCTGATCCCGTCCTTCCGCGAGCCTTCCGCGGACCTCGGCGGGCTGCGCGTCATCGACCTCTACGTCCCCGTCGTCGTCCTGCTCGCCACGATCATGGCGGGGCTCCAGGCGATGCCGCCGGTCCTCACCGGCTACCGCGAACGCGGCATCCTGCGCCGGATGCACACCACACCGGTCCGGCCGTCGGCACTGCTCACCGCCCAACTCGTGCTCCACGGAGCGGCGGTCGTCGCCTCCGCGGTCATCGCGCTCGCCGTCGGGCGGACCGCCTTCGACGTGGCGCTGCCGGGGCAGGCGGCCGGATACGTGCTCGCCCTGCTGGTGACGACCGCCGCCGCGCTCGCACTCGGTGCCACGGTCTGCGCCGTGTCGCCGAACCAGAAGATCGCCACCGCCGTCGGCTCCGCCGTCTTCTTCCCCAGCATGTTCACGGCCGGTGTCTGGGTGCCGGTGCAGGCCATGCCCGACACCCTGGAGACCGTCGTCGGCTTCACCCCGTTCGGCGCGGCCGCCCAGGCGCTCGACCGGGCCGCCGCGGGTGGCTGGCCCGCCTGGGGCGACCTGACGGTGACCGGTCTGTGGGCGGCCGTGCTCACGGCGGCCGCGATCCGCTGGTTCCGCTGGGAATGACGGGATGGAGGGAGCGGGCGCGGTGGACACTGTGCGCATGAGACTGTCGGACACGGTGCCCAGGGCACCCCATGCGCCACGTGCCCCACGGGGACGCGCGGCGGGCGGCCGGTGGGACCGCCTCCGGCGGACGGCGAAGCCGTCGCCGGACGCCGAACAGGCGGACATCCGGTGGGCGGGCTTCTTCGCCCACGGCCCCTACGCCCTGCTCGCGCTCGCCACCGTCGTCTCCGCCGCCAGCGCCCCGGTGTTCATGACGTCGGGCGAGATGTACGCGGCCGGCGGTCTGGTGCTGGTGGCCCTCGCGGTCGAGTGGCGATGGAGCGCGATACGCGCCGGCGTGCCCGAGCACGCCCCGGCCGCGCAGCTCCACTTCGCGCTGCGGACCCTCGTCGCCTTCGTGCTGACCTGGCTCAACCCGCTGTTCTCCATCTACGCGGTGATGGGCTACTTCGACGCGGCCGACCTGCTGCCGCGGCGCGGTGCCCGCGTCGGACTGCTGGCCACCGCCGTCACCATGGCGGGCTCCCAGTCCGGCGGCCTGCCGCCCGCGTCCGGGATGAACTGGATGCTCTTCGGAGTGCTGTACGTCCTCAACGGCTCCCTGTGCGTGGTCTTCACGAACATCGGTGTGCAGGAGGCCGAACGCGCCCGGCAGCGCCTCGCCACCATCAAGGAGCTGGAGGACACCAACGCCCGCCTGGAGCAGGCCATGGAGGAGAACGCGGGCCTGCACGCCCAACTGCTGCTCCAGGCACGGGAAGCGGGCATCTCCGACGAGCGGCGCAGGATCGCCGCGGAGATCCACGACACCATCGCCCAGGGCCTCACCGGCATCATCGCCCAGCTCCAGGTGGTGCAGTCGGCCGCCGAACCCGGCCTGGCCCGCCAGCATCTCGACCGCGCCGCCGACCTCGCCCGCCACAGTCTGGGCGAGGCCCGCCGCTCGGTGCACAACCTCACTCCCGCCGCACTGGAGCACGACACCCTGCCCGAGGCCCTGGAGCGCACCGTCGGCGCCTGGTCCGACGACCACGGCGTCCCGGCCCGTCTCACCGTCACCGGCACCGAGGAGCCGCTTCACGACGAGGTCGCCGCCACGCTGCTGCGCATCGCGGAGGAGGCCCTCGCCAACACCGCGCGGCACGCCGCCGCCACGCGGGTCGGCGTGACCCTGTCCTACATGGGCGACGAGGTCACCCTCGACATCCGCGACGACGGGCGCGGGTTCGACCCCCACGCCCTGCCGCCCCGTTCGCGCACCGGCGGCTTCGGCCTCGCCGGGATGCGCGCCCGCGCCGAACGCATCGCCGGCACCGCGGCCGTCGAGTCCGAACCCGGTCAGGGCACCGCCGTCTCCGCTCGCGTACCGTTGGTGCGCCATGGCTGAGTCGCACACCATCACCCTGATCGTCGTCGACGACCATCCCGTCGTCCGGGACGGCCTGCGCGGCATGTTCGAGTCCGCGCCCGGCTTCCGCGTCCTCGGAGAGGCCGCGGACGGCGTCACGGGCGTCGAACTCGCCGTCCGCCTCGACCCGGACGTCGTCCTCATGGACCTGCGGATGCCGGGCGGCGGGGGAGTGGCGGCCATCGCCGAACTCGCCCGCCGGGGCGCCCGTTCCCGGGTGCTGGTCCTCACCACCTACGACACCGACTCCGACACGCTGCCCGCCATCGAGGCGGGCGCCACCGGCTACCTCCTCAAGGACGCCCCGCGCGACGAGCTGTTCACCGCCGTGCGCGCGGCCGCCGAAGGACGGACCGTGCTCTCCCCGGCCGTCGCCTCCCGGCTGGTGTCCCGGGTGCGCACCCCGGTGGCACCGGGCGTCGAGCAGGTGTCGGCACGTGAGAAGGACGTACTGGAACTGGTCGCCAAGGGCACGTCGAACAAGGAGATCGCGGCGGAGCTGTTCATCAGCGAGGCGACCGTGAAGACCCACCTCACCCACATCTTCGCCAAACTCGGCGCGAAGGACCGCGCGGCGGCGGTGGCGACCGCGTACGACCGCGGCATCCTCGGCACCTCGTAGCCGACGGGGGCGTTCGGCCCACGGGGCGGGCTTCTTCCGCCTGTCGGCGGGGCGGAGRGCCGGCCCGTCCGGCGTGCGAGGACTCGTCCGCGGGCCGTGCCGCGATCGCCGGGGCGCGGGTGGTGTTCGGCGGGGCCGTGAACCGGGCCGTCCGCGTGTTCTGGGCTCATGGGGCCGGGTGCGTCAGCCTGTCGGGCGGCCGGCCGCTTTCCGCCTGTCCGGCGGGGCGGAGGGCCGGCCCGTCCGGCGTGCGAGGACTCGTCCGC
>NZ_RDBP01000012.1:2720130-2759840 GCF_008042045.1 Streptomyces sp. T39
CCCCGGTCACCCGCCCCCGAGGCAGCGCCGGCACGCGCGGGCGGCGGAACCGACGCGGACGTGGGAGGCCAGCGTCAGTGCCCCCGCGGCGGCCGCGGCCGCCCACTCGCCCGCCGCGGCCCAGACCGCCGTGAGCGACAGCGCCCCCACCGCGAGGGCGACGCTCATGCAGGTCGCCGTCCGGGCGACGGTCTCCGGCAGCCGGGCCGGAGCCGGGACCAGCCGGCCCAGGGCGCCGGTCATGGCAGCGGCCCCCACGGCGAGCAGCGTGCCCGCCGCGGCGACCGCCCCCAGCAGCCCCGCGAGGAGCACGGCCGGGCCTCCCGGCGCGGGGGCGAACGCGGCGGCCAGGTACCAGCAGGCGATCAGGGCGGGCAGCACGCACGCGAGCAGCCGCGCGGTCTGCCGCGCCTGGGCGAGGCCGAGTTCGGCCTGGAACGCCGGCCGCACCTCGTCGGCGCCGCCGAAGTCCCGCACGGCGCATTCGGCCGCACGGCCCGCCGGCACACCCTGTTCCACGAGGTCGGCCACGGCGTCGGTGAGCCCGTCGTGCGCCTCGCGCAGCAGGCGGGCGCGGACGCGTGCCGGGCCGTGGAGCCCTTCGGCGAGGGCGGCGACATGGCCGTCGACCACCCGGGTCGCCTCGTCCGGCCGCGGCGGGCCGCTCACGTCGCGGCCCCGGGCAGCGGGCGCGGGTCCAGCACGGAGCCGATCGCCGCGGTGAACTCCCGCCAGGAGGCGCGTTCCTCGGCCAGCGCGGCGCGTCCCGCGTCGGTCAGCTCGTAGCACCGGCGGCGCCGCTCCCCGACGGACTCCCAGCTGCTGGCGAGCAGCCCCGCCCGCTCCAGGCGGTTGAGCGCCGGGTAGGTCGTGCCGGTGCGCAGCTCCAGCGCGCCGCCGCTGCGTTCTTGGACGGCCGTGATGATCGCGTAGCCGTGCTTCGGCCCGGACTCCAGGGCGGCGAGCAGCAGGCTGTCGAGATGACCGCGGACGGGATCCCCTCTCATAGGTAGGC
The DNA here is from genome assembly GCF_008042045.1 of Streptomyces sp. T39. GTDB lineage: Bacteria > Actinomycetota > Actinomycetes > Streptomycetales > Streptomycetaceae > Streptomyces. The sequence goes on from NZ_RDBP01000012.1 coordinate 2,721,146, forward strand.
AGCCTACCCATTCATTGCCTTGGCGTGCTATGTATTGGCAGCCAACATATAAAGGAGAGGCCGCCCGCACGGCGGCTGCCCCACCTCCGCACAGTCCGTCCCTGGAGGCGTCCGCGGTGACCACGTTCCTGCTGTCCCTGCATGTCCTGGCGGCGATCCTGGCGATCGGCCCGGTCGCCGTCGCCGCCTCGCTGTTCCCCCGCGCGGTCAAGGAGACCGGCGGCGACACGGCGGCGGGCCACGGCCCGGACGGCGGACCGCCGCCGCTCGGCGGCTGGATCACGGCCGCCTTCCTCCACCGCATCTGCCGCGTCTACGCGGTGGTCGGCGTGAGCGTCCCCGTCCTCGGCATCGCCACCGGCGCGCAGCTCGGCGTGCTCACCGACCCGTGGCTGGTCGTCTCGCTCGTGCTGACGACGGCCGCGGCCGTCGTCCTCGGCGCGCTGATCCTGCCCGGCCAGGAACGACTGCTTGCGACGGCCGGCGCGCCCGCCACGGATACCCCCGGCGCTGCGGTCGCCCCCGGCGCCGCGCCCGCCACGACGGCCACCCGCACACGCGCCGCCGCCGCCCGGCTCGCCATGCTCACCGGCGTCTTCAACCTGCTGTGGGCGGTCGTCGTGGTGCTGATGATCGCCCGCCCGGGGTCGACGACGAGCGCATGACGCGACGGGCCACGGTGCCGGGGCCCGCGAGGGTGCCCTCAGCCGCGCACCCGCAGCAGCAGCACCGACCGCGCCGGGACCGTGAGCACCGCTCCGCCCTCGTGCACCGTGCCCGGCGCCTCGGTCTGCTCCTCCCGCGCGGTGTCCACCACCAGCTCGTACGACGCGGCCCACGGCGGTCCGGGCAACCGGAAGTCCACCGGCTCGGCACCGGCGTGCAGCACCGTCAGGAAGCTGTCGTCGGTGACCTGCTCACCCCGCGCGTCCCGGCCCGGGATGTCGCGGCCGGAGAGGAACAGCGCCAGCGTCGCCGACCGGGCGTACCAGTCGGCCTCGGTCATCTCCGCGCCCTCCACGGTGAACCAGGCCAGGTCCCGCAGCCCGTCCGGGGCCTGCGGGCGGCCCGAGAAGAAGGCCCTCCTCCGCAGCACCGGATGGGCGTGGCGCAGGGCGAGCAGCCGTCGGGTCAGGGCCAGCAGCCCCCGGCCCGGCTCCCCGTCCGGCAGCGACCAGTCCAGCCAGCTGATCTCGTTGTCCTGGCAGTAGGCGTTGTTGCTGCCGCCCTGCGTGCGCCCCATCTCGTCGCCCGCGACCAGCATCGGCACACCGGTGGACAGCAGCAGGGTGGTGAGCAGGTTGCGCATCTGGCGCCGGCGCAGCGCGTTGACCGCGGGATCGTCGGTCTCGCCCTCGGCGCCGCAGTTCCACGACCGGTTGTCGTTCGTGCCGTCGCGGTTGCCCTCGCCGTTCGCCTCGTTGTGCTTGTGGTCGTAGCTCACGAGGTCGCGCAGGGTGAAGCCGTCGTGGGCGGTGACGAAGTTGATCGACGCGTGCGGCCGCCTGCCGCCCCACGCGTACAGGTCGCTCGAGCCCGACAGCCGGTAGCCGAGGTCCCGCACATCGGGGAGCGCCCCGCGCCAGAAGTCGCGGACGGCGTCGCGGTAGCGGTCGTTCCACTCGGTCCACAGCGGCGGGAACGCCCCCACCTGGTAGCCGCCGTTGCCCACGTCCCACGGCTCGGCGATCAGCTTCACCCGGCGCAGCACCGGGTCCTGGGCGATCACGGCGAGGAACGGGGACAGCATGTCCACGTCGTGCATCGAGCGGGCGAGGGCGGCCGCCAGATCGAAGCGGAAGCCGTCGACGCCCATCTCCGTGACCCAGTACCGCAGCGAGTCGGTGATCAGCCGCAGCACATGGGGCTGCACCACGTGCAGGGTGTTGCCGCAGCCGGTGTAGTCGGCGTACCGGCGGGCGTCCTGCTGGAGCCGGTAGTAGCCGCGGTTGTCGACGCCCTTCAGCGACAGCGTGGGGCCGAGCTCGCCCGCCTCGGCGGTGTGGTTGTAGACCACGTCGAGGATGACCTCGATCCCGGCCTCGTGCAGCGCCCGCACCATCCGCTTGAACTCGCCCACCTGCTGCCCCGCCGTGCCCGACGCCGCGTAGCCCGCGTGCGGGGCGAAGTAGCCGATGGAGTTGTAGCCCCAGTAGTTGACCAGGTCCCGGCGCAGCAGATGGTCCTCGTGCGCGAACTGGTGCACGGGCAGCAGCTCGACGGCCGTCACCCCGAGCGCGGTGAGGTGCTCGATCGCCGCGGGGTGGGCCAGCCCGGCGTAGGTCCCGCGCAGCTCCTCCGGGATGCCGGGGTGCAGCCGGGTGAAACCGCGCACGTGCACCTCGTAGATGACCGAGTCGGCCCACGGCGTCTTGGGCCTGCGGTCGTCCATCCACTCGTCCTGGCCGCCCGCGTCGTCGTGCACCACGACGGCCTTCGGCACGTACGGCGCCGAGTCCCGGTCGTCGCGGACGGTGTCGGCGACATGCTGCTCCGGCCAGTCCCGGACGTGCCCGTACACCTGCGGCGGCAGCGTGAAGTCGCCGTCGACCGCGCGGGCGTACGGGTCGAGAAGGAGCTTGGCCGGATTCCAGCGGGCGCCCGTCCACGGGTCCCACCGGCCCTGCACCCGGAACCCGTAGCGCTGTCCGGGGCCGATGCCGGGCACGAAGCCGTGCCAGATCCCGTGCGTCAGTTCGGTCAGCGGCATCCGGGTCTCGGCCGCCGAGGGCCCGGGGCCGTCGAAGAGGCACAGCTCCACCCCCMCCGCCCRGCCCGCCCACAGCGCGAAGTTGGTCCCGGCGACCCCGTCCGGGCCCACCCGGTACCGGGCGCCCAGGGGCGTCGGGGCGCCCGGCCACACCGGCCGTGCCGGGGCGCCCGCCGGGCGCCCCCGCGGCGCGGCCGCCCCCGCGAGGGCGTCGCGCACCCCTTCGTCCACCGTCTCCTGCTCGGCTGCGCTCGACACCTGTCGGCCTCCCGCGGCTCGTCGCCCCCGGCCCGATGGCGGGGCACGGACGGGGGCGGACGGCGTCCCGGCCGTTCGCCCCTCGTCTCTCCTCCCGTCATTTCTTCCCGCGCGGCCCCCGTCCCAACATCGCGCCCCCACGTTGCCCGGGGAGGGGGCCCGTCGTTGGGCCTGTGTGAGACATGGACTGAAGCGGGCAGGGCGGCGGGCGGGGCTCGCACTGGCAGGGGCAGGGCTGATCGCGGGGCTTGCCGCGTGCACCGGGGCGGGGACCGGCGGCGAGGGGAAGGCGCGCTCGCCCGAGGAGACCATCCAGGTGACGCCGCGGGACGGCGCGAAGGACGTCGGCCCGGACGGGCCCCTCGCCGTCCGGCTGACCGGCGGCCGGCTGGAACGGGTGGAGGTGACCCGGGTCGAGGCGGCGGGGAGCGCCGAGGTGCCGGGCCGCATCTCCGGCGACGGGCTGCGCTGGGCGCCGGAGGAAGGGACCCGGCTGGGGCTCGCGGCCAAGTACAGCGTCGACGTGGTCGCGCTCGACGGGCAGGGCCGCCGCACCGCCCGGCACACGACGTTCACCACCGCCGTCCCCGAGCGCCGCTTCATCGGCTACTTCAAGCCGGAGAACCGTTCGACCGTCGGCACCGGCATGATCGTCTCCTTCTCCTTCAACCGGGCGATCGAGAACCGGGCGGCCGTCGAACGGGCGATCCGGGTGACCTCCGATCCGCCGGTGGAGGTCGCCGGCCACTGGTTCGGCGCCGAACGGCTGGACTTCCGGCCCCGCGCCTACTGGAAGCCGGGCACCCGGGTGACGGTCGACATGCGGCTGCGGGACGTGGCGGCGGCGCCCGGGTCCTTCGGCATCCAGCAGAAGAAGATCACGTTCACGATCGGCCGCTCGCAGGTGTCCACCGTCGACGCCGAGGCGCACACCATGCGGGTGGTGCGCGACGGCGCGCTGCTGGCGACGGTCCCCATCACCGCCGGTGCCCCGAAGACCACCACGTACAACGGGAAGATGGTGGTCACCGAGATGTACGACGTGACCAGGATGAACGGCGCGACGGTCGGTTTCACCACGAAGGACGGCCGGGGCGAGTACGACATCAAGGACGTCCCGCACGCGATCCGGCTGACCACGTCGGGCACCTTCCTGCACGGCAACTACTGGGCGGACCCGCAGACCTTCGGCAGCGACAACGTCTCCCACGGCTGTGTCGGGCTGCGGGACGACAAGGGCGGCAGCAGCGAGTCCCCGGCCGGCTGGTTCTTCGACCGGACCCTCGTCGGCGATGTCGTCGAGGTGGTCAACTCCAAGGACCGGACGGTCGCGCCGGACAACGGTCTGGGCGGCTGGAACCTCGACTGGCGGAGCTGGAAGGCGGGTTCGGCGCTGGGCTGACCCGTCCCCCGCCTCCCGGGGCACCGGGAGGCGGGCGCAGACGCTTCCGCCCCGCTCCCCGGAGGCGTGCGCACACGCTTCCGCCCCGCTCCCCGGGCGCGGGCACGCACTCCTTCCGCCCCGCTCCCCGGGGGCGGGCGCCTACGGGCTCCGGCCCGCGCCGCCACCACCCTCATCAGCGGTTTCACCGTCCGTCCCGGCGGAGAAGTTGGGACGGAACGGTGACATCCGAGGGGACTTCTCATGACGTGCGGTGTGATTTTCTGATCCCTGTGCGTGCGTGAGGCGCGCGGGGGTGCGGGCCGTGGCGTTGCCAGGCCGTGCGAGGGGAGACGACAACGGTGAACGGGCAGCCGATTTCGGGGGCATCGGTTCGGGCCGGACGCAGGCGCGGGGGCGCCAGGCTGTCCGCGCTGGCGCTGGGGGCGCTGCTGGTGCTGACGGCCTGTGGGGGCGGGGACGACGCCAAGGACGGCGCGCGGTCCGACGGCAAGGGCGGCGGGGGCGCGGTGGAGAACGCCGCCTCCCAGGCGGTGGTGGACATCGCGCCGAAGGACGGCGCCGACGCGGTCGCGACGACCGGTGCGCTGAAGGTGACCGCGAAGAAGGGCAAGCTGACCACGGTCACGGTGCAGGACGACAAGGGCACCGCGGTCGAGGGGAAGATATCCGCCGACGGCGCGAGCTGGGAGCCGCTGCACCACCTGGCGGGCTCCACCAAGTACAAGGTCCACGCGGTGGCGAAGGACGCCGACGGCCGTGAGTCCGCGAAGGACACCACGTTCACCACGCTGGTCCCGCAGAACACCTTCATCGGCCACTACACGCCGGAGAACGGCTCGACCGTCGGTGTCGGCATGCCGGTCTCGATCAACTTCACCCGCGGGATCACCAACCCCGAGGACGTCGAGAAGGCCATCGAGGTCACGGCCGAGCCGAGCGTGCCGGTCGAGGGCCACTGGTTCGGCAACGACCGTCTCGACTTCCGTCCGGAGAAGTACTGGGCCGCGGGCACCAAGGTGACCGTGAAGCTCAACCTCGACGGCGTCGAGGGCCGCCCGGGTGTGTACGGCAAGCAGGCCAAGACCTTCACGTTCACCATCGGCCGGTCCCAGGTCTCCACCGTGGACGCGAGCGCCCACACCATGAGCGTGGTGCGGGACGGCAAGGAGATCAAGAACGTCCCGATCACCGCGGGCGCCCCGTCGACCACCACGTACAACGGTCAGATGGTCATCAGCGAGAAGTACAAGGTGACCCGGATGAACGGCGCCACCGTCGGCTTCGGCGGCGAGTACGACATCAAGGACGTGCCGCACGCGATGCGGCTGTCCACCTCGGGCACCTTCGTGCACGGCAACTACTGGGCCTCCGCCGGGACCTTCGGCTCGGCGAACGTCAGCCACGGCTGCATCGGCCTGCGGGACGTGCGCGGCGGCTACGACAAGGGCATGCCCTCGGCGTGGTTCTTCGACAACTCCATCATCGGCGACGTGGTGATCGTGAAGAACTCCAAGGACAAGCAGATCGCCCCCGACAACGGGCTGAACGGCTGGAACATGTCCTGGGCGGAGTGGACCGCGTAGTCCGCGCACCCCGGAGGCGGGGCCCGGTGCTGTGAGCAACGGCACCGGGCCCCGCGTCGTTAACGACAGCTAACCTCGGGCCATGACTGTTTCCCTCGAAGTCTCCGAAGGCGTCGGCACCATCCGCCTGGACCGGCCCCCGATGAACGCCCTGGACATCGCCGTCCAGGACCGCCTCCGCGAACTCGCCGAGGAGGCGACCCGGCGCGACGACGTGCGGGCCGTGATCCTCTACGGCGGCGAGAAGGTGTTCGCGGCGGGCGCGGACATCAAGGAGATGCAGAACATGGACCACACGGCGATGGTCGTGCGCTCCCGCGGTCTCCAGGAGTCCTTCACCGCCGTCGCCCGCATCCCGAAGCCCGTGGTGGCCGCCGTGACCGGATATGCGCTCGGCGGCGGCTGCGAGCTCGCGCTCTGCGCCGACTACCGGATCGTCGCCGAGGACGCGAAGCTGGGTCAGCCGGAGATCCTCCTCGGCCTCATCCCGGGCGCCGGCGGCACCCAGCGCCTCTCCCGGCTGATCGGCCCCTCGCGCGCCAAGGACCTGATCTTCACGGGCCGGATGGTCACGGCGGACGAGGCGCTGGCGCTGGGGCTCGCCGACCGCGTCGTGCCCGCCGCCGAGGTCTACGAGCAGGCGCGCGCGTGGGCCGGGAAGCTGGCCAAGGGCCCCGCGCTGGCGCTGCGGGCCGCGAAGGAGTCGGTGGACGCGGGTCTGGAGACCGACATCGAGACCGGACTCGCGATCGAACGGAACTGGTTCGCGGGCCTGTTCGCCACGGAGGACCGCGAGCGCGGCATGCGCAGCTTCGTGGAGGAGGGCCCGGGGAAGGCCAAGTTCGTCTGAGATGCGCGGAGTCGGCGCCGCCGACACGCGCGCGTCAATCGCGTGCGTGCCGGCGGCGTGACCCGTCGGGGTGGGTGCGTCCCGCGGCGGCGCGAGCGCCGTCCAAGGGGTCGGCGGCGGTACGCCACTCCAGGTCGGACGGGGTGTCGGTGCCAGAATGCGGCCATTGGCATATGCCTCACGACCCTCCCGGAATGAGGCATTCCAGGGGCTCTATTCCGCCGGATCGCCCACGGCGGTCCGTCTTTGCGGCCATCATGGAGGCATGGCGGGCCTGGAGGGTGCGGGACCACCGCGGCAGCGCGCAGGCGCGACCGCCGCTCGGTGGATTCCGGCCGTGGACGACGAACAGGCGCTCAAAGCGCTGGAGTTGTACGGCAATCCGACGGAGGGTGAGGTACTGCTGCCGTCCCGCCCCGAGTCGGCGGGTGTCGCGCGACGGCTCACCCAGTGCGTGGTGCTGCGGCAGTGGGCGCTGCCCGCCCCGACGTGCGAACACGCCGTCCTGCTCGTCTCCGAACTGGTGGGCAACGCGGTCCGTCACACCGGTGCCCGGGTCTTCGGGCTGCGCATGGTGCGCCGCCGCGGCTGGATCCGGGTCGAGGTGCGCGACCCGTCCCGCGGGCTGCCCTGTCTGATGCCGGTGCAGGAGATGGACGTCAGCGGCCGGGGGCTCTTCCTCGTCGACACGCTCTCCGACCGGTGGGGCGTCGACCTGCTGCCGCGCGGCAAGACCACCTGGTTCGAGATGCGCACGGCCGACCGCTGACCCTCGACCGCCCGCCGTCCCGGGGTGCCCCGATGCACAGAAGCCCCCGGGCGCCGGGGTGGAGGCGCGATGGGGGCTTCTGTGGGGAGCGCCGTGGACGGGGGGGTGTATCCACGGCGGCTGTCGACGACCTGGCCCGGGTCAATGGGGGTCGTGTCATCGACTATGGCATACGGACTCCGTACCTCCAAAAGTCCTTAACGGGACAAAGGGTCACAATCGCCATATTAGCCAAGTGAATCTTAGGTGCAATGGGCCACTGGCCTGGCAATCCATGCATAACTATGGCGATAGTCGGGTGAATCTTTAATGAACCTTCATGCGTTTCTCATGGCGCCAGAGCCCGGTGGCGTCAACCGCGGGCGCGAATCGCCCGCTCCCGGGTGACGTTGCGGGGCGCACCGCCGCGCTCGCGCAAGGGTGATCTTCATGATCACCTCGCTTCTGCGGCGCCGGGCCGCCGTCCTCGTGCTGTCCCTCTCCGCGCTGCTCGCCCCCGCCGCCGCCTCCGCCTCGCCGGGCGCGGCACCCGCGCCCGCCGCGGCCGCCCCCTCGGCCGCGGCCGCCCCCTCGGCCGCGGCCGCCGCCGCGTGCCCCGTCGTCACCGACCGCCTCCACGCGGCCGCCGACCGGCGCGTGGACGTCGAGCGGATCACCCCCGAGCCGGCCTACCGCAGCACCTGCGGCCAGCTCTACCGTGCGGACGGCCGAGGCCCGGAGATCGTCTTCGAGCAGGGCTTCCATCCCAAGGCGCCGCTCGACGGCCAGTACGACATCGAGAAGTACGTCCTGGTCAACCAGCCGTCCCCGTTCGTCTCCACCACCTACGACCACGACCTGTACAAGCAGTGGAAGAGCGCCTGGAACTACTACATCGACGCCCCCGGCGGCGTGGACGTGAACCGGACCATCGGCGACACCCACAAGTGGGCCGACCAGGTCGAGGTCGCCTTCCCCGGCGGCATCGCGCGCGAGTTCATCGTCGGCGTCTGCCCGGTCGACAAGCAGACCAAGCGGGAGATCATGGCCGAGTGCGTGGACAACCCGCACTACGAGCCCTGGCGCGGCTGAACCCCGGCCCGGCCGGCCCGTCGGCCGGTCGGCCCGCCCTGAGCAGGACCTCCGACCCCACGGGGCGGAAACCCGCCGTCCGGAACGCCCGCACGCTGCGGGCGTTCCCCGGCGCCTGCTGCGACCAGAGCACGGGCGCCGGCACCAGATGACGCGCCGCCCGGGCCAGCAGCGGCCCCAGACCCCGGCCCCGGGCCTCCTCGTCGACCTCCACCGCGACCTCCCACCGGCCGGCGAGCCCGCGTCCCAGCACCAGGACCCCGCCCTCGGCCGCCCACACGCGGACCTCGTCCCGCCGCTTCAGCGCGGACACCACCCGCGGGTGGGCGCGGTCCCCGATCTGGCGCAGCGGCAGCGGCGGCTCCCCGGGCAGCGCGTCCGCCACCGTGAGCAGGTCGATCGTGTCCGTCACCCGCCCGGTCCGTGCCATCAGGGCGCACAGGAAGCCGGGGTTCATCGCCGCGGCCAGCGGGTCCGCCGCCGTCGCCGCCAGCTCCCGGCGCACCCAGTCGGGGTCCTCGTCGGTGAAGACCACCGAGTGCGCCGTGAACGCCACCACTCCCGCGTCCCGCGGCGACGGCTGCCCGACGACCGTCACACCGCCGTCGGACGGCGGGAAGACCCCCCGCCCCGCCGCGTCCAGGACCGCCGCCAGTTCCCCGCCCATCACATGCCTCCCCGCCTCCGGTGCCGGCCGTACCGGCCTGCTCTCCATGATCGGCCCCTGGGCCGATAATCTGGCCCCGTCAGTTATGCACCAAGAAGGGGTGGACCCGGTGGCGGACATCGAGGCAGCACGCAAGGCGTTCGACCGTTACGACGCGGACGGCGACGGCTTCATCACGGCGGCCGAGTACAAGACGGCGATGGCCCAGATGGGCGACTGGAACGTCACGGAGTCCGTGGCCGAGGCCGTGATCGCCGCACGCGACACCGACAAGGACAAGCTCCTGTCGTTCGACGAGTTCTGGGCCCACCTGAACAAGGCCTGACGGTGCGGACGGCGGCGGCCCCGGCGGAGAATCCGCCGGGGCCGCCGCCGTCCGCCGTCGTGGAGGTGTGCTCAGGGAAGGACGACGTCGCGGCCTTCCCTGCCTTCGAGGACGTCCTCTCCGGTGCCACCGCAGACGAGGTCGTCGCCTCCTTCGCCGTCCAGCGCGTCGTCGCCGGGGCCGCCGAGGACGATGTCGCGGCCGTCCCCGCCCATGGCGTGGTCGTCGCCGGGGCCGGCGTACACGGTGTCGTCACCGCCGTAGCCCTCGATCATGTCGTCGCCCCGGCCGCCCCACATCCGCTGGTCGCCGTCGTCACCCATCAAGTGGTCCGTGCCGTCGCCGCCGTGCAGGACGGCGGGGCCCATGACCATGTCGTTCCCCGCGTCGCCCAGCACCGTGCGGGCGGTGTGGGCGTGCAGTTCGTCGTCGCCGGGGCCGCCCCTGACGGTGCCGACCCCGGGGCTGAAGGCGGCGATGGTGTCGTCGCCGTCGCCGAGGAAGGCGTCGATCCTGTCGGGCCGCGGGCTGTCGGCGGGCAGTTCGCAGACGACGGAGGTGGGATCCCCGGCTCCGGAGTAGGCGCAGTGGTCGCCCGGTTCGAGCGGGACCACGTCGCGGAAGCCGATCCGCCGGATCCCGTCGCTGGTGTACATGGAAAATATGCTGAGGTCGTTGGTCTGCCCCGCAGCGGCGGTGAAGACGATCGACTGGGTCGTCCAGTCGGCTGCGACGCGGGCCTTCGCCCCGGTGGCGGTGGCAGGGGCGGCGGCTGCCGGGCCGGCGGCGAGGCCGGCGGCTAACAGGGTCGCGGCGACCGCGCTGACGGCGGCTCGGTTCCGGTTCATGGGACCTCATCTCGGGGGAACGACGGTGGTCCGATCCGGTCGGCGCGGTGCTGCCGGGGCCGGACGGACGCGGACGTGAAGGCAGTCTCCCCTGCCGTCCCGGATCCGCAAGACCGCGGACTGACGCAGCGTCATGCCCGGCGCCCACGCTTGTCACCAACTTTGTTTGCTTCATTGACATTTGGCGTGGGAGCCCTGATGTTGGGAGCGCTCCCACGACAGTCTCGCAACTGGAAGGAGTTCCCCCCATGCGCAAACCGACTCCCCTGACCGGCCGTTCGCGGTCGCCCCTCCACCGGCCTCTCCAGGCACTCGTCATGCTGTTCGCCGTCATCGCCGGCGCGCTGACATGGTCGGCCCCCGCCCAGGCTCACGGCACCATCGTCGGCCCCGCCAGCCGCGCGTACCAGTGCTGGAAGACGTGGGGCAGCGATCACATGAACCCGGCCATGCAGACCCAGGACCCCATGTGCTGGCAGGCCTTCCAGGCCAACGCGGACACCATGTGGAACTGGATGAGCGCACTCCGCGACGGCCTCGGCGGCCAGTTCCAGGCGCGGACCCCCGACGGGACGCTCTGCAGCAACAACCTCTCGAGGAACGACAGCCTGAACAAGCCCGGTCAGTGGAAGACGACCACCGTCGGCGACAACTTCTCGGTCCACCTGCGCGACCAGGCGTCCCACGGTGCCGACTACTTCAAGGTCTACGTGAGCAAGCAGGGTTACGACCCCAGGACGCAGACCCTGGGCTGGGGCAACCTCGACTTCATCACGCAGACCGGCAGCTACGCCCCGGCGCAGGACATCACGTTCCCCGTCCAGACCTCCGGCTACACCGGACATCACATCGTGTTCGTGATCTGGCAGGCCTCGCACCTCGACCAGGCCTACATGTGGTGCAGCGACGTGAACTTCGGCTGAGCCGAGGAGCACCGCACACGGCACCGGGAAGGGCCCCGACAGCGCCGAGGGACACGCGCGCGCTGTCGGGGCCGCTCCTCAGCACTCGATGATGTTCACCGCGAGGCCGCCGCGCGCGGTCTCCTTGTACTTGACGGACATGTCGGCGCCGGTCTCCTTCATGGTCTTGATGACCTTGTCGAGGGAGACCTTGTGGCTGCCGTCGCCGCGCATCGCCATGCGGGCCGCGGTGACCGCCTTGACGGCGGCCATGCCGTTGCGCTCGATGCAGGGGATCTGCACCAGGCCGCCCACCGGGTCGCAGGTCAGGCCGAGGTTGTGCTCCATGCCGATCTCCGCGGCGTTCTCCACCTGCTCGGGGGAGCCGCCGAGCACCTCGGCCAGGGCGCCGGCCGCCATCGAGCAGGCCGAGCCGACCTCGCCCTGGCAGCCGACCTCGGCGCCGGAGATGGAGGCGTTCTCCTTGAAGAGCATGCCGATCGCCCCGGCGGCCAGCAGGAAGCGGACCACGCCCTCCTCGTCCGCGCCCGGGACGAAGTTCATGTAGTAGTGCAGGACCGCGGGGATGATGCCGGCCGCCCCGTTGGTGGGCGCCGTCACCACGCGGCCGCCCGCCGCGTTCTCCTCGTTCACGGCCATCGCGTAGAGGGTGATCCACTCCATCGCCAGCGCCGCCGCGTCCCCCTCGGTGCGGAGCTTGCGGGCGGTGGTCGCCGCCCGGCGGCGGACCTTGAGCCCGCCGGGCAGGATGCCCTCGCGCGACATGCCGCGCGCGACGCAGGCCTGCATGACCCGCCAGATCTCCAGCAGGCCCTCGCGGATCTCCGCCTCCGAGCGCCACGCCTTCTCGTTCTCCAGCATCAGCGCGGAGATCGACAGGCCCGTCTCCCGCGTCAGCCGCAGCAGCTCGTCACCGGTGCGGAAGGGGTACTTCAGCACGGTGTCCTCGGGGACGATCGGGTTCTCGCCCGCCACGGCGTCCTCGTCGACGACGAAGCCGCCGCCGACCGAGTAGTACGTCTTCTCCAGCAGCGCCTCCCCGTCGGCGCCGTACGCGGCCACGGTCATCCCGTTGGCGTGGTACGGCAGGGCCTTGCGGCGGTGCAGGACGAGGTGGTCGTCGTAGGAGAAGCCGATCTCGTGGACGCCCAGCAGGCTGATGCGCCCCTCGGCCCTGATCCGCTCCACCTGCTCGTCGGCGGTCTCGACGTCGACCGTGCGCGGGGAGTTCCCCTCCAGGCCCAGCAGCACCGCCTTCGGGGTGCCGTGGCCGTGGCCCGTCGCGCCGAGGGAGCCGAAGAGCTCGGCCCGTATGGAGGCGGTGTGTGCCAGCAGACCCTCGTTCTTCAGGCGCCGGGCGAACATGCGGGCGGCGCGCATCGGGCCGACCGTGTGGGAGCTGGACGGGCCGATGCCGACCGAGAACAGGTCGAAGACCGAGATGGCCACGGGAGACTCCTTGTGGGGGTGGTAGACGCCGTTGTCCGCCGGTGGTGCGGCAATACGTGCTGACGTGGTGCGGGGCACCGCGCGCACTGTCCAGTGTGCGCGGTGCCCCTTGTGCCGTGCTCGTGGTCCGGATTACAGACCGGGGTACAGCGGGTGCCTGCCGGCCAGGGCCGTCACGCGGGCGCGCAGGGCGGCCGCGTCGTACTCCGGCTTCAGCGCCTCGGCGATGATGTCGGCGACCTCGCGGAAGTCCTCGTCCTGGAAACCGCGGGTGGCCAGCGCCGGCGTGCCGATCCGCAGACCCGAGGTGACCATCGGCGGCCGCGGGTCGTTCGGGACCGCGTTGCGGTTGACCGTGATGCCGACCTCGTGGAGGCGGTCCTCGGCCTGCTGGCCGTCCAGCTCGGAGTTGCGCAGGTCCACCAGGACCAGGTGCACGTCCGTGCCGCCGGACAGGACGGAGACGCCGTGGGCGGTGACGTCGTCCTTGACCAGGCGCTCGGCGAGGATGCGGGCGCCGTCCAGCGTACGCTGCTGGCGCTCGCGGAAGTCCTCGGAGGCGGCGATCTTGAAGGAGACCGCCTTGGCCGCGATCACGTGCTCCAGCGGACCGCCCTGCTGACCGGGGAAGACCGCGGAGTTGATCTTCTTGGCGAGCTCGGCCGTCGAGAGGATCACACCGCCGCGCGGACCGCCGAGGGTCTTGTGCGTGGTCGTGGTCACGACGTGGGCGTGCGGCACCGGGTTCGGGTGCAGGCCCGCGGCGACCAGGCCGGCGAAGTGCGCCATGTCGACCATCAGGTACGCGCCGACCTCGTCCGCGATGCGGCGGAAGGCGGCGAAGTCCAGCTGCCGCGGGTACGCGGACCAGCCGGCGACGATCAGCTTCGGCTTGGACTCCTTGGCGAGCTTCTCGACCTCCGCCATGTCGACCTGGCCGGTCTGCTCGTCGACGTGGTAAGCGACCACGTTGTAGAGCTTGCCGGAGAAGTTGATCTTCATGCCGTGGGTCAGGTGACCACCGTGGGCCAGGTTCAGGCCCATGATCGTGTCGCCCGGCTTCAGCAGCGCGAACATCGCCGCGGCGTTGGCCTGCGCGCCCGAGTGGGGCTGCACGTTGGCGTGCTCGGCGCCGAAGAGCTCCTTGATGCGGTCGATCGCGATCTGCTCGACCACGTCGACGTGCTCGCAGCCGCCGTAGTAGCGGCGGCCGGGGTAGCCCTCGGCGTACTTGTTGGTGAGGACGGAGCCCTGCGCCTCCATGACCGCGACCGGAGCGAAGTTCTCCGAGGCGATCATCTCGAGGGTGGACTGCTGGCGGTGGAGCTCGGCGTCGACGGCGGCGGCGACGTCCGGGTCCAGCTCATGGAGAGGGGTGTTCAGGAGCGACATGGGGAAGATCCTCAGTTCCCGGAGAACTCGGTGTACTCGTCGGCGGAGAGCAGGTCGTCCGGCTCCCCGGTGACGCGCACCTTGAAGAGCCACCCGCCCTCGAAGGGCGCCGAGTTCACCAGCGACGGGTCGTCCACGACGTCCTGGTTCGCCTCGACGACCTCACCGGTCACCGGCGAGTAGAGGTCGCTGACGGACTTGGTCGACTCCAGTTCGCCGCAGGACTCGCCCGCGGTCACGCTCTGGCCGACCTCCGGGAGCTGGGCGTAGACGACATCGCCGAGCGCGTTGGCCGCGAACTCGGTGATGCCGACCGTCGACACGCCGTCCTCGGCGGCCGACAGCCACTCGTGCTCCTTGCTGTAGCGCAGCTGCTGCGGGTTGCTCATGGGCTGAATTCTCCTGTACGCGGGGCAGTGGTGGTGAACGGGAGGGGAGTGCGGGGAGTCACTTCGCGCGCTTGTAGAACGGCAGCGCCACGACCTCGTACGGCTCGTGCGTACCACGGATGTCGACGCCGACACCCTCGGTTCCGGGCGCGGCGTGGGCCGCGTCGACGTAGGCCATGGCGATCGGCCTGCCGAGCGTCGGGCTGGGCGCGCCCGAGGTCACCTCGCCGACGACCTCGCCGCCGGCGACGACCTGCATCCCGGCGCGCGGCACCCGCCGGCCCTCGGCGATCAGGCCGACGAGCTTGCGCGGCGGGGCCTGCTCGGCGCGCTCGGCGGCGGCGGCCAGCGCCTCGCGGCCGACGAAGTCGCCGGCCTTCTCGAACTTCACGACGCGCCCCAGGCCCGCGTCGAACGGGGTCAGCGCGGTGGTCAGCTCGTGCCCGTACAGCGGCATGCCCGCCTCCAGGCGCAGCGTGTCACGGCAGGACAGGCCGCAGGGGACGAGGCCGGCGCCCTGGCCGGCCTCGGTGAGCGCGGTCCACAGCTTCTCCGCGTGCTGCGGCTCGGTGAACAGCTCGAAGCCGTCCTCGCCGGTGTAGCCGGTTCGGGCGATCAGGGCGGGGACGCCGGCCACGGTGCCGGGCAGGCCCGCGTAGTACTTCAGGCCGTCCAGGTCCGCGTCGGTCAGGGACGCGAGGATGCCCGGGGACTCGGGCCCCTGGACGGCGATCAGCGCGTAGGCGTCGCGGTCGTCGCGCACCTCGGCGTCGAAGCCGGCCGCGCGCTCGCGCAGGGCGTCCAGCACGACCTGGGCGTTGCCCGCGTTGGCGACCACCATGTACTCGGTGTCGCCGAGGCGGTAGACGATCAGGTCGTCGACGATGCCGCCGTCCTCGCGGCAGATCATCGTGTACCGGGCCCGGCCGGGGCCCACCGTCGAGATGTTGCCGACCAGCGCGTGGTCGAGCAGGTCGACGGCACCCGGGCCGGTGACGGTGATCTCGCCCATGTGCGAGAGGTCGAACAGCCCGGCCCGGGTGCGGACCGCGTGGTGCTCGTCGCGCTCGCTGGCGTACCGCAGGGGCATGTCCCAGCCCGCGAAGTCGGTCATGGTCGCGCCCAGCGAGCGATGCAGGGCATCGAGCGCGGTACGGCGGGGGGAAGTGCTCATAGGTATGGCTCCCAGGGCATGGCGGCGAGGACAATCCTCCCCATCTGTCATCGGAACCTGAGAGGTTCGCCGCGACCCCGCGTACGGATGGTCGTGACTTGCACCTTGGGTGGAGCCGGGTGTGAGCGCGGCTCGCTTTTCAGATCTGCCTCATCGCACGCGGTACGGGGCCTGAGAGATTCAAGGGAGGAACTTGCTCCTTCGGCGCCCGCCACACCAGGTGGCAGGGACTCTCCCGCGCGGATTCAAGCGGCCTGTATGGAGTTGGCGCGCACATCATTGCATGCCCGCGGGCGAAGCGGGGGAGTGCGGTACCAGGCAGCGATGCGTGACGGTACGCACGCGGCCGGTGACACAGACCTCACCCGCGGTGCCGAAATCGGTGGATTCGTATTACCAATTCTTTACACTTCATGGGTCAGGTTAGAGGGCAAGGGTCGGACGACGCGACAAGGGGGAGCGTGATGACGTTGCAGAGGTCCGGTGCATACGCCGCGGCCACGGGGGTGCCCGCTCCGCCGGGCGTGCCCGTCCGCGGCCTGCTGGACGCGCCCGCGCCGGTGCTGCGGGACCTGCGCGAGCGCGCGGGCCGCAGCCCGGGGCGCCTCGTCTTCGGCGACGGGGACCTGCTCGTCGTCTCCGGCCTGCCCGGCAGCGGCAAGACGACGCTGATCCAGCGGACGGCGCCGGATCGCGGCATCGACTCCCAGGACACCCGCGACCGCTGGGACGCCCGCATGCCGGGGAGCCTGCCGTACGCCGTCTACCGCCCGCTCGTCCGGCTCGCCCACTACGCGGGCCTGCGCCGGGCCCTGCGCTCCGGCCGGAGCGTCGTCGTCCACGACTGCGGCACCCAGGCGTGGGTGCGCCGCTGGCTCGCCCGCGAGGCGGCGCGGCGGGGCCGCGCCCTCCACCTGCTCCTCCTCGACGTGCCGCCGAAGGTCGCCCGCGACGGGCAGCGCGAGCGGGGGCGGGGCGTCTCCGGCTACGCCTTCGCCCGCCACCGCCGCGCCGTCGGCCGCCTCGTCTCCGACGCCGAGTCCGGCCGCCTCCCGTCCGGCTGCTCCTCCGCCGTCCTCCTCGACCGCGACGCGGCGGCCACCCTCCACACCCTCGCCTTCGGCCACCCCTGACACCCCCCGCCGACCGGACTCAGCCCCGCCCGCGTCGTGAGACGCAAGGGGTTGCGTTCCAGCCCCGCCGGCGTTCGAGGCGCGGGGGTCCGGGGGGCGGGGCCCCGGCAAGGCGCCGCGCGGACGGGCCGTGCACGCCCCGAGCCCCGCACCACGACGCACGCGCCCCCGCCCATGCCCTCCACGGACCACCCCCCTCCCGGCTACAGTCGGAGCGACCCCGGGAGCGCCCCCGGGCACGACCGGGAAGACAGAGACGACGCGCATGGACAACCACCACGGCTGGCCCGGAAACGAGCTGGAAGAGACCCTTGCCGCCGCCCTCGGCAACCCCGCCGCCGGCGGTCGCATCGTCGAGGTGCTCGGGCGCAGCCACATATGGGTGCCGCTCCCCAACGGCGGGGGCCCCGACAGCCGGGACCTCGACCTGCCGACCACCGAGATAGACGGCGCCGCCTACGTCCCCGTCTTCAGCTCCGAGCAGCAGTTCCTCGCCACCGTCGGCGCGCACATGCCGTTCACCGTGGCGCCCGCCCGGGAGTTCGCCCGTGGCCTCCCCCCGCAGCTCGGCATCGCCGTGAACCCCGGCGGCGCCGTCGGCGTCCCGCTCCCCCCGCCCGCCGTGGCCGAACTGTGCAGGTCGGGACGGACCCCTCTGGACGGCCCCGCCTCCGGCGGCCGGGTGCGGCTGTTCGAGCCGGACTGGCAGGAGGAGCCGGTCGACTTCCTCGCCGCCGCGGCCGGTGAGTTCGAGGCGTCCGGTGTCGTCGTCAGCGCCCGCCGTGCGCTCGCCTCCGTCGAGGGCGACGAGCCCGCCCTCTTCGTCGGGGTGCAGCTCTCCTCCTGGGAGGGCGCGGACCGCAACGCCCCGATGGACGCCCTCGGCCGCGCGCTCGGCCGGGCCCACGTGCCGTGGCCGGTGAATCTCGTCCTTCTGGACGTTGCGCAGGACCCGGTGGCCGACTGGATGCTGGAGCGGGTCCGCCCCTTCTACGAGCGACTTCCGCGATAGAGGCCAGGTCTGTGTCGGAACTGCCGATTAAGCTGGTTTGATGGCCTGAACGGCGCGCCCCCGACCATCCGCCGCCCATGCGGCGGACGGTGACGGCACACGGCGGGCACCGCCGGGCGCACGGCACGGCACCAGCACAGGGCACACGGCACGCGGAAACGGCACGCAGCACCAGCACACGGCATCAGCAGGCAACGACGGGCGGCGGGGCGCGGATCGCGCCGCCCTGCAGGGACGAAGGGGCGGAATCCAGGGTGAGCGCGTCAGGCACCGCGGCGGCCGGGCAGGTCGAGCACATGCTGCGCCAGGTGACTCCCGGGCGCTTCGACGCGTACGAGGCACTCCTGCGCGCCCTCGCCGACCCGGCCGGCGGCCGTGTCTGGATGCTCCTGTGGCACGGGCAGCCCGGCTCCCCCGACGCCCAGTACGGCAACCTCGAGGTCGACGGCGCGGGCTACGCCCCGTGCGTGACCTCCCCGCAGGAGCTCGCCGCGTCCGGCTGGACCCGTGCGCACGAGGTGGTGAGCGGTCCCGACATCGCCCGCATCCTCTACCCCGAGCGGTGGGGCATCTGGCTCAACCCGCACGCCCGGGGCGGCGGGGTCGGCATCCCGTGGCTGGACCTGCGCCGTATCGCCGCCGGCCTCGACCGGATGCCGGCCGGCCCGCTGCGGCTGTCCGAACCGGCGGTCGAGATCCCCCAGTTCTACGCGCTCCTCACCCAGAACGCCCACCGCACCCCCGCCGTGCGCTCGCTGCGCCGCGCCTGGGTGCAGCCGGCGGTCGGCCCGGCCTATCTCGCCGTCGGCCTCGACCTGTACGACACGGGTCCGCAGGCGGTCGAGTCGGTGCGGGCCATGATGCAGCAGTCGGTCGGCGCGGTCCCGGACGGCCTGCCGGTCTCGACGGTCGCGCTCGCCGACGAGTACGACCCCGTGACGATGTGGATGCGGGCCAATACCCGCCCCTTCTACGACCGCGAGGCGCACGCCGGTGGGCCCGCCGCCGGTGCCGGGGGCTACGGCTACCCGCAGCCCGGCGCGGCCGGTGGCCTGCGCTGATCCACCCCGGCGCGCCGTCCGGACGGGCGGCGACCCGCCCGAGGCGTGAGATGCGGTTCGAACACCCATCCTCGAACTGCGCCAGATGTCAAGGGTGTTAACTGGCCGGGGGAGGATGTCCCGGATATGACCGGTTTGTTGAGTGTCCGGGTCTCAGGTAGGTATCACCGTTATCCGGACTGTTCACCGTCGTGCCCCTGATCTGTAGTGTTCGGCCGGTCAAGACCTCATACATGGTGAACCAGGGGTGGACCCATGCGAATATTCAAGTCCCGAGCCACTCGGGCGATCACGGCAGCGGTCGCTGTCGGTCTGATCGCCACGGGATGCTCCTCTGAGCGGGGCAAGGACGGTGACAAGGCCGGCGCGAAGGACACCTTCGTCTTCGCCGGTGCCGGCGACCCCGGTTCCCTCGACCCGGCCCTCGCCAGCGACGGCGAGACCTTCCGGGTCACCCGTCAGGCGTTCGAGGCGCTTCTCGAGCACGAGCCCGGAGGCAGCAAGCTCGTCGGCGGCCTCGCCGAGAAGTGGTCGAGCGACCCGGCCGGCAAGGTCTGGACGTTCAACCTGCGCCAGGGCGTGAAGTTCCACGACGGCGAGGCGTTCAACGCCGCCGCCGTCTGTGCGAACTACGACCACTGGTTCAACTGGAAGGGCACGTACCAGTCCAGCGCGGTCTCCTACTACTGGCAGACCATCATGGGCGGGTTCGCGAAGAACGAGGACCCCGAGGCCCCGAAGGCGAACTACAAGTCCTGCACCGCCAAGGACGAGAACACCGCCGTCATCGAGGTCAACGAGCCCTCCGCCAACCTCCCGGGCGGCTTCTCCCTCCAGGCCCTGGCGATCCACTCGCCGAAGGCCCTCAAGGAGTACGAGAAGCAGGACGCGACCGCCAAGGGCGACGCGATCACGTACCCGAAGTACAGCCAGGAGGCCGGCACGGTCGCCGGCACCGGCCCGTACAAGATCACCAAGTGGAACAAGGGCAACAAGGAGGTCTCGCTCACGGCCTTCGACGACTACTGGGGTGAGAAGGCCAAGGTCAAGAACCTGGTCTTCCGCACGATCGACACCGAGGAAGGCCGCCGCCAGGCCCTTCAGGCCGGTGACATCGACGGCTACGACCTCGTCGCCCCGGCCGATGTGAAGACGCTGGAGGGCGAGGGCTACCAGGTCCCGACCCGTGACGTCTTCAACATCTTCTACGTCGGCATGAGCCAGGAGGTGAACCCGGCGCTGAAGAAGGCCGAGGTCCGCCAGGCCATCACCCACGCCATCGACCGCGAGAACCTCGTCAAGACCCAGCTGCCCGAGGGCGGCAAGGCCGCGACCCAGTTCATGCCCGACACGGTCGCCGGCTTCTCCGACAAGGTGAAGACCTACCCCTTCGACACCAACAAGGCCAAGGAGCTCCTCAAGGCCGCCGGTGAGGAGAAGCTGAAGGTCGAGTTCTGCTACCCGACCGAGGTCACCCGCCCGTACATGCCCGCTCCGCAGGACATGTTCGAGCTGATGAAGGCCGACCTGGAGAAGGCCGGCATCACCGTCGTCCCGAAGGCCATGAAGTGGGCCCCGGACTACCTGGACGCCACCGAGGCGGGCTCCTGCGCCCTGCACATGCTCGGCTGGACCGGTGACTTCAACGACGGCTTCAACTTCATCGGCACCTGGTTCGCCGGGTACGACAAGCAGTGGGGCTTCAAGGACCAGAAGGTCTTCGACGCGGTCAACGCCGCCTCGAAGGTGACCGACCCCGCGGGTCGCACCGACGCCTACAAGGCCGCCAACGAGGCGATCATGGCCTACGCCCCCGGCGTGCCGATCTCGTCCTCGCCGCCGGCCATCGCGTTCGGCAAGAACGTCAACCCGCCGAAGGTCTCCCCGCTGACGCAGGAGAACTTCGCCGAGGTCTCCTTCAAGTAACCGAAACCCCTGCGGGTCCGCCCGGCCACAGCACCTCCGTGGCCGGGCGGACCCGCATCGACGCACGTAAGAAAGGGGCATGCGGGGTGCTGCGACTCGTCGTACGAAGACTGCTACAGCTCATTCCCACCCTGCTCGGCCTGTCGGTTCTGCTCTTCCTGTGGCTGAACCGACTGCCCGGCGGACCCGCCTCAGCGATCCTGGGCGAGCGGGCGACCGAAGCCGAAGTGGCGAGAATCAACCGTGTGCTGGGCCTCGACGAGCCCGTCCACGTCCAGTACTGGCGCTTCCTCAAGCGCATCGCCGAACTCGACCTCGGCACGTCCACCCAGACCGGCCAGCCGGTGTGGGACGAGTTCACCCTGCGCTTCCCGGCGACGGTCGAGCTCAGCGTCGCGGCGATCCTCATCGCCGTCCTCGTCGGCATCCCGCTCGGCTACCTGGCCGCCAAGCACCGCGGCGGCTGGCTCGACGTGGCCTCGGTGTCCGGATCGCTGATCGGCATCTGCATCCCGGTGTTCTTCCTCGCACTGCTGCTCAAGGGCATCTTCGCGGTCGAGCTGCAGTGGTTCCCCAGCTACGGACGACTCTCGACGGGCCTCGACGCCACCGACGTCACCGGCTTCGCGACCCTCGACGGCCTGCTGACCGGTGAGCTCGACGCCACCTGGGACGCGATCATGCACCTGATCCTGCCGGCGATCGCGCTCGCCTCCATCCCGCTCGCGGTGATCGTGCGCATGACCCGGGCCAGCGTCCTGGAGGTCCTCGGCGAGGACTACGTCCGCACGGCGGAGTCCAAGGGCCTGGACAAGCGCGTGGTGCGGGGCCGGCACGTGCTGCGCAACGCCATGCTCCCCGTGATCACGGCCGTGGGTCTGCTGACCGGCAGCCTCCTGTCGGGCGCGGTGCTCACCGAGTCGGTGTTCTCCTTCGGCGGCATCGGCTCCTTCATCCGCACCTCGATCGACGCACGCGACTACCCGGTGCTCGTCGGGTTCATCCTCTTCATCGCGATGGTGTACGTCCTCATCAACCTGCTGGTCGACCTCGCGTACAGCATCATCGACCCGAGAGTGCGGGTGCACTGACGTGACGACCATGACCAAGAAGGCCGACAGGATCGATCGGCTCGCCGAGCTGATGCAGACCTCCGAGGCCACCACCGGCGCCAGCCTGTGGCGCGAGGCCATGCGGCGGCTGCGTTCCAGCAAGATGGCGATCATCGGTGCCGCCGTCATCGCCGTCTTCGTGGTGCTCGCGATCATCGGACCGTGGATCGCCCCGCACAGCCCCACCGCGCAGACCTGGCGCGGCGAGGTCTTCCCCAACCAGGGCAAGTTCGTCGGCATGCGCGGCGAGAACTGGTTCGGCCTCGACCACCTGGGCCGCGACCTGTTCTCCCGGATGCTGGTCGGCGCGCGCCAGACCCTGCTCGTCGGCGTCGTCTCGATGCTCATCGGCCTCGTCGTGGGCGCGCTCGTCGGCATCCTGTCCGGCGCCGCCGCCACGCTCGGCGGACGGTTCGGCCGGCAGGTCGACACCGTGATCATGCGCATCACCGACATCATGCTGTCGCTGCCGGGCCTGCTGCTGGCGGTCTCGATCGCCGCGGTCATGGGCCAGTCCCTGACCACGGTGATGATCGCGGTCGGTGTCGTGCAGATCCCCGTCTTCGCCCGCATGCTGCGCGGTTCGATGCTCGCCCAGGGCGGCGCCGACTACGTGCTCGCGGCGAAAGCGCTCGGTGTGCGCAAGAAGCGGATCGTGCTCACGCAGATCCTGCCGAACTCGCTCAGCCCCGTGATCGTCCAGGCGACGCTCAGCCTCGCCACGGCGATCATCGAGGCCGCGGCGCTGTCCTACCTGGGCCTCGGCAACCCCGACCCCGCCGTGCCCGAGTGGGGCGTCATGCTCTCCCAGGCGCAGCGGTTCTTCGACAACGAGCCCATGATGGCGGCCTACCCGGCCGTCGGCATCATCATCACCGCCCTCGGCTTCACCCTGCTCGGCGAGGCCATGCGCGAAGCCCTCGACCCGAAGCTGCGAGGCTGAAGTCCCATGGCACTGCTTTCCGTTGACGAACTCAGCGTCACCTTCACCGCCAAGGGCCGCAAGGACTCCACCGCGGTCGACGGCGTCTCCTTCGACGTCGACCAGGGTCAGGTCGTCGGTCTCGTCGGCGAGTCGGGGTGCGGCAAGTCCGTCACTTCGCTCGCGCTGATGGGACTGCTGCCGGACAAGGGTGTGCGGATCGGCGGCCGGGCCGTCTTCGACGGCGAGGACCTGCTGTCGATGAGCCCGCGCAAGCGGCGCGACCTGCGCGGCAGCCAGCTGGCGATGATCTTCCAGGACCCGCTGTCCTCGCTGAACCCGGTCGTCCCGATCGGTGTGCAGGTCACCGAGATCCTCCAGCGGCACCGCGGCCTGAAGGGCGAGGCCGCCCGCAAGGAGGCCGCCCACCTGCTGGACCGGGTCGGCATCCCCGACCCGACCCGGCGGCTCAAGGAGTACCCGCACCAGCTGTCCGGCGGCATGCGCCAGCGCGCGCTGATCGCCATGGCCGTCGCGTGTGCCCCCCGCATGCTGATCGCGGACGAGCCGACCACCGCGCTCGACGTGACGATCCAGGCGCAGATCCTGGAACTGCTCAAGGAACTGGTCGACCAGGAGGGCACCGCCCTGCTGATGATCACCCACGACCTGGGCGTCGTCGCCGGCCTGTGCGACCAGGTCAACGTGCTCTACGCGGGACGGGCGGTGGAGTCCGCCGCGCGGCGTGAGCTGTTCGCGCACCCCACGCACCCGTACGCGCACGGGCTGCTCGGTTCCATCCCGCGTCTCGACGCCCCCCGCGGCGAGCCGCTCAGCCCGATCCGCGGCTCCATCAACGACCGGATCGCCTGGGCCGACGGCTGCGCCTTCGCGCCCCGCTGCGACTTCTACACGATGGAGTGCCTGACGGGCACCCCCGAACTGACCGAACCACGCGCCGCGGGCCACCAGGTGCGCTGCGTCAACCCGGTCCTTCCCAAGCCCAAGGCGGAGGTCTCGGCATGAGTCTGCTCGAACTCGACGGTGTGAAGGTCCACTTCCCCGTCAAGAAGGGCATCTTCTTCGACCGCACGGTCGGCCACGTCTACGCGGTCGACGGCGTCTCGCTGAAGGTCGAGGCGGGCCAGACGTACGGGCTCGTCGGCGAGTCGGGCTGCGGCAAGACGACGCTCGGCCGGGCCGTGCTGCGGCTGGTGGACATCACCGACGGCGAGGTCGTCTTCGACGGCACCGACCTGGCGAAGCTGCCCGACGAGGAGATGCGCCGCTTCCGGCGCCGCCTCCAGATGGTCTTCCAGGACCCGCTGGGCAGCCTCAACCCCCGGCAGAACATCGAGTCGATCCTCGCCGAGGGCATGGCCGCGCACGGCATCGGCAAGGACCAGGCCGAGCGGCGGGAGAAGATCCAGGAGATCCTCGCCAAGGTCGGCCTGCCGGCCAACGCGCTCTCCCGCTACCCGCACGAGTTCTCCGGCGGTCAGCGCCAGCGCATCGGCATCGCGCGGGCGCTCGTCCTCGAACCGGACGTGATCATCTGCGACGAGCCGGTGTCCGCGCTGGACGTCTCCGTGCAGGCGCAGGTCATCAACCTGCTGGAGGAGCTCCAGGAGTCCCTGGGTCTCACCTACCTGGTGATCGCCCACGACCTCGCCGTCGTCCGGCACATCTCCGACGTCATCGGGGTGATGTACCTGGGCGGCCTCGTCGAGGAGGCGCCGAGCGACGTGCTGTACGAGGGCCCCAAGCACCCGTACACCAAGGCGCTCATGTCGGCCGTGCCGGTGCCCGACCCCGAGGTCGAGGACCGGCGCGAGCGGATCCTGCTCCAGGGCGACCTGCCGTCGCCGGCGAACCCGCCGGCCGGCTGCCGCTTCCACACCCGGTGCCCCTGGGCGCAGGACAAGTGCGCGGTCGAGCGTCCGGTGCTGACCGACCTCGGCGACGGCCACAAGGTGGCCTGCCACTTCGCGAAGGAGATCGACGAGGGCACGGTCGCGCAGACCCGCTCCACCGGCATCGACGCGGTCGTGGCGACGGAGGCGGTGGCGTCGAAGGAGGCCGCGGTCTCCGAGACGGTGACGGACCCGGCGTCCGCCGCGGTCGCCGTCCCGTCTCCCCGCCCCGCCGCCGACGACGCACCGGCGGGCGGGTCCGCGGAGGCGGACGCGCCCGAGGACGACGCGGCCGGTTCGGACGCCGAGTCCGCCGACGCCGACGAGCCCGCCTCCGCGGAGGGCGAGGCGGCCGACGGCTCCGGCGCAGATGCCGACGCCCGTGCCGACGAGCCCGAGGGCTCCGACGCCGAGGCGCCCGTCGCGGACGCGCCGAAGGGATCGGACGCCGACGCGCCGAAGGGCTCCGGTGCCGACGAGCCGAAGGGCTCCGGCGCCACCGCCGCGTCGGCGGCGAAGCCCGCCGGGAAGGGTGCCGCCGAGTCCGGCTGACGGACTCGGGAGCGGCCGGGAACACCGGGCACGGACACGCACGGTAGAACTGTCCGGTGTTCCAAGAACTCTTCACGCCCTCCGTCCAGCACGCGCTCGACCTCGCGGGGATCTTCGTCTTCGCGATCTCGGGCGCGCTGCTCGCCGTACGCAAGAACTTCGACGTCTTCGGCATCGCCGTCCTCGCCGAGGTGACGGCGCTGGGCGGAGGGCTGATCCGCGACCTGATCATCGGGGCCGTACCGCCCGCGGCCTTCACCGATCTCGGGTACTTCGTGACACCCCTGGTCGCCACCGCGCTGGTCTTCTTCCTCCACCCGCACGTGGAGCGCATCCAGGTCGGTGTGAACGTCTTCGACGCGGCCGGACTGGGCCTCTTCTGCGTGACCGGGACGACCAAGGCGTACGAGTTCGGCCTCGGCCTCACCGCTTCGGCCGCGCTGGGTGTGGCGACGGCCGTCGGCGGCGGTGTGCTGCGTGACGTCCTGGCCAACGAGGTGCCCTCGCTGCTGCGCTGGGACCGGGACCTGTACGCGGTGCCGGCGATCGTCGGCGCCACCATGGTCGTGCTGTGCATCCGCTTCGACGCCCTCAACGCGGCGAGCAGCGGCGTCGCGGTCGTGACCGCCTTCGTCCTGCGTCTGCTGGCCATGCGCTACCACTGGCGTGCGCCCCGTGCCTGGAACCGGCGTTCGGCGGCCACCGAGGAAAAAGCTACCGCTCAGTAATTGTTTGTTGTACCGTACCGGCATGGCAGAGGCAGCACAGGCGACGGCGCAGGCGGCGGTACCCGTACCGCGATCCGCCCGGGCGACCGTCGGCGACAGCGAGTTCGACCGCGACACCGCGGTCACCCGCCGTGAGCCCGGTGTCTACGACGCGGAGCTCTCGGCCGGCTGGACGATCATCCACGCCGTCAACGGCGGCTACCTGCTCGCGATGCTGGGCCGCGCCCTCGGCGACGCCCTCCCGCATCCCGACCCCTTCTCCGTCTCGGCGCACTACCTCACGGCGTCCCGGCCCGGCCCCGCCGTGATCCGCACCGAGGTCGTCCGCACCGGCCGCACCCTTTCCACCGGGCAGGCGTCGCTCCTCCAGTTCGAGGAGGACGGCACCGAGGTCGAGCGCATCCGCGTCCTCGCCACCTACGGCGACCTGGACGCCCTGCCCGACGACGTGCGCACCACGGCCGAGCCGCCGGCCATCGCCCCGATCGACCACTGCTTCGGCCCCTCGGACGGCCCCGCCCCGATCCCCGGCAGCTCCGCGATCACCGAGCGGCTGGACATCAAGCTCGACCCGGCGACGATCGGCTGGGCGATCGGCGCCCCCTCCGGCAAGGGCGAGATGCGGGGCTGGTTCGCGCTGGCCGACGGCCGCGACGCGGACCCGCTGTCGCTGCTGCTGACGGTGGACGCGCTGCCGCCGACCTCGTTCGAGCTGGGCCTGACCGGCTGGACCCCGACGGTCGAGCTGACCACGCATGTGCGCTGCCGCCCCGCCCCCGGTCCGCTGCGGGTCGCGATCACCACCCGCAACCTGGCGGGCGGCTTCCTGGAGGAGGACGCCGAGGTCTGGGACTCCGCGGACCGTCTCGTCGCCCAGTCCCGCCAGCTCGCCAAGGCGCCCCGCACCGCCTGACGGCGCCCGCACGTGCACGCACCGCGCCCCCGTCCACCGGACGGGGGCGCGGTGCGTGCGGTGCGCCTCACTCAGTCCAGCCAGTGCCGGCGGCCGAGGCTCACCAGCCGCAGTCTGCGCCGCGCCAGCGCGCTCACCCGCTCCTCGTCCTCCGGGCCCGCCTCCAGGAGTGCCGAGGCGGTCATCACCATGTGGTCGACGTACATCCCGGCGAGCATGTCCAGGTCGTCCCTGCTCCACCCCGCCGACTCGGGCTCCGCGGCGAAGACCGCCGCCACCTCGTCCGCGAAGCGCCCCAGCTGCTCGCCGATCGCCGCGCGCACGGCGGCCACGCCGCCGTGCTGCTCCCGGGCCACGAAGCGCACATGGGCCGGAGAGGTGCGCACCAGCTCGGCCACGAGCGCCACCGTCCGATCGATGCGGGCCTCGTCCGCCGGCTCCGTCAGGGCCTCCCCGATCGTCGCGTGGAGCGAGCCGAGGGCCTCCTCGACCAGGGCGACGCCGAGGTCGGCCATGCCCGTGAAGTGCCGGTAGAAGGCGGTCGGCGCGACCCCCACGGCCCGGGTGACCTCACGCAGTCCGACGCTGCTCAGGCTCTGGTCCTCCAGCAGCCGCAGTGCCGCGTCCAGCAGCGCCTGACGGGTCTTCTGCTTCTGGGCCTGACGGATGCCGACGGTGTGACTCATGACATTCAGTAAACAACCGTTATCTCGAATTGGGAAGAGTAGACTCGACGGTCAGTGAACATACGTACTCTCAAGTGCAGTCGTCCACCGGAAGGACAGTCGTGATCGTCCTCGTCGCAGCGCTCCTCGTCATGGGCATCATGCTGGGCGCCGTGGTCCAACTCCCCGCATCCGTATCCCTCGTGGCCGGCGCCCTCATCGGCTGCTGGCTGATCGCCTTCGCCGTGCGCGAGCGCCGCGCCCGGCGAGGCTGACCCGGAAGGAGAGAACCTCATGCGTATCGACACCCTCGTACGGCCCACCACCGGCACGTCCGGCACGGCCCGCCACCGACCCGCCGCCGCGGACGGCGCCCCCGAGCGGCGCACGGAGGAGCCCGGCACCACGCCGGCCCCCGCCCCCACGGGCACCCGGGACGCCGACGGCATGGCCGTCGCCGCCTTCGTCCTCGGCCTCACCGGGCTGCTCGTCATGAACATCGTGCTCGGGCCGATCGCCATCGTGCTCGCGACCCTCGCCCTGCTGCGCGGCACCGCCCGCCGCCGCCGGGCCCTCCTCGGCCTCGGGCTCGGCGTCGCCGACCTCGTGGTCCTGGCCGTCCTGGTCACGGCGAACGGCTCCGTCGTCTGGGGCTTCGGCGGCTGACCGACCTCGCGGTACGCCCGCCGCAACCCGGGGGAGAGCCGCCCCCCGGGCCCCCTACGGCACCCCGGCCCGGGCCTTTGCGCGCCCCCGGCGCGCAGTCAGGACGGGCGTGCCCCCCTGCGCCGCGTCCGCGCCCTCGGACCGCCTCGTAGAATCGGGGCCATCATGGCCTACCTCGACCACGCCGCGACGACTCCGATGCTTCCGGAGGCGATCGAGGCGATGACCGCCCAGCTCGCCGTCACCGGCAACGCGTCCGCACTGCACGCCGCCGGCCGCCGGGCCCGCCGTACCGTCGAGGAGTCCCGCGAAACCCTCGCCGAAGCCCTCGGCGCCCGCCCCAGCGAAGTCGTCTTCACCTCGGGCGGCACCGAGGCGGACAATCTCGCCGTCAAGGGCCTGTACTGGGCCCGCCGCGACGCCGACCCCGCCAGGACACGCGTCCTGGCCAGCCCCGTCGAGCACCACGCCGTGCTGGACGCCGTGGACTGGCTCGCCGAGCACGAGGGCGCGACCGTCGAGTACCTGCCGGTCGACACCCACGGGCGGGTCCACCCCGACACCCTGCGCGAGGCCATCGCCCGCAACCCCGACGACGTCGCCCTGGCCACCGTCATGTGGGCCAACAACGAGATCGGCACCGTCTTCCCGGTCGCCGGACTCGCCTCGGTGGCGAAGGAGTTCGACGTCCCCCTGCACGCCGATGCCGTACAGGCCTTCGGTCAGCTCGACGTCGACTTCGCCGCCTCCGGGCTCGCCGCGATGACCGTCTCCGGCCACAAGATCGGCGGCCCGTACGGCATCGGCGCCCTGCTCCTGGGCCGCGAGTACAGCCCCGTCCCCGTGCTCCACGGCGGCGGCCAGGAACGCCATGTGCGCTCCGGCACCCTCGACGTGCCGGCCGTCGCCGCGTTCGCCGTCGCCGGGCACCTCGCCGCCGAGCGCCGCGAGGAGTTCGCCCGCGACATCGGCGCGCTGCGCGACAGCCTGGTCAGCGCCGTGCGCGAGGCCGTCCCCGACGCGATCCTCGGCGGCGACCCGGTCGACCGCCTGCCCGCCAACGCGCACTTCACGTTCCCCGGCTGCGAGGGCGACTCGCTGCTCCTGCTCCTCGACGCCCAGGGCATCGAGTGCTCCACCGGATCCGCCTGCACCGCCGGCGTCGCCCAGCCCAGCCACGTCCTCCTCGCCACCGGCACCGCCCCCGACCTCGCCCGCGGCACCCTGCGCTTCAGCCTCGGCCACACCTCCACCAAGGCGGACGTCGACGCGGTCGCCCAGGCCATCGGCCCCGCGGTCGAGCGGGCGCGGACGGCGGGGCTGACCTAGCGCGGCCGGGCGCGGCCAGTCCTGCGCCTGGTTGTGCGCGGGCGTGCGCCGGGCCGGTCTCGGCCGCCTTCCGCCTGCTTCTCGGACACCT
This sequence comes from Streptomyces sp. T39, assembly GCF_008042045.1. Lineage (GTDB taxonomy): Bacteria > Actinomycetota > Actinomycetes > Streptomycetales > Streptomycetaceae > Streptomyces. The sequence continues at coordinate 2,750,982 of NZ_RDBP01000012.1, forward strand.
ATCCGGAATGCTCCTCCGGATGGGCGGTCCCTCCCGCACGATGCGCATCAGGAAGGCCGCGACGCGGCTGCGTGTGCTGGGGGAGAGCATGGGGGAAAGTGTCATGCGCATGACCAGGTTGTCGTGTCACATGCTCCCCGCCTGCCGCGCGGTCCGGGGCCTTGGACACCGAACCGACCGGGAGTATCCGAGATGACACCGCCCAAGCGCTCGTACCTGCTCAGAACGCTCACGGCGTTCGCGGCCGCGTTCGCCGTCGCACTCCTGCCCGCCGCACCCGCGGCGGCCGAGGCGGCGGACAGCCGGGGCACGTCCTTGACCGGACTGAGCGGACTGACGCTCACCACGGCCAACGGCGGCCGCAACCTCGACGTGCAGAACGGGAACACCGGGGAGGGCGTCTTCCTCGTCACCAACTCCGCACCCGGCTACCACCAGCAGTGGACCGCCGACCTCCAGTCCAACGGCTCGTTCACCCTCGTCAACGACGCGACCGGCAAGTGCGCGGCGGTCGGCGTCCCGCTCCGCCAGCAGAACTGCTCGGGCGTGTCGGCGCAGCGCTGGTACTTCCAGCCGGTGACCGGCGCCGCCGACACCTTCATGATCCGCAACGCCGGCACCCACAAGTGCCTCGACATCGTGCTCGGCGCCCAGTACGACGACGCCTGGACGCAGACCTACACCTGCAACGGAAGCCGGGCCCAGCAGTGGCGCCTCCCTGCCTCGGCGTCCCCGGCCGCCTTCGACGCCGCCGTGGACTTCGCCTCGATCCGGTGCCAGCAGGACGCCTCGACCTGCACCTGGCGCAAGGGCGTTCAGGCGCCCGCCGTGCCGCTGCCGAAGCAGTGCGTCTCCCCGGTCTGGTACAACGGCACGGCCCAGCCCGTGCAGTGGACCTTCTCGCTCTCCACCACCAGCGGCTGGACGAGCACGCTCGGCATCCAGTTCACCGCCGAGCTCTCCGGAGGCGCGCCCGGAGCCCTGCAGACCCGTGTCAGCCAGACCATCTCCGGCAGCGTCTCGTACGACCTCAAGGAGACCCTGGGCAACAGCCTGGCCGTCTCCGTGCCGCCCGCCCACTACGGATGGGTGGCGCTCGCGGCGCTCGCCACCGAGGTGACCGGTGAGTGGACCTTCGACGCGGGCGGCTACCCGTGGAAGACCCAGGACACCGTGACCGTCCCGCTGACCAGTGACGCCCAGGGCGGCGCGAGCGTCTACCTCGCCCGGACCGGCACCGAGTTCACCGGCTGCGCCGCCTGACGGATCGGGGCTGCGCACGGAGGGCGCGCACATCCGCGGGGTGGGCGCGCCCTTCGACCGCGGGTCGCAGCCGCGCGCGTGCGCGGCCGCCCGGAACGGCGCGACGCCGGACACGACGGCCCGCCGCCGTAGACCCTCGGGCCGCCCCGGACTCAGCCGTACGCCGGCCACACGCCCGGCACGTCCCCGCCCTCCCCCTTCTCCTTCGCCGTACGGCTGTTCCGCGTCTCGCGCACCGCCCTCACGTCCTTCCCGTCCCCGAGTACGCCGGCCGGCGCACGGCGTGGGTCACGCCGTGCGCCGGGGCAGTGTTCAACGGGGGCCGCGGCAGCCGGGACACGTCGTCGCATCCGTACACCGGCCGTACAGGTGCGGAGGACGGCGGCGCTCAGTCCGCCAAACGGACCGGCATCAGCAGCGAGTAGGTGCCCTCGTCGTCGGGGCGGCGGATCACCACGGGGGCCGTCGGCGCGCCGAGTTCCAGGACGAGCCGGTCCCGGGCGCCGGCGGCGAGGGCGTCCAGCAGATAGGCGCGGTTCACGCCGACGCGGTGCTCGTCCTCGTCACCATCGCCGCGGACCGCCACCCTCCCGCCGTCCACGGCGATCACGCTCACCTCGTAGGAGACTCCCCTCCGCTCGGAGTCCTCGTGGTCGCGCACCGGCCCGGACCGCAGGGCCTCGCCGAAGGCGGCGACGTCCACGACGGCGGTGCGGCCGGCCGGGAGCTGGACGAGACGCCGGTAGTCGGGGAACTCGTGCTCCAGGCGCTGCCCGCCCGCCTGGCCGCCGTCGGTCTCCAGCGTCACGCGGTCCCCGTCCAGGCTGAGCCGGGCGGTCTCCTCGCCGCCGAGCAGCGCCCGCATCGCGTCGACCAGCGGCGCGCCGACGAGAGCCTGCACCCGGTCGCCGCCGTGGCCCTCGGTGCCCGCCTCGCCGACGGCCAGCCGGTAGCGGTCGGTGGCCACGACCCGCAGCGCGTCGCCCTCGATGTCGAGGAGCACCCCGCCGAGCACGGGCAGTTCGGGATCGGCGCCCACCGCGAAACGGACCGCGTCCAGGGCGGCGGCCAGGCGGCCGGCGGGGACGGTGACACGGACGGGGGCGGACGTGCCGAGCGAGGTCATGGGGTTCTCCCTGTCGTCGAGCTGCTCTCGGATCGTGGAGAACTCGGTGCGGGCGTCGGACAGCCCTTGTTCGAGCCGGCGCAGGTGCGCGTCGAGCAGCCCGCGCACCAGCTCCGTGTCCGCGCCGGACCACCCGGCCAGCACCAGCCGGATGTCCGCCAGCGGCATCTGGGCCCGGCGCAGCCGGGTCAGCACTTTCGCCTCGTCGAGCTGCCCGGGCTCGTACCAGCGGTAGCCGCTCAGCGGATCCACCCAGGCGGGCACGAGGACACCGGCCCGGTCGTAGAACCGCAGCGCGCTCGCGCTCAGTCCGCTGTCCCTGGCCATCTCCCCGATACTGCGCATCTCGCTCTCCACACCCATGACCCTGGGCCCTGCACCATGTCGAGGGTCAACCTACGGGGCGCCTCCCAGGCCCACCCGCACCCGCCGCGGATGCGTCAGCGCCGCTCGGACGATCCGTTCGAGCACTCGTCCGTCCACGTCGACCGGAAGCAGCGACCGGTGGCGCGCACCCGCCGGTGACGTCCGGAGGTGGGCCACCACCAGCCGCCCGCCGCGGACCGCCGCCGCGAGTCCCTCCGCGTGCCGGACGGGGTCGACGGCCACGCGCAGGACGCGCGGGCCGGGGCCCGAGGCGGCGGGGTCCGTGGCCCGCTCCGTGACCGTGATGCCGACGTAGCCGTTGCCGGAGCTGTGGACGAACAGCGTCAGCGCCTTCTCCAGGGCCGTCCCCGGCATGCGGTCTCCCCGGACGATCGCCGCCGACCGCGGCAGACCGTCCAGGTCGAGGTACAGGAACGGCAGGGGCGCCTGCCCTTCGTCCGCGTCCGGCATGGTCTCCAGGGTCACGGCGACCAGCGGTGCCGCGTCGTGGAACGGCGGGTCGGGCACGGGGGAGCGAGGACCGTCCGCCGCCGTGACGGTCACCTCGAAGGGATCGCGGGGCGGGCCGCCCCTCCCGCCGTCCATCCCCTGTCAGGCGACGGGATCGACGGCGGGTGCCGACGCCGCCCTGATCCGTCCGTCGGGGTCGACGACGTCGCTGCTCCGCAGCCGGTGCTCGATGTGCTCCAGCACGGCGCGCTCGACGTCGCAGACGGCGATGCCGTCGACGACCGTGTGCACGTTGTCGCGGTTGCTCGCGATGGGTGCGCCGGAACATGCGCCGAAGTACTTGCAGTTCAGGCAGTTCGCGGCCATCCGGGTCTCCGCGGCGACGGCCGATGCCTCGAAGCGCGAACCCGAGAGCAGCTCACCGATCGGGGTGGTGAAGATGTTGCCCAGACAGGCTTCGGGGTCCTCGTAGGGGTCTCCGTAGGCGTAGACGTCGCCGGGCGTGTCCACGACCATGACCGACATCCACTCGCGCTGGTTGAAGTACACGCGCGGGGCGTCGGGGTTGAGGTGGCGCAGCACGATCTGGAAGTGGCTGTCCAGCGGGGAGACCTGCACCGGGGTGTCGCTCTCCAGCCAGAGATCGGCCATCTCGCTGAGCGCGGAGACGATCTCCGGGACGGTGATGTCGTACGCCAGGTGCTGGTCGTCGTAGGCGCCGTCGAAGAGGGGGAGCACCCGGAAACCGATGCCCGCCTTCTCGTAGAAGGCGAAGGTGTCCTTCACCCTGCGCAGGTTCCGCCGGGTGAGCACGGTGATGCAGCCGAACTGCACCCCTTCGGAGCGCAGCCGCTCCATGTTGGCGACGACCCTGCTCTGCTGGTCCCGGCCGGCGATGTTCACGCGGAGTCCGCTGAAGAGGTCGACGGAGACGCCGACATGGTCGAATCCGTCCCTCAGGAGTCTGATCCGCTCGTCGTCGAGGACGGTGAGGTTCGTCTGGACGAAATTGCTCACCGTCAGCGCGTCACCGAAGATTTCACGCTGGTCGTCCAGGCTCCGCCAATAGTATTCCGGTTCGATCATGAGCGGTTCGCCGCCGTGCCAGACGATGTGGAGGTGCGTGCGCGCGCCGTCCTCCCGGTCTCTTTCCACGTAGTAGTCGCGCATGTGCACGTACATGGAACGCAGTTGTTCCCGGCTCATCCGTTCGCGCTGTCCGAGGTCGGCGAACTCGTAGCAGTAGGAGCATCGCAGATTGCAGAACTTGGATATCTTGACGACGAATTGGACCTGTCTCTTCGTTTCCCTCGCCACTCGCCGGCCTCCTCGCACATAGGGATGTCAGGGACGCGGATCACCGGATGCGGCCGGCGGACGCGGTCCGCACCCGGTTCGGAGCCTGGTGAACACCGCCGGCACGGGCACCGGCGGGTGAGATCAGGACAGGTCGTCGAGGATCCGGCTCAGCGGCGCGTCGGCGGCCGTCCTCCCGGACTCGGCGGGGGTGAAGCCCTGGAGGTACGGCTGGACCCGCTGCAGGTAGGGGTTGATCACCTCGTTGTAGACCCTGTTGTAGATCTCGTTGAACTGCGAGTACAGGCCGTCGGCGGAGAGCGCCTCCTGGTCCGCCTCCGCCGACTGGGCGGCGAGCGTCGCCCGTGCCGAGTCGGAGACGGCGACCGTCTGCGCGGGCTGAGCGGGCGCGGCGGCGGCCTGGGCGACACCGGCCGCGAGGGCCGGTGCGGCCAGTCCGGCGGCCAGGGTCGCCAGATAGGCGAGATAACGCTGGGGATCGACGGGTCTCATTGCTCCTCCATTTCCGGGAACGCGCCCCCCGGACATGAGGAATCGGACCGGCGCACGCGTCACGAGGAACGGGTGCGAGCACGACTCACTATCGCGGCGGTGCACGTACCTCATGAGCGGACAACCGAAGCGCGGACGCGAGAAGGCGGCCACCGCGGGGGAATCCCCGAGGCGAAATCCGACCGGCTCCGGCGCCTGGCGCTGCCGGTATTGAAGGCGTCACGGACCCGGCCGGTCAACAGGGTGATTCGCCTTCCGTCCGGCCGTGCGGGCGATGGCCTGATGAACGCGCCGGGATTCCGCGCGGGGAATCGGCTGTCCCGTCCCTTCCGGTCCCGCACCCGGGTGTGTACGGGAAACCCCAGTTGGCCGGGGTTCTCCGGGCGGCGGGGCCGGTCGTCGAGCCTGCCCGGCCGGGCCTCGCGGGCATCGACCCGGCGTCTGCACAGGAGCCTCTTCCGCCTCGCGTTCCTCAGGCGGATGCTCCTGTGGACGGTCATTTTGGCGAGAAGGCGTCTCAGGCCGGGTTCGCGTCCGCAGCGGCGCGGGACGACCCTGCGCCGGGCCGGGCGGCCTCGCCCCCTTCTGCGAGCCGTTCCCGACCGGACCGGACCGGACCGGACCGGACGTCCACGTCCCGCGGGTCCGTCCCGGGCGGCTCCGCAGGGACCCGCGCGCGGCCGGCCGGGCCACCGGACCGCCCCGCGCCCGGGCCTCCGTCAGGCCTTGCGCGCCTCCGCGGCCCGCTTCGCCTCGGGCAGCGCCTCCTCCACCAGCTTCATGTACCGGTCCCAGTCCCAGTGCGGGCCCGGATCCGTGTGGTCGGTGCCCGGGATCTCCACATGGCCGACGATGTGCTCGCGGTCCACCGGTATGTCGTGACGCGCGCAGATGTCGGCCGTCAGCCGCGCCGAACCGGCGTACATCGCGGCCGTGAGGTCCTTCGGCCGGTCCACGAACCCCTCGTGCTCGATGCCGATGCTGCGCTCGTTGTAGGAGCGGTTGCCGCAGTGGTAGGCGACGTCGTACTCGCGGATCATCTGCGCGACGTGACCGTCCTTGCGCACCACGTAGTGGGTCGCCGCCTTGTGCAGAGGGTCCCGGAAGACCTTCAGGGCCGTCGCGTAGCTGCCCTGCACGACGTGGATCACGACCCGGTCGATCTCGTAGTCGTCCGGCCGCCAGGCCAGCCGCCAGTTCGCGGCGTTCGCCGAGACCCACTGGGCTCCCGCGAAGTCGAGCTCGCCCTCCTTGCGCGGCGGACGCACCCAGGGCATGCCGCGCCACAGCCGCCGGATCTCCTCCTCGGCCCACAGCCCGCCGCCCACCACCGCTGCGCCGCCGCCGATCAGCACGGCCCGCCTGGTCATGTTCGGTTTCTGCGCGGGCTTCTTCCGGCTGCCGCGACCGCTCTCGCTCCCCATGCCGACCACAACGCATACTCACGAGCTTTCGGTTCCCCGGGACCCGTACCCTGGTACCGCTATGACTGAGACCTCCCAGCGCCCCCTCCGCGTCCTCGCCGCCATGTCGGGCGGTGTCGACTCCGCCGTCGCCGCCGCCCGCGCAGCCGAGGCGGGGCACGACGTCACCGGCGTGCACCTGGCCCTCTCCGCGAACCCGCAGTCCTTCCGCACGGGCGCCCGCGGATGCTGCACCATCGAGGACTCGCGCGACGCGCGCCGTGCCGCCGACGTCATCGGCATCCCCTTCTACGTGTGGGACCTCGCCGAGCGCTTCCGCGAGGACGTGGTGGAGGACTTCGTCGCCGAGTACGAGGCCGGGCGCACGCCCAACCCGTGCCTGCGCTGCAACGAGAAGATCAAGTTCGCCGCGCTCCTCGACAAGGCGCTCGCGCTGGGCTTCGACGCGGTGTGCACGGGCCACTACGCGACCGTGGTGCTGAACGACGACGGCACCCGCGAGCTGCACCGGGCCAGCGACATGGCCAAGGACCAGTCGTACGTGCTGGGCGTGCTGGACGAGAAGCAGCTCGCGCACGCCATGTTCCCGCTGGGGGACACCCTGACCACCAAGGACGAGATCCGGGCCGAGGCCGAGCGCCGGGGCCTGGCCGTGGCCAAGAAGCCCGACAGCCACGACATCTGCTTCATCGCCGACGGCGACACCCAGGGCTTCCTGGCGAACCGCCTCGGCCGCGCCGAGGGCGACATCGTCGACGAGGCGGGCGCGAAGCTCGGCACCCACGAGGGCGCCTACGGATTCACCATCGGCCAGCGCAAGGGCCTGCGCATCGGCCACCCCGCGCCCGACGGCAAGCCGCGCTACGTCCTCGACATCTCCCCGGTGGACAACACCGTCACCGTCGGCCCCGTCGAGGCGCTGGACGTCCACGCCCTCACCGCGATCAAGCCCCGCTGGTGCGGCACGGCACCGTCGGGACCGGGCACCTACACGGCCCAGCTCCGCGCCCACGGCGGCGAGACCGAGGCCACCGCGGAGCTGGTCGGCGGCGAGCTGCGCGTCGACTTCTCCGAGCCCGTCCGCGGCGTCGCCCCCGGCCAGGCGATCGTGCTCTACGACGGCACCCGCGTCGTCGGCTCGGCGACGATCGCGACGACCCGACGGGCGACCGCGTCGGTCTGAGGCGGCCCGCGGTCCGCGCCGCCGCGAGGCGCGCCGACGGCGTGAACGGCCCCTGCGGGATCGCGGCGGACCGCCGGCTCCCGGCACCCCGGGTCGCGGCGGACCGCCGGCATGCGGCGTCGGCGCCGCATGCCGGGACGAGGGGTCTCAGGGAACGGACAGGGCGTTGCGGTGGGGAGGGCGACGTGGTGTCATCTCCGGCATGAGGAGTGCCCACACAGGTCACACCGTGCCGCTGGACCCCTTCTGGCCCAGCCGCCGCGCCGACCACTTCGACCAGATCTGTCGCTGAGCACCTCGTTCTCCACAGCCTCCGGCCCCATTCGCGGGTGCCCTCGGGGCTGCTCCCCGTGACACGGCCGGCGAAGACCCCCACGAAGACCCCCTGGGTGTCCGTCCCGCCGTCCCTGTGGCGCTGACGCGCTCGCCGTAGCCCGTCCGCCCTCGCCCTCCGTCCCGCGCCCCCCGCCGGGCCGCCCCGTCCGCGCACCGCCCACCCGCTCTGGCGTGCCCCGCCCCGGGGCCGCCGCGGCGCGGCCGGTCCGGTGATGCCGCGGCGGTGGGGCAAACGGCGCCGTGCGCGTGCCCGGTGGGGGCTCTCGTGTCCCCTTCCGCCGAACCATGGAGCCTCGCCATGTCCTGCTGCGTCCCGTCAGCCGACGGCCACAGCCGCTGCCACGCGCCCGCCGCCGGCGGCGGTGTGCTCATCGGTTCCCTCGGCACCACCCCTCCCGGCCCGTTCCGCCCGGCCGCGGACCGGCGCGGCACCCGGGGCCAAGTGCGCCTGCCGGGGGGCACGTTCGCCATGGGCGACGGCTTCGGCGAGGGCTACGCGGCGGACGGCGAGGGACCGGTGCACCAGGTCCGCCTCGACCCGTTCCTCATGGACGCCACCACCGTCACCAACGCCGCGTTCGCCGCCTTCGTCAAGGACACCGGCTACGTCACGGACGCCGAACGGCTGGGCATGTCCGCCGTGTTCCACCTCGCGGTGCGCGCCGAACCCGGAGACGTGCTGGGCCGGGCCGCCGGCACCCCCTGGTGGCTGGTGGTGCGGGGCGCCTCGTGGCGTCACCCCGCCGGACCGCTCTCGTCCGCCGGCACCCTCCAGAACCACCCGGTGGTGCAGGTCAGCTGGAACGACGCCCAGGCGTACTGCGCCTGGGCCGGGAAGCGGCTGCCGACCGAGGCCGAGTGGGAGTACGGCGCGCGCGGCG
>NZ_RDBP01000012.1:2759940-2771936 GCF_008042045.1 Streptomyces sp. T39
CCAGCCGACCCACCCGACGATCACGCCCGTTCGGCCTGCTCGCCCTCCCCGCGATCCTCACGCTCACGACGCTCAGCGCGCCCGCCGCGGCCACCCCGGGCGTCGACCGCGCCGCCGGGCCCCGGACGCCGCGGCCGAACATCGTCTACGTCCTCGCCGACGACTTCGGCTGGACCAGCACGAGCAGCCCGCTCACCAACCAGGGCAACGGCAGCGACTTCTACGAGACACCGGCCCTGGAGCGGATCGCCCGCGAGGGCGTCGCCTTCGACAACGCGTACACGTCCGTGAACTGCACGCCGACCCGTGCCGCCCTGCTCACCGGGCTCTACGCCCCCAGGCCGGAGAACAACATCTACCTCGTCGGCGACCTCAACCGCGGCGGCGACGACACCCTGCTCAAGGGCCCGCCCCAGGGCCGTCCCGACGGGGCCACCGCGCTGCCCCCGGAGGCCGTCACCTTCGGCGAGCGCCTCCAGGGCGCCGGGTACACCACCGGGTACCTCGGGAAGTTCCATGTGACGCGGACGGCCGAGGCCCTCACCGCACAGCACGGCTTCGACGAGAACATCGGCGGCCAGGCCAGCGGCGACCCGGGCGCCTACCACGCGAAGGACGGGCAGTTCGGCCCGAAGATCGGCCCCGCCCTCGACGCCTTCGCCGGCGACTACACCCGGGCCTACGTCGACGAGAACATCCGCCCCTGGAGCGCGGGCACCGACCCGGCGGCGCTGGACGCGCTGGTGGGCACGGACAAGCACGTCTCCGACGCGCTGGCCGACGCCACCATCGACTTCGTCGACCGCAACAAGCAGGACCCCTTCCTCGCCTTCCTGAGCCCCTACGCCGTCCACACCCCGGTCGGGGACGCGCAGGGCCGCAGGGACCTGCTGGCCAAGTACAAGGTCAAGACGCCGGGCACGAGCACGTCGAACCCGGCGTACGGGGCGCTGGTCGAGGGCCTCGACCAGAGCGTCGCCCGGGTGGTGCGCCACCTGGAGACCACCCCGGACCCGCGCAACCCCGGCCACCCGCTCGCTGACAACACCGTCGTCGTCTTCACCGCCGACAACGGGGGAGTGGAGAACTTCACCGACAACGGCCCGCTGCGCGGCCAGAAGGGCGAGCTCCGCGAGGGCGGCATCCGCGTCCCGCTGATCGCCTGGAGCGGCAATCCCGCCCTGGTGAAGGGCGGCCGGATCGTCCACACGCCGGTGTACGCCGCCGACCACCACGCCACCATCGCCTCGCTCGCCGGGGCCGCGCCGGCCGCCCGGCCCGTGGACGGGGTCTCCCTGAAGGGGCTGTTCGCCGGCGACGGCGCCGGGCTCGGGCGGCAGGCGCTCTTCTGGCACCTGCCCGGCTACCTCGTCGCGGGCGACCGTGACCAGCGTCCGCAGTCGGTGATCCGCTCCGGCCGCTGGAAGCTGGTCCACTCCTACGAGGACCGCTCCTGGGAGCTGTACGACCTGGCCACCGACCTCGGCGAGGCACGCGACCTCGCGGGCGAGCGGCCGGACCAGGTGCAGCGTCTCGGCCGCGAGCTGATCCGCTGGCTGGACGAGGTGGACGCGCCGCTGGCCACCCTGCGCGAGGGCAGGGAACCGCTCCGCTTCACCGTCCGGGGGACCACCTACGCCGACGGCCGGGCCACCGTGCGGACCGGTGAGACCGTCGTCGTCCGGCCGGGCGAGGAAGTGCCCCTGGTGCTCCGGACGCCCGCCGGCCGCTGACGCGCCGGGGCGGCCTCCGCACCCGGCGGCCGCCCCCGGCCCGCCGTCGCCCGCCCGTCACCCGACCACGTACGGAGTCCCCATGAGCAGCCATGCCCCGGCGGGCGCCACCCGCCGCCGCTTCATCGGCGGCGTCTCCGGCGCCGGTGCCGCCGTCGCCGCCCAGCTCGCCGCCGCCCAGCCCGCCGCACCGCACCCCCGCGACCCCGGTCCGCGTCCCGGCCGCCCGCGCCGCCGCCCTCCCAACATCGTCGTCGTCACCGTCGACGACCTCGGACTGTACGAACTCGGCGCCTACGGCAACACGTTCAACGAGACGCCCCGTATCGACCGGCTGGCCCGCGAGGGGACCCTCTTCACCGACGCGTACGCCGCCGCTCCGCTCTGCTCGCCGACCCGCGCCGCGCTGGTGACCGGGCGCTATCCGGCGCGCACCGGCATCACCGACTTCCTGCGGGGCGAGAACGCCGCCAGTGACAAGCACCTCTCCCCGTCGGTCCCCACCGTGCCGGACGTGCTCCGCCCGTACGGCTACACCACCGCCCTGATCGGCAAGTGGCACCTCACCGAGACCTACAGCGGCCCCTACGAGCAGCGGCCCGGCAACCCGTACGCCCACGGGTTCGACGAGGTGATCGCCAGCGAGCAGAAGTACATCGCGGACGGCGACTACTTCCACCCGTACTTCTTCATGCCGGACCTCCCGGCCCGCGAGCCGGGCGAGCATCTCACCGACCGGCTGGCGGCGGAGGCCGCCGCGTACATCACCCGCCACCGCGACGAGCCGTTCTTCCTCCACGTCTCCAACTACGCCGTGCACACCGCCCTCGACGCCCCGGCGGACCTGGTCGCCGAGTACGAGGCGAAGCCCGGTGCCGACGCGCCGCCGAACCGGCCCGTGCTCGCCGCGATGCTGGAACGCGTCGACGCGCAGGTCGGCCTGATCGCCGACACGCTGGCCGGTCTCGGGCTGGACCGCGACACCCTGCTGCTGGTCACCGCGGACAACGGCGGCGCCCACCGGCCGGCCAACGCACCCCTGCGCGGCGGGAAGGGCGAGCTCTACGAGGGCGGCATCCGGGTGCCGCTGATCGCCCACCGGCCGGGCGGTGTCCGCGCCGGACACCGGGAGGCCACGCCCGTGAGCACCATCGACCTCCTGCCCACCGCGCTCGACCTCGCGGGCGGCAGACCCGGCGGCCGGTTCGACGGCGTCAGCATCGCACCGCTGCTGACCGGTACCGGCCGCCGGCCCGAACGCGGCGAACTCTTCTGGGTCTACCCGCACTTCATCGGCCGGACCCACCCGCACGCCGCCGTCCGCAGCGGACGCCACAAGCTGGTCCGCCACTTCCGCGACGGCCGGACGGAGCTGTACGACCTCGCCCACGACCCGGGCGAGACCACCGACATCGCGGCCCGGCACCCCGGGCTGACCCGCGCCCTCCGCGGCCGGCTGGAGGCGCACATCGCCGACGTCGGCGTCCTGCCCGCCCCGCCCGGGGCAAGGGCGTACCCGGTCACCGAACTGGAGGAGACCTTCGACGACGGTCTGGCGCGCTGGAGCGTCCTGCCGGTGACCCCGGACGTCGGCACGGTCGCCGTGGACGGCGGCCGGCTGAGCGTGAGCGCGCGGCGGATGACGCATCTGGTGTTCCGTTCGGACGTCGCCCCCGGCTCCGACGAGGCGGTGGCGGTGCTGGCCCCCGGGGCCTTCGCCGAGGCGGGGACGCAGGACACCGTCTTCGTCGGTGTCGCCCAGGACGCCGCCAACTACCTGCTGTTCCGCTACCACAACGGGCTCCACCGGGTCGGCTGGGACCTGCGTGTGGGCGGCCGGCTGATCACGGCCGGGGCCGAACCGCTGGACAACCTGGACGGCACCGTCGACCTCACCGGCCCCGGCGCCCGCTTCGCCTTCGTGCTCCGCGGGACGGCGGCGACGGCCTACGCGGACCAGGGCAGGGGCTGGGAGTACCTCTTCACGGCCGACACCGGCGGTGCGCTCGACCTGAGCGATCCCGTCGTGCGGGCCCGGTACCGCTGGGCCGCGAGCGTCCGGCTCGACGACGGCACCGTCTCGCTCGACGGCCTCACGGCGCACCGCGCCTGAGCCGCGCCGTACACCGCCGGGGCCCGCCCGGGCCCCGGCACTCCGGCCCGGGACGCTGCGGCTCGTGACGCTGCGGTGCTGCGGCGCCGAGGCGCTGCGGCTCGGGACGTTCCGGATCAGGGCGTCTCATTCCGCGAGGAACGCCGCCAGCGCCGGGGCCAGCACGTGCGGGGCCACTTCGTGGGTCTGGCCGGTCAGGGTGCGGTGACGGGCGCGGGGGAGGGCCGAGGCGACGGCGCGGGCGGCTTCGCGCAGCGGGGCCGGGCTCGCTCCGCCGTCCACGACCAGGACGCGCCCGGTCACCGAGGCCAGCAGGTCGGCCGGCACGGAGCCGTCGCCCATCACCTCGTGGTCGTACACGAGCGTGTGGGCGAGCTTCTCCATGTCCGCCCACACCGGGAGCCGGCGCAGCCCGTGGAGCGCCTCGTCGGGCATCCCGACCGCCCGCAGGAACTCCGCCAGGGCGTCGCCCGCGCGGCCCTCGGCCAGCAGCTCCCGCAGCCGCTGCGTGCGGTCCAGGTGGGCCGCCCGGGCCTCGGGGCCGGTCGCGTACGGCGGCTCGTAGACGGAGAGCCGGCGGACGGGGACGCCCGCGGCCGCCGCCCGCAGGGCCAGCGCGCCGCCGGACGACACGCCGTGCACCATCGCCTCCCCGCCGGCCAGCGCCACGACCGCCGCCAGGTCCTCGATCTCGCGCTCGACCGCGTACGGGGCCCGGTCCCCGCTGCCGCCGCGGCCCCGCCGGTCGTAGGTGAACACGGTGAAGTCCGCCGCCAGTAACTCCGCCAGCGGCGCGTCCGACGCCGAGGTGCACAGGGCGCCCCCGACCAGGACCAACGCCGGTCCCCTGCCGCGCTGTTCGCAGGCGAGGGCGGTGCCGTCGGCCGACATGGTCAGGCTCAGGGTGCTGCATCGGTTGTCCATGGGAGTGCTGACCGGCCCGCCCGGCGGAACTCATCGGCGCGGCGGGAGGAACTTCCGGGCGGCCGCGGGGGAGCGTCCCCGCCGTCCGCGCGGCCCGTACCGTGACCTCATGAACATCTGTGTCTTCCTCTCCGCCGCCGATCTCGACGAGCGCTACACCGGCCCCGCCCGCGAATTCGCGGAGCTCATCGGCAAGGGCGGTCACACGCTGGTCTGGGGCGGCTCCGACGTCGGTCTGATGAAGGTCGTCGCGGACGGCGTCGCCGAGGCGGGCGGGCGGCTGGTGGGCGTCTCGGTGAAGTTCCTCCGGTCGAGCGCGCGGGCCGTGGCCGACGAGATGGTGATCGCCGAGGACCTCGCCGAGCGCAAGGCCCTGCTGCTCGCCAAGTCGGACGCGATCGTGATCATGGTCGGCGGGACGGGGACCCTCGACGAGGCCACCGAGATCCTGGAGTTCAAGAAGCACGGGCACCACACCAAGCCCGTGGTGCTGCTGAACACGGCGGGTTTCTACGACGGGCTGAAGCAGCAGTTCCGCAGGATGGACGAGGAGGGGTTCCTGCCGCTGCCCCTCACCGAGCTGGTGTTCTTCGCGGAGGACGGCGCGTCCGCCCTCGCGTACCTGGAGGAGACCATGGGCGTGCAGTAGTGCGAGCATGGCGGGCATGGCTACCCACCTGATCACCGGCGCAGGGTCCGGAATCGGCGAGGCCGTGGCGCGGCGGCTGCACGCCCGCGGCGACGAGCTGATCCTCGTCGCCCGCGACGCCGGCCGCGCCAAGGAGCTCGCGACCCGGTTCCCCGGAGCCGGCACCCTCGTCGCCGACCTCGCCGAGCCCGACCGCATCTCCTGGGCCCTCGGGCACCAGACCATGCCCGACCGGCTCGACTCGCTGCTGCACGTCGCGGGCGTCGTCGACCTCGGAGAGGTCGGCGAACTCACCACGAAGACCTGGCACCACCAGCTCGACGTCAACCTGGTCGCGCCCGCCGAGCTCACCCGGCTCTTCCTGCCCCAACTGCGCGTCTCCCAGGGCCATGTCGTCTTCGTGAACTCCGGCGCCGGGCTCGCCGCGCACGCCCAGTGGGGCGCCTACGCGGCCTCCAAGCACGGGCTGAAGGCGCTCGCGGACTCGCTGCGCCACGAGGAGCACGCCGCCGGGGTGCGGGTCACCACGGTGTACCCGGGGCGCACGGCAAGCCCCATGCAGGCGAAGGTGCACGCGCAGGAGGGCAAGGAGTACGACGCGGCCCGCTGGATCGACCCCGAGTCCGTCGCCACGGCGCTCGTCATGGCGCTCGACCTCCCGCGCGACGCCGAGGTCAACGACCTGACGGTCCGCCCCGGGCGCTGAGCACACCCCCGGCGCCCCGGTCCCGGGGGCGGTCGGTCACGCGCCGCCCGCCCCCGCACCCGGCGGTCCCCGGCCCGGCCGTCCCCCGGCGCCCGCGTACGCTTCCGGGGTGAGTGACACGAACACCTTCCCCTGGGGTCCCGCGACCGGCGTCGGCTCCCTGCCCGGCGGGGACGCCCGCGAGAGCGCGAAGACCGTCACCGGGTCCTTCGAGGACTTCCCCTTCCTCGCCGAACTGCCCGCCCGCGGACCGGGCGCCGACATGATCGGGCGCAGCATCGGGCTGCTCGTCGAGATGTACGCCCATGTCGAGCCCAGCGGCTGGCGGGTCAGCGACCGTCCGGGGCGCGACACCCGGCGCGCACACTCCTGGCTGCGCGAGGACCTCGACGCGCTGGAGGAGTTCACCCAGGGCTACGAGGGCCCGCTGAAGGTCCAGGCCGTCGGGCCGTGGACCCTCGCCGCAGCGCTCGAACTGCGCGGCGGGGAAGCCGCGCTCGGCGACCCCGGTGCCTGCCGCGACCTCACCGGCTCGCTCGCCGAGGGGCTGCGCGGCCACCTCGCCGACGTCCGCCGCAGGGTGCCGGGCGCCCGGATCGTGCTCCAGCTCGACGAGCCCTCGCTGACCGCCGTGCTGCGCGGATCCGTCCGCACCGCCAGCGGCTACCGCACCTACCGGGCGGTCGACCGGCAGGTCGTCGAGAGCGGGCTGCGCGACGTCTTCGCGGTGCACGACGGGCCCGTGGTCGTGCACTCCTGCGCCCCGGACGTGCCGTTCGCGCTGCTGCGCCGCGCGGGCGCCGCGGGCATCTCGTTCGACTTCTCGTTGCTCACCGAGCGTGAGGAGGAGGCGATCGGCGAGGCCGTGGAGGGCGGAACCAGGATCCTCGCGGGAGTCGTGCCGTCCACCGACGCCGCATTGTCCGACCCGGGCGGTAGCGTCATGGGTGTCAGGACGCTGTGGCGCAGGCTGGGGCTGAATCCGGGGACTCTCGCCGAGTCCGTCGTGGTCACTCCCTCCTGCGGTCTCGCGGGCGCCTCGCCCGCGTACGCGCGTGCGGCGCTCGCCCACTGCGTCCGGGCCGCGAGATCGCTCGCAGACAACCCTGAGTGACGGGTGCACGGGACACGGGAGGACCAGACGGTGGCTGGCGAAGAGCAGACGGCACTGCCCGCCGATGTGCGGGAGCGGCACGCGGAGCTCGCCGAGCAGATCGAGGAGCACCGCTTCCGGTACTACGTGAAGGACGCCCCGGTCGTCAGCGACGCGGAGTTCGACACCCTCATGCGCTCGCTGGAGGCGATCGAGGACGAGTACCCGGCGCTGCGCACCCCCGACTCGCCGACCCAGAAGGTCGGCGCGCACTACGAGACCGAGCTGACCAAGGTCGAGCACCGCGAGCGGATGCTCTCCCTGGACAACGCCTTCGACGACGCCGAGCTCGCCGCCTGGGCGGAGCGCGTCGCGCGGGAGGTGGGCGCCCCCGGCCACCACTTCCTGTGCGAGCTCAAGGTCGACGGCCTCGCGGTGAACCTCACCTACGAGCACGGTCGCCTGACCCGGGCCGCGACCCGGGGCGACGGCCGCGTCGGCGAGGACATCACCCCCAACGTGCGCACCATCGCCGAGATCCCCGACCGGCTGCGCGGCGACCGCATCCCCGCCCTGGTCGAGATCCGCGGCGAGGTCTACTTCCCGATGGACCAGTTCCAGGCGCTGAACGAACGCCGGGTCGCCGCCGGTGAGCAGCCGTACGCCAACCCGCGCAACAGCGCCTCCGGCTCGCTGCGGCAGAAGGACCCCCGGGTCACCGCCACCCTGCCGCTGCACATGGTGGTGCACGGCATCGGCGCCCGCGAGGGCCTCGACATCGACCGGCTCTCCGAGGCGTACGACCTGCTGCGCGACTGGGGCCTGCCCACCGCGCGGCACAACAGGGTCGTGGGCTCCCTGGAGGAGGTCCGCGCCTTCATCGCCCACTTCGGCGAGAACCGCCACTCGGTGGAGCACGAGATCGACGGGGTCGTCGTCAAGCTCGACGAGATCCGCCTCCAGGGCCGTCTCGGCTCGACGGCACGCGCCCCCCGCTGGGCCATCGCCTGGAAGTACGCGCCGGAGGAGGTGAACACCAAGCTCGTCAACATCCGGGTCGGTGTCGGCCGTACGGGCCGGGTGACGCCCTACGCGCAGGTGGAGCCGGTCACGGTGGCGGGCTCCGAGGTCGAGTTCGCCACCCTGCACAACCAGGAGGTCGTCAAGGCCAAGGGCGTGCTCATCGGCGACACGGTGGTGCTGCGCAAGGCCGGGGACGTGATCCCGGAGATCCTCGGGCCCGTGGTCGACCTGCGGGACGGCACCGAGCGGGAGTTCGTGATGCCCGCCGAGTGCCCCGAGTGCGGGACGCCGCTGCGGCCCATGAAGGAGGGCGACATCGACCTCCGCTGCCCCAACGCCCGCTCCTGTCCGGCGCAGTTGCGCGAGCGGGTGTCCTACCTGGCAGGCCGCGAGAGCCTGGACATCGATTTCTTCGGCGAGGTCGTCGCGGCCGCGCTGACCCGGCCGCTGGAGCCGGCCGAACCGCCGCTGACCGACGAGGGCGACCTCTTCGGTCTGACGATGGAGCAGCTGCTGCCCATCAAGGCGTACGTGGTCGACAAGGACTCCGGCCTCCCCAAGCGGGATCCGAAGACCGGCGAGGACAAGACCGCCATGGTCTTCGCCACCAAGCAGGGCACGCCGAAGGCCAACGCCGTCAAGCTGCTCGCGGGCATCGAGGCGGCCAAGCGGCGTCCGCTCGCCCGGATCATCAACGGGCTCTCCATCCGCCATGTCGGCCCGGTCGCCGCGCAGGCACTGGCCCGGGAGTTCCGTTCCATCGAGCGGATCGAGCAGGCGAGCGAGGAGGAGCTCGCGGCCACCGACGGCGTGGGTTCGATCATCGCCGCCTCCCTCAAGCAGTGGTTCGCCGAGGACTGGCACCAGGAGATCCTGCGCAAGTGGCGGGAGGCCGGCGTGCGGATGGAGGAGGAGGCCGCCGAGGGCGACACGGGCCCCCGTCCGCTGGAGGGGCTGACCGTCGTCGTCACCGGAACCCTGGAGAACCACACCAGGGATGGCGCAAAAGAGGCCCTCCAGTCCCGCGGCGCGAAAGTGGCCGGTTCCGTTTCCAAGAAGACGAGTTTCGTGGTGGTCGGGGACAACCCCGGTTCGAAGTACGACAAGGCCGTGCAGCTGAAGGTGCCCGTACTGGACGAGCCAGGCTTCGCCGTCCTGTTGGAGCAGGGACCGGAAGCGGCGCGCGAGGCCGCTGTGGCGGAAGAGGCCTGACGCGACGTCACCGACGTCAGGGGCGCACGGGGGCGCCCCTGACGGCGTGTACGTCCGGAAAACTACGCACCGGCCGCCGGTGGAACGCCGAGTACAGGTCACGCGTTCAGTGCATAACAGGGGAAGAAGGGTGGCCGGGTCGCAATCGGGCAAGAGCTGTAGAGCGCTGCCCGTCCGTGCCTCCCGCGTCCTACTGTTGAGCTGTGCGCCCGTCGTGCACGGCTGCGTGGGGGGCATCCGGTCGTGGGGGCGAGGCACGGGGAATTCCACCGCGGTCGTCCGGCCGACCGGACGGCCCCGGCACACGAACGACCGGAGACGACCCGGGCATCGGCACCGCCGGCTGTGAGAGGGACGGGAATGGAACCGACCGAAAGCGCCGCCCCGGTCCCGCGACCGCGTGCACTCGCGGCACTGACGGGCACCGCCCCCGGGCTGACCGCCGCCGTCGTCACGGCCGGCGGCGCCCTGCTCCTGACCGGCGTCGTGACCACCGTCCGGGAACGCAGCGCCCTCTTCCCGGGATCCACCGCCGGCTGGGCCCTCGCGCTGCTCACCGGGATCATCGTCGGACATCTCGTGCTGCTCGGCCGCGACCGCTGGTGGGGCGGCACCGGATCGGGCGCCGCCCTCACCCTCGCCACCCTGCTCCTCTACGGCTGGGTCCCCGCCACGCTCGTGAGCCTCTCCGTCGTCACCCTGGTCGCCGCCGCCGGCCGCGGCCCGCGACGGCACGGCCTGCTGCACGGGGCCGTCGACGTGCTCGGCATCGGCGCTGCCGCCCTCGTCCTCGCCGCGTTCGGGGTGACCCCCAGCGTCGAGCGGCCCTGGGACCCGCTGGAGTGGGACGTGGGAGCCGCCGCCGAGATCGTGCTCGCCGCGGCCGCCTATCTCGCCGTCACCCGCCTGCTGCTGTGGTACGTCCTCGCCCCCCAGGGCGGCGGACTGCCCACCGTCGCCCGCACCGCCCTGCTCCGCCAGGGCCTGGTCGCCGGCGCGCTCGTCTGCATCGCCCCGCTCGTCTGCGTCGTCGCGGTCGCCGTGCCGATGCTGCTACCCCTCTTCGCCGTGGCGCTGATCGCCCTCGACTCCACCCTGTGGATTGCGCGGGCCAGGGCCGAGGAGCAGCTCAAGGACCCGCTCACCGGGCTCCCCAACCGGCAGTGGCTGCTGGAGCGCACCTGGTCCGCCCTGGAGGACGCCGAGCGCTCCGGCGCCCGGTCGGCCCTCGTCCTCATCGACCTCGACCGCTTCCGGGCCGTCAACGACACCCTCGGCCACCTCGCCGGCGACCGGCTGCTGCTCCAGATAGCCGACCGGCTCCGGCTCGCGCTGCCCCGCGGGGCGGAGGCGGCCCGGCTCGGCGGCGACGAGTTCGCCGTCCTGCTGCCCACGGCCGACTCCACCACCAGCGCGCAGCGCGTCGCACGCCACCTCGTCTCCGAGCTGTCCTCCCCGCTCGACCTGGACGGCCTCACCCTCGTCCTGGAGGCCAGCGCCGGGCTCGCCGTCTTCCCCGACCACGCCCTGGACGCCGAAGGACTGCTGCGCCGGGCCGACGTGGCGATGTACCAGGCCAAGCGCGACCGCACGGGCGTCGAGGTGTACGAGTCCAAGCGGGACAGCAACACCCCCGACCGGCTCGGCCTCCTCGGCGACCTGCGCAGGGCGCTGGACGCCGGCGAGGTCGAACTGCACTACCAGCCCAAGGTCCGCTTCGACGGGCACGTGGCCGGCCTGGAGGCCCTGGTCCGCTGGGTGCACCCCGAGCGCGGGCGGGTGCCTCCCGACGAGTTCATCGCCATCGCCGAGTCCTCCGGGCTCATGCCGCATCTGACGGAGTACGTCCTGGAGACGGCGCTCGGGCAGGTGGCGCGCTGGCGGGCGCAGGGGCTCGACGTCCCCGTCGCGGTCAACGTCTCCCCCCGCGACGTCCACACCCCCGGCTTCGCCGGCGCGGTGGCGGCCCGGCTCGCCCGCCACGGGGTCCCGCCGGGCGCGCTCCAGCTGGAGATCACCGAGCACGTCCTGCTGGAGGACCCCCAGCGCGCCGCCGACACCCTCGCCGGGCTCGCCGACCACGGCGTCAAGATGTCCCTGGACGACTTCGGGACGGGCTACTCCTCACTGGTGCACCTGCGCCGGCTCCCGGTCAGCGAGCTGAAGATCGACCGCTCGTTCGTCGCCCGCCTCGCGCGCGACGCCGAGGACGCCGAGATCGTCCGCTGCACGATCGACCTCGCCCACTCGCTGGGCCTGCTGGTCGTCGCGGAGGGCGTCGAGGACGACGAGACCTGGGAACGCCTGCGCGACCTGCGCTGCGACGCGGTGCAGGGCTGGCTGGTCGCCGCGGCGATGCCGCCCCAGGAGACGACGGCGTGGCTGCTCGCCCGCGGCGAGAGCGGCTGGCACCGCCCCTCCCGCCACCCCGGTGAACGCCGCCCGCCCCAGCCCTCTCCCCGCCGCGCCGTGACCTGACCCGGACCGGCGGCCGCGACCGGCGCGGCGGGGAGAGGGCTGGGGCGGGCGGCGTTCACCGGGGT
>NZ_RDBP01000012.1:2772036-2784126 GCF_008042045.1 Streptomyces sp. T39
GTCGTCGAGCTGTCCGGCGAAGTGCTCCAGCTCTTCACCGGAAAGCTCCAGGCGCGCCAGCCGGGCGAGGTGGGCGACCTCCTCGCGCGTGATGCCAGGCATGCAGCGATCCTCAGGGGTGAGTGTGATGTGGTTTCGGCCCCATAGGATTGGGGCCGAAACCACATCACACTCACCCCTGAGGATCGCTGCATGCCTGGCATCACGCGCGAGGAGGTCGCCCACCTCGCCCGGCTGGCGCGCCTGGAGCTTTCCGGTGAAGAGCTGGAGCACTTCGCCGGACAGCTCGACGACATCATCGGCGCGGTCGCCCGCGTCTCCGAGGTCGCCGACCAAGACGTTCCGCCCACCTCCCACCCGCTGCCGCTGACCAACGTCATGCGCGCGGACGAGGTCCGTCCGTCGCTCACCCCCGAGCAGGCGCTCTCCGGCGCCCCGGCACAGGAGCAGCAGCGTTTCAAGGTGCCGCAGATCCTGGGGGAGGACTAATCATCATGTCGGACAGCATCATCAAGCTCACCGCCGCCGAGACCGCCGCGCGGATCGCCTCGGGCGAGCTCACGGCCGTCGAGGTCGCCGAGGCCCACCTGGCCCGCATCGAGGCCGTCGACGAGAAGGTGCACGCCTTCCTGCACGTCGACCGCGAGGGCGCGCTCGCGCAGGCCCGCGCCGTCGACGAGAAGCGGGAGCGGGGCGAGAAGCTCGGACCGCTCGCCGGCGTGCCGCTCGCGCTGAAGGACATCTTCACCACCGAGGGCGTGCCGACCACCGTCGGCTCGAAGATCCTCGAGGGCTGGATCCCGCCGTACGACGCGACGCTGACGAAGCGCCTCAAGGCCGCCGACGTCGTCATCCTCGGCAAGACCAACATGGACGAGTTCGCCATGGGGTCCTCGACGGAGAACAGCGCCTACGGCCCCACGGGCAACCCCTGGGACCTGACCCGCATCCCCGGCGGCTCCGGCGGCGGCTCCTCCGCCGCGCTCGCCTCCTTCCAGGCCCCGCTCGCCATCGGCACGGACACCGGCGGTTCCATCCGCCAGCCCGCCGCCGTCACGGCGACCGTGGGCGTGAAGCCGACGTACGGCGCGGTCTCCCGCTACGGCATGGTGGCGTTCAGCTCCAGCCTCGACCAGGGCGGCCCCTGTGCCCGCACGGTCCTCGACGCGGCTCTGCTGCACGAGGTCATCGCCGGGCACGACCCGCTCGACTCGACGTCCATCGACGCCCCGGTCCCGCCGGTCGTCGAGGCCGCCCGCAACGGCTCCGTCACCGGCATGCGCGTCGGTGTCGTCAAGCAGTTCCGCGGCGAGGGCTACCAGGCCGGCGTCGTGCAGCGCTTCGACGAGTCCGTCGAGCTGCTGAAGGAGCTCGGCGCCGAGATCGTCGAGCTGGACTGCCCGTCCTTCGACCTGGCACTCGCGGCGTACTACCTCATCGCGCCGTCCGAGTGCTCCTCGAACCTCGCGCGTTTCGACGCCATGCGCTACGGCCTGCGGGTCGGCGACGACGGCACGAAGTCCGCCGAGGACGTCACCGCGCTCACCCGCGAGGCCGGCTTCGGCCCCGAGGTCAAGCGCCGCATCATGCTCGGCACCTACGCGCTCAGCTCCGGCTACTACGACGCGTACTACGGTTCCGCGCAGAAGGTCCGCACGCTCATCACCCGGGACTTCGAGAAGGCGTTCGAGCAGGTCGACGTGATCGTCTCCCCGACGACCCCGACCACCGCCTTCCCGATCGGCGAGCGCGCCGACGACCCGATGGCGATGTACCTCGCGGACCTGTGCACCATTCCGACCAACCTCGCCGGCAACGCGGCCATGTCCCTCCCGTGCGGTCTCGCACCGGAGGACGGCCTGCCCGTCGGCCTGCAGATCATCGCCCCGGCCATGAAGGACGACCGGCTGTACAAGGTCGGTGCCGCCGTCGAGGCCGCCTTCGTGGAACGCTGGGGTCACCCGCTGATCGAGGAGGCACCGTCGCTATGAGCGCCATGGCAAAGAAGGCCAAGAACTTCAAGAAGTCCAAGACCGGTCTGTACGTCTCGCTGGCCAGCACCGCGTTCGGCGCGATCAGCGTCGCGAAGCAGGCGAAGCTGGCCCGCAACGACAACGACTTCCTGCGTCTTGCCGACGCCGCCGTGTCGGCCGCCGCGATCGTCACCGGCCTGGCCATCCTCTACCGCGAGCTGAAGCGGCTCGGCGACGACGACGTTCTGCTGGGCTGAGAGGGAAAGTTTCATCGTGACCGTCACTGAACTGGTGTCGTACGAGGACGCCCTCGCGTCCTACGACCCCGTCATGGGCCTGGAGGTCCATGTCGAGCTCGGCACCAAGACCAAGATGTTCTGCGGGTGCTCCACGGAGCTGGGCGCCGAGCCCAACTCGCAGACCTGCCCGACGTGCCTCGGCATGCCCGGCTCGCTCCCCGTCGTCAACGCGGTCGGCGTCGAGTCGGCCGTCAAGATCGGCCTCGCGCTGCACTGCGAGATCGCCGAGTGGTGCCGTTTCGCCCGGAAGAACTACTTCTATCCGGACATGCCGAAGAACTTCCAGACCTCCCAGTACGACGAGCCGATCGCCTTCAACGGCTACCTGGACGTCCAGCTGGAGGACGGCGAGATCTTCCGCGTGGAGATCGAGCGCGCCCACATGGAGGAGGACACCGGCAAGTCGACCCACGTCGGCGGTGCCACCGGCCGCATCCACGGGGCCTCGCACTCGCTGCTCGACTACAACCGCGCCGGCATCCCGCTGATCGAGATCGTCACCAAGCCGATCACCGGCGCCGGCGCGCGCGCCCCCGAGGTCGCCAAGGCGTACGTGGCCGAGCTGCGCGAGCTGATCCGGGCCCTCGGGGTCTCCGAGGCCCGGATGGAGATGGGCCAGATGCGCTGCGACGTGAACCTGTCGCTGCGGCCCAACGGCACCGAGAAGTTCGGCACCCGCTCCGAGACGAAGAACGTCAACTCGCTGCGCAGCGTCGAGCGTGCGGCCCGTTTCGAGATCCAGCGGCACGCCGCGGTGCTCTCCTCGGGCGGCACCATCGTGCAGGAGACCCGTCACTTCCACGAGGACGACGGCTCCACGACGTCCGGCCGGATCAAGGAGGAGGCGGAGGACTACCGCTACTTCCCCGAGCCCGACCTGGTCCCGGTCGCGCCGTCGCGCGAGTGGGTCGAGGAGCTGCGTGCCACGCTGCCCGAGCTGCCGCGGGTGCGCCGCAACCGTCTCCGCGAGGAGTGGGGCGTCTCCGAGCACGACATGCAGTCGATCCTCAACGCGGGCGCGGTCGACCTGATCGTCGCCACCGTCGAGGCCGGCGCGGACGCGGGCTCGGCCCGCAAGTGGTGGATGGGCGAGCTGGCGCGCAGCGCCAACGAGCAGGGCGTCGACCTCGCCGCGCTCGCCATCACCCCGGCGCAGGTCGCCCGGGTGACGGCGCTCGTGGCGGCCGGTGACCTCAACGACAAGCTGGCCCGCCAGGTCATCGAAGGCGTCCTCGCCGGCGAGGGCGACCCGGACACGGTCGTGGAGAAGCGCGGCCTGAAGGTCGTCTCGGACGAGGGCGCGCTCGGCGCGGCCGTCGACGAGGCGATCGCGGGCAACGCGGCGATCGCCGACAAGATCCGCGGCGGCAAGGTCGCGGCGGTCGGCGCCCTGGTCGGCGCGGTCATGAAGACCACGCGCGGCCAGGCGGACGCGGCGCGCGTCAAGGAGCTCATCCTGGAGCGTCTCGGCGTCGAGGGCTGAGCCCCGCAGGACCGCCCGAGGGGGCGGCACGCACCTCAGGGGTGCGTGCCGCCCCCTCGGCGCGTGAGGGGCCGCGGCGGCCCATGCGGTTGCCTTTGAACTGCGGAGGTCGTTGCCCCGCGTGTGACGGGGTGGGGCGCGGGCCGGCGGGTGCGGATCGGGATTGCGACGAAGGTGTTCACCGCTGAGCTGGTGGACGCGGCGACGGTGCACCCCACTTCCCGGCCGGCGGCTCTGCGGCGGCGCCACGGAGCCGCCGCAAGAACCCGTTGGCGGACGAGGGCGACCGCTGCTACGTTCCCGGAGGCCGTGCGAGAGATCGAGGAGGTGGTACCCGTGAACGCAGTATCGACATGGGTGCTCCCCTCCGGGGTCACGGTCGGGCGATGGACAGGTCGTCCGGGAGCGCCGTTCCAGTGCACTCCCGAAAGGCACGACCATGCACGTCACTTCCGAGCAGCGCCTCGACGACGGCGTCCTCGAACGCGCATTCACCCTCGGTGAGATCCCCGGCATCCTGTGGTTGCCAGGATCCGCGGCCGCACCGGCGCCGCTGATCCTGCTCGGCCACCCTCCCCTCGGGCTTCGCAGGATGTACCCCCGACTGGTGGCCCGGGCCCGGCATTCCGCGGCGGAGGGCTTCGCCACGGCCACCATCGAGCTCCCCGGAAGCGGCGACCGGCCCCGCCTGCCCGCCGCCGAGCAGGCCCGCGCCGACCTGCGCCGGGCGATGGAGGCCGGCGAGCCGGTCAGCGACAAGATCGTCGACGCCCTCGTCCTCCCGCTGGTCGACAAGGCGGTCCCGGAATGGCAGGTCGCCCTCGACGCCCTCCTGTCGCTGCCCGAGATCGGTGGCCCGGTCGGGTACTCGGGGGGAGTGATCTCCATCGGGACCCGGCTGGCGGTGGTCGAGCCGCGCATCTCGGCTGCCGTTCTGTTCGCCGGGAGTCTCGTGCCTCGTGCCCTCTTCGAGGAGGCCCGGCAGGTCACCATTCCGCTGCACGTCCTGCTGCAGTGGGACGACGAAGGGAACGACCGGCAGGCGGCCCTGGACCTGTTCGACGCCTTCGGCTCCAAGGAGAAATCGCTGCACGCCAACATGGGAGGGCACACCGGCGTCCCGCAGTTCGCGGGGGACGTTGCGGCCCAGTTCTTCTCCCGGCATCTGAAGTGAGGCCGGGCCGTCGGACCAGCGGCATGCGGTAGCCGATGTCGGCGGGCATGCCGCTCATCGAGGACAGGTACCGGCCCTCCGCAGCTCTCTGAACCGCGGGCCCCTGCTGCATTCTCGGCAGGGGCCTGTGCTGCCTGCAGTCCTGAGCTGTTCGCTTTCTGCAGAGCCCCGAGTGCTGCCCAAACTCGTGACACGTGCCGTCGGTTCGGTTCTCGTGAACACAGCCGGACTGCCGAAGGTCGGAGCCGGGCTGCCTCCGGCCATGCAGCCCTGAGGCAACTGCACGGGCCGCGGCGGTCTCCGGGTCGGCCTGCCCGCCCCTCGGCGGCCCGGCCGGGCATGCGCCCCCGGGACGGTGCCGGGGGCGGCACCGCACGGGTGAGCGGGGGCCGGGGGCCGTGACCGATCAGGGGCGGGGCCGTTGCTCACGGCATGATCACAGCACAGCGTGTACTCGCCGCCGTCGCGCTCGCCGCGGGCGCCACGGCCCTCGCGGCCCCCGCCGCGAGCGCGGCCCACTCCGACGCCGGGGCGCTCTCGGTGACCCACGAAATCGACTCGCTGGCGACCGGCTCGGTGGCCCCCGAGCACCGTGACGAGCTGCCCACCCCCTCCCAGCAGCTCAACGGCCTCAACCGTCTCGCGGGCATCCCCCACGACCTCGACCCGCTCACGAGCCAGCTCGCCCCGGTCACGGGCCTGCTGGGTTCCTGAGCTTCCGGGCGCCGGCACCGGCGCCCGGCCGCCCTGCGGGCATCGGTGGGCCCACCGGTGGCGCGGGGGCCTCTGCCCACCGGCGCCGGGGGCCCCGCCCGGCCCAGCGGCTCCTGCGGAGGCTCGGGCCCCGGCGCCCGGCCGCCCTCCGGGGCCTGCCGGGGCGTCGGGGGTGCACCGGTGCCACGGGCTTCCGACCACCGGCCCCGCGGCTCCTGCGGGACGGCCCGCGGAGGCCGTCCGGTGTCCGGCACGCCCTCTGCGGAGGCTCCGCCGCCGGTGCCCGGGGTCGGGCACGACCCCTCGTCGACGGAGCGGCGGGCGCCGGTCGCGCGCCCGTCCCGACCCGCCGGCCCCCCGGCCCCGACCCGCGGGCGGCCCCCCGGCCCCGACCCGCGGGGGTCGACGACCGGGACGGCCCCGACGGGGAGGACAGGGCGCGGGCGATGCACGCCCGCGGCTGGCAGTTCCGCGACCGCGGCTGGTGGCAGACGGAGTTCACCGCCCCCGACCGGGCGGAGGCGGCCGCGCTGGCGGAGCTGGTCGTCTCCGAACTGTGGTCCCGCGGCACGCAGCTCCTCCGGGTCGTGCGTGCCCGGGACGTCAGCTGCAAGGACCGCGGCGAGATGTGGCYGCCGGGGTCACTGGCGGATGCCCAGCCCCGGCAGCCACATCTCGCCGCGGTCCTTGCAGCTGACGTCCCGGGCACGCAGCTCCTCCGGGTCGTGCGTGCCGCGGGACCACAGTTCGGAGACGACCAGCTCCGCCAGCGCGGCCGCCTCCGCCCGGTCGGGGGCGGTGAACTCCGTCTGCCACCAGCCGCGGTCGCGGAACTGCCAGCCGCGGGCGTGCATCGCCCGCGCCCTGTCCTCCCCGTCGGGGCCGTCCCGGTCGTCGACCGAGGCGTGCAGCCCGTCCTCGATGCTGTAGGACACCAGGAGCTGGCGGCCGCGGTCGGCGGTGCTGGTCAGCCGGAACGACGCCCAGTCGGAGCCCACCTGGACCGGCAGCTGCTCCACCCACGCCGCGAGGAGCATCCCGAGCCGGGCCCGGAAGTCGTCGAGGGTCGTCGCGGGGCGGCAGCGCGGACGGCCGGCGGGGGACTCACCCGGACCGCCGCGGTCCAGCTGCCAGAGGTACGGCATCTCGCCGGTGCCGAGCGGGTCGTCGGCCCGCCAGGCGCCGCTCCACGCGAACGTGCGGTCCTCCTCGCCCTCCAGCGCCGCCGTG
Organism: Streptomyces sp. T39; assembly: GCF_008042045.1. Classification (GTDB taxonomy): domain Bacteria; phylum Actinomycetota; class Actinomycetes; order Streptomycetales; family Streptomycetaceae; genus Streptomyces. Next base: position 2,778,910 of record NZ_RDBP01000012.1, read on the forward strand.
TCGTGGACGGAGAGCCCGACGGTGTCCCGGTCGCCGGAGAGCAGGACGGTCCTGCGGCTGTCGCGCCAGCGGACGCTGGGGCCCCGCGACGAGCCGCCGTACAGCGTCGGTTCGCCGAGCCGGGCCACGATCGGCCCGTAGACCTGCCACAGGGCCTCGCGCCGCCGTGCGAGCGACGCCCCGGGTTCGTGCACCAGTACGGCCGCCGGGGCGCGGCCGAGATACGGCCCGGGTGTGTCGTACAGCGCGCGGGCGTACTCCGCTGCCTCCGCCGGCGCCGGTGCCGTCCCGTGGGGCCCCCTGTAGTCCATGCCGGCCATCGTGCCAGCCGGCGCCGACACTCCGGGGCGTACTGGCGACGGCGGCCGATTCGGGCCCCAGCCGGGTGCCGCCGCGCAGGCCGGCCCGTCGGCGGTGGCCGGATCTCGCTTGGACTCCCGGCACGGGGCGCATGGACGTTCACGGCGAAGACGTCACCGGGACTTCTCGGGGCCGCCCGTGCTCAGTACCGTCCCGGCCGTGTCCACCGATGGACCGCAGCCGCCCCACTGGCCGTCGACGAAGAGGTCGCGCATGTCACCGGAACTCTCACGCAGAAGGATGCTCGCACTCGGGGGAGGGGCGCTCGGCACGGCCGCGGCCGGTTCCCTGCTGCCGCCCTCGCTCCGGGCGGCGCTCGCCGCCGAGCCGCCGCGGGGCGGACTGGAGTCCGTGCGGCACGTCGTGATCCTGATGCAGGAGAATCGTTCGTTCGACCACTACTTCGGCGCCCTGCGCGGGGTCCGCGGCTTCGGTGACCGCAACGCCGTGGAACTGCCCTCGGGCGGCACGGTGTTCGAGCAGCCGGGCCCCGCCGGCCCGGTGCTGCCCTTCCCCGTCCGGGACGCCGCACAGGCCCAGCGCAAGGACCTCCAGTACATCGGCGACCTCGACCACTCCTGGAGCGGCGGCGCCAAGGCGTGGCACGACGGCTGGATGGACGGGTGGGTCTCCGCGAAGACCGCCGCGACCATGGCGTACTACGACCGCCGCGACCTTCCCCTGCACTACGAGCTCGCCGACACCTTCACCGTCTGCGACGCCTACCACTCCTCCACGCACACCTCCACCAGCCCCAACCGCAACCACCTGTGGAGCGGCTGGACCGGCTACGAGGCCGACGGCAGCCGGGCGGTGACGAACGCCGCGTACGCGGAGGGCACCCATCCCGGCTATCCCTGGCCCACCTACGCGGAACGCCTGGAGAAGGCGGGCCGCAGCTGGCGGACGTACACCGAGTGGGAGAACTTCACCGACAACAACATCGAGTTCTTCACCACCTTCAAGCAGATCGCCCGCAAGGCGCTGGCCCGGGTGGGCGACGTCACCTACATGGAGGCCTTCTACGCGAAGGTGCGCACCACCGCCGACGCCGCGGAGCGCGAGCGGCTGCTCGCCGCGCTCGACCGGGGCGTCGCCGAGCTGACGCCGGCCGAGCGCTCGCTGTTCGAGCGCGGGCTGCGCCGCGTCCCCACGGGCGGCCTCGCGGACGCCTTCCGGGCCGACGTGGCCGCGGGGACCCTGCCGGAGGTGTCCTACCTGGTGCCCTCCGCGGTCGACTCCGAGCACCCGGGCTCCTCGTCGCCGATCGCCTCCGCGTCCCTCGTCTACCGGATCCTGGACGCGCTCGCCTCGCACCCGGAGGTGTGGCGGCACACCGTGCTGCTGATCAACTACGACGAGAACGACGGCTTCTTCGACCATGTGCCGCCGCCGGTCCCGCCGGCCGGGGACACCGAGGAGCGCTGGCAGGGGCTGCCCACCGGCCTCGGCATCCGGGTGCCGATGCTCGTCGTCTCCCCGTGGTCCGTCGGGGGGTACGTGTGCTCCGAGGTCTTCGACCACACCTCGGTGATCCGGCTGCTGGAGAAGTGGACCGGGGTCGCCGAACCCAACATCACCCGCTGGCGGCGCACCGTCACGGGCGACCTGACGTCCGCCTTCGACTTCACCCGCGGCAGGCGGCAGCCCGCCGTGGAGCAGCCCGGGCCCGTGCCGCCGTTCACCGGCCGCTGGCGACCGGTGCCGCCGGCGGAGCAGCGGATGCCCGTCCAGGAACCGGGCACCCGCCCCTCCCGCCCGCTGCCGTACCAGCCCGATGCCCACGCCAGAGCCGACGGGGACGCGGTCATGGTGACGCTGCGCAACACGGGCCGGGCGAGCGCGCACTTCGCCCTCTATCCGTACGCAGGGGAGTTCACCGTGCCCCAGCACCGGGACGTGAAGGGCGAGGCGCTCTGGACCGTGCCGCTCGGCGGTGACGCCTACCGCTTCACGATCACCGGACCCGGCGGCTTCCGGCGGGAGTTCGCGGGCCGGCGGGGCGGGGGCGCCCAGGTGGTCTCGCGCGTCGATCCCCGCGACCGCGACCTGCACCTCACCCTGCGCAACGACGGCAGCACCCCGCTGACCTTCACGGTCCGCCCGCTCGGCTATGCCGACGAGGCAGATCTGCACGGCTGGACGCGCAGGGTGACGGTCCGTCCCGGCCGCGCCCGTACCGTCGTGCACTCGGCCTCGGACGCACACGGCTGGTACGACCTGGAGGTGACCGCCGACGGTGACGAGGGCTTCCGGCGCCGGCTGATGGGGCGGATCGAGAACGGCCGCGCCGGCGTCTCCGGCTGACCGCCCGCCCAGCGGCGCCGACGGTGCGCGGAAGCCGGATCCTGTGATCATCCGGCTTCCGCGCACCGCTGTGAGTAATGCCACGAAACGGGCAAACGATCATAGTTGACTGCGACAGTGTCCGTACAGGTCATGCGTTTCTTTGCGGGCTGTTCCCGGTCAAAGATCCACGCACCACTCAGGGAGCAGGTCCGTTGGCAGCTATCGCGCGCTGGTGTGTCGCCCACCGCCTCGTCGTCGTCCTGCTCTGGCTCCTCGCCCTCGGCGGCACCGCCGCCGGCGCGGTCGCGGCCGGCTCGGCCTACTCCAACGACTACGACGCCCACGGCACCGAGTCCGGCCGGGCCGCCGCCCTCCTCCGTGAGGGCTTCCACGGCCTCGGCGGCGACAGCGACACCATCGTGTGGCACACCGACGACGGCAGCGTCCGCTCGCCCGCCACCGAGCGGCACGTCACGGCGATGCTCGACGAGGTCGCCGCCCTGGACGGCGTCGCCGCGGTCACCGGCCCCTACGGGGACGAGGGCGCGGGGCGGATCAGCGCGGACGGCCGTACCGCCTACGCCGTCGTCGCGTTCGAGGCCCAGGCCGACGACATCCCCGCCGGCCAGGCCCGGGCCGTCGTCGAGACCGCGAAGTCCGCCGCGGGCGACGGCCTGCGCGTCGAGATGGGCGGCACCGTGACCGCCCTGACCGAGGCATCCGGCGGGCACGTCGCCGAGATCGTCGGTGTCGCCGTCGCCGCCGTGGTGCTGTTCCTCGCCTTCGGCTCCCTGGCCGCCAGCCTGCTGCCCATCGTCACCGCCCTGGTCTCCGTCGGCACCGCGTACGCCGGGATCGTGCTCCTGGGCCACGTGATGACCGTCGCCGACTTCGCGCCCATGCTGGGCCTGCTGATCGGCCTCGGCGTGGGCATCGACTACGCCCTGTTCATCGTCACCAGACACCGCGGCGGCCTCAAACGAGGGCTGCCGGTCGCCGAGGCCGCGCGCGAGGCCGTGGCCACCACCGGACGGGCCGTCGTCTTCGCCGGGGCCACCGTCTGCATCGCCCTGCTCGGCATGCTGATCCTGCGCCTGGACTTCCTCAACGGCGTCGCCATCGCCGCCTCCCTGACCGTGGTCCTCACCGTGGCCGCCTCCGTCACGCTGCTCCCGGCGCTGCTCTCCTTCATCGGCCCGCGGGCGCTCAGCCGCCGCGAGCGGCGCCGGCTCGCCGAGCACGGGCCCCGGCCCGAGCTGCCGACCGGGTTCGCCGCCCGCTGGTCCGCGTTCGTCGAGCGCCACCCGAAGCTGCTCGGCGCCGTCGCCGCCGTCGTCATGCTGGTGCTCGCCCTGCCCACCCTCTCCCTGCACCTCGGCACCTCCGACCAGGGCAACGGACCCGCCGGCGCCACCACCCGCCAGGCCTACGACCTCCTCGCCGACGGCTTCGGCCCCGGCGTCAACGGCCCGCTGACGGTCGTCGCCACCCTCGACGGCGCCGACGACCAGATCGCCGTGGACCGCCTGGCGCGGACGCTGGCGACCACGGACGGCGTGGCCTCGGCCGGCCCGGTCGTCCACAACGGCAGCGGCGACACCGCCGTGCTGACCGTCGTGCCGGACTCCTCGCCGCAGTCCCGCGAGACGAGCGAACTGGTCGACCGGCTGCGCGAGGACGTCCTGCCCGCAGCCGAGCAGGGCACCTCGCTCCAGGCGTACGTCGGCGGCATCACCGCGAGCTACGACGACTTCGCCGGTGTGATCGTCGGCAAACTGCCGCTCTTCGTGGGCGTCGTCATCACCCTCGGCTGCCTGCTGCTGCTCCTCGCGTTCCGCTCGGTCGGCATCCCCCTGAAGGCCGCCGTGATGAACGTTGCCGCGGTGGCGGCCGCCTTCGGCGTGGTCGTCGCGATCTTCCAGTGGGGCTGGGGCAGCGAACCGCTCGGCCTGGGACGCGGCGGCCCCATCGAGCCGTTCCTCCCGGTGATCATGGTCTCGGTCCTCTTCGGGCTCTCCATGGACTACCAGGTGTTCCTGGTCAGCCGGATGTACGAGGAGTGGCTGGAGACGGGGGACAACCGGCGCGCGGTCCGCGTCGGCCTCGCCGAGACCAGCCGGGTCATCAACTCGGCGGCCGTGATCATGATCTCGGTCTTCCTCGCCTTCGTCCTCAGCGGCGACCGTGTCATCGCCATGTTCGGCATCGGTCTCGCGGCCGCCGTCGCCCTGGACGCGTTCGTCCTGCGCACCCTGCTGGTGCCGGCGCTGATGCACCTGCTCGGCGGGGCGAACTGGTGGCTGCCGCGCGGACTGGACCGGCTGCTGCCCCGCATCAGCATCGAGCGTCCCGCGGGCCGCGGGACCGCCGGCCACGCCATCCCGGCCCAGCAGAGCCGCGACGAGGCGGTGGGCGACACACCAGCGCGCGATAGCTGCCAACGGACCTGCTCCCTGAGTGGTGCGTGGATCTTTGACCGGGAACAGCCCGCAAAGAAACGCATGACCTGTACGGACACTGTCGCAGTCAACTATGATCGTTTGCCCGTTTCGTGGCATTACTCACAGC
>NZ_RDBP01000012.1:2784226-2833891 GCF_008042045.1 Streptomyces sp. T39
GGGGCAGGCGCCCGCCGATCGTGTCGTCGAGGCGGAGCCGGCCCTCCGCCACCAGATGCAGTGCCACGGCGCCGCTGAACGCCTTGGCCGTGCTGGCGATCCGCATGTGGTCGTCGATCCGGGGCGGGCGGCCGGTGGACAGGTCGGCCGTGCCGGCCCGCAGCACGCGCTGGCGTCTGTCGTCCCGCAGCACGACCACGGCGCCCGTCTCCGTGCGGACCCTGCAGAAGCGCCTGGACGCCCTGGTCCGCAGGCAGGACGGCCCGCCGGGCGCCGTGGTCGTGCTGCGGGACGACAGACGCCAGCGCGTGCTGCGGGCCGGCACGGCCGACCTGTCCACCGGCCGCCCGCCCCGGATCGACGACCACATGCGGATCGCCAGCACGGCCAAGGCGTTCAGCGGCGCCGTGGCACTGCATCTGGTGGCGGAGGGCCGGCTCCGCCTCGACGACACGATCGGCGGGCGCCTGCCCCGCCTGCCGCGCGCCTGGCACGCCGTCACCCTGCGTCAGCTCCTCCAGCACACGAGCGGCCTGCCGGACTACACCACGGCGCCCGAGTTCCAGCGTCTCGTCAACGAGGACCCGCGCCGCCACTTCGACTCGCGGCGCCTGCTGCGGTTCGTCGCCGGCGAGCCCCTGGCCTTCGCCCCCGGCTCGCGCTACCTGTACTCCAACTCCGACAACATCGCCGTGGCCCTGATGGCCGAGGCCGTGACCGGGCGCCCCTACGAGGAGCTCCTGCGCCGGATCGTCCACCGGCCGCTCGGCCTGCGGAACACCAGCCTCCCGCAGGGCTACGAGATGCCCGAGCCGTACCTCCACGGCTACGACGTCGATCCGCCCGCGCCGCCGGAGGACATCAGCGAGGTCCTCAGCGCCTCGGGCGTGTGGGCGTCGGGCGGCATCGTCTCCACGCCCCGTGACATGACCCGCTTCATCCGCGGCTACGCCCCGGGCGTCCTGACCTCCCCGGCCGTCGTCCGCGAGCAGCGCCGCTGGGTGCCGGGCGCGTCCGAGCCCGCCGGGCCCGGCGCCAACCAGGCGGGTCTCGCCATCTTCCGCTACACCACGCGCTGCGGCGTCGTCCTCGGGCACACCGGCAACTTCCCCGGCTACACCCAGCTCGTCGCCGCCACCCCGGACGGCAGGTACTCCCTCACGTTCTCGCTGACCCGGCAGATCAACTCGGCCGTGGCGCCCGCCCTGCTGAGCACCGTCCGGGACATCCAGGAGGACGCCGTCTGCACGCTGCTGCGCACCTGAGCAGCACCTGAGCACCGGGGCTCGCGGGCAGGCGCCTGCGCGCCCGAGCGGCCGGCCCGGTGGCGGTCTGAGGCCCCCGGGCCCCGGTTCTGAGGCCCCCGGGGGAGGATCCCGGCCTCCCGGAGGACGTCCCGCGCCCCGTCTAAGGCGGGGCGCCGCGGCAGATGCGGCACCCGCCCGATGCGCGGACCCCGCCTCGGGGACGAGAGTCGGTACCGGCGGCAGACGCCGCGGAACCAGCCGAACCGGGGAGCACACCGTGCTGCACTACGAGATCCATGAGATGCACCGCGCCGAACTGATCCGCGAGGCCGAGGAGCGGCGCCTCGTGCGGGAGGTGGCGGCCGTCCGCCGCACCGCGAGACGCGGACGCAAGGACGAGGAGGGGCGGGTGAGCCGGTCGCCCGACGACCGCTTCACCCGCGCGGCGTGATCCTGCGCGCCGCACGCGGGAACGACGCCCCGGTGGGGACCGGGGAGAAGGGGCGGGCCGCGGCGGCGGTCCGCCCGCCCGCGTTGTCGGACTCCTGTGCGATGCTCAGCGGTGTGGAGACCAGATCCGTCAGCCCGGTGTTCGTCGGCCGCGCCGGCGAACTGGCCGTGCTCGCCGACGCCCTGACCCGTACCGCGGGGGATCCGCGCTCCTGCGGCGAACCGCAGGCGCTGCTGATCGGCGGCGAGGCGGGTGTCGGCAAGACCCGGCTCGTCGAGGAACTGCTCGCCGAGGCGTGCCGGCAAGGAGCCGTCACCGCCGTCGGCGGCTGCGTCGAGATCGGCGCGGACGGGCTGCCGTTCGCCGCGTTCTCGGCCGCGATGCGCGCCCTGCGGCGGCAGCTGCCCGAGGCGTTCGCGGAGGCCGCCGCCGGCCAGGAGGACGAACTGGCCCGGCTGCTGCCCGAACTGGGCACCGGAGCGGAGGCCGGGCGCCCCGACGAGTCCGGCACCGCGCGCCTCTTCGAGCTGACCGCCCGGCTGCTGGAGCGCGTCTCGGCCGAGCACACGGTCGTCCTGGTCCTGGAGGACCTGCACTGGTCCGAGGCGTCCACCCGCCATCTGCTGGCGTACCTCCTGCGCACCCTGCGGCGCGGGCGCCTGCTGCTCATCGCCACCTATCGCTCGGACGACGTCCACCGGCGCCACCCGCTGCGCCCCTTCCTCGCGGAGCTCGACCGCACCCGCACCGTCCAGCGCCTGGAGCTCACCCGCTTCAACCGGTCCGAGGTCGGACGGCAGATGGCCGGCATCCTCGCCGACGAGCCGGCCCCCGCCCTCGTGGACCGGGTCTTCGAACGCTCCGACGGCAACGCCTTCTTCGTCGAGGAGCTCGCCGCCAGCCTCAGCGACGACTCCTGCTCCGGTCTGCCCGACTCGCTGCGCGACATCCTCCTCGTGCGCATCGAGGCGCTGACCGAGGACACCCAGCGGGTCGCCCGCATCCTCGCCGAGGGCGGGTCCACCGTCGAGCACGGCCTGCTGCACGCGGTCGCCGGTCTGCCCGACGACGACCTGGACGAGGCGCTGCGCGCGGCCGTGGGCGCCAACATCCTGCTCGCCACCCCCGAGGGCGACGGCTACCGCTTCCGGCACTCGCTCGCCCGTGAGGCCGTCAGCGACGACCTGCTCCCCGGCGAGCGCTCCCGCCTCAACCGCCGGTACGCCGAAGCCCTGGAGGCCGACCCGGCGCTGGTGGGCGACGAGGCGCGCGCCACCCGCCTCGCGACCTACTGGTATCGGGCGAACAACCCGGCCAAGGCACTGCCCGCGGTCCTGGCCGCCTCCGTCGTCGCCCGCCGCCGGCACGCCTACGCGGAGCAACTGAGCCTGCTGGAGCGGGCGATGGAGCTGTGGGACGACGCACCCGACGAGGTGCGCGACCGGCTGCGCCCCGTCGACCACGTCGAGGTCTACCCGCCGTGCGGCTGCGACCCGGCGACCACACCCCTGCGCTATCTCGACCTGATGGCCGAGGCGTCGCTCGCCGGCCGCCTCTGCGGAGAGCGCGAACGCGCCTACAAGATCAGCAAGAGAGGGCAGCGGCTCGCCGAGTCGGAGGGCGACCAGCTGCGTGCCGCGTGGTTCTCCGTGCAGCGCTCCCGGCTGGTCTCCTCGCTCGGCCGGGGCGACGGCTGGGCCGAACTGGACACCGCTCAGCAGCTCGTGCGCGGGCTGCCGCCCTCCGCGGTGCACGCCGAGGTCCTCGCGGACGCCGCCGCCTGGGGGATGACCCACCGGCCCGGCCCCGAGAGCCTCGCCACCGCCGAGCGGGCCGTCGACTACGCGCGGATGGTCGGCGACGAGGACATCGAACTGAAGGCACGCCTCACCCGCGGCAGCCTCATGGTCGACTCGGGGGACGTCGAGGGCGGCCTCAAGGAGATGTACGACGTCAAGGACCGGGTGCTGGCGCTCTGCCTGCCCGGCCACATCGGCCGCACCCATGTGAACCTGCCCTCCGTCCTGCACAGCGTGGGGCGTTCCGCCGAGGCGATGGAGATCCTCCTCGAAGGCATCGGGCACACCCGGCGCTACGGACTGCTGGACACCGAGGCGTGGGTGCTGAGCAACATCGCGGAGACCAACCTCGCGCTCGGCCACTGGCAGGAGGCCGACGAGGCCGCCGAGCGTGCCCTGCGGGTGGGGACCAGTCCGATGCCCCGCGGCTACGCCTCGGCCCTGCTCGCGCTGCTGGCCGTCGAACGGGGCGACACCGCGACCGCGTCCGAGCGCCTCGCCGCCGCTCAGCGCCACTTCGGCCCGCACAACCCCATGCCCCAGACCAATCTGCCGCTGGCCACCATCGCCCTGCGCATCGCCGCGGCCGAGGGCCGTCTCGCCGACGCGCGCGCCGAACTGGAGCGGGCGGCCGAAGGCGGCTTCCCACCCGGCACCCAGTGCTTCGCCTGGCCGCTGCTGCGCGCCGCCGCGACGCTGGAGGCCGACACCCGGGGGCTGCCCGCCGCGGAGGCCGGCCGCGCCGACGCGCTCGGCCGCATCCGTGCCGCGGCCCGCCGCCTGGTCACCGCCGTCCCCGTGTGGACGGCCCACGAGCGCTGGGTGCGCGCGGAGCTGCGCAGGGCCGACGGCGAGGACACCCCCGCCGACTGGGCCGAGGCCGTCACGGCGTTCGAACCGCTGGGGCGCCCGTACGACCTCGCCCTGGTGCGCCGCCGCGCCGCCGAGGCGCTGCTGCACCGGGCCGCGGCCGGCGGCGGGGAGGACCGCGCCCTGGCCACCGACCTGCTGCGCCGGGCCGCGACGGCCGCCCGCGAACTGGGGGCCCGGCCGCTGACCGAGGACCTCGCCCTGCTCGCCCGCCGGGCCCGTATCGCGCTCACGGACGCCGAGGCCCCGGCCGAGGCGGCCGCACCGGCGCCCGAGGCCGACACGTCCGCCCTGGGGCTCACCCCACGCGAGCAGGACGTGCTCCGCCTGGTCGCGGCCGGGCACAGCAACCGCCGTATCGCCGAGGAGCTCTACATCTCGCCGAAGACGGCGAGCGTCCACGTCTCCAACATCCTCGCCAAGCTGGGCGTGTCCGGGCGCGGGGAGGCGGCCGCCATGGCGCACCGGCTGCGGCTGTTCACCGATCTTCTGCAGGAGACTCCCGCGGCGCCCTGATCGTCACCCTGCCCGAGCCCGGGTCCACCGGCCCCCGCCCCGGTCGACGCCACCGGCGCCAGCCCGGTCGATGCCACCGGCCCCCGCTTCGATCGACGTCACCGCCCCCCGCCCCGGTCGACGTCACCGGCACCGACCCGGGGCAGGGGCCGGACGCCGTCGCCCGCTTTCCGTGTGCCGCCGCCCCGGCGCGAGGATACCGTCGGACGCTCCCCCACCGCGCGGGCCACCCGCTACCGGACCTCCAGCCGGAGGATCCGGTCGTCGCCCCCGCCGGGCGTGCCGCGGCCGTCGGTCTCGCTGGTGACGAGCCACAGCCCGTCGCCGCCCGCGGCCACCACCGTGCGCAGACGGCCGTACTCCTCCTCCAGGAACGCCTGGGGCTTCGCGGAGGCATCCGCCCCGGCGAGCGGGATCCGCCAGAGGCGTTCGCCGCGCAGCCCGGCCATCCAGATCGACCCCGCCGCGTAGGCGATGCCGCTCGGCGACGCCTCCTCGGTCCGCCACTGCGCCACCGGATCGACGAAGCCCGCCTCGCCCGCCTTGCCCTCGGCCTCCGGCCACCCGTAGTTCCGGCCCGGCTCGATCAGGTTCAGCTCGTCCCAGGTGTTCTGCCCGAACTCCGCTGCCCACAGGCGCTTGTCGGCGTCCCAGGCGAGGCCCTGCACATTGCGGTGACCGTAGGAGTAGACGACCGAGTCGGCGTCCGGGTTGCCGTGCACGGGACGGCCGTCCGGGGTCATGCGCAGGATCTTGCCGCCCAGCGACTCCTTGTCCTGGGCGAGGCCCGTCTCGCCGGTCTCGCCGGTGCCCGCGTACAGCATCTTGTCCGGGCCGAACGCGATCCGGCCGCCGTTGTGCACCACGCCCTTGGGGATGCCGCGCAGCACGGTGTCCGGGGCGCCCAGCTGCTGTCCGGCCGGCTTGCTCTCGTCGTAGAGCATGCGGGCGATGCGGTTGTCGGACGCGGTGGTGAAATACGCGTACACCATCTGGTCGGAGGCGAACGACGGGGAGACCGCGAGGCCCAGCAGCCCGCCCTCGCCGCCGGGGGCGACGCCCGGCACCGACCCGATCTCGGTCTTCTCGCCGCCGTCGGCGGACACCCGGGAGATCGTGCCGCCGTCGCGGGAGGCGACGAGCAGGTCCCCGCCCGGCAGCGCTGCCACGCCCCAGGGGGACTCCAGGTCCCCGGTGAGGGTGGCGGTCACGGTCACGGAGCCCTTCGCGGGCGGCCCGGACGGCGAGGGCGAAGGACTGGCGGCGGCGTCGGACGGCGAGGCGGACGAGGACGCCGGGGAGGGGCCGGCCGGGCCGCGCCCGGAGGTGTCGCCGCCGCCCGACGAGCAGCCGGCCGCGAGGACGAGCACGGCGGCGGCCAGAGCGGCCGGCAGAGCTGGACGGTGCACGGTGGAATCCCTTCGACGGCTGCTCGCGTCGTCCGGCGGACGGGACGACACGCCTGTCAGTTGTTCATACACCCGGGCCCGCCCGAAGGTTCCCGATCTTCCCGATCGCCTGCCGTCCGGCGGCTCAGTCCCAGGATCCCAGAGCCGCCGGGAGCGCCGCGATCTCCGCCAGGTCCGCGTCCGTCAGGGTCAGCGCGGCCGCTTTCGCGTTCTGCACCGCCCACTCGGGACGCTTCGTGCCGGGGACGGGCACCACGTGGCGGCCCTGCCGCAGCACCCAGGCGAGCGCCACGGCCGCCGGGGTGGTGCCGGGGCCGTGCCGGGCGGCCACCCTGCGCAGCCCGGCGACCACGGGCTGGTTCGCGGCCATCATCTCCGCGGTGAAACGGGGGTGCCGTGCCCGGGCGTCGTCCGCCTCGAAGCCCTGGCCGGGTGTGAGCGTCCCGGTGAGGAAGCCGCTCCCCAGCGGCATCGCCGCCAGGAAGCCCACCCCGCGCGCCTCGCACCACGGCAGCAGCCGGCGCAGCGCCTCGGGCGCCCACACCGACAGCTCCGCCTGCACCGCGCTCACCGGGAAGACCTGCTGCACCCGCTCCAGTTGCCGGACCGTCTGCTCATGGGGGTCGGCGCCGGACCGGCGCCGCGCTCCGGCGCCGACCGCGCACAGCCCGAGCGCCCGCACCTTGCCCGCGGACACCAGCTCGGCCATCGCGCCCCAGGTCTCCTCCACCGGCACCTCCGGGTCTGCCCGGTGCAGCTGGTAGAGATCGATCACATCCGTCTGGAGCCTGCGCAGCGAGGCGTCGCAGGCCCGTCTCACGTACCCGGGGCGGCCGTTGGCGACCATGTGCTGGTCGCCGAGGAGCAGCCCCACCTTCGTCGACAGGAAGGCGTCGCCGCGGCGTTGCCGGAGTGCCCTGCCGAGCAGCAGCTCATTGGTGAACGGCCCGTACATGTCCGCCGTGTCCAGCAGCGTCGTCCCCGCGTCCAGCGCGGCGTGCACCGCGCGCAGCGAGCGTTCCCCGCGCTGCTCGGAGCCCGTGTACGCCCAGCTCATCGGCATGCACCCGAGCCCCACGGCGCCCACGCCGAGGGCCGCCGCACCGATCGTCCTGCGCTCCAACTCCCCGTACCTTCCGCTCGGCCGCCCCCAGAACTTAACCACTGCGTACGAGCGGCCTTCGCATAGCCTCCTGAGCATGACTTCCGATGTGTGGCTCCCCGTCGACGCCGACGGGATCGACGGCCTGCCCCCGACCGCCGAGTCCGGCCTCTCCTACCGTTTCTGGAACGGCGGCCCCGACTTCCCGGCCGATCCCGCCGACTGCGTCTTCTACACCGTGCCGTACATGCGCGGCGCCGACGTCGCCGTACGCCCGCTGCCGGAGATGCGCTCCGTACGCGTCGTCCAGACCCTGTCCGCCGGCACCGACCATGTGCAGCCCGCCCTGGCGGGACTGCCGGCGGGTGTGCGCCTGTGCAACGCCAAGGGGGTCCACGAGGCGTCGACCGCCGAGCTCACCCTCGCCCTGGTCCTCGCCTCGCTGCGCGGCATCCCGTCCTTCGTGGACGGGCAGCGTGCCGAGGAGTGGCGCTCGGGCTTCTACCCGGCGCTCGCCGACAAATCTGTGCTCATCGTGGGCTACGGCTCGATCGGCGCGGCCATCGAGGACCGGCTCGCACCCTTCGAGTGCGCGCGGGTGGCGCGCGTCGCGCGCTCCGCCCGGACAACGGAGCGCGGCGAAGTGCGCGCACTCGCCGATCTGCCGGACCTGCTCCCCGACGCCGACGTCGTGATCCTCTCCACGCCGCTGACCGCGCAGACGAAGGGCCTGGCCGGGGCGGACTTCCTGGCCCGGATGAAGGACGGGGCGCTGCTGGTGAACGTCGCCCGCGGACCGGTCGTCGAGACGAAGGCGCTGCTCGCGGAGGTGGAGAGCGGCCGGCTCAGGGCGGCGCTCGACGTCACCGACCCCGAGCCGCTGCCGGCGGGACACCCGCTCTGGCACGCGCCCGGTGTGCTGATCAGTCCTCATGTCGGCGGCTCCACCTCGGCGTTCATGCCCCGGGCGCAGCGGCTGATCGCCGATCAGGTGACGCGTTTCGCCGCGGGGAGCCCGCTGCGGAACGTGGTGACGACCACCGGCGCCTGACCGCGAGGCGCGGGCGCGTGAACACCCTGCGGAGTCACCCGAATGCGCCGCGTGCCCTCATTGTCGCAGGTCGTCACGGAGAGTAGATGCACTATGTCCCTGAGTGACCATATTGGTGTATCGTCCCGACCTGGGGGTGCACCGGAGGCGAGGGGCGGTGCCGCTGCGCGCACTGCCGGGCACCGAATGCGGATCACACCTGAGGGGGGCGACGGGCGATGCAGGGCCGATGGACCGACGAACCGACGCGGCGGGTGCGCCGACGACGACTGCCCGGCGCCCAGGCGCCGGCCCGGGGGCGGCGGCCCCGCTCCGCGAGGCGCGCGCCGTGTCCCGCGCACCGGCCGGTGGCGCACCCGACACGGCCGCAGCCCCCCACGGCGCGAGGGGAGGCGGTCCGGTGAGCGCCCCGGGGGCCCTGATGGCCCGGGACGCGGTCCCGGCCGGTACCGCGGTGCTGCGCCACCAGCTGGTGCTCGCAGCCCTCTGCGCCGCCTACGGCGTGGGCGCGGCCCTCGGCTGGGGCTCACGGCAACTCGCCCTCGTCATGGGCGATTTCGGACTGAGCGCCGCCGCCCTGGTCGCGGCCGTCTCCTGTCTGCTCTACGCCCGCGCCGAGGACTGCCGCTTCCGCTCCGCCTGGCTGCTGTTCTCGCTCTCCTCGTTCATGGCCTGTGCGGGGAACGCCGTCTGGGGCTGGTACGAGGTGGTGCTCGCCCGGCCCGTGCCCAGCCCGTCCGCCGCCGACCTGTTCTTCATGTGCTTCGCGCCGCCGGCCATCGTGGGCCTGCTGGTGCTCGCCAAGCGGCCGGTCTCCCGCTCCGGCTGGGTCTGCCTCGGTCTCGACGCCTGGCTGATCGGCGGCTCGCTGCTGACCCTGTCCTGGAGCCTCGCCCTCGCGCACACCGCGCACGCCCGGGGCGAGAGCGTGGCTCCCGCGGCCCTCGCGCTCGCCTACCCGCTGCTCGACATCGTGCTCGTCAGCATGGTGCTCGCCCTGCACTTCAGGCGCTCGCCGGCCAACCGCTCGGCGGTGAACACGGCGATCGCCGGGCTCGCCCTCACCGTGGTGTGCGACGCGCTGTTCACCTCACCGCTGCTGCGCGAGAGCTACCGCTCCGGCCAGCTCCTGGACGCGGGCTGGTTCGCCGGCTCCCTGCTGCTCGCGTACGCCCCCTGGGGCGCCCGCCACGCGAGCCGCGCCACCGGCGGCCGCCCGGGCGGTCCGCGGCGGCCGGGGCGGCCGCTGGGCGGCTCGCTCGCCGCCCTGACCCCGTACCTCGCCGCGGCCGTGTGCACGCTGGGCATCCTCTACAGCGTCACCGAGGACCGCCGGGTCGACCGGGTCGTCGTCATCACCGCGTGCACGGTCGTCCTCGCGCTCGTGGTGCGCCAGGGCATCATGCTCCTGGACAACATCGCCCTCGCCCAGGAACTGGCCCAGAAGGAGAACCACTTCCGCTCCCTGGTCCAGGGGTCCAGCGACGTCATCATGATCGCCGCCCCCTCCGGTGTGCTGCGCTACGTGTCGCCCGCGGCGACCAAGGTCTACGGCCGGGACGCCGAGGAGCTCGTCGGGTCCGAACTGGCCTCGCTGATCCACCCGGAGGACCTCGGGCGGGTCGTCCACGAGTTGCGCAGGTTCCTCGCCGCCCACGCCGCCGACGAGCCCACCACCAGGATGGAGTGCCGCTTCCGCTCCGGATCGGGCACCTGGCTGAATGTGGAGTCCACCGTCAGCCGCCACCAGGGCGGGCTGATCTTCAACAGCCGGGACGTCACCGAGCGGGTGCGCCTCCAGGCCCAGCTGCAGCACAACGCGGAGCACGACCCGCTCACCGACCTGCCCAACAGGGCCCTGTTCACCGCCCGGGTGCGCGGTGCCCTGGCGGGCCGCAGGGCGGGCGACCAGGGCACCGCGGTGCTCTTCATCGACCTCGACGGCTTCAAGGGCGTCAACGACCGTCTCGGCCATCAGGCGGGGGACGAGCTGCTGATCCAGGCCGCCCGGAGACTGGCCGAATCCGTACGGGCCGGGGACACCGCGGCCCGCCTCGGCGGCGACGAGTTCGCCGCGCTGATCGTCGGCGACGGCGGCTGCGACCAGAGCGCCCGCGAGCTCCAGGTCCACGAGATCGCCGACCGGCTGCGGCTGATGCTCTCCCAGCCGTACACCATCGACGGCACCGAGGTGCGGGTGGCCGCCTCGATCGGCGTCGCCTTCGCCGAGCCCTCCATCGACCCCACCGACCTCATGCGCAACGCGGACCTCGCCATGTACCGGGCCAAGGCGGGCGGCAAGGACCGCGTGGAGCTCTACGCGCCCCAGATGCAGGCCGACGTCGTCCGCCGCACCGAGCTGGCCGCCAAGCTCCGCACCGCGCTGCACGACGGCGAGTTCGCCCTGCTGCACCAGCCGGTGGTGAGCCTGACCACCGGCCGGATCGCCGCCGTCTCGGCCCAGGCGCGCTGGAGATCGGCCCAGGGCATCCTGTTCACCCCGGCCGAGTTCCTCCGCGTCGCCGACGAGGGCAGCCGCGCCGCAGAACTGGGCCGCTGGCTCCTGGAGGAGGCCGTCGAGCAGGCCGCCGAGCGCGGCAGACTCGGCCACGCGACCCCGGTGTCCGTCCGGCTCTCGGCACGCCTGCTGCTCGACAGGTCGCTGCCGCTGGGGTCGATCGAGGCCCTGCTCACCCGCCACCAGCTGCCCTCCGGCGCCCTGGTGATCGAGCTCGCCGACAGCGACCCGCGGATCTCCTTCGACGAGCTGGAGCAGCGGCTGGTCGCCCTGCGCAGACTCGGCGTGCGGATCGCACTCGACGGCTTCGGCAGCGGCTACGCGGCCATCAACGCGCTGCGACGGCTTCCGGTGGACGTGCTCAAGCTCGACCGCGGCCTGGTCGAGGGCGTCGTCGAGTCGGCCAGGCTGCACAAGATCACCAGCGGTCTGCTGCGCATCGCCCGCGACCTCGGCATGCACTCGGTGGCCGACGGGGTGGACGTGCCCGAACAGGTCCTCGCGCTGCGCGCGATGGGCTGCACCCACGGCCAGGGCATGGCGTTCTCGGGGCCGCTGGACGAGTACCGGCTGCGCCGCGCCCTGGTCAGGGACGAGTACCCGGTGCCCGCCGGGATGGCCCTGCCGGTGCTCACCGCCGGCATCCCGCAGGCCCGCAACGGCTCGAATAGTGAGACGCGTGTCCCACCCACTTGACAGTGACGGCGCGTCGGGGGGAGGGTCAGTGCCATGCGCACCCGAATTCTCGTACTTGGAAAGCGCGTCGGCTGAGCGGAGCTGCCTGAAGACAGCTCCGCGGACACCTCCGACGCGCTCCCCTCGCTTGCCTCACGGCACGAGGGGTTTTTTGTTGCACCGGCACAGCCAGAAGTCGCACCAAACCCTCGCAAAAACCCTCAGCATCGAGAAGAGAATGCCGATGACCGAGCAGGCCTCCGGGGCCCACCATCCTCAGCCGCGGGCCCGTAGCGGCGGGCAGCCCGCCGCCGCCGTGGAACACGTCACGGGCGCGCAGTCCCTCATTCGCTCTCTGGAGGAAGTGGGGGCCGAGACGGTCTTCGGCATTCCGGGCGGCGCCATCCTCCCGGCGTACGACCCGATGATGGACTCCGCGAAGGTCCGCCACGTCCTGGTGCGCCACGAGCAGGGGGCCGGCCACGCCGCCACCGGCTACGCGCAGGCCACCGGCAATGTCGGCGTCTGCATGGCGACCTCGGGTCCCGGCGCGACCAACCTGGTCACCCCGATCGCCGACGCGCACATGGACTCCGTGCCGCTGGTCGCGATCACCGGCCAGGTCGCCTCCAAGGCGATCGGTACGGACGCCTTCCAGGAGGCGGACATCTGCGGCATCACCATGCCGATCACCAAGCACAACTTCCTGGTCACCAAGGCCGAGGACATCCCGCGCACCATCGCCGAGGCGTTCCACATCGCCTCCACCGGCCGCCCGGGCCCCGTCCTCGTCGACATCGCCAAGGACGCCCTCCAGGCGAAGACGACCTTCAGCTGGCCGCCGCAGGCCGACCTGCCCGGCTACCGCCCGGTCACCAAGCCGCACGCCAAGCAGATCCGCGAGGCCGCCAAGCTGATCACCGCGGCCCGCCGTCCGGTCCTGTACGTCGGCGGCGGAGTCCTCAAGGCCGGGGCCACCGCCGAGCTGAAGGTGCTCGCCGAGCTCACCGGAGCCCCCGTCACCACCACCCTGATGGCGCTGGGCGCGTTCCCCGACAGCCACCCGCTGCACGTGGGGATGCCGGGCATGCACGGGGCGGTCACCGCCGTCACCGCGCTGCAGAAGGCCGACCTGATCGTCGCCCTCGGCGCCCGCTTCGACGACCGCGTCACCGGCAAGCTGGACAGCTTCGCGCCGTACGCCAAGATCGTCCACGCCGACATCGACCCGGCGGAGATCGGCAAGAACCGCACCGCCGACGTCCCGATCGTGGGCGACGCCCGTGAGGTCATCGCCGACCTGGTCCAGGCCGTCCAGGCCGAGCACAACGACGGCCACACCGGCGACTACACCGCCTGGTGGAAGGACCTCAACCGCTGGCGCGAGACCTACCCGCTCGGCTTCGAGCAGCCCGGCGACGGCAGCCTCGCCCCCCAGCAGGTGATCAAGCGCATCGGCGAACTCGCCCCCGAGGGCACGATCTTCGCCGCGGGTGTCGGCCAGCACCAGATGTGGGCCGCCCACTTCATCGACTACGAGAAGCCCGCCACCTGGCTCAACTCGGGCGGCGCCGGGACGATGGGGTACGCGGTCCCGGCCGCCATGGGCGCCAAGGCCGGGCAGCCGGACCGCACGGTCTGGGCGATCGACGGCGACGGCTGCTTCCAGATGACCAACCAGGAGCTGGTCACCTGCGCGCTGAACAACATCCCGATCAAGGTCGCCATCATCAACAACGGCGCCCTCGGCATGGTCCGCCAGTGGCAGACCCTCTTCTACAACCAGCGCTACTCCAATACCGTCCTGCACTCCGGGCCGGGGGCCGACGGCAAGCAGCCCTCGCAGGGCACCCGCGTCCCGGACTTCGTGATGCTGTCCGAGGCCATGGGCTGCCACGCGATCCGCTGCGAGTCCCCGGACGACCTGGACAAGGTCATCGCGGAGGCGAACGCGATCAACGACCGGCCCGTGGTCATCGACTTCATCGTCCACGAGGACGCCATGGTGTGGCCGATGGTCGCCGCCGGCACCTCCAACGACGAGGTCATGGCCGCCCGCGGTGTCCGTCCCGACTTCGGCGACAACGAAGACGACTGAGAGAGAGCGATCAGAAACATGTCCAAGCACACGCTCTCGGTCCTGGTCGAGAACACCCCCGGCATCCTCGCCCGGATCGCCGCGCTCTTCTCCCGCCGCGGCTTCAACATCGACTCGCTCGCGGTCGGTGTCACCGAGCACCCCGACATCTCCCGCATCACCATCGTGGTGAACGTGGAGAGCCTGCCCCTGGAGCAGGTGACCAAGCAGCTCAACAAGCTGGTCAACGTCCTGAAGATCGTCGAGCTGGAGCCGGCCGCCGCGATCCAGCGCGAACTGGTCCTGGTGAAGGTCCGCGCCGACAACGAGACCCGCTCGCAGATCGTCGAGATCGTCCAGCTCTTCCGCGCCAAGACCGTGGACGTCTCGCCCGAGGCCGTCACCATCGAGGCCACCGGTTCGAGTGACAAGCTGGAGGCGATGCTCAAGATGCTGGAGCAGTTCGGCATCAAGGAACTCGTCCAGTCCGGCACGATCGCCATAGGGCGTGGCGCCCGGTCCATCACGGACCGCTCGCTGCGCGCCCTGGACCGTTCCGCGTAACGGAACGCCCGGGACCCTTCTCGCCAGGCGAGACCCCGAAACCTCCCCGCCCCCTCCCGCCGTACGGTGGGACGCAACACCAGCACTCCAAGGAGATTCCCAGTGGCCGAGCTGTTCTACGACGACGACGCCGACCTGTCCATCATCCAGAACCGCAAGGTCGCGGTGATCGGCTACGGCAGCCAGGGCCACGCCCACGCGCTGTCGCTGCGTGACTCGGGTGTCGACGTCCGCGTCGGTCTGCACGAGGGCTCCAAGTCCAAGGCCAAGGCCGAGGAGCAGGGCCTGCGCGTGGTGACCCCGGCCGAGGCCGCGGCCGAGGCCGACGTCATCATGATCCTCGTCCCGGACCCGATCCAGGCCCAGGTCTACGAGGAGTCGATCAAGGACAACCTGAAGGACGGCGACGCCCTGTTCTTCGGGCACGGCCTCAACATCCGCTTCGACTTCATCAAGCCGCCGGCCGGTGTCGACGTCGCGATGGTCGCCCCCAAGGGCCCGGGCCACCTGGTCCGCCGCCAGTACGAGGAGGGCCGCGGCGTTCCCTGCATCGCCGCCGTCGAGCAGGACGCCACCGGCAAGGCCTTCGACCTGGCGCTGTCCTACGCCAAGGGCATCGGCGGCACCCGCGCCGGCGTCATCAAGACCACCTTCAAGGAGGAGACGGAGACCGACCTGTTCGGTGAGCAGGCCGTCCTCTGCGGTGGTACCGCGGCGCTGGTCAAGGCGGGCTTCGAGACCCTGACCGAGGCCGGCTACCAGCCGGAGATCGCCTACTTCGAGTGCCTCCACGAGCTGAAGCTGATCGTGGACCTCATGTACGAGGGCGGCCTGGAGAAGATGCGCTGGTCGGTCTCCGAGACCGCCGAGTGGGGCGACTACGTCACCGGGCCGCGCATCATCACGGACCAGACCAAGGCCGAGATGAAGAAGGTCCTCGCCGAGATCCAGGACGGCACCTTCGCCAAGAACTGGATGGACGAGTACCACGGCGGTCTGAAGAAGTACAACGAGTACAAGACCCAGGACTCCGAGCACCTGCTGGAGACCACGGGCAAGGAGCTGCGCAAGCTCATGAGCTGGGTCGACAACGACGAGGCGTGAGCCCTCGGCGGGGGGACCGGCAGCCGGTCCCCCCGCCCCGCCACTTCGTCCAGCCACGGACGGGTGATCCTTCCACCGAGGCGCAAGACCCACCCCGGTGCACCACTACACTCATCCCTACATACGCGTCAGGCCCACAGTGTCGTGCGTCTTCCACGCGGCTAGCCCCCTCCACCGCTGCGGCCGTCGGGACGGCCGTCTGCACCGGACATGTGAGGACTCACGTGAGCTCGAAACCTGTCGTACTCATCGCTGAAGAGCTTTCGCCCGCCACCGTCGACGCGCTCGGCCCGGACTTCGAGATCCGCCACTGCAACGGAGCCGATCGCGCGGAGCTCCTCCCCGCCATCGCCGATGTGGACGCCATCCTCGTCCGCTCCGCCACCAAGGTCGACGCGGAGGCCATCGCCGCCGCCAAGAAGCTGCGCGTCGTCGCCCGCGCCGGTGTGGGCCTGGACAACGTCGACGTCTCCGCCGCCACCAAGGCCGGCGTCATGGTGGTCAACGCCCCGACGTCCAACATCGTCACCGCCGCCGAGCTCGCGTGCGGTCTGCTCGTCGCCACCGCGCGCAACATCCCGCAGGCCAACACCGCCCTGAAGAACGGCGAGTGGAAGCGCTCGAAGTACACCGGTGTCGAACTGAGCGAGAAGACCCTCGGCGTCGTCGGCCTCGGCCGCATCGGCGTGCTGGTCGCCCAGCGGATGTCCGCCTTCGGCATGAAGATCGTCGCCTACGACCCCTACGTCCAGCCGGCGCGCGCCGCGCAGATGGGCGTCAAGCTGCTCTCGCTCGACGAGCTGCTGGAGGTCTCCGACTTCATCACCGTCCACCTGCCGAAGACGCCCGAGACCCTCGGTCTCATCGGTGACGAGGCGCTGCACAAGGTGAAGCCGGCCGTCCGCATCGTGAACGCCGCGCGTGGCGGGATCGTCGACGAGGCCGCGCTGTACACGGCGCTCAAGGAGGGCCGGGTCGCCGGCGCCGGTCTCGACGTGTACGCGAAGGAGCCCTGCACGGACTCCCCGCTGTTCGAGCTCGACCAGGTCGTCTGCACCCCGCACCTCGGCGCGTCCACCGACGAGGCCCAGGAGAAGGCCGGTATCGCCGTCGCCCGCTCGGTGCGCCTCGCGCTCGCCGGTGAGCTGGTCCCGGACGCGGTCAACGTGCAGGGCGGGGTCATCGCCGAGGACGTGCGTCCCGGCCTGCCGCTCGCCGAGAAGCTGGGCCGCATCTTCACCGCCCTCGCCGGCGAGGTGGCCGTCCGCCTCGACGTCGAGGTCTACGGCGAGATCACCCAGCACGACGTCAAGGTGCTCGAACTCTCCGCGCTCAAGGGTGTGTTCGAGGACGTCGTCGACGAGACCGTCAGCTACGTCAACGCCCCGCTCTTCGCGCAGGAGCGCGGTGTCGAGGTGCGCCTGACCACGAGCTCCGAGTCCCCCGACCACCGCAACGTGGTCACGGTGCGCGGCACGCTCTCCGGGGGCGAGGAGGTCGCGGTCTCCGGCACGCTGGCCGGTCCCAAGCACCTCCAGAAGATCGTCGCGATCGGCGACCACGACATCGACCTGGCGCTCGCCGACCACATGCTGGTGCTGCGCTACGACGACCGTCCGGGCGTCGTCGGCACGGTCGGCCGCATCCTCGGCGAGGCCGGCCTCAACATCGCCGGCATGCAGGTCTCCCGCGCGGAGGAGGGCGGCGAGGCGCTCGTCGTCCTGACCGTCGACGACACCGTCCCGGCCACGGTGCTCGCGGAGATCGCCGACGAGATCGGCGCGGCGTCCGCCCGCTCGGTGAACCTGACGGACTGAGTCCACGCGGGGTCGCCACCCCGTGGATGTGCCCCGGCCCGGCTGCTCAGGCAGCCGGGCCGGGGCACATCCGTGTCCGGGGTCGGCGTCCGGGCCGGGGCGCATCCGTGTCCGGCCTCAGCGCCCTGCCGCTACGGCCGCCTCCGGCTCCCCGGCCGTGCGGTCCGCCGGCCGCTCCGTGCGGCGCAGCACCACCGCGGCGAGCACGGCCGCGCCGACCAGGACGGCTCCGCCGCCGATCGCGGCGGTCCCCATGCCCTGGACGAAGGCCCGCTGCGCCGCGTCCAGCAGCGCGTCCCCGGCCGCCTCCGGCAGCCGGCCGGCGACCGCGGCCGCTCCGCCCAGCGTCTCGTGCGCGGTGTCCAGCGCCTCGGCGGGCAGGCCCGCCGGCGCCGACTCGTCCATCTCCCGGCGGTAGACGGCCGTCCCTACGCTGCCGAGGAACGCCATGCCCAGCGCGCCGCCGAACTCCTGCCCCGTCTCCAGGACCGAGGCGGCCGAGCCCGCCTTCTCCGGCGGAGCGGCGGCGAGCGCCATGTCGGCGACGGTGGCGGCCACGGTGACGATGCCGCAGCCGATGACGGCGGCCCCCGCGAGCAGGACCACCAGGGAGTCGGTGCCGGCGGCCGCGAGAATCGCGTAGCCGCCGGCGCCCACCAGGAATCCGGTGGTGACGACGGCGGGCCGGCCGAAGCGCCCCGCGGCCGCACCGGCCGCGGGCGCGGCCCCGCCGACGGCGAGCGAGGGGACGAGGCTCCACACCGCGGCCTCCAGCGAGCCCATGCCGAGCACCGACTGGAGGTACTGGGTGGTGAAGTAGGCGGAACCCATCATGGCGAACATGGCGATGCCGTTGAGAACGACCCCGGCCCCGAATCCGCGCCCGCGGAACAGGTCCCGGCTGATCATGGCGTCGTCCCGGGTGCGCTGACGCCGCACGAAGACGTACCCGACGGCCAGGCCCGCGGTGACGCACAGCGCGGCGACCGAGTGGTAGCCCTCGGCGGCGATCTCCTTGAGTCCGTAGACGACGGGGAGCACCGCGCCCATCGACAGCGGCACGCTCAGCAGGTCGAAGCGGCCGGGGGAGGGGTCCTTGAACTCCGGGACCAGCACGGGGGCGAGGACCAGCAGCAGCACCATGGCCGGCACGTTGACGAGGAAGACCGAGCCCCACCAGAAGTGCTCCAGCAGCACCCCGCCGAGCACGGAGCCGAGGGCGATGCCGCCGGCCATCGCGCCGGACCAGATGCCGATCGCCTTCGTGCGCTGGGCGTCGTCGCGGAACATGTTGCGCACCAGCGCCATGGTCGAGGGCATGAGCGTCGCCCCGCCGACGCCGAGCAGCGCCCGTGCCGCGATCAGCATCTCGGCGCTCTGCGCGTACGCCGCGCCGACGGAGGCGAGGCCGAACGCGACGGCGCCCCCCATCAGCAGCCTGCGGCGTCCGATGCGGTCGCCGAGGGACCCCATGGTGATCAGCAGCCCGGCGAGCGCGAAGGCGTAGACGTCGAAGATCCACAGCTGCTGGGTGGAGCCGGGGTCCAGCTCCCGGGTGATGGCGGGGATCGCGAAGTAGAGGACGGAGACGTCCATCGAGACGAGCAGGAGCGGCAGCAGCAGGACGGCGAAGGCGGTCCATTCACGGCGGCCGACGCGGGGCGATGCGGCGGAGTGCGTCATGGGAAGCAATGTACGGGCGTATTAAACGTCTGTATAGAACGACTGTGTAATACATGCGTATAGGACGGCTGTACGGCGCGGGCTACGCTGCTGCCATGGGACACCGCGAGGATCTGCTCGAAGGCGCGAAGCGCTGCCTCCTGGAGAAGGGATTCGTGCGCACCACCGCGCGCGACATCGTCAAGGCGTCGGGGACCAACCTCGCGTCGATCGGCTACCACTACGGCTCGAAGGACAAGCTGCTGGGACAGGCGTACCTCGCCCTGGTCGAAGAGGTCTCCGGCCGGTTCGACGGCACCGAGCGCGCGCGGGCCGGCGCGGCTCCCGGGTCCCTGGAGCGCTTCGAGGAGGTGTGGTCCAACATCATCGACACCATGCGCGGGCCGGACAGCCTCTGGCACCTGAGCATGGAGATCGTGGCCATGGGCGACCTGGTGCCGGAGGTGCGCGACTACCTGGCCAGGGAGCAGCGCGAAGCGGCGCGCGGCCTCATCCCCATGTTCCAGGGCGGTGAGGAACCGGCGGCAGACCACCCCGACGTCGACACGCTCGGCAAGTTCTACACGACGCTGATGATGGGCCTCATCGCCCAGTGGCAGTTCGACCCCGCGACCGCCACCCGGGCCGAGGAGCTCACCGAAGGACTCCGCCTCGTCGTGAAGGCGGCCGCCGAGGGGGCGCGGCCGTCATAGCCGGTGCTTCTTGAGCGCCATGTGGAGCAGCAGCCGGTGCTCGCCGTCGTCGAGGTCGAGCCCGGTCAGCTGCTCGACGCGGGAGAGCCGGTAGTACAGCGTCTGCCGGTGGATCCCCAGCGCCGCCGCCGTCCGTCCGGCCTGGCCCGCGTGGTCGAGGAACACCTCGGCGGTGCGCGCCAGTTCCCGGTGTGCCGGGGCCAGCAGCTCCCGCACCGACCGGTCGTCACCGGAACCCGCGGGCAGCGCCGTCAGCAGACGGTAGGCGCCGATCTCCGCCCAGCGGGCCACCGGACCGAAGCGGGCCTGCGCGAGCGAGGCGCGCGCGGCCGACGCCGCCTCCCGCCACGCCGCGTCCAGGTCGTCGAGCCCGCGCCGGGCGTCCGAGAGCCCGCAGCCCACCGCGGGGCCGCCCGGCCCCGCAGACGGCGCGCCCCCCGCCTCGGCCTCTCCGCGCAGCCGCGAGGCCACGGCCGCGGCCGGTGCCGGATGGTCCGCCGCCCGTACCCGCACCAGCGCCGCCAGCGCCTCGCCGGACGCGGCGCCCGCCCGCAGCGGGAGCGTGCACAGCGCCGCCGCGCCCGGCAGCGACCGCGCCGACGGGGCGTCCCCCGCCCGCCACGGCGTCACGCACACCAGCATGTGGAGGCCGCCGGCGTCCTCGCCCAGGGCGGTGCCGAGGGCGGTGGCCGCGGTGTCGTACGGGCCGCCCCGAGCGGCGGTGAGCAGTGCGCGCAGCTCCCGGGAGAGGTCGGCGCCGGCGCGCTCCTCGTCGGCGAGCAGGCTGCCGATCCGTTCCGTCACCTCCATGGCCGCGGCCAGTCGCTCGCGGTCCGGGCCGGGGTCGGTGTCGAGCAGCCAGACGTAGCCGAGCACCACGCCCCGGTGCCGCACCGGCAGACAGATGCGGCCCCGGTTGACGCCGGCCTCCGGGGCGGCGGGGATGCGCAGCGGGCCCGTGGCGCGGGCGATGCCGAAGTCCTCGAACCAGGCACGGACGGCGGGCGTGGACCTGCGGGTGAGGATGGAGCGCGTGCGGACCGGATCCATGGCCGCGTCGTCGCCCTCGTGGGCGCCGAACGCGATCAGGCCGAAGTCCCGGTTCTCCAGCGTTGCCGGCGCGCTCAGCAGCGCGGAGATCTCGTCGACCAGATCCTGGTAGTCGCCCTTCACGCGGCCATTCTCGCATCCGGTTCAGACAGATGTCTGAGATCGCGGCCACGGATGCGTGACAGCTGTCGATGGCCCAGGATCGGAGCGATCCTTAGATTTCACGGTGGTTCTTCGTGCCGTTCCCGGTTTGTCCGCACCACCGGGCCCGGCCCCCTCACACGTGTTCCATGGAGGTGCCCCGTGCTGGGTCCCGTGATCCTCGCCGCCTCGCGCAGCGACAAGATGCGCCGCTTCGTCTCGGCCGCCCCGGGGACCAAGCAGGTCGTCGCCCGGTTCATCGCCGGCGAGACCGTCGACGAGGTCGTCCCGATCGTCCAGGACGCCGCCGCCAGGGGCCTCGAGGTCACCCTCGACGTCGTCGGCGAGGACATCACCACGCGCGAGCAGGCGTACGCCGCGCGCGACGCGTACCTGGAGCTCATCGAGCGCCTCGCCGGCCTCGGCCTCGGCGAGCGGGCCGAGATGTCCGTCAAGCTCTCGATGTTCGGCCAGGCGCTGGAGGGCGGCCACGAGCTGGCGCTCGCCAACGTCCGCCCGGTCGTGGAGGCCGCCGCCGCCATCGGCACCACGGTCACCCTGGACGCCGAGGACCACACCACCCTGGACTCGATGTTCGCCATCCACGAGGAGCTCCGGAAGGAGTTCCCGCAGACCGGCTGCGTCATCCAGGCCTACCTCTTCCGCACCGAGGACGACGCCCGCCGGCTCGCGGCCGCAGGCAGCCGGGTCCGCATCGTCAAGGGCGCCTACAAGGAGCCCGCCTCCGTCGCCATCCAGGACAAGGCGGAGATCGACAAGGCGTACGTGCGGATCCTGCGCATCCTGATGGAGGGCGAGGGGTACCCGATGATCGGGTCCCACGACCCCCGGCTCATCGCCATCACCCAGGAGCTCGCCCGCAGCGCCGGGCGCAAGCTCGACGAGTACGAGTTCCAGATGCTGTACGGGATCCGCAGCGACGAGCAGGTCCGGCTCGCCGCCGAGGGACACCGGATGCGCGTCTACACCGCGTACGGCACCGACTGGTACGGCTACTTCATGCGCCGCCTCGCGGAGAAGCCGGCCAACCTCCTGTTCTTCGTGCGCTCGATGATCACCAAGAACTGACCCGAACCGATCCCAGGGCCCCTGGAAGCCGTCGCCCGCCCCCGCCCGGCACGGACGACCGCTTCCCACACCCCCGAAGAAGGAGTCATGGCACCCATGGACGCCGTCACCCAGGTCCCCGCGCCCGTCAACGAGCCGGTCCACGGCTACGCCCCCGGTTCGCCCGAGCGCGCCCGCCTGGAGGCCAAGCTCAAGGAGCTGGCCGAGAACCCGATCGAGCTGCCGATGACGATCGGCGGCGTGAAGCGGATGGGCGGCGGCGAGCGCGTCGACGTCGTGCAGCCGCACAACCACAAGGCCGTGATCGGCACCTTCGCCGGCGCCACCACCCAGGACGCCCAGGACGCCATCGACGCCGCCCTCGCCGCGGCGCCGGCCTGGCGCGCCATGTCGTTCGACGACCGCGCCGCGATCATCCTGCGCGCCGCCGAGCTGCTGGCCGGCCCCTGGCGCGAGACGCTGGCCGCCTCCACCATGCTGGGCCAGTCCAAGACCGCGCAGCAGGCCGAGATCGACACCCCCTGCGAGCTCGTCGACTTCTGGCGCTTCAACGTCAAGTACGCCCGCGACATCCTGGCCGAGCAGCCCCCGGCCAACTCCCCGGGCGTCTGGAACCGCATGGACCACCGCCCGCTGGAGGGCTTCGTCTACGCGATCACGCCCTTCAACTTCACCGCCATCGCGGGCAACCTGCCGACCGCCCCCGCCCTCATGGGCAACGTGGTCGTCTGGAAGCCGTCCCCGACCCAGACCCACGCCGCCGTGCTGCTGATGCAGCTGCTGGAGGAGGCCGGTCTGCCGAAGGGCGTCATCAACCTGGTGACCGGTGACGGCATCGCCGTCTCCGAGGTGGCGCTGGAGCACCCGATGCTCGCGGGCATCCACTTCACCGGTTCGACCCGCACCTTCCAGCACCTGTGGAAGACGGTCGGCAACAACATCGAGAAGTACCGCTCCTACCCGCGCATCGTCGGCGAGACGGGCGGCAAGGACTTCGTCGTCGCCCACCCGAGCGCCGACCGCGCCGTGCTGAAGACCGCGCTGACCCGTGGCTCGTTCGAGTTCCAGGGCCAGAAGTGCTCGGCGTCCTCCCGCGCCTACATCCCGGCCTCCATCTGGAACTCCGGCTTCAAGGAGGAGTTCGCCGCCGAGGTCGACGCCATCGCCATGGGCGACGTCACCGACCTGACGAACTTCATCGGCGCGGTCATCGACGAGCGGTCCTTCGCCAAGAACAAGGCCGCCATCGACCGCGCCCACGAGGACCCGACCTGCACCGTCGTCGCGGGCGGCACCTACGACGACTCGGTCGGCTACTTCGTGCGCCCGACCGTCATCGAGTGCTCCGACGCCGAGAACGAGGTCTTCACGACCGAGTACTTCGGCCCGATCCTCGCCGTGCACGTCTACGAGGACGACGCCTACGACGCGATGCTGGAGCAGATGGAGTCGGTCTCGGCCTACGCCCTCACCGGCTCGGTCATCGCGGGCGACCGGGCCGCCGCCGCGTACACGATGGAGAAGCTGCGCTACGCCGCGGGCAACTTCTACATCAACGACAAGTCGACCGGCGCCGTCGTCGGCCAGCAGCCCTTCGGCGGCGGCCGTGCCTCCGGCACCAACGACAAGGCCGGCGCCCCGCAGAACCTGATGCGCTGGACGCTGACCCGCGCCATCAAGGAGACGCTGGTCCCGCCGACCGACTACACGTACCCGCACATGGGCTGACGCCCGGGTGCTCCCGAGACACCGCCCCCCGCCGGTCCCCCCAGACCGGCCGGGGGCGGCTCGCGTGGGGCGGGCTTACGCTGGCGGCAGGGGGCACCGCGGAGGAGGACGCCATGCCCGGTTCCACGACCCTCGGCCCCGGCCACGGGGCCGACGCGATCGACCACCCCGACGCGACCCGGCTCGCGGCGCTCACCGGCGCACTGCACCGGCTGCTGTCGGAGGACGGTCCGAACCGGATCACGGACGCCCAGGCCGCCGCCCTGTGCGGCGGCGGGGCCCGGGAACGCGAGGAGTTCACCGCCTGGATGGAGCGGGTGGCCGCGCGCCTGGAGGCGGCCGTCGCGGACTGAACGCGGGAGGGCGGGGACGGCACCGGTGTGCCGTCCCCGCCCTCCCGCGTTCAGCCGCCGCTCACACCTTGCGCCACCGCGCCATCGCGAACGAGAAGATCCCGAAGAGCGCGAGACCGGCCGCGATCAGCGCCAGCAGCCAGGGGCCCGCGGGAGTCTGCGCGAAGGTCCGCAGGGCGTCGTCGAAGCCCTTCGCCTCGTCGGGGTCGTACTCCAGGGCGGCCCGCGCGACGAACACGCCGATCACCGCGAAGACCGCGCCCCGGGCCACACCGCCGCCGACGCCGGTGACGTCCGTGAAGCGGCGGGCGTGACGCGACATCGAGCCGCGCTTCAGATGCTTGCGGTACTTGCGCAGCACGGCCCGCGCACCGACCCACACACCGGCGACGACCACGCCCGCGCCGGCCAGCGCCACGATCCACTGCCCGCCCGGCAGTTCCAGGGCGCGGGCGGTGACGTCCTTGGACTGCTGGTCGCCGGAGCCGCCGCCGCCCTCCCCGGCGGCGAAGGAGAGCACCGAGTAGGCGACGAAGGCGTAGAAGACGAAACGCGCCCCGGACAGGGCCCGCTTGCGCGCCTTGCCGCCGTCCTCACCGGCCGCGCCGAACGCGGCCTCCGACAGCCGCCACAGCGCCATGCCGACGAGTCCGACGCCGAGGGCCCACAGCATCACCGAACCGAAGGGCTTGCCGGCGAGTTCGGCGAGTGCGCCGCCCCGGTCGGCCTGCTCGCCGCCGTCGCCGAAGGCGATCTGGAGCGCGATGACGCCGATGAGGACGTACAGCACCCCCCTCGCCGCCAGCCCCCACCGCGCGCCGATCCCGACGGCCCTGCTGTTCGCCGCCCGGCGGGCCTTGGCGGTCCCGCGGTTCCCGAGTACGTGAGCGTTCATGTCAACCTCCCCGGACGCGGCTGCCCCCGGAGTCCGCCGCGAAACGGCGGCGGCCGCGGGGCGGCCGCCGCAGGCCGGGAAGGGTGCCGTCTCAGATAGTAGGAAGTCCGAGTAATTGTGGAGACAGAAGTGTCCGGCTGCCCTAGCTTTGTAGGAGCCGAACGTCTCGCTCGATCCAGCGAATGGCGGTCGTGAGCCAGTGCCCCCGCGCAGGCAACCCCTGCGGCACCGCTCCCCGCCCCTTCCGGCGCCTTCGAAATCATCCCGATCTCCGAGGAGTCGATCATCATGTCCGCTGAGACCGCCCGCCGCGTCCGCCGTACCTCCCGCGCCTCCGAGGCCGACCGCAGGAACGCCGCCGCCGCCCTCCAGCGCGCCCTCGACCGCCGTGACAACGGCGGCGAGACCGGTCACTGAGCTGCCCGTTCCTCTCCCGGCCACGGCCCGCGCGGCGACCGGGAGTCCACATGGCGGACATCGAATGTCAATGAATGGGACGCGGGAGTAGGGTGCCGACATGTCTCGCAGCATCGATCTCGCAGTGGTCCCCGGTGACGGCATCGGCAAGGAAGTCGTGGCCCAGGGCCTGAAAGTCCTCGCCGCCGTCCTCCCGCAGGATGTGAAGCTGGAGACCCGGGAGTACGACCTCGGGGCCCAGCGCTGGCACCGCACGGGGGAGACCCTGCCGGACGCCGAACTGGAGTCCCTCAAGGGTCACGACGCGATCCTGCTCGGCGCCATCGGCGACCCCTCGGTCCCGTCCGGCGTCCTGGAGCGCGGGCTGCTGCTGAAGCTGCGCTTCGCCTTCGACCACTACGTCAACCTGCGGCCGTCGAAGCTGTTCCCCAACACGGCGACCCCGCTCGCCGGCCGCCCGGACATCGACTTCGTCGTCGTCCGCGAGGGCACCGAGGGCCCCTACACGGGCAACGGCGGTTCCCTGCGCACCGGCACCGAGCACGAGGTCGCCACCGAGGTCAGCCTCAACACGGCGTACGGCGTGGAGCGCGTCGTCCGTGACGCGTACGCGCGGGCCGCCGCGCGCCCCCGCAAGAAGCTCACGCTCGTGCACAAGAACAACGTCCTGGTCTTCGCGGGCCACATGTGGAAGAACATCTTCGACCGCGTCGGCCAGGAGTTCCCCGAGGTCACCACCGACTATCTGCACGTCGACGCCGCGACGATCTTCTTCGTCACCCAGCCCGAGCGCTTCGACGTCATCGTCACCGACAACCTCTTCGGCGACATCCTGACCGACCTCGCCGCCGCCGTGACCGGTGGCATCGGCCTGGCCGCGTCCGGCAACATCAACCCGACCGGCGCCTTCCCGTCGATGTTCGAGCCCGTCCACGGCTCGGCGCCCGACATCGCCGGCACCGGCAAGGCCGACCCCACGGCCACCGTCCTGTCCGTCGCCCTGCTCCTGCGGCACCTGGGCCACGAGGCCGAGGCCGTCCGCATCGAGGACGCGGTCGCCGCCGACCTGGCGGAACGCACCGCCGACACCGTCCGCACGACGGACGAGATCGGCGACGCGCTCGCGGTACGCGTAGCGAGCTGACCCGCCGGACCGAGACATTCCGGGGTGTCCCCCGACACCCCCGGAAGCCGCCGGGTCGCTTCCCCTCAGCGCCCGGCGGCTTCTCCTGCACGGCCCCGGGTGCGACCATCGATCCCGGGGCCGCCTCCACGCTGTTCCCTGCCCGGTCCTCCGCGCGCGATAATCGAACGTGGGCCGTGGCGCATGCCGATGCTCGGACGTCCGAGCATCGGCGCGGCGTGAGCGCGGTCCGCCACTGACAACCGGTGAAGGACATCCACTCATGACGACGCCCACGATCGAGCTCAAGCCCTCCTCGCACCCGCTGTCCGACGCCGAGCGCGAGGCGATCCTGACCGACCCCGGCTTCGGCCGCCACTTCACCGATCACATGGTGACGATCAAGTGGACCGAGGGCCGCGGCTGGCACGACGCCGAGCTCGTCCCGTACGCGCCGCTGTCGATCGATCCGGCCAACATGACCCTGCACTACGCGCAGGAGATCTTCGAGGGCCTCAAGGCGTACCGCCGCCCCGACGGCTCGGTCGTCACCTTCCGCCCGGACGCCAACGCCCGCCGCTTCCAGGCGTCCGCCCGCCGGCTCGCCATGCCCGAACTGCCCGTCGACCTGTTCATCGGCGCCTGTGACGCGCTGGTCCAGCAGGACAAGGCATGGGTCCCGGCGCACGGCGGCGAGTCCTCGCTCTACCTGCGCCCGTTCATGATCGCGGCGGAGGTCGGCCTCGGCGTTCGGCCCGCCAACGAGTACCTCTTCATCGTCATCGCCTCGCCCGCCGGCGCCTACTTCCCCGGCGGCGTCGAGCCCGTCTCCATCTGGCTCTCCCAGGACCGGGTGCGCGCGGTCCCCGGCGGCATGGGCGACGCCAAGACCGGCGGCAACTACGCCGCCTCCCTGCTCGCCCAGGCCGAGGCCGCCACCCACGGCTGCGCCCAGGTCGCCTACCTCGACGCCGTCGAGCACCGGTGGGTCGAGGAACTCGGCGGCATGAACCTGTACTTCGTCTACGAGGACCACATCGTCACCCCGGCGCTCACCGGCTCCCTGCTCGCGGGCATCACCCGTGACTCGCTCCTGCGTCTGGCCGAGGACCTCGGCCACCCCTCGCGGGAGGGCAGGATCTCCATCGAGCAGTGGAAGGCCGACACGGAGAGCGGCGCGCTCAAGGAGGTCTTCGCCTGCGGCACCGCCGCCGTGATCACCCCCGTCGGCACGGTCAGGACCAGGGACGGCGAGTGGCAGCAGTCCGGCGGCCGGCCGGGCGAGGTCACCATGAAGCTGCGCAAGGCGCTGCTCGACATCCAGACCGGCCGCGCCGAGGACGTCCACGGCTGGACGCACGAGCTCGGCTGACATCCGACCCGGATCGCCTCACCGAGGCCCCGCGCCCCGCACTGCGGAGCGCGGGGCCTCTGTCGTGGGCGGCCGGACCCCGGCCGACGGGGGCTCCCGCCTCACGGCCGGCGCCTCACGGCCGGCGCCTGAGGGCCGGCGCCGATGCCGTGCCGTTCCGCCGGGTTGCCCGTCGGTGGTGCGGCTCTTCGATCAACGCTCTAATCGAGGGTGACGCCGAGAAGGTCACTTTCTCGCGTGAAATCGCGTGCTTTCCTGTTTCGGAGTCGCCTTGTTAGAGTGGCGCTCAAATCTGGAGGTGCTGCCGTGAGACTGACCCCCACCGAGCGCGACCGGCTGCTGCTGTTCAACGCCGCCCAGCTCGCACGGGCGCGCCGCGCCCGGGGACTGCGGCTGAACGTGCCCGAGGCGACGGCGATCGTCGCGGACACCGTCTGCGAGGCCGCCCGGGACGGCCGCCGGCTGGCCGAGGCCGTCGAGGCCGCCCGGTCCGTCCTCGGCCCCGCCGACGTGCTGCCGGGCGTGGCCGACGTCGTGACCGAGGTCCATGTGGAGGCCGTCTTCGACGACGGTTCCCGCCTCGCGGTCGTCACCGACCCCATCGGCGGCGGGGCCGGTGACCTGGCCCCCGGCGCGCTGCTGCCGGGCCCGGGGTACGCGGAGCCCGCACCCCACCTCACCCTCACCGTGCGCAACACCGCCGACGTCCCGGTCAGCGTCACCTCGCACTTCCACTTCTTCGAGGCCAACCCCCGGCTCCTCTTCGACCGGGCCGCCGCCTACGGGATGCGGCTCGCCGTCCCCGCCGGGTCGTCGGTGCGCTTCGACCCCGGCGGCACGGCGGAGATCGGCCTGCTGCCCGTCGGAGGGGACCGTGTGGCCATCGGGTTCGCCGGCCTGGTCGACGGCCCGCTGGACGCGCCCGGCGCCCGCGAGGAGGCCCTGCGCAGGGCCGCCGCCTGCGGCTACCTCGGCGCGGTACGAGCCGGCGCGGACCCGGAGCGCCCCGGCACCGACGGGCCCGGCACCGACGGGCCCGGCGCGGAAGGAACGGCACCATGAGCAGGCCCACCCGCCATCACGACCACGACCGCCCCGCCCCGCGCCGGATGGACGCCCGCGAGTACGCCGCCGTCCACGGACCCCGCGCCGGCGACCGCGTCGTCCTCGGCGATTCCGGCCTCGTGGTGCGCGTCGAGTCCGACAGCCAGCGTCCCGGCGACGAATTCCTCGCCGGCTTCGGCAAGACCGCCCGCGACGGGCTCCATCTGAAGGCCGCCGCCGTGCGCGAGACCTGCGACGTCGTGATCAGCAACGTGCTGCTCATCGACGCGGTGCAGGGCATCCGCAAGGTCTCGGTCGGCATCCGGGAGGGCCGCATCCACGCCGTCGGGCGGGCCGGGAACCCGGACACCCTGGACGGCGTCGACGTCGTCGTCGGGACCGGCACCTCGATCGTCTCCGGCGAGGGGCTGATCGCCACCGCGGGGGCCGTCGACACCCATGTGCACCTGCTCTCCCCACGGGTCATGGAGGCGTCCCTCGCCTCCGGCGTCACCACCCTGATCGGTCAGGAGTTCGGCCCGGTGTGGGGCGTCGGCGTCAACTCGCCCTGGGCGCTGCGCCACGCCTTCGGCGCCTTCGACGCCTGGCCGGTCAACATCGGCTTCCTGGCGCGCGGTTCCTCCTCGCACGCGGCCCCGCTCGTCGAGGCGCTGGCCGAGGGCGGCGCGTCCGGTTTCAAGGTCCACGAGGACATGGGCGCGCACACCCGCGCACTGGACACCGCCCTGCGGGTCGCGGACGAGCACGACGTCCAGGTGGCCCTGCACAGCGACGGCCTCAACGAGTGCCTCTCGGTGGAGGACACCCTGAGCGTGCTCGACGGACGCACCATCCACGCCTTCCACATCGAGGGGTGCGGCGGCGGGCACGTCCCCAACGTGCTGAGGATGGCGGGGGTGCCCAACGTCATCGGCTCCTCCACCAACCCCACCCTGCCGTTCGGCCGGGACGCGGTGGCCGAGCACTACGGCATGATCGTCTCCGTCCACGACCTCAAGACCGATCTGCCCGGCGACGCCGCCATGGCCCGCGACCGCATCCGGGAGGGCACCATGGGCGCCGAGGACGTGCTCCACGACCTCGGGGCCATCGGCATCACGTCGTCCGACGCCCAGGGCATGGGCCGCGCGGGGGAGACCGTGCGCCGCACCTTCGCCATGGCGGGCAAGATGAAGGCCGAGCTGGGCCCCATGGCGGGCGACGGCGAGCACGACGACAACGCCCGCGTGCTGCGCTATCTCGCCAAGCTGACCATCAACCCGGCGATCGCCCACGGGCTGGCCCACGAGGTCGGCTCCGTCGAGGTCGGCAAGATGGCCGACATCGTGCTCTGGCGGCCGGAGTA
The DNA here is from genome assembly GCF_008042045.1 of Streptomyces sp. T39. GTDB lineage: Bacteria > Actinomycetota > Actinomycetes > Streptomycetales > Streptomycetaceae > Streptomyces. Next base: position 2,814,380 of record NZ_RDBP01000012.1, read on the forward strand.
CTTCGGCGCCAAGCCGCAGCTCGTGCTCAAGTCCGGGTTCCCCGCCTACGGCGTCACCGGCGACCCCAACGCCGCCACCGACACCTGCGAACCCCTGGTGCTGGGACCGCAGTTCGGCGCGCACGGCGCCACCCCGGCGGAGATCTCCGTGGCCTTCGTCGCGCGGGCGGCGCTCGACCTCGGCTCGGACGCGATGCCCACCCGGCGCCGCCGGGTCGCGGTGCGCGGCACCCGCGGCATCGGCCCGGGCGACCTGCTGCTCAACTCCCGCCTCGGGGACGTCGACGTCGACGGGCGCACGGGTCTGGTGACCCTGGACGGCGCGCCGATCCGCTCCGAGCCCGCCGACTCCGTCTCCCTCAACCGCCTCTACTTCCTCTAGGAGCCCACGCCGTGACCTTCCGCATGCCCCCGGAGTGGGCCCCCCACGAGCGCACCTGGATGGCCTGGCCCGGCCCGAACCCGACCTTCGCCGACGACACCGAGCTGGCCGCGGCGCGCACGGCCTGGGCGGCCGTGGCCCGGGCGGTGCGCCGCTTCGAACCCGTGACCGTCGTCGCCGGCCGGGGACAGTCGGAGGGCGCCCGCGCCCTCCTCGGCCCGGACGTCGAGGTCGTCGAACACGACCTCGACGACGCGTGGATGCGCGACATCGGCCCCACCTTCGTGACCGACGGCTCCCGGCTGGCCGCCGTCGACTGGGTGTTCAACGGCTGGGGCGCCGCCGACTGGGCCCGCTGGGACCACGACGCCCTGATCGCCCGCCATGTCGCCCACCTCGCCGGTGTGCCCGTGCACCCCTCGCCGCTCGTCAACGAGGGCGGCGCCATCCACGTCGACGGCGAGGGCACCGTCCTGCTCACCGACACCGTCCAGCTCGGCCCCGAACGCAACCCCGGCTGGAGCCGCGAGGACGTGGAGAAGGAGATCCACGCGCGTCTGGGCACCACGAAGGCGATCTGGCTGCCGCGCGGCCTCACCGGCGACTACGGCATGTACGGCACCCGGGGCCACGTCGACATCGTCGCCGCGTTCGCCGGACCGGGCGTCGTCGTCTGCCACACCCAGCCCGACCCGGCCCACCCCGACCACGAGATCGGCAGGGCCAACGCCGCGCTGCTGCGGTCCGCCACCGACGCCAGGGGCCGCCGTCTGGAGGTCGTCGAGGTCCCCGCGCCCACCGTGCTGCGCGACGAGGACGGGGCGTGGGCCGACTACTCGTACATCAACCACTACGTCTGCAACGGCGGTGTGGTGCTGTGCGGCTTCGACGACCCGCGCGACGAGATCGCCGCGGGCATCTTCCGGCGGCTCTACCCGGGACGGACGGTCACCCTGGTGGACGCGCGGGCGATCTTCGCGGGCGGCGGCGGCATCCACTGCATCACCCAGCAGCAGCCCGCCGTCCGCGGCTGATCGGGTAGAACGTACGGGTGAACGCCACGCACACGGCAGCCGCCGCATGACCCCCGCCCCCTCTCGCCGCCGCAATGCGGCGCCCCCGCGCGAGGACGTGCTCGCCGCGGCGATGGAGACCATCGCCGAGCGCGGGCTCGACGGGCTGACGATGGCCGGGCTGGGGCGCGAGGTCGGCATGAGCAGCGGCCATCTCCTCTACTACTTCCGCACCAAGGACGAGCTGCTGCTGCGGACCCTGGAGTGGAGCGAGGGCCGCCTCGGGGCCGAGCGCGGCGCGCTGCTCTCCCGCGAGGGCCCGGTGCGGCAGCGCCTGGACGCCTACGTGGACCTCTACGTCCCCGACGGCCCGCGCGACCCGCACTGGACGCTCTGGCTGGAGGTCTGGAACCGCTCGCAGAACGCCGACGACGACGCCCGCGCCCGCCAGGCCGCGATCGAGGGAGCCTGGCACCGGGACCTGGTCGCGCTGCTCGCCGAGGGCGTCTCCCACGGCGAGTTCCGGCCGGTGGACCCGTCGCGCTTCGCCACGCGCCTGCGGGCCCTGCTGGACGGTTTCAGCGTCCACGTGGCGGTCGGCATACCGGGCACGGGCCGCGAGCAGGTGCTCTCCCACGTGGCCGAGTTCGTCACGGAGACCCTGCTCGCACGGTGACCGCGGCGCCGGACGCCGTCCCGCGGCTCGGACCCGGTGCGGCTCATCCACCCTGCCCGGGGGTCCTTCCCGCGCGTGCGGGGCCCCCCTTCTCAGCCCGTCCGGTGCTCGGGGACACCGTGCGCAGCGCGCGTGCCGCGACCACCGGGTCCGCCCCCGCGCCCGGCCGGGCCGCAGCGTCCGCCCGCATCGTGAGACCCCCGGTCGTGCCACCGCCCCCCTGTGGCAGACTTCGTCCGTGCTCTCGTTCGCCATGATTATCGGCAACAGCGCGCCGGTCCGCAGTGACCGCTGAAACCGTGGCAGCACCCCCGCGGACGGCGGCACCGTGCCCCAGACCCGCGCGCAGACCTCTCGCACCCGCGAGGGGTTTTTTCGTTTTACGGCCTCACCCGCGGCCGCAGGCGAGACGCGCGCGATGATGGGGGCAAGTGGAGCCAGACATTCCGGAGCCACTCATCCGACAGGAGTCAGGACAGCATGACCACCAACGGCCAGGACACGCAGGTCGACGACAGCTTCCACGTCTTCGACACGACGCTGCGCGACGGCGCCCAGCGCGAGGGCATCAATCTCACCGTCGCGGACAAGCTGACCATCGCCCGGCACCTGGACGACTTCGGCGTGGGCTTCATCGAGGGCGGCTGGCCCGGCGCCAACCCCCGGGACACCGAGTTCTTCGCCCGCGCCCAGCGCGAGATCACCTTCCGCAACGCGCAGCTCGTCGCCTTCGGCGCCACCCGCAGGGCCGGGGGCAAGGCGTCGGAGGACCCGCAGGTGAAGGCGCTCCTCGACTCCGGCGCACCCGTGATCACCCTGGTCGCCAAGTCCCACGACCGGCATGTCGAACTCGCCCTGCGCACCACCCTCGAAGAGAACCTGGAGATGGTCCGCGACACCGTCTCCCACCTGCGCGACCAGGGCCGGCGGGTCTTCGTCGACTGCGAGCACTTCTTCGACGGCTACAAGGCCAACCCGGGGTACGCCAAGGCCGTCGTCAGCGCCGCGCACGAGGCGGGCGCCGACGTCGTCATCCTCTGCGACACCAACGGCGGGATGCTGCCCGCACAGATCCAGGCCGTCGTCTCCACCGTGCTCGCGGACACCGGCGCCCGCCTGGGCATCCACGCCCAGGACGACACCGGTTGCGCCGTCGCCAACACACTCGCCGCCGTCGACGCCGGTGCCACCCACGTCCAGTGCACGGCCAACGGCTACGGCGAGCGGGTCGGCAACGCCAACCTCTTCCCCGTCGTCGCCGCGCTGGAGCTCAAGTACGGCCGCAGGGTGCTCCCGGACGGCGCACTCGCCGACATGACCCGCGTCTCGCACGCCATCGCCGAGGTCGTCAACCTGACGCCCTCCACCCACCAGCCCTATGTGGGTGTTTCCGCCTTCGCGCACAAGGCGGGTCTGCACGCGTCCGCGATCAAGGTCGACCCCGACCTCTACCAGCACATCGACCCCGAGCTGGTCGGCAACACGATGCGCATGCTGGTCTCGGACATGGCAGGCCGCGCCTCCATCGAGCTCAAGGGCAAGGAGCTCGGCATCGACCTGGGCGGCGACCGCGAACTGGTCGGCCGGGTCGTCGAGCGCGTGAAGGAGCGCGAGCTCAAGGGCTACACGTACGAGGCCGCCGACGCCTCCTTCGAACTGCTGCTGCGCGAGGAGGCGGAGGGCCGCGCCCGCCGCTACTTCCGCACCGAGTCCTGGCGCGTCATCGTCGAGGACCGCCCCGACGGCACCCACGCCAACGAGGCCGTCGTCAAGCTCTGGGCCAAGGGCGAGCGCATCCTCGCCGCCGCCGAGGGCAACGGCCCCGTCAACGCGCTGGACCAGGCGCTGCGCGTCGGCCTGGAGAAGATCTACCCGCAGCTCGCCAAGCTGGAACTGATCGACTACAAGGTGCGCATCCTGGAGGGCCGGCACGGCACCGGGTCGACGACCCGTGTGCTGATCTCCACCGGCGACGGCACGGGGGACTGGTCCACCGTCGGCGTGGCCGACAACATCATCGCCGCGTCCTGGCAGGCCCTGGAGGACGCGTACACCTACGGCCTGCTGCGCGCGGGCGTGGAGCCCACCGAGTAGCCGGCGGGCGCCGGACCCCGGGTGCGGCGCACGTCAGCCCTCATCTTCACTTCCTGAACGGACAACACCCTTACGGGCCGCCGCACTTGGGCGACGGCCGATTTCGGTGTGAAGTCTTGACGGCATCAGGGGTGGGCTGTTGACTCACCGCACCACCGCCGGAACCGGTTCCGGGACCCGGTGCGGGACTCGACGCGGAGGCGCCCGATGCGTGTCACGATCGCCGATGTCGCACGGGAGGCGAGGGTCAGCAAGACCACCGTCTCCCGGGTGCTCAACGACCGTGCCGACGTGGATTCGGCGACCGCCGCCCGTGTTCGTGAAGTGATCGGTGCCCTCGGCTACGTCCCGAGCTCCGGCGCCGTCGGGCTGGCCCGGGGCCGCAGCCGTACGGTCGCCATGCTCACGCCCCCGCTCACCTGGCCTTGGATGGGCGAGGTGCTCCAGGGCGTCGTCGACACCGTCGAGGCCGCCGGGTACGGCCTGCTGCTCTACACCTGCAACCGCGGCGCCGAGTCCATCGCCCACTTCACCGGCCAGGTGTCCGCCCGCGCCTTCGACGGGCTGCTGGTCGTCGAGCCCGAGGGCACCCTCGACACCATCACCGCCATGCACCGGCGCGGACTGCCCGTCGTCCTCGTCGACGACCGCGGCCACCACCCCGACTTCCCCTCCGTGGGCACCACGGACCGGGAGGGCGGTGCTTCTGCCGCCCGGCACCTGCTGGCGTCCGGACGCCACCGCCCCTTGGTCGTGGCCGGCCCCACCGCCTTCGGGTGCGTCCGCGACCGGCTCGACGGCTTCCTCGGCGTGCTGCCCACCGAGCTGATCACCGAGGGCGACTTCACCGAGGAGTCGGGCCGAGGCGCCGTCGAACGGGCCCTCGCCGGCGGAGCACGCGTCGACGCCGTCTTCGCGCACAACGACCTGATGGCCGCGGGCGCGCTCCGTGCGCTGCGCGCGGCCGGCCGGCAGGTCCCCGACGACGTCGCGGTCGTCGGCTTCGACGACATCCCGATGGCCCGGCACACCGAACCGCCGCTCACCACGGTGCGGCAGCCGATGCGCGCCATGGGGGAGACGGCCGCCCGGCTGCTGCTCGCCCGGCTCGCCGGCGAGGACCCGCCCGCCGGGCCCCTGGTGCTCCCCACCGAACTGGTCGTCCGCGGCTCCGCCCCCTGAGCCGCCGAACCCGACCCGCGCCGCACCCGACCCGCGCCGCCCGGCTCCCGCCGGGCGCCGTCCGCCTGCCCGAGCACCATCCGCCCGCACTCCGCACCACCGAAGGAGCCGTAATGCCCCTGCCGTCCCCCTGGCCGCGCACCCGGCGGCGCAGCCGGTCCCGTACCGGCGCCACGGCGCTGGTCGCCGCGACCGCCGTGCTCGGCTCGCTGCTCGCGGGCGCGCTGCCCAGCGCCGCGGCCCCCGCCGACGAGCCCGCGCCCGTGCCGGTCGACCGCTTCGAGGGCGAGGTCCCCCTCGCCGAACCGCCGGCCGACGGGATCTTCACCTGGGGCAGCGACGCCGACGACCGCCCGCAACTGCGCTTCGCCGCGCGGGACGACGCCCCCGAGGGCGAGAAGGTCCTGGAGGGCGACTACGACATCAGCGGCTGGGGCGGCCTCAGCCACGAGTACGCCGTCGACCAGCCGCCCCGCGACTGGACGGCGTCGAAGGGCGTCCGCTTCTGGTGGTACGGGCAGAACACCGCGCCCCTGCCGCCCGGTTCGGGCAAGCGGATCAACTTCGAGATCAAGGACGGCGGAGCCCACGGCGGCGCGTCCGAACTGTGGACCACCTCCTTCACCGACGACTGGGAGGGCTGGCACCTGGTCGAGATCCCCTTCGCCGACTTCGTCTACCGCGCGGACTACCAGCCCGTCGGCGGGATCGACCAGGTCCTCGGCCTGGACCGGATGTGGGGCTGGGCGCTCACCCTGCCGCCCGGCGCCCCCGGCTCCTTCGCCGTCGACGGCATGGAGCTCTACGGGAAGGCCGACCCCGCCCTCAAGGCCAAGGTGGTGACCGGTGCCACCGTCCACCCCGTCGGCGAGGGCGGCACCGCACGCGTCGCGATATCCGTCGCCACCACCGGATCCCTCCCCCTCGACGAGCCCGTCACCGTCGACTACGCGACCGGCACCGGGGGCAGCGCCGAACCCGGAGCCGACTACACCCCGGTCTCCGGCACCCTGACCTTCCCGGCGGGCACGCCGTCCGGCACCACCCGCACCGTGTCCGTCGCCACGCGCAAGGACCGCGCGGCCGAACCGGCCGAGACCGTGCCGCTGACCCTGACCGTCGCCGGCGCCAAGGCCCCCGCCGAGACCCCGCAGATCGTCGTGGACGCCCATGGCCTGCCGTACCTCGACGCGAGGCTCCCGGTCGAGAAGCGGGTGGCCGACCTGCTCTCCCGGATGTCCCTCGCGGAGAAGGCCGGCCAGATGACGCAGGCCGAGCGCAACGCCCTGCGCTCGCAGGGCGACATCGCCGCCTACGACCTCGGCTCGCTGCTCTCCGGCGGCGGCTCGGTGCCCACCCCGAACACGCCCGAGGCGTGGGCGAAGATGGTGGACGCCTACCAGCTGCGCGCGCAGGCCACCCGCTTCCAGATCCCGCTGATCTACGGCGTGGACGCCGTCCACGGGCACAACAACGTCGTCGGCTCGACGATCATGCCGCACAACATCGGCATCGGCGCCGGCCGCGATCCCGAACTCGCCCGGCGGACCGGCGCGGTCACCGCGAAGGAGGTGCGCGCCACCGGCATCCCGTGGGACTTCGCCCCCTGCGTGTGCGTCACCCGCGACGAGCGCTGGGGCCGTTCCTACGAGGCGTTCGGCGAGGACCCCGCACTGGTGACCGCCATGGAGACGGTGATCCAGGGCATGCAGGGCTCCCGCGACGGCAGGGACCTCGACCGCAACGACAAGGTGCTCACCAGCGCCAAGCACTTCGTCGGCGACGGCGGCACCCAGTTCGGCTCCTCGACGACCGGGTCCTACACGATCGACCAGGGCGTCACCCGGGTCACCCGCGAGGAACTGGAGGCGGTGCACCTGGCGCCGTTCGCCGAGGCGGTCCGGCGCGGCGCCGGCACGGTGATGCCGTCGTACTCCTCGCTGGACGTCGTCGGCGACGACGCCGGCCCGGTGAAGATGCACGCCCACGCCGAGATGATCAACGGGGTGCTCAAGGACCGGATGGGCTTCGAGGGCTTCGTCATCAGCGACTGGCAGGCCATCGACCAGATCCCCGGCGACTACCCGAGCGACGTGCGCACCTCGGTCAACGCCGGGCTCGACATGATCATGGTGCCGACGAACTACCAGGAGTTCACGCGCACGCTCCGGGACGAGGTGACCGCCGGCCGGATCAGCGAGGAGCGGATCGACGACGCGGTCTCCCGCATCCTGACCCAGAAGTTCCGTCTCGGCCTCTTCGAGCAGCCGTACGCCGACACCACCCACCTCGGATCCGTCGGCTCGGCCGAGCACCGCGCGGTCGCCCGCGAGGCGGCCGCCGCCTCGCAGGTGCTGCTCAAGAACGACGGCGCGGTGCTGCCGCTGAAGAAGTCCCAGAAGGTGTACGTCGCCGGATCGAACGCGGACGACCTCGGCAACCAGGCCGGCGGCTGGACCGTGAGCTGGCAGGGCGCCTCGGGCCGGACCACCACCGGCACGACGATCCTGGAGGGCATGCGCAGAGCCGCCCCCGACGCGGTGATCGACTACTCGAAGGACGCGTCGGCCGCGACCGACGGGTACGACGTCGGCGTGGTCGTGGTCGGCGAGACCCCGTACGCCGAGGGCATCGGGGACGTCGGCAACGGCCACGACCTGGAGCTGAGCGCGGCGGACAAGGCCGCCGTCGACAGGGTCTGCGCCGCCATGCGGTGCGCGGTCCTCGTCGTGTCCGGCCGCCCGCAGCTGATCGGCGACCGCCTCGGCGACATCGACTCCCTGGTCGCCTCCTGGCTGCCGGGCACCGAGGGCGACGGCGTCGCCGACGTCCTGTACGGCGCCCGGCCGTTCACCGGCCGGCTGCCCGTCACCTGGCCCAGGTCCGAGGCGCAGCTGCCGGTGAACGTCGGCGACCGCGTCTACGACCCGCAGTTCCCGTACGGCTGGGGCCTGACCACCCTGAAGCGGACCCCCGGCGGCGGTGAACTCACCCTCAAGGCGATCGCCGTCGCCGCCCGGGTCCTGGAGGCCGCCGGCCGCGCCCGGTCCGCCGAGGCGGACGAGCTGGCCGGCACCGCGCGCCTGCTCGTGCAGCAGCGCATCGGCCAGAAGCTCACCGAGGCGACGGCCAAGCCCTTCGCCGAGGCCGACCACCTGCTCCTCACGGGCGACCTGACAGGAGCGATCGCCAAGCTGACCGCCTCCTACCGCGCCGCCTGACCCCGCCCCCACCGGCGGTGGTCTCCCCTTCCGGAGACCACCGCCGGTGGGCATCTCCGGCCATCTCATGCCCGTCCGGGCTGCCGCCCCGGCCTCGTGCACCCAGCCCGTCCGGCCCGGCGGCTGGGCATCCCCCACCTGTCCGGCCGTTGGGGGCCTGCGGCCCCGGCCCCGGTGTCTTCCGCCCGTCCGGCGTTCGAGGACACCGCGCGCAGCGGGGTGCCGCACCCCCGGCTCGCACCCGCCGGGCGTCCGGGGCCGCGACGATCGCCTTCTGCGTGGCCCGTCCCGGCGTCTTCCGCCCGTCCGGCGTTCGAGGACACCGCGCGCAGCGGGGTGCCGCACCCCCGGCTCGCACCCGCCGGGCGTCCGGGGCCGCGACGATCGCCTTCTGCGTGGCCCGTCCCGGCGTCTTCAGCCCGTCCGGCGTTCGAGGACACCGCGCGCAGCGGGGTGCCGCACCCCCGGCTCGCACCCGCCGGGCGTCCCGGGCCACGACACCCGCCCCGCCCCGCCCCCGGCGTACCGCCGGCATTCTCACCCTTTCTGCCCCCTTTTGTTGCCGTTCAGGTAGCGTCGACATATGAGGATTCGGCCGCTCACCCTGGTGTCGGCCCTCGCGGGGCTGACGATCGCACTGCTTCTGGCCCTGGCGCCGGCCTCGTCCGCCGCCCGGGCCCCGGGACTGTCCGACGCCGCCGCTGCCCTGAAGCAGGGGCCGGTGTACGTCCATCCGTCCATGACCGACGAGATCTCCCGGGCGGACGCGCAGTCGCTCGCCGCGCAGATCGAGGAGGCCGACAAGCCGGTCCTCGTCGCCGTGCTGCCGGCCACCGACGCCTTCCCGCCCGACACCCTCCTCGCCGACCTGCGCGCGCAGACCGGGATCACCGGGCTCTACGCCGTCCGTCTCGGCGACGGATTCGACGCGGCGGCGGACGCCTCCGTGATGCCGAACCGCGCGGTCGACGACCTCGTCGCCTCCGTGAAGGGCGGCGGCCCCGTCGACGCCGCCACCCAGCTCGACAACTTCGTCGACCAGGCCCTGCCCCGGACCTCCGGGTCGGCCCCCTCCTCGTGGGCCGCGGGGCAGGACGGTCCCGGTCCCGGTGCCGGGGGCGCGGGCTTCCTGATCACCGTCGGGGCTCTGGCCGCGGCCGGCGGGATCGCCGCGTTCACGGTCGGGCGGACGCGGCGCCGCCGCAAGGCCGCCGAGGACCGGGCCAACCTCGACCGGCTGCGGGTCGTCGTCGACGAGGACATCACCGCGTTCGGCGAGGAGCTCGACCGGCTGGACTTCCACCCGTCCGAGAAGGGTGCCGACGACGCGATGCGGTCCGACTACGAGCGCGCGCTCGACGCGTACGACGCCGCCAAGACCCGGATGGACCGTGCCGCACGGCCCGGCGACGTGCGCGCGGTGACCGAGGCGCTGGAGGACGGCCGCTGGTCCCTCGCGTCCCTCGCGGCCCGCCGCTCCGGCCGGCCCGTGCCCGAGCGCCGCGCCCCCTGCTTCTTCGACCCGCGGCACGGCCCCTCGGTCGCGGACGTGTCCTGGTCGCCCACCTCGGGCACGGCCCGCGAGGTCCCCGTCTGCGCGGCCGACAAAGCCCGCGTCGAGGGGGGTGGCGAGCCGGACGCCCGTACCGTCGACACCGACTCCGGCCGTCGCCCCTACTGGGAGGCGGGCCCGGCCTACGGCCCCTGGGCGGGCGGCTACTTCGGCGGCGGGCTGCTGCCGGGACTGCTGATGGGCACCATGCTCGGCCACATGCTCGCCACCCCGGCCTACGCCGCCGACTACGGCGGCGGGGACTACGGCGGCGGTGACTTCTCCGGCTCGGACTTCTCCGGGTCCGACTACGGCGGCTCCGACTACGGAGGCGGCGGCGGTTTCGGCGGCGGCGACATGGGGGGCGGCGCCAGGGCCAGAAGCAGTGCGATCGTCAGCCCCGCGAGGGCCGACACCAGGGTGAGCGGCCGAATCCTCATATGTCGACGCTACCTGAACCGCACTCCGCCCCCGGCCGGCCCGCGGCCCCGCACCGCGCGTGTACACCAACCGTGGGGACGCGATTCGAAATAGCTACCGAGAGTAGTAATCACTTACGCTGCGTGCTTGTCTCGTGCGCATGCGCAACAGAACCAGGCTCAGCGCCTGTGCCGCGGCCGCTGCCGCGATGCTCGTGTCCACCGGTCTCACGACCGCCTCCGCGACCGCCGACCCGGCCCCCACCCGGGCCACGCCGGCACCCCTCTACCGGTCGAGTGCGCCGGTCGAGGGCCAGTACATCGTCTCCCTCGCCCCGGGCGCCGCCGACGCCGCGACGCTGGCGAAGCAGATGGGGCTGAAGTCCCTCTTCACCTACTCGTCCGTGATCAGCGGCTTCGCCGCCAAGCTGACGCCTGAGCAGCTGAACACCGTCCGCTCCACCGCCGGTGTGGCCGCGGTCGAGCAGGACGCCGTGGTCACCGCCGTCGGCTCGCCGCGGCCCGGGCGGGCGCCGGCCGCCTCCTGGGGGATCGACCGGATCGACCAGACCGCCCTGCCGCTCGACCAGGAGTTCACGGTGAGCGGCACCGGCGCGGGCACCACCGGGTACATCCTCGACACCGGCATCGAGTACGGCCACAGCGAGTTCGGCGGCCGTGCGCGCTACGGGTACGACGCCGTCGGCGACGGACGGGCCGGGGCCGACTGCAACGGCCACGGCACCCATGTCGCGGGCACGGTCGGCGGTGCCACGTACGGTGTGGCGCGCCAGGCGGACCTGGTCAGCGTCCGGGTGCTCGACTGCGAGGGCAGCGGCACCTGGTCCGGCGTCATGGCCGGCCTCGACTGGATCGCCCTGGAGGCCGACCAGCCCGCCGTGATGAACGCCTCGCTCGGCGGCGCGTACTCGCGCATGGTGAACGACGCGCTCGACCGGGTCGCGGCCAGCGGGGTCGTGCCGGTCGTGGCGGCGGGCAACGACGACGTCGACGCCTGCGACGTCTCCCCGGCCTCGGCTCCGCGTGCCTTCACCGTCGGGGCGAGCGACACGCAGGACCGGGAGGCGAGTTTCTCCAACCACGGTGAGTGCCTCGCGATCTACGCACCGGGCACCGCGATCGTCTCGGCGAAGCTGGGCGGCGGCAGCGTCGCGCACAACGGCACGTCGATGGCCGCGCCGCATGTGGCCGGTGTCGCTCTGCTCGCCCGCCAGGCCGCCCCGGCGGCCGGTGCCGAGGCGATCGAGAGCTGGCTGCTGGACGCCTCGGTCAAGGACTCCCTGACGGTCGACTTCGGCTCGCCGAACCGCCTGGTGAACACCGGGGGACTGTGACCGCGTACATGACGCGGACGCACGAGCGCCCGCCGTGCCGGAAGCCGGCAGGGCGGGCGCGCTCGTGGGGCGGGGTGCCGCGGGGTGGACCGCGGCGGCCGGTACGCGGCAGGGGCCGTGTGTCGCCGGCGGCCCGGTGCGGCCGGGCAGGGCATCCGGCCGGGATCAGGCGGCGGCCTTGATCGCGGAGATGTCGAAGGTCAGCTTGACCTTGTCGCTCACCATGACGCCGCCGGCCTCCAGCGCGGCGTTCCAGGTCAGGCCCCAGTCGGAGCGCAGGATCTCGGTGCCGCCCTCGAAGCCCACGCGCTCGTTGCCGTAGACGTCGGTGGCCGAGCCCTGGAACTCCAGGTCGATCGCGAGCGGTCGGGTGACGTCCTTGATCGTCAGGTCGCCGGTGATGCGGTAGGCCTCGCCGCCGAGCTGCTCGATGCGGGTGGAGCGGAAGGTCATCTTCGGGAACGTCTCGGCGTCGAAGAAGTCGGCGCTGCGCAGGTGGCCGTCGCGGTCGGCGATGCCGGTGTCGACGGACGCGATGTCCACGTCGATCGAGGCGGTGGAGTTCGCCGGCCGGGTGCCGTCCAGCTTCAGGGTGCCCTCGTGGGAGCCGAAGGTGCCGCGGACGTTGGTGACCATCGCGTGGCGCACGGTGAACCCGATGCTGCTGTGGGCGGGGTCGATCGTGTACTCGCCGGTCAGGGCGGCGAGCGCGGGGTCGACCTGCGCGGGCAGCGTGGCGACGGCGGTGTCGGACTTGCGGCTGAAGATGCCCATGACGTGCTCCTCGGGGACGGCCGCCGAGGGGTCCCGGCGGGTGCGGTGAAAGCTTGTTTAAGCTTCAACGAAATCGACTCTAACGCCATTCCGTTCAACTTTCAACTTTCGGTCCGGGGGGGAGTTCGGGGGATTCACCGCAAGGATGTGTCCGACCTCTGGCGGACGCGCGTAGAACTCGGGCACCATCTGACTGCTCCACCTGCACTGCCGTCCCACCCCTCACAGGTTCACCACGGTCATCAGCAGGAGGGAATCCCCCCATGGAAGCCCGTACGACAGCAGGCCCCAGGGTCCGGTCCGTCGTCACCGCTCTCGCGCTCGTCCTCGGCGCCCTGTTCGCGCCCGGGTTCGGCGTGTTCGGCGCCGCGACCGACGCCCACGCCGCCACCAAGATCAGCCACGCCACCGCGACCTCGATGTTCCGCTCCTCGGGCATCACCTGGTCGTCGTCGGGCGGCTGCTCCGACCGCAACAACCCGACGTGCACCTCCTTCACGCAGCTCAACCTCGCCAGCGCACAGGGGGCCCAGACCCTCAAGAGCGCCAGCGGCTGCGCGCTCAACATCACCGGCGGCACGGAGACGGGCCACGCCGGCGGAACCTACTCGCACTGGAACGGCTACAAGCTGGACTACAGCAAGGGCACGTGCGTCGGGAACTACATCAAGAACACCTTCGCCTACATCGGTGTCCGCGGCGACGGCGCCCCGCAGTGGAAGTCCGGCTCCGGCAACATCTACGCGGACGAGGGCAACCACTGGGACGTGACCTACTACAACTGCGGCGGCTGCTGACGGGCCCCGCGCGCACGACGAAGGGCGCCCGTCCCCCCGGAACGGGCGCCCTTCGTCGTGCTGCGGCCCCGGGGCGCCGGAGAACCCGGCGCCCCGGCCCGGTCAGGAACCGACGCTCACCGTGAAGCGCCGCGGGTTGCCGTCGTGCGCGGCGCCCGAGACGTCCGGCTGCCCGTCCGGGCGGACGTCGTCGTACGGGAAGGCGTAGCCGATCGGGGAGTTGGCGTGGACGATCCGTGACCAGTGGTTGGTGGCCGGGTCGCGGTAGTAGTCGGCCGCGGTCGCGCCGTTCGGCTGGTCGGGGTGGGTGAGCAGGGTGCTCCGGTTGAACGCGGCCGCGATCCGGGCGAGCAGCGCCTTCTTGTCGTCGGAGTCCGACGGGTTGTTGGTGAACGGCCCGTGGTTGCAGGTGAAGACGTCCCGCGAGACGGGCTTGGGAAAGGTGTGGCCGCCGGGGAACGTCAGGGTGTCGCCGCTGACCCGGCCGGCCAGCACGCCCCGTCCGCCCTGGAGGTCGACCCGCAGGTCGGTCGACCGGTACTTCTCCCAGACGCGGTCGATGTACCCGCTGAAGGCGTCCCGGAAGGGCATCTCGGCGGGGCGGTCGAAGTACGGCGCCATCAGCACCTGCGGGGAGATGGCCCGCAGCACCCTCCCGTCGCCGCCCCGGATCACCAGCCTGTCCCACGGCTGGCCGTCCCGTGCCGCCTGGGCGGCGAGGTCGGAGGCGATCCGCTCCAGCGCGCCGTCGGGCAGCGGGGCGACCGTGTGGGTGGCGTCGCCGGTGAGGGTGAGGCCGATGGGCAGCGCGGTGACCAGGTCGACGTAGCTGATGTTGGCGAAGAGCTGCTGCGCGTTGAAGGTGAACTCGCAGAACGACCAGATGCGGCCGTAGTTGGGGTCCGCGGGCGTGGCGAACGCCGGTTCCACCAGGGACGGGCCCGGGTTCACGAAGAAGTCCAGCTTCGCGTCGCGCACGAAGTACACCCGTGCGCCGAACATCCGCGGCAGCGTGAGCACCACCGGACCGGCGCCGGCGGGCTTCAGCGGGATCGCGCAGTCGACCGCCGGCGGGGTCATGGGGGCGGACGGGTTGGCCGGCTTGTAGACCCCGCCGTCGGGGCGCAGCATGACCCAGTCGCCGGTGCCGTCCTCGTGCCCGGTGACGTACGCGTGGACGGTGCCGGGCAGGGAGCGGTTCTCCAGGGCCAGCTCACAGGTGGCCGGCGCGGCGTCCGCCCGCGGGCTGAGAGCGCTTCCCCAGGCGGGGTAGGTGAGGGCGCCGGCGGTCGCGGCGGCGCCGGTGAGGAAGAGACGTCGGGATATCACGAGTCGACTCCTGGTGCTGTGGGGGGAGTTGTGTGGGGAGCGCCCACTCTCGCGAGGGCGGGCGCTCACGTCAAGAGTTATGACTGAGAGCGCTCTCAGAAATCTCCCCGGCTTCACAAGTCGACGGCTCGGCACCCCACTTGGACGGAACGGACGGGGTTGTTGGACTGCCGGGGCCCTGCGCGTCCACCGTCGTTGACGCCCCCGGAACCCGGCACTACCCAGGTCCCCATGCCTCGTAGACTCCGTGCGGCGTGCGCGCTCGCCGCCGCTTCCAGTGCCGTGTTCGCCCTGGCCGGGCCCGCCTCACCGGCCACGGCCCGCACCGAGGGCCCCGCCGCGGTGAGCCCCGCGGACGCCGGGCCCCTCATCACCTCCGCCGCGCTCTCGGTGCGCGTCGCCGACGACTTCCCGAGGGTGCTCGCGTACACCGACCGCGCGAGCGGCGCCACCCTGCTCGGCAGCACCCGGCCGGTCACCGCGGTCACCCTCAACGGCACGGCGTACCCGGTACGGCTCACCGGCGCACCCCGCACCACGCCCTCTGCCGCGCACTACACCCTCGGCTTCGACGCCCTTCCGGGCGTGGAGATCGACGCCACCCTCTCGGTCCGCGGACGTGCCGTGACGTTCGCGGTGACCGCGGTCCGCGACACCGCGGCGTTCCGGGTGGGCACCGTCGACGTACCCGGACACGACCTGGTGTCGGTCGGCAGCACCGAGGAGGGCGCGGCCACCGCCTTCACCCGGCTCGACCCGGACTCCACCCGCACCGCCGACGTCTTCGCCGCCGTCACCGCCGGCACCCCGGCCGACGCCGCCCCCGTCGGCGCCTCGTACGCCATCGTCAGCACCGCCTCGCTCGCCGCCGCCGTCGAGTCGAACTCCTCGTACGACAGGCCCAGCGGGCCGACCGGCGGCGACGACGCCCGCTTCTGGCACCAGGCGCGCAAGGCGGCGGACGGCTCCGTGCGCGTCGGCGTCTCCTCCGGACAGTGGACCTACCGCGGCGACGGAGCGCCCGCACCGGAGAGCGGAGACGACCTGCCCTGGGCGAAGGTCGTCGTCACCCCCGACGCCAACGGCGACGAACGGGTGGACTGGCAGGACGGCGCGGTGGCCTTCCGCTCCATCGGTGTCACCGCACCCGGCAGCGAGGGCACCGCGGACCGGGTGATCACCCACATCCCCTTCAACTTCGCCAGCCAGGCCACCCACCCCTTCCTGCGCACCCTCGACGACGTGAAGCGCATCTCGCTGGCCACCGACGGCCTCGGACAGCTCGCCGTCCTCAAGGGCTACGGCTCCGAGGGCCACGACTCCGCCCACCCCGACTACGGCGGCAACTACAACAAGCGCGCGGGCGGCCTCGCCGACCTCAACAAGCTGCTCGCGGCCGGGGAGAAGTGGGGCGCGGAGTTCGGCGTCCACGTCAACGCCACCGAGTCCTACGCGGAGGCCCGCGCCTTCGACGAGGAGCTCGTCGACCGCACGAAGCCCGGCTGGAACTGGCTGGGCCAGAGCTACTACATCGACCAGCGCCGCGACCTCAACAGCGGAGATCTCGCCCGCCGCTTCCAGCAGCTGCGCGACGAGACCCACCCCAATCTGAACTTCCTCTACATCGACGTCTACTACACCCACGGCTGGATCGCCGACAAGACGATCCAGGCCGTACGGAAGCAGGGCTGGACCGTCGGCACCGAGTGGGCGGACAAGTTCGAACGCGCCTCGCTCTGGTCCCACTGGGCCAACGACCTCGACTACGGCGGCGCCACCAACAAGGGCCTCAACTCGCAGATCATCCGCTTCATCCGCAACGGCGAGAAGGACGTCTGGAACGACCACCCGGTGCTCGGCCAGAGTGCCCTGGAGGACTTCGAGGGCTGGACCGGCGAGAACGACTGGAACGCCTTCTACGACAACGTCTGGCGGCGCGACCTGCCCGCCAAGTACCTCCAGCAGGAGCGGATCACCCGCTGGAACGGCAACGACATCACCTTCACCGGCGGCCTGCGCGGCACCGTCGAGGACGGCCGCCGCACCTTCTACGACCACGGCCGCAAGGTGCTCGACGGCGACCGCTATCTGCTCCCCTGGGACGGCGGCACGAAGCTGTACCACTACAACAAGGCCGGTGGCACGACCAGCTGGGAGGTCGGGGGGAGCCGTTCCTGGACCGTCCACCGGCTCACCGACAACGGACGCGTCAAGGCCGCCACCGTACGTCCCGTCGGCGGACGGATCACCCTGACCGCCGAGGCGGGTCAGCCCTACGTCCTCCACCCCTCGCCCGCGCCCGAGCCGCGCGAGCCGCGCTGGGGCGAGGGCGGGCCCGTCGCCGACCCCGGCTTCAACGACGCCGCGCTCCGCGACTGGACCACCCGGGGCACCGTGGCACGCGACACCGACGACCACGGCCGCAACAGCGCCGCACTGACCGGCGGCGCCGCCGCCTCCGTCACCCAGCGGATCACCAGGCTGACCCCCGGCAGGCGCTACACCGCCTCCGCCTGGATCGAAGTCGAGCCGGGGAGCTCACGCCGCACCACGCTGTCCGTGGCCGGGCGGTCCGTCTCCGTGGAACGCTCCACCGTCCGCAACACGATCGCCGCCTCCGACTGGCACGGCACCCGTTTCCAGCGCGCCGCGGTGGCGTTCACCGCACCCGGGCGCACCGCGGCCCTGACGATCGCCGCGGAGGCGGGGAGCCCCGCCCGGGTACGCCTCGACGACGTGCGCGTGGTGGCCGGGGCGCCCCTGCCGAAGGCGGGCACGGTCGTCCACGAGGACTTCGAGGCCGTCGACCAGGGCTGGGGCCCCTTCCTCAAGGGCGATGCGGGCGGCGTCAACGACCCCCGTACGCACATCGCCCGGCTGCACGCCCCGTACACCCAGGCCGGGTGGAACGGGAAGGCGATCGACGACGTGCTCGGCGGCGAGGAGTCCCTCAAGTCCCACGAGGAGAACGCCGGCCTCGTCTACCGCACCGCACCCTGGACCGTGCCCATGGAGGACGGGCACAGCTACCGGGTCGAGTACGCCTACCAGTCGAGCCACGCGGACGCCTACGAGTGGGTCACCGGCTACGACCGGGCCTCGGGTGACGCCGTGGAGCGGATCCGGACCGCCCTTCCGGCCCGGCGGACCACCGGGCACTTCTCCCAGACCGTCACCGCGGGCTGCGGCGACACCTGGACGGGGCTGCGCAAGCGCGCCGGCGCCCCCGACGGCGCGGACTTCGTGATGGACGGCTTCACCGTCACCGACCTCGGCCCCGCGGCCGGCCGGGCCGCCTGCGGCACTCTGTCCGTCACCGCCGCCGAGACCCTGGAGCCGGGCCGCCCGAACCCCGTCCGGGCGGTGTTCGCCAACGACGAGACGAGCGAGGCCCGTGACGTCGCCGTCGCCCTCACGCTGCCCGACGGCTGGACGGCGGCCCCCGACGGCCCGGTCGCCTTCGCCTCCGTCGCCCCCGGGGCGGAGGTCACCGCCGTCTGGCAGGTGACCCCGCCCGCCGACGCGCCCTACCGTGCCCACCCCGTCGGGGCCGCGGCCGCGTACACGGTCGGCGGCGCGGCGCGCGAGCTGACGGCCGCGGCCTCGGTGCGCACGCTGCCGCCCGCGCCCGCCACCGACACCTGGGCGAGCGACCACGACTGGGTGTCGGCCGAGAACGGCTGGGGGCCCGTCGAGCGCGATCTGTCCAACGGGGGCACCGGCGCGGGCGACGGAACGCCGCTGCGGATCGGGGGAGTGGCGCACGAGAAGGGCATCGGCGCGCACGCGCCCTCCCGCATCCGCTACTACCTGGGCGGCCGGTGCACGTCCTTCACCGCCCACGTCGGCGTGGACGACGCCCAGCCCACCCGGGGCAGCGTGCGCTTCTCGGTGCTGGCGGACGGAAACGAGAGGGCGGCGTCGCCGGTGCTGAAGGCCGCCGACGCCGCCTGGTCCCTGACCGCCGACGTGACAGGGGCCCGCTACGTCGAGCTGGTCGCCGGCGACGGCGGCGACGGGAACGGCAACGACCATGCCGACTGGGGCTCCGCCCGCTTCCACTGCGGCGGCTGAAACCGCCTGCCGGCGCCCCCGGCCGCGCCCCCGTCCGCCGCCGGCGGAGGGGGGCGCGGTCCCTGCGCGTAACCCGGCCGGCCCACGCATGACATCCTGCTGTGAGCGGCCTCTCATCTTCCCGCGTTGTGGGACTCGCACAATCCACGGCCGTCGTGAGCTGGTGGTTGGCGCTCGACGCGGAATGGTTCTGTTGAAGCCCGACAGGAGAACGGTCGCGAGACTGTACGGAGTCAACGGCACGGTTTACGTGGTCGGCTCCTTAGGGTCGATGCATGACCGTTTTGGACCAGACCACCAGCAGCGAGCCGGCCGACGCACGTGGCCGGGTGGCCGAGCTGCATGCCCTGCGGGAGCAGGCGGAGCGCGGCCCGAGCGACCGGGCGACCGAGGCGCAGCACGCGAAGGGCAAGCTGACGGCGCGTGAGCGGATCGCGCTGCTGCTGGACGAGGGTTCGTTCCGTGAGGTCGAGCAGTTGCGGCGGCATCGTGCGTCGGGGTTCGGTCTGGAGGCGAAGAAGCCGTACACGGACGGTGTGGTGACCGGCTGGGGCACGGTGGAGGGCCGGACGGTCTTCGTGTACGCGCATGATTTCCGGATCTTCGGCGGTGCGCTGGGCGAGGCCCATGCGACGAAGATCCAC
>NZ_RDBP01000012.1:2833991-2836078 GCF_008042045.1 Streptomyces sp. T39
GTGCCGCGGATCTCCCTGATCCTGCGCAAGGCCTACGGCGGCGCCTACATCGTCATGGACTCCCAGTCGATCGGCGCCGACCTCACCTACGCCTGGCCGACCAACGAGATCGCGGTCATGGGCGCCGAGGGCGCGGCGAACGTCATCTTCCGCCGCCAGATCGCCGAGGCCGAGGACTCCGAGGCCATGCGCACCCGCATGGTCAAGGAGTACAAGGCCGAGCTGATGCACCCCTACTACGCCGCGGAGCGCGGCCTCGTCGACGACGTCATCGACCCGGCCGAGACCCGCGAGGTCCTGATCAGGTCCCTCGCCATGCTCCGCACCAAGCACGCCGACCTGCCGTCCCGCAAGCACGGCAACCCCCCGCAGTGACCCTGCGAAGGACTGGAGCCCACCGATGAGCACTCCCGCCGATCCCTCGTCCCTCCTCCGGGTGGAGAAGGGCCACGCCGAGCCCGAGGAGCTCGCGGCCATCACCGCGATCCTCATGGCCCGTGCCGCCTCCCGCCAGGACCTCGCCGCCGTCCCGCACCGCGGCCGCACCACGGCCGGCTGGCGGCGCCTGGAGCGCCAGCGCGGCTTCCAGCCCTCCCACAGCTGGCAGGGCTGACAGCACCTCACCGAGGCCCCGCACACACCGTGTGCGGGGCCTCCGGCATGCGGGCGCGCCCTTCGGGGCCACGGCGACGGCCCCGCACCCTCGCTCCGGGCAGGAGCGGGGTGCGGGGCCGTCGCCGTACGGACTGGCCACCGGGCGGGCAGGGACCCCGCCCGGCGGCGTCGCGGAGGGCTACCGCAGGCGCGCCATGAGGGCGTGCTCGACCAGGGTGATCAGTGCGCTCTTGGCGTCCGCGCGGTGGCGGGCGTCGGTGGTGATGATCGGGGTGTCGGGTCCGATCTGGAGTGCTTCGCGGACTTCCTCGGGGTTGTAGGGCTGGTGTCCGTCGAAGCCGTTGAGGGCGATGACGAAGGGGAGCCCGGAGTTCTCGAAGTAGTCGACGGCGGGGAAGCAGTCGGCGAGGCGGCGGGTGTCGACGAGGACGACGGCGCCGATGGCGCCGCGTACGAGGTCGTCCCACATGAACCAGAAGCGGTCCTGTCCGGGGGTGCCGAACAGGTAGAGGATCAGGTCCTGGTCGAGGGTGATGCGGCCGAAGTCCATGGGCGTCGGGGGTGATCCCGCAGATCTCGGTGATGCTGGGGCCGTGCGCGGGCGGTGCCGCCTACAGTCCGGCGCTGACGGACTTCGTGTTCATGGTGCGCGAGACGTCGCAGATGTTCATCACGGGCCCGGACGTGGTCAAGGCGGTCACGGGCGAGGAGATCACGCAGAACGGGCTCGGCGGCGCGGACGTGCACGCCGAGACCTCGGGCGTCGCGCACTTCGCGTACGACGACGAGGAGACCTGCATCGCCGAGGTCCGCTACCTCCTGTCCATGCTCCCCTCCAACAACCGGGAGAACCCGCCGACCACCACCGGCGACGACCCCGCCGACCGGCGCTCGGACGTCCTCCTCGACCTGGTCCCCGCCGACGGCAACCGCCCGTACGACATGCACAAGGTCATCGAGGAGCTCGTCGACGACGGCGACTACCTGGAGATCCACGAGCGCTGGGCCCGCAACATCATCTGCGCGCTCGCCCGCCTCGACGGCCAGGTCGTGGGCATCGTCGCCAACCAGCCGCAGTCGCTGGCCGGCGTCCTCGACATCGAGGCGTCCGAGAAGGCCGCCCGCTTCGTGCAGATGTGCGACGCGTTCAACATCCCGATCGTCACCCTCCTCGACGTGCCGGGCTTCCTGCCGGGCGTGGACCAGGAGCACGGCGGCATCATCCGCCACGGCGCCAAGCTGCTCTACGCCTACTGCAACGCCACCGTGCCGCGGATCTCCCTGATCCTGCGCAAGGCCTACGGCGGCGCCTACATCGTCATGGACTCCCAGTCGATCGGCGCCGACCTCACCTACGCCTGGCCGACCAACGAGATCGCGGTCATGGGCGCCGAGGGCGCGGCGAACGTCATCTTCCGCCGCCAGATCGCCGAGGCCGAGGACTCCGAGGCCATGCGCACCCGCATGGTCAA
>NZ_RDBP01000012.1:2836178-2890365 GCF_008042045.1 Streptomyces sp. T39
ACGAGGACGACGGCGCCGATGGCGCCGCGTACGAGGTCGTCCCACATGAACCAGAAGCGGTCCTGTCCGGGGGTGCCGAACAGGTAGAGGATCAGGTCCTGGTCGAGGGTGATGCGGCCGAAGTCCATGGCGACGGTCGTCGTCGTCTTGTCGCCGGTGTGGGTGAGGTCGTCGATGCCCGCGGAGGCAGACGTCATGACGGCTTCGGTACGCAGCGGGTTGATCTCCGAGACGGCGCCGACGAACGTGGTCTTGCCCACGCCGAAACCGCCCGCCACCACGATCTTCGCGCTGGTGGTTGAGCGGGCTGCACCGCCGCTAGAGCTTGCGAAGTCCACTGAGCACCCTTTCGAGCAGTGTCACGGCCGGCAGGCCGCCCGCGGCCTCGTCGCCGCCGGGCTGATGGATGGCGACGAGGCCGGCCTCCGCCAGGTCGGCGACGAGGATCCGGGCAACGCCGAGGGGAATGGAGAGCAGTGCCGAGATCTCGGCGACCGACTTGATCTCGAAGCACAGGCGGCAGATCCGCTGGTGCTCGGGCAACTGCCCTTGCAGCCGCGAGGGATCCGCGGTGGTGCTGACCAGTGCCTCGATGGCGAGCTGGTAGCGCGGCCGGGTCCGGCCGCCGGTCATCGCGTAGGGACGCACCAGGGGGTTGTGCGCTGCCCGGCCGGTGCCCGACGCCGTCTGGGGCTCGGGCGCCCGCCGGGGCGCCACCGGCTGGACGCGCGGTGCCTGGGGCCGGTCGTACGACGGCTGGCCGTACGGCTGCTGGTACGACGGGTCGTAGGCCGACGCCCCCGGTGCCTGCGGCTGCTGGTACGGCTGGGAGCCGCCCTGACCGCTGGGCGTCGAGGGGAAGTTGAAGCGGTTGTGAGTGTGCTCACCCTGGGGCTGGTGAGCACCGTCGTACGGGTGTCCGCCTGGGGGTGTTGCCACGTTTCCTCCTCCGACCGCCGGTCACCGGTCCCTGTCCCTGTGGGGCCGCGCCACCGCACCTTATGGTGCGGTGGCGGGAAATGCACTGTCCGTTTGTCAGTTGAGAAGACTTCCCTGGAGTTCCGCTCGGAGGTCCGGCGTCAGCACGCTGCCCGCACGGTCCACCAGCAGGGCCATCTCGTAACCCACCAGGCCGATGTCGGCCTCCGGGTGGGCGAGAACGGCCAGGGACGATCCGTCGGAGATCGACATGATGAAGAGGAAGCCGCGCTCCATCTCCACCACCGTCTGGTTGACGGCACCGCCTTCGAAGATCCTGGATGCTCCCGCGGTCAGCGAGGTCAGCCCGGAGGCGACCGCCGCCAGCTGATCGGCTCGGTCCCGCGGGAAACCTTCGGACATCGCCAGCAGGAGTCCGTCGGCGGAGACCACCACCGTGTGGGACACCCCGGGGGTGTTGTCCACGAAGTTGGTGATCAACCAGTTCAGATTCTGCGCCGCCTGGCTCATCGGGCTCACACTAACGCTCCTGGTTGTAGGTACTACCCGGGCCACTGTGTCGATCGTAGGTGGCCGGTCCGTTCGTGTCCGTCCCCGCGGTGCGTCCCTGCTGGACGCCGCGGCGCAGGTTGCTCAACCTGCCGCGCACGTCCTCGGGGGCGCGGGAGACCTGTGGGCCTCCCTGCGGGGTCTGCTCTGCCGTGCCCTCGATCAGGTTGGCCTTGGGCACGCGCCGGGGGAGACCGGACGAGGTCACCCCGCCGGCCTTCGGGTCGCGAAGCTTCTCCGCCCGCTGCCAGCGCTCGTCGTTGGCCGAGCGCCAGTCGTCGGTGGAGCCGTCGGACCCGCCGGCCGTGCCCTGGCCGCCGTCCGACGCGGCCTGACCGCCCTGTGGAGCCGCCGGGGCCTGCTGCTCGGCGGACTGCTGCCACCGCTGCTCGGACTGCTGCTGGGCCTGCTGGCCCGGTGCGGGCTGCTGGCCGCCGCCGCGGCGCGGGAGGCCGGAGGCGGTCAGCTCGTGGCTGGCGCTCGGAGCCGGACCCGGACGGTCGAAGCCTACGCGGTCGGAGCCGTTCGCGGGAGCGCCCTGGGAAGATTCCGCTTCAGGGCGGAACTCGGGCTCGTATCCGGCCTGGTAACCGTTCTGATCCGGCCAGGTGCCCTGGTGGGAGCTGTTGTCGTAGGACCCGTCGAACTGTGCGCCGGCAGCCTGGGCGGCCTGGTAGTCGCCCTCCGCATATGCACCGTGAAGATGCTGCTGCTCCTGCTCGGGGTAGCCGCCCTGCGAGTAGTCGTCGTAGCCCTGCCCGTCGTAGGCCGCACCCTGCTGCCCGTCGTAGGCCGCGCCCTGCTGTCCGTCGTAGCCCTGCTGGTCCTGCTGGTAGCCCTGGGTGTACTCGCCGGTGTACTCCTGCTCGTACTCACCGGTGTACTGCTGCTGGTCCTGCGCGTCCTGCTGCGGGTACCCGGCCTCGTCACGGTGGAGCGGGCGCTCGCCGTGGGTCTGGGCCTCCAGCGCGGCGCGGCGCTCACCGCGCATCAGCGAGCGGTTGACGGGGTCGAGCGGGGTGGGCGCGCCCTGCTCCGCGTCGTAGCGGGAGTCGTCGAAGCCGAGCTCGGCCGCCGTGCGCATGGGGGCGCTGTCGAACGACTGCTGCTGCGGGATCATCTGCGAGACCGTGAAGTCGTCCTCGGGCAGCGCCTCGCCACCGCCACCGTGGGTGATGGCGTCGGGGAGCATGACCAGCGAGGTGGTGCCGGCCTGCTCGCCGGAGGGGCGGAGCTGGACGCGGATGCCGTGCCGGTCGGAGAGTCGGCCGACCACGAAGAGGCCCATGCGCTGCGAGACGGCGGCGTCCACCGTCGGCGGGTTGGCCAGCTTGTGGTTGATGTCGGCGAAGTCCTCGGCGGTCAGGCCGATTCCCTTGTCGTGGATCTCGATCATCACGCGGCCGTCGGGCAGCCGGGTCGCGGTGACGCGCACCTTGGTCTGCGGGGAGGAGAACGTGGTGGCGTTCTCCAGCAGCTCGGCGAGCAGGTGCACGAGGTCGGTCACGGCCTGGCCGTGGATCTCGGTCTCGGGGACGCCGGTGAGCTCGATGCGCTCGTAGGACTCCACCTCGGAGGAGGCGGCGCGCATGACGTCGACCAGTGGCACCGGCTGGTTCCAGCGGCGGCCCGGCTCCTCGCCGGCGAGGACGAGGAGGTTCTCGCCGTTGCGGCGCATACGGGTGGCCAGGTGGTCCAGCTTGAAGAGGTTCTCCAGCTGGTCGGGGTCGGCCTCGTTGTTCTCCAGGTCGGTGATCAGGGTCAGCTGGCCCTCGATCAGCGACTGGTTGCGGCGCGACAGGTTGGTGAAGATCGCGTTGACGTTGCCCCGCAGCATGGCCTGCTCGGCGGCGAGACGCACCGCCTCGCGGTGGACCTGGTCGAAGGCGCGGGCGACCTCGCCGATCTCGTCCTGGGAGTCGATCGGGATGGGCTGCACCCGGGTGTCGACGCGGCCCGGCTCGGTGCGTGAGAGCTGGTCGACCAGCATCGGCAGGCGCTGCTCGGCGATGCCGAACGCGGCGTTGCGCAGCTCGCGCATCGAGCGGCTCATCTGGCGGGCCATGAGACCGGCCAGGATGAACGCGGCGAGCAGGGCGATCACGACGATGGCACCGGTGGTGATGGCGTCGTTGCGGGCCTCGTCGGAGATCGCGGCAGCCTCGGTCACGGCGCGGTCGACGAGGTCCTTCTCGATCTCGGTGTAGCCGTCGAACTTCGCGGTCGCGGCGCCCATCCAGGTCTCCGCGGTGACGTCCTGCCGGCGCAGCTGGGCGGGCGTGGACGAACCGGAGCCGATCGCGACGGCCATGCCGGTGAAGACGGACTTGTCCGGTCCCACGGGCGGGTTGAGCCCCGCGGCCTTCAGCCGCTTCTCGCCCTCGGCCGCCTTGCCCGCCATCACCTGCTGGAGGCGGGCGGTGTCGGCCTCGGTGCCACCGGAGACGTACTCGCCGATGGCGATCTGCTCCAGGTAGTTGTACGAGTTGAAGGCGATCTTCTGCTGGGCGAGGACGTCGCCCGAGCCGGGCCGCACCAGCAGGTGGGTGCCGATGGAGCGCTGGAGCGAGGCGGCGGCCTTGGCGAGCTGGACGGCGTAGACGGTACGGCCGTAGCTGGTGACGTTGCCGGTGCCGAGGCCGAGCTCGTTGGCGAACTCCATCAGCACGTGCTGGACCTTGACGTAGCCCTCTTCGGTCTTCACCGGGTCGAGGGCCCTGGAGTAGGCCGCTTCGCGCAGCTTCTCCAGGCTCGGCTCCTCCTTGTCGAAGAGCTCCAGACGGCGTTCCAGGCCCTGCCCGGACGGCATGTCCTTCACGGCCTCGCGGAACTTCGCGGCGGCGTCGTCGGTGGTCTCGTAGGCCTCGGTGACCTGCGGGCCCTTGCGGTCGGCCTCGCTGGTCGCGAGCAGCAGGGTCTGCGCCGTGAGGTCGCGCTCGTTGAGCAGGGCCTGGCCGTACTCGGCCGCGGCCCGCACGATCAGCGCGGTCTTCTCGGCGTCCTGAGCCTCGCTCCAGGTGTCGATGGACTGCTTCACCTGGAAGCCGCCCATGACCAGGCCGACGAGCACGGGTATGAGCAGGATCGCGTTCAGACGGGTGGGCACCCGCCAGTTGCGCGGGGACATCCTGCTGGAGTTGCCCGGTGCCGGGGATCCGTTCGAAGCACCCGACGCATCCGCAGGCGACGCCGCTGTGCGCGGCGGGGTGAAGTTGCCCCGCGCCTGGTGCTCTGCGGAGCTCGTATTGCTTCGCCTCACTCGACCAACAACCTCTCGGCGTCGGCACCTACGCTGTGCCGTGGTTCGTTCATAGCCGTACTACTCGGCAGTTCGACGAATTCCAGCACGCCGAGCCGTCCCATTCCAAACACCTGGAATCTACGGTTCCGGGTGATCGAACCCGCCGATAAAAGGGGCATAAGGAACAAGCGCCGTCAAAAGGCGAGGCTCAGGTGAGCGCTGTGGCACCGATCGTGCGCACCGGGTGGCCACCGCGCGGGAATTCTCTGTCGAAATGTTATGAACAGGCGGGCGGGCCGTGTCGAACGACACAGCCCGCCACTCCGCAAGTTACGACAACTACCGTATGGCGTCGTCTACTTGAGCCGCGCCATGAGGGCGTGCTCGACCAGGGTGATCAGTGCGCTCTTGGCGTCCGCGCGGTGGCGCGCGTCGGTGGTGATGATCGGGGTGTCGGGTCCGATCTGGAGTGCTTCGCGGACTTCCTCGGGGTTGTAGGGCTGGTGTCCGTCGAAGCCGTTGAGGGCGATGACGAAGGGGAGCCCGGAGTTCTCGAAGTAGTCGACGGCGGGGAAGCAGTCGGCGAGGCGGCGGGTGTCGACGAGGACGACGGCGCCGATGGCGCCGCGTACGAGGTCGTCCCACATGAACCAGAAGCGGTCCTGTCCGGGGGTGCCGAACAGGTAGAGGATCAGGTCCTGGTCGAGGGTGATGCGGCCGAAGTCCATACGAGGACGACGGCGCCGATGGCGCCGCGTACGAGGTCGTCCCACATGAACCAGAAGCGGTCCTGTCCGGGGGTGCCGAACAGGTAGAGGATCAGGTCCTGGTCGAGGGTGATGCGGCCGAAGTCCATGGCGACGGTCGTCGTCGTCTTGTCGCCGGTGTGGGTGAGGTCGTCGATGCCCGCGGAGGCAGACGTCATGACGGCTTCGGTACGCAGCGGGTTGATCTCCGAGACGGCGCCGACGAACGTGGTCTTGCCCACGCCGAAACCGCCCGCCACCACGATCTTCGCGCTGGTGGTCGACCGGGCCGCACCGCCGCTAGAGCTTGCGAAGTCCACTGAGCACCCTTTCGAGCAGTGTCACATCCGGCGTGCCGCCGGCCTCTCCGTTGCCCGGCTGGTGGATCGCCACCATGCCGGCCTCCGCCAGGTCGGCGACGAGGATGCGCGCCACACCGAGCGGCATCGACAGCAGCGCCGAGATCTCCGCGACCGACTTGACCTCCCGGCACAGGTGGCAGATCCGCTGGTGCTCGGGGAGCAGCCCGGCCAGCAGGGCCGGGTCGGCGGTGGTGCTGACCAGTGCCTCGATGGCGAGCTGGTAGCGCGGCCGGGTCCGGCCGCCGGTCATCGCGTACGGACGCACCAGCGGCTGGTCGCCCTCGTCCCCGTACGCGTCGACTGAGGCGCCGTACGGATCGTGAGAGGCGGGGGGCGGGGTCATGAATCCTCCGGGCGTGACAGCAAGTGGTCGGCTGTGCCGTCTGATGGGGCCGGTGGGGGGCCTTGGGGCGGCCGGTCGGTTGTCGGTCGGATGGCTTCGGCGAACCGGTGAGTGGGGTCACCGGTCCCTCCCGTCAGTGCAGAAGACTTCCCTGGAGCTCCGCGCGCAGATCCGGCGTGAGCACGCTGCCCGCACGGTCCACCAGCAGGGCCATCTCGTAGCCCACCAGGCCGATGTCGCACTCCGGGTGGGCGAGAACGGCCAGCGAGGAGCCGTCGGAGACCGACATCAGGAAGAGGAACCCGCGCTCCATCTCGACGACCGTCTGGCTCACCGGGCCGCCCTCGAAGATCCGGGACGCCCCGGCGGTCAGCGAGGTCAGTCCCGACGCCACGGCCGCCAGCTGGTCGGCCCGGTCGCGCGGGAACCCCTCGGACATGGCGAGCAGCAGACCGTCTGCCGACACGACCACCGTGTGCGACACCCCGGGGGTGTTGTCCACGAAGTTCGTGATCAACCAGTTCAGATTCTGGGCCGCCTGGCTCATCGGGCTCAACTAACGCTCCTGCTGGTGAGTGGGGCCGAGGTTGAAGCTGCCGGTCGTGCTGTTCTGCTGCCGGCCCTGCTGAATACCCCGGCGCAGATTCGTCAGCCGCCCGCGCACGTCGTCGGGGGCTCGCGAGACCTGCGGACCGGACTGGTGGTTCTGCTCCTGCGCGGTGCCCGGCACGAGGTTGGCTCGCGGGACCCTGCGGGGCAGACCCGAGGTGGTGATGCCGCCCGCGGCGGGCTTGCGCACCCGCTCGGCCTGGCGCACCAGCTCGTCATTGGGCGAGGAGCGCCATGTGGCGGCGCCGTTCGCCGCGGGAGCGCCGCCCGGCGCCGCCGGACCGGACGCGGGAGCCCGCTGCGGCATCGGCCGCTCCGGCTCCGGCTCGGCGGGACGGCTCTCGCCGCCCTGGGCGCCGGCGCCGTGGAACCAGTTGGTCTCCAGCGTGTCGTACAGCGGCGTACGGCCGTCCCCCGGACCGGACGCCGGCGGCAGCGCCTCCGGCTGCTGCGGAGCGGGCAGCGGCGCGGCGGGCCGCGGCGCGAAGCCCTCGTCCCGGCGCTGCGGGGCGGGCTGCTGCGGTGCCTGGAAGTCGGGCCGCGCGAACTGCGAGGTCGACGCCGGGTCCTGCTGCGGTGGTGCCTGGAAGTCCGGCCGCGCGAACTGGGCCGTGGAGGCCGGGTCCTGCTGCGGGGCGGGCTGCTGCGGTGCCGCGAAGTCGGGCCGCGCGAACTGCGAGGTCGACGCCGGGTCCTGCGGCCCGCCCTGCTCCGGCCGGCCGTACTGGCCCGTGCCCGAGGGACCGCTCTGGCCGCCGTACACGTCCTGGCGGGTGAACTGGCCCGGCCGGCCGGCGCCCTGGGGGCCGCCGAAGTCGGGCCGGGCGAACTCGGCCGTGCCGGCCATGCCGCGCGAGGCGTCGTGGTCGTCGTGGCCGCGCGGCGCGTCGGCCGCCGGACGCTGCTGCGGGACGCCCTGCTCGTTGCCCCAGCTGGTGGTCTGCGGACGCTGCGGACGGGACTCCTCCTGCCGGGCGGAACCGCCCGGCAGCTCGGCACGCGGCCCGCCGGTCGGCGGCAGCTGCCGCCCCCGGTCGCCCGCGCCGGGCTGCTGCGGCGCGGCACGGCGTGCGCCCTGCCCCGCGTCACCGCGGGCGGGAGCCGGAGCGCCCTGCTGGCCGCGGCCGGAGTCGAAGAGGCTGCCGCCGCCCTGCGGCTGGCCGCCGTTGCCCTGCTGCGGACCGCCGTCGCGTCCCGGCAGCGCGGCACGCGGGGCCGAGCCGGCCCCGACCTGGCCGCGCGGCGCGCCGGCGCCGAGCCGGCCGCCCGCGGGGGCACCCGCACCGGGGCCCGCGAGCCCGGGATGGCTGCCGCCGCCCTGGCCCGCCGGACGACCCGGCAGGCCGCCGGGCGCGCCAGCGCCCGGCTTCTGCGGGCCGCCCTGGCCGCCGCCCGGCTGACCGGGCTTGCCCGGGGCCTTCTTGCCGCCGTGGGCGACGTCGACGGGCAGCATGACGAGCGCGGTGGTGCCGCCGGAGTCCGACGGGCGCAGCTGGATGCGGATGCCGTGCCGCAGGGACAGGCGGCCGACCACGAACAGACCCATGCGGCGCGAGACCGAGACGTCCACGGTGGGCGGCGACGCGAGCCGCTCGTTGATCGCGGCCAGGTCCTCGGGGGAGAGGCCGATGCCGGTGTCGTGGATCTCGACGAGCACGCGGCCGTCGGGCAGCGCGTGACCGGTGACCCGGACCTTCGTCTGCGGCGAGGAGAACGAGGTCGCGTTCTCCAGCAGCTCGGCGAGGAGGTGCACGAGGTCGTTGACCACGCGGCCGGCGACCTCGGTCGCGGGCACGGCGGCCAGTTCGATGCGCTCGTACTGCTCCACCTCGGAGGCCGCGGCACGCAGCACGTCGACGAGCGGGACGGGCCGCGTCCAGCGGCGGCCCGGCTCCTCGCCCGCGAGGACGAGGAGGTTCTCGCCGTTCCGGCGCATACGGGTCGCGAGGTGGTCGAGCTTGAACAGCGAGGACAGCTGGTCCGGGTCGGCCTCGCGGGACTCCAGCTCGGAGATCAGCGACAGCTGGCGCTGGATGAGGCCCTGGGAACGCCGCGAGAGGTTGGTGAACATCGCGTTGACGTTGCCCCGCAGGAGGGCCTGCTCGGCGGCGAGGCGGACCGCCTCGCGGTGCACGTCGTCGAAGGCCGCGGCCACCTGGCCGATCTCGTCGCGCGAGTGCACACCGACGGACTCGACGGAGGTGTCGACGTCCTGCGGGTCCGACTCCGACAGCTGCTTGACCAGCTCGGGCAGCCGGGTCTGGGCGACCTTGGTGGCCGTGTCCTGCAGCCGGCGCAGCGAGCGGATCATGGAGCGCGCCACGACGAAGGCGCCGACGAGGGAGACGCCGAGGACGACGAGGATCAGCGCACCGTTGATGATGGCGTCCTGCTGCGACTCCTCGCGCAGCTCACGCGCCTTGGCCTCCATCTCGCCCAGCAGCGAGGCCTCGACGCGCTTCATCGCGTTGATGCGGACCGAGTAGTCGTCGGTCCAGTCCAGGTGCGAACGCTCGGCACGGCGCTCGAAGCCGTTCGGGTTGTCGAGCACGCGCTTGGCGTACAGCTCCGAGGCCGCGATCGTCGGGTCGGTGCCGCCGTCCAGGGAGGCCGTGAGCTCCTCGGCGTCGCCGCCGGTGGACTCGTAGAGCGCCTTGAACGCCTTCAGCTCGGAGTCGCCGTTCTCCACGGCGGCCTTGCCGTACAGGCGGTCGGGCTCGGACAGGCCGGGGGCCTTGTCGTCGTCGCCGCCGGGGAGGGCGGCGGCGATGATCGCGCGCTGGATGGACGCGTACTCCTTGGCGGACGAGAACGCCGCCAGCGCACGCGTGCGCTTGATCATGTCGGGGTTGCTGGTCGCCTGCGCCATGTCCTGGGAGAGGCTCAGCAGCGACTCGATGAGCCGGCTGTAGCTCTCCACGGTCTGGGAGTTCGGCGCGCCGGGGGCGTAGGCGGTCGAACGGATCTTGTTGAGTCCGTTGACCTGGACGGCGATCTGGTTCGCGTTGGCGCGGATGCTCTCCAGCGCCTCGTCGTCGTCCGTGTTGGGGATGTTGCGCGTCGCGTCGAGGAAGGCCTTCTTGACGCGGTCGGTCTGGGTACGGGGCCCGGAGACCTTGAAGTCCGTGACGGGGGAGCCGTTGGCGAGCGGTCCGGCGGAGAGGTCGCGCTCGGACTGGAGCGCCTGGGCGAGGTCCGTCGCGGCCCGGGTCATCTCGGTGAGCAGCTGCATGTGGTCCAGCTGCTTCATGTCGTCCATGGACTCCTGGATACGGAGTCCGCCCAGCGTGGTCGCCGCGACCACGGGCAGGGTGAGCAGGGAGACCAGACGCGTGCTGATGCGCCAGTTGCGCAGGGCTATTCGCGTCCCCGTCTCCGTGGGGCCGGCGGGCGTGGCCGGCGTGCCCTTGGCGCCGTCGGGCGCGGGGGCGGACGCGCCGGAACGCGCAGAGCGGTCGCCGCTGTCACCGGACGCGGCCGGTCCCTGGTTGTGGGTGCGCTGGGGGGAGGAACCGCGGTCGGTGCCGCGCGGCTCCTGTTCCGCCGTAGCGTCCCCTTGGCCCTGACGGGCCTGGGGACGCCCCATGCCATCCCTCTTGAAACGTCCCTGCACTAGCGTCGCAACCTCTGGACCAGGCGTCCCTCCGCTGTCACGGCGGGACGGTGTCGGCGTCTCGGGGCAATGAGTCCTCTGCCCCTGGTGGTCTTGAGTGACCGGCGCTGCTCCCCCTGTCTCCGCCGCCACCCGGCGCTGCGTTGCGCCCTTGCGCGCCGGACCTGAAACCCGCGGCGGTGCGTGGAATTCCAGCACAGTGCAGGATCTCCAACAAGGGCCGCGTACCGCCCTGTGACGTGAGTGACACTTTGTGAGCGCGATGTCACGAGCTGTGGGAAGCGATGGCGGAGAAATCGGGCGTAGTGGTACGAGTCCCAGGGGGGCGGGGGGTGTCCCAGTCGCCATGATCAGGAGCGGAATAGCTGGTTCAGTGGCGGAATGTCCGTTCCTGTAAGGATGATCCACTGTCCGTATTGTCGGCATTGGGGCTCATCTCGTGAGCAAACTCACACGATCAAGGCTGTCTCATCCTGGCTTTCGACGGGAATCCGATGTTTAGCCTGACGCTTTACAAGGATGGCCGAACCGTCAACCACGCTCGCGAGAGCTCCTACGCCGACAGGGTCTGAAACCAGCGATGAAGACGACGATGATGTTCCGCAGCACCGCCAACCCCCGCCGCACCACGCTCGCGCACCTCAAGGACGCCGACGAGCTGCAGACGCCGGAGCAGCAGGAACACACGATCGATCTCCCCGCCCAGACGGCCAACCCCCGCCGCACCGTCCTCATGGACGCGCCGGTCGCCTCCGCCTGAGGACCCCCGCTCCACCGGGGCGCAGGCCGCCCCTGCCGCCCGTGCGGGCGACGACCCGGTCGGCCGCACGGGCGCTCATGCACGCGTCGCCCCGCACGGAGGGTGATGCGCCCTGCGCGCCCCCCGCGCCGCGTTAGCCTGGAGCGTCAGTCTCCAGGCCAGCTCAGCGAGCGAAGAAGAAGTGAGGGGCGACAGCATCCCGTGCGCATCGCCAGGTTCTCCATCGACGGCAATGTCGCCTTCGGCGCGGTCGAGGAAGGCCCCGACGGCCTCCTCCTCGACATCATCAAGGGCATTCCGTACGCCGACTTCGAGCTCTCCGGCACCAAGGTCCCGCTGAGCAAGGTCCGTCTGCTGCCCCCCGTGCTCCCCAACAAGGTCGTGGGCATCGGCCGCAACTACGCGGAGCACGCGGCGGAGCTCGGCAACGAGGTCCCCGAGGTCCCGGTGGCCTTCTTCAAGCCCACCACCTCGGTGATCGGCTCCGGCGACGCCATCGAGTACCCCTCGTTCTCCGAGGAGCTCCACCACGAGGCCGAGCTCGCCGTGGTCATCGGCCGCATGTGCCGCGAGGTCCCGCGCGAACGCGTCAAGGACGTGATCCTCGGCTACACCTGCGCCAACGACGTCACCGCGCGTGACGCGCAGCGGCGCGAGAAGCAGTGGGCCCGGGCGAAGGGCTTCGACACGTCCTGCCCCCTCGGTCCCTGGATCGAGACGGACTTCGACCCGGCCGACGCCGTCGTCCAGTGCACGGTCAACGGCGAGCAGCGGCAACTGGGCCGCACCAGCGAGATGGTCCGCTCCGTCGAGGACCTGATCGTGCACATCACCGAGGCGATGACGCTGCTCCCCGGCGACGTCGTCCTCACGGGCACCCCCGCGGGGGTCGGCCCGCTCAACGTCGGCGACGAGGTCGCCGTCACCATCGAAGGCATCGGCACTCTCACCAACAAGGTGATCAAGCGTGGCTAACGCACCCGTCCGCGTCCGTTTCTGCCCCTCCCCGACCGGCAACCCCCATGTGGGCCTCGTCCGCACCGCGCTGTTCAACTGGGCCTACGCCCGGCACACCGGCGGCACGATGGTCTTCCGCATCGAGGACACCGACGCGGCCCGTGACTCGGAGGAGTCGTACGAGCAGCTGCTCGACTCGCTGCGCTGGCTGGGTCTCGACTGGGACGAGGGCCCGGAGGTCGGCGGCCCGCACCCGCCGTACCGCCAGTCGCAGCGGATGGACATCTACAAGGACGTCGCCGGCAAGCTGCTCGCCGCCGGCCACGCGTACCACTGCTACTGCACCGCGCTGGAGCTCGAGTCCCGCCGGGACGCCGCCCGCGCCGCGGGCAGGCCCTCCGGCTACGACGGGAAGTGCCGCACGCTGACCGCCGAGCAGCGTGCCGCGTACGAGGCCGAGGGCCGCGAGTCCATCGTGCGCTTCCGGATGCCCGACGAGCCGATCGTCTTCACCGACCTGGTCCGCGGCGAGCTCACCTTCACCCCGGACAACGTCCCGGACTACGGCATCGTCCGCGCCAACGGCGCCCCGCTGTACACGCTGGTCAACCCGGTCGACGACGCGCTGATGGAGATCACCCACGTCCTGCGCGGCGAGGACCTCCTCTCGTCCACCCCCCGCCAGATCGCCCTCTACAAGGCGCTGATCGAGCTGGGCGTCGCCAAGGAGATCCCCGCTTTCGGCCACCTTCCGTACGTGATGGGCGAGGGCAACAAGAAGCTCTCCAAGCGCGACCCGCAGGCCTCGCTCAACGTCTACCGCGAGCGCGGCTTCCTCCCCGAGGGCCTGCTCAACTACCTGTCGCTGCTCGGCTGGTCCTTCTCCGCCGACCAGGACGTCTTCACGATCCCCGAGATGATCGCGAAGTTCGACGTCGCCGACGTGAACGCCAACCCGGCGCGCTTCGACCTGAAGAAGGCCGAGGCCATCAACGCCGACCACATCCGCATGCTCGACGTGAAGGCGTTCACCGAGGCGTGCGAGCCGTGGCTCACCGCCCCGCACGCGAACTGGGCGCCGGAGCGCTTCGACCGCGCGAAGTGGGAGGCCATCGCCCCGCACGCGCAGACCCGGCTGACGGTCCTCTCGGACATCACCGCCAACGTCGACTTCCTCTTCCTCGACGAGCCGGTCGAGGACGAGGCGTCCTGGGCCAAGGCGATGAAGGGCGAGCCCGCCGCCCTGCTGACCACCGCCCGCGAGAAGCTGGACGCGGCCGACTGGTCGAGCCCGGAGTCCCTGAAGGAGGCCGTTCTGGCCGCCGGCGAGGCCCACGGCCTCAAGCTCGGCAAGGCCCAGGCCCCGGTCCGGGTGGCCGTCACCGGCCGCACGGTCGGCCTGCCGCTCTTCGAGTCCCTGGAGATCCTGGGCAGGGAGAAGACCCTGGCCCGCATCGACGCGGCGCTGGCGAAGCTCGCCGCGTAGAGCCCGTCCCGGAGGGGCGGTGGCCGAAGTGGCTGCCGCCCCTTCGGCGTTGTCCGGGCACGGGGCTAGTGTTCGGGGCGATCCCGATCGTCACGGCTCCCTGGGGGACCAGCATGCCCATGCCCGCACCCGACTTCTCCCGGCACTTCACACCCGGCAGCCGCTTCACCGAGGAATCCGGGCTCACGGGGGAGATGTCGGTCGTGCAGGCAGGTGAGCTGTGGCTCCCCAGCGGCAGGGTGGTCGCCTGCGACCCGTTCGTCTCCCTCGGCACGGGCGAGTCCGAGCCGTTCACCGCGGAGGTCCCGCCGGGCCGCTACGCCGTCGAATGCGCGGTCGCCACCCTCGCCGAGCCCGACGGGCCCCCGGCCGACGAGCCCCATCGGCGGATCGCCGCCGCCCGCCTGGTGATCACCGGCACGCCGCCCGTGACCTGGGAGATCGCCCACCAGGCCGGCCAGGACCCGGCCGGGCTCGCGGACGACGAGTTCTTCGCGTACGGCGTGGACGCCGGCACCGGCTGCTTCTACGACGCGGCCTGCGACGAGTCCTTCCCGGACTGCGTGGGCGACGAGGGCCCGCTCTGGGATGCCTTCGACGCCGGGGGCGACTCCTACCTCGGGCCCCACACCGTCACCGCGAAGGACACCGGCCACAATCTGGTCGCCTTCATGTCCGGCTGGGGCGACGGCGCCTACCCGACCTGGGTCGGCCGCGACGCGGACGGCGCCGTCACCTGCTTCGTGACGGACTTCTTCGTCGTCCCCGCGGAGGGGGAGGAGACCGGCTGACGCCGCCGGGCCCCCGCGCCCCGGAACCCCGGCCGGTGACGGCGCCGGCGGGTACGGTCGTCGTATGCCGATCCGCGCCGTGCTCTGGGACATCGACGACACGATCTTCGACTACGCGAACGCCGACCGCATCGGTATGAGCAGGCATCTGCGCGATGTGGGCCTCCCCGACGGATACGCCTGCGTCGAGGAGGCCCTCGCCGCGTGGAAGCGGATCACCGAGGTGCACTGGGCGCGGGTCGCCGCGGGGGAGACGGACTTCGAGGGGCAGCGCCGCGACCGGGTGCGGGAGTTCCTCGGCGCGCCGGGGATGAGCGACGACGAGGCGGGGGAGTGGTTCGGGCGGCACGTCGCGCACTACGAGGCGGCCTGGTCGCTCTTCCCCGACGCCGTTCCGGTGCTGGAACTCCTCGCACGTGACTACCGTCACGCCGTGCTGTCCAACTCCAGCCTGGCGAACCAGGAGCACAAGCTGCGCACCCTCGGTGTCCGCGACCGGTTCGAGGCCGTGATCTGCGCCGTGGAACTCGGGATCTCCAAGCCCGAGGCCGGGGCCTTCCTCGCAGCGTGCGAGGCCATCGGCCTGCCGCCCCGGGAGGTGGCGTACGTCGGGGACCAGCCCGACATCGACGCCCGCGGAGCCACCGACGCGGGCCTGGCCGGGATCTGGCTCGACCGTGCCGGAGTGGGCGGCAGACCCGAACTGACCCGGATCACCGGCCTCGACCAGCTCGCCCCGTTGCTGCGCGGCGATACCCGTTTTGGAGCGCCGTCGACCTTCGGGTAATGTTCTTCCTGCGCCAAGGGGAGCGGGCCGAAAGGCCGGTACCGGAAGCGCAAACCCGAACAAGATCCCCACCGGGGGTTGCGTTTTGGTGGCCTATGGTGTAATTGGCAGCACGACTGATTCTGGTTCAGTTAGTCTAGGTTCGAGTCCTGGTAGGCCAGCTCGCAGAGCTCATCTGCAAAGCCCCCGTTGTGTAGCGGCCTAGCACGCCGCCCTCTCAAGGCGGTAGCGCCGGTTCGAATCCGGTCGGGGGTACAGATCCTTCCCGCGAGGTCTCGAGGTCGCTCCTCGACGACGTCGATGCAGGATCGCTAGGGCCCCCGTTGTGTAGCGGCCTAGCACGCCGCCCTCTCAAGGCGGTAGCGCCGGTTCGAATCCGGTCGGGGGTACCAACTGGTCTATACCACCAGTGGCCTATGGTGTAATTGGCAGCACGACTGATTCTGGTTCAGTTAGTCTAGGTTCGAGTCCTGGTAGGCCAGCGGATCCCCTTGCGGGATCGAAGATTTGCCCCCGTTGTGTAGCGGCCTAGCACGCCGCCCTCTCAAGGCGGTAGCGCCGGTTCGAATCCGGTCGGGGGTACGAGTCCGAAGGGGCCCTTCTCGCGAAGGGCCCCTTCGGCGTTCCTCCGCACCTCCGGCGCCGCGCCCGTCCGTGTTCGCCCGGACACACGGCGTGCGGGGTGCCGGGCGTTCCCTGGCGCCGGTGATCTCCTCCATCCGCCGTGCGCACGGAGCGAGTTGGGCGGAAGCGGCTCACACGGTGAGCGGCACCGGGTGGATCTCGTCCGCCGGGTGCCCCGCGCGCTCGTGGACGCGCTGCACGGCGTCCGCCGAGGGTCCTTCGGACAGGCAGTAGACGGTGCCCGTCCCGGGATCCGCCCAGGCCTTCTTGAAGTGCACGTTCTCCTCGCCCTCGATCGCGAGGTCCGCGCGGTGCGCCTCCATCAGCTGGTCACTCGTGATGCCCTTCATACCGTGGTGTACGTCCATGAACTCGGCCATCGTCCTGGCACCTCCGTCGGTCCGCGGCTACTTCCATGCTGCACCCGCCGCGCCCGGCGGACCCGGCGGGGAGCCCTCGGCGGTGCCGTCCGTCCGTATGCCTCCGCACACCTCCGTACGCCCCGGGAAACACCTCCGGCCGGCCCCTGCGGCGTTGAAGGGGCCGGCCGGACGCGGACGTGGAGGGATCAGCCGGAGCGGCGCAGGGCCTCGCTGAGGCGGGCGGCGGCGTCGATGACCGCCTGGGCGTGCATGCGGCCCGGGTGCCGGGTGAGGCGCTCGATCGGTCCGGAGACCGAGACGGCGGCGACCACGCGGTTGGACGGTCCGCGGACCGGTGCCGACACCGAGGCCACGCCCGGCTCGCGCTCGCCGATCGACTGGGCCCAGCCGCGGCGCCGTACGCCGGACAGGGCGGTCGCCGTGAAGCGCGCGCCCTGAAGGCCGCGGTGGAGCCGCTCGGGCTCCTCCCAGGCCATCAGGATCTGGGCGGAGGAGCCCGCCTTCATCGTCAGCGTGGAGCCGACCGGCACGGTGTCCCGCAGTCCGGACAGGCGCTCGGCCGCCGCCACGCAGATCCGCATGTCGCCCTGCCGGCGGTAGAGCTGCGCGCTCTCGCCGGTCACGTCACGCAGATGCGTGAGCACGGGTCCCGCGGTGGCGAGCAGCCGGTCCTCGCCCGCCGCGGCGGCGAGCTCCGACAGCCGCGGACCGAGGATGAACCGGCCCTGCATGTCGCGGGCGACCATACGGTGATGTTCCAGTGCCACGGCCAGACGGTGAGCCGTGGGTCGTGCGAGTCCCGTGGCCGCCACCAGACCCGCGAGGGTGGCCGGCCCGGACTCCAGGGCGCTCAAGACAAGGGCTGCCTTGTCGAGAACACCGACGCCGCTAGAGTTGTCCATGCAACGATACTCGCGTCTCACTCTGTGAAACGCAAGTTCAATTTTCCATGGAACTTGTCACGCTGTAGTGGCAACCCGGGACCCATGGGCGTTGCACACGATCTCTAGTTGTGTCGGCGGCACAGCCGGCCGGAGGGAAAGCGATGGGTAGGACACTCGCGGAGAAGGTCTGGGACGACCACGTCGTCCGGCGCGCCGAGGGCGAGCCCGACCTCCTCTTCATCGATCTGCACCTGCTGCACGAGGTGACCAGCCCCCAGGCGTTCGACGGCCTGCGCCTCGGCGGCCGGCAGGTGCGGCGTCTCGATCTCACCATCGCCACCGAGGACCACAACACCCCGACCCTCGACATCGACAAGCCCATCGCCGACCCCGTCTCCCGCGCCCAGCTGGAGACGCTGCGCAAGAACTGCGCAGAGTTCGGTGTGCGCCTGCACTCGCTCGGTGACGTCGAGCAGGGCGTGGTGCACGTGGTCGGCCCCCAGCTGGGCCTGACCCAGCCCGGCACCACGGTGGTCTGCGGCGACTCGCACACCTCCACCCACGGCGCGTTCGGCGCGCTGGCGTTCGGCATCGGAACCTCCCAGGTGGAGCACGTGCTGGCCACCCAGACGCTGCCGATGGCCCGCCCCAAGACCATGGCCATCACCGTCGAGGGCGAACTGCCCGAGGGCGTGACCGCCAAGGACCTGATCCTGGCGATCATCGCCCGGATCGGCACGGGCGGCGGCCAGGGCTACGTCCTGGAGTACCGCGGATCCGCCATCGAGAAGCTCTCGATGGAAGCCCGGATGACCATCTGCAACATGTCGATCGAGGCCGGCGCCCGCGCGGGCATGATCGCCCCGGACCAGACCACCTTCGACTACCTCCAGGGCCGGGACCACGCCCCGCAGGGCCAGGACTGGGACGACGCCGTCGCGTACTGGCGCACGCTGCGCACCGACGACGACGCGGTCTTCGACGCCGAGGTGTTCATCGACGCCACCGAGCTCTCCCCGTTCGTCACCTGGGGCACCAACCCGGGCCAGGGCGCCCCGCTCGGCGCCAGCGTCCCCGACCCGGCTTCGTACGAGGACGCCTCGGAGCGCCTGGCGGCCGAAAAGGCCCTGGAGTACATGGGGTTGACCGCCGGGCAGCCGCTGCGCGACATCCGGGTCGACACCGTCTTCGTCGGTTCCTGCACCAACGGACGCATCGAGGACCTGCGCTCGGTCGCCTCGATCCTCCAGGGCCGCAAAGTCGCGGACGGCGTGCGGATGCTGGTCGTCCCCGGCTCGGTCCGGGTGGCGCTCCAGGCCGTCGAGGAGGGCCTGGACAAGGTCTTCAAGGAGGCCGGAGCCGAGTGGCGGCACGCCGGCTGCTCCATGTGCCTCGGCATGAACCCGGACCAACTGGCTCCCGGCGAGCGTTCCGCGTCCACCTCCAACCGCAACTTCGAGGGCAGGCAGGGCAAGGGCGGCCGGACCCACCTGGTCTCGCCCCAGGTCGCCGGCGCCACCGCCGTACTGGGCCATCTGGCCTCCCCGGCCGATCTGTCCGACGCCGATGTCTCTACGCCCGCGGGGGTCTGAGGAACCATGGAAGCTTTCACGACGCACACCGGCCGGGCCGTCCCGCTGCGCCGCAGCAACGTCGACACCGACCAGATCATCCCCGCGCACTGGCTGAAGAAGGTCACCCGCGACGGGTTCGAGGACGGACTGTTCGAGGCCTGGCGCAAGGACCCCGAGTTCGTGCTGAACCGCCCCGAGCGCCAGGGCGCCTCGGTCCTCGTCGCCGGCCCCGACTTCGGCACCGGCTCCTCGCGCGAGCACGCCGTCTGGGCCCTGCAGAACTACGGCTTCAAGACCGTGCTCTCCGCCCGGTTCGCCGACATCTTCCGCGGCAACTCCCTCAAGAACGGCCTGCTGACCGTGGTCCTGGAGCAGTCGGTCATCGACGCGCTGTGGGAGCTGACCGAGGCCGACCCGACCGTGGAGATCACGGTCGACCTCGAGAAGCGTCAGGTCATCGCCCCCGGAATCACCGCCGACTTCGAGCTCGACGAGAATGCCCGCTGGCGCCTGCTGAACGGCCTCGACGACATCAGCCTCACCCTTCAGAACGAAGCGGACATCGCCGCCTACGAGGCGGCCAGGCCCGCCTTCAAACCGCGCACCGTGCAGGTCTGATCAGCGCTTTTCCCCGACCGCGCCCCTCACCGTCCGGTGGGGGGCGCAGTCGTCTGTTGAGACCCCCTCGGGCGACAACTAGTCACAGATGGCACAATCGGTGCATGGAACGTGACAGCCAACTCGAGCTCTACGAGGCGGTCGCGACCCGATTGAAGGAAGCGCACTCCCGGGTGCGCGCACTGCAAGTCCCGGAGGGCGTAAGGATGGCGCTGTCCCGGAAGCTGCTCGTCGTCACGGCGGCGGCAAAGCACGATCTCCCGGACGCGGCAAGGCGTCTGGATCTGTTGATGAAGGACCTCGACGAGGGCCGATTCCCTCGAGGTGACTGACCGCAGAGAACTCCGCCACGGTCGACTTCGTTGCGGCACTAGGGTGATTAGCCCGTTTCGTGTTTGATTTGCGGTATATATCTGCCTAACGTGCGAAAACGCCTGGACGCAATCGTTCCGGCCATATGTCTCCGAAGGGGAAGACGTGAACAAGGCGCAGCTCGTAGAAGCGATTGCCGACAAGCTCGGCGGCCGTCAGCAGGCCGCGGACGCTGTCGACGCGGTGCTTGACGCGATCGTCCGGGCGGTTGTCGGCGGGGACCGGGTCTCGGTCACCGGCTTCGGCTCGTTCGAGAAGGTCGACCGCCCCGCCCGCTACGCCCGCAACCCGCAGACGGGCGAGCGTGTCCGGGTCAAGAAGACCTCCGTTCCGCGGTTCCGTGCAGGTCAGGGCTTCAAGGACCTGGTCAGCGGCTCCAAGAAGCTCCCCAAGGGCGGCGAGGTCTCCGTCAAGAAGGCCCCCAAGGGCAGCCTTTCGGGAGGGTCCTCCACCCGTACGACGGCCAAGGCCGCCGCCAAGAAGGCCACGGCGAAGAAGACCGCCGCCGCCAAGAAGGCGACGCCCGCGAAGAAGACCGCGGCCAAGAAGACCACGGCGGCGAAGAAGACCACCGCCCAGACCACCGCGGCCAAGACGACCGCGGCCAAGAAGGCGACCACGGCCAAGAGCACCGCCAAGAAGACCACGGCCAAGACCGCCCCCGCCAAGAAGGCCACGGCCAAGAAGGCGCCCGCCAAGAAGACGACGGCGCGCAAGACCACCGCGAAGAAGGCCACCACCGCCCGCAAGAAGTAAGCGGCACGGACAACCAGGGCCACTCACGCGCCGGGCCGGTCTCCCCGAGGGAGACCGGCCCGCGGCGTGTTCCGTCCGGGACGGTACGGCCGTTCGGGCCGGTCAGAAGGTCTGCAGCGTCACCAGGGTGATCCGGCGGGCCTCGCCCTTGCCCTCGGTCTCGATCCGCACCCGCTGCCCGGGACGGAGCAGCAGCAGCCCGCCCGCGTCGAACGCGGCGGCGTCGAACGGCACCGGGGTCCCGTCGTCGAGCAGCACGCTCCCGCTGCGGGTCCCGGCGTCGTAGGTGTACGAGGTGGCCTGCATGGCCCCAGCTTAGAGCCTGACGTCAGGGCCGCGGCGGGCTCCCGCGCGCCCCGGCGCCACCCTCCTCAGCCGGTGCCCGGCGGCACCCGCGCGGCCTCCCCGGGGAACGCCCCCGCGGTGCGGCCGGGCACCGGCTGAGGAGGGTGGCGCCGGGGCGCGCGGGAGCCCCGGACACGATTTCCGCCGCACCCGACGCCAAATGCCGACGGCGCGAAGGGCCTCCGAATGCGGGGCGCAATTCCGCCCCCGGCAGCGCGCAGAGCAATGTCGTGCCGATTCCCGCGGCATCCGGCAGAAATGCCCGTGGAAATACCGAGGCGGCCTCCAGGGCGCGCGTCAATTCCCGCGGCCGCAATGCCGGCAGATCCGCGTTGAGCGCCGCCACCGCCGCGTGCGGACGCATCGCCCGCACGGCCCGGGCGCCGTGCTCCAGCGCCGCGTTCAGCCCGGCGCCCGGTGCGTCCGGGACGATCCGGGCGCCGAGGGCTGCGAGCGAGGCGGCGGCCACCGGGTCGTCGGTGACGACGGCCACATCCCGCACCGACGGGCAGGCCAGCACGGCGGCCACCGTGTCCTGCGCGAACGCGAGGGCGAGCCGGGGCCGCAGCGCGTCGCCCACGGCGCCCGCGAGCCTGCTCTTGGCGAGGGCCAGGGGCTTCAGGGGAACGACGACGGACCAGCCGGCGACCGGGGCCGTGTCCGTGGTGAGCTCTCCGTCCGTGCGCATCGGGGCCCATTGTGTCCCCCGGTGCGCATGGGCCAGCCGTCCGGGGGGCGGCGGCGAGGCGTACGGTGTCCTCGACAGACCAGGGGCCTGGGGCGACACTTGACCCCCAGCGGACGGGCATCGCCCGTCATAGAGGAAGGTGTCCGAGTGTCCCGCCGTAGAATCGGCTTCTGGTACCGCCTGGCAGCGGTCATCTCAAAGCCGCCGCTGTTGCTTCTGTTCAAGCGGGACTGGCGGGGAATGGAACACATTCCGGCCGACGGCGGATTCATCACCGCCATCAATCACAACTCGTACCTCGACATGTTCTCCTACGGGCACTTCCAGTACAACACCGGCCGAGTGCCCCGGTTCCTGGCCAAGGCCGCGCTGTTCAAGGCCCCCGGCGTCGGGCTCATGCTGCGGGGCACCGGCCAGATCCCCGTCTACCGCGAGTCGTCGAACGCCGTCGGCGCCTTCCGTGCC
Organism: Streptomyces sp. T39; assembly: GCF_008042045.1. Classification (GTDB taxonomy): domain Bacteria; phylum Actinomycetota; class Actinomycetes; order Streptomycetales; family Streptomycetaceae; genus Streptomyces. The sequence continues at coordinate 2,858,071 of NZ_RDBP01000012.1, forward strand.
GCCGTCGAGGCCGTCGAGCGCGGCGAATGCGTCGCCTTCTACCCGGAGGGCACCCTCACCCGCGACCCCGGGACATGGCCGATGACGGGCAAGACCGGCGTCGCCCGCGCCGCGCTCCAGACCCAGGCGCCCGTCATCCCGGTCGCCCAGTGGGGCGCCAACCTGGCCATGCCGCCGTACGCCAAGGAGAAGAGGTTCCGCTTCTTCCCCCGCAAGACCCTCCAGGTGAAGGCCGGTCCGCCGGTCGACCTCGCCCGCTTCTACGGCAAGGAGCCGACACCGGAGGTGCTCAGGGAGGCGACCGAGGAGATCATGGCCGCGATCACCGCCCTCCTGGAGGAGATCCGCGGGGAGTCGGCGCCCGCGAAGCCGTACGATCTGCGCGAGGCGCGTGCCGAGCAGCGTCGCAAGGCCGCAGGAGAGGGAGCGAAGTGACCACGCCCGTCAAGGCCGCCGTCCTCGGAACGGGCTCATGGGGAACCGCGTTCGCCATGGTCCTCGCCGACGCCGGCTGCGAGGTCGCCCTGTGGGGCCGCCGTCCCGAACTCGCCGAGGCGGTCAACACCACCCGCACCAACCCCGACTATCTCCCCGGCATCGAGCTCCCCGCCGGTCTGCGGGCGACCACCGACGCGGCCGAGGCCCTCGCCGGCGCCGACTTCACCGTCCTCGCCGTCCCCTCCCAGACCCTGCGCGGCAACCTCGCGGCCTGGACCCCGGCGCTCGCCGCCGACACCGTGCTGGTCTCGCTGATGAAGGGCGTCGAACTCGGCACCGCGAAGCGGATGAGCGAGGTGATCGAAGAGGTCGCCGAGGTGCCGTCCGAGCGCGTCGCCGTCGTCACCGGCCCCAACCTGGCCAAGGAGATCGCCTCCCGGATGCCGGCCGCGGCCGTCGTCGCCTCGACGGACGAGGCGGTCGCCCAGCGGCTCCAGTCCGCCTGCCACACCCCTTACTTCCGCCCGTACACCAACACCGACGTCGTCGGCTGCGAACTGGGCGGCGCCGTGAAGAACGTGATCGGTCTCGCCGTCGGCATCGCCGACGGCATGGGCCTCGGCGACAACGCCAAGGGCTCGCTGATCACCCGCGGCCTCGCGGAGACCACCCGTCTCGGGCTCGCCATGGGCGCCGACCCGCTCACCTTCTCCGGGCTCGCCGGACTCGGCGACCTGGTGGCCACCTGCTCCTCCCCGCTCTCCCGCAACCACACCTTCGGCACCAACCTCGGCCGCGGGATGACGCTCCAGGAGACCATCGCCGTCACCCGGCAGACCGCGGAGGGCGTCAAGTCCTGCGAGTCCGTGCTCGACCTCGCGCGCCGCCACGGAGTCGACATGCCCATCACGGAAACGGTCGTCGGCATCGTCCACGAGGGGAAGCCGCCGGTCGTCGCCCTCAAGGAGCTGATGTCCCGCGCCGCCAAGCCCGAGCGGCGCTGACGTCGTTCGAACCAGCGGGTAGTCTCATCGCGATATGAGCACCGAGAACCTCCCCCAGAGCCCCGAACAGCAGCTCCGCAAGCCGCGGGTAGCCGTCGTCTTCGGCGGCCGCAGCTCCGAGCACGGGATCTCCGTGGTCACGGCCGGCGCCGTGCTGCGCGCCATCGACCGCACCACGTACGACGTGCTGCCGATCGGCATCACCGGCGACGGCCGCTGGGCGCTGACCGCCGACGAGCCCGAGCGGATGGCGATCACCGACCGCCGCACCCCGAACGTCGACGACCTGGCCGAGTCCGACGAGGGCGGCGTGGTGCTCTCCGTCGATCCCGGCAGCCGCGAAGTCGTCTACAGCGAGCCGGGCGCGGTGCCGAAGGCACTGGGCGAGGTCGACGTGGTCTTCCCGGTGCTGCACGGCCCCTACGGCGAGGACGGCACCCTCCAGGGCCTCCTGGAACTCTCCGGCGTCCCCTATGTCGGCTCGGGCGTCCTCGCCTCGGCCGTCGGCCAGGACAAGGAGTACATGAAGCGCGTCTTCGTCTCCTTCGGCCTGCCCGTCGGCCCGTACGAGGTCGTCCGCCCCCGTGAGTGGGAGCTGGACCCCGCCGCCGCGCGCAGGAAGATCGTGGACTTCGCCGGGGAGCACGGCTGGCCGCTCTTCGTGAAGCCCGCCCGCGGCGGCTCCTCGATGGGCATCACCAAGGTCGACTCGCTCGCCGGGCTCGACGACGCGATCGCCGAGGCCCGCCGCCACGACCCCAAGATCCTGGTGGAGTCGCTGCTGCGCGGCCGCGAGATCGAGTGCGGCGTGCTGGAGTTCGAGGACGGTCCGCGGGCCAGCGTCCCGGCGGAGATCCCGCCCGTGACGTCCCACGACTTCTACGACTTCGAGGCCAAGTACATCGACTCGGCCGCCGGTCTGGTGCCGGCCCCGCTGACCGAGGAGCAGACCGCGGAGGTCCGGCGCCTCGCCGTCGCCGCGTTCGACGCCGCGTCCTGCGAGGGGCTGGTCCGTGCGGACTTCTTCCTCACCGAGGACGGCGAATTCGTCATCAACGAGATCAACACCATGCCCGGCTTCACGCCGATCTCCATGTACCCGCGCATGTGGCAGGAGAGCGGCGTCGAGTACACCGAGCTGGTCGACCGGCTGATCCAGGCGGCCCTGCGCCGCCCGACCGGCCTGCGCTGACCCCGCGGGGCCGCCGGGCCCCGGGGGAGAGGCGCTAGAGCGAGGCCGGGACCGTGCGTGCGACGGGACCGGCCAGCTCCGTCAGCGGGCTCGCGTCGTGCAGGTACTGCTCGCCCAGCGTCACCTCGACGTAGGTCTCGCGGTACGTGGTGGTGAACCGGGGCCCGCTGTCGCGTTCCTCCAGCATCCAGCCCACTCCGTCCACCTCGATGCCCTGCGCCTGCGGATCGCTCATCCGGTCGGGCCGGGGCACACCGCAGCGCAGTACGATCGCCGCATCGCCCCAGCCGGCGGTCAGTTCGGACGAGGGCTCGGGGTCGTGACGCCCGTGCCCCGCGACCGACTCCGGAAGGGCGTCGTGCAGGGCACGGCAGAGCGCGGCCTCCCCGGCCGGGGGGCTGGGAACCGCGACCTGCGCGGCCGCGTCGGTCGAGGAACAACCCGCGGCGGCCAGGGCGAGCACGGCTGCGGACAGAGCGAGGGACCGGCGGGCGAAGGACGTCACCGGCCAAGCGTAGACGGGGGCTACAGGTGGACGACCGGGCAGGTCAGGGTGCGGGTGATCCCGTCCACCTGCTGGACCTTGGCGACGACCATGCGTCCCAGCTCGTCGACCGTGTCGGCCTGGGCGCGCACGATGACGTCGTACGGACCCGTCACATCCTCGGCCTGGATCACACCGGGGATCTTGCCGATGGTCTCGGCGACGATGGACGCCTTGCCCACTTCGGTCTGGATGAGGATGTACGCCTGTACCACGGAGCCTCCAGGGCGGCAGCAGGATCATGGCCCCTACCGTCGGTGGGGAGATCCCAAGGAGAAGGGTCGCCACGGTATCGCGTCGCCGCGGGCCACGGGGAGACCCTCGCGGCGGACGCCGCACGCAGCGTGGCGTACACGGAAGTGAAGTCGACGTATCTCTTGACGGTACCCAGGGCGGTGACGGCCCGCGACCCCGGCACACGGCTCGCGGCCGCCCGCGTGAGGACCACGGACACACGGAGAGGTGAACCTCGGTGAAGGGCACTGTGGGCGAGTTGGGGGAGTTCGGGCTCATCGAGAAGCTCACCTCCCGGCTCACCTCCACCCCGGCGGTACGGATCGGCCCCGGCGACGACGCCGCGGTCGTCTCCGCACCCGACCGGCGGGTCGTGGCGAGCACGGACATCCTGCTGGAAGGACGCCATTTCCGCCGCGACTGGTCGACCGCCTACGACGTCGGCCGCAAGGCCGCCGCGCAGAACCTGGCCGACATCGCCGCCATGGGCGCCGTGCCGACGGCCCTGCTCCTCGGACTCGTGGTACCCGCCGAGCTGCCCGTCACCTGGGCCACCGAGCTCATGGACGGCATCCGCGACGAGTGCCAGGTCGCGGGCGCGGCGGTGGTCGGCGGCGACGTCGTGCGCGGCGACCTGATCACCGTCGCGATCACCGCGCTCGGCGATCTGCGCAACCACGAGCCGGTGACCCGCGGCGGCGCCCGGCCCGGCGACGTGGTCGCCTACACCGGCTGGCTCGGCTGGTCAGCCGCCGGCCACGCCGTGCTCTCCCGCGGCTTCCGCTCGCCGCGCGCCTTCGTCGAGGCCCACCGCAGGCCCGAGCCGCCGTACCACGCGGGCCCGGCCGCGGCCGGACTCGGCGCCACCGCCATGTGCGACGTCAGCGACGGACTCGTCGCCGACCTCGGCCACATCGCCGAGGCCAGCAAGGTCCGCATCGACCTGCGCTCCGGCCTGATCGACATCCCCTCGCAGATGAACGACATCGGCCAGGCCGTCGGCGTCGACCCGCTCCAGTGGGTCCTCACCGGCGGCGAGGACCACGCGATCGTCGCCACCTTCCCGCCGGACGCGAAACTGCCCGCGCGCTGGAAGGTGATCGGGGAGGTGCTCAACCCCTCGGCACTGCCGCAGGTGACCGTCGACGGCGCCCCCTGGACCAGCAAGGGCGGCTGGGACCACTTCGGCGACATCGAGGACGGGAACCGGCCTGCCGGCCGGTGAAGGGCGGGCAGTAGATTCGCGGGCATGCAGACACCCCCGCGCGTGCTCACCGTCGCCGGCTCCGACTCCGGCGGCGGTGCCGGCATCCAGGCCGACCTGAAGACGATGCTGGCCCTCGGCGTCCACGGCATGAGCGTGCTCACCGCCGTCACCGCCCAGAACTCGCGGGGCGTCCAGGGCGCGTGGGAACTCCCGGTGGAGGCCGTCACCGCCCAGTACCGCAGCGTCGTCGACGACATCGGCGTCCAGGCCGTGAAGACCGGCATGCTCGCGTCCGCGCCACTGGTCTCCGCGGTCGCCGGGCTCCTGGCCGGCACCGACGCACCCGTGGTCGTCGACCCCGTCGGCGTCTCCAAGCACGGCGACCCCCTGCTCGCGGCCTCCGCCCTGGACTCGGTGCGCACCGAACTGCTGCCGGTGGCGACGGTGGCGACCCCGAATCTCGACGAGGTCGCCCAGCTCACCGGGATCGAGGTGCGCGACGAGAGCGGGATGCGCCGGGCCGCGGACGCCGTGCTCGGCTTCGGACCGCGCTGGGCGCTGATCAAGGGCGGTCACCTCGACGGGGACGCCGTCGACCTGCTCACCGACGGCGGCGCGGAGCACTGGCTGCGCGCCCCGCGCCTCGACAACCGCCACACCCACGGCACGGGCTGCACCCTCGCTTCGGCCGTCGCCTGCGGGCTCGCGAAGGGCCTGTCCGTCCCGGACGCGGTACGGGAGGCCAAGGAGTACGTGACCGGGGCGATCGCGGCGGGCTTCGGCCTCGGCTCGGGCATCGGACCGGTCGACCACGGCTGGCGCGGCCGCTGAGGAGGGCCCCCGCTCAGGGGGCCGCGGACACGGCAAGAAGCCGGTCCACCGAGGTGGACCGGCTTCTCAAGGCAACCGCAGGGGCTGCGCTACGACGAAACGTCGGCGGGATCTTCCCCGCGGGTGCGGGGAGCATCACTTAGCGCGAGACCTTGCCGGCCTTGATGCACGAGGTGCAGACGTTGAGCCGCTTCGGCGTCCGACCGACCACGGCACGCACACGCTGGATGTTCGGGTTCCAGCGACGAGACGTACGGCGGTGCGAGTGCGAAATGTTGTTGCCGAAGCCCGGCCCCTTGCCGCAGACGTCGCAGTTGGCAGCCACGGGTCACTCCAAAGACTTCAGATGCACTTACAGTGAAATCCGGCATGCCGGAATCAGTGATCTGAAGTGGCCTGCCGGGGGAAAGGCCCGATTCTCATCGGGCAACCGGAGCAGCATACAACGCCTGCTTCGGAGATACGAAACTACCACGGGTCGCCCCCGCCCCGCCCCGGCCCCTGGTCAGGACCGCCGCTACGCTGCGGGGCAGCCCGCCGCCCACGGCCCGCACGGCCGACCGAGGAGGACCACCAGGTGCACCGGACGATGGACGCCGCAGCGGTACGCACCTGGTGCTCGCTGACGCTCCAGGCCCTCGGCAGGGAACGCGAGGAGATCGACGCCATCAACGTCTACCCGGTCGCCGACGGGGACACGGGCACCAACCTCTACCTCACCGCGGAGGCCGCCGCCCAGGCGGTCGAGGCGGTCTTCGCGGCCCACGAGACCCGGGACGGCGCCCCCACGTCCGCCGACGCGATGCGCGCCATGGCGCACGGCGCCCTCATCGGCGCCCGCGGCAACTCCGGCACCATCCTCGCCCAGCTGCTGCGCGGCATGGCCGAGCGCCTCGCGGCCGGCGACCACCTCGCCGGCGCGCTGCGCCGGGCCGCCGAACTCGCCCGCGAGGCCGTCGCCCACCCCGTCGAGGGCACCATCCTCACCGTCGCCTCCGCCGCGGCCGACGCCGCCGGCGAGGCCGGCGGCGCACCGGCCGACATCTGCCACGCCGCCTACGCGGGAGCGCGCACCGCGCTGGAGGCCACCCCCGGCCAGCTGGAGGTCCTGGGGCGGGCCGGTGTGGTGGACGCGGGCGGCCGCGGCCTGCTCGCCGTGCTCGGCGCCCTGGTCGAGGCCGTGTGCGGCGAGGCGCCGCCCGCCTTCGGGAACGGACGGCCGGCCAGGCCCGTGCCCAGGGAACCGGGTCCGTGCGACGCCGCCGGACCCGCCTTCGAGGTGATCTACCTGCTGGAGGCCGAGGAGAGCGCGATGGCGAGACTGCGCGACCGGCTGGACGCGCTCGGCGACTCGCTGGTCGTCGTCGGCGGCGACGGCCTGTGGAACGTCCACGTCCACGTCGACGACGCGGGCGCCGCGGTCGAGGCGGGCGTCGAGGCCGGCCGCCCGCACCGGATCCGCATCACCCACTTCGGCGCCGACGCCGTCCCCGCCGCACGGGAGCAGGCCCAGCGAGCGGTCGTCGCCGTCGTCCCCGGCGCCGGCCTCCCCGCCCTGTGCGCCGAGGCCGGGGCCACCACCGTCCCCACCCGCCCCGGGGAGCCCCCGGCCAGCGGCGAACTGGTCGACGCCATCCGCCGGGCGCACGCCCGCGAGGTGGTGCTGCTCCCCAACGACCCGCTCCTGCGGCACACCGCGGCGGCCGCCGCCGAACAGGCCCGCACCGAGGGCGTGCGGGTCGCCCTCATCCCGACCCGCTCACCGGTCCAGGGGCTCGCCGCCCTCGCCGTGCACCAGGCGGACCGCAGCTTCGACGAGGACGTGGTCGCCATGACCGCGGCGGCCGGTGCCACCCGCTGTGCCGAACTGGCGGTGGCGGAACGGCAGTCGTGGACGTCCGCGGGCGTGTGCCAGGCCGGCGACGTCCTCGGGCTCATCGACGGGGACGTCGCGGTCATCGGACAGGACGTCACCGGCACCGCCGTGTCGGTCCTGGACCGCATGCTCTCCTCCGGCGGGGAACTGGTCACCCTGGTCCTCGGCGACGGGACACCGGGGGAGCTGGCCGTCCGGCTGGAGTCCCATGTGCGCGAGCGGCATCTCGCGGTCGACACCGTCACGTACGAAGGCGGCGGCGCCGCGCCGCTGCTCATCGGCGTGGAGTAGCCGCCCCGCCGGACACGGCCGCCCACGGGTGCGGGACGTCTGTCGGTGCGGTGGTGTGCAATGGAGGGCGTGCCCGCGCTCGACGAACCACTCAAGAACGCGCTCGGAGCCGCCACCGCGAAGGTGATGGCCGAGCATCTCGACCTCCACACCATCGGCGACCTGCTGCACCACTACCCGCGGCGGTACGCGGAGCGGGGCGAGCTGACGTCCCTGTCCGAGCTGCCGCTCGACGAGCACGTCACCGTGGTCGCCCAGGTCGCCGACGCCCGGGTGCTCACGTTCAACCAGGGGCGCGGCAGACGGCTGGAGGTGACCATCACCGACGGCCGGGGCAGGCTCCAGCTGGTCTTCTTCGGCAAGGGGGTGCACAAGCCCCAGAAGGACCTGCTGCCCGGCACCCGCGCGATGTTCGCCGGCAAGGTCTCGCTGTTCAACCGCAAGCTCCAGCTCTCCCACCCGGCCTACGAGCCGCTGTCCGGTGAGGCGAGCGCCGCCGACGCCGTGGACGCGTTCGCCGGCCGGCTGATCCCGATCTACCCGGCCTGCAAGCAGCTGGAGTCCTGGAAGATCTCCAAGGCCGTCGACGCGGTCCTGGACCGGGCCGCCGACGCCGTCGACCCGCTGCCCGCCGCGCTCCGCGACGGCCGCGGCCTGCTGACGCTCCCCGAGGCGCTGCGGGGGATCCACCGGCCGCGCACCAAGGCGGACATCGCCGAGGCGCGGGACCGGCTCAAGTGGGACGAGGCGTTCGTCCTCCAGGTCGCCCTCGCCCGCAGGCGGTTCGCCGACACCCAGCTGCCCGCGGTGCCCCGGCGCCCCGTCCCCGGCGGAATGCTGGACGCCTTCGACGCCCGGCTGCCGTTCACCCTCACCGACGGCCAGACGAGGGTCAGCAAGGAGATCTTCGACGACCTGGCGACCGACCACCCGATGCACCGCCTGCTCCAGGGAGAGGTGGGGTCGGGCAAGACCATGGTCGCGCTGCGCGCCATGCTCGCCGTCGTCGACGCGGGCGGGCAGGCCGCGATGCTCGCGCCGACCGAGGTCCTGGCCCAGCAGCACCACCGCTCGATCGCCGAGATGATGGGCGAGCTCGCCGAGGGCGGCATGCTGGGCGGCGCCGAGCACGCCACCAAGGTGGTGCTGCTCACCGGTTCCATGGGCGCCGCCGCCCGGCGGCACGCGCTGCTCGACCTGGTGACCGGCGAGGCCGGGATCGTGATCGGCACCCATGCGCTGATCGAGGACAAGGTCCGGTTCCACGACCTGGGCCTGGTCGTCGTCGACGAGCAGCACCGCTTCGGTGTCGAACAGCGCGACGCCCTGCGCTCCAAGGGCAAGCAGCCGCCGCACCTGCTGGTGATGACGGCCACCCCCATCCCGCGCACGGTCGCGATGACGGTCTTCGGGGACCTGGAGACCTCCGTGCTCGACCAGCTCCCCGCCGGGCGCTCGCCCATCGCCAGCCATGTGGTGCCCGCCGCCGACAAGCCGCACTTCCTCTCCCGTGCCTGGGAGCGGGTGCGCGAGGAGGTGTCGGGCGGCCACCAGGCGTACGTGGTCTGCCCGCGCATCGGCGACGACGAGGACGAGCGGGCGGCCAAGCAGAAGAAGCAGTCGGCCGACGAAGCCGACAGGCGCCCGCCGCTCGCGGTCCTGGAGATCGCCGAGCAGCTCGCCGCCGGCCCGCTGGCGGGCCTGCGGGTCGAGGTCCTGCACGGCCGGATGGCTCCGGACGACAAGGACGCGGTGATGCGCCGGTTCGCCGCGGGCGACACGGACGTGCTGGTCGCCACCACCGTCATCGAGGTCGGCGTGAACGTGCCGAACGCCACCGCCATGGTGATCATGGACGCCGACCGGTTCGGCGTCTCCCAGCTCCACCAGCTGCGCGGCCGGGTCGGCCGCGGCACCGCACCGGGACTGTGCCTGCTGGTCACCGAGATGCCCGAGGCGAGCCCGGCCCGCGCCCGGCTCGGGGCGGTCGCCGCCACCCTCGACGGCTTCGAGCTCTCCCGCATCGACCTGGAGCAGCGCCGCGAGGGCGACGTGCTCGGGCAGGCCCAGTCCGGTGTGCGCTCCAGCCTGCGGATGCTCGCCGTCATCGAGGACGAGGAGGTCATCGCCGCCGCCCGGGAGGAGGCCACCGCCGTGGTGCGCGCGGACCCGGGGCTGGAGAGCCTGCCCGGCCTGCGGACCGCGCTGGACGCCCTGCTGGACGCCGAGCGCGAGCAGTACCTCGACAAGGGCTGACGGCGGCCGGGCCACCGGACGGTGCCCCGACGGCCGCTGAGGGACACTGAGGGCACCACTGAGCAGCACGAGCCCCACAGGAAGGCCCTCCATGACCCGCGTGATCGCCGGTGCAGCCGGCGGACGCCGCCTGGCGGTGCCGCCGGGCAACGGCACCCGCCCCACCTCCGACCGCGCCCGCGAGGGTCTCTTCTCCAGCTGGGAGGCGCAGCTCGGCACGCTCACCGGCGTGCGCGTCGCCGATCTCTACGCCGGATCCGGAGCCGTCGGCCTGGAGGCCCTGTCCCGCGGCGCGGTCCACGCGCTGCTCGTCGAGGCCGACCCCCGGGCCGCCCGCACCGTCCGCGAGAACGTCCGCGCACTGGGCCTGCCCGGGGCGGAGGTGCGCGCCGGCCGGGCGGAGCAGGTCGTCGCCGGCCCCGCCCCCGAGGAGCCGTACGACATCGTCTTCCTGGACCCGCCGTACGCCGTCACCGACGACGATCTTCGCGAGATCCTGCTCACACTCCGCCGTGGGGGCTGGCTCGCGGACGATGCGATCGCCACCGTGGAGCGCAGCACCAGAGGCGGGGAATTCGACTGGCCGGCCGGTTTCGATGCGGTGCGGGCCCGTCGCTACGGCGAGGGCACGCTTTGGTACGGTCGCGCCGCCTCTACGTGCGAAGACGCACCATGACCGGACCGGAGAGCGAGGGACATCAGTTGCGCCGCGCAGTCTGTCCGGGGTCTTTCGACCCCATCACCAACGGACACCTCGACATCATCGCCCGCGCCTCCAAGCTGTACGACGTCGTGCACGTCGCGGTGATGATCAATCAGTCCAAGAAGGGCCTGTTCACGGTGGACGAGCGGATGGCGCTCATCCGGGAGGTCACCGGCGACTACGGCAACGTCGTCGTGGAGTCCCACCACGGACTCCTCGTGGACTTCTGCAAGGAGCGCGACATCCCGGCCATCGTCAAGGGCCTGCGGGCGGTCAGCGACTTCGACTACGAACTCCAGATGGCCCAGATGAACAACGGGCTCTCCGGCGTCGAGACGCTCTTCGTGCCGACGAACCCGACGTACAGCTTCCTCTCCTCCAGCCTGGTGAAGGAGGTCGCGGCCTGGGGCGGCGACGTCTCCCACCTGCTGCCCGAGCCGGTCCACCGGGCCCTGGTCGAGCGGCTCGCTTCGCGAGGCTGAGGCGCCCGCCCGCCTGACGGGGCGTCACCCGCTGTCGGAGCGGCTGCGACTGGCCGTACAGTCGTCCCGTCCGTCTGCGGACGGCAGAGGACCGGTCAGCGGGAGAGAGTGGCGAACCACCGTGGATGTGCAGAAGAAGCTCGACGAGATCGTCGAGACGGTCGCGAGCGCCCGGTCGATGCCCATGTCGGCGTCGTGCGTGGTCAACCGCGCCGAGCTGCTGGCCCTGCTGGAAGAGGTGCGCGAGGCGCTGCCCGGTTCGCTCGCCCAGGCGCAGGAGCTGATCGGCGGCCGTGAGCAGATGGTCGAGCAGGCGCGGCAGGAGGCCGAGCGGATCATCACCTCCGCCCACGCCGAGCGCGGCTCCCTCGTCTCCGACACCCAGGTCGCCCGCCAGTCCCGGGACGAGGCGGACCGCATCCTCTCCGACGCCCGCCGCGAGGCGGAGGAGATCCGCGCGGAGGCCGACGACTACGTCGACTCCAAGCTCGCCAACTTCGAGGTCGTCCTCACCAAGACCATCGGCTCCGTCGACCGCGGCCGCGAGAAGCTCCTCGGCCGGGGCCCCGGCCTCGACGCGCAGGGCTACGCCGACGAGGACGCCCCCGAGCCCAGCAGCGACCCGCAGACGCTGATCCGGCGTGCCGACGAGTACGTCGACGCCAAGCTCGGCGCCTTCGAGGCCGTCCTGTCCAAGACCCTGGACGCCGTCGGCCGCGGCCGGCAGAAGCTGCACGGCCGGACCGCCGGTGACGACCTCGGCGCCCACATGGCCGCGCAGGACGCCGCAGGCGGCGGCCAGGTGCACACCAGCGACGCGGACTACCTGGCCGGCCTCGCGGAGGTCCCCGAGGCGCCGCGGCCCGAGCGCCAGGAGACCTACACCCCGCATCCGGCGCCCCCGGCCGCCGAGCCGCAGATCCCCGCCCAGCACGACCCGTACGCCGCGGGCTACGGACAGCAGCAGGACGTCTACACAGGGTACGGGCAGCAGGACCCGTATGCGGCACAGGCCACCTACGGCGGCCGGCAGGACTACGGTCAGCAGGACTACGGCCAGAGCTACCCGCAGGCGGACCCGTACGCCTACCCGCCGCCGCCCCAGCAGGACCCGGGCGCCCACCAGCAGTCGCAGCAGGGCGCGGCGCTCGACGAGACCAGTCTCTTCGACACGAGCATGATCGACATGGAGCAGCTGCGCCGCTACGAACAGGGACGCTGAGCACCGTGAGCCGCCCACCGGCCCGGATTGGGTCTACGGCGGCCGTTGAAGTATCCTGGCTCTTCGGTCGCGCGTAGTTCCGCGATCCCGGCTGCCCGCTCGCCTCCGCGAACCGGGCCGGCCCCTCCCCACGATCCGAAAGCAGGAAGAGCCGTGAGCACGCGCCTCGACCACCGCAACCCTCTCGTGTTCGACACGCACGAGCTGGGACGGCGGCCCGGTGCACTCCAGCGCCTCTCCCGCACGGTGGACGCACCCGGCCCCCCGGCCGTCCTCGGGATTGACGGGGTCGTCGGAGTGCCCGAGGGCAAGCCGGTGGAGCTGGACCTCCGTCTCGAGTCCGTCATGGAAGGGGTCCTCGTCACGGGGACCGCCCGTGCGAGTGCCGAGGGGGAGTGCGTAAGGTGTCTGGAGCCGCTGCGCCTCGATGTCGCCGCGGACTTCCAGGAGATGTTCTCCTACCCCGAAGCCGACGAGCGGGGCCGCGCAGCGGAGCCCGCCGACGGTGACGAGGACGAGGACGTTCTCTATCTCGAGGACGGCATGTTCGACCTCGAGCCCGTGCTGCGTGACGCGGTGGTGCTCGCACTGCCGATGCAGCCGGTGTGCCGGGAGGACTGTGCGGGTCTGTGTTCCGAATGCGGGATCAACCTGAACGACAACCCGGACCACCACCATGACGCCGTCGACATCCGTTGGGCGGCACTGCAAGGACTCGCCGAGACCGTTCAGGACGGCGAGAAGGACAACATGGGCGGCGCCGAAGCGGGCGTCGACGAGAAGCAGGAGAAGTAGCCGTGGCTGTTCCGAAGCGGAAGATGTCGCGCAGCAACACGCGCCACCGCCGGTCGCAGTGGAAGGCTGCGGTCCCCACCCTGGTTTCGTGTGAGCGTTGCCAGGAGCCGAAGCTGCAGCACATCGCGTGCCCGAGCTGCGGCACCTACAACAAGCGCCAGGTCCTCGAGGTCTGAGCGGCTGGTGAGAGGCCCGATGTCTGAACTGTCCCATGCCAAGAAGACGGCAGACGCAGTGAAGGAAGTCAACGCAGCCTCGTCCCACACGCTTCTGGAAGGGCGGCTCGGCTACCGGCTCGAGTCCGCCCTTCTGGTGCGTGCGCTGACCCACCGCTCGTACGCGTACGAGAACGGCGGTCTGCCCACCAACGAGCGTCTGGAGTTCCTCGGGGACTCCGTGCTCGGCCTGGTGGTCACCGACACGCTGTACCGCACCCACCCCGACCTGCCCGAGGGCCAGCTGGCCAAGCTGCGGGCCGCGGTGGTCAACTCGCGTGCGCTGGCGGAGGTCGGCCGCGGCCTCGAACTGGGCTCGTTCATCCGGCTCGGCCGGGGTGAAGAGGGCACGGGCGGCCGGGACAAGGCCAGCATCCTCGCCGACACCCTTGAAGCGGTGATCGGCGCGGTCTATCTCGACCAGGGCCTCGACGCGGCGTCCGAGCTGGTGCACCGGCTCTTCGACCCGCTGATCGAGAAGTCCTCCAACCTCGGTGCCGGCCTGGACTGGAAGACCAGTCTCCAGGAGCTCACCGCGTCCGAGGGGCTGGGTGTGCCGGAGTATCTCGTCACCGAGACCGGGCCCGACCACGAGAAGACCTTCACCGCTGCTGCCCGCGTCGGTGGTGTCTCGTACGGCACCGGCACCGGCCGCAGCAAGAAGGAAGCCGAACAGCAGGCGGCCGAGTCCGCGTGGCGGGAGATCCGTGCCGCCGCGGACGAGCGCGCCAAGGCGGCCGCAGCCGGCGGCGCCGAGGCTCCTGCCCGCGGCGCCGAGGATCCTGCACCGGGCGAAGAGGCCGCCGACACCTCTGCCGCCTCCGTGCAGACGGACCGGGCCTCGGCCTGACGTCCGGCATCCCGATGCGTGTCCGGTGAGGCCCCCCGCTCCGGCGGGGGGCCTCACCGCTGCGCGCAGGCGCCCCTTCCCGCGGCGGTAGGCTCAGAACATCGCCGAACGTCACGACCGAGGAGACCTGTGCCCGAGCTGCCCGAGGTCGAAGTCGTCCGCCGCGGTCTCGCCACCTGGGTCGCCGGACGCACGATCGCCGACGTCCAGGTGCTCCATCCCCGCGCCGTGCGCCGCCACCTCGCCGGCGGCGAGGACTTCGCCGCCCGGCTGCGGTCCCACCGCATCGCGGAGGCCCGCAGGCGCGGCAAGTACCTCTGGCTCCCGCTGGGGGACACCGACAGCTCCGTCCTCGCCCACCTCGGCATGAGCGGGCAGTTGCTGGTGCAGCCCCTGGACGCCCCGGACGAGAAGCACCTGCGGATCCGCGTCCGCTTCGACGACGCCCTCGGCACCGAGCTGCGCTTCGTCGACCAGCGCACCTTCGGCGGCCTGTCCGTGCACGACAACACCCCCGACGGCCTGCCCGACGTCATCGCGCACATCGCCCGCGACCCGCTCGACCCGCTCTTCGACGACGACGCCTTCCACCGCGCGCTGCGCGCCCGCCGCACCACCGTCAAGCGGGCCCTGCTCGACCAGTCCCTCATCAGCGGTGTCGGCAACATCTACGCCGACGAGGCGCTGTGGCGCTCCAGGCTCCACTACGACCGCCCCACCGCCGCCCTCACCCGGCCCCGCTCCGCGGAACTGCTGGGCCACGTGCGCGAGGTGATGACCGCCGCGCTGGCCGTGGGCGGCACCACCTTCGACAGCCTCTACGTCAACGTCAACGGCGAATCCGGCTACTTCGACCGTTCGCTCGACGCCTACGGACGCGAGGGCGAGCCGTGCCGGCGCTGCTCCACGGCGATGCGGCGCCGCTCCTGGATGAACCGCTCCAGCTACTTCTGCCCGCGCTGTCAGAGAGCTCCGCACCCCACCCCCTGAGCCGCCGGCCACAGGTTCTAGGGTGCAGGCATGACCTCGCACACCTACCTCTCCGAACTGTTCGCGCTGGACGGCAGGGTCGCCCTGGTGACCGGCGGCAGTTCAGGCATCGGCCGGGCGATCGCCGGCGCCCTCGCCCGGGCCGGGGCGAGCGTGGTGATCGTCGCCCGCAGGGAGGCCGAACTGGTCGCCACGGTGGACGAACTGACGGCCGACGGCTGCCGTGCCGCCTGGGTGAGCGCCGACCTCGGCACCAGGGACGGCGTGCGCGCGGCGGCCGAGAAGGCGGCCGCGGTCTTCGGTGAGCCCGACATCCTCGTCAACAACGCCGGCATCAACCTGCGTCCGCCCCTGGGCGAGCTGGACGACGAGGTGTGGGACACCACGATGGCCGTCAACCTCGAGGCCCCCCACCTGCTGAGTCAGCGCTTCGGACCGGGCATGGCCGCACGAGGCTTCGGGCGCATCATCCACATCACCTCCCAGCAGGCGCACCGCGCGTTCGTCGACAGCGGCGCCTACGGCGTCTCCAAGGGAGCCCTCGAATCCCTGGCCCGTTCCCAGGCCGAGGCATGGTCCCCGCACGGCGTCACCTGCAACACCCTCGTCCCCGGCTTCGTCCTCACCCCGCTCAACGCCAGGCTCCAGTCGGACACCGCCAAGGTCGAGGCGCTGGCGGCCCGCACGATGATCGGCCGCAACGGCCTGCCCGAGGACTTCGCCGGCGCGGTGGTCTTCCTGGCCGGCCGGGGCTCCGCCTACGTCACCGGGCAGTCGATCTTCGTCGACGGCGGCTTCTCGGTCCACTGACCGAGCGGCCCGCCCCTCGGCCCGCGGCCGGGAACCCCGACGGACGCCGAAGGCCCGGGACACCGTCCCGGGCCTTCGGCGCTGGTCCGGGCCGGGGCCCGCCGTGCCGTGCTCAGTAGCCGAAGTTCTGCGTCCACCACGGGCCGCCGTCGCCCATGTGCACACCGACCCCCATCGTCGTGAAGTCGCAGTTGAGGATGTTCGCGCGGTGGCCCTCGCTCTGCATCCAGGCATTCATCACGGCGCCGGCGTCCGCCTGGCCGCGGGCGATGTTCTCGCCGCCCAGACCGGAGACTCCTGCCTTCTCGGCGCGGTCCCACGGCGTCGCGCCGTCCGGGTCGGTGTGGTCGAAGAAGCCTCGCGCCGCCATGTCCTCGGAGTGGGCGCGGGCCAGGTTCGACAGGGCGGTGCTCGCCTTGACCGGTGCACAGCCGACCAGGGCGCGCTCCTGGTTGACCAGGCCGAGCACCGCGGCCTCCGCCGCGGTGGCGCCCGAGGGCGCCGCGGTCGTGGGGGCCGGCCGCTCGACCGAGGGCTTGGGCGCGGGCGCCTTCTCGCGCTCCGGCGCGGGCGTGGTGCGCCTCGCCTCGGGGGCCTTCGGCTTCGCGGTCTTCTCGGCGGGCTTCTTCGAAGGCGTCGCCGAGGGCTTCTTCCCGGGGGACTTCGACGGGCTGCGCGAGGGCTCCGCCGTGCGGCTCGGGGACACGGACGCCTCCGCGGAGGGAGAGGAGCTCGCCCCGCCCTGGGTCTGGAGCCGCGACGGCCCCTCGGTGCGCAGCTCCGCGGGGGAGTCGCTGCCGGAGGAGCCGATGGTGTAGGTGTCGCCGCCGGGTATCAGCCCGGTGGTGACGGCCACGGCGCCGACGGCCAGGGCGGCGGAGGCGCCGAGCAGCCCGGTCTTCACGGGCAGGGCCCGCTTCCGGCGCGCGCCACGGTGCCGGCGTGCCGACCCGTCCGCATGCTCTGCGGGGACGGGGGCGCCTGCTGAGCGTCGATGGCGACCCATCTGCTGTGCCTTCCTGGTTCGCGGCGCCGTCGTCGGTGCCGCCGGACATCGTCCCGAGCTCACCCGTACGAGTGAGCTCGGTGCGTCCGGACTGTACGCCATGGGGCAGCGGGGGCGATGTGATCCGTCCGCAATTGGCCGGTTACCTTGCACTCATGAACGACGATGCGCGCCTCACCGCGTGGGTACGCGGCCGGGTACAGGGAGTGGGCTTCCGCTGGTTCACCAGGGAGAACGCGATGGCGATCGGAGACCTGCGGGGCTTCGCGCTGAACCTCGACGACGGCCGCGTGCAGATCGTCGCGGAGGGCCCGCGTGAGAATTGCCACCGCCTGCTGGACTGGCTGCGCTCCGACGACACACCCGGACGCGTCGACGGCGTGACTGAGATCTGGGCCACGCCCAGGGGCGGCTACCCCGACTTCGCGATCCGCTGAGCGAGCACCCTTCCGGTCGCTCTGCGGGGGTCGCCCAGGGACGCTCGGTGACCCCTGCGGACGTTCGCCGGAAGAGGAAACGACCTGGTGGTTGCCAAGAAGGGCTTGTCGTGCCAGGCTGCGGCGGGAAAGATGATCGCCACGCCCCCAGGGCCCCGAAGGTCAGGCTCCGCCGCGTTCCGAGCGGCCGTACGCCCCCGGGCCGCCCGCCGATACGGGGCGTGATCGTGTTGACCGTCAAACTTTTTGGTGAGACGCTGGAATCCCCGCGCACCTCAGCTGTCCGGCAGTGCGATCGCAGGCATCACGAGCAGGACAACAAGCACAGCCGGCACCGCGGGTGCGATTCCCTCACGACCCACACCGCACCGCATCGGTCGGTCACTCATTGTGGAGGACCATCCATCATGGCAAAGGCGCTTCTCGGTTACGTCGGCGGTTCCGACCCGCGACTCCTCGCCGAGATGCGACGGCTTCAGCAGCGCGTCCAGGACCTGGAATCCGAGCTCGTACGGATCCAGTCCGAGAAGGACGCGCTCAGCGCCGCCGTCGCTCAGCACCCTGGAGAGTCGCTGCTCGAAGGCATCGACATCGACGTGCCTCAGGCGGAGCCCGCTCTCACCTGAGCCAGGGCGCTGCCGGAGCTTCACCGCGCACCAGGATATGCAAGGGACGCCTCAGGCGTCCCTTCTTTCTTTGCCGCCCCCTCTGCCCGCCAGTGCCACCCCCGTGCGTGCGTCCTTACCGCATGATGTGCCCTGCGCGTTCAGCGGTGAAACCGTGAGTGAAAGGTAGAGTCCGGCGGCGTGCACCTCAAGGCCATGACCCTGCGCGGGTTCAAATCCTTCGCGTCCGCCACGACGCTGCGCTTCGAACCGGGCATCACCTGCGTCGTCGGTCCGAACGGCTCCGGCAAGTCCAACGTGGTCGACGCGCTCTCCTGGGTCATGGGGGAGCAGGGAGCGAAGTCGCTGCGCGGCGGCAAGATGGAGGACGTCATCTTCGCCGGGACGACCGGACGGCCGCCGCTCGGCCGTGCGGAGGTCTCCCTGACCATCGACAACTCCGACGGCGCGCTGCCGATCGAGTACGCCGAGGTCACCATCACGCGGATCATGTTCCGCAACGGCGGCAGCGAGTACCAGATCAACGGGGACACCTGCCGGCTGCTCGACATCCAGGACCTGCTCTCCGACTCCGGCATCGGCCGCGAGATGCATGTGATCGTCGGGCAGGGCCAGCTCGACTCCGTCCTGCACGCGGACCCGATGGGCCGCCGCGCCTTCATCGAGGAGGCCGCCGGAGTCCTCAAGCACCGCAAGCGCAAGGAGAAGGCGCTGCGCAAGCTCGACGCGATGCAGGCCAACCTGGCGCGCGTCCAGGACCTGACCGACGAACTGCGGCGTCAGCTCAAGCCGCTCGGGCGCCAGGCGGCCGTCGCCCGGCGGGCCGCCGTCATCCAGGCCGACCTCCGCGACGCCCGGCTGCGCCTGCTCGCCGACGACCTCGTCCGGCTGCGCGAGGCACTGCGCTCGGAGATCGCCGACGAGGCCGAGCTGAAGCGGCGCAAGGAGAGCGCGGAGGCCGAACTGAAGGCCGCCCTGGCGCGGGAGGCGGCGCTGGAGGACGAGGTGCGCCGGCTCGCGCCGCGTCTGACGCGCGCGCAGCAGAACTTCTACGACCTCTCCCAGCTCGCCGAACGGGTCCGCGGCACCGTCTCCCTCGCCGACGCCCGGGTCAGGAGCGCCACCGACCGTCCCGCCGAGGAACGCCGGGGCCGCGACCCGGAGGACATGGAGCGCGAGGCCGCCCGCGTCCGGGAGCAGGAGGTCGAACTTGCCGCCGCCCTGGAGGCGGCGGAGCGCGCCCTGGAGGACACGGTGGCGCACCGTGCCGACCTGGAGCGGCAGCTCACCGTGGAGGAGCGCAGGCTCAGGGACGTCGCACGGTCCATCGCCGACCGCCGCGAGGGCCTCGCCAGGCTGAACGGGCAGGTCAACGCGGCCCGTTCGCGCGCGGCGTCGGCCCAGGCGGAGATCGACCGGCTGGCCGCCGCCCGGGACGAGGCGCAGGAGCGGGCCGTCGCCGCGCAGGAGGAGTACGAGGCGCTCAAGGCGGAGGTCGACGGACTGGACGCGGACGACTCCGCCCTCGCCGGGGAGCACGAGGCGGCCAAGCGGGACCTCGCCGAAGCCGAGGCGGCTCTCGCCGGCGCACGTGAGGAGCTCACCTCGGCCGAACGCCGCCGTGCCGCCGTCGCCGCCCGGCGCGAGGCCCTCGCGCTCGGCCTGCGCCGCAAGGACGGCACGGGTGTGCTCCTCGGGGCCGGCGACCGGCTCGGCGGGCTGATCGGCCCGGCGGCGGAACTGCTGACCGTGACACCGGGGTACGAGATCCCGGTGGCCGCGGCCCTCGGCGCCGCGGCGGACGCCGTCGCGGTCACCGGCACGGGGACGGCGGCGGAGGCGATCCGGCTGCTGCGCAAGCAGGACGGCGGCCGGGCGGCGCTGCTGCTCGCGGGCGCCGGGGCCGGAGAGGACCTCCCGCCGGAGGAGGAGACCGGAGGCCACCCGTACGCGGTCCGGCTGGTGACCGGGCCCGACGACCTGATGCCCGCCGTGCGCCGGCTCCTGCGCGGCATGGTCGTCGTCGGCACCCTGGAGGACGCCGAGGACCTGGTCCACGCCCGGCCGGCGCTGACCGCGGTCACCGCCGAGGGCGACGTCGTCGGGGCGCACTTCGCCCAGGGCGGTTCGGCCGGAGCGCCGAGCCTGCTGGAGGTGCAGGCGTCCGTCGACGAGGCGGCGGCCGAGCTCGAACGCCTGGACGCGCGGTGCGCGGACCTCACCGAGGCCCAGCGGCTGGCCGCCGGACGGCGGGGCGCCGCCGCCGAGCTCGTGGACGAGCTGGGGGAGCGCAGGCGGGCCGCCGAGCGCGAGAAGTCGAGCGTGTCGGGGCAGCTGGGCCGTCTCGCGGGCCAGGCCAGGGGCGCCGCCGGCGAGGCGGAGCGAGCGGGTGCCGCGGCCGCCCGCGCCCTGGAGGCGCTGGAGCGCGCCCGGGAGGAGGCCGAGGAGCTGGCCGAGCGGCTGCTGGTGGCCGAGGAGACGCCCGTGGAGGAGGAGCCGGACACCCATGTCCGCGACCGGCTCGCCGCCGACGGGGCCAACGCCCGGCAGACCGAGATGGAGGCCCGCCTCCAGGTCCGCACCCACGAGGAGCGGGTGAAGGGGCTCGCGGGCCGGGCGGACGCCCTCGACCGCGGAGCGCGCGCCGAGCGCGAGGCCCGCGCCCGCGCCGAGCAGCTGCGTGCCCGGATGCGTCACGAGGCACAGGTCGCGGCCGCGGTGGCGAGCGGCGCCCGTCAGCTGCTCGCGCACGTCGAGGTGTCGCTGGTCCGTGCCGAGGCCGAGCGGGCGGCCGCGGAGGCCGCGAAGGCGGAACGCGAGACGGAGCTGACGGCCGCCCGTACCGCCGGCCGTGAGCTGAAGGGCGAGCTCGACAAGCTGACCGACTCGGTGCACCGGGGCGAGGTGCTCGGCGCGGAGAAGCGGATGAGGATCGAGCAGTTGGAGACGAGGGCGCTGGAGGAGCTCGGGGTGGAGCCCGCGGGCCTCGTCTCCGACTACGGCCCCGACCAGCTCGTGCCGCCGTCGCCGCCCGCGGAGGGCGAGGAGCTGCCCGAGGACCCGGAGCATCCGCGCAACCTTCCGCGGCCGTTCGTCCGCGCCGAGCAGGAGAAGCGTCTCAGGTCGGCCGAACGGGCGTATCAGCAGCTCGGAAAGGTGAATCCGCTGGCCCTGGAGGAGTTCTCCGCGCTGGAGGAGCGCCACCAGTTCCTGTCGGAGCAGCTGGAGGACCTGAAGAAGACGCGCGCCGACCTGCTCCAGGTCGTCAGGGAGGTCGACGAGCGGGTGGAGCAGGTGTTCACGGAGGCGTTCCGGGACACCGCGCGGGAGTTCGAGGGCGTGTTCTCCCGGCTGTTCCCGGGCGGCGAGGGGCGGCTCGTCCTCACCGACCCGGACAACATGCTGACCACCGGGGTCGACGTGGAGGCACGGCCGCCCGGCAAGAAGGTCAAGCGGCTGTCGCTGCTGTCGGGCGGTGAGCGCTCGCTGACCGCCGTGGCGATGCTGGTCTCGATCTTCAAGGCGAGGCCCAGCCCGTTCTACGTGATGGACGAGGTCGAGGCGGCGCTCGACGACACCAATCTGCAGCGGCTGATCCGCATCATGCAGGAGCTCCAGGAGAGCTCGCAGCTGATCGTGATCACCCATCAGAAGCGCACGATGGAGGTCGCCGACGCGCTGTACGGCGTCTCCATGCAGGGCGACGGTGTCTCCAAGGTCATCAGCCAGCGGCTGCGCTGAGGGACGTCAGGGCCGTACGCGCGGCCGCGGGAGTGCATCGGGTCAGCCGGGGCAGACGCTCTCTGGGAAAGCCCCATCTTCAACACTTGAAACCAAAGGCGTCGGTCTCTTGGTCAAACAGATACCTGACCCCCTCTTGACTTCGAAACTTGAAGGCATAGTCTCTGCAACGTTGCTTTTACCTTCAAGTGGTGGGCGGCCTGAAGTTGTGCGCCACTTGAAGGGCTCGCCCCCCACGCCCGGCGAAGCTGCCGGTGGCCCCAGGAGTACACGTGACCAGCACTGAGCAGCCCCCGGGATCGGGTGCCCGCCAGGCCCACCCCGAGCATCTCGGGCATGTCATCTTCATCACGGCGGCGGCCGCGATGGGCGGATTCCTCTTCGGATACGACAGCTCCGTCATCAACGGCGCCGTCGAGGCCATCCGCGACCGGTACGACATCGGGTCCGGCACCCTCGCCCAGGTCATCGCCATCGCCCTGATCGGCTGTGCCATCGGTGCCGCCACCGCGGGCCGCATCGCCGACCGCATCGGCCGCATCCGCTGCATGCAGATCGCCGCGGTCCTCTTCACCGTCAGCGCCATCGGCTCGGCGCTGCCGTTCGCCCTCTGGGACCTGGCGATGTGGCGCATCGTCGGCGGCTTCGCGATCGGCATGGCGTCGGTCATCGGCCCCGCCTACATCGCCGAGGTCTCCCCGCCCGCCTACCGCGGCCGGCTCGCCTCCTTCCAGCAGGCCGCGATCGTCATCGGCATCGCCGTCTCCCAGCTGGTGAACTACGGCATCCTCCAGCTCGCCGACGGCGAGCAGCGCGGTGAGATCGGCGGCCTCGAGGCCTGGCAGTGGATGCTCGGCGTCATGGTCGTCCCGGCCGTCCTCTACGGACTGCTGTCCTTCGCCATCCCCGAGTCGCCGCGCTTCCTCATCTCCGTCGGCAAGCACGCCAAGGCCAGGCACGTGCTCGAAGAGGTCGAGGGCAAGACCGTCGACCTGGACGCCCGTGTCGCCGAGATCGAGCACGCGATGCACCGCGAGACCAAGTCCACGTTCAAGGACCTGCTCGGCGGAAAGTTCTACTTCCTGCCCATCGTGTGGATCGGCATCGGCCTCTCCGTCTTCCAGCAGCTCGTCGGCATCAACGTCGCCTTCTACTACTCCGCGACGCTCTGGCAGTCCGTGGGCATCGACCCGACCGACTCGTTCTTCTTCTCGTTCACCACGTCGATCATCAACATCATCGGCACGGTGATCGCGATGGTCCTGGTCGACCGCATCGGCCGCAGGCCGCTCGCCCTGATCGGCTCCGTCGGCATGGCGATCGCGCTCGCCTTCGAGGCCTGGGCCTTCTCCGCCGACCTGGTGGACGGCAAGCTCCCGGAGACGCAGGGCGTCGTCGCCCTGGTCGCCGCCCATGTGTTCGTCCTCTTCTTCGCGCTCTCGTGGGGCGTCGTCGTCTGGGTCTTCCTCGGCGAGATGTTCCCCAACCGGATCCGCGCCGCCGCGCTCGGTGTCGCCGCGTCCGCCCAGTGGATCGCGAACTGGGCCATCACGGCCAGCTTCCCGAGCCTCGCCGACTGGAACCTGTCCGGCACCTACATCATCTACACGGTCTTCGCCGTGCTCTCCATCCCCTTCGTGCTCAAGTTCGTGAAGGAGACCAAGGGCAAGGCGTTGGAGGAGATGGGCTAATCCCCGCTGCCCCGATCCTCTGGCTGCCCCGGCTCAGCGCGTGAGCCGGGGCAGCCCGTCGTAGGTCCCGTCCGGCGCATCCGCCCGGGCGCGAGGCCCCGCGGCCCCCCGCGGCCCGCCGCCGGGGAAGCGGAGCCCCTCCAGGGGCGTCACGCATACTGGACGGACCATGGAAATCGTCATCCTTGCTGTAGTCATCGCCCTGGTCGCGATCGGCGCCATCAGCGGACTCGTGGTCAGCAGCCGCAGGAAGAAGCAGCTGCCGCCCTCGGCACCGCCGAGCACGCCGACCATCACCGCTCCGCCCGCCGAACCGCACGTCGGCGACGAGGCGGAGACACCGCGGGACGAATCCCGCCGCACCATCGAGGAGGTCGGCCTCCCGACCGCCGAGGAGGCCGTCGAGACGCCGGCCGCCGTCGAGGACCCGGTCGTCGCCGAGCCCCTCGCGCCCGAGATCGAGATCCCGGAGCCGACCGCCGGCCGTCTGGTCCGGCTGCGGGCCCGCCTCGCCCGCTCCCAGAACTCCCTCGGCAAGGGGCTGCTCACGCTGCTCTCGCGCGAGCACCTCGACGAGGACACCTGGGAGGAGATCGAGGAGACGCTGCTCACCGCCGACGTCGGTGTCGCCCCGACCCAGGAGCTGGTCGAGCGTCTGCGCGAGCGGGTCAGGGTGCTCGGCACCCGCACCCCCGAGGAACTGCGCACGCTGCTCCGCGAGGAGCTGCTGACCCTGGTCGGAACCGACTTCGACCGTGCCGTGCGGACCGAGAGCGGCACCGACACCCCGGGCGTCGTGATGGTCGTCGGCGTCAACGGCACCGGCAAAACCACCACCACCGGCAAGCTCGCCCGGGTGCTGGTCGCCGACGGGCGGTCCGTCGTGCTCGGCGCCGCCGACACCTTCCGCGCCGCCGCGGCCGACCAGCTCCAGACCTGGGGCGAGCGCGTCGGAGCGCGGACCATCCGCGGACCGGAGGGCGGCGACCCCGCCTCGATCGCGTACGACGCGGTCAAGGAGGGCATCGCCGAGGGCGCGGACGTCGTGCTCATCGACACCGCCGGCCGGCTGCACACCAAGACCGGCCTCATGGACGAGCTCGGCAAGGTCAAGCGCGTCGTGGAGAAGCACGGTCCCCTCGACGAGGTGCTGCTCGTGCTCGACGCCACCACGGGACAGAACGGACTGGTCCAGGCCCGGGTCTTCGCCGAGGTCGTGGCCATCACCGGCATCGTGCTCACCAAGCTCGACGGCACCGCCAAGGGCGGCATCGTCGTCGCCGTCCAGCGGGAGCTGGGCGTACCGGTGAAGCTCATCGGCCTGGGAGAGGGCGCCGACGACCTGGCGCCGTTCGTGCCCGAGGCGTTCGTCGACGCCCTCATCGGCGACTGACGGCACCACCCGTACGGAAGAGGCCCCGTGGCCGGCGCGAGCCGGCCCGGGGCCTTCGTCGTGGCACGGCGGGGGAGCGGCGCCGGCAGGGAGTCCCGGGCGAGCCGCCCGCGCCGGATGCCCCGGGCCGGCCGCCCGCCGCCGTGGGCCCGGCCCCGCGAGCCGGGCCCCGCATCGTGGGATCAGCCGGCCGAGCGGTGGCAGATGTACGCCAGGGTGCCGAGCAGCAGCCGGGCCTCCGGCGGTGCGGTCGCGGTGTCCAGCGAGGGGGCGCGCAGCCACTGCACCGGACCGAGGCCGCCCCGGTCGGACGGCGGGGCCGTGATGTGGTCGCCCGGGCCGAGGCACCGCAGATCCAGGTCGGCGTCGTCCCAGCCCATCCGGTAGAGCAGCCGGGGCAGGCCGGCCGCCGCGCCCGGCGCCACGAAGAACTGCGCGCGGCCCTCCGGGGTCGCCGCGACCGGCCCGAGACGCAGGCCCATGCGCTCCATCCGCACCAGCGCCCGCCGGCCCGCCGGAGCCGCCACGTCGAGGACGTCGAAGGACCGGCCCACGGGCAGCATCAGCGAGGCGCCGGGCACCGCGGCCCATGCCCGGCCGGCCTCGTCGAGCGTCGCACCCGCGGGCACTTCGCGTGCGAAGTCGAGCGGGTGGGCGCCGGGAGCCGGGCACGCCGCGTCGCCGCAGGAGCACCGGCCGGCGGCGGCTCTGGCGCCGGGGATCACCGGCCAGCCCCACAGTCCGGTGTACTCGGCCACCACGGTGGCCTCCGCCGTGCGCCCGCGGCGCCGGGCGCCGGGCCTGATGTGGCCGATGCCCCGGGTGCCGCCGATCGTGAAGCCCATGCCCCCTCCAACGGGTCGAGTGCGCCGTTGGTTACGACGCGGAGCGGTCCGGTGACGCTGCGTCGCGGGGCGTGCGGAGTCTCCCGTGGCGCGCGGATGTCCGGGAGGGAGTGCGGAACGCGACACGCGCCCCCGCGCGCTACGGTCCGCCATTCCCTGATCGTGCCGTGTCAAGTGAATCGCGCCTGGCCGTACGTGAGTTCACCCGGAGGGGTGGCGAATGGTGGCGTTTCTGCAATCCCACTCGCCGAGCACGTGATCGGAGGATTACTTTCGGTGCACGAACCTGCAATTGCACCGCGCCGGCGGGTATGCCCCGGGCAACCCGGAGAGCCGTCCGAGTGCACAAGGGCTTCCGGAGGCCGTGGCGCACGGCATCCTGGTAGCGGTTCGGACGAAGGGTCCGACGGATGGGGGCAGTCGAGTGAGCGGCAGCGGCGCAGACGGTACGAACACCGGCAAGCGCCCCAACGAACAGCTGAGCTCGTGGTTCGTGCGCAGCGGCTGGTCGAAGGGCGAGCTCGCGCGCCAAGTGAACCGACGGGCACGCCAGATGGGCGCGCACCACATCAGCACGGACACCTCCCGGGTCCGTCGCTGGCTGGACGGCGAACAGCCCCGCGAACCGATCCCGCGCATCCTGTCCGAGCTGTTCTCCGAGCGCTTCGGCAGCGTCGTCGCCATCGAGGACCTCGGCCTGCGCACCGCGCACCAGGCGCCCTCCGTGTCCGGGGTGGACCTGCCGTGGGCGGGCCCCCAGACCGTCGCGCTGCTCAGCGAGTTCTCCCGCAGCGACCTGATGCTCGCCCGCCGCGGCTTCCTCGGCACCTCGCTCGCCCTCGCGGCCGGTCCCGCCCTCGTCGAGCCGATGCAGCGCTGGCTGGTCCCCACGCCGGGCGGCGACACGGCACCCTCCCACGCCACGGCCCCCGCCGCGGCACGCCGGCCCGCCCGGCTCTCGGGCCCCGAGCTCGATCTGCTGGAGTCCACCACCGCGATGTTCCGCCAGTGGGACGCGCAGTGCGGCGGCGGCCTGCGCCGCAAGGCCGTCGTCGGCCAGCTCCACGAGGTCACCGACCTCCTCCAGGAGCCGCAGCCGGCGGCCACCGAGCGCCGGCTCTTCCGCTGCGCCGCCGAACTGGCCGAGCTCGCGGGCTGGATGAGCTACGACGTGGGCCTCCAGCCCACCGCCCAGAAGTACTTCGTGCTCGCGCTGCACGCCTCGAAGGAGGCCGGCGACAAGCCGCTCGGCTCGTACATCCTGTCGTCGATGAGCCGTCAGATGATCCATCTCGGACGGCCCGACGACGCCCTGGAACTCATCCATCTCGCCCAGTACGGCAGCCGCGACTGCGCGACCTCCCGCACCCAGGCGATGCTGTATGCGATGGAGGCCCGCGCCTACGCCAACATGGGCCAGCCCAGCAAGTGCAGGCGCGCGGTCCGGATGGCCGAGGACACCTTCGCCGACGTGGGGCTCGACGGCGAGCCCGAGCCGGACTGGATCCGCTTCTTCTCCGAGGCCGAGCTCAACGGGGAGAACGCCCACTCCTACCGCGACCTGGCCTACGTCGCCGGCCGCAGCCCCACCTACGCCTCCCTCTCGGAGCCGGTCATGGAGCGCGCGGTGGAGCTTTTCAGCCAGGACCAGGAGCACCAGCGGTCGTACGCACTGAACCTCATCGGAATGGCCACCGTGCACCTGCTGAAGCGGGAGCCGGAAGCCGCCACCTCCTTCGCGGGCCAGGCGCTCGACATCGCCCGCAAGGTCCGCTCCGAGCGGGTCAACACGCGGCTGCGCAAGACGGTCGACACGGCGGCCCGGGACTTCGGCGACGTGGCAGAGGTCCTTCAGTTCACCGACCGGCTCACCGCCCAGCTGCCCGAGACCGCGGAAGCGGTCTGAGCGGCGGGCAGCCTGCCCGCACCGGCAGGCCGGCGCACTCCGGCCACGGCSCCCACCCCGACGGACCGACTCGGCTCCCCCCGTGCCATGTCACCGGAGGTGGGCGCCGTGGCCGGATCGTGATGTGGGCAGATGATACGTCCGGACCCCCCGGACGATCAGCACGTTCATGGCGACGTAACACGCAGGACCCCTTCGTCACGGCCGCGAAACATCGAGCGGCATTTGCGGAAACCGCGCTGCGCGAACCTCATGGCGCATAACCGGCCCGCTCTACCGCCCGGCTCCGCCCGCACGCGGCCGCACGACGACGAGGAGACGCCGATGCCCCCAGGCATCTCGACCCTTGCCGCAGACGCTCCCGAGCTGTCTGCCGCCAACACAGGGTTCATGCTCATCTGTTCCGCCCTGGTGATGCTCATGACCCCGGCCCTCGCCTTCTTCTACGGAGGCATGGTCCGCGTCAAGAGCACTCTGAACATGCTGATGATGAGTTTCATCAGCCTCGGGATCGTCACCATCCTCTGGGTGCTGTACGGCTTCAGCCTCGCCTTCGGCACCGACTCCGGTTCGCTCATCGGCTGGAGCGCGGACTACGTCGGCCTCAGCGGCATCGGCGTGACCGAGCTGTGGGACGGCTACACCATCCCGGTCTACGTCTTCGCCGTCTTCCAGCTGATGTTCGCGGTGCTCACCCCCGCACTGATCAGCGGCGCCCTCGCCGACCGCGTCAAGTTCACCGCCTGGGCGCTGTTCATCGCCCTGTGGGTGACCGTCGTCTACT
Source organism: Streptomyces sp. T39 (assembly GCF_008042045.1). GTDB lineage: Bacteria > Actinomycetota > Actinomycetes > Streptomycetales > Streptomycetaceae > Streptomyces. The sequence goes on from NZ_RDBP01000012.1 coordinate 2,886,440, forward strand.
TCCCGGTCGCGCACTGGGTGTGGGGGTCGGGCGGCTGGCTCTTCGAGATGGGCGTCATCGACTTCGCCGGCGGCACCGCCGTCCACATCAACGCCGGCGCCGCGGCGCTGGGCGTCATCCTCGTCATCGGCAAGCGCGTCGGCTTCAAGAAGGACCCGATGCGCCCGCACAGCCTCCCGCTGGTGATGCTCGGTGCCGGTCTGCTGTGGTTCGGCTGGTTCGGCTTCAACGCCGGCTCCTGGCTCGGCAACGACGACGGCGTCGGCGCGGTGATGTTCGTCAACACGCAGGTCGCCACCGCCGCCGCGATGCTCGCCTGGCTCATCTACGAGAAGATCCGCCACGGCGCCTTCACCACCCTCGGCGCGGCCTCCGGCGCGGTCGCCGGTCTGGTCGCCATCACCCCGGCGGGCGGCGCCGTCTCCCCGCTCGGCGCGATCGCGGTCGGCGCCGTCGCCGGCCTGGTGTGCGCCCTGGCCGTGGGCCTGAAGTACCGGTTCGGCTACGACGACTCCCTCGACGTCGTCGGCGTGCACCTCGTCGGCGGTGTCATCGGCTCCCTGCTGGTCGGCTTCTTCGCCACCGGCGGTGTCCAGTCCGACGCCAAGGGCCTCTTCTACGGCGGCGGCCTGGAGCAGCTGGGCAAGCAGGCCGTCGGCGTCTTCGCGGTCCTGGCCTACTCTCTGGTGGTCTCCGCCCTCCTCGCCCTCGTGCTCCACAAGACGATCGGCATGAGGGTGGACGAGGACGACGAGGTCTCCGGCATCGACCAGGTCGAGCACGCCGAGACCGCGTACGACTTCAGCGGCGCGGGCGGCGGTGCCGCATCCCGCAAGGCCGTGCCCGCACCGGTCGACACCGTGGCCGCAGCAGAATCCAAGAAGGTGGACGCATGAAGCTCATCACCGCAGTCGTGAAGCCGCACCGGCTGGACGAGATCAAGGAGGCCCTCCAGGCCTTCGGCGTCCAGGGGCTCACGGTCACGGAGGCCAGCGGCTACGGCCGGCAGCGCGGCCACACCGAGGTCTACCGCGGCGCGGAGTACACCGTCGACCTCGTCCCCAAGATCCGCATCGAGGTGCTGGTCGAGGACGACGACGCCGAGCAGCTGGTCGATGTGATCGTCAAGGCCGCCCGTACCGGCAAGATCGGTGACGGCAAGGTCTGGAGCGTCCCGGTGGACACCGCCGTACGGGTCCGCACCGGCGAGCGCGGTCCGGACGCCCTGTAGGAAGCGACGACGCCCTCCGCCCGCCCCCGGGACGCCCCGGGGGCGGGCGGGCACCGAACAAGGAGCCGCCGGAGTGACGAGCCTCGATGTGAGCGACGGAACGGAAGACTCGGGACCCGGCGGATACGCGGCGGCCCGGCTGCTCCTTCTCTCGGAGAAGGAGCGGTCCGGGCCGTCGCGCCGTGCGTCCCTCGCCCGGCTGACCGACGGCTGGCTGGCCGGCCTGTTCGCCGCCGCCGCGGCGGACACCGGCGTCAGGGGCGCCGCACTCGTCGCCGTCGGCGGATACGGACGCGGCGAGCTGTCGCCCCGCAGCGACCTCGACCTGCTGCTGCTGCACGACGGGAACGACCCCGCGGCCGTCGCCGCCCTGGCCGACCGGATCTGGTACCCGGTCTGGGACCTGGGCCTCGCCCTCGACCACTCCGTGCGCACCCCGGCCGAGGCCCGCGGCACCGCGGCCGAGGACCTCAAGGTGCAGCTCGGACTGCTCGACGCCCGGCCCGTCGCCGGCGACCTCGGCCTGGTGGCCGCCCTGCGCACCTCCGTGCTCGCCGACTGGCGCAACCAGGCACCCCGGCGGCTGCCCGACCTGGACGCGCTGTGCCGGGAGCGCGCCGAGCGCCAGGGCGAGCTCCAGTACCTCCTGGAACCGGACCTGAAGGAGGCCCGCGGCGGCCTGCGCGACGTCACGGCCCTCGGCGCCGTGGCCGCCTCCTGGCTCGCCGACGCCCCCCGGGAGGGCCTGGCCGAGGCCCGCCGCGTCCTCCTCGACGTACGCGACGCCCTGCACCTGTCCACCGGGCGCGCCACCGACCGCCTCGCCCTCCAGGAACAGGACCAGGTCGCCGTCGAGCTCGGCCTCCTCGACGCCGACGCCCTGCTGCGCCAGGTCTACGAGGCCGCCCGGACCGTCTCGTACGCCGGCGACGTCACCTGGCGCGAGGTGGGCCGCGTCCTGCGCTCCCGCGCCGTGCGGCCCAGGCTGCGCGCCATGCTCAGCGGCGGACGCGCCTCCCAGCCCGAGCGCACCCCGCTCGCCGAGGGGGTCGTCGAGCAGGACGGCGAGGTCGTGCTCGCCCGCACGGCCCGGCCCGACCGCGACCCCGTGCTGCCGCTGCGCGCCGCGGCGGCGGCGGCCCAGTCCGGGCTGCCGGTCTCCCGGTACGCGGTGCGCCGCCTCGCCCAGGCGGCCCCGCCGCTGCCCGTGCCGTGGCCCGCCGAGGCCCGCGAGGAGCTGGTCAGGCTGCTCGGCGCCGGGGAGGCGACCGTGCCGGTCTGGGAGGCCCTGGAGGCCGAGGGGATCGTCACCCGCCTGGTGCCCGACTGGGAGCGGGTCCGCTGCCGGCCCCAGCGCAACGCCGTGCACACCTGGACCGTCGACCGTCACCTCGTCGAGACCGCCGTCAAGGCGTCGGCGCTCACCCGTCGTGTCGGCCGCCCCGACCTGCTCCTCGTCGCCGCCCTGCTGCACGACATCGGCAAGGGCTGGCCCGGCGACCACTCCGAGGTGGGCGAGACCATCGCCCGGGACATCGCGGCCCGGATCGGGTTCGACCGCGCCGACGTGGGTGTCGTCGCCACCCTGGTGCGGCAGCACCTGCTGCTCGTCGAGACCGCCACCCGGCGGGACCTGGACGACCCCGCGACGGTCGAGTCCGTCGCCAAGGCGGTCGGCTCGGTGAGCACGCTGGAGCTGCTGCACGCGCTCACCGAGGCGGACGCCCTCGCGACCGGGCCGGCCGCGTGGTCCTCCTGGCGCGGCTCGCTCGTCGCCGACCTGGTGCGCCGCGCCGCCGCCGTCCTCGCCGGGGACACCCCCGCCGACCCGGAGCAGGCGGCCCCGAGCGCGGAGGAGGAACGCCTCGCCATGGAGGCCCTGCGCACCGGCGAGCCCGTCCTGGCCCTGCGCACCGAGCCTGCCGCCCCCGCCGAGGACGGCGAACCGGAACCCGTCGGCGTGGAGCTGCTGATCGCCCTGCCCGACCAGCCGGGCGTCCTGCCCGCCGTGGCCGGCGTGCTCGCCCTGCACCGGCTGACCGTCCGGGCTGCCGACCTGCGCGCCGTGGAGCTGCCCACCGGCGTCGGGGAGACCTCCCTGCTGGTGCTGAACTGGCGCGTCGCCGCCGAGTACGGCTCCCTTCCGCAGGCCGCCCGGCTGCGCGCCGACCTCGTGCGGGTCCTGGACGGCACACTGGACATCCGCGGGCGCCTCGCGGAGCGGGAGGCGGCGTATCCGCGGCGGCGCGGCAGCACCGCCCCGCCCCCGCGGGTGACCGTGGCGCCCGCCGGTTCCCGCCTCGCCACGGTGATCGAGGTCCGCGCCCACGACGCCCCGGGGCTGCTGCACCGGATCGGCCGGGCACTGGAGGGAGCGGCGGTGCGGGTCCGCAGCGCCCGTGTCTCCACGCTGGGGGCGAACGCCGTGGACGCCTTCTACGTGACCGGGACCGACGGTTCGCCGCTCGCGGACGCGGAGGCGAAGGCGCTCGCGGGGAGCGTGGAGGAGGCTCTGCGCTGAGCGGCGGGCGGCCGGGGCGGCAGGCTCGGTGCGCAGGGCCAGGACGGGCTCGCCGGTGCGCAGGGCCTCCATGGCGAGGCGTTCCTCCTCGGCGGCCGGGGCGGCAGGCTCGGTGCGCAGGGCCAGGACGGGCTCGCCGGTGCGCAGGGCCTCCATGGCGAGGCGTTCCTCCTC
>NZ_RDBP01000012.1:2890465-2950653 GCF_008042045.1 Streptomyces sp. T39
GGCGAGGACGATTGCGCCGCGCGGCCGGATACCCTGGAGGGCGATCCAACGCCCCCGACTCCTGAGGACCGACGCCGCCGTGTTCGACACTCTCTCCGATCGCCTCTCAGCGACCTTCAAGAACCTGCGTGGCAAGGGGCGCCTGTCCGAGGCCGACATCGACGGCGCGGCCCGGGAAATCCGCATCGCCCTGCTCGAGGCCGACGTCGCCCTGCCCGTCGTCCGGGAGTTCATCAAGCAGGTCAAGACCCGCTCGCTGGGCGCCGAGGTCTCCAAGGCGCTCAACCCGAGCCAGCAGGTCATCAAGATCGTCAACGAAGAGCTGGTGGGGATCCTCGGCGGGGAGACCCGGCGCCTGCGGTTCGCCAAGACCGCACCGACGGTGATCATGCTCGCCGGCCTCCAGGGCGCGGGCAAGACCACCCTGGCCGGAAAGCTCGGCCTGTGGCTGAAGGGCCAGGGCCACTCGCCGCTGCTCGTCGCCTGCGACCTCCAGCGCCCCAACGCCGTCACCCAGCTCTCGGTCGTCGCCGAGCGCGCGGGCGTGGGCTTCTACGGCCCGCAGCCGGGCAACGGCGTCGGCGACCCGGTCCAGGTCGCCAAGGACTCCGTCGAGTACGCGCGCACCAAGCAGTACGACATCGTGATCGTCGACACCGCCGGCCGCCTCGGCATCGACCAGGAGCTGATGGAGCAGGCCGCGGACATCCGCGACGCCGTCCAGCCCGACGAGGTCCTCTTCGTCGTCGACGCCATGATCGGTCAGGACGCGGTCAACACCGCCGAGGCGTTCCGCGACGGCGTGGGCTTCGACGGCGTCGTCCTGTCCAAGCTCGACGGCGACGCCCGTGGCGGTGCCGCGCTCTCCATCGCGCACGTCACCGGCAAGCAGATCATGTTCGCCTCCAACGGCGAGAAGCTGGACGAGTTCGACGCGTTCCACCCGGACCGCATGGCGTCCCGCATCCTCGGCATGGGCGACATGCTCTCGCTGATCGAGAAGGCCGAGCAGACCTTCAGCCAGGAAGAGGCCGCCAAGATGGCCTCCAAGCTGGCGAGCAGCAAGGGCAAGGAGTTCACGCTCGACGACTTCCTCGCCCAGATGGAGCAGGTCCGCAAGATGGGCTCCATCAGCAAGCTGCTCGGCATGCTGCCGGGCATGGCCCAGATGAAGGACCAGATCAACAACATCGACGAGCGCGACGTGGACCGCACGGCCGCGATCATCAAGTCGATGACCCCGGGCGAGCGCACGGACCCGACGATCATCAACGGCTCCCGCCGCGCCCGTATCGCGCGCGGTTCCGGCGTCGACGTCAGCGCCGTGAAGAACCTCGTCGAGCGCTTCTTCGAGGCGCGCAAGATGATGTCGCGGATGGCCCAGGGCGGCGGCATGCCGGGGATGCCCGGCATCCCGGGCATGGGCGGTGGCCCCGGCCGGCAGAAGAAGCAGCAGAAGCAGGCCAAGGGCAAGCGCAAGAGCGGCAACCCGATGAAGCGCAAGGCCGAGGAGGCCGAGGCCGCGGCACGACGCGAGCAGGCCCAGCAGGGCGGCGCGTTCGGGCTTCCGGCGGGGGAGCCCGGCAAGGACTTCGAACTGCCCGAGGAGTTCAAGAAGTTCATGGGCTGAGCCCTCGCGACGGCCCCGGGTTCATCCGGCCGGGCGACCGCGACGGCCGGCGGTTCGTCGGTCCGGGCCCGCCGCGGCGGGCCCGGGTCTCATCGGGCCGGGCCCCCCGGGTTCCAGCGGTTCACGGGCCGTGCCACTGCGCACCGGCCCGCGCAAGGGGCCCGCGACCGTCACCGGTTGCGGGCCCCTTCCGCGCTCTCCCGTCCGGCCCTCCGCGCTCTCAGGGGGTGCGGGCGATCAGATAACGGAAGACGTTCGGCATCCAGACCGTCCCGTCGGGCCTGCGGTACGGGTGCAGCGCCTCGGTGATCTCCTTGGCGACCTGGCCGGTGTCGCTGTCGCGCACCGCGGCGTCGTACAGGCCGGTCGACATCAGCCCGCGCACCGCGCTGTCCGCGTCCGCGTACCCGAAGGGGCAGGCGACCCGGCCCGAGCCGTCCGGGCGCAGGCCCGCACGGGCCGCCACGTCCTCCAGACCGTCCCGCGGGGACTCGGGCACGCTCCGCCTGCCCGACCGGCCCTTGTGCGCCACCCGCAGCACACCGGACGTGGCGCACCGCTCCGGCGGCCCCCATCCGGTGAGCACCACCGCGGCGCCGCGCTCCGCGCCGGCGACGGCCGCCCGCAGGGCCGGCTCCAGCCACCGGGCGTCCCCCGCGCCGCCGCCGATCGGCTGGAAGGCGGTGACCAGGTTCCAGGCGGGGCGACGGGCGTCGTGGAGCCCTTCGGTCCCCGACACCAGCCGCGCGTCCACGGGCGCCGTGCCCGAGGCGGTCAGCCGCTCCCTGGCCAGTGCCAGCCTGCCGGGGTCGTCGTCGGCGCCCGTCACCGATGCGCCGCGCGCGGCGGCGATCAGCAGGGCGAGGCCCGAGCCGCAGCCGAGACCGAGCAGCCGGGATCCGGCGCCGACCTCCAGCCGTGCGTACACCGCCTCGTACAGCGGTACCAGCATGCGCTCCTGGATCTCGGCCCAGTCCCGGGCCCGTGCCTCCGCGAGGACGTCCGGGGCGTCGTGCCCGGCCGAAGCGGCCTGATCCGTCTGTGCAGTCCGAGGAGAGGACGCCGACGCCGTGCGGTGCCGGTTCCGGACGAGCGTGGATGCCATCAATACGCCCCATTCCGCCGTGAGAGTCGGTTGTGCCCCGAAGGGCAGGCCCCTGGTGCGTTCGTACCGCGCCTTCCGTATGCCAGGGAACTGCGCGGGCGGCCCCGCGTCCAGGGGTTGTGCGGCATTGCTTGCGCGCCCGGTGCGTGCGCCCCGGGGCACATGGCCGATTCCCGTCCCGGTCCCATGTCGCCGTACCATGCGCGCCATGGCCAAGACACCTGTGCTGACACCCCAGGCGGAGGACTTCCCGCGCTGGTACCAGGACCTGATCAACAAAGCCGAACTGGCGGACAACGGCCCGGTGCGCGGCACCATGGTCATCCGACCGTACGGCTACGGCCTGTGGGAGCGGATGCAGCACGAGATGGACGCCCGCATCAAGAACGCGGGCGCTCAGAACGCCTACTTCCCGCTCTTCATCCCCCAGTCTTACCTGACTCGCGAGGCTGAGCACGTCGAGGGCTTCGCGCCCGAACTCGCGGTGGTCACCCACGGCGGCGGCAAGGAGCTCGAGGAGCCGGTCGTGGTGCGGCCGACCTCCGAGACGATCATCAACGACTACTTCTCCAAATGGGTGCAGAGCTACCGCGACCTGCCCCTGCTGATCAATCAGTGGGCCAACGTGGTCCGCTGGGAGATGCGGCCCCGCGTCTTCCTGCGCACGACCGAGTTCCTCTGGCAGGAGGGCCACACCGCCCACGCCACCTACGAGGACGCCCGCGACTACGCCGCGTACATCCACCGGGAGGTGTACGCGGACTTCATGGTCAACGTGCTCGGCATCGACGTCGTGCTCGGCCGCAAGACGCCCAGGGAGCGCTTCGCAGGGGCGATCAACACCCTCACCCTCGAAGGGATGATGGGCGACGGCAAGGCGCTCCAGATGGGCACCAGCCACGAGCTCGGCACCAACTTCGCCAAGGCGTTCCAGACCCGCTACCTGACGGCCGACGGCCGCCAGGAGCTGGTGTGGCAGACCTCGTGGGGCACCTCGACCCGGATGGTCGGCGGTCTGATCATGTCGCACGGCGACGACAACGGGCTGCGCGTGCCGCCGCGGCTCGCGGCGGTCCAGGTCGTGGTCATGGCGATCAAGGGCGAGGAGTCGGTCGCCCGGGTCCGGGAGCTGGGCGGCACGCTCCGGGCGGCCGGGCTGCGCGTCCATGTCGACGACCGGGTGGACACCCCCTTCGGGCGCCGGGCGGTGGACTGGGAGCTCAAGGGTGTGCCGGTGCGGATCGAGATCGGGCCGCGCGACCTGGAGGCGGGCACCGCGATGCTGGTCCGCCGCATCCCGGGCGGGAAGGAGGCGGTCCCCGCCGACGCGCTGACCGCCCTGCTGCCCAAGGTCCTGGAGGACGACCAGGCCCTGCTGCTGGAGCAGTCCCGTCGTCGCCGCGAGTCCCGCACGACCGACGTCTCGACGGTCGAGGAGGCCGCCGCGGCGGCCGCCGCGGGCGGCTGGGCGCGGATCCCCTGGGCGGTGCTGGGCGAGGAGGGCGAGGCGAAGCTCGCCGAGCAGGCGGTGTCCGTGCGCTGCCTGGTCGCCGAGGACGGGTCGGTGCCGGAGGCCGACGACGCCCCCGGTACCGTCGCCCTCGTGGCGCGCGCCTACTGAGCCGTCCCGCTCCGGCGGGCGCGCCGCGGCCGGCGCGCCCGCCGGAGCGCCCGGGCCCGTACGCGCGCACTCCGTGGGCGTGAGCGGGGGCCGCGGGGCGCGCGAGGCGAGCTGTACGCTCCCTGGCGTGCGCAGGGCGCGCAGCCGCGTGGTTACGCACCACCTTACGGTGAGCTGTGCGCCTTCTCCGGGGATCCGCCCACCCGACCCCCTCGGCGGCATCGGCCGCGAACTGACGGGTACGTGCAAAATATTTGCGATGCCCCGGAATGGAACCCGGGGGGCTTCCGGCTCGTTGTCACGACGTGAGCACGACACCACCTGTTCTCGCCGCAGAGCTGGCACAGGCGTGGGCCGACATTCAGCGGCACCACCCCGAACTGCCGGATCTGGCCGCGCCAGAGTCCCTGATCGGAGAGTCCTCGTCCGCCTGTGGCGCCGAGCTCTCCTTCGAGCGACTGCTCCACGAGGCAGTCCACGGCATCGCCGCCGCGCGAGGAGTCCGCGACACCTCGCGCGCCGGCCGCTACCACAACCGCCGCTTCCTCGCGATCGCCGAGGAGATGGGCCTCGACCACCCCGAGGAGCCGCACCCGAGCAGCGGTTTCTCCCTGGTCACGCTCAACCCCGAGGCCAAGCGGCGGTACCGCCCCACCATCGAGCGGCTGCAGCGCGCCCTCAAGGCGCACACCGCGGCGACGGCGTCCGACACCAAGCGCTCTTTCCGGGGGCCGGCCGCACGGCACGGTTCGTCCGGCGGCGGTGTGCGGGTCAAGGCCGTCTGCGACTGCGGCCGCAACGTCAGAGTCGTCCCGTCCGTCCTCGCCCAGGCGCCCATCGTCTGCGGCGGCTGCGGCAAACCGTTCCGCATCCCGGAAGTCGTCGGCGCGGCGAGCTGAGCGGGAGGGGTGCGGGCGAGCGCTCCACCCGCCGGGCCGCGCCGGCCGCCGACGGGGGCGGACGGCCGTGCCGGGCGGGTGAAGAGCCCCTGCGCGCGTGTGGCACAATGGCTAGCTGTACTCGACAGCCGCACAGGAACCCTCTCGCCTCCGGCTGACGCGTCCATCGGGCACCCGAGTACCGCAACCCCACGTGGCATCTCGTTGTGCCCAACCACGTCAAGACCAGGAGACACCACTCCCGTGGCAGTCAAGATCAAGCTGAAGCGTCTCGGCAAGATTCGCCAGCCCCACTACCGCATCGTCGTCGCCGACTCCCGTACCCGCCGTGACGGCCGGGCCATCGAGGAGATCGGGCTGTACCACCCGACGTACAACCCCTCGCGCATCGAGGTCGACTCGGAGCGTGCGCAGTACTGGCTGTCCGTCGGCGCCCAGCCGACCGAGCCGGTCCTCGCCATCCTGAAGCTCACCGGCGACTGGCAGAAGGCCAAGGGCCTGCCCGCCCCGGAGAAGCCGCTGCTGGCCCCGGCCACCAAGGAAGACAAGCGCGCCAGCTTCGATGCCTTCGCCAAGGCCATCGAGGGTGACGACGCCAAGGGCGAGGCCATCACGCCGAAGGCCAAGAAGGCCGACAAGAAGGCGGACGAGGCCGAGGCCGCTCCCGCCGAGTCGACCGAGGCCTGAGCATGCTCGAGGAGGCTCTCGAGCACCTCGTGAAGGGCATCGTCGACAATCCGGACGAGGTACAGGTCGCCTCGCGCAATCTGCGCCGCGGCCGTGTGCTGGAGGTCCGGGTGCACCCCGACGATCTCGGCAAGGTGATCGGCCGCAACGGCCGCACCGCGCGTGCCCTGCGCACCGTCGTGGGCGCCATCGGCGGCCGTGGCATCCGCGTCGACCTCGTCGACGTGGACCAGGTCAGCTGAACTGAAGTGGAACACCGGCCCGGGGGTCCGCCCCGGGGCCGGTCGCAGCACCGGCTCGGGCCGGGGAGGGCTCCAGGGCCCGCCCCGGCCCGTCGTCGTACACGCCGTACCGGTGCCGTGCCCTCCGTCTCCCTGCGTCGCACGGGGTCTCCCTGCGTCGCACGGGCCGGGGCCGGCCGTCCGGGTCAACCGAAGGAGTAGCAAGCGTGCAGCTGGTGGTGGCGCGGATCGGACGCGCCCATGGCATCAGGGGCGAGGTCACCGTCGAGGTGCGCACGGACGAGCCGGAGCTGCGGCTCGGCCCCGGCGCCGTGCTGGCCACCGACCCGGCCGGCGCGGGCCCGCTGACGATCGCGGCGGGCCGTGTGCACAGCGGCAGACTGCTGCTGCGCTTCGAGGGCGTCTCGGACCGCAACGCCGCCGAGGCGCTGCGCAACACGCTGCTCATCGCCGCGGTGGACCCGGAGGAGCTTCCCGAGGACCCCGAGGAGTACTACGACCACCAGCTGATGGACCTCGACGTCGTCCTCGCCGACGGCACGGAGATCGGGCGGATCACCGAGATCAGCCACCTCCCGTCGCAGGACCTGTTCATCGTCGAACGGCCCGACGGCAGCGAGGTCATGATCCCCTTCGTCGAGGAGATCGTCTCCGAGATCGACCTGGAGGAGCAGCGGGCCGTCATCACCCCCCCGCCCGGTCTGATCGACGACAGCCAGGCCGAGATCGCCTCCGCCCGCGACGGGGCACAGGAGGAGTCCTGATGCGGATCGACGTCGTCACGATCTTCCCCGAGTACCTCGACCCCCTGGACGTCTCGCTGGTCGGCAAGGCGCGCGCCCGGGGCCGGCTCGGCGTCCAGGTGCACGACCTGCGCGACTGGACGTACGACCGCCACAACACGGTCGACGACACCCCTTACGGCGGCGGTCCCGGCATGGTCATGAAGACCGGGCCCTGGGGCGAGGCACTCGACGACGTGCTGGCCGGCGGGTACGAGGCCGGAGCCCACGGCCCCACCCTGGTCGTGCCCACCCCCAGCGGCCGCCCCTTCACCCAGGAGCTGGCCGTCGAGCTCAGCGAGCGCCCCTGGCTCGTCTTCGCCCCCGCCCGCTACGAGGGCATCGACCGCCGTGTCGTGGACGAGTACGCGACCCGCATGCCGGTGTACGAGGTGTCCATCGGCGACTACGTGCTGGCCGGCGGGGAGGCCGCCGTGCTGGTGATCACCGAGGCCGTCGCCCGGCTGCTGCCCGGCGTGCTCGGCAACGCGGAGTCGCACCGCGACGACTCGTTCGCCCCGGGCGCCATGGCCGACCTGCTGGAGGGGCCGGTCTACACCAAGCCCCCCGTCTGGCGCGGACGGGAGATCCCGGACGTGCTGGTCAGCGGCCACCACGGCAGGATCGCGCGCTGGCGCAGGGACGAGGCGTTCCGCCGCACCGCCGCCAACAGGCCCGACCTGATCGAGCGTTGCGACCCGGCCGCCTTCGACAAGAAGGACCGGGAGATCCTCTCCATGCTCGGCTGGGCCCCCGAGCCCGGCGGACGATTTTGGCGCAGGCCGCAGCTCGTGGAAGAATGAGCCGCTGCTGTGCGTCCGGCCGGCGCCCCTGCCACAGGGGGAACGACGCCCGCCCGACGTGAGCACCCCGATCTCATCACGACATTCCGTCGATGACCTGTGGCATCGACGAGGAAGCAGAACACCATGGCCCACCTGCTCGACAACGTCAACGCGGCTTCGCTCCGCTCCGACGTCCCCGCCTTCCGCCCCGGCGACACCGTGAACGTCCACGTCCGCGTCATCGAGGGCAACCGCTCCCGTATCCAGCAGTTCAAGGGCGTCGTCATCCGCCGCCAGGGCGCGGGCGTGAGCGAGACCTTCACGGTCCGCAAGGTCTCCTTCTCCGTCGGCGTCGAGCGCACCTTCCCGGTGCACAGCCCGATCTTCGAGAAGATCGAGCTCGTCACCCGCGGTGACGTCCGTCGCGCCAAGCTCTACTACCTCCGCGAGCTGCGCGGCAAGGCCGCCAAGATCAAGGAGAAGCGCGACAACTGAGCCGTCGCCCGCCCGGCCCCCGACGGCCGGACGGACCCGGAGCTCGCACGCGCGTCCGGTGTTCACAGGGCGGCCGGATAGGCTTCGCCCCCGATGGACACCGAAGCACAGCACACGGAGCGCGACCGCTCCTCCGGCCCCGCAGAGGGGACCGCGGAGGAGGGGTCGCGCTCCGCGCGTTCCCCCCGTCGCTCCCGCCGCAGCGGCGCCCGGGGGCGCATCTCCCTGCGCACCGCCGGACTGATCGGCGTGACCTGCACCGTCCTCGTGCTGCTGTTCAGCCATTTCGTGGTCCAGCCCTTCCAGATCCCGAGCAGCTCCATGGAGCCCACGCTCCGGGCCGGCGACCGGATCCTGGTGAACAAACTCGCCTACGGACCGGACTCCCGGCCCGCCCGCGGCGACATCGTGGTCTTCGACGGCAGAGGTTCCTTCGTCCGGGCGGAACTGACGGAAAACCCCGTCAGTTCCGTAGTACGAGAGGGGCTCGCCGCTCTCGGTCTCGCCGAACCGGCCGACACCGACTTCGTCAAACGCGTGGTCGGCACCGGTGGCGACCGGGTGGTCTGCTGTGACGACGAGGGCAGGATCGAGGTGAACGGTGTACCGGTCGACGAGGGGTATCTGCATCCCGGCGACGTCCCGTCCGAGGTGGCCTTCGACATCGTCGTCCCCGCGGAACGGCTCTGGGTCATGGGCGACCACCGCGGGAACTCCAGCGACTCCCGGGACCACCTCGGCGACCCGGGCGGCGGCATGGTCCCCGTCGACAAGGTGATCGGCCGCGCCGACTGGATCGGCTGGCCGGCCGGGCGCTGGACCTCCATCGAACCCACCGGCGCCTTCCGGCACGTGCCCCCGCCCAGCAGTGTCGTGGGCGGCGGGCATGGGTAACCGCGGCCGTGCGGCGAGCCATCGCGCCGACACCCGGCTGCCCACGGGGACCCGCCCCACCGACGGCGGCCGCCCGCTGCCGGGCCGTGCCGAGCGGCGCCGACTCGCCCAGAAGGTCCGGCGCAGGCGCCGCCGCTCCGCGGTCAAGGAGGTCCCCCTCCTCATCACCGTCGCCCTGCTCATCGCCCTGGTGCTCAAGACGTTCCTGGTCCAGGCGTTCGTCATCCCCTCCGGCTCGATGGAGCAGACGATCCGCATCCAGGACCGGGTGCTGGTGGACAAGCTCACGCCGTGGTTCGGCTCCAGGCCCCAGCGCGGTGACGTCGTCGTCTTCAAGGACCCCGGCGGCTGGCTGCCGCGCGAGGAGAAGCCGACCGGCGACGACCCCGTCGTCGTCAAGCAGGTCAAGCAGTTCCTGACCTTCATCGGCCTGCTGCCCTCGGCCGACGAGCGCGACCTGATCAAGCGAGTGATCGCGGTGGGCGGCGACACCGTGAAGTGCTGCGGCGCCGACGGCCGGGTCACCGTCAACGGCGTCGCCCTGAACGAGCCGTATCTGCACCCCGGCAACGCGCCGTCGACGATCTCCTTCGAGGTCAGGGTGCCCGAGGGGCGGCTGTTCGTGATGGGAGACCATCGCTCCGACTCCGCCGACTCCCGTTTCCATCTCAGGGAGGAAGGGCAGGGGACCGTGTCGGAGGACCAGGTCGTCGGGCAGGCAGTCGTGATCGCCTGGCCGCTGGACCACTGGAGCCGCCTGGAGGAACCGGGGACCTTCGCGTCCGTTCCGGGCGCGCGCGTTGGGACGCCGGCGGCGGCGGCGCCGTCGCATAGTGTGTCCTCCCAGGATCTGAACGGAATGGTCCTGCTCCCGACCCCTGCGGAACTCCCGCTCGTTATGGGAGTGGTGGGCCTGTTCCTTGTACGGGGCAGGCGGTTCGTACGGAGTGAGGAGTGGATGTGGGGGACGTGGCGGTCGGCGCACGGTCCGGGCACGACGATCCCGAGGAGAGGCCGGGGCGGCTCCCCGAGCAGCCCTCGGACGCGAGCGGAGCGGCTCCGGCGGGCGGCGGTGACGACGACGATGCGCCGGAGGGCAGCGGTACGGGACAGAAGAAGCAGCGATCCTTCTGGAAGGAACTGCCGCTCCTGATCGGTATCGCGCTGCTCCTCGCGCTTCTGATCAAGACCTTCCTGGTGCAGGCGTTCTCCATTCCGTCGGATTCCATGATGAACACCCTGCAGCGCGGTGACCGCGTGCTGGTGGACAAGCTCACGCCCTGGTTCGGCTCGGAGCCCGAGCGCGGCGAGGTCGTCGTCTTCCACGACCCGGGCGGCTGGCTGGAGGGCGAGCCCACGCCCGAGCCCAACGTCTTCCAGGAGTTCCTCAGCTTCATCGGCCTGATGCCCTCCGCCGAGGAGAAGGACCTGATCAAGCGGACCATCGCGGTCGCCGGCGACACGGTCGAGTGCAAGAAGGGCGGCCCCGTCATGGTGAACGGGAAGGCCCTCCGGGAGGACTACCTCTACCCCGGCAGCTCGGCCTGTGACGACCAGCCCTTCGGCCCGTTCAAGGTGCCCGAGGACCGGATCTGGGTGATGGGCGACAACCGCCAGAACTCCCAGGACTCCCGCTACCACATGGAGGACGTGAACCGCGGCTTCGTCCCGGTGGACAAGGTCGTCGGCCGTGCCGTCGTCGTCGCCTGGCCTCTGAACCGCTGGTCCACGCTGCCGGTGCCCGCCACCTACGACCAGCCGGGGCTCGACGCCGCGGCCGCCGTCGCCCCGTCGGCCCTGGGCCTCGCGGGCGCGGTGCCGCTCGTGCTGTGGCGCCGCCGCCGGCTGTCCGCCCAGGCCCTCGCCGCGCGCGGCTGAGCGGCTCGTGGCGGCGCCGGGCCCTGCGGCGCTGCCCGGGAGCACGGCTCCCGCCGGGGCCGATTCCGGGTGCTGACCCGGAGCCGTACCGCCGGGTAGGGTGCCTCGCGGACCGCAGATCCCCGGGGCGCAGCCGGGGACCGATCTCTCCGAGGAGCGCTGGATGGGCGGTACAGGACGTGACGGGGCCGGCGGCGGCCGGCTGGGCAGCGCGCTGTCCGGCATAGCCGTGGCCGTCGGCTGTGTGCTCTTCCTCGGCGGTTTCGTCTGGGGCGCCCTCGTCTACCAGCCGTACACGGTCCCGACCGACTCCATGGTCCCGACGGTCGACGTCGGTGACCGGGTGCTCGCCGAGCGGATGGGCGGCGAGGACGTCCGCCGCGGCGACGTGGTGATCTTCCGCGACAAGGACTGGGGCAACCTCCCCATGATCAAGCGGGTCGTCGGCGTCGGCGGCGACGAGGTCGCCTGCTGCGGGGACGGCGGACGGCTGACGGTCAACGGCCGGGCACTCGACGAACCGTATCTGCGCGCCGAGGGCCGGGCCGCGGAGGACTTCACCGCGAAGGTGCCCGAGGGTCACCTCTTCCTGATGGGCGACGACCGCAGGACCTCGCTGGACTCGCGCTCCCACCTCGAGGAGACGGACAACGGCGCCGTCCCCCGGTCCGCCGTCGAGGCGCGCGTCGACGCGATCGCCTGGCCGCTGGACGGCGGCATGGTGGGGCGTCCCGACGCGTTCGCGGAGCTGCCGGGCGGGGTCTCGCGGCCCGGCCCCGTGAAGCTGATGGTTGCCACGGTGGCGGGCGGCGCCGGGCTCATCCTGGGCGGTGCCGTGTACGGGCCGGTGGCGGCCTGGATCGGACGGGCGCGGCGGCCGAAGCCGGAGGCCGCGGGTGTCGTCTGAGCCGTCGGCCGCCGGAGCGCGGCGCAGGGTCGCCAGGGTCGTGCTGCTCGACCCCGAGGACCGCATCCTGCTCCTCCACGGCTTCGAGCCGGGCGACCCTGCCGACGACTGGTGGTTCACCCCGGGCGGCGGACTCGAGGGCGACGAGACGCACGAGGAGGCCGCGCTGCGCGAGCTGACCGAGGAGACCGGGATCACCGGGGTGGAACTCGGGCCGGTGCTCTGGCGGCGTCAGTGCTCGTTCCCGTTCGACGGCCGCCGCTGGGAGCAGGACGAGTGGTACTTCCTGGCCCGTACCACGACCACCGAGACCGCCCCGGCCGGGCTGACCGAACTGGAGCGGCGCAGTGTCGCCGGCCTCAGGTGGTGGACCTCCGCCGAACTGTCGGCGGCGCGTGAGACGGTGTACCCGACCAGGCTCGCCGAGCTGCTGCGCACGCTGCTCGACGAGGGACCTCCGAGTACGCCCGTGGTCCTCGCCCCGGAAATCGCATAGGGGCGCGGGGCACTGGCGCACAATGGGGGGACGCAAGGCTGAAGGGGAACATGCCATGAGCGCCGAGGACCTCGAGAAGTACGAGACCGAGATGGAGCTGAAGCTCTACCGGGAGTACCGAGATGTCGTCGGGCTGTTCAAATACGTGATCGAGACGGAGCGCCGCTTCTACCTCACCAACGACTACGAGATGCAGGTGCACTCGGTGCAGGGTGAGGTGTTCTTCGAGGTCTCGATGGCGGACGCCTGGGTCTGGGACATGTACCGGCCGGCCAGGTTCGTCAAGCAGGTCCGCGTGCTGACATTCAAGGACGTGAACATCGAGGAGCTCAACAAGAGCGACCTGGAGCTTCCCAGCAGCTGACGGCCGGGCGGTGGCCCACGGCCGGCGCCGCCCGGGGCGCCGGATGTTCTGTCCGGGGAGGTCCCCGCCTGCGGTCGGGTGTCCGTCCCGGTCGGCGGCTCCCTCTCCCGGGTGACGGAGTTGTCCACAGCGAGCTGCTTGTCCACGGGTTTCCACCAAGATCCACACCGTCGGGGCGCAGGCCCCAGAGTCGGTGCCGGAGGTGGGGCCGACATGAACGCGACGCGTGCGATGGGACGGTACGGCGAGGACCTGGCAGCCCGGCGGCTGGCCGGTTCGGGCATGAGCCTGCTGGCGAGGAACTGGCGCTGCGGGCGGGCCGGAGAGATCGACATCGTGGCCCGTGAGGGCGACGTCCTCGTCGTCTGCGAGGTCAAGACCCGCAGGGCCGGTGCCCACGGGCAGCCGATGGCGGCGGTGACTCCCGCCAAGTCCAGGAGGCTCAGACACCTGGCGGAGTGCTGGGCGGCCCGTCACGGGGGAGCGCCCCCGGGCGGGATCCGCGTCGACCTGGTGGGCGTGGTGCTCCCCCGCAGGGGCGCCGCCGTGGTCGAGCACGCCAAGGGGGTGGCGTGATGGGGTTCGCCCGCGCGTGTTCCGTGGCCCTCGTCGGTGTCGAGGGCGTGGTGGTCGAGGTCCAGGCCGACCTGGAGCCCGGGGTGGCCGCCTTCACCCTGGTGGGCCTGCCGGACAAGAGCCTGGTCGAGAGCCGCGACCGGGTCCGGGCCGCGGTCGTCAACTCGGGAGCCGAATGGCCGCAGAAGAAGCTCACCGTGGGGCTCAGCCCGGCGTCCGTCCCCAAGGGCGGCAGCGGTTTCGACCTGGCCGTCGCCGTCGCGGTGCTGGCCGCGGCCGAGCGCATCGACCCGCGGCAGATCGCCGATCTGGTGCTCATCGGCGAGCTCGGGCTCGACGGACGGGTGCGGCCGGTGCGCGGGGTGCTCCCCGCCGTCCTCGCGGCGGCGGAAGCGGGCTACGACCAGGTCGTCGTCCCGGAGCAGACCGCCGGCGAGGCGTCCCTGGTGCCCGGTGTGTCCGTCCTCGGCGTCCGCACCCTGCGGCAGCTGATCGCGGTGCTGGCCGACGAACCGGTGCCCGACGAGGAGCCGGTCGCCGCCGGGCGCCCCGACCCGGCGCTCGCCGGGCTGCTCGTGCCGGGCGCCGGCGTGGGCACCGGGCTGAGCGCCGCCCCGGAGACCGGCGGCGGGCCCGACCTGGCGGACGTCGCGGGGCAGCGGACCGCCCGTACCGGGCTGGAGGTCGCCGCGGCCGGCGGACACCACCTGCTGCTCACGGGGCCACCGGGCGCGGGCAAGACCATGCTGGCCGAGCGGCTGCCTGCCGTGCTCCCGCCGCTGACCCGGCGGGAGTCGCTGGAGGTCACGGCGGTCCACTCGGTGGCGGGCATCCTGCCGCCGGGCGAACCCCTGGTCCGCACCGCCCCGTACTGCGCGCCGCACCACTCGGCGACGATGCAGTCCCTCGTCGGCGGCGGGCACGGACTGCCGAGGCCCGGCGCGGTCTCCCTCGCGCACCGGGGCGTGCTCTTCCTGGACGAGGCGCCCGAGTTCACCGGCAAGGCCCTCGACGCACTGCGCCAGCCCCTGGAGTCGGGACACGTCGTGGTCGCCAGGAGCGGGGGTGTCGTCCGGCTGCCCGCCCGCTTCCTCATGGTCCTCGCGGCGAACCCGTGCCCCTGCGGGCGGCACACCCTGCACGGCGCCGGCTGCGAATGCCCTCCGTCCGTCGTCCGCCGCTACCAGGCGCGGATGTCCGGGCCGCTGCTCGACCGGGTGGACCTGCGCATCGAGGTCGAGCCGGTCCACCGCTCCGAGCTGATGGGCGGCGGGCGCGGGGAGTCCACCGCCGAGGTCGCCGCACGGGTGCTGGAGGCCAGAGCCCGGGCCGCGGCCCGGCTCCAGGGCACCGGCTGGACGGTCAACAGCGAGGTGCCCGGCCATGAGCTGCGTACCCGCTGGACGGTGGCACCCGGAGCACTGGCGGTCGCCGAGCGGGACATCGAGCGGGGACTGCTCACCGCGCGCGGCCTCGACCGGGTGCTGCGCGTCGCGTGGACGATCGCCGACCTCCACGGCCGCGACCGGCCGGAGGCCCGGGACATGGCGCTCGCGCTGGAGCTGCGGACCGGGATCGCCCGGGGCGCCGCCACCCTGACGGGAGCGGCACGGTGAGGCCGGGGCCGGGGCCCACGGCAGCCGGCGAAGTGCCCGCCGCGGGGGAGGAGGCGCCGTGGCAGGCCGGCCCGGCCGACGACGGGCGGGAACGATCGGCACGCTCCGTGCTCACCCGGATCCTGGAGCCCGGTGACGAGAGGAACGGCCGCTGGCTGCGCGAGTTCGGCGCGGAAGGGCTGCTGGCGCGGCTGACGGCCGACGGCGATCCGGCCCGCGCCCTGCCCGGGGCCACCGAGCGCCGTGTCGTCGGTCTGCGGGCGCGGGCCGCAGGCGTCGTACCCGGCCGGCATGCGGACGCGGACCATGGCGCGGGCGGCAGATTCATCGTGCCGGGAGACGCGGAGTGGCCGACCCAGCTCGACGACCTCGGCGACGCCCGGCCGATCGGCCTGTGGCTCCGGGGCGGCTTCGACCTCCGGAGATGGGCGCTGCGCTCGGTCGCCCTCGTCGGCGCCCGCGCCTGCACCCCCTACGGGGCGCACATGGCCACCACCCTGGCCGCCGGTCTCGCGGAGCGGGGCTGGGTGGTGGTGTCGGGCGCCGCGTTCGGCGTCGACGGGGCCGCGCACCGCGGGGCGCTCGCGGCGGGCGGGGCCACCGTCGCCGTCCTCGCCTGCGGGGTCGACACCGTCTACCCCAGGGGCCACACCGAACTGCTCGGCAGGATCGCGCGGCAGGGGCTGCTGGTCAGCGAGTTGCCGCCGGGTGAGCATCCGACCGCCAGACGCTTCGTCCTGCGCAACCGGGTGATCGCCGCCCTCACCCGCGGCACGGTGGTGGTGGAGGCGGAGTACCGCAGCGGATCACTGGTCACCGCCCGCAGCGCACAGCGGCTCGGCCGCTTCACCATGGGCGTCCCCGGCCCGGCGACCAGCGGGCTGTCCGCGGGCGTGCACGAACTGCTGCGCGGCGAAGGTGTGCTCGTCACCGACGCGGCGGAAGTCGTCGAGCTTGTGGGGGACATGGGTGCGCTCGCGCCCGAGCGGCTGGGACGGGTCCTGCCGAGGGACGTTCTGGAGCCCGCCGCCAGACAGGTGCTCGAAGCGCTGCCGGGCCGGGGCACGGCGACCGCGCGGGACGTGGCGCGCGCCGCGGGCGTCCCGGAGGACGAGGCGCTCGGCAGGCTGTACGAACTGCAGGCACTGGGCTTCGCGGAACGGCACGGGACGGCCTGGAAGTTGGCGCCCCGGCCGATTCGCGGTTCGAACGCGCGGCGAGGCGATGCTTGACCTGAAGCATTCGGGTGAAAGGGTGAAGCGATGACCTTCTCCGCCCCGTCTGTGACGCCTGAGGGCCCGGTGCACCGTGTGTCGGCCCCGATTCGAAGGTGTGGACGAGGGCGTATATCCGCCGCCGACCGTTCCCCCGGCCTCGCCCACCGCGACGGCGTCAAGTACGTGGCGGGCCGGGTCAGCGTGGGCCTGCCGTCCAACGTCGAGCAGGCGGACTTCGTCTCCTCCGGGGTCTTCGGCCTCATCGACGCGATCGAGAAGTTCGACGTCGAGCGGTCGATCAAGTTCGAGACGTACGCGATCACCCGTATCCGCGGTGCCATGATCGACGAACTGCGCGCCCTCGACTGGATCCCGCGCTCCGTGCGGCAGAAGGCCCGGGCGGTCGAGCGGGCGTACGCCACCCTGGAGGCGCAACTGCGCCGCACGCCGTCGGAGGCGGAGGTCGCCGCCGAGATGGACGTCACCGTGGAGGAACTCCACTCGGTTTTCAGCCAGTTGTCGCTCGCGAACGTCGTCGCGCTGGAGGAGCTGCTCCATGTCGGCGGCGAAGGGGGCGACCGGCTCAGCCTGATGGACACCCTGGAGGACACGGCCGCCGACAATCCCGTCGAGGTCGCCGAGGACCGGGAACTGCGCAGGCTCCTCGCCCGGGCCATCAACACCCTGCCCGACCGGGAGAAGACCGTGGTGACCCTCTACTACTACGAGGGCCTCACCCTCGCGGAGATCGGGCACGTCCTGGGCGTCACCGAGAGCAGGGTGAGCCAGATCCACACCAAGTCCGTCCTCCAGCTCCGCGCCAAGCTGGCCGACGTCGGACGCTGACGCCCCCGCACGACGGCCGCACTCGTAGAGTGGGGGTGTGCCCAGGATTCGAGCGGCCTCCGTGGCCGAGCACCGGACGATGCAGCGAGGCGCCCTGCTGGACGCCGCGCGTTCACTCCTGTCCGAAGGCGGCACCGAGGCGCTGACCTTCCCCGCGCTCGCCGAGCGCACGGGTCTGGCCCGGTCGTCCGTCTACGAGTACTTCCGCTCCCGAGCGGCCGTCGTCGAGGAACTGTGCGCGGTCGACTTCCCCGTGTGGGCGGCCGAGATCGAGAGCGCCATGGACCTCGCCGCCACCCCGCAGGAGAAGGTCGAGGCGTACGTGCGCCGCCAACTGGAGCTCGTCGGCGACCGGCGGCACCGGGCCGTCGTCGCGATCTCCGCGAGCGAACTGGACTCCGGTGCGCGCGAGAAGATCCGCGCCGCGCACGGAGCCCTGATCGCGATGATCGTCGAGGCCCTGGCCGAACTGGGCCAGAGGGAGCCGCGCCTGTCCGCCATGCTGCTCCAGGGCATGGTCGACGCCGCGGTCCGCCGCATCGAACTGGGCGCGGCCGAGGACCCCTCCGCCATCGCCGACGCCACCGTCGCGATGGCGCTGCGCGGCGTGCGGGGCTGACCGCGCGGAGCGTGCGGTGCGCCGCCCCCGCGGTGAGCAGCAGAAGGCCGGCGTGCACCGCCTCCGCGGGCCCGGCCGGTGCTCCGGCGGTCTCCGTGCCCGGGAGCGGCACGGAGAACACCGGAAGCAGCCGCGAGGGCCCACCGCGCAGGAGCTCCGGAGGCAGCGGCGACAGCGGATCGAGGTAGTCGCTCCCGCGCAGCAGACCCCAGTGCAGGCACGCCCCGGGGCAGTGCCCGCTCCCGCCGCCCAGCGTGCCGACGATCTGCCCCGCCCTGACCTCGTCCCCCTCCGCGACCAGGGCCGTCACCGGCTCGTACGTGGTGCGCAGCGGCGGGTCGCCCGTGCCGGCGAGGACGATGCCGACGACACCGCGCCCCGCCACCGTGCCCGCGAACGACACCCGCCCCGCTGCCGCGGCGCGCACCGGGGCGCCGGCCGCACCGGCGAGATCGACGCCCCGGTGGCCCGCCCCGTACGGCGACGCCGGCGGATCCCAGCCCCTGACGACCACGGGCCGCGGCGCGCCGAGGGGCCAGCCGTACCCCCCGGCCGGCCCGTCGGCCCGGGCCGGGGTGACGCACAGGGCGACCAGCAGCAGGGCGGCCGTCGCCGACCACCGGACGGCCCGGGTGCAGGCGCCGGCGGACGCGGGGCGCGGGGCGGCGGGCGTGCGGCCACGCCGCACGGAGGGTGCGCGGTTCATGGCCCAACCGTCCCCCGGCCGGTCCGCCGCGAGTGGATCATGGTCCGGATCTGTGGACAACCGGCCCGTTGTGGACAGCGGCGTCACCCGGGGCTCCCGGGGTCCCGTACACTTCATCTGGCGATCCGGGTCACCGGGTCGACTTCGCACGCCCCGCCACCGGACCTTCTGCGGTCGGTGGCCGCGCTCCTCGGTCCTTCTGTGGCACGGCGCGTCGGGGCGTCAGGACACAACCGAGAACCCAAGGAGATACGGCCATGGCCGTCGTCACGATGCGGGAGCTGCTGGAGAGCGGCGTCCACTTCGGTCACCAGACCCGTCGCTGGAACCCGAAGATGAAGCGCTTCATCTTCACCGAGCGCAACGGCATCTACATCATCGACCTGCTCCAGTCGCTGTCGTACATCGACCGCGCCTACGAGTTCGTCAAGGAGACCGTCGCGCACGGCGGCTCCATCATGTTCGTCGGTACGAAGAAGCAGGCCCAGGAGGCCATCGCCGAGCAGGCGACGCGCGTCGGCATGCCCTACGTCAACCAGCGCTGGCTGGGCGGCATGCTCACCAACTTCTCGACCGTCTACAAGCGTCTGCAGCGCCTCAAGGAGCTCGAGCAGATCGACTTCGAGGACGTGGCCGCCTCCGGCCTCACCAAGAAGGAGCTCCTGGTCCTCTCCCGCGAGAAGGCCAAGCTCGAGAAGACCCTCGGCGGCATCCGCGAGATGCAGAAGGTGCCGAGCGCCGTCTGGATCGTCGACACCAAGAAGGAGCACATCGCCGTCGGTGAGGCGCGCAAGCTCCACATCCCGGTCGTCGCGATCCTCGACACCAACTGCGACCCCGACGAGGTCGACTACAAGATCCCGGGCAACGACGACGCGATCCGCTCCGTCACCCTGCTCACCCGCGTGATCGCCGACGCCGTCGCCGAGGGCCTCATCGCCCGCTCCGGCGTGGCCACCGGCGACTCGAAGCCGGGCGAGAAGGCCGCGGGCGAGCCGCTGGCCGAGTGGGAGCGTGACCTGCTCGAGGGTGAGAAGAAGGCCGACGACGCCGCGGAGAAGCCGGCCGACGCCCCGGCCGCCGAGGCGCCGGCTGCCGACGAGGCCCCCGCCGCCGAGGCGCCGGTCGCCGACGAGGCCCCGGCTGCCGAGGCCGAGCAGGCCTGAGCCACGGCCTGACCTGCACAGGTTCGGTTGACGACGGCGGGGGCCCGGTGGCCCCCGCCGTCCACCCGTAGATCTTCCCGATCTTCGTAGATCTTTCAGACTTCGAGAGAGAACCCAGACTCATGGCGAACTACACCGCCGCTGACGTCAAGAAGCTCCGCGAGCTCACCGGCGCCGGCATGATGGACTGCAAGAAGGCGCTGGACGAGGCCGACGGCAACGTCGACAAGGCCGTCGAGGCCCTGCGCATCAAGGGGCAGAAGGGCGTCGCCAAGCGCGAGGGCCGCTCCGCCGAGAACGGCGCCGTCGTCTCCCTCATCGCCGGCGACAACTCCTCCGGTGTCATCCTCGAGCTGAAGTGCGAGACGGACTTCGTCGCCAAGGGCGACAAGTTCCAGGCCGTCGCCAACGCGCTCGCCGAGCACGTCGCCAAGACGGGCCCCGCCGACATCGAGGCGCTGCTCGCCTCCGAGATCGAGGCCGGCAAGACCGTCCAGGCGTACGTGGACGAGGCCAACGCCAACCTCGGCGAGAAGATCGTCCTGGACCGCTTCGCGCAGTTCGCCGACGGTTACGTCACCGCGTACATGCACCGCACCATGCCCGACCTGCCCCCGCAGATCGGTGTCCTCGTCGAGCTCGACAAGGAGAACGCCGAGATCGCCAAGGGCGTCGCGCAGCACATCGCCGCCTTCGCGCCGAAGTACCTCTCCCGCGAGGACGTCCCGGCCGAGGTCGTCGAGACCGAGCGCCGTGTCGCCGAGGAGACCACCCGCGCCGAGGGCAAGCCCGAGGCCGCCCTCCCCAAGATCGTCGAGGGTCGGGTCAACGGCTTCTTCAAGGAGGCCACCCTTCTCGGCCAGCCGTACGCGCTGGACAACAAGAAGACGGTCCAGCAGATCCTGGACGAGGCCGGAGTCGCCCTCAAGCGCTTCAGCCGCATCAAGGTCGGCATCTGAGTCCGTACGCCACGGACACCGGACCCCGGTAGGGTCTGAAGCAGTCGTCCGCGTCCGCGCCGGACGACCGCAGATCTGACGAGGAGGCCATTGCCGTACGGGAAACCGCAAGGACCCCAGGGCAATGGCCTTCTTCGTATGTGCACGAGGAGATCTCCATGAATCAGGACGCCGCAAAGGGCGACGACAACCACGGCAAGAAAGCCGGCCGCTTCATGCTGAAGCTGTCCGGTGAGGCGTTCGCCGGCGGCGGGGGCCTGGGGGTGGACCCCGACGTCGTACACGCCATCGCCCGAGAGATCGCGGCGGTCGTACGCGACGGCGCAGAGATCGCGGTCGTGATCGGCGGCGGAAACTTCTTCCGCGGCGCCGAGCTCCAGCAGCGGGGCATGGACCGGGCGCGCTCCGACTACATGGGCATGCTCGGCACCGTCATGAACTGCCTCGCCCTCCAGGACTTCCTGGAGAAGGAGGGCATCGACTCCCGCGTCCAGACCGCCATCACCATGGGACAGGTCGCCGAGCCGTACATCCCGCTGCGCGCCGTGCGCCACCTGGAGAAGGGCCGCGTCGTCATCTTCGGCGCGGGCATGGGCATGCCCTACTTCTCCACCGACACCACCGCCGCGCAGCGTGCGCTGGAGATCGATGCCGAGGCCCTGCTCATGGGCAAGAACGGCGTCGACGGGGTCTACGACTCCGACCCCAAGGCCAACCCCGACGCGGTGAAGTACGACGCGCTCGAGTACGGCGAGGTGATCGCCCGGAACCTCAAGGTGGCGGACGCCACCGCGATCACGCTCTGCCGCGACAACGCCCTGCCGATCCTCGTCTTCGAGCTTCTCGCCGAGGGCAACATCGCCCGGGCCGTCAACGGTGAGAAGATCGGCACCCTCGTGAGCGCCCGGGGCACCCGGGCCTGACCGGGGCGCCCCCGGGGCCGCACCCCGGGGGATGGACAAAGTCCTGCCGGTCGGACACCGTGCAGGGAACACGCGACGCAGGTTCCGCCGGCCCAGTCCGATGCCGGGCCCAACTCAAGACACGCAGGAGCAAGTGGTGATCGAAGAGACCCTCCTCGAGGCCGAGGAGAAGATGGAGAAGGCCGTCCTGGTCGCCAAGGATGACTTCGCCGCGATCCGCACCGGACGTGCGCACCCGGCGATGTTCAACAAGATCGTGGCGGACTACTACGGTGCCCTGACCCCGATCAACCAGCTGGCCTCGTTCTCGGTGCCGGAGCCCCGGATGGCCGTCGTCACGCCGTTCGACAAGACCGCTCTGCGCAACATCGAGCAGGCGATCCGCGACTCCGACCTCGGTGTCAACCCGAGCAACGACGGCAACATCATCCGCGTGGTCTTCCCCGAGCTCACGCAGGACCGCCGCAAGGAGTTCATCAAGGTCGCCAAGACCAAGGGCGAGGACGCCAAGATCTCCATCCGCGCCGTTCGCCGCAAGGCCAAGGAGACCATCGACAAGCTGATCAAGGACGGCGAGGTCGGCGAGGACGAGGGCCGCCGCGCGGAGAAGGAGCTCGACGACACCACCGCGAAGTACGTCGCGCAGGTGGACGAGCTGCTCAAGCACAAGGAAGCCGAGCTGCTCGAGGTCTGATGAACGACTCTTCCTGGGGGGCCTCGCCCGGCGCGGGATACGCCGGTGCATGGCCACCGCCCGACCAGGGGCCCCTCCCGGCGGGTCCTGCCCACGATGGGCACGGGGCACAGCAGACTCGGCCCATGCCCATCGTGCCGGACTTTCCCGACGCAGGTAGAGACGCCCAGTCCGCAAAAGGCCCCGCCGGCCGCGAGGTCCCCGAGGGGGGTGCCGCACGGCTCGGCGGCCCCCTGTTCCGCGACGAGAATCCGCAGGAGCCCATGCCCACCCCGCCGTCTGCCCCCGCGCCGCAGCCGACGCATGCCGCGCCGCAGCCGACGCCCTCCTCGCAGCCGCCCCAGAAGAAGCGCGCCGGCCGCGATCTCCGGGCGGCCATAGGGGTCGGTGTCGGTCTCGGGGCGGTGATCGTCGTGTCGCTGTTCTTCGTGAAGGCCGTGTTCGTCGGCGTCATAGCGGTCGCCGTCGTCGTCGGTCTGTGGGAACTGACCTCCCGGCTCCAGGAGCGCAAGCAGATCAAGGCGCCCCTGGTGCCGCTCGCCGTCGGCGGTGCGGCCATGGTCGTCGCCGGCTACCTGCGCGGCGCCGAGGGCGCCTGGGTGGCGATGGCGCTGACCGCACTGGCCGTGCTGGTGTGGCGGATGACCGAGCCGCCCGAGGGCTATCTGAAGGACGTCACGGCCGGCGTCTTCGCCGCCTTCTACGTGCCGTTCCTCGCGACCTTCGTGTCGATGATGCTCAGCGCGGACGACGGTCCGGAGCGCGTGCTCACCTTCCTGGTGCTCACGGTCGTCAGCGACACGGGCGCGTACGCCGTGGGGTGGCGCTTCGGCAAGCACAAGCTGGCGCCGCGCATCAGCCCCGGCAAGACCCGTGAGGGGCTGCTCGGCGCGGTCGGGTTCGCCATGGCGGCGGGCGCGCTGTGCATGGAGTTCCTGGTCGACGGCGGCACCTGGTGGCAGGGGCTGCTGCTGGGCCTGGCGGTCGCGGCCAGCGCCACGCTCGGCGACCTCGGCGAGTCGATGATCAAGCGGGACCTGGGGATCAAGGACATGGGCACCCTGCTCCCCGGGCACGGCGGCATCATGGACCGCCTGGACTCTCTGCTGCCGACCGCCCCGGTGGTGTGGCTGCTGCTGGTGCTCTTCGTCGGCACCGGCTGACCTGCGGTTCTTCCGGTGAGGGCTCGTCGTCCACAGGGCGGCGGGCCCTCACTCGTATCTCTGCGACACTGGTAGCACCATGCCCAAGCCCGGAGAACTCACTTTCGTCGCGCCCCGCGGAGCCAAGAAGCCCCCGCGGCACCTCGCCGACCTCACGCCCGCCGAGCGCAAGGAGGCCGTCGCCGCCATCGGCGAGAAGCCGTTCCGCGCCAAGCAGCTGTCCCAGCACTACTTCGCGCGCTACGCGCACGACCCCGCGCAGTGGACGGACATCCCCGCCGCCGCGCGCGAGAAGCTCGCCGGGGAGCTGCTGCCCGACCTGATGTCGGTCGTGCGGCACATCTCGTGCGACGACGACACCACCCGCAAGACACTGTGGCGGCTGCACGACGGCACGCTCGTCGAGTCCGTGCTGATGCGCTACCCGGACCGGGTCACCATGTGCATCTCCTCCCAGGCGGGCTGCGGGATGAACTGCCCGTTCTGCGCGACCGGACAGGCCGGGCTCGACCGGAATCTCTCGACCGCGGAGATCGTGCACCAGATCGTCGACGGCATGCGCGCCCTGCGCGACGGCGAGGTCCCCGGCGGTCCCGCCCGCCTGTCGAACATCGTCTTCATGGGCATGGGCGAGCCGCTGGCCAACTACAAGCGGGTCGTCGGCGCGATCCGCCGGCTCACCGACCCGGAGCCCGACGGGCTGGGCCTGTCCCAGCGCGGCATCACCGTCTCCACGGTCGGCCTGGTGCCCGCGATGCTCCGCTTCGCCGACGAGGGCTTCAAGTGCCGCCTCGCCGTCTCGCTGCACGCGCCGGACGACGAGCTGCGCGACACCCTGGTGCCGGTCAACACCCGCTGGAAGGTGCGCGAGGTCCTCGACGCGGCCTGGGAGTACGCGGAGAAGTCCGGCCGCCGGATCTCCATCGAGTACGCCCTGATCCGTGACATCAACGACCAGGCGTGGCGCGGCGACCTGCTCGGACGGCTGCTCAAGGGCAAGCGCGTCCACGTGAATCTGATCCCTCTCAACCCGACCCCCGGCTCCAAGTGGACGGCGTCGCGGCCCGAGGACGAGAAGGCGTTCGTCGAGGCCATCGCCGCCCATGGCGTGCCGGTCACCGTCCGCGACACCCGCGGCCAGGAGATCGACGGGGCCTGCGGGCAGCTGGCCGCGCAGGAACGGTGACCGGAAGGCCGCCGGGCCCGGCTGGTACTGTGCCCGTGCATTCGCACAGATGACCGTGCGCAGGAAGAACAACGAAACATTCCGACAGGGGAGCGCACCACAGCGCTGAGAGTGCGGCACGGCCGCAGACCCTCGGACCTGATCCGGGTCATACCGGCGTAGGGAGTCAGCACCACATGAACAGCCAGCTTCGCCGTGCCGTCGCCGCGGCCGCCGCCTCCGCCCTCGGCGTCACCGCTCTCGCCGCGTGCGGCGGCGGATCCGACGGCCAGGAGGGCGGCGGTACGGCCTCCAAGACGGTCACCCTCGTCAGCCACGATTCGTTCGCGGTGTCCGACACCGTGCTCAAGGCGTTCACCGAGCAGACCGGGTACACGGTCAAGGTGCTCAAGAGCGGGGACGCCGGCACGGCGCTCAACAAGGAGATCCTGACCAAGGGGTCCCCGCAGGGCGACGTCTTCTTCGGCGTCGACAACACCCTGCTCTCCCGCGCCCTGGACAACGACCTCTTCACGCCGTACGAGGCCAAGGGCCTCGACCGGGTCGCCGACGCCGTGCAGCTGGACGCCGGGAAGCACCGCGTCACGCCCGTCGACACCGGCGACATCTGCGTGAACTACGACAAGAAGTACTTCGCGGACAAGAAGCTCGCCCCGCCGAAGACCTTCGCCGACCTCGCCAAGCCCGAGTACAAGAACCTCCTCGTCGTGGAGAACGCCGCCACCTCCTCGCCCGGTCTGGGCTTCCTGCTCGGCACCGTCGGCGAGTTCGGCGAGTCCGGCTGGCAGGACTACTGGAAGAAGCTCGACGCCAACGGCGTCAAGGTCGTCGACGGCTGGGAGCAGGCGTACAACGAGGAGTTCTCCGGTTCGGCGGGCGGAAAGAAGGCGGGCGCGGACCGTCCGCTCGTCGTCTCCTACGCCTCCAGCCCGCCCGTCGAGATCCTCTACGCCGAGCCGCAGCCCGCCGAGGCGCCCACCGGCGTCGCGACCGGCACCTGCTTCCGCCAGATCGAGTTCGCCGGACTGCTCCAGGGCGCGAAGAACGAGGCGGGCGGCAAGGCGCTGCTCGACTTCCTGATCGGTGACGCCTTCCAGGAGGACATGCCGCTGAACATGTTCGTCAACCCGGTGGTCGAGGGCGCGTCGCTGCCCGAGCTGTTCACGAAGCACGGCGCGGTCGTCGACGAGCCCGCGACGGTCGATCCCGCGACGATCGCCGGCAACCGTGAGCAGTGGGTCCGCTCGTGGTCCTCGCTCGTCCTGAAGTAAGGGCGTCCCGGCGCGGCAACGCGGCGCGGCTCGCCCTGATGGCCGGGCCCGTCGCGTTCTTCGCCGTCTTCTTCGCCTACCCCGTCGCCGCCATCGTGGGCCGTGGTCTGCACGACGGAGGGGCGTGGCAGTTCGGGCGCGTCGCGGAGGTGGCCGGCCGGCCGGAGATCCTGCGGGTGCTCTGGTTCACCACCTGGCAGGCGCTCGCCTCCACCGCGCTCACGCTGCTGATCGCCCTCCCGGGGGCGTACGTCCTCGCCAGGTTCGACTTCCCCGGCAAACGGCTGCTGCGCGCGGTGGTCACGGTGCCGTTCGTGCTGCCGACCGTGGTCGTCGGCACCGCGTTCCTCGCGCTGATCGGGCGCGGCGGTCTGCTCGACGAGGTGTGGGGCGTCCGGCTCGACACCACCGTCTGGGCCATCCTGCTGGCCCATGTGTTCTTCAACTACGCCGTGGTCGTCCGCACCGTCGGCGGGCTGTGGTCCCAGCTCGACCCCCGCCAGGAGGAAGCCGCGCGCGTCCTCGGCGCGGGCAGGTTCACCGCGTGGCGGCGGGTGACCCTGCCCGCGCTGATGCCCTCGCTCGCGGCGGCCGCGCTGATGGTCTTCCTCTTCACCTTCACCTCGTTCGGCGTGGTGCAGATCCTCGGCGGCCCCACGTTCTCCACGCTGGAGGTGGAGATCTACCGGCAGACCGCCGACCTGCTCGATCTGCCCACGGCCGCCGTGCTGACCCTGATGCAGTTCGCCGCCGTCGGAGCGATCCTCGCCGTGCACGCCAGGACGGTACGCCGCAGGGAGAGCACCCTGCGGCTCGTCGACCCCTCCGCCACGGCGCGAAGGCCGCGCGGCGCCGCGCAGTGGGCGCTCCTCGGGGGCGTGGTCGCGGTGGTGCTGGTGCTGCTGGTCGCCCCACTCGCGGTGCTCGTCGAACGGTCCTTCGACACCCCGGGTGGCTACGGCTTCGACTACTACCGGGCCCTCACCGTCGTCGATTCCCGGGGCGGCACGTTCCTCGTCCCGCCCGTCGAGGCGGTCCTCAACTCCCTGCAGTACGCGGCCGCCGCGACCGCCGTCTCGGTCGTCGTCGGCGGTCTGGCCGCCGCGGCGCTGACCCGGCGGGCCGGCAGGCTGGTGCGCGGTTTCGACGCGCTGCTGATGCTGCCCCTCGGCGTCTCGGCCGTCACGGTCGGCTTCGGCTTCCTCATCGCGCTCGACGAGCCGCCGCTGGACCTGCGCACGTCCTGGATCCTGGTGCCGCTCGCCCAGGCGCTCGTCGGAGTGCCGTTCGTCGTCCGCACGATGCTGCCGGTCCTGCGCGCCGTGGACAGCCGGCTGCGCGAGGCGGCGTCCGTGCTCGGCGCGTCGCCGCTGCGCGCCTGGCGAGAGGTCGATCTGCCGCTGGTGCGCAGGGCGCTGCTGGTCGCGGCGGGCTTCGCCTTCGCCGTCTCCCTGGGCGAGTTCGGCGCCACCGTCTTCATCGCCCGGCCCGACAACCCGACGCTGCCCGTCGCGGTGGCCCGGCTGCTCGGACGGCCGGGAGAGCTCAACTACGGCCAGGCGATGGCCCTGTCCACCGTGCTGATGGCGGTCTGCGCGGCGGCGCTGCTCGCCCTCGAACGCATCCGTCCCGACAAGACCTCCGGGGAGTTCTGATGGCGCTGCTGCAACTGGAGGGCGTCACCGTACGGTTCGGGGACCGTCCCGCGCTCGACCGGGTGGACCTCGGGGTCGCGGAGCACGAGATCGTCTGCGTCCTCGGGCCGAGCGGGAGCGGAAAGTCCACCCTGCTGCGGGTGGTCGCCGGGCTCCGGGCCGCCGACGCGGGGCGCGTCCTGCTCGACGGGTCGGACCAGACCAGGGTGCCGGTGCACCGGCGCGGAGTGGGCCTGATGTTCCAGGACCACCAGCTCTTCCCGCAGCAC
This sequence comes from Streptomyces sp. T39, assembly GCF_008042045.1. Classification (GTDB taxonomy): domain Bacteria; phylum Actinomycetota; class Actinomycetes; order Streptomycetales; family Streptomycetaceae; genus Streptomyces. The sequence goes on from NZ_RDBP01000012.1 coordinate 2,918,117, forward strand.
GACGTGGCGGGGAACGTCGCGTTCGGGCTGCGCATGCACGGCGCGGCGGCGGCCGAACGCGTGCGCCGCACCGGGGAACTGCTGGACCTCGTCGGTCTGCCGGGCGCGGAGCGGCGGTCCGTGGCCTCCCTGTCCGGCGGTGAGCAGCAGCGGGTGGCCCTGGCCAGGGCACTCGCTCCGGAGCCCCGGCTGCTGATGCTCGACGAGCCGCTGGGCCAGCTCGACCGGGGGCTGCGCGAGCGCCTCGTCGTCGAACTGCGCGGCCTGTTCGGCCGGCTGGGCACCACCGTGCTCGCGGTGACGCACGACCAGGGCGAGGCGTTCGCCCTCGCCGACCGCGTGGTCGTCATGCGGGACGGCCGCATCGCCCAGGCGGGGACGCCGCTGGAGGTGTGGCAGCGGCCGGCGTCCGAGTTCGTCGCACGCTTCCTGGGCTTCGACAACGTCGTGCCCGCCACCGTCAGCGGGACCGCGGCCGCCACCGCCTGGGGCAAGGTTCCCGTCCCCGACGGCGCGCCGCAGGGGGAACGCACCCTGCTCGTCCGGCCGTCGGGCGTGCGGCTCACCGCGGCCGGCGAGGGCCTCGCCGCGGTCGTGGAGTCGATGACCTTCCGCGGCAGCCGGGTCGCCGTACGTCTGCGGCCCGCGGACGGGCCCGTGCTGGAGGCCGAATGCCCGCTGCGGGACGCTCCCGCAGAGGGCGCCGGCGTCGGGGTGGCCTTCGACCCCGAGGACGTCGTCGTGCTGGACCGCTCCTGACCCGCCCGCGGAGGGCAGGCCCCGCGCCGCTCAGCCCTTGAGCGGTGCGGCGGCGAGCGAGGCGACCAGCCAGGTGAGCGGTGCGAACACCACCAGCAGCGCCACCACCCGCAGTGCGGCCACCCGGCGCAGTGCCGTGGGCTGGGCGCCGATCCGCAGCAGGGCGTCGGTGACGCCGGCCCGGGACCGCCTCGCTTCCACGACCGCCGTCAGCAGCACGGCCGTCGTGCAGGTCACGACGAGCACCGCCCCGAGGACGGTCAGCGGCCCCCACGGGCGCGGAACGCCCCCGTAGACGGCGAAGGCCGCCACCGCCCCCGAGCCGACGGCGCACACCACGCCGAGCGGGCGGCCGACGCGGCGGGCCTCCTGCATCAGGATCCGGCCCGCGAGCAGCCGGGTCGCGCCCGGACGGAACGCCTGGAGCAGCCGGCCGCACAGGTGGGTCAGCGCCGGGCCCGCAAGCCAGAGTCCCGTCGCCGTCAGGGTCCATCCGACCAGCACGCCGGCCGGGTGACCCGCGCCCTGACCGGGCAGCGGAAGCGCGGTTCCGGACGCCCGGCCGCTCGCGTACGTCTCGACGGCGAGCCCTGCCGCCACGAGCGCGACGCCCCAGGGCAGCCCGGAGGGAGTGGACGCGGGCGCGTCGGCGTCGCCGTCGCTCTCCCCGGGCCCCGGACGCAGGGCCACCGCCGCGGCGGCGGTCGCCGTCAGGGGGACCAGCGCCAGCAGAGTCAGCGCCGCGCCCAGCGGAAGCGATTCCTCTGCCGCCAGCAGGTCGGCGGCGGCGCCGTCGAACGGCAGTCCGCTGATGTCCCCCCGCAGGTGCAGGAAGAACAGCAGCGCCACCGCGCTGCCCAGCGTCGCGGCGACGGCAGTCGTCACCGCGGCCGTCACACCGAGCCGGGCGGGGCCGAGGCCGACGGCGGACAGGCCCTGCTGCGGTCGGGTGCCCGGATCGGTGCGCGCGACGGACACCGCGAAGTACACCGTCGCGGCCAGCGGGACCAGGCACCACAGCAGACGCAGGGTGGCGGCACGGGAGTCGGCCGGATGGGACAGCGCGTACGTCAGCGCGCACAGCAGCAGGAAGCCGACCCCCGCCGACGCCGCGGCCACCATCAGGCGGCGCAGCTGTACGAGGGGGTGCGCGCCACGGGCTAGACGGAGAGCGAGCACGCGGCCCGGCCTTCCGTGTCGGTGACCGTCGCCGTGCCGGTGCGGCGGCCGTCGCCGACGGTGATCACGCGGTCGGCGACCGACGCCGTGTCCGGGTCGTGGGTGGCCAGGACCATGGTGATGCGGTGCGAGCGCACCGCGGCGGTGACCGTGCGCAGGACGTGCGCCGCGTCGGTGCTGTGCAGCGCCGCGGTCGGCTCGTCCGCGAAGAGCACGGACGGCGTGGTGACCAGGGCGCGGGCAACGGCCACGCGCTGCTGTTCGGCGCGGAGCAGGGCGTAGGGACGCTTCTGGGCGGCCGCGCCGATGTCCAGGCGCTCCATCCACTCCAGGGCCGTGGTCTTCGCCGCCCGGCGGGGCACGCCGCTCAGCAGCAGCGGGAGGGCGGCGTTCTCCCAGGCCTTCAGCTCGGGGACGAGCACCGGCTCGGGGTCGATCCAGCCGAACCGGTCGCGCCGCATCCGCTCGCGCATCAGCGGGGGCATCGTGTGCACCGGCGAGCTGTTGAACCAGACCTCGCCCTGCTGCGGGACGAGCTGGCCGGAGAGGCAGCGCAGCAGGGTGGTCTTGCCGCTGCCGCGCGCACCGCACACGGCGAGGATCTCGCCCTCCCGCACTCCGAGCGAGACGCCGACGAGCGCCGGCGAGCCGCGATGGGCGTGGTGCAGGGAACGAGCCCAGATCACATCGTTGTCCGGCGGGGCCACCATGCGTACTCCTCGGTTCTGATCAGATTTCCGGACCCCCGTACGGGGGAACGAAGACAGGGCCGATCGGTCACTGGGCACGCTAGGGAGTCAGCGGCGAGGTCCGGGGAAGCACGCGGCCCGGGTGCCGTCCATCTCACTCGGATGGATGCACCCGGGCCGTGTGCCGGGACGTGCGGGGGGACCGGGCCGGGGAGGTGGCCGGGTCCGGGTGCCGCTACAGCTTCGTCCAGGCCTCCGTCAGGACCGAGCGCAGGATCTGCTCGATCTCGTCGAAGGTCCGCTGGTCGGAGATGAGCGGCGGGGCCAGCTGGACGACCGGGTCGCCGCGGTCGTCGGCGCGGCAGTACAGGCCGGCGTCGAAGAGGGCCTTGGAGAGGAAGCCGTACAGGACGCGCTCGGTCTCCTCGTCGTTGAAGGACTCCTTGGTGTGCTTGTCCTTGACGAGCTCGATGCCGTAGAAGTAGCCGTTGCCCCGGACGTCGCCGACGATCGGCAGGTCGTGGAGCTTCTCCAGCGTGGCGCGGAAGGCGTCCTCGTTGTCGAGGACGTGCTGGTTCAGCTTCTCCTTCTCGAACAGGTCGAGGTTGGCGAGGCCGACCGCGGCGGACACCGGGTGGCCGCCGAACGTGTATCCGTGCAGGAAGGTGTTGTCGCCCTGGTAGAACGGCTCCGCCAGGCGGTCGGAGACGATGCAGGCGCCGATCGGGGAGTAGCCCGACGTCATGCCCTTGGCGCAGGTGATCATGTCCGGCACGTAGCCGAACTTGTCGCAGGCGAACATCGTGCCCAGGCGGCCGAAGGCGCAGATGACCTCGTCGGAGACGAGCAGCACGTCGTACTTGTCGCAGATCTCGCGGACCCGCTGGAAGTAGCCGGGCGGGGGCGGGAAGCAGCCGCCCGCGTTCTGCACGGGCTCCAGGAAGACGGCGGCGACGGTGTCGGGGCCCTCGAACAGGATCTCCTGCTCGATCTGGTCGGCGGCCCAGCGGCCGAAGGCCTCCGGGTCGTCGCCGTGGATCGGCGCCCGGTAGATGTTGGTGTTCGGCACCTTGTGCGCACCGGGGACCAGCGGCTCGAAGGGCGCCTTCAGACCCGGCAGACCGGTGATGGAGAGGGCCCCCTGCGGGGTGCCGTGGTAGGCCACCGCACGCGAGATGACCTTGTACTTGGTGGGCTTGCCCGTCAGCTTGAAGTACTGCTTGGCGAGCTTCCAGGCCGTCTCCACCGCCTCGCCGCCGCCGGTGGTGAAGAAGACCTTGTTGAGGTCGCCCGGGGCGTGGTGGGCGATGCGCTCCGCCAGCTCGACCGCCTTGGGGTGCGCGTAGGACCAGACCGGGAAGAAGGCCAGCTCCTGCGCCTGCTTGTAGGCGGCCTCGGCGAGCTCGTGCCGGCCGTGACCCGCCTGCACCACGAAGAGGCCGGCCAGGCCGTCCAGGTAGCGCTTGCCCTTGTCGTCGTAGATGTAGGTGCCCTCACCACGCACGATGGTGGGCACGGGGGCGTTCTCGTACGACGACATGCGGGTGAAGTGCATCCACAGGTGGTCGTAGGCGGACTTGGAGAGGTCGCTGCGGTCCTGGCTCACGGCTATCGGGTTCCCCACATATAGGTCTGCTTCTTGAGCTTGAGGTAGACGAAGCTCTCGGTGGAGCGCACGCCGGGGAGCGCGCGGATCCGCTTGTTGATCACTTCGAGCAGGTGGTCGTCGTCCTCGCAGACGATCTCCACCATCAGATCGAACGAGCCCGCGGTCATCACCACGTACTCGCATTCGGCCATGGCCGTGAGGGCGTCCGCAACCGGATCGAGGTCGCCCTCGACCCTGATGCCGACCATCGCCTGGCGCCGCAGACCCACGGTGAGGGGATCGGTCACGGCGACGATCTGCATCACGCCCTGGTCGAGGAGCTTCTGGACACGCTGCCGGACGGCCGCTTCGGAAAGGCCCACTGCCTTGCCTATCGCGGCGTACGGACGGCGACCGTCCTCCTGGAGCTGCTCGATGATCGCGAGGGAGACCGCGTCGATCGTCGGCGACGATCCGCCGCCGCTCCCGTTCCTGATGTCTGCGCTACGGCTGGCCACGACCTCACTCTGCACCGGGACTCGTCGGTCTGGCAAGTCATGAGCGATGAAATTCGTCGTTCAGGGTGCCTGTTCATACTGAATCCGAAGTTGGCAAGGGGCGGGCCTGTTGAAAACGTCGGAGAACGGATTAGGGTGGAGTGTCTCACCCATCGGACATCTCACAGGAGGGGTGGCAACAGTGACCACCGAGCTGCGTCGTCTGCGCAACTACATCAACGGGGAGTTCAAGGACGCCGCCGACGGCCGGACCATCGACGTCGTCAACCCCGCCACCGGCGAGGTGTACGCGACCTCGCCGCTGTCCGGCCAGGCCGACGTCGACGCGGCCATGGATGCTGCGGCGGCCGCTTTCCCCGCCTGGCGGGACACCACGCCCGCCGAGCGCCAGAAGGTGCTGCTGAAGATCGCCGACGCCTTCGAGGAGCGTGCCGAGGAACTGATCGCGGCCGAGTCGGAGAACACGGGCAAGCCCCTGGAGCTGACCCGCACCGAGGAGATCCCTCCGATGGTGGACCAGATCCGGTTCTTCGCGGGTGCCGCGCGGATGCTGGAGGGCCGCTCCGCAGGCGAGTACATGGAGGGCCTGACCTCGATCGTCCGCCGTGAGCCGGTCGGCGTCTGCGCGCAGGTCGCGCCGTGGAACTACCCGATGATGATGGCGGTGTGGAAGTTCGCGCCGGCGCTGGCCGCGGGCAACACCGTGGTGCTGAAGCCGTCCGACACCACCCCGGCGTCCACGGTGCTGATCGCGGAGATCATCGGCGCGATCGCGCCCAAGGGCGTCTTCAACGTCGTCTGCGGCGACCGGACCACCGGCAGCCTGATGGTCGAGCACCCGACGCCCGCCATGGCCTCCATCACCGGCTCGGTGCGCGCCGGAATCCAGGTCGCCGCCTCCGCGGCCAAGGACGTCAAGCGCGTCCACCTGGAACTGGGCGGCAAGGCGCCGGTCGTCGTCTTCGAGGACACCGACATCCCCAAGGCCGTCGAGGACATCTCGGTGGCGGGCTTCTTCAACGCCGGCCAGGACTGTACGGCCGCGACCCGGGTCCTGGTGCACGAGTCCATCCACGACGAGTTCGTCTCGGCGCTCGCCAAGGCGGCGTCCGAGACGAAGACCGGCGCGCCCGACGACGAGGACGTGCTCTACGGTCCGCTGAACAACGCCCGTCAGCTGGAGCAGGTCAGCGGCTTCATCGACCGGCTCCCGGCGCACGCGAAGGTCGAGGCCGGCGGTCAGCGCGTCGGCGACAAGGGCTTCTTCTACGCCGCCACCGTCGTCTCCGGCCTGAAGCAGGACGACGAGATCATCCAGAACGAGGTCTTCGGCCCGGTGATCACGGTGCAGTCCTTCGCCGACGAGGCGCAGGCGCTGGAGTGGGCGAACGGCGTCGAGTACGCGCTCGCCTCCTCGGTGTGGACGAAGGACCACGCCCGTGCGATGCGCATGTCCAAGGCCCTGGACTTCGGCTGCGTCTGGATCAACACGCACATCCCGCTGGTGGCCGAGATGCCGCACGGCGGCTTCAAGAAGTCCGGCTACGGCAAGGATCTGTCCGCCTACGGCTTCGACGACTACACCCGGATCAAGCACGTCATGACGTCGCTCGACGGCTGACGCAGCCGGCCGGGAGCTCCGGCCGGGAGTTCCGGCCGGAGCGGGCGCGGTCTCCGGGGTGCGCCTCGCGCATGAGGCGGCAGTCCGTGGCAGGCGGGGCAGGGGAGGGCTCCCTGCCCCGCCTGTCGTGTGCCCGGCGCCTGGTGCGCCCCGGGAAGGCGGCCTGCTCCACGCGCCCGGGCCGGCACCGCCGGCCGAGGGCCTGCGCCGCCGCGCCCCGGCGCAGCAGAGGGGGCAGCATGGACGATCAGCGAGTCAACCGCGCGGTGACCTATGGGCTGTTGGCCGCATGGATGCTGCACGATGCCGAGGAACTGGCCACCGGCCCCCGGTGGATCCGGGAGAACGTGCCGGTGCTCCGCGAGCGGTTCCCCGAGGTGCCGGCGCGGGTGTGGCGCGGGTGATGGGCGCGGTCGACCAGCGGGAGTTCGCCGCGGCGGTGGGTGTGATGGCGGCCGTCGTCGGCTCCGCCGCCGTCGCCGGGAGCCGCAGTGGTGGCCGGTCCGCCTTCTTCCAGGGCGCGCTGGACGGCTTCGGGCTGCACGGACTGGTCCACCTCGCCCAGGCCGCGGTGAAGCGCGGCTGCACCCCCGGCTCGGTGACCTCCCCTCTGTGGTCGTGCTCTTCGCGCTGTGGGCCCGTGGCCGGCTGCGCAGGGCCGGTGTGCCGCGGCCGCACGGGCGGCGGCACGCGGTGGTGGGATTGGCCGTCGCCGGTGCGGCGACCGTGGTGGCGCATGCCGTCGCCCGGCGGATGACGCGGTGAACTCACTTTTGAACATGTTCATAACTGGCGTAGGCTCAGGGCATGAGCGAGCGGCAAGCCCTCGTGCGGGGGATACGTGTCTGGCTGGTCTTCTTCGTCGTCTGTCTGGTGCTCAGCGGCGCCACGGCCTTTCCGCTGGTCACCGAGATGCGCTGGGTGGAGGGGCTGTTGAGCTCGTCCCTGTCGCCCGTGCCCGAGCACCTGCCGGGACTCATGGACTGGGTCGGGAAGGTCCGCGAAGGTCTCGACGCGACCGACGAGCGGTATCCCTTCGTCCTCTACGGAACCGACTGGCTCGCCTTCGCCCACCTGGTGATCGCCGTCGCCTTCTACGGCCCCTACCGTGACCCCGTCCGCAACATCTGGGTGATCGAGTTCGGGATGATCGCGTGCGCGGGCGTCATTCCGCTCGCCCTGATCTGCGGGCCCCTGCGCGGCATCCCCTTCTGGTGGTCGGTCATCGACATGTCCTTCGGGGTCTTCGGGGTGATCCCGCTCCAGATCGTCCGGCGCAGGATCAAGCGCCTGGAGGCGCTGGGCGAGGCGGCCCGAGAGCCCCGGCCCGAAGCCGTCGCCGCCGGGGCCTGAACCGCGAGGACCCGGACCGTGCGAGCCCGAGGGGAAGGGCTCCGTGAGCGGGGCCCCGAGCCCCGCCGTCGGCGTCACTCCTCGTCCGGCATGCCGAAGGCGGCGGTGATCACCCCCATCACCACGGCATTGGGGTCCTGGCCCTTGGCGTCCGTGGAGTTGACGCTGTAGACCAGCGTGCTCCGCAGATCCCGGGTGCCGCCCATACCGGCGTTGTACCCCCAGCGGCCGCCCGTCTTGCCCCAGACGTCACGTCCGCCGAGGCGCCAATGGGTCAGCCCCACGCTGTAACTCGCCCTGCCCGCGGCGAGCCGCGGGAGGGTGAACATCTCCTCCAGCAGCGGGCCGCGCACCACGCGGCCGCTGAACAGCGCACGGGTGAAGCGCTCCAGATCGGCAGTCGTCGAGATGAGGTCGCCCGCGGCCCAGGCGTCCGTCACGCCCCAGACGCTCACGTCCCGCAGCTCGGTGGAGCCGTCCGGGCGGTCGAATATCTGGTAACCCCGGTTGTGCGGGCCCTGGATGCGCGGGCTGCGGCCCGGGAGATAGGTGTCCCGCAGCCCGAGGGGGCGCAGGATCCGCTCGGTGACCCGCTCCTCGTACGTACCGCCCGTGACCCGTTCGATCAGCAGACCCGCGACCGTGTAGCCGATGTTGAGGTAGTGCTGCTGGGATCCGGGGGTGAACTCGGGCTCCTTGGACGTCGCCGAGCGGACCATGGCGCGGGGGTCGTGCAGCGCGAAGCGGTTCCGGTACCGCTCCTCGAGGGTGGAGTCGGGGAAGTCGGGGGCCGGTATCCCGCTGGTGTGGTTGAGCAACTGGCGCACCGTGACGCCCCCGTAGGCCGCCGGGATCAGCTCCGGCAGGTACGCGCGGACGGGACGGTCCAGGTCGACGGCGCCCTCGTCCGCGAGCTGGAGCACGGCGGCCGCGGTGAAGACCTTGGTCACCGACCCGGCCCGGAAGCGGCCGCCCGGATCCGCCGGCCGGCCCGACCGCAGGTCATGGACCCCGCCGCTGCCGTGCCATCGGCTGTCGCCGCCGACGCGGACGAGCGCCGCCGTGGCACCGGAGGCCGCCGGATCGCGCACGGAGTCGACCGCGGCGCGCAGGGCATCGGTGTCCGGAGCGGTCCGGACGGACTCCTGAGCGGCCTGTCCCGAGGCCCTGACCGCGCCGGCGGACGCGGGGGAGTGGGCGGCGGCGGGGAGGGCGGACGCCCCCGTGGCGAGACCGAGGGCCAGCGCGACGGCGACAGCGGTGCGTACCTTCATGACGAGCGCTCCAGGAGTGTGCGGCACCACGGGACCCGAGTCCGGGGCCGGTGCCGTGCGGTGTCGTTCCAACACCTTCATCCTGCTGATCCGCGGCCTGTCGCGGATCGCCGGAGCGAGTGGTCTTCACCCCGTCAGTTCCTCGCCCGCGCGGGGGAGTCGGGGCGATCGCCTCACCCGAGCGGGGGAGCGGGCACGGTCACCAGGCCGGTCTCGTAGGCGCAGATGACCGCTTGGATGCGGTCCCGCAGGCCGAGCTTCGCCAGCACGTTCCCGACATGCGTCTTCACCGTGTGCTCGCTGACCGTCATCCGGGACGCGATCTCCGCGTTGGACAGCCCCCGCCCCAGCATCAGCAGCGTCTCCCGCTCCCGCGCCGTGAGGACGTCCAGCCGCGAGGCCCCGCCGCCACCCGCGCCCGCGCCGCCCGGGCCTGCGGCCGGTCCCTGCCGGGTGTACTGCTCCACGAGACGTCTGGCCACCGACGGCGCCAGCAGCGAGTCGCCCCGCGCCACCACGCGCACCGCGTGCGCCAGATCGTCCCGGCGCACGTCCTTCAGCAGGAAGCCGCTCGCCCCGGCGCGCAGCGCCTCGTACACGTACTCGTCGATGTCGAACGTCGTCAGCATCACCACCCGGCAGCCGCCCGCCGCCGTGATCTCGCGGCACGCCCCGATGCCGTCCATGACCGGCATCCGGATGTCGAGCAGCGCCACGTCCGGGGCGTGGCGGCGCACCGCCGCGACCGCCTCGGCACCGTCACCCGCCTCGGCCACCACCTCGATGTCGGGCTGGGCGTCGAGGATCATCGCGAAGCCGCTGCGGACCAGTTCCTGGTCGTCGGCCACCACCACACGCAGGGTCAACTCCCCACCTCCGCGCCGGAGCCTACGGGGTCCCTGGGCAGCACCACACGCACCTCGAAGCCCCGCCCGCCCGGCCCGGGCCCCGCACTCGCGGTGCCCCCGTGGGCCGCGGCCCGCTCGCGGATGCCCGCGAGCCCGTGCCCCGCCGCCGTCCTGCCCGCCGGGGCCGCGGCCGACGGCCCCGGCACCGGCGGGCAGGCTCCGTCACCGGCCGGTCCGCGGCCGTCGTCCGTGACGGTGATCTCCAGCGCGTCCGCCGTGTTGACGAGCCGGACGGCGACCCGGCGCGCGCCGGCGTGCCTGACCACATTGGTCAGCGCCTCCTGCACCACCCGGTACGCCGTCGCCCCCGCCGCTCCTGGCAGCCGGTGGGCACCGCCCACCACGTCGTAGGAGACGTCGAGCCCGCCGGACCGCACCCGCTCCACCAGCACGGGGAGCTGGGAGACGTCCGGCTGGGGCCGGTGCGGAGCCGGGTCCTCGAAGCCGTCCCTGAGCACGCCGAGCATGCCGCGCAGCTGCGCCATGGCGTCCCGGCCCGTCTCCGAGATGGCGTCGAACGCGGCCTCGGCGCGCTCCGGGGCCGTGCGCACCGCGACCGGCCCCGCCTCCGCCTGGACCACCATCAGGCTCACCGCGTGCGACAGCACATCGTGCATCTCGCGCGCGATACGGGCCCGTTCACGGGCCGCCGCCTGCTCCGCCTCGATCCGGTTGGCCCGCTCCAGCTCGGCGGCCCGGTCCTCGACGGCGGCGACGTACGCCTGCCGGACGTCCGTGAGGCGACCGAAGACGTACGCGGTGCCCAGCACGAAGAGCGAGAACGTCAGCTCGCGCAGGGAGCGGCTGTTGAGCCACACCGACACCCCGGTGATCAGCGGCAGCAGCGCGAGCACGCCGAGGCGCCGGCGCGGCGGGCACAGGGCCGCGATCGAGTGGACGACGACCAGCCCCGTGTACGGCAGCGGCTGCCCCGGCCCGTCCACCGCGACCTGGTACAGGGCGCTGGTGGCGAGCACCGCCGCCAGCACGGTGACCGGGAACCGCCGGCGCCACAGCAGCGGCAGCACCGTCAGCGTGGTCAGCCCGTACGCCGCCCAGGTCGCGGGCGGATGGTCGGCCGGCCGGGGCACCACGAACGGCATGGTCACCGCCGCCTGCACGATCAGCGCCACACCGATGTCCACGCTCCACGGGTGCGCCGCGCCGAGCCCCCGCGCCCGGGCCCGGAGACCTCGTACCCGGTCCGTGCCGGCCCGTCCGCCCACTAGGGCTTGCGGGCCACGGCGCCGAACTGCGCCACCTCGGGCTCCGCGCCGCCGGCACGCCACCGGGCGCACGAGACGATGCCGGGCTCCAGGATCTCCAGCCCCTCCAGGAACGAGGCGAACTCCTCGCGCGAGCGGGCGGTGATCGGCGGCTTGGCGTTCTCGTTCCAGAAGGCCATCGCCTCGGCGTTGCCCTCGCCGCCCAGCTCCAGCGTCGGGTGGGTCAGCACCAGATGGCTGCCCGGCGGGACCGCGTCCATCAGCGTCCGCACGATCGTCCGCGCCTGACCGGTGTCGAGGACGAAGTTGAGGATGCCGAGCATCATCACGGCGACCGGCCGGGACGGGTCGAGGGTTCCCGCCATCGCCGCCACGATCTCCTCGGGCCGGTGCGCGTCGGCGTCGACGTACTCCGTCGTGCCCTCGGGGGATCCGGTCAGCAGCGCCCGGGCGTGCGCGAGGACGACCGGATCGTTGTCCACGTACACCACGCGAGCGTCGGGTGTGATGCTCTGCGCGACCTCGTGGGTGTTGTCGGCGGTCGGCAGGCCGGTGCCGACGTCCAGGAACTGCCGGATCCCCGCCTCGCCCGCCAGGTACGTGACCGTCCTGCGCAGGAAGGCCCGGTCCGCGCGGGCGACTTCGCCGATGCTGGGGTAGAGACCGGTGACGTGGTCGCCGACCGCGCGGTCCACCGGGTAGTTGTCCTTGCCGCCCAGCCAGTAGTTCCAGACACGGGCGTTGTGCGCCACGTCGGTGCGAAGTCGTGCGGTCACGTGCCAAGTCCCTTCCCCGGCCGGTGGCGGCCCAGCACCCTGCCGAGCACCTCCACACGGTTGGTGGTGATCGAGTCCACACCGCAGGCGATGAGCCGGCGCATCGTGCGCCGGGTGTCCGCGGTCCATGCGGAGACCAGCATGCCCTGCGCGTGCGCCCGTTCGGTGGTCTCCGGGGAGACCAGTGCGAAGCGGTAGTTCAGCCAGCGCGGGCGCAGCGCGTCCAGCAGCACCGGGCGGGGCGGGGCGAGCGTCGTCCACGTCAGCGCGATCTCGGCAGCCGGGTCGGCCTCGCGGACGGCGAGCATGGTGCCGGCCCCCGCGCAGTAGTAGACGCGCTCGCCCGCACCGCACTCGCGGACGGTGTCCACCACCCTGCGCACCGAGCGGGGCGTCGCGCCCGGCAGGTCGAGCATCACGCGGCGCGTGCCCGCCTCCGCCAGCGCCTGCCGCAGGGTGGGCACGCCGCCCCCGGTGGCGGACTCGATCTCGGCGAGGGTCAGACGGCCGGGCGGCCGGTCGAGCCCCCACATCCGTTTCAGCGAGTCGTCGTGCAGCAGCACCGGCACGCCGTCGCGGGTGAGGCGCACGTCGATCTCGACGCTGTCGGCGCCGCGTTCGTACGCCGAGCGGATCGACGGGAGGGTGTTCTCCCGGATCCGGTACGGGTCGCCGCGGTGGCCGACGACGGTCACCTGCCGCGTCACGTCCTCCACGCCGTCGCTCACCGGGAGAGCCACGCGTTCGTGTACGCGTCGATCTCGTCGGCGATCCGGGCCTTGCCCGCCGGGTCGAGGAAGGACGCCTCCACCGCGTTCTTCGCGAGGGCGGCGACGCCCGCCTCGTCGAGCTCCAGGAGCCGGGCGGCCACCGCGTACTCGCTGTTGAGGTCGGTGCCGAACATCGGCGGGTCGTCGCTGTTGACCGTGACCAGCACGCCGGCCGCGACCATCTCCCGGATCGGATGCGCGTCGAGGTCGGCCACCGCGCGGGTGGCGATGTTGGACGTCGGGCAGACCTCCAGCGGGATGCGGTGCTCCGCGAGGTGGGCGAGCAGCGCCGGGTCCTGGACGGAGCTGGTGCCGTGGCCGATGCGCTCGGCGCGCAGCTCGCGCAGGGCGTCCCAGACCGTCTGCGGGCCGGTCGTCTCCCCGGCGTGCGGCACCGAGTGGAGACCGGCGGCGATGGCGCGGTCGAAGTACGGCTTGAACTGCGGGCGGGCCACGCCGATCTCCGGGCCGCCGAGCCCGAACGACACCAGGCCCTCCGGGCGCAGGTCCACCGCGAGCCGGGCGGTCTCCGCCGCCGCTTCGAGTCCGGCCTCGCCGGGAATGTCGAAGCACCAGCGCAGCACCACACCGAGCTCGCGCTCGGCGGAGACGCGGGCGTCCTCGATGGCGGCCATGAAGGCCTTCTCCTCGATGCCGCGCCTGGTGGAGCTGAACGGGGTGACGGTGAGCTCCGCGTACCGGATGTTCTGCCGCGCCATGTCCCGGGCGACCTCGAAGGTCAGCAGCCGGACGTCCTCCGGGGTGCGGATCAGGTCGACGACGGAGAGGTAGACCTCGACGAAGTGCGCGAAGTCGGTGAAGGTGAAGTAGTCGGCGAGGGCCTCGGGATCGGTCGGGACCTTGGAGTCCGGGTGGTGCGCGGCCAGTTCGGCGACGATCCGCGGTGACGCCGAGCCGACGTGGTGCACGTGCAGTTCGGCCTTGGGCAGCCCCGCGATGAAGGGATGCAGATCGGTCATCGGGTTCCTCCGTGTGCGATGGGCCGCTCCTGTGAGGAGATCATCGCAGGCGCCGGGAGGGGCGGGGGACCGAGGCCGTAGCATGGCCGGACAACCGTTGGGGGAGAACCATGTCTGACAACCAGGAGCCCACGGGCGCGCCGCAGCCGAACGACCCCTGGGCGCCGCCGGCCGCGAGCGCGCAGGACCGCGTGCCGCTGGACAAGCCGTGGACCGCGCCCCAGCAGCCGAGCGTGCACGACCAGCCGACGATGATCGGGATGCCCGGGGCCCCCGGTCCCGGCGAGCCGGGCCAGGTCCCGCCGCCTCCCACGGCGCCCGGCGGTCCGGCCCCCGCGCAGCCCGGCTACGGCTACCCGGGCACCGGCGGTTACGGCTACCCCGGTGCGACCCTGCCCCCGCCCCCCGCGGGCGGGACCTCCGGCGGCTTCGGCGCCCCGTCCGACCCGTACGGATCGGCCTACCCCGGCTACGCGACCCCGTACGGCGGGCAGCCGCAGGGCTGGGGGCAGCAGCCGGCCAACGGACTGGGCATCGCGGGCATGGTGCTCGGCATCATCGCCACCGCGCTGTTCTGCCTGTGGCCGCTGGCGATCGTGCTGGGCATCCTGGCGGTCATCTTCGGTGCGGTGGGCCGCGGCCGGGTGCGCAGGGGCGAGGCCGACAACCCGGGCCAGGCCGTGACCGGCATCGTCTGCGGTGTGGTCGGCCTGGTGCTGGGCCTGGTGCTCCTCGTCGCCGTGGCCGTCGACGCGTCGAACGACGACTACTCCCCCTGGGACTCCATGGGCTCCACGCCCCACACCGTCGTCGAACCCACCCGCTGAGCGGAGCCCGGACCGGGCCCCGCGTCCCCGCGGGGCTCACCCCCGGGCTCTGAGCTCCTCGCGCGCCTCCATCAGCGCGAACCCCAGCAGATTCAGGCCCCGCCACCGGGCGGGGTCCTCGGCACGCTCGTCGTCGGCGGCCAGTCCGATGCCCCAGATCCGGTCGAGCGGACTGGCCTCGACGAGCACCCGGTCACCGGTGGCCAGCAGGAACGCGGCCAGCTCCGCGTCCTGGCCGAACTTGTGCACACTGCCCTCGCGGACGATGCCGAAGCGCTCCCGCTTCCACGTGTTCTCGTCGAAGCCGCGCACCGTCCGGCCGGCCTTCTTCGCCTCGGCGGGCGAACGGGCCCGAAGCGCCCGCTGCTCCGCCTCCGCATCGCCGAAGAGGCGGGCCTTGGCCGCCATCATCCAGTGCTCCGCGGTCGCGTACCGTACGCCGCCGGCCTCGAAGGGCGACGGCCACCACTGGCTGAGGCAGCTCGGACCGATCCTGCCGTCACGGCGTGGCGCGTGCCCCCAGAAGTGCAGGTACTCGATTCTCTGCCCTGCGGCTGCCCGTTCGACGAGCTCGTCCTTCCCCATGCACGCGAGTGTGGCAGCCGCCACGGACAGTGCGTACGGGTATTCGGCCCCGGACCCGACACATGGTCGACCGAATCCGTCGCGTAATCAAAAGGCAACAACGGAATCCCTTGTTGCGTAGGTCACCCTCTGTCAGGATCGGCACTCAAATCGAGCTGGAGCAACGGAGAGCGTCATGGCCATCCCCGATCGAGTGAAGGACCGCTTCGCCGCCGGCACGCAGTACATCGACGGACGGCTGCGCCCGGGCACCTCGGGACGCACCCAGGACATCGTGAACCCGGCGACGGGAGAGACGGTGCTCACCTACGCACTCGCCGGCACCGCCGACGTCGACGCAGCGGTCACCGCCGCCCGCGCCGCGCTGCCCGGCTGGGCCGGGGCGACCCCCGGCGAGCGCTCGGACGCCCTGCACCGCTTCCGCGGAGTGCTCGCCGAGCGGGCGGACGAACTGGCGCGCACCGAGACCCTCCAGTGCGGCAAACCGATCAAGCTCACCACCGAGTTCGACGTCCCCGGCACCGTGGACAACACCGCGTTCTTCGCCGGCGCCGCGCGGCATCTGCAGGGACAGTCGGCCGGCGAGTACAGCGCCGACCACACCTCCTGCACCCGGCGCGAACCCGTCGGGGCCGTGGGCTCGATCGCACCATGGAACTATCCGCTCCAGATGGCGGCCTGGAAGATCCTCCCGGCCGTCGCCGCCGGCAACACCGTCGTCCTCAAACCGGCCGAGATCACCCCGCTCACCTCGCTCCTCTTCGCGGAGGCGGCCACCGAGGCCGGCCTGCCCGCCGGTGTCGTGAACATCATCAGCGGCGCGGGCAGGGACGCGGGCGAGCACCTGGTCGGCCATCCCGGCATCGCCATGACCTCCTTCACCGGCTCCACCGAGGTCGGCAAGCGGGTGGCCCGGATCGCGACCGACACCGTCAAGCGCCTCCATCTGGAGCTCGGCGGCAAGGCACCGTTCGTCGTCTTCGACGACGCCGACGTCGAGGCCGCCGCGCACGGCGCCGTCGCCGGCTCCCTCATCAACTCGGGACAGGACTGCACGGCCGCCACCCGTGCCTACGTCCAGCGGCCGCTGTACGAGACGTTCGTCGCCGCGGTCGCCGACCTGATGGCCGGCGTGCGGCTCGGCGACCCGTTCGACCCCTCGACCGACCTCGGACCGCTGGTCTCCTTCGCGCAGCGCGACCGGGTCGCCGGCTTCGTCGACCGCGCCCGCGGCTACGCCAGGGTCGTCACCGGCGGCGAGGCCCCCGCGGGCGAGCTGAAGCGCGGCGCCTACTACCGGCCCACCCTGATCACCGGCGCCGCCCAGGACAGTGAGATCGTCCGGGACGAGATCTTCGGCCCGGTGCTGGTGGTCCTGCCCTTCGACAGCGACGACGAGGGCATCGCCCTCGCCAACGACACCCCCTACGGCCTCGCCGCCTCCGCCTGGAGCCGGGACGTCTACCGGACCGGCCGGGCCACCCGTGAGATCCAGGCGGGCTGCGTCTGGATCAACGACCACATCCCGATCATCAGCGAGATGCCCCACGGCGGCTACAAGCAGTCGGGCTTCGGCAAGGACATGTCGGCGTACTCCTTCGAGGAGTACACGCAGGTCAAGCACGTGATGTACGACAACACGGCGGTCGTCCGCAAGGACTGGCACCGCACCGTCTTCGGGGACCGATAGCCGTCAGGCCGCCCGACCGGCGGCCGGAACCACCCGAAAGGGCAGAGCGTCATGGAGAGTTACGAGTCCGAACGCCTCTCGGCGGCCCAGATCGCCGCGATGCGGCGCAGTCTGACGGGGGGCCGGGGTGCGCTCTCCCGCCGTTCGCTGCTGCGCGCCTCGGGCGTCGGCGCGCTCACGGCCGGCGGCGCCGGCCTGCTGAGCGCCTGCGGCATCCCGCCCGCCAAGCGCGAGAACGGGGCGGCGGCGTCGGACGACCACTCGGACACGGAGAAGCGGCTCACCTTCTCCAACTGGACCGAGTACATGGACACCAGCGAGGACGGCAAGACCCGGCCCACCCTCGCCGCCTTCACCAGGCGCACCGGCATCACCGTCAAGTACACCGAGGACATCAACGACAACGTCGAGTTCTTCGGCAAGATCCAGCCCCAGCTCGCGGCCGGCCAGGACACCGGCCGCGACCTGATCAACGTCACCGACTGGCTGGCCGCCCGGATGATCCGCCTGGGCTGGGTGCAGAAGCTCGACGCCTCGCTGCTGCCGCACGCCTTCGCCAACCTGTCACCCCAGTTCCGCAGCCCCGACTGGGACCCGGGCCGCGCCTACAGCTACCCGTGGACCGGTATCCCGGCCGTCATCGCGTACAACGTCAAGGCCACCCGCGGCCGCAAGGTCGACTCCCTGACCCAGCTGCTCGACGACCCCGCGCTCAAGGGCCGGGTCAGCCTGCTCACCGAGATGCGCGACACCGTCGGCCTCACCCTGCTCGACATGGGCAAGTCCCCCGAGAAGGTCACCGACGCCGACTACGACGCCGCCATCGGCCGGCTCCAGAAGGCCGTCGACAAGAAGCAGATCCGCCGCTTCACCGGCAACGACTACACCTCCGACCTCGACAAGGGCGACATCGCCGCCTGCGTCGCCTGGGCCGGTGACCTGATCCAGCTCCAGGCCGACAACCCGGACATCCGCTTCTCGATCCCGGCGGCCGGCTACATGACCGCCACCGACAACCTGCTCGTCCCCGCCCGGGCCCGGCACCAGAAGAACGCCACCCGGCTGATCGACTACTACTACGAGCTGCCGGTCGCGGCCCAGCTGGCCGCCTACATCAACTACGTGACACCGGTGGCCGGTGTCGCCCCCGAGCTCGCGAAGATCGACCCGGAGCTCGCGAAGAACCCGCTGATCATCCCGGACGAGGCCATGGCGGCCAAGTCCCACTCCTTCCGCTCGCTCAGCAGCGAGGAGGAGACGGCGTACGAGGAGAAGTTCGCCAAGCTCATCGGCGCCTGACCGCCACCGACCCGACACCACCTGGGACGCGACCCATGACTGACAAGACAGCGGGCGGGGACGTCCGCCTCGCCGGGATCAGCAAGACCTACGGATCCTTCACCGCGGTGCACCACCTGGACCTCACCGTCCCCCAGGGCTCGTTCTTCGCCCTGCTCGGCGCATCCGGCTGCGGAAAGACCACCACCCTGCGCATGATCGCCGGCCTGGAGGAGCCCAGCACCGGCACCGTCTCGCTCGGCGAGCGGGACGTCACCCACCTGCCGCCCCACAAACGGCCCGTCAACACCGTCTTCCAGAGCTACGCGCTCTTCCCGCACCTGAGCATCCACGAGAACGTCGCCTTCGGCCTGCGCCGCCGTGGTGTCTCGTCCGTGAAGAAGCAGGTCGGGGAGATGCTCGACCTGGTCCAGCTCGGCGACTTCGCCCAGCGCCGGCCGCACCAGCTCTCCGGCGGCCAGCAGCAGCGCGTCGCCGTCGCCCGCGCCCTGATCAACCACCCGCAGGTGCTCCTCCTCGACGAGCCCCTCGGCGCCCTCGACCTCAAGCTGCGCCGCCAGATGCAGCTGGAGCTGAAGCGCATACAGACCGAGGTCGGCATCACCTTCGTGCATGTCACCCACGACCAGGAGGAGGCCATGACCATGGCCGACACGGTCGCGGTCATGAACGGCGGCCGGGTCGAGCAGCTCGGCGCCCCGGCCGAGCTCTACGAGAACCCGCAGACCACCTTCGTCGCCAACTTCCTCGGCACCTCCAACCTGATCGAGGCCGAGGTCGCCTCCGCCGCCGGCGACGAGGTCGTGGCCACCGCGGCCGGCACCACGCTGCGGCTGCCCCGGCACCGCTGTCCCGACGGCACCCGCACCGGCGGCCGGCTGCTGGTGGGCATCCGCCCGGAGAAGATCTCCCTCGTCCCCGCCGACGGGGCGGATCCCGTCGCCGCCGGACGCAACACCGTGACCGGCCGCGTCGTGGACTCCTCGTTCATCGGCGTCTCCACCCAGTACGTCGTCGAGAGCCCGGCCGGAAAGGCCATCGAGGTCTACGCCCAGAACACCGGCCGGCACACCGGCCTGGTACCCGGCACCGAGGTCCTCCTGCACTGGAACCCGGAACACACCTTCGGGCTGGACGCCGCCCAGGACATCGCGGCCGGTGTGGAGTCGGTGGAGGAGACGCCGTGACCCTCACCGAGGCCCCGCCGGCGGCCCCCGCCGAGCCCGTGGTCCACCGCACGGCGCTGCGCCGCCGGCTGGTCCCGTACTGGCTGCTGCTGCCCGGCATCCTGTGGCTGCTGGTCTTCTTCGCGCTGCCGCTCGTCTACCAGGCGTCGACCTCCGTGCAGACCGGCTCGCTGGAGGAGGGCTTCGAGGTCACCTGGCACGTCGCGACCTACTGGGACGCGCTGACCGAGTACTACCCGCAGTTCCTGCGCTCCCTGCTGTACGCCGGCACCGCCACGGTGCTCTGCCTGCTGCTCGGCTACCCGCTCGCCTACCTGATCGCCTTCCGGGCGGGCCGCTGGCGCAATGTGCTGCTGGTGCTGGTCATCGCGCCGTTCTTCACCAGCTTCCTGATCCGCACGCTCGCCTGGAAGACGATCCTCGCGGACGGCGGCCCGGTGGTGGAGTTCCTCAACGCCGTCCACTTCCTCGACGTCACCAGCTGGCTCGGGATGACCGAGGGCGAACGGGTGCTGGCCACTCCGCTGGCCGTCGTCACCGGTCTGACCTACAACTTCCTCCCGTTCATGATCCTCCCCCTCTACACCTCCCTGGAGCGGATCGACCCCCGCCTCCACGAGGCGGCGGGCGACCTCTACGCCCGCCCCGTCACGGTCTTCCGGAAGGTCACCTTCCCGCTGTCCATGCCGGGCGTCGTCTCCGGGACGCTGCTCACCTTCATCCCGGCGAGCGGCGACTACGTCAACGCCGAGCTGCTCGGATCCACGGACACGCGCATGATCGGAAACGTCATCCAGTCGCAGTTCCTGCGGGTGCTCGACTACCCGACGGCCGCCGCGCTGTCGTTCATCCTGATGGCGGTCGTGCTGGTCACGGTCACCGTCTACATCCGCCGGGCCGGAACGGAGGACCTGGTCTGATGTCGTGGCTCAGGCGCAACCTCGTGGTCATCGCGGGCCTGCTCACGCTCGCCTACCTGATCGTCCCGAACATCGTCGTGACGGTGTTCTCCTTCAACAAGCCGGCCGGGCGGTTCAACTACTCCTGGCAGGAGTTCTCCACCGACGCCTGGACCGACCCGTGCGGCGTCGCCGACATGTGCGAGTCGCTCACCCTGTCGCTCCAGCTCGCCCTCTGGGCGACGATCGGCGCCACCGTCCTCGGCGGGATGATCGCCTTCGCGCTGGTGCGCTACCGCTTCCGGGCCAGGGGCACGATCAACTCGCTGATCTTCCTGCCGATGGCCATGCCCGAGGTGGTCATGGCCGCCTCCCTGCTCACCCTCTTCCTCAACCTCGGCGTCGAGCTGGGCTTCTGGACCATCCTCATCGCCCACACCATGTTCTGCCTCAGCTTCGTCGTCGTCGCCGTCAAGGCCCGCGTGATGTCCATGGACCCCCGCCTGGAGGAGGCGGCGCGCGACCTGTACGCCGGACCCGTGCAGACCTTCCTGCGGGTCACGCTGCCGATCGCCGCGCCGGGCATCGCGGCCGGCGCGATGCTCGCCTTCGCGCTCTCCTTCGACGACTTCATCATCACCAACTTCAACTCCGGTTCCACGGTGACCTTCCCCATGTTCGTGTGGGGCTCGGCGCAGCGCGGCACACCGGTGCAGATCAACGTGATCGGCACGGCCATGTTCGTGATCGCCGTCCTGATCGTGGTCGCCGGGCAGATCGCCGGCAACCGCCGGAGGAGGACCGCGCAGCGGTAGGAAGCACCACCGCGCGAGCCTGCACGGGCGAGCACGGCACGAGGCCGCGTCGCGCGGGACCGCGCGAGGGAGCACGGTGGAGAACGCACCGCGCGTCACCGCACGAGGGACCGCACGTGAGGGACGCACGAGAGAGACCGCACCCGCCCAGGACCCGCACCGGGAGCACCCGCAGGACCCGCACGAGAGCACCGAGCAGAACCGCACCGAGAGCACCGCACGAGACCGCACCGCGCCGTGCCGGCCCCACGGGGCCGGCACGCATCGAAGGAGTGGAAACCATGGCCCCAGCAGCCATGACCTTCGCCGCGTCCCTGGCCGACGCACAGCCCGTCCCCTTCTGGCTGGAGGATCCCGGCAGGCCCGAAGCACAGCCGGCGCTCACCGCCACCGAGCGCTGCGACCTCCTCGTCGTCGGCGGCGGCTACAGCGGTCTGTGGACCGCGCTGCTCGCCAAGGAGCGCGACCCCGCGCAGGACGTCGTGCTGATCGAGGGCCGCGAGGCGGGCTGGGCCGCCTCCGGCCGCAACGGCGGCTTCTGCGCCGCCTCCCTCACCCACGGCCTCGGCAACGGGCTGGCCCGCTGGCCGGGCGAGCTGGCCGCGCTGGAGGAGTTCGGCGCGCGCAACCTCGACGCCATCGAGGACGCCGTCACCCGCTACGGCATCGACTGCGACTTCGAGCGCACCGGCGAGATCGACGTGGCCACCGAGCCCCACCACCTCGCCGAACTGCGCGAACTGCACGAGGCGGCGGCCCGCCTCGGCATCAGCGGCATGGAGCTGCTCGACCGGGACGCCGTGCGCGCCGAGGTGGACTCGCCGACCTTCCTCGGCGGGCTGTGGGACCGGCACGGCGTCGCCATGCTGCACCCCGCGAAACTCGCCTGGGGGCTGAAACGGGCGTGCCTCGACCTCGGGGTCCGCGTCTACGAGAACACCCGGGGCCTGGAGCTGGCGCGCTCGGGGCCGGGGATGGCCGTCCGCACGCCCTACGGCCGGATCCTCGCGCGCCGGGTCGCGCTCGGCACCAATGTCTTCCCGTCCCTGGTACGGCGGGTGCGCCCGTACACCGTGCCGGTGTACGACTACGCACTGATGACCGAGCCGCTCGACGCCGGACGGCTAGCCTCGATCGGCTGGCGGCGGCGACAGGGGCTCGGCGACAGCGCCAACCAGTTCCACTACTTCCGCATCACCGCCGACAACCGCATCCTGTGGGGCGGCTACGACGCCGTCTACCCGTACGGAGGCCGGCTGAGTGCGGAGATGGACCACCGTCCGGAGACCTACCTCACGCTGGCGGGCCACTTCTTCCACTGCTTCCCGCAACTCGAAGGGGTGCGGTTCTCGCACGCCTGGGGCGGGGCGATCGACACCTGCTCGCGCTTCTCGGCGTTCTTCGGCACCGCCCACGGCGGCCGCGTCGCCTACGCCGCCGGGTACACCGGACTCGGCGTCGGGGCCACCCGGTTCGGCGCCGACGTGATGCTCGACCTGCTCGACGGGCGGCCGACGGAACGCACCCGGCTGGAGATGGTGCGCAGCAAGCCGCTCCCGTTCCCGCCGGAGCCGGTGGCCTGGGCGGGGATCGGACTCACCAAGTGGTCGCTGGCGCGAGCGGACGCCAACGGGGGGCGGCGCAATCTGTGGCTGAAGACCATGGACCGGCTCGGCCTGGGCTTCGACAGCTGACCGGCCCGCCGGACGGGCGTGATCCGGTTCACTGCGGAAGACCGGTCGAAGTCGCGTAATCGCCGGCATCCCGCGCGCTCTCTGTGGGTGGAAGCACCGTCCCCCCACGGAATGGAGACCACGATGAGTGGCTCGGGCGCCCGGAACGCGGCTCAGTGGCTCGCGGGAGCCGCGCCGGATCCGCAGACCTGTCTGTCGGACTGGAAGCGCAGTCCGCACCGGATCACGCTGCTGCCCGCCGGGCGGCGCTGGGACGTCCTGATCCTGCCCGGCCGGCTGGGCCATCCCACCCTCGACGTGCTGAACAGGCTGGTCGGCAGGCCGGGGCCGGTGCTCGCCGACTTCGGCGAGGCGCGCATGGGCTTCTTCGTGCCGCCCGGCACGGCCGGCCGCTGGGTGGGCACCGGGATCCGCACGGCCGGCCGGGGCACCTGGATCGTCGTGCCGTACCCGGGGCGCAGCGTGGGCAGGGTGCGCTGGCTGGTCGTACCGGACGGCTCCGGCACGCTCAACGATCCCGCGCTGCTGGAGCTCGCGATGCACGAGGCGGCCGCGGTGGTGGCCCGTGCGGAGCGGGATGCGGACGGGGGACGGTGAGGGGCGGCTGCCAGAGGTCTTGACAACCGGATTGGTCTGGACCATGTTGTGCGCGCCGCACCTCTCCATCACCCCCATGTCCGGAGGCAGTTGTGCACCGCACCAGACTCAGTGCTGCCCTGACGGCAGCCGTCCTCGCCGCGTCGGCGCTCGTCGCCACGGCGTCGTCCGCAACCGCCGCCGACGCCGAACTCGCCCGCAACGGCGGCTTCGAGGCCGGCCTGACCGGCTGGAGCTGCACCGCCGGCAGCGGCGCCGCCGTCTCCTCACCCGTGCACGGCGGCACCTCGGCGCTCAAGGCCACCCCGGCCGGCAGCGACAACGCCCGGTGCTCCCAGACGGTCGCCGTGAAACCCGACTCCGCCTACACGCTCAGCGGCTGGGTGCAGGGCGGCTACGTCTACCTCGGCGCCTCGGGCACCGGGACCACCGACGTCTCCACCTGGACCCCCTCGGCGTCCACCTGGCAGAAGCTGACCACCACCTTCCGCACCGGCCCGTCGACCACCTCGGTCACCCTCTACACCCACGGCTGGTACGGCACCCCCGCCTATCACGCCGACGACATCTCGCTCGTCGGACCCGGCGGCGACCCGGCGACCGTCCCGGCCGCGCCGGGCAACCTGCGCGCCGGCACCCCCGGCGCCACCTCCGTGCCGCTGACCTGGAACGCGTCCTCCGGGGCCACCTCGTACCACGTCTACCGCAACGGCACCCGGGTCACCACCGTCACCGGGACCTCCGCCACCGTCACCGGTCTGAGCGCCGCCACCGCCTACAGCTTCCAGGTCTCCGCCGCGAACGAGGCGGGCGAGTCCGCCAAGTCGGCCGCCGTGACCGCCACCACCGCGACGGGCGGCGGAGACGGCGGCGGCGCCGGGCTGCCCGCCCACGCCCTCGTCGGCTATCTGCACGCCAGCTTCGCCAACGGCTCCGGCTACACCCGCATGGCCGACGTGCCCGACTCCTGGGACGTCGTCAACCTCGCCTTCGGCGAACCGACCTCCGCCACCTCCGGCGACATCCGCTTCTCGCTCTGCCCCGTGAGCGAATGCCCGAACGTCGAGTCCGTCGCCGAGTTCAAGGCCGCGATCAAGGCCAAGCAGGCCGCCGGCAAGAAGGTCCTCATCTCCATCGGCGGCGCCAACGGCCAGGTCCAGCTCGCCTCCACCGCGGCCCGCGACGCCTTCGTCACCTCCGTGTCGAAGATCATCGACGAGTACGGGCTCGACGGGCTCGACATCGACTTCGAAGGCCACTCCCTCTCGCTGAACACCGGGGACACCGACTTCCGCAACCCCACGTCGCCGGTGATCGTCAACCTGATCTCCGCCGTGAAGACCATCAAGGCGCGCTACGGCGCGGACTTCGTCCTGACCATGGCCCCGGAGACGTTCTTCGTCCAGCTCGGCTACCAGTTCTACGGATCCGGCCCCTGGGGCGGCCAGGACCCCCGCGCCGGCGCCTACCTGCCGGTCATCCACGCCCTGCGCGACGACCTCACCCTGCTGCACGTACAGGACTACAACTCGGGCCCGATCATGGGCCTCGACAACCAGTACCACTCCATGGGCGGCGCGGACTTCCACATCGCCATGACCGACATGCTGCTCGCCGGCTTCCCCGTGGCGGGCGATCAGAGCAGGGTCTTCCCCGCCCTGCGCCCGGAACAGGTCGCCATCGGCCTGCCCGCCTCCACCCAGGCCGGCAACGGCCACACCTCCCCGTCCGAGGTCAACAAGGCGCTCAACTGCCTCACCCGCAACACCGACTGCGGCTCCTACCGGACCCACGGCACCTGGCCCGCGCTGCGCGGGCTGATGACCTGGTCCATCAACTGGGACCGCTTCAACCAGTGGGAGTTCTCGAAGAACTTCGACGCCTACCGATGGAGCTGAGCCGGGCGGAGAGGATCCCGCCCGAGCCGGACCCGGCCGAGCCGAGCGCCACCAGCACGATTCCGAACAGGCACCAGCTGCCGAGGACGTCCAGCGGCCAGTGGTAGCCCCGCAGCACCAGACCGATGCCCGTCGCCACCGTGAGCACCACGGCGACGGGCATCGGCCATCGCCGCCGGGTGTACGGGGAGACCAGGAGCGCCGCCCCGACGTAGGCGACGACGGCGGTCGCCGTGTGGCCGGACGGATACCAGCCCGTCCCGGGCTCCAGCGGCCCGGGCCGCGCGATCAGCAGCTTCAGCGGCGCGACCAGCGCCGGCACCGCGGCCATCGCCAGCACCGCCGCGCCCGCCCGCAGCCATTCCCGGCCGCGCCACAGCACCCAGAGGACGGCGAGCGCCAGTACGGGCGGCGCGACGGTCATGCCGCCCAGGTCGGCCAGGGGCTCGGTCACCGCGTCGGGCACATCACGGAAGACGGCCCGGCCCAGACGCTCGTCGGCGTCGCGCAGCGGGCCGTGGGCCACCACCTGCCAGGTGATCAGGGCGAACAGCACACCGCAGACGGCGGCGGCTCCTGCCCGCAGACGCCGAGAGGCCGGCCACGCCGGAACAGGGGGGGTGGTTCCGGSGRGGCCGGCCGGACCGGTTTGCCGCGCGCCCCGGGGGGTGTGGGGCGGGCGGCGATCCGATCGGTGAGGAGTTCCGGAGCGTGAGGCTCCAGCGGTGTGCGCGATGGCACGACCGGGTCGGGGCTGGGGAGGCTCCGGCCCGGCACCGCTCGCGGTCTCCCGCGGCGCGGGTGTTTCTCTCATCTGCACAGACCGTACGGCAGAGCACGGGGGGACCGACAGACGGATCCCCATCCCGCCATCGGCCCCCCACACGTTCTTCACAGTCGGGCTCTGTCGTCCCCGGTCAGATGCCCGCGAACGCCTGCTCGAGGATGTCCAGACCCTCGTTCAGCAGGTCCTCGCCGATCACCAGCGGGGGCAGGAACCGCAGCACGTTGCCGTAGGTGCCGCAGGTCAGCACCAGCAGGCCCTCGGCGTGGCACGCCTTGGCCAGCGCGCCGGCCGCCTCCGGGTTCGGCTCCTTGGACGCCGGGTCCTTCACCAGCTCGATCGCGACCATGGCGCCGCGGCCGCGGATGTCGCCGATGACCGGGTACTTCTCCTGCATCGTGGCGAGGCGGCCCTTCATGACCTCCTCGATGCGCCGGGCCCTGCCGTTGAGGTCGAGCTCCTTCATGGTCTCGATGGCGCCCAGCGCACCGGCGCACGCCACCGGGTTGCCGCCGTAGGTGCCGCCCAGGCCGCCGGAGTGCACGGCGTCCATGATCTCGGCGCGGCCGGTGACGGCGGCGAGCGGCAGACCGCCCGCGATGCCCTTGGCCGTGGTGATCAGGTCCGGGACGACGCCCTCGTCCTCGCAGGCGAACCACTGGCCGGTGCGGCAGAAGCCGGACTGGATCTCGTCGGCGACGAAGACGATGCCGTTGTCCCGGGCGAAGTCGGCGATCGCCGGCAGGAAGCCCTTCGCGGGCTCGATGAAGCCGCCCTCGCCGAGGACCGGCTCGATGATGATCGCGGCGACGTTCTCCGCGCCGACCTGCTTGCGGATCATGTCGATGGCCTGCGCGGACGCCTCGGCGCCGGCGTTCTCGGCACCCGTGGGCCAGCGGTAGCCGTAGGCGACCGGCACGCGGTAGACCTCGGGCGCGAACGGGCCGAAGCCGTGCTTGTACGGCATGTTCTTCGCCGTGAGCGCCATCGTCAGGTTGGTGCGGCCGTGGTAGCCGTGGTCGAAGACGACGACGGCCTGGCGGCCGGTGTACGAACGGGCGACCTTGACCGCGTTCTCCACGGCCTCGGCGCCGGAGTTGAACAGCGCGGACTTCTTGGCGTGGTCGCCGGGGGTGAGCTCGGCGAGCGCCTCGCAGACCTCCACGTAGCCCTCGTAGGGGGTGACCATGAAACAGGTGTGGGTGAAGTCGGCGAGCTGCGCGGAGGCGCGGCGCACGACGGCCTCGGCGGACGCGCCCACCGAGGTCACGGCGATGCCCGAACCGAAGTCGATCAGCCGGTTGCCGTCGACGTCCTCGATGATCCCGCCGCCCGCGCGGGCCGTGAACACGGGCAGCACGGACCCCACACCGCCGGCGACCGTGGCCGTTCGGCGGGCCTGAAGCTCCTGCGACTTCGGGCCGCGGCGGCACCGGGCATCTGGAGGTTCGGGCACAAGGAGCGACCCCGGGAGGAGCCCGAACTCGTCCCGGCGCGCCAGCTGTTCAGCGGTGCCTTCATCGCGTACCTGTGCGGCTGGCTGGTCTGGTCACTGCTGTGGAACGGCTACCTCGAAGGCTGGTGGATCTTCGTCGACGAGTGGTGGCTGCTGCCGATGCTGTGGCTCGTCCCCGAGGACTGGCGGTCCGCCACCAGCTCCTACGTCGAGCTGTACGTCGCCGCGACCTACCTCTACAACGCCCTCGTCCTCGCCCTGCTCGCCCACGCCTTCGGCCGGGTCGGCAACTGGCGCGAGGTCTGGCAGCGGTACGGGGTCCCGCTGTGGCCGCTGTTCGTGCTGCTGCCCGGGGTGTGGCGGGAGATGCCGCGCACCTCGTGGCTGACCTGGGTGTCCAACGTCTACTACGTCCTCCTCGTCGTGGCCGTGGTCGCCGCCGTCGGCCGGGCCGGCACCTGGCCCGCCGTGCGCCGCCGGCTCGACTCCCGGGGCGAGGCCGCTCCGCGGCCGGAGCCCGAGTCCGACCCCGTCGAGTGGCCCGAGATCCACCGGGCCGGCCTGACCGAGGCCGCCGCGGTACTCGGCGAGGCCACCCGGTCGGGGGCGCTCGGCGATGTGGACTACGCCCGGATCCGGCGCGCCTGGCAGAGCGTCCACGCCCGGCCGGAGCGGCTCGCCGCCTTCTCCGACACCGTGCGCAGGCTCGGGCCCGCCGCCTGCGCCCATCCCTCGGGCCTGCGGGACCTCCCGTTGCGCACGGCCACCCACGACCTCGCCACCGGCCAGGTCAGGATCGGCACGGCGGTCGACGACGCGCGCAACCCCTACGCCCGGCGCACCACCGGCGTCGCCCTGGAACCCGCGCTGCTCGGGACGTCGCTGCTGGCGGTCGGCCCCTCCGGGTCGGGCAAGAGCGTGCGGCTCGTGCGGCCCGTGGTCGAGTCGCTGTGCCTGCTGGCGCTCGCCAACCGGGCGGCCGTCGTGGCGGTGACCGCCCAGGGTTCCGCGGTGGCCCCCGACGACGCCTTCGACCTCGTCGTCTCCGTCGGACGCCCGGACTCCACCCACGACCTCGACCTCTACGGCGGCGCCGAGGACCCGGACGAGGCGGCGCGCACGCTCGCCGAGGCGCTCGTCGGCGACCTCGCCGCCACGCTCCCGGGCGGCGACAGCCGGCGGGCCGCCACCGCGCTCGCCCAGCTCATCGGCCCCTACCGGTGCGTCCACGGCCATTTCCCCGGCATCCCCGACCTGCGGGAACTGCTCGGCGGCGCCCCCACCGCGCTCGACGCGCTGCGCGCGGCGCTGCGGGACGCGGGCGAGGCCTCGCAACTGCGTGAACTCGACGCCCGCGAACGCCAGTCGGCCCGCGGCGACGACATCGGCGTCCTGCTCGCCGAACGCGTCGCCTTCCTCGACCGGCCCGCCTTCGCCGGCTTCTTCCGGACCGACGGCGCCGGGCGCCGGTTCTCCCTGCGGGCCATCGAGCACCCGCTGCGGGTCCGCGTCGACCTGCCCGAGCGGGGCCACGCGGAGGCGTCGCGGATCATCGCGCGCCTGGTGCTCGCCCAGTTCACGGAGGCCGCCCTCACCCGCGACGACCGGTCGCTCTTCGCGTGCCTGGTGCTGGACGACGCCTCGTACACGGTCACCACCGACTGCGTGCGCTCGGTGCAGCGGCTGCGCACCGCGAACGCCGGGGTGGTGTTCGCCCTGCGCTCGCTGGAGGACGTGCCGGAGCCGCTGCGCGGCCCGCTGCTGGGCGCCGTCGGCTGCCGGATGGCCTTCGCCGGGCTCGCCCCCTGGGACGGGAACCGCTTCGCGGACACCTGGGGCACCGAATGGGTGCAGACGAGGGACGTCACCAACCGGCAGATCATCTCCGACGAGCCGCTGACCAAGGCGCTCCACATGATGCGCCGCCTGGTCACCGGCCGGGCCGCCACGGCCGAGGCGGTCACGGTGCGCGAGGTCGAGAGGGCGCGCTGGTCCGCCTCCGACCTGGCCCACGCGGTGCCCGCCGGACACGCCGTGCTGTCGCTGACCAGCGTGGGCGGTGAGCACGCCCCGCCGCTCCTGGTGGACCTGCGCACCTGACGGGGCCGCCGCAGCGGGCGCCACGACTGCTACGCCCTGGCAGAATCGGGGGAGGCCGTTCATACGGGACGGCGCAATCGCCGCGCTCCGGCGCGCCCCCTCGAAGGTCACCAGCTCCCATGCCGCCCACCCTCGCCTCGCTCGTCCAGCACTCGGCGCTCAAGCTCACCGTGCGCGCCGGGGAGGACCGGCTGGAGACACCGGTGCGCTGGGCCCATGTCAGCGAACTCGCCGATCCCGTGCCGTACATGGAGGGCGGGGAGCTGCTGCTCGTCACCGCCATGACCCTCGACGCCGAGGACGCCGAGGCCATGCGCCGCTATGTGCGCCGCCTGGTGCAGGCGGGCGTGGTGGGGCTGGGCTTCGGTGTCGGGGTCTACTACGAGGACATCCCCGAGGCGCTCGTCGCGGCGGCCGAGGCGGAGGGGCTGCCGCTGCTCGCGGTGCCCCGCCGTACGCCCTTCCTCGCCATCTCCAAGGCCGTCTCGGCGGCCATCGCCGCCGACCAGTACCGCTCGGTGACGGCCGGGTTCGAGGCGCAGCGGGAGATGACCCGGGCGGCGCTCGCCGAGGGCCCCGCCGCGGTCGTGGCCCGTCTCGCGGCCGAGCTCGACGGCTGGGCGGCGCTGTACGACGCGTCCGGCGCGGTCGTCGCGGCCGCCCCGGAGTGGGCGGCGCGCCGGGCCGCCCGGTTCACGGCCGATGTGGCGCGGCTGCGGGAGCGGACGGCACCCGCCAGTGCGGTGGTCGGCGGCGGGGACGCCGGCGACGACCGGGTGGAGCTCCAGTCGCTGGGCACCGGGCGGCGGGTGCGCGGGGCGCTCGCCGTCGGGACGGGCGCGCCGCTCGGCACGGCGGAGCGCTACGCCGTGCACTCGGCGGTCGCCCTGCTCACCCTGACCACCGCCCGTTCGCGCTCGCTGCAGGCCGCCGAGCACCGGCTCGGCGCGGCGGTGCTGCGGCTGTTGCTCGCCGGGCAGAGCGAGATCGCCCGCTCGATCGCCGGTGATCTGTACGGCCGCCTGCTCGACGCCCCCTTCCGGGTGCTGATCGCCGAGGCGGTGGCCGGGGAGCAGCCGGCGACCGACGGCGGCGAGCCGCCGGAGCAGGCGTTCGCCGAGGCGCTGGAGTCCGCCGCGGCGAAGGCCGGGGAGCCGGTGCTCGCCGTGCCCGGTCCCGAGGGCCGGCTGGTGGTCCTGGCGGCGGACGGGGGTGCGGTGGCGGCCCACTGCGCGGATGCGTACGGGGAGTCGGAGTCCGAGGAGTCGGGCGTCGTCGTCGGCCTCTCCGCGCCCACCGGCCCGGTGGGCGCGGCCGGGGCGTACCAGCAGGCGGAGCAGGCCCTGTCGGTGGCCCGCCGCCGCGGGCGCACCCTGGTCGAGCACGAGGAGCTGGCGGCCGGGTCGCTGCTGCCGCTGCTCGCCGACGACGCCGTGCGCGCCTTCGCGGACGGCATGCTGCGCGGGCTGTACGAGCACGACGCGACCGGCCGGGGCGACCTCGTCGCCTCGTTGCGGGCCTGGCTCTCCCGTCACGGGCAGTGGGACGCGGCCGCCGCCGATCTCGGCGTCCACCGCCACACGCTGCGCTACCGGATGCGCCGTGTGGAGGAGATCCTGGGCCGTTCCCTGGACGACCCGGACGTCCGGATGGAGCTGTGGCTCGCACTGAAGGCGTCGAAGGACGCCCGGCCCGGCCGCTGACGCCCCCTCGGTATCTGACGCCCGGTCGATTACGGTGCGGATTGCGAGAATCCTGCCCGATGCCGGGCAGGATTGTTGTCCTTCCGGGTGCCCGCTGCCTAATCTCCTGCGCATGACAACCCCTGCGGCCGATCGGGCTGCCCTCGACCCCGTCCTGTCCGCGTCCCCGGCCCGGCGCGCGATCCCCCCGGCCGTGTGGGGCGCCCTCGCCATCGTGTACGTCGTCTGGGGCTCCACCTACCTCGGCATCCGCATCGTCGTCGAGACCATGCCCCCCTTCCTCTCGGCCGGAGCCCGGTTCGTCGTGGCGGGACTGGTCCTCGGCGCCCTGGTCGCCTGGCGGCGCGGGCCCGGCGCGCTGCGGGTGACCCGGGCCCAGGCGGCCTCCGCGGCCGTCGTCGGACTCCTCCTCCTGCTCGGCGGCAACGGCATGGTCGTCCTCGCCGAGACCTCCATCCCCTCCGGTCTGGCCGCCCTGCTCGTCGCGGTGGTGCCCGCCTGGGTGGTCGTCCTGCGCCGGGCCTTCGGCGAACGCCCCGGACCCGGGGCGTACGGCGGAGTCGCCCTCGGCCTCGCGGGGCTCGCGGTCCTCACCCTGCCCGGCCTCAGCGGGGACGTGCGTCTGAGCGGCGTCCTCGCCGTGGTCGTCGGCGCCGTGCTGTGGTCCGTGGGCTCCTTCGCCTCGTCCCGGATCCCCATGCCCGCCGACCCCTTCGCCGCCAGCGCGTACGAGATGGTGGCCGGCGGCCTCGGCTGTGCGGGTGTCGCGCTCCTGCGGGGCGAGTACACCGGCTTCTCGCCCGGCGACGTGTCGGTCCGCTCCTGGACGGCGTTCGCGCTGCTCGTCCTCTTCGGCTCGCTGGTCGCGTTCACCGCGTACGCCTGGCTGCTCCACTCCGCCCCGCTGTCGCTCGTGGCCACCTACGCCTACGTCAACCCCGTCGTCGCCGTGCTGCTCGGCTCGCTGGTCCTCGGCGAGGCGCTGACCTGGCCGATCATGGTGGGCGGTGGCGTGGTGGTGGCCGGGGTGTGTCTGATCGTCAGCACCGAACGACGGCGCTGAATCCGCCGCCCCGGCGGGGCCGGACGCGAACCGGCTCCCGCCGTGCGGGAATTGCCCGGAAGACCGGCGGCTGTGTCCATAACCGGCCAGCGGACATGCCGTACGCCCGCTACGACACCCTCCGCAAGGAGCACGGGCAGATCGCGCCGGTGCTGCTCCCCGGCGACGTCCGGGCCTGGTTCGTGCTCGGCCACCGGGAGAACCTCGAGGTCATGCGCTTACCATCGCTGTGGTCCTGCGACTCGCGCATATGGAACACACGTCTGTCCGCCGACTCGCCCCTGCTGCCCGTCACCGCC
>NZ_RDBP01000012.1:2950753-3009357 GCF_008042045.1 Streptomyces sp. T39
GGCGGTGACGGACAGCCTGGCCCGGTTCAACCGCCACGGCGTGCGCCGCTACGTCGTCCGCTACACCGACCAGCTCGTGGACGAGTTCGCCAAGACCGGCCGCGCCGACCTGGTCGCGGACTTCGCGCAGAAGCTGCCCATCCTGGTGCTCGCCCGGCAGTTCGGCGTCCCGGAGGAGGACGCGCTGCCGATCGGCGCCGCCGTCCGCGACATGGTCAGGGGCACCGAGACCGCGCTCCAGAGCAACCAGTACGTGCCGACCGTCATGTCCGACCTGGTCAAGCGCCGCAAGGAGAAGCCCGCCGACGACTGCCGCTCCTGGTGGCGGGCCCTGCTCCGCCCGGCGCCGTGCGAGGGGGCGCGTCCGGGACGTGCCAAACAGGCCAGGCCCGGGCTCCGACCACTCCATCCCGGACAAACGACCGTGCCGGTCCCCGGCCCTACCGTGTGCAGTGAACGACGCGACAGCACACTCCCCACCCCTCGGAAGGGCCGGAACCAGCGACATGACTTCCACCCACGCCTTCTGGCTCGCCGGCCGCCAGGCCACCGGCGAGACCGCCTTCGACGTCACCTCTTCGTGGGACGGCCGACTGGTCGGCACCGTCTCCGTGCCCACCGAGGCCCAGGTCGAGGAGGCCGTCGCGGCCGCGCACGCGGTGCTCGACGAGTTCGCCGCCACCCCGGCGCACGTCCGCGCCGCCGCCCTCGACCACGTGTCGAAGCGGCTCGCCGAGCGGACCGAGGAGATCGCGCAGCTGATCTCGGCCGAGAACGGCAAGCCGATCAAGTGGGCCAGGGGCGAGGTCGGCCGGGCCGTGTCCGTCTTCCGGTTCGCCGCCGAGGAGGCCCGCCGGTTCAACGGCGGCGAGGCCCAGCGCCTCGACACCGACCCCGGCGGCCAGGGCCGCCTCGCGCTCACCCGCCGGATCCCCAAGGGTGTCGTCCTCGGCATCGCCCCGTTCAACTTCCCGCTGAACCTCAGCGCGCACAAGGTCGCCCCGGCCATCGCGGTCGGCGCCCCGATCATCCTCAAGCCCGCGCCCGCCACACCGATCTCCGCCCTGATCCTGGGCGAGCTGCTGGCCGAGACCGATCTGCCCGCGGGCTCCTGGTCGGTGCTCCCCGTCCCCAACGACCGCATGCCGGCCCTGGTCCAGGACGAGCGCCTGCCGGTGATCTCCTTCACCGGCTCCGGCCCGGTCGGCTACGCGATCATGGACTCGGTGCCGCGCAAGCACTGCACCCTGGAGCTCGGCGGCAACGGCGCGGCCGTGGTCCTCGCCGACTGGTCGAGCGAGGCCGACCTGGACTGGGCGGCGACCCGCATCGCCACCTTCTCCAACTACCAGGGCGGCCAGTCCTGCATCTCCGTGCAGCGGGTCGTCGCCGACGCGAGCGTCTACGACCGCCTGCTGCCGAAGATCGTCGCCGCCGTGGAGGCCCAGGTCACCGGCGACCCCTCCGACGCCGCGACCGATGTCGGCCCCCTCGTCAGCGAGGACGCCGCCAAGCGCGTCGAGGCGTGGGTCGACGAGGCCGTGCGGGACGGCGCCAAGCTGCTCACCGGCGGCACCCGCGACGGCGCGAGCTACGCGCCCACCGTCCTCGCGGACCTTCCCGCCGGCACCACCCTCGCCTGCGAGGAGGTCTTCGGCCCGGTCCTCAGCGTGGCCAGGGCCGACGGCGAGGCCGAGGCGTTCGCCGCCGTCAACGACTCCCCGTACGGACTCCAGGCGGGCGTCTTCACCCACGACCTCCGGACCGCCTTCCGGGCCCACCGCGCCCTGGAGGTCGGCGGCGTGATCATCGGCGACGTCCCCTCCTACCGCGCCGACCAGATGCCCTACGGCGGCGCCAAGCAGTCCGGTGTCGGCCGCGAGGGCGTGGCCTACGCGATGGACGACTACACCTACGAGCGGGTGCTGGTCCTCACCGGCCTGGCGCTGTAACCCCCGCGTACCACCGGAGCGGCCGGAGCCCTATGTGCGGGGGCTCCGGCCGCTCCGGCATGCCCCGGGTGCCGTAGGCAGGCTGGTGGTGGTGCCCGTATTCGGGTAGTACGAACGAGTAGCACCGACTGGTACACGCCCCGGCAGACCCCCCGACTCGCGGCGAGGTGACCCTCATGTCCGCCCCACCCGACAAGCCGATCGACACCGCCCCCGGCACCGCGTCCCACAAGGACCCGGCTGCGCCCAAGGTCTCCGAACGCGAAGCACGCGAGGTCGCCGAGGCGGCGCGCGAACAGGACTGGCGCAAGCCCAGCTTCGCCAAGGAACTCTTCCTCGGCCGCTTCCGGCTCGACCTGATCCATCCCCACCCGCTGCCCACCGGCGAGGCCACCCGGCGCGGCGAGGAGTTCCTGGCCAAGCTGCACCGCTTCTGCGAGACACGGATCGACGGCGCGCAGATCGAGCGGGACGCCAGGATCCCCGACGACGTCATCGACGGCCTGCGCGAACTCGGCGCGCTCGGCATGAAGATCGACCCCCGCTACGGCGGCCTCGGCCTCACCCAGGTCTACTACAACAAGGCCCTCGCCCTGGTCGGATCGGCGAGCCCCGCGGTCGGCGCGCTGCTGTCCGCGCACCAGTCCATCGGCGTGCCCCAGCCGCTCAAGCAGTTCGGCACCCAGGAGCAGAAGGACGCGTTTCTGCCGCGACTGGCCCGCCACGACATCTCGGCGTTCCTGCTCACCGAGCCGGACGTCGGATCCGACCCCGCCCGGCTCGCCACCACCGCCGTCCCGGACGGCGACGACTACGTCGTCGACGGCGTGAAGCTGTGGACGACCAACGGCGTGGTCGCCGACCTCCTCGTCGTGATGGCCCGGGTGCCGAAGTCCGACGGGCACAAGGGCGGCATCACCGCCTTCGTCGTCGAGGCGTCGAGCGAGGGCATCACCGTCGAGAACCGCAACGCCTTCATGGGCCTGCGCGGACTGGAGAACGGCGTCACCCGCTTCCACCGCGTCAGGGTCCCGGCGGCGAACCGCATCGGGCCCGAGGGCGCCGGCCTCAAGATCGCCCTCACCACCCTCAACACCGGCCGCCTCTCGCTGCCCGCGATGTGCGTCGGAGCCGGCAAGTGGTGTCTGAAGATCGCCCGCGAATGGTCCGCGGAACGCGAGCAGTGGGGCAGGCCGGTCGCCCGTCACGAGGCGGTGGGCGCCAAGATCTCGTTCATCGCCGCCACCACCTTCGCCCTGGAGGCCGTGCTCGACCTCTCGTCGCAGATGGCCGACGAGGACCGCAACGACATCCGCATCGAGGCCGCCCTCGCCAAGCTGTACGGCTCCGAGATGGCCTGGCTGATGGCCGACGAGCTGGTCCAGATCCGCGGCGGACGCGGCTTCGAGACCGCCGCGTCGCTCGCCGCCCGCGGCGAGCGCGGGGTCCCCGCCGAGCAGTTGCTGCGCGACCTGCGCATCAACCGCATCTTCGAGGGCTCCACCGAGATCATGCACCTGCTGATCGCCCGCGAGGCGGTCGACGCCCACCTCGCCGTCGCCGGGGACATCATCGACCCCGACAAGCCGATGGCCGACAAGGCCAGGGCCGGCGCGAACGCGGCGGCCTTCTACGCCCGCTGGCTGCCCAAGCTCGTCGCCGGACCGGGACAACTGCCCCGTACCTACGCCGAGTTCCACCCCTCCGGCCACCCCGACCTCGCCCGGCACCTGCGCTACGTGGAGCGCACCTCCCGCAAACTCGCCCGCTCGACGTTCTACGCCATGTCCCGCTGGCAGGGCCGCATGGAGACCAAGCAGGGCTTCCTCGGCCGGATCGTCGACATCGGCGCCGAACTCTTCGCGATGAGCGCCGCCTGTGTGCGGGCCGAGCATCTGCGCGCGAGCGCGGACCACGGCCGGGAGGCGTACCAGCTGGCGGACGTCTTCTGCCGCCAGTCCCGGCTGCGGACCGAGGAACTGTTCGGCCGGCTGTGGTCCAACACGGACGACGTCGACCACCAGGTCGTCAAGGGCGTGCTGTCCGGCACCTACACCTGGCTGGAGTCCGGCATCGTCGACCCCAGCGGCGAGGGCCCCTGGATCGCCGACGCCACCCCCGGCCCCTCGGTCCGGGAGAACGTCCACCGGCCCATCGCCTGACACCGCGCACCGCCCGGCGGGGCGCGTCCACACACTGGACGCGCCCCGCCCGCGCGCGCCCGAGACGGCAGCATGGGCGCACGTGACCGTCATCGACATCCCCGGCTCCAAGTCCGTCACCGCCCGCGCCCTGTTCCTCGCAGCGGCCGCCGACGGGACCACCACGCTGCTGCGGCCCCTGGCCTCGGACGACACCGAAGGGTTCGCCGAAGGACTGCGCGCACTCGGGTACGGGATCGAACGCACACCCGGCGCCTGGCACATCGAGGGCCGGCCCGAGGGACCCGCCGCCGCCGAGGCCGACGTCCACTGCCGCGACGGCGCCACCACCGCCCGCTTCCTGCCCACCCTCGCCGCCGCCGGGGCGTTCGGCACCTACCGTTTCGACGCCTCGCCGCAGATGCGCCGCCGCCCCCTCGGACCGCTGACCGGCGCCCTGCGCACGCTCGGCGTCGACCTGCGCCACGAGCGGGCCGAGGGACACCACCCGCTGATCATCGCCGCCCACGGCATCAAGGGCGGTGACCTCACCCTGGACGCGGGCCAGTCCTCCCAGTACCTGACCGCGCTCCTGATGCTCGGCCCGCTGACGGCCGAAGGGCTGCGGATCACCGTCACCGACCTGGTCTCCGCGCCCTACGTGGAGATCACCCTCGCCATGATGCGCAGCTTCGGCGTCGAGGTGGCACGGGAGGGCGACGTGTTCACCGTGCCGCCCGGCGGCTACCGCGCCACCACGTACGCCGTCGAACCGGACGCCTCCACGGCGAGCTACTTCTTCGCCGCGGCCGCGCTCACCCCGGGCCGCGAGGTCACCGTCCCGGGCCTCGGCACCGGCGCCCTCCAGGGCGACCTCCGATTCGTGGACGTGCTGGGCCGGATGGGGGCCGACGTGCGGATCGCCGCGGACGCCACCACCGTCCGCGGGCCCGAACGGCTCGCCGGCCTCACCGTCAACATGCGCGACATCTCCGACACGATGCCGACCCTCGCCGGGATCGCGCCGTTCGCCGACGGTCCCGTCCGCATCGAGGACGTCGCCAACACCCGCGTCAAGGAGTGCGACCGGCTCGACGCCTGCGCCGAGAACCTCACCCGGCTCGGCGTCACCGCACGCACCGGCCCCGACTGGATCGAGACCGCGCCCGGCACCCCGCACGCCGCGGAGATCGCCACCCACGGCGACCACCGCATCGTCATGTCCTTCGCGGTCACCGGGCTGCGCACGCCAGGCATCACGTACGACGACCCCGGCTGTGTGCGCAAGACGTTCCCCGGCTTCCACGAGGCCTTCGCGGATCTGCGGAAAGCCTGGCGGGCCTGAGGGCCGGTGGCCCACAATCGTGCGGCGGTCACCCCGAGGCGACCGCACCGTGACGATCACGCACTCCAGGGGAACGGGGCAGGGATGTTCGGCAGCGGCACGGCCCGGACCGGGCGGCGGACGACCGGCGTCCTCGTCGCCGGGATGCTCGCCCTGACGGCGGCCTCGGCGGCGGCGGGTCCCTCGGGCCGGCCCTCGATGTGCCAGGCGCCGGGTGTGCGTTCGATCCCGTACCCGAGTGCGCGCAGTCCTTCGGCGAACCCTTCGGTGTCGTCCGAGGCCAGGGGCCGCAGCAGCGTGGTGGTCCCGTCGGCGGCCGCTGCGAGGAACAGGGCGCGGGCGGTGACGGACTTGGAGCCGGGGATGTCGATGACGGTCACGTGCGCCCATGCTGCCGTCTCGGGCGCGCGCGGGCGCCGCCCCCGACCCGGCACCGCCCGCGCCGGGCGGCCTCGACGCGGCGGCGCTCGCCGACGGGCGGCGCGTCGGCCCGTACACCGTGCGCAGGACGGACGATCCCCCGTTCAGCGAGACCTACACCGCCGATCCCGCCTCCTGCCAGCCGCTGGTCAGCCTCGCGGCGGGCGCCACCGCCCACGACCCCGTCGCCGAGGTCCACCGGCAGGCCGACATTCCCGAGGAGACGGCCGGCATCGGCGTCCTCGTCCAGCTGCGCCGTTACGAGGGGGACGGCGCGGCCGCCGTGCTCCGCGACCTCGCCGCCGCGGGGGAGTCCTGCGCCGCGGGCTTCACCGAGGTCCGCACCGTCGCCCGCGCGAAGGTGCTCGCGGTCGAACCGGCCGAGGCCCCCGCCCTCGGCGACGAGGCGAAGGCGTTCCGCATCACGGTCCAGGACGTCAAGGGCCGGCTGAAGCTGTACGAATACCTCACCGTCGTGCGGTCGGGGGCGACGACCCTCTCCTTCCGTGCCGAGTACCTGGGCACCAAGGACATCGGGGGCGTCCCGCGGGAGATCGTCGACGCCCAGTGGAAGCAGTTCACCGACGCGGGATCCGGCAGTGCGTAGCATTTGGCTGCCACGAGCGGGGGACACCCTGTCGGGAAGCACGGCTTCTGCGGCCACAATGGGGGGATGAGCGACAGCCCATCACCCCTCGCCGATCCGCACCTGGTCTTCGACGGCACGCCGGGACGGCGCGACATCGTCGTCCTCGGCTCGACCGGGTCCATCGGCACGCAGGCGATCGATCTCGTCCTGCGCCATCCCGACCGCTTCCGTGTCACCGCGCTGTCCGCCGCGGGCGGCCGCGTCGGCCTCCTCGCCGAGCAGGCACGCGCCCTGGACGTGCGGACCGTGGCCGTCGCCCGCGAGGACGCCGTGCCCGCGCTGCGCGAGGCGCTGCGGGAGCAGTACGGCACCGAGCCGCTGCCGGAGATCCTGGCGGGCCCGGACGCCGCCACCGACCTCGCGGCCTCCCCGTGCCACACCGTGCTCAACGGCATCACCGGGTCCATCGGCCTCGCCCCGACCCTCGCCGCCCTGGAGGCCGGCCGCACCCTCGCGCTGGCCAACAAGGAATCGCTCATCGTCGGCGGCCCGCTGGTCAAGGCGGTGGCCAAGCCCGGCCAGATCATCCCGGTCGACTCCGAGCACGCGGCCCTCTTCCAGGCCCTCGCCGCCGGCACCCGCGCCGATGTGCGCAAGCTCGTGGTGACCGCCTCGGGCGGCCCGTTCCGCGGCCGCACCCGGGCCGAGCTCGAACACGTCACCCCGAAGGACGCCCTGGCGCACCCCACCTGGGCCATGGGCCCGGTGATCACCGTCAACAGCGCCACGCTCGTGAACAAGGGCCTGGAGGTCATCGAGGCCCATCTGCTCTACGACATCCCCTTCGACCGCATCAAGGTCGTCGTCCATCCGCAGTCCTACGTCCACTCGATGGTGGAGTTCGCCGACGGCTCGACGCTCGCCCAGGCCACCCCGCCGGACATGCGGGGACCGATCGCGATCGGCATCGGATGGCCCGAGCGGGTGCCGGACGCCGCCCCCGCCTTCGACTGGTCCACGGCCTCGGCCTGGGAGTTCTTCCCCCTGGACGACGAGGCGTTCCCCTCCGTGGGACTCGCCCGGCACGTGGGCGAGCTGGGCGGCACGGCCCCGGCGGTGTTCAATGCGGCGAACGAGGAGTGCGTGGAGGCATTCCTCGCCGGACGGCTGCCGTTCAACGCCATCATGGATACGGTCACCGAGGTGGTTTCCGCACACGGCGTCCCCGCCGCGGGAACCTCCCTCACGGTGGCGGACGTCCTCGAAGCGGACGCCTGGGCCCGCGCCAGGGCCCGTGAGACGGCAGCGAAGTACGCCCACAGCGGCGACGAACGGCCTGCGGAGGCTCGCGCATGACGATTCTGTTGACGGTCCTCGGCATAGTGCTGTTCGGCGTGGGGCTGCTGATCTCCATCGCCTGGCACGAGCTGGGCCATCTGTCGACGGCGAAGATGTTCGGCATCCGTGTCCCGCAGTACATGGTCGGCTTCGGGCCCACCCTGTTCTCCCGGCACAAGGGCGAGACCGAATACGGCATCAAGGCCATCCCGATGGGCGGCTACATCCGCATGATCGGGATGTTCCCGCCGGGCGCGGACGGCCGGATCGAGGCCCGCAGCACCTCCCCGTGGCGCGGCATGATCGAGGACGCCCGCTCCGCCGCCTACGAGGAGCTCCGGCCCGGGGACGAGACGCGGCTGTTCTACACGCGCAAGCCGTGGAAGCGCGTGATCGTCATGTTCGCGGGGCCGTTCATGAACCTCGTGCTCGCCGTGGCGATCTTCCTCGGTGTGCTGATGACCTTCGGGACCCCGGTGCAGACCACCGAGGTCGCGGGCGTGCAGCAGTGCGTCATCGAGCAGAGCGAGAAGCGCGACACGTGCGCGGCCGGCGACCCCGAGTCCCCCGCCGCGCTCGCCGGGCTGAAGGAGGGCGACCGGATCGTCGCCTTCGCCGGCAAGCCCGTCGACGACTGGAACACGCTCTCCCAGCGCATCCGGGAGACCATCGGCCCCGCCACGATCACCGTCGAACGCGACGGCCGGGAGCAGACGCTCAGCGCGACGCTCATCGAGAACAAGGTCGTCAGGAAGGACTCCGACGGCGAGGTCGTCGAGGGCTACGAGACCGCCGGCTACCTCGGCTTCGCAGCGAAGACGGAGATCCTCCCGCAGTCCTTCGGCGCCTCCGTCGGCCGTATGGGCGACATGATCGAGAACGGCGCCGAGTCGGTGATCGCGCTGCCGACCAAGGTCCCCGACCTGTGGGACGCGGCCTTCGGCGACGGCGAGCGCAAGGACGACTCGCCGGTCGGCGTGGTCGGCGCGGCCCGGCTCAGCGGCGAGGTGCTGAACCTGGACATGCCGACGCAGAACATCGTCGCCACGTTCCTGATGCTGCTCGCAGGGTTCAACCTGTCGCTGTTCCTCTTCAACATGCTGCCCCTGCTGCCCCTGGACGGCGGCCACATCGCCGGCGCCCTGTGGGAGTCCGTCCGGCGCGGCTTCGCCAGGCTGTTCAAGCGGCCCGACCCGGGCCCCTTCGACGTGGCGAAGCTGATGCCCGTCGCCTATGTGGTGGCCGGCATCTTCATCTGCTTCACGCTGCTCGTGCTCGTCGCGGACATCGTGAATCCGGTCAAGATCAGCTGACGGGAGCATCCGTACGACGGCCGGACACCCTTCGTGTCCGGCCGTCCCCTTTGGGGGGACATCGGTGTGCGATGTGCCCGGCCGAACGCCAGTGCCGTAATCTCGGGTGCTGGAGCCCGCCGATCTCGGGACCTCGATCCATACCTTGGGGTTGCACAGCAGATGACTGCAATTTCTCTCGGAATTCCGTCCGTTCCGACGAAGCTCGCCGACCGGAGGGTCAGCCGGAAGATCCAGGTGGGCTCCGTCGCGGTCGGCGGCGACGCACCCGTCTCGGTGCAGTCCATGACGACGACGCGGACGTCCGACATCGGCGCCACGCTCCAGCAGATCGCCGAGCTCACCGCCTCCGGCTGCCAGATCGTGCGGGTGGCCTGCCCGACCCAGGACGACGCCGACGCGCTGGCGACCATCGCGAAGAAGTCCCAGATCCCGGTCATCGCCGACATCCACTTCCAGCCGAAGTACGTCTTCGCCGCGATCGACGCCGGCTGCGCCGCCGTCCGGGTCAACCCGGGCAACATCAAGCAGTTCGACGACAAGGTCAGGGAGATCGCCAAGGCCGCGGGCGAGGCCGGCACCCCCATCCGGATCGGCGTCAACGCCGGCTCCCTCGACCGGCGCCTGCTGGAGAAGTACGGCAAGGCCACCCCCGAGGCCCTCGTCGAGTCCGCCCTGTGGGAGGCGTCCCTCTTCGAGGAGCACGGCTTCCGCGACATCAAGATCTCGGTCAAGCACAACGACCCCGTCGTGATGGTCAACGCCTACCGCCAGCTCGCCGCCCAGTGCGACTACCCGCTGCACCTCGGGGTGACCGAGGCGGGCCCGGCGTTCCAGGGCACCATCAAGTCCGCCGTCGCGTTCGGCGCGCTGCTCTCCGAGGGCATCGGCGACACCATCCGCGTCTCCCTCTCCGCCCCGCCGGCGGAGGAGGTCAAGGTCGGCATCCAGATCCTGGAGTCCCTCAACCTGCGCCAGCGCCGCCTGGAGATCGTCTCCTGCCCGTCCTGCGGACGCGCCCAGGTCGACGTCTACAAGCTCGCCGACGAGGTCAGCGCCGGACTGGAGGGCATGGAGGTCCCGCTGCGCGTCGCCGTCATGGGCTGCGTCGTCAACGGCCCCGGCGAGGCGCGCGAGGCCGACCTCGGCGTCGCCTCCGGCAACGGCAAGGGCCAGATCTTCGTGAAGGGCGAGGTCATCAAGACCGTGCCCGAGTCCAAGATCGTGGAGACCCTCATCGACGAGGCGATGAAGATCGCCGAGCAGATGGAGAAGGACGGCATCGCCTCCGGCGAGCCGCAGATCTCCGTCGCCGGCTGACCTGCCCCCGGCATCCGTGGGCCCCGCGGCCGCGCCGCGGGGCCCACGCCTGTGCACGGCGGATTCCGGCCCCGGCGGACCCCGTCCGTTCCGGCCGGAAGCACACCGGCCGGGTCGGCGGGTACAGTGCCATGACCAGCGAACCGTATGGTGAGGCCCTTGTGTTGACGCACACCACCACCCGGGTCCTCGACCCGGGCGAACTCGGCGCCGCGCTCGCCGTCCTGGAGAGCGAGCCCGTGGCGAATGCTTTCGTCACCGCCCGCGTGCAGGTGGCGGGCCTCGACCCCTGGCGCCTCGGCGGCGAACTGTGGGGCTGGTACGAGGGCGGGACCCTGCGCTCCCTGTGCTACTCGGGCGCCAACCTCGTGCCCATCTGCGCCGGCCCGGAGGCCGTCCGCGCCTTCGCCGACCGCGCCCGCAGGACCGGCCGCCGCTGCTCGTCCATCGTGGGCCCCGCCGAGCCGACCGCCGCCCTGTGGCGGCTGCTCGAACCGAGCTGGGGACCGGCCAGGGACGTCCGCGCCAACCAGCCGCTCATGGTCACCGACCGCCTTCCGGCCGACATCGCCCCCGACCCCTACGTCCGCCGGATCCGCAAGGACGAGATGGACCTGATCATGCCCGCCTGCGTGGCCATGTTCACCGAGGAGGTCGGCGTCTCCCCGATGGCGGGCGACGGCGGACTGCTCTACCAGGCCCGGGTCGCCGAACTCGTGGCCGGCGGCCGCTCCTTCGCCCGCATCGAGGACGGCAAGGTCGTCTTCAAGGCCGAGATCGGGGCCGCCACCTCCCAGGCGTGCCAGATCCAGGGTGTGTGGGTCGCCCCCGAGTACCGGGGCCGCGGCCTGTCCGAGACGGGCATGGCGGCCGTGCTGCGCCATGCGCTCGCCGACGTCTCACCGCTCGTCAGCCTCTACGTGAACGACTACAACACCCCCGCCA
Source organism: Streptomyces sp. T39 (assembly GCF_008042045.1). Lineage (GTDB taxonomy): Bacteria > Actinomycetota > Actinomycetes > Streptomycetales > Streptomycetaceae > Streptomyces. The sequence continues at coordinate 2,962,117 of NZ_RDBP01000012.1, forward strand.
GAGCCGCCTACCGCCGGGTCGGCTTCCAGGAGGTCGGCGCGTTCATGAGCGTGCTCTTCTGACCCCGCCCCGCGGCCGCGGCCCGCGCCCCCGGGTGGCCCGACCCCGCACGGCACGGGCCGCCGGGCCAGTAGGGTGCGGCCATGGCAGCTGATCCCGACGTCGCCACCGGCCCCCTCGATCTCGCGGACCGCGTCGACGAGGCCCTCGCCGTCCAGGCACTCGCCTTCGGACTGAGCGAGGAGGAGATCGACATCCGCCGCTACATCGTGCTGCGGCACCTGACCAGCCCGGGAGCCCGCGCCCTGGGCGCCACCACCCCGGACGGGCGCCTGGTCGGTTTCGTCTACGGGATGCCCAACGACCGCGGCCACTGGTGGTCCACGGTGGTCGAGCCCTATCTGCGGTCGGGCGGCAGCGAGAGCTGGCTCGACGACTCGTTCGTCATCACCGAGCTGCACGTCCACCCCGCCCACCAGGGCCGCGGCATCGGGCGCGAACTGATCACCACCCTCACCGACGCGGCGGTGCAGCCGCGTTCCATCCTCTCCGCCATCGACACCGAGAGCCCGGCCCGCGCCCTCTACCGCAGCCTGGGCTACCGGGACCTCGCCCGGCAGGTCCTCTTCCCGAGTGCGCCGAGTCCGTACGCGGTCATGGGAGCGCCGCTGCCGCTGCTCCGGGGCGGTGCCCGGGGCAACTGATTTCCGCCTGCCGGTGCCGCCCGGCTAACCTCCTGCACATCACACGTTCCGAGCAGGAGTTCACCATGGCCCAGGTCCAGCGCATGTCCCGTCTGATGGTCAAGACACTGCGCGACGACCCTGCGGACGCCGAGACGCTCAGCCACAAGCTGCTCGTCCGCGCCGGTTACGTCCGCCGCAACGCGGCGGGCATCTGGTCGTGGCTGCCGCTCGGCAGGCGTGTCCTGGAGAACGTGAGCCGCGTCGTCCGCGAGGAGATGGACGCCATCGGCGCCCAGGAGGTCCTGCTGCCGGCCCTGCTCCCCAAGGAGCCCTACGAGGCGACCGGGCGCTGGGACGAGTACGGCGCCGAGCTGTTCCGCCTCAAGGACCGCAAGGGCGCCGAGTACCTGCTCGGCCCCACCCACGAGGAGATCTTCACCCAGCTGGTCAAGGACCAGTGCACGTCCTACAAGGACCTGCCGGTGATCCTCTACCAGATCCAGACCAAGTACCGCGACGAGGCGCGTCCGCGCTCGGGCATCCTGCGCGGCCGTGAGTTCCAGATGAAGGACTCGTACTCCTTCGACACCACCGACGAGGGCCTCGCCGAGTCGTATGCGCTCCACCGCGAGGCGTACGTCAGGATCTTCGAGCGCCTCGGCCTGCGGCACAAGATCGTCTCCGCGGTCTCCGGCGCGATGGGCGGCTCGGCGTCCGAGGAGTTCCTCGCCCCCGCAGCGGCGGGCGAGGACACCTTCGTCTACTGCCCCTCCTGCGACTACGCGGCCAACACCGAGGCCGTCACCTTCGCGCTCGCCCCGGTGGACGCCGCCGGCCACGGCCCCGTCGAGGAGCTCGACACCCCGGACACCCCGACCATCGAGACGCTCGCCGCCCACCTCGGCGTCCCGGCCTCCGCGACCCTGAAGAACCTCCTGGTCAAGGTCGACGGCGAGATCGTCGCCGTCGGAGTCCCCGGCGACCGCGAGGTCGACCTCGGCAAGCTCGGCGACCACCTGGCGCCGGCGACCGTCGAACTGGTCACCGCCGAGGACTTCACGGGCCGCCCCGACCTGGTCCGCGGCTACGTCGGCCCCCAGGGCCTGGACAAGGTCCGCTACCTCGCCGACCCCCGCGTCGCGCCCGGCACCGCGTGGATCACCGGCGCCAACACGGAGGGCAAGCACGCGCGGAACGTCGTCGCCGGCCGTGACTTCGAGGTCGACGAGTACCTGGACGTCGTGGTCGTCGAGGAGGGCGACCCCTGCCCGGCGTGCGCGACCGGCCTGAAGCTGGACCGCGCCATCGAGATCGGCCACATCTTCCAGCTCGGCCGCAAGTACGCCGATGCCTTCCAGCTCGACGTGCTGGGGCAGAACGGCAAGCCGGTCCGCGTCACCATGGGCTCCTACGGCATCGGCGTCTCCCGCGCGGTCGCCGCCCTGGCCGAGCAGACCGCCGACGAGCAGGGCCTGTGCTGGCCGGCCGAGATCGCTCCCGCGGACGTCCACGTCGTCGCCGCCGGCAAGGCGCTCCAGACCGAGCTGGCCCTCGACGTCGCCGGACAGCTCGGCGAGGCCGGGCTGCGGGTCCTCGTCGACGACCGGGCCGGGGTCTCCCCGGGCGTGAAGTTCACCGACGCCGAGCTCATCGGCGTCCCCAAGATCCTCGTCGCCGGGCGCCGCTCGGGCGAGGGCGTCGTGGAACTCAAGGACCGCCGCACCGGGGAGCGCGAGGAGCTCCCGGTCGCCGAGGCCATCGCCCGCCTCGCCCACTGATCCCCGGAGCGGGCGGCGCACCCGGAGCCCGCCGGGCCCGGTTGCGGCCGCCCGTGCGGGGGCGCGATGCGGGCCCGGGCCGCTGCCCGCGTGCGGCCCGGTGGTCGCGGGGTGCCGCGACCACTGCCGTGGCGGGGACCCGGAGCCCGAGGCCCCCGGAACCCGCAGGCCCCGGAAACCGACGCCCCCAGGGGCCGGGAGACCCCCGGGAACCCGACGCCCCCAGGGCGTCACAGCCAGGAGGCGAACTCCAGGGTGAGTTCGGCCTCCGCGTGGCGTTGCTCCGACCGTGCGCGGGTGCCCGACTCCACGGCGCGGAACAGCGTCCACGCGCGCAGTCGCTCGCGGTCGACCTCCAGGGCGTCCGCCAGCTTGTTGAGCCGGCGGCGGATCGCCGAGGCCCCCGACGAGGAGGCGACCAGGTCCTCGACGCGGTCGCGGACCAGCCGCGCCAGGTCGTAGGCCGGCTCCCCGACCACCGGTTCCGGGCCCACCGCGAGCCACGGCGCCCGGTCGCCGGAGAGCACCTTGCCCTGCCGGAAGTTCCCGTGCAGCAGCCGGACGTCACCCGGCGCGGCCACCAGTTCCTCGCGTGCCGCGAGAGCGGCGGCGACGAGGGGGTCGTCGGCGGGGGAGGGCATCGCGGCGGCCTGGCGGGCGGTCRGCTCGGCCACGGTCTCGAAGGCATGGCCCGCGGGCGGCTCGATCCACAGCCTGCGCACCGTCCCGGCGGCCTCCAGCAGCGCCTTGGCCTCCGGCAGGGAGCGCAGGGAGACCTCGGGGTGGAGCCGTTCCAGGAGCAGATCCTCGCCGCCCCCGTCGCCGTCGAGCAGGCGTACGGCTCCCCAGCCGTTCCACGCGGTGAGCGCCGCGTGCTCCCGTGCGGGCGCGGCCGCCGGCGGGGCGAGCTTCAGCGCGGCGGGGGTGCCGTCGGGCTGCCGGACCAGCAGCACGACGCTGCTCCGGCCCCCGGGCGCCACCACGCGCTCGACGTCGAGCTTCCGCCGGTCCACCGCCTCCCGGACGGTCTCCGGGAGGTGTCCGAGCCACTCGGTGCGGTCCCCGAGGGCCCGGACCAGCCGCTGGGGCGGTTCGAAAGCCATACGTCGTGTGTTCCCTTTCCGGTTCCGTTCAGCCGCCGTTGCCCGCGGCACGCTCGGCGAGCCCCGGAAAGGCTACGCCGCCGCCGCGCCAGCGTGCCGCTCGCACGGCCGCCTCGCGCAGGGCGTCGGCGGCCCGCCGGCGCAGCGGGCCCTCGGACGCCCGTACGAGGTCGGCCCAGGCGCCCGCCACCCGGTCCTCCAGCTCCGCGGCGAGCCGCACCGCCGCCGCCGTGTCCGGGACGTCGAAGGGGAGCGCGTAGGCCGCCGACGCGGCGACCGGCTCGGCGCCCAGGTCGCGTGCGGTGCGGGCCAGGGCGTCGCGGTGCGCGCGGTGCGCGGAGTGCGCGGCGGTGGCCTCGTGCTCCCGGCTCTCGCCGACCCGGCCGCCGACCACGCCGTAGCCGTACACGACCGCGTGTTCGGCGGCGAGCGCGGCCTGCACCGCGGCGACCGTGCCGGCCGTGTCCACCCCCGTCATCGGGCGTCACCCTTCGTCAGCAGGTACGCGTGCGCCGACCCGGCCGCCGCGACGGAGGCGAGCAGCCTGGCCAGTTCGGGCTCCGCGTCCATCAGGGAGGCCGTGTGCTCGGCGGAGGTGCGGCGTTCGGCGGCGGCCAGCCCCCTGAGCGCCGCCGCGGGGTCCTCGGCGACCGATCCCCCCGCCACGGCCGCGGGCGCGGTGGCCGTGGCCGACGGTCGGGGCGGGACGGGCGCGGTCGCCGGGCTGCCCGACAGGGCCGCCGCGTGCTCCGCGACCGCCGCCCGCAGCGGCGCCAGCCGGGCCGTCAGCGCGGGATGCCGGGCGGTGACGGCGTCGTACTCGCCGAGCAGCGCGGTGCTGCGCGCCGCGAGGCGCCGGCGCAGGGCCCTGGCCGCCTCCGCGGGATCCGCGGTCGTGCCGGCCGTGCGAGGGCCGGCGGGCGTGTCGCTCGAACAGCCCGTCAACACGGCCGCGGCGGCCGCACCCGTCGCCAGCAGGGCACGTCGTCGTGTCGTCCCCGTGCGCCCCACGCCTGTCTCCTCGGCCCGAATGGTGATCATCGCCGCAGGCGAGCGTACCCGTGGCCGCGGCGCCGGTGGACGGCAACACCCCCCGCGACCGGATACCCTTTGACTCGACACGCGACGATCCCACAACAGCACACGCGGCCGAGGAGTCACCCGGATGAGCACCACCCAGAGCGAGAGGCTGCGCGGGCTGCTGGAACCGCTCGTCAGCGCCGCCGACCTGGATCTGGAGGAGATCGAGGTCTCCCGGGCGGGCAGGCGCCGCACCCTGAGGATCATCGTCGACTCCGACGACGGCGTGGAACTGGACGCGTGCGCGGATCTGAGCCGCGCGATCTCCCAGAAGCTCGACGAGACCGACGCCATGGGCGAGGACGAGTACGTCCTGGAGGTCACCTCCCCCGGCGCGGACCGCCCGCTCACCCAGCACCGCCACTACGTGCGTGCCGCCGGCCGTCTGGTGAGGCTCCAGCTGCACGAGGGCGGCGAACTGGTCGCACGCATCCTCACCGTCGACGACGAAGGGCTCGACCTCGAGGTCCCGGGCGTGAAGGGGCGCAAGCCCACCGCCCGCCGGGTCGCCTTCGACGAGATCGCCAAGGCGCGCGTGGAGATCGAGTTCAACCGCAAGGACAAGAAGGAAGAGGAGGCGTAGCCGTGGACATCGATGTGAAGCTCCTGAAGGGCTTGGCACAGGAGAAGGAGATCGCCTTCGACCTCCTGGTCGAGGCCATCGAGTCGGCCCTCCTCATCGCGTACCACCGCACCGACGGCAGCCGTCGTCACGCCCGTGTCGTGCTCGACCGGCAGAGCGGTCACGTGACGGTGTGGGCCAAGGAGGACCCGTCGGACCTGGAGGAGGGGCAGGAGCCGAAGGAGTTCGACGACACCCCGTCGGACTTCGGCCGGATCGCCGCCACCACCGCCCGCCAGGTCATCCAGCAGCGTCTGCGGGACGCCGAGAACGACGTCACCTTCGGCGAGTACGCCCGCCGCGAGGGCGACGTGGTGGCCGGCCAGGTCCAGCAGGGCAAGGACCCGAAGAACGTCCTGGTCAAGCTGGACGACAAGCTGGAGGCCATCCTGCCGGTGCAGGAGCAGGTCCCCGGCGAGGAGTACACCCACGGCCTGCGGCTGCGCACCTACGTCGTGCGGGTGGCGAAGGGTGTGCGCGGTCCGTCCGTGACGCTGTCGCGCACCCACCCGAACCTGGTCAAGAAGCTGTTCGCCCTGGAGGTCCCGGAGATCGCCGACGGCAGCGTCGAGATCGCCGCGATCGCCCGTGAGGCCGGTCACCGCACCAAGATCGCCGTCCGTTCGACCCGTTCGGGCCTCAACGCCAAGGGCGCCTGCATCGGTCCGATGGGCGGCCGGGTGCGCAATGTCATGGCCGAGCTGCTCGGCGAGAAGATCGACATCGTGGACTGGTCGGACGACCCTGCCGAGATGGTGGCGAACGCGCTGTCCCCGGCCCGGGTCAGCAAGGTCGAGATCGTCGACCTCGGGGCCCGTTCCGCACGGGTGACCGTGCCGGACTACCAGCTGTCGCTCGCGATCGGCAAGGAGGGGCAGAACGCCCGCCTGGCCGCCCGCCTGACCGGCTGGCGCATCGACATCCGTCCGGACACGGAGCAGGGCTCCGAGCAGGACTGAGGAATGAATCCGCGCGGGACCCCGTTGCCGCAGGGCAGGGGCCGTGTGGATCAGGACAACAACCGTTCGATTCTTGCCCCAAAGGGGTGAGGTCGGTGCGGGGAGGTAGACTTAAGCGTGTCTGGCCGGACGCATGCCCGCGTGTGCCCTGAGCGAACCTGTGTGGGATGCCGGGTGCGAGCGGCCAAGGACGATCTGCTGCGCATCGTGGTGATCGGGAACGAGTGCGTCCCCGATGATCGCGGTACGCTGCCCGGCCGGGGTGCTTACGTGCATCCCGCCGTGGTCTGTCTCGACCAGGCGGTTCGCCGCAGGGCGTTCCCACGGGCCTTCAGGGTCCAGGGACCGCTCGACACCGCCGGTCTCCGGCGGCACGTCGAGCAGACGGCACAGTGAACGAAAGAGAAGTACGGCACGGGTCCCCGTGCGGTCAGGTACCTCGCGAGTCGGAAGTAGGTCGAGATTGCGATGAGCACTCGATGAGTACGCGATGAGTACGCCCATGAAGTAGCGACGGTCCGGCGGTAACCCGGACCTAAAAGGAGCGAAGTGGCTAAGGTCCGGGTATACGAACTCGCCAAGGAGTTCGGTGTGGAGAGCAAGGTCGTCATGGCCAAGCTCCAGGAACTCGGTGAATTCGTCCGTTCGGCGTCTTCGACGATCGAGGCGCCGGTTGTACGCAAGTTGACTGACGCGCTGCAGGGTCCCGGCGGCAACGCCGGCAAGACCGCAGCAAAGCCGGGCGCGCCTCGCAAGGCGACGCCCAAGCCCCCGACGCCCGCCGCGCCCTCTCCGGCGCAGGCGTCACGTCCCGCTGCCCCCAGGCCCGGCGCACCGGCTCCCAAGCCGGCCGCGGCGAGCGGTGGCACCCCCTCCGCGGCCCCGGCTCCGGGTCCGCGTCCCACTCCGGGCCCGAAGCCCGCACCGGCCAAGCCCGCTCCGGCGGCTCCGGTGCCCGCTGCCGAGTTCTCGGCTCCGGCCCCGGCTCAGCCCAGCACGCCGCAGGCCCCGCAGGCCCCCCAGGCCCCGCGTTCCGGTGCCACCCCCGGCCCCCGTCCGGCCGGCGGTCAGCGCCCGGCTCCGGGAGCCGGTCAGCGCGGCGAGCGTCCCGCCCGTCCCGGCGGCGCCTCCGGCGCCCCGCGTCCGGGTGCCCGTCCCGCGGGTCCCCGTCCGGGCAACAACCCCTTCACCTCCGGTGGTTCCACCGGCATGGCGCGCCCGCAGGCGCCCCGTCCCGGTGGCGGCCGTCCCGGCCCCGGTGGTCCCGGCGGCGCCCCCGGCGCCCCGCGTCCCCAGGGCGGTCCCGGCGGCGCTCCGCGTCCCCAGGGCCAGGGCGGCGCCCGTCCGACCCCCGGTGGCATGCCTCGTCCGCAGGCCCCGCGTCCCGGCGGCGGTCCCGCCGGAAACCGCCCGAACCCGGGCATGATGCCGCAGCGTCCTGCTGCCGGTCCCCGCCCCGGCGGCGGTCCCGGTGGCGGCGGCGGTCGCGGTCCCGGCGGCGGTGCCGGTCGTCCCGGCGGTGCCGGTCGTCCCGGTGGCGGCGGCGGCTTCGCCGGCCGTCCCGGCGGCGGTGGCGGTGGCGGCGGTCGTCCCGGTGGCGGCGGCGGCTTCGCCGGTCGTCCCGGTGGCGGCGGCCCCGGTGGCGGCGGCGGCTTCGGCGGCGGTCGTCCCGGCTTCGGCGGACGTCCGGGCGGCCCCGGCGGCCGTGGTGGCACGCAGGGTGCGTTCGGCCGTCCCGGCGGACCGGCCCGTCGTGGCCGCAAGTCGAAGCGGCAGAGGCGCCAGGAGTACGAGGCCATGCAGGCCCCGTCGGTCGGCGGCGTGATGCTGCCTCGCGGCAACGGCGAAGCCATTCGCCTGTCGCGCGGTGCGTCGCTCACCGACTTCGCGGAGAAGATCAACGCCAACCCGGCGTCGCTGGTCGCGGTCATGATGAACCTCGGCGAGATGGTCACCGCGACGCAGTCCGTCTCCGACGACACGCTGCAGATGCTCGGCGACGAGATGAACTACACCGTTCAGATCGTCAGCCCGGAGGAGGAGGACCGCGAGCTCCTCGAGTCCTTCGACATCGAGTTCGGCGAGGACGAGGGCGGCGAAGAGGCCCTGGTCTCCCGTCCGCCGGTCGTGACCGTCATGGGTCACGTCGACCACGGAAAGACCCGTCTCCTCGACGCGATCCGCAAGACGAACGTCGTCGCGGGCGAGGCCGGTGGCATCACCCAGCACATCGGTGCCTACCAGGTCTCGACCGAGGTCAACGGCGAGGACCGCGCGATCACCTTCATCGACACCCCGGGTCACGAGGCGTTCACCGCCATGCGTGCCCGTGGTGCGAAGTCGACCGACATCGCGATCCTCGTGGTGGCGGCCAACGACGGTGTGATGCCGCAGACGATCGAGGCGCTGAACCACGCCAAGGCGGCCGACGTGCCGATCGTGGTCGCGGTCAACAAGATCGACGTCGAGGGCGCCGACCCGACCAAGGTGCGCGGTCAGCTCACCGAGTTCGGTCTGGTGGCCGAGGAGTACGGCGGCGACACCATGTTCGTCGACATCTCCGCCAAGCAGGGTCTGAACATCGACTCCCTGCTGGAGGCCGTGGTCCTCACCGCGGACGCCTCGCTCGACCTGCGGGCCAACCCGGAGCAGGACGCGCAGGGCATCGCGATCGAGTCGCACCTCGACCGCGGTCGCGGCGCCGTCTCGACCGTCCTGGTCCAGCGCGGAACGCTGCGCATCGGCGACACCGTGGTGGTCGGCGACGCGTACGGCCGCGTCCGGGCGATGCTCGACGACAAGGGCAACAACGTCGAGGAGGCGACCCCGTCGACTCCCGTCCTGGTGCTCGGTCTCACCAACGTGCCGGGTGCCGGCGACAACCTCCTGGTGGTCGACGAGGACCGTACGGCCCGCCAGATCGCCGAGAAGCGCGCCGCGCGTGAGCGCAACGCCGCCTTCGCCAAGCGCACCCGCCGGGTGTCCCTCGAGGACCTCGACAAGGTGCTCAAGGCCGGTCTGGTCCAGGAACTCAACCTCATCATCAAGGGCGACGCGTCCGGTGCGGTCGAGGCTCTCGAGTCCTCGCTGCTCCAGCTCGACGTCGGTGAAGAGGTCGACATCCGGGTCCTGCACCGCGGTGTGGGTGCGGTCACCGAGTCCGACATCGACCTGGCGATGGGCTCCGACGCCATCGTCATCGGCTACAACGTCCGTGCGGCCGGCCGTGCCGCGCAGATGGCGGAGCGCGAGGGCGTCGACGTCCGCTACTACTCGGTGATCTACCAGGCCATCGAGGAGATCGAGGCGGCCCTGAAGGGTCTCCTCAAGCCGGAGTACGAAGAGGTCGAGCTCGGCACGGCGGAGATCCGCGAGGTCTTCCGCTCGTCGAAGCTGGGCAACATCGCGGGTGTTCTCATCCGCTCCGGCGAGGTCAAGCGGAACACCAAGGCGCGCCTCATCCGCGACGGCAAGGTCGTGGCGGAGAACCTCAACATCGAGGGTCTGCGCCGCTTCAAGGACGACGTCACCGAGATCCGCGAAGGCTTCGAGGGCGGTATCAACCTCGGAAACTTCAACGACATCAAGATCGACGACGTCATCGCGACGTACGAGATGCGCGAGAAGCCCCGCGGCTGACGCACACCTCACCGGGGCCGGTCGGCGGAAGTATTTCCGTCGATCGGCCCCGGCCGTTGCGTGTACCGTTCTGATGTTCCTGCCAAGCGCTGGCAGGCGTCATGAACCCGCACCGGCGGGACATCCGGACATACATGTATGTGGGGACACTCTCCTTCGACCTGCTTCTCGGCGACGTACGGTCGCTGAAGGAGAAGCGGTCGGTGATCCGCCCGATCGTCGCCGAACTCCAGCGGAAGTACGCGGTGAGTGCGGCCGAGACGGGGGACCAGGACCTCCACCGGCGGGCCGAGATCGGCCTCGCGGTGGTCTCCGGCGACACCGGGCACCTCTCCGAGGTGCTCGACCGGTGCGAGCGGCTCGTCGCCGCCCGGCCGGAAGTGGAACTGCTCTCGGTTCGACGCAGACTCCACGGCGACGAAGACTGAATGAGCGGCACCACGAGCAGCAGTACCGGTGGCAGCACCACGGGCAGTAGCAGTAGCAGCAGCAGGAACAGCAGCAAGAGGAGAAGGACCAGTGGCCGACAATGCGCGGGCGAAGAAGCTGGCGGACCTCATCCGGGAGGTGGTCGCCGAGAAGCTCCAGCGCGGCATCAAGGACCCTCGTCTGGGTACGCACGTGACCATCACGGACACGCGTGTCACCGGTGATCTGCGGGAGGCCACGGTCTTCTACACGGTCTACGGCGACGACGAGGACCGCGCCAGCGCGGCAGCCGGACTCCAGAGCGCCAAGGGCATCCTGCGTTCGGCGGTCGGGGCGGCGGCGGGCACCAAGTTCACGCCCACCCTGACCTTCGTGCCGGACGCGCTCCCGGAGAACGCCAAGACGATCGAGGACCTCCTCGACAAGGCACGGGAGTCGGACGCCAAGGTGCGCGAGGCGTCCTCCGGCGCCGCGTACGCCGGCGAGCCCGATCCGTACCGCAAGCCCGAGGACGAAGCCTCGGAATGACAGAGCGCACCCCCACGCCCGACGGCCTCGTCATCGTCGACAAGCCGTCGGGCTTCACTTCGCACGACGTCGTCGCCAAGATGCGCGGCATCGCGCGCACCCGCCGCGTCGGCCACGCGGGCACCCTCGACCCGATGGCCACCGGGGTCCTCGTCCTCGGCGTGGAGAAGGCCACCAAGCTCCTCGGCCACCTCGCGCTGACGGAGAAGGAGTACCTCGGCACCATCCGTCTGGGACAGAACACCGTCACGGACGACGCGGAGGGCGAGGTCACCTCCTCCGCCGACGCCTCCGCGGTCACCCGGGAGGGGATCGACGCGGGCGTCGCCGGGCTCACGGGCCGGATCATGCAGGTGCCGTCCAAGGTCAGCGCCATCAAGATCGACGGCAAGCGCTCGTACGCACGGGTGCGCGGCGGTGAGGAGTTCGACATCCCGGCACGGCCGGTGACCGTCTCGTCGTTCCGCGTGTACGACGTGCGGGAGGCCACCGCCGAGGACGGCACCCCCGTGGTCGACCTGGTCGTCTCCGTCGTCTGCTCCTCCGGCACCTACATCCGGGCCCTCGCCCGCGACCTCGGTGCGGGGCTCGGCGTCGGCGGCCACCTCACGGCCCTGCGACGCACCCGGGTCGGTCCGTACGGGATCGACGCGGCGAAGACGCTCGAAGGGCTCCAGGAGGAGCTGACCGTCATGCCGATCGCGGACGCGGCGGCCGCGGCGTTCGCCCGCTGGGACGTCGACGCCCGGCAGGCGAAGCTGCTGGCCAACGGCGTGCGGCTGGAGATGCCGCCGCAGGACCGGTCGCCGGTCGCCGTCTTCGGCCCCGACGGGCGCTTCCTCGCGCTGGTCGAGGAGCAGAAGGGCAAGGCGAAGAGCCTCGCGGTGTTCGCCTGAGGCGAGGCCGCCGTGGGCGGCCGGACCCGTCGCGTGCGGCGGCTCCCTCGTGGAACGGGCAGCTGTGCTGCCCGTTCCACGACCCCCCTCGTTTCCCCCACACCAGGTCTGTCCACCCGGCCGCCCGAATTCACCTCATCGTGCGGGCGCTCGGAGTCCCTGCGGGCGTGAAAGGGGGGCGCTTTCCGTCGGGGCCGGACACGGCGCCGGCTCGGGGCGGGGGAGCGCGGATCAGGAGCCGATGCCGACCGCGGAGGGCGGGCATGGCAGTCTTAGATCTGCGCAGTCGGTATCGGTATTCGGGAACAGTTCGGGCGAGGAGCGGTCACAGTGCAGCGCTGGCGTGGCTTGGAGTACATCCCCCAGGACTGGGGGCGCAGCGTCGTCACCATCGGTTCCTACGACGGGGTGCACCGCGGACACCAGCTGATCATCGGCCGTGCCGTGGAGAAGGCGCGCGAGCTGGGGGTGCCCGCCGTCGTCGTCACCTTCGACCCCCACCCCAGCGAGGTCGTCCGCCCCGGCAGCCACCCGCCGCTGCTCGCCCCGCACCACCGGCGCGCCGAACTGATGGAGGACCTGGGCGTCGACGCCGTGCTCGTCCTCCCCTTCACCGTCGAGTTCTCCAAGCTGTCGCCGGCCGACTTCGTCGTGAAGGTGCTGGTCGACAAGCTCCATGCCCGTGCGGTGATCGAGGGCCCCAACTTCCGCTTCGGACACCGGGCCGCGGGGAACGTCGACCTCCTGCGGGAACTGGGCACGACCTACGACTACGAGGTCGAGGTCATCGACCTCTTCGTCAGCGGCGAGGCGGGCGGCGGGGAGCCGTTCTCCTCGACCCTCACCCGCCGTCTCGTCGCCGAGGGCGACGTGACCGGAGCCGCGGAGATCCTCGGGCGGCCGCACCGGGTCGAGGGCGTCGTCGTGCGCGGCGCGCAGCGCGGCCGCGAGCTCGGGTTCCCCACGGCCAACGTGGAGACCCTGCCGCACACGGCCGTCCCCGCGGACGGGGTGTACGCGGGCTGGCTGACCGCCGACGGCGAGCGGATGCCGGCGGCGATCTCGGTGGGCACCAACCCGCAGTTCGACGGCACCGAGCGCACGGTGGAGGCGTACGCCATCGACCGGGTCGGGCTGGAGCTGTACGGGCTCCATGTGACGGTGGACTTCCTGGCGTACGTCCGCGGCCAGAAGAAGTTCGACTCGATCGAGGCGCTGCTGGTGGCGATGGGCGACGACGTGAAGTGCTGCCGCGAGCTGACGTCCGAGTAGCCGCCGGGGCTCCGGGGCGCGTCGGGCCGCGGTTCCCGGCCCCCGCCGGCCGGTGGCGGCGGCACCGCGCTGCCGCGCGGTGTCCTCGATCGCCGGACGGGCCGGGCACCCCCGGCCGGGCCGCCCGCCCGGCGAAACCGCCCCGCTACGCGGACCAGTGGCAGGCCACCTGGGCGGCCGTGGTGTGGGGAAGGACCGGGAGCGGCTTCGTGCGGCAGGCGTCCGCGACCCCCGCCCGCGCGGCCTCCCCCGAGGCCAGGATCTGGCAGCGGGCGTGGAAGCGGCAGCCCTCCGGGATGCGCGCGGGGTCCGGCGGCTCGCCCGTGAGGACGACCGGCGGCTTCCCGGACTCGGGCAGCACCGAGAGCAGCGCCTGCGTGTAGGGGTGCCGGGGCGCGGTGAGGACCTCCTCCACCGGACCCGACTCCACGATGCGTCCCAGGTACATGACCGCCACCCGGTCGGCGATGTTCCAGGCGAGCCCCAGGTCGTGGGTCACGACCAGCGCCGACAGCCCCAGCTCGTCGCGCAGGCGCAGCAGCAGCGCCAGGATCTCCCCGCGCACGGAGGCATCGAGGGAGGCCACCGGTTCGTCCGCCACGATCAGTTCGGGCTCCAGGACGAGCGCCCCGGCGATGACGACACGCTGCCGCTGCCCGCCGGAGAGTTCGTGCGGGTAGCGGAGGAAGAAGCGCTCCGGGGGCCGCAGGCCCGCCCGGGAGAGGGCCCCGGCGACGGCCTCGCGTTCGTCGCCCGTGTACCCGTGGATCCGCAGGCCCTCGGCGACGGCGTCGTAGACGGTGTGCCGGGGATTGAGGGAGCCGCTGGGGTCCTGGAGGACGAGCTGGACGCGCTTGCGGTACTTCTTCAGGGCGCGGCTGCCGTAGTCCAGCGGCGCGCCGCCGAAGGTGACCCGTCCGTCCGTGGGCGGCACCAGCCCCAGCAGGGAGCGGGCAAGGGTCGTCTTGCCGCAGCCGGACTCGCCGACCAGGGCGACTATCTCACCGGCGCCGATGTCCAGGTCCACGCCGTCCACGGCGCGGGCGGGCGGGGCGCCGCGCCGCCCGGGGAAGGTGACGTGCAGACCGGTGGCCGAGAGCAGGTCGGGAGTCCCGGTCACGGCGGCGCCCTTCTCGATGGATGCGGTCACGGCTGCTTCACCCCGGTCCCCACGTGGACGCAGGCCGCGCGGCGCAGGTCGCCGGCGGCCAGCAGGCTCTGGTCCTCGTGCGCGCAGCTGTCGAGCGCGACGGGGCAGCGGGGATGGAAGGTGCAGCCGCCCGGCAGGTCGGCCGGGTCCGGCGGGTCACCGGGCAGGCCGCGCGGCGCGCGGCGGGAGGCCGGATCGCCGATCCTCGGGAACGCGGCCGAAAGCGCCTGACCGTACGGGTGGCGGGCCGCGTCGTAGACCGCCCGCGCCGGACCCTCCTCGACCACGCGTCCCGCGTACATCACGGCGAGTTCGTCGCAGGTGTCGGCGAGGACGCCGAGGTCGTGACTGATCATCAGGAGGCTGATGTCCTTCTCGGCGACGAGCTGTTCGATGAGGCGCAGGATCTGCGCCTGGATCATCACGTCGAGCGCGGTCGTCGGCTCGTCCGCCACGATCAGCCGCGGGTCGCAGGCCAGCGCCATGGCGATCATGACGCGCTGCCGCTGTCCGCCGGACAGCTCGTGCGGGTAGGCGTCGGCGCGCGAGACCGGCAGCCCCACGTGCTGGAGCAGTTCGCCCACCCGGGCGCGGGCCGCAGCGGGGGTCGTGGTGCCGTGCAGCAGCATCGGCTCGGCGATCTGTTCCCCGACCCGGTGCACTGCGTTCAGCGAGTGCATCGCGCCCTGGAAGACGATGGACGCCCCCGCCCAGCGGACGGCCCGCAGCCGGCCCCACTTCATGGTGAGCACGTCCTCACCGTCCAGCAGGATCTCACCGGACAGCCGCGCGGACGCGGGCAGCAGGCGCAGCAGTGCGAGCGCCAGCGTGGACTTGCCGCAGCCGGACTCGCCGGCGATCCCCAGCTTGCGGCCCGCGGCGAGGGTCAGGTCCACGCCGCGCACGGCGGGCACCGCCGTGCGGCCGCTGCCGTATGTCACCTGCAGGTCCCTGACCTCCAGCACGCTCACCGCGCGACCCCCAGCTTCGGGTTGAGAACGGATTCGATGGCGCGTCCGCACAGGGTGAAGGCCAGGGCCACCAGGGCGATCGCGATCCCGGGAGGTGCCAGGTACCACCAGTGACCGGAGGAGACGGCGCCGGCCTCGCGGGCGTCCTGGAGCATGCCGCCCCAGGAGACGACCGTCGGGTCGCCGAGGCCGAGGAACGCCAGGGTCGCCTCGGTGAGGATGGCACTGGAGATGCCGAGGGTGGTCTGCGCGAGGACCAGCGGCATCACGTTCGGCAGGACGTGGCGGTTCATGATGTGCCCGTGCCCGCCGCCGAGCGCCCTCGCCCGTTCGATGTAGGGGCGGGACTCGACGGCGATGGTCTGGGCGCGGACCAGACGGGCCGTGGTGGGCCAGGTGGTGACGCCGATGGCCACGATGACGGTCCACATGCTGCGTGACATCACGGTCGCCAGGACGATGGCGAGCACCAGCGTCGGCATCACGAGGAACCAGTCGGTGATGCGCATGACGACGGTCGAGAACCAGCCGCCGTAGTGCCCGGAGACCACGCCGACCAGGGTGCCGATGGCGACCGACAGGGCCGCGGCCAGCAGCCCCACGGTCAGCGAGATGCGCGCGCCCCAGACCAGCAGACCGAGCAGCGACCGCCCGAACTGGTCGGTGCCGAGCGGGAACTCCCCGCTCGGACGCTCCAGGGCGCTGCCGGGGGCGTTGGTCACGCTCTGCACGTCGGAGCCGACCAGCAGCGGCGCGGTGAGCGCCACCAGGGCGATCAGCGCGAGGGCGCCCAGCCCGAAGAGGCCCGCCCGGTGGGTGCGGTACTCCGCCCAGAAGCGGGCGAGCGAGTGCCGCCTGCGCGCCCAGGCGAGGGAGCGGGCGGAGCGGGGGCTCCCGGCGGCCGGTGCGGCCGGTGTCGTCGTCATCGGCCCACCCGGGGATCGAGCAGCGGATACAGCAGGTCGGCGAGGAGGTTCATCACGATCATCGCTCCGGCGAAGACGACGAACAGGCCCTGCACCAGCGGCAGGTCCGGCACGCTCAGCGCCTGGTAGAACAGGCCGCCGAGACCGGGCCAGGAGAACACCGTCTCCACCAGGATCGAACCGGCGGCCACATGGCCGAGGTTGATGAAGACCATGGTCACGGTGGGCAGCAGCGCGTTCGGCACGGCGTGCCGGCGGCGGACGGCGTCGTCCCGCAGCCCCTTGGCCCGTGCGGTCGTCAGATAGTCGCTGCCCATCTCGTCGAGCAGCGAGGAACGCATCACCAGCAGGGTCTGCGCGTACCCGACCGCGACCAGGGTGATCACGGGCAGCACCATGTGGTGCGCCACGTCGAGCACATGGGCGAAACCGGTCTCGTCGCCGGACTCCATGCCACCGGTCGGGAACATGCCCGGGATCGGGCCGATCCCCACCGAGAAGGTGATGATGAGCAGCAGTCCCAGCCAGAAGGACGGCACCGACCACAGGGTCAGCGCCACACCGGTGTTGACCCGGTCGCCGAGGCTGCCGTGCCGCCACGCCGACCGGGTGCCCAGCCACAGGCCGATCGCCGAGTAGAGCAGGACGGCGACACCGGTCAGCAGCAGGGTGGCGGGCACCTTCTGCAGGATCAGGTCGCCCACCGGCGCTCGGAACTGGTACGACATGCCGAGGTCGCCGGTCAGGGCCTTGGCGCAGTAGTCCGTGAACTGCTGCCACAGCGGCTGGTCCAGTCCGAACTGACGGCGCAGCGTGGCCATCTGCTCCGCCGACGTCGGCACGCCGTGGGTCATGGCCTTGACCGGGTCGCCGGGGATGATCCGGAAGAGGAAGAAGCTGGTGACGAGCACGGCGATCAGGGAGACCGCCGCGCCGCCCAGCTTGGCCGCCGCATGGGCGAGATAGGCGCGTGCGCCGGCGCCGCTCGCGGCGCGGGCCTCGGGGGCCCGCGCCACGGCGGTCGTGGTGCCGGTGGTGCTCGTGGTGCTCATCGACTATTCACGGTCTTCCGCGGTGGAACGGCGCCGCATCGCGACGAAGACACCGGCGGCCGCGGCCAGGACGACGACCGCGC
Organism: Streptomyces sp. T39; assembly: GCF_008042045.1. Taxonomy (GTDB): domain Bacteria; phylum Actinomycetota; class Actinomycetes; order Streptomycetales; family Streptomycetaceae; genus Streptomyces. The sequence goes on from NZ_RDBP01000012.1 coordinate 2,979,291, forward strand.
CGATCCCGATCACGATCCCCGTCGAGGAACCGCCGCCGGATCCGCCGCCGGAGCCGGCCGGCTCGGCCGACCACCAGCTCCAGTAGCCGTCCTGACCGTAGATGTTGCCCGCGGCCTCGGGCATCGTCGTGATGGACTTGATCTGGTCGGTACGGTACGCCTCGAGCGCGTTCGGGTACGCGAGGACGTTCATGTACGCCGTGTCGTAGAGCCGGGACTCCATCTTCTTGACCAGTTCGGTGCGCTTGGCCGGGTCGTACTCGGCGGCCTGCTGCGCGTACAGCTCGTCGAACTGCTTGTCGCAGATGAAGTTGTCCGTGGCGCCGGTGTCCTTCGGGGTGGCCGGCAGGGCCGCGCAGGTGTGGATCGACAGCACGAAGTCCGGGTCCGGGTTGACGGACCAGCCGTCGAACGCCAGGTCGTAGTCGCCCGCGAGCCACGGGTCGGAGACGTTGTCCAGGCACTCGACCTTCAGGCCGACGCCGAGCTCGCCCCACCACTCCTGGAGGTACTTGCCGATGGCCTTGTCGTTGGGGTCGGTGGCGTGGCACAGGATCCGGAAGTCGAGCGGCTTCCCGTCCTTTCCGGTGCGCTTGCCGTTCCCGTTCTTCTTGTAGCCCGCCTGGTCGAGCAGCTGCGCGGCCTTGGCGGGGTCGTAGCCGATCTTCTGCTCCGCCGACGGCTTCCAGAAGTACGAGGAGAAGCGCGGCGGGATGTATCCCTCGCCCTCGACGGCGTGGCCCTGGAAGACCTTGTCGACGATGGTCTTGCGGTCGGTGGCGTGGAACAGCGCCTTGCGCACGGCCGGGTCGAGCAGCGCCTTGTGGCCGTTGCCGAAGGTCTTGCCGTCCTTGGAACGGGCCCCGGGGTTGGTGGCCAGCGCGAAGAAGCGGCGGCCCGGCGCGTCGTTGACCTTGATGTTCTCGGCGCTCTTCAGCGCGTCGGCCTGGGCGGGCGTCAGGCCCTGGACGAAGGAGACCTCGCCCTTCTGGAGCGCGGCGACCGCGGCGTCACCGTCCTTGTAGTACTTGAAGACCAGCTCGTCGAACTTGGGCGCGCCGCGCCAGAAGTCCTTCTTGGGGGCGAGCTTCACGTACTGGTCGACCTTGAAGTCCGTGATGACGAACGGCCCGTTGCCGACGATCGGGAACTGCTTGTCGTTGTTGAAGGTGGAGAAGTCGCCGACCTTCTCCCACACGTGCTTCGGCACGATGGGCACGTCGAGCGCGGTCATCGTCGCCTGCGGCTTCTTCAGCCGGATGACCAGCGTCTTCGGGTCGGGTGCGGTGACCTTCTCGAAGTTGGCCGTGAAGCTGCCGTTGGCGGTCGCGGCGTCCGGGTCGGTCATCATCTTGTTGAAGGTCCAGGCGGCGTCCTCGGCCGTGGCCTTCTTCCCGTCCGACCAGGTGGAGTCGTCCCGGATGGTGTACGTCCAGGTCAGCTTGTCGGCGGACGGCTTCCACTCGGTCGCGAGACCGGGGACGGTGCGGCCGTCCTCGGGGTCGTAGTTCGTCAGGTACTCGTAGGTGAGCCGGTGGATCGAGGTGCTCAGCAGCCGGGACGCGAGGAACGGGCTCAGCGAGTCCACGCTCTGCGACACGGCGACGGTGAGCACGTTCTTGTCGTCGGCGGCCTGCGCCGGGGCGAGGGCCGCGGTGCGGTCCTGCGGCGCCGCCTGGGCGTGCGGGACGATCAGGCCCGCCAGCAGCAGCGCGGACGCGGCGGTGCCGGCGGCTGCGGTCCGCCGGAAGCGGGAACGGTGCAGGGCGGTGGGTGGTGGAGCCTCTGTGACCATGGGACGGTGACCTCGCGTCATGACTCGCTCGGAGAAGGCGGGTTGGTGATCTCGGGTTCGCCAGCTGGTGAAGCGAAGGTTTATCAGTGTGGTCATGCCGCGTCAACGGCCGTCCAAACCCCGTGTGGGCTGCGGGAATACGCCGAGGGCCCGCACCGGGAAGCCGGTGCGGGCCCTTATTGGTTCAGACCTCTGCAGCCCTACTGCTGAGGGGCTGGCGGCGCTTGCGGAGGCTGCTGCTGCGGCCATCCGGGAGGCGGCACCGGAGCCTGGGAATCCGTCTGACCTGGGGCGCCGGGATGTCCGGGCGCACCCGGCGGCGGACCCGCGGGAGCGGCGGGAGGCTGCGGCTGGGCCGGCGGCGACTGCTGCCAGCCCTGGGGCGGGTAGGGCTGCTGGGGGCCACCGTACGGCTGCTGCGGCTGCTGGGGGTACGGCTGGCCGGGCGCCGGCTGGTGCGGCACCTGCTGACCGGGCATGGGCTGCCCCGGCACCTGCTGTCCCGGCATCGGCTGCCCCGGGGCGGGCTGCTGCTGCCACGGCTGGCCCTGGTGGCCCGGCATGGGCGGCGCGGACTGCGGCGGCGGGTTGCCGTCCGCCGTCCACAGGCCCTGCTGCTGCTGGGCGCGGGCGAAGTCCTCGGCGATGAGCGCCGACAGATTGAAGTACGCCTCCCGGGTCTTGGGACGCATCATGTCGAGGTCGACCTCCGCGCCCGCGGCCAGGTGCTCGTCGAACGGCACGACCACCACACCGCGGCAACGGGTCTGGAAGTGGGCCACGATGTCGTCCACCTTGATCATCTTGCCGGTCTCGCGCACCCCGGAGATGACCGTCACCGAACGCTGTACGAGCTCCGCGTAGCCGTGGGCCGACAGCCAGTCCAGCGTCGTCGAGGCGCTGCTCGCACCGTCCACGGACGGCGTGGAGATGATGATGAGCTGGTCGGCGAGGTCCAGCACCCCGCGCATGGCGCTGTAGAGCAGGCCGGTGCCGGAGTCGGTGAGGATGATCGGGTACTGCTTGCCGAGCACGTCGATCGCGCGCCGGTAGTCCTCGTCGTTGAACGTCGTCGAGACGGCCGGGTCCACGTCGTTGGCGATGATCTCCAGGCCGGAGGACGCCTGCGAGGTGAACCGGCGGATGTCCATGTACGAGTTGAGGTACGGGATCGCCTGCACGAGGTCGCGGATCGTCGCCCCGGTCTCCCGGCGGACCCGCCGGCCGAGCGTGCCGGCGTCCGGGTTGGCGTCGATCGCCAGGATCTTGTCCTGCCGCTCGGTGGCCAGGGTCGAACCGAGCGCCGTGGTCGTGGTGGTCTTGCCGACGCCGCCCTTGAGCGAGATGACCGCGATCCGGTAGCAGGAGAGGACCGGCGTGCGGATCAGGTCGAGCTTGCGCTGCCGCTCCGCCTCCTCCTTCTTGCCACCCAGCTTGAAGCGGTTGGCGGCGGCGGGATTGCGGCTCGACTTGGGCTTCGGCCGGTTGTTGCGCAGCAGCCGGTCGGAGGAGAGCTCCACGGCCGCGGTGTAGCCGAGCGGCGCGCCGGGAACCGAGCGCTCCCGCTGGTCGTGGGTGACCGGCGAGGGCCACGCGCCGCCGGCCCGCGGGTCGGCCGGAGCGCCGGGGGCGTGGGGCGTGCCCTGGGCCTGCGGAGGCACCTGGCCGGGAGCACCCGGCGGCACCTGGCCGGGGTACGGGTGGCCGGGGTGGCTCGCACAGGCGGCGGTCGCCACGGTGGAGTTGAGTTCCTCCTGGTCGAGCACCACGGCCTGGAAGCCCGCGCCGGTGATGCGGCTGGCGACGTGGTCGGCGATGCGCACCAGGCAGCGCTGCGCACCCTCCAGACCGCCACCGCGGGCCTGTACGGCCTCCGGGCACAGCTCCGGGTCCAGCTTCACGGCGACCCAGGTCATGCGCAGCGCGGGTGCGCCGGTCTTCTCCTGGAGCGGGGCGTAGGACAGCCGGGCCACCGACTGCTGCGGCAGATGCGGTGCGGGAGCCGCGCGCACCTGCTGCACCAGCTGCACCGACTCCATGACGATGTCGTCGACCTCGAGCGCGTCACCGAGCAGCGACAGCGGGAGCGCGCGGGCGCCGAAGGCGGGGCGCAGGGCCGAGCCGCTGGCCTCGACGCGCACCACGGCCGTCAGGAAGGTGCCGTCCCCGAGCATGCCGACGGTGCGGCGGTTGCGGTCGATGTACGGAGTGGCGGCGAAGCCGGGCAGGCTCTCGGTGACGGGAGCCAGCGACGGGTCGGTGTCCGGGGCGGCGGGGGCGCTGTTGCGTCTGCGCGTGCGCAACGCGAGGGCCGTCGCCAGCCAGTCGGGAAGTGCGTGCCCGCGGCGCCGGATCACGGCGAGCAGGGCGAGCAGGCCGGCGACCGTGCACGTGGGGACGAGCCAGAGGCCGCCGAGTGCGAGACCGATCGCCACGAGGGCCAGCGCCGACTCGACGAGGAACAGCTGACGCAGCTGGACGGGGCCGATCCGGCTCGTCCGGGACAGGGGCCGGAGCGTGGTCGCCGTGGGCGCGCCCTGCGTCGCGGAGGCGGGTCGGGGGGCGTTCCCTCCGGGGTCGTTGCTGCGTTGCCCTCGGGAAGTTCCCGTGTCCCGGCCGGTGGTCCGCCCGTTCCGCGTACGCGTCGCCGTACCCATCGCCGCGTTGCCCCCTCGTGTCCGTAATAAGCAATTTCCTATGGGCGTTGACCGGGCGATCAGCCTACCTGAGCAGTAAGACGCAAGCGCCGACAGGCATAGTAGGGGCGGCACGGCGGCAGGCCGTCACGATGAGTGTGGGAACCTGGTCGCCCAGCGGGGAGAGGGACTGCGTACAGATGGCATCACGTCGGGACGAACTGAACGCCTACACCTTCGCGAAGCGAAGGCTCATCGCGCAGTTCCTTCAGCCGAACGCGACGGGCTCCGAGGAGGGCGCTCCGCGTCCCCTGCGGGCGGTCGTCCCCGGTGTCATCGTGGGCGTGGTGGTCCTCGCCGTTTTCGGCGCCTGGGGGATGTTCAAGCCCGTGGCGCCCAAGGGCTGGGACACTCCGGGCGAGAACGTCATCATCGCCAGCAAATCGACCACCCGGTACGTCGTCCTGAAGACGGGCGACAAGGTCCAGCTCCACCCGGTCCTCAACATGTCGTCGGCGAAGCTGCTCCTGGACCCCGACAAGGGGAAGGTCATCAACGTCGACGAGTCGGTGCTCGACAACGGCAAGATCCCGCACGGCGCCACCCTCGGCATCCCCTACGCCCCCGACCGCCTGCCCGACGCGAAGCAGGCCGGCGCCGCCAAGCGCTGGGCGGTCTGCGAGCGCCCGGGCGAGGGCGGCCGGGCGATCCAGAAGGCCGCGTTCGTGCTCGCCGAGCGGGACGCGAAGAAGACCGAGGGCGCCAACCAGCTCACCGGCGGCGAACTCCTCTACGTCGAGGGCCCCGACGGGACCAAGTACGTCGTCGACGCCGGCGGCACCGCCTACCGGGCCGCCGACGACGAACTCCTCCTGCGCCAGCTCGTCGGCCACAACCGGGCGGCGCAGCGCGTCTCGGCGGCCTGGCTGGAGACCCTGCACCAGGGCGACACCATCTCCTTCCCGGAGGTCCCCGGCACCCCGGGTGCCCCGGCCGGCGCCCCCGGCCTCGCCGAGGCCGTCAACAGGATCGGCATGGTGCTGTCCGCCACCGACGGCACCAGGAAGCAGCGGTACGTGGTCCTCCAGGGCCGTGTCGCCCCGGTCTCGGACTTCGTCGCCAAGCTGCTGCTGAACAGCCGTCAGCTCGTCGACCTCGGCCAGAACGGCCAGGAGACCGCCGTCAGCGCCGGCGCCTTCGCGCCGGGCGGACCGTTCGGCCAGGACAAGAAGTGGCCGGCCGCCGAGCCGAAGCCCGTCAACGAAGCGAGCACCGCGCAGGGCAGCAGGAACACCGTCTGCAACGTGCTCCGGGACGTCGACGAGGACGGCGGCGCCACCACCCTGACCACCTGGGCCGGCACGGACTTCCCGGCCCCCCTGCCCACCGGGTCCACCAGCGCCTACGTGACCCCCGGATCCGGGCAGCTGTTCCGCCAGTTCAAGGGATCCGACACGAAGACCGGCTTCCTGTTCCTGGTCACCGACACGGGCCTGCGGTACGCGATGCAGTCCAACGGCGACAGCGCCACCGACGAGTCCGGCATCGGCTCCTCCGGCTCCGAGGAGGAGAAGCGGGCACGGCAGCAGGAGGCGGCCCAGGCGCAGAACCGTCTCGGCTACAAGGAGGTCACCCCGCTGCCCGTCCCGGCGCAGTGGTCGACCTTCCTGCCGACCGGGCCCCGGCTCTCCACCGGAGCGGCCACGCAGCCGCAGGGTTCGTGAGGGCGGCGGCGATGACCAACAGGAGCATGGACCGGGCGACTTCGCCGGCCGGCGCCGCCACCCGCCGCCTGTTCACCGTCGCGGCGGCCACCGCGCTCACCGTGATCGGCCTGCCCCTGTCCACCGCGGCGGCGGACGACATCACCCAGTGCACCTACCCCGGCAAGGTCTACGAGGGCCGCCCCTGGTCGCTCCAGCGGGTCCTCCTCGACGAGCTCTGGAAGCAGTCCACGGGCAAGGGCGTCCGGGTGGCCGTCATCGACACCGGGGTCGACGTGCGCCACCCGCAGCTCAAACCGGCCGTCGACACCCGCGCCGGGATCAACCTCCTCCCGAAGGACGCCAAGGACGACAACGGCAACAAGATCGAACGCGGCAAGGAGGACGGGACCACGGACACCGTGGGCCACGGCACCAAGGTCGCCGGCATCATCGCGGCCCGGCCGGCCAAGGGCACCGGCTTCAGCGGACTGGCTCCCGCCGCGACGATCATCCCGATCCAGCAGAACGACGCGGACGGCCGCGGCACCGCGGCCACCCTGGCCCAGGCGATCCGGCACGCGATCGCCGAGAAGGCCGACGTGATCAACATCTCGCAGGACACGGCCAACGCCGTGGAGCCGGCCCCCGCGCTGAAGGAGGCCGTGGACGCGGCCCTCGCCAAGGAGATCGTCGTGGTGGCCTCGGCGGGCAACGACGGCCTCGGCGGCAACGTGAAGCGGACCTACCCCGCCTCGTACGAAGGCGTCCTGGCGGTGGCCTCCTCCGACCGGAACAACGAACGCGCCCAGTTCTCCCAGTCGGGAGACTTCGTCGGGGTCGCGGCGCCCGGTGTCGACATGATCTCCACCGTGCCCGGCGGCGGCCACTGCGCCGACAGCGGCACCAGCTTCTCCGCCCCCTACGTGGCCGGCCTCGCCGCGCTCGTCAAGGCCAAGCACGGTGACTGGACGCGGCAGCAGATCGTCGCCCAGATCCAGCAGACCGCGGAGCGCTCGGTCGCCGGTCACGACCGGCTGGTGGGCTGGGGTGTGGTCGACCCCGTCCGTGCGCTGACCGAGGACGACCACCCGATCGAGAAGCCCGAGGCCCACGAGGGCGTCACCCGCGCCGAGGCGCCGACACCGGCCGAACTCCACCCCGGCGAGAGCCCCGAGGAGCGCTCGGCCCGGCTCGCGACCTATGTCGTCGTGGGCGGGGCGGTCCTGGTCGCGGCGGTCTCCGGAGGCGCGGTGGCGCTGCGGGACTCCCGGCGGCGCAGGCGGAGGATCGCCCGCGGGGCGCTGGGATGAGGCGTTGCAGCACAATCGGTACGGCACGGTGACTTTGCGGCAGCACATGAACTGTCGTACAGGTTTTGACGAAGTCCTGTGACGAACAAGCCACTTGGGAGTGTCGTAACCGGTGGCTAGAGTGGTACCCGCGGCGATCACGGGAAGCAGGACAGCACGATCGCAATGTATGGCAGTGGTAGCAAACGGGGAGGAATGACTCGTGCCCAGGGCATGTGGTGACGGGGGCGGCAATGGCCGGTGACCTCGAGCGCGGTGTCGGTGAGCTGAAGAAGTTCCGGGCCAAGGTCGACGAGGTGCTCTCCACGCTGGAGAGCAGTGACGGCGGCAAGACCAAGGTCGCGGCCGAGCAGGTCACCCGCGGATCCTTCGGCGTCGGTCTCCCCTTCGCCGAGGCGGACGGCTTCTACACGGAGTACAACCGCGTCCATCAGGCGCTGGTCTCGCTCTCGAAGTCGCTCGGCGACCAGATCGAAGTGCTCACCATCGGTGTGCACGGGGCCGACGTCGGCTACGACAACGTCGACAACTACGAGCGCTCCCGCTTCCACGCGATCAACGCGCGCCTCGACGAGGAGCGCGACGCGATGGAAGAGGCACAGAAGCCGAAGCCGGCCGCGCCACAGCAGCCGCGCACGGATTCCAAGACCGGCACCACGGATCTGGGGTGATGCATGATGAGTGACGAGAAGCAGCCGAACCCCGGAACGCAGCCCGCTCCCGGCACCGAGAAGCCCCTGACGCCGGAGCAGCACGTTCAGGAGCAGGCCGAGCAGCAGGAGCAGATCGAGGGCCAGTTCGCGGCCACCGACATGCTGGAGCGCCTGCCGGACTTCCTCAACTTCTTCGGCTCCTCCACCGGCAGCGTCTTCGGTTCCACCGTCTTCGACGGCCGCAAGCTCAACGAGATGCTGGACTTCCTGGAGAGCGCCAACCCCGAGCAGCTGGAAGGCGCCGGCGAAGCCCTGAACAAGGCCAACACCGACATCAACCGTGCGGCCGAGGACCTCGCCAAGTTCGTCGCGGACGTCAAGTGGACGGGCCAGGGCGCCGAGGAGTTCCGCCGCTACGGCGCCGAGGTGGTCAGCTACGCCTGGGCGATCGCCAAGATGGCCAACGCGGCGGGTGCCCAGATGAAGGTGGCCAGCACCGGCCTCGCCTCCGTCCGCAACGCCCGCCCGCCCCGCGACGACCGCGCGGTGCAGAAGGACGCCAAGGACTTCGCGGTCCCGGAGCAGACGGCCGACAACCCGGAGTACCAGAAGGCCCTGCAGGTCGAGAAGAACCGGCAGGAGGCCATCAACCAGATGAACCGCCTGGCCTCGTTCTACGCGGTGTCGGAGAGCACCCTGGCGCGCCAGGAGCTGCCGAAGCCGCCGCAGGCGTACCAAGCGGCGGTGCCGCTGCCGACGAGCCGTATCACGGCCGGCGAGATGGGATCCGGTGAGGCGACGTCGCGGCAGCCCACCGGGTCCTTCGCCTCCGCCGGCGAGACCGGCCAGGGCGAGGCCGTCCAGCGCACCGGCACGCCCGGCAAGGTGGACGCCGTCACCGACACGTCGATGACGATCGACAGCACCACCACGGCGCCCCCGCCGACGACCACCGGCCCCACCCAGTCGCAGCCCGTCGTGACCACGACAAACCCCACCACCGGCCCGGTCGCCGGCCCGCCGATCACCTCCTTCGGTCCGCCCAGACGTTCCACCGGCCCCATCACGGCCAACGGCAAGACCTTCAAGTCGGTCGGACGCGAAGGCGTGCCCGGCCCTTCGCAGCAGACGGGTCGGTCCGCCCAGGGTTACGGCAGGCCCATGACGCCCACGACCACGGGCCCGACCTCCAACGCGACCGGCCGCAGCCAGTCGCCGATGGTGGGGCGCCCGGGAGGTCCGGGCATGCCCGCCGGCGGCGGGCAGAACCGTCAGACCTCCGCCACGGGCCGCAGTCAGTCGCCGATGGTCGGCCGCCCCGGCGGTCCGGGCGTGCCGGGTGCGGGGCGTCAGAATCCCGCGACCGGGCGCAACCAGCCACCGATCGTGGGGCGTCCCGTCAGCGGCCCGTCGTCGGCCACCGGTCGCACGGCGCCGGCCTCGCCCGCCGCCGGCCGCGGTACCGGGATCGTCGGTGGCACGCCCCAGCGCACCACCGGGCAGAGCGCGGGATCGCGGCTGCCTCGCGGCACAGTCGTCGGCGCCGACTCCCAGAACACCGGACGTCCTGTGGCGGGCCGGCCCAGCCAGGCGGGCGTCGTGGGCGCCAACGCGCAGAACCGGCCCGTCCGGCAGACGGGCCGTGGCACCCCCAGCGCGAACGGTGTCGTCGGCACCCCGCGCGCGGCCGGTGCCCGCCCTGACGCTGCCGGTGCGCGAGGTGACGACCAGCGCTCCGAGCACCCCATCGACGACGAAGAGACAAGGACGAATCACCGGCGCGGCCCCGTCCCGCCGGTGATCGGCTGACCACGGGAAGGCTCGGAAGTCAGAATGACGGCACGTACGATCGAGGGCCGCGCCGCGCGGCGCGGCCTCGGCACCGTGGCAGCGTTGGTGGCGCTGACGGCAGGGCTCGCCGGCACCGCCCCCGCGGCGCATGCTGCAGACGCACAGTCGAACCAGTGGTACCTGGACGCGATGAACGCCGAGGAGATCTGGAAGTCCACCACGGGCCAGGGCATCACGGTCGCCGTCATCGACACCGGCGTCGATCCGTCCACCACGTCCCTCAAGGGGCAGGTGCTCAAGGGGTGGGACGCGGCTGAAGCCGAAGGCGACGAGACCGACGACTACACAGGCCACGGAACGACGGTCGCCGAACTCATTGCCGGCACGGGCGCGGGTGGTGGGATCAAAGGGCTGGCCCCTGGCGCCAAAGTGATCCCCTACCGGGTCAGTGACACCGAGCTGCAGGACGAACAGAAGGTCAACGCCTTCGACATGCGGGAGGCGATCCGGGCCGCTGCGGACAGCGACGCCCAGATCATCAATGTCTCGATGGCCACCGACTTCTACAACTCGGAGATCCGCAAGGCGGTCGAGTACGCCCAGGCGAAGGGCAAACTGCTCTTCGCCGGCACCGGTAACAACGCCGACAAGGTCAACAAGATCCAGTACCCCGCCGGTTACGCGGCGGCTGTCGCGGTGGGGGCCACCGGCAAGGACGGCAAGGTCGCCCCCTACTCGACCCACGGCGACTTCGTGGACATCGCCGCACCCGGTACGGGTGTGCCCCAATGGTGCGACAAGAACCTCCGCAGTTACTGCGTCGCGAAGGGCACCAGCTACGCCACGGCCATCGCCTCCGCCTCCGCCGCCCTCATCTGGTCCAAGAACCCCGACTGGACGGCCAATCAGGTCCTCCGTGTCATGTTCGAGTCCGCCGGGCGCGGCGAGGACTGGAAGGAGGGCACCGTCAGCAACTACCTCGGGCACGGCATCGTCCGCCCCGGTGCCCACATCAACCGCGGCGTGGGCGAGCCCGGTGACCCGGGCATCAGCCCGCTGACCAACACCAAGGTCGGCGGGGGGACGGGCACCGCCGGTGGCGACGCCTCCTCCGCCACACCCGACCCGTCTGCACCAGCTTCGTCACAGGCCCCCGCCGAGGAGCCCGGGGACGACGCCGTCGTGGCAGGCTCCTCCACGGAGTCGGACGACAGCGGCCTGCCGGTCTGGGCCATCGGCGCCGCAGCCGCTGTCGTGGTGCTCGCGGGCGGAGCCTTCGCCGTCGTACGGAAGCGCCGCAGCGCCTGACGGAACGACCGGGCCCGCCGGGCCCGTTCAGACCTTCACCTCACGGTCGTGCCGCGCTGCGCCATCCGGGGCACGGCACGACCAGCCAGCAACCAAGAAGTTCAGAAGGGAACCCCATCGTGTCTCAGGGCCAGCGGCTTTCAGACCAGCAAGTCATCCAGCTCGAGAAGCAGCTCTTCGAGAAGTTCAACTCGATCAAGGGCCAGCTCAGCCAGATCCAGGGCACGATCGACAGCCTCGAGGGTCAGTGGAAGGGCATCGGCGCCGGGGCCTTCAACTCGAAGCAGCAGGAGATCAACACCTCCATGGTGCGCCTCGGCAACATCCTGGCGAAGTTCCTCGACGCCATGAGCCAGTCGCGGAAGATCAAGGACGGCACCGAGGACGACGTCCGCGCCGCCGTGCAGGCGATCAACGTCGACCTCGGCGTCGGCACCAACGCCGCTCCCAAGTCCGGCATCGCCGGCCTCTAGAGCCCGCTGGGCGCACTCCACCCCGGCGCGCGTACGCCGGGTGACCACACCAACGTGAGATGAGGGAATCATGGGCATGAACTCGGGCGACGAGCTCGTCGTCAAGTACGACGGTCTCGACGTGGCGGCGACCACACTGGGCAACCAGGCCAAGAAGCTCGAAGAGGACCTTCGGGAGATCAAGACGGCCATGGCCACCGTCGCCGCCGGCTGGGAGGGCGAGGCGCACAACGCGTACGTCCAGGAGCAGGTGAAGTGGGACAAGGAAGCCGCCGACATCCACAAGGCCCTGATGCAGATCGGTCAGGTCGTGGCGAACGCGGGCGGCGACTACATGGGTGGCGACAAGAAGGCCGCCAGCTACTTCGCCTGATCCGTTCCCGGCCACGGCCGGACGCATCGGTACACCGCACAGGGGTGGGCACGCGCGAGGGGTGCCCACCCCCTGGTGTTCCCGCGATCCTCTCCGGTCGGGTCCGCGGGAGCACCATGACCGGAATCGCGGGCAGCGAAGGTGTGTGTGACGACAGCACCCGGTTCCCTGCCCACACGGGCAGGGAACCGGGTGCTGTCGCGAGGGTGAAGCGGTCGGCGGTCAGGAGGCAGAGCCTGTGCAGGCCGAGGATTCGGCCACAGCCTCCGCGTAGTCGAGCAGCAGCCTCTTGGCCGCATCGGAGTTCTCGAACTCCTTGTCGTAGATCAGCACCCTGACGAACAAGTCCCTTTCGGGATGTTCCTTCTCAGCCACCGGACAGGGGACGATCCGAACCCCGCCTCGGTTGCTCCATGCGTATGTCCCGTCGGCGCTCGTGTACTCGTCCAGCGAGACGAAGGGATTGCTCCTGGCCACCTTGGTCAGGGAATCGCCCTTCTTCCACTCCGAGAAGGCGCTGACAGCGAGTTTGCCGTCGACGATGACTTCGCAATGAGTGCGACCCACCTCACGTGACGCCGCACGTGTCGTCAGATTCTCACCGGTCTCCGGCAGTACGCCGTCCAGGGTCGAGCTCGGCGTGGGCGTTCCGCAGAGGTCGGAAGGCACCGTGAAGGACCGGGCCTCCTCGGGTTCCGAGCAAGCGGTGAGAACGAGTGTGAGCTGTGCGGTGAGGCCGACAGCCGCGAGCAGTCGCCGGCGTCGTCGCCTCGATGCCGAGTGCCGGGCACCGGCCTTCCGCTCACGTCCTGCATGTGCGATGGCCGACGTCATGCGGGGGGAACCTCCGTGGTGAGATGGTCCGACATGTGCCTGACGTTGGACGCCGCGTCCGAGAATCCGTCGTCACGCCCCTTCGTGGCCCAGTCGGCGACCTGGTTCGCGTAGTCGTGCCCGTGAATCTCAGCTGCCTTGATCGCGGCCATCTGGCTCTGGTCGCCGCTCAACTCCTTCCCCTTCTCCCACAGGCCGCTCGCCTCTTGGCTCGCGGCTGTCAGCACGTCAGTCTCGGACTGCTGGAAGATGTGCTCAAGCACCATGCTGCTGACGGTGCTTGCCGCACCGCCGGCGATGGCGCCACCGATGGGGGTGGCGATGTAGCTCACGCCGACACCGATTCCCGTACCGATCGCGCCGGACCAGGCGTTCTTCTGCTGGGCGACGGAATCGGAGAATTCCTTGGCTTCCTTGGCGGCGGGTCCCAGGACGGCTTCCTGCATGCCGATGGTGATCGTGCCGCTCACCTCGCCGGAACGGCGGGTGATCGCTTCGATGGTGTTCTCCGGCGACTGCGGGTACCGCTGGTCCTCCGGCAGGTTGGGGTTGAGGTGATAGTCCATGAGGTTGGACATGTAAGCGTTCTGTCCGACCTCGATGGCGGCGTATCCGTCGGGGCTCTGCCCCACAGTGACCAGGAATGCCGAGAGGTCGCTGTGGGCGAGCTGGGCCTGCGTACCCGACACCGGGAAGAGCTTGTCCGTGTTGCCCTGACTGTCGTCGGAGATCCCCCGGTTGATGTCCGGCAGGTACTCGGACGCGATCTGCCCCATGCTGTCGGACATGTGCGGGTGGTCGGTCAGGCGCTTGGGATCGTCGGCGACGGAGGCGACGATGTCTTCCATGAGCGCGGCCTGCGCGTCGTTGTGCGGGGCCAGGTCCGGCGTGGGCATCTCGCCGGCCGGGTGGCCCGTCGTCGCGGCTTCCAGAGCCATCGCGAGGTTATTGCGCCCCGCGATGCTCTCCTCGTGGTCCTTGTCGTAGTCGTGCGGCCAGTCCCGCTCCTCGAAGAAGTACTCGAAGTTGCTGAGTGCCCGCTTGTCGTCCTTGCCCTCGACCTTGAAGTCGTGGTCCTCGTCCTTGGTGACGAAGGTGTCGCCGAAGAACTCCGTGGAGGCGTCCGGACTGTTCGCGAGTGCCTTGAAGAAGCCGGTCATCGGATCCCAGCCGGAATCCGTACCCGTGTGGTTCAGCTGCGGATCGACGCCCATCGGCTGCCACGCGACGTGGGCACCGTTGTGGGTCAGTTTCTTCTCGGCCTCGACCAGCTTGTTGCCGTAGTCGTTGAGGAACTTGTCGTCGTAGTCGCCCCACCGCATGAGGTTGCTCATGACCTGGCCGCCGAAGGGCATTCCGCCGTTCTTCTCCAGGGGCTTGTCCGCGTAGGCGACGACGTCACGCTTCCACGTCTCCATGGCCGCGGTGTCGCTCTGGCTGGCGGTAGCCAGAGTGAGACTCAGGTTCTTCTGCAGCTCGCCCATCTGATCGCGACGTTCATGCATCAGTTCCGGGTTGATCATCGGCCTGTTCAGCTCGGACCAGAAGTCGAGCGTGCCCTTGCCGGTGAGGGCGGTGGCGAAGCGTTCGGCGAAGAGATCGTCGTTGGCGTACTTCTTCAAGTCGGTGTTCAGCCGATCGAACTCTGCGACGGTGAGGTCCTCAGGGTCCTTCTTCGCGATCTTCGCCAGGTCCTCGGCGGCCCTGAGAGCATCCGCCGCGCTGTCCCGGTCCGTGTAACTGGCGTCCGAGAAGCCGAGCTTGCTCTGGTCGACGAGCGCCTTCAGCACTTCGGCCGCCGAACTGTCGCTCTGGGTCGCCGCGTCGAGAATCTTCTGCACTTCACCCCGGAGTTCGGTCACATCCGACGCGGTGTGATCCGGGACGGTGGTCCCCTTGGCGGCCCGGTCCGGGTGGATGTTCATCGTCACGGTGAAACCGCCACCTGACGTAGAGGTGACGGTCAGGTTCTTCTTGAGGCCGCGGTCGATGGCCTCGATCAGCTTCGTGTGATGGCCCCTCAGTTCATCGCGGGTGTCCCTCAGGATGTTCCGAATGGACGTCGCCTGGGTGTGTGCGTCGGCGAACTCGCCTGCCGTTCGACCGATGAACTGTTTCGTGACCTTCTGGTTGTCGCCCGACCAGTTCGCCTTGTTGGCCTGACCCCGGAGCCCGTCGTCGGCGTCCTCCTTCAGGCTCGCCAGCTTGGCGATCAAGGTCGTCCAGTCGGTGACGGCTTCGTCGAGAAGTCCGAATTTCGCGAAGCGAAGGGTTTCCAGATCCATGGCTAGTCCTTGCCCTTCTCTTCCTTCTTCTCGCCGTAGATCTCGTTCTTCTTGCCCGGTTCCCCGACCCGCTCGTCGAAGCCACTGTCCAGCGTGGCGATGCTGCTCAGTTGCCCGGTGATGTAGTGCTCGTCGTCCTTGTGAATCTTCTTCGTCACTCGCATGTGGTTCGAAATGTGAGAGCACCCGTCACGCAGAGACCTGAGCTGTTCGTCCCAGCGCTTGGCCACATGTGCGAGTCCGCCACCCAGTTCGAACCCCTGCGCCTTGAGGTCCTCCGCGGCCTTGGAACTGCTGGGGCCCGCCACACGCGCCTCGTCCCACAGACGGTTGAAGAGCTTGTACGCGTTGTTGCCGATCTTCGCGAGGTCGGACTGGGAGGCGGTGAGGTCCCCGTAGGTGCCGCCGCCTTCTTGTGCCGGTGCCTCGTTGAGCTGCATCTGCGCCGCCCCCTTGTCGGCCGCGGATGCCTTCAGCTGGTCCCATTCGTCCCAGGACATTCGCAGGGCTCCTTCCCCCGTACAACGATGGACGTGTCAATTCCGTTTCAACCTATGCGATGTGGCGTGACTACCCGCAAGGGGAGTCGACGACATCGGTGGTGACGCCGTACAGCAGGTTGCCGATCGCGGCGTCCCGTTCGGACTGCCCCGCCAGCGGGACGGCATGGACGGTCAGGCAGATCCCGTCGATCTCGTACCGCTCGGTGAACGGGCCTGCCGGATCCGCCTCGCTGCCGGGCTCCGGGGACGGTCCGCCCTCGCGGCTCGCCTCCGAGTCCCAGTCGCCCTCGTCCTCCTCCTCGTCCACCAGCACCGCGACCGGGTCGTCCCGCTCCGGGCCCTTCAGCCGCGGATCGATGAACGCGTCCCACGCCCCGTCGCCACCGGGCCACTTGTGCCGTCCCTGGCCGTCCTCGGTGTCGAGGTTCAGCGCCGCGTACTCCACGCGGTCCAGGATCTCCGCGTGGTCGGCGCCGGTCTCGAAGACCCCCGCCAGGCGCAGGGCGCCGACCGCCTGCCACCCGAGGAACAGCCCGAGTCCCACGAGGATCACCCGCCGCCACAGGAACGACGCACGGGAGGGCTCGTGCGCCTCCGGGTCGTCGAGTTTCGGCGCCCGGTAGCGCCACCACAGCCTGCGCGGGTCGACGAACAGCCCGAAGGCCGTGAACGCCACCGCGAAGACTCCTGCGAACACCGCCGCCCCGATCACGACGCGTACTCCGTCTGCACCGACCCCGTCTGCGTCGGCGGATTGCCCCGCCGGCGCGGGATGATGCCGCGGCCGGGCAGTGTGGGGCCCTGCCCGGCCGCGGCATCATCGGGCAGGGAGAGATTCTCGGCTCTCAGGTTCATCGCAATCTCCACCACTTTCCTTCAGGTGTCATCCGCCGCTGGCGGAGGGCGAGGGCGCCGGGGTGTTCGCGGACCAGAAGGGGGACTCGATGTAGGGCAGTCCCTCGGCCTCCGGGGAACCGGGAGTGGGGGTCGGCCGGGGAGGCACCGTGACCTCGGATTCCGTCACGCAGGGCGAAGCGACGTTGAAGAAGGCCTGCCCCGCGTGTCCGATCTTGGCCGTGAGCTGGAAGCCCTCCGGGGTGCGCGCGAAGATGGCCGGCCTCTCCTTGTGCGGTCGCACTGCGGTGATTTCGTACCCTTCCTTCTTCCAGTAGCGCTCGATCACGCCCATGAAGCTGCCACGCCGCTCGGCGGAGATCACCGTCACGATGTACCGGCCGCGCTTGACCTGTCCGGTTCCTGTCGCGTCGTTCTTGAAGTCGGTGCAGATCGGGTTGCTGGACGGTCCCTGTCGTGCTTCGACACTGGGTGAGACGGAGGCGATCGTGCTGTCCAGGAGCTTCTCCGCCAGGTCTCCGGCCTGCTGCATGTTCGCTTTCAGAATCTCTTCCTCGGGTCCGGAGCCGTTGCCGACATGACCGCAGCCGGACATCGTCGACACGGCGAGTGCCACGAAAAGAACGCGATGCTGCTTCATCGGTGTTTCTCCGGAACGCCGAACCAGATGTCGTCGTCGCCCTGATCGGCGATGTCTCCGAAAATGTAGGAACCGAGAGGTCCGCCCCCGAAGAAGCCGGCCGTGCCCGCGACGGCCTCGTTCTTGGACGGCAGCATGGTGACCGGGTCGTTGCCCGCGGCGCCCACGTACACGTGGTCCTTCCCGACGCCGAGGCCTTCCGCCCGGTCGACGCCGACACCGGGGCTGCCCAGCAGCACGATGTCGTCCGCCCCCGGTATGCCGCCGCTCTCCTGCGTGGCGGCCCCTGCTACTCGCGAGCCGTAGGAATGCCCGACCGCCGTCAGGTGCGGATCCCCGTGGTCGTCGGTCGCCGCGAGACCGCTCATGAACGAGTGGTGAGCCGGAGCGCCCTTCTCGGCTCGGTCGGCGGACATGACGTCGGCGTTCGCGAGCAGGTTGGCCGCGTCCACCCCACCCAGTTGCGGCGGATCGTAGCCGAGCCACACGATGGCGGCCCTGGAGGGATCGTTGTCGCGTGACAGCGCGGCCGTGTCGTGCGCTCCCTTGACATCGTTCCTCGCGAAGTCCGCGTCCAGGGATGTACCGAGACCAGGCACGTAGGCCGCGACGTTCCTCGACGCATCCGGTTCCCGATGTCCCGAGGCCCGGTCGGCCGCCCCGATCACGACGCGTAGTCCGTCGGCACCAGTCCCGTCTGCACCAGCGGGTTGCCCCGCTGGCGGGAGATGAAGATGCCGCGGCCGGGCGGCATCGGGCGCATCCGCACGCCGCCGAGCACATCGCCCTCCGTCGGGTCGCCCGACAGCAGCACGCCCTGGGCGCCCAGCTCCATCATCCGCTGCATGAACGCCTCGTAGCCGGCCCGGGACGCGCCCGCCGAGCTGCGGGCGATGACGAAGCGCACGCCCACGTCCCGGGCGAACGGCAGCATCTCCGTCAGCTTCGCCAGCGGGTTGCCGCTCGACGTGGACACCAGGTCGTAGTCGTCGACGACCACGTACACGTCCGGACCCTGCCACCAGCTCCGGTCCCGCAGCTGCTGGGCCGTGACCTCGGCGGACGGCGCGCGCCGCTGCATCAGCTCCGCGAGCGCGTCCACGTGGTGGTCCATGTTGTTCGACATCGGCACGTACTCGGCGAGGTGCGAGGCCGGGGTGACGTCGAGCAGGGCGCGCCGGTTGTCGATCACGAAGAACTTCGCGGAGTTGCCGTCGTACCGCTCCGTGATCTGCTTGATCAGCAGCCGCAGCAGGTTCGACTTGCCGGACTCGCTCTCGCCGAACACCAGGAAGAACGGGTCGCGCTCGAAGTCGACGAAGACCGGCTCCAGGTTGTTCTCGTCGATCGCGAACGCCACCCCGCGCCGGGGCTCGGCGAAGCCCGCGGGGAGTTGCTGCGCCGGGAACTCGCGCGGCAGCAGGCGCACCTTCGGCGCCGTCGGCCCCGTCCAGTGGCGGCTGATCTCCTGCACCATCGCCGCGGTGGCCTCGGCGAGGTCGCTGTCCGACTGGATGCTGTCGATACGCGGCACGGACGCCATGAAGTGCAGCTTCTCGGGGACCAGACCGCGGCCGGGCACCCCCTGCGGCACGTTGACGGCGAGCTTGCGGTCTACCTCGGAGTCCATGGTGTCGCCGAGCCGCAGTTCCAGGCGGTTCAGCAGCTGGTCCTTGATGTTGGACCGCACGTCCATCGACCGCGAGGCGGTGAGGACGACGTGGATGCCGTAGCCGAGCCCGCGCACCGCCATGTCGACCACGGCGGACTCCAGCCCCTCGTAGTCGTTGCGGAAGTTGCCCCAGCCGTCGATGACGAGGAAGACGTCGCCCCACGGCTGGTCGGTCACCGAGATCTCGCCCCGGGTGCGCAGCCTGCGGTAGGTGTTGATGGAGTCGATGCCCGCGCTGCGGAAGTACTCCTCGCGGCGGGACAGGATCCCGTACACCTCGGCGACGGTGCGCCGCACCCGCTCGGGGTCCAGGCGGGAGGCGATCCCGCCGACGTGCGGCAGGCCCGCGATCGAGGACATGCCGCCGCCGCCGAAGTCCAGTCCGTAGAACTGCACCTCCTGCGGGGTGTGGGTGAGCGCGAAGGCGGAGATGAGCGTCCGCAGCAGGGTCGACTTGCCGGACTGCGGACCGCCGATGATCTGCAGATGGCCCGCCGCTCCGGAGAAGTCCCGGTACAGCACGTCACGGCGCTGCTCGAACGGCTTGTCGACGACGCCCAGCGGGACGACCAGCTTGCCCGCGCCCTCGAACCCGGGCTGGGTGAGCCCGCGCCCCTCCACCCCGGCGAGGCCCGGCAGGATCTCGTCCAGCGGCGGCGGGTTGTCCAGCGGCGGCAGCCACACCTGGTGGGCCTCCGCGCCCCGGCCCTCCAGCCGGCGGACGATCACGTCCAGGACGGAGTCGGCGAGCGCGTCGTCCTCCGGGGCCCGCGCGTCCGGCACGCGGGGCTGCGCGGCGGGCTCGATGTAGCGGACCGGGACGGGCGCCGCGGTGAACGCGACGGGCCGCCGGTCGACGGGCAGCGGGCCGCCGGGGACGGCGGCGTGCTGGTTGGTGCGGTAGACACCCGAGACGTACGCGGCCTTGAAGCGCACCATCTCGTCGGTGCCGTACTTCAGGAAGCCCGAACCGGGGACGTTGGGAAGGGTGTACGCGTCCGGCACACCGATCGCCGCGCGGGACTCGGCGGCCGAGAAGGTCCGCAGGCCGATCCGGTACGACAGGTACGTCTCCAGGCCGCGCAGCCGCCCCTCCTCCAGCCGCTGCGAGGCGAGCAGCAGATGCACGCCGAGCGAACGGCCGATACGGCCGATCTGCACGAACATCTCGATGAAGTCCGGCATTGCGGTGAGCAGTTCGCTGAACTCGTCGATCACCAGGACCAGCGAGGGGATCGGCTGGAGCGGAGCGCCCGCGGCGCGGGCCTTCTCGTAGTCGTGGATGTTCGCGTAGTTGCCCGCGTCGCGGAGCATCTCCTGGCGGCGGTTGAGCTCGCCGCGGATGGAGTCGCCCATGCGGTCGACGAGGGTGAGGTCGTCGGCGAGGTTGGTGATGACGGCGGCCACGTGCGGCATCTGCGACATGCCGGCGAAGGTGGCGCCGCCCTTGAAGTCGGCGAGGACGAAGTTCAGCGTCTCCGACGAGTGGGTCACGGCCAGGCCGAGCACGAGGGTGCGCAGCAGCTCCGACTTCCCGGAACCCGTGGCGCCGACGCACAGGCCGTGCGGGCCCATGCCCTCCTGTGCGGCCTCCTTGAGGTCGAGCATGACGGGGCTGCCGTCCTCGCCGACGCCGATCGGGACGCGCAGCCGCTCGGACTGCGAGCGCGGCCGCCAGGTGCGGGCCACGTCGACCGACGCGGCGTCGCCGAGGTTCAGCAGGTCGGTGAAGTCGAGGTTGGCGAGCAGCGGCTCGTCGTCGTCCCCGCCGCTTCCGATGCGCAGCGGCGCGAGCTGTCGGGCGAGGGCCTCGGCCGCCTCCAGCCCCAGACGGTCGGGGGAACCGTCGTAGACGAGGCCGTGCCCGGACTCCAGCTGCAGCGAGTCGGGGTGCACGGTCACCGAGAGACCGCCGCGCGGGCCGGTGTGCTCGCCGGGCACCACCTCGATGATGGTCACGCCCTGAAGGCCTTCGGGGGCGGCGAGCGCGGACGCGGGGGGCACCGACTGCCCGTCCAGCACGACCACGATGTGCGGCTGGTCGAGGAGCGGGTGGTTGCCGCCCTGGAAGCGGGGCCGGCCCTCGAGCCGGGTGGCGAGCATGTCCTGGAGGTCGCGCGGGTCCGTGGTGATCAGGCGGCGGGAGCCCGCGCCGTCGCCGGGCCCGGTGTCCTGGACGTGCGGGAGCCACTTGGCCCACTCCCACCCCGGCGCCGCGGACGGGGCCGTGGCCACGGCGACGACCAGGTCCTCGGGGGAGTGCAGCGCCGCCAGCGACCCGACCATGGCACGGGTCGCCGACCGGGCGGACTCGGCGTCCCCGGTGACGGTCAGGTGGTAGAACGCCCGCAGCGACACCGCCATCGGCAGACCGTCCACGGTGCCGTGCGCGTTCAGGAACTGCTGCATCGCCCCCGCGGTGAGCGGCTCCAGCTCGTCGACGGGCGCGGTGTCGGGCTCGATGAGCGGGGTGGCGAGCTGCTGGCTGCCCAGTCCGATGCGCACCTGCGCGAAGTCGACGTCGGCCACGCGCCGCTCCCAGACCCGGCTGCCCTCGGCGACGAGCGCCCACAGCTGTTCGGGGGAGGGGTGCAGATAGAACTGCGCGTCACGCTGGAGGTGCGCCGTCCGCAGCACCGAACGGCGGGTCTGCGTCAGATACTTCAGATAGTCGCGCCGCATGTCGGCGAGCTGTCCCTGGGTGCCGCGCCGGTAGCGGACGAGCATGGCGATGGCCATGGCGACCGTGGACGCGATCATCACCATGCCCATGATCCGCATGATGGGGTTCGGCGTCATGAAGAAGAAGACGACCGAACCGCCCATGCCGAGCATCGGCAGGAGCTGCATCAGAGCGCCCTCCTGCTGTCCGCGGGGCAGCTCGGGCGGTGGTTGCAGCTGCACCTGCTCGCCGGGCACTTCGGACGGCAGGGCCCGTGGTGGGCGCTTGACGACGATCTGACTCACAGCTCACCAATTCCCTTGGCGGAGGGAAACTTCCTATCGGCGCCCCCGTGGCGACGGGCTCCCTCCGCGGTCAGGGATCCTACTTGCGTCAGGTGTGACGGGTGGGCGGTAGGGTGGCGCGACGGATTTGCGCAGCCATGAACTACCGCAAAAAAAGGGTCATTCGGAGCGCATTGTCAGGCCAGCCGGCCAGGATCACCACGAGGGGAAGCAACAGGTGAGTATGACGGCCCCAGCCACGACCGGCGGACCCGGCCGGTCCGCCCCCGCGACCGTGTCCGGCGGCGGCACGGGATTCTGCCGGGTGACGGTGGTGGCACCCGACGGCCGCGTCGACGTCGCGCTGCCGGAGGACATCGCCGTCGCCGATCTGTACCCGGAGATCCTGCGGCTGTCCGGCCAGACCCCCGAGCCGGGCGCCCCCGTCGGCTACCACCTGGTGCGCCGCGACGGCACCGTGCTCGACGGCGGCCTCTCCCTGTCCGCGCAGCGCATCCTCGACGGCGAGCTGCTCTCGCTGCGCCCCTTCGCCGACTCGCTGCCGCCCGCCGTCTTCGACGACGTGTCCGACGCGGTCGCCTCCGCCGTGGCCAAGGACCGCACCCTGTGGAGCGACGCGCTGATGCGCGGCGCCGGCCTGGTCGGCGGCTCGGTCCTGATGGTGCTGCTCTCCTTCGTGCTGTGGTCGGCGGACCCCCGCCACGACATGCACGGGCTGCCCGGCATCCTCGCCGCCGTCACCGCCGTGCTGCTGCTCGCCCTCGCCGGCGTGCGCGTGCGGGTCTACGACGACCGCGGTTCCGCCGTCGCCCTCGGCATCGGTGCGATGGCGAACGCCGGGGTCGCGGGCGCCGGTCTGCTGCCGCTCGGCCAGGGCGAGGGCATCGGCAAGCTCCAGTTCCTGCTCGCCTGCGCGGCCGTCCTGCTGTGCTCGGTGATCCTCACCATCCTGGCCCCGGCCGGCGACGGCCCCTTCGTCGCCTTCGTCTTCGCCTCCGCGATCGGTCTGCTGGTCACCTTCGTCGCCATCCTGACCGAGCTGCGGCCCTCCGAGACGGCGGCCGTCTGCGCCCCGCTCGCCGTCGGCCTGCTCGCGTTCCTGCCCGGGCTGTCGACCCGTTTCGCCCGCCTGCCGATCGGATTCGAGCCGCCCCGCACCGGCACCGGCGGCTACGGCACCGATCCCGAGCAGCAGCAGGGCCCGGTGGACGCCGTCCGCATCGCCGCGCAGGCCCGCCGCGGTCACGAGCTGCTCGTCGGCCTCGTCGGCGGCTGCGCCCTGGTCGCCGTCGGCGCCTCGGCCGTGCTCGGCTTCTCCGACAGCATCTGGGGCCAGCTCCTCGCCCTCGCGACGGGCGTCGCCATGCTGATGCGAGCCCATCTCTTCCGCTACACCGCGCAGGTCGGCTGCGCACTCGCCGCCGGGCTGGGCGCGCTGGTGCTCCTCGGGCTCGGCCTGTGCCTCAACCCGCCGGTGGAGATGATCCAGGCCGCGTTCAAGGGCGACGGCACCGCGCTGGACATCCGCACCGTCTGGCTGTCCGCCGCCATCGCCGGCGTCGCCGCGGTCATCACCGCGATCGGCCTGGTCGTGCCCCGCAAGGGAGTCACCCCCTTCTGGGGCCGCTTCCTGGAGGTGGCGGAGACGTTCGTGCTGCTCACGCTGGTGCCGCTGACGCTCGCGGTCTTCGACGTCTACCACTCCATCCGTGCGCTGACCTCCTGATCCGGGCTGGTACGCTGTACGACGGCCGTTTGTGTACGCGATCTCCGGAAGCTCCGCGCCTCTGGGATCCGCGCCCATCGGACCTTCGCCTCCGAGTCACGGAAGCTCCCCTGAGACCAAGACCAGGGGCACTCGCGGGCGCATCGAACACCATGAGGAGTACCGCGTGTCTCTCGACGCCGCTACGAAGAAGCAGATCATCGGCGAGTTCGGCACCAAGGAGGGCGACACCGGCTCCCCCGAGGTCCAGGTCGCGATGCTCTCCCGCCGCATCTCGGACCTGACCGAGCACCTCAAGACGCACAAGCACGACCACCACTCCCGCCGTGGTCTGCTGATCCTGGTCGGCCAGCGCCGCCGCCTGCTGCAGTACCTGGCCAAGAAGGACATCCAGCGCTTCCGTACGCTGGTCGACCGCCTCGGCATCCGCCGCGGTGCGGCCGGCGGCGCCAAGTAGCTCGCACGCAGGGGAGCGGTTCCCGACGGGGACCGCTCCCTTTGCCGTACATGCGTCTGTGCGTGCGCGACGTACGGCACGGCAATTAGTCTGGTCACACAACGCACCATTCGACGCGCGAGAAGACGCCTGATCGCCGCCGGTCCTCGGTAGTGGCCCCCGGACGACAACGACCCGGGTGCTTCGATCGAAGACCGGCCCGCACCCAAGGCGCTTCTCCCGCAGACGGTCCGCCGCCACACGGGCGGCGGACGAAAAGACGAACGTAGGAGACATCGCTAGTGGAGAACGAGACCCACTACGCCGAGGCCGTCATCGACAACGGCACCTTCGGCACCCGCACCATCCGCTTCGAGACGGGCCGCCTGGCCAAGCAGGCCGCCGGCTCCGCCGTCGCGTACCTGGACGACGACACGATGGTCCTCTCGGCCACCACCGCGTCCAAGAAGCCCAAGGACCAGCTCGACTTCTTCCCCCTGACGGTGGACGTCGAGGAGCGGATGTACGCGGCCGGCAAGATCCCCGGCTCCTTCTTCCGCCGGGAGGGCCGCCCCTCCGAGGACGCGATCCTCACCTGTCGGCTGATCGACCGGCCGCTGCGCCCCTCCTTCAAGAAGGGCCTGCGCAACGAGATCCAGATCGTCGAGACGATCATGGCGCTCAACCCCGACCACCTGTACGACGTGGTCGCGATCAACGCCGCCTCCTGCTCCACGCAGCTGGCCGGCCTGCCCTTCTCCGGCCCCATCGGCGGCACCCGTGTCGCACTGATCAAGGGCCAGTGGGTCGCCTTCCCGACGCACACCGAGCTCGAGGACGCCGTCTTCGACATGGTCGTCGCCGGTCGCGTCCTGGAGGACGGCGACGTCGCGATCATGATGGTCGAGGCCGAGGCCACCGAGAAGACGATCGAGCTCGTCAAGGGCGGCGCCGAGGCGCCGACCGAGGAGGTCGTCGCCGCCGGTCTCGAGGCCGCGAAGCCGTTCATCAAGGTCCTGTGCAAGGCCCAGTCGGACCTCGCCGCCAAGGCCGCCAAGCCCACCGGCGAGTTCCCGGTCTTCCTCGACTACCAGGACGACGTCCTGGAGGCGCTCACCGCCGCGGTCAGGAGCGAGCTCGCCCAGGCGCTCACCATCGCCGGCAAGCAGGAGCGCGAGGCCGAGCTGGACCGCGTCAAGGAGCTCGCCGCCGAGAAGCTCCTCCCGGCCTTCGAGGGCCGCGAGAAGGAGATCTCCGGCGCCTACCGCGCGCTGACCAAGAAGCTGGTCCGCGAGCGGATCATCAAGGACAAGGTCCGCATCGACGGCCGCGGCATCACGGACATCCGTACGCTCGCCGCCGAGGTCGAGGCCATCCCGCGCGTGCACGGCTCGGCGCTCTTCGAGCGTGGCGAGACCCAGATCCTGGGCGTCACCACCCTCAACATGCTCCGCATGGAGCAGCAGCTGGACACCCTCTCCCCGGTGACCCGCAAGCGCTACATGCACAACTACAACTTCCCGCCGTACTCCGTCGGCGAGACCGGCCGCGTGGGCTCGCCCAAGCGCCGCGAGATCGGCCACGGTGCGCTCGCCGAGCGCGCCATCGTGCCGGTGCTGCCGACGCGCGAGGAGTTCCCCTACGCGATCCGCCAGGTGTCCGAGGCCCTCGGCTCCAACGGCTCGACGTCCATGGGTTCGGTCTGCGCCTCCACCATGTCGCTGCTGAACGCCGGTGTGCCGCTGAAGGCCCCCGTCGCCGGTATCGCCATGGGTCTGATCTCCGAGGAGATCGAGGGCAAGACCCACTACGTCGCCCTCACCGACATCCTCGGTGCGGAGGACGCCTTCGGCGACATGGACTTCAAGGTCGCCGGTACGAAGACCTTCGTCACCGCGCTCCAGCTCGACACCAAGCTCGACGGCATCCCCGCCTCGGTCCTGGCCGCCGCGCTGAAGCAGGCCCGCGACGCCCGCCTCCACATCCTCGACGTGATGAACGAGGCCATCGACGTCCCGGACGAGATGTCCCCCAACGCCCCGCGGATCATCACCGTCAAGATCCCCGTGGACAAGATCGGCGAGGTCATCGGCCCCAAGGGCAAGATGATCAACCAGATCCAGGAGGACACCGGCGCCGACATCACGATCGAGGACGACGGCACCATCTACATCGGTGCCGCCCAGGGCTCGCAGGCCGAGGCCGCCCGCGCCACGATCAACGGCATCGCCAACCCGACCATGCCGGAGGTCGGCGAGCGCTACCTGGGCACCGTCGTGAAGACGACGACCTTCGGTGCGTTCGTCTCCCTGATGCCCGGCAAGGACGGTCTGCTGCACATCTCGCAGATCCGCAAGCTCGCCGGCGGCAAGCGCGTGGAGAACGTCGAGGACGTGCTCGCCGTGGGCGCCAAGGTCCAGGTCGAGATCGCCGAGATCGACTCCCGTGGCAAGCTCTCCCTGATCCCCGTGGTCGAGGGCGAAGAGGGCGACGAGAAGGACGACACCGACAAGTGACGTCCCGTAGTCCGCAGGCGACGGCCCGCACCTCCTCGGAGGCGCGGGCCGTCGCCCGTACCCAAACACTCCTCAAGGGCAAGGACGGCATCGGCACCGTCCGCCGCACGGTGCTGCCCGGCGGTCTGCGCGTCGTCACCGAGACACTGCCCTCGGTGCGCTCCGCGACCTTCGGCATCTGGGCGCACGTCGGCTCCCGCGACGAGACACCCTCCCTCGGCGGCGCCACCCACTACCTCGAACACCTGCTGTTCAAGGGCACCCGCAGCCGCTCCGCCCTCGACATCTCCTCGGCGATCGACGCCGTCGGCGGCGAGATGAACGCGTTCACGGCCAAGGAGTACACGTGCTACTACGCACGTGTGCTCGACACGGACCTGCCGCTCGCCATCGACGTGGTGTGCGACATGCTCACCGGGTCGCTGATCCTCCAGGAGGACGTGGACGCCGAGCGCGGCGTCATCCTCGAGGAGATCGCGATGACCGAGGACGACCCGGGCGACTGCGTGCACGACCTGTTCGCGCACACCATGTACGGGGACTCCCCGCTGGGCCGCCCGGTCCTCGGCACCGTCGACACGGTGAACGCCCTGACCGCCGACCGCATCCGCCGCTTCTACAGGAAGCACTACGACCCCACCCACCTGGTGGTCGCCGCCGCGGGCAACGTGGACCACGCCACGGTCGTGCGCCAGGTCCGCCGCGCCTTCGAGCGCGCCGGCGCGCTCGACCGCACGGACGCCGTGCCCATCGCCCCCCGCGACGGGAGCCGGGCCCTGCGCACCGCCGGCCGGGTGGAGCACCTGAACCGCAGGACCGAGCAGGCGCACGTCGTCCTCGGCATGCCCGGCCTCGCCCGCACCGACGAGCGGCGCTGGGCCCTCGGCGTGCTCAACACGGCACTTGGCGGGGGCATGTCCTCCCGGCTGTTCCAGGAGGTCCGGGAGAAGCGCGGTCTCGCCTACAGCGTGTACTCGTACACCTCGGGCTTCGCCGACACCGGCCTCTTCGGGGTCTACGCCGGCTGCCGGCCCAGCCAGGTCCACGACGTGCTGAAGATCTGCCGCGGCGAACTGGACCGGGTGGCCTCGGAGGGGCTGTCGGACGAGGAGATCGGCCGGGCGATCGGCCAGCTCTCCGGCTCGACGGTCCTCGGCCTCGAGGACACCGGCGCGCTCATGAACCGCATCGGCAAGAGCGAGCTGTGCTGGGGCACCCAGATGTCGGTGGACGAGATGCTCGCCCGGATATCCGCCGTCACGCCCGACGAGGTGCGCGCGGTGGCCGGGGACGTGCTGGGGCAGCGCCCGTCGCTGTCGGTCATCGGCCCCCTGAAGGACAAGCAGGCCGACCGCCTGCACGAAGCGGTCTCCTAACCCGTAAGGAAGCACATCGATGAGCAAGCTGCGCGTGGCCGTCCTCGGTGCCAAGGGCCGTATCGGCTCGGAAGCCGTCCGGGCCGTCGAGGCCGCCGACGACATGGAACTGGTCGGGGCCCTCGGCCGCGGCGACAAGCTGGAGTCGCTCGTCGAGTCCGGCGCACAGGTCGTGGTCGAGCTGACCACCCCGGCGTCGGTCATGGGCAACCTCGACTTCTGCGTACGGCACGGCATCCACGCGGTCGTCGGCACCACCGGCTGGACCGACGAGCGCCTCGCGCAGCTCGACACCTCGCTGGCCGCCTCCCCGGAGACCGGTGTGCTCATCGCGCCGAACTTCTCCATCGGCGCCGTGCTCACCATGACGTTCGCCCAGCAGGCGGCGCGGTACTTCGAGTCGGCGGAGGTCGTCGAACTCCACCACCCGAACAAGGCGGACGCCCCCTCGGGCACCGCCACCCGCACCGCCCAGCTGATTGCCGCGGCCCGGGCCGAGGCCGGCCTCGCCGCGCAGCCCGACGCCACGGTGACCGCCCTGGAGGGCGCCCGGGGCGCGGACGTCGACGGCGTCCCGGTGCACGCCGTGCGGCTGCGCGGCCTCCTGGCCCACCAGGAGGTCCTCCTCGGCGGCGAGGGGGAGACCCTGACCATCCGGCACGACTCGCTGCACCACAGCAGCTTCATGCCGGGCATCCTGCTCGGCGTCCGCCGTGTCACCTCCGCTCCCGGCCTGACCTTCGGCCTGGAGCACTTCCTCGACCTGGGCTGACCGGTACCTCGATGCGCGCAAAGATCACCTACTTCGTCACGGCAGCCGTCCTGGTCGTCTACTTCGTCCTGGCCGGCAGCCGCGGTGTGATGCTCCTGAAGCAGGGCACCGCCCTCACCGCCGTCTTCGGCGCCGCGGTGCTGATCCTGCCGGTCATCGGTGTCTGGTTCCTGTGGAAGAACACCCGGTTCGTCACCCGCGCCAACCAGCTGGCCGCTGAGCTGGACGCGGAGGGCGGACTGCCCGTCGACGAGCTCGTCCGGACCCCGGGAGGCCGGATCGACCGGGACTCCGCGGACGCGGTCTTCGACAGGCGCCGGGCCGAGACGGAGGACTCCCCGGACGACTGGCGCTGCTGGTTCCGGCTCGCCGTGGCCTATCACGACGCCCGGGACACGCCGCGGGCCCGCAGGGCGATGCAGCGGGCGATAGCGCTGCACGACGGCAAGCCGGTCCCCGGCTGACCGTGCCCGCCGGATCGGCGGGCCGCGGCCACGGCGAGCGGACGAGAGGGACCGGTCCCGGACGGTGAGCCGTCCGGGACCGGTCCCTCTCGTGTGTGTGCGGCGGAGCCTCAGCCCGCCCGGTACTCGGCGCCCCACGCCTCGACGGTGTCGGCCGCCCGGTCGAACGCCTCCAGGCGGGACAGGAAATCGGCGTCGTGGTCGGTCATCAGCGGGATCTGCTGACCGCCCTGGGTGACGAGGAGCAGCGCCTGCCCCTGGACCGTGCGCGGCAGGCCGAGCCAGCGCACCGGCTGCTGCACCGTGCGCAGCGCGGTGGAGCGCGTCCAGGCGAGGGTCGACGTCGAGAAGAACCCGACCCGCCGCACGCCGTGCCGGCTCACCCAGGTGCCCATCCGCAGCAGCCGCAGGGCCACCAGGACGAGGAGCGCACCGAGCGCCATGCAGACGGCGGCGCCGGACAGGGCCCCGGCGAACGCGATGATCATCGAGGCCATCAGCACGAACGACGCGAGCAGCAGCACCAGAGCCGCGGCTCCGACCCGCCACGGCCCCGGGCGGTACGGGCGCCGCCAGCGGTCGTGGTCGTCGAAGGGCAGCGCGATGTCGTCCGCTTGCGTGTCGAAAGCACGGTCGGCCGTCAGGAAGGGCAGGGGCACGAGCGATCCTCACTCACCAGCACGCTTGATTCGGCTGTGCCCGGTGAGGCTACCGAGGTGCTCGGTGGGGGACCACCCCTGGGGGGCCGTGGCGGGTCGGAGCCGCGGCTCTGGTGCTGCTGCTCGCGTCGTTCGTGCTGATGGCCTCGATGATCATCGCGTTCGCCGGGGCCCTGTCCGGCGCCGCCGTCTGCATGGCGCTCGGTGCGCTCCTCGTCCTGGTGGCCCTGCGGCTGCTGCGGATGGGCACCTGGGTGAGCCGGCACGGCGTGCGGCGGGTCGGGTTCTTCTCGACGTCGACCCTCGCCTGGACGCGC
>NZ_RDBP01000012.1:3009457-3010326 GCF_008042045.1 Streptomyces sp. T39
GGGGCACCAAACGATGCGTATGCACGTCTGTACGGATACAAGCGTTCCGCTGTGTACGGATGGCAGTGTTCCGTCCCGAATACCGCAAGGAGAGTCCCTGATGTTCCGGCGAGGAGGCACCCGACTCCAGCGCGGGCATGCCCAGCAGCAGGGAGCCGACGAGCCCGGCCACCACGGTCAGCCCGACCATCGTGCGGGCCAGCACCTGCGAGGTGCTGGGCCGTTCCCGGGGCGGGGGAGCGACGTTGCTGCGGAACGCGTCGGCCTCGGCGACGAACGTGAACGGGACGGCCTCGCGCCGGAACATCAGGGACTCTCCTTGCGGTATTCGGGACGGAACACTGCCATCCGTACACAGCGGAACGCTTGTATCCGTACAGACGTGCATACGCATCGTTTGGTGCCCGAATTCCCCGGATCGGCCGAAGGACACCTATGGGCGCCTGCCGGGCCCGCCGCCGCCGACCGCGCGCCGTAGAGTGGGCGCCGCCCGAGCGACGCACATGGAAGGACCGCCGGTGAGCGAGACCCCCGCAGAGAACGTCAAGCCCAGCTACCGCAGTGATGTCACGGTCGACCTGGTGAAGCACACCGCCGGTGACTCCGACGTGCTGTGGGCCGCCCGGGTCTCCACAGCGGGTGAGCAGTCGCTCGACGAGCTCTCGAAGGACCCCGAGCGCTCCAAGGGACTCATCAACTATCTGATGCGCGACCGCCACGGCAGCCCCTTCGAGCACAACTCGATGACCTTCTTCATCAGCGCACCGATCTTCGTCTTCCGCGAGTTCATGCGCCACCGCGTCGGCTGGTCGTACAACGAGGAGTCCGGCCGCTACCGCCGTCTGGACCCGGTGTTCTACGTCCCCGAC
>NZ_RDBP01000012.1:3010426-3014223 GCF_008042045.1 Streptomyces sp. T39
CGGGTGATGGAGGACGCCTACCTGCACGCGTACGAGGCGTACCAGGAGATGCTCGCCGCCGGCGTCGCCCGTGAGGTGGCCCGTGCGGTGCTCCCCGTCGGCCTCTTCTCGTCGATGTACGCCACCTGCAACGCACGCTCGCTGATGCACTTCCTGGGGCTGCGCACCCAGCACGAGGACGCCGCGGTGCCCTCGTTCCCGCAGCGGGAGATCGAGATGGTCGGCGAGAAGATGGAACGGCACTGGGCGAAGCTCATGCCGCTGACCTACGCGGCCTTCAACGCCAACGGCCGGATCGCTCCATAGGTACAGATGTGCGCACTTGTGGCGAAGTGTCCGTATTGCGGCGTTTCATAAAGTTCATCTAGGCTGATCAAACGGACCCGGCACTGCTTGAACCCCCGAGCAGGCAGTGCCGGGTTCCACCTGCCACGTCGTACGTCACGTCCCCCGAGGGGACACCCTGCACTGAGCAGCGAGTAGCGTGTTACCCATGGCTCCGATCTCCACTCCGCAGACCCCCTTCGGCCGGGTCCTCACCGCCATGGTCACGCCCTTCACGGCGGACGGCGCTCTCGACCTCGACGGCGCCCAGCGTCTCGCCGCCCACCTCGTGGACGTGGGCAACGACGGTCTGATCCTCAACGGGACCACCGGCGAGTCGCCCACCACCAGCGACGCGGAGAAGGACCAGCTCGTACGAGCGGTCCTGGAGGCCGTCGGAGACCGTGCGCACATCGTCGCCGGGATCGGCACCAACGACACCCGCCACAGCATCGAACTCGCCCGCGCCGCCGAGCGCGCCGGCGCACACGGTCTGCTGGCCGTGACGCCGTACTACAACAAGCCCCCGCAGGAGGGCCTGTTCCGCCACTTCTCGGCCATCGCCGACGCCACGGAACTGCCCGTGATGCTGTACGACATCCCCGGCCGCAGCGGCGTCCCGATCGACACCGAGACGATCGTCCGCCTCGCCGCCCACCCGCGGATCGTCGCCAACAAGGACGCCAAGGGCGACCTCGGCCGCGCCAGCTGGGCCATCGCACGCAGCGGCCTCGCCTGGTACTCGGGCGACGACATGCTCAACCTCCCGCTGCTCTCCGTCGGCGCCGTCGGCTTCGTCTCCGTGGTCGGCCACGTCGTCACCCCGGAACTGCGCGCCCTGCTCGACGCCCACCGCGGCGGCGACGTCCAGAAGGCGACGGAGATCCACCAGAAGCTGCTCCCCGTCTTCACCGGGATGTTCCGCACCCAGGGAGTGATCACCTCCAAGGCGGCCCTCACCCTGCAGGGCCTGCCCGCAGGCCCGCTCCGGCTGCCGCTCGTCGGTCTTTCCCCCGAAGAAACCCGGCAGCTCGAGCTCGACCTGGCCGCGGGCGGGGTAGAGCTGAAGAACACTGACTTCACAACTGAATAGGCAAAACCGGCCGGCGCGACCGCCGCGGCGTACCGCCCGACACCCGGACCCGGCCGGAAACTGACAACGGCAAGTGCACGAATGTCATGTACGCCACGTGCCGCAGAGGCACGTGGCGTATGTGGTGAGGAGAGTCTTTTGAGTCATCCGCATCCCGAACTCGGCGCTCCGCCGAAGCTGCCCAAGGGCGGACTGCGCGTCACCCCGCTCGGCGGTCTCGGCGAGATCGGCCGCAACATGACGGTCTTCGAATACGACGGCCGCCTGCTCGTCGTCGACTGCGGCGTCCTCTTCCCGGAGGAGGAGCAGCCCGGCATCGACCTGATCCTCCCGGACTTCACCACCCTCCGGGACCGCCTCGACGACATCGAGGGCATCGTCCTCACCCACGGGCACGAGGACCACATCGGCGGCGTCCCGTTCCTGCTCCGGCTGAAGCCGGACATCCCGCTCATCGGCTCCAAGCTGACCCTCGCCCTGATCGAGGCCAAGCTCCAGGAGCACCGCATCCGCCCGTACACCCTCGAGGTCACCGAGGGACAGCGCGAGCGCATCGGCCTCTTCGACTGCGAGTTCATCGCCGTCAACCACTCCATCCCCGACGCGCTGGCCGTCGCCATCCGCACCCCCGCGGGCATGGTCGTCCACACCGGCGACTTCAAGATGGACCAGCTGCCGCTGGACCGCCGCCTGACCGACCTGCACGCCTTCGCGCGGCTGAGCGAGGAGGGCATCGACCTCCTCCTCTCGGACTCGACGAACGCCGAGGTCCCGGGCTTCGTCCCGCCCGAGCGCGACATCTCCAACGTGCTGCGCACGGTCTTCGCCAACGCGCAGAAGCGCATCATCGTGGCCAGCTTCGCCAGTCATGTGCACCGCATCCAGCAGATCCTGGACGCGGCCCACGAGTACGGCAGGCGGGTCGCCTTCGTCGGCCGCTCGATGGTCCGCAACATGGGCATCGCCCGCGACCTCGGTTATCTGCGGGTCCCGGCCGGCCTCGTCGTGGACGTCAAGACGCTCGACGACCTGCCGGACCACGAGGTCGTCCTCGTCTGCACCGGATCCCAGGGCGAGCCCATGGCCGCGCTGTCCCGGATGGCCAACCGCGACCACCAGATCCGCATCGTCCAGGGAGACACCGTCATCCTGGCCTCGTCGCTCATCCCGGGCAACGAGAACGCGGTCTACCGCGTGATCAACGGCCTCACCCGCTGGGGCGCGAACGTCATCCACAAGGGCAACGCCAAGGTCCACGTCTCGGGCCACGCCTCGGCCGGCGAGCTGCTGTACTTCTACAACATCTGCAAGCCGAAGAACCTGATGCCGGTGCACGGCGAATGGCGCCACCTGCGCGCCAACGCCGAACTGGGCGCGCTGACCGGCGTGCCGAAGGACCACATCGTCATCGCCGAGGACGGCGTCGTCGTCGACCTCGTCGACGGCAAGGCCCGGATCGTCGGCAAGGTCCAGGCCGGTTACGTGTACGTCGACGGTCTCTCCGTCGGCGACGTCACCGAGCCCGCACTCAAGGACCGCCGCATCCTGGGCGAGGAAGGCATCATCTCCGTCTTCGTCGTCGTGGACAGCACGACCGGCAAGGTCGTGGGCGGTCCCCACATCCACGCGCGCGGGTCCGGCATCGACGACTCGGTCTTCACCGCGGTCGTGCCGAAGATCGAGGACGCGATCGCCAAGTCGGCGGCGGACGGCGTCGCTGAGCCGCACCAGCTCCAGCAGCTCGTGCGCCGCACCCTGGGCAAGTGGGTCTCGGACACCTACCGCCGACGCCCGAT
This sequence comes from Streptomyces sp. T39, assembly GCF_008042045.1. Classification (GTDB taxonomy): domain Bacteria; phylum Actinomycetota; class Actinomycetes; order Streptomycetales; family Streptomycetaceae; genus Streptomyces. The sequence goes on from NZ_RDBP01000012.1 coordinate 3,013,640, forward strand.
GATCCTCCCCGTCGTCGTCGAGGTCTGACCCCTCGCACCGCCGTCACCTGGAGCGGAGCCCCCGATTTGCATCGGGGCGCTCCGCTCCAGTACGTTTGGCTCTCCGCCTGAACGGGTACCCGGCACTTTCATGTGCGCTGAAGGGTGCCCGGAGGGGGCGGGAATTCCGGCTCAGAATCTCTGATAAAGTCGGGCACGCCGAAAAGGGAAACGCGAAAGCGGATTTCTTGGAAGCATTCCCGCCGACCGGGAATCAGGCCCGAAAGAGTCTGATAGAGTCGGAAGCGCCGGAAGGGCCGAAAAGCCCGGAAAGCACCGAGGAAATCGGGTCGGAAAGATCTGATAGAGTCGGAGACGCAAGACCGAAGGGAAGCGCCCGGAGGAAAGCCCGAGAGGGTGAGTACAAAGGAAGCGTCCGTTCCTTGAGAACTCAACAGCGTGCCAAAAATCAACGCCAGATATGTTGATACCCCGTCCATCCGGTTCGGATGGTCGAGGTTCCTTTGAAAAAGACCTGTCCGGTCCTCCTTGTGAGGGTGCGGGCAGGCGACACAGCGAGGACGCTGTGAACGGTGGGGCTTATT
>NZ_RDBP01000012.1:3014323-3047958 GCF_008042045.1 Streptomyces sp. T39
CTGGTGGAGTTGACCGGTACTAATAGGCCGAGGGCTTGTCCTCAGTTGCTCGCGTCCACTGTGTCTGGTGGAGTTGACCGGTACTAATAGGCCGAGGGCTTGTCCTCAGTTGCTCGCGTCCACTGTGTTAGTTCTGAAGTAACGAACTCGCCTTTTGCTGGCTGGTAGTTCGACATCTTCATAGTGTTTCGGTGGTCATAGCGTTAGGGAAACGCCCGGTTACATTCCGAACCCGGAAGCTAAGCCTTTCAGCGCCGATGGTACTGCAGGGGGGACCCTGTGGGAGAGTAGGACGCCGCCGAACAATCATTGTGGGGAAGCCCCGGAACTGTGTTCCGGGGCTTTTCTGCGTTCACGGCCGTTCGCCGGTCCGGCGGCGGGTGGCCGGCCTCGGGGCGGCTGTCCGCCGCCCCGTCCGGCCTCCTGCCCGGCCCCTGGAAGAAGTGCAGGTCAGGCATTTGAGATCGCCCGTGGGGATGGGCTATGCTTCTTCTCGTTGCCACGGGGAAAGCCCGGAACAACAGGCCCCTATAGCTCAGTCGGTAGAGCGTCTCCATGGTAAGGAGAAGGTCAACGGTTCGATTCCGTTTGGGGGCTCACTGAGAAAAGGCCCCTCGCCTCGACGGCGAGGGGCCTTTTTCGTATGCGCGGGCGGACCGCGCAGTGCGGTCCGCCCGCGAGCGGTTCAGTCCTTGTGGGGCTCGTGGACGCGCATCGCCAGGATCGCCATGTCGTCCGACGCCGGCTCGGCCGCGAAGCGCTCGACAGCCCGCAGGACGCGGGCGGCGACGGCCCCCGCGGTCAGGCCCGTACATGTCGTCAGCACATCGCTCAGGCCGTCGTCACCCAGCATCCGCGTCCCCTCACGGCGTTCGGTGACGCCGTCGGTGACGCACAGCAGCACATCGCCCGGGTCGAGCGTGACGACCTCCTCGTACAGTTCGAGATCGTCCATCACACCCAGCAGCGGCTGCGGTTCGGCGGCCGGCTCCACCGTGCCGTCCTGGCGCAGGCGCAGCGGCAGCGGGTGGCCCGCGCAGACGAACTTGAGGACGGCGCTGCCGTCCTCCTGCGGCCACAGCTCGCCGTACAGCAGCGTGAGGAAGCGGCTGCGGGCGCCCTCGTCGAGGATGGCCGCGTTGAGGCGCTCGAGGACGGCGGGGCCGCCGAAGCCCTCGCGCGCCAGCAGGCGCAGCGCGTGGCGCGCCAGACCCGTGACGGCGGCCGCCTCCGGTCCGGTGCCGCAGACGTCGCCGATGGCGAACCCGTACGCGCCGTCCCGGATGGGGAACAGGTCGTAGAAGTCGCCGCCCACCTCGTTGCCCTCGCCGGCGGCGCGGTAGATCACCTCGACCTCGACCCCGGGGATCTGCGGCAGCTCCGGCGGCAGCAGGCTCCGCTGGAGGGACTGGCTGATCGCCACGCGCTCCGAGTAGAGCCGCGAGTTGTCCAGGGCCAGGGCGGCACGGCGGGAGAGGTCCTCGGCCAGTTCCAGGATCTCCTGGCGGAAGTGGTCGTCGGACGGCTTGCCGAGCACGATCATGCCGATCACCCGGTTGCGGGCGACCAGGGGCAGCACCACCGTCTCGCCGCCGACGACCGCGGCCGTCGCCATCGTCCCGCCGATGCCGGAGGAGACCGGCATACCCGAGCCGAGGCCGAGTTCGCGCTTGGAGAGGAGCAGCGCGGCGCGCTGCGCGGCCTCGGCGGGAGCGGTCCACACCCGGGCGCCGGGCGTGGGCACCGGGTCCGGGGCGTCGATCCTCGACAGCAGGGCCTTGAGGTCGTCGATGCGCTCCTCGTCCTCGTGGAGGACGTAGGACAGATAGGGCTCGGAGGACTGGTCGGCGATCGTGTAGACCGCACACCAGGTGGCGAGCGTCGGGACGGTCATCTGGGCCATCAGCGCCAGGGTCTGGTCCCGGTCGAGGGTGCCCGCGAGCAGGTCGGAGGCCTCGACGAGGAAGGAGAGGGACCCGCGGCGCAGTCGTTCGAGCTCCCCCAGCCGGGCGGACTCGACGGCCAGGGCGATCCGGTCGGCGGCGAACTGCAGCCGCAGCGCTTCCTCGTTGGAGTAGCGCCCGGCCGCCTCCGCGGCGACGCCGAGGGATCCGGTGAGTCTTCCCTCGACCTTGAGCGGGACGGTGACCACCGAGCGCATGCCGGTCGAGTTCAGCAGGGGGACCGCGCCGGGGACGCTGGTGAGGTCCTCGTGGACGGCCGGCATGCGGGCGGAGCCGTAACGGCCGGTGCCGGCCTCGACCGGGACCCGGGCGAAGCGCTGCCGGGCCGAGGGCAGGCCGGTGGTCGCGCGGACCTCCAGCTCGGTCTCGTCGTCGGTGGCGAGCAGGAGGAACGCGGAGTCGCCGTCGAGCATGTCCCGGGCGCGTTCCACGGTGCGCTGGAGGAGCCCGTCGAGGTCGTCGGGTGCCGGCGACCCGATGAACACCTCGAAGGGGTCGGTGGAGCGGCTGTCCGCCCCGCGGTCGGACGCGGGGGCGCGCTGCGGTGTCTGCAGGACGGCGCGCTCCTCGTCGCGCACCAGCAGGCAGACCGTCGACGGTTCGCCGTGGGTGTCGCGTACGCGCAGGTGGGAGGCGTAGACGGAGATGACGCGGCCGTCCGAGCCGCGGAGGCCGTAGCTGCCCTCCCAGCGCGAGAGCTGGAGTGCCTCCGCGATCCCGGTGCCGGTGCCCGGTGTGTGGGGCCAGGCCGCGAGGTCGGTCAGGGGCTTGCCGACGACCTGGTCGGTCGCGTAGCCGAAGAGGTGCCGGGCGTCCTCGTTCCACACCGTGATGGTGCCGGCGCTGCCGATCTGGACGACGGCCACGCGGACGCGCTCCTCGGCGACCGGGAGCATCGAGGTGGGGAGGGCGGGGCCCGCGGAGCGGGCGCCCACGGCGCGCTGGGGGAGGTCGAGGCGGAACCACACGTGCTTCCGGGTCGGGGTGTACTCCACGCCCCACCGGGAGGCGAGGGCCGCGCAGAGCAGCAGACCTCTGCCGTTCTCGCGTTCGAGACTGCCGAAGGACTGCCCGGTGCCCTGCATCGGGACCTCGCGCTCGGGGTACCGGTCGCCGACCTCGACCCGGACGCCGTCCTCGCTGCGCAGGCACAGGACGTCGGCCGCCGTGCCGGCGTGGATCACCGCGTTCGTGACCAGTTCGCTGGTGAGGACCACGGCGTCGTCGACGACGTCGGCGTACCCCCAGCCCTGGAGGGTGTCGCGGACGAAGGCACGGGCGGCCGCTACGGACCGCCCGACCGGTTCGAAGGTGGCGGCCGCCCGAGCGGTGATCACGGAACTCCTCGTACGCGTCTCGACGCCCGGCTCTGCCATGATCGGCCTGTTCCTCCCCGTGCCCGGTGACGTGCCTGCTTCGCACCACCCCTGCCGGGCGGACCGGGGCGGTTGGACAGCCGCATGCCAGGTTACTTACCTTCGCTGTCCGAGCGGATGCCGGTTGCGGCTGTTTCCGTCCTCCGGGGGCGGGGACCCTATGCGAAGCTGCCGAACTGTTATGGCCTGGTTCCGGCATGGTGAAACACTGGGCAGGCTTCCTGAGAGAGCCCAGGCAGTACGGTCAACCCCTGCGGGAGGGACACGGTGGAGTCTGGCGCAACGGCGCGGGCCAAGGACGCGCGTGCGAAAGGCGGACGATCCCGGAGCAATGGGACGACCGAGGTCGACACGGCGGCGCTGAACAGGCTGCTGGCGGCCTTGGTGACGATGCGGGACGGGAACTTCCGCCGGCGCCTGACGGTGTCCGGCGACGGCGTCATGGCCGAGATCGCGGCCGTTTTCAACGAGGTCGCGGACCGCAATCTGCATCTCACCGGCGAGATGGCGCGGGTCCGCAGAATGGTCGGCCGCGAGGGCAAGCTGACCGAGCGGCTGGAGACGGGCGCCTGCGAGGGCTCCTGGGCGGTCGCGATCGACGCGGCGAACGAGCTGGTCGACGACCTCGCCCGGCCGGTGTCCGAGGTGGGCCGGGTGCTGTCCGCGGTGGCCGAGGGCGACCTGGACCAGCGGATGGAGCTCCGCTCGCACTCCACCGACCCGCAGGACGGCACGGTGCGCCCGCTGCGCGGCGAGTTCCTGAAGGTCGCGCGCACGGTCAACAGCCTGGTCGACCAGCTCTCCGCTTTCACCGACGAGGTGACGCGGGTGGCGCTGGAGGTCGGCACCGAGGGCAAGCTCGGCGGTCAGGCCCAGGTGCGGGGCATGTCGGGTTCGTGGAAGGACCTCACGGACTCGGTGAACACCATGGCGTACCGGCTGACGGCCCAGGTGCGGGACATCGCGCTGGTGACCACGGCCGTGGCCAAGGGCGACCTGTCGCAGAAGGTCACCGTCCATGTGGCGGGCGAGATGCTGGAGCTGAAGAACACCGTCAACACGATGGTGGACCAGCTCCAGTCGTTCTCCTCCGAGGTCACCCGTGTCGCCCGGGAGGTGGGCACGGAGGGCGAGCTGGGCGGTCAGGCGACCGTCCCCGGTGTGGCCGGTGTGTGGAAGGACCTCACCGACTCGGTGAACACCATGGCCGGCAACCTCACCTCGCAGGTGCGCGGCATCGCCGAGGTGACGACCGCGGTCGCCAACGGCGACCTCTCCCAGAAGGTCACGGTGAGCGCGCGGGGCGAGGTGGCCCAGCTCGCCGAGACGATCAACCAGATGACCGAGACGCTGCGCACCTTCGCGGACGAGGTCACCCGGGTGGCGAGCGAGGTCGGCGCGGAGGGTCTGCTCGGCGGCCAGGCGCAGGTGCCGGGTGCGGCGGGTACGTGGAAGGACCTCACCGATTCGGTGAACACCGCGTTCCGCAACCTCACCGGTCAGGTGCGGGACATCGCTCAGGTGACGACGGCGGTGGCGAGCGGTGACCTGTCGCAGAAGGTCACCGTGGACGTCGCCGGCGAGATGCTGGAGCTGAAGAACACCGTCAACACCATGGTGGACCAGCTCCAGTCCTTCGGTTCCGAGGTCACCCGCGTCGCCCGCGAGGTCGGCGTGGAGGGCCGTCTCGGCGGCCAGGCGCAGGTGCCGGGTGCGGCGGGCACGTGGAAGGACCTCACCGATTCGGTGAACACCGCGTTCCGCAACCTCACCGGTCAGGTGCGGGACATCGCTCAGGTGACGACGGCGGTGGCCAACGGCGATCTGTCGCAGAAGGTCACCGTGGACGTCGCCGGCGAGATGCTGGAGCTGAAGAACACCGTCAACACGATGGTGGCGCAGCTGTCCTCGTTCGCCGACCAGGTGACGCGGATGGCGCGGGACGTGGGCACGGAGGGCCGGCTCGGCGGCCAGGCGCGGGTCGACGGCGTCAGCGGTACGTGGAAGGAGCTGACGGACTCCGTCAACTTCATGGCCGGCAACCTGACGTCCCAGGTGCGTCAGATCGCGCAGGTCACCACCGCGGTGGCCCGGGGCGACCTGTCGCAGAAGATCGACGTGGACGCGCGCGGCGAGATCCTGGAGCTGAAGAACACCATCAACACGATGGTCGACCAGCTCTCCGCGTTCGCCGAGCAGGTGACCCGGGTGGCGCGCGAGGTGGGCACCGACGGGCGCCTCGGCGGCCAGGCGCAGGTGCCCGGTGTGGCCGGTGTGTGGCGTGATCTGACGGACTCGGTGAACGGCATGGCCGAGAACCTCACCGGCCAGGTCCGCAACATCGCCCAGGTGGCCACGGCGGTGGCCCGCGGTGACCTGTCGCAGAAGATCGACGTGGACGCGCGCGGCGAGATCCTGGAGCTGAAGAACACCCTCAACACGATGGTCGACCAACTGTCGAACTTCGCGGAGCAGGTGACCCGGGTCGCGCGGGAGGTGGGCACCGAGGGCATCCTCGGCGGCCAGGCCGAGGTCCAGGGTGTCTCCGGCACCTGGAAGGACCTGACCCAGTCGGTGAACTTCATGGCGAACAACCTGACGAGTCAGGTGCGCAACATCGCCGAGGTCACCACCGCGGTCGCCAAGGGCGATCTGTCGAAGAAGATCACCGTCGACGCCAAGGGCGAGATCCTGGAGCTGGTGACGACCGTCAACACGATGGTCGACCAGCTGTCCGACTTCGCCGACGAGGTGACCCGGGTGGCCCGCGAGGTGGGCACCGAGGGTGTGCTGGGCGGTCAGGCCCGGGTGCGCGGCGTCACGGGCATCTGGAAGGACCTCAGCGACAACGTCAACCTGATGGCCAACAACCTGACGAACCAGGTGCGCAACATCGCGCGCGTCTCGTCGGCGGTGGCCAACGGCGACCTGACGAAGAAGGTGACCGTCGAGGCGCGCGGCGAGGTCGCCGAGCTCGCGGACACGGTCAACACGATGGTGCGCACGCTCTCGTCGTTCGCCGACGAGGTGACCCGGGTGGCGCGCGAGGTGGGCACCGACGGGCGCCTCGGCGGCCAGGCCCATGTGCCGGGCGTGTCGGGGACGTGGAAGGACCTGACCGAGTCGGTGAACTCGATGGCGTCCAACCTCACCGGCCAGGTGCGGCAGATCGCGACCGTCACGACCGCGATCGCGAAGGGCGATCTGACCCGCAAGATCGACATCGACGCGCGCGGCGAGATCCTGGAGCTGAAGACCACCATCAACACGATGGTCGACCAGCTGTCGTCGTTCGCCGAGGAGGTCACCCGGGTGGCCCGCGAGGTGGGCACGGACGGGCAGCTGGGCGGTCAGGCCCGGGTGCGGGACGTGGACGGCACCTGGCGCGACCTCACCGAGTCGGTGAACGAGATGGCCGGGAACCTGACCCGGCAGGTGCGCGCGATCGCGGCCGTGGCGACGGCGGTGACCCGCGGCGACCTGAACCTGAAGATCGACGTGGACGCGGCCGGCGAGATCCAGGTCCTGCAGGACAACATCAACACGATGATCGCGAACCTGCGGGACACCACCCTCGCCAACGAGGAGCAGGACTGGCTCAAGGGCAACCTGGCCCGTATCTCGGGTCTGATGCAGGGCCGCCGGGACCTGGACGACGTGGCCTCGCTGATCATGAGCGAGCTCACGCCGGTCGTCTCCGCGCAGCACGGCGCCTTCTTCCTCGCGATGGCGACGGGCAGCAGCTCGGACGTGTCCTCGGGCGGGGAGACGTACGAGCTGGTGATGCGCGGCAGTTACGGCTACTCGGCCGGGCTGATGCCGACGTCGTTCCGGCCGGGGGAGACCCTGATCGGCACGGCGGCGGAGGAGAAGCGGACCATCCAGGTCAATGTGCCGCCGGGCTATCTGAAGATCTCCTCGGGCCTCGGTGAGGCCTCGCCGGCGTACGTGATCGTGCTGCCGGTGCTGTTCGAGGGGAAGGTCCTCGGCGTGATCGAGCTGGCGTCGTTCCAGCCGTTCACCCAGATCCAGCGGGACTTCCTCAACCAGATCGCGGAGATGATCGCCACCAGCGTCAACACGATCAGCGTCAACACCAAGACCGAGGTCCTGCTCAAGCAGTCGCAGGAGCTCACCGAGCAGCTGCGGGAGCGGTCGGCCGAGCTGGAGAACCGTCAGAAGGCGCTCCAGTCGTCCAACGCCGAGCTGGAGGACAAGGCCGAGCTGCTGGCTCAGCAGAACCGCGACATCGAGGTGAAGAACACCGAGATCGAGGAGGCCCGGCAGGTGCTGGAGGAGCGTGCGGAGCAGCTCGCGGTCTCCATGCGCTACAAGTCGGAGTTCCTGGCGAACATGTCGCACGAGCTGCGGACACCGCTCAACTCCCTGCTGATTCTCGCCAAGTTGCTCGCGGACAACGCGGACGCCAATCTGTCGCCGAAGCAGGTGGAGTTCGCCGAGACGATCCACGGGGCGGGCAGCGACCTGCTCCAGCTGATCAACGACATCCTCGACCTGTCGAAGGTCGAGGCGGGCAAGATGGACGTCAGCCCGACCCGTATCGCGCTGGTGCAGCTGGTGGACTACGTGGAGGCCACGTTCCGCCCGCTGACCGCGGAGAAGGGGCTCGACTTCTCGGTGCGGGTCTCGCCGGAGCTGCCGGCCACGCTGCACACCGACGAGCAGCGGCTGCTCCAGGTGCTGCGCAACCTGCTGTCGAACGCGGTGAAGTTCACCGACAGCGGCGCCGTCGAGCTGGTGATCCGGCCCGCGGGCGCCGATGTGCCGCAGTCGATCAGGGAGCAGCTGCTGGAGGCCGGCACGCTGCGGGACGCGGACGCTGCCCTGATCGCGTTCTCGGTGACGGACACCGGGATCGGGATCGCGGCGGGGAAGATGCGGGTGATCTTCGAGGCGTTCAAGCAGGCCGACGGGACGACCAGCCGCAAGTACGGCGGGACGGGCCTGGGCCTGTCGATCAGCCGGGAGATCGCGCGGCTGCTCGGCGGCGAGATCCACGCGGCGAGCGAACCGGGCCGCGGCTCGACGTTCACGCTGTATCTGCCGCTGCACGTGGCCGAGCCGTCGTCGGGGTCCCATCCGCAGCTGCCGGCGGAGGCCGACGCACAGGAGCCGGCGGGCGGCTTCGAGCAGGTCGTGCAGTCGCCGCCGCGGCAGCCGGCGCCGCAGGCGGGTCCGGCGGCGCTCTTCCGGCGGCGCCGCAAGGCGCTGGCGAGCGGCGAGAGCGCGGGCAGGGGACCGGGGGAGCAGGGCGAGCAGGCCGGCGAGGAGGCTCCCGACGAGCGCCGGGTGTTCGCCTTCGACGGCGAGAAGGTGCTGATCGTCGACGACGACATCCGCAACGTCTTCGCGCTGACCTCGGTGCTGGAGCAGCACGGGCTGTCGGTGCTGTACGCGGAGAACGGCCGGGAGGGCATCGAAGTCCTGGAGCAGCACGACGATGTGACGGTCGTCCTGATGGACATCATGATGCCGGAGATGGACGGGTACGCGACGACGACCGCGATCCGGCGGATGCCGCAGTTCGCCGGACTGCCGATCATCGCGCTGACCGCGAAGGCGATGAAGGGCGACCGGGAGAAGGCCATCGAGTCGGGTGCGTCGGATTATGTGACGAAGCCCGTCGACCCCGACCACCTGCTGTCGGTGATGGAGCAGTGGATGCACGGAAAGTGACCGCAGGCGGCGGGGTGTGCCGCGCGATGCTGATCGACTCTGTCCGGACGTGTGTGGGAGGCCGGTTTCCGGGGAACCATCCGGTCTCCCCCCACGTTTTCGGTACGTGCACAGTGACATCATGGTGACAGGGTGTGGCGACGGGCGGGGTGCGGCTACCATGACCGGCACAAGAACGGGCGACGCAAGAGAGTCGTCCCCTGGGGCGGCGCCCGGTGCGTCCTCCGGCTCCCGGAGCCGGAGAGACCCCATGCCGGGACGAGGAGGACGGGGCATGGTGCAGAAGGCCAAGATCCTCCTGGTCGATGACCGGCCGGAGAATCTGCTCGCGTTGGAGGCCATCCTCTCCGCGCTCGATCAGACACTGGTGCGGGCATCGTCAGGGGAGGAAGCGCTCAAGGCGCTGCTGACGGACGATTTCGCGGTCATTCTGCTGGATGTACAGATGCCGGGAATGGACGGCTTCGAGACGGCCGCGCACATCAAGCGGCGCGAGCGCACGCGGGACATCCCGATCATCTTCCTCACCGCGATCAACCACGGCCCCCACCACACCTTCCGCGGCTACGCGGCGGGCGCCGTCGACTACATCTCGAAGCCGTTCGACCCGTGGGTGCTGCGGGCCAAGGTCTCGGTCTTCGTCGAGCTCTACATGAAGAACTGCCAGCTGCGCGAGCAGGCCGCCCTGCTCCGGCTCCAGTTGGAGGGCGGTGGCCGGCAGGACGGCTCCGCCGGCCGCGAGTCCGCGGGCCTCCTCGCCGAACTCTCCGCCCGCCTCGCGGCGGTGGAGGAGCAGGCGGAGGCACTCTCCAAGCAGCTGGACGACGACTCGGCGGACGCGGCGGCCGTCGCCACGGCGGCCCATCTCGAGCGCAAGCTGACCGGCCTGCGCCGCGCTCTGGACGCGCTGGAGCCCGGGACGGGCGGAGGCACGCCGACGCTTCCGTCGCAGACCTGAGCCCGGCCGTCCGGTCCCGCGGGGCCGTATCGGCCGTGACGGGGCGTCAGTTCGCCACCCGGGCAAGCACGACACGATCGGGTGAAGCAGTGGCCACACGTGTCCCTCACCGTCAACACCGGTAACCTCACCACCATGGCCTCACGTACGTCCGGCAAGGGTTCCCAGGGCACGGCGGGCACCGCGAAGAAGAGCGCCGCCCGTACGACCGGCGCCGTGAAGAAGGCGGCCCCCGCCAAGAAGAGCGCGGCGAAGAAGACCGCTCCCGCGAAGAAGGCGCCCGCCAGGAAGGCGCCGGCCAAGAAGGCCGTCCCGCCGAAACCGGCGCCGTCGCCCACGGGGGGCGTCTACCGGCTCGCCCGCGCGGTGTGGCTGGGCGTGGCCCACACGATCGGCGCGATGCTGCGCGGCATAGGGCGCGGGGCCAAGGGGCTCGACCCCGCCCACCGCAAGGACGGCCTGGCGCTGCTGCTGCTCGGCATCGCCCTCATCGTGGCCGCGGGCACCTGGTCGAACCTGCGGGGCCCCGTCGGCGACCTCGTGGAGATGCTCGTCACCGGCGCCTTCGGGCGGCTCGACCTGCTGGCCCCGATACTGCTCGGCGCGGTCGCGGTGCGCCTGATCCTCTATCCGGAGAGGCCCGAGGCCAACGGCCGGATCGTGATCGGTCTGTCCGCGCTCGTCATCGGCGTGCTCGGCCAGGTCCACATCGCCTGCGGCGCCCCCGGCCGCGGCGAGGGCACGGAGGCCATGCAGGACGCCGGCGGCCTGGTCGGCTGGGGCATCTCCCAGCCGCTGATCTTCATGATGGGCGAGGTGCTCGCGGTACCGCTGCTGGTGCTGCTCACGGTGTTCGGGCTGCTGGTCGTCACCGCCACCCCGGTGAACGCCATCCCGCAGCGCCTGCGGCTGCTCGGCTCCAAGCTCGGCCTCGTCGAACCGGCGTACGAGCCCGGCGAGGACGACGAGCGCTACGACGAGCAGTGGCGCGAGTCCCTGCCCGGGCGTCCGCGCCGCTCCGCCCCGCGCCGCTCCGGCGGCTCCGACGTCTTCGACGCCGAGCAGGCCGAGGAGGACGCCCTCGACCGGCGCCGGCGTCCCCGGCGGTCCGGCGCGCAGGCGGGCGCAGGCCGGGCGATGGACGCCGTCGACGTGGCGGCCGCGGCCGCCGCCGCCCTCGACGGAGCGGTGCTCAACGGCATGCCGCCCTCGCCGGTCGTCGCCGACCTCACCCGCGACGTGACCGCCGACCGGCAGCGCGCCGCCTCCCCCGTGCCCACCGCCCGGGAGCCCGAGGGCGCCGAGCCCGGCGTCAGGTCGTCGGTGCCCGACCTGACCAAGCCCGCCCCCGAGCAGYCGCAGSCGCTGCCCCCGCGGGCGGAGCAGCTCCAGCTGGCCGGTGACATCACCTACGCGCTGCCCTCGCTCGACCTGCTGGAACGCGGCGGCCCGGGCAAGACCCGCAGCGCGGCGAACGATGCGATCGTCGCCTCGCTGACCACCGTGTTCACCGAGTTCAAGGTCGACGCCGCCGTCACCGGCTTCACCCGCGGTCCGACGGTCACCCGCTACGAGGTCGAGCTGGGCCCGGCGGTGAAGGTCGAGCGGATCACCGCGCTGACCAAGAACATCGCCTATGCGGTCGCCAGCCCGGATGTGCGGATCATCTCCCCGATCCCCGGCAAGTCCGCGGTCGGCATCGAGATCCCCAACACCGACCGGGAGATGGTCAACCTCGGCGACGTGCTGCGCCTCGCGGACGCCGCCGAGGACGACCACCCGATGCTGGTCGCGCTCGGCAAGGACGTCGAGGGCGGCTATGTGATGGCCAACCTCGCCAAGATGCCCCACATCCTGGTCGCGGGGGCCACCGGCTCCGGCAAGTCGTCGTGCATCAACTGCCTGATCACCTCGGTGATGATAAGGGCGACCCCGGAGGACGTCCGGATGGTGCTGGTCGACCCCAAGCGGGTCGAGCTCACCGCGTACGAGGGCATCCCGCACCTGATCACCCCGATCATCACCAACCCCAAGCGGGCCGCCGAGGCCCTCCAGTGGGTGGTGCGCGAGATGGACCTGCGCTACGACGACCTCGCCGCCTTCGGCTACCGCCACATCGACGACTTCAACGCCGCCGTGCGCAGCGGCAAGGTGAAGCCGCTGGAGGGCAGTGAGCGCGAGCTCCAGCCGTATCCGTACCTGCTGGTGATCGTCGACGAGCTCGCCGACCTGATGATGGTCGCGCCGCGTGACGTCGAGGACGCCATCGTGCGCATCACCCAGCTGGCGCGCGCCGCCGGCATCCATCTGGTACTGGCGACCCAGCGGCCGTCGGTCGACGTCGTCACCGGCCTCATCAAGGCGAACGTGCCCTCGCGTCTGGCGTTCGCCACCTCGTCGCTCGCCGACAGCCGGGTCATCCTGGACCAGCCGGGTGCCGAGAAGCTGATCGGCAAGGGCGACGGGCTGTTCCTGCCGATGGGTGCGAACAAGCCCACCCGTATGCAGGGCGCCTTCGTCACCGAGGCCGAGGTGCAGACGGTCGTCCAGCACTGCAAGGACCAGATGGCCCCGGTCTTCCGCGACGACGTCGTGGTCGGCACCAAGCAGAAGAAGGAGATCGACGAGGACATCGGCGACGACCTTGACCTGCTGTGCCAGGCCGCCGAACTGGTCGTCTCCACGCAGTTCGGGTCCACCTCGATGCTCCAGCGCAAGCTGCGCGTCGGATTCGCCAAGGCCGGCCGCCTGATGGACCTGATGGAGTCGCGCAACATCGTCGGCCCGAGCGAAGGGTCGAAAGCACGTGACGTTCTCGTGAAACCGGATGAATTGGATGGAGTGCTCGCCGTGATCCGGGGAGACACTCACTCGTAAGGGATTCGGGAGCAACCGTTTCCCTTGGTCGTACGTCAAGTTGGAGGGAGGGACGAGAAGGTGGTCCGCCCTCGTGCGGAGCAGGCCATTCCGATGGCGTACAAAGTTTCGCCTCCCGGTTGCCCCACTCTTTCGTACCACCCCTAGACTGAACCTCCAGCAGGTGGCTACACGCTCGAAAGGCGCCCCCGTGTCCATCGGCAACTCCCCCGAAGACAACCGCCCTTCCGTCGAGGACGAGCGGCCGTCGATCGGCCACGCCCTCCAGCAGGCGCGCATCGGCGCGGGTCTGACCGTCGAAGAGGTCAGTGCCGCCACCCGGGTGCGCATCCCCATCGTCCACGGGATCGAGGAAGACGACTTCTCCCGCTGCGGCGGCGACGTCTACGCCCGCGGCCACATCCGCACCTTCGCGCGGGCCGTCGGTCTCGATCCCGAACCGCTCGTCGGGCAGTACGACGCGGAGCACGGCGGACGGCCCTCGCCGACGCCCGCCGCGCCGCTGTTCGAGGCCGAGCGCATCCGCCCCGAGCCCCGCAGGCCCAACTGGACGGCGGCCATGGTCGCCGCCATCGTCGCCGTGGTCGGCTTCGCCGGCTTCACCCTCGTCAGCGGCGACGGCGACGGCAAGGACACCCAGGTCGCCGAGGGGACCGCGCCGGAGGTCAAGCCGTCCCCGACCGCGACCCCGGTCAAGCCCGCCGACCCCAAGCCGGACCCCTCCGACAGCGCCATCGCCGCCGTGCCGAAGGACAAGGTCACGGTCCAGCTGTCGGTCGTCGACGACAAGAGCTGGATCCAGGCCAAGTCCCACAACGGCAAGCTGCTCTTCGACGGCACCCTCCAGAAGGGCGACACCAAGACCTTCCAGGACGACGAGCGCGTCGATCTCATCCTCGGCAACGCCGGAGCGATCGAGCTCTTCGTCAACGGGAAGAAGATCGAGGACGAGTTCGAACGGGGCGGCGTCGAGCGTCTGACCTACACCAAGGGCGACCCCGAGGCGGGCTGACGGACCCGTGGCGCGCCCGGTGACGGGCGGCGCAACCCTCGGGGCAGGGGCGTGGGCCGGGACAAAGTAGTCTTGAGCCCATGCCCGAACGCCGTACCGTCGCCCTTGTCACTCTTGGCTGCGCCCGTAACGAGGTGGACTCGGAGGAGCTCGCAGGCCGCCTGGCGGCGGACGGCTGGGAGCTCGTCGAGGAAGCCTCCGACGCGGATGTCGCCGTCGTCAACACCTGCGGCTTCGTCGAAGCCGCCAAGAAGGACTCCGTCGACGCCCTGCTCGAGGCCAATGATCTCAAGGATCACGGCCGCACCCAGGCCGTCGTCGCCGTCGGCTGCATGGCCGAGCGGTACGGCAAGGAACTCGCCGAGGCCCTTCCCGAAGCCGACGGTGTGCTCGGCTTCGACGACTACGCGGACATCTCCGACCGCCTCCAGACCATCCTCAGCGGCGGCATCCACGCCTCCCACACCCCGCGCGACCGGCGCAAGCTGCTGCCGCTCAGCCCCGCCGAGCGCCAGGGGGCCACGGAGGTCGCCCTCCCCGGCCACGGCGACGCCCTCGCGACCGCACCCGAGGACCTCCCGGACGGCGTCGCGCCGGTCTCCGGGCCGCGCGCGCCCCTGCGCCGCCGCCTGGGCACCAGCCCTGTCGCCTCCGTGAAGCTCGCGTCCGGCTGCGACCGCCGCTGCACCTTCTGCGCCATCCCGTCCTTCCGCGGCTCCTTCATCTCGCGCCGTCCGAGCGACGTGCTCGGCGAGACCCGCTGGCTTGCCGAGCAGGGCGTCAAGGAGGTCATGCTGGTCTCCGAGAACAACACCTCCTACGGCAAGGACCTCGGCGACATCCGCCTGCTGGAGACCCTGCTGCCCGAACTGGCGGCCGTCGACGGCATCGAGCGGGTCCGCGTGAGCTACCTCCAGCCCGCGGAGATGCGCCCCGGCCTCATCGACGTCCTGACGTCGACCGAGAAGGTCGTGCCGTACTTCGACCTCTCCTTCCAGCACTCGGCTCCCGGAGTGCTGCGCGCCATGCGCCGCTTCGGCGACACCGAGCGCTTCCTCGAACTGCTGGCGACCATCCGGGGCAAGGCGCCCCAGGCCGGTGTGCGCTCCAACTTCATCGTCGGGTTCCCCGGCGAGAGCGAGGCGGACTTCGCCGAGCTGGAGCGCTTCATCGGCGCCGCGCGCCTGGATGCCATCGGCGTCTTCGGCTACAGCGACGAGGAGGGCACCGAGGCGGTCGGCTACGAGAACAAGCTCGACGCCGACGTGATCTCCGAGCGCCTCGCCCACCTGTCCCGGGTCGCCGAGGAGCTGACCTCGCAGCGCGCCGAGGAGCGCCTGGGCGAGACCCTGGAGGTGCTGGTCGAGAGCGTGGACGAGGAGGAGGGCGCGGTGGGCCGTGCCGCCCACCAGGCCCCCGAGACCGACGGGCAGACGCTCCTCACCTCGGCGGAGGGCCTCGTCCCCGGCCGGATGGTCACCGCGAAGGTGGTCGCCACCGAGGGAGTCGACCTGGTGGCCGACTGTCTGGACGAGGAGGCGGGCAGATGACCGGAGTGCCGGCATCCGCCGCGGGCGGCACCGGCAGGCCGGCGCCCGGCGGCAAGCTGGGCGCTGCGGCCGTCAACCAGGCCAGCCTGTGGAACATCGCCAACATCCTCACCATGATCCGGCTGGTGCTGGTACCGGCGTTCGTGGTGCTGCTGCTCCAGGACGGCGGCTACGACCCCGCCTGGCGCGCCTGGGCCTGGGCCGCGTTCGCCGTCGCCATGATCACCGACATCTTCGACGGGCACCTGGCGCGGACGTACAACCTGGTCACCGACTTCGGGAAGATCGCCGATCCGATCGCCGACAAGGCGATCATGGCCGCCGGGCTGATCTGCCTCTCCGCCCTCGGCGACCTTCCGTGGTGGGTGACGGGGGTCATCCTCTTCCGTGAGCTCGCGATCACGCTGATGCGGTTCTGGGTCATCCGGCACGGCGTCATCCCGGCAAGCCGGGGCGGCAAGATGAAGACCCTGGCGCAGGGCACCGCGGTCGGGATGTACGTCCTGGCCCTGACCGGGCCGCTGGCCACCCTGCGCTTCTGGGTGATGACGGTCGCGGTCGTGCTGACGGTCGTCACCGGCCTCGACTACGTGCGTCAGGCGGTGCTGCTGCGGCGCAGGGGACTGGCCAGGGAACGCGCCGTGGCGGCCGCCGACGGGGGCCCGACCCGGTGAACACGGCGGCCCGCGTGCTGACGCTCCTTGCGGAGCGTGGCGAGACGCTGGCCGTCGCCGAGTCCCTGACGGGCGGCCTCGTCGCCTCCCGGCTCACCGAGGTGCCGGGCGCGTCGAACGTCTTCCGCGGGTCCGTGACGGCCTACGCGACCGCTCTGAAGAGTGAACTGCTGGACGTCGACCCCGCCCTGCTGGCGGCGCGCGGTGCGGTGGACCCCGAGGTCGCGGCGCAGATGGCGGCCGGTGTGCGGCGCCGGCTCGGCGCCACCTGGGGGATGGCCACCACGGGTGTGGCGGGGCCCGCGGCCCAGGACGGCAAGCCCGTCGGGACGGTCTTCGTCGCCGTCTCGGGACCCGGTGGCGCCGGGAAAACGGCCGCATTGCGGTTGAACGGCGGCCGGGAGGACATTCGTAAAGAGAGTGTACGGAGAGTGCTCGATCTGCTCTGCGGCGAACTGCACGGGAATGCGCGGGCACAGGATACGGAACAGAACGGGGGGACTTGATGTTTGCAGCCCTGAGTGAACACGACATCGCTCCCCGCACGGCCGCGGCGCGAGGCGGTACGGTGGGGCGTGAAGGATGCGGCTACGCGGTCCGAGGAGGGAGCCACCGATGATTCTGCTCCGTCGCCTGCTTGGTGACGTGCTGCGTCGGCAGCGCCAGCGCCAGGGCCGTACTCTGCGCGAAGTCTCCTCGTCCGCCCGAGTCTCACTCGGCTATCTCTCCGAGGTGGAGCGGGGGCAGAAGGAGGCTTCCTCCGAGCTGCTCTCCGCGATCTGCGACGCGCTGGACGTACGGATGTCCGAGCTCATGCGTGAGGTGAGCGACGAACTGTCCCTGGCCGAGCTGGCCGCGTCGGCGGCCGCCAGCGAACCGGTGCCCGCACCGGTACGCCCGATGCTGGGTTCCGTCTCCGTGACGTCGGTGGCAGGTGTGCCGACCGAGCGTGTGACGATCAAGGCGCCCACGGAAGCGGTCGACGTCGTCGCCGCCTGATCCGTAGGCACCGCCCGACATTTTCCGGGTTTGGACGAAGGTCCCGACAGGTACGCGAGTACTGTCGGGACCTTCGTGCATTTTGTGCGACAGGCCCCGGAATGACCCCTTTGAGTAGTTGTGCGATTGTGGAGCGTAGTCGTGCAACCGAGTGGAGGACACGCATGTCTGTCGTCAAGAGCCCTCTGTCCGATGCTGATCTGAAGACCGTCGGGGACGCCCTGCGGGGTGCGCTCGTCGACCTCGTGGATCTCGCCCTGGTCGCCAAGCAGGTCCACTGGAACGTCGTCGGTCCGCGGTTCCGGTCCGTCCACCTCCAGCTCGACGAGGTCGTGGACACCGCACGCCAGCACTCCGACACCGTCGCCGAGCGCGCCTCGGCGATCGGCGTGACCCCGGACGGCCGGGCGGCGTCGGTCGCCTCGCAGAGTGCCATCGGATCCGTGCCCGAGGGATGGATCAAGGACACCGACGCGGTGCAGTGCCTGGTGGACGCGCTCGGCGCGGTCATCTCCCGCATGCGCGAGCGCATCGAGGCCACGGAGAAGCCGGACCCGGTGAGCCAGGACATCCTGATCGCGGTCACGGCCGATCTCGAGAAGCACGCGTGGATGTTCCAGGCGGAGACGGCCTGACGGCTCCGTCGGCCGACGGAGCCGCGGCCCGGACGGACGGGCGGCGGTCGACCGGCGGACTCCGGCGCACGCGCGCCGGGTCCGCCAACCGCGCGCCCTCGCGCGGGACGGCGGACGCGCACTAGCGTCGGGAACGGGACGGACCGGAGGAGGCGGCCATGGCGATACGCGGGGCGGCCCTCGTGTCCGTCGTCCTGATCGGGCTGGTGGCGGGCGGGCTGTGGTGGTGGGCGGTGCTTCGGCTCGTCTTCGTGCCGGAGCACGCAGGAGTGCTGGAGGGAGCCGTCGCGGCGGGCGGCTGGGGGCTGAGTCTGCTGCCGGTGCATGTGGCGGCGTCCCGGGCCCCCGGGGGCGGTGCGCGGCGCGGCGGCGAGGACGGCATATCCGGCGCGGGTGAGCCGGGCTGAGGACGTGGCGGTGCGAGGGCGCCGGCGTCGGAGACGAGTCGAGGACCGAGGGCCTCTCGCGGGGACCGGGGCACGTGAAGCCCGCCGGGATCCCGACGGGGGCCCTGTGTGCGTTCTCGTGCGGTGGTGTCCGGTCAGGGTGTCGGCCCCGGCTGGCAGCCGCGGCACCAGTAGGTCACGCGCTCGGAGGCGCCGTCCGACTGCTCCGCCTTGCTCACCGGGGCGCCGCAGCGGAAGCAGGGGCGGCCCCGGCGCCCGTAGACGTACAGACGCTCACCCGGACGGCGGCCCGTGGTCGTGGTGCGGTCCGGGCGCGCCTTGTTGAGGTCGAGGAGACGGTGCGCGGTGGCCACCAGGCGGGCCGGGATGCCGTCACCGAGGTCGCCGACCGGCAGCCAGGGCGACACCCTTGCCAGGAAAGCCAGTTCGCACTTGTAGACATTGCCGATGCCGGCGAGATTGCGCTGGTCGAGAAGGGCTTCGCCGAGCGGGCGGCCGGGATCGGACAGCAGGTTGGCCACGGCCTTCCCGGCGTCCCAGTCGGGGCCGAGCAGATCGGGGCCGAGATGGCCCACGACCCTCTCCTCCTCGGCGGTGCGCAGCAGTTCGAGCACGGGAAGCCGGTAGCCGACGGCCGTGTGCTCGCCGGTGCCGAGGATCGCGCGGATCTCGAAGTCGGGGCCGCCGCGGAAGCGTTCACCCGTGCGGAACACCCGCCACGAGCCCTCCATCCGCAGATGGGAGTGGAGGGTCAGTCCGCCCTCGACACGGGTGAGCAGGTGCTTGCCCCGCGGGGTGACGTCCAGGACCTCCCGGCCGGTGAGGTCGACCGTGGCGAGCCGCGGCACCCGCAGATCCGACACGGTCAGGACCTGGCCGGCCAGCGCGGTGTGCAGTCGGTGTGCGGCGGACCAGACGGTGTCTCCTTCGGGCATGACCCCATGATGCGCCCTCGGCGGCGCGGCTCCTCAGGGCCGCAGCCGCAGTCCCCTGGGCGTGGCGTGGAATCCCGCGCCCTCCAGGGCGCGCCCCAGTGGTGACGTCAGGGCCGGTGTGCCGTTCGTCCGCTCCACGGTGACGGTGCCGAGCGCGCCCTCCCTGGCCGCGCCGGCCAGGGCTTCCGCCGCGGCGTGCAGGGCGGGGGCGTCCGGGTCGGTGGCCCAGGCGAGCAGCGACTTGCCGCCGCGCTCCATGTACAGCGTCAGCTCGCCGTCGACGAGCACCACGAGGGACCCCGCCTTGCGGCCCGGTTTGTGCCCGGCCCCCTCCGGCGGTTCGGGCCAGGGCAGCGCGGCCCCGTAGGCGTTGGCCGGGTCGGCGGCCGCCAGGACGACGGCGCGCGGGGCACCGTGGCCCTCCTCCCTGTCACGGGCGGTGGCCGCGGCGCGCAGCCGGTCCACGGCGCCGTCCATGGCGAACTGGGCCGCACCCAGACCTTCGACGACATAGCCGCGGCGAGCCTGGCCGCTGTCCTCGAAGGCCGACAGGACGCGGTAGGTGGCGGAGAAGCCGCCCTCCACGCCCTCGGCCGCCACCGCGCCCCGGGTGACGACGCCGTGCCGGTCCAGCAGGGTGCGCGCCAGGGCGTGCGCGCGGTGGGTGGGCTCGGGCTCCGGCGGCGGCAGCAGCGACCAGCGCCCGCTGACGGTCGGCGGGCCCGAGCGGGAGGCGGTACGGGCGGCGGCGGAGAGGGTGCCGAAGCGGCCGCGGGGGACGGTGCGCCGCGCGCGGTGGGCCGTCGAGCCGGCCGTGCGGCCCGATCCGAGCAGCGCCCTCAGCGGTGCCAGGGTGTCGTTGGTCAGCCGGCCCGACCACGCCAGGTCCCACAGCGCGTCGGCGAGTTGAGGGTCCGAGGCGTCCGGGTGGGTGGTGGCACGGACCTGATCGGCGATCTGCCGGAAGAAGAGGCCGTATCCGCCCGAGAGCGCGGTGAGGACCGACTCGTGCAGGGCCGTCAGCTCCAGCGGGTGGGGGGCGGGCAGCAACAGGGGTGCGGCGTCCGCGAGATACAGGGAGACCCAGCCGTCCTTGCCGGGCAGCGCGCCCGCGCCCGCCCACAGCACTTCGCCGGTGGTGGTGAGCTCGTCGAGCAGGGTGGGGCCGTAGTGGGAGACGCGGGACGGGAGCACCAGCTTCTCCAGGGCCGAGGCGGGCACGGCCGCGCCCTGGAGCTGCTCGATCGCGCGGGCCAGTCCGTCGATCCCGCGCAGGCGGTTGCCTCCCATGTGCTGCCACTGCGGCAGGAACGAGGCGAGCGCGGCGGGCGCCACCGGCTCCAGTTCGTGGCGCAGGGCGGCCAGGGACCGGCGGCGCAGCCTGCGCAGGACGGTGGCGTCGCACCACTCCTGTCCGATGCCCGACGGATGGAACTCGCCCTGCACCACCCGCCCCGCACCGGCGAGACGCTGGAGCGCCCCCTCGGTGACCGCCGGGCCGAGGCCGAAGCGGCCCGCAGCCCGGGACGACGTGAACGGGCCGTGGGTGCGGGCGAAGCGGGCCAGCAGATCACCGAGCGGATCCTTCACGGGCTCGGTGAAGGCCTCCGGCACGCCGACCGGGAGCGCCGTGCCGAGGGCGTCGCGCAGCCGGCCCGCGTCCTCGACGGCCGCCCAGTGGTCGGCGCCCGCGATCCGGACCCGGATCGCGCGGCGCGCCCCGGCCAGTTCCTCGGCCCAGGCCTCCTCGCCGCCGCGCTCCGCGATCTCGGCCCCGGTGAGCGGACCGAGGACGCGCAGCAGGTCCGCCACGCCCTCGGCGTCCTTCACGCGCCGGTCGTCGGTGAGCCACTGGAGCTCGCGCTCGAGTTCGGTGAGGACGTCCGCGTCGAGCAGCTCGCGCAGCTCGGCCTGGCCGAGCAGTTCGGCGAGCAGCCGGGAGTCCAGGGACAGGGCCGCCGCCCTGCGCTCGGCGAGCGGCGAGTCCCCCTCGTACAGGAACTGGGCCACGTAGCCGAAGAGCAGCGAGCGGGCGAACGGGGACGGCTCCGGGGTGGTGATCTCGACCAGGCGGACGCGGCGCGACTCGATGTCGCCCATCAGCTCGGTGAGGCCGGGGACGTCGAAGACGTCCTGGAGACACTCGCGGACGGCCTCCAGCACGATGGGGAACGAACCGAACTCGCTCGCCACCTGGAGCAGTTGCGCGGCACGCTGGCGCTGCTGCCACAGGGGTGTGCGCTTGCCGGGACTGCGGCGCGGCAGCAGCAGGGCACGGGCGGCGCACTCGCGGAAACGTGACGCGAACAGGGCCGAGCCGCCGACCTGGTCGGTCACGAGCTGGGCGACCTCGCCCTTGTCGAAGACCGTGTCACCGGCGCCGACGGGCGCCTGCTCGCCGCCGTGCGGGGAGTCGTCGTGGACCGGGTCCTGGTCGAGCAGGTCGAGGCTCATCAGATCGGCGTCGGGCAGCCGCAGCACGATGCCGTCGTCGGCATGCATCACCTGGGCGTCCATGCCGTACCGCTCGGCGAGCCGGGCGCCCAGCGCCAGCGCCCACGGCGCGTGCACCTGGGCGCCGAAGGGCGAGTGGATCACCACCCGCCAGTCGCCCAGTTCGTCACGGAAGCGCTCGACGAGGATGGTGCGGTCGTCGGGCACATGGCCGCAGGCGCGGCGCTGTTCGTCGAGGTAGGAGAGGACGTTGTCCGCCGCCCAGGCGTCCAGACCGGCGGCGAGCAGCCGCAGCCGGGCGTCCTCGTCGGACAGGCCGCCGATCTCGCGGAGGAAGGCGCCGACGGCGCGGCCCAGTTCCAGCGGCCGGCCCAGCTGGTCGCCCTTCCAGAAGGGCAGCCGGCCCGGCACACCGGGCGCGGGGGAGACCAGGACCCGGTCGCGGGTGATGTCCTCGATGCGCCAGGAGGTCGTGCCCAGCGTGAAGACGTCGCCCACCCGGGACTCGTAGACCATCTCCTCGTCCAGCTCGCCGACGCGGCCGCCGCCCTTCTTCGGGTCGGCGCCCGCGAGGAAGACGCCGAACAGGCCCCGGTCGGGGATGGTGCCGCCCGAGGTCACCGCGAGCCGCTGCGCCCCGGGCCGGCCGGTGACCGTGCCCGCGACGCGGTCCCACACCACCCGGGGGCGCAGTTCGGCGAAGGCGTCCGACGGATAGCGGCCCGCGAGCATGTCGAGCACGGCGGTGAACGCCGACTCGGGCAGCGAGGCGAACGGGGCGGCTCTGCGCACCAGCGCCAGCAGGTCGTCGAAGTGCCACGTGTCCAGGGAGACCATGGCGACCAGCTGCTGCGCCAGGACGTCCAGCGGGTTGGCCGGGACGCGCAGCGACTCGATGGAGCCCGTCCGCATCCGCTCCGTCACCACGGCCGCCTGCACGAGATCGCCGCGGTACTTGGGGAACACGACGCCGGTGGACACCGCGCCGACCTGGTGCCCCGCGCGGCCCACCCGCTGGAGTCCGGAGGCGACCGAGGGCGGCGACTCGACCTGCACGACGAGGTCCACGGCGCCCATGTCGATGCCCAGCTCCAGGCTGGAGGTGGCCACGACGGCCGGCAGCCGTCCCGCCTTCAGGTCCTCCTCGACCAGGGCGCGCTGCTCCTTGGAGACCGAGCCGTGGTGCGCCCGGGCCAGCAGCGACGGGGCGCCCTTGGAGGCGCCCGACTGCGCCATGATCTCGGCCGGCGGGGCGTCCTCCGGCATGGGAGCGCCGGTGGCCCGCTCGTAGGCGATCTCGTTGAGCCGGTTGCACAGGCGCTCCGCGAGACGGCGGGAATTGGCGAAGACGATCGTGGAACGGTGCGCCTGGACGAGGTCGGCGATGCGCTCCTCCACATGCGGCCAGATCGACGGGCGCTCGGCCGCCGCGCCGGATGCGTCCGACGCGGGGGAGCCGCCCAGCTCGCCCAGGTCCTCGACCGGGACGACCACCGACAGGTCGAACTCCTTGCCCGAGGGCGGCTGGACGATCTCCACCCGGCGCTGCGGCGACAGGAAGCGGGCGATCTCGTCGACCGGGCGCACCGTCGCGGACAGCCCGATCCTGCGGGCAGGACGCGGCAGCAGCTCGTCGAGGCGCTCCAGGGACAGCGCGAGATGCGCGCCCCGCTTCGTCCCGGCCACGGCGTGCACCTCGTCGAGGATGACCGTCTCGACGCCGGCCAGGGCGTCCCTCGCCGCGGACGTCAGCATCAGGAAGAGCGACTCGGGCGTGGTGATCAGGATGTCCGGCGGGCGGGTCACCAGGGCCCGCCGCTCCGCCGGCGGGGTGTCGCCGGACCGGATGCCGACCCGCACCTCGGGCTCCGGCAGGCCCAGGCGGACGGACTCCTGCCGGATGCCCGTCAGCGGGCTGCGCAGATTCCGCTCCACGTCGACCGCGAGCGCCTTGAGCGGGGAGACGTACAGCACCCGGCAGCGCTGCTTCGGATCGGCGGGCGGGGGAGTGGAGGTGAGCCGGTCGAGAGCGGCCAGGAACGCGGCCAGCGTCTTGCCGGACCCGGTCGGCGCGACCACCAGCACGTCCGCGCCCTCGCCGATGGCCTGCCAGGCGCCCTCCTGCGCCGCCGTGGGCGCACTGAAGGCCCCCGTGAACCAGCCTCGGGTCGCGGGGGAGAAGGAGTCGAGCGCAGTCCTGGCCATGCCCCCCATCGTGCACCCGGGCACCGACAACGGATGTCCAGGACGTGGACGAACCGCTCGGCCGCGCAGCAGGCGGGCGCAGAATGGCGGTATGGAGGGCGGCATGGACACGGACGCGGCACCGGACCGGAAGGACGAGTGGGCACGGCACTGGCAGTACCCGGGCGTGCCCGGCCTGGACCTGCTGCGCGCGCGGTACGTCCGGCACTCCTTCACCCGGCACACCCACGAGGGCTTCGTCCTCGGCGCCGTCCGCCGGGGCATCGAGGACGTCGTCATGCCGAACGGCACCATCCGCGCCCGGCCGGGCACCGTCGTCATGATCAACCCGGAGGTCCCCCACTCGGCGAAGGCGGGCGTCCCCGAGGGCTGGGTCTACTCGACCCTGTACCCGTCGTCGGAGCTGGTCGCCTCGATCGCCGCCGAGACGACCACGCTGCGCGGTACGGCGGGCTTCGCCGAGACCATCGTCGAGGACGCCGACGCGGCCCGTCTGGTGCACGAGGTGCACCGCGCCGCGGAGGAGGGCAACGCCCTGGCCGCCGACAGCGTGCTGCGCATCACGGTCGCCCGGCTGCTGCGCCGTCACGGCGGTTCGCTGCCCGGCCGCACCGCGCCGGCGCCGGGGGGCGCCACGGCGGAGCGCGCACGGCAGGTGCTGGAGGACCGGATGGCCGACCCTCCCTCGCTGGAGGAGCTCGCGCAGGAACTCGGCACCAGCCCGTTCGCCCTGCTGCGCGCCTTCAAGGCCGCGTACGGGCTGCCGCCCCACACCTGGCTCACCGACGCCCGGGTGCGCCGGGCCCGGCGGCTGCTGGACGCGGGTACGGCACCCGCCGACGCCGCGGTCGCGGTGGGCTTCACCGACCAGCCGCATCTCAACCGGCACTTCACCCGGATCGTCGGAGTGCCGCCGGGGGCGTACCGCCGCGAGCGCGCAAGAACGTACAAGACCTGAGGTCAGGGCCGCCCCTAGGGTCGCGGACGTGGCAGAACAGACAGCTCCTCCAGAGACACCCGCCGGCGCCGCGCGGGCGGCAGCCCCCGGGTCCGGCAAACCGGACTCCGCCGTGGTGCGCGACGCGCTCGGGGTCGGCGTCGCCGTCGGCCTCTCCGGCTTCGCCTTCGGCGTCACGTCCGCCGGCGCCGGCCTCACGCTCCTCCAGACCTGCGTGCTCAGCCTGCTCGTCTTCACCGGCGCCTCGCAGTTCGCCCTGGTCGGGGCCATCGCGGCGGGCGGGAACCCGTTCGCGGCGGCCGCCGGGGCGTTCTTCCTCGGCATGCGCAACGCGTTCTACGGGCTGCGGCTGTCGCAGCTGCTCGCCCTGCCCCGCTTCGTGCGGCCCCTCGCCGCGCACTGGGTGATCGACGAGACGACCGCCGTCGCGCTCGCCCAGCCCACCCGGCGGCAGGTCCGGCTCGGCTTCACCGTCACCGGTCTGACCCTGTACGTGCTGTGGAACCTGACCACGCTGCTCGGCGCGCTCGGGGCCGAGGCGCTCGGCGACACGGACGCCTGGGGCCTGGACGCGGCCGGGCCCGCGGTCTTCCTCGCCCTGCTCGCGCCGATGCTGCGCACCGCGACCGAGCGTGCCGCCGCGGGCCTCGCCGTGCTGCTGGGCCTCGGCCTGCTGCCGGTGCTCCCGGCCGGCGTACCGGTGCTGGTGGCGGCGCTCGCCGCACCCGCCGTGCTGTGGTTCAAGGGCCGCTCGCTCGGCGCGGGCGGCGGGACGCCGGACGCCGGGGCCGGCGGCACCGACCGTACGAAGGGACAGGACCGTTGAACGTCTGGATCGCGATCGCCGCCACCGCCGTCGGCTGCTACCTGGTGAAGTTCGCCGGTCTGCTGGTGCCGGCCCACGCCCTGGAGCGGCCGCTCGTGCAGCGGCTCGCCGCGCTGCTCCCCGTCGCCCTGCTGGCGGCCCTCACCGCGCAGCAGACCTTCAGCACCGGCCAGTCGCTCGTCCTCGACGCGCGGGCGGCCGGGGTCGCGGCAGCCGCCCTCGCGCTGGTGCTGCGGGCTCCGTTCCTGGTCGTCGTCGGTGCGGCCGTGGCGGTGACGGCGGGGGTGCGGGCGCTCGGGGGCTGACCCGCCCGCCCCTCGCCCGAAGCGCCCTCAGCCCAGGTGGCGGCCGTGCGCCTGGAGCGTGCGCAGCGCCTCGATCGTCACGATCGGCCGGGACTCCAGCGCCGTGCCCGGGGCCCACTCCCGCCAGGTGAGGGGCCAGCCGCCGTCCGCCTGCTGCTGACCGGCCAGGTGGTCGAGCGAGAGGGCCATCTCCTCGTCGGTGAACCAGCGGCGGGCGAGCGAGCCCGGTGTCGGGGCGTAGTGGTGCGGGAAGTGGTGCTCGCCCGGTGCGTAGCCGGGCGCCACGGGCAGGTCGGCGGTGCGCCCCGGGTCCAGGGCGACCAGCCGCCGGTCCCTGACCAGCCGTCCCAGCCGGGCCGCGGCCGCCTCGGCGCGCGACCGGTCGGGCGCGCTGTCCAGGAACGCGATCGCCGCCTCGACCTCGTAGGGGTGCGTGGTCTCCAGGGCGTCGATCGCGGCCCAGCAGAAGTCGGTGGCCCGGAACAGCCACGCGTGCCACACCTGGTTGCGGTGCAGCAGCCCGACGACCGGCCCGGTCGCCAGCAGGTCGCTCCGGGGGGCGTCCACCACGGGGAGGAACGGCGCGTGGGGGTAGCCCCGCTGCGACGGATGGATCGCGGGCAGCGCGCCCTCGGCCGTGGACACCTCCGTCAGATAGCGGCACATCCGTTCCACGCGCAGACCGCCGCAGCGCCCGATCGAGTCCAGCACCCGCAGCGCGTGCGCGGTGTGCAGGGGCTGGCTGAGGGGGCCGCGGAGATCGGGTTCGAGGGCGTGGCCGTAGCCGCCGTCGTCGTTGAGGTAGGCGAAGAGCGCGGTCTCGACGGGGTCGGCCCCGCCGCCCAGGAAGTGGTAGGCGAACCGCCGCTGTTCGAGGACGCGGGCGGTCAGCCAGACGAAGTGCTCGGCGCGGGCGAGGGAGGACGCGATCGGCGCCTCGGTGGATACTCCGGTTCCAGCCATGGACCGACCGTAGGACGGAAAGGGCTTTCGGCAAGTCCGCCGAACGGGTCAGCACCCTCCGGGGCGGGATACTGGAGTCATGCGGTTGACGATTTTCTGGGAACGGATGGCCGATCACTTCGGTCCTGCCTACGCGGACTCCTTCGCGCGCGACCATGTGATGACCGAACTGGGCGGCCGCACGGTCCACCAGGCGCTCGACGCGGGCTGGGAGACGAAGGACGTGTGGCGTGCCGTCTGCGCGGCCATGGACGTCCCCGCCGACAAGCGCTGAGTCACCCGCCCTTCGGTCTGCGGCCACCGGGGTAGGCGACACTTGGCCGGTGGACCGGACCGACAGCACACCCTCCCAGGCCTCCGACGGCACGCCTTCGCCCGATCCCGGCGACGCCTCCGCCTCCGCCGATCCCGGCGACGCCTCCGTCCGGCGCGCCGGCGGCGAGCCCTCGCCGGGCGCCGGCGGCGTGCCGGTGAACACCGGAAGCGTGTCGCTGGGCGCCACCCCTGCGCAGCCGGGGGCGGCGGCCGCCCCGCCCCAGGAGCCTCCGCCGGGCGCCGGCGGAGGGCTGGGCGGGATGCCGCGCTGGCTGCCGCGTGCCATGGTGCTCGCGCTGGCCCTGTACGCCTGCTTCCAGCTGGGCAGCTGGGCGTTCCATCAGCTCATCGGACTGCTGATCAACATCCTGATCGCGTTCTTCCTCGCCCTCGCCGTGGAACCGGCGGTCGGCCGGATGGCCGCCCGTGGCATGCGCAGGGGCGTCGCCACCTTCCTGGTCTTCTTCGCCGTGCTGGTGGCGGGCGTCGGCTTCGTGGTGCTGCTGGGCTCGATGCTGGCCGGCCAGATCGTGGAGATGGTCGAGGACTTCCCCGCCTATCTGGACTCGGTGATCCGCTGGGTCAACAGCACGTTCCACACCGAACTCTCGCGTGTCGAGGTCCAGGACAGCCTGCTGCGCTCCGACTGGCTGCGCAGATACGTGCAGAACAGCGCCTCGGGCGTGCTCGACGTCTCCGCCCAGGTGCTCGGCGGCCTCTTCAAGCTGCTGACGATCTTCCTGTTCTCGTTCTACTTCGCGGCCGACGGGCCCCGGCTGCGGCGGACCCTGTGCTCCGTCCTGCCGCCCGCCCGGCAGGCCGAGGTGCTGCGCGCCTGGGAGATCGCCGTCGACAAGACCGGCGGCTACCTGTACTCGCGCGGACTGATGGCCCTGATCTCGGGCGTCGCCCACTTCGTCCTGCTGGAGATCCTCGGGGTGCCCTACGCCCCGGCCCTCGCGGTCTGGGTGGGCCTGGTGTCGCAGTTCATCCCGACGATCGGCACCTATCTCGCCGGCGCGCTGCCGATGCTGATCGCGTTCACCGTGAACCCCTGGTACGCCCTGTGGGTCCTCGGGTTCGTCGTGGTCTACCAGCAGTTCGAGAACTACATGCTCCAGCCCAAGCTGACCTCCAGGACCGTCGACATCCACCCCGCGGTCGCCTTCGGGTCCGTGGTCGCGGGCACGGCTCTGCTCGGGGCGGTCGGCGCCCTGATCGCGATTCCCGCGGTGGCGACGCTGCAGGCCTTCCTGGGGGCGTACGTGCGGCGCTACGACGTGACCGACGACCCGCGCGTCCACGGGCACCGCCGGCACGGCGCCGGCCGGATCGTGGAGCGGATGCGGGCCCTGGCGGAGCGGCACGGCGGGCAGGGGCGGGGCGGCGACGCCTGAGCCGGGCCGCGCCGCGCCGCGGGCGGGCGTGCGGCGGCTTCCGGGCTCCGCCGCGGCCGCTTCGGAGCGCCGTCGCCGGAGCGCTCCGACTCCCGCGTGGTGCGCTTGACACGAAAATCGAACATCCATTCTTATGGGATTCCGGCCCGCACGGGCGCCGTCCGGACCCCCGGACCGCCCCTGAGTTGTCCACAGGCCGGAGGGACGTCGGGGCCCGTTGTCAGTGGCAGGGGTTAGCGTCTTTGACGTGAAGCGATCGACTCAAGCAAATCGGGTGGAACCCATGGCAGGAACCGACCGCGAGAAGGCGCTCGACGCCGCGCTCGCACAGATTGAACGGCAATTCGGCAAGGGCGCCGTCATGCGCCTCGGCGAGCGGCCGAACGAGCCCATCGAGGTCATCCCCACCGGGTCGACCGCTCTCGACGTCGCCCTCGGCGTCGGCGGCCTGCCGCGCGGCCGCGTGGTGGAGGTCTACGGCCCCGAGTCCTCCGGCAAGACGACCCTGACCCTGCACGCCGTCGCCAACGCCCAGCGGGCCGGCGGCCAGGTGGCCTTCGTGGACGCCGAGCACGCGCTCGACCCGGAGTACGCCAAGAAGCTCGGCGTCGACATCGACAACCTCATCCTCTCCCAGCCCGACAACGGCGAGCAGGCGCTCGAGATCGTGGACATGCTGGTCCGCTCCGGCGCCCTGGACCTCATCGTCATCGACTCCGTGGCGGCCCTGGTGCCCCGTGCCGAGATCGAGGGCGAGATGGGCGACTCCCACGTCGGCCTCCAGGCCCGGCTGATGAGCCAGGCGCTCCGCAAGATCACCAGCGCGCTCAACCAGTCCAAGACCACCGCGATCTTCATCAACCAGCTCCGCGAGAAGATCGGTGTGATGTTCGGCTCGCCGGAGACCACGACCGGTGGCCGCGCGCTCAAGTTCTACGCCTCGGTGCGCATCGACATCCGCCGTATCGAGACCCTGAAGGACGGCACGGAGGCGGTCGGCAACCGCACCCGCTGCAAGGTCGTGAAGAACAAGGTCGCCCCGCCCTTCAAGCAGGCCGAGTTCGACATCCTCTACGGCCAGGGCATCAGCCGTGAGGGCGGTCTGATCGACATGGGCGTGGAGCACGGCTTCGTCCGCAAGGCCGGTGCCTGGTACACGTACGAGGGCGACCAGCTCGGCCAGGGCAAGGAGAACGCCCGCAACTTCCTCAAGGACAACCCCGACCTCGCCGACGAGATCGAGAAGAAGATCAAGGACAAGCTCGGCGTCGGCGTCCGGCCGGAGGCCGCCGCGACCGACCCGGCGTCCGACCCGGCGGCCCCGGTCGCGGCCGACGACGCGGCGAAGTCCGTGCCGGCGCCCGCGACCAAGGCGAAGTCGGCCAAGACGGCGGCGGCCAAGGCCTGATCCATGGCCCGGCGTACGGAATGGCCGGGCGACAGCGCCGACCCGTCGAGGGCCGGGACGGCGCTGCCGCCGCAGGACCCGGCTGAGCGGGCGCGGGCGATCTGCCTGCGCCTGCTCACCGGGACCCCTCGCACCCGCAAGCAGCTGGCGGACGCCCTGCACAAGCGGGAGATCCCTCCGGAGATCGCGGAGGAGGTCCTCTCCCGCTTCGAGGACGTCGGTCTCATCGACGACGCCGCCTTCGCCGGCGCGTGGGTCGAGTCCCGTCACCACGGGCGCGGCCTCGCCCGGCGGGCTCTCGCCCGTGAACTGCGCACCAAGGGAGTCGACTCCTCGCTGATCGACGAGGCCGTGGGCCGGCTCGACTCGGACCAGGAGGAGGAGACGGCCCGGGAACTGGTGGCACGCAAGCTGCGGTCCACCCGGGGCCTCGACCGGGACCGCCGGATACGGCGCCTTGCCGGCATGCTCGCCCGCAAGGGGTATCCGGAGGGCATGTCCCTGCGCGTGGTGCGGCGCGCCCTCGAAGAGGAGGGCGAGGACGTGGACGACCTGGAGGGCACGGGCTTCTGACCGGCTTCGGACGGAGCGCGGCAGGTGGCCGCGCCCACCACCGGCGCGGGGCCCATGCCCCCGTGGGTGCCCGACCGCTCGCGCGGCAGGCCGCCCCACCGGTCCGGGAGCGCCCGCCCCGCACCGCCCCGCATGGCACGGCACGGCACCGAGGCGCCCCCCGTGCCGCGGCCGGCGGGGAGACCGTCCGCGCGACGCCCGCCCCGCGCGGGGACGCACCTCGGCCCAAGAGCTCCGGTCCGGTGCACCGCCCGGCGTTCCGCGCCGGGGAGGACCGCGCCGGCCGGCTCGCAGCGGGCAGGCCAGGCGCGGTTGCGCCGTGATCAGCCCTTCCCGGTTTCCCCGGGAGCGGGCGCGGCGGGGCGGAGAACCGCAGGGACGGCGGGTGCACCTGTCTCCGGAGTCCATCCGGCGACCGGCAAACCCGCGGCGCGCCAGGCCTGGAAGCCGCCGATCAGGTCCGTCGCACGGTGCAGCCCGAGACGATGGAGCGATTCCGCCGCCAGGGAGGAGGCGTACCCCTCGTTGCAGATCACCACGACGCGCAGACCCGGGCCGGAGACCTCCGGGAGGCGGTGGCTGCCCGACGGGTCGAGCCGCCACTCCAGCTCGTTCCGCTCCACCACGAGGGCGCCCGGGATCAGTCCGTCGCGTTCCCGCAGCGCCTGGTAGCGGATGTCCACCAGCAGCCCGCCGTCGTCGGCGGCCTTGTACGCCTCCTGCGGCCCGACCCGCTCGAAGCCCTCGCGTATCCGCGCCAGCAGGTCGTCGATGCCCGGCCGCCCGCTCACTGCCAGTCCTCCGGACGCTCCACCTGCTCCAGTCGCAGCACCGCGCCGGACCGGCTGAAGCGCCGCATCAGGGGAAGCGGCGGGTAGTACGCGTGGACGGAGACGGCGTGCTCCGTGGCCGACTCGTTGAGCACCTCGTGCACATGGTGGGCGCCGAACGCGCGGGCGCTCCCGCCGGGCAGGCGCCGCTCCCGGTCCACACCGTCGTTCAGTTCCAGGCTCCGCCATCCGCTCGACGGCAGCCGGACGGCGAGCGAGTACTCGGTCAGCTCGCCCTCCGCGGTGGCGAACGCCCCCAGCGACTCGGCGTGGTCGTGCCAGCCGGTGCCGGTGCCGGGCGGCCAGCCGATCAGCCAGGCCTCGCTGCCCCGCGGGCCGTCGAGCCGCAGCCAGGTCCGCCCTTCGGGGTCACGGGGGAGCACGGCGATCAGCTCCTCGTCGGCAGCGGCGCGGCGCACGAAGTCGAGGAGTTCGGCCGCGGTGGGCCCCGAGGAGCGCGGCGCCCCCACGCCGTCCGCGGCGGGAGCGGGGGGTACGGAAAGATGCTGGGCAGGCTGGGACACGGGAAACCGTCCTGAGGTTCGCGGGAGGGCGTGACGGCGCGGCGGCCGTGACGCGGGAGAAGCGAGTCAGCAGGACGGTCGACACACGCAGCCCGCGTAGCGGACGAGGTCCATATGGACCCTCCGCCACAGGCGCGCATAGGTGTCGGTCACGCTCCGGAGTACACCATGTGGATCTCCGTCGGTCAATCGACGTCCGCGGTCCGGGCGCTCCGGTCGGTGCGGGCCGGGGCACCGCCGCGCACGGTGTCCGCGGCGGCGTGCAGTTCGTCCGGCCGGACGCCCGCGAAGGCGGCCGCGAGGTGCCCGTCGGGCCGGACGAGCAGCACGGTGTGCGCGGAGGCGCCCGGATAGGCCTCGGTCACCAGCAGTTCGGCGCGCACGGGCAGACGGTCCACCGCCGCCGCCAGCCGGGGCATCACTCCCGCGCTGACCCAGTGCCGCCGGTCCCACACACCGGTGCCGGGGGCGACCAGGACCACGAGCAGTCCCCGGCCGAGCCGGCCGCGCAGTGTGCCGGTCGTGCCGTCCGGCGCCGTCACCCGGACGTCGTCGACCGGCGCACCGGGCTGCGTGGCCACCGGTGCCCGGGTCGCCGTGGGCTCCGGGGCGAGCGGGGAGTGGGTGTGGACCGGCGGTGCGCCGAGCGGGCCGTGGCCGAGGTGACCGTCGGTGAGCATGGCGTCGTGGCCGCGTGCCGCGCCCGGGAGGTAGGTCCGCAGCCCGCCGCCGCTGCGCAGTATCGGCAGCGACTGGTCGGCGGCGCGCAGGCGTGCGGCCACCGCCGTGCGCCGCTCGTCCTGGTAGCTGTCGAGCAGGGCGGGCGAGGCGTCCTGGTGCCAGGCGTGCGCCAGCTTCCAGGACAGATTGCCGATGTCGCGCAGTCCTTCGTCGACGCCCTGCGTGCCGAGGGCGCCCAGCAGATGCGCGGCGTCACCGGCGAGGAAGGTCCGCTCCACCCGCCAGCGCCGTGCGAGCCGGTGGTGGATGGTGTGCACGCCGGTGTCGAGCAGTTCGTACGCCGGCGTCTCGCCGCACCAGCCGGCCAGCGTGTCGCGCACCCGGGCCACCAGGCTCTCCGGGGTCACCAGTTCACCCCGGGGCGGCAGCAGCCAGTCGAGGCGCCACACCCCGTCCGCCAGCGGCCGGGCCGTGACCTCCTCCGTGCCCGGCAGCCACGGCGGCCGCCGGTGCAGCAACGCCTCGCCGGGCCACGGAAGTTCGGTGCGCAGTGCGGCGACCGCGTGGCGTTCCACGGCCGTGCGGCCGGGGAAGCGGATGCCGAGCAGCTTGCGGACCGTCGACCTGGCGCCGTCGCAGCCGACCAGGTAACTGCCCCGCCACCATGTGCCCGAGGGTCCGCGGGTGTGGGCGGTGACGCCGGTGCGGTCCTGCTCCAGCGTGTCGAGGCGGCTGTCGGTGACGAGTCTGACGAGCCGCTCGCCCGCGGCCGCGTCCCGCAGGCCCCGGGTGAGGGCGTGCTGGGGGATGTGGAACGGGGCGGGGGTGACGGCGTCGCCGAGCGGCAGGTGCCGCATCTCCTGGCGGCGCAGCATCGAACGCCAGCCCGTCCAGCGGACGCCCTCGTCACGAAGCGTGGCGCAGCCGAGCCGTTCGGCCGTCGCGGCCGTGTCCGCGCGCAGGACGACGGTCCTGGCCGGGCGGGGCTCCTCCTTGCCGTTGGTCTCGTCGAGCACCACGGACGGGACGTCCTGCGCGGCGAGGCGACGGGGTGTGGCGCCTCGACTGGCTGGCCGGGCACGGAGGAGGTCACGGCCCGGCCGCTGGCGGAC
>NZ_RDBP01000012.1:3048058-3071115 GCF_008042045.1 Streptomyces sp. T39
GGGCAGTTACCTGGTCGGCTGCGACGGCGCCAGGTCGACGGTCCGCAAGCTGCTCGGCATCCGCTTCCCCGGCCGCACGGCCGTGGAACGCCACGCGGTCGCCGCACTGCGCACCGAACTTCCGTGGCCCGGCGAGGCGTTGCTGCACCGGCGGCCGCCGTGGCTGCCGGGCACGGAGGAGGTCACGGCCCGGCCGCTGGCGGACGGGGTGTGGCGCCTCGACTGGCTGCTGCCGCCCCGGGGTGAACTGGTGACCCCGGAGAGCCTGGTGGCCCGGTGCGCGATCACAGAACGTATGCAACTCACTGCGAGTGCCCGCGTCAAGCGACACCGGGTGCGCCGAGGGGCGGTGGCCGCACGGCCACCGCCCCTCGGGTGTCGATCATCGGACGATCCGTCAGGTGGCCCGTCCGTCGTCGGTGCCGACGCCGGGCTCCGCGACCGGCTCCTCGCCGCCCGCGGCGTCCGCCGAGAGCACCGCCCCGCTGCTGCGCTTGGCACGCCGCAGGCGGCGCTCCAGCCACGAGGCGAAGGTCGTCAGCATGAGGTTCAGGACGATGAAGATGATCGCGACGATGATGAAGCTCGGGATGACGTTGGCGTAGTTCGCGGCCAGCGTCCCGCGGGCGTTCAGCAGCTCGGGGAAGGCCAGCAGCGCGCCGCCGAGCGTCGTGTCCTTCACGATGACGACGAGCTGGCTCACCAGGGCCGGCAGCATCGCGGTCACGGCCTGCGGCAGCAGGACGGTCGTCATCGTCTGGCCCTTGCGCAGGCCGATCGCCTTGGCCGCCTCCGTCTGCCCCTTCGGCAGGGAGAGGATGCCGGCCCGCACGATCTCGGCGATGACCGAGGCGTTGTAGAGCACCAGGCCGGTGACCACCGCGTACAGCGGGCGGACCTCCGTGCTCACCCCCGTGTACTCCGAGTAGAACTCGTTCGCGAACAGCATCAGCAGCAGGACCGGGATCGCGCGGAAGAACTCGACGATCACGCCGGCCGGCACCCGGACCCAGCGGTGGTCGGACATGCGGGCGATGCCGAAGACCGCACCCAGCGGCAGGGCGATCACCAGCGAGAGGGCCGCCGCCTTGAGCGTGTTCCCCAGACCCGGCAGCAGATAGGTGGTCCACGCCTGGGCGGTGACGAACGGCTCCCAGAGGGCCCATTCGAGCTGGCCCTTGTCGCCCATCACCGACAGGATCCACCAGACGGCCAGCCCCAGCAGGACGACGAAGGCCGCGGTGTAGAAGATGTTGCGCCGCTTGGCCCGGGGGCCGGGGGCGTCGTACAGAACCGAGGTCATCGCTTCACCGCCATGCGCTTGCCGACCCAGCCGAGGATGAGACCGGTGGGCAGGGTCAGGATCACGAACCCGAGGGCGAAGACCGCCGAGATCAGCAGGAGCTGCGCCTCGTTCTCGATCATCTCCTTCATCAGGAGCGCCGCCTCGGCCACGCCGATGGCCGACGCGACCGTGGTGTTCTTGGTGAGGGCGATCAGCACGTTGGTCAGCGGGCCGATCACGGACCGGAAGGCCTGCGGAAGCACGATGTGCCTCAGGACCTGCGTGAAGCTCAGCCCGATCGCGCGCGCCGCCTCGGCCTGTCCCACCGGCACCGTGTTGATGCCCGAGCGCACGGCCTCGCAGACGAAGACCGCGGTGTAGGCGGCGAGACCGAGAACGGCCAGCCGGAACGCCAGCTCGTCGAAGTCGTCCGCCGCGCCCAGGGTCACACCGAAGATGTCGGCGAGACCGAGCGAGCAGAAGACGATGATGACGGTCAGCGGGATGTTCCGGACCACATTGACGTAGACGGTGGCGAAGCCGCGCATCAGCGGGACGGGGCTGACACGCATCGCGGCCAGCACGGTCCCGAGGACCAGGGCACCGATCCCGGAGAAGACGGTGAGCTTCACCGTCACCCAGAACGCCCCGAGCAGGTCGTAGCCTTCAAAAATGTCGAACACGATCTCCCGTGCTTCCGCGTGTGGGGAAGGCCGGGCGCGCCGCCCTCAGCGGGCGGCGCGCCGTGCGGCCGTGCTTCACTGGACGATGTTGCCGATCTTCGGCGCGGGCTCGTTCTTGTAGTCGGCCGGGCCGAAGTTGGCCTGGACGGCCTTGTCCCACGACTTGTCCTGGACCATCTTCTCCAGGGCGGCGTTGATCTTGTCGACCATCTCCTGGTCGCCCTTCTTCACGCCGATGCCGTAGTTCTCGTTGCTCAGCTTGAGACCGGCGAGCTTGAACTTGCCCTTGTACTGGTCCTGCGAGGCGTAGCCGGCCAGGATCGAGTCGTCCGTGGTCAGCGCGTCGACGGCGCCGCTCTGCAGCGCGGCGAGGCACTCGGAGTAGGTGCCGACCTGCTTCAGCTGGGCGTTCGGGGCGAAGTCCTTCTTGACGTTCTGCGCGGAGGTGGAGCCGGTGACCGAGCAGAGCTTCTTGCCGTTGAGGTCCTCGCCGTCCTTGACGTTCTCGTCGGCACGGATCAGCAGGTCCTGGTGGGCGAGCAGGTAGGGGCCGGCGAAGTCGACCTTCTCCTTGCGCTCGTCGGTGATCGAGTAGGTGGCGGCGATGAAGTCGACGTCACCGCGGGAGAGCGCGGTCTCGCGGTCGGCGCTCTTCGTCTCCTTGAACTCGATGTCCTTCTCGTCGTAGCCGAGCTCCTTGGCCACGTACTTGGCGACGTCCACGTCGAAGCCCGAGTACGAGCCGTCGGGGGTCTTCAGGCCGAGACCGGGCTGGTCGATCTTGATGCCGATGGTGACCTTCTCGCCACCGCCGGAGGAGCCGGTGCTGCTGCCGCTGTCCTTGTCGTCCGAACCGCAGGCGGTGGCCGTCAGGGCGATCGCGAGCACGGCGGCCGAGGCGGCGGTGACCTTGCGAAGCTTCATGATGATGACTTCCCTAGAGTTGGAGCGAAGTGATGGATCGGGGGTGGGATCCAGGTCTCAGTGGTGAAGGATCTTCGACAGGAAGTCCTTGGCACGGTCGCTGCGCGGGTTGCTGAAGAACTCCTCGGGCTGCGCCTCTTCGACGATCTTCCCGTCGGCCATGAAGACGACCCGGTTGGCCGCGGAGCGGGCGAAGCCCATCTCGTGGGTGACGACCACCATTGTCATCCCGTCCCGGGCCAGCTGCTGCATGACCTCGAGGACCTCGTTGATCATCTCGGGGTCGAGGGCCGAGGTCGGCTCGTCGAAGAGCATGACCTTCGGGTCCATCGCCAGCGCCCGTGCGATCGCGACACGCTGCTGCTGACCGCCCGAGAGCTGCGCCGGGTACTTCTCGGCCTGCGCGCCCACGCCCACCCGGTCCAGCAGCTGCCGGGCCTTGGCCTCGGCCGCCTTCTTGTCCGCCTTGCGGACCTTGACCTGGCCCAGCGTCACGTTCTCCAGCACGGTCTTGTGGGAGAACAGGTTGAACGACTGGAACACCATGCCCACGTCGGCACGCAGACGGGCGAGCTCCTTGCCCTCCTGGGGCAGCGGCTTGCCGTCGATCCTGATGTCGCCGGAGTCGATCGTCTCCAGGCGGTTGATGGTGCGGCACAGCGTGGACTTGCCGGAACCCGACGGCCCGATCACGACCACGACCTCGCCGCGGGTGATGGTCAGATCGATGTCCTGGAGCACGTGCAGCGCGCCGAAGTGCTTGTTCACGTTGCTCAGCACGACCAGGTCGCCGGCCGGGGGCTGCGCTCCCTCGGCGTCCTTGGTCACTGACACTTCGCTCATCGGCCTCTTGCTCCATCCTCCTCGGTTGGGAGGACCCTAATCACGCACTGCGACCAGCGTCATCACATCTGAGCGGAAATTGAGCATAACGATATGGCTGCAACCGGACACTATGCGTGAACAGGACGATGATCAGCGTACCGGGTGGGTAACGGAAACCTCCGTGCAACAAGTGGCCTCTTGACTGAGAGCGCGGCCATCGGCGTTCATGCCCTGTTGGAGATTTCGCAACAATGCTCCCCACCGCCGCATCACCGACCGAAGGGAGGCGGGTCCATGAGGCTGCTCCTCGTCGAGGACGACGACCACGTCGCCGCCGCCCTGTCCGCCGTGCTCGCCAAGCACGGCTTCCAGGTCGTCCACGCCCGCAACGGCGAGGAGGCGCTGCGCGCCGTCCTGCCGGACACCCACCCCGACAAGCCGCCCTTCGGCGTGGTCCTGCTCGACCTCGGGCTCCCGGACCAGGACGGCTACCAGGTCTGCGGCAAGCTGCGCACCCTGACCTCGACACCCGTGATCATGGTCACCGCACGCTCCGACGTGCGCTCGCGCATCCACGGGCTCAACCTCGGCGCCGACGACTACGTGGTCAAGCCGTACGACACCGGTGAGCTGCTCGCCCGGATCCACGCCGTCAGCCGGCGCACCGGCGCGACGGAGGACACCGCGCAGGGCGGCGCCGGTGACGACGCGCTGCGGCTCGGATCCGTGGTGATCGAGCTGTCCACCCGGCAGGTCAGCGTCGACGGCTCGTCCGTACAGCTCACCCGCAAGGAGTTCGACCTGCTGGCCCTGCTGGCCCAGCGGCCGGGAGTGGTCTTCCGGCGCGAGCAGATCATCAGCGAGGTCTGGCGCACCAGCTGGGAGGGGACCGGCCGCACGCTGGAGGTGCACGTGGCCTCCCTGCGTTCCAAGCTGCGCATGCCGGCGCTGATCGAGACGGTGCGCGGGGTGGGCTACCGGCTCGTCGCGCCCGGCGCGGCGTAGGGTCCGAGCGCCCCGGTGCGTACCCGTCTTCTCCCGCTCCTCATCGTCCTCATGGCCGGTGTGCTGCTCGCGCTCGGCTTCCCCCTCGCGGTGAGCCTGGCGGCCGCGCAGCAGCAGCGGGTCGTCGTGGACCGGATCGACGACACCGTGCGGTTCGCGGCCCTGGCCCAGTTCGTCACGGAGGGCCCCGACGGCACCGACGAGCGCCGCGCCACCCTCCAGGAGCAGCTCGACCGGTACCACCAGATCTACGGGATCCGCGCGGGCGTCTTCTACCGCGAGCGCAACTCCATGGCGCGCGCCCCCCTGGAGTGGACCATTCCGTCGGAGGGCGAGGGGCTCGCGGCCTTCGAGGAGGCGCTCACCGGCCGCCGCAGCGAGGATCCGCCGCAGGTCTGGCCCTGGCAGAACAGCCGGCGCCTGGTCGTGGCGTCGCCCGTGGTGCGCGACGGGGACGTCGTCGCGGTCGTCTTCACCGACTCGCCCACCGGGCAGCTGCGCTCGGAGGTGCTGCGCGGCTGGCTGCTGATCGCGGCGGGCGAGGCGGCGGCGATGCTGGTCGCCGTCGGCGCGGCGTTCCGTCTCACCGGCTGGGTGCTGCGGCCCGTCCGCGTCCTCGACGCGGCCACCCACGACATCGCGACGGGGCGGATGAACTCCCGGGTCGCCGCGGCCGGCGGCCCGCCCGAACTGCGCCGCCTCGCCCGGTCGTTCAACGAGATGGCCGACAACGTCGAGGAGGTGCTGGAGCAGCAGCGGGCCTTCGTCGCCGACGCCTCCCACCAGTTGCGGAACCCGCTGGCGGCGCTGCTGCTGCGGATCGAGCTCCTCGCGCTCGAACTGCCCGAGGGGAACGCGGAGATCGCCTCCGTGCGCACCGAGGGCAAGCGCCTCGCCCAGGTCCTCGACGACCTGCTCGACCTGGCCCTCGCCGAGCACGCCTCCGCCGATCTGCGCCTGACGGACATCGGCGCGCTCGCCGCCGAGCGGGTCGGCGCCTGGCGCCCGCTGGCCGAGGAGAAGGGCGTACGGCTCACCGGCGACACGGCTGCCGTGACGGCGTGGGCGGACCCCATCGCGCTCTCCAGCGCCCTGGACGCCGTGATCGACAACGCGCTCAAGTTCACCCCGCGGGGGGAGACGGTCACCGTCACGGTGTGGTCGTCGGGCGACACCGCCGGAGTGGTCGTCGCCGACCACGGGCCCGGCCTCACGGACGACGAGCTGGCACGCATCGGCGACCGGTTCTGGCGCAGCGGCCGCCACCAGAACGTCAAGGGCTCGGGTCTCGGACTGTCGATCTCCCGTGCCCTGCTCACGGCCGGCGGAGGGTCGATCGGCTACGCCCGCAACGAGCCGCACGGGCTGAAGGTGACCGTCACGGTGCCCCGCAACCCGTGGAACTGAGCGTCCGCGCCGACGGGAGGGAAGCGGCGACGCCCTACGGCTTCGCCGACCGGTAGTAGCGCCGGGCGCCCTCGTGCAGGGGAAGCGGGTCCGTGTACACGGCGGTGCGCAGGTCCACCAGCTGGGCGGGGTGCACGGTCTGGCCGATCCGGTCACGGCTGTCGATCACGGCCCGGGTGAACCCCTCGGTCAGGGCGGGATCGGCACGGTCGGTGGTCACCAGCAGGTTGGCGACGGCCACCGTGGGCACCGGCACGCCGCCCTGCGCCGCGAGGTAGGCGTCGGCCGGCATCACCGCGGAGCGGTAGTAGCTGGTGGAGCCGCCGGTGGCGTGCAGCTTGCCCACCAGCTCGGGCTCCAGCGGGACCAGCCGGATCTCGAACCGCTCCGACAGCTCGCGCACCGTGTTCGTGGGCAGACCGCCGGACCAGAAGAACG
Source organism: Streptomyces sp. T39 (assembly GCF_008042045.1). Lineage (GTDB taxonomy): Bacteria > Actinomycetota > Actinomycetes > Streptomycetales > Streptomycetaceae > Streptomyces. Next base: position 3,054,626 of record NZ_RDBP01000012.1, read on the forward strand.
CGTCGAGACCGCCGCTCTCCAGGCGCCCCGGCATCGAGTCGATGCCCGCGGGGACAGGAGTGATGTCGTTCCTCGGGTCCAGTCCCGCGGCGGTCATCAGCCGGTCGGCGACGAGCCTGACACCCGAGCCGGGCTGACCGACGCCCACCACCTTGCCGCGCAGGCCGGCCACCGACCGCACCGGCGAGCTGCGCGGCACGATGAGGTGGACGTAGTCGTCGTAGAGCCGGGCACAGCCGCGCAGCCGCTCCGCGCCCGGCAGGCCGTCCCGCTTGTAGGTGGCCACGGCGTCCGCGGTGGCGATGGTGAAGTCCGCCTCCCCGGCGGCCAGGCGCGCCAGGTTCTGCTGCGATCCCTCACTGGTCCGCAGCTCTATGGCGACGTCGGGCATGCTCTCGGCGAGAGCCTGCTCCAGCAGCACCCCGTACCGCTGGTAGACGCCGCTGCGCGATCCGGTGCTGAAGGTCAGCTCCCCGCTCGGCGAGGTGCGGCCGAACGGAACCAGCCACCACGCCAGCAGCCCCAGGACGACCAGGGCGGCCGCCGAGGCCCCGAGGGCCCGGCGTCGGCTGGTGGTCAGGGTGCCCGGGAACATGGCGCGATCCTGCCAGGTCACCCGCCGTGCTGGCCAGGCCCCTCCGGGGCGCGCGCTCCCCGGCCTCCCGCGGGGCCCCGCAGGAGGTGTCCGGCCCGGCGCGGGACGGCACGGCGACCCCGTACCCTGGTGGGCGCGATGAGTGCCAAAACTTACGAGGTGCGCACCTACGGGTGCCAGATGAACGTCCACGACTCCGAGCGCCTCTCCGGCCTGCTGGAGGACGCCGGTTACGTGCGCGCGCCCGAGGGTGCCGACGGTGACGCGGATGTCGTCGTCTTCAACACCTGCGCGGTGCGGGAGAACGCCGACAACAAGCTGTACGGCAATCTCGGCCGTCTCGCGCCCATGAAGACGCGGCGTCCCGGGATGCAGATCGCCGTCGGCGGCTGCCTCGCGCAGAAGGACCGCGACACGATCGTCACCAGGGCGCCCTGGGTGGACGTCGTCTTCGGCACGCACAACATCGGCAAGCTTCCCGTGCTCCTGGAGCGCGCCCGCGTCCAGGAGGAGGCGCAGGTCGAGATCGCCGAGTCGCTGGAGGCGTTCCCCTCCACGCTGCCGACCCGCCGCGAGTCGGCGTACGCGGCCTGGGTGTCGATCTCGGTCGGCTGCAACAACACCTGCACCTTCTGCATCGTCCCCGCGCTGCGCGGCAAGGAGAAGGACCGCAGGCCCGGCGACATCCTCGCCGAGATCGAGGCGCTGGTCGCCGAAGGTGTCTCCGAGATCACCCTCCTCGGCCAGAACGTCAACGCCTACGGCTCGGACATCGGCGACCGGGAGGCGTTCAGCAAGCTCCTGCGCGCCTGCGGCGGCATCGAGGGCCTGGAGCGGGTCCGCTTCACCTCTCCGCACCCGCGGGACTTCACCGACGACGTGATCGCGGCCATGGCCGAGACGCCGAACGTGATGCCCCAGCTCCACATGCCGCTCCAGTCCGGCTCCGACACGGTGCTGAAGGCGATGCGCCGCTCCTACCGGCAGGAGCGTTTCCTCGGGATCATCGAGAAGGTGCGCGCCGCGATCCCGCACGCCGCCATCTCGACGGACATCATCGTGGGCTTCCCCGGCGAGACCGAGGAGGACTTCGAGCAGACCATGCACACCGTCCGCGAGGCCCGCTTCGCGAACGCCTTCACCTTCCAGTACTCCAAGCGCCCCGGCACGCCCGCGGCGACCATGGACGGCCAGATCCCCAAGGAGGTCGTCCAGGACCGCTACCTGCGCCTGGTCGCGCTCCAGGAGGAGATCTCCTGGGAGGAGAACAAGAAGCAGGTCGGCCGCACCCTGGAGGTCATGGTCGCCGAGGGCGAAGGCCGCAAGGACGGCGCCACCCACCGCCTCTCCGGCCGCGCCCCCGACAACCGTCTGGTGCACTTCACCAAGCCCGGCACCGAGGTCCGCCCCGGTGACGTGGTCACAGTCGGGATCACCTACGCCGCCCCGCACCACCTGCTGGCCGAGGGCGCGGTGCAGTCCGTCCGGCGCACCCGGGCCGGCGACGCGTGGGAGAAGCGCAACGCCGCGGAGGCCGCCAGGCCCGCCGGGGTGATGCTGGGGCTGCCCGGCATCGGCGCTCCCGCCCCGCTGCCCGCGGCCGCCGCCCCTGGCTGCGGCTGCGACTGACGTCCCGGGCGAGGCGCCGCGGACCGTCGTCCCGTGTCGCCCTGAGGGCTGTCGCGCCGTCCCCGGTGGATCGGCGTGCGTCGTCGGATGCGGTGCATCGCCGGGCGGAGGGGCGTCCTCATGCCGGACGCAAGCGGGCGGTCCGGCAGCGCGGCGGGGTGTCGTGGCCGTCGTCGCGCGCCCGCCGGGGACCACGGGACATCCCTTAGGCTGCCGATCATGCTTGTCGCCGCAGCCGTGTGCCCCTGCCCGCCCCTGCTCGTCCCCGAGGTCGCGGCCGGTGCCGCACCCGAGCTGGACGCCGCCCGCGCGGCGTGCGCCGACGCCGTGGGCCTGCTCGCCGCGGCCCGGCCCGACCTCCTCGTGGTGGTCGGACCGTCGGACGGCGACGGCGGCGGCGCGTATCCGCCGGGCAGCGCCGGAACCTTCCGGGGCTTCGGCGTCGACACCGCGGTGCGGCTCGGTCACGGCCGGGGCGGGGACCGCGGCCTGCCGCCCCCGCTCGCCGTCGCCGCCTGGCTGCTGGAGCACGCGCATTGGGCCGCCTGCCCGGTCGAGGGGCTGGCGGTGACGGACGCGCACACCGCCGACGACTGCGCCGGCGCGGGCCGCACCGTGGCCGGGCGGGCCGAGCGGGTCGCGCTGCTGGTGATGGGCGACGGAAGCGCGTGCCGGACCCTCAAGGCCCCCGGCTACCTCGACGAGCGCGCGGCCGGCTTCGACCGGGAGGCGGCCCGGGCTCTCGGCGCCGCCGACACCGGGGCGCTGGCCGCCCTGGACGAAGGACTGGCACGGGAACTGAAGGCGGCCGGGCGCGCTCCCTGGCAGGTGCTCGCCGGCGCGGCGGAGGGCCGCGGCCTCGCGGGGCGCCTGCTGTTCGAGGACGCCCCGTACGGCGTCGGTTACATGGTCGCCGCCTGGTCCTGACCGTCCGGGCTCCTGCCGCATCTGCCGCCCGCCCGTGCGCGCGACGGCCGCGGAGCACCGCGCTCCGCGGCCGTCGCGCGCACGGGGCCGGTGCTCAGGTGGCGGGCGGGCGGGGTGTGCCGTCGTCCTCGCGGTGCGTGATGCGGCCGGGAGCGTCGGCCCCGCCCGTGCCCGTGTCGATCCGGCTGCGGTACCTGCCCCCGGTCCGGTGGCCGACCGACCTCGCGGCCGTGTCCGGACCGTGGCCGGTCCCGTCCACGCGCTGCCGGGAGAGGCAGGCGACCTTCTCCCCGGCCGGCGCGAGCTCGGCCTTCACGGTGTCCGGGGTGCCCATGACGCACCGTTGTCGAGCTCAGCGGGGGTGGGCAGCGGTTCCCTACGCGCGGACACCGTCGCCGGTCCCGCTCTCCGCCGCCTCGGACGGCGCCTGCTGCCGCGGGATCTCCGTGCCGGCCGCCGTGCCACCGGCGGGCGCCTGTGAGGCCGCTCCGTCCGTTTCACCGCCCTCGGCCGGCGCCGTCGGGACGGTGTCGCCGGCCGTCGTGCCCGGTTCCTCGGACTCGGAGCCGGGTGCGGCGCCGGACGGGGGAGTGGCCGCCTCGGCGGCGGATCCTTCCTGGTCCGGCGCCTCGACGGGTGCCGCGGACTTGCTGCGGAACCATGAAAAAACGCCCATTTCTGCTCCATGGGGTACTCGGTGGGGTGCCGGTGGGTGCCGCCCGGATGCGGCATCTCGCGGTCCCGCGACCGCCGTCGGCGGCCGGGCGCGCACGGCCTCGCCACAGGCAACGAAGCCGGACGCGACCCGTCACCTCGCTCGTTCGGGTTCGCGCCCGGGGGTTTGCGAGACTGGGGCGGTGAGAAGTGCAGCTCCCGCACCGCGGGTCATCGCCGTCGTCGGTCCCACCGCGGCCGGAAAGTCCGATCTGGGTGTTTTCCTCGCCCAGCGGCTCGACGGCGAAGTCGTCAACGCCGACTCCATGCAGCTCTACCGTGGGATGGACATCGGCACCGCCAAACTGACGCTCGAGGAGCGCGACGGCGTCCCCCACCGGCTGCTGGACATCTGGGACGTCACCGAAGCGGCGAGCGTCGCCGAGTACCAGCGTCTCGCCCGGGCCGAGATCGACCGTCTGCTGGCCGAGGGCCGCACCCCCGTCCTGGTCGGCGGATCCGGGCTCTACGTGCGCGGGGCGATCGACGCCCTCGACTTCCCCGGCACCGACCCCGCGGTGCGCGCGCGGCTGGAGGAGGAGCTGGAGGCCGACGGGCCCGGCGCCCTGCACGCCCGACTCGCCGCGGCCGACCCCGAGGCCGCCCGCGCGATCCTCCCCGGCAACGGGCGCCGCATCGTCCGCGCCCTGGAGGTCATCGAGATCACCGGCCGGCCCTTCACCGCCAACCTCCCGGGCCACGACTCCGTCTACGACACCGTGCAGATCGGCGTGGACGTCGGACGCCCGGAACTGGACACGCGCATCGCCGAACGGGTGGACCGGATGTGGGACGCCGGACTCGTCGAGGAGGTCCGCGCGCTGGAGGCCGTGGGGCTGCGGGAAGGGCGCACCGCCTCCCGGGCCCTCGGCTACCAGCAGGTGCTCGCCGCGCTCGCGGGGGAGTGCACCGACCAGCAGGCGCGCGAGGACACCGTGCGCACCACGAAGCGCTTCGCGCGCCGCCAGGACTCCTGGTTCCGGCGCGACCCGCGGGTGCGGTGGCTGAGCGGCGCGGCCGAGGACCGGGCGGAACTTCCGCACCGGGCGCTGTCGTTGATCGAACGAGCGGTCACAGCCTGATCACGTGATGGCATCGGGATGCTCCGGCCGTCATTTCGACCTCGGGAGCGTGCCATCATCGAGCATCGATCGACTGTTGAGTCCGAGTGGGGAGGGCACGTGGCGATGGAGGCCGGCCCTCGAGACACCGAACGGGACCACCGGGACGCGGACGAGGACGCACCCGTCGCGGGCCCGGACGGCCCCGACGGACAGCGCATGCTCGTGGACGCGGACGCGCCCGTGCTGAGCCCCGACGGCCCCGACGAGCAGAGCATGCTCGTCGACGAGGTCGAGGTCGAGCTGCGACCGCAGCGGCGTCTGCGGATCTGGCAGCTCGCCCCCATCGTGGGACTCGCCGCACTCGGCTCGCTCATGTTCGCCTTCCCGCTCGCCTTCGGCACCGGCGACGGCGGCGCCGTCGTCGCCATGCTCGGCCTGCTGATCAGCTGCTGCGCCGCGGGCTGGGGCGTCATGGCGGCCAGCCGCGTCGGGCACACCTGGCCCGGACTGCCCGGCCGCGGCTCGGGCGAGCGCCCCGACTGGAGGGTCGTCGTCCTCTACGTGGGCGTGGCCGCCCTGATCGTCGCACTCGCGGTCTGGCGCGTCGCCCGGCTGCGCTGACCGGGCCGCACCAAGGCGCCGTCCGCCGTACGGGACGACCTCGTACGATGGGGCACGTGAGCACTGCGCAGACCTCGGGCGTCGCCTTCCTCAAGGGCCACGGCACCGAGAACGACTTCGTGATCGTCCCCGACCCGGACAACGCCGTCGAGCTGTCCGCGGCGGCCGTCGCCCGGCTGTGCGACCGCCGGGCAGGCATCGGCGGCGACGGGGTGCTGCACGTCGTGCGCTCCGCGGCCCACCCGGATGCCCGGCACATGGCGGATGCGGCCGAGTGGTTCATGGACTACCGCAACTCCGACGGCTCCGTCGCCGAGATGTGCGGCAACGGCGTCCGGGTCTTCGCCCGGTACCTCCAGCGCGCCGGCCACGCCGAGGCCGGCGAGATCGCCGTCGCCACCCGCGGGGGCGTCAAGAACGTCCACATCGCCAAGCCCGGCCAGGGGTCCGACGAGGGCGACATCACGGTCGTCATGGGGCGCGCGGTGCTGCCCGGGGACGGCGTGGACGTCACCGTCGGCGGCCGCAGCTGGCCCGCGACCCACGTCGACATGGGCAACCCCCACGCCGTCGCCTTCGTCGAGGATCTCGACCACGCGGGCACGCTGTACGAGGAGCCCGCCTGCACTCCGGCGTCGGTCTACCCGCACGGGGTGAACGTGGAGTTCGTCGCCGACCGCGGCGAGCGGCACGTCGCCATGCGGGTCCACGAGCGCGGATCCGGCGAGACCCGGTCCTGCGGGACGGGCGCCTGCGCGGTGGCCGTGGCGGCGGCCCGCAGGGACGGCGCCGACCCCGCCGTCACGGGCGCCCCGGTCACGTACACCGTGGACCTGCCGGGCGGCACGCTGATCATCACCGAGCGGCCGGACGGGGTCGTCGAGATGGCCGGCCCCGCCGTCATCGTCGCCGAGGGGCACATCGAGCCCGGCCTCCTCGAACCCCGGCCGTAGCGGCGTCCGTTCGGGCCCGGCCCGGCGCCGGCCCGAACGGAGGCGCGCCGGGCTTCGCTCGAATGGGTGATCCGTTTCACGCTGGGCGAGAGCGGGACTTCACCGCGTGGTGGGGTCGGTAGCATCAAGCACCGGCCCGGGAGGCGTGACCCGATCCTTCCCCACCGCCGGTCGAAGCCGCCGGAGGTGCCCCATGAGTGCAGAGGCCGCCAATCCAGGTGCCCACAGCCGCCGGCGCGGCCGCCCGAGGATCGACCTCCGCAGGCTGGGCCGCGCCGCGCTGATGGGCCCGGCCGGACGCGACCGGCTGCCCGACGCGATCGGCCATGTCGTCGACGCCCACCGGGCCCACCATCCGGAAGCCCGGCTCGCGCAGCTGCACAAGGCGTACGTGCTGGCGGAGTCCTCCCACCGCGGCCAGTTCCGCAAGAGCGGCGAGCCGTACATCACCCACCCGCTCGCGGTGACCCTGATCCTCGCCGAACTGGGCGCCGAGACCACCACGTTGATCGCCTCGCTGCTCCACGACACCGTCGAGGACACCGAGGTGACGCTCGACCAGGTCAAGGCGGAGTTCGGCGCCGAGGTCGCCTACATCGTCGACGGCGTCACCAAGCTGGAGAAGGTCGACTACGGGGCCGCGGCCGAGCCGGAGACGTTCCGCAAGATGCTCGTCGCCACCGGCAACGACGTCCGCGTCATGTCGATCAAACTGGCCGACCGGCTGCACAACATGCGCACGCTCGGGGTGATGCGCCCCGAGAAACAGGCCCGCATCGCCAAGGTCACGCGCGACGTCCTCATCCCGCTCGCCGAGCGGCTGGGCGTACAGGCGCTCAAGACCGAGCTGGAGGACCTGGTCTTCGCCATCCTCCACCCCGGAGAGTACGAGCGCACCCGCGCCCTGATCGCCGAGAACGCCACCGCCTGCACCGCGCTGGAGGCCATCGCCGACGAGTTCCGCAAGGTCCTGCGGGAGGCCGGCATCAGCGCCGAAGTCCTCATCAGACCGCGGCACTTCGTCTCCGTCCACCGGGTCTGCCTCAAACGTGCCGAACCGCGCAGCACCGACTTCGGGCGGCTGCTCGTCCTCGTCGGCGAGGACGCGGACTGCTACGCCGTCCTCGGCGAGCTGCACACCTGCTTCACCCCGGTCATCTCCGAGTTCAAGGACTTCATCGCCGCCCCCAAGTTCAACCTGTACCAGTCGCTGCACACCGCCGTGGCGGGCCCCGACGGGGCGGTGGCCGAAGTCCTCATCCGCACCCACCAGATGCACAAGGTGGCCGAGGCGGGCGTGGTCGCCCTCGGCAACCCGTACCTCGCGACCGAGGGCGCCGAGCCGCCGGAGGACGGCGAGCGCGCCGACCCGACGCGTCCCGGCTGGCTGTCGCGCCTGCTGGAATGGCAGCAGTCCACCCCGGACCCGGACACCTTCTGGACCTCGCTGCGGGCCGACCTCGCGCAGGACAAGGAGATCACCGTCTTCCGCGCCGACGGCCGCGCGCTCGGCCTGCCGGCCGGCGCCAGCTGCGTGGACGCGGCCTACGCCCAGTACGGCGAGCGGGCGCACACCTGTATCGGCGCCCGGGTCAACGGGCGGCTCGCCACGCTGAGCACCCAGCTCAAGGACGGCGACACGGTGCATGTGCTGCTCGCACAGGACGCCTCGTCCGGCCCGTCGCGCGACTGGCTGGACCATGTCCGCACACCTGCGGCGCGCATCGCGATCACCGGCTGGCTCGACGCCCACCCCGAGGGCGCCGGCGCCCAGGACGCCGCCCCCCGCCGCCCGACGCAGCGCACAGCCGACCGGCCGGCCTCCGCCAACGCGGTCGTGGACCGCCCCGGTGCGACCGTGCGGCTCGCCGGCTGCTGCACACCGGTGCCGCCCGACACCGTGACCGGCATCCCGGTCCGCGGCGGCGCGGTCACCGTCCACCGGCGCGAGTGCCCGGCCGTCGCCCGCATGGAGAGCGCCGGCCGGGTGCCGGTCGAGGTGCGCTGGGGCGACGCCCCCGAGTGCCGGGTCACCCTCGTCGCGGAGTCGTTCGGCCGCCCGCGGCTGCTCGCCGACCTCACTGAGGCGATCGCCGCCGAGGGCGCGGCCGTGGTCTCGGCGACCGTCGAACCGCCCACCCAGCAGCGCGTACGGCACACCTACACGCTCCAACTCCCGGACGCCGCCGGACTTCCCGCCCTGATGCGCGCCATGCGCGACGTCCCCGGGGTGTACGACGTCAGCCGGACCCAGCATCCGGCGGGGAGCAACTGACCTCTTTCGGGTGGGGTGCGCGGCCCTCGGCGCGTGCCGGGCGGCCGTGACCGGGCGCGCTGGTAGCGGTAGCGCATGCTGCTCACTCCCCGGCGCCGACTGCGTGCCGTCCTGCTCGCCGCCGCGTCGGCCACCCTCGTGGCCGCGACGCTGCCCGAGCCGACGGCCCTCGGGATCGGCGACCGTCTCTTCCCCCAGCTGGGCAACCCCGGCTACGACGTCATCGCGTACGACATCGCCCTCGCCTACCGGGGCGCCAACGACGAGCCGCTCGACGCCGTCACCACCATCGACGCCACGACCAGCGAGCTGCTGGAGCGCGTCAATCTCGACTTCACCCACGGCACGGTCCGCTCCGTCCGTGTGAACGGCAGCCCCGCCGAGTTCGCGGGCGCGGGCGAGGACCTCGTCGTGCGGCCCGCCGAGCCCCTGGCGGCCGGCTCCCGGATGGAGATCACGGTCCACCACACCAGTGACCCGCGCGGCCCCGCGGCCGCCGGCGGCTGGGTGCGCACCGGCGACGGTCTCGTGATGGCCAACCAGGCGGACGCGGCGCACCGCGTCTTCCCGTGCAACGACCATCCCGCGGACAAGGCGTACTTCACCTTCCGGGTGACCGCGCCGAAGGACACCACCGTCGTCGCCAACGGCACCCGCGTGTCCCGCACGGCCCGCGGCACGGACACCTCATGGGTCTACCGCACGGGACAGCCCATGGCCACCGAGCTCGCCCAGGTCGCCATCGGGCGGTCCACCGTCGTCGAGCGCCGGGGCCCGCACGGCCTGCCGGTCCGCGACGTGGTGCCGACGGCGGACCGCGCCGCCCTGGAGCCCTGGCTGGCGAAGACGCCGGGCCAGCTGGAGTGGATGGAGAGCAAGGTCGGCCGGTACCCCTTCGAGACCTACGGCGTGCTCGTCGCCGACGCCGAGACCGGTTTCGAGCTGGAGACCCAGACCCTGTCGCTCTTCGAGCGCTCGCTGTTCACCGGCTCCGCACACCCCGCCTGGTACGTGGACTCGGTCATGGTGCACGAGCTGGCCCACCAGTGGTTCGGCAACAGCGTCTCGCCCCGCACCTGGTCCGACCTGTGGCTGAACGAGGGCCACGCCACCTGGTACGAGGCGCTGTACGCCGAGGAGCGGGCCGGGCAGCTCCTCGTGGACCGGATGCGCCAGGCGTACCGCCTCTCCGACGGCTGGCGCGCGGCGGGCGGGCCGCCCGCCGCGCCGGCGCCGCCCGCGCCCGGCCGGAAGCTGAGCCTCTTCCGGCCCGTGGTCTACGACGGCAGCGCCCTGGTGCTGTACGCGCTGCGGCAGACCATCGGCAAGAGCGCCTTCGAGCGCCTGGAGCGCGAGTGGGTGGCCGACCACAAGGACGCGACCGCGAGCACGGAGGACTTCGTCCGGCTCGCCTCCGCTGTCGCCGGGCGCGACCTCGGCGCCTTCTTCGACGGCTGGCTGCACGGCACGAGGACCCCGCCGATGCCGGGCCACCCGGACTGGCGGAGCGAGACGCCCCGGGCCCGCACGGCGGGGTGAAAACCCGCGTGACGGCCCCGCCGGGCGCATGCGACCATCGTCCGGTCGGCGGCGCCCCCGGGGCCGCCACGGCGGTCCGGGGGAATCTTCCCGGCCCGCCGCACGTTGTGACACGTGAGACGAGGGGCACACTCCCTAGTGGGCCGTGCCCCCGCGGCTTCACCCATCGACATCGACGACAAGGATCCAATGACCTCCTCTTCATCCCCTTCCCAGGACGAGCAGAGCTTCGCGGACACGCGCACCGAGAGCCTTCGGGCCGATGCCCTGATGGAAGAGGACGTCGCCTGGAGCCACGAGATCGACACGGAGCGGGACGGCGAGCAGCTCGACCGTTCCGAGCGTGCGGCGCTGCGACGTGTGGCAGGGCTCTCCACCGAGCTCGAGGACGTCACCGAGGTCGAGTACCGGCAGCTGCGCCTCGAGCGCGTGGTGCTCGTCGGCGTCTGGACCTCGGGGACCGTGCAGGACGCGGAGAACAGCCTCGCGGAACTCGCCGCGCTCGCCGAGACCGCCGGAGCGCTGGTGCTCGACGGCGTGATCCAGCGGCGCGACAAGCCGGACCCGGCCACCTACATCGGTTCCGGCAAGGCCCAGGAGCTGCGCGACATCGTGCTCGAGTCCGGTGCCGACACCGTCGTCTGCGACGGTGAGCTCAGCCCCGGCCAGCTCATCCACCTCGAGGACGTCGTCAAGGTCAAGGTGGTCGACCGGACCGCCCTGATCCTCGACATCTTCGCCCAGCACGCCAAGTCCCGGGAGGGCAAGGCGCAGGTCGCGCTCGCGCAGATGCAGTACATGCTGCCGCGGCTGCGGGGCTGGGGTCAGTCGCTGTCCCGTCAGATGGGCGGCGGCGGCGGTGGCGGCATGGCCACCCGTGGTCCCGGTGAGACCAAGATCGAGACGGACCGGCGGCGGATCCGCGAGAAGATGGCGAAGATGCGCCGGGAGATCGCGGAGATGAAGACGGGCCGCGAGATCAAGCGCCAGGAGCGCCGGCGCAACAAGGTCCCCTCGGTCGCCATCGCCGGATACACCAACGCGGGCAAGTCGTCCCTGCTCAACCGCCTCACCGGTGCCGGTGTCCTGGTGGAGAACGCCCTGTTCGCCACCCTGGACCCGACCGTGCGGCGGGCCGAGACACCGGGCGGCCGCCTCTACACGCTGGCCGACACCGTCGGCTTCGTCCGGCACCTGCCCCACCACCTGGTCGAGGCGTTCCGTTCCACGATGGAGGAGGTCGGCGACGCCGATCTGATCCTGCACGTGGTCGACGGCTCGCACCCGGCGCCGGAGGAGCAGCTGGCGGCCGTGCGCGAGGTCATCCGCGACGTGGGCGCGCTCGACGTGCCCGAGATCGTGGTGATCAACAAGGCGGACGCGGCCGACCCGCTGGTGCTCCAGCGTCTGCTGCGGATCGAGCGCCGTGCGATCGCCGTCTCGGCCCGCACCGGCTCGGGCATCGGCCGGCTCCTGGAGCTGATCGACACCGAGCTGCCGCGGCCGGAGGTGGAGATCGAGGCACTCGTCCCGTACACCCAGGGCGGCCTCGTCTCGCGTGTCCACGCGGAGGGCGAGGTGATCTCCGAGGAGCACACCACGGAGGGCACCCTGCTCAGGGCGCTGGTGCACGAGGAGCTGGCCTCCGCGCTGGCGTCCTGCACCCCCGCGGCGCACTGACGGCACGCCCGTCCCACCCGCACGCACGACGGCCCGCCCCCGCGAAGGGGGCGGGCCGTCGTCCGTGGGCGCTGCGTCAGCGTCCGGCGAACTTCTCGCTCATCATCGTGAACACCTGCTCGGCCCCGCTGTCCAGCCGGGGACCCGCGAGCCAGCCCGACGTGACCGGCCCGATGGACGTGTTGGACACCAGCACGGTCCTGCCGCCCGGCTGCTGCACGAACCAGCCGCCGCCGGAGGACCCGCCGGTCATCGTGCAGCCGATGCGCCACATGGTCGGTGTACCCGGCGCGACGGACAGCCGGCCCGCCCGGTCGAGGCACTTGTGCATGATCGCGCCGTCGTACGGCGGTGCCGCCGGGTAACCCCAGGCGCCGATCGTGCCGATGCTCTGCGCATCGGGCGCCGCGAAGTCGACGTCGAGCGCGGCGCCCACCGTCTCCTCCAGCGACTTGGTCCCGCGCTCGGGCTTCACGTGCATCACCGCGTAGTCGTACGCGGCGCCGGTGCCGCCGGTCGGGCCGCCCTGGTCGATCCACCCGTTCGACGTCGCGACCCAGTCCGCCCAGTAGACGCCGTAGGGCGCGACCTCGTGCGGCTGCGCCGTTTCGAGCGCGGCGGGGGACTTGCCCGTGTCGTTGTACGCGGGGACGAAGGCGATGTTGCGGTACCAGCCGCCGTCCCTGCCGGCGTGGACGCAGTGTCCGGCCGTCCACACCATGTTGGATCTGCCCGGGTTGGCCGGGTCCTTCACCACGGTCGCCGAACAGACCATGGAGCCCTTGGGCGAGTCGAAGAACACCTTGCCGACCGGAGCGGCGTTGCGGTGGTACGGCTTCTTCTCCGGCACCGCCCGGACCGGGCGCGGCTCGGGGTCGGTGACGTCCTGGTCCCCGGTGATGTCCCCGGCGGCGAGTGTCCGGGTCGGCGCCGAGGCCGTCGTCATCCGCTCGGGCTTCCACAGCCCCTCGATGACGGGGTTGACGAAGTCCTTGGCCTCACGGAGCCAGGTGTCCCGGTCCCAGTTCTTCCACTCGCCGTCCCGCCACTTGTCCAGGTCGATGCCGCGCTCCTCGAGGCGGTCGGCCAGGTCGGCGGGGAGGGCGCCGGTGCCGGCGCCGTCCTGTGCGGCGGAGGCGGAGGCGGAGGCGCTCGGTTCGCCGCCGGCGCCGTCGTCACCGGGGCCGCAGGCGGTCGCCGTCAGGGCGAGGGCCGACGCCAGGCCGGCGGCGGCGAGCAGTGGACGTATGGATCGCATGGACATGTTCCCCCTGGAATGCTGCTGCTGCGAAGGCTGCCCGGGCCGCGGTCCCCGACGGGACGGCGGCACACCGGGGCGACGGATGCGTGCCCGGGGGCAGCTTGCCATGATCGTGTCATGCGGAGCGGCCGCGCCGGGGCGGGGCCGCCTTCCTTGCACCGGGTCTTCACGTGCCGGAGGGCGTCCGGCACAGCCGGACGCCCTCCCGTTCGGGACGCGGCGGGCGCGTCACCGGCTCAGCGGCCGGCGAACTTCTTGCTGACCGCCTCGTAGATGCCCTTGGCGTCCTTGCCGAGCCGCGGGCCCGCGAGCCAGCCCGCCGTCACCGGGCCGATGGAGGTGTTGGACACCAGCGCGGGCTTGCCGTCCGCCCCCTCCGCCACCCAGCCGCCGCCGGACGAACCGCCGGTCATGGTGCAGCCGATCCGGTACATGGTCGGCTGCTCGGCCTTGAGCGAGAGACGGCCGGGCCGGTCGGCGCACTGGAAGAGCTTCTGCCCGTCGTAGGGCGGGGCCGCCGGGTAACCCGTCGCCGTCATGCCCGCGATCTCGGGCACCGCGGGGGCGTTGAAATCGACCGGCAGCGCGGCGCCGACCGTCTCCTCCAGCGACTTGCCCGTGCCGCCCTTCTCGGGCGTGACGTGGATGACCGCGTAGTCGTGCGGAGCGCCCTGACCGCCGGTGGCGGCACCCTCGGAGATCCACTGCTCGGAGGTCTGCGCCCAGTCGCCCCACCACACGCCGTAGGGAGCGATCTCCTCCTTGGGAGCCTTCTCCAGCTCGGAGGTCGGCCTGGCGCCGTCGTTGTACGAGGGGACGAAGGCGATGTTGCGGTACCAGCCGCCGCTCTTGCCCGCGTGGACGCAGTGTCCGGCCGTCCACACCATGTTGGACTTGCCCGGGTTGGCCGGGTCCTTCACCACGGTCGCGGAACACACCATCGAGCCCTGCGGCCCGTCGAAGAAGACCTTGCCGGCCTCCGCCGCGCTGGAGTGGTACGGCGCCTTCACCGCGACCGCGTCCACGGGTGCGGGCGTCGGGTCGGTGACGCCCTCGTCGCCGGAGATGTCCGGGGCGACCGGCTCGGCGGGAGGCTTCTCGGCGTCCCGCATCCGGTCCGGGTCCCACAGGTCCTCGATGATCGGGTTCACGAAGTCCTGGGCCTCACGGAGCCACTTGTCCCGGTCCCAGTTCTTCCACTCGCCGTCGCGCCACTTGTCCAGGTCGATCCCGTGCTCCTTGAGCCGGTCCTTCAGATCGTCCGGAATGGTGAACGCGCCGTCCGCGGACTGGCTGGCCGGGGCGCTCGGCTTGTCGCCTGCGTTGTCCTCGGCCGGACCGCACGCGGTGGCGGTGAGCGCGAGGACGGCGGCGAGGGATGCCGCTGCCAGCGTCGGGCGGATGGGTCGCATCTGGTGATCCCCCTGGGACTTCGGTGCTGCTGTACGTCTGAACCGTCGCAGCGTGTCGTACATGTCGGTGGCGCGCTGCCGTCGCCGGCGGCACCCGGCGCCCGGGTGCGGCCCCCACTATGCCGGTGCCGATGGGGACGGCGTGCGGCAGGTCCGCGGTTCCGCCCCGGCAAGGATCTTCTGCGCACCCCGTGATCCGCCGCGCCCACCGTCGTTGGTACCAGGGGGACAACGGCAGCCGGGCGCCCAGCGGTTGGCTCGACGGGCCGGGACCCGGGGGAGACGAGCAGGCGAACAGCGGGAGGACCGAAGCCTTGGCCGTGACCGAACCAGCCCCGACGGCGCCGACGACCGCGCACGAGGGCATCCTGCACCGGCAGTCGCTCCGGGAGTCCGCGGCCCGCACCTACGCGCGCTCGCTGCCGATCGTGCCCGTGCGCGCCCGGGGCCTCACGATCGAGGGCGCGGACGGCCGCCGGTACCTCGACTGCCTGTCCGGCGCGGGCACTCTGGCCCTCGGGCACAACCATCCGGTCGTCCTGGAGGCCATCAAGAAGGTCCTCGCGTCGGGGGCGCCGCTGCACGTCCTCGATCTGGCCACCCCGGTCAAGGACGCCTTCACCACCGAGCTGTTCGCCACGCTGCCCCCGCGCTTCGCCGACGACGCCCGGATCCAGTTCTGCGGCCCGGCGGGCACCGACGCCGTCGAGGCGGCCCTCAAACTGGTGCGCACCGCGACCGGACGGCAGGGCATGCTCGCCTTCACCGGCGCGTATCACGGCATGACCGCCGGGGCCCTCGACGTCTCCGGCGGCGCCACGGACGTCCGGGTGACCCGGCTGCCCTACCCGTACGACTACCGCTGCCCCTTCGGGGCCGGCGGCGGGCGCGGTGCCGAGCTCGCGGCCCGGTGGACCGAGCACCTCCTCGACGACCCCCGGGGCGGTGTCCCCTCCCCGGCAGGCATGATCCTGGAACCGGTGCAGGGCGAAGGCGGGGTGATCCCGGCCCCCGACGAGTGGCTGCGGCGGATGCGGGCCCTCACCGCGGACCGCTCCATCCCGCTGATCGCCGACGAGGTGCAGACCGGGGTGGGGCGCACCGGCAGGTTCTGGGCCGTCGAGCACAGCGGGGTGGTGCCCGACGTCATGGTCATGTCCAAGGCGATCGGCGGGTCACTGCCCCTCGCCGTGATCGTCTACCGCTCCGGCCTCGACGCCTGGCAGCCCGGCGCCCACGCCGGCACTTTCCGCGGCAACCAGCTCGCCATGGCGGCGGGCGCCGCCACATTGGCGTTCGTCCGGGAGAACCGCCTCGCCGACCGCGCCGCGAGCCTCGGCGCCCGCATGCTCGCGAGCCTCCAGGGACTGGCCGCCGCGCACTCCTGCATCGGCGACGTCCGCGGCCGGGGCCTGATGATCGGCGTCGAACTCGTCGACCCCGCCTCCCGGACGCCCGACCAGCCGGTGCCTCCGCCGGCCCCCCGCCTCGCCGTCGCCATCCGGCGCGCCTGCCTGGAGCGCGGGCTGATCGTCGAACTGGGCGGCAGGGAGTCCTCCGTGGTGCGCCTGCTGCCCCCGCTGACCCTCACCGACGAGCAGGCCACCGCCGTCCTCGACCGCTTCGCCGACGCCCTGGCCGCCGCGGAACGCACCGCCGGGGCCGGCGGAGGCACCGGCTGGTCGGGCGTCCGGGAGGCGGGGTCGACGAGTTCGACGCCGATCATCAGGCCCCGGCCGCGGACGTCGCCGATGCAGGAGTGCGCGGCGGCCAGTCCCTGGAGGCTCGCGAGCATGCGGGCGCCGAGGCTCGCGGCGCGG
>NZ_RDBP01000012.1:3071215-3096359 GCF_008042045.1 Streptomyces sp. T39
GGGCGGCGACGGTGACCGCGTCGGCGGTGCCGGACCCGAAGTGCCCGAGGCCCACGGCCGCCCCGCCGCCGCGCCCCACGAGCGCGGCACGACGGGCGGCCCGCTCGCGTGCGAGACGGCGACGGTGCCCCGCCAGCTGGGCGGCGGCCTCGACGACGCCCTGCGCACGGGCCCCGACGCGGGCGCCCCCGACCACCTCGACGACCCCGACCCCTACCGCGCGGCGGACGGCGCGGCCTGCGAGAACCTGCTGCGCTGCTGGGTACGGGAGAACGGCCTCCCCGCCCCCGAGGGCGACACCCTGCGCGTCCCCCTCGACGCCAGCGGCACCGCCCTGCACGTCCCCGTCCGCCACTGGTCGGCCGCCGGCTGGCACCGCTTCGGGCCCCCTGTCCTGGAGGGCAGCCCGTACGGGTCCGGCACCGCCGACGCGGTCACCGTCGCCGCCCTGCTCGGCCGGGAGGCCGGGCAGGCCGAGGGCGCCGACCTCGTGGGCCGCGTCGCCGACTCCGTACGGCACACCGCGCTGTTCCTCGCCGAGCGGCGCCGCCGCCCGGCGCCGCCCGCATACGCCGACCTCTTCCTCACCGCCGAGCAGTCGCTGCTCCTCGGCCACCCCCTGCATCCCGCGCCGAAGAGCCGGGAGGGGCTGTCCGAGTCCGAGGTGCGGCGCTATTCGCCGGAGTTGCACGGCGCCTTCCCCCTGCACTGGATGGCCGTCGACCGCTCCGTCCTCGCCACCGACTCCGCCTGGACCGAACAGGGCCGCCCGCTCGCAGCCGAGCAGCTGACCTCCCGTCTGGCCGGGCACCTCGCCGCCCCGGCGGGATGCGCCCTCCTGCCCCTCCACCCCTGGCAGGCGCGCGACCTCGTGCACCGCCCGGCCGTGGCCGCTCTCCTCGACGCCGGACTTCTCCACGACCTGGGGGCGCACGGCGAGGCCTGGCACCCCACCTCCTCGGTCCGCACCGTGCACCGGCCCGGCGCGCCCGCGATGCTCAAACTCTCCCTCGGGGTGCGGATCACCAACTCCCGCCGGGAGAACCTCCGCAAGGAACTGCACCGGGGCGTCGAGGTGCACCGGCTGCTGCGCACGGGACTCGGCGACCGGTGGCGCGCCGCCCACCCCGGCTTCGACATCGTCCGCGACCCGGCCTGGCTCGGGGTGGACGTACCCGGCAGAGGGCCCGTCGCCGGCCTCGACGTCGTCCTGCGCCACAACCCCTTCGGCCCCGGCGACGACGCCGTCTGCATCGCCGCCCTCACCTCGCCCCGTCCCTGGCCGGGGCGCACGGGGACGTACTCGCGGCTGGCCGACGTCGTCGACCGGCTCGCCGCCCGCACCGGCCGCCCCCGCACGGCCGTCTCCGCCGAGTGGTTCCTGCGCTACCTCGACAAGGTCGTCCTGCCGGTGCTCTGGCTCGACGCCACGGCGGGCGTCGCCCTGGAGGCCCATCAGCAGAACACGCTCGTCCTCCTCGACCCGGAGGGCTGGCCGACGGGCGGCCGCTACCGGGACAACCAGGGCTACTACTTCCGGGAGTCGCACCGCGAAGCGCTCGACCGCAGCCTGCCGGGCATCGGCAGCGCGAGCGACACCTTCGTCGCCGACGCCGTCACCGACGAGCGCTTCGCCTACTACCTCGGGATCAACAACGTGCTCGGGCTGATCGGCGCCTTCGGATCCCAGCACCTCGCGGACGAGCGGGTGCTCCTCGCGGCCCTGCGCCGCTTCCTGGCCGCCCACACCGGCCTCGGTTCACCGCTGCCCGCGCAGCTCCTCGACGCGGACGTGCTCCGGTCCAAGGCGAACCTGCTGACCCGCCTGCGGGGTCTCGACGAACTCGTCGGCCCCGTCGACACCCAGTCCGTCTACGTCACCCTCGCCAACCCGCTCCGCTCCTGAGCCGCCGGCCCGTCCTCGCGGGCCCGCTGACGAGCGCCCCGCCCGCCGCCTTCGACGAGAAGAGAGACCGCCCGTGCCCATACCCGCAGTGCGCGGGGCAGACGACGCGGCCGTCGCCCGGGACCATGCCCGGCCGGACGGCCCACCCGCCCCCGCCGCTCCCCGTGCCCAGGGCGCACACCCGGACCCCGTCGCCCACGGCTCCTCCGCCGCGCCCGCAGGCCGGGCCGTGCCCGGCGCCCGCAGCGCTCCCGGGGACGCAGCGGCCGGGCCGTGGGGACCGGCCCTGCTGGGGCCGGCCCCCACCCCGGCAGGGGACCTCCACCTGGTGCCCGTCGTCCCGGAGCGGGACCTCGATCTGCTGGCCGGCTGGATGAACGACCCGGCCGTGGCGGCCTACTGGGAGCTCGCGGGCCCCGCGTCCGTCACCCTGGCGCACCTGCGCGCACAGCTCGCCGCCGGCCACAGCACACCGTGCCTGGGCGTCCTCGGCTCCACCGCGATGAGCTACTTCGAGATCTACCGGGCCGACCTCGACCCCCTGGCCCGGCACTACCCGGCGCGTCCGCACGACGTCGGCGTGCACGTCCTGATCGGCGGCTCCCGGGACCGCGGCCGCGGAGTGGGGTCCGTGCTGCTGCGGGCCGTCGCCGATCTCGTCCTGGACAGCCGGCCGCGCTGCACCCGGGTCGTCGCCGAACCCGATGTGCGCAACACCCCCTCCGTGTCCGCGTTCCTTACCGCCGGGTTCCGCTTCTCCGCCGAGCTCGCCCTGCCCGGGAAGCGGGCCGCGCTCATGATCCGGGAGCGTGCGCTGCGGGGGGTGCTGTGACCGAGCCGCCGCGTTCCATACATCCGACCCGCATCGGACCCACCCGAGGAGTCCCCGTGCCGAACACCCCTGCCCGACCTGACTCCACGACCCTTCCCGGCGCCCCGCCGCCGGCCGTGCTCAGCACCCCGCCCGGCCTGACCGCGCGGAACTGGGACCGGGCCGGGAGCCGCCTGCTGGCCAAGATGATCGGCGAGTTCGCGTACGAGGAGATCCTCACACCGCAGCCGGCCGGTCCCGCGGGGGACGACGCCGGCCGGGCCGCGGCCGCCCCGTACGTCCTCGACCTCGGCGCCGCCGGCCGCCTCACCTTCCGGGCCCGGCGCGGCGCCTACGGCGGCTGGCGCGTCGAGGCCGGCTCCCTCGCCTGGGACGGGCGGCCCTTCGGCGACCCGCTCGCCTTTCTCTCCCGGGCCCGGGAGACCCTCGGCATCGACGGCGCCACGCTCGGTCATCTGCTCCGCGAGCTCTCCGTCACCCTCACCGCGGACACCGCGCTCGACCACACCGCCCTCACCGCCGCCGAGCTGGCCGGCCTCGGCTACGCCGAACTGGAGGGCCACCAGACCGGACACCCGTGGATCGTGCTGAACAAGGGCCGCATCGGCTTCGCCGCCTCCGACACCGCCCGCTGGGCACCCGAGTCCCGGCGCCCCGCCGCCCTGCCCTGGATCGCGGTCAGCACCCGGCTCGCCGCCTACCGGGGTGTCCCCGCCCTCGCGCTGCCGCCGGACCTCTACACCCGCGAACTCGACGAGGCCACCCGCACCCGATTCGACGCCGCGCTCGTCGAGCAGGGCCTGGACCCCGCCGCCTACCTGCTCCTGCCGGTGCACCCCTGGCAGTGGGACGAGGTGCTGCTCCCGCTCTACGCGCCCGCCGTCGCCCGCCGCGAGATCGTGCCGCTGCCCACCGACGGCGATCTGCGCCTGCCGCAGCAGTCGGTCCGCACCTTCGTGAACACCGACCGCCCCGAGCGCCACACCGTCAAGCTGCCGCTGTCCGTCCTCAACACCCTGGTCTGGCGCGGACTGCCGACCGAGCGCACGCTCGCCGCCCCCGCCGTCACCGCCTGGGTCCAGGGCCTGCGGGACGCGGACGCCTTCCTGCGAGACGAGTGCCGGGTGATCCTGCTCGGCGAGGTCGCCTCGGTGACGGTCGAGCATCCGCTGTACGACCGGCTCGACGACGTGCCGTACCAGTACAAGGAGCTGCTGGGAGCCATCTGGCGCGAGCCCCTGCCGCCCCGCCTCGATCCCGGCGAACGGGCGCGCACCCTCGCCTCCCTGCTGCACACCGACCCGCAGGGCCGCGCCTTCGTGGCCGAGCTGGTGGAGCGCTCGGGGCTGGCGCCCGCGGTCTGGCTCCAGCGCCTGTTCGCGGCGCTTCTCCCGCCGCTGCTGCGGTTCCTCTACCGCTACGGGACGGTCTTCTCCCCGCACGGCGAGAACGCCATCGTGGTCTACGACGAGCACGACGTCCCGGTGCGGCTGGCGATCAAGGACTTCGTCGACGACGTGAACGTGAGCGCCCAGCCGCTGCCCGAGCACGACACCATGCCGGACGAGGTGCGCGGGGTGCTGCTGACCGAGGAGCCGGCCTCCCTCACCCAGTTCATCCACGCCGGACTGTTCGTGGGCGTCTTCCGCTACCTCGCCCCGCTCGCCGAGGACCAGCTCGGTGTCCCCGAGGAGCGCTTCTTCGCCCTGGTCAGGGAGGAGATCCTCCGCCACCAGGCACTCTTCCCCGACCTGAAGGAGCGCTACGAACTGTTCGACCTGCTCACGGAACGCATCGACCGGCTCTGTCTCAACCGCAACCGCCTCCATCTCGACGGCTACCGCGACCGCCCCCGGCGGCCCCACGCCGCCGTGCACGGCACCGTGGCCAATCCGCTGGCGGCACGGTGAGGACGGCGCGAAGTGATCGCGCTGTCAGTGGCGACCCGTAGGCTGGCCGGGCTATGACGAAGCCATCCCTCCCCGACCTCCTGCACGCCGCCGTCACCGCCGTGGGCGGCACGGAACGGCCCGGACAGGCCAGCATGGCCGAGGCCGTCGCCGAGGTCATCGACGACAGCTCCCACCTCCTGGTGCAGGCAGGCACCGGCACCGGCAAGTCGCTCGGCTACCTGGTGCCCGCCCTGGCGCACGGCGAGCGGGTCGTCGTCGCCACCGCCACCCTCGCGCTCCAGCGCCAGCTGGTCGAGCGCGACCTCCCGCGCACGGTCGACGCGCTGCACCCGCTGCTGCGACGGCGGCCCGAGTTCGCCATGCTCAAGGGCCGGTCGAACTACCTCTGCCTGCACCGGCTGCACGAGGGCGCCCCGCAGGACGAGGAGGAGGGCCTCTTCGACCAGTTCGAGGCCGCCGCCCCGACGAGCAGGCTCGGCCAGGACCTGCTGCGGATGCGGGACTGGGCCGACGAGACCGAGACGGGCGACCGGGACGACCTGACCCCGGGTGTCTCGGACCGGGCCTGGAGCCAGGTCTCGGTCTCCTCCCGGGAGTGCCTGGGCGCCTCCAAGTGCGCCTACGGGGCGGAGTGCTTCGCGGAGATGGCCCGCGAGCGCGCCAAGCTCGCGGACGTCGTCGTCACCAACCACGCCCTGCTGGCGATCGACGCGATCGAGGGAGCGCCGGTCCTGCCCCCGCACGAGGTGCTCATCGTGGACGAGGCGCATGAGCTGGTGTCCAGGGTGACGGGCGTCGCCACGGGCGAGCTCACCCCGGGCCAGGTCAACCGCGCGGTCCGCCGGGCCGCGAAGTTGGTCAACGAGAAGGCGGCGGACGCCCTCCAGACCGCCTCCGAGGGGTTCGAGCGCGTCATGGAGCTGGCCCTGCCGGGCCGTCTGGAGACGATCCCCGAGGACCTCGGCTATGCGCTGATGGCCCTGCGCGACGCGGCCCGCACGGTGATCGGCGCCATGGGCTCGACGCGCGACAAGTCGGTCCAGGACGAGGACGCCGTGCGCAAGCAGGCGCTGGCGTCGGTGGAGAGCATCCACGCCGTGGCCGAGCGGATCACCCAGGGCTCCGAGTACGACGTCGTCTGGTACGAGCGGCACGACCGGTTCGGGGCCTCCCTGAGGGTGGCGCCGCTGTCGGTGTCCGGGCTGCTGCGCGAGAAGCTCTTCGCCGAGCGGTCGGTGGTCCTCACCTCCGCCACCCTGAAACTCGGCGGTGACTTCAACGGCGTCGGCGCCTCCCTCGGCCTGGCGCCCGAAGGCACCGGGGGAGAGGACGTGCCCCAGTGGAAGGGCCTGGACGTCGGCTCGCCCTTCGACTATCCGAAGCAGGGCATCCTCTACGTGGCGCGCCATCTGGCGACACCGGGCCGTGAGGGCTCGCGCGCCGACATGATGGACGAGCTGGCCGAGCTGGTGGAGGCGGCGGGCGGCCGCACGCTGGGGCTCTTCTCGTCGATGCGGGCGGCTCAGGCGGCCGCGGAGGAGCTGCGGGGGCGGCTGGACAAGCCGATCCTGCTCCAGGGCGAGGAGACGCTCGGCGAGCTGATCAAGACCTTCGCCGGCGATCCGGAGACCTGCCTGTTCGGCACGCTGTCGCTGTGGCAGGGCGTGGACGTGCCGGGCGCCAGCTGCCAGCTGGTGGTCATGGACCGCATCCCGTTCCCGCGGCCGGACGACCCGCTGATGAGCGCGCGGCAGAAGGCCGTGGAGGAGGCCGGCGGCAACGGCTTCATGGCGGTCGCGGCGACGCACGCGGCGCTGCTCATGGCCCAGGGGGCCGGACGGCTGGTGCGGGCCACCGGGGACCGCGGTGTCGTCGCCGTGCTCGATCCGCGGCTGGCCAACGCCCGGTACGGGAGCTATCTGCGGGCGTCGCTGCCGGACTTCTGGTACACCACCGACCGCAACCAGGCGCGGCGGTCGCTGGCCGCGATCGACGCGGCGGCGAAGGCCGGCGGCGCGTAGCGGCGTCCGCCCGCGGGGGCGGGCTGCGCGGGTCCTCCCGGCCGGGCGGACGTCTCCGGGCCTTGCGTATGCCTCCCGGTCGCGCGCGTACGCGTCTCCCGGCTGGGGCGCGTATGTCTGCCGGTCGCGCGCGTACGCGTCTCCCGCTCGTGCCGCATGTCTCCCGGTCGCGCCGCACGCGTCGGCGAGGTCCGGTGCTCGCCCGGTCACGGGACACAGCAGGACCCCGGGACCGGCGCAGTAGGTCCCGGGGTCCGGTCGGAGCCGGGGGTGGTCACACCCGCCGGAGCACGGCCACCACCTTGCCGAGGATCGTGGCCTCGTCGCCCGGGATGGGCTGGTAGGCGGCGTTGTGCGGGAGCAGCCAGACATGGCCGTTCTCACGCTTGAAGCGCTTGACGGTGGCCTCGCCGTCCAGCATCGCGGCGACGATGTCGCCGTTCTCCGCGACGGGCTGACGGCGGACGGTGACCCAGTCGCCGTCGCAGATCGCGGCTTCGATCATCGAGTCGCCGACGACCTTGAGCACGAACAGTTCGCCGTCGCCGACGAGCTGGCGGGGGAGAGGGAAGACGTCCTCGACGGATTCCTCGGCGAGGATCGGGCCACCGGCCGCGATGCGGCCGACGAGCGGCACGTAGGAGGCCGCGGGCTTGCCGGTGGTGTCCGTCGGCTGGGTGCTCGGCTGGTCGGATCCGCGGACCTCGTACGCGCGGGGACGGTGCGGGTCCCTGCGCAGGAAGCCCTTCCGCTCCAGCGCCATCAGCTGGTGGGCGACGGAGGAGGTGCTGGAGAGACCGACCGCCTGGCCGATCTCGCGCATCGACGGCGGGTAGCCCCGGCGCTGCACGGAGTCGCGGATCACCTCGATGACGCGCCGCTGCCGGTCGGTGAGGCCGGAGCTGTCGGCCCGGATCCCTGGGGGCCTGCCGGGCAGCGAGCGGGTGGGCTGGGGGCCCTCCGGGGGCGTGGCTGCGTCATTCATGGCATGCACCGGCTCGAATCGGTTCTGGGAGCGGTCCTGGGCAGTGATGGCGGCACTGTCAGCGGTGGTGGTCACGTCGGCCCCTCTCGAATGGTCTCCCTAGCTGGACAACGGTAGTTGGTTTCGAAAGGTTGCGCCAAACACACGTTCGAGTGAAAAACTGCGGATTCCTTGAGATGCCCGCTCATCAGGGTGTATGTGCGAACGGCCTACCGGGATCACCGGGGACACGTGGCGACTACGGTAGCCTTCGCCGCCGAGGGCGGTCACGGCGGCCACGCCGGACGGCCCGTCCCTCGCGTGCGCCCTCGCGGTGCACCCCGCCGGTGCGGGCCGCAGTCCTCTTCGAGGTCGCCCGCGGTCGCCGTGTGCGCTCCGTGGATCGGTGTCGCACACCGTGTGCCCGGTCCGTGCCGTGCGACACGCGCTGAGGGTGGCCGGTGCGGCCAAACCCCAGATCTAGTGGTTGGATTGTGTCGACCGCCCAGAAGTTGTGGTCCCCCGGTCTTCGACGCCGCGGGCATCGCCTATGCTTGTGGCTGCTTCGGGGGGCTCAGCGGGCCTGATGAGGCCATGTCGCCATGCTGTGAAGGAGGGGTTGGGAGCCATGCACTGTCCCTTCTGCAGGCACCCCGACAGCCGCGTCGTCGACAGTCGTACGACCGACGACGGCACGTCCATCCGACGCCGCCGGCAGTGTCCGGACTGCTCCCGCCGCTTCACGACGGTGGAGACCGCGTCGCTGATGGTCGTCAAGCGCAGCGGCGTGACGGAGCCCTTCAGCCGTACCAAGGTCATCTCCGGCGTGCGCAAGGCGTGCCAGGGGCGGCCGGTCACCGAGGACGCCCTCGCCCAGCTCGGCCAGCGGGTCGAGGAGGCGGTACGCGCCACCGGCAGCGCCGAGCTGACCACCCACGACGTGGGTCTGGCCATACTCGGCCCCCTGCAGGAACTCGACCTCGTCGCGTACCTGCGGTTCGCGTCCGTCTACCGGGCGTTCGACTCACTCGAGGACTTCGAGGCCGCCATCGCGGAGCTCCGCGACGGGCGGCCACCTGTGAAGGAGCGCGGGAGCGCCGGGGCCGCCGAGGTCCCTGTCCCCGCCACCGCCGCCGACTGAGGACAGCGGCCGGCCGGGTCGGAGACTGGCGGACAGTCTCCCCGGCCGTCCGGGGCGGCACATGACCTGTCCGGGGCGCCGCTGTGCGGCGTCCGGGGCGACAGACACAAACCGTGCCACGGGAAGATCTGGGCACATCAGGGCGTTTTTGCCCGTATATGGGAGGCGGCATGACCGAGACGACGAGCGGCCCCGCACGAGGGTCCCGCACCAAGGGAGCCAAGGCGAACAAGGGCCTGCGTGTCGAGCGCATCCACACCACCCCCGGAGTGCATCCGTACGACGAGGTGGCCTGGGAGCGCCGTGACGTCGTCATGACCAACTGGCGTGACGGCTCGGTGAACTTCGAGCAGCGTGGCGTCGAGTTCCCCGACTTCTGGTCGGTGAACGCGGTCAACATCGTCACCAGCAAGTACTTCCGCGGCGCGGTCGGCACGCCGCAGCGCGAGACCGGTCTGCGGCAGCTGATCGACCGGATCGTGAAGACCTACCGCAAGGCCGGCGAGGACTACTCCTACTTCGCCTCGCCCGCCGACGCCGAGATCTTCGAGCACGAGCTCGCCTACGCCCTGCTGCACCAGATCTTCAGCTTCAACTCTCCGGTGTGGTTCAACGTCGGCACGCCGCAGCCCCAGCAGGTCTCCGCCTGCTTCATCCTGTCCGTCGACGACTCCATGGAGTCGATCCTCGACTGGTACAAGGAAGAGGGCATGATCTTCAAGGGCGGCTCCGGTGCCGGCCTGAACCTCTCCCGCATCCGTTCCTCCAAGGAACTGCTCTCCTCCGGCGGCAACGCCTCCGGCCCGGTCTCCTTCATGCGGGGCGCCGACGCGTCCGCAGGAACGATCAAGTCGGGCGGCGCCACCCGCCGCGCGGCCAAGATGGTCATCCTCGACGTCGACCACCCCGACATCGAGGGCTTCATCGAGACCAAGGTGAAGGAAGAGGAGAAGATCCGCGCGCTGCGCGACGCGGGCTTCGACATGGACCTGGGCGGCGACGACATCACGTCCGTCCAGTACCAGAACGCCAACAACTCGGTCCGCGTCAACGACGAGTTCATGAAGGCCGTCGAGAGCGGCGGGAAGTTCGGCCTGCGCGCCCGGATGACCGGCGAGATCATCGAGGAGGTCGACGCCAAGGCGCTCTTCCGCAAGATGGCGCAGGCGGCCTGGGCGTGCGCCGACCCGGGCATCCAGTACGACGACACGATCAACCACTGGCACACCTGCCCGGAGTCGGGCCGCATCAACGGCTCGAACCCGTGCAGCGAGTACATGCACCTGGACAACACCTCGTGCAACCTGGCCTCGCTGAACCTGATGAAGTTCCTCAAGGACGACGGCAAGGGCAACCAGTCCTTCGAGGTCGAGCGCTTCGCCAAGGTCGTCGAGCTGGTCATCACCGCGATGGACATCTCCATCTGCTTCGCGGACTTCCCGACCCAGAAGATCGGCGAGAACACCCGCGCCTTCCGCCAGCTCGGCATCGGCTACGCCAACCTCGGCGCCCTGCTGATGGCGACCGGCCACGCCTACGACTCCGACGGCGGCCGCGCGCTCGCCGGTGCCATCAGCTCCCTGATGACCGGCACCTCCTACCGGCGCTCCGCCGAGCTGGCCGCGGTCGTCGGCCCGTACGACGGCTACGCCCGCAACGCGACCCCGCACCAGCGGGTCATGAAGCAGCACTCCGACGCCAACGCGGCGGCCGTGCGCATGGACGACCTCGACACCCCGGTCTGGGCCGCGGCCACCGAGGCATGGCAGGACGTCCTGCGCCTCGGCGAGAAGAACGGCTTCCGCAACGCCCAGGCGTCGGTCATCGCCCCGACCGGCACCATCGGTCTCGCGATGTCCTGCGACACCACCGGCCTGGAGCCGGACCTCGCGCTGGTGAAGTTCAAGAAGCTCGTCGGCGGCGGCTCCATGCAGATCGTCAACGGGACCGTCCCGCAGGCGCTGCGCCGCCTCGGCTACCAGCCGGAGCAGATCGAGGCGATCGTCGCCCACATCGCCGAGAACGGCAACGTGATCGACGCGCCGGGCCTGAAGACCGAGCACTACGAGGTCTTCGACTGCGCCATGGGCGAGCGCTCCATCTCCGCCATGGGCCACGTCCGGATGATGGCCGCGATCCAGCCCTGGATCTCGGGCGCCCTCTCCAAGACGGTCAACATGCCGGAGTCGGCGACCGTCGAAGAGGTCGAGGAGATCTACTTCGAGGCGTGGAAGCTGGGCGTCAAGGCGCTCGCGATCTACCGCGACAACTGCAAGGTCGGCCAGCCGCTCTCCGCCAAGACCAAGGAGAAGGAGAAGGCCGAGGTCACGGCGAAGACCGAGGAGACCATCCGGTCCGCGGTCGAGAAGGTCGTCGAGTACCGCCCGGTCCGCAAGCGCCTCCCCAAGGGCCGCCCCGGGATCACCACCTCCTTCACCGTGGGTGGCGCCGAGGGCTACATGACCGCCAACTCCTACCCGGACGACGGTCTCGGCGAGGTCTTCCTGAAGATGTCGAAGCAGGGCTCCACCCTCGCCGGCATGATGGACGCCTTCTCCATCGCGGTCTCGGTCGGCCTCCAGTACGGCGTGCCGCTGGAGACCTACGTCTCGAAGTTCACCAACATGCGCTTCGAGCCGGCCGGTATGACGGACGACCCGGACGTGCGGATGGCCCAGTCGATCGTCGACTACATCTTCCGCCGCCTGGCGCTGGACTTCCTGCCCTTCGAGACGCGCTCCGCGCTCGGCATCCACTCGGCCGAGGAGCGTCAGCGTCACCTGGAGACCGGCTCCTACGAGCCGTCGGACGACGAGGTCGACGTCGAGGGCCTGGCCCAGTCGGCGCCGGTCCAGCAGGAGCTGAAGGCGGTCGCCGCCCCGGCGGCGGAGATCCCGGCCCCCAAGCAGGCGCACACCTCGGCCGAACTGGTCGAGATGCAGCTCGGCATCAGCGCCGACGCCCCGCTCTGCTTCTCCTGCGGCACGAAGATGCAGCGGGCCGGCTCCTGCTACATCTGCGAGGGCTGCGGCTCGACCAGCGGCTGCAGCTGATCACGGGCACCGTCGCGGTGTGACCACCCGGAGGGCGGCGGAGCGGGAAACCGCCCCGCCGCCCTCCGGCGCGTACGGCCGGCACACCGGCTGCTCGAGGGGTGGCGGAACCCCGGAACGGTCCGCCCGGGCGGACCGGCCCTTCCCCTGTCCCGTGTCCGCGCCCGGGCTCAGCCGCCCATCACACCGAGGAACGACTCCGGATCCGCGTCGAAGCCGCGCAGGCCCCCGGCGAGCTGCCAGCTTCCCGTGGTGTCCCGGCGGAACTCGCACACCACCGCGGCGGTGCTGCCGGTGACGGCCGCGAAATCCGTCGCCGCCAGCTCCGTGTAGCCCTCCGCCACCCGTGCCGAGACGTTCC
Organism: Streptomyces sp. T39; assembly: GCF_008042045.1. Lineage (GTDB taxonomy): Bacteria > Actinomycetota > Actinomycetes > Streptomycetales > Streptomycetaceae > Streptomyces. The sequence goes on from NZ_RDBP01000012.1 coordinate 3,083,407, forward strand.
GTATGTCGCCGAACGTCCTGCGACCCGACTGCTGCTGGATGACCACGCCGACCACGACCCGCTGGTACACGGGTGCCAGCCGCTCGAACTCCAGCGTCATGACCTCGTCGGCGCCGAACCCCTGCCCGGTCCGGCTGTCGCGGGTCAGGGTGATCGTCCCGTCCGGCGACCTGCTGTCGAAGTGCACGGCGTAGGCGGGGCTGCCGCCCGGGCCCTGCTCCTCGTACGTCGCCGCCACCAGGTCGAGGTCATGGGCCGGTTCGCCCAGCGCGCTCGGGTCCCATCTCAAGGACACCTCGGCCTTCCGGACGCCCTTGCTGAGGCTGCTGCTCACCGGATCTCCTCCCCGTAACTGGATTGCCCGCCTTGCGCGTTGAAGGCTCGGAAGGTCGACCGTATCCGCTCAGTGCGGGATGCGGCGAGGCGGCCGAGGCGAGACCACCTCGTCCCGGAACTCGGCGATCGCACTGCTGACCTGCCGGATGAGGTGGGTGTTCTCGATACGGTCCAGATAGAGGCAGCGGCGCGCTATCCCCTCCAGTTCGAAGGTGAAGCACAGGGACATCAGCGGGTTGACGAACAGCTCGCTGCCGCGAGTGCGCGTCGTGAACTGGATGTCGCCGAACAGCCCGCGCACCGCCGCGGCGATGGAACCGTTGACGATGCTGGGGTGGTCGGGGGTATGGGCCTGCGCGTGCGCCACCGCGTCGAGGAACAGGGCGCCCTCCCGCGTCGTCCGTGACACCGAGAACGCGCCCAGATACGCCCCGTCGGTCTCCAGCGCCGCGATGTTCTCCAGCACGAGGCCGTGGCTCACTCCGTGATAGGCGTCGACACCGAAGCCCACGGAGACGACCAGGCGTTCCGGCAGGTCGATCCCGGCCAGGGCGGCGACGCTCGTCAGGTCCTCCTCCGGGGTGCCCAGCCCGGTCTCGTCACCGCGCATCAGGATGTCGGTGCCGCCGTCGACGAGTACCACCGCGTCGATGTCGTACGCGTCGATCAGCGCGCGGTAGGCGGCGCGCAGCGGCTGCACACCGACCCGGGCGAAGGCGTGGACCGTGCTCGGGTAGCCGTGCAGGTCCAGCCAGGAGGCGAGGGTGCGCTCGGGGAAGTACGTCTGGTGGAGGGAGGTCGAGGGGGTGATCCGGGCGACGTCGGGGGCGAGCCAGGCGTCGAGCGGGAGCCCCTCGACGGCACTGAACGTCAGATTGGCGAGCGTGACGTCCTTGCCCTGGTGCATCAGCGACAGGGCCACCGGCAGGCCCGCGTAGACGTCGAATCCGCCGCCCGCCCCGGCCACCAGGACGCGTCGGGCGGACTCGAGCCGGGAGAAGAGCGGATGGGAGTGCAGAGACGTCATGCAGATCATTGTCCCGGCGCCCCGCCCGCCCCGGTAGCGGTTTCGCCGGGGATCCCGCGGCCCTCGCCGTGCGGTTCGCCGGACACGCGGCGGCGCCCCGCACGATGCCCCTGGCGCATGCCCGGCGCACCGTCGCACACCGGGGCGGGCTCCGCCGGACAGTGACCCGCGCCACGTTCCGCGCCGTACGATGGCGCCGTGCTGGTCAAGTGGATTCGCTGCACCGTGGTCGACCGACGCGGTTTCGAGCGGGGGCAGCGGAAGTGGGCGGGGCTCCCGGGCGAGCCGGGCTTCCGGGGACAGGGCGGCGGCTGGAGCCGGATACGGCCGAACGTCGCCCATGTCGTCGCGTTCTGGGAGAGCCGTCCCTTCTACGACTCGTTCATGGCGCGGTCCCACGATCGGCTCGCCGCCGGCCAGTCGGGGACGTACAAGGACATCCAGACCAAGCTGTTCGACTACCGCTTCGACGTGAAGACCGGTTTCGAGCCGAGGTTCACGGACGCGGACGTGCTGCGCGTCGCGCACTGCCGGGTCCGCGACGACCGGGTGGAGCACTTCTCTCTGATGCAGGAGAAGGTGTGGAACCCGGCGATGGCCGGCTCTCCCGGCATGGTGCGCGGGGTGTTCGGCGAGGCGCCGGGCAACGAGTTCCTGATCATGTCGCTGTGGGCGTCCGCGGCCGAGCACGGCAAGTACCGCACGGAACGGATCGAGAGACTCCTGCTGCGGGCGCAGACCGAGGCCGATGTCACCGCGCTGGCCGGGGACGTCGTCGAGCTGGAACCGTCCTGGACGGTCTGACCTCGCGTCCTTCCCGTGGGGGCGGGCCGGGCGCGCCCGCCGGGGACCGGCGGACACCCCGTAAGGTCGGGGTATGGCACGACCGCGACGCATCGTCCTTGTCCGGCACGGGGAATCGGTGGGCAACGCCGACGACACGGTCTACGAACGCGAGCCGGACCACGCGCTCCGGCTGACCGACCGGGGGCAGGTCCAGGCCGAGGAGACCGGCGGCCGGCTGCGCGGGCTCTTCGGCGACGAGCGGATCAGCGTCTACATCTCCCCCTACCGCCGCACCCACGAGACGTTCCGCGCCTTCGGGCTCGACCCCGAGCAGGTACGGGTCCGCGAGGAGCCCCGGCTGCGCGAGCAGGACTGGGGCAACTGGCAGGACCGCGAGGACGTACGCCTCCAGAAGGCGTACCGGGACGCCTACGGGCACTTCTTCTACCGCTTCGCGCAGGGCGAGTCCGGGGCGGACGTCTACGACCGGGTCGGCGCGTTCCTGGAGAGCCTGCACCGCTCCTTCGAGTCGCCCGACCACCCGCCGAACGTGCTGCTGGTCACCCACGGGCTCACCATGCGGCTGTTCTGCATGCGGTGGTTCCACTGGTCCGTGGCCGAGTTCGAGTCGCTGTCGAATCCGGACAACGGAGAGATGCGGGTCCTGGAACTCCGGAGCGACGGCCGCTACGCGCTGGACCGGCCGTTCGCGCGGTGGCGGACCCCCGAGCCGTACGGCGTCACCGGATAGAGTGGCAGGAAGATGACCGCTGATTCCTCATCCGAGCGGCGCTTCGCACGCGCCCTGGACAGCCTGCGCGGACTGTCCGTGGGAGACGCACTGGGCTCCCAGTTCTTTGTTCCTTCGAACTATCCCCTGCTCAAGCGGCGTGAGCTGCCGCCGTCGCCGTGGCAGTGGACCGACGACACCGAGATGGCCTGCTCCGTGCTGGCGGTGCTCGCCCGGCACGGCCGGGTCGACCAGGACGCCCTCGCACGGTCGTTCGCCGAGCACCACGACTTCGACCGCGGCTACGGACCTGCGGTCAACCGGCTGCTGCGCCTGGTACGGGAGGGGGATGACTGGCGGGTCCTCGCCGCCGAACTCTTCAACGGCCAGGGCTCCTGGGGCAACGGGTCGGCGATGCGGATCGCGCCGCTCGGCGCGTGGTACGCGGACGACCCTGAACAGGCCACCCACCAGGCCGAGATCTCCTCCTACACCACCCACCAGCACCGCGAGGCGGTCGTGGGCGCGATGGCGGTGGCCGCCGCGGCGGCGCTCGCCGCGAACCCGGCCGGCCCGCCGGGGCCCGGGGAACTGCTCGACGGCGTGGTCGCCCTCGTCCCCCGCAGCGCGGTCGGCGCCGGGCTGCGCAGGGCACGGGACATGCTCGACTACGGGGACGCCGGCACGGTCGCCGCGGTGCTCGGCAGCGGCCGGCGCACCAGCGCCCACGACACCGTGCCGTTCGCTCTGTGGTCGGCGGCCCGCTCACTCGGCGACTTCGAGCGGACCTTCTGGACCACGGCCCAGGTGGGCGGTGACGTGGACACCACCTGCGCGATCGCCTGCGGCGTCGTGGCCGCGGCCGCCGGGGGCCGCCCGCCCGCGACCTGGCTGGAGCGCACCGAGGACCTGCCGGACTGGCTGCCCGGGGCGCCCGGAGCCTGAACCCCGCGCCCGTCACGGTACGGACCGCCCCCCGCGCGGCCCGTACCGTGACGGGCCGCGCGGCCCGCCTAGGGTGCGGTCACCCCGCGTGCCCGCCGGGGCCCGCCGCGCCGCTCAGCGCCTCCAGGTCGCTCCGGCGTACCCGCACGACGACCAGGGCCGTCACGGCGGCCACCGCCACGAGGGCCACACCCGCCCAGAAGGCGGTGGATATGCCCTCGGTCAGCACCTGGCTGGCCCACGGCGCGGGAAGCTCCCCCGTCGCAGCGAAGGCATCCTTCTGAGCGGGGGTCGCCTCCGCCAGGAACGACGGGAGCTGCCGCTCGGCCTCCTCGCGGCCGGCCGTGCCGAACAGCGTCATGAGGATCGACAGCCCCAGCGAGCCGCCGACCATCTGTGTGGCGTTGAGCAGGCTGGAGGCCGCGCCCGACTCGTGCTTGGCCACGCCGGACACCGCGGTCAGCGTCGCCGTCACGAACACCAGCCCCATGCCGAAGCCGAAGAGCAGCATCGGTCCGAGGATGCCACCCGCGTAGGAGCTGTGCGGGGAGATCGCCGTCAGCCAGGCCATCCCCGACCCCGTCAGCACCGCGCCGGTGACGAGGAACGGCTTCGGGCCGAGGACCGGGAGCAGCTTCGAGGAGAGCCCCGAGGCGACGACGATCATCACCGTCACCGGGAGGAACGCCAGGCCGGAGGCGATCGGGCTGTAGCCGAGCACGTTCTGCACGAAGAGCACGATGAAGAAGAACATCCCGAACATCGCCGCTGCGAGGCTCATCATGATCAGGTACGTGCCCGAACGGTTGCGGTCCGCGAACATCCGCAGCGGGGTGATGGGGTCCGCCGCGCGCCGCTCGACGAGGACGAAGCCGACGAGCAGGACGACGGCCGCGCCGAACGCGCCGAGGGTGAGCCCGTCGCGCCAGCCGTCCTCGGACGCCCGGATGAAGCCGTAGACCAGGGAGGCCATGCCGAGCGTCGAGGTGAGGGCGCCCAGCACGTCGAACCGGCCCGCGGCCTTCTCGGACTCGTTGATGTACATCGGCGCGAGGAGCACGATCGCGGCGCCGATGGGCAGGTTCACGTAGAACACCCAGCGCCAGTCGAGCCATTCGGTCAGCATGCCGCCGGCCAGCAGGCCGATGGCCGCGCCGCTGGCCGAGACGGCGGCGAAGATCCCGAAGGCGCGGTTGCGCTCGGGGCCCTCCCGGAAGGTGGTCGTGATCAGGGCGAGCGCGGTCGGCGAGGCTATGGCGCCGCCGACCCCCTGGAGGGCGCGGGCCGCGAGCATCTGCCACGGTTCCTGGGCGATGCCGCAGAGGAGCGAGGCGACGGTGAACAGCACGACACCCGAGACGAAGACCCTGCGGCGACCGAGGATGTCACCGGCCCGCCCGCCGAGCAGCAGCAGGCCGCCGAAGGTCAGGGTGTAGGCGTTGATCACCCAGGACAGCTGTGTGGTGGTGAAGTCGAGAGCACCCTGGATGTGGGGGAGCGCGATGTTCACAATCGTCGAGTCGAGGACCACCATGAGCTGGAGTGTCGCGATCACCGCCAGCGCGACACCTGGTCGTCCCGGGCGTCCGGCCGCTCCCGGACCACTGGCCTGCACCGCTAACTGAGAGGCAGTCATGTCGTATCCCCCACAACGAAGTTAGTGAACGCACCCGTTCACTCGCGCCTGTCAACCGTAGAGATTCCCCCGCAGTGAACGCAAGCGTTCACTGTGTCCGCAGTCCCCAACGGAGAGATGGTCATGGTCACTTCGCGCTGGGCTCCTGCCGGCCGGCCCCCGACGGCGCCGCTGCGCCGGCGGGGACCCGTGCTGGAGCGTGCGATTCTGGAAGCCGCCCTGGAGCAGCTGAGCACCGTGGGGTGGAGCGGCCTCACGATGGAAGGGGTCGCCGCCGCCGCGCAGACGGGGAAGGCGGCCGTGTACCGCCGCTGGCCCTCGAAGGAGGAGCTGGTCGTCGACGCCCTCCAGGCGGGCATCCCCGTGCTGGACGAAGCCGCCGACCGGGGCTGCATCCGGGAGGACCTGTACCAGGTGTGCCGTGACGTGCGCGACGCGATGTTCTCCCGGTCGGGGCTCGCGCTGCGCGCCGTGCTTCACGAATGCGACGCGGCATCCGCCGAGCGCTTCCAGGGTGTCATCGTGAGCCGGGTGATCGACCCGTCCACCCGGCTCTTCCGGGACGTGGTGAAACGAGGCGTGCGGCGGGGGGACGTGCGGGCCGACGCCGTCTGCGAGCTGGTCTTCGACGTGGTTCCCGGCTTGCTGATGTACCGCAGCAAGGTGTGCGGAAGCGAATGGCCGGACCAGGACATCGCCGAGATGGTCGACCGTGTGATGGTCCCCCTGCTCCGCAGCGGCGACGGCTGACCTCCCGGGCCCGCCCCTCCCGCACCCCCGGCCGGTCCGGTGCGCGGCGCACGCGGCGGGTTGTCGAAGTCGTGACGGAATCCGGGTGTCGCCCGCCGTCCCCGGCGGCGTACCCTTGCTGGCGCCATGCCGTACGAAGCACCCACCCACACAGTCGAGCGATCGATCCGGGCCACCACCGGAGCCAGGATCGTCGCAGGCATCGACGAAGTGGGCCGGGGGGCCTGGGCCGGACCGGTGACCGTCTGCGCGGCGATCACCGGACTGCGCCGCCCGCCCCCAGGGCTCACCGACTCCAAGCTGATCGCCCCGAAGCGGCGTACCGAGCTCGCGGACCACTTGGAGTCCTGGGTCACCGCGTACGCCCTCGGGCACTCCTCTCCCGAGGAGATCGACGCACTCGGCATGACGGCCGCGCTGCGGCTCGCGGCCGTGCGCGCCCTGGACGGCCTGCCGGTGCGCCCCGACGCGGTCATCCTCGACGGCAAGCACGACTACCTCGGCGTGCCGTGGCAGGTGCGCACGGTGATCAAGGGCGACCAGTCGTGTGTGGCCGTGGCCGCGGCCTCGGTGATCGCCAAGGTGCGCAGGGACGCCATGATGGCCGAACTGCAGGGCGAGTTCTCCGTCTTCGGCTTTGCCGAGAACGCGGGGTACCCCTCGCCCGTGCACAAGGCGGCGCTCGCGGAACTGGGGCCCACCCCGCACCACCGGCTCAGCTGGGCGTATCTCGACGGGCTGCCGCGATGGCGGCACCTGAAGAAGATCCGGATCACTCCGGAGGCGGCGGCGCTGGAAAGCGGGGGCCAGCTCGGCTTCGACTTCTGAACCGCACCTGCTCGGCAGCCACTCGCACTCCTGTGCCCACCCGCCGATGCCTTGCGCACCGGCATTTGATAGACATCCACCCATGCCTCTCATCCCCGAGGAGCCTCAGATTCACGAGAGCGCCCAGGGTCCCCGCGTCACGCCGGCCACCGGCCGCACCGCGCCGACCCCTCGTCCCGTACCCGGCCCGCGTTCCGCGGCCTCACCGCGTCCCGGACACCCGGGGCCCGGCCCGGCCCGGCCCGCCCCGTCGGCGCAGCGTCCCGCGCCGGCCGCCCGCAAGCCCCAGCAGCCCGGCAAGGAGAAGGCCCCCGCGCCGCAGATCCAGCTGATCCCCGCCCCGGAGGGCGGCGCCCTCGACGCCGCCGACGAGGCGGTCGACATGCTGCTCGACTCGGGCCGCGCGCCCGGCGAGGTGCTGGTCCTCACCACTGGCGAGCAGCACCCGTGGGCCGCCCACGAACTCTCCTTCGGCGAGTCCGCCTACTGGGCCCAGCAGGACGCCCGTGACGACGTGTTCTACGCGGACGGCGTGGCCGTGCAGCGTGCGGCAGCCCGTCCCGTGGTCGTCGTGGCCGTCAACGGCGGCAGCGACGAGGCGGCCGCCCGGGTGCTGCCCGCGGCGCTGGCCAAGGCTGCCACGCTGCTGATCGTCTGCGGCGACCCCCAGCGGATCGACGCGGTCCTCGGCGCCGGCGTCTGACGTCGCCCATGCGGGCCCTGCTGGGCTCGCGTGCCGTGACGCCGTGACGGCCGTGATGGCCTTGCCCGGGCGGGAGAGCCTGGTCCGCCCGGTCGGTCGAGTGTCCTCGGCTCCGACCGGGGCGGGGCCTCGCGTCGTCGTGTCCCGGCTGTCCCGAGTGGCAGCCGGGGGCGCGCCGGCCCGGGCCGTCGCGGGCGGGACGCGCGTGCCGGGTGTCCGCCGGCCCGGGCCGTCGCGGACCGGACGCGCGTGCCGAGTGCCCGCCGGCCTCCCTCAGCGGGCGGCGGTGCGCCGCAGAGCGTCGGTCGCCCCGCCCGCGGTGCGCAGGAGTGCCGGTGAGCTGTCGAACGACGCGTCGGACAGGCGGCCGGGCCGTGACGTCGAGCTGGGCTGGCGGCCGCCGCGGCCTTCACCCAGCACCTGCCAGCCGCCCCGCGTCAGCGTGATGTACGCGCCGCAGCGCAGCCCGTGGAGCGTGCACGCGTCGCGCAGCCCCCACATCCACGCGCCGTCCTCCTCCGTCCAGCGCTCGTCGCCCTCACGGCAGTAGAGCAGCACCGCGGTCCGCACCGGGGTGCGTCGGCGCAGATCGTGCGGGATGACACGGCGCAGGTGGGCCAGGAGCGCGTTGCGGAAGTCCCAGCCGTCCGCGGGAGCCGGGCGGCGGGAGAACGACGCGCTGGCCGCCAGTCGCTCCTCGTGGTCGAGTACGGCGACGACGGCGGTCGTCGGCGCCGGACTGTGCCGGGCGTGCAGGCCACTGACCACCTCACGCGGGTTGCGCAGCAGCGGGATCCCCGCCGCCGCCCACTCGGCGGGCTCCAGCATGCGGGCAAGGCGGCTGGCGGAGCCTGTCGACGGGGTGATCGAAGAGGCTGCGGACGAAGCGAATCCGAAGGTCACGGTCCTCCCTTCGCATACGCGCCCACAGAGCGGGCAGGGGTGTCGGGTGAGGGCGCACCGCAGCAGGGCCCATCAGGACCGATCGGGCCCGAGCGGGGAGCAGTTCAATTCTTCCTGTCGCATGACCCTGCGGCAACGAGCAATTTGGCGGGACCGACGGGAATCGGTTGATATGTGGCTCATATCCCTGCCCACTCGACGCCCATTCACTCTCTCCCGTCGCACTCTGGCCGGAACCCGACACCCGCTCCGGGACCGTGGGCGACCGTGCCGTCGCCGTGCGCAGGCACAGCGACCTGACGGCTCGTCAGCTATCAGGACTGGACGGCGAGAACCAGCGGGAACACCCCCTTCGCGCCCGACCTGAGCAGGAGTCGGGACGCCACCGCCAGCGTCCAGCCGCTGTCCGCGTAGTCGTCGACCAGCAGCACGGGGCCGCCGGCCTGTGCCACCGCTTCGGCCAGGGCCTCCGGAAGGACGAAGGCCTCGTGCAGCGCGCGGACCCGCTGCGCGCTGTTGGTGCGCGAGAAGTGACGGTCCGCCTGCTCGGGGGCGTACTCGACGGACCCCAGCAGCGGCATCCGCCCCACCTCCGCGATGCGGCTGCCGAGGGAGCCGACCAGCACCGGCCGGGAGCGGGACGCGACGGTGACCACGCCCGCCGGCCGGGCAGGGGCGTCGGCCGCCCCCGATGCCCATCCACCCGGGCTCCGCGCCCAGTCGGAGAGGACCGTGACCACCGCGCCGAGCATGTCGTCCGGGACCGGGGCGTCGGCTGCCCGGGCGTCGACCATGGGGCGCAGGCGGTTGCCCCAGCCGATGTCGGAGAGCCTGCCGAGCGCCCTGCCCGTGAAGGACTGTTCGCCCTCCGGGATACGGCCCTTGAGGCCGATGCCCACGGCGGGGAGTCCCGTGGGCCACATCTTGCGGGGCTCCAGGTCCACGCCCGGCCGGCCGAGCTCCCCGCGTGCGGCGTCCAGGGCACCCGCCGACACCTTGTCGTCGAAGCGGGCCCCCGCGCAGTTGTCGCAGCGGCCGCACGGTGCGGCCTGATCGTCGTCCAGCCTGAGCCGGAGGAACTCCATCCGGCAGCCGGTCGACCGTGCGTAGTCCCGCATCGCCTGCTGCTCGGCCTCCCGCTGGCGGGCCACCCACGCGTACCGCTCCGCGTCGTACGTCCAGGGCCGGCCCGTCGCCGTCCAGCCGCCCTTCACCCGGCGCACCGCGCCGTCCACGTCGAGGACCTTCAGCATGGTCTCCAGCCGGGTGCGGCGGAGCTCGACCAGCGGCTCCAGCGCCGGGAGCGAGAGGGGGCGGTCCGCAGCGGCGAGCACGTCCAGGGTGCGCCGCACCATCTCCTCGGGCGGGAACGCCACCGAGGCGAAGTACTGCCAGATCGCCTCGTCCTCCTTGCCCGGCAGCAGGAGCACCTCGGCGTGCTCCACACCACGGCCGGCGCGGCCCACCTGCTGGTAGTAGGCGATGGGGGAGGACGGCGAGCCGAGGTGCACGACGAAGCCGAGGTCGGGCTTGTCGAAGCCCATGCCGAGCGCCGATGTCGCCACGAGGGCCTTGACCCTGTTGGCGATCAGATCGTCCTCCGCCTGCTGCCGGTCCGCGTTCTCCGTGCGGCCGGTGTACGACGCCACCACGTGGCCGCACTGACGCAGGTACGCCGTGACCTCCTCGGCCGCCGCCACGGTCAGGGTGTAGATGATGCCCGAGCCGGGGAGCTCGCCGAGGTGGTCGGCGAGCCAGGCCAGCCGGTGGGCGGCGTCGGGCAGTTGCAGCACGCCGAGGCTCAGGCTCTCCCGGTCGAGCGGCCCGCGCAGCACCAGGGCGTCCGTGCCGGCTCCGGTGCCGAGCTGCTCCGCGACGTCGGCCGTCACCCGGGCGTTGGCCGTCGCGGTGGTGGCGAGGACGGGAACGCCCTGCGGCAGGTCCGCGAGCATGGTGCGCAGCCTGCGGTAGTCCGGGCGGAAGTCGTGGCCCCAGTCGGAGATGCAGTGGGCCTCGTCCACCACCAGCAGGCCGGTGGCGGCCGAGAGGCTGGGCAGCACCTGGTCGCGGAAGTCGGGATTGTTGAGGCGCTCGGGGCTCACGAGGAGCACGTCCACCGCCCCCGAGGCCACCTCGGCCTGCACCGTCTCCCATTCCTCGGTGTTGGAGGAGTTGATCGTCCGGGCGCGGATGCCCGCACGCGCCGCGGCCTCCACCTGGTTGCGCATCAGCGCCAGCAGCGGGGAGACGATCACGGTGGGCCCGCTGCCCCGGGCGCGCAACAGCGATGTGGCGACGAAGTACACCGCGGACTTGCCCCAGCCCGTGCGCTGGACGACCAGGGCGCGCCGCCTGTCGGCCACGAGGGCCTCGATCGCCCGCCACTGGTCCTCGCGCAGGCGGGCGGTGCCCGTGGTGTCGGACACGAGACGGGCGAGGACGGAGTCGGCGGCGGCCCTGAGCTCCGCACGGTCTGCGTTGGTCATGCCCCCATGCAACCCGATGGCACCGACAACGCGCGAACCGCGCCCACTGCCTGTGGACAAGTTGTCCACAGGGGGTCGCGACGGGATCAAGTCCGCGAGACGGTCATGCCATGAGCAAGCATCGTGAATCACTCACCGGCCTTCCGGACGCACAGCAGATCACCCTGCGCAGCCCCGCCGAACTCGCCGACGCCCTCCCGTACATGATGGGCTTCCAGCCCAGCGACTCGATCGTGCTCGTCGCCCTGCACGGCCGCCGGGGCCGGTTCGGGGGGCGGGTCAGGCTCGGCATCCCGCGGTCCCCGGCGGAGTGGTCCCCAGTGGCGGAGCAGCTCGCGGGCTGCCTCGTCCACGGCAGTGAGCGGCGCGGGGAGCGCCCCGACGGGATGGTCGTCTTCCTCTGCCGGGATCCCGAGCCCGAAGAGAGCGGCGAGCAGGTCATGGAGCGGCTGAGGCCGCTCGCCCAGCGGCTGCGGACGGCCTGCGGCGCGCTGGACGTCCCCGTCCTGGAGGCCCTGTGCGTCTCGGACGGCCGCTTCTGGTCCTACTGCTGCCCCGACGTCCGCTGCTGCCCGCCCGGAGGGACGCCCCTCGCCCTCCCCGGCACCTCGGTCATGGCCGCCGCTGCCGCCTACGCGGGTGTGCGGGTGCGGGGCAGCCAGAAGGAGATGGAGGCACGCCTGGCCCCCCGGACCACCTCCGGCGTCATGGCCCAGACGCGCGCCCTGGACGACACGGGAGCGGCGCTCCTGTCCCGGGCCCTGGAGGAGAGCGGGCGGCGTGCCATCGCCGTCGAGACCCTCGCCCTCGCCCGCCGTCTCATGGACCGCCTCGCACGGTCGTCCCCCGGCGAGTCAGCCGGCGTCTCCGCCGCAGCGGCCGACGCGGAGGACGACCGTCTCATCTCGCCCCAGGAGGCCGCCACGGCGATCCTCGGCCTCCAGGACCGCCGGACACGGGATCGCGCGGCGCAGTGGATGGAGGGCGCCGACGCCGCGCCCGCCCTGCGGCTGTGGCGGGCCCTCGCCCGCCGGTGCGCCGGTCTCTACCAGGCGCACGCGGCGGCACCTCTCACGCTGGCCGGCTGGGTCTCCTGGGCGACGGGCGACGAGCCGTCCGCCCGGGTCGCCCTCGGCCTGGCCCTCCGCGCCGATCCGGGCTATGTCTTCGCCCAGCTGCTCCACCAGGCGTGCAACGCGGGGATCGACCCGGAGACTCTGCGCCACTGTCTGCGCCAGGGCCAGGACTGGCCGACGGGCCCGGACGGTCCCGAGGCACAGGACGGCACGCCCCAGGACCGCGCGACGGCCACGGACGATGCCCCGGATGCCCGCGCCACGCGGCCGGCCCGCGACCCGCGCGCAAGGCCCACGGCTGCCGTGCCGGGGGCCCGCGCCCCGGGCGGTGACGGCCCGCCCCGGGAAGACGCCCCCCGTCCGCTGCCCCGCGCCTCCCTGGGCCGCCCTCGCCGCATCCGCCGCGCGGGACGGCCCGGCGCCTCCCCGCTCACCCGGTCCGGCGACACCGGGCGCGCCCCTGCCGGCGAGGGGGCCGGTCAGGGTGACGGCACCCCGCCCGAAGGCCGTCCCGTCCCCGGCACCGGGCGCCGGGCGCCCGGCAGGCGCCTTCGCCACCGGACCCGCCGGACCGGCACCCGCGCCGGCCGCCCGGCAGCCGTGGGCCTTGCGCGCGGGTCGCGGGCCGGCCGCGTGGCGCGGGCATCCGGGGCATCGTCCGTGGCCGTCGCGCGGTCCTGGGGCGTGCCGTCCTGTGCCTCGGGACCGTCCGGGCCCGTCGGCCAGTCCTGGCCCTGGCGCAGACAG
>NZ_RDBP01000012.1:3096459-3125395 GCF_008042045.1 Streptomyces sp. T39
GGTGGCGGTCCCGCCCGGCCCGCCCCGTCCCGTGAGTGGCGGATGGCGGACGTGCACGAAAGGCGCGGCAGGCACCCCATGGCCCCCAACGCAGTCAGGCGGGCGACCGCCCCGCACCAGGAACGGGCCGCGCTGCCCGCAGCCGGCCGCACCGTCCCGTCCGCTCCCGAGCCGCCGCCCGTCCACCACACCCTCATGTGCGTCGCCCTGCCCGCGCTCGCCGTCTCCCCGCTCCACGGCCAGCTGGACGGACACGGCATCGAGGGCGTCTACCGCTCCGGTGGACGTCTGCTCTCCCGCTGCCTGCTGCGCGTCGCCGGGCGCGCGCCCCTCCCGCTGCGATCACGGATCCTCTCCGCGGAGTGCGCCGAGTTCACCGGCGCCGTGCGGACGTCCGCCACGGGTTCGCCCGATCCGGACGTCCTCGTCGAACGAACGCGTGACGCGCACGGCACCGAACGGATCGTCCTGCAGAACCTCTCGGCCACGGCGCTCCGGCTGCCGGTGGAGATCGCGCTCGCCACGGATCTCGCCCGGTTCGGCGCGGTCGCCGCGGGCCGCCCCGGGCCCGAACTCGCCGGCTCCGTGCACGACACCGGCATCCGCTGGGCGCCGCGGGAGGGCACGGGTGGCGCCGGAGCCGTCGTCACCGCCGACCCGGCCCCGGACACCACACTCGCCTCGTCCGGGCTGCTGCGGTGGGAGATCGGACTCGCCCCCGGGGCGTCGCGCACGATCAGCCTGTCCGTGCGCCCCGGACCGGGTGCTCCTCGGCGCGACGCGGCCCTCTCCCGGCCCGCCGCGGCGGTGCTCGTACCGGCACCGGCCGTCGAGTGCGACGACGGGCGGCTGGCCCCCCTGGTCGAGGGGGCCGTCGGCGACCTGCGCGCCCTGCTGTGCCGCGATCCGGCGCGGCCCGACGACGCGAGCGCCGCCGCGGGCGTGCCGTGGAGGATGCGGCCCGCGCCGGCGGATGCGCTCTGGGCCGCCAGGGCGGCGCTCCCGCTCTCCACCCGGCTCGCATCCGCCGCCCTGCGCATGGCGGCCCGGGGCCAGCGCTCCGGCAGCGGACCGGGGTCCGGCCTGCTGCCGGGCGAACTGCGCGCCGCCGGGCCGCACGTGCCGCCGGGCTGCACCGGCACGGAGGCGACGCTGGCCTTCCCCGTGGTGCTGGCGGAGGCATGGCGCTGGGGGCTGCCTGAGCGCGACCTCGCGGAGCTGCTGCCCGTCGCGGAGCGCTGCCTCGGCTGGCTCCGCCGGAGGGCGGGAGACTCCACCGCGGTCGAGGAGGCGGCAGGGCAGGGATTCCTGCGGTCCGAGACGCAGGCCCATGCGCACCGGGCGGCCGTGCTCGGTGCCGGGCTGCTCGACGCGGCGGGCCGCCCCGGCGGCGCCTACTGGCGGGAGTGGGCGGCGGAACTGCGCACGACGTTCCCGGGGCGGTTCTGGACCGACGACGTCGCCGGCGGCCGGCCGGTGGCGGGGTGCCTGCCCGACGGGCGTCCCGTCGGACATCTCGGTTCGGCCGCGGCGCACCTGCTGGACACCGGACTGGCGGCCGGTGGCGTCTTCGCGCCCGGGCTGCTCGACGCGGGGCGCACCGCTCGGCTGGCCCGGCTCCTCGGGGACCCGGCGATCGACTCGGGGTGGGGTCTGCGGTCACTCGGCGAGGGGGAGAGCGCCTACAACCCCCTCGGTCATCGCAGCGGCGCCGTGCGGGTGCACGAGACCGCCGTGGCCGTCGCGGCGCTCGCCGCCGCGGGTTTCGAGCGGGAGGCGGCGGGGCTGGCGCGCGGCCTGCTGGACGCCGCCGAGGCGTTCGGGCACCGGCTGCCGGAGATGTTCGCCGGGCTGCGGCGCACGCCGGGAGGCGGTCCGGTCCCGCACCCGGCGGCCTGCCGCCCCGCCGCGCTCGGCGCCGCGTCCGCGCTCCTGCTGGCCACGGCGCTCACCGGGATCAGGCCCGACGCCCCGGCCGGCACCGTCGCCCTGCGTCCGATGCGCGCGGCCCCGCTCGGACCGGTGCGGATCTCGGGGCTGCGGGTCGCCGGGGAGCCGTTCGCGCTACGGGTGAGCGCGCGAGGGCTCGCGGTGGTCGAGGAGGCCGCCGAGGGCCTGCAACTGGGCGTGTGACGAGCCCTCGTGCCCGTCGGGCGGCGCTCGGCCCGAACCGCCGGAACACAGGGGGAAGGGTGTCTTTATCGTCAGGCAGACGACTATGATCGCGGCATGTCGCCCTACGACCCGTCGGCCTTTCCGCCGTTCGCCGTCACCGTCGATCTGGTCGTGCTCACCGTGCGACGGCATGCGCTGTGCGCGCTCGTCGTACGCCGCGGGGAGCCGCCGTTCCAGGGGCGGTGGGCGCTGCCCGGAGGGTTCGTACGGGGTGACGAGGACCTCGCGGGCGCGGCGGGCCGTGAGCTCGCCGAGGAGACCGGCCTGTGTGCGCACGACCCGGCATCGCCCGCGCCGGGCAACGGAGCCCATCTGGAGCAGCTCGCCACCTACGGCGACCCCCGGCGCGATCCGCGGATGCGTGTGGTCAGCGTCGCCCATCTGGTGCTCGCCCCCGATCTGCCGGCGCCCCGCGCAGGAGGCGACGCCAACAGCGCGCGCTGGGCCCCGGTCGAGGAACTGCTCGCCGCGCGGGACGGCGCGGCGGCGGATGACGAGCAGGCGCCGCTCGCCTTCGACCACGCCACGATCCTGGCGGACGGGGTGGAGCGGGCACGCTCCAAGATCGAGTACTCGTCGCTGGCCACCGCGTTCTGTCCGCCCGAGTTCACCGTGGGCGAGCTGCGGCGGGTGTACGAGGCGGTGTGGGGCGTCGCGCTCGACCCCCGCAACTTCCACCGCAAGGTGACGGGGACACCTGGTTTCCTCGTCCCCGCCGGCGGCACCACGACCCGTCAGGGAGGCCGCCCGGCCCAGCTGTTCAGGGCGGGCGGGGCCACGCTGCTGAATCCGCCGATGCTGCGTCCCGAGGTCTGACGCCGCCGCCCGCCGAGCCGCCCGCCGCCCGCACACACACCCGGTCGGCATCCGATGCACGAAAAGTCGTAAATGTCGCGTTATCTTGCTGCGGTACCCGTGCTGCCGCTGAGCGGTCTCACCTTCCGCGAGAGAGGCGAGAGAAGCGATGCTCCAGGCCGTCGGAGTGACCAGTGTCCGCCGCGCCGAGGGCCGGCCGGCCGTCGACGACATCTCGTTCGAGTGCCTGCCGGGCCAGGTCACCGCCCTGCTCGGGGAGCCGGGCGCGGGGAAGACGACCGTGGTGCGGCTGATCGCGGGGCTCGACGCGGGCCGGGGCATGACCTGGTTCCGGGGCACCCCCCTCCACCGCGTCGCCGATCCGGCGCGAGAGATCGGCCTCGTACTGGGAGAGGTGCCCGGCCATCCCGCCCGCACGGCGGGCGGGCACCTGCGGATGCTGAGCGCGGCCGTGGGCGTGCCCGTCGCCCGCGCGGACGAACTGCTCGACGCCGTCGGGCTCGGCGCCCTGCGGGACGAGCGGCTGGGGCTGCTGTCCCGGGGCATGGACCGCCGGCTCGCTCTTGCCGCGGCCCTGCTGGGCGACCCGCACACCCTGATCCTCGACGAGCCCTGCAGGGACCTCTCCGCACGCGACGGCGCCTGGCTCCTCGCGCGGCTGCGGGATCACGCGGCCGCCGGCGGCACCGTTCTGTGCGCGACCCGAGACCCGAAGGAGGCGGCCCGTTTCGCCGACCATGTGATCACCCTCGACGGCGGGAAGGTCGTCGCCGACCAGGACGCCGAGGCGTTCGCGCGGACCAGGCTGCGGCCCCGGGTGAGCGTCCGCACCCCCCATGCGGCGCGCCTCTCGGACGCCGTCCGCAGGGAGGCGCGCGCGGCCAGGCGGTCGGTGGAGGTGGTGACCGAGAGCGGCAGCCTGCTGTCCGTGTACGGGAGCAGCTGTCCGGAGATCGGGGAGACGGCGTACCGGCACGGGGTGCTCGTCCACCGGCTGACCGAAGAGGTCGGGACCGGCACGGCCGAGGCGCGGCACGCGTCCGCCCCCGAGGCCTCGGCCCCGGCAGCCGCCGCCCCCGAGGTCTCGGCCCTGGCAGCCGCCGCCCCCGCCGGCCGGCCCCCGTCCCGCGACGAGCGGGCCGCCGCCGCGGACCCGGCCGACGTGCTCCGGGCGACGGACGAGGCGCCTGCCGCGCCCCCGCGCCGGCCGCGGAGCCCCCGCCGGGCGCTGCGGTACGAACTGCGCCGGATGCTCGGAGTCCGCACGGCCCCCCTGGTCGCGGTGGCGGTCCTGGTCTCGTCGCCGGCACTGTGCCTCCTGCTCGCCCACGGCGCGGGCGCCGTGCCGCCCGCGGCCCTGGCGGCCTGGCCCGGATTCCTCCCGCTGCCGCCGGCGGCCTTCGGCGCCGGGCTGATCGGCGCACTCTCCTACGGCGAGGAGTTCCGGTTCCCCGCGCTCGCCGCGGTGCGCGGGGTCTCCCCGCGGCGCCCCGCAGTGCTGCTGGCCAAGCTGGCCGTGACGGCCGCCGCTGCGGTGACCCTGGCGGTGCTCGCCGTCGTGGTCGACGCCCAGGTCCTGCGTCTGCTGCACGGTGCCGACTTGACCGCGGCGCGGGAGAACTGGGCGGATCCCGGCATCCGTTGGCTGGGCCTGTGCGTCGGCTGCGCCTGGGCGGGCCTGCTCGCCGCCGCCGTCTTCCGGGTCACGGCCGCCGGGGTGGCCGCCGTGCTCGCCGTTCCCGTACTCATCGCCCCGCTGGTCGAGTTCGCGCTGCCCGGTGCGGCCGTCCGTTCGATCACCGGCCTGGCCGGGCGACTTCGGGCCATGACGCAGGGCCGGCTTCCCGAGAGCGCCGACCGCTGGATCCGGGCCGCCCTGGAACTCGTCGTCCAACCGTTCGGTGCCGCGCTGGTGTTGTCGCTGTCGGCTCTCATCTGCGCGTATCTGTCCATCGCGCTCCGGCGGAGGGCGACTTGGTGATCGTGCCGGACCACATGGTGGCGCGGTGGTCACAACTTCCGTGAAAGGGTCCGCTTCCTTCCGATAAGGCGTCAATGGGGGAGCGGGCGCTGATCACCCTTTCGTGTGCTTTTCACCAAAGACCTCAAGGGGCTGGGAAGCCGCGCCGACAAAGGATGCGTGAGTACCCTTGCGCACACCATGATGACCGCCGCCCGCCCCGCCGAGTCCGCCCTGGCCGGCCCGGGCGAACTCGACCGATACCCCTACGCGGAGTCGCCGGGCGCCGCCCGCGTCGCGCCGCCCGCGTGGCAGGGCGCGGACGTGGAGCTGGGGCGGGCGCCCCGCCGCACGGCCGGCAGCCGCGGCCGCGGACTGCACGGCCAACTCGTCCAGCAGCTCGGACAGATGATCGTCTCCGGCGACCTGGGCGCCGACCGCCCGCTCGTGCCCGAGGAGATCGGCCAGCGCTTCGAGGTCTCGCGCACCGTGGTGCGCGAGTCGCTGCGCGTGCTGGAGGCCAAGGGGCTGGTGAGCGCCCGCCCGAACGTCGGTACGCGGGTGCGGCCGGTCAGCGACTGGAATCTCCTCGACCCCGACATCATCGAGTGGCGCGCCTTCGGCCCTCAGCGCGACGACCAGCGCAGGGAGCTGAACGAGCTGCGCTGGACGATCGAGCCGCTCGCCGCGCGTCTCGCGGCGGGGCACGGCCGCGACGAGGTGCAGCAGCGGATGGGGGACATGGTCGAGATCATGGGCCATGCCCTCGCCCAGGGTGATGGACTCACCTTCTCGCGGGCCGATGCCGAATTCCACTCGCTGCTCATCCAGCTCGCGGGCAACCGCATGCTGGAGCACCTCTCCGGAATCGTCTCGGCGGCCCTTCAGGTGTCGGGGGGGCCGATCGCCGGCTGTGACCGTCCGACCGAGGCGTCCGTCGCGCACCACGCCCGGATCGCCGACGCCCTCGCATCCGGCGACCAGCACGCGGCAGAATCCGCCATGCGCCAGCTGCTCACCGTGCACCCGGACGTGGACCGCGTGGTTCCCGCTCCGCGCGAGCACTGACCGCCGCGGCGGGCGCGCGCGAGAGGCGTCCGTACGGCGTGTCGCCGGATTCCGCGGGGGATCCGGCGACACGCTGTACGTGGTCTGTCACGTTACGTCTGGACTTGCCCCCTTCGAGGTGTGACTCGGGCCACGCGAAATGGGCGTAACACTCCTCGAAACGCTGCGATGACCTAAGAGGTGACAGCCGAGGAGGGAATACAGCCGCCGGGGACGGCGCTGTGACAGCTCCCAGGTTCAGCCCGCGCGCCCACCGGCACATCCGCAGCCCGGTGGTCGTCGGCTCCGGCCCGATCATGGGCGGGGCCGGAAGCCGTTTCCATCGTTCCGAGAGGTTGTTCGTGTCGGCCAGCACATCCCGTACGCTCCCGCCGGAGATCGCCGAGTCCGAGTCTGTGATGGCGCTCATCGAGCGGGGAAAGGCTGATGGGCAGATCGCCGGCGATGACGTGCGTCGTGCCTTCGAGGCTGACCAGATTCCGCCAACCCAGTGGAAGAATGTTCTGCGCAGCCTCAACCAGATCCTCGAGGAAGAGGGTGTGACGCTGATGGTCAGTGCAGCGGAGTCGCCGAAGCGCGCCCGCAAGAGCGTCGCAGCGAAGAGCCCGGCCAAGCGCACCGCCACCAAGACCGTCGCCGCCAAGACGACCACGGCGAAGACCGTTGCCGCCACCGCGGCGCCGGCCGCCGAGACCGTCGAGGCCACGGCGGAGGACTCGGCGGCCGCCCCTGCCAAGAAGGCCGCCGCCAAGAAGACGGTCGCCAAGAAGACCGCGGTCAAGAAGACCGTCGCCAAGAAGACCGCGGCGAAGAAGACCGCGGGCAAGAAGGACGCCGACGAGCTCGCCGAGGGCGAGGAGCTGATCGACGACGTCCAGCCCGGCGGCAAGGGCGACGAGGAGGAGACCGAGGGCGAGAGCAAGGGCTTCGTCCTCTCCGACGACGACGAGGACGACGCGCCCGCGCAGCAGGTCGCCGTCGCCGGCGCCACCGCGGACCCGGTCAAGGACTACCTCAAGCAGATCGGCAAGGTCCCCCTGCTCAACGCGGAGCAGGAGGTGGAGCTCGCCAAGCGCATCGAGGCCGGACTGTTCGCCGAGGACAAGCTGGCGAGCGCCGACAAGCTGGCGCCCAAGCTCAAGCGCGAGCTGGAGATCATCGCCGAGGACGGCCGCCGGGCCAAGAACCACCTGCTGGAGGCCAACCTCCGTCTGGTCGTCTCGCTGGCCAAGCGCTACACCGGTCGCGGCATGCTCTTCCTGGACCTCATCCAGGAGGGCAACCTCGGTCTGATCCGCGCCGTCGAGAAGTTCGACTACACCAAGGGCTACAAGTTCTCCACGTACGCCACCTGGTGGATCCGTCAGGCGATCACCCGTGCCATGGCCGACCAGGCCCGCACCATCCGTATCCCGGTGCACATGGTCGAGGTCATCAACAAGCTCGCGCGCGTGCAGCGCCAGATGCTCCAGGACCTGGGCCGCGAGCCCACCCCGGAGGAGCTGGCCAAGGAGCTCGACATGACCCCCGAGAAGGTCATCGAGGTCCAGAAGTACGGCCGCGAGCCCATCTCGCTGCACACCCCGCTCGGCGAGGACGGCGACAGCGAGTTCGGTGACCTCATCGAGGACTCCGAGGCGGTCGTCCCGGCCGACGCGGTCAGCTTCACCCTGCTCCAGGAGCAGCTGCACTCGGTGCTCGACACCCTGTCCGAGCGTGAGGCGGGCGTGGTCTCCATGCGCTTCGGTCTCACGGACGGCCAGCCGAAGACCCTGGACGAGATCGGCAAGGTCTACGGCGTGACGCGTGAGCGCATCCGTCAGATCGAGTCCAAGACGATGTCCAAGCTGCGGCACCCGTCGCGTTCGCAGGTGCTGCGCGACTACCTCGACTAGGTCGCGGCGCACGCGCCGACACCGGAGGGCCCGGTCCCCGCGAGGGGGCCGGGCCCTCCGCCGTGCCGTGGCGGCCGCGGGGGTGCGGGCCCCGGCCCCCTGCACGACGCTGAGTGAGAACGAGTCACGCAGAGTCAGGAGAGCGTATGCGTCGTCCCAGCGTCCGAGGCCCGGCCGGTCTGTCCGCCCTGATCGCGGCCGCGATCGCATCACCCCTGGTGATGCCGTCGCCCGCGGTGGCCGACAGCGTGGTCATCGGCGGTTACGAGGTGTCTGCGGACAGCAGTCCGTGGGTGGTCGCGCTGTCCAGCCGTGACCGGTTCGGCGCAGCGCGCGCCGGCCAGTTCTGCGGGGGCGTCGTGGTGTCGCCCACGACGGTGATGACGGCGGCCCACTGTCTGAGCCCGGCGGTGCTGGGCAAGGACGTGGGCCTGGTCCGCGATCTGAGGGTGGTGTCCGGCAGAACCGATCTGGAGGGCGAGGGCGGGCAGGAGGTCGCGGTGCGCTCCAGCTGGATCCCGCCGGAGTACGACCCCGACGCGAACAGCCCCGACATGGCCCTGCTGACCCTCTCCGAGGCCCTCCCGGCATCCCGGGTGCTGCCGGTCGCCCGGGCGGGGGACGAGGCCTACAGGCCCGGCACGGAGGCCGTCGTCTACGGCTGGGGCGACACCACCGGGGCGGGCCGCTACGCGTCGAAGCTGCGGGCGGCCCGGGTGTCGGTGCTCCCGGACGAGAACTGCGCCACGGCGTACCCCGGCGGCGCCGACGGCCGCTACACGCCCTCCACGATGCTCTGCGCCGGTGACACCGCGGGCGGGCACGACGCGTGCCAGGGGGACAGCGGAGGCCCGCTCGTGGCCGGGGGGCGGCTCATCGGACTGGTCTCCTGGGGGAGCGGCTGCGGGCGCCCCGACGGGCCGGGCGTCTACACCCGGGTCTCCGCCGTGATCCCGTCGGTGCCGGGCATGCCGCCCGCCGGCGGGGACTGACCGCGTACCGCCGCCGCCCGCGGAGGCGGCGACGGTACGAGAACGGGCGGCCGCTCCTGGTGTCCAGGGGCGGCCGCCCGTCGCCGGTCCTGGACCGGCCTTGGCTCGTCGCGTGTGAGGGTCAGTGATCCTCTTCGCCGGTGCCGGTCGGCACAACCGTCAGCCGGTCCGTCTCGTCCTGTATCTCAGCGGCGATCTTCTTGAGTTCCGGCTCGAACTTGCGCCCGTGATGGGCGCAGAAGAGCAGTTCGCCGCCGCTGATCAGAACAACGCGCAGGTATGCCTGGGCGCCGCAACGGTCGCAGCGGTCAGCGGCCGTCAGCGGGCTCGCGGGGGTCAGAACAGTAGTCACGTCGCCTCTTCTCTAGCTCGACGAGCTGTCGTACCAGGGTCAACATCCAACCAGCCCCAAAACGTTCCCGCTCGTGGCTTTTCCTCGAAACTTTTCCCGAGGTGGCTGTCTGCTGCCGGTTGGCGGCGAATGAGCCGTATTGCTTCGCTCTACGGATTTCGCGGTTGCTTGTCTCGGTCGGCCCTCCCGGCTGGGTTGCCGGTTGTTGATGAGGACGTGCCCGGAGCCTAAATGGTTCATGCCTCGAAGGGAACGTGATGTTCACGTCACCCTGACGAGGGATCGAACATGCATGCGATGCTGGACTAGCATGAGAAATCATGTGGGTGGCGTTACATCGGCTCTACCAGGCCTCGGTACGCTCTGTGCGGCGACCGACGCCCGGGCCCCTACCCCACTTGGCCCCATCTGAAATTCAGCGAGGAGCGAACCGCGTGACCGCCGAAACGTCCGTGCCATCCACGGCGCTGCTGACCGCAGACCGTGACGGCTCCAACTACACCGCGCGGCATCTGCTCGTCCTGGAAGGCCTCGAAGCGGTTCGCAAGCGACCCGGTATGTACATCGGGTCGACCGACAGCCGCGGCCTGATGCACTGCCTGTGGGAGATCATCGACAATTCCGTCGACGAAGCCCTCGGCGGTCATTGCGACCACATCGAGGTCCTCCTCCACGAGGACGGCTCCGTCGAGGTCCGGGACAACGGCCGGGGCATCCCCGTCGACGTCGAGCCGAAGACGGGCCTCTCCGGCGTCGAGGTGGTGATGACCAAGCTGCACGCCGGCGGAAAGTTCGGCGGCGGCTCCTACGCCGCGTCCGGCGGCCTCCACGGCGTCGGCGCCTCGGTGGTCAACGCCCTCTCGGCCCGTCTGGACGTCGAGGTGGACCGCGGCGCGGCCACCCACATGATCAGTTTCCGGCGCGGTGTCCCGGGCATCTTCACCGAGTCCGGCCCCGACGCCCCCTTCGACCCGTCCAGCGGGCTCCTCAAGGGCAAGCGGGTGCCCAAGGCCCGCACCGGCACCCGTGTGCGGTACTGGGCCGACCGGCAGATCTTCCTCAAGGACGCCCGGCTCTCCCTGGACACGCTCCACCAGCGGGCCCGCCAGACCGCCTTCCTGGTGCCGGGCCTGACCATCGTCGTCCGCGACGAGCGCGGTCCGGCCGGGGGCGACGGCGAGGGCAAGAGCGTCGAGACGTTCCACTTCGACGGCGGAATCAGCGAATTCTGCGAGTACCTCGCGCAGGACAAGGCCGTCTGCGACGTGCTGCGGCTGAGCGGGCAGGGCACCTTCAAGGAGACCGTCCCCGTCCTCGACGACCGCGGCCACATGACCCCCACCGAGGTCACCCGCGAGCTCGGCGTCGACATCGCCATGCGCTGGGGCACGGGCTACGACACCTCCGTCAAGTCGTTCGTCAACATCATCGCCACCCCCAAGGGCGGCACCCACGTCACCGGCTTCGAACGCTCCGTGACCAAGACCATGAACGAGGTGCTGCGCTCCGCCAAGCTGCTGCGCGTCGCCGAGGACGACATCGTCAAGGACGACGCCCTGGAGGGCCTCACGGCGGTCGTCACGGTCCGCCTGGCCGAGCCGCAGTTCGAGGGCCAGACCAAGGAGGTCCTCGGCACCTCGGCGGCCAACCGGATCGTCGCGAACGTGGTCGCCAAGGAGCTCAAGGCGTTCCTGACCTCCACCAGGCGCGACGCCAAGGCGCAGGCGCGGGCCGTGCTGGAGAAGGCCGTGGCCGCCGCTCGCACACGCATCGCGGCCCGTCAGCACAAGGACGCCCAGCGCCGCAAGACGGCCCTGGAGTCCTCCTCGCTCCCCGCGAAGCTCGCCGACTGCCGCAGCGACGACGTGGAGCGCAGCGAGCTCTTCATCGTCGAGGGGGACTCGGCGCTGGGCACGGCCAAGCTGGCCCGCAACAGCGAGTTCCAGGCTCTGCTGCCCATCCGCGGCAAGATCCTCAACGTCCAGAAGTCGTCCGTCTCCGACATGCTGAAGAACGCCGAGTGCGGCGCGATCATCCAGGTCATAGGAGCCGGGTCCGGCCGCACCTTCGACATCGACGCGGCCCGCTACGGCAAGGTCATCATGATGACCGACGCCGACGTCGACGGCTCGCACATCCGCACCCTGCTGCTCACGCTCTTCCAGCGGTACATGCGGCCCATGGTCGAGGCCGGCCGCGTCTTCGCCGCCGTCCCGCCGCTGCACCGGATCGAGCTCGTCCAGCCCAAGAAGGGCCAGGACAAGTACGTGTACACGTACTCCGACAACGAACTGCGCCAGACGCTGCTGGAGTTCCAGCGCAAGGGCGTCCGGTTCAAGGACTCGATCCAGCGCTACAAGGGTCTCGGGGAGATGGACGCGGACCAGCTGGCGGAGACCACGATGGACCCGAGGCACCGCACCCTGCGCCGGATCAACATCGGTGACCTGGAGTCCTCCGAGCAGGTCTTCGACCTCCTGATGGGCAACGAGGTCGCCCCTCGCAAGGAGTTCATCACCAGCTCGGCCGCCACGCTCGACCGGTCGCGCATCGACGCCTGACCGACCGCCCGGTCCCGGGGCCCTTCGTCACCTGATGGGGTGAAGAGCCCCGGGGAGAGAGTCCGGGATGCTCCCGCTCTGTCCATCCTTGTGCATGCGTACCGAAACGGTTCGCTGACAAGGAGAGTTGAGCGTGGAGAAGCAGGAAGGGCGGGAGGCCGCCGGCGTGCGGCTCGAGGACCCGTGGGACGCGGCGCCCGTCACCGGCTGGGGGGACGCCGGCGGCGGGCGGGCCCCCGCCCCGCCCGCCGGCCCGGGCGAGCAGCACACGGCACCCAGCGCCGCCGACATCTACCTCCAGGTGCAGCGCAGCCCCGCCTTCCAGGAGGTGCGCCGCCGCTACCGCCGGTTCGTCGTGCCCGCCACCCTGGCCTTCCTGCTCTGGTACCTGGCGTACGTCGTGGCGGCGACCGCCGCCCCCGGACTGATGGCCAGGCCGGTCGCCGGCGCGGTCAACGTGGCGATGGTGGCCGGACTCGCGCAGTTCCTCACCACGTTCGTCCTGACCTGGGCGTACGCCCGGCACGCGCGGCTGCGGCGGGACCGGGCCGCCCTGGAGCTGCGCTGGGACACCCAGGAGATGACCCGCGGAGCCGGCCGGTGAGCGGCGACCACCAGGCTCTCGCCCTCGTCCTGTTCAGCGCCTTCGTCGCGGTCACCCTCGGCATCACCACCTGGGTGAGCCGCAACCGGCGCGGCTCGGCCGAGGAGTTCTACGCGGGAGGACGGCTCTTCTCCCCGATGGAGAACGGCTTCGCCATCGCCGGTGACTACATGTCGGCCGCGTCCTTCCTCGGCATCTCCGGCCTGATCGCCCTGTTCGGCTACGACGGCATGCTCTACTCCGTCGGATTCCTGGTGGCCTGGCTGGTGGTGCTGTTCCTCGTCGCGGAACTGGTGCGCAACTGCGGGCGGTTCACGCTCGCCGATGTGGTCGCCTCGCGGATGAGCGCCCGCAAGGTGCGCATCGCCTCGGGGACTTCCTCGGTCACCGTGTCCGTTCTGTACCTGGTGGCGCAGATGGTGGGGGCCGGTTCCCTCGTCGCGCTGCTGCTGGGCGGTTCGAGCGAGGCCGCGCGCTCGTGGACCGTCGTCGGCGTCGGTGCCCTCATGGTGATCTACGTGTCGATGGGAGGGATGCGGGCCACCACCTGGATCCAGATCGTGAAGGCCGTGCTGCTCATGGCCGGGGCGGTCGCCATGACGGTGCTCGTGCTGGTGCGCTTCGGCGGAGACGTGGGACAGCTGCTCACCTCCGCCGCCGAACGCAGCGGCCACGGAAGCGACTTCCTCGCCCCCGGGCTGAGGTACGGAGGAGACTGGACCTCCCGGCTGGACTTCATCAGCCTCGGGCTGGCCCTGGTGCTCGGCACGGCGGGACTGCCGCACATCCTGTCGCGCTTCTACACCGTGCCGACCGCGCGGGCCGCCCGTCGCTCGGTCGTCTGGTCCATCGGACTCATCGGCAGCTTCTACCTGATGACCATCGTCCTCGGCTTCGGAGCCGCCGCGGTCGTCGGCACGGCCGAGGTCCGGGCGTCCAACGCGGCGGGCAACACGGCCGTGCCCCTCCTCGCCCTGGACCTCGGCGGCGGAGCCGGTTCGACCGGTGGCACGGTGCTGTTCGCGGTCGTCGCCGCCATCGCCTTCGCGACGATCCTCGCCGTCGTCGCGGGCATCACCCTGGCGTCGTCCGCCTCCGTCGCACACGACCTGGTCGCCTCCCTGCGGCGAAACCCCGGCCGTGAGCGGCCCCGTGACGGGCGCCCGCCACGGCGCCGGCTCGGCGAGGTCGCCGTCGCGCGGCTGGCCGCCGTCGGCATCGGCGCGGTCGCCATCGGGCTCGGACTGCTCGCCCGCGACCTGAACGTGGCCTTCCTGGTGGGCCTGGCGTTCGCCGTAGCGGCCTCGGCCAACCTCCCCGTCCTGCTCTACTCGCTCTTCTGGCGGGGCTTCACCACGCGCGGCGCGCTCTGGTCGGTCTACGGCGGCCTGGTGCCGGCCGTGCTGCTCGTGGTGCTGTCACCGGTGGTGTCGGGGAGCGAGCAGGCGCTCTTCCCCGGTGTCGACTTCCAGGTCTTCCCGCTGGAGAATCCGGGACTCGTCTCGATCCCGCTGGGCTTCCTGGCGGGCTGGATCGGCACGGTGACGTCCCCGGAGCCCCCGGACGACGCCCGGCACGCGGAGACGGAGGTGCGGGCGCTGACCGGAGCCGGCGCCGTCTAGGGCGTGCCAGGCGTTGCGGGGCAGGCGGGGTTTCCGCAACACGCGCCGGCTTCTCAGCCGGAGGCGCGGACGGCCCGGCGTCCACGGACGTCCGTCGGCAGCCGCCCCGGCGGCCTTGGATCGGTCCGTCCGTCCCGGGGGCCCTCACCCGGCCTGCGGCGGTGCCGGGCGCCACAGGGGCCGGGCAGGGTCAGGCGCTTCTGGTCCACCGGTACCGGTGCTCGGGCCGCCCCGTCTCGCCGTACCGCAGGCTCAGGCTGACCCGGCCGGCCTTCTCCAGCAGTTTCAGATAGCGCTGTGCCGTCTGGCGGCTGATCCCCGCCTGTTCGGCGATCTCCTGCGCCGACAGCGGCCCCTCGGCCGCGAGCAGCACCTGGCGTACCACCCCGGCCGTGGTGGGAGAGTGCCCCTTCGGCAGGTCGGGCGCGGCGGTGCCTGCCGCCAGCGTGCCGAAGATCCGGTCCACGTCCGCCTGCTCGGCCTCGCCGCCGCCGTCGAGGGTCCGCCGCAGTGCCGCGTACGCCTCCAGCTTGGCGCGCAGCCCGGCGAAGGTGAACGGCTTGACGAGGTACTGGAGGGCACCGTGACGCATCGCCGCCTGGACGGTGGCCACGTCCCGCGCGGCGGTCACCATGATCACGTCGGTGTGGTGTCCGAGGCGCCGCAGTTCCCTGACGACCGCGAGGCCGTTCCCGTCCGGAAGGTAGTGGTCCAGCAGGATCAGGTCGACGGGCGTCTCGGCGAGCCGGGCGAGGGCCTCGGCGGCCGAATGCGCCCGGGCGACGACGCGGAAGTCCGGGAGCTTCGCGACATACGCGGCGTTGATCTCCGCGACCCGGGTGTCGTCGTCCACGACCAGTACATCGATCATCGCGCCCGCCGTGTCCGCCCGGTCGCCTGTGACGGCGAGGCAGGTTGTCCCGGGGCCGCCGACTGCGCCGGCGCCCGCCGCGCAGGCGGCACCCCGGCCGTGTCCGCGCCGCCCGAGCGATCGTCGCCGACGGGACCGGCCGGGCCGCGGTCCGGCGACGGGTCCGGTGCGGGGTCCGCGGGCCCCTCCGCCGCCTCCGCCAGGGCCTCCGGCAGCACGACGGTGAACTCGGCGCCGCCCGCGGGAGCCTCCCGCACCTCCGCGCTCCCGCCCTGCCGCTCGGCGAACAGCCGCACCAGCGCGAGCCCCAGGCCCCGCTTGCCGTGCGTGGGCAGCTCCTTGGTGGACCAGCCCTCGGCGAAGATCAGCTCACGCCGCTCCTCCGGTACGCCGGGCCCGCTGTCGGTGATCCGTACCCCGACCGTGCGGCCGTCCGCCCGCAGCGCGACCTCCACGGTCGCACGCGGTGTGCCGGCGGCCGCGTCCAGCGCGTTGTCCACGAGGTTCCCGACGACCGTCACCAGCCCCCGCGGGTCGACCAGGCGGTCCGGGAGCAGCGAGGAGGGCGCCATCCGCAGCGACACGCCCCGCTCCGCCGCCACCGCCGCCTTTCCGACCAGCAGCGCGGCGAGCAAGGGGTCGTGGACCTTCTCGGTCACCTGCTCCGCCGTGGCCCGGTGGACGCCCACCACCTCGGTGACGTACTCCATCGCGTCCTCGTACATCTCCAGTTCGAGCAGGCCCAGCAGGGTGTGCATCCGGTTGGCGTGCTCGTGGTCCTGCGCGCGCAGCGCGTCGATCAGACCGCGGGTGGAGTCGAGCTCCCTGCCGAGCTGCTCCAGCTCGGTGCGGTCGCGCAAGGTCACGACGGCACCGCCGTCGTCCGTCGGCATGCGGTTCGCGACGAGGACCCTGCTGCCCCGCACGGTCAGCAGGTCGTCACCGGTGACCCGACCCGCCAGCACCTCCGTGGTCCGCCCCGGCCCCATCGCCTCCTCCAACGGACGGCCGACGACGTCGGTTCCGACGGCGAGCAGCCGCTGGGCCTCGTCGTTGAGGAGCCTGACGCGGCCGCCGCGGTCGAGGGCCACCACGCCCTCCCGGATGCCGTGGAGCATGGCCTCCCGTTCGGCCAGCAGCGCGGAGATGTCCGAGAACGCGAGGTCGTGGGTCTGGCGCTGCAGTCTGCGGGAGATCAGGTAGGCGGCGAGCGCGCCGACGGCCAGCGCGCCTCCCGCGTAGGCGAGCAGCCCGGGAATGGCCTCCAGCAGCCGGGCGCGGACGCTGTCGTACTCGATGCCGACGGACACCGCGCCGACGATCCGGCCCCCGTCGTCCCTCAGCGGGACCTTGCCGCGCGCCGAGCGGCCGAGGGTGCCGCTGTCGATCTCCATCACGGCACGGCCGGCCAGCGCCTCGCTGGGGTCGGTGGAGACGGGCCGCCCGATCTCGGCGGGCGAGGTGTGGGACCAGCGGACACCCGCGGCGTTCATCACCACGATGTACTCGGCACCGGTGGCGAGCCGGATGCGCTCGGCCTCGCGCTGCACCGCGCCGCCCGCGTCGGGCCGGCTGGTGGTCACCTCCCCGGCGAGCTCCGGGGAGGCGGTGGTCTGGGCGATGGCCAGCGCCCGCCGCATGGCCTGGTCGTCCAGCTGGTCGCTCAGCGGTGCCAGGAACAGGCCGGTGGCCAGCGCGGTGACTCCGGTGGCGATCGTCAGCTGCATCAGCAGGACCTGGGAGAAGACCCGCTGCGGCCAGCCGAACCGCCGTCGGCGGGCGGGGCCGGTCGGTACGGGGCTCATGCCCGAAGACGGTAGACGGCCCCGCCGTCTTTCGGAAACGTCCAGGTCAGACGGTGTGGTCCGGCCCCAGGGTCCGGCCCCCGGGACGCCTCGGGGAACGGCGGGGCGCCCGCACACCGGCCCGTTCCCCGCGCCTATCCTGGTGCGCCCGGGCAGTCGGCGGCGGCCGGAGGCCCGCGCAGCCCGCCCGGTGGCCGGCCCTGAGCCGTCCCGAACCGTCCGAGTCGTCGTCATGAGGTGCCAAGGTGAGTCCGAGCAGGTCCCAGATCCCCGTCGTCGTCCTCGCGGGCTTCCTCGGATCGGGCAAGACCACGCTCCTCAACCATCTGCTGCGTCGCAACGGCGGCAACCGCATCGGCGTCGTCGTCAACGACTTCGGGGCCATCGAGGTCGACGCCATGACCGTGGCGGGGCAGGTCGGCTCGACGATCTCCCTCGGCAACGGCTGCCTGTGCTGCGCGGTCGACGCCGGTGAGCTCGACGAGTACCTGGAGAAGCTCACCCGCCCCTCGGCCCGGATCGACGTCATCGTGGTGGAGGCCTCCGGACTCGCCGAGCCCGAGGAACTCGTGCGCATGGTGCTCGCCAGCGAGAACCCCCGCATCGTCTACGGCGGACTGGCCGAGGTCGTCGACGCGGTCGAGTTCGACGCCACCCGGACCCGGCACCCCGAGATCGACCGGCATCTGGCCCTCGCCGACCTCGTGGTCCTCAACAAGACGGACCGGGCGGGCGTGGCCGGGGTCGCGGCGGTGCGCGAGGCGCTCGACGCGATCGCCCCCGGGACCCCGGTCGTGGAGACCGCGTACGGCCGGATCGATCCCGAGCTGCTGCTCGACCCCGCCGCGCGTCCGGAGCGTGCGGAGAAGGTCCGCCAGCTCTCCTTCGAGGACCTCCACGCGGACGCCTACGACGCCGAGCACGGCCACGAGGGGCATCTGCACGCCGCGTACGAGAGCGTCTCCGCCGTCTCCGCGGCGCCGCTCCACCCCCGGCGCCTGATGGACTTCCTGGACACCCGGCCACCCGGTCTCTACCGGATCAAGGGCTGGGTCGGCTTCGGGGCGGCCGATCCGGCCCACCGGTACGCCGTCCACGCGGTGGGCCGGTTCCTGCGCTTCTATCCCGAGCCGTGGCCGCCGGGCGAGGAGCGCCTGACGCAGCTGGTGCTGATCGGCTCCGGCATCGACGCGGACGCGCTGCGCAAGGAGGTCGCCGCGTGCGCGCAGAGCGGCCGGCCCGAGGACGTCCCGGACGAGCGGAGCATGTGGGGCGTCCTGCGCTACGTCCACCGGGACGCGGACGACCCGCAGGCCGCCGAGGACGCGGGCGAACCGGACGACTCCGGGCTTCGGCACGACTGACGGCGGGGGGTGTCGGGGGCGGCCGCCCCCGACACCCCCCGCGTCCGCTAGCTCGCCGGCCCGGCCAGCACCGCCACGGGTGACGACAGCGGGGTGCCCGAGCCGTCGCGGCGCGGATCGATGTCCGGCAGCTGCACCGGGGTGCCGTTCTCCTGCGCGGCGCGCGCCGGGGCCGCCCCGGCCCAGGCGAACACCAGCATCTCCTCGCCCTTCAGGAACCGCTGGCAGCGCACACCGCCGGTGGCGCGGCCCTTGCGCGGGTACTGGTCGAGAGGGGTCAGCTTCGCCGTCGTCGGCCCGTCGTCGAGCGTGCCACGGGAGCCCGCCACGGTGAACACCACGGCGTCCACGGCCGGATCGACCGCGGTGAACGAGAGCACTTCGGCGCCGTCCGCCAGCTTGACGCCAGCCATGCCGCCCGCGGCCCGGCCCTGCGGCCGCACCTGGGAGGCGGGGTAGCGCAGCAGCTGGGCGTCGGACGTGATGAAGACCAGGTCCTCCTCGCCGGTGCGCAGCTCCGAACCGCCGACGATCCGGTCCCCGTCCCTGAGGGAGAAGACCTCCAACTCGTCCTTGTTGGACGGGTAGTCGGGGACGACCCGCTTCACCACGCCCTGGAGGGTGCCGAGGGCGAGCCCCGGCGAGGACTCGTCCAGCGTCGTGAGGCACACGACGGACTCGTCGGCCTCCAGCGAGAGGAACTCGGCCAGAGGTGCGCCGCCCGCGAGGTTCGGGTCGGAGGCCGTGTCCGGGAGCTGCGGCAGGTCGATCACGGGGAGGCGCAGCAGCCTGCCCGCCGATGTCACCACGCCCACCTCTCCGCGCTGCGTGGTGAGCACCGCGGAGACGATCACGTCGTGCTTGGTGCGCCGGTCGCCCTGCTCGGCGAGTGGCCGGCCGGTGGCCGTGCGGGCCAGCAGTCCGGTGGAGGACAGCAGCACCCGGCACGGGTCGTCGGCGACCTGCAGCGTGGCGGTGGGGGCCGGGGATCCGGCGGACTCCAGCAGCACCGTACGGCGGGGCGTGCCGAACTTCTTGGCGACGGCCGCCAGTTCGGCGGAGACCAGCTTGCGCAGCTCGGCGTCCGACTCCAGGATGCCGGTCAGCTCGTCGATCTCGCCGTTGAGCCGGTCGCGCTCGCTCTCCAGCTCGATCCGGTCGAACTTGGTCAGCCGGCGCAGCGGCGTGTCGAGGATGTACTGCGTCTGGACCTCGCTCAGCGAGAAGTGCGCGATCAGGCGCTCCTTGGCCTGGGCCGAGTTCTCGCTGGAGCGGATCAGGCGGATGACCTCGTCGATGTCGAGCAGGGCGACGAGCAGGCCCTCGACCAGGTGCAGCCGGTCCCGGCGCTTGGTGCGGCGGAACTCGCTGCGCCGGCGGACCACTTCGAAGCGGTGGTCGAGGTAGACCTCCAGCAGCTCCTTGAGGCCGAGGGTGAGCGGCTGTCCGTCGACCAGGGCGACGTTGTTGATGCCGAAGGACTCCTCCATCGGCGTCAGCTTGTAGAGCTGCTCCAGCACGGCCTCGGGGATGAAGCCGTTCTTGATCTCGATGACCAGGCGCAGGCCGTGCTGGCGGTCGGTGAGGTCCTTGACGTCCGCGATGCCCTGGAGCTTCTTCGAGCCGACCAGGTCCTTGATCTTCGCGACGACCTTCTCCGGGCCGACGGCGAAGGGGAGTTCGGTGACGACCAGGCCCTTGCGGCGGGCCGTGACGGTCTCCACGGAGACGGTGGCGCGGATCTTGAACGTGCCGCGGCCCGTCTCGTACGCGTCCCTGATGCCGCCGAGGCCCACGATCCGGCCGCCGGTGGGCAGGTCGGGGCCGGGGACGTGACGCATCAGCGTCTCGAGGTCGGCGTTCGGGTGGCGGATGAGGTGACGGGCGGCCGCGACGACCTCGCCGAGGTTGTGGGGAGGCATGTTGGTCGCCATGCCGACCGCGATGCCGGACGCGCCGTTGACCAGCAGGTTGGGGTAGGCGGCGGGGAGCGCGACGGGCTCGCGCTCCTGGCCGTCGTAGTTGGACTGGAAGTCGACCGTGTCCTCGTCGATCGACTCGGTCATCAGGCTCGTGGCGTCGGCCATCCGGCACTCGGTGTAGCGCATGGCGGCCGGCGGGTCGTCGTTGCCCAGCGAGCCGAAGTTGCCGTGGCCGTCGACGAGGGGGAGGCGCATCGAGAACGGCTGCGCCATGCGCACCAGCGCGTCGTAGATCGACGCGTCGCCGTGCGGGTGGAGCTTGCCCATGACCTCCCCGACGACGCGGGCGCACTTCACGTAACCGCGGTCGGGGCGCAGGCCCATCTCGTTCATCTGGTAGACGATGCGGCGGTGCACCGGCTTCATGCCGTCGCGGGCGTCGGGCAGGGCACGGGAGTAGATCACCGAGTACGCGTACTCGAGGAAGGAGCCCTGCATTTCGTCCACGACGTCGATGTCGAGGATCTTCTCCTCGAACTCCTCCGGCGGTGGGGTCTTCGTGCTGCGGCGGGCCATCGCGGCGGCTGCTCCTTCACGTACCAGTCTGGATCCGACGCGCACCATTGTGGACCGTCCCACTGACAGCACCGACGCGACCCGGAAGAGGGACGTGGTGCGCGGGCGGGAACTTCGCCAGGCCCCGGTGCGCTTGCATAGGGTGGCAGGACTCTTTCACATCGCGATCGAAGGGACGTACATGCCCATGGGTCACACGGCCACAGGCCAGGCCGGCTCCGGCGGCCTGACAGCGACCGAGCACCGCCTGGCCAACGGCCTGCGCGTGGTGCTCTCCGAGGACCACCTGACCCCCGTCGCCGCGGTGTGCCTCTGGTACGACGTGGGCTCCCGCCACGAGGTCGCGGGGCGCACCGGGCTCGCGCACCTCTTCGAGCACCTGATGTTCCAGGGCTCCGCGCAGGTGAAGGGCAACGGCCACTTCGAGCTCGTCCAGGGCGCCGGCGGCTCGCTCAACGGCACCACCAGCTTCGAGCGGACCAACTACTTCGAGACGATGCCGACGCACCAGCTGGAGCTCGCCCTCTGGCTGGAGGCCGACCGCATGGGCTCCCTGCTCGCCGCCCTCGACGACGAGTCCATGGAGAACCAGCGCGACGTCGTGAAGAACGAGCGCCGCCAGCGCTACGACAACGTGCCCTACGGCACGGCCTTCGAGAAGCTCACGGCCCTCGCCTACCCGGACGGCCACCCGTACCACCACACGCCGATCGGCTCCATGGCCGACCTCGACGCCGCCACCCTCGAGGACGCCCGGGCCTTCTTCCGCACCTACTACGCGCCGAACAACGCGGTGCTGTCGGTCGTCGGCGACATCGACCCCGAGGAGACCCTCGCCTGGATCGAGAAGTACTTCGGCTCGATCCCCTCGCACGACGGCAAGCAGCCGCCGCGCGACGGCACCCTCCCCGACACCATCGGCCGCCAGCTGCGCGAGGAGGTCGTCGAGGAGGTGCCCGCCCGGGCCCTGATGGCCGCCTACCGGCTGCCGCACGACGGCACCCGCGAGTGCGACGCCGCCGATCTGGCGCTCACCGTCCTCGGCGGCGGCGAGTCCTCCCGGCTGCACAACCGCCTGGTGCGCCGCGACCAGACGGCGGTCGCGGCCGGCTTCGGGCTGCTGCGCCTCGCCGGGGCGCCGTCGCTCGGCTGGCTGGACGTCAAGACGTCCGGCGGCGTCGAGGTCCCGCAGATCGAGACCGCGGTCGACGAGGAGCTGGCCCGTTTCGCCGCCGAGGGGCCGACCGCCGAGGAGATGGAGCGCGCGCAGGCACAGCTGGAGCGCGAATGGCTGGACCGGCTGGGCACCGTCGCCGGCCGCGCCGACGAACTCTGCCGCTACGCCGTGCTGTTCGGCGACCCGCAGCTGGCGCTGACCGCCGTCCAGCGCGTCCTCGACATCACGGCCGAGGAGGTGCAGGCCGTCGCCAAGGCGAGGCTGCACCCGGACAACCGGGCCGTGCTGGTCTACGAGCCGATCACCGCCGACGAGAACGACGACACCGAGGGGGCGGACCAGTGAGCGACGCTGCCGTGACCATGGACTTCCACCCGCAGCCGGCCGCCGGTACGGCCCGTCCCTGGGCGTTCCCCGCACCCGAGCGCTCCACCCTGGACAACGGGCTCACCGTCCTGCGCTGCGACCGCCCCGGTCAGCAGGTCGTCGCGGTCGAGGTGCTGCTCGACGCCCCGCTCGACGCCGAGCCCGCCGGCCTCGACGGCGTCGCCACGATCATGGCGCGCGCCTTCTCCGAGGGCACCGACAAGCACAGCGCCGAGGACTTCGCCGCCGAGCTGGAGCGCTGCGGCGCCACCCTGGACGCGATGGCGGACCACGCCGGCGTGCGGGTGTCCCTCGAGGTCCCCGCGTCGCGTCTGCACAAGGCGCTCGGCCTCCTCGCCGACGCCCTGCGCGCCCCGGCGTTCGCGGACGGCGAGGTCGGCCGGCTGGTGCGCAACCGGCTCGACGAGATCCCGCACGAGATGGCCAACCCCGCCCGGCGGGCGGCCAAGCAGCTCTCCGCCGAGCTGTTCCCGTCCTCGCTGCGTGTCTCGCGTCCGCGCCAGGGCACGGAGGAGACGGTGTCGCGGATCGACGCGGCGGCCGTGCGCGCCTTCTACGAGGCGCATGTCCGGCCGGCCACGGCGACCTGTGTGATCGTCGGCGACCTCGCGGACACCGACGTGGACGCCGTGCTCGCGGAGACCGTCGGCGCGTGGACGGGCGACAAGGCGTCCGCCCGGCCGGTCCCGCCGGTGACCGCGGACGACACCGGCCGCGTGGTCATCGTCGACCGCCCCGGCGCGGTCCAGACCCAGCTGCTCATCGGCCGCGTCGGCCCCGACCGCCACGACAGCGTCTGGCCGGCCCAGGTGCTCGGCTCCTACTGCCTCGGCGGCACGCTGACCTCCCGTCTGGACCGGGTGCTGCGCGAGGAGAAGGGGTACACCTACGGCGTGCGCGCCTTCGGGCAGGTGCTGTTGTCGGCCCCGGACGGTTCGGGCGCAGCGATGCTCGCCATCAGCGGCTCGGTGGACACGCCCAACACCGGTCCCGCGCTGGACGACCTGTGGAAGGTGCTGCGCACCCTGGCGGCCGAGGGCCTCACCGACGCCGAGCGCGACGTGGCCGTGCAGAACCTCGTGGGCGTCGCCCCGCTGAAGTTCGAGACGGCCGCGTCCGTCGCGGCGACCCTGGCCGACCAGGTGGAGCAGCACCTCCCGGACGACTACCAGGCCCAGTTGTACGCACGGCTGGCCGCCACGGGCACGGTGGAGGCGACGGCCGCCGTGGTCAACGCCTTCCCGGTGGACCGCCTGGTGACGGTCCTGGTCGGCGACGCCTCGCAGATCGAGGAGCCGGTCAAGGCGCTCGGCATCGGCGAGGTGACCGTCGTCACCGGCTGACCTGCCACGCCCCCCGAAGGGTGAAAGCCCCGGAAAAGGGGCGAAGAGGTACCGAAGGGACCCTGGTGTCGTGCGTGATGCCGGGGTTCCTTCGTCTGTCTCCCCCTGTCCCTTTTGGCGGCAAGCATCCTTCTCTGTCCTGTGGCATGCACGACAAAACAGCCGTTCCGTTTGGTGATCGACTGGCGGCCTGCCTAGCGTCGTTCCGGCTGTCCGCCGAAACCCTGCCGCGCCCGCGGCATCGGACAGTCATCGCCGAGTCCCCGTCAGGCGCGAGCCTGGGGAGCCGGGGACCCACGCAGTCCCTGGGGTGAATCGGGTGCCTTCGTCCGCGGAGGGGCCCGTAGGAGACCTTCCTGCTCCGAACCCGTCAGCTAACCCGGTAGGCGAGAAGGAAGGAAAGGATCAGCCTCTTCATGGCGTTCACCCGTGCCACCGGGAAGCACCGTGCCCCGAGCCGCCTGACGCGCAGGAGCGCGAACCTGGCGGGTGTCGCGACCCTCGCCACCGCCGGCGTCATCGGCACCCTCGCCTCCCCGGCCGTCGCCGCCGACGCCGAGGCCGCCTCCGTCGAGGACACCGGCCTCACCCAGATCGTGTCCATGGGATCGCTCGCGGACGAGGTCGCCGACCAGGCGGCCGCGCAGAAGCAGGAGGCCGCCGAGGCCGCCGCCCGCGCCAAGGCGAGGGCCGAGGCCGAGGCCGAGGCGAAGCGCAAGGCCGAGGCGCGCGCCAAGGAGATACGCGAGGCCAAGGAGCGCGCCGCCCGCGAGGCGGAGCGCAAGCGGCTGAACGCCTTCCGGCTGCCGATCGCCGGCTCCTACGTGACCACCGGCTACCAGACCGGCGGCAGCCTCTGGTCCTCCGGCAGCCACTCCGGCGTCGACTTCCGCGCGGCGTCCGGCAGCACCGTCGTCGCGGTCGGCTCCGGCACCGTCGTCGAGGCCGGCTGGGGCGGCGCGTACGGCAACAACATCGTCATCCGCATGAACGACGGCACGTACACGCAGTACGGCCACCTGTCGTCGATCGCCGTCTCGGTCGGCCAGCAGGTCACCCCGGGCCAGCAGATCGGACTGTCCGGCTCGACCGGCAACTCGACCGGCCCGCACCTGCACTTCGAGGCCCGCACCACGGCCGAGTACGGCTCCGACATCAACCCGGTCGCGTATCTGCGCGCCCGCGGCGTCAACGTCTGACCCGCACCGCATCCGACAGCCCCCGGCGCCCCGCCGGGGGCTGTCGGCGTACCGGGGGGCGACGTGGCCCGGGAGGGCGGCGCCCGGAGGCGGCCGACGCGCTCGACGTGGACCCGGCCGCTCCGGGGCGGCCTCCCATTCCGGCCAAAAGGCCAGAAGATATCCACGGATTCCCGGTGGCCTTCGGAAAATCCCGCGGACTGGAATAGAGTCGCCGGACACGAGTCAATCGGTGCAGATTTTCGTGCGGATCAGACGGAGGTTCGGCCATGCGCATTCCCGCGCACTCTGTATGCACGGCGATTCGCGACGACATCGTCTCCGGTGTCTTCGAGCGCGGCAGCCGGCTCACCGAGGAGCAGCTCGCACGCCGCTACGGGGTCTCCCGCGTCCCCGTGCGGGAGGCGCTGCGCACACTGGAGTCCGAGGGCTTCGTCGTCACCCGCCGTCACGCCGGCGCGCATGTCGCCGAGCCCACCGACCAGGAGGCGGCCGACCTCCTGGAGATCCGGCTGCTGCTGGAGCCGCTCGGCGCCGCCCGGGCCGCCCAGCGGCGCACCGAGGCCCATCTGAAGGTGCTGCGCGGTCTGGTGCGCCTCGGGCAGGAGCGGGCCCGCCGAGGTCAGGGGGAGGACCTGCGCTCGCTCGGCGCCTGGTTCCACGAGACGCTCGCCCAGGCGTGCGGCAGTCCCGGGCTCACGGCGCTGCTCACCCAGCTGCGGCACAAGACGGCGTGGATGTACACGGTCGACCAGCCCGCGGCGCCCGTGGAGTCCTGGGCCGAGCACGGGGCCATCGTGGACGCGGTCGCCCGCGGTGACGTGGAGCGGGCCCGCTCGCTCACCGCCCTGCACGCCGAACGCGCGGCCGCCGCGCACCGTCTGCGCCGCCCGGAGCGGGTGAGGACTTCGCAACACGCCGTAAACATCGCGAGCGTCCGCAATTAACAAAAGGGCCGTATACAAAGAAGGGTCTTTCGAGAGCGCCTTCTTCTGCTGCCCGAATTCACTTCCGTGGCAATTGCCCGGCCGTTCCCCCTGAGGGAATTACCGGCCCATGGCAGCAGAAAAGCCGCGGCGCCCTCGGGGGAGAGGGTTCACCGCGGCTTGTCCGCGCACCGTGCGGGGGAGTCCCGCGGGGGCCGGAGCTCCGGCGCCGTTCAGACGGTCTCGGGCAGCTCGTCCAGGCCCTCGGCGACGAGCTTGGCCAGGCGGTCCAGCGCGGCATCGGCGTCGTCCGCGTCGGAAGCCAGCACGATCTCCTCGCCGCCCTGGGCGCCGAGCCCGAGCACGGCCAGCATGGACGCGGCGTTGACCGGGTTGCCGTCGGCCTTGGCGATCGTCACGGGGACGCCGGAGGCCGTGGCGGCACGGACGAAGATGGACGCGGGGCGGGCGTGAAGGCCCTCGGCCCAGCCGACATTGACGCGACGCTCAGCCATGGTGTGTTGCCCTTCAAGTCTCAACGGGTTGTCTAGACCAGTCTCTCATGTGGTGCGACGTGCTCCGGCCGACGGAACGAGGCCCTGCGGCAGGGCCCTCAGGCCCTCTCAGCGTGCCTGTCCACAACCCTCCACGCGACCGGTGACACGGCCGTACGCTTGCCCCATGCAGACGTCGCCGGAGCACGCCTACCCCGATCACTGGGAAGCCGACGTGGTCCTGCGCGACGGCGGCACGGCCCGGATCAGGCCGATCACCGCCGAGGACGCCGACCGCCTGGTGAGCTTCTACGAGCAGGTCTCCGACGAGTCGAAGTACTACCGGTTCTTCGCGCCCTACCCCCGCCTGTCCGACAAGGACGTGCACCGCTTCACCCACCACGACTTCGTGAACCGGGTCGGGCTCGCCATGACGGCGGGCGACGAGTTCATCGCCACCGTGCGCTACGACCGGATCGACGGGCAGGGCCGTCCGGCCGGCCCGCCCGCCGACGAGGCCGAGGTCGCCTTCCTCGTCCAGGACGCCCATCAGGGCCGCGGAGTGGCGTCCGCGCTGCTGGAGCACATCGCGGCGGTGGCCAGGGAGCGCGGCATCCTCCGCTTCGCGGCCGAGGTGCTGCCGGCCAACAACAAGATGATCAAGGTGTTCCGGGACGCCGGATACACCCAGCGGCGCAGCTTCGAGGACGGCTCGGTCCATCTCACGCTCGACCTGGAGCCGACCGAGGAGTCCCTCGCCGTCCAGCGCGGCCGTGAACAGCGCGCGGAGGCCCGGTCCGTCCAGCGGCTGCTCTCGCCCGGCTCCGTCGCCGTGGTCGGGGCCGGCCGCCGGCCCGGCGGGGTCGGCCGCACCGCGCTCCGCAATCTCCTCCAGGCCGGATTCACCGGCCGGGTCCACGCCGTGAACAGCGCGTTCCCCGAGGAACTCGACACCGTGGACGGCGTGCGGGCCGTGCGCTCCCTCGGGGAGATCGACGAGCCCGTCGACCTGGCCGTCGTCGCCGTCCCGGCGGAACGGGTCCCCGAAGCCGTCGCCGACTGCGGCGAGCACGGCGCCCGCGGCCTGGTCGTGGTGAGCGCCGGATACGCCGAGACCGGCTCGGCGGGCCGGGAGCGGCAGCGGGAACTGGTCCGCCAGGCGCGTTCGTACGGCATGCGGATCATCGGACCGAACGCCTTCGGGATCATCAACACCGCCGACTCCGTCCGGCTCAACGCCTCGCTCGCCCCCGAGTCGCCGGCACCCGGCCGCATCGGGCTGTTCACCCAGTCCGGCGCCATCGGCATCGCACTGCTGGCGGGGCTGCACCGGCGCGGCGCGGGGGTGTCGTCGTTCATCTCCGCCGGGAACCGGGCCGACGTCTCCGGCAACGACTTCCTCCAGTACTGGTACGAGGACACCGGCACCGACGTCGTGCTCCTGTACCTGGAGTCCATCGGCAATCCGCGCAAGTTCACCCGGCTCGCCCGCCGCACGGCAGCGGTCAAGCCCGTGGTGGTCGTCAAGGGCGCCCGGCACAGCGGCAGCGCGCCGCCGGGGCACGCGGTGCCGGTGACGCGCATCCCGGACGCGACGGTCGGGGCGCTGATGCGCCAGGCGGGCGTGATCCGTGTGGACACGGTGACCGAGCTGGTCGACGCGGGGCTGATGCTGGCGGGCCAGCCGCTGCCCGCCGGCCCCCGGGTGGCGATCCTCGGCAACTCGGAGTCGCTCGGGCTGCTCGCCTACGACGCCTGCCTCACGGAAGGGCTGCGCCCCCTGCCGCCGCTCGACCTGACCACGGGGGCGACGCCCGCCGATTTCCGGGCGGCGCTCGCCCGGGCGCTCGGCGACGACCGCTGCGACGCGGTGCTCGTGACGGCGATCCCGTGGGTGGGGGAGGACGGCGTCACCGAGGCCGGTGACGGGGAGAGCCTCGCGGCGGCCCTGACGGAGGCGGCGGCGGCGAGTCCGGCGAAGCCCGTGGCCGTGGTCCATGTGGAGATGGGCGCGCTGGCCGACGCCCTGGCGGCGGCCTCCAGCACCCGCCCGCCGGCGCCTCCCCGCGCCGGTGCCACCGCCGCGGGATCCGCGCCGGGCGACGGAGGCCGTACGGGCTCGTCCACGGCCGGCGCGGGCACCGGGCGGACGCGCGGCGCGGCCGCGCAGACGCCGGGTCGTGACAGCGCGCGGACCGCCGCCGCGTCCGCCCCCCGTGCCACGGCGA
Organism: Streptomyces sp. T39; assembly: GCF_008042045.1. Lineage (GTDB taxonomy): Bacteria > Actinomycetota > Actinomycetes > Streptomycetales > Streptomycetaceae > Streptomyces. The sequence continues at coordinate 3,124,797 of NZ_RDBP01000012.1, forward strand.
CCGGCGAGGCCGTACCCCGGGGCCCCGGCCTCGCGGGTCCGGAGGACCGCGGCCGTCCGGACGGTGCCGGAGGTGCGGCCGCGCAGACCGAACCAGCTCCGCGGCCCCCCGGCCAGGGCGGCCCGCACCTGCCCGCCCCCGGGCCGGGCGGGCTGGGCGCCGGTGGCCGCGTCGGTCAAGGCCGGGTCGGTCGAGGCCGGATCGGTCGACGCGGCAGGTCCCGAGCCCGAGGTGTCCGAGGCGGCGGGGGCCGAGCCCGAGGCGGCGGGGGCCGAGCCCGAGGTGTCCGGGGTGGAGTCGTCCCTGTCGGGGCCGCCGTTCGGGCTCGAAGCCGGGCCGCCGGCAGCGGCGGAACCGGATGAACCGGGAGCGCCCGGACCGGAGGCGCCGGAGCGGGGGCCGCCGGCCGGGGCGCCCTCGGCGCCGGAGGCGGCCTCCCCTCCCGGGGCGTCCGTGGAGCCGTACGGGGCGGGGCGGCCGGGGCCGGCACCGTCCGGACGGCCGCGGTCCTCCGGACCCGCGAGGCCGGGGCCCCGGGGTACGGCCTCGCCGGTCGCCGTGGCACGGGGGGCGGACGCGGCGGCGGTCCGCGCGCTGTC
>NZ_RDBP01000012.1:3125495-3138678 GCF_008042045.1 Streptomyces sp. T39
CCCGGTGCCGAGGCGCCGGGCGGGGCCGTGGCGGGGCCGGCGGTGGACATGCGGCGGATTCCGGCGTATCCGGCGGCCGAGCGGGCCGTACGGGCGATGGCCGAGGCGGTCAGGTACGCGCAGTGGCGACGCCAGGCGGCCGAACCCGGCAAGGTGCCCGAGTACGACGACATCGACGAGGCCGGCGCCGCCGCCCAGATCGAGCGCCTGCTCGGGCAGGAGGCCGACACCCGTGGCTTCACGCTCAGCACCCCCGACGCCCACGAGCTGCTCGCCCGGTACGGCGTCGCGGTGCGCACCGCGCTCCCCGCCTCCGACCCGGACTCCGCCGCGGAAGCCGCCGCCCGCCTGGGGTACCCCGTCGCCCTGAAGACCACCGCCCCGCACCTGCGGCACCGCGCCGACCTCGGCGGGGTGCGGCTCGACCTGGCCGACGAGCACCAACTCCGCCAGGCCTACCACGAGTTGACCGAGACGCTCGGCAAGGCGGCCGAGCTGCAGCCGGTCGTCCAGGCGATGGTCCCGCGCGGTGTGGACACCGTCGTCCGGGCCGCCATCGACCCGGCGGCCGGGTCCGTGCTCTCCTTCGGCCTCGCCGGCGCCCCCTCCGAACTGCTCGGCGACACCGCCCACCGGCTCGTCCCCGCCACCGACCGGGACGCGGCCGAGCTGATCCGCAGCATCCGCACCGCGCCGTTGCTGTTCGGCTGGCGCGGATCCGCCCCCGTCGACACCGCGGCGCTCGAAGAGCTGCTGCTCCGGGTCTCCCGGCTCGTCGACGACCACCCCGAGGTCGTGTCGGTCGCACTCGAACCGGTCGTCGTCGCCCCGCACGGTCTGTCGGTGCTCGACGCCTCGGTGCGGCTCGCCCCTCCTCCCGCCCGTACCGACCTCGGCCCCCGGCGGCTGCCGAGCTACTGAGCCTGTGCGCGATTCGGACCCCCACGGCCCTTTAGGATGGACGGCATGGCGAAGACCGGCACGACGACCCAGGGGCTGCGCGCGGCGATCGAGCGCAGCGGCTACTACCCGGCCCTCGTGGCCGAGGCGGTGGAGGCCGCAGTCGGTGGCGAGCCCATCTCCTCGTACCTCGTGCACCAGGAGACCACCTTCGACGCCAACGAGGTGCGCCGCCATGTCACGGTCCTCGTCCTGACGGCGAACCGCTTCATCGTCAGCCACACCGACGAGCAGGCCGCCGACTCCAGCTCGCCGACGCCGTACGCCACCACGTCCACCGAGTCGGTCAAGCTCGGCCGGATCTCGTCCGTCGTCGTCAGCCGTGTCGTCGCCAACCCGGAGTCGTACACCCCGGGCACCCTGCCCCGCGAGGTCGTCCTGACCATCGGCTGGGGCGCGGTCTCCCGGCTCGACCTGGAGCCCGCCGCCTGCGGTGACCCCAACTGCGAGGCCGACCACGGCTACACGGGCAACTCCACCGCCGACGACCTCAGCCTGCGCGTCAGCGAGGCCGGCGACGGCCCCGACACCGTGCGCCAGACGCTCGTCTTCGCGCAGGCGCTCTCCGAAGCCACGGCCGCCACCCGCTGATGGTGCAGAGCACGCGCAGCGATTTCTGGCCCGACGACGCCCCGTCGTCCGTCTGGGGAAACGGTCATCCAGCTCCTCTCGCCGTCGACGGCGCGCCCGTCCCCGAGTACGGCCGCGGGTCGCTCGCCGACCTCCTGCCGACCCTGGCCGCCGGCCAGGGTGTCCCGGGCTTCGAGCAGCGCATCCCCGAGCTCACCCCGGCCGACCGGAACTGCGTCTTCCTGATCGACGGGCTCGGCTGGGAGCAGATCCGGGCGCACCCGGACGAGGCCCCCTGGCTGACGTCGCTGCTCGGCACCTCCCGCGGCGGCACCGGCCGCCCCATCACCGCCGGGTTCCCCGCGACCACCGCCACCTCGCTCGCCTCCGTGGGCACCGGCCTTGCACCGGGCGCCCACGGGCTGCCCGGCTACACCGCCCGCAACCCGGAGACCGGCGAGCTGATGAACCAGCTCCGCTGGAAGCCCTGGACCCCGCCGCACGTCTGGCAGCCGTACCCGACGGTCTTCAAGCTCGCCGACGAGGCGGGCGTGCACACGGCGCAGGTGTCCTCGCCGACGTTCGCGCAGACCCCGCTCACCAAGGTCGCGCTCAGCGGCGGCACGTTCCACGGCCGGCTCTCCGGCGAGGAGCGCATGGACCTGGCCGCCGAGCAGCTCGCCGCCGGCGACCGCTCGCTCGTCTACACGTACTACAGCGAGGTCGACGGCGCCGGTCACCGCTTCGGTGTGGACTCCGACGCCTGGCGTGGCCAGCTGATGTACGTGGACCGGCTGGTCCAGCGCCTCGCCGAACAGCTCCCGCCCCGTGCCGCGCTGTACGTCACCGCGGACCACGGGATGATCGACATCCCCTTCGACGAGGAGTCGCGGATCGACTTCGACGAGGACTGGGAGCTGCGCGCGGGAGTCGCCCTGCTGGGCGGCGAGGGCCGCGCCCGCCACGTCTACGCCGTCCCGGGCGCAGAGCGCGATGTGCTCGCGGTCTGGCGCGAGGTGCTGGGGGACCGGTTCTGGATCGCGGGCCGTGACGAGGCCGTCGCGGCCGGCTGGTTCGGCGAGCGGGTGGACGAGCGGGTGTACGGGCGCATCGGCGACGTGGTCGCCGCGGCCTGCGCCGACGTGGTGATCACCGCCTCGGTCAACGAGCCGCACGAGTCCGCGATGGTCGGCATGCACGGCTCCATGACCCCGGTGGAGCAGCTGGTCCCGCTCCTCGAAGTACGCTCCTGACCCGGCCCCCGCCCTCCGCCCCGCATCCCGCAGACGCCCCCGCAGACCCGAAAGGTCATCGACTACCCATGCCCGAGCTGGTGTTCTTCTCCGGAACGATGGATTGTGGGAAGTCGACTCTCGCGCTGCAGATCGAGCACAACCGGTCCACCCGCGGACTGCAGGGCATGATATTCACCCGCGACGACCGTGCCGGCGAGGGCAAGCTGTCGTCCCGGCTGGGCCTGGTCACGGACGCGGTCGAGGCGGCGGAGGGTTTCGATTTCTACGCCTACCTGGTGGCCCATCTGTCCAGGGGCGGGCGCTGCGACTACGTGATCGCGGACGAGGCGCAGTTCCTCGCACCGGAGCAGATCGACCAGCTCGCCCGTGTCGTCGACGACCTCGATCTCGACGTGTTCGCGTTCGGCATCACCACCGACTTCCGCTCGAAGCTGTTCCCCGGCTCGCAGCGGCTCGTCGAACTCGCCGACCGTGTGGAGGTGCTCCAGGTCGAGGCACTGTGCTGGTGCGGCGCGCGCGCCACGCACAACGCGCGCACCGTCGGCGGCGTGATGGTCGTCGAGGGTGCGCAGGTCGTCGTCGGCGACGTCAACCAGGCGCCCGACGAGGTCGGTTACGAGGTCCTGTGCCGTCGCCACCACCGGCGCCGGATGACCGCCGCGAGTGCCCGGGCGGCCGCACCGATCTCGACGTGTTCGCGTTCGGCATCACCACCGACTTCCGCTCGAAGCTGTTCCCCGGCTCGCAGCGGCTCGTCGAACTCGCCGACCGTGTGGAGGTGCTCCAGGTCGAGGCACTGTGCTGGTGCGGCGCGCGCGCCACGCACAACGCGCGCACCGTCGGCGGCGTGATGGTCGTCGAGGGTGCGCAGGTCGTCGTCGGCGACGTCAACCAGGCGCCCGACGAGGTCGGTTACGAGGTCCTGTGCCGTCGCCACCACCGGCGCCGGATGACCGCCGCGAGTGCCCGGGCGGCCGCACTGTCGCCCGACGTCCTCCCCGTGGAGCACGAGGAGACGGGACGCGGTGCGGCCGCCCGGACCACGGCCTGACACCTCGCCCGGTCAGGGCCCGGGCGACCGTCCGGTCACCCCGTCCCGCCCGTCGTCACCACGGTGAACACCGCGCCCTCCGGGTCGGCGACCGTCGCCTCCCGGCCCGCCGCGCCCGGCCCCGGCGGCCGGAGCACCTCGCCGCCCAGCCCGGTCACCAGCCGCGTCGCCGCATCCACGTCGGCGACCTCGAAGTACGTCATCCAGTGCGGGCCGCGGGGCCGGGGCAGCGCGGACCCGAGCCCGTGCACCGAGGCCACCGGCCGTCCGCCGACCGAGAGCGTCAGCCGGTCCCCGTCGTCGTCCGGGTCGCACGGGTGGGCCTCGTGTCCGAAGACGACCTGGTAGAACTTGCCGACGGTCGCGGTCTCCCGGGTGATCAGCTCGTGCCAGACGGGGGTGCCGGGGGTGCCCCGGACCGCGGTCCCGCCGTGGGCACGCGCCTGCCAGGCGCCGAAGACCGCGCCGCCGGGATCGGAACCGATCACCAGCCGGCCCGCCTCGCCCGCGTCCAGCGGGCCGACCCCGATCGTCCCGCCGCAGCTCCTGATCGACTCGGCGGTCGCGTCGGCGTCCGCGGTGGCCAGGTAGGGCGTCCAGGCGACCGGCAGATGCCGGTCGGCGGGCAGGCGGCCGAGTCCCGCCACCTCCCTGCCGTCGAGCAGCGCGCGGACGTACGGCCCCAGGTGCTGGGGGCCCGGCTCGTACTCCCATCCGAACAGGTCCGCGTAGAACTCCTTGATCGTGTCAAGGCTGTGCACCATCAGGCTGACCCAGCAGGGTGCGCCGGGCGTGTGCCGAGTCGCCTCGGTCATCGTCACTCTCTCCTCGGACCATCGTGGTGGCCGTGCAAGGGGGACGGGCGCGCCGTCGTGCGGGCCGATGTGCGCCCAGGGGCCCTCCCGGGCGGAAGTCGTGCTGTGCGGGGAGGGATCCTGGCCGATGTTTTCACTCCCTGGCGTCCGTTGCGCCCGGGCCGCGCCGCATATGGCGGGTTCCCGCCGGAGGATGCCCGCTTTGGTACGTCTCATCCGCTTCGGCGGTGACGGCTCGGCGGGCGGGTACGCGAGGATGGCCGTATGACACCCATCATCTCGGCGGCCGACCTCGCGACCGAGCTCGCCGGCCCCACTCCGCCGGTGCTGCTCGACGTCCGCTACCAGCTCGGCGGCCCGCACGGCCGGCCCGACTACGAGGCCGGGCACATCCCCGGAGCCGTCTTCGTCGACCTCGACGCGGAGCTGGCCGGACCGCCCGGGGACGGCGGCCGGCACCCCCTGCCGGACGTGGAGACCTTCGGCGCGGCGATGCGCCGGGCCGGCATCTCGACGGGCACGCCGGTGGTGGCGTACGACGGCGACAAGGGCTGGGGCGCGGCGCGCGTGTGGTGGCTGCTGCGCTGGGCGGGCCATGCGGAGGTACGGGTCCTGGACGGTGGCCTCGCCGCGTGGGACGGGCCGCTGGAGACCACGGTCCCGGCCCCCGCGGAGGGCGATTTCACGCCCCGCCCCGGAGCGCTGCCGCTGCTGGACGCGGAGGCCGCCGCCGCCGTCGCCCGCGACGGGCTGCTGCTGGACGCCCGGGCGGGGGAGCGGTATCGCGGCGAGGTGGAGCCGATCGACCGGGTGGCGGGGCACATCCCCGGCGCGGTGTCGGCTCCGACCGGCGAGAACCTGGACGCCTCGGGGCGCTTCCTCGCGGCCGGCGACCTCGCCGCCCGCTTCGCGTCGCTCGGCGCCGGCGAGGGGGATCGGACGGTGGGCGTCTACTGCGGATCGGGCGTGTCGGCCGCGCAGCAGGCGGTGGCCCTGGAACTGGCGGGGTACGTGCCCGCCCTGTACGCGGGCTCGTGGTCCGAGTGGTCGCGCGACCCGGCCCGCCCGGTGGCGACGGGCCCGGACCCGTCCTGACCCTCGCGCCCCCGTGGCCGCCCCGGCTCCGGCGGCGGCCACGGGAGGCGTGTCCCGGCCGTGCGCCCGCCTTTCCGGCGGAGCCGCCGGCCGCCCGGTGCCCGCACGTCCGTGCGACGGGAGCCGTTCAGGCAGGCGGAGGCGGAGGCGGCGCGGCGGACGGCGGGCGCCTGGTCATGGCCGGGGTACGACGCAGCGCGGGCGCGTGGTCATGGCCGGGGGTACGACGGAGCGCGGGCGCTGCGTCGTACCCCCGGTCAGTCCTGCTTCTTGCGGCGGGTGCCGAAGACGATCTCGTCCCAGCTCGGGACCGCGGCGCGGCGGCCCGGGCGGACGCCGTCCGCCTCGGCCTGGCGGTCCGTCGTGCCGGTCAGCCGGTCGCGGTGCCCCGCGACCGAGCGCGGCATGAGCACATCGGCGTAGGCCGAACCCGCGCCCGCCGAGGCGGCCGGGGCGACCGGCTCCTCCTCGGCCTCCGGCTCCTGCACCGGTTCGATGGCGGCCGGTTCGGCCGGAGCGGGGCGCTCCGGCACGACCATGTCGCCGCGGAAGCTCGGCACGGCCTCCAGGAGGCTGGTCAGCGAGTCGCGTTCGCCGTCCTCGGGGTCGGCCGGCGGGGCCGGCCGCTCGATCTGGCGGTCCAGGGCGCGGTCCAGCGGCCGGTCCCTGGGCAGCCTGGCGATCCGGGGGACGAACGGGAAGCTCGGCTCCTGGGCGATCGTGTCGTCGGTCTCGCCGATCAGCGCGCGGGCCTCGTCGTCGACGGCCTGGACGAGCCGCCGGGGCGGGTCGTACGTCCAGCTCGCCGAGTGCGGCTCGCCCGCCACCCGGTAGACCAGCAGGACCTCCCAGGTGCCGTCGTCGCGGCGCCACGAGTCCCACTGGACCGTGTCCTTCTCGGCGCCGCGCAGCAGCAGCCGCTCCTGGACGGCCTCGCCGAGCTGGGGGCCGGTGTTCTCGCCGGGGCGGCGGACCGGGGTCTTGCGCGCACGCTCCGCCATGAAGGCGCGCTCGGCGAGCACCGGGCCCTCGAAGCGGCGGACGCGCTCCACCGGGATGCCCGCGAGCTGGGCCACTTCCTCCGCGGACGCGCCCGCCCTTATGCGGGCCTGGATGTCACGGGGGCGGAGGTGGCTCTCCACCTCGATCTCGATCTGCCCGAGGCGGGCCCGGTCGTTGCGCACGGCGGCACGCAGCCGGCGCCGCGCAGGGCGCCGCGCAGCAGCAGCCGCTCCTGGACGGCCTCGCCGAGCTGGGGGCCGGTGTTCTCGCCGGGGCGGCGGACCGGGGTCTTGCGCGCACGCTCCGCCATGAAGGCGCGCTCGGCGAGCACCGGGCCCTCGAAGCGGCGGACGCGCTCCACCGGGATGCCCGCGAGCTGGGCCACTTCCTCCGCGGACGCGCCCGCCCTTATGCGGGCCTGGATGTCACGGGGGCGGAGGTGGCTCTCCACCTCGATCTCGATCTGCCCGAGGCGGGCCCGGTCGTTGCGCACGGCGGCACGCAGCCGCTCATCGATCGGAAGCGTGTATTCCGTGCTGTCCGCAGCCTTGAGCACCAGTCGTGTGCCGTCGTTTGAGACGGCCACGACACGCAGTTCGGGCATGGGGACCTCCCGGGTGGTGCCTGCCGACGTCACCTGCGTCGCTGCTTCCGCTAGTCGAGTGTGGCCTGCCCGGGTGCAGCCTGCCACAACCTTGCCGAGTTGCCCGGCGTGTCGGGCACAGGCCCTGAACGCCGTTATGGCACGGTGATCTGTTGGCCACCCAGAGTGAAGAAGGATCACTCTCAGTCACAGAACTCCGTGCGATACCGCGGCGACGCCGGATCGAGCGCCGCATTCGGCCCCCTACCTGGGGTCCGATCGCCACAAAAGCGATCGTGCCCAGGGCTCGCCACAGTACTCCATTCGGGCCATCCGGGTGGACTGCCGCGCCGCCGAACTTCTCCCCGGGGGTGCGGGGTCGGGGTCCGGACCACCCCTGACCGGGTGGTGTGCTTCACAGAATCAGCAGAAGCGGAACTATCGGCTTCGCTCAACTGTCACTAGGTGGTGCACGAAGGACAGATGGGCGGACAGAGGCGGGAGATGCAGCAGAAGCCGGAGGACGGGACGAATCACCGGGAACGGGCCGACGGGCGACAGGCGTCGGCGGGGCCGCGGATCGAGCTGAGCGTGCCTCAGGTCGCCGGCAGCGTCCTCGCCGCCGTCACCGCCGCGATCCTCGCCTCCCAACTCGGCGTCTACGGGACGATCGTCGGCGCCGGAGTGGTGAGTGTCGTGGCCACCTGCGGCGGCCCGCTCCTCCAGCACGTCTTCAGCAGGACGGGGGAGCAGCTGCGGGAGGCCACCGCACACGCACGGGCCGGCGTGCCGGTCGCCCCGCCGTCCCCGCCCGCGCCCGGTGAGCCGCCGGGCCCGGACCGCCGGGCGCCCCGCGAGGGGGAGTTCGGCGCCCCGCGCACGTACGGCACCCGGCGGCGGGGCTGGAAGCGGCCCGTCGCCGCGGCGGCCGTGGTCTTCGGAGTGGCCATGGGCGGCATCACCGTCTACGAGGTGGCGGCGGGCGAGGAACTCGGCGGCGGCGCGGGCACCACCGTCGGCTCGGCCTTCCGCCCCGGCGCGGACGACACGCGTCCCGGGCCCACGGACCCGGCGGACGGCGAGGACCGCGACACGCGGGACGGCGACGGGACGGACGGCCGGGACACGGACCCGTCACCCGCACCCACGCCCTCGTCCGGCACCGGCGACGGCTCCGGGCCCGGCGACGTGAATCCGCCGAAGGGGCCGGATCCCTCCGGCAGCGCCTCGCCCGACGGCGGCGGTCCGGCGCCGAGCCCTTCGGCGGATCCCCCGGAGACCGGCACCCCGGCGCCCGAACCCTCCGGAAGCGGCGCCGCCACGGGCGGGACCACGCCCGGCCCCGCCGCGTCCACCGGCACCGGCGGCCGGTGACGCGGCCGGGCGGGCCGGCTCAGTCGCCCAGCACCCTGCGCAGATAGGCGTTCTGGAAGAGCCGGCCGGGGTCGAGCCGGTCGCGCAGCGCCGTGAACTCCCCGAACCGCGGATAGGCCTCCGCGAGATACGCGGCGTCCCTGGTGTGGATCTTGCCCCAGTGGGGCCGTCCGCCGTGGGCGGTCATGATCCGCTCCACGGCCGAGAAGTACGCGCGGTAGGGCGTGCCCCGGTACATGTGCACCGCGATGTACGCGGTCTCCCTGCCGGACGCCGTGGAGAGCGCGATGTCGTCCGCGGGCGCCGTGCGCACCTCCACGGGGAAGCTGATCCGCAGCGGGGAGCGTTCCACCATCGCCCGTACCTCACGGAGCGCGGCGACGGCGGCCTCGCGCGGAAGGGCGTACTCCATCTCCACGAACCGCACGCGGCGCGGAGATGTGAAGACCTTGTAGGGGATGTCCGTGTACGTCCGCGCGGACAGGGCCCGGCTGGAGAGACGGGCGATGGCGGGGATCGCGGCGGGCACGGCCCGGCCCAGCGAACAGGCCGCCTGGAAGGCCCCGTTGGAGAGCAGTTCGTCCTCGACCCAGGCGCTGACCCTGCCGGGCGGCGCCGCGGGGCCCGCGCTGCGGTTGTTGCGCTTGGTGTTGCAGTTGCCCGTGTGCGGGAACCAGTAGAACTCGAAGTGCTCGTTCTCCGCGTGGAGGGCGTCGAAGTCGGCGAGCACCCGGTCGAAGGGCATCGGCTCCTCGCGCGCCGTCAGCAGGAAGACCGGCTCCACCGCGAAGGTGATCGCCGAGACCACGCCCAGCGCGCCGAGGCCGATACGGGCGGCCGCGAAGACCTCCGGATTCTCCTTCTCGGAACAGGTCAGGACCTCCCCGTCCGCCGTGACCAGCTCAAGGCCCTTGATCTGCGCGGCGATCGACGCCGAGTCGCGGCCCGTGCCGTGCGTCCCGGTCGAGGTCGCGCCGGCGACGGTCTGCTCCATGATGTCGCCCATGTTGGTGAGCGACAGCCCCTCACGGGCGAGCGCCTCGTTCAGCCGCTTCAGCGGAGTGCCCGACTCCACCGTGACCGTCATCGCCGACCGGTCGACGTGGCGGATGCCGGTGAGCAGATCCGGCCGTATCAGCACTCCGTCGGTGGCGGCGACCGCCGTGAAGGAGTGCCCGGTGCCGACGGTCTTGACCCGCAGACCGTCCTCGGCGGCGCGGCGCACCTCCTCGGCCAGTTCGCCGACGGACGCCGGACGTGCCTCCCGGACCGGGGTGACGGAAACCGTCCCCGCCCAGTTACGCCACGTGCTCCGTCCGGTCCCCGGTGTGCCCGGCCTGCTCGCGGTCCTGCTCACGCTGCCCCTCCCGCGTCGGCACCGGCCTGCGCAGCCGGCGGTACCCCAGGAACGCCACCAGCGCCGCGAACACTCCCGAGACCCCGGGCACCACGTACCCCGCCGCCGCTCCGTGCGCGTCGACCACCCAGCCGGCGGCCGACGAACCCAGAGCCACACCGACCGCGAGCCCCGTACTCGTCCAGGACATGCCCTCGGTCAGCTTGCTGCGCGGTACGTGCGCTTCGACGAGGGCCATGGTGGTCACCATCGTCGGTGCGATGGCGAGGCCCGCGACAAAGAGCGCCACGGCCAGGAAAGGCAGGCTCCCGGCCAGTTGGAGGGGGATCATACTCACGGCCATGGCGCAGACGCCCAGCACCCACCGGCGCGAGGGGTCGCCCTTGAGGTGGAGCAGGCCGAAGACCGCGCCCGCGAGGCAGGAGCCCAGCGCGTACACCGCGAGCACCCAGCTCGCCGCCGCCTTGCTGCCCACCTCCTCGGCGTATGCGACGGTCACCACGTCCACCGCCCCGAAGATCGCGCCCGTCGCGACGAACGCGGCCACCAGCACCTGGAGGCCCGGTGAGCGCAGCGCCGAACCGCCGGTGTGGTGCTCGGCGGGGTGCGGCGTCGGCTCGGTGGAGCGCTGTGCGGTCAGCCACCAGACGCCCGCCGCCAGGAACCCGGCCGCGAGCAGGGGCCCCGCCTCGGGGAACCACATCGTCGACAGACCGATGGAGATGATGGGCCCGAAGATGAAGCAGACCTCGTCCACGATCGACTCGAACGAGTACGCGGTGTGCAGTTCCCGCGGCCGGCCCTGGTAGATCGCCGCCCAGCGCGCACGGGTCATCGCCCCGACGCTCGGCACACAGCCGCCCATCGCCGTGAACACGAACAGGGTCCAGTCCGGGGCCCCCTGCTGCGCGCAGATCAGCAGGCCCGTGACCGCGAACAGCGCGATCAGCGTGGCCGGCCGGAGCACTCTGCGCTGCCCGTGCCGGTCGACCAGGCGGGAGATCTGCGGGCCGAGGACGGCGGCCGACAGGGCCAGCGTCGCGGTCAGCGTCCCCGCCAGCCCGTAGCGGCCGGTGATCTCGGAGACCATCGTCATGATGCCGATGCCCATCATGGACAGCGGCATCCGGCCGAGCAGGCCGGCGGCGGAGAACCCCAGGGTGCCGGGGGTGGCGAAGATCGCGCGGTACGGACTGGGCAAGGGGGACTCCGGTAAGGCGTATGGGCAGCCTTCACAGATTACGCGCAGGATGTCCTCGCACGCACCGGGGTTTCGCACGGCGCCCGTGCCGCGGCGCCCCGGGACTCCGCGGAGCCGCCGTGCCCCGTGCCGCGGCGCCCGGGGGCCCTTATCGGCGCCTCCGGGGCCGGGGTGGCAGGATCTTCCCCATGTCCGATCTGCGTGATCCAGCGCCCTACGACGCCCTTCTGCTGCTCTCCTTCGGCGGCCCCGAAGGACCCGACGACGTGGTCCCGTTCCTCGAGAACGTCACCCGTGGCCGCGGCATCCCCACGGAGCGCCTCAAGGAGGTGGGGCAGCACTACTTCCTCTTCGGCGGCGTCAGCCCCATCAACGACCAGAACCGGGCCCTCCTGGACGCGCTGCGCAAGGACTTCGCGGACCACTCGCTCGACCTGCCGGTGTACTGGGGCAACCGCAACTGGGCCCCCTACCTGACCGACACGCTGCGCGAGATGACCGAGGCCGGCCACCGGCGTGTCGCCGTCCTCGCGACCAGCGCCTACGCCTCGTACTCCGGCTGCCGCCAGTACCGCGAGAACCTCGCCGACGCGATCGCCGCCCTGGAGGCCGAGGGACTGCGCCCGCCGCGCGTGGACAAGCTGCGTCACTACTTCAACCACCCGGGCTTCGTCCGCCCGATGATCGAGGGGGTCCTCGCCTCTCTCGCGGAGCTGCCCGGGGACATCAGGGCCGGGGCGCACCTGGCGTTCACCACCCACTCCATCCCCACCTCGGCGGCCGACTCCTCGGGGCCCGCCGACGAGCACGGCGACGGCGGATCCTACGTCCGCCAGCACCTGGAGGTGGCCCGTCTCGTCGCCGATGCCGTCCGCGACGAGACGGGCATCGAGCACCCCTGGCGGCTCGTCTACCAGTCCCGCAGCGGCGCCCCCCACATTCCGTGGCTGGAACCGGACATCTGCGACCACCTGGAGGAACTGCACGCGGCCGGGGCGCCTGCGGCGGTCATGGTCCCGATCGGCTTCGTGTCGGACCACATGGAGGTCCTCTACGACCTCGACACCGAGGCCACCGCCAAGGCAGCCGAACTGGGCCTGCCCGTGCGCCGCTCCGCCACCGTCGGCGCCGACCCCCGCTTCGCCGCCGCCGTCCGCGACCTGCTGCTGGAGCGGGCCGCGTCCGAGCGCGGCATCGACGCCGAGCGCTGCGCCCTCGGCTCCCTCGGCGCGAGCCACGACCTCTGCCCGGTCGGCTGCTGCCCCGCCAGGGCCCCGCGGCCCGCGGCCGCCGGGGCCGACAGCCCGTACGCGTGAATCGCCCGAAGGAGACCCCCGTGACCGACGAGCGGACATCCGAACTGCTCACCCTCGCCCTCGAGGCCGCCCGCCGGGCCGGCGCGCTGCTGCGGGACGGCAGGCCGGACGACCTCGCGGTCGCCCGCACCAAGTCCAGCCCGATCGACGTCGTCACCGAGATGGACATCGCGGCCGAGAAGCTGATCACCGGCTACCTGGAGGACCACCGGCCGGACGACGGCTTTCTCGGCGAGGAGGGCGCCGCACGGGACGGCACCAGCGGTGTGCGCTGGGTCATCGACCCCCTGGACGGCACCGTCAACTACCTCTACGGGCTGCCCACCTGGGCGGTGTCCATCGCGGCGGAGGTCGACGGCGAGACGGTCGTCGGCGTCGTCGAGGCCCCGATGCGCGGCGAGACCTTCCATGCAGTCCGGGGCGGCGGGGCCCGTCTCGGGGACCGTCCGCTGCGCTGCCGGCCCGCCCCGCCGCTGGACCAGGCGCTGGTGTCCACCGGCTTCAACTACGTCCACACCGTCCGCAGCCACCAGGCCGACGTCGCGCAGCGGCTGATCCCCCGGCTGCGCGACATCCGGCGCAGCGGCTCCGCCGCGATCGACC
>NZ_RDBP01000012.1:3138778-3143045 GCF_008042045.1 Streptomyces sp. T39
CCCCCGTCCGGCCGGAGGGCCGGCGGTCAGTCGTGCCAGGCTCCCAGCTCCTCCAGCAGGGCCTGGAGGGGTTCGAAGACACCGGGCGGGGCCGCGACCGTCAGGTCGCCCGACGGCGCCCGGCCGGGGCGTCCGCCGGTCAGGGCGCCGGCCTCCCGGGCGATCAGGTCGCCGGCGGCCAGGTCCCAGGGGCTCAGGCCCCGCTCGTAGTAGCCGTCCAGCTCGGCCTGCTCGACGTCCGCCAGGAAGTCGTCACCCGTCTCGCGGGCCATCGTCAGGTCGGACTCGGCGGCCTTTATGCGCTGCAGAAGTCCCGTGGTGAAAGCGTCCATGATGCGCCCCCTCGGCTAGGTCGTTGGCACGGGGGTGTGCCTATGGGGTCCCCCTCGCAGGGCGAGAGGCGGGTGATCAACCCTGAAACAGGTCGTGCTGCGCCACATACAAGGCGTGATCGTGGGGTGTTCAGACGTCATCCCCAGGGCCCACCTCATGGAAACCTCAACCGCCGGGCGAATCCGGCGCATTCCCGGGCCCCTGCCCACCCGTCACTGCCTTACCGCCGGTTTACGCGCGTAACGGGCAGGATGGGAGCCGCACAACCAGTGCGGAGACTCGGTCCCGTCCTGCGTGACGGACTCGCGTGACGGACCCAAGGGAAGGAATGCGACGTGCGCGTACTCGTCGTCGAGGACGAGCAGCTGCTCGCGGATGCGGTGGCCACCGGACTGCGCCGGGAGGCCATGGCGGTCGACGTCGTGTACGACGGTGCCGCGGCCCTGGAGCGCATCGGCGTCAACGACTACGACGTGGTGGTGCTCGACCGCGACCTCCCGCTCGTGCACGGCGACGACGTGTGCCGCCGGGTCGTGGAGCTGGGCATGCCGACCCGTGTGCTGATGCTCACCGCCTCGGGTGACGTCAGCGACCGCGTCGAGGGGCTGGAGCTCGGCGCGGACGACTATCTGCCCAAGCCCTTCGCGTTCACCGAGCTCACCGCGCGGGTGCGGGCGCTGGGGCGGCGCACCACCGTGCCGCTGCCGCCGGTCCTGGAGCGGGCCGGGATCAAGCTCGACCCGAACCGCCGCGAGGTGTTCCGGGACGGCAGGGAGATCCAGCTCGCCCCCAAGGAGTTCGCCGTCCTGGAGGTCCTGATGCGCAGCGAGGGGGCCGTCGTCTCGGCCGAGCAGCTGCTGGAGAAGGCCTGGGACGAGAACACCGACCCGTTCACCAACGTCGTGCGCGTGACCGTGATGACCCTGCGCCGCAAGCTCGGCGAGCCGCCGGTGATCGTCACCGTGCCCGGCTCGGGCTACCGGATCTGATCCGCGTGGCCGCCGTACCCGCGCCTCCCGAGGCGCCTCCGAAGCCGACCTGGGACCCGAGGGACCCGGTGCAGCCGTGGCTGCGTCCCACGATCCGGATAAGACTCACGCTGCTCTACGGCGGGATGTTCCTGATCGCGGGCATCCTGCTGCTGTCGATCATCTACCTCTTCACCGCCCAGGCGCTGCACAACATCAGCGAGCTGCCCTTCCGGCTGCTGCCCGACAGCAAGATCGAGCTGACCGACAACTCCTGCGAGGCGCTGCGGGCCGGTCTCTCCGCGGACCAGGCGAACGCCGCGCTGAAGTCCTGCTTCGCGCACCAGCGCGAGCTCGCGCTGGACGACCTGCTGCGCCGGTCGCTGTTCGCGCTGCTGGGCCTGAGCATCATCGCCTTCGCGTTCGGCTACGCCATGGCCGGCCGGGTGCTGTCCCCGCTGGGCCGCATCACCCGCACCGCCCGTCAGGTGGCCGGGTCCGACCTGACGCGCCGGATCGAGCTCGACGGGCCCGACGACGAGCTCAAGGAGCTCGCGGACACGTTCGACGAGATGCTCGACCGGCTGGAGCGGGCCTTCACCGCGCAGCAGCGCTTCGTGGCGAACGCCTCGCACGAGCTGCGCACCCCGCTGGCGATCAACCGCACGCTGCTGGAGGTCCATCTCTCCGACCCGGGGGCCCCTGTGGAGCTCCAGCAGCTCGGCAGGACCCTGCTGGCCACCAACGAGCGCAGCGAGCAGCTGGTGGAGGGCCTGCTGCTGCTGGCCCGCAGCGACAACCAGATCGTCGAGCGCAAGCCCGTCGACCTGGCCGAGGTCGCCTCGCGCGCCATCGACCAGGTGCGCGCCGAGGCGGACGCGCTGGGCGTGGAGGTGCGCGGGGAGCGCGCTCCCGCGGTCGTGCAGGGCAACGGCGTGCTGCTGGAGCGCATCGCGCTCAACCTCGTGCAGAACGCCGTGCGCTACAACGTGCCCGAGGACGGCTGGGTGGAGGTCTCGACGGAGATCAGGCAGGGCGAGGCCGTCCTGGTCGTCTCGAACACGGGACCAGTGGTTCCCGCTTACGAGGTGGACAACCTCTTCGAGCCGTTCAGAAGGCTGCGGCAGGAGCGCACGGGCAGCGACAAGGGCGTCGGCCTGGGTCTGTCCATCGCCCGGTCCGTGGCGCGGGCGCACGGCGGACGTATCATCGCGGAGCCCCGCGAAGGAGGCGGGCTTGTGATGCGCGTCACCCTGCCGACCTGACATGCTGGACGACGTTCGCTTTAAGCGGAATTTTCGGGATCAACGCCCGGGAGATCCGTGTGTGATCGATCACAGACCCGCTGGACACCTGATCTACTCTCCGTGATGGCTTCCGCCCCCTGAAAGTCGGACATAGCCCGAGTTTTCGGGGGGTGTGAGCACGGGAAGTACACGGGGTGGCGCCCGTGAAGCGCGTCGATCGGACCGTGTACGGTCACCGTCGCCACCCCGCCCGATCACTCTCGGGAGATCCGGTTGGGTGTCGATTGAGTAACAGACCTTGATGTGAGGCAAAATCTCCGCCTCAGGTCGGGCACAAGTCCGGCCTCTCGCGCGTTACGTGCGCTGGAGACACCGCAGACACCCAGAGGGGGAGAGCGACATGGCAACGGATTACGACACCCCACGCAAGACCGACGACGACGTCGATTCGGACAGCCTGGAAGAACTGAAGGCCCGGAGGAACGACAAGTCCACCTCCAACGTCGACGTCGACGAGTTCGACGCCGCCGAGGGCATGGAGCTCCCCGGAGCAGACCTGTCCAACGAGGAACTGGCCGTCCGGGTCCTGCCCAAGCAGGCCGACGAGTTCACCTGCATGAGCTGCTTCCTCGTGCACCACCGCAGCCAGCTGGCGCGCGAGAAGAACGGTCAGCCGATCTGCCGCGACTGCGACTGAGGACCGGTCGCCAGTGGCAGCCGGGAAACCGTCCAGGAAGCGGCGCTTCCGGCGTCAGAAGCCGTCGGAGGCGCACCAGGCCGGTCAGGGCGCCCCGTCGGACGTCACACCGTCCGACGGGCAGGAGAACGCCCTGCTGCCGCACGGCACGGGTGACGAGGCGGAGCGAGGCCCCGGGGCCTCGCTCGAAGCAGCGCACCCGGCAGGGCCTCCGGCCAGGGCCCGGCGCCTCGATGCCGTACGCCACGGCGTCGCCAGAGGCAGCGCCGGTGCCATGGCCGGACTGACACGGACGGGACGGGGCGCACGCACCGGCCTCGTCCGGACACGGGAAAGCGCCAAGGCGGCCCTGGGCCACCTCGCCGACCGTCTCATCGAGAACGCGCCGCGCGTCCCCGTGCGGGACCTCGCGATGCTGCGGCGGCAGTTCCCGGGGCTCGGCCCCGAGCAGCTCGCCGACAAGCTCGTCTCGGGGGCGGCCAACGCCACCTCCACGGTCGGCGCCGGCATCGGCGCCGCCGCGATGATGCCCGTACCGCCGGCGATGCCGACCGAACTCGCCGCCGAGGTGGTCGGGGTCGGCGCTATCGAGCTGAAGCTCATCGCCGAACTGCACGAGGTCTACGGCCTGCGCCCCCCGGGGAACCTCAGGGAACGCAGCGTCGCCTACCTCAACTCCTGGTCGACCGAGCGCGGCATCGACGTGACCAAGCCCTCGACGTACGACATGTCGATGGGCTCCCACTTCAAGCGCCAGCTGCGGCAGCAGATCATGAAGCGCATGGTGCGCAATCTGCCGAACCTGATCCCGTTCATGGTCGGCGCGGCCGTCGGGGCCGTGATGAACCGCCGCGACACCCGCAAGCTCGCCGACCACATCCGGGCCGACCTGCGCAGGCGCCAGGTTCCCTGGGACGCGCTGGAAGGCCTCCCGGCCCTGGACCAGCCCGCGGACGCGCTGCCGAGGGAACTGCTGGAGGGCCGCCCCCCGCTGCCGCCGCCCCCGCGGTGACCACCGGGCG
>NZ_RDBP01000012.1:3143145-3222515 GCF_008042045.1 Streptomyces sp. T39
GGTGAACTCGTCGGCCTGCTTGGGCAGGACCCGGACGGCCAGTTCCTCGTTGGACAGGTCTGCTCCGGTGAGCTCCTCGGTGCCCACTACGGCCACTGCTTCGGCTGCGGCGGGGAGCAGCCCCACGGGCTGCACCTGGAGGCGCGGGCGCAGGACGGCGTGCGCGTGACGGCGGAGTTCACCGTCAAGCCGGCCCACCAGGGGGCGCCCGGGCTGGCCCACGGCGGAGTCCTCGCCACGGCCCTGGACGAGACCCTCGGCTCGTTGAGCTGGCTGCTGCGTGTCATCGCCGTCACCGGCAAGCTGGAGACCGACTTCGTGCGGCCCGTGCCCGTCGGCACCGTGCTGCACCTGGACGCCGAGGTCACCGCCGTCGCCGGGCGCAAGATCTACTCCTCGGCCGTCGGCCGCATCGGCTCGCCCGACGGACCCGTGGCCGTGCGCGCGTCGGCGCTGTTCATCGAGGTCAAGGTCGACCACTTCATCGACAACGGCCGGCCCGAGGAGATCCGGGCTGCCATGGCCGACCCGGACCAGGTGCGCCGTGCCCGCGCGTTCGAGGTGAACCCCTGATGCGCGAGCCCGTCGACGTGCTGATCCGCCGCGTGGACCCCGAGGTCCCCCTGCCGTCCTACGGTCACCCCGGCGACGCGGGGGCCGACCTCATGACGTGCGAGGCCGCCGAACTGGCGCCCGGCGAGCGTGCCGTGCTGCCGACCGGCGTCTCCATCGCCCTGCCCGACGGGTACGCGGCGTTCGTGCATCCCCGCTCGGGTCTCGCGGCCCGCTGCGGAGTGGCACTCGTGAATGCCCCAGGGACGGTTGATGCCGGGTACCGTGGGGAGATCAAGGTGATCGTGGTCAACCTCGACCCGCGCGAGAGCGTGCGGTTCGAACGGTTCGACCGGATTGCCCAACTGGTCGTCCAGCAGGTCGAGAAGGTGCGCTTCCACGAGGTGGCGGAGCTTCCCGGCTCCGCGCGGGCCGAGGGGGGCTTCGGGTCCACCGGCGGTCATGCCGCCGTGGACGGCTCTACGGGTGGGAATCGATACGCTTCGGTCGTATCCGACCGGGAAGGACAGTGACGTGTTCGGACGTCGCAAGAAGAGTGGTTCCGCCGGGGACGCGGCGGACGCAACGGGCGAGGCCGAGCGAGTCGCCGACGAGTCTGCCGAGCTCGGCACGGAGGCCGGGGAATCCCGTCGGGTGAACCTCCCGCCGGCCCCGCGGCCCGACGGCCCCTGGGACGCCTCCGAGGTCTCCCGGCCCGGCGAGGGCCGCGTCGACCTGGGCGGCATGTTCGTGCCCGGGGTCGAGGGCATGGAGCTGCGGGTCGAGGTCGCCGGCGACGCGATCGTCGCGGCCACGGTCGTGCTGCGCGACAGCGCCGTACAGCTGCAGGCCTTCGCGGCGCCCAAGAAGGAAGGCATCTGGGGCGAGGTCCGCGAGGAGATCGCCGCCGGCATCACCCAGCAGGGCGGCATCATCGACGAGGTCGAGGGCCCGCTCGGCTGGGAGCTGCGGGCGCAGGTGCCCGTGCAGCTGCCCGACGGCAAGGGCGGCGTACAGCTGGTGCGCTTCGTCGGCGTCGACGGCCCCCGCTGGTTCCTGCGCGGAGTGATCTCCGGCCAGGGCGCGGTGCAGCCGCAGGCGGCCGGGCTGCTGGAGCAGATCTTCCGCGACACCGTCGTGGTGCGCGGCGACGGCCCGATGGCGCCGCGCGACCCGATCGTCCTCAAGCTGCCGGACGACGCGCAGATGGTGCCCGAGGGCGTCCAGCAGACCGAGCAGGAGGGCTCCCGGTTCTCCGGGGGCATGGGCCAGCTCCAGCGCGGCCCGGAGATCACCGAGGTCCGCTGACCGATCCACGGCCGGCCCCGGGGCCGGCCACCACGGCGGGCGGGGCGCACCCGATCACGGGCGCGCCCCGCCCGCCGTCGTGTGCCGTCCCGTCGCGTGCCGTCCGCCCCTGACCGGCGCCGGGTGCTGCGTCCCCGTCCGGTGCCGGGCCCTGTGCACCTCACCGGCGCCGGGTGCTGCGCGCCCTGACCGGTGCCGGGCCCTGTGCACCTGACCGTGCCGGGTGCTGCACGCTCCCCTGACCGTTGCCCGGCCGCATGGCCCCTGCACATACTGTGGCCACACCGATCCGGCACGCACCGCCGGCGCAGGGCGCCGGTAGCTATGGGGGGACTCGGCATGACCGAGAGCAACAGCGAGCACGCAGGCACCGCCGTCATGGAACCGGGCGACGGCCCGATGGTGCGGGTGAGCGGCCTGCGCCGGTCCTTCGGCAGCGGGGCCGCGGCCGTGCACGCACTGCGCGGGGTCTCCTTCGAGATACCCCGCGGCGAACTCGTCGCCCTCAAGGGCCGGTCCGGCTCCGGCAAGACCACCCTGCTGAACCTGGTCGGCGGCCTGGACTCACCGGACGGCGGAAGCATCACCGTCGACGGCACGGAGCTCGCCGGCCTCGGCGAGAAGGGCCTCCTGGAGCTGCGCCGCGACCGCATCGGCTTCATCTTCCAGTCCTTCGGCCTGATCCCGATCCTCAGCGCCGCGGAGAACGTCGGCGTCCCGCTGCGCCTGCGCAGGACGGAGCCGCGCGTGCGCGAGGAGAGGGTCGCGCTGATGCTCGCCCTCGTCGGCCTCGCCGACCACGCGGCCCAGCGGCCCGGCGAGCTCTCCGGAGGGCAGCAGCAGCGCGTCGCCATCGCCCGCGCGCTGGCCAACCGCCCCGCCCTGCTGATCGCCGACGAGCCGACCGGGCAGCTCGACGCCGAGACCGGCGTCGCCGTGATGGAACTCCTGCGTGCCGTCGTCCGCAGCGAGGGCGTCACCGCCCTGGTCGCCACCCATGACGCCCAGCTGCTGGACCTGGCCGACCGTGTCCTGGAACTGCGCGACGGCGAGATCGTCGAGCACTGACCGCACGGGAGAGCCCGCGGGCCCGCACCCGCGCCTGCTTTCGGGCGCGCCTGCTCCCGGCCGCACCCGCTCCCGGCCGCGCCCGTTGCCGGGAACGCCCGCACCCGGAGGTGCCCCCCGCCCACGCCACGTCCGTGCCCTGACGTCGCCCCCGCCCCCGCACGTCCCCGCCGCGCCCCCTCCCCGTGACCGGCGCCTCGCGGCGCGGGCCCGTGGCGTCAGAATCCCGTCAATACGGACCCCCGAGGGCCCTCGGGGCCCGTGCCGGGCCCGCCGCGGACGTAGGGTCGACGCTGCGCGCGGCGGCCGGGAGCCGCCGGACGGCGCGCGGGACAGAGACGACAATGAGGCCATGGGACGCGGCAAGCTTCGGATCTATTTGGGCGCGGCGCCCGGAGTCGGCAAGACCTACGCGATGCTCTCCGAGGCGCACCGGCGTGCCGAGCGCGGCACGGACTGCGTCGTCGGGTACGTGGAGCACCACGGCCGGCCCCGCACCGAGGTGCTGCTGCACGGGCTGGAACAGGTACGGCGCCAGGAGCTGACGCACCGGGGCGCGCACTTCACGGAGATGGACGTCGACGCCGTCCTCGCCCGGGGACCCGCCGTCGCGCTCGTCGACGAGCTCGCCCACACCAACGTCCCCGGCTCGCGCAACGCCAAGCGGTGGCAGGACGTCGAGGAACTCCTCGCCGCCGGCATCGACGTCATATCGAC
Organism: Streptomyces sp. T39; assembly: GCF_008042045.1. GTDB lineage: Bacteria > Actinomycetota > Actinomycetes > Streptomycetales > Streptomycetaceae > Streptomyces. The sequence goes on from NZ_RDBP01000012.1 coordinate 3,146,791, forward strand.
CGTCAACATCCAGCACCTCGAATCACTCGGCGACGTGGTCCACTCGATCACCGGCGTCCGGCAGCGGGAGACGGTGCCCGACGAGGTGGTCCGCCGGGCCGACCAGATCGAACTCGTCGACATGGCGCCGCAGGCGCTGCGCCGCCGGATGGCGCACGGCAACATCTACCAGCCGGACAAGGTGGACGCCGCCCTGTCCAACTACTTCCGCCCCGGCAACCTCACCGCCCTGCGCGAGCTGGCCCTGCTCTGGCTCGCCGACCGGGTCGACGAGTACCTCCAGCAGTACCGGGGCGAGCACAACATCCGCTCGACCTGGCAGGCGCGGGAGCGGATCGTCGTCGGCCTCACCGGCGGCCCCGAGGGCCGCACGCTGATCCGGCGGGCCGCGCGGATGGCGGCGAAGGGCGCGGGCGGCGAGATCCTCGCCGTGTACATCGCCCGCAGCGACGGGCTGACCTCGGCGTCCCCGAAGGAACTGACCGTCCAGCGCACCCTCGTCGAGGACCTCGGGGGCACCTTCCACCACGTCATCGGCGATGACATACCGGCCTCGCTGCTCGACTTCGCACGCGGTGTGAACGCCACCCAGATCGTCCTCGGCTCCAGCCGCCGCCGCTCCTGGCAGTACCTCTTCGGCCCCGGCGTGGGCGCGACGGTGGCCCGCGACTCGGGCCCCGACCTCGACGTCCACATCGTCACCCACGACGAGGCGGGCAAGGGCCGCGGCCTGCCCGGGAACCGCGGCGCCCGGATCGGCCGCAGCCGCACGATCGCGGCCTGGCTCGTGGGCGTGGCCGCGCCCGTGCTGCTCACCCTGGTGCTGCTGAGCGTCGAGGACGGGCCGGGACTCGCCAACGACGTCCTGCTGTTCCTCTTCCTGACCGTGCTGGCCGCGCTGCTGGGCGGTCTGCGGCCCGCGCTCGCCTCCGCCGCCGTGGGGTCCCTGCTGCTGAACTACTACTTCACCCCGCCCCGCCACACCCTCGACATCGCCGAACCGCAGAACCTCGTGGCCCTGGTGATCTTCTTCGCCGTCGCGGTGGCCGTCGCGTCCGTCGTGGACCTGGCCGCCCGCCGCACCCACCAGGCGGCCCGCCTGCGCGCCGAGTCGGAGATCCTGTCCTTCCTCGCCGGCAGCGTGCTGCGCGGCGAGACGGCGCTCGACGCCCTGCTGGAACGGGTCCGCGAGACGTTCGCCATGGAGTCGGTCGCCCTGCTGGAGCGCGCCGGCGACGTCGACCCGTGGACCTGCACCGCGAGCGTCGGCCCCGCCCCCGCCGCCCGCCCCGACGACGCCGACGTGGACATGCCGGTGGGCGACCACATGGCGCTCGCGCTGTCGGGCCGGGTGCTGCCCGCCGAGGACCGCCGGGTGCTCGCCGCGTTCGCCGCGCAGGCGGCCGTCGTCCTCGACCGGCAGCGGCTGGTGGGGGAGGCGGAGTCGGCCCGCGCGCTCGCGGAGGGCAACCGCATACGGACCGCGCTGCTCGCCGCCGTCAGCCACGACCTGCGCACCCCGCTGGCCGGCATCAAGGCCGCCGTCACCTCGCTCCGCTCCGACGACGTCGCCTGGTCCGAGGAGGACGAGGCCGAACTCCTCGCGGGCATCGAGGAGGGCGCCGACCGGCTCGACCACCTGGTCGGCAACCTCCTCGACATGTCCCGGCTCCAGACGGGCACGGTCACCCCGCTGATCCGCCAGACCAGCCTCGACGAGGTCATCCCGCTCGCCCTCGCGGGCGTCCCGCCGGAGAGCGTCGGCCTCGACATCCCCGAGACGCTGCCCATGGTGGCCGTGGACCGGGGCCTGCTGGAGCGGGCCGTCGCCAACATCGTCGAGAACGCGGTCAAGTACTCCCCCGACGGCACCCCGGTCGTCGTCGCGGCCAGCACACTCGGCGACCGGGTCGAACTGCGCGTGGTGGACCGCGGCGGCGGTGTCCCCGACGACGCCAAGGAACGGATCTTCGAACCGTTCCAGCGGGTCGGGGACGCACCGCGCGGCGCGGGCGTCGGCCTGGGGCTCGCGGTGGCGCGCGGCTTCGTCGAGGCCATGGGCGGCACGCTCAGCGCCGAGGACACCCCGGGCGGCGGCATGACGATGGTCCTGACCCTGGGCGCGTCGCCCGGGGTGTCCTCGGCGCTGAGCGTGCCGCCCATGGCCTCGACGAAGCCGCGCGCCACCGCGAGCCCCAGGCCGACGCCCGCGCCGCGCGGTGCGTCCCCGACCCGCTGGAACGGTTCGAAGATCCGTTCCTTGGCGTCGTCGGGGACACCGCCGCCGCGGTCCACCACGCGCAGTTCGACCCGGTCGCCGAGGGACCGGGCGACGCGCCCAGGGTCAGGACCATCGTCATGCCGCCGCCCGGGGTGTCCTCGGCGCTGAGCGTGCCGCCCATGGCCTCGACGAAGCCGCGCGCCACCGCGAGCCCCAGGCCGACGCCCCCGCGGGCCCTGCCCGGCCCCGGCCCACTCCACAGTCCCATCCAGCACGGCAGAAAGGCGGACCGGTCATGACCCGGGTGCTCGTGGTCGACGACGAGCCGCAGATCGTACGCGCCCTCGTGATCAACCTGAAGGCGCGCAAGTACGAGGTGGACTCGGCCCACGACGGCGCCACCGCGCTCGAACTGGCCGCCGCACGCCACCCCGACGTCGTCGTGCTCGACCTCGGTCTGCCCGACATGGACGGCGTCGAGGTGATCAGGGGCCTGCGCGGCTGGACCAGGGTGCCCATCCTGGTGCTCTCCGCCCGCCACTCCTCCGACGAGAAGGTGGAGGCCCTCGACGCCGGCGCCGACGACTACGTCACCAAGCCCTTCGGCATGGACGAGCTGCTCGCCCGGCTGAGGGCCGCCGTGCGGCGGGCCGAGCCCGTCGGCGGCGGAGACGACGACGTCGTGAGCGTGGACACGGCGTCCTTCACCGTCGATCTCGCCGCGAAGAAGGTGCACCGCGACGGACGCGACGTCCGGCTCACCCCGACCGAGTGGCATCTGCTGGAGGTCCTGGTCCGCAACACCGGCCGGCTGGTCAGCCAGAAGCAGCTGCTCCAGGAGGTCTGGGGCCCCTCGTACGGCACCGAGACCAACTATCTGCGCGTGTACATGGCGCAGCTGCGCCGCAAACTGGAGGCCGACCCCTCGCACCCGCGCCACTTCGTCACCGAGCCGGGCATGGGCTACCGCTTCGAACGTTGATGCGCCGTCGAGAGGGGCCGGTACGCTTTCCGTATGAGTGCAACACCCCGCTCCGAGAAGGCGGCGCGCGACGAGAGGGCGGCCCGACCGGCCGGCCGCTTCCGCCGCATGTTCGACCGGCTCGCCTCCTCCCAGGAGGCCCTCGAGTCGGAGGAGCTCCAGGAGGACACGCAGGCTTCCGGATGCACCCGGATCTGCGACTGCGACGACCGCGCGATCGTCCGCGTCACTGGTACCTTGCGCACGGTGACCCTGCGGCCGCGGGCCGGGGTGCCGGCGCTGGAGGCGGAGCTCTTCGACGGCACGGCCCCGCTGGACGTCGTCTGGCTCGGCCGCCGGTCCATCGTCGGCATCGAGCCCGGACGCCGGCTGATCGCCTCGGGCCGGATCTCGATGAGCCACGGCCGCCGGGTGCTGTTCAATCCCAAATACGAACTCCGACCGCTCGGACAGGAGTAGCCGGTGACGTCCGCAGACAAGCCGACCCAGACGACCGATGACCAGCAGCCCGGCGACGCGGCCGACTCCAGGGCCGTCACGGAGGCGGCGCTGTTCGAGGCGTTCGGCGGCGTGCGCGGCATGGTGGAGACGGTCCTGCCGGGCCTGCTCTTCGTCACGATCTACACCGTCAACAAAGACCTGCACATGTCCGCGATCGCCGCGATCGCGGTCTCGCTGGTACTGGTCGCCGTCCGGCTGATCCGCAAGGACACCGTCAAGCACGCCTTCAGCGGCGTCTTCGGCGTCGGCTTCGGCGTCGTCTTCGCGATGATGACCGGCGACGCCAAGGACTTCTACCTGCCCGGCATGCTCTACACGCTCGGCCTGGCGCTGGCGTACCTCGTCACCGCCGTCGCGGGCGTCCCCCTGATCGGGCTGATCCTCGGGCCGGTCTTCAAGGAGAACCTCTCCTGGCGCACCCGCAACCCCGGCCGCAAGCAGGCGTACACCAAGGCCAGCTACGCCTGGGGGCTGATCCTCCTCGCGAAGTGCGCGATCCTCTTCCCGCTCTACTGGTGGGCCGACACCACCCAGCTCGGCTGGGTGCTGGTCGCGCTCAAGATCCCGCCCTTCCTGCTGGCCGTCTGGCTGACCTGGGTCTTCCTCGCCAAGGCGCCGCCGCCGATCGACGTGTTCGCCGAGATGGAGGCCGAGGAGCGGGCCGAGGAGGCCCGCAAGGCCGCCGCCAAGCAGGACACCGTGCCGTAGGCGCGCCGTCCTCGCCGCGTACGAAGGGGCCGGAACCGATCACGGTTCCGGGCCCCTTCGTGCTCAGTGGCCCGCTCAGGACTCGCGGCGCACCGACAGCAGGTCCTCCAGCTGCTCCTCCCGGGCCTGCGCCGCGACGAAGAGCAGCTCGTCGCCGGCCTCCAGCGACTCCTCCACGCTCGGCGTCAGGACCCGGGACCCGCGGATGATCGTGACCAGCGAGGTGTCCTGGGGCCAGTCCACCTCCCCGACCCGGGTGCCGGCGAGGGCCGACTCCGGCGGGAGGGTGAGCTCGACCAGGTTGGCGTCGCCGTGGCTGAAACGGAGCAGCCGGACGAGATCGCCGACACTCACCGCCTCCTCGACCAGCGCGGACATCAGCCGCGGCGTCGAGACGGCGACGTCCACGCCCCAGGACTCGTTGAAGAGCCACTCGTTCTTCGGGTTGTTCACCCGGGACACCACGCGCGGCACCCCGTACTCGGTCTTCGCGAGCAGCGAGACGACCAGGTTGACCTTGTCGTCGCCGGTCGCCGCGATCACCACGTTGCACCGCTGCAGGGCGGCCTCGTCGAGCGAGGTGATCTCGCACGCGTCGGCCAGCAGCCACTCCGCCTGCGGCACCCGCTCCACCGAGATCGCGGTGGGCGCCTTGTCGATCAGGAGCACCTCGTGCCCGTTCTCCAGCAGCTCGGCGGCGATGGAACGACCCACCGCGCCGGCGCCCGCAATAGCGACCCGCATCAGTTCCCGCCCTCCTCGGGGCCCTCGGCGAACGCCGCCTCGACCTTTCCGATCTCGTCCGTGCGCAGCATCACGTGCACGAGGTCGCCCTCCTGGAGCACCGTCTGCGACGTCGGCAGGACCGCCTCGCCCAACCGGGTGAGGAACGCGACCCGCACACCGGTCTCCTCCTGGAGCCGGCTGATCTTGTGGCCGATCCACGCCGGTGAGGTGTGCACCTCCGCCAGCTCGACCGTCCCGCTCGGATCCCGCCACAGCGGCTCCGCGCCCGACGGCAGGAGCCGGCGCAGCATCTGGTCCGCGGTCCAGCGGACCGTCGCGACCGTCGGGATGCCCAGACGCTGGTACACCTCGGCGCGGCGCGGGTCGTAGATGCGGGCGGCGACGTTCTCGATGCCGAACATCTCGCGGGCCACCCGGGCCGCGATGATGTTCGAGTTGTCCCCGCTGCTGACCGCCGCGAACGCGCCGGCCTCCTCGATGCCCGCCTCGCGCAGGGTGTCCTGGTCGAAGCCGACACCGGTGACGCGGCGACCGCCGAATCCCGATCCCAGGCGGCGGAAGGCCGTGGGGTCCCGGTCGACGACGGCGACCGTGTGCCCCTGCTGCTCCAGGGTCTGCGCGAGAGCGGCTCCCACTCGCCCGCACCCCATGATGACGATGTGCACGACCGTCCTTCCGGCTGTTTCTTGGTCTCATCTCGCTGTCAAGGCCCTACAGGGTCTCAGACCACGACCCCAGCCAACCACGCGCGGTCCTACCGTGGACCCCTGCGTCATGGCGAGATGACATTCCGCTAAGACGCAACAGGATTCCGTTAAGGCCCGCATGGTGAGTACGGTCGGCGCATTTCGAACGCTTACGATCCTCTCCGTGTCCAAACTGACCGACCTGCCCAAACGGATTCTGATCGGCCGGGCGCTGCGCAGCGACAGACTGGGCGAGACCCTTCTCCCCAAGCGCATCGCACTCCCCGTCTTCGCCTCCGACCCGCTCTCCTCCGTGGCGTACGCACCCGGCGAAGTACTGCTGGTCCTGTCCATCGCAGGTCTGTCGGCGTACCACTTCAGCCCCTGGATCGCCGGCGCGGTCGTCGTGCTGATGTTCACGGTCGTCGCCTCGTACCGACAGAACGTCCACGCCTACCCGAGCGGCGGCGGCGACTACGAGGTCGCCACCACCAACCTCGGCCCGAAGGCCGGCCTCACCGTCGCCAGCGCCCTGCTCGTCGACTACGTGCTGACCGTCGCCGTGTCGATCTCCTCCGGCGTCGAGAACCTCGGCTCGGCCGTTCCGTTCGTCGTCGAGCACAAGGTGCTCAGCGCCATCGTGATAATCGTGCTGCTGACGCTGATGAACCTGCGCGGCGTGAAGGAGTCCGGCAAGCTCTTCGCGATTCCGACGTACGTCTTCGTCTTCGGCGTCTTCGTCATGATCATCTGGGGCGCCTACCAGGGACTCGTCCTCGACGAGACCATGCGCGCCCCGACCGCCGACTACGAGATCAAGCCGGAGCACGGCGGACTCGCCGGCTTCGCGCTCTTCTTCCTGCTGCTGCGCGCCTTCTCCTCCGGATGCGCCGCGCTCACCGGCGTCGAGGCCATCAGCAACGGCGTCCCCGCCTTCCGCAAGCCCAAGAGCCGCAACGCCGCCACCACCCTGCTGCTCATGGGCACCCTCGCCGTCACCATGTTCTGCGGCATCATCGGCCTCGCCATGGCCACCGACGTCAAGATGGCCGAGAACCCGGCGAAGGACCTGCTCGCCGACGGCGTGCCCGTCGGCTCCGACTACGTCCAGCACCCGGTGATCTCCCAGGTCGCGGCCGCCGTCTTCGGCGACGGAACCTTCTTCTTCGTCGTGCTCGCCGCCGCCACCGCCCTGGTGCTGTTCCTCGCCGCGAACACCGCCTACAACGGCTTCCCGCTCCTCGGCTCGATCCTCGCCCAGGACCGCTACCTGCCGCGCCAGCTGCACACCCGCGGCGACCGCCTCGCCTTCTCCAACGGCATCGTGCTCCTGTCCGGAGCCGCCGTCCTGCTGGTGTGGATCTACGGAGCCGACTCCACCAAGCTCATCCAGCTGTACATCGTCGGAGTCTTCGTCTCCTTCACCCTCAGCCAGACCGGCATGGTCCGGCACTGGAACCGGCACCTGCGGACCGAACGCGACAAGGCCAAGCGGCGCCACATGATCCGCTCCCGCGCGATCAACACCTTCGGCGCCTTCTTCACCGGCCTGGTCCTCGTCGTCGTGCTCGCCACGAAGTTCACCCACGGCGCCTGGGTCGCCCTGCTCGGCATGGTCATCTTCTTCGGCACCATGACCGCGATCCGCCGCCACTACGACCGCGTCGCCGAGGAGATCGCCGCCCCCGACGAGCCCAGCGACGACACCGTGCGCCCCTCCCGGGTCCACTCCATCGTCCTCGTCTCCAAGGTCCACCGGCCCACCCTGCGCGCCCTCTCGTACGCCCAGCTCATGCGCTCCGACAAGCTGGAGGCCGTCAGCATCAACGTCGACCCGGCGGAGACCAAGGCGCTGCGCGACGAATGGGAACGGCGCGGCATCAACGTGCCCCTGAAGATCCTCGACTCGCCCTACCGCGAGATCACCCGGCCGATCATCGACTACGTCAAGGGCCTGCGCCGCGAGAGCCCGCGCGACGCGGTCAGCGTGATCATCCCCGAGTACGTCGTCGGCCACTGGTACGAGCACCTCCTCCACAACCAGAGCGCGCTGCGCCTCAAGGGCAGGCTGCTCTTCACCGCCGGTGTGATGGTGACCTCCGTGCCCTACCAGCTCGAATCCTCCGAGGCCGCGAGGAAGCGGGCCCGCAAGCGCGCCGACTGGAACGCGCCCGGTTCGGTGCGGCGCGGGCCGGTCGACCGCAGGCAGAAGGAGCCCAGCGGCAGGAGCTGACGCGCGGTGGGGGCGGATGCGGGCCGGGAGCGGGCCGGGTCCGGTGGGCATCCGGTGGGCCGCTCACCTCGTCCGGTCGGAAGCGTGCCGGGGCGGACGTAGACTGGTGGGTCGTTGTCCGCGCGCGGATCGTCTCGGCGATCCCCACCGTCCGCGGCCGCCCCCGATCTCTGGAGTCACCCCGTCATGCAGAACGCACCCGAGACGTCGCCGTCGCTGGTCGGGGAGGAGTACGAGGTCGAGGTCGGTCCCGTCGCCCACGGCGGCCACTGCATCGCCCGCACCGACGAGGGCCGCGTCCTGTTCGTCCGGCACACCCTGCCCGGCGAGAAGGTCGTCGCCCGCGTCACCGAGGGCGACGAGGACTCCCGCTTCCTGCGCGCCGATGCCGTCTCGATCATCGAGGCGTCCAAGGACCGCGTCGAGGCCCCCTGCCCGTTCTCCGGACCGGGCAGGTGCGGCGGCTGCGACTGGCAGCACGCCAAGCCCGGCGCGCAGCGCCGCTTCAAGGGCGAGGTCATCGCCGAGCAGCTCCAACGGCTCGCGGGTCTCACCCCCGAGGAGGCCGGCTGGGACGGCACCGTCATGCCGGCCGAGGGCGACAAGCTGCCGCCCGGCCAGGTCCCGCAGTGGCGCACCCGCGTCCAGTACGCCATCGACGAGGCCGGCCACGTCGGCCTGCGCCGGCACCGCTCCCACGAGGTCGAGCCCATCGAGCACTGCATGATCGCCGCGGAGGGCGTCAGCGAACTCGGCATCGAGGAGCGCCTGTGGGAGGGCATGGAGACCGTCGAGGCGATCGCCGCCTCCGGCTCCGGCGACCGCCAGGTCATCCTCACCCCGCGCCCCGGCGCCCGGCTGCCGCTCGTCGAACTCGACAAGCCCGTCTCCGTTCTCCGCGTCGACGAGAAGGACGGCGGCGTCCACCGGGTGCACGGCCGCGCCTTCGTCCGCGAGCGTGCCGACGAGCGCACCCACCGGGTGGGCAACGGCGGCTTCTGGCAGGTCCACCCCCAGGCCGCCGACACCCTGATGCGCGCCGTGATGCAGGGCCTGCTGCCCCGCAAGGGCGACATGGCCCTCGACCTCTACTGCGGCGTCGGCCTCTTCGCGGGCGCACTCGCCGACCGCGTCGGCGACAAGGGCGCCGTCCTCGGCATCGAGACCGGCAAGCGCGCGGTGGAGGACGCCCGCCACAACCTCCAGCAGTTCGACCGCGTCCGCATCGAGCACGGCAAGGTCGACGCGGTGCTGCCGCGTACCGGCATCGACAGCGTGGACCTCATCGTCCTCGACCCGCCCCGCGCGGGCGCCGGCAAGCAGACCGTCCGCCACCTGGCCTCCCTCGGGGCGCGTCGCATCGCCTACGTGGCGTGCGACCCGGCGGCGCTGGCGCGCGACATCGCGTACTTCGCGGAGTCGGGCTACAAGCCGCGCACGCTGCGGGCGTTCGACCTGTTCCCGATGACGCATCATGTGGAGTGCGTGGCGATTCTGGAGCCGGTCAAGAAGGACGCCTGACCTGCTGTTTTGTGCGTGCGCATTATGTGCGGTGTGGGCGTTGCGGGCGATATCCTGACGCTGAAATGACGCTCGTGACGCTCATTTGACGCTCGTTCTGATGGGGTGTCAGGCGGGCTGGCGTGCTGCTCAGGCCGCTTGTGGCGGCCAAGATTGCGTGGAGTTCTCTCGGGAAAAGGGCCACGAGTCGTCCTGGCGTTGGGATGAAGAGATCCCCTTGAAGCCATCGCCCCAGGGTGCTCACCTACGGAGGCCGCGCAGCGTGCGCACCCCTCCCCGGCTACGTCGGGTTTCGCAGCCGCGACTGGCGCGGGCGCCGACCACGTCCAGGATAAACCGGCTTGAGCCGCACTGAGTACAGAGCCCGTGTGTCTCCCCCCGTCGCACCGGCTCATCCGGCTCCACCAGGCCCACCGCCTGGTGGAGCCGTCGCCCATCAGGCCGGAGCGAGGTAGGCCAGGACCTTCATCCCGAGCGCCGAGGCGGAGATGAACAGCGTGATCCCACTCGCAACGGTCAGGCAGCCGCTGAGGCCAAGGCCGACCAGAACGAAGCTGACGACCAGCGCGATGATGACGGCGAGCAGAAAGACGATGACCGTGCCGAGGATCCGGCCGGACTGCGGGGTCGCGCTGGAAGACGTACTCATGGGCCCCTCCCAAGGGACAGAGGGGGTGCCGGACCTGAGCCTGTGAAGGCAGCTCGCAGTCCGACACCACCAGGACAGGTGTCGAAAGCGAGCTACTGCCGGCACAGAAGCTCGAAGCGGCTGCCCTGTTGTACGTCGTCGCTCCGCAGGAACATCTGCGGCTGCCGACCAACCATCCCAGGTCGCGAAGCCGTTACCTCATCCACGCATGGGCCGGAGAGGAACGACACACAGCATACGCGGGGGTTCTGACAGGCTCGAATCGATTTCGGCCTACGGGTATGCCACCGCCCCAGGTACGGCAGGGCGAGGAGATTCGGACGAGGCGCCGAGCGCGAACCGGCGCCTCCTCGCTAGACGGTGACCACCGGTCAGCGGGGCGGGGCCGATCCGCTCCCGCCGGAGCCCATCAGCAGGTACAGCAGCGTCACCACCCCCGCTCCGGTGAGCAGGGCCACGCCCACGTCCGGGTGAAGGTAGGCGACGTACGCCGTGACCGCACCGGCCATCATCAGAACCACGGCACGGAGATCGAGCGGGCCGCCCATCACTTGGCCACCGCCGAACTGACCGAGGGGACCATGATGACGCCGGCAGCGGCGAGCTCCTGGGCCCGGCGCCGGACACGGCCGAGGCGGCGCTCCACCGCCTTGCGTGTGGTGCCGAGCCGCTGCGCGATCTGTTCCTGCGTGGCACCGGAGGTCAGCATCAACATGCAGACAGCCCGTTCCTCCCACGAGGCGTCGGCCAGGATCGTGTCGACCGTGTCGCGGAACAGCATCTGCGCCGCGGGTTCCGGGTCGAGGCTGACCTTGGGGAACCCTCCGATGACGTCGGGGTGGAGGACTTCCGCAAGGCGGCGGCGGTACGGGCCGGCCCACTCCCGGTACGCGTCACGGAAGCAGCCGAGGCACAGGCCGATGAAGAAGGTGCGGATGGACGCGCCTCTCTCCGGGTTCCAGCGTCCCTGGGAGAGCAGACGCATGAACAAGGGAACGGCCTTCCCCAAGCAGAGCCCGGCGATGTCGACGCGGACCTCATCGCGCCGCATCATCTCCTCCACTTCCGTGTACGGGGCGAAGAAGTAGATGTCGCTCTCACGGCAGCGGGCGATGATCTCACCCTCCCCCATCCACTTCCGCAGGACGCGCCACCCGTACAGCCAAAGGTCTTCCCGGAGAAGCTCGAACCGCGGACCGGTAAACCCGTCGGTCATCAGCTGCTCGTGCAACTCGCTGTCGGCGGCCCGCTGCTCGGGGTTCCCCCGGTGCGCCTCGGGGTAGCCGGCGGACGACTACCTGGAGCCCGGCGCCGCCGAACTCACCGCCGCCTCCAAGCGGGCCTCCGACGGCATCACCAAGCGGGCCGTCGCCAAGCACACAACCCAGCAGACCGACTTCGGAACCGCAGCATGTGAGCGATACGACTACCTGATGGCGCCCAGCTCGCCACCTACCAAGAACCTCGTCGATGTCACCATCGACACCGACGGCAACGCCGGCACAGCCGTGGCCACGGTCACCGCCACCGACGGCCACCCGTTCTGGGTCCCCGAACTCGGAGAATGGCTCGACGCCGAAGACCTGCAGCAAGGCCAGTGGCTCCGCACCAGCGCAGGCACTTTCGTCCAGATCACGGCAGTCCACCACCGGACGACTCCGGACGCCCGGGTTCACAACCTCACCGTCAGTGACCTGCACACGTACTATGTGCTGGCGGGCTCCGCACCGGTACTCGTACATAAATGCGGGTCCGCGTGGTGGTAACGAAAGCACTTACTCTATCTCGCATAATGCGAGTGGAAGTGACGTGATTGCCGACCTCGATAGTGACGGCATTCTGACCATGATGATGCACAACTATCCCGACAATGGTTCACCGCTGCAGGGTAAGGCGATGTTCGACGAAGTTATGGGCCACTTCGGGGACCGAGTTCAGGGTGTCCAGGGGATCTGGATCTACGGAGATAACCTTGGAGGCTTCAATGAAGCCGTCCGTGGTGGTGCAAGCCTCGTGTCGGCAGCCAAGGGAACCTGGACTGGAAGGCAGGCAGCCAGATATGGCTTCACTCGTGCGAGGATCGATGAAGCAGTTCCGAGGCTCGACGGGGACTTCCAGCAAGTCCTTGCCACATTCCGAAGATGAGGGAACTGGTGGACGAGGAAATTGAACGATTGGCGCGCTTGGCCGTCGAGTACCACGGAATTGGGTGCAGCATCGCAGAGATCGCTGATCTCCTAATCGACAAGCATCCAAACTTGAGGTTGGCGCCGTTCCGGCTGGCCCAAGTGCTTCGATCGGCCTTCGGTCTTTCGGTTCATGACCTGCAATACGTCACGGCATGGGTGCAAGGTGAGATTTCACTGGAGACATTGGAGGAGCGTCTTCAGGTGACTCGGTAAGTCAGCCTCAGTCCGTAACATGCTGTGGACATTTCGAGAGGCCCCACCGAATGGATATTCGGTGGGGCCTCTCGGGCGTTTGACGGCAACGCCGACGGCAACGTCAGCGGACGCCTGCCGCGGCGGGTGGGTCGTCCGGGTTGTCGTTGACAGGGTCGAGGGCGCCATTCAGAGTGTCGATGGCTTGGCGTTGGAGGCGGAGCCTTACGGGGGCATAGACGCCAGCGGTGACGCCGATGTGTGCGTGTCCCAACAGCTCCTTGATCACAACGAGGTCCACGCCTTGCTCCAGGAGTAGCGTCGCGGTCGAGTGGCGTAGGTCGTGGAAGCGGATGCGGCGGGGCTGTAAATCGTTCGGTGTGTCTGCATCATCTCGGTCGTGCGGGCGGACTACCGGCAGAGGGGTGCGGGCCCGCCGCTGCGGTGGCGTCCAGGCTGGTGAGCGAGTGTGGTGTGACCGTAACGAGGAGTTGGTGTGGCGAACCTGACGCGGCGTGTGCGATTCGGGGCCGAGGTGGGCTATCACAGCTTCTGCCTCCAGGAGTCGGACGATGCCGCCCTGCCGGTGCCCTATCCGGACGACTCCGTCTTCGGGCAGTTCCTCACGCTGTTCCCCGGTCGGATCGACATCTTCAGCGCCGGCCATACCCACACCGCCGCGGTGACCGTCGACGTGTGGGACGGCCGGCCGCCGGATGAGGGTCGCGGAAAGTGGGACGAGTACGCAGAGGGCGAGTACGTCTCCACGAGTGGCATCGTGGCCGTCTGGTCGATGAGCCTCGGGCGGACCGAGCAGGACATCCCGCTGTCTGACGGGGCGGGCCGCTGGCACGTGCAGGTGCACTCGGCCGGCCGGTCGGAGGCCGAGCGCCTATCTGCCGAGACGGGCTCCGCAGACGGCGTGGAGCGCTATCTTGTCCGTTTCTGGCCTGCGGAGTAGCAGGGCGCCGTGCACACGGTGGTGGGGGCGCGACCCGCCGCCGTTCGGGCGTCACGCCCCCTGCCGTGGCTAAGAGTCGATCTGCACCATGAAGCCGTCATCGAGGCCGTCGACGAGACGGTTCCTCGCGTAGAAGCCGAGGAGCAGACCGCCGGCCGCACCGTTGTCGGCCTTGGCCACCGGGAGGACCGAGAAATTGAACGGCTTGGCTTCCGAATCGTGATCTGCCTGCGCGGCACCCTCGTACATGGTGGCGAAGGGATACTCGTCGCACTCGCGCGTGCCGGTCTGCCAGTTGGCGGAGGATTTGGTTCAGGAGTGACCCTGCCTCCCGACGGAACCAGCCCCCGGACCCGGCTCGCACGCGGACTGGCGGCAGACCCTTCGACGGCCGTGGGAGGCGTCAGCCCTGCCCGACGGACTCACCCCCCGCACGAGTCCGTCGCGCCTTCGGCCCTTCCGCACGAAGGCCGTCTGTCCAGCCGAAGCATTGGAATCCGCCCGGCCTGGCCCAGGACGCCCTCCCGGCCGCAGGTACGAGCAGCCCGCCACCCACTATGGCGTGCACACAGTTCGTAGACCGGGCTCCGCGAAACGACGCAGGAATAGACCAACGACCCCGCGACCGCGCCGCACCGGTTAAAGATCAAGTCAGTCGGGCTGCGGTGCGCAAGCGTATTCATGAGCAGGCGCTCGTTGAGGTTCGGGGCTGTCCGGGGCATGGGACGATGGTCAAGAGGCGGCTCGCGAGGCCAAGTCCGCGGTCGAGACGATCATCTCGTCCGAGAGCGGCGGCCGGGTGCTCGTCGAGCTTGGCACAGCCGCCCGTGGGGTCGGCGACCGACTCCCTGTCCTTTTGCTCCACGATCAGGCCCCTGGGGCCGGCGACGAAGTGAATGGACAGTACCTACGCGACCCGCCTCATGCGCCAACCATCATGATTGATAACTCTGCAGTTCCACCCCGCCACACCAGAAGACGAGGAACCCATGCGCACCCGCGCCGTCGCCGCACTCATCGCCGCAGGCTTGCTCGCAACGCTCACCGCGTGCAGCAGCGACCCGACGTACACCGTTGTCGATGTGCGAGACAACGGCATTATGAGGATGGCGGACCTGCAACTGCCGGATGCCACTCAAGCCCAGGCAGAGCAGGCAATCCGGGATTACACCGACACCATCGACGGCCCCAAGTGGGCCACCGTGACCCTGTACCGCGATCTCGCCGATGGGGAGCTGTGCCGAGGGACGTGGGTGAAGGACCAGCAGACCTCCGAAAAGTTGTCCGGAGGATCCTTCACGTCCGATACGTGGCCCGCCCTGCAAGTGCAGTGTCCCTAGTACTCCAGCTGCAGATCGTGATCTTGATCGCGGTGAAGCCGCTGTACATCGAGCGGTCTCATGCCGGGCTGGGCGTCTCGCGGCTCACTTGCTCGGGTCTGTGATGACGATGTCGATGGCGCTGGCTTCTGGCCCCGGCGTGTTCACGGCGACACGTACGTTGAACTGGCCCCGGTCGCCTACACGATGGACGATGCGGGTCAGTTGCTCGACATCGCCGACTGCGATACGCCCGTCGGGCAGTAGGAGGGGAGCGTCGAAGACGGTGGCGAACTCCGGGTCGGGGTGTTCGGCCTGCGGGTCGTGAGGCGGTGTGAAGAGACGCACCTTGATCAGCCCCCTTTGTGGTCGAACCCGGACGGCCACGTGCGTGTCGCAACTGGCCGCGGGGGTGGAGTCCAGGGCGAGGGTGAGGGGAACCCAGTCGGTTGCCCCGAGGTGCAGAACGGGGTGATTGACGTAGATGTCGACGCCGGCGACCTGCATGGTGCTCCTCCTGCCGATATGACTGCGGCCACCGTTGATCATCGGTGTGTGAAGACAAACGATCATGCGGTGGCCGCTGGTCACAGCGTAGACCCTGCCCGCTGGCAGGAGGCGTTCGAGGACCTGATGGGGCGCATAGCAGGCAGGTTCGCGCGGGTGGAGGCCCGGCGCCGGGCGGGACGGCTGGTGCTCGGGCTGCTGTCGGACCTGCCGCGTAAGAACTGCTGGACGATCGCAGAGTGGGCCGGGGAAGCGACGCCGCACGGCATGCAGCACTTGTTGTGCCGGGCGTCCTGGGACGCCGACGCGGTTCGCGACGACGTGCGTGACTACGTCGTGGAGCAGCTCCGTGACGAGCGGGCAGTGCTCGTCGTTGACGAGACCGGCGACATGAAGAAGGGCACCCACACTATCGGCGTGCAGCGTCAATACACCGGTACTGCGGGCCGGATCGAGAACTCTCAGGTCGCCGTCTACCTCGTCTATGCGGGAGCGCGCGGACACGCGGCGGTGGACCGTGAGCTTTACGTCTCGCGCTCATGGACGTGTGAGCCGGACCGCTGCCGGGCCGCCGGCCTGCCCGAAGACACAGCCTTTGCTACCAAGCCAGAACTGCTGGCCGCATGATCGGCCGGTTCCTCGATGCCGGGCACCACGTGGGCTGGGTCGCTGGCGATGAGGTCTACGGCGGCAACCCACGTCTGCGGGCCGTGCTGGAAGCGCGTGGTGTCAGCTACGTGATGGCCGTTGCCTGTTCCACCGAAGTCGCCACTGGCGCAGGCAAGTTCCGTGCAGACGTGCTGGCCGCGAAAGTGCCCAAGCGGGCCTGGCAGAAGCTGTCGGCCGGGGGCGGCGCCAAGGGGCACCGCTTCTACGACTGGGCGGTCATCGATCTGGCCTGCTTCGGATCGGGCCACCACCAGCTGCTGATCCGCCGCAACCGCACCACCGGAGAACGGGCCTACTACCGTTGCTTCTCGCCTGCCCCGGAACCCCTTGCCACTCTGGTCCACGTCGCCGGGTCGAGGTGGCGAGTGGAGGAGACCTTCCAGTCGGGAAAGGGCCTTGCGGGACTGGACGAGCACCAGGTCCGCCGCTTCACCTCCTGGTCGCGCTGGGTCACCCTGGCCATGCTCGCGCACGCCTTTCCTAGCGGTCACCCGAGCCACCGAACATGCCCGCCATCCGGCACCGGATGGGTTGATCCCGCTCACCTGCAACGAGATCCAGCGACTGTTCACAGCGCTCGTCAGGCCCACGCCCGATGTGCTCCACCGACTGCGCTGGTCCGGCTGGCGACGCCGTCACCAGGCCCGATCCAGGACCAGCCACTACCGCCGACAAGCCGTCGATCAGACATGAAGATCACGATCTACAGCTGGAGTACTAGCCACATGCGCTCATCGTTCACTTGTGCTGATCTGGCGCACCCGGTCTTCCTGCAAGCACGGCGTGCCAAGGGGTGGCTGGCGCTGGGCGGTGCACGCCCTCATTCCAAGGTCGCTGTCCGCATCGGTCCGTCGGCCGATGCCCGTCCTCGGAGCCGAGGTGATCATGGGGGTTGTCCGTGCGAGCCGGGAAGGAGCTGTGCGAGTGGAGCAAATGGACTGGGTCGAGGTGCCGGCCGGGGTGCTCCGGCGGGGCACGCCCGTCGAGGAGGTGGCGGCGGTGGCGCGGCGCTACCGCGACACCGGGGTGCCGGTGGAGTGGTACAGAAAGGAGGCCCCACGCGCGGAGATCCACGTCCCGGCGTTCCGGATCGCGCGGACGCAGGTGACGGTCGGTCAGTGGGAGCCCTTCGCGGCGGCCACCGGCCGTCCGGCCGGACAGGGGCCGGCGGACCACCCGGTGGTCGGGGTCGACTGGGAGGCGGCGGCGGCCTACTGCCGGTGGCTGGGGAATCGGCTCGGGATCGGGGTGCGGCTGCCGACGGAGGACGAGTGGGAGCGCGCCGCGCGGGGTGACGACGGGCGGGAGTTCCCCTGGGGCGAGGAGTATCGCACCGGCCTGGCCAATCTGGTGGACCTCGGGATCGGGACCACTACGCCGGTCGGTTCGTTCCCCGGTGGCGCCAGCCCTTTCGGGGTGCTGGACATGGCGGGCAACGTCGACGAGTGGACCTCCACCGTCTACGCCCCTTACCCGGGCGCGCCCGCCGGGGTGCCCGGCACGGAGGACTGGGCCTTCGACCGGCACATCACCCGTGGCGGTGCGTTCCGCCACGACCGGGACCTGGCCCGATGCGCACGGCGGCACGGCGCCTACGAGGCGGACCTCGCGGCGATCGGCGTCGGCTTCCGGACGGCGGCACCGGCCGTTCGCGAGTGACCCGTCGGGCGGGTGGTGCTCGCGGGCAACGGCCCGTCGTGGTCGGGTCGTTGGCTAGGGTGGCCGGTGGAGACTGATTCCTCCGCCTATGACCGGGGCGGGGGCACACGCCGGCGCGTTCGGGGCGGCCCGTTCGCGGCACGCGCGGCGCGGACATCACGGGGGGCTCGGCGATGGGGAGTCGGTGGCATCCCCTCCCATCCCCTCCCCGTCCCCGCTTCCGGCCCTGCTTCCGTTTCCGCTCCCGTCCCCGGTCCGGCCCCGGCTTCCGCCCGCGCCGACGTTCCGGCCCCGGCTTCCGCCCGCGCCGACGTTCCGGCGCCGGCGCCCCCGGGCCCGCCCGTGCGGCCCGCGGTCACCGAACTGCGCCTGTCAGCCTTCAAATCGCACCGCGGGGCGGTTCTCCCCATCGGCCCGCTCACCCTGTTCGCCGGGGTGAGCGGCAGCGGCAAGTCGAGTGCCCTCCAGGCGTACGAGGCCCTGGCCCGGCTCGCCGCCGGCCAGGGCCTCGAACGCGCCTTCCCCGACCCCGACGGCTGCGTCCCCGAGTGGGCCAGACCCGACCGGCAGGGCCGGCGCGGCTTCCGCATCGGCTGCACCGTGCGGGGCCCGGCCGGCGAGGTACGGCTCGATCTCGCCGTCCAGGCCGAGCCCGATCTGCGGATCGTGGGGGAGCGGCTGACCTGCGACGGAGACGTCGTCCTCGCCACCGCCCTGCGCGACCCGCGCCGCCGCACGGTCGAGGCGGCCTGGCACACCTCCGGCACCGCCGTGGTCACCCGCGCGGCGCTGCCGGACGACCGGCTCGGCACCCCGCTCCTGCCGCTGCACGTCGCGGGCCGGACGGCCGCGCAGTTACGGGTTCTCGCCGCGGCCGAGCAGGTGGTCATGGCCCTGAGGTCGGCGTTCGCCTGCGACCCCCGGCCCGAACGGATGCGGGCGCCGGTGCCCGCCGGCAGCGGCCGGCTCCGGCGCGGCTGCGACAACCTGGCCGAGGTGCTGCACCGGACCCGCAGCGAGTGCACCCGGCGCCACGCCCGGCTGACGGCGGCGGCGCGCGCGGGATGCGCGGGCGAGGTCGCGGACGTCCGCGTGGAGCGCACCCCGGACGGCGTCGTCAGGGCGCTGCTCGGCCGGGGGGCCGCGGCCGCCCCCACCCCCGTCGGACGCCTCGGCGAGGGGGAACTGCGGTATCTGGCCCTCGCGCTGGTGCTGCTCACCGGGCCCGGGGTGCTCGCCGTCGACCAGGTCGCCGAGGTGCCCGAGGCGTATCAGTCGCTCACGGTCGTCGCGGACGGCCTCGACCGCTGTCTGCACCCGGAGCAGACCCGCGAACTGGTGCTGCTGGCGGTCGAGATGTGCGCCCGGGGCCACATCCGGCTCGTCGGCGCGGTCTCCGACGCGGCGTGCGCCCGCTCGATCCCCGGGGTGTCGGTGGTAGACCTGGTGAGGTGACGAGAGACGACGGACTCGATGTGGCCGGACTCCAGCGCAGGCTCGCCGACTTCGCGGCGGCACGCGGCTGGGAGCCGTACCACACGCCCAAGAACCTGGCCGTGGCGCTCAGCGTCGAGGCGGCCGAACTGGTCGAGATCTTCCAGTGGATGACGCCCGAGGAGTCTGCGGCGGTGATGTCGGACGCGAGCAGCGCGCACCGGGTGAGGGACGAGGCGGCGGACGTCCTCGCCTATCTGCTCCAGTTCTGCGAGGTGCTGGGGGTCGACGTGCTGGCGGCCCTCCAGGACAAGATCGAGCGCAACGAACAGCGCTTCCCGGCGCCCTGATCGGCTGCCCCCGGCGGGCGGGGCGGCCGGCCCGCGCCGGGGGGCGTGCCGTGCGCGGGAGGCGGGGCACGCGGTGCGACGGGGGCGGGGCACGCCGTGCCGTGAGGGGTGCCGCGGCCACCTCTTCGTCACTCTTCGGAGTCATCGAGTTATCCACAACTGCCTTGGTGTCCACAGATTTCCGAATTCCCCTAGCTTTTCTGGTCGATGACCTTCACTCTGGGTAATGAACAGTGTGGGCAGTACATCGTACGAACGGGGGCTCGGCATGGACGCGTTACGGCTCATCGAGATCAGCGGGCAGGCGCTGCGGCAGAGTGAGCAGGGCACGGAGGTCACCCAGGTGGTGGCGGAGGCCTGGCAGATCCAGGCGCTCGCCCAGGCCGTCGGCAGCAGAATCGCCCTCGGCGGCCCTCCCGATCTGAGGGGCGAGGCCACGGCGCTCAGCGAGACGGGCGGCAGGGGAGCGGGGGTCCCCGACCATCCCGCCGTGCGCGGCGGCGGGCCGCGCGCCGTCCAGCTCACCGAAGTGGCGCACCCCGAAGCGGTGCTGACCGCACTGCTCGGGCTGCTGGGGGACGTGGGCATCGCCCTGGTCGGAGTCGCCTGCGCCACCGACGACGAAGGTCTCTACTGGCAGTGCATCGAGACGATAGACGCGGCCGACGAGTCCAGCGACCGGGTCCGCGCCATGCTCCGCCGCCTCGCCGAGGGGGAGCGCGGGCGTCCGTGCGAGACGGCCCGGGGGCGCGCGGGCCCGCCGTGACCGGCGAGGCGCCCCGGGGACGGTGCAGGATGGAAGCATGGATCTTCGCATCTTCACCGAGCCCCAGCAGGGGGCCGACTACGACACCCTCCTCACCGTCGCCAAGGCCACCGAGGACCTCGGCTTCGACGCCTTCTTCCGTTCCGACCACTACCTGAGCATGGGCTCGGCCGACGGCCTCCCCGGCCCCACCGACGCCTGGATCACGCTGGCCGGGCTGGCCCGTGAGACCCGCAGGATCCGCCTGGGCACGCTGATGACCGCCGGCACCTTCCGGCTGCCGGGTGTCCTCGCCATCCAGGTCGCCCAGGTCGACCAGATGTCCGGCGGCCGCATCGAACTCGGCCTCGGCGCGGGCTGGTTCGAGGAGGAGCACCGCGCCTACGGAATCCCCTTCCCCAAGGAGAAGTTCGCCAGGCTGGAGGAGCAGCTGGCGATCGTCACCGGCCTGTGGTCCACCGAGACGGGCAAGAAGTTCAGCTACGAGGGCACCCATTACCAGCTGACCGACTCGCCTGCCCTGCCGAAGCCCGTCCAGTCGAGGATCCCGGTGCTGATCGGCGGCCACGGAGCCGTCCGCACCCCGCGTCTGGCCGCGCAGTACGCCGACGAGTTCAACCTGCCCTTCGCCTCGGTCGAGGACACCGAGCGGCAGTTCGGCCGGGTGCGGGAAGCCGCCCGGGAGGCCGGGCGCGACGCGGACGACCTCGTGTACTCCAACGCCCTGGTGGTCTGCGTCGGCAAGGACGACGCGGAGGTCGCCCGCCGCGCGGCGGCGATCGGCCGCGAGGCGGACGAACTCAGGGCCAACGGCCTCGCCGGCTCCCCCGCCGAGGTCGTGGACAAGATCGGGCGCTACGCGGCGACGGGCTCCTCGCGGGTCTACCTCCAGGTGCTCGACCTCGACGACCTCGACCACCTGGAACTGATCTCCTCCCAGGTCCAGTCCCAGCTGTCCTGACCTGCCGGCCGCCGGGGCGCGGACGGACGCGGCCCGTGCCCCGGCCCGCCGGGCCGGATGCGCGCCGGGGCGCGCCTGCCACGCGAGCCCGTCGGCGGTTCGCGCGGCGCCGGCCCCGCCGCGCCCGGCCGAGGGCGCGGACATGCCCGCCCGCGCCCCCTGGCCGGGGCGGTGCACCCCGGCCCCGCCCTGCACCCGGAGGCAGACATGAGACCGACCCGCCCCCTCGCCGAGGCCCTGGCCGAGCGTGCCCTCGTCCTCGACGGCGGCCTGTCCGACCAGCTCCGGGCCCAGGGCTGCGACCTGTCCGACGACCTCTGGTCGGCCCGTCTCCTCGCCGACGACCCCCGGCAGATCGAGGCGGCGCACGCCGCCTACGTCGAGGCGGGAGCCCAGGTCCTGATCACGGCCAGCTACCAGGCCACCTTCGAGGGCTTCGCACGCCGGGACATCGGGCGCGCACGGACCAGGAGGCTGCTCGCCCGCAGTGTGGAACTGGCGCGCCGGGCCGGGGAGAGGGCGGCCCACGAGGTGTGGGTCGCCGCCTCCGTCGGGCCGTACGGCGCGTACCTCGCCGACGGCAGCGAGTACCGCGGCGCCTACGGGCTGGACGCGGGGGAGCTGGAGCGCTTCCACCGTCCCCGCGTCGAGGCGCTCGCCGCGGCCCGGCCCGACGTGCTGGCGCTGGAGACCGTGCCCGACACGGACGAGGCCCGCGCCCTGCTCGCGGCCACCGAGGGATGCGGGGTGCCGCTCTGGCTGTCGTACACCGTCGCGGGCGGCCGGACCCGCGCCGGGCAGGATCTGGCGGAGGCGTTCGCCCTCGTGGCCGGCCGGGACGACGTCATCGCCGTCGGGGTCAACTGCTGCGCACCGGAGGAGGCCGAGGACGCGGCCCGGCTCGCCGTACGGGTGACCGGCAGACCCGCCGTCGTGTACCCCAACAGCGGCGAGCGGTGGGACCGGGCCGCGCACCGCTGGGCGGGCGCCGTCGTCTACGACCCGGCCGACGGGCCCCGCTGGCGGGCCGCCGGCGCGCGCCTGGTGGGCGGCTGCTGCCGGGTGGGCCCCGCCCGGATCGCGGCGCTGGCGGGCGGCCTCGGCGGCGGCGGGCGGTGACGCACGGGCGCGACCGGCGCCGTGCGCCACGAAAACCGCTGGTCGCAGGGGGGTGCGGCCGACGATACTCGGACGGGTGTTCCTGACGATCAGTACCACCGGCACCCCTGAACGCCCCGCCACCGACCTGGGCTTTCTGCTGCACAAGCATCCCGACCGGGCGCAGGCGTTCTCCACCGCGCACGGCACGGCTCATGTCTTCTACCCCGAGGCGTCCGCCGAGCGGTGCACCGCCGCACTGCTGCTGGAGGTCGATCCGGTGGCGCTCGTGCGCCGGGGCAGGGGCAAGGGCCGGGGCGGAGCTCCCGACGCCGCCCTCGCGCAGTACGTCAACGACCGGCCGTACGCCGCCTCCTCGCTGCTGTCCGTGGCCATGAGCACGGTCTTCAAGAGCGCCCTGCGCGGCGTCTGCGCCGCTCTGCCCGAGCGCGCCGCGGCACCTCTGCCGCTGCGCATCGAGGTGCCGGCCGTCGCCGCCCGCGGCGGAGTGGAACTGGTCCGCAGGCTGTTCGCCCCGCTCGGCTGGACGTCGGTGGAGGCCGAACCGATCCCCCTCGACGAGCAGTTCCCCGGCTGGGGCGACTCCCGGTACGTGCGGCTCGCCCTGGAGGGCGAGCTCCGGCTCGCCGACGCGCTGCGCCAGCTCTACGTCCTGCTGCCCGTCATGGACGACGCGAAGCACTACTGGGTGGCCACCGACGAGGTCGACAAACTGCTGCGCGCGGGTGAGGGATGGCTCGCCGACCACCCCGAGCAGAAGCTGATCACCAGCCGCTATCTCTCCCGCCGCTGGGGACTCACCCGGCAGGCCATGGAGCGGCTCGAACTCGTCCGCCTCGCGGAGACGGACGACCTCGCCGTCGAGGACGTGGACAACGCCGTCGACGAGACCACGGACACCGAGGAGCGGCCCGTGCCGCTCGCCGAGCAGCGCCGGGAGGCGATCCTGGCCGCCCTGCGCCAGAGCGGGGCCCAGCGCGTGCTCGACCTGGGCTGCGGTCAGGGCCAGCTGGTGCAGGCGCTGCTGAAGGACGTCACGTTCACCGAGATCGTCGGTGTCGACGTGTCGGTGCGGGCGCTCACCGTCGCCGGTCGGCGGCTGCGGCTGGACCGGCTGGGGGAGCGCCAGGCGTCCCGTGTCAGCCTGATGCAGGGGTCGCTCACGTACACGGACAAGCGGATCGCCGGGTACGATGCGGCCGTGCTCAGCGAGGTGATCGAGCACCTGGACCTGCCGAGGCTGCCGGCGCTGGAGTACGCCGTCTTCGGCGCGGCCCGCCCCCGCACGGTGCTGGTGACCACGCCGAACGTCGAGTACAACGTCCGCTGGGAGAGCCTGCCGGCCGGGCACACACGCCACGGCGACCACCGCTTCGAGTGGACCCGTGCGGAGTTCCGCGACTGGGCGCTGGCCGTGGCCGGGCGCCACGGCTACACGGTGGGCTTCACTCCCGTCGGGCCGGACGACCCGGAGGTCGGACCGCCCACGCAGATGGCCGTCTTCGAGAAGGCGGGCCCCGACGGTCCGGACGACCCCCGCGGGACGGCCGAAGGCGCCGCTCCGCACACGCACCCCACCCCTCACACGTCCGAGAAGGAGGCGACGGCGGCATGACCACCACCACCGAGGAAGCGACCACCACCCCGGGCCGGCAGCTGCCGGTCACCGACCTGTCCCTGGTCGTGCTCGTCGGCGCCACCGGCTCCGGCAAGTCGACCTTCGCCCGCCGGCACTTCAAGCCGACCGAGGTCGTCTCCTCCGACTTCTGCCGCGGGCTCGTCGCCGACGACGAGAACGACCAGAGCGCCAGCGCCGACGCCTTCGACGTCCTGCACTACATCGTCGGCAAGCGCCTCGCCGCGGGCCGGCTGACCGTCGTCGACGCCACCAATGTGCAGACCGAGAGCCGGCGGCAGCTCGTGAAGCTGGCCCGCGAGCACGATGTACTGCCCATCGCGATCGTCCTCGACCTGCCCGAGGACGTCTGCGCCCGCCGCAACGCCGCGCGCCCGGACCGGGCCGGCATGCCGCGGCACGTCATCTCCCGCCACCGCCGCGAACTGCGCCGCTCGCTGCGCGGGCTGGAGCGCGAGGGCTTCCGCAAGGTCCACGTGCTGCGCAGCGTCGAGGAGGTCGAGAGCGCCGGCGTCGTCCTGGAGCGCCGCTACAACGACCTCCGCCACCTCACCGGACCGTTCGACATCATCGGCGACATCCACGGCTGCCGGTCCGAGCTGGAGACCCTGCTGGGCCGGCTCGGGTACGAGGACGGGGTGCACCCCGACGGCCGGACGGCCGTCTTCGTCGGCGACCTCGTCGACCGGGGGCCGGACAGCCCCGGCGTGCTGCGCCGGGTCATGGGGATGGTCGCCGCCGGCAGCGCCCTGTGCGTGCCGGGCAACCACGAGAACAAGCTGGCCCGCTGGCTCAAGGGGCGCAACGTCCAGCGCACCCACGGCCTCGCCGAGACGATCGAGCAGCTGGAGAAGGAGGACGACGCCTTCCGCGAGCAGGTGCGCGAGTTCATCGACGGACTCGTCAGCCACTACGTCCTCGACGAGGGCCGGCTCGTCGTCTGCCACGCCGGTCTGCCCGAGAAGTACCACGGCCGCACCTCCGGCCGGGTCCGCTCGCACGCCCTGTACGGCGAGACCACGGGCGAGACCGACGAGTTCGGCCTGCCCGTGCGCTACCCCTGGGCCGAGGACTACCGGGGCCGGGCGGCCGTCGTGTACGGCCACACCCCCGTCCCCAGCACCTCCTGGATCAACAACACCATCTGCCTGGACACCGGCGCCGTGTTCGGCGGCCGGATGACCGCCCTGCGCTGGCCCGAGCGCGAACTGGTCGACGTCCCCGCCGAGAAGGTCTGGTACGAACCGGTGAAGCCGCTGCTCACCGAGACCCCGGGCAGCCGCGAGGGTCGCCCGCTCGACCTCGCCGACGTGCAGGGCCGCCGGGTCGTCGAGACCCGGCACCTGGCGCGTGTCGCCGTGCGCGAGGAGAACGCCGCGGCGGCGCTCGAGGTGATGAGCCGCTTCGCCGTCGATCCCCGGCTGCTCGCCTACCTCCCGCCGACGATGGCCCCCACCGCCACCTCGCGCCGGGAGGGCTACCTGGAGCACCCGGCCGAGGCCTTCGCCCAGTACGCGGCGGACGGTGTGGCCCAGGTGGTGTGCGAGGAGAAGCACATGGGGTCGCGCGCGGTGGCCCTGGTCTGCCGCGACGCCGGCGCCGCCCGCCGCCGCTTCGGCGTCGACGGACCCACGGGCACCGTCCACACCCGCACCGGGCGCCCCTTCTTCGACGACCAGGAGGTCACCGAGGAGATCCTGGACCGGCTGCGCGCGGCGGTCGGCGCCGCCGGACTGTGGGACGAGCTGGAGACGGACTGGCTGCTGCTGGACGCGGAGCTGATGCCCTGGTCCCTGAAGGCGTCCGGTCTGCTGCGGACGCAGTACGCCGCGGTCGGCGCCGCGGCCGGAGCGGTGCTGCCCGGGGCGACGGCCGCACTCCGCTCGGCCGCCGGCCGGGGCGTGCCGGTGGACGGGCTGCTCGACCGGCAGCGCGAACGCGGCGAGGACGCGCGGGCGTTCACCGACGCCTACCGGCGCTACTGCTGGACGACCGACGGCCTGGACGGGGTGCGCCTCGCCCCGTTCCAGCTGCTCGCCGCCGAGGGCCGCTCGCTCGCCGGCGTCCCGCACGACCGGCAACTGGCGTGGCTTGACCGGCTGGTGGAGCACGACCCGACCGGACTGCTCCAGGTCACCCGACGGCTCGTCGTCGACACCGGTGACGAGGAGTCGGTCCGCGCCGGCACCGACTGGTGGCTGGAGATGACCGGCCGCGGCGGTGAGGGCATGGTCGTCAAGCCGCTCGCGGCCCTGGCCAGGGACGGCGGCGGCCGGCTGGTGCAGCCCGGTGTCAAGGTGCGGGGCCGTGAGTACCTGCGGATCATCTACGGCCCGGAGTACACCCGGCCCGACAACCTCGGCAGGCTGCGCGACCGCTTCCTGGGCCACAAGCGCTCGCTGGCCCTGCGCGAGTACGCCCTCGGCCTCGAGGCGCTCGACCGGCTGGCGGACGGGGAGCCGCTGTGGCGGGTGCACGAGGCCGTGTTCGCCGTCCTGGCCCTGGAGTCGGAGCCGGTCGACCCCCGCCTCTGACCGTCCGCCGTGCCGGGCCCGCTCCCGCCGCCGGACCGTACGGTGACCCGCCGGTCGCACAGGGCGATCGGCGGTCGCCGTACGGGCTCGGGGGGGACGGCGCCCCGCCTCGGCCGTTCCGGAATGCGGAGTCGGCCGTTCGCCGGGTGAACGGCCTCCCGTCCGGCCAGGATGGAGACATGGCATTCCACGTCGACTCCGAGACCGGCCGGCTGCGGCAGGTCATCCTCCACCGGCCGGATCTGGAACTGAAACGGCTCACACCGAGCAACAAGACCGCGCTGCTCTTCGACGACGTGCTCTGGGTGCGCCGGGCGCGCCAGGAGCACGACGGTTTCGCGGACGTGCTGCGCGACCGCGGGGTGCAGGTGCACCTCTTCGGGGATCTGCTGCGCGAGTCGCTGGAGATCGAGGAGGCGCGCAAGCTCGTGCTGGACCGCGTCTTCGACGAGAAGGAGTACGGCCCGCTCGCCACGGACCACCTGAGAGCCGCGTTCGACGAGATGCCCACGTCCGGCCTGGTCGAGGCGCTGGTCGGCGGGATGACCAAGCGCGAGTTCCTCGCCGGTCACACGGAGCCCACCTCGGTCCGGTTCCACACCATGGACCTGGACGACTTCCTGCTGCACCCGCTGCCCAACCACCTTTTCACCCGCGACACTTCGGCCTGGATATACGACGGGGTGTCGATCAACGCGATGCGCTGGCCCGCCCGTCAGCGCGAGACGGTGCACTTCGAGGCGATCTACAAGTACCACCCGCACTTCGTCGGGGAGCACGCCTCGCACTTCCACCACTGGTCGGAGGGGCAGGACGACTACCCGTCCACGATCGAGGGCGGTGACGTGCTCGTCATCGGCAACGGCGCGGTGCTGATCGGGATGAGCGAGCGGACCACGCCGCAGGCGGTGGAGATGCTGGCGCGCGGTCTCTTCGCGGCCGGCTCGGCCCGCACCATCGTGGCGCTGGACATGCCGAAGCGCCGGGCGTTCATGCACCTGGACACCGTGATGACCATGGTCGACGCGGACACCTTCACGCAGTACGCGGGGCTCGGCATGCTGCGCTCCTACACGATCGAGCCGGGCGACGTCTCCGGCGGTCTGCGGGTCAGCGACCATCCGCCCGAGCGGATGCACGACGCGATCGCGGCGGCCCTCGGTCTGAAGGACATCCGGGTGCTGACCGCGACCCAGGACGTGCACGCGGCCGAGCGGGAGCAGTGGGACGACGGCTGCAACGTGCTGGCGGTCGAGCCGGGCGTGGTGGTGGCCTACGAGCGCAACGCGACGACCAACACGCATCTGCGCAAACAGGGCATCGAGGTCATCGAGATCCCCGGCAGCGAGCTGGGCAGGGGGCGGGGAGGGCCCCGGTGCATGAGCTGTCCGGTCGAGCGGGAGGCCGTGCGGTGAACACTCGGCGGAGGTCTGTATAGCGATGCAGGGTGTCGTATAGACTTCCATGCGTTCACTGCTTTTCCGCCACCCAGGAGCAGCCATCATGGCGATACATCTCGAAGGCCGCCACTTTCTGAAGGAGCTGGACTTCACGGCAGAGGAGTTCCGCGCCCTGCTCGCCCTGGCCGCGGAGCTCAAGGCCGCCAAGCGCGCCGGCGCCGAGGTCCAGCGGCTGCGGGGCAGGAACATCGCCCTGATCTTCGAGAAGTCGTCGACGCGTACGCGCTGCGCGTTCGAGGTGGCGGCGGCCGACCAGGGCGCGTCGACGACCTACATCGATCCGGCCGGTTCCCACATCGGCAAGAAGGAGTCGGCGAAGGACACCGCACGGGTCCTCGGCCGGATGTTCGACGCGATCGAGTTCCGCGGTGACGCGCAGCACACGGTCGAGGAGCTGGCCGCCCACGCCGGGGTGCCGGTCTACAACGGGCTGACCGACGACTGGCACCCCACCCAGATGCTCGCCGACGTGCTCACCATGACCGAGCACTGCGACAAGCCCCTGGACCGGATCGCCTTCGCCTACCTGGGCGACGCCCGCTTCAACATGGGCAACAGCTATCTCGTCACGGCGGCGCTGCTCGGCATGGACGTGCGGATCGTGGCGCCCCGTGCCTACTGGCCGGCCGTGGAGGTCGTCGCCGCCGCGCAGGAGCTGGCGGCGGCGAGCGGGGCGCGGATCGAGCTCACGGAGGACATCGGCGAGGGCGTCCGGGGCGCGGACTTCGTCGTCACCGACGTCTGGGTGTCGATGGGGGAGCCCGAGGAGGTCTGGGACGAGCGGATCAAGGCGCTCTCCCCGTACGCGGTGACCATGGACGTGCTGCGGGCCACCGGCAACCCCGGCGTGAAGTTCCTGCACTGCCTGCCGGCCTTCCACGACCTGGGCACCAAGGTCGCCCGGCAGATCCACGAGCGCCACGGCCTGTCCGAGCTGGAGGTCACCGACGAGGTCTTCGAGTCGGCCCACTCGGTCGTCTTCGACGAGGCCGAGAACCGGATGCACACCATCAAGGCGGTCCTGGTGGCGACGCTGGCCGGAGGCCGCGGCTGAGCAGGCGCCGCACGGCGCGGGTCGGGTGGCGTCTCCTCGGCTCTGTACGAGGTGGGCGGCGGTCCCTCGGCGCCGCGCGAAGTGGGCGGCGGTCCCTCGGCGCCGCACGAGGCGGGCGGCGGTCGGTCCCGCGTGGGCCGGGCTGCGGTTCAGCTCCGCACGGTGAGCGAGAACCAGACCGCCTTGCCCCAGGTGGTGAGGCGGTGTCCGCACTCGGAGCTCAGCGCGCGGATCAGCAGCAGCCCCCGGCCGTGCTCCTGCCAGGGGCCGGGGTCCGGCTCCTGCGCGTGCGGCGACAGGGCGGCCGGCGGCTCGGGGTCGGCGTCGTGCACCTCGACGCGGCACTGCTTGGGCAGCAGCCGGACGACCAGCTCTATCCGGGACTCGCCCGGGGTGTGCCGGACCGCGTTGGCGACCAGCTCCGCGGTGAGCAGCTCGGCGGTGTCCCGGTCGGCGGGGTCGTCGGTGTCCGCGAGGGCGGCCCGTATCGCCGCACGGGCCATCGGCACGGCGGCCGCGGTGTGCGGGAGCGGCACGTGCCAGGAGGCGGGAGCGGTGGAGTCGGGCACAGCGGATGTCCGTTCGGCGTCGGTCGTCCCCCCACCCTACGGAGGCGCCGTGCGCCGCTCACCGGCCCGGACGTGTTCGGCGGGGACCTGTGCCGGAACCATGACGAGACCTGTGCACTGTCACAACGCTCTATCGCGCCCTCATGACGGCGGTCACAAACGGGTGATAACTTCGAGGGGCAGGCCGCAGCAGACCGCCCGCCGAAGGAGCACACGTGAGCCCCTTTACCGGATCAGCACCGCCGACCGACGCCTGGCACCATCTGCGGCTGACCAGGGACGACGGGGTCGCGACCGTCACCCTCGCCCGCCCCGACAAGCTCAACGCGCTCACCTTCGGCGCCTACGCCGACCTGCGCGACCTGCTGGCCGAGCTCTCACGGGACCGCTCGGTGCGGGCCCTGGTGCTCGGCGGCGAAGGCCGCGGCTTCTGCTCCGGCGGTGACGTCGACGAGATCATCGGCGCCACCCTGTCCATGGACACCGCCCAGCTCCTCGACTTCAACCGGATGACCGGTCAGGTGGTCCGCGCCGTCCGGGAGTGCCCCTTCCCGGTGATCGCCGCACTGCACGGGGTGGCCGCGGGCGCGGGCGCGGTGCTGGCGCTCGCGGCCGACTTCCGGATCGCCGACCCCTCCACCCGGTTCGCCTTCCTCTTCACCCGGGTCGGGCTGTCGGGCGGCGACATGGGCGCCGCCTATCTGCTGCCGCGCGTCGTCGGGCTCGGCCACGCCACCCGGCTGCTGATGCTCGGCGAGCCGGTGCGGGCACCTGAGGCCGAGCGGATCGGCCTGCTGAGCGAACTGGTCGAGGAGGGCGGCGCCGGCGCCCGTGCCGCCGAGCTCGCCCGGCACCTCGCGGACGGCCCGGCACTCGCGTACGCGCAGACCAAGGCACTGCTCACGGCCGAACTGGACATGCCGCTCGCGGCGGCCGTGGAGATGGACGCCGCGACCCAGGCCCTGCTGATGAACGGCGAGGACTACGCCGAGTTCCACGCGGCCTTCACCGAGAAGCGGCCCCCGAAGTGGCGGGGCCGCTGATGCGCCCGCCGCCCGCGGCACCCGGGACGCCACCGGACACCCGTGGTCTGCGCGTCGCCGTCATCGGGGGCGGACCCGGCGGTCTCTACGCCGCCGCGCTGCTCAAGCGCCTCGGCCCCGGGCGGGACGTCACCGTGTGGGAACGCAACGCGCCCGACGACACCTTCGGCTTCGGCGTCGTCCTGTCGGACGAGACCCTCGGCGGCATCGCGCACGCCGACCCCGTCGTCCATGCCGCGCTCAAGGAGGAGTTCGTCCGCTGGGACGGCATCGACATCGTGCACCGCGGGCACCGCCAGAGCTCCGGCGGCCACGGGTTCGCCGCCCTCGGACGCCGCAGGCTGCTGGAGATCCTGCACCGGCGCTGCGCCTCCCTCGGCGTGCGGCTGCGCTTTCGCACCCCGGCGCCGCCCGCCGCCGAACTCGCCACGACCCACGACCTGGTGATCGCCGCCGACGGGGTGCACAGCGCCACCCGAGCCGCCCACGCCGACGTCTTCGGGCCGCGGATCACCTCCCACCGCTGCCGCTACCTGTGGCTCGCCGCCGACTTCGCCTTCTCCGCCTTCCGGTTCGAGATCGCCGAGACCGAGCACGGCGTCATGCAGCTCCACGGCTACCCGTACGCGGCGGACGCCTCCACCGTCATCGTCGAGATGCGCGAGGAGGTCTGGGAGGCCGCGGGCTTCGGCGAGCTCGACGAACAGGAGTCCGCGTCCCGCTGCGCCAAGGTCTTCGCGCAGGCGCTCGACGGCCGCCCCCTGCGCGGCAACTCCTCCGCCTGGACCGCCTTCCGCACCGTCGTCAACGACCGCTGGTCCGACGGCCGGATCGTGCTGCTCGGCGACGCCGCCCACACCGCGCACTTCTCCATCGGCTCGGGCACGAAGCTGGCCGTCGAGGACGCCCTCGCGCTCGCCGCGTGCGTCGAGGAGCACTCCCGGCTCCCCGCGGCGCTCGCCGCGTACGAGAGCGAACGCAGGCCGGTCGTGGAGTCCACCCAGCGCGCCGCCGCCGCGAGCCTGCGCTGGTTCGAGGAGCTCGGGCGCCATCTCGACCAGCCGCCGCGGCAGTTCGCGTTCAACCTGCTCACCCGCAGCCGGCGGGTCACCCACGCCAACCTGCGGCTGCGCGACGCCGCCTTCACGGACACCGTCGAGCGCGAGTTCGGCTGTCCGCCCGGCACACCCCCGATGTTCACCCCCTTCCGGCTGCGCGGCCTCACTCTGCGCAACCGGGTCGTCGTCTCGCCCATGGACATGTACTCCGCCGAGGACGGACTCCCCGGCGACTTCCACCTCGTCCACCTCGGCGCACGCGCGCTCGGCGGCGCGGGCCTGGTGATGACCGAGATGGTGTGCGTCAGCCCCGAGGGCCGCATCACACCGGGGTGCACGGGCCTCTACACGCCCGAGCACACGGCCGCCTGGCGCCGTGTCACCGATTTCGTGCACCGGCAGGCGCCCGGGACCGCCATTGGGATCCAGCTCGGGCACTCCGGCCGCAAGGGGTCCACCCGCCGGATGTGGGACGGCATGGACCAGCCGCTGGAGCACGGGAACTGGCCGCTGGCGGCCGCCTCGCCGCTGCCGTACCTCCCCGGTGTCAGCCAGGTCCCGGAGTCCCTCGACCGTGCCGGACTCGACACCGTCCGCGAACAGTTCGCGGCCGCCACCCGCCGGGCCGCGGAGAGCGGCTTCGACCTCCTCGAACTGCACTGCGCACACGGGTACCTGCTCTCCGGGTTCCTCTCCCCGCTCACCAACCGGCGCACCGACGCCTACGGCGCCTCGCTCCGGGGCCGGCTGCGCTTCCCGCTGGAGGTCTTCGACACCATGCGGGAGATCTGGCCGGACGACCGCCCGATGACCGTCCGCATCTCCGCGACCGACTGGGCGGACGGCGGCACCACGGCCGAGGACGCCGTGGCCTTCGCCCGCGCCTTCGCCGCCCACGGGGCCGATGCCGTCGACGTCTCCACCGGTCAGGTGGTTCCCGGCGAGAAGCCCGAGTACGGCCGCTCGTACCAGACCCCGTTCGCGGACCGCATCCGCGGCGAGGCGGGCGTGCCCGTCATCGCCGTGGGCGCGATCTCCTCCTGGGACGACGTCAACTCGATCCTGCTCGCCGGACGGGCCGACCTGTGCGCCGTCGGCCGGCCGCATCTGTACGACCCCCAGTGGACGCTGCACGCGGCGGCCGAACAGGGCTACCGGGGCGAGGGCGCCGTGTGGCCGGTGCCGTACCGCGCGGGCAGCCGCACGCCGCCGACCGGCCGCACCGACGCTCCCCGTCCCCGTCTCACGCTCGGCTCACCGGGCGGGGCGACGCCGGCCCCCTGAGCGGGCCGGCCCGCCCGTCGGGCCGGGGAGCCGTTTCGCCGGCCGGCCCCGCCCCGCCCGGTGGGCGGGTCAGGGGCGGACGAACGCCGCGCCCGCGTCGCGCAGGCGGGCGTGGAGGCGGGCGAAGACGTCGGCCGAGCGGCCGCCGGGCCAGCCCTGCGGCAGCAGCTCCGGCGGCAGGCCCGGGTCGGCGTACGGCAGCCGGCGCCAGGAGTCCAGCGCGGGCAGGTAGTCGCGGTAGGCGTCCTGCGCGGGTGTCTCCGCACGCCGCTCCCAGGCCCTGAGCACCGGCTCGTGCCGGTCCAGGAACTCCTCGTGCTGTTTGGCGATCGCCGCCAGGTCCCACCAGCGGCCGACCGCCTCGGCCGTCGCCGTGAACCCCAGGTGCTCGCCGCGGAACAGGTCGGCGTACGGGTCGAGCCGCAGGCGGCGCAGGGTGTGCCGGGTCTCGTCGAACAGACGGGCCGGGGCGATCCACACCCCCGGCGCCGCCGCCCCGAAACCGAGCCTGACCAGCCGGGAGCGGAGCAGGTGCCGCTTGGCGCGCTCGGCCTCGGGGACCGAGAAGACGACCAGCACCCAGCCGTCGGCGAGCTCCGCCGGCGCGCCCGCGAAGATCCGCCGGTCGCCGTCGTCGAGGAGTTGCCGGGCGTCGTCGGACAGTGCGTAGCCGGCCGCGCCGTCAGCGGTGCGCTCCGGCACGAGCAGACCGCGGCGCTTGAGCCGGGACACCGAGGAGCGGACGGACGGCGCGTCGACGCCGAGGGCCCCCAGCAGCCGGATCAGCTCGGCCACGGCGAACGGCCCCGGGCGCATCCGTCCGTAGGCGCCGTAGAGGGTGACGATCAGCGATCGCGGAGTGTGCAGCTCGGCCACGCGATCACTCTAGAGCCCTCAGCCGGAAGCGCTGAAGCTTGCCGGTGGGTGTACGCGGAAGGGAGTCGAGGAAGACGATCCGGCGGGGGCACTTGTAGGGAGCGAGCAGCTGCTTGACCGCTTCGGTGAGCGCGTCCGCGGTGGCCTCTCCCCGCGGCAGGCCGTCACGCAGGACGACGTAGGCGACGACGATCTGCCCGCGCAGCTCGTCGTCGTGTCCGACGACCGCGGCCTCGGCCACGTCGGGGTGCTGGAGCAGGGCGTCCTCCACCTCGGGGCCCGCGATGTTGTACCCGGCCGAGATGATCATGTCGTCGGCGCGGGCGACGTAGCGGAAGCGGCCGTCCGGCTCGCGGACGTAGGTGTCGCCGGTGAGGTTCCATCCGTCGCGCACGTACGTGCGCTGGCGCGGGTCGGCCAGGTAGCGGCAGCCGACCGGGCCGCGCACGGCGAGCAGGCCCGGCTCGCCGTCGGGCACCGGCAGGCCGTCCGGGCCGACGACGCGCGCCTGCCAGCCGGGGACCGGGAGCCCCGTGGTGCCGGGCCGGATCTCCTCGTCCGCGGCGGAGATGAAGATGTGCAGCAGTTCGGTCGCCCCGATGCCGTTGATGATCCGCTGCCCGGTCCGCTCGTGCCACTGCCGCCAGGTCGCGGCGGGGAGGTTCTCACCGGCGGACACACAGCGCCGCAGCGAGCCGAGGTCGTGCCCGTCGAGGTGGTCCAGCATCACCCGGTAGGCGGTCGGCGCGGTGAAGAGCACCGACACCCGGTGTTCGGCGACGGCCGGCAGCAGCTGGCGCGGTCCCGCCTGTTCCAGCAGCAGGGCCGCGGCTCCCGCCCGCAGGGGGAAGAGGACGAGGCCGCCGAGGCCGAAGGTGAAGCCCAGCGGCGGGCTGCCCGCGAACAGGTCGTCCGGCCGGGGGCGCAGCACCTGGGCGGAGAAGGTGTCGGCGACGGCGAGGACGTCGCGGTGGAAGTGCATGCACCCCTTCGGCCGTCCCGTCGTCCCCGAGGTGAACGCGATCAGCGCGACGTCGTCGGCGGCCGTGGCGACGGGCGTGTACGGCTCCCCGGGCGCCCGTGCCGCCCGCCGCAGCAGGTCGTCCGGCCCGGGGCCGCCGTACTCCGTGATCCGCAGCCCCGGCACGCCCGCCTTGACCAGCTCGTCGACCGAGCGGACGTCGCACAGGGCGTGGCGGACCTCCGCGATCGCGCAGATGGTGGCCAGCTCCCCGGCCCGCTGCTGGGCGAGCACCGTGACCGCGACCGCCCCGGCCTTGAGCACGGCCAGCCAGCAGGCCACCAGATGCGGTGTCGTCGGTCCGCGCAGCAGCACCCGGTTGCCCGGCACCACCCCGAGACCGTCGGTGAGCACGTGCGCGATGCGGTCCACCCGTTCGCGCAGTTCCCCGTAGGTCCAGCTCGCGCCGTCGCCGGTGCGCAGGGCGGGCCGGCCGGGGCCGAGGCGGTCGACGGTGGTGTCCAGCAGCTCGGCGGCGCAGTTCAGCCGCTCGGGATAGCGGAGCGCCGGCAGGTCGAGGAGCAGGTCCGGCCATTCGCCGGGGGGTGGCAGATGATCGCGCGCGAAGGTGTCGAGGTGGGCCGAAGGTGTCAGCTCCATGGTTCGCCCCCTGGCTGTGGTGGGGTCGCGAAACGGTCCCCGGTGCGAAGGGGACGCCGGACGAGCGTATCGTGATGGTGACGACAGTCAACAGTGCGCGATACCCTCCGTACGGGGGCGGCGGAACCCGCCGCCCCCGGGTGCCCGGCCGATCGGACACCTGCCCGTCCCGGCACACCGCACCGCCTCGGAGCCCGGCCCCCGACCGTCGGAAGCGAGGGCGTGAATGCCCGCATTCTCACTCGATCCGGTACAGACCGCCTGGTGCGGCGAGCTGCGCGACCTGGCCCGCGACCGGTTGCGGCCGCTCGCCGAGCAGGGCCCACCGGGCCGGCTCAACCGCCCCCTGGTCGCCGCCCTCGGTGAACTCGGTCTGCTCAAGCGCCTGTTCGCCTCGGGATCGCTGGAGCTGTGCCTCATGCGCGAATCCCTGGCGTACGGCTGCACGGAGGCCGAGACGGCACTCGCGCTCCAGGGGCTCGGTGCCTCCCCCGTGCTCCGCGCGGGCACCGAGGCCCAGCGGGCGCGCTGGCTCCCGGAGGTCGTGGCGGGACGTGCGGTCGCCGCCTTCGCGCTCAGCGAGCCCAGCGCCGGGTCCGACGCCGCGGCGCTCGCCCTCCGGGCCGTGCCCGACGGCCGGGGCTGGCGGCTGAGCGGGGAGAAGTGCTGGATCTCGAACGCCCCCGAGGCCGATTTCTACTCGGTCTTCGCCCGGACGACGGAGGGGGCGGGCGCCCGCGGTGTCACCGCCTTCCTCGTCCCCGCCGACCGTCCCGGGCTCACCGGCACGCCGCTCGACATGCTGTCGCCGCACCCCGTCGGGGCGCTCGTCTTCGACGGGGTGCCGGTGACCGAGGACGACCTGCTCGGCGAGCGGGACCGCGGCTTTCGGGTCGCGATGGACACGCTGAACCGCTTCCGTCCCAGCGTCGGCGCCTTCGCCGTCGGCATGGCCCAGGCGGCCCTCGACGCCGCCCTGGCGCACACCGCGGACCGGACGGCCTTCGGAGCCCCGCTGAAGGAGCTCCAGTCGGTCGCCCACACCGTGGCGGAGATGGCCACCCGCACCGAGGCCGCCCGCCTGATGGTGTACGCGGCGGCCTGCGCGTACGACGAGGGGCGGGACGGTGTGCCCCGGCAGGCGGCGATGGCGAAGCTGCTCGCCACCGAGACCGCCCAGTACGTCGTCGACGCCGCCGTCCAGTTGCACGGCGCCCGCGCCCTGCAACGCGGCCACCTGCTCGAACACCTCTACCGCGAGGTGCGTGCCCCGCGGATCTACGAGGGCGCCACCGAGGTCCAGCGCACCATCGTCGCCAAGGAGCTGTACGCGCTCCAGGCGCCTACCGCGGAGGCCACCGGATGAGTCTGCACCGGCACAACCCGGCGGAGCTCTCGCCGCCCGCCGGGTTCTCGCACGCGGTCACCGCCACCGGCTCCCGGCTGGTCTTCCTCGCCGGCCAGACGGCCCTGGACGGCGGGGGCAAGGTCGTCGGGGGCACGCTGCCGGAGCAGTTCGAGGTGGCCCTCACCAACCTCCTCACCGCACTCGCGGCGGCCGGTGGCACGCCCCACGACCTCGCGCGGGTCACGGTCTACGCCACCGACGTGGCCGACTACCGGGCGCACGCCGCCGAACTGGGCCGCGTCTGGCGCCGGCTGGCGGGCCGCGACTACCCGGCGATGGCGGTGATCGGCGTGGTGCGGCTGTGGGACGAGGAGTGCCTCGTCGAGGTCGACGGGACGGCGGTCCTGCCCTGATCGAGTGGTGACGCCCCGGGGGCGGGCTTAACGTCGAACAGTGGACGGTCCCGTCCGCAAACCTGCCGTACGGGTGACCCGCCGGCAGGGGATGTCCGGCCACCGAGGCACGGTGCTCCATGACGACCCCGCAGCCCGCGACAACCGCTCAGGACCACGCCCCCGGCAAGGGCGGCGGAAACGCAATGGCGCTTCTGGTCATCGCCTCCTGTCAGTTGATGGTGGTCCTCGACATCACCATCGTGAACATCGCGCTGCCCCACATCCAGAGCGACCTGGACTTCTCGACCACCAGCCTGTCGTGGGTGGTCAACGCCTACACCCTGACCTTCGGCGGGCTGCTGCTCCTCGGCGGACGGGCGGGCGACATCCTCGGCCGGCGGCGTGTGTTCATCTTCGGCGTGCTGCTGTTCGTCCTGGCCTCGCTGCTCGGCGGCCTCGCGCAGAGCAGCGGCCAGCTGCTCGCCGCCCGGGCCCTCCAGGGCGTCGGCGGCGCCATCGCGTCGCCGACCTCGCTGGCCCTGATCACCACCACGTTCAAGGAGGGCCCGGAACGCAACCGGGCCTTCGGCGTCTTCGCGGCCGTGTCGGCGGGCGGCGGCGCGATCGGGCTGCTGGCGGGCGGCATGCTCGTCGAGTGGCTGGACTGGCGCTGGGTGCTCTTCGTCAACGTCCCCATCGGCCTGCTGATCGCCTTCGCCGCACCGCGCTACATCAAGGAGTCCGCACGCCATCCGGGCAACTTCGACATCCTCGGCGCGCTGACCTCCACGCTGGGCATGGCCGCGCTGGTCTACGGGTTCATCCGGGCCGCGCAGGAGGGCTGGCGCGATCCGGTCACCCTCGGGTCCTTCGCCGCCGCGGTGATCCTGCTGACCGCCTTCATCGCCGTCGAGCGGCGCTCGAAGCAGCCGATCACACCGCTGCACATGTTCGCCGATCGCAACCGCGCGGGCACGTACGGCATCATGCTGTGCCTCGCCGCGGCGATGTTCGGGATGTTCTTCTTCCTGACCCTCTTCGTGCAGAACGTCCTCGGCTTCAGCCCGCTCGAAGCCGGTCTCGCGTTCCTGCCGGTCAGCGCCGTGATCGCGATCGGGGCGGGCCTCGCCTCGCAGTTGCTCCCCCGCTACGGGCCCAAGCCGTTCATGGTGACGGGCGCGCTGCTCGCCGCGGCCGGTCTCGGCTGGCTGACGCTGACGGACGTCCACTCCACCTACGCGGGCAGCATCCTCGGACCGATGCTGGTCTTCAGCCTCGGCATGGGCATGCTCTTCGTCTCGCTGACCCTGATGGCGCTGTCCCGGGTGCCGGTGCACGAGTCGGGCGCCGCCTCCG
The DNA here is from genome assembly GCF_008042045.1 of Streptomyces sp. T39. Taxonomy (GTDB): domain Bacteria; phylum Actinomycetota; class Actinomycetes; order Streptomycetales; family Streptomycetaceae; genus Streptomyces. Next base: position 3,185,399 of record NZ_RDBP01000012.1, read on the forward strand.
GTCTCCTCAACGCCACCCAGCAGGTCGGCGGTTCGCTGGGGCTGTCCATCCTGGTCACCGTCTTCGGCACCGCCAGCAACAACGAGGCCGACCAGCAGGTCCCGGCCTTCCTCGCCCAGGCGAGCCCGGCGGAGCGCCTGCAGTTCGAGCGCACGGGGCAGCTGCCGCCCCCGTGGTCGAGCGAAGTGCTCACCTCGGGTGTCTCGGCGGCCTTCGTCACCGCGGCGGTCTTCGCCGTGATCGCCGCCCTGATCGCCCTGTTCGCGATCAAGGTGCGCGCCGACGACCTGGAACGGCTCAAGGGCGGGGGCGCGCTGCCCGCGCCCTGACGTCTGCGCGGCCGCACACGCGGACGAGGGCCCCGGCTCGGACCGGGGCCCTCGTTTGCGCGGCGGCCCGGTGGACCGCCGTGCCGGGGCGGATCAGCTCATCGCGGAGGGACCGATGGACGGCTTGCGGCCGCCGCGGCCGCCGGCGGCCATGGCGAGACCGCACAGCAGCGCCACCGCTCCGGCGATCACGTTGCTGACCACGGTGCGGGTGGTGGACACGTCGCCGGAGACGAGCCACGGGGAGACGATCGTGAACGCGCCGATCGCGCAGGCGGCCCACGCCATGGCGTGGGTGCGCTCGTACGCCGAGGCGAAGCCGCTCATGCAGGCGCAGTAGGCGATGCCGAGGATCAGGTTGGTCACAGCCAGACCGGTGAGTCCGCTGAAGCCCGCTATCCAGGGCGACGCCGCGAGGTAGACGCCGGTGAGCAGCGCCAGGGCCTCGACGCCCTGGGCCGTGGGATTGGACGTCGCGCGTTCGAAGCGGGAGCGCATCTCCGCGAGGTCCGGGTGCTGGGAAATGTCTGAGCGGGTGGTCATGGTGGGCCGCCTCCTGCCGCAGCCTTATCTGTCCTTTATGTCCATGGAACGCCCGAACCGGCGGCGGGTCAATGGGTATTGTGTACCGATTTGACGGAGTGGCCCGGCTGTGCCGCGTCCACACAGGGGGGTCTGAGGGGATGCCCGGCCCGCCGGGGCGCGCCTAGTGTCGTCGGCGACGCGGGGGCCGGTGCCCCCGCCGCGCCCAGGGCGGACAGGGAGGCAACGGTGACCGGTACGGACCCCGCCGCACACGGTGCGCCCCTCGCCCCGGGCGGGCCCGGCGCCCCCGCCGTGTCCGGGACGACCCGGCTCTACGCCGTCCTCGGCGACCCGGTCTCCCAGGTGCAGGCCCCCGCGATGCTCAACCCCCTCTTCGCCCGCCTCGGCACCGACGCGGTCCTCGTGCCCGTCCATGTGCGCCCCGGCGACCTGGACGTCACCGTGCCCGGCCTCCAGCGCGTCCGGAACCTCGACGGGCTCCTGATCACCGTGCCCCACAAGGCCGACTGCCTCCGCTTCGCCGACGAGATCAGCCCCGCCGCCCGGCTCAGCGGCTCGGCCAACGCCCTGCGCCGCGGACCCGACGGCCGCTGGCACGCCGACAACTTCGACGGCGTGGGCTTCGTCCGCGGTCTCCGCGCCGCCGGCCACCGGCCCGGGACCGCCACGGTCTGCGTCGCCGGCGCCGGGGGAGCGGGGTCGGCGATCGCCGTCGCCCTGCTGCTCGCCGGCGCCCGGGTCACCGTCTGGGACACCGACACCGCCCGCGTCGAGCGGCTCGTGGACCGCCTCGCCCCCACCTGGCCCGGCCGCGTCCACGCGGCGGACGGACCGGTCGACGCGGACATCGCCGTCAACGCCACACCCCTCGGGCTGCGCCCGGACGACCCGCTGCCGTTCACCCCCGGCCGCCTGCGCCCCGGGACGCTCGTCGCCGACATCGTGATGAAACCGCGCCGCACCGCGCTGCTTGCGGCGGCCGAGGCATGCGGCCTGCCCGTCCACCCCGGCGCGCCGATGCTCGCCGAACAGCTGGCGCTCTACCGGGAGTTCTTCGCCCTCGGCGACGCCGCCGGACCCGCCGCGGAGGCGGCCGCCGCCGGCGGGGAGCCCGCCCCGGCGGCAGTGGGGGCCTGATTACCGGAGGGTGGCCGCCCCCTCGCCGGGCCTCCCTACGCTCCACCGCATGCCAGCACTCATAGAGACCGTCACCCGCCCGCGTGAGGCGGCCGGGACGCTGCCGCCCGCAGTGGCGGCCCGGGTGACCGACGCACTCGCCCGCCCCGCTGCCCAGCAGCCCGACTACCCCGACACCGGCGCCGTCACCGAGGTGCGCGAGACCCTCGAACGCATGCCGTCACTCGTCCTGCCGGGCGAGGTCGACCGGCTGCACCGGCGCCTCGCCGACGTCGCCCACGGACGCGCCTTCCTGCTGCACGGCGGCGACTGCGCCGAGACGTTCGCCGGCAACACCGAGGACCACGTCCGCGCCAACATCCGCACCCTGCTGCAGATGGCGGTCGTCCTCACCTGGGGCGCGAACCTGCCCGTCGTGAAGGTCGGCCGCATCGCGGGCCAGTACGCCAAACCCCGCTCGAAGGCCACCGACGACCTGACCCTGCCCGTCTACCGGGGCGACATCGTCAACTCCGCCTCCCCCACACCCGCTTCGCGTGTCGCCGACCCCTCCCGCATGCTCACCGCGTACGCGCACTCCGCGGCCGCCCTCAACCATGTGCGCTCCATGATGGCGTCGGGCGCGGCGGACCTCGGGCGCGTGCAGGGGTGGAACCAGGACTTCGTCCGCGACTCCCCGGCGGGCGAGCGCTACCGCGCCCTCGCCGCGGACATCGACAACGGCCTGCGCTTCATGGCCGCCTGCCGGGCCGACCACAGCGCCCTGCACACCACCGAGGTGTACGCCAGCCACGAGGCCCTGCTCCTCGACTACGAACGGGCCATGCTGCGCACCGCCGAGGGCGACGACGGCAGGGCCGGGCTCTACGGGCTCTCCGGGCACTTCCTGTGGATCGGGGAGCGCACCCGCCGGCTCGACGGGGCCCATGTGGCCCTGGCGTCCCTGCTCGCCAACCCCATCGGCGTCAAGATCGGCCCCGGCACCACGCCGGAGCAGGCCGTGGAGTACGTCGAGCGGCTGGACCCCGACAGCAGGCCCGGCAGGCTCACGCTCATCAGCCGCATGGGACGCGACAAGGTCCGCGACGTGCTGCCCGCCATCGTGGAGAAGGTCACGGCGACCGGGCACCGGGTGATCTGGCAGTGCGACCCCATGCACGGCAACACCAAGGAGACCGCGAGCGGCTACAAGTCCCGCCACTTCGACGACATCCTCGACGAGGTGCAGGGCTTCTTCCAGGTGCACCGCGCACTCGGCACCCATCCCGGCGGGCTGCACATCGAGCTCACCGGGGACCATGTCACCGAATGCCTCGGCGGCGCACGCCGGCTGGACGACGCCTCGCTCGCGGCCCGCTACGAGACCAACTGCGACCCCCGGCTCAACCCCGAGCAGTCCGTCGAGATGGCCTTCCTGGTGGCCGAGCTGATGCGCGGCTGAACAGCGGAGGCGCCCGGTGGACGCGGGCCTTCCGCGTCCACCGGGCGCCGGCGGTCCGTCCGTCACACCACGGCCGGACGGACCGTGTCACCCGTGCCCGGCGGGGGATGGGCGGGCACGGGCGACGTTCAGGGGCGAGCCGGGCCGCCGCCGGCCGACGCCGTGGCGACCGGCTCCGCCGCCGGGGCCGCGGCGGCTGCGGCCGCCGGTTCCGGCGGGACCGCGGCGGGCACCACGGGCACGCTGCCGGCCCGCCTGCGCGGCCTGCTCCACAGCTTCATCGCCGGGTTCTCCACGCAGGCGTACAGGAACCAGCCCGCCAGCAGCGTCGCCACGAACATCCCGGCCATCACCAGGACGGCCACCGGAGTGCTGTAGGTCGCGTTGCCCAGCAGGGCCTGCCGGCCCCAGAAGATCACCACGCCCTGGCACAGGTAGAAGCCGAAGGAGACATTGCCCAGCCACTGCATCACCGGGCCGTCCAGGTACGTCTTCACCCCCCGGACGTCGGCCGACGCGGCGGCCGCGATGGCGACACCGAACGGCACGACCGTCACGGAGACGAAGTTGTACGGCGCCGGCGCGTACATCGCCGCCGCGTACCCGGCGGCCAGCAGCCCCAGCACCGGCACGACACCGATCCGCGGCCAGCGTCCCGCCATCACGATCCGCGCCAGCAGCATGCCCAGCAGGAACTCGAACATCCGCATCGGCGGGAAGGTGTAGTTGAACCACATCTGCGTCGTCGAGATCGGGATCATCGGCGACCGCGGGGTGTCCGGGATCAGATACGTCGTCACCAGCGCCACCCCGACCGTCGCCAGCGCGGCGCCCGCCGCCCACCACCACAGCCGGCTCACGGCGATCCGCCGCACACCGAGCAGCAGCAACGGGAACGCCAGATAGAACAGCAGCTCCGCACAGAGCGACCAGGCCGGTGCGTTCACGCTCATCTGGACGTCGAACTTGTTGATCCAGGAATTCACCAGGAAAAGATTCGGCAGCCAGGTGCTCACCGGAGTGTAGGCGGACGCGAAGAGAATCATCGCGGCGGCCCACATCACGATGTGATTCGGGAAGATCTTCACGACGCGCCGGCGCCAGTAGGCCGTCAGCCGCTCACCCGGCTTCACCGACCAGGTGATGACGAATCCGCTCAGCAGAAAGAAGAACGACACTCCCAGATATCCGGCGGGTGCGAAGAATTCCAGCAGCCCCTGCGCGATGTCCTGGTCCGCGAAGGGATTCACCGGCCCCGTGGGGTCGACCGGCCCGATGGGCTGGAGAGCGTGGATGAAGAACACCAGAAGGGCGGCGAAGAACCGCATGCCCGTGAGGGACGGGAGCTTGCTGCGGCCACGTATGTGCGGATCGGTGTCCACACTCGGAACGGTTGCGGGCACGGTGGATCTCCTTCGCTGGCGAGGCGGGGGAATTCCCCGGCGCCCAGAGCGTACGGAACAGGCCATCCCGCGAGAACCCTGAATTTCCGGGGGGCCGCGCGGGAGCCGAACTGAGGGGGGTCCTAGGGGAATACGCACGGATCCGCCGCCGAATACGGTTCTCGCGCACATCCGACAACTCGCATGTGACAGCACGACATATCTCCGGAGGAAGCAACCATGCTCGATCGAAGGAATCTGCTCCGCGCCGGCGGCGTCCTCGCCGCGACGGTCGCCACCGGGGCGGCCGCCGGGGCACCGGCGGCCGGGGCACCGGCCGCCGGCCGGCGCCGGTCCCAGTGCCCCGACTGGTCGGCGCTGCGCTCCCGCATCCAGGGCGATGTCGTGCTGCCCGGCGACGCCGCCTACGACGCCTCCAAGCAGCTCGCCATCGGCGAGTACGACGCCGTCACCCCGGCGGGCATCGTCTACGGCGAGACCCCGGCCGACGTCCAGGCCGTCGTGCGCTTCGCCCAGGACAACAGCCTGACGCTGCGCACCCGCAGCGGCGGCCACAACTTCGCCGGCTGGTCCACCGGCGAGGGCCTGGTGCTCGACGTCCGCCGCATGAACCACGTCACCGGCGGCGGCTCGCCCACCGTCCACGTGGGCCCCGGCACCCAGAGCATCGAGGCGCTCGGCGTCCTCAAGCAGTACGGCCAGGGCATGGTCACCGGCACCTGCCACGACGTGTGCGTCGGCGGCTACTACTCCGGCGGCGGTGTCGGCTACCAGAGCCGTCCCTTCGGCATCGGCTCCGACCGCATGGTCTCCGCCAAGGTGGTCCTGGCCGACGGCCGGCTCGTCACCGCCTCCGAGCGCTCCAACCCGGACCTGTTCTGGGCGCTGCGCGGCAGCGGCGGCGGCAACTGGGGCGTCCTCGTCGACGTCGAGCTGCGCCCCATCTCCGTGCCCCGGATGGTCTTCTACGAGCAGATCTGGAGCTGGGACGACGCGGAGAAGTTCCTCGACACCTGGCAGCAGTGGTACCGGACCACGCCGCGCAACAGCACCGGCCAGGTCATCGTGATCCAGCCGGACGCCGGCTCCGGCAACCCGCCGATCGTCCTCCAGCAGGGCGCCTACTACGGCACCAAGGAGGAGGCCGACGCCGGCCTCGCCGAGCTCGCCGGACTGGTCGGCTCCACCCCCGCCACCAGCAAGGTCCTCGATCTGCCCTTCGCCGACGGCATGCAGTACGTCTACGGCCTCGCCGAGGGCGGCTCCCACCCGCGCACCCTGTGGCAGCGGATGCGCGCCCGCATCGTCGACCAGCCGCTCGGCACGGCCGGGACCGCCGCCGCGCTCGCGGCCTTCGAGTCGGCGCCGCGCACGGGCCAGACCCGCTACCTGAGCTTCGTCGGCCTCGGCGGCGCCGTCGGCGACAAGGCGCCCACCGACACCGCGTTCGTGCACCGCGGCGCCCTCTTCCACATCGGCTACGGCGTCGCCCTGCCGGACGCCTCGCCGGCCGACGAGGACGTCGCCGCGGCCGTGGGCTGGGCCACCACCGGCTTCAACGTGATCAACCCGCTGTCCGGGGGCCACTCGTACATCAACTTCCCCGACATGTACCTCGACAACTGGCAGAACGCCTACTACGGCGTCAACTACGACCGCCTCAAGCGGCTGAAGAGGGCGTACGACCCGTACCGCTTCTTCGACCACCCGCGCGCCATCGGCAACTGAACCGACCTCACCCACCAGGACAGAGAGGCGACCCGACGATGACGGTCACCGACCAGGACACCACCGGCTCCAGCGGGACAGCGGCCGTACCTCCGCCGGGCTGCCCCATGCACGGCGTACCGGCCTACCCCTTCGGAGAGCCGGTCGCCACCGACCTGCACCCCCGCTACGCCGAGGTCCGCGCCGAACAGGCGCTCACCCGCGTGGACATGCAGTACGGCGGCGAGGCATGGCTCGCCACCCGCCACGCCGACATCAAGACCGTGCTCGCCGACCCGCGCTTCAGCCGGGCGGCGACCGTCGGCAAGGACGTCCCGCGCGTCCGCAAGGCGTTCGAGGAACAGAACATCGTCAGCATGGACGACCCGGAGCACGGCCGGCTGCGCAAGCTGGTCGCCAAGGCGTTCACCGTGCGCCGGGTCGAACTCATACGTCCCCGCGCCCAGGAGATCGCCGACGAGCTCCTGGACCGCCTCACCGCTTCCGGCAACACCGGTGATCTGGCCTCCCAGTACGCCTGGATGCTCCCGATCACCGTGATCTGCGAGATGCTCGCGGTGCCGCTGGAGGACCACTACAAGTTCCGCGGCTGGATCGACACCTGGCTGACCATCGGCAACGAGCACACGCTCGAGGAGATGAACGAGGCCCGCTTCGAGAAGCTGCCCGAGTACATGGGCTCGCTGATCGCCAAGCGCCGCGCCGAGCCGGGCGACGACCTGCTGTCCGCCCTCGTCGCGGCGCGCGACGAGGAGGACCGGCTCAGCGAGGAGGAGCTGATCACCATGTCGATCGCCCTCCTCGCCACCGGCCACCACACCACCGCCAACCAGCTGGCGAACCACCTCTACATCCTGCTGAGCCGGCGCGGGCAGTGGGAGCGCCTGGTCGCCGAACCCGAGCTGCTGCCGACGGCGATCGAGGAGCTGCTGCGGGTCACCCCGCTCAGCCCCTACTCGGAGAACACCCGCATCGCCGTCGAGGACATCGAGATCGGCGGACAGCTGGTCAAGGCCGGCGAGGCCGTCATGATCTTCCCCGCCGTCGGGAACCGCGACCCGCGCGTCTTCGAGGCTCCCGAGGAGCTCGACCTCACCCGCAAGCACAACCCGCACATCGCCTTCGGCCACGGCATCCACCACTGCCTCGGCGCCCCGCTCGCCCGGCTCGAACTCCAGGTCGCGCTCGGCACCCTGCTGCGCCGTCTGCCGAGCCTGGAACTCGCGGTGCCGGCCGAGGAGGTGCCGTGGAAGTCCGACCACGTGGTGCGCGGTGTGGCCGCGCTGCCCGTGCGGTGGTGACCGCATGACCTGGCACATCGAGGTCGACCAGCGGGCCTGCATGGGCGCCGGCCTGTGCAACGGCAACCTGCCCGACCGCTTCCGTCTCGTCGGCGGCAAGGCCGAGCCCACCGAGACGGGCATCGAGCCCGACGAGGACGTGCTCGACGCCGCCGACTACTGCCCCTACCGGGCCATCCGGATCACCGACATGGCAACCGGCGAATCCCTCGCGGCCGCCGACTGACTGACACGATGGGAGAACGGCCGTGACGATCACGACGACCGAACCGGAGCAGGCCGCACCCGCGGAGAGACCCGTGGCCGGCCCCGCCCCGTCCCCCCGCTGGTGGCGCCGCCCCTGGGTGGGGCCCCTGGCCCTGGTGAGCGCGGTGTTCATCGCCATGGCCGTGCCGCGGTACCTCACCCTCGACCCCGCCGACTCCAAGATCCCCCCGGCGGCCGGACACCCGTGGCACTACGCGGTCCTGGTGGCGCACGTCGTGTTCGGCACGGTCGCCCTGGTGACCTGCTGCCTCCAGGTCTGGCCCGTCCTGCGGGCGCGGCACCCGAAGGTGCACCGCTGGAGCGGGCGCCTGTATCTGGTGGCGGGCGTGCTGCCCGCGGGAGTCTCCGGCATCGCCGTCGCCCTCGTCAGCCCCTCGGGGCTGTCGATGCAGATGTCGACCATCATGACCTCGGTGCTGTGGGTCGGCACCGCGGTCGCGGGCTACCGGATGGCCCGGCAGCGGCGGTTCGACGACCACCGGCGGTGGATGGTGCGCAGCTTCGCACTGACGCTGTCCATCATCCTCAGCCGGATCCTCGGTGTGGTCTACGACCACACGATCCTGCCCCAGCCCGACACCCAGGACATCGCCCAGCTGATCGCCTGGGGCCAGGCGAGGGCGGGCCTCGCGTCGTGGCCCGGCTGGATCCTGCCGCTGCTCCTCGCCGAGTGGTGGCTGGTCGAGCGGGGCTCCGGCGCACGTCACAAGGCCCGCCAGGCGCGCCGCCGGTCGGCCCTCGCGGCCGCCGGGCGGACCGGCACCGGTACGTCCTGACCGGCCGGACCCCGCACACCGCACCCCCAGGGGCCGTCTCCGCCACGGAGACGGCCCCCCGCGCGTGGCCGCCGGGCCAGGTCGACGGCGCGGTCCGTGCGCTTGGTGCATGATCGGGTCGTCGGCGGCGGGGTCGCCGGATGGTCGTGGCGTCGTGAGGGCGTCCCCCGGCCGGTCCCGGGCGGCCGACGGAGGGGGATCCCGGGCCGGCGGATCGAGGGGGAGGTCCCGTGGAGCAGGAGCAGGAGCAGGAGCAGCCGGATCGGATCGCGGACGGTCTGTCGATCATGCACGCCCTCGCCCGGGCACTCGGCACCCGGTACTCCGAGAGGACTCCGCAATGGACGGATCTCGGCTTCCCCGTGATCGACCGGGGCCGGCACGCGATCTTCCCGCTCGCGGTGGCCCCTGTGCGGGAGGCCGGCGCTCCGGTGGGGGGCGGGCGCCTGTCGGAGATGCGTGACGGCCTGCGGCGCAGCTGCGTCCACCACTTCGGGGGCGACGACTTCCACGCGGAGATGGAGCTCGACGCCGAGGAGGGGTACGGCCGGAAGCTCGCCGACGCCGGAGCCGTCGTCACCGGACCGCCCTGGCAGTGCCTGTGGGGCATCCAGCGCTTCGCCGTGGTGCTCGCGCACGGGGTCGGTCACGAAGGGGCGGTGGAGACCCTCGCTCTCCACGTCGTTCCGATGGACTGGGTCCGCTACCGCCCGCTCAACGCGGGAACCAAGCGCGAAGCGGCACGCCACCGCCGGATCCTCGGGGAGCGGGACGCCGCCGACGCGGTCTGGTCGTGGCCGCTCGACGCTCCGGACGCGTGAGAGCCGGCGGGAGACCGCCGCCCCCACGACCCGTGGCCGCCGGGCCCGTGCGCAGGGCGACGCCCCGGCCCCCGCCGGAGCGCGGGGACCGGGGCGTCGGGCACGGGGGCCGGGTCAGCCGGCGGACGGGTGGGTGAGGCGACGGCGTTCACCCGTCGCCGCGGACTCCTTGATGGCGTCGATGACACGGTGCATCCGGGCCGCGGTGCCGAAGTCCGGCTCGGACGGCTCACCGGTACGGATCGCCCGCGCGAGGTCGGTGTACACCTGGTGCACGTTGCGCACCGGTGCGGGCGCCTGGGGGAGCAGCGGACGGTAGCTCGCGGGCACCGCGATCTCGACGGGAGGCCGGCCGCCGAGGGCGTGGGTGAGGACGAACTCGGGGCCGACGAGCGAGTCGTCGGTGGAGCGCAGCACCAGCCGCCCCGCCGAGCCGTGCACCTCGATGCGGAACCCGTCCCCGTGCGGGCCGCCGGTCATGAAGTGCACGGACGACGCGGCACCGGACTCCAGCAGACCGCCCACCACGATCTGGTCGGGCGAGGTCACCTCGAGCTCCTCGCCCGTCTCCTCCAGCGTGATGCTGGTGATGCGGGTCGCGAGCGTCGCCGACAGCTCGGTGAAGTCCCCGACCACGTACCGGTACATGTCCATCGAGTGCCCGGCCACGACGGCCAGGTGGTTCACGCCCTTGGTGTGGTCGAACAGCGCGGCGTACCGCTCGGACCAGACCGTCGGGGTGGACAGCGAGTACGTCAGCGACGTCGACAGCACCTCGCCGACGAGCCCGTCCGCCACCAGGTCCCGCAGCAGACGCACCGCGGGGTGGTGGCGGCTCTGGAGGCCCACCGCGTGCCGGACGCCGGCCTTCTGCGCCGCGCTGCGGAACCCCTCCGCGGTCGGGGCGTCCAGGGCCAGCGGCCACTCGCTGTACACGTGCTTGCCCGCGGCGACGGCGGTCTCCACGAGGCCGTCCCGCTGGGGGAGTTGCACGGCGATGGTGACGAGGTCGACCTCGGGGTGCTCCATGAGCGCCCGGGCGTCGTCGAAGGCGTGCCGCGCCCCCCACGTGCCGGCCGCCGCCTCGGCGGACTCCCGGCTGGTCCCGGCGACGGCCGTGATCTCGTAGTCGTCCGCGAGAGCCGACAGCGCCGGCAGATGGATGCCCCGCCCCCAGCCGCGCTCGGCGTGCGCTCCCACCACTCCCACACGGATCCTGTCCGCCACGTCGAACACCTTTCGTCTGTGCCTTTGTCTGTCATGTGCGACCGGCCGGCCGCCGGTGCGCCAGTCTGCCGACGGTGCGGGGCGCGACCGGCGAACTCCGGTCACGCCCCGCACCGTTGACCCGTCACTCACCCGGTCAGTGCACGACCACGGTCTTGACGGTCGTGTCGCGCACCGTCTCCTCCGGGCTGCCCGGCGCGCTCTCACCCGCACCGGCGCCCGCCGCGGGAGCCGTGTCCCGCAGGACGAAGAAGGTGACGAGCCACGCCAGGAAGACGAATCCCGCCGCGAAGACGAACGCCAGGCTGTAGCCGTCCCGCAGTGCCTGGATCTGCGCGGTGCCCTCCGACAGCAGGGTGTTGCTGCGCGAGGTGGCGACGGTGGCGAGCACCGCGAGACCGACCGCGGCGCCGGCCTGCTGCGCCGTGTTGTTGAGACCGGAGGCGAGACCGGCGTCGGCCGGGGCGGCACCGGACATGGCCCGCATGATGACCGACGGCACCGTCAGACCCATGCCGAAGCCCTGGATGACGAGCGTCGGGGCCACGTCCACCCAGTAGTTGCCGTCGACGGGGGCCCGGCTGAGCAGCAGCAGGCCGCCGCCGAGGAACAGCAGACCGGTCAGCAGCACCCGGCGGGTGCCGAAGCGCGCCGTGAGCTTCGCCGTGAAGAACAGCGACATGGTGCCGATGACCAGCGGCGCCGGGAGGAAGGCGAGACCCGTCTGCATGGAGTCGAAGCCGAGAACCCGCTGGAGGTAGAGGGCGTTGAGGAACTGGAAGCCGAAGCCCGCCGAGAAGACGAGCACCACGGCGATGTTGGCTCCGCTGATCTCACGGTTGCGGAAGATGCGCAGGGCCAGCAGCGGACGCGCCGCCTTCGCCTGGCGGACGAGGAAGGCGATGAGCAGGACGACGGAGACGGCGCCGTAGATGCCCAGCTCGGCGGCGCTGTAGTGGTCCTCGGAGACCTGCGAGATGGTGAAGACGCCCAGCGACAGACCGGCCGTCACCAGGACGGCGCCGATGGCGTCGGCACCGGCACGCAGCCCGAGCCCGGAGGTCGCGGACAGCAGTTTGATACCGGCGACCAGGGCGATCGCGCCGATCGGCAGGTTGATGAGGAACACCCAGTGCCAGCCGAGCGCGTCCGTGATGACACCGCCGGCGATCAGGCCGATGGAGGCGCCGCCCGCCGAGACGAAGCTGTAGATGCCCATGGCCTTGGCCTGCTCGGCGGGCTCCGGGTACAGGCCCACGATCATGCCGAGCACCACCGCCGAGGCGAGCGCCGCGCCGACGCCCTGCAGGAAGCGGCCGCCGATCAGCATCTCCTGGTTGGTGGCGACACCGCAGAGCAGCGAGGCGAGCGTGAACGTCACCAGACCGGCGAGGAACACCTTCTTGCTGCCGATCAGGTCGCCGAGACGGCCGGAGAGCAGCAGCAGGCCCGCGAAGGCGATGAGGTACGAGTTCACGACCCAGGACAGGCCGCCCTGGGAGAAGTCGAGGTCGTTCTGGATGGTCGGCAGCGCGACCGTGACGATCGTCCCGTCAAGGATGATCATCAACTGCATGGTGCAGAGCGTTGCGAGCGCCAGCCCGCGCGAGCTGGTCGTGCCGGTCTGTGGGGTCACGGCTCTCTTCTTTCCTGAGGAGAAGGGGTGGGTGCCGGCGATCGGCCGGCGTGCGCGAAGACGTAGCTGCACAGGGGCTGACATGGTGTACGTCTTGTTACAGAGACCATGGTCTGGGACCATGAGGCGCGGCGGAAGGAGGCACTTTCATGTCCCAGGGGAACACCGATGTGACCACCGAGGTCAGCGCGGTGCAGCAGTGTGAAACTCCTGCCGCGCAGGCCGCGTGTTCGGTTCTCGAAGTACTCGGACGAGTGAGCGGCAAATGGAGCATCGGCATCCTGCTGGTCACGACGCAGGGGCCCGCCCGCTTCACCGAGCTGGAGCGCCAGGTGAAGGGCATCAGCCGCCGCATGCTCACCCTCACCCTGCGGAACCTGGAGCGGGACGGCCTGCTGACCCGCACGGTCTACCCCACGGTGCCGCCGAAGGTCGAGTACACGGCGACCCCGATGGCCCGCGAGCTCTACGACTCCCTGCTCGCGCTGACCGGTTGGGCGGAGCGCCACCTCCACGAGATCGACCGCGCACGCGCCGACTACGACGGCGGCACTGCCGCCCCCGCCGCGGTGCGCACACCGGCGCTGGCCGGCTGACGGCCCGGCCGCCGACGGCACCTCGCGGCGGCTGCCGTGCGCGCACCGCGCGCACGGCACCCACCGCATGACGTTCATGGCAGGGATGCCTCAGCCCGCCGCGACGGGGACGGCCGTACGCACCGTCAGCTGCTCGCGCAGGGCCTCCACGAGCAGTCCGGCCTCCTCGGGACCGTCCGCCGCGCCGAACACATAGGTGTCCGGCCGGACCAGGACCGTCCGCGCGCCGATGCCGTCCAGATAGGCGCCGAAGGTGCCCTCCGTGTCGACCACGGCGCCCTCCGGCTCGCTCCCGGCAGGGGTGCCGGCCGGCAGCAGCCGGACCAGCCGGGCACCGAGCCCGCGCAGGAACGCCCGCTGGTCCCCGGAGAGGAACGTCTCGGGGTCGTCGCGCGACACCAGGACGAAGCCCCGCCCGACGACCTCGTCGAACAGCCCCCGCACCACACCGCGGGACACCACGGGCTGCGGCACCTGGTCGCCGGAACCGGGCAGCCGGCGGCCCCGGTCGTCGCGGAGCAGCACCCCCTTCGTCAGCGGCTGGAACGGCGACTGCTGCGGCCGCGCCAGCTTCCGCTCCCGCGCCGCGATCATCACCGCGTCACGGTCGGCCGCCGCCTTCGGGTCGGTCTGGCAGATCACCTTGCCCAGGTTCACCGACATGCCGATGGCGTGCTGCACATGCGCCCGGCGCTCCGTCACATAGGTGTCCAGCAGCGACTCGTCGGCGAGCCCGGTCATCTCCAGGTCCAGCTTCCACGCCAGGTTCGCCACGTCACGGAAGCCCGAGCTCATGCCCTGCCCCGCGAACGGCGGCATCAGATGCGCCGCGTCGCCCGCGATCAGCAGCCGGCCCCGGCGCCATTGCTGCGCCGTGCTCGCCTGGAACGTGTAGACGGCATGGCGCTCCATGATCCCGTCGTCGGGGGTGATCCCGCACAGCGACAGCAGCCGCCATGCCGTCTCCCGGCTGTCCATGTCCTGCTTGCGTTCACCGGGCAGCAGCATGAACTCCCAGCGCCGGTGCCCCGGCCCCGCCGACACCTGGGTCCGGGGGCGGTCCGGATCGCAGATCTGCAGATTGTTCGGCCGGAAATCGCGCCTGTCGTGCAGCACCAGATCGCAGATCAGCCACTCGTGATGGAAGTTCAGGTCGCGGGTGCCGCCGCCGATGTGGCGCCGCACGAAGCTGTTCGCGCCGTCGCAGCCGACGATCCACCGGCCGCGCAGCCGCCGCCGGATCCCGTTCGTCGCCTCGACCGTCAGCTCGACGCCGTCGTCGGACTCCGTCAGGCCGACGGCCTCGTGACCGCGCACCACCGTGAGCTGCGGCAACCGCTTGCCGCGTGCGATGAGCGCGTCCTCCAGCCCCGGCTGGTACATGGACGTCGACTCGGGCCAGCCGTTGCGGCCGTGCTCCTCGGCGGCGCCGATGTACAGCAGGTCCTCGCCCTTTCCGTTGCGCCACATGTAGTCGCCCGACGGCTCACCGACCGAGGCGAGGTGGTCCGCGACCCCGGCCGCCGCCAGGATGCGGGCCGCCTCCCCGTCGAAGGCGACCGCACGCGGCATCGTGTAGGGCTTCGCGTGCCGTTCGACGACGATCACCCGGCGGCCGCGCCTGGCCATCAGGTTGGCCAGCACCTGACCCACCGGGCCGTAGCCGACGACGAGCAGGTCCGCCTCGTCGTCGGGCCACCAGGGGGCGCTCACAGCGGACGCAGACATCGTGCACTCCTTTCCAGTGCCCGTGCCGGCGCGGGCACCCGGGACCGGGGGCCCGCGCCGGCGGGAGGGGGTCAGTCCTGCGACAGAATGGTCTTCACGACGGCGTCGAAGTCGGGCTGCTTCACCAGCACCCGCACCGTCTCCCGGCCGTCCTCGACGGTCAGCAGCCGCCGTCCGGTCAGCGTCATCTGCCCGTTCTCCAGCGCCCGTCCGCGGATGTAGGTGACGTTCGCCGCCAGCATCCGCGCATACGCGTCCAGCTCCGGGTGGGACGCGTCCAGCCACTCGGAGAACTCCCGGGCCCTGAGCCGGAACCGGTGGATCACACCCCAGTCGCCGTCCCGCGGCCTGCGCTCCAGGTAGTGGAAGCCGTCGTCGGCCGCCCGGACCCGGAAGTGGGTGCCGTACTGCTCCTGGGGCTCCTCCGCGACCCGTACGGGCTCGATCAGCGAGGGACCGGAGTAGCCGACGTCCGCGATGTACCACTCGCCGTCGATCCGGACGCCGTTGAACAGGTGCTCCATGTCCGGGCCGAAGGCGCCGTCCGCACCCCGCACACCGGCGGACAGGACGACGGCCTCGAAGCCCAGCCCGCCGAGCAGGGCCCGGAACAGTCCGTTGAGCTCGTAGCAGACGCCGCCCCGGCCGCCGGTGACGACCTCCTTGTAGACGGTGTCGACGTCGATGTCGACACCGTCCCATATCGCGGTGCCGCGCTCCTCGTTGAGGAAGTTGTCGAACGGGAAGGTCATCAGGTGCCGCTTGTGCAGGACCCGCAGGGTCTCCACGGTCGGGGCCGGCCGCGGCCCGGAGTGGCCGAGCCTGGCGAGATAGTCGTCGATGTCGAACATCGTGTCGTCCATGCCTTTCGGAGGCGGAAAGTCGGAGGAGGAGTCGGGGGAGGGGCGGGGTTCCGCGGCCGTCAGGCGCCGGCCGGTACCGCGGCCTTGCCCAGCAGGTACTCGGCGAGCAGCCCGGGCGTCGGGTGGTCGAACAGCAGCATCACGGGCAGCTCGACACCAAGCTCCTCGGCCAGCCGGTTGCGCAGCTCGACCGCGGTCAGCGAGTTGAAGCCGACGTCGAAGAACGCCTCGTCGTCGTCGACCTCGTCGGCCGACGCGTAGCCGAGGGAGGTGGCCGTCTCGGCCCGCACCAGACCGAGCAGCGCGGTGAGGCGCTCCTCCTCCGGCAGGGCGGCGAAACGCTCGGCGAACGATTCCTGGGACGTCATGTCGTTCTCCTCGTGAAGGGTCTCGAAGTCGTCGGCCGGCCCCTCGACGCCCGGGTTGCGCGAGGTCTTGAGCCAGTAGTGACGGTGCTGGAAGGGGTAGGTCGGAAGCTCGGCCCGCCGGCCGGACGCGCCCTCGAAGAACGGGCCGAAGTCCACGTCCACGCCCCGGACGTGCACCGCGGCCAGCGACGCGGCGAAGCGGTCGAGCCCGCCGTCGTCCCTGCGCAGGGAGCCGGTGACCACACCGGGGGATCCCGCGGCCGCCTCGGCCAGTTCGCCGACGGGCAGGGTGAGGACGGGGTGGGCACTGATCTCGACGAAGACGCGGTGCCCGGTGCGGGCGAGGTCCTCGACGGTGGAGGCGAAGCGGACCTGGTGGCGGAGGTTGTCGTACCAGTAGCCGGCCGTCATCGACGTGCCGTCGATGCGTTCGCCGGTGAGGGTGGAGTGGAGGGGGATCGTGGCGGTGCGGGGGCCGACGGGGGCGAGGATGCGGTGGAGCTCGTCCCGGATCGTCTCGACGTGGCTGGTGTGGGAGGCGTAGTCGACGGGGATCCGGCGGGCCCGTACGCCCTCGCCGGTGAGGTGGGCGTGGAGGGTGTCGAGGGCGGTGGGGTCGCCGGCGACGACGGTGGAGTTGGGTCCGTTGACGGCGGCGATCTCGACACCGGGGCAGGCGGCGACGTGCTCCTGGACCGTGGTGAGGGGGAGCGGCAGCGACATCATGCCGCCGTGCCCGGCGAGGTGGGCCGCGATCGCCCGGGAGCGGAGGGTGACGATACGCGCCGCGTCGTCGAGGGTGAGGGCACCGGCGACGTGTGCGGCGGCTATCTCGCCCTGGGAGTGGCCGACGACGGCGTCGGGGGTGACGCCGTGGTGCTGCCAGAGCCGGGCGAGGGCCACCATGACCGCGAAGGACGCGGGCTGGACGACGTCGACCCGGTCGAAGCCGGGCGCGCCTTCCGTGCCGCGCAGGACGTCGACCAGATCCCAGTCGACGTGGGCGCTGAAGGCGGCCGCGACGGCGTCGATCGCCTCGGCGAAGACGGGGCTGGTGTCGTAGAGCCGGGCGCCCATGCCCGTCCACTGGTGACCCTGGCCGGGGAAGACGAAGACGGTCCTGCCGTCCACGTCCGCCGTGCCGGTGATCACCTGCCCCGCCTGCTCACCCGACGCCAGCGCCTTCAGGCCGCCGGTCAGCTCCTCCACGTCCCGGCCCACGACCACGGCCCTGCGGTCCAGGCGTGCGCGGCCGAAGGCCAGGGCGTGCCCCACGTCCGCCGGTGCCCGGTGCTCGGCGCCCGTCAGCAGCCGCTCCGCCTGCGCCCGCAGGGCGGCGTCGCCCTTGGCGGACAGGATCCACGGCACGACACCGGGCGCGGCCGTCTTCCCGGCCTCGGCCGGGGCCTCCGCCACCGGGGCCTGTTCGATGATGACGTGGGCGTTGGTGCCGCTGACGCCGAACGAGGAGACCGCCGCGCGGCGGGGCCGGTCGGTCGCCGGCCAGTCACGGGCCTCGGTGAGCAGTTCCACCGCGCCCGCCGACCAGTCCACCTTGGTGGAGGGCTGGTCGACGTGCAGGGTCTTCGGCAGCACACCGTGTCGCATCGCCTGGACCATCTTGATGATGCCGGCGACACCGGCGGCGGACTGGGCGTGCCCGATGTTGGACTTCAACGAGCCCAGCCACAGCGGCTGTTCGGGACTGCGTCCCTTGCCGTAGGTGGCGATCAGCGCCTGTGCCTCGATCGGGTCGCCGAGCGTGGTGCCCGTGCCGTGGCCCTCGACGGTGTCCACATCGGCGGGGGCGAGGCCGGCGTTGGCGAGGGCGGCGCGGATGACGCGCTGCTGGGAGGGGCCGTTGGGGGCGGTCAGTCCGTTGGAGGCGCCGTCCTGGTTGACGGCGGTGCCGCGGACCACCGCGAGGACCGGGTGTCCGAGCCGTTCGGCGTCGGAGAGCCGCTCGACGAGGAGGACTCCGACGCCCTCGGCCCAGCCGGTGCCGTCGGCCGCCTCGGCGAACGCCTTGCAGCGCCCGTCCTCGGACAGCCCGCGCTGCCGGGAGAACTCCACGAACACACCGGGCGTGCCCATCACGGCCGCGCCCCCGGCGAGAGCCATGTCCACTTCGCCGTTGCGCAGCGCCTGCACCGCCAGGTGCAGGGCCACCAGCGACGACGAGCACGCCGTGTCCACCGTGATCGCGGGTCCTTCGAGACCGAGGGTGTACGACACCCGGCCGGACGCCACACTCCCCGAGTTGCCGGTGCCCAGGAACCCTTCGAGGCCCTTCGGCGAGAACTCCAGATCCGGCGCGTAGTCGTGGTACATCACGCCCGAGTACACGCCGACCCGGCCGCCCTGCAGCGCCGACGGATCGATGCCCGCGCGTTCGAAGGTCTCCCAGGAGGTCTCCAGCAGCAGCCGCTGCTGCGGGTCCATCGCCAGCGCCTCGCGCGGCGAGATCCCGAAGAAGCCGGCGTCGAACTCGCCCGCCTCGTGCAGGAATCCTCCCTCGCTGACGTACGAGGTGTTGGCGCGCTCCGGGTCCGGATCGAAGAGGCGCTCCAGGTCCCAGCCCCGGTCCTCCGGGAAGCCGGAGACCGCGTCACGGCCTTCGTCGACCAGCCGCCACAGGTCGTCGGGAGTGGCGACCCCGCCCGGCAGGCGGCAGGCCATCCCGACGATCGCGATCGGCTCGCGCGCGACGGCCGCCATGCGCTGGTTCTCCTGCTTGAGACGCTCGTTCTCCATGAGCGAGGCGCGCAGGGCCTCGACGAGTCTGGCGCTGTCCGTGGTGCTGGCGCTGTTGTCGCTGGGCGTACCCATCGGATCCTCCACAATCGGCGTTCGGTCGGTCATCGGTTGCCTCGTCGGTGATCAGGTGCCGACGGCACCCAGCGCGCGGGCCACGAGGTCGTCCGCGTCCATCGCCGCGATCCGCCCGAGCTCCTCGGACGCGGCGGCCTCCACATCGGCCGCACCCGGGACGGCGGCCGGCGCGGCCGCGGACGCCTCGTCTCCGGTACCGGCGTCGGGCACCAGCTCGGAGCGCAGGTGCCGGGCGAGGGCGGCCGGGGTGGGGTAGTCGAAGACGAGCGTCGCCGGCAGCCGGACCCCGGTCTCCTTCGCCAGCCGGTTCCGCAGCTCGACTGCGGTGAGGGAGTCGAAGCCCACGTCCTTGAACGGCTGGTCCGCGCGGATCGGCACATCGCCCAGCACCGTCGACGCCCGGCCGCGCACCAGGTCCAGCAGCTCCCGCTGCTGCTCCGCCGCGGACAGTGCCGCGATCCGGTCCGCGAGCGACTCGCCGGAGCCGGCCGCCGCGCTGTGGGCCGCCTTGCGCGGCGCCCGGACGAGCCCCTGGAACATCACCGGCAAGGTGCCCTCGGCGGCGGCCGCCCGCAGGGCGGGGAAGTTCATCTTGCTGGTCACCAGCACGGGTTCGGACAGCGACAGTGCGGCGTCGAACAGCGCCATGCCCTCCTCGGCGCTCAGTGCGGACGCACCCTGACGGCGCATGCGGTCCTGGTCGCCGCTCTCCAGATGCCCGGTCATGCCGCTCGCGTCGCCCCACAGACCCCAGGCGAGGGAGGTGGCGGGGGTGCCGTGGGTGCGGAGTCGGGTGGCGAGGGCGTCGAGGGCTGCGTTGGCGGCGGCGTAGTTGGCTTGTCCGGGGTTGCCGAGGGTGCCGGCGGCGCTGGAGAAGAGGACGAAGGCTTGGAGGTTGTGGTGTCGGGTGAGGGTGTGGAGGGTGTGGGCGGCGTCGGTTTTGGGGGTGAGGACGGTGTCGAGGGCTGCCCGCGGCCAGAGCGCTCGTCCGGGCCGCCTCCGCCTCGTGCAGCAGCACGTCGGCGGCCCGGCGCAAGCCGTGGCGGCTCGCGGTGCCCGGCATCTGCRCCACCGCGGCCCTGGCCCGGCTGGTCGCCGACGCCCGTGCCACCGTCCGCCCCGCCCCCGACGCGGCTCTCCGCGCCGAGGCAGCGGGCGAGCGCGGCAGCGAGGCGTCCCCCGACGAGCTGCGGATCGCCGTCCCCGGCGACGGCGAGCGCGAAGCCGCGCACCAGCGGCAGCTCTCCCAGGGCCCGCCAGTGCAGGCCCAGTTCCACGGCCTGGGCGGGCGAGCACAGCAGCAGGTCGTCCGTGCACAGCACCTCTGCCGCGGCACCCGTCAGATCGGTCGCGGCGGCGAGCTGCGCCGGGCGCAGCCCCACCGCGTCCCCCAGCCGGGCCAGCGGGTCCCGGATGTGCGGCACATCGTCCTCGGGCTGGATCCACACGCGCCGCGGCGGTCCCGTCGACGCCCGTCCGACGCGCAGCGTCTCCAGGTAGACGCGGTTCACCCCGGGGTCGCGCGCGCCGGCCAGCCCGAGCGGTATCGACCACACCGCCTCGTCGGACGGCACGGCCAGCACGGCCGCACGCACCTGCTGCGCATGGACGAGATCCCTGCGCTCCGCCGGGGGCGCGACCCGCAGGTCGAGGGCGATCCGGTGCGCGCGGGCGTCGGCGACCAGCCGGGCCAGGGCCGCGGTGGTGCAGATGCCGGGCACCGCGAGCCGCCACGGCTTGCGCCGGGCCGCCTCCGCCTCGTGCAGCAGCACGTCGGCGGCCCGGACGAGCGCTCTGGCCGCGGGCAGCAGATCCCGCCCGAACGGCGTCAGCACGGCCCGCCGCGAGGTGCGTTCGAAGAGCTGCTCGCCGACGTGCTCCTCCAGCGCGGCGACCCGGCGGCTGGCCACCGGCTGGGACATGTGGGCGGCGGCTGCTCCGACGGTGAAACTGCCGTGTTCGCCGACGCTGACGAAGGCGCGACTTGCTGCCACCAGATCCACGTTCCGCACCCTATGCGGGAACCGCATGGAACCGCGCATGCGGGTATTGGACCGCATGGCCCGGCCGGGCGAGGGTGGTCGGGTACTCATGACCACGCACCGGGACGGGGCCGTGCGCCCCGTCCCCTACGCGCCCCTGCCCGGGGGCGTTCGGAGGTTCGGACCATGCAGCACATCGCCCGCGCCAGGCGCGCCTTCACCGGTGCCCTCGCCGCCCTCGTCCTCGTCCCGCTCGCCGCGTGCGCGGACGGCGGCCCCCGCGCGTCGCAGGCTCCGGCCGGCGAGGCGTCCGCCCGGCAGCCCGCCAGGGTCTCCGGCGCGAGTGCGGCCACCGGGTCGTACGCCCGCGAATTCATGGCCCTTGAGCGCGCGTTCGACGCGCGGCTGGGTGTCTACGCGATCGACACCGGCACCGGGGAGGAGATCGCCTGGAACGACCGTGAACGCTTCCCCTACGCGTCCACCTTCAAGGCGCTGGCCGCCGGCGCCGTCCTGGACGAGTACGGCCTGCGCGGCATGGACCGGGTGATCCGCTACACGGCCGACGACCTCGTGGACGGGTCTCCGGTCACGGAGAAGCACGTCGCGACGGGGATGACGCTGGGCGAGCTCTGCGACGCGGCCGTCCGCTTCAGCGACAACACCGCCGGCAATCTCCTTCTCGGGGAACTGGGCGGCCCCGGGGGCCTGGACGCGGCGCTGGAGGACCTCGGCGACCATGTGACGCAGATGGACCGCATCGAGCCGGAACTCGGCGAGTGGGCCCCCGGCGACGACCGCGACACGAGCACCCCCCGGGCGCTCACCCACGACCTCCGCGCGTTCGTGCTCGGGAACGTCCTGAAGAAGGGCGAGCGCGACCGCCTCACCACCTTGCTGCGTACCAACACCACCGGCGGCGAGACCATCCGGGCCGGGGTGCCCGACACCTGGGTGGTCGGCGACAAGACCGGGACCGCCATCACCTACGGCGGCCGCAACGACATCGCCGTGGTGTGGCCCCGCGGCGGCGCCCCGATCGTGATGGCGATCCTCTCGAACCGTCCCGAGAAGGACGCCGAGCACGACAACGCACTGATCGCGCGTGCCGCGTCGGTCGTCGCGGGGGCGCTCTCGTCACACGGGGAGTGATCGCGCCGTCCATGAGGCACCGGGCCCGGGCGGACTCTCCGCCCGGGCCCTCCCGCATGTCACGGTGAGCGTTAAGCGTCAATCATTGCAATGAACCGGGATCTGACGTTGCGTTAAGCCTGTATTCGTTGCAACGATTGCAGTGCTCTGAACTGCATTGATGAGTCTCACGTGCAACGAATGTGTTGCCGGAATCTCGAATGCAACGTAGCTTTCTGTCAACGGAAACAAGTAGCCGAAGGAGAGCACGATGCAGAAGTTCGAAACCCCCGCCCCGATCGCCGCCGTCCTTGCCGTCCCCGCGGGGCGGGTGCAGATCATCGCCGCCGACCGGTCGGACACCGTGGTCGAGATCCGGCCCATGGACGCCTCGAAGAGCCGCGACGTGAAGGCGGCGGACCGGGCCACGGTCGCCTGTGCGGACGGAGTGCTGCGGGTGGAGGTCCCGGTGAAGAACCAGTACCTCGCGTCGGGGGCCGTCGAGGTGACGGTCCAGCTGCCCGCCGGATCGCACGTCGAGGTGAAGGCCGCCGGCACCGAGTTCCGGGCCGTCGGACGCCTCGGGGACGTCGCGTTCGACGGCGCGTACCACCGGATCAGGATCGACGAGGCAGCGAGCCTGCGCCTCACCGCGATCGACGGAGACGTGGAGGTGGGCCGGCTGGGCGGCTCCTCGGAGATCAGTACCGCCCGAGGCGACATCCGGATCGCCGAGGCCCTGGGCGGCAAGCTGGTGCTCGGCACGCAGTCCGGCGACATCTCGGTCGTCGCCGCCGCCGGAGTCTCCGCGTCGCTCGACGCCGCCACCGCCTGCGGCCGGGTCGGCAACGACCTCAGGAACGACGGCGCCACCGAGCTGGCCATCCAGGCGACCGCCTCCCAGGGCGACATCACCGCCCGCAGCCTCTGACCCCCGGCCCCGACGGAGGGTTCCGGAGATCGGCGACGACGGCTGGATCGCCGTCGCCCGGTGCCCGGGCCCGACCGTCCTCGCTCACCACCGGTCCCGCGCCCGCCTCGGCGCAGCGCATTCGGACGCGGGTCGCCCCCGCCAACCCGTTCCGCCCCTGGGCGGCGTACCCGGCACCACGCCGGAGTGCGCCGCCCTTTCGCGTGACCTCAGCGGTGGCCGTGCGCGGTGGAGCGGGGGCGGCGACCCCGCGGGCCGGCCGTGGCGAGGCGGCTGCAACGGGCGACGCTCCGGGGTGCGGGAATGGTCCGCGACAGGCAGGGGGCCGCCTCCGGCAGCAGGGACGGGTCGTGGTTGAGGATCGCCAGCTCCAGCTCGCGCAGCTCCCGCCCCGGGTCGAGACCGAAGTCGTCGAGCAGGGCGCCACGGGTGCGCTGGTAGGCGGCGAGGGCGTCGTGCTGCCGTCCGCAGCGGTAGAGCGCCCGCATCAGCAGGCCGCACAGCCGCTCGCCGGCGGGCTGGGCCGCGGCCATCTCCTCCAGCTCGCCGAGGATCTCGTGGTGACGCCCCTGGTCGAGCGACTCCTGCGCGCAGTCCTCGAAGACGGACAGCCGGGCTCCCTCCAGCGCGCTGAGCTCGGGCCAGGAGACACCGGTCTCCGTGAGGTCCGCGAGCACCGGACCGCGCCACAGGGCGAGCGCCGACCGCAGCTGCGCGAGCCCCGACTCACGTTCGCCCGCCGCCAGTTCGGCGCGGCCGGTGTCCACGAGGAGGCGGAAGCGGCCCAGGTCGAGCCGCGCGGTGTCCACCGTCAGGCGATAACCCGGGGGACAGGTCGACAAGGTGACCGGGCCGTCGGGGCCGCTGTGCCGGTCGATGATCTTCCGGAGGCCCGAGACGGCATTCTGCACCATCTTGCGCGAGGTCGCCGGAGTTTCATATCCCCACAGTGCGTGCATCAGCTTGCTGGTGGGGACGACTTCATTTGCGTGCAGCAGGAGAAATGCTGCGATGGCACGGTGATTGAAGCCGCCGAGAGCGACGGGAGCGTCGCCGGAATAGGCTTCGAGAGGGCCCAATAAATTGAATCGCACGCTGGCTCACTCCAGCCGAAGTCGAGTTCTGGTACGCCTCCTCAGCGTCACCCCTACAGTAAACAAACCGATCGACCTGTTTGTCAAGCGGTCGACGCTCCCGTCTCGCCCGCCGGTCGCACGGTCGGGGAAATGCCAGTTCAGAGAGGTCCGGTGACGAGCCGACACACCCTTCGCGTCAACCGTGGGCTGACTTCAAGATCACCCGGAAGGGCACCGTTCCCGGCACGCTCACCCGTTCGCCGCGGCCTCGATGGACAGCCGTTGGACGGGCGATGGACAGGGAAAAACCATCCTCCCCTGACTGGTTGCTAGTTTCCGAACTGCCGCCCGTGCGACGGGAAAAGGAAAAACGAATCGCCTGGCGGCGTGAGATCCTGCAGACCTGTCAGAACGGGAGGGTGGCCAGTGGAACTGGTCGAACGCGCCGAGCAGGCGATGCATCTGAAACATCTTCTGGCGCAATCCGGAGCAAGAAAGGGAAAGGTCGTTCTGCTGGACGGTCCGTCCGGCAGCGGCAAGACCGAACTGCTGCGTCAGGTCGCCGACCACGCCGCCGACGCCGGCTGCCTGGTCCTGCGTGCCGCGGGCTCGCGCGCCGAGAGCGCCCTGCCCCTCGGGGTGCTGGGGCAGCTGCTGCGCTCCGCGCCGATCGCCGGGGAACGGGCCGCCGAGATCGACCTGTTGCTGCGGCGCGCGGCCCAGGAGCCGGCCGCCGGTGTCACGGGCGACATCGGCGCACCGGGACAGGAGGCGCCCATCGGCACCGGGCTCGCCCGGGTGCTGCACGACATCGCCCAGGCGCTGCTCGGTCTCGCCGGCGACACCACCGTCCTGGTGACGATCGACGACATCCGCCACGCCGACCGGCTGTCCCTGGACTGCCTCCTCTACCTGTGCCGGCGCATGGCCTCCGCCCGGATGACGGCCGTCCTCACCGACGACTCCGAACTCCCCGACGGCCCCGCGGTGTTCCGGACCGAACTGCTGGACCAGCCGCACGCCGCCCGGATGCGCCTGACCCCGCTGTCCGAGGCAGGGGTCGCAGCCATGCTCGCCTCCCATCTGGACCGCCCGAGCGCGGAACGCCTCGCGCCCGAGTTCCAGGCGATCGCGGCGGGCAACCTGCTGCTCCTGCACGCCCTGCTGGAGGACCACCTGGAGACCGGCGGTGTGCGGCGGGAGGGCTACGGCCGTGCCGTGCTGCGCCAGCTCAGCCGGGCGGACGCCTCGGTGACCGCCGTGGCCAGGGCGCTCGCCGTACTGGACACCGCGACGACGCCCGAGCGCGTCGCACGTCTGGCCGGCCTCGACGGTGCCGTCGCCGACGCGGCGCTGCGCGCCCTGCGGGCGGCCGGCCTGGTGCACGGCACGGGCTTCCGTCACGACGTCGCCCGGCAGAGCATCCTCGACAGGATCCCCGGCGCGGAACGCGCGGCCCTGCGCGTCCGCGCGGCCGAACTCCTCTACGAGCAGGGCGCCCCCGCCCCGGAGACGGCCCGGCTCCTCGTCGACGCGGGCGCGCCCGCGGGGCAGTGGAGCGTGGACGTCCTGCTGGAGGCCGCCGAGCAGGAGCTCATCGCCGGGCGCGCCCACCGGGCGGCCGAGGCGCTGGAGACGGCGCTGACCGCGGACCACGAGACGGCCGCGGACCGGGCAGCCGTCGAGTCCCGGCTGGTCCAGGTCCGCCGGCTGTCCGACCCCGCCACGGCAGAGCACCACCTGACCGCGCTCACCGAGGCCGCCCGGGCCGGGGACGTCAGCCCGGCGCACGCCGTGGACCTCGTGAGGCAGCTGCTGTGGCAGGGGCGTTCCGCCGAGGCGCGCGAGATGCTCGACCTGCTGCGCGAGACCGAACTGGACCCGCACGGCGAGGACGCGGCCCTGCTGCACGACACCGAGCAGTGGATCGCCTGGACCCACCCCACCGTCGCGCGCCGCGCCCGCAGACCCGGGCCGGCCGCGGCCACGGGCGGCGGCCGGCCTCCCGGCCCGGGACGCGCCGAGCCGTGGAGCCGCCCCACCGCGGTGCTCGCCGGCGCACTCGTCGGCGGCCGCGCGCACGAGGTCGTGGACCGGGCCGAGCAGGTGCTCCGTGACCGCGGCCCCAGCTACGACATCACCTGGCCCGAGGAGCCCGCGCTGCTCGCCCTCGGCGTGCTGCTCGGCGCCGACCGCCCGGACGCGGCCGCCTGGTGCGACCGGCTGCTGAGCGAGGGCCACACCCCGTACTCGCCCACCTGGATGGCGCTGCTCTCGGCCACCCGCGCCGAGGCCGCCGTCCGCCTCGGCGACCTCACGGGCGCCGTGGACCACGCCCAGCTCGCCCTCGGCCATGTGACGCCGAACGCCTGGGGCGTGGCACTGGGCGCCCCGCTGGCCAGCCTGGTCCTCGCGACCACGCGCATGGGCCACTACGACGAGACGGAGTCGTACCTGACGCGCTCCGTGCCGAAGGCCATGTTCGAGACGCGGTACGGCCTGCACTACCTGCACGCACGCGGGCAGTTCCACCTCGCGACGGGCCACCACCATGCGGCCCTCGCGGACTTCCTGGCCTGCGGGGAGCGGATGCGGGGCTGGGGCATCGACGTCCCGGGCATCGTGCCGTGGCGGACCAGCGCCGCCGAGGCGTGGCTCGCCCTCGGCAACCGGGAACAGGCGGCCCGCCTCGCGTACGACCAGCTGGGCCGGCCGGGCACCGACGGCGCCCGGTCCCGGGCCGGTGCGCTGCGGGTCCTGGCCGTCGGCGGACCCGTCGGACGGCGCCCCCAGATGCTCGCGGAGGCGCTCGAACTCTTCGAGCAGTGCGGGGACCGGTACGAGCAGACCAGGGTGCTGGCGGACCTCAGCGAGGCCTACCACCAGCTGGGCGACAACCGGCGGGCGCGGACCCAGGCCCGGCGCGCGCGTCATCTCGTGGGGCTGTGCGGGGCCGCGCCGCTCAACGAGGCCCTGCTGTCCTTCCTCGACGAGGGCGACGAACAGGCCGGCTCTCCGGTGCCCGCGCCCGAGAGCGCGCTGCTGACGGGCTCCGAGCGGCGCGTCGCCGCGCTCGCGGTCGGCGGATACACCAACCGCGAGATCGCGGTGAAGCTGTTCATCACGCCGAGCACGGTGGAGCAGCATCTGACGCGCGTCTACCGCAAGCTGGGGGTGCGCTGCCGCAAGGACCTCCCGGTCGAACTCACCCTGAGCGGGGCGGAGACGGTGAACGCCGGCGGGCAGGCATGACAGGGTGGGGCGGCCCGCCGCAGCGGACCGCCCCACCCTGTGCCCTCCGCCGGAGCGGGGGCCGGCCGTCAGACGAGGTGCAGACCTGCCAGATGCCTGCGGTACCAGGGCAGGCCCGGCACCAGCCCGGCGGCGAAGCCGGGCCCGGGGGACAGGCCGAGCCTGGCCCACACCCCGCTGCTGTCGTACCAGTGGTCCTCGGTGAGCAGGGCGTGCTGATGGTCGGAGAGCTGCGGCAGGACCCGCGCCGTCAGCTCACGGTGCGCCCGGCGGGAGAGGTCCGAGCCCGGCGGGGCGATGCCGAGGTGCCGGCACAGCTGACCCACCACCGTACGGAACTTCACCGGACGCGGATGGTTGACGTGGTGCACGCCGCCGTGTTCGCCGGACCAGTCGCGTGCGGCGAAGGCCGTCACCACCCGGGCCAGGTCCCGCACCCCGACGAGCGAGGCCCGGGCGCTGCCGCCGTCGGCCCACACCGGGACCGTGCGCAGCAGCCGGCAGACGGTGGGGACGAACCACTTGTCGCCCGGTCCGTAGACGAGGTGGGGGCGCAGCACGATCCCCCCGCCGTCGAGCACCGTGGCCTCGGCCGCCAGCCGCGAGGTGCTCGCCGGCGAGGCGGGCGCCGTCGGCAGCCGGCCCTCGGCCGCGCCACGGTGGGGGCCGCGGCCGTACACGGACGCGGTGGAGACGTAGAGCAGACGGCCGGTGCCCGCCGCCCGTGCGGCCGCCGCGAGGGCGGCGGTGCCGCGTTCGTTGACGGCCTCGCACAGCGCGGGATCGCGCCCCACGTAGCTGGCCAGGTGGAGAACGGTGCCGACACCGTCGCAACACCCTTCGAGGCTTGCCGGATCGAGGAGATCGGCGGGTATCCTCCGCGCACCCGCAGATGTCATCCAGTCGGGCAGTGGCCGGCGGGCGAGGACGCGCACATCGGATACGCCTCCGCCGGACGGTGTCAGCAGCTCACGGACGACCGCGCTGCCGATGAACCCCGTTCCCCCCACGACCAGGACCGCGCCGCGTTCAGCTCGCAAGGACCTTGACCCTGCACGTGCCGACGGTGGCGCCGCCCTGGTCGAAGCGCACGTCGACGGTCCGCGGACCCGTCACCGGGTCGGTGCCGGCGACCGCGGTCACCAGGCAGGCGCTGTCGAACTCCACGTACTGGTCGAACGCCGCCTCGCAGGAGACCGCGAGGCCGTCCGGGTCCTGGACGACGGCGAGCGCCGCCTGCCGGGCCGCCTCCATCAGCACCATTCCCGGTACATGGTCCACGGGGTGGTCGAAGAGGACGGGGTGCTCCTGGTCGGCGCGCAGGGTCCAGACGCGGTCGATGCCCGTCTCGCCCAGCACCACGTCGGACGCGCAGCGCCGGCCGACCAGTTCGGGGGTGACGGCCGCGGGCAGGGCGCGCCGCTGGGGCGCGGAGGCGCCGAGGGCGCGCTCACCTCTGACTCTGCCGTAGACGGCGGGGGGCAGGCAGCTGAGGGTGACCTCGCCGGAGCCCACGACGACGCCGTCGCGGATGCACTCGACCCGCGCGGTGTAGCCGCTGACGGTCTTGCCCCGGCGCTTGAGGTCGTCGCACCGCACGTCGAGCAGGACGTGCGCGGGGCGGCCGTTGAGCAGCGCGCCGTCCGGGTCGATGTCGTGGGAGACGGTGTGGGAGAGGAAGTGGTAGCCGATCGGGACGTCGTACGCCTCGTGCGAGATGAGCAGCAGTGCCTGGCGAATCGATTCGGCGAGCAGCATCGGATCGTGTCGGCGGCCGGCCACCGGGCCGTAGTAGCTGTGGCTGCGGGGCCACTGGGCGCCGACGCGGAAGTGTTCGGGAGCTATGCGCTGTATGCCGGTGACGAAGACCTCGGAGACGGCGGCCCGGTGGACTAAGGTCCGGGGCACCGTCTGCAGAAAGAGCTCGGGAGCGTCGGCGGACGAGAGATCCGCCGGGTGCATGAGGGTCGCAACGCGCATCAGGGCCTCCTGAAGGTGA
Source organism: Streptomyces sp. T39 (assembly GCF_008042045.1). GTDB lineage: Bacteria > Actinomycetota > Actinomycetes > Streptomycetales > Streptomycetaceae > Streptomyces. Next base: position 3,214,769 of record NZ_RDBP01000012.1, read on the forward strand.
GTTGAGCAGCACGGATGTCGGGCTGGAACACGAGAGGCTCGGTGGAGCGATGGAGAAAACAATACCAGTTAGTTGGTTTTTTACGAGGGGTGTGAGCAAAATTGGTCCATGCAGCGGCCACGGTGTTCACGCGGGGCGGGCAGAGGAAGCACCGGCGGTCCGTGGGAAATTCGGGAGGTTGGAACATGGCCAGGCAGGAACGGGCAGAGGTCACCCGCAGCGCGATCATCGACGGAGCCGCACGGGCCTTCGACGGCACGGGCTTCTTCGGCACGAGTCTCAGTGACATCGTGAAGGAGGCGGGGGTGACGAAGGGAGCCCTCTACTTCCACTTCGCCTCGAAGGAAGACCTGGCCCAGGCCGTGATAGGCGAGCAGTTCTCCATCTGGGAGACCCTGCGCGACCTCGACCGCCCCGGGGTCCAGACGGTGATCGACCTGGTGCACACGATGGCCCAGCAACTGCAGGAGAGCGTCCGCGTGCGGGCCGGAATCCGGCTGGTGATCGAGCAGTCGACCGCCTCCGGCGCCAACGCCGGGCCCTACGCGAAGTGGATCGATCTGATCCGCAACTGCCTCGCCCAGGCGCAGGGGAGGGGCGACATCAAGCCGGAGGTCGACGTCGCGGACGCCGCCAACGTCATCGTCGGCTGCTGGACCGGTCTCCAGCTGTCGTCGCAGGTGCTCACCGGCCGCCGCGACCTGACCGAGCGCACCACCCAGATGTGGCGGATGATGCTGCCCGGTCTCGTGCCCGTGCGCCGGCTCGCCCGCTTCCATGTGGCCGGCACCCCCGGCCTGCTGGACCACGCCCGCGAGGCCGCCCTCGTGCGCGAAGGCGTCGAGGTCGGCTGACCCGCGGCCGTCAGGCCGGGGCGTGTTCCGGCTCGGGGCACTTGTCCGGCGCCGAGGTGCGGAACGTCCCCACGAGGGCCGGCGGCGCGATGGCGGGCAGCAGCAGGTCCCAGAGCTCCGACAGCTGCCGCGAGGACTCGCCCTCGGGCACGTCGGTCCAGCTGAGCGCCTCCACCGAGAACAGCGTGGTGGAGGCCAGCGTGCGCGAGGCCCGGCCGGGGATCGTGTCCAGCAGCTCGTGCTGACGGGCCGCCCGGTCGAGCAGCCTGTCCGCCGCCTCGTACCACAGGGTGTGATGGTCGAAGTCCTGCGGGACCGGGTCCGGACGCTCGCGGTGGAGCCGCATCGCGGCCCGCACCGGCGGTTCCAGGCGCACCAGTTCGCTCAGCTCGTGGGTGAGGTCGATCAGCGACTGCAGCGGTGAACCGGTGGCGTCGCACGGCTCGGCGACGGTGTCCTCCAGCAGCCCCTGGGCCAGCCCCAGCACCGCCATCGCCACCTGGTCCTTCGAGGCGAAGTGGAAGTAGAACGCGCCCTTGGAGACGCCCGCCGCGCGGGTGATGTCGTCGAGGCTGGTGCCCCGGTAGCCGTTGCGCTCGAACTGTTCCGCCGCGGCTGTGATGATCCGTCTCAGAGTACGCTCGGCGCGCTCCTGCTTGACCATCCGGGGCCTCCTTGCTGTCGCCGCTGCACGGCCATTGTAAAACCGGTCGAACGGTATGTCGTGGGGTGTGCACACAGGTTACGCGTACCGCTCCGGTTCAACTCACCGGAACCGGAGCGCTGTCGGCGACGGCCGACCTCAGCGGCACCTCCGCGTCCGCCACCAGGTCGCGCACCAACGGAACCCCCGAGGCGATCAGCCGGCGTCCCTGGGCCAGGTCGCGCGCCCTGCCGACCGAGAGCACCGCCACCAGCCGCCCGTCGCGCAGCCAGCACACGCTCCACGCGTCCCCCTCCGGGTCGCCGCGCCGCACGAGCGCGTCCGCGTCCGCGTGATGCCCCGCGTACTGCACGAACCTGCCGAACTGCTCGGACCAGAAGTAGGGCACGGGGTCGTACACCGCTCCGGCGTCGCCCGTCACCGAGGCCGCAACCGTCCGCGGCCCCTGGAGCGCGTTGTCCCAGTGGTGCACCAGCAGCCGGGTGCCGAACCGGGCCGAGGGGAACGAGGCGCAGTCCCCGACCGCGTACACACCGGGAACCGACGTCCGCAGCCCCTCGTCGGCCAGGACGTCGCCCCGCGCGCCGGTCGCCACCCCCGAATTCGCCAGCCAGCCCGTCGCCGGGCGCGCGCCCACGCCCACCAGCACGGCCCCGGCCGTCAGCCGGTCGCCGTCCGCCAGCTCGACCACCCCGTCCTCGATCCGCCGGACGCCCGCGCCGGTGCGCAGTTCCACCCCGGCCTCCCGGTACCAGGCCCGCATCGGACCGGTGACCTCCGCGGGCAGCGCCCCGGCGAGCGGCCGGTCGGCCGCCTCGACGACGGTGACCCGGCACCCCGCGGCCGCGGCCGCCGTCGCGAACTCGGCGCCGATCCACCCCGCCCCGACCACGACCACGTCACGCCGCTCCGCGAGCACCGGCCCGAGCCGGCGGGCGTCGTCCAGGGTGCGCAGCTCGTGCACCGACGGCACACCGGCGGCGCCCGGCAGACGCACCGGCTCCGCGCCCGTCGCCAGGACCAGCGTGCCGTAGCCGACCGGCCCCTGCTCGGTGTCCAGCTCCCGCGCGTCCGGGCGCAGCCCCCTCGCCCCGCAGCCCAGGCGCACCTCCACGCCCAGCGCGTCGAAGTCCACGTCGAAGCGCACGTCGTCGGCGCTCCCGCCCAGCAGCACCGACTTGGACAGCGGCGGCCGGTCGTACGGGCGGTGCCGCTCGTCGCCGAGCAGCAGCAGCGGCCCCTCGTAGCCCTTCTCGCGCAGCGCCACCACGGTCTGCACCCCGGCCGCACCGGCCCCGACGACGACCACGGGGCGCCCTTCGCCCACCTGTTGCACTGCCATCGGACCTCCCAGTCGCGGACACCTCCACCCATCGTGTCGCCGCCCGCCCACCGGGTCGCGCCCGACGACCGCAGTCTGGGGGGCAGTAGGGGGGGTTCGAGCGCGCGAGGCCGGGCGTGGTCGCCGGCGGCCACTCGCGCCCACGTCTCGGGGTCGTGCTCATGGACCGCTCACAGCGACGGGAAGCCGTTCCAGCGCTCGGCCAGTCGCACGAGGTGAGTCGTCCTGCCGACGTTGTCGGGGCCGCCGAGGCTGACAACGTCCCGGACCCGCGCCCTCGTTCACGCCTCGCGGATCGGGGTGTCGAGGACGGAGACGATCGCATCCGTGTTCGCGGCGATGAAGTCGGCGAGCTCCGGCGGCATCAGGTTCAGCTCGCGGACGACCTCGGCGGTGAACGGCACGCGAACCACCTCGTACCCGCCCCGCTCCGGCTTGGAGAACTCCGTCCCCGTACGCGCGGCCAGGTCCATCGACACCAGGCGCGCGGCGAAGATGTGCTGGACGCCGACGCCGCCCTCCAGCTCGTCGGTGATCAGGTGGACGAGTTCGGCGCGCTCCAGCTTGCCGCCCAGTTCCTCGAACACCTCCCGGTGCAGGGCTGCCTCGATGGTCACGTCGTCCGCCTCGACCCCTCCGCCGACGGTCACCCAGTACGGCTCCCTGCCCGGCCTGGTGCGCTTGATGAGGACGAGCTCGTCGCCGTCGAGGACGATCGCGCGGGCATTGCGCCTGACGATGCCGGTCATGCCATGTGCTCCTTCTGGTGGTGGTACAGGGGAGAACCGCCGGGAAGCACGACGCGTACGAGCACCACGGGTTCGGACAGCCCTTTCCGTCGTCGGCCCACCCCGTGCACCCCCAGCCCCCTGGCGGCAGTTCCCGGCCGGGAAGATCGAACCGGAGGAGACGGGCTCCTGGGGGTGCCGCAGAGCCTGTGGAGCTGCGGCCGCGCAGCCCACGGCGGGCCCAAAGTCCCCGAGATGCCGCACCCCTCCCTGACCCGCTGAACAGCGGGTCAGGGAGGGGTGCGGCGGCAGTCTCCTGTCAGATGTCGCGGAAGATCTCGATCTGGGCGCCCACCGAGTTGAGGCGCTCCGCGAGGTCCTCGTAACCGCGGTTGATCACGTAGACGTTGCGCAGCACGGAGGTGCCGTCCGCCGCCATCATCGCGAGCAGCACGACGACGGCCGGACGCAGGGCGGGCGGGCACATCATCTCGGCGGCGCGCCAGCGGGTGGGGCCCTCCACCAGGACCCGGTGGGGGTCGAGGAGCTGGAGGCGGCCGCCGAGCCGGTTGAGGTCCGTCAGGTAGATGGCGCGGTTGTCGTACACCCAGTCGTGGATGAGGGTCTGGCCCTGGGCGACGGCGGCGATGGCCGCGAAGAACGGCACGTTGTCGATGTTCAGGCCGGGGAACGGCATCGGGTGGATCTTGTCGATCGGCGCCTCCAGTTTGGAGGGACGCACGGTCAGGTCCACCAGCCGGGTGCGGCCGTTGTCCGCCGCGTACTCCGCCGAGCGGTCGTGGTCGAGGCCCATCTCCTCCAGCACCGCGAGCTCGATCTCCAGGAACTCGATCGGCACCCGGCGGATCGTCAGCTCCGACTCCGTCACCACCGCGGCCGCGATGAGGCTCATCGCCTCCACCGGGTCCTCGGACGGGGAGTAGTCCACGTCCACGTCGATGGTGGGCACGCCGTGCACGGTCAGCGTCGTCGTGCCGATGCCCTCCACCGTGACGCCGAGCGCCTCCAGGAAGAAGCAGAGGTCCTGGACCATGTAGTTGGACGAGGCGTTGCGGATGACGGTGACGCCGTCGTGGCGGGCGGCCGCGAGGAGCGCGTTCTCCGTCACGGTGTCGCCGCGCTCGGTCAGCACGATCGGGCGGTCGGGCGAGACCGAACGGTCCACCTGGGCGTGGTAGATGCCCTCGGTCGCGGTGATGTCCAGACCGAAGCGGCGCAGGGCGATCATGTGCGGCTCGATGGTGCGGGTGCCGAGATCGCAGCCACCCGCGTACGGCAGCCGGAAGTTGTCCATCCGGTGCAGCAGCGGGCCCAGGAACATGATGATCGAACGGGTGCGGCGTGCGGCCGTGGCGTCCATGGCGTGCATGTCGAGGTCGGCCGGCGGCACGATCTCCAGGTCCATGCCGTCGTTGATCCACCGGGTGCGGACGCCGATGGAGCCGAGGACCTCCAGGAGCCGGTAGACCTCCTCGATGCGGGCCACCCGCCGCAGCACGGTGCGGCCCTTGTTGAGCAGCGAGCCGCAGAGCAGCGCGACGCAGGCGTTCTTGCTCGTCTTGACGTCGATGGAACCGGAGAGGCGGCGTCCGCCGACGACCCGCAGATGCATCGGGCCGGCGTAGCCGAGGGAGACGATCTCGCTGTCGAGCGCTTCGCCGATGCGGGCGATCATCTCAAGACTGATGTTCTGGTTACCGCGTTCGATCCGGTTGACGGCGCTCTGGCTGGTACCGAGCGCTTCGGCGAGCTGGCTCTGTGTCCAGCCACGATGCTGACGGGCGTCACGGATGAGCTTGCCGATGCGTACGAGGTAGTCGTCTGACATGACAAGGAGGCTATCTCAGATATGAGATGAGCTCGCGAGGGGGTGTGCCATCGGAGTGACGGACGGGCCCGGATCGGCACGGGGGCGCGCCTCGTTCCGATGCTCGTTCCCCGGAGGGCGTGCGGCAACACGGACTGCTGCGTCGGTGTCATGGGGGAGTGGACGGCTTGCCGGTGCGCGATGAGTAGACAGTGTCTACTCGGGCTTGGTAGACAGGGTCCATGAGTGATCGGGAGGGGGGCCTGCGGGCCCGGCTGGTCGCCGTCGGCGTCGAGTTGGTGGCCGAGGAGGGCGTGCAGGCGCTGACGCTGCGTGAGATCGCCCGCAGGGCCGGTGTGTCGCACGGCGCGCCGCGGCGGCACTTCCGCACGCACCGGGAACTGCTCTCCGCCATCGCCCGTGAAGGGTTCGCCCTCGTGGCCGCCGACGCCGCCTCGGCGGTGGCGGACGACGGGCGGACACCGCGCGAACGCGTTGCCGCGGTGTGCAGGTCGTACATCCGATTCGCCCGTGAACATCGCGGAATGTACGAGCTGATGTTGCGTCACGATCTACTCGAAAGCGGATATCTCGGACTTCGCTCGGTCAGCCTGCCGCTGTTCGAGCTGCTCACCACCCTGGTCGCCGAGGCGAGATCCGGGACACAGGCCGCGACCACGGCAGCGGCCGCCGCATCGGGGGCGGGAGCCGAGGCCGGCGCCGAGGCCGGAACCGGAGCCCGCACGGCGCCGTCCCGTGTCGTGGCGGGCGCGCTCTGGGCGAATCTGCACGGCATCGTGCAGCTGTGGCAGTGGGGAAGCCTGAGACTCGCCACCGGCGAGAACGACATCGAGGCGCTGCTGGGCGCGGCGCTCGACGCCCACCTCGGGCCGGAGGAACGGTGAGCGGCCGGCTGCGGCGAGGGGTCGCGCTCACCGGCAGCGTCGTCGGCGCCTCGGTCGTCGCCCTCGACGGCACCGTGCTCACCGTCGTGCAGCCGGTCCTCCAGCGGGACCTCGGCGCCGGCTACGCACAGGTCCAGTGGACGAGCACCGGCTACCTCATCGCCGTCGCCGCCCTCCTCGTCCTCGCCGGCCGTCTCGGCGACCGGTACGGGCACGAGCGGCTCTTCGCCGTCGGAATCATCGGCTTCGGCGCAGCGTCCGCCGGGATAGCCGTGGCGCCCGGCATCGGCTGGGTCGTCGCCCTGCGGGTCGTCCAGGGGGTCTTCGGGGCGCTGCTGCAGCCGGCCACCCTCGGCATGCTGCGCGCCTCCTTCCCGCCCGACCGGCTGGCCGTGCCGATCGCCCTGCGCACCAGCGCCATCGGGCTCGCGGCCGCCGCCGGCCCGCTCGCCGGCGGCGTGCTGGCCACGCACTTCGGCTGGCGCGCGGTGTTCGTCCTGAACGTCGTGCCCGCCACGCTGATGGGCGTCCTCACGCTGGCCGTACGCGTCCCCGCCGCGCCCGACGGCGCCGGATCCCCCGCACGTCCGGCCGCCGCCGGGCGTCTCGACCCGGGCGGGGCGCTGCTGCTCGCCGTGGCCCTGGTCTGCTGCGTGCACACCCTCGTCGCCGTCCCCGTGGACGGCGTCACCTGGGCGACGGCCGCCGGATGCGCGGCGTTCCTGCTGGCGGGTGCCGTGTTCGTCCGCCACGAGCGGCGCGCGGACGAGCCGCTCGTGCCGCCCGCCGTCATCGGCTCCCGGCCCGTCGCCGCCGCCCTCGCCGTGCTGGTGTGCGCGTCGGCGGCGATGCTCGGAGCCCTGTTCGTCGCGATGTACGTCCTCCAGGACGTGCTCGGTCACGATCCCCTGCGCGGGAGTCTCACGGCCCTGCCGGGGGCGGCCGCCATGATCCTCGCCGCGCCGCTGGCCCCCGTCCTGCTGCGGCGGCAGGGACCGCGCCGTACGGCCGCGTCGGCGGCGCTCGCGCTCGCCGCCGGCGTGGCGCTGCTGTCCGGGCTCGGCCCGGGGACCCCGTGGTGGCACAGCGGTACCGGCTTCGTGCTGCTGGGCGCCGGGTTCGGGACGGTGATGGTCGCGGCCACCGCGGTCGCGGTGCGCGAGGCCCCCGTGGAGCACGCGGGCGCGGCGGGCGGGCTCCAGCAGACAGCCATGAACATCGGGCCGACGGCCGGGATCGCGGCGGCGACGGCAGTGATGTCGGCGGCCCCGGACGTGGCCGCGGGGACCAGGGTGGTGAGCAGCTCGAACAGCGGCAGGCTGACCGAGCGAAGTCCGAGATATCCGCTTTCGAGTAGATCGTGACGCAACATCAGCTCGTACATTCCGCGATGTTCACGGGCGAATCGGATGTACGACCTGCACAC
>NZ_RDBP01000012.1:3222615-3239805 GCF_008042045.1 Streptomyces sp. T39
GGGCCTCCCCGGCCGGGGAGCCGCCCGCCCTCGCCGGGGGAGGCCCCGCCCGGAACGCCCCCGGCTCCGGCCGTCCATCCCGCCCGGGAAGTCTCAGGACCCGCCCGCCTCCCGCTCCGCGCGCTCGATGGCCGCACGCTCCGCCGAGCCGACCTCCACGCAGAACTCGTTGCCCGCCGGGTCCGCGAGGACCGCCCAGCCCCTGCCGTTCGGCTTGCGCCGGTCGTCGACGAGACGGGCGCCGAGGGCGGTGAGGCGGTCGACCTCCGCGTCGCGGGTCCCGTCGGGCTGGAGGTCGAGGTGGATGCGGTTCTTCAGGGTCTTCGCGTCGGGGACCCGGATGAACAGGAGTGTCGGCAGGCCGTCCGGCACGGCGAGGGCGACCTCGTCGTCGCCCGGCTCGTCCACCGGGTCGACGGGGTGACCGAGCACATGGCTCCAGAAGACGGCCAGGTCGTACAACTCGTGGGGGGCGGCGCAGTCGAAGGTGATGTGCCGGACGATCGAGGTCATGGGTCTCCTCGCGCGGGGCGCGGACGGCGCGGAGTGCGCCCCCGCGGCGCGGCGGATTTCCCGGCCGGCGGGCCGGGGCGTGGCGCACGGTATCGGCGGCGCACCCGTCCCCGCATGCGCTTTTCCGCACGGCGGCCGCGCCGTGGACCCCGGCTCCACGGGGGCGGCGTGCGGGATCCGGAGGTGTCCGGGCATGACCAGTCCGCGGTCATGTACTAGAGTTATCTCGACATCGAGATATCTACCGAAGGCGTACCGCAGGCGGCCTGTCGGTAAGGGTTACCTAACTAAGCCTTACCTTAGCGGATCGGTGAGGAGCCGTGGCGGCAGCATGGACGTAGTACGCGCACATTGATGAAGGAGACTGTCGTGTCGGCGAACAGCTTCGACGCCCGCAGCACGCTGCAGGTGGGCGACGAGTCCTACGAGATCTTCAGGCTGGACAAGGTCGAGGGCGCGGCGCGCCTCCCCTACAGCCTCAAGGTCCTCCTGGAGAACCTGCTCCGTACCGAGGACGGCGCGAACATCACCGCCGACCACATCCGGGCGCTCGGCAGCTGGGACTCCCAGGCCCAGCCCAGCCAGGAGATCCAGTTCACGCCGGCCCGCGTGATCATGCAGGACTTCACCGGTGTTCCCTGTGTCGTCGACCTCGCCACCATGCGCGAGGCCGTCAAGGAGCTCGGCGGCGACCCCGCGAAGATCAACCCGCTGGCCCCGGCCGAGCTGGTCATCGACCACTCCGTCATCGCCGACAAGTTCGGCACCGCGGACGCGTTCGGCCAGAACGTCGAGCTGGAGTACGGCCGCAACAAGGAGCGCTACCAGTTCCTGCGCTGGGGCCAGACCGCCTTCGACGAGTTCAAGGTCGTCCCGCCCGGCACCGGCATCGTCCACCAGGTGAACATCGAGCACCTGGCCCGCACCGTCATGGTGCGCGGCGGTCAGGCGTACCCCGACACCCTCGTCGGCACCGACTCGCACACCACCATGGTCAACGGCCTCGGTGTGCTCGGCTGGGGCGTCGGCGGCATCGAGGCCGAGGCCGCCATGCTCGGCCAGCCGGTCTCCATGCTCATCCCGCGCGTCGTCGGCTTCAAGCTGACCGGTGAGCTGCCCGCCGGTACCACCGCCACCGACCTCGTCCTCACGATCACCGAGATGCTGCGCAAGCACGGTGTCGTCGGCAAGTTCGTCGAGTTCTACGGTGAGGGCGTCGCCGCCACGAGCCTCGCCAACCGCGCCACCATCGGCAACATGTCGCCGGAGTTCGGCTCCACCGCCGCGATCTTCCCGATCGACGGCGAGACCCTGAACTACCTGAAGCTGACCGGCCGTTCCGCGCAGCAGGTCGCGCTGGTCGAGGCGTACGCCAAGGAGCAGGGCCTCTGGCTCGACCCGGCCGCCGAGCCGGACTTCTCCGAGAAGCTGGAGCTCGACCTCTCCACGGTCGTCCCCTCCATCGCCGGCCCCAAGCGCCCGCAGGACCGCATCGTCCTCGCCAACGCCGCCCAGCAGTTCGCGCAGGACGTGCGCAACTACGTGGACGACGTCGACGAGGCGGGCAAGGAGTCCTTCCCGGCCTCCGACGCCCCGGCCAACACCCCGAACGGCGCCCCGTCGAAGCCGGTCACCGTCACCGCCCCCGACGGGTCCACCTACGAGATCGACCACGGCGCCGTCACCGTCGCCGCGATCACCTCCTGCACCAACACCTCGAACCCGTACGTCATGGTCGCCGCGGCGCTCGTGGCCAAGAAGGCGGTCGAGAAGGGCCTGACCCGCAAGCCGTGGGTCAAGACCACCCTCGCCCCGGGCTCCAAGGTTGTCACCGACTACTTCGACAAGGCCGGGCTCACCCCGTACCTCGACAAGGTCGGCTTCAACCTGGTCGGTTACGGCTGCACCACCTGCATCGGCAACTCCGGCCCGCTGCCGGAGGAGGTCTCCAAGGCCGTCAACGACCACGACCTCGCGGTCACCTCGGTCCTCTCCGGCAACCGGAACTTCGAGGGCCGTATCAACCCCGACGTCAAGATGAACTACCTCGCCTCCCCGCCGCTGGTCGTCGCGTACGCCCTCGCCGGTTCGATGAAGGTGGACATCACCAAGGACGCGCTCGGCATCGACACCGACGGCAAGCCCGTCTACCTCGCGGACATCTGGCCGACCGAGGCCGAGGTCAACGACGTGGTGGCCAACGCCATCGGTGAGGACATGTTCAACAAGTCCTACCAGGACGTCTTCGCGGGCGACGCCCAGTGGCAGGCCCTGTCGATCCCCACCGGCAACACCTTCGAGTGGGACACCGAGTCCACCTACGTCCGCAAGCCCCCGTACTTCGAGGGCATGACGATGGAGACGACGCCGGTCGCCGACATCTCCGGCGCCCGTGTGCTCGCCAAGCTGGGCGACTCGGTCACCACCGACCACATCTCCCCGGCCGGTGCGATCAAGGCCGACACCCCGGCCGGCACGTACCTCACGGAGCACGGCGTCGAGCGCCGTGACTTCAACTCCTACGGCTCCCGCCGTGGCAACCACGAGGTCATGATCCGGGGCACGTTCGCCAACATCCGCCTGCGCAACCAGATCGCGCCGGGCACCGAGGGCGGCTTCACCCGCGACTTCACGCAGGCCGACGGCCCGGTGTCGTTCATCTACGACGCCTCGCAGAACTACCAGGCCGCCGGCATCCCGCTGGTCATCCTGGCGGGCAAGGAGTACGGCTCCGGCTCGTCCCGTGACTGGGCCGCCAAGGGCACCGCGCTCCTCGGCGTCAAGGCCGTCGTCGCCGAGTCGTACGAGCGCATCCACCGCTCGAACCTCATCGGCATGGGCGTCCTGCCGCTCCAGTTCCCGGAGGGCGCATCGGCCGAGTCCCTCGGCCTGACCGGTGAGGAGACCTTCTCGATCTCCGGCGTCACCGAGCTCAACGACGGCACCACGCCGCGCACGGTCAAGGTCACCACCGACTCCGGTGTGGAGTTCGACGCGGTCGTCCGCATCGACACCCCCGGTGAGGCGGACTACTACCGCAACGGCGGCATCATGCAGTACGTGCTGCGGAACCTGATCCGCGGCTGAGTCCCCTCCGGCCGGGGCGGTACGGCGCTTCGCCGTCCGTCCGCCGGACGCAGGGCCGCCACACCCGCACAGCGCGGCGTGTGGCGGCCCTGCGCCGTTCCCGCGCCGCCGTGCGGCCTCATCTCCGCCCGTGCGCAAGCCGTTTACAGCCTGCCGGGTCCGCGCTAGCTTCACCCGATGAAGCGTGGGAGCGCTCCCACGCGTCGTGGAGCACGTCCTCCCCTCTCGCCCCCCACCTTCCGAAGGGACGACCGGATGATCCGGCGACCAATGGCGCTGAGCCGACCACGCGCCCTCCTGCTGACCGTCCTCGCACTGCTCACCACCCTCCCCGCACTCGGTCTCGTCGTCTCCGCAGGCGGCGACGCCGAGGCGCACGGCACGCCCATGAAGCCCGCGAGCCGCACGTTCCTGTGCTGGCAGGACGGGCTGACCGACACCGGTGAGATCAAGCCGGTCAACCCGGCCTGCAAGGCGGCGGCCCAGCAGAGCGGCACCACGCCGTTCTACAACTGGTTCTCCGTGCTGCGCTCCGACGGTGCGGGCCGCACCCGCGGGTTCGTGCCGGACGGCGAGCTGTGCAGCGGCGGCAACACCAACTTCACCGGCTTCGACGCGGCCCGCGACGACTGGCCGCTCACCCACCTCACGTCCGGCGCGACCATCGACTTCTCCTACAACGCCTGGGCCGCGCATCCCGGTTGGTTCAAGGTCTTCGTCACCAAGGACGGCTTCGACCCGGCCGCCCCGCTCACCTGGGACGACGTCGAGGACGCCCCCTTCCTGACCGTCGACCACCCGCCGCTCAACGGCACGCCGGGCACGGTCGAGGCGAACTACTCGTGGACCGGCGCCCTGCCGGCGAACAAGTCGGGCCGCCACATCATCTACATGGTGTGGCAGCGTTCGGACAGCCAGGAGACCTTCTACTCCTGCTCCGACGTCGTCTTCGACGGCGGCAACGGAGAGGTGACCGGCGTCAAGGACCCGGGCGGGGGCGACCCGGGCGAGCCCGTGCCGGGCGGCCAGTGCAGCGCCACCCGGACCACCGCCGGCAGCTGGGGCAACGGTTACCAGTCCCAGGTGACGGTCACCAACACGGGCACGGTGCCGATGCTCGGCTGGATGGTCGACTGGAACCTGCCCGCCGGGCACCGGATCGACAGTCTCTGGAACGGCTCCATGACCGCCCAGGGGCAGGCGGTGATGGTCCACAACGTGGGCCACAACGGCAGCCTCGCCCCGGGGCAGTCGGCGAGCTTCGGCTATGTCGCCACGGGATCGGCGCCCGACACGGCGTCGGCCCTGACCTGCCGCCTGGGCTGACCCCCGCCGGGCCGGGCACCTGCCCGTCCGGCCCGGCGACCGCCTGAGGACCGCGCCGGGCATCGCGGGAACACACGTAAGGGCCGCGCTCCGAGGAGCGCGGCCCTGTGCCGGAGGCCGTCCGGGGACGGCTGCCGGATCAGAACATCAGGCGGTAGGTGTTCCAGCCGCTGGAGCCGATCAGTGCCTTCGGCTTGAACGGCGAGGCCGCCATGCCGGTGCCCTTGTACAGGTACAGGGCGCCGCCCGTGGAGCGGGCGACCAGGTCGGTGGTGCCGTCCAGGTCGATGTCGCCGACCGAGATCAGGTAGTTGAACGCGTTCCAGCCGCCACCGATCTGCGTACGGCCGGTGAAGGGCTTGGCGCGGTCGCCGGTGCCCTTGTAGAGCCACAGCACACCGGAACCGTCGCGGGCGACGATGTCGTTCTTGCCGTCACCGGTGAGGTCGCCCTTGCCGGTGATCTGGTTGTACGTCTGCCAGCCGGGGCCGACCAGCGTGCGGCCGGTCAGCGAGCCGTTGCCGTACCCGAGGTACAGGTACAGGTTGCCCTTGGTGTCACGGGCGAGCAGGTCGTCCGCGCCGGCGCCGGCGAGGTTGCCCGCGGAGAAGACCTTGTTGTAGGCCCCCCAGCCGCCGCCCTTGTCGGTGGCGTCCTCGCCGTAGAACAGGTGGTACAGACGGCCGCCCTCGACGAACCAGATGGCGTCGGACGAACCGTCGGCGTCGTGGTCCACCTGGGTCATCTGCTGGGTGGCGCCCCAGCCTTCACCGCTGTACATCTTGGTGTCGATGCCGCCCGTGCCGTTCGGCGGGTAGCCGTACAGGACGCCGGAGCTGTTCACGCCGTACAGCGCGTTGACCGGGGAGTCCTGGGTCTCGGCCTGGATGCCGAGGGACTTCTTGGCGGGCGCCTTGGTCACGGCCGTCGCGGACGGCGACGAGTCGGCGGCGATCGCCGAGCCGGCGGCCGCGCCGGTGATGAGCAGAGCCGCAGCGGTCGCAGCGGCGACGAGGCGGGCACGTGTCCGGCCGCGCTTGAGGCCAGAGAGTTCGGCCACGTAGGTCTCCATGAAGGTGTCTCGATGAGAGCGACCCGCCCCGCTCGGCGCGGCGGGCCACCGTTTCCCCTGGATCCTTTCATACGGCCTTCACAGGCCAGGGGCATTTTTATGTCCCGGAATCGCTACAACCGCGGGCCCGATGTGGGCGGTTCGCGACGCGCATTCCGTAAGGGAGATGTGCAAGGAATGCGCTTTTCGTCCCTATCGGTGGCCGTTCGGTGCGGGGCGACGCCGTTCGTACCGCCGTGGGTCGTGCACGGCATGGTCCATGACGACACCCCCGGCACCCGCCGGGGCGCCCCCACGCCGACGGGCCGCGCCCCGAAGGAGCGCGGCCCGCCCGGATCGTGGTGGGGACGTCGTCACCCCAGCAGTTCCACCTCCGCGAGGGTGCCGGCGCCGTCCGGGACGAGACGGTAGTGGGCGAAGGCTCCCGGCTGCTTCACCGAGAAGGCGCGGGTCTGCCTGTCCCAGGCGAAGGACTCGCCCGAGCGCCGGTCGAGTTCCGTCCAGGTCCGGCCGTCGGCCGAGCCCTCCAGTACCCATCCCGTGGGCGCCTTGTCCTTGGCGGCCGAGGTCAGGGTGTACTGCACGGCCTCGGCGTCCGCCGCCACGGGCAGGTCGAGGGAGGTGAACTCCGCCGAGGTCGCCGAGGTGTCGTCCGACAGCGGCCCGCCCGCCGTGGTGAGGTCCCGGTGCGGGGTGGGCACCGCGTCGTCGCGGGTGATGGAGACGGGAGCGGCGTCCTTGCCGGTGCCCCACGCGGACGGCTTCGGCCCCATCGCGAACTCCAGGGTGCCGCCCTTCGCCACCACGGAGTGCGGCAGCGCGGTGGACTTCCACGTCCGCCCGTTGACCTCGAGGCCCTGGACGTAGACGTTCTTCGCGCTGTTGCGGGGCGCCTTGACGACCAGCTTGCGGCCGCCCTCCAGGTGGACCGTCGCCTTGGTGAACAGGGGCGAGCCGATGGCGTACTCGCCGCTGCCCATCACCAGCGGGTAGAAGCCCAGGGCGGAGAAGAGGTACCAGGCGGACTGCTCGCCGTTGTCCTCGTCGCCGTGGTAGCCCTGGCCGATCTCGCTGCCGGTGTAGAGGCGGGAGAGGACCTCGCGGACCTTCTCCTGCGTCTTCCACGGCTGCGACGCCGCGTTGTACATGTACGTGGCGTGGTGGGCGACCTGGTTGGAATGCCCGTACATGCCCATCCGGACGTCACGCGCCTCGGTCATCTCGTGGATGACCGACCCGTAGGAGCCGGTGAACTCGGGGGACGCCGTCTCGGGCGTGGCGAAGTAGGTGTCCAGCTTCTCGCCGAGCCCGGCGCGGCCGCCGTAGAGGTTGGCCAGCCCGCGGCTGTCCTGCGGGGCGGTGAAGGCGTAGCCCCAGCCGTTGGTCTCCGTGTAGTCGTAGCCCCAGACCCGCGGGTCGTACTGGGCGGACGGCACCCGCCAGTCGCCCTTGAGGTTCCGGCCCTGGAAGAAGCCGGCCCGCTTGTCGAAGAGGGTGACGTAGTTCTTCGCCCGGTTGAGGAAGTACGCCGACTCCTCCCGGTAGCGGGCCTTGCCGGTCTTCTCGTGGAGCGCCCCGGCCATCTTCGCGAGCCCGTAGTCGTTGAGGTACCCCTCCAGCGACCAGGACAGGCCCTCGTGCGTCGCGGTGGAGGCGTAGCCGAGGAAGGGCGAGGTCTCCATGCCCTTGCGTCCGACGCCGGAGGACGGCGGCACGACGGTGGCGTTCTTCAGGGCCGCCTCGTAGGCCGCCTCGGCGTCGAAGTCGACGCCCTTGACGAAGGCGTCCGCGAACGCGACGTCCGAGCTGGTGCCGGTCATCAGGTCGGCGTAGCCGGGGGACGACCAGCGGGAGATCCAGCCGCCGTCCTTGTACTGCTGGACGAATCCGTCCACGAGCTCGCCGGCCTTGGTCGGCGTCAGGAAGGAGTACGCGGGCCAGGTCGTCCGGTAGGTGTCCCAGAAGCCGTTGTTGACGTACACCTTGCCGTCGACGATCTTCGCGCCGGTCCGCGTCGGGGTGTCGGGGCCCGGCATGGGGGAGAAGGGGCTCGCGTACTGGTACTTCGGGTGCGAGCGGCTGCCGGTGTTCTCGAAGCCCGAGTTCGGATAGAGGTAGAGCCGGTAGAGGCTGGAGTAGAGGGTGGTCAGCTGGTCGCGGGTGGCTCCCTCGACCTCGACCTTGCCCAGCAGCCGGTCCCATGCCTCGCGTGCGCGGTCGCGCACCTTCTCGAAGCGGGTGCCCGCCGGGATCTCGTCGGCCAGGTTCTTCCTGGCCTGGTCGATCCCGATGAGCGAGGTCGCCATCCGCAGCGTCACCGTGCGGTCCTTGCCCGCGTCGAAGCGGAGCCTGCCGCGCACGCCCTCGGCGCCGGAGTCGGTGACCGGACTGTCGAAGACGCCGTACACGAACAGGCGGGTGGCGCCGGTGGACAGGCCGCTCTTCACGTCGGACCAGCCGGTGAAGGAGCGGGTCGCGGGGTCGAGGGTGAGGCCCGCCTCGTCGGTGACGTTGTCGAAGAGCACGCTCGCGTCGTCACCGGGGAAGGTGAACCGCATCATCGCCGCGTGGTCGGTCGGCGTCATCTCGGCCTTGAGGCCGTTCTCGAAGGTGACGCCGTAGTAGTGCGGGCGCGCCGTCTCGTTGTCGTGCCGGAAGGGCAGCGCACGGGCGGTCCTGGCGATGTCCGGGGTGCCGGACGCCGCCGAGGGCATCACCTGGAAGGTCTGCCGGTCGCCCATCCAGGGGCTCGGCTCGTGGCTCGTGCTGAACGCCTGGATCGTGGGCAGGTTGTCCGCGTTGTTCGCGCGGGAGTACTCGTAGAGCCAGCTCTTGGAACCGGCGTTGGTCACCGGCGTCCAGAAGTTGAAGCCGTGGGGGACGGCCGTCGCGGGGAAGGTGTTGCCGCGCGAGAAGGAGCCGCTGGAGTTGGTTCCGCGGGTGGTCACCGCGTAGTCCGCCAGATGGGCCTCACGCTTCTCGGGCGGCTCGGGGCCGACGGCGATGTCGTCGACCCATCCCTGGAACGCGGCCGGCCCCTCGGAGGAGTCGTAGGCCACCAGGATCCGGTCGATCGTCCGGCCCGCGGCGACGGTGCCGATGCGGGAGGCGACCGCGTTCCACTGGTTGACGTAGAGCCGCTTGGCGGCGCCCTGGCCCTGCGGGGTCATCGCCCCGCCGTGCGAGTCGACGGCGCCGAGTTCGCTGAGGTACGTGCCGTCGGTGAAGGCGAGGTCGACCGCGACGTTGGTGGCGGGGTAGTTCAGGTCCGTCTCCGCCATGGCGGGGAAGACCTTGTACGACAGCTCGGTGTCGCGCCGCACGGCCACGTCGACGTCGAAGACCTTGTTGTACGAGTACGCGCGGCCGTCGGCCTTGTGGCTGCCCGCGTACCGCAGCGCCCGCTTGCCCGTGAAGCCGGCGCCCGCCTTGGCGGTGGGGGAGCCGCTGGGCCCCCGGTCGGCCTGGGTGCGCATGTCGTCCGGGACGGGCGTGCTGGTGTCGCCGTCGGAGAACTGGACGTCGGCCAGCTGGGTGGCGTCCGACGCGCCGTTGTTCTTCGTGATCTCCAGCCGGTAGTGGGCGTAGGCGGTGACCTCGGACGGGGTGCCTATCCCATAGGTCTTCGTCTCGAACCGCTTGGCGAAGGTCTCCCCGGAGCGGGTGTCGAGGACCGTCCAGTCGGTGCCGTTCACCGAGCCCTTGAGGGTCCAGTCGCGGGGGTCGCGCTCGGCGTGGTCGTTGGCGGAGGTCAGCGCGTAGGTGGCCACCTTGACGGGCGCGGCGGTGTCGAACTCCACCCAGGCCGTGGGCTCGAAGCCCAGCCACTTGCTGCCGGGCAGCAGGTCGACGAGGTTCTCCTTGGTCTCGCCCCCGCCGGCGTTCTCGTCGCTGGCCCGCAACTCGGTGACCTGGTCGGTGACATTGCCCGGAATTCCGCTGGAGAAGCCGCCGTCGACGCCGGATGACCGCTTCTTTCCGTCGTTGCCGACTTCTACGGTATTACGCCAGTCCGGTTGTGCTTCGTCCGTTTCGAAGGATGAAGTGAATGTCCGGTCCGTCGAAGGCGATTGCCCCGGCGTACCGGGCAGTGCGACGGCCGCGGAGGGGGCCGTCAACACGAGGAGTGATGCGCTCACCGCCAGGGTGACCGCGTGGACGTGTCGTTGCCGGGCTCGGGGTCTGGGCTGCATCCCGGGTCGATCCTCCTGGAGGCGCGGTGGACAACGTTGTCATTCGCGAGGTGCAGGATCCAGTAGGGAGGCAAGTGGCGGATGGTGTCAAGGGTGTTGGGGGTGTCGCCGGGACGGAATCAGTCATTCCGTGAAGAATGCAGTGCTCGTAAGGGTGCAGACGGGGCTCATGTATCCGCGAGGTCTCAACTCGGGAAAGACTGCCGTGCAACCTTGCATTCGATCTTGCTCAGTTGGCGGGAAGTGGACTATACCTGTCGGCGTCCGCAGAGATGTTTTCGCGGGCAGGGGGGCGGTGGAGGTCACGGTCACGCGGACGCCGGCCGTGAATTCGCCCGTTCCCCTGCCGGCCGTGCACGACCCGAGCTTCACTGTGTTTCCCTTCGGGAAGGCGCAGCAACTGAACGCGGTGGCGGGGCCCTTCGCCTAGGCGAGCCTACGGGCGACCGGTACACCGCCTGAGTCCTGGAGAAGGCGAGGACTTGAGCATGGGATCCACCTCCACCTCGAATACGCACGGTGAGGGCCTCAGCCGTCGGAATCTGATCAAGCGGTCCGCCGCACTCGGTCTGATCGCCGTGCCCACCATGAGCTTCCTGTCCGCCTGCGCGAGCAGCGGCGGCGGCGACGACCAGGAGAAGCAGAAGGGTGAGGTGACGAAGGACAACCCGTTCGGCGTCACCAAGGGCGGCACGCTCGACGTCGTCATCTTCAAGGGCGGCTTCGGCGACCAGTACGCCATCGAGTGGGAGAAGCTCTACAAGGCCAAGTACGGCCCGGAGATCAGCCACCTCGGCACCCAGGAGATCACCGGCAAGCTCCAGCCCCGCTTCAACGCGGGCAACCCGCCGGACGTCGTCGACAACTCCGGCGCCCAGCAGATCAAGCTGGACGTGCTGCACAAGAACGGCCAGCTGGCCGACCTCACCGAACTGCTCGAGGCGCCCGCGCCGGACGACCCGAGCAAGAAGGTCAAGGACATCCTCGTCCCGGGCACCGCCGACAAGGGCTTCATCGGCGGCAAGATGCACTCCCTCAACTACGTCTACACGGTCTGGGGAGTCTGGTACTCGGGCAAGATGTTCAAGGACAACGGGTGGGAGGTGCCGAAGACCTGGGACGCCTTCCTGCAGATCATGCAGGACGCCAAGAAGAAGGGCATCGGCGGTCTCGCCCACCAGGGCAAGCACCCGTACTACATCAACGTCATGATCATGGACCTGATCGCCAAGACCGGCGGTCTGGAGGCCATGAAGGCGATCGACAACCTCGAGAAGAACGCGTTCGTCGGCAGCGACGCCGCCAAGCAGTCCATCGAGGCGATCTACGAGATCGTGGACAAGGGCCTGCTCATGCCGGGCACCAACTCCCTCGACCACATCGAGTCCCAGACCGCCTGGAACGAGGGCAAGGCGGTCTTCATCCCCTCAGGTTCCTGGCTGGAGAACGAGCAGCTCAAGCAGACCCCGGAGGACTTCGACATGAAGTTCCTGCCGATGCCCCTGCTGCCCGGCAGCAAGCTGCCGTTCGAGGCGATCCGGGCCGGCGCGGGCGAGCCGTTCATCGTTCCGGAGAAGGCCAAGAACAAGGCCGGCGGCCTGGAGTTCCTGCGCCTGATGTGTTCGAAGGAGTGGTCGACCAGCTTCGCGCAGCAGGCCAACTCCCTGACCATCGTGCAGGACGGCGTCGACAAGAGCGTCCAGCTCCGCCCCGGCACCAAGTCCGCGGTCGAGGCCGTCGACGCGTGCCCGGTCGAGCAGCGCTTCGACTACTTCTACATCAACTGGTACAGCGAGATGGACGAGTCCATCCGCACCGCGTCCGCTGAGCTGATGGCCAAGCGCATCACGCCGGCCGAATGGCTCAAGCGGGCGCAGGCGGCGGTCGACAAGGCGGCCACGGACCCGGCGAGCAAGAACAACAAGCGTCAGTAGCCGAGGCCGGGAATCCAGGGGCAGGGTGCCATGCAACAGGGAAAGTACCGGTTCGTCACCGGTTTTCTGATCGTACCGGTCGTGCTGTACGCGGTCTTCATGATCTGGCCGTACATGCAGACCTTCGGATACTCCTTCACGAACTGGCAGGGCCAGTCGCAGGAGATGAGTTTCGTCGGCCTCGACAACTACACCGCGCTCTTCTCGGACTCGGTGTTCCTGAAGGCTCTGTGGCACAACATCCTGCTCCTGTTCTTCCTCCCCGTCGCGACCATCCTGCTCGCCCTCTTCTTCGCCTACATGGTGAACGTGGGCGGGCGGGGCGGCGCCGGCGGAATCCGCGGCGTCGCGGGATCGGGCTTCTACAAGATCCTGTTCTTCGTCCCGCACGTCCTGTCGATCGCGATCCTCGCCGTCCTCTGGCGGGCGATCTACCGCGGAGACGTCGCCGGACTGATCAACGGCGTCTTCGTTAAACTCGGCCTCTCCGACCCCGCGCACCCGATCGAATGGCTCAACGAGCCCGATCTCGTGCTGTGGTGCGTGGCCTTCGTGCTCCTGTGGTGGGGCGTCGGCTTCTACCTGGTGCTCTTCTCGGCCGCCATGCAGTCGGTGCCCAAGGAGATCTACGAGGCCGCCCTGCTCGACGGCGCCAGCCGCACCCAGTCCTTCTTCCGGGTCACGCTGCCGCTGCTGTGGGACACCGTCCAGACGGCGTGGGTCTATCTCGCGATCCTGGCGATGGACTGCTTCGCGCTGATCTCGGTCATGACCCCGGGCAACAGCTACGGCGGCGGACCGGACCACAACAGCGAGGTCATGGCGACCTATCTGATGCGTAACTTCCTCTCCTTCGGGAAGAGCGGCTACGCCTGCGCCATGGGCGTCGTGATCCTCGGTCTCACGCTGATCCTGTCCCTCGTCACGCTGCGGATCAGCCGCCGCGAGCGCATCGAATACTGAGCGGGGAACCACGCCATGTCGAACACCCGGACGATCGACGGCGTCGCCAAGGACGCCGTCCCCGGCCCGCGCGACGCGAAGAACGGCGCCCGGCCGCAGGGAACCGGCGCGAGCGGCGACAGCGAGGGCAAGGTCCTCAACGTCTTCTCGCACGGCTTCCTCATCCTGTGGTCCGTGATGATCGTGCTGCCGCTGATCTGGCTGCTGCTCGGTTCCTTCAAGACGGACACCGAGATCGGTTCCAGCGCCTGGTCGTGGCCGTCGAACTGGAACTTCGACGCCTTCGGGCGCGCCTGGGACAAGGGCATCGGCGACTACTTCGCCAACACCCTGATCGTGCTGGCCTTCTCGATCCCGCTGACCATGCTGCTCGGCGCGATGGCGGCGTACGTCCTGGCGCGCTACGAGTTCCCGGGCAACCGGTTCTTCTACTACTTCTTCGTGGCCGGCGCGATGTTCCCGGTGTACCTCGGCCTGGTGCCGCTGTACTTCCTCATCGACATGCTCGGCATGCTCAACACGTACCAGGGCCTGATCCTCGTGTACGTCGCCTACTCGCTGCCGTTCACGGTCTTCTTCATGCACGCGTTCTTCCGGACGCTGCCGACCGCGATCCACGAGGCCGCGGTCATCGACGGCGCCTCGCACACCCGGATCTTCTTCCAGGTCATGGTCCCGATGGCGAAGCCGGGCCTGCTCAGCGTCGGCATCTTCAACATCCTCGGCCAGTGGAACCAGTACATCCTGCCGATGACCCTGATGCAGCAGCAGAGCGGCTTCGACAAGGACCGCTCGGTGCTCACCCAGGGTCTGGTGCTCCTCAACCAGCAGCAGGGCTACGAGGGCGACCTGCCGGTGATCTTCGCCGGGATGACGATCGCCATGCTCCCGGTGATAGTCGTCTACCTCTCGTTCCAGCGGCAGGTCCAGTCGGGCCTGACGGCGGGCACCCTGAAGTAACCCGTCCGTAACCGTCCGTACCGGGCCCCGCCGCGCAGCAGCACGGCGGGGCCCGGGTGCGTCCGGTCCCGGTGCTCCGCGGCGCTCATAGGAGGTTGCCCCCGCTCAAGGTCTTGACGGAATAACCCCCCGAGAGTTGAACTCAGAGTTCACAAGTTGGAGAGACGTCGGGGTTCCCTTGTGGTGGCCCCGGCCGGGGACGGTCGTCGTGCCGTCCACCGGGGGCAGGAGTGGATGAGTCGATGGAGACTCCGGGATCGCAGACATCTCTGCACCGGGCCAACCTCGAGCGGGTCGTGCGCGCCGTGCGCATGGCCGGCTCGCTCACGCAGGCGGAGATCGCCCGGACCACCGGGCTCTCCGCGGCCACGGTCTCCAACATCGTGCGTGAGCTGAAGGACGGCGGCACGGTCGAGGTCACGCCCACGTCCGCGGGCGGCCGCCGGGCCCGCAGCGTGTCGCTCAGCGGCGACGCCGGCATCGTGATCGGCGTCGACTTCGGCCACACCCATCTGCGGGTCGCCGTGGGCAACCTCGCCCACCAGGTGCTCGCGGAGGAGTCGGAGCCGCTGGACGTGGACGCCTCGTCCGCGGAGGGCTTCGGACGGGCCGAGGTGCTCGTCAAGCGGCTGATCGAGGCCACCGGCATCAGCCCGGACAAGGTGGTCGGCGTGGGGCTGGGCGTGCCCGGCCCCATCGACGTCGAATCGGGCACCCTGGGGTCCACCGCGATCCTGCCGGGCTGGACGGGGATCAACCCGAGCGAGGAGCTCTCCGCACGCCTCGGCGTCCCCGTGTACGTCGACAACGACGCCAACCTGGGCGCCCTGGGCGAGCTGGTGTGGGGCGCCGGGCGCGGGGTGAAGGACCTCGCGTACATCAAGGTCGCCAGCGGTGTGGGCGCCGGGCTGGTCATAGAGGGCCAGATCTACCGCGGCCCGGGCGGCACCGCGGGCGAGATCGGGCACATCACGCTGGACGAGTCCGGGCCGGTGTGCCGCTGCGGCAACCGCGGCTGCCTGGAGACGTTCGCCGCCGCCCGGTACGTCCTGCCGCTGCTCCAGCCGAGCCACGGCGCCGATCTGACCATGGAGCGGGTGGTGCAGCTGGCCAGGGAGGGCGACCCGGGCTGCCGCCGGGTGGTGGCCGACGTCGGCCGCCACATCGGCAGCGGGGTGGCCAACCTGTGCAATCTGCTCAACCCCAGCCGAGTGGTGCTCGGCGGGGATCTGGCGGAGGCTGGGGAGCTGGTACTGGGTCCGATCCGGGAGTCCGTCTCGCGCTACGCCATCCCCAGCGCGGCGCGGCAGCTCTCGGTGGCGCCCGGGGCGCTCGGCGGTCGCGCCGAGGTCCTCGGCGCCCTGGCCCTGGTGCTCAGCGAGATGGGCGATTCGACACTTTTGCAGGGCGCCGACGGCGCCGTGCCCGCCGGCGCGCTCGCCTTCACTTAGATAACGGATGGCACCGTTGTCATCTCGTTAAGGATTTACTCCTTGACGACGGCCCCGGGGCGGAGTTGACTTCCAGCCACCTCGGCCGCAACGACGCGGCCTCGTCAGGGAGGTTTACACCGTGAACGCACATCTGCGTCGTGCCGCCGTTGCCGCTGCCGCCACCGCCATGGCCGTCTCGCTCGCCGCGTGCGGCAGTGCCAAGGAGTCCGGCGACAGCACCAAGGAGTCCGCGGAGAAGAAGGGCGACGACATCACGATCGGCCTTCTGCTCCCGGAGAACCAGACGGCCCGCTACGAGAAGTTCGACAAGCCGCTGATCGAGAAGAAGATCGCCGAGCTGACGGACAACAAGGCGAAGGTCGTCTACGCCAACGCCAAGCAGGACGCCACCCTGCAGACGCAGCAGGTCGACACCATGATCACGAACAAGGTCGACGCCCTGATCGTGGACGCGGTGGACTCCAAGGCCATCGCCGGCGGCGTGAAGAAGGCCAAGGACGCCGGCATCCCGGTCGTCGCCTTCGACCGTCTGGCCGAGGGTCCGATCGACGCCTACACCTCGTTCGACAACGAGGAGGTCGGCCACGTCCAGGGCAAGGCCCTGGTGGAGGCCCTGGGCGACAAGGCGAAGGGCGGGCAGATCGTGATGATGAACGGCGCGATCACCGACCCGAACGCCGCGCTGTTCAAGAAGGGCGCGCACGCCGAGCTCGACGGCAAGGTCACCGTCGGCAAGGAGTACGACACCAAGGAGTGGAAGCCGGAGAACGCCAACGCCAACATGGAGGCGGCGATCTCGGCCCTCGGCAAGGACAAGATCGTCGGCGTGTACTCCGCCAACGACGGCATGGCCGGCGGCATCATCACCGCCCTGAAGGCGGCCGGCATCACCCCGCTCCCGCCGGTCACCGGCCAGGACGCCGAGCTCGCCGGTGTGCAGCGCATCGTCGCGGGTGAGCAGTTCATGAGCGTCTACAAGCCGTACGCGCCGGAGGCCGCCGCCGCGGCCGAGATGGCCGTCGCCCTCGCCAAGGGCGAGTCGCTCGACTCGATCGCCACGTCCAAGGTCGACAGCCCCACCACCAAGGGCGTCCCGTCGGTCCTCGTCCCGGTCGTCTCGCTGACCAAGGACAACATCCAGGACACCGTCGTCAAGGACGGCGTCTACACGGTCCAGGAGATCTGCACCCCGAAGTTCAAGGCGGCGTGCGACCAGCTGGGCCTGAAGTAGCCCGAACGGGCCCCGGGGTCTCCCGTTCGGGTCAGGGCTCACCAGCCCGCCGAGCCGCGGACGAGTGACCCGGGGCCCCGCCTCGGTGCACGGCTCCCACCGTGTCCCAGGGCCGCTCACCGGAGCCCGCGCCGGGGCCGACGAGGCCGACGGCGCCCGGGTTCCGGTTCCGTCCGGGGCGTGTGTCGTCCCGCAGAAACCTTCCGGTATCCCGTCTCCGTCCTTCAGCCCCCGCTGCGGGGGCGGGGTACCGGGGGGAAACTCGCGTGTGGGGCTGTCCGCGCGCTTCCACTGCTCAGCCACCGTGCCGTCCGGGGTGTTCCGGGGGGTGCGGGATCCCCGCCGGTCAGGCGGCGAAGGAGATGGTTCACGTGTCCGCTACGCCCGTGTTGGCGTTGCGCGGGGTCTCCAAGCGGTTCGGTGCCGTCCAGGCGCTCACCGACGTAGAGCTTGAGGT
>NZ_RDBP01000012.1:3239905-3251615 GCF_008042045.1 Streptomyces sp. T39
GGGGTGCCGGCCGGAGGTCCGTGCTCGGGCTCGGGCTCGGCGTCACCGCCCTCTCCTCCCCGCTGTTGTCCGCGCTCGCCGGTGCGTCGCCCGCGCACGCCGAGCCGGCGAGCGCTGCGGCGACCACCAGCGGCCCGCTGCGGGCCACGGACCCGGGAGCGTACATCGCCTTCTCCCCCGAGCCCGGCACGATGCCCCTGGTGGCCGAGGGCGCATCCCCGGCATCGGGCGCACCGCGGGCGGTGTGGAACCGTTCCCGGTGACCGCCGCCAGGCAGTCGCCCGGCGGGCGGAGCCCGCATCTGGCGTACACGACGACGCTGTTCACCACGGGCGGGGTCACCGTCTGGGCGTATCTGTCGCCGCGGAACGACGTGCTGGCGACCGGCGGGCTGACGTACGCCGTCTCGTTCGACGACGACCGCCCCCGGACGGTGAACATCACCGCCGTGACCGGGTCGGACGACGGCACGATGAACCGGCAGTGGGCGCGGACCACGTCGGACAACGTCAATCTGACGTCGACCACCCACCGCATCGCCCGGCCGGGCCGCCATGTGCTCCGGTTCCGGATGGTCGATCCGATGGTGGTGGTGCAGAAACTGGTCGTGGACACCGGCGGCCTGCGGCCCAGTTGCCTCGGCCCACCGGAGAGCATGCGGCTCGGCTGACCGGGCGGGGGACGGCGAACGACGGGGCCCCCGGGAGCGGATGCTCCCGGGGGCCCTGCCCGGCGGCCGGCGCCCGGCGCCCGTGGGGGCCGGCCTCCGAGGCGGGCACCGGCGGCCGGCCGGTGCCCGCCGTCCGGGGTGCGGGGGCGGGCGTCAGCCGGTGACCGGTGTGATCCGCGCCGGGCACCGCATGCGGCGGTCGAGGCCGGCCGGGCGCTGCGGGCCGGCCAGCCGCAGCCGGACGGTGTGGCGGACGTCGTCGGCCGAGCTCGACGAGGCCAGCCGCAGCTCCAGGTCGCCCGGCTCGACGATCCTGCCGCCGCCCACACCGGTGAACGACGCCAGGTCCGCGTGGAAGCGGAAGCCGACCCGCGCCGTCTCCCCGGCCGCCAGCGGCACCCGGGCGTAGCCCACGAGCTGCGCCTGCGGCCGGGTGGTCTGGGCGACCGGGTCGTGCAGGTAGAGCTGGACGATCTCGGCGCCGTCGCGCGTGCCGGTGTTGCGGACCACGACCTCGATGTCCGTCTCGCCGTCGGTGGCGATCTCGCCCGGCACCGGCGCCCCGGCCTCCCAGGCGAAGGACGTGTACGACAGGCCGTGCCCGAACGGGTAGAGGGGCGTGGGGTCGAGGTTGCTGACTCCGCCGGCGAGCCCCAGCGGCGGCTGGAGGTACGTCCACGGCTGGCCGCCGGGCCCGTACGGCACGGAGACCGGGAGCCTGCCCGAGGGGTTGACCCGCCCGGACAGCACGCCGGCCAGCGCGGGTCCGCCCTCCTCGCCGGGGAAGAAGGCCTGCACCACGGCGGCCAGCCGGTCGGCCCAGCGGCCCAGCGCGTAGGGGCGGCCGGTCACCAGGACCGCGACGACGGGCGTGCCGGTGGCGAGGAGGGCGTCCAGCAGTTCGCCCTGGACGCCGGGCAGGGACAGGTCGGCGGCGTCGCACCCCTCCCCCGAGGTGCCGCGCCCGAACAGACCGGCCCGGTCGCCGACCACGGCGACGCAGACGTCGGCGTCGCGGGCGAGGGCCACCGCGTCGGCGATGCCCGAGGTGTCCGGACCGTCCACGTCGCAGCCCTCGGCGAACCGCACGACGGCGCGCGGGAACTCCGCGGTCAGCGAGGCGAGGACGGTGGGGATGTCCACACCGACGGGGACCTCGGGGTGGGAGACGCCCACATGGCTGGGGAAGGAGTAGCAGCCGAGCATCGCGAGGGGGTCGTCCGCACGGGGCCCGACCACGGCGATCCGGGCGGGCGCGTCGAGCGGGAGCACTCCGCCGTTGTCGGCGAGCAGGACGCAGGAGCGTTCGGCGAGCAGCCGGGCCGTCTCCCGGTTGGCGGGCGTGTCCAGGTCGACGGTGCCGCGCACCCGGTCGGGTGCGGGCAGGCCGTCGAGGCCGGCGAGGACGGCGGGCAGGGGGGACCAGTCGGCGTCCAGCAGGCCGAGTTCGCATTTCTGGAGCAGTACCCGCCGCAGCGCCCGGTCGACGAGCGCCTCGGGCACGGTTCCGTCGCGTACGGCGCCGACGAGCGCCTCCCCGTAGGAGCGGACGGTCGGCAGTTCGACGTCGACGCCCGCGGTGAGCGCGACCCGGGCGGCGTCCGCACGGTCGGCGGCGACCTTGTGCAGGGTCTCCAGGAAGCCGATGCCGAAGTAGTCGGCCACGACCGTGCCGGTGAAGCCCCAGTCGTCCCGGAGCAGACCGGTCAGCAACTGGGGATCGGCGGCCGCGGGGACGCCGTCGATCTCCGCGTAGGAGTGCATCACCGAGCGGGCGCCGCCGTCGCGCAGGGCCATCTCGAACGGGGGCAGGATGACGTCGGCCAGTTCGCGTGCGCCGGCGCGCACGGGGGCGAGGTTGCGGGCGCCGGCCGAGGCGGAGTAGCCCGCGAAGTGCTTGAGGGTGGCGACGACCCCGGTCGACTCCAGGCCACGGACGTAGGCGGTGCCGATGGTGGCGACCAGGTACGGGTCCTCGCCGATGGTCTCCTCGACCCGGCCCCAGCGCAGGTCCCGGACGACGTCGAGCACGGGGGCGAGGCCCTGGTGGACGCCGACGGAGCGCAGGTCGGCGCCGATGCGGCGGGCCATCTCGGTGACGAGTTCGGTGTCGAACGTGGCACCCCAGGCCAGCGGGACGGGGTAGGCGGTGGCCCCCCAGGCGGTGAAGCCGGCGAGGCACTCCTCGTGGGCGAGCGCGGGGATGCCGAAACGGTTCGCCCCGGCGATCTGCCGCTGCGCCCTGGCCAGTCCGAGGGCGCCGGTCGCCGGGTCCACGGGCGCGGTGCCGAAGGGGCGGGTCAGCTGTCCGAGGCCGTGGGTGATCAGGGCGTCCCAGTCGACGGGGTCCACCATGTCGTTCTGGTGGGGCGCGACGCCTTCGCCCTCCGTGTCGGCGCCCACCCACACGCCGTAGAGCTGGGCGGTCTTCTCCTCGAGCGTCATCCGTCCGATGAGGTCGCGCACCCGCTCCTCGGGGGCGAGCGAGACGTCGCGCCAGGCGCCGCCGGCGGGGTGCGGGGTGCTTGCGGCACCGCGCGGCGCGGTGCCGGTCACGGGCCCGCCGGACGCGGGCGGTGCGTCCGGGGCAGGGGGGATTGCCATCGGGGCAGGTGTTCCTCTCGTCGTTGCGGACGTGGACGGGCGGGCGGCCGGAGCGAAGGGCTCCGTCATTTGCCGCCGACTCCCATCAGTCCGTTGATCAGGGCGCGCCGGGCGAAGAGGTAGACCGTGAAGATCGGGACCACGGAGAGCACGACGGCGGCGAGCAGCGCGGGCACGTTCAGCCCGAACTGGCCCATGAAGTTGAAGAGTCCGAGGGTCAGCACACGCTGCTCCTCCGACTGGGTGAGGATGAGGGGGAAGAGGAAGCCGTTCCACGCCTGGAGCGCGGAGAAGATCCCCACGGTGCTGATGCCCGCCCGGCTCATCGGGACGGTCAGCTGCCACAGCATGCGCAGCGGCCGGGCGCCGTCGAGCGCCATCGCCTCGTACAGCTCCTCGGAGATGTCGCGCATGGTCGAGGTGAGGACCAGCACGGCGACGGGCATCGCGAAGGCGGCGGTGGGCAGGATGACCGCGAGCAGCGTGTCGTACATGCCCATCTTGGCGATGAGCAGGTACAGCGGGACGACCACGGCCTGCGCCGGGATCGCCACCCCGAGCAGGAAGGTCCGGAAGACCGCCATGGAGGCGCTGCTGCGGGTGCGCACGGCGACGTAGGCGACCGGGACGGAGAACACCAGGACCAGCGCGACGGTGGCCACGGCGACCACGGCGGTGTTGCCCATCAGGGTGAGGAAGCCGCTGTCGAGGACGAAGCCGTAGTTGTCGAGCGTGGGATCGGCGGGCGGGGCGAGCGGGTTGCCGGTCAGCGCCTGGTCCTGCCTGGTCAGTGACGACGAGAGCAGGGTGTACAGCGGCAGCAGCACGATGACGAGCCAGACGAGCGCGCCCGCCCCGGCGAACGGGTTCCCGAGGCGCCGCGCGCGGCGGCCGGGCCGTGCGGCACGGCGCGCCGCGGTGGAGTGCGCGGACATCGCGGTCACATCCCTTCCCTGGTGGAGCGCATCGTGCCGAAGCCGCTGAACCTGACCATCAGCAGCGACAGTCCGGTCGCGACGACGACGAGCGCGGTGGCGACGGCGCTGGCGTAGCCGAGGTCGTAGCTCTGGAAGCCGACGCGGTACATCAGGTACGGCACGATGGTGGTGTCGGTGCCGGGGCCGCCCTTGGTCATGATGAGCACGGTGTCGAAGTAGGTCAGCGAGCCGACGATCATGAGCACCGACGAGGTGGTGATCGTGTTCTTCAGCTGCGGCAGGGTGATCGAGAAGAACTGCCGTACCGGTCCCGCGCCGTCGATCGCCGCGGCCTGGTAGAGGACCTGGGGGATCTGCCGCATGCCGCCCTGGTAGATCAGCGTGTGGAACGGCATGAACTGCCAGCCCCCGACGAAGGCGACGGTGAGCAGCGCCCCGGTGGACGTGCCGAGGATGTTCGGGTCGATGCCGAACCAGGGCCCGATCTCCTTGATGACGCCGAAGTTGGGGTCGAGCAGGGCGTGGAAGAGCACGGAGATCGCCGTGGTCGACAGCAGCAGCGGCAGGAAGAAGACCGCCGAGAGCACGGCCCGGTTGCGCTGGCGGCCGGCCGCCCACACGCCCAGCAGGAGGGCGACGGGTGTCTGGAAGAGCCAGCTGATGACGGTGAGCAGGGCGCTCAGCCGGGCGGCCTGGAGGAACTCCGGGTCGCCGAACAGACGGGTCCAGTTGTCGAGGCCGATGGGGGTGGGCGAGGTGAGGCCGTCCCAGGAGCAGAAGGACAGATAGACGGCGAGGCCCATCGGCACGATGGCGAAGAGGCCGAAGAAGACGAGGCCGGGCACGGCCCACGCGACGGAGGGCCGGCCGGACGCCGTGCGCCTGCCCGCCGCGCGGCGGCCGGGCCGAGGGCCCGCCGCCGCGCCGGTCCGCTGCTTGTCGAGCGGTGTGGTGATGGTGGTCATGGTTACTTGAGGGCCTTGAGGGCTTCGACGAACTGCTCGGGCGACGACTTGCCGGCGAAGAGCTTGTTGATCTCCGTCAGCATCGGGGTGGCCTTGTCGGCCTCCAGTGCCTGGTCCCAGGAGAGGGTGAAGTTGGGGGCCAGCTGGACCATCTCGTACTGGAAGGCGGCGAAGCCGGGGTTGGGCGAGGAGGCCAGCGTCTCCTTGGCGTTCGCGGTCGTGGGGATGTCACCGTTGCCGACGAGTGCCTTGGTGTAGTCCTGCGAGGCCATCTGCTTGAGGAACGCGAGGGCGGCGTCCTTGTGCTTGGTCCTCTTGTTGATGGACCAGTAGTTGGTGGGGTTGCCGACGACGTTGCCGGCCTCGCCCTTGCCGCCGGTCACGGTCGGGAAGGCGGTCCAGCCGAGGTCCTTCGCCGCGAACTCGGGGGCCTTGCCGAGCTGGGTCGAGTACTCCCACGAACCCATCAGGTGCATCGCCGCCTTGCCCTGCGCGAACAGGGCGGGGGCGCCGCCGTTGGAATAGGAGACGGAGGTGAAGTTCTTGCCGAACGCGCCGTCGTCGACGAGCTGCTTCGCCATCGTGGCGGCCTCCAGGACGGCCGGGTCGCCCCAGGCGGACGAGTCGCCGTTCTGGATCTTGCGGAAGACCTCGGCGCCGCCGATGCGGTCGAGCAGGTACTCCAGCCACATCAGCTGCGTCCAGGCGTCGGTGCCGCCGAGCGCGAAGGGCGTGATCTTCTTCGCCTTGAAGGTGGTGACGGCCTTCGTCAGGTCCTCCCAGGTCTTGGGCGGCTGGAGGCCGTTCTCGGCGAAGAGGGACTTGTTGTAGAAGAGCATGACCGGCTGCATGCCGCGCATCGGGACGCCGTAGACCTTGCCGTCCAGGCTGCCCGCGCTGATGACCGGGGAGAGGAAGCCGTCCCGGAAGACCGGGTCGCTCTCGAAGGCGGACGTCAGGTCGACGAGCTGGCCGGCGTCGACGTACGGCTTGATGGAGCCGCCGCCCCAGTTGAAGAAGATGTCGGGCGCGTTGGGCGAGCCCATGGCGGTGCGCAGCTTGTTGACGTACTCGGCGCCGGGCACGGAGACGAGCTTGACCTTGACGTCGGACGTCTTGTTGAACGTGTCGACGGCCGCCTGCTGCACCTTCACGGCGTCGTCGCCGTAGACGTACGCGGTGAGGGTGCCGCCCCCTCCCGCCGAGTCCCCGCCGCTGCCGGAACCGCAGCCGACGAGGACGGCCGCCATGGCCGTGGCGGCGATCGCCGCGGTCCACCGCACCGCGTGCGACCTGCCGCGTGCTCTGTCCGACCCCATACCGCACCTCTCCGAAACTTTCGAGTTGCTTGCCGAATGTTGCCGGAACCGTACGAGTGGGTTTCCGGCCCGTCAAGAGGCAGGACGGAAGGTTTCCCGATCGAAAGCCGGACCTTGTGCGGCAGAGGCGGCAGGCTACGATCGCGGCATGAGACCCGCGAACGTCCACCCCCGGCCGGAGCAGCAGCCGTCGCCCGAGGGGCCTGCCGCGGGCGGTGCCACGCTCGCGGCCATCGCCCGAGCGGCCGGGGTGTCCGCCCCGACAGTTTCGAAAGTCCTGAACGGCCGTGCGGATGTCGCCCCGGCCACCCGCACCCGGGTGGAGGCCCTGCTGCGGCAGCACGGCTACCGGCGGCGACGCAGCCCGGCGCAGCAGTCGCGGATGATCGATCTCGTCTTCCACGAGCTGGAGAGCTCCTGGGCGATGGAGGTCATCAGGGGCGTGGAGAACGTCGCCCGCGAGGAGGGGCTGAGCCTGGTGCTCTCGGAGAGCGCGGGCCGGCTGATGCCGGGGCAGACCTGGGTGGACGGCGTGCTCGCACGCCGTCCCGCCGGGGTGATCCTGGTGCTCTCCGATCTCGACGCGGCCCAGCGCGCCCAGCTGACCAGCCGCAACATCCCGTTCGTCGTCGTCGACCCGGCCGGCGACCCGGGCGACGACCTGCCGTCGGTGGGCACCACGAACTGGCAGGGCGGTGTGGCCGCCACGCGGCACCTGCTGGAGCTCGGCCACACCCGCATCGGGGTGATCGGCGGGCCGTCCCGGATGATGTGCAGCCGCGCGCGGATAGACGGCTACCGCTCCGCGCTGGAGGCGGCGGGCGTGGCCGTGGACCCGGAGCTGCTGCGCGAGGGCGACTTCCACCACGAGGCGGGGTACGCGGCGGGCATGGAGCTGCTGCGCCTGCCCGACCGGCCGACGGCGGTGTTCACCGGCAACGACCTCCAGGCCCTGGGGCTCTACGAGGCCGCCCGGGAGCTGGGGCTGCGCATCCCGGAGGACCTGAGCGTGGTCGGCTTCGACGACCTGCCGCTCGCGCGCTGGGTCGGGCCGCCGCTGACGACGGTCCGCCAGCCGCTCACGGAGATGGCCGAGGCGGCCGCCCGGCTGGTGCTCGATCTGGGGCGCGGCCGCCGGCCGGCTGCCACCCGCGTGGACCTGGCCACCACGCTGGTGGTGCGCAACAGCACCGCCCCGCGCCGGGGCTGACCGGCGCCGCCGGAGGGGCGGCCGGGACCTCGGGGTCCCGGCCGCCCCTTCCGTATGCGCTCAAGATCCTTCCTGGCTTCAAGAGTTGAAGCATTCTCCCGCCTGGTGGCGTTTCGCCTCCCCGTCTGCGCACGTCGAGCCATGAGTCACGTGCCACTACTGAAGGAACGCAGCCGTTTCCATCTCGTTAACAATTCACTTCTTGACGTCGCACTGTGTGCCGAGTTGACTTCCCCTACCTCGGCCGCCGAGTCGGCCATGTCAGGGAGGGTCCCCCATCGTGAACGCACATCTGCGTCGTGCCGCCGTCGCGGCCGCCGCTACGGCCATGGCCGTCTCGCTCGCCGCGTGCGGCAGTGCCAAGGAGTCCGGCGACAGCGCCAAGGAGCCCGCGGAGAAGAAGGGCAACGACATCACGATCGGCCTTCTGCTCCCGGAGAACCAGACGGCCCGCTACGAGAAGTTCGACAAGCCCCTGATCGAGGCGGAGATCAACAGCCTCACCCAGGGCAAGGCGAAGGTCGTCTACGCCAACGCCAAGCAGGACGCCACCCTGCAGACGCAGCAGGTCGACACCATGATCACCAACAAGGTCGACGTGCTGATCATCGACGCGGTGGACTCCAAGGCCATCGCCGGCGGCGTGAAGAAGGCCAAGGACGCCGGCATCCCGGTCGTCGCCTACGACCGCCTGGCCGAGGGCCCGATCGACGCCTACACCTCGTTCGACAACGAGGAGGTCGGCCACGTCCAGGGCAAGGCCCTGGTGGAGGCCCTGGGCGACAAGGCGAAGGGCGGGCAGATCGTGATGATGAACGGCGCGATCACCGACCCGAACGCCGCGCTGTTCAAGAAGGGCGCGCACGCCGAGCTCGACGGCAAGGTCACCGTCGGCAAGGAGTACGACACCAAGGAGTGGAAGCCGGAGAACGCCAACGCCAACATGGAGGCGGCGATCTCGGCCCTCGGCAAGGACAGGATCGTCGGCGTGTACTCCGCCAACGACGGCATGGCCGGCGGCATCATCACAGCCCTGAAGGCGGCCGGCATCACCCCGCTCCCGCCGGTCACCGGCCAGGACGCCGAGCTCGCCGGTGTGCAGCGCATCGTCGCGGGTGAGCAGTTCATGAGCGTCTACAAGCCCTACGAGCCCGAGGCCGAGGCGGCCGCCAAGATGGCCGTCGCGCTGGCGCAGGGACGCTCGCTGGCCGCGCTCGCCGACTCCAAGGTCGACAGCGCCACCACCAAGGGCATCCCCACCTACCTGGTGCCCGTGGTCTCGCTGACCAAGGACAACATCAAGGACACCGTCGTCAAGGACGGCGTCTACACGATCCCCGAGATCTGCACCCCGAAGTTCAAGGCGGCGTGCGACCGGCTGGGCCTCAAGTAGCCCAGCGGGAACCGGGCCGAAGGGTTCCGGTTCCGTCCGGGGCGTGTGTCGTCCCGCAGAAACCTTCCGGTATCCCGTCTCCGTCCTTCAGCCCCCGCTGCGGGGGCGGGGTACCGGGGGGAAACTCGCGTGTGGSGCTGTCCGCGCGCTTCCACTGCTCAGCCACCGTGCCGTCCGGGGTGTTCCGGGGGGTGCGGGATCCCCGCCGGTCAGGCGGCGAAGGAGATGGTTCACGTGTCCGCTACGCCCGTGTTGGCGTTGCGCGGGGTCTCCAAGCGGTTCGGTGCCGTCCAGGCGCTCACCGACGTAGAGCTTGAGGGGTTCCGGTTCCGTCCGGGGCGTGTGTCGTCCCGCAGAAACCTTCCGGTATCCCGTCTCCGTCCTTCAGCCCCCGCTGCGGGGGCGGGGTACCGGGGGGAAACTCGCGTGTGGGGCTGTCCGCGCGCTTCCACTGCTCAGCCACCGTGCCGTCCGGGGTGTTCCGGGGGGTGCGGGATCCCCGCCGGTCAGGCGGCGAAGGAGATGGTTCACGTGTCCGCTACGCCCGTGTTGGCGTTGCGCGGGGTCTCCAAGCGGTTCGGTGCCGTCCAGGCGCTCACCGACGTAGAGCTTGAGGTCCACGCCGGTGAGGTGGTCGCCCTGGTGGGTGACAACGGTGCCGGAAAGTCCACGCTGGTCAAGACGATCGCCGGTGTGCATCCGATCGACGAGGGCGCGATCGAGTGGGAGGGCCGGCGGGTCAGTATCGGCCGTCCCCACGACGCCCAGAACCTGGGCATCGCGACGGTCTACCAGGACCTCGCGCTGTGCGACAACATCGATGTCGTCGGCAACCTGTACCTGGGCCGGGAGCTGCGCAAGCGCGGCGTCCTGGACGAGGTGGAGATGGAGCGCCGGGCGCTGGAGCTGCTGAAGACGCTGTCGATCCGGATCCCGAGTGTGCGGATCCCGATCGCGTCGCTGTCGGGCGGTCAGCGTCAGACGGTGGCGATCGCCCGGTCGATGCTGGGCGAGCCGAAGCTCGTCATCCTCGACGAGCCGACCGCGGCGCTGGGTGTGGAGCAGACCGCGCAGGTGCTGGACCTGGTGGAGCGGCTGCGCGAGCGGGGTCACGCGGTGATCCTGATCAGCCACAACATGGCCGATGTGAAGGCCGTGGCGGACAAGGTCGCGGTGCTGCGGCTGGGCCGCAACAACGGCGTGTTCGACGTGAAGTCGACCTCGCAGGAAGAGATCATCTCCGCCATCACCGGTGCCACGGACAATGCCGTGACCCGYCGTGCGGCGCGCAACGCGGAGGTCCAGAAGTGACCAGCCTCGACAAGACCTCTCCCGCCGGTGACGTGCCGGTCGGCAACCCGGAGGCCGCGCACGACGCGGTCACCGCGGTCGATCCCCGCCTGCTSGTGCGCGAGCAGGGCCTCAAGGGCTACCTGTCGGAGTTCAAGCGCAAGCTGCACGCCGGTGACCTGGGCTCGATCCCGGTCGTCATCGGCCTGATCATCATCGCGGCGATCTTCCAGAGCCTGAACGCACAGTTCCTGTCCGCGGAGAACCTGTCCAACATCGCCGTCACCATGGTCGCCACCGGCATGATGGCCGTCGGCATCATCTTCGTCCTCCTGCTCGGCGAGATCGACCTGTCCGTCGGCTCGGTCTCCGGYGTCTCCGGYGCCATCGTCGCCGTGCTGTCGGTCACCCACGGCATGAACGAATGGCTCGCCCTGCTCGTCGCGCTCGCCTCCGGYGCCGCGATCGGCGCCCTGCACGGCTTCTTCTTCGCCCGCATCGGCGCCCCCGCRTTCGCCGTCACCCTGGCCGGCCTGCTGTTCTGGCTCGGSTTCATGCTCCAGCTGCTGGGCGAGAACGGCACCATCAACCTCGACGGCGACGGCGTGGTCGGCAAGCTGACCACCTACTACTTCACCGACGTCGCCGCCGCCTACGGCCTGGCCGCCCTCGCCGTCGCCGGCTTCTTCCTCTCCTCCTTCCTCGACAACAAGCGCCGCGCCGCGGCCGGCGTGCCCTCCCGCCCGCTGTCCGACATCGTGCTGCGCACCGCGGTCCTCGCCGTGATCGCGTTCGCCGCCGCGGTGATGTTCAACCAGTACAAGGGCCTGCCCCTGGCCCTGGTCCTCTTCCTCGCCGTCCTGGTGGTCACCGACTTCGTGCTGCGCCGCACCGCCTACGGCCGCAAGATCTTCGCCCTCGGCGGCAGCGTCGAGGCCTCCCGCCGCGCCGGCATCAACGTCACCGCCGTCCGCGTCTCCGTCTTCGCCCTCGCCGGCTTCTTCGCCGCCGTCGGCGGACTGTTCTGGGCCTCCAAGATCGCCGCCGCCAACCAGAGCGCCGGCGCCGGCGACCTCCTCATGAACGTCATCGCCGCCGCCGTCATCGGCGGCACCAGCCTCTTCGGCGGCCGCGGACGCACCTGGAACGCCCTCCTGGGCGTCATGGTCATCGTCTCCATCCAGTACGGCCTCGCCCTCGAAGGCATCGCCACCCCCATCCAGTACATGATCACCGGCGGCGTCCTCCTCGCCACCGTCGTCATCGACTCCATCACCCGCAAGACCCAGAAGACCGCAGGCCGCGCCTGACACCCCCGCCC
>NZ_RDBP01000012.1:3251715-3274088 GCF_008042045.1 Streptomyces sp. T39
TTCTGGGCCTCCAAGATCGCCGCCGCCAACCAGAGCGCCGGCGCCGGCGACCTCCTCATGAACGTCATCGCCGCCGCCGTCATCGGCGGCACCAGCCTCTTCGGCGGCCGCGGACGCACCTGGAACGCCCTCCTGGGCGTCATGGTCATCGTCTCCATCCAGTACGGCCTCGCCCTCGAAGGCATCGCCACCCCCATCCAGTACATGATCACCGGCGGCGTCCTCCTCGCCACCGTCGTCATCGACTCCATCACCCGCAAGACCCAGAAGACCGCAGGCCGCGCCTGACACCCCCGCCCAGTGCCCGGCACCCCACAGGTGCCGGGCACTGCTGCGTCCGTGCCACAGCCGTGACACGGAACGCACTGCCGGATGACCAAGATCGCGGCCGGAACATTAGACTCGGGCAATCGGCATGCTCGATCAGCTCAATGCAAGGAGGCACGGGTGGCACTGCTTTCCCGAATCAGGGGACCGCGCGACCTGGACCGGCTCGGCCCGGAGCAGCTGGAGCAGCTGGCCGCAGAAATCCGGACCTTCCTCGTGGACGCCGTGTCCAAGACCGGCGGCCACCTGGGACCCAACCTCGGTGTGGTGGAGCTGACCATCGCGCTCCACCGGGTCTTCGACTCGCCCCGGGACAAGGTCCTGTGGGACACCGGACACCAGAGCTATGTGCACAAGCTGCTGACCGGCCGTCAGGACTTCTCGAAGCTGAAGATGAAGGGCGGCCTCTCCGGCTACCCCTCGCAGGCCGAGTCCGAGCACGACGTCATCGAGAACTCCCACGCCTCCACCGTCCTCGGCTGGGCCGACGGCCTGGCCAAGGCCAACGAGGTCCTGAAGAAGGACGACCACGTCGTCGCCGTCATCGGTGACGGCGCCCTGACCGGCGGCATGGCCTGGGAGGCGCTGAACAACATCGCCGCCGCCAAGGACCGCCCGCTCGTGATCGTCGTCAACGACAACGAGCGCTCCTACGCCCCCACCATCGGCGGCCTCGCCAACCACCTCGCCACACTGCGCACCACCGACGGCTACGAGCGCTTCCTGGCCCGCGGCAAGGACATCCTGGAGCGCACCCCGGTCGTCGGGAGGCCGCTCTACGAGACGCTCCACGGCGCCAAGAAGGGCCTCAAGGACTTCATCGCCCCGCAGGGCATGTTCGAGGACCTCGGACTGAAGTACGTCGGCCCCATCGACGGCCACGACATCGAGGCCCTGGAGTCCGCGCTCGCCCGCGCCAAGCGTTTCGGCGGACCGGTCATCGTCCACTGCCTCACCGAGAAGGGCCGCGGCTACCAGCCGGCCCTCGCCGACGAGGCGGACCGCTTCCACGCGGTCGGCAGGATCCACCCCGACACGGGCCTGCCGATCTCCTCCTCCGGCCTGGACTGGACCTCCGTCTTCGGCGAGGAGATGGTCAAGCTCGGCAAGGAGCGCGAGGACGTCGTCGCGATCACGGCGGCGATGCTCCAGCCCGTGGGCCTGGACAAGTTCGCCAAGGCGTTCCCCGACCGGGTGTACGACGTCGGCATCGCCGAGCAGCACGGCGCGGTCTCCGCGGCCGGCCTCGCCACCGGCGGCCTCCACCCCGTCTTCGCCGTGTACGCCACCTTCCTCAACCGCGCCTTCGACCAGGTGCTGATGGACGTGGCCCTGCACCGGTGCGGCGTGACCTTCGTCCTCGACCGCGCGGGCGTCACCGGCACGGACGGCGCCTCCCACAACGGCATGTGGGACATGTCGATCCTCCAGGTCGTGCCCGGTCTGCGGATCGCCGCGCCGCGCGACGCCGACCAGGTCCGCGCCCAGCTCCGCGAGGCGGTCGAGGTGGACGACGCGCCGACCGTGGTGCGCTTCTCCAAGGGCGCGGTCGGTCCCGCGGTCAAGGCCGTCGGCACGGCGGGCGGCATGGACGTCCTGCGGCACGCCGGTACCGAGCGGCCCGACGTGCTGCTGGTGTCGGTCGGCGCGCTCGCCCCGATGTGCCTGGAGATCGCCGGTCTGCTGGACGCCCAGGGCATCTCGACGACCGTCGTCGACCCCCGGTGGGTCAAGCCCGTGGACGAGGCCCTCCCCCCGCTCGCCGAGCGCCACCGCGTCGTGGTCACCGTCGAGGACAACAGCCGCGTCGGCGGTGTCGGCTCCGCGATCGCCCAGGCCCTGCGCGACGCGGGCGTGGACGTGCCGCTGCGCGACTTCGGCATCCCGCCGCGCTTCCTCGACCACGCCTCCCGCAAGGAGGTCATGGCGGAGATCGGCCTCACCGCGCCGGACATCGCCCGTCAGGTCACCGGCCTGGTCTCCAAGCTCGACGGCAGGGTCGGCAGCGAGGCGGTCGAGCCGGTCGAGCCGGTCCGCGACTGACACCCCGCCACATCCGGTACGGGCCGGATGTGGACATCCGGCACCGATCGCGTGAGCATGACGTGCCGACCACGGGCCGGAGGGACACCCTGTAAGGGTGGTCCCTCCGGCCCATTCGGTTGAACGGGCGCCCCTTGGGTACTCCGCGGACCACCCATCGTCCCGATCATTACCGGGACGACACATGTGGAGGTGCAGCGGTGAGCACAGAGACAGACCCAGCGGGCGGCCGGGGCGGGGCCTTCCGTACCAAGACGGTCGAGCAGTCGATCCGGGACACGGAGGAGCCGGAGCACGCTCTCAAGAAATCCCTGTCCGCCCTCGACCTCACGGTCTTCGGCGTCGGCGTCATCATCGGGACCGGCATCTTCGTCCTCACGGGCAAGGTCGCCAAGGAGACCGCCGGACCCGCGACGGCGCTGGCCTTCGTGGCCGCCGGTATCGTCTGCGCGCTGGCGGCCCTGTGCTACGCCGAGTTCGCCTCCACCGTCCCGGTGGCCGGTTCCGCGTACACGTTCTCGTACGCCTCGCTCGGCGAGCTGCCCGCCTGGATCATCGGCTGGGACCTCGTCCTGGAGTTCGCGCTCGGCACGGCGGTGGTCGCGGTCGGCTGGTCCGGCTACGTCCGCTCGCTGCTGGACAACGTCGACTGGCATCTGCCGACGGCCCTGGAGGGGCCGGACGTCGCGGGAGGCACCTTCGACCTGCTGGCCTTCCTGCTCATCCTCGTGCTGACGGCGATCCTCGTCCTCGGCATGAAACTGTCCGCCCGGATCACCGCGGTCGTGGTCGCGATCAAGGTGACCGTGGTCATGATCGTGATCATCGCCGGCCTGTTCTTCATCAAGGCCGACAACTACAAGCCGTTCGTCCCCGAGGCCCAGGGGCAGACCTCCGGCTCCGGCTGGGACGCGCCACTGGTCCAGCTGATGTTCGGCTACGAGCCCACCAACTTCGGCGTGATGGGCATCTTCACGGCCGCGTCGATCGTCTTCTTCGCCTTCATCGGCTTCGACGTGGTGGCCACCGCCGCCGAGGAGACCAAGCTGCCGCAGCGCGACATGCCGCGCGGCATCCTCGGCTCGCTGCTCATCTGCACCGTGCTCTACGTGGCGGTCTCCCTCGTCGTCACCGGCATGCAGCACTACAGCGAGCTGTCGGTGACCGCGCCACTGGCGGACGCCTTCAAGGCGGTCGGGCATCCGTTCTACGCGGGTGTGATCAGTTTCGGCGCCGCGGTCGGCCTGACGACCGTCTGCATGATCCTGCTGCTCGGCCAGACCCGGGTGTTCTTCGCCATGAGCCGTGACGGGCTGCTTCCCCGGTTCTTCTCCAAGACCCACCCGCGCTTCCGCACCCCGTACCGTCCGACCATCCTCCTCGGCGTGGTCATCGCGGTCGTCGCCGGCTTCACCAGCATCAACGAGCTGGCGGCCCTGGTGAACATCGGCACGCTGTTCGCCTTCGTGGTCGTCGCCCTCGGTGTGATCATCCTGCGCCGTACCCGGCCCGACCTGCACCGCGCCTTCCGGACCCCCTGGGTGCCGTTCCTGCCGATCGTGTCGATCGCCGCCTCCGTGTGGCTGATGCTCAACCTGCCGTCCGAGACCTGGTTCCGCTTCGCGGTGTGGATGCTCATCGGCTGCGTCGTGTACGTCCTCTACGGGCGCAAGCACAGCCGCCTCGGCAACAGGGGCCAGGACGCCCGCTACTAGGCCGTGTCCGGCCCATCCCGCCGGGCGCGCGACGCCCGGCAGGCCCCGGCCCGTGGCCCGGCGCCCAAGGGCCCCCGTCCGGCCCCGCCTGCCGCTGTCAGCGGCGGCGGACCGACCGGGGGCCCGCGCACCGTGCGCCGTGGGCGGTGACACGCTCCCGCAGTCCCCGGTCGGCGGTCACCACGACACACGGGCGGCCCTCCCGCTCGGCCCGGGCGGCGAGCCCGGCGATCGCGTCGTCGCCGCTCCCCGGCGCGGCCTCGACCCGGACGCCGGGCACGGACGCCACGGGGCGGGCGGCCCCCTCCACGACCAGCACGATCGCGACCGGGCCGGACACCGCCTCCTGGCCGTCCGGCGCCGCCAGCGCGTCCCGCAGGCGTTCGGTGGCGGCCCGCCGGTCCCGCCACCAGCCGTCCGGCACCGAACCCACGACATTGGCCGCGTCCACGACGAGCAGGGTGTCCATGCGGCCAGCTTGGCAGGCACCTGCCGCGGGCGGTGAAATACGGGGTCGGCGTTCCCGCGGCGTCCGGGGACTGAGACACTGTGGGGTGGTGACCGAACACCCACTCGACCCCTTTCAGACGCGATGGACTGCCCATGGCTACTGCGCCCGTGACGACTTCCCCCGACAGCGGACCACAGGGCTCGCCCCACGTCTCCGGAAGCTGGCTGACCCGGGGGAGGGACGGCCGGCTCTCCCTTTTCCTGCCCGGCGAGCAGGAGGTGGTGCGCTGGACGGAGCACGGCTCCGGCTGGCAGGGACCGGACAGGCTGCCGGCTCCCGGCGTCCTGCCCCGGGTCACCGTCGCCCAGGGCGAGGACGGCTATGTGCACCTCGTCGGCGGCCGGCGCACCGCCACGGGCGACCTGGAGCTGGTCCACGCCGTGCAGTTCCAGACCGGGCGCCCCATGCTGGGCTGGTCGTCGCTGGGGCACCCCAACAGGATCGCGAAGTGGACGGGCGACCCGGCAGCCGTCGTCGACGGGGCCGGCCGCCTGTGCGTGGCGCTCAAGAACGGCGGCGGGGGTGTGAGCGTCCGTCTCCAGCAGACCAACGGCGGCTGGGGACGCTGGCAGGACCTCGGCGGCCGGCGGGTCCGCGAGACCCTGGCCGCCGCCGTCGACGGGGACGGGCTGGTCGAACTCTTCGTCGCGGACGCCACGTCCGTCGCCCGGTGGACCCAGGAGAAGCCGGGGGCCGCCTTCACGGCGGCCGAGCGGCTCACCGTGAAGACCACGCCCGCGGTGTTCTCCGCGATGACCACGCAGAGCGGCGAGGTGGTGCTGTTCTTCAGCGACGAGGACGGCACCGTGCGGCGCTGGGCGCCCGGCCACGAGGAGGACGCCCGGCTGCTGCTGGAGGCCGCGGGCCCCGGCCCGCTGGTGCCGGCCACCGCCACCATCGACGGCCACCCCTGCACGGTCCTCGCCCAGGAGACGGCCGACGGGGAGGTGGCGTTCGCCGCCTACCCGACCGGGAACGAGGACGCGGGGGCCTGGTGGACGCCCACGGCGCCCGGCGCGGGGAGCGGCCTGTCGCTGGCCCTGCGCCCGCACGGGGAGCAGGGTCTCGTCGCCGCGGTCCTGCCGCCCGGCGGACAGCCGCTCCTCAACCGGCAGAAGACGGCCGAGGGCGGGTTCGCCCTCGGCCGCTGGAAGCCGCTGCACTGACCCCCTGACCGTTCCGGGGGACGCCCCCCGGAACAGCGACCGGGCCGTACGGGAGACTCCCGTACGGCCCGGCCGCTTCTCGGACGGACCCGCCCGTGCTACGCGGGCACGCTCGCGACGCCCGGTGCGAGGAACGGCTTGCCGTTCACGCGCTGCGAGACACCCTCACGGTCCAGGTACGGCGTGATGCCGCCCAGGTGGAAGGGCCAGCCGGCGCCCGTGATCAGGCAGAGGTCGATGTCCTGGGCCTCGGCGACGACGCCCTCGTCCAGCATCAGGCCGATCTCCTGCGCGACGGCGTCCAGGACGCGGTCGCGGACCTGCTCCTCGGTCAGGACGCTGTCGCCCTGCTTCAGGAGCGCGGCGACCTCGGGGTCCAGCT
This sequence comes from Streptomyces sp. T39, assembly GCF_008042045.1. Taxonomy (GTDB): domain Bacteria; phylum Actinomycetota; class Actinomycetes; order Streptomycetales; family Streptomycetaceae; genus Streptomyces. The sequence continues at coordinate 3,257,860 of NZ_RDBP01000012.1, forward strand.
CCGGCCTGCCGGAGTCGTAGACGTAGAAGCCCCGCTTGCCCGCCTCGACGACGGCCTTCAGGTTGGGGGAGACGGTGAAGCGCTCCGGGAAGGCGCGGTTCAGGGTCTCGGAGACGTGCAGACCGATGGCCGGGCCCACCAGCTCCAGCAGGACCAGCGGCGACATCGGCAGACCGAGCGGCTCGACGGCCTTCTCGGCGGTGGCCACCGGGGTGCCCTCGTCGATGACGTTCTGGATCTCGCCCATGAAGCGGGTGAGGATGCGGTTCACCACGAACGCCGGGGCGTCCTTCGTGAGGACCGCGGTCTTCTTCAGCTTCTTCGCGACACCGAAGGCGGTGGCGAGCGAGGCGTCGTCCGTCTGCTCGCCGCGGACGATCTCCAGCAGCGGGAGGATCGCGACCGGGTTGAAGAAGTGGAAGCCGACGACCCGCTCCGGGTGCTGCAGCTTGGACGCCATCTCGGAGACCGACAGCGACGAGGTGTTGGTGGCGAGGATGGCGTGCGCCGGGGCGACCGCCTCGACCTCCGCGAACACCTTCTGCTTGACGGACATCTCCTCGAACACGGCCTCGATGACGAAGTCCGCGTCGGCGAAGCCCTCGGCCTTGTCGAGCACACCGGTGACCAGGGCCTTGAGGCGGTTGGCCTTGTCCTGATTGATGCGGCCCTTGCCGAGCAGCTTGTCGATCTCGGCGTGGACGTAGCCCACGCCCTTGTCGACGCGCTCCTGGTCGATGTCGGTCAGCACGACCGGCACCTCGAGGCGGCGCAGGAACAGCAGGGCGAGCTGCGAGGCCATCAGACCGGCGCCGACGACACCGACCTTGGTGACCGGGCGGGCCAGCGACTTGTCCGGGGCGCCCGCGGGGCGCTTGCCGCGCTTCTGCACCAGGTTGAAGGCGTAGATGCCGGAGCGCAGTTCGCCGCCCATGATGAGGTCGGCCAGCGCCTGGTCCTCGGCGTCGAAGCCCTTCTGGAGGTCGCCGTCCTTGGCGGCCTCGATGATGTCGAGGGCCCGGTAGGCGGCCGGGGCGGCGCCGTGCACCTTGGAGTCGGCGACGAAACGGCCCTTGGCGACGGCCGCGTCCCATGCCTCGCCGCGGTCCACGTCGGGGCGCTCGACGACGATCTCGCCCTTGAGGACGGACGCCGTCCAGATCAGCGACTGCTCCAGGAAGTCAGCGCCCTCGAAGATGGCGTCGGCGATGCCGAGGTCGAAGACCTGGGCGCCCTTGAGCTGCTTGTTCTGGTTGAGCGAGTTCTCGATGATGACCGAGACGGCCTTCTCGGCGCCGATCAGGTTCGGCAGGATGGTGCAGCCGCCCCAGCCCGGGACGAGGCCGAGGAAGACCTCGGGCAGTGAGAAGGCCGGGATCGCCTGCGAGACGGTGCGGTAGGCGCAGTGCAGGCCGATCTCGACACCGCCGCCCATCGCGGCGCCGTTGTAGTAGGCGAAGGTCGGTACGGCGAGGCCGGACAGACGCTTGAAGACGTCGTGGCCGCCCTTGCCGATCGCCAGCGCGTCGGAGTGCTGCTTCAGCAGCTCGACGCCCTTGAGGTCGGCGCCGACCGCGAAGATGAACGGCTTGCCGGTGACGCCGACGCCGACGATGGAGCCCTCGGCGGCCTCCTTCTCGACCTGGTCGAGGGCGGCGTCCAGGTTGGCCAGCGACTGCGGGCCGACGGTAGTCGGCTTGGTGTGGTCGTGGCCGTTGTCCAGCGTGATGAGCGCGAAGCGCCCGGCGCCGGCGGGGAGGTCGAGGTGGCGCACGTGCGCCTGCGTCACGACCTCGTCGGGGAACAGCTCGGCCGCACCCTTCAGGAGCTCTGCGGTGGTGCTCACTTGTCGCCTCCGGCGTCCTTGTGGTGCGGGTTCTCCCAGATGACGGTGGCGCCCATGCCGAAGCCGACGCACATGGTGGTGAGGCCGTAGCGGACCTCGGGCTGGTCCTCGAACTGCCGGGCGAGCTGCGTCATCAGACGCACGCCGGAGGAGGCCAGCGGGTGGCCGAAGGCGATGGCCCCGCCGTACTGGTTGACGCGGGCGTCGTCGTCGGCGATGCCGTAGTGCTCCAGGAAGGCCAGCACCTGCACGGCGAAGGCCTCGTTGATCTCGAAGAGACCGATGTCCGAGATGGACAGGCCCGCCTGGGCGAGGGCCTTCTCGGTGGCCGGGATCGGGCCGTAGCCCATGACCTCGGGCTCGACGCCGGCGAAGGAGTACGAGACCAGGCGCATCTTGACCGGGAGGTTGTTCTCCCGGGCGAAGTCCTCGGAGGCGATGAGCGAGGCGGTGGCGCCGTCGTTCAGGCCCGCCGCGTTGCCCGCGGTGACGCGGCCGTGGACGCGGAAGGGCGTCTTCAGGCCGGCGAGCGACTCCAGGGTCGTGCCCGGACGCATCGGCTCGTCCGCGGTGACCAGGCCCCAGCCGGTCTCGCCGGCCTCGGGGTTGGTGCGGCGCACGGAGACCGGTACCAGGTCCTGCTGGATCTTGCCGTCGGCGTACGCCTTGGCGGCCTTCTCCTGCGAGCGCACGGCGTACTCGTCGGCGCGCTGCTTGGTGATGGTCGGGTAGCGGTCGTGCAGGTTCTCGGCGGTCATGCCCATGAACAGGGCGGACTCGTCGACGAGCTTCTCGCTCACGAAGCGCGGGTTCGGGTCGACGCCCTCGCCCATGGGGTGGCGGCCCATGTGCTCGACGCCGCCGGCCACGGCGATGTCGTACGCGCCGAAGGCCACGCTGCCCGCGACCGAGGTCACGGCGGTGAGGGCGCCCGCGCACATGCGGTCGATGGAGTAGCCCGGCACGGACTGGGGCAGCCCGGCGAGGATGCCGGCGGTGCGGCCGATGGTCAGACCCTGGTCGCCGATCTGGGTGGTCGCGGCGATCGCGACCTCGTCGATCTTCTTGGGGTCGAGCGCCGGGTTGCGGCGCAGCAGCTCCCGGATGGCCTTGACGACGAGATCGTCGGCGCGGGTCTCGTGGTAGATGCCCTTCGGGCCCGCCTTGCCGAACGGGGTGCGGACGCCGTCGACGAAGACGACGTCCCTGACGGTACGAGGCACGATGGCTCTCCTCCAGGGTGCGGGGTGGCACTGCTGCGGCGCACACGCCTGAGCGTGCGCTTGCTCGTCCCATGCTACTTGCGGGTAACCAGGCTGCCCACCCCTTCGGGCGGGAGCGGCGAAGGTCACACCCAGTAGTGGCTCTCCCCGCACCGGCGGTCCGCCCAAACAGCGTGACGCCGGTCCGTCCGCCGCCGGTCAGGTGCCCGGGCCCCGCCCCGGAGCCGGTGCCCCGGCCGGAGCCGTCCCGGCGCGGTCGGTGCGCAGGGCCTGGCGCACCGACCAGAGCACGGCGACCAGCGGCACCGCGGCCACCGCGCCGATCACCCCGGCGGCGACCGCGCCCCCGATCACGGCCAGGGCGACGACCACGGGGTGCAGCCGGACCGCCCAGCTCATCACGATCGGATGGAGCAGATGGCCCTCGATCTGCCCGATCACCACGATCAGGGCGACCACGATCCCCGCCACCAGCGGCCCCTTCGTCGCCAGCGCCACCACCGCCGCGACGGCGAGCGCGACGGGCGACCCGATGAGCGGGATGAAGGCGGCGACGAACTCCAGCAGCGCCAGCGGTACGGCCAGCGGCACGCCCAGGGCGAACAGCGCGATGCCGACGAGGACGGCGTTGACCGCGGCCACCAGCAGGATGCCGTGGGTGTAGCCGGTGAAGGTGCGCCAGGCGGCGGAGCCGGCGACGGACACCTGTTCCCGGGCGGCGGCGGGCAGCTCGTCGCGGAACCAGGCCCACTGGCGGTCCCCGGAGTGGATGAAGAAGACCGAGCAGAACACCGCCAGCGCGAGCACCGTCAGCACCTCCACGAGCCGGTCGGCTCCGCTGATGGCGGTGCTGATGACGGTGGAACGGTGGCTCGACAGGAACCGGCCGATGCGGTGCTGGAGGTCGTTCAGGGCGTCCGGGTTCAGCCGGAACGGCGGCTGCTCCAGCCAGCGCTCGATCCGGTCGATCCCGGTGGCGAACTCCCGCATCAGCTCCGCCCGTTCGCCCGCCACCGCCTCGCCGACCAGCGCGCCGAGCCCGAGGAGCAGCAGGATGCTGCCGACCATGGCCACCGCCACGGCCGCCGGGCGGGGCATCCGGCGCGCCAGCAGGCCCGCCACCGGGCGGAGCACCGCCGTGATCACCAGGCCGAGGAAGACGGCGACGCCGAGCTTGTGGAACCGGCCGAGGAGGGAGAAGACCGCGAAGACCAGGGCGCCCACCACGATGATCCGCCAGGACCAGGCGGCCGCCGTGCGCAGGGGTTCGGGCACGCGCGGTGCGTCCCGTCCGGACGGCCGGGGGGGCGTCGGACGGGCGGGGTGGTCCTGAGGGCTGGACATCCCCAAGCTCGTACCACCGGGCGGGCTCCGCCCCACGCGGGCGGAGCACAGTTCGCCCGAAGGCACGGATGCGGCGGGGCCGCGGTGGCCGGGAACGGAGCGGGTGGGCGCCCGCCCGCGCCCTTCGCAGGGCCGTGGTCGGCCCGGGGCCGCCTCCCGGCGCCGGCCCGCCCGCGGGGCGGCCGCACCGGGGCCGGGGCGGGGCTACGCCCCCGGTGCCCGGACCTCCAGGGCCTTGACGAGCAGCGGGGTCGTCAGCGTGACCTGCCAGGCGCGGGCGCCGAGCGCGGTCAGCGCGGCGGAGACCGCGTCCGGGGTGAGGGGGGCGGGCGGCTCCCAGCAGACCCGGCGCACGGTGTCCGGCGAGAGCAGGTTCTCCTGGGGCATGCTCAGTTCCTCGGCGAGCGCCGTGACCGCCGCGCGGGCCGCGGACAGCCGGGCGGCCGCCGCCGGGTCCTTGTCCGCCCAGGAGCGCGGCGGCGGAGGGCCCGCCACGGACTGGCCGGGCTGCGGCAGCTCCGTGTCGGGCAGCGCCTTGGCGCGGTCCACGGCCGCCTGCCACTGCTCCAGCTGACGGCGTCCCATGCGCTGCCCGAAGCCGGGCAGGGCCGTGAGCGCCTGGACGCCCGTGGGCAGGGCGAGGGCCGCCTCGACGATGGCGGCGTCGCCGAGCACCTTCCCGGGGGAGACGTCACGCCGCTGCGCGATCCGGTCGCGGGTGTTCCACAGTTCGCGCACGACCGCCATCTGCCGGCGGCGGCGCACCTTGTGCATCCCCGAGGTCCGGCGCCAGGGGTCCTTGCGCGGCGGCGCGGGCGGGGCGGAGGCGATGGCGTCGAACTCCTCCAGGGCCCACCCCAGCTTCCCCTGCCGGTCGAGCTCCTTCTCCAGCGCGTCCCGCAGGTCGACGAGGAGCTCCACGTCGAGCGCGGCGTAGCGCAGCCAGGGTTCGGGCAGCGGGCGGGTCGACCAGTCGACCGCGGAGTGGCCCTTCTCCAGCGCGTAGCCGAGGACGCTCTCGACCATCGCGCCCAGGCCGACCCGCGGGAAGCCCGCGAGCCGCCCGGCGAGCTCGGTGTCGAACAGCCGCGTGGGACGCATGCCTATGTCCCGCAGGCACGGGAGGTCCTGGGTGGCGGCGTGCAGGATCCACTCGGCGCCGGCGAGCGCCTCGCCGAGCCCGGAGAGGTCCGGGCAGCCGACCGGGTCGATCAGGGCCGTCCCGGCGCCTTCGCGGCGCAGCTGGACGAGGTAGGCGCGCTGGCCGTACCGGTAGCCCGACGCGCGTTCCGCGTCGACGGCGACGGGGCCGGATCCGGCGGCGAAGGCGGCCGTCACCGCGGCGAGGGACTCCTCGTCGGCGACGACGGGCGGGATGCCTTCACGGGGCTCCAGCAGGGGGATGGGCAGTCCACCGGCAGGGACGCCGTTGTCCGGGGGAGCGCCCCCGGTGGTTCGCAGTGATGTCTGCGCTGCGGTCTCTTGGGCGTCGGTCACGTGTCAAGGGTATCCGTGAACGGAAGACGCCCGTCGACGGAACGTTCCGTCGACGGGCGTGGAGGGCGGGACGGGGGTGATCAGTGGATGATTCCGGTGCGCAGGGCGACGGCGACCATGCCGGCGCGGTCGCCCGTGCCGAGCTTGCGGGCGATGCGGGCGAGGTGGCTCTTGACGGTGAGTGCGGACAGGCCCATGGAGACGCCGATCGCCTTGTTCGACTGGCCCTCCGCGACCAGGCGCAGGACCTCGACCTCACGTCCGGACAGCTCGCGGTAGCCACCCGGGTGGCTCGGGGTACCCGGGGGGCGGCGGTGCATCCGGCCGGCCGCGGCGCCGATGGGGGCGGCGCCGGGACGGGTGGGGTGGCCGATGTTGGTGCGCGTACCGGTGACGACGTAGCCCTTGACGCCGCCGGCGAGGGCGTTGCGCACGGCGCCGATGTCGTCGGCGGCCGACAGGGCGAGCCCGTTGGGCCAGCCCGCGGCGCGGGTCTCGGACAGCAGGGTCAGCCCGGAACCGTCGGGCAGATGGACGTCGGCCACGCAGATGTCGCGCGGGTTGCCGACGCGGGGACGTGCCTCCGCGATGGACGACGCCTCGATCACGTCGCGGACCCCGAGTGCCCACAGATGGCGGGTGACGGTGGAACGGACACGGGGGTCGGCCACGACGACCATGGCCGTCGGTTTGTTCGGGCGGTAGGCGACCAGGCTTGCGGGCTGCTCGAGAAGAACGGACACCAGGCCTCCTGGAAGGTGCGGGACGGGGCCGGCTCGGGGAGTAAGCCGGGGGCGAACCGTGCAGTTAGGTCATTGACCTCTTCGGCACCGAACCCGTCCGCCTTTAGAGAATGATCACGATTTAGTGAGGAACAATTCGGGCAAATCGGACGCGTGATCGATCATGGTACGGACGGTCCGTGCGCCGGCACGGCCCTCTCCGGCCCTCCGGGGCCCTCGCGCCCGGCGGCTCAGGGCTGCTGCGGACCGCGCCGCTGCGGCAGCGACACCACGCCCGTCGCCCAGTCCGCGGCACCCGAGGGCGAGGGCGGCAGGCCGGCGATCTGGCACAGCAGATCGCACCAGGCCGCGAGGTGCGCGGCGGTGTCCGGCACGCCCCCCGCCCCCTCCTGCGGGGTCCACGAGGCCCGGATCTCGATCTGCGTCGCCGGACGCCGGTCGGAGAGTCCACCGAAATAGTGAGAGCCCGCACGCGTGACGGTGCCGCTCGGCTCGCCGTACGCGAGCCCGCGGGCCTCCAGCGCACCCGTCAGCCACGACCAGCAGACCTCCGGCAGCAGCGGGTCGGCCGCCATCTCCGGCTCCAGCTCGGCGCGCACCAGCGTCACCAGCCGGAAGGTGCCCTGCCAGGCGTCGTGCCCCGCAGGGTCGTGCAGCAGGACGAGTCTGCCGTCGGCGAGGTCGTCGTCGCCGTCGACCACCACCGCCTCCAGGGCGTAGGCGTGCGGCGCCAGCTTCTGCGGCGGCCGGGTCGCGTCGACCTCGATCTCCGGCCGCAGCCGCGCCGAACGCAACGCCTCCACCGCCGAGCCGAAGGCGGGCGGCACGGCATTCTGCTCCGCGCGTTCCGTCGCGCCGATGCCGTTGGAATGATCGGAAGAATGTCCCTGAGCCGCAGCCATGCGGGGAAGAGTAGGCGGAACGGCGGCCTCGCGCAGGGAGGGACACCCGGCCCGGGGCGGCCGGTTGTTCCGTACGTGCGAAGATTCAGTGCGTGAGCGCCAACGACCTTCCCCACGCCCGAGGCTCCGCCCGCACGGGGGACACCCCGGCAGCGGGCCGGCAGACCGAGACCCACGACTCCGCGTTCCTCAGGGCGTGCCGCCGCGAGCCGGTGCCGCACACGCCCGTCTGGTTCATGCGCCAGGCCGGACGCTCGCTCCCCGAGTACCTGAAGGTCCGTGAGGGCATCGGGATGCTCGACTCGTGCATGCGGCCCGAACTGGTCACCGAGATCACCCTCCAGCCCGTGCGGCGCCACAAGGTCGACGCGGCCATCTACTTCAGCGACATCGTGGTCCCGCTGAAGGCCATCGGCATCGACCTCGACATCAAGCCCGGCGTGGGCCCCGTGGTCGCCGAGCCGATCCGCACCCGCGAGGACCTGCGTCGGCTGCGCGACCTCACCCCGGAGGACGTCCACTACGTCACCGAGGCCATCGGGATGCTCACCCGCGAACTCGGCCCGACCCCCCTCATCGGCTTCGCCGGCGCGCCGTACACCCTCGCCAGCTACCTGGTCGAGGGCGGCCCCTCGCGCAACCACGAGAACACCAAGGCGCTGATGTACGGCGACCCGCAGCTGTGGGCCGACCTGCTCGACCGCCTCGCCGACATCACCGCCGCCTTCCTCACCGTGCAGATCGAGGCCGGCGCCTCCGCGGTGCAGCTCTTCGACTCCTGGGTCGGCTCCCTCGCCCCCGCCGACTACCGCCGCTCGGTCATGCCGGCGTCCGTGAAGGTCTTCGACGCCGTCGCCTCCTACGGCGTGCCCCGCATCCACTTCGGCGTGGGCACCGGCGAACTCCTCGGCCTGATGGGCGAGGCGGGCGCGGACGTCGTCGGCGTCGACTGGCGGGTGCCCCTGGACGAGGCCGCGCGCCGCGTCGGCCCCGGCAAGGCGCTCCAGGGCAACCTGGACCCCGCCGTGCTCTTCTCCACCCCGGACGCCGTCCGCGCGAAGACCGGCGAGGTCCTCGACGCGGCGGCCGGCCTGGAGGGACACATCTTCAACCTCGGCCACGGCGTGCTCCCCACGACGGACCCGGACGCGCTGACCCGCCTGGTCGCCGACGTCCACGAGCGGACCGCGCGCTGAACCGGCGGGGGCGGGCATCCCTGGGTGCCCGCCCCCGCCGCGTCACATCCCGGCCTGCCGCACCGCGGCGACCGCCTTGCGGGCGGCCACCAGCACCGGATCCCAGACCGGGGAGAACGGCGGCGCGTAGCCGAGGTCGAGTGCCGTCATCGCCTCCACCGTCATCGACGCCGTCAGGGCCACCGCCGCGACGTCCACCCGCTTCGCCGCGCCCTCCCGGCCGACGATCTGCACCCCCAGCAGCCGGCCCGTGCGGTACTCGGCGAGCATCTTGACCGTCATGGGCGCCGCGCCCGGGAAGTACCCGGCGCGGCTGGTGGACTCCACGGTGGCCGTCACGTACCGCAGGCCGGCGGCGCGCGCGTCCTTCTCGCGCAGCCCGGTACGGGCGATCTCCAGGTCGCAGACCTTGCTGACGGCCGTGCCGACCACACCGGGGAAGGTGCCGTAGCCCCCCGCCGCGTTCGCGCCGATGATCTGGCCGTGCTTGTTGGCGTGGGTGCCCAGCGCGATGTGGCGTTCCCGTCCCGACACCAGGTCGAGGACCTCCACGCAGTCGCCGCCCGCCCAGACGGCGTCCTGGCCGCGCACCCGCATCGACAGGTCCGTCAGCAGCCCGCCGTGGCTGCCGAGCGGCAGGCCGGCCGCGCGCGCCAGGGTGGTCTCCGGCTCGACGCCGATACCCAGCACCACCACGTCCGCCGGGTACTCGGCGTCCTGCGTCGCCACCGCGCGCACCCCGCCGTCGTCGCCCGTCAGGACGCCGGTCACGGTCGCACCGGTGACCGTCGTGATGCCCATCGCGGACATCGCGTCGTGGACCAGGCGGCCCATGTCCGGGTCGAGCGTCGACATCGGCTGCTCGGAGCGGTCGACGACGGTCACCTCGAACCCTCGCCGCAGCAGCGCCTCCGCCATCTCCACCCCGATGTACCCGGCGCCGATGACGACCGCCCGCCGGCCGGGGGCGCGGGACAGGGTGTCGAGCAGCGCCCGGCCGTCGTCCAGGGTCTGCACACCGTGCACCCCGGGCGCGTCGATGCCGGGCAGCGCCGGACGCACCGGACGGGCCCCGGTCGCGATCACCAGCTTGTCGAAGTCCGTCCAGGACTCGGTGCCGGACTCCAGGTCGAGCGAGCGGACCCGGCCGCCCGCGAGATCGAGTTCGGTGACCTCGGTGCGCATCCGCAGGTCGATGTCCCGTGCCCGGTGCTCCTCGGGGGAGCGGGCGATCAGCCGGTCCGGGCCGTCGACGTCGCCGGCCACCCAGTACGGGATGCCGCACGCCGAGTACGAGCTGAAGTGACCGCGCTCGAACGCCACGATCTCCAGCTCGTCCCGGTCCTTCGTCCTGCGGGCCTGCGACGCGGCGGACATGCCCGCCGCGTCGCCCCCCACGATCACCAGTCGCTCCGTCGTCATGGGAACACGCTACGGGGCACGGCCCCTTCAGTCCCGCGTGCCCTCCCCGGGGTCCGCCGGCCGCGGCGGGGCCGTGGCCTGCGACGTCCCCGGATACGACGGGAGCCCGGCGCCCGGCGTCCCGGCCGGTGCGGTGGTGTCCCGTCCGCGGCGGGACCGCCACGGGCGGATCAGCAGGCGCCACAGCACGTACAGCGCCGCGCCGACCGCCGCGAACGGCGCGACGGCACCCAGCACCACGGCGATCCAGCGCACCGTGGCGACCAGCGCGTCCCAGCCGCCGCCGAGGGCGTCGAGGAAGCCCGGCGCGCCGTCGTCCTTCTCCTTCTCCTCCCGTTCCGGCTCCGTCAGCACCAGCGTGATCGTCGCCAGCTCCGTACGGTCCTTCAGCGACGCCTGCTTGGCCAGCAGCGACTCCAGCTCGGCCTGACGGGAGCTCAGCTCCCCCTCCAGCGTGACCACGTCCGACAGCCTCGTGGCCCGCTCCATCAGCTCCCGCACCCGCGCCACGCTCGCCCGCTGCGTCGCGATCCGGCTCTCCACGTCGACCACCTGGTCGGTGACGTCCTTGGCGTCGGCCTGGCGGGAGAGCAGCCGGCCCGCGCCCGCGAGCTCGGACAGCACCGAGCCGTACGCCTCCTGCGGCACGCGCAGCACGACGCGCGAGGTCACATGGGTGCCGTCCGCGCGCTCGGTGGTCTCGTTCTCCACCCGCCCCCCGGCCTTCTCCGCCGCCGCCCGCGCGTCGGCGAGGGCGGCGGTCGCGTCCTTCACCTCCACGCTCAGCGAGGCGGTGCGGATGATGTGCGCCGCGTCCGGTGCCGACGTGCCGGCCGTCTCCTCCGGCCCGGCCTTCGCGTCCGCTTCCGTGGCCGCCCCGTCCGCGGCGCTGTCGGGCCCGGCGGCCCCCTTGGCCTTCTCCGCGTAGGCCGGTTTGGACTCCCCGGAGTCGCCGGATCCGGCCCCGCAGCCGGCGAGCGCGAGTGAGGCGGTGACGAACAGAACCGCGAACGTGCGTCGTGCACGCATGAGACCCCCCAGGTCGTGATGGTGAGCGGTTGCCCCTTCGACGTCCCACCCCCGTCCCCGGGTTGCCCCCCGCACGGTCCCGAAGCGGTCACGGTCGGGACTCGTTACGGGGTCGCCCCGGACGTTTGAGAGAGTTGGCCCCATGAACGGCCCCATGAAGGACACCCCCGCGCGTCACGTCGTCGTCGTCGGCGGCGGCATCGCCGGCCTCGCGGCCGCCCACCGGCTGACCTCCGCCGGAGCGCGCGTCACCCTCCTGGAGGCCACCGGCCGCCTCGGCGGCAAGCTGCACGCGGGACAGGTCGCCGGAGTGCCGGTGGACCTCGGCGCCGAGTCGATGCTCGCCCGCCGCACCGAAGGCGTCGGCCTGGCCCGCGCGGTCGGCCTCGGCGACCGGCTCCAGCCGCCCGCCGTCGCGGTCTCCGCGGTCTGGACCCGCGACGCCCTGCGGCCGCTCCCCAAGGGCCACGTCATGGGCGTGCCCGGCACGGCCGAGGCGCTCGCCGGCCTGCTCTCCCCGGAGGGCGTCGCCCGCATCGGGCAGGAGAAGGAGCTGCCGCCTGCCGAGGTCGGGGACGACGTCGCCATCGGCGAGTTCGTCGCCGCCCGGCTCGGCCGCGAGGTCGTCGACCGGCTCGTCGAGCCGCTGCTGGGCGGGGTGTACGCGGGCGACGCCTACCGGATCTCGATGCGCGCCGCCGTCCCCGGCCTGTTCGACGCGGTGCGCCGGCACGACGCCCTCCTCGACGCCGTGCGCGAGGTGCAGGCGAAGGGCGCCGCCCAGCAGGGCGCCGGGCCGGTGTTCATGGGGCTCGACGGCGGCATGGGCACGCTGCCGGAGGCCGTGGCCGCGGCCGTGCGCACCGCCGGCGGGGACATCCGCACGGCGGCCCCGGTCCTCGGCCTCGCCCCCGCCGCCGGCGGCTGGCGGGTGCGCACCGACCGCGAGACCCTCGCCGCCGACGCCGTCGTCCTCGCCACCCCCGCCTGGGCGTCCGCCGCGCTGCTCTCGGACGCCTGTCCGGCCGCGGCCGCCGAGCTGGGCGCGGTCGAGTACGCCTCCATGGCACTGGTGACCCTCGCCTTCCGGCGGGCGGACATCGGCGAACCGCCCGGCAGCGGCTTCCTCGTACCGCCCGCCGACGGCCGGTCGATCAAGGCCTCCACCTTCTCGTCCAACAAGTGGAGCTGGGTGGACCGGGGCTCCGGGGAACTGTTCGTGCTGCGGACCTCCCTCGGCCGCCACGGCGAGGAGCGGGCGCTCGACCGGGAGGACGCCGAACTGGTCGCCCTCTCCCTCGACGACCTCCGTGCCGCCGTCGGCATCACCGCCCGGCCGGTCGCCTCCGAGGTGACCCGCTGGACCGGCGGCCTGCCCCAGTACCCCGTCGGCCACCTGGACAGGGTCGCCCGCATCCGGCGGGAGGTGGCCGCGCTGCCGGCCGCCCTGCGGGTCTGCGGAGCGGTCTTCGACGGGGTCGGCATCCCGGCCTGCATCGCCGACGGGCAGCGCGCCGCCGACGAGATCCTCGCCACGCCGACCCCGGCGCGGGGCACACACCGGGACGCGGGAGAATAGCCGTATGAGTGCGCCCGAAAAGACCCCGAACGCAGGCAAGAAGGCCAAGGACCTCAACGAGGTCATCCGGTACACGCTGTGGTCCGTCTTCAAGCTGCGAGATGTGCTGCCCGAGGACCGGTCCGGCTGGGCCGACGAGGTCCAGGAGCTGTTCGACCAGCTCGGTGCCAAGGACGTCACCGTCCGCGGCACCTACGACGTCTCGGGGCTGCGCGCCGACGCCGACGTCATGATCTGGTGGCACGCGGAGACCGCGGACGAGCTCCAGGACGCCTACAACCGCTTCCGGCGCACCCGCCTCGGCCGCGCACTGGCCCCGGTGTGGTCGAACATGGCGCTGCACCGCCCCGCCGAGTTCAACAAGTCGCACATCCCGGCCTTCCTGGCCGACGAGACGCCCCGCGACTACGTCTCGGTCTACCCCTTCGTGCGCTCCTACGACTGGTACCTGCTGCCCGACGAGGACCGCCGCCGCATGCTCGCCGACCACGGCAAGATGGCCCGCGGCTACCCGGACGTGCGCGCCAACACCGTCGCGTCGTTCTCGCTCGGCGACTACGAGTGGATCCTGGCGTTCGAGGCCGACGAGCTGTACCGCATCGTCGACCTGATGCGTCACCTGCGTGCCTCCGAGGCGCGGATGCACGTCCGCGAGGAGGTGCCGTTCTACACCGGCCGCCGCAAGGACGTCGCCGACCTGGTGGCGGGCCTGGCCTGAGGCACCGGCCCCGGATCCGTCCGGGGCCCGCAGATGTGGAGGCAGGCCCGCAGCCGGCGGGCCCTGCCTCGTCGACCCGGAAGATCAGACGGCGTGCGGCGACCCCGCGCGGCGTTCCAGCGACACCGGGTCCGGCTCCGGGTGCGGCGCGCACGATGCGCGCCGCACCTGTGTCGTTCTCCCGCGGGGAGGTCCTCCGGGTATCCGGGTACCGGTCGACGCAGTCACCGGCGCCTCCCGCGAGGCCGTGCGCGCCCGCGTCCTCCTCCGTCACCGGCACGGATCCCCGCAGCCGCCGCCGGAGTTCCCCGCCTCGTACGGTTCGTACGGTCGCCGTGTACCGCTGGGCCGCCGGGACCGGGGTCGGCGGCGTCAGGGGACCCGGTGCGCCGGGCGGCCGCCGGTCAGCGCGACCCGCAGCTGCGGGTCGTCGAGCACGCCCACCCCGTGCAGGGCGACGGCGGTCAACCGGGCCTGCTCCGTGCCCTGTCCGGCCGCCGCGGCGCGCTCCGCGAACGCCGAGAGCAGCCGCCCGCCCAGCGGCGACGCGAAGCGGGTGTAGGGCCGCACCTCCATCGCCGCCATCGCCAGCGCGCCCAGCGTCAGCGCCAGGGGAAGCGTGAACCAGACGGCCACCGGGCCCGGTTCCCGGCCGGCGGGGAGCGTCAGCACCGCGCAGACGGCCAGCGCCGGTATCAGCAGGCTCGTCGTGCGGACGGCGCGTATCGCGGAGACCACGGCGGCCCGCGCCCGGTCCGGCACGGCGAGCCCGACCGTCACCAGACGGTCCCCGACGGCCCGGACGGCCTCGTCGGCGGCCACCGCCGTCCGCACCGCGGAGGTCCGCTCCTGCCCGGCGGGACCCGCCGCCGCGATGACCGAACGCTCCAGCGCGTCCTCGGTGTCCGGGTCCACCACCGTGGTCCAGCCCGTGTGCGCCAGCAGCAGCCGTCGCTGCCGGTGCATCGACACCAGCGTCAGGTCGGTGACCCGCCCCGGCCCGCCCGCCAGGAACGCGGCCTCGTGGAGCGTCAGTCCGGCCCCGTCCGCGCCGCGTCCGTCCGCCGGGCCCGGCATGCCGGACGGCAGGCGGGGGACGTCGGCGGCGGCCAGACACAGCCGCAGACAGCTGACGGCGGTGACGGCCCAGGCCAGTGCGAGGAGAAGGAGCCAGACCATGGCCGAGTTCTACGCGAGGCACGCGGCGGCGCGCCACAGGTATTCCACGATGCGGACCGCGGCCGGACCGCCCGCCGGTCGGCGGCGCCCGGCCGCGGGCGTCCCCTCAGGAACTCGACCCGCAGCTCGATCCGCCGCTCGACCCGCAGCTCGAACTCGAACTCCCGCAGCTCGAACCGGAACTGCCGCAGCTCGACCCCGAACTCCCGCAGCCGGAACCCGATGAGCCGCCGCACCCGGAGCCGCCACTGCCGTCGCCGCCACCCCACCCGCCGCCGGTGTCGGTCACGCCCGCGCACCACACCGGAGCCACGAACGCGGCCGAGCTGTGGACGTACGGGGAGGCGGCACGCGGCGCTCCCTGCCGGGCGGCGGCCGTCAGGAGCTCCCACAGCCCCCTGTCCGGCACCGCCCGCACCCCGCGCATCGCGACGATATCCGCCACGCCGTGACTTCCGGCGGAGGCGACTTGGAAGGCGACGAGGGCGTCCCGCCCGGCCGGTGTCACACGGCGGGCGGCGCGGCGGGACCGGGTGAACCCGAGCACGGCACCGGCCAGCAGCACCGGGGCCACCACGATGACGAAAGGCAGCCCGGTGGCCTCGTGTCCGACCCCCGCGAACTGGACGAACGTCACCACCAGCGACACGGGCAGACCGACGAGGCACAGGACGCCCTGCACGGCACCCCAGGTGGCCAGGCCCCGGTGCCCGGTAGGCACGGTGAGCAGTCCGCGGGCGGCGAGCGCGTCCCCGATCCCCTGGACGGCGGGAGCGCGCATCACCTCGCCCCGCACGGCCGCGAGTGCCCCGCTGGGTGCGAGGGCCGGGGCGTCGAGGACGGCGCGCTCCACCGGGTGGCGGGCGGTCGTGGACACCACGGAGACCACACCGGGCGCGCCGACACGGATCCGTCCGTCCGCGTGCAGCGAGGCGAGCGCGGCATCGGCGACCCTGGCCGGGCCGCCGGCGAGGAACGCCGCCTCGTAGGCGCCGAGTTGCGGGGCGAGGTGCGCGGGCGTGCCGCGCAGCGCGGCGGAGACCCGCACGGCGAGGAGCACCGAGGAGACGATCACGGCCGACCAGACGAGCAGGGCCAGTACGGTCATCGCGCTCACCGCCCCGCGCCGACGAGTGCCCTGCGCACCGCGTGGACCAGCCGACCGCCCCTGCGCGGCGGTTCGGGCGCGGCTCGCTCGGTCCACCAGAGCGTCAGCCGGCGCCGAGCCGCCTCGTCCTCGGGCCGGCCGTCGGCGAGGAGGTGCTCGGCGAAGTCGAGCGCGTCGCGCCGGTATCCGCCGCGCAGCGGGCGGAACCTGGCGTACGCGAGGAACGCCGGCCGGAAGCCCGGGCCGAGGATGTCCGGCAGCTCCGGTGCCACCTTGGCGACGACGCCCGCCCGCTTCGCGGCGAGCGCACGGCTCTGCACCCGCAGCCGCGCCACGTCGAAGCCGGTGGGCGCGGGGGTTCCGGCGACCAGCGCCGACAGCAGAGCGGCCTGCGCGATCCCCACCCGCGCCCACCGGCTTCGACGTGGCGCGGCTGCGGGTGC
>NZ_RDBP01000012.1:3274188-3377771 GCF_008042045.1 Streptomyces sp. T39
GGAGCCGGTCGCGCCCGCGTCCCGGGCCCCGGCGCCCGGCGCGTCCGTGACGGCCCCGGCAGGGGCGTTCGCGGACGCTCCCGACGCCACGTGCCCCGCCGCGGCCGGCCGCGTTCCCGGAGCCTGCTTCCCGGGTCCCCGCGTCCGCGGCACCGGCTTCCCCGGCCCCGGCGTGCGCAGCTTGGCCGCGCGGGCCCGGCGTGACCGGATCTCCGGTCGCGCCTGCCTTTCCGGTCATGGAGCCGGTCGCGCCTGCCTCCCCGGTCATGGAGCCGGTCGCGCCTGCCTCCCCGGTCATGGAGCCGGTCGCGCCTGCCTCCCCGGTCATGGAGCCGGTCGCGCCTGCCTCCCCGGCCATGGAGCCGGTCGCGCCCGCGTCCCGGGCCCCGGCGCCCGGCGCGTCCGTGACGGCCCCGGCAGGGGCGTTCGCGGACGCTCCCGACGCCACGTGCCCCGCCGCGGTCCGCCCCGCCGTGGCCAGTGTCGTGCGGATCACGGACAGTTCGGCCGCCAGCTCCTCGGGCGGCGGGAAGTCGTCGTCCCGTTCCAGGAGCACCCCGGGCGGTGCCACCCGTGCCCGCAGACCGGCGAGGATGTCCAGGACCGGCCGGGTGACCGGGTGGGCGTGGGTGTCGTGCCAGACCCCGTCCCGCTCGATCCCGCCGGCCACGTGCACGTACGCGATGGCCTCCACCGGCAGCTCGTCCAGCGCCGCGTACGGGTCCTCGCCGCGGTTCACCCGGTTCGTGTGGAGGTTGGCCACGTCGACGAGCAGTTTGACGCCCGTGCGCTCGACGAGCTCCGCGAGGAACCGGCCCTCGGACATCTCCTCGCCGGGCCAGGAGACCAGCGCCGCGATGTTCTCCAGCGCCAGCGGCACGGGCAGCGAGTCCTGGGCGATACGGACGTTCTCGCACAGCACGGCCAGCGCGTCCCGGGTCCGGGGGACGGGCAGCAGGTGGCCCGCCTCCAGCGCCGGGGACGCGGTCAGCTCGCCCCCCGCCCGTACGAAGGCGATGTGCTCGGTGACCAGCGGGGAACCGAGGGCCTCGGCGCGTGCGGCGAGGTCGGCGAGGCGCTGCGCCGAGGGGCGGTCGGCGCCGCCGATGCCCAGGGAGACACCGTGCGGCACGATACGGACGCCGCGCTCGCGCAGCCGGACGAGCGAGTCGGGCAGATGGCCCGGGCAGACGTTCTCCGCGACGACCTCGACCCAGTCGAGGCCCGGCAGCCGTTCCACCGTGTCCGCGATCTCCGGACGCCAGCCGATTCCGATGCCGAGTTCCATGTGTCCCCCTCCTCCGCCCGCCGTGCCACGACGACGGTGCAGTGGTCATGGCCCCGGCGGGGCCCGGCGAATCCGCTGCGGAGGACGTTCAGAGCAACATTTGAGGTTCCACGGCCGGCTCCGGAACGAACGAGGGGCGAGGAGCCCGGCGAGCTGCTCCCGCCCCGCGTCCGGCCGGCCCCTGCCCTGCGTCGTCCGGCCCGTGTGCGGCGTGCGGCCCGCGCCTGTCGGGCCGCACGCCGTCGGGCGCTATCCGCCCGACGGCACCTCGGGACGGTCCGTGTTGACCGTGCCGGGGGCGGCCGGCGAGGGCCGGGAGGTCACCGAGATGTCGCCGGACGGCTGGGCGGGAGGGGGCGAGGGCGGCAGGTTCCCGTCCGGGGCCGGCGGGCCGCTCGGACTGGCCGACGCCCCGTTCGCCGCCTCGTTGGCGATGGCGTCGAAGTCGACCATGCCGGTCGCCTCCAGCATCGTGATGTGGTCGAGCACGGTCTGGTTGGAGTCGGACGCGAGCTGGCGGATGAGCGCGTTCCTGGTGGTGTGCCGGACCTGGGCGATCACCGCGAAGACCTTGCCGTGCGCGTTGCGCAGCAGATTGGCGAACTTGCGCTCGTACTCCTTGCCGCTCGCGGCGGACAGTTCGCGCAGCCACCCCTGCTGCTGCTCGGTGGGCTGGTTGGGCAGCTCGACCCCCAGCTTCGCCGCCACGTCGCGCGCCCGGCGGTCGAGGTCGGTGTGGCCGACGATGAGGTGGTCTCCGGCGTCCCTGATCGCCTGGCTCGGGGCGCGTTCGACGGCCTGCTGGCCGGCGGGCAGTTCCCAGAGTCCGGCCAGGCGGACCTTGACCAGCAGATCGCGGTCGGCCGCGGACAGCGGTCCCCACTGTGTCGCCACGGTCGACGCGTTCAGGTTCGCCTGCCCGGTTCCCGAGCGGTCGGCGTACGACCAGACGGGGAACGCGAGCGCGCCGACCGTGACGACGAGGGCCGCGATGATGAGAGCTGTCCCGTTGATGCGCCGCAACAATGTGCCTCCAGAGCCGAAACGTGACACGGCAGACCGATGCCGCCCGAGTCACCGAAGAGCCCGCCGGCCGTGCGGCCGGTCGAACTCAGGCGGTCAAACTACGCGGCGGTACTCAGGAGTACGAGTCCAGGTGCGGGAATGTTCAGTCCTGTGGCAGGACGTGCGCTCCGGCACCTCGCCGGAGGCGGTCCGCCCCCCGGCGGGCCCGCCCGGGAGGGCCGTTACGCCGTCCTTCGCCGGGAGGCGGGCAGGTCGGGGTGGTCGGCCACCACCGTGCAGGAACCGGGGGCGATCTCGGTGAAGCCGGCGTCGCGCACCACCGGCAGGCCGCCGCCCGTGAGGGCGCGCCAGCGGGCCGGGTCGGCGGTGCGCACGGCCAGGGGGTAGCCGGCCGCCCGCCATGCCGCGCGCTGCTCCCCGGAGAGTTCCCACCAGGCGAGTTGGGCGCCGTGCCCCGCCTGCGCCATGGCCTTGCCCGCGGACATCTCCACCTCGGGGCTCATCCAGAGGACGGGCTCCCCGGGGCCGGCGGGGGCCGGGGGAGCGGGGTCGTCCAGATCCGTGCCGGACACCTGGAGTCTGGCGAGTTCCCTGGGCCAGCCGTCGAGCGGTACGGGAGGGAACACCCGGACCTCGGCCGCCTTGCCCGTCACCGTGATGCCGGGCAGCGTGCACGCCTTGCGCCACTCGGCGCCGCGCGCCCGGCGGACGACCTTGCGGATCCGCGCGTCCTGCCAGTCCCGCACGGCCCGGGCCCATTCACCGTCGCCGGTGGAGCGTTCGTCGCCCAGGATCTCCAGCACGGCGCGCGCCGCGGTCTCCAACGCGTCGGTGCGCAGGGGCGGTTCGGCCCGCTCGATACGGACAACCAGCGGCAGGACGTACTGCGGTGCGCTGTCGCGGCTCTCGTTCTCGTGCCGGAACGGACTGTCGGGGGACTCCCCGGCCGGGGTGCCGGAACGATTTCCGGCCGGATTTCCAGCCGGATTTCCGAGCGGAGGTCCGGCCGGGGAAGCGGCCGGGGACACGATGTCGCGGGTGCCGTCTGCGGGATGTTCACTGCTCACGCGATCAGTGTGCCAGCCGCCCCGCCGGGGGCGGTTGTCGTACCGCGACGGTCCGGGCGAGGATGCCGGGCATGAAGAGTGATCTGTTCAGCAACGAGAACATGGCCCAGCAGGCGACGGTTCCCGGGATGACCCTGCAGAACGCCAAGTCGGTGAAGTACACGGTCAACGGCGAGATGCACGCCCGCCAGGGCTCGATGATCGCCTTCCGGGGCAACCTGGAGTTCGAGCGCAAGGGCCAGGGCATCGGCGGCATGCTCAAGCGCGCCGTCACGGGCGAGGGTCTCGCGCTGATGGCCGTGCGCGGCCAGGGCGAGGCGTGGTTCGCGCACGAGGCCAACAACTGCTTCATCATCGACGTCGAGCAGGGCGACTCCCTGACGGTCAACGGGCGCAACGTGCTGTGTTTCGACGCCTCCCTGTCCTACGAGATCCAGACCGTCAAGGGCGCCGGACTGACCGGCGGCGGCCTGTTCAACAGCGTCTTCACCGGATACGGCAAGCTGGCCGTGATGTGCGAGGGCACCCCGATCGTCATCCCCGTCACCCCCCAGCAGCCGGTGTACGCCGACACCGACGCCGTCGTCGGCTGGAGCAGCCGGCTCACCAGTTCGCTGAACCGCTCGCAGTCCGTCGGGTCGGCGATCCGCGGCGGTTCGGGCGAGGCCGTCCAGCTCAAGCTGGAGGGCGAGGGCTTCGTGATCGTCCGCCCGAGCGAGGCGGCCCCGCACAAGCCCGCACAGAGCTGAGACGACGCTGAGGCTGCGAGGGGTGGGCCGCCGTTACGGCCTCGCCGGGCCCTGGGTGCTGCGCGGCGTGGACCTGGACGTGCCGCGCGGGGCGCTGGTCCGGGTCGAGGGCGCCAACGGCTCCGGCAAGTCCACCCTGCTGCGGCTGCTGGCCGGGATCGACGCCCCGACCGAGGGGCGGATCACCGGCCGGCCGCGCACGGCCTACGTCCCCGAGCGCTTCCCGGCCGCGCTGCCCTTCACCGCGGCCGGCTACGTGGCGAGGCTCGGACGCGTCCAGGGCCTGGGGCGGCGGGCGGCCCGCACCGCCGCCCTCGGCTGGCTGGAGCGCCTCGGGGCCGCCGGGCATGCCCGGACACCGCTCGGCGAGCTGTCCAAGGGCACCTGCCAGAAGGTCGCGGTCGCGCAGGCGTTCGTCGCCCGGCCGGAACTGCTGGTCCTCGACGAGGCGTGGACCGGTCTGGACACGGCGGCCCGCGCCGAGCTCGACCGGGCCGTGGCCGAACTGGTCGCCGAGGGGTCGGCGGTCGTCTGCGTCGACCACGACCGACGCCGTCCGCCGGGCGCGGGCGACACCGTGCTCGCCGTGCGGAACGGCGCCCTGGTACGTCCGCCCCCCGTCGCGGCCCCGGCCGGGCCGCCCCCGGCCAGGATCGTGGCCGTCGGCCCGCCCGGCGCGGGCCTGCCCGACGGGCTTCCCGGGGCGCCCTCGGCGGTGGCGGGCGACGGCGGCGCGACCGTGTTCACGGTAGCGGCCGCACACTCGGACGCGCTGCTCCGTGCGCTGCTCACGGCCCGGCTGCCGTGGCACGTCCGCCAGGTGGAGACGGCCCCCGCCGTGCACCGAGGGGGGACGTCGTGACGGCGCTGCTCGCCTACCGGACGGCGCTGCTGCTCCGGTCGCAGCGCTGGCTGGCGCCGGTGCTGCTCTACGCCGCCGTCCTCGCCGTCGGCGTCCAGTCCGGCCGCCCCGTCCTGGACTCCCTCGGCTGGGCCGCCGCCGGCCTGCTGCCCGTGACGGCCTGGCTGGTGCGCATCTGCGCCACGCAGGAGCCCGCCGCCGCCCGGTACGTCACGGCCGCGGCGGCCGGCCCCGCACGGGCCCATCTGTCCGTGCTGCTCGCGGCAGCCGGGACGGCGGCGGCACTCGGCTGCGCGGCGACGGGCGTGGTCGTCGCGCTGAGCGACCTGTCCGGCGCGGACCACCGTGCCGCGATCCCCGCGGGGCACGCCGCGGCCGCCGGTCTGCTGGCATGCGCGGTGAGCGTGCTGACCGGTTCGGCGGCCGGGGCCCTGTGCACCCGCCCCCTGCTGCACGCGCGCGGCTGGTCGCTCGCGGCCGCCGCGGTGGCCGCCCTGCTCGCCCTGGTGACCACCGGCTCACCGGCGAAGGCCGCCGTGACCGGTCTGGTCACCGGCTCGCGCACCGGCGCGGTGCACCTGCCGTTGCTCCCTCTGACGGTGGCGGCGCTGATGGCCTGCGCGGCATCGGCGGTCGCCTGCCGCCTGGTGTCCCGGCGGGGAGCGGACGGCGGCCCGGCGGCGGATTAGGGCGTGTCGTGGCGTGGGGCCCTTCCGCCCGGAGCGGCGCGGGTCCCGGCGGGCCCGTTCCGATCCGTGCCGGTCGGCTTAGCCTGGAGGCATGGACGAGCACACGAAGGAGCGCGAGGCGTACTGCGGGGCCCCGGCCGGCACTCCTGCGGAGAGCCCCGCCGAGGAGGGCCCGTTCGCGGAGTGCGTGCTGTGCCGCGAGCCGACCGAGTACCCGGCGTCCGTGAAGGGCGCCCCGCTGTGTCCCGTCTGCGAGTGGCGGGAGGCCGAACGCACGGCCTGCTCCGGCTGATCGGGGGCCGCCGCGCGGGCGGCCCGGGTCCGGCCCGGGACACCCCCTTCGCACGGCGGGCGGGCCAGGGGACGCGCACGGCCCCCGGCGCCCGTGTCACCCGCGCATCAGCTCGGAGACCTTCACGAAGCGGTAACCGCGGCGGCGCAGCTCCGGGACGATGCGGCGGACCGCCTCCTCGGTGACGGGGGCGGCGCTGCGGGTGCAGTGCATGACCACCAGCGATCCCGGCTGCACGCCCGTGAGGACCTGCTCGGCCACGGCCTCCGCGTCCGTGGCGAAGGCGTCGCCGCTCACCACGTCCCACTGCACCGCCGTGACTCCGGCGGGGGCCACCGCGCGCAGGGCGGCGTCGTCGTGGCAGCCGCCGGGGAAGCGGAAGTACGGGACGGTGTTGCGCACCCCGGCGCGCTCGAACGCCCGCCGGGCGCGCTGCACGTCGGCGAGCATGCGCGGACGGGCGACGACCGGCAGGCCGTAGCAGTCGTCGGTGAAGGCGTAGTGGCTGTAGGAGTGGTTGGCGGTCTCGAACAGCGGGTCCGTGCCGATGGACTTCGCCTGCGCCGGGTACTCCTCCGCCCAGCGCCCGGTCATGAACACCGTCGACGGCACCTTCAGCGTGCGCAGGGCCTCGATCAGCCCCGGGTTGTCGAAGCGTTCCCCGCGGGCCGCCCGCGGTCCCTGGTCCGCCGTCATGTCGGCGTCGAAGGTGAGCGCGACGACCTTGGGCACAGGGGCGCCGGGGCGCGGGGTGGCCCGTGAGAAGACGGGAGCCCGCCCGCCGGCCGCGGGAGCCCGCCCCTCCTGCCGGGGTTTGCCCGGCCGCGGCGGTACGGGGGCACCGGTGTCCGGGGACGCGGTACCCGCCGGGGCCGCCGGGGGAGGAGTGGGGCGGTCGGCGGTGACGGGCGCCGCGCAGCCCGTGAGGCTCGCGCCCCATGCACCCAGCACGACGCAAAGGGCAAATCTTCGGACAAGTCTGGTCACTCGCCGAAAATATCCGATCATCATTCTGAGGGGTGGTCAGCCGGTCCCCCCGGCGCGGCCGGACGCGGTGGCACGGCGTCCCGGAGCCCCTCCCGCACCGTGGGATGATGCCTCCCGTGGGGCCCCCGGGGATCCGTGACAGGGAGGAACGGCATGGCGCAGCAGCCCGTCGCCGGTGTGCTCGCCGCCGTGACCGAGCTGCTCGCCGGCGCGCCGGACGAACGGGGCGGCGCCCTGTGGCGTCTCGCTCCGGTGGCACGGCAGCTGGACGCCAACGTGATCCGGGTCCCGCCCGGCGAGCGCGTCGTCCCCCATGTCGAGCCGGACCTGGATGTGCTGCTGTGCGTCCTGCGCGGCAGCGGGGAACTGACCGTGGCGGGGGCGAGCGAGCTCCTGGAGCCGGGCTGCGTGGCCTGGCTGCCCCGTGGCACCGAGCGCTCGCTGCTCGCGGGTCCCGGCGGGCTGGTCCACCTCACCGCCCACCGCCGCAGGCCCGGACTCACCATCGGCTCCACCCGCCCGTCGGCGACCGGCCGGCGCGCGGGCGAGTCCTCCCCGCCGGAAGGCGAGACCTCCGCCGGAGGCGGCCGGATCGACGGCCGGGAAGGCGGCGGCGACCCCGCGTGCCTGCTGAACCGGATCTGCCCCGCCTGCGACCGCCCCGCCGAGTCGTCGGACGCCCGCTACTGCGCCCGCTGCGGCAGCCGCCTGCCCGACTGACGCACACCGCAGGACCGCGCCCGCCGTACGCCCCTGACGGTCCGTCCGCGGTGTTCGTGCGTACCGGCGTTGAGCGCATCGCCCGCCTCATCCGTACCAAGGGTCGGACGCGTCCCCCGGAGCCGCCCATCGGCACCGGATCCCGTATCCCCCGCAGGAGGCAGCGAGTTGACTCACAGGCGAATACCCAAGCGGAAGGCCGTGCTGGCCGGAGCCGGGGCGGTGGGCATCGCCGCCGCGGCCGTGCTGCTGCCCCACGCCAACGCCTCGCAGTCCGGCGGGGGCGACCGAGCGGCCGCACCCCGCACGATGAGCGCGGCGAGCGCACAGGACCTGCTCTCCCGGCTGGGCCCGTCGCTCGGCGACGCGTATGCGGGCGCCTACTACGACGCCGGACGCAAGCAGCTCGTCGTCAACCTGGCAGGCGGCGACGACACGGCGGCCGAACGCGTCGCCGGCGAGGGAGCCGTCGCCCGCAACGTCGACAACAGCATGGGCGAACTCACCAGCGCGGCCCGCACACTCGCCGCCCGGGCCACCATCCCCGGCACGGCCTGGGCGGTCGACCCCCGGACCAACCGGCTCGTCGTCACCGCGGACCGTACGGTGCGCGGCGAACGCTGGGACCGGCTGGAGGCGGCGGTCGGCACCCTGGGCGCGGGCACCGCCGACCTCAGGCGCTCGGCCGGCGAGTTCACCCCCTTCCTGGAGGGCGGCGACGCCGTCTTCGGCGGGGGAGCGCGCTGTTCCCTCGGCTTCAACGTGACGACCGGGTCCGGCGCGCCCGGCTTCCTCACCGCCGGGCACTGCGGGGTCGCGGCCGCGCAGTGGTCCGAGGAGCCGAACGGCGCGCCGGTGGGTACGGTGCAGGCCGCGACGTTCCCCGGAGACGGCGACTTCGCCCTCGTCACCTACGACGACCCGGCCACGCAGCCACCGAGCACGGTCGACCTCGGCAACGGCCGGACCCTGGACATCCTCGGCGCAGGTGAGGCGGCGGTCGGCCTCGAGGTCTTCCGCATGGGCAGCACCACCGGCCTCAGGGACGGCCGGGTCACCGGCCTCGACGCCACCGTGAACTATCCGGAGGGAACGGTCACCGGACTCATCCAGACCGATGTGTGCGCCGAACCCGGGGACAGCGGCGGAGCCCTGTTCACCAGGGACGGCACGGCGATCGGACTCACGTCGGGCGGCAGCGGCGACTGCACCACGGGCGGCGAGACGTTCTTCCAGCCGGTGACCACGGCCCTGGCGGCGGTCGGCGCGGCCATCGGCGCGGGAGGCGGCGACGCGGACGCCGGCGCAGGTCAGGGTGCGGACGACGGCGCAGGGCAAGGCGCCGGCGACGGCACGGGCCCGGGCGACGGAGCGGGCCAGGACGCGGGTCAGGACGCCGGCGACGGCACCGGCTCGGCGGGCGGCGACGGGCAGGGAGGTGACGCAGCGGACGACGACGGATCGGCAGGGAACCGCGGCTGACCGCACGCCGCGCCCCCCACGCGGCCGCGATCACCGGGCGGGGCACCGGGCGCACCCCAGGGGTGCGCCCGGTGCCCCGCCGCCGCGTGCCGCCCGAAGCCCCCGCGCACGCGCACGCCCCGCCCCTCCGCCAGGACCACTAGCCGCCGGCCGCCGGCCGGCGGCTAGTGGTCCCGGCGGAGGGCACAGAAGCCGCGGGATGCGTCCACCGGACTCCCGGCGCCCGGCCGACGGGGACTGCGCCGCACCGCCGGTGTCGTCCACCGGGCCCGCCGCTCGACCGCGCCCGGATGCGGGAGCGGACCGCTCGTCGGAAGGTTGGACGGACGAACGCCGGGGGGACAGTCGAGAGGGAGACATGGACACCGACGCCCTGACCCCCGCGCTGCTGCGGCAGCTGCGGGCGCAGAAGCCCTACCCCGCCGTCTCCGTGACGATGCCCACCCACCGCCACGGCAAGGACAGCGAGCAGGACGCGGTACGGCTGCGCAACCTGATGGCCGAGGCGGAGCGCCGGCTCGGCGACGACGGCGTCGACCGCGAGACCAGGGCCGGGGTGCGTGCCCAGCTGGACCGGGCGGTGGCGGAGCTGGACCTGCGGCAGGCGCAGGACGGGCTCGCGATCCTCGCCGACACCCGCGAGTACCAGGTCTGGCGCCTGCCGCGTGCGGTGCCCGAGCGGGTCGTCCTCAGCGACAGCTACCTGACCCGCAACCTGGTCTCCGCCAAGGCGCAGGCGCGGCCCTACTGGGTGCTGGTCGTGGCGAGCGACCGGTCGACGCTGTGGAGCGGGGCGGACGAGTCGCTGCACGAGCACACCGGTGACGGCTTCCCGCACACCAGGCCGCAGGAGCAGGACGATCCGCAGCGGGAGCAGCGGCAGGGCGACGTGGCGAGTACCTTCACGGACGAGTGGACGCGGCAGTACCTGCGCGAGGTCGACACGGCCGTCGGCGCCGTCCTGGAGTCGGACCCCCGCCCGCTGTTCCTGGTCGGGCTCGCGCCCGCGCTGAGCGTCCTGCGGGACGCGGGGACGGCGACGGCGGCCGCGGCGGGCCGCGTCGTCAAGGGCGGACTGACCGACGGCCCGGCGGCCGAGCTGCTGAAGGAGGTGCGTCCGGCACTGGACGAGTACCGCACCCGGCACGCCGCCGCGGTGGCCGGCCGCCTCGACGCCGCCCGCGGGCGGCGCTCGTTCGCCGCAGGGCTGGACGAGGTCTGGGGCGCGGTGCGGGACGAGCGGGCCGCGCTCGTCGTCGTCGAGGAACACTTCCAGCGCACCGTCCGCGTCACCGCGGGCCACCTCCAGCCGGTCGACCCGGCGGCCCCGCAGGACCCGGAGGTACGCGAGGACATCGTCGACGAACTCGTCGAGACGGCCCTCGACGGCGGGGCCGAGGTGGTCTTCGTCCCGGACGGCACGCTGTCGGAACACGGCGGCGTGGCCGCCGAACTCCGCTACTGAGACCGCCCTCCCGGCCCGGAGCGCGGTGGGGCGTGGCCCCCTGTGCCACGCCCCACCGCGGGCGGACGGGGCCGCCGTGTCCGGCCGGCGCAGACCGGCGCCGTGCCCGGGGCCGGATCACGGCCGGTCAGGTGTGCCGTGAGGGCGTCCAGCTCCGTGCGCAGGGCGCGAATCCGTTCCAGCGGCAGGCCCGTGGCTGCGGCGATCCGGCGGGGGACGCCGAGGGCCCGCTCGCGCAGTTCCCCGCCGGCGGCCGTCGGGCGCACCGTGACGGACCGCTCGTCCGCGGCGCTGCGCCGCCGCTCCACGTACCCCGCCGTCTCCAGGCGCTTGAGCAGCGGCGAGAGGGTGCCGGAGTCGAGGCGGAGGTGGTCGCCGATCTCCTTGACGGGCAGTTCCCCGTGCTCCCACAGCACCATCATGGCCAGGTACTGCGGGTAGGTGAGCCCGAGGTCCTTCAGGGCCGTGCGGTAGACGCCGTTGAACGCCCGCGCCGCGGTGTGCAGCGAGAAGCAGATCTGGTGGTCGAGGCGGAGGAACTCCTCGTCCGGTACGTCCCCGGGCAGGGGTGGGGTCGGCGTCGCGTTCTCCATGCGTCCACAGTACCAAGGTGTGCGCGATTAAGTTGTGCACAACTTAATCGTGTGCTTTATTGGTGGACATCGGTTCCCGACCCACGAGGGATGGTTCTTCCATGGACGCGCTCTACACCGCTGTCGCCACCGCCAACGGACGCGAGGGCCGCGCCGTCAGCTCCGACGGCCACATCGACCTGCCGCTCGCCTTCCCCGCGGCCCTCGGCGGCGACGGCCGGGGCACCAACCCCGAGCAGCTCTTCGCGGCCGGCTACGCCGCCTGTTTCGCCAGTGCCATGGGGGCGATCGGCCGGCAGGAGAAGATCGACGTCAAGGACGCATCCGTCACCGCGGAGGTCTCCATCGGCAAGGACGACGACGGCGGCTTCGCGCTCTCCGTGATCATGCGCGTCGAACTGCCCGACCACCTCCAGGGCGAGCCCGGCCGCGCCCTGCTGGAGAAGACCCACGCGTACTGCCCGTACTCCAAGGCGACCCGCGGCAACCTGCCGGTCGAGCTCGTCATCGAGTGATCGCTCCCGGGGGGGCCGCGGCGCCCCTCCGGCCGCCGCCCGCCGACGCACGGCGCGGACGGCGTCCCCGCGGGTGCGGGGACGCCGGGCCGGGTCAGTGCCAGGGGCCGGTGACCGCGAAGGTCGTGCCGGGGTTGTAGACGTTCACGTACATCGTGGCGTCGTCCGGCGAGAACGAGACGCCCGCGAACTCGCCCCAGGTGGGCTTGGTGGGCGTCCCGGTGTTCTGCCTGTTGCGGGCCATCGCGTACACCTCCCCGCGCTTGGTCACGCCGTAGACGTGCTGGGCGCCGTCGCCGTCCTCCGCCACCATCAGGCCGCCGCATGGCGCCAGACAGATGTTGTCGGGGGACTCGCCGGGCAGCTGGACGTCCGTGCCCGGGCCGAACACGATCACCAGCGTCAGGCGCCGGCGGTGCGGCTCGTACCGCCACACCTGGCCGAAGTGGTCGCCGGCGGAGCCCTCGGCGCTGCGGGCGTAGCTGGAGACGAAGTAGACCGAGCGGCCGCCCCAGTAGCAGCCCTCCAGCTTCTGCGCGTGGGTGACGCCCCTGCGGCCGAAGTCCTGGTGCCGGATGGGCGTGGTGGTGGCCTGGCTGTCGGGCACCGGCACCCACTCGATCCGGTCGAACCGCGCACCCGTCTCCTGGATCCGCGACAGGTCGGGCACGCCCGGCACCCGCATGGCCTGGAGATGGCCGCCGGCGCGCAGCGAACCGGTGCCGCCGAGCGGCCGGTCGGGGAGGAACCGGTAGAAGAGCCCGAAGGGCTGCTCGAACGCGTCCTCGGTCTCGTAGACGATCCCCGTCGACGGGTCGACGGCGATGGCCTCGTGCTGGAAGCGGCCCATCGCGGTCAGCGGCACCGCGCCGGTGAGGTGGGGGTCGCCGCCGTCGACCTCGAAGATGAACCCGTGGTCCTTGGTGTACCCGTTCGTGCCGGCCCGGTCCTCGGTCTCCTCGCAGGTCAGCCAGGTGCCCCAGGGGGTGGGCCCGCCCGCGCAGTTGACCGCGGTGCCGGCGATGGCGACCCGCTCCGACAGGACGTTGTTGCGGCCGTCGAGTTCGAGCGCGGTGCAACCGCCCTTGGCCATCGGGTCGTAGGTGAGGCCCTCGACGGTCGGCACGCCGATTCTGCCGTTGTACCGGTTCTCGTGGTTGCGGACGAGGACGACGTGCCCGCGGCTGCCTTGGAAGGCGGCCATGCCGTCGAAGTTGCTGGGCACGGGACCCTCGCCGGAGCGCAGCGGCTGGCCCTGGCGGGAGAGGACCGTGTAGCGGAAACCTTCCGGCAGGTCGAGCAGACCCGCCGGGTCGGGCACGAGCGGGCCGTAGCCCCCGTGGCCGCGGGCGGCCGCGGTCCCGGTGAAGAGTTCGGTGAACGCGCCGCTGAAGGCGATCGATGCGCCCACCGCGCCGGCTCCGGCCAGTGCTTGACGTCGTGTTGCGGTCATGAGGCAACTCCCTGCTGGCGGACAGGAGATGTGACCCGCATGTGTGTATCACGCAACGTGCCGCTTCGTAACCAGGCGTGCCACAGTGGCCGCTGGGGCCTCCGGGGCCGGCCCCGGAGGGAGTACGTCCGGACCGGCCGGATCCGGCCGGTCCGGCATGGCTGCCGTGCCCCGGCCGGATCGGCCGCGCGGGATCAGGCGAGCGAGGCGCTCAGCGTGATCGTCGTGCCCGTCAGCGCCTGGCTCACCGGGCAGTTCGCCTTGGCGTCCTCGGCGGCCTTGGTGAAGGCGTCGGCGTCGATGCCGGGGACCTCGCCCTCGACGGTCAGGTGGATGCCGGTGATGCCCTCACCCGGCTGGAAGGTGACCTCCGCCTTGGTCTCCAGGCGCGAGGGCGGGGTGCCGGCGCCCGCGAGGGCGTGCGAGAGGGCCATCGAGTAGCAGCTGGAGTGGGCGGCCGCGATGAGTTCCTCGGGGCTGGTCTTCCCGTTCGCCGCCTCGGCGCGGGAGGGCCAGGAGACCGGGTACTCGCCGATGCCGGAGGAGTCGAGAGTGACCACACCCTTGCCCTCGAGCAGGTTGCCTTCCCAAACGGTGTGCGCCTGGCGCGTGGTAGCCATGATCTTCCCTTCGGTATGGGTGTGACGAAACCCAACCTACTGCGCGATCAAGGCCTTTGCGTCGCGTGCCAGGGCCGTGAGCCGGGAGATCGCCCGGAAATACTTCTTGCGGTAGCCGCCGTTCAGCATCTCGTCACTGAACAGGCTGTCGAACGGGAGGCCCGAGGCGAGCACGGGCACCTCCCGGTCGTAGAGCCGGTCGGCGAGGACGACGAGGCGCAGCGCGGTCGACTGGTCGGGCACCGGCCGGACGTCGGTCAGGCACACCGCGCGGATCCCGTCGGTGAGCGCGCCGTAGCGGCTCGGGTGCACCCGGGCCAGGTGCTCCAGCAGCATGGGGAAGTCGTCGAGGGAGGCGCCGTCGGTGGCGTACGCGGCCCGGGTGACCTCGTCGTCCGAGTACGGCTCGGGGGCGGCGGGCAGCCCGCGGTGGCGGTAGTCCTCGCCGTCGATCCGCAGTGGCCGGAAATGCGCGGACAGTCCCTGGATCTCGCGCAGGAAGTCGGCGGCGGCGAATCGTCCCTCGCCGAGCTTGCCCGGCAGGGTGTTGGAGGTGGCGGCCAGCGCCACTCCCGCCTCGACCAGGCGTCCGAGCAGCGAGGAGACGAGGACGGTGTCGCCCGGGTCGTCCAGCTCGAACTCGTCGATGCACAGCAGCCGGTGCCCGCTCAGCGTCTGCACGGTCTGCTGGAAGCCCAGCGCCCCGACCAGGTTCGTCAGCTCGACGAAGGTGCCGAAGGCCTTGAGCGAGGGGTCGGCGGGGGTGGCGTGCCAGAGCGAGGCGAGCAGGTGGGTCTTGCCGACGCCGTAGCCGCCGTCGAGGTAGACCCCGCGCGGGCCCGAGGGGGCGGCCGGCTTCCTCGCGAACCAGCGCCGCCTGCCGCCGCCGCTCGCGTGGGCCCCGCCGAGGCCGCCGGCGAAGTCGCCGAGGACCTTGACGGCCTCCATCTGGCTGGGCTGCCCCGGGTCGGGCACGTACGTGTCGAAGCGCACGGCGTCGAACCGCGGCGGCGGCACCATCTCCGCGACCAGCCGGTCGGCGGGGACGTGCGGCTCGCGCGCGCAGAGCGAGAGGGGAGCTGCTTCGGCTATCGGGCTGGTCGGCACAGTATTCAACTGTAAGGGGCGTGTAAGACTGCTCGGTATGCGACGCCTGTTCCCTGTGACCGACCAGACATCCGCCGCCGGTGACCACGGGGACCGGGAGTGGTCCCTGGACGAGCTGGCCGAGGCCTACGCGTACCCCGGCGGGGACGGGGTGTGGCTGCGCGCCAACATGGTCTCCTCGCTCGACGGCGCGGCCCAGCACGACGGCCGCTCGCAGGCCATCTCGTCCGACGCCGACATGCGGATCTTCGGCACCCTGCGGGGTCTCGCCGACGCCGTCGTGGTGGGTGCGCAGACCGTGCGCACCGAGGGGTACCGCCCCGCGCGCGCCCGGGAGGCCTTCGCGGCCCGCCGCGCCGCGGCCGGGCAGGGGCCCGCGCCGGCGATCGCGGTCGTCAGCGCGTCCCTGGACCTGGACTTCTCGCTGCCGCTGTTCACCGAGCCCCTGGTGCCGACGCTGGTGCTGACGGGAGCCGTGGCCGCGCCGGAGCGGGTCGCGGCGGCGAAGCGCGCGGGGGCCGAGGTGGTGGTGGCGGGCGACGGCCGCGGTGTGGACCCGGAGCGGGCGGTGCGGGAGCTCGCCGCGCGCGGGCTCGTACGGCTGCTCACCGAGGGCGGCCCGCGGCTGCTCGGCCAGTTCGCGGCGGCCGCGGTCCTCGACGAGCTCTGTCTGACCGTCTCGCCGGCGATGACGGCGGGGGACGCGCAGCGGATCGCCTGGGGCCCGGCGCTCGCCGACCCGTCGCGGTTCGCGCTGGCGTCGGTGCTGGAGGACGCGGGCTTCCTGTTCACCCGCTACCGCCGGGCGGCCGGGCCGCCGGCCTGAGCGGCCCGGCCGCGCGGGACGCCCGCCGGGCGCCGGTGCTGTCACACCTGTGCCACGACAGGCGAGAAACGCCGGAATTAACAGTTCCGCTTAGCCCCCGAGGGGCACACTTGTGTCGCAGAACCCCGTGCTGTCACGGGGAAGGATGGTTTCCGCAGAAGGGCTCCTGAACGTGTTCACAAGCGTACTGATGATCGAGAAGCCCCTTACCGGCGACGACGTGGAGTTCCTCACCACCCTGCACGGGGACGAGGACGTGTCGTTCGTGGTCCTGATGCAGCCCCGGGGAGACCAGGCGGACGTCCTGCTGCGCGCCATCGACGACGTCGCACTGGGCGAGCTGAAGGAGGCCGTGCGCGAGGGCGACGAACCGGAGGGCGACGAGGCGAAGGCCCCCGCCGAGCGCGGACTCGCCGTCTCCCTGGCCGCCCTGCGCGCCGCGGGCTGCGAGGCCAGAGGACAGGTCGTCGAGGACCATCCGCTCGCCAGACTCAAGGACATGGTCGACGAGGCCGGGGCCGACGAGGTGATCGTGCTCACCGAGCCCCACTACGTGGAGGAGTTCTTCCACCGCGACTGGGCGTCGCGCGCCCGCCACAAGGTCGGCGTCCCGGTGCTCAAGCTCTTCGCCCACAGCGAGTGACCCCGCGCGGGCGCGCCGGGTCACGGCCGCGGCGCGCCCGCCGGCGCACGTCACCGCGCCCACGTCGCACGTCACGGCCGCGGCGCGCCCACGTCGCACGTCACGGCCGGGCCCCGGGGCGGGGCCCGGGGAGCATTAGGCTGGGCCCCTGCACCCGCACACCCACCCCGGGAGACTGACACATGGCACCCGCCGTCCCCAGCGCCATGGAGCGCCCGCACTTCATCGGCATCGGCGGCGCCGGAATGTCGGGCATCGCGAAGATCCTCGCCCAGCGCGGGGCGAAGGTGGCGGGCAGCGACGCCAAGGAGTCGGCCACCGCGGAGTCCCTGCGGGCGCTCGGCGCCACCGTCCACATCGGGCACGCCGCCGCGCACCTCGCCGACGACGCCAGCTGCGTCGTCGTCTCCAGCGCCATCCGCGCCGACAACCCGGAGCTCGTGCGCGCCGCCGAGCTGTCCGTGCCGGTCGTCCACCGCTCCGACGCGCTCGCCTCCCTCATGACCGGGCTGCGCTCCATCGCCGTCGCCGGCACCCACGGCAAGACGACGACCACCTCCATGCTCGCCGTCGCCCTGACCCACCTCGGCCTCGACCCGTCGTACGCGATCGGCGGCGACCTGGAGGGCCCCGGCACCAACGCGCGCCACGGCGAGGGCGACATCTTCGTCGCCGAGGCGGACGAGAGCGACCGCAGCTTCCACAC
Organism: Streptomyces sp. T39; assembly: GCF_008042045.1. Classification (GTDB taxonomy): domain Bacteria; phylum Actinomycetota; class Actinomycetes; order Streptomycetales; family Streptomycetaceae; genus Streptomyces. Next base: position 3,291,279 of record NZ_RDBP01000012.1, read on the forward strand.
GTACGACCCCGACGTGGCGATCGTCCTCAACGCCGAACTCGACCACCACGCCAACTACGCCTCGATGGACGAGATCTTCGCCTCCTTCGAGACCTTCGTCGGCAAGATCGTCCCCGGCGGCACCCTGGTCGTCTGCGCCGACCAGCCGGGCGCCGTCGAGCTGGCGCGCCGCGTGCGCGGCCTGCCGTCGCTCCAGGTGGTCACCTACGGCGAGCACGAGGACGCCGACGTCCGCGTCCACAGGATCACCCCGCGGGGCCTGACCAGCGAGGTCACCGTCCTGCTCGACGGCCGGTTCCTGACGTTCACCGTCTCCGTCCCCGGGCGGCACTACGCCCTCAACGCGGTCGCCGCGCTCGCCGCCGGGGTCGCCCTCGGCATCCCGGCGCACAACCTGGCCTCGGCCATCGGCAGCTACACCGGGGTCAAGCGCCGACTCCAGCTCAAGGGCGAGGCGGCGGGCGTGCAGGTCATCGACTCCTACGCCCACCACCCCACCGAGATGACGGCCGACCTGGAGGCCATGCGCTCCGCCGCCGACGGCTCCCGGCTGCTCGTCGTCTTCCAGCCCCACCTCTTCTCGCGCACCCAGGAACTCGGCAAGGAGATGGGCCGGGCCCTCGCCCTCGCCGACGCCTCCGTCGTCCTCGACATCTACCCGGCCCGCGAGGACCCGATCCCCGGCGTCACCAGCGAGCTGATCATCGACGCGGCGACGGCCGCCGGCGCCCGGGTGACGGCCGTCCACGACAAGGAGAGCGTTCCCGACGTCGTCGCGGGAATGGCGAAGCCCGGCGATCTCGTTCTGACCATGGGCGCGGGCGACGTCACGGACCTCGGCCCGGCCGTCCTGGCCCGGCTGGCCGAGTGAGCGCGACGGCACACGACCGGGCCGCCGAACCGACCGGAGGGAGCCTGTGATGGCGTACGAGATCGAGAAGCCCGACGAGCAGTGGCGGGCCGAGCTGAACCCCGCGGAGTACGCCGTGCTCCGCCAGGCCGGCACGGAGCCCGCGTTCGTCGGCGAGTACACCGACACGAAGACGGCCGGCACCTACTCCTGCCGCGCCTGCGGGGCCGAGCTGTTCCGCTCCGACACGAAGTTCGAGTCGCACTGCGGCTGGCCGTCCTTCTACGACCCGAAGGACACCGACGCGGTCGAACTGGTCGAGGACCGCACCCACGGCATGGTGCGCACCGAGGTCCGGTGCGCCCGCTGCGGATCGCACCTCGGCCACGTCTTCGAGGGCGAGGGCTACCAGACCCCCACCGACCAGCGGTACTGCATCAACTCGATCTCGCTGACGCTGGATCCGGACCCGGCCTGACCCGGCCCGGCCCGGTCACCCGCCGGCAGGCCGGTGACCGGGACGGACGGCCGGTTCAGAGGCGGTGCACGGTGTGCAGCGTCCTGGCGTAGGTGCCCGTGCCGTCCAGCAGCGAGGCGCCGCCCAGATCGGCCATGGTGGGCCCGTTGCCGGTCTTGCGGCTGGAGAGGAAGCGGCGGCCGCCCGCCGTGTCCCTGCCCAGGTAGATGCCGACGTGGTCGACCGTGGCCGACGCGCCGTCGTCGCCCGAGTCCGCGTTGAAGAGCACCAGGTCGCCGGGCTGGATCCGGTCCGCCGCCGGGGGAGCCGAGCCGTCGGTGCGGTCGACGCGCACACCGGGCGCGTACACGGCCATGTCCCGTGACCTGCGCGGCAGCCGGGTGCCCGACGTGTCCTCCCCGGCGGCCAGCGGGACGCCCAGGTGGTGGCCGAAGACCATGCGCGTGTAGCCCGAGCAGTCCAGATTGCCCACCTGCCGCTGGGACGGCCCGGTGCGCGTGCCGTCCGGGTAGGTCCAGCCGATCCCCATGTACTCGTGGAAGTCGGCCCCCTCGAGACGGAAGCCCTGCGGGTCGAGGTAGCCGTACCCGGACTCGCCCAGGACCCTGCTGCCCGCGGCCGGCCCGGCGCCGCAGACGACGTCCGGGGCACCGGCCAGGAACATGGCGGCGAAGGCGAGCGCATCGGGGGCCGTCGAGCCCGCCCAGCCCCGCACCGTCTGCTCCAGCGACGGCGTCCAGGTCCCGTCGAAGGGCTCCGGCAGCACCCGCACCCAGTCGCCGTGGGTCACCACGGGCGGGGTGTCCCAGGAGGAGGCGTCCACCTGGAACCGGCTGACCGCCAGCGTCACGGGCAGATTGGAGCAGCCGTCGTTGGCCAGCGCGCGCAGCCCGACCCGGCCCCGGGGGAACGTGGCGTCGGCGGTGTCCACGGCCCACGCCGCCGGCTCCGCCCCGCCCGCAGGCCAGGCCCTCACCCGGATGCGCCCGCCCTCGCGGCACACCCGTATCGTCCAGGGCGTGCCCGCCGGCACGCCCGTCGCGAGCGTCTGCGCGGGCACCAGCTGGGTCACCGCGTCGGCGACCTCCTTCTCGACGCGCAGCTCGACGGCGCCCGAGGTGAGGAACGACAGCCGCGCCCGGTAGTGGTTGCGGGTGTCCTGGTAGCCGAAGGACAGGGCGTACGAACACGCCTGCCCGGTGGGCACCTTGTCGAACGACGCCGTGGACCGGACGTCGACGTCGGTGATCCGGTCGTCGCGCAGGGTGGCGTGCCGGCTGGCGTAGTCGGTGGTCAGGGCGATCAGACCGGTCCCGGGCGTCACCGCGTAGTCGGACGCCGCGGGACCGAGGACCGACCAGCTGCCGCCGCCGGGGGAGGAGCCCCAGTACTGCCGTTCGTCCTCCGGCAGCGACGGATCCGGCAGGGTGCGCCCGAAGTCGTCCGCGAAGGGCTTCTTGTCCTCGGTGAACGTCCGCTCGGGGCCGGGCAGCACGACCGTGCGTGCCCCGTGCGTCAGCAGGGCGATCCGCCGGCCGCCCGAGGTCACCTCGGTGCGGGCGGGTGTGCCGGGCAGCACCGTGGCGGTCAGCGCCGCGCCCAGCGTCTGGCCGGTGAACCAGGAGGCGTCCAGCGGGGCGGTCGTCACCGCGGAGCGGGGAGACGTCGGACCGCCGGCCGGGGCCGCGTGCGGGGCCGCTGCGGCGGCCCGTGCCGCGGGGGACGCCAGGGCGCCGAGCGGGAGTGCGGCGGCCGAGGCGGTGAAGGCGGCCAGCAGGCCGCGCCGTGAGGTGGTGGTCATGGTCGCCATGATCGGCTCCGTGCGCCGGGGAGTTGCGGCCGCCCCCGTGCACATCGTGCCGTGCGGACGGGGGTTGCGGGTTCGCGGGGGAGATCGGGGTGGCGCTGACGGCCGTGGTCGCCTGGCTGACGGGCGACTCGGCGCACCGCTCCCGGCTCCACGCCGAGCAGCTGCGGGAGCGGAGCACGGCACAGGCGGTCACCGACGAACGCCTGCGGATCGCGAGGGAGTTGCACGACATGGTGGCGCACAGCATCGGCATCGTCGCCCTTCAGGCGGGGGCGGCGCGGCGGGTCATCGACACCCAGCCCGAGCGGGCGCGCGAGGCGCTCGGCGATCTCCGTGTTGGACAGGCCGCTCCCCACCAGCGTCAGCACCTCGCGCTCGCGATCCGTGATGACCGACAGCTCACGCCGGGCCTCGGAGGCCGGTCCGGGGCGGCGCGCGAACTCCCGGATCAGACGGCGGGTGACCCCCGGCGCGATCAGCCCCTCGCCGGCGGCGACGAGCCGCACCGCGGCCAGGATGTCCTCCAGGGCCATGTCCTTCACCAGGAAGCCCGCGGCGCCCGCCCGCAGCGCCCCGTAGACGATCTCGTCGTCGTCGAACGTGGTCAGGACGATGACATGCGTCCCCCCGGCACGGTCGGTGATCCGGCGCGTCGCTTCGATCCCGTCCAGCACGGGCATCCTGATGTCCATCACCACCACGTCCGGCCGCAGGCTCTCGGCCAGGGCGACGGCCTCCGCCCCGTTGCTCGCCTCCCCGGCCACCTCGATGCCCGGCGCGTCCGTGATCACCATCTGCAAGGCGGCGCGGACCAGCGGCTGGTCGTCGGCGAGCACCACCCGGACCGTCGCCGCGTCCCCGCCGCCGGCCGCCGACACCTCCGGCCCCGGGACGCCGGGCCCCGTCGTGCCGTGCGCCGGGCCGTCCCCGCCGACGGGGCGGGCGGGCGCCGTCATCGGGCCGCCGCCGGGAGGGGCAGCCGGGCGCGGACGCGGAACCCGCCTTCGGGACGGGGACCCGCGGAGAACTCGCCGTGCAGCAGACCCACCCTCTCCCGCATGCCCAGCAGCCCGTAGCCGGTGTCCGACGGCGCGCCGCCCCGTCCGTCGTCGACGACCTCGATCGACAGGGCGTCGTCACGGTGGTGCAGGGTCACCCGGCACGCGGCGGTCCCGGCGTGGCGGACCACGTTGGTGACCGCCTCCTGCACGATGCGGTACGCCGACAGGTCGATCTCCTGCGGCAGCGGCCGCCGTTCGCCCACCCGGAGCACCTCGACCCGCACCCCCGCCGCCGTGGTCGCCGCGGCGAGCCGGTCCACCTCGCCGAGCCCCGGCATGCCGCTGACCGCCTCGCCGAGCCCCGGCGTGCCGCTGACCGTCTCCCGGCCCGCCGCCGCGGCACGGTCCGCCTCGCGGAGCGCGCCGAGCATACGGCGCAGCCCGGCCAGCGTCTCCCGGCTGGTGGCCTCCACCTCGCCGAGCGCCTCGCGCGCCCGCTCGGGCTGGGTGTCGATGACCCGCCGCGCCGCCCCCGCCTGAAGGGCGACGATGCCGATGCTGTGCGCCACCATGTCGTGCAACTCCCTCGCGATCCGCAGGCGTTCGTCGGTGACCGCCTGTGCCGTGCTCCGCTCCCGCAGCTGCTCGGCGTGGAGCCGGGAGCGGTGCGCCGAGTCGCCCGTCAGCCAGGCGACCACGGCCGTCAGCGCCACCGCGAGCTCCGCGGAGGTGCCCGTGCCCCAGCCGGCCAGCCACCGGAGGGTCAGGTAGCCGGCCAGCACCCCGAGCGCCAGGGCGACGGCCACGGCCCCCGTGCGGCGCGGACGGGAGGCCGCGACGGTGTACAGGGCGACGTCGACGGCCAGGAACTGGGCCAGGGGGATCTCGCCGACGCTCAGCGACGAGGTGGCGACGACGGAGGCGGCCAGCAGCAGGCCGAGCCCGCCCAGCGGGCTGCGGTCCAGCCGCCGGGCCCCGGCCACGGTCAGGGCGGTGGCGATCGCCAGCTGGGTGATGCCGTCCCACCGGTAGATCAGCACACCCGCCATGACCGGGGGTTCGTCCTCTCCCGGCAGGCGGACCCGCACGAGGAAGGTGAACACCAGCCCCGCGCACCAGGCGAGCACGGTCCATACCCAGGGCGGCGCGTTGCGCCACGACCGGCCGGCGGGCGCGCCCTGGGAAGCAGGGGGATGCTCTGTCGCGGACATGGCGTGATCGTAGACGGGCGCCTCCCGGCGGACATCCGACCCCGGGTGTACGACCACGGTCGACGGCCGCCGGGCGGGAGTGTCCGCCCGGGCCGGATGCCTGGGGGTCGCGCCCTCCGGCACGGTGGATCCATGATCGAGGTCAACGAACTGACGAAGCGTTACGGCGGGACGACGGCCGTGAAGGACCTGACGTTCACCGTCCGTCCCGGCAGGGTCACCGGATTCCTCGGGCCCAACGGCGCCGGGAAGAGCACCACCTTGCGGATGATGCTCGGCCTGCACGCCCCGACGAGCGGCACGGTGACCGTCGACGGCCGGCCGTTCCGGGACAGACCGCGCGGACTGCGCCACGCCGGCGCCCTGCTCGACGCGAGCGAGGTCCACCGCGGCCGCAGCGCCCTGGCCCATCTCGCGGCGCTGGCCCGCTCCAACCGCATCCCGCGCGCCAGGGTCACCGAGGTGCTCGACCAGGTGGGCCTCGCCGCCGCGGCCCGCCGCCGGATCGGCGGCTACTCCCTCGGGATGCGCCAACGGCTGGGCATCGCCGGCGCGCTGCTCGGCGACCCGCCGGTGCTGCTCTTCGACGAACCGCTCAACGGCCTCGACCCCGAAGGGGTGAAGTGGGTGCGCGGACTGTTCAGGGGGCTCGCCGCACAGGGGCGGACCGTCCTGGTCTCCAGCCATCTGATGTCCGAGATGGAGCACACCGCCGACGACCTCGTCGTCATCGGCCGCGGCGAACTGATCGCCGCTCAGAGCCTGGCCGCCTTCGCCGCCCGCGGCGGCGGGGGCGGGAGCGTCAGCGTGCGGACGCCGGACGGCGCACGGCTCGCCGCCCTGCTCACGGCCGACGGCGCCACCGTCCGTGCCGAGGGGGGCTCCCTCACCGTCACGGACACCGACGCCGACCGCATCGCCGCCCTCGCCCTCGACCACCGGATCCTGCTCAGCGAGATCACCACCCGCACCGCCTCACTGGAGGACGCCTTCATGCGCCTGACCGCCGACAGCGTCGAATACGCCGCAGGGGAGGAGAGGTGACCACCACGACCGCCCCCGCCACCCCCACCGCACTCCCCGTGACGGGCGAGCCCCGCCCGCGCTTCCTCGACCTGGTCGCCGCCGAGTGGCTCAAGCTGTGGTCCCTGCGCTCGACGGGCTGGAGCCTTCTGGTCGCCGCCCTGGCCGTCCTCGCCTTCAACGTGGGGACCTCATGGGACAGCCACCGCTACTGGAACGAGGACGACGCCTCGTACGCCGCCACGTTCGTCGCGGACGGAATGCCGCTGCTGCACGCCTTCACCACCAACGCGGGCACGCTGATGATGCTCGCCGCGGGAGCCTTCGGAGCCCTCGCCGTCACCGGTGAGTACAGCAGCGGACTGATCCGCACCACCTTCGCGGCCGTCCCCGCGCGCCGGTCCGTGATGGCGGCCAAGACGGCCGTCGTCGCCGCCGTGACGACCGGCTTCGGTGCACTGGTGGCCGCGGTGTCGTTCGCGGCGACGCAGACGATCCTCGGCACCAGGGGCGCCGGGGTCCCGCTCGACCATCCCGGCGCGCTGCGGGTGGTCGTCGCGTCCGCGCTGCTGGCTCCGGTCGCCGCGCTCGCCGGCGTCGCCGTCGGCGCCGTGGTGCGCCACGGCGCCGGATCGGTGGTGGGCTGCGTGGTGGTCCTGCTGCTGCTCCCCCTCCTCCTCACCGACGACCGCCACTGGTCGGCCGTCCTCGGGCACGCCCTGCCGTACCAGGCATGGCTCCGCCTGACCGACGTCCCCTACGGACCAGAGGGCCTCGCCCACCCGTGGTCGGTGGCCGGGGCGTGGACGGTGTACGCGCTCTGGGCGGCCGTCGCGACGGCGGTGGCCATCACCTCCGTGCAGCGCCGCGACCAGTGAGCCGGGCGGGGCCGCACGGTCTCGGGATGCCGGGCCGCGGTGCACCGCCCCGACCGCCGGGCGGCTCGCCCGTCCGTCCTCACAGGACCCCTCCCGCCTCGTCGTGGAACACCTCGGGCCAGTAGCGGAAGTCGTCCTCGTCGCGTGCCGGCAGGCAGGCGACGGGGTCGACCGAGGCGAGCACCTCCACCATCGTGGCGGCGAGCTGCTCGTAGAAGGCGGAGGTGAACCGGTGCTCCCGGTCGAGCCGTTGCTCCCGGCTGTACAGCCAGAGGGTGAAGGCCAGCGTGGAGACGTCGGCGTTGAGGGGGGTCGTCGTGTCACTGCCGTACTCGCGCCAGGACAGCAGACCGGTGCCGCCGTCGACGACGACCTCCATGTCGTGGACCAGGCTCCCCAGCGTCACCAGCCGGTCCGCGTCCACCGGTGTCGCCCCGTCGTCGCCGCTCCGGCCGGCCTCGCTCTCCGCGAGGGTGCGCAGCAGGTCCTCGTCGCCCCAGAGGCCGAACATCGTCTCCGTGCGCGGCAGTCCGACCTCCGTCAGGAAGCGCCGGGTCGGCTCGTGGGTCAGGACAGGGGGCAGTGCGGAGAGGGTGGGACGCGCGATGTCGTCCGCTCCGAACTCCTCGTCGAGCAGGCCCTGGGGAAGCGCGAGCCGCAGCCCGTCGCCCGGCCCGGCGACCAGGGCAAGCGGCCGGACGGTGGCCGCGATCCGCCAGTAGGCGGGCAGGGCGTGCTCCCATCCGGAGCGCGCACCGGCCTCCCCCCAGCCGTCGTCGCCCCAGTCCGCCTCGTGGAAGGCGGCCGACAGGAGCCGCTCGGCCTCCGCCACCGCGTCCGTGCCCGTGCGGCCCGCCAGGGACGCGAAGCGCCCGCGCCGCGCCGTGAAGTCGTCCGTCTGCGTGAGGAATCCGGCGAGCGCGTCGAGCGACGGCGCCAGCGGGTGGGCCTCCAGCAGATGTGGCGCGTCCTCGAAGAGACACACGGTGAACACCCGCCCCGTGGCGCCGTCGAGCAGGATCTCCAGGGTGTCCTCGCCGTCCGCCCGGAGGTGCCCGACCAGCAGCAGACCGGCGACGTGCGGATCCAGTTTCCCCGCGTCCGCTCCGGCCGCCAGCAGCGCCGGCACCGGCACACCCCCCGACGCGGCCAGCGGCGCGAACCGCATCAGGGCGTGCCGCGCGGGCAGCCCCGCGCCCGTCAGCCGCCGCAGCGTCGGCGTGTGGACGATGGACGGGTGGAGCTCGTCCGCGGGCACGGTGAAGGCCGAAGTGGTCATGATTCCCCCGTAGTCGGTGCCGGTCCGTGGTGACACCCTGCGCCCACCACAGTAGGAGCAGCCACTGACAGTCCCCGGTGAGCGGTGCCGCGGGCCCGGCCCCGCGGCCGCGCCGGCTGCCGGGGCACGGGCGCCCGACCGGCCGAGGAGCGGGCCGGGCGGGGGCCCGACCGGGCCGCCCCGCGGGAGGGCCGGGGCGGGTGGTTTCAGGCCGCGGCCGGTCATGCGGCCCGGCGCGGCGGGGACTTCCTCAGCGCGGCTCCAGCAGGTCCCAGCGGTTGCCGTACAGGTCCTCGAAGACCGCCACCGAGCCGTACGTCTCGTGCCGCGGCTCCTCCAGGAAGCGGACCCCGCCGGCGGTCATCCGGGCGTGGTCGCGGGCGAAGTCGTCGGTGTGCAGGAAGAAGCCCACGCGGCCGCCGGTCTGCGAGCCGACGCGCGCGGTCTGCTCCCCCTCCTTCGCGCGGGCGAGCAGCAGCCCGGTGCCCCCGGGGGCACCGGGCGGGCGGACGACCACCCAGCGGGTGCCGTCCCCGCGGTCGGTGTCCTCGACCAGCTCGAAACCGAGCGGGCCCGTGTAGAAGGCGATGGCCTCGTCGTATGCGCGGACGACCAGGGTGACCAGGGCGATGTGGGGCATCCGGTCAGGTTATACGTAACACTTCAATGGGACAATCACCGGCATGCCAGTCGACTCCGTCCCGCCGCACCTGCTGGACCGTGCCCGTGGCCTCGCCGCCCGGGGCGGCCGCCGCATCCTGGGCATCGCCGGCGCACCCGGTGCGGGGAAGTCCACCCTCGCCGGGCACCTCGTCGAGGCGCTCAACGCCGGGAACCCGGCGGTTCCGCTCGCCGTCCTCGTGCCCATGGACGGCTTCCATCTCGCCGGCCGCGAGCTGGCCCGCCTCGGCCGCGCCGGACGCAAGGGCGCCCCCGACACCTTCGACGCCGCCGGCTACGCGGCGCTGCTCGCCCGGCTGCGCACCCCCGAGGAGGACACCACCGTCTACGCCCCGGACTTCGACCGCACCCTCGAGGAGCCGGTCGCCGGCAGCCTTCCCGTCCCGCCCGGCGTCCCCCTCGTGGTCACCGAGGGCAACTACCTCCTCCACGACGGCGGCCACTGGGCACGGGTGCGCCCCCTGCTCGACGAGGTCTGGTACCTGGAGGCCGACCCCGAGGTCCGGGTGCGGCGCCTGGTGGACCGGCATGTGCGGTTCGGCAAGGAACGCCGGGACGCGGAACTCTGGGTCGGGGACTCCGACGAGAGCAACGCACGGCTCGTCGCCCGCGGCCGCGCCCGCGCCGACCTCGTGATCACCGCCGGCTGACGCGCGCGGCGGCCCCGTGCCCGGCGCCGGCCGGGCCGCGGCCGCCACCGGGCTCCGCCGCCACCGGCGACCGGGGCGCGGGCCGCCGCCCCGCCGTTCACCTCCGATGGGTAGGCTCGGCGGCAGGCAGACGAGGGAGCGGGAAGGGCGGTCGACGTGGGGTTGTTCCGGCGAGGGCCGAAGCGCGACGGACGCGACGCGCCCCGGGACCCCGAGTTCGCCTTCCTCTCCGTCGCGGAAGGCACACGCTTCCGCGGCCTGGTGCGGGAATCCTTCGCCGAACAGGGCCTGGAGGTGAGCGTCTTCGCCGACATGGTCACCGACAGCGACGGACGCCAGTTCGGACTCGGCAACCTGGCGGCCGTGTGCCACAACGACGAGCGCGGCCCGCGCGTCTGGCCCGACCTCGTCCGCCAGCACGTGGGCATGGTGCTGCGCGCGATGGACGCCCCGTCCGCGCTGGAGACGATGCCCGCCGAGCAGATCCGCGCCCAGCTCTACCCGCGGGTCGTCGGCGCCCAGGGCCTGGACACCTCGAACTTCCGCTACGCCCGTGACGTCGGCCCCGGGCTCCGCGAGATCCTCGCGCTCGACCTCCCGGAGAGCGTCATGATGCTCACCGACGAGGCGTTGCAGTCCCTCGGCGACCTGGCCTACCTGCGCGACCAGGCCCTCTACAACCTGCGCGGGCTGCCCGTCGAGGCGCACGAGACCGTCGAGGACGACGAGGGGATGCGCTTCGAGGTGGTGCTCGGCGACTCCTTCTACACCGCGAGCCGGGTCCTCGCCCTGGAGAACATCGTCCGGCAGGTGACCGGTGCGGAACTGCCCCCGGACGGCGCGCTGGTGGCGATCCCGTTCCGGCACCAGCTGGCGTTCCACGCCATCCGCGACATCGGTGTGATCGCCGCGCTGAACGGCATGGCGGCGTTCGCCGCGACCGGGTTCGAGGACACGCCCGGCGCCATCAGCCCGTACGTCTACTGGTGGCACGACGGGACCCTCACCCAGCTGAGCGACCACGAGGAGGACGGCGAGGGGCTGCGGATTTTGATCGGCGAGGAGTTCCACGCCCTGCTGGAACGGCTGGTCGCCGACGAGCAGGGACGTTCCGGCGACGACGAGGGCTGACGCCCGCCACGCGCCGGTTCATGCCGCGGCCGCGCCGCCGGCTTCCCCACCGCCCGCCGCCGGTTCCGGCCGGGCCGGCGGCGGCCCCCCGGGCCGGTCGCCGCCACCGCCCGTGCCGCCACCGCCCGTGCCGGCGTCTCCAGGGCTCGCGCCCCGGGCCCGGCCCGAGGAGGATGGCCGGCAGACGTGTCCACCGCACCGGCCCGGCAGGAGGCCCCATGACCAGCACGCCGACGACCGGCTCGCCGACGCCGTTCACCGCCGAGGACTACCGCGCCAGGATGACCCGCGCGGCGGAGGACGCCGCCGAGGCGGGGCTCGCCGGTGTGCTGATCGCCCCGGGGCCGGACCTGGTGCACCTCACCGGCTACCGGCCGGTCGCGACGGAGCGGCTCACCGTCCTCGTGCTCCGTGCCGGCCGGGAACCGGTCCTCGTCGTCCCCACCCTGGAGGCGCCGGACGCGGCCGGGGCGGCCGGTGCGCCCGCGCTCACGGTGCGCGACTGGACCGACGGCAAGGACCCCTACGCCGCCGTCGCGCCGCTGCTCGGAGCGGCGGGCCGGTTCGCCGTCAGCGACAACACCTGGGCGATGCACCTGCTCGGCCTCCAGCGCCGACTGCCCGGCGCCTCCTACGTGTCGCTCACCGAAGCCCTGCCCATGCTGCGCGCCGTGAAGGACGCCCGCGAACTGGCCCGCCTCGAAGCGGCGGGCGCGGCGGCGGACCGGGCGTACGGCGAGATCCTCGGGGTGCGCTTCGCGGGACGCAGGGAGACCGAGGTCGCCTCCGATCTCGCCGCGCTGCTGATGCGGTTCGGCCACTCGCAGGTCGACTTCACCGTCGTCGGCTCCGGGCCCAACGGCGCCAATCCGCATCACGAGGCGGGGGACCGGACCATCGCCGAGGGCGACATGGTCGTGCTCGACTTCGGCGGCCTGAAGGACGGGTACGGCTCGGACACCACCCGGACCGTGCACGTGGGCGAGCCCAGCCCGGCCGAGCGGCACATCCACGACGTGGTGCGCGAGGCGCAGCGGGCCGGCATCGAGGCGGTCCGGCCCGGAGCCGCCTGCCAGGACGTCGACCGTGCCGCGCGCGAGATCATCGAGCAGGCCGGATACGGGGACCTCTTCATCCACCGCACCGGCCACGGCATCGGCGTCACCACCCATGAGCCGCCCTACATGATCGAGGGCGAGGAGCAGCCGCTGGTCCCGGGGATGTGCTTCTCGGTCGAGCCCGGAATCTACCTACCGGGCCGCTTCGGGGTGCGGATCGAGGACATCGTGACGGTCACCGACGACGGCGTCCGCCGCTTCAACACCACGCCGAGGGAGATGGCGATCGTCGAGTAGCCGGCGCCCGGCACGCTGCCCGGGACGGGCGGGACCGCCGCGACCGGGCGACCGGCGGGGCGGCCGTGTGACCCGGTCGGGCGGTCCGGCCCTTTCCCAGCCGTTCGACCGGTCCTGGGCGGTCCGGCTCCCCCTCCCCAGCCGTTCGACCGGTGCCGGGCGGTCCGGCCGCCCGGGACCGCGTCCGTCAGGAACGCGCGAGCACCACGCAGCTCTCCGGGCCGAGCAGCAGCAGACCGTCGTCGCCCGGCACCTCCGCCTCGCCCCAGGAGGCCACCATCCGCCCGCCGCCGCCGAGCGGGATCTCGGCGGGCGCCGAGCCCAGGTTGACAGCGACCCGCAGGTCCCCGCGGCGGCACACCAGCCAGCGCCCCTGCTCGTCGTAGGCGACCTTCACCGCCGCCAGATCGGGATCGGTGAGGTCGGGCAGCGTGCGGCGCAGGGCGATGAGCCGGCGGTACCAGGCGAGCAGGCCCGCGTGCGGCTCGCGTCCGCGCTCCGAACGGTCCAGGCAGGAACGCTCCCTGGTCGCGGGCGACTGCGGGTCCGGGATCCGGTCCGCGTCCCAGCCGTGCTCCGCGAACTCCCGCCGGCGGCCCGTGCGGACGGCTTCGGCGAGCGCCGGGTCGGTGTGGTCGGTGAAGTACTGCCACGGCGTGGACGCGCCCCACTCCTCGCCCATGAACAGCATCGGCGTGTGCGGCCCCGTCAGCACCAGTGCCGCCGCGCAGGCCAGCAGACCGGGGGAGAGGGTGGCCGACAGCCGGTCGCCGAGCGCCCGGTTGCCGATCTGGTCGTGCGTCTGCGCGTAGGCGAGGAAGCGGTGCGCCGGGGTGCCGGTGACGTCGACCGGCCGGCCGTGCGTGCGGCCGCGGAAGGTCGAGTACGTGCCGTCGTGGAAGAACACCCGGGTCAGCGTCTTGGCGAGCGCCGCCATCGGAGCGCCCGCGAAGTCGGCGTAGTAGCCCTGGGACTCGCCGGTCAGCGCGGTGTGCAGGGCGTGGTGGAAGTCGTCGTTCCACTGGGCGTGCAGGCCGAGGCCGCCGGCCGGGCGCGGGGCGGTCGTCCTCGGGTCGCACAGATCCGACTCGGCGATCAGGAACAGCGGGCGGCCCAGGTCCGCCGAGAGCGCGTCGACGGCGGCGGCCAGCTCCTCCAGGAACGTCAGCGCCCGGGTGTCGGCCAGCGCGTGGACCGCGTCGAGACGCAGCCCGTCGATCCGGTAGTCGCGCAGCCAGGCGAGGGCGCTGCCGAGGAAGTAGGCACGCACCTCGTCGGACCCGGAGGCGTCCAGATTGACCGCCGAACCCCACGGTGTGTGGTGGGTGTCGGTGAAGTAGGGGCCGTACGCGGGCAGATGATTGCCCGCGGGCCCGAGGTGGTTGTGCACCACGTCGAGGACGACGCCCAGCCCGAGGCCGTGCGCGGTGTCGACAAAGCGCTTCAGCGCCTCGGGTCCGCCGTACGGCTCGTGCACCGCCCACGGCGCCACCCCGTCGTAGCCCCAGCCGTGGACACCGGGGAACGGGCAGAGGGGCATCAGCTCCACATGGGTGATGCCGAGCTCCGCCAGCTCCCCGAGGCGCTCCGCCGCCGCGTCCAGGGTGCCCTCGGGGGTGTACGTGCCCACGTGCAGCTCGTAGAGGACCGCACCCTTCAGACCCAGCCCCGGCCAGTCCCGCTGCCAGACGTGACGGCCGTGGTCGACCACGGCGGCGAGGCCGTCGGGACCGTCGGGCAGGCGGCGCGCCCGCGGATCGGGCCGGACGGGGCCGCCGTCCAGGGCGAACCCGTACCGGTCTCCGTCCTTTGCCGGCGCCTCCGTGAACCACCAGCCCGTCCGTCCCTGCGCCCGCTGCATGGGCAGGTCCTCGCCCTCCAGCCGCAGCGTGACCTTCTCCTCTGCATGCGGTGCCCACACCTCGAACAGCAGCACTGGCGGTCCCCTCGTCGTCGATGCCGTCCCGTCGATTCCCGCCGACCCCGTCGGCTCGTCCATCCTGGCAAGAAGGGGGTCTTCAGGCGGCGTGCTTGGGCCATTAAGGTCACGGAGCATGCCGACGCCGTCAGAGCCGCTGCCCGCCTTCCCGCCCGGATTCCTGTGGGGGGCCGCCGCCTCGGCCTTCCAGACCGAGGGCGCGGCGGCCGCCGGCGGCAAGGGCCCGTCGGGGTGGGACGCCTTCGCCGCCGCCGGACGGATCAGGGACGGGGCGGACGCGTCGCGCGGCACCGGTTTCCACGACCGGTACCGCGAGGACGTGGCCCTGCTCGCCGGACTCGGCGCGGACGTCTTCCGCTTCTCGGTCAGCTGGCCCCGGGTGGTCCCCGGTGGAAGCGGCCCGGTGAACACCCCCGGCCTGGACTTCTACGACCGGCTCGTCGACGAGCTGTGCGCCCACGGCATCATGCCCGCCCCCACGCTCTACCACTGGGACACCCCCCTCCCGCTGGACGAGGCCGGCGGCTGGCTGCGCCGGGACACCGCCGAACGCTTCGCCGAGTACGCGGCCGCGGTGGCCGGCCGGCTCGCCGACCGGGTGCCCCTGTGGATGACCCTCAACGAACCCGCCGAGGTCACCCTGCTCGGCTACGCACTCGGCGAGCACGCCCCCGGCCGGCGGCTGCTGTTCGACGCGCTGCCCGCCGCGCACCACCAGCTCCTCGCCCACGGCCTCGCGGTCCAGGCGCTGCGGGCCGCCGGCGCCGGACAGGTCGGCATCGCCGTGTCCCACTCACCGGTGTGGACCGCGGGAGACACCGACGAGGACCGGTTCGCCGCCGGGCTGTACGACACGCTCACCAACCACCTCTTCTCCGACCCGCTGCTCACCGGCGCGTACCCGGACGAGGACGTCGCCGCGCTGATGCCCGGCCCGGTCGCCGAGGACCTCCCCGTGATCGCGCAGCCGCTCGACTTCTACGGCGTGAACTACTACCACCCGATGCTCGTCGGCGCGCCCGCCCAGGACGCCGGCGGTGACCTGGACAGCTTCGCCGGTGTCGGCATGCCCGAAGGGCTGCCGTTCGCGCTGCGCGACATCGACGCCCCCGAACGCACCGACTTCGGCTGGCCGGTGGTCCCCGACGGGCTGCGCGAACTCCTCGTCGGCCTCCGCGACGCTACGGCGCACGCCTGCCGCCCGTCGTCGTCACGGAGAACGGGTGCTCCTACGAGGGGACGGACGACCGGCGGCGCATCGCCTTCCTCGACTCCCACCTCCGCGCGCTGCACCGCGCCATTGCCGCGGGCGTCGACGTACGGGGCTACCTCACCTGGTCCCTCACCGACAACATCGAGTGGGCCGAGGGCGCGGCGCAGCGCTTCGGGCTGGTCCACATCGACTACGAGACCCTGACGCGCACCCCGAAGGCGTCCTACGCGTGGCACCGCGACGTGATCTCCCGGCAGAAGCGGCACGCGGCGGGCTGACGGCCCGGTCCGCGACCAGGGGGAGCGGGGGCGCCCGGCAGGCCGGACGCCCCCGCGCGGCTCAGGTGCGCGTGCCGGGGACCAGGTTGACGCGCTCCCGCACCACCGGGTGGCCGGCCCTGGCGAAGTTGGCCGCCATGGGGAAGTTCCCCCGGTCGGTCCCGCCCGCGATGAACTCGGCACCCTGCTCGGCGAGAAAACGGGTGCACTCGACCAGCAGGTCGTAGGCGTAGCCGCGCCCGCGCTGCCCCGGCAGGACGCCGATGAAGCCGATGCACGGCCCGGACGGGTTGTGCGCCGGGATGTGGATGCCGACCGGCGCGCCCTCGGGCGTGTGGGCCACCTGCCACCACTCGCGCGGCGAGGGACACCAGTGGAAGAAGTCCAGCTCCTCCTGGGCCGCCTGGTCGAGGCCGCCCTCGGCGACGGCCCGCAGGGCGTGCGCGTCGAGCGTGGCGGAGTGGATGCGGCGCAGGGCGTCGAAGAAGACCGCGTCGTCGGGCTCCGGCCGGAAGACGAGACGCCCGGGCCGCTCGGGCAGACCGCACTCGGGCGTCCAGCGGTACAGGTACCGCTCGACCAGCACCTCGAAGCCGGCGGCCCGTGCCGCACGGAGCCGGGCCTCGCCCGCGGCCCGGGTCACCGGGTCGTCGCGCCAGTCCGCGGGCAGGTTGAGTTCCAGCTCGACCTGGAAGGGGGCGGTGCGCAGCAGTTCGGCACCCGCCTCCTCCTCGCCCTCGGCGATGTCGAACCAGTTGATGTTCAGCGGGGTGTCGTCGTCGGGCCCGCCCCACCAGGCGCCGCGCGCGACGACCTTGCCGTCGCGCAGCGCGACGCGCTTCCACGAGGGGCGGTGCACGGTCCTGGCATGGCCGGCGGCGGCGCCGAGCGGGTCGGGCAGGGTGTCGAAGAGAGCGGCGTCACTCGTGTCGAGCGCGCGGATGACCAGATCGGTCATGGGTGATGTCCTCCGGGAGAAAGCTGCGGAGCGCTCCCGGTCAGACTGCGAACGCCGGGCGGACGGGGCGGGAGCGCGGGAATCGTGTGGTGTACACGGCACTCGCCTCCTTTCCGTCGTCGCGGGCGTCGTGAGCACGGTAGACGGTGCGCTCCCGGCCCGTCCACCCCTTTCCTCGCGGCCGGGGCATCCAGGGTTCGGCGCGCCAGGTCGCCAACTGGGCGCCCCCTGGCGCCCGATGGGCCGGAACCGATCCTTCCGCGCAGGTCAGGGGCCTCGTCCGGGGCACCGTCACACCCTCTCTTCTGGACACCTCGGGCCCTTCGGGCCGACAATCTGTCGGGTGACGTCCTCTCCCGAGTTCCACACGTATCCCGCGCGCCTGTCGGACGCGCAGCGCGAGCGTGTCCTCGATGTGCTGAAAGAGGGCGCGGCGCAGGGCAGGTTGTCGCACGACACCTTCGTGCGGCGGATGGAGCTGGCCCTGGCGGCGCAGGTGCCCGCGGAACTGGACGCGCTCACCGCCGACCTCACCGAGAAGGGCCGCCTGACCCGCCGGCTGTACCGGGCCGTGAGCCATGTGTCGGCGTTCTCGGTGCGGCTGCGCAGGGCGTGGCAGGCAGAGAAGCTGCCTCCGCTGCTCTTCCCGGAGCCGGGCCCGCATCCGCTGCGGATCGGCCGGGATCCGGCCAACGGCCTGCGCCTCAGCCACGACACGGTCTCGCGGCTGCATGCCGAGCTCAGCTGCCAGGGCCGCCTCTGGGTGCTGCGCGACCTCGGCTCCACCAACGGCACGACCGTCAACGGCCGCCGGGTGACGGGCTCGATCGTCGTCCAGGACGGCGACATGGTGGGCTTCGGCAGCATGTCCTTCCGCCTGACCGCGCGCTGAGGCGCGGCACGGGACGGAGCCGCTCCGGGCCCGTGATCACGCGGCCGGTCCCCGAATGGCCCACAGGCGCCGGCGTCACCCGTACGGGTGCACGGGGCGCGCGGCGGCGGCCCGCCGGTGGTCGCCTGAAGGGAACCGCGAGCCACGAGGAGCCGCGGCCGTGACAGGGGAGCACCTCAGATGCACGCCGACATGCACCTCACGCCCGACCCGGTACCGCCCGGCCCTTCCGCCGTGCCGCCCACGCCCGTGTCCCATCGGCCCGTCCTGCTGCCGGGGCTGCCGACCGGCAACGAGCACGAGCTCTACGAGGGATACCGGGTGCTCCGCGAGGAGCACCCCCTCACCTACGACGCCTCCGTCGGGGCCTGGCTGCTCAGCCGCTACACCGACGTCGCCACCGCGCTCAACGACCTCCGCTTCACGCACGGCCACCGGCCGGGGGACGACGCCTGTGCCGAGCATCTGGCGCCCGTGCCGCAGCCCATGCGCGAGGTGGTCAAGCGCACCGCCTACGTCCTGGCCCGGCGGATCGCCGGGCGGGAGCAGGCCGACCTGGTGGAGGAGTTCTGCAAGTGGCTCCCCTCCGGCGTGGTGGGGGTCCGCGGCAGGACCGCCGGCCGGGCGCTCCTCGCGGGGCGCTGCGTCGCCCAGGTGTCGGTGCGCGAGAAGGCGCTCGCGTCGTTCTTCGCCAACGTCCTCGACCACCCCGACCGGGTCGCAGCGCTCCGCGCCGAACCGCGGCTGATCGCGCGTGCGTGGACGGAGTCCCTGCGGCGCGACCCTCCGGTGCTCGTGGTGATCCGCAGGACGTCGGCCAGGGTCACCCTGAGCGGCGGGACGCTGCCCGCCGGGGCCACCGTGGCGTGCCTGATCGGTGCGGCGGGCCGGGACCCGGAGCGGTTCCGTGAACCGGACCGGTTCGACATGCTCAGGGGAGACCCCGGGCAGCTCACCTACGGTCTCGGCGGCTGCCCGGCGGTGGCCCTCGCGGCGATGGAGGCCCAGTACGGGCTGCGGGCGCTCACCGAGGCGATGCCCCGCCTGCGCTGGGCCGAGGGCTTCCGGCCCGTCTCCAGTGGACTGATCACCCGCTCCCCGAAGTCGCTGCTGGTCCGCCCACGCGGCTGAGCAGGACCACCGGACGGGACGCGAAGAGCCCGGCGAGCGGGACCGGGCCGCCGCCCACGACCTCGCGCGCCCCGTCGAGCAGGTCGGCCCACCGGCCCGGCGGCAGGCGCAGGGCAGTGTCCCGCCAGCCGCCGTGGCGGTGGAGCCGCAGGGACAGCCGGGTCACGGCTGTGATCACCTCGCCGGACCGGTGGAAGGCGACGCAGTGGTCCGCCGCCGGGCCGGTCGCCTCCAGCGGCTCGTAGGACGCCGAGGCGCCGAACACCTCGGGCCGCTCACGCCGCAGCCGCAGCGCGGTGGCGGTGAGCGCCAGCTTCTCGGCGCCGACCGTGCCGTCCCGCCCGCCGCCGCTCGCGCCCGTGTCCGCCGGGGCCGGGGCCGGGAGGGGATCGGGCAGCGGCGCCCCGAAGCGGGCCGGCGTCCTGTTGTCGGGGTCGACCAGGGCGAGGAACTCCCGCTCCGAGCCCTGGTACACGTCGGGCACCCCGGGCATGGTGAGGTGCAGCAGCGCGGCGCCGAGCACGTTGGCCCGTACATAGGGGGCCAGCTCCGCCACGAAGCGCCGCACCGACTCCCGGGCGGGCCCGGCGGGGCCCGCCCCCACGAAGGCCGCGACCGCCTTCTCGTAGGCAGGGTCCGCCTCCGTCCAGCTGGTGCGGACGCCGGCCTCCCGCACGGCCTTCAGCAGCGCCGCCTCCAGACGGTCGGCGTCCGGGAGGCCGAGTCCGACCGCCGTCTGCCAGGCCACCCACGCCAGTTGGGCGTCGGGCGGCGGCGCCGCCTCGGCGGTGATGCCGGCCAGGAATTCCGCCCACCGCTCGGGGCATTCCGAGAGCACCGCGATCCGGGCCCGTACGTCCGCGCTGCGTTTGGTGTCGTGGGTGGTCAGCACCGTCCCGGTACCGGCCCAGTCCTGGGCCAGACGGGCACAGAAGCGGTGGAAGGAGGCCGGCCCGACCGCCGGGTCGCCCGGGTCGCCGCCCACCTCGTTCGCCGAGATCAGGGGGGCGTAGCGGTAGAAGGCGGTGTCCTCGACCGCCTTGGCGCGCAGCGCCGACGCCGTCTGCGCGAACCGGGCCCGGAACCGGACGTGGTCCGGCCCCTCGCCGCGCCGCCCGAGGGCCAGGTCGCGCACCACGTCGACGGCGAACGCCTCCTCGGCCACCGTGAAGGTGTCCCGGGCCGCCGCGGCGGCCTCCTCGGGCAGTGCCGCCTCCGCGTCCACGCGGTACGGGCGGTAGACCGGCACCCTGACCAGCAGTTCCCGCAGCGCGTCCCGCAGGGCCCACGGCGCCAGATCGCGCAGTGCCGGGTCCGCCGCGCAGATCCGCTCGGCGATCCGCACCAGGGTCGAGGTCTCGGCCGCCAGCTCGTGGGTCACCACCTCGTACGCGGCGCGGCGCACGGTGTCCTCCCAGCGGCCGCCGAGGCTGTCCTCGGTCTCGGTCCAGTCCCGGTACGCGCCGCTCAGCTGCCGTATCCCGGCCGGGTCGGTGAAGAGACCGTCGATCCGGTGCAGCGCGTCGTAGCCGGTCGTCCCGGCGACGGGCCAGCCGGAGGGCAGCCGCTCCCCGCCGGTGAGGATCTTCTCGACCACGATCCAGCAGGCGTCACCGGCGGCGTCCTGGAGCCTGCGCAGGTATCCCTCGGGGTCGGCGACCCCGTCCGGGTGGTCGACCCGCAGCCCCTCGACCACGCCGTCGCGCACCAGCTCCAGGATCTTGGCGTGGGTCGCGTCGAAGACGTCCGGGTCCTCCACGCGGACACCGATGAGGTCGGACACGGTGAAGAAACGCCGGTAGTTGAGCTCCGTGCGGGCCAGCCGCCACCAGCCGAGGCGGTACCACTGGTGGTCGAGCAGCTCGGGCAGCGGCAGGTGCGCCGTCGACGCCCGCAGCGGGAAGCGCAGCTCGCCGTGGTGCAGGACGTCGCCCTCGACGCGCATCCGGGCCAGTTCGTCGCCGACGCGCCCCGGGAGCACCGGCAGCAGCACCTTGCCGTCGCCGGCGTCCCAGTCGATGTCGAACCAGCGGGCGTAGGGCGACTGCGGACCCTCGCGGAGCACCTCCCACAGCGCGTGGTTGTACGCGGGGGCGGCCGCCATGTGGTTCGGCACGATGTCCAGCACCAGGCCGAGGCCGTGCTCCCGGGCGGTCCGCGAGAGGCTGCGCAGCCCCTGTTCGCCGCCCAGCTCCTCGCGGACGCGGCCGTGATCGACGACGTCGTACCCATGGGTGGACCCCGGCACCGCCTCCAGCACCGGGGACAGGTGCAGGTGGGAGACGCCGAGGGCGGCGACATAGGGGACCGCCGCCTCGGCGGCAGCGAACGGGAAGTCCGGCTGGAGCTGGAGCCGGTAGGTGGCCGTGGGTGTCATGCGAACATACGTACCCGCCGTGCGGGCTTCTGTGCCGCACGGCCCCGCTGTTCGGTCGATCGAGTGATCGTCCTCCGATCCGGGAACTTCCTACGCGGGCCGCCGCAGGACCGCCATGCTGCGCCCCAGGAGAGGCACCACCTCCCCGGCCGCGACCGTCGGCCCCTTCCCGGGCGGGACCCCCTCGCGCCGCGCGGTGTCCACCACCACCTGCCACGCCTCCCCGTGGTTCACCGGAACGACGAAGTCCAGATCCTCCGCGCTCGCGTTGAACATCAGCAGGAAGGAGTCGTCCGAGATGCGCTCCCCGCGCGGCCCCGGCTCGGAGATGGCGTGGCCGTTCAGGAACACCGACAGCGCCTTGGCGTGGGCGGCCTGCCAGTCCCGCTGGACCATCTCCTCGCCCTTGGGGGTGAACCAGGCGATGTCGGTGAGCTCGTCGTGGGTGCCCTCCACCGGCCGGCCGTGGAAGAAGCGCCGCCGCCGGAAGACGGGATGGTCGCGCCGCAGCCAGACCATGGTCTTGGTGAAGGCGAGCAGCGAGCCCTCCTCGTCCTCCCCGGGATCGGGCCAGTGCACCCACGCGATCTCGTTGTCCTGGCAGTACGCGTTGTTGTTGCCGCCCTGGGTGCGGGCGAACTCGTCGCCGTGGCTGAGCATCGGCACGCCCTGCGACAGCATCAGGGTCGCGATGAAGTTGCGCATCTGCCGCTCGCGCAGCTCCAGCACTCCGGCGTCCTCGGTCTCGCCCTCGGCTCCGCAGTTCCAGGAGCGGTTGTGGCTCTCGCCGTCGCGGTTGTTCTCGCCGTTGGCCTCGTTGTGCTTGCCGTTGTAGGAGACCAGGTCGTGCAGGGTGAAGCCGTCGTGGCAGGTGGTGAAGTTGATCGAGGCCAGCGGCCGGCGGCCGTCGTCCTGGTAGAGGTCGGAGGAACCGGTCAGCCGGGAGGCGAACTCGGCCAGCGTGCGCGGCTCACCGCGCCACATGTCCCGCACGCAGTCGCGGTACTTGCCGTTCCACTCGGTCCACAGCGGCGGGAAGTTGCCGACCTGGTAGCCGCCCTCGCCCACGTCCCACGGCTCGGCGATCAGCTTGACCTGGCTGACGACCGGGTCCTGCTGGACCAGGTCGAAGAACGAGGAGAGCCGGTCCACCTCGTGGAACTGGCGGGCGAGGGTGGCGGCCAGGTCGAAGCGGAAACCGTCGACGTGCATCTCGGTCACCCAGTAGCGCAGCGAGTCCATGATCAGCTGGAGCACGTGCGGGCTGCGCATCAGCAGCGAGTTCCCGGTGCCGGTGGTGTCCATGTAGTACCGGCGGTCGTCGGTCAGACGGTAGTACGACTCGTTGTCCAGGCCGCGGAAGGACAGGGTGGGCCCGAGGTGGTTCCCCTCGGCCGTGTGGTTGTACACGACGTCGAGGATGACCTCGATGCCCGCCTGGTGGAGCGCCTTGACCGCCTGCTTGAACTCGAGCACCTGCTCGCCCCGGTCGCCCCACGAGGCGTACGCGTTGTGCGGGGCGAAGAAGCCGATGGTGTTGTAGCCCCAGTAGTTGTTCAGGCCCGCGTCCACCAGCCGGTGGTCGTTGACGAACTGGTGGACCGGCATCAACTCCAGAGCGGTGACGCCCAGTTCCGTCAGATGCGAGATCACGGCGGGATGGGCGAGCCCCGCGTACGTGCCGCGCAGCTCGGGCGGCAGCTCCGGATGCAGCATCGTCAGGCCCTTCACATGGGCCTCGTAGATCACCGTGCGGTGGTAGTCGGTGCGCGGACGGCGGTCGTCGCCCCAGTCGAAGTACGGGTTGACCACCACGGACGTCATCGTGTGCGGCGCCGAGTCGAGGTCGTTGCGCGAGTCGGGCCTGCCGAAGTGGTAGCCGTAGACCGACTCGTTCCAGTCGATCGAGCCGCTGACCGCCCGCGCGTACGGGTCGAGCAGCAGCTTGGCCGAATTGCAGCGCTGCCCGCGGTCCGGCGCGTACGGCCCGTGGACCCGGAAGCCGTAGCGCTGGCCGGGCATCACCCCCGGCAGATACGCGTGGCGGACGAACGCGTCGGTCTCGCGCAGCTCGACCGCGGTCTCCGAGCCGTCCTCGTGCAGCAGGCACAGCTCGATGCGGTGCGCGGCCTCGGAGTGCACCGCGAAGTTGGTCCCGGCGCCGTCGTACGTGGCACCGAGGGGGTACGCCTGTCCCGGCCAGACCTGCATAGATATGACTCTTCCATTCCGATCCGGGTGCGGGGGAACCACTCGGCCAAGATCCTCCCCCGAACCGGGGCGAGCTCCTAGGACTTCGCGCCGTCCTACCGGGTGACCGGCCGGAAACTTGCCCGATGTCCGCCCGGTGTCCTCGGTCACCGTGCCGACGCCATGATCCCGGACAAAGAGTGTCGAGGGGGAGAATTTCGTCAATCCGTCCGTCCGGGTCAACATCGGGTTACACGTCGTCGCCCGCGCCGGGCGGCCGCCCCGGGCGCCCGGGCCCGCCGGGCGCGCGCGGGCGCACCCCTGGCGACAGGACGGCTGACGTCTATGAATCCGCTCACTCGGTCTCGCGTACCCGGGGAGAACGGTCTTCACAAACAGGGGAGTTGGGAAACAAGCGCCGCCATCGGGCTGCACCGGCTCCCGATGGCGGAGTAGGCTCCTTGATCGTTGAAGACGGGGCGGTCCAGGAGCAGAAGGCGGTGCGTGGGTGAGCTCGGGAGGGCTGGAGCTACCACCCGGTGACGCGGGTCACGAGGGGGCAGACTCCGCCGAGATCCCGCCAGGAGCGGTCTCGCTCGCGCGGCCGATCGAGATCGGGGCGGAGCTCGACTGGGGGGCGGAAGCCTGGAGCGAGGTGCGCACGCGCGCCCAGCGGGCCGGACGGGCCTACATCTGGCTGAATCTGGTGGAACAACGGCTGCGCGCCGTGGTCGCCGCGGTGCTGCGGCCCATCTACGACCCCGTCCACGGAGAGGACTGGGTCGTCGCGGCGGCCGGCCCGGCGGGCCAGGAGTGGGTGCAGCGCGCCGTCGCGGTGCGCGAGGTGTCCCGCCGCAAGGGCTACCTGCTCGACCCGGCCGACGACAACGTGCTGTCCTTCCTCACGCTGCCCCAGCTGCGCGAGCTGATGGTGCAGCACTGGCCCTGCTTCGAACCGTATTTCGACGACCGCCGCGACGTCGAGCTCGCCCTCGACGAGCTGGAGGTCGCGCGCAACGTCGTCTCGCGCAACCGCGCGCTGAACGAGGCCGTCCTCGCCCAGGCGGAGCGCGCCTCGGCGAGGCTGCTGGAGATACTCGGCAGCGGCGCGGGCGTCCCCTCGGCCGACCGGCTGCCGGTCGACGCGGTGGAGGACCTCGTCGGCGACCGGTACGCCGACGTCGTCTCCGTCCACCCGGACCGGGTCCGGCTCCAGCGCCAGCTGCCCGCCGAGGACCTCTTCGGCGGCGCCCGGCGCGTCGACGCGATCGGCATAGGCCTGAATCTGCTGGTGCAGAACTTCTCCGGCCGCCGGCTCATCCGCCTGGCCGAGTCCGGCTGCCGGGTCCGGCTCCTCTTCCTCAACCCGGCGAGCAGCGCCGTGAAGCGGCGCGAGCGGGAACTCGGCCTCAAGAAGGGCGAGCTGAGCCGCACGGTCGAGATGAACATCCTCCATGTGCGCCGTGTGCGGTCCCGGCTGAGGGACCCCGGCGCCTTCGAGATCCAGGTCTTCGACGAGACCCCCCGCTTCACCGCCTATCTGGTCGACGGCGACGGCCCCGACGGGCTGGCCGTCGTCCAGTCCTATCTGCGCAGGGCCCGGGGCATGGAGGCGCCCGTGCTGGTGCTGCGCGGCGGCGGCAGGTCCGTCGTCCGGTCCGGCCAGGACAGCGAGACCGGTCTCTTCCAGACATATCGCGAGGAGTTCGAGTCGGTCTGGGCCGACTCCCGTCCCGTCTCCTGACTCCCGCGGGGACCATGGTCCCCGCGCGGCACGGGCGGGGCCGGCGGCGCGGCGCACCGGCCCCCGCCGGCGGAGGGGTCCGCCGGGGAGCCCCGGTCCGCGCCGCGGCGGGCGGGCCCCGCACGGGGCCGGCGGGAGGACGGGGTGAGGGCGTTGCACGTGTCGGGGACGGACGGCGCACCGGTCTCGGTGGCGCGGTGGTGCGAGGACGTCGCCACGGCGGGGCTGGCGGAGATCCGCCGCATCACCGCCGGGTGCCCCCCGCCGGGACCGGCGGGCGGCGAGCAGTGCTGGCGGACGGTCGAGGTCATCGCCGAGACCTGCCAGCGGATCCCCTGTCACACCGTGGGCGGCCACGGGCCGGTGGCGGACATCCTGCTCCGCCGCGCCCTGCGCCGGGCGTGGTCGGCGACGCCGGCGGAGGGCCGGCAGTGGCTCCGCCGGTGCTCGGACTCGCTCGGCTACCAGGCGCCGCGGCAGGTGGCCCGGCTGTTCAGGGCGCCGGCGGGAACGCGCTGAGCCCCGTTGTCAGTGGCGCGTGCGAAGGTGAACATCCATCGGGGGAGCGCACCATCGCACCATGGAGGAGGGGGCACATGTCCTGGCACGGGGGCACGCTGGTCGGATTCGATCTGGAGACGACCGGCACGGATCCGCTCGACGCCCGCATCGTGACGGCCGCGGTCGTCGAACTGCGCGGCGGGGAGCCGGTACGGGGGCAGGGCTGGCTGGCCGACCCGGGGATAGCGATCCCGGCACAGGCCTCGGCCATCCACGGCATCAGCAACGAACGCGCGACGGCGGAGGGGCGCCCTGCCGAGGAGGTCGCAGAGGAGATCGCGCAGGTGCTGACCCGCCACTGGGAGCAGGGAGTTCCGGTCGTCGCCTACAACGCGGCCTTCGACCTGACCCTGCTCTCCGCAGAACTGCGGCGCCACGGGCTCCCCTCGCTCGGCGAGCGGCTGGGCGGCCGGCCGATAGGCCCGGTCGTCGACCCGTACACCATCGACCGCGCCGTCGACCGGTACCGCAAGGGCAAGCGCACCCTGGAAGCCGTCTGCGCCGAGTACGGCGTGGTGCTGGACCGGGCGCACCGGGCGGACGCGGACGCGCTCGCCGCGGTGCTCGTCGCCCGTGCGATAGCCGAGCGGCACCCGGCGGTGGCGGCACTCGCCCCCGAGGCGCTCCACGAGAGCCAGGTGCGGTGGTACGCCCAGTGGGCGGCCTCGTTCCAGGACTTCCTGCGCAGGAAGGGCGATGCGGCGGCGGTGGTGGACGCCTCCTGGCCGCTGCGCGTGCCGGTGCCGGTCACCGGGGCCTGACCGGCCGCCACCGCCTGCGGGCGTTCCGCCGGGTGGAGGCCCGTCAGAAGGGGTGCCAGCGGGTCTCGGGGTTCTCGTCGCGCAGCGACGCCACCCGGCGGCGGAATTCCGCGAGCGCCTTGGGATTGGACGGGGCGTGCTGGGCCACCCAGGCACAGCTCGCCGTCTCGCGTGCTCCGCGCAGCACGGCGCAGCCGTCCCAGGCGCGCACATCCCATCCGTACGCCTCGGTGAAGGCGTCGTACGCCCCGGGGGCGAGACCGTAGCGATCACGCGAGAGCGCCATGACCACCAGGTCGTGCTCGCGCAGGTCCGAGCTGACGGTCTCCAGATCCACCAGCACCGGTCCGTCGGGGCCCACATGCACATTGCGGGGCAGCGCGTCGCCGTGGATCGGGCCCGGCGGCAGACGGGGCACGAGCGCGGCGGCGGCCTTGGCGAAGCCGTCGCGGCGGCCCCGCAGATACTCGGCGTCCGCCGGGTCGATCGCGTCGCCCGCCAGCCGGAGCCACCGTTCCACGCCGCCCAGCAGTTCACGCCGGGGCAGTTCGAAGGAAGGAGAGGGGAGCGCATGCACCAGCCGCAGCAGCCGGGCGAGATCCTCGGGCCCGGCCGGGCGCACGGCCTCGGGCAGCCGGTGCCAGACGGTCACCGGGTGACCGTCGACGAGCCGGGCCCCGGGCTCCGCCGCCCGCACCGCGGGCACACCCGCCCCGGCCAGCCACCCGGCCACGGTGAGCTCCCACTGCGCCCGGGGAAGCAGCTCGGCGCCCCTGCCGACCTTGACCACCACGTCGCCCACCGCGAAGACAGCGTTCTCGCCGAGCGCCATCAGTTCCGCGGCCGGGCCGCGCGCGGCGAAGCCCGCCGCCTCCAGCACGTCCCGTGCCCGTGTCTCGTCCATGTGCCTCTCCCCGCGCGGTGCGCCCGGCCGGGTCGCCGGCCGATCCGGCCAAGTCTCGCATCCGTGCGGGCGGCCTTGACGAACCGACGGCCCGTCAGCACCATGACGGAGGCCGCCCGGCAGGCCGGGTCCGCGCGACGGCGCGTCCCGGGAGGGGCACCAGGCATCGGCCCAAGGAGTCGCGTCCGTGACATCGTCGACCGCACCGGTGGGGTCCCGGGGACGTACGGACCGGGGCGCCTGGTTCCTCGTGCTGCCGGCGCTCCTGCCGATCCTCCTGCTCAGCGTCGGCCCGCTGCTCTACGGGATCGTCCTGGCCTTCACCGACGCCCAGGCGGGCCGCACCGAGCCGACCCAGTGGGTCGGGACGCTCAACTTCCAGGACCTCCTGCACGACCGCCTGTTCTGGGACTCCTTCCGCATCGGCCTGCTCTGGGCGGTCGGGGTGACCGTCCCGCAGTTCCTGCTCGCGCTCGGCCTGGCCCTCCTTCTCGACCAGCGCCTGCGGCTGCGCTGGCTGGCCCGGGCGCTGGCGATCATTCCGTGGGCGATGCCCGAGGTCGTGGTCGGCATCATGTGGCGCCTGGTCTACAACCCGGACGCCGGCATCCTCAACGAGACCATCCGCGACCTCGGGCTGGGCGACGGACGGGACTGGCTGACCGGGCTGGCCACCGCGCTGCCCGCCGTGATCCTCGTGGGTGTCTGGGCCGGGATGCCCCAGACGACCGTCGCCCTGCTGGCCGGCCTCCAGAACACGCCCCACGAACTGCACGAGGCGGCGGCGCTCGACGGCGCGGGGGCCTGGCGCCGCTTCCGCACCGTCACCTGGCCCGCCATCAGACCGGTGGCCCTCGCGATCACCGCGCTCAACTTCATCTGGAACTTCAACTCCTTCGCGCTGGTGTACGTGCTCACCAGCGGAGGCCCCGGCGGCCGCACCAGGCTGCCCATGCTCTTCGCCTACGAGGAGGCCTTCCGCTACGGCCAGTTCGGCTATGCGGCGGCGATGGGCTGTGTCATGGTCGCCGTCGTGTCGGTGATGCTCGCCTTCTACCTGGTGGGACGGCTCCGAGGAGGCGACGACGCATGACGGCACTGCGCACCGGCAGGGCGGGCCGGGCGGCCCAGTACGCGGCCCTCCTGTGCTACCTCATCTTCCTCGCCTTCCCGTTCCTCTGGCTCGTCTCCATCGCCTTCAAGCCGGCCGGGGAGCTCGGCTCCCTGCACCCCACCTGGATCCCCGAGGACCCGACCCTCGACAACTTCCGGCAGGCCTTCGACGAACAGCCGCTGCTGAGAGCGGCCGGGAACAGCCTGGTCGCCGCGCTCGCGGCGGCGCTGATCGCCGTCTCCGTCGCCACGCCCATGGCGTACGTGATGGCCCGGCGGCGTTCCGCACTGACCACCGCGGCGACCGGCTGGGTGATCGTGAGCCAGGCGTTCCCCTTCGTCCTGGTGATCATCCCGCTCTTCCTGGTCCTGAAGAACCTGCATCTGATCAACACCCTCGCCGGACTGGTGGCGGTCTACGTGGTCTGGTCGCTGCCGTTCGCGCTGTGGATGCTGGTCGGCTACGTGCGGGCGGTGCCGCGCGAACTGGAGGAGGCGGCCGCGGTGGACGGCGCGGGACGGCTGCGCACCCTGGTCTCGGTCACGGCCCCGCTGCTCGCACCGGGGCTGGTCGCCACCGGACTGTTCGCCTTCATCACCGCCTGGAACGAGTTCTTCTTCGCCCTGGTGCTGCTCAAGAGCTCGGAGAAGCAGACCCTGCCGGTCGTCCTCACCCACTTCCTCGGCGCGGAGGGGGTCGCCGACCTCGGGCCGCTCGCCGCGGCCGCGTTCCTCGCGACGATCCCCTCGCTCGTCGTCTTCGCGCTCATCCAGAAACGGATCACCGGCGGCATGCTGGCGGGGGCGGTGAAGAACTGATGCGCGCGAGACTGCTGACCGCCGCTGCCGCCGCACTCACCCTGCTGCTGTCGGGCTGCGGCGGCGGAGAGGAACGGGACGACGGGACCATCCGGCTCCGCTTCCAGTCCCTGGCCTGGCAGAAGGAGTCCGTGGACGCCAACAAGGAGCTGGTCGCGGAGTGGAACGCCGCCCACCCCGGCGTCCAGGTCGAGTACGTCCAGGGCAGCTGGGACAGCGTGCACGACCAGCTGCTCACCTCGTTCGAGGGCGGGGAGGCGCCGGACATCATCCACGACGCATCCGACGACCTGGCCGACTTCGCGTACGGCGGCTACCTGGCCGACCTGACCGGTCTGCTGCCCGCCCGGCTCAGAGCGGACATCCCCGAGCAGAGCTGGCGGACGGCCACCTTCGGCGACGGCATATACGGCGTGCCGTTCCTCCAGGAACCACGGGTGCTCATCGCCGACAGGAAGATCCTCCACGCGTCGGGCGTGCGGGTGCCGACCGTGGAGCGGCCCTGGAGCTGGGAGGAGTTCCGCCGCGTGGCACGTCGGGTGACGGACCACATGGGCGAAGGGAAGTACGCCGTGGCGTGGCCGCTCAAGGAGCCGGTGTCGGCCACGCTGAACCTGGGCCTGTCGGCGGGCGGACAGCTCTTCCACCGCGGCGACGACGGGAAGGTGACCATCCGGTTCACCGGCGGCGACGCCGTGGTCCCCGGGAGCGTCCGCGGCCAGGTGGACGACGGCAGCGCTTCGCGGAGCACTCTCGGGATGGGCGGGTCCGACACCCTGCCCGGCCTGTTCGGCGGCAAGTACGCGATGGTGCCGCTCGGGTTCTCCTACCGGCAGCAGATCGTGCAGCAGGCGCCGGAGGGCTTCGACTGGACGGTGCTGCCCGCGCCGGCCGGCAGCGAGGGCCCCGTGCAGGGGGTGAGTCCCCAGACGCTGTCCATCGCCGAGGACAGCCGCCACAAGAAGGAGGCCGCACGCTTCATCGACTTCATGCTGCAACCCGGGAACATGGTGCGCCTCGCCCTCGGTGACTGGATGCTGCCCACGGGTACCGCGGCGCTCGCGGATCCGGCGCTGAACACACCGGAGAGGGGCTGGGCCACCGGAGCGGCTCTCGCGCGGGAGCTGAGACCTGCGCCCGCCCAGTCGGTGCGGGGGTATCCGGAGTGGAAGGACAAGGTGGCGACCCCGGCGTACCAGGAGTACTACAGCGGGGCGATCGGGGCGGCGGAGCTGAGGAAACGTCTGGTGGAGGACGGGAACCGGGTCCTGGCCCGCTACCAGCGCTGAGCCGGCGGACGGGCCGGGGGAGGGAGTGGACCGAACGAGATTGCACGAGACGTATCGTCTCGCCTACGGTAGGGGCATGACCACCGCAGCCCCCGCTCACATCGCCATGTTCTCGATCGCCGCTCCCGGCCACGTCAACCCGAGCCTCGAAGTGATCCGGGAGCTCGTCGCCCGCGGGCACCGCGTCAGCTACGCCATCCCCGAGTCCTACGCGGACAAGGTCGCGGCCACCGGCGCGCGTCCCGTCGTGTACACCTCCACCCTTCCCACCGAGGATGAGCCGGAGGCGTGGGGCACCGAGCTGATCGACAACATCGAACCGTTCCTCCATGACGCGATCCAGGTCCTCCCTCAGCTCGCCGAGGCCTTCGCGGGGGACGAACCCGATCTCGTCCTCCACGACATCACCTCCTACGCGGCGATCGTCCTCGCCCACCGGTGGGGCGTCCGTGCCGTCTCCCTGTCGCCCAACCTGGTCGCCTGGGAGGGCTACGAGGAGGAGGTCGCCGAGCCGATGACCGCCGGCATGCGGGAGACCGAGCGCGGCAAGGCGTACTACGCCCGCTTCACGGCCTGGCTCACGGAGAACGGGATCACGCTGCACCCCGACCGGTTCGTCGGCCGGCCCCCGCGCAGCATCGTGCTCATCCCCAAGGCCCTCCAGCCGCATGCCGACCGTGTCGACGAGTCCGTGTACTCCTTCGTCGGGGCCTGCCAGGGCGACCGGACGGACCAGGGGGAGTGGCGGCGGCCGGAAGGGGCGCGCAAGGTGCTGCTGGTGTCGCTCGGTTCGGCCTTCACCAGGCAGCCCGCCTTCTACCGCGAGTGCGTGAAGGCGTTCGGCCCGCTGCCGGACTGGCACACGGTTCTCCAGATCGGCCGCCACGTGGACGCCGCCGAACTCGGCGAGGTGCCCGCCAACGTGGAGGTGCACCGGTGGGTGCCGCAGCTGTCCGTGCTGCGGCAGGCCGACGCGTTCATCACGCACGCGGGCGCCGGCGGCAGTCAGGAAGGGCTCGCCACCGGCACGCCGATGGTCGCGGTCCCCCAGGCGGTGGACCAGTTCGGCAACGCGGACATGCTGGTGGGCCTCGGCGTGGCCCGCAGGCTGTCGAGCGACGAGGCGACGGCGCACGATCTGCGCGAGGCCGTGCTGTCCCTCGTGGAGGACCCGGCGGTCGCCGAGCGCCTGGCGGCGATCCGGGCCGGGATGGACGCCGAGGGGGGCACGCGGCGCGCGGCGGACCTGATCGAGGCCGAACTGACCCGGTGAAGGTCCCGTGCCCCGGCGGCATCCGCCCCGGGGCGCCGGACCGGCCGACGGCGTCCGCCCCGGAGAACGGGGGCGGGCGCCGTCCCCGTGTGCGGGCAAGGGCGCTCTTGTGCCCGGCTGTTCGGGGTTGAGACCGGCGCGGGGAGGTGCTGGCGGGATTGTGTTAAGAAACCTTGTTGAACAAGTCAGGAGCCCATGAAGGTCTTGATCTGCGCGCGTCAATCGGTCAGGGTTTCGAGTCAGCCCCCGGAGATTTTCCGTCCGAAGGGCAATCCCCCCACAAATGCTGACGAGGAGACCCCTCTTCATGGCAACTCACAAGCGCTCCCACCGGATCAAGCTCACCGCGGTCGCCACGGCGGTCGTGGCAGCGGCCGGAGCCACGCTTCTCAACTCCTCCTTCGCCGGTGCCGCCGCGCCCGCCGAGGGAACCATTTACGGCGCCGGCGCGGAAGGCGCCGTGGCGGGCAGCTACGTCGTGCTGCTCGACGAGAAGGCGGACAAGAAGGAACTGGCCGCGGAGTACGGCGGCACGCTCAAGCGCAGCTACAGCTCCGCCGTCAACGGCTTCTCCGCCAGCGGCCTCACCGAGACCGAGGCCAAGCGCCTCGCCGCCGACCCCGCGGTCTCCAAGGTGGTCCAGAACAAGAAGTTCACCATCGACGCCACCCAGGACAACCCGCCCTCGTGGGGGCTGGACCGCGTCGACCAGGCCGACACCGCCGCGGACGGCAAGTACACCTACCCCGACGCCGCCGGTGAGGGCGTGACGGCCTACGTCATCGACACCGGAGTCCGCATCTCCCACAAGGACTTCGAGGGCCGGGCGACGCACGGCTTCGACGCCGTCGACAACGACGACTCGGCCGACGACGGCAACGGCCACGGGACCCACGTCGCCGGGACCATCGCCGGGGCCGCGCACGGCGTGGCCAAGAAGGCGAAGATCGTCGCGGTGCGGGTGCTCGACGACAACGGCTCGGGCACCACCGAGCAGGTCGTCGCCGGTATCGACTGGGTCACCCAGAACCACCAGGGCCCCTCCGTCGCCAACATGAGCCTCGGCGGCGGCGCCGACGAGGCGCTCGACGAAGCCGTCCGGAAGGCGATCGCCGCCGGCGTCACCTTCGGCGTCGCCGCGGGCAACGAGTCCAGCGACGCGGGCCAGGGTTCCCCGGCCCGGGTCCAGGAGGCCATCACGGTCGCCTCGTCGACGAAGGACGACGCCCAGTCGGACTTCTCCAACTTCGGTGAGATCGTCGACATCTACGCTCCGGGCTCCGACATCACGTCCGCCTGGAACGACAGCGACGAGGGAACCAAGACCATATCCGGCACCTCGATGGCGACCCCGCACGTCGTCGGCGCCGCCGCGGTCTACCTCGCCGGCCACCAGGACGCCACCCCGGCGGACGTCGCCACGGCGCTCACCGGGGGTGCCACGCCCGACAAGATCACCAACCCGTCCGCGGGCACGCCCAACAAGCTGCTGAAGGTCGTCGAGTAGACGGCCCCCGGCACCCCGCCGCCGGGCGCCGCACGCCGGCGCCCGGCACGCAGGGCCGCTGGGACGGCGGTCGCCGTGCCCTCCCCCACGGGGCACGGCGACCGCTTTATCGTGTGCCCATGACAGCCAGATACGCGGTCCTGCTGCGCGGAATCAACGTCGGTGGCGCCAAGAAGGTACCCATGGCCCAACTCCGCACCGTCCTGACCGACTTGGGCTACGACGACGTCGTGACGTATCTCCAGAGCGGCAACGCCGTGCTGAACGCGGCACAGGACGCCGGTGGCGAGGAGGCGATCGCCGCCCGGATCGAGGCGGGGATCGAGAAGGCGTTCGGTTTCCGTGTCGAGACCCTGGTGCGCGACGGCGCCCATCTGCGGGCGGTCGCCGACGCGTGCCCCTTTCCGGCCGCCGAGCTCCAGGGCAAGCAGCTCCACGTCACCTTCCTCTCCGGCGAGCCGGACGCGGAGCGGCTGGCCGCCGTCGACGCGGCCGCGCTGCTGCCGGAGGAGTTCAGGACCGGTGACCGCGTGCTGTACCTCTACACACCCGACGGACTCGGCCGCTCCAAGCTGGCCCAGGTACTGGCGAGGCCCTCCCTCCTCACCGGGCTGGTCGCCACCACCCGGAACTGGAACACCGTCGTCAAACTGGTGGAGATGACCCGTGAGCGATGACGCGGCCGACGCCGTGAGTGCGGCGATGGAGGCCGAATTCCGGCTGCTCGACCCGGCCGTGCGCTCCTCGCCCGACCTCCTCGCGGAGCTGCTGCACCCGGACTACGAGGAGTACGGCACCTCGGGGCTGCTGTGGACCCGGGCGAGCATCATGGCCGCCCTGTACGCGCAGGACGCCCCGCCGCCGCGGCCGATCACCACCTCCCGGATGAAGGGGGTCCAGCTCGCTCCCGGGATCGTGCATCTGACCTTCGACACCGAGTCGGGGCCCCACCGCGCCCACCGCAGCTCCATCTGGCGGCTGACCGACGGCACCTGGCTGCTCTACTTCCACCAGGGCACCCGTTTCGACCGGCCCGCCGAGGGCTGACCCGGCCGCCCCGGGTGGCCCACGGAACCACTGCGGAAGTGGACCGCTTGCCTGTGCCACTCGATGGCTAGGCTCGAACCATGGACACCACGGACCGCCCCCGGAGCCCGGCCGCCGAGACCGGACGACCCCGGATCCCGGCCGCCGAAACCACGGACCGCCCCCGGAGCCCGGCCGCCGAGACCGGACAACCCCGGATCCCGGCCGCCGCCACCGATCGCCCCGAGCGCACCGCCGTCGACTTCTACTTCGACCCCGTCTGCCCGTTCGCCTGGATCACCTCGCGCTGGATCCTGGAGGTCGAACGCGAACGATCCCTCGACCTGCGCTTCCACGTGATGAGCCTGTACCTCCACAACGAGGGTCGCGAACTCCCCGCCCGGTACCGCGATCTGGTCGACCGCTCGCTCGGCGTGGTGCGTGTGGTCGCCGCCGCGGCGGAGCACCACGGCGACGGCGTGCAGCGCGACCTCTACACCGCGCTGGGCACCCGGATCCACCGGGAGCGGAACGAGGACTTCGCGGACGTCGTCGGACAGTCCCTCGCGGAGCTCGGCCTGCCGGCCTCGCTCGCCGCGGCCGCCGGTGACACCGCCTGGGACGTCGTTCTGCGCGCCCGCCACGAGAAGGGCGAGGACCCGGCCGCGGGGGCCTACGTCGGCACCCCCACCCTCCATGTCGACGGCACGGTGTGGTTCGGCCCGGTGCTGAACGCGGTGCCGCGGGGGCGGGAGGCGGTCCGGCTCTTCGACAGCTTCCGGGTGCTCGCCGGCCACCCCGACCTGTTCGAACTGAAGCGCACCCGCACGGGCACCCTCGTCCTCGACTGACCGGGGGCGCTGAGCGCCGGCCGGATGTCAGGCCGTGGCCGCCATGCGCGCGGTCGCCGCGGCCTCGTCGCATCGCCGGAGCATCAGCTCGGCCAGCTCCGGCGACGGGCCGAGGACGGCGGCGACCACGTCCGCGTCACGGGCGCCCTCGGCGATCCGGTCCGGCAGACGGCCCGGGGCGATCACGTACGGCGCGACCGCGACCCGCTCGCATCCCTCGGCCCGCAGGGCGCGGACCGCGTCCTCGGTGCGGGGGAAGCCGCCGGGTGAGACAGCGGAGGCGAACGCAGGCCGCACGGCGCACCAACCGGTGTGCCGCAGCTCCCGCGCTGTTTCGGCGATCACTGCGATCGCCTCCGGGTCGGTGGAGCCCGCCGACGCCAGCACCAGGCCGGTCGAGCTCATGTCGGCCGGGCCCAGCCCGGCCTCGTGCAGCCGCCGCCGCACGGCGGACAGCAGCAGGGGCGACGGGCCGAGGACCCCGGCCTGGCGGACGTGCAGCGACGCGGGCGCCGAACGCAGCACCGCCGGTATGTCCGCCTTGGCGTGGAAGGCGCGTGTCAGCAGCAGCGGCAGGGCCACCACCTCACGTACCCCGTCGGCCGCCAGCCGGTCCAGGACCTGCGGCACCGACGGGGCGTTGAAGTCCAGGAAGCCGACCTCCGCGTGCAGCCCGGGCCGCAGCGACCGCACCTGCCGGACGAGGGCGTGCACGGTCGCCGCGTGCCGCGGGTCGCGGCTGCCGTGGGCGACGACGAGGAGGACGGGGCTGCGCATCGGACTCAGCTCTTCACCAGGAGACCGCGGCTGCGCAGCACCCACCGCTCCAGCGGACTGAAGATCAGCAGGTCGATCGCGATGCCGACGATGAGGATGAGGATGATCGCGAGGAACACTCCGGGCATGTCGGCGTTGTTGCGCCCGTTCTCGAGCAACTGGCCGAGGCCGAGGCCGAGATCGGGGGAGGAGGCGATGATCTCCGCCGCCATCAGCGAACGCCAGGAGAACGCCCAGCCCTGCTTGAGGCCCGCGACGTAGCCGGGCAGCGCGGCCGGCAGCACGATGTGCCAGGTGCCTCGCAGACCCGTCGCACCGAGGGTGCGGCCGGCCCGCAGGAACAGCGGCGGGACCTGGTCCACGCCCGACACCAGGCCGTTGGCGATCGACGGCACGGCACCCAGCAGGATCACCGCGAACATCATCTGGTCGTTCAGACCGAGCCAGATGACGGCCGGCGGCACCCAGGCGACCGAGGGCAGCGACTGGAGCCCGCTCAGGATCGGGCCGATGGCCGCCCGCACGAACTTCACCCGTGCCACCAGCAGACCCAGCGGCGTGCCGATGGCGAGGGCCAGCAGGAAGCCCAGCAGGCCGCGCGACACACTGGTCCACACGACCTCCAGCAGCGTCCCCTGGAGCCACATGTCCGCGACGCTGGTCCACACCGCCGACGGCGCGGGCAGCTTGTAGTCCTCGGTCACCTCGGCCCAGACGAGCAGCTGCCAGGCGACGATCACCAGCGCCACGGCGACCAGCGGCGGCAGGACCTTCTTCAGCAGCACCTCGCGCACCGGGGTGCGGTCGACCCGTACCGCGTCCAGCGCGTCGAGGCCCGCCTCCAGACCGGCGAGGTCGTCGTTCCTGCCCGTGGCCTTCGCGGGCGTCTCAGTGCTGGCCATGTCGGCGGATCTCCCCACGCAGTTCTTCGGTGATCTCGACGGACAGTTCCGCCACGGCGGTGTCCTCGATGCGCCGCGGCTGCTCGATGTCCACGGTCCATTCCCGGGCGATCCGGCCGGGACGCGAGGACAGCAGCACCACCCGCTGCGCGAGCCGGACCGCCTCGCGCACGTTGTGCGTCACGAAGAGCACGGAGACGTTCGTCTCCCGCCAGATCCGCGTCAGCTCGTCGTGCAGCACGTCGCGGGTGATGGCGTCGAGGGCCGCGAACGGCTCGTCCATCAGCAGCAGCCGGCTGTCCTGGGCGAGCGCGCGGGCCATCGCCACACGCTGGCGCATGCCGCCCGACAGCTCGTGCACCCGCTTGCCGTACGCGCCGCCGAGGCGCACCAGCTCCAGCAGGCGCTCCGCCTCCGTGCGCCGCTCGGACTTGGCGACCCCGCGCAGACGCAGGGCGAGTTCGATGTTCTTGCCCGCGGTCAGCCACGGGAACAGAGCGTGCTCCTGGAACATCAGGGCCGGCCGGCCGCCGGGGGTCTCGATGGACCCCGCGGTCGGCCGGTCGAGTCCCGCGACCAGATTGAGCAGCGTCGACTTGCCGCAGCCCGAAGCCCCCAGGAGGGTGACGAACTCACCCGGCGCGACATCGAGGGTGATGTCGTCCAGCACCAGCTGGGACCCCGTGGGGCCGGAGAAGGACTTGGAGACATGCCCGATACGGGCCGCGTGCTCGTGCTCCACGCTCACGCGGTCGTCGGCCTTGGCGATGGCAGTGGCCATGGTCGTCACCTCCTGGGTTCTCGGCTGCTGTCGGGGTTACTTGACGCCGAGCCCGGCATCGGCGACCGCGGGCTTGCCCTCGGCCTCGAGCACCTTGTTCAGCGGCTTCAGGTCGTAGATGCCGGCGAGGTCGGGCTTCTGGAGGAACCCGGCGCTCACCGCGTGGTCGGCCTGCGCCTGGAGCGTCGCCGCCAGCGGGTCGTCGATGAACTGGATCGACGGCCACGCCGGGTCGATCACCTCGGCCGGAAGCGCCTTGCCCGTCAGGTCCTTGAGCTTGGCGTTCGCCGACTCCTTGGCCTTGTCCGGGTTGGCGTTGATCCACGCGTTGGTCTTCACCGTGCCGCGCAGCACGGCCTCGACCACGGCCGGGTGCTCGGCGAGGAACTTCTGGGACACGATGATGTTCGTGATGACGAACTTCTTGTCGGGCCACAGCGTGGACTCGTCGAGCAGGACCTTCGCTCCGTCGCTGACGAGCTTGGAGGCGGTCGGCTCGGGCACCCAGGCGCCGTCGATGGAGCCGGAGAGGTAGGCGTTGGGGGTGACCTTGTTCTCCGTGCGCACCACGGAGACATCGCCCTTGCCGCTCTCGGCGTCGACCTTCCAGCCCTTCTCGTTGATCCAGTGCAGGAACGCCACGTCCTGTGTGTTGCCCAGCTGCGGGGTGGCGATCTTCTTGCCCTTGAGGTCGTCGAGGGTCTTGATCTTCTTCGGGTTCACGACGAGCTTGACGCCGCCCGATGCGGAACCGCCGATGATCCGCAGGTTCTTGCCCTGGGACTTCACATAGCCGTTGATCGACGGGGAGGGGCCGATGAAGCCGATGTCGATGGAGCCGGCGTTGAGCGCCTCGATCTCCGAGGGACCGGCGTTGAACGTGGTGGCCGACAGCTTGGTGCCGCCGAGCTCCTTCTGGAGGATGCCCTCCTGGTGGCCGACCAGGGCGGTGGCGTGCGTGAGGTTCGGGAAGTAGCCGATCTTCACGGTGTCGAGACCGTCGATCTTGTCACCCTTGGCGGCGGGAGCGACCTTGTCGTCCGTCGACTCGGATCCGTAGCCGCAGGCGGTGAGCGCCACGGCCAGCAGGGGCAGGGCGGCCACGGCGACAAGGCTGCGGCGAACGGTGTTACGGGTGGCGTGCACGGGAGGCGTTTCCTCTCGTCGGCCCGGTCCTCACGTCATCTCGGACGCGGCCGGGTCGTCGGCATGTGAACGGGTCTTCGGCGGTGCGGGTGGGGGGTGTGGGCGCGCAGGCAGTGCGCGTACGTCATCGCGCACATCGCGCCACCCCTCCCGTGCCCGCGCCGAGGGCGCCGCTGCCGACGCGGCCGCCCTCCTTGGCGAAGGTCGCGTAGATGTCGGTCATCTCAGAAGTCCCAGCCCTCGTCCTCGGTCACGGGCGCCTCGGTGACGGCGGCGAAGGAGTCGCCCGCCATGCCGGCGGCGAGGGTCGTGCCGTCCGCGGGGTCGATCAGCAGGAAGGAGCCGGTGCGGCGGGAGTCGGCGTACGAGTCGAGCGCCAGCGGCTCGGCGGTGCGCACCCTGACGCGGCCGATGTCGTTGGCGACCAGCCGGCCGGGCTCCGGGTGCTGCGAGAGGTCGTCGAGCGTCAGACGCGACTCGATGGACTTGACGATGGCCTTCACCGTGCGGGTGGTGTGCTTGAGGAGCACCCGCTGGCCCACGGTGAGCGGCTGGTCCGCGACGTGGCAGACGGTGGCCTCGACGTCCTGGGTGGTGGCGGGCGCGTCAC
This sequence comes from Streptomyces sp. T39, assembly GCF_008042045.1. Taxonomy (GTDB): domain Bacteria; phylum Actinomycetota; class Actinomycetes; order Streptomycetales; family Streptomycetaceae; genus Streptomyces. The sequence continues at coordinate 3,330,668 of NZ_RDBP01000012.1, forward strand.
CGCTCGGCACGACGATGTCGCCGCGGGAGACGTCGATGTCGTCCGCCAGCAGCAGGGTGACCGACTGGGGCGTCCAGGCCACGTCCACCGGCTCGCCCAGCAGGTCGATGCCCGCGACGGTCGACGTGCGGCCCGACGGCAGCACGGTGACCTGCTCGCCCACCCGGAAGGTCCCGGCCGCGATCTGGCCCGCGTAGCCGCGGTAGTCGGGGTGCTCGGCGGTCTGCGGACGGATCACGTACTGCACGGGGAAGCGGGCGTGGCAGCCGGTCAGGTCATGGCTGGCCGGCACGGTCTCCAGGTGCTCCAGCACCGTCGGCCCGCCGTACCAGTCCATCCGCGCGGAGGGTTCCACCACGTTGTCGCCGGCGAGCGCGGAGATCGGGATGGCGGTGACCTCGGGGACGCCGAGCTCGGTGGCGTACGCCGTGAACTCCTCGGCGATGGCCGCGAAGACGGGCTCCGCGTAGTCGACGAGGTCCATCTTGTTGACCGCGAGCACCACGTGCGGCACGCGCAGCAGCGCGGCGATCGCCGCGTGCCGGCGGGTCTGCTCGACGACGCCGTTGCGGGCGTCGACCAGGACGACCGTCAGCTCGGCCGTGGACGCGCCGGTCACCATGTTGCGGGTGTACTGCACGTGCCCCGGGGTGTCGGCCAGGATGAACCGCCTGCGCGGGGTGGCGAAGTAGCGGTACGCCACGTCGATGGTGATGCCCTGCTCCCGCTCGGCGCGCAGTCCGTCGGTGAGCAGCGCCAGGTCGGGCGTCTCCTGGCCGCGGCCGCGGGACGCCGCCTCGACGGCCTCCAGCTGGTCGGTGAGCACCGACTTGGAGTCGTGCAGCAGCCGTCCGACGAGCGTGGACTTGCCGTCGTCGACGGAACCGGCGGTGGCGAAGCGCAGCAGGGTGGTGGCCGACAACTGGGCGGCGAGCTGCTCGGTCGTGCTGGTCATCTCTAGAAGTACCCTTCGCGCTTGCGGTCTTCCATCGCGGCCTCGGACATCTTGTCGTCGGCGCGGGTGGCGCCCCGCTCGGTGAGCCGGGAGGCGGCGATCTCGGCGATCACCGCGTCCAGCGTGATGGCGTCGGAGTCGACGGCGCCGGTGCAGGACATGTCGCCCACCGTGCGGTAGCGGACGAGCCGCTTCTCGGTCGCCTCGTTCGCCTTGGGACCGCCCCACTCGCCGGCGGTCAGCCACATGCCGGAGCGCTTGAACACCTCGCGCTCGTGGGCGAAGTAGATCTCGGGCAGCTCGATGCGCTCCCGCTGGATGTACTGCCAGACGTCGAGCTCGGTCCAGTTGGAGAGCGGGAAGACCCGCACGTGCTCGCCGGGGGCGTGGCGGCCGTTGTAGAGCTGCCACAGCTCCGGGCGCTGGCGGCGCGGGTCCCACTGGGAGAACTCGTCGCGCAGCGAGAAGACCCGCTCCTTGGCGCGCGCCTTCTCCTCGTCGCGCCGGCCGCCGCCGAAGACGGCGTCGAAGCGGTGCTGCTGGATCGCCTCGGTCAGCGGCACGGTCTGGAGCGGATTGCGGGTGCCGTCGGGGCGCTCCTTGAGCACACCGCGGTCGATGTAGTCCTGCACGGACGCGACGTGCAGGCGCAGCCCGTGCGCGGCCACCACCCGGTCGCGGTACTCGAGGACCTCGGGGAAGTTGTGTCCGGTGTCCACGTGCAGCAGCGTGAAGGGGACCGCCGCGGGGGCGAACGCCTTCAGCGCCAGGTGCAGCATGACGATGGAGTCCTTGCCGCCGGAGAAGAGGATCACCGGCCGCTCGAACTCGCCCGCGACCTCGCGGAAGATGTGGACCGCCTCGGACTCCAGGGCGTCCAGGTGGGACAGGGCGTACGGGCTGTCGGTGCCGCTCACGACGTCGACGCTGGTCGTCACAGCAGACCCCTTTCGGCGAGCAGTGCGTGGACGGTGTCGGCGGATTCCCGCACGGTCTGGTTCTGGGACTCGATCCGCAGGTCGGGCGACACGGGCTCCTCGTACGGGTCGTCGACCCCGGTGAGCCCGCTGATCTCGCCCGCGGCCTGCTTGGCGTACAGCCCCTTCACATCGCGCTCCGAGCACACCTCGACCGGGGTGGCCACATGGACCTCCACGTAGGCGGTGCCCTCCTGCTGGTGCCGCTTGCGGACGGCGTCGCGGCTGTCCGCGTAGGGAGCGATGACCGGGACGAGCACCAGCACGCCGTTGGACGCGAGGAGTTCGGCGACGAACCCGATGCGCTGGACGTTGAGGTGCCGGTCCTCGCGGCTGAAGCCGAGGCCCGCGGAGAGGAACTCGCGGATCTCGTCGCCGTCGAGCAGCTCGACCCGCCTGCCCTCGGCGCGCAGCACGGCCGCGAGCTCGTGGGCGATCGTGGTCTTGCCGGCGCTCGGCAGGCCGGTGAGCCAGACGGTGGCTCCGGTCACGTCGTTCTCCTGGGTGGTCTGTTCGTCGCTCATCAGCCGTGCAGCCCGCATTCCGTCTTGCCGCGCCCGGCCCAGCGGCCGGCGCGGGCGTCCTCGCCCTCCAGCACCCGGCGGGTGCAGGGCGCGCAGCCGACGGAGGCGTACCCGTCCATGAGCAGGGGGTTGGTGAGCACGCCGTGCTCGGCGACGTAGGCGTCCACGTCGTCCTGCGTCCAGCGGGCGATCGGCGAGACCTTGACCTTGCGCCGCTTCTCGTCCCAGCCGACGACCGGGGTGTTCGCGCGGGTCGGGGACTCGTCGCGGCGCAGGCCGGTGGCCCAGGCCCGGTAGGCGGTCAGGCCCTCCTGGAGCGGGGCGACCTTGCGCAGCGCGCAGCACAGGTCGGGGTCGCGGTCGTGCAGCTGCGGTCCGTACTGCGCGTCCTGCTCGGCCACGGTCTGGCGGGGCGTGAGGGTGACGACGTTGACGTCCATCACCGCGTCCACCGCGTCGCGGGTGCCGATCGTCTCCTCGAAGTGGTAGCCGGTGTCGAGGAAGACGACGTCCACGCCGGGCATGGCGCGGGAGGCCAGGTGCGCGACGACCGCGTCCTCCATGGAGGAGGTGACGCAGAAGTCCTTGCCGAAGGTGTCGGCCGCCCAGGCGAGGATCTCGAGCGCCGGGGCGTCCTCCAGGTCGCGGCCCGCCCGCTCGGCCAGCGACTTGAGATCGTGATCGGTCCGTATCGCCGTCATATCGCTTCCCCTCCACCGTCGTTGCGCTGAAGTCCGCGGGCGAGGAGCCCGAGGAACTTCAACTGGAAGGCCCGGTTGCATGCCGCGCATTCCCAGGCGCCGTGACCCTGCTCGTTCGGACGCAGGTCCTCGTCGCCGCAGTACGGGCAGTGGAACGGCGCCGCCCGCTCGCTCATGACAGGGCCTCCTCGGAGGCGCGGGCGGCCCAGGTGGCGAAGCGCTCGCCGTCCTCGCGCTCCGCCTGGAAGCGCTTCAGGACACGCTCGACGTAGTCCGGCAGCTCGGCCGAGGTCACCTTCAGCCCGCGGACCTTGCGGCCGAAGGCCGGCTCCAGGCCCAGGGCGCCGCCCAGGTGGACCTGGTAGCCCTCGACCTGGTTGCCCTCGTCGTCGAGGACCAGCTGGCCCTTGAGACCGATGTCCGCGACCTGGATGCGGGCGCAGGCGTTGGGGCAGCCGTTGATGTTGATGGTGAGCGGCTCGTCGAAGGCGGGCAGCCGTCGCTCCAGCTCGTCGATGAGCGCGGAGCCGCGGGCCTTGGTCTCGACGATGGCCAGCTTGCAGAACTCGATGCCGGTGCAGGCCATCGTGCCGCGCCGGAACGGCGAGGGCGTGACCTGGAGGTCGAGTGCCTCCAGCCCGGAGACGAGCGAGTCGACCCGGTCCCCGGCGACGTCGAGCACGATCATCTTCTGCTCGACGGTCGTCCGGAGCCGGCCGGAGCCGTGCGCGGCCGCCAGCTCGGCGATCTTGGTGAGCGTGGCGCCGTCGACGCGGCCCACGCGCGGCGCGAAGCCGACGTAGAAGCGGCCGTCCTGCTGGCGGTGCACGCCGACGTGGTCGCGCCAGTGCTCGACGGGCTGCTCGGGCGCGGGGCCGTCGAGGAGCTTGCGGTGCAGGTACTCGTCCTCCAGCACCTGGCGGAACTTCTCGGCGCCCCAGTCGGCGACCAGGAACTTCAGGCGGGCGCGGTTGCGCAGCCGGCGGTAGCCGTAGTCACGGAAGATCGAGATGACGCCTTCCCAGGCGTCCGGGACCTCGTCCAGCGGCACCCAGGCGCCCAGGCGCACGCCCAGCTTGGGGTTGGTGGACAGGCCGCCGCCGACCCAGAGGTCGAATCCGGGGCCGTGCTCGGGGTGGTTCACGCCGACGAAGGCCACGTCGTTGATCTCGTGGGCCACGTCGAGGAGGGGCGATCCGGAGATCGCGGTCTTGAACTTGCGCGGCAGGTTGGAGAAGTCCTTGTTGCCGATGAAGCGGCGGTGGATCTCGTCGACCGCCGGGCTGCCGTCCACGATCTCGTCCTCGGCGATCCCGGCGACGGGCGAGCCGAGGATGGTGCGCGGGGTGTCGCCGCACGCCTCGGTCGTCGACAGGCCGACGGCCTCCAGCCGGCGCCAGATCTCGGGCACGTCCTCGATGCGGATCCAGTGGTACTGCACGTTCTGCCGGTCGGTGAGGTCGGCGGTGCCCCGCGCGAACTCCTGGGAGATCTCGCCGATCACACGCAGCTGCTCGGTGGTCAGGCGCCCGCCGTCGATGCGCACCCGGAGCATGAAGAACTCGTCGTCCAGCTCCTCCGGCTCCAGGATCGCGGTCTTGCCGCCGTCGATCCCGGGCTTGCGCTGGGTGTACAGGCCCCACCAGCGCATCCGGCCGCGCAGGTCGGCACCGTCGATGGAGTCGAAGCCGCGGTGGGCGTAGATCGTCTCAATGCGTGTCCGCACATTGAGACCGTCGTCGTCCTTCTTGGTCTGCTCGTTCCCGTTCAGCGGGGTGTGGTGGCCCATGGCCCACTGACCCTCGCCACGGTGGCGTCCGGCCTTGCGGCGGGACGCGGCGGAGACGGGCTTTTCCGGGGTGGCGGCCATGGTGATGTGTCCTTCGAGACTGCAGGAGGGCGGCTCTGAGCTGCACACTCGCGACGAGGGCGCGACGGTGCGCAGGGCGGGGTGGAGCGGGGGAAGCTGCGGCTGTGCTGAGCTGTCAGCCGGCGGGACAGATGGCGCTGGACATGCGGCCGAGGTCGACGTGCCGCCGACTCACCAAGGCAATTCCAGTGCTGGACATGGCGGAAGCGTGTCATGGGACTTTGGAACCAGTCCACCTTCATCCACGATGTGGACAACACTGTCCCGCATCGCGAGACAGTGTGTCCTGGGTCACCGCAGAGCGTACGGAACGCCGCGGGGTGTTCAGATTTCGGTGTCAGACACCGGCGTCAGACACCGGCGCCCGGCCAGGGGCCGGGGGCGGCCACGTCGGACTCCTCCGCCGTCTTCGTGTCGAAGAGCCGGAACCCCCGGCGGAGGTAGTTGTCCATCGCGTGCGGCCCGTCCTTGGAGCAGGTGTGCAGCCACACCCGCTCCGTCCGCCCCAGCTCCGGGCGGCGCTCACCCAGGTCCCAGGCGCGGGCCACCCCGTACGACAGCAGGTGGCCGCCGATGCGCCGGCCGCGGAAGGCGGGGATCAGCCCGAAGTAGACGATCTCGACGCTGCCGCCCTCCTGGGCCTCCAGCTCGACGTAGCCCGCCGGGGTGCCCCGGTCGTACGCCACCCACGTCTCCACGCCCGGCCGCCCGAGCCACTTCTCCCACTCGGCGTACGTCATGCCGAGCCGGTCGGTCCAGCGGACGTCGCCCCCGACGGCGGTGTAGAGGAAGCGGCTGAACTCCGGAGAGGGCACCTCGGCCCGCACGACGCGTATGTCCCCTTCGGGCACGGCCGCCGGACGCTGATCGGCGGGCGACGTCTGTTCGAGGGACCAGGTGGTCACAGTGATGCTCATGGAGGCCAGGGAATCACGCCGTCCCGATCCGGCCAAACGTCCGAATCCGGACGACGAGGCGCCCGTATCCGGGTCGTTCCGGACGACGAGGCGCCCGTATCCGGGTCGTCCCGGGGGACGAGGCGCCCGCATCCGGGTCGTCCCGGGGGACGGCGCACCCGCATCCGGCCGCTACGCGGCACGGGCGCGGCGGACGGCCGGCGCGGTCGAGTGGGGCAGCAGCGACGCCGGATCCTCGGGAACCACCAGTTCCACCTCGACCTCCTCGGCGAACCGGTACGGCCGGTGGGCCAGCACCTGGGCGAAGTGGCGCCGCAGCCGCGACATCTCCGCCCGCACCGTGACCGTCCGGGTCCGGTCCGCGAAGATGTCCTCGGCCAGCTGCGCCGCGCTGCGCCCCTCCCGGTGCCGGGCCAGCAGATAGAGCAGCTCCGCGTGGCGCGGGCTGAGCTCGTGCGACCAGCTGCCCGCACCGCCGGATATCCGTACCGACGGCCGGTGCGGCCGGCTCAGATCGAGGAGCACCCGGCCCGCGCCCACGGGCGCCGGGTCGCCGTCGTCCACCCGCACCAGCCAGCCGCCCGGCAGCGGTTCGAGGGTGCAGCTGCCGAGCGACGGCAGCCACTGCCGCCCCGCGCGGACCGACTTCGGCAGCGCCAGCCTCCCCGGAGGCGGCATCCCGGCCACCGCGGCCGTCCACCCCCGCTCGTCCACGGCGAGCGCCCGCCCCCCGAGCCGGCCCAGCAGCGGGGAGGCCACGCTGCGCAGCCGGTCGAGCGCGTCGCGGTGGCGGTCGCGCAGCTCCGCCTCGGCCAGCCTGGTCACCGACGTGACCAGGGCGAGCGTCGCCGGATGCATCGTCGACAGCGGACCGCTGATGTCGACCACCCCGATCAGCCGGCCGTCCCGCGGATCGGTGACCGGCGCCCCGGCGCAGGTCCAGGTGTGGTGCGTGGAGACGAAGTGCTCGGCGGAGTGCACCTGCACCGGACGGCGGCTGATCAGCGGCGTGCCCACGCCGTTCGTGCCGACCAGTGCCTCGCTCCAGTCGGCCCCCGGCACGAAGCCGAAGGCGTCGCCCTTGCGCAGCACCGGCGCGCTGCCCTCACGCCACAGCAGCCGCCCCTCGGTGTCCGCGATCACCATGATGTGCTGTGCGGCCTCCGCGATCGACACCAGGCCGTCGCGCAGCACGGGCAGCACCTCCAGCAGCGGGGAGGCCAGCCGGCGCCGTTCGATCTCCTCCAGCGGCAGCACTCCCGCCCTGCGGTCCCGGTCGGGATCCACCCCGCCGCGCAGCATCCGCTGCCAGGACTCGTCGATGTCCGCCCGGGGCCCCACGGGCGGCCTGCGGCCGGCCAGGGCCGCGTCCCGCACGCCCTTCAGCAGACGCGTCGCCGCCGCCGCGTCCATGGCGGACAGGCGGACGAGATCGACCGTGGAGTTCTCCACTGCGCCCTCCTTCGGCGACGCCGGCGTCGGTGCGGATGAGGTTGGCTCAATCCTGCCCTGTCGGGGAGACCGGCCGCCGCGATATGCCTCACAAGGATGCAACCCTTTGCAACCGTCGCGAACACGCGTGCGCCTGTACGAAGGTGACAGAACACCGGCCCGCCGGTGGGGTGGTGCCGTGTCGGCGCAGCACCACCCGTCACACGTCACGGGCGCGGGTCGCCTGCACCTGGCCCGCGCCCGTTCGACGTGCCCGGTGACCCGCCGGCCACCGCGCCCTTCCCGGCCCGTCCGCCGCCCGGCCCGTCCCCGGCCTCAGGCGACCGGCCGCGCCCGCTCCACCACCGCGGCCAGGTCCAGGGTGTGCGGCAGCGTCCCGAAGGCCGCCCCCCACTCGCCCCCGAGCCGCGACGCGCAGAAGGCGTCGGCCACCTCGGGCGGCGCCCAGCGCACCAGCAGCGAGCCCTGGAGCACCAGCGCCATCCGCTCCACCACCCGGCGGGCCCGCGCCTCGATCCCCGCCAGGTCCGCCAGCTCCGTCAGCAGCGCGCGGATCGCCGCGTCGAGCCGGTGGTCGGCCCCTCGCGCGGCGCCGACCTCCTGGAGGAACGCGTTCACCGCCTGCGGCTCCCGCTGGAGCGCGCGCAGCACGTCCAGCGCCTGGACGTTCCCCGACCCCTCCCAGATCGAGTTCAGCGGGGACTCCCGCAGCAGCCGGGGCATCCCTGACTCCTCCACGTACCCGTTGCCGCCCAGGCACTCCAGCGCCTCCGCGACCAGCGGGGTGCACCGCTTGGTCACCCAGTACTTCGCCGCCGGCACCGCGATCCGCAGCAGCGCACGCTCCGCGTCGGTGTCCGCGTCGTACGCCGCCGCGAGCCGCATGCCGAGCGCGGTCGCCGCCTCCGACTCCAGGGCCAGGTCCGCCAGCACATTGCGCATCAGCGGCTTGTCGACGAGCAGTCCGCCGAAGGCGCTGCGGTGGGAGCAGTGGTGGACGGCCTGCGCCACGGCCTGGCGCATCAGCCCCGCCGAGCCGAGCACGCAGTCGAGCCGGGTCGCGGCCACCATCCCGATGAGGGTGCGCACCCCGGCGCCCTCCTCGCCCAGCCGGCGCGCCCAGGTGCCCTCGAACTCGACCTCGGCCGACGCGTTGGACCGGTTGCCCAGCTTGTCCTTGAGGCGCTGGAGGCGGAAGACGTTGCGCGTGCCGTCGTCGAGCACCCGGGGCACCAGGAAGCAGGTCGGGCCGCCGGCCGCCTGCGCGAGGACGAGGAAGACGTCGTTCATCGGCGCCGAGCAGAACCACTTGTGACCGGTGAGCGCGTACTCCCCGTCGGCCGCGAGCGGCTCGGCGCGGGTGGTGTTGGTCCGGACGTCGCTGCCGCCCTGCTTCTCGGTCATGCCCATGCCGGCGAGCGCCCCCGCCTTCTGCCGCGCGGGCCGCAGGCCCTGTTCGTACACGGACGAGCGCAGCCGTCCCTCCCACTCGGCAGCCAGCGCGGGATCGGTGCGCAGGGCGGGGACCGCGGCGTGGGTCATGGAGACGGGGCACAGGTGACCCGCCTCCGCCTGGGTCCACACCAGGAACCCGGCGGCGCGGCGGACGTGCCCGTGCTCCCTGCCCCAGGCGTCGGTCAGTCCCGCGGAGACCGCCTTGCCGAGCAGCCGGTGCCAGGCGGGGGAGAACGTCACCTCGTCGACGCGGTTCCCGTAGCGGTCGTGGGTCCGCAGCCGTGGCGGGTCGCCGTTCGCCTCCTCCGCCCACCCCTGCGCCTGGGCGGAACCCGCCGAGCGCCCGAGGAGGGCGAGCTCGTCCTGTGCCGCGGCGAGGACGCCGGGGGCGACATGTCGCCCGACCGCCTCCGTGAGCGCGCGGTCGGCGGTGAAGACGTCGTACCCCACCAGGGGCGGAGCCTGGTTGGTCACTGTGTGGGTGCCCGGTGCCATGCCGATACGGTAAGGAGGTGCAGGCAGCAAACGAAACACCCGAGCGGCCGTCGGGCCGGCTCCACCGGGCCCGAGTCCTCTACCGCAACGTCTCGAAGCGGAGGATGACCTGGCTGCTGCTGAAGGACACCGTCAATTCGTGCATCGAGTACCGCATCCTCGGCCTGGCGGCGGAGGCGGCGTTCTTCACCCTGCTGTCCGTGCCGCCGCTGATGCTCGGCCTGCTCGGTCTGCTCGGCTACATCGACGACTGGACCAACACCACCACCGTCGCCTCCATCGAGGAGAACATCCTCACCGCCGTCGGCACCGTGCTCTCCGACCGCGGGGTCAACGACATCGCCAAACCGCTCCTGGAGGACGTCACCCAGGGCGGCCGGCCCGACCTGATCTCGATCGGCTTCGCCATCGCGCTGTGGTCCGGGTCGCGGGCGGTGAACGTCTTCATCGACACCATCACCGTCATGTACGGGCTGGACGGCCAGCGCGGCATCGTCGCCACCCGGCTGCTCGCCTTCCTGCTCTACCTCATCGCCCTGCTGATCGGCGCGGTCGTGCTGCCGCTCGCCGTGGTCGGCCCCGACCGGGTCGTGGAGCTGATGCCCTGGGGCACGGAAGTGGTGCGGATCCTCTACTGGCCCGTGGTCATCCTGCTCTCCATCGCCTTCCTGACCACGCTCTACCACGTGTCCGTCCCCGTGCGCTCGCCGTGGGTCGAGGACATCCCGGGTGCGCTGGTGGCGCTCGCGATGTGGTTCCTCGGCAGTTTCCTGCTGCGCATCTACCTGACCAGCCAGGTGGAGGGCCCGACCATCTACGGCTCGCTCGCCGCGCCGATCGCCTTCCTGCTGTGGATAGGCATCTCCGCCTTCGCGGTCCTCGTCGGCGCGGCCGTGAACGCGGCCATCGACCGGGTCTGGCCCTCGGTGGCCACGGCCGCGGCCCGCGCCGCGAACGAGCGTGCCCGCGCCGCCGACGCGGCGGAGCTGCTCGCCCGGGCCCGGGCGGCCCAGCTGTACGGCGACGAGGACGACGACGACGGCGACGACGGCGGGGACATGCCGTCCGAGTTCCCCGAGCGCTGGTCCCGCTTCCTGCCGCCCGACGACGTGAAGTCCCGTCTGCACACCGGCCGGGACTCCACCCGGGACGCGGGCCGCGACCACGGCCGCGACGAGGCCGGGGACACGGCCCGCGACACCGGCGCGGACCGCACGGGCGACAACGGGCCCAAGGGCCCGTAGCGCCGCCTATCGGGCGGGGGGCTTCCCGTGGGCGGGGCCGACCGTGGCAGCCCTTAGCCTGGACGCATGTACCGGGAACGGCCCGCCCTGCTGCCGGGCGCCGTCGTGTGGACGCGGACCGCCGGGGCCGACGGCCGGGCGGCGTACCCCGTGCTGCCCGACGGATGCATGGATCTGCTGTGGAACGACGGCAGGCTCCTCGTGGCCGGGCCCGACACCCGGGCGCACACGGCCTCCGGCGCCGCGGGCGCCCGCTGGGCGGGGCTGCGGTTCGCCCCCGGCACCGCTCCCGCGTTCCTCGGCGTCCCCGCGCACGAACTGCGCGATCTGCGCGCCGACCTCGCCGATCTGTGGGGCGGGGCGGCCGCCCGCGACGCGGCCGCGCGGGTCGGCGACGCCGACCCCGCCTCCGGACTGGAGGCCGTCGCGCTCGACCGGGCGGCCCGGGCCGGGGCACCCGACCCGCTGACGGCCCGCGTCGTGCGGCATCTGGAGGCCGGCGGCACGGTCGCCGCCGCGGCGGAGGCCGCCGGTATCGGCGCCCGGCAGCTGCACCGGCGCTCCCTGGACGCCTTCGGCTACGGGCCCAAGACCCTCGCACGGATCCTGCGGCTCCAGCGTGCCCTGGCCCTGGTGCGCCGCGGTGTCCCGTACGGCGAGGCCGCGCTGCTGGCCGGCTGCGCCGACCAGGCCCACCTCGCCCGGGAGATGCGGGCGCTCGCGGGGACCACGCTGCGTGCCTACGAGGCGTCGGCGAAGAGGGAGACGCCCATGCCGTCCGGGTCGAGCACCACGGCGTAGCGCTGCCCCCAGACGGCGTCCCAGGGCTTCAGATGACCCCGGTGGCCGGCGGCCAGCAGCTCGGCGTAGAGGCTGTCGACCTCCGCCGGGCCGTCGCAGCGGAAGGCGAGCCCGAGGCGTTCGCCGGCCTCGGGCCGGGACCAGCCGGGGTCGAAGGAGCGGATGGTCTCCTCGGTGTCCCACAGCACCCGTGTGCCGCCCGGCAGGGTGGCCTCCGCGTGCGGGGCGGTGTCGGCCCCGGCGGGGATCTCCAGTCCGAGGCGGCGGTAGAAGGCGAGCGAGGCGGCCATGTCGGAGACGATCAGGCCGATGGCGTCGAGTCGTGGAGTCATGCGCCCACCGTAGGCAGGCGAGGGACCGCCGGTCTTGAACGTTTCGGACACCGCGCGCCGGTGGCCCGGCCCGTGCGTGTGCCCCGCCCCGGGTGCCCGCCGGAGCGCACCGGACAATGGGCGGGTGAGCCTCCACTACGAGGTCGTCCTCGCCTGCGCGCTCCGGGACGACCTGCCCCACGACGTGATCGCCGCTCTCCACTGGCACCTGGGGGAGCGCCCGGGGCCGCCGCCCGGCCTCGACCCGGACGCCCACGCCTACCCGTTGCTGGAACCGGACCCCCAGAGCGCCCTGCCCGGCGGGGACTTCGCCTCGCTGCGCCCCGGGGACCACCACGGATGGGGCCTGTTCTCCCGCAACCTGTGGCTCGACGACGACCTGGGCCGCCTCGACGCGCTGCTCGACCTGCTCGCGCCGCACGCCGAACAGGACGGTTACGCGGGACACTTCCGCGCGACGGACGCCACCGACCCCACCGTGTTCGTGTTCCGCGGAGGAGGGCACGCACTGCACGAGTCCTGACGCGCCGGCGCGGCCCCCGAGCCCGTGCGGGCGGGCACGCGCCGCACGCGTCCCGGCGCACCGCCGGGGCGCGGTGCGGGCGGGCACGCGTACGGGGGCCCCGCCGTGGGCAGGGACCGGACGACCCGTGCGGCCGTCCGCCCCCGGAGGGACGCCGCACGCCGCCGCGACCCGAGTGGAGGCTGCATGGCGCACGAGAGTGGATGGACGTTCCTGGACGACCGGGGCCGTCTTGCCGCCGCATCCCGTACTCCCGCGCGGCCCGTCGCCTACATACAGGCCGGAGCCGCCCTGTACGACCTCGGCATACGTCCCGTGGGCGTGTTCGGCTCCGCGCACGACGGCGCGGCGGCCGATCCGGTGAAGGCCGGCGCGCTGCCCCTGGACGGCACCGCCTACCTGGGTCCGGGTCCCGCCGTGGACGCCGACACCGTGCTCGGGGCCGGCCCCGATCTGCTGGTCGCCGTCGCCTACGGCGCCGGCGGCCCGGTCTACGGGCTCGACCCGGACACCGCCAAGCGGATCGAGGAGCGGCTGCCCGTCGTCGTCCTCGACGTCGGGCAGGAGCGCTCGCTCGACGAGATGCGCGCACGCTTCGCCGACCTCGCGGTGTCCCTCGGCGCCCCGCCCCCGGCCGCGCACTCCGACGCCGCCCGCACCGCCCTGCGCACGGCGGCCGGCGCGGCCGCCGGGCAGCGCGTCCTCGCCCTGTCGCCCGCCGGACCGGACGGCGTGCACCTCGCCCGCCCCGCCGCCTGGCCGGACCTGCGGGAGCTGACGGACTGCGGGGTGACCGTGGCCGCACCCGCGCCGGGCCCCGGTCTCAACTGGGCGACGACGGACTGGAACCGGGCCGCGCTGCTGGAACCGGACGTCGTGCTCCTCGACGTACGGGCCAACGCGGCGCCCCCCGAGCGGCTCGCGCGCTCCGAGGGCTGGCGCGCCATCGAGGCCCGAGCCCGGATCGTGCCGTGGAACCCCGAACTCCCGTGCAGCGCCCGCGCCCACGACGCCTTCCTGCGCACCGTCGCAGAGGCCCTGACGACCCGCCAGGACTGAGGCCGCACCCGGGAACGCCCCTGCCGCAGGCACGTTTTGGAACACCGGCCGATCATCAATACGATCCGCTGATGATCATAAGAAAACGGCTCGCGGCCGGGGCGTGCGCCCTGCTCGCGGCCCTGGCCGCCGGACTTCTCCCGGCGGGGACGGCCGCGGCCGACGAGCCGGCGGCGCAACAGCCCCCCAAGGTCGAGCTCGTGCTCGACGTCAGCGGCTCGATGCGTGCCCGCGACATCGACGGCAGGAGCCGGATGGCCGCCGCCAAGCAGGCGTTCAACGAGGTGCTGGACGCGGTGCCCGACGAGGTCCTGCTCGGCATCCGCACGCTCGGGGCCGACTACCCGGGCGAGGACCGCGAGCGCGGCTGCAAGGACACCCGGCAGCTGTACCCGGTCGGTCCGCTCGACCGGACCGAGGCCAAGGCCGCCGTCGCCACCCTCGCCCCCACCGGCTGGACGCCCATCGGCCCGGCCCTGCTGGGCGCGGCGAAGGACCTGGAGGGCGGTGACGCCACCCGCCGGATCGTGCTCATCACCGACGGCGAGGACACCTGCGCGCCGCTCGACCCCTGCGAGGTGGCCCGCGAGATCGCGGCCAAGGGCATCCACCTGGTCATCGACACGCTCGGCCTGGTGCCGGACGCCAAGACCCGCGCCCAGCTCCGCTGCATCGCCGACGCCACCGGCGGCACCTACACCTCGGTGCAGCACACCGACGAACTCTCCGGCAGGGTGAGTCAGCTGGTGGAGCGCGCCGCGGACCCCGTCGTCACGCCGGTGGCGACCGAGGGCGCCGCGCGCTGCGCGGACGCGCCCGAGCTCACGCCCGGCCTCTGGACCGACCGCGAGAAGTTCGGCGAGCACCGCTGGTACCGGGTCGACGTGCTCCCCGGTCAGGAGCTGCGCGCCTCGGTCAGTGTCGCCGCCGACCGGGCGGTGGCCCGCGACTACGGGGTGCTGCTGCGTGCCGTCACGGTCCACGGCCGCGAGATCGTCCGCGGCTCGGAGGCCGGTGACGGACGGACGGACCTGATCTCGACCGGCCTGCGCTACCCCAGGGCCGAGGCGGAGGACACGGACGGCGCCGAGCCGGCCGCGGAGGTCGTCTGCCTCCAGGTCAGCAATTCCTTCGCCGCGGCCCCCGGCGTCAAGACCGAGCCTGGTCTGCCCGTCGAGCTCACCGTGGACGTCGTCGAGGCCCCGGACGACGCGGCCGACGCGGCCTCCTTCGGGCTGGGCCGCGGCTGGTGGCTGCTCGGCCTGCTCGTGCTCACCGGCTTCGCGGCCGGGCTCGTGTGGGGCTGGGTCTCGCGCTGGCGCATCGCCGTTTGGAGGACCAACTGATGCGATTCGCACGGATGCTGACGGCCGGCGCGCTGGCCGCCGCGGCACTGCTCGGCCCGGCCGCACCGGTCGCCCCGGCCGACACCCCCTCGCCCCGGCCGGGTGCGGACGGCTCCGCGCCCACCGAGGCCGGCACGTCCTTCCGCACCGCGACCCCGGTCGAGCAGGGGCAGAAGGCGACCGCGAACGGGTCGAGCGGTGACTACCTGTACTGGGTGTTCCCGGCCGACGCGGGGGACCGCCCCACGGTGCGCGCCTCGGTCACCCTGCCCGAACCGACCGCCCGGCACGGGGCGTCGGACTGGCGGATCGACGTCTACGACGGGCTCCGCCGCCGCCAGCCCTGCATGTACGGCATGCAGAGCCGGACGGCCGCCGCGGACGCGGTGACGGTAGAGCTGTCGTGCACGCTGCGGCCGGTGCGGGCGCTCGCCGACCCGTGGTCGGACGACCCGCTGCCCGGCAGCTACTACGTCCGGCTGACCGTCACCGCCCAGCCGGAGCAGGACCAGGGCCTGCCGGTGCGCGCCGAGGTGGAGGCCGTCTCGAAGCGGGTCGGCGGCGCCTGGGCGGTCGACGGCACGCTCGCCGAGCCGCTGGTGCCGGGTGTCTCGGCCGACGAGCGGCGCAAGGAGGAGGAGACGGCTCTCGACTGGTCCTCCGGCTGGTGGTCCGACCGCTGGGTGTGGACCGGCGCCGGCGGACTGCTCGCGGCGCTCGCCGCCATCGCCGGTTACGTCCTGACCCGAGGTCCCGGACGTCCCGCCGGGGTGCCGCCGGCGGCCTGAGCCGGGTACGGGGAAGCGGCCGCGGCGTCGTCACGCCGCGGCCGCTTCCCGCGTTCCGCCACCGGGGCGGGCCCGGGCCGGGGTCTCAGAAGTCGAAGACGACGCCCGCCGAGGCGCCCTGGAGGCACGTGTTGCCGAACACGTGCGTGTACGAGACCCGCTTGCCGTTCCACACCCCGTCGGCGGTGACCGTGACCGGGTCCCACTGCCTGGTGCAGCTCACGCCCGGCGCCGTCGTGGTGCCGGCGTCGAACCGTCCCTCCTCGGCGCGCAGCTCGGCACAGGCGGCACGGGCGGCGGGGTGGGTGCCGGTCGCCGTGGGCGCGCAGCCGAGGGTCACCGCCCGCAGGACCGTGCCGTTCGCGGCGTCGTCGCCGGGGGTGACGGTGAGGACGAGCGCGGAGGGTGCGTACAGGCTCCGGGCCTCCTGCGGCGCCGCGCCGGCGCTGCCGGTCCCGGGGGCCACGGCGAGGCCGAGCGAGATACCGGCGAGCGCGAGTCCTCTGGCGATGTACCGCATTGCGAACACTCCTTGGGGTCGTTGTTTCGGAAATCGGACGGAGTCTTGCTCACCGCGCCGCTCCGCGCGCGACGCCACCACACGATCCGGTCACCCCTTGTGACCCTTCATGGGCGGATTGTCACGGCGTTTGCCGTGCTGAACCACTGTTCAGTAGTCCATGAAACGGCCGAAGAAAGCCCCTGGCGTCGTTGAGCCTGCAATCAGTAGGCCAATCAATGCTTGAAGCATTGATTTAAAGGTTTCCTGCCGTTCAGTCTGCGGTCGCTCACGCGGTGGACCGATCCGGCGCGCCGGGGTTCACTGGCAGAGGACCCCGGAGGTGACGATGGACCCCGTCGAAGCACTGGAGCGCGTGGCGTTCCTGCTGGAACGCTCCCGCGCCGAGACCTACCGCGTGCGCGCCTTCCGGACGGCCGCCGCCGTACTCGCCGGCCTGGGCCCCGAGGAGACAGCCCGCCGCACCGAGGCCGGAACCCTGGTGCGGATCAAGGGCGTCGGGCCGAAGACGGCCCAGGTGGCCGAGGAGGCGCTCGCCGGGCGGACGCCCGCCTACCTGCGCCGGCTGGAGGACGAGGCGGACGCCACGCCGCTGGCGGAGGGCGGTGAAGGGCTGCGCGCCGCCCTGCGCGGCGACTGCCACCTGCACTCCGACTGGTCCGACGGGGGCAGCCCCGTCGAGGAGATGGGACGCACCGCGGCACGCCTGGGACACGAGTGGGCCGTGCTGACCGACCACTCGCCCAACCTCACCGTCGCGAACGGGCTGAGCGCCGAGCGGCTGCGCGAACAACTGGACCTCGTCGAACGGCTCAACGACACCTGGGCGCCGTTCCGCCTGCTCACCGGGATCGAGTGCGACATCCTGCCCGACGGCACCCTCGACCAGGACCCCGAACTGCTCGACCGGCTCGACGTCGTGGTGGCCTCGGTCCACTCCAAACTCCGCATGGACGCGGCTTCGATGACCCGCCGGATGGTCGCCGCGGTCTCCAACCCCCTGACCGACGTCCTCGGCCACTGCACCGGCCGGCTCGTCACCGGCGGGCGGGGCACCCGGCCGGAATCCTCCTTCGACGCCGACGAGGTCTTCGCCGCCTGCGCCGAGCACGGCACCGCCGTCGAGATCAACTCCCGCCCCGAGCGCCGGGATCCGCCCCTGCGTCTGCTGCGCCGCGCGGTCGCCGCGGGCACCCTCTTCGCCGTCGACACCGACGCCCACGCCCCGGGCCAGCTCGACTGGCAGATCATCGGCTGCGACCGCGCGGAGCGCTGCGAGGTGCCCGCGGAACGGGTGGTCACCACCTGGACGGCCGACGCCCTGGCCGAATGGACCCGCACCCGCCGCCCGCCCGGCGACCGGTGAACACCCGTCCCCGGAGGGCCGGCGCAGAGGGCGGAAAAAACCGGTGGCACCCGCCGGTGGGGAGCGGCTAACGTGTGCACCGTTGTGAGGGGGCGGCCCGGTGCCGCCACCCTGTGAGCCGACAAGGACCAGGAGGTGTGACCGATGGCTGTCATGGCGACGGGCGCTGCCCGCATCCGAGAGACCGTCAATTCCACCTCCGTGGCCGCCGGCTGACCACCACCTCACCGCGCCGTACCTTCGGCGCCGCCGGGGCCACCCCTGTGAAGGGCACCCCTTGAACTCCTCTGCTTCCGCAGACCTGTACTCGCACACGCTCACCGCCTACGGCTGGGACGACGCCTGGGCGGACGCGTTCACCCCCTACACCGAGCGCGGCCTGCTGCCCGGCCGCGTCGTCCGGGTCGACCGCGGCCGCTGCGACGTCGTCACCCCGGTCGGCACCGTCCACGCCGACACCGAGTTCGTCACCCCGCACGACCCGCTGCGCGTCGTGTGCACCGGTGACTGGGTCGCCGTGGACGCCGGCGGCGACCCGCAGTACGCCCGGGCCGTGCTGCCGCGCCGCACCGCGTTCGCGCGCTCCACCTCCTCCAAGCGCTCCGAGGGCCAGATCCTCGCGGCCAACGTCGACCACGCGGTGGTCTGCGTCTCGCTCGCCGTCGAACTCGACCTCGGCCGCATCGAGCGTTTCCTCGCCCTCGCCTGGGAGAGCGGCGCCGAACCGCTCGTCGTGCTCACCAAGGCGGATCTCGTCCCCGACGTCACCGGTCTGTCGTACCTGGTGCAGGACGTCGAGACCGCGGCGCCCGGTGTCCAGGTGCTCCCCGTGAGCTCCGCCACGGGGGAGGGCGTCGAGGTGCTGGCCGCGATCCTGTCGGGCGGCACCAGCGTGCTGCTGGGCGTCTCCGGCGCCGGCAAGTCGACCCTGGCCAACCTGCTGCTGGGGGAGGACGTCATGGACGTCCAGGCCACCCGGGAGACCGACGGCAAGGGCCGGCACACCACCACCACCCGCAATCTGCTGGTCCTGCCGGGCGGGGGAGTCCTCATCGACACCCCGGGTGTGCGGGGCGTCGGCCTGTGGGACGCGGCGGCCGGCGTCGGCCAGGTCTTCGCCGAGGTCGAGGAGCTCGCCGGCCGGTGCCGCTTCCACGACTGCGCGCATGTGGCGGAGCCGGGCTGCGCCGTCCTCGCCGCGGTCGAGGACGGCACCCTGTCCGACCGCCGGCTGGAGAGCTACCGCAAGCTGCTCCGCGAGAACCGGCGGATCGTCGCCAAGACGGACGCCCGGATGCGGGCGGAGATGCGCCGCGACTGGAAGCTCCGCGGCGCGGAGGGCAAGGCGGCGATGGAGGCCAAACGCGGACGCGTGCGCTGAGCCGCGCGGGCGCGGCCGCCGCCGGGGAGACGGGCCCCCGGGGCCGCTGCCGGACACCGTGCGCGCCGCCGGTCCCCGGACCGCGCGGCGCACACGGCCGGCGTGCCGTGGCGCTCGCGAGGCGCCGATGCGCCGTCGTGGTCGCCCGGGTGGCACCGGGCACGCGGGGGCGTGCGGCCCGCCCTCGGGACCGCCACCGGACAGCGGCGGTCCCCCGTGCTCTCAGGGCCCGCCGCGGCACGCCAGGCCCCCGGGCCCGGGCCCGCCGCCGCCCGTCGGCCGTGCGACGGCCTCCAGGAACACGGCTGGTGCGCCGGGGCGGTCCCGCGGGTCCGGGTGCGGGGTTGGTGTGTCGTGGCGGTCTCGCGGGTCCGGGTGCGGGGCTGGTGTGTCGTGGCGGTCTCGCGGGTCCGGGTGCGGGGCTGGTGTGTCGTGGCGGTCTCGCGGTCCGGGCGCACGGCCGGTGTGTCGTGGCCGTCCCGCGGATCCCGCGCACGGCCGGTGCGCCGTGGCCGTCCCGCGTGTCCGGGCGCACGGCTGGCACGCTGGGGCCGTCCCGCGGGTCCGGGCGCACGGCTGGTGTGTCGTGGCCGTCCCGCGGGTCCGGGTGCGGGGCCGGTGTGCCGTCGTGGCCCCGTGAGACGGCCGCACGGCCGGTGTGCCGCGGTCCCGAAGGCCCCCGGGGCCTTCCGCGCCGCGTGTCAGCCGCGCAGGGTGACCGTCACCCACGCCCCCACGACCAGCAGGCACCCGAACAGCTCCACCAGCACGCTGGTGCCGGCCGCGCGCATCACGGCGCGGGTGGAGGCCCGCGCCTGGCCGTGGCCGCCGAGGCGGCGGCGTTCGCAGAGGTAGATCCCGCCGACGAAGCCGGGAACCGCACCCACCACCGGAAGCAGGACGAACCCGGCCAGCGCGCCCACCCCCGCCCAGACGGCCGTCCGGCGGGTGATCCCCACCCCGCGCAGCCGGCGCGGCGGCAGCAGCCACACCACGACCTGGTTGATCAGCAGCACGGCCGTCGCGCCCACCAGCAGCGCCCACGCCGTCCCGGTCAGCTCGTGCATGGCCCACCACAGGACGGCGGCCCACACCAGCCACGGCCCGGGCACGCCCGGCACCAGCACCCCCAGCAGACCCAGCAGCATCACCCCGCCGGCCATCAGCAGCTGCCACACGCCCATCTGCCCAGCGTGCAGGATCAGTCGCGTCCCCGCAGGTCGCGGGCTACCCAGCCGCGCGCGTACGCGTGCCAGCCCAGCTGCAGCCGGGTCGTGACGCCGGTCAGCTCCATGAGGCCCTTCACCCGGCGCTGCACCGTGCGCAGTCCCAGGTCCAGCTGCTTGGCCACGCTCGCGTCCGTCATGCCCGCGAGGAGCAGCGAGAGGATCTGGAGGTCCGTCGCGTCCGGGACGGCGTCCGCGTCCTCGGCGACGGAGTCGCCGCCCGCGGTCAGCCGCAGCGGCAGCGACTCCCGCCACACCGCCTCGAAGAGGCCCATCAACGACTCCAGCAGGCCGCTGGCGTGCACCACCAGTGCCGCCGGTTCCGCCCCGCGGCCGGTCAGCGGCACCATGGCGAGCGAGCGGTCCGCGACGACGAGCTTGGTGGGGACCCGGTCGGCCACCCTGACCTGCTCGTCCCGGCCGAGCGCCGCCGAGAGTTCGGTGATGCCGTCCGGCATGGTCAGCACCTCGCGCTCGACCACCACCCGGTACGACACGCCGCGCCCGGCCGCCTTCTCCTCGGCCTCGTTGTCCATGCCGCTGACCGCGATCGGCTTGCCGGTCACCAGGGCGCAGACCTCCTCCGTGGCCCCCAGCTGCAACTGCACGAACCGGTGGGTCACCGCGCTCGCCCCGGTCACCACCTCCACCAGGTCGTGCACCGCCGGCTCGGCCGACTCGGCCCGGTACTCCTCCGCCAGCAGCACCGCCGCGAGCTCCGCCTGCTCCAGCTCATGGCGCTGCTGTGTCAGCAGCGCGCCGAGGGCCACGCCCGGCGGCGCCGCCACCCAGCGCCCGGTGCGGGCCGACGACTGGGCCGCCAGCCCCTGCTGTTCCAGCCGGCGCAGCGCCCGCTCGGTCTCCGGCTCCGGCAGCGCCAGCCGGTGCGCGAGATCGGTGATCTCCGCCGCACCCAGCGCGACCAGTGCGCGGTAGGCGGTCTCCTGCCGTTCGTCGAGACCTATCGCTCCCAGCACAGTGCCCCTCCCCGGACGTGCCCCTGTGGCCGCCGTGGCGGAAATCGGCCACGGCGCAAACCCGCCGCGCAACATCATCCCTGCATCACCCGCTCCTCTGCCAATGTGGCGCCACCGCAGCACCAACAGCCTCCGGCAGCTGGGCCTTTGTACCCGTTTGCTGCTGGTTTCGGAATGGGAGAGCGATGCGTCCGATATCGCGTACGGCACTGGGAGCGGCCACCGCCGCCGCCCTCGCCGTCAGCGCCCTCGCGCCGGTGGCCGCCGCCGGCCCGCAGCGCGACGCGGCCGGCCGGCCCCCGCTGACGGGCAGCGAGGCCGCCGCCCGCCAGGACGGCGGGCAGGCCACCGTCACGCTGGTCACCGGCGACCGGGTGCTGGTCACCCACGATGCCGCCGGCCGCCCCGCGGCCGCCGTGCTGCCCCGCCCCGACGGCACCACCCCCGTCGTGCAGACCCGCACCTCGGGAGACGACCTGTACGTCTACCCCGAGGCCGCGGCCCCCGCGCTCGCCGCCGGGCGGGTCGACGAACAGCTGTTCAACGTCACCGGACTGATCCGACAGGGCTACGACGACGCAGGGACCGACACCCTCCCGCTCATCGCCACCTACGGCGACGGCGTCGCCCGCACCGCGCCCGCCACCCCGCGCGGTGCCCGCCGCGGCCCCGTCCTCGACGCGGTGGACGGCGTCGCGCTCACGGCGGACAAGGACACCGCCGCCGACTTCTGGGCCGACATCACCGGCACCCGTTCCCGCGCCGCGGACGGCCTGCAGAAGCTGTGGCTCGACCGCAAGGTCGAGGCCGCCCTGGACCGCTCGGTCCACCAGATCGGCGCCGACCTCGCCTGGGCGTCCGGCTACGACGGCAAGGGCACCAGGGTCGCCGTGCTCGACACCGGCGTGGACGCCGAACACCCCGACCTCACGGGCCGGGTGAGCGTCGCCGAGAACTTCACCGACTCCGCGGGCCCGGACGACCGGCAGGGCCACGGCACCCACGTCGTCTCCACCGTCGGCGGATCCGGCGCCGCGAGCGACGGCCGGAACAAGGGCGTCGCGCCCGCCGCCGACCTGATCAGCGGCAAGGTGCTCGACGACTCGGGATCCGGCGCCGCCTCGTGGATCATCGCGGGCATGCAGTGGGCCGTCGACCAGAAGGCCGACGTCGTCTCCATGAGCCTCGGCAGCGCCGAACCGACCGACTGCACGGACCCCATGAGCGTCGCCGCGCAGGAGCTCGCCAGGACCCACGAGGACACGCTCTTCGTCGTGGCGGCCGGCAACACCGGACCCGCCTCCGGCACCGTCTCCTCACCCGGCTGCGCCCCCGGCGTCCTCACCGTCGGAGCCGTCGACCGCGACGACAGCACCGCCCCGTTCTCCAGCCGCGGACCCGCGATCGTCACCCACACCCTCAAGCCGGAGATCGCCGCTCCCGGCGTCGCGATCTCCGCCGCGTCGGCCGGCGGCCGCGGCGTGTACGC
This sequence comes from Streptomyces sp. T39, assembly GCF_008042045.1. Taxonomy (GTDB): domain Bacteria; phylum Actinomycetota; class Actinomycetes; order Streptomycetales; family Streptomycetaceae; genus Streptomyces. The sequence goes on from NZ_RDBP01000012.1 coordinate 3,353,066, forward strand.
CTACCGCTCGATGTCCGGCACCTCCATGGCCACCCCGCACGTCGCGGGGGCCGCCGCCCTCGTCAAGCAGCGCCACCCGGAGTGGAACGCCGCGCGCATCAAGGCCGCGCTCGTCTCGTCGGCCCGCTCGGGCGTGCCCGGCGACGTCCGGGAGACCGGCGGCGGGCGGCTGGACGTCAGGGCAGCCGTGGACACCACGGTCACCGGCGCGTCCGCCGTCCAGGGCGGCTCCTTCGCCTGGCCGCAGCACGGCAGCGACCGCACCACGGTCGGCGTCCCCTACACCAACCACGGCGACCGGCCGGTCACCCTGGACCTCGCCGTGCGCGCCCTCACCGGCAACGACGGATCCGCCGTCCGCGGCGCGCTCGCCCGGCTCGGCGCGCGCGAGGTCACCGTCCCGGCCGGCGCCACCGTCACCGTGCCGCTCACCCTCGACCCCTCGGTGCGGGTCGACCGCGCCCAGTACGGGGACATCACCGGCCGCGTCGTCGCCACCGCACGCGGGGTCGCCGTCTCCACCCCGTTCGCGCTGTACGTCGAACCGGAGACCGTCACGCTGCGCGTGAAGCTCCTCGACCGGGCGGGCCGGCCCGCCGAGGGCGTCTCCTCGCTCGACGTCGTCGGAACCGACACCTCCACCGGCGAGCGCCGCTTCAACGACGGCGCCGCGGACCAGGTCTACCGCCTGCGCCCCGGCTCCTACTTCCTGTCCTCCTACGTCGAGTCCGCCGACGGCACCCTGTCCTACCTCGGCAGGCCCCAGACCGAGATCACCGAGGACACCACCGTCGTCCTCGACGCCCGCCGGGCCCACCGGCTGCGCATCGCCACCGACCGGCCCTCCGAGAGCCGCAGCACCACCCTGGCCTTCTCCCGCACCTGGGACGACACCTGGCTGCACGCCGGCACCCTCACCGGCAACCGGCTCGCCCGCGGCTTCTACGCCGACGTCCAGGGGCGGGCGAAGGACGGCGGATTCGAATTCGCCAGCCACTGGCGCGCCTACGCCCCCCTCGTCGAGAGCCTGAAGGCCGTCCCGGGACCGGAACTGCACCCCGTCGCCGCGAGCGTCGGCTCCGTCAACCTCGACGGCACCGGCGAGGCGCAGGTCGCCGATGCGGGCACCGGCACCCCCGAGGAGCTCCAGGCCGCGGGCGTCCGGGGCAGGTTCGCCCTGATCCGCCTGCCCGACGGCAGCGCGAGCGCCACCACCGCCGCACGCAACGCCAAGGCCGCGGGCGCGGTGGCGGCCCTCGTGCACCGCGCCGCCCCCGGCGCGTGGCTCCCGTCCACCGGCTTCGGCACCGCACCCCACCCCGTCCTCGGGATCGAGGCCGAGGAAGCCGAGGCCCTGCTCGCGGCCCTGGCGGACGGGCCCGTGACGCTGCGCTGGAAGGCGACGGCCCGCAGCCCCTACGTCTACAACCTGGTGCAGCCGGAGGACGGTCCCGTCACCTCCGCGCGCACCTACCGGGTGCGGGACGCGAAGCTCGGCAGGAACGAGTCCACGTACCACGCGATGGGCGTCGGCGCCGACTTCAGCGACGGAGTCCTCGCGCAGCGGCCCGACGGCGCGACCGTGTCCCTGTCCGGATTCGACCTGGTCGGGGTGCCGGGCACCCGCACCGAGTTCCACTCGCCCGGCGACACCCGCTACCAGCACCACGTCGCCTCCAGCTTCCCCTGGGGCGAGCTCATGACGGACACCGCGCGCACCTACCGCGCGGGCTCGGTCCGGGACGAGTCCTGGTACGGAGGGGTCCTGCGGCCCGCCGCACCGCGCGGCGCCGACGGCGGCCTCGCGCTCGCCGGCGAACGGCAGGGCAACCTGGTCGGCGTCGCCCCCGCGATGTGGTCGGACACCGAACACGCGGCGCAGCAAGGGTCGTTCGGCGACATCGGAAGCATGCGACTGGTGCGCAACGGCGAGGAGATAGGGCAGACTGGATACCCGTTCGGGGTCTTCGAGGTCCCGGCGGAGGACGGCTCGTACGAACTCTCCCTCACCCAGATGAAGATCGGACAGCCGGCCGCGGTCTGGAAGCGCTCGACACAGGCGCAGACGACCTGGAGGTTCCGTTCCCGTCTCGACGAGAACGTGCACTCACAAGGGATCCCCCTGCTGTTCCCGGGATACGGTCTCCCGGAGGACGGCCTCAAGACCGTCGCCGCGCGCGACGGACAGCGGATCGCACTCGGCGTCACCGGCCACGCGGGCTACGAACCCGGCGCCCTGACCGCCGCGAAGCTGTCGTACTCGTACGACGGCGGTGAGACCTGGACCGAGGCGGTCACCCAGCGGCGGAACGGCACCTGGAGCGCCACCGTGAACCACGCGGGCGCGACGGGCGAGCAGGTCACGCTGAAGACCGAACTGGCGGATGCCAAGGGCAACTCCGTCACCCAGCTCGTGGTCGGCGCATACGCCGTGCGCTGATCACGACCGGTCCGCCGGGCGTCCTTCCCGTGGGGGGTTGGGCCGCCCGGCGGACCCTTTCACCCGCCGTTTGTCGCATTGCCATTTTTCGCCGGGGTCCGTTTTCCGCGGGGCCTCGCGGTGGACAATAAGGGCATGAGCGAACAGGGGGAGCGGCCGCCGGCCGGGCCGAGCGCCGAGGACGACTGGTGGGCGAAGCTCTACGACGATGCCGCCCCGGACACGGGCCCGCCGCCCGTGCCGACGGGCGACACCCTCGACGACCGTCTCGCCTCGGCCCCGGGCACGGTGACCCGCCCCCGCGCCTGGTGGGACCCGCCCACGGAGCGCTCCGCCGCCCCGCCGTCCCCTCCCGGGGATGCCTCGCCGGGCTCGGCGCCCTCGGCGCGGGGCCGGGAGACGCCGCCTTCGCGCGATGCAGGGGCGGTCCGCGCAGCGGGACGCGGGGCCGGGGCCACGGACGGGGGACGGCCGCGAGGGCAGGCACGCCGCACCCGCCCCCGCGGGGCGGGGCGTGCCGCCGACGCGGACCGCACCGGACGAAGGGCCGGCCGGGCCGCGAGCGGACACCGGCGCCGGGCACGTGGGGGGCGGGCCGCCGACGTACGATCCCGAGCCCACCGCGCTGCCCGCCGCCGACGCGCTGGAACTCGACCGCCTCGTGGCCGACACCGTGATGGACGGGGCCCGGTACGGGACGTACACGCTGCGGGCCGCTTCCGTGCGCGGCGACTCCGCGCGCTTCCGGGGCGCACCGCGCAGCGACGCCCTGCTCACGGCCCGGTTCGGGACCGGCCCCGACGCGCTCGTGCTGGTGGCCGTCGCCGGCGGCAGCCGGCACACCGAGTACGCCCACCGTGCCGCGGGCGACGCCTGCCGCTGGATCGGGACGGCCGTCGGCCGCAGCCACGCCCGCCTCGCCGACGACATAAGGGAGGGCCGCCGGGGCGACCTCCGCTCGGGACTGCACCGGCTCACCGACCGCAGCCTCGGCCGGCTCCGTGCCCGCGCGGCCGAACTCGGCGTCGGCCCCGAGGAGTACACCGCCGGCCTGCGCTGTCTGCTGCTGTCCGCCGACCCGGAGTGCCGCACCCGGGTCTTCTTCGGGGTCGGCACGGGCGGGCTGTTCAGGCTGCGCGACGGCGTCTGGCAGGACCTCGAACCGCTCGTGCCGGAATCCGCCGCCCCGGGCGAACCCGTCGTCGGCTACGGATCCGCCCCGCCCGAGGCGGGCCCGGACGGCGACCGGCTCACCATGGACCTGAGCATCGCCACCAGGCCCCCGCTGATCGAGGACCCCGTCCCGCCCCCCGCCGACCCGTTCCGCTTCCGGGCCTCGGTAGCCCGTCCGGGTGACACGCTCCTGCTGTGCAGCAACGGTCTCGCCGAGCCCCTGCGCGGCGAGCCGGCGCTCGCCGGTGAGCTGGCCGCCCGCTGGCACGGGCGGGAGGCGCCCGGCATGACGCAGTTCCTCGCGGACACCCAGGTGCGGGTGAAGGGGTACTCCGACGACCGCACGGCGGTGGCCGTCTGGGAGGCGTGACGGGCGGGCCCATGGGTTGATGGACCGGGGGCCGGCAGAAAGGGCGCACAATCCCATGGCGAAGCAGAAGGTGGCCGAGCAGTTCGTCGACATCCTCGTGCGGGCGGGGGTGCAGCGGCTGTACGGAGTCGTCGGCGACAGCCTCAACCCGGTCGTCGACGCCGTCCGCCGCACCTCCGGCATCGAGTGGATCCAGGTCCGGCACGAGGAGACCGCAGCCTTCGCCGCGGGTGCCGAGGCACAGATCACCGGCAGACTCGCCGCCTGCGCCGGGTCCTGCGGTCCCGGCAACCTGCACCTCATCAACGGCCTGTACGACGCGCACCGCTCCATGGCCCCGGTGCTCGCGCTCGCCTCCCACATCCCCTCGTCGGAGATCGGTCTCGGCTACTTCCAGGAGACCCATCCGGAACTGCTCTTCCGCGAGTGCAGCCACTACTGCGAGATGATCTCCAGCCCGCAGCAGATGCCCCGCCTCCTCCAGACGGCGGTCCAGCACGCCGTGGGCCGCAGCGGTGTGAGCGTCGTGACGCTGCCCGGTGATGTCGCGGACCGGCCGGCGCCCGAGAAGACGGTCGAGCACGCGCTGGTCACCACCCGCCCCACGGTCCGGCCGGGGGACACCGAGATCGACAAGCTGGTCGCCATGATCGACGAGGCGGACCGCGTCACCCTCTTCTGCGGCAGCGGCACGGCCGGCGCGCACGCCGAGGTCATGCAGTTCGCGGAGCGCATCAAGTCGCCCGTCGGACATGCGCTCCGTGGCAAGGAGTGGATTCAGTACGACAATCCCTACGACGTCGGTATGAGCGGACTGCTCGGCTACGGCGCCGCCTACGAGGCCACCCACGCCTGCGATCTGCTGATCCTGCTGGGCACGGACTTCCCGTACAACGCCTTCCTGCCGGACGACGTGAAGATCGCGCAGGTCGACGTGCGGCCCGAACATCTCGGGCGGCGCTCCAAGCTGGACCTCGCCGTGTGGGGCGATGTGCGCGAGACGCTGCGGTGCCTGACCCCGCGGGTGCGGCCGAAGACCGACCGCCGTTTCCTCGACAGGATGCTGAAGAAGCACGCCGAGGCCCTGGAGGGCGTGGTCAAGGCGTACACCCGCAAGGTCGAGAAGCGCACGCCGATCCACCCCGAGTACGTCGCCTCCGTGCTCGACGAGATCGCCGACGACGACGCCGTGTTCACCGTCGACACCGGTATGTGCAACGTCTGGGCGGCGCGCTACATCTCGCCCAACGGCCGCCGCCGGATCATCGGTTCGTTCACCCACGGGTCGATGGCGAACGCGCTGCCGCAGGCGATCGGCGCACAGTTCACCGACCGTGGCCGCCAGGTGGTGTCGATGTCGGGGGACGGCGGATTCACCATGCTGATGGGGGACTTCCTCACCCTCGTCCAGTACGACCTGCCGGTGAAGGTCGTGCTGTTCAACAACTCCTCGCTGTCCATGGTGGAGCTGGAGATGCTGGTGGGCGGGCTGCCGTCGTTCGGCACGACGAACCACAATCCCGACTTCGCCGCCGTCGCCAGGGCCGCCGGCGCCTTCGGGGTGCGGGTGGAGAAGCCCAAGCACCTCGCCGGGGCGCTGAGGGACGCCTTCCGGCACAAGGGGCCGGCCCTCGTCGACGTGGTCACCGACCCGAACGCCCTGTCCATCCCGCCGAAGATCAGCGCCGAGATGGTCACCGGCTTCGCGCTGTCCGCGAGCAAGGTGGTGCTGGACGGCGGCGTGGGCAGGATGCTCCAGATGGCGCGGTCGAACCTCCGCAACGTGCCGCGGCCCTGACGGGTGCGAGGCGGCCGGGCGGGGGGCCCGGCCGATCTCCCGCGGTATGAGTGGTGTTGCCCCTGTGGGGCATGCATCCCGTGAACGTTTGCGGACCATCGACGGACACGGGCCGGGGGCCGGTGCCGAGTGGGGGGAAGATGACTGGACGTCACGGGGGCGCCGGAGTACGGGGACGGCTCCACCGCAGGCTCGGCAGCGGTGACCTCACCGCGGTGCCCGAGGTGCGGCACGCGTTACGCGACCTCCTCGGCAAGTGGCCCGAGCCGGGCTCCCGGACGCCGGACGACGACCACGCCGACGCCGCCGACGTCGCCGAGCTGCTCGCGAGCGAACTGGTGACGAACGCGCTGATACACACCGACCACGGAGCGGTGGTCACCGCCACCGTCGAGGACTCGCGCCTGCACGTGGAGGTGCGGGACTTCGTGGCGGGGCTGGCCGTCCCCGACGTACCGAACGCCGACCTCGGTACGTCGGGCAGGGGGTTGATCCTCGTCGAGAGCCTCGCGGACGCCTGGGGCGTGCGCACGGCGCAGGGGGTGGGAAAGGTGGTCTGGTTCGAACTGCACGCGGGGGCGGCCTGACCGGGGCCCGCACCGCCCCCGCGTGAGCGGTCCGGCTCAGCCGAACTGCTGCTCGAGGTCCTTCAGTTTCCTTTCGAGCGAGTCCAGGCGCGGCAGCGCCTGGGTGTCGTCCTCGGCCGTCAGGTCCACCGTCACGGGCTCATGGCCCTTCGGCCCGACGGCCTGCAAGGGGGGCCGGGAGCGCACGGGCAGCTGACCCGGCTCGGCTATGGCGGGCTCCACGACGGAGCCCGCCGTCTCCACCGGGCCGGCCGGTGACGGCACCTGCCCCTGGGCGGAAGCGGCCGGGGCGAGCGCGGGGAGCTGCGCCGGCCGGTTCGAGCGGCCGATCCCCCAGGCCCGGTGCTGGCGGTTGTACGCCTTGAGCCGGGCCCGCTCCAGCTTCTCGTGGTCGCGGCGGCGCAGCCGGTTCTGCTCCTTCTCCCGCCGGTCCTCGCGCACCTCGTCGACCGCCTCGTCCAGGGTGCGGACGCCCTCCAGCAGCATGAGCGACCAGGCGGCGAACGTCTCCCGGGGCGCCCTGAGCCAGCGGACGATCCGGATCTGCGGCAGCGGACGGGGCACCAGGCCCTGTTCCCGCAGGGCGGCACGGCGGGTCTGCTTGAGCGCACGGTCGAAGAGCACCGCCGCCGAGAGCGACATCCCCGCGAAGAACTGCGGGGCGCCCGCGTGGCCCAGGCCGCGCGGCGCGTGCACCCAGTTGAACCAGGCCGCCGCACCGGCGAACGTCCACACCAGCAGCCGCGACCCGAGGGCGGCGTCGCCGTGGCTCGCCTCGCGCACGGCGAGGACGGAGCAGAACATGGCGGCGCCGTCGAGGCCGAAGGGGACCAGATACTCCCAGCCGCCGGAGAGGTTGAGGTTCTGGCGCCCGAAGCCCACCAGGCCGTGGAAGGAGAGCGCGGCGGCCACCGCGGCGCAGCAGAACAGCAGCACGTAGGAGGCGGTTCCGTAGACGGCTTCCTTGCGCCTGCGGCGCTCCTCGCTGCGTTCCCAGGAGTCGTCGGCCGCGGCCTTTGCCCCGGCGCGCCTGCCGCGCGTGAGCACCGCCACCGCCGCCAGTACTCCCAGCAGCAGCACGAAGCCGGGAAGCAGCCAGTCCAGCGATATGTCGGTCAGTCTCATGCGGTGTCCCTTGCATCGCGGTCGGCGGTTCGGCGGCCATAGTGTCCGACCGGGCGCGGGGCCCACCGGGGTTTCGGGGCAAGAGAACGCCAACGGGGCCGTTCGGGGCACGAATAGGTGCGATCTGACCGAACGGGGTTGCGAGGAGCGTGAGGTGTGTTCGGGTGGCACTCACTCGAACAGGTGGCGTGGATCGGTGGCGGTGGGGTGGCGAGGGTGCCGTGGCCGGACGGGGGCGTCGGACGCCCCCGTCCGGCCGTTGTCACGGGTGCGCGCGGGGGAGCGTCCGGCGCTGCCTCCGGCCGGTGGCACGGGGAGCGTCAGGCGCTCTGCCGCAGGCGCCGCACCCGGTCGGCGTCGCAGGTGCGGGGGCAGGTGACGCAGGTGTCCTCGGGCCGCAGGGTGTAGAACATGCAGCAGCTCGCCCGGTCGCGGGTCGGCAGCGGGTCGCCGTCCGGGACGGGGATCTCGCGGAATCCGGCCGTGCCGACGTACGGCGCCGTCGTGCCGGGGAACAGCCGCTCCAGCTCGGTGACGCCCCGCCGCTCCTCGCCGAGCAGGTGTGCGATGTACCACAGGCCCTCGACGACCTCGTCGGTCGCCATGCCCCACAGGGCGCGGCCGCGCCGCCGCATCCGCGGTCCGAACGCGGCCAGCACGGGGGTGAGGTGCTCGGCCACCGCCTCGCGGACCTCGGCGCGCAGCGCCTCCTCGTCCGCGACGACGCGGGCGCCGGGCAGGACTGCCGCGGGGTCGTCGGGCAGGCAGGCGAAGCCGTCCACCCGGACCGCCATCCGTCCCCGCTCGCGCTGGTAGGCGACCGAGCCGGCGGGCAGGCGCGGAACGCGGCGGTCCAGGAACCAGGGGAGGGTGATCAGCAGGCAGGCGGACCAGGCGTAGCGGTGGAGGCCGAAGCTGGCGATCACGTCCGGGCGGGCGGGACGGCCGTAGTCGCGCCGCACCTGGGCGTCGTCCCAGGCGAGGAAGGTGTCGAGGGCCTGGCCGCCGGCGGCGAGGTCGCCCGCGACGACCCAGCCGTCACCGGTGGGGACCGGTTCGTCGCCGCCGAGCTCCGTGACGCTCAGCCCGGCGAAGACCTCGGCCAGGCGTGCGTAGGCCGCGCCGACGGGGGAGGCGAGGCCGGGGAGCAGAGCGGGAAGGGTCATGCCGGGGACCACCGAATCGCGATCGTTAGCAGGTTAGCCTTACCTTACCCGATCATCGCGGTGTTTGAACTGCGGCCCCGCCCGCCTATCGTGCACGGGGGACCCGGTGCTCGCCGGCCGGGCCCCTACCGGCCGAAGGGGCACCGAGCCGGTCCGTACCGGCCCCGGGAGGCACCGAGTGGAGCAGTCGCGCGCGCATGACGCCGTCGTGCGGCAGCCGTACGCCTCCGCGCGTGTCCCGCTCCAGGGCCGCCACCGCCCCGCCGATCCGGACACCCGCGGCGAACACGTCCCGGACGAGGGACCCGCCCCCGTGCGACGTCATTCGGTGCGCACCCAGGTGCTCGACGCCCTGCGCACCGCGCTCGTCGACGGCGACCTGATCCCCGGCCGGGTCTACTCCGCCCCGGCGCTCGGCGAGCGCTACGGCGTCTCGGCGACCCCCGTCCGCGAGGCCATGCAGCAGCTGGCCGTCGAGGGCGCGGTCGAGGTCGTGCCGAACCGGGGCTTCCGCGTCTGTGTGCGCACGGCCCGGGAGCTGGCCGAGCTCGCCGAGGTGCGGGCGCTGATCGAGGTGCCGGTGATGCTGCGGCTCGCCCGCAGCGTTCCCGCCGACCGGTGGGCGGCGCTGCGGCCACTGGCCGAGGCGACGGCCCGGGCGGCCGCGACCGGCGACCGGGCGGCCTACGCCGAGTCGGACCGGGCGTTCCACCACGCCGTGCTCGCCCTCGCGGGCAACCGCCAGCTCCTCGCCGTCGCCGACGACCTCCACCGGCGCTCCCAGTGGCCGATGACCCGTGCCCCGGGGGCGAGGCCGCCGGGTCACGTGCCCGACCGTGCCGTGCTGATCGCGGACGCGGCCGAGCACACCGCGCTGCTGGAGGCGCTGATCGCCCAGGACCTGCCGGTGGTCCAGTCGCTCGTGCGCGAGCACTTCGCCGGCGCCGAGGTCTGACGGCGGCCCGCCGGGGGGACCGATGGGGCGACACGACGAGGGAACCGGGGCGGACCGGCGGGATGCGGGGGGCGGGATGCGCGGCACGGTCTGGGCGGCGGCCAATCAGCTCGGGGTGGTGGCCGGCACGCCCGCGGAACTGCGCTCGGCGCTGCTCGGCGGCACGGCACCGCGCAGGGCGCGGCTGGTGCTGCCCGGTGCCGATCCGGCCGCGGTGGCGGAACTGGTCGCCGTCATGGGGGAGTTCGGCCGGGTGCCGGTGCGCATCGACGCACCGCCGGGCGATGGGTCGCACGGGCCCGCCGGGGCCGTGGATCCGGCGGACGCCGCATCCGTCTGCGCAGCCGACCCCCAGGTGGTCACCGCCGCGTACGAGAGCGGCGGCGACGACCACGGGGGGCTGCGGACGGCATGGCTGCGCGCCGGGCAGGCGCTGATCCGCGACCAGGAGCCGGCCGTCCGCGCCCTCGCCCTGCTCGCCGCCCTGCCTGCCGGGGCGGACCCCGGGCAGCGCGCCGCGCTCGCACGGCTGGCGGAGGCGGCGCCCTGGGCCGTCGACGCCGTGCGCGAGGACGTGGGGCCGGTCGTGGCGGCGACCGTCTTCGCGGGGCGGCTGCTCGTCGCCGACCGGGGCGGCACCGTGCACGGCCTCGACGCCTCCCGCCCGGTGGCCGTGGCGACCGGTGTCCGGATCAGGGCCGTCGCCGCCATGCCCGACACCACTCTGCTGCTGCTCGACGAGCGCGGCCGGCTGCGTACCCACGGGCCCGGGTCGGGTCTCACCGAGGCGGTGACGGCGACGGTGGCCGCGCACCCCGGCACGGCGCTGGGCGCCGCCGCGGGGGTGGTGGCCGTCGGCGACCGCACGGGGTCCGTGCACGTCTTCGGCCGCACCGGCCTGCACCAGGCGGCACTGCACTGCGGCCGTGTCACCGCGCTGGCGGCGGCCGGCGGGGACGGGCCGCCGCTGGTCGTCAGCGGCGGAGCGGACGGAGCCGTGCGCCGCTGGCGTCCCGGCCGGCGGACGACCGGGGAGACCGTGACCGAGCGGCCCTACCCGGTGGTGGCGGTGGGCGCCGCCGAACCCGCCCGGCCGGGCGCGGGCCCCGCCGTCGCCGTCGCCTGGGCGGACGGGCTGGTGCAGCTCCACCGTCCGGGGCGGGGCCGCGCTCCGGTGTCGTTCCGGCCCGGTCCCGCCGTGCGGGCCGTGGCCCTCACGCCGGACGGCGCGCTCGCCGTAGGGACGGACGAGACGCTGGGTGTCCTGCGTCCCCGGTGAGGCCACCGCGGGGCCGGAGCATGCATGATCACTCCCCGGCACTTCATGGCCAGAGGTCTCGACTACCCTGTCCGAGCTGTTCGGCAAGACCGTGACACAAGGGGGAAGTTGATGAGCGGCGAGCTGCCCGACGGAGCACAGCGGCCCATATCCGACGAGGAGTGGGCCAGGTTCCAGATCGACAGCGAGGGGCCGGCGCGTCTGCACGCCCCCAAGGAGCCCTCCGCGCGGGCGCGCATGGTCACCGAACGGCTCAGGCGGGCCGACGAGGAGGAGGCGCGGCGGCAGGGCAGGGTGCGCAGGCTGGCCCGTCGCGGCCGCCCCGTCCAGGCGCGGCCCGACGGATGGCGCAGCTGGACGGCGGCGCCGGCCCGTCGCCCGCGCGGCCGGCTCCGGGCGTTCCTGTGGATCCTTCTGGCCGTCGCGGGCGTGCTCCTGCTGCTCGCACCCGGCCGGGTCCTCGGCCTGCTGGGCTGAGCGCACGGGCCCCGGAGCCGGTCTCCGCCCCCGGTGTGCTTCTCACGGGGGCGGCTCCAGACCGGACAGCAGCGAGGCCACGTCCAGACCCGTCAGCAGGTACTGCTCGAAGGCCGCGTTGTGCAGCGCCCACGGTGAGCGCCGCAGCCGCACCCGGTCGATCGCGCCGTCGCTGTCGTGCCCCAGTTCGATCAGGGTCTGGGCGGCCAGCAGGCCCGACCGGTTGTAGCCCGAGTAGCACCGCACCAGCACCCGCCGGCCCGCGCGTACGGCATCGGCCGCCACCACCGCGAGCCGGCGCACGCTGTCGATCTCGCCCGCGGTGAGCCAGTCGTCGGGTATGGGCGCCACATGGTGCTCCACCCCGGAGCCCGGGCCGTGGCCCGCCCGCGTCCAGAGGCTGATCACCACGTCGAACTCGCGGTCCACCACCACGTCCTGGTGCCGCTGCCGCCCGTCCGACCAGACATGGCCGCCCATCCAGAGGCCGGTGGTGATCTCGTCCCACCGCGACCGCGGTTCCGGGACGTCGCCCTCCCGGCGGCGGGTCCTCACTGCGCGGCGGGCTCGGGCCGTACCGGCGGTGTCTGGGCGGGGACGGCCGGGGCCAGCTGGGGGGCCAGCCACACCGGCACGCCGCCGAGCAGCCGGAACAGCCGATGGGCCTCGGCCCGGAGACGTCCGGCCTCCGGTTCCGTCTCGCAGTCGGCGAGTCCGGCGAGTGCCGGCGCGGTCCCGATCAGATAGCCCAGTTCCTCCCGGATGCGCAGGCACTCGGCGAAGCCCTGCCGCGCGATGGCCAACTCACCCTCCCGCAGGGCGAGTCCGGCCAGCTGCTGCGAGGTGAACGAGAGCAGCAGGGGGTCGCCGTGGGTCCCCGCCCCGGCGTGCGCCCGCTCGTAGGCGGCGCGCGCGGCCTGCGGGGCGTCGGCGATGTGCTCCGCGAGCAGACCCCGCCGGAAGTCGAGCAGGGGCCGCCGCGGCGACGAGGGGGAGAGCAGGGCCGCGGCCCGGCCGAGCGCCGAGCGCGCCTCGTCGGCGCGGTCCCGCACACCGAGGCGGGTCGCCGCGTACGCGAGGCGTCCGCGCTCGCTCGCCGCGCCGCCGCGTTCCTCGTCGTCGCGCGCCACCGCCTCGGCGGTGCGCAGCGCGTCCTCGGCCTCGGGCCAGCCCTCGCAGGTGAACAGGCAGCGTTCGACGAGCAGTCCGGCCCGTTCCAGGGCGGCCGCGGGCTCGGCTGCCCGGGGCGCGAGCAGGGCCGCCGCGTCGGTCCAACAGCCGCGCGAACGCAGCCGCCATACCGCGGTCTGGAGTGGATCGTCACCTGCTGTGGTTCCCGAACCAGACATGGCGGTATGCGCCACTTGCCCTCCCCTAGCACGCCATTGAGCTGTCGAGTCAGAACGGAATCTCAGCATGGATGGGCGCGCCGGGCCAAGGGGTCGAGTGAATCAGTTCACAATCTTTCGGCGGCCGACCGGGTGACCACCGGCACCGTTCCCGGGCGCCGGTGGAGCCGGATGTCCCCTTCGTTCCACGGCGCCCGCCCGCTCGGCGGCACCGCCCCCGGGGGCCGCCCCGGCGTCAACCAGATGGATCTCACCATGACCCGCACGGGTGCGGGCGCCGGAGGGCGGACCGCGGGGGGCCGATGCCGGCAGCGCGCCCGGGCGCCCTCGGCGGGACGCGCGCACAGACGCCGAGTACACCGCGATGCGCAGCGACCGGGCCGGGTCCGTCGCCCCATGGGTGGACACGGGCGTAGACGGCACGGGCATCAGCCGATCCGCCGGGACCGGCTGCTGCGGCGCATGCTCCGACGGTCCGTCCGCCGGCTCAGCTCCTCCGCAGGGCGAGGAATCCGCCGGCTCAGCTCCTCCGCAGGGCGAGGAATCCGCCCCTCTCAGCTCATCCGCAGGGCGAGGAAGAAGTCCAGCTTGTCCTCCAGGCGGGACAGGTCCCGGCCCGTCAGCTGCTCGATGCGGCCGACCCGGTAGCGCAGGGTGTTCACGTGCAGATGGAGCCGGGCCGCGCAGCGGGTCCAGGAGCCGTCGGAGTCGAGGAACGCCTCCAGGGTGGGGATCAGCTCCGCCCGGTGGCGGCGGTCGTAGTCGCGCAGCGGGTCCAGCAGCCGGGCCGTGAAGGCGCGGCGGACGTCGTCGGGGACGAAGGGCAGCAGCAGCACGTGCGAGGCGAGCTCGTGGTGTCCCGCCGCGCAGACCCGGCCGGGCCGTGCCGCCGCGACCCGGCGGGCGTGGCGGGCCTCCTCCAGCGCGCCGCGCAGCCCCTCGGCCGAGTGCACCGCGGCGCTGACGCCGAGGGTGAGGCGCCCGTCGTCGGCGAGGCCGGCCGTCAGGGGCATGCGGACCGACTCCAGCAGGGCGTCGGCGTGCAGGCCCTCGTCCAGCGGAGCCGGGTCGGCCTCCTCGCCGGTGCCCGGCGGGGCGAGCGCGGGCAGCGGCACCAGGGCGATGGCCTCGTCGCCGCTGTGCGCGACGGCGATGCGGTCCGCCGACTCCGGGCCGGTCGCCGCCGGGTCGACGAGGATCTCCTCCAGCAGAGACTGTGCCACCGGACCCGACTCGACCTCGGTGCCGGCGCCCCACTCGACGCGGGCGACCACCACCTGCCAGTGCGGAGCCGTGCCCAGCCCGGGCAGCAGCACGGGGGCGGCCACCCGCAGCCGGGCCGCGATCTCGGCGGGCGCCGCACCTGTCTGGACGAGTTCCAGGACCTCCTGGGCGAGCCGGCGGCGCACCGTGCGCGCCGCCTCGCGGCGGTCGCGTTCGACGGCGATCAGCTGGGTGACGCCCTGGAGCAGGTCGAGCCGGGCCGCAGGCCAGTCCCCGGCGTCCGCCTCCACGGCGAGCAGCCAGTCCGACAGCACGCTCTCGCGCACGTCCCGGGTGGCCGGGGCCGCGCCGCGCCCGGTGTTGCGGATCGGGAAGAGCGAGTAGGTGGCGCCGTCGGCCACCACCCGGTGCGGGGCGCGCCGGCCCGTGCGCACGGCGGCCAGGTGCTCGCCCGCGAGCAGCGCGCCGGTCGCCGCGGGCAGCCCCCCGGCGGCGCTGCCGGCGCCGGCGATCCGGCGGCCGGTGGGGGAAAGGACCCAGGCCCGCAGGTCGAGGTCGGAGCCGAGGAGATCCAGGACCGCGTCGGGTCCGCCGCCCGCCGGGCCCGAGGTCATCAGCCTCCTGTGCCTGTCGACGACCGCGGCGAGGTCGCCGGCGCGCTCCCCGGACACCTGGCGGACGACGTACTCGGTGATCGTCGCGAACGCAACGGACTCGTTCACCGCGAACAGCGGGAGCCGGTGGCGCGAACACGCCTGCACGAGATCGTCGGGGATGTCGCCGAGCTCCGCCTCGCCCGCGGCGAGCCCCGCCACCTGAGCGCCCGCGAGGATGCGCACGAAGGGCTCGGAGTCCTCGGCGGCGCGGCGCCAGGCCAGACCGGTCAGCACCAGTTCGCCGCCGGACAGGTACCGGCTGGGATCCTTGAGATCGGTGGTCATCACCCCGCGCACCCCGCGGTCGAGCTCGTCCTGGCCGCCGAGCAGCCGCAGGCCCAGCGCGTCGTTCTCCAGCAGTGCGCGCAGCCGCATCACGTCGCCGCCGATCTGTCTCGTTGTTACCGGGTACGGACGGAAATCCGTGGCCAGGGTTTCCAGGGGGAAACGGTGAGGTTGCCGATCTCCGCTTTTCGTTCGAATCTACAAGACGAGGGAGGCGACCAGCCAACTCCTTCATGTCTTCGGTGACTGCACCCGGCTCATCACGCCTTGTGTACTGGACCACATCGCATGAACACCACGTGAACACTCCAGTCGAGGGCCGGCCGTCCCGGGCCCGTTGCGACGGACCCCGATCACACGATCAAGAAGAAGAGAGCCGCTCATGGACTTCCTTCGCCCCGCCAGCTGGGAGGAGGCGCTCGCCGCGAAGGCCGAGCACCCCACAGCCGTCCCCCTCGCCGGTGGCACCGATGTGATGGTCGAGATCAACTTCGACCACCGCCGGCCCGAGTACCTCCTGGACCTGAACCGCATCGGCGAGCTGACCGAGTGGGAGGTCGGGGGCGAGAGCGTCCGGCTGGGGGCCTCCGTGCCCTACACCGCGATCATGGAGAACCTGCGCGCCGAGCTGCCCGGGCTCGCGCTCGCCTCGCACACCGTGGCCTCCCCGCAGATCCGCAACCGCGGCGGCGTCGGTGGCAACCTCGGCACCGCCTCCCCGGCCGGCGACGCCCACCCGGCCCTGCTCGCCGCGGGCGCCGAGGTCGAGGCCGAGTCGGTGCGCGGCACGCGCATGATCCCCATCGACGAGTTCTACACCGGGGTGAAGCGCAACGCGCTCGCCCCCGACGAGCTCATCCGCGCCGTGCACATCAAGAAGGCCGACGGGCCGCAGCAGTACTCCAAGGTCGGCACCCGCAACGCCATGGTCATCGCGGTGTGCGCCTTCGGCCTCGCGCTGCACCCCGCGACCCGCACCGTGCGGACCGGCATCGGCTCCGCCGCGCCCACCCCGGTGCGCGCCACCGCGGCCGAGGAGTTCCTGAACGCCGCGCTGGAGGAGGGCGGCTTCTGGGAGAGCGGCAAGATCATCACCCCGTCGGTCGCCAAGCAGTTCGCGGAGCTCGCATCCGGCGCCTGCAACCCGATCGACGACGTGCGCGGTACCGCGAAGTACCGCCGTCACGCGGTCGGCATCATGGCCCGCCGCACGCTGGGCTGGACCTGGGAGCAGTACCGCGGCACCGCCCGCACGCTGGAAGGAGCTGCATAGCCATGCGCGTCAACTTCACCGTCAACGGACGCCGCCAGGAAGCGGACGACGTCTGGGAGGGCGAGAGCCTGCTCTACGTCCTGCGCGAGCGCCTCGGCCTGCCGGGCTCCAAGAACGCCTGCGAACAGGGCGAATGCGGCTCCTGCACGGTCCGCCTCGACGGCGTGCCGGTCTGCGCCTGCCTGGTCGCCGCCGGCCAGGTCGAGGGCCGCGAGGTCGTGACCGTCGAAGGGCTCGCCGACTACGCCAGGCAGCGGGCCGAGCACGGCGGCTGCGCCTCCGGCGCCTGCGGCACCAGCCTCCAGGAGGCCCGGGGCTGGAGCGCCAGGGGCACCGACTCGCAGACCGGCGAGGGCACCGAGCTCTCCCCGATCCAGCAGGCGTTCCTCGACGCCGGCGCCGTGCAGTGCGGCTTCTGCACCCCCGGGCTGCTGGTCGCCGCCGACGAGATGCTGGAGCGCAACCCCTCGCCGTCCGACGAGGACATCCGCGAGGCGCTCTCCGGCAACCTGTGCCGCTGCACCGGCTACGAGACGATCCTGGACGCCGTCCGCCTCGCGGCCGCCCGCCAGGGACACGAGGAAGCGACGGTCTGACGATGACACAGCACACCCGGGCCGCGTCCGCCCCGGCGGGCACCCCCACCACCGTCACCCAGGGCTCCCGCACCAAGGGCGGGATCGGCGAGTCCACGCTCCGTCCCGACGGCACCCTCAAGGTCACCGGCGAATTCGCGTACTCCTCGGACATGTGGCACGAGGACATGCTCTGGGGCCAGATCCTGCGCTCCACCGTCGCCCACGCCGAGATCGTCTCCATCGACACCTCCGAGGCGCTCGCCCAGGCCGGCGTCTACGCGGTCCTCACCTACGACGACCTGCCGACCGAGGTGAAGAACTACGGTCTGGAGATCCAGGACACCCCCGTCCTCGCCCACGGCGTCGTACGCCACCACGGCGAGCCGGTGGCCCTGGTCGCCGCCGACCACCCCGAGACCGCGCGCCGCGCCGCCGCCAAGATCAGGGTCGAGTACCGCGAGCTGCCCGTCGTCACCGACGAGGCCACCGCGACCGCGCCCGGCGCCCCGCTGCTGCACCCCGGCCGCGACGACCACCACGCCGGCCATGTGCCGCACCCGAACATCGTGCACCGCCAGCCGATCGTCCGCGGCGACGCCGACGAGGCGGCGAAGCGGGCCGACGTGATCGTCTCCGGCGAGTACGTCTTCGGCATGCAGGACCAGGCGTTCCTCGGCCCCGAGTCCGGCCTCGCCGTGCCCGCCGAGGACGGCGGCGTCGACCTCTACGTGGCCACCCAGTGGCTCCACTCCGACCTGCGCCAGATCGCGCCCGTCCTCGGTCTGCCCGAGGACAAGGTGCGGATGACGCTCTCCGGCGTCGGCGGCGCCTTCGGCGGCCGCGAGGACCTGTCGATGCAGATCCACGCCTGCCTGCTGGCGCTGCGCACCGGCAAGCCCGTCAAGATCGTCTACAACCGCTTCGAGTCCTTCTTCGGGCACGTGCACCGCCACCCGGCGAAGCTCTGGTACGAGCACGGCGCGACCAAGGACGGCAAACTCACCCACATGCGGTGCCGCATCGTCCTCGACGGCGGCGCCTACGCCTCCGCCTCCCCGGCCGTCGTCGGCAACGCCTCCTCGCTCTCCGTCGGCCCCTACGTCGTCGAGGACGTCGACATCGAGGCGATCGCGCTCTACACCAACAATCCGCCCTGCGGCGCGATGCGCGGCTTCGGCGCGGTCCAGGCGTGCTTCGCCTACGAGGCGCAGATGGACAAGCTCGCCAAGGCCCTCGACATGGACCCGGTCGCCTTCCGGCAGCTCAACGCCATGGAGCAGGGCACCCTGCTGCCGACCGGCCAGCCGGTCGACTCCCCGGCGCCCGTCGCCGAACTGCTGCGCCGCGTCTCGTCCCGCCCGCTGCCGCCCGAGCGCCAGTGGGAGACCACCGAGGGCGCCGACGTCCGGGCCCTGCCCGGCGGTCTGTCCAACACCACGCACGGCGAAGGCGTCGTCCGCGGCGTCGGCTACGCGGTCGGCATCAAGAACGTCGGCTTCTCCGAGGGCTTCGACGACTACTCCACCGCAAAGGTGCGCATGGAGGTGGTCGCCGGCGAGCCGGTGGCCACCGTGCACACCGCGATGGCGGAGGTCGGCCAGGGCGGCATCACCGTCCACGCGCAGATCGCCCGCACCGAGCTCGGCGTCACCCGGGTGACCATCAACCCGGCCGACACCCAGGTCGGTTCGGCGGGTTCCACCTCGGCCTCCCGCCAGACGTACGTCACCGGTGGCGCGGTGAAGAACTCCTGCGAACTCGTCCGGGAGAAGGTCCTCGAACTCGGGCGCCGCAGGTTCGGCTCGTACCACCCGGCCTGGGCGACCGCCGAACTCCTGCTGGAGGGCGGCAAGGTCGTCACCGACGGCGGCGAGGTCCTCGCCGACCTGGTCGACGTCCTGGAGGACGAGGCCGTCGAGATCGAGGCCGAGTGGCGGCACCGCCCCACCGAGGCCTTCGACCTGCGGACCGGACAGGGCAACGGCCACGTCCAGTACTCCTTCGCCGCGCACCGCGCGGTCGTCGAGGTGGACACCGAGCTCGGTCTGGTGAAGGTCATCGAGCTCGCCTGCGCCCAGGACGTCGGCAAGGCGCTCAACCCGCTGTCCGTGGTCGGCCAGATCCAGGGCGGCACCACCCAGGGGCTGGGTGTCGCCGTCATGGAGGAGATCGTCGTCGACCCGAAGACGGCCAAGGTGCGGAACCCGTCCTTCACGGACTACCTGATCCCCACCATCCTCGACACGCCGACCATCCCGGTCGACGTGCTCGAACTCGCCGACGACAACGCCCCCTACGGGCTGCGCGGCATCGGCGAGGCCCCCACCCTGTCGTCCACCCCGGCCGTCCTCGCGGCGATCCGGAACGCGACCGGACTGGAACTGAACAGGACGCCGGTGCGCCCCGAGCACCTCACCGGCACCTGACCGGGACCAGGACTCCGACTCTCCGGGCGGTGCGCGCCATGCCTCCGAGGAACGTCACCTTCCTCCACCGTGCCCGCACCGCCCGGAGAACCCCGTGCCGCACCGCTCGCGGCCGTACCACCACCCCCACGCAGTACCCCGCACCACCCCGAAGAGCACGTTCACCTCGGGCCGTCCCCCGGGTCGTGCAGCCGAAGCACCTTCCCAAATCCCGTCATCTCCAGTCAGTACGGCGGGTGCCCCTGTGAACCTTGGGAGTAGGCCCATGACCCAGCAGTCCACCGAGCCGCGGACGACGGCGGAAGACGCCGGAGCCGGAACGCGTCAGCCCGCCGGAAGATCATGGCTCGACCGGTATTTCCACATCACCCGGCGCGGATCGACCATCGGTCGTGAAGTGCGCGGCGGCATCACCACCTTCATGGCGATGGCGTACATCATCCTGCTCAACCCGGTGATCCTGTCGGTCCCCGACGCCACCGGCGCCAGGCTCGACGGCGACCAGCTCACCACCGCCACCGCGTTCGCCGCGGCGGCGACCACGATCGTCATGGGCCTCATCGGCAACGTGCCGCTGGCCCTCGCCGCCGGACTCAGCGTCTCCGCGGTCATCGCCTTCCAGGTCGCACCTGAGATGACCTGGGAGAACGCGATGGGCATGTGCGTCATCTACGGACTGGTGATCGTGCTGCTGGTGGTCACCGGCCTGCGCGAACTGATCATGAACGCCATTCCGCTGGCGCTCAAGCACGCCATCACGATGGGCATCGGCCTCTTCGTCTGCCTCATCGGCCTCGTCTCGGCCGGCTTCGTCACCTCGATGCCCGGTCCCGGCGGAGTCGCGGGCGCCAAGCCCATCCAGCTCGGCACCCACGACATGCTGACCGGCTGGCCGGTCCTGTGCTTCGCGGTGACCGTGCTGCTGATCTTCGCCCTCCAGGTGCGCAAGGTGCCGGGCGCCATCCTCATCGGCATCGTCGGCGGCACCGTCTTCGCGGCGGTCGTCCACCAGCTCGCCGGCCTCGACCGCGCGGCGTGGGGCGGACTCAACGCGCCGGAGCTCAGCGGCTCCGTCGTCAGCGCACCCGACTTCGGCCTCTTCGGCTCCGTCTCCTTCAGCGGCATCGGCGACATCGGGGGCATCACCGTCGGCGTGATCGTCTTCACGCTGGTCCTGGCCGGCTTCTTCGACGCCATGGGCACCATCATCGGCATCGGCCAGCAGGCCGGCCTCGCCGACGACAAGGGCCGGATGCCCGGCCTGAACCGTGCCCTCGCCGTCGACGGGGCGGGCGGCGCGATCGGCGGTCTCGCCGGCGCGTCCGGGCAGACCGTCTTCATCGAGTCCACCGCCGGGGTCGGCGACGGCGCGCGCACCGGCTTCGCCAGTGTGGTCACCGGCCTCGCCTTCACGCTGTGCCTCTTCTTCACCCCGCTCGCCCAGCTCATCCCCTCGCAGGTCGCCGCCGCGGCTCTCGTCGTCATCGGATCGATGATGCTGGCCAACGCCCGGCACATCGACTGGACCGACCAGGCCACCTCGATCCCGGTCTTCCTGACGACCGTCCTGATGCCCTTCACGTACTCCATCACCGCGGGCATCGCGGCCGGTGTCATCTCCCACGTCCTCATCAAGGCCGTCCAGGGCAAGGCCCGCGAGGTCGGCTGGCTGATGTGGGTGCTGACCGCGGTCTTCGTCGCCTACTTCGCCCTGAGCCCGATCGAGGGCTGGCTGGGCGTCGGGTAACCGCCCGGCCGCCGGCCCGCCCTTCGCACACTTCGTCATCAAGGAGACCGACATGCTGGACATCGCCGAGGAGCTGGACCGGTGGGTCGGGCAGGGCCGTCCGTTCGCCGTCGCCACCGTCGTCGGTGTCGGCGGCAGCGCGCCCCGGCAGCCCGGTGCCGCGCTCGCCGTCGACGCCGACGGCGCGGCGATCGGATCGGTCTCGGGAGGCTGTGTGGAGGGCGCGGTCTACGACCTGTGCCGGCAGGCGCTCGACAGCGGCGACACCGTCGTGGAGCGCTTCGGATACAGCGACGAGGACGCCTTCGCCGTCGGCCTGACCTGCGGCGGCGTCATCGACGTCCTGGTCGTCCCGGTCGGCCTGGACGCGCCCTGGCGCGAGGTGTTCGCCGCCGGGCTCGCCGCCGCCGCGCACGGACGGGCCGCGGCGCTCGCCCGGCTCACCGACGGCCCGCCGGCACTGGCGGGCCGCGCCCTGCTGGTGCGCCCCGACGGGACCTTCGACGGGTCGCTGGGCGGCCACCCGGAACTGGACCGGACCGCGGCCGCGGAGGCGGCCGCCCTGCTGGACGCCGGGCGCACCGGGACGGTCGTCATCGGCGAGGACGGCTCGCGGTGCGGGCAGCCGCTCACGCTCTTCGTCGAGTCGAGCGTCCCCGCCCCGCGCATGATCGTCTTCGGTGCGATCGACTTCGCGGCGGCGCTGGTCCGGGTGGGCCGGTTCCTCGGCTACCGCGTCACCGTGTGCGACGCGCGGCCCGTCTTCGCGACGGAGGCCCGCTTCCCGGAGGCGGACGAGATCGTCGTCGACTGGCCCCACCGCTACCTGGAGTCCACCGAGGTCGACGGGCGCACGGTCCTGTGCGTCCTGACCCACGACGCCAAGTTCGACGTCCCGCTGCTGGAGCGGGCGCTGCGGCTGCCGGTGGCGTACGTCGGCGCCATGGGCTCGCGCCGCACCCACGAGGACCGCAACAGGCGGCTGCGCGAGGTGGGCGTCACCGAGATCGAACTGGCCCGCCTGCATTCGCCGATCGGGCTGGACCTCGGCGCCCGCACCCCTGAGGAGACCGCGCTGTCCATCGGCGCCGAGATCGTCGCGGTCCGCCGCGGCGGGTCGGGCGTCTCCCTGACCGGCGCGCACACCCCGATCCACCACGACGGGCCGGGTCCGGTCGCCGGGCGCATCGGCTCGGTGGCGTAGGGGCCCGGCGCGGCGCCGCGGGGGCGCCGAGAACCGTGCACGGTGCACCCGTGCACGGTTCTTGACGTCCGGGCACCCGCGCGTGGCAGGGTGTCGTGGGAGCGCTCCCACGGTGCATCGCGTGGGTGCTCCGCCCTGTCCGTCCTGCCGTCACGAAGGGCCGAAGAGTCATGCGCCGTAGAGTCATGCGCCGAAGAACAGCCCTCCCCGCCCTGGTCTCAGCCGCCGCGCTCGCCGCCGCTCTGCTCACGGTCCCGGCGGCCGCGGCCGGGCACACCGGGGACGGCGCTCCGCGCCCGTCCGCCGCGCGCCTGTACACCCCGCCGGCCAACCCCGCGGCGTACGACCAGGCCCTGGACCTCGCGCGCTCCGGCCGGCTCGCCGACGCCGCCGGGATCGTGGCCATGGCGCACACGCCCCAGGCCGTCTGGTACGGCGACCAGAGCCCGGCCGAGGTCGAGGCGTCGGCGCGGAAGGTCGTCCGCGACGCCGCCCGCAAGCGGACGCTGCCCGTGTTCGCCCTCTACAACGTGCCCGGCCGCGACTGCTCCAACTACTCGGGGGGCGGGGCCTCCACGACCGCCGAGTACAAGGAGTGGATCGACGCGGTGGCCCGCGGCGTCGGCGACCGTCCGGCGATGGTGGTGCTCGAACCCGACTCGCTCGCCCTGCTCCCCGCCGACTGCGGCCAGGACGACGCCCAGGGCACGAAGACGGCCGCCCGGTACGAGGAGGTGCGCTACGCCGTGGACACCCTGGAGCCGCTGGCCGGCACCAGGGTCTACCTCGACACCGGCCATCCCGGATGGCACGGCGTCGAGTCGATCGTGCCCCGGCTGCTGCGCGCCGGCGTCGGCGAGGCCACCGGATTCTTCACCAACGCCTCCAACTACCGCACCGAGGCCGACAGCCACTGGTACGGCACGCTGATCTCGTCCTGCATCGGTTACGTCCAGGACGGCGGCGACGCCGCGGCCTGTCCGAACCAGTACTGGCCTCGTGCGGACGCCGAGAACTGGCTGAAGGAGCACGTCACCACGCCGGTCGGGGAGCTGAAGCACTTCGTGACCGACACCAGCCGCAACGGACGGGGTCCGTGGACGGCGCCGCCCGGCAAGTACACCGACGCGCAGGACTGGTGCAACCCGCCCGGGCGCGGGCTCGGCGAGCGGCCGACCCTGAACACCGGCGACCCGCTGTACGACGCCAAGCTGTGGATCAAGATCCCCGGTGAGTCGGACGGGCTGTGCCTGCGGGGCACCGCAGGGCCCGAGGACCCCGAGCGCGGCATGGTCGATCCGGCGGCCGGGAGCTGGTTCCCCGAGCAGGCCCTGGAGCTCGTACGGCTGGCGGAGCCGCCGCTGCTGGGACACCGTCCGGGCAACTGACGCATCAGGGGCGCCGGTTGCCCCCGCACGGGCCGGATCCGCAGAGCGGCGGATCCGGCCTTCGTGCTCCCGGCCCGTCATGGGTGACGTTTCCGTGGGTGCTGACGCTGAGGGTGTGTGGGGGGAATCCGGGGCGCTGCACGGCATGGGCACGGTGCAGGTCGTGCCGGGAAGGCGCGGGACGAGGAGCGGGTGGGCGCGGAGGGGAGCACGCGTCGCGCGCAGGAGCACGACCCCGAACTCGGCCGGGCGGTCGAGCGGGCGCAGCAGGGGGACGAGGCGGCCTTCGCGGCTGCGTACCGGATCGTGCATCCGCCCCTCCTCAACTTCCTGCGCGGACTCGTCGGGGACGACGCCGAGGACGTCGCCTCCGATGCCTGGCTGGACATCGCGCGTGATCTCGGGCGCTTCCGTGGGGACGGGGCCGGCTTCCGGGCATGGACGGCCCAGATCGCGCGCCACCGGGCCGTCGACCACCTGCGGCGCGCCGGGAGCCGCCCGCGCGGCAGTCTCCTGGAGGTCGACCTGACGGGGCTGCCGTCCCGTCAGGACACCGAGCAGGAGGTCTTCGAGACCGTCTCGACCCGCGCTGCCCTGGCGCTGATCGCCCGGCTGCCGCGCCGTCAGGCGGAGGCCGTGCTGCTCCACACCGTCATCGGACTGGACGGACCCGCCGCCGCCCGGGTGCTCGGCACCCGGCAGGGAGCCGTGCGGTCCGCCGCCCACCGCGGACTGCGGACGCTGGAGAGACATCTCGCGGAACTGCGCGGTGGCGAGCCTGTGACAGATGCGGACCCGCGTGCGCTGGATGGTGCGAGATGACCGAAAACCGATCAGCCGGCCCCGCGGAGCCCGTCGGGCCCGATCCGTCGGGCGCGCCGCGCCGCTGCGCCGCCGTGTCGCTCGACGAGGTGCTCGCGGCCGCCAGCGCCCCGGCCCCGGCCTTGATGCCGCGCGGCAGCACGGCCCACCGGCGGGCGGCGCGCCAGTCGTCCGACGCCCGGACGGGCAGGCCGAGGGCGCCCTCCGCACGGGCGGCCCGGAAGGCGGTGAGGGCCCGGTCGGCGGGGGCGGGCTCCACGGCAGCACGGCCCACCGGCGGGCGGCGCGCCAGTCGTCCGACGCCCGGACGGGCAGGCCGAGGGCGCCCTCCGCACGGGCGGCCCGGAAGGCGGTGAGGGCCCGGTCGGCGGGGGCGGGCTCCAC
>NZ_RDBP01000012.1:3377871-3391543 GCF_008042045.1 Streptomyces sp. T39
CCCCGGGGTTCCCGGGAGGCCCTCACGCGTCGGCGAAGCGTATGTCGTGCCGGGAGGCGGCCGACATCAGGGTGAGGGTCCGCTCCGCCTCGGCGCCCAGGGCGTCGCGCACGGCCCGGGTGAGGGGGTCGAAGGGCCGCACCTGGACGGGAAACCAGGCCCACCGCACCTTCCTGGCCGACGGGTTCCTGGCCGGGATCTGGGAGCTCACGGAGTCCGGCGACACCGCGACGCTCACCGTGCGGCCCTTCGACCCCCTCACCCGGGCCGTGCGCGACGCCCTGGGCGCCGAGGCGGAGCGGACCCTCACCCTGATGTCGGCCGCCTCCCGGCACGACATACGCTTCGCCGACGCGTGAGGGCCTCCCGGGAACCCCGGGGGGCGAGCCCCGCACGCCCTACGGCAGCAGCCCCGCCCGGCGCGCCGCCGTCACGGCCTCCAGCCGGGTGCGCACCCCCAGCTTGCGCATCGCCGAGCGCAGATAGCTCTTCACCGTCTCCTGCCGCAGCCCCAGCCGATCGGCGGCCGCCGCGTTCGTCGCGCCGCCCGCCACACAGCTCAGCACGTCCAGTTCCCGCGGCGCCAGGGCCGCACCCGGCCCCGCGGCCCGCCCGCCGCCCGCCCCGGCCAGCCGGGCGCACACCTCCAGCACCTCCTCGCGCACCTGCGGATCGGCGATCCGCGCGGCCAGCGCCCGCAGGTCGCCGTGGGCGGCACGGACCGTCTCCCACGCGCCCGGCCCTCCGCCCGACGGCGCCCGGGCGGCGGCGATCACCGCCTCGGCGCCGTCCCTGACCGCGAGCGCCTGCTCCACGTCGCGGGCCGCCGCGACCGCCGCGTCCAGCACCCGCTCGCCGAGCGCCAGCGGCTGCCGCAGCGCGCCGTAGAGCACGCCCCGCACCGTCCGGCCCACGACGACCGGCACGGCGACCACGGACCGCAGCCCCTCGGCGGCCACCGCCGCGTCGTACTCGTGGCTGATGTGGCGGGCCGCCGGATAGTCGGCCACCGCGCACGGCCGGGACAGGGCCATCGACCGGCCGCCGAGACCGTTGCCGCTGCGGATCGCCAGCCCCCGCAGCGCACCCGTGGCCGCGCCCGTCAGCTCCGCGATGCGCAGCGGCCCGCCCGCCTCCAGCAGCCCGCCGAACGCGACGGGCAGCCCGGTCGCCCGCCGCAGCCGCAGCAGCGCCGTCCGCATCTCCACCGCTTCACCGGGACCGCCCACGCGCGTACCTCCTGTCGGTCCCCGCCCGGGGACGACACCCCCGTCCGGGGGTAGTGAGACCTGCGTCACCGATTACACGATGGCAGCCGCCGGTCCCGCAACGAGGAGGACACATGACGTCAGGCAGCGCGACGGAGAGGTTCCGGTCCGCCCGGGACTTCCTGCTGCGACACCGGGAGGACTGGGCGGCGGCCCGCGAGGGCTTCGCCTGGCCCCGGTTCGAGCACTTCAACTGGGCGCTCGACTGGTTCGACGTCATCGCGCGCGACAACGACCGCACCGCCCTGCACATCGTCGAGGAGGACGGCACCGAGACCCGGGTGGGCTTCGCGGAGATGGCCCGCCGCTCCGACCGGGTGGCGAACTGGCTGCGCGGGCTCGGCGTCACGGCCGGCGACCGGGTCCTCGTCATGCTCGGCAACCAGACCGAGCTGTGGGAGACCGCGCTCGCCGCGATGAAGCTGCGCGCGGTCGTGATCCCGGCGACCCCCCTGCTCGGGCCCGCCGACCTCCTCGACCGGGTGGAGCGCGGCCGGGTCCGGCACATCGTGGCCCGCCCCGGGGACACCGCCAAGTTCGCCGGCGTCCCCGGCGACCTCACCCGCATCTGCGTCGGGGACCCGGCCGGGGCGGAGGGCTGGCTGCCGTACGCCGCGGCCGACGCGAGCCCCGACGTCTTCGAGCCCGACGGGCCCACCCGCGCGGACGACACTCTGATGCTCTACTTCACCTCCGGCACCACGGCCCGCCCCAAGCTCGTCGAGCACACCCATGTGTCCTACCCGGTGGGCCACTTGGCCACGATGTACTGGATCGGCCTGCGGCCCGGCGACGTCCACCTGAACATCTCCTCGCCCGGCTGGGCCAAGCACGCCTGGTCGAACCTGTTCGCCCCGTGGAACGCCGAGGCCACCGTCTTCATCCACAACTACTCCCGCTTCGACGCCGCCCGGCTGATGGCGGAGATGGACCGCGCCGGAGTCACCAGCTTCTGCGCCCCGCCGACGGTGTGGCGGATGCTCATCCAGGCGGACCTCACCTCCCTCGCCACCCCGCCGCGCGAGGCCGTGGCCGCCGGGGAACCGCTCAACCCGGAGGTCATCGAGGCGGTGCGCCGGGCCTGGGGCGTCGCCGTCCGCGACGGCTTCGGCCAGACCGAGACCGTCGTGCAGGTCTCCAACAGCCCCGGCCAGACGCTGAAGACCGGCTCCATGGGCCGCCCCAGCCCCGGCTGCACGGTGGAACTCCTCGACCCCGTCACCGGCGAACCCGGCGCGACGGAGGGCGAGATCGCGCTCGACCTCTCCGACGCACCCGTCGGCCTGATGACCGGCTACCACGGCGACCCGGAACGCACCGCCGAGGCGATGGCCGGCGGCTACTACCGCACCGGCGACATCGGCGCCCGCGACACCGACGGCTACATCACCTACATCGGCCGCTCCGACGACGTCTTCAAGGCCAGCGACTACAAGATCAGCCCCTTCGAGCTGGAGAGCGCGCTGCTCGAACACGAGGCCGTCGCCGAGGCCGCCGTGGTGCCCGCCCCCGACCCGCTGCGGCTCGCCGTGCCGAAGGCGTACGTCGTGCTCGCCGAGGGCTGGAAGCCCGGCCCGGAGACGGCCGGGGTGCTGTTCGCACACTCGCGGGCCGTCCTCGCGCCCTACAAGCGCATCAGGCGGCTGGAGTTCGCGGACCTGCCCAAGACCGTGTCGGGGAAGATCCGCCGGGTCGAGCTGCGCCGGCTGACGGCCGAGGGCTCGGCCGCCGAGTACACGGAAGGGGACCTGCGATGACCGCCCTGTCGTACGCGCACGGAGTGTCGGACACACCGCTGCGCGGCGACACGATCGGCGCCGACCTCGACCGGGCGGTCGCCGCCTGGCCCGACCGCGAGGCGCTCGTCGACGTGGCCGCCGGGACCCGCTGGACCTACGCCGAGTTCGGCGACGCGGTGCGGCAACTGGCCCGCGGCCTGCTCGGCTCGGGCGTCGCCAAGGGCGACCGGGTCGGCATCTGGGCGGTCAACTGCGCTGAGTGGGTGCTGGTCCAGTACGCCACCGCCCGCATCGGCGCGATCATGGTCACCATCAACCCGGCCTACCGCGCGCACGAACTCGCGTACGTGCTGAAGCAGGCGGGTGTCTCGCTGCTCGTCGCCTCGCAGAGCCACAAGGGCAGCGACTACCGCGCGATGGTCGACGCGGTGCGCGGCGACTGCCCCGCGCTGCGGGCCGTGCACTTCATCGGGGACGGCTCCTGGGACCTCCTCCTCGACGCCGCCCGCACGGTCGGCGACGAACGGCTCGCCGCGCACGAGGCCCTGCTGTCCTGCGACGACCCCGTCAACATCCAGTACACCTCCGGCACCACCGGCTTCCCCAAGGGCGCCACGCTCTCCCACCACAACATCCTGAACAACGGCTTCTTCGTCGGCGAGACCATCGCCTGCACCGAGCGGGACCGCGTCTGCATCCCGGTGCCCTTCTATCACTGCTTCGGCATGGTGATGGGAAATCTGGCGGCCACCTCGCACGGCGCGTGCATGGTGATCCCGGCCCCCTCGTTCGACCCGGCGGCGACCCTGCGCGCGGTGGAGGAGGAGCGCTGCACCGCGCTGTACGGGGTGCCGACGATGTTCATCGCCGAGCTGAACCTCCCGGACTTCGCCTCCTACGACCTCTCCTCGCTGCGCACCGGGATCATGGCGGGCTCGCCGTGCCCCGTGGAGGTGATGAAGCGGGTCGTCGCCGAGATGCACATGTCGGAGGTCTCCATCTGCTACGGCATGACGGAGACGTCACCCGTCTCCACCCAGACCCGGCGCGACGACGACCTGGAGCGCCGCACGGGCACCGTGGGCCGGGTCCTGCCGCACGTCGAGGTGAAGGTCGTCGACCCGGTGACCGGGGTGAGCGTGCCGCGCGGCGAGGCGGGCGAACTGTGCACCCGGGGCTACGGCGTGATGCTCGGCTACTGGGAGGAGCCGGAGAAGACGGCCGAGGCGATCGACGCGGGCCGCTGGATGCACACCGGCGACCTCGCCGTCATGCGCGAGGACGGCTGCGTCACGATCGTCGGCCGCATCAAGGACATGATCATCCGCGGTGGCGAGAACGTGTACCCGCGGGAGATCGAGGAGTTCCTCCACTCCCACCCGGGCATCGCCGACGTCCAGGTCGTCGGCGTGCCCGACGAACGGTACGGCGAGGAGATCCTCGCCTGCGTCGTCCCCCGCGACGCCGCCGACCCGCCCTCCCTGGAGGACGTCACGGCCTTCTGCCGCGACCGCCTCGCCCACTACAAGGTCCCCCGCCGGCTGGAGATCCTCGACGAGTTCCCCATGACGGTGAGCGGCAAGGTCCGCAAGGTCGAACTGCGCCGCCGCTTCGGCGGGTAGCGGGCCGCCGGGGAGCCAAGGGCGGGGAAGGTGTGCCCCAGCCCATCAGGGTGGGGACGACCGGGGTGCCGGTGATCTCGGCGAACTTCACGAGGAGGTCGGCGGCGTCGGCGTTGACGATGCCGCCGCCGGCGACGATGAGAGGACGCTCGGATTCCAGCAGGAAGCCGATCGCCTTCTCGATCTGGGCCCGGGTGGCGGTCGGCTTGTAGACCGGCAGCGGCTCGTAGGTCTCCGGGTCGAACTCGATCTCGGTGAGCTGGACGTCGATGGGCAGGTCGACGGTCCCCGGGCCCGGGGACCGTTCGTCGGCGGCGAAGCCCCGATCGGCGCCGCCCGTCCCGAGCAGGCCGCCGTCGCGGGCGAAGTGCGGTGTGTGCAGCAGCAGGGCCCGGTCGCCGTGCAGGGCCACGGACATCAGGACGCGCGGGCCCGAGGCGCGGTGGGTCTCCAAAGGGTGGGCGTCGCGCAGGGCCGCGAGCAGCCGCAGGCCCGCAGGTGTCTGGCGCCGTACCCGCCACAGCGCGACCGCGACCGCGACCGTCAGCACGGCGGCGCCCACCCGCACCGCTGCGTCCGGCGCGTCCGGCCCGGTCAGCAGCAGCCCGGCGAGGACCGTCACGGGCACCGCGTACAGCAGCCCCCGGGCGGTCCTCCAGCGCCTGTTGCCGCGCAGCAGCCCCGCCCGTGCGCAGCCGTCGCGGAGCGCGTCCAGCGCCCTGCGCACCCGGGGGGCGGTGAGCAGCACCCCGATGCCGACGGCCCGCCGCAGCGAGGTGTGCACGGCGAGCTGGAGCGGGTCGCGCACGGCGGTGCCCCAGCCGTCGACCCGTATCGTCCCCCGGCGTCCGCTGGTGACCGCCCCGCGCTGCTGGAGCGCGACGAGCGCCACCGTCACGGCGGCCCGGCGGCCGCCGCGCAGCAGGGCGACGGACTGTGCGTCGGGCACCGCCGCGGTGTCCGGTGCGCCCGGGACGGGCGCGAGCAGCAGGACCGCCGCCGCCGCGAGCAGCGTCCAGGCGGCGCCGATGAACCACCACATGTCGACGGGCATCGCGCCCACCTCCCCCGAGGGGCCGTGCACGCCCCTGGGGGAGATATGCCCGGCCGGGCAGGGGTGTGAAGCCCGAACGCGGCAAGTTTGAGGGCTCCTTGAGCTTTCGCCGGATCCGTCCGCTACGTCACGGTCGTGATCAGTTCGTCCGCGGGCGCGTTCACCGGCTGGGGGCAGCCGGTGAGGTCCATGACGAAGAGCGGGATCCCGAGGCCGTCCGCACGGGTGCGTGCCTCGTCCGCGTAGCCGGCCAGGGAGAAGCAGACGCCGTGGGCGGAGGCGGCGAGGCCGTTGAGCCAGAGGCATTCGACGTCGCGCAGCGAGGTGGGGCGGGTGGACGGGTCGACCTGGGCGACGACGCCGGTGCCGCGCAGGTCGATGCCGGCGCTCGCGCCGTTGCCCGGCCGGACGACGTCCGTGAAGCCGAGCCAGCGCAGGTACATGGCGGCCGCCGTCACGGCGTCGCGGGCCGTGCGGATGGTGACGGGGCGGAACGAGGGTCGCGAGGCCGCCGGTGAGGGCGGCGGGATTAACCGCGCGGGTGCCGGCGAGGGGCGTCTGAGCGGGGCGCTCACCGGGCGGACGGCGATGCGCAGCACCGCGCCGCACGGGCAGCCGAGCTCCGGCTGGGGCCACTGGTCCTGCCGCTCGCACGCCGGGCAGCGGACCGTCACCCAGTCGTCGGTCCAGGTGCGGTGGGTGATCGGTTCCGGGGGAGCGGCGCGCAGCAGCGGCGGTGCGAGCGGAGCGCCGCAGGCGCACGGATAGACCGGCGCCGCGTACAGGTGGTCGCGCCGACAGGCCGGGCAGCGGACCGGCACGCTCTCGATCATCGCGGCACCCCTTCCCCTCATGCGTCGCGGCAGCTCCCCCTCGACGGCTGCGGCTGAGGTCCATCGTCCATCACGGAGGGGGAGTTGGGGAGGGACTTCCCCGACTGCGCCCCCCTTGTGCGCTGGCGCACTCCGGCCCCGCCCCCGCCGGGGCCCCCGGGGGCGGCCTCCCTTGACGCCGCACGGCGGGCGTTTTAGATTGCTTCCGTATAGCAGAACATAACTTCCGCAATGTGGAAGTAAGACCGACGCAGGATCGGCCGCTCCCAGGTGGCGCGACGGAGCCCGATCCCCCAGGCCGGAGCAGGAGCACCCCATGCCTCGTATGACCGCAGCCCGAGCGGCAGTTGAGATCCTCAAGCGTGAAGGCGTCACCCACGCGTTCGGAGTGCCGGGCGCCGCGATCAACCCCTTCTACAAGGCCCTCCAGGCCGGCGGCGGCATCGACCACACGCTCGCCCGGCACGTCGAGGGCGCCTCCCACATGGCGGAGGGCTACACGCGGACCCACCCGGGCAACATCGGTGTCTGCATCGGCACGTCGGGCCCGGCCGGCACCGACATGATCACCGGCCTGTACTCCGCGATCGGCGACTCGATCCCGATCCTGTGCATCACCGGCCAGGCCCCGGTCTCCGTGATCCACAAGGAGGACTTCCAGGCCGTCGACATCGCGTCCATCGCGAAGCCCGTCACCAAGGCCGCCACCACGGTCCTGGAGGCCGCCCAGGTCCCCGGCGTCTTCCAGCAGGCCTTCCACCTGATGCGCTCCGGCCGCCCGGGCCCGGTCCTGATCGACCTGCCCATCGACGTCCAGCTCACCGAGATCGAGTTCGACCCGGAGACCTACGAGCCGCTGCCGGTCTACAAGCCGACCGCCACCCGGGCCCAGATCGAGAAGGCGATCGGCTTCCTGCTGGAATCCGAGCGTCCTCTCATCGTCGCCGGCGGCGGCATCGTCAACGCCGACGCCGCCGACCTCCTCGTGAAGTTCGCCGAGATCACCGGCACCCCGGTCGTCCCCACCCTGATGGGCTGGGGCACCATCCCCGACGACCACGGGCTCAACGCCGGCATGGTCGGCGTCCAGACCTCGCACCGCTACGGCAACGCGACCTTCCTGGAGTCCGACTTCGTCCTCGGCATCGGCAACCGCTGGGCCAACCGCCACACCGGCTACAAGCTCGACGTCTACACCCGGGGGCGGAAGTTCGTCCACGTCGACATCGAGCCGACCCAGATCGGCAAGATCTTCGCCCCCGACTACGGCATCGCCTCCGACGCCAAGGCGGCCCTGGAGCTCTTCGTCGAGGTCGCCGAGGAGCTGAAGGCCGAGGGCAGGCTGCCCGACCGGAGCGAGTGGACCGCCTCCGTCGCCGAGCGCAGGGCCACCCTCCAGCGCCGTACGCACTTCGACAACGTCCCGCTGAAGCCGCAGCGCGTCTACGAGGAGATGAACCGGGCTTTCGGTCCCGAGACCCGCTACGTCACCACCATCGGCCTCTCCCAGATCGCGGGCGCGCAGATGCTGCACGTCTACCGGCCCCGCCACTGGATCAACTGCGGTCAGGCCGGCCCGCTCGGCTGGACCGTTCCCGCCGCGCTCGGCGTCGCCACGGCGGACCCCGAGGCGCAGGTCGTCGCGCTCTCGGGCGACTACGACTTCCAGTTCATGATCGAGGAACTGGCGGTCGGCGCCCAGCACCGCATCCCCTACGTCCACGTGCTCGTCAACAACTCCTACCTGGGCCTGATCCGCCAGGCCCAGATCGGCCTGGACATCAACTTCCAGGTCAACCTGGAGTTCGAGAACATCAACTCGCCGGAGCTCGGCGTCTACGGCGTCGACCACGTCAAGGTCGTCGAGGGCCTCGGCTGCAAGGCGATCCGGGTGACCGAGCCCGACCAGCTGCTGCCGGCCTTCGAGGAGGCGAAGAAGCTCGCCGCCGAGTACCGGGTGCCGGTCGTCGTCGAGGCGATCCTGGAGCGGATCACCAACATCTCCATGAGCCGGACGATGGACATCAGCGACATCTCCGAGTTCGAGGAGCTGGCCACGGAGCCCGGTCACGCGCCGACCGCCGTCAGCCCGCTGAAGGTCTGACCGCCACGCCGGCTTCCCCGCGCCCAGGGGCCGTTCACCGATCCGGTGGACGGCCCCTCGCGTATGCTGCTCCCTTTCTCGGCACCGGACACGGGAGGCCCTCATCGAGACGCCGGACGGGCTGCCGCTGGTGGCCTTCGACGACCTGGCCGGCCTGGAGCGCTGGCTGGAGCGGCACCACGGCACGGCCGCCGGCCTGTGGGTGGCCGTCGCCCGGAAGGACTCGGGGGTGCCGTCGCCCACGGCGGGCGACGTCAACGACGCGGCCCTGTGCTACGGCTGGATCACCGGCCTGCGGCGCTCCGGCGACGGGGTGCGCTACCTCCAGAAGATCACACCCCGCAGGCCCCGCAGCACCTGGTCCCGGGTCAACATCGCCCGCGTCGCCGAGCTCACGGCGGAGGGGCGGATGCGGGAGCCGGGGCTCGCGGAGGTGGCGGCCGCCCGCGCGGACGGCCGCTGGGACGCGGCGTACGCCTCGCAGCGCGAGGCCGGCGTCCCCGACGACCTCGAAGCGGCGCTCGCGGAGAACGCGGCGGCGCGCGCGGCTTTCGAGGGCCTCGGCAGGACCGAGCGCTACCGCATCGTCCTCGGGCTGCTGAAGGCCAGGACCGACCGCACCCGCCGCGCCCGCCTCGACCGTGCCGTCGCCGCCCTGGCGGCGGGCGAACGCGTCCCCTGAGCGGAGGGGCCCCCGGCACGCGGCCCCCGGCACGCGGCCCCCGGCACGCGGGCCCCGGGCACGGTTCAGCCCCGGGCACGGATCAGGGCCCGGCCTCTGTGCGGAGGCCGGGCCCTGATCGTCGGACGCGGAGTACGGGACCGTATACCGACCACGCGCCCGGGCCGGGAGGGGGAGGGCGGGTGTCCGGTGTGCCCGCCCGACGGTGCGAGGCCGACAGGGTGGAACATTCGCACCGCCGGACGGATTCCGGAGGGTGGCTGGGACCGCGGCGGGGTGATGGACCGCCGGTGCGCCTCACGTCAGGTCGGAGAGGGCGCCGGCGGCCTTCACCACCGCACTGGCATCACCCGATCGCCGCGGTCCTCGCCTGCGCCACGCCGTGCGGCCACCCCTCATCGGGCCGCACGGCGCGGGCCTCGCGTCCGGGGCCGACCTCCCGTCGGGCCCCGGACGCAGCTTGTCGGCTCAGTCCTCGCGCAGGGCGCGGACCGCCTCCTCCACGCGCTTGCCGTAGTCCGGGTCGGCGGCGTGGAAGTGGGCCAGGTTCTTCTCGATCACGTCGTCGCGGGTGACCTGGGACAGGCCACCGGCGATGTTGGCGACCAGACGCTGCTTCTCCTCGTCGGACATCAGCCGGTAGAGCTCGCCCGCCTGGAAGAAGTCGTCGTCCTTGACGTGCGCGGGCGCGGCGTGGGTGCCGGTCCAGCCGTGCACCGCCAGCGGGGCCGAGAGCGCGGCGTCCGTCTGGGCGGGGCCCGCGTACGAGTTGGGCTCGTAGTTCTTGTCGTGGCGCGAGCCGCGGCGGGTGGCCATCAGACCGTCGCGGCCGTAGTTGTCGGCGCCGCCGGGCACCGCCTTCGGCGCGTTCACCGGCAGCTGGGTGTGGTTCACGCCGAGCCGGTAGCGGTGGGCGTCGGCGTAGGCGAACAGGCGGCCCTGGAGCATCTTGTCCGGCGAGGGGCCGATGCCCGGCACGAAGTTGTTCGGCGAGAACGCGGCCTGCTCGACCTCGGCGAAGACGTTGTCCGGGTTGCGGTCGAGCACCAGACGGCCCACGCGCCGGAGCGGGTAGTCGGCGTGCGGCCACACCTTGGTGAGGTCGAACGGGTTGAAGCGGTACTCCGCCGCCTCGGCGGCCGGCATGATCTGGACGTACAGCGTCCAGGACGGGTTCACCCCGCGCTCGATGGCCTGGAGCAGGTCCGTCTGGTGCGAGTTGGCGTCCTGGCCGACCAGTTCGGCGGCCTGCTCCGAGGAGAGCGAGCGCACGCCCTGGTTGGTCTTGAAGTGGTACTTCACGAAGAAGGCGTCGCCCTCGGCGTTCGTCCACTGGTAGGTGTGCGAGCCGTAGCCGTTCATGTGGCGGTACGAGGCGGGGATGCCGCGGTCGCCCATCAGCCAGGTCACCTGGTGCGTCGCCTCGGGGGAGTGCGCCCAGAAGTCCCACACATTGTCCGGCTCCTGGCGGCCCGTGAACGGGTCGCGCTTCTGGGAGTGGATGAAGTCGGGGAACTTGATCGGGTCCTTGATGAAGAAGACCGGGGTGTTGTTGCCGACGAGGTCGTAGTTGCCCTCCTCGGTGTAGAACTTCACGGCGAAACCGCGCGGGTCGCGGACCGCGTCCGCGCCGCCCAGGGAGTCGGCCACGGTCGAGAAGCGCAGGAACGTCTCGGTGCGCCGGCCGACCTCGGAGAGGAAGCCGGCCCGGGTGTAGGCGGTGACGTCGTCGGTGACCTCGAAGTATCCGTAGGCGCCGGAGCCTCGGGCGTGCACCACGCGCTCCGGGATCCGCTCACGGTTGAAGCGCGCCAGCTTCTCCAGCAGGTGCTGGTCCTGGAGGAGGAGCGGGCCGCCGGCGCCGGCGGTGGCGGAGTTCTGGTTGTCGGCGACGGGGGCGCCTGACTCGGTGGTAAGCACGCGCTGCGTCATGGAATCGGTTCGGCCTTCCGTACGGGAGCTGCACTGGCTGACGGTTCGAGGAGCGTAGATTCGCCGCGAAGAAAACGTCAACAGTTTGTTGAAAGCGGTGTGGGGTGTTCCGGCCGGCGTCGGCGCCTGGGCGCGACAGGACAGGTGTCAGCGCCGACGCCGACCGGGGTTCACGGGGCCGCGGAGCGGCCGCGGGGGCACGGGCCGCGAGCGGCCCGGCGGGATCAGACCTGGGCGCCCGAGAGGCGCTCGACCGCGCGCAGCAGCGCCGAGTGGTCGAGGCCGCCGTCGCCCTGGGCGCGCAGCGAGGCGACCAGCTGGGCGACGACCGCGCCCACCGGCAGCGCGGCGCCGACGGTGCGGGCGGCGTCGGTCACGATGCCCATGTCCTTGTGGTGCAGGTCGATACGGAAGCCGGGCTTGAAGTCCCGGTTCAGGAAGTTGTCCTTCTTGCGGGTCAGCACGGTCGAGCCGGCCAGACCGCCGTTGAGGACGTTCAGCGCGGCGGCGAGGTCGACGCCGGACTTCTCCAGGAAGACCACGGCCTCCGCGCACGCCTGGATGTTGACGGCGACGATCAGCTGGTTGGCGGCCTTCACCGTCTGGCCCGAACCGTGCGGACCGCACAGCACGATGGTCTTGCCGAGGGCCTCCAGGATCGGCTCGGCGGCGTCGAAGTCGGCCTGCTCGCCGCCGACCATGATGGACAGCACCGCCTCGATCGCGCCCGCCTCGCCGCCGGACACGGGGGCGTCCAGCACGCGGATCCCCTTGTCCGCCGCGGCCTTCGCCAGGTCGATCGAGGTCTGCGGCGTGATCGACGACATGTCGATCAGCAGGGCGCCCCGCTTCGCGTTCTCCAGGATGCCGTCGGGGCCGTACGCGATGGCCTCGACCTGCGGGGAGGCGGGCACCATCGTGATCACGACGTCGGCGTCGGCGACCGCGTCGGCGATGGACGCGGCGGCGGTGCCGCCGGCCGCGGCGAGGCGGTCCAGCTTGTCCTGCTCCAGCGTGAAGCCGGTGACGGGGTAGCCCGCCTTCAGCAGGTTCTCGGACATGGGGGAGCCCATGATGCCGAGGCCTATCCACGCGATCTTGGGGAGGGAGCTGCTCATGAGGGTGCCTTTCTCGAAACAGGTGCTGCGTGAGGTCAGTTGGCGGCGCGCGCCGCGGCCGGGAGCCAGTCGAAGGCCTCCGCACCCGGCCGGTCGCCCGACTTGTACTCCAGGCCGACGAAGCCCTCGTATCCGGCGGCCTTCAGTTCGTCGAGGAGCTGCTCCAGGGGCAGCGACCCCGTGCCGGGCGCGCCGCGGCCGGGGTTGTCGGCGATCTGCACATGGCCGGTCCGGTCGGCGTACGCGGCGATGACCTCGGAGACGTTCTCGCCGTTCATCGACAGGTGGTAGACGTCCAGCAGGAACTTGGCGTTGCCGAGGCCGGTCGCGGCGTTCACCTTGTCGACGACCTCGATCGCGGCCGGGGCGCTGACGAGCGGATAGAGCGGCGATTCCGGCTTGTTGAGGGTCTCGACGAGCAGGATCGCGCCGACCCGGTCGGCCGCCCGGGCCGCCAGGACGAGGTTCTCCAGGGCGAGCGCGTCCTGGACCTGCGGGTCGGCACCGTCCACACGGTTGCCGTACAGGGCGTTGAGCGCCGTGCAGCCCACCGAGGCGGCGAAGTCCGCGGCCACCTCGATGTTGGCCCGGAAGCGGTCCGACTCCCGGCCCGGCAGCGAGAGCGCGCCCCGGTCGGGGCCGGGCAGTTCGCCGGCGTAGAAGTTCAGACCCACCAGCTGCGTGCCGGCGTCGTCGAGCGCCTTCCGGAGGGCGTCGAGCTCCTCCTGCGGCGGGGTGGGGGTGTCGATCCAGGGCCACCACAGCTCGACCGCGGTGAAGCCCGCCGCGGCGGCGGCCGCGGGGCGCTCCAGGAGCGGGAGTTCCGTGAAGAGGATCGAGAGGTTCACATCGAAGCGCTGGTCCGCGTATCCCATGAGGGCTGTGCGCTCCTTCCGTATTGCGGAAGTTTCTTTCTGCTTAATGGAATTCTGCTCAGCGGGTGCGATGCCTGTCAAGACGCGTCGGCAAGAAACCCGGGGCGGGACGTGCGGCCCGGCGTCCGCCGCCGGTGCCCCGGCGCCACGGGTGCCGTGCGGCGGCGGGGCGTGCCGGAACCGGGATCGGCGCAGTTCAGCGGGCGTGCGGGGCGGGTGAGGGGCGCGGACTTCAGCCCGCGCCTCCCTCACGGCCGGGCCGGGCGGGCGGCTCGTCGTCGCCGTCTGCTTCGTCCTGTGCCGCGCCGTCGGCGGCGCGGGGCCTCCCGGTCGCCGCACCGTCCGTGCGCGAGCCGGTTCGCCGAGGCCCTGGAGGCCGACACGGAGCAGGCGGTCGGCGATGTGCGCCGGCGCCGGGCGCTGGACTGGGACCGGGTGGAGCGGT
>NZ_RDBP01000012.1:3391643-3429422 GCF_008042045.1 Streptomyces sp. T39
CGCGAATCCCCGCACCCCCCGGAGCCGCCGCCCGCCCGAGGGCTACCTTGGGGGCATGGTGCGACTGAGAGTGGAGTTCACGACCGAACCCTTCGACCTCGACGAGCCGCCGGCGCACGCCCTCGCCGCGCGGGACGTCGTCCAGGGGGCGGGTCTGGACAAGGTGGACGTCGGTCCGTTCGGGAACACGGCCGAGGGCGGGACCGACGAGGTCCTCGACGCCGTCGGCACCCTGCTGCGCGAGGCGCTGCACCACGGGGCGACCCGGGTGTCCCTCCAGGTCAACGTGGTCGACGCGGCAGGCACGGCCGACGCGGCGGAGGGCGAGGGATGAGCCTCGACCACGCCCTCGCACAGGCGGTGAAGCCGCTCGTCGACGCCATGGGCGGGACGCTGATCGAGCCGGGCGAGGCCGGTGCGGACGACGTCGTCCTCCACTGGGAGGGCGAGGAGGTCCTCGCCGTGCGGCTGCCGCAGCTGGCGGACTCCCTCGACCACATCCTCGCCGCGCTGGAGCGGCAGCACGGCCGCCCGCTCGCCGAGCTCGACCGCAGGACCAAGCAGTCGGTGGTCCGGACGCTGGAGGCGCGGGGCGCGTTCTCGGTGCGCCACGGGGTGGAGACGGTGGCCGGTGCCCTGGGAGTCAGCCGCTTCACCGTGTACAACTACCTGAACAGGGAGAACGCGGCGAAGGGCGACTGACCCGCCGCCGATCACGCGCCGTCGTCCGGTCTTCCGGGCGGCGGCTTTTGTGTACGCGACTTTTCAACAAAGTGTTGACGTCGTGTTCCGGAGGGCGTTAGCTATCCGCAGCCCGTCCGACGCACCGAGATGATCAAGCCACGGAGGCTCCCGTGACTGCACTTGAGAACCCGGGCCTCGCCCGGTTCAACGCCTCCGAGGACAGCGCGGCCGACACCGCGCTGCGCGAGGTCTGCGCCAGCGGCGCCTGGGCGAGCAGGATCCTCGCCCAGCGGCCGTACGCCGACATCCAGGCCCTCTTCGCCGCCAGCGACGCCGCCACGGCGGAACTGACCGCGGAGGACCTGGCCGAGGCGATGGCCGGTCACCCGCCCATCGGCCGGCCCAAGCCGGGCGACCCGACCTCGTCGCGCGAACAGAGCGGCATGGCCGGGGCGTCCGAGGACCTCAAGGCCGAGATGCTCGAACTGAACCTGGCCTACCAGGACAGGTTCGGCCATGTCTTCCTGATCTGCGCCACCGGCCGCACCGGTGAGCAGATGCGGGACGCCCTGCGGGCACGGATCGGCAACTCGCCCGAGCAGGAGCGGGAGATCGTCCGCACCGAGCTGGGCAGGATCAACCGCATCCGTCTGACCCGTCTCGTAGAGCAGGAAGAAGCATGAGTACCGAAACCACCGCATCGGTGTCCACGCACATCCTGGACACCAGCGCCGGACGCCCCGCGGAAGGCGTCGCGATCTCGCTCTCGGCCCGTGGGGGGCCGGCGGCGGAATGGCGGCCCCTCGGCGGCTCGGCCACCGACGCGGACGGCCGGTGCAAGGACCTTCCGGCCCTGCCGGAGGGAACGACCCACGTACGTCTCGACTTCGAGACCGAGGCGTACTTCATGAAGAAGCAAGACGCCGAGGCACAGCAGGACGCCCCCGCGAATCGGGACAGCGGCGTGTTCTTCCCGGAGGTGGCGATCACGTTCGCCGTCGTGCCGGGCGAGCACTACCACGTACCGCTGCTGCTCAACCCGTTCGGCTACTCCGTATACCGAGGGAGCTAGCAGATGCCCACGATTCTGGGACAGAACCAGTACGGCAAGGCAGAGAACCGCGTCGTCAAGATCACGCGGGACGGGGACACCCACCACATCAAGGACCTGAACGTCTCCGTCGCCCTCTCCGGCGACATGGACGACGTCCACTACTCCGGTTCGAACGCCAACGTCCTGCCGACCGACACCACCAAGAACACGGTGTACGCGTTCGCCAAGGAGTACGGCATCGAGTCCGCCGAGCAGTTCGGCATCCACCTCGCCCGCCACTTCGTGACGAGCCAGGAGCCGATCCACCGGGCGCGCATCCGCATCGAGGAGTACGCCTGGGAGCGCATCGAGACCTCCGACGGCAACTCCCGGTTCATCGGCGCCGACGAGGTCAAGCACTCCTTCGTCCGCCAGGGCCAGGAGGTCCGCACCAGCGAGATCACCTACGACGGCGAGTCGTGGCAGGTCGTCTCCGGTCTCAAGGACCTGGTGGTGATGAACTCGACCAACTCCGAGTTCTGGGGCTACGTCAAGGACAAGTACACGACCCTCAAGGAGGCGTACGACCGCATCCTCGCCACTCAGGTGGCCGCCCAGTGGCGGTACAACTGGACCTCCGACGAGGATCGCATGCCCAACTGGGAGAAGTCGTACGCCCAGGCCCGCAAGCACATGCTGCAGGCCTTCGCCGAGACCTACTCGCTGTCGCTCCAGCAGACGCTGTACCAGATGGGCTCGCGGATCATCAACAGCCGCAGCGAGATCGACGAGATCCGCTTCTCGCTCCCCAACAAGCACCACTTCCTGGTGGACCTCGAACCGTTCGGGCTCAAGAACGACAACGAGGTCTACTTCGCGGCGGACCGCCCCTACGGTCTGATCGAGGCCACCGTGCTCCGGGACGGCGTCGAACCGCGGATCCCGGTCGACATGACCAACCTCTGACGGACGCCAGGCCGCCGGCCGCCACGCCCGCCCGCAGCCGGGCGGGGCGGCCCCGCGGGCCGGAGGGAAGACCATGGCACAGCCTGCAACGCGGCCGGCTCACCCGGCACCGGACACGCACCTCACGTCCGACGTCCACCCGGTGGACGAGAAGCTCCCCCTCGCGCGGCTCGTTCCCGCCGCTCTCCAGCACATCGCCGCCATGTACGCGGGCGTCGTCACCCCTCCGCTGATCATCGGCCAGGCCGTCGGGCTCGACGCCGGCGGCATGACCCGGCTGATCGCCGCGAGCCTGCTGATCGCCGGCCTCGCCACGATCCTCCAGACCGTCGGCGTCGCGAACTTCGCCGGCAACCGGCTCCCGTTCGTCAACGCCGCCTCCTCCGCGGGCATCGCCCCGATGCTCGCCATCGCCGAGACCAGCGCCCCCGGCACGCAACTCCCCGCCATCTACGGCGCGGTGATGGTCGCCGGTGTGTTCTGCCTCCTCGTCGGTCCGTTCTTCGGACGCCTGCTGCGCTTCTTCCCGCCGCTCGTCACCGGTGTCGTCATCACCCTCATCGGCGTCACCCTGATGCCCGTACCCGTCTCCTGGGCACAGGGCGGCGACGCGACCGCCGCCGACTTCGGCGCCATGAAGTACCTGGCACTGGCCGGCTTCACCCTCGTCGTCATCCTGCTCTTCCAGCGCTTCGGGCGCGGCTTCGTCCAACAGATCGCCCTGCTGCTGGGGCTGTTCACCGGCACCCTCGCCGCGATCCCCTTCGGCATGGCCGACTTCTCCGCCCTGCGGGAGGCGCCCGTCGCCGCGCTGCCCGCCCCCTTCGCCTTCGGCGCACCCGAGTTCCAGCCCGCCGCCATCCTCTCCCTGTGCATCGTCATGCTGGTGCTGATGACGGAGTCCAGCGCCGGGATGCTCGCGCTGGGCGAGATCTGCGACCGCCGCAGCGACGGCCGCACCATCACCCGCGGACTGCGCACCGACGGGATCGCCACCCTCGTCGGACCCGTCTTCGGCGGCTTCCCCACCTCCGCCTTCGCCCAGAACGTCGGCGTCGTCTCCCTCACCCGGGTCCGCAGCCGCTACGTCGTCGCCGTCGCCGGTGCCACCCTGCTCGTCCTCGGCGCCTTCCCCGTCCTCGGGGCGGTCGTCTCCCTCGTGCCGATGCCGGTCCTCGGCGGCGCGGGCATC
Source organism: Streptomyces sp. T39 (assembly GCF_008042045.1). Classification (GTDB taxonomy): domain Bacteria; phylum Actinomycetota; class Actinomycetes; order Streptomycetales; family Streptomycetaceae; genus Streptomyces. The sequence continues at coordinate 3,395,519 of NZ_RDBP01000012.1, forward strand.
GTCCTGTTCGGCTCCATCGCCGTCAGCGGCATCCGCACCCTCTCCGAGGCCGGCCTCGACGACAGCTCCAACATCATCCTGGTCGCTGTGGCCCTCGGCGCGGGCATCATCCCCCTCGCCGCGCCCACCTTCTACGCAGGCTTCCCCGCCTGGGCGCAGACCGTCCTCGGCTCCGGGATCAGTGCGGGAGCACTCGTCGCCGTCTCGCTCAACCTGTTCTTCCACCATCTCGGCACCCGCAGCCGCCCGGCTGTGGCACTCAAATCCTCCTAGGGTCCTGCCGTGCCCTCCCCCCGGTCCGGCCGGCCCGGGGGACCGCCGCCACAACCGACAGAAGAAGGAAGCACCATGGCACCTTCGGCAGCCCCCGACGGCGCGACCGAGCGCATCGTCATCGAGAACTGCGCGATCGCCACGGTCGACGCCCACGACACCGAGTACGCCTCGGGCCATGTCGTCGTCGCCGGCAACCGGATCGAGTCCGTCGGCGCGGGCGACGCCCCCGCCGGGCTCGCGAACGTCGTCCGGCGCATCGACGGGACGGGACACCTCGTCACCCCGGGCCTGGTCAACACGCACCACCACTTCTACCAGTGGATCACCCGCGGCCTCGCGACCGACCACAACCTCTTCAACTGGCTGGTGGCCCTCTACCCGACCTGGGCGCGCATCGACGAACCCATGGTGCGGGCCGCCGCGCAGGGCTCCCTCGCCATGATGGCCCGCGGCGGCGTCACCACCGCCATGGACCACCACTACGTCTACCCGAAGGGCTCGGGCGACCTGTCCGGCGCGATCATCGGCGCCGCCCGCGAGACGGGCGTCCGCTTCACCCTCGCCCGCGGCTCCATGGACCGCAGCGAGAAGGACGGCGGCCTGCCGCCCGACTTCGCCGTCGAGACCCTCGACGGAGCGCTGGCCGCCACCGAGGAGACCGTCAAGCGCCACCACGACGCCTCGTTCGACGCGATGACCCAGGTGGCCGTCGCCCCCTGCTCCCCCTTCTCCGTCTCCACCGACCTGCTGCGCCGGGGCGCCGAGCTCGCCCGCGGCCTCGGCGTGCGCCTGCACACCCACGGTTCGGAGACCGTGGAGGAGGAGCAGTTCTGCAAGGAACTCTTCGGGATGGGGCCGACCGACTACTTCGAGTCGACCGGCTGGCTCGGCGAGGACGTGTGGATGGCCCACTGCGTCCACATGAACGACTCCGACATCGAGGCGTTCGCCCGCACCCGCACCGGCGTCGCCCACTGCCCCTCCTCCAACGCACGCCTCGCCGCCGGCATCGCCCGCGTCCCCGACATGCTGAAGGCCGGCGTGCCGGTCGGCCTCGGAGTCGACGGCACCGCCTCCAACGAGTCGGGCGAACTCCACACCGAACTGCGCAACGCCCTGCTGATCAACCGGCTCGGCGCACACCGCGAAGCGGCCCTGAACGCCCGCCAGGCGCTGCGCCTGGGCACCCACGGCGGCGCCCAGGTCCTCGGCCGCGGCGACCAGATCGGCTCCCTGGAACCCGGAAAGCTCGCCGACCTGGTGCTGTGGAAGCTCGACACCCTCGCCCACTCCTCCATCGCCGACCCGGTGGTCGCGCTCGTCTTCGGCGCCGCCGCACCGGTCACCCTCTCCCTCGTCGACGGCAGGCCCGTCGTCGAGGCGAACCACCTCACGACGGTGGACGAGGACGCCATCGCCCGCTCCACGCGGGACGAGGCACGACGCCTGGCGCGCATCGCCGCGCAGGGCTGACCCCCGGACTCCGGCCGGGGGGGACGGCCCCCGGCCGGCGGCCGTGGACCCGAGCGGGGCCCACGGCAGCTGCCACCGGGGGGTGCGCGGCCCATGCCGCGCGCCTCCCGGTGACGGTGACTCGTGTCAACGGCACGGGCCGCCGAACGGCTCGTGCCGACGGCACGAGCCGCCATCCCGCACCACCGGATCGGGCGACCGGTACGTGCACCCCTTCACCACCCGCACCACCTCCTTGACACCACATGTCGCCGACGACGTGTAACCCGACCGGAGGCACCGCCGTGGCCGCGCTCACCCCGACCGCCGATGCAGCAGACCGGAAGCATCCGGTCGACGAAACCCTGCCCCCCTTCAAGATGTTCACCAGCGGCCTGCAGCACGTGGCCGCCATGTACGCGGGCGTGGTGGCCCCGCCGCTGATCGTGGGGGCGGCCGTCGGCCTCTCCGCGAAAGAGCTCACCTTCCTGACCGGCGCCAGCCTCTTCACCGCGGGCCTGGCGACCTTCCTCCAGACGCTGGGCATATGGAAGATAGGCGCCCGGCTGCCCTTCGTGAACGGTGTGACCTTCGCCGGTGTCGCCCCGATGCTGGCCATCGTCGACACCACCGGCGACAAGGACGACGCGCTGCCGATCATCTTCGGCGCGATCATCGTCGCCGGCGTCCTCGGCTTCCTCGCCGCACCCTTCTTCAGCAAGCTGGTGCGCTTCTTCCCGCCGGTCGTCACCGGCACCGTCATCACCCTGATCGGCATCTCCCTGCTGCCCGTCGCCTTCGGCTGGGCCCAGGGCCCCAACCCCGGCGCGGACGACTACGGTTCGGCCTCCTACCTCGGCCTGGCCGGCCTCACCCTGCTCGTCGTCCTCGCCCTGCGGCGGTTCACCCGCGGGTTCGTCAAGCAGATCGCGGTCCTGATCGGCCTGGTGATCGGCACCCTGATCGCCATCCCCTTCGGGGTCACCGACTTCGGCCCGGTCGCCGACGCCGACGTCATCGGCTTCCCCACGCCGTTCCACTTCGGCGCCCCGCAGTTCGCGGTGGCGGCCATCGTCTCCATGTGCGTCGTCATGATCGTGTCGATGACGGAGTCCACGGCGGACATGCTCGCCCTCGGCGAGATCGTCGAACGGCCCGCGGACGAGAAGACCATCGCCGCCGGACTGCGCGCCGACACCCTCGGGTCCGCCCTCAGCCCGCTCTTCAACGGCTTCATGTGCAGCGCCTTCGCCCAGAACGTCGGCCTGGTGGCCATGACGAGGATCCGCAGCCGCTTCGTCGTCGCCTGCGGCGGCGGCTTCCTGGTCCTGATGGGGCTGTGCCCCATGGCGGCCGCCCTGATAGCCGTCGTCCCCCGCCCCGTGCTCGGCGGCGCGGGAGTCGTCCTCTTCGGCTCCGTCGCGGCGAGCGGCATCCAGACGCTGGTCAAGGCCGGTCTGGAGAAGGACAACAACGTGCTGATCCTGGCCGTCTCGCTGGCCGTCGGCATCATCCCGATCAGCGCGCCGGAGTTCTACCACGCGTTCCCGGAGACCGCGAAGATCATCCTGGACTCGGGCATCTCCACCGGGTGCGTCGCGGCGGTGGTCCTCAACCTCCTCTTCAACCACCTGGGCAAGCGGGGCGACGCGGACGAGGTCACCGCGCCGATGGAGCCGGGAGAGGAGATCTCCGCCAAGCGCACGTCCGAACCGTCGGCGGAGCCCGCGCACTGACCGCCCGCGCACGTCCGCCCCGCACGCCCCCGCGTGCGGGGCGGACGTGCGGGGCGCGCCCGCCCCGGGTGCGGGGCCCACGAAAATGCACGGCGGGTCGTGCCGCCCCGCTGTCATGCTGCCGCGTATGGCACGACACACGCCGCCGAAGCCCAGCCTCTACATCTCCGTCGACGTCGAGGCGGACGGCCCCATCCCCGGCCCCTATGCGATGCTCAGCCTCGGTGCCGCCGTCGCGGGCCGCCAGGACGCCGACGGCTACACACCCGCCGACCCCGGCGCGACCACCTTCTACCGCGAGCTGCGTCCCATCGGCACGGACGTCGACCCCGAGGCGCTCGCGGTGAGCGGTCTCGACCGCGAGCGGTTGCTGCGGGAGGGGGCCGAACCGGCGTACGCCATGGCGGAGTTCACCGCCTGGGTGCGCCGCGCCGCGCAGGAGGCCGGCGCGCAGCCGGTGATGTGCGGGTACCCGGCCTCGTACGACTGGACGTTCCTGTACTGGTACCTGATCCGCTTCACCGGTGCCAGCCCCTTCGGGCACTCCGGATGCATGGACATGAAGACGCTCTACGCCACCAAGGCGGGTCTGCCGCTGCGCGCCGTGTCCAAGCGGACCATGCCGCGGGAACTGCTCCCCGCCCGGCCCCACACGCACCACGCCCTCGACGACGCCGTCGAACAGGCGGAACTCTTCAGCAACCTGATGGCCTGGGACCCGCCGCGGCCCGCCGCGCCCTGACCGGGCGGCCCGCCGGCGCTCACGGCTCCAGGAGCGGGAAGCCGTACGTGCGCCAGGCCCGCCGGAACGCGGCGATCCGCTCGGTGTCCCCTGCGCCGCCGTCCGATCCCGAGGTCGTCCACACATGGACCGGTCCCTCCCCGGACGCGCCGAGCGGCTCCCAGCCGGGGTCGCCGGTCGCCGCGAAGGACGCCCAGGAGGCCACCATGCGCCGGGACAGCTGGTGGTCGGCGGCGTCCGGGGCTCCGCCGATCAGGAAGCGCACGCTCTCGTCGGCCAGGGTGCCGAAGGCGAACGGGACGTCGGCGCAGTGCCAGGGGAGGACGGCGCCGCCCTCGGCGTCCGTGCGGCGGCGGGCGAACCGGGACAGGTGTGCCCGGCCGCCGGACGCGGCGTACGCCCCGGCCAGCCGGCGGCCGTACTCGCCGAACACCAGGTCGCCGAAGAGCGCGAGGTGGACGTCGGGCACCGGCGCCCCGGGCATCAGCTCCCGGTACTCCTTCACCAGCCCCGCCGCGAGACCGAAGTCCGCAGCGAAGCGGGCCAGTTGCTCCTCTGTGCAGACCTTGGCGCTGCTGCCGACGGCGTCCAGCAGCCAGTACTCCTGATCGGTGTGGCAGACCAGCAGGCCGGGCCGCGGGTGGGCGGCCCGCGCCGTGCCGCCGGCCGTCGTGGCGAGCGGGTCGGCGGCGAGGAGACGCCCGTCGGCGACCGGCGCGTAGAGGACGGGGTCGTAGTGACGCGGGCCCGCGTCCGGATCGCGGCGGTACGCGTCCACGACCTCGTCCGAGGCCGCCACCAGCGCCTGCGGCGAGGCGGACAGCAGCCCCTCGGCCGTCGCCGGCACACCCGCCGCCGCCGCGACCCGCCGGGTGGTCTCCGCGGCGAGGGCCACGGAGGAGCAGGAGTTGACGGGACTGTGCGCGATCGCCCGCCGGAACAGCCCCCGCGCGGCGTCGACCACGAGCAGGCAGGCGACCGACGACGCGCCGGCCGACTGCCCGGCCACCGTGACGTTGCCTGGGTCGCCGCCGAACGACGCGATGGTGTCCCGCACCCAGCCCAGCGCGGCGATCTGGTCGAGCAGCCCGCGGTTGTCGGGGTGCCGCTCGTCCCCGGCGCCCGCCGGGGGCACGTGCCCGAAGCCCTCGAACCCGACGCGGTAGTTGACGGTGACCACGACCAGCCCCGCCCGGCACAGCGTCGTGCCGTCGAAGTCGGGCTGGGCGGACGACCCGAAGGTGTAGGCGCCCCCGTGGATCCACACCAGCACGGGCAGCCCCCCGTCGGCGCGGGCCGGGTCCCGCCGGGCGGGCGTCCAGACGTTGAGGGTCAGCACGTCCTCGTCGCCCGGCGACCAGTGCGGCGCCCCCGGCAGCCGGGCGGACTGCGGCGCCACCGGTCCGAAGCGGGTGCAGTCCCGAACGCCCGCCCAGGGGCGCGGCGGGCGCGGCGCCCGGAACCGGTCCGGCCCGAAGGGCGGCGCCGCGTAGGGGATGCCCCGGACGGCCACGGTGTCCGGCGCCGTGAGGGCGCCCCGCACCGGTCCGGTCGTCGTACGGAACGTCGTGGGGAAGGCGGTCACCGGGCGGTCTCTCCTCGGGTCGGCGGCGCCCGCGTCCCGGGCGTCTCGACCCGAGCCTGCGCCACCCGGTGCCGGTCGCGCCAACACCGGTGGCGCCCGATTCACCCGGCGCCGTTGTCAATCGCGCGCAGGGCGAGCGGCACCCGGCCCGGCGCATGTCAGGACGTGTGTGCCGCGCGCCAGTCGGGGCGGCGGCCGCTCAGGCCCACCACGCGGTCGAGCGGCGACGCGTCGTCGGGCACGGGGACCACCGGCCCGAAGATGGCGTCCCGGAGGGAGTCGTCGCCCGTCGGCGTCAGCATCTCCCGCGACACCGCCAGACTCGCCTCGTCCACGTCGTACGGCTGTCCCGTCGCGACGGCCAGGTCCCAGCCGTGCACGACCAGTTCGTTCAGCGCGACGCGGCCCGCGACGGCGCCGGGCAGGCTCACCCCGCCCGCCTGGGTCATGCCCTCCCAGGCGTCCGGCCGCCGCCAGACGGCGACCAGTTCGCCGAGACGCTCGGGCAGCGCCGTACGCCAGTCCCCGGCGAGCCCGGGCCCGGCGGCGTCCGGCGGCGTCGCGGTCGTGGGACCGGTCTCCTTGCGGCCGGCGTCCCGGAACGCCGTCGCCAGACCGAGGAGGTGGGCCAGCATCTCGCGCACGGCGTAGTCGGGGCAGGGGGTCGGATCGTCCAGGCGGTCGTCGCGCACCCCGGGCAGCAGCGCGGCGACACCCGCCGCGGCCGCGGCGAGATCGGGGAGCGCGGTCCCGGGGGAAGGGGCGGAGGAAGGGGAATCAGTCATACGGTGATGACCCGCCCGGACGCCGGAACTCATCGGTGCCCGCCCGGCCACCGGTTTCCCGCAGATCAGGGCGCTTCTCCCGGATTCCCTCGCTCGATCGGGCTACCCACCGTCCGGCGGGCCCCGCGCGGCGGGCCCGGTTTCATACGCTCCCCGCGTGACACCTACTCCTGCGCTGAACACCGGACTCGACGACTTCCTCGACTGGGCCGCCCGGGAGCCGGGCGGCGCGCCGCCCGCACGCCCCGCGGACGCGGTGCTGACGCTGCTCGCGCTCCACGGCGCCGACCGCAGGGCGGGAGTGCCCGAACCGACGCCCCGGCTGGTCACCCGGATCCTCCGCGAGGACCTGCCCGGCCTGCTGTGGGCGGCACCGGAGGAGGCCGCCGCCGTGCCGGGCGTCCTGCGGTCGCTCGCCGACTGCGTGCGCCAGTCCGGACGCCTGAACGCCAAGCGCCACGCGCGGCTCCTCACGGCCGTCGAGGAGGCCGCGCCGGAGTTCCACCGGGCCCTCGGCGACCCCGCGCGGCTCACCTGGCACCGCTGGTACGCCTCGCGGCTGCGCGCCGACGGCACGGACGCCGGTGACCCCGCCGCCGTGCGGACATGGCTGGACGCCCACGCCCGGACCCCGCGGGCGGACCGGGTGCCGCTGCCCGGGGGCCTGCACCGTGCCGACGTGGCCGACCGGACCTTCGCCGTCCGGGCGCTCCTCGCCGAACTGCTGCTCGCCGCGTTCGCCCGCGACGCGCGGGAGCCGGGGCCCGCCGGACCGCTGCTGCCGGCGCCGCCGCTCGCCGCCGACCGGCCCGAGGACGCGCTCGGCGACGCCCTGGAGGCGATCGCCGACGCGCTGAGCGACCGCTGGACCGCCACGGGGCTGAGCGCGGCCCTCGCCGGCGCCCACGCCGACCTCGCGCCCGGCCCCGCCGCGCTCCCGCACGCGGGACTGGCGGACCGGATGCTCGACGAACACCTCGACTACTACGGCGACTCCTCCGTCCCGCTGCCGCCTCCGCAGGACGTCCCCGAGCCCGGCGGGATCCGGGACCTGCTGCACGCGGCCCCGCTGCCCGCGGCGCTCGCGGCAGGGGCCCTCGACGACGACGAGGAGCTGCGCGAGATGTCCGAACGCTGCGGACTGCCCGGCCCCGCCACCGCGGTGTGGACCGACGGCACACCGCAGGAACTGACCGAACTCGCCGCCGACGTCCTCGCAGCCCAGGCCGAGCGCCTGCCCCCGGTCACCGGACCCGGCGAGGCGTACTCGTTCGACGCCGCGCACCTCCTCTACTCGCTCTACGAACGCGGCGGCACCCCCGACTCGATCGCCCGCAAGACCGCCGACGCCGGGGCCGACGGCCTGCCGCCCGAACTGGAGGACGCCCCCGCGCCGCTGGCGCACGACGCTCCCGCCGCCTACGAGCTCCCGTCGTCCGACGAGCTGGCCCGGCTCCTCGGAGTGCCCGCCGTGACGGACGCCGAGCGCACCGCACTCGACGTCCCGGCACAGGGCCTGGCGGCCCTCGTCGACCAGCTCGCGGCCACCGGCTGCGTCTTCCGGTCGGGCGACGCCTACGGGCTGACCCCGCTCGGCGCCGCGGCCATGCGCCATGTGCTGGCCGTCGGCCGGGTGGCCGCACCCGACCGGGCCGCCGTCGCGGCCTGGGACCCGGCCACGACCGTCACCGCCACCCGGCACTGGCCCGCCCGGATCGCCGCCGCCGGGCTCGCCGCCTGGGCCGCGCACCGGGGCGGCACGGACGAGGTCTGGGGGGAACTGCTCGACGCCGTCTCCACGGCCAAGGCCGCCGACGTCTCCCTGGCCCGCACCTCCGAGTACTTCGCCCGCCTCGACATCGCCGGGGTCCCCGGCGCCGCGCTGCGCGCCGCGCTCACCGACCCGGTGACCGGCGCCGCCGCCCGCAGGACGCTGCTCGCCCGGGGCGAGCAGGCCCCCGAGGACCCGGTCCCCCTCACCGCCCGCGCCACCGTGCTCGCCGAGGAACTGGACCAGTGCTGGATCGACGACATGCTCGCCCATGCGCAGCACCGGTCCGACGCGGGCGAGAGAGGCATCCCGGCGCCCGCGGACATCCCGCCGGCCACTCTGCTCCCCGTCTTCGACGCGGCCGCCTCCGAGTGGCCGGGCGGCCCCGCGGCCCTCGCCGCCGCCCTCGCCCGAGCCGACCCCACCACCGCGCCCCGCATCCTGACCGCCCTCACCGCCCACCACCCGGACCGCCGCGTGAGGGACGCGGCGGCCCATGCGCAGAAGGCGACCCGCCCCCGCCGCTGACCCGCCGGGTCCCGCCCCGTCCCGGAGCCCACGGTGACGGGGCGTGCCCGCACGGCCGACCCGTCCCCGAACGGCGAACTCCGCACCCGGCACCGCTACCGTGGCGCGCATGTCCGCGTTCATACAGCAACTCCCGGCCCTCATGGGCGTCGTGATCGGCGCGCTCGGCTCGTACCTCGCCATCGTGCGCAGCGACCGCGCCCGCTTCCGCCGCGAGCGCGCCGCGCGGTGGGAGGAGCGCCGGCTCACGGTGTACGCCGACTACGCGCGCTCGCTGAAGAAGAGCGTCACCCTCAACTACCGGGTCGCCGCCCACCTCGGCAACGACCCGCATCCCCACCCCCTCTCGCCCGAGGAGGCGGCCCCGCTGCTCGCCGCCGCGGGCGACGCCAGGGACCCGTCGGGCGAGGCGCTGCTGATGCTCGGCTCCCGCGAGGTCGTGGACGGCGCCCGCGCCTGGGTGGAAGTGGTGCTGGAGATGGAGGGCTTCCTGCGCGAGGGACGCCGGGACCCGGAGGCGTGGCAGACCCTCCTCGGGCGCCAGCGCGCGGCCCGCCAGGAGTACTACGCGGCCGTCCGCGACGACATGGCCCTCGCGCCCGGCCACACCGGCCAGTGGCGCGTCCTGCCCCCGCCCGGCTGACGGTACGGGCCGGTGCGCCGGCGACGGCCGCCCGCCGCCCGCGCGGGCGCGGCCCGGCGGGTCAGAACGACGTCTCGCGCACGCTGGCCCGGTCCGACGGCTCGGTCGACGCGGTGATCTCCGAGCGGTGGCGGTCGGCGGCGAAGGTGACCGTCAGCGTCTGCGGTGCGCTCTGCCGCGTACTGGCGGTGAAGCCCTGGCTGGGGACGGCCGAGATCAGGCACACCCCGCCGCTGCCGAAGCGCACCGTCGCCTTGCCGCCCTGGGAGGAGATGGTGTGCACCCCGGAGCCGCCCTCGGCGCAGCCCGCTTCCGTCCCCTCGGGACCGGCCCCCTGCGTCACGGGCGGCGGCGCGGGCGTGGTCGTGCGGGCCGCGGGGGAGGGGCTCGCCGTCCGGGGCTCCGCCGTGGTCCGGGTGGGCGCCGGGCCGGGCCGGTGCGAGGGCGAGGGGCTCGGCTCGGGCGACGGCGAGGGGGAGGGGGACACCGAGGCCGCGGGGGACGCGGCGAAGCCGTCGGGCGCGGACCGGGCGACCGGGGCGGTCGGTCTGGTCGAACCCACCACGAAGTGGACGGTCAGCATGACGGCCGTGACACTGGCCGCCGTGCACGACAGCCAGATGAGCAGGTAGCGCGGGAGGCGGGACACGACACCATAGTGACCGACCGGCTAACGTGCCTGCTCATGGCCTCCGTACTTGTCGTCGAGGACGACCCCGTCATCCGCGCCGCCCTGATCGGGGTGCTGACCGGGCAGGGGTACGCGGTCAGGACCGTCCACCAGGGCTTCGAGGCGCTGCGCGAGGTCACCCAGGACCCGCCGGACATCGTCGTCCTCGACCTCGGCCTGCCCGACCTGGACGGTCTCGACGTGCTCCGGATGATCCGGGGCATATCCCGCGTCCCCGTGCTGGTCGCCACCGCCCGGGACGAGGACACCGAGATCATCCGGCTGCTGAACGCGGGCGCCGACGACTACATGGTCAAGCCCTTCTCCGGCGGCCAGCTCGCCGCCCGGATCGCCGCGGTGCTGCGCCGCTCCGTGCCCGCAGGGGCGGACCGCGACCGCCGGCAGGTCGTCCGGGTCGGCGAGCTCAGGATCGATCCGCTGGCCCGCACCGCCCACCTGGGCGAACGCGAACTCTCCCTCACCCGCCGGGAGTTCGACCTCCTCGCGTACCTCGCCGCCCACGCGGACCAGGTCATGTCCCGCAAGCGGATCCTCGCCGACGTGTGGCAGCAGCCCTATGTGGAGGACCAGACCGTCGACGTCCATCTCTCCGCGCTGCGCCGCAAACTGGGCGAGAAACCCTCCGACCCGCGCTATCTCCACACCGTGCGCGGTATCGGCATCAAACTGGTCACCACGCCATGAGGCGGGCACTCGCGGGCATCGCCCTGGCCGTGACGTCGATGGTGGCGCTCTCCTTCCTGATCCCGCTCGCCCTCCTCGTGCGCGAGCAGGCCCGCGACCGCGTCACCACGGCCGCCGAACAGCGCGCGGGGGCCCTGTCGCCCGTGCTGGCCCTGACCACGGACCGCGCCGACGTCCAGCAGGCCGTCACCGAGATCGGCGCGCGCGACCGCCTCGCCGTGCGCCTGCCCGACGGCTCCTTCGTCGGCACCTCCCACGCGCCGGCGAAGGCCCTGGACCGCGCGGTCCGCCGGCGCGAGACCCTCTCCGCGAACACCCCGGAGGGCTGGGTCCACCTCCAGCCGGTCGTGCTCCCGAAGGACCGGGTCGCCGTCGTCGAGGCGTACGTGCCGGGTGCGGACCTCACCCGGGGCGTCTGGGAGTCCTGGGGCGTCATGTCGCTGCTCGCGCTGGGCCTGGTCGCCGGATCGGTCCTCGTCGCCGACCGGCTCGGCGCCCGGGTGGTGCGCTCCTCGCGCGGACTCAAGAGCGCCTCCCTGGCGCTCGGCTCGGGCGACCTCGACGTGCGGGTGGAGCCGGACGGGCCGCCGGAGCTCCAGGAGGCGGGCCTCGCGTTCAACACGATGGCGGACCGGGTGGCCGAACTGCTGGCCGTCGAGCGGGAGATGGTCGCCGACCTCTCGCACCGGCTGCGCACCCCGCTCACCGCGCTCTACCTGGAGGCGGACCTGATGAGCGGCACGCCCGGCGCCCGGCGCATCAGCGCCGCCGTCGCCCAGCTGGAGAGCGAACTGGACTCGATCATCGCCGCCGCCCGCACCCCGCTCGCGGCGCATCCGCCGGGCGGCGCGGCGGCGGCACGGACCGCCGAGCTGACCGAGGTGGTCGCCCTGCGGCTGGACTTCTGGACGGTGCTCGCGGCCCAGCAGGACCGGGTCTGCGAGCGGTCGTTCACCCCGCGCCCCACGCCGGTGCGCTTCGTCGACGACGACCTGGCCGCCGTCGTCGACGCCCTCATCGGCAACGTTTTCCGGCACACACCGCAGGGCACCGCGTTCACCGTACGGGTGGAGCGCACCGGCGGGCACGCCGTGCTGACCGTCGACGACGCGGGGCCGGGCGTCGACGACCCCGAGGCGGCGCTCACCCGGGGCGTCAGCGCCGGGGGCACCGGCCTCGGCCTGGACATCGTCGCCCGCGCCGCCCGCACGTGCGACGGCGACCTGCGGATCACCCGCTCCCCGCTCGGCGGGGCCCGCGTCCAGGTCTCCTTCGCCCTCGCCGACGCCTGACCCGGGTGGATCACAGGGGGTCCGGTCCTCCAGAATGTCCCGCAGTCCGACGAGCACGTCAGGGAAGGGGTGCGAACTCGCATGGCCGCCAACGCAGACATGGTGTCCTTCATCGAGGCGCGGCTCGCCGAGGAGGAACAGATCGCACGCGAGGCCGGCGGGCAGAGCTGGAGATGTCCGGCGGACCGGCCCGGCGAGGTCTGCGACCGGACCTCCGGAGTGGCGTTCACGGTGCGGGGCGCCGGCTTCGACCGGCACATCGCCCTGCACGATCCCGCCCGCGTGCTGGCCCGGATCGAGACGAGCCGCGTCCTGCTGGACGAGTACCGGGAGATCGCCCACCGGGACACCGACCGGCCCGCCGACGACTTCGAATCAGGCCGTGCCGTCGGCCTCGGCTTCGCCGTCCGCCAGCTGGCCGCCGACTACGCGGGCCACCCCGGCTACCAGGCGAGGTGGCTGCCCCGCTTCATCCGCTGACGCCCCCCGTGGCCCGCCGGGCGCGGCGCCGCGCCCGGCGCACGCTGCCCGCGCGCTCGTCCCGCCGCGGGGCGTCCCGCGCTCCTTCAGCGGAGATCGAGCCGCATCAGGACCCGCGGGTGGCCGGCCAGCACCGAGGTGGTGTCGGCGGCATGGGTGAAGCCCGCGCGCTCGAAGTTCGCGCGGAGCCCGGCGTAGGCCATCGTCAGGTCCACCCGGGCGTCACCGTTGTCGAGGGGATACGCCTCGACCACCGGGGCGCCCTGGGCACGGGCGAACTCGACCGCGCCGGCGATGAGGTGGTGCGAGATGCCGGACTTCCGGTGTCCCGGCCGCACCCGGACGCACCACAGGGACCAGACCGGCAGGTCGTCGACGTGGGGGATCTTCCGGTTGCGCGCGAACGAGGTCGTGGAGCGGGGCGCCACCGCCGCCCAGCCGACCGGCACGTCGCCGTCGTAGGCGAGGACCCCGGGCGGGGGGTCCGCACGGCACAGGTCCGCGACGTACTCGCCGCGCGCGGGCCCGCGGAGCTCGTTGTTGAGACGGGACGGGATCCGGTAGCTCAGGCACCAGCAGACGTTGGCCGTGGGCGACTTGGGGCCGAGCACCGCACGGACGTCCTCGAAGACCGATGCCGGGCGTACCTCGATGGTCATGACACCACGATGTCACGGCCGCAGTGACGGTGCCCGCCCGCACCGGCGTACCGCGCCCGTGCGCCGACCGGTCTCCGGTGTGTACCGCGCCCGTGCGCCGACCGGTCTCCGTGCGTCGTGCGGGGCCGGGGGTCGTGAGGTGTCCGGCCGGTCGGGGCCGGACACCTCCCCCCTCGGGGCCGGGGAGGTCAGCGCCCGGCGCCGAAGTTCTGGGTCCACCACGGGCCGCCGTCGCCCATGTGCACGCCGACGCCCAGCTCGTCGAAGGAGCAGTTGAGGATGTTGGCGCGGTGGCCGGGGCTGTTCATCCAGGCGTCCATGACCGCCTCGGCGTCCGCCTGCCCCCGGGCTATGTTCTCGCCCAGCGTGGACCACGCGTACCCGGCGGCCTCGACGCGGCTCGTCATCGTCGAACCGTCGGGCCCGGTGTGGGACATCACGCCCGAGGCGGCCATCACGTCGCTGTAGTCGTCGGCCGCCTGCGTGAGCCGGGGGTTCGACGTCACCGGGCCGCAGCCCGCCGCCGCGCGCTCCTTGTTCACCAGCGCCAGCACCTGCGCCTCGGCGCCGTTCGACGCCGGGTCCGAACCGCCCCCGGAGCCCGCACCGGAGCCGGACGTCGCCCCGTCGCCCTGGGACCCGCCGCCGGAGCCGGCGGAGGCCGGAGCGCGGGTGGGGCTCGCCGAGGCCCTCTTCTTGGCCGCGGCCTTCGCCTCGGCCGCCCGTGCCGCCTCCGCGCGCGCCGCCTCCGAGGCGGAGCGGTCCGGCTGCGGGGAGAGCGTCGCGCTGGGAAGCGGCGACCGGGACGGGCTCGCGCTCGCCGTCGGCGTGGCCGTCGGCTGCGGCAGGGCGCCGCCCTGCGGACCGGCCGCGGTCGTGACGTCGGGGGCGTCCGCGGCGACGCTTCCGGCCGCCCCGTCCCCCTCGCCGTCCGTCACCACGGTGGCGCCGACGCCCGCCGCGACCGTGAACGCGCCCAGCGTCAGCACGGCGTTACGGGCTCGTCCGCCCTTGGGGCGGGCGTGCGAGCGGGAACGGGACCGTCTGCCGGCCCGGTGGGAACTCATACGTACGGCACCTCGGTGGTCGTCGGTCACGCACAATCCCGGCAGGCGCCTCGGCGCCCGCCGGGATCCGTGGGGGGTTGCCCCGAGCGTAAGCCCGGCCGCCGCCCCGGCGGGTGCTCACGGGGTCTTCTTCAAGAAGCCATAAGAAAGCCGCCAAAGTCCCGTGAGGCGGTCCGGCCCCGCCCCCGCGGAACGTCGGGCCGCTCCCGCGTACGGGAATTGGTCTGCCGCACTTGTCCAAGGCGCTGGTCCCGGCGCCCGGCAGGCGCTTGGATGACAGATGGTGACGGAGCGCGTCACCGAGTGTGTGACGGAGTGTGTCACGGGTTGCGTGACGAAGTGCCCGACGGGCGAGGACGGGGGCGTGCGGCATGGTGTCACGGGTGGCGGCCGCGATCGACTTCGGTACCCACGGATCGGGCTTCGCCTGGTGCGCGGTGAACGACGGCGAGGATCCGGCGGACCGGCGGATCGACTTCTTCGACCAGTGGAAGGACCAGCCGGTCAGCTACCCCAAGAACCTGTCCGCGCTGCTCCTCGACGACGACGGCCGGGTCCTCGAATGGGGATACGCGGCCCGCCGCGCCCGCGCGAACCGGGCCGAGGGCCGGTTCGCGACCGGGTTCAAGACCTGGCTGAAGCCGGACGCCGGGGAGGGCGGCACACCGGGGGAGG
Organism: Streptomyces sp. T39; assembly: GCF_008042045.1. Classification (GTDB taxonomy): domain Bacteria; phylum Actinomycetota; class Actinomycetes; order Streptomycetales; family Streptomycetaceae; genus Streptomyces. The sequence continues at coordinate 3,410,585 of NZ_RDBP01000012.1, forward strand.
CGAAGGAGCTCGTCGCCGCCTATCTGCGCGAGCTGCGCAACCGGGCGCTGCTGTCCATCACCGGCGGAGGCTTCCACCCCGACGACGTCCGGTGGTGCCTGACGGTCCCCGCGATCTGGGACGACGCCGAGCGCAACCTGATGCGCCAGGCCGCCGAGGAGGCCGGATTCCCCACCGGGCGGGAGCGGCTGATCCTGGTGACCGAGCCGGAGGCCGCCGCCGTGTACTGCGCGGTCGACCGCGGCGCCGGCATCGGCGGCGCGGACACCGCGCCCACCCTGGTCGTCGACTGCGGCGGCGGCACGGTCGACATCGCCGGGTACCGCGACCGCGGCGACGGCACCCTGGAGGAACTGTGCACGCCGGTCGGCGGCAAGCAGGGGTCCGACTACATCAACCGGCGTTTCGAGCGGGAGATGGCGCAGCGGATCGGCCCCGCGGCGTACCGCGCGCTCCAGGAGCGCGAACACGAACTGCTGTCGCTGCTGGACGGGTTCGAGAGCGCCAAGGCCGCCTTCCGCGTCGACTCCGACGAACCCACCCGCATCCCGCTGTCGTTCGCCGCCGGCAACACGATCGTGCGGCACGGCGGTCTGGAGCGGCTGGCGTCCAGCCAGAACGGCGTCGACGACGAGATCGTGCTCACCGCGGACGTGATGCGCACGCTCTTCGAGGGCACCGTCGACCCACTGGTCCGCCAGGTCGTGACCCGCACCCGTGAACTGCTGGCCGCCTGCGGCCCCGACGAGGTCCTGCGGGTCGTGGTGGTGGGCGGATTCGCGCAGTCGCTGTACGTCAGGTCGCGGCTGACCGAGGACGTCACCCAGGAGTTCGGCGCGCGGGTGCGGATCGTCATCCCGCCGAGCCCCGCCCGCGCCGTCCTCGCGGGGGCCGTGCACTACGCGTGCCGGCCGGAGATCGTGCATTCGCGCCGGGCCCGCTCCTCCTACGGCGCCGCCATCGCGCTGCCCCGGAAGCTGTTCGAGCGCGGCGAGGTGGCCGGTCTGCCCAAGCAGAAGGACGCCGAGGGCCGGGGTTTCCGCCTGGGCCATCTGAAGGTGTTCGTACGGGCCGGCGACGTGGTGAGGGTGGGGGAGGAGTGGCGGATGAACCTGCTGCCCGTCGACGCCTCGGACACCCGTCTGCGGGTGGCCGTCCACTCCTCGCCGGACCCCCGGATGAAGACCGTGAACAGCCCCGGTGCGCGGCGGATCGGCGAGGTCGTCGTCGACATCTCCGAGTCGCTGGGGCAGCCGAGCGAGGAACGCGCGGTCGAGGTCGCCTTTCGCTTCGGCGGGACCGAGATCGAGGTGAGCGGGCGCAACCCGCGCACCGGCGAGCTCAACCGCACGGTGCTGAACTTCCGTTCCGACCCCGAGCCCGAGCCGACCGCGGACGCCCTGCCCGGACCGGAGGGCGGCCGCGTCCCCGGCGGGTGAGCGCCGTCGCGCACCCGCACCCCCGCCACCCGCGACCGACCGAAGGGGAAGAGATGTCCCGGCGTACCAGCGCGCCCAGATGCGGGCCAGCTCCATCCGGTCACCGTCGGGCAGCCGGCGCAGCCAGTCCATGGCGTCCGGGCCCGGGCCGGTCGGCCCCGGCCCCCGTGCCTTCGGCCCCGGGGCCCCGAAGCCCGGGCCGGGACCTGGGTATCGGCATCGATGTCAGTGGCGGCCCCTACGCTCGCCGTCATGAGCGGATGGCAGACGGATGCCGGTGTCCTCCTCGCCCAGGCCGAGCGCCGGCGGGCGTGCGCGGAGCGCGGCGACCTGGGCGGGGTGGCCCGGGCCGTGATGGACGCCGCCTGCCGCAACGGATCCCTGACCGGCCCGGGCCCGGACGCCATGGACTGGCTGCGCCGGCTGCCCGACGGTGACCGGATGGAGCTGGCCCGCATCTGGGCGCGCTGGTACGCCGACCCGGAGCCCGAACGGGAAGGCGACATCGCCCTGCGGGACGTCTCCTACTTCCGCGCCGAACTGCTCGTCGTGGCCTCCGGCGTCGCCAGAGGGCTCGACCCGGACCTCCTCGCCGATGCCCGCCGGGCGCGACTGGCCTGGATCGCGGGGGAATACGCCCTCCAAGGGCACCGTGAGTGGGAGCTCGCCGACGCGGAGATCGCGGCGGGGCGGATCCCCGGCCCCGCGGTGCTCGCGGCCTTCCGGCGCACCGCCCTCGACCAGCCCGGCGAGCCCGCCCTGCGCGAGATGCTCGCCCGCTTCCCCGGCCCGGTGCTCAACCCGGGCGAGCCATGGGCCGATCAGGCGCTCGAGGACGCCGCGCGTGCCGGCCGGCCCCTGGAGCGGCTGCTCGCCCATCGCGCCGCCGCCTCCGCCGCGGGCCCGTCCGCGGCCTGGCTGCGCACCGCACAGGATCTCCTCGTGGCCGCGGGCCCCGAGCAGGTCCGCCGGTACGTCCCGCGATGGTTCGAACTGGTGGGCCGGGAGCGGAGCATGCCGCTGGCGGGCGGGTACGGCCGCCACGAATGCGACCCGTACAACGCCCAGGCGCTGCGCGCCCAGGCCTGGTTCCTGTCACTGCTCCCGCCCTCCGACGAGACCTGCGACACCCTCGCCGGGCTGGTCCGGACGGTCCGTCTGGGCCTGCCCGCCCTCACCCGCCGCCCGGCCGGTGTCGCCGAGGCCGCCGTCACCGCCCTGTCCCGCATCGGAGGCGACGACGCCCGCCGCGAACTGGACGACCTGCGCCGCCGGATCACCGACAGACATCTCCGCCGCCGCATCGACCACGCCCTGGCCACCACCGCCTGAGCGCCGCGCCCGCTCCCGCCGAGGATGGGTGCGCGGGCCCGGGACGCCGCCCGCCGCCCTCCGCGAGCCGGTTGCCGGAGGCCCTTGCGCTCCCGGCAGGGCTCCGTCCGCCGCGCACCCCGGCTCGCGGTCCGCACACCACCGGCGAGCCGGCCCACGCCCGGAAGCTCTCGCCGCCGGAGGTCTCCCGCCGCAGCGGCCGTGCCGCCGGGCGGGCCGGTTCGGCGCCCGGCGCGCGGCCGCCCTGTCCGGTACACGCTCGACCTGCCCCGTCTCGCCGCACTCGGGACCGGCCTGCCGGCGGCCGCCCTGCGCCGAGCACGTGCCGCGCCGTCCTGCCGCCCCCGGCGACGCGCGGGGGACGGGGCGCCGGGAAACCCTCGCGTGTTACTCGCCGGTAAGCAATGATGGCGGGGAAGCATCCATGCGGCCCGGGCGGAGTCAGCGGTGACGACTTTCGAGGAACAGACCACGGTGCACGTCTTCCGGGACGATGCGCTCGGCGAGCACGACGCCGTCGGACTCGCCGGGGCCATCCGGCGGCGCGAGATCTCCGCCGCCGAGGCGGCCCGGGACGCGGCGGCGCGGGTCAGGGAGGCGGACGCGCTGCTCCACGCCGTCCAGACGCACATCGAGGCCCCGGCCCCCACGTCCGCCCCCGGTGGCGCCTTCGCCGGGGTGCCGACCCTCGTCAAGGACAACACCGACTACGCCGGACTCCCCACCGGGCACGGCAGCGCCGCCTTCACCCCGCGCACCGCGCGCCGCCACGCCCCGTTCACCCGGCAGTTCCTGAGCACCGGCGTGACGGTGCTGGGCAAGACCCGGCTGCCCGAGTTCGGCTTCAGCCCGACCACGGAGTACGACGGCGCCGAGCCCGTGCGCAACCCGTGGCACACGGGCCACTCGGCGGGCGGTTCGTCGGGCGGCAGCGCGGCCCTCGTCGCCGCCGGAGCCGTGCCGCTCGCGCACGCCAACGACGGCGGCGGCTCGATCCGCATCCCCGCCGCCTGCTGCGGACTCGTCGGTCTGAAGCCCACCCGGGGGCGGGTCGTGCCGAACGCCCAGGGCCGCCAGCTGCCGCTCGACATCGTCTCCGACGGGATCGTCAGCCGCACCGTGCGCGACAGCGCCGCCTTCCTCGCGGCCGCCGAGGCCCACTGGCGCAACCCCGGGCTGCCGCCCGTGGGACCCCCGGCCGAAGGGCCCTCGGGGCGCCCGCTGCGGATCGGGCTCCTGCTGGACTCGCCGAACGGCGTCGCCACCGACGGTCCGACCCGTGCGGCCGTCACCGGGACCGCGGACGCGCTGGAGCGGCTCGGGCACACCGTGCAGCCGGTCGAATTGGCGATCGACCCCCGTTTCACCGAGGACTTCCTCACCTACTGGGGCCTGCTGTCGTTCCTGCTGGGGGTCACGGGCCGCACGCTCGGTTCCGACTTCGACCGGCACCGGATGGACGGCCTCAGCCGCGGACTGCGCCGGACGTACACCACGAAGTGGCGGACCACCCCGGGGGTGGTGCGCCGGCTGAGGCGCACCCGCGAGGCGTACGCGGCCGCCTTCCGCGGCGTCGACCTCGTCCTGTCCCCGGTGCTCGCCCACACCACGCCCCCGCTCGGCCACCTCAGCCCGACCGTCCCGTACGAGACCCTGATCGAACGGATCCTCGCCTACGTCGCCTTCACCCCGGTGAACAACGTCGTCGGCACGCCGTCCCTCTCGCTGCCCGCCGCCTCCGCGACTCCGGACGGCCTCCCCATCGGTGTGATGTTCTCCGCCCGCCCCGGCCACGAACGCACCCTCCTCGACGTCGGCTTCACCCTCGAGGCGGACCGCCCCTTCCGCCGCCTCCAGGACGTCCGGCCCGCCGGCCCGCTTCCGGCGGAGTGACTCGGCGCCCGGTGAGCGCGCCGGGCCGGCCGAGCAGGGCGCCCAGGCCCGAGGACGCCTCGGGGAGCGAGTCGGCGGCGGTGTGCGGTCGGCCGGCCGCGGGCGTGCCGGCGGATGTCGGACATCGTGTTCGCCGCGGGGTGCGGCCTCCGCGACGAGGCCGTGCAGGGCGGATGCCGTCCGGGGCGGCCCTCAGCGTGCGGCGGGAGCGGGCCGCGGGGTGGGAGCGCAGGCCGCTTCCTGGGCGGACATCACCTCGTCGCCGTGCTCGAAGGCCCATGCGCCGATGGCGTCGATGGGGGCGAGCAAGGTCTGCCCGAGGGCGGTGAGCCGGTACTCGACCCGCGTTGGTGCGTCGGGGTGTGCCTGCCGGGCGACGAGTCCGTTGAACTGCAGCCGGCGCAGCGTCTCGTTGAGGACCTTGGAACTGATGCCGCCGATCTGCTCCCGCAGGTCGACCGGGCGCAGGGGGCCGTCGCGCAGTGCCCAGAGCACCACGGCGTTCCAGGTGTTGGAGAGCAGGTCGAAGCCGAGGCGGGCGCGGCAGTCGGCGAGGAAGGCGTTGGTCGTCACGTACCACATGGTGCCCCAACCGCTCTCTAGCGTCGGTGTGAACGGCATGTCAGGCATGGAGAGAGGGACCCCGTGATGAGAATCGGCGTACTGGGAACGGGCAACATGGCCGACGCGCTCGCCACCCACTGGGTGCGGGCCGGGCACGACGTGACCATCGGGGGGCGGGACCCCCGCAAGGCGGAGCGGCTCGCGGCGCGTATCGGAGGCGGCGCGAGGGCTGCCGGCCTGCGCGAGGCGGCCGGGTCCGGTCAGGAGGCGGTGCTGGCCGCGCTGCCCTTCGGGGTGGGAGCGGACGTGGCGCGGGAACTGCGCGTGCCCCTGGAGGGCACGGTGCTGATCGACTGCTCCAACCCGGTCGGCCCTGGCTTCCGGCTGCTGACGGAAGGAGGCCCCTCGGCCGCGCGGCAACTGGCCGCGGCGGCACCGGGAGCGCACGTCGTCAAGGCGTTCAACCTCTGCCACGAGGACGTGTGGCGCATGCGGCCGCCCGTCTTCGGCGGACGACCCCTCGCCGTACCCGTCTGCGGGGACGACGAGACGGCCCTGGCGCGTGTGCACGAGCTGGTGCGGGACGTGGGTTGTGAACCCGTGGCAGGCGGCGGTCTCGAGCGGGCGGGACTTCTGGAGGCGACCGCCGCGCTGTTCATCGCGCTGTGGGTCGGTGAAGGAGCGGACGCGCAGGCCATCGCCCCTCCGCTGGCGTACGCGGCCGGACCGGGGGGCCAGGAGACCGCGTCGTCCGTCAGCTCTTCCGGCAGCAGGTGACGGGGGGCCGGGGAAGACACAGGGGCGCAGGAGGCGGATGAACGCCACCGGGGGCCGCACCCCCGTTCCGGGGTGCGGCCCGAGGGGGTCGGCGCTACGCGTCCCAGCCGCCGTACGGCACGGTGATGAGTTCCATCGCGTGGCCCGACGGGTCCATGAAGTACACGCCGCGGCCGCCGTCGTTGTGGTTGACGGTGCCGGGCAGCTCGCGCCGGGGGTCGGCGTAGTGCTCGATGCCGCGCTCCACGATCTGCGCGTACGCCGCGGTGAACTCCTCCTCGGAGACGAGGAAGGCGTAGTGCTGCGGGGTGATGCCGTCCGCGGGGACGGTGGCGAAGTCCAGGGTGACGCCGTTGCCGAGGGCGACGGCGATGAACGGGCCCCATTCGCCGGTGATCTCCAGGCCGAGCAGGCGGGTGAGGAACTCCGCGGATTCCCGGTTGTCCCGGGCGTGGACGATGGTGTGGTTCAGATCGACTGACAAGGAATGCCTCCGAGGGCATCTCCTGACACCTCCATGCCTCACCCGGCCGGTGACCGACACGCGATGTCGCCGTGGATCATAGCGGGGCCCTGCGGCCGGTGCCGGGGGCGAGGCGCTTCCCCGGCGTCCCGTATGCTTTGAACGCGTTCAAGAACGTCGTTCACGGAAGGCCTTCCTGAACCGCGTTCATGAGTCGCGTTCGAGAACGCCGTCAAGGACGCGATCGTCCCGCGTCCCCCTCCCCGCTCGCGCGGACACCGCGCGGCGCACCGGTATCGGAGACACCATGGCCCGCATCCCCGCCCCCTGCCGCGTCGGCCGCCGCACGCGTGCGACGGCGCTCGGCTACGTGGCCGCGGCCGGGGCCGGTGCGCTGGTGGTCGGGGCGATGGACCACCCGGACCCGGGCACCGCCGTCCTGCACCTGGCCACGTTCCCGGGGTCCGTCGTGGTGGGGATCGCCGCCTGGTGCCTCGCCGGACTCCTCGACGTCGCGCCGTCCACCTCCGACGCGGAGCCGGGACTCCTCGGCCGGATGCTGCCGTTCGTGCTCGGGGCCGTGGTGAACACGCTCCTGGTGTGGGGCGCCGTCGCCTTCGGCCGCACGGTGGCGGGTGAACTGCGCGAGCACCGGCGCCACCGGAGCCGCGGCGGCGCGTGAGCCCTGCGGGCCGGGATCAGACGCCGGTCGGGGCGGTCTCCCGCGCGCGGCGTTCCGTCGTCTCGATGTAGTGGCGCAGGGCCGTGCGCGAACGTGCGAGGGTGTCGATCTGCTCGTCGAGGCCGGTGAGCCGGGCGCGCAGGGTGTCGATGAGCTCGTCGCAGGGGGTGATGTCCGGGCCCGGGCCCGTGACGCAGGGCAGCATGTACGCGATGTCCTCCGTGGACAGCCCCGCTTCGAGCAGCTTCCTGATCTGGCGCACGGTCAGGACCGCGTCCTCCGTGTACTCCCGGTAGCCGCTGGCCCGCCGCAGGGGCTGGAGGAGCCCCTGTGCCTCGTAGTAGCGCAGTTGGTGGGTGCGTACCCCGGTGCGCCGGCTCAAGTCCCCGATCAGCATCGCCGTTCCCCCTTGACCTTCATACCGGTGTGAATGTCGAGGATTCTGCCACGGAAGCCGAACAGGCAGGGAGCAGCACACTCATGACACAGCATCAGTCACCACGCCCCACCCGGGTCACGGTCATCGGCCTCGGTCTGATGGGGCAGGCCCTGGCCGGGGCGTTCCTGCACGACGGCCTGGCCGTGACCGTGTGGAACCGCACCGCGTCCAAGGCCGACGACCTCGTCGCCAGGGGCGCGCGGCGGGCCGGCTCCGCCCGCGAGGCGGTGGAGGAAGCGGGGGACGGCGGACTCGTGGTCGTCTGCCTCACCGACTACGACGCGGTCCGCGAGGTCCTCGACCCGCTGGGGCCGCTGCTCGACGGGCGGGTGCTCGTCAATCTCACCTCGGGGACGTCCGCGACGGCCCGCGAGACGGCCGCCCGGGTGGCCGGACACGGCGGCACGTACCTCGACGGCGCGATCATGGCCACCCCGGCCGGTATCGGCGCCGACGACGCCACCGTCCTCCTCAGCGGCGACGCCTCGGCATGGGCCCGGCACGGGGACACCCTGCGCCTCCTCGGCGGGGGGACGGCCCACATCGGCGACGACCACGGCCTCGCCGCCCTCTACGAGATGAGCGTGCTCGGCCTGATGTGGAGCATCCTGAACGGCTTCCTCCACGGGGCCGCGCTCCTCGGCGCCGCGGGCGTGCGGGCCGAGGCGTTCGCCCCGGTCGCGCGGCACGGGCTCGGGACCGTGTCCGGCTGGCTGTCCGACTACGCCCGGCGGGTCGACGCGGACGACCACACGTCCCCCGACGCCACGCTCGAGACCCATCTCGCGACCATGGACCACCTCGTGCACGAGAGCGAGGCGCTCGGGGTCGGCACCGAACTGCCGCGGTTCGTACGAGATCTGGCCCGGCGGGCCGTCGCGGCGGGCCACGGCGGCGACGAGTACTCGGTGATGATCGACCTGTTCCGCAAGCCCACGGGAGCGCCCGGGTGAGGTGCGGGGCCCCGGGCCGGTGACCCGGGCCGCCGGACGGAGGGAACGGGGGCGTCGCGGCCGGACCGTGCGGGGGGCGGCCCGGCCGCGGGGGGCGGGGTGCCGTCGGCCCGGACGCGGTGGTGGCGGCCAGGAGGCCGCCACCACCGCGTCCGGGTGCGCGGCCCCGAACCGGTGCGACCGCAGGTACCGCACGTTCCCTCCCCCGTGGGAGACCTGGGCGGTGGCGTGCATTCCGCCTCGGTCCCCGTGGGGGCGCGCACCCCTCGGCGTCAGCGGGGCCGCGGGCGCGCTACCAGATCGACTCGACCCACTCCGGGTGGTCGATGAACGGGTTCCGGTTGCCCTGGTAGGAGGCGTATATGACCTCGTTGCGGCGCTGCTCGAACGCGTCGGGCGGGTCCTGGAGGTTCCACTGCTTGAGGACGCTCAGCCTGCCCATGTACGGGGCGCTGCCGTTGTTCACGTTCCCGTTGACCTCCAGGTCCGCCCAGCCGTCACCGCCCTCGTACCGGACCGCCATGTAGAAGATCATGCGGGCCACGTCGCCCTTGTCCGCGTTGCGGGGCTCGAAGGAGTCCGAGTCGGTGAGGCTGCCACCGCCGCCGGAGACGGTGCTGCCGCCGGTGTCGAAGTCCTTGTTGCCGCGGATGCTGTTGACCTGGACGTCGGTCGGGCGCAGATGGTGGATGTCGGTGCCCGGTCCGGTGGCCGTGCCGAAGTCGCCGTGCGACTTGGCCCAGACGTGCTCCCGGTTCCAGTCGCCGGCGTCGCCGCCGTTGAGGGACTTGCTGCGGGAGCCGCCGGAGTAGAGCAGTCTCACGTTGGCGCTGTTGTTCGGGTCCTGGTCGGTGGCCTTGAGGGCGTTCCAGACGGCCGAGTAGGACAGCTTGGTCTGGTCGCTGATGATCGTGTGGAGCGCGTCCTTCAGCGCCGCGCCGGACGTGCCGAGGGCGTCGGCGTAGTAGGTGTCGTCGTACGCCGTGGCGGCGGTGGCGCCGGCGGCGGAACCGGTCGAGGGCGCCGGGGTGGCGGCCGCCGCCGGCAGGGTCAGCGCGGCCACGGCGGTGAAGGCCGCCAGACCGCCGAGTGCGGGGGATCTCCAGCGTCGGGCGTGGGGCGCAGGCATGGGGGGACCTCCGGTCTACGCGGGTTGAATGAGCCGGTAGTCGGAGGGTGACATGTGCATGTGAATCTGGGTGTGAACGACGGGTGTCGGATGTGTGGCGGCTTTCGGGAGGGCCGCCCCCCGCGCGCCGCGTCCGGGCGAAATGCCGCCTACCGCGTGCCTGTTCTGGGCGGAGTCCGGTGGCCTCGGCCGAAAACCCGTGGCCCCCGCCCGCGTTCCGCCGCTACCGTCGGCCCATGACCACGCACACGTTCCGGATGATGCCCCGCCACAGGGGCTGCTGACACGGACGTGTGACGTACCGAGGCCCCGGGAAGGGGCCTCGCCGCCGTGCGCGCTCGGAGCCCGTCCCGGTCGACGGAGAAGGAACTCCCCATGACCGACGCGCCACGCACCTACATCACCACGACCATCCCGTACGTCAACGCCCGCCCGCACCTCGGCTTCGCCCTCGAACTGGTGCAGGCGGACGTCCTGGCACGCCACCGCAGGCAGGCGGGCGACGACGTCCGGCTGCTCACCGGCACCGACGACAACTCCCTGAAGAACGTCATCGCCGCCGAGGCGGCCGGCGTCGGTGTGCAGGAGTTCGTCGACCGGAACGCGGTCGCCTTCGAGAGGCTCCGCGACCCGCTGTCCCTCTCCTTCGACGACTTCATCCGCACCAGCAGCGACCCGCGCCACCGCGTCGGAGTGGAGCGGCTGTGGCAGCGGGTCGCGGAGGCGGGCGACCTCTACCGCAAGCACTACGAGGGCCTCTACTGCGTCGGCTGCGAGCAGTTCTGGACGCCCGAGGACCTCGACGGCGGAAACTGTCCCGAACACGGCACACCACCGCGCCCCGTCGCCGAGGAGAACTGGTTCTTCCGCCTCTCCCGCCACGCCGACACCCTGCGCCGCCTCATCGGGGACGGCACCCTGCGCATCGAGCCCGCCTCCCGCCGCAACGAGGTGCTCGGCCTGATCGACGGCGGACTCCACGACTTCTCCGTCTCCCGCTCCCGCACCCGCGCCCGCGGCTGGGGCATCCCCGTGCCCGGCGACGACGACCAGGTCGTCTACGTGTGGTGGGACGCCCTCGGCAACTACGTCACCAGCCTCGGATACGGCACCGGGGGCGAGGACTTCGACCGCTGGTGGGCGGGGAGCGGACGGCGGATCCACCTGGTGGGCAAGGGCGTCATCCGCTTCCACGCCGTGTACTGGCCGGCGATGCTGCTGTCGGCGGGGCTGCCGCTGCCCACCGACGTCCTCGTCCACGACTACCTCACCGTGGAGGGACGCAAGATCAGCAAGTCGGCCGGCACGGTCGTGGATCCGGCGGATCTCGTCGCGCGGTACGGGACCGACGCGGTGCGCTGGTGGCTGCTGCGTGACGTACCGCGCGTCGGGGACGCGGACTTCACGGCCGAACGCCTGGTGCAGCGGCACGACACCGATCTCGCGGGCGGCGTCGGCAACCTGGTCAACCGGATCGTGACCATGGTCCACCGCTACCGGGCGGGCAGGCCCCCGGCCGTGCGCGGCGGAGACGTCCCCGGCGTCGCGCGGGTCGTCGGCGTCGCGCGGGTCGGCGGAATCGCCGCCGTCTCGGAATGGCTCGCCCGTGCCGTGGAGGAGAGCGCCGGACGGGTCGGATCGGCCCTGGAGGACTACGACTTCCGGCAGGCGGCCGCCGCCGTGTGGACCGTCGTCGAGGAGGCCAACCGCTGCATCGACGCCACCCGGCCGTGGGTGCACGCACGAGCGGAGAAGGACGGCGACCGTGCGTCGGCCGAGCGGCTCGACGACGTGCTGGGCGCCCTGCTGGCGAGCTGCCTCGTGCTCGCCGAGCGGCTGACGCCGTTCCTCCCGGACGCCGCCGCCCGCATCACCGCGCAGTGCACGCCGGTGGACGGCGTGCTGCCGCCCCCCGCACCCCTGTTCCCCCGCCTGTCGGACACGGCGGCGCGGCCCGCCGAGGCCGGACAGGAGACGGGGGGACAGGGGACGGCGGGACGGCGCGCGGTGGCCGGCGCCTGAGGCGGCCGGTGGGCGCACGGTGGGGTCCCGGCACTGGAGCGCCTTCTGACGGTTCTCCAGCTCGGCCGACCGCTCCCGCAGCTGCTCGGTGAGCGCAGGGGCCCCACGGCGGCATCGGGGGCCGCCGTGCCCGGAGCGCCCGGATCAGCCGAGACCCGCCCGGTGGGCGTGGAGTTCGGAGCGGACCAGTTCGAGCAGACGGCCCGTCCAGTTCCGGCCACGGCCCCCGTTGGCACCCCAGAAGAACGAGTCGTCGTCGTAGAGGAGTGTCGCGTCGGCGGTGCCGAGGAGGACGTCGGCCAGGTGCGGGTGCTGGGTGAACTTGGCCCGCAGCACGCCCGTCATCACGTGCGTGCGGACCAGTTCCCAGTCCTCCCGGCGGACGGCGTCCGCGGCCAGCTGCCGCGCGGCGCTCGCCGACGGTGCGGCGGCGATCGCGGCCCGGTCCGCCGGGTCGGCCGCCGTCTGCGCCCAGTACGCCTGGTCCGCGGAGGGATGGACGACTCCGCCGACGGTGACGGGGGCCGGGTAGTCGTTGCGCAGCCCTTGCTTGCCCGGGGCCGGCGACGGGCGCAGGGGGTGGCTGATGGGGAGGTGCAGTGCCGGGGCGTGGCCCTCGGCGGGGCCGTCCGCGGGTGTCCGCGGGCCCTTCGCCGCCCGGCGGTCGCGTTCCTCGAAGTAGGCGACCGCCTCGTCGTACTCCTCCTGGTCCACCGGCTCGCCGGGCCAGCGGTCCGTCTCGCCGCCGACCCCGGCGAGCAGGACCTGGAGGGGGCCGTCCTTGCGGTCCATGTCGCCCAGGGCGTAGTGGCGCTGGGTCTCCGGGATGGCGAGATAGGCGGCGCGGGCGGCGGACCGCTTCTCCTCGGTCCGGTCGGCCAGGAAGGCGTCGACGGCGGCCAGGCACCGTCCGGTGGAGTCCGGCCGGTGGTTCAGCTGGTCGATGGTGTCGCGTACCTCCGCGAGCAGCAGCTCGGGCGTCAGCCACGTCCGCGGTCCGGTGAAGCGCCAGGAGGCCAGGTCGTGCGCCGAGGCCTCTGCCCCGTCCGGGAGTTCGGTCGCGACCCAGCCGCTGCGCAGCTTCTCCTCGAACTCCTCCAGCGTCACCAGGCCCCAGCAGTCGATCAGCCCGTCGGCGTAGATGAACAGGTCCGTGAGGAAGTAGTCGCCGTTGCGGATGAACGCGGGGCGCCAGGTGCCGGGCACGCGGACGCCGTCCGCCGTGCGATGGGTGACTCGTCTGCCGATCATGGGGCCATTGTGCCGGGCGCCGCCGGTGGGGTGGGAGCCCGGAGCGGCAGTCTCAGGCGCCGGCCAGGAAGGACGTGACGGCGGCGGTGAACTCCTCCGGGGAGTCGTGCCAGGGGAAGTGTCCGGCGCGGGGCAGCACCACCGTGGTGGCGCCGGGGTACGCACGGGCCGCGGCGGTGACGGGGCCGGGCGGGGCGGCCACGTCGTACTCCGCCGCGACGACCAGGGTCCGGCCGCGGAAGGCGGACAGCGCCGCGCGGACGTCCGCGGGGTCGTACGCGCCCGGCGCGTCGTGGCCGGCCGCCGCCTCCGGGTTGCGCTGCGCGGCGCCGGCCGCCCGGTGCTCGCGGGCCGTCTCGTCCCACCGGCCGTGCGAGAGAGGCGCGGCTGCCTCCCAGTCCGCCGCCGTCGCCTCGCCCGCGGCGATGGTCTCCATCGCGGCGTAGGCCTCGGGGAACCACGGCTCGCCGTCGCGCAGCCGGGCGACGTCCAGCCGGTCCTGCGGCGTCACCTCTCCGCCCGTGGTCCCGACGGCCGGGGTGACCAGCACCAGTTCGGACACCCGCTCGGGCAGACGGGCGGTGTACAGCGTCGCGAGCGCGGCCCCCGCGGAGTGCCCGAGGAGCCGGATCCGCTCCAGCCCCAGGTACTCGCGCAGCGCCTCCACGTCGTCGACGAGGCGGTCCACCCGGTACGACGACGGGTCCGCCGGCACGCCGGACGCGCCGGTGCCGCGCAGGTCCAGCCGCACCACCCGGTGCCCCGCGTCCGCGAGGCCGCCGAGGTCGCCGAAGTACGCGGACGCCCGCATCGGCCCGCCGGGAAGGCAGATCAGGGGCTCACCGGCCCCGGATTCGTGGAAGGCGAGAACGGTGCCGTCGGGCGCGGGGAAGGTGTGCATGGCCCGACCCTGTCAGGGCGGCGGGAGCGGGCGCAAGGCGCTACGGGCGCGGCGGCGCCGGAGGGCCACGGGGCGTGCGCCCGGTACCGCGGCGGTACCGGGCACCGCGGCCGGAAGGCGCCGGGGCCCGCCTGGACCGGCGGCCGTGCGGGTGCCGGTCGACGTTCCGTCAGGTGAGGGGCCCGTCCGGACCGGGTGTCCGCCCGGGCCCGGGGCGGAGCCCCGGCAGAGCCGCCGGGTCCGCCCGTCCGCCCGTCCGCCCGGGCGGCAGCCCTCAGCCCGTGAGCTGCTCGTACGCCGGGACGGTGAGGAAGTCCTCGTAGGTCTCGTCGAGGGCGACCTTCAGCAGCAGGTCGTGCGCCTGCTGCCAGTGGCCGGCGGCGAACGCCTCCTCACCGGTCTCCTCGCGGATCGCGGCGAGTTCCTCGGCGGCGACCTCGCGGGCCAGCTCGGGCGTCGCGCGCTCGCCGTTCTCGAAGACGACGCCCGCGTTGATCCACTGCCAGATCTGCGAGCGGGAGATCTCCGCGGTCGCGGCGTCCTCCATGAGGTTGAAGATGGCGACGGCGCCGAGGCCGCGGAGCCACGCCTCGATGTAACGGATGCCGACCTGGACCGCGTTGCGCAGACCGTCGTAGGTGGGCCGGGCGTCGAGGGAGTCGATGGCGATCAGATCGCCGGCCGCCACGGAGACGTCCTCGCGCAGGCGGTCCTTCTGGTTCGGGCGGTCGCCGAGGACCGCGTCGAAGGAGGCCATCGCGATCGGGACCAGGTCGGGGTGGGCGACCCAGGAGCCGTCGAAGCCCTCGCCGGCCTCGCGGTCCTTGTCCGCCTTGACCTTCTCGAAGGCGAGCTTGTTGACCTCGGCGTCCCGGCGCGAGGGGATGAAGGCCGCCATGCCGCCGATGGCGTGGGCGCCGCGCTTGTGGCAGGTGCGCACCAGCAGTTCGGTGTAGGCGCGCATGAACGGGGCCGTCATCGTGACCGCGTTGCGGTCGGGGAGGACGAACTTCTCGCCGCCGTCACGGAAGTTCTTGACGATGGAGAAGAGGTAGTCCCAGCGGCCGGCGTTCAGGCCCGAGGCGTGGTCGCGGAGTTCGTAGAGGATCTCCTCCATCTCGTACGCGGCGGTGATGGTCTCGATGAGGACGGTCGCGCGGACGGAGCCCTGCGGCACGCCGACGTACTCCTGGGCGAAGACGAAGACGTCGTTCCACAGACGGGCCTCCAGGTGGGACTCCGTCTTCGGGAGGTAGAAGTACGGTCCCTTGCCGAGGTCCAGCAGCCGCTGGGCGTTGTGGAAGAAGTACAGGCCGAAGTCGACGAGCGCGCCGGGCACGGCGGCGCCGTCCACGGTCAGGTGGCGCTCGGTCAGGTGCCAGCCGCGCGGGCGCATCACCACGGTGGCGAGCTCCTCGGCGGGGCGCAGGGCGTAGGACTTGCCCGACCCGGGGTCGGTGAAGTCGATGCGGCGTTCGTAGGCGTCGATCAGATTGAGCTGGCCGAGGACGACGTTCTCCCAGGTGGGGGCGGAGGCGTCCTCGAAGTCGGCGAGCCAGACCCTGGCGCCGGAGTTCAGCGCGTTGATGGTCATCTTGCGGTCGGTGGGTCCGGTGATCTCCACACGGCGGTCGTCCAGGGCCGCGGGCGCCGGGGCGACCCTCCAGGAGTCGTCCGCGCGGATCGCGGCGGTCTCCGGGAGGAAGTCCAGCGTGGAGGTGCGGGCGATCTCGGCACGGCGCTCGGCGCGGCGGGCGAGCAGCTCGTCACGCCGGGGCGTGAACCGCCGGTGCAGCTCGGCCACGAACGCGAGGGCCGCGTCGGTCAGGACCTCGTCCTGGCGGGGCAGGGGCTCGGCTTCGACGATGGCCAGCGGGGACGGCGCTGGTGCGGACATGAGCTGTCACTTCCTTCAGCGAACTTCACAGGCTTCGCAGACGTCACGGGCGGTGCCGGGCGGTCGCCGGGTCGCCGAACGGCACTCAGTGCCAGGGCTCCGAGGTACGGCCGCGGGCGCCGTCTGGGGTATCAGGCGCTTCTGAACAGTGGATAGTAGTTACCGCATGGTGGAAGTTCAATGGTTTGTTGATGTCGAGATTCTCCGGTTCGAGGGAACATGGCGCACCGTGCCACGCCGCTCACTCAAGGTGGCGCAGGTCCGCGGGCGTGTCGATGTCGTACTCCTCGGCCACGTCGCCGCACTCGATCTGCGTGATCGCCTCCTCGTGCTCCCTCAGGTACGCGCGTGCCCCGCGGTCCCCCGACGCACTCGCCGCCACCGCCTCCCACCGGTCGGCGCCGAACAGCACGGGATGGCCGCGCCGGCCGCCGTACGCCGCCGTCACCAGCGAGGTCCGCGACCCGTACGCCCCCGCCACCCGCGCCACGGCGGCGGCCCCGATGCCGGGCTGGTCCACCAGCAGCACCACCACCGCGTCCGCACCCGCCGGCGCCAGGGAGGCGAGCCCCGCCCGCAGCGAGGAGCCCATCCCCGAAGCCCAGTCGGGGTTCACCGTGACGGTGCACCCGGAGAGCTCCGCCTCCTGCCGCACCCGCGCCGCCGCGGCCCCCAGCACGACGTGAACCGGGCCGCAGCCTCCGTCGCGCAGCGTGCGCACCGCGTGCTCCACCAGGGGCCTGCCGCGATGCGGGAGCAGTGCCTTCGGTCGCCCGCCGAGCCGCCGGCCGCCGCCCGCGGCGAGCAGCAGCCCCGCCACGACGGGCGTCTCGGCGGAGCCGGGGCCGCTCATGTCCCGGCGGGCGGGGGAGGTGTCGTCGGTCCGGTCGTCCACGCGGTCTCCTGGGGCTTTCGGGGTGGTTCGGGCGGGTGCGGCGACCGCCGCGGCCGAACGCACGGCGAACACGTCGCGCACACAGTCGATTCCACGCCGTCGTCGATGTCCAATTCCGTCCGCACTGTGGCGCGCCCCGGCTCGGATGGCGTTAACTTGCCCGCACCCCTCGGGCGGGTCGCCTGTCCGCGGGGTTCCGGACGGGGGCACGATGACGTGCGAGGGGCTGGGCTTTGTTGCGGAGCGTGGGGCAGACGCGGGTGACACGGAGCGGCGAGGACCCGAGAGCGGCGGAGTTACGTGCTGCCGTCTCCCGGCTCCGCCGGGAGCTGGCGGGACATCCCGCCGAGTTCGGTGACCGGGCGATCGCCGAGGACGAACTGGCCGTACTGGCGGCGATGGTCGCGGCCGGCGATCCGGAGGTCCGCCGGATGCGCAGATCGCTGCTGCTGATCGCGGGCGCGGTCGGTTCGGTGAGCGCGCTGTCGCCCGCGCTGATGCAGGTGCGCGCGGCGGTCGACCTCTTCGCCGAGCTGCCGCGCCCCGCGGGGCCGGCGCCCTGCGGGCCCGGCGCCGGGCCGGGGCCCGCCGCGCCCGGAGACTTCCCCGGCACCTGGCGGCACGACGACCCGTCAGGGCCCTGAGCCGCCCGGCGGGAGCGCCGGCGAGGAACCCACGGGACGCCGTTCCGTGATCCGTGCCGGGCACGTGGCCCGGCCGGACGGCGGCCGGGCCGCGTGCCCTCGGTGGGCGTGCGCAGGACGCCCGCGCAGGGTGCGGCGGCAGCGTGACGCCCGGCCGGGAGCGGCGTCGCACGTACCTCCCCCGGGGGGTCAGGCGGCGGATCCGCCGGACAGGTCCGCCAGGAGTGCCACCGCGTGTTCCGCGTGCTCGTGGGGCACGAAGAGGTGGTCGTGGTGGAAGCCCGCCACCACGTTGCAGCTGAGGCCCGCGTCCGCGAGCGCACGGGAGACCGCGGCCGTCAGCCCCACGGCGTCGAGCGCCGAGTGGACGCGCAGGGTGATCCAGCCCGCCACGTAGTCGTACGCCAGCCCTGCCGCGTCGGCGGCCTCCTGGGCGACGACCAGCGTCAGGCCCTCCTCCTCGGCGACGGTGACCACGGGCGCGACCCCCTCGGGCACGCCCTCCGGCACGGTCGTGAACACGTACCGTCCGGGCCGCAGCAGAGGCCGCATCCCGCTCAACAGGGTCCGCAGATCGCTTTCGCCGCTCATGGCGCCCAGGCTACGGCGGGGCGGGGCGTGTCACTCGCCGCCGCAGCCGCCGCACCCTCCGCAGGAGTCGCCGCCGATGTCGTCGGCCCAGGAGCCGTCGGGCCGGCTGCCGGCCCGACGGGGCTCCGGGGCGGGGCGGGGCCGGTGCTTCGAGGCGATCACGGCGCGGCGCGTGCTCTCCGGCACGGCGCCGCGGGCGCGCTCCACCTGGTCCCGGCAGTGCGCGTCGAGCTCCGGCCAGCGGCGTCTGCCGTCCCCGGGCCACAGGGCCGACACCGCCCACAGGACCGTCCAGACGATCAGGCCCACGAGGAGCCACGCGGCGGGCCGCGCGTCCTCGGCGAACGGCACGGGCGCGTCGGCCAGCAGAGCGTGCAGGCCCATGGCGAGGACGGACATGGCGGCGAAGGCGGCGATCAGGGGTCTGCTGAGGCCGGTCGTCATCGGCAGCCCCGCGTCCCGCTCCTTCAGCAGGGTGCGGAATTCCTCGAACCGGGGGTGGTCCACGATCTCGTACACCTTCACGCCGGGGGCGCCCCCCGCGCCCCGGATGAACGCGGCCAGGACCGGGTCGCGCGGCATCCTGCCGGGGGAGGCGAGCCGCACCCCTCCGTCGTCGGCGACCCTGAGCAGCCCGTCGGCGGCGAGGACGAACACCGCCGCCTCCGCAGCGTCCCGCACCTCACCGGTCAGCTGCGCCGCACGGACCGGATCCACGCCCCGGGCCGTCATGGCGCGCACCGTCCGCCGCCGCTTCCGGTCCCGGACGAGGCAGTACACGCCGCGCAGTGCGTTGCATCCGGCGAAGATCAGCAGCCAGAAGGCCAGGACCCCCTCGCCGCCCGTCGGCCACCAGTCCACCGTGTGCCCCCCAGCTCTCGGTGCGCGGCCCCCCGGCCGGCCCGGCGGTGGTCGGCCGGGGGGCCGCGCACCGAGAGCTGGGGGGCACACGGTGGACTGGTGGCC
>NZ_RDBP01000012.1:3429522-3472871 GCF_008042045.1 Streptomyces sp. T39
CTCCACGGGCGTCGGCAAGGCGCTCCTCGCGCACACCCCGGCGGACGAGGTCCGCGCCCTGCTCGCCCGGACGGGCATGCCCGCGGCGACGGAGAAGACGATCACCACGCCCGACGGCTTCCTCGCCGCGCTGGAGCAGGTCCGCCGGGCCGGGTACGCGGTGGACGACAACGAGCAGGAGATAGGGGTCCGCTGCCTCGCCGTCCCCGTGCCCGAATCCCCCACCGCGGCGGGGGAGCGAGGGGAGGCGGCCGGGCCGTTTCGGGGCGGCACGTGCCGCCCGGGCCGCGCCCGGCGGTCTACGCCTGGGCGCCCGTGCTGGCGAGTGCGGCCGACAGGTCGCGGGCGACCTCCTGGAGGATCGGGACGATGCGGCCCGTCGCGGCCTCCGTCACGCGTCCCGCCGGGCCGGAGATCGAGATCGCCGCCGCGGTGGGGGATTCGGGCACGGGGACGGCGAGGCAGCGGACCCCTATCTCCTGCTCGTTGTCGTCCACCGCGTACCCGGCCCGGCGGACCTGCTCCAGCGCGGCGAGGAAGCCGTCGGGCGTGGTGATCGTCTTCTCCGTCGCCGCGGGCATGCCCGTCCGGGCGAGCAGGGCGCGGACCTCGTCCGCCGGGGTGTGCGCGAGGAGCGCCTTGCCGACGCCCGTGGAGTGCGGCAGCACGCGGCGCCCGACCTCGGTGAACATGCGCATCGAGTGCTTGGACGGCACCTGGGCCACGTAGACGATCTCGTCGCCGTCGAGCAGGGCCATGTTCGCCGTCTCGCCGGTCTCCTCGACGAGGCGGGCGAGGTAGGGGCGCGCCCAGGTGCCGAGCAGGCGGGAGGCCGATTCGCCGAGCCGGATCAGCCGGGGGCCGAGCGCGTAGCGGCGGTTGGGCTGCTGCCGCACGTATCCGCAGGCGACGAGGGTGCGCATCAGGCGGTGGATGGTCGGCAGGGGCAGACCGCTGCTCGCGGAGAGCTCGCTCAGCCCGACCTCGCCCCCGGCGTCGGCCATCCGCTCCAGCAGATCGAAGGCGCGCTCCAGGGACTGCACACCGCCGCTGGCGGCGGGCTTGGCTGCGTCGGTGGCGCTGGCGTCGGACGTCGGCACGTCGGCGGTCCTTTCGGGCAGGCAGGGCAAGGCAGCAGCCTACCGGGCGTGTGCGGGGGACACCTCGCGGCCGCCGCGCCGTCCTGGCCGGTCAGAGCCTGTTTGTCCCGGTGTCTGCCACCGTGGCCGGTGGGGTTCGGTCCTGCGGTCGGGGGAACCCCCCGACCGCAGAACGGAATTCTACTTCCACTTTGTGGAAACATCCAAGACGGGTGCGTCCGGCGGGTCCCGTCCTCGGCGGGTCTTGACGGAGGTGCGGCGGAGGGGAAGACTCCTGATTGCTTTCAACAGTTCGTTGAATTTCTGCGGGGGATCTCTTCGGCGGCCGCCTCGGTGCGCCGGAGCGACCACCCGCGACGGCACGCGAGAGAAGGCAGGTGAGCGGGTGTCCGACGTGGACGACGCCGCGGACGTGAATCCGGTCGCGAGTGACGGGCCCCCGGCGGCCGGCCGCGGGACCGCCCCGGACGCGCAGGTGCGTCTGGTGCTGCGCTCCACCCGGGTCGTCACCCCCGAGGGCACGCGCGCCGCGACGGTCTCCGTCGCGGGCGGGCGGATCGCCGCCGTCGGGGCGTACGACGCGGAGCCGCCCGCGGGCGCACGGCTGGAGGACCTCGGCGACGACGTCCTGCTCCCCGGCCTGGTGGACACCCACGTCCATGTGAACGACCCGGGCCGCACGGCGTGGGAGGGCTTCTGGACCGCCACCCGCGCCGCCGCGGCCGGCGGCATCACCACCCTGCTGGACATGCCGCTCAACTCCCTGCCGCCGACGACCACCGTCGGCAACCTGCGGACCAAGCAGGACGTCGCCCGTCCCAAGGCCCATGTCGACACGGGCTTCTGGGGCGGCGCGATCCCCGGCAACGTCAAGGATCTGCGCCCGCTGCACGACGCCGGCGTCTTCGGCTTCAAGTGCTTCCTCTCGCCGTCCGGCGTGGAGGAGTTCCCCGAACTCGACCAGGAGCAGCTCGCCCGGTCGATGGCCGAGATCGCCGGCTTCGGCGGACTGCTCATCGTCCACGCCGAGGACCCGCACCACCTCGCCTCCGCGCCGCAGCGGTCCGGGCCCCGGTACGCCGACTTCCTCGCCTCCCGGCCCCGCGACGCCGAGAACACCGCCATCGAGGGCCTCATCGCCCACGCCGAGCGGCTGGGGGCCCGGGTGCACGTGCTGCACCTGTCCTCCAGCGACGCGCTGCCGCTCATCGCCGCCGCCCGCGAGAGGGGGGTGAGCATCACCGTGGAGTCCTGCCCGCACTTCCTCACCCTGACCGCCGAGGAGGTCCCGGACGGGGCGACCGAGTTCAAGTGCTGTCCGCCGATCCGTGAGGCCGCCAACCAGGACCTGCTCTGGCAGGGCCTCGCCGACGGAACCATCGACTGCATCGTCTCCGACCACTCCCCGTGCACCACCGACCTCAAGACCCCGGACTTCGCATCCGCCTGGGGCGGCATCTCCTCGCTCCAGCTCGGCCTGCCCGCGATCTGGACCGAGGCCCGCAGGCGCGGCCACACCCTCGACGACGTCGTCCGCTGGATGTCCGCGGCGCCCGCCGGGCTCGCGGGCCTGGACCGCAAGGGCGCCATCGAGGCGGGCCGCGACGCCGACTTCGCGGTCCTCGCACCGGACGAGAGCTTCACCGTCGACCCGGCCGAGCTGCACCACCGCAACCAGGTGACCGCCTACGCGGGCAGGACCCTGTACGGCGTCGTGCGGTCCACCTGGCTGCGCGGCGAGCGGATCGTGGAGAACGGCAACCTGGCCGAGCCGAGGGGCCGGCTGCTCGAAAGGAACGACTGACCCGTGTCTGCATCCTCCATCCCTTCCTTCACCGGCGACGCCAGCCCCTACGGCGGCGGCGACCCGTACGCCGACTACCGCACCGCCGACTTCCCGTTCACCCGGTACGCCGACCTCGCCGACCGCCGCCTCGGCGCCGGAGTCACCGCCGCCAACGACGAGTTCTTCGCCGAGCGGGAGAACCTGCTGAAGCCCGCGCCCGCCGAGTTCGACCCCGAGCTCTTCGGCCACAAGGGCAAGATCATGGACGGCTGGGAGACCCGCCGCCGCCGCGGCGTCTCGGCCGAGCGGCCCCACCCCGCGGACGAGGACCACGACTGGGCACTCGTACGGCTGGGCGCCCCCGGGGTGATCCGCGGCATCGTCGTCGACACCGCCCACTTCCGCGGCAACTACCCGCAGGCCGTGTCCGTCGAGGGCACCTCGCTGCCGGGCTCGCCCTCGCCGGAGGAACTCCTCGGCGACGACGTCAAGTGGACGACCCTCGTCCCGCGCACCGCCGTCGGCGGCCACGCGGCCAACGGCTTCACCGTCGACGTCGAGCAGCGCTTCACCCACCTGCGCCTCAAGCAGCACCCCGACGGCGGCATCGCCCGGCTGCGCGTGTACGGCGAGGTGGCCCCCGACCCGCGGTGGCTCGGCGTGCTGGGCACCTTCGACCTCGTGGCGCTGGAGAACGGCGGCCAGGTCGAGGACGCGTCCGACCGCTTCTACTCGCCGGCCACCAACACCGTCCAGCCCGGCCGGTCCCACAAGATGGACGACGGCTGGGAGACCCGCCGCCGCCGGGACAAGGGCAACGACTGGATCTCCTACCGGCTGGTGGAGCAGTCCGAGATCCGGGCGGTCGAGATCGACACCGCGTACCTGAAGGGCAACAGCGCGGGCTGGGCCGCTCTGTCGGTGCGCGACGGAGCCGACGGTGCGTGGCGCGAGGTGCTGCCGCGCACCCGCCTCCAGCCCGACACCAACCACCGCTTCGTCCTGGACGCGCCCGCCGTCGGCCGCGACGTCCGCATCGACATCTACCCCGACGGCGGCATCTCCCGGCTGCGGCTCCTCGGCTCGCTGACCGAGCAGGGCGCCGCCCGCCTGACCGCCCGTCACCAGGAGCTCGGCGGCTGATTCGCGCCGCCGTGCGGGGAGGCCACGACACCCTCCCCGTGCACCCGTGGGGCGCACCGGCCGACAGCAACGGTGCGCCCCGCGGGCACGTCCCCGGCCCTACGCCGCGTGCCCGCCGTCGACGGACAGCTCCGCGCCCGTGACGTAGGCGCCCGCGCTCCCGGCCAGATACACGACCGCGTCGGCGATCTCGTCC
This sequence comes from Streptomyces sp. T39, assembly GCF_008042045.1. GTDB lineage: Bacteria > Actinomycetota > Actinomycetes > Streptomycetales > Streptomycetaceae > Streptomyces. The sequence continues at coordinate 3,433,748 of NZ_RDBP01000012.1, forward strand.
GGGTGCCCGAAGCGGCCCAGCGCCGTACCCGCGCGCTGCGGCTCGGCGTACGGTCCGTCCGCCGGATTCATCGCGGTGTCGACGGGCCCCGGGTGGATGATGTTGGCCGTGATCCCGCGCCCGCCCAGCTCCCGCGCCAGGGCCTTGGTCAGACCGGTCAGCGCCGACTTGCTCATCGTGTAGAGCGTGCCGCCGGGCCCCGGCACCCGCTGGGTCATGCAGCTGCCGACGGTGATGATGCGCGAGCCGTCCGGCATGCGTGCCGCGGCCGCCTGCGACGCGAGGTACACGCCGCGGACGTTCACCGCGAGCACCCGGTCCACGTCGGCCGGCGTGATCGTCTCCAGCGGGCCGAGCAGGCCCACGCCGACGTTGTTGACCAGCACGTCCAGCCCGCCCAGCAGGTCCGCCGCGTCGGCGACCGCCCGGGCGGCCTCGCCGGCGTCGCCCGAGTCGGCGCGCAGGGCCAGTGCCCGCCGGCCCATGCCCCGCACCGCCGCGACGACTTCCTGCGCGGCGTCCTTGTCGGCCGCGTAGGTGATCGCCACGTCCGCGCCGGCGCGCGCCAGCCGCACCGCCGTCGCCGCGCCGATCCCGCGGCTCGCGCCGGTCACCAGTGCCACCTTGCCGTCCATCTGTGCCTCCGACATCCCGTGAATGGTTGCGGCTTCAATCACAGTCGAAGCGGGCGCCGGACGCTGGCGGCAAACGGACGTCGTGATCGGCGGACCGATGAGTCACGGGGCACCGTGGAGTCGGAACCCACGACAGAGGTCCACGGCACGGCAGGACGTGACAGGACGAGACGACGCGGCGCGACGGTGACGTCACCACGGCACGGCGGCGCGTCCCGCAGGAAAGGCGCCGATCATGGCGAAGCTCAGCCTCACCCAGTTCCTCACCCTCGACGGCGTCTACCAGGCGCCCGGCGGCCCCGAGGAGGACCCCAGCGGCGGGTTCGACCTGGGCGGATGGTCCGTGCCGTACGGCGACGAGGACTTCGGGGCCTTCATGGACGAGGTCTTCCGCAGGCCCACCGCCTTCCTCCTCGGCCGCCGCACCTACGAGATCTTCGCGAGCTACTGGCCCAGGCAGACCGATCCGGCCGACCCGATCGCCTCCAAGCTCAACGGGCTCCCCAAGTACGTCGCCTCCACCACCCTGGAGTCGGCCGACTGGGCGGGCACCACCGTCATCGGGCGCGAGGACATCGCCGAGGAGGTCGCGGAGCTGAAGCGGACCACCGACGGCGAGATCCAGATGCACGGCAGCGGCGCCCTGGCCCAGTCGCTGATGGGCCACGACCTCGTCGACATCCTCCATCTGCTCACCTTCCCGGTCGTCCTCGGCAAGGGCATGCGCCTGTTCGCCGGCGGCGCGACGGCCACCGCGTTCCGGCACACGGCGGCGCGGACCACCGGCAGCGGCGTGACCGTCCACACCTACGAGTTCGCCGGCCGCCCCGCGTACGGCAGCTACGCGTAGGCCCTCCGCCGCCGTGGCGGGAAAGACGTGGCCCGCGTCCGTCCCGCCCGGTTACCGTGATCACCCCGCCCGCCGTGTGAGAGCCGCCGACGTCTCCACCGTGCCCGTCACCACTGGAGACCGGAGACCAGGTGTCGTCGATCGCCCTGCCCGCACCCCTGCCCGCCCCCCGCCCGGCGTGGCTCACCGATCTGCCCGTGCTGCTGGTCGCCGTGGTCTGGGGCGCCAGCTATCTGGCCGCCAAGGGCATCACGACGGCGCACACCGTCGTGGCCGTGCTCGTCCTGCGGTTCGCGCTGGTGCTGCCGGTCCTCGTCGTCGTCGGCCACCGCCGGCTGCGGGCCCTGACGGCGGCGCAGTGGCGCGGGGCGGGTCTGCTCGGACTGGTGCTCGCCGGTGTGTTCCTGCTGGAGACCTACGGCGTCGTCCACACCTCCGCCACCAACGCCGGCCTGATCATCAGCCTCACCATGATCTTCACCCCGCTCGCCGAGGCGGCCGTCACCCGGCGCCCGCCCACCCGCGCCTTCCTCGCCGCCGCGGCCGTCTCCGTCGCCGGTGTGGTGCTGCTGACGCAGGGCGGCGGATTCACCGCCCCGTCCACCGGTGACCTGCTGATGCTGCTGGCCGCGGTGGTCCGCACCGTGCACGTCCTGGTGATGGCGCGCACGAAGTCGGTCGCGGGCGCCGACTCGCTGTCGCTCACCACCGTCCAGCTCGGCGGCGCCGTGGCCGTGTTCGCCGCCCTCGCGCTGATCCCCGGCTCCGGCGCGTCCCCCTGGGCGGCCGCCGTCGCCTTCGGACCCCGCGAGTGGGCCGGGCTCGTCTTCCTCTCCGTGTTCTGCACGCTGTTCGCGTTCTTCGTGCAGATGTGGGCCGTACGCCGCAGCTCCCCCTCCCGCGTCAGCCTGCTGCTCGGCACCGAGCCGCTGTGGGCCGCCGCCGCCGGTATCGCGATCGGCGGCGAGCACCTGGGCGCCTGGGGCCTGCTGGGCGCCGCCCTCGTGCTCGCGGGAACGGCCTGGGGCCGGCGCGCCGCCGGCGCCGGGGAGCCGCCACGGGCCCGGCCGGCCGGCCCCGCCCCCTCCCCGCAGGGGGCGCGGCGCTGAGGGCGGGCGTCAGCCCCGGCTCCGCGGCCGGTCCGACGCCACCATCAGGACCAGGCCCGTCACCGCGAGGACGATGCCCGCGTACATCTCGTACCCGTCCAGGAAGTCCAGCCGCCGCACGACGCCCCACAGCCTGAACCAGCCCGTCAGCTCATGGACCACCCCCGCCGCCCCCCAGACGAACAGCAGGAATCCGGCGACCTCGCACAGCTTCTTCATGGCGGCAGCGTCCCGGCTGCGGGTGCCCGGCCGCATCGGCCGTCGGCAGCCTCCGCGCCGCCGAAAGTCTGAGTCCGCCCGACTTCGGTAGCGCGTACGGCCCCGCGCCCCCGCGGCGCTCCCGCGGGCACCTAGCTTTGTCGACATGACGCGTACGGAGTACCCGTGGCTGCTGCCCTCCGCCATGGCCGACCCCCTCGACCCCGACCTCACCCCCGGCGGGGAGCCGCGCCCCCGCCCCCGGCGCACCGTCCGCGACTGGGTCGTCGACACGCTCGTCTTCCTGGGCGCGGCCGCGGTGGGGGTGGCCGCGGGGCAGGTCGCCCGGGACGCGGGCAACGCGGAGGCCGTCGTCGTCGCCGACCAGCTCGTCGGCGCCGCCGCCTGCTGCGCGCTGTGGGCGCGCCGCCGCGTCCCCACCGGCCTCGCCACCGTGCTGCTGATCGTCACGGTCGTGGCCCCGGTCGCGGGCGGCGCGGCGATGGTGGCCCTCTTCAGCCTCGCCGTGCACCGCCCGTTCCGGACGCTCGCCCTCGTCGGCGCGCTCGCCGTGGTGTCGGCCGTCGTGCAGCCCGCGGTGCGCCCCGATCCGGGGATGTCCTACCTCGCCTCCGTCATCGCCGGAATCGTCCTGGTGCTGCTGATGGTCGGGTGGGGCATGCTGGTGCGGGCCCGCCGGCAGCTCGTCGTCGCCCTGCGCGAACGCGCCCGCCGCGCCGAGACCGAGGCCGAGCTGCGAGCCGAGCAGGCCCAGCGGCTGGCACGCGAGGCCATCGCCCGCGAGATGCACGACGTCCTCGCCCACCGCCTGACGCTGCTCTCCGTGCACGCGGGCGCGCTGGAGTTCCGGCCCGACGCGCCGCCCGCCGAGGTCGCCCGGGCCGCCGGGGTCATCCGCGACAGCGCGCACGAGGCGCTCCAGGACCTGCGCGAGATCATCGGTGTGCTGCGCGCGCCCGGTGACGGAGACGGCCCCGACCGGCCGCAGCCCACCCTCGTGACCCTGGACGCCCTCGTCGCCGAGTCGCGGCAGGCCGGCATGACCGTCGCGTTCGACAGCACCGTCGCCGACCCCGCGTCGGTGCCCGCCGCCACCGGACGCACGGCCTACCGCATCGCGCAGGAGGCCCTCACCAACGCCCGCAAGCACGCCCCGGGCACCGAGGTGACGGTCGCCGTGCACGGCGGCCCCGGCGACGGACTCACGGTGGAGGTGGTCAACGCACCCCCGGCCGGCCCCGTCGGCCGGGTGCCCGGCTCCGGTCAGGGACTCATCGGGCTGACCGAACGGGCCACCCTCGCCGGCGGACGGCTGGAGCACGGCGCCGCCCGCGACGGGGGCTTCCGCGTGGCCGCTTGGCTACCGTGGCCCCCATGACCATCCGTCTGATCGTCGTCGACGACGACCCGCTCGTCCGGGCCGGCCTCTCCCTCATGCTCGGGGGCGCCGGCGACATCGAGATCGTGGCGGAGGCCGCGGACGGGGCGCAGGCGATCGACCTGGTCGGCCGGCACACGCCCGACGTCGTGCTGATGGACATCCGGATGCCGGTGATGGACGGCCTCGCCGCGACCGAGGCCCTGCGCGCCCGGCCCGGCGCGCCCGACGTGGTCGTGCTCACCACCTTCCACGCCGACGAGCAGGTGCTGCGGGCGATGCGGGCCGGGGCCGCCGGGTTCGTCCTCAAGGACACCCCGCCCGCCGAGATCGTCGCCGCCGTGCGCCGGGTGGCGTCCGGGGACCCGGTCCTTTCGCCGGCCGTGACCCGCCAGCTGATGACCCACGCCGCCGGCACCGGCGCGGACGTCCGCGCCGCCGAGGCGGCCCGGCGGCTGGACACCCTCGCCGAGCGCGAGCGCGAGGTGGCCGTCGCCGTCGGACGGGGGCGCTCCAACGCGGAGATCGCGTCCGAGCTCTACATGAGCCTGCCCACGGTGAAGACCCATGTGTCGCGCATCCTGGCGAAGCTCGGCCTCAACAACCGGGTCCAGATCGCCCTGCTGGCCCACGACGCGGGGCTCCTCGACGACGGGCGGCAGGATCCGTAGCGCGCCGCGCACCCCGGGCGCGCGCTGCCGGAACCCCTTATCCGGCGGCGCCGGCCTCCGTAGGCTGACGGGATGAGCGTCATCGATCTCGCCGACTTCGGGGCCGGCTTCACGGCCGACCCCCATCCGTACTACGCGCGGCTGCGGGACGCGGGACCGGTCCACGAGGTGCGCGCCCCGGACACCGGGCGGTTCTGGCTGATCGTCGGACACGAGGAGGCGCGCGCGGCGCTCGCCGACCCCCGCCTGTCCAAGTCACCGGCGACGGTGGGCTGGACGATGCTCGACGAGCAGGTCATCGGCCCGAATCTGCTGGTCCTCGACCCGCCCGACCACACCCGGCTGCGGAAGCTGGTGGCACGGGAGTTCACCATGCGGCGGGTGGAGCGGCTCGCGCCGAGGGTGCGCGAGATCACCGACGGGCTGCTCGACGCCATGGTGCCCGCCGGGCGGGGCGACCTGGTGGACTCCCTGGCGTTCCCCCTGCCGATCACCGTCATCTGCGAACTGCTCGGCGTGCCGTCCGCCGACCGGGACGCGTTCCGCGCCTGGTCCGGGGAGATCGTCGCCCCGTCCGGCGCGCAGGCCGAGGCCGACGCCGTGTACGCGCTGAGCGCGTACCTCGACGAGCTGATCGAGGACAAGCGCTGTGCGGCCCCGACCGGCGACCTGCTCTCCGCGCTGCTGCGCACCAGGGCGGAGGACGACGACCGGCTGTCCGCGGCCGAACTGCGCGCGCTGGCCTACCTGCTCCTCGTCGCCGGTCACGAGACCACGGTCAACCTGATCGCCAACGCCGTCCGCGCCCTCCTCACCCACCCGGAACAACTGAAGCTGCTGCGCGACGACTCCGGCCTCCTCGACGGCGCGATCGAGGAGACGCTGCGGTACGAGGGACCCGTCGAGAACGCCACCGTCCGTTTCAGCGCCGAGCCCGTCGACTGCGGCGGCACGGTGATCCCGGCGGGGGAGACCGTCCTCGTCGGCCTGGCGGCCGCCGGCCGGGACCCGGCCCGCTTCCCCGGCCCCGACCGCTTCGACATCACCCGCGACACCCGGGGGCACCTGGCCTTCGGCCACGGCCTCCACTTCTGTCTCGGCGCCCCGCTCGCCCGTCTGGAGGCCCGCACCGCCCTCCGCGCCCTCCTCGAACGCTGCCCCCGTCTCGCCCTCGACGCGCCCACCGACCCCGGCGACTGGATCCCCGGCCTGCTGATACGGGGGGTGCGCCGCCTCCCGGTGCGCTGGTGAGGCGCGCCCTCCCGCACCGTCCTGCCCGAGCACCCGAGAGGAAGACCGTGACCACCGACGCCGCACTCGTCGATCTCGCCGCCCTCGGCGACGACTTCACCCGCGACCCGTTCCCCGTCTACGCCGCGTTACGCGCCCGCGGCCCCGTGCACCACGTCCGGCTGCCCGAGGGCCACACCGCGTGGCTCGTCGTCGGACACGAGGCGGGCCGGGCCGCACTCGCCGACCCCACGCTGTCGAAGGACTGGCGCAACGTCTCGCCCGAGCTGGGCATCTCCCGGATCTCCTCCGGCGTCAGCATGCTCAGCTCGGACCCGCCGCTGCACACCCGGCTGCGGAAGCTGATCGCGCGGGAGTTCACCATGCGGCGGGTCGAGCGCCTCGCGCCGAGGGTGCGGGAGATCACCGACGGGCTGCTCGACACGATGGTGCCCAAGGGCGCCGCCGACCTCGTGGACGCGTTCTCCTTCCCGCTCCCGATAGCCGTCATCTGCGAACTCCTCGGGGTGCCCTTCCTCGCCCGCGAGGACTTCCGCGACTGGTCCAACACCGCGCTGTCGTCGCACGACAAGGCGGCGCGGGAGGAGGCCGCGGGCCGGCTGACCCAGTACCTGGTGGGTCTGCTGGCACAGAAGCGCGAACGGCCCGGCGACGACCTGATGAGCGGTCTGATCCACGCCGCGGACACCGAGGACGACGACCGGCTCACGCCCGAGGAACTGATCGGCATGGCGTGGCTGCTGCTGGTCGCCGGGCACGAGACGACGGTCAACCTGATCTCCTCCGGCGTCCTCGCCCTGCTGACCCACCCGGACCAGCTGGCCCTGCTGCGCGCCGAACCCGCCCTGATCGACGACGCCGTGGAGGAGATGCTGCGCTACGACGGGCCCGTGGAGACCCCGACGTACCGCTTCACCACCGAGCCCTACGAGGTCGGGGGCACCACCGTGCCGGGCGGCGGGCAGCTGGTGCTCGTCGCCATGTCGGACGCCAACCGGGACCCGGCCCGCTTCCCCGACCCGGACCGCTTCGACATCCGCCGCGACACCCGGGGCCATCTCGCCTTCGGGCACGGCATCCACTTCTGCCTGGGGGCGCCGCTGGCCCGGCTGGAGGCCCGGATCGCGATCCGGAGCCTGCTGGAGCGCTGCCCGGATCTCGCGCTCGACGCGCATCCGGCCGCGCTGCCGTGGCGCGGCGGGCTGCTGATCAGGGGACCGGAGCGGCTGCCCGTGCGGTGGTGAGCGACCCCGGCGGGCTCCCGGGCTCCCGTGCGAGGACGTCCTACCCGGCGGGGATCTCCTCCAGCCGCACCGGACGCCCCTCGCGGCGGGAGAGCTCGCACGCCTCGGCGACCCGCAGCGCGGTGAGGGCCTCCCAGCCGTCGCAGGCGTTCTCCGCCTCGCCCTGCACGAGGCGGATGAACGCGTCGAGTTCCGCCTCGTACGCCGGGGCGAAGCGCTCCAGGAAGCCCGGCCACGGGTTGTCCACCGGAGGCAGGCCCTTCGGTTCGGTCGAGCTGATCGGGGTGCGGTCGTCGAGCCCGACGGCGACCTGGTCGAGTTCGCCGGCCAGCTCCATCCGCACGTCGTACCCGGCGCCGTTGCAGCGGGTGGCCGTCGCCGTCGCCAGCGTCCCGTCGTCCAGGGTGAGCAGCGCGGCCGCCGTGTCGACGTCGCCGGCCTCCCGGAACATCGGGTGGCCGCCGTCCGAGCCCGTCGCGTACACCTCGGTGATCTCACGGCCCGTCACCCAGCGCACCATGTCGAAGTCGTGCACCAGGCAGTCCCGGAAGAGCCCGCCGGACAGCGGCAGGTAGTCGGCCGGCGGCGGCGCCGGGTCGGAGGTGACGGCCCGTACGGTGTGCAGTCTGCCGAGCCGGCCCGAGCGCACCAGCTCGCGGGCGGCCGTGTAGCCGGCGTCGAAGCGGCGCATGAAGCCGAGCTGGAGTGCGGTGCCCGCCTCGTCGACCGCGCGGAGGGCGGCCAGGGTGCCCGGCAGGTCGAGCGCGATCGGCTTCTCGCAGAACGCCGGCAGCCCGGCGCGGGCGGCCCGGCCGATCAGGTCGGCGTGCGCGGCGGTCGCCGAGGCGATCACCACCGCGTCCACGCCCCAGGCGAAGACCTCGTTCGCGCTCGGTGCCGCCGTCGCACCGCACCGGTCGGCCGTCCGGACGGCCCGCGCCGCGTCGGTGTCCGCCACCACCAGGGAACCCACCTCCCGGTGACGGCTGAGCACCCCCGCGTGAAAGCTGCCGATACGTCCCGTTCCGATCAGTCCGATGCGCATGGCCCAAAGGTGGAGGCGGGCCGGGGCCGCTGTCAAGACTTTGTCCTGACAATCGAACCTCACGGCTTCCCGTCGACATGGCGTGCGACTACGCTCCCCCACGTGCCCAAGCAGCCCCGACACGAGACGGACACGTCCCGGTCGCTCCAGCTGAGCGTGGACCGCAACAGCCCGGTCCCGCTCTACTTCCAGCTGGCCCAGCAGCTGGAATCGGCCATCGAGCGAGGGATGCTCACCCCCGGCAGCCTGCTCGGCAACGAGATCGAACTGGCCGCGCGTCTCGGGCTCTCCCGGCCCACCGTCCGCCAGGCCATCCAGACCCTCGTGGACAAGGGGCTGCTGGTGCGCCGCCGCGGCGTGGGCACCCAGGTCGTGCACAGCCAGGTCCGGCGCCCGCTGGAGCTCAGCAGCCTCTACGACGACCTGGAGGCCGCCGGGCAGCGCCCCGCGACCAAGGTGCTGGCCCATGTCGTCGAGCCGGCCGACGCCCGGGTCGCGGCCGCCCTCGGGATCACCGAGGGCAGCGACGTCCGGATGATCGAGCGGCTGCGCTACGCCCACGGGGAGCCGATGGCCCGCCTGCGCAACCACCTGCCCGCCCGGCTGCTCGACTGCGACACCGAACAGCTGGAGTCCACCGGCCTGTACCGGCTGATGCGGTCGGCGGGCATCACCCTGCACAGCGCCCGGCAGTCGGTCGGCGCGCGGTCGGCCGACCACGCCGACGCGGAGCTGCTGGGCGAGGAGGCCGGGGCGCCGCTGCTGACCATGCAGCGCACCACGTTCGACGACACCGGACGGGCCGTCGAGTTCGGTGCGCACGTCTACCGGGCGTCGCGCTACTCCTTCGAGTTCCAGCTCCTGGTGAGGCCCTGACACGGCTCCCGGCGGGGCCCGGGGGGAGTTCCCGCCGAGGTCCCGGGGGGAGGTCCCGGGGAAGCGGGCCCGACCTCCCGCGCCCCCGTCAGAATGTTCGGACAATGCCTTGACGGGGTCGCGCGCCCGTCGTAGAAACTCCCCCAGCCGCAACCGGGCGGCCCGGGACAGGAGGCGACACGATGCGCATCACCCGCACGGCGGCGGCGGTGCTCGCCGTCTGCGCCCTGGCCGCCGGATGCAGCGGTTCCGGGGGCAAGGAGGGCAACGAGAAGCCCGCCGCCGACGACGGCGCCCCCGCGGCCGGCACCCCGGCGCTGAAGATCGCCATGGTCACCCACTCCGGCCAGGGCGACACGTTCTGGGACATCGTCCAGAAGGGGGCCGCTGCGGCCGCCCGCAAGGACGGCGTCCGGTTCCTGTACGCGGCGGCCCCCGAGGGCAAGGAGCAGGCCCAGCTCGTCCAGACGTACATCGACCAGAAGGTCGACGGCATCGTGGTCACCCTCGCCAAGCCGGAGGCGATGGGCGACGTCGTCCGCAAGGCGGTCGCCGCCGGCATCCCCGTGGTGACCGTCAACTCGGGCGGGGAGTTCTCGAAGGACCTCGGCGCGCTCGGCCACATCGGCCAGGACGAGTCGGTGGCGGGCGAGGCCGTCGGCGAGGAGCTGAACGAACGCGGCCGCAAGAAGGCGCTCTGCGTGATCCACGAGCAGGGCAACGTCTCCCTGGAGGCCCGCTGCGACGGGGTGCGCAAGACCTTCGGCGGCGAGGTGGAGAACCTGAACGTCGAGGGCACCAACATGCCCGCCACCACCTCGTCGATCGAGGCCAGGCTGCAGAGCGGCAGGGACATCGACGCCGTCGTCACCCTCGGCGCGCCCTTCGCCGCGGCCTCGGTCAAGGCCCGCGAGGGCGCCGGCTCCGGGGCCGAGATCAGCACCTTCGACCTCAACGCGGCCGTGGTGGCGAGCCTGAAGGCGAAGGAGATCACCTTCGCCGTGGACCAGCAGCCCTACCTCCAGGGCTATCTCGCCGTGGACGGGCTGTGGCTGCACAAGGTCAACGGCAACGTCGTGGGCGGCGGCAAGCCGGTGCTCACCGGTCCCGCGCTCGTCACCGCCGAGGACGTGCCGGCGCTGGAGAAGCTGACGGCGGCCGGCACCCGGTGACCTGCCCGCCGCCCCGCGCGCAGCCGCCCCCGGCGCGGCGCGAGCCCCCGGGCCCGCGGCCCCCGGGGGTCCCCCCGCACCCGCTGCCGGGACGGCGACCCGCCGTGACGGATACTTGGGCGGCCGGGCCGGGTCATCGGGCCCCCCGGCCGTACGGGCAGGACGACCCCCGGCCGTACGGAACGACACGGCGAGAAGGGCACGGCTTCGTGGCACGGGCAAGGACAGGGGTACGCGCGCTCGGCGCGGTGCTGGCGGCGGTACTCGGGGTCACCACCCTCGCGGGGTGCAGCAGCACGGGCGGCAAGCGGGCCGAGGACGCCCGCAAGGCCGCCGAGAACGCCCGGGGCAAGGCCGCGGTCACCACCCCGCGCTGGACCTTCGCCATGGTCACCCACTCCGGGGACGGCGACACCTTCTGGGACATCGTCCAGAAGGGCGCCAAGGAGGCCGCGGCCAAGGACAACATCAACTTCCTCTACGCCCACAGCGACGAGGGACAGCAGCAGGCGCAGCTCGTCGACTCCTACATCTCCAAGAAGGTCGACGCCCTGATCGTCACCCTCGCCAAGCCCGACGCCATGAAGGGCGTCGTCGCCAAGGCCACCAGGGCGGGCATCCCGGTGATCACCGTCAACTCGGGCTCCGCGCAGTCCAGGGAGTACGGGGCGCTGACCCACATCGGCCAGGACGAGTCGGTGGCGGGCGAGGCCGTCGGCGAGGAGCTGAACGCACGCGGCCGAAAGAAGGCGCTGTGCGTCCTGCACGAGCAGGGCAACGTCGGTCACGAGCAGCGCTGCGCCGGGGCGAAGAAGACCTTCGGCGGCCGGCTGCAGAACCTCTACGTCGACGGCACCAACATGCCCGACGTCCAGGCGTCCATCGAGGCCAAGCTCCAGGCCGACCCGTCCGTGGACGCCGTCGTCACCCTCGGGGCGCCGTTCGCCGACGCCGCGGTGCAGGCGAAGAAGACCGCCGGCTCCGACGCCGAGATCGACACCTTCGACCTCAACGCCAAGGTCGCCGCCGGCCTCGAACAGGGCACCCTCGGCTTCGCCGTCGACCAGCAGCCCTACCTCCAGGGCTACGAGGCCGTCGACCTGCTGTGGCTGTACAAGTACAACGCCGACGTCCTCGGCGGCGGCCGGCCGGTGCTGACCGGACCGCAGATCATCACCGAGAAGGACGCCGCCCAGCTCAGGGAGTACACGGAACGGGGGACCCGATGAGCCAGGCCGCACCACCCGCCACCTCCGGCGGCGCCGGGCCGGCGCCGGACGAACGGCTGACGCGCACATCGCTGCCGCGCCGGCTCATGGGCCGCCCCGAGCTGGGCTCGGTGGTCGGCGCCGTCGCGGTGTTCGTCTTCTTCTCGATCACGGCCGACTCCTTCCTCCAGCCCTCCAGCCTCAACACGGTCCTCTACGCGGCCTCCACCCTGGGGGTCATGGCCGTGCCGGTCGCGCTGCTGATGATCGGCGGCGAGTTCGACCTGTCGGCCGGTGTGATGGTCACCAGCTCGGCGCTGATCTCGTCGATGTTCAGCTACCAGATGACCGCCGACGTCTGGGTCGGCGTCGGGGTGTCCCTGCTGGTCACGCTGGGCATCGGCGCCTTCAACGGCTTCATGCTCACCCGCACGAAGCTGCCCAGCTTCATCATCACGCTCGGCACCTTCCTGATGCTGACCGGTCTCAACCTCGGTTTCACCAAGCTCATCAGCGGCACGGTGTCCACCAAGTCCATCGCCGACATGGAGGGGTTCGCCTCCGCACGCGCCGTGTTCGCCGAGACCCCGTTCTTCGGCGCGACCGTCAAGTCCACGATCCTGTGGTGGGCCGTGCTCGTCGCCCTGGCCACCTGGATCCTGCTGCGCACCCGCTTCGGCAACTGGATCTTCGCCGTCGGCGGCGGGGCCGACGCCGCACGCGCGGTCGGTGTCCCGGTCAAGCGGACCAAGATCTTCCTCTACATGGGCGTCGCCTTCGCCGCCTGGGTGTCCGGCCAGCACCTGCTGTTCTCGTTCGACGTGGTGCAGTCCGGCGAAGGCGTCGGCAACGAACTGACGTACATCATCGCGGCCGTCATCGGCGGCTGCCTGATCACCGGCGGCTACGGCTCGGCCATCGGCTCGGCGGTCGGCGCGTTCATCTTCGGCATGACGAGCAAGGGCATCGTCTACGCCGAGTGGAACCCGGACTGGTTCAAGTTCTTCCTCGGAGCGATGCTCCTTCTGGCCACCCTGCTCAACGCATGGGTACGCAAGCGCGCGGAGGCGACACGGTGACGGACACCCTGCCCGCGGGGCCCCTCGTCGCACTGGACGACGTCAGCAAGTACTACGGCAACATCCGCGCCCTCGAAGGCGTCTCGCTGGAGGTCGGCGCCGGGGAGATCACCTGCGTCCTCGGCGACAACGGCGCCGGTAAGTCGACCCTCATCAAGATCATCGCGGGGCTTCACCGGCACGACGCCGGGACCTTCCGCATCGAGGGGGAGGAGGTCTCGCTCGGCAACCCGCGCGAGGCCCTCGACCGCGGCATCGCCACCGTCTACCAGGACCTGGCCGTCGTCCCGCTGATGCCGGTCTGGCGGAACTTCTTCCTCGGCTCCGAGCCGGTGAAGGGCAAGGGCCCCTTCAAGCGCCTCGACGTCGCCGCGATGCGTGCCACCACGCGCTCGGAGCTGCTGCGCATGGGCATCGACCTGCGGGACGTCGACCAGCCCATCGGCACCCTCTCCGGCGGTGAGCGCCAGTGCGTGGCCATCGCCCGAGCCGTCTACTTCGGCGCCAAGGTGCTCGTCCTCGACGAGCCCACCGCCGCGCTGGGCGTGAAGCAGTCCGGCGTGGTGCTGAAGTACGTGGCCGCGGCGCGCGACGCCGGCCTCGGGGTGGTGCTGATCACCCACAACCCGCACCACGCCTACCTCGTCGGCGACCGGTTCGTGCTGCTCAAGCGGGGCCTGATGGCCGCGAGCCACACCCGCGGGACGGTCACGCTCGACGAGCTGACCCGGCAGATGGCGGGCGGCAGCGAGCTGGAGGACCTGCGCCACGAACTGGAGCGCGCCCCGGTCCCCACCCACCTCGGCGGCCACCCCGCGAAGCGGGACCCCGAGGCGGACTGACCCGTCCTGSCCGGGGGCGGGCCCCGCCCCCGGCCAGGACCGGAACGACTAGCATCGGATCCCGGCGGGCGCCGTCCGCCCCGGTGATCCGGAGCAGCCCCCACGAGCGCAGGGACGACGTGAGCACGTACCGCGACTTCACGCACCGAGGCGCCACTCGTGCGACCGTCCTCAAGACCATCGGCACCCGTGAGCGGCGCTCGCACCTCACCGCGCCGCGGGTGCCCACCGTCGGGATCGACATCGGCGGCACCAAGGTCATGGCCGGTGTCGTCGACGCCGACGGCGTGATCCTGGAGAAGGTGCGCACCGAGACGCCGGACAAGTCCAAGAGCCCGAAGGTGGTCGAGGACACCATCTGCGAGCTCGTGCTCGACCTCTCCGACCGCCACGACGTGCACGCCGTCGGCATCGGGGCGGCCGGCTGGGTCGACGCCGACCGCTCCAAGGTCCTCTTCGCGCCCCACCTGGCGTGGCGCAACGAGCCGCTGCGCGACGCGCTCTCGGCCCGGCTCGCCGTCCCCGTCCTCGTCGACAACGACGCCAACACCGCCGCCTGGGCCGAGTGGCGCTTCGGCGCAGGCCGCGGCGAGGACCACCTGGTCATGATCACGCTCGGCACCGGCATCGGCGGCGCGATCCTGGAGGACGGCCAGGTCAAGCGGGGCAAGTACGGGGTCGCGGGTGAGTTCGGCCATATGCAGGTCGTGCCCGGCGGCCACCGCTGCCCGTGCGGCAACCGGGGCTGCTGGGAGCAGTACAGCTCCGGCAACGCCCTGGTCCGCGAGGCCCGGGAGATGGCCGCGGCCGACTCCCCGGTGGCGTACAACATCATCGACCGGGTCGGCGGGAACGTCCGCGACATCACCGGCCCGCTGATCACCGAACTCGCCCGCGAGGGCGACGCGATGTGCGTGGAACTGTTCCAGGACATCGGCCAGTGGCTGGGCGTCGGCATCGCCAATCTGGCCGCCGCGCTCGACCCGTCCTGCTTCGTCATCGGCGGCGGCGTCAGCGCGGCCGACGACCTGCTCATCGGCCCCGCCCGGGACGCCTTCCGCCGCCATCTGACCGGCCGCGGATACCGGCCCGAGGCGCGGATCGCCAAAGCACAGCTCGGACCCGAGGCCGGTATGGTCGGAGCGGCCGACCTCGCCCGGCTGGTCGCCCGGCGCTTCCGCCGCGCGAACCGCCGCCGGGTGGAACGCCACGAACGCTACGAGCGCTACGCGCAGGCCCTGCGCAGTCCGAGTTCCGTCCGCCCCACCCAGGACCCGCCTTCATGACCACGCTGACCCGACAGCCCAGCCCTCCGAAGCCGCCGGAGAACCGGCGGCACATGCTGGTGCGCCGCTGGCTCACCGCGATCACGATCGTGCTGCTCATCGGCATCCCGGCCGGGTACCTCGTCATCTCGGCCGAGCAGAGCCGGGACAGCGGGCGCGACAAGGAGGCCGAGTCCTCGGCGGACGGCCTGCGCGACAAGTGGCCGTCCAAGATGAAGCGCCGCATCTTCGAGGTGCCCATCCCCGAGGGATCCTGGCGCGTCGGCTACTACGAGACGAGCAACTGGAAGACCAGCCGCTTCTACGTCCAGTTCCGCACCACGCCCAAGGGCCTCGACACCTTCCTCAAGGGCGTCGGCACCGACCGGGACGCGCTGCGGCAGGGCGAGGTGACCGTCGCCGAGCGCGACGCGCAGACCGTCGGCTGGAACTTCGGCCTGAAGGGCCGGGACTGGGCGGGCACGACCCACCGGAACAAGGACCCGCGCCCCAGCCAGGACATCACGGTCGATCTGACCGAACCGCACAAGCCCTGGGTCTACGTCGTCTCGACCGCCACCCCCTGATCCACCCCGGGCGACACGAGGAGGGGCCGCCCACCGGGCGGCCCCTCCTCGTCGCCCGCGTGCGGCCGCCGGGCCCAGCGGGCCGTCCGGGTACGCCGGTGGAGGCCGCACCGCCCCGTCGCCCGTGTCCCCGACGCGTCCACCCCGTGTGGCGGAGGGACTGGGGGGTACCAGATGCCCGTGATGTCTGGGAACGGAGCAGCAGCGATGCGGAACGCGAACGACCCGGCCGACGACGGTGACGTCCCCGGCCTGCACGTGGCGCGCCCGCCCGAGGACGCGGTCACCGGGCAGACGCCGTCCGGCCCCGCCGTCCCCGGGGAGGCAGGGGCCGGGGGCGGCGCCATGGCGCCCCCGCCCCCGGTGGACCGGCACCAGGCCATCCTGGAGGCCGCCAAGCAGGTCGGATCGCTGCTGAAGCGGCAGGGGCACCCGTTCGCCCTGGCCGGCAGCGTCGCCGTCTACGCGCACGGCGGCGCGGCCCGGCTCCAGCACGACGCGGACTTCTGCATCCGGCGCGAGGACGCCGACGCCGTCGCCGCCACCCTCCGCGACGGCGGGGTGACGGTCTACGAGCCGCCGGAGGACTGGCTCTGGAAGGCGAAGTGCCTGGGCGAGGACGTCGACCTGCTCTTCGAGATCGCCCACGAGCCGGTCACGTCCGACCTGCTGACCAGAGCGGTGGAGCTGCCGGTGGACTCGGTGCGGATGCCGGTGCTCTCCGCCACCGATCTGCTCCGGAGCCTGCTGGGCTCCTTCTCGGAGCACCACTGCGACTTCGGCGCCGTGCTGCCCATCGCGCGGGCGCTGCGGGAGAAGGTCGACTGGGAGCTGGTCCGGCGGGACTGCGGGGACGCGCCGATGCCGGCGGCCTTCCTCTACCTGCTCGAACGCCTCCAGGTCGTCGCACCGAGGGAGGGCCGGCCGTGACCGGCCCCGGCCGGAGGCCACCGGAGAAAGGACGGACATGAGCGACTACGGCGAAGAGCCGGGGCGTGCACCCGGCGACCCCGGCGGCCGGACGGCCTTGGGCGGCCAGGAGATCGAGTACCGGATCGGGCACCTCCAGAACCGCCTCGCCGCGGACGGCCTGGCCGAACTCGGCATGCGCATCGAGACCCACGGAGCCTCCGTGACCATCCGCGGCACGGTCCCCACCGCCGGGTGCCGCGACGAACTGCTGCGCGCCGCGCACGAGGAGCTGGCGGGGCTGGAGGTCCACACGGACATCCAGATCACCGAAGCCACCCCGCCCGGCGCCGCCGAGGAGCTGACATGATCCGGGTCGCGGCCGTCGGCGACATCCACATGGGACCGGACAGCGCGGGCATGCTCCGGCCCGCCTACGAGACCCTGCCCGAGTGCGCGGACGTCCTGCTGCTGGCCGGCGATCTCACCCGGCACGGCACCCCCGAGGAGGCACGGGTGGTCGCCGAGGAGCTGACGGGCCTGCCCGTCCCCGTCGTCGCCGTGCTCGGAAACCACGACCACCACGACGAGAAGCCGGAGGAGGTCACCGCGATCCTGCGCGACGCGGGCATCCGGGTGCTGGAGGGCGAGAGCACCGTCCTCGACATCGACGGCACCCGCGTCGGCGTCGCCGGCACCAAGGGGTTCGGCGGGGGTTTCGCCGGCCGCTGCGGCAGCGAGTTCGGGGAGCCGCTGATGAAGGAGTTCGTCCGGTACACCCGGCGCTGCGCCGACGGCCTGCACGCCGGCCTCGAAGCGCTGGCGGGGGAGGGCTGCGAGGTGCGCATCGCCCTCACGCACTTCTCCCCGGTCCCCGACACCCTGGCGGGCGAGCCGCCGGAGATCTACCCCTTCCTCGGCAGCTACCTCCTGGCCGAGGCGGTCGACACCGCGGGCGCCGACCTCGCCGTCCACGGGCACGCCCACGCGGGCACCGAGCACGGCGTCACCGGCGGCGGCGTCCGGGTGCGCAACGTGGCGCAGCCCGTGATCCGCCGGGCCTTCAACGTCTACCACCTCCACCCCGCGGGCGGCGCCGAGCAGGCGGCCGGCTGACCGGACCGCCGCTCCCGGCCGGCCGCCGCCGCGACCCTCCGGAGGGGGCGGAGCCGTACGTGGAGGTTCTGCGTCCGGCGGCGGCCGTATGAGGAGGTCCGGCATGTGTCCCCGCCCCCCTCCGGAGGGGCGCGGCGCGGTGTGGGAGCGTGACCGGGTGAGTGAGACGACGACTGCAACCCTGCAATACCGCATCGACGGGCCAGAAGACGCCCCCACGCTGGTCCTCGGGCCGTCCCTCGGCACCACATGGCACATGTGGGACCGCCAGATCGCGGAGCTCGCCGAACGGTGGCGGCTGATCCGGTTCGACCTGCCCGGCCACGGCGGCGCCCCCGCCCACCCGGCCGGCTCCGTCACGGACCTGGCCGAGCGGCTGCTCGCCACCCTCGACGGCCTCGGTGTGCAGCGCTTCGGCTACGCGGGCTGTTCCATCGGCGGCGCGATCGGCCTCGAACTCGCCCTGCGCCACCCCCACCGGGTCGCCTCGCTCGCCCTGGTCGCCGCCTCGCCCCGCTTCGGCACCGCCGACGAGTTCCGCCAGCGCGGCGTCGTGGTGCGCACCAACGGGCTCGACCCCATGGCACGCAGCGCGCCGGAGCGCTGGTTCACCGCGGGCTTCGCCGCCTCGCAGCCCGCGATCGTCGAGTGGGCCGTCCAGATGGTGCGCACCACCGACCCCGGCTGCTACATCGCCGCCTGCGAGGCACTGGCCGCCTTCGACGTGCGGGCCGAACTCGGCCGCGTCGGCGTGCCCACCCTGGTCCTCGTGGGCTCCGAGGACCAGGTGACCGGCCCCGCCGAGGCCCGCACCCTGGTCGCCGGCATACCCGACGCGCGCCTCGCCCTCGTCCCCGGCGCCTCCCACCTCGCCCCCGTCGAGCAGCCGGCCGCCGTCACCGACCTGCTCGGCCACCACTTCGGCACCTCCTGGCACGACACCCTCACCGCCGTCCCCGTCGTCCCGAGCTCCGCCCCGGCCGCCTCCGCACCCGTGCTGCCGGTCGCCGAGATCGAGCCCGCCGCGGCCGAGCAGCCGCCGCACGCCCCGGCCGGCCGGCCGGACCCGTACGACGCGGGCATCAAGATCCGGCGCGAGGTGCTCGGCGACGCGCACGTGGACCGGGCGACGGACACCGCCGACGCGTTCACCGGCGACTTCCAGGAGCTGATCACCCGTTACGCCTGGGGCGAGGTCTGGTCCCGGGAGGGGCTCGACAGACGCACCCGCAGCTGTGTCACCCTCACCGCCCTGCTCGCCGGCGGCCACCTCGACGACCTCGCCGTCCACACCCGTGCCGCGCTGCGCAACGGACTGACGCCGGCCGAGATCCGCGAGGTGTTCCTGCACGCCGCGGTCTACTGCGGCGTTCCCGCGGCGAACGCGGCGTTCCGGGTCGCCCAGGACGTGATCCGGGAGGAGACCACCCCCCGCGCGTAGCAGGATGGAGGGATGAGGATCGTCAAGAAGACCCATTCCTGTGTCCGGCTGGAGAAGGACGGGCGCACGCTCGTCGTCGACCCCGGCGGCTTCAGCGAGCAGGACGCCGCCGCCGGGGCGGACGTCCTGCTCGTCACCCACGAGCACCCCGACCACTTCGACGAGGGACGGCTGCGGGCGGCACTGGAGGCGAATCCGGAGGCCGAGCTGTGGACCCTGCGCAGCGTCGCCGAACGCATGTCGCCCGCCTTCGTCGGCCGGGTGCACACCGTCGGCGACGGCGACTCCTTCGAGGCCGCCGGCTTCTCCGTCGAGGTGCACGGCCAGCTGCACGCCGTGATCCACCCGGACATCCCCCGGATCACGAACGTCGGCTACCTCGTGGACGGTTCCGTCTTCCACCCGGGCGACGCCCTCACGGTCCCCGGCCGGCCCGTCGACACCCTGATGCTGCCGGTGCACGCGCCCTGGAACAAGATCTCCGAGGTCATCGACTACGTGCGCGAGGTCGCGCCCCGCCGGGCCGTCGACATCCACGACGCCCTGCTCACCGACCTGGCGCGCCCCGTCTACGACCGGCAGATCGGCGCGCTCGGCGGCGCCGACCACGGCCGGCTGGCCCCGGGGGAGTCCCTCGACGTCGTGGCCCCCGCCTGACCGCGCCGCCCCGCCCCGCCCGGCCCGGTGCGCGGGGCGCCCCGGCCGTCGTACGCGGGAGTGTCGGACCCCGCCAGTAGGCTTGCGGCATGCGTATCGCCACATGGAACGTCAACTCGATCACCGCCCGGCTGCCGCGCCTGCTGGCCTGGCTGGAGAGCAGCGGCACGGACGTGCTCTGCGTCCAGGAGACCAAGTGCACCGAGGAGCAGTTCCCGGCCGACGCCCTGCGTGAGCTGGGCTACGAGTCCGCCGTCCACGCGACCGGCCGGTGGAACGGCGTGGCGATCCTGTCCCGGGTCGGGCTCGACGACGTCGTCAAGGGCCTCCCCGGCGGCCCGCAGTACGAGGGTGTCCAGGAGCCGAGGGCACTCTCGGCGACCTGCGGCCCCGCCCGCGTCTGGTCCGTCTACGTCCCGAACGGCCGGGAGGTCGCGCACGACCACTACGGCTACAAGCTGCACTGGCTGGAGGCGCTGTCCGCGGCCGTCGCCGAGGACGCGGCGGGCGACCGGCCGTTCGCCGTCATGGGCGACTACAACATCGCCCCCACCGACGACGACGTGTGGGACACCGCCGCCTTCGAGGGCCTCACCCATGTCACCGCGCCCGAGCGCGCCGCGCTCGAGGCACTGCGCGAGCGCGGCCTGAGCGACGTCGTCCCGCGCCCCCTGAAGTACGAGCACCCCTTCACGTACTGGGACTACCGGCAGCTGTGCTTCCCGAAGAACCGCGGCATGCGCATCGACCTCGTCTACGGCAACGCGGCGTTCGCCGGTGCGGTCAAGGACAGTTACGTCGACCGCGAGGAGCGCAAGGGCAAGGGGGCGTCCGACCACGCACCGGTCGTTGTCGATCTGGACACCTGAGATTCGCCGGAGCGCGCCCTGTGGTGCACCTGGCCGCAGGGATGCGAGGCTGAACGGTATGAACATCCCTTTCTTGGACAACTGGCTCAGGCGCCACGCCGACGACGGGGAGCGCGACGGGCCCGTCACGGCGCAGGACCGCGACCCGGAGCGCGCCGAGGCGATCACCGAGCTGCTGTCCGAGTGCGAGCTGCTGCGGGCGCGGGCCGCGCAGTCCGGTCTCGAACTGGACGACTCCCCGGGGTCGTTGTCGGCGCTGGACCAGCTCCCGCCGCGCTGGCGCGACGACCCCGAGGAACTGCCCTGGCTGGGCAACGACGCGGGTCTCTACCTGGGCACCGTGATCGTGCGCACCGTCCCCGGGGCGGCCTGGCACATCTGGCCGGGCGGTCACCCCGTGGTCCGGCTCGCCTCCGGCCGTGCACCTCGACGGAGAAGCCGGCGGCCTCGAAGGAGTCGCCGTCGCCGACGGTGTGCACCCGGCCGACGAAGGCGGGCGACATGCGTTCGGCGACGCTGCGCAGGGTCCACAGCTCGGCCTCCGGATTCGCCTCCAGTGCCGCCCGCAGCGTCCGAGGGCCCACCCGGGCTTGCGCCCGCCGCGCCGGCCGCAAGCCCGGGTGGGCCCTCGGACTTCGGCCGCGGTGCGGGGCAGGCAGGGCGGGGCCACGCATTCGAGACCCGCACCGGACGACGCACCGCGGGGGACGGGCCCCGGCCGCGGCGTCCGCCGTCGGCCGCCGTACCCGCCCGGGTCGCGGTGCCCGCCCCGGCCGCGGCCGTCCGCCCCGCCGCCGCGGACGTACCCGCGCCGCGGGCGCGACACCGGCCGAGGCGGTCCTGACGCCCGGCCCGCGCCGACGTTACGCTGCGCGGACCCATCCACACTGGAGGTACGCATGCGCCGTCCCGCCGTACGGAATGTGGCGGTACCGGCCGTTCTCGCGGCCGTTGTCTCGATCGGCGCGGCCACGCCGCCGACCCACGCGCCCCCCGCGGCACGGCCCGCCGCCGAGGCCCCGGCGAAGACGCCCGTGGCCGTCGGCCACGGAGGCGCGGTGGCCAGCGTCGACCGGGACGCCTCGGCGGCGGGGATCGAGGTGCTGCGCCGCGGCGGGAACGCGGTGGACGCGGCCGTCGCCACGGCGGCCGCCCTCGGGGTCACCGAGCCGTACTCCGCCGGCATCGGCGGAGGCGGGTACTTCGTCCACTACGACGCCCGGTCCCGCACCGTGCACACCGTCGACGGCCGCGAGACGGCGCCCCGTTCGGCCGACTCCTCGCTCTTCCTGGAGGACGGCCGGCCCATCCCGTTCGCCGAGGCGATGACGTCCGGGCGCTCGGTCGGCACCCCGGGCACTCCGGCGACCTGGGAGACCGTCCTCGACGCCTGGGGCAGCCGGCCCCTCGGGCGGCTGCTGGAGCCCGCCGAACGGCTGGCCGAGCGGGGCTTCACCGTCGACGCCACCTTCCGTTCCCAGACCCAGGCCAACCAGGACCGCTTCGCCGACTTCCCCGCCAGCGCCGAACTCTTCCTGCCCGGCGGCCGGTTGCCCGACGTCGGCGCCACCTTCCGCAACCCCGACCTGGCCCGGACCTACCGGGAACTCGGCCGTCACGGCGCCGGCGCGCTCTACCGGGGCCCGATCGCCGACGACATCGTCCGCACCGTCCAGGACCCGCCCGTCGCCGCCGGAGCCACCCGCCGGGTCCGCTCGGGCGACCTGACCCGGCGCGACCTGAGGTCCTACGAAACGATCCGGCGCGCCCCCACCAAGGTCTCGTACCGGGGTCTGGACGTGTACGGCATGGCGCCCTCCTCGTCGGGCGGCACGAGTGTCGGCGAGGCGCTCAACATCCTGGAGCGCCGCGACCTCTCCGGGGCCGACCGGGCGGAGTACTTCCACGCGTTCATCGAGGCCAGCCGGATCGCCTTCGCGGACCGGGGACGATGGGTCGGCGACCCCGCCTTCGAGGACGTGCCCGTCCAGGGGCTGCTGTCCCAGCGGTTCGCGGACGCGCGGGGCTGCCTGATCAAGGACGACGCGGTCCTCACGAGCCCCCTCGCGCCGGGTGACCCGCGCCGGCCGGCGGACTGCGGCACGGGCGGGCGCGCGGCGCCCACCACGTACGAGGGCGAGAACACCACGCATCTGACCACCGCCGACAAGTGGGGCAACGTCGTCGCCTACACGCTGACCATCGAGTCGACGGGCGGCAGCGGGATCACCGTGCCGGGGCGCGGCTTCCTGCTCAACAACGAGTTGACCGACTTCTCGTTCGCGCCCGCGGACCCGGCCGTCCACGACCCGAACCTGCCCGGACCGGGCAAGCGGCCGCGGTCCTCCATCTCGCCGACCATCGTCCTGGACCGGAACGACCGGCCCGTGCTGGCGCTCGGTTCACCCGGCGGCGCGACGATCATCACCACCGTGCTCCAGACCCTGACGGGCCATCTCGACCGCGGGCTGCCCCTCGTCGACGCCATCGCGGCCCCGCGGGCCAGCCAGCGCAACCAGGCCACCACCGAACTGGAACCGGCCCTGTGGGACGACGCCGCACTGCGCGGGCGGCTGGAGGCCATCGGCCACGCCTTCCGGCTGAACCCGGAGATCGGGGCGGCCACCGGTATCCAGCGCCTGCCCGACGGCCGCCTGGTCGCGGCGGCCGAGAAGGTGCGCCGCGGCGGCGGCTCGGCGATGGTCGTCCACCCGACGGGCTGACCGGGACCGGACCGTCCACGGCCCGCGGGCGCCCCGTCCGTGACGGCCCCTCACCGGCGCCGCCCGCCGGACCTCACCCGTCCGGCGGGCGGCGCGGAGGGGGCCGGGGCGGGCGGGGGTAGGGAGCCCTCCGACAGAAAGGCTCCCTCGTGCGCAAGCGAATCTCCGTTCTGGCCATGGTCGCCGGATGTGCCGTCGCCGCGGCGGCACTGCCCGCCGCCGCGGACACCCCGGCCGCCCCACCGCCGACGACGCGGACGCCGGCCTCGGCGCCCCCCTCGGAGGGGAAGGTGCCGGCCGACCGCCTGCTGTCCGCGCTCGGCGGCTGCGAGCAGGTCTCGAAAGGCGGGTACCGCACCGACCGGGGGGCTCCGGCGAACATTCCCGTCTGCGAGCGGGACGGCGTGGTGCACTGGACCGCCGATCTCGACATCGACTGCGACGGGGTGCCCACGACCCACTGCAACAGCCGCACCGACCGGTACTTCCAGCCCACCACGGCCTTCCAGCAGTCCGACGGCAGGCATCTCAACGCCGAGGAGCTGCCGTTCGTCGTGGTGCCGGGCGTGAGCGGCGTGTGGAACCACCGGTCCTCCGGGGTCCGGGGCGGGAGCGTCGCGGCGCTGGTGTACCGGGGCAGGGTCGTCTACGCGGTCGTCGGCGACACGGGCCCCGCCGACATCATCGGCGAGGCGTCGTACGCCGCGGCGCAGGCGCTCGGCATCGACCCGCACCCCACGACGGGCGGCGCCCCCTCGGGGATCACGTACGTCCTCTTCACCGGGGCCCGCGCGCAGCCGATCGAGAGCCGTACGGCGGCGGTCTCCCTCGGCGAGGCGCACGCCGCGCGGCTGGTCGCCTCGGCCGCCGCGTCCGGCGCGGGCGGCTGACGCGGGGGGCCGGTCCCGGGGGCCGGGGTGCGTCCGCCGCCGGTGTGCGGGCTCGTGCTTCCGCGCGGGGTGTTCAGAGCACGGTCAGGATCCGCGGTCCGTCGGCGGTGACGGCGACGGTGTGCTCGGCGTGGGCGGCGCGGCTGCCGTCGTTGGTGCGCATCGTCCAGCCGTCGCGGGCCGTGTGGAAGTCGTCGCCGCCGCCGGCGATGACCATCGGCTCGATGGCGAGGACCATCCCGTGCCGCAGCCGCATCCCGCGGCCCGGCCGCCCCTCGTTCGGCACACCGGGGTCCTCGTGCATCCGGCGGCCGATGCCGTGGCCGCCGAAGCCGTCGGGGATGCCGTAGCCCGCCGCGCGGCACACACTGCCGACGGCGTGGGCGATGTCGCCGATCCGGTTGCCGACGACGGCGGCCCGGATCCCGGCGGCGAGGGCCTCCTCGGCGGTCCGGATCAGCCGGGTGTCGGCGGGACGCGCCCGGCCCACCGTGAACGTGACCGCCGCGTCCCCGGCCCAGCCGTCCAGGATCGCGCCGCAGTCGATGCTCACCACGTCTCCGTCGCCCAGCCGCCGGTCGCCCGGGATGCCGTGCACGATCTCGTCGTTGACGGACACGCAGAGGACGGCGGGGAAGGGGACGGGCGCCCAGTCGGGGTGATAGCCGAGGAACGGGGACCCGGCCCCTGCCTTGTCGAGCACCGCGCGGGCGGCCGCATCCAGGTCACGCACCGACACCCCCACCGCGGCCGCCTCGCGGGCCGCCGCCAGGGCCTGGGCCACGACGCGGCCCGATTCACGCATCGCGTCCATGGACGCGTCTGTCTTGATCTCCACCATACCAATTACTATACCGGTTGAACCGGTATTCAAATACCGCCCGGTCCGGGATTAGAATACCGGCATGGTGCGCACCCCCCTCACCCCCGAAGAGCACGAACGCGGCGAGCGTCTCGGTCGGCTGCTGCGCGAGGCGCGCGGCGGCCGCAGCATGACGGACGTCGCCGCCGCCGCGGGCCTCTCCGCCGAGACCCTGCGCAAGATCGAGACGGGCCGTGCCCCGACACCCGCGTTCTTCACCGTCGCCGCCCTCGCCGGCGCACTCGGGCTGTCGATGGACGACCTGCTCGTGCGCTGCGCCCCGGTGCCCGCTCTGGGGGCGGGGGACCGGGCCGCGTAGCCTCGGCGGCATGAGCGCAGAGATCTTCGCCGCGGCCCGGTACATCAGCCTCACCACCTACCGCCGCGACGGCACGCCGGTGGCCACACCGGTCTGGTTCGCCGTGGACGGGGGCGAGGTGTTCGTCTGGACCCGCTCCGACTCCTGGAAGGTCAAGCGCCTCCGCAACGACAGCCGGGTGCGGGTCACCGTGTGCGACGCCCGCGGCCGGATCGAGGAAGGTGCGCCCACGGCGGAGGGGACGGCCCGGCTGATCGGCGCGGACGGGCTGCGCGGGGTCCGCAGGCTGCTGTCCCGCAAGTACACCTGGCAGTTCTGGCTCGTGGACCGGCCCGCGACCGTCGCCCGGCTGGGCAAGCGGCCGCACACCGGCATCGTGGTCACCTTCTGAACAGCGCGGCCGTCTGCCGAAAACTGCGCGTAGCCGTGTCGTAACACGCGTGCGGTCGAATACCCACCGGTTGTTCCCCCGACTGGCAGGTGGCGATGACGGTGCATCGACTTCCGTACGAGGCAGGGGAGTTCGCCCGGTATCTCGCGGATCTCTGCGGCCGGATCGACCGGAGCGACGGTTGGTTCGCGATCTTCTGGCAGCGTGATCCCGAGGGCATGAGCGCGTGCCTGGACGGCGTCGAGATCCCGCCCTGGGACGTGGTCGAGTCGCTCCTCCACGACCTCGCCGCCGTGACCGGAGCCGTGTACGCGGAGCAGGAGTCGGCACGTGCCCGCGCCCTGCACACCGCCGCCGCGACGGCGCACGACCTGCTGCCCGGCGGCCTCGAGGCGCTCCGGGAACGGCTGGAGCTGATGCGCCGCGAGGAGTCGTACGCGAAGGGCAGGGCCCGGGAGCTGCTGCGGCTGCTCGCCGCGGAGCCCGGGCGCGGCCCCGGGGCGGAACGCCTCACCCATGAACTGGCCTGGACGCGCGACGACCACGCCCGGGCGATGGCCCGCATCGCCGAGCTGACCTCCCGTCTGGAACGCGCCCGCCCACCTGCCGCTCCCACGGCGGACCCCGACCGGCCACCGGCCCCGGGGGCGGCGGGGAACGCCGCCGCCACGACGGCCAGGGCCGCCAAGGCGCGGCGGCGCGGCGGCGCCCGGTTCGCGGGCGCCGAGGACGACGACGGCGGTGCCGTCGCCGTGCCCGTCCTCCCCGTCGCCCAGGACCTGCCCCGGGGCGCCCGCTACGGCGGAGTCCCCCCGGCGCCGGCCCCGGCGGCCGCCCCCGCACCGGACCCCGCGGACGCCGTTCTGGCGGCCCGGGAGACCGTCGCCGCCCTCGGCCGCCTGCGCGCCGAGGGCCGCGGGGGAGAGGCGCACGTCGTGCTCTGCGAGGCGGCGGCCCGGCCCGGGTCGTGGCTGCCCGCGCTCGGCGCCCGACTGGAGCGCTCCGGGCTCGGCGCCGACTGGACCACCTTGCTGTGGGAGGTGGCTTCGCAGCCCGCCGCCCGGGTGGCCGCGGCAGCCGACGCGCTCGCCCGGGCGGGCCGCCACGACGACGGCCGGCTGCTGCTCCGGCAGGGCGTCGCCCGCCCCGCCGGCGAGATCGCCGACACCGTGATGGCGCTGGAGGACGAGGGCATGGCGCCCCGCGCCGGCGCGCTGCTCGCCGCCTACGTCGAGGTCCGCAGCCCCGAGGACACGGCCAGGGTCGCCGAACGCGACCCCTTCCGCCTGGTCCCGCGCCTGCTGGCGGCGGCGCGTGCCGTCTCCCCGTCCCGCGAACGCGACCTGATCCACGCCCTCCGCGTCGCCGGTCACCTGGCCGGCTGACCCCCGCCCCGCCGGCCCGCGCCCTGCGTGCGGGCGCCCGCGGTGTGCGACCCGCGCGGGGCCGCACACCCCCTTCGGGTGGAAATCGCTTCGAAATCGACCGCGTGAGTGCGAAACATGATCGACTCTGCGGGTTGACGGCGATGGTCTTGCCCCCGTGTGTGACGAGGCTTACGTTCTCCTCCTACGTATTGCGTCTACGTGCGTAGAGGCTCTCTGGCGTCCCGTCGAAGGAGCAGCTCATGGCCCATGTCGTCCGCGCCGCCCTGGTCCAGGCCACCTGGACCGGCGACACCGAATCCATGATCGCCAAGCATGAGGAGCACGCCCGGGAGGCGGCCCGGCAAGGGGCCGGGGTCATCGGCTTCCAGGAGGTCTTCAACGCCCCGTACTTCTGCCAGGTGCAGGACCCGGAGCACTACCGCTGGGCCGAGCCCGTCCCGGACGGGCCCACCGTCCGCAGGATGCAGGAACTCGCCCGCGAGACCGGCATGGTGATCGTGGTCCCGGTCTTCGAGGTCGAGGAGGCCGGTTTCTACTACAACACCGCCGCCGTGATCGACGCCGACGGCAGCTACCTCGGCAAGTACCGCAAGCACCACATCCCGCAGGTCAAGGGCTTCTGGGAGAAGTACTACTTCAGGCCGGGCAACGCCGGCTGGCCGGTCTTCGAGACCGCCGTCGGCAAGGTCGGCGTCTACATCTGCTACGACCGGCACTTCCCGGAGGGCTGGCGCCAGCTCGGCCTCGGCGGGGCGCAGCTCGTCTACAACCCGTCCGCCACGCACCGCGGACTCTCCTCCTACCTGTGGCAGCTGGAGCAGCCGGCGGCGGCCGTCGCCAACGAGTACTACGTCGCCGCCATCAACCGCGTCGGCATCGAGGAGTACGGCGACAACGACTTCTACGGCACCAGCTACTTCGTCGACCCGCGCGGCCAGTTCGTCGGCGACGTCGCCAGCGACAAGGAGGAGGAACTGCTCGTCCGCGACCTCGACTTCGACCTGATCGAGACCGTGCGGCAGCAGTGGGCCTTCTACCGCGACCGCCGCCCCGACGCCTACGAAGGGCTCGTGCAGCCGTGACCGACCTCCACGCCCGGCACAAGGCCGTCCTGCCCGAGTGGCTCGCCCTCTACTACGGCAGCCCCATCGAGATCACCCACGGCGAGGGCCGCCATGTCTGGGACGCCGACGGCAACCGCTACCTGGACTTCTTCGGCGGCATCCTCACCACCATGACCGCCCACGCACTGCCCGAGGTGACCAAGGCGGTCGCCGAACAGGCCGGACGGATCATCCACTCCTCCACCCTCTACCTGAACCGCCCCATGGTGGAGCTCGCCGAGCGGATCGCCACGCTCTCCGGCATCCCCGACGCCCGCGTCTTCTTCACCACCTCCGGCACCGAGGCCAACGACACCGCCCTGCTGCTGGCCACCACGTACCGCCGCTCCCAGCAGATCCTGGCGATGCGCAACAGCTACCACGGGCGCTCCTTCTCCACGGTCTCCGTCACCGGCAACAAGGCGTGGTCCCCGACCGGTCTGTCCCCGCTCCAGACGCTCTACGTGCACGGCGGCGTGCGCACCCGGGGCCCGTTCGCCGCTCTGAGCGACGCGCGTTTCACCGAGGCGTGCGTGGCGGACCTGGAGGACCTGCTCGGCCACACCCGGGACGTCGCCGCGCTGATCGCCGAACCGGTGCAGGGCGTCGGCGGGTTCACCTCGCCGCCCGACGGGCTCTACGCGGCGTTCCGGGAGGTCCTGTCCCGCCACGGCATCCTGTGGATCTCCGACGAGGTGCAGACCGGCTGGGGCCGCACCGGCGAGCACTTCTGGGGCTGGCAGGCCCACGCCGAGAACGGGCCGCCGGACATCCTCACCTTCGCCAAGGGCATCGGCAACGGCATGTCGGTCGGCGGAGTCGTCGCCCGCGCCGAGGTCATGAACTGCCTCGACGCCAACTCCATCTCCACCTTCGGCGGTTCGCCCGTCACCATGGCCGCCGGCCTCGCCAACCTCGGCCACCTCCTGGAGCACGACCTCCAGGGCAACGCCCGCCGCGTCGGCGGGCTCCTCATCGAACGCCTCCGCGCCATCGGCGCGGCCGTCCCCGCCGTGCGGGAGGTGCGCGGGCGCGGTCTGATGATCGGCGTCGAACTGGTGAAGCCGGGCACCGACGAGGCCGACCCCAAGGCGGCCGGCAAGGTCCTGGAAGCCGCGCGCGACAGCGGCCTGCTGATCGGCAAGGGCGGCGGCCACGACACCAGCGTGCTGCGCATCGCGCCGCCGCTGTCCCTGACCGTCGCCGAGGCGGAGGAGGGCGCGTCCCTCCTCGAACACGCCCTGCGCTCCATCTAGGGGGAGACCATGAGCACCCGCACCCTGATCCGCGGCGGCCTCGTCGTCACCGCCGCCGACGAGGTCCACGCCGACGTCCTCGTCGACGACGGCCGCATCGCGGCGCTCGCCGCCCACGGCACCACCGTCGCCGAGGGCTGGACGGCCGACCGCGTCATCGACGCCACCGGCAAGTACGTCGTCCCCGGCGGCGTCGACGCCCATACCCACATGGAGCTGCCGTTCGGCGGCACCTTCGCCTCCGACACCTTCGAGACCGGCACCCGGGCCGCGGCCTGGGGCGGCACCACCACCATCGTCGACTTCGCCGTGCAGACCAGGGGACGCGCGCTGCGCGAGGGCCTGGACGCCTGGCACGCCAAGGCCGACGGCACATGCGCGATCGACTACGCGTTCCACATGATCCTCTCCGACGTGAACGAGTCCTCACTGAAGGAGATGGACCTGCTGGTGGAGGAGGGCGTCACCTCCTTCAAGCTGTTCATGGCCTACCCCGGCGTCTTCTACAGCGACGACGGCCAGATCCTGCGCGCCATGCAGCGGTCCGCCGCCAACGGCGGGCTGATCATGATGCACGCGGAGAACGGCATCGCCATCGACGTCCTCGTCGAGCAGGCCCTGGCCCGCGGCGAGACCGACCCCCGCCACCACGGCGAGGTCCGCAAGGTGCTGCTGGAGGCCGAGGCCACCCACCGCGCCGTCCAGCTCGCCCGGGTCGCCGGGGCGCCCCTCTACGTGGTGCACGTGTCCGCCGAGGAGGCCGTCGCCGAGATCGCCGCCGCCCGCGACAAGGGCCTGCCCGTCTTCGGCGAGACCTGCCCGCAGTACCTGTTCCTGTCGACGGACAACCTGGCCGAGCCGGACTTCGAGGGGGCCAAGTACGTCTGCTCCACCCCGCTGCGGCCCAAGGAGCACCAGGCCGCGCTCTGGCGCGGACTGCGCACCGACGACCTCCAGGTGGTCTCCACCGACCACTGCCCGTTCTGCTTCTCCGGCCAGAAGGACCTCGGCCGCGGCGACTTCTCCAAGATCCCCAACGGCCTGCCGGGCGTGGAGAACAGGATGGACCTCCTCCATCAGGCGGTCGTCGACGGGCACATCTCCCGGCGCCGCTGGATCGAGATCGCCTGCGCCGCGCCGGCCCGCATGTTCGGCCTGTACCCGAAGAAGGGCACCATCGCTCCCGGCGCCGACGCGGACGTGGTCGTCTACGACCCGCACGCCGTCCAGACCCTCTCCGCCGCGACCCACCACATGAACGTCGACTACTCCGCGTACGAGGGCCGCACCGTCACCGGTCAGGTCGAGACCGTGCTGTCGCGCGGCGAGGTCGTCGTCGACCGGCGCACCTGGACGGGCCGCGCCGGACACGGCCTCTACACCCCCCGCTCCACCTGCCAGTATCTCGACTAGGAGGTCACCGAGTGGACTTCGGACTCGTCCTTCAGACCGACCCGCCCGCGTCCGAGGTCGTCGGACTGATGCGGCGCGCTGAGCGCAACGGCTTCCGCTACGGCTGGACCTTCGACTCCGCCGTGCTGTGGCAGGAGCCGTTCGTCATCTACAGCCGCGTCCTGGAGCACACCGAGAAGCTGATCGTCGGCCCGATGGTCACCAACCCCGGCACCCGCACCTGGGAGGTGACCGCCTCCACGTTCGCCACCCTCAACTCGATGTACGGCAACCGGACGGTGTGCGGCATCGGTCGCGGCGACTCGGCCATGCGGGTCGCCGGACGCAGACCCAACACCCTCGCGCGGGTCGGCGAGGCGATCGGCGTCATCAGGGACCTCGCGGAGGGCCGCGAGGCCGAGGTGGACGGACAGCTCCTGCGGCTGCCGTGGGTGCAGGACGGGAAACTGCCCGTGTGGATGGCCGCGTACGGGCCCAAGGCGCTCGCGCTCGCCGGGCAGAAGGCGGACGGCTTCATCCTCCAGCTCGCCGACCCCTATCTGACCGAATGGATGGTCAAGGCCGTCCGGACCGCGGCCGCGGACGCCGGACGCGACCCCGCCTCGGTCACGATCTGCGTCGCGGCCCCCGCGTACGTCGGCGACGACCTCGCGCACGCCCGGGACCAGTGCCGCTGGTTCGGCGGGATGGTCGGCAACCATGTCGCCGACCTCGTCTCCCGTTACGGCGAGCACTCGCAGCTGGTCCCCGAGGCGCTCACCGCCTACATCAAGGAACGGCACGGCTACGACTACAGCCACCACGGCCGCGCGGGGAACCCGTCGACCGACTTCGTCCCCGACGAGATCGTCGACCGCTTCTGCCTCCTCGGCCCCGCCGAGGCGCACATCGAGAAGCTCCGGGCACTGCGCGAGCTGGGCGTCGACCAGTTCGCCGTCTACGACATGCACGACGCGAAGGAAGCGACGATCGACGCCTACGGCGCGCAGATCATTCCCGCACTCACCAGATGACACGTCGCCGAAGGGACCCCGCATGACGACGACCGTCCCGCCCGTGCCCTCCGAAGGACCGATACCCGACCCGGCGGGACGCGTCGAACTCCCGCCGGGCACCCGTCCCCCGGACGGCCGCTTCGTCAACGACGACCTGCTGCCCGTCCCCGTCGCCGAACGCCGCTGGACCACCTACAACTTCGCCGCGCTGTGGGTGGGCATGGCCCACAACATCCCCTCCTGGCTGCTGGCGTCGGGGCTCGTCGCCCTCGGCATGGACTGGAAACAGGCCGTGTTCACCATCGCCCTGGCCAACGTCATCGTGCTGGCGCCGATGCTGCTGACCGGCCACGCGGGTCCCCGCTACGGCATCCCGTTCCCCGTCCTCGCGCGGGCCTCCTTCGGTCTGCGCGGCGCCAACCTGCCCGCGATGATCCGGGCCGGGGTCGCCTGCGCGTGGTTCGGCATCCAGACCTGGATCGGCGGCCAGGGCATCTTCGTCCTGCTCGGCAAGATCTTCGGCGGCTGGGCGGAGGCCTCCGAGATCGGCGGACAGCCCTGGACCCTGTGGCTCTGCTTCGTCCTCTTCTGGGCGCTCGAACTCGCCATCATCCACCGCGGCATGGAGGCACTGCGGCGCTTCGAGAACTGGGCGGCCCCGTTCGTCATCGTCGGCGCGGTGGTGCTGCTCGTCTGGATCGCGGTCAAGGCCGGCGGCTTCGGCCCGCTGCTCGACCAGCCGTCCGAGCTGGGCTGGGGCGCCGACTTCTGGCCCGTCTTCTTCCCCTCCCTGATGGGCATGATCGCCTTCTGGTCCACCCTGTCGCTCAACATCCCCGACTTCACCCGCTTCGGGGCGGGGCAGCGGGCACAGGTGTGGGGCCAGACGCTGGGGCTGCCGACCACGATGACCCTGTTCGCGCTGCTCTCGGTGTTCGTCACCTCCGGCTCCCAGGCGGTGTACGGCGCGGCGATCTGGGACCCGGTCGAGCTCGCCGCCAAGACGGACAACGTCTTCGGCCTGCTCTTCGCCCTGGTGACCGTCCTCGTCGCCACCATCTCCGTGAACATCGCGGCGAACGTCGTCTCGCCCGCCTACGACCTGGCCAACCTGGCGCCGAAGCTGATCACCTTCCGCACCGGTGCGCTGATCACCGGCGTCGTCGGCGTGGTCATCATGCCGTGGAAGCTCACCGAGACGCCCGAGCTGTACATCTTCACCTGGCTCGGAGTCGTCGGCGGGCTCCTCGGGACGGTCGCCGGCATCCTCATCGCCGACTACTGGCTCGTCCGCCGCACCGTCCTCGACCTCCCCGGGCTCTACACCCCCGGCGGGCCCTACTGGTACACCGGCGGCTGGAACCTCCGTGCCGTCGCCGCGTTCGCCGTCGGGGGAGCCCTCGCCGTGGGCGGCTCCCACTCGGCGCCGGGCAAGGGCCCCTTCCCCGAGGACGGACTGATCCCGTTCCTCCGCCCGCTCGCCGACTACGGCTGGGCGGTGGGCCTCGCGGCCTCGCTGCTGCTGTACCTCGCCCTGATGGCCCCCCGTCGCCGGGGCGCGCCCGCGTGAGACAGCGGCGGGCCGGTGGGGGCGCCTGCTGCCGGGGCGGGTGCGCCCCGCCGCCGCCCGCCTGCTCCCCGCACCCGTGAGCGTCGACTTCGCGTCGTATCCGGCCGTTCCGGTGGCGCGTGTGACACCTGCGCCTCCGGGCGGGGCACGGGCGGTGGAAGACTGCCGCCATGCCCACCGCCACCCGGTCCGCTCCCGTCCGGCAGCGCATCATCGAGGCCGTGCTGCACCTCATCCGCCGGGACGGCGTCGCGGCGGTCACCAACCGGCTGATCGCCGAGGAGGCCGGTGTCTCGCTCGGCTCCGTGACCTACCACTTCGCCACCCAGCACGAACTGCTCCGCGAGGCGCTGCTGCACTTCGCCCGGGACGAGAGCCGGCGCTTCACCGCGCTCTCCGAGGAGTACACGGGCGCGGACACGACGGGCGGCGAGGTGCTCACCGGCCGGGGCGGGGACGGCGCCGCCCCCGCCTGCGGGGACATCGCCACCTTCGCGCTGTACGTCGAGGCGGGGCGCGACGAGCGGCTGCGGCCGGCGGCCGCCGAGGCGTTCACCGCGTACGACCGGCTGGCGGCGCGGATACTCGCCGGCCTCGGCGTCCCCGACCCCGAACCCCACGCGGCCGCGGCCGTCGCCCTCGTGATGGGACTGCACCTGCGCCGCCTCGCCACCGGCAGCCCGGAGGAGGCCCTGGTCGACGCCGTCCTGCTCCTCGCACGCGGCGCGGCGGTCCCCGCCGGGGAGTGCGGGGCGGCTCTCGGCGGGCCGGCCGCCGCGTTGCCGGGCCCCTGACCCGGAATTAGCCTGAACGGGTGCAGAGCGCCCGCCGGTGCGCCGTGCCCGGTCTCGCCCTGGGGCTGTTGTTCGGCCTGCTTCCCCTCGGCGCCGCCGCGGGCGACGCGCCCCGCCTGGCGGCCACCGTGGGCGACGTGCCCCCCGCCCTTCTCGGCGCGAGCCACCGGCCCGGCTGCCCGGTCCCGTCCGAGCGGCTGCGGCTGATCACGATGAACCACTGGGGGTTCGACGGGCGGGTCCACCGGGGCGAGATGGTCGTCCATCAGGACGCCGTCCGGCCGGTGCTGGACATCTTCGAGGCGGCCTTCGACGACCGCTTCCCCATCCGCCGGATGCGCGCGACGGCCCACTACGACGGCGACGACCACCGGGCCATGGCCGACGACAACACGTCCGCCTACAACTGCCGCGGGGTGACCGGGGACGAGGAGCACCTCTCGCGCCACGCGTACGGCGACGCCGTCGACATCAACCCGCGCGAGAACCCCTACGTCGACCGCTCGGGCGCGGTCCATCCGCCGGGCGCCCGCGACCGGCTGGACCGCGAGCCCCCGGCCGAGGGGATGCTGGTGGCGGGCGACGCCGTCACCCGGGCGATCGAGGAAGCCGGCTGGCAATGGGGCGGGCACTGGTCGCCGCCCGACTACCAGCACTTCTCGTCGGACGGGACGTGACAGGCGGCCCGCCCCCGGGGCCGCTGCCGCCGGCGCCCCGGGGACGAACCCCGCGCGGCGCGGCGCCCGTCCCGGACGGACAATGGCATACGGGTGGGCGGCGCCGCCGCCCACGGCCACCGGAACGATCCGTGGTGGTGACCGCTGTGACGCTGCGTGAAGACGTCGTCGACCCGGAACGCCCCGGCCCGGGCGTGGACCCCTCCGGTGCCCCGTTCCTGCGCGCCCGCCTCTGCCTGCCCAGGCGGCCCGCGACCTATCTGCGCCGCGCGCGCCTGGCCGGAGCCCTCGACCGGGCCGCCCGCGCCCCGCTGACCGTGGTGAACGGCTCGGCCGGCGCGGGCAAGACGCTGCTCGTCGCCGACTGGGCCGCCGGACTCGACGGGCCGGTCGCCTGGATGACGTGCGACCCGGCCGACCGGGCCCCCGGCGTGTTCTGGGCGTACGTGCGCGAGGCGCTGCGCGGCGCCGACCCGACGGCGATGTCCGAGGTGCGCTGCCCGGCGGAGGCGGGCCGGGTGGACCGCAGGCTCCTCGCCCGTCTCGCGATCGCCCTCGCCGGCCGGGAACGCCCCGTGGTCCTCGTGCTCGACGAGTTCGAGCGCGTGACCGCCCCGGAGATCGCGGAGCAGCTGCGCTTTGTGCTGCACAACGCCGGCTCCGGACTCCGGCTGGTCCTGGTCACCCGCAGCGAGCCGCTGCTGCCGATGCACCGGTACCGGGCGTCCGGCGAGATGGCCGAGATCCGCAACGTGGATCTCGCCTTCACCCCCGGTGAGGCCGGCGACCTCCTCGCCCTGCACGGCCTGTCCCTGCCGGGCAGCACGGTGGGCGGCCTGGTGCGGCGGACACAGGGGTGGGCGGCCGGCATCAGGCTGTGCGCCCTGGCCGCCCGGCAGCGCCCCGACGCGGAGACCTACCTCAAGGAGTTCGAGGCGGGCCGCAGCACCGTCGCCGACTTCCTGCTCGCCGAGGTGCTCGACGGCCAGAGCCCCGCACGGCAGGAGATCCTCCTGCGGGTCAGCATCCTGGACAGGTTCTGCCCCGAACTGGTCGACGCGCTGACACTGCGCACCGACGCGGGGGCCGCCCTCGCCGCACTGCACCGGGAGAACGCCTTCGTCCAGCACCTCGGCCACTCCTGGTACAGCCTGCACCCCCTGTTCGCGGAGATCCTCCGGGTCCATCTGCGCGAGCGCCGCCCCGGCCTCGAACCGGAACTGCGGCGCCGGGCGGCGCGCTGGCTGCGCGGATCCGGGGCACTCGCCGAAGCGCTCGCCCAGGGCGCCGCCGCCGGCGACTGGGACTTCACCGCCGGCGCCCTCGTCGGCGACCTCGCGATCGGACAGCTCTTCACCGGCCTGCGCTCCCAGCACCTGTGCGGCCTCTTCGCGGGGATGGGCCCCGAGGCCACCGGCCCGGCGCCGGACCTCGTCCGCGCGGCGCTCGATCTCTCACGCCGCGACGTCGCCCACGGCCTGGCCTCCCTGCGCCGTGCCGAGGAGGCGCTGCCCGGCGACGGCGGGGCCGGACCGGCGGCCGCCGTGCTCAGCTCCGCCCTGCTCCAGGCCCTCGCCGCACGGCTCGCCGGTTCGCCGGCCGACGCCGAGCACGCGGCACGGGTCGCGGAGGGCGCGTGGCAGGACGTGCCGGCGCAGCTCCTGGAGGCACATCCGGAACTGAACGCCCTGCTGCTGACCCACCTGGGCTCCGCCCGTCTGTGGGCCGGGGACTTCGACGCCGCCCGTGCGGCCCTGGCGCCCGTCGCCGCGTCCCCGCCGACCGCGTCGACGGCCCTGCCGCGGCTGGAGGCCCTGGGCCGGCTCGCCCTGATCGACCACCTGACCGGCTGGAACGACCGGGCCCGGCACAAGGCCCTGGCCGCCGCCGAGGAGGCGGAACGCCAGGGGCTGCCCGAGCGCGCCGGCTCCCTCGTCGGCCGGCTGGTCCTCGCCGCCGTCTGTGTCGAGCGCGACGAACTCGACCGCGCCGAGGACCTCCTCGACGGCGCCGGCGACGACACCGCGCTCGCCGGCGACCCGGTGACCGCCGCCTTCCTGGCCGTCGTGCGGGGCCGCCTGCGGCTGGCGAGGGGCGACCTCCGGGGCGCCCGTCCGGCGGCCGTCCCCGCCGCCGTGCCCTCGCCCTGGGCCGAGGAGCACACCGCCGTCGTGGCCGCCGCCGCCCACCTCGCCCAGGGGCGGGCCGAACAGGCGGTACGGGTCCTGGAGGGTGCCCCGGGCGGACGGACGGTCCGCGCGGTCGAGACGGCCCGGGCGCTGCTGGCGGCGGGCCGCGCCGACGAGGCGCGGGACCTGATCGAGCATTTGCCCCGCCCGGACCGGCCCGGGCCGGCCGTGACCGTACGGATCACCCTGGTGCGGGCGCAGGCCGCACACCGCGCCGGAGAGGCGGGCGTGGCCCGGCGGCTGGTGGCGCAGGCGCTGCTCGACGCCCGGCGCGAGCAGCTGCGGCGGCCGTTCCTGGATGCCGGCCCCTGGATCCGCCCGCTGCTCAGGAACAGCCCCCGGCTCCACCGGCTCGCCGAGGGCTGGCTGACCACCGCCCCCGGCACCGGCGGCAAGGCCGTGACCCGGCCGCCGGCGGAGCGGCCCGCACCGCTCGTCCCGGAGACGCTGAGCGGGCGCGAGCGCGAGGTGCTGGAACGGCTGGCCCGGATGATGTCCACCCAGGAGATCGCCGCGGACCTGCACGTCTCCGTGAACACGGTGAAGACCCACCTCAAGAGCCTCTACCGCAAGCTGGGCGTCAACCGGCGCACCGAGGCGGTCCGCAGGGCGCGCGATCTGAGCCTGCTGTGACGGGGCGGCCGGCCCGGCGCCGCGGGTGCCGTCTCGCCCCTGACGGGTGAGGCGGCCGGCCGCCCGGCCTGGTGGGATCGGCAGGGCGGCGGGGCCGCGCCCGGACACCGGGCCGGCCCGGCGACGTCGGACACGGTGGCGAGGTGGACACGGTGAGGCACTGGCGCGCACTGATCGTCCTCGGGACGGCACAGTTCCTGATGGTGCTCGACACCTCGGTGATGAACGTGTCGATCAGCCGGCTCGTCGAGGACTTCGACACCGAGGTCACCGCCATCCAGGCGGTCATCACGCTGTACGCCCTGGTCATGGCCGCGTTCATGATCACCGGTGGCCGGCTGGGCGACATCTTCGGCCGCCGCCGCGTCTTCCTCGTCGGCATGGCCGTGTACGGCGCGGGGTCCGCCGTGACGGCCGCGGCGCCCACCCTCGGGGTCCTCGCCCTCGGCTGGTCCGTCGTCGAGGGCATCGGGGCGGCCCTGGTCCTGCCGAACATGGCCGCGCTGGTCGCCGAGTCCTACCGGGGACGGGACCGCACGGTCGCCTACGGCGTCATCGGCGGACTGGCCGGCGCCGGCATCGCGGTGGGCCCGCTGCTGGGCGGCTGGACGACGACCTACCTGACCTGGCGGCTCGTCTTCGTCGGCGAGGTCGTCGTCGTCCTGGCCGTGCTCCTCCTGCGCGGAGCGGTCGTCGAGCGGCCGCGGGCGGGCCGCCCGCCCCGGCTGGACGGGGTGGGAGCCGCGCTCTCGGCGGCCGGGCTCACCCTCGGCGTGCTCGGTGTGCTCCAGAGCGGCACCTGGGGATGGGTCGAGCCCCGGAACGCCCCGTTCACCGTCCTCGGCTTCGCCCCGACGCTCTTCGTGATCGCCGCCGGAGGCGTCGTCCTGGCGTTCTTCCGCGTCTGGGAACGGCGCCGGGAGACCAGGGGGCAGGACCCCCTGGTGCATCTCGCCCTGCTGGGCAGGCCGCCGCTGCGTGCGGGGCTGATGGCGCTGCTGAGCCAGAACCTCATCCTGCTCGGCCTGTTCTTCGCCATCCCCCTGTACCTCCAGGTCGTGCAGGGTTTCGACGCCTTCGAGACCGGGCTGCGGCTGCTGCCCGTCTCCGTCACCATGCTCGTGGCCTCCCTGGCCGGTTCCCGGCTCGGCAGACGGGCCGGCCCGCGCCGGGTGGTCCGCGTCGCCCTGCTGACGCTCCTCGCATCCGTGGTGTGGCTGCTGGCCACCATCGACCCGGTGATCGACGACGGCTCCTTCCTCGGCGCCATGGCCCTGCTCGGCGCCGGGATGGGGCTGCTCGCCTCGCAGCTCGGCGACGTGGTGCAGTCGGGTGCCGGCGACGCCGAGCGGAGCGAGGTGGGAGGGCTGCAGTTCACCGCGCAGAACCTGGGCTCCTCGCTCGGCACGGCCTTCATCGGCTCCCTGCTCATCGGCGCCCTGGCCACCGCCTTCGCCACCCGTGTCGAGGACGATCCGCGGATCTCGGACGCGGCCCG
>NZ_RDBP01000012.1:3472971-3486418 GCF_008042045.1 Streptomyces sp. T39
CTCGCATCCGTGGTGTGGCTGCTGGCCCTCGCATCCGTGGTGTGGCTGCTGGCCACCATCGACCCGGTGATCGACGACGGCTCCTTCCTCGGCGCCATGGCCCTGCTCGGCGCCGGGATGGGGCTGCTCGCCTCGCAGCTCGGCGACGTGGTGCAGTCGGGTGCCGGCGACGCCGAGCGGAGCGAGGTGGGAGGGCTGCAGTTCACCGCGCAGAACCTGGGCTCCTCGCTCGGCACGGCCTTCATCGGCTCCCTGCTCATCGGCGCCCTGGCCACCGCCTTCGCCACCCGTGTCGAGGACGATCCGCGGATCTCGGACGCGGCCCGGCAGGAGACCGGCATCGCGCTGGAGGCCGGGATCGCCTTCGTTCCCACCGACGAGGTGCGGGCCGCGGCCGAGCGGGCCGGCCTGCCGCCGGCCGAGGTCGAGGCCCTCGCCGACTCGTACGCGTCCGCGCAGCTCGACGGACTCCGCGCGGGCATCCTGGCGGCGGGCGGCATCACCCTGGCGAGCCTGCTGGTCACCGGCAATCTCCCGGCCACGCGGTCCGTGAAGGGCGCGGGCGCGCCGGGGAGACCATGACCGCGCGCCCGCGTCCCGGCGCACGGCCCCGTGCCGGGTCACCTGCGCGGGGTGAGGCCGCGGCCGGACCGGCGGCGGACGATCGGGATGTGCACACTGCCGGCCCGGCGGGAGGGCCGGGGGAGAGGGAACGGCCCATGCGCTACGAGTTCCGCATCGACGGCGACATCTCGGAGACCCTCGCCAAGGGCTTTCCGGAACTGGAGCACGTCGTCATGGCCGGGCAGACGGTCCTCTACGGGCAGGTCCTCGACGAGGCCCAGGTCTACGGGCTGCTCGCCCGCTTCCAGGCGCTGGGGCTGCGTCTCGCCGAGATGCGCCGGCTGCCGGAGTGAGGCCCCGCCCCTGGCGCGGGACCGGGGTCACCCCCCGGGGGTGATCCGCCACCCGCACGGCCGCGGCACGCTCGATGCGGGTGGTCCCCGTACCGTCCCGCCGGGACCCGGGCGACAGCGCGCGAGGAGGAGCCATGACCGTACCGCGTGAGCCGGAGCAGCCGGCCGGCCGTGGGACCGGGGCCGGCGCGACGGCCGGAGCCGCCCCGCCCGGCGAGCTGCTGGGCAGGGTCGGCGCGTCGTGGACCTGGCTGCTGGGCTCGGCCCTGGTCTCGCTGATACCGGGAGTCATGATCCTGGCCTGGCCGGACGGCACCGTGCACGTCCTCGGTGTCGTGACCGGTCTCTACCTGCTGGTGGCCGGCGTATTCCGCTTCGTCGCCGCCTTCGCCCAGGAACGCGGCCAGCGGACGCCGGGGCTGCTGGTGGCCGTGCTGTACGTACTGGCCGGGGTGCTCTGCCTGCGGCACCCCCTGCAGACCGTCACCGCGCTCTCGCTGATCGTCGGACTGGTCTGGCTGGCCACCGGCATGCTCACCCTCTACACGGCCCTTGCCGCGCGGCAGCTGCCCCACCGCGGTTTCGTCGTCGGCGCCGGCGCGCTCGGCATCGTCGCCGGAGTCGTCGTCCTCGTCCTGCCCGCCGAGTCGGCGCTCTTCCTGATCCGGCTGCTGGGCCTGTGGCTCGTGCTCCTCGGTCTGGTGGAGCTGGGCCTGGCCCTCGCCTGGCGTGCGGCGGCGCGCCGGGCGGACACGGCGGCCGCCCGCTCCGCCGGGTGACGCCGGCCACCCGACCGGCACAGTGCGCCGCCGGGGAGCGGCGCGAGACGCGAACCGGGGGATGCCGGCCCCGACCGGGGGCCGGCCGCCCACCCCGTGGGCGGGAACGACCGAGGAGACGCCATGCTCCCGCACCAGCACCCCGAGCCCGCCGTCCCGGACGGCGGCGGTCCGGACCGGATCCCGCTCACGCCGGAGGAGCACACCGAGTACCGCAGGCTCCGCCGTGCCGCCGCCGTGCGCCACCGCAGGGCTCGCTGGACCGGCGCGTCCCTCCTGCTCGTCGTCGCCCTGCTGCTGGCGCCGCTCGCGGTCGTGGCCGCCTGGGTGGACAGCTCGGTCTCCGACACCGACCGCTACGTGCAGACCGTCGCGCCGCTCGCCGCGGACCCGGCGGTGCAGGACGTCGTCACCGACCGCCTGACCGACCGCGTCGTGGACAACGTGGACGTCGAGGCGGTGACCGCGTCGCTGAGCAGGGCACTCGCCGACGCGGGGGCGCCCCCGGCCGTCGTCGACCGGTCGCAGGCGCTCGCCGGCCCGCTGACCGCCGCCCTGACCGACGTGGTGCACGGCGTCGTGGACCGCGTCGTCACCGGCGACGTCTTCGACCAGGCGTGGGAGGCGGCCAACCGCCGGGCCCACGCGGCCGTCGTCGGCATGCTGACCGGCAGCGACGGCGGCGCCCTGCGCACCCAGGGCGACACGGTGGCCCTCGACCTCGGGACCGTGATCGACGAGGTCAAGGAGCGGCTGGTCGACGCCGGTTTCGAGAAGGCCGACGCCATACCGGCCCCCGACCGGCAGATCACCCTCTTCGAGGCCGACAAGCTCTCCGAGGCACAGTCCGTCCTGCGCGTTCTCGACGTCGTCGGCACCTGGCTGCCCGTGCTCGCCGTCGCGCTCGCGGCCCTCGCCGTGTGGACCGCTCCGGCCCACCGCACGATGCTGCTCGTCACGGCCGTCGGCACCGGTCTGGCGATGGTGGTCCTGCTGATCGCGCTGGCCGTCGTGCGTCGCGTCTACCTGGACGCCGTACCCGCCTCGACGCTGCCGGCGGACGCCGCGGCGGCGATCTACGACACCTTCGTCCGCTTCCTGCGGGACAGCACCCGCACCCTGCTGGTCGTCGCCGTGATCACGGCCCTCGCCGCCTACCTCCACGGGCCGGGCCGGGCCGCCCGCGCGGTGCGGACACTGGCGGCACGCTCCACCACAGCCGCCGGACGCGCCCTGGAGCGCGGCGGGATGCGCACCGGCCCGACCGGACGCTGGCTGCACGCCCACCGGTCGTGGACCGGCGGCGTCGTCGTCGCGGCCGGCGTGCTGGCGCTGCTGCTGTGGAACCACCCGACCGTCGGTGCCGTCGCCCTGGTCCTCTGCCTCGTGCTGGCCGTCCTCGCGCTGCTGGCGGTGCTGGCGGCCGCCCGCGGCCCGTCCCCGGCCGGCGCACCGCACCGGGCGGGCCCGTGACCACACCGGCGTCCGGCAGGCGCGGGCCTCACCCCTCCCGGGTGAGGCCCGCGCCGTCTGGCGTGCGCACGCTGAGGACAGGAGGCGCCGGACGTCCGGCTCCCCGCCGGAACGGAGGAGCACGATGAGCACCAATCTCGCCTACGACTTCCCCCTGCTGAGCATGTTCTGGACCATGCTCTGGTTCTTCCTGTGGATCATGTGGTTCATCCTGCTCATCCGGATCATCGGCGACATCTTCCGCGACGACGGGCTGAGCGGCTGGGGCAAGACGGGCTGGCTGATCTTCGTGGTCGTGCTGCCCTTCCTCGGAGTCTTCGTCTACGTCATCGCCCGCGGCAAGGGCATGGGTGCCCGGGAGGCCGCCCACGTCAGCGCCCGGCAGAAGGCCTTCGACGACTACGTCCGCGAGACGGCGGGCGGCAAGGCCGCCGGCAGCAGCGTCGACGAACTCGCCCGGCTGGCGGAGATCCGCAACCGGGGCGACATCTCCGAGGAGGAGTTCCGCCGGGCCAAGGAACTGGTCCTCGGCGGCCAGACCCCGACGACCGCGTCCAAGGCCACGGGCACCGGCACCGGTGCCACCCGTGGCTGACCACAGGGCAGAAAGGCAGGCACCATGACCACGGCACACACCCCCCACGCGCACTCGGCCAAACAGGACTGGGCGTCCGGCCTCACGGTCTTCGGCGCCGTGATGCTCGTGCTCGTCGGGGTGCTCGACATCTTCCGCGGCATCATGGCGATCGCCGAGGACGAGGTCTTCGTCACCACGCCCGAGTACATCTTCCAGTTCGACCTCTCCGGCTGGGGCTGGGTCCATCTGTTCCTGGGGATCGCCGCCGTGCTCGTCGGCGCCGGCCTCTTCTCGGCGTCGTTCTGGGCGCGCATCGCCGGCGTCGTCATCGCCGGGTTCGTGATCCTCGCCAACTTCCTCTCCCTGCCGTACTACCCGGTGTGGTCGATCGTCATGATCGCGATCTCCGGCTTCATCATCTGGGCGCTGTGCGTCACGAAGAGGGAGGACCTGGCCTGAGGAGGGCCTCCGAACGCCCGCCCGCCCCTCCCGCCCCGGGTGCCGTCGCACCGGCACCCGGGGCCGGGCGACGTCCGTGCCGGGTGACGTCCGTGCCCGGTGACGCCCCGTGCCCGGCAGGGGGGCGCGGGCGCGGCAACAGCCCGTGCGGGCACGGGAGGAAGGAGTGGGCAGCTGCAA
Source organism: Streptomyces sp. T39 (assembly GCF_008042045.1). Classification (GTDB taxonomy): domain Bacteria; phylum Actinomycetota; class Actinomycetes; order Streptomycetales; family Streptomycetaceae; genus Streptomyces. Next base: position 3,477,357 of record NZ_RDBP01000012.1, read on the forward strand.
CTCCCTGTCATGGCGGCGAGAGAGGGCGTGGGCAGCGGCAACTCCCCTTCGGGGCACGGGAGGAGAGCGTGATCAGGGGCGCCCCCCCCGCATCGGGCGAGGAGACGGCGCACTGGACGGGAAGCGGAAATTCCGTAGCCTGGGGCACCTGACCGGCCCGGCCGCCGCGGGCCGGCGAGGCACGCGCGGATTCCGGCCGGGACGCCGGCCCCCTCGGAGGGCCGGTTCCCGGCGGACCGGCGCACGCGAGGAGCGAGGTCGCCCCGGATGCCGTTCACCACCCGTCCCACGCTCCAGGGCACCTTCGGCATGGTGTCCTCCACGCACTGGATCGCCTCGCAGTCGGCCATGGCCGTCCTGGAGCGCGGCGGCAACGCCTACGACGCGGCCGTCGCCGCCGGGTTCGTGCTCCATGTCGTCGAACCGCACCTGTGCGGCCCGGCGGGCGAGGTGCCGGTGCTCCTCGCCCCCGCGGGCGGCGAGGTGCGGGTGCTGTGCGGGCAGGGGGTCGCGCCCCGCGGCGCGAGCCCCGCGCACTACCGGGGGCTCGGGCTCGACGTCGTGCCGGGCACCGGCCCGCTGGCCGCCGCCGTCCCCGGCGCGTTCGACGCCTGGATGCTGCTGCTGCGCGACTGGGGGACCCTGTCCCTCGCCGACGCGCTGGGTCACGCGATCGGCTACGCCGAGCACGGCCACGCCCCGGTCGAGCGCGTCGGCGAGACCGTGGAGAGCGTCCGCCGCCTCTTCGAGACCGAATGGACCTCCTCGGCCGACGTGTACCTGCCCGGCGGCAGGTCCCCGCGCCCCGGCGAGCTGTTCCGCAACCCCGCCCTCGCCGCCACCTGGCGCCGCCTGGTCGCCGAGGCCGAGGCCGCTGCCACGGACCGGGAGGGCCGGATCGACGCCGCACGCGAGGTGTGGCGCACCGGCTTCGTCGCCGACGCCCTTGTCCGCCAGGCCGCCCGCCCCACCCTGGACACCAGCGGCGAGCGCCACACCGGCACCCTCGCCGCCGCCGACCTGGCCGCCTGGTCGGCCGGGTACGAGGCACCCGTGCGCCACGAGTGGCGCGGCTGGACCGTGTGCAAGGCGGGCCCCTGGAGCCAGGGGCCGGTCCTGCTCCAGCAGCTGGCCCTCCTGCCGCCGGACCTGCCCGCCCACGGCTCGGGCGAGTACGTCCACCTGCTCGTGGAGGGCTGCAAGCTGGCGATGGCCGACCGGGAGGCCTGGTACGGGGACGCCGCCCCGGTGCCGCTCGACGAGCTGCTGTCCGAGCCGTACAACGCCGCCCGCAGAGCCCTGATCGGCGAGAAGGCCTCCTACGAACTGCGGCCCGGCTCGCCCGGCGGCCGCCCGCCCCGGCTCAGCCCGCACGCGTACACGGTCCTCGGCGACACCGCCGGCGTCCCCGGCGCCGGCGAGCCGACCGTGTCCCGCGACGGCGCCACCCGCGGGGACACCTGCCACGTCGACGTCGTCGACCGCTGGGGCAACATGGTCGCCGCCACGCCGAGCGGCGGCTGGCTCCAGTCCAACCCGGTCGTCCCCGAGCTGGGCTTCCCGCTGGGCACCCGGCTCCAGATGACCTGGCTGGAGCCGGGTGCCCAGCGGGAAGCCCAGCTCGGGGACGACCGGGTTGGACTGGAGCCAGCCGCCGCTCGGCGTGGCGGCGACCATGTTGCCCCAGCGGTCGACGACGTCGACGTGGCAGGTGTCCCCGCGGGTGGCGCCGCCCCCGCACCACCCTCACCCCCTCGATCGCGCTCCGCGACGGCGAGCCGGTGCTCGCCTTCGGCACCCCCGGCGGCGACCAGCAGGACCAGTGGCAGTTGCACTTCCTGCTCGCCCTGGAGCAGCTGCCGCACGTCCGCGGCGGCTGGGACCTCCAGGGCGCCGTCGACGCCCCGAACTGGCACAACGAGTCCTTCCCGGGCTCCTTCCATCCGCGGGGGATGCGCCCGGGAAGCCTCACCGTCGAGTCCCGCACGGCCCCGGAGACCGTCGCCGACCTGCGGCGGCGCGGCCACGACGTCACCGTCGGCGGCGCCTGGTCCGAGGGGCGGCTGTGCGCGGTCGCCCGCGACCCGCGGACCGGGGTGCTGTCGGCGGCGGCGAACCCGAGGGGAATGCAGGGTTACGCGGTGGGGCGCTGACCGCCTCCCGGGATGTCGGCGGCACGTGATTGGCTGGGGGCATGATCGATGACTTCCTCACCGGTGACCTGTCCGACGTCGAGGAGGCGATACGCAAGGCGGTCGCCACCGAGATCACACCCCGGTTCCGCCGGCTGGCCGACCACGAGATCGACCAGAAGCGCGGGCCCCACGACCTCGTCACCGCCGCCGACCGGCTGGCTGAGGAGCACCTGACCGCTTCCCTGACCGCTCTGCTGCCGGGCTCCGTGGTGGTCGGCGAGGAATCGGTGCACGCCGACCCGGCGGTCTACGACGCGCTGCGCGGCGACACCCCGGTGTGGATCGTCGACCCGGTCGACGGCACCCGCCAGTTCGTCGAGGGGGACCCCGGCTTCTGTACCCTGGTCGCCCTCGCCCACCGCGGCGAGGTCCTCGCCTCCTGGACGTACGTACCGGTGCCGGACGACATCGCCTTCGCCGTCCGCGGCGGGGGCGCCCTGGTGAACGGGCAGCCGCTGTCCGCCGGGGCCCCCGAGCCCGGGGCCGTCCTGCGCGTGGCCATCTCCCACCCCGACTACTCGTCCCCCGAGGAGAAGCGGCTGCTGCTCGGCCTCTCCGTGCCGGGCGTGCAGGCCGAGCCGTGCGGTTCGGCCGGCCTCGAGTACCTCCGGGTCGCCCGCGGCGAGCTGGACGCGACGGTGTTCAGCTGGGAGTACGCCTGGGACCACGCGGCGGGGCTGCTGCTGGTCACGGAGGCGGGCGGCTGCCAGCTCACCGTCGCAGGGAAGCCGTTCGGCGTGGCCGGGGACAACGTCCTGCCGTTCACCGCGGCGCGCGACGAGGCGACGGCCCGCGGACTCCTCGCGCTCCTGGGCTGACGGCACCCGGGCGGGGCCGTGGGCCCGGGCCCCGCTGCCGCCGGCCGCGGGGGGCGGCGCCCCGCCCCGTCCGGCGCGTGTGCGGCCGCGCCGCAGGCGTGCGGCACCGCGTGCCCGCGTGCCCGCCGCGCGCAACCCGGTGCGCACGGGGCTCGTGCGGTGCGCGCGGGCGGTCAGGTCACAAGGGCGCGGGTCTCGCGCACGAGCGCGTCGGCGGCGTCCACCGCCGGCGCGTCCAGCGAGGTGAGGATGGCCGCCACACGGGCCGTCAGGTCCCGGGGCGCGTGCGGCAGGTCGGCCGCGGCCGACAGCGCGCCCTTCTCGTTCAGGCACCACACCCGGTGCCAGGCGTGCAGCGACTGGGCCAGCACGCCGAACGCCCGTGACAGGCACAGCGACACGTGCAGCGTGTCCCCGGCGCCCACCGACTTGCGCGCCGCCGCGACGGAGAACTCCGCCTCCCACGACGCCCGGACCAGCGCCTCGCGCAGCGGCTCCGGATAGTGCCGGGTCTCCTCCCGCAGCTCGCCCAACTCCCCGTCGGGGTCGGCGAGTACACGGCACAGCGCCACCTCGCCCGGATAGGCGGGGGACCAGAAGCCCAGCGGATGACCGGCCTGCACCCCGACCTCGTACCGCCCGTCGCGGCAGTCGGACCACACACGCCGGACCCGGTCCAGGTCCCGCAGGATCCAGTCGACGGGCACGCCGTCCACCCTCAGCCAGGCGCCCCCGTCGACCCAGGGACCCCAGCCGCCCGGCCCGGCGATCTCGACCTCCTCGCCGGTGACGTCGGCGGCGAGGCGGGCCAGCGCCCCGGTGTCCACGGCGCCGCGGTAGTACACGCCGAGGTCCCAGTCGGAATCCGGGCGGTGGCTGCCGCGCGCCCGGCTCCCGCCGAGGGCGACCGCCCGCACGCCGGGCACGGAAAGCAGCCGCCGTGACATCGATTCCGTCATCGTGGTCATCTCGTCCATCGCGCCGGACGGTACCCGGCCCCGGCCGGTCGGTGCCTCCGAATATCCTGGGTGCTCATGGCCGTCGGCTGACAAAGGAGTCCGAAGGTGCCGTCGATGCTCGATGCCGTCGTCGTGGGAGCGGGGCCCAACGGGCTGACGGCCGCCGCCGAACTGGCCCGCCGCGGCTTCTCGGTCGCCGTGTTCGAAGCCCTGGACACCGTGGGCGGGGGCGCCAGGACCGAGGAACTGACGCTTCCCGGCTTCCGCCACGACCCCTGTTCCGCCGTCCATCCGCTCGGCATCGGGTCGCCCGCCTTCGGGCGGATGCCGCTGGAGCGCCACGGTCTCACCTGGCTGCACCCCGAACTGCCGCTCGCCCACCCCTTCCCGGACGGCACGGCCGCCGTGCTCAGCCGGTCCGTCGCCGAGAGCGCGGCCTCCCTCGGCGCGGCCGACGCGGGCGCCTACCGGCGGCTGCTCGCGCCCTACCTGGGCCACTGGGACACCATCGCCGCGGACTTCCTGCGCACCCCCTGGGACGGTCTGCCCCGCGATCCGCTGCGCTTCGCCCGCTTCGGCCTGGACGCGATCCGGCCCGCCGCCTGGCTGGGCCGCCGCTTCGAGGGGGACAAGGGCAGGGCCCTGCTCGCCGGGCTCGCCGCCCACGCCATCGCGCCGACCAGCGGTGTCGCCACCGGCGGGATCGCCCTGATGTTCGCCCTCGCCGCGCACGAGGTCGGCTGGCCCGTGCCCCGCGGCGGCTCCCAGGCGATCTCCGACGCCCTCGCCTCCTACGTGCGCGAGCTCGGCGGGGTCATCCACACCGGGACCGAGGTCAAGCGGCTGGACGAACTCCCGCCCGCCCGCGCGTACGTCTTCGACACCTCGCCCACCGCGCTCGCCCGGATCGCCGGGCTCGGCAACGCCTACTGGCGCTACCGCTACGGAGCCGCCGCCTTCAAGATCGACTACGCGCTGTCGGGGCCGGTGCCCTGGACGTCCCCGCAGGCGCGGACGGCAGGCACCGTGCACATCGGACCGACGGCGGGCGAGATCGACGCGGCGCTGCGGGCGGCCACCGAGGGCCGCGAGCCGAGCGTCCCGTTCCTGATCACCGCCCAGCCGAGCATCGTCGACCCCGGCAGGGCCCCCGAGGGCAAGCACGTCCTGTGGGCGTACGGGCACGTGCCGGCGGGCTGGGAGGGCGACGCGACGGAGGTCGTCGAACGGCAGCTGGAGCGGTTCGCGCCCGGCTTCCGCGACCTCGTCCTCGCGCGCGCCGTCGCCGGACCGCCCCAACTCGCCGCGCGCAACGCCAACTACGTCGCCGGCGACATCGCCTGCGGCGCCTTCGCCGGCCTCCAGACCGTCATCCGCCCCCGTCTCGCCCGGGTGCCCTACGCGACGGCCCACCCCGCGGTCTTCATCTGCTCGTCGGCGACCCCGCCCGGCCCCGGCGTGCACGGCATGTCGGGCCACCACGCGGCGAAGGCGGTCTGGCGCGCCCTGCGCGCGACCCGGCCCACGGCGGCGGTGGCGTCATGACCGGCCCGGCCGTCACCCTGGTCCGCGATGACATCACCGACCAGCACGCCGACGCGATCGTCAACGCGGCCAACTCCTCGCTGCTGGGCGGCGGTGGGGTCGACGGCGCCATCCACCGCAGAGGCGGCCCGGAGATCCTCGCCGCCTGCCGCGCCCTGCGCGCCTCCCACTACGGCAAGGGCCTGGCGACCGGGCAGGCCGTCGCCACCACCGCGGGCCGGCTCCACGCGGACCACGTGATCCACACCGTCGGCCCCGTCCACTCCCGTGAGGAGGACCGCTCGGCGCTGCTCGCCTCCTGCTACCGCGAAGCGCTGCGCGTCGCCGACGAACTCGGCGCGCGGACGGTCGCGTTCCCCGCGATCTCCGCCGGGATCTACGGCTGGCCCGTCGACGACGCCGCACGCATCGCGCTCGCCACGGTCCGGGCGGCGGACACCTCCGTCACGGAGGCGCGCTTCGTCCTCCTCGACGAAGCGGCGTACGCGGCCTTCGCCGCCCATCTCGACTGACCCGCCCCCGCCCCCGCCTGAAGGGATGGCACCCGCAGGCAGGGCGGCGGTCATGTCGGATTCTCGCCAGCGGTGGTGACGCCGGGTGGCCCATCCTTGACCCATGCACACCGACACCGAGCGCTGCGTGCGGGCCGTCCGGTCCAAGGACGCCCGCTTCGACGGATGGTTCTTCACCGCCGTGCTGACCACCCGCATCTACTGCCGGCCGAGCTGCCCCGTCGTTCCGCCGAAGGTCGAGAACATGACCTTCTACCCGAGCGCCGCCGCGTGCCAGCAGGCCGGCTTCCGCGCCTGCAAGCGCTGCCGCCCCGACAGCAGCCCCGGGTCGCCCGCGTGGAACGTCCGTGCCGACCTCGTCGCACGGGCCATGCGCCTCATCGGTGACGGGGTCGTGGACCGGGAGGGCGTCCCCGGGCTCGCCGCGCGTCTCGGCTACTCGACCCGCCAGATCGAACGGCAGCTGCTCGCCGAACTCGGCGCGGGGCCCCTCGCCCTCGCCCGGGCCCAGCGGGCGCAGACGGCGCGGCTGCTCATCGAGACCACGACGCTCCCCATGGCGGATGTCGCGTTCGCTGCCGGGTTCTCGTCCGTGCGCACGTTCAACGACACGGTGCGCGAGGTGTTCGCCCTCGCCCCGGGCGAACTGCGCACCCGCGCGACCGGAGCGCGCACGACACCCTCGCCCGCCCCCGGAGCGATCTCGCTGCGACTGCCGTACCGGGCCCCGCTGGAACCGGGCAACCTCTTCGGGCACCTCGCGGCGACCGGCGTCCCCGGCGTCGAGGAGTGGCGCGACGGCACCTACCGGCGCACCCTCGCCCTCCCGTACGGGCACGGCATCGCCGCTCTCGCCCCGCGGCCCGGCCACATCGCGTGCCGGCTCTCGCTGACCGATCCGCGCGACCTCACGATCGCCATCAGCCGCTGCCGCCGGCTGCTCGACCTCGACGCCGACCCCGAGGCCGTCGACGACCGGCTGCGCGCGGACCCGGGCCTCGCCCCGCTGGTGGGCAAGGCGCCGGGCCGCCGCGTCCCCCGGACCGTCGACGCCGCCGAGTTCGCCGTCCGCGCCGTGCTGGGCCAGCAGGTGTCCACCGCGGCCGCCCGCACCCACGCGGCCCGGCTCGTGACCGCGCACGGCGTGCCGGTGGAGGACGCCGAGGGCGGGCTCACCCATCTGTTCCCCACCCCCGACGCGCTGGCCGCGCTCGACCCGGAGACCCTGGCGCTGCCCCGGAGCCGCCGGGCGACCCTCACCGGATTGATCGGCGCGCTCGCCGGCGGCGCGCTCGCCCTCGACCCGGGCAGCGACTGGGACCGGGCCCGCGCCCTGCTCGGCGCCATGCCCGGCTTCGGCCCCTGGACCGTCGAGGTGATCGCGATGCGGGCCCTCGGCGACCCGGACGCCTTCCTCGCCACCGACCTCGGCATCCGGCGGGCCGCGGCGGCCCTGGAGCTGCCCGCCACACCGGGCGCGCTCACCGCCCGCGCCGCCGCCTGGCGGCCCTGGCGGGCCTATGCCGTCCAGTACCTCTGGGCCGCCGACGACCACCCGATCAACCACCTGCCCGCGTGAGGGCATCCCACGGAACCACGAGACCGGAGCACCTGTGAGGACAGCACCTATGGGGACAGCACCTGTGAGGACAGCACCTGTGAGGACAGCACCTGTGAGGACAGCACCTGTGAGGACAGCACCTGTGAGGACAGCACCTGTGAGGACAGCACCCGCGACCCGGCGTCACACCGTGGTCGACAGCCCCTACGGGCCGCTCACCCTCGTCGCCACCGACGGGGTCCTCAGCGGCCTCTACATGGCCGGGCAGCGCCACCGCCCCGCCGAGGAGACCTTCGGCGAGCGGGACGCGTCCCCCTTCACGGAGGCCGCCCGGCAGCTGGAGGCCTACTTCGCGCGCGAGCTGACCGACTTCGACCTGCCGATGCGCTTCGACGGCACACCGTTCCAGCGACGGGTGTGGGAGCAGCTGTGCCGCATCCCGTACGGGCAGACCCGCACCTACGGGGAACTCGCCGGGATCCTCGGCAACGAGAACGCCTCACGCGCCGTCGGTCTCGCCAACGGCAGGAACCCGATCGGCATCATCGTCCCGTGCCACCGGGTGATCGGTTCGTCCGGCTCCCTCGTGGGATACGGCGGCGGCCTCGGCCGCAAGCAGAGCCTGCTGGCCTTCGAGAGCGGGACCCCGGAGGAGACCCTCTTCTGACCGCCGCCCGCCCGCCTACGCGGCCCGGGCCTCCCGGGCCAGCCGTTCCAGCAGGGGCGGCAGCGAGCTGCCGATCGGCTCCCGCACCACCTCGTCGGCGAGCCCGTCGTACGGCGTGGGCTCGGCGTTCACCACGATCAGACGCGCACCGTGCTCGGCGGCGATCCCCGCCAGCGAGGCCGCCGGCTGCACCTGGAGCGTCGTGCCGACGGCCACGAACACCTCGCAGGCCTTGGCGACGGCCATCGCCTCGCCGAGCACCACCGGGTCGAGCCGCTCCCCGAACATCACCGTCGCCGACTTCAGGATGCCGCCGCACACCAGGCAGGCCGGGTCGTCCTCGCCCGCCTCGACGCGGGCCAGCGCCTCGTCCATCGGCGAGCGGGCGTGGCAGCGCGTGCAGGTCACCGCGCGGGCGGTCCCGTGCAGTTCGAGCACCTTGCGTCCGGGCATGCCGCCGAGCTGGTGGAGCCCGTCCACGTTCTGGGTGATGACGCGGACGGCGACGCCCGGCCGGCGGTCGAGCGCGGCGACGGCACGATGCGCGGCATTGGGCTCGGCGTGCAGGCCCGCGGCGTCACGGCGCATGATCCAGGACCGGCGCCGGATGTCCGGGTCCGCCATGTAGTAGTCGTAGGTGACGAGCTTCTCGGCCTCGGGGTCCTGCCGCCACAGCCCCTGAGGGCCGCGGTAGTCGGGGATGCCGGAGTCCGTGGACACACCGGCGCCGCTGAGAATGGCGACCAGAGTCATAGCCGGGAGCCTACGCAGCGGCCGGTACGGCGGGCGAACGGTTTCTCCCGCC
>NZ_RDBP01000012.1:3486518-3503021 GCF_008042045.1 Streptomyces sp. T39
GGCGTATCGCTGGGCGAGAGGGGGGTGGCCGGTGGCCTGAGCTGCGGATAGGGTCGGGGCGGCGCGACTGCCTGTTCGATGAGCAAGGGATACCAGAGTGACGGACGGAGCAGTTTCTCGGTCGGCGCGTGTTCTCGTGGCGGCCGACAAGTTCAAGGGCTCGCTGACGGCCGTGCAGGTCGCCCAGCGGGTGACCGCCGGACTCCGGCAGGTCGTTCCCGGCCTGGAGGTCGAGACGCTGCCGGTGGCCGACGGCGGCGACGGCACCGTCGCCGCGGCCGTCGCCGCGGGCTTCGAGCGGCGTGAGGTCCGGGTGGCCGGTCCGCTCGGCGACCCGGTCACCGCCGCGTACGCCCTGCGCGACGGCACGGCCGTGGTGGAGATGGCGGAGGCCTCCGGTCTCCAGCACCTGCCGCGGGACACCTTCGCGCCGCTGACGGCCACCACGTACGGCTCCGGCGAGCTGCTGCGGGCCGCGCTCGACGCCGGGGCGACCACGATCGTCTTCGGGGTCGGCGGCAGTGCGACCACCGACGGCGGCGCGGGCATGCTGGAGGCCCTCGGGGCCCGTTTCCTCGACGCCGACGGCAAGCCGGTGGCGCGCGGCGGCGGGGGACTGGCCGGTCTGGCGACGGCGGACCTCTCCGGGCTGGACGGCCGCTTCGCCGGCGTCGACCTGGTCCTCGCCAGCGACGTGGACAATCCGCTGACGGGGCCCAAGGGCGCCCCCGCGGTGTACGGGCCGCAGAAGGGCGCCACCCCCGACGACGTCGCCGCCCTCGACGCGGCGCTCGCCCACTACGCGCAGGTCCTCCACAGCGTGATCGGCCCGTCGGCTGCCGAGTGCGCCGAGGCCCCCGGCGCCGGCGCGGCGGGCGGCATCGGCTACGGGGCGCTGGTCGCCCTCGGCGCCCGCTTCCGGCCGGGGATCGAGGTCATGCTCGACGTGCTCGGCTTCGAGGCCGCCCTGGAGAAGGCGACCCTCGTGATCACCGGGGAGGGTTCCCTGGACGAGCAGACCCTGCACGGCAAGGCCCCCGCCGGTGTCGCGGCCGCCGCCAGGGCCCGGGGCGTCGAGGTCGTCGCCGTCTGCGGCCGTCTCGCGCTGCCGGCCGAGGCGCTGGGCCGCGCCGGTATCCGCCGCGCCTACGCGCTGGCGTCCCTCGAACCGGACCCGGCGGTCTCGATGGCCGAGGCCGGCCCGCTGCTGGAGCGCGTGTCGGCGGACATCGCCCGGGACTTCCTGGCCTGACCCCGGCGCCTGGTGCGACAGCCCGAAGGGCCCCCGACGTCCTCGTCGGGGGCCCTTCGGGCTGTGGGCGGGCGGTGCGCACGCGCCCACGGACGAGGGCCCCGGACACCGTGCCGGTGTCCGGGGCCCTCGCCGGGTGTCCGGGGGGACGCCCCGCGGCCGTTACGGCAGCTGGGCGGCCCGCGCCTCGCGGTTCTCGCGCCGGTTGTCCCGGAAGGTGTTCACACGGCGGGCGGTCGCGAAGAGGGGGATCGTCGCCGCCATCACGATCTGGAGTGCGCAGCCCATCTGCAGGAGCACCTCGCCGCCGGGCGCGTCGAACGCCCAGGCCGCCAGCATGCCCATCGCCGCCACGATCCAGCCGAGCATCGCCACCGCGAGGACGCCCCGCGGCTTCGGGTACTCGACCCGGCTGACCATCAGCCACGCCGTGCCGATGATCGCCAGCAGGGTCGGGATGAACGGCAGCTCCAGCAGCACGATCGAGACGACCGTGAGCGCTCCGAAGGGGCTCGGCATGCCCTGGAACATGCCGTCCTTCACGGACACGCACGAGAACCGCGCAAGCCGCAGCACCACCGCCAGCAGCACCACGATCGCGGCCACGGCCGAGACCCGCTGGTGGGCGTCGTCCGCGACCATGCCGTAGACCAGCACGAAGTACGCGGGGGCCAGCCCGAAGCTGATCAGGTCGGAGAGGTTGTCCAGCTCCGCGCCCATCGGCGAGGACCGCAGCTTGCGGGCCACGAGTCCGTCGCAGAGGTCGAAGATCGCGGCCAGCAGCATCAGGATGACGGCGGTCGCGGCGCTGTGCCGCGCCATGCCCGTCTCCTGGCTGCCCTGGAGGTGCGGGATGAGGATTCCGGTGGTGGTGAAGTACACCGCCATGAATCCGCACGTCGCGTTGCCCAGGGTGAGGGTGTCCGCTATCGACAGCCTCAGACTGAGCGGCATCTCCTCCGCGTCGTCGTCCTCGTCGTCGGCCCAGTTCGACGCCTGTGTGTCGGGATCAATCACGGTCAATGCGAGTCACCCCCGCGGTCGTGGTCTGTCCGACCTCGACGGCGACGTCCACACCCTCCGGGAGGTAGATGTCGACTCGCGAGCCGAAGCGGATCAGACCGATGCGCTCACCCTGCTCGACCTTGGTGCCCTGAGGGATGTAGGGCACGATGCGCCGCGCGACCGCGCCGGCGATCTGCACCATCTCGATGTCGCCGAGTTCGGTGTCGAAGTGCCAGACAACGCGCTCGTTGTTCTCGCTCTCCTTGTTGAACGCGGGGACGAAGCCACCGGGCACGTGCTCGACGGACGTGACGGTGCCGGCCAGCGGCGCGCGGTTCACGTGGACGTTGAGCGGGCTCATGAAGATCGCGACCCGGGTGCGTCCGTCCTTCCACGGCATGATGCTCTGCACCACCCCGTCGGCGGGCGAGACGACCCGGCCCTGAGCGATCTCGCGCTCGGGGTCGCGGAAGAACCACAGCATGCCCGCAGCGAGTGCGGTGGCGGGCACGGCCACGGTCGCGGCCCGCCGCGAACGGCGGGAGCGGGCCAGGCTGAGGGCAGCGGTGGCGACGGTCGGCAGGAGCCACGGCGATGCTCCGCGAGCGATACGCACGCCACGGAGGCTGTCGCGATGTGCAGAGGTTTGGCTGTGGGGCATGGATGACCTTCGTAGCGGATGATGCCGCGCTGGCAACGGGGGACGGCGGCTTTCCGTCGATGTTATCGGTTACGACCCGCAACTGGGAAAGCCAGAAGCCGAGTCGACGGCCGGAAGATGATGACAGGGTGTGATCATCTTCCGGCCGTAACCGGCCTAAAAGCGACAATCACCCCTGCGACCGGTACTCCTCGAGCAGCCGACGGCCAATGATCATTTTCTGGATTTCGGCGGTACCTTCGCCGATCAGCAGCATCGGAGCCTCACGGTAGAGGCGCTCGATCTCGTACTCCTTGGAGAAGCCGTAGCCGCCGTGGATGCGGAAGGCGTCCTCGACGACTTCCTTGCAGTACTCGGAGGCGAGGTACTTCGCCATCCCTGCCTCCAGGTCGTTTCGCTCCCCGGAGTCCTTTTTGCGTGCCGCGTTCACCATCATCGCATGGGCGGCCTCGACCTTGGTGGCCATCTCGGCCAACTTGAACTGAATCGCCTGGTGCGCGGCGATCGGCTTGCCGAAAGTATGACGTTGCTGGGCATAGGAGACACCCAGTTCGAAAGCACGCTGCGCGACACCGCAGCCACGTGCCGCGACGTTGACCCGGCCGACCTCCACGCCGTCCATCATTTGGTAAAACCCTCGGCCGGTGACCCCGCCGAGCACCCGATTCGCCGGAATGCGCAGTCCGTCCATGATGAGCTCGGTCGTGTCGACGCCCTTGTAGCCCATCTTGTCGATCTTCCCCGGAATGGTCAGGCCCGGGCGGACCTCACCGAAGCCCGGCTCCTTCTCGACGAGGAAGGTCGTCATCGACTTGTGGGGCGCGGTGCCCTCGGGGTGTCCTTCGTCACTCCGGCACAGCACGGCCACCAGAGTCGACGTGCCGCCGTTCGTCAGCCACATCTTCTGGCCGTTCAGGACGTACTCGTCGCCGTCCTTGACGCCCTTGGAGGTGATGGCCGACACGTCCGAGCCGAGCGCCGGCTCCGACATCGAGAACGCGCCACGCACCTCGCCCAGCGCCATCCGGGGCAGGAAGGTGTCCTTCTGCTCCTGGGTGCCGTGCTGCTTGAGCATGTACGCCACGATGAAGTGCGTGTTGATGATGCCCGAGACGGACATCCAGCCGCGGGCGATCTCCTCCACGCACAGCGCGTATGTGAGAAGGGACTCACCCAGGCCGCCGTACTCCTCCGGGATCATCAGCCCGAACAGGCCGAGCTCCTTGAGACCGTCGACGATCTCCTGGGGGTACTCGTCCTTGTGCTCCAGCTCCGTCGCGACCGGGATGATCTCCTTGTCGACGAAGTCCCGGACGGTGGAGAGGATCTCCTGCTGGACATCGGTCAGACCTGCGGTCTGGGCGAGTCGGGCCATGACTACTTCTCCTGCGACTTGAGTTCCGGGCGGCCCGGCTGCTCGCCGCCGCGCTCCTTGATGTACGTCTCGGTCGGGACCATCACCTTGCGCCGGAAGACGCAGACGAGGGTGCCGTCCTGCTTGTAGCCCTTGGTCTCGACGTGGACGATGCCGCGGTCGTTCTTCGACTTCGACGGGGTCTTGTCGAGGACCGTGGTCTCGCCGTAGATCGTGTCGCCGTGGAAGGTCGGCGCCACGTGGCGCAGCGACTCGATCTCCAGGTTGGCGATGGCCTTTCCGGAGACGTCCGGCACGGACATGCCGAGCAGCAGCGAGTAGATGTAGTTGCCCACCACGACGTTCCTGCCGAAGTCCGTGGTGTTCTCCGCATAGTTGACGTCCATGTGGAGGGGGTGGTGGTTCATCGTCAGGAGACAGAAGAGATGGTCGTCGTACTCCGTGACCGTCTTCCCGGGCCAGTGCTTGTAGACCGCGCCGACCTCGAACTCCTCGTAGGTGCGTCCGAACTGCATGGCTCAGGCCTCCGGGATCTCGAACGCGGTGGTGCGCTTCATGCCCGCGGCGCGCCCCTTGCCGGAGATGACCAGGGCCATCTTGCGGCTGGCCTCGTCGATCATCTCGTCGCCGAGCATGGCCGAGCCCTTCTTGCCGCCGGCCTCGGACGTGTAGTAGTCGTACGCGTCCAGGATCAGCTCGGCGTGGTCGTAGTCCTCCTGGGAGGGCGAGAAGATCTCGTTCGACGCGTCCACCTGGCCGGGGTGCAGCACCCACTTGCCGTCGAAGCCGAGCGCCGCGGCGCGCTGCGCGACCTCGCGGTAGCCGTCGACGTTGCGGATCTGGAGGTAGGGGCCGTCGATCGCCTGGAGGTTGTTGGCGCGGGCGGCCATCAGGATCTTCATCAGGATGTAGTGGTAGGCGTCGGCGGGGTAGCCGGGCGGCTGCTCGCCGACGACCAGGGACTTCATGTTGATGGAGGCCATGAAGTCGGCCGGGCCGAAGATGATGGTCTCCACACGCGGCGAGGCCTGCGCGATGGCGTTCACGTTGTTGAGGCCCTGGGCGTTCTCGATCTGCGCCTCGATGCCGATCTTCCCCAGCTCGAGGCCCATCGTCTTCTCGATCTGGGTGAGCAGCAGGTCGAGCGCGACGACCTGCTCGGCGGTCTGCACCTTCGGCAGCATGATGCAGTCGAGGTTCTGCCCGGCGCCCTCGACGACGGTGACGACGTCGCGGTAGGTCCACTCGGTGGTCCAGTCGTTGACGCGGACCACCCGCGTCTTGCCCGTCCAGTCGCCCTCGTTGAGGAACTTGACGATGGTGTGCCGGGCGTCCGGCTTGGCGAGCGGGGCGCAGGCGTCCTCCAGGTCGAGGAAGACCTGGTCGGCCGGCAGGCCCTGGGCCTTCTCCAGGAACCGCGGGTTCGACCCGGGCACCGCCAGGCAGGAACGGCGCGGCCGGAGACGGTTGACCGGGTGCACGGGCGTGCTCATGCGGGGACCTCCGTACTTTCAAGGGGGCTGAGCTTGTTGGCTTGACGGATCACGTCGACGATACGGCCGATGATCTCCGTGATGCCGAAGTCCTTCGGGGTGAAGACGGCGGCCACTCCCGCTTCCTTCAGCTGGGCGGCGTCCGCGTTCGGGATGATGCCGCCCACGATCACCGGGATGTCCGGGGCGCCCGCGTCGCGCAGCCGCTCCAGCACGTCGGGCACCAGCTCCGCATGGGAGCCGGAAAGGATCGACAGGCCCACGCAGTGGACGTCCTCCGCGAGGGCGGCGGAGACGATCTGCTCCGGGGTGAGCCGGATGCCCTGGTAGACGACCTCGAACCCGGCGTCGCGCGCCCGCACGGCGATCTGCTCGGCCCCGTTGGAGTGCCCGTCGAGGCCGGGCTTGCCGACCAGCAGGCGCAGCCGGCCGGCGCCGAGCTCGTCGGCGGTGCGCGCCACCTTCCCGCGGACGACCGCGAGCGGTGTGCCCGCCTCCGCGGTGACCGCCACCGGGGCGCTGCTGACGCCCGTCGGCGCACGGAACTCGCCGAAGACGTCACGCAGCGCCCAGGCCCACTCGCCGGTGGTGACGCCCGCACGCGCACACTCGACGGTGGCCGCCATCAGGTTCTCGGTGCCCGCCGCGGCCTTCTTCAGGGCCGCGAGGGACTCGGCCGCGCGGGCCTCGTCCCGGGCCGCGCGCCACTCGTGCAGCTTGGCCACGACCCGGGCCTCGTTCGCCGGGTCGACGGTCATGATGGCCGTGTCGAGGTCGGCGGTGAGCGGGTTCTCCTCCGTCGTCTCGAAGATGTTGACGCCGACGATCTTCTCGTCGCCCGCCTCGATCCGCGCCCGCCGCTCGGCGTGCGAGGAGACCAGCTGCGACTTGAGGTAGCCGGACTCGACGGCGGCCATCGCGCCGCCCATCTCCTGGATCCGCCCGATCTCGGCGAGGCACTCGTCGACGAGGGCGCCGACCTTGGCCTCGATCACGTGCGAGCCCGCGAAGATGTCCTCGTACTCCAGCAGGTCGCTCTCGTGCGCCAGCACCTGCTGGATGCGCAGCGACCACTGCTGGTCCCAGGGCCGGGGCAGGCCCAGCGCCTCGTTCCAGGCGGGCAGCTGCACGGCGCGGGCGCGGGCGTCCTTGGAGAGGGTGACGGCGAGCATCTCCAGCACGATGCGCTGGACGTTGTTCTCCGGCTGGGCCTCGGTGAGGCCGAGCGAGTTGACCTGGACGCCGTAGCGGAAGCGGCGCTGCTTCTCGTTCTCGACGCCGTAGCGCTCGCGGGTGACCTGGTCCCAGATGCGGCCGAAGGCGCGCATCTTGCACATCTCCTCGACGAAGCGGACGCCCGCGTTCACGAAGAACGAGATCCGGGCCACCACGTCGCCGAACTTCTCGGCCGGCACCTGGCCGGAGTCGCGTACGGCGTCGAGCACCGCGATCGCGGTGGACATCGCGTACGCGATCTCCTGCACGGGCGTGGCCCCGGCCTCCTGCAGGTGGTAGCTGCAGATGTTGATCGGGTTCCACTTCGGGATCCGGGCCACCGTGTACGTGATCATGTCGGTGGTCAGGCGCAGCGAAGGACCGGGCGGGAAGACGTGCGTCCCGCGCGACAGGTACTCCTTGACGATGTCGTTCTGGGTGGTGCCCTGGAGCCTGGTGACGTCCGCACCCTGTTCCTCGGCGACCACCTGGTACAGCGCCAGCAGCCACATGGCCGTCGCGTTGATGGTCATCGAGGTGTTCATCTGCTCCAGGGGGATGTCCTGGAACAGCCGGCGCATGTCGCCCAGATGGGAGACCGGCACGCCGACCCGGCCGACCTCGCCGCGGGCGAGGACGTGGTCGGGGTCGTATCCGGTCTGCGTCGGCAGGTCGAAGGCGACCGACAGACCCGTCTGGCCCTTGGCGAGGTTGCGCCGGTACAGCTCGTTGGACGCCTCGGCGGTCGAGTGACCGGCGTACGTCCGCATGAGCCAGGGCCGGTCCTTCTTGCGCTCAGTCATGGACGGACCTCAGCCCTCAGACGTTCCGGAAGCGGTTGATCGCGTCGAGGTGCTTCGCGCGCATCTCCGGGTCCTTGACGCCGAGACCCTCCTCGGGGGCGAGGGCGAGCACGCCGACCTTGCCCTGGTGGAGGTTGCGGTGCACGTCGTACGCGGCCTGGCCGGTGTCCTCCAGGGAGTAGACCTTGGACAGCGTCGGGTGGATCTTGCCCTTGGCGATGAGGCGGTTGGCCTCCCACGCCTCGCGGTAGTTGGCGAAGTGCGAGCCGATGATCCGCTTGAGCGACATCCACAGGTACCGGTTGTCGTACTCGTGCATGTAGCCCGAGGTGGAGGCGCAGGTGGTGATCGTGCCGCCCTTGCGGGTGACGTACACGCTGGCGCCGAAGGTCTCGCGGCCGGGGTGCTCGAAGACGATGTCGATGTCCTCGCCGCCGGTGAACTCGCGGATGCGCTTGCCGAAGCGCTTCCACTCCTTCGGGTCCTGGGTGCGCTCGTCCTTCCAGAACTTGTAGCCCTCGGCGCTGCGGTCGATGATCGCCTCGGCGCCCATCGAGCGGCAGATGTCCGCCTTCTGCTCGCTGGAGACGACGCAGATCGGGTTGGCGCCGCCCGCGAGCGCGAACTGCGTGGCGTAGGAGCCGAGTCCGCCGCTCGCGCCCCAGATGAGCACGTTGTCGCCCTGCTTCATGCCGGCGCCGTTGCGGGAGACCAGCTGCCGGTAGGCGGTGGAGTTGACCAGGCCGGGGGCGGCGGCCTCCTCCCAGCTGAGGTGCCGCGGCTTCGGCATCAGCTGGTTGGACTTGACGAGCGCGATCTCGGCCAGGCCGCCGAAGTTGGTCTCGAAGCCCCAGATGCGCTGCTCGGGGTCGAGCATCGTGTCGTTGTGGCCGTCCGAGGACTCCAGCTCGACCGACAGACAGTGCGCGACGACCTCGTCGCCCGGGTTCCAGGCGTTGACGCCGGGACCGGTGCGCAGGACGACGCCCGCGAGGTCGGAGCCGATGACGTGGTACGGGAGGTCGTGGCGCTTGGTGAGCTCGGACAGCCGTCCGTAGCGCTCCAGGAAGCCGAAGGTGGACAGCGGCTCGAAGATCGAGGTCCACACGGAGTTGTAGTTGACCGAGCTGGCCATGACGGCCACCAGGGCCTCGCCCGGGCCGAGCTCCGGCACCGGCACGTCGTCCAGGTGGATCGACTTGCGGGGGTCCTTCTCCCGGGTCTCGAGGCCGGCGAACATCTCCGTCTCGTCCTTGTGCACGGTGATCGCGCGGTAGGACTCGGGGAGCTTCAGAGCGGCGAAGTCGGCGGACGTGCTGTCCGGCGACTGGATCGCGTCCAGGATTTCCTTCACGGTGTTGCCTCCGGCGGGAAGCGTCCTGCGGGGACGCTGAGGGGTACGTCGGGGTGGTGCTCGATGTGGAGGTGTGCCGTCGGTTCGGCGGATGGAGCTGCTTCTGCGGCGCCTGTGGGCGCGACGGGAGGTGCCTGTGACGCAGGCGTCCGGGCGGAGCGGCCGGGGGCTGCTGGGACAGCCGGCGTACGAGTGTGCTCTGCACGCCGGCCGCCCGGACTCCTTCAACGTATGGCACGCCGTGCCAGGTGGCAAGACACTCCGTGCCAAGAATTTCTCTCAGATGCAATCCACTGGACACATATGAGCGATGATCGATCGAATCGGGTCGCAAAAATGGCGAAGACCGCCCGGATCGGGCGGTCTTCGCCTGTCACTCGCCCGGTGTCCCGGGGCGGGTGGTCGCCGTGCGGCGGCCGGAAGGGCGCCGGGGCCGCTCAGGCCTCCTTGAGGGCCTTCTCGATCGTGCGCATGACCTCGCTCAGCGGCGCGTCCGTCCGGGCCACCGCCACCAGGACCTCGCCCTCGGCCCGTGCGGCGACCGGCGCGTCCACGACCGCCGCGGTGGTGTGCCCGGCCTTGCGGCCCGCCCCTATGCCGCTGCCGAAGGTGTCCCGCACGATGGCGAAGGCGTGGTCCAGCTGCGCCTCCACGTCGCCCTGCCCGCCGCCCCGCAGCCAGCGCCGCAGCACATGGTTGTGCGCCGTGACCACCGCGGAGGCGGCCACCTCGGCCAGCAGGGGGTCGTCGTTGCCGTCGTGGTGGTCCCGCTCGTCGAAGTGGCCCAGGAGGTAGCGCGTGAACAGGCGCTCGTAGCGGGCCACCGAGGCGATCTCGCGCTCGCGCAGCGTCGGCACCTCACGGGTCAGCCGGTAGCGCTCGACGGAGACGGAGGGGGCGGACGCGTACATCCGCATGACCTCCTTGATGCCGCGGCACACCGTGTCCAGGGGGTGCTCGTGCGGCGGCGCCGCGTTCAGCACCGCCTCCGCCCGGACCAGGGTGTCGTCGTGGTCCGGGAAGATCGCCTCCTCCTTGGAACGGAAGTGGCGGAAGAAGGTGCGCCGTGCCACCCCGGCCGCGGCGGCGATCTCGTCGACCGTCGTCGCCTCGTACCCCTTGGTGGCGAACAACTCCATGGCCGCAGCGGCCAGTTCACGGCGCATCTTCAGGCGCTGGGCGGCGGCTTTCGAACCCGCGGCGCTCTCCGTGGCATCGGGGACGGAACCGGCGCGAAGGGGGCGTCGGGACGGATCGGCAGGCTGCGGCATGACTTGAACGTACTCCATGCCGGCGTCCGTGTGCGCCCGCGGGTCGCACCCCTCGTCCGCCGGGGAAGGGGACGGGCCGCCCGGACCGAGCAGCCCGCCCCACCCCGCCGAGGCATCAGCGGCGGGCATATTCGCGGAAGCCGCGACCCGTCTTGCGGCCGAGGCAGCCCGCCGCCACCAGGTGCTCCAGCAGCGGGGCCGGGGCGAGCCCCGGGTCGCGGAACTCGCGGTGCAGCACCTTCTCGATGGCCAGCGAGACGTCGAG
Source organism: Streptomyces sp. T39 (assembly GCF_008042045.1). Lineage (GTDB taxonomy): Bacteria > Actinomycetota > Actinomycetes > Streptomycetales > Streptomycetaceae > Streptomyces. The sequence continues at coordinate 3,497,213 of NZ_RDBP01000012.1, forward strand.
GCCGACCACGTCGAGCAGTTCGAACGGCCCCATCGGGTACCCGCCGCCCAGCTTCATGGCGGCGTCGATGTCGTCGAGGGTCGCGTAGTGCTCCTCGACCATCTTGATCGCGTTGTTGAGGTACGGGAAGAGCAGCGCGTTCACGATGAAACCGGCACGGTCGCCGCAGTCCACCGGGTGCTTGCGGATCTTCTCGGTGACCTCGCGGACGGTCGCGTGCACGTCGTCGGACGTCAGCACCGTGCGGACGATCTCCACCAGCTTCATCGCGGGCGCCGGGTTGAAGAAGTGCATGCCGATCACGTCCTCGGGACGCGAGGTGGCACGGGCGCAGGCGACGACCGGCAGCGAGGACGTCGTGGTGGCCAGCACCGCGCCGGCCTTGCAGACCTTGTCCAGGGTGCGGAACAGCTGCTGCTTGATCTCCAGGTCCTCGGCGACGGCCTCCACGGCCAGGTCGACATCGGCGAAGGAGTCCAGCGAACCGGCCGGCGTGATCCGGGCCAGCGTGGCGTCGCACGCCTCCTGGGTCATCCTGCCCTTGCTGACCGAGCGGCCCAGCGACGTCGTGATCCGGGCCTTGGCGTTCTCCGCCTTCTCCTGGCTGCGGGCCGCCAGGACCACGTCGTAGCCCGCCTTGGCGAAGACCTCCGCGATGCCGCTGGCCATGGTGCCCGAACCGGCCACGCCGACCGAGGAGACGGCACGCCCGCCCGCGGCGCCGGCGGCCGGCCGGGGCGTCAGCGCGTCGGCCACCACTTCGGTGGAGCCGGGCTCCGCGTAGGTGTAGAAGCCGCGGCCCGCCTTCCGGCCGGTCAGCCCCGCCTCGCTGAGCTGGCCCAGGATCGGCGCGGGGGCGTGCAGCCGGTCGTGGGAGGCGGCGTACATGGCCTCCAGGACCGTGCGGGCGGTGTCGATGCCGATCAGGTCGAGCAGCGCGAGCGGTCCCATCGGCAGGCCGCAGCCCAGCCGCATCGCCGCGTCGATGTCCTCGCGGGACGCGTAGCGGGACTCGTACATCGCCGCGGCCTGGTTCAGGTAGCCGAACAGCAGGCCGTCCGCGACGAATCCCGGCCGGTCGCCGACCGCGACCGGCTCCTTGCCCAGGTCTCGGGCGAGCGCGGTGACGGTCTCGACCGCCGGCGGCGAGGTCAGCACCGAGGAGACCACCTCGACCAGCTTCATCGCAGGCGCCGGGTTGAAGAAGTGCAGGCCCAGCACGCGCTCCGGGTGCTGGGACTCGGCCGCCAGGCGGGTCACCGACAGGGCGTTGGTGCCGGTGGCGAGGATCGTGTCGGGGCGGACGATCGCGTCCAGGTCGCGGAAGACCTGCTGCTTGATCTCGTAGGACTCGGGCACGACCTCGATGACGAGATCGGCGTCGGCGGCGGCCTGGAGGTCGGCGAAGGTGCGGAACCGGGCGAGCGTCGTGCGGCGCTCCTCCTCGGTGAGCCGGCCGCGCTCCACGGCGCGGGCGGTGGACGCCTCCAGGGCGGAGGTGGCACGGCGGGCCGCGGCCTCGCTGACGTCGATGCCGACGACCTCGCGGCCGGCGCGGGCGAGCACCTCGGCGATGCCGGCGCCCATGGTGCCGAGACCGACGACGGCGATGGTGTGCAGAGGGGTGTCCATCACGGGACTCCAGGGATGAGTGACGACTGATGAGGGAGCGCGGACGGTGCCGGACGGGCGTGAGGACGCCGGGCGGGCGGGGGTCGCGCGACGATGCGCTCGCAAGACCGCCACGGGTCCCGCCGCGAGGGCGGCACCCAGGGGTTCGCATGGGGCATTCACAAGGGCGACGGACGCTGTCCCACGTCTCGTCGTACTGCACGGCGCAACGGCCGAACCGACTGCTCCCGCGGGCGGCTGCGTCACCAGGCCGCCGCGGAACGCGGGGGGTACCCGCTCACCTGAGACTAACCGGCGAGTAACGAGCGCGCCAGCCCCCGTGCGGTGCGCGCCGCTGTGATCTGGATCCCGCCCCGAAACGGTGCGCACCGCCGATACCCTGACAACCATGGACGAGGAGTTACGGTCGCTCGCACACCGTCTGCGCCGCGAGTCCGGCGGCGGCGCCGCCTTCGAGCGGCTGCTCGTCACCGCCGACCGCGACGAACTCGCCGCAGAGCTCACCGCGCGCGAACGCCCCCTGTGGGCCCGGGAGATCGCCGCCTACCGGCTCGGCTGCGCCGGTGACGGCCGCGCCTTCGAGTCCCTGGTGCTGCTCCTCAACCACCGCGACCCCGACCGCTGCGTCGGCGCCGCGCACGCGCTGTACGAGCTCGGGGACGCGCGCACGCCGCGCGCCGCCGCCGCGCTCGCCACCAACGAACTGCGGGTCGCCTACGCCCTGGTGCCGGTCCGGCTGCTCATCCGGCTGCGCGCCCCCGAGTCGGCTCCCGCCCTGATCACCGTCCTCGGCCGCCGGCTCGTCCCCGGCGACCCGCACTGGCGCCTGGCCCTCGCCTGCGTGGAGGGCCTGGGCGCCCTCGGCGATCCCCGGGCCCGCGCGGTCCTCGCCTCCTCGGTGGCGCATCCGAGGCTCTCGGCGGCTGCGTCGGCCGCACTGGCCCGGCTGGACGCAAGGGCCTCCCCGCAAGGGAGTTGACGGGTGCGGCCCGGGCGCTCAGGGTTCGATCATGTTCAGATCAGGGGTGGGGTTCCTGGCGCTGTTCGGCGCCGGCTGGTGGTTCCTGGGGATCGGCGGGTTCGGCGCGACGGCGGGCGTGATCGGCGCCGTCGCGGGCTGTGCCGTGGCGGCGGCGCTGATGTACGCCGCGTGGCGACTGCTGCCGGTGTCGGCCGGGGGGCCGCTGCCGCCGGCGAAACGACGCCGCTTCGCCCAGGTGAACGGGGTGCAGTGGCTGCTGATCGCCGTCGTCGCGGTGGGCTGCGGGCGGGCGGGGGCGCCGGAGTTGATCCCGCCGCTGATCGCCCTGGTGGTGGGTCTGCACTTCGTACCGCTCGCCTCGGCCTTCGACCAGCCCCGGCTGCGGCTGCCGGCGGCACTGCTCTGCCTCGTCGGCGCCGCGGGACTGGTCCTCGCACTCACCGGTGGCTCGGCGGAGGGTGTGCGCGCGGTCGTCGGACTGGGCTCGGCGGTCTCCCTGTGGGTGACGGCGGTGCTGACCGTCCGCGCGGACCGCACGGCGCACACCACCGTCCCCGGGGCCGGGGCCGGGACCGGCTGAGCTTCTCCGGGCGCCGGGGTCTGCGCCGGCGAGCCGGGCCGGGCGCCCGTCGGCCGCCGGGCGGTGCGCCGCCGGCGGGTCAGGCCAGGCGGCGGGTGTAGCGGACCTCGGGGACGCGGGTGCCGTCCACCTCGAACGGTTCCTCCGTGCCGTCCGGGAGGAAGCCGGCGCGCTCGTAGAAGCGCCGGGCGCGGGCGTTCTCCTTGAGGACCCACAGCTCCATGCGGACGAAGCCCTTCGCGCGGGCGCGCCCGGTGACCTCGGCCATCAGGGCGTGCCCGACGCCGGACGATATCCGCTCCGGGAGCACGTAGATCGCGTACAGCTCGCACCCGTCGGCGGTCGCGTCCGGAGCGCGGGAGGGGCCGTAGCAGGCCCACCCGATCACGTCGCCGTGCTGCTCGGCGACGACGTTCACCGTGCCGGCGGTGCCCGCGAGACCCGCGTGCCGCCGGGGGGCGTCCGCCGCCGCGTCCATGAAGTCCAGATGCGACTGGGGCAGCAGGCCGGCGTACGCATGACGCCGCCCGCCGACGCGGATCGCGGCGACCGCCTCCCGGTCGCCGTCGGTCATGTCCCGCACCTTCACCGTCATCGCCCCGCGCCCCTCCCCTTCCGGTACCGGACGCCACACTGCCCGCCGGACTCCTCTCACGCTACGCAACGAGCCGTCAGAGCAGTGTCAGCTGGGTCGGCTCCGGGGCGGGAGGGGCCGCCGGCGCGGCGGGTTCCGGCAGGGCGCGGCGGTTGCGCGGCGAGGCGGGGCCGATGCCGTACTCGGCCGCCAGCTCGTGCACCTGGCGGGTGATGCGGCGCTGGTACCAGGTGGGGGCGTACGCGCCCTCGGCGTACATCCGCTCGTAGCGTTCCACCAGGTGCGGGTGGTGGGCGTGCAGCCAGGTCATGAACCACTCGCGGGCCCCGGGCCGCAGATGCAGCACGAGCGGGGTCACGGAGGTGGCGCCGGCGGCGGCGACGGCGCGGACGGTGGCGCGCAGCTGCTCCGGCCGGTCGCCGAGGAAGGGGATCACCGGGGCCATCAGCACCCCGCAGCCGATCCCGGCGTCGGTCAGGGCGCGGACGACGCCGAGCCGGCGTTCGGGGGAGGGCGTCCCGGGCTCCACGGTGCGCCAAAGCTCCGGGTCGGTGAAGCCGACGGACACCGAGACGCCGACGTCGGTGACGTCGGCGGCCTGCCGCAGCAGGTCGAGGTCGCGCAGGATCAGTGTGCCCTTGGTGAGCACCGAGAAGGGGTTGGCGTGGTCCCGCAGTGCCTGGAGGATGCCCGGCATGAGCCGGTAACGGCCCTCGGCCCGCTGGTAGCAGTCGACGTTGGTGCCCATCGCCACATGGGCGCCCTGCCAGCGGCGCGAGGCGAGCTGGCGGCGCAGCAGTTCCGGCGCGTTGACCTTCACCACGATCTGGGAGTCGAAGCCGAGCCCGGTGTCGAGGTCCAGATAGCTGTGGGTCCGGCGGGCGAAGCAGTACACACACGCGTGGGTGCAGCCCCGGTAGGGGTTGACCGTCCACTCGAACGGCATGCGCGACGCCCCGGGCACCCGGTTGAGGATGGAACGCGCCCGGACCTCGTGGAAGGTGATGCCCCGGAACTCCGGGGTGTCGAAGGTGCGGGTCGTCACCGCGGAGGTGCCGAAGAGGGCGGAGTCCCCGCTCGTCGCCGGGTCCTCGGCCAGATTGTCCCAGCGCATCGGGTGCCTCCTCGTCGCCGCTGCCCCGTGGTTCCCCTGAATAGAACACCTGTTCCCATGATCCATGCAAGCCGGATTTTGGGGGGCGGTGCCCGAGGTGGTTGGCTGGGCGCGTCCCGCTGGAGCGAGTGCTGGAGGAGTTAGGAATGGCGCAGGTCGAGGCCACGACGGAACGGATCATCCAGGCGGACGCCGAGACGGTGTTCGATGCCCTGGCCGACTACGAGGGCACCCGCGCGAAGATCCTGCCCGAGCACTTCAGCGAGTACGAGGTCCGCGAGGGAGGCGACGGCGAGGGCACCCTCGTCCACTGGAAGCTCCAGGCCACCAGCAAGCGCATCCGTGACTGCCTGCTGGAGGTCACCGAGCCCACCGACGGCGAACTCGTCGAGAAGGACCGCAACTCCTCGATGGTCACCACCTGGCGGGTCACCCCGGCGGGCGAGGGCGCCTCCCGCGCCGTCGTCACCACGGTGTGGAACGGCGCCGGCGGCGTCGGCGGCTTCTTCGAGCGGACCTTCGCCCCGAAGGGCCTCGCGCGGATCTACGACGCCCTGCTCGCCAACCTCGCCGGCCAGGTGGAGAAGGCGTAGGCATATGGATCGCCGGTCCGGTCCGCGGCGGCCCGCCCGCCGCCGCGGCTCACCGGATCGGGTGGTCTTCCCCGTGGTGCGAGCACGCGCCCCCCGCGCGCCGCACCACGGGAAAGCCCCTGATGAGCGCCCCAAGTGCGCCCCCGCGGGGCCCTGTTGCGGCGCCTGACGCCCTCCCGCCCGAGTTGCTCCGACTTCCTCCCCGATGCGAAGAATGACCCCGCGCAGGGCGACGAGGGGAGCAACACGTGGGCGGCATCACCCTGGTGAAGGACGGGCACGCTCCTTCGGCCGGCGACGTACCCGCCGGACC
>NZ_RDBP01000012.1:3503121-3564686 GCF_008042045.1 Streptomyces sp. T39
GGCGCAGCACGAGGGACACGACGACCAGCGTGACGAGCCCGAAGGGCACGTTGAAGTAGAAGCACCAGCGCCAGGAGGCATGGTCGGTGAAGAAGCCGCCGAGCAGCGGTCCCGCGACGGAGGCGAGCCCGAACGCGGCGCCGATCAGGCCCATGAACCGGCCGCGTTCCCGGGCCGGGACGATGTCGGCGATGATCGCCTGCACGCCGATCATCAGTCCGCCCGCGCCGATGCCCTGGACGGCCCGGAAGGCGATCAGCTCGTTCATCCGCAAGACGATCAGTTACATGGTGCTCTCGCATCTGCTGACCACCAGCCCCGAGGCCGGCGCCGCGCTCGCCGCGCCCGCCGGCCCCGCTCAGCCCCCGCCGTGTACGGCTGGTCTTCCTCGGCCTGATGCTCGCGCTGCTGCTCGCCGCGCTGGAGCAGATGATCGTCGCCACCGCGCTGCCGGGCATCGTCGGCGACCTCCAGGGCCTCGACCGGATGTCCTGGGCGATCACCGCCTATCTGCTCACCGCCACCATCGGCCTGCCGGTCTACGGCAAACTCGGCGATCTCTTCGGCCGCAAGGGCGTGTTCCAGTTCGCCATCGTCGTCTTCGTCGTCGGCTCCGCCCTCGCGGGCTGGTCGCGCACGATGAACGAGCTGATCGCCTTCCGGGCCGTCCAGGGCATCGGCGCGGGCGGACTGATGATCGGCGTGCAGGCGATCATCGCCGACATCGTCCCGGCCCGGGAACGCGGCCGGTTCATGGGCCTGATCGGCGCCGCGTTCGGGCTCGCCTCCGTCGCGGGACCGCTGCTCGGCGGCTTCTTCACCGACCATGCCTCCTGGCGCTGGTGCTTCTACTTCAACGTGCCCTTCGGGCTCGTCACGCTGGTCGTCGTGTCCCTCGTGCTGCGCCTGCCGAAGCCCGCCGCACGCGGCCGGATCGACGTCCTCGGCACGGTCTTCCTCGCCGCCGCCTCCACCTGCCTCGTCCTGCTGACGAGCTGGGGCGGCACCGAGTACGCGTGGGGATCGCGCACGATCCTCGCGCTCGGCGCGGGAGCGCTGGTGAGCACCGTGCTCTTCCTCGTCGTCGAACGCCGCGCCCCCGAACCCCTCATCCCCCTGCGGCTGTTCCGCGACCCGGTCTTCACGGTCACCTCCCTGGTCGGCGCCGTCATCGGCATCGCCCTCTTCGGCGCGGCCAGTTACCTGCCGACCTACCTCCAGATGGTCGACGGGGCCAGCGCCACCGAGTCGGGTCTGCTGATGCTGCCGATGATGGGCGGCATCGTGGTGGCCTCCGTCGTCTCCGGCCAGCTCATCAGCCGCACCGGCCGCTACCGCCTCTACCCCGTGCTCGGCGGCGCGGTCTCGGCCGCCGGGATGTGGCTGCTCTCGCGCCTGGAGACGGACACACCGCGGCTGGAGTACAGCATCTGGCAGGCGGTGCTCGGCCTCGGCATCGGCCTGGTCATGCCCGTGCTCATCCTCGCCGTGCAGAACGCCGTGCCGCCCGCCGACCTCGGGACCGCCACCAGCGCGCACAACTACTTCCGCCAGATCGGCGGCAGTGTGGGCGCGGCCGTCTTCGGCACCCTCTTCGCCGACCGGCTCGCCGACGCGCTCGCCGCCCGGCTGCCCGCGGGCGCCGGCCTGCCCGACCCCGAGTCGATCACCCCGCAGGCCGTGCACGCCATGCCGCCCGCCCTGCGCGACGGTTACATCCAGGCGTACGCCGACGCGATGCCGCGCATCTTCCTCTTCCTCGTGCCGGTGCTCGTCCTCGGCCTGATCCTCGCCTTCTTCCTCAAGGAGAAACCGCTGGTGTCCCACCACACGCCCGCCGCCGAGCCCACCACCGTCCCGCACGCCCGCGCCGCCGCGGCGGGCGCCGTGCCGGAACCCGTGCCGGCCCCCGCGCCCCTCCCGGCCGGCGTCCCCGTCTGCGGCACCGTGCAGCATCACGACGGCACCAGCGTGCCCCGCGCCGCACTCACCCTGATCGACGTCCAGGGGCGCCAGATCGGACGCGGCGCGAGCGGCGAGGACGGGCGGTACGCCCTGAGCGTGCCCGGCCCCGGCCCCTACGTGATGATCGCCGCCGCCGGCGGCCACCAGCCGCAGGCCGTCACCGTGACCGTGGGCGAGCGCCCCGTCGACCTCGACGTCGTCCTCGGCGGCGCGGGCCGGCTGGCCGGATCCGTCCTCACCGCCGACGGCTCCCCGGTCCGCGACGCGGCCGTCACCCTCACCGACGTGCGCGGCGACGTGGTCGCCTCCACCCGCAGCGGCCGGGAGGGCGGATACGTCATCACCGACCTGGTCGCGGGGGAGTACACCCTGGCCGCCAGCGCTCCCGCGTTCCGGCCCGCCGCCCACCCCGTGAGCGTCCAGTCCTCGCGCGAGACCCGCCAGGACATCGAACTGGCCGGAGGAGCGGTGCTGCGCGGCACCGTGCGCGCCGGTGACGGGCGTCCGGTCGAGGACGCCCGGGTGACCCTGCTGGACGCGGCCGGCAACGTCGTCGACACGCTCACCACGCGGGCGGACGGCACCTTCCGCTTCGTCGACCTGTCGTCCGGCGAGTACACCGTCATCGCCGCCGGCTACCCGCCGGTCGCCACCGTCCTCCAGGTCGCCGGCGGCGGCCGCACCGAACGCGACCTCCAACTCGGCCACGCGGACTGAGCTTTCCGGGCCGGCCCGCCGGGGAAGGGGGGTGCGGGGCGCCCCTCCCCGCACCCCCCTTCCCGCAGACGCGCCCCCTGCCGCCGGAGGCGTGCTGGCCGTGCCGGGGGCGGGCGTGGTCCGATATGGGCGGCCGAGGGCCGCCCCCCACCGTCCGGAGGAAACCCCGACATGACCACCAGAACCGCCCCGTTCGACGAGCTCGACCGCAAGATCGTCGCCGCTCTCGTGGAGAACGCCCGGACGTCCTTCACCGAGATCGGCGCGGCCATCGGGCTGTCGGCGACGGCGGTCAAGCGCCGTGTGGACCGGCTGCGGGAGGAAGGGGTCATCACCGGCTTCACCACCACCGTGCGCCCCTCCGCCCTGGGCTGGCGCACGGAGGCGTACGTCGAGGTCTACTGCGACAGCGCCGCCCCGCCGCGGCGGCTGGCCGAGGTGGTGCGCGACTATCCGGAGATCATGGCGGCGATGACGGTCACCGGCGGCGCCGACGCGCTGCTGCACGTCCGGGCGCGCGACGTCGAGCACTTCGAGGAGGTGCTGGAGCGCATCAGGACCGAGCCGTTCATCCGCAAGACGATCAGTTACATGGTGCTCTCGCATCTGCTGACCACCAGCCCCGAGGCCGGCGCCGCGCTCGCCGCGCCCGCCGGCCCCGCACCGGCCCCGGGGCCCGCGGCGGCCCTCCCGGGGGAGCCGCTGCCCCCGCCCACCGGGGTGTTTCCCGACGCGTGAGGGAAACCGGCGCCGAAGGGCCCGACGACGCAGCATTCCTGCGCGTACACGCAGGGGACGCCTCTTGTCCCCGGCCCGTCCCGATTCCTACCGTTGGCTTGTCAGCGGACATGCGTCACCGGATATCGCGACACAACGGCAGGAGGACCCCTTCGGTGTCAGCACAGCGTGTGCCTCGCGCCAGGCGCTACCTGGTCTGTGAACCCCGCTTCTTCGACGTGAGTTACGCGATCAACCCCTGGATGAGCACGGACACCCCGGTCGACCGCGACCTGGCCCGCTCCCAGTGGCAGCACCTCGTCGACACCTATCTCGGACTCGGTCACACCGTGGACCACGTCGGCCCCGAACCGGGCCTGCCGGACATGGTGTTCGCCGCCAACTCGGCCCTCGTGCTCGGCGGCCGGGTCTTCGGCTCACGGTTCCACGCACTCGAACGCCGCGGCGAGGAGGCCGCCTACGAGACCTGGTTCAAGTCCGCCGGGTTCAGCGTCCAGCAGTCCGTCGCCGTCTGCGAGGGCGAGGGCGACCTGGTGCCCGTCGGCGGGTTCGTCCTCGCCGGCACGGGCTTCCGCACGACGACCGACGCCCACCGCGAGGTGCAGGAGTACTTCGGCACCCCGGTCGTCTCCCTGACGCTGGTCGATCCGTACTTCTACCACCTGGACACCGCGCTGTTCGTCCTCGACGACGGTGCGGACGGCGGCACGGCGAACGTCTGCTACTACCCGGAGGCGTTCTCCCCGGGCAGCCGCGAGGTCCTGGAGCGCATGTTCCCCGACGCCGTGACCGCGACCCGCGAGGACGCCGTCGCCTGGGGGCTCAACTCGGTCTCCGACGGCGTGCACGTGCTCGTCGCCCCGCAGGCCGACGCCCTCGCCGGCCGGCTCGCCGCCCACGGCTACGTCCCCGTCCCCGTCGACCTGTCGGAGTTCCACAAGGCCGGCGGCGGCATCAAGTGCTGCACCCAGGAGATCCGCGCATGACGCTCACGCCCGAACGCTCCGGCGCGACCGGAGCCACCGCCCGTCCCGAGACCGAGGGCACGCGCCCCGCGCGGTCGTCCGCCGAGCTGATCCGCGCCGAGCAGGACACCCTGGCGCACAACTACCACCCGCTGCCGGTGGTCGTGGCCCGCGCCGAGGGCGTCTGGGTCGAGGACGTCGAGGGCCGGCGCTACCTCGACCTGCTGGCCGGCTACTCCGCCCTCAACTTCGGCCACCGCCACCCCGGCCTGATCGCCGCCGCCCACCGCCAGCTCGACACGCTCACCCTCACCTCGCGCGCCTTCCACAACGACCGGCTGGCGGGCTTCGCCGAGGGCCTCGCCGCACTGACCGGCCTCGACATGACGCTGCCGATGAACACCGGCGCCGAGGCCGTCGAGAGCGCCGTCAAGATCGCCCGCAAATGGGCCTACGAGGTCAAGGGCGTCGCCCCCGGAGCGGCCACCGTCGTCGTCGCCGACGGCAACTTCCACGGCCGCACCACCACCATCGTCAGCTTCTCCACCGACGAGAGCGCCCGCGCCGGCTTCGGCCCCTTCACCCCCGGCTTCCGGATCGTCCCCTACAACGACCTCGCGGCGCTCGAAGCCGCCATCGACGACACCACGGCGGCCGTCCTGGTCGAGCCCATCCAGGGCGAGGCCGGCGTGGTCATCCCCGACGACGGCTACCTCGCCGGCGTACGCGAGGCGACCCGCCGGGCCGGCTGCCTCTTCGTCGCCGACGAGATCCAGTCCGGCCTCGGCCGCACCGGCACCACGCTCGCCGTCGACCACGAGTCCGTCCGCCCCGACCTGCTGCTCCTCGGCAAGGCGCTCGGCGGCGGCATCGTCCCCGTCTCGGCGGTCGTCGGCCGACGGGACGTCATGTCGGTGCTCCGCCCGGGCGAACACGGCTCCACCTTCGGCGGCAACCCGCTCGCCGCGGCCGTCGGCTCCGCGGTCGTGGACCTCCTCGCCACCGGCGAGTACCAGCGCCGGGCCACCGAGCTCGGCGAGGTGCTGCGCGAGGGCCTCACCGCGCTGCTCGGCAGGGGTGTCACCGGCTTCCGCGCCCGCGGGCTGTGGGCCGGTGTCGACATCGAGCCGTCCGTGGGCAGCGGCCGCGCGATCAGCGAACGGCTGATGGCCGAAGGGGTGCTCGTCAAGGACACGCACGGCTCCACGATCCGCATCGCACCGCCGCTGACCATCACGGCGGACGAACTGCGCGGCGCGCTCGGCGCGCTGGAGAAGGTCCTCGGCTGACCGCCGGCGGGGCGCCCGGCACSGTGCCGGGCGCCCCGCCGCACCCGGCCCCCGCACTCTCCCCGCACGAACCCCCCGCACCGTGCCCGCACACCCCGCACGAACGCCCCGCGCACCGGTCCGGCATGATCCAAAGGAAAGACCCTAGACTCGCGTCCTCGGACATGCGAACGGGGAGCGAGTCGTGAAAATCCTGATCAGCGCCGACATGGAGGGCGCCACCGGCGTGACCTGGCCGGCCGACGTGCTGCCGGGCACCCCCCAGTGGGAACGCTGCCGGTCCCTGTTCACGTCCGACGTCAACGCGGCCGTCCTCGGCTTCCTCGACGGCGGCGCCGACCGGGTCCTGATCAACGAGGCGCACTGGACCATGCGCAACCTCCTCATCGAACAGCTCGACGAGCGGGCCGAGATGCTCACCGGCCGCCACAAGTCGCTGTCCATGGTGGAGGGCGTCCAGCACGGCGACGTCGACGGCATCGCGTTCGTCGGCTACCACACCGGCGCCGGCACCGAAGGCGTCCTCGCCCACACCTACCTCGCCAACTCCATCACCGGCGTCTGGCTGAACGGTGTCCGCGCGAGCGAGGGCATGCTCAACGCGCAGGTCGTCGCCGAATACGGTGTGCCCGTCGTCCTCGTCACCGGCGACGACCTGACCTGCGAGGACGCCCTCGACTACGCGCCCGGCGCGCTGAAGGTCGCCGTCAAGGACCACGTCTCGCGCTACGCCGCCGTCTGCCGCACCCCCGCCCGCACCGCGGCCGACATCCGCGCCGCCGCGAAGGAGGCCGCCGCCCTCGCCGTCCGCCACGAGCCGGTGCGCGGCGGACCGTTCACCGTCGAGGTGGAGTTCGACGCCGAGCATCTGGCGGCTGCGGCCACCGTCGTCCCCGGCGTGGCGCGCGCCCGGGGCGAACGGCGCGTCGCCTACACCAGCGACACCATGTACGAAGGCATTCGCACGTTCAAGGCGGTCACCACGATCGTCTCCGCGGCCGTGGAGGAGCAGTATGGCTGAGATGACGACACCCCCGACCGCCGTGGACACCACCGCGCTGGACGAGGTGGTCGCGTTCACCTCGGACCTGATCCGCATCGACACCACGAACCGGGGCGGCGGCGACTGCAAGGAGCGCCCCGCCGCGGAGTACGTCGCCGAACGGCTCACGGACGCCGGGCTCGACCCCGTCCTGCTGGAACGCACCCCCGGCCGCGCCAACGTCGTCGCCCGCATCCCCGGCACCGATCCGTCCGCCGGAGGGCTGCTCGTCCACGGCCACCTCGACGTCGTCCCCGCCGAACCGTCGGACTGGAGCGTCCACCCCTTCTCCGGGGAGGTCCGCGACGGCGTCGTCTGGGGCCGGGGCGCGGTCGACATGAAGAACATGGACGCCATGGTCCTGTCCGTGGTCCGGGCGTGGGCCCGCCACGGGGTGCGCCCCCGGCGGGACATCGTGATCGCGTACACCGCCGACGAGGAGGACAGCGCGATCGACGGCTCCCGCTTCCTCGCGGACGGCCATCCCGAGCTCTTCGAGGGCTGCACCGAGGGCATCAGCGAGTCCGGGGCCTACACCCTGCACGCGAACGGCATGTCCCTCTACCCGATCGGTGCGGGCGAGCGGGGCACCGCCTGGCTGCGGCTCACCGCGGCCGGCCGCGCGGGCCACGGCTCCAAGGTCAACCGGGCCAACGCCGTCACCCGGATCGCCGCCGCCGTGCACCGCATCGGCGAGCACCGCTGGCCGGTCCGCCTCAGCCCCACCGTCCGCGCCGCACTCACCGAACTCGCCGCCCTGCACGGCCTCGACGCCGACCTGGACGACCCCGCCTTCGACGTGGACGCCCTCCTCGAACGCCTCGGCCCGGCCGCGCGGATCGTCGAGAACACCGTGCGCAACAGCTCCAACCCGACGATGCTGGGAGCCGGTTACAAGGTGAACGTCATCCCGGGGCACGCGAGCGCCCACGTGGACGGGCGGGTGGTCCCCGGCGGCGAGGACGAGTTCGTCGCCACCCTGGACGAGCTGACCGGCCCGGACGTCGACTGGGACTACTACCACCAGGAGATCCCCCTCCAGGCCCCCGTCGACGGCCCGACCTTCGCCCGCCTCCGCGCCGCCGTCGAGCACTTCGACCCCGACGCGCGCACCGTCCCGTTCTGCATGGGCGGCGGCACCGACGCCAAGGCGTTCTCCCGGCTCGGCATCGACGGCTACGGCTTCTCCCCGCTCAAGCTGCCGCCCGGCTTCGACTACAACGCCCTCTTCCACGGCGTGGACGAACGCGTCCCCGTCGACGCCCTCCACTTCGGCGTCCGCGTCCTCGACCACTTCCTGAAGTCCGCCTAGGAGGATCCGCGATGCTCCCCACGGGCCCGTACGGGACCTGGCCGTCGCCGATCGGCGCCGGCCTCGCCGCCACCCACGACGGCCGGCCCGACCACCTCGGCGCCGTCGGCGACGAGGTGTGGTGGACCGCGCCGCGCCCCGCCGAGGGCGGCCGCCGCACACTCGTCCGGCTGCGCGCCGACGGGCGCGAGGAGTCCGCGCTCCCCGCGCCGTGGAACGTCCGCAGCCGGGTCGTGGAATACGGCGGACTGCCCTGGGCCGGCACCGCCCGCCCCGACGGCGGGCCGCTGATCGTCTTCGTCCACTTCGACGACCAGCGGCTGTACGCCTACGAGCCGGACGTCCCCGGAGCCGTCCCCCGCCCCCTCACCCCGCTCTCCGCCACCGGCGGCGGCCTGCGCTGGGCCGATCCGCGGCTGCGGGCCGCCGCCGGCGAGGTGTGGTGCGTGCTGGAGGAGTTCACGGGCCCGGCGCCCACCGACGTGCGCCGGGTGATCGCCGCCGTCCCCCTGGACGGCTCCGCCGCGGGCGACCGCGGCGCCGTCCGCGAACTCTCCGACGGACGGCACCGGTTCGTCACGGGCCCGGAGGTCTCGCCGGACGGACGCAGCGCCGCCTGGATCGCCTGGGACCACCCGCGGATGCCCTGGGACGGCACCGAGGTGATCGTCGCCGGCATCGCCGACGACGGCGCCTTCACCTCCGCGCGCCCGGTCGCCGGCGGCGAGCAGGAGGCGGTCTGCCAGGTCGCCTGGGCCCCCGACGGAGCCCTGCTGTACTCCTCCGACGCCGGCGGCTGGTGGGAGGTGCTGCGCGCGGCGCCCGGCGGCGACGGCGGCTTCGGCCCGCCGACGCCGCTCTGCCCCGGCCGTGCCGAGGAGTTCGGCGGAGCCCTGTGGACGCTCGGCTCCCGGTGGTTCCGGCCGATGCCCGCCGGGCCCGTCGCCGTCGTCCACGGCACCGGCGGCACCGCTCTCGGGATACTCGACGCCGAGACCGGCGAGGTCGTCGACGCGCCCGGCCCCTGGACCGAACGGGCCCCCACCCTCGCGGTCTGCGAGGACCGTGTCTTCGGCGTCGCCGCCAGCCCGCGCAGCGGCTACGAGGTCGTCGAACTCGACACCCGTACCGGACGCGCCCGGGTCGTCGCGGGCGCCCACGACGACCCGGTGGACCCCGCCTACTACCCCGAGCCGCTGATCCGCACCTTCACCGGTCCCGGCGGCCGCGAGATCCACGCCCACGTCTACCCGCCGCACAGCCCGGACCGCACCGCCCCCGACGACGAACTGCCGCCCTACGTCATCCGGGCGCACGGCGGCCCCACCGGCCGGGTCCCGCTCGTCCTCGACCTCGAGATCGCCTACTTCACCTCCCGGGGCATCGGCGTCGCCGAGGTCGCCTACGGAGGCTCCACCGGCTACGGCCGCGCCTACCGCGAACGACTGCGCGAGCAGTGGGGCGTGGTCGACGTCGAGGACTGCGCGGCCGTCGCCGAGGCCCTCGCCGACGAGGGCACCGCCGACCCGGCACGCCTCGCCGTCCGCGGCGGCAGCGCCGGCGGCTGGACCGCGGCCGTCTCCCTGACGACCACCGACGTCTACGCCTGCGGCACGATCGTCTACCCCATCCTCGACCTCCACGCCTGGGCCACCGGAGAGACCCACGACTTCGAGTCCCGCTACCTGGAGTCGCTCGTCGGCCCGCTCGCCGACGTCCCCGGCCGCTACCGGGACCGCTCGCCCATCAACCACGTCGACCGGATCACCGCCCCGTTCCTGCTCCTCCAGGGCCTCGACGACGTGATCTGCCCGCCCGCGCAGTGCGAGCGCTTCCTGGAGAGGATCGCGGGGCGGGGCGTCCCGCACGCCTACATCGCCTTCCCCGGGGAGGGACACGGCTTCCGCAGGGCCGAGACCATGGAGCGCGCCCTGGAGGCCGAACTCGCCCTCTACACCCGCACCTTCGGCATCGACCGGCCCGACGTACCCGATCTGGAGCTCCGTACATGAGCGTGCCCCCGCTGACCCGCCCCCCGCGTCTGACCCCGGGCGCACGGGTCGCCGTCGTCGCCCCCAGCGGCCCGGTCGCCGGGGAACGCCTCGACGCCGGTCTCGACATCCTGCGCGGCTGGGGCCTCGACCCGCTCGTCATGCCCCATGTCCGCGAGACCCACCCGTCGCTGCCCTACCTCGCGGGCACCGACGAGGCACGTGCGCGCGACCTGACGGACGCCTGGTGCGACCCCACCGTCGCGGCCGTGCTCTGCGCCCGCGGCGGTTACGGGGTCCAGCGGGTGACCGACCTCGTCGACTGGGCGGCGATCCGTGCGGCCGCGCCGAAGGTCCTGGTCGGATACAGCGACATCACCGCTCTCCACGAGGCGTTCGCCGTACGGGCGGGCATCGCCACCCTCCACGGCCCGATGCCGGGAGCGGTGACGTTCCTCAAGGACGCCCGCACCCAGGAGCATCTGCGGGCCACCCTCTTCGACCCGGAGTCCGTGCGCGTCCTCGAAGCCCTGCCGGACGCCCGGACCATGGTCCCGGGCCGGGCCACCGGGGTCACCCTCGGCGGCTGCCTCGCCCTGCTCGCGGGCGACCTCGCCGTGCCGCACACCCGGCCGTCGGCGCGCGGCGGGATCCTGCTGCTGGAGGACGTGGGGGAGGAGGACTACCGCATCGACCGGATGCTCACCCAGCTCCTGCGCGCCGACTGGCTGACCGGCGTCGCCGGCGTGGTGCTCGGCTCCTGGGCGGAGTGCGGCGACTACGCGTCGGTCCGCGCGGTCCTGCTGGACCGGCTGGGCTCCCTGGGCGTCCCCGTCCTGGAGGAATTCGGCTTCGGCCACGGCGAGTCGGCGCTGACGATGCCGCTCGGCGTCCGCGCCACGCTCGACACGCAGGAGCGGACGCTGACGCTGCACGACCCGGCACTCGACGCCGCCGCGCGGTGACGGACCGGCCCCGCCACCCGCACCACGACCCCGAGGACCACGCGCATGTCCCACCCGCCGTCCGCGCCCGTCACCCCCGGCGGCGCCCCGTACACCGCCGTCGGCGACCGCACCACCCTGCGGCCCGTCACCCTCGGCGACGGGCCGGAGTTCACCGCGCAGGCCCGCCGGAGCACCGGGCTCCACCGCCCCTGGCTCTTCCCGCCGCTGACCGACGAGGCGTACACGGCCTGGGCGGGCCGTCTGATCGAGGACCCCGCCCGGGCCGGCTACCTCGTCCACGAACGCGCCACCGGAGCCCTCGCCGGCTTCCTCAACATCAACAACATCGTGGGCGGCGCCTTCCGGTGCGGCTCCCTCGGCTACGGCGCCTTCACCGGCGCCGCGGGACGCGGCCTGATGGGCGAGGCCCTCGGCCTCCTCGTCGCCCACGCCTTCGGACCGCTGCGCCTGCACCGCCTGGAGGCCAACATCCAGCCGGGCAACGCCGCATCCGTCGGCCTGGTCCGCGCGGCGGGCTTCCGGCTGGAAGGCTTCTCACCCGACTTCCTGTGCATCGACGGGGAGTGGCGCGACCACCAGCGCTGGGCGCTCACCAGCGAGATGACCGCCCCGCCGGCCGTCAGCGCCGGCGGCGGCCCCTGTCGTTGACCTTCATGGTGTCCATGTCCGTCGCCGAGCACCTCAGCTCACCGTGGCCGTGGCCGAGCGCGGCCAGCGCCGTCCGCGCCCGGTCCTCCGCGATCATCTCGGCCATCTCCTCGCCGTCGGCGGCGTCCGACACGACGACGAACCGGTACGAGAAACGCTTCAGCGCCCGGTCGTAGGAGAGAGACCCCTCCTCCGTGAAGCGGATCGCCCCCAGCCCGTCGTGCCGCTCGACCTCGGAGAGCAGCGCTGCGCGCCCCTCGTCCGTCAGCCCCTCCCACGCACCCCGGACGATCACCCGGTACGTGTGCTGCGTGCCCATCGTGACGCCGCCTTCTGTCGTGCCTCCGCCGTGCTTCCCCGTCGCCGCCGGACGCAGCGGGCCCCGTGGACCGTGCCCGTCCGGCCCGGCAAGCCTAGGACGGCGGCGGCGCCGCGCAACCGAAATATCGCGCCCGCCCCTGGCCGCGCCGCCCCGCCGGGATGTTCCATGGTCATCGGGAAGACCATGGGGACGGCCGGAGGAGGCGCACCCCGGACGAATGCGAGGTTGCCGTGCCCACCACCGTGCGCCGTGCCGAACTGACCCTGCCCGCCGCACCCCTCGGCCCACCGAACCCGCTTGCGGCCCTGCGCCCCGTCGAGCGGACGCACACGGTCGACGAGGACACCAGGCGCCGCCTGCCCCGCGACATGGCGCGTCAGATCGGCTACGAACCCCTGCGCACCGTCCTGCCCGTCCGCGTCCTCGACGGCTACGGCCGAGCGCGCACGCCCACCGCCCTCGACACCCTCGTCCTGGAGAACGAACGCCTGCGCGTCACCGTCCTCCCCGGCCTCGGCGGCCGCGTCCACTCCCTGCACCACAAGCCCACCGGCCGCGAACTGCTCCACCGCAACCCGGTCCTCCAGCCCGCCGCCTTCGGCCTGGCGGGGGCCTGGTTCTCCGGCGGCATCGAGTGGAACATCGGGGCCACCGGCCACACCGCCCTCGCTTGCGCCCCGCTGCACGCCGCCGTCGTCACCGCCCCCGACGGCGGGCCGATGCTGCGCCTGTGGGAGTGGGAACGCCTGCGCGATCTGCCCTTCCAGGTCGACCTGTGGCTCCCGGCCGAATCCGACTTCCTCCATGTCGGCGTGCGGGTGCGCAACCCGCACGAGCGCGCCGCCGCCCTCTCCTGGTGGTCCAACATCGCCGTCGACGAGGACGAGGGCACCCGGATCCTCGCCCCCGCCGACGAGGCCTGGCACTTCGGCTGCACCCGCAGCCTGCGCCGCGTCCCCGTCCCCGTCTCCGGCGACCGGGCCGCCGACCGCACCTACCCGCTGCGCAGCACCCGCTCCGCCGACTGGTTCTACGAGATCCCGGGCGACGCCCGCAGGTGGATCGCCGCACTCGACGCCGGCGGCAGCGGCCTGGTGCAGACGTCCACCGACACCCTGCGCGGACGCAAGCTGTTCGTCTGGGGTTCCGGTCGCGGCGGACGCCGCTGGCAGCGCTGGCTGACCGCACCGGGCACGGGCGGCTACGCCGAGATCCAGGCGGGGATCGCCCGCACCCAGCTGGAACACGTACGCCTCGAACCGGAGGCGGAGATCAGCTGGCTGGAGGCGTACGGCCCGCTCGACGCCGATCCGGCACTCGTGCACGGCGACGACTGGGCGGCTGCCCGCGCGGAGACGGAGGCGCGGCTGGCGGCCGCCCTGCCCCGCGCGGCCGTCGACGCCGCCTACCGGGCGTGGCTGACCTGCGCCGACGCCGAGCCGGGCGAGCGTCTCGCCATCGGCTCCGGGTGGGGCGCCCTCGAAGTGCTGCGGGCCGGCCACGAGCTGCCCGGCACCCCGTTCGACGCCGCGACGCTCGGCCCGGAACAGGCCCCCTGGCAGGCGCTTCTGGAGACCGGGGCGCTGCCCGCCCCGCGGGGCGCCGAGCCGCCCGGGCCGACGCTGGTGGCCCGCCACTGGCGGGACATGCTGGAGACCGCTCCGGCCGAGCCGCTGACCGAGTACCACCTCGGCGTCGCCCAGTGGCACGCCGGCGACCTCGCCCAGGCGGTGCGCAGCTGGGAACGCGGACTGCGGCTCGCCGCCCCGCGCTGGCCGCTGCTGCGTGCCCTGGCCGTCGCCGACCTCACCGGCGGACATCCCGAACGGGCCGCCGACCGGTACGCCGAATCCTTCGACGACCTGTGCGGGGGGCGCCACGACGACGGTGGGGCGGGGGCCGCCGCCCTGGCCGCCCTCGGCCGGGAGGCCGTCGAGGCGCTCCTCGCGGCGGGCCGCACCACCGGCGCCCGCGCGGTGTGGGACCGGCTGCCGCCGGACGTCCGCGCCCGCGGCCGATTCCGCCTCCTGCACGTCATGATCCTGGTGGCCGAGGACCGCCCGGAGGAGGCGCGCGCGGTGCTCGACGACGGCATCGAGGTCGCGGACCTGCGCGAAGGCGCGGCGGTCCTGGGGGAGCTGTGGGCCGAGATCACCGACGACCCCCTGCCGGAGATGTACGACTTCCGTATGCAGGGCGGCAGTTGACGGGACGCCGTCCCGCACGGGGCGTCCCGCGGCCGGGGTGTCAGCCGACGGCCGACCCGTGCCGGCCGTTCCGGGCGATGCCCGCCGACGGGCCGAACCGTGCCGGCCCGTTCCGGGCGATGCCCGCCGATCAGCGTGTCCGGCATGCCGTACGGAGGACGTCCGCACCCGGACGGGGGGCGACGACGGGACGCTTCGCCGACCCGGCTACTTCACCAACCGGAAGCCGGGCTGTGCCGCCCAGGCCCGCAGGAACACGGCGGAGCCCAGCGCGTCCGGCCATTCCTCGTCCGTGAGCCCCACCAGGCCGGGAAGGCCGACCAGCGGCACCTGCTCCGCGCGCAGTTCGGCCCAGGCCACACCGCCGATGACGTCCATGACGGCGGCCGTCAGCAGCGCCGTGGCGACATGGTCGACCGCGCGGTTGCAGGCCGCGCTGACGTTGACGGCGTGGGTAGGGGTGAAGCCGAGCACGGCGGGCACCTCCGGCGTGTCCGCGTGCTCGGCCTCGAAGACGTCCTCGTCGCCGACCCCGGGACCCATCAGGTAGACGTCGAAGGGCCGGTGCGGGTGGTCTCGCCGGGGGTCGAAACCGACGAGGGCCGCGAGACCGGGGTCGGGAAGACCGCCCAGGAGCGGGTCCGGAAGCAGCCGTTCGCCCTCCTCCTGCCCGCTCCCGATGCCCAGGCGCTCCACGGGCACCTGCACGTCGAAATGCCCCGGCCGCCTCTCCTCGCAGCGCGACGAGATCCCCTCCATCAGCGCGCGGAACCGCCGCATACCGGCGGGGGAGACGGGCTCCGCCAATTCGACGACCAGTGTCGGACCTGACATGGGGGGAGCTTAGGACGCCGTCGGCGACCGCGGCCACCACGTTCCGTGCGACGGCCGCCGTCCCGTCGGGGGCGCCGGGTATGTCCCGTGAAGGACGGATATCCTGGAACGGGGTGCGACGAGCGGGAGCAATGCGATGGACCTCTTGCCGGTCGAGATCAGGGTCGGTGTCGAGGGCGGCGCGGCGGCGCTGCCGGTCCTCACCGGGCCGGACGGTGTGACGACGACGCGCCGCATCTGGTTCGCCGAGGACGAAGGCGGCGTCGCCGCCGGCGAGGTGCCGCTGCTGGACGGCGGCGTGATCGTGCGGTTCAGGACCGGCGACGGCGGACCGGACGACCTCACCGTCACCCTGCGTCCCTGCACCCGGGAGCAGTTGGTCGGGCGTTTCGCGGCCCGCTTCGACGCCACGCCGTTCACGTACCGGATCGAGCAGGACTGGTCGGGGGAGGACAGGGTGCTGGCCGCGTCGCTGGTCCACGACCACCCGCCCGGCGCCCTGGTGGGCGCCGTGGAGCCCGGCGCCGATCCGGCCGCGCCCATCGACGCGGTGCAGGACCAGTTCCTGCACGCCTGCGCCCCCGCCGTCCCGCTCGACGGCCTGGTAGCGCTGGGCCCCGTCGTCTCGACCAGGGCCGACGGCGTGCGCCTCGACGGCGTGGAGGTCGACGTCGAGGCGTGGTCGGTCGCCGGAACGGAGCTCCTGGAGGCGTCGACCAGGGTCCGGCCCGAGGACGGGGAGGATGCCGACGCGCTCACGGTCCGGGCGGAGCACCGGCAGCGGCAGCTGGCACAGGCCGTGCGCGAACGAGGGGCGGAGCTCTCGAAGGACCCCGTGGACCGGACGCGCCGCATCCTCACCG
This sequence comes from Streptomyces sp. T39, assembly GCF_008042045.1. Lineage (GTDB taxonomy): Bacteria > Actinomycetota > Actinomycetes > Streptomycetales > Streptomycetaceae > Streptomyces. Next base: position 3,518,983 of record NZ_RDBP01000012.1, read on the forward strand.
CGCTCGCGGCGGGGCCGCGCCGATGACGTGGGGCGCGGCCCCGCCGCGAGCGATCGGGCCGTGTGCCCAGGGACGTGGGCCGTGCGCTCCGGCGGGGCGCGTCAACCGCGTCGACGCGGTCTCTCCCGACCCTGACTCAGTCACCCGGTCACCCTGACTCAGGCGTCCTCGAAGAGCAGGTCGTCGGACGGGTGCAGCATCGTCACCGTGTGGCCGTTCGCCATCTCCACCACGTGGTTCAGCCCGGCGCGCCGCTCCCCCGTGGACAGCACCGAGTAGCGGTCGGCGACACCGGCGAGGAACGCGGGGAAGCAGGCCAGCGGCATGTCGAGGCGCAGATGGTCCACGAGGCGGCGGAACAGCTTGGGGAGGATCACCACGTCGTCGGTGAGCGAGGCGAGGCCCGTGATCTTCGCTCCGGCCGTGGTCACGTCGCTCTCCCACAGCCCCCGGCCGGCCGTCCGCGCCTCGGCTGCCGTGGCGGCCATCTCCGCACGCAGGCCGGTGAAGAGGCTGCGGTAGAACGTCGGATAGGCGAGGCCCTGAGCGAGCAGGTGGTGGTTGACCGTCGTCCGCAGCACGGCGACGTCCACGTCGATCTCCAGACCACTGGTTCCGGGCGCGGTGCCGTGTCCGGCCAGGGCGATGCAGCGGCCGTGGACGTCGGAGCCGCGGGTGAGGACGAAGCCGGGGACGGTCTCCGGGGTGGTGGCGGTCACCGTCTCGTCCGGGCGGCGCCGGACGTCGGTGAAGCCGAGCCGGCTCAGCAGCTCGTCACGCGCCGCGTGGGCGAACCGCAGGGGCTGGTGGACCCGGCTGGGACCGTAGTGGGTCTCGAGAGCGTCGACCCCGTCCAGGCGCAGCTTCGCGCGGCCCGCCGCACTGTGCTCGACGGCCCGGCCGCCCCCGCCGCCGACGAGATCCCACTCGGCCGGGTCGTCGGCCGTGAAATGCACCGTGTCGCCGTCCGGTTGCGATCCCTTGATGTCGTAGAAGCCCTTGACGAGCAGCATAGGCATGGCGACTCCTCAGCGGTGGGACGGTGCGGGCGATGCCCCGGGGGCGGCGCGACGGCGCCGGCGACGATCTGTCGCACCCCGGCGGAATGTCCGCGCATGCATGAGGAGACCGCGCCCCCTGTACGACGCGCCCCCGACACGTCCCCCTCTCAAATGTGCGCCTGAATGCGCTGCTCCGCACCTCCGGCCGTAAACTCCGCACCCCCGGCCGGAGCTAACCGGCCTTGCGGTCCACGTACTCGAACACCGACCCGTCCGGGTGCACCGCGATCAGGTTGCGGCCGGCGGGTGTGGGCACGGGCCCCGCGATCACCTGGGCCCCGTTGCCGGTGAGCGTGGCGTACGCGGCCTCCACGTCCTCCACCGCGATCGTCGCCGACACCTTGCGCAGCACCTCCAGTTCCGCCTCCGGCCCGCTCATCAGCAGGAAGCAGCCGACCGCCGCGACGGACACCCCGCCGCGCTCGAAACGCAGCGGGGTCGCGCCGGTGAGGCGTTCGTAGAAGGCGGCCGAGGTCTCCAGGTCGTCGACACAGATGCGCAGGGTCGTTCCGAGGATCTCCATGCGGGCGAGGGTAGTTGGACCATCCGCCGAACGACACCGCACCTCTCCGGCACCGCCGCACCCGCCCCGCCCGCGCACGGACGGCCGTGCGCGCCCGCCCGTCGCGCGGGCCGGGGCGGAGCGGGAACTCACTCCACCCGGCACACGATCTCGGCGTGCGGCACCATGAACCACGCGTCCTCGTCGTCGCCCCACGCGCGCCACGCCTTCGCGGCGGAGTCGAGCTGCCCGGGGGTCGCGTGCCCGCCCTCGACCGCGAGGCGGGCGTACACGGACGCCGTGGTGCGGTCGGCCCACAGACCGCTCCACCAGGCGCGTTCGGCCGGGGTGGCGAAGCACCAGGTGGCCGCCGTGCAGGCGATGTCGGTGAAACCGGCGGCGCGGGCCCAGGACTTGAGGTGACGGCCGGCGTTCGGTTCGCCGCCGTTGGAGCGGGCGACGCGGTCGTACAGCCGCTGCCACTCCGTCAGGGCCGGGAGTCCGGGGTACCAGGTGAAGGCGCCGTAGTCGCTGTCGCGTGCGGCGACCACGCCCCCGGGGCGGCAGACCCGGCGCATCTCGCGCAGCGCCTGGACCGGGTCGCCCACGTGCTGGAGGACCTGGTGGGCGTGGACGACGTCGAACGAGTCGTCGGGGAAGTCCAGGTCGTGGACGTCGGCGGCCGCGAACCGGACGTTGTCCAGGCCGCGTCCGGCCGCGTGGGCGCGGGCCCGCTCCAGGACGTCCTCGGCGGCGTCGACCGCGGTCACCCGGCCGGGGGCGACCAGCTCCGCGAAGTCGGCGGTGATGGTGCCGGGTCCGCAGCCGACGTCCAGGACGTCGATACCGGGCCGCAGTTCACCGAGCAGGTAGGCGGCCGAGTTCTCCGCCGTGCGCCAGGTGTGCGAGCGCAGGACGGACTCGTGGTGGCCGTGGGTGTAGACGGCGGTCTCCTTCGGCATGGCGGTACCCCTTCTCCATGGGCGGGATGCTGCTGAGGCGAGGAGATCCACGGTACGCTTGCGTATCGCATGACGAGATACCCATGTCACATGCTGGACATGGCGAGCTGTCAGGACGGTGCCCGTGGGAGAGACCTGGGACGAGACCTCGACCGGCGTGCTGAAGCTGCCCTCCGGGCGGCTGATCCGTGGCCGCGCCCTCCGGCGCCCCCTGCCGGACGGACCGGCGCCGGACTTCGCCGTGTACCTGCTGGGCGGGCCGCCGCCGTCGACGGACTGGGAGGCGCGCCTGCTCCGCTGGCCCGACTTCCGGCTGCCGCGGGACCACGGCGAGGCACGGGAGCTGCTCGGTGAGGCATGGCGGCGCTGCGCGGCCGAGCGCGTCGAGGTCGCCTGTGGCGGGGGCAGGGGGCGCACCGGCACCGCGCTCGCGTGCATCGCCGTCCTCGACGGCGTCCCGCCGGCCGAGGCGGTGGCGTACGTCCGCGCCCACTACGACCGGCATGCGGTGGAGACGCCCTGGCAGCGCCGCTATGTGCGGCGCTTCGGGGTGGACGGGACCGTGTCCGGCACCTAGCGCCGTCCGCCCGCAGGCGGCCCCTCCCTCCGGGGCGTGCGCTCGCAGGCGGAGGGCCGGCCTCCTGCCGGGGGCATCCGGACGATCCCGGGAACGACGATCCCGGAAACGGCGATCCCGGGAACACGGCACGGGGGCGCCCCCGGCGCCGGCCGGCGGAGTGTCTGCCGGGCGTCGCGGGGCCCGTGTCCGGGACGTGCGCCGCACGCCCCGGACCGGCGCCCGAGGCCATGAGCCCGACGGGCTCGGGACGGACGGCCGGCCGGGACCGCCGGCCGGCCGGCACCCCCGTGGCCGGCCGCCCACGGCGGTACGGCCATGGTGCGCGAGGCACCGGGGGCGCGTCGATCCGTTTTCCGCCGAGCGTCCTCCCGACGCGCCGTCAGGTCCGTTGCCGTGCAGCGTCGTTCACCCGGCCGTCCGTCCCGCGACGGCACCCGCCGGCCGTCCCTTCAGTGGGCGCCGTCCGACGACGCGATGTGGGCCAGCACGGCGGCGGCGCCGTCCTCCGCCGCGATGCGGCGGGCGAGGCCGGCCGCGCGGCGGCGGTGGGCCGGGTCGTCCAGGGCGGCCCTGATGGCGTCGCCGAGGGCCTCCGCGGTGAGGTCCTGGAACGGCAGAGCCCGGGGCGCCACGCCCAGCTCGCACAGCCGGGACGCCCAGAACGGCTGGTCGGCCATGACGGGCACCGGCACGGCCGGCACCCCGGCCCGCAGCCCGGCGCCGGTGGTGCCCGCCCCGGCGTGGTGGACGACGGCGGCGGTGCGGGGGAACAGCCAGTCGTGCGGGACGTCGCCGACGGCCAGGATGTCGTCGCCGGCCCCGCTCAGCCCGGCCCATCCCGCCTGGACCACGGCCCGCACCCCGGCCCGCCGCACGGCCGCGGCCACCAGCCCGCCGAGCCGCTCGCCCTGCCCCGGCGCCATGCTGCCGAAGCCGATGAACACCGGGGGCGGGCCGGACCGGAGGAAGTCGGCCGGCCCGGCCGGAGGCCGCCAGCCGTCCGGCCGGCTGGGCCACCAGTAGCCCGTCACGCCGACCCGGGGCGGCCAGTCGTCGGGGCGCGGCACCACCAGCGGGCTGTACCCGTGGAAGACCGGCCGGACGTCCCCGGCCGCGGACGGCGTGTCCTCGGGCAGTCCGAAGCGGGCGCGCAGCCGCCTCACGGCACCGGCGAAGACCCCTTCCGCCCGCCCGAGCACCGCCCGCCCCGCGGCGAGGTGGTCGTCCGGGCCCCTGCCGTCGGAACTCCGCGCGCCGGGCAGCGCGAACCGGGAGGTGGCGAACACCGGGGTGAGGTAGGTGCCGACCACCGGGACGCCGAACGCCGCGGCCGCCGTCCTGCTGAGCGGTGCCGGGCCGAAGGCCGTGAGCACCAGGTCGGTGCCGGCCGCGACGGCGTCCGCCACCCCGTCGGCCAGCCCGTCCGCGTACGCCCTCGTCAGCGCCCGGGTCTCGTCCCGCGACGCCGCCCCGGACCAGGCGCGCAGCAGCTGCCGCGGATCTCCCGGCACGGGCCGGTGGACGAGGCCGCACCCGCCGACGAGCGCGGCGAACGACGGGTGGGCGGCCAGGGCGACCTCATGGCCCGCGTCCCGCAGACGCCGGCCCAGGCCGGTGAAGGGGGCGACATCGCCCCGGGAACCGGCGGTGACGATCAGGATCCGCATGCCGCGATTCTGCCCGGACGGCGCCGGCCGCCGGGACGCCCCTCAGAGCAGGCGCTGGGGCCGGTACACCGTCAGCGCGTCGACCACCTTGTCCACCACCAGATCCTCCGGGGCCTCGGCCACTTCGCCGTCGTACGCCAGCAGCGTGCCGGGGGCGAGGCCCCCGATCCGCATGCGGTGCAGGCGGCGGGCGGCGTGCACGGGGGAGCGGTTCAGCTTGCCGGCGAGCGCCGCGCCCAGCAGGCGCAGACCGGGCAGCCGCCCGCCGTGCACCACGCGGATGTCGAGCAGCCCGTCGGCGAGGTTGTGCCGGTGACCGGGTGTGGGTCCGACGCCCTTGTAGACGCCGTTCCCCGCGAAGAGCAGCCACAGCGGCCGGCGCCGGCCGTCGACCTCGGCCTCCAGCGGGTGTTCGCCGCGCAGGACGCGCCCCGCCGCCAGGATGCCCGCAGGCCAGGAGCCGATCCGCGGCGACCAGCGTTCGCGGATCCGCACCAGCTCCGGATAGACGCCCAGGCTGAACGTGTTGAGGAAGTAGCCCGGCTCGGGCCGGCCGCCCGGGCCGGGGCGGAAGCGCCCGAGGTCCACCCCGACCGCCTCGCCGGCCTCGACCGCCCGGCAGGTGTCGACGATGGCCTCTATGCCCAGGTCGTAGGCGAAGTGGTTGAGCGTGCCGCCGGGGAAGACGGCCAGGGGCAGCCGGTGCGTCGCGGCGATCGAGGCGGCCAGGTTGACCGTCCCGTCACCGCCGACGACGCCGAGGGCCCGCGCGCTGCCCGCCGCCTTCGCCAGCTCCACCGGCAGCTCGTCCGGCGCGCACTCGACGACCTCCGCCAGCGGCAGTGCCGTCCGGACGGCGGGGGCGCAGTCCGCCGAGCCCGACTCCCGGTTCACCACCACGACCAGGCCGTCGCCCCCGGGCAGCGCCGGAGCGTGCTCGCGGGGCCTGCCCGGCGCGGGCATCTGCGAACGGGTCGGCACGGCACCCCGTACGGCGAGCGCGGCGCCCACCCCGAGCGCCGTGCCCACGAGGACGTCACTCGGATAGTGCACACCCGTGTACACCCGTGAGAACGCGACCGAGAACGCGACCGGCGCGACCACCGCGCCCCACCCCTTCGACTCCAGCGCGACACCGGTCGCGAACGCGGCCGCCGACGCTGCGTGCCCGGAGGGGAAGGACGTGGTGAAGGGCTGGCGCTTCAGCTGCCGCATCACCGGCACCGCGTCGAGCAGCGGGCGAGCACGGCGCACGGACCGCTTGCCCACCGTGTTGATCAGCGCCGACGCCACGGCCAGGGACGCCACGCCCCGCACGGCCGCACGCCGGGACCGGGCGTCGCGGCCGAGCGCGGCGATGCCCGCCGCCGCGCCGAACCACAGCAGCCCGTGGTTGGCGCTCCGGCTCAGCCTGGGCAGCACGGGCTCGGCGCCGGGCCACTCGCGCGAGGCCACGGCGGTGAAGACACGCCTGTCCCAGGAGCTCAGCAGGGCGCGCACGCCCGTGCTCTCGGGGGATCCCGTGGACTGTCCGTGGAGGTCTGCCATGCCGGGCGCATACCCCTTGACGCGCCGAGTACGCGGTACGAGGGCCTCATGGGTGACCGGACTCACCCCGCGCGGCCCACGCCGAACCTTCGTATAAAGGGCTCGTGGGACGGGCACGCGCTCCGGTGCGCGCAGGGTGGTCCGCCCCGCGGCGAGACGTGCGGCACCGGCCCGTGGGCGGCCGCGACGAGAAGGGTGGCGGCATGGTGGGGACGGCGGCCGAGGGGCGCGGGCCCGTGCGGTACGGGCCGTACGCGCCGGAGACGGGACTGCCGGTCCTCGACGAGTCGGCCGCGGTTCTCGCCGGGGCCTCCGGCACCGCCACCGGGGAGCCGTCCGGCGGCGGCCCCGGTCTGCGGGAGGCGGCCTGCGGCTACTGGGCGCGCCGAGGACTGCACAGCGCCCCCACGGAGGTCGTCGCCGCCTCCGGGGCGCAGCCGCTGCTGTTCGCGCTGCTCGGGGCCTACGACGGCGACGTCCTCATGCCGCGTCCGTGCCCCGCCTGGTGGGCCCCGCAGGCCCGGCTGCTCGGCCGGCCCGCCTACCACGTGCCCACGCCCGCCGAGTGCGGCGGCGTACCGGACCCGGTCGCGCTGCTGGAGACCGTACGGCGGGTGCGCACCGAGGGCGGCAGGCCGCGTCTGCTGCTGCTGTCGGTCGCCGACGACCCGACCGGCACCGTCGCCCCGCCCGAGACGGTGCGCGAGGCGTGCGAGGCGGCGGTCGGCGAGGGGCTGCACATCATCAGCGACGAGACCTGGCGCGACACCGTCCACGAACCACGGGACACCGTGCTGTTCAGCCCCGCCGAGATGTGCCCGGGGGACGTGACCGTGATCAGCGACCTCGTCGGGGCGCTGACCCCCGCCTCCTGGCCCCTCGCCGTCGCCCGCTTCCCGGCGGGCCCCGAGGGCGCCGCCCGGCGTGCCCGCACCCTCGACTTCCTCACCGCCCTCGGCGCGGTCGTCCCCGCCCCGGTGGCCGCCGCGGCCGCCCATGTCCTCGGTGAGCCCGCAGCCGTCTCCACCCGGGCCCGGCAGGCGAACGCGCTGCACGCGCGGCTGGGCGAGGCGGTGCACCGGACGGTGCTCGCCGCGGGGGCGCTGGCCCGGCCGCCGCAGGCCGGCCGCCATCTGTACGCCGACCTCGGACCGCTGCGCGCACGCCTCGCCGAGCGGGGCGTGCGCGACTCCATGGAACTGGAGGAGTACCTGAGCGACCGCCTCGGCACCTCCGTCCCCGGCGGCCACCGCTTCGGCGACGAACTCGGCGCCCTGCGGGTACGGCTGTCCACCGGCCCGCTCCTCGGATCGGCGGCGGAGGGGCAGCTGGCCGCCCTGCGCTCCGACCGCCCTCTCGGACTTCCCCATGTGGAGGCGGAGTTGAGGCTCCTCGAGCGGGCCTTCCAGGAACTGCGCTGATCGGCGGACGCGCGGTCGGGACGGCCCCCGGGCCCACCGCCGCAGGGACACGGCGCGAGGCGGACCGCCGCCGCACCGCGCGACACGGACACGGACACGGATACGGACACACGGACACGGACACACGGGAGATCCGGATGACCGAACAGACCGCACGGTCGGGGCCCGGCGAGCGTCAGGACCGCACCGCACCCATGCCGCCGGCCCCTCGCCCGCTCGGCGAGGTCCGCACCTGGCCCAGGTCGTTCGCCCGCCGGCTGACCGCTCCGCTGCCCGGCGTACGGGCGATGGCCAGGCTCGCCCGGGAGGGCGCGGTGCGGCCCGGGCGCGACGGGCTGCACGACATCCCGAGGCTGCCCTTCGCGCCGGGTCCGCTGCCCGACGCGGACGCGACCACCGTCGCCGTCACCTGGGCCGGCCACGCCAGCTGGGTGCTGCGCATCGGCGGCCTCACCGTGCTCACCGACCCCGTCTGGTCCCGCCGCATCCTCGGCACGCCCGCGCGGATCACCCCCGTCGGCGTCCGCTGGGAGGACCTGCCGCCGGTCGACGCGGTCGTCATCAGCCACAACCACTTCGACCACCTCGACTGGCCCACGGTCCGGCGCCTGCCGCGCCGCACCCCGGTGTTCGTGCCCGCCGGGCTCGGGCGCTGGTTCCGGCGCCGGCGCTTCACCCGGGTGACGGAGCTCGACTGGTGGGAGGGCGCGGAACTGGGCGGCGTCCGCTTCGACTTCGTGCCCGCGCACCACTGGTCCCGGCGGACGCTGCTGGACACCTGCCGGTCGCTGTGGGGCGGCTGGGTGATCGGTGACGCGGCGCCTGCCGGTGGGAGGCTCCCGCGTCCTGGCGACGTGATCGGACCCGGGCGCGGGGCCCCCCGGGGCCCGGCGCTCCCTCACCCCGCGTGCCGCGGGTGCCGCACCTTCCGCCACAGGGCCGGAGCGCCGCTGAGCACCACGGTGAGGGCGATCGCGGCCACCACCCCCTGCCACGGCTCCGCGAAGAGGGAGCCGCCGACGATGCCGATCACGCCGTAGGTGGCCGCCCACGCCAGACACGCAGGCACGTCGCCGCGGACGAAGTCGCCCATCCGCATGCCGGCCATCAGGCACGCCAGCATCACGGGGATCCGCCCGGCGGGGACCAGACGTGACAGCACCAGCACCGTGACCCCGTGCTCGGTCAGCTTCTGCCCCGCCTGCTCGACCCGCTCGGGCGCCGCCCGGTCCCGCAGAGCGGCCAGCCAGCGGGAGCCGTTCTTCGAGCGGACGCCCCGCCGGCCCAGCCAGTACAGCGACACATCGCCGACGAAGGCGGCGACGGAGGCCGTCAGGAAGACGAACAGCAGCGACAGCGGGCTGGCCTGGTGGAAGGCCACCACCGCGGCCGTGCTCACGACCGCCCCGGTGGGCACCACCGGCACCAGCGCGCCCAGGGCCACCAGCAGGAACAACGACGGGAGCCCGACGGCCTGCTGGGTCGACTCCGGCGGCAACTGCCGCACCGCGTCGCCCATTTTCCCGACCATGTCGGAGAGGTCGAGGATCACCGGCCGTCCTCCGGTCTGACCCGCTCCCCGTGCGCCAGCCGGTGCACGGCCACCTTCGGGGCGATCAGGGCCGCCTTGCGGACGAACTCGTCGCCCGGCGAGTAGAACTCGTGCGGCCGCACGGCGTCCATGCCGATCGGCCAGTAGGTGCCGTAGTGCACGGGCACCGCGGCACGCGGCGACAGCGCCGCGAGCGCCTGTGCGGCGCGCCCGGCGTCCAGGTGTCCGTGGCCGAGGTACGGGCCCCAGCCGCCCACGGGCAGCAGCGCCACGTCGACGGGACCCACCTCGTCGGCCATCGAGTCGAACAGGCCGGTGTCACCGGCGAAATAGGTGTCGGCCTCGCCGCTCACCACATAGCCCAGCGCGGGGCACACGTGCGGGCCGAACGGCATCCGGCGGCCGTCGTGCGCGGCCGGCACCACCCGGACCCTCAGCTCACCGATCCGCAGGACGTCCCCCGGCGCCACCTCCGTGACCGTCAGGCCCGCGGCCGCGGCCACCCGGCGCAGCCCGCGGACCGAGCCGGCCGCGCCCCGGGGCACCACGAGGCGGGTGCCGGGCGCCATCCGGGCCAGCGACGGCAGGTGCAGATGGTCGGAGTGCAGATGCGAGACGAGCACGGCGTCGGCGCGCGTGGCCTCGGGCGGCGGCAGGGCGCCGCGGCGCCTGCGCAGATGCGCGAGTCTGCGCGTCAGCAGCGGGTCCGTCAGCACCCGGATCCCGGAGTCCTCGATCGTGCAGGTGGCATGACCCCACCACGTGACCTCCACCGGCACCCGACGCCTCCTCACCCAAGTCCCCGTCCGTACGAGCGTAGTACCGCCCGGCCGCGGCGCGGCGGGGCGGGTGGAAGGGCGCCGGGGAGCGCCGGGCGACGGGCCGCTCCGGCGTTGTGCCAGGCTGGAGACCCTGAACGAGGGGTGAGGTGACGACACGTGGGTCGAGGACGATGGCGCTCGGCGGGCGGGACGGTCGTCCGGGTGGTCGTCGTATGGGCCGTGTCCACGCTGACCATGCTGGCGCTGGCCGGGCTGCTGCCCGACTTCCGCCTGCAGTCCGCGGACGGTGACACGATCACCCGCACCGCGGTCACCGCCGCCTGGGGCGCGGGCGCGTTCGGCCTGCTGGGCGCGCTGGTGTGGCCCGTGGTGGTGCGGGCGCTGCTGCTGGTGCCCGCCCTGCTGCTCGGCCTGCTCGTGTTCTTCCTCAACGGGTCGCTGCTGCTCATCGCCCTGTGGCTGATCCCCGACGGCCGGGGTGCCGCCGACCCGGAGACCGCCGTGGTGGTCGCCGCCGTGATGTCGGCCGTCGCGTCCGCCACCTCCACCGCGCTCGCCGTGCGGGACGACGACGCCTACCGGCGCCGGCTCTCCCGGCTGGCCGACCGCCGCCGGGGGAGGAGCCGTGAGGCCCGCGCGGACGGCCCCGGGACACCCGGCACGGTCTTCGTCCAGCTCGACGGCGTCGGCCACGGGGTGCTGCTGCGCGCCGCGGAGAGCGGCGTCATGCCGACCGTGGCCGCCTTGCTGGGCGCGACCCACCGTCTCACCCCCTGGCGCACCGACTGGTCGAGCCAGACCGGCGCCAGTCAGCTCGGCATCCTCCACGGCACCAACCACGACGTGCCCGCCTTCCGCTGGTACGAGAAGGACACCCGCCGGATCGTCGTCAGCAACCGGCCCGCGAGCGCGGCCGAACTCCAGCGCCGGGCCGTCGAGCGCACCGCCGACGGCGGACTGCTGACGGTCGACGGGGCGAGCCGCGGCAACCTGTTCAGCGGAGGGGCCGACCAGCTCGCGCTCGTCCTGTCGGTCGCCGCCCGCCGGGGCCGGGCCAACCGCTCGCGGGCGGGCTACTTCGCGTACTTCTCCGATCCGGCCAACGCCGTGCGCACCGCCGTCTCCTTCCTCGCCGAGGTGTGCCGCGAGATCGGCCAGTCCGTGCGCGCCCGCATCCGCGGGGACGAGCCGCGCGTCGCGCGGGGCGGCCTGTATCCGTTCATCAGGGCGTTCGCGACCGTCGTGGAGCGGGACGTGGTGGTCGCCGCGGTCATCGGGGACATGCTCGCGGGCCGTACCGCGGTCTACGCCGACCTGGTCGCCTACGACGAGGTGGCCCACCACTCCGGGCCGCACAGCCGTGACGCGCAGGACGTGCTGGAGCGCCTCGACCGCTCGATCGCGCTGCTCGCCAAGGCGGCCGCGCACGCGCCCCGCCCCTACCGGATCGTGCTCCTGTCGGACCACGGGCAGAGCCCGGGCAGCACCTTCGAGGGCGCGTACGGGCTGAGCCTGCGCGATCTGGTGCGCGCCGGCTGCGGGCTGCCCGTCTCCCGCCGCGCCGTGCGGACCCGCAGCGGCGCCGAGGCGCGGGACGCCGCACGCGACGCACTGCGCACCGCGCTGCACCGCCCGCCCGCCGCGGACGGCGACGAGGACGAGCCGCCCGCGGGACCGGACCCCATCGTGCTGGCGTCGGGGAACCTCGCCCTGGTCTCGTTCCCGGACGTGCCGCACCGCATGAGCCGTGAGGAGATCGACCGGCGGCATCCGGCGCTGCTGCCGACGCTCGCCGACCACCCCGGGATCGGCTTCCTCCTGGTGCGCAGCGAGGAACACGGTTCCCTGGTGCTCGCCGCGGGCGGGGTCGCGGAACCCGTCGCCGGGCTGAAGGACGACGACGGCGGGCCGCTGGCCGTCTTCGGCCCGGGGGCCGCGGACGCGGTGCGCCGCACGGACGCCTTCCCGCACGTCGCGGACATCATGGTCAACTCGATGTTCGACCCCCGGACCGGGGTGGTGCACGCCTTCGAGGAGCAGATCGGGTCGCACGGCGGGCTCGGCGGCGAGCAGTCGCGGCCGTTCCTGATGTCGCCCCTGGAGCTCTCCCCGCCGGTGCGGCCGGGCGAGACGCTGGCCGGTGCCGAGCAGGTGCACCGGGTGCTCCGGCGCTGGCTGAGGGAGGGTCAGGGACCGCAGGTCCCCCTCGAACCGTCGGAGCACGCCCGCCCGGCCGGCGGGCGTCGGGCCGACTGAGACATGCCCGTCCGCTCCGGACGGGCACGGGCGGTGCCGATCGGCAACGGAACGGCGTGGAGGAGTGAGCACGTGCGAGCGGTGGTGTACGAGGAGTTCGGAAGGGCCCCGGAGATACGTGAGGTCCCCGACCCGGTGCCGGCGCGGGACGGCGTTGTCGTCCGCGTCGAGGCGACCGGGCTGTGCCGCAGCGACTGGCACGGCTGGGCGGGCCACGACCCCGGGATCGCGCTGCCGCACGTGCCCGGGCACGAACTGTCCGGTGTGGTCGTGGCCGTCGGCGACGACGTGCGCGGCAGCCGCGCCGGGGACCGGGTCACCGTGCCGTTCACCTGCGCGTGCGGCCGGTGCGACGCCTGTGCGCGCGGCGCCCAGCAGGTCTGCGAGCGCCAGGAGCAGCCCGGCTTCACCCACTGGGGGTCGTTCGCCGAGTACGTGTCCGTGCGCCACGCGGACACCAATCTGGTCGCCGTGCCCGAGGGGATGTCCTTCTCGACGGCGGCGGGCCTCGGCTGCCGGTTCGCCACCGCCTTCCGGGCCGTCGTCGGTCGGGGCGGGGTGCGGCCGGGGCAGTGGGTGGCGGTGCACGGCTGCGGCGGCGTCGGCCTGTCGGCCGTGATGGTCGCCGCCGCGTCCGGCGCGCGTGTCGTCGCCGTGGACGTGTCGCCCGGAGCGCTGGAGCTGGCCCGGACGTTCGGCGCCGAGGTCTGCGTGGACGCCTCCGCGCTGCCGCCGGGGGCGGTGCCCGAAGCCGTCCACCGCGCGTCCGGCGGCGGCGCCCACGTCTCCCTCGACGCCCTCGGCTCCGCCGTGACCTGCGCGAACTCCGTGCGCAGCCTGCGCCGCCAGGGCCGCCACATCCAGGTGGGCCTCCTCCCGGACGAGGTCCTCGTCCCCATGGCCCCGGTGGTGGCGCTGGAACTGGAGATCCTCGGCAGCCACGGCATGGCCGCCCACGACTACCCCGCGATGCTGGCCATGGTGGCCTCCGGCGCGCTGCGCCCGGACCTGCTGGTGACCCGGGAGATCGGCCTCGACGACGTCCCGGCCGCCCTCACCGCCCTCGGCACGGCCCCGGGGGCGGGCGTCACCGTGATCAGACCCCACGGCCTCTCCTGACCGGAGGGGCCGTGGGCGGCGGTCATTACCCCCGGCGTAATCGACCCCGCCCCCCGCCCCCGGCAGGCTGTGGGCACCGGGTACCGGGCGGCGCACTCCGTCCGGTGCCCGGGGTCCCGCACCCCCTGTCGATGGAGGCTGATCCGTCATGTCCCAGGCCCTGCTGTCCGGTCTCGCCCGCACCACCGCGCCGCACGCGATGCTGCGCCGTTTCCTCGCCCTCGACGCCGTCGTCACCGGTGCGAACGGGCTCGCGTACGCGGCGGCCTCCGGGCCGCTCGGACGGCTGCTGGGGGTCGACGGCACGCTGCTGCTGGGGCTCGGACTGTTCCTGACCGCCTACGGCGCGGCGGTCGGTCTGCTCGCCTCCCGGCCGGTGCCGCCCGCCACGGCGGTGAAGGCCGTGGTGGACGCCAACCTGCTGTGGGCGGCGCTGGGTGTCGCGGCCCTCGCGCTGTGGCTGGAGCCGACCGCCACGGGCGCGGTGTGGACCGTGCTCCAGGCGCTGGCCGTCGCCGGCTTCGCGGTGCTCCAGTGGTCGGCGCTGAAGGCGGCCGAGGGCGTCAGCCGCTGAGCGACCGCAGGTGCTCCACGGTCTCCGCGTCGGCCGGCAGGAAGGTCTCGATGGCCAGCTCGGCGACCGTGACGTCCAGCGGGGTGTTGAACGTGGAGATGGACGAGACGAACGACAGCACCCGGCCCCGGTGCTCGATCCGCAGCGGAAGCGCGAAGTACGGGTGGGGAGCCGTGGCGGCGTCGCCGGGGCCGGGTCCGTCCGGGTCGCCGTCCGCCCGCTCCGGCAGCGGGTAGGCGGCGACCTCGTCGTACAGCCGGCGGAGCGCAGGGGAGCGGGCGAGCGCGATCTGCCGCTCCATCTGCTCCAGCAGGTGCCCGCGCCACTCGGGCAGATTGCGGATGCGCGGCGCGAGGCCCTCGGGGTGGAGGGTGAGCCGCATGGCGTTCAGCGGCGGGGCGAGCAGATGCGCGGGCACGTCGTCGAGCAGCATGGTGATGCCGCTGTTGGCGGCGACGACGGTGTACGAGCCGTCGACGACGAGCGCCGGGTAGGGCTCGTACCCCTTGAGCAGCTGCTCGATGCCCTCGCGCAGCGCGCCGAGGGCGGGATCGTCGACGGGGGTCTCGGCGTACCGCGGCGCGTATCCGGCGGCGAGGAGCAGCGCGTTGCGCTCGCGCACCGGCACGTCGAGGTGTTCGGCGAGCCGGAGGACCATCTCCTCGCTGGGCCGCGAGCGTCCCGTCTCGACGAAGCTGATGTGGCGGGCGGAGGAATCGGCGCGCAGGGCGAGCTCCAGCTGGCTGACCCGCCGGCGCTCGCGCCAGCCGCGCAGCAGTGGCCCTACTCCCGTACCGAGCGCGACAGTTGTCATACGGGAGACCGTAGTACGGGCCGGGCCGGCGTACACGGCGGCCCCCGGAGACGGTGCGGCGCCGGGCGGGATCCGGACCGGAGGAGCCCGGCGGGATCCGGCCGCGGGAGCCTTACCCCCCGGTCCCGCCGAGGAGGACGGCGAGGGCGCGGTCGATGTCCAGGGCGGCGCTCTCCCGGCCCGCCGGGACGGCCTCGTACGCGTCGGCGAGGAAGCCGCGCAGGTTCGCCGTGGGGAACTGGAGCAGCGCGACGCCGTCGGGGGAGCGGAGTTCGACCATGGTCTGGACGCGGCCGCACGGCCAGATGTGCACATCACCGTCGCCGGCCGGGGCGCGCAGCCCCGAGTCGAGCAGGCTGCGGGCGAACGCCCAGGTCACGGCGGTGTCGCCGAGGCACGCCTCGGGCGGGAAGACCATACGGACGGCGAACGGGTCGGCGGGACGGTAGCGCATGATCACCGGCACGCCCGGCGAGGGGGCCGCGTCGCTGATCAGACGGGCCGTGACGGACTGCTCGACGGATTGCTCGATGGAAGATGACATCGCTCGCTCCTCCTGCTGCTGTGCTGTGCTCCGTGCACGGGACGACGTCATGGCAGGGCTCGCGGGTGTACGAGCGGCACCAGTGGCGCGTGTGACCTGCATCACCCACCTTCGAACTCCGGAGCCCGGATGGCCAGCCCTTTGCACCGCCGTATATCGGGAGAAAGGGGATGCTTGCCGGAGGGCGTGGGCGAGGAGCGGCTCCGCGGCCCCTCCGAGCGGGTCACGGGATGGATCCGGTGGCCGAAAAACATATGCCCGAGGGGGGCGTCGGCCCCACACTCGCCGCTATGAGCGAGGCTATGAGCGACCGGATCACCCGTGTCAGCCCCAAGCGGCTGCACGCGACCCCCGGCTACCACCACATCACCGTCGTCGAGGCCGGCCGCACCGCGTATCTGGCCGGTCAGCGTCCGCTGGACCGGGACGGGGGACTCGTCGGGGGCGCCGACCCGGAGCGACAGGCCGACCAGGTCGCGGCCAACGCGCTCATCGCCCTGGCGGCGGTGGGGGCGGGCCCGGAGGACGTGGTGCGCTCGGTGATCTACGTCCGCACGGACGACGCCGAGGTGCTGGCGGCCGTGTGGCGGCGGCTGTGCGACTCGGTGGTGGGGTCGGCGTTCACGACCGCGAGCACGCTGCTGGGGGTGAGCCGGCTCGGCCTGTGCGGCCAGCTGGTGGAGGTCGACCTCACGGCCGCGCTCCCCGGCTGAGGGGAGCGGGCGAAAGGGGAGCCCCGGCCGAACGGGGGTTTCCGGCCGGGGCGGTCAGGGGGTGGGCGTGCATGGCGGTCGCCTCTCGGCGAGTCGCTCCGCAGGGCTTCAGCCGAACGATCGTCCCTGCGGGCGGGAGGTGAGGCCCGGGGACACGGTCCCATCCACACCCACGCTTGGATGAACGGTAAACCACTGGTGGGTGTTCCCGGGCGCCTCCCGGCCCCGATGTGATGTGTATTACTTCACGTCATGCTTTACCCAAGGCTTATGCGCCTGTTTCCGGAGTTGTCCGGCGTGCTCACGCCCCGCCCCGCGGCAGCACCGTCGCGAGCACCGACGGCAGCGGATGCCAGTCGGCGGAGACCACGCTCGCGTGCCGGCCCGCCAGCAGGGCGACGCGGTCCCGGGCCTGGGCCTCGGTCGGGCGGGTGCCGTCGATGGCCGGGGCGACGTTGTGCGCGTCCGTCATCACCACCAGGTAGTGGTTCCGGTCGTACCAGGACGTGTCCACGGAGCCGCTCGCGTACGCCGCCGCGTCCCCGTCGAACACGACGAACCACGGCCTGATCGACGCGTCCGCGTAGCGGGTGCGCGGATCACCGGCGGCGGCCTTGTGCACGGCGGGGAAGGCGCCCGCCTCCCCGAGCCGTCCCGCCGCCTTCAGATCGCGCAGATGCTGCGCGTACTCCCGGTCGGTCCACAGGGAGTCGAACGGATTGCCCTGCTCCACCGTCCCGGGGATCAGCTCGACGACGAACGTCCCGCTCATCGCCGCGCGGAGGGGCCAGCCGTCCGCCCGCACCGCGGTGTCCAGGTCGGGGTGCGCGCCGGTGACACGCGCCGGCCCGAACAGGGCGTCCCCCAGACGCGACCGCAGCAGCGCGTCGAGCTCGTCCGGCCCGCGGCCCGCGGTGTCCTGGAAGCCGTCCTTGAGCTCGATCTTGACCAGAACCGGCCGGTGGCCCGGGTTCGCGTCGTGCCACGCGCGCATGTCGGCGAGGCAGCCGCCGAGGTCCCGGTTCCTCGTCCCGGTGCGCAGCTGGGCCGCGGTGGTCGCGCCGGCGCAGTTGTTGGCGTTGCCGAGCGGATTCTCGTGCGAGACGCGCCAGGACCGGCCGAACGCGTTCGTCCACACGTCGAGCTCCAGCATCCCGGCCCCGGAGTCGAGCGCGTCGGCGAAGTACGGGTACGCCGACTGCTCGTAGGCGTTGTGCACCCCCACCGACGTGGTGGACGACCAGGGCAGCTGTCCCGGGTCCGCCGCCGTGGTGGCGGCCTCGGCCGGTACGAGCGCGGCGGCGAGCAGCGCGGCCGTGGCGAAGGCGGTCGATGCCGCGCGCAGGAGCTTCCCCATGGATCCGTCCCTCGGAAGTCGACGTGGTCAGGTCAAGTCGGGGGAACGTTAGGGGAGTTGGATGAACCGTGGGGAGACCGTACCCGGCCAGACGGAGTTCGGCCGGTGGCCGCGGGGCCCGCACACGGGCGGCCGCCCGCCCGGCTCCCCGCGGCGGGGGTTCCTGCCGCGCCGCGTGCCGTCCGGTGTGGGACGGCCGGTCCGGGGCACCATGGCGGCATGCTGCTCGCACGGCTCGCCGACGTGTCCCGCGAGGTCGCCGCCACCTCCGCCCGCTCCCGCAAGACCGCCGCCCTCGCGGACCTGTTCGCCGAGGCCCGGCCGGAGGACGTCGCCCTGGTCATCGCCTACCTCTCCGGCCGCGTGCCGCAGGGGCGGATCGGCGTCGGCCGGAGTCTGCTCACCGAGGAGGTGCCGCCCGCCGGGGAACCCTCCCTCACCGTCACCGAGACCGACGCGGCCCTGACGGCCTTCGCGGCGATCGCCGGCAGCGGGGCGCAGAGCCGGCGCCGCGCGGCTCTCCACGCGCTGCTGGGCGCCGCCACCGCGGAGGAACAGCGCTTCCTGATCCGTCTGCTGACCGGCGACGTGCGCCAGGGCGCGCTGGACGCCGTCGCACTGGACGCCGTCGCCCGGGCCGCCGGGGCACCGGCGGCCGACGTACGGCGCGCGGTCATGCTGGAGGGCTCGCTGCCCCGTGTCGCCGAAGCCCTGCTCGCCGACGGCCCCGAGGCCCTGGAACGCTTCCGCCTGCGGGTCGGCAGCCCCGTGCAGCCGATGCTCGCCCACACCGCCGCCTCGGTGACCGAGGCGGTCGCGGCCCTCGGCACCGCCTGCGTCGTCGAGGAGAAACTCGACGGCATCCGGGTGCAGGTCCACCGGCTCGGCGACGAGGTCCGCGTCTACACCCGCTCGCTCGACGACATCACCGCACGCCTGCCCGAAGTGGCCGACGGCGCCCGGGAACTGGCCGGGGACCGCTTCATCCTGGACGGCGAGGTCATCGCACTCGGCCCCGACGGCAGGCCGGCCGCCTTCCAGGACATCGCCTCCCGGGTGGGTTCCCGTCTCGACGTCGCCGCGGCACGCGCCACCCTGCCGGTGTCACCCGTCTACTTCGACGTCCTGGCCGCCGACGGCGAGGAAATCCTCGACCTGCCCGGCCGCGAGCGCCACGAGCGCCTCGCCCGCCTCGTCCCCGAGCCGCTGCGGGTCCGGCGGCAGGTCGTCGAGGACCCCGAGGACGCCGCACAGGTCGCGGCCGCCGAGGAGTTCTTCGCGGCGACCCTGCGGATCGGCCACGAGGGCGCCCTGGTCAAGGCGCTCGACGCGCCGTACGTCGCCGGACGCAGGGGCAGGTCCTGGCTGAAGGTCAAGCCCGTCCACACACTCGATCTCGTCGTGGTCGCCGTCGAACGCGGCAGCGGGCGGCGCACCGGGCTGCTGTCCAACCTGCACCTCGCCGCCCGGGGCGAGGACGGCGGCTTCGTCATGCTGGGCAAGACCTTCAAGGGCCTCACCGACGAGATGCTGCGCTGGCAGACCCGGCGCCTGGGCGAACTCACGGTCGACGACGACGGCTGGACGGTCACCGTGCGCCCGGAACTGGTCGTCGAGATCGCCTACGACGGGCTCCAGCGATCCTCGCGCTACCCCGCCGGGGTCGCCCTGCGCTTCGCCCGGGTACTGCGCCACCGCCCCGACAAGAGCGCCGCCGAGGCGGACACCATCGGGCAGGTCCTGGAGGCCGCCCGCCGGTGACGGCGGGCCGGGGCGAGGCGCCCCGGGACGGCTCAGCGCAGGCCGAGGACCTTGTCCGCGAAGGCCGACAGGTTGTCCGTGGTGCGCCGCACCTGCTCCTCGACCGTGAGGCTCTCCTCGTACCGGCCGTGCCGCAGCTTCGGCTGCTTCCTGCCGCGCACGTACAACGAGCAGGCGAGGTCGGCGCAGAGATAGATGCCGACCGTGTTCCCCTCGCGGCCGGCGGCGCCCGCGAGCGGCGCCGCGAACAGCGTCACGCCCGACGAGGCGTGCGCGGTCATGCAGGCCTGACACATGCTCGACTTCAGCGCGCTCGTCCGGCCGGCCGACGGGATGCGCAGGGCCATGCCCACGAGGCCGCCGTCCCGCGGCAGCACCAGGTGCGCCTTCAGCGGGGCGCCCGGGTCCACCCAGCCCAGGAAGTCGAGGTCCTCCCAGGGGAGCCCGGCGAAGTCCAGGGGGAGCCGCATCCGGCCGGCGTCGCCCTTGGTGCAGTTCACGAAGGACGCGCGGATCTGTTTGTCGGTCAGTGGTTCCACTCGGTCGAACGTACACAGCGCGTCCGGGTGCGGGCATCCGATTTACCGGGCATCGGATCTATGGTGTCCCCGTCCGCCGCCCCCTCCCGGAAGGATCACACCCATGCCCACCGAGCCCTTGTCGCAGAAGGAGATCGAGGACCGCCTGCGGGAGCTCCCCGGCTGGTCCCAGGAGGGCGACCGGATCGCCCGCACCTACCGCCTCGGGTCGCACTTCGCCGCGACGGCCATGGTGGTGCACATCGCGCAGATCCAGGAGGAGCTGAACCACCACTCCGACCTGAGCCTCGGCTACGACACGGTGTCCCTGACCGTGCTCTCCCACGACGTGAACGCCCTCACCGACCGGGACTTCTCCCTCGCCCGCCGCGTCGCCGACATCGCCCCCGGGCACGGGGCGCAGTAGCCGCGCGGCAAGCGACCACGATCGCGAGGCCGGCCGCCGCGAGGCCCCGCGGGGCGGGCGCCCCGGGCCCCGGGGTTCCGGGGGCCCGGGGCGGCGGAATCCCGGGGCCCGGGGTCAGGCGTGCCCCCCGAACGTCTCCTTCGCGAAGTCGGCGAAGTCCTTGGGTTCCCGGCCCAGCACCTCGCGCACCCCGTCCGTCGTCGACGAGTTGTGCCCGTCCAGCAGCGTCGCGAACAGCTCCGCGAGCCACTGCGCCTCGGGGGCGGGGACGCCGAACCCGGTCAGCAGGCGGGCGTACTCGGGGGCCGGCACGTCGGTGTAGGCGACCGGGGCGCCGGTGGCGCCGGCGATCTCGGCGGCGGCCTCGGCGAAGGTCAGCAGCCGGGGGCCGGTGACCTCGCGCACCGAGGGCGCCGGCCCGTCGTCCGTGAGCACGGCGACCATCACGTCCGCCAGGTCGTCGGCGTCGATGAACGGCTCGGCCGTGGTACCCGCGGGGAAGACCAGATCCCCCTCGGCGACGCCGCCCGCCAGCGCGCCCTCCGAGAAGTTCTGGGCGAAGAAACTCGCCCGCACCACCCGCAGCTCCGGTCCGCACGCGCGCAGTGCGTCCTCCGCGACCACCGCCTGCGGCTCGCCGCGTCCCGAGAGCAGCACCAGCCGGCGCACCCCGGCCCGGTCCGCGACCGCCCCGAAGGCCCGCATGTCCTCCGGCGCGCCGGGTGCCGCGAGGTCCGGGTAGTAGTTCACGTACGCCGCGTCCGCGCCGCGCAGCGCGGGCTCCCAGGTCGAGCGGTCCGCCCAGTCGAAGGGCACGGTCCCGCAGCGCGACCCCCGGCGCACGTCGATCCCCAGCTCCGTCAGCCGGTCCGCGACCCGGCGGCCCGTCTTGCCCGTGGCCGCGGTCACCAGCACCGTTCCCGAACCCGTGTTCCCCTGCGGCGTCATCCCGCTCACCTCTGTCCTCGTCGTCGGTGTCCTGCGATGCCTCCAGCCTCGCGTCCGGCGGCCCCGCTTCCCATGCGCCAGAGGCTCGACTCCCTGCGTGTGCGTCTACGCTGGCGGCCATGGACGCTCTCGCCGGACTTCTGGACGGGCCGCGGGCCAGGGGGGCGTTCCTGCTGCGCATGGTGATGGAGCCGCCGTGGTCCGTGCACATCGACGACGGTGCGCCGCTGTGCCTGATGTGCGTCACCGACGGGGAGGCATGGATCGAGCCCGCCGGCGGCGCGCCGGTGCGGCTGCGGCCCGGCGACCTCGCGATCGCCCGCGGCCCGGAGCCGTACACCGTCGCGCACCGGCCCGGCGCCCCGCCGCAGGCGCGGATCGGCCCCGGGGGCACCTGCCACACGCTGACGGGGGAGCCGCTGGCGCAGTCGATGCACCTGGGCGTCCGTACCTGGGGCAACGCGCGCGACGGCTCGGCCACGATGCTCATCGGCACCTACCGGATGCGCGGGGAGGTCAGCGGGCGGCTGCTCGACGCGCTCCCCGGCCTGCTGCACCTGCCGGCCGACGCGTGGCAGTGCCCGGTGATGGACGTGCTCGCCGGGGAGATCGCCCGGGACGACCCGGGACAGAGCGTGGTCCTGGACCGGGTGCTCGACCTCCTGCTGATCGCCGCGCTGCGCCAGTGGTTCGCCGGCCCGGACGCCCGGCCGCCCGCCTGGTACCGGGCGATGGGCGACCCGGTCGTGGGCAGGGCGCTGCGCCTGCTCCAGAACGAGCCGGCCCACCCGTGGACGGTCGCCTCGCTGGCGTCGGCGTGCGGGGTCTCCCGGGCGGCTCTCGCACGCCGCTTCACCGGCCTGGTGGGCGAGCCGCCGATGAGCTATCTCACCGGCTGGCGGCTCGCCCTCGCGGCCGACCTGCTGCGGGACGGGGACGCCACCGTGGAGGCCATCGCCCGGAAGGTCGGCTACGGCGGTTCGTTCGCGTTCAGCGCCGCGTTCAAACGGGTGCGCGGGACGAGCCCGCAGGACTACCGCGCCGGGCGTACGGGCTCCAGCCTCCAGGCCTGATGGGGCCCGTCGGTGTCCTCCCACTGCCGGACGTCGGCGCCCTCGTCGGTGCTGCCGTCGGCGACCTCCAGCAGCAGTCCGCTGACGAAGCTGACCAGCGCCACGGTGCCCGGGGCGTCGAGGTGCTCCTCGATCGTCCACTCCTGGGCGCCGAAGTTGTTCGCCCGCCACTGCTGGACGCGGGCGCCGTTCTCCGTGGACGCGCCCGCCACGTCCAGACGCTTGCCGCTCGCCTCGTTCACCAGATGATGCAGGCCGCCGCCGTTGGGCACCGGGGTGATGTGCCAGTGCTGGCCCGGCTCCCCGGTCTCCTCGGCCTGCTGCACCCGGGCGCCCCCGCCGCGGGCACCGCCGGCGACCTCCAGCACCAGCCCGCTGCCGGCATTGCGCACCAGATAGAGCCCCGGCTCCAGTGGGCCGCTCACCGTCATTGCCTCCCCTGCGACAACCCCGCGCCGCCCGCCACGGCGTGACGGCGCCCCGCGGCGCCCGTCGCGCCACGACGCGGACCATCGTCGCACCGGGCACCGACATCGCACCGGCACGGCGTCCGGACACGGGACGGCGCGGCCCCCCACAGGGGGAGCCGCGCCGGCACGGAAGGGGTCCGGGCGGGGATCAGGCGACGTCGAACTCCGCCGGGTCGGGGCCGAGCCGCTTGCCCTCGTCCAGGGCCGCGAAGGCCGCGAGGTCGTCCGCGTCCAGCTCGAAGCCGAACACGTCGAAGTTCTCCGCGATCCGCGACGGGGTCGCGGACTTGGGGATCACCACGTTGCCCATCTGGAGGTGCCAGCGCAGCACCACCTGGGCCGGGGTGCGGTCGTGCTTGCGGGCCACGGCCAGGACCGTGGGCACCTCCAGCAGGCCCTTGCCCTGGCCCAGCGGGGACCACGCCTCGGTCGCGATGCCGTGCGCGGCGTGCGCGGTGCGGGCGGCCTGCTGCTGGAGGCGGGGGTGGAGCTCGATCTGGTTCACCGCCGGGACGACCGAGGTCTCGCCGATCAGCCGATCCAGGTGCTCCGGGAGGAAGTTGGAGACCCCGATGGCCTTGGCGCGGCCGTCGGCGAGGATCTTCTCCAGGGCCCGGTAGGTGTCGACGTAGGTGTCACGGGAGGGCAGCGGCCAGTGGATCAGGTAGAGGTCCACGTAGTCGAGGCCGAGCCGCTCCAGCGAGGCGTCGAAGGCGCGCAGCGTGGTGTCGTGGCCCTGGTCGCTGTTCCACAGCTTGGTGGTGACGAACAGCTCCTCGCGCGGGATGCCGGAGCCGGTGACCGCCCGGCCCGTGCCCGTCTCGTTCTTGTAGACGGCGGCGGTGTCGATGCTGCGGTACCCGGCCTCCAGGGCCGTGGTGACCACCTGCTCCGCCTCGTCGTCCGGCACCTGCCAGACTCCGAAGCCGAGCTGCGGCATGGCGACACCGTTGTTGAGGGTGATGGAGGGGACCTGGCTCACGAGCGGTCGATCCTAACGTCGTCGATGGATACGGCAGGGTCAACGATCACATACCCGCACACATTCCCGCAGGCCCGCACAGCCGGACGCGCGCATCACCTTCCCCGCATCTCCCTGCCCGGTGCGCCACCTGTGCCGCGCGTCACCCGTACAGCGCGTCCACCTCGACCGCGTACGCCTTCTCGATCGCCCTGCGCTTCAGCTTCAGCGACGGGGTCAGCAGCCCGTGCTCCTCGCTGAAGGGATGGGCGAGGATGCGGAAGGTCCGGATCGACTCGGCCTGCGACACGAGGGTGTTGGCGGCGACGACCGCGCGCCGGATCTCCATCTCCAGATCCGGGTCGCGCACCAGGTCCGCGGGGGCGAGCGGTGGTCTGCCCTGGATCGCCAGCCAGTGGTCGACGCCCTCCTGGTCGACGGTGACGAGCGCGGCGATGTACGGGCGGTCGTTGCCGACGACGATGCACTGCGCCACCAGCGGGTGGGCGCGCACCCGCTCCTCCAGGCCCGCCGGTGAGACGCTCTTGCCGCCGGAGGTCACCAGGATCTCCTTCTTGCGGCCGGTGATCGTCAGATAGCCGTCCTCGTCGAGGGAGCCCAGGTCACCGGTGGCCAGCCAGTCGTCGTGCAGCACCGCCCGGGTGGCCTCCGGGTCGTTCAGGTAGCCGGAGAACACGTTGGGGCCGTGCAGCCAGATCTCGCCGTCCTCCGCGATGTGCACCGTGGTGCCGGGGATCGGCTGGCCGACCGTGCCGTAGCGCACGCGCTCCGGCGGGTTCGCGGTGGCGGCGGCCGTCGTCTCGGTCAGCCCGTACCCCTCGTAGACGGTGACGCCCGCGCCCTCGAAGAAGAGCCCGAGCCGGCGGTCCATGCCGGAGCCCCCCGACATGGCGTGGCGCACCCGGCCGCCCATCGCGTCGCGGACCTTGGAGTACACCAGCTTCTCGAAGAGCTGGTGCTGCATCCGCAGGCCCGCCGACGGGCCGGGCCCGAGGCCGAACGCCCGGTGCTCCATGGCCTCCGCGTACTTCACCGCCACCTCGGCCGCCTTGTCGAAGGGGCCCGCCCGGCCCTCCCGCTCCGCCTTGCGGCGGGCCGCGTTGAAGATCTTCTCGAAGATGTAGGGCACCGCGAGGACGAACGTGGGCCGGAAGCTGACCAGGTCCGGCAGCAGGGCGGCGGCCTGGAGCACCGGCTGGTGCCCGAGCTTGACCCGCCCGCGGATCGCGGCGACGCCCACCATCCTGCCGAAGACGTGCGACAGCGGGAGGAACAGCAGCGTCGCGGCCTCGTCCCCGGGACGCGAGTGGAACACCGGCTCCCAGCGGCCGATCATCGTGTCGGCCTCGAACATGAAGTGGGAGTGGGTGATCACACAGCCCTTGGGGCGTCCCGTGGTGCCGGAGGTGTAGATGATGGTGGCCACCGAGTCCGGGGTGACGGCCCGCCGGTGCCGGTGCACGACCTCCTCCTCGATCTGCCCGCCCGCCGCGTACAGCTCCTCCACGGCGCCCGCGTCCAGCTGCCACAGCCGTTTCAGATGGGGGAGACGGTCGATCACGGAGCCGATCGTCATGGCGTGGTCCTCGTGCTCCACCATGCACGCCGACACCTCGGCGTCGTGCAGCATCCAGTAGACCTGGTCGGCCGACGACGTCGGGTACACCGGCACGGACTGGGCGCCCACGGTCCACAGGGCGAAGTCGAACAGCGTCCACTCGTAGCGGGTGCGGCACATCAGCGCGACCCGGTCGCCGAACCGCACGCCCTGCGCCAGCAGCCCCTTGGCCAGCGCCAGCACCTCGTCGCGGAACCCGCCCGACGTCACGTCCTGCCAGCGCCCCTCGCCGTCCTTGCGGGCGAGCGCCACCCGGTCGGGGTCGTCGAGGGCGTGATCGAAGACGGAATCGGCCAGACCGCCGACCTGAGGCGCCGTGGCCAGGGGTGGGACAGTGAACTCGCGCAATGGCCTGCTCCTTGTGGCGCTCCGCACAGCGCCGTGACCGTACCCCACGACAGCGGCCTGCGGGAGGGGCCGCGTCCGTACCCGCCGATCGGCATCAGCACAGGTCAGCGACGGGAACGGAGGACCGCCGCAGGGGTGTCGAGGCCAATTCTGACCGGCGGGTAAGGAGTCCCGGCCCGGATCTCCACCGAATCTGTACGCGCCGATCACCGCCGCGCCACCGGGTGCACGGGCCTCGCGCCCTGGTCAGGCGGGGCGGCCGGGGCCTGCCGGCCGGGCGGAGGGGCCCGGTCGGCCGCCGGGCCGGCGGCCCGGCACCGGACCGTGGAGGCGGTCGCCCGCCGCGAGCAGCGCACGGGCCAGCGCCGACGCCGCCTCCTGCGCGGCGGGCCTGCGGCCGCTGCGCAGCAGGACGAAGTCCACGGGCCCCAGATCGGGCAGCCCGGCCCGTTCGGGCACCGGCACCAGCCCCGGCGGGATCAGGCCCCGGGTGTGCGCCATCACCCCCAGGCCGGCGCGGGCGGCGGCGACCAGCCCACTGAGGCTGCCGCTGGTGCACGCCATCCGCCACGCGCGGCCCTCGCGTTCCAGCACCTCCAGCGCCCGGGCGCGGGTGACGGCGGGACGCGGGAAGAGGATCAGCGGGACGGGCCGCTCGGGGTCGATCCGGACGCCCTCGGCGGCGATCCACACCATCCGGTCCCGCCACACCACGTCGCCCTGGCCGGCGCCGGGTGCGCTCTTGGCGAGCACCAGGTCCAGCCGGCCCGCCTCCAGCCGCCGGTGCAGCGTCCCGGAGAGCTCGACCGACAGCTCCAGGTCCACCTCGGGGTGCTCGCGGCGGAACGACTCCAGGATCTCCGGCAGACGCGTCAGCACGAAGTCCTCCGAGACGCCGAACCGCAGCCGCCCGCGCAGCCGGGTCCCGCCGAAGTACGCCTCCGCCCGCTCGTGCGCCAGCAGGATCGACCGCGCGAAACCGAGCATGGCCTCGCCGTCCTCCGTCACCTCCACGCCGTGGGTGTCCCGGGTGAACAGCGGCCGGCCCGTGGCTGCCTCCAGCCGGCGCACCTGCTGGCTCACGGTGGACTGCCGCAGTCCGAGCCGCCGGGCGGCCTCGGTGAAGCTGAGCGTCTGCGCCACGGCCAGGAAGGTCCGCAGCTGCGTCGGGTCGTACACGCGCCTCAGGCTACGCGGTCATCGCGGAACGTGATGACAGTGAGAGCGGAATACGGCGTTCCCGATCAGCGTGCCGGGGAGGAGCATGGGGGTCCCCCGGACCGAGAGCAAGTGGAGCCCATGAGTCCCCGCATCCCGCGCCTGCCGTCCCGGCTGCCGGTCGACCCGTACGTCCTGGCGCTGCTGGGCACCGTGGTCCTCGCCGCGCTGCTGCCCGCCTCCGGCGCGGCCGCGGCCGCGGCGGGCGGCGCGTCGACGGGCGCCGTGGCGCTGCTGTTCTTCCTCTACGGGGCGCGGCTGTCCACCCGCGAGGCGCTCGACGGGCTGCGCCACTGGCGGCTCCATCTCACCGTGCTCGGCGCCACCTTCGTGGTCTTCCCGCTGCTCGGCCTGGCGGGCCGCCTGCTGGAACCGGCGGTGCTGACGCCCGAACTCGCGGGCGGGCTGCTGTTCCTGTGCCTGGTGCCCTCGACCGTCCAGTCGTCGATCGCCTTCACCGCCATGGCACGGGGCAACGTGCCGGCCGCCGTCTGCGCCGGCTCCTTCTCCAGCCTCGCGGGGATCGTCCTCACCCCGCTGCTCGCGGCCCTGCTGCTCGGCGGGACGGGCGGCTTCTCTGCCGGTTCGCTGCTGCGGATCGTCCTCCAGCTGCTCGTCCCCTTCCTCGCCGGGCAACTGCTGCGCCGCTGGGTGGCCGGCTTCCTGGCGCGCCACCGGAAGCTGCTCGGACTCGTCGACCGCGGCTCGATCCTGCTCGTCGTCTACACGGCCTTCAGCGAGGGCATGGTCTCCGGCGTCTGGCAGCGGGTGACCCCCGCCCGGCTCGGCGCGCTGCTCGCCGTCGAGGCGGTGCTGCTCGCGGCGATGCTGGCGATCACCTGGTACGGGGCGAAGCGCCTCGGCTTCGGCCGCGCCGACCGGATCGCGATCCAGTTCGCCGGGTCGAAGAAGAGCCTGGCGGCCGGGCTGCCCATGGCCACCGTGCTGTTCGGCCCGCAGGCGAGCCTCGCCGTGCTGCCGCTGATGCTCTTCCACCAGATGCAGCTGATGGTCTGCGCGGCGATCGCGGGACGCCGCGCCCGCGCCCCGGAGCCCGCCCCGCAGGCGTCCGGCGGACACGGCGCCCGCCCGGCCCGCGGGGTGAGACCGGCCCCGGCGCGGGGCGGGGCGCTCCCGCCCCGCGCCGGGGGGAGGGCGGCCAGGGCCGCTGTTCGTCCGAGGATCATGGGCACAGTCTCGCGCGGCGGGCGGGGCACGTCACGAGCCGCCGTACTCAGACACCGGGCGGGAGGGCCCCGCCCGGCGGGAACCGCTCCCCGCACACCCCGGCGCCGGGCGGGGCCCTCCCGCCCGGTGTCTGAGTACGGCGGCTCGTGACGTGCCCCGCCCGCCGCGCGAGACTGTGCCCATGATCCTCGGACGAACAGCGGCCCTGGCCGCCCTCCTCGTGGTCACCGTCACCGCGTGCGGCACGGAACGGGCCGACGAGACGACAACGGCGTCCCCTCCGGCCGCTCCGCGCGCCTCCGTCGAGGCGCGGCCGACGTGTGCCGAGCCGGACGGGCCCGTCACCGTGCCGGACGGGACGCCGTCGCCCCCGCCCGCCCGGGACGGGGCGGGCGGAGCCGTCGGGGACGGGGCGCCCCACTACGCGGAGAACCACGCCTACCGCATGGAGGGCCGGATGACTCCCGAGAACCGGGCGAGAACGGAGGCGTCCGCCCGGCTCGTCCGGCAGGAGCTGGAGAAGCTCCGCGCGGAGGGCGGCTCGGGGGAGTACGGCGTCTTCCCCGACGCGCGGGTCGTCGCGGCGCTCGGGCGCCTGGGCTGCGGGGAGGAGCACGGGGTCCACGTCGGGAACGGGTGGTACAGCGTCCACACCGGCACCGGGTGCGTGAGCGGGCGGGTGACGAAGGACGAGCTGACCGGCTCGGTGCACGGCGCCTACGCCGAGCCGCAGCCCGGTGCCGGCCCGTGTGTGGAGAACCGGGGCGGCCACTGACCCCCGCCGCGTGGCGGGCGGCGGCCGCTGACCGCCCGCCCCGCCCGGGCCGGCCCGCCGCATGGCCCCGCCCCCTCGGGCGGGCCCGTCAGCGCAGGTCGCCGAGGTCGATGCGCTCGTCACCCGCGTACACGTTCATGCTGCCGCCGCGCAGGAAACCGACCAGGGTCAGGCCGGTATCGGCGGCGAGGTCCACCGCCAGCGAGGAGGGCGCGGAGACGGCGGCGAGCACCGGTATGCCGGCCATCACCGCCTTCTGCGCCAGTTCGAACGAGGCTCGCCCGGAGACCAGCAGGATCGACCGGGACAGCGGCAGCCGGTCGTCCTGGAGCGCCCTGCCGACCAGCTTGTCGACCGCGTTGTGGCGGCCGACGTCCTCGCGGACGTCCACCAGCTCGCCCTCGGGCGAGAACAGCGCCGCGGCGTGCAGGCCCCCCGTCCGGTCGAAGACCTGCTGGGCGGCGCGCAGCCGGTCCGGGAGGGCGGAGAGCAGCGCGGGCGTGACGCGCACCGGGGGAGTGTCGGCGATCGGGTGGCGGGCCGTCGTGCGCACCGCGTCCAGGCTGGCCTTGCCGCACAGACCGCAGGACGAGGTCGTGTAGACGTTGCGCTCCAGCGTGATGTCGGGGACGGGGACTCCGGGGGCCAGCCGCACGTCGACCACGTTGTAGGTGTTCGAGCCGTCGGCCTGCGCGCCCGCGCAGTAGACGATCGACCGCAGGTCGGCGGCCGTCGCCAGGACCCCCTCGCTCACCAGGAAACCCGCGGCCAGCGCGAAGTCGTCCCCCGGGGTGCGCATGGTGATCGCGAGGGGTCTGCCGCCCAGGCGGATCTCCAGCGGCTCCTCCGCCACCAGGGTGTCGGGACGGGTCGAGACCGCCCCGTCCCTGATGCGGAGGGTGCGGCGGCGTTCGGTGACCCGTCCCATGTGTGCGGTTTCCCGGTTCTGTACGTGTCGGCCGCCGAGCGGCCCCGGATCGCCGGGCTCGCTGCCCGGCGGTCCCATTGTCCTGCACGTGGGGGAGGAGCCCTCCGGCCCCGTGGGTCCGGGGCTTCCGGCAGGTGGGGGCCGAGGCGGCCGTGCCCGTGCCGGGAGCGCCCGTACCGGCGTCGCCCGGGGCCGGCCGCGGCGCCGGATGCGGCGGGTCGGTGGGGAAGGCTCCAAAGACCGGGCCGTGAAGCTGTGGGATCACCTGTCCCCGTACCGGGTGGTAGCAGCCTTGACTGGATGGTTCCTGGCATCGTCACCGAGGGGGAACCCAGCATGACCGGCTCACGCGTCGTCGCCGTCGGGCACTATCAGCCCGGCAGGGTGGTCACCAACGACGACCTCGCGGCCATGGTCGACACCAGCGACGAGTGGATCCGCAGCCGGGTCGGCATCGTGACGCGGCACATCGCGGGCCCCGCCGAGTCCGTCGACGAGCTCGCCGCCCACGCGGGCGCCAAGGCGCTGGCCGCCGCAGGTGTCTCCCCGGCCGACGTCGACCTGGTGCTGGTCGCCACCTCCACGGCCGAGAACCGTTCGCCGAACATGGCCGCCCGGGTGGCCGCGCGGCTCGGCATGGGCTCTCCCGCGGTGATGGACCTGAACGTCGTGTGCGCGGGCTTCACCCATGCCCTGGCCACGGCCGACCACACCCTGCGTGCCGGCGCCGCAACCCGGGCCCTGGTCATCGGGGCCGACAAGATGGGCGACATCGCGGACTGGAGCGACCGCAGCACCTGCGTGCTGGTGGGCGACGGCGCGGGCGCCGCGGTGGTGGAGCCGGTGCGGCCGGGGCAGGAGGCCGGTATCGGGCCCGTCGTGTGGGGTTCGGTGCCCGAGCTGGGCCACGCGGTGCGCATCGAGGGCACCCCGGCGCGCTTCGCCCAGGAGGGGCAGTCCGTCTACCGCTGGGCGACCACCCAGCTGCCGCCCATCGCCCGCAGCGTCTGCGAACGGGCCGGTCTCGCCCCCGAGGACCTGGCCGCGGTCGTGCTGCACCAGGCCAACCTGCGGATCATCGAGCCCCTGGCCCAGAAGATCGGGGCCGTCAACGCGGTCGTCGCCCGCGATGTCGTCGAATCGGGCAACACCTCGGCGGCCTCCGTCCCCATGGCGCTCTCCAAGCTGGTGGAGCGCGGCGAGATCTCCTCGGGGGACCCGGTCCTGCTCTTCGGCTTCGGCGGGAACCTCAGCTACGCGGGTCAGGTGATCCGCTGCCCGTGACCCCGGGCGCGGCGGGCCCCCGGTGCCGTCGGCGGGGGCGGGCCGGGGCGGCAGACTGGGCGGCATGACGACGAAGCGAAGCGCCGGACTGCTCCTCTTCCGGCGGCGTGACACCGGCACCGAGGTGCTGATCGGGCACATGGGCGGGCCGTTCTGGGAGGGGCGCGACGAGGCGGCCTGGTCGATCCCGAAGGGCGAGTACGGGCCCGACGAGGAGCCGATGGCCGCCGCACGGCGGGAGTTCGAGGAGGAACTCGGGCTCCAGCCGCCCACCGGCGAGTGGCTGCCGCTCGGCGAGATGCGGCAGACCGGCGGGAAGCTGGTCGTCGTCTGGGCGATGGAGGGCGACCTCGACACCGCGCTCGTGGTGCCCGGCACGTTCACCATGGAGTGGCCGCGGGGGTCCGGCGTGCTCCGGGAGTTCCCGGAGATCGACCGGGCCGGGTGGTTCGCCCTCGACGCGGCACGGCCGCTGCTCGTGGCGGGTCAGCGGGTCTTCCTGGAGCGGCTCGAACCGCTGTTGTGACCCGAGCGCCCCGTTCGGGTCGCGGGTCCGGCGGCCCCGCTCCCTGCCTTCCGCGGCCCCCCACTCCCGGGCTTTGTCCCGAGTGTGGAGAAAGTTGGGCAGGAACTGTGCGCAAGTTCTTCCCCGTTGGGCAAAGCGCTGCTACGTTCCCCCTCGAAAGCAGACGGACGAGGCCGAGGTTCCCCGTGCCGAGGGCTGAGGTGAGAGGGCTTCCGTCCGGACCGCGCCGTGGTGAGGAACCAGGCCGGGCCGGCGGACCGGCCCCAGGGGAGGGGAGGGGTACGTGAGACGCATGACGGCTCGACCCGCGAACGCGCATCAGGCGCGGCTGCTCAGGCTGCTGCGCGACGGCGGACCCAACTCCCGCGCACAGCTGGGCGATCAGGTCGACCTCTCGCGCTCCAAGCTGGCCGTGGAGGTGGACCGGCTCCTGGAGACGGGCCTGGTGGTCGCCGACGGTCTCGCCGCCTCGCGCGGCGGACGCCGCTCCCACAACATCCGGCTCGCCCCGGCCCTGCGCTTCCTGGGCGTCGACATCGGCGCCACCTCCATCGACGTGGCGGTGACCAACGCCGAACTGGAGGTGCTGGGACACCTCAACCACCCGATGGACGTCCGGGAGGGCCCGGTCGCGGTCTTCGAGCAGGTCCTGTCGATGGCGGGCAAGCTCCGGGCCTCCGGTCTCGCGGAGGGGTTCGACGGCGCCGGCATCGGCGTGCCGGGCCCCGTCCGCTTCCCCGAAGGCGTACCGGTGGCACCGCCGATCATGCCCGGCTGGGACGGCTTCCCCGTGCGGGAGGCGCTCAGCCAGGACCTGGGCTGCCCGGTCATGGTCGACAACGACGTGAACCTCATGGCCATGGGGGAGCAGCACGCGGGCGTCGCACGGTCGGTGGGCGACTTCCTCTGCGTCAAGATCGGCACCGGCATCGGCTGCGGCATCGTCGTCGGCGGGGAGGTCCACCGCGGTACGACGGGCAGCGCCGGAGACATCGGGCACATCCAGGTCGACCCGGACGGGCGGGCGTGCGCCTGCGGCAACCGGGGCTGCCTGGAGGCCCACTTCAGCGGCGCCGCGCTCGCCCGGGACGCCGAGGACGCCGCGCGCAGCGGCCGCTCGCCCGAGCTGGCCGCCCGGCTGGAGGCGGCCGGCGCCCTGACCGCGGCGGACGTCTCCGCGGCGGCCGCCGCGGGCGACGCCGCCTCGCTCGACCTGATCCGCGACGGCGGCGACCGGGTCGGCCAGGTCATCGCCGGCCTGGTGAGCTTCTTCAACCCCGGGCTGGTCGTCATCGGAGGCGGGGTGACCGGCCTCGGCCACACGCTGCTCGCGAGCGTGCGCACACAGGTCTACCGCCGCTCGCTGCCGCTGGCGACCGGCAACCTGCCCATCGTCCTGGGCGAGCTCGGCCCCACCGCCGGAGTGATCGGCGCGGCCCGGCTCATCAGCGACCACCTGTTCTCGCCGGCCTGATCCCGGGCCGGCCGGCACCCTCCGGGGCGCCAGGCGCCACCCGCTCCACCCGTACGCGCACGTCCCTCCCGCACGAGGGACGCACGGCACCACCGCACTGGTCGACGCGCGGCGAGCCCCGGTTCGCCGCGCCGTCCCGCAACGCTCCCGCCGCACCGCGGTGAGCGTGTCCCGGCACACCCCCGTACCCGTGGCCTCCGTTCCCCGCTTCCCCGTTCCCCGTTCCCCTTCCTGTTCCGTTTCCGCCCCGCACCCGCACCCGGTCCGGCGTCCGCGGACCGTCCGCCCTGCCCGCTCACCGGCCGCACCCGCCGAGGGGATTCGTCATGGCACCAGAACCACCCCTGCTCACCATGTCCGGCATCACCAAGTCGTTCCCGGGCGTCCGCGCCCTCGACGGCGTGGACCTGGAGGTCCAGGCCGGAGAAGTCCACTGCCTCCTCGGCCAGAACGGCGCCGGCAAGTCCACCCTGATCAAAGTCCTGGCCGGTGCCCACCAGCCGGACGGCGGAGAGATCACCTGGCACGGCGAGCCCGTGTCGCTGGGCTCCCCGATCGCCGCGATGCGGCTGGGCATCGCCACCATCTACCAGGAACTCGACCTGGTCGAAGGGCTGTCCGTCGCCGAGAACGTCTTCCTCGGCCACGAGCCCACCTCCGCGGGCTTCGTGGTCCGCCAGGGAACCGCCCGCACCGCCGCCGCCCAGCTGCTGAAGCGTCTCGGCCACCCCGAGATCGACCCCGCGCGCCATGTGGGCGACCTCTCCGCCGCCCAGCAGCAGATCGTCTCGATGGCCCGCGCGCTCTCCCACGAGGTGCGCCTGATCGTGATGGACGAGCCGTCCGCCGCGCTCGACCCGGACGAGGTCGACAACCTCTTCCGGATCGTCGGCGACCTGACCGCCGACGGCGTCGCCGTCGTCTACATCTCCCACCGCCTGGAGGAGATCCGCCGCATCGGCGACCGGGTCACCGTCCTCAAGGACGGCAGGGCGGTCGCCGGCAATCTGCCCGCGAAGTCCACGCCGACCTCCGACGTGGTCGCCCTGATGACCGGCCGCAACGTCGAGTACGTCTTCCCCGAGCGCCCCGACCCGGCCGCCAGGGCCGCGGCCGAACCGGTGCTGCGGGTCGAAGGACTCGCCAGGAAGGGGGAGTTCGCACCCGTCGACCTGGAACTGCGGCCCGGCGAGATCGTCGGTCTCGCCGGTCTCGTCGGCTCCGGGCGCAGCGAGATCCTGGAGACGGTCTACGGGGCCCGCCGCCCCACCGCCGGACGGGTCGTCGTCGACGGCGTCCCGCTGCGGCCCGGCAGCGTGCGCGCCGCCGTCCGCGCCGGGATCGGCCTCGCGCCCGAGGAGCGCAAGGCGCAGGGCCTGCTGATGCTGGAGTCGGTCACCCGCAACGTCACCGTCTCCACCCTCTCCCGCTTCTCCCGCGGCGGCTGGCTCGACCACGGCAAGGAGCGCGAGGCCGCCCGGCAGGCCACCCGCGAACTGTCCCTGCGGCCCGACAACCCCGACGCCAGGATCCGCACCCTCTCCGGCGGCAACCAGCAGAAGGCCGTGCTCGCCCGCTGGCTGCTGCGCGGCTGCAAGGTGCTGCTCCTCGACGAGCCGACCCGCGGCGTCGACGTCGGCGCCCGCGCCGAGCTGTACGCCGTGATCCGGCGGCTGGCCGACGACGGCCTCGCGGTCCTCCTCGTCTCCAGCGAGGTGCCCGAGGTCCTGGGGCTCGCCGACCGCGTGCTGGTGCTGCGCGAAGGCAGCGTCGTGCACACCGCGGACGCCCGTGAACTCGACGAACACCGCGTACTCGACCTTGTGATGGAAGGAAGCCCGACGGCATGACGCAGCCAGCCACCCCGGCGCAGCAGGACGCGCCGGCCGCACCCGCGAAGTCCGCACCGGACCGGAGCGCGGCCCACCGGCCGCTGGGCTTCCGCCTGGACGTGCGCAACCTCTCCCTGCTCGGCGTCCTCGCCGTGCTCATCGCCGTCGGCGGCTTCACCAAGCCCGACGAGTTCCTCGCGACGAGCAACCTCCAGCTCGTCCTGACCCAGGCGTCCGTGATCGGCGTCGTGACCGTCGGCATGACGTTCGTCATCACCAGCGGCGGCATCGACCTGTCGGTCGGCGCGATCGTCGCCCTGGCCTCGGTCTGGGCCACCACGCTGGCGACCCAGGAGTTCGGCTTCGCCGGCATCCTCTTCACGGCCGTGGTCGTGGGCCTCGGCTGCGGCCTGGTGAACGGCCTGCTGATCGCCTACGGCGGGATGGTGCCGTTCATCGCCACGCTCGCGATGCTGGCGTCGGCCCGCGGCCTCGCGCTGCAGATCACCGACGGCAAGACCCAGATGGTCACCGTGGACTCGGTCCTCGACCTCGGCATCCGGGACGCCTACATCCTCGGCATCCCGCCCCTGGTCCTGGTCTTCGCGGCGGTCACCCTGGTGGGCTGGCTGCTCCTGAACCGCACCACCTTCGGCCGCCGCACGGTGGCCGTCGGCGGCAACGCGGAGGCGGCGCGCCTCGCCGGCATCGACGTACGGCGCCAGCGCCTCTACCTCTACCTGCTGTCCGGCCTGTGCTGCGGCATCGCCGCGTTCATGCTGATCGTGCTGGCCGGCTCCGGCCAGAACACCAACGGCAACCTCTACGAACTCGACGCCATCGCCGCCGCCATCATCGGCGGGACGCTGCTCAGCGGCGGACGCGGCACCATCGTCGGCTCCGTCCTCGGTGTCCTGGTCTTCACGACCATCACCAACATCTTCGCCCTGAACAACCTGGAGAGCGCCGTCCAGCAGATCGCCAAGGGCGCGATCATCG
Organism: Streptomyces sp. T39; assembly: GCF_008042045.1. Classification (GTDB taxonomy): domain Bacteria; phylum Actinomycetota; class Actinomycetes; order Streptomycetales; family Streptomycetaceae; genus Streptomyces. The sequence goes on from NZ_RDBP01000012.1 coordinate 3,554,804, forward strand.
TCGCCGCCGTCCTGGTCCAGCACCGCACCCTGCGCGGCGCCGACTGACCGGCCCGGACCCCGGTCCCCCCCAGTCCGCCCAGTCCCTCACTCCGCCCACTCCCGACAGGGGTTGATCACGCCATGCCACAGATCCCCGCACCCAGCCGCAGAGGCCTGCTCTTCGGAACCGCAGCCGTCTCCGCCGGAGCCCTGCTGACGGCCTGCACCAGCAACGAGCCGAAGAAGAGCGACGACCCGGCGCCCGAGAACGTCCCCGTCGCCGACGACAAGCCGGGCAAGGCCGTCACCATCGGCTTCGCCGGGCCCCAGGCCGACCACGGCTGGCTGAACGCCATCAACCAGAACGCCAAGTCGCGGGCCGGGAAGTACTCCGACGTCACCCTGGAGATCACCGAGGGCTCCAACGACACCGCGGCCCAGATCGGCCAGGTGCAGACCCTCATCAACAAGAAGGTCGACGTCCTGGTGATCCTGCCCGCCGACGGCAAGGCGCTCACCCAGGTCGGACTCCAGGCCATGAAGGCGGGCATCCCCGTCGTCAACCTCGACCGCATCTTCGCCAGCCCGCAGGCGTACCGCTGCTGGATCGGCGGCGACAACTACGGCATGGGCCTCAACGCCGGCAACTACATCGGCGAGCAGCTCAAGGACAAGCCGAACGCCAAGGTCATCGAGCTCGCCGGGCTGGACAACCTGGAGCTGACCAAGCAGCGCACCCAGGGCTTCGACGACGCGCTGAAGAACTTCCCCAACATCCGCAAGGTCGCCCGCCAGGCCGCGGACTTCACCGTCGAGTCCGGCCAGGCCAAGATGGCCCAGCTGCTCCAGGCGCAGTCCCAGTTCGACGCGCTGTGGAACCACGACGACGACCAGGGCGTCGGCGCGCTCCGCGCCATCGCCCAGGCCGGCCGCGACGACTTCCTGATGGTCGGCGGCGCGGGCGCCAAGTCGGCGATGGACGCGATCAAGGCGGACGACAGCGTCCTCAAGGCCACCGTCCTCTACCCGCCGACCATGGCCGCGTCCGCCATCGACCTGGCCCGCGCGCTCGGCCAGGGCAAGGGCGTCAGCGGCATGGCGGAGCTGGAGATCCCGGCCTCCCTGACCCTGTACTCCGCCGTCGTCACCAAGGACAACGTCGACGAGTACCTGCCCACCGGCTTCAACTGACGGGCGCGAGGGCCCGCCGTCCGGGCAGGACCCCGCGGCCGCCGGCCGCGGGGCCCGCCCCGGATCGGGCCCGGCCCCCACCGTGCACACCGACGAGGAGGAACCCGTATGGAACAGACGGACAGCGACGCAGCGCCCCCGACGCTGGGCGTGGGCATGATCGGCTACGCGTTCATGGGCGCCGCGCATTCACAGGGATGGCGCACCGCGGCCCGTGTGTTCGACCTGCCGCTGCGGCCGGTCCTCGCCGCCGTGGCCGGCCGGGACGCCGTGGCCGTGCGCGCGGCCGCGGACCGGCACGGCTGGGCGGCCGCGGAGACCGACTGGCGCGCCCTGGTGGCCCGCGACGATGTGCAGCTCGTCGACATCTGCACACCGGGCGACAGCCACGCGGAGATCGCGATCGCGGCACTCGAGGCGGGCAAGCACGTGCTGTGCGAGAAGCCGCTCGCCAACTCGGTCGCCGAGGCCGAGGCCATGGCGGCAGCGGCCGAGCGTGCCAGGGACCGCGGACAGCTGGCCATGGTCGGCTTCAACTACCGTCGTGTCCCGGCCATCGCGTACGCCCGCCGGCTGATCGCCGAGGGCCGCATCGGCGCGCTGCGCCATGTGCGGGTGACCTACCTCCAGGACTGGCTCGTCGACCCCGACTTCCCGCTGACCTGGCGGCTGGAGCGGGAGCACGCGGGCTCCGGCGCGCTGGGCGACCTCGGCGCCCACATCGTGGACCTCGCGCAGTTTCTGGCGGGGGAGCCGCTGGTCGGGGTCTCGGCGCAGCTGGAGACGTTCGTCCGGGAGCGGCCGCTGCTCGCGGGGGCGTCGGCGGGGCTGAGCGCCTCCGGCGGCACCGGCCGCGGGTCCGTCACCGTCGACGACGCCGCCGTCTTCACCGGCCGGCTCGCCTCCGGCGCGCTCGCCACCTTCGAGGCCAGCCGGATGGCGCCCGGCCGCAAGAACGCGCTGCGGCTGGAGATCAACGGCGAGCGGGGCTCGGTCGCCTTCGACCTGGAGCGCCTGAACGAGCTGCTGTTCCACGACCACGCCGAGCCGGCGGTCACCGCCGGATTCCGCCGGATCCTGGTCACCGAAGCCGACCACCCGTACCTGGAGGCATGGTGGCCGCCGGGTCACGCCCTCGGCTACGAGCACACCTTCGCCCACCAGGCGCGCGACCTGGTGGTGGCCATCGCCGCCGGGGTCCAGCCCGTGCCGTCGTTCGCGGACGGACTCCAGGTCCAGCGGGTGCTGGCCGCGGTGGAGGAGAGCGCGGGGAAGAACGCCGTCTACACGCCCGTACCGGTGCTCGAACCGGTGCCGGCCCGGGCACAGGTCTGAGGAGGAGGTCCGATGCCACGTCCGTTCACGCTGTTCACCGGCCAGTGGGCCGATCTGCCGCTGGAGGAGGTCTGCGCGCTGGCCCGCGACTTCGGCTACGACGGGCTCGAACTCGCCTGCTGGGGCGACCACTTCGAGGTGGACAAGGCGCTGTCCGACCCGTCCTACCTGGACGGCAGGCACGCGCTGCTGGAGAAGTACGGCCTGAAGTGCTGGGCCGTCTCCAACCATCTGGTCGGCCAGGCGGTGTGCGACAACCCCATCGACGAGCGGCACCAGGGCATCCTGCCCGCCCGGATCTGGGGCGACGGGGAGCCGGAGGGGGTGCGCCGGCGGGCGGCGGCCGAGCTGCAGGACACCGCGCGGGCGGCGGCGGCCTTCGGTGTCGACACCGTCATCGGCTTCACCGGCTCCTCCATCTGGCACCTGGTGGCCATGTTCCCGCCCGTGCCCGAGCGGATGATCGAGCGAGGCTACGAGGACTTCGCCGAGCGGTGGAACCCGATCCTCGACGTCTTCGACGCCGAGGGGGTGCGCTTCGCGCACGAGGTGCACCCCAGTGAGATCGCCTACGACTACTGGACGACGAAACGCGCCCTGGAGGCCGTCGGGAACCGGCCCGCCTTCGGACTCAATTTCGACCCCAGCCACTTCGTCTGGCAGGACCTCGACCCGGTGGGCTTCCTCTACGACTTCCGGGACCGGATCTACCACGTCGACTGCAAGGAGGCGCGCAAGCGCCTCGACGGGCGCAACGGTCGGCTCGGCTCCCATCTGCCCTGGGGCGACCCGCGGCGCGGCTGGGACTTCGTCTCCGCCGGGCACGGCGACGTGCCCTGGGAGGACGTGTTCCGGATGCTGAACTCCATCGGCTACGAGGGGCCCGTGTCGGTGGAGTGGGAGGACGCCGGCATGGACCGGCTGGCGGGCGCTCCGCAAGCGCTTGCCCATCTGAAGCGGTTCGACTTCGACCCGCCCAGCGCCTCCTTCGACGCCGCCTTCTCGGGCGGCGAACAGTAGAACACGCAGGCCCGGGCCCGGTGGCGGACGACGCCGCCGGGCCGGTCCGGCCTGCCCGGACGCGGCTTTGTCCTGCTGCGGGTAAAAGTTCAACTTCCCTGCTGCACAAGGCCTTTCCGAGCTGGAAGAACCCGGCTACCGTCCCATCTCGCGTACACGAAACAGGTGGTCCTGGAGTGACGGCGCACTCCGGTTCCACGGCACCGAGCCCGGAACGGGCGCCCCACGGAGCAGCAGGACCGCGAGCCGCGGCGCACCCCGCGGCGAGCGCGGCACACGGGGATCGGCACGCCTCCCCGGCGCTCCACGGCACCCCCGTTCGACCGGCCCAACCGGAGGACATTCGTGCACAGAACAAGGCCAGGAGTCCGCAAGGCTCTCGCTCTCCTCACCGGAAGTCTCCTCGCGGCGACATCGCTCGCCCTCACGGCGCCGACCGCGGCATCCGCCGCCGACCCCGAAGCGGCCCCCGCGGCCGCCGAGTTCCAGCAGGTGACCCTCGCCAAGGGCGGGGAGGAGACCGGCGAGCCGATGTCGCTCGCCGTCCTGCCGGACCGCAGCGTCCTGCACACCTCCCGCAGCGGCGAGCTCCGGATGACGGACGCCGCCGGCAACACCCGTGTCGTCGGCACCGTTCCCGTCTACTCGCACGACGAGGAAGGTCTCCAGGGCATCGCCCTGGACCCCGGCTTCAGCGAGAACCGGGCGATCTACCTCTACTACGCGCCTCCGCTGGACACCCCCGCGGGCGACGCGCCCAACGAGGGCACACCGGAGGAGTTCGCGAAGTTCGACGGCGTCAACCGGCTGTCGCGCTTCCTCCTCCGTGAGGACGGCACCCTGGACAACGCCAGCGAGAAGAAGGTCATCGACATCCCCGCGACCCGTGGCATCTGCTGCCACGTCGGCGGCGACATCGACTTCGACGCGGACGGCAACCTCTACCTGTCGACCGGGGACGACTCCAACCCGTTCGCCTCCGACGGCTTCACGCCGATCGACGACCGGCCGGGCCGCAACCCCGCGTACGATGCCCGCCGCACCTCGGGCAACACCAACGACCTGCGCGGCAAGATCCTGCGCATCAAGGTGGCCGAGGACGGCTCGTACACCGTCCCCGAGGGGAACCTCTTCGCCCCCGGCACCGAGAAGACCCGCCCCGAGATCTACGCCATGGGCTTCCGGAACCCGTTCCGCTTCAGCGTCGACAAGAAGACCGGCATCCTCTACGTCGGCGACTACGGTCCCGACGCGGGCGCCGCCGACCCGAAGCGCGGACCCGCCGGACAGGTCGAGTTCGCCCGGGTCACCGGCCCCGGCAACTTCGGCTGGCCGTTCTGCACGGGTGACAACGACCCCTACGTGGACTACGACTTCGCCACCAAGACCTCCGGTGCCGCCTTCGACTGCGCGAACCTGAGGAACGACTCGCCGCACAACACCGGTCTGACGGAGCTGCCGCCCGCGCAGGCGGCATGGATCCCGTACGACGGCGGATCGGTTCCCGAGTTCGGCAGCGGCTCGGAGTCCCCGATGGGCGGACCCGTCTACCGCCACGACCCGGAGAACGACTCCCCGGTCGCCTTCCCCGCCGAGTACGACGGCGACTTCTTCGCCGGCGAGTTCGGCCGGCGCTGGATCAAGCGCATCGAGCAGGGCGAGGACGGCACCGTCCAGTCCGTCAACCCGGTCCCCTGGACCGGCACCCAGATCATGGACATGGCCTTCGGACCGGACGGCGCCCTGTACGTCCTCGACTACGGCACCGCCTGGTTCGGCGGCGACGAGAACGCCGGCCTCTACCGGATCGAGAACGCAACCGGCGGACGCTCCCCGGTCGCCGAGGCCGCGGCGAACCGGACCTCGGGCACCGCGCCCCTGAAGGTCGCCTTCTCCTCCGCCGGCACCGCCGACGCGGACGGCGACGAGCTCACCTACGCCTGGGACTTCGGCGACGGCTCCACCTCCACCGCGGCGAACCCGGTCCACACCTACCGGAAGAACGGCACCTACACCGCGACCGTCACCGCCGAGGACCCGACGGGCCGCACCGGATCCGCCAGCGTCCGGGTCGTCGTCGGCAACACCGCGCCCAAGGTGACGCTCGACCTGCCGGCGGAAGGCGCCCTGTTCTCCTTCGGCGACGAGATCCCGTTCAAGGTCACCGTCACCGACAAGGAGGACGGCACCGTCGACTGCGCCAAGGTCAAGGTGACGTACGTCCTCGGCCACGACAGCCACGGCCACCCCGTCACCTCCGCCAACGGCTGCACCGGCACCATCAAGACGTCCTCGGACGGCGGCCACGACCCCAACGCCGACATCTTCGGCGTCTTCGACGCCGAGTACACCGACGGCGGAGGCGGCGGCCAGGCCGCACTGACCACCCACGACCAGGCCAAGCTCCAGCCCCGCCACCGCCAGGCCGAGCACTTCGACGACGCGTCGGGCGTCAAGGTCTACGACAAGGCCCCCGCCAACGGCGGCCGGACCGTCGGTGACATCGACAACGGGGACTGGATCTCCTTCACGCCCTACCACCTGGGCGGCAGCAAGAAGCTCAGCGCCCGGATCTCCTCCGGCGGCGCGGGAGGCTTCCTCGAAGTGCGCACCGGCTCCGCGAACGGCACGCTCCTCGGCTCCGCGCCGGTGCCCGTGACCGGCGGCTGGGAGACCTTCCAGGACATCGAGGTGCCGCTGCGGTCCGTGCCGAAGAAGACCACCGACCTGTTCCTCGTCTTCAAGGGAGGAGCCGGAGCGCTGTACGACATCGACGACTTCGAGCTCTCGGACACCCCCGTCGACCGCGCGGCGAAGCGGGTGCTCGTCTTCTCGAAGACGGCCGGCTTCCGCCACGACTCCATCGCCACCGCAGTCGCCGCCCTCAAGGAGCTCGGCGCGTCGAGCGGCATCACGGTCGACGCCACCGAGGCCGCCAAGCAGTTCACCACCAGCAACCTCGCCCGCTACGACGCCGTCGTCTTCCTGTCGACCACCGGCGACGTGCTCGACGCCGCCCAGCAGAAGGCCTTCGAGAACTACGTGGCCGGCGGTGGCGGCTACATGGGCGTCCACGCCGCGGCCGACACCGAGTACGACTGGGAGTTCTACGGCGGCCTCGTCGGCGCCTACTTCGACTCCCACCCGCAGATCCAGTCCGCGACCGTACGCGTCGAGGACCACGACCACCCCGCGACCGCCCACGTCGACGGCCCCTGGCAGCGCACCGACGAGTGGTACAACTACCGCACCAACCCGCGTGAGCAGGCCCGGGTTCTGGCCACCCTGGACGAGACGACCTACCAGGGCGGCTCCATGAAGGGCGACCACCCGATCGCCTGGTGCCAGACGTACGAGGGCGGACGCTCCTTCTACACCGGGGGCGGCCACACCAAGGAGTCCTACGCCGAGCCGGCGTTCCGCCGGCACCTCCTCGGCGGCCTGCGCTACGCCACCGGACAGGTCAAGGCCGACTGCAAGCCCCGCACCGGCCACCGGAGCATCTTCAACGGCGAGACGCTGGACGGCTGGAAGCAGGCCGGGCCCGGGTCGTTCGACGTCGTGGACGGCGAACTGCGCTCCGTGGGCGGCATGGGCATGCTCTGGTACCAGGCGAAGGAGCTCGGGTCCTACTCCCTGAAGCTCGACTGGAGGATGCAGGGCGACGACAACTCCGGAATCTTCGTCGGCTTCCCGGCCTCCGACGACCCCTGGTCCGCCGTGAACAACGGCTACGAGATCCAGATCGACGCCACCGACGCCGCCGACCGCACCACCGGAGCCGTCTACGGCTTCAAGTCGGCGAACATCAAGGCCCGCGACCAGGTCCTGCGGCCGCCCGGCCAGTGGAACAGCTACGAGATCAAGGTCCAGGGCGAGCGGCTCCAGGTCTTCCTCAACGGCGTGAAGATCAACGACTTCACCAACACCGACCCGGCCCGCAGCCTGAAGAACGGCTACATCGGCCTCCAGAACCACGGAGCGGCGGACCAGGTGTCCTTCCGGGACATCCAGCTGAAGGAGCTGCCCTCGTAGGACCACGGACCCCCGTCGGGATCCGGGCACGCGAGCCCGCCCGGATCCCGACGGGAGGTCCCTGGGGCCGCCCCATGAGCCGGCGGCGGGCGGGGAGGCGCCGTACCCCCCGCCCGCCGTCCTCCACCCCACCGGAACACCCACATGGCAGGGAGGCAGCCCGTGAACGACGGGAACGCGACGGACACCCTCACCCAGGACGCCGTCACCCACGACCACCGGGCACGCACCGGAGTCTGGTTCGTCGGAGCCCGCGGATCGGTGGCGACCACAGCCGTCGCCGGATGCGCGGCCGTCACCGCGGGGCTGCACCCGCCCACCGGCATGGTCACCGAGACACCGCCCTTCGGCGGCACGGGACTGCCCCCGCTCGCCTCACTCGTCTTCGGCGGTCACGACACCGCCTCCTGCCCGCTGCCCAAGCGCGCCGAGCACCTCACCGGCGAGGGCGTACTGCCCGGTGGCCTCGCCTCGGCCGTACGCGCCGAACTGGGCGCGGCGGACCAGGAGATACGTTTCGGCGGCCCGTCGGCCGGCGACACCCGCACCGACGAGGAACTGACCGCCCGCTTCACCGACGACATCGTCTCCTTCCGCACCCGCCACGCGCTGGCACGCGTCGTCGTCGTCAACGTCGCCTCCACCGAACCGCTCCCCGAGCCCGGCGCCGACCGCCTGCCGCCCAGCTCCCTCTACGCCGCCGCCGCGCTCCGCGCCGGCTGCCCCTACGTCAACTTCACCCCCTCGACCGGGCTGCGCAGCCCGGCCCTCGCGGCCGCCGTCGCGGCAAGCGGCCTTCCCCACGCGGGCCGCGACGGCAAGACCGGCCAGACCCTGCTGCGCTCCGTGCTCGCCCCGATGTTCGTCCAGCGGGCACTCGACGTCCGGGCCTGGTCCGGCACCAACCTGCTCGGCGGCGGGGACGGCGCCGCGCTCGCCGACCCGGCGGCCGCCGCCGCCAAGAACGCCGGCAAGGAACGCGTCCTCGCCGACACCCTCGGACACAGCCCCGAGGGCGAGGTCCACATCGACGACGTCCCCGCCCTCGGCGACTGGAAGACCGCCTGGGACCACATCGCCTTCGACGGCTTCCTCGGTTCCCGGATGATCCTCCAGACCATCTGGCAGGGCTGCGACTCGGCCCTCGCCGCCCCCCTGGTGCTCGACCTCGCCCGGCTCCTCGCCCGCGCCCACGAGGCGGGCATCGCCGGACCGCTGCCCGAACTCGGGTTCTACTTCAAGGACCCGGACGGCGGACCCGCCGGCCTGTCCGAGCAGTTCGCCGCACTGCTGTCCTTCGCCGACCGCCTCCGGGAGGCCCGGTGATCAGGACCCTGCTCCTGCGCCTGGCCCCCGCCGCCACGGCCGGCCGCCGCCGGGCGCAGCCTCCGGCGGCCACCGCCGGTCCCGTGCCGCCCGCCTCCGACGGGCGCCCCGGCGACGACACCGCCGGGCCCCGCCCGGCCCGGCGCGACACCCTGCGCGCCTGGGCCGAACTGCTGCGCGTCTCCGCCCTGTTCAGCGTCCCCGGCGACGCACTCGCCGGCGCCGCCGCCGTGGGCGTGCGTCCCGGCCGGGGCACCGCCTGGGCCGCCGGCGCCTCCCTGTGCCTGTACGAGGCGGGCATGGCGCTCAACGACTGGGCGGACCGGGAGGAGGACGCCGCCGAGCGCCCCCACCGCCCCATCCCCTCGGGCCGGATCGCCCCGCGGCACGCCCTCGCCGCGGCCGGGACGCTCACCGCCGTGGGCCTCGCCCTCGCCTCCCGCGCGGGCCGCCCCGCCCTCGCCGTCGCCACGGCGCTGTCCGCCACGGTCTGGGCGTACGACCTCCGCCTCAAACACACCCCCGCCGGCCCCGCGGCCATGGCAGCCGCCCGCGGCCTGGACCTGATCCTCGGCGCCACGGCAACGTTGTCCATCCCCGCCGGCCCCTCCGCTCCGCCGCCGGACGTCACCCGCCGCGCGGCCTCCTCCCGCGCGGGAGGAGGCCCGCGGACCGCGGTGCCCACCGCCCGGCGCGTGCGGAACGCCCCCGCGGACGGGACCGGGCGGGCCCCCGTCGTGAGGACCGGGGCCCCACCGGGCGGCACGCCCCGCACCGCCACCGGTCCGGGTGCGGCCGCGCCCGCCGGACGCACCGTCGCCGCCATCCGCGCCGCCGCCCCCGCGGCAGGGGCGCTCGCCGCGCACACGTACGCCGTCACCGCCGTGTCCCGGCACGAGGTGCACGGCGGATCGACCGGCGCGCCCCTCGCCGCCCTCGCGACGGCGACCGCCCTCACGGCCTTCGCCGCCCGCCACCGCGGCGGAGCCCCCACC
>NZ_RDBP01000012.1:3564786-3584537 GCF_008042045.1 Streptomyces sp. T39
GGCCGTGACCGCGCTGCTCGCCGCCGCCTACGCCCGCACCGCGGCCCGCCCCTTCCTCCACGCCGCCCTGAACCCGTCCCCGCCGCTCACCCAGCGCGCCGTGGGCGGCGGGATCCGGGCCATGATCCCGCTCCAGGCCGCCCTCGCCGCCCGGTCGGGAGCGACCACGACCGGGCTGGCGGTCATGGGCCTCGTCCCGCTCGCCCGCCGACTCGCACGAAAGGTGAGCCCCACATGAGCAGCGCGCCCCCCTCCCCGCTCCGGTTCGGCTACGGCACCAACGGACTCACCGACCTGCGGCTGGACGACGCCCTCGGCCTCCTCGCCGACCTCGGCTACGACGGCGTCGGCCTCACCCTCGACCACATGCACCTCGACCCCCTCGCGCCCGACCTGCCGGCCCGCACCGCACGGGTGGCCCGCCGCCTGGGCGCACTGGGCCTCACCGTCACCGTCGAGACCGGGGCGCGCTACGTGCTGGACCCGCGCCGCAAGCACGGCCCGTCGCTGCTGGACCCCGACCCCGACGCCCGCGCCGCCCGCACCGCCCTGCTCACCACGGCCGTGCGCACCGCAGCCGACCTCGGTGCCCACGCCGTGCACTGCTTCAGCGGCATCACCCCGCCCGGCACCGACCCCGGCACCGCCTGGAAGCGCCTGGAGGAGGCGCTGTGGCCCGTCGTCGACGCCGCCGCCGCGGCCGGCGTGCCCCTGGCCGTCGAACCCGAGCCGGGCCATCTCCTCGCCACCCTCGGCGACTTCCACCATCTGCGCACCGTGATGGGCAACCCCACGCCTCTCGGCCTCACCCTCGACATCGGCCACTGCCAGTGCCTGGAGCCGTCGTCACCGGCCGACTGCGTGCGCGAAGCGGCCCCCTGGCTGCGCCACGTCCAGATCGAGGACATGCGCCGCGGAGTCCACGAGCACCTGCCGTTCGGCGACGGAGAGATCGACTTCCCGCCCGTCCTCGCCGCCCTCGCCGACACCGGCTACCAGGGCCTCACCGTCGTCGAGGTGTGCGGCGAGCGCCTCGGGGGTGGGCGCCGCCGCCGGCCTCGTCCCCGTACACCGCCCACACCTGGGAGCTCCGGTTCGCCGCCGCGGGACGCCACTGCGGCAGGGACAGCGCCGACGCCGTCCGCGTCCTGCTGCTGACCGAGGCACGGGCCGACCTGGACACCCTCACCCGCCTCTACCGGCAGGGCAGCGCCGCCGAACGCCTGGCGGTGCTCCACGCCCTGCCCCATCTCGTGCCCGGCCCCCAGGCACTGCCGCTCGTCGACGACGCGCTGCGCACCAACGACACCCGGCTCGTCGCCGCCGCCGTCGGCCCGTACGCGGCCCTCCACCTCGACCGGCACGCGTGGCGGCACGCCGTCCTCAAGTGCCTGTTCACCGAGGTGCCCGTGGACGCCGTCGCCGCACTGGAGCGGCGCGCCAACGGCGACGGCGAACTGGCCCGCATGCTCACCGACTACGCAGCCGAACGCGCGGCCGCAGGCCGTCACATCCCCCACGACCTGGACCGGGTGCTCGCCCTGGCCACCACGACGCCCCCGCGGTCCGAGGAGTCCTGATGCGCATCTTCGACCCCCACATCCACATGACCTCCCGCACCACCGACGACTACCAGGCCATGTACGCGGCCGGTGTGCGCGCCCTCGTGGAGCCCGCTTTCTGGCTGGGGCAGCCGCGCACCTCCCCGGCCAGCTTCTTCGACTACTTCGACGCGCTCCTCGGCTGGGAGCCGTTCCGCGCGGCCCAGTACGGCATCGCCCACCACTGCACGATCGCGCTGAACCCCAAGGAGGCGAACGACCCCCGCTGCACCCCCGTGCTCGACGCGCTGCCCCGCTACCTGGTCAAGGACTCCGTCGTCGCGGTCGGCGAGATCGGCTACGACTCCATGACCCCCGCCGAGGACACCGCGCTGGCCGCGCAGCTCCAGCTCGCCGCCGACCACGGGCTGCCCGCCCTCGTCCACACCCCGCACCGCGACAAGCTGGCCGGCCTGCACCGCACGCTCGACGCGGTGCGCGACTCGGATCTGTCCGCCGAACGCGTCCTGGTCGACCACCTCAACGAGACGACGGTGAAGCACGCCGTCGACAGCGGCTGCTGGCTCGGGTTCTCCATCTACCCCGACACCAAGATGGACGAGGACCGGATGGTCGCCGTGCTGAAGACCTACGGGACGGACCGGATCCTGGTCAACTCCGCCGCGGACTGGGGCAGGAGCGACCCGCTCAAGACCCGCAAGGTCGCCGACGCGATGCTCGCGGCCGGTTTCGACGAGGACGACGTCGACAAGGTCCTGTGGCGCAACCCCGTCGCCTTCTACGGCCTCAGCGGCCGCCTCCAGCTCGACGTCCCGCCCCCACAGGGCGGCCTCCACGAGGGAAACTCCATCCTCCGCGGCGGGGAATGAGGGCCCACGGATGCGCTTCCGCCACCCCGACGGGTCCGTCGTCCACCTCTCCTACTGCACCAACGTCCACCCCGCCGAGACCCTCGACGGCGTCCTCGCCCAGCTGCGCGAGAACTGCGAACCGGTCCGCAGGCGCCTCGGCCGCGACCGGCTCGGCATCGGACTGTGGCTCGCCAGGGACGCCGCCCGCGCCCTGATCGACGACCCGGCCGCGCTGCGCGCCCTGCGCGCGGAGCTGGACCGCAGAGGGCTGGAGGTCGTCACCCTCAACGGCTTCCCCTACGAGGGCTTCGGCGCCGAGGAGGTCAAGTACCGCGTCTACCGGCCCGACTGGACCGACCCCGAACGCCTCGCCCACACCACCGACCTCGCCCGGCTGCTCGCCGCCCTGCTGCCCGACGACGTCACCGAGGGCAGCGTCTCCACCCTCCCGCTCGCCTGGCGCACGGGGTTCGGCCCCGACCGGGCCGAGACCGCACGCGCCGCCCTTGTCACCCTCGCCGAACGGCTCGACGCGCTCCAGGAGCTGACCGGCAGATCCATCAGGATCGCCCTGGAACCCGAGCCGGGCTGCACCGTGGAGACCACGGCCGACGCCATCGCCCCGCTCACCGCCGTCGGCGCCCCGCACCGCATCGGCGTCTGCGTCGACACCTGCCATCTGGCCACCTCCTTCGAGGACCCGCCGACGGCGCTCGCCGCGCTCGCCGCCGCGGGCGTCACCGTCCCCAAGGCGCAGCTGTCCGCCGCCCTGCACGCCGAGCACCCGCACCTCCCCGAGGTCCGCGACGCCCTGGCGGCCTTCGCCGAACCGCGCTTCCTCCACCAGACCCGCACCAGCACCGCCGCCGGGCTGCGCGGCACCGACGACCTCGACGAGGCGGTCGCGGGCGGGGCGTGCAGGGGGACGTGGAAGTGGGAGCGCCAGGGGCTCCCGTCGGGGAGCGCCCCGCCCGCGACCGCCTCGTCGAGGTCGTCGGTGCCGCGCAGCCCGRCGGCGGTGCTGGTGCGGGTCTGGTGGAGGAAGCGCGGTTCGGCGAAGGCCGCCAGGGCGTCGCGGACCTCGGGGAGGTGCGGGTGCTCGGCGTGCAGGGCGGCGGACAGCTGCGCCTTGGGGACGGTGACGCCCGCGGCGGCGAGCGCGGCGAGCGCCGTCGGCCGGGTGCGGGGCTCCGGCCCACCCCGCCGCTGACGTCCACCCTGCCGGTCCTGAAGGACACCCTGGCGCTGCTCGTCGGCGGGCCGGAGCCCCGCACCCGCCACCTGGAGGTCGAGACCTACACCTGGCAGGCGCTCCCGCCCGACCTGCGCCCCCGCAACCGCATCCAGCTCGCCGACGGCATCGCCGCCGAACTCACCCTGGCCCGCGACCTGCTGACCGACCTCGGCCTCAAGGAACTGCCATGAGCGACACGCGCCCCACCCCCTTGCTGGTCCTGGACGTCGTCGGCCTCACCCCCCGGCTCCTCGATCACATGCCCCACCTCAAGGCCCTTGCCGCCGCCGGCTCCCGGGCCCCGCTGACGACCGTGCTGCCCGCCGTCACCTGCGCGGCCCAGTCCACCTTCCTCACCGGCACCCTCCCCGCCGAGCACGGCATCGTGGCCAACGGGTGGTACTTCCGCGAACTCGGCGACGTCCTGCTGTGGCGCCAGCACAACGGACTGGTCGCCGGTGACAGGATCTGGGACGCGGCCCGGCGAGCCCACCCCGGCTACACCGTCGCCAACATCTGCTGGTGGTACGCGATGGGCGCCGACACCGACTTCACGGTCACCCCCCGCCCGGTCTACTACGCCGACGGCCGCAAGGAACCCGACTGCTACACCCGCCCGCCGGCCCTCCACGACGAACTCACGGAGAAGTTCGGCACGTTCCCCCTGTTCCACTTCTGGGGCCCGGGAGCCGGCATCGTCTCCAGCCGGTGGATAGCGGACGCCACCCGGCACGTCATGCGCACCCGGCACCCCGACCTGACCCTGTCCTACCTGCCCCACCTCGACTACGACCTCCAGCGCTACGGCCCCGACGACCCGCGCTCCCACCGTGCCGCCGCCGAACTCGACACCGTCATCGGACCGCTCCTGGAGGACGCCCGCCGCGAAGGGCGCACGGTCGTCGCCCTCTCCGAGTACGGCATCACGCAGGTGAGCCGGCCGGTGGACATCAACCGGGCCCTGCGGCGCGCCGGGCTCCTGGAGGTGCACACCCAGGACGGCATGGAGTACCTCGACCCGATGGCCTCGCGCGCGTTCGCGGTGGCCGACCACCAGCTCGCCCACGTCTACGTGCGCAGGCCCGAGGACCTGGAGGCCACCCGCGAGGTGCTGGCCGGGCTGCCGGGCGTCGACCAGCTGCTGGACGACGAGGGCAAGAAGGCGAACGGCCTCGACCACCCGCGCTCGGGCGAACTGGTCGCCGTGGCCGAGCCGGACGCCTGGTTCACGTACTACTACTGGCTCGACGACGCCCGGGCGCCCGACTTCGCCCAGCTCGTCGAGATCCACCGCAAGCCCGGCTACGACCCGGTCGAGCTCTTCATGGACCCCGAGGACCCCTATGTGCGGGTGAAGGCCGCCGCTGCCGTCGCCCGCAAGAAGCTCGGCATGCGCTACCGGATGGCCGTGGTGCCGCTGGACCCCTCGCCCGTCCGCGGCAGCCACGGCCGCCTCCCGGCGAGCGACGAGGAGGGACCGCTCGTCCTGTGCTCCACCCCCCACGCCGTGAACGGCCGCCTGGCGGCCACCGAGGTGAAGTCCCTGCTGCTGCGGCTGGCCGGTCTCGAACCGGCCAGCCGCAGCAGCAGGGACTTCACCTCGGTGGCCGCCAGGCGGCCGTTCACGGCGTGGGGGGTGGAGCACAGGACGAGCGGCCCCCGTCCCCCGTCCTGCCTCCTTGCCGCCCTGCTTACGCCTCGCCTCCGCTCTGTCCCGCTTTCGCCCCCGTACGTCACGGGCCCCGTCCGTACGACCCGCGCCCCGCACGTCCGACACGTCCGACACGAGAGAGAGAACACGTGACCGCGTTCAACGACGAATCCGCCACCGGTGAGTCCCTGCGCCGCACCCTAGGCGTCAGCCGCCGCCGCTTCCTCAGCACCTGCACCGCCGTCGCGGGCGCCGCCGTGGCGGCGCCGGTCTTCGGCGCCGCGCCCGCCGTGGCCCACGGCGGGCCGCGCCCCGGCCACGGCCCGGGCCGCGGCTCCGCCCTGGTCCCGTCCCACAAGCGCGGCATCATCCTCTACACCGTCCGCGACGCCACGGGACGCGACCCGCTCGCCACCGACCTGCCGTCCGGCTTCCGCGAGGTGTTCCGCCAGCTGTCCCGGTACGGCTACCGGCAGGTGGAGTTCGCCGGCTACCGCCAGCACGCCAACGCCCCCGGCGGCGCGGACCTGGAGACGGTGCAGGGCGCGAGACTGCTCCGCTCCTGGCTGGACGACTACGGCCTGCGCGCCCAGGGCAACCACGGCTTCATCCCCGGCTCCTGGCCGCTCACCACGCCCGACCTCGACACCTTCAAGCGCCATCTGGAGATCGCCAACATCCTCGGCATGGACCACATGGGGACCGGCGGAGACCCCACCGGAAGCTCCTACCGCGCCGACTGGGACGTGGCCGCCGACAAATGGAACGCGCTCGGCGCCGTCGCCCGCCGGGAGGGGATCAAGCTCTACACCCACAACCACGACGCCGCGTACGGCTTCCTGCTGGACGGCGGACCGCTCGACGACCAGGGCCGCCCGACGCGCAGCTCCGGCATCCGCAAGCTGGAGTACTTCCTGAAGCGGACGGACCCGCGCCTGGTCTGGCTGGAGATGGACGTCTACTGGGCGCACGTGGCCCAGTACAAGTTCCGCTCGTACACCGCCCACGACGGGTCGCAGGTGGAGCAGGTGTTCGACCCGGCGGGCCTGGTCGCCCGCCACAACCACCGCTATCCGCTGTTCCACGCCAAGGACGGCACCGTCAACACCCAGAACGGCCAGGGCTACGACATGGTGACCTTCGGCGAGGGCGACATCGACTACCGGACCTTCTTCCGGCGGGTGGGTGCGAAGAAATACCACAACCCGATGATCGAGCACGACGGCGCGCCCAGCGCCACGGTCCCGGGGCAGTCCCTCGAGGTGGCCCGGGCGAGCTACGACAACCTGGCCGCCCTGCGCTCCCGCGGCTGACGGACCGGCCCCGCCCGCAGGCGCGACCCGCGGGCGGGGCCGCCCTGTCGGGATCTGTTCGGAGAAGTCGCTACCGACCGGTAGTAAGAACGTCGTCTTCCGTCCATGATGGGGCGCGAGCATGTCAACTCGTTCGCCGGAGACCACGGCGAACGGGCCCTGAGCTGGTTCCACACCCAGGAGACCCCCCATGCATGCACGCGCCACGACCACCCGCGCCGCCCTCACCCTCGCGGCCGGCCTCGCCCTCGCCACCGGCCCGGTCGCCCAGGCCACCGCCCTCGAAGCGGCACCCGACCGGACCACCGCGAGCGTCACCGCCGCCGCCGGCACGGCGAGTGTCGACTACGGCACCTGGCAGCGCGACGTCACCGCCGCCCTCGCCGGGGCCCGGGCCCACATCGAGGCCCGCTCCGCCGACGCGGGCGGCGAGAAGCAGGCGATCGTCCTCGACATCGACAACACCTCGCTGGAGACCCACTTCCACCCGTTCTGGAAGCTCCCCACCCCGGCCGTCGGCCAGGTGCGCGACCTGGCCCGCTACGCCGACTCCCGCGGTGTCGCCGTCTTCTTCGTCACGGCCCGGCCGGGCATCATCCACTCCCTCACGGACTGGAACCTGAAGAAGTCCGGCTACCCGGTCGACGGCCTGTACGTACGCGACCTGCCGGACCTGTTCGAGGAGGTCAGCGCCTACAAGACGGAGAAGCGCGCCGAGATCGAGGCCAAGGGCTACACGATCATCGCCAACATCGGCAACAACACCACCGACATCGTCGGCGGCCACGCCGAGAAGGCGTACAAGCTCCCCGACTACGACGGGCAGTTGTCGTAGCGGGGAGGGCGGGGAACGGCCGGGGGGCCGCGGGCAGCCGGATCTCCGGCCGCCCGCGGCCCCCGTGGTCCGTTGCGGCACCAGGCCGCCTGTGGCCCGCACCCGCCCGCGCATGCGCGGCCGGCACCGGGCCGGCCGCCCGGGGCCGCACCGTCGCGGCCCCGTGGTCCGCGGCGGTCCGGCAGCGGCGGCCGATGCGCGGCGGAGTGCTCCCGCCCCCTGCCTGCTCGGCCCGCACGTTCGCGGGCCCGCTCCCCGGCCCTCCGGTCCGACTCGCCGCGTCAGCCGATGCCCTGGCGGTCGGGTGTCAGCGCGAACACCCGCTCGGCCGCCTCCGGCACCGACCTCTCCACGGCCAGCACCAGCAGCGCACGCTGCCGCTCCAGGGGAGCGCGCCGCGACTCGGGGGCGATCCGCAGCAGATCGTCGAAGCCCGCGGCGAGGCGGCGCGACACCTGCGGGTTGCCGACCGCGCAGCCCCGGATCTCCGTGAAGCCGAGATCGACGAGATCCCCCCACCCGGGCCCCTCCTGCACCAGCCGCACCGTCTCCCTGCGGTCGCGATGGGCCACCGCACCCAGCGGCATCGGTGCGATCGCCGCAAGGAACTGCACGATCCGGTCGATGGCCTGCACCGCCGTCGTCGGGTCGTTCACCGCGGGCGACAGGGCCCGCAGCGCGATGTCCGACAACTGCCGCAGCCCGAACCCCAGATCCTGGTGGAAGGTGCGCTCCACGCCGACGGACACCGCCGACCGCACCAGCCGGCTCCACGGAAGGCCGGCGTGCCCTCCGTGCACGGCGATCAGCGGCGTGCCCGGCACCACGAAGTCCCCGATCCTCGGCACCAGCCGCAGCACCACCCCGCGGCGGCGCGCGATCCGCACCAGCCGCGAGACGTGCACGTCCCGCAGGGTGCCCGACCGCCCCACGTGCGCGATCCGCGCGACCTCCGGAGGCAGCGGCGCGTCGCTCGGCACGGTCGCCCGCATCTTTCCCAGCAGCCGGAACGCCTCCCGGGTCACATGGTCGACGACCGGGCCCACCTTCATCAGCTGAAGCGTCTGCGTCACGTAGGCGATGAACAGCAGCAGGCTGAGCAGCAGCATCAGCAGGGTCGTCGCGCTCTGCACCAGCGGCACCGAGACGACCTTCGCCGGATCGCTCTCGCTGTCGTACGACGACAGGACCAGCAGGGACAGCAGGAACGTCGCGAGGAACACCGCGAACGTGAGCTTGCTGATCCGGCTGCGGATGAAGATCCGCACGACGCGCGGGCTGAAGTTGCCCGCCGCCATCTGCACCGCGACGAGCGAGATGCTGAACACGACACCGATGAAGGTCATCATCGCGGACGCGATCGTCGTCACGATCGTCTTGGCGTCCTCGGCCCAGGAGATGAGCGTCCGGACCGTCTCGTAGTCCTCGTCCCGCTGGAGCGTCTCCAGCAGCGCGGTGTCCAGGGTGTCCGCCGCGACCCACACCACGCAGACCAGGACCAGCGCGAGGGTGGGGGCGAACCAGAAGGTGTCGCGCAGGTGCTCACGGAGCGGGGACAGCGGGCGGGGCCGCCGGTGGGTGCGTTGGCTCACCCGCCGACGGTAGCCACTGCGCGGAGCAACCGTGCGGATACACGCTGCGACGCCCCCGCATCCTCTCGCGCCACTGCCCTGACCACGCAATATGCGGGTGAGAGGCACCTGATTCCCCTGGTATTGTTGTCCATGTCGCCGCGGGAGACCGGGGCCGACCACCTGGTCCGGGTGGCGGAATGGCAGACGCGCTAGCTTGAGGTGCTAGTGCCCTTTATCGGGCGTGGGGGTTCAAGTCCCCCCTCGGACACCAGCTCGAGACCCCACATGACGTGGGGTCTTCTGCGTTTCGGCGGCACCGTCCGCCCATGCGCCGCGGCGGGCGGCCGCCGGCGATCCGTGCGTCGCCCCCCGAGAGGTCACGCCCGGCGTCCGTGCGGCCGTCGGCGCCCTCAGTGCGCGGCGAGCCGCTCCATCAGGGACGCGCTGCGTGCGAGCAGCTCCCGCTCCTCCGCGGTCAGTTCGGCCTCGATGGCCAGGGTCAGCCATCCCGCTCTGCGGCCCCGCTCGGCTTCCAGCGCGGCACGGCCGGCGTCCGACAGGTCGATCAGCGACTTGCGGCCGTCCGTGGGGTGGGCGCTGCGGGTGACCAGGCCCTGCTCCAGGAGGAGTCCGACCGCACGGGCCATCGACTGCGGGCGTACGCGCTGGTCGGTCGCGAGATCACTGGTCGTCATGGCGCCGTCGCGGTCCAGGACGCCGAGCACGGCGACCTGGCCGTGGGGGATCCGGTCCTCGTGCTTCACGCGCCGGGTGAGCTTGCCCATCGCGGTGCGCAGCTCGGCGGCGACGGTGGCGGCTTGCGAGGTGGGCACAGGGCACTCTACCGCGGAAGCGCCCGTACCCAGCGAAACTGTACAGCCGAGCTGTGCAGCTGAACTGAACAGCTGAACTGAACAGCAATGCTGTACAGTTTCGCGGTGTCGGGCCGAGCGCCAGCGTCGTCGCAGCCGGGCCCGGCAGGCGACAACGGGAAGGAACTCCCATGCCCGCATCCTCAGCCGCGCCGACGGTGGTCCGCAGCGTCACCGCCCGCACCGTCCTCGACAGTCGTGGCAACCCCACCGTCGAGGTCGACGTCGTCCTCGCCGACGGATCCCTGGGCCGCGCGGCCGTCCCCTCCGGCGCCTCCACCGGCGCCCGTGAAGCGGTGGAGCTGCGCGACGGCGACCCCCGGCGCTGGCACGGCAAGGGCGTCGACCGGGCCGTGGCCCATGTGAAGGGCGAGATCGCGGACGCCGTCACCGGGCGGGACGCCGACGACCAGGCCGGCCTCGACGCCGCCCTCGTCGCGCTCGACGGCACGCCCACCAGGGCCCGGCTCGGCGCCAACGCCCTGCTCGGGGTCTCCCTGGCCGCCGCGAAGGCCGCCGCCGCCTCGCACCGGCAGCCGCTGTACCGCTACCTCGGCGGGGCCGACGCCCGTGTGCTGCCGGTGCCGATGATGAACATCGTCAACGGCGGCGCGCACGCCGACAATCCGCTGGACTTCCAGGAGTTCATGATCGCGCCGGTGGGTGCGGCGTCCTTCGCGGAGGCCGTCCGGATGGGCTCCGAGATCTTCCACACGCTCCGCCGCGACCTGCTGGCCGCGGGCCACTCCACCGGGGTCGGCGACGAGGGCGGCTTCGCACCGGCTCTGCGCACGGCGGAGGAGGCGCTCGACTTCGTCATGGCGGCGATCGAGCGGGCCGGCTACCGGCCCGGAGCGGACATCGGCCTCGTCATGGACCCGGCGTCCTCGGAGTTCCACCGGGACGGTGTCTACGTGTACGAGGGGGAGGGCGTCCGGCGCACGACCGCCGAGCAGGTCGACCACCTCGCCGCGCTGATCGACGCCTACCCGATCGTCTCGGTGGAGGACCCGATGGCCGAGGACGACCTCGACGGCTGGCGTGAGCTGACGGCGCGTGTCGGGGACAGGTGCCAGTTGACCGGCGACGACGTGTTCTGCACCGACGAGGCACTGGTGCGGGAGGGCATCCGCACGGGGGTGGGGAACGCGGTTCTGGTCAAGGTCAACCAGATCGGGACGCTGACCGAGGCGCTCGGGACGGTCGCCGCCGCCCGGCGGGCGGGGTGGGCGGCGGTCATCTCCCACCGCTCGGGGGAGACGGAGGACACGACGATCGCCGACCTGGCCGTGGCGACGGGCTGCGGACAGATCAAGACCGGGTCCCTGTCACGGTCGGACCGCACGGCCAAGTACAACCGTCTCGTCCGGATCGAGGAAGAACTGGGGGCGTCGGCCGTCTACGGATGAGCCCCCGCGCGGCATTCGCCCGGCCCGGCCGCCGCCTTCGTCCGTTGGCTCGAAGGCCGACCGCTTCCTCTCGCCGCGCCGGAACCGGGACGGCCCGGCCGCCGGGTCGTGGGCCCGTCCGACCGGCCGATCTCCGCGGCAGGCGAGGAGGCCGCACGCGCAGGGCGTGCGGCCTCCGGGGTGCCTGAGGCCGGGGGAGGCGGCGGCTGCCGTCCCCGTGACCCCTCACCCGGGTGCGGCCGGTCCCGCGGTGGCGCGCGGGAGGGTCAGCGGGCCGCCTCCACGGGCGGCGCGGCCTCCGTGCCCGCCTCCTCCCCGGCCGCGGCGGCTTCGCCCTCGTCGAGGGCGACCCCCTTCGTCTCCTTGCCGAGCAGCAGCGCGACCAGGGTCAGCAGCGCCATCACGGAGAGGTAGACGCCGACCAGCCACGGCGAGCCGTCACCGGCCTCCCACAGCGCCACCGCGACGAACGGGGCGACGGCCGCGCCGAGGATGGAGCTGACGTTGTAGGAGATGCCCGACCCGGTGTAGCGCACGCTCGTCGGGAACAGCTCCGGCAGCAGGGCGCCCATCGGGCCGAAGGTCATGCCCATCAGCGTGAAGCCGAGCACCAGCCACAGGACCACGCCCAGCGTGCCCATGCCGGTCAGGGGCACCCACAGCAGCCCGAAGACCACGATGCCCGCGGTGACGCAGATCAGGGTGGCGCGGCGGCCGTACCGGTCGGCGAGGGGGCCGGAGATCAGGGTGAACGCGGCGAAGAACAGCACGCCGAAGATCATCATCAGGACGAACGTGGTGTAGCCGTACCCGAGTCCGGGCACCGCCGCGTCCTTCGCTGTGCGGCCGTAGCTCAGCGAGAACGTGGTCATCAGGTAGAAGAGCACATAGGTCGCCAGCATGAAGAACGTGCCGAGGACCAACTGCTTCCCGTGACTGCGGAAAGCGGTGACCAGCGGCAGCTTGCGCACCAGCCCGGCGTCGCGGGTCCGGGAGAAGACGGTCGACTCGACGAGGCGCATCCGCACCCACAGGCCGATCGCGACCATCACCGCGGAGAACAGGAACGGCACCCGCCAGCCCCACTCCAGGAACGCCTCGGAGGGCTGCGACGGGTCGGCGCCGGCGGTGGAGGGCAGCAGGGCGCCGATGGCGAGGAAGAGGCCGTTGCCGATGATGAAGCCCAGCGGGGCGCCCAGTTGCGGGAACGTGCCGTAGAGCGCGCGCTTGCCGCTCGGTGCGTTCTCGGTGGCGACCAGGGCCGCGCCGCTCCACTCGCCGCCGATCGCGAAGCCCTGGGCCAGCCGCATCAGCACCAGCAGCGCCGTGGCGATCCAGCCCGCCTGCTCGTACGTCGGCAGGACGCCGATGAGGAAGGTCGCGACGCCCATGGTCAGCAGCGAGGCGACCAGCGTGGCCTTGCGCCCTATCCGGTCGCCGAGGTGCCCGAAGACGACGGCGCCGATCGGCCGGGCGACCATCGCCGCCCCGAAGACGGCGAAGGAGGAGAGCAGCGCCGTGGTCGGGTCGCTGCTCGGGAAGAAGAGCGTGGGGAACACCAGGACGGCGGCGGTCGCGTAGATGTAGAAGTCGTAGAACTCGATCGTCGTGCCGATGAGGCTCGCGACGAGTACCCGTGACCGCGAGTTGACGGGTGCGGGTGCGGGTGCGGGTGCGGGTGCGGGTGCCGGGCCGGTGGACGGTGCGGGCATGTCTCGGTCTTTCACGTTCGTTCACGCGGTGCGGAGACCGGCCGCGGCGGGCGGGCGCGGCGGCCCGTACGCCGGCGGAGCCTCCCTGTACGAGATCCGTGCATGGGGCACGGGTTTCGTCACGATCTCAGACATCTCATGGTGCAGTCACTCCGTATCACCATGTGGGACGGCCGCGGACCCTGCTCCGTGCGCCGCGGCACTCTGCTCCGTGCGCCGCGGACCCTGCCGGCCTACGCGGATCGTCCTCCGCCCTCCCGGCGGCTCACCGCCGAAATCCCCTTGCGTGCCCCGCACCACCCGCTGCTAGCCTCCGGCGCATGAAGCGCGCTGTGATGACGACGACGCCGAGGAGTGTCCCGGCGCGCTGATCGATGCCTGATCCGAAGCCCCGGGGCGAGTGCCCCGGGGCTTCGTGCTGCGGTCGCTCGTCCCACGACCACGAGGAGCGACCCGTGAACGCAGCCCGTCCCGCCCGCGCCCCGCAGGACCTCGCCGGAAGGCCCGGGCCCGAAGACCCCGCCGGGGGGCGCCCCGTGCACGACCACCGCAGGCTCGGGCGGGAGCTGGACCTGTTCGACACCGACCCGCTGATGGGGGCGGGGCTGCCGTACTGGCTGCCGGACGGCGCCGTCGTGCGCCACGCCCTGGAGGAGTACATCCGCGACGCGGAACGGCGGGCCGGCTACCGGCACGTGTACTCGCCGGTGCTGGGGAAACGGGAGCTGTACGAGATCTCCGGGCACTGGGACCACTACAGCGACGACATGTTCCCGCCCATGGACCTCGGGGGCGAGCAGGTCGTCCTGCGGCCCAGCCTGTGCCCGCACCACGCCCTCGTCTACCGCTCCCGCCCCCACAGCTACCGCGAACTGCCCCTGCGGATGGCCGAACTGGGCGGCATGTACCGCGCCGAGCTGTCCGGCGTCCTCGGCGGGCTGACCCGGGTCCGGGCGATCCAGCTCAACGACGCCCATGTCTTCTGCACCCTCGACCAGGTCGCCGGCGAGGCGGCCGCCGCTCTCGGCCTGATCCGGGACGCCTACGCGGCCCTCGGCATCGGCCCGGCCCGCTACCGGCTCTCCCTGCCCGGACCGGGTGGCAAGTACGTCGCCGCACCCCGGATGTGGAGCCGTGCCACCGCGCTGCTCACCGAGGTGCTCGACCGTGCGGGACTGCCGTACGAGGCGGCGGAGGGCGAGGCGGCGTTCTACGGTCCGAAGATCGACGTCCAGGTCGCCGACCACGCGGGACGTGAGTCCACCCTGTCCACCGTGCAGATCGACTTCCACCAGCCCGCACGCTTCGGCCTGCACTACACCGGACCGGACGGCGCGAAGCACCGGCCCGTGATGATCCACCGCAGCATCATCGGCAGTGTGGAGCGGGCGGTCGCGCATCTCGTCGAACGTCACGGGGGAGCGTTCCCGGCCTGGCTGGCGCCGGTGCAGCTCGCGGTGCTGCCGGTGTCGGACGCCCACCTGCCCTACGCGCAGGAGCTGGTGGCCCGCTGCCGGGAACCGGGGCTGCGCGCAGAGGTCGCCGGTCCGGAGGCGGGGACCCTCGGCGCGCGCATCCGGGCGGCGCGCCTCGTGCCCTACCGGATGGTCGTCGGTGCGCGGGAGGCGGCGGACGGGGTCGTCGCGGTCCGCCTCCGCGACGGCGGGAGCACCGCGCCGGCTCCCGTGGCGGAGGTCCTGGACCGCATCGCCGCCGCGGTCGCGGGCCGTCTCGACGGCCTTCCGCAGGGGCCGCTTCCGGCTGCCTGACCGCCCTGCGCCGGATGTCCGAAACGGCGTCAGCAAGTTCATGTCCGTGAATTGAAATCATGTACAAGTCATTGACGGTCCGGCGGGAGGGCCCTAGGTTCCGATGAAAGCGCTTACCCGGCGCTGTTCACACGGTCCACGGCGGGGCGTGACGGGCGCCCCACCCGTTCACCCCGCCGGACACACGCGCACCGCCGCGTCCGGACCGTACGCACCACAGCCCCACACCGTGCTCGCCCCCCGTCAGCGGCCCGTCGGGCCGCCCGAGCCGACCGACATGGAGACGAACCATGCACATGAGAGCCGCCCTCGCGTGCACCGGCCTGCTGGCAGGTGCTCTAGCCGTGGTGTCCGTCAGCCCGGCCCAGGCCGCCACGGCACGCTACGAGGCCGAGACATCCCCGGCGATCTGCACCGGCGCCGTCGAAAACGAGTGGGCCGGCTACTCCGGCAGCGGATTCTGCAACGCCACCAACGCGGTGGGCGCCCACGTGCAGTTCACGGTGAACGCACCGGCCGCCGGCACCGCCACCCTGACCGTGCGTTTCGCCAACGGGACCACGACCGCGCGCCCCGCCGCCGTCGTGGTCAACGGCACCACCGCCGCGACGCTGTCCTTCGAGGGCACCGGCGCCTGGAACACCTGGGCCACCAGGACGCTCACCGTGCCGGTGTCGGCAGGGAGCAACACCGTCCGCCTCAACCCGACCACCTCGGCCGGTCTTGCCAACATCGACTACCTGGAGGCCGAGACGAGCGGCGGCACGACCACCCCGCCGCCGACCGCCGACGCGCTGTACGTCGCCCCGGGCGGCACCGACGGCGCGGCGGGGACGCTGTCCGACCCGACCACGCTCACCTCGGCGATCAGCCGCATCACCCCCGGCGGGACGATCCATCTGCGCGGCGGCACCTACCGCTACAGCCAGACGGTCACCATCCCCCAGGGCAACAACGGCACCGCGGCCGACCGCACCGAGCTGTCCGCCTACCCGGGGGAGACCCCGGTGCTGAACTTCTCCGGCCAGACGGAGGACCCGGCCAACCGCGGCCTCGCGGTCAACGGCTCGTACTGGCACGTCAAGGGCATCGTCGTCGAACGTGCCGGTGACAACGGCATCTTCGTCGGCGGCAGCAACAACGTCTTCGAGCGCACGGTGACCCGCTACAACCGTGACACCGGGCTCCAGCTCTCGCGGATGCTCTCCAGCACGCCGAAGGACCAGTGGCCCTCGAACAACCTGATCCTGAGCGCGGAGTCGCACGACAACGCCGACTCCGACGGCGAGGACGCCGACGGCTTCGCCGCCAAGCTCACCTCCGGCCCCGGCAACGTCTTCCGCTACGCCGTCGCCCACAACAACATCGACGACGGGTGGGACCTCTACACCAAGACGGACACCGGCCCCATCGGCGCCGTCACCATCGAGGACTCCCTCGCCTTCGAGAACGGCACCCTCTCCGACGGCACCCAGAACTCCAGCGGTGACCGCAACGGCTACAAGCTCGGCGGCGAGGACATCGGCGTCAACCACGTCATCCGGCGCAACATCGCCTATGACAACGGCAAGCACGGGTTCACCTACAACAGGAACCCGGGCAGCATGACGATCTCCGACAACATCAGCATCGACAACACCGAGCGCAACTTCTCGTTCGACAGCGGCTCGTCCGTCTTCCGCAACAACGTCTCGTGCCGCAGCGGTGACGGCTCCAACGACAAGACCGTGGGGAACGCCGACAGCTCCAACCAGTTCTGGACCGGCACCAACGGCTCCAAGTGCTCCGCCTACGCGGGTGCGCTGCGCTGGTCCTACGCCTCCGACGGCCGGCTGAACGTCACCTTCGGCTGATCCGGCCCGCGCGCCCGCGGCCCCACCGCGGACACGCCCGTCACACCCCGACCGCCCGCGGCCCCACCGCGGACGATCGCCCCCTGCACGAACGGCCCCACCGAGACACCGCGGCCCGGCCCGTCGGGAGCCCCATCCCGACGGGCCGGGCCGTCGCATGTCCGCGACGCGGTGGCCGAGCGGGAGCCGGGGTCAGCGGCCGGGGCGCGGCTGCGGCTGACGCGGTGCGGCTGCCCGTCCGCCTCCGCGGCAGGAGCGGAGCGTCAGGCCCCGGCCGTCCCGCCCACCGGGTACCGGCGGAACGCGGCGTCCTGCGCGGCCTTCCCCGGGAACCAGGCCGCCAGGACCGCCGCCGAGGGGGCGAAGAGGGCGGCGGGCAGGGCGTCCGGCGGGAACCACTCCCAGCGGGCGATCTTGTCGGCCTCCCTGACCGAGGGCGTGCCCGTGGTCCGCTCGACGCGTGCCGCCGCCGTCACCCGGGGGATGCCGCCCGTCGCGTCGACCAGCACGGCGCCGACGCGCACATCGGCCGGCCGGGCCGACAGGCCGGTCTCCTCGGCGAGTTCACGCACCGCCGCCCGTTCGAAGTCCTCGCCCGCGTCCACCTTGCCGCCGGGCAGTTCCCAGCGGCCGTCGTGGCCGAGGCCCAGCAGCACCCGCCCCGCGGGCCCGAGCACCACGACACCGACGCCGACGAGACCGTTGGCCGCCGGGAACGCCCGCTCCGGGCGTGGGCTGGCTGCCATGCGAGCCACCTCTCCTGGCCGGGGTCCGGGACCGGGCCCCGGGACGGGACTCTACCCGCGGCCCCCGGGCCGCGACGGGCACGGGGAGAGGCCCCGGGCCCGGGACCGCAACACCGGGGAGACGCGGGGGAAACAAGCGGCAACCTCCCTGTCGCCGGCGCCCACTGACAGGCAGACGAGGCCACCGGCCTCGCCCCCCATGTCAGGAGGACACGTGCGCAACCCCACCGGCGGGCGCCGCAGACGCCCGTCCCGTATGCCACGGCCGCACCGCGCGGCGCTCGCCGCGGGCCTGGCCGTCGCCGCGGCCGCCGCACTGCCGTCGCTCGCCCCCCGGTCGGGCGGCGCGTACGCCGCCACCGCCCAAGGGCCCGTGGTCCGGGCGGAGAACCTGGACCGCGGACTCGTCAGCGTCCACGACGGGGCCGACAACCTGGTGAGCTGGCGCCTGCTGTCCGGCGACCTCGCGGACGTGGCGTTCAACGTGTACCGCGGCACCGCCAAGGTGAACGACACCCCGATCACCGGCTCGACCAACTTCCGCCACAAGGACGCCCCGGCGCACGCCGACTACCGCGTGAAGGCCGTCGTCGGCGGCCAGGAGCAGGACTTCTCCGCCCACGCCGTGCAGTTCCGGGCCGGCTACCTCGACGTGCCGATCTCCAAGCCCGCCGGCGGCTCCGGCTACACCTACGCGGCCAACGACGCCTCCGTGGGCGACCTCGACGGGGACGGCGACCTGGACTTCGTCCTCAAGTGGGACCCCACCAACTCCAAGGACAACTCCCAGGCGGGTGTCACCGGGAACACCGTCGTCGACGGCTACACCCTCGAAGGCACCCGGCTGTGGCGCATCGACCTGGGCCGCAACATCCGCTCCGGCGCGCACTACACGCAGTTCCAGGTCTACGACTACGACGGCGACGGGCGTGCCGAGGTCGCCATGAAGACCGCCGACGGCACCCGTGACGGTGTCGGCGCGGTCATCGGCAGCTCGTCCGCCGACCACCGCAACAGCGAGGGGAGGGTGCTGAGCGGGCCCGAATTCCTGACCGTCTTCCGCGGGTCCGACGGCGCGGCCCTGTCGACCGTGGACTACGTGCCCGGTCGGGGCACGGTGAGCAACTGGGGTGACAACTACGGCAACCGCGTCGACCGCTTCCTCGCGGGCACGGCCTACCTCGACGGCAGCACCCCCTCGCTGGTGATGGCCCGCGGCTACTACACCCGCACGGTGATCGCCGCCTGGGACTTCAAGGACGGCCGCCTCACCCGCCGCTGGACGTTCGACACCAACAGCTCCACCAACGCCGGCAAGGGCTACGACGGCCAGGGCAGCCACAGCCTGTCCATCGGCGACGTGGACGGCGACGGCCGCGACGAGATCGTCTACGGCGCGATGGCCGTCGACGACAACGGCCACGGACTGTGGACCACCCGGACGGGCCACGGCGACGCACAGCACCTCGCCGACCTCGACCCGGCCGACCCGGGCCTGGAGTACTTCAAGGTCTCGGAGTCCACCTCGCAGCCCTCCTCCCTCTACATCGACCCGTCGAACGGCGCCGTCCGGTGGAAGACGGGCACGGGCAGCGACAACGGCCGCGGGGTCGCCGGCGACATCTGGGCCGGGAACGCCGGAGCGGAGATGTGGTCCGCGGCCGACACCTCGATCCGCGACCGCACCGGGGCGACCCGCGGCCGGGAGCCCTCCTCCGTCAACTTCCTGGCCTGGTGGGACGGCGACACCACCCGCGAACTCCTCGACGGCACCCGCATCGACAAGTACGGGACCGGCGGCGACACCAGGCTGCTGACGGCCTCCGGCGTCCACTCCAACAACGGCACGAAGGCCACCCCGTCGCTCTCGGGCGACATCCTCGGCGACTGGCGCGAGGAGGTCGTCTGGCCGACCGGTGACGACACCGCCCTGCGCATCTACTCGACCCCGATCGAGACCGGTCACCGCTTCACCACCCTGCTCCAGGACCGGATGTACCGCACCGCCCTGGCCTGGCAGAACACCGCCTACAACCAGCCCCCGCACCCGAGCTTCTTCCTCGGCCGGAACTGACCTGCCCCGAGGCCCGGTTCGATCGCGGCGGTGCCGCCGGAGGCTCTCCGGCGGCACCGCCGTCGCCGGTCGGGCGGAACCCTGCGAGGACCGGGCGCGGGGCGGGGATGCCGGCCGTGGCGGCGCTGCCGGTTGAACGGCGCGCTCACCACGAACGCTCCGGCCGCCTCGTGTCGCCGGTCCCGTACTTGTCGATGCGGGTGCCGTCGAGGAGTTCGCGGGTGGTGTCGCCGTCCCACCAGGCCAGGAAGTTGACGGAGGAGGGCTCCCGGCCGCGGGTCGCCCCGGTGCGGTCG
>NZ_RDBP01000012.1:3584637-3595663 GCF_008042045.1 Streptomyces sp. T39
GCGGATGGGGGCGGGGCCGGGGGTGGTTCAGCGGGTGCGGCGGATGCGGATCGGGCCGCGTGCCGTGGCCGGGTCGACGCGGCTGCCGCCCTGGGTGATCTCCACCTCGCCGGCCGTGACCAGTCGCCGTGCCGCGCGGCGCGCGGGCTCCATGAGCGCGCGCCAGCCGTCGTCGTCCCCGTCGTACGCGGCCCGCGCGGCGTCGGACGGGCAGATCGTCGCGGACGGGGCGCGCCGGTCCAGCAGCTCCAGGATGGTGCGTTCCAGGCGCCGGTCCGTCTGCCGTCGGATGTCCGTCACACCACCAGTCTCCCACCGGAGTCGGGGGACGCGAGGCGCCGACGCCGCACCGTCGCGGCCGTGGTCGCCCTCGCGGGCGGGAGCGGCCCGCGGCCTGCCCCGGTGACCGGATCGGTCCGCTGCCGGACCCGATGCGGCCTGGTCGGGCACCGTGCGGCAGCCGAGGATGGAGCACATGAGCCGAGCGCTGATCGTCATCGACGTCCAGGAATCCTTCCGTGCCCGCCCGTTGTGGGCAGCCACTCTCGACCCGAAGATCGCCGACCGGGTGAACCGGCTGGTCGGCCTCGCCCGACGTGCCGGGGACCTGGTGGTGTGGGTGCTGCACTCCGAGCCGGGCAGCGGCGGTGTGTTCGACCCGGCATCGGGTCATGTGCGGCTGATGGAGGAGCTGGAACGGGCGGACGGGGAGCCGCTGCTCCACAAGACCTCGCACAACGCCTTCACCACCACCCACCTGCAGCAACTCCTCACCCAGCACGGCGTCCGCGAGCTCAGTGTCTGCGGCATCCGCACGGAGCAGTGCGTGGAGACCACCGCCCGGGTCGCGAGCGACCTCGGCTACGGCGTCACCTTCGTCGTGGACGCGACCACGACCGACCCCATCCCCCACCGCGACGCCCCCGCCGGGCAGAGCGTGGAGGACCTGCTCGCCGACCCCCGCACCCTGCCTGCCGCCGAGGTCGTCCGCCGCACCGAGTACGTCCTCGCCGGTCGCTTCGCCACCATCGCGACGGTCGAGGGGCTGGAGGCCGCGGCGGGCCGTCCGGCATGATGACCGGATCGTGAGCCACGTCGTCTTCTTCCTGGTGCCCGGAGTCCATCTGCTGGACCTGGCGGGCCCCGCGCAGGTCTTCTCCACCGCGGCCGACTTCGGGCACCCCTGGACGCTCGGCTACGTCGCCGAGCGTCGCGAGGTGCCCACGGCCCAGGGGCTGCCGCTGGTGGCCCGGCTCGACTGGCCCCGGCTCGGCCCCGACGACCTGATCGTGGTGCCCGGCTGGCGGACGTCCGCCCCGGCCGGCGACCCCGTCATCGGGGCCGCCGCGCTGCGGGTGCTCCGGGACCACCACGCCCGGGGCGGCACGGTGGCCAGCGTCTGCGCCGGAGCCGAGGCGCTCGGCCGGGCCGGGCTGCTCGACGGCCGCCGCTGCACCACCCATCACGACGTGCAGGACGAGCTGGCCCGCCGCCACCCGCGGGCGATCGTCGTCCCCGACGTCCTGTTCACCGCGGACGACCGCGTGATCACCTCGGCGGGCATCGCGAGCGGCATCGACCTGGCCCTGCACCTGGTCGCGACCCGGCACGGCCCGGCCGTCGCCGCGCAGGTGGCCCGGGAGATGGTCGTCTACGCCCGCCGCAACGGCCATGAACCGCAGGCCAGCGCGATGCTCCGCCACCGCGCCCACCTCGACGACACCGTCCACCGGGCGCAGAACCTGATCGACGCCCGGTTCGACCGGCCGCTCCCCCTGTCCGTGCTGGCCTCGGACGCCGGTGTGAGCGAACGGACCCTCACCCGTCTCTTCAGCCGCGCCACCGGGCTCACCCCGCTGCGCTATCAGCAGACCCTCCGCCTCGAACGCGCGGAACATCTCATCAGCCACGGCGCGACGGTCGACTCCGCCGCCCGGACGGTGGGCTTCGAGGACCCCCGCATGCTGCGCCGGCTGCGTGCGCGCACCACCTGACCGGACCGGCCGGCGGGGCCGGGGGGACGCCGCACGGCCGGTCGCAGCGTCCGTCCGCGCGTCAGCCGGCGGCGGGCGGCACGCTCCCGGTGCCCCGTCCGGTCGCGGTGCGGGCGTACCGGCCCGGAGTGGTGCCCAGGATCCGTTTGAAGTGCCGGGTGAAATGGGGCTGGTCGTAGAAACCGAGCGCGGCCGCCACCTCGCCCGGCGGCTGTCCCGCGAGGAGCCGGCGGCGGGCGAGATCGACGCGCCGGGACATGACGTACCGGTGCGGGGGGATGCCGAACGCCGCGCTGAAGGACCGCACGAGATGGGCGGGGTGGACGTGGAGCAGGCGTCCGAGCTCCTCCAGGGAGGCGCCTTCGCACAGTCGCTCGTCGAGGAGGTCGCGCAGGTCCTGGGCGACGCCGCGGCCGCGGACGGGGGAGCCGGGGACGCCCGCCCCGGGCGACAGGTGTGCGCGCAGCCGCTCGGCGATGAGGGTGAGACGGCTCTCCGCCTCGAGTTCGTCCCCCGGAACGGCGAGTGCGGAGTGCAACTGACCGATGCGCGTGCGCAGAAGGGGGTCGGTGAGGTCGGGGCCGTCGACGGCGGGGCCGATGAGGGTCTCGTCCAGCCGGGTCGTGTCGAGGTAGAGCACCCGCTTGCGGAATCCCTGCGCGGTGGCGGGCGATCCGTTGTGCGGGACCAGCGGCGGGAGCAGGCTGACCGTGTCGCCCGGGGTGCCGCGCCGGTGGTGGTCCAGGTCGTAGCGGACCGCGCCGTCGTCGACGATGAGCAGCGTCCAGTCGTCGTGGACGTGCATGGGGTACGCGTGCTCGGTGAAGTGGGCGTGCAGGACCTCCCGTACGCCCGGAACCGAAGGGCGCCACGCTCGGACGTCGTGCCGGACTGCCACGCAAAGAACGTACAAGACCCCGGATGCGCGGACCGTGCAGTCTCACAGCATGAGAACCACGACAACGGACCAGACCGCCGTCCCGGCCCAGGACCCGCCCGTCCGCTTCGACACGAAGATCGCCGTCCTGCTCCGTGACGACCTGGAGTCCTGGCAGCGGCTGAACGTGACCGCCTTCCTGGTCAGCGGCCTGAGCACGGCGGTCCCCGAGGTGATCGGCGCGCCGTACGAGGACGCCGACGGCACGGCGTACCTGCCGATGTTCCGCCAGCCCGTGCTGGTCTTCGAGGGCGGCAAGGAGACGGTGGCCCTCGCCCACGGCCGTGCGCTGTCCCGCTCGCTGGTGACGTCCGTGTTCACCTCGGACCTCTTCGGGACGGGGAACGACCGGGACAACCGGGCAGCCGTGCGGGCCGTGGGCGGGGACCGCCTCGATCTGGTGGGTCTGGCCGTCCACGGACCGCGCAACGCCGTGGACAAGGTCCTCAAGGGGGCGCGGATGCACCCGTGACCGGTGCGGTGGCAGCCGGGCTCCCCCAGGCTGCGTGCCGTACGGGGGGACACGGCCCACGTGCCCGCGGGCGCCGCAGACGGGCGCGCGGGTGCGTGCCGTCCCTCCCCGCCGGGCCCGTCCCGGCGTCAGGCGCCCGGGTTCCGCCGGGGGGCGACGGCGGCCGCCCGGATCTCGTCCAGGGACTCCTGGAACAGCTCCGTCGCCCGCCCGAACCAGTCGGCCAGGACGGCGACCTCGGCCGGTTCGTAGTCGGCGAACAGCATCCCGAGACGCGCATAGAACGGGCCGTACACCTCCAGGATCCGCTCCTGCGCGGACTCCTCCATCTTCACGGTCACCCGGCGACGGTCCCCCGGGTCGGGAATCCTGCGCACGTACCCGGCCTTCTCCAGACGGTTGAGAACCCCTGTCATCGCGCCTGTGGTCAGCCGGGCGCGTTCGGCGAGTCCGCCGGCCGCCAGGGCCTCTCCGGACGCCTGGGCCTCGATCAGGAAGCCGAGGCAGGTCAGGTCGGTGACGTTGATCCCGAGCCGTCGCGCGATGTCCTGCTGCCCGAACTGGGCGACCGCGATCATCCGGTCCATCGCGTACTGCGCCTCCGCGGCCGTCGCCGCCGGGCGTGCCTTGCCCTGCCCCACGCCATCCCCTTAGTATCCAAGTATCTTATCTCGCGAGCTAAGCAATCTAGTCGCCTGCCCTCACCGATCGGCGGGCGCCCGGACCAGGATCGCACCGCACCACCCACCGAGGAGCGCCGCATGGGCATGCACGGGGACCACGATCTGGGCCACACGGTGGCCGGCTGGACAGGGACCGGCATCGCGGTCGCGGGCTGCGGAGCCGCCGGGGCCGGGCTGGCCGCGGGCTCCGGAGGGCTCCTCGCCGCGGGCGCGGCGCTCATGGTGCTCGCCGTACTGGTCACCTGGGCGCTGCATCTGGCCGGCTGGGGGAAGCCGAGCGGCCCGCGCCCCGTGACCGAACAGCCCTGGCACGTCCGGGACACCTCGGCGGCGGCCGGCCACACCTCATGCGTCGGGTGCCGCCTCGGGGGACGCCGCCCCCGCGCCGCCGCGGTCGTCTCCGTCCCTTCGGAGGAGACCTTCGGCCCGCGCGTCACCGCCGCCTCCACAGGCCCCGTCCCGGCGCGCGCCCGCGGCTGACCCGCGCCCGCACCGCCGCCGTCCGGACGGGCGGACATCCGGTGGTCGACACGGCCCTCCCCTGGCACCGCGCCGCGCCGCGGGAGGGTGACCGGGTCCGCCGCACCTCGGGACAGCGCGCCCGGCTCCTGCCGCCTCCGGGTACCTGGCCACCGCGACGGCCCGGAGGACCGTCCGCCCGCCGGCTCACACCGGGGAGGGGTGCGCGGCCGGTACTGTCGGACGGCCCGCGCCGTGCGGCGGGAGCGCAGGGACGGGAGAGAGCGTGGACGCGAGCACCATCGAGATGGTCGAGACCCGGAGGCTGAGCCTCGTGCCGCTCGCCGTCGAGGACGCGGAGGAGATGGCCGGGGTGCTCGGCGATCCGGCGCTGCACACCTACATCGGCGGCGCCCCGCACTCCGCTCAGGCGCTGCGGGCGCGGTACGAACGCCTGGTGGCGGGCTCACCCGACCCGTCCGCCACGTGGTGGAACTGGGTGATCCGGCTCCGCGAGGAGGACCGCCTGGCCGGGACGGTGCAGGCGACGGTCACCGCGACGGGGCGAGGGCACGCGGCAGAGGTCGCCTGGGTGACCGGGACGCCCTGGCAACGGCGGGGAATCGCCAAGGAAGCGGCGTGCGGGCTGGTCGCCTGGCTCCGCGGGCGCGGCGTGCACACGATCCGGGCCCATGTCCATCCGGACCACCACGCTTCCGCCGCCGTCGCCGCGGCCGCCGGTCTGGCCCCCACCGCACACCGGCAGGACGGCGAGATCAGGTGGGAGCTCGTGGATTCCCCGTAGCCGTGCCCCGGCCGCAGCAGGGGCACGGCGACAGCCCCTTGCCGCGGGCACGCCGCCACGAGCGGACCGACAGGTCCGGCCCCGGGCCCACCCGCTCCGACGGGCATGGGAGCGCGGGCAGCCGATCCACGGGTGCTCGCGACGGGCGGAGAACGCCGCTCCTGTGGGAACACTCCCGACCGCAGGCCGTCGTGATCGCGCCCGCGCCGAGGCGGGCGCGGGCGCGATCACGACGGCCTGCGGTCGGCGGGGACGCGGCCGCCTTCGGCGCCCGCCCGGGCAGACACGCCCCCGGGCAAGCCGCCGGAGGCGGGTGTCCGTCAGGGGCCGCGGTGGGCGTTGAGACGGGCGGCCTGACGGGTCAGGTGGTCGCGCTCGGCAAGGCTGGACGCCTGCCGGGCCGCCTCGGCGTAGAGCCGGGCCGCCGTCCCCGGGTCGCCGTCCCGTTCGTGGAGGTACGCCGCCGCCGCGGTGCGCCGGGGCAGCCCCGGGTCCACCTCGGCAAGTGCCGCCAGGCCCGCCCGCGGCCCGTCGGCCTCGCCGACGGCCACCGCGCGGTTGAGCCGGACGACGGGGCTGTCGGTCAGACGGGCGAGCTCGTCGTACCACTCGACGATCTGGACCCAGTCGGTCTCCTCGGCGGTCGGCGCGTCGGCGTGCAGGGCCGCGACGGCGGCCTGCGCCTGGTACTCGCCCAGCCGGTCGCGGGCGAGCGCCGCCTGGAGGATCCCGACCCCTTCGGCGATCGCCCCGGTGTCCCACCGGCCGCGGTCCTGCTCGGCGAGCGGCACCAGGCTCCCGTCGGGCGCGGTCCGGGCATCGCGCCGTGCGTGGTGGAGCAGCATGAGGGCGAGCAGCCCCGCCACCTCGGGATGGTCGACCGCGGCCCCGAGCTCCCGGGTGAGCCGGATCGCCTCGGCGGCGAGGTCGATGTCGCCGGAGTAGCCCTCGTTGAAGACCAGGTAGAGGACGCGGAGCACGGTGGCGACGTCCCCGGGCTGTTCGAAACGCACCCCGGCGACGGTGCGCTTGGCCCGGCTGATCCGCTGCGCCATGGTCGCCTCGGGTACCAGATACGCCCGGGCGATCTGACGGGTGGTCAGGCCGCCCACGGCGCGCAGGGTGAGCGCGACGGCGGACGACGGTGTCAGCGACGGGTGGGCGCACAGGAAGTGGAGCCACAGCGTGTCGTCCACCGCGGACGCTGGCCCGGGCGCCGGCTCCTCCTCCACGAGGTCCTCGCGCCGGCGGCGCGCGGCGTCCGACCGGGTGGCGTCGAGGAACCGGCGCCAGGCGACGGTGACCAGCCAGCCCTTCGGATCCCGCGGCGGGCGGGACGGCCAGACGCGGACCGCCTCGAGCAGCGCGTCCTGCACCGCGTCCTCGGCCGCCGCGAAGTCCGCCCCGCGGCGGACGAGGATCCCGAGCACGCCGGGGGTGAGGCTGCGCAGCAGGGCCTCGTCCATCGCGGTGGTCACTCCGTGACGGTGGGCGGGGCGGTCAGGAACGGCCGCAGTTCCAGCCATTCGTGGAGGGGCTTCCCGCCCGCTCCGGGTGCGGCCGACAGCTCCCCGGCCAGCTCGACGGCACGCTCGTAGCTGTCGGTGTCGATCACCATCCAGCCGGCGACGAGATCCTTCGTCTCGGCGAACGGCCCGTCGGTGACCGGCGGCCTCCCCTCGCCGTCGTAACGCACCCATGTCCCCTCCGGCGCGAGCGCCTGAGCGTCCACGAACTCACCGGACTCCTCCAGCCTGGCCGCGAAGTCGCGCATGTACTGCACATGCGCCGAGATCTCCTGCGGCGTCCACCGCTCCATGGGCACGTCGTTCGCCGCCGCCGGGGCGCCCCGGTAGTGCTTGAGCAACAGGTACTTGGCCATCGTCTGTCTCCTCGCAGGTGCGACCCATTGTGGCCGCGTCCGCACCGGGGACGGAGCCGGAGGCAGGATCTCGACACGACCGCCGGGGAGGACGCAGGTCCTGGGGGGCGGCGTCGGCGTTTCGGCCATCTCCGGGTCTGCGCTCCGGCCCGGCCGGACAAGGGGCGTCATCGCGCACGACCACGCATTCGCCTGATCCCGGGGCTCGCAGCACGTCCGAAAGACGTGTGTTCGACACGGGGGTCGCCGTCGTTGACCCGACAACGCGTCAGCTCTCACCGGAGGCCGTCATGCACCCTCTGCCGTGCCCATGTGACGTACCGTCCCCGGCCGGACGCGGGCCCCGTGCCGTCGCCGGGCCGCCCGGCACGGTGCCGCACGCCGTGGGCGTCCATCGGCACCTGGAGCGGCACGGACGGGTGCCGCTCGGGCCGAGGCATCCGGACGTGGCGTGCCCGGGCGGGGTCCGGCACGCCCTCGCGGGCCACTGCGAGGACGAGCCGGCGAGGGCGTGCCCGGTGCGGGAGGCGTACGAGGAGGCGGGTCCGGTGATCGACGCCGACGACCTCGGCCTCGTCCACACCGTGCACGCGGCCGACCGGCCCGGAGGGCAGCCGCGGATCCCGCTCTTCTTCCGGCCCCGTCGCCGGACGGGCGGTGCGGAGGTGCGCGAGCCGGTCACGTGCGTCGGGTGGCGGTGGCGGAGCGCCGCGGAGCCGCCCCGGCGGATCGTCCCGTGCACGCGCGCGGCGACCGACGGCATCGGCGCCGGCCGGCCCTGCACCGCGTCGGGGTGGCAGGGCCGCCCGGCGGCCCGGCCGGCGGGGCGCCCCCGGTGAGCGGGCGGACGCGGTACTCCCTGCCGCTGGACGTGCACCTGCTGGCGGTCCGCGCGGGGGACGCCGGGCCGGAGGTGCTGCTGTCGCGCCGCGCGGGTGCCGTCTACGCGGCCGGGATGTGGCACGCCCCGTCCGGTCATGTCGACGGCGCCCACGAGGACGTCGTGACCGCCGTCGTGCGCGAGACGCTGGAGGAGACCGGCCTGGTGGTGCACGGGGACGACGTGCGCGCCGCGGTCACGGTGCACCACAGGGGGCCCGGCGGGCGGGCGCGGGTCGGGTTCTTCTTCGAGGTCACGCGCTGGGCCGGGACGCCGCGGGTCAGGGAGCCGCACGTCTGCGACGCCATGGGCTTCTTCCCGCTGGACGCGCTGCCGGACCCGATGGTCGCGTACTGCCGCGCCGGGCTGGACGCGTACCGGGCCGGCGCGGGGGTCGCGCTGCACTTCCAGGAGCCGGGCGATCCGATCGCCCACGACCCCGCCCTCCAGCGGCTCCGCCTCGTGGCCGGTCCGGAGTCAGCCGCGCCGGGAGGCCGGCGGGCCCGGGACGCGCCGGACGGCACCACACCGGGGAGCGGGCCGGCGCGGGACGTGCGCGATGCCGCCGTGGACACGGCCTCCGGCGCCGGACTCGCGGGCCCGGCGCCCGTCGTACGCGGTGGCCGCGCCCTCGGCCCCCCGCGCGCCGGAGCCCTCGACCCCTTCCCGGGGGCACGGTCGTGTACGGGCTCGTTCCAGCGGGCACGCGCGCCCTTTCCCAGCGGGCACGGGCGGCCGTGTACGGGCTCTTCCCCTCCGGGCGGACAGCCGGCCCCGGCGCGGTGCATCTCAACTGGCGGGCGGACGGCTTGCGGGTGGGGGTGCTGCGGGTGGGCACGKGGCGGCTCCGGGGAGTGGGAGGCGCACGCGGGCGGCACGCCGGCGGCCCCGGGGACGGCAGGGGCACGCGGGCGCGCGGGCAGGCGGGCGCGACGCGGAAGGCGCAGGAGAGGGTGACCGAACGGCCGGACGACGGGGGCGCGGGGTCAGCGGCGCGCGGAACACGCCGCGGACGAGGTCCGCGCGAGGTCCAGGAAGAGGCGCCGGCGCAGCCAGGAGTGACCCGTCACGCCGGTCATTGGAGCACGCCGGGGTGCAACGATCAATGCCCGCCCGCCAGTTGAGATGCACCGCGCCGGGGCCGGCTGTCCGCCCGGAGGGGAAGAGCCCGTACACGGCCGCCCGTGCCCGCTGGGAAAGGGCGCGCGTGCCCGCTGGAACGAGCCCGTACACGACCGTGCCCCCCGGAGCACTGCTCCGGGGGGCACGGTGGGTGGTACGCGCGTCAGGCGATGGTGATGTTCTCCGCCTGCGGGCCCTTCTGGCCCTGCGTCACGTCGAAGGTGACGGCCTGGCCCTCCTGGAGCTCACGGAAGCCCTGGGCGTTGATGTTGGAGTAGTGGGCGAAGACGTCGGGGCCGCCGCCGTCCTGCGAGATGAAGCCGAAGCCCTTTTCGGAGTTGAACCACTTGACGGTGCCGCTGGCCATGCCGGTGCCTCTCAGTCGATATCGGATCCGCACCGCGCGGACCCGGAGGTGATCGCCCTGGTCCTGCACTGCACAGCAAAGCGCCCACGCCGGAGCGCGGGCAGGGACTGCGAACCACGACATCTGTGGAAGGACGCTACACGGCGAAACCGGCCACCACCAGAGAGCCACGGCCCGAGTCGGTCGAAGGTGGTTCCGGAACGGTCGCGGACCGAGACGTTCCGGAACAACCGGCCCCCGTCGGCGGCCCTCAGAGCACCGTCACGCCCAGCGGACGGGTCCCCGCGCCGAGCCGCCTCGTGTCGCCCGACCCCAGGTCCACCACGGTGATGCCGTCCCAGTGACCGTCGCGGGTGAACCCGCCCGTGACGTACGCGGTGCGGCCGTCCGCGGAGACGGCCACGTCCTCGTGGGGTCCCTCCAGCGGGACGATCCGCTCGCCGCCGTCCGGGGCGCGCACGGTGAGCGAGGGACCCTCGTCGCTCGCCGGGTCGATCGGGCCGGTGCCGACCACCAGCAGCGTGCCGTCGGCGGTGACCGCCGCGCCGTGCTGATGGGTGTCCGCGGTCATCCGTTCCACGCGCGAGGTGCCGGCGGCCGGGTCGAGGACCACCAGCCGTTCACCCTCGAACGGCAGCAGCAGGCGCCCGTCCGACGGCCGGACCACCGCGTAGTGCGGCTTGAGCCACGAACCCGGGCCGCCCTCGGTGCCGTAGGGGGCGACCTCGATCCGCCGGGTGTCGAGGGTGCCGGTGCGCACGACGGTGACGTCGAAGGAGTCGTGGCCGGTGGCGTACACCTCGCGGCCGTCCCGGGAGACGTCCACGTCGAAGGGGCGCCGCCCCACCCCGGCGGTGCCGGTGACCTCCAGGGAGGCAGTGTCGACGACCTCCACCGTGCCCTCGCCGCCGGGCCGGTTGACGCCGACGTAGACGTGGCGGCCGTCCGGGGCGAGCGCGATGCCCATCCCGCCGCCCCGGTACTCGCCGTGCTCCGGGGGGCCGATGCCGTCCGTCTCGTAGGGGATCCGGGCGATCCGGGTCCGGCCGGCCGTGTCCACGACGGCGACGCCCTCGGCGGTGGCCACCCAGGCCCGCCCGTCGTCGCCGACGACGAGACCGTACGGGGCGGTGCCGACCTCGACCGAGTCGAAGGCGCCCCGGACCGGGTCGACGAACGTCACGGTGTCCGCGCCGAAGTCGGCGACGAGCAGGCTGCCGGCGGGGGTCCGCCCGGACGGGGCGRGGGCACGGTGGAGGTCGTCGACACTGCCTCCCTGGAGGTCACCGGCACCGCCGGGGTGGGGCGGCGCCCCTTCGACGTGGACGTCTCCCGGGACGGCCGCGAGGTGTACGCCACCGGCCACGACTCCTTCGACGTCACCGTCGTGCGCACCGGCACCCTCGACACCCGGCGGATCGAGGT
>NZ_RDBP01000012.1:3595763-3614466 GCF_008042045.1 Streptomyces sp. T39
GCACCAGCCACCCGGCGATCCGGGACAGCACGGCGCCGAGCTCAGACCGGCCCATCTGCAGCAGCGAGAAGAAGGCGACCACGGCGTCGTAGCCGCCGGCCCCCGCTCCGGCAGGGGCGGCACCCGGCTGCGTGCCGCGCTCGCCGCGGCCGTCGTGGCCGGTCTCGGCGCCGGCGCCCTCACCGCGCTCCCGGCCGCCGCCGCCTCGGAGTCCGTCAGCGTCCAGTACCGCCAGAGCGCCACCGGCGGGGACCAGGCCGAACCCTGGCTCAAGGTCCGCAACACCGGCACGTCGAACGTGTCGCTGAGCCAGGTCAAGCTGCGCTACTACTTCAAGGCCGAGTCCGGGGCCTCCTACCGGTTCGCCTGCTCCTGGGCCGTCCGTGGCTGCTCCGGCATCACGGGAACGTTCGGCACCCTCGCGAACCCGACCGCCACCGCCGACCGCTACCTGGAGATCGGTTTCACCGCGGCGGCCGGGACGCTCGCCCCCGGCACGGACACCGGCGACATGCAGCTGCGCTTCCACCGTGCCGACTGGCAGGCGCTCAACCAGAGCGACGACTACTCGTTCGCGCCCGAACGGACCACCTACGCCGACTGGTCCAGGATCACCGCGTCCGTCGGCGGCGTCCAGGTCTGGGGCACCGCCCCCGCCGGCAGCGGACCCGGCCCCGACCCGACCGACCCGCCGACCGACCCGCCCACCGGGGCCGCGCTCTTCGACGACTTCGACTACACCGGCCACTCCGACCCCGCCGTCGGTGCCCACGGCTGGAGCGTCCGCGCCAACTCGGGCGGTCCCGGAGTCCCCGGCGCCGCCTGGGCCCCCGAGAACGTGACCTTCGCCAAGGAGGGCACCAACTCGGTGATGAACCTGCGCACATCGACCGCCGGGACCCCCGAGTCCACCCGGCAGACCGAGATCCTGACCCGTGCCACCAAGTTCCGGAACGGCACCTACGCCTCCCGCGTCCGCTTCTCCGACGCCCCGCTCTCCGGGCCGGACGGCGACCGCGTCGTGCAGACCTTCTTCACCATCAACGACCTCAAGGCCCCCATGGCCGACGACTACGCCGAGTACGACTTCGAGTACCTGCCCAACGGCGGCTGGGGGGAGCCGGCCAACATCCTCTACACCACCTCCTGGGAGACCTACCGGCCCGACCCCTGGGAGGCCGTCAACCAGCACTCCGAGGTCCGGGCCAGCTACGCCGGCTGGCACGACCTCGTCGTCACCATCGACGACACCGCCATCGTCTACTACGTCGACGGCCAGGAGTTCGGCCGCCACGACGCCCGCTACCTGCCCGAGCGGCCCATGTCCATCAACTTCAACCAGTGGCTGATCGACCTCGCCGGGCAGACCTCGACGACGCCGCGTGCCTACGACCAGAAGGTCGACTACGTCCTGCACGTCAAGGACCAGGTCCTGACGCCCGCCCAGGTGGCCGCCAAGGTCGCCGCCTACCGTGCCGCGGGAACGGCGTTCGAGGACACCGTCCCCGCCCCGTGACCGTCGGATCTCCGCCCGGGCGGGCGGCCGGACTCCCCGGCCGCCCGCCTGGGTACGGGTGAACCGACGGGGCCCGGACCGGTCCCGCCGCAGGCGGATCCCCGGACGGGACGGACGGAAGGAGCCCTCATGGGCGAGCGGGTGCCGGACACGGCGGCGGAGGCGTTCGACGCGCTCGGAGCGGACTACGAGCGCGTGTTCGCCGACATCCCCGCACGGGACGAGGCGCTCTCGTGGCTGACGGCCCGGCTGCCCGCGCGGGCGCGGGTGCTGGACGCCGGCTGCGGGACCGGCCGGCCCGCGGCCGCCGCGCTCGCCGCCGCCGGCTGCGAGGTCACCGGCATCGACGTGTCGTCGACCATGCTCTCGCTCGCCCGCGGCCGGGTGCCCGGCGCGCGCTTCGAGCAGGCCGACGTACGGGACTTCGAGCCGCCGGCCGGCGGCTACGACGCCGTGGTCGCCTTCTTCTCGCTGCTGCAGATGGGCCGGTCGGAGCTCGGCGCCGTGCTGTCCCGGATCGCCGGGTGGCTGGTGCCCGGCGGGTACTTCGTGATGATGACCGTGCCCGGGGACTTCGAGGAGCTCCAGGTCGACTTCATGGGGCGGCGGATCGTCGTCACCAGCTGGACCGAGGAGGACTGGGTGCGGCGCCTGCGGGAGGCCGGCCTCGAGGTCGTCCGCTCGGGGACCAGCGTCCATGTGCCGGCCGAGGGCATGACCGAGGAGCACCTGACCTGTTTCGCCCGTCGCCCGGCCGGGACGCCGGCGGACTGACCCGCGCCCCCACCGCATCCATTCTCTGACTATAGTCAGAGAATGGATGCGCGGCAGATCGAGCAGGTCCGGCGGTTCAACCGCACCGTCAGCGAGCGCGTCGGCGTGCTCCACGACAGGTACCTGGGCCGCGACCGGCCCGTCGGCGAGGCCCGGCTGCTCTGGGAGGTCGGCGAGGAGGGACAGGACGTCCGGCGCCTGCGCGAACGCCTCGGCCTCGACTCCGGCTACGTCAGCCGCCTGCTGCGCTCCCTGGAACGCGACGGCATGCTCACCGTCAAACCCCACCCCGCCGACCGGAGGGTGCGCACCGTCCGGCTCACCGCCGCCGGACGCGCGGAGCGGGAACTCCTCGACCGCCGCAGCGACGAACTCGCCGGCTCGCTCCTCGACCCCCTCAACACGGCCCAGCGGACCCGGCTCGTCGCGGCGATGGCCGAGGTCGACCGGCTGCTCACCGCGGCGACCGTCTCCCTGGACACCGTCGACCCCGACCACCCCGACGCCCGCCACTGCCTGGTGGCCTACGCCGCCGAGCTCGCCGAACGCCTGGCCACCGGCTTCGACCCCGCCCGCAGCCTGCTGCCCGACCCCGGCGAACTGCGCCCGCCGCGCGGCGTGTTCCTGGTCGCCCGCCTGCACGGCGAACCGGTCGGCTGCGCCGGGCTCAAGCTGCCGTCCGGCGCCCCCGCCGAGATCAAGCGCATGTGGGTCGCCCCCGCCGCCAGGGGCCTCGGCCTCGCCCGCCGCCTGCTCACCGGCCTGGAGACGGCCGCCGCCGCCCACGGACGCGACGTCCTGCGC
This sequence comes from Streptomyces sp. T39, assembly GCF_008042045.1. GTDB lineage: Bacteria > Actinomycetota > Actinomycetes > Streptomycetales > Streptomycetaceae > Streptomyces. The sequence continues at coordinate 3,598,858 of NZ_RDBP01000012.1, forward strand.
CTGGACACCAACAAGGCGCTCACCGAGGCGATCGGTCTCTACCGCTCCCTCGGCTTCGAGGAGGTGCCCGCGTTCAACGACGAGCGGTACGCCGACCACTGGTTCGAGAAGCGCCTCGCGGCCCGGGACTGAACCCGGGCCGCCCGCCCCCGCGCGTCAGGCGTCGCACCGGCCCGGGCGGGCGGCGATCGCCGCCCGCCCGGGCCGGACGCCGTTCCCTGGGTCCGGAGCCGTCAGGGGAGGCCGCTGCTCAGGACGCCCGGCGGGGGCGCCGCGCGGCCGTCTTCGCCGCCGTCTTCTTCGTGGCGCCCTTCTTGGCGGTGCTCTTCCCCGCGGACGCCTTCGCGGACGCCGTCTTCTTCCCCGCGGACTTCTTCGCCGTGCTCTTCCCGCCCGAGGTCTTCTTCGGTCCGGGCATCTCGTGCACGGTGGCGTCCCCGTCCTCACCCCGCTGCTCCCGGGCCGCCGCCACCGACGCGTTGAGGGCGGCCATCAGGTCGACGACCTCTCCGGCCTGCTTCTCGTCGCCCTCCGCCGCCGGGGGCTCCCTGCCCTCCGCCTTGGCGGCGATCACGTCCTCGAGGGCCTCGCGGTAGCGGTCGGTCAGCTCCGGCATGTGCTCCTCGGACATGGTGTCCATGAGCGCGAGGGCGCCGTCGACCTCCTCGTCGGTCAGCTCCACGGGGGCGGGCGCCAGGGACTCGGGGGAGCGGATCTCGTCGGGCCAGTGCATCGAGTGGAGCACCAGCGTGTCCTGCTTCACGCGCAGCAGCCCGAGCCGCTCACGGCCGCGCAGCGCGAACTTGGCGACGGCGACCTTCGCGCTGCGCTCCAGGGCCTGGCGGAGGAGCTTGTAGGGCTTGGCGGCGACCTGCCCGTCGCCCTCCAGGTAGTACGAGGCGCCGATCCGGACGGGGTCGATGGATCCGGCGGGGACGAACGCCACGATCTCGATCGCCTTGGCCGTCGGCAGCGGCATGTCGTCCAGATCCTTGTCCGTCACCGCCACCAGGGTGTCCTTGGCGTACTCGAAGCCCCGGGTGATCTCGTCGTCCGTCAGCTGCTTCCCGTCCAGCTCGCAGACCTTGCGGTAGCGGATGCGCCCCCCGTCCTCCAGGTGGATCTGCCGGAAGGAGATCGTGTGGTTCTCCGTGGCGGGCAGCACCTTGATGGGGATGGTGACCAGGCCGAAGCTGATCGCGCCGGTCCAGATGGGGCGGGGCATGGGCTACCTCCGTGACGGCCCCGAGCACCGCCAGCGTACGACCGTCCCGGCCCGCGCACAGCCCGGGACCGCCAGGGGGGTGCGCCCCACGGCCCGCCCGTGCCGGACGGTGCGACGGGGATCAGTGCGCAAGCTGCCCGGGGACGCGCACCGGGGCGGCGGTGGCCCGCAGGAGGGCGCCGGTCTCCACACCGGGGGCCGTCTCCACGAGCGTCAGACCGTCCGGGCCGGTGTCGAGGACGGCGAGATCGGTGACGATCCGCTGCACGCAGCGCAGGCCCGTCAGCGGCAGGGTGCACTCCTCGACGATCTTGGGGCTGCCGTCCCTGGCCGTGTGGGTCATCAGGGCGACGACCCGGCGGGCCCCGTGCACCAGGTCCATCGCGCCGCCGATGCCGGTCACCAATGTCCCGGGGACGGCCCAGTTCGCCAGGTCGCCCCGGGCCGAGACCTGCATGGCCCCCAGCACGGCGGTGTCGATGTGCCCGCCCCGGATCATCGCGAAGGACAGGGCCGAGTCGAAGAAGGACGCTCCCGGCAGGACCGTGACCGTCTCCTTGCCCGCGTTGATCAGATCGGGATCCACCTCGTCGGCCAGCGGGTACGGACCGGTGCCCAGGATCCCGTTCTCGGAGTGCAGCACCACCTCCACGCCGGGCGGGAGATGGGCGGGGATCAGCGTCGGCAGCCCGATCCCGAGGTTCACGTACTCGCCGTCGCGCAGCTCGCGCGCCGCCCGCGCGGCCATCTGCTCACGTGTCCAGGGCACCGGCTGCCTCCTCGCGGACGGTACGCCGCTCGATCCGCTTGTCGGCCGCCTCGGCGGGGGAGAGGGCGACGACGCGCTGCACGAAGACGCCGGGCACGTGCACCGCGTCCGGATCGATGGCACCCGGCTCGACCAGTTCCTCGACCTCGGCGACGGTGACGCGCCCGGCCATCGCCGCGAGCGGGTTGAAGTTCCGCGCGGACCGGGCGAAGGCCAGATTGCCGTGGCGGTCCCCCTTCGCGGCCCTGACCAGGGCGAAGTCGGTCCGGATGGCGGTCTCCAGCACATGGTCGACGCCGTCGAAGGCCCGTACCTCCTTGGGCGGGGAGGCGACCGCGACACGGCCCAGGGCGTCGTACCGCCACGGCAGCCCTCCGTCGGCGACCGCCGTCCCCACTCCGGCGGGCGTGTAGAAGGCGGGGATGCCCGCGCCGCCCGCGCGCAGCCGCTCGGCGAGGGTGCCCTGGGGGATGAGCTCCAGTTCGATGTCGCCTCCGAGGTACCGGCGCGCGAACTCCTTGTTGGAGCCGATGTAGGAACCGGTCACCCGGGCGATGCGGCCCGCCGACAGCAGCACGGTCAGCCCCGTGTCCATCGCCCCGCAGTTGTTCGACACGACGTGCAGGCCACTGCTGCCGAGCGCGTGCAGCGCCCGGATGAGCACCGCCGGCACACCGCTCAGACCGAAGCCCCCGACGGCGACCGACGCGCCGTCCCCGATGTCCGCCACCGCCTCGGCGGCCGTCGCCACCACCTTGTCCATGGCCGCACCCTCTCCATCCGTTCGCACAATGAACTATGGTTCACTCGGCCGGGCCCGCAGAGTCTGACCAGCCGGGTGCCGCCTGTCAACGAGGCGCCACCGGCTCACGCTTGTACGGCGCCCCGCGCCGCCCGCCCACCAGGAGCCGCCCATGGCGCCCAGCCCGACACCGGCCTCCCGCGACGCGGCGGCCGCGAGCGGCACGGCGGCCTCCCGCGACACCGACGCCGCGAGCGAGCCGGCGGCCGTGAGCGACGCCCCGGCCTCCCGCGACACCGCGGCCGCGAGCGAGACGGTGGCCACGATCGAGCGCGGACTGTCCGTCCTGCGCCTGCTCGCCGCGGCCCGGTCCGGCCGGACGAGCCGTGCCGATCTCGTCCGGGCCACCGGTCTGGCCCGGTCCTCGCTCGACCGGGTCGCCGCGACCCTGTGCCGTCTCGGGCACCTGCGCGCCGAAGGCCAGGACCTGCTGCTGACCCCGCGGGTGATGGAGTTCGGCAACGCCTATCTCGCGGCCGCCCGGATCCCGTCGCTGGCGGGCCCCGCGCGGCGCCTGGCCGAGGAACTGGACGAGAGCGTCTCCGTCTCCGTCCCGGACGGGGACGGCTCCCGGTTCGTGGTGCGGTGCCCGCGCAGCCGTGCCATGGCCGTCGCCTTCCGGGTCGGCGACCTGCTGCCCGCCGAACGCTCCGCGTCCGGCCCGCTGTTCGCCGCCGCATGGGACACCCGCGACTGGGAGCGCTGGCGCCGCCGGCGCGCCGCGGGCCCGGCCACGGACGCCTTCCCGGCCCTGCCGCCCGTACCCGGCGCGGGCACCGGCGCGGCGGACTTCGCCGAACGCGCTGAGCGGGCGCGCCGCACGGGGGCCGCGCTCGACGACCAGACGGTGGAGCCCGGTGTCATCGCCGTCTCGCTGCCCGTCCACGGCCCCGGCGGAGAGGTCGTCTGCGCGGTCGGCGTGGTCAGCCACACCAGCCGGCACACCGTCGACAGCCTCGCGGAACACGCCCTGCCGCGGCTGCGCGCCTGCGTCCGCGACATGGCCGGCGCCCTCGCCCGTCCCCCGGAGGACGACCCCGGGCCCGCGGCCCGCGCCGGCGACGCCACCGCCCGGCGGCTGCGCGCCGCCAAGGAGGAACTCGGCCCCGTCTTCCTCCAGTCGCTCGCCCGCGGTCTCGCCGTCCTCGGCGTCCTGCGGGCACCGGGCGGCCTGTCCCTGGCACGGATCGCCGAGGCCACCGGTCTGCCCCGCGCCACCGCGCGCCGTGCCCTGCACTCCCTGGCCCACCTCGGCTATGTCGCGACGGACGCGACGGGCCGCACCTTCACCCCCCTGCCCCGCGTGCTGGAACTCGGCTACGCGGCACAGTCCGCCGTCGGCTTCGAACGCCTGGCCACTCCGCATCTGGCCGATCTGGTGCGCCGAATCCACGACTCGTCGTCGATCGCCGTGCTCGACGGCGACGACATCCGCTACGTCGCCCGGGTGGCGACCACCCGCATCATGGGCGTCGACCTGGCCGTCGGCACGCGCCTGCCGGCACCGGTCACCGCCATGGGCCGGGTGCTGCTCGCCGGGCTGCCGCCCGCGCAGGCGGAGCGGCGGCTCGCCCGGTGGTCCGCGCGGACGCCCGGCGCACCCGGGCGCCCGGACGAGCTGCGGCGGACGCTCGACGCCGCGCACCGCGACGGCTACGCGGTGTCCGACGAGGAACTGGAGCCGGGCCTGCGCTCCATCGCCGTCCCGCTCCACGACCGGAGCGGGCGCGTGGTGGCGGCGATGAACGTCGCCGTGCACGCGGCCCACCGCAGCGTGCGCGACCTCCGGGACAACGTCCTGCCCCGTCTGGCGCACACGGCCCGGCGCATCGAGGAGGACCTGGCGGCCGCGACCGAGTGCACGGACGCGGCGGCCCCGGTCTGACGGCGCCCGGGGGAGCCGCGGGGCGGGCGGTGCGGCCGCCTGGGCCCGTCCTGGCGGTTCAGACGAGGAGCACCGGGCAGGTCGCGTGGTCGACCACGTACCGGGTGGCCGGGCCGAGCGTGTGGGGGCCCGGCACGGAGCGGTCGCCGTCGCGCCCGCAGACGAGCAGGTCGGCCCCCGCCGACGCCGCCACCACCTCGTGGCCGGTCCGCCCGTGCAGCAGCAGACGCTCCGCGGGACGGCCCAGGCGGGCCGCCGCACGGTCCGTCAGCTCCTCCGCCGCGGCCCGGGCCAGCTCCTCGACCCGGGTACCGGGGTCGCGCGGCCCGTGCCCGCGCCCCAGCAGCCCGGCGAAGGCACCGTGCGCGGCGTCCGCGACGTCGTCGTCCGTGACGTGCAGCAGCACGAGCCCGTCCTCGGCGGCGGTGCGGCGCAGCGCGGCGTCCACGCACGCGGCCCAGGTGCCCTCGGTGATCCAGACGACGACGCCCATGATCCTGCTCAGCCTCCGATGGTGTGGAGCGCCGCCCACAGGGCGGCGGTGGATGCCACCAGTGTGGCGGGCACGGTCACCAGACCCAGCAGGGTGAAGTCCCGCAGCAGCGGCGGGTGCTCGTGCTCATGCAGGACACGGCGCCAGAGCAGCGTGGCCAGCGAGCCCACATACGTCAGATTCGGCCCGATGTTCACCCCGATCAGCGCCGCCAGCACCGGTCCGGGCCCCGCCGGCGCGAGAATCGGCACGAGCGCGAGGACCGCGGGCAGGTTGTTGATCAGATTGGCAAGCACCGCGGCCACGGCGGCCACGGCCAGCAGCGCGCCGAGCGAGTGCCCCTCGGGCAGCACCCGCCCGAGGGCGTCGCCCAGACCGCCCGCGACCACCGCGCCCACGACCACCCCGAGCGCGAGCACGAACAGGCAGAACAGCGGCGCCGCCGAACCGGCGAGGCGCCGCACCGACGTCTGCCGCCGCACCAGCGCCCGCACGGCCAGCACCAGCGTCCCCGCGAGCGCCGCCCACACCGGGCTCCAGCCGGCGAACGACGCGACGACGAACCCGGCGAGCGTCAGCCCCAGCACGACCGGTGCGAAGACCGGCATCCCCGGACGCTCCGCCGGGGGCACCGGCGCAGCCCCCGCCGCCAGGTCGGCCCGGAAGAAGCGGCGGAACACCGCGTACTCGACCGCGATCGCCGCCACCCACGGCAGCGCCATCAGAGCGGCGAACCGGGTGAACGACAGGCCGCTGGCGGTGAACGCGAGCAGATTGGTGAGATTCGAGACCGGCAGCAGGAGCGAGGCCGAGTTGGCCAGGTGCGCCGTCGCGTAGACGTGCGGGCGGGGCCGCGCGCCGAGGCGGGCGGCGGTCGCGAACACGACCGGTGTCAGCAGCACCACCGTCGCGTCCAGACTGAGCGCCGCCGTGACGACGGACGAGAGCGCGAACACGCCGCCCAGCAGCGGCACGGGCCCGCCCGAACACAGCCGCGCCACCAGATCGCCCGCCGCGGTGAACAGCCCCTCGTCCGCGCAGAGCTGCGCGAGGACCAGCACCACCGCCAGGAAGCCGACCACCGGCAGCAGTTCACGCACCTGGTCCCAGGCGACGGCGGGCGAGACGGCGCCGACGGCCACCACCAGGGCGGCGGCGGGTACGGCGGCGACCGCCTCCGGCAGCCCCCGGGGGCGCGCGACACCGAACGCCAGCACCCCCAGCAGCAGGACGACCGACAGGATCTCGGCTACGACGGTGCTCAGCGTGCTCTCCCAAAGCCCGGGCCACCCGGTGGCCACGACGGCGCCCAGCATCCCACGCCGTGCCCCGGCCGACGCGCCCGGGCGCTGCCGCGCCGGAGCGGGCCGGCGGCCGCCTCCGCGAAGGGTCAGGCCGGGCCGGGGGCCGTGTCCGCTGCCAGCCGGTCGAGACGCGCGCGCTGCGCCGCGTCGAGCACGACGTGCGCGGCGGCGAGGTTCTCCTCCAGATGGCCGACGCTGGCCGTGCCGGGGATGGGCAGCATCACCGGGGACCTGCCGAGCAGCCAGGCGAGCGCGACCTGGGTGGCCGTCGCACCGGTCTCGGACGCCACGGCGGCGACCTCCTCCCGCGCGCCCGCCTCTCCGGCCGCCACGGGCCGCCACGGGAGGAACGCGATCCCGGCCTCCTCGCACGCCTCGAGCACCTCCTCGTGCTCGCGGTCGAGGAGGTTGTAGCGGTTCTGCACGCTGGCGATCTCCACGGTCCGCCGGGCGCGGGCGAGCTGGCCGGCCGTCACCTCGGACAGCCCGATGTGGCCGATCAGGCCCTCGGCCCGCAGGTCCCGCAGGGTGCCGATCTGGTCGTCGAGCGGAGTCTCCGGGTCGATCCGGTGGAGCTGGAGGAGGTCGATCCGCTCGACCCGCAGCCGCCGCAGCGCCGCCTCGACCTGCTCCCTGAGGAGTTCCGGACGTCCGTCCAGCCGCCACTCGCCGCCCTGGCCGGTACGGGCCACGCCGACCTTGGTGGTGACCAGCAGGCCCTTCGGATAGGGGTGCAGCGCCTCGGCGAGCAGCTCCTCGTTGGCGCCCCCGCCGTACAGATGGGCCGTGTCGATCAGGGTGACCCCCAGGTCGACGGCTCGACGCACGAGCGCCACCGACGCCGCCCGCGCCCCGTCCGGCTCCGTCGGCAGCCGCATCGCGCCGAACCCGAGCCGTCGTACGTCCAGTTCCCCGCCGATCCGGAACGTCTGCTCCGTCATCGTCCTCGCCCCCTCCGGTCCGGCGGCTCACGCTAACAGGGCCCTCCTCCCGGCCGGCGCGGACCGGCGAGGACCGGCCACCGGGCCGCGCGTCCGCCGGCCGGACGCCCGCCCACCCGGCGAGGACCGGCCGTTCCGGGTGAACGGGGAGTCGCCGGGTCGGGCGAGGGGTATGCGCGCAGGTGAGTCTCCTCGAGGAGGTCGTGACATGACGTGCCAGCGGTGCGGGGCCGGCGCCCTGCAGCAGAACGGCCGTTGGGTGTGCAGCCGGCAGTGCGGCTGGTCGTCGAACGCCCCCGGAGCGGCGACGGGCGGTGACGGTGATGGATGAGGGCGTGTCCCCGGCCGCGAGCGTCGGCCCCGAGGTCACCCGCACCGAGTGCAAGCGCTGCGGCAAGCAGATCAGAGGGGTGAACGGGCGGTACGCGTGCTCGCTGTGCGGGTGGGTCAACCACTGGAGCGAGGGCCACAACCGGCTCCCCTCGGGCGCCGAGGACCCGGACTACCGCCCGGGCCGGTCCTGAACCGGTCTTGCGGCCGGACACCGCGGCAGCACGTGCGGGACGCTCGGACACGGCCGCTGCCGGGTGCGGCCTCGCTGGGCGCGGCCCTTCGGCGTGTTGCCACCCGAACGCCACATGCGCGCCGCATTCCACCGTCGGGCCCAGAGGCAGCCCCGTCACCTGCGACGACGCGCCGCCCGGAGCCCGCCGGGCCGACCGCCACGCGTTGCGCACACGCTGTGCGAAGCCCGGAGCTGCTTGGCTGGGCGCCGGAGCGCGGCCCGTTCGCGGGACGTCCTGTCCCGCCCCGCGCCGTTCGAGAGGTGGCGCCATGCGCAGCGTACGGATGCTCGTCTGTGGCACGGCCGTTGCGGCGGCTCTCGCTGTGCCGGTCGCCCCGGCGGCAGCGGCGGTCTCCGGTGAGTCCGACGTCAGTGTCAGCCCGATGCGGGCGTACCCCGGATCGACGGTCAGCGTCAGCACGGAGGTCTGCGGCCCGGACGCCACCTACGCCAAGGGCCAGGCGGAAGCGGGCGGCCAGATCAACCTGACCGACGACGGGGCCGCCGGCGAACTGGCCGGCGACTTCACCGTGCCGGAGGGCGCGGAGGCGGGCGTCTACACCATCACCGTCAAGTGCCCGCCGCGCACGCGTGTGCAGGCCAGCTTCGAGGTCGTCGACCGGCCCGCGGGCGCCGTGAGCGGCGGATTCGGCGGCGCCGGCGGCCTGAACGGCACTCAGATCGCGATCGGCGGCCTGCTGATCGCGGGCGCCGCCGCGGGCGGCATGGCGACGAAGCGCCGGCGCGCCGCGTCGGCCACCGCCTGACCGACCGCCGTCCGCCCCTGTCCGTGGTCCGTCCTCCGCCACGGGGCGGCCACGGGGCCCGGCCCGCCGCGGCCGACCGGCCGCCGTCCGTACGCAGTGGCCGCCGGCCACCGTCCGGCACCGGACAGTGGCCGCCGGCCACCGTCCGGCACCGGAGGGATCCGGGGCTTCAGCCGCACCGTGGCCAGCGCCGCTTCACGGCCGCCGTCCGGCACCGGACGGATACCGGGCCCTTCGCCGCGCCGCCCGCGCGGCCCCGTCCGGCACCGGACGGATACCGGGCCCTTCGCCGCGCCGCCCGCGCGGCCCCGTCCGGCACCGGACGGATACCGGGCCCTTCGCCGCGCCGCCCGCGCCGCCCGCGCGGCCCCGTCCGGCACCGCACGGATCCCGCGCCGCCGGCCCGCCGCCGTCCGCCCGCAGCGGCGGCTGGCTGCCGCCCGCCGTCCCGCGGACGGGCACCGCACCTCACCGACGCACAGGAGCCCCTCCCGCGATGGCCAGCGCACACGGCGCACCCCTCATGCAGCCACGGACCCGCCTCGCGGTGCTCGTCGTCGGCATCGTGCTGCTGGTCAACGGCCTGCGCGGCGGGGCTCCCCAGCCCACCGCCGCGCAGGCGACCGCTGCTCCCGGCGGGGCCGGGGCACGGATCGGGGTGCCGGAGCGCCTGCGGCCGCCGGTGAGCGCGCCGGTGGAGCCGCGCTCCCGTACCGTCCCGGTGCGGCTGCGCATCCCGGCCATCGCCGTCGACGCCCCGATGGCGGAGCTGGGGCTCGACGGGGACGGGGTCCTGGAGGTGCCCCCGGCGGAGCGGGCCGACACGGCGGGCTGGTACGCCGACGGCCCCGCGCCGGGGGAGCCCGGTACCGCCGTCGTCGCGGGACATGTCGACAGCCCCGCCGGACGCGCCGTCTTCTACCTGCTCGGCGGTCTCGCCCGGGGCAGCAGCGTCACCGTCACCCGCCGCGACGGCCGTACCGTGCGCTTCTCGGTGTACGCGGTCGAGGCGTACGACAAGGACGCCTTCCCGAGCCGCAAGGTCTACCACAGCAGCGCGGCGCCCGAGTTGCGGATCATCACCTGCGGCGGCGGCTACCGCAAGGACACGGGCTACCTCGGCAACGTGGTCGTCTACGCGAGCCTGGCCGAGCAGCCCGGCTGAGCCCCCGGCGCCCCGGCACGGACCGGTCGCCTCCCCGGGCAGTGCCCCCGTCCTCCCGCACCGCGGGGGCGGGGGCGCCGTCGTGCCGCCTTCGCCCACGGGGACCCTGCGTGCCGCCTTCGCCCACGGCGACCCGTTCCGCGTCACCGGTCGACGTGCCGTGCGCGACCCGTTGACACCCCCTGTGCGGACTGCATACTTTGCACGCCACAATCTCGAACGAGTGACGAAATATCGAACGTGACGAGGTGTCAGTGCGCGGGAGCCGGCGGCCTGCGGCCCTCTCCCGGTGGCGCCCCTGCCCGTTCGACGCACCCGAAGGCGCGCGACGCCGCGCCCCCGCTCCGGAAGGAGAACGACATGCGTACCCCCACGCGCCGCGTCCCGGTCCCGGTCGCGGCGACGGTGGCCGGACTGCTCGTCCTGTCGCTGACCGCCTGCGGACAGGAGGCCCTCGGCGGCAGCCGCTACCAACCCGGGAAGAGCGACGGCGTCACCGTCGGCCTGGCGATGCCCACGAAGTCGTCCGAACGCTGGATCGCCGACGGCGAGAACATGGCGGAGCAGTTCCGCAAGGCCGGCTACGCCACGGATCTCCAGTACGGGGACGACAAGGTGGAGAACCAGGTCGCCCAGATCGAGAGCATGATCACCAAGGGGGTCGGGCTGCTCGTCGTCGCGGCCATCGACGGCTCCGCCCTGTCGGACGTCCTGGAACAGGCCGACGAGTCGGGCATTCCCGTGATCGCGTACGACCGGCTCATCATGGGGACCGGCAGCGTGGACTACTACGCGTCGTTCGACAACGAGCGGGTCGGACGGCTCCAGGCCCAGTACATCGTGGACGCCCTGGAGCTGGGCGATCCCGCGCCGGGCGGCAGGTCACGCACCATCGAGCTGTTCGCGGGCTCCCCGGACGACAACAACACCAAGTACTTCTGGAACGGCGCCATGCAGGTGCTGCAGCCCTACCTCGACAGCCGGCAGCTCGTGGTGCGCAGCGGGCAGACGACCCTCGCGAAGGCGGCCACGCTGCGCTGGAGCGGCGAGACCGCGCAGAAGCGGATGGACGACGTGGTCACCCGGAGCTACGGACAGGAGCGCATCGACGCCGTGCTCTCGCCGTACGACGGTATCTCCATCGGCATCATCTCCGCCCTCCAGAGCGCCGGTTACGGCACCGCGAGCCAGCCGCTTCCGGTGGTCACCGGCCAGGACGCGGAACTGGCATCGGTGAAGTCGATCATGCGGGGCGAGCAGACGCAGACCGTCTTCAAGGACACCCGCGAACTCGCCAAGCAGGCCGTCCAGATGGGCGACGCCGCCCTCACCGGCAAGACGGTGCGCGTCAACAACACCACGGACTACGACAACGGTGTCAAGACCGTGCCCTCGTACCTCCTGGAGCCGGTCAGCATCGACAGGAAGAACACCCGGCTCCTCGTCGACCAGGGCTACTTCACCGAGAGCCAGCTCTCATGAGCGCCCCGGTCCCGCCGCCCCCCGCCGACGCGGGCGGACCCGCGGCGCCCGTCCTGCGCATGAGCGGCATCACCAAGCGCTTCCCGGGCGTCACCGCGCTCAGCGACGTCGACCTCACCGTGCGCCCCGGCGAGATCCACGCCGTCTGCGGGGAGAACGGCGCGGGCAAGTCCACCCTCATGAAGGTGCTCAGCGGCGTGCACCCGCACGGCAGTTACGAAGGCGAGATCGCCTTCGAGGGCCGGCCCGTCGCCTTCCGGGACATCAGGGCGAGCGAGCGTCACGGCATCGTGATCATCCACCAGGAACTCGCCCTCGTCCCGCACCTGTCGATCGCGGAGAACATCTTCCTCGGCAACGAGCGGACCACCCGCGGATTCATCGACTGGAATGCCACCAACCGCCGGGCCGCCCGGCTGCTCGCCCGGGTGGGCCTGCGGGAGAAGCCGCAGACACCGATCAGCGAACTGGGCGTCGGCAAACAGCAGCTGGTCGAGATCGCCAAGGCCCTGGCCAAGGAGGTGCGGCTGCTCATCCTCGACGAGCCGACCGCCGCACTCAACGACGACGACAGCGCCAAACTCCTCGCCCTCATCCGCGAACTGCGCGACCAGGGCATCGCCTGCATCATCATCTCCCACAAGCTGGGCGAGATCCGGGCGGTCGCCGACTCGGTGACCGTGCTGCGCGACGGGCGGACCGTCGAGACCCTCGCCGTGCGCACCTCGCCCGACGCCCGGCCGGAGCTCTCCGAGGACCGCATCATCCGGGCCATGGTCGGACGCGACCTCGACCACCGCTACCCCGAGCGCACCCGTTACGAGGGCCCCGACGCCGGACGCACCGCGCTGCGCATCAGCGGCTGGACCGTACGCCACCCGGTCGACCAGCAGCGCACCGTCGTCGACGACGTCTCCCTGACCGTCGGCCGCGGCGAGATCGTCGGCATGGCCGGCCTCATGGGAGCGGGCCGCACCGAACTCGCCATGTCCGTCTTCGGCCGCTCGTGGGGCCGCTGGGTCGCCGGCACCGTCCAGGTGCACGAACGCGAGGTCAGCACCCGGACGGTGCCCGCCGCCGTGGACGCCGGCATCGCGTACGTCACCGAGGACCGCAAGCACTACGGGCTCAACCTCATCGACACCATCAGCCGCAACGTCTCCCTCGCCTCCCTGCCCGGCATGGTGCGCCGCGGCACGGTCGATGCCCACCACGAACGGTCGGTGGCCGAGCGCTACCGCCGCTCGATGAACATCAAGGCGCCCACCGTCTTCGAGCAGACCGGCCGCCTCTCCGGCGGCAACCAGCAGAAGGTCGTGCTCAGCAAGTGGATCCACGCCGACCCGGACGTGCTCATCCTCGACGAACCCACCCGGGGGATCGACGTCGGCGCCAAGTACGAGATCTACACCGTGATCGACCGGCTCGCGGCCCAGGGCAAGGCGGTGCTGGTCATCTCGTCCGAGCTGCCGGAACTGCTCGGGATGTGCGACCGGATCTACACCATGGCCGAGGGCCGGCTGACCGGTGAGGTCGCCCGGGCCGACGCCACCCAGGAAGTCCTGATGCGCCAGATGACCACCCACGGAGGCTGAGGCCGGTATGACCACCACGACCACACCGACCGAGACCTCGGCGGCGCCACCGGCCGAGCCCGGCGCGGGCGCGGTGCTGCTGCACGGGCTGCGCACCCACGTGCGCCAGTACGGCATGCTCTTCGCGCTGGCGCTCATCGTGCTGCTCTTCGGCTTCTGGACCGACGGCGCGCTGCTGCGCCCCGGCAACATCTCCAACCTGCTCCAGCAGAACGGCTACATCCTCATCCTGGCCATGGGCATGATGATCGTCATCATCGCCGGCCACATCGACCTGTCCGTCGGCTCGGTCGCCGCCTTCGTCGGCGCGATATCGGCCGTGATGATGATCGAACACGATCTGCCCTGGGGCGTGGCGCTCGCCGTCTCGCTGCTCATCGGCGCCCTCGCGGGCGCCTGGCAGGGCTTCTTCATCGCCTATCTGGGCATCCCGTCCTTCATCGTGACCCTCGCCGGGATGCTGCTCTTCCGCGGCCTGACACAGATCACCCTCGAAGGACAGTCGCTCTCCCCGTTCCCCGACGGCTTCCAGAACCTCGCGAAGGGCGTCGTCCCCGAGGCGGGTCCGGCGTGGAGCATCCCCCTCCCGTTCACCCTCCACCTGGACCTCGGCTTCATCGAGCTGCGGACGGACGCCATCGGCCCCTACCACAACCCGACGCTGCTCATCGGGCTGGTGGTCGTCGCCCTGCTCCTCGTGCGCGAGGTGCGCGACCGCCGCCGGCAGCGGGCGTACGAACTGGAGGTGCTGCCCCGCGGCATCTGGCTGCTCAAGTGCGTGGCGACGGCCGCCGCGGTGGCCGCCTTCACCCTGACCCTGGCGAGCTGGCACGGCATGCCCGTGATCATGCTCGTCGTGTGCGGGCTGCTCCTGGTGCTCGGTCATGTGATGCGCAACGCCGTGGTGGGGCGCCACGTCTACGCCCTGGGCGGCAACAAGGCGGCGGCCAAGCTGTCCGGCGTCAAGGACAAGCGCGTCACCTTCCTGGTCTTCGTCAACATGGGCGTGCTCGCGGCCCTCGCCGGATGCGTGTTCGCCGCCCGGCTCAACTCCGGCACACCGCAGGCGGGTCTCAACTTCGAACTGGAGGCCATCGCGGCGGCGTTCATCGGAGGCGCCTCCATGAGCGGCGGCGTCGGCACCGTGCTCGGCGCCATCATCGGCGGCCTGGTCCTGGGCGTGCTCAACAACGGCATGAACCTGGTCGGCATCGGCACCGACTGGCAGCAGGTCATCAAGGGCCTGGTGCTGCTGGCGGCGGTCGGCGTGGACGTGTGGAACAAGCGCAGGGCCGGCTCGTAGCGCGACGGGGAGGGGCGGGCGCCCGCCCCTCCCCGGATGCCGTCAGCGCGCCCCCGCCGGGTTGTCGCCGGCGTCGAGGTAGGTGCCGTACCCCTCGGTCACCAGGGGGCCGTCGAAGACGAGCACCTCGTTGACCAGACCGCCGCGCTGGTTGCGGTAGTTGACGACCAGGCACCCCACTCCCGCGTACACGCCCACGACCTCGAAGCGAAGGTCCGGGATCCGCCGCAGCCCTTCCGTCCAGTAGGCGCGCAGCGCCTCCTTGCCGCGGATCACGCCGTCCCCGCCGAGGAGTCGGGCGGCAACGGGCGAGGAGAAGGTCACCCCGTCGGAGAAGTGCGCCAGCAGCGCGTCCAGGTCGTGGGCGTTCCAGGACGTCACCCAGGAGTCGGCGAAGGCGCGCGCGAAGTCGTGATCCATGAGGGTGCATCATGCCGCCTGCGGGCGACGGGATCCATGCGGAGGATCACGCCCTCCGGGCCCGCCGCGGTGCCGGGTTCCGCACCGCCGGCCCCCTCCGTCACCGCGGTGTCCCCGGCCCCGCCGGCCCCATGGCGGCGCCCGCCTTCCGCCGCCGGTGGTGCACCATGGCTGTACGACCGATGTGACCCACCGCACAGCCTCCCTGGGGGATCGATGCGCACCTGGCTCCCGCCCCGGCTCCTCGGCCTGACCMCCGCGACGTGGCCGCCCGTCGACGCGACCAGGGTCAGGACCGGGTCGGTGGCGCCGGAGAAGGTGACCGACGACGTCCAGGGCTGGTTCCTGCCGCCCGCCGAGAGGCAGCAGGTGGTGCCGAGGACCTTCTCGGACGAGGGCTGCCGCACGTCCACCGTGACGGACTCGTCGACGCCGGTGATCCGGCCCCCCGCGCGCAGCGGCGAGCGGACGGACGAGCCGTAGGCCGGGGAGGTCAGTGAGAAGTCCGCGTCGTCGGTGCCGACCACCTCCCAGGGGGCGTCGAGACCGGTGCCGTAGCGCACCAGATGGATGACGGCCGCCGTGCCGCTGCCCTCGGTGCCGCTCGGCCCGACTCCGATCCGGGCCTGCCTGCCGGTGACGTCCCGTGAGGTGACGCGGTCGATCCCGGAGAACCCGAGGTAGCCCTGGGTGAAGGAGAGCGCGGTCTGCACCGGGTCGAGGTGCCAGGGCTGGCTGCCGCCGGAGCGGAAGGCGCGTTCCCACGTGCCGGCTTCGGCGAGCGTGGCGAACGGCCAGAGCGGCTGGAGGCCCGGGAAGCCGGGCAGCGCCTCGCCCCGGCCGGTGGGCGTCGGGGACGGCGAGGGGGTGGCGGGGGCGTCGCCGTCCGTCGT
>NZ_RDBP01000120.1 GCF_008042045.1 Streptomyces sp. T39
GTCAAGGCGGAGACGGACGCGACGGCGGAACTGCGGCACCTCGCCCTGGAGCACCTGTTCACCGTCCCGGAGACCGTCACCGTCCTCACCCCGAGCGGCGGCCGCCACCTCTGGCTGACCGGCCCGCCCGGGGTGACCGTCCCCAACTCCGCGAGCCGGCTCGCCCCGGTGGGGGGAGCGCAGGGCCGGGAGCTTGTTCGCGGACAGCGGGATGACGGGGAGCCCGCGCTCGGCTGCCGAGAGCGCGTGGGCGAGGGCCAGGGTGGCGGTCTGCCGGTCGGTGATGGCCATGGAACCATTTTCGTACATGCGTTCGAAGAAGGGAAGGGGGGAAGGGGCGGGGCGCGGCCGGCGGGACGGACGGGACGGTGGCCGGCCATGTCTCCTCCTCCGGGAACGGCGCGGGAGGCAGGCCCGCGGTGCCGGGTGCTAGGCGGTAGGCGCCCTGGGCGGTGACGGAGCCTGGGCCGACGAGGTAGCCGCCGGCGCCGCGGACGTCGATGCCCGGGGCGAGCCGGCTCGCGGAGTTGGGGACGGTCACCCCGGGCGGGCCGGTCAGCCAGAGGTGGCGGCCGCCGCTCGGGGTGAGGACGGTGACGGTCTCCGGGACGGTGAACAGGTGCTCCAGGGCGAGGTGCCGCAGTTCCGCCGTCGCGTCCGTCTCCGCCTTGACGTCGAGGTCGATGCCGATCAGCCGGTGCGGCGGGCGGCCGCAGGCGATCCCGTAGCCGGTGGCCCAGGGGGCCGCGGCGAAGAGGGCGCGCACGGCGGCGGGGTCGCGGGTGGCGTCGTGCACACCGTGGCCGGGCCTGCCGCACTCGCCGCGGCAGGCGAAGGGTTCGGGCTCGCCCCGGTGGGGGGAGCGCAGGGCCGGGAGCTTGTTCGCGGACAGCGGGATGACGGGGAGCCCGCGCTCGGCTGCCGAGAGCGCGTGGGCGAGGGCCAGGGTGGCGGTCTGCCGGTCGGTGATGGCCATGGAACCATTTTCGTACATGCGTTCGAAGAAGGGAAGG
>NZ_RDBP01000121.1 GCF_008042045.1 Streptomyces sp. T39
ACCTGAGCCGGGACGAGCTCCGCTACTCGCTGCGCTCGCTCCACATGTACGCGCCCTGGGTGCGCACCGTCTACCTGGTGACGGACGACCAGACGCCCTCCTGGCTGAACACCGCGGTCCCGGGGATCGAGGTGGTCAGCCACAAGGACATCTTCCGCTCCTCGGCCGGGCTGCCGACGTTCAACTCGCACGCCATCGAGAGCCAGCTGCACCRCATCGAGGGCCTSTCSGARCACTTCCTCTACCTCAACGACGACGTGTTCATCGGGCGTCCGCTGACGGCGAGTTCGTTCTTCATGAGCAACGGGCTCGCGAAGCTCTTCCGTTCGCCGACCGCGGTGCCGCCGAGCGAGCCGTCGCCCGACGACGAGGGCTACTTCGCCGCCGCCAAGAACAACCGGGCCCTGCTGGAGGAGGCGTTCGGGCGGGTCGCCACCCACGGCTTCCTGCACGCCCCCCACCCGCTGCGCCGCAGCGTGCTGGAGGAGATCGCCGAGCGCTTCCCCGAGGAGGTGTCGGCCACCGCCCGCAACCCCTTCCGCGCGAACACGGACCTGTCCCTCACCTCGTCCCTGCACCACYACTACGCGTACCACACGCGGCGTGCCGTGCCGTCGGCGCTGCCCTACACGTATCTCGACCTGACGCATCCGTGGACGGAGGCCCGGCTCGGCCGGCTGCTCGCCAACCGCGACAAGACGGTGTTCTGCGTCAACGACACGGTCTCCACCGAGCAGGACGTGACGGGCCAGAAGGACCTGATCACGCCGTTCCTGGAGGCGTACTTCCCGGTGCGCAGCCCGTTCGAGAAGTAGCGCGGCCTTCCCGCGCTCCCGTACGGGAGAGGGGGCTTGCACCGTCCGGCCGGACGGTGCAAGCCCCCTCTCCCGTGTACGGGCTCCGGTCAGTCGCGCTCGAAGCGGGAGCGGACCGGGAAGTAGGCGTTCAGGAAGGCGCGCAGCACGCGGTCCTGCTCGTCCACGGGCACTTCGGCGTCGGCCGACTCGCCGATGCAGAACACGTCGTGGCTGCGCGAGGCCAGCAGCCGGCTGAGCACGGTGTGGTGCTCGTAGTTGCCGACGTTGATGTAGCTGCACGAGATCAGCCCGGGCACCGAACGGCCGGTGAGGTAGCCGTAGTGGTGGTGCAGGGACGAGGTGAGGGACAGGTCCGTGTTCGCGCGGAAGGGG
>NZ_RDBP01000122.1 GCF_008042045.1 Streptomyces sp. T39
GCGGGGGCCTCGCCGTGGTGCAGCAGCCGTCGGGCGGCGAAGCTCACCAGCGGGACCGGTCCGGGGAGGACGAAGAGGTCGTCCTCCAGGAACACGGCCCCCGGGGCGCCCGGCCCGCCGGGCGCGGAGCCGGGGCGCAGGTGGAGGGCCGCGACGAGCTTGGCACGGGTGGGGTGCGTGGCCACCGGGGCGGCGCCGGAGGCCACGGAGCCGACTCGACGCGGCGCACCATCCGCGCCGCCCGCGGCCTCGGCCTCGCCGTCCACCTGACCGATCTGCCCGAGGCGCTCGCCGCCGCGCCCGCCGTCACCGCCCTCGCCGACCGGGTCACCGCCCTCGACCACGAACGGCCCGAGACCTGCGCACGGTGGGCCCGGTCCGGCGCCGCCGGCCCCGTGCGCGCGGTCTTCAGCTCCCGCGAATACGCCCAGGAGGGCGCCGCCGCCGTCGCCGCCGCCCTCGGGCTGCCCGGGAACGACCCGGCGGTGGTCGCCACCGTCCGCCGCAAGGACCGGTGCCGTGCGGCGCTCGCCGACGCCGGATTCCGGCAGCCCGCCGTGCGCCTGTGCCACGACGTGCGGCAGGCACGGGAGTTCATGACGGGACGCCCCGGGCCCTTCGTCGTCAAGCCCCGCGACGCGATGGGCAGCCTCGGCGTCGCGCTCGTGCGGACGCCCGGAGCGCTCGACGACGCGGTCACCGGCCTGCCGGGCGCGGGACCGTTCCTCATCGAGGAGTACGTCCCCGGCCCCGAGTTCAGCGTCGAAGGGGTGCTGACCGGGGGCCGGCCCACCGTGCTCGCCGTCACCGCCAAACACGTCACCCCGCCCCCGCTCTTCGTGGAGCTGGCCCACGCCCTGCCCGCACCGGTGGACCCCGGCGTCCACCACGGGCTCGCCCGCGAGGCGGCCGCCGCGGTCACCGCGCTCGGGCTGCGTCACGGCGTCTTCCACGCCGAGGCGTGGTGGACGCCGGACGGCCCCGTCCTCGGCGAGGTGCACACCCGCTTCGGCGGCGACTGGATCCACCTGATGCTCGAACACGTCCTGGACGCGGACGTCTCCGCGGCGGTCCTGCGCGACCTGCTCGGCCTGCCCGCGGCCGACCTCGCCCCGGTGGACCCCACCGCGCCCGGGCGCGGCGCGGCCGTCCTCTTCCCGACCCCGCCACCCGGCAGGGTGGCGGCCCTGCACGGCTGGGACCGGCTCACCGGACTGCCCGGCGTCCTGCACGCCGACCCGCAGCTCGCACCCGGCGACACCGTCCCGCCCCTCACCGACTCCGCGGCCCGGCGCGGCGTCCTCGTCACCGCCGCCGAGGACGCACGGTCCGCCCTGGACCTCGCCCGCCGCCTCGCCGCCGGCCTCGGGACGACGCCCGTCGCGCCCGCCGGCCCGGCCACCGCACCCGACCCGTCCTCCCCTGCGCCCTTACGCGTACGACACCAACAGGAGCACTGATGCGAAGCACCCTGCACGACGCGACCCTTGTTGCGGAGAACACCGAGGTCATCCAGCAGATCGACCCCCTTTTCGACGTGCTGTCGAAGGACGCGCCCGCCCGGTCCGACCTGATCCGGCTCGCCGCCGGGACCCTGGCCGCGGTCCGCATACCGAACCACCTGCCGGCCGACCGGTGCGCCGAACTCATGAGAGCGCTGGACGACGCCGAGTTCGACACCTACGACGAGCGCCGGATCTTCCCGCCGGTGACCAAGTTCGGCCCCGCCGTCTTCGACTACTACCTCGACGACACGATCCGGCCCGAGTACTGGGACCACGCGGAGCAGTCCCGGGCCACGTGGAAGCGGATCGTGGGCGAGCACGACCCGCTGGACACCCTCGTCGCCGAACTGCGCCGCATCTGGCAGGGCCCCGTGGAGCCCGCGACCGTCGGCGGGCGGGAACTCTTCGTCGGCATGGTCCGCGAGCTGACCGGCGGCGCCCGGATGCACTTCGACGAGCTGATGCGCGAGTTCCCGGGCGTCATGGACCAGGAACTGGTCGCCCAGTTCGGCTTCAACTGCTATGTCAGCGTCCCCGAGGAGGGCGGTGAGCTCATCGTCTACCGCCGCCGCTGGAAGCCCAGCGACGACCAGGAACGCATCGGCTACGGCTGGTCCGAGAAGGTCGCCGCCGCCGAGCCCCGCGTCCTGGTGAAGCCGTCGGTCGGCGACTCGGTCTGGTTCGACTCGCGCAACTACCACGCCATCAACCCCAACACCGCGGGCCGGCGCCTCTCCCTGGCCTTCTTCTGCGGTGTCACCACCGAGAACAAGCTCGTCCTGTGGTCCTGAGCCGAGCTTCCCGGGGCCGGCCCGACGGCCGGCCCCGGGAAGCCCGGCCGCCCCACCCGATCCGAAGGAAGAACGACACGTGCGCACCCACCTGCTCCACCGCGAGGACCCCTACCTGCGCGACTTCGAGACGACCGTGTCCGGCGTCGGCGAGGACACCCTGGAACTCGACGCCACCGCCTTCTACGCCCGCGGCGGCGGACAACTCGGCGACCAGGGCGTGCTCGGCGGCCACCGCGTCCTCGACACCGTCAAGTCCCCCGACGGACTGGGCGTCGTGCACCGGATGGAGTGGAACGGCGCCCCGCCCGCGCCCGGCGACCGGGTCACCGGCCACGTGGACTGGGAGCGCCGCTACCCGATGATGCGGCTGCACAGCGCCCAGCACCTGCTGTGGATCGCCCTCGCCGCCGAGTACGGACCGGACCAGCAGGAGCGCGGAGGCGAGATCAGCCCCGAGAAGGCCCGGCTCGACGTCGCCTGGGAGGCGGCCGAACGCCCCGACGCGGCGGCGCTCACCGCCCGTCTCGCCGCCCTCGTCGCCGCGGACCTGCCCATCGAGCGGTACGCCACCGACCCCGGGGGCGAACGCTGGGAGTGGGCCATCGCGGAGCACCCGCCGATCCCCTGCGGCGGCACCCATGTCCGCTCGACCGGGGAGACCGGCCCCCTCGCCGTCACCGTCAAGGGCAAGGGGCGCGGCACCGTCCGGCTCACCGTCAGCCCGGCCGGCTGAGCCCACCGGCCGCCCCCGTCCCGCACCTGCGACCCCCGCGGAGTCCCATGCGCCGCACACTGGCCCTCACCACGGCCTATCTCCTCACGCACCTCGGGTACTTCTCGCTGCTTCCCGTGCTGCCGCTGCTGCTGGAGCGGGGCGCGGGCGCGGCGGGGGCGGGCACCGCCCTGCTGTGCTTCACCGTCTCGGCCCGGGCGGCCTCCGTATTGATCAGCGGCCGGCTGGAACGCTTCCCCGCCCGCGGCTGCATGGTGGCCGGTCTGCTGCTGGCGGCCGGATCCTTCATGGCCCTCGCCGCCCGGCCCCCGTTCCCCGTTCTCGTCGTGCTCCTGCTCGCCGCGGGCTGCGGGATCAGCGTCAACGGACTGACCGTCCGCGCCTACGTCGCCCAGGCGGTCCCCGACAGCGGGGCCCGCCACAAGCTCTTCACCGCCGTCAACCTCGCCGTCAACGTCGCCGCCTCCCTCGGCCCCGTGGCCGGAACCTTCCTCGTGTGGGCCGGCGGGGGCGAACGGCTGTGGCTGCTGGTCGGCGGCTGCTACCTGCTCGCGGCGGCGACGACCCGCCTGATGATGCCCGCGGTGCCCGCCGCGCGCGGCGAGGCGAGCACCCTGCGGCGACGGCTCACCGTCGTCCGGGGCATCCTCCGCTCACCGCACGCCCGGCGGCTGGCGGCCGTCACCGCGCTGGGCTGGTTCGTCTACGCCCAGCTCTTCTCCGCCCTGCCGCTCTTCCTCGCCGACACCGTGGACCGCAGGGCAGTCGCCGCCTACTTCACCGCGAACGCCGTCGCGGTCATCCTGCTCCAGGCACCGGTCTCGGCCCTGGTCGCACGGCGCCTCGCGGCCGGGACCCCGCCGGTCACGCTGCTGCGCCACGGCTGCCTGCTGCTGGCCCTCGCCTTCCCGCTGACGGCGGTCGTCGCCGGACAGCCATGGCTGATCTTCGCCGGGATCGTCGTCTTCTCGCTCGGCGAGGCGCTCTACGTCCCCCTCGTGGACACCGCGTTCGCCGACCTGGCACCCGAGTCCGCCTACGAGTCCTTCAACGCCCGGCAGATCGTCACCGCGGCGGGGGAGTCCCTCGGCTCCTTCGCGGGCGCCGCCGGATACCTCGCCCTCGGCAGCCGCCTGGGGCACGGCGCCTGGTTCCTCGTCGTCGGCACCGCCGCCTTGGCCCTCCTCGGCCTGTTCGCCCTGCGGGGCACCGACCGCCCCGCGACCCCCGCCCCCGCCCAGAAGGTGGCCCCATGACCCAGCCGGTCGCGCCCCAGCTCGTGATGGTCGGCTTCTTCCCGGCCTTCATCCGCTCGCTCGAACGACTCCTGCCGCCCCGCTCCCTCACCGTCGTGGAGGACCCCGGCGTCTACGTGAAGAAACCCATCGCGGCGATGGAGGGCTCCTTCAGCTGCCTCACCGAAGTCCGCCTCGCCGCCTACCAGCAGTCCGGCGACGCCGTCGACGAGATCGTGCGCCTCGACCGCCAGACCGGTGTGACGGGGGTGCTCCCCGGCCTGGAGTACGCCGTCGAGGCGGCCGCCGAGGCCGCCGCCGCACTCGGGCTGCCCGGCCTCGGCACCGGCGCCGCCCGCACCCTGCGCGACAAGATCCTGCTGCGCGAGACGACCACCGCCGCCGGTATGGCGGCACCGGCCTTCCGGGAACTGACGTCGGCCGCCGGCCTGGCCGCCTTCCTCGCCCGCGAGCCCCGCCGCGAGACCGTGCTGAAACCGGCCAACCGGCAGGCGAGTCTCGGCGTCCGCTTCCTGCCCCCGGACGCCCCCGCCGACGAGGTGACCGCGGCATGGCGGGCCACGACCGGGGCCGACGAGGGCGCACAGATCGCGGACCGGCGGATGACCTGGCGCTACCTCGCCGAGGAGCGTCTGACGGGCCCCGAGGTCAGCGTCGAGGCACTCGTCGCCGACGGCCGGCTGCTGTTCCTCAACATCACCGCCAAAACCACCGCCGACGGCCCCCACCCCGTCGAGCTGGGCCATGTCCTGCCCGCCGCCCTCCCCGCCGCCACGGACGCCGCCCTGCGCACCGGGATGGAGTCCCTCGTCGACGCCGTGGGCATCGGCTCCGGCATCCTGTGCGCCGAATGGATCCTCACCGCCGACGGCCCCGTGCTGGTGGAGTGCGCCGGACGCTGCCCCGGGGACAGCCTCATGGAACTGATCGCCCTCGCCTGGGGCGGCGACTTCCACCACCACCTCGCCGGCATCCTGCGCGGAGACGTCCCCGACCTGCCCGCCACCGCCACCCGGTGCGCCGCCATCCGCTTCCTCCACGCCCCGCCCGGCACCGTGACCGCCGTCGAAGGAGCCGACGAGGCCCGCGAACTGCCCGGCGTCCAGGAGATCACCGTCACCGCCACACCCGGACACACCGTCAGCGGCCTCCACAGCAGCTGGGACCGGCTCGGCCAGCAGGGAGGGTGCCACGTCCGCCTTCTGGTCGGTGAGCAGCAGGACCTTCAGCCCGAGGCGGTGGGCGGCGTGCAGTGCGGCGTGGTGTTCGAGCTGGTTGGGGCGCAGGTTGCACATGATGACGGCGTCGGTCACGGGG
>NZ_RDBP01000123.1 GCF_008042045.1 Streptomyces sp. T39
GGCTGACGCGGCGCCCGTTCACCCGGGCGGGGACGGACCGGACCGGAACAGCACCCGTGCACGAGCACCCGCGCACCCGCCCGAAGCCGTCACCGGCACCCGCCCGCCCGGCCGGCCGGGCGAGCCCGAAGCCGACCTGCCCCGCCCGCTCCGCCGGCCCCCGGTGCGCCCGTGGCCCGGCGCCGGTCCGAGGGGATCGTCGGACTGGACGATCCCGGTGTGGGACTGGGCATCATCGGCGTGAGTCTGGCCGCTCTCGTCGCGGCCCGCTGGGTCGCCTCGGCCGAGGACCGGCGGGAGTTCCGCACGTTCCAGGCGGTGAGCTGGGGATAGGGGCTTCGTCCGGAAGGTGCGCAGCCGCACGTGGCGGGGCGGGGCAGGTCGGCTTCGGGCTCGCCCGGCCGGCCGGGCGGGCGGGTGCCGGTGACGGCTTCGGGCGGGTGCGCGGGTGCTCGTGCACGGGTGCTGTTCCGGTCCGGTCCGTCCCCGCCCGGGTGAACGGGCGCCGCGTCAGCCCGTCTTCGTGTAGGTGAGGGGCGCGCCGCCCGAGCCGACGAGCTCGCGGACGATCGTCGTGTCGGACGGCATGGCGAGGCGGCTCCACTGGCCGGGTGAGCAGGACGCCGGGTCGCCCGAGGTGACCCGTATGGGTCCGAGCTCCAGCGGGGGACCGGCGGCGCGCAGGGTCGCCGTCCAGCCGCACTCGTAGTGCGGTCCGGTGCCCGTCAGGGTCATGACCAGCTCGCCCGGATTCCCCTGGCTGATCGTCATCTCGCGCACGTTGGTGCCGTCCGCGGTGTCGAAGGAGGCGCGCCAGCTGCCCAGGTACTCCTGGGCGACGGCTCCGTCCGACGCGGACGGCGACGGGGACGGCGTCGTGGCGGTCCCGTCCCCCGCTCCCGCCGAGGCACCGGGCTCCGGGGTGGCGTCGCCCTGTTGCGGGGTGGGACCGCCGGAGGGGGCGGCTCCCGGCTCCCGTCCGGACGTGGCGTTCTTCCCGTGGTCGCCGGGGTGGTCGCCGGACATGACGGCGTAGACCGCGCCGCCCGCCCCGAGGGCGACCACCAGCGCGACGGCCACCAGCGCCGAGGTGCCGGCCGCCCGGGAACGTCCCGGCGCGGCCGGGGCCGGTTCGGGCGCTGCCGGCTGGACGGCGGGCGCGTACGGGGCGGGTGGGCGG
>NZ_RDBP01000124.1 GCF_008042045.1 Streptomyces sp. T39
GCGCCCCCACACGACGCCCAGCAGCCAACGCCAACTCCACCCACGCCGTCCCCGGAACAATCACCGTCCCCAGAACCACGTGATCCAGCAACCACGGCTGGCTCTCACCCGACAGCCGACCCGTGAACACCCACTCGTCCCGGTCACCCAGCTGCACGGCAGCGGCCAGGACAGGGTGCTCCACCCGATCCAGACCCGCAGCCGACACATCACCCGCACCCGCCGACGGCATCAACCAGTAGTTCTCCCGCTGGAAGGCGTAGGTGGGCAGATCCACCCGACGCGCGCCGGTGCCGGCGTAGAAGGCGTCCCAGTCGACGCCCGCACCGGCGGTGTGGACGCGACCGAGGAAGGCGGCGAACGTGCCCGCCTCCGCGTGCTTGGACCGCAGCGCCGGGACGAACGCGGCCTCGGTGTCGTCCTCCACACACTGCCGGGCCATGGCCGTCAGCACCGCGTCCGGACCCAGCTCCAGGAACCGGCGGACCCCCAGCTCCCACAGGGTGCTGACACCGTCGGCGAAACGCACCGCCTGGCGGACGTGACGCACCCAGTACTCGGCATCGAACCCGTCGACGACCTCACCGGTCACGTTCGAGACCACCGGAATCGCCGGCGTCGCGTAGGACAGGCCCTCCGCGACCTGGCGGAACTCCGCCAGCATCGGCTCCATACGGGGCGAGTGGAAGGCGTGCGACACGCGCAGGCGCGAGGTCTTGCGGCCCTCCCATGCGGGCAGCCACTCCTCCACCGCGTCCGCGTCACCGGAGACGACGACGGCCAGCGGCCCGTTCACCGCGGCGATCTCCAGCCGGCCCTCGAAGCCGGCCAGCGACTCCGCGACCTCGGCCTCGGCGGCCTGCACCGCGACCATCGCCCCACCGGCAGGCAGCGCACCCATCAACCGGCCACGCGCCACCACCAGTTCAGCGGCGTCCGCCAGGGACAGCACCCCGGCCACATGCGCGGCCGCGATCTCACCGACCGAATGCCCGATCAGGTAGTCGGGGCGGATCGACAGGGACTCCGCCAGACGGAAGAGCGCCACCTCGACCGCGAACAGCGCGGCCTGCGTGAACTCCGTGGAGTTCAGCACCTCACTGTCCTCGGCCAGCAGCCCACGCAGCGAACGCCCCAGCCGCGGATCCAGCTCCGCACACACCTCGGCAAGCGCCTGCTCGAACACCGGGTAGGCCGAAGCGAGTTCGAGGCCC
>NZ_RDBP01000125.1 GCF_008042045.1 Streptomyces sp. T39
GCGGGCGGTGCCGTTCAGCGCGTCGGCCGTGCGCACCAGGTCGGCCCGGGCCTGCGGGACGTCGAGGCAGACCACATGGGCGCCGTCGCGGACGAGGACCTCGGCGACGGCCGCTCCGATGCCGCGGGCGGCTCCGGTGACCAGCGCCGTCCGGCCGGCCAGGGGGCGGTCGGGGTCGGCGTCGGCCGGTGCGGCGTCGGTGAGTTCGACGACCTGGCCGCTCACGTAGGCCGACTTGGGGGAGAGCAGGAAGCGCAGGGTGGAGGCGGCCGACGCCGGATCGGGCGAGGTGAGGCGGACCAGGTTGGCGGTGCGGCCGCCGCCCGTCTCCTTCGCCAGCGAGCGCACGAAGCCTTCGAGCGCCTGCTGGGCCGCGGCCTGGTGGTGGTCGTCGCCCGAGGGCCGGGTGCCCACGACGACGATCCGGCCGCCGGGGGCGACGGACCGCACCAGGGGGTGCAGCGCGGCGTGCACCTCGGCGAGGTCCGCGACGCCGGCGACGCCGGTCGCGTCGAGGACGACGGCCGCGGGCCGCTCCGCCTCCGTCACCGTCTCGTGGCCGTCGAGCGGGAGGGGGCCGCCGAGTGCCGACCGGCCGGCTGGCGCAGGTCACCGGAGCCGCCCGCGGCATCGGAGCGGCCGTCGCCGAGGTCCTCGTCCGCGACGGCGCCCATGTGGTC
>NZ_RDBP01000126.1 GCF_008042045.1 Streptomyces sp. T39
CGGTGGAGAACTGGACGAGGGTCGCGCGGGCGCCGAGTTCCGCGCCCAGGTCACCGGCGCCGAGCGCCCCCTCCGCTGCCGTGTCGCGCACCTGCGGAACTCCTTCGTCTTCGTCGTACGTTGTCCCCGTGTCCAGCGCTCCGCGGGACCGGTGGATTCCCGCCGGGCGGCGGGGGGTGCGCGCCGGTGTCCGCCGCCGGTGACGCCCCGACGGCGGAACGTGACGAGAATCTCGCCCACGGACCGCGCCAGGGCTGGTCAGCACGCCACACATGGGGCACGATCGCCCCGATGCCGAAGGAGATCAGCGGCGGTTCGGCGGCGGAAGCGGAGGAAAGGGGCGAAGCGGTGCCGAGATCGATCGACGCGGTCATCGAGAGGTCCTTCTGCGGGGATGGCTACTGACGGGCTGCGGCTGCTACGGCAGCCCGACAGCGCGCGCTCGCGTTACGGGCGAGGTCGACGTGGAGCCGCCCGTGGAGAAGGAGTTCCTGATGCACATCAGCCAGCCTGGCGATGGTTGCCGTGTGCAGTCAAGTACGCGTCAGCATGTGGGACCGACCTCACGGTGGGTCACACCGCCCTGCCGAGCGCCGCGATGACGTCGGCGCGCCGGGGCGCGCCCGCCGCCCGGGTGACGATGCGGCCGGTCGCGTCGAGCACCAGCACGGTCGGAGTGGCGCGGATGTCCAGACGCCGCACGAGCTCCAGATGCGCCTCGGCGTCGATCTCCACGTGGGCCACGCCCTCGACCATGGCGACGACGTCGGCCAGGGTGCGCCGGGTGGCCCGGCAGGGCTGGCAGAAGGCGGTGGAGAACTGGACGAGGGTCGCGCGGGCGCCGAGTTCCGCGCCCAGGTCACCGGCGCCGAGCGCCCCCTCCGCTGCCGTGTCGCGCACCTGCGGAACTCCTTCGTCTTCGTCGTACGTTGTCCCCGTGTCCAGCGCTCCGCGGGACCGGTGGATTCCCGCCGGGCGGCGGGGGGTGCGCGCCGGTGTCCGCCGCCGGTGACGCCCCGACGGCGGAACGTGACGAGAATCTCGCCCACGGACCGCGCCAGGGCTGGTCAGCACGCCACACATGGGGCACGATCGCCCCGATGCCGAA
>NZ_RDBP01000127.1 GCF_008042045.1 Streptomyces sp. T39
GCCCCCGCCCGCAGACCCGCCCCGCGGGTCTGCGGGCGGGGGCGGCGGCGGGCGTCGCCGTGAGGAAGTGCGCGAGGGACAGCCCCGCTGCCCCCGCGCCGACGATGACGACGTCGGCGTCGGCGTCGGTCATGGGTACGTGGTCTCCTCGGGACGCGGACGGCGGGTGGCGGGTGGCGGGTTCCCGGAACTGCTCACCGTACGCGAGGGGGCCGGTCCGGACGTCGCACCGTCGCGTGCACCGCGCCGGGCGGTTCCCGCCACGTGGTGCGGCTGCGGCGGACGCCGGTGGACCAGGCGGTGGACCGGCACACGTGCTCCCTTGACCGAGGACGACGACACCGTCTGTTCCCGGTCCGGAGCCCTGTCGGATTCACCGGCTCGGCAGCGGTTCCGCGGACCCGGGCCCGGCGGCCGCCCCGAGGGGCGGCCGCCGGTCGGCCGTCATCCGCGCAGGGCCACCGCCGCGTGGTGGCCGTCGGGGACGGCCACGTCTGCCAGCAGCCAGCCTGCCGGGGCGGCGGGCAGGTGGCCGGAGCCGACGTAGTCGGCGGCCGGGTCGCCGCCGAGGCCGACGCCGAGGCCCTTGAGGTAGGCCTCCTTCCTGGTCCAGATGCGGGCGAACGCGGCGGGCCGCAGGCCGGGGGCGAGAGCGGCGAGTTCCGCCGCCTCGGCCGGGTGGAGCACCTCCGCCGCCTCGGCGACCGTGTGGGGTGCCGGCACCCGTTCGATGTCGACGCCGACCGGGGAGCCGGCGACGGCGATCAGGCTCAGCCCTTCGCAGTGGGAGAGCGAGAAGTGCAGCCGCCCGTCCGGCAGTACGGGTCGCCCGTGCGCCTCTCCGCAGCAGGGGCACGGTGCGCGGCCCATCGTGACACTGCGCGGGGTGACGCCCAGGTGCGCGCCGAGCAGACGGCGCAGTCCCACGTGGGCGCAGAGGTAGGTGGCCCGGTCGGCGGGCCGCCGGAACTCCTCGCTGCGGGTCAGTTCGGCCGTGTCCAGGACGAGGGACGCGTACCGGACGACACTGTCGCGGTGCGTGTCGGTCTCCACCAGCCACAGCTGCGGACGGGCCGGGCGGATGCCGGGCAGGTGGGCGAGGGGCTGGGGCAGGGGCGGC
>NZ_RDBP01000128.1 GCF_008042045.1 Streptomyces sp. T39
GGCGGGCGGCCTCCGACGGATCGAGACAGCGTTCCGCCAGGCCCATCACGCCGCTGAAGCTCCACGGATAGCTGCCGGCGTCCCGGGCGATGTCCAGGGCGTCGACGACGGCGCGGCCCAGGGGCCCGGCCCACGGCACCGCGCAGACGCCGAGCAGCTGGAAGGCCTCCGACAGCCCGTGGGCGGCGATGAACTCGGCGACCCAGCCGGCCCGTTCCTCCTCCGGCAGGGTCGCGAGGAGCTTCGACCGCTCGGCCGGTGACGTGGTGCCCGGGCCGGCCGACGGCGGGGCCGCGGGCGTGGTGAGCAGGGCGCGGGACCACTGGACGTCGTGCTGGCGCACGGCCGCCCTGCACCAGGCGGCGTGCAGCTCGTCGGCCCAGTCGTCGCCGACGGGCAGGGCGACGATCTCCTCGGGTGCCCGCCCGCCGAGGCGGGCCGGCCAGATCGACAGGGGCGCGGCCTCCACCAGCTGACCGAACCACCAGGACCGCTCGCCGCGGCCCGACGGGGCGGTGGGGACGACCCCGTCGCGCTGCATGTCGGCGTCGCACTCGTGGGGAGCCTCGACCGAGATCACCGGGCCCGCGCCGCCGCTGTGGTCGAGCGCGACGCAGGAGGCGGCGCGGGCCGCCATCCGGGCGGCGAGGGCGGACCGGGGGAGTGCGGAGAGGAGTTCGGCCGCGGTGGCGCGGACGTTGCGGCTGCGGTCGGCCAGGGCCTGCTCCAGGAAGGGCTCGTCGGCGCCGGTCAGCCCCGACCGCAGCGAGTCGAGGAACATCAGCCGGTCCTCCGCCCGCTCCGACGCCCAGGTGGAGGCGAGCAGGGTGCGGGCCGCCCCGGCGTCATGGGCGCGCAGCGCGGACAGCAGGGCGACCCGCTCGGCGAACAGCCCCTCGTCCCAGAGCCGCCGCACCGCGTCGGCGTCCTCGGGGGACGGCACGGCGGATCCCCCGGGGCCGCCGCGCAGCGCGAACCTCCACTCCGGGTTGAGCCGGGCCAGCCACAGGCCGCGCGGGCCGGCGAAGGCCAGGGCCTGGGGCCGGAGGTCGGTACGGGCGCGGGCGGCGTCGAGCAGGGCGGGCAATGCGGAGGCCGGGGCGCGGTAGCCGCGGTCGTTGGCCGCGGCCAGCCACTGGGGGAGCAGCTCGGTGAGGTCGGGGGAGGTGCCCCTGCGCCCGCCCGAGCCGGCCGTGCCCGCGCGGTCGGCGAGCAGCTGGGCGAGTCTGCGCCGGGCGGCCGCCGGCGGTGCCGGGCGGGGGTCGTGCGGCGCGGCGGCCGGCCGGGCCGCCGCCGCGACGGCGGGCCGCAGGCCCGCACGGCGGCGCACGGTCTGCACGGCCGCCGCGTCGAGCAGGGCGAGCGGCGGCTCCTTGCCGGGCGGCACCAGCTCCGGCGACGGGGGCCGCCGGTCGGTGCCGAGCAGCGCGGCGGTGACGAGCTCCTCCCACGGCGACGCCGTGCCGGAGGAATGGGTGCGGGTGGTCATCGCGGCCTCCTTCAGATCAGCGGGACCGTCTCGGACGGATCGTCGGACCAGGCGGTCAGCGGCACGAAGCCCTGGTGGCCGAACTCGCCGAAGACGGTGACGGGCCTGCCGCCCGAGAGGGCGACCAGCCGCCACAGCCCCGGCCGGGACAGCACGGCGGGAGCGACGGGCAGGGCGTCGTCGCCCCCGTCGTCGGCGAGCTGCCAGCCGTCGCCGGCCGGTACGGGGACGACGCCGGAGAGGACGACGGGCAGGGCTTCGAGCCAGGGGTCGTCCCGCAGGGCCTTGCCGTAGAGCTCGGTGGCGCCCGCGCAGCCGGTGCCTCCGGGCGGCGCGTCGATGGGCGCCGGCACCGTCAGCAGCTCGCCGATCTCCGCCCGCAGCTGCCCCGCGCCGCCGTGCCAGGTGACGTCCGCCCGGGCCGTGAG
Organism: Streptomyces sp. T39; assembly: GCF_008042045.1. Taxonomy (GTDB): domain Bacteria; phylum Actinomycetota; class Actinomycetes; order Streptomycetales; family Streptomycetaceae; genus Streptomyces. The sequence continues at coordinate 1,918 of NZ_RDBP01000128.1, forward strand.
ACCGACCGGCAGGGCCAGCGGCGGAGTGCGTCCGGCGGCGCCGAACGAGAGCAGCAGCGCGCTGCGTCCGGTGTCCCGCCCGTGCAGCCAGATGCGGCGGGTGGTGAGCCTGCCGTCGGAGGTGTCGTCCTGCGACAGGATCAGCCAGTCGTCGCGGACCGTACCGCCGTCGGCGGCGGAGGGCAGGCCCACCCTGGTGCGCACCGTGACGGCCAGCTGCTCGGGCAGCCGCTCGCGGCCGAGCCAGGCGGTGTCCAGGAGATGCAGCAGGGCGCACTCCTCCAGCAGTCGCAGCGGCCAGCCGGCCCCCGAGCCGGGGACGGCACCGAGATCCCTGACCCGGGCGGCGAGTCCGGGGGCCTGCGCGTCGACCATCCGCGCGGCCGTCTCCTCCCACAGTCCGTACCCGGAGCGGCCGGCCGCGGCGAGGCCGCCGCGGACCAGATCGGCGAGCCGCTGCTCCAGTTCGGTCGTGCCGGCGGTGATCCGTGCGGCCCGGCGCTCGGCCCGCTTCCTGGCCGCCTCGGCGTCCGCGCCCGTCCGGACCGCCCCCTCCCCCGCCCCCGCCCCCGCCGAGGCCGGCTGCCCGGCGGCGGCGCGCCCGCGCCGGGCCGCACGGATCACCGCCGGCACGACCGAACTGGAGCAGCGGCTCGCCGATCTGGTCCGCGGCGGCCTCGCCGCGGCCGGCCGCTCCGGGTACGGACTGTGGGAGGAGACGGCCGCGCGGATGGTCGACGCGCAGGCCCCCGG
>NZ_RDBP01000129.1 GCF_008042045.1 Streptomyces sp. T39
AGGCACATGCCGTCGGAACTCTTCAGCGTGTGTCCCCCCGCCCCCCGTGCGCCGATCTGCCAGAGCTGGGCCTCGGAGCCGTTGCAGGCTTCGACCGCGAGGCCGTAGAACGTGTTGGACTTGAGGCACTTGCCGGTCTCGCCTACCAGTGTGAACCTGGTGGACGACACCGGCTGGTAGGTCCATGTGTAGTACCGCTTGGTGCCGTTGGCCCCCGGCTCGCCGCACACCCCCGGCGAAGAAGCCGCGCGAGCGGCGCAGGCGGACGATGCTGCTGGTGCTGCCGATCGTCGTGGTCACCGGCACCACCCTGACCGTGGCGCTCTCCCCGTACGACATCCCGGGCCTCGGCCGCGACCGGGGCGTATCGGCCAAGCCCTCGCCCACGCCGTCCGGCAGCCCTTCGTCCGCTCCGTCGCCGGACGGGGTCTCCCCGTCGCCCAGCCGACCGGGAGCGTCTCCGGCCGGGAGCGCGTCGCCCTCGACCGGCGCCCCGGGCGGGGTCTCCGGAGGCGGTGGCGCGGAGGGCGCCGGAGCCGGCGGCTCGGACGGCGGCCGGGATCCGGGCACCTCGGACGGCAGCGGCGGCGACGGTTCCGGCGGGTCGAGCAGCTCCGGCGGGTCCGGTTCCTCGGGCGGTTCCGGCGCGTCCGGCGGCGGCCAGGCCCCGGCGCCGCCCCCGGCCCCGTCCACCAGCGGGCGCGTCCAGAACCTCGCCGTCGGCCGGTGCGTCGCGGAGAACAAGAACACGTTCTCCGGCAGCTCGTCCGTCATGAACGCGGTGTGCGGCGAGCCGGGGGCCAACGGCACCAAGCGGTACTACACATGGACCTACCAGCCGGTGTCGTCCACCAGGTTCACACTGGTAGGCGAGACCGGCAAGTGCCTCAAGTCCAACACGTTCTACGGCCTCGCGGTCGAAGCCTGCAACGGCTCCGAGGCCCAGCTCTGGCAGATCGGCGCACGGGGGGCGGGGGGACACACGCTGAAGAGTTCCGACGGCATGTGCCTCGCGATGACGAGCAACGTCGGATTCGCCAAGGCGGCATGCGACGCGACCCAGAAATCCCAGCTCTGGGCGAGCTGACCTCCCCGCCGACCCGGCACCCGCTACGGCAGCCGGCCCTCCGCGTTGCGCACCCGGACCCGGGCCCGCAGCACCTCGGAGGGTTCGGCCGGGCGGAGGTCGGCGGGCGGGCAGTCCCACTCCCGCCCGCCGCCCACCGGACGCAGATACCCGTACGCACCGAAGTACGCCATCACCCGGCCCACCCGGCCGTCGCGCACATCGACCGCATACGTCCCGAGCTCCGGGGCCCCGGGCGCCGCCCTCACTTCTCCAGTCCCTTCAGGACGGCCGCGAGCCGCAGCGCCGTGTCGAGATTGCAGCGCCCCAGCTCGATGAGCGGATACGGCGCGTCACTCGCCAGCGAGACGACGTCGACGCGCAACGACGGCAGCGTCACCGACACCACGTCCAGCCCGTCCTTCAGCCGGGCCACCACCTCCTCCGCGGCCCGCAGCCGCTCCCCCGAACGCACGACCTGTCCCATGACGCGGACTCCTCCAGCACTGAGTGTTCACTTTCCTCACCCAGCGTGTCCGTCACCTCGCTAACCTGGGAAGAGACGGCGGCCCAACAACGCGACCTGCTGCTCCTGGAGTTGTCCCATGCCCGGACCCAAGGATCTCGACCCGTCCACCTCCCCGAGGGCGCTCCTCGGCGCGGAGCTCCGCCACGCCCGCATAAAGGCCGGCCTCACGCAGGACGAACTCGGCGAGCCACTGTTCGTCAGCGGCTCCTACATCGGCCAGATGGAGGCGGGCACGCGCCGCATCCTGCGGGAGCACGCGGTCCGACTGGACGAGGTGTTGGGCACGGCGGACTTCTTCACCCGCAACTGCGAGGTGTCGAGCAAGTCCCGCTACCCGGACCACTTCGCGGAGGCTGCCGAGGCGGAGACCACGGCCACATCGATTATGGAGTCGTCCACGCTGCTGATTCCCGGCCTGCTCCAGACAGAGGCGTATGCACGGGCCGTGTTCCGTGCATACCAGCCGACGGCCCCGGAGGATTCGATCAACCGCATGATCGACGCTCGCCTCGCCCGCGCGCGGCTCCTGGAGAACCCGACGAAGCCCTTGATCTGGGTAGTGCTCGACGAAGCCGTGCTGCACCGCAAGGTGGGCGGTCCTGAGGTGATGGCGGAGGCCTTGGCGCACGTGGCGGAATTGGCTCGACGGCATCGCATCATCGCGCAGGTCCTCCCCTTCGACGTCGGCGCGCACGCGGCGATGACATCGGCGATCAAGCTGATGTCGTTCGCCGATGCCCCACCACTGGCCTATCTCGACAGTCCTTACACAGGGCGCTTGTTGGATGATCCCGCCTCAGTAGCACGGCACCAGCTGACCTACGATCTGATCAGGGCCACCGCACTCTCGCCCAAGGCGTCCCTGGCTCTGATCTCGTCTACGGCGGAGGGATATGCACATGAAGCGCAGCAGCCCTGAGCACGGCACCATGACGCCTGTCTGGCACAAGTCCAGCTACAGCGACGGAACCGGCGGCAACTGCCTCGAAGTCGCCGACACCCCCGCCCCGCACCCCGTCCCCGTGCGCCGATCTGCCAGAGCTGGGCCTCGGAGCCGTTGCAGGCTTCGACCGCGAGGCCGTAGAACGTGTTGGACTTGAGGCACTTGCCGGTCTCGCCTACCAGTGTGAACCT
>NZ_RDBP01000013.1:0-50462 GCF_008042045.1 Streptomyces sp. T39
GGGCCGTCCTTCTGCCGCGCGGGGGCGGCGAGGTCGAGCCGCCGGTAGAGGTAGTAGGCGGCGCAGGCGCCCTCGCTGGAGACCATCGTGGCGCCGAGCGGGGAACGGGGGGTGCAGCTGGTGCCGAACGCCTCGCACTCGTGGGGCTTGAGCAGACCCTGCAGGACCTCTCCGCTGCGGCACTCGGCCGGTTCGCGGGTGTCGATCCCCTCGACGGAGAACCGCTGCTCGGCGTCGTACTCCCGGTACCGCTCGGAGAGCCGCCAGCCGCTGTCGGGGATGACGCCGATGCCGCGCCACGCCCGGTCGGTGACCTCGAACACGTCGTCCAGCATGGCGCGGGCGGCGGGGTTGCCCTCGGCCGGCACGGCGCGGGGGTAGGCGTTCTCGACGGTGTGCTCCCCGCGCTCCAGCTGGAGCACGGTCCGCCGGACCCCTTCGAGGATGTCCAGCGGCTCGAAGCCGGTGACGACGATCGGCACCCGGTGACGGGCCGCGAGGGCGGGGTACTCCTCGGTGCCCATGACGCTGCACACGTGCCCGGCGGCGAGGAAGCCCTGGACGCGGCAGTCGGGCGACCTCATGATCGCCTCGATCGCCGGGGGGACCCTGACGTGGGAGACGAGCAGGCTGAAGTTGCGGATGCCGAGACGGCGGGCCTGATGGACCGTCATGGCGTTGGGCGGCGCGGTGGTCTCGAAGCCGATGCCGAAGAAGACCACCTCCCGCTCGGGGTTCTGCTCGGCGATCCGCAGGGCGTCGAGCGGCGAGTAGACGACCCTGACGTCACCGCCCTGCCCGCGGACCTGGAAGAGGTCGCGGCCGGTGCCGGGGACGCGCAGCATGTCGCCGAAGGAGCAGAAGATCACCCCGGGCCGGGAGGCGATCTCCAGGGCCTTGTCGATGACCTCCAGCGGTGTCACGCACACCGGGCAGCCCGGTCCGTGGATCAGCTCGATCTCCGGCGGGAGGAGCTGGTCGATGCCGTGCCGGATGATGGAGTGGGTCTGGCCGCCGCACACCTCCATCAGCGCCCAGGGTTGGGTCACCGCCGACCTGATGCCGTCGAGCAGCCGCCCGGCCAGCGCGGGGTCCTGGAACTCGTCGATGTACTTCACCGCTGCACCTCTCCGGCGGCGCCGTCGGGCACCGGCCGTTCGCCTCCGGCCGCCTCGGCGGCCGTCTCCCACGGGTCGCCGAACTCCTCCTGGAGCATGCCGAGGGTCTCGAACAGCTCCAGCGTCCTCCTGGCCGACTCCTCGTCCAGCCGCTGCAGCGCGAACCCGACGTGGACGACGGCGTATTCACCGGGCTTCAGGTCCGGCAGGTACTCCAGGCACACCTCCTTGACCACTCCGCCGAAGTCGACGGTGGCCATCCGGGTGCCGTCCCGGTCCTCCACCTCCAGCACTCTTCCGGGTACCGCAAGGCACATGTGTCTCTCCTCACTGTTGCTCCGCGGCTCCCGGGGCGGGGGCCGTCCGGGCCGTGGTGCGGGCCGCGACGACGAGCTGCCCGAGCGCGAGCCCCCCGTCGCCCGGCGGGACCAGGCGGTGGCGCAGCACGCGGAAGCCGTCCTGCCGCAGGCCGTGGGCGCAGGCCGAGGAGAGCACGGTGTTGGCGAACACTCCCCCGGTCAGCGCGACGGTCTCCACCCCGGTCGCCTCGCGGGCGGCGGCGCACACGGTCCGCACCAGGCGGGCGACGGCGTGGTGGAAGCGGGCCGCGATCACGGCCGGGCCGGTGCCGCCGCGCACGTCGTCGCAGGCGGCGGCCAGCAGCGGGGCGGGATCGGCGGTGAGCGGGGCACGGGTGCCGGGCCGGTCGAGGCGGAAGGTCCAGCGCCCGTCCGCGCCGGCGTCCGGTGCGCGCAGCGCCGCGGCCTCCAGCTCGATCGCGGCCTGCGCCTCGTATCCGGCGTGGTGGCAGATGCCGGCGAGCGAGGAGACGGCGTCGAAGAGCCGGCCCATGCTGGAGGTGGGGGCGCAGTGGAAGCCGCGGTCCAACTGCCGCTCCAGCACGCGCAGTTCGTCGGGCGGGCAGGCCCGGGTGCACGGCAGCCGGTGGTCGGCCGCCAGGCCGGCGGCCCGCAGATGGGCGAGGGCCATCCGGTAGGGCCGCCGGACGGCCGCGTCGCCGCCCGGCAGGGGGACGTAGGCGAGGTGCGCGAAGCGCGCGAAGCCGGCGTAGTCCGCGAGGAGGAACTCACCTCCCCAGACGGCGCCGTCGAGGCCGTGGCCGGTGCCGTCGAAGGCGACGCCGAGCACGGGCCGGCTGCCGTCGAGGCCGTGTTCGGCCATCGCGGAGGCGATGTGCGCGTGGTGGTGCTGGACGGGGACGACCGGCCGCCCGCCGGCATGCCGCCGGGCCCAGCGTGCGGAGCGGTAGGCGGGGTGGCCGTCGGCGGCGAGCAGCCGCGGCCGCACGCCGGTGATCGACTCCAGCTGCCGCTCGGCGGAGGCGAAGGCCTGCTGGGTGACGAGGTCGTCCATGTCGCCGATGTGGGCGGACAGCCAGGCCGTCCGCCCCTCGCCGAGGCAGAAGGCGTTCTTCAGGTCGCCGCCGACGGCGAGCGCCGGTTCGACGTCGAAGGGGAGTGCGACGGGCAGCGGGGCGTATCCGCGCGAGCGGCGCAGGACCAGCTGTTCGCCGTCGCAGATGCGGACGACGGAGTCGTCGCAGGGCACGTGGATGGGGCGGTCGTGCAGCAGCCAGGCGTCCGCGAGGCCGGCGAGCCGGGTGAGCGCCTCCGCGTCGTCGGTGACGATCGGTTCGCCGGAGAGGTTGCCGCTCGTCATGACCAGCAGCCGGGGGCCGTCCTCGCCCTCGGGGGCGCCCAGGCCGAGGAGCAGATGGTGGACGGGTGTGTAGGGCAGCATCACGCCGAGGTCGGGGCTGCCGGGGGCGACGGCCGCGGCGGGCGAGGCGCCGGTGGGCGCTTCCGGCTCGTCCCGGCGCCGCAGCAGCACGACGGGGCGGACCGTGCCGGTGAGCAGGCCGCGTTCCTCGGGGCCGAGGTGCACCAGGGGTTCGACGTCGGCGAGGCCGGCCGCCATCACCGCGAACGGTTTGTCACCGCGGGCCTTGCGGCGGCGCAGTTCGGCCACGGCGCGGGCGTCCGTCGCGTCGCAGGCCAGGTGGTAGCCGCCGAGGCCCTTGACGGCGAGGACCGCCCCGGCGGCGAGCATCCGGCGCGCCGAACTCACCGCCCGCGGCACCACCGTGGTCAACCTGCTGTCCAGCCCCGGCAGCGGCAAGACCGCTCTGCTCGAACGCGAGCTGCGGCTGGCCGCCGAACGGGGCGTCACCGCCGCCGCACTCACCGCCGACCTGGCCACCGAGAACGACGCCCAGCGCCTGGCCCGCTCCGGGCTCCCCGTCAAGCAGGTCCTCACTCACCATCGTCACCTCGCTCCCGTACGACCGGGCGCACACGACCATGGCCGCCTTCCCCCTGTGCCCCGACTGCGCGCGGGCAGGCGACGGGCTGCGCGTGGAAGCGCCGGTCCGCCGGGTCCTCGTACTCCCGCGCGCAGTCGGGGCACAGGGGGAAGGCGGCCATGGTCGTGTGCGCCCGGTCGTACGGGAGCGAGGTGACGATGGTGAAGCGCGGGCCGCAGTGGGTGCAGGTGACGAAGGGGTGCAGATGGCGCCGGTCGGCGGGGTCCGCGAGTTCGGCGAGGCAGGCGTCGCAGGTGGCCGTGTCCGGCGGGACCAGGGTGCGGCCGGTACCGCCCCCGCGGGAGGGAACGATGGTGAAGCCGCTGCCGCCGGTGACGGCCAGTTCGGCCGCCTCGACGGAGTCCACCCGGGCCAGCGGGGGCGCGCCGGGGGCGATGCGGGCGCAGAAGGCGGCCACGTCCGCGGGGTCCCCCTCGACCTCCGCGACGACGCCGTCGACGGTGTTGGTGACGTGGCCGGAGAGGCGCAGCCCGGTGGCGAGGGCGTGGACGTGGGGCCGGAACCCGACGCCCTGGACGACGCCCCGGACGACCACCCGGCAGCGCCGGGGGGCCGTCGCGGCCGCGGTGGCGGGCCGCGCCGCGCTCACGCGCCGGCCCGGGCCATCACCGGGGCGTGGACACGGCTGCCGCCGGCCGCGGACAGGGCGCGGTCCAGCAGGACGCCGGTGCCCTGGCCGTCGCGCACCGAGCTGAGGACGATCTCCACGCCGGGGTTGACCTGCTGCACGTGGGCGCGGAAGGCCGCCTCGTCGAACTCGGCGGCCTCGGCGAGGTCGGTCTTGGTGACGACGACGAGCTGCGCGAGTCCGAAGGCGGTGGGGTACTTCAGCGGCTTGTCCTCGCCCTCCGTCACGGAGGCGAGGACGACCCGAAGCGATTCCCCGAGGTCGTAGCCCGCGGGGCAGACGAGGTTGCCGACGTTCTCGACGAAGAGCAGCCGCGTGGCGTCGGGCAGCCAGTCGTGCAGATGACGCGCCACCATGTCGGCCTCCAGGTGGCAGAGGCCGTCGGTGAGGACCTGCTTGACGGGGAGCCCGGAGCGGGCCAGGCGCTGGGCGTCGTTCTCGGTGGCCAGGTCGGCGGTGAGTGCGGCGGCGGTGACGCCCCGTTCGGCGGCCAGCCGCAGCTCGCGTTCGAGCAGAGCGGTCTTGCCGCTGCCGGGGCTGGACAGCAGGTTGACCACGGTGGTGCCGCGGGCGGTGAGTTCGGCGCGCAGGATGTCCGCCGCGGCCTCGTTCTTGGCGAGGACGGCCCGCTGGAGATCGACGGCTCGGCACATGGTCAGTTCTCCTCGGTGATCGGTTGGCGGCGTGGTGCGCCGGCCGCGGTGGGGCCGGCCCAGCGGACCTCGCGGATGAGCAGCTCGCGGCCGGAGACGAGCTCGACGGCGGCGGTGCCGCAGCGGGGGCAGAGCAGTCCGGGCGGCATGCCGACGTCCCAGTCGGCGGCGCACGGTGCGCAGCGCGCGGTGCCCGGGACGGTGCGGGTGATCAGTTCGGCGCCCTCGACGACGGTGCCGGCACAGGCGAGTTCGAAGCAGAAGGCGAGCGATTCGGCGACGACGCCCGCCAGTTCGCCCACGTCGAGGTGGATGCTGCGGACACCCGGGGCCCGGCGGCCGCGCGCGGCCGTCTCGACCTGGTCCACGACGGCCAGCGCGACGGACATCTCGTGCATCGTTCTCCGTCCGTGCTCCGGGGTTTCGGCCCGGCCGCCCCGACCGGGCGGCCCGAGGCGCCTTCCCCCGCTGCCGTGGCAGGACGGCCCGGGGCACCTTCTCGGCGGCCATTACAGGCCGTGACGAGGGCGGGGGCGTCCCGGCGCGCCGGTACGGGCGGACGGTGTCGTCCGTTCGGTGCAGCCGCGCCCACCGGGGGACGGTGGGCGCGGCGCGGGTCACATCCGGCTGATGCGCAGATAGCGCCGCACGTCGGGGAGGACGCCCACGACGACGGCGACGGCCGCGACCGCGGCGAGGGCGGCGGCCGCGGTGGTGAGGGCGGTGTTCCTGTTCTTCATGGTGTTCTCCGTATCGGGCTTCGGACGGCGGATTCCCGCTCGACCAGGTCGGTGACCATGCGCACCGCGCCGGGCACCGCGGCGGCGACCTGCGGGCTGAGGCCGATGCCCTCGTCGAGGCAGGCCGGTTCGCAGCCGACGACGGCGATCCGCCGCGGCGGCGCGGCGCCCGTGCCGGCGCACAGGGTGTCCAGCAGGGCGAGGACGGCATCGGGGGTCATGCGGTGGCCGTCGAGCGGCACAGCGGGCGGGCCGGAGCCCTCGCGGTCGGCCGTGGCGTCGATCAGGTAGAGCGTCCCGGGCGGACCGCCGCGGGCGGTGACGTCGACGAGGACGAGGGTGTCCCAGCCGTCGAGGACCTGGTAGGCGAGATGGACGCCGCGGACCCCGACGTCGGCCACCTCGACATGGGGCGGCAGGTCCTCGCGGGCGAGGCGCCGCACGGTCTCGACGCCGAAGCCGTCGTCGCCCAGGAAGATGTTGCCGACGCCGGCCACCAGGGTGCGGGCCGCGCCGGTGGCGGGGCCCCTCACGTGTCCTCCGCCGGCTCGACCTCGTCGGGCTGGAAGTAGAGGAACCTGCCCTGTTCGCGGCGGATGTCGGCGCCGGGGTCGTCGTCGACGGTGACGGCGAGGTGAACGCCGCCGTCGACGTCGTGCAGCACGGCCTCCACGAGGGCGCGGCGTCCGTCGAGGAACAGGTCCTGGGCGTCGGTGCGGCGCAGCCGCGGCCGCAGGACGACCCGGCTTCCGGCGCGCACCGGCCGCCCGCCGACGAGGACGTGGTCGGTCGCCGGGTCGACGCCGGTGTCGCCGCCCGGGTCCCACCAGGGGGTGTCGGGCGGGGTGCAGGGGCCGTCCGGCTCCTTGGGGCCGGTGACCTCCCGCAGGCTGCGCACCGCACCGTGCAGGCGTTCCAGCACGTCGGGCGGCATCGTGTCGGCCAGGTCGATGACGGCGGCGGCGCGGTCGTCGGTGCCCCTGGCCTCGCGCTTCTCCTCGTCGGTGAGGGCCGCGGTGCGCAGGGCGAGGATCTCGTCGATCTCGGTGGCGTCGTAGAGGGCTCCGGGGCTCTCCGGGGCGATGGCCGGGTGGTCCTCCAGGATGATCGGCGAGGACAGCACCAGGTCGGCGCGGCCCGCTTCGCCGGCGAGGACGGGCCAGGTGTGCAGGTTGCGGCAGGCGGCGACGGCGCCCCGGGCCCACTCGGGCGGGTCGGTCATCGACAGGAACGACCCGGCGTCCAGGCGGAGCAGGGTGTGCGCGGCGACGAGGGAGTACGGCAGGGCCGCGTGCCGGTCGGCGCCCGGCGGCGCGGTCCAGGTGCTGGTGTTCTCCACGGTGACGGTCAGCCGCCGTACCCGGTAGGGGCCGTCCAGGTCGGCGGCCGAGATCCGCACGGCGCCGCTGATCTCCTCTCGGCGGCGCACCAGCCGGCCGATCACGGCGCCGTCGTCCCCGGTGACCTGCTCCGTCTCCTCGGCGGCGGGGCGGCCGAAGGGGAACACGGTGCCGTCGCCGTCGAGTCCGTCGACGGGGACGACCAGGGTGACGGTCTCCTCGACGCCTTCGTCCCAGGCCACCAGCACCCGGTCGGCCAGGCGCAGTTCGGCGGTGGGCGTGAACGCGCCGTCCTCGCCGCGCTGTTCGACGGTGCGGCGCTGGGCCCGCAGGAAGCGCACCTCGACGGCGAGTTCGGCGCCGGCCCTCGGTTCCATCAGGCATTCGGTGTGCTGGAAGTCGTGCTCGTCGGCGCGGGCGCTCCACGACGGGGGCACGAGGACGCCGAACTGCCAGCGGAGGCGGTTCTTCGCGGCCGACGCCCGGTAGGGGTAGAGGACGTAGCCCTCGAAGAGGACGGCGTCGGCGACCTGCCGGGCGACGGCGAGCCGCGCCTCGGTGCCTGAGCTGAAGGCGACGGTGGTCATCGTGCCCCCTCCCCCGCCCCGGCGAGCAGCCGCTCGACGGTGGCCTGCCAGGACGGGAGGGCGTGGCGGGAACGGTAGGCGAGGAGGGCGTCCATGGAGTCGCCGGGGAGCCTGATCCATCCGCAGCCCGGGAAGTGCTGGTCGATCATCTCGCGCCAGGTCTTCACGGGCATCCGGTGGGAGAGCTCCTTGTCCCAGGGCACCGGTTCGACGTGGAAGCCTGCGGCGCCGGTGAAGGCGGTCCCGGAGAACAGCAGGAGCAGGGGGACGTCGCCGCCGGAGAGTGCCCGGAAGTAGCGGGAGGCGGCGATATCCGTGTCGTAGGTGCAGGGGACGGCGAGGTCGGTCTCGATCTCGCCGGTGAAGCCGGGGACCATCACGGAGACCTGGGCGAACTGCACGGGGTTGAGGGTGCCGCCCCACCGGGAGCGCTCGCCGAACAGGTCGCCGAGGGCGGCGGCCTCCTCGTCGTCGTAGCCGCGCCGGGCGGGTTCGATGCGGATCTGGCAGCGCAGCGCGAGGGCGTGCACCCGGGTGTCGCCGGAGGCGGTGATCCGCAGCCGGAACACCAGGGTCGGTCCCGCCGCGTAGGCGTCGGCGCGGACGCCCAGGCAGCTGAAGGAGAATTCGGTCACGGCAGGCTCCCCTGGGGTTCGCGTGCCCGGTCGCGCACCTGGGCGAAGAAGGCGTCGAGGTCGGCGCGTGCCTCGGCTCCGCCGTCGAATCCCTGCCAGCGCAGCCGCATGCGGCCGACCAGTTCGTAGCAGAGGTCGACGGGCACGAGGAAGCACTCGGTACGGCCGTCGTGCCGGCGCAGCAGCAGGGCCTCGGTGTCGGGTTCGAGGAGGGCGGCGAGCCGGGTCGCGTCGGTCACGGTGTCCCAGGCCGGCTCGTCGAGTTCGCTCTCGGTGGCGCCGGCCGGGCTCGGGTAGAGGGCGACGGGGCGGCCGAGCACGGAGTTGCGGAAGAAGAACGCGACCGAGACGGGGACGCGCAGCGCCTCCCACACACGGTCGTCGACGCGATGCCGGGGGTCGGTCAGCACCCGCCCCGGGACGGCGCGGAAGCGGCCGGCCGCCCCCGGCGCGTGGTCCATCAGCTGGGAGCAGGGGCCGCAGGCGCAGACCAGGGCGCGCCGGTCCGTGTCGACGAGGTGCCGGTGGCGCTCGCCGTCGAGTTGTGCGCCGCACAGTTCGCAGCGTTCCTCGCGCGGCGGCCGCGGTGTGGTGAATCGGCGCAGACCGGTGGGGGGCTGCGGGGTGTGCGGGGTGCGGCCCGCGGCGGGCGGCGGCGCGCTCACGAGGCGGTGGCCGGCGAGCGGCCGTCGGCGCCGGCGAGCGGCGGGCGGGTGCCGATCTGGAGCAGCGCCGGCTCGCGGGGGCCGGCGGGCTCCAGCTCGACGCGGGTCACCTCGGGGGCGAAGCACGCGAGCGCGTCGGCCGCCGCCTGCCGGGCGGCCTCCTGGCTGCCGGAGCAGCCGCAGCCCGAGGAGGCCGCCGGACGCAGCCTCAGCACACCGCCGGCCGGGTCGAATCCGGCGTTCTCCATGGGCTGCGGCAGGGTGGCCAGGGCGCGTGCGATGCGGGCGGGCGCGTCCTCCGGGTGGAGTCCGTGCAGGGTCAGCAGGCTCGCGACGAGCTCGTCGCCGAGCAGCGCGTCCAGAGGGTCGGCGGGCGGGCGGGCGGCGGGGCGGCCGAGGAGTTCGACGACGCGGGCGAGCCCGCCGCCGTAGAACTCCATCAGGGCGCGGACGACCTCCTCGGCGGCGGCGCGGGCGCCGGCGTCGCCGGAGCCGTCCAGCCTGCCGAGGACCTCCTCGACCCGCCGGCCCGCCTGCTCCGCGGCGGCGGCGCTCATCCGCCCAGTCCGCTCAGGCCGGTGGGCACGTGCATCGACTTCACGGTCCTGCCGTTGCCCGTGTACATGTGGACGCCGCACGGCAGGCACGGGTCGAAGCTGCGCACGGCGCGCATGATGTCGATGCCCTTGAAGTTCTCGGGGGTGTTCTCCTCGAAGATCGGGGTGTTCTGCACCGCGTCCTCGTAGGGGCCGGGGGTGCCGAAGGTGTCCCGGGTGGAGGCGTTCCACGGGGTGGGCGGGTACGGGTGGTAGTTGGCGATCTTGCCGTCCKGGATGACCATGTGGTGGGAGAGGACGCCCCGGACGGCCTCGGTGAAGCCGACGCCGATGGACTCCTCGGGCACCTCGAACTTCTCCCAGGTCTGGGTGCGTCCGGCGCGGACCTCCTCCAGGCCCTTCTCGGCGCAGTGCAGGGCGACGGCCGCCGCGTACGCCTGGAAGTAGGTGCGGGCGCGGTTGCGCTCCAGGGCGTTGCTCCACTGCGGGATCTTCCACTCGAAGGTGGTCTCCGGCTTGGTCATCGTGCGGGGCAGGTTGATGACCACGCTGTGGCCGGTGGCCTTGACGTAGCCGATGTCGACGAGGCCGGACAGGGCCGTGGACCACAGCCGGGCGATGGGGCCGCCGCCGGTGTCCAGGGCGAGGTGGTCCTTGCCGTCGAACCAGCGCGGGGACATGACCCAGCTGTACTTGTCGTCGAAGTTCCGCTTCTGCGGGGCGGGGATGGTGTGCTGGTTCCACGGGTGGCGCGGGTCGACCGGGTTGCCCAGCGGGTCGTGGGTGACGAACTGCTCCTGGCCCTGCCAGTCCTCGTAGTAGGAGCTGCCGAGCAGGATGCGGATGCCGAGGTTGATCTCGGTCAGGTCGTTGGTGACCAGCTTGCCGTCGACGACGACGCCGGGGGTGACGAACATCCGCCGGCCCCAGTCGGTCATGTTGGCGTAGGTGAAGTCGCAGTACTCGGGGTCGTTGAGGGCTCCCCAGCAGCCGAGCAGCACGCGCCGGCGGCCGACCTCCTCGTAGCCGGGGAGGGCCTCGTAGAAGAAGTCGAAGAGGTCGTCGTGGAGCGGGACGACGCGCTTCATGAACTCCACGTAGCGCATCAGCCGGCTGAGGTAGTCGGTGAACAGCTGGACCGACGCGACGGTGCCGACGCCGCCGGGGTAGAGCGTGGAGGGGTGCACGTGGCGGCCCTCCATCAGGCAGAACATCTCCCGGGTGTAGCGGCTCACCTGGAGCGCCTCGCGGTAGAACTCGCCCTCGAGCGGGTTCAGGGAGCGCATGATGTCGGCGATGGTGCGGTAGCCGTGCTCGGCGGCGTGCGGGGCCTCGGTGCGCTCGGCGAGCTCCAGGACCCCGGGGTTGGTCTCGCGGACCATCTTCTCGCAGTAGTCGACCCCGACCAGGTTCTCCTGGAAGATGTTGTGGTCGAACATGTACTCGGCGGACTCACCGAGGTTGATGATCCACTCGGCGAGGTGCGGCGGCTTCACGCCGTACGCCATGTTCTGCGCGTACACCGAACACGTGGCGTGGTTGTCGCCGCAGATGCCGCAGATGCGGCTGGTGATGAAGTGCGCGTCGCGGGGGTCCTTGCCCCGCATGAAGACGCTGTAGCCGCGGAAGACGGACGAGGTGCTGTAGCACTCCGCGACGCGCTTCTGCTTGAAATCGATCTTGGTGTGGATGCCGAGGCTGCCCACGATCCGGGTGATGGGGTCCCACGCCATCTCCACCAGACCAGTGCCGTCACCTGTCGTCTTCGCCGGAGATGCCATGGTGTGTTCGGTGCCCTTCGTCGGATCGTGGACTGCCTGCGGGGGAAGAGGGATGGGGCTGCGGGGCGGGGCCGGTCACCAGGGGGGCCGGTAGCCGGTGGTGATGCTGTCGCCGGTGTGGCGCCACTTCGGCTCCTTGTCGACGGTCCTCGCGGTGATGCCGCGGAGCCTTCGGATCACCGAGCCGTACACGCCGCTGGCCGTGCTGGAGACCTTGCCGCCGGGGGGTTCGTCCATGAAGGGCATGAACTTGTCCGGGAAGCCGGGCATCGTGCACGCGATGCAGATGCCTCCGACGTTGGGACAGCCGCCGATGCCGTTCATCCAGCCGCGCTTGGGCACGTTGCACTTGACGACCGGCCCCCAGCAGCCCAGCTTCACCAGGCACGTGGGCGAGTCGTACGTCTCGGCGAACTGGCCCTGCTCGTAGTACCCGGCCCGGTCGCAGCCCTCGTGCACCGTCGCACCGAACAGCCAGGTGGGACGGAGCTTGTCGTCCAGCGGGATCATCGGCGCGGACCCGACGGCCTGGTACAGCAGGTAGGTGAGCGTCTCCGCGAAGTTGTCCGGCTGGATGGGGCAGCCGGGCACACAGACGATCGGGATGCCCGCCTGGGACTTCCAGTCCCAGCCGAGGTAGTCCGGCACGCCCATGGCGCCGGTCGGGTTCCCGGCCATGGCGTGGATGCCGCCGTAGGTGGCGCAGGTGCCGATCGCGACGACGGCGAGGGCCTTGGGCGCGAGCCGGTCGATCCACTCGCTGGTGGTGATGGGCTGGCCGGTCTCCGGGTTGTCGCCGAAGCCGCACCAGTACCCCTCCTGCTTGATCGCCTCGTTCGGGATCGAGCCCTCGACGACCAGCACGAACGGGTCGATCTCGCCGCGTTCACCCTTGAAGAACCACTCGATGAACGTGTCGGCGCCGCCCACGGGCCCGCACTCGAAGTCGATCAGCGGCCAGTGGACCGCGATCCTGGGGAGCCCGGGCAGACCGGCCAGGGCGATCTCCTCGATGCTGGGCTGCATGGCGGCGGTCAGCGCGACCGAGTCGCCGTCACAGCTGAGTCCCGCGTTGATCCAGAGGATGTGGATCGGCTTCTCTTCGCTGCCGGGGGCGGCGCCCTGTTCCTCGACAGGGGCCGGCGTCGCTGCGTTCATGGGGGGTCGCCTCCTGGGGAGGGTGCGGCGGGGCCGTCGTTCGGGCCTTCGTTCTTGCTAACAGTCGGCCGGGGCGGCCGCCCCCGCACCCGGGCCGTCCGGGGACCCCGCCTGCGGGGCCTCCTTGCGGGCGAACGCGCGGCGCAGCGCGTGGTAGGGCGCCGCGGGGTCCGAGAAGGTCCGCCGCATGCGGGAGAGCTCCTGCTCCCGGTAGGCGGCCAGCGGGGTGCACGCCTCGCGGCGCTCGTACTCCGCCTTCTTGGCGGCGATGCGGGTGCGGGCGGCCGGGTGGGACGCCAGACGTGCGGCCAATCGGGTGATCTCCGAGGTGAACGCGGACGGCCCGCAGTCGACCACCCGGTCGACCAGTCCCATGCCCAGCGCGGCGGCGGCCGAGACGGGCCGGGCCTCGTCGGTGAGCCGGACCGCCATGTCGGCGCCCACCTTGCGCGGCAGGGTGTACGTCCAGTACTCGGATCCGTAGAGGCCCATGCGCCGGTAGTGGGGGTTGAGGACCGATCCGGAGCGGCACCAGACCTCGTCGGCGGCGAGGGCGAGCATGACGCCGCCGGCCGCGGCGTTGCCGCCGACCGCGCTGACGACGAGCCGGTCGGTCGTGGTGAGGACCGCCTCGACGAGGTCGTCCATGGCGTGGATGTTGGCCCAGGACTCTGCGGCCGGGTCGGCGGCGGCCTCGATGACGTTCAGATGGATGCCGTTGGAGAAGAAGTCGCGCTGTCCGCCGAGCACCAGCACCGAGGTGGGCCGGGTGCACGCCGTCCGCCAGGCGGCCAGCAGGCGGCGGCAGTGGTCGGTGCTCATGGCCCCGCCGGGGAAGGCGAACGAGAGCACCCCGACGGGGCCCTGCTCGCGGTAGCGGATGTCGGACCAGGTGCGGGCGCCGGCGGCGGCCACGGGGGCGGGCAGCTCCGGGAGCGGCGGCAGCCGGTCCGCGAGGGCCAGGGTGGCGGGGAGCTTGCAGGCCCGGGCTTCGCCGGGTCCCGTCCGGGCGCGGATCTCGGGGATCCAGACGGCGCCGTCCGCCGTGGCCCGGCAGACCGCGCCCGCGCGGGTGGCCAGCAGGTCGCCGGGGCGTCCGCGCAGGCCGTCCTCGGGGTGGCCGCCGTGGAGGAACCACTCGCCGCCGAGCAGCCGGTCGCGCACGCCGGGCTGGGAGTCGGCGGCGCGCAGCGTGCGCAGCACCCGCTCGGTGGTGTCCTCCTCCCAGGTGATCCTGCGGTGCTCCTGCCGGAGGAGGGGCCGGGCACGGGCGGGGCCCGCCTGCGGGACGGGCGCCTCCCCGGCGGCGACCCGCTCCACGGCGAGGTGCACGGCGGCCACGGCGGCGTCGGACAGCTCGTTGCGGTAGAGGTCGCTCTTGCCGGTCTGCGGGACGGGGAACGGGACGGTCGCCCAGACGTCGCCCGCGTCCATCTCCTCGTCGGCCTGCAGGACGGTGACGCCCCATTCGGCGACGCCCTCGTGGATCGCCCGGTCGAGCGAGGACGGCCCGCGGTCGCCGACCGGACCGGGGTGCACGATCAGGCAGTGGTAGGCCGTCCACACGTCCTTCGGCACGACGGCTCTGAGCAGCGGGGCGACGACCAGGTCGGGCCGGTGGCGGCCGACGGCGTCGCGCACCGACAGGGTGTCGGGCGTGATCTCCACGGGGACGGTGTGCCCGCGGTCCCGCAGTTCGGCACGGACCCGCTGGGTGAGGCTGTTGTAGCTGCTGGCGATGAGCAGAATGCGCATGGGCGGCCCTTCCGGGGTTGCTGTGGACACCGCCGTCGGGGCGGTCCACCCGGCCGCCAGCGATCGTGGCCGCGCTCCGGCTCCGCTCCCCGGCGGCGCAGCGCTCACCTCACCCGATCGGGGCGCGTTTGACACCACTTGGCGGCCCTCCCGCGGGGGTGCTCGCCTCCCGGACGGCCGGCTCGGGGGTGCCCGCGCGGTGGCGGGCCCTCGGCCGCTCGCGCAGGTGCCCGAGGACCTGCCCGCGCGGCCGGTCAGCCGCCCGCCGCGCCCGCCGCGCCGGCTCCGCGCGGGTGGCCGGACGCCGTCGGCCGCCCGGGTCCCCGCGCGGCCGGGGCGGCGGTGCGACGGGGACCGGCGCCACCGTCCGGCGGGTGCGCGACCTGGTCGGCGAGAACACCTCGGCCACCGGCAGCTGCGCCGGCCCGGACCAGGGGCAGGGCGGACGCCCCGGGCAGCAATCGCACGTGCACCGGGTCGGCAGCGCTCTCCGGCGTCGTCCGCCGGGCGCTCACCGGGCGCTCACCGGGCCTGGGTCCCGTGGTCCGGCCCGGCGGGCCGACGAGGTGTCCGGCCCGGTCCCGCCACGTCCCGGCGGTGCCGCCCGTCGGACACCACGGAGCCCGGCGCCGCCGTGCCCGGCGCCGGGCCCTCGTGGTGCCGGTGTCGCGGGCGCGGGAGACGCCGGAGCCGGACGTCCGCGACACCGGGTCGCAGGGGGACGGTCAGCCGTCCCACTTCATGCCGCCGCGGACGGCGAGGGCGCCGGCGGCGGCGAGCAGACCCGCTCCGGCCCACACGTACCACGGTCCGGCGGCCACACCGGCGCTGTCGGCGTTCGGCGACGCCTTCGCGGTGTCGATGGCCTGCGTCGCGAGCGCCAGGTTCTTGTCGTCGGCACTGCCCCACGCGTAGACGACCGTGCCGGTGCCGGACTTCAGGTCCAGGTCGGCGGGGCCGATCGCGACGGTGTCCGTGCCCGCGAGCACCACATCGGCGGAGACGGTGCCCGCGTCGACCTCGGCGGTGCCCTCCTTCGGGTTCACGAGGTCGCTGAAGAGCGGCGTCCCGCCCGCCCGGACGTCCACGGCCGGGGCTGCGGCGACATGACGGACCGTCAGCCGGGCCTTGCCGGACTGCACCTCGTCGGTGTCGTCGGCGAACGCGGTCAGCTGCGGTGTGCCGTCGGCGGACAGATGGGCGGCCACGGTCGCGTCGGAGCCCGCGGCCACCTCGATCTTCTTCTCGATCGCGGGGGTGCCGCCGGGGTCGCTGCCCGCCTTGAAGACCTGGATGTCGTAGGTGCCCGCGTCGAGTGCCTGCGGCTCGGTCACGGTGCCGGGCTTGAAGTCGCCGAGCAGTTCGTCACCGTTGGCGTAGACGTCCACGTCCAGGCCCGGCACGCCGTGGAACACGGACACCATGGCCTTGTCCTGCTGTGCCTGGGGGGCCGCGAGGGCCGGGACGGCGGTGCCGAGTCCGATGGCGCAGACTCCGGCCACGGCGGCCACGGCGAGAGGGGTCCGAGAGGTCATGGTGATCAGTCCTTCGGGGGTACCTCCGCCCGGTGCGGGGGCTCACAGCCTCTTCGCCGCCGGGGGCCGTCCCGGATGCGCCGTGCCCGTCCGCGGCCCGCTCACGGGGGCGCGCCTCCCCGGGCCCGCTCCTGCCGGCGCACCTCGGCCAGGTCGGTGATCCGCTCCAGCCCGCGCACCACCGCGCCGGTGCGGTGGTTGTGCGCGAGGCGCTCCCGGTGGCGGTCGAGGAAGGCCCAGTAGCCCGTGGTGTAGGGGCAGGCGTGCTCGCCTGTCCGGTCACCGGGGCGGTAGCGGCACGGGCCGCACAGGTCGCTCATCCGGTTCACGTAGGCGCCCCCCGAGGTGTAGGGCTTCGTCGTCATCCGGCCGCCGTCGGCGTACTGGGACATGCCGACGACGTTGGGCAGCATGACCCAGTCGTAGCCGTCCACGAAGCAGCGGTGGAACCAGTCGGTGACCTGCGCCGGGTCCCAGCCGCGCTGGAGCGCGTAGCTGCCGAGGATCATCAGCCGGGGGATGTGGTGGGTCCATCCGGTGTCGCGCACCTGGGCCAGCACGGTGTGCAGGCACCGGGCGCGCACGTCGTCCGCGTCGAGGTCGTTCCACCAGGCGGGCAGCGGAGCGGTGTGCCGCAGCACGTTGGAGTGGCGGTACTCCTCGCCGAAGTACCAGTAGAGCTGCCACACGTACTCGCGCCAGCCCGCGATCTGGCGGACGAAGCCCTCCACGCTGTTCAGCGGGGCGAGTCCGGCGCGCCAGGCCGTCTCCGCGCGGGCGACGCACTCGGCGGGATCCAGCAGTCCGAGGTTGAGGGAGGACGACAGCAGGCTGTGGCTCATCACGGGGTCGCCGGCGAGCACGGCGTCCTCGTACGGGCCGAAGGCGGCCAGGCGCCGCTCCACGAAGCGGCTCAGCGCCGCGCGCGCCTCGGCCCGGGAGGCGGGGAAGCGGCGGGGCCCGTCCCGCCCGACGAAGGACACGTCGCCGTCGGCCTCCCAGCGGTCGAGGTCGTGGCGGACCTCGTCGTCGATCTCGTCCTCGCGCGGCCGGTACGGGCGCGGGACGTCGAGGGCGGGGGTGTGCGGCGGCGGCCGCCGGTTGTCGTGGTCGAGGTTCCAGGTGCCCCCGGCAGGACGGTCGGCGTCCATGAGCAGGTCGTGGCCGCGCCGGACCCAGTGGTAGAAGTCCTCCTGCCGCAGCCGGGCGCCGTCGCGCCCGTCGGCCCAGGCCGCGAAGTCGGCGTGCGGCACCAGGAATCCGCGGGCCGGCCCCACGGTCACCTGCGGCAGGGACCGCACCAGGCCGAGCGCGGCGCGGGAGGTGGGGTGGTGCACGGTGACCGGACGCGACCCGGCCGCCTCGGCCAGTCCTTCGCGGTAGGTGCCGGCGCGCACATAGGTGACGCGGTCGCCGAGCTCCGCCGCGCGGTGGCGCATCGCGGAGAGCACCAGATGGGCCTTGGCCCGGTGGAACCTGCGCCGCCGGAAGACCGCGCGGGACTCGATCATCAGCAGCGGTGTGCCGCGGGAGGGGCCGTCCTCGGACGGCGTGAGGAAGTGCGGGCCGAGCTGGTCGCCGAAGAGCCAGTGCACGCGGGTCACCTCCGTCGTGGGCGGCCGGGAGACGGGCCGGTCCCGGTGGCGGGAAGGCGCCTCCCGCCACCGGGACCGGCCCACCCCGCCCACGGTAGGCGCGGGCGGGGCACGTCGCCCGGCGTACCGGCCGGCGCGGACCGGGCCGGCCGGCTTCCGGCCGCTACACCGCGACCGGGGGCTTCTCCGCCGTGTCCGGGCGGGACTCGCGGGCCAGGGCGCTCGGCCACCATGCCTTCGGACCGATGTCCACGACCAGCGCGGGCACCAGCAGGGACCGGACCACGAGGGTGTCCAGCAGCACGCCGAAGGCGACGATGAACGCGATCTGCACCAGGAAGGCCAGCGGGATCACCATCAGCGCGGCGAAGGTGGCCGCGAGGACGACGCCCGCGGAGGTGATGACCCCGCCGGTCGTGGTCAGGCCGCGCAGCACGCCCAGGCGGGTGCCGTGGGTGAGCGTCTCCTCGCGGACCCGGGACATCAGGAAGATGTTGTAGTCGACGCCGAGGGCCACCAGGAAGACGAATCCGTAGAGCGGGACGGAGGCGTCCGTGCCGCTGAAGCCGAGCAGGTGCTCGAAGACGAGGGCCGACACCCCCAGCGTGGCGAGGAAGTTGAGGGCGACCGTCGCGACGAGCAGCACCGGCACCAGCAGGGAGCGCAGCAGCATCACGAGGATCAGCAGGATGATGGCGAGCACGACGGGCACGATGATCGTCCGGTCGCGTGCGGCGGTCTGCTGGGTGTCGTACTGCTGGGCCGTGTAGCCGCCGACGATCGCGTCCGCGTCCGGCACGGCGTGGACCTGCTCGCGCAGCCGCTCGACCGTGTCCTTCGCCGCGTCGCTGTCGGCCGCCGCCTCCAGGGTGGCGTCGATGCGTACGCGGCCGTCGACGACGAGCGGGTCGCCGGTTCCGGGCCGCCCGGAGGCGGAGACGGCGGCGGCCGAGGCGACGCCCTCGGTGCCCTCGGCGGCGGCGGTGACCTGCTCGGCCCGGTCGGCGGAGGCGATGATCACGGCGGGGTTGCCCGAGCCGCCGGGGAAGTGCTTGCCGAGGGTCTCCTGAGCGGCCACCGAGGGGGCGTCGTTGACGAAGATCTCGTCGAGGGGCACGCCCTTGGAGGAGAGCGCCGGGGAGAACGCGGCGAAGGCCGTGAGGACGAGCGCCGTGGACACCCACACCTTGCGCGGGGCCTTGTCGACCACCGCGGCGACCCGGCGCCACACGCCGTGCCCCTCGACCGTGGCGTCCGAGGGCTTGGGCCGGGCGGGCCAGTAGGCGGCGCGCCCGAGCAGCGCCAGGACGGCGGGCAGGAAGGTCAGGGTGGACAGGACGGCGCAGACGATGCCGATGGCCCCGACCGGGCCGAGCGCCCGGTTGTTGGTGAGGTCGCTCGCGAGGAGGGCCAGCAGGCCGAGCGCGACGGTGGCCGCGCTGGCGGTGATCGCGCCGAAGGAGCGGCGCACCGCCGCCATGGCCGCCGCGGCCCGGTCGCCGCGCGCGGCGAGTTCCTCGCGGAAGCGGGCGGCGAGCAGCAGGGCGTAGTCGGTGGCCGCGCCGATCACCAGGATGGAGAGGATGCCCTGCACCTGTCCGTCGACCCGCACGACGTCCCGGTCGGCGAGGGCGTAGACCACGGCGCAGGCGAGGCCCAGCGCGAAGACGGCGCCGAGGATGATGACGAAGGGCAGCAGCACACTGCGGTACACCAGCAGCAGGATGAGCAGCACGGCCGCGAGCGCCACGCCGAGCAGCAGGCCGTCGATGCCGGCGAAGGCGTCGGAGAGGTCGGCCTGGCTCGCCGCGGGTCCGGCGATCTCGGCCTCGGTGTCCGCGACCGCGCCGGCCGCCTCGCGCACCTCACCGAGGACCGTGGGCAGTTCCTCCCCGAGGTCGGGTTCCAGCTGGACGACCGCCTGCATCGCCTCGCCGTCCTCCGAGAGAAAGGCGGGCGACGGCTGTCCGACGACGCCCGGGCGGCCGGCGAGGCCGCCGATCGCCTGGGTCGCCTCGGTCCGCTGCGCGTCGGTGACTCGGGTGCCGTCGGCGGTCCAGACGACGATCGCGGGCACGGTCTCGCCCTGGTCGAAGGCCTCCCGTGCCGTGAGCACCTGCGTGGACTCGGCGTCCTGCGGCAGGAATGCGGCCTGGTCGTTGGTGGCGACCTCGCCCAGCTTGCCCGCGTACGGTCCGAGCGTGCCGCCGACGCCGAGCCAGACGACCAGCAGGACGAGCGGTACCAGCCACCGGGCCCAGCGCGGTGTGTTCCTCATGGGGATCCCCAAGCCTCGCGGAGTATGTCACTCACAAAGTATGTCAACCGTCGAGACACTTTATCGTGCGCAACCACTGCTCCCGACACCCCCTGCCCGCCCACCGCTTCTGCCCCGCGCCGCGTTCCGGATGCGCCGGGCGGGGGCGGCCCCACTCCCCGTTCCGGATGCGCCGGGCAGGGAAGCGGCACCACTCGGGGAGCACGAGGTGCGGCCCCGCCTCGGGGGGAAGGCGGGGCCGCACCGGTCGTGCACCCGTCAGGGGGACGGGGCGGCGGATGTCAGGACTTCGGCATCAGCACGGTGTCGACGATGTACACGGTGGCGTTGGCGGTGGGGACGTTGCCGCAGACGACCTTGGAGGTGTCGTTGACGGTGTAGTTCTCGCCGGAGCCCTTGGTCGTCAGGGTGGACTTCTGGAGGGTCGGGTAGGTGCCGTTCTCCAGCTGCTGCGGGGTGAGCTTCTCGCCGACCACGTGGTACGTGAGGATGTTGGTCAGCATCTCCTTGTCGGCGAGGACCTTGTCGAGGTCGGCCTTCGGGATCTTGGCGAAGGCGTCGTTGGTCGGCGCGAACACGGTGATGTTCTGCGCGTTGTTGAGGGTGTCGACGAGACCGGCCTTCGTGACGGCGGTGACCAGGGTCGACAGGGCAGGGTTGTTGGAGGCGGCGGTGGCGACGGGGTCCTTGGCCATGCCGTCGAACGAGCCCGCACCGTCCTTCGGCACCGAGGCGCACGCCGGACCGAAGGGAGCGTCCGTGCCGGCCGAGGCGTCCATGGACGGGCTGGCCTTGTCCTCCGCCGGGGCCGAACTCGCCGCGTCGGAGGCCGCGTCGGAGGAGCTGCCGTCGCTCCCGCAGGCCGTCAGGGCGAGCGGCAGGACGGCGGCGGCGGCAACGGCGACAGCGGCACGGCGGAAACGGAACGCGTTCATCGATATCTCCTGAGGTGTTCACTTCGTCACACAGGGTGACAGGACAGGGGTGCGGAGCACGGGCCTCGCACCGAGGAACCGGTTCGGGGGTTACGCGGTGACGGCCGTCGGAGATCTCCCGCCCGCCGGGCGGGCGGCCCGCGCGCCGGCGCGTATCGAGCGCGGGGACGGGACCCGGCTCGGGACGGGGCGGCCGCGGCGGGCGGTGGCTGCTCTCTCGATCGTCACAACCCCTATTCGGCGCTCGGGCGGCCTTGGATGGGTGTGTCCCCCGAAAGAGTGATCAACCCGTGCGGGCCCGACGCCCCGAGAGCCGGCGCGGGACCCTTGGCTCAAAGTCTGAACAGTGCTTCACTTCTTTCATGGCCTACCGCAAGACCCCCGCCGAACTCCGCCGTCTCGAGGCCGCCCGCGACCATCTGGTGGCGCGTGCCACCGAGGTCGTCGCCGAGGTGGGGTGGGCACAGGCGTCCGTCACCGCCGTCGCCGACGCGGCCGGTATCGCGGCCGGTTCGGTCTACCAGCACTTCCCGTCCAAGGCCGCCCTCGCCGTCGAGGTCTTCCGGCGGGCGGCCGGACGGGAGGTGGAGGTCCTCGGCGAGGTGCTGCGCGGCCCCGGCACGCCCGTGGACCGCCTCGCCGCCGGGGTCGGGGTCTTCGCCCGCCGGGCCCTGGAGAACCGGGGTCTCGCCCACGCCCTGCTCGCCGCACCGGCGGAAGCGGCCGTCGGCGCCGAGCGCCTGGAATTCCGCCGCCGCTACCGTGCGCTGTTCGCCGAGGTGATCGCCGAGGGCATGCGGGAGGGCCTGCTGCCTCCGCAGGACGGCGAGGTGACCGCCGCCGCGCTCACGGGGGCGGTCGGCGAGGTGCTCGTCGACCCGCTGTCCGGGCCGGACGGCAGCGGCGCCCGCACCGGGGACCTCCTCGCCGAGCTCACGGCACTGGCACTGCGCTGCTCGGGCGCCCCGTCCGCGGCGCCCCGCACCTGACCCGGCACCATCCGCCCACCACGCCCCCGGAGCACCGCATGTCCGCACCGTCCAGCAACCCGACCGCCGTGACGCACGAGATCACCAACCAGCCACCGCCGCTGACCGGCCACGACGTCGCCGACGACCCGGTGCTCCTCGAAGGGGTGCGCCGGGAGGGCGCCGAGTGGTGCCTGGACGACCTGCACCGGCTCGGCCGCAGGGCCGGGAGCGAGGAGGTCCGGCGCTGGGCGGAGGAGGCCAACCGCCACGAGCCGGTGCTGCGCACCCACGACCGGTACGGCCGCCGCATCGACGAGGTCGACTTCCACCCGGCCTATCACGCGCTGATGGAGGTGGCGGTCGGCGCGGGACTCGCGGGCGCGGCGTGGACCGACGAGCGCACCGGCGCCCATGTCGCCCGGGCCGCCGGGTTCATGGTGTGGAGCAGCGCCGAGGCCGGTCACGGCTGCCCGGTGTCCATGACGTACGCGGTGGTGCCCGCACTGCGCCACTCCCCCGACCTCGCCAGGACCTACGAGCCGCTGCTGACCGGCCGGGTCTACGATCCGGGGCTGCGGACCCCGGCGGACAAGCGGGGCCTGCTCGCCGGCATGGGGATGACCGAGAAGCAGGGCGGCACCGACGTCCGCGCGAACACGACCACCGCGACGGAGCACGCCGACGGGACCTGGCGCCTCCGCGGACACAAGTGGTTCACCAGCGCGCCGATGAACGACCTGTTCCTGGTCCTCGCGCAGGCGCCCGGCGGGCTGTCCTGCTTCCTGGTGCCGCGGGTGCTGCCCGACGGCGGCCGCAACACCTTCCGCATCCAGCGCCTCAAGGACAAGCTGGGCAACCGCTCGAACGCGAGCAGCGAACCCGAGTTCGACGACACGGTCGCCTGGCTCGTGGGTGCCGAGGGCAAGGGGGTGCGCACGATCATCGACATGGTCACCATGACCCGGCTCGACTGCGTCCTCGGCTCGGCCTCCGGGACCCGGGCGGCCCTCGCCGAGGCCGCCCACCATGTGCGCCACCGCCGTGTGTTCGGCGCCCGGCTCGTCGACCAGCCGCTGATGCGCAACGTCGTCGCCGACCTCGGCCTGGAGTCCGAGGCGGCGACGACCCTGGCCCTGCGCCTGGCGGGCGCCGCCGACCGGGCGCAGCGCGGGGACGACGGGGAGCGCGCCTTCCTGCGCATCGCGACGGCCGTCGGCAAGTACTGGGTGTGCAAGCGGCAGCCCGCCGCCGTGGCCGAGGCGCTGGAGTGCCTCGGGGGCAACGGCTACGACGAGGCGTCGGGCATGCCGCGCCTGTACCGGGAGGCCCCGCTGAACGGCATCTGGGAGGGCTCCGGCAACGTCAACGCCCTGGACCTGCTGCGCGCGCTCGCGCGGGAGCCCGCGTCCCTCGACGCCTTCCACGCCGAGATCGGGGCGGCCGCCGGCGCCGATGGCCGGCTCGACGCCGCCTGGAGTGCGCTGAAGGACGAGCTGGTCCTCACCGAGGACGCGCCCCTGCGGGCCCGCCGCGTCATCGAGCGCGCGGCGCTGGTCCTCCAGGGCTCGCTCCTGGTGCGTCACGCGCCGGCCGCCGTCGCGGACGCCTTCTGCGCCTCGCGTCTCGCGGGCGACCGGGGTCTGGCGTTCGGCACCCTGCCGCCGGGCACGGACTTCGCGGCGCTGCTGGAGCGCCTGCCGCGCTGACCGTCGCGCCGCCCGCCCACGGGCCGCCCCGCGGCGGTGGAGGTGCACGGCCTCGGCGGGCGGCCGACGATGGGACGGGGGCCGGTCCCGGGAGGCGCTTCGATGCACAGCGACAGCCAGCACACCACCGACGTCCTGGTGATCGGCGCCGGCCCCGTGGGGCTCACCGCCGCCGGTGAGCTGCGCAGACGCGGCGTCGGCGTCCGGGTCGTCGACAGGCTGCCCGACCGGCTGCCGTATGCGAAGGCCGTGGGCATCCAGCCGCGCACCCTGGAGCTGTGGGACCGGGCCGGGCTCGTCGGCAAGGTGCTGGAGGCGGCCGTGCCGATGCTCGGCCAGCTGCTGTACGTCGACGGCGCCGAGCGCGGGCGGTTCGACCTGGTGCTGCCGCCGGAGGTGCCCTACCGCTTCGCCGCGCTGCCCCAGTACGAGACCGAACGGATCCTGGAGGAGTTCCTGGAGGGTTTCGGGACACGGGTCGAACGCGGCACGGAACTCGTCTCGTTCGAGCAGGACGACGACGGGGTGACGGCCCGTCTCGTGCACACGGCACCGGACGGGAACCGCGAGGAGGAGGTCCGCTGCCGCTATCTGGTGGGCTGCGACGGCGCCCACAGCGCGGTGCGCAAGGGGCTGGGGCTGACGTTCGAGGGCGGTGCCTTCCCCGACGAGTACATGCTGGGGGACGTGGAGGTCGACTGGGACCTGCCGCACGGCTACGGCGTGCGCTCGCTGCACCGCGGCGCCGACGGCGGTGTCGACGACGCGCTGGTGTGCATCCCGCTGCCGGGCGACGGCCGTTACCGCATGTCGATGACGGTGCCGCCGGAACTGTCGGCATCCGGCCGGGACGGCGCCCGGGGCGACGCCGTCGCGCACGGTCTGGAGACGGGCCGCGCCCCCTCGCTCGCCCAGGTCCAGGCGGTCCTGGACCGGCTGTCGCCGCGGCCGGCGACCGCGTCGGCGCTGCGCTGGTCGTCGGTGTTCCGCATCAGTCACCGGCTGGTGGACCGCTACGGCCGCGGCCGGGTCTTCGTCGCCGGGGACGCCGCCCACATCCATCCGCCGACCGGCGCCCAGGGCATGAACACCGGGATCCAGGACGCCTGGAACCTGGCCTGGAAACTCGCCCTCGCCGTGGCCGGCCGTGCCCATCCGCGGCTGCTCGCCAGCTACGACGCCGAACGGCGTCCGGTGGGCGAGGAGGTCGTGGGCCGGACCGTGCGGCACGCCGCCGAGGGCGTCCAGGCGGACCCGGCGGACCCGGCGACGCTGATCCTGCGCGAGGCTCAGCTGCTGGTCGGCTACCGGGGCAGCCCGGTCGTGGACGGCGAGGCCCCGGGCGGCGGGCCGGGCCCGGGGGCCGGCGACCGGGCACCCGACTGCGGCGGTCTGCGCGGCCGGATCGCCGCCTATCCACTGCGGCTGTTCGACGTCCTGCGCGGGCGGGGCCATGTGCTGGTCGTGTACGGCGCCGCCGCCGCGGACGCCTCGAACGGCTCGTTCGGGCGGCTGGCGCACCAGGCGCGGCAGGCGTCGCGCGGCCTCGTCGAGACATGCGCCGTCGTCGCGGGTGACGGCGCACCGCCCGAGGGGGCGGGGCCGCCCGTGTACCGCGACACCGGGGGCGAGTTCGCCCGGCAGTACGGGGTGCGGGAGCCGACCGCGTTCCTCGTGCGGCCCGACGGCTACCTGGGCGCCCGGCTTCCGCTCCCGGCGGAGCACTCCCTCGCCGCGCATCTCGCCCGCGTCTTCGCCGGATGACGCCGGATGACGCCGGACGGCGGCACGTGGCCGTGCGCCGCGGGCGCCCCCGGCCCGGGGCCCTCGTCCGCCGGCCGGGGGTGCGCGCCGGTCACACGCTGAGGGCCTCCCGCACGGTGTGCTCGGCCGCGGTCCCGCCGTCGCCGGAGGAGGTGACCCGTCCGGCCTCCAGCACGTGGTAGCGCTGGGCGGCGCGCAGGGCGAAGCCCACGTGCTGTTCGACGAGGAGGACCGACAGGCCCCGCCGGTGCGAGAGGGCGATGACCGTCTCCTCGATCTCGGCGACGACCGACGGCTGGATGCCCTCCGTCGGCTCGTCGAGCAGCAGCAGCCGCGGGCGGGTGACCAGGGCCCGCGCGAGGGCGAGTTGCTGCCGCTGGCCCCCGGAGAGCAGTCCGGCGCGGCGCCGGGCGAGTTCGCGCAGGGCGGGGAAGAGGTCCATCGCCTCGGCGACGGCCTCCTTCCCGCCGGGGCGGCCGTCGGCGACGAGGAGCAGGTTCTCGGCCGTGGTGAGGTGCGGGAAGGACTGCTGTCCCTGCGGGACGTACGCCATGCCGCGGGCGACCCGCCGGTGCGGGGCGAGGCGGGTGATGTCCTCGCCGTCGAGGAGCACGCTTCCGCTGCCCGGCCGGATCAGCCCCATCGCGGTGCGCAGCAGTGTGCTCTTCCCCGCTCCGTTGTGACCGAGCACGGTGGCGACGCCGTCCTCGGGGACGGTGACGCTCACGCCGTGGAGCACGGTGGTGCGGTCGTAGCCGGCCCGGACGTCCTTGATCTCCAGCACGGGTCTCATGCCTCCTCGGCGACGGGTACGGGGACGGCGGCCGCCCCCGGCTCGGTGGCGCGCCCGAGGTAGACCTCCTGGACCCTGGCGTCGGCCTGGACCTCGGCGACGGTGCCCTGGGTGAGGACCCGGCCGGCGTGCAGGACGGTGACGCTGCGGGCGAACCGGCGCATGAAGTCCATGTCGTGCTCGATGACGACGACGGTGCGGTCCTCGCCGACCCGCCGGAGCAGTTCGCCGGTGGCCTCGCGTTCGTCGTGGCTCATTCCGGCCACCGGTTCGTCGAGCAGCAGCAGGCGCACGTCCTGGACGAGCAGCATGCCGATCTCCAGCCACTGCTTCTGGCCGTGGGCCAGCGCGCCCGCCGGGCGGTCGCGCAGCCGGGTCAGGCCGGTGGTCTCCAGTGCCCTGGACACCTGCTCCGGGACTCCCTTGCGCCGCCGGAGCATCGTCAGCGGCGAGCGGCCCGCCCCGGCGGCGATGTCGAGGTTCTGCAGGACGGTCAGTTCCTCGAAGACGGTGGCCGTCTGGAAGGTGCGGCCGATGCCGGTCCTGGCGATGCGGTGCACGGGCCGGCCGAGGATCTCCTCGCCGCCGAAGCGGACCGAGCCGGTGGCCTTCACCAGGCCGGTGACGGCGTCGACGACGGTGGTCTTCCCGGCGCCGTTGGGGCCGATGAGGAAGCGCAGGTCGCCCGGGCGGATGTCCAGGTCGACTCCGTCGACGGCGGTGAAGCCGTCGAACGTCACGCGCAGGTCGCGGACGGTGAGCCCTTCGCCGTTCATGCCGTCTCTCCTGTCGGGGTCGTGGCGGTCCGGCGCCTGCGCAGGACGGCGCCGAGGGAGGCGAGGCCGCCGGGGAGGAAGCCGACGGCCAGGACGAACAGCAGGCCCTGGGCGTACGTCCACGCGGCGGGGAACGACTCGGAGAGGGTGCTCTGCGCCCAGGCGACGGCGACGGCTCCGAGTACGGCTCCCACCAGGCTCGCCCGGCCGCCGACCGCGGCGCCGATGACGAAGCCGATGGACGGCACGACGCCGATCAGTGCCGGGGAGATGATGCCGACGGCCGGTACGAACAGCGCCCCGGCCAGGCCCGCCGTGCCGGCCGCGACGACGTAGGCGACCAGCTTGACGTTGGCCGGGTCGTAGCCGAGGAAGCGGACCCGCTCCTCGGAGTCGCGGACGGCCACGAGGAGTTCGCCGTAGCGGGAGACGAACAGCATGCGCGCGAGGGCGGTCGTGAGCAGCAGGGCGCCGGCGATGACGAGGTACACCGTGCGCTGGTTGACCGGGTCGCGCAGGTCGTAGCCGAAGAAGCCCTGGATGTCGGTGAGGCCGTTGGTGCCGCCCGTGGTGGCCTGCTGGCCGATGAGCCAGATGGCCAGGGCGGCGGCCAGCGCCTGGCTGAGGATGGCGAAGTAGGCGCCCTTGACCCTGCGCCGGAAGACGAGGAAGCCGAGCAGGGCGGCGACGGCCATCGGCAGCAGGACGGTGGCGGCCAGGGCGAAGACCGGGTCGGCGAAGGGCCGCCACCACCACGGCAGGGTGTCGCCGGTGCCGTAGAGCAGCATGAAGTCGGGCAGCGTCTCACCGGCCGCGGCGGCGTCGGCGAGCTTCAGGTGCATCGCCATGGCGTAGCCGCCGATGCCGAAGAAGACGCCCTGGCCGAGGACGAGGAGTCCGCCGCGGCCCCAGGCGAGACTCACGCCGACGGCCACGATGGCGAAGCAGAGGTACTTGGCGAGCAGGCTGAGCCGGAAGTCGGACAGGGCGAGCGGGGCGACGCCGAGGAGGAGGACGGCGCCCGCCAGGAAGGCGGCGGGCACCCGCAGCCGGGCGCGCCGGGGATTCGGCGGAGGTGCGACTGGGGCGGTCTCGGGCGAAGCGGTGGTCGTCGTCATGCCAGGCTCCGGGTGCGCAGTGTGTACAGGCCCTGGGGTCGCCACTGGAGGAACGCGACGATCGCGACGAGCACGACGACCTTCGCGACGCTGACCGTGGTCGAGTACTCCAGCACGGACTGGAGCACGCCGAGGGCGAAGGCCGTGATGACCGCGCCCTTGAGCTGGGCGATTCCGCCGACGACCACCACGAGGAAGGCGTCGACGATGTAGTTGGTGCCCATGGTCGGGCCGATGGGGCCGACGAGGGTGAGCGCGACGCCGGCGAGGCCGGCCAGCCCGGAGCCGATGAAGAAGGTCGTCCGGTCGACGCGGCCGGTGGCGATGCCGGACACCTTGGCGAGGTCCCGGTTCTGCACCACGGCCCGGACGCGTCGCCCGAGCGGTGTGGACCGCATGACGACCGTGAGCCCGAGGACGCACAGCAGGGCGAGTCCGAGGATGAAGAGCCTGTTGGTGGCCAGGGTGGTGCCCGCGACGCCGATGTTGCCGGTGAGCCACTCGGGGGCGCGGGTCTGCACGTTGGGGGCGCCGAAGATGTCGCGGGCCAGCTGCTGGAGCATCAGCGAGACGCCCCAGGTGACGAGCAGGGTGTCCAGCGGTCTGGTGTACAGGCGCCGGATGAGCAGCCATTCCAGCAGGGCGCCCATCGCGCCGGCGACGAGGAAGGCGGTCGGCAGGGCGACGAACAGGGAGACCCCGGCGTCGCCGACGGCCCGCTGGAGGAGGTAGGCGGTGTAGGCGCCGGCCATCATGAACTCGCCGTGGGCCATGTTGATCACGCCCATCTGGCCGAAGGTGAGGGTGAGGCCGAGCGCGATGAGGAGGAGGACGGCACCGATGCTGATGCCGGTGAAGGACTGGTTGAGGACGACCGTCATGGAGCGGCTCCGGGGGAACGGCGGGGTGCGGGTACCGGGCGGATCCGGCTCCGGGTGGGCCCGGATCCGCCGTGGGAGGGGCTGCTCGTCTCAGGAGAGGCCGGCTGCCCAGTCGTAGCCCTTGAGGTACGGGTCGGGCGCGATGGGGCGGCCGGAGTTCCACACCTCGGTGATGCGGCCGTCGGCGCCGACCCTGCCGATGCGGGCCGTCTTGTGCACGTGCTGGGTGGTGCCGTCGACGGTGACCTTGCCCTCGGGCGCGTCGAGGGCGATGCCGTCGGACGCGGCCTTGACCGCGGCGACGTCGAAGGATCCCGCCTTCTCGACCATCCTCTTCCACAGGTGGACCGAGACGTAGGCCGCCTCCATCGGGTCGCTGGTCGGCTTGTCCTTGCCGTAGGCGTCCTGGTAGGCCGTGACGAAGCCGGTGTTCGCGGCGCCCGGAGTGGTCTGGTAGTAGTTCCAGGCGGTCAGCTGGCCCTCCAGGTACTGGGTGCCGATGCTCTTGACCTCCTCCTCGGCGATCGAGACGGAGAGCACCGGGAGGCTCCGGGCCGTGAGACCGCCGGACCGGTACTCCTTGAAGAAGGCGACGTTGCTGTCGCCGTTGAGGGTGTTGAAGACGGCGTCGGCCCCGGCGTCCTTGATCTTGTTGACGATGGTCCCGAACTCGGTGGAGCCGAGCGGCGCGTAGTCCTCGCCGGCCACCGTCATGCCGTGGGCCGCCGCATACGCCTTGATGATCTTGTTGGCGGTGCGCGGGAAGACGTAGTCGCTGCCGACCAGGTACAGCCGGGTGTGGCCCTGCTTCTTCAGGTAGTCGAGCGCGGGGACGATCTGCTGATTGGTGGTGGCGCCGGTGTAGAAGATGTACGGGGACTGCTCCAGTCCCTCGTACTGGACGGGGTAGAACAGCAGCGCCTTGTGGCGTTCGAAGACCGGCTTGACGGCCTTGCGGCTGGCCGACGTCCAGCAGCCGAAGGTGGCGGCGACGCGGGTGTCCGTGATCAGCGCCTCGGCCTTCTCGGCGAACGTCGGCCAGTCGGAGGCCCCGTCCTGGCTGACCGGTTCGAGTTTCTTGCCCAGGACGCCGCCGCCCGCGTTGATCTCCTTCACCGCGAGCAGCAGCGCGTCGCGGACGGTGACCTCGCTGATCGCCATGGTGCCCGAGAGCGAGTTCAGCAGACCGACCTTGACGGTGTCGCCGGACGTGTCCGCCGTGGCGCCGGAGCCGGTCGACGTGCCGTTTCCGGTCCTGGCGCCGCACGCGCTGAGCGCGGCGGTCGCACCGAGGGCGGACACGCCCGTCAACAGGCCGCGTCTGCTCAGGATGAGCTCGGACATGCACTACCTCCTGGGCCCGTAACGGGCGTTGCGAAGTGGGGCGTATCGAGAAAGGGGGAACCGGGAAAGAAGAGGGCGCTCCAGGGGGCGGCCGCGTCGGCGCACGGGGGCCCGGCCGTTTCGCTGTGGCGTCCGGGCCGGTCGCTGAAGTGCGTCCACAGCCTGCGGGCGAACTGTTTCCCGCGCGTTTCGGCGCAATTGAAGAACAGTTTCCAGCGGAAGTTTTCATGCGTGCAACTTCGCCGTATTACGGTCCCTCGCGCTGGAGATGACGGACCGTCGGATGCCGGATCCGATACTTCCGGCGGAAAGGATGTGATTCCTGGATTCCCTTGTCACGCATGTGCCGGTCGGCGGTAGGCTCCTGCCGTTCCCCGCCCGGGGAGGTGCCGACGCGAACCGAGGAGAGCGATGGCGAGGCGGTCCGTGGAACTGCTCGACCTGCTGACCCGGGCGGAGCGGCTCGCCGCGCGCCGCATGCAGGCCGCGCTCGCGGAGTTCGACTGCTCCGTCGAGGCATGGCGGGTGCTGGACCTGCTCGCGGACGGCGAGGGACACCACATGACGGCCCTGGCCGACCACGCGTTCCTGCCGGCGCCGACGCTGACGAAACTGGTGGACCAGCTCGTCGACCAGAATCTGGTCTTCCGCAGGATCGACCCCGCCGACCGCCGGCGGGTGCTGGCCCACCTCACCCCGCGGGGCATGCGGCGCCGGCAGCTCCTGGCCGAGGCGGTGCGCACCGACCGTGAGGCATGGGAACCGCTGCTCGCCGCGGAGGACGGCCGTCAGCTCGCGGTGCTGCTGGACCGGTTGACGTCGGCCCTGCAGGACGGCGGCGTCAGCCGGTCCCGTGCGGAGCGCTCAGCTGGGCGAGCACGGTGAAGTCGAGCCCGTCCGCCTCGGCCAGGTAGATCCGCTGGCGCACATGCCGGCCCTCGAGGCCGAGCAGACCCCGCGGGCCCTCGTACCGGACGGTGTCGGCCGCGGCCCCGATGGCGGTCACGTCCAGCGTGCGCGCCCGCTCGACGAGCGCCGCGAGCAGCAGCACCCCCTCGTAGCAGGACTCGCCGAGGCTGCCGGGCGTCGGGGCCTGGAGGCCGAAGCGCGCGGCGTAACGCCCGTGGAAGTCCAGGGTGTTGGCGTCGGCCAGCGAGGCGAAGAAGCCGGCCGTGCTGTACAGGTCGGCGGTGGCGCCGGGGCCACTGCCCAGCAGCATGTTCTCGTCCATGAGGGTGCTCAGCCGCAGACACCGCTGGTCGAGTCCGAACGCGGCGAAGGCCCGGTTGAAGCGGACCGCGTCGCTGCCCACCAGGAGCATCAGCACGGCGTCCGCGTCGGTGCGCTCGATGCGCCGCAGCACGTCGTGGAAGTCGTTCGTGCCCAGCGGGAGATAGACCTCGCCGCAGACCCGGCCCCGCGCCGTGCGGGCATAGCGGCGAGCGGCCCGGGCGGTGTGCCGGGGCCAGACGTAGTCGTTGCCGACGACGAACCAGCGCCGCACCCCCCGCGCCTCACCGAGCAGTTGCATCGCGGGCAGCAGTTGCGACGACGGCGTCTCGCTGGTCATGAAGACGCCCTCGGTGCGCTCGCCACCCTCGTAGAGGGCCGTGTAGACGTAGGGCACCCGGTGCGCGACCCGCGGGGCGAGGGCCCGGCGGACCGACGAGATGTGCCAGCCGGTGACGCCCTGCACCGTGCCGGTGTCCACGAGCGCCTCCACCTCCGCCGCCACCCGCCGCGGGTCGGCGCCGCCGTCGACCTCCAGGAGCCGCAGTTCCCTGCCCAGCACCCCGCCCGACATGTTGACCTCTTCGGCCGCGAGCCGGGCGCAGGTCAGGCAGGTGGGCCCGAAGATCCCGGCGGGCCCCTGCTGGGGGTACACGAGCGCGACGTCCAGGGTGGAGTCGTCGGGCAGGAACCATTCGGGGACGCGGACCGGAGGCGGCGGACGGTGCATGGCCTCATGATTGCGGCACCGCGTCCGCCGCCCAAGCCGCGGCCCGGATCGAGACCGATTCGTTCGTGGCCGGGACCGCCGCGCCGCCGCGCCGCCGCGCCGGGGAGGGTCCGCCTGCCCGGCGGCACGCGCCCAGGGGCGGGACCCGGGAACGGGCGGGGCACCGGGCCGGGAGGTGTGCCCGGCCCGGGCGCGGGTCAGCCGACGACGCGGCCGGCGCGCAGCTCCAGGCGCTCCCCCTCGAACAGGCGCTGGAAGCGCATGTCGTGGGACACGGCCACCACGGCGCCGGCGAAGCCGGCGAGCGCGGTCTCCAGTTCCTCGACGAGGTCGAGCGCCAGGTGGTTGGTCGGCTCGTCGAGCACCAGCAGGTCGGCCGGGCGGGAGACCAGCCTGGCCAGCTCCAGCCGCCGGCGCTGCCCCACCGACAGCCCCGCGACGGGGACCTCCAGGTCCGCCTCCCGGAAGAGCCCGAGGGCGAGCAGTTCCCCGGCGTGTTCCTCCGGCAGGCCGGCCCGCCCCCGCGCGTACGCCGTGAGGAGCGGCTCCCGCGCCGGCACGGCGTCGAGTTCCTGGCGCAGACGGCCGACGCGGGCCACCCGGTGCACGGTCCCGGTGTCGGGACGCAGGTCTCCCGCGAGGACCCGCAGCAGCGTGGTCTTGCCCGCCCCGTTGGGGCCGTGCACCAGCAGCCGGTCCCCCATGCCGACGCGCAGGCGCGGGACGGCGAGCCGGTCGCCGACCGAGACGCCGGTCAGCTCGGCGAGCACGGTGCCCGGGGCGGCTCCGGCATCCGTGAACAGGGCGCCGAAACGCAGCGGTTCGGGCGGGGCGGCCACGGGTTCCCGGCGCAACTGCTCCAGCCGCACGCGGGCGGCGCGCACCTGTCCGGAGAGCTTGTTCTCGTGCGAACGGCGGTGTTTCCCGAAGCCCTGACGGGGGTCCCCGCCCGAGACGGCGAGCCGCTGCCCCGCCGTCGCCACCAGTTCCTCGGTGCGGGCGAGTTCGTCGAGCCACTCCTGGTGCTCCTGCACCCGCCGGCGCCGTTCGGCCGCCTTCGCCGCCCGGTAGCCGCTCCAGCCGTCGCCGTAGCGGGCGACGGAGCGGGTGTCGCGGTCGACCTCCAGCACGGTGGTCGCCATGCCCTCGAGGAACTCCCGGTCGTGGGTGACCGCGAGCACGGTGCCCCGGTGGGCGCGCAGGCGTTCCTGCAGCCAGCGGACCGCGTCCCGGTCGAGATGGTTCGTCGGCTCGTCGAGCAGCAGCAGTTCGGCGCCGGAGGCGAGGACGCAGGCGAGCGCCAGCCTGGACTGCTCGCCGCCGGAGAGGGTGCCGATCCGGCGGTCGCGGGTGAGGTGCCCGAGTCCGAGGCCGTGCAGGGCGGCGTCGACGTCCGCGTCGGCCCGGTAGCCGCCGCGTTCCTCGTAGCGGTTCAGCAGCTCGCCGTAGGCGGCGAGCCGGTCGGGGTCGGCGTCGGCGAGCTGCTCCTCGCAGGCGCGCAACCGGGCCTCGACAGAGCGCAGTTCGGCGAGCGCGGCGTCGACGGTGTCCTGGACGGTGTGTTCGTCGCCGACCCCGAAGGTCTCGGCGAGGGTCTGGGCGAGGTGGGCCGTGGCGCCGGGGAAGCGGACAGTGATCTCCCCGCCGTCCGGGGCCCGTACGCCGGCGATCAGGCGCAGCAGGGTGGACTTCCCGGAGCCGTTCTCGCCGACGACGGCGGCCTTCTCGCCGGGCCGGACGGTGAAGGTGACCCGGTCGAGCACGGGGCGGACGCCGTAGGAGGTGCTGACGGAATGCAGGCTGAGCTGTGCGCGGTCGCGCATGGGGTGTCCCTGGGGCGCATGGGGTGTCCCTGGGGTGGGTTCGCAGGATTCGGGCACGGAGGGACGACGGAGCCCGCGCCGCTGCCGCCTCGCGGTCAGCGGTTCAGGCCGTGTCCGTGGCCGGAATCAGAGAAAGAAGTAGTACGAACCCATGGGCGCAACGGTACCAAAGCCACCGGGAGCGGCGCCGGGCGGAACGGGCCGCGGTCGCGCGGTGCGGGGAGACGGGACGACGGGGAGACGGGACGGGGCGGTGTCCGGCACCGTACCGGTGCCGGACACCGCCCCGTGCGGGCCCGGAGACGATCAGACGGCCGGGGCCGGGAAGGTCGGGTACTCCACGCCGGAGACGTGCTGCACGACCCGGATGACCTGGCACGAGTAGCCGAACTCGTTGTCGTACCACAGGTAGAGGATCGCGTTGTCGCCGTCGACCTTGGTGGCGCCGGCGTCCACGATGGAGGCGTGGCGGGAGCCCACGAAGTCCATGGAGACCGCGTCCGGGGCGGTGGTGAAGTCGATCTGGCGCTTGAGCGACGAGTGGAGCGAGACGTCGCGGAGGTACTCCAGGACCTCGTCGCGGGTGGTCTCGCGGCCCAGGCGCAGGCTGAGGATCGCGATCGACACGTCCGGCACGGGCACGCGGATGGAGCTGCCGGTGATGGGGGCCTTGAGCTCGGGCAGCGCCTTGGCGACGGCGGAGGCGGCGCCGGTCTCGGTGATGACCATGTTGAGCGGCGCGGAACGGCCGCGGCGGTCGGCCTTGTGGTAGTTGTCCAGCAGGTTCTGGTCGTTGGTGAACGAGTGGACGGTCTCCACGTGACCGCGCAGCACACCGTACTCGTCGTTCATCGCCTTCAGCGGCGGGACGATCGCGTTGGTGGTGCAGGACGCGCAGGACAGGATCCGCTCGTCCGGCTTGATGTCGTCGTGGTTCACCCCGTGCACGATGTTGGGCACGTCGCCCTTGCCGGGGGCGGTCAGGACGACCTTGTCGATGCCGGGGCGCAGGTGCGCGGACAGGCCCTCGCGGTCGCGCCACTTGCCCGTGTTGTCGATGAGGATGGCATTGTCGATGCCGTACGCCGTGTAGTCGACCTCGGACGGGTCGTTCGCGTAGATGACCTTGATCTCGTTGCCGTTGGCGCTGATCGTGCTGGTGGCCTCGTCGACCGTGATCGTGCCCTGGAACTGGCCGTGGATCGAGTCGCGGCGCAGCAGCGAGGCGCGCTTGACGATGTCCTGGTCGCCGCCGCGGCGGACGACGATGGCGCGCAGGCGCAGACCGTTGCCGGAGCCCGCCTTCTCGATGAGCAGACGCGCGACGAGGCGGCCGATGCGGCCGAAGCCGTAGAGGACGACGTCCCGCCCCTC
Source organism: Streptomyces sp. T39 (assembly GCF_008042045.1). Classification (GTDB taxonomy): domain Bacteria; phylum Actinomycetota; class Actinomycetes; order Streptomycetales; family Streptomycetaceae; genus Streptomyces. Next base: position 34,815 of record NZ_RDBP01000013.1, read on the forward strand.
ACGACGCTCGATCTTGTTGTCACCGGTGGCGCCGGCGACGGCCTCGGCGGTGAACTCCGCCACCGACAGGCCGCGGTCGTCGGCGCGGTAGGCCTCGGCGAGCAGGCCGAGGTCGATCTGGGACGGACCGAGGTCGAGCGCCGTCAGCGCCTGGAGGAACGGGAACGTCTCGGTGATCGAGAGCTCCTCGCCGGCGATCTGCCGGGCGAACCGGTGGGTCTTGAGGATGCTGACCACCGACTTGTTCACCAGGGAGCGGCTGTGCAGCAGGACCGTGACGTCCTGCTCGCGGTGCAGCTTCCCGATGATCGGGATCATCGACTCCGCGATCTCCTCGCGGTGCATCCAGTTGGTGAACGAGTCGTCGTTGACAGTCACGTATTTATCTTTCGAGCTAGGCGGCGCTCATATGCTAACCCCACGGTGTTTTGATCTTCCAAGCGGTCCTCGTCACACCCGCCCGGCCCGGCGGCGCGCCACGCCGAGGGCAGTAGGTCTTTTGACATACCTATAGGTGCAGACCTATCGTCGCCGGGTGCCCGAGTCCCCCAGCCCCGCCCAGGACATCGACCGCGTCGCCTCCGCGCTCGCGGCGTGCCTGCCTGCGCTGAACCGGGCCCTCGACCGGCAGGTCGCCCGGGACTTCCCGGGCCCCAAGCCGCCCGAGGGGCAGCTCGCACTGCTGCGTTTCGTGATGCGGCGCGAGGGCGTGACCGTGCGCGAGAGCGCGGACGCCCTGCTGATGCGGCCCAACAACGTCAGCGCACTGGTCTCGCAGCTCACCGACGCGGGCCTGCTGGAAAGGCGCCGGGACCCGGACGACAAGCGCGTCGCCCGCCTCCACCCGACCGACCGCGCCCGGCGGGAACTGGCCGAGGTCAGGCGCCTCCAGGGCGCCCACATCGCCCGCGCCCTGCACGAGCTCACCGACGGCGAGCGAGGCGCGCTGGGCTCGGCCGTCGGCGCGCTGACGTCACTGGCGCGCCACCTGCACCCGGGCCCCGCGGCCGAGTAGCAAGGCCCCGGCGTCCGCACGCCGCGCACGCCTCCCCCGCACCCCGCGACGGGACACGTGTGCGGGTGCACATCCCCATGGGCGCCGACGCCCGCCCCGGGCGCACTCCCGTGTCCGCGCGGCGGCACCCGACGCCCGTTCCCCTCCCGCACCCTCGAAAGAATAGGCACTCTCATGCCGCCCACCAGCGTGGACCACTCTCCTCTGCCCGCAGCCTCCCCGCCGGCCCCACCGGCTCGCGGCCGGCGGGCCAACCCCTGGCTGACCCTGCTCGCCGTCTCGTTCGGCCTCTTCATGGTCCAGCTCGACGCCTCGGTCGTGGCGATCGCGAACCCCGAGATAGGGCGAACGCTGGAGGCGTCGACCGCGGACCTCCAGTGGGTGACCAACTCCTATCTGCTCGCCCTCGCGGCCTCCCTCATCCTGGGCGGCAAGCTGGGCGACCGCTTCGGGCGCCGCACGTACTACCTCGTCGGTGTCGCCGGCTTCACCCTCGCCTCCGTCGCCATCGGGCTGGCGGGCTCGGTGGAGGGCGTCATCGGCTTCCGCGCCGTGCAGGGCTTCTTCGGCGGCCTGCTGATGCCGAACACCCTCGGCCTGCTGCGGGCCGTCTTCCCGCCGCGCAGGTTCGGCATGGCGGTCGGCATCTGGGCGATGGTGTCGGCCGTGTCCACGGCGCTCGGGCCCATCGTCGGCGGTCTGCTCGTCGAACACGTCTCCTGGGAGTCGGTGTTCTTCATCAACGCCCCCATCGGTGTGCTCGCCCTGCTGGTGAGCGGCGCCGTACTCCCCCAGAGCCGCACCGCCGCGGGGCGGCAGCGCTTCGACGTGGTCGGCGTGGTGCTGCTCGCGGCCGGTCTGCTGTGCGTCGTCTTCGGCGTCGTCAAGGGCGAGACCTGGGGCTGGTCCTCGGCCGGGACGATCGCGGCGGTGGGCGCCGGTCTGCTCGTCCTCGTCGTCTTCGGCCGGTACGAGACGCGGGTGGAGCACCCGCTGCTGCCCATGCAGCTGTTCCGCAGCAGGGCCCTCACCACGGGGACCGTCGTGACGGCGCTCAACTTCTTCGTCCTGCTCGGCCTGATCTTCTTCGTGATGCTCTACCTCCAGAACGTGCGCGGCTTCACCCCCGTGGAGGCCGGTGTGCGCACCCTGCCGCTGAGCCTGGCGTCACTGGTGGCGTCGCCGCTCGGCGCGGCGCTGACCGCCCGCTTCGGGCCGCGGCTGTCGATGCCGCTCGGCATGCTGCTCCAGGCGGCGGCCGCGTTCTCCATGCTCACCTGGGGCACCGGGTCCTCCTACGCCACGATGTGGCCGCCGTTCGTCGCGCTCGGCCTCGGCGTCGGCATGGTGCTGGCCGCCTCGTCGGACGCGGTCGTCGGCCAGGCGCCCGTCGAGGACGGCGGCGTCGCGGGCGGCATCCAGGCCACCGCGCTCCAGATCGGCGGCGCGCTCGGCACGTCCGTGCTGATCTCGCTGATCAGCGGCCGTGTGGGCGCCACGCTCACCGGCGAGCTGACCGCGGCCGGTGTCCCGGCCGGGCAGGCCGCACAGTTCCACCGGGTCGAGGACGCGGTGGCGATGGGCATCGCGCCGGTCTCGGCGGACATGCCCGGGCCGCTGCGGGCCGCGGTCGTCGAGGGCAGCGGCCAGGCGTTCATGAACGGTGTGCACACCGCCGTGACCGTCACGGGCGTCCTGTGCCTGCTGGGCGCCGCCCTCGCGGCCGCGGGCCTGCGGGGCACCGCACCCGCCTCGTCCCGGCACTGACGGCCGGGCGAACGGCTCGGGCGGCGCGCACACCACGGCGGCCCGGTCGGCGGGGCCCGGGCGGCCGCCGGGACGCGGGTGACCGGCACCGGGCCGCGGGCCCGTCGGCGTGGCCGCCCGGGCCCCGGCCACCGAGGGCGCGCGGTCGCAGGAGCCGGCCGTGCCGGGGTGCATGCGGGCATCTGCACACGCCCCGGCCCGGCCGGCTCGGCCTGCCCGGCCCGGGCACGCACCCGGCCGGGCCGGTCTTCCTCCCGCGCGGCAGCGCACCCCGTCCCGGCGCGTGTCCGTCAGAAGGCGCCGTAGTTGACCTGCCAGGTCGGCAGGCCCATCCGGCGCCAGACGGCCACGACCCGGTCGCGGTCGTCCAGCGAGACCCGCACCGCGAACCGGTGGCGGACGTGGCGGTCGAAGAGTTCCGCCTTCACGACGTCGTCGCGCCGGCCGTCGCCCGAGGCCCGCATCCACAGCTCGTCGTACGGCACCTCGTGGCGCCGCAGCCACGCCTCCGTCATGTCGCGGTGGTCCTCGCTGCGGCCGGAGAGGAGCACGATGACATCGTCGTCCGCGCGGCGGAACGAGGAGAGGGCCTGCCGGACGGAGATGTTGAGGACGTCCTCGTCGCAGCGGGAGAAGTCGAACGGCCCCCGGTCGCCGCGCAGCGCGAGCGTGCCGTCGATGTCGCACATGACGGCCGACGGCAGCGCGGGGTCCGGCACGTAGGGCTGCACGGGCTGCTGGTCGTTGAACCATTCGTCGGTCAGACGCCAGCCGCCCTTGCGGGCCTTGAGGTGCTTGTCGGCGAGCAGCCGGATGATCTCCTCCCCCACCGGACGCTCCCGGACGGCGTCGCGGCGTACGCACTCCTCCACGTCCACGTCCGTGAAGTCGTGCACCACGAACGCGGCCCGGCCCGCCACGGCCGCCTTGAGTCGCTTCGGGATGTGGGGCGTCAGATGCGTGTTGTCGACGACGACGTCGAAACCGTCCGCCACGGCGGCCGTCACCGCCGCGTCCTGGATCGCCAGCACGGTCTGCTCGTGCGCGTGGGAGCGGCCGCGCTCCGGCGCGGGGACGTCGAGCATCGTGCGCAGGTCGTCGAGGTTGACCCGCCGCATCCTGCCCTCCGCCTCGGCCTGGAGGGCGCGGGCGGCGGTCGTCTTCCCCGATGCGGGCAGGCCCGTCATGACGTGCACCCGGGGTGCGGTCACGGCAGTGGACACGGTCAGTTCTCCTCGTCGGTGGTGAAGGGGTCGGACGCCTCGGGGCGTGCGGAACGGTACGTGACGAGCGCGGTGGACCGCCCGTCCAGGCGCAGGAACAGGGCGGGGCGCACCGCCGGGTCGGGCACCTCCCGCACCGCGCGGGCGAAGGCGCCGCGGTCGCCGGAGAGGTGGGCGACGGACGCGTACGCCTCGTCGACGGCCCGCTCGCGTGCCGCGACCTGCGCCTCGATGCGGGCGATCACCTCCCGGACCCAGGTGTCGAATTCGTCGGGCACCTGCTCCAGCAGGGCGTCCAGCGGCCTGCCGCCGGACGCGGCGATCTCGGGGGGCGAGCAGCCGAGCGCCTGGGCCACCGCCTTGGCGGGCAGGCCGGCGAAGCGCTGGATGCCGTGGCTGCGCCAGATGTCCCGCTCGGTGACGCCCGTCAGCACCTTGTGCAGCCGCACGTACTCCGCGATCTTGGCCTTCGCCCGCACACCGGACGCGAAACGCAGCACGAAGCCCTCGGCGTCCGTCCCGGTGGCCGGCTCCCCGCCGGGCAGGGTGCTGGACTCGGTCAGGGCGAGCAGTTCGGCGAGCGGCATGGCGGGCCGCAGGGCGACGACGGAGCCGACCGCCTTCCAGGCGGGTGCGGCGTCCGCCAGCGGCACTTCGGTGCCGTCGGCCCCGAACGCGGCGAGCAGCACCAGGTCCCGGCGGTCGCCGTAGTCGACGACGATACGATTCTGCGGGTAGAGGATCTCGGCGAGGTAGGTGACGCCCGGCTCCAGTGCGGAGGTGTCCTTCGTGTCGAGCCGGCGCTGCGCCCAGACGGCCTGGGTGCTGGTGAAGGAGCCCTTGGAGGCCACCCGCCAGCGGCCCGCGTAGTGGAAGACCACGGCGAGCGAGCCGTCGACCTTGTCGTACACCTCGAACGGCTCGTCGGGCAGGGCCGGCGCGTAGGGCTGTCCGGCCTCGTGCTCGCCGACGTTGAAGAACTTCGGCAGGGGCAGGGCGACGATCCGGCCGGTGACGTCGTCGGCGACCAGCCCGCGGCAGCGGGTGGTGACCTCGTTCCAGCGCCGCTCGTACTGGCAGACGCGCGTGTACGTGTAGATCGACAGCGGCAGTTCGGGGTGCGCCTTGCGGGTCACGTGCCCCGCGTCGAGAGCCTCCGCCAGCTCGTGCGCGGGCAGCAGTTCGTGAAGAGTCAGGTGGGCCTGGCCCATGGGTTCCTCCGTTCGAGATGCTGCATTCTCACCTGGGGGAACGCCGGGGCGACAGCGGATTTCGGCTGCGCCGGGCACGCCGCAACGTGACCGCAACGTGCCGTGTGCTGTGCTCGGGCGATGGACGGAACCGCGTGTGTGCAGCTGACCGATGCCGCCGCCGGGCTGCTGCGCCGGCTGCGTGCGGCGCACGGGCCGCTGATGTTCCATCAGTCGGGCGGCTGCTGCGACGGCAGCGCGCCGATGTGCTACCCGGCGGGCGAGTTCCGCACCGGGGACAGTGATGTGCTGCTGGCCGAACTGCGGCTGGACGGCGTCGACGAGCCGGTGCCGTTCTGGATGTCACGCGGTCAGTACGACCTGTGGCGGCACACCCGCCTCGTGGTGGACGTGGTCGAGGGCCGGGGCAGCGGCTTCTCGCTGGAGGCCCCGGAAGGCGTCCGGTTCCTGATCAGGTCGCACCTGGCCCGACCCGGCGGCGGCCGGACGCCGTGAACGGGCGCTCAGGGCTGGAGACTTCCGACGACGGTCGCCGTCGCCGCGATCCCGTCCTGGATGGTCGGCGCCATGCTGGTCCCCGCGAGGAAGAAGCCCAGCAGGGCGCAGACCACCGCGTGGGAGAGCTTCAGTCCGCCGTTGCGCAGGAAGATCACCGCCAGCACCGTGAGCAGCAGCACCACCGAGATCGAGATGGCCATCGCCGAACCTCCTTCGCCGCGCGGGTCATGCGGCGTCCGCGTGCCGCTCGTGCGGCGTTCGGCGGTCAGTCTGGCGCAGCGCGGGCCCCGGACGGCCGACTGGCGTGTCCGCCGTACGGGTGGGGTCCGTTCAGTGCCCCCGGGCGCGCAGGAAGGCCGCGAGACCTGCCAGGTCATCGGTGTTGAGGTGGTCGACGCCGGCGTCCAGGAGTGCGCTCCACAGGGCGTCCCGGTCCGGCCCTGGCGTGTCGGGGGTGGCCCAGAAGCGGATCCGCTGCCGCCGCGCGTGGGCCGTGGCCACGATCGCGCGCAGCTTCTCGCGTTCCGCGGCGGGGAATTCACCGGCTCCGCGCCAGGCGAAGCTCTGTGTCCAGTTGGCCGAGATCAGCGGGACGAACGAGGCGGGGGCGGGGGCCGGTGCGACGAGGTCGTCGAGCCGGCCGTCGTAGAAGGCGTACCGCCTGCGCTGGGCCTCCATGGGCAGGCGTGCCGTGCGGTCGCCGGAGACCACCGGGGTGACGGCGCCCGTGCGGACCCGTCCATCGGTGCAACTGCTCAGCATCCGCCGGTAGTCGCGCAGTTGACGGTCGAGTTCGCGGTAGGCGGCGATGCCGTCGCTCTTGATGTCCACGAGCAGGTGCAGGGTCGTGGGGTGGCCGGGGTGGACGCTGCCGTGGCCCGCGCGGACCCTGGCGAGGAGGGGGTCGAGGTAGAGCGAGCGCAGGGTGCGTGCCGGGTCGAGCCCGGCCGGCTCGTGGGCGACCAGCAGGTCGCCGTCGACGAGGAAGACGTCCGCCTCGACGCTGGTGAAGCCCTGGACGAGGGCGTCGTGCAGGGGGCGCAGGTGCAGATAGTCGTTGTGGGCGTGCGCCTGGCGCAGCGGCACGGGGCCGCGCGCCGGACGGGTCGGTCCGTCCGCGCGCCCCTTCTCCGTCAGGGCGACGGCGCCCAGCAGCCCCGCGGCGAGGGTGGTGACGGCTCTGCGACGACTGGTGGGCACGGTGCCTCCTGGCTCGGCGGGAGTCCGGACACCGGCGAGTATCCGCGCGCCGCGCCCCAACGGACAGACGCACGGCAAGAGTTCGGCCAACCGTCACCCGCCGGCGCGGTCACCGTCACCCGGCCCGCGACCCCGCCCCCGCGTCCGCCGAGGTGATCTCGTCCCAGTCCACCGTCCGGTCGCACCAGCGCTCCAGCAGGACGCGGTCGTGGCCGACGGCGAGCAGTCCCGCGCCCTCCGCGCGCCGGTAGTCCTCGACCACGGCGACCAGGGCCGCCGTCGTCGACGCGTCCAGCATCGCGGTCATCTCGTCGCAGACCAGCCAGCGCGGCCGCAGCGTCAGCGCCCTGGCGAGACAGGCGCGCTGGAGCTGGCCGTCGCTGACCTCGTGGGGCCTGCGGCCCAGCAGGTCGCCGCCGAGGCCCACCTCGGCGGCGAGGGCCGCCACCCGGGCCGGCGCCTCGGCGCGCCGCCCCGTCGCCCGCAGCGGTTCGGCGATCAGGTCGTGCAAGGTCAGCCGGGGGTCGGCCGCGAGCCGCGGCTGCTGGAAGACGACCCCGACGGCGGTGCGCTGCTCCCGGGGGGCCCGGTGGCGCCAGCCGCCCGCCGGGCGGCCGTCGATGCGCACCCGGCCGGCGTCGGGACGGTGGAGGAGGGCGGCGACCCGGGCGAGGGTGGACTTGCCGCAGCCGCTGGGTCCGAGGAGCCCGACGGACTCGCCGGGCGCGAGGCTCAGGGACGCGTCGCGGACGACGGGGTGGCGCCGGTCGTAGCCGGCGGTGATCCGCTCCAGTTCAAACACGCTGGGTCTCCTCGGCGTGATGGCAGGCGACGCCGCCGGTGAGGGCCGGCACGGCGGAGCAGCGGGCGTCGGCGCGGGTGCAGCGGGGGGCGAAGGCGCAGCCGTCGGGCAGGTCGCCGAGTTCGGGGGGCATGCCCGGGATGGGGGTGAAGCCGCGCTCCGGGAGCGCGTCGAGCAGTCCCCGGGCGTAGGGGTGTCGGGGGCCGGGGCCGGCGAAGAAGTCCTCGGCGCCGGCGAGTTCGACGATGCGGCCGGCGTACATCACGGCGACCCGGTCGGCGGTGCGCCGGGCGGCCGCGAGGTCGTGGGTGATCAGCAGCAGGGCGCGCCCCTGGTCGGCGTGGCGGCGCAGTTCGGCCGCGGTGTGCTCGACGAGGTCGCGGTCGAGGCCGGTGGTGGGTTCGTCGGCGAGCAGCAGGGGCGCGTCGCCGACGAGGGCGAGCGCGGTGGCCGCGCGCTGGGCGAGGCCGCCGGAGAGTTCGTGGGGGTAGCGGTCGAGGTGGTCCGCGGGGAAGGCGGCGCGTGCGGCGGCGTCGCCGGCCGCCTTGTGCGCGGCGGGGCCGCGCGCGCCGGTCAGGGCGCGCACGGTCTCGGTGAGCTGGGACCCGACGGTGCGCACGGGTGTGAGGTGGGCGGCGGGGCTCTGCGGTACGAGGCCGATGCGGCGTCCGCGCACGGTGCGGGCGAGGGTGCGTTCATCGGCGGTGAGCACGTCGACGCCGTCGACGACCGCCGAGCCGGCGGTCTGCGCGTTGCCGGGCAGCAGGCCGAGCAGGGCGGAGGCGAGGACGGATTTGCCGCAGCCGCTCTCGCCGACGAGGGCGAGGCACTCGCCCGCGGCGAGGTCGAAGGAGGCGTCGGTGACGGCGGCGACATGCCGTCCGCCGCGCATCCGGAACCGCACGGACAGTCCCCGTACGGACAGCACCGGTGTCGCGGTCACAGCATCAGCTCCGATCGGCGGCGGGGGTTGATCCGTTCGCGCCAGGCTCCGGCGAGGCCGGCGACGGCGAGGGTGGGCACGATGAGGAACAGGCCGGGGAAGAGGGTGGGCCACCAGTCGCCGGCGAGGAGCGAACCGCGCGCGCTCTGGATCAGGTTGCCCAGGCTGGCCTGATGGGTGGGGAGCCCGAGGCCGAGGAAGGAGAGCGCGGACTCGTGCCACATGGCGTGGGGCACCATCAGCACCGCCGCGAGTCCGGCCTGCGGCAGCACACCGGGCAGCAGGTGCCGGACGGCGACCCGCCACCGGCTCGCGCCGCCGCTGACGGCGGCGTCGATGTAGGGGCGGGAGCGCAGCGAGAGGACCTCGGCGCGCACGATGCGGGCCGTGGAGAGCCAGTGGGTCACGGCGACGGACACGATGACGGGCCACACGCCGGGGCGGAACAGGGCCACGACGAAGATGCCGAGCAGCAGGTGCGGTACGGAGGAGAAGGTGTCGACCAGCCGCATCAGCAGCCGGTCGGTCCAGCCTCCGAAGGCGGCCGCCGCGGCGCCGACGGCGGTGCCGATGACGGTGGCGACGAGCGCGGCGACCAGTCCGACGAGCAGGGACACCCGCAGCCCGTGGACACAGCGCAGCAGCAGGTCGCGGCCGACGTCGTCGGTGCCGAAGGGGTGGGCGGCCGACGGCGGGCGCAGCTTCATCGACAGGTCGACCGCCTGCTGGTCCAGCTGGACCAGCGGCGGGACGAGCAGGACGGCGAGGGCGACGGCCGCGGTGATCGTCCAGGAGACGGCGACGCGGACGGTGCGGGTGGACCTGCGGGTGCGCCCGCGGCTGGTCCAGACGAGGTCAGCCATCGAAGCCCACCCGGGGGTCGGCGAGGCCGTAGAGCAGGTCGGAGAGCAGGTTGCCGAGCAGTACCGCGACGGTCGCCAGCACGGTGAGCGCGGCGAGCAGCGGGAAGTCGACGGCGGTGGCGGCCTGGACGGTCGCGGCGGCGATGCCCGGCCAGCTGAAGACGGTCTCCACGAGCAGGGCTCCGGTGATCAGTTCGGGGACGCGCGAGCCGATGAGCGTGAGCATGGGGAGCATGCCGGCGCGCAGCGCGTGGCCGGTGAGGACGGTGCGTTCGGCGAGGCCGCGGGCGCGGGCGCCGCGCACGGCGTCCTCGTCGAGCGCGTCGCCGACCCCCTGGCGCACGTAGAGGAAGAACCACGGTGTCTGGCTGACGCCGAGGACGGCGGCGGGCAGCACCAGATGGCGGGCGACCTGGTCGAAGGTGACGGTGTCGCTGGCGGTGTCGGTGAGTCCGCCGGCGGGCAGCACGCCGAGCTGGAGGGCGAAGAACCAGATGGCGAGCAGGCCGAGCCAGAACGCCGGGGCCGCTTCGAGGGTGTAGGCGGCGGAGCAGGCGCACCGGTCGAGCGGTCCGCCGCGGCGGCGGGCGGCGAGGACGCCGAGCGCGGTGCCGAGCAGCACGGCGACGGTGAACGCGGTGACGGCCAGCAGCACGGACCAGCCGAGCCGTTCGCCGATGACGTCGGCGACGGGCATGCGCATCACCGAGGAGTCGCCGAGTTCGCCCTGGAGGGCTCCGGTGATCCAGTCCCACCAGCGGGTGACGAGCGGCTGGTCGACGCCGAGGTTGGCGCGGATCTGGTCGAGGTTCTCCTGGGAGGCGGTGAGCCCGGCGGTGCCGGTGTACGCCTTGACCGGGTCGAACGGGGAGGCCGCGGCGACCGCGAACACGCCGAAGGTGACGGCGCCGAGGACCGGGACGGCGAGCAGCGCCCGCCGTCCCGTCATCCGTGCCAGCGCACCCCAGGGGAGGCGGCGCTTCACTTCCCCGCGTCCTTGGGGGTCCACTTCTCGACGTTCCACCAGGGGCCCGAGGCCAGGCCGTGGTCATGGGGCTCGGTCTGGGTGCCGAGGCCGTCCCACTTGTCGGCGAGCACGTACACGTGGTCGATGTGGGTGAGGAAGGTGTAGCCGGGGTTCTTCACCAGTTCGCGCTGGACGGTGTCGTAGGCCGCGCGGCGGGTGGCCCGGTCGCCGGACGTGCGGCCCTCCTCCAGCGCCTTGTCGACCGCCGGGTTGTCGTACCAGCCCATGTTGTTGAAGCCGTCTCCGGCGAGTTCGGACCTGAGCAGGAGGTACTGGTCGAAGTCGGGGTCGCCGGGTGCGCCGCCGCCGGCGAGGACCGCGTCGTGCTCCATGCGGGGCTCGATGACCTCCCAGGTGCCGGCCTGGGTGGTGATGTCGATGCCGGCCTTGCGGGCGTCGGAGGCGTAGGCGAGGGCGTGGTCCTGGCGGAGCTTGTCGCCGGTGAGGTACCAGAGCGGGAAGGCGGCCCGGACGCCGTCCTTGACGCGGATGCCGTCCTTGCCGGGCTTCCAGCCGGCCTCGTCGAGGATCTTCTTCGCCCCGGCGAGGTCGTGGCGGCGCTCGGTGCCCTCGGCGAACCACTCGCTGCCGGTGGGCACGGGGCCGTAGGCGGGCTTGCCGGCGCCGTTGAGGATGGAGTCGACCATGGCCTGGCGGTCGACGGCGATGTCGAGGGCGCGGCGGATCGCGGTGTCGCCGGTGACCTCGTTGTGCGTGGGGAGGGTGACGGTGCGGTAGTCGTAGGTGGTGGCCCGGTGGGTCCTGCGTCCCTTGTCCTTCGCGAAGCCCTCGGCGAGGTTCGGCGGCAGGATGGCGCCGTCGAGGTCGCCGGCGCGCAGCCGGGTGGCGCGGACGTCGTCGTCCTTGATGATCGCCATGGTGAACTTCTTCACCTTCGGCTCGCCGCCCCAGTACGTGGGGTTGGCCTTGAAGCTGAGCTTCTCGCCCTTGGACCAGCCGGTGAGGATGTAGGGCCCGGTGCCGATCGGCTTCGTGGTGAACTCGCCGGTGTTGACGTCCTGCCGGCCGGCGACGTGCTCGGGCGCGATGGGCAGGACGGTCCGCTGGGCGAAGGGCGCGTAGGGGTACTTGAGGGTGAAGACGACGGTGTCGTCGCCCGCCTTGCCGACGTCCTTCAGGGCGTCGAGCTCGGTGCGGGAGGCGTTGTTCGTCTTCTCGTCGAGGATGGTGCGGTAGGTGAAGACGACGTCGTCGGCGTCGAACGGCTCGCCGTCGCTGAACTCGACGCCCTTGCGCAGCTTGTACGTGTAGGTGAGGCCGTCCGCGCTGACCTCGGGGAGCTCGGCGGCGAGGGCGGGACGCAGCGTCATGTCGGCGTCGTGGGCGAGCAGTCCGTCGAAGATCTTGGAGTTGCCGTCCTTGCCGTACCCGAGGAGCGGGCTCAGCGTGTCGGGTTCGTAGGCGATGCCGACGACGGCCGTGTCGCCCGTGCCCTGCCCGCCGGTACCGCCGGACGGATTCGCGCAGGCCGCCGCGCCGAGGACCAGCGCGGCGACCGGTGCCACGGTCCGTATGGATCGGGCCGTCATGCTCCCACCCCTGTTGAAGATCAGCAGTTATTGCAAAGCAGTGGCAATTAAACAGCATGTAAAGGGTGGGGTGGAACAGGGGGTGTTACCGGGGGAACGGGGCCCGGCGGGGGCGGTCCTGCCCCGCCGGGCCCCGTTCCTACGGCGCGTCGAGGCCGACCAGGCCCGCCAGCCGCTCCTTGTGCCTGCCGGGGGTGCCGTACGCGATCTCGTCGGCCTTGGCCCGCTTGAGATAGAGATGCGCCGGGTGCTCCCACGTCATACCGATGCCGCCGTGCAGCTGGACGCACTCCTCGGCCGCGTGCACCGCCACCCGGGAGCAGTACGCCTGGGCGACGGCGGTGAGCAGCGCCGCCTCCTCGCTGCCGGCGGCGAGGGCGTCGGCCGCCGCCCGGGCGGCGGCCCGGGCCGACACCACCTCCAGCCACAGCTGGGCCATCCGGTGCTTGAGGGCCTGGAAGGAGCCGACGGGACGGTTGAACTGGTGGCGCTCCCGGGTGTGCCGGACGGTCTCCTCCAGGCACCATTCGGCGATGCCCAGCTGCTCGGAGGCGAGCAGCCCCGCGCCGGTGAGCAGTCCGCGGCGGACCGCGGCCTCGCCCTCCGCCGCGCCGGCCAGCAGGGTGCCCGCGCCGTCCGGCACGGTGACGGCGGCGAGCGGCCGGGTCAGGTCGAGGGCGGTCGCCGGCTCGACCTCGGCGTCGGCTCGGTCCACGGCGTACAGCCCGTCGCCGCGGAGCACCAGCAGCACATCGGCGGCGGCGGCGTCCGCGACCCCGGTGATCCGTCCGGCCGGGGCGGGCAGCGGCCCGTCGGGGGCCGTGGAGAGCGGCACGGCGAGCACGGCGGTGCGGCGGCCGGCGGCCAGGTCGCCGAGGAGCGCGACCGCCGCCTCCGCGCCGTCGCCGAGCGCCAGCAGCGCGGCCGTCGCCACGACCGAACTGGTCAGGTACGGGGCGGGAACGCACCCGCGGCCCAGCTCCTCCAGGACGACGGCGGCCTCACGGTGGCTCGCCCCCTGACCGCCCCGCTTCTCGGGCACGAGGAGCCCGGCGGCGCCGACCTCGGTGGCGAGCGCCTGCCAGAGGGCGGGGTCGCAGGGGCTGCCGCTCTCGGCCCTGCCTCCGGTGAGGGCGGCCGGGTCGGCGCGGGCGGTGAGCAGGGAGCGCACGGCGGCCCGCAGGTCGCTCTCGTCCTCGGTGTAGAGCAGGTCGGTCATCGGGCGAGGTCCTTCCAGGCGATGTCCTTGTCGTTGCGCGGTTCGGCGGGCAGCCCGAGGACGCGTTCGGCGACGATGTTGAGCAGCACCTCGGTGGTGCCGCCCTCGATGGAGTTGCCCTTGGAGCGCAGGTAGCGGTAGCCGGCCTCGCGTCCGGTGAAGTCGACGAGCTCGGGCCTGCGCAGCGTCCAGTCGTCGTACAGCAGCCCCTCCTCGCCGAGGAGTTCGACCTCCAGGCCGCTGATCTCCTGGTTGAGGCGCGCGAACGCGAGCTTCATCGCGCTGCCCTCGGGGCCGGGCTGCCCGGCGACGAGCTGCTGGCGCAGCCGCTCCCCCGCGAGGCGGGCGACCTCGGCCTCGACCCACAGCGTCAGCAGACGCTGGTGCAGATCGTGGGTGCGCAGATCGGGGCGGTCGCGCCAGGTGCGGGAGACGGGGCCGATCATGCCGCCCTCGCGCGGGATGCGGCTGCCGCCGATGGAGACCCGCTCGTTCATCAGGGTGGTCTGGGCGACCTTCCAGCCCTCCCCCACCTCGCCGAGCCGGTGGGCGTCCGGGATGCGCACGTCGGTGAGGAAGACCTCGTTGAACTCCGCCTCGCCGGTGATCTGGCGCAGCGGCCTGACCTCGACGCCCGGGTCGGTCATGTCGCAGACGAAGTAGGTGATGCCGCGGTGCTTGGGCAGGTCGGGGTCGGTGCGGGCGATGAGGATGGCCCACCGGGCGACATGCGCGCTGGAGGTCCACACCTTCTGCCCGTTGACCACCCAGTCGTCGCCGTCGCGGACGGCGCGGGTGCCGAGTGCCGCGAGGTCGGAGCCGGCGCCCGGCTCGGAGAAGAGCTGGCACCAGACCTCCTCGCCCACCCAGAGCGGGGGCAGGAAGCGGCGCTTGACCTCCTCGGAGCCGTACTGGAGCAGGGTGGGCGCGGCCATGCCGAGGCCGATGCCGATGCGGCGGGGGTCGTTGTCGGGCGCGCCCGCGGCGGTCAGCTCCGCGTCGACGACCGCCTGGAGGGAGCGCGGGGCGCCGAGACCGCCGAGGCCCGGCGGGTAGTGGACCCAGGCCAGTCCGGCGTCGAAGCGGGCGCGCAGGAAGTCGGCGCGCGGGGTCGTCGCCGGAGGGTGGGCGGCGAGCAGGTCCGCGACGCGGGATCGCAGGTCGGCGGCGTCGGTCATCGTGCTTCTCCTTCTGCCGTGGCGCCGGCGGGTGCGTCCGGCCCGGCGCCCGCCGGGAGGACGACGAGACGGCCGGTGGTGGTGCCGTCCGCGACGCGCTGGACCGCGCCCGGGGCCTCGGCGAACGGGACGCGGTCGCTCACCAGCGGCTTGATCAGGCCCTTGGCCGCGTACTCGGTCAGGGTGCGGTGGCAGCGGCCGATGGAGGCCGGGTCCTTGGCCGCGTACAGGCCCCAGTGCAGACCGAGGATCGAGTAGTTCTTGACGAGCGCGTGGTTCAGCGCCGGGGCGGGGATGTCGCCGCTGGCGAAGCCGACCACGACGATGCGGCCCTCGAAGGCGACGCACTTGGCGGACTTGGCGTAGGCGTCGCCGCCCACCGGGTCGTAGACCACGTCCGCACCCCGGCCGCCGGTGGCCTCCTTGACCGCGGCGACGATGTCCTCGGAGCGGCGGTCCACGACCACGTCGCAGCCCAGTTCCCGGGCGACGGCCGCCTTCTCCGGGCCGCCGACGACGCCGATGACCCGCGCTCCGGCCGCCTTGCCGAGCTGGACGGCGGCGCTGCCGACGCCGCCCGCGGCGGCGTGCACGAGCAGGGTCTCGCCCTCCTTGAGGGCGGCCCTGCGGTGCAGTCCGAACCATCCGGTCTGGTAGCCGATGTGCAGGGCCGCGGCCTCGGCGTCGTCGAGGGCGTCCGGCGCGGGCAGCAGGGCGGCGGTGTCGGCGACGACGTACTCGGCGAGGCCGCCGTGCGGCAGCGCGGGGTTGGCGATCACCCGGCGGCCGTCCTCCGTCTCGCCGCAGATCTCCACGCCGGGGGTGAACGGCAGCGGGGGGCGGACCTGGTACAGGCCGCGGCACAGCAGCGCGTCGGGGAAGTTGATGTTCGCGGCGAGCACGCGCAGCAGCTGCTGGCCCTCGCCGGGCACCGGCCTGTCCACCTCGTCGAGCTGCATCACCTCGCTCGGCTCGCCGTTGCGGTGCACTCGCCATGCCTGCATTTCGGGGCCTCCCACCAGCCATAGGGCAGTACGGGCAGTACTGTGCTGCGCTCCGCATACTAAGCGGTCGCTTGTCGCCGCGTGAAGCCCCCGGCCGCGTGAAGCCCCCGGCGCGCACAGCCGGCCCCCGCGGCGCCCCCGACCGGAC
>NZ_RDBP01000013.1:50562-58498 GCF_008042045.1 Streptomyces sp. T39
TCGGTCCGCAGGGCGAGCGGATGCACGTGCGGCCCCGGCCGCTACGACCCCTTCGCCGGGCGGGCCCGCACGTGCATCCGCTCGCCCTGCGGACCGAAGAGACTGAGGAACTCCACCGGAACGTCGTCCGCCGCGCCGAACCAGTGCGGCACCCGGGTGTCGAACTCGGCCGCCTCCCCCTCCGTCAGCACCACGTCGTGATCCCCCAGCAGCAGGCGCAGCCGACCGGAGAGCACGTAGAGCCACTCGTAGCCCTCGTGGGTGCGCTGCTCGCACGGCTCGGCGGAGGGCCGGTAGACGCCCTTGTACGCCTGGAGGCCGCCCGGCCGGCTGGTGAGCGGGTACAGGGTGCGGTGGCCGCGCACGACCGGCTTGGACCGCACCCGCGGATCCCCCACCGGCGGCGCGCCGACCAGTTCGTCGAGCGGTAGCTGGTGGGCCCGCGCGATGGGCAGCAGCAGCTCCAGACTCGGCCTGCGCCCGCCGGACTCCAGCCGGGACAGCGTGCTGACGGAGATGCCGGTGGCCTCGGAGAGCGCACCGAGCGTGGCGCCGCGTTCGCGGCGGATGCGGCGCAGGCGGGGACCCACCTCGTTCAGCACGGCGTCGATCCGTGCATCGTCGTCGTTCATGCCTCCATGGTGACGCGCCGCTTGCCACAACGGCAAGTGAACTTGTCGATCCCGCACACCCGCGGGCGCCCCCGCCCCGCGGTCAGCGCGGGAAGAGCTCGAAGGCGACCGCGGGACGCCCGCCGAACCGCGGGGCGGTCGCCTCCGCCATGGAGGCGAGGAAGGTACGGCAGTACTCCTGCGGGTCCTGCTCCGTCAGGCCCTCGATGTAGGCCCGGTGCTCCAGCAGC
The DNA here is from genome assembly GCF_008042045.1 of Streptomyces sp. T39. GTDB lineage: Bacteria > Actinomycetota > Actinomycetes > Streptomycetales > Streptomycetaceae > Streptomyces. Next base: position 51,425 of record NZ_RDBP01000013.1, read on the forward strand.
GAGCGCACCGAGCGCTCCAGCCCCGGCCGCGCGTCCACCGCGTGCGTGGGCGTCGTCGAACCGGCCACCGCCACCCAGCGCACCCCGTCCCAGGGCGCCAGACCCTCCTCGGCCGCGAGCTCGGGGAAGATCCAGCGGTTGCCCGCGTCGGACGCGGCGTCGAGCGCCGCCCGGCCGACGGCACGGTGGTCGGGGGTGTTCCAGGCCGTGCCGCCCCAGGTGTCCCGGTGGTTGAGGGTGACGACCAGCTCCGGCCGGTGCCTGCGCACGGCCGCCGCGATGTCCTTGCGCAGCCGCGTCCCGTACTCGACGACACCGTCCCGGTGGTCGAGGAACTCGACGACGGACACGCCCACGACCGCCGCGCTCGCCCGCTGCTCCCGCTCGCGCAGCGGGGCGGCCACGGCGGGTGCCACGGAGTCGATGCCCGCCTCGCCCCGGGTGGCGAGGAGGTAGACCACCTCCTTGCCCTGGTCCGTCCACCCGGCGATCGCCGCCGCGCAGCCGTATTCGAGGTCGTCGGGGTGGGCGACGACGGCCAGCGCCCGCTGCCAGTCGCCGGGCATCTCCGCGAGCTGTTCGGTGACATGATCGGTCATGGCGGCACAATACGCCCGAATCGCCGTCGCTCATGGCGCCGTGACCGGCGGACGCCCCCGAGGGCGCGTCGCCGCCGCGGCACCACAGCTCCCGGGCGGACGCCGCCCCCGCCCGTCCCCGCCGCCGGCCCGCCGTCAGGACCGTGGGCGATCCCGCGCCCGCCCGCCGGCCCTCGCGCCGKCCGCCGTGGCCGACGCCCCGTCAGACCTCGTCGCGGGCCAGGGAGATCAGCCGGTCCAGCACCCGGGTGCCGCTCGCCCGGACCCCGTCGTGCTCGTACTCGTCCGTGACCCAGGTGCGCAGCCCGCGGACGGCGCGCGCGGTGCGCAGCGAGTCGGCGGTGTCGACGTACATGTCGTCGTGGTAGACCGCCGCCGCGACCGGCACCTCGTTGGCGGCGAGCCGCCGCGGGTCGTAGAGCGCCGGCCAGTCGGTGCGGGCGGCGAGCAGTTCGGCGCACTCGCGCAGCGGGCGCAGCGCGGGATCCGTCTCGAAGTGCCACGGGTGCACGGTCTCCCCGGTGAACAGCAGCGGTTCGCCGCCGTCGTACGCCCGCGCCGGGTCGAACTCGGGGAACTCGGCGCGCACCCGCTCGGCCGCCCAGCCGGTGGGCCGGCCGCCCTGGGCGTAGATCGCCTCGTGCAGCACCGCGTAGAGCGGCCGGGCCGCGAAGGAGAGCACCGGACGCACCGCCTCCAGGAAGGCGTCCGACAGCTCGTGGCCCGCGGCGGCCGGGACGAAGGCGTTCTCCAGCAGGTAGTGGAGCTGGTGGGTGCCGTCACCGCCGCCGAGCAGGATGCCGAGCGACTGGAAGACCTCGGGGGTGAGCGTGTGGCCCCCGGGCAGGGTCGCCGGGCGCTCCGCGAGGTGGGTGACGATCCGCCGGGCCCGTTCGACGTCCTGCGGGTAACGGGCGTAGTGGGCCTCCACCTTGCGCCGGACCCGCGGGTAGGCGGCGCGGTAGACGTCGTCGGCGTGGGCGTCGAGGGACGGCAGGCCGCCGGTGATCAGCACGGTGGACAGGCCCTCGGGTGCGGTGGACAGGTAGTGGGTGGCGCAGAAGCCGCCGAAGCTCTGCCCGAGCACCGTCCACGGCGCCCCGCCGGTGAGCCGCCGCCGGATCGTCTCGCAGTCGCGGACGATCGCGTCGGCGCGGAAGCGCGTGAGGTGGGCGGCCTGTTCCGCGGGGCCGCCGCGCAGCGGCAGCGTCTGGCGGTTCACCGGGGTGGACCGGCCGGTGCCCCGCTGGTCGAGCAGGAGGACGCGGTGGTCGCGCACCGCACGCGCGAGCCACGCCTGCGCCCCGGTGAACCTGCGGGCGGCACTGCCCGGGCCGCCCTCCAGGTAGACGAGCCAGGGCAGTTCCTCCGCGCCGCGCCCGGTGCCGGTGACCTCCCGGGCGTAGAGCTCGATCTGCTCGCCGGCGGGCTCGTCGTGGTCGAGGGGGACGGTGAAGTAGTGGTCGGTGAGGACGACCCCCGGCTGCCGGTAGCTTGCCACTGCTGCTCCTGATGTGTGCCCTGTGTCCGGTACGCCCCCGCCCGCCCAGTGGATCACACCGGGCGGACGGGGGCGTACCGGACACAGGGCACACATCAGGAGCAGCAGTGGCAAGCTACCGGCAGCCGCGGTGCCCATACCGGTGGCCGTCGCGACGGCGTCCACGCTCCGGTCGGTGGTCTCGAGCAGTTCCTGCGCACGGCGGATGCGCTGGGTCAGCAGCCATTGCAGGGGTGTGGTGCCGGTGGCGGCCCGGAAGTGGCGGCCGAGGGTGCGCGAACTCATCCGGGCGCGGCGTGCGAGATCCTCCACGCTCAGCGGCTGGTCGAGGCGGGCGAGCACCCAGGGGAAGAGCGCGGTGAGCGGGTGGGAGTCCCGCTCGGGCACCGGGGTGGTGACGAACTGGGCCTGGCCGCCCGCCCGGTGGGGCGGGACCACCAGACGGCGGGCGGCGGCGTTGGCGACGGACGAGCCGTGGTCGAGGCGGATCAGGTGGAGGCACAGGTCGAGCGCGGCGGCCTTGCCCGCCGAGGTGAGGACGGTCCCGTTGTCCACGTAGAGCACGTCGGGATCGACCTCCACCCCCGGGTGGCGGGCGGCGAGCACGTCGGTGTGGGCCCAGTGGGTGGTGGCCCGCAGACCGTCCAGGAGACCGGCCGCGGCGAGGACGAACGCGCCGGTGCACAGCGATGCCACCCGCGCGCCCGCCTGGTGCGCCGCGCGCACCGCGTCGACCAGCTCCGCGGGCGGGGGCCGGTCGACGTCGGCCCAGCCGGGCACGATCACGGTGTCCGCTTCCCTGAGCCGGTCCAGGCCGGCGTCGGGCTCCAGGCCGAAGCGTCCGGCGCGCACGGTGTCCGGTCCGCACAGGACGACGTCGTACCACGGCACGTCCACACCTGCCGGAGCACCGCCGAACACCTCGTAGGCGACGGCCAGTTCGAAGTGGAGCATCCCGTCGGTGACGGCGAGCGCGACAGTGGTCATGTCCGGAAGTGTACGCGTCATGTCGTTCCGGACACTCACGGTCGGCGCTCCCGCCCGGCCAGGATGGTCAACAACGGGTCGAGAGACGACGGAACGCGAGAAGGAGCAGGTCATGAGTTCGGGTCAGAAGGTCGCGGTGTTCGGGGCGTACGGGCACACGGGACGGTTCGTGGTGGCGGAACTGCAGGACCGCGGGTTCCTGCCGCTGCTGTCCGGCCGCGACGCCGTGAGGCTGAAGGAACTGGCCGACACCGCCGGTCTGCCGCAGGAGTCCGTGCGGCCGGCGTCGGTCGACGACCCGGCCTCGCTGGACCGCGCGCTCGCCGGTGCGGCAGCCGTCGTCAACAGCGCCGGTCCCTTCGCCACGACGGCGGCGCCGCTGATCGAGGCGGCCCTGCGGGCGGGGATCCCGTACGTGGACGTGGCGGCCGAGATCGAGGCCAACCTGGACACGTTCGCGCACTTCGACGAGCGGGCCCGCGAGGCGGGCGTGGTCGTGGTCCCCGCGATGGCGTTCTTCGGCGGTCTGGGCGATCTGCTGGCGACCGCCGCCATGGGCGACTGGACGTCTGCCGACGAGGTGCACGTCGCCTACGGCCTGAGCAGTTGGCACCCGACCGCCGGGACGCGGTCGGCGGGCGCGGTCTCCCGCGAGCGGCGCGGCGGCCGGGGAGTCCGCTACACCGGCGGGCGCCTGGAGTACGGGGAGGCCGCGGCCGAGACCCGGGAGTGGGCGTTCCCCGGCGAGGGCCCGCGCACCCTGCGCGAGCTGACCATGGCCGATGTGGTGACCCTCCCCCGGCATCTGGACGTCCCGGAGGTGCGCACCTGGATGACCGCCGAGGCCGTCGGCGACCTGTCGGCCCCCGGCACGCCGGCGCCCGTGGCGGCCGACGAACGGGGGCGCTCCGCGCAGACGTTCACCGTCGACGTCGTGGTGCGGCGCGGCGGGCACGAGCGGCGTGCGGTGGCGAGCGGACGGGACATCTACGCGGTGAGCGCGCCGCTGGCGGTGGAGGCCGTGGCGCGCGTCCTCGGGGGTGGCGCCGGCGCGGTGGGCGTCCGCTCCGCGGGTGAGCTCTTCGACGCCCCCGGCTTCCTCGGCGCGCTCTCGGCGCACCTGGACACGGACCTCCCCGACACGGGCGCCGACGGGGTGTGACAGGGTCCCCGCATGACGACACCACCGGACGGGCTGCCCGTCTACCGCGTCCTGACCGGCCCCGACGACCCGGCGTTCTGCCACCGGGTGAGCGAGGCCCTGGAGCTGGGCTACCGGCTGCACGAGGGGCCCGCGGTCACCTTCGACGGCGAGCGGGTGATCGTGGCGCAGGCCGTCGTGTGGTCCGGCCGGAAATCCGGGTGACCCGCCCGGGCCCCGGCGTTACCCTCGGCGGTATGAACGTCACCGGCCCACGCACCACCGCGACCGCGCGAGCGACCAGCTCGCCGGTTGCCGCCGTCTGACGTACCCCTCTCCCACCGGCGACCGGAAACGGTCCGCCGGTGGCTCCGTGGCTCTCTCCCGGTTCCGGTGATGCGGACCGTCGTCCGGCGCCCCCCGCTGTGACGCGAAGGAGCCCCACCATGGACACCGAGCACATCGTCCGCACGTTCCTGTCGTACTACGAGGAGCGCGGCCACGCCCGGATCGACGGCTCGACGCTGGTGCCGCCGCCGGGAGACCCGGTGCTCTTCACCACCTCGGGCATGCATCCGCTCACCGAGTACCTGACCGGGCAGCCGCATCCCCGTGGCACTCGGCTGACCGGCGTGCAGCGGTGCCTGCGCACGACCGACCTGGACGAGGTGGGCGACCCGACCCACCTCACGGTCTTCGAGATGCTCGGCAGCTGGTCGCTCGGCGACTACGAGGGGCCGACGAGTCTGCGCTGGGCCCACGGGCTGCTCACCGAGGGTTTCGGCATCCCTCCCCGGCTGCTGCACGCCACGGTGTTCGGCGGCGACGGGCAGGTGGGGCCGGACATCCCCTCGCTGGAGCTCTGGGAGGACCTCGGGGTGCCGGTGGAGACCACCGTCGGGGACAACTGGTGGGACAACGGGCCGACCGGCCCGTGCGGACCCGATTCGGAGATCTTCCTGTGGACCGGTGACACCCCGCCCGAGTCGGTCCCCACCGGGGACGACCGCTGGGTGGAGGTGTGGAACCACGTGATGATGCGTCACCGGCGGCTGGACGACGGCTCGCTCGTGCCGCTCCCCGTGCGCAGCGTCGACACCGGGCTCGGCCTGGAACGCCTCGCCACGCTGCTCCAGGGTCACACCTCGGTGTTCGACTGCGATGTCTTCGACCCCTGGCGCCGGGAGGTGCCGCCGCTGTGGCCGGGCCTGGACGTGGCTTCGCTGCGGCTGGTCTGCGACCATCTGCGGTCGGCCGTGGTGGTGGTCGGGGACGGGGTGCGCCCGGCCGCCGGCGGGCGGGGCTACGTGCTGCGCCGGCTGCTGCGGAGGACGCTCACCGTGCTGTGGCGGGACGACGCCTCGCGCGGCCTCGGCGATCTGCCGGAGCCGCTGGTGGAACACACCCTGGACCGCTTCCGGCAGGACGGGCGCCCCGAGGAGGTGCTCGGGGTCCTGGCCGACGAGGAGCGGCGCTTCCGCCGGCTGCTGGAACGCGGCCGGCAGGTGCTGGCCCGCCCGCGCTTCCGGGGCCCGCTGGACGAGGAGGACCTCCGCTACCTCCACGACACCCACGGCCTGCCCCGCGAGCTGGTGCACGACCTGCGGCGCGGCTGACGGGGCACCGGGGGCGGCCTGGCGTACCCCGCCCCCGGGGCGTCGTGCCGATGGCCCCGGGGGCGGCGGGTCCGGACGGCCGGTTCCGGCTGGAGCACCGCCGGGCGGCGTCGTCCGGCCCGTCCGGCCCCGCCGCCCGGACGGGACCGGACCACCGGTCGCACGGCGGCCCGGGGGCCCGTCGGCCTGTCGGCCTGTCGGCCTGTCACACGGTGGGGGATCAGAAGTCGAAGCGGTCGATGTTGCCGGCGTCGAACACCGTCGGCTTGCCCAGGTTGATCACGCCGTCCTTGCCGATGGTGTACATCGTCCCGCCCGCGGTGAACGTCTCCCCCTCCTGCCCCGTGATCTGACCCGACGCCAGCGCGACCGCGGTCCGTGCCGCCAGAGCCCCCAGCGCCGCCGGGTCCCACAGCTCGAACGCCTCGACCGTGCCGTTCTTGACGTAGGTGCGCATGTCGTTCGGCGTCCCCAGGCCGGTGAGCTTGACCTTGCCCTTGTACTTCGAGCCCGACAGGTACTGCGCGGCGGCCTTGATGCCGACGGTGGTCGGCGAGATGATCCCCTTCAGGTTCGGGTGCTCCTGGAGCAGGCCCTGGGTCTGCTGGAAGGACTGCTGGGCGTCGTCGTTGCCGTACGCGACCTCGACCAGCTCAATGTCCTTGTACTTCGGGTCCTCGAGTTCCTTCTTCATGAACCCGATCCAGGTGTTCTGGTTGGTCGCGGTCTGCGCGGCCGACAGGATCGCGATCTCGCCCTTGAAGCCGATCTGCTCCGCCAGCAGCTGCACCTCGGTCCGCCCCAGGTCCTCCGCCGACGCCTGCGAGACGAAGACGTGACGGCAGTCGGCCCTGGTGTCCGAGTCGTAGGTGACGACCTTGATGCCGTTCCCCATCGCCTGCTTCAGCGCGGTGCACAGCGCACCCGGGTCCTGCGCCGACACCGCCATCGCGTCGACCTGCTGCTGGGTCAGCGTGTTGACGTAGCTCACCTGGCCGGAGGTGTCGGTGCCGCTGGACGGGCCGACCTCCTTGAAGGACGACCCCAGCTCCTCCAGCGCCTTCTCGCCGCCCTTGTCCGCGGTGGTGAAGTACGGGTTGTTGACCTGCTTGGGCAGGAAGCCGACGGTCAGGCCCTTCTTGGTCTCGGCGTTCGGGTCGGCCTTGCCTGCCGCGGCCGCCGCGCCGCCCTCCTTCTGCACGTCCTCCTTCGAGGTGCCGCCGCAGGCGG
>NZ_RDBP01000013.1:58598-63686 GCF_008042045.1 Streptomyces sp. T39
CGCCGCGGGCAGGCCGGCGGGTGCGGGGTGCCCGGTGCTAGGGCGGCGTCGGAGTCCCGGCCGGTTCGCCCGGGGCGGCCCGGCGGCCCGCTCTGGCGACGGAGATCTGCCGTGCGACGCGGGGGCCGAGCACCGACAGGACGAGGAGGATGCCGGTCACGACGATCTGGGACTGCGCGGAGACGTCCTGCAGGCTCATCACGTTCTGCAGGGCGCCGAGCAGGAAGACGCCCGCGATCGCGCCGCCGAGCGTGCCCTTGCCTCCGTCGAAGTCGATGCCGCCGAGCAGCACCGCGGCGACGACGGACAGTTCGAGGCCGGTGGCGTTGTCGTAGCGGGCGCTGGCGTAGTGCAGGGCCCAGAAGACGCCGGTGAGGGAGGCCATCAGGCCGGTCACCGTGAACAGCAGCAGCTTCTGCCGCCTGACGCGGAGGCCGGCGAAGCGTGCGGCCTCCTCGTTGGCGCCGATGGCGAAGAGCGACCGGCCGAACGGGGTGGCGTGCAGGACGACGACGGCGATCGCCAGCAGCACCAGGAAGGGCAGGAAGGCCTGCGGCAGGAAGGTGTCGCCGACGCGGCCGGCCGCGAACTCCAGGTACGGCGAGGGGAAGTCGGTCACCGCGTCGGAGCCGAGGACGATCTGCGCGATGCCGCGGTAGGCGGCGAGGGTGCCGATGGTGACGGCAAGCGAGGGCAGCCCCAGGCGGGTGACCAGGAGGCCGTTGACCAGTCCGCACACGACGCCGAGCAGCAGGCAGATCGGGATGATCGTCTCGATGGTCATGCCCTGGTTCCACAGCGCGCCCATCACCGCGCCGGAGAGACCGGCCGTGGAGGCGACGGAGAGGTCGATCTCCCCGGAGACCACCAGCAGGGTCATGGGCAGCGCGACGAGGGCGATGGGCAGGGTGTTGCCGATCAGGAAGGACAGGTTGAGGGCGTTGCCGAAGCCGTCCACGAAGCCGAAGGACAGCAGGAGCAGGACGATCAGGAGGGCGCCGACGACCGTGTCCCACCGGATGGCGCGGGTCAGGGACTCAGGCATGGCGGGTGTCCCCCTTCTGCGGGAGTTCGGCGTGTGCCGGCTTCTTCTTCAGGGCCGTGGCGACGCGCAGGGCGACCACGCGGTCGACGGCGATGGCCAGCAGGAGCAGCACACCGTTGATGGCGAGCACCCACACGGAGCTGACGCCGAGGGCGGGCAGAACGCTGTTGACGGACGTCAGCAGGAGTGCGCCGAGGGCGGCGCCGTGGACGCTGCCGGAGCCGCCGGTGAAGACGACGCCGCCGACGACGACCGCGCTGACGACGGTGAGTTCGTAGCCGTTGCCGGTGCCCGAGTCGACGTTGCCGAACCGGGCCAGGTAGAGGACGCCGGCGAGTCCGGCGAGCGCGCCGCAGAAGGTGTAGGCGGCGAGGATGCGCTTGCGGACGGGGATGCCGGCGAGCCGGGCGGCCTCCGGGTTCGAGCCGAGGGCGTACAGCTCCCGGCCGCTGACGAAGTGCTTCAGGTAGTACGCGGTGGCCACCAGGACGCCCAGCGCGATCATCGCGAGCCACGGCACCGCGGAGATGCCGCCGGAGCCGAAGTCGACGAAGCCGCCGGGGAGGTCGGCCGCGGTGATCTGGCGGGAGCCCACCCAGATGGAGTCGACGCCGCGGATGATGTAGAGCGTGCCGAGGGTGACCACGAGGGCGGGTACCTGGCCGAGGCTGACGAGCAGCCCGTTGAGGAGTCCGAAGCCGGTGCCCATCAGCACGGCGAGGAGCACGGCGACGACGGGGTGTCCGCCGCCCTGGAGCCAGGTGCCGGCGGCGAAGGCGCTGATGCCGAGCGTGGAGCCGACCGACAGGTCGACGTTGCGGGTGATGACGACCAGGGACTGGCCGACGGCGACCAGCACCAGGATGGTGGCGTTCAGCAGCAGGTCCTTGATGCCCTGCTCGGAGAGGAACTCGCTGTTGCCGGCCTGGGTGACCCCGATCATCACCAGGAGGACGAGCAGGATGGCGAGTTCGCGCATCCTGAAGACGCGGTCGACCAGCCGGGTACCGCCGGACTCGGGCGCGTCGGCGAGGGGCGGTCGTGCGGGAGCGGTGGCCGTCATGCGGCGGCCCTCCCGGTGGCTGCGGCCATCACGGTCTCCTCGGTGGCTTCGGAGCGGGGGATCTCGGCGGTGAGACGGCCCTCGTGCATCACCAGCACGCGGTCGGCCATGCCGAGGATCTCGGGCAGGTCGGAGGAGATCATCAGGACGGCGACCCCGTCGGCGGCCAGCTGCGACAGCAGCCTGTGCACCTCGGCCTTGGTGCCGACGTCGATGCCGCGCGTGGGCTCGTCGACGATCAGGACCTCGGGGCCGGTGGCCAGCCACTTGGCGAGCACGACCTTCTGCTGGTTGCCGCCGGACAGGGTGGCGACGGCGTCGGCGATCCGGGCGTACTTCACCTGGAGCTTCACGGCCCAGTCGAGCGAGCGGCTGCGCTCGGCGCCGCGGTCCACGAGCCCGGCCCGCACGGTGGTGCGCAGTCCGGTGAGGCCGATGTTCCGTTCGATGGACATGTCCATCACCAGCCCCTGGGCCCGGCGGTCCTCGGGCACCAGGGCGAGTCCCGCCGCCATGGCGGCGGAGGGCGCGCCGTTGGTCAGCGCGCGGCCCTTGACCTCGACCTCACCGGCGTCCCGGCGGTCGATGCCGAAGACGGCGCGGGCGACCTCGGTGCGGCCGGCTCCCACGAGTCCGGCGAGGCCGACGATCTCGCCGCTGCGCACCTCGAACGAGACGTCGGTGAACACGCCCTCGCGGGTGAGGCGGCGCACGCTGAGGGCGACCTCGCCCGGCTCGACCACCTGCTTGGGATAGAGCTCGTCGAGGTCGCGGCCGACCATGCGGCGGACGAGGTCGTCCTCGGTCATGCCGTCGAGCGGTTCGGAGGCGATCCACGCGCCGTCGCGCAGGGTGGTCACCCGCCCGCAGATCTCGAAGATCTCCTCCAGACGGTGGGAGATGAACAGGACGGCCGCGCCCTGTTCGCGCAGGGTGCGGACGACGCCGAACAGGCGGGCCACCTCGCTGCCGGTGAGGGCGGCGGTCGGCTCGTCCATGATCAGGACACGGGCGTCGAAGGAGAGCGCCTTGGCAATCTCCACGATCTGCTGGTCGGCGATGGACAGCCCGCGCGCGGGGCGCTCCGGGTCGAGGTCCACACCGAGGCGCGCCATCAGGGCGACGGTGGCCGCACGGGTGGCCCTGTGGTCGATGCGGCCGAGGCCCCGCCGGGGCTGCCGGCCGATGAAGATGTTCTCCGCGATCGACAGGTCGGGGAAGAGCGTGGGTTCCTGGTAGATCACGGCGATGCCGGCGTCGCGGGCGTCGCCGGGGCCGTGGAAGGCGACGGGCTCGCCGTCGAGCAGCACCTGGCCGGCGTCCGGACGGTGCACTCCGGCGAGCGTCTTGATCAGCGTCGACTTGCCCGCGCCGTTCTCCCCGGCGAGGGCGTGCACCTCGCCGGGGAACAGCTCCAGGGACACGCCTCGCAGGGCGCGCACGGCGCCGAAGGACTTGGTGACGTCCTTCAGCGCCAGCACCGGCGCGGGTCCCGGACGGGACGGGTGGCTCATGGGGACTCCTCGACGACACCGGCGGGGAATCCGTCACGGCATCGTGAAAGGTTTCAATTGGGTTGCCGGGACGTTATGCAGCGGCGATGTGCCGAGTCAATGGGTGCGCAGCAAAAGCCTCGGCAGGAGAGAGTTGCGTTTCGGTCACACGGCGTGCGCGTTTCCGGGGGGTTGACAGCCCCGGCGCCGCACCCTAGCTTCCACATGAATCGTTTCACTCTCTCGCCTGGCAGGAGTCCCGCTCCTCCGCCGACGCATGACTTCAGGAGTCCCGAAGTGACCGACCTCGCCGCGGTGAAGGCCGCGCTCAAGACCCAGGCCGTCGAGACACCGTCGTGGGCGTACGGCAACTCCGGGACGCGCTTCAAGGTCTTCGCCCAGCAGGGAGTGCCGCGCACACCGCAGGAGAAGATCGAGGACGCGGCGAAGGTTCACGAGTTCACGGGGGCGGCCCCGACGGTCGCGCTGCACATCCCCTGGGACCGGGTGGACGACTACGCCGCTCTCGCCGCGCACGCCGAGGGGCTCGGGGTGCGCCTGGGCGCGATCAACTCCAACACGTTCCAGGACGACGACTACAAGCTGGGCAGCATCTGCCACCCGGACGCCGCGGTGCGCCGCAAGGCCGTGGACCACCTGCTGGAGTGCGTGGACGTCATGGACGCCACCGGCTCGCGCGATCTCAAGCTGTGGTTCGCGGACGGCACCAACTACCCGGGCCAGGACGACATCCGCGCCCGCCAGGACAGGCTGGCCGAGGCGCTGGCGGAGGTGTACGGGCGGCTGGGCGACGACCAGCGGATGCTGCTGGAGTACAAGTTCTTCGAGCCGGCTTTCTACAGCACCGATGTCCCGGACTGGGGCACCGCGTACGCGCACTGCCTGAAGCTGGGCCCGAAGGCGCAGGTCGTGGTGGACACCGGCCACCACGCTCCGGGCACCAACATCGAGTTCATCGTCGCGAGCCTGCTGCGCGAGGACAAGCTCGGCGGCTTCGACTTCAACTCCCGCTTCTACGCGGACGACGACCTGATGGCCGGTGCCGCCGACCCGTTCCAGCTGTTCCGGATCATGTACGAGGTCGTGCGCGGCGGCGGGTTCACCCCCGAGGTGGCGTTCATGCTCGACCAGTGCCACAACATCGAGGCCAAGATCCCCGCGATCATCCGCTCGGTGATGAACGTGCAGGAGGCGACCGCCAAGGCGCTCCTGGTCGACCGCGACGCCCTCGCGGCGGCCCAGGCGTCCGGTGACGTGCTCGCCGCCAACGCGGTGCTGATGGACGCCTTCGACACCGACGTCCGTCCGCTGCTCGCCGAGGTCCGCGGCGAACTGGGCCTCGATGCCGACCCGATGGGCGCGTACCGCCGCTCCGGCTGGGCCGAGAAGATCACCGCCGCACGCGTGGGCGGACAGCAGGCCGGCTGGGGAGCCTGACCCACGCCACGGACCGGTCCCGCCCGCCC
>NZ_RDBP01000013.1:63786-103151 GCF_008042045.1 Streptomyces sp. T39
GTACCCGCAGATCCGTCCCAGAAGGAATGACGCACATGGCATCCCATCCCGAAGCCGCTTCGCTGCTCGCCCGGTCCCATCGGCTCGGCGCCGATCCCCGGAACACCAACTACGCCGGCGGCAACACCTCCGCGAAGGGCACCGCCACCGACCCCGTCACCGGCGGTGACGTGGAACTGATGTGGGTGAAGGGCTCCGGCGGCGACCTGGGCACCCTGACCGAGGGCGGGCTGGCGGCGCTGCGCCTGGACCGGCTGCGGGCCCTGGAGGGCGTCTACCCCGGCGTCGAGCGCGAGGACGAGATGGTCGCCGCGTTCGACTACTGCCTGCACGGCAAGGGCGGCGCGGCACCGTCCATCGACACCGCCATGCACGGTCTCGTGGACGCCGCGCACGTCGACCACCTGCACCCGGACTCCGGTATCGCACTCGCCTGCGCCGCGGACGGGGAGAAGCTGACCGCCGAGTGCTTCGGCGACCGCGTGGTGTGGGTGCCGTGGCGACGCCCCGGTTTCCAGCTCGGGCTGGACATCGCGGCGGTGAAGGCCGCCCATCCGCGGGCGATCGGCTGCATCCTCGGCGGCCACGGGATCACCGCCTGGGGCGACACCAGCGAGGAGTGCGAGGCCAACTCGCTGCACATCATCCGCACCGCCGAATCCTTCCTGGCCGAGAAGGGCCGCCCCGAGCCGTTCGGCCCGCTCCTGGCCGGCTACCAGCCGCTGCCCGAGGCCGAGCGCCGGGAGCGGGCCGCCGCCCTCGCCCCGCACATCCGCGCCATCGCCTCGAAGGACCGGCCCCAGGTCGGCCACTTCGACGACTCCGACACGGTGCTCGACTTCACCGCCCGCGCCGAGCACCCGCGCCTCGCCGCGCTCGGCACCTCCTGCCCCGACCACTTCCTGCGCACCAAGGTCCGCCCGCTGGTCCTCGACCTGCCCCCGGCAGCGCCGTTGGACGAGACGGTGGCCCGGCTGGCCGAGCTGCACACCGCCTACCGGCAGGAGTACGCCGCCTACTACGAGCGGCACGCCGCCCCCGACTCGCCCGCGATGCGCGGCGCCGACCCGGCGATCGTGCTGATCCCGGGCGTGGGCATGTTCTCCTTCGGCAAGGACAAGCAGACCGCCCGGGTGGCGGGCGAGTTCTACCTCAACGCGATCAACGTGATGCGGGGCGCCGAGGCCGTCTCCAGCTATGCGCCGATCGAGGAGTCGGAGAAGTTCCGCATCGAGTACTGGGCGCTGGAGGAGGCCAAGCTCCAGCGGATGCCGAAGCCCAAGCCGCTCGCCACCCGGGTCGCGCTCGTCACCGGTGCCGGCTCCGGCATCGGCCGGGCCATCGCCCACCGGCTAGCGGCCGAGGGCGCCTGTGTCGTCGTCGCCGACCTGAACACCGAGAACGCGCAGGCCGTCGCGGCCGCACTCGGCGGCCCGGACAGGGCCGTGGCCGTCACCGTCGACGTCACGTCCGAGGAGCAGATCGCCGCCGCCTTCCGGGAGGCCGCGCTGGCCTTCGGCGGTGTCGACCTGGTCGTCAACAACGCCGGCATCTCCATCTCCAAGCCGCTGCTGGAGACCACCGCCCGGGACTGGGACCTGCAGCACGACATCATGGCCCGCGGCTCGTTCCTCGTCTCCCGTGAGGCCGCCCGGCTGATGGCCGCGCAGAAACTCGGCGGCGACATCGTCTACATCGCCTCCAAGAACGCCGTCTTCGCCGGACCGAACAACATCGCCTACTCCGCCACCAAGGCCGACCAGGCCCACCAGGTGCGTCTGCTCGCCGCCGAGCTGGGCGAGCACGGCATCCGCGTCAACGGCGTCAACCCCGACGGCGTGGTCCGCGGTTCCGGCATCTTCGCCGGCGGCTGGGGCGCCCAGCGCGCCGCCACCTACGGCATCGAGGAGGACAAGCTCGGCGAGTTCTACGCCCAGCGCACCATCCTCAAGCGCGAAGTCCTGCCCGAACACGTCGCGAACGCCGTCTTCGCCCTCACCGGCGGCGAGCTCACCCACACCACCGGGCTCCACATCCCCGTCGACGCCGGCGTCGCCACCGCCTTCCTGCGCTGACGGACGACGCGGCGGGCAGGGTGGCACCCGCCGCGCGGCGGGTGCCACCCTGCCCGCCGCGCATCCGGGGCCGCCCCGTCCCGCACCCGGGGCGGCCCCGGGCCCCGCTCGCCGATCCGCCCCGCTCCACAGGGGGGCACCGGCTCCCCGGACGCCGGGCCGTCACCGTGCCGGCCGGGCGTCCGGGGGATCCACACCCCGGGCGAACGCCCCCTCCCCGTCCCCTCCTGCCCGCCGCACCACTGCGAGGACCCATGTCATCCACCCCGCGTACGTTCGCCGCCGTCGACCTGGGCGCCTCCAGCGGGCGCGTGATGCTCGGCAGCGTCGGACCCGGCACCCTGCGCCTGACCGAGGTGCACCGGTTCCCCAACCGGCCGGTGCGCGTCGGGGGAACGCTGCACTGGGACGTCCTCGCCCTGTACCGGGGTGTGCTCGACGGTCTGCGCGAGGCGGGCAGGGCGGCGGGCGGTCGGCTCGACGGCGTGGGCGTGGACAGCTGGGCCGTCGACTACGGGCTGCTCGACGCGACGGGGGCCCTGCTGGGCAACCCCGTCCACTACCGGGACCCGCGCACCGAAGGAGCCGCGGAGAAGGTCCATGCGGTGATCCCCCCGGAGGACCTGTACGCCGCCACCGGCCTCCAGCACCTCCCGTTCAACACCGTCCTCCAGCTGACCGCGGCCCGGGGCACCCCGCAACTCGCCGCCGCAGAGGACCTGTTGCTGATCCCGGACCTCGTCTCCTACTGGCTCACGGGCCTGAAGGGAACGGAGATCACCAACGCGTCGACCACCCAGCTGGTCGACCCCCGCACCCGTGACTGGTCCGGGGAGGTGGCCCGTCGGACCGGGATCGACCTCTCGCTCTTCCCTCCGCTGCGCAGCCCCGGCGACGCGGCCGGCACGCTGCTGCCCGAGGTGCTGGCCGACACCGGCCTGACCGGCCCCGTTCCGGTGACGGCGGTCGGCTCGCACGACACGGCATCGGCCGTCGCCGGTGTCCCTGCGGCCGGTGTCGACTTCGCCTACATCGCCACGGGCACCTGGTCGCTGGTCGGACTGGAGCTGGACGAGCCGGTGCTGACCGAGGCCTCGCGCCGGGCCAACTTCACCAACGAGCTGGGGGTGGACGGCACCGTCCGCTACCTGCGCAACGTCATGGGCCTGTGGCTGCTCCAGGAGTGCATGCGCACCTGGGCCGACCAGGGGGACCCGCAGGAACTCGGCCCCCTGCTCGCGGAGGCGGCGCAGCTGCCACCGCTGCGCTTCGTCGTGGACGCCGGCGACCCGGCCTTCATCGCCCCCGGGGACATGCCCCGGCGCATCGCGGACGCGTGTGCCGCCACCCGCCAGCCCGTCCCCCGCACCCCGGCCGAGTTCACCCGGTGCGTGCTGGACTCGCTGGCGCTCGCCCACCGCGAGACCGTCGCGCGGGCCCGGGCGCTCTCCGGCAGGCGGGTGGAGGTCGTGCACGTGGTCGGCGGCGGGGCGCGCAACGCGCTGCTGTGCCAGCTGACCGCCGACGCGTGCGGGCTCCCCGTCGTCGCCGGGCCCGCCGAGGCGGCCGCGCTGGGCAATGTGCTGGTGCAGGCGCGGGCGGCCGGGGCGTTGAGCGGCTCGCTGTCGGACCTGCGGGCGCTGCTGCGCTCCACGCAGGAGCTGGACCACTACACGGCCCGCCCCGACGGCGCGGCCTGGGCCGCCGCCGCGGAGCGCCTCGGGCTCGGCGGCTGACCACCGGCCGGCCCGGGGCCGGTGCTGCTCCCCCCGGACCGGTGGTGCCGGCACCGGAGCCGGTGCTGCTCCCCCCCGGACCGGTGGTGCCGGCACCGGAGCCGGTGCTGCCGGGACCGGGGCCGGTGCTGCGTGGTCCGGGGCGGCTCCCCGTGCGGACCGGAAGCGGCTGTTCCGGGCGGCCCGTCCGCGGCGTCCGCCCCCGGCCCCGCACGGCCGCACGGCCGTCTCCGTGTCGTCGACGAGCCCGCCTACTACCCGTTCGGCACTCCGACGCGCCATGATCGACGACACGTGCGCACACCGCGCCCCTCGGGCGGCCCCGGCATCCGGGAACCCGTTCCCGGCGGAGCGCGGCGCGTACGCGCACCACAGGGCACGCGCGAGGAGGAGAACGTCAGTGGACGCCGGCGACGACGGACGACAGCAGCTGGACGCGGCCAGCATCCTCAACGCGAGGCAGACGCTCCTCGGGTACCTCGGCCGGGCCGGCCTGTTCACCGGTGACGCGGAGGAGCTGGTCCGCATCGTCGAGGCGGGCGCCGTCGCGCTGGCCCACGAGGAGGTCGGCGGGGGCGGGCGGGACGCCCCGGAGGGCAAGGGCGACCTCTACACGAGCGGCTGGCTCGACGGCGCCCGGTCGGTCACCGACGACCTCGGGGACGTCGCCGCCCGCGCGCTGCGGCAGGCCGTGGCCGCCGGGCCGCCGGCGTCCGCGGCCCAGCCGCTTCCCCCCGTGCGCACGATGGAGGTGGAACGCGCGCGGGTGGCGATCACCCCGCTGTACCTGTCGTTCACCGAGATCTCCGATCTCGATCCCGAGGTCTCGGAACAGGTGCTGGTGGCCGTCCTCGCCACCATGGACCCCCGCCGGCGGGCCGGATACGCGGGCCGCCTCGCGGAGTTCGCCTCGGAACACCGCCCCCGTCTGGAGCGGCTCTACGCCCGGTACGGGCCGGGCAGCCCCACGGCCATCCACGGCCGACACTCCCTGCTCCACTCCCCCACCAGCGTCGCCGTCCTGGAGCGCCTGTCCTGCGTCCCCGGGCCGCTGGAGGCCGAGTGGGACGTCTGCGAGCTGCCGCCGGCCTGGCTGGAGGGGCTCAGGAGGGGGTGGGTCCGGCCCATCCGCCCAGCCAACGGAGACCCCCCATGAGACCGGCACGGTTCTTCACCCGCCCGCTCGGCGGCGAGGACGCCGACGCCGCCGAGCGGGCGGGTGAAGAACCGTGCCGGTCTCATGGGGGGTCTCCGTTGGCTGGGCGGATGGGCCGGACAGAACCGATGCATCGGAGGCCAGACGGCCGGCCGGGGCCGGCGTCTGATTGGAAGGAAACTTTCCTAACGGAATGGAATAGCAGGCGTGCCCGGCGCTCGGCAAGGGAGCCGGCGAATCCCGCGGGCCGGGCGCCGCACACCCGACCCGTACGGTCCGGGCCCGTGTGCGCCGCCCCGCGGGCGCTCGTAGCGTGGGGGCGTGATCCGGTTCGAGCAGGTCGGCAAGGTCTACCCGGACGGCACGACCGCCGTCGACGGGCTCTCCTTCGAGGTCGCCGAGGGCGAACTGGTCACGCTGGTGGGCCCGTCGGGCTGCGGCAAGACGACCACCATGATGATGGTCAACCGCCTCATCGAACCGACCACCGGCCGGATCCTGGTCGACGGCTCCGACATCGCCTCCGTCGACCCGGTGGCCCTGCGCCGCCGCATCGGCTACGTCATCCAGCAGGTCGGCCTCTTCCCCCACCGCACCGTCCTGGACAACACCGCGACCGTCCCGGCCCTCCTCGGCTGGAAGCGGTCCCGGGCCCGCGCCCGGGCAGCCGAACTCCTGGAACTGGTCGGCCTCGACCCCTCGGTGTACGGCGGGCGGTACCCGGCGCAGCTCTCCGGGGGCCAGCGCCAGCGCGTCGGAGTGGCCCGCGCGCTGGCGGCCGACCCGCCGGTGCTGCTGATGGACGAACCCTTCGGCGCGGTGGACCCGGTGGTGCGCGAACGACTGCAGAACGAGTTCCTCGCCCTCCAGTCGGCCGTCCGCAAGACGATCCTGATGGTCACCCACGACATCGAGGAAGCGGTCCGGATGGGTGACCGGATCGCCGTGTACGGGCAGGGCAGGATCGAGCAGCTGGACACCCMGCGCGCGGTCCTCGGCACCCCCGCCACCCCCTACGTCGCCGGCTTCGTGGGAGCCGACCGGGGCCTGAAGCGGCTGTCGGTCACCGCCGTGGAGGCCGCCGACCTGGAGCAGCCGCCGCTCGCCACGCTCGACGAGCCGGCGTCGCGGGCCGCCGCGCGGCTGCGCTCCGGCGGGGCCCCCTGGGCGGTGGTCACCGACGGCGCGGGCGCGCTCCACGGCTGGGTGCCGGCCGGGTCGCTGGCCCTCGCCGGCGAGCACGGCACGGTCGGCGACCTGGCCCGGCGGATGGACGCGTGGGTGCCCGTCGGGGCACCGCTCAAGCAGGCCTTCAGCGAGATGCTCCAGCACGACGCGGGCTGGGTGGCCGTGCTGGACGGCGAGCGCTTCCTCGGCGTCCTCACCCCCGCCCGGCTGCACGAGGCGCTGCGCCGCTCGGTCGGCGCCGACGCCCGGGGCCTGCCCCGCGACGAGGTCGAGTTCGACTCCGTCCCGGACGCGTAGACGGCGAGCCCCGCCGCCCCGCACTCCCCCGGCACGGTGTCCCGGCGGCGGATGCCCGCCCCCCGGACGGCACTTGCCCCGGCGCCGGGAGCCGTGTTGATCTGCTCCTTCGACCCGTACCGAAGGTGGTTCCCATGGCCCTGTTCGATCTCCCCCTCGACGAGTTGCGCGAGTACCGCAGCGAATCCGCCGCTCCCGCCGACTTCGACGCGTTCTGGACGAAGACACTGGACGACGCACGCGGCCACGACCTCGCGGCGCGCTTCGAGCGCGTCGACACGCCGCTGAGATCGGTGGAGGTGCACGACGTGACGTTCGCCGGATTCGGCGGGCACCCCGTGAAGGGCTGGCTGGTCCTTCCGGCGGGGACCACCCGGCCGGTGCCGGTGGTCGTCGAGTTCCTCGGCTACGGCGGCGGGCGGGGGCTGTCGCACACCCATCTGCTGTGGGCGTCGGCGGGGTTCGCTCACTTCGTGATGGACACCCGCGGCCAGGGCAGCGGCTGGGCCCCCGGCGACACCCCCGATCCGGTCGGCAGCGCACCGTCCTTCCCCGGGTTCATGACCCGCGGCATCGAGGACCCGCACGACTTCTACTACCGCCGGGTGTTCACGGACGCCGTCCGTGCCGTCGAGGCGGCCCGGTCCCACCCGCTGACGGACGCGGAGCGGACGGCGGCGGTCGGCGCCAGCCAGGGCGGCGGCATCGCGATCGCCGTGAGCGGTCTGGTGCCGGATCTGGCGGCCGTCGCGCCGGACGTGCCGTTCCTGTGCGACTTCCCCCGTGCCACCACGCTGACCGACCGTCACCCGTACCGGGAGGTGGGCAACTGGCTGAAGACGCACCGGGGCCGCTCCGGCCAGGCGGCCCGCACACTCTCGTACTTCGACGGCGTCCACTTCGCGGCCCGGGCGAACGCCCCCGCGCTGTTCTCGGTGGCGCTGGAGGACCAGACGTGCCCGCCGTCCACGGTGTTCGCCGCGTTCAACGCGTACACCGGTGCGGACAAGGCGATCGAGGTCTACGACTTCAACGACCACGAGGGTGGCGGGGTCTTCCAGGAGGCCGCCCGGCTCGCGTGGCTTCCGGGGCGTCTCGGCGCCTGACGCGCACGGGGCCGGAGCCCCTGACCGTGGGTGCCGACGGGCCTGGACTGGCGTCGGGAAAGCGCTTTCTACGGCGTCGGCGCCTTGAGGAGACCTGTGGTGACGGCGCCCACCCCGCCCCTCCCGTACGGCGGCCTGCCCGGCGGCACCGGGATCTCACGGCTGCGGGTGCACGACTGGCCCGCCGCGGACGGTCTCGGCGGCGGCACCCGGTACGAGGACGTCCGCCGCCTGCGAGTGCAGGCGCCGGACGCCGCCGGGTGCGGCCTCAGGGCGGACGGCGCTACGTCCGCGACCGGCTCCGGCCCAGCAGGTCCTTCGAGGCGAGGTAGGCCCGGGCGACGTCCTCGGGGAGCCGCCGCCAGCTGTCGACCTGTCGGTTGAGGCGGGCCAGGTCGGCGGTGGTGAGCACGGTGTTGAGCCGGTCCAGGACACGGGTGACGCCGCTGCCGCCCGCCCGCGCCCGGTTGACCACGGGCACGATGTGATCGGCGTTCTGGAGCCGCTTGTCGTCGGCGAGCAGGACGAGGCCGAACTCGTCGAGGGTGGCGTCGGTGGTGGTGGTGAGCACCATCTGGTCGTCGCCGCGGCTGACCGCCTGCTTGGCCTGGGTGGTGCCGACGCCCTTGGGGTCGACGGCGGTGACGTCGATGCCGTACGTCTCGCGCAGCCCGGGCGCGCAGTAGGGGCGCTCGACGCACTCGTCGCCGGCCGCGAGACGGACGGGCTGCCGTGACCGGCCGAGGTCGCTGAGGGTGCGCAGACCGTGCTCCGCGGCGTACTCGCGGGTGACGGCGAAGGCGTTCTGGTCCACGGCCCGGCCCGGGTCGAGCACGCTGAGGCCGCGCGGTGCGGCGAGGGCGCGCAGCGCGGTCATGGTCTCGCCCAGGTCGGGTGAGCCCGCCGGGGGCGCGTCGGGTCCGTGGACCTTGGCGGAGAGCCAGTCGGCGAAGGTGGCGGCGTACTCGGCCACCACGTCGATCCGACCGCTCTCCAGCGCCGGTTCGTACAGCTCGCGGTTGGTGACCGAGAGGATCTCGGTGTCGTATCCGGCGTCCTCCAGCAGGAGGGCGTACATCCGGGCGAGCAGCTCGCTCTCGGTGAATCCGGCCGTCCCCACGGTCAGCCGGCGGCTGTCGCCGGGAGAGGCGGTGATCTCGCCGCGGTTCTCCAGGGACGGGCCGGTCGCACAGGCTCCGGCGGCGAGCAGCGCCGCCGCCGCGAGCGCGAGACGCGCTCTCATGCGACGCTCCCGCCGCGTCGCGGGGCCAGTCGCCCCGCGGCCTCGAACACCGCCTCCACGACCAGGGCCAGGGCCGCCACGAGCACCGCGCCGGCGACCACCTGCGGCGTGGAGGCGAGGTTGAAGCCCGCGGTGATGACGCGGCCGAGTCCGCCGCCGCCGGCGAGTGCCGCAATGGTGGCGGTGGCCACCAGTTGCACGGCGGCGATCCTCAGTCCGGTGACGATCAGCGGCATGGCGAGGGGGAGTTCGACGCGCACGAGGGTCTGGGCGCCCGTCATGCCCATCCCCCGGGCGGCGCGGACGACGTCCCGGTCGACGCCGCGCATGCCGACGTAGGCGTTGGTCAGCAGCGGCGGCACGGCGAAGAGCACCAGGGCGATGACGGTCGGCCAGGAGCCCCAGGCGCCGATCGGGCTGAGCAGCAGCAGGACGAGGACGGCGAAGGTGGGCACGGCGCGGCCGGCGTTGGAGAGGTTGACGGCGAGCGCACCTCCCCTGCCGAGGTGTCCGAGGACGAGGGCGACGGGCAGGGCGATCAGGCAGCTGAGGGCGAGGCAGACGACGGTGAGGTACAGGTGCTCGGCCAGCCGCTGCGCGACGCCGCCGTCCCCCGACCAGTTGGCGCCGGTGGTGAGCCAGTCCCAGGTGTCCGCGAGGGTGTTCACGCGGCCCCCTTGCGGGCCCACGGCGTCAGCGCCCGCTGGAGCAGCAGCAGGACCAGGTCGGCGGCGACGGCGATGACGACGCAGAGCACGGAGGCGGTGAGCACCTGGGCCTTGAAGTAGGTGTTCATCCCCGAGTAGATGAGGTTGCCGAGCCCGCCGTGTCCGACGATGGCCCCGATGGTGACCAGGGAGACGGCGGAGACGGTGGCGATGCGCAGTCCTGCCATGGCCGCGGGCAGCGCCAGCGGCAGTTCCACCGCGCAGAGCAGGCGCACGGGTCCGTAGCCCATGCCGCGTGCCGCCTGACGGGTCTCCTCCGGTACGCCGCGCAGCCCGGTGAGGATGTTGCGTACGAGCAGGGTGAGCGAGTAGAGGACGAGGCCGGCGACGACGAGTGAGGCGGAGAGCCCGTAGAGGGGCAGGAGCAGCGAGAACATCGCCAGCGACGGGATGGTGTAGAGGATCGTCGTGAGGCCGAGGACGGGGGCGGCCGCCCATCCCCAGCGGCGCGCGGCGACCGCGAGCGGGACGGCGAGGACCAGTCCGAGGAGCACCGCGAGGAAGGTGAGCCGCAGGTGCTGGAGCACGGCGTCGGTGAGGATCCCGCTGCGGCTGGACAGATAGTCGCCGCAGATCCATTCGTTGCGTGCGAGGCAGTCGTCGGGGGGCGCCGTCATCTGTCCATTGCAGCTTCGGGAACGCGAGGGCGCGCGCTGGGTTGCGCCTTTCCGGGAGCAATGGGCAACCGGACACGGGACCGCTTGCGCAATGCCGGCGTGAATGCGGCCGGGGCCTTTTCGCCGACGTGTCGGCGAAAAGGCCCCGGTGCGGTGCGGCGGCCCCGTGGGGCCGGCTGGTCCGGTCAGTAGGGACCGTTCACGTTGTCGATCGAACCGTAGCGGTCGGCCGCGTAGTTGCAGGCGGCGACGATGTTGGCGACCGGGTCGTACTGGTCGTTCGCGGTGCCCGGGACGTGGTAGGCGTCGAAGGTCGGCTTGATGACCTGGAGCAGGCCCTTCGACGGCACGCCGTTGACGGCGTTGATGTCCCAGTTGTTGATCGCCAGCGGGTTGCCGGAGGACTCCCGCATGACGTTGCGGTGGATGCCCTCGTAGGAGCCGGGGATCCCGTGCCGCGCCATGATGTCGAGCGACTCGCGGATCCAGCCGTCGAGGTTGTCGGCGTAGGTCTTGGCCGCGGCGGGCCGGGCCGCCGGGGCGCTCTTGCCGGCGGCCGGGACGGCACGCTTCTCGGAACGGTCGGCACGGGCGGTGTCGGCCGTGCGGTCCGCGGTGGGCGCGGCCTTGGCGCCGATGGTGAGCTTCAGGCCGGGGTGGATCAGCGACGGGTCCGCGCCGATGTTGCGGCGGTTGTCGTTGTAGAGCTTCTTCCAGCCGCCGGAGACCGACTGCTTCGCGGCGATCTTCGACAGGGTGTCGCCGGCGACGACGGTGTACGTCTTGGCGGCCTTCTTGGCGGGGGCGGGAGCCGTGACGGCGGCCTTGGCGGCGGCCGGCTGGGCGGCGCTCGCGGAGGTCGCGGCGATCACGGGCAGGACGAGCGCGGCGCCGCCCGTGCCGGCCACGAGGAGGCCACGGGTGAGACGGCTGGACCGGTTGCGGCGGTGCTTGCCGGATGCAGGCATGACGAATTCCTCTCCGTCGCCTGCGAGGTGAGCTGTCGGGTTCGGGCTGGAGATGCCCGGCCGCGCGGTGCGCGGCTTCACCCCTAGCCGTGGCGGCGCCGGGCCCGGATGTCTCCGGGCCGTCCTCCGTCACGGCGGCCTACCTGGTTCCCCCGCTCCTGCCGTCGAAGTCTCTGGTCGGGTGTCCGGACAGCGGCAGGATTCGGCGTCCTGTCCGGAATGCCGTGACCGTAGGCGAGAAGGACGCAAAGGAACAAGCCTGGAATTCACAGCCGCAATGCGGCACACCCGGAGGAGCCCGGAGAATGATGTTGAAGTGATTCCGACGGACCATCAATTCACGCAGGGGGATGGGGAAATGCGGCCGGGAAGATCAGTTTTCGCGACCCCCCGCGTGACGGATGTCACCAGCCGCCACACAACCGCACGACATCATCCCAATGCCCAACGAATCGGACATCAGGGGCGAGTGGGAAACGCGGGGATCAAGGCCCGGAGCACACGGGACCCTTGGTGCGTAATGACCGATTTGCACTACATCGTGCCGGGTGCGCCCCGTACCAGGATCCGCCGGCCGGTGACCCGCTCCGCCGACAGCGCGATCCACAGGTCCCGCTCCCCGCCCGCCCAGGGCTCGGAGTACGCCAGGCCGTCCAGCCGGCTCACCCCGGCTTCGTCGGTGACCGTCCTCGCCGCGCCGACGACCAGCACGCTCCAGCCCTGGCTGAACGCCTCGTCGATGTGGTCGACCTCGAAGGCGGTCTCCCCGCCCGCTGCCCGGCCGGGCAGCGCGCCGGCCGACGTCCGGAAGGCCACCTCACGGTCGGCGACGACATAGTTCACCGGCAGGATCGCCGGTCCGTCCGGCGCGGTCACCGCGACACGGCCGACCCCGTGCGTCCCCAGCAGCGTCCAGCACTCGTCGGTCCCCAGCTCCACCAGCTGAGGGTGGTACCCGGCGCGCCCCACACCCCTCGCCTGCTCCGCGTCCCCGCCCGTCAGCGCCGTGACCGTGGTCTCCAGCGCGTCGGCCAGCCGCAAAAGGAATCCCATGCCGGGCGCGGCGGTCTTCTCCTCCAGGTACTCGATGTACCCGGGCGCCGACGCGGCCCGCAGTGCGAGATCCTCCCGCGACAGGCCCAGCTGACGTCTCCGGGCCGCCACCCTGCGGCCGATGTCGCCGGTCGCACGCCCCCCGCCCGGGCCGGCCGCTTCCGAGTGCGCTTGTCCGGACATGGTGGTGCCCTTCCCTCTCGGCGTACGGGTACGGCGGGTGGCTCGCCCCGCGCCCACCGTAGCCAGCACCCGACCGCCCCGCACGGCGGCACACCCCGCCGCCCCGGCGCGGGACAGACTCGGAAATACTGGCCCTTAAAGGACCGCTGGATCATGGAGGTGCCGAATGAACCGCTGGACCGGTGCGCGATGAGACACCGCTCCGTGGCCGACCTGATGACTCCCGAGGCGGTCGTCGCCCAGCGCGGCACGTCGTTCAAGGAGATCGCCCGGCTGCTCGACGAGTACGGGATCACCGCCGTGCCCGTGATCGACGACGACGGCCGGCCGGTCGGCGTGGTGTCGGAGGCCGACCTGCTGCGCCGCCACACCGGCGGCACGGTCTCGGACACGGCGGAGGGGCTGATGACCAGCCCGGCCGTCGTCGCGCGGCCCGGGTGGAGTGCCGTGCGGGCGGCCCGGGTGATGGAGGAGCGCCGCATCAAGCGGCTGCCCGTGGTGGACGACGACGGACACCTCATCGGAGTGGTGAGCCGCAGCGACCTGCTCCAGCTCTTCCTGCGCCGCGACCGGTCCATCCAGGAGGAGATCGTCGAGGACGTGCTCGCCGGCACCCTCGGGGTCTCCCCCGCCGCCGTGGGCGTCCAGGTGGACGACGGGCGGGTGACCCTCAGCGGCACCGTGGAGCGGCGGTCGCTGGTACGGATCGTGGACCGTCTGTGCCGCAGCGTCGACGGCGTGGTGGAGGTCGTCAACCGTCTGGACTTCGACCGGGACGACCGGGCGGGCCGCCCCGGGGCACCGGCCTGAGCACGTCCCCGCCCGGACGGCCGTCCCTCGCGGACCCCCGTCCGGGCGGCGTCACGCCTCCGGGAGCGGCAGCACGCACGACGTGCCCGGCTCCAGGACGACCGAGCGCCCGCCCAGCCGCACGCCGATCGGCAGGCCGTCGGCCGACGGCGGCAGCCCGATCCGCAGTTCCCCCGGCCGCACGGCCACGCGGACGCCCCAGTGCCCGTGATAGCGCATGGTGAAGCCGTACTCGGTCAGCTCCGGCGAGGGCACCGGGTCGAACCACAGCGATCCGGACCTGGTCTCCATGCCGGTCAGCCCCCGCTGGACCAGGTCGAGGGTGCCCGCCATGGCCCCCAGGTGCACGCCCTCCTCGGTGGTGCCGCCCTGGAGATCGGCGATGTCGCCCTCCAGCGCCTCGCGGCAGAACTCCCACGCGTCCTCCCGGCGCACCCGGGAGAGCACCCAGCCGTGGACCAGCCCGCTGAGGGTGGAGCCGTGGCTGGTGCGCCGCAGGTAGTAGTCCACGGTCCGGTGCCAGGTCTCGTCGTCCAGCTCGTACCCGAGCCGCTGGAACAGGCCGCGCAGCTCGGCCGGGGAGAACAGGTAGCCGAGCATCAGCACATCGGCCTGCTTGGACGCCTGGTAGCGGTTGACGGTGTCCCCCTCGGCCTCCAGCACCCGGTCCAGACGGCGGATGTCGCCGTGCCGCGCGCGCAGCCCCTCCCAGTCGAGCTCGGCGAGCTCGCCGTAACCGTGGAACTGGCTGATCACCCCGTGGTGGAAGGGCACGTACAGCCGGGTCGACACCTCCCGCCAGTGCTCCAGCTCCGCGGCCTCCAGCCCGGTGCGCTCGAAGAGGTCGACACGCCGGGGCTCCGGCAGGTCCCGCACGAGGTCGAGGGCGCGGGCGATCACCCAGGCCGCCGTGACGTTCGTGTACGCGTTGTCGTCGAGACCCGGACGCACGGCGTCCGGATACGCCTCGTGGTACTCGTCGGGCCCCACCACCCCCCGGATGCGGTAGCGGCCGAGTTCCGGGTCCCAGTCGGCGAAGTCCGCCCAGAAGCGGGCGATCCTGGTGAGCATCTCGGCGCCCTTGGTGTGCAGGAACTCCGCGTCGCCACTGGCCTCGCAGTACTGCCAGACGTTGTACGCGATGGCGGAGCCGACATGGTGCTGGAGCCGCGAATGATCCGGCAGCCAGCGGCCGGAGCGCGGGTTGAGGTGCAGCTGCTGGGTCTCCTCCCGTCCGTCGCTGCCGCTCTGCCACGGGTACATCGCGCCCCGGTGACCGGAGTCGCGGGCGAGCCGGCGCGCCTGCTCCAGCCTGCGGTAGCGGTAGGTCAGCAGGGCGCGGGAGACCTCGGGGAAGCGCAGGTTGAGGTAGGGCAGGACGAACAGCTCGTCCCAGAAGATGTGGCCCCGGTACGCCTCGCCGTGCAGCCCCCGCGCGGGCACACCGACGTCGAGGTCCGCCGTGTGCGGCGACAGGGTCTGGAGCACGTGGAAGAGATGCAGCCGCAGGATGCGTCCGGCCTCCCCCGGCACGTCGAGCGCCGCCCTGCGCCACAGCTGGCGCCACGCCGTCCGGTGCGCCGCCAGGAGCACGTCGAAGCCGGGCGCCCGGCGGACCCGGTCGGCGGCGGCGTGCAGGGGGTCGCTGATCGCCGTGTCGCGCGAGGTGTGCAGCGCCACGGTCTTGTCGACCGTGCGCGGCCGTCCGTCCGCGAGCGAGAGCCGCAGCCGCTGCACCGCGCGCGTGGGCTCGTGGTCGCCCCGCGCGCGTTCGTGCCCGGCCGCCCCGTCGACGGTGGTGCGTGCCGCCATGCCCACGCGGATGTCCGACGTCCGGGTGCGGCAGCGCAGCCACACGACGTCGTCGGCGCCGTCACCGCCGTCGATGTCGGCGGCGTCACCGGCGCCGACATGGACGAGGTGGCCGCCGTCCAGGCGGCGGTAGCGGGCGACACCGCTGTTGGTGACGCCGCCGTCGAGGGCGGCCTCCACCTCGATCGGGCCCGACCAGCCCTCGGCCGTGAACTCGGTGCGCAGACCGGCGAGATGCGGGTCTGCCATGTGCACCATACGCAGCTGGCGCACCGTCAGCGTCCGCCCTCCCGAGTCCTCGTACCGCACCGTGCGCTCCAGCGTCCCGCCGAACAGGTCGAGTTGCTGCCGGTGCTCGCGCAGGCCCTCCCCGTCCGGGGTGAACCAGGGATCCGGGCCGCCCTCGCCAATCGTCCGGAAGCGCAGCGGCAGCCAGTTCGGCAGATTGACCATGTCCTCGTTCTCGACCTCGCGGCCGGCGACCGTGGACGTGAGCCGGTTGTAGCAGCCGGCGGCGTACGTCCCCGGGTAGTGCGCCTCGCCGGCCGTGCACTCGGGAGCCGCGCCCCGTGTGGCGAAGTAGCCGTTGCCCAGCGTGCACAGCGCCTCCCGCAGACGCTCGGCGGCCGGGTCGTAGCCTTCGTACTCCCACAGCCAGTCCGTCATGCCCACTCCTCCGGTGGCTCGGTGCGTCCGGGCGGCGCATCGTCGTCGAGCAGATCGGCGAGGTCGCGGACGACGAGGTCGGCGCCGTGGTCCCGCAGCGCGGCGGCCGTCCCCGGGCCGCCGGTCCGGTCGACGCCGACGACCAGTCCGAAGCCGCCCCGGCGGCCCGCCTCCACACCGGCCAGCGCGTCCTCGACGACCACGCAGCTCTCCGGCGGCACCGCGAGCCGGGCCGCCGCCTCCAGGAAGAGCGCCGGGTCCGGTTTGCCGGGCAGGCCCATCCGGGCCGCCTCGCCGCCGTCCACGAGCGCGTCGAGACACGGCATGACACCGGCGCGGGTGAGCAGCTCCCGGGCATGGCGCGAAGCCGACACGGCCGCGGTGGGCACGGGCCCGGTGCGCAGCCGACGCAGCAGCCGCAGGGTGCCCGGATAGGCCTCGATGCCGTCCTCGGCCAGCCGCCGGGTGAACAGCTGCTCCTTGTACGCCGCGACCGCGCCCACGGTGTCCGTGCCGGGCGGGTCCTCGGGACTCCCCGCCGGAATCGGCACCCCGCGGGCGGCGAGGAAGGCCGCCGCGCCGTCCTGCCGCGACCTGCCGTCGACATAACGCAGATAGTCCGTCGTGACGTCGAACGGGCGCCGGTCACCGGGCTCGTCCGGCGGCCGGTCCCGCAGACAGGCGTCGAAGGCGGTCTTCCAGGCGGCGGCGTGCACCCGGGCCGAGTCGGTGATCACACCGTCGGTGTCGAGGACGACCGCGTCGAAGCTCCGTCGTCCCGTGGCCGGCGCGCCGTGCGGCCACCACGTCCTGGCGTCGCTCATGCGGGTCCTTCCTGCTCGGCCCCTCCGGCCCGTGGCCCCTCGCGCCACTCCCCCGTCGTGTGCGACGGCCCCGTCACGTCCCGCGCCGCGGCGCCGGACGCGGGCGGAGCCACCCTGATCAGGATCGCCGGGTACCCCGTGGCGCGCCTGCCGAACGCTTCCGCGCGACGCGCGGGGCCCGCCGGGGCGAACCTGGAGGCGTGACCGCCGCCGGGCGGTCCGAAGGAGGCGGTGATGCCCCGCCATGTGACCGCCGGGGTCGACAGCTCCCCGGAGAGCCTCGCCGCGGCCCACTGGGCGGCGCGGGAGGCCGCGCTGCGCGACGCACGGCTGCTGCTGGTGCACGTCGAGGAGTGGCCGCTGCCGCTGGCGGTGGCCGCGCCCACGATCGACCGGGACGACCACCGGCGCTGGGCGCACCGGCTGCTGGACGCGGCGGCGGCCGAACTGCGCGAACACCATCCCGGGACCGACATCGCGACCCGGCTGCTGTCGGGGCGCCCGCCCGCCGCGCTGGCGATCGAGGCCGCCGGGTCCGAACTGATGGTCCTCGGCTCCCGCGGCCTCGGCACCGTGGCGGGCGCGCTGATGGGGTCGGTCGGATCGGCCGTCGTCGGCGCCACCGAGGTGCCCGTGGTGGTGGTCCGGGCGGGTGACGGCGGCACGCCGGACCGGGAGGTGGTGGCCGGGGTGGACCTGCACACCGGCACCGACGACGTGCTCGCCTTCGCCTTCGCGGCGGCCGGACGGCGGGACTGCGCGCTGCGGGTGGTGCACGCGGTGCGGGTGCCGCTGTTCCACGCGCACTCGGCCGCCTACCGGGAGCAGGCCGAGGCGGAGGCGGCCGCCGTCCTCACGGCGGCCCTGGAGCCGTGGCGGCGGCGCTTCCCTTCGGTGAGCGTCACGGAACGGGCGGTGCCGGGGGCCGCCGCCCAGGTCCTGGTGGAGGAATCGGCCGGCGCCCTGCTGGTGGTGGTCGGCCGGCGGATCCGGCACGCGCCCCTGGTCCCGCACATCGGGCACGTCACGCACGCGGCGATGCACCATTGCAGGGCGCCGGCCGATTCCTCCACCAGGACCTGGGCGGCGGCCCCCGGCACCGCCCGTTCCGTGACGCTCACCGAAGGGAAGCGCCGCCGCCACGGCTCCAGGGCCGCCGTGAGGACGGCGGCCGCCTCCGCCTCGGCCTGCTCCCGGTAGGCGGCCGAGTGCGCGTGGAACAGCGGCACCCGCACCGCGTGCACCACCACCGGTCGCCCGGATCACCGCACAGCGAGTACTGCCGGGTGCGGCCCGAGGGCAGCACCAGGCCGAGGTGGGCCCCGGGCTGCCAGCGGGGGAGCGGATCCCGGACTGCCGCCCGACCTGTACGGCCGCGACCGCGGCGACCGGCTGATGCGTTTCCTCGCCGCGTTCTCCGACCGCTACCTGCCGCTGGTCACCGGTGCCGACCGCCGCGGWCGGCACCGGCCCGCGCCGCGCCCCGCCTCCCTCCCCCTCGTGGTCGCCTCCCGCGAGGACGCGGCCGACGGCGTCGTGGCGCTGCGGCTGACGGCACCGGACGGAGCTCCGCTCCCCCGCTGGCAGCCCGGGGCCCACCTCGGCCTGGTGCTGCCCTCGGGCCGCACCCGGCAGTACTCGCTGTGCGGTGATCCGGGCGACCGGTACGGCTACCGCATCGCCGTCCGCCGTACCGGCGGCCCCGGCGGCGGCTCCGACGAGGTGCACGACGCGCTGCCCGCCGGAACCCGGGTGCGGGTCAAGGGGCCGCGCAACGCCTTCCCGTTCGCCGCCGAGCCGTCGGTGCTGTTCGTCGCGGGCGGCATCGGCATCACCCCGGTCCTGCCCATGGCCCGCGAGGCGGCCCGGCGCGGCCTCGACTGGCACCTCGTGCACACCGGCCGCTCCCGCGCCTCCATGCCGTTCGCCGACGAGCTGCGCCGGCTGGCGGGCGCGGACGGCCGGGTGGAGATCCTGCCGGACGACGAGCACGGCATCCCCGACGGCGGCGCCCTGCTCCGGCGGGCCGCGGGCCGCGCCGTGTACTGCTGCGGTCCCGGCCCGATGCTCGACGCGGTGCGCGCCGCCTTCGGCGAAAGCGGTGCGGGATCGCTCCACACCGAACGCTTCACCGCCGCGCCCGTCAGGGACGGCAGGCCGTTCGAGGTCGCCCTGCGCCGCGGCGGCGAGGTGCTCGCCGTACCGGCGGACAGGTCCGTCCTCGACGTGCTGCTGGAGCGCGACCCGGCGACGCCCTACTCCTGCCGGCAGGGCTTCTGCGGCGTCTGCACCGTGCGGGTGACCGCCGGGCAGGTCGAGCACCGCGACGGGAGGCTCACCGAGCACGAGAGGGCCCAGGGCCGGATGCGGGTGTGCGTCTCGCGCGCTCCCGAGGGCGCCCGCCTCGAACTGGACCTCTAGACCGCCTCGTCCGGATCCCGCCTGCGAAGCGCACCCGCCCCCGCCGTTCCCTCCCCGACCGAAGGCCCGACCATGAGCACCCACGCACCCGCCCGCGGGACACGCTCCGCGCGCGTCCCCTCCTTCCCCTACGACGACACCGATCTCAGCCGCTTCCGCGAACTCCAGCAGCTCGCCTACGCCTGCGCCCAGCGGGTCGGCGACTGGCTGGAGCCCGGCGTGACCGAACGCCGGGCGGCGGCCCGGCTGCGCCGGGAACTGGTCGCCGAGGGCGTCCAGGACTTCTTCCACATACCGTTCGCCTGGTTCGGCGACCGGACGGCGTTCCGGCACTTCCGGACCCCTCTGCAGTTCTTCGCCGGCAGCCGTACCCTGGCCGAGGGCATGCCGTACGTGCTCGACTGCGCGCCGGTGGTCGACGGCTACACCGCCGACATCGGATACGCCGGCAAGGTCGGCGACAACCCGGTCTGGGACCGGATCGCCCTCGACCTGCGCGAGTACCGCGAACTGATCGTCCGTGAGATGCGGGCCCGCCGGACACTGGCCGAGGTCTACGCCGCGGTGGACGCCCTGATCGACCGCCACGGGTACGACAACCGCCACCGGGTCTATCCCGGCCGGGTCATCGGCCACCAGGTCACCCGCACGACCACCCGGGGGCCGGCGGGCGTGAGCGTCCTCGGCTTCGGCGTGCGCACCCTCCAGACACTCGGACGGGAGCTCGTCGGCGAACGCCTGCACGGGCGCTCCCCTCTGTGGGCGGGCGGCCGCTCCTCCCGGCACGCGCCCACGCCGGGCCTGTGGGCCGTCGAACCGCACATCGGCTTCCGCGACGTCGGCCTGAAGTTCGAGGAGCTGCTGGTCGTCACCGAGGACGACGCCTACTGGCTCGACGACGATCTGCCGCACGTGCGCCGGTGGCAGTCGGCGGCCGCCCGATGACCGCCGCCACGCCGGCACCGCGCCGGCGCGAGGTCACCGGTGCCGGGGTCCGGCTCGCGGTGTGGGAGCAGGGCGACCCCGGGCGGCCCACCGTGCTGCTGGTGCACGGCTACCCGGACACCCACCGTGTGTGGGACGACGTCGCGGCGGTCCTCGCCGCGGACCACCACGTCGTCCGCTACGACGTGCGCGGCGCCGGCGCCTCCGGCCGTCCGTCACGCCGACGCGACTACCGGCTGGAGCTGCTGGCCGACGACCTGTTCGCGGTCGCGGACGCGGTCAGCCCCGGCCGTGCCGTGCACCTGGTCGCACACGACTGGGGTTCCATCCAGTCCTGGGAGGCGGTCACCCGGCCCGGCGCCGACACCCGGATCGCCACGTACACGTCGATCTCGGGCCCCTGCCTCGACCACGTCGGGCACTGGATCCGCCGGCGGATGGCGCACCCCACACCGCGTCACATCGGCCAGTTGCTGAACCAGCTGGCCCACTCCTGGTACATCGGCGCGTTCCATCTGCCGGTGGTGGCGCCGGCCGCCTGGCGGCACGGGCTCGCCGGGCGCTGGGACACGGTGCTGCGGGTCGCCGAGGGCGTCACGCCCCGCCCGGGGCACCCGCAGCCGACGCTGGCCGAGGACGCCGTCCACGGCATCCACCTCTACCGCGCCAACATGCTGCCCCGGCTGCTGCGTCCGCGGCGGCGGCCGACCCGCGTCCCCGTGCAGATCCTCGGACTCCGGCAGGACCACTACGTCGGCGCCGCGCTCGCCGAGGACCTCGGACGCTGGGTTCCGGACCTGCGGCAGCACACGCTCGACGCCACCCACTGGTCGGCGCTTCTGGAGAAAGGACCCGTCGTGGCCCGTATGGTCGGAGAATTCGTCGCACACCGCGAGGGCCGCGTGCTCCCGGCAGCGTCCCCCGCCGGTGAACAGGGCGGCCGTCAGGGCCGGTTCGCGGGCAGACTCGCCGTCGTCACCGGGGCGGGCAGCGGGATCGGGCGGGCCACCGCGCTCGCCTTCGCCGAGCAGGGCGCCGATCTCGCCCTGTGCGACCTCGACCTCGAAGCCGCCGAGCGGACCGCCGTACTGGCCGGCCTGCTGGGGGCGACCGCGCACGCCTGGCGGGTCGACGTCTCCGACGGCCCGGCGGTCGACGCCTTCGCCGCCGAGGTCGCGGCCCGGCAGGGGGTGCCGGACATCGTGGTGAACAACGCGGGCATCGGCCACTCCGGCACGTTCCTCGAGACCACGGAGAAGGAGTGGCAGCGCGTCCTCGACGTGAACCTCTGGGGCGTCATCCACGGCTGCCGCGCCTTCGGCGCCCTGATGACGGAACGGGGCCGGGGCGGCCACATCGTCAACCTCGCCTCGGCGGCGGCCTATCTGCCCTCCAAGGTGCTGGCCGCGTACGCGACCAGCAAGGCCGCGGTCCTGATGCTGTCGGACTGCCTGCGCGCCGAGATGGCCGCGCACGGGATCGGGGTCACCGCGATCTGCCCCGGGGTGGTGAACACCGCCATCACGCGGACGACCACGTTCTCGGGTCTCGACGGCGAACGGCTGGCGGCACGGCAGAAGCGGGTGTCGAAGATGTACGCGCGGCGCAACTACCCGCCGGAGAAGGTCGCCGGCCATATCCTGCGCGCCGTCGCGGACCGGCGCGCCGTCGTCCCGGTGACGTTCGAGGCCCGGGCGGCACGGGTGCTCAGCCGCCTCGCCCCCGGCGTGCTGCGGGCCGCGGCACGGCTGGACGTCGGCCGCTGAGACCGCGCCGCCCGCCGCCCCTCCCCCGCACGGAGCAGCGGCCCGCGGGTCCACGGCCGCGCCCCGTGACGGGGCGCGGCCGAGCGGGCAGGTGCGGCCCGCCGGACGTCCGGCGGCCGCCGGTCATCCGTGGGCAGTGCGAACGGGGGACCACGGGCGGGCGGCGGTCAGGTGCTTCCTGCGGTACGCCTCCCGGCGGGCGGCGTGCACGGCCCGCCGGGCAAGGCAGAGCGCCCCGGCCGGGACGTGGCACGTGGGGCACGGCTCCGCGTAGGCGCCGTGCCGGAACCTGGCGGCGGTCGTGTGCGCGGCGTCGTGCGCGGCGTCCCCGGCGGGGGACAGGAGGAGGGTCTGCATACTCGTCACCTGCCCCGCTTCCGCCGTTTCACCACCGCCAACGGACAGAACACGGGGTGCCGGCACGGTGCTCCGCCGGATCAGCGGTCGTCCGGGGCGGCGCGGGCCGGACCGAGGTCCGCCGGAAGACGGGCGATCGCCAGGGCAACGGCCTCCTCGGCGGTCCCGGCTTCGCCGATCACCCCCTCGTGGAGGAATCTCCGCACCTCGTAGGGCCGACCACCGTACGCGGGCGCCACGGCGACCTCGGCCCCGGACGACGGGCCGGTACCGGCGCTGAAGCCCAGCACCCAGTGGCTGGAGAACACGGACAGCCGCCGGAGCACCGGCTGCGCGTACGCCGCCTCGACGAGCAGCCCGAACGCGGGGAAACCGGTCTCACCGGCGGCGCGCTCCCGCAGCAGCCGCCACTGGAGGTCGACCACCGCCTCCGGACCGGTCTCGTGCGCCATCGCCTGCTCGTCCGACGACAGGAACGGGAAGAGTGCGTGCAGGTCGCCGAGACTCCTGCCCTCGCCCCAGGCCACGGCCGCCGCGACGACGTCCCCGAGGTCGGTCGTCGAGCCCCGGACGAGTTCGACTCCCCGGCTCCACCCACCCACCGTGAACAGGCGCCGGTCCGCCGCCAGACGCAGGACGAGCGGCCGGCGCGGCGGCACCGCGGGCGGGTCGACCGCCGCGAGAGACGTCTGGCCGTCGGCGACCACCACCCGCACGGCGGTCGCCATTCCGGCCGCCGTGCGCTCCACGGCGGCGGCCACGCCGCCCGCGGCGACGAGATCGGGATACAGGTCGGGATTCACCTGAGCAGTGTGCCGTGCCGGAGCCGGATGGTGAACGCGGTGTCGTCAACCCGGGTCCGGCCCGTGCCCGGGGCGCGCGGTCCGGGCGCCGCGGCATGCGGCGACGGTGACGGAGTGCCGGTCCTCCTCTGCGGCTTCCTCCGGTGGCCGGCCGACACGGCCCTCGCCGGGCGCACCCGGCTCCGGACCGCCGGGTACCGGGCACCCGGCCTCGCCGGCACGTTCGCCCCCGCCGCCGTCCTCGCCGGCGTCGGCCGCTGAGCGGAGCCGGGGCCGCACCGGCCGCCTGGCGTCAGGTCAGGGTGCCCGCCGCCACCGCGCCGTCGACGACGGTGGCCACCACGTCGATCGCGGCGATGCGCGAGACGTCGACGTGCCGGGGATCGTCGCCGAGGACGACGAGGTCGGCGCGCTTGCCGGGGGCGAGGCTGCCGGCGCTGTCCTCCCAGTGGCAGGCGTACGCGCCCCCGACCGTGCAGGCGCGCAGGGCCTCCTCGACCGTGACCGCCTCGTCGGGGCCCACCGGCGTGCCCGACGACGAGGCCCGCTCGACCATGAACTGCACGGCCCGCAGCGGGGCTCCGTCCGTGACGGGCCGGTCGGAGCTGCTCACCAGGGTGATCCCGTGGTCGAGGAAGGCGCGGCCCCGGTACAGCCAGGGCGCTCGGCGCGCGCCCATGACGGCGGCGTAGTCGTCGCCGAAGGAGTACAGGAAGGCGGGCTGGACCACCGCGGTCACCCCGAGCGCGGCGAAGCGGGGCAGCTGGTCGGGGCGGACCAGGCCCGCGTGTTCGATGCGGTGACGCGCACCGGGACGCGGCAGGGCGCGCTGGGCGCGTTCCAGCGCGTCGAGCGCGAGGTCGACAGCCCGGTCGCCGATCGCGTGGACGGCGAGCTGCCATCCGGCGAGGTGCCCGGCGAGGACGGTCCGCGCGATGCGCTCGGGGTCGTCCTGGAACTCGCCCGTCGCCCCCGTGCCCGTGTAGGGCTCCGTGAGAGCGGCGGTACGGGCCATCATCCCGCCGTCGGTGTAGATCTTCAGCGCGCCGACCGACAGCCAGTCGTCGCCGAAGCCGGTGCGCAGGCCGAGTCCGAGGGCGTGGGTCATGCCGTCGGCCTCGTGCGCGGCCACCGGCAGCAGGGTGTCGCCCGCGGCCATCAGCTGGACGCGCAGGGGCAGCCGGCCCTGGTCGCGCAGGAGTTGGTACGCGCCGAGCTCGACGGGGCTGTGCCCGAGCAGGCCGCCGCCGATGCCCGCCTCGGCGACCGCGGTGACGCCTTCGGCGAGGCATGTCCTGGCCGCGCGTTCGACGGCGTCCGCCAGTTCGTCCTGTGCGTAGGGCAGCCGCAGCCTGCGGGCCGCGGTCATGGCGCTCTCGGCGAGGAAGCCGTCGGACGGCGGGGCGCCGGCGGGGAGCAGGGCGAGGACGGCGCTGCTGACGACGCAGGCGTGCCCGGAGTCGTGCATCAGGAACACCTTGCGTCCGCCTGCCGCGGCGTCCAGTTCGGCCGCTGTCAGATGCCGGCCGAGCGCCCGCTGGTCGTACCCGGCCACGTCCACCCAGGCGTGCGGCGGCAGCCCTTCGGCGGCGCGGGCGACGACGGCCAGCACGTCCTCGGCCCGCTCGCAGGGTGCGACGCTCGGGGTGGTTTCCTTCAACCCGGTCCAGGCCATGTGCACATGGCTGTCGATGAAGCCCGGGAGGACGGTGGCGCCCCGGAGGTCGATCACCTCCCGTGCGGGCAGCGCGGTGACCGCGTCGTCCAGACCCACGATCCGGCCGCGCCAGATGCCGATGTCATGAGCGGTGGGGTGGCCGGGATCCATCGTGAGGATACGGGCGTTGGTCAGCCTCGTGTCGAGCACGGGCGCTCCTCTCCGGGAACCACACGGCCTCGTCGGCGGTCGGACGGCACCCCGCGACCGGGGCGAGCCTACGGGATGTCCCGCAGGCGCGGCAGACGGCCGCCGGGTGCGCAGGGCCCGCGGGCCGAGGGCCCTCCGCGGCCGGCGGGCGGCGAACAACGCTGCTGCTCGGCGGTGTGATTGGAGTAACCTGGGCCGACCGGCCGCCGCTCTCTGGAGGTAACGCATGCCCGGGGAAGGACGCGCCGTCCTGCGCACCGCGATCGCGGGCCAGCGACGGCGGGTCGTGACGGCGTCGCTGCTCGGCATGGGGCACCAGGCGTGCGAGGTGCTGGTGCCCGTCGTCATCGGCCTGGTGATCGACGAGGCGGTCGCCACCGGGGACTCGGCCGTCCTGCTGCGGTGGCTGCTGGTCCTCGGCGTCCTCTTCCTCGCCCTCTCCACCTGCTACCGGACCTCGGCCCGGATCACCGACGCGGCGGGCGAACACGCCGCGCACCGCCTGCGCGGCGAGCTGGGCGATCGGGTGCTCGACCCGCGGGGCGGGGCCGACACCGGGCGGCTGCCGGGCGCGCTGACCGCGCTGGCCACCGGGGACGCCGCCCGGGTGGGCGCCGTCACGGCGGCCGTGCCGTACGCGGCCGCCGCACTGGCCGGGCTCGCCGTCAGCGCGGTCGCGCTGCTGCGGATCTCGGTTCCGCTCGGCCTGCTGATCCTGCTCGGCGTCCCGCCCCTGCTGTGGGCGGGGCACCGGATCAGCCGGCCGCTCGAACGCCGCAGCGAGGTCGAGCAGGAACGCGCCGCGCACGCCTCGGGGGTGGCCGCCGACCTCGTCGCCGGGCTGCGGGTCCTCAAGGGCATAGGCGCGGAGGCCGCCGCGGTGGCCCGCTACCGGCACACGAGCCGGGAGTCGCTGGCGGCCGCGCTGCGGTCCGCCGTGAGCCGCGCCTGGCACGACGGGGCGATCCTCGTCCTGACGGGCATGTTCATCGCCGCGATCGGGCTGGTGGGCGCGCATCTGGCGATGCGCGACCTGATCAGCGTGGGCGAACTGGTCGCCGCCGTCGGCCTCGCCCAGTTCCTGCTGGGCCCGTTCCAGCTTCTGACCTACGTCAGCGGCGAGTTCGCCCAGGGCCGCGCGTCCGCCGACCGGATCGCCGAGGTGCTGGCCTCGCCTCCCGCGGTGACCGGCGCGGCGGCGCCGGGCGCGGAGGCGGCCGGGGCGGGGACGGCCCCGGGGGCGGCAGCGGCGCGGCTCGAACTGCGCGGCGTCGTCCACGGCACGCTGCGGGGCGTGGACCTCGACGCCGGCCCCGGTGAGCTGGTCGGCCTGGTCGCCCGGGATC
Organism: Streptomyces sp. T39; assembly: GCF_008042045.1. GTDB lineage: Bacteria > Actinomycetota > Actinomycetes > Streptomycetales > Streptomycetaceae > Streptomyces. The sequence goes on from NZ_RDBP01000013.1 coordinate 89,754, forward strand.
CGGCGACGGCGGCCGACCTGCTGCGCTGCCTGGGCCGCGAACTCGACCCGGACGCCGGGGAGATCCGCGTCGGCGGTCTGCCGCTGACCGGGCTGGACCCCGACACCGTCCGCCGGACGATCCTGGTCGCGCACCACGACGCGGACCTGTTCGAGAGCAGCCTGCTGGACAACGTGCGGGCCGGGACCGGGCAGGACGACACGGCGCTCGGACCGGCCCTCGAGGCCGCCGCCGCGGACGATGTGGCACGGACGCTGCCGCGGGGTGGGCAGACGCTGCTCACCGAGCGGGGACGGTCGCTCTCCGGCGGACAGCGGCAGCGGGTGGCGCTGGCACGGGCGCTCGCCGCCGATCCCCCGGTGCTGGTGCTCCACGACCCGACGACCGCCGTCGACGCCGTCACCGAGGCGCGGATCGCGGCCCGCCTGCGGGATCTGCGCCACGGCCGCACCACGCTCCTGGTGACCACCAGCCCCGCGCTGCTCGCCGTCACGGACCGGGTCGTGGTGCTCGACGGCGGCACCGTGTCCGCCCGGGGCAGCCACGCCGACCTCGTCGCCGGCGACGCCGCGTACCGGGCGGCGGTGCTGGCATGACCCGGACCCCCTCGTCCCGGGCACGGTCCGCCCCGGCCGGGCACCCTCGCCCCTCCCACGGCGGCACCCACGGGAACGCGCCCGCCGCGGACACCCTCGCGCCGAACGGACCGGGCAGGCCACGGCACGGCGGGGCCGCGCCGGAGGCCACGGCACACAACAGACCGGGCACCCCGCGGCACCGCAGGCCCGCCGAACGCGCCACCGCGCCGAACGGACCGGGCAGGCCACGGCAGGGCGGGGCCGCGCCGGAGGCCACGGCGCACAACAGACCGGTCAAGCCGCAACACCGCAGGCCCGCCGAAGGCGCCACCGCGCCGAACGGACCGGGCACCCCGCGGCAGGGCGGGGCCGCGCCGGAGGCCACGGCGCACAACAGACCGGGCACCCCGCGGCACCGCAGGCCCGCCGAAGGCGCCACCGCGCCGCCCGGACCGGGCACCCCGCCCCACGGCGCGCCCGCCCCGGGCGCATCGGAGCCCCGCATACCCACCGGAGCGGGCCGCGCGGCCCCCACCGAGACGGAGGAGCAAGAATGAGCGGGGAGGCGCCGCAGGAGAACGGGTCAGGGCGCGAGCTGCTGCCCACCGCGACGGCCCGTCAGACGCTCGCGGCGCTCAAGGCGCTGCTGCGCGGGCACCGGCTGCTCGCCGCGTCGGCGGCGGCCGTCCTGGTCGCCGGCACGGCGGTCGGGCTGCTGACCGCGCCGCTGCTCGGCCGCGTCGTGGACCTCGTCGTGGAGCGGCGCGGCACCGCTGCGCTGACGGTGCCGATGGTCCTGCTGCTGGCCGTCGCCGTCGCGCGCGGCGCCCTCACCGCGGTCGGCAACGCGCTCGTCGCCCGGCTCGGCGAGACGGTCCTCGCCGGACTGCGCGAGACGTTCGTGGCCCGGGCCCTGCACCTGCCGCTCGAACGGGTCGAGCACGCCGGATCCGGCGATCTCACCTCACGGGTGACCGGCGACGTGACGATCACGACCAAGGCGGTGCGCCAGGCGCTGCCGGAGTTCAGCGGCGCGCTGCTCACCATCGTGCTGACCACGGCCGCACTCGCCGTCCTGGACTGGCGTTTCCTGCTCGCCGTGCTCCCCGTGGTGCCGGTCCACGTGCTGACCGTGCGCTGGTACATCCCGCGCGCCGGACGCGTGTACGCGGCGCACCGGGTGGCGGCCGGGGCCCTGCAGCACCAGTTGCTGGACAGCATCGGCGGCGTGCGGACCGTGCGCGCCTTCCGTCTGGGCGGCGCGCACGCCGATCTGCTCCGGGAGCGGTCCGAGGCGGCCGTCGGGCTGGCGCTGCGCGGCAGCCGGCTCGTCTCGGGCTTCTTCTCCCGGCTGAACGCGGCCGAGTTCGTCGGGCTGACGTCGGTGCTGGCCACCGGCTTCGTGCTGGTGCGCGACGACTCCGTGAGCATCGGCACGGCGACGGCGGCGGCGCTCTACTTCCACGGCCTCTTCAACCCGCTCAACGCCGCGCTCTTCCTGATCGACGAGGCCCAGTCCGCCGGCGCCTCGCTCGCCCGGCTCGTCGGGGTGTCGCAGCTGCCCGCCGAACGCGCCCCGGACGGGCGGGCCGTGCCGGTCGACGGCTCCGTCAAGGTCGGCGGGCTGAGCCACGCCTACACGCCGGGGCATCCGGTCCTGCACGAGGTGGACCTCGACGTGCGCAGCGGGGAGCGGGTCGCCCTGGTCGGTGCGAGCGGGGCCGGCAAGACCACGCTGGCGAAGCTGATCGCCGGCGTCCACCAGCCGTCGGGCGGCGTGATCGTGCTGGGCGGTGTCGACACGCGGGAACTGGGGCCGGCCGGCGTGCGGCGCGCCGTGACGCTGATCAGCCAGGAGGTGCATGTCTTCGCGGGTCCGCTCGCGGACGACCTGCGGCTGGCGCGGCCGGAGGCGTCCGATGCGCAGGTGCGGGCCGCGCTCGGCCGGGTCGGGGCGCTGGAGTGGGCCGAGGCGCTGCCGGAGGGTACGGCGACCGTCGTCGGCGAGGGCGGTCACCGGCTGACCGTGACGCAGGCCCAGCAGCTGGCCCTGGCCCGTCTGGTCCTCGCCGGTCTCCCGGTCGCGATCCTGGACGAGGCGACGGCCGATGCCGGCAGCGCGGGCGCCCGCGTGCTGGAGAGCGCGGCGCGCAACGCGCTGGAGGGCCGTACGGGACTGCTCGTCGCCCACCGCCTTCCGCAGGCGGCCACGGCGGACAGGATCGTCGTCCTCGACGAGGGCCGGGTCGTGGAGACGGGGACGCACGCGGAACTCCTCGCGGCGGGCGGACGTTACGCGGCCCTGTGGGAGGCGTGGTCGGCGGGCCGCGGCACCACGGACTCCGCCGGGTCGTGAGCGCGCCGGTCCGCGGCGGGAGGCCGGGTCAGTAGTAGCGGCTCATGAGCCGGGTGCTCCAGGCCGGCTGGGTGACGGCCCCGTCCGGTGTGAACTCGGCCATGTACGGCTTGACGTCGAGCACCGGGGAACCGGAGAGCGCGTCCAGGCCCGCCACGTGCAGGTCCAGCCCGTCGACGGAGAGCAGCCGGCACCGGGAGACACCGAGGCGGTTGGGCCGGTACGGCCCGCGGTGGGCGAAGACGCCCACGGGCGCCGCCTCCGGCTGGCCGCGCGGCGGGATCGGGCCGGTGCGCACGGCTCCGGGGTCGATCCGGTCGAAGAGGAAGACGACCTCCAGGTGGGAGAAGTGCTCCAGGCCGAGTACGGGCGACTCCGCGCGGAGGGCGCCGTCCAGGCGGATCACCGCCGTGACCTCGCCCCAGCCGTCCTCGACGGCCTCGGTGCGGCCGCCGACCACGTGTCCGACCGGGGTGAGGGCCACGGGCTCCGCGTTCACGCCGCGACCCCCCGCGGGCCGGGAGCACGAGGGGTGGTGGGCGGCAGGGTCGTCATGGACGTCTCCCGGGGCGTCGTCGGATCGGGGTCACGAGGCGACGTTACCCGCGCGCCGGGGTGAACGCCCGCTCCGCGGAACGGTGTTCACCCCGGCGCGGTGCGACCCGACCGCGCCCTCAGGACATGCGGGCGATCAGGCTCGCGGGGCGCAGGTCCGTCCAGTGGGTCTCCACGTAGGACAGGCACGCCTCGCGGGTGTCCTCACCGAACACGGTGCGCCAGCCGGGCGGGACCTCGGCGAAGGCGGGCCACAGCGAGTGCTGGTTCTCCTCGTTGACGAGGACGAGGAACCTGCCCCGAGGGTCCTCGAACGGGTTGGAGGTGCTGGTGGTCATGCGTCGTCACTCCTGGGGGATCGCGGTGATGGACAGCTGGGAGAGCGGTCGTCCGGGGGCGTCCACGGCGCGCCGCAGCAGCGCCCGGAATTCGCCGGCGAGCCGGGGGGCGTCGGGCGGTCCGTGGAGTTCGCAGTGGACGGGGCCGGCGCCGCGCGGCTCGTGGAAGCCGAGGACCAGTTCCGCCTTGGGCGGTCCCGTCGGCACGGCGTGGAACGTGCCCGCGCCGCCCTCCAGTTCGGCCAGGTCGGCCTGCTCGTGGTGGATCAGCATGACCTGCGGTCCCTCGGCGGGCAGGCCGGTCGCGCGGACGACGTCGTCGAAGGGCACGTCCTGGTGGTCCAGGGCGCCGAGGGTGGTCTCGCGCACGCGTTCCAGCAACTGGGCGAAGGAGGGGTCGCCGTCGGTGTCGGTGCGCAGGACCACGGTGCCGAGGAAGCAGCCGACCAGGTCGCCCAGCCGCTCGTCGGTGCGGCCGGCGACCATGGTGCCGATCGGCAGGTCGGTGCCCGCGCCGTGTGCGGTGAGCAGGGCCGACAGGGCGGCGTGCAGGACCATGAACATGCTGGTTCCGGTGCGGTGCGCGAGGCGGTCGACGGCCGCGTGCAGCTCCTCGTCGAGGACGAAGGCGTACGGGCCGCCGTGGCCCCCGGACGGGAGGGGGCCGGTCGGCAGGCCGATGCGCTCGGGCACGTCCCGCAGGGTCTCCTGCCACCAGGCGAGCTGACGGGCGCCCGTGCCGGCCGGGTCGTCCGGGTCGCCGAGGAGCTCGTGGGCCCACACGGTGTAGTCGGCGTAGGTCACCGGCAGTGGTTCCCAGGCGGGCGGGGCGCCCTGGGCCCTGGCCGTGTACGCGGTGGTGAGGTCACGGAAGAGCGGCACGACCGACCATTCGTCCACCGCGAGGTGGTGCGCCGTCAGCAGCAGGGACTGCCCGCCGTCGGGTCCGGTGAGCAGCCGGGCCGCGAAGGGGGCCTCCCGGGCCGGGTCCGGGGTCCCGGCGGCGAGTTCGCGGATGCGGGCGCCGGGGTCGGGGCAGCTCTCGCGTGCCAGGGCGGGCGGTGCCGCGGGGTGCTGCCGGAGCACGCCGGAGGCGTCGGGGGCGACGGCGGTGCGCAGGGGCTCGTGGCGGGCGACGACGTCCGCCACCGCCGCGGCGAGCGCCTCGGCGTCGAACCCGCCGTCGGGCGCGCGCAGCACCAGGGCGTGGTCGTGGGACCGGTGCCGCCGCCAGGACTCCCACTGCCGTCGCTGTGCGGGGGCCGCGGGCAGGGCGGTGCCCGGCGGGCGGCGGTCGCCGGCGGCGCTCAGTGCGGGCCGGGCGGTGGCCGCCGTGTCGAGCGCGGCGGCGATCCGGGCCACGGTGGGGGCGTCGAAGACGTCCCGGACGGCGAGTTCGGCGCCGAACTCGGTGCGGATCCGGGCGAGCAGCCGCATCACGGCCATCGAATGGCCGCCGAGGGCGAAGAAGTTGTCGTGGACGCCGACGTCCGGCAGCCGCAGGATCTCGCCGAAGAGCGCGGCGAGCCGCCGTTCGGTCGCGGTGGCCGGACGGTCGGCGCCGGTGAGGGCGGCCCAGTCGGGTGCGGGCAGGGCCCTGCGGTCCAGCTTGCCGTTGGGCGTCAGCGGCAGCGGGCCGTCCAGGGCGACGACCAGCGCCGGCACCATGTACTCGGGCAGCAGGCGCGCCGCGTGGTCGCGCAGCGCCTGTCCGTCGGCGGCCGTGCCGCCGGCGCCGCTCCCGCTTCCTGCGGCCGTGTAGGCGACGAGGCGGACGATGTCGCCGTCGCGTTCGGGCACGACGGCGGCCTGGGCGACGGCCGGGTGGGTCGCGAGCGCGGCCTCGATCTCGCCGAGTTCGATGCGGAAACCCCGGATCTTCACCTGACTGTCCACGCGTCCGAGGAAGTCCAGGTTGCCGTCCGTGCGCCAGCGGGCCCTGTCCCCGGTGCGGTACATCCGGCGGCCGGGCGGCCCGTACGGGTCCGCGACGAACCGCTCGGCGGTCAGGGCGGTTCTGCCGAGGTAGCCGTGGGCGAGGCCGCGTCCGGCGACGTAGAGCTCGCCGACGACACCGGGCGGGACGGGCCGCAGGCGCTCGTCCAGCACGTAGCAGACGGTGTTGGGGTCGGGACGGCCGATGGGGACCCGCCCCGCGGGCCGCTCCCCGGCGTCGCGGGCCCTCCAGAGCGTGGAGTTGACGGTGGCCTCGGTGAGTCCGTAGGCGCAGATCAGGTCCGCGGACCCGAAGCGGGTGAAGAGGTCCGGCGGCACGGTCTCGGTGCCGACGAGGACGGTGGAACCGGCGGGCAGTTCGCAGTCCGCGGGAAGGGCGGAGAGCAGGGAGGGCGGCAGGATCATGTGGGTGACGCGCTGGGCGGCGAGGAAGTCGGTGAGGGCGGGACCGGCGACGCGGGCCTCGTCCGGGACGAGGACGAGACTGCCGCCGTGGCACAGGGCCATCGCCAGTTCGAAGACGAACACGTCGAAGCCGACGGAGGCGAACTGCAGCACCCGGCTGTCGCGGCGCAGGCCCATGCGGTCGACGGCCGTGGCGACCAGGCTGGCGATGCCCTCGTGCGGTACGGCCACGCCCTTGGGCCGGCCGGTGGACCCGGAGGTGTAGATGACGTAGGCGGTCCGGTCGAGTGCGGGCGGCGGCGTGCCGAGGGGGTCTGCGGGCAGGTCGCCGAGCGCGGACGCCGTCGCGGGCGCGTCGAGGAGGACGACGGGGGCGCCGCCGGCGGCGGGGATCTTGCCGGCGACCTGCTCGGTGGCGACGACGAGGGCCGCCCCGCTGTCCCCGATCATGTAGGCGAGCCGGTCGGCCGGGTGCACCAGGTCCAGCGGCAGGAACGCGGCGCCGAGCTTGAGCACGGCGACGACGGTCGCGATCATGTCGGCGGACCGGGGGACGGCCACCCCCACGATGTCCTCCGGGCCCACGCCGTGGCCGGCGAGCAGGCGGGCGATGCGGTTCGAGCGGGCGTCGAGGTCCGCGTAGTCGAGCCGCCCCGACCGCTCGACGACGGCGACGGCACCGGGGCGCTCCTCGGTCCGGCGGGCGAGGAGGGCGGGCAGGGAGAGCTCGTCGACCTCGCGGGCGGTGGCGTTGAACTCCTCCAGGACGAGGCGCCGTTCGCCGGGCGCGAGGATCCCGGCCCGGGAGAGGGGCTGCCCGGGCTCGGCGGCGACCGCGGTGACCAGGCGGCCGAGCCGGTCGCCGAGCCGTTCGGCGGTGTCCCGGTCGAAGAGCTCGGTCGCGTACTCCAGCCGGCAGCTCAGGGAACCGGGGCCGTCCTGGCCGGCGGTGTGTTCGGTGAAGCTGAAGACGAGGTCGAACTTGGCGGACCGGATGCGGAACGGCACGTCCTCGGCGGTGAGGCCCGGCAGGTCGAGTGCGCCGCCGGTGCGGGTGTGGTGGCCGACCATCACCTGGAAGAGCGGGTTGCGGGCGAGCGAGCGGGTCGGGTTGAGCGTCTCGACGACGGACTCGAAGGGCACGTCCGCGTGCGAGAACGCTTCGAGGTCGGCGTCGCGGACACGGGCCAGCAGGTCGGCGAAGGAGGGATCTCCGGAGAGGTCGGTGCGCAGCACCAGGGTGTTGACGAAGAAGCCGACGAGGTCGTCGAGCGCCTCGTCGCCGCGTCCGGCGATCGGCGCGCCGAGCGGGATGTCGGTGCCCGCGCCGAGCCGGTGCAGGAGGGCTGCGACCACGGCATGGGTGACCATGAACATGCTGGCGCCGGTCTCGCGGGCCAGTCGCCGCAGGCCCCGGAGCGCCTCCTCGCCGAAGGGCACGTCGAGTTCGGCGCCGGTGAACGCGGGCCGGGCCGGGCGGGGCCGGTCGGTGGGGAGTTCGATCTCCTCCGGGGCGCCGTCGAGTGCGGTGCGCCAGTACGCCAGCTGCCGGGCGGCGCGGCTCGCCGGGTCGGCCGGGTCGCCGAGCAGGCGCCGCTGCCACAGGGCGTAGTCGGCGTACTGCACGGGCAGCGGCCGCCACGACGGGGCCCGGCCCGTGGCGCGGGCGGCGTAGGCGGTGGCGAGGTCGCGCAGGAAGGGCCGGTCCGACCACTCGTCGGTGGTGATGTGGTGCAGCAGCAGGATCACCACATGGTCGTCGGGCGCGAGCTCCGCGACCGTGACCCGCAGGGGCAGTTCGGACCGCAGGTCGAAGGGCCGGCCGACGGCGGCGTCGACGAGCGCGTCGAGGTCGCGCCCGGTGGCGTGGACGCGGTCGACGACGGGCCGGGCCCCGGCCGCGGGCAGCACCCGCTGGCAGGCCCGGCCGTCGCGCTCCGCGAAGACGGTGCGCAGCGCCTCGTGGCGGGCGGTCACGTCGGCCAGGGCGGCGGTGAGGGCGTCCGTGTCCAGCGGGCCCCGCAGCCGCACGGCGAGGGGGAAGTTGTAGGCGGCGGAGGTGCACTCGATCTGCTGGACGACCCACAGGCGCTGCTGGGCGTGCGACAGGGGCAGTTCGGCGGGCCGCTCGGCGGGGACGAGGGCGGGGCGGGCCGGGTCGCCCGGGGAGACGCGCCGGGCGAGCGCGGCGACGGTGGGCGCCTCGAACAGGTCCCGGATCGCCAGGTCGGCGCCGAGGAGGGTACGGGCGCGGCCGATGAGACGGGTGGCGAGCAGGGAGTGCCCGCCGAGGTCGAAGAAGTCCGCGTCGGTGCCGACGCTGCCCTCGGGGAGGGACAGGACGTCGGCGAAGAGGGCGCAGAGCACCTCCTCGCGGGGGGTGCGCGGCGCACGTCCCGTGCCCGCCTCGGCGAACTCGGGTGCGGGCAGGGCCTTCACGTCGAGTTTGCCGTTGACGGTCAGCGGCAGGGTGGGGGCCGGGACGAGGGCGGCGGGAACCATGTAGTCGGGAAGGGCCGCCTTCAGGTGGCCGCGCACGGCGCCGATCAGGGCCGTGGTGTCGGCGGCGGGGTCCTCGGGGACGACGTAGCCGACCAGCCGGCGGGTCCCGGCGGCCGAGTCCACGACGACGGCGGCGTGGGCGACGCCGGGGTGGGCGGCGAGGGCGGTGGAGATCTCGCCCAGTTCGACGCGGTACCCGCGGATCTTGACCTGGTCGTCGGTGCGGCCGAGGAAGTCGATCCGGCCGTCGGGCCGTTGCCTGACCAGGTCGCCCGTGCGGTACATCCGCTCACCGGGCTCCCCGAACGGGTCCGCCACGAAGCGCTCGGCGGTCAGCCCCGGCCGGTCGTGGTACCCGCGGGCGAGGCCGGTTCCGGCGATGTACAGCTCCCCGGGGCAGCCGGCGGGGACGGGGCGGAGCATGGGGTCGAGGACGTGCGCGCGGGTGTTGCGGATGGGGACGCCGACCGTCGGCGTGGCACTGTCCGCGGTGGACCCGCCGAGGGTGTTGATCGTGTACTCGGTCGGGCCGTACAGGTTGTAGCCGTACGTGCCGGGGGTGTCGCGCAGCCTGCTCCACACCGTGTCGGAGACGGCCTCGCCGCCCAGCAGGACGAGGGCGGGCCGGTGCCCGCCGGGAGCCCCCGCCCGCCGCCCGTCCCGATCGAGGAGGCCCTCCTCGATCAGCAGCTGGGCATAGGTCGGCGTGACGTTGACGACGTCCACCCGGTGCCGGTCGCAGTAGGCGACCAGTGCGGCGGCGTCGCGGCGCAGTTCCTCGTCGCAGATGTGCACCTCGTGGCCCTCGACCAGCCAGAGCAGTTCCTCCCACGACATGTCGAAGGCGAAGGAGACGGTGTGGGCGATGCGCAGCCGGCGGCCGCCGGCCGAGGCGATGGCCGGGTCGAAGATCTCCTTCTGGTGGTTGAGCTGCATGTTGGTCAGGCCCCGGTAGGGGGTGACGACGCCCTTGGGCCGGCCGGTCGAGCCGGAGGTGTAGATGATGTACGCGGGGTGCTCCAGCCGGTCCGGCACACCGGCGGCGAACGCGGGCCGCTCGGCGTCGGCGAGCGGCCCGTCCGGCAGTGCGTCGAGGGCGGCGGTGACGGCGGTGTCGTCGAGGGGGATCTCGGGGGCGAGCGGACCCGCGGCACCCCGCAGACCCGGGGCGACGGCCGCCGTCGTCAGCAGGCACAGGGGCCCGGTGTCCTCGATCATCAGGCGGAGCCGGTCGGCGGGGTGGTCGAGGTCGAGCGGCAGGTAGGCGGCGCCCGTGCGCAGCACCGCGAAGAGGGCGACGACGGTCTCGACGGAGCGCGGCAGGGCGAGGGCGACGGCCTTCTCGGGGCCCGCTCCGCGGGCGAGCAGCAGCCGGGCCAGTCGGTTGATCCGGGAGTCCAGTTCGGCGTAGGTGAGGGTCTGCCCGCCGAAGACGAGTGCGGGTTCTCCCGGTGTGCGGGCGGCCTGGGCGGCGAGCATGTCGGCGACGGTCTCGTCGGGGACGGGGGCGCGGCTGTCCGACCGCTGGGCGGTGAGCGCGCGGCGTTCGCCGGGCAGCAGCAGGTCCAGCGAGCCGACCCGGACGGCCGGGTCCGCGGTCAGCCGGTCCACCAGCGCAATGAACCGGTCGAGCGCGGCACGGGCGGCCCCGTCGGCGACCAGGTCGGGCCGGTACTCCAGTTTGACGCGGATCACGTCGGCCGGGTCGACGATCAGGGTCATCGGGTAGTGGGTGGCGTCCACGCTGCCGACCCCGGTGATGCCGTGACGTCCGGTCAGCTCCCGGAAGGCCCGGTCGTCGGCGAAGTTCTGCAGCACGTAGAGGGTGTCGAAGAGCGTGGGGTGGCCGCCGGCGCGCTGGAGTTCGGCGAGGCCGAGGTACTCGTGGTCCATCAGCGCGGCCCGATCGCCGTGCAGGCGGCGCAGGAGCGCGCCGACCGTCTCGGCGGGGTCGAGGACGACCCGCTGGGGGACGGTGTTGAGGAACATGCCGATGGCGGTGCCGGCGCCGGGGACGTCGTGCGGCCGTCCGGCGACGGTGACGCCGAACACGACGTCGCCGCGCCCCACGGTCGCGGAGAGCACGAGCGCCCAGGCGGCCGACAGCACCGCGTTGGCCGTCACCCCGAGCTCGCGCGCCCGGGCGCGCAGCCGGTCGCCGAGCTCGGTGGGGAGCGCGCTCCCGCACCGGTGCGGGATGGTGGGCTCGCCCCCGGGGTCGCGGGCCACCAGCGTGGGTTCGGCGAGCCCGGCGAGGGCCTCGCCCCATGCCTGGCGGGCGGTGCCCGGATCGCGGCGGGCCAGCCAGCTCAGGTAGTCCCGGTAGCTGCCGGGGACGGGCAGGGCCGAGTCGTCGCCGCCGGCGGCGTACAGCTCCAGCAGCTCGGCCAGGAACAGGGACTGGGACCAGCCGTCCCAGGCCACCAGGTGGTGGCGGAGCATCAGCCGGTCGGTGCCGGGCGTGAGGCGGATCAGGGTGAGGCGGAACAGCGGCGGCGCGGTGAGGTCGAACCGTTCGACGCGTGCGCCGTCGGCGAGTTCGGCGAGCCGGCTCCGCCGTGCCGCGTCGTCGAGACCGGTCAGGTCCACCTCCGTCAGCGGCACGGGCACGGCATCGGCGGCGCACACGAACTGCACCGGGCGGGGCAGCCCGTCGGCGGTGATGCCGGTGCGCAGCCCGGCGTGCCGGCGCAGCAGCGCCGCGACGGCCGCGCGCAGCCGCCCGGCGTCGAGGCGGTGGCCGAAGTCGAAGGTGTCCAGGGCCGTGTAGACGTCCAGGGCGGAGCTGTCGTAGCTGGCGTGGAAGTGGATGCCCTCCTGGAGCGGGGAGAGCGGCCACACGGCGGTCACCGGGTAGGGGCTCAGCCGGACGACGGCTGCCACCTCCTCGGCGCCGAGGCCGCTCAGTTCCGTGTCGGGGACGGCGGAGGAGGCCCCCGGGGCGGCGTCCGGCCCGTCGGCAGCGGCGTCAGGGGCGGCTGCAACGGCGTCCGGGACGGCGGCGGGCAGGCGCGGGCCGGGGCCCGCGACGGTGCGGGGGTCGCCGGCGCCCTCGGCGGTGCCGGGGGCTCCGGGCAGCAGGGCGCCGGGACGCACCGCGCGCGCGGCGGCGGCGGAGTCCGCGCTGCGGGCGGCGAGTTCGCCGAGTGCCGCGGTCCAGCCGTCGGCCAGGCGCCGTACGTCGTCCTCGGTGAGCGGGCCGTCCGCGGTCCATGTCCAGGTCGCGCGCAGGACGGGCCCCTCGGGGGTGTCGGCGCACAGGGCGTTGACCTGGAGGGCGTAGGGCGCGGCCAGTCCCGCGTCCGGCTCCACGGACAGGGCGTCCGCCTCCGGCGCCGGTGACCAGTCCCGGCCGGTGCCCGCGCCGAGACGGCCGAAGTAGTGGAACAGCACCTGGGCGTCGGACAGCCCGGCGAACACGGGGGCCAGCTGCGGGTTGAGGTGACGGAGCATGCCGTATCCGGCGCCCGAGTCCGGAGCCGAGCGGACGGCGTCCCGGACGCCGTCGAGGGCGGCGAGCGGGTCGGCGGCGGCGGGCAGGCGCACCGGGTGGAGGCCGGTCAGCCAGCCCACGGTGCGGGTCAGGTCGGCGTCCGTGCCGTCGCGGCCGTGGCGTTCGACGTCGACGAGCAGGTCGCCGTCCGCGCCGGGACGCCCGCGGGACACCGCCACGCGCAGCGCGGCGAGCAGCACCTCGGTGACATCGGCCCCGGTCGCGGCGGGCACCGTGGTGAGCAGCGCGCGGGTCGTCCCGGCGGGCAGCCGGACGCCGAGCTCGCGGCAGGCGCCGGCGGTTCCGGTGCGGGCGGCGCCCGCCACGAGATCGGCGCCGGGCGCCAGGGTGGCGGCCCAGTGCGGGAGTTCGGACTGGCGCCGTGCCGAGGTCGCGGCCTCGGCGACCTGCCGGGCGTGCCGCCGCAGCGAGGTGGGCACCGGCGGGAGGGCGGGCCGTTCGCCGGCGGCGACGGCCGTCCAGGCGGTGGCGAGGTCCTCCAGCAGCACACGCCAGGACACCCCGTCGACGACCAGGTGGTGGACCACGAGCAGCAGCCTCCCGGGCCGGTCCGGGCCCGCGTCGCACCACACGGCCTGGAGCATGGTGCCGGCGTCGGGGTCGAGCCGGCCGGCCGCCGCGTCGGACTCCTCGGCGATCAGGGCGCGCAGCGCCGCGTCGTCGAGGCCGCGCACATCGGCGCGGCGCAGCAGTGCGGCCGCGTCGACGTCCGCGGCGGGCCGGGTGTGCGAGGACCAGAGGGCGGGGACGGCGGGACCCAGGTCCATGCGGGTGAGCACCAGGCGGAGGCCGTCGTGGTGGTCGAGCACGGCCTGGAGGACGGCGGCGAGGGAGCCGGTGCCGGCCGCGGCGGGCGTCTGGAGCAGCATCGAGAGGTTGAACCGGCCGATCGGGCCGCCGTCCTCGCGGAGCCGGTGGACGATCGGCAGCAGCGGCACGTCGCCGATGCCGTCGCCGTCCCCTGCGGGCACGGGCGGAGCGGGCTCGCCGCCGGTGTCCCCGACGACGGCGGCCAGCGCGGCGGGCGTGCGGTGCGCGAACACGTCGCGGGGGCTGAGGGGCAGTCCGGCCGCCCGGGCCCGGCCGGAGAGGGTCATGGCCATGATGCTGTCGCCGCCGAGCATGAAGAAGTCCATGTCCGGGTCGACCTCGTCGACGCCGAGGACGTCGGCGAACACCTCGCAGATCCGGCGC
>NZ_RDBP01000013.1:103251-121936 GCF_008042045.1 Streptomyces sp. T39
CCTCCGAACAGACCCCCACCCCGTCCCAGCCGCTTTCCCTTCTCCTGCATCTCCGCTCTGGCGAGGGCGAACTCCTCCCGCACCAGTTGCGTCATCCGGTCGGACACCTGCTGGACGAGTTCCCCCACGGACTCGTCGCCGCGCGGCGCCGCCGGGTTCGAGAATCGGTTCATCGCTGCCTCCCGTGCGGACATCGGCAGTCGCGGACATCGTCGTCGGGCGCCGTGGCCGGCTGCGGTCCTCGCCGCCGGCCCTCGCCCCTGACGCCTCTGCGTACCCGGCATGCCCTGACCTATGCACGTAAGTCGCGAATGTCGTATTCGCTCGCCTCCGGGGCGGCGCACCCCCGCACGGGCCGGCTCGATGCGGTCGCCCCGCTGATGGCGCTCGATCCGCGCCCCAGCTCCGTCAGGACCGAAGGGCGTGGTCGACGTCGGGATGGCAGGCGATGATCGTGTCCACGCCGACGAGTTGCAGAACGCGCAGCACCGGTGACTGCGCTCCCGCGATACGCAACCACCCACCGGTGTCGATGGCGTTGCGGTAGGCGGTGACGAGGATGTTGATGCCGCTGGAGTCCATGAACGTCACCTCGGCGAGGTCGACCACGACCCCGGGGCCGGCGCCGTCACCCGGCACGAGGGCCGCGTCGACGATGCCCGTGGCGTCGTGGTCGATCTCCCCGCGCAGGCTCACCACATGGACGCCGTCCCTGGTGGACGTGGTGAAGGAGAACCGCCGGGGTGACTCGGGCCGCTGGGTGATGGTCACGTCTCCTCGCATGTGCTGACGCCTCCCGGGACAGGGGGACTGGACGATTGTGTCGCATCCGCGCCCCACGGGGCACCCCGGCCGGCTGCCCGGTTCTCGGCCCGTGCCGGTTTCCCGGCGTCGCGGGTCCCCTGTGCCGTGCCGGCCGCGGCGTGGCCGGTGGCGGCCGTGTGTACGGGGAGACCTGTTCGAAGGGCCCTGTGCGCCCGATCGCGGCCGCCATGTCCCCGGCTGCCTCTAGGCTGTCCCTTCGGGCGCGGGCCGCAGGTGCCGTCGCCCGGGCGGGCGGGCCGGTGCGCACGGGCAAGGGAGCCGACGTGCACCGCCGCATGCACGGCTCTGCCGGGGGTACCCGGCGGATGGATCGACGGGGACGAAGGAGATGTCGGTGGGATCGGACGGCGAGGACTGTCCGGCGCACGGCGAGCAGACGCTGCGGGCCGGTTTCGCGCTGGGCGGCGACGGCGGCTGCATCGCCGAAGCCCGCCACCACGCCACCGCCTTCCTCGAACAGGCCCGCACCCACCATCGCGTGCCCCTCACCCAGCGGGCGGTCGACCTGACCCAGCTCGTGGTCAGCGAGCTGGTCACCAACACCTACAAGTACGCCCCCGGTCCGATACTCATGGAACTGCGCATCGCCGCCGGCGCCGTGGACGTCGTCGTGTGGGACAGCAACCCCGTCGTCCCGGCCGCCCGCGCGGCCGACCCCGGCCGGGTCGGCCAGCATGGCCTGGAGATCGTCAAAGCCGTCACCGAACATCTCCACATCGAGCAGGAGCCGGTCGGCAAACGCATCACCGCCCGCATCGCCCTGACCGACGCGTAGGGCCTCTCGCGCCGTTGCCGGCGGGGGCTCGCGGCCTGTCGTCCCTCGCCCCGCCGACCATCCGCCCCTGTTCCGGACGCGGCCCGGAGGCGGCAGCGCTAGGTGAAGAGGTCGAGGACGTCCAGCCGGGAGCCGTCGTCCCGGGCCGAGCGGGCCCGCATCGGGCGCGGCTCCGGGTAGGTCTCCGCCGCGGCCCTCGCGCGCACCATGTCGGGCCCGCCGCACGCCTCGATCGCGAAGGCGCCGAAAACCGTGGCGAACGCGGCCGGGTCGCGGAACTCCACGCCGAACGCCCGGCCGTCCAGCAGCGGCACCCACACCACCCGGTCGAACCGGCGCCATTCCCCGACCGGCTGCTCGTCCGCGGTCGACCGCCCCTCCAGCCACAGCCGGGCCACATGCAGCAGGTTCACCTTGTCCATCGGCAGCCGCTTGCGCCGTACGCGCAGTTCACGTGCCGTCAGTTCGACCCGCTGGTCCTTCTTCGGGTACCAGACGACACCTATCCCGAACGGCACCCACAGCAGGATCCCGATCAACGGCCAGACCAGCGCGTCACCCCACGACCGGAGCAGCCCGCCGTCCAGCAGGTACAGCGCCCCGAAGACCGCAGCCCACTTCGCCGTCATCCGCCAGAATCCGGTGCCCTGCCGATACAGGACCCGCCGCTTCGTCGTCATCGCCATGCCCGCACGCTATCCGCCGCCTCCGCGGCTCACCAACACACCCGCCTGCCCGCCGAAGACGCTCAGGTCGCGACGGGAATGCCGCCCCTGACCGGTCGTTGCACGCTGCCGCTCCGCGCGGACGGCCGCCCAGGGCAGTCGGCCACCTCGGTGGCCGGGCGGCTGCCTGGTCCGGCCCTCCTGCTCAGCGCAGTTGCTCGGCCAGTCCGACGATGATGCCCGCCGGGCCGCGGAGGTAGCAGAGCAGATAGCTGTCTTCGTACCGGGCGATCGAGCCGAGGAGTTCGGCGCCGTGGGGGCGCAGGCGGGCGACGGTGGCCTCCAGGTCGTCCACGGCGAACATGACGCGGTGCGTGCCCAGGACGTTGTGCGGCCGGTCGCGCGGCCCGTCGTCGATCACCGCGGGGCTGCGGTACCGCGCCAGCTCCAGCCGGCTGTGACCGTCCGGGGTCCGGACCATCGCGATGTCGCAGTGGACGCCGTCGAGTCCGGTGCACCGGTCGGCGACCGGGCCCTCGACCTCCGTCCTGCCCTCCAGCTCCATGCCGAGTTCCACGAAGAACGCGATGGCCGCCTCCATGTCCTCGACGACGATGCCGACGTTGTCCATCCGCTGAACACCCATGCCTGTCTCTCCTTCTCCTCGTACGGCCGGTGGCGGCCGTCGCCGACGTTCCCGGGACGGAGCCGCCGGCACGTTCTCGACATCCGCGTGAGCGGTCCTCGCGGCCGCCGGCTCCGCCTGCGCCGACCGCCCCGCGCCCGCGGCGTCAGCTCCCGGCCGCCACCTGCCGTGACACCGCCAGCGCCTCGCGCACCGCTCCCGGGATGTCCGTCACCGGGAAGCGGGCCAGGCGGACGACGCGTTCACGGTCCACCACCAGGACGGCCCGCTTCAGCCGCAGTGCCTGCCCGGCGCGGAACACCGGAAGCCGGAGGGCGGCGGCCAGGCGCAGGTCGACGTCCGAGAGCAGGAGGAAAGGGATGTCCTCCTCGACCGCGAAGACGCGCTGCTCGTCCGGGCGCTGCGTGCTCACGCCGCGCACCTCGGCGCCCGCCGCGCGGAAGTCGTCGTACGCGTCCCGGAAGAGCCTGTTCTCCAGCGTGCAGCCGACGGCGCCCGGGATGCCCGCCCAGCCGTCCGGCAAGGGGCCGGGGCTTCCGGTGGCCGGGTAGCAGAACAGGACGGTGGCCGCGGCCCCGGCCACGGGATCCAGAGGCTCGCCGTCCCGGTGCGCCGGCAGGTCCAGGTGGGGGAGCGACTCGCCCACCAGGCCCGCCACACGCCGTGCCTCGGCGCTGTCCTCGTCCGCCGTGCCGCTCAGCGAGCCGTCGCCGAGCAGCCAGCGGTCGGCCCAGTCCTGCATCGAGAGCAGCACGGGCAGCAGCCCCCGCCCGCTCCGCGTCAGCCGGTACTCGTGACGCACCGGACCGCTCTGATACGGCACCTTCTCCAGAACGGCCGCGTCCACCAGGTGCGCGAGGCGTTCGGACAGCACCTTCCGGGAGATCCCCAGTTCCTCCTGGAGCGCGTCGAACCGGCAGTGCCCGCGTGCGGTCTCCCGCACGATGAGCAGGCTCCACCAGTCGCCGACCACCGCTGCCGCCTGCGCAATCGCGCAGGCGGCGTCCCGTTCGGGCACCGACCTGGCCATGGGTCTCCTGACTTTTCCGGATGAACCGTCCGGTCCTCGCACCAGTCCTCGGAACAATCTTGCGCCATGCCGTCAGTTCCGGATAGGAACTGACTCGGAGAGACGTAAGTTCCCTAAAGAAACTCACCTGGGGTGGACGCCGTATGAACGAGACGCCGACGGTCCCGGAGCGACAAGGCCGCATCACCCGGCACGCGACCTCGCCCCCCGCGGAGTTCTGGCGCTACTGGGCCGCCTCGACGATCAGCAGCACCGGCACCGCCGTCACCTCGCTCGCGTTCCCCCTGATCGCCCTCGCCGTCCTCGACGCCACCGCGCTGGAGGCCGCCCTGCTCGCCGCCGCCGGACAGATCTCCTGGCTGCTGCTCAGCCTCCCGGCCGGAGTGATCGCCCAGCGCGTCCCGCTCCGCCGTCTCCAGGTGGCCCTCGACCTCGTACGGTTCGGCGCCGTCGGCTCCCTCCCGGTCGCCTGGTGGTTCGACCGGCTCGGCTACCCGCACCTGCTGCTCGCCGCGCTGGTCACCGGCGCCGCGACCGTGCTGTTCGACATCGGCAACTCGACCTTCCTGCCCGCCATCGTCCCTGCCCGTCGGCTCGCCGCCCGCAACAGCCTGATGTCCGGCACGCACGCCGTCACCGAGACCGCGGGGCCCTCCGGCGGCGGCCTCCTCGTGCACGCCGCCGGCCCGGTCGGCGCGCTCCTCGCCGACGCGGTCAGCTACCTGCTCTCCGCCCTGCTGCTGCGCACCCTGCCCGAACGCCGTCCCCCCGCGCGCACCGGGGACGGCGCACTGCGCCTGATCCGCGAGGGCTGGACGTACGTGACGCGGCACCCGGTGATGATGCCCTGCATGCTCTGGGCGACCGCCACCAACTTCGTCTGCGCCGCCCTGCTCGCCCTGACCCCGCTCTATCTGGTCCGGGAGGCCGGGCTGACGCCGGTGCAACTCGGCCTGGTGCTCTCCATGGACGGGGTCGGCGCGCTCGCCGGATCCCTGGTGGCGGTCCGCCTCTCCCGGCGGTACGGCACCGCCAGGTCGCTCGTCGGGGCGGCCCTGGCCGGCGGTGCCGCCGCCCTGCTCGCCCCGCTCACCACGTCCGCGACCGACGCCTACTGGTTCGCCCTCGGCAACGCGGGCTTCTCCTTCGGCGTGGTCATCGGATCCATCACCACCCGCACGCACCGTCAGACCGAGTCCCCGCCCGAACTCCTCTCCCGTGTCATGGCCACCGTCCGCTTCGTCTCCTGGGGAGCCCAGCCGCTCGGCGCCCTCGCCGCCGGCCTTCTCGCCACCTGCGGGGGGACGCGCACGGCTCTGTGGGCGGTGGCCGCGGCCGCGCTCCTGCCGCCGCTGTACCTGCTCACGGGTCCGGTCGGCCGCCGCCGCGACCTCGGCTGACCTGCGCGCCCGCCGGGCTGCCCCGACCTCGGCGCCTCCTGGTCGTGGGGGGCCCGGCCCGGTGCGTGCGGGCCGGGCCTGTTCCTGCCGCGTCGCGGTGCTCAGCCCTGCCGTGCGATCAGGCTCGCGGGCCGAAGGTCGGTCCAGTGCTCCTCGACGTACGCGAGGCAGGCCTCGCGCGTGTCCTCGCCGAAGACGGACCGCCATCCGGCGGGCACCTCGGCGAAGGCGGGCCAGAGGGAGTGCTGGTTCTCGTCGTTGACCAGTACCAGGAAACGTCCCTGCGGGTCCTCGAACGGGTTGGTCGTCATGCGGATGCTTCCTTCGCGGATGGGGAGGTCGGTCGGGGTAGGTGCCGGGGGAGCGGTGGCCGGGGGCGTCGCGGGACGTGCGCCGCACGCGCCCCGGCCGGGCTCAGCCGCGGGAGCCGACGCCCTGGACGGCCTCCGCGCGCTCGCCGCCGGCGGTGCGCCGGCCGCGGCCGACGATCGAGTCGAGTATCTCCCCGACCCGGATCGCGGTGTTGGAGAGGAGGGAGGACGTGATGCCGTGCGTGTGCTCGGTCCCGCCCTGGAGGTAGATCCCGCACCGTACGGCGGGGTCGGTGGCGAGGCGGTAGTCGCGCTCGACACGGGCACGGCCCTGCTCGTCGAGGACGCAGTGACCTGCGAGGTCGCCGAGCAGTCCCAGCGGGTCCGCCGGGCTGTAGCCGGTGGCGTAGACGACGACGTCCGCGTCGAGTGTCGTGTGCTCGTCCGTGACGAGGGACGTGACGGTGGCGCGGACCCGGCCCCCGGTCTCCTCGACCCCGGTGAGGCGGGAGACGTTGAGGAAGCGCAGACGTTCGGTGCCGAGGACCTTCTCGCGGTACGCCTGGCGGTAGAGGTCGTCGATGAGGTCGATGTCGACCACGGAGTAGTTGGTGTTGCCGTGGTAGTCCATCAGCTTGCGCTTGACGGCATCGGGGGCGGTGTAGTACTCGTCCACGGCGGCGGGGTCGAAGATCCGGTTGGCGAAGCTGCTGTCGTCGGCGGGGCTGTAGCCGTAGCGGGAGAAGACCGCGCACACCTCGGCACCGGGGAACCGGCGGTGGAGGTAGGCGACGCTCTCGGCGGCGCTCTGCCCGGCGCCCACGACGACGAACCGGGTCGGGTCCGAGCCGTCGAGGGCCTCGACCTTCGTCAGCAGGTCGCTGTTGTGCCAGACCCGCTCACCCCGCTCGACGCCCTCGGGCATCCGGGGCCGCAGCCCGGTGCCGATCACCAGGTTGCGGGCGCGGTGGACGACCGTCTCGTCGCCCGCGCGGGCCGTGACGTCCACGTACTCCACGACTCCGTCGCGCACCACCGGTTCCACGGCGACCACCTCGTGCCCGTAGGAGACCATGTCGTCGACCTTGGCGGCGGCCCACTCGAGATAGTCGTGGAACTCCGCCCGGAGCGGGAAGAGGTTCTTGTGGTTGACGAAGTCGATCAGCCGGCCCTTGCTCCGGAGGTAGCACAGGAAGCTGTACTCACTGGCCGGATTGCGCAGTGTCACCAGGTCCTTGAGGAAAGAGACCTGCATGGTCGCGTCGTCGATCAGCATGCCGCGGTGCCAGCCGAAACACGGCTGCCGCTCGAAGAAGTGGGCGGTGACCGCTTCCTGCCTGCCGACGCCGGCGTTGTGCTCGCCCAGTGCCAGGGCCATGGCCACATTGGACGGCCCGAAGCCGATTCCGATGAGGTCGTGGATCGGTGGTGCGTCGTCAGGAAGGGCCTGTGACATGTCACTCCCATCGTGCGGGGCTGCTGCCTCGGGGTACGGATGAACGGCGGTACGGGGTGCGCGGAGGTGGGGACGGACGGATCGGAACCGTTGCGCCGTCACGGCGCGGGAAGGTCAACTTAGGTAAGGCTAACCTGACTGAAGAGCCGCTGTCGACAGGAGATCGAGGTGTCACCGCTCCGAACGGACCTGAAACCGGGGGACGTTGCCTACTTAGGTAAGCCTTGCTTTACTGAGGTGATCTTTCGTCGTCCCGAGGAGAAACCATGCGCGTCGTCATGTTCGGCTACCAGACCTGGGGGCACCGGACTCTGCAGGCCCTCCTGGACTCCGAGCACGACGTGGTCCTGGTCGTGACACACCCCCGCAGCGAGCACGCGTACGAGAAGATCTGGAGCGACTCCGTCGCCGATCTCGCCGAGCAGCACGGCATCCCGGTCGTGATCCGCAACCGCCCCGACGACGAGGAACTCCTCGCCCTGCTCAAGGAAGCGGACCCGGACGTCATCGTCGCCAACAACTGGCGCACCTGGATTCCCCCGCACGTCTACGGACTTCCCCGCCACGGCACCCTGAACATCCACGACTCGCTGCTGCCGCAGTACGCCGGCTTCTCCCCGCTGATCTGGGCGCTGATCAACGGCGAGAAGGAAGTGGGCGTCACCGCCCACATGATGGACGAGGAACTCGACGCCGGCGACATCGTCGACCAGCGGGCCGTCCCCGTGGGCCCCGACGACACCGCCACCGACCTGTTCCACCGGACCGTCGACCTCATCGCCCCCGTCACCATCGGCGCTCTCGACCGCATCGCCTCGGGAGACACGGACTTCACCCCTCAGGACCGCAGCCGGGCCAGCTTCTTCCACAAGCGCGCCGAGGAGGACATCCGCATCGACTGGAACTGGCCCGCCGAGGATCTCGAGCGCCTTGTCCGCGCCCAGTCCGCCCCCTACCCCAGCGCGTTCACCCACCACCGCGGACACCGTCTGGAGATCGTCGCCGCCACCGTCTCCCGGGGCCGCTACGGCGGTACCCCCGGCCGCATCTTCTACCGCGAGGGCGACGGCGTCGTGATCGTCGCCGGCGCGGACGCCCGCACCGGCCGCAACCACGGCCTCGCCCTCACACGTGTCCGCACCCACGACGGCCGCGAGCTGCCGGCGACCGAGTACTTCACCTCGATGGGCGGCTACCTCACCGCCAGGCCCTGACACCGCCGGGCCCTTGTGCCGTCCGGGTCGCGCCGCCCGGACGGCACAAGGGCCCGCGCCCGAGGCCGGGGGCACCGGGGAACACTCCGGTGCACCCGGCCTCTTCGTACGTCCCCGGGGGCGCACGGAAGAGGCCGGACAACACCCCTAGGAGGCACGCTTGCGGGCCGCCTCGGCGAGCGCGTCGAGCAGCGGCACCGTACGGGACCAGCCGATGCAGGCGTCGGTCACACTGAGATCGGGCCGGGGGCGGGAGGCGCCGGGGTCCTGTCTCCCGTCGGACAGATAGGACTCGATCATGACACCGGCGATGGAGGCGTCACCGCCGGCGATCTGCCCTGCCAGGTCGGCGACCACGCCCGGCTGACGGTTGTGGTCCTTCCCGCTGTTGCCGTGCGAGGCGTCCACGACGACGCGCTCCGGGAGGCCCGCCGCGGCGAGCGCCGCACGGGCCCGGGCCACGCCTGCGCGGTCGTAGTTGGGCGAGGGGCCGCCGCGCAGCACCAGATGGGCCGACGTGTTGCCGGTGCTCCGCAGCGTCGTGAGCCGTCCGTCGTACGAGACGGCGGGCAGCGTGTGGGCGTGCGCGGCGGCCTGGACGGCGGCGACGGCGGTGTCCAGCCTGCCCGAGACGCAGTTCTTCATCCCGACCGGCATCGGCAGCCACGACGCGAGGTGCCGGTGGGGCTGGCTGGCGACGGTCCGGGCGCCGATGGCGGCCCATGACACCGTGTCGGCCACGTACGGCGCGAGGGCGGGGTCGACGAACTCGTAGGCCAGCGGCAGACCCGTGGCGGCCGCGTCCGTCAGCAGCGACCGGCCGAGGCGCAGTCCGGCGTCGAGGTCGCCCGCCGCGCCGTACTCCGGGGAGGTGAGCAGCCCGGTCCAGCCGGTGACGGTGCGCGGCTTCTCCAGATACGCCCTCAGGACGACCAC
This sequence comes from Streptomyces sp. T39, assembly GCF_008042045.1. Classification (GTDB taxonomy): domain Bacteria; phylum Actinomycetota; class Actinomycetes; order Streptomycetales; family Streptomycetaceae; genus Streptomyces. The sequence goes on from NZ_RDBP01000013.1 coordinate 112,510, forward strand.
CAGGTCGTCCTCGAACCGCAGCGCGGCCTCGGCGAGCCGGGCCGCGTACTCCAGGGCGGCCGCGGTGTCGTGGACGGAACAGGGGCCGACGACCACGAGCAGCCGCGGGTCCCGCCGGTCCAGGACGGCGCCGATGGTCTCCCGGTGCCGGGCGATCCGCTCGGCGCCCTCCGGCGGCAGCGGGAACTCCAGGGCGAGTTCGGCCGGTGAGGGCAGCGGACCGGCGGTGGCCGGGTCCGCGGGGGTCGGCAGGGGCTGGACGGCGGTGGGAGGGGCCTGCGGGGGGAACGAAGGCATCATGAGGTCCTGACGTTGGTCCGGGGCAGTCGTGACGCCCCGGCGGCGGCGAGCAGGCAGAGGGCGGACACCCACCAGAAGGTGTCGGCGAACGCTTGGGAGATGTCCGTGCCGCGGGTGGTGAGCCGGTCCTGGAGGACCACGGCGAGTGCCGCGGTCCCGACCGAACCGCCGACGGTGTTGAGCAGATTGAGCGCGCTCGCGGCACGCGGGAGGTGCACGGGCTCGATGCGGCTGTAGACGATGTTCATGACGGGCGCGCCGATCATGGCCATCCCCGTTCCCCGCACCACCAGCGCCGCCACGACGACGGCGTGCGGGAGGTCGTGACCGAGCTGGGTGAACGGCACGGTGCCGACGAGGATCAGGCCGATCCCGCAGACCACCAGCGTCCGGGGTGCGACTTTGTCGATGGTGCGGTTGACCAGGACGGAGCCGGCCACGGCGCCCAGCCCCTGGGGCGCGAGCAGCAGTCCGGCCTCCCACGCCGAAAGTCCGCGGCCGGTCTGGAAGTACAGGGGCAGCAGGAACGTGGTGCCGAACACGGAGGCGCCGAGGACCAGCAGCGACAGGGCGGCCGCGCCGAACGGAGGACGGGCGAAGAGCCTGGGGTCGATCAGCGGGGCGGCCCGGGTGCGCAGGCCGTGCACGACGAACCCGGCCAGCATCAGCGCCCCCGCCGACACCCCGGCCGCGGCGGGCACCGCGCGGCCGTCGGCGAGCTCGGTCAGCCCGTAGACGAGGACGGCGAGCCCGGGGGAGAGGAGGACCGCACCCCGCAGGTCGAACGGGGTCCGCCCGTCGGCGGGCGGGACCCTGGGCACGAAGCGCCGGGCCAGCAGGACGGCTGCCGCCCCGACCGGGAGGTTGACGAGGAACAGCCACTGCCAGGACGCCACCGCGAGGAGGGAGCCGCCGGCCAGCGGGCCGAACACGGGGGACAGCATCGGCACGATCGCGACGACGCTGATCACCTTTCCGGTCCGCTGCGGACCGGCGATCCGGGCCAGCAGAGCCTGCCCGGTGGCGGGCAGCAGCCCGCCGCCGAGGCCCTGGACGATCCGGAACACGATCAGGCTCGCCGCGTCCCAGGCCAGCGCGCACAGCACCGATCCCAGCAGGAACAGACCGATCGCGCCGATCCACGTCCGCCGCCCGCCGTAGCGGCCGGCCAGCCAGCCGGACGCGGGGACTGCCGCGACCACCGCCAGCAGATAGGCGGTGGACACCCACTGGATCTCGGCGACGGAGGCGCCGAACTCCCCGGCGAGGGTGTCGATGCCGACGCTGACGATGGTGGCGTCGATCGTCGCCATGAAGGTGCCGAGGACGAGGATGAACGCGATCCCCAGCACCCGTCCGTCGGCCTTCCCGCCGGCCGGTGACTTCGTGTCGCTGGTCATCGGCGCTCCAGCAGGCCGAGCACGTCCTCGTCCATCCGGTCGTCGAGGGTGCGCAGCAGTTCCAGCAGTTCGCCGGCGAGGCCGGTCACGTCGATCCCCGCCCGGTGGGCGAGCACGCCGGTCCAGCCGTCCCCGTCCGGCATCACCGTGAGGGTGACCGGGTGGTGGGTGGCCTCGCGGAAGCGGGTGCCGACGACGGTGAGCCCGGGGGCGGGCTCGCGGAGCCGGTCCGGGTCGACCGGGTAGTTCTCGAACACCACCATGCTGTCGAAGAGCCGCTCGCGTCCGGTGAGGCGTTCCAGGTCGCGCAGTGCGACGTGCTGGTGCTCGACCAGGGCCCGCTGCCCCGACTGCAGGGCGGTGAGCGTCTCGGCGAGCGTGCCCGCGAGCCTGGCGCGCACGGGCACCGTGTTGGCCAGCAGACCGATGATCTCCTCGACGCCCTCCAGCTCCGGCGGCCGGCAGGCGACCATCGCGCCGAAGCACACGTCCGCGCGGCCCGCCCGCCGTGCCAGCAGCACCGACCAGGCGCCCTGCACCAGGGTGTTGCGGGTCAGGCCGCGCCGTGCGGCGAGCCGGCCGAGACGGGCGACGAGCTCCGCGTCGAAGGTGAGCACCTCGGGTTCCTGCCAGGCCGCGCCCGCCTCGCCGGGGAAGTGCCCGCCCTCGGGCAGGCCGTCCAGTTCGGCGCTCCAGGCGGCGAGGTCGGGCTCGTTGGCGGCGCGCCAGTCCAGGTAGCGGGTGAACGGCACGGGCGCCGGCAGTCCGTGGTCCCCGCCGTTGACCCGGGCCGTGTAGAGGGCGAACAGCTCGGTGAGGATGCGCGGCGCCGACCAGCCGTCGGAGAGGACATGGTGACTGGTCGTCACCACGTCGGCGAGGTCCTCGCCGCGCCGGATGACGGTCAGGCGCAGCAGTGGTCCCTCCGCGAGGTCGAAGCCTTCGGCGAGATCCGCCGCCAGCACCTCCTCCGCGGGCCCGTCGCTGACCCGGAAGCCGGGCGCAGCGGCCTCGGGGACGACACCGAGGTCCGCCGGGAAGACGGCGCCCAGGTTCGGGTGACGGGCCACCAGGTCGGCACCGGCCGCCCGGAGCGCGTCGGTGTCGAGCGGTCCGGCGAGGGTGAACGCCGACTGCACGGTGTACGGGTCGGGGCGTTCGGTGCGCGAGTGCCGCAGCATCACCTCCTGGAGCGGGGTCAGCGGCTGGACCTCGCGCACCGGACGGTCGCCGGTGAGGGCCAGGGCCTCCGGGGCGGTGGCGATGCGCAGCAGTTCGCCGCGCAGGTGCTCGGCGAACTCCTCGATCCCGGCATCCGTGAACAGCGCCGACGGCCAGGTGATCCGCACTCCGAGGGCGTCGTCGCGGACCAGGGCGTCGACCGTCAGGGCGTGCGGCAGGGGCAGGACGCCGGAGCCGCCCGAACCGAGGGGGTTCGCGTCCGGCGGTGCCTGCCACGGCGTCTCCTCGGCGGGAGCGCCGGGGAACCGGCCGAGGTAGTTCCAGGCGACCTCCGGTGCGACCGGGTCCAGCAGCCCCGCCGTGGTGAGGATGCCGTGGCCGAGACCGTCGCCCTGGGCACGGAGCCGCTGGGCCACGGTGGTCACGTCGTCGGCGGCGGCGAGCCGCACGGGGTGGACGGCGGTGAACCAGCCGACGGTCTGGGACAGGTCGACCTGCGCCGGACGCCCGTGGCTCTCCAGCGCGACCAGCAGCTCCGCCGTGCCGCGCCAGGCGTGCACCGCCCGGACCAGGGCCGTGAGCAGCACGGCGTCCGGGGTGGTGCGGTGGGCGGCGGGCAGGGTCGTGATCAGGGATCGGGTGGTGTCGGTGCCGAGGCGGATCTCGTGGTGCCGGGCGGTGGCCACGGTGTCCCGGGCGGGGTCGAGCGGTCCGGTGAGCGCCTCGGTGGCCGTCATCCGCCGCCAGTGCGGCAGTTCGTCCCGGCGGTCGGCCTCGCGCAGGCTCCGCGACCAGCCGAGGAAGGACTGGCCGTGCCGGTCGAGCGTCCCGCCCTCGTGGACGTGGCGCAGGTCGTCCAGCAGGACACGCCAGGACACACCGTCGACGGCCAGGTGGTGGGCGGCGAGCACGAGCCGGCCGGGCCGCTCCCGGCCCGCGTCCACCCACAGGACGCGCAGCAGCGGTCCGGTGCGCGGGTCCATGGAGTCGCGGACCGCGGCGGCCCAGGCGTCGACCTGTGCGCGCGGATCCCCCGTCGCCGCGACGCGGCTGAGCACGTCGGCGCCGGTGACGGCTCCGGGCGGCGGGACGCGCAGCACGTCGTCGGCCAGCCGGGCGCGCAGCACGTCGTGCCGGGTCAGGACCGCGTCGAGGACGGTCCGCCAGCCCTCCTCGTCGCCGCCGGGCGGGACCGAGATCTCCACCCACTGGCAGAAGCCGTCCGCGGCGGTGCCCGCGCGGTCCAGCAGGCTCCGCATGAGCGGGGTCAGCGGCGCGTCGCCGACCGCGGGCGCCTCGCCCGCGCCGAGGGCGCGGCCGAGGGCGGCGATCCCGGCGACGGTCCCGCCGTCGAACACGTCGCGGGCCTTGAGCCCGAGGCCCAGACGCCGGGCCCGGGACACGATCTGCAGGGCGATGATGCTGTCGCCGCCGATGGAGAGGAAGTCGTCGTCGAGGCCGATGTCGTCGCTGCCGAGGATGTCCCGGAAGACGCCGAGCAGCGCCGCCTCCGCCGCGCCGGCGGGTGCGCGCCGGGTGGTGGACTCGGTCCGGGGGGCGGGAAGGGCGGCCGCGTCCAGCTTGCCGCTGGGGCTCAGCGGAAGCCGGTCGATGTCCACGAACGCGGCCGGCACCATGTGGTCGGGCAGGTGGCCGGCGAGGAAGGACCGGATCCCGGCGTGGTCCGGCCGGGCGCCGTCCGCGGGGATGACGTAGGCGACGAGCCGGCCGTCGCGGAGCACCACGGCACACGCGCGGACCGCGGGGTGACGGGTGAGGGCGGACTCGATCTCGCCGAGCTCGACCCGGAAGCCGCGGACCTTGATCTGGTGGTCGGCGCGGCCGAGGAAGACCAGCTGTCCGTCGGACCGCCACCGCACGAGGTCGCCGGTGCGGTACATGCGTGTCCCGGCGGGGCCGTACGGGTCGGCGACGAAGGCGGCGGAGGTGAGGCCGGGCCGGCCGAGGTAGCCGCGGGCCAGGCTCGGACCGGCGAGGTACAGCTCGCCGGTGACCCCGGTGCCGACCGGCTGGAGTCCGCCGTCGAGCACATAGGCGCGGACACCCGGGTCGGGCAGGCCGATCGGCAGCGGGCCCTCGTCGTCGGGGTCGTAGTGCCAGGTGACCGAGTTGATGGTGACCTCGGTCGGGCCGTACGCGTTGAAGAGCGCCCTGCGGCCCGTGCCCCAGCGCCGGGCGAGTTCCGGGTCGAGGCGCTCGGCGCCGACGACGAAGAACACGTCGGGGTGGACGGTCCGGTCGTCGGGCATGGCGGCGAGGAACGAGGGCAGCAGGTTCACGCCCGTGACACGGTGCTCGACGATGTAGTCGAGCAGTTCGTCGCCGGGGATACGCACCTCCTCGGGTGCGATCACCGACGTGCCGCCGGAGAGCAGCGGCACCATCGTCTGCCAGAACGCGACGTCGAAGCTGGTGGACGCGAAGTGCAGGTACCGGTCGCGCTCGGTGACCCCCACGACCTCCTCCTGGAGGGCGATCAGGTCGGGCACGCCGCGATGGGTGACGCCGACGCCCTTGGGGCGGCCGGTCGTTCCGGAGGTGTAGATGACGTAGGCCAGTGCGTCGTCGGTGAGACGGGTGCGGGCGTGTGCCGGGTCGGTGTCCGGCGCGGCTGCCAGGGTGGCCGGGTCGTCGAGCCGCAGCACCGGGATGCCACGGTCGACGGGCAGTTCGGCACCGGTCGACAGGACGGCGGCCGGGGCGATGTCGTCGAACATGAACGCCAGCCGGTCCCGCGGGTACTCGGGATCCATGGGCACGTACACGGCACCTGCCTTGACGACGCCGAACAGTGCCACCGTCATCTCGATGTCGCGTCCGAGCAGGACGGCCACCGGGTCCTGGGGGCGCACGCCGGAGGAGATCAGCGCGTGCGCGACCCGGTTGGCCTGCCGGTCCAGTTCGGCGTAGGTCAGGCTGCGGTCCCGGCAGACCAGGGCCTCGGCACCGGGCCTGCGGGCCACCTGTGCCGCGAACTCGTCGAGCCAGTGGCCGCGTTCCCCGGCCGGCAGGTACCTGGTGCCGGTGTGCAGCATGCGCGCGCGTTCGTCCCCGTCGAGGACGGGCAGCCCGATCGCCGGGCGGGCGGGATCGCCGGTGATCTCGCGCAGCAGGTTGTGCAGCCAGCGGCCGTAGGCGCGCACCGTCTCCTCGGTGAAGGCGTGCGGCTGGTAGCCGAGTCCGACGGTGATCTCGTCGTCGGGGATCACGATCACGGTCAGCGCGTAGTGGGTGGCGTCGGTGATGTCGACGCCGGTCAGGTCGAGTCCCGGGGTGAGCTCGGTGCGCTTCCGGCTGGAGAGCGGGAAGTTCTCCATCACGAGCATCGTGTCGAAGAGTTCGCCGATGCCGGCCGCCCGCTGGATCGCGGGCAGGCCCACATGGTGATGGTCGGCCAGCCGGACGCTCTCGGCGTGCACCTCGCCCAGCAGCTCTCGGGCCGTCAGGTCCTGGGAGAAGCGGACGCGTACGGGAATCGTCGTGCCGAGCTGCCCGATCATCGACTCGACGCCGTCGACCTCGGCCGGCCGCCCGGACACCGGGCAGCCGAAGACGACGTCACGACGGCCGGTGAGCCTGCCGAGGAGCACACCCCAGGCCGTCTGGAGGACGGTCGTCAGGGTGACGCCCCGCTCGCGCGCGAAGGCGCGCAGCCGGTCGCTGAACTCACGGCCCAGGGGCACGGTCACCCGTCCCGGCCGCTCGACGGCGCGGCCGGTGCTCGCGGGCGCGAGACGGGTGGCGTCGTCGAGCCCGGCGAGCGCCTCGCGCCAGGTGTCCAGGGACGCCCGGTGGTCCCGGCCGCTCAGCCAGCGGAAGTACTCCGACAGCGGCGGCGCGGCGGGGACGGCGGGGCCGCCGCCCAGTTCCGCGTAGAGGGCGAGCAGGGTGCGTCCGACGAGCGGCATGGACCAGCCGTCGAGCAGGGCGTGGTGGTTGGTGATGACCAGCTTGTGCTCGCCCGGCCCGGTCCGGGAGAGCAGGAACCGGACGAGGGGCGGGCGCGCCGGGTCGAAGGGGCGTGCCAGCTCGGCGCGGGCCGCCGTCTCGAAGTCGTCGTCGCGGCGCCAGTCCAGCGCCACGTCCTCGGGCACCACCTGCACCACGTCGTCCCCGGCGTGGGCGAGGTACACGCGCAGCGCGGGCTGGCGGCGGAGCAGCTCACGGGCGGCGTGCCGCATCCGCTCGGGGTCGAGTTCGCCGGAGAGCGTGGTGACGGCCTGGACGACGTAGACGTCGGTGTCGTCCTCGTCGCGGACGAGGGTGTGGAAGGAGAGGCCGACCTGGAGCGGGGTGGCGGGCAGCACGTCGGCGACCGGGCCGTCGGCGGCCGCTTCGAGGACGTCGATGGCGGCCTGGCCGAGGCCGGTGAACGGCAGGTCCGAGGGGCTGAGACCGCCCGGGTCGCCGAGCGCGTGGGCGGCGAGGGTCTCCAGGGCCGTGTCCCAGGCGGCCTGGAGGCCCGCCACGGCGTCGGCGCCCAGGACCCCGGACGCGGCCGTCCACTCGACGGCGAGCCGCGGCGCGCCCTCCTCGTGGACGAAGCAGTTCAGGGCGAGGACCTGTTCCAGCGCCTTGGCGCCGGGCTCGATCACCGAGAACGGATCCCGCTCGGGAAGGCTCCAGCCGGTCCCCGGCAGCGGGGAGAAACGGCCGAGGTAGTTGAGCAGCACGTCCGGGGGAGGGGTGGCCGCGAGCGCGGGTCCGGCGTCCGGGTCGAGGTGGCGGAGGACGCCGTAGCCGATACCGCCGTCGGGGACGGCACGCTTGGCCTCCTTCGCGGCGCGCAGCAGCTGCCGCACGTCGCCGTCCCGGCCCGCCTCCACGCGCACGGGGTACTCGCCGGTGAACCAGCCGACCGTGCGGGACAGGTCGAGGTGCTCCCGGCCGTGCCCCTCCATGGTGACGGTCACGGCGTCGCCGGAGACGCCCCAGGTGCGCAGTGCCAGCACCAGCGCGGCCAGCAGCACCTCGTCGGTGCCGGCACGGTAGGCGGCGGGCAGCGTCGTCAGCAGCGCCCGGGTGACCTCGGGGGAGGCGTGGGTGACGGAACGGAGCGCGGTGGAGACGGTGTCCCGCTTCTGGTCCAGCGGCCGGTCGCCCAGGCGGGGGGAGGCGGCGAGGGCGGTGCGCCAGTGGTCGAGTTCCGTCCGGCGGGCCCCCGACCTGCCCTGCTCGGCCAGCAGTTCGGCGTGCCGGCGCCAGGAGGCCCCGGCGGGTTCGGGTGTTCCGCCCTCGCACGCCGTGCGCAGGTCGGGCAGCAGGACGCGCCAGGACACGCCGTCCACGGCGAGGTGGTGCACCACGACGACGAGCCGGTCGGGTGTGTCGTTGTCGTCGTTGTCGTCGTTGTCGTCGTTGTCGTCGTTGTCGTCGTTGTCGTCGCCGTCGCCGTCGTCGCCGTCGCCGTCGCCGGAGCGCAGGAGCGCCACCCGCAGCAGATCCCCGGTGCGCGGTTCGAGTTCGCCGGCGAGGCGCTCCGCCACGGCACGGGCGTCCTCGCCGTGGCTCTCGGTGACGGCCGCCCGCACGGCGCCGCGCGGCAGCACCTCCAGGGAGCCGTCCGCGCCGACTCGCAGGCGCAGCGCGTCGTGGAGGTCGAGCACGGTGCGCACGCCGTCGGTCAGCGCGGCGAGGGCGAGCGGTACGGACACGCGCAGGGCGGTCCACTGCGCGTATCCGGCCACGGTGCCGAGGTCGGGGTGCGGGTCCAGCAGCGCCCGCACGATGGGCGGCGCGGACACCGGTCCGGTGGGCTCGTCCTCGGGCTCGACGGTGTCGCCCACGAGGGCGGCCGACGCGGCCAGGGAGGCGAAGCTGCGCCGGGCCAGCAGGTCGCGGGGGCGCAGTTCGAGTCCCCGGGCCCGCAGCCGGCTGCTGACGGTGATCGCGGTGATGCTGTCGCCCCCGAGGGCGAACCAGTCGTCGTCCACACCGACGCGCTCCACCTCGAACACCTCGGCGAGGACGGCGCACAGCAGCCGCTCCCGCTCGGTGCGCGGCTCCCGTCCGCCGCCCTGGACGGAGGGCGCCGGCAGGGCGGCGCGGTCCAGCTTGCCGTTGGCGGTCACGGGCAGGGCGTCCAGCACCACGACCGCCGCGGGCACCATGTGGTCGGGAAGACGGCCGGCGAGCGCGGCGCGGGCCTCCTCACCGGTGACCGAGGCGGAGACCACGTACCCGACGAGCCGTGACGAGCGGACCGCGGCGGCCGCGGCGGTGACCCCGTCCAGGGCGGCGAGCGCCGCCTCCACCTCGCCGGTCTCCACGCGGTGGCCGCGGACCTTGACCTGGCCGTCGCCGCGGCCCAGGTAGGTCAGCCCCTTCCCCGGTGTCCAGCTCGCGCGGTCGCCGGTGCGGTACATCCGCTCGCCCGGGGCGCCGAACGGGTCGGCGACGAACCGCTCGGCGGTCGCCCCCGGCATGCCCAGGTAGCCGCGCGCCAGGTGCGGGCCCGCGAGGTACAACTCGCCGGGGGTCCCGTGGGGCACGGGCTGCAGCGCGGCGTCGAGCACGTAGACGCG
>NZ_RDBP01000013.1:122036-152783 GCF_008042045.1 Streptomyces sp. T39
CCCCTCGGCCGTGCCGCGTACGTCATCTACACCTCGGGCTCCACCGGACGCCCCAAGGGCGTGGTGGTCACCCACGACGGGGTCGGCAGCCTGATCGCCACGGCAACCGACCGGATCGGCGTGGGACCGGACAGCCGGATCATGCAGTTCGCGTCCGTCGGCTTCGACGTCACGGTCTGGGATCTGATCATGTCGCTGTGCGTCGGCGGCCGTCTCCCGCGCCGTGATCACGGTCCGCGCGCCGGAGTCCGTGAGCATGTGGGCGACCCGGTCGTGGGGGTGGTCGGCGTCCAGCGGGAGGTAGGCGGCCCCGGCCTTCATCACGGCGAGCAGCGCCGCGACCAGGCCGGGCGAGCGCGGCAGCGCGACGGCGACGACGTCCTCGTCCCGCACGCCCTCCGCGCGCAGCAGCCGGGCCAGGCGGTTCGCCTGCGCGTCCAGCTGGGCGTACGTCAGTTCCGTGTCCTCGCAGACCAGGGCGACGGCGTCGGGCGAACGGCGGACCTGGGCCTCGAAGGCGTCCGGCCAGGACAGTTCGGGCACCTCGCGGGGCGCGCTGCCGAAGGTCTCCAGCAGCAGGTCCCGTTCGCCGTCCGTGGTCAGGTCGATGCGTCCGACGGGGAGTCCGGGGTGGTCGGCGAGGGCGTCGAGGAGCAGGCCGAAGCCGTGCAGGTGGCGGTCGAGGGTCTGCGCGTCGCACACGGCGGCGTCGGCGTCGAGGACGATGCGCAGGGTGCCGTGCGCGCTCTCGCCGACGGTGAGGGCGAGGTCGCTGACGGGCCCGGTCCACTCGCAGCGCAGGTCTCCGTCGACGTCGCCGAACGGCAGGGGGCCGGTGCCGGGCAGGATGTTGACGGTGGGTCCGACGAGGTCGGCGACGCCCTCGACGAGCCCGAGGTCCTTGGCGAGGTCCTCGGCGCGGTAGCGGCTGTGCGCCACCGCCTCGGTGATCCGGTCGCGCGCCTGGGCGACGAGCTCGGCGCCCGTCGTGCCGCCGTGCACGGCCAGGCGCAGGGGCACGATGTTGGAGACCATGCCGGGCACGGCTGCCGTCGCGGGATCGCGCCGGGTGGTGACCGGCAGGCCGAGCACGAGGTCGTGTGCGCCGGTGACCCGGTGCAGGTAGGCGGCGACGGCGGCCACCAGGAGCCGGGAGACGCGCACGCCGCAGCCGTCCGCGGCGGCCCGCAGCCGTGCGGTGCGTTCGGGTGTCGGTTCGGTGGTGCGCCGCAGCCGCCGGGAGACGAGCCCCGGGCCTCGTTCGACGAGGCGGACGGGTTCGGGGCGGCCGGCCATCCTGTCGAGCCAGTACGCGCGGTCGGCGTCGTGCCGCGCGGAGGCACGGTAGGCGCGTTCGGCCTCCACGAGATCGGCGAGCCGGGCGGGCGGCGGGACGGGACCGGCGGCGCCCGTGCCGTAGAGCTCGCCCGCCCTGCGGGTGACGAGGGCGACGGTCACGCCGTCGACGGCGATGTGGTGGTAGCGCTGGTACCACAGGACGTGGTCGTCGGCGATGCGGATCAGCGCCTGGGCGTGCAGGGGTCCGCGGGCGAGGTCGACGGCGCGGCCGCGGTCGGTCTCCATCCAGGTGCGCGCGGCGTCCGCCGCGCCGGGCACGTCCCGCAGGTCCACGACGGGGACCTCCACCGGCACGGGGGCGGCCCACTGGTGCGGGGTCCCGTCCGCCGACTCGCCGACGCGCACATGGAGGCACTCGGTCTCGCCGACCGCCCGGCGGACGGCGTCCGCGAGCCGGCCGAGGTCGACGCGGCCGCGGAGTTCGAGGGTGAACGACACGTTGAGCGCCGCGCTGTCCGGCTCGATCCGCTGCGCCAGCCACATCCCCGCCTGTCCGCCGGTGAGGGGTAGGCCGGCGGCTGCCGTCCGGTCAGGCTCGGCGTGAAGCATCGTTCGACTGGCCCTTTCGCGTGGAGTGCTGGGGACCCCCGGCGCGGACGGGCGCCGCCACCGGCGGGCGTTGGCCCGGCGGCAGCGGGTGCCGTCGTGTGCGGAGGTGCGGTGCGGTGTCGGGGCGGAGAGCGGTCGTGCGGAAGGCGGGCCCTCCGGGGCGCGGTGCCGGCCCCGGTCGCCCCTCCCGGGCCGGGCGGGACGAGTCGACGGGCGGTGCCGGCCCTGCGGGGCGTGCCTCACCGGTCGTGGCGCGGCGCGGCCCGCTGGCGGGCGTGCCCTGCCCCGGGCGGACGGAGGCCGTGGGGCAGCCTCTCGTCCGGACCGTTGAGCGCCGGCTGTTGCGCCCGCAGCGGGCGAAGACCCTAGCCCGGTGTGCCGATCTCGCCGGCGAGCTGGCGGGCCTCGTCGCCTGCCGCCTTGCGGCCCCGGTCGATGATCGACTGGAGGATCTCGCCGACCCGGATCGCGGTGTTGGACAGCAGCGACGAGGTGATGCCGTGGGTGTGCTCGGTGCCGCCCTGGAGGTAGATCCCGCAGCGGGTGTCCGGTGAGGTCACGATCCGGTAGTCGCGCTCGACGAGCGGGCGGCCCTCGGCGTCGCGGCGGCAGTGGGCGGCGACGTCACCGAGCAGACCGAGCGCGTCGGCCGGCCGGTAGCCGGTGGCGTAGACGACGACGTCCGCGTCGAGCGGGGTCTTCTCGCCGGTGACCAGTGACTCGACCATGGTGCGGACCCGGTCCGGGGTGTGGACGACGTCGGTGAGCCGGGAGACGTTCAGGAAGCGCAGGCGTTCGGTGCCGAGCACCTTCTCCTGGTACGACTGGCGGTAGAGGTCGTCGATCAGGTCGATGTCCACCACGGCGTAGTTGGTGTTGCCGTGATACCCCATCAGCTTGCGCTTGACGGCGTCGGGAGCGGTGTAGTACTCGTCGACGGCCGAGGGGTCGAAGATCCGGTTGGCGAAGCTGCTGTCGTCGGCGGGGCTGTAGCCGTAGCGGGAGAAGACCGCGCACACCTCCGCCTCGGGGAAGCGGCGGTGGAGGAAGGCCACGTTCTCGGCGGCGCTCTGGCCGGCTCCGACGACGATGAAGCGGCTGGGGCTGGTGCCGGTCAGCGTCTCCACCCGGGAGAGCAGGTCGCAGTTGTGCCAGATCCGGTCCGTGCGCTCGACGCCGTCCGGCATCTGGGGCCGGAGGCCGGTGCCGATCACCAGGTTGCGGGCGCGGTGGACGACCGTCTCGTCGCCCGCGCGGGCCGTGACGTCCACGTATTCGACGACTCCGTCACGCACGACGGGCCGCACGGCGACGACCTCGTGCCCGTAGGAGACCATGTCGTCGACCTTCGCGGCCGCCCACTCGAAGTAGTCGTGGAACTCGACCCGGAGCGGGAAGAGGTTCTTGTGGTTGACGAAGTCGATCAGCCGGCCCTTGCTCTGGAGGTAGCACAGGAAGCTGTACTCACTGGCCGGATTGCGCAGTGTCACCAGGTCCTTGAGGAACGAGACCTGCATGGTCGCGTCGTCGATCAACATGCCGCGGTGCCAGCCGAAACACGGCTGCCGCTCGAAGAAGTGAGCGGTGACCGCTCCCTGCCTGCCGACGCCGGCGTTGTGCTCGCTGAGTGCCAGGGCCATGGCCACATTGGACGGCCCGAAGCCGATTCCGATGAGGTCGTGGATCGGTGGTGCGTCGTCAGGAAGAGCCTGAGACATGTCACTCCCATCGTGCGGGTTCTTGCTCGGTCGGTCGCTGGTCAGGCGTGTGCAAGAGCGGGGTACACAGAGGGCCGGGCACGCGGGCAGGGCAGGGCGGGGGCACCCGGGACAGAACTTAGGTAAAGCTAACCTGATCCCGCGGGCCTGTCGATGGGACGACGGAAATTCCACCACCGGCTACGCGTCAACTTGGCCGGAAATAGGGCCCGTTGAAACCTTAGGTAAGCCTTGCTTTACTGACGCGGGTCATGTCCCGTTCCAGAGGAGGAACCCCATGCGGGTCGTCATGTTCGGCTATCAGACCTGGGGGCACCGCACCCTGCAAGCGCTCCTGGACTCCGAACACGACGTGGTCATGGTGGTCACGCATCCCAGGAGCGAGCACGCCTACGAGAAGATCTGGAGCGACTCGGTCGCCGATCTCGCGAAGGAGCACGGCGTTCCCGTGCTCATCCGCAACCGCCCCGACGACGAGGAGCTGTTCACCCGTCTCGAGGAGGCGGATCCGGACATCATCGTGGCCAACAACTGGCGCACCTGGATCCCCCCGCGCATCTACGGGCTCCCCCGCCACGGGACGCTGAACGTCCACGACTCCCTGCTGCCGAAGTACGCCGGCTTCTCCCCGCTGATCTGGGCGCTGATCAACGGCGAGCAGGAGGTCGGCGTCACCGCGCACCTGATGGACGAGGAGCTCGACGCCGGCGACATCGTGCTCCAGCGTGCCGTCCCGGTCGGCCCGAAGGACACGGCGACGGACCTCTTCCACAAGACCGTCGACCTCATCGCACCGGTCACCACCGGCGCCCTGGACCTGATCGCCTCCGGGCAGACGGTGTTCACCCCGCAGGACCGCTCCCTGGCGAGCTTCTTCCACAAGCGGGCCGACGAGGACATCCGGATCGACTGGACCTGGCCGGCCGAGGATCTCGAACGCCTGGTCCGCGCCCAGTCCGCTCCCTACCCGAGCGCCTTCACCTACCACCGCGGCCGGCGACTGGAGGTGCTCGCGGCGTTCGTGTCCGAAGGCCGCTACGGCGGCACCCCGGGGCGGGTCTTCTACCGCGAGGGCGACGGCGTGGTGATCGTCGCCGGGGCCGACGCCCGCACCGGACGCAACCACGGGCTCGCCGTGACACGGGTCCGCACGGAGAACGGCGAGGAGATGCCGGCCACCGACTACTTCACCTCCATGGGCGGCTATCTGACCGGCCGCCCCTGACCGCCGCCCGCGCCGCCGGGCCGGCCGGAAGGGGGACTCACCACGCGGCCTCCAGGAGGCGCAGGAGCGCGGCGGGCTCCGGGGGGCGGGGGTTCGGGGCGGGTCCACCGCAGGCCCGCCCCGACACTCGAACGTGCGTCGGCGCGGGCCTGGGTTGTATGCCTGACGTGTCGCCGGGAAGGAGGATTCGTAACTTCGGGAGGTTGATGTGCTGCGTGATCGGATCGGGTTGGCCGAACTGCTGGCGGCGGCTGAGGACGCCGCACCGGTCGGCTCCCTCGATGTCGTGGCGCGTGATCTGCGTGACCGCTTCGGCGCGCGATACGTGTCGTTCCTTTTCGTCGACATGGTCGGGCGGAGCCTGCTGCGGGTCAGCGAGGAGACGGCGGCACGGCGCGGTCACGGCGCCGAGCACGTCCCTCTCGCCGGCAGCAGTGACTACGACGAGGTCCTGCGGACCCAGAAGCCGGTGCTCTCGTCCCAACGGGGCCGGGGCGAGCGGGTGCTGGCCCCTGTCACGAACCGCGGCGACACCATCGGCGTGCTGGAACTGTTCCTCCCTCAGGTCACCCAGGACGTGCTGGAACAGATCGAGGAGGCCGCCCATGCACTGGCGTACATCATCGTCACCGACCGCCGGTTCACCGACCTCTACCACTGGGGGAACCGCACCACCGCGGTGAGTCTGGCCGCCGAGATCCAGCGCCAGTTGCTGCCCTCGGCGCCCTCCTGCGAAGCGAGGGAGTTCGCGCTCGCCGGAGCCCTGGTCCCGGCCTCCGACATCGCCGGTGACACCTACGACTACAGCGTCGACCACGACGCGCTGCATCTGTCGATCACCGACGCCATGGGCCACGACGTCGACGCCTCGCTCATGGCCACGCTCCTGATCAACGCCTCGCGGGGCGCGCGCCGTGCCGGGACGGGCCTCGCGGAGCAGGCCCTGCTGACCCACCAGGCGCTGCTCGACCACGGTCGCCAGAGCTTCGCCACCGGCCAGATGCTGCGCATCTCCCTGGACGGGAGCAGTGCCCGGCTCGTCAACGCCGGCCACCCCTGGCCCCTGCGCCTGCGCGACGGCGTGGTCGAGGAACTGCGCCTGGCCGTGGACCTGCCGTTCGGCGTCGTCGGCCAGCGCGCGTACCGGGTGCAGGCCCTCGATCTGCGCCCCGGCGACCGCCTTCTGCTGTACACCGACGGCATGCAGGAACGCCAGGCGAGCACGGTCGACCTGCCGGATCTGATCCGTGCCACCGCCGCCGAGCACCCGCGCGAGGTGGTGCGCACGCTGGTCGCCGCGGTCACCGAGGCCTGCGACGGCCAGGTGCGCGACGACGCCACCGCCCTGTGCCTGGACTGGCACGGCCCGGATTCCGGCGTCCGGCGCGCAGCCTCCGTGTCCTGACCCGGCCCCGGCCCCGGCGGGGCGTGCTCATGCGCGCCGTGACGACGACGCGATCAGAGGACGTCGTAGGTCAGGCGGGTCGCGGTCGATGCCGGGATCAGCCCGCGCCGCCCCGGGGTGCGGCGCGGGCCGCCGGTGAACAGCGGGGTCCCCGGGCCCGGCACGACGCGAGGTGCGGGGTGAGCCCGTCGGGCAGCCCGGCCTCGAGCGCCGAACCGAGCGCGGCGCCGCCGCCCATCAGCACGACGCCGAGATCCCCGCCGCCGGCCGACGCCGCCTCGGCGCGCTCGCGCGCGGCGGACACGGCGTCGGCCGGCCCGGTGGTGACGAACGTCCAGTCGAGGCCGGTAGCCGCACCGACTTGGGCACCGCGCTCGTCACGACGACGAACGCCGGCGTGCCGACCCCGCCGGCTCCGCAGCCCGTCGTGTCGTCCCACCGTCCGGCCCGTCGACCGTGTCGAACAGCCGGCGGCCCGGGACGACGGCACCCGAGCGGGCGGTCGCCTCACGCAGGACCCGCCGATCGCCCGACTGGTGGGCACGGGTACACGTCAGAACGGCATCCTGCCGCGCGTCCGCCGGCCCGCGGAGCCGCTGCGGCCCACCGCCTTGGAGCCGCTGCGGAACGGCTTGCTGAACAGACGCCCGAGTACGCCCGGCGCCTTCCCGCCGACGCGGGATCCGGCTCCCAGCGTCCGCTGGGTGCCGCGCTCGGGGTGCCGGGACAGGCGCGGGACGAAGAACGCCAGTACGGCGAGGACCACGCAGAGCGCGACGATGCCGACGATCATCATGGGTGACTCCTTGCATCGGGTACGCCGTTCGCATGCCCTGGCCCGGACCGGCCATGCGTGCACCCCGGACCCCGTACCCGGTGGAACATCGCGCACGGGCCGTCCGCCCCCTGATCCGCCGCACCCTCGCCGTCCTTGCGGGGGCGTACAGGTCGAGCGGCCGTTCACCAGCGGCGCCGCGGACCCACCCGCATCCCGGAGCCGCTCCGCCTCGCCTTTTGCCACGCATCCGCCCGCACGTGCCCGGACCGGTTCGGCGCGGTCCTCCCGGCGGCCGCGCGCGAGGCGGACGACTGCCCGCATCCCGCATCGCCGGCGCACGGGAGCAGAGCCCCGGCCGGAGCAGAAGCCGTCGCCTGCTCAGCCGACCCGGGTCCGGCCACGGGGCGGCTCGGACGCGGGGAGACCGTCGCCCGGGTCTCCCGCGTGGGTGTCCGCGTCGTACTCGGCGGTGCCCGGGGCGAACGTCGGCTCGAGGAACAGGTTCTGCCAGGTGGGGGATGCCGCCGAGTCGTCGGCGGGGCCGGAATGCTGCATGGTGATTCTCCGTGTGGTGAAAGGGAGTTCCGGTGCTCGGGGAGGCCTCGCGCGACGACGGCACGAAGCGGGCGTGACCGGCTCGGTGAGCGGGTCCGCCCCGGCAGGTGATGCGCGGGTCCGGACCGTGGTCCGTCGCCCGCGGAGCCCGTGGCCGCCCGCGTGACCTTCGGCGGGCCGGGCGGGACGGGCTTCCGCCCCGGACTCTACGGCACTCGGCGCCCCTCGCGTCGCGCCGGCCACCACCGCACGGGCGCGGGGGACTTGGCGGCATCCGGCGCGGCGGTGGGCGGGGGGACTGTCAGAGGCGGCTCGTACCGTCGGAGCGAGGGCACGGAGAGGCCGGGCCCCGGCAGGACGGGAGTGGCCATGGGCAGCATCAGAGTGGGCAGTGGGCACCTGGACAGGCTCCTCGCCGACAGCACCAGCGCGCACCGGGTCCCCTACCAACGTGCGTTCGCCGAGCTCGCGGACACCCACCGGGGCAGGTCCGCCGCCGAGATAGTGCCCCTGCTCCGCCGGGCCGCCGATCAGGCGCTGCTGGCGTTCACCCACGGCGACCTCGTCGAGCAGGCGGAGGCGATCAGCGCCGGCAGACGCTACGTCCTGCGCGTCACGGTCACCTGAGGAACCGGCCCGTCCGCCTGCCGGGCGCCCTGTCCCGGAGCCGGCGCCGAAGGCGCGCGGGGCGGAGCCGACCGGGCTCACCGGGCGCGCACCCAGTCCCGGGTCTCGCGCACGACGGTGAACCCGGCCGAGCGGTAGAGCGCCACGGCGGCGTCGTTGCCGGACGGCGCGGCGACCGCGACCGCGCTCGCACCCCGGTCGGCCAGGGCCGCGCAGGCGCCCAGCACGGCCTCGCGCCCGTAGCCGCGGCCACGGTGGTCCTGACCGGTGCCGACGGGTTCGAGGAGGCCGCATCTGCCCACCCCGGCGAACCAGCCGGTCGCAGCGGCGGCGGGCTCCCCGTCAGGGGCACGCACGAGGGCCTCCACCGCGAGCCCGCCCGCCGGAGACCGCTTCATGGCGCGCCAGTGCCCCACGGTGAACGTGGACCCCTGGAAGGCGGACCGGTGCACCCGCACCCGGCAGGCCGCCTCGGCCTCGCCGACGGGCTCGGCGCTGCACGACACCGGCCGCGGGCTCCACGACATCACGAGCCAGGACTCCTCCTGCTCACGCCCCCACCCGGGTACGGGCAGACCGTCGGTCCAGTCGTTGCCGGGGGTGAGCAGCTCCTCGGCGTCGGCCGCCAGCGCGTCGAGGCGGGCGCCGGGAGCGGTGGTCACCCGCAGTACCGGGCCGTCGAGGAAGCCGACCGCGGCCGGCGCCCCGCCGTCCGTCCAGAGGAAGACGGCCGCTTCGTCGTACCGCAGGTACCACCCCACGTCGCCGGGATGGAGACCGCCGCCGGGTGTGTCGGCCGGTGTCCACTCGCCCAGCGCGCGCAGCGCGGGGCCGGTGTCCGCGGGGGCCAGGCAGTGCCGTTCGATCGAGGCCATGGGCGGCAGGGTAGCCACCGGGCCGACGGCGTCGCGACGCGTTTTCCCGCCGCCGGACCGTTCCTCCGCTCCGGCCCGTGCGGGGGCGGAAGCCGAGCGCGCGACGGGAGAGGGCGGCCCCGCCTGCCCGGCGTGCGCCCCTGGCTGCCTCAGCCCGCCGACGGGCCGTCGACGGGGACGCCGAGCCGGCCGGCCACGGTGGTCAGGGCCTCGCCCAGCGGCAGCGACACCCGGGAGACGGCGTGGCCGTCGCCGCGGGTCGGGTCCCGGTTGACGATCAGCACCGGCGTACCGGCCCGGGCCGCCTGCCGGACGAAGCGGAGCCCCGACATCACCGTCAGCGAGGAGCCCAGAACCAGCACCGCCGCCGCCTCGCCGACCAGCCGACGGCAGTGTTCGACCCGCCCGGCCGGTACGGTCTCGCCGAAGAACACCACGTCCGGTTTGAGGATGCCGCCGCAGAGCGAGCAGTCCACCACCCGGAAGTCCGCGACCTGCTCGTCGGTGAGGTCGGCGTCGCCGTCCGGGTTGAGCGCCGCGGCCACCGGCTCGTAGCCCGCGTTGGCCTCCTCCAGCCGCCTCGCGAGGTCCCGCCGCGCGCTGGAGGCGCCGCAGGACAGGCAGACCACCCGGTCCAGCGCCCCGTGGAGCTCCACGACGCCCTCGCTGCCGGCGGCCTGGTGCAGTCCGTCGACGTTCTGGGTGATCACACCCGACAGCAGACCGTGCCGTGCGAACGCGGCGACCGCCCGGTGCCCGGCATTGGGCCGGGCCCGCCCGAACGTCCGCCAGCCGAGGTGACTGCGCGCCCAGTACCGCCGTCTGGCCTGCGCACCCCCGGTGAAGTCCTGGTACGTCATGGGTGTGTGCCGGCTCAGGCTGCCGCCCTCACCGCGGTAGTCGGGGATCCCCGACTCCGTGGAGAGTCCCGCCCCGCTGAGCACCAGCACTCCGCCGCCGCCCAGCGCGTCGACGACCGGCTCCAGGTCCGTGGTCCCCGGCAGCAGGTCGTCCTGGGCGGGGGTCCAGCTCAGCGTGGGGCGCATGCGCATGACGCCAGGGTACGGGGGAGCACCCTCGGGCGAAGTCCGTGCACCGGTCGGCGCAGCCCTGCGAGACGGGCTGCCGCACGCCCTGGCCCTCGAGCGCTCAGGGCGCCCGCGCGCTCGGCGGCCGTGACCGGCTGCCCTTCGCTCAGCCCGGGCGGCCACGGTGTCGGTCTCCTCCGTGACGAAGGCCGTGACGCCCCCGGCGACCCGGGCCCGCACCCACGCCGCCGTGATCCGGCCGCCGGGTCCGAGGTGCGCACCACGCAGGAACGGATCGTCGCCGGCGCCGTGCCCCGCGCATTCGGCGAGCGCGGCGCGGAAGCCGCGTTCGCGGTCGGTGGAGGCCGCGTTCGCGGTCGGTGGAGGCCGGGGCGTCGTGGTCCTCGCGCTCATGCGCACCAGCTGCGGACAGCGGAGCGTCTGCCCGGATCGCATGCGGATCGGTCAGCACCGGCCGCCGGGCGTCGGGAGGGGTCGACAGGTGGTCGGCGGCTGACAGCCGACTCGTCACCGGCAGGCGCGCACGGGCCTCGTCGCACCGCCCTCACCGCGGCAGGACCGGGGTGAGCTCGGGGCGTTTCGCGGCGCGCCCGTCGCCGGAGGAACCGCCGCGCAGGCGCCGTCGCAGCCACGGCCCGAGGAACGTGCCGGCCCAGCGCAGCTCGCCGGCCGCCGTCGTGTGCCAGCGGACCGCAGGCCCCGCCGGGAGCGGGGGCAGCGGATGGCTCCAGGCGTCGTCCGCTCCGGGCAGGCCGAGGGCGTGGAACACCGCCGCGGCGATCCGCTCGTGACCGATCGGCGCGGCGTGCAGCCGGTCCGCGCTCCACAGCCGGGGGTCCGTGACCACCGGGTGGCCGTAGGTCTCGGCCACCACCACACCGTGGCGCCGGGCCGCTTCGCGGATGCCCTCGTTCAGGGCGAGGACCCGGGAACGGACCGGACGGGCCAGCGGGATGACCGCGGCCAGGTCGGGGAACGTGAGCGTGGCGACGCGCGCGCCGGCGCCGGTCAGCGCAGCGAACATCGCCTCCAGATGGCCGACGACCTCGTCCGCGCGGAACGCGGGACGCAGCATGTCGTTCACCCCCGCGACCACCGTGGCCAGGTCCGGCCGCAGGGCGAGCGCGGGCGCCAGCTGCTCCTCGCGGACCTGTCCGGCGAGCCGCCCGCGCACCGCCAGATTCGCGTAGCACACCCCGGGGCTCTGCTCCGCGATGCGCTCGGCGAGCCGGTCCGCCCAGCCCCGCAGGCCGACGGTGTCGTCCCCGTCGCCGAGCCCTTCGGTCTGGCTGTCCCCCAGCGCGACGTAGCGCAGGTACGGCACGGCCGCCTCGCCCATGGTCATCGATCCCTCCGGCCCCGCGTCACGGCATCGAGCCCGACGCACCCTAGTCATCAAGATGACTACTCTCATTGGTGACTATAACCCTTCGCCCGGCCGCCCGCCGGTGGAAAACCGGCTGCGCGACGACGCCCGGTCACCTCACACTGGGCGGGTCCGGCCCCCGCCTTCCACGGCGTCGCGGAGCGGGGCCCACATCCCCGTCCCGCAAAGGAACTCCGTCGCGTGCAGGCTGCCGTCACCGTCTCTCCCGCCCAGGTCCCCGACCTGCTGCTCGGACTCGCCACCGTGCGGCCCGTGTTCCTGTGGGGGGCGCCGGGGATCGGCAAGTCGTCGCTGGTGCGGGCCTTCGCGCACGCGCTGGGACTGGAGTGCGTCAGCCTCCTCGGGACGCAGCTCGCGCCCGAGGACCTGATCGGAGTGCCGCAGATCCGCGACGGGCGGTCCGTGTTCTGCCCGCCCGAGGCCATCGCCCGTGACGAGCCCTACTGCCTCTTCCTCGACGAGCTCAACGCCGCCTCGCCCGACGTCCAGAAGGCGTTCTACTCGCTCATCCTGGACCGCCGCATCGGCTCCTACGAACTGCCCGCCGGCTCCATCGTCATCGGGGCGGGCAACCGCGCCACCGACAACGCCCTCGCCCGTCCCATCGCCTCCGCGCTCGTCAACCGCCTCACCCACGTCCATCTGCGGGCGTCCTCGGCGGACTGGCTGGTGTGGGCAGGGGAGAACGGCATCCACCCCTGGGTGACCGACTACCTCACCGAGCGGCCCGACCACCTGTGGTCCCAGCCGCCCAAGACCGAGGAGCCGTTCTCCACCCCCCGTTCCTGGCACATGCTCTCCGACGCCCTGCACTCCTTCGGCCGGGACATCGGCGAGGACACCCTGCGGGTGATCGTGCACGGCACCCTCACCCCGGCCCACGCCGTCTCCTTCTGCGGCTACGCCAAGATCGTCCGGCACACCTTCGGCATCGAGGCGATCCTCAAGGGCGACGCCTCCTGGCCCGACCGCCTGGAGGACCGCGACCTGCTCTACTACCTGGCGGACGCGTTCCGCGGCCGGCTGGTCAGGGAACTGCCCCGGCAGAAGGAGCACGTCTCACCGGCCATGCGGCAGACCGCCCACCGCGCCAAGGCGCTGCTCGTGCGGCTCGCGGAGATCTCGGTCGAGGTCGCCCAGACCGTCATCGCGGACGACGCCGACGGGCTGCCCGTGCTGCCCGCCTGGTTCCTGGTCGAGGCCGCACGGGACATGCCCCGCCTGGTGGAGGCCCGCCGGTGAGCGGCACCCGCCGCGGCACGGGCAGGAAGGGCGACGCACCCGACCCCGCCGCCGAGGCGTTCGCCGCCGGGCTCGCCCTCGTCAAGCGCAACCCCGCGCTGGCCGCCGTCGACGCGAAGATCTGCCGCCGGAAGGGCTGCGCCCGCACCCCTGCCGGAGGGCTCGCCGCCGTGGACTCCGACGGCACCGTCCACGTCCACCCCACTCGCCGCGCCGAGCCGGAGACCTGGGCCTGGAGCCTCGCCCACTGCCTGCTCCACCTCGGCTTCGGGCACGTGCCCGCGGCCGGTGACACGGTGCGCGAGCAGCCGGACGCCTGCACCCGCG
The DNA here is from genome assembly GCF_008042045.1 of Streptomyces sp. T39. Classification (GTDB taxonomy): domain Bacteria; phylum Actinomycetota; class Actinomycetes; order Streptomycetales; family Streptomycetaceae; genus Streptomyces. The sequence continues at coordinate 135,133 of NZ_RDBP01000013.1, forward strand.
CCGCCCGCTGCACGGTCGTCAACCGCTTCCTGCAGACGTTCCCCGTCGGCCGCGCCCCCTACCACCTGCCCGAGCGGTATCCCGGCGGCGACGAGGACGAACTCGCCGCCCGCTGGCGGCGCGACGGCATCCCTCCCGCATGCCGGGACTGCGGCACCGCCGGCGAGCACCCGGACCAGCTCCTCGTCCCCTGGCCGGCATGGCAGGGAGCGGCGCCGCCGGACTGGGAGACCGCCTTCGCGCACGCGCTGACCCGCAGCGTGTCCGCCTCCATGGACGAGGCGGGCGGCCGCCGCGACCGCACCACCGGGGAGCGACTGCCCCAGCGCCCCTGGGACCGGGCTCTCAACTGGTTCGTCTCCTCCTACCCGCTGCTCGGCGGCCTCGCCGCCGGGCTCACGATCGTCGCCGACGCCGAACTCGCCCGCGCCCAGGACATTGCGATCGCGGCCGTCAGCGCCACCGCCGGCGAGATCTACATCAACCCCGTGCGCACCTTCACCGACGAGGAGTGGCGCTTCGTCCTGGCCCACGAGATGCTGCACGCCGCCCTGCGCCACGGCGAACGGCGCGGCCCGCGCGACCCGTTGCTGTTCAACGTCGCGGCCGACTTCGTCGTCAACGGCTGGCTCGTGGAGATGCGCGTCGGCGACATGCCCGAAGGACTGCTCCACGACCCGGAGCTGCGGGGCCTGTCCGTGGAGGAGGTCTACGACCGCATCGTCACCGACCTGCGCCGGCGCCGCCGCCTGGCCACCCTGCGCGGCAAGGGCCTCGGGGACATCCTCGGCGAACCGCTCGCGCACGGGCACTCCCGCCCCTACGCGGACCTCGACGACTTCTACCGCCGCGGCCTGACCCAGGGCCTCGCACTCCACGGCACCGGCGACCGCGGACTGCTGCCCGCAGGACTCGTGCAGGAGATCCGCGCCCTGGCGCACCCGCCGGTTCCCTGGGACGCGCGCCTCGCGCGCTGGTTCGACGCATACGTGCCCCGGCCCGAGCCGCTGCGCTCCTACGCCCGGCCCTCCCGCCGCCAGGCGTCCACCCCCGGCATCCCGCGGGCCGGCCGGTACTTCCCCCAGGAGGAGACCCCGCGCTGCACCTTCGGCGTCGTGCTGGACACCTCCGGCTCGATGAACACCCGGCTCCTCGGCAAGGCCCTCGGCGCCATCGCCTCCTACGCCGACGCCCGCGACGTGCCCGCTGCCCGCGTCGTGTTCTGCGACGCGGCCGCCTACGACGCCGGATACCTCCCCCCGGCCGAGATCGCGGGCCGGGTCCGCGTCCGCGGGCGCGGCGGGACCGTCCTCCAGCCGGGGATCGACCTCCTTCTGCGCGCCCCCGACTTCCCTCCCGGCGCCCCGGTCCTGGTCATCACCGACGGCTGGTGCGACGTGCTGCGCGTGCGCAGGGAACACGCCTACCTGGTGCCGGCGGGAGCGTCGCTGCCGTTCACCCCGCGCGGTCCCGTCTTCCGCCTGACGTGACCGGGCCGCGCGGAGCGGACGGCCCGCACGCCGCCGCCCACGACGCCGGACGGCCACCCGGACGCCGCCGTCGCGGCCCCCGGCCCCGGCCGTTCAGCCGGGCCGCTTCACGGTCCGCGCCAGAGGTTGGCGAAGGCCGCGTTCTCGATGGTCCGGCGCTGGCGCACGGCCTCCAGCTCCATGACCGCGTCATGGACGGCGGCGACCACGGTCGTCACCGCCTCGTCGTCGGGGACGGGCCGGTCGTCCGAGCCGTCGATGCCGACGGCTGCGGCGAGGGCCGTCAGCACGGCGTCGCCCTCCGCCCAGCGGGCGGCGGCACGGCGGCGGCCCGGTGTGTCGGCCGGCTCCACGTGCTGCGCACCGAAGAGCGAACGGCCGCGTCGCCTGCGGGTCAGCTCCCCGTCCTGCTCAAGCGCGCCCTGGTAGGCGGCTGCCAGGTCACGGCCCCGGCGCCACAACCAGTCCTCGACCCGCTCGTACGGCGGCCGCCGGGTGAGCAGCGCCGCCGCCTCGCCGAGCAGCCTGTCGTCCGGCGGCGGTGCCTCGCCGGGGACGATGCGGTCGCCGTCCACGGTGACGGACCCCGCGCCTGCGAGGTCGACCAGCTCGGCCCCCGCGAGCGCGAGCGACAGATCGCCCTGCCCGACGGAATGGTCCGGCTCCGGGTCCATGGCGATGATGAACAGGTCTTTCGCCGTGGTCATGAACGGCTCCCCTCGAAGACGTCGGCACAGCGGAACAGCGGCGAAGGCGCTCCGCCCCCTGCTCGGCCCGCTTCCCACCGCGGGACGGCCGCCACGATCAGTATCGCCCCGCCCGGCCGCCCCCGAGCCGGCCGGACAGGTCGCCGGCCCGAGAGGACGCGCCGCCGCCCGCGGTCGATCCGCTGGTAAAATGACCTCACGCTTCGACGTTCCGGGGTCCGCGCCAAGGGCGCGGACCCCCGTTCTTTGCGGGCGTCGGACCACGGGAAGGGCCCCATGAACGCGAAGCCGCCGGCACACCGGCACGTCGATGCCCCCGAAACCCGAGCCGTGAAGGCGCCGGGCGAGGACGCGGCACACACCCCGGCCGCCGCGCCGCCACCTGCCACGACCTTCGCCGAGCTCGGACTGCCCGCGGACGTGCTGCGGGTCATGGACGACTCCGCGGTGCGCGAACCGTTCCCCATCCAGGCGGCCACCCTGCCCGGAGCCCTCGCCGGGCGGGACGTCGTGGGCCGGGCGAGGACCGGCTCCGGCAAGACCCTCGCCTTCGGCCTCGCCCTGCTCGTGCGCACCGCTGGCCGCCGCGCCGACGCGAAGCGCCCGCTGGCACTCGTCCTGGTGCCCACCCGCGAACTCGCGCAGCAGGTGAGCGACGTCCTCACGCCGTACGCCCGGGCGCTGGGGCTGCGGCTGGCGACGGTGGTCGGCGGACTGTCCATCGGGCGGCAGTCCGCCTCCCTGCGCGACGGCGCCGACGTCGTCGTCGCGACCCCGGGACGGCTTGCCGACCTGGTGGCCCGCAGGGACTGCCACCTGGACCAGGTGCGGATCACCGTGCTGGACGAGGCGGACCAGATGTGCGACCTCGGCTTCCTGCCCCAGGTCTCGGACATCCTCGACCAGGTGCGGTCCCAGGGGCAGCGGATGCTGTTCTCCGCCACGCTCGACCGCAACGTCGACCATCTCGTCACGCGCTATCTGCACGAGCCGGTGCTCGCCACCGTCGACCGGGCGTCGAGCTCGGTGACCACGATGGACCACCACGTGCTGAACGTCCACGCCGCGGACAAGTACGCCACGGCCACCGAGATCGCCGCCCGTGACGGGCGGGTGCTGATGTTCCTGGACACCAAGGCCGGCGTCGACCAGTTCACCCGCCATCTGCGCGGCAGCGGCATCCGGGCCGCGGCTCTGCACAGCGGGAAGTCGCAGCCGCAGCGCACGCACACCCTGGCGCAGTTCAAGAACGGTGACATCACCGTGCTGGTGGCCACCAACGTCGCCGCGCGCGGCATCCACATCGAGGCGCTGGACCTCGTCGTCAACGTCGATCCGCCCGCCGACGCCAAGGACTACCTCCACCGCGGCGGCCGCACGGCCCGCGCGGGGGAGTCCGGCAGTGTCGTCACCCTGGTCACACCGAACCAGCGGCGGGACGTGAACCGGATGATGTCCGACGCCGGGGTCCGGCCGACGGTGACACAGGTGCGCTCCGGCGAGCAGCGGCTGACCGCCATCACGGGAGCCAGGCGGCCGCCCGTCGCCTCCCGGCCGGCGCAGGGCAACGCCCCGTTCCGGGGCCTGGGCAACGCGCCGAAGAAGGAGTCGCGCAAGACGGCGGAGGCCCGCCGGACCGCCGAGGCCCGCAAGGCCGCCCGGATCCGCCGCGGCCACTGACGGCCGGCGGACGTGGCCGGCCGCCGGAGGGTGCGTCGGGGTGCGGAAGCACCCGTGCCGCCTCCACATGACGGAGGGCCTGGTCCCGCACGGACGGACCTGTGCCCGACGGGCCCGCTCCTGACGCGGACGCGGCGACGAGGAACACCTCGCCGCCGCCTTCGCGGGCCTCCGGCCGGTCAGGAAGTGCGCTTCAGGGTCCAGCTGTTCGCCTCGAGGCTCGGCACGGCGGAGTAGCGGCAGGAGCTGGAGTAGTAGGTGCTGACGATGGTCCAGCCCGCGGGCGGCCAGGTGGAGGCACAGGCGTTGACCTGGGTGCCCACCGGGTAGCCCTGGAGGTCCTTGATCTGCTTGGAGTTGGGCGTGAAGCCCGAACCGCAGCCGCTGCTGTTCCACCACTGGACGTCGACCCACCCGCCGGGGGTCAGCACGCTGGCGCACATGTTGAGCGTGTCACCGGGCGCCGCGGATGCCGGGCTCGCGGTGAACGCGAGCGCGGCGGCCGCCAGCGAGGTCAGGATCCTGGAACGGGTGCGGGTCACGAGGCATTCCCCCTCACGGTGTCCGGACCGCCGCCGACCGTCGGCGGAGCGCGCCGGGCACCGCGCCATTACTATCCGACCGCGCGCGGGCGCAGAAAGTCACCTTCCGGCCGCCCTTTCGGAGCCATCTCGGACACGGCGGCGGGGGCCTACGGCGTGCGCGGGAGCCGGACGGTGACGAGCAGTCCGCCGACGGGGCGGCTCACCAGGCCGAGGGTGCCGTGGTGGGCGCGGACGACGCTGTCCACGATGGCGAGCCCGAGGCCGACGCCGGCGTGCTCGTCGGTGCGTGCGCGTTCCGTGCCGCGCTGGAAGGGCTCGGTGAGCGTCGCCAGCAGGTCCGGCGGTACCGGCGGGCCGGTGTTCTCGACCCGCAGCACGCATGCGCCGCCCTGGACCCCGGTGTGGACCGTCACGGTGCCGCCCGCGGGAAGGTTGTGGACGACGGCGTTCTGCACGAGGTTCGTCACCATCCGCAGCAACAGCTCCGCGGACCCGCCCGTCCGTGCCGCGCCGCCGGTCACCCCGAGGGTGATCCCGCGCTGCTCCGCGAGGTGGAGCAGCGACTCCGCGGCCTCCTCCGCGACGAGGGAGAGGTCGACGCTCTCGGGGGTGAAGTGGCCACGGTCGCTGCGACTGAGCAGCAGGAGGGCCTCGGTCAGGCCGATCGCGCGCGTGTTGACGGTTCCCAGGCGTTCGAGGAGTTCCTCCCGGTCGCGCGTGGGGTCCTTGCGGGCGACGTCGAGCAGCGTCTGCGAGATGGCCAGCGGGGTGCGCAGTTCGTGGGAGGCGTTGGCCGCGAACCGCTGCTGCTCGGCGACATGGGACTCGAGTCGCCCGAGCATCGTGTCGAACGCGTCGGCGAGCTCGCGGAATTCGTCCTGGCGTCCCTCCATGCCGATCCGGTGGGACAGCGAGCCTCTCCCGGCCGTCCGTGCCGCGGCCGTGATCCGTACGAGCGGCGCCAGCATGCGCCCGGCCAGGATCCAGCCGCCGAGCAGCCCGAACCCGAGCAGGAAGGCCATGGCCGCGGCCGCGGCGGGCGCGAAGGTGCGCACCAGCAGGTAGCGGTTGGGCGCGACCCCGAGGAGGCCCTGGGAGTTGTCGGGCACGTAGCGCAGCAGGAACACCCACACCACGGCCAGCAGGAGGGCACCGGCGACGGCGAGGAACCCGGCGTAGCTGAGGGTGAGCTTCAGCCGGACGCTGAGCCCGGGACGTCTACGCACGCGCACTGCCGCCGCGGGCGGCGTCGGCACCGTCCTCGATGCGGTAGCCGACCCCGGGCACCGTGGCGATGATCCACGGTTCGCCGAGCCGCTTGCGCAGTGCGGAGACCGTGATGCGGACGGCGTTGGTGAAGGGGTCGGCGTTCTCGTCCCAGGCCCGTTCCAGCAGTTCCTCGGAGCTGACGACGCCGCCCTCGGCGCCGACGAGGACGTCGAGCACGGCGAACTGCTTGCGGGTGAGCGCGACATGGCGTCCGTCGCGGAAGACCTCCCGGCGGAAGGGGTCGAGGCGCAGCCCCGCGATCTCGCGGACGGGGGGCCGGGCGTGCCCCCGCCGGCGGTCGAGCGCCCGCAGCCGCAGGACGAGCTCCCGCAGCTCGAACGGTTTGGTGAGGTAGTCGTCGGCCCCGAGCTCGAAACCGGACGCCTTGTCGTCGATGCGGTCGGCGGCGGTGAGCATCAGGATCGGGAGGCCGCTGCCCGAGGCCACGATGCGCCGGGCGACCTCGTCGCCGGAGGGGCCCGGGATGTCGCGGTCGAGGACCGCGAGGTCGTAGGAGTGGACGCTGAGCATTTCCAGGGCGGTGTCGCCGTCGCCGGCGATGTCGGCGGCGATGGCCTCCAGCCGGAGGCCGTCACGGACGGCCTCCGCCAGATAGGGCTCGTCCTCCACGATCAGTACGCGCATGGCGGAAGCCTAAGCAGCACGGCGTATCGCCGGCGTCTGCGCGGCCCGGCGCCCACCGGGACGTGATCCGGCCGCCGGCGTCTGCCCGGCCCGGCGCCAAGTGCGACGGGACTCGGCCCGCCCCGGCCGTCGGCGGCGTGCATCAGGCGGCCGGGGCCGGCGCGGGGCGGGGCCGGCCCGACGGCGCCGGAGCCGCCGTGCGCCACCAGCGGCGCGACGCGAGCCCGGCCAGCACCGCGCCGGCGGTGTTGAGCAGGACGTCGTCCACGGACGACACCCGGTCCAGACGCAGGACGTACTGCGCGGTCTCCACCAGCACCGAGCAGCCCGCCCCGAGCGCCACGATCCGCCGCACGGACGCCGCCGCCGCGAACCGCACCGGGGCGAAGAACCCGAGCGCCGCGAAGACCAGCAGGTTGCCGGCGAGCCCGAGCGGCCCCATCGTGACCAGGTCCCGCAGGGGCACCAGGCTCAGCCTGCCGGGGACCGTGCCGGCCCCGGCGCCCGGCATCATGGTGATCCACACGAACGGCACCGTCCCGTGCACCATGGCCACCTCCGCGAGCGACATCCGCCACGCCGACGGGCTGCCGGCGGCGCGCCGGTGCCGGGCCAGGACCCACGCCACCAGCAGGGCCGCCGGCAGCGTGACCAGCGTCATGAGCACCACACCGTTGAACGTGTCGAGACAGCCGTGCCACCGCCCGGCCATGCACTGCGGAGCGGTCATCGTCAGCGGCCGCCGCAGGACGAAGGCGGTGCCCGCCAGGGCGAGGATCACGAGGAGGGCGAGCGCGATTGCGCGCGCGCGGTGGCGCGGGGGCGGGGGTGAGGCGTTGCGGTTCATGGTCCCATTCGAGACGTCGGGCCGTCGCCAGGGCGTATGCGAAGTCCGATACGCCCGCGATACACGTACGCCCCGGGTGGCCCGCGATACACGTACGCCCCCGGTGGGGCCCGACAGGTCGTACGGCCCGGCGGTCCGGCCCTCCCGGGGCCGGTGCAGGCTGCACGTGTACGGGGCGGGATCGCGGGTAGGCGACGGGAGCCGATGGTGTCACGGGGGCGGGAGCAGAACGGATGAGCGTGGAATCGACGACGGGCTGCGAGCGCCGACAGGTGCCTGCGGGGGACGTCATGACGGTGTCGGGGGCGTTCGAGGGCAGCGAGGACATCGCCGTCGCCCGGGACCTCGCCCGTCACTTCCTGGCCGATGTCCAGGCCGAGTACGGACTGCCCGTCTCCGGACGGGTGATGGGCACGGTCCAGCTCGTGGTCAGCGAGCTGGTGACCAACGCCCGCAAGTACGCGCCCGGCCCGTGCCTGCTGACCCTGCGGATCGACGGCGGTGCGGTCGAGGTGACCGTGTGGGACAGCAACCCGACGCCGCCCACGATCCCCGCACCCGATCCGGCCCGGATCGGGCAGCACGGACTGGAGATCGTGATGGCGGTCGGCAGGAGTTTCGCCGTGCACCGCGAACCGGTGGGCAAGAAGATCTGCGCGGTCATCGAGCTGGCCGACGACCTGGTGCGGTGACGCCCCGGCCCGCACGGAGAGGCGGCGGCCGGCGCTCCGCGGGGCCCGGGCGGGACGTCAGCCGGCGTGGGGCACGTCGATGACGTCGCCCTTCTCGTCGAGGCTGTGCGTGCGCCAGTACACGTCCCACTCGTCGTCGACCTTCTGCGGCACCTTCCCCTCCGGGTACCGGGTGTAGCCCTCGGGGACCTTCTCGCCTTCCTCGACGCAGGCCGAACCGGTCGAGCCGACGGTCATGACGGGATACTCGCCACCGCTGCAGATGTCGTCCTGGAAGGAGAGACCGGAGCATCCGGTCAGGGCGAGGGCCGCGGCGGCTCCGGCGAGCGCGGCGGCCGCCGCGGTGCGGATCCGGCGGCGCCGCCGGATCCGGCCGGCGGGGCGGGGGACACGGGGCAGAGAGGTGGTCACGGGCGTCTCCTGTCGGCTGTTCGGTCTGCGCCCACTCTCGCCCGGCGGTGATCATCGGGCCTGAGTACGGCTACTCACCCGGGTACCCCCGCGCCTACTCAACAGAGCCGTTTCCGGCCGTACTCGGCCGGCTGCCGCCGCGGACGGCGTCACTCGTGAACAGGCGGGAGACGCCGTCGACGTCAGGGGCAGACCGCCGCCGAGCAGCTCGCTGGCGGTGGCGCCGAGGATGCCGAGGATGCCGGAGAGCGCGTCCATGAGAATTCTCCTGTCAGGTGGGGGAGTGGTGGGAACCGGTGCTCTGAGGACCAGGGGGACGCCGTCGCGGCAACGGCCAGCCCGGCGGTGATCACCCGCACGGGGGCACCGTTGCTCCGCCTGCAGCCGGTCCGGGCCCGGTCGGCGTCGCCCGTGCTCGCGTTCCGGCCGATCGCCCACGCGTCGTGCACGGCTGCCAGGGGAGCGCGGTGGAAGAGTTGCCTGCGCCGACCGGCCGGCCGGCCGGGTCGCCGGCGGGACGGCCGATCCTCCTCGACGCCCATGACCCGAACGGGAGCCCGCCGTTGCGTCTCTACGCCCAGATTCCCGCACGCCGGAACCGACAGGTGCTCGGGGACGTCCTCGCCGTGGCCCTGATCGCCGTCACGGTGTGGGCGGCCCTCCTCGTCCGCGACACGATCATGCTGCTGGCCGAGCCGGGCCGGAAGGTCGAGCGCTCCGGCGACGGTCTCGCCGAGGAACTCGGCAACGCCTCGGACGCGGCCTCGGACCTGCCGCTCATCGGCGGCGTCCTGAGACAGCCGCTCCGGTCCGCCGCCGACGCGGGCAGCGGCTTCGCCGACGCCGGCGCATCGTTCCAGGACAGCGTCACCCAGGTCGCCGACGCGGCCACCGCGGCCCTCATCGTCTTCCCCGTGCTCCTCGTCCTGGTGCTGTGGATCCCCCCGCGCCTGCTCTGGATCCGGCGCAGCGCCATCGTCCGCCGCCTCGCCGACGCTCCGGGTGGAGCCGACCTGCTCGCCCTGCGCGCCCTCACCGGCCCGCCGGCCGCCCTCGCCCAGCTGCCCACCCCGCCCGGGGGTCTCGCCGACGCCTGGCGCCGGGGCGACCGGCACGTCATCGCCGCCCTCGGCGCACTCGCCCTCGCCCGGACCGGCCTGCGCCCCTGACGCACTCCTCCCACCGCGAGCGACGGCCGTCGGCCGCGCACCCGGGCGGGACGGCCGCCGGCGAGCCCCAGGAACGACGGCCGGGCGGCGCGCCTCGCCGACCGCGACACCCGGCCGGGACGCCCGGCGCGGCGCACGGCGCCCGCCCCCGGCGCACCGCCCGCCTGCCGCATCCGGCCCCGTCCCGGTCGCCTCGGCGGCTGCACCCGCCCCGCTTCGGCCACGCACGCTCGCGCCCGCCCGCACCCCCCGCGTCAGACCGCAGCCGCCGCCAGGTCGTCGAAGACGGACGGCCAGCCGCCGTCCGAGAAGACCCGGCGGTGCCGGTCGAGCAGCGCGCCGAGGACTCCCTGGAGCCGGGGGCCCACCGTCGGCCGGGCGCTGATCTCCTGGAGTGCGGCGCGCAGTTCGGGGGTGCGGCTCAGGGGCAGGCACTGCACGAGATGCGCGGCGAACTTGTCGTCGAGTTCCACGGCGGCCAGGACGAGCCGCAGCCGGGTGCCGGTGGCCGCCGTCGGCAGGAACGACGAGAACGCCCGCCGCCACGCCTGCCCCACGTCCTTGCGCGCGCTGCCGCCGAGGGCGGAGTCCCGGATGCCGCGCCCGACCGCAAGGATCAGCTCCGCCGTCCGCTCCTCGGAGAGCGACTCCCCGCCGCGCCGCCCCGGCAGGGCGTACGCGGCGAGCGCCTTCACGCACCGGGCGTCGGCCGGTGCGGCGAACGCCAGGGACACCGCTTCCCCGACGTCGTCGGCGGTCCCGTGCTCCCCGTACCACCACAGGCACCAGCGCTTGGCCCGCAGGGAGTCCTCCCCCCACGGGTCGGGCGCAGGCCCGCTCGCCCCGCACAGGCCGCGCAGCAGCGGCACGACCTCGGCCGCCGGATACACCCCCTGCTCCAGGCCGACGCCGACGACGCCGATCAGTTCCGCCACCAGCTGCCGGTCGGGGAGGCGTCCGATCCAGTCGGACACGTCCTTCCAGTCGGCCGCCGGGGCGCCGGCCGCACGGGAGAGGATCGCCAGGATCGCGGCCAGCGACCGCAGCCTGACCCGCACGTCGTGGGCGAGACCGTCCGACGGGTCTGGCGGCACGGCGGCCCGGAAGGAGGCGAGAGCGGAGCTGCCGAGCCGCGCCCGCGCGGGCCCGTCGAGGTCCAGTCCCTCCTCCAGCACCTTCCGGGCCGGCGGCAGCCGGTCCACACGCAGCAGGACGTCGACGAGCGCGGCGGCCTCCGCCGCGGTGCCCCCTCGGCGATGCGGGTCCACCCAGGCCGTCACGTCCTTGCCCGTGGGGGAGACCCGGCCGGGCAGCGCGTCCGCCACCGCGACGGCCGCGGGGACGCCCGCGGCCACGCCGCGCACCAGCAGCGGCAGCAGGCAGTCCGACCGCTCCCACACCCGGCCGGCGCGGTCACCGGCCTGTGCCGCGGCGGCCGTCGCGACCGCCGCGAAGCGTTCGCCGGACAGGTCCGTGCGCCCCAGCGCCGCCATCACCGCCTTCGCCCGTACCGACCGCTCGTCCGAGGCGCCCCGCCCCTGCAGCGGCAGACCCTCGGCGAGCCACCGGGCGGCGAGTGCCCGTGCCGCGTCCCCCAGCGACGACGGGGAGTCCAGCAACCGCACGAGGCCGCCCCGCGACAGCTCCGTCAGGGTCTCCTGCCGGGTGACTCGGGCGAGCAGGCCGAGGAACGGCTCCGGGTCCTCGCCGGCCGGCCAGCACTCCCCGGCGACGCCGAGCACCGCGCCCAGCAGCGCCCGGTCCGCCGTCGTCAGGGGGGCGCCGGAGGCCAACCGCCCGGCGACGGCGCCGAATTCCCCGAGCAGCTCGGCGTGCCCGCGCGCCCGGAGCCACGGTTCGAGCACGGTCGTGTACGCCTTGATCAGCGCGGAGTGCACGTCGGTGCCGGACCCCACCGCCTCGGCGGCCCAGGCCACCCGCTCGGCGGCCGTCCCGGCCGCCGCGACGTGGGCCGGGACGGCGGCGATCCGGCCCAGGATCTCGGCCGCGTACTCGAACCGGCCGTCGCGCAGCGCCGCCCGGACCACCTCGCGGACCAGCGGCAGCGTCTCACCGGGCTCCCTCACCAGGAGCACGACGAGCAGGCCGGGCAGTTCGCCGCGGGTGCCGACGCCCCCCTCGCCGGCGACCGAGCGCTCCACCAGCCCGAGCCCGCGCAGCTCCGCCACCGCGCGGGCCGGCTCCTTGGACAGGAGCCGGCCGAGCACCTCGACGACCGCGAGCCACGCGTTGTCCGGCCGTCCCACCGCCGCCGTCAGGCAGGCGGTGTCCTGCGGCCCGAAGTCCCGGCCGGGACAGGGCAGCAGCGCCAGGAACCGGCCCAGTGCCGAGACGGACGTCGAGGGCGCGGCCAGGACGGTCAGCAGGTCCGGCCGCATCGCGCCGGTCACGAGCGTGCCCTGCGCCGCGACCGACAGCACCGTCCGGCGCAGCCCGTAACGGGCCGGCCCGCCGCCGCTGCCGGTGTCCCGTGCGAACGTGGACAGCAGCGCGCCCAGTTCGGCGGAGGCCGCCGGCGCGACCTCCTGCGTGCGGTCGGCACACAGCCATGCCTGCTCCAGCACGGCCAGCAGGAAGTAGTCGTCGTCGGCGCGCTCCCTGACCCGGCCGATCAGCGCACGGATGCCGCCGGCCCCGGCCCGGGCGATCAGGGCCCGGCTCGCGGCGTACTCGAAGAACGTCTGGTGGAAGAACTGGAAGACGCCGCCCGCGAGCCGGCCGACCCCGCGGCGCTGCAGCAGGGCGATCTCCTGCCCGAGCCGGGCCGACGTGAGCCCGGGCGGCAGCCGCACCGCGGCCACGCGTGCCTCCGGGAGACCGGTGCGCAGCATCTCCAGGGCGAGGGCCGCCGCGGTGTCGCCCAGGTCCCGGTCGCGGTCGCCGGCCTCGCCCGTGCCGTCCCAGGAACGGCGGTCGCGCAGCACCCGGTGGTCCCAGTACGCCTCGTACAGGCCCGTGGTGTCGACGACGCCGGAGACCTGGCCGGGCGTGTAGATCTCGAACAGCATCCGCAGGGTCAGCGGACGCAGGCACAGCGGCGTCAGCGAGACGTCCCGTGCCACGATCGCCAGCATGCGGCTGACCAGGTCCTCGCGGAGCAGCGGGTCGGCGGTGAAGAAGGCGCTGTGGGCGAGCACGGCGCGGGCGAACTCGCTCCGGGCCGACGGCTCCTGGCCCGCGGGCGGTTCGGTCGCGTAGTCGCGCAGGGAGAACCGCGGCCAGCCGGAGGGCAGTTCCGTCGCCTCGGAGATCCGGGAGGTCATCACCACCGCGGCCCGCGCCTGCACGGCGGACTCGACGACGGACACCAGGGTGTTCCACGAGTCGTCGTTGTTCACCAGGACGTCGACCGTGTCGAGCAGGAGGGTGACCGCGCGGCCGTGGTCCCGGGCCGCGCCGACCGCCTCCGCCAGCGCCGCCGCGTCCACCTGGGCGGGTTCCGAACCGGCCGCCAGCCAGGTCGCCTTGACGAAGAAGACCTCGTGGTCCGGGTTGGCGCAGAGCCGCTGCGCCAGTCCCCACAGCAGGCTCGTCTTCCCGCAGCCCGGCTCCCCGGCGACGACCAGCGGATCGCCGCCCGGGGCGAGCCGCGCGGCGACGACCTCCTCCAGATCACGGGTCACGTAGAGACCGGCCGCGAACTGGCTCTGCTCGGCACCGCCGAAGACGGTGCCCGACACCGTCCCGGCGGATCTGCGGGCCCGGTCGCTCAGACGCCGCAGCCGCGGCAGCGGATCGCCCGGCCGGAAGGCGAGCGCCGGCCGGTCCCGGGTGGCCGGCGGCGGCGCCGGGCGGGCCGCCGCGGTGAGCAGCGGCTGCCCGGGTGCCGAGGCGCCGCGCAGGTCGACCGCGTCCAACAGGGCCATCGTGCCGGTCAGTTCGCCCTCGACCAGCACCGGGACGAGCCGGCGGTGGGGCGTGCGGTGGTCGAGGCGCAGGACGTGGTCGCGGTCCGCCGCCGCGCCGGGGTCCGCCAGATAGGCCGGGCTCACCACGGCGAACACCACCCCGCCGCCCTCCGCGTGCTCGCGCAGCGTCCGGCTCCCGGGGCGGGCGGGATCCGGGGTCAGGAGGACGTCGTGGCCGGCGGCGCTGAGCACCCCGTGCACCATCTCCGCCCAGTGCCGGTCCCCGGGCACCCAGCTCAGCATGACCGGCGGCCGCGGACGGGGCCGCGCGTCGGGTGGGGCCGGCCGCAGCAGTCCCGCGTACGGCCCGTCCGCGAGGGCCCGGGCCACGGCCCACGCCGGTACGCCCTGGTTGACCGGGCCGGCCGCGTAGTGGTGCACCCCCACGAGCCGTCCCCGCATGTCGACGATGGGCGAACCGGACGACCCCTTGAGCGTGTTCGCCCCCGCGTAGCGCATCCGTGTTCCCGACGGGCTGAGTTCGGGCGGGGCGGTGATGTGGGACGTCGACTGCTGCATGCCCAGCGGGTGCTGGACGATCAGCAGGGGACACGCGCCGCGCAGGTCGTACGCGCTCTCGTCGAGGGTGTAGTGGCCCCGGGCCGAGCCCGCCGGGTCCGGAACCCGGCCCGTCAGACGCAGCAGGACGAAGTCGAGCCGGTCCGTCGGCGCGTCCCACACCGGCGACACAGCGCCGCCCGACTCCCCGTCGGCCGGCCCGCTGCCGCACAGCAGCTCCGGCACGTCGACCAGCATCCCGGTCTCGTGCGCGCTCCTGCCCGCCGCCGGGACGAAGTCGAAGCGGGCGCGGACCCCGTCGAGCCGGCCGGCCGTCACCGTGCCCACGACGTGGGAGGCGGTGAGGAGCACATCGGGCGCCACCAGGAATCCGGTCCCGGCCGGTCGCCCCGACAGCTCGATCACGGCCACCCGGTGGCGGGCGTCGAGCGCGACCTGCAGCAGCTCGCCGGTCGGCACGAACCCGGCCGGGGGACGGGTGATCCCTTCCGGCCCGTGGCCGGGCGGCAGGCCGTCAGCGGCCATGGAGCCGCACGATGCGTGCCAGGACCGAGGCGTGGACGGCCGCGTTGTGGCCCCCGTCGAGATACCCGAAGTGCAGCGCGGCGGCCCGGCCGGTCTCCAGGTCGATCACGGCGGACCCGGAGTTGCCGCCGAGAGTGGTCGCGTCGTGGTGGACGACGCCCTCGCCCTCCACCGCGGTGATGCGGCCGCCGGAGAGCCGCTTGACGTCGTACACCCCGTCGAAGATGCGTTGCTGGTCGCTTCCCCGGGCCCGGCTGTCCTGCGCCGGGTAGCCGATGACGGCGACCCAGCGCCCGACGTCCCCGCCGCGCGCCCGCGAGGCGGTCTCCAGCGCGATGACGGACGGCGGCCGTTCGCCGTCCTCGCCCGACCCGGCGATGCGCAGCAGGGCGACGTCCGGGCCGGGCTCCGGTTCGATCCACACCACCTCGCGCACCGCGAAGCGGGACTCCTCGGGCCTGCGGTACTCGTGGTACCAGTCCAGGGCCGCCCGTACGGGCTTGAACTGCGGACGGGCGAAGACGAATCCGCTGCCCTCGGGGCGCGCGAACTCCTGGGCCACATGGCGGTTGGTGACCACCAGGCCCGGTGCCACCATCCAGCCCGTGCCCACCCACGCGTGGCGGTGGTTGCGCAGGTCGACGCGGCCCACCCCGGGGATCGCCGCCTCCAGCCGCGGACGTGCGCGCTCCAGTCTGGCCGTCACCTCACGGCTGGTGGGGTGGCCGTCCGCGGGGAGCACGAACGAGGAGCGCTGCACCAGGTGCACGGGGCGGGCGAAGCGCTCGACGATCGCCTCCAGACCGGAGTCGTCCGGGACCCAGGTGCCCTCGGTCATGCGCCGTACGGCGTCGGCCGCCTCGTCCACCCCGGGCCGGGGGCCGATGTTCTCGAAGCCGGACGACGCCGCGGCGGCGCCCGCGATCTCGTCGTACCGGTCGAGGAATTCCTGGCGGACCGCCTCGTCGGAGAACACCTGCCGGTAGTCCACGCCGTACCCCCGCCCGTCCGGGGCCACGCCCCCGCTGCCGTCCCTGCCCGCATCGTACGGGGCGGGGGTACCCGCCGGGGGCCGTCCCCGGCAACTCCGCACCGGGCGCGCGCCGTTGCCGGACACCCCCGAACCGCCGCGACGTCCGGAAGCCGTGCCCCCTCGTGCTGCCTCCGGCGTCGTCGCCGGCCTCTAGGATTGCCCGGACAGACGTCCGCCGACCGGCCCGGAGTCGCCGTCATGCCCCTGCAGATGACGTTGAGCGCGATCACGCTCGACTGCCCCGATCCGCTCGCCCTGGCGGCGTTCTACCGGCAGGCCACCGGCCTGGAACTGCACCCGGAGTCCGACGCGGGCTTCGCGGCCCTCACCCGCGAGGACGGACTGTCCATCGGCTTCCAGCGAGTCGACGACCACCGGCCTCCGACTTGGCCGTCACCGGCCGTCCCCCAGCAGCTGCACCTCTGCTTCACGGTCGGCGGCGAGCTGGACGAGGCCGAGGCCCGGCTCGTGGAACTGGGAGCGGGCAGGCCGGATGCCCAGCCCGACGAGCGGAGGTGGCGGGTCCTCACCGATCCGGCCGGGCATCCCTTCTGCATCCTCGAAGGCTGACCGCGGGTACGGGTCCTCCCCGGACCGAGGGGTCGGGCCGTGACGCTCCCGCAGGCATCAGGACGCCTGCGGCCGCCTGAGCCGGCCGCGAGGACCCTCTCCGGCGGAGAGCCACAGGCGTTCCGGCGGGCGCCGGCCGCCGCGTCAGCCGTCCTGCCCCCCGGTGGTCCCGGTGTAGGCCCGCATCGCCTCCCGGCCGGCGGGCACGCCCCACGAGCGCAGGATCTCCAGGAAGTTGCCCCACATCCAGGTGTCGTCGTCCAGCGACGCCAGCGTCCGCATCAGGCGCTGCTGGGCCGGCGTCAGGTCCGTGTACGCGGGCAGCGAGGCCGGGCGTCCGTCGCCGAAGGCCAGGCGGAGAGCGGCCGAGGTGACGGCGAAGGCGGCGATGCCGCTCGTCCGGGAGAGGCCGGACGTCACGGCCTCCAGCGCCTCGCCCGGGTGCCGTTCGCCCAGGACGGTGAGGGAGGCCGCCGCGTATCCGCGCAGGTCCCCTTCGTGGAAGGGGATCCCGTGATCGGACGGCTCGTCCTCGTCGGCACACAGGGTGGCGAGGACGGCCACACAGGCGTCCGCGTCCTGCGCCGGGCAGCCCGCCTCGGTGATCGCGGTCGCCGCCGCCCAGCGGACGGCGGAGGGACGCTCGTGCCCGAGGAACGGACGCAGGACCGGGACGATCGTCCCGTCGCCCAGCAGGCCCGCGGCCACGAGCGCCGTCGCGGTCACCGCCGGCTCCGTCTCCCGCTCCAGCAGACGAAGGAGGTGCGGCACCGTCCCCGCGGCCTCTTCGGGGAACCAGGCCACCGCATGGGCGGCAGCGGTGCGGACGTCCGGCTCGGCGTCCTCCAGCAGCGACAGCAGGGCGGGGACCTCGGCGCGTACCGCGTCGTAGGTCGCGAGCTCGTCCTCGAGGTGGCGGAGATCGCGTGCGAAGTCGAGCACCGCGCGGTGCATCTCCCGCACCCGGCGTTCGCCGTCGTCGGCGGCCTCACGGACCCAGGCGTCGTACTCGGCGCGTACGCCGGCCTCACCCTTCGCGCGGAAGTCGGCCACCTCGCGCCGCCGGCCGGAAACGTTCACCCCACCGGGCAGATGCGCCTCGTCGTAGCCGACGGCGAGTGCGGCCAGCAGCCCGACCACCTCGGCACGGTCGGGCAGCACGGCGTGCCGGGCGATCCGGGACAGGAACGGCACGGCCGCGGCCGACGCCTCGTACCGGCTGCCCTGGTGGAAGATGTTGCCGTACAGATCGTGCAGTGCTCTTCGCCGCTCGGCCGGATCCTGCCCGCACAGGGCGCGCAACTGGCCGGGGACGTCGCCGGCCGCGCCGTAGGCATGCTCCAGGGCGGACCAGTCGATCGCGTCCAGTCCGGACAGCGGGGTGTTCGTATCGGTTGTCACACCCTGCAATCTGCCATGGGGCTCGGACACTGCCCGGCGGCGAGGCCCTCACGGGCCTCCCGGGAGAGGAGCACACCCTGAACAAACGGAGTTTCGGCATGGATGAGAACAGCTGGTTCGAGGTCGAGGACCCGGCGGAGTACGGCGAGGAGCCCTGGGACTTCGACGAGGAGGAACTCGCCTTCCTCGCGGCCCTGCGGGCCCGGACCGCCCACTGGC
>NZ_RDBP01000013.1:152883-172019 GCF_008042045.1 Streptomyces sp. T39
GGCTACGGCACCGCCCACTGCAGTCCGCAGGACGTGGACGTGCCCCGGATCGGCGACGAGCTGGCCGCCGCGCGGGCGATGCGGAGCGTCGCACGGCAGCTGATGCGGGAGGCCGACAGCGATCTGGAGGCGGTGGGCGCCGGGCCCGGCGGCGCTCCCGGACCGGGGTACGGCTGGCCCTACACCGCACCCTGACTGCCAGGGCGCCCGGGGCGGCCTGACCTGGTGCCCGGGGCGCCCCGACCCCCGGGCCCCGGGCGCCCTGGCAGTCAGGGTGCGGTGTAGGGCCAGCCGTACCCCGGTCCGGGAGCGCCGCCGGGCCCGGCGCCCACCGCCTCCAGATCGCTGTCGGCCTCCCGCATCAGCTGCCGTGCGACGCTCCGCATCGCCCGCGCGGCGGCCAGCTCGTCGCCGATCCGGGGCACGTCCACGTCCTGCGGACTGCAGTGGGCGGTGCCGTAGCCGGTGATCGTGCCGTCGTCGGTGGCCAGCTTCGCGCAGGCCCTGGTCGTGCCGTCGTCCTCGGTGAGGACGAGGTCGACCTTCCACTCCCGTGTCGTTGTCATCGCGCACCCTCCGCGCGGCTCGGAGCCGGCCCCCTCCCTCCAGGATCCGCCGCGCACGGCACGGAGTCGAGGGGGGTGCCGCTGGGGCGGGGACCGGCCTTCAGGAACCGAACGCCGCGGCGTAGCGCCGCAGGAAGAGCGCCTCGACATGGGCCATGTCGCGGATCTCGGCGGGGTCGACGCTCTCGTTCGGCGCGTGGATCAGACAGCGGGGCTCCTCGACGCCCATCAGCACGATCTCCGCGTCCGGATACGTCTCGGCGAGGACGTTGCACAGGGGGATGGACCCGCCCTGTCCGAGGAACTCCATCGGCCTGCCGTAGACCTCCCGCATGGCGGCGCCGAGCGTGGCGTAGGCGGGTCCGTCGGTGGCGGCGCGGAAGGGCGCACCCGTGCTCTCGGACTCGACGCGCACCTTCGCGCCCCAGGGGGCGGCACCCTCCAGATGGGTGGTCAGGGCGCGGCGGGCCAGGTCGGCGTCCGTGCCGGGTGGCACCCGCAGGCTGATGCGGGCGCGCGCCGTGGCGGGGACCGAGGCGGAGGAGCCGACCACCCGCGGGCAGTCGATGCCGAGGACCGTCACCGCCGGACGCGCCCACAGCCGGTCGGCGACCGAGCCCGTGCCCATCAGCAGGGTGCCGTCGAGGACTCCGGCGTCCCGGCGGAACTGCCGTTCGTCGTAGCCCGCGCCGTCCCAGGTGCCCTCGCAGTCGAGGCCCTCGACGCGGGTCGCGCCGGTCTGCGGGTCGCGCAGGGTGGACAGGAGCTGGACGAGCGCGCCGAGGGCGTCGGGGGCGGGACCGCCGAACATGCCGGAGTGAACGGGGCCTTCGAGGGTGTCGACGGTGACGAGGACGTTGGTCATGCCGCGCAGCGAGGTGGTGGCGGTGCCCACGCCGACGGCCACGTTCCCGGTGTCGCACACCAGCAGCGCGTCGGCCGCGAACCGGTCCGGATGGTCTGCCACGTAGCGTTCCAGGCCGCCGGTGCCCTGTTCCTCCGAGCCCTCGGCGACGAACCGCAGTCCGACGGGGATGTCGTCGCCCAGTGCCCGCAGGGCGGTGAGATGCATGACGATGTTGCCCTTGCAGTCCGCCGCCCCGCGCCCGTACAGGCGCCCGTCGCGCTCCGTCAGGGTGAACGGCGGTGAGTGCCAGGCGTCCTCGCCGAGGGGTGGCTGGACGTCGTAGTGGCAGTAGAGCAGCACCGTGGGCGCGCCGGGCGGCGGCGGCCGGTGCCCGAGCACCGCGGTGCTGCCGTCGGAGGTCTCCACCTGCGTCACGTCGGTGAGGCCGGCGGCGCCGAAGGCGTCGGCGACCCATCGGGCGGCTCGGCGGCACTCCTCGGGCGGGTACTGGCGGGGGTCGGCGACCGAGGGGATGGCCACGAGTTCAGCGAGGTCGCGCAGGGCCTGGGGCATCGCGGCCGTCACGCGGCCGGCGAGTTCGCTGTCGTTCATGGTCACCGCCGTACCGTGTCGTCGAGGTCGAGGTCGTCGAGCCGGTCCTGGATGCGTTCGAGTTCGTCGGGGCAGTAGATCTCCAGGACCTTGGCCTCGGCGCGCACCACCTGGGAGTCGGCGATGACCGGGCGCTGACCGACGAACGCGGCGCCGTTGGACATGTTGATCTTCCACAGCGCCGACTTGAGGGCGCCTGCCGGGTCGTCGCAGACGAAGCCGCCGTCGTTGCCGAGGGCGCGCTCGATGGTGGCCGTGTTCGGGCGCGGGTATCCGGCGTCCTCGGCGGCGTCCGCGAGCCGGTTGGCCTTCTCGGCGGCCTCGTTGTCGGACACCACCCGCTCGTAGCGGATGACGCCCACCACGGCGAGGGCCACCAGGAGCACGATCGCACCGACGTAGAGCCACTTGTGCTCCGAGGCGAAACGCGTGGAGCTCATGCGCCGTCCTCCGTCTCCGCGGCGTCGGCGGCCGCCGTGCGCCACCCCGGTTTGCGGAACTTCAGGAACGCGAAGGGGATGAGCAGACCGAGGGTGACGAGACCGCCGCCGACGATCGCGATGTAGGACCAGATGCTGCCGCCACCGAACTGGGAGGGCGGCACGAAGCCGATGGCCAGGGCGGCGAGGGAGGCGAGCAGGCCGACCGAGCACAGCACCGGGAGCAGCGGCGCGCGGTAGCCGCGCGGGTGGTCGGGCCGGAGCTTCCGCAGCCGCATCGCCGCGACGAACATCAGCAGGTAGACGATCAGGTACACCTGCGTGGTGATCGTCGAGAAGATCCAGTAGACGCTGGAGACGTTCGGGATGAACGCGTAGCCGAGGGCGATGACGGTCGTCACGACGCCCTGCGTGACCAGGATGTTCTGCTGGACGCCGTGCTTGTTGAGCTGCTGGAGGAAGGGCGGCAGATAGCCCTCGGCCCGGGAGATCTGGAGCAGGCCCTTGGACGGGCCGGCCAGCCAGGTCAGCATGCCGCCGAGCGCGGCGGACACCAGCATCACGGCGGCGATGGGCGTCATCCAGCCGATGTGGAAGTGCGAGAAGAAGGCGTCGAACGCCTGCATCACGCCCGCGGTGAGGCTGGTCTGGTCAGCGGGCACCACCCAGCTGATCGCGAGGGCCGGAAGAATGAAGATCAGCAGCACCAGGCCCATGGCCAGGAACATCGACTTCGGGTAGTCCTTCGCGGGATTCCTGAGCAGATTGACGTGGACCGCGTTCATCTCCATCCCCGAGTAGGAGAGGAAGTTGTTCACGATCAGCACCAGGCTGGCCAGGCCGGCCCACTGCGGCAGCAGGTGGCTCGCCGTCATGGGCGCGGCGGACGCGTTGCCCTGGCCGAGGAAGACCATGCCGAGGACGACCAGCAGGGTGCCCGGTACCAGCGTGCCGATG
Organism: Streptomyces sp. T39; assembly: GCF_008042045.1. Lineage (GTDB taxonomy): Bacteria > Actinomycetota > Actinomycetes > Streptomycetales > Streptomycetaceae > Streptomyces. Next base: position 156,306 of record NZ_RDBP01000013.1, read on the forward strand.
ATCAGTCCCCAGGAGGAGAGGCCGGCGAGCGCCTTCGTCCCGCGCGAGGACACCCAGACCCCGGTCCAGTACAGGACCATGATCACGATGGCCGTGTAGAGGCCGCTGGACGCCAGGGACGGGTCGATCACGTAGGCGATCGTGCTCGCGACGAACGCCAGCAGACTGGGGTAGTAGAAGATCGTCATGGCGAACTGGCACCACACGGCGAGGAAGCCGAGTGGTTTCGAGAGTCCCTCGCTGACCCAGCGGTACACGCCGCCCGACCAGCCCGAGGCGAGTTCCGCCGAGACCAGCGCGGTGGGGAGCAGGAACACCACCGCCGGGACCAGGTACAGGAAGATGCAGGCCAGACCGTAGACGGCCATCGTGGGCGCCGCCCGCAGGCTCGCCACGGAGGCCGTGGTCATCAGGGCGAGGGTGAGCCACGAGATCAGGGGGACAGCGGGGCGCACGGCCGCTCGGGCGGCGTGGGCCGACTGTCTTTGGGAACCGCCTTCGGCGGGCATGTCCATCGCACTCATACGCGCGTCCCTCCACGACGGCCGCCGCGGCTGCGACGCACCGAGTCCGTCCCAGCTTCAACGGCTTCGTCACCGAGCGGCCCGCTGTGCGGGGCCGTCCGGGTGAGCGTCGTCGCGCGGACGCCGGGTGGGCGCAGTCGTGGGAGGGTGCACGGCGCGGAGGTGTGGGCGGGGTGAGGACGGCAGGGGACGGGCACGGGCCCGTGTGCGCGGCAGCGCGACGGCCACAGGGGGTATGGAGACGGGACGGACCGGCCCCGGCGATCGTCGCCCGTCAGGCCCGCCGTGGGCCGCGGACGGCGCGGCACGGGCCTGCGTCCCAGGCGGTTCGAGCCGGCACGCACCCGCACGGCCTCAGCCGTACGGTCGGCGCCGTGCGGGCCGGCCCCGCCCCACCCGGGCGGGCGCCACCTTCCGCGGCACGCCTCAGACCGGCGTGCGCGCCGTCACCGGGAAGGGGTGGGCCTGGTGCCCACCGCTCGCGAGCATGCGGACGTCGCCGTGCTCGCTGATCTCGGCACGCACGATGCCGGTGTCGTCCTCGTAGACCGGGCACCCGCCCGGCCCCGCACGCTCGGTGCGGCGCACGACGACGGCGTCATCGGCCACCGCCGACGACTGGAAGACGAGTTCGTAGCTCTCGGGATACTCCATCGTTGCCACCACCCTCTTCCATCGTCGCCCCGTGCCGGCCGGATCGCCTCTCCGGCCCCGGCGGGCCGGAGAGGCGCCGGAGCTCCGCTCCGAGGCCCTCCGGGATCAGATGCCGAACTCCGCCGACGACAGGCCGAGCGCGGTGCAGGCCTCCCGGATGATCTGCTCCTCCGCCGGTTCGATGAAGCCGTCGGCGCCCGCGACGACGATGCCGGTCTGGATGACGGCGCGCGCCTCGGCGGGCTTCTTCGCGGCCTTGGCGACCTCCTGGAGCACCGCCGCCTTGCCGATGACGAAGTTGGCGGAGAGCTGGTCGACGTGCTTGTTGAACCGCTGGCGCAGCTGGTCGGCGGGGAAGTTCTGGAGGACGTCGTTGGTGAGGATGAGCTGTTCGACGTGCTGGCGCTCCGCCGGGTCGACGCGCCCGTCGGCCGCGGCCACCAGGGCGCACATGGCCATGCTGGCGTCCCGGTAGGCCCCGCTCTTCAGTTCGGTCTTGAGGGACGTGAGCTGTGTCTTCAGCGCGCTCACGAGCTGGGCCTTGGAGCCGCCGCCGGACCGCGCGCCGGGCTGTGCGCCGGGCTGTGCGTGTCCGCCCGTGCCGCCGCGCGTCCCCTGGGCCTGCTGGAGACCCCTGGTCGCCTGGTCCTTGATCCGATCCCACATCGCCACTCGTGCCACCTCGGCTTCTGCCGTGTCGTAAACGGTCGGTCACGCGTCGTCGCGCACCACCCTGCCAACGTCTTCGGCCCGCCGTGAAGTTCCGCCACCGGACCTCACGCCTCCGAACGGGCCGGATCAGCCGACGTCGAGGACGATCTTGCCCCTGGTCCGTCCGGTGGCGCTGAGGCGGAACGCCTCGGCGGCCTCGGCCAGCGGCAGAGCCCGGTCGATGTGCACCGTGAGGCGGCCCTCGTCGGCGAGGCGGCCGAGTTCGGCGAGGTCGCTGCCGCTGGGGCGGACCCAGACGTGGTGGCCGCCGCGCCCGGTGACCGACGGGTCGGCGATGGAGGCGACGCGGGAGGTGTCGCGCAGGAGTTCCTGGGACACCGCGACCTCGCCCTGGCCCACGTAGTCGACGGCGGCCGTGATCCCGTCGGGGGCGATCTCCCGCACCCGCTCGGCGAGCCCGTCCCCGTAGGCGACGGGTTCGGCGCCCAGCTCGCGCAGGAAGCCGTGGTTGTGCTCGCCGGCGGTGCCGATGACGCGCGCGCCGCGGGCGACGGCGATCTGGACGGCGAACGAGCCGACGCCGCCGGCCGCGGCGTGCACCAGCACGGTGTCCTCCCCGGTGACGCCGATGCGCTCCAGGGACTGCCAGGCGGTGAGTCCGGCGAGCGGCACCCCGGCCGCCTGCTGCCAGGTCAGCGAGCGCGGCTTGCGGGCCAGGGTGCGGACGGGGGCGGAGACCAGTTCGGCGTAGGTGCCGTGCTGCACCTCGTCCTTGCGGACGTATCCGTACACCTCGTCGCCGACGGCGAACTCCGTGGCGTCCAGCCCGACGGCCTCGACGACGCCGGCCGCGTCCCAGCCGGGTACCAGCGGGAAGTGGACGTTCATGATCGGGTCCAGACCGCCGGCGACGATCTTCCAGTCGACCGGGTTCACCCCGGCGGCCCTCACCCGGACCAGGACGCAGTCCGGAGCCACCTTGGGGTCGTCCGTCTCGCCGTAGGCCAGGACCTCGGGTCCGCCGTACCGGGGGGCCGTGATGGCTCGCATGTCTGCCTCGCACTCTCGGGGATCCTGCGGCGGCATCCGCGCGGCCGCCGCGCTGACGACGGGCCCGGCACGCCGGTGGCGGCCCGCCGCCGCGGGTCCCGTACGCCAGGTGGCGCGACGGGCGTGCCGGAACGGCAGGACGGCCCCGGCAGGCGGGTCCGAGGGGCGATCATGACCCTACGACACTTGTGTGAGCACACCCAGCAACCGACGCTAAGGAGTGGACGGATGCCGAACGAGCATGCCGGACGGCCGGCCCGGCCGGAGGATCTCGTCGACGTGGCCCGGCTGGTCACCGCGTACTACGCCCTGCACCCGGATCCGGACGACCCGGGCCAGCGGGTGGCCTTCGGTACGTCGGGGCACCGCGGGTCGTCCCTGGCGGGGGCGTTCAACGAGGACCACATCGCGGCGACGAGCCAGGCCATCTGCGAGTACCGGGCGCTCCAGGGCGTCGACGGGCCGCTGTTCCTCGGGGCCGACACCCATGCGCTGTCGGAGCCGGCGAGGGTGACGGCGGCGGAGGTGTTCGCGGCCAACGGTGTCACGCTGCTGATCGACTCGGCCGACGGGTACACGCCGACGCCCGCGGTGTCGCACGCCGTGCTCGCGCACAACCGCGGGGCGTCGGGAGGGCGCGCGGACGGGGTGGTGGTGACGCCGTCCCACAACCCGCCGGCCGACGGCGGTTTCAAGTACAACCCGCCCAGCGGCGGTCCGGCGGGCTCGGACGCGACGGGCTGGATCCAGGACCGGGCGAACGAGATCGTCGCCGCGGGCCTGAAGGACGTCCGGCGCGTCCCGTACGCGCGCGCGCTGGCGGCGGCCACCACCGGGCGGTACGACTTCCTCGGCTCGTACGTGCGCGACCTGCCCTCGGTGCTCGATCTGGACGCGGTGCGGGCCGCGGGCCTGCGGGTCGGCGCGGACCCGCTCGGCGGTGCGTCGGTGGCCTACTGGGAGCGGATCGCCGAGGAGCACCGGCTCGACCTCACGGTGGTCAATCCGCTCACCGACCCGACCTGGCGTTTCATGACGCTGGACTGGGACGGGAAGATCCGCATGGACTGCTCGTCGCCGTACGCCATGGCCTCGTTGATCGAGGGGCGCGACCGGTTCGCGATCACGACGGGGAACGACGCGGACGCCGACCGGCACGGCATCGTCACGCCCGACGGCGGGCTGATGAACCCCAACCACTACCTGGCCACCGCCATCGGCTACCTGTTCCGGCACCGGGACCGGTGGCCGTCGTCGGCCGGGGTCGGCAAGACGCTGGTGTCGTCGTCGATGATCGACCGGGTGGCCGCGGACGCCGGCCGGAAGCTGGTGGAGGTGCCGGTCGGGTTCAAGTGGTTCGTCGAGGGCCTGTTCGACGGGACGATCGGCTTCGGCGGCGAGGAGTCGGCCGGGGCGTCCTTCCTGCGGCGCGACGGCTCGGTGTGGACCACCGACAAGGACGGCATCGTGCTCGCGCTGCTGGCCTCGGAGATGCTCGCGGTGACCGGGCGGACGCCCAGCGAGCACTACCGCGATCTGACGGCCCGGTTCGGCGAGCCCGCGTACGCGCGGGTCGACGCCCCGGCCACCCGTGAGGAGAAGGCCGTGCTGGGGCGGCTCTCGCCGGAGCAGGTGACGGCCGACTCACTGGCCGGGGAGCCCGTCACCGCCGTCCTGACCGAGGCGCCGGGCAACGGCGCGGCGATCGGCGGGATCAAGGTGACCACGGAGAACGCCTGGTTCGCCGCGCGGCCCTCGGGCACGGAGGACGTGTACAAGGTGTACGCGGAGTCGTTCCTCGGCCCGGACCATCTGACGCGGGTTCAGGAGGAGGCACGGGCGGTGGTGTCGGCGGCGCTCGGCGGCTGAGCCGGTCGCGGCCCGGCGCCCCGGTGTTCCGGGGCGCCGGGCTCACCGGCGGGCGTCAGATCTGTACGCCCGGGCGGCCGTCCTCGACGACCGCGCTCGCCCTGGTGCTCACGGGGGCGCCGGGGCGGGTGACGTACGGGACGACCCGGAAGTCGCTGCGCCAGCGCTCGCGGTCGGCGTGGACCCGCACGTAGCCCCGCTGGCCGTTGAAGAACTTCATGTGCGGGTTCGCGGCCAGGAAGGTCTCGCCCTGGGCCGTCATGTCGGCGCCGTCGCCGCCGCTGGTGACCGAGGTGCCGACGAACTCGGCGCCGACGGTGCGCGATGCGGGGTCGGTGTAGTCGCGCTTGAGGTCCCAGGCGTAGTTCTGGTGGCGGTCGCCGGTGATGACGACGAGGTTGCGCACACCGGTGGCGTCGGCCTCGGCGAGCAGCCGGTTGCGTTCGGCGACGTAGCCGTCCCACGGGTCCATCCAGACCGTGGTGCCCGGGCCGGGGTCGTGGTCGGTCTGGCCCATCGGTGCCTGGTTGCCGAGCACGTGCCAGCGTGCCGGGGACCGCCGGAAGCCGCGGAGCACCCAGTCGCGCTGCTCGGCGCCGAGCAGGGTGCGGCCGGGTGCGAAGCGGTCGGCGCAGTCGGCCGACACCCCGTCGCCGCAGGGCTGGTCGTCGCGGTACTGGCGGGTGTCGAGCATGGTGAAGTCGGCGAGCCTGCCGTAGGGGAGGCGGCGGTACATCTGCACGTCCGGCCCCTGGGGCAGCTGGGCGCGGCGCAGCGGCGCGTGCTCGTACAGGGCCTGGAAGGCGGCCGCCCGGCGCGCCGGGAAGGGCTCCGGGTCCTGGCCGTTCTCCGGGATGCCGTCGGCCCAGTTGTTCTCCACCTCGTGGTCGTCGAACGTCATGATCCAGGGGAAGTTGGCGTGCGCGCGCTGGAGCGGGGCCTCGGACTTGTAGAGGCCGTACTGGAGGCGGTAGCGGGCGAGTGTGGTGGTCTCGGTGTGGAACTTCGTGTCGGTGGCGACCCCGCGCTTGTTGGTCTTGACGCCGTACTCGTAGAGGTAGTCGCCGAGGTGCACCACCAGGTCGAGGTCCTCGTCTGCGAGGTGGTCGTAGGCGGTGTAGAAGCCGTCCTGCCACGCCTGGCAGGAGGCGAAGGCGAAGCGCAGGTCGCGCGGCATCGTCCCGGGCGCGGGGGTGGTGCGGGTGCGGCCGACGGGCGAGAGGTGGCCGCCCGCGCGGAAGCGGAACCAGTAGACGCGGTCGGGGGCGAGTCCGTGGATCTCCGGGTGCACGGAGTGGGCGAGTTCGGGCGTGGCGACGACGCTGCCGCGGCGTACGACGCGGCTGAACCGCTCGTCGGACGCCACCTCGTACGCGACGCGCACCGGGACGTCCGGCATGCCGCCCCTGCCGTCCTCGGCGAAGGGGTCCGGTGCGAGGCGTGTCCACAGCACCACGCCGTCCCAGCGGGGTTCGCCGGAGGCGACGCCCAGGGAGAACGGGTCGGACGGCATGGCCGGCGCGGCGTGGGCCGAGCCCGAGCTCCACTCCCCCGTGCCGAGCATCAGCGCGGCGGCACCCGCGCCGCCGAGTCCGAGCATCTTTCTGCGGGAGACGGGACGTACGGCCACGGAGTCCTCCTGGGCGTTTCGGGATGCGAACCGCCAGAACCCTCGTGGGGGCGGGTGTCCCGTGGCCGCCCCCCGTGTGACCGGCTGCCGTGGGTTGCGTGAACACGGCAACCGCTTGCCGTGTGCTCACCGCTCCCCGGGCGGGCCTCAGTTGCCGGGTGCGGTGAGGACGACGGACCGGGTGAGGTTGCGGGGCGTGTCGGGGTTGTGCCCGGCCGCCTCGGCGACGTGGACCGCGAGGCGCTGGGCGCGGACGAGGTCGGCGAGGGGGTCGGTGGCGGGCGCGTGGGTGGTGAGGGTGGCGCCCGTGCGGGTGATGTCGTCGGCGAGGCCCTCGGGGAGGGCGCCGAGGGCCCAGACGGCGCGGCCGGGCTGGGCGATGCTGATGGGTCCGTGGCGGTACTCCATGGCGGGGTAGGCCTCCGTCCAGGCGCCGGCGGCCTCGCGCATCTTGAGGGCGGCCTCCTGGGCGAGGCCGTAGGTCCAGCCGGTGCCGAGGAAGGTGAACTGGCCCGCCGCGGTGAGGGCGTGGTCGAGCGGCTGGGCGAGGGTGGCCTCGGCGTGGCCGGCGGCCTCGGTGACGGTGGGCAGGCCGGCGGGGCGGGTGCCCTGGTGTTCGAGGTGGGCGCGCAGGAGGGCGAGGGCGGTGGTGGCGAAGCGGGTCTGGACGACGGAGTGTTCGTCGGCGAAGTCGAGCAGGACGGTGTGGTCGGCGGCGCCGGGGGCGGGGGTGTCGGCGTCGGCGGTGAGGACGGTGGTGGGGACGGTGCCGCCCAGCAGGCCGAGCAGGTCGAGGACTTCGGTGGTGGTGCCGGAGCGGGTGATGGCGACGACGCGGTCGTAGGCGCGCCCGCGGGGGAAGGCGGAGGCGGCGAAGGCGTCGGTCTCGCCGCCGCCGCCCTCCTCGCGGAGTGAGGCGTATGCCTGGGCGATGAACCAGGAGGTGCCGCAGCCGACGACGGCGACGCGTTCGCCGGTGCGGGGCAGGGCGTCCGCGGCGGCGGGGGCCAGTGCCGCTGCCCGGCGCCAGCACGCGGGCTGCGAGGCGATCTCCGCCGACGTGTGCGACGAGGGCCCGGCGGAGGGGGCCGGGGAGGCGTCGGAGGAGGGGGACGAGGAGGCGGCGGTGCGGGACATGCGTGGGTACTCCCTACGAAGGGCTGTCTGGACCAGGGGCCCAGCATAGTGCTCGAAACTGCTCTTTCAGCGACGGTATTGAGCATTTCCAAGCAGCGAGAAGAGAATCGTGGCCGGGCCGTCCGGAGCTCCGGACGGCCCGGCCACGGACCGGGACCTGTCGTAGCGCTGGGATCAGGGAGCGACCGCCATGTCGAAGACATGGACGTTGGCGTTGGCGGGCATGACCACGAACTCGACCTCCTTCGCCGGGTCCAGCGGAATCGAGTGGGCGAAGATGCGGTAGGCGATCCCCGCGTTCCCGTAACCGCTCGGCCTGTTGCGCCCGTTGCTCGACGCGACCAGCGTCGCGCCATGGGCGTTCGGCGGGTCGAAGGACCAGTTCGGGAAGCCGAACGAGCCGCTGGTGGAGGTGCCGTCCTCGTAGAAGACGGTGGCGCTGCCCGTCGCCCCGCTGCCCACGCCGGAGCCGAGGAAGACCAGCTTGGACCCCTTGCCCGCGAGGGCGACGGCCTGGCCCGCGCTCGACACGTTGTCCTTGGTGCCGCTCGGCACGTCGGGCCAGCGCAGCTTCGCGCCCAGCGCGGTGACCTCCGCGCCGCGGGTCAGCCCGGCGTCGGCGAGCTTCTGTGCGGAGAAGCTGTTGCCCTCGCCGTCGTAGTTGCCCGGTGCCGTGTTGCTCTCGTCGGTGATCGCGACGGCGTTGTAGGCGGCCACGATGTTCGCGACCGGCTCCCCGGTGCGCTGGGTACGGGTCCCCGTCGCGGACCCGGCACCGTCACCGCCGCGGTAGGTGGCGGTCGCGGTGAACGTGCGGATCCTGAATCCCGCCCGCGGCTCCGGCACCTGTATCCGGAACTCCGCCTGCGCGGACTGCCCCTGCGCCAGCGAGCCGTCGACACTGCGCTCACCCGGCTGCACCGCCCACCCCACGGGCCCGGCGAACGACACCTTCAGCGAGCGCAGCCGCTCGGGCGCGGTGTTCTTCACGGTGACCTTGACGGCGGATATCGCCGGTCCCTGGAGGTCGACCGGGGATATCGTGACCTCCGTGCCCGCGGCGGCGGGCCGTGCGTCGGCCGCGACCGCCGGAGCGGGGACGAGCAGCAGCGCCCCTGCCGCGGCCACGGCTCTGAGTGTGGTTGCGAATCCTGTTCTTCTCATGGTCCGTCTCCTTGTGGCGCGTACGGGACCGGTCAGGCGACCGGGGGCATCTCGGTCTCGCGCGAGTCCAGGCCGAGGCGGAGATTGACCCAGGACCCGCGGGTGAAGTCCGGGATCTCGACCGGCCGGCCGCCCGCCGCGAGCGACGTCACGCTGAGCGGGACGGGCGAGCACCAGGCGGCGGAGTCGTAGACGTCGATGTCGGGGACGAGCCCGGCGCGCATCAGCTGGACGGTGCGCCACTGCAGGACGTAGTCCATGCCGCCGTGGCCGCCGTTGTTGGCGGCGTCGTCACCGATCTTCTTCCACAGCCAGTGGTCGAACTCCTTGCGGTAGGTGTCGAAGTCCCGCCAGGCGTGGCCGCCGTGGTCCGGCTCGACGTAGATGCGCCCGCCGGTCGTGGAGGTGCCCGCGTAGTCCTCGAAGATGCCCCGGCTGCCGGCGAGGCTGTTGATACGGCTGTAGGGCCGCGGCGAGCTCACGTCGTGCTCGGCGCGGATGACCCGTCCCTTGGCCGTGTCGATGAGACAGGTGACCAGGTCGCCGTTGACGTAGGTCTCCTTCCACGACGGGTGGGACTTCGGCACGAAGCGCTCGCGGTAGTCGGCGAGGCCCTTGGGCTCGGTGGCGGTGGCGCGGAGCACCGTCATCCGGTCGCCGCGGTTGATGTCCATCGCGGCGGCGACGGGCGCGAGGCCGTGCATGGGGTAGAAGGACGCGGTGCTGCGGGTGTGCCAGAGCCGGCGCCAGGCGTCCGTGTAGTAGGTGTCCGAGAACAGCAGGGCGCGCAGGTCGTGGAGATAGCCGCCGTGCCCGTTGGTGACCTCGCCGAAGAGGCCCTCGTGCGCCATCTTGAGCATGGCGAGCTCGTTGCGCCCGTAGGAGCAGTTCTCCGCCAGCATCAGATGCCGGCGTGCACGCTCGGAGGTGTCGACGAGGTCCCACAGCTCGTCGAGGCCGGTGGCGATCGGCAGTTCGACGATGGCGTGCTTCCCCGCGAGCAGCGCCGCCCTGCCCTGCCGGTAGTGGAATTCCCAGGGCGTGGCGATGTACACGAGGTCGATGTCGTCGCGCTTCAGCATCTGCTCGAACGCCGTGTCCGAGCCGCCGTACTCGGCGGGACGCGGCTTCCCCTGGGCGACCAGCCGGTCGGCGGTGCGCTTGGCGCGGTCGGCCCGGATGTCGCAGACGGCGGTGACCGTGCAGCCGGGGACGACGGACCAGCCCTCCGTCATGCCGCCGCCCCGGTTGCCCAGACCGATGACGCCCACCCGGACCGTGCGGTACGCGTCGAAGGGCACGCCGGCGATGGACCGCTGGCCGGGCCGGCGGCGCGGGGAGGCGGACGGCACGACCGCGGTGGGCGGGCCGGCCGCGTTCGCGGCGGACGCGGCGCCGGCAGCGAGCGCACCCGTGGTGGCCAGCGCGCCTCCGAGCAGCAACCGGCGTGAGACAGCGGGAGTTTCAGGCATGGCGGTTTCGCTCCTCGGTCCGTGTTCGGCAGGTGGCGGGGACGACTCTGGCCGCGACGGAGAGCCGTGTCAATAGTTGCTCACTAAGGTGCCTTTACAAACAGAAACAAGCATTCGGCCCTCACTTCATGGTGCCTTCCGTCAACGGTGCGCGACACAGTGCCACGCCGATGTGACGGCCGGTCATCTTTGCCGACAAGAGGAGGAAGACGGCGGACGGAGGATCCACTTCGCCCTGGGACCAACGGAGTTTGTACTCATCGATGACGAAGTCATGGACGTCCTCCACAAAGTCCTCCTATGGTGTGCGTCGCGCTCGTCAGCGTGGTCCACCTCTTCGCGTACCGCCCGTCGACACCACCGTCACGTGCTCCCCGCGGGGAGCCTGGGAGGATGCATGCAGCAACGACCGCACCACCGAGTCCGCCGACGGCTGGGCTCCCTGATCGCCGTCTCGTTCCTCGCCGGTCTCCTCACCTCGCCGCCCGCCGCGGCCGCCGGCCCCGCCGCCGAACTGCCCCCGCAGGAACCCGGCGTCACCCTGCGGGTCTTCGACATCGGCCTGCCCATGAGCCGGATCTGCGACCTCAAGCCCGGGCAGACCCCCAACGTCGACCGGCTGATGCCGACCGTCGACTGGAGCGCCGCCGAGGACTTCGGCGTCGGCGACACCTTCGTCTCCCAGGTGACCGCCAACCTCCTCGTGCCCGAGGCCGGCACCTACACGTTCCGGCTGACCAGCGACGACGGCTCACGGCTGGTGATCGGCGGCAGGACCGTCGTCGACCACGACGGCCTCCACGGAGCCGATCCGAAGGACGGCAGTGTCGAACTGACGGCGGGCCATCACGCGCTCCGCATCGACCACTTCGACCGGACCGGCGGACAGCAGATCACCCTGGCGTGGAAGCCGCCGGGCGCGGCGGACTTCGGCCTCGTGCCGAACTCCGCGCTGAGCACCGACGCCGGAGTCGTCCGGGTCACCGCTCCGGGGCGCAAACAGTGCGAGAGCGGCACCGACACCCCGGGCGACGGACTGCCCCTGACCGGCGTCCACCCCGGATACACCCTGACCGGCCTGCGCCCCGAGGGCTTCGAGCCGCAGGTCACCGCGATGGACTGGCTCCCCGACGGACGGCTGGCCGTGACCACCTGGGGCGGCACGGACACCACCGCCGGCGAGGTCTACCTGCTCGGCAACGTCACGGGGAACACCTCCCCCGACCGGGTGACCGTGAAGAAGGTCGCGAGCGGACTCAAGGAGCCGCAGGGCATCAAGGCCGTCGACGGCAGGCTGTACGTCTCGCAGAAGCACGAGCTCACCGAGTTGCGCGACACCGACGGCGACGACGTGACCGACGCCCGCCGCACGGTCGCCACCTGGCCCTACGGCGGCAACTTCCACGAGTTCGCCTTCGGCCTGCTGTACCGCGACGGCTGGTTCTACCTCAACCTGTCGGTCGCGATCGACCACGGCGGCGCGACGACGAAACCGCAGCCCGCGGCGAACCGCGGCACGACCGTCAAGGTGAACCGGAAGACCGGCAGGATCTCCTATGTCGCCGGCGGCCTGCGCACCCCCAACGGCATCGGCTGGGGCCCCGGGGGCGACATCTTCGTCACCGACAACCAGGGCGGCTGGCTGCCCGCCTCCAAACTGGTCCGGATCGAGCAGGACCGCTTCTTCAACCACCGCACCGACCCGCCCGGCCCCTTCGACTCCCGGCCCGTCACCGAGCCGGTCCTCTGGCTGCCGCAGAACGAGACAGCCAACTCGCCCAGCACACCGCTGCATCTGACGAGCGGCCCGTACGCCGGGCAGCTGCTCTTCGGCGACGTGACCTACGGCGGACTCCAGCGCGCCTTCCTGGAGACGGTCCGCGGCAGGGACCAGGGCGCCGTCTTCCGGCACACCCAGGGCCTCGAGGCGGGCGTCAACCGGATCAGCCGCGGCCCGGACGGCGCGATCTACACCGGGGGCATCGGGGCGGGCGGCAACTGGGGGCAGGAGGGCAAGCTCACCCACGGCCTCCAGAAGCTGACGCCCAACGGCGAGAAGCCCTTCGACATCCTCGCGATGCGCGCGAAGGCCGGCGGGTTCGAGCTGGAGTACACCCAGCCGCTCTCCCAGGAGACCGCCGACCGGCTGGCGCAGAGCTACCGGGTCGAGCAGTGGCGGTACGTCCCGACGCCGTCCTACGGCGGACCCAAGGTCGACGAGGAGACCCTCGCCGTGCGCTCGGCCAGGCTGTCCACCGACCGGAAGAAGGTCACCCTGGAGGTCGTGGGCCTGAAGCCCGGCCGGGTGGTCCACGTGCGGTCGCCGCGACCGTTCTCCTCCGCCGGGGGCGAGGCGCTGTGGAGCACCGAGGCCTGGTACACGCTGAACGCGCTGCCGGGCCGGCAGCCCGCGGTGACCCGGTACGAGGCCGAGGAGGCCGCGCTCTCCGGCGGAGCCGCCACCGACACCGAGCACGCGGGCCACTCCGGGAGCGGCTTCGTCGACGGCTACGGCAGCCAGGGGGCCGCCACCGCGTTCACCGTGTCCGTCGGGAAGGCGGGCACCTACGACGTGGGCCTGCGGTACGCCAACGGTCCGAACCCCTTCACCGGGACCAAGACGGTGAGCGTGTACGTGAACGGGCAGCGGGTCCGGCGGTCGGACCTGCTCTCCACGGGTGCGTGGAACCAGTGGTCGACGAGGACCGAGCCGCTGGCCCTGCGCAGGGGTGCCAACACGATCGCCTACCGGGTCGACGAGGGGGACACCGGGCACGTCAACCTGGACATGATCACCGTCCATCCGAAGGGCGCCCGGGTGGTGCTCTTCGACGGCGCCGACCGCTCGGCCTGGCAGCACACGGACGGGCGCACCGCCTCGTGGCCGCTGACGGACGGCGGGATGGAGGTGTGCTGCGGCGACCTGCGGACCAAGCAGGAGTTCGGTGACTTCAGGCTGCACACCGAGTTCCGGCTGCCCGAACTCCCGCCGGACGTCACCGGCCAGGACCGGGCCAACAGCGGGGTGTATCTGCAGGACCGCTACGAGATCCAGATCCTGGACTCCTACGGCGACACCACGCCCGCCGACGACGAGGCGGCCGCCATCTACCGGCAGAAGGCCGCCGACGCCAACGCCGCCCGGCCGCCGGGCACCTGGCAGACGTACGACATCACCTTCCGCGCGGCCCGTTTCGACGCGAACGGCGCGAAGACGGAGGACGCCCGGGTGACCGTCGTCTGGAACGGCGTGACGGTCCACGACGACGTCCCCCTCACCGGCCCGACCGGCGGGGGCGATCCGGAGGGGCCGACGGCCGGCTCGATCCGGCTCCAGGACCACGGCGACAAGGTCCACTACCGGAACATCTGGATCGAGCCGCTGGCCTAGGCGGACGCCGGCGCGCGCGGGCAACGGGGGACGCACGCGCGCGTCGGGTGGGGCCGCGGAGCGCGTCAGCCTGCCGCGGGGCGGCCCTGGGTCACCTCGGCGATCCGGGCCGTCAGCGTGTCCACGTCCTGGAAGGTCAGCCCGGCGAGTGCGACGTGCTTCCAGCGCACCGCGCCCTCCCCGTCCACGACGAAGACGGAGCGCCGCAGCCCGAGGCCGGGCAGAGAGATCCCGTAGGCCCTGGCCACCGTCCGGTCGGTGTCGGCGAGCAGCGGAAAGCGCAGGTCGTACTGCTCGGCGAAGCCCTCGTGGCTGTCCAGGTCCTGGGGGCTGACCGCCCAGACCGTGGCGCCGAGGTCCTTGAAGCGCTCCAGCTCGGAGGTGTAGGCGCAGAGCTGCTTGGTGCACACGGGCGTGTTGTCGCCCGGGTAGAAGACGAGCACCAGCGGTCCCCCGCCGTGCTCGCCGAGTGTGTAACTGCCCCTCTGGGGGCCGGAGTCGGTGCGCAGGGTGCCCGGCAGGGTGAAACCGGGCGCGGCGGAGTCGACAGCGGGTGTCCTCGACATGGTCGGGGCCTCTCTCGGGACTGCGGACGGTGCGTAGGGCGCAGGATGTCACTCCGAGGAGTCGGCCGGACCGGCGGGCTCCTCGTCGGACGCGAGGATGGAGATCTCCAGCTTGCGCAGGAGGCGCGCGAGCTGGCGCCGCTCGGACGGCGACAGTCCGGCGAGCATCCGGCGCTCGTTGTCGAGATGCTCGCCGAAGACGGTGTCCACCGTCGCGAGGCCCTTGTCGGTGAGGCGCGAGTAGACGACCCTGCGGTCGTCGGCGTCCCGCTCGCGGACGATGAGTCCGTCCTTCTCCAGCCGGTCGATCCGCAGGGTGACGCCGGCCGAGGAGACCAGTCCGGTGTCGGCGAGCTGCCCCGCCGTCAGCCGGTAGGGCTCCCCCGCCCGCCGCAGCGCGGTCAGCACGTCGAACCCCGCGACCGACAGGCCGTGGCGCTCGATCGACGCGGTGAGTCTGGTGCTGTAGCGCAGGAAGGAACGGTGGAGCCGGGCGAGGACCTCCAGCGGACTCGTGTCCAGCTCCGGCCGCTCACGCGCCCAGTCCTCGATCACCTGCGTGACGGCGTCCCGGTCCGCCGGCTTCGATCCAGCCATGGTCATCCCCTCGTACGCACCGGCCGGGCGCCCCCTCCGGCTTCTCACGGCGCTGAGAATCTTACCCCTGAGGCGAAAGAGGAGACCAAGGGCCGGTCAGGAGGCCGGCCCTTCCGGGGCCCGGGCGGCGCGCGACCGGCGCTGCTCGGCGTGCTCGGGGCGACGGACGGGGCCGGGGCCGGCGAGCGGTGATCCCGCTCTCCGGCCCCGGCCCCGGCGTCCGCACCCCGGCGGGTGTCAGCTGTTGAGCTCCTCCAGCGTCCTGCCCTTGGTCTCGATCGCGAACCAGGCGATCACCGCGCCGACCGCCGCGACCACGGCGAGCTGGGCGAAGACCAGGGAGAGGCTGCCGCCCGCGCCGATGATCGCGCCGACGGTGACGGGGCCGAGGATGACTCCGGCGCGGTTCCACAGTCCGCCGAAGGAGGCGCCCGTTGCGCGGATGCGGGTCGGGTACATCTCGGGCGAGTAGAGGTACAGCCCGGCGTTGATGGCGAAGAGGAAGAACGTCGTGCAGGAGGCGAACACGGCGACCTGCGTACCCGAGGTGGCGCCGAGCAGGGCGAGGGCGCCGAGGGAGACCGCGCCGCCGGCGAGCGCGGCCATCAGCGCGGGGCGCCGGCCGATGCGGTCGATGAGCATGGCGGCGATGAAGGTGCCGAGCAGGCCCGTGACGTTGCTGAGCAGGGTGAAGACGAGCGCGGTGGTCAGGTCGAGGCCGAACTCCTTGGTGTAGAGGGAGGGCAGCCAGGTGGAGATGCCGTGGTTCACGTAGTAGGCGACGAACCACAGTCCGGAGATCACCGCCGCCTCCGTCGGCATGCTGCTCGGCGCCCTGGCCGCCGGCTGGCTGGGCGACCGGATCGGCCGGGTGCGCACGGTCGCGCTGGGCGTGGGCATCACCGGTGCGGCCAGCCTCGCCGTCGCCTTCGCGGGCTCCATCGAGACGTTCGCGCTCTTCCGGTTCGTCCAGGGCTTCGTCCAGGGC
>NZ_RDBP01000130.1 GCF_008042045.1 Streptomyces sp. T39
GGGTCGTGCACGCCGACGACGGTGACGATGGCGTCCTTCGGCGGGATCGGCGCAGCAAGGGGGGTGTAGAGCCGGTAGCGGGACCGGGTGGCGCCCGCCCACGGCTGCTGAGCGTCCGGCACGCCCGGGAGCTCGCCGAGCGCGTTCGTGGACAGGACCGCGCCCCGACATCATCACCCCACCCGACTTCGCCCTCGGAGGCTTCGCATGACCGAGCCGTCCATGGCCTGGCGCGCCCGACACGTCCGCATCACCGCCGACGGGCCCGGTGCCGACGTTCGACTCGACGACCAGGACATCAGCCCCCACGTTGCCGGCTACACGATCGAGCATCGCGTCGGCGAGCGGCCCGTCGTCATCCTCCACGCCCTGCCCACCGGCCAGGCGGTTTTCGAGGGCATGGCGCAGGTCGCTGTCGGCCGTCCCGCCAACCCCGCGGCCGCGGTCGTCGACTTCCTGCAGGGCATCGACCCGAAGAGGCTCGAGCAGGCCGCTCTCGAACGCGACGACCTTACGGGGGAGCGCTACGACCTTGCCCGGGCCATGGTCGCCCAGCTCGCCGACTGGGCGCAGGAGGGGGACACCTGATGGCTGGACTCGACGCGGCCCTTGCCGGCGCGGTCGCCTTCATCGCCGGCAACATCCTCATCGACACCGTGCGCGTCACCCTGCCCACCAGCGGGGAGCCCGTCCTGAACGAGGACACCGGCCAGCTCGAATACCCGGCCGCCGGGCAGGTGCTGTACGAGGGCCCGGGCGCGGTCCTGTCCACGAACGCGCTCGGCGAGCTCCCGGGCGTGCCGGACGCTCAGCAGCCGTGGGCGGGCGCCACCCGGTCCCGCTACCGGCTCTACACCCCCCTTGCTGCGCCGATCCCGCCGAAGGACGCCATCGTCACCGTCGTCGGCGTGCACGACCCCGGCCGCACCTCCCTCATGGGCCGGTCGTGGATCTGCAACGACCCCGGCCGCGTGTCCACCGTCGAAGTCGTCCGCATCACGAGCCTCGACCAGAACCGGGTCCCCGAGGCAGGCCCCTGATGCCCGCGGACATGACTCCCGAGGAGCTCGCGGCCCGGCTCGAGCAGGCCGCCGACGATGTGGCGCCCGCGATCCGGCGGCAGATGCGCAGGGTCGGCCCCCGCGGTGTCGCCGCGATCCGTCGGCACGCCGCCGGACGCCCCGGGCCGAACATCATCACCGGCCACTACCGGGCCTCATGGACCGACCGGCACTGGGCCATCCCCCACGGGGCCCTGTGCACCATCGGCACCCGCGCCCCGCAGGGACGCCGGCTCGAGTTCGGGTTCTGGGACATGTACGACTCCCTGGGCCGGCACTTCTACCAGCCGCCCTACCCGCACGTGCAGCCCGCCCTCCCCGAGATCGGTGCCGTGTTGCGGGATGCCATGGGCGACGCGATCGAGGAGGTCCTGTCGTGATCTCGCGCCGGAAGTTCTCCAGGGCTGCCTGCCAGCTGCTGGCCGCCGAGTCGGAGATGCCCGTGGGCCGCGGCAAAGCGCCGGTCGATGTGGAGCACCCGCCGTACTACCTGGCCTACGCCATGGGCCTCGAGCTCCCCAACGAGACCCTGGCCGACGAGCATGCGGACGCGTCGATCGTCATTCAGTTCACCGCCGTGTCCGGGCCGGACCCGGAAATCCCCGACTCCGGGGGCAACCTCGACCAGGTCGAGTGGATGGCAGACAAGGCCCGCGAAGTGTTCCTCGCCCGCGACCCGGCGACCGGCCTGTGGCTTCACGAGATCAACGTGCCCGGCGTGCGTGTCTACGGCCGCAGTCTGGAGACGGAAGCGGGGGGAACGAATGATCCCGCTGATGCCATCATCGGATACGTGCAGCGATTCAGGTTCGACCTGACGCCCGCCTGACTAGAGGTCAGGCGTTCACCGCACCGCGGCGGGACCCCACGCGGACGAGCCACCCGGTGGCCGAGACGAGCAGCCACACGAGTGAGCAGGGGTTCCCATCATGGGCAGGTTTTCCCGCAAGGGCGTCACGAAGATTCTCTTCGCCGACACCGTCGCCTCCACCGCATACATCCCCACCCGCGCCGAGATCACCGGCGCCACCGCCCTCACGAAGGCGATCGCCTCCGTCGAAGGTTTCTCCCTGGAGAACCAGGAGATCGAGACGCCGGACCTCGAGTCCACGTTCACGTCGAAGATCCCCGGTGACGACCAGGCCGCCGACAGCTCCCTGACGTTCTACGAGGACGACGCCGAGGACACCCTTGAGGAGGCCCTCGCGAAGGGCACCACGGGTTTCATCATCATCCTCCGCAAGGGCGACGTCCCCACGTCCAAGTCGATGGACGTCTACCCGGTGCGTGTCGCGTCGAAGTCGGCCGCGATCACCGTGGACAACGAGGCCGCGAAGTGGATGGTCAAGTTCTCCATCACCGACACGCCGGCTCTCGATGTCGAAGTGCCGGCCGCGGCCTGACCTCTGGCGGTACGACCCCTCTCACTCCTGGCCGGGCCCGACGTGTTCGGGAAGGGGCGCCTCGGCGCCTGGCCAGGTTCCCCTTCCCTGACGGAGGACCCACCCCCATGACGAACGCGAAGAAGCAGCCCTCGGTCCGCGACCGGCTCAAGGCTCGCGCCCGCCCGACCTCCCGGTTCACGATCTGCGACGACCCGAAGGTCAAGGAGAACCTCGACCGGGCCCGGTACGCGCTCGCCCTGGCCGAAAGCCAGGCCGACACGACCGGCGAGGACGGGGCGAAGGCTGTCGAAGCCGCGCAGAAGAAGGCCGACGAGGCGCAGGCCGCCTACGAC
The DNA here is from genome assembly GCF_008042045.1 of Streptomyces sp. T39. Classification (GTDB taxonomy): domain Bacteria; phylum Actinomycetota; class Actinomycetes; order Streptomycetales; family Streptomycetaceae; genus Streptomyces. The sequence goes on from NZ_RDBP01000130.1 coordinate 2,800, forward strand.
GCCGAAGCGATCGTGCTCACGTTCCAGGCCCTGGACCGGCCCGCGTTCGAGGCCCTCAAGCGCGCCCACCCGCCGACCGAGGCCGAAGCCGAGGAAGGCGCCCAGTTCAACGCCGAGACCCTCGCACCCGAACTGATCGCAGCCGCCAGCTGCGACGACATCACCGTCGACGAAGCCCGCGAGTACCTCGACACCTGGTCCACCGGTGAAGCCATCGCCCTTTACACCGCGGCGTACAGCATCCAGTCCGAGACCAGCCGCGTGGACGTGGGAAAAGGCTGATCGCCGATGACCAGTTCCGTGCTGAACTCGAACTGTGCGACCGCTGGGGCATCCCGCACAGCCAGTTCATCGGCGCCGGTGACGGCACCTGGACCGTCCGGGACCGGGAGAAGGCACTCGCCTACCAGGCCTACCAGCGGACCGTGTGCCCACAGTGCGGCACCCGCGACGACGACTGGGACCACGGCGGCGACGACGGCGAAGACCAGTACGCGGTCACGGTGCAGAAGTGCGTCGGCTGCGAAGTCATCGCCGACAAGCAGAAGGACCTTGAGCGGGACGGCACGTCCCTGCACGGGATCAAGGTCGGCCTCATGCCGGCCGCCGTCCACGCGGCCCTGCAGGTAGAGCGAGAAGCACGAAGGCGCCGGCGGCGCGACGACGACAACGAGTGAGGGGAGGGCACGGTGGCCAACTGGAACCTGAGCGTTGACCTGCGCGGCCGCGGCACCAGCCTGGACCGGGCGCTGCGCCAGTCCGCCCGCGAGGCACGCTCCCTGGCCACCGCGGCCCGCCAGGCCCGCACCGAGGTCCAATCCCTCGGCACCGCGTCCCGCACCACGACCGGGCACATGCGCGCCCTCGGTAACGCCACCCGCACCGCCAACCGCAACCTCACCGCCACCGCACGGCAGGCCCGCGAAACCGCACGCCAACTCCGGCAGGTCGCCACCGCCGCCACCCAGGCCGACGCCAGACTCCGCGCCCTGAACCGCAACGTCCGCGTCCGGGTCCGGCTCGACAACAACACCAGGCCCGGGATCGCGGCCGTCCGCGCCAGCATCGCCGGCCTCCGGCGCCTCGACCCGGTACGCATGCGTGTCGAAGTCGACGCCGACGCCACCGCAGCTGCTGCGGCACTCACTGCCGCCCAGCAGGCAGCCCGCCGCGCGTCCATCACCCTGCGCGCCCTCGCCACCCGCGCCCGCGCAGCAGCACGCGAACTCGACGACCTGGCCACCAGCGCCACCGGCGCCACCACCACCCTGACCGGCCTGGCCGCGGCCGCCCGGGCCGCGTCCACCAGCCTGCGCTCCGTCAGCGGCGACACCCGCACCCTGCGCCGTGACGTCGACGACCTCAACGACTCCCTCAACACGCTCACCGGACGCCTCGGCGCCCTCCCCGGCACCCTCGGCGGGCTCACCGGCTCCACCACCGCAGCCTCCTCCAGCAGCAAGAAGCTCCTGCAGACCCTGCTGCTGCTGTCGACCGCCCTGATCCCTATCGCCGCGTCGATCGCCCCGATCGCCGCAGGGCTCGGTGCCGGCACGGTTGCGGTCGGCGTGTTCGGCCTCGCCCTCGCCGGCCAGATCAAGGCCATGTCCACGGCGTCCGAGGCGCAGCAGAAGTACCAGGACGCGGTCCGCGAAAGCGGGAAGGGCAGCACCGAAGCAGCGGCCGCAGAGAAGGAGTACCTCGCACAGCTGCGGAAGATGCCGCCCGAGACCCGCCGCGCGGTCGCCGCCCTGCAGGTCTTCAAAACCGAGTACAAGGACTGGTCCAACTCCCTGGCCGGCGACACGATGCCGGTCGCCATCAAGAGCATGGGCACCATGCAGGCCCTCCTGCCCAAGCTCACCCCGCTGGTCCGTGGAACCGCGGGCGAGCTGGACCACATGATGACCGTCCTCGCCGGCGGCACCCAGTCCGCCGGCTTCACCCGCTTCATGGACACCTTCACCCGGTTCGCCACCGACACCCTCGCCAAGGCCACAAGCGGCATGGTCGCCTTCACCCGCTCCATGTCCGACGCGGACACCCGCGGCGGATGGGCCGAGTTCTGGGACTACGCCCGCCAGAACGCCCCCCTCGTCGGCGACGCACTGTCCGAGCTCGCCACGTCGATGAGCCACATCATCATCGCCGCCTCCGACATGGGCGTGTCCGTCCTCCAGGTCCTCGAGGCCGTCGCCCGCGCGTTCAACTCGATTCCGACCGAGGTCCTGTCGACCGCGCTCACCCTGTACACCACCCTCAAGCTCGTCTCCATGGGCGTCGCTGCCCTGTCCGCCGTCACCGGCGGCGCCGCGGCCGCGCGCCTGGCCGCCTACTTTGCCGTCATGCGCGCCGCGGGCATCGGCACAACCCTGCGCGCCACGGCCGCCTCCATGTCCGCGGTCTCCAAGGCCACCATCGGCCTCGGCGTCCTCGCCATTGCCGCCATCGGCATCGACAAGCTCGCCCAGAAGGCCCGCGGCGCGCCCCCGGACGTCGACAAGCTCACCACCAGCCTGAAGAACCTCGCCCGCACCGGCGAATTCACCGGCGAGATGAAGAAGACGTTCGGCGACATCGACGGCTTCGTCGAGAAGCTGGAGACGCTGAAGAAGAAGACTGCGGAACTGGAGGAAACCCGCGAGGGGGGTGCCACCGGACTCGGCCGTATCCCGATCCTCGACGACGTCGGCGACTGGCTGTCCGACCGGATCAGCGACATCGACGAGGGCCAGGAGTCCATCAAGGCCCTTGAAGAGGACTTCAAGGGCTTCGACGAGGCCATGGCACGGCTCGCCACCTCCGGCTATGGGGAGCAGGCGGCGAAGGACTTCTCCCTCATCAAGGAGGCGCTGAAGGGCAAGGGCTACTCCGACGCCGAGATCAACGACCTGGTGCCGAAGTACCGGGCCGCGGTCGAGAATCTGAAGGCCGAGCAGGCCCTCGCAGCCGCCGGCATGGGGTTGTTCGGTGAGCAGGCGCTCGCGGTCAAGCAGAAGCTCGACGCCCAGCGCCAGTCGGCCGACGGGCTCCGCGGAGCGATCCAGGCCCTCAACGACGTCAACCGCGCCGCACTCGGCGGGATGATCGGCTTCGAGGCCAGCATCGACGCCGCCGCGACTGCGGCGAAGGAGAACGCCGGCTCGCTGAAGATGGTCAACGGCGAACTCGACCTCAACAGCCCGAAGGCCCAGGCTGCCGCGACCGCACTCCAGGACCTTGGCGCCAAGACCGACGAGGCCGCGGCCGCCGCCCGCGCCTCGGGCAAGCCGTGGGAAGACGTCAACGCCATCTACCAGCGCGGCAAGGACAGCATCGTCCAGTTCGGCCAGCAGATGGGCCTCACCAAGGACCAGGCCCGGCTCCTCGCCGAACAGATCCTGACCATCCCCGCAGACAAGACCTTCGACATCGAGATGAACCGCGAGGACGCCATCGCGGGCCTCGACCAGGTCATTGCCAAAATCGAAGCCACCCCGGGGCAGAAATCCGTCACGGTCGACGCGCTCACCGCGAACGCCATGGCGCTGCTGAACAGCCTCGGCTACAAGACCGAGACCCTCCCGAACGGCAGCGTCCGCGTCACCGCGAACACCGGCCAAGCCATCAGCGGCCTGGCCGCGGTCAAGGGCATGCGGGACTCCCTGCGCGACAAGACGATCACCATCACGACGAACTACGTCGTCACCGGGAACCAGGCCCGCCGCTCCGGCGCGCACGGATCCCAGCTCGCGAACGCAGACGGCTCCATCACGGACTACTACGCCAACGGCGGCATCCAGCAGGGCGGACTCCGGCACTTCGCGAACGGCGCCGAGAACCACGTCGCCCAGATCGCCCCCGCGGGCACCTGGCGAGTCTGGGCAGAGCCGGAGACCGGCGGCGAAGCCTACGTGCCCCTCGCCCCCGGCAAGCGCGCCCGCTCACGGGCCATCACCGAAGAGACCATCCGCCGGCTCGGCGGCGACCCGTCCACGGTCCAGTGGAACGCCGACGGCGCGGTCACCGACTGGCGCTACGACCCGTCCACCGGCTCCCTGTACAGCCCCGGCGACATCGCGGGCGCAGGCAGGAAGACCAAGCAGGTCAAGGGCAAAGAGGTCTCCTACTACGACCTCGGCGCGGTGGAGAAGAAGCTGCATGCCGCCGCCCGGGCGACGCAGGCCTGGAACCGCGACCTGCAGAAGGTCGCCGACCGGGCCGGCGGGGACGTCGCGGACGCGCTCGCCGCCATGGGCGACGAGGGCGTCGCCCTGGCCAAGAAGATGGCCAACGGCTCCGACACGTACATCCGGCAGATGTCCGAGTCGCTGCGAAAGCTGTCTGAGCAGGCTAAGGCCAGTCTCACGGATTACACGCGGCAGCTGACCAGCAACAACAAGCTGGACGCCGAGTTCTCCAAGAACCTGTCGATCCTCGCCGGGCGCGGCTACGGAGACCTGGCAGCGCAGCTCGCGGCGCAGAACGACACTGCCGCCCAGCAGCTGGCCGCGGCCGCGGTCCAGGACAACAAGAAGGCCGCCGGTGCGAACGCCGCGGCGAGGACCGCGAACAGTCAGCTCACCTCGGACGAGGTGCAGACCCTGGTGTCCATCATCGCCGCCATCAAGAACAGCAAGACGGGCATCCACGCGGTCGCCGACACGACGGGCATCGGCGAGGACGAGATCGTCAGCATCGCCACCAAGGCCAAGGCGCAGATCAGCTCCAGCCTCGGCTCCCGGGCGCAGAAGTTCCTCGCCGACCTCGCCCGCGCTCAGAAGGGCCTGTCCTTCGCGAACGGCGGCATCCGGGCCGGCTTGTACGCCACCCGTGCCGGGGCCGTCACCTTCGCCGAGCCCGAGACCGGTGGCGAAGCGTACGTGCCGCTCGGGGCGCACAAGCGCCGCCACGCCATGCCCGTCCTCCGGGACGTCGCCCGCCGGTTCGGAGTCGGCCTCACCGACGCCACCGGCGGCCGGCAGGTCGTCGTCATCCGGCAGTCCGGCGACACCCACGTCACCGTCCAGCCCGTCCGCAGCGAGGCAACCGCCTCCGACATCGGCGCCCAGGTCGGCCGCTCCGTCCGCCGCGCCAACAGGGGAGGGGTGAACGCCCGTGCCTGACATCACCCTCTTCGAGGGGCAGGTCGACCTCGGCGGTGTCGCCATCGGCAAGGGCACCGTCGTCAACATCCTCGACATCACCGGCCTCGGCCGGCCCCCGGTCCGGGACAACGACGTCGACCGACCGTCCATGGACGGGGCGTGGGCGGGCCCGGACTACTGGGCTGCCCGGCAGATCCAGATCGACGCCGCCATCAAGATCCCCGGCGACGGCCCGGCATGCGAGGCAATGCTCGCCACCTTGCAGGCTGCGGCCGCCGACACGGCGCTGCGGCTGACGGGCGGCTCGTCGATGCCGCTGCGGATCCTGCGCCCGGGCGGCATAACGAAGCGCGTCAACGGCCGCCTGCGGCGCCTCGACGCCGAATACGGGCAGGTCAAGCACGGCTACATGCCCCTGGACATCGAGGTCATCGCCCACGACCCGACCTGGTACGCCGACACCGAGCAGGTCGTCGAGGTCCCGCTCGGCTGGCTGTCCGGCGGCGGCTTCACCGCCCCAGTGCAGGCTCCGATCGTCGTCACCTCCGGTGCGACCGCAGCGGACCGGCCCGGCTGGGTCACGAACGCCGGCGATTCGGACGCGTGGCCCGTCATCCGTATCACCGGCCCCTGCTCCAACGTCACGATCACCCACGCCGACTCCGGCAGGCAGATCAAACTGCCCGGCCTCGTGCTGACGGCCGGCCAGTGGGTGGAGATCGACACCAGGCCCGGGGTCGTCACCGTCACCCGCGACAACGGCGGCAACGCGGCCGCGTACGTCTCCCCAGCTTCCCGGATCGACCAGTTCTCCCTGCCTCCCGGCCAGTCCGAGATGCGCTGGACCGCCGTCGACCCGACCAACACCGCCCGCATGCGCCTCACCTGGCGTGACGCCTACATCGCCCTCTGAGGAGCACTGACCATGACTTTGTTCCAGGCCCCGATCCTCACCGACGGCGCCACCCATTCGGCGCAGCAGTTCCGCATGCTGGTGCGCGACCTGGCCCGCGGCAATGAGGGCATCACCGAAGGGGACGACCTGAAGGTGACCGAGCTCGACACCCCAGGCGGCGGGGTTCAGATCAGTGACGGGTCCGGCATCGTCACCGGCCGCGTCAACGCCTTCCAGGGCTCCTACTCGGTAGCCAACGTCGGCGTCGACACCGTGGACGTGGCCGCGAACGGCGGGGGTGCCACCCGCTACGACATGGTCATCCTCCGAGTCGAAGACCCCGAGTACGAGGGCACCCTCGACCCGGCGCCTGGTGAGGACTACATCAACTACTTCGACGTGATTCCGAACGTCGGCTCCACGGCGACCACGATCCCTGGCGGGCTGACCGGCATCCCGCTCGCCCGGATCGCGATCCCCGCAGCCACGTCGGTCATCACCGACGGCATGATCACCGACCTGCGGAAGGTCGCCAACCCCCGCCGCGAACGCCGCCTCTACGTCCAGACCCCGACCAGCAGCAGCACGGCCATCAGCGGTACCTCCAGCACTCCCACGTACTTCTCCACCGCCGCAGGCTGGACCATCGACGTCCCCGAGTGGGCGACGCAGGCCATCATCAGCTTCAGCATCGGCGGTCTCCGCCTGTCGAGCGGCGACTACTACGGCAACATCTCCGCCACCTTCGGCGCCGCTCTCGTCGTGGAGCCGGTCATCGTCGATGACGACCAAGGCGGTGGCGTCCGACGCCCCACGCACATTATGGGCGACACGCTCACAATCCCCGACGCCTACCGCGGCACCAGCCAGCTCCTGCGCGCCCGCGGTCTTGCCGCTGCGGGGAACGCAGGCTCCATGCAGATCGACGCCTCCAGCACGCTGATCGCGGACGTGGAGTTCGTGGAGGCGCCGCGGTGACCGGCCTGGCCCCCGTGGACAGAGTCCTTACCCGGCACGCGCTGACGGGGGAGTGGCTCACCCTCGCCCTCCCCGTGCAGGACCTCACCTACGGTCCCGAGCTCAACGGCCCGGGGAGCCTGACGGGACGCTTGTCGCCACGCCTCATCTCCCAGCACCCCTCGTTCCTGGATCCGGGCACGACGTTCATCTACGTGGAGGCCGCGGGGCAGCTCCGCTGGGGCGGCCTGATCTGGCACGCCGAACCCCAAGGCGACACCTTCTCCTTCGAGGCCGCCTCGTGGTCGTCGTACCTGGAGCACCGCTACGACCTCGACGGTCAGTTCGGCGGCCGCGGCCCGTACACGAACGAAGACCCGACCGTGGTCATCCGGGACATCTGGGAGTACGCCCAGGGCGTTGCCGACGGCAGCATCGGCGTCACCGTCGACGCCACCCGCTCCACCGCCAAGGTCGGCACCACCCAGGAGTCCTACAAATCCAACTGGTGGGACTCCAAGACCCTCGGCTCCCACCTGGACGACCTTGTATCCGGCGAAGCGACCCCCGACTACACGTGCGATGTCGCCTGGAACGGCGACAAGACCGCGCCCGTGCACCGCCTCCGCCTCGGCTGGCCCCGCCTCGGAGCCCGCCGCACCGACATCAGCTTCTCCTCCGGCGTCAACATCATCGACGAACCCACCGTGCCCCTGGCCGGCGACGACTACGCCCAGGTCGTCATCGGCATGGGTGAGGGGGAGGGCTCCGCGAAGCGCAGGGCCGTGTCCGCGGTCCGCAACGGCAGGCTGCGCCTGGAGCACGTCGCCGACTACCCCGGCATCAAAGCCGAAGACGTCCTCGCCTCCCAGGCCGGCGCCGACCGCAAGCGCCGCGAGGTCCTCGGCAGCGTCGACCAGATCACCGTCCGCGACACGGCCGCGGCCCGATTCGGGTCGTGGCAGGTCGGCGACGACGTGTACGTCCGCGTCCACAACCACTGGGTGAGCTACGTGGGGTGGCGCCGGATCACCGGCTGGACCATCCAGACCGCCGCCAAGGGCGGCCCCCAAGCCGTCATCGACCTCAAGCCCGCCGACGCCTACACCTACGCAGGAGTCTGACCGTGACTGACATCGGCAAGATGCTCGCCGACATGGACCGCCGACTGAAGGCCGTGGAGCGCGCCTCCCGCCTGTCGAAGGCGTCGATCGACGACACTGCGCTCGAGGTCAGAGACGGCACGGGCAGCCTCCGCGGCATCCTCGGACAGCAGGCCGACGGCACCACCGCCGTCAACATCGTCAACGGCGGCCCTCCGCCGGCACCGTCCACGCCGACCGCCGAGCCGGCCCTCGGCGGCATCGGCATCACCTGGGACGGCACCTTCGCCGACGGGCAGGTCATCCCCCTCGACTGGGCCCGCACCGAAGTCCACGCCTCCACCGAAGCCGCGTTCACGCCGAGCCCCGACACGCTCCGGGCCACGATCGAGACCGCGCAAGGCGGCATCGTCTACACCCCGTCCCCGGACCCCCTGTACGTCGCGCTCCTGGCCCGCAACACCTCGGGCACGGCGTCCGAGGCCACAGCTGTCGTCGGCCCCTACGCGCCGAAGCCCGTCGCCGGCGAGCTCGGCCCCGGTGCCATCACCGAGACCCACATAGCCGACGGCGCGGTCACCACCCCCAAGGTGTACGCCAACGCCATCACCACGGCGCTCCTCGCCGCCGGATCCGTGGACGCGACCGCCCTCAAGGCCGATGCCATCACCGGCAAGGTCATCACCGGCGGCACCATCAACGGCGCCGAGTTCCACTCCGACGACGGTGCCGGCGGCCTCGTCGACATCGAATCCGGCAGCATCGTCGCCACCGCCTCCACCGGCTGGAAAGCCGTCATCGACCCCACCGGCACCGTCCCTGCCATCGGCTTCCTCAACAGCCTCGGCGACACAGCAGGCGTCATCGAAGCCACCGGCACCGACTCCCAGCCCGCCCTCACCATCAACTCCGGAATGTTCGCCGACGGCCCTGTCACCGACTGGGTCTGGAACCAGTACATCGGCCAGGGCACCGTCAACAACTTCTGGCGGGTCCGCCGCGTGTCCGCGTCCGACGTCAACGTCGTCACCGGCGGCTACTTCTTCGCCGGCCACGACCGCGTGCAGGTTGCGTTCGTCGACACCCAGACCGCCGGCGCCGACACCTACCTGGAAATCACCGACGGGCAGATCCGTCTCGTCGCTGGACGAGTCCTCGTCCAGCCGAACGCCTCCGCCAACTCCGCGTTCTTCGTCAACACCGCCTCCGGCCACACCGGGAACGTCGCCCGCTTCCAGCTCAACGGCGCCGACAAGCTCGTCGTCGGCCCGACCGGCGACACGACCATCACCGGCGCCACCACGATGACCGGCAACGTGGGCGTCACCGGCAACCTGACCGCCACCGGCAAGGTCGCCGGCCAGTACGGCGACTACAACGAAGAAGGCACCTGGTCGACGGTCTCCTTCAACTCCTGGGTGCAGACCACCCACGCCACCTACCAGACCCTGCGCGTCTCCCGCGGACTCAAACGCGCCCGCCTCGACGGCGTCGGCCAGGTCGGCACCGCCATCGCAGCAGGCGGCACCCAGTCCGCATTCACCGTCCCTGCCGGATACCGGCCACTCAAGGAGCACTACTACGCCGTCCCGAACATCACCGGCGGCAGCCCCGCGCACATCGGCTGCCGCGTCGGCACAGACGGCGTCGTCACCATCTGGTCCACCGCCGCCGTCAGCGTCGGCGCCCTGTACGACTTCACACGGGTCGACTGGCCCCTGAACTGACCCCGATCGAGCGGTGGCAACGCTCGGGCGAATCGTGCCCAGACTGAAGGGCATGCCTCGAATCTCCCGCATGCGCCGCGGACTCATAGCCACGGCCGCTGCCCTCACCGCCGGCAGCGCCATGGTGGCCGTCACCACGCCGCCCGGGCCCGTCTACTCCGGCCCCGGGTGGAAGGCCAGCACCGTCCGCCCCCTCCTGTCCATCCACCCCGACCCGTACTACATCGTGTTCGCCGACGCCACGGCCCGCTCCATCCTCAAGCCCTACTTCACCGGCCCGGCCGCGCAGATCACCGCCATCACCGGCGTTCCCGTCGTCGTCACCGACATCCTCGACACCACCCCCGTCGGCACCTGCCCCGGCCGGCACCGCATCATCGTCACCTACGAGCACCAACCCATGGGCGTCACCGCCTACTCCCAGGCCCGCCCCTGCTACTCCATCGCCGACAACAGCGCGTGGGGCGGACACGTCCGCATGGACTCCGAGTACTGGGAGGTCCCGGCCTGGTTCTCCACCAACAGCACGACGAACGAGACCTACCGCAAGAACCTGTCCGCGCACGAGCTCGCGCACATCTTCGGCCTGGACCATCCGAACGAAGACCACGACGGCGACGGCACCGTCGAGCGCTTCGAGTGCGTGAAGAACGCCGCGGGCTGGACCCCCACCCAGTGCTCCCCGAACGGCGGCGACCGCTCCGCCACCGGCGCCGGGAAGTACGTCGCCGACTTCGACGCCAAGGGCCTCAAGCAGATGGCCGACAACTACTGGCTCCGCCAGGGCATCACCCCGTGACCATGCTCTGATCCGCTGGGGGAACGCCCGCTCGAACAGCCCGTACGCTGGGCATCAGCGGGCGACCCTCCGCCCCGGCACCACCCCCGAGGGACTGCCACCAGCCACAGCTGGAGCAGACACGACCCATCAGCTCTGGGCGCGGGGAAGTGCAGGAGCAGGGCGAGTGCCCACACTCGACATCACCGAGTACCCGGTCAAGCCACACCTTGGCCGGCACCGGGTGCTGGACCCGCGCAGCCTCGCCTACCGGCGCCCCTACGACGGGCACACCCTCCGGGCGACCGCGTGGGAGCCCCGCATCCCCGTCCTCGACCAGACCCGCCTCATCGCCCAAGGCGTGCACACAGCCGCCGGGTACGGACTCGACGAGGACGTCGACGCGCTCGCCTCCTGCACAGGCAACGCCGCCACCGCCCTCCTGTCGATCCTCCTCACCCCACCCGAAGCCGCCGCTGCCGGCCTCAACCTCCACGACCCGGCCGACGCCCAAGCGTTCGCGATCGGCCTGTACGCCGACGCCACCATCCGGGACCGCTGGCAGCAGTACACGTGGCCCACAGACGACGTCGGCTCCTCCGGCCTCGGCGTCGCCAAAGCCCTCCGGGACCGCGGCCTCATCGACCAGTACGGGCACGCCACGACCGCCGAAGAACTGTGCATGCTCCTGCAGACCGGCCCCGTCCTCCTCGGCATGCCCTGGCACGCAGCGTTCTCCGACCCCGACAGTGACGGGTTCGTCGACCACGACCCGACCTGGGCGGACAGCCCCCTCGAGGGCGGGCACGAGGTGTGCGTCATCGCCCTCGAATCCGTCGCCACCGTCGACGGCACCCTCGACCTCGACCACACCTACCTGCGGTTCAGGAACAGCTGGTCAGGAACGTGGGGCGACCACGGCGACGGCCGGCTGCGCCTGTCCACCTACCAGGCCCTCCGCGCCCAGTCCGACGTCATCCAGCCCCGACACGACGGAGTCACCCTGCCATGAGCACCAGCCCCCGCGAGTTCCACGTCGCGGTCGACCACCTCGACCCCGACACGCTCGAGACGACGACCGACTACTACGGCACCTGCACGCAGGCCCACGTCGACGAGGTCCGCGCCATCGCCGACCTGGAGGACACGGACCGGCACGTCCGGGAGCACCCGCGTCTGCCAGACGCTTTCATGGTGCTCCGCGCGGACGGCGCCCTGGACGTGTACGTGCCGACCGACACCTCGGCGTTCGAGGTCCGGCAGCCGGACGAGAGCAGCCGCACCGAGGCGGCCGAGGACATGCCCCGTGGCGCGTCCGGGCCCGCCTACATCGACGGCGCCGTCCGCTTCGGCAGCCAGTCCATCGGCGGCGCCATGGACACCCCCGGCACCCCGCCCCGGGTCACCTGGCACACCACCGAGTCCCCGGCCGGCAAGGCGTACTTCTACTCCATCGCCTCCTACCTGATGCGCGTCGGTGCCGAGCCCCAGGTCATCTACGACCCCGACACGGACCTGCTGGGCCAGTTCGGGCCGCTGACCAAGTCCGGGCGCGCCCTGCGGAACGACGGCTCCCGTCGCACCAACCGCGAGGGCAAGGTCAACATTCAGGTCGAGGTCCTCGGCCGCGCGAAGTCCCCGTGGACGAAGGGCTTCGACCCGGCGAAGAAGCCGAACTACCGGAAGCTGATCGCCGCGGCCCGGGCACACGGCGTCCCGGACGTGTGGCCGGCCGGGAAGCCGCCGGCGACCGCCGCCGCCGCGACGAACCGCAGCCGGACGACGTGGCAGACCAAGGGCGGCCACTACGGGCACTCCCAGGTCCCCGGCAACGACCACTGGGACCCGGGCGGCATCGACACGGCCATCGTCCCCGGGAAGACGAGCAGCACCCCCGCGCCCACTCCTGGGGGCGGCACGAGCTCGAGCGGCACGTACACCGTGAAGAGCGGCGACACCCTGTCCGCGATCGCGACGCGACACAAGACGACCGTCGCCACGCTCGTGAAACTCAACAACCTGCGGGACCCGGACGAGCTCGCTGTGGGCCAGCGCCTGAAGGTCCCCAGTATGAATATTGCGGCCCCGAAGCCCGCGGCGCAGTACGAGCCGTTCCCCGGGGCTGCGTTCTTCCACACCGGCCGCACCAGCCCGATCGTCACCGCCATGGGACGCCGCCTCGTCGCCGAAGGCTGCGGCCGCTACAAGCAGGGCCCCGGCCCGTCCTGGACGCTCGCCGACAAGGCGTCCTACGCCGCCTGGCAGCGCAAGCTCGGCTACTCGGGCGCGGACGCAGACGGGATCCCCGGCAAGACCAGCTGGGACCAGCTCAAGGTCCTCAAGCAGCTCTGACCCTTCCACCCCTGCACCACCTCACAGAAGAGAGACCCCCGTGAAGATCTTCGGCAGAGAGCCCGTCCTTCTCCTCGCCTTCGTTGCCGTCGCCCTCAAGCTGTCCTCCGCCTACGGCCTGGACGTGTCCGCCGAACAGCAGGGCGCCATTATGGCCGTCCTCTCCCTCGTCGTCGCCGTCGTCACCGCCGTCGTCCTCAAGACCGGCGCCGTCGCCGCAGCCCTCGTGAACCTCGCCCAGGGCGTCCTCGCTCTCTTCCTCGCCTTCGGCCTCGAGATGACCGCCGAGACCCAGGTCCTGTGGATGGCCGGTGTCGAATCCGCCGTCGCCCTGTTCCTGCGCCGAGACGTCACCGCACCCGTCGCAGCAACGCGCCTCGAGCAGTCGTCCCCGGTGAAGCCGCAGGCCCAGGCCTGATGCGTGGCCACGGCGGCTTACCGCCCCACACGGTGACCGCCGTGCCGCGGCCCCTAGGGAGGACTCGATGAGTGAGCTGTTCGGCCTGAAGGTGGGCGACGCCGGCGCGATCGGCCTCGTCGTCATCGTCGTGCTGCTCATCCTCACAGGCCGCCTCGTGCCCCGGTCCACCGTCGAGGACGTACGAGCAGACCGCGATGCCCGCTTGGCCGAGCTGACGTCCGAGCGGGACACATGGAGAGACGCACACAAGGAGAGCGAGGTCGCCCGCCAGGTCGCGCAAGGCCAGGTCGGGGAACTGCTGGAGCTCTCGCGCACCGCCGACCACCTGCTGCGATCCCTCCCTCAGCCAGATTGGGAGGTGGGCGATGGTGCGATGGATGAGACGTCTCCGTAAGTGGCTGGTGGCCCGGCACATTCCGGTGAAGCGCCCGGAGACACCGGGGCAGAAGGACGCCGACTCGGCGCTGGCGCGGGCGCAGCGTGCCCGGGTCGAGGCGGAGCGGCACAGTGATGCGGTGTCTCAGGTCGCCGGGTCGCTCGCCATGATCCGGAACCGGAACCACTTCGCCGAGATGATCGAGCGCGCCTTCGAGGGAGGCCGATGATGGAACTGGACGGCTCCCAGATGACAAACGTCGTGATCTCTGGCCTGGTCAGCGCATGCGCCCTGGTGTTCATCCTCGTGTACGGGCTGACCGCCCCGTGGTGGAGGTCGCCGATCGGCCGGCACATGATGGCGTTCTCCGCCGCGATCGGGCTCCTGTGCCTGTACACGGTCCTGATCACCGTCTGGTCCGAGGGGCTGCCCGCGACCCTGCTGCGCTCCGCGCGCGTCGGCCTCCTGATCGCCATCGGTGTCCTGCTGCTGCAGCGAACCGCGTTGGCGTACAAGGCGCAGCACCCGCCAACTGGTGACGCGGGCAGCACACCGCCGCCCGCCTAGGGATCGAAGGAGCACGTCATGACGACCGTGACCGGGAGAATCATCGGCCACGCCCGCCCTGACCGGGTGGAAGTGCGCGCGACGCTGGTGGACGCGGCCGGCCGCCGGGCGGTCGGCTACGTGGGCAGCGTGGAGGGGGAGATCGTCGGACCGGTCACAGCCTTCCCGGACCAAGCGGGTGCCTGGTCGCTGGACCTGGTCGCGAATGCCCTGGTCGTCTCGGATGTGGGAGACACGCTGTGGGAGGTGATGGAGGGCCGCGCGCTGGACGGCACTCCGGTCCTGACGCACATCCTGGTGCCCGAGGACGGCCCCTGGTGGGTCGGTGACGTCCGCGTCGACCTGGGGGACGCCCCGACTGGGGGCAGCACGGTGCTGTACGTGCCGGGCGCCGACGGGCAGGCTGGCTTGTCGGCGTACGAGGTGTGGCTAGGTGAGGGCAACGCCGGGTCGGAAGCGGTGTTCCTGGAGTCGCTGCGCGGCCCGGCGGGCGAGCCTGGGCAGGACGGCGCTCCGGGTGCACCAGGCGCGAACGGTACGGACGGAGTCGACGGAGCGAAAGGCGACACCGGGGACACCGGCCCCCAGGGGCCCCAGCCGCCGCTCGGCGACGCCGGTACCGGGCCGACAGTCGCGCTCCGATCCGACGACCCGAGCACCACCAACGCCCGCACCCCCATAGCGCACGCCACCTCGCACGCCACCGGCGGCAGTGACCTTCTCACCCCTGCCGCGATTGGCGCGCTCCCCGCGTCGGGCGGCATCGTCACCGGCAACCTCGCCGTGACCGGGGCAGCGCTCGGTGAGGACAAGCCAGCCGCGCACGGCATCGCCGCCTGGTGCTACGACCCCGCCCTCGCCGTCAACTCCACCGCCCTGGTCAACGGGAGCCTCTACCTGGTGCGCGTCGATATCGCGGCAGCCGTGACCGTGACCAAGCTCTACTGGTGGGTCGGCAACTCCGGCTCGTCGCCGGTCGCCGGGCAGAACCATGTCGGTCTCTACTCCTCCGCCGGCACGCTCCTGGCGTCTGCGAACGCCGACGCTGCCGTGTCCTCGGCCGCCCTGAAGACCACCACGATCACCGGGCAGGCGCTCACGGCCGGCGCGTTCTACTGGGTGGGCATGCTGTTCAACGCAAGTGTTCCGCCGACACTCACCCGCGCCTCCGGCTGGACCGGCGTGAACGTCGCCGCCAACCTCGGCCTCACCGCGGCAACATCCCGGTTCGCGATCAACGGCACCGGCCGCACCAGCCTTCCTGCGACCATCACGCCAGCGTCCAATGTCGGCACCGACTTCGCCGGACCTTGGGTCGCCATCGGAACCTGACTCCCTGCGGGAGCCTGGGCGCCCGTCTGGCCAACCGTCTTGTCCTACACTTTTCCGACGTTAATAACGTGATCATGCCCCTTCGGGCAGTCCCCGTGCCCGCTCCGCCGCCTTGCCCCCGCGAGCCTCATACAGGGACAAGCAGCAGCACGAAGTTCTGCGGACTCAGGCCGGCTCAGGGTGCGATCCGGCCGTTGGCGTTGAAGGCCGCGTAGGTCAGCGGCATGAGCTTCGCCCAGTGCCGTTCCATCTTCTCGCCGACCATCTCGATCTCCCGCTGCGGGAACGAGGGCACCGCGGCGTCCTCGTGCTGGGTGCGCAGCCCCAGGAAGTGCATCAGCGAGCGTGCGTTGCAGGTGGCGTACATCGACGAGAAGAGGCCGACGGGGAGCACCGCACGGGCCACCTCACGGGCGACGCCGGCGGCGAGCATCTCCTGGTACGCCTCGTACGCGTGCAGGTAGGCGTCCTCCATCACCCG
>NZ_RDBP01000131.1 GCF_008042045.1 Streptomyces sp. T39
GTACGTCGAGCTGCACGGCACCGGCACCCGGGCGGGCGACCCCGTCGAGGCGAGCGCCCTGGCGGCCGTCCACGGCGAGCACCGCGACGCCGCGCGGCCGCTGCTGGTCGGCTCGGTGAAGACCAACATCGGGCACCTGGACGCCGCGGCGGCCGTGCCGGGGACCTGCTCCAGGGGGCGTTCGCCGCCCGTGGGTGCGGTGGTCGCCGGCGCCGTGGGCGCCGGGTTCCCGCCGTCGGCGTCCGGCGAGAGGGGCCGCACCGCGGAGCCCTCGCCCCCGGCGGACGTGCGGGCGGCCGCCGGCACGGTGTGGCTCGCGCCGCCGGCGGGGGCCGGGGCGGGGGTGCCGGGGGCGGCGACGACGAGGTGGCAGTTGGTGCCGCCGATGCCGAAGGAGCTGACGCCCGCCAGGCGCGGGCCCTCGGGCCAGGGCCCGGCGGCCGCGTTGACGCGCAGCTTCCACTGCTCCAGCGGGATGTCCGGGTTCGGCGTCTCGTAGTTGAGGCTGGCGGGCAGCACGCCGTGCCGGACCGACAGGGCGGCCTTGATGAGGCCCAGCACGCCCGCCGCGGCGTCCAGGTGCCCGATGTTGGTCTTCACCGAGCCGACCAGCAGCGGCCGCGCGGCGTCGCGGTGCTCGCCGTGGACGGCCGCCAGGGCGCTCGCCTCGACGGGGTCGCCCGCCCGGGTGCCGGTGCCGTGCAGCTCGACGTACCGCACCTCCGCGGGGTCGACGCCCGCGTCGCGGCAGGCGGCACGCAGCAGCGCGGCCTGCGCCTCCGCGCTGGGCACGGTCAGCGCGCCCGGTCCGTCGTGGTTGACGGCACCGCCGAGCAGCACGCAGTGGACGTCGTCGCCGTCGGCGACCGCGTCGGCCAGACGCTTGAGCACCACCACGCCCGCGCCCTCGCCGCGGACGAAGCCGTTGGCGCGTGCGTCGAAGGTGTGGCTGCGGCAGTCCGGCGACAGCGCGCCGGCGCGGGCGAAGGCGATGGTGCTCTCGGGCACCAGGTTGAGGTGCACGCCGCCGGCGAGAGCCAGACGCGCGGTGCCGGAGCGCAGGCTCTCGCAGGCCATGTGGACGGCGACGAGGGACGAGGACTGCGCGGTGTCGACCGTCAGGCTCGGTCCGTGCAGGCCCAACTGGTGCGAGACCCGGTTGGCGATCAGGCCGCGGCTGAGACCGGCGACGGAGTGGTGCGACAGCGCGTCCCCGCCCTGCCGGTGCACCAGGGAGGCGTAGTCGTCCCCGGTGGCGCCCAGGAACACGGCGGTGGCGCTGCCGCGCAGGCTCTCCGGCGGGAGGAAGGCGTCCTCCAGGGCCGCCCAGCTCAGTTCGAGCACCATGCGCTGGCGCGGATCCATCACCTGCGCCTCGCGCGGCGAGATGCCGAAGAACTCCGCGTCGAAGTCGGCGACACCGTCGACGAATCCGCCGTGCGGATGGCGCGCCAGCTCGTCGATGTCCGTGGGCCACCGGCCGGGCGGTGCACCGGCTATCGCGTGCCGGCCCTCCCTCAGCATCCGCCAGAACGCCTGCACGTCCTCGGCCCCCGGGACCCTGCACGACATTCCGACGACGGCTACGGCGTTCCGGTCCATCCCGGTGAGCCCCTGCCCGTACTCGTTCCCGCCCATAGAGCTCCAGCCCTTTCTACCCCTTTGCCTGCACGATCCGCGGACGCCGTCCGCAGATACATTTCCGCGGCTGCCGGTCCGGCCAATTTCGGCCGCGGGGGTGGGCCGGGTGGCCCGCGGGGACGCGGAAGGCCCCTTGTCCCGCGCCCGGAGGGCTGCGGCACAAGGGGCCTTCACGCCGAAACACGTGGGGGCCGATCCCGCGCCGGGGGCGCGGGGAGCGGCCCCGGCGGCGTCACCCCGCGCGGCGGGGCGGCACGGGCCGTCCGTGGGGCGCGGGGTGAGGGGGTGTCAGCGGGCCAGGCGGGTCCGCCAGGAGCGGCCGATCGCCTTGACCAGGGACGGGGTCACGAACACGCGCCGGAAGGGGAGGATCAGCGGCATGTAGACCTTCCCCAGCGTGCCCTTCTTCTTGACCAGGATGGCCATCACCGCATGGTGGCCGCCCTTGCCGTCGTCGACCCAGCCGATGTGCATGGCGGCGTGGACGGTCTTGTTGACCACCTCGGTCACCCACTCGTCCTTCGACTGGTAGACCGACTTCAGCGGCACGACCTTCATGTCCGGGCCACGCGGGCCGTTCAGCAGGTCGTCCGGCAGGCGGTCGCGCAAGGAGGGGTTGCGCGGTCCGAGGCCGTGCTCCTTGCCGTCCCACTTGAGGATCGCTCCGAGTCTCCAGCGGATCGCGAACAGCAGCTTGTACATCGGCGAGGGCTTGAAGTCGGCCCCGTCGCTGTCGAACTGTGCCACGAGGAGCGCCAGGTCGTCGGGGCCTCCGGGGGTCTCCAGGTGCCAGACGTCCTCGATCTCGAAGTCCTTGATGAACTCGTGGACCCTCCACGGCCGCTCGGTGAACGCGGTGTCGGGGAGCCTCATGCAATCCTCCATCTCTTGTGGAACGGACGCGCGGCGGGGCGCGCGTCTGACGTGCCCGCCGGGCGGGCAGGTCGCATCGGATGGCCCACGAACGCCGCCGGGTGCACCGGCGGCGTTCCGCGGGACCAACCTACCGGGCCGGTCCGGGGGGCCGGGCCGGGACGCCGGCCCCCGCGGCCGGCGTCCGGCGGGCCGGCACGGCGGCCGTCAGCGCGTACCGGTCGTGGCCCGCACCCGGCGCGGGCGGAAGATCATCCGGGCGCCGTTCCTCGGGATGTTGACGACCGTGCGGCTGTGGGCGAACTCCTGCTTGGAGTCGGCGCGTTCCACGTCCAGGGTGGTCAGGATCTCGGTGAGGGTCGCCTTCAGTTCGACGAAGGCGATCCGGTCGCCGAGGCACCGGGTGTGACCGCCGCCGAAGGGGATCCAGGTGTGGGAGCCGGGCTTGACGCCGAGGAAGCGCTCCGGCTTGAACGCGTCCGGGTCGGGGTAGTTGTGCTCATCCCGGTTGAGCAGGTAGGCGCTGGCCCACAGGCGGTCGCCGGGCTCGTAGCGGACGCCGCCGATGTCGATCGGCTTGACCACCTCGCGGGGGACGATCTGCTGGATCGGCGGGCCGAGCCGCAGCACCTCGTGGACCACCGCGGTCAGGTACTCGTCGCCCTCGCCGGCCTCGATCTCGGCGCGCAGCCGCTCCACGACCTCCGGGTGGCGCGTCAGGAACTCCATGGACCAGCAGATCGCGGCGGCGGTGGTCTCGGTGCCCGCCAGGAACTGGGTCATGATCTCGTCGCGCATCTCGACGCGGCTGGGCTTGGAGCCGTCCGCGTTGGTGATGCCCAGCATGACGCCCAGCAGGTCGTCCCCCTCGGCACCGGAGCGGACGCGCTCCTCGATGGCCGCGTCGACCATGCGGTAGACCCGGTCGCGGCGGGTGAGGAACTCGTTGACGCCGTTGGGCCGCAGCAGGCGGAGCATCTTCACCCGCCAGGCCGGCATCCGGTGGAACATCGTCATGGAGGCGGGGCGGGAGTTGAACTCCAGCATCTTCATCACCTCCTGGAACATCGCGTCCTCGCAGGAGGGGCGGTGCTCGCCGAAGAGGACCTCCATGATGACCTGGGTGGTGTAGCGGTGGGCGTACGGGTGCACGGAGACGGCCCGGTCCCGGGGCCAGGAGGCGACGGTCTCCTTGGCCAGCTGGTAGACGGCGCGCTCGACGCGCTTGAGCGCGTCGCCGCGGAAGCTCGGCATGACGGCGCGCCGCCGTGCGGTGTGGGCGTCCTCGTCCAGCCAGGCAAGCCCGTTCTGGCCGGTCCACTTCTCGATGGGGCCGTTGCTGGAACCGGTGTGCAGCACGTCGCGGGGCGCCAGGAACATGCGCTTGACGTCCTCGGGCGCCGATATGACGTGGATGCGGATGCCGGGGATGATCTTCACCCGGAACCGGCTGCCGTACGCGGCGCGGCACTGCTTCAGGAACGGCTCGGGGCGGGCCCAGATGCTGAGCACCTGCCGCAGCCGTGCCGATTCCACCATGGGGAGCGAGGACGAGGGAACGGTGGTCTGCGCGGCCGGCGCGGAGTGGTCGACGGGGCACTTGCCACCGGAAGCGACGGCCGTGTCGTGGGCGTTGCTGGTGTGGTCCATTGTTCGTGCTTCCTTATCTCGTTGTCGCTCGGGTCATGTGCTCGGGCTGCGGTCCGGCGGCCGGGCCGGTGGGCGCGGGGCGCCGCACCGGGCCGATCGCGAACAGGGCGAGCCCGCTGACGATGGCGGCGCCGGCCATGATCAGGAACGCGGCGCGGAAGGAGGTGAGGTCGGGCCGTCCGGCGAGCACGGCCGCGACGACGGAGACGCCGACGGCCATGCCGATCTGACGGGACATGGACGCCATGCCGGTGCCGGTGGCCACCCGCTCCGGCGGCAGGGAGAGGGTCGCCGACGCGGCCAGCGCGGGCAGGATGAGGCCGAAGCCGATGCCGCCGATGATCGACCCCGGCAGGAAGTGCCCGGTGAAGTCCGGGGTTCCGTCGAGGGCGTACGTCCACCACAGACCGCCGCCCGCGAAGGCGGCGGCGCCGACGGGGCCGACCAGGTGGACGCCGTGCCGGACGGCCAGGATGCCGCTCGGCACGGCGCACAGGGCGGCGGCCACCGGCCCGGGCGCGATCTCCATCGCACCGCGCAGGGTCGAGTGCTGCCAGACCTGGGTGAGGAACAGGATGGTGGACAGGGCCATCGCGCCGACTCCCATGAAGAAGAAGCCGGTCGCGACGTTGCCGAGGGCGATGGTCCGGATCCGCAGCAGTTCCGGCTCGAAGACCGGCGCCGGGTGCCGCAGCGCGCGGCGCACCGTCCAGAAGAGGCCGAGCGCGCCGGCCGCGGACAGTCCGGCGACCTCGGCGCCTGCCCATCCCCAGGACTGCCCCTGGGCGATGGTGGCGACGACCGCGGCGACGGACACGGCGAGCACCGCGCTGCCGAGGAGGTCGGGCACCGGGCCCCTCTCCTTGGCGGACCGGTGCAGCGACCAGGCGCCGATCAGCAGGGCCACCGTGCCGAGCGGCAGGTTGACGACGAACACCCAGCGCCAGTCGATCTCCGCCAGCAGTCCGCCCAGGGGCAGCGCGGCGGCCGAGCCGACCCCGCCGACGGCGGTCCACAGTCCGATGGCGATGCCGCGCCGCTCCGGGGCGAACAGCCCCAGCAGCAGGCCCAGCGAGCTGGGCGCCATCAGCGCGGCGCCGACGCCCTGGACGGCGCGGGCGGCGACCAGCACCTCCAGGGACGGCGCCGCCGCGCACACGGCCGACACGCCGGTGAACAGCCCCAGGCCGAGCAGGAAGACCTGCTTGCGCCCGGAGCGGTCCGCCCAGCGGCCGCTGGGCAGCAGGAGCGCGGCGAACGTGATCGCGTAGGCGCTCATGACCCAGGACAGGCCGGTCAGGCTCGCCGTGGGGAAGGACTCCTGCATGCTCGGGAAGGCGATGTTCACGATCAGCATGTCCACCGCGGAGATGAACACTCCGATGAGGATGACCGTGATCGACAGTCCTCTGCGCAGCCCCGTGGCGTCCGTGCCCCGGTCCGCCGCTCGGCCGCGTCGGTGCCTGCCTTCGCCGCTCATGCCTCGATCCACCTTTCGATCGCGTCGGCGGTCGCCTCGGCGGCGGCCTCCATCAGGGCGAAGTGACCGGCCGCGATCTCGACGTGGTCGTCGGCCGTCTCCCATCGGGTCTCGTCCGGCGCCGCGGCGCCGCCGAGCGGCTCTGCGGCCCGGATCATCAGGGTCCTGGCGGAGACGGGCTCCGCCGGGGTGCCGGTGAACAGGCGCAGATAGGCGCCCATGGAGAGCCAGGAGGCGTCGTCGACGGTGATGTCGCGGTGCTCCCCGGTGAGGATGCCGCCCAGCAGGCCGGCGAAGGCCCGCCCGGCGGTGTCGTCCGCCGCGTCGCCGTCGCCGTCGCCGTCGAGCGCCAGCGTGTCGATCATGACGAGGCCGGCGGGCCCGGCGCCGAGGGCCTCCAGGTGCGCCGCGAGCGCCCGCGCCACGACACCGCCCATGGAGAAGCCGGCCAGGACGAACGGGGCGTCGCCCACGGCGGCGCGGATCCCGTCGGCCAGGATCGTCACGGCGGCCTCCCGCGTCTGCGGGGAGAGCCCGGTGCCGAAGCCCGGCAGGGCGCACACGTGCACGTCCCGTTCGCCGTCGAAGCGGTCCGCCAGGCGGACGAACTGCTCCTGGCCGGAGCCGACGACGTACACGTACGACGGCACGCAGACGATCTTCACCCGGCCGGGCCCGGCGGCGAGCTGGGCGATGTGCCCCTCGGCGTCCGGGAGTTCGGCGGCGGAGGCGAAGACCGGCCGGGCGCCCGCCTCCTCGACGAGTTCCCGCAGGGCCTCGGTGAGGGTGCCGTCACCGGCGGCGTCCCGGAGCCGGCGGCCGATCGTCTCCCCGGCGGCGGGTGCCGTCCCCGGCGTCTGCGTCCCCGCCCGCTTGAGCAGCTGCCGCGCGATCTCCCCGGGGGTGGGGTGCTCGAAGACGAACGAGACGGGCAGGCTCAGACCGGTGGCCTGCGCCAGCCGGTTGCGCAGCCCCACCGCGCTCATGGAGTCCATGCCGAGCTCCTTGAGCCGGCGTTCGGCGTCGACGGTGTCCTCGCCGTGGTGGCCGAGGACCGCCGCGACCTGCGCGGTGACCAGGTCGAGCACGACCTGCTCACGGTCGGCGTCGGGGACGCCGGCCAGCCGCTGGGCGAGCGAACCGCCGCCCGTCGCGCGCTGGGCGGGCAGGCGGACCAGGCCGCGCAGCAGGGCGGGAAGGGCACCCTTGCGGGCCTCGGCCCGCAGGGCCGGCAGGTCCAGCTGCACCGGCGCCAGCAAGGGCGCGTCCGCGGCCAGGGCCTGGTCGAACAGGGCGGGCACCCGGTCGGCCGGGAAGCCGGTGACACCCGGGGCGGCGTCCTCGCCGGGCCACGGGCCCCAGGCGAGGACGGTGCCCGGCAGGCCGTCGGCGCGGCGCCGCCGCACCAGGGCCTCGACGGCGGCGTCCGCCGCCGGGTCGCCGGCCCGTCCGCCGCCGAGGGAGGCGAGGGAGGAGAAGACCACGAACGCGGCCACCGGCGCCTGCCCGGTCAGGGCGTCCAGGCGGGCGGCCAGTTCGAGGCCGCCCGGCTCGCCGCCGGTGTGGACGACCGCGGTGAGCGGGCTCCGCAGGGAGCCGAGCACCGCTTCCAGCCGGCCGGCTTCCGGCGTCTCGACGCGCACCCGCGCCCCGGTCTCCGCCAGCTCCGCGGCCAGCCCGTCCAGGGCGTCCGCGGGGGTGCCGAGCAGCAGCAGGTCCCGGACGCCGTGACGGCCGGTCAGGTGGTGGGCCAGCGCCGCACCCTGCGGGGTCGCGCCGCCGGTGAGCAGCACGGTGCCGCCGGGGCCGGGAAGGTCCGCTCCCGCCGTCTGGGCGGGCACCAGGGCCAGCCGGGGTGCGACGAGCATGCCCGCCCGCACCGCCAGGTGCGGCTCGCCGGTGCCGAGCAGGGCGCCCCACTCCGGCAGGGCCTCGCCGTCGGTGTCCACGGCCAGGAAGCGGCCGGGGTGCGCGGACTGCGCGGCCCGCAGCACACCCCACACCGCCGCCTGTGCCGGGTCGGGGACCTCCCCGTCGCGGACGGCGACCGCGTTCCGCGTGGTCACGGCCAGCACACCGCCGGCGGCCGGGCCGCCGTCCGTCCAGCGGCGGACCAGGTCCTCGGCCTCGGCGGCCGCGGCACGCACCGCGTCGGCACCGTCCCCGGCGCCGGTGACGATCTCCGCCAGCACGGCCTGCGGGGCGGGCGCCCCGCCGGCCACGGCGTCCTCCAGGTCCGCGAGGGCCGCGTACCGGTCCGCGGGCCCGCCGGCCCCGGTGTCGCCCAGCACGGCCAGGCGCACCGGGACGGCCGTGGCGGCCGCCACGGGCACCCAGTCCACGCGGTAGAGGGAGGACTGGGCGCGGCGCAGCTCCTCCAGGTGGGCCGGGTCGACCTCGTGGAAGGCGACGCGGTCCACGCCGAGGACGAGCGAGCCGTCCTCGGCGAAGAGCTCCAGACGCAGCGTGTCGCCGTCGGCGGCGACCCGCAGCCGTCCGGCGGCGGCACCGGGGGCGGCCAGCCGCACACCGGTCCAGGAGACCGGCAGCTTCGGCGTGGTCCGGTCGGCGAAGGCCGGCTGACCGCAGTGGAGCGCGGACTCGAACAGGGCCGGGTGGATGCCGAAGCCGGCGGCGCCGGTGCCGTCGGGCAGCGCCAGGTCGGCGTACACCTCGGCGCCGGAGCGCCAGGCCGCCCGCACCCCCTGGAGCGCCGGGCCGCAGTCGAGACCGAGCGCGGCCAGGGCTTCGTACAGCGTGTCCACGGCCACCGGTTCGGCGTGGGCGGGCGGCCAGGCGCCGGCCAGGCCGGGCGCGGGTCCGCTGTCCGCGGCGAGCCATCCGGCACAGTGACGCGTCGCGTCCGCCAGCTGGTCGCCGTCCGGGCGGGAGTGGACGGTGACCGGGCGCCGGCCGTCGGCGCCCGGTGCCCCGACGATCGCCTGGATCTGGAGCGCCGCCCCGTCGGCGAGCAGCAGCGGGGCCTCGAACATCATCTCGGCGAGCAGCGGTGCGCCGACGTCGCGTCCCGCGGCCAGCGCGAGTTCGACCAGGGTGGTGTTCGGCGCGACCGGCAGCCCGAAGGCGGCGTGGTCGCGCAGCCAGGGCTGGGACTCGTGGGACAGCCGCCCGGTGAGCACCCACTCGTCCCGGTCGGCGAGCCGCATCCCGGCGGTGAGCACCGGGTGCCCGACCCGGCCGAGGCCGGAGACCGCCGG
This sequence comes from Streptomyces sp. T39, assembly GCF_008042045.1. Classification (GTDB taxonomy): domain Bacteria; phylum Actinomycetota; class Actinomycetes; order Streptomycetales; family Streptomycetaceae; genus Streptomyces. The sequence goes on from NZ_RDBP01000131.1 coordinate 8,863, forward strand.
GTCGCCCGCGGCGGGCCGGGGCGTCGGCCAGTACCGCTTGCGCTGGAAGGCGTAGGTGGGCAGGGGCACCTGCCGGTTGACCGGGCCGTCGAAGCCCGCGCTCCAGTCGACCTTCACCCCGGCGATGTGCGCCTCGGCGACGGAGAGCAGGAACCGGCGCAGACCGCCCTGCCCGCGGCGCAGCGAGCCGACGACTCCGGTCCGTGCGGTGCCTGCGGCGGCGACGGTCTCCTCCATGGCCACGCCCAGCACCGGGTGCGGGGACATCTCCAGGAAGCAGCCCGCGCCGTCCTCGGTCAGCGCCCGGATCGCGGGCTCGAAGCCGACCGGGTTGCGCAGGTTGGCGTACCAGTAGGCGGCGTCCATGGCGGCGGTGTCCACGAAGGCGCCGAGCGCCGTGGAGTAGAGCGGGACGTTCCCGGCGCGCGGTGCGACCGGGGCGAACGCCTCCAGCATCTCCTCGCGTGCCACCTCCACGTGCGGCGAGTGGGACGCGAAGGTGGCCGGGATCCGCTTGGCCCGGATCTCCTCGCGCTCGCACCTCTCCACCAGGGCGTCGATGGCGTCCAGGTCTCCGGCGACGATCACGGCGGCGGGGCCGTTGACGGCCGCGACGGTGACCCGCTCCCCGTACGGGGCGACGAGCTCCTCGACCCGCTCGACGGGCAGCGCGAGCGAGGCCAGGCAGCTGGCACCGATGAGCCGCTCACGGGCGATGCGGCTGCGCAGCGTGATGATGCGGGCGGCGTCGCGCAGCGACAGCCCGCCGGCCACGTAGGCGGCGGCGACCTCTCCCTGCGAGTGGCCGACGACGGCGGACGGCTCGACGCCGTACGACCGCCAGAGCGCGGCCAGGCTCACCATCACCGCGAAGAGCGCGGGCTGCACCACGTCGACCCGCTCCAGGGACGGCGCCCCGGGAGCTCCGCGGAGCACGTCCTCGAGCCGCCAGTCGGTGAACTCGGCGAGCGCCGCACCGCAGGTGGCGATCTCGGCGGCGAACACCGGAGAGGAGTCCAGCAGTTCGACCGCCATCCCCTCCCACTGCGCGCCCTGTCCCGGGAAGACGAACACCGGCTTCGCGGTCCCCGCGGGACGGCCGGACGCCGTGTGCTCGGTGACGTCGCCGACGGCGAACGCGGCCAGTTCGGCGGCCAGTTCGTCCCGGCCCCCGGCCACGAGCACGGCCTGGTGCTCCAGGCGGGCGCGGGTGGTCAGCTGGGAGTACGCCAGGTCGGGCACGGTGACGCCCGGGTTGTCCAGCAGGTGGCGCCGCAGGCGTTCGGCCTGGGCGCGGACGGCCGCCGGGGTGCGGGCGGACAGCAGCACGGGGACGACGGCGGCGGTCGCGGGCTCCTCGGCCGCCGCGGGCGGCGGCGCGGCCACGGCGTCGTCCTCCGGGATCCCGGCGGGCGGCGCCTCCTCGACGATGATGTGCGCGTTGGTGCCGCTGACGCCGAACGACGAGACGCCCGCCCGGCGGGGGCGGCCCGGCGCCGTCCATTCCCGGGCCTCGGTCAGCAGCGCGACGTCGCCCGACTGCCAGTCGATGTGCGGGGACGGCTCGTCGACGTGCAGGGTGCGCGGCAGAACGCCGTGCCGCATCGCCATCACCATCTTGATGACGCCGGCGACACCGGCCGCACCGGAGGTGTGGCCGATGTTGGACTTGATCGATCCCAGCCACAGCGGTTCGCCGTCGCGCTCGCGGCCGTAGGTCGCCAGCAGGGCGTGCGCCTCGATCGGGTCGCCGAGCACGGTTCCGGTGCCGTGGCCCTCGACCGCGTCCACCTCGGAGGCGTTCAGTCCGGCGTTGGCGAGCGCCTGGCGGATCACCCGCTCCTGCGCCGGACCGCTCGGTGCGGTCAGGCCGTTGCTGGCGCCGTCCTGGTTGATCGCGGTGCCGCGGATCAGGCCGAGGATGCGGCGGCCGTTGCGCCGGGCGTCCGAAAGGCGCTCCAGCAGCACCAGGCCCAGACCGTCGGAGAAGCCCGTGCCGTCGGCGGAGGCCGCGTAGGCGCGGCAGCGGCCGTCGGGCGAGTTGGCGCCCTGACGGCTGAACTCGGTCATCGTGATGGGCGTCGTCATGAAGGTGACACCGCCGGCGAGGGCGAGCGAGCACTCGCCGTTGCGCAGGGACTGCGCCGCCATGTGGAGGGCGACACCCGAGGACGAGCAGGCCGTCTCCACCGACACCGCGGGCCCTTCCAGGCCCAGGGTGTAGGCGATGCGGCCGGAGGCGACGCTCGACATGGTGCCGGTGACGCGGTAGCCCTCGTAGTCGTCGGGCACGAGGATGCCGTAGTCGGATCCGGTGATGCCGGCGAAGACCCCGGTGTCGGTGCCCCGCAGGCTGGTCGGGTCGATGCCCGCGTGCTCCAGGGTCTCCCAGGAGGTCTCCAGCAGCAGGCGCTGCTGCGGGTCCATGGCCATGGCCTCGCGCGGGCTGATCCCGAAGAACTCGGCGTCGAAGTCGCCCATGCCGGACAGGAAGCCGCCGCCGCGCGCGTAGGTGGTGCCGGTCCGCTCGCGGTCGGGGCTGTAGATCCGCTCCAGATCCCAGCCGCGGTCGCCGGGCAGCGGCCCGATCACGTCGCGGCCCTCGGCCACCACCTCCCACAGGTCTTCCGCGGAGGTGACGCCGCCGGGGAAGCGGCAGCCGATGCCGATGACGGCCAGCGGCTCGTCGTCGGTGACGTGGCGCCGCTGCGCGGCGGGCAGGGCCGTGTCCTGCGTGCCCTCGGCCTGCGCGAGCAGCAGCCGTGCGACGGCCAGCGGTGTCGGGTGGTCGAAGACCAGGGTGGCGGCCAGCGGCACACCGGTGCTCTGCGAGAGGCGGTTGCGCAGTTCGACCGCGCTGACGGAGTCGAAGCCCAGCTCCTTGAAGGCGCGTTCGCCGTCCACGCCGTCGGCGGAGTCGTGGCCCAGCACCGCGGCGGCCTGTGCCCGGACCAGGTCGAGCACGACGCCCTCCCGTTCGGCCTCGGGCACCTCGGCCAGCCGGCGGGCCAGCGTGCCGCCGGTGGCGGCACGCCGGGCGGGCACCCGGACGATCCCCCGCAGCACGGCGGGCAGCAGTCCGGCCCTGGCCTGTTCGCGCAGCACCGCGGGGTCGAGGTCGACCGGGGCGAGCAGCGGTTCACCGCCGGCGATGCAGCGGTCGAACAGCTCGTGGCCGAGTTCGGCGGGCAGCGGCAGGATGCCCGCCTGCGCGGCGAGCGCGAGACGGGCCTCGCCGAGGTCGCCGGTGTCACGGCCGTCGGCCCAGTGGCCCCAGGCCAGCACGGTGGCCGGGAGGCCGGCGGCCCGGCGGCCTGCCGCGAGGGCGGCCAGGGACGCGCCGGCCGCGGAGGCGGCCGCCTGGCCCGGTGTGCCGGCCAGGCCCTCGAAGGAGGAGAACAGCACGAACGCGGCGAGGCCGGCGCCGGCGGTCAGCTCGTGCAGGTGCCAGGCCGTGTCGACGGCGGCGCGCAGCGCGTCGTCCAGGTCCTCGTCGCCGAGGGTGTCGATCAGTCCCGCGCCGGGGACGCCCGCGGAGTGGACGACCGCGGTGAGCGGGTGCTCCAGGGAGCCCAGCAGCACGCCCAGCTGGTCCCGGTCGGTGACGTCGCAGGAGACGACGCGCACCTCGGCGCCGAGGGCCTCCAGCGCTCCCGACAGCTCCGCCGGAAGGGCGTCGGCGGCGGCGCCGGACCGGTCCACGGGGGCGGCGAGCACCAGGTGGCGGGCGCCGTGCCGGGTGACGAGGTGCTCGGCGAACCGTGCCCCGGACGCCCCCGTGATCAGCACGGTGCCGTCCGGGTCGACCGGTGCCGGAGCGCCGGCCGGGCCGGTCTGCGCCCGGGCCAGCCGGGGCGCCAGCACCCGGCCGCCGCGCAGCGCGAGCTGCGGCTCGTCCAGCGCGTGCAGCGAGGCCCACGGCAGGTCCGCACGGCTGTCGTCGTCGGCGTCCACCAGCAGGAACCGGCCGGGGTGTTCGGACTGCGCGGCGCGCACCACACCCCACACCGCGGCCTGCGCGGCGTCGGGGGCCTCGTCGCCGGCGGCGACCGCACCACGGGTGAGCACCACCAGCGTGGCCTCGCCGAGCGCGCCGCCGGCCGGCCACTGACGGACCAGGGACACGGCCTGCGCGGCCGCCTCGCGCACCGCGGCGGGCACCGGCCCGGCCGGGGTCGCGATCGAGGCGAGCACCAGCCGCGGCACGGGGGCGCCCTCGTCGAGGGCCCGTTCGAGCGCGGCGGCGTCGGCGTGGCCGTCGTCCGCGGCGGCACCGAGCGCGGCGACCGGCACCGGCTCGGCGGCGGGGAGCGCGAGGGCCGCCCAGTCCAGGCGGTACAGCGCCTCCTGGGCGCGGCGCCGCTGGCTGCCGCGGGGCGGTTCGGCGGCGCGCACCGCGATCCGCTCGGCGTGCCCCACGGGCGCGCCGTCGGTGTCGAAGAGGTCGAGCCGCAGCACTCCTTCACCGGCCGGCACCAGGCGTACCCGTGCCCGGCCGATCCGGTCGCCGGCCAGCCGCACGCCGGACCAGGACGCGGCGGAGGGTGCGGCGGCGCCCGGCCGGTGGGAGAGGTGGAGCACGGACTCCAGCAGGGCCGGGTGGACGGTGTGACCGCCGGGCTCCGTGCCGTCGGGCAGGGCGAGTTCGGCGTACGTCTCGGCGCCGAGGGTCCACGCCGTCTGGATGCTCTGGAGCAGCGGGCCGCTGTCGAGGCCGGCTTCGGCCAGGGCCGTGTACAGGGCATCGACCGACACCGGTTCGGCTCCGGCGGGCGGCCAGGCGGCCTGCCGGGCGGTCAGCGGCTGCGCGCCGGGGGCGATCCGGCCGTGGGCGTGGCGGACGGTGTCGGCGGTCTCGCCGCCGGTGTCCGGGCCGGAGTAGACCGCCACCTCGCGGCGGCCGTCGGCGTCGGCTGCGCCGACGGTGACCTGGACGCGCGCGGTGCTCTCGTCGCCGAGGACGAGCGGGGCGTCGAGGCTCAGCTCCTCGACCAGGTCGCAGCCCAGGTGCCGGCCCGCGGACAGCACCAGTTCCAGCAGGGCCGCGCCGGGGAGGACGGGGGTGCCGAACAGTGCGTGGTCCCGGGTCCAGGGCTGCCCCTGATGGGAGACGCGCCCGGTGAGGATCCACTCGTCGCGGTCGCCGACCTGGACGGCGGCGGCGAGCACGGGGTGCTCGACGGGGCCGAGGCCGACGGCGGAGGCGTCGGCGAGGCCGGTGGCGTCGAGCCAGTAGCGCTTGTGCTGGAAGGCGTAGATGGGCAGCGGGACCTGCCGTGCGCCGGTGCCGGCGAACGCGGCGGCCCAGTCGGTCCGCACACCGGCGGTGTGGGCCTGGCCGACGGAGAGCAGGAAGCGGGCGAGGCCGCCCTCACCGCGGCGCAGGGAGCCGACGACTCCGACGCGCTGGTCGGTGCCGTGGGCGGCGACGGTCCCTTCCACCGCCATGGCGAGCACCGGGTGGGGGGACATCTCCAGGAAGCAGCCGGTGCCGTTGTCGACGAGCGCGGCGATCGCGGGTTCGAAGCCGACCTGGGCGCGCAGGTTGCGGTACCAGTAGCCGGCGTCCAGGCCCGCGGTGTCGAGGAAGCCGCCGGTGACGGTGGAGCGGAAGGGGACCCGGCCGCTGACGGGCTCGACGGGAGCCAGCGCCTCCAGCAGCTCGGTCCGGATGCTCTCGACCTGGGCCGAGTGGGAGGCGTAGTCGACGTTGACGCGGCGTGCGCGCACCCCGTCGCCCTCGCAGCGGGCGGCGATCTCGTCCAGGACGGCCGGGTCGCCCGCCACCACGACCGACGACGGACCGTTCACCGCCGCCACCGACACCGCGCCCGCGAACGGGGCGATCAGCTCCTCCGCCCGCTCCGCGCCCAGCGCCACCGACATCATGCCGCCCCGCCCGGCGAGCCGGTCGCGCACCAACTGCGACCGCACCGCCACGATCCGCGCCGCGTCCCGCAACGACAGACCACCCGCGACGTACGCGGCGGCGATCTCACCCTGCGAATGACCCACCACGGCCGACGGCTCCACACCGTAGGACCGCCACAGCGCCGCCAGCGACACCATCACCGCGAACAGCGCCGGCTGCACCACGTCCACCCGCTCCAGCGACGGAGCACCCGCAACACCGCGCAGCACATCCTCCAGACGCCAGTCCGTGAACTCCGCCAGCGCCTCACCACACGCCGCGATCTCCGCCGCGAACACCGGCGAGGAATCCAGCAGCCCGACCGCCATGCCCTCCCACTGCGCCCCCTGCCCCGGGAACACGAACACCGGCTTGGCGCCGGGCGCGGCACGGCCCTCGACGGTCAGGGGCGACGGCTCCCCGGCGGCGAGGGCGGCGAGTCCGGACAGCAGTTCCTCGCGGCCGGTGGCCGCGACGACACCGCGGTGCTCCAGGTGGGCCCGGGTGGTGGCGGTGGAGAAGCCGAGGTCGGTGAGGTCGAGATCGGCCCGGGCGAGGACGTGCGCCCGGAGCCGGTCGGCCTGGGCGCGCATCGCGGCCGCGGTGCGGCCGGACACGGTCACCGGCACGGCGGGCATCGGGCGTGCCGGCGCGGCGTCCTCGGCGGGGGCCGGAGCCGGCGCCTCCTCCAGGACGATGTGCGCGTTGGTGCCGGAGACACCGAACGACGACACGGCGGCACGGCGGGGACGCTCCCCCGCGAGCCACGGGCGTGCCTCGGTCAGCAGCTCGATGTCGCCCGCCTCCCAGTCGATGTGCGGGGAGGGCTCGTCCACGTGCAGGGTCCGCGGCAGCACACCGTGCCGCATCGCCATCACCATCTTGATGACACCGGCCACGCCCGCGGCCAGCGACGTGTGCCCGATGTTCGACTTGATGGAACCGAGCCAGAGGGGGCCGTTCTCCCGCTCGCGGCCGTAGGTCGCCAGCAGGGCGTGCGCCTCGATCGGGTCGCCGAGCACGGTGCCGGTGCCGTGGCCCTCGACCGCGTCGACGTCGGAGGGACGCAGACCGGCGTTGGCGAGCGCCTGGCGGATCACCCGCTCCTGGGAGGGGCCGTTGGGCGCGGTGAGGCCGTTGCTGGCGCCGTCCTGGTTGATCGCGGTGCCGCGGATCAGGCCGAGGATGTGCCGGCCGTTGCGCTGGGCGTCGGAGAGGCGTTCCAGCACCACGAGACCGAGGCCGTCGGAGAAGCCGGTGCCGTTGGCGGACGCCGCGTAGGCGCGGCACCGTCCGTCCGGCGACACCGCCTGCTGGCGGCTGAACTCGGCCAGCAGGAACGGCCCGGACATGACGGTGACACCGCCGACGAGCGCCATCGAGCACTCGCCGGCCCGCAGCGCCTGCGCGGCCATGTGCAGGGCGACGGCCGACGAGGAGCAGGCCGTGTCCACGGACACCGCGGGGCCCTCGAGGCCGAACACGTACGAGATGCGGCCGGAGGAGACGCTGGCCGCGCCGCCGGTGAGCTGGAAGCCCTCGATGTGCGGCAGGCTGCCCGCGGGCACCGTGCAGTAGTCGCTGGTGCCGACGCCGCAGAAGACGCCGGTGTCGCTGCCGCGCAGCGAGGTGGGGTCGATTCCGGCATGCTCGAACGCCTCCCAGGACGCCTCCAGCAGCAGACGCTGCTGCGGGTCCATGGCGAGCGCCTCGCGCGGGCTGATGCCGAAGAACTCGGCGTCGAACTCGGCTATCCCGTCGAGGAATCCGCCGCCGCTGGTGGAGACGGAACCCGGGCGGGTCATGGTCGGGTCGTAGATGCGCTCCCGGTCCCAGCCGCGGTCGTCGGGTAGCGGGGAGATGGCGTCGCGTCCCGACGCCACGAGCTCCCACAGCTCCTCGGGCGAGGTGATGCCGCCGGGGTAGCGGCAGCTCATGCCGACGATGGCCAGCGGCTCACCGGCCTGGGCGAGCAGCCGCTTGTTGAGCTGGCGGAGCCGGTCGGTCTCCTTGAGGGACTTGCGGAGTGCCTCGACGAGCTGATTCTGGTCGGTGGCCATGTCTATTCCTTCGTTTCCGAGCCGATTGCGGCGGCGGCGTTCTCGGCCGGGGTCATGCGAGGTCCTCCTGGGCCATCCGGATCAGGGCCTCCGCGTCCATGTCGTCGAGCGAGGCGGCCTCCCCGTCCTCGGCGTCCGGGGCGGCCGGGTCGTCGTCGGCCAGTTCGCGCAGGGTGGTGAGGAGCCCTGCCTTGCGCAGCCGGTCGACGGGGATCGACGCGAGCAGCGCGCGGATCTCCTCCTCCTCGGTCCGCGGCGCGGCGGCGCCCCCGGGGGCGATCTCGGGCAGCAGGTGGCGGGCGACGGCCGCCGGGCTGGGGTGGTCGAACACGACGGTGGCCGGCAGGCGGACCCCGGTGGCCTGGGTGAGCCGGTTGCGGAGCTCGACGGCGCTCAGCGAGTCGAAGCCGAGTTCCTTGAACGCCCGTTCCGGGTCGACCGACGCGGCCGTGGCGTGACCGAGCACCGACGCGACCTGCGCCTGGACCAGTTCGAGCACGATCCGCTCCCGGTCCGCCTCCGGCGCCTGGGCCAGACGCCGAGCGAGCGCGGCGGCGCCGGCGTCGTCCACCCGGGCGGCCGGCAGCCGCACCAGGCCCCGCAGCAGCGGCGGAAGCATCCCGGCCCGCGCCTGCGAGCGCAGCGCCGCCGTCTCCAGCAGCACCGGCACGACCACGGAGGCATCCGCGCCGAGCGCCTGGTCGAACAGCGCGAGACCGGTCTCGGCGGTGAGCGCCTTCATGCCCATCCGCTCCAGACGGGCCAGTTCGGCCTCGTCCAGTCCGGCGGCCATGCCCGCCGCCTCCGACCACAGGCCCCACGCGAGGGAGGTGGCGGGCAGACCTGCCGCCCGGCGGGAGGCCGCCAGCGCGTCCAGCGAGGCGTTGGCCGCCGCGTAGTTCGCCTGGCCGGGGCTGCCCATCAGCGACGCGACGGACGAGAAGACGACGAACGCGGACAGGTCCGCGCCGGCGGTCAGCTCGTGCAGGTGCCACGCCGCGTCCACCTTCGGACGCATGACCGCCGCGACCCGCTCCGGCGTCAGCGACTCCACCACGCCGTCGTCCAGCACACCGGCCGTGTGCACCACGGCCGTCACCGGGCGCTCCAGGGTGCCGAGCACGGCGGCGAGCCGCTCCCGGTCGGAGACGTCACAGGCCACGACCCGCGCCGCGCAGCCCGACTCGGCGAGCTCGGCCACCAGGTCGGCCGCGCCCTCCGCGGCCGGACCACTGCGGCTCAGCAGCAGCAGGTCGCGCACCCCGTACGCGGTGGCGAGGTGACGGGCGAACAGTGCGCCCAGGCCACCCGTACCACCGGTGACCACCACGGTGCCCTCCGCGCCCAGCGGCGCCGGCACGGTCAGCACGACCTTGCCGACGTTGCGGCCCTCCCGCAGATGACGCAGCGCCTCCCGGCCCTGGCGCACGTCCCACGTCCGGATCGGGGCGAAGTCGAGGACGCCGTCCCGGAACAGCGACACGATCTCCCGCAGCAGCTCGCCCAGCCGCTCCGGCCCGGCCTCCCACAGGTCGAACGCGCCGTAGGCGACACCCGGCCACCGGGACGCGACCGCGTCCGCGTCGCGGATGTCGGTCTTGCCCATCTCGACGAACCGGCCGCCGCGCGGCAGCAGGGACAGCGAGGCGTCGGTGAAGTCGCCCGCCAGGGAGTTCAGCACCACGTCGACGCCGGCGCCGCCGGTGACGTCCAGGAAGGCGTTCTCGAAGCCGAGTTCACGCGAGGAGGCGAGGTGGTCGGCGGCGACACCCGCCCGGCGGACGACGTCCCACTTCGACGGGCCGGCCGTCGCGAAGACCTCGGCGCCCAGATGCCGGGCGATCTGCACGGCCGCCGTGCCCACACCGCCGGCGGCGGCGTGCACCAGCACCCGCTCGCCGGCGCGCAGCCCGGCCCGGTCCACCAGCCCGTAGTAGGCGGTCGCGTACGCCACGGGCACGGACGCCGCCTCGGTGAACGACCATGCGTCGGGGATCCGGGCGAGGAGCCCCGCGTGGGCGACGGCCACCGGACCGAAGGAGTCCATCACGATGCCGAAGACCCGGTCGCCGGGCGCGAGGTCCGTGACGTCCGCCCCGGTCTCCAGCACCACGCCGGCCGCCTCGGCGCCCAGGGGCGCCTCCTGCGGGTAGAGGCCGAGCGCGATCAGCACGTCGCGGAAGTTCACGCCCGCCG
>NZ_RDBP01000132.1 GCF_008042045.1 Streptomyces sp. T39
GGCGACGGCCGCGGTGGTGTCGGCGTCCCGGCCCATGTTGACGGCCGTCAGCACCGAGAGGCGGAAGTCGCCTCGTGCCGCCGCGAACGCGCCGAACGCGAGCCCCACGGCCTCGGGCGCCAGGTCGGTCCACGGGTAGCCGCCGATCACGACGGCCGAGCGCACAGCCCGCTCCATCGACAGCGTGTCCGGGTAGCTGCGGCCCGCCGGGGTGATCGGGGCGGCGCTGTCCGTCGTCCCCATGGACTCCTGGACCGCCCGCTCGCTGCGGCGCGGGGTGGTCGCGGCGGGCCGCAGCTACCCGGACACGCTGTCGATGGAGCGGGCTGTGCGCTCGGCCGTCGTGATCGGCGGCTACCCGTGGACCGACCTGGCGCCCGAGGCCGTGGGGCTCGCGTTCGGCGCGTTCGCGGCGGCACGAGGCGACTTCCGCCTCTCGGTGCTGACGGCCGTCAACATGGGCCGGGACGCCGACACCACCGCGGCCGTCGCCGGCGCGCTCGCCGGAGCGGTCCGGGGCGCGGGCGCGATCCCGCCCGAGTGGGCCGGCGCGATCGGCCCGGTACGCGGCAGCTGCCTGCCCTCGATGCGCGGCCGGCACGTCCTCGACGTGGCCGCGCTCCTGACCCCGCAGACGCAGACCTCATGACCGCCCCCGCAGCCGGCCGC
>NZ_RDBP01000133.1 GCF_008042045.1 Streptomyces sp. T39
CTCCCACCCCCGTAGCTACACCCGGCCCCTCTTCCAGAGAACGGGAACGAGTGGATTCAGTCGCGGCTAGACTGGCCGTCATCTGACGGGCGCGTGCCTGTGAGGATCCTGAGCCCCCGAACGGGCTGGTGACGGGTGTTGTCGGCAACACCATCCCTCACCGAACCGGCGGGGGCTTCCTAATGCCCCCACCCGCCGTAGACCGCCGGTAACCGCAGTCAACCGCATCACGACCGTGTCAAAAGGTGAGCGCAGGCTTACCGCTATCCGTATATAGCTGTCACAGTGAGACCCCCAGGGCCGGAAACGGCAGCCGGCCTCGGAGGCCGGGACACGACCAGTCCCAGCCCGACCAGCAGGAGGAGCACCCGGTGTATGCCACCCCTTCCCGACTGCCGACATTCAGTGGAGACGCTCCTATGTCCGCAGCAGAAGCATCCCGCCCCGCAGGCCCGCTGGGCCCGCCAGGTGTCGTGGTCCCCATGAAGCGCCGCAAGCCGAAAGCCGTCCGCCGGGCCCCGCAGGCGGACAAGGAGCCCTCCCCCCAGGCGCAACTCGCCCTCACCCTGGAAGCCTGGTTCGCCGCACGCGACCTGACCCTCACCGACGACGACACCGCCGAGGTGTACGACCTCACCCTCGAGCTGGTGCAGACCATGCTTGGCTCATTTGCGGCGGGCCAACGCCTTGACGAGGCGGTAGCAGCTGAACTCGCAGGCGCAATCACCGACATGCGGAACGCCCCCGACCGTCTGTGAATATGCCCTGACCTTATGCGCACGAGATGGGATTGCAGTAAACACCGATCGCGCAGCGCTGATCATCAGCGACTTTCGGTTCAACTCCAGTCGCATTCGTGCCAGAATCAGGTGTCCGGGACACCCGGAGTAATCGCTCCGGCCCCCCTGACGCGCGCGCATGCACACACCGTCACGCCACGCGCCCCGGGGCCACCACAGGGACGGGGACACCATGGGCACAGGGGACCAGCACACCAGCGCACGCGCCCTCCGACTCCTGCAACACGAGCTCGTACAACCGGAATCGAACACCAGCCACGGCGGCCGCACCCCCACCCGCGTCCACCCGCCGGCCCCCATGAGGCTCGAAGTGCTCGACCACTTCACCCGCATGCTCACCGACGCCCGCGCGAGAGCCGACGACGACGCCCTCCACGCACACCAGCCCGCACCCGCCCCCGCCGACCCGTACGCCGTCTTCGACTGGTGGGCCGGCCTCGACATCGACGACCAGGCCCGCGCCGACGCCCGCGACACCGCCCTCTACCACCAAGAGCTCCAGCAGGCGATCCTCACCGGCGACCACAGCATCGTCTGCCGCCACCCCTGCCCCGACTGCGGCTGCTGGGGCCTCCAGTGGGACACCGCCCGCCGCCGCGCCGTGTGCACCTACGCCCCCTGCACCGACGACCAGGGACTTGCTAACACCTGGACCCTCAAAAACCTGGCACACCATCACATTCAGCGGCAAAAAAGGCTGAACCGGCGTGCAACCTGACACGCACCCCGCGTGTCTAACCCTGTAGCACCTGCCCCACCTGCACACCCGGCACCATCCCTGCAACGACCCTCCCCGGGTCATCCGTTTCGGCCGTCGGAGCTGCGAACCTCGGCCGCCGAATCGCGGAGGCCACACATGGCCATTGAGAACCTCGCGCCCGACCCTGACGATGCCGCCACCACCGGCCGCCAGGACAGCACCGCCATCGACTCGTGCCTCGCCCTCCTGCGCCGCACCGGCCAGCCCATCCCGAAGTCGACCCTGATCCGCCGACTCAAGGCCGCGGGAGTCCCGGTCGTCCTCGTCAACGGACGCGCGTACGTGTCGTGGTCGCTCGTCCTCCCGGTCCACCGTGACTGGGTGGAGCAGCGCGAGCAGCGCAAGCGGCGCTGACCCCCTTCTGGCCGCTGGCCACCCGGACTGCCCCCGTCTCTCCCTACCCCCAGGGAGACGGGGGCTTCTTCATGCCCAACCATCTAACACATTGCGTACGCCATGAGTTTACGGGTATGCTGGCGGAGCCGACACGGAACCCCACCCCGGGGAAACCGCAGCAACCCCCTGGAGACGCCATGAGCGTGTTCACCCTGCCCGCACGCAAGAACACCGCCCACTACGGCGACCTCACCCCCACCCAGCAGCAGCACTTCGACCAGCTCATGGAACAGGCCGACGGCACCCGCATCAGCGACGAATACAACGCCCTCATGGTCGGAGCCGCCGCCATAGCCGGCCTCACCGCCCACCTCGGCGACGAAATCGCACTCTGCGCCTGCCCTCACTGTCGTTGCGACACCATCTTCGACACCGCCCTCCCCGGCCTGTACAGCCTCGTCGCCACCAGCCCTTACGGCCTGGCCCGACTCCAGTGCCAGGACTGCGCCGACGACCACCGCGCCACCGAGGACGACTAGACCCCGGCCCCACGGGTCGAGCACCACGCCCACAGGGCGCGCAGTAGCTCCCCGGGGGCCGGTGAAAACCGCCCCGCACACGCCCAGCCCGCAACAGGGAGACCCCGCCATGCCCACCACCAGCCGCGTACTTCGCACCCTGGCCACCGTCATCGCCAACGCCCCCCTCCACCGCGGCGACCAGTTCGCCCAGCACGGCCCCATGGACGCCCTCGACATCTGCGCCTGGGCCTACTGCATCGCCGAGGACACCCCGCCGCCCGCCGAGTTCTTCACCGACGAACTCGCCTCCATCCGCCTCATCGAGTGCTCCCCGGGCGCCATGCAGGCCATCAAGACCATCAGTGCCGTCCTCGACACCCACCCCGCCGACGAGCAGCTCGACCACGGCATCACCGTCCCCAACTTCCTGGAGCACGTCTCCAACTGGGCCCGCACCGCCCCCGTCCGCGAGACCAAGCCGCCGTCCGTCGACGAGGTCATCGGCCGCATCCTCCGCGCCGCCGACTACGCCGCCTACCAGGACGCAGCCTGCCGCGCCGACGCCCTCACCCGCCGCCTTACCGGCCGCCGAGACCGCCGCCTCGCCGCCTGACCACCACTCACACCACCCGAAGGATCCCTCGATGAAGCCGCTGTACTACCACGACGACCGCAACCACCTCCGCCGCGAGCTTGTTGATGCGAGCCGCGACTACTTCCCCGCGACCGGGCGGGCCGGTGCCGAAGCCGAACCCGAGTTCCGGAGGGCCTGCGTGCTGGGCTCCGGCTACGCCTACAACCTCGCCGCCGCCATTGAGTGGGTCGCCCGGAACGTCTCCGAGGACGCCGCAGACGGACTGGCGGACTGGCTGTCGAACTCCCTCGTCAACGGCGACGAAGACGGCCTGAACGCCGATCTCGGCGCCTGACCCGCCCCGACCACCCGAAGGAGCACCTCATGACCGAGACCATCACCCTCCCGGCAGAAGCCGTCATCGGCCGTCACATCGCCTTCTCCCACCGCGACGACCTGACCCACATCCCCCGCGACCAGGTCGGCATCATCACCGCCATCGAGACGGACCAGCCCCGCTGCCTGCGAATCCGACTCAACGGCTCCCGACGCGGTCTCTACGTCCGCCCCGACGCCGAGAACCTCCGCTACCTCGACGAGGTCAGCCCCGTCCCCGACCTGCCGATGGGGCGCTTCACCCCGACCGGCGCCACCGCAGGCTTCGACTTCGCATACGAGGGCGTCCTCGTCGTCCAGTTCGACGACGACGACCTCGCCGCACTGACCCCCGACCCGGAGAAGGCGGCCGCCGCCGCGGCGACCTTCCTCCGCGAGGTGTTCGGCATCGACGACGAAAGCAACGTTCGCGACGAGATCGCCGAACTGCGCCCGCGGACCGTCGCCTTCGAGTGGCAGCCCGAGGACGCCGAGTTCGACTGGCTGATGGTCGACGTCGAGCCGACCGCCGAGCACGCCGTGCAGGTGCACTACCTGCCCACCCTCTGAGCCAGGGAGCAGCAGCCATGACCACCGCCCTCCCCACCCTCCTCGACCTCCGCC
>NZ_RDBP01000134.1 GCF_008042045.1 Streptomyces sp. T39
GCGGCGCACCGACACCGTGTGCGCGCCGCGTACGGGCAGCGGCCCGCGCCGCGCAGGCCCGCGCACACGCAGAAGGCAGAGCACGCCGACGACGAGGACCCGAGTGAAGACGAGCGCGGAGGCGGACTTCCGGGCGTTCGTGGCCAGCCGCTGGCCCCGGATGCTGCGCACCGCCCATCTGCTGACCGGACACCACCACGACGCGGAGGACCTGGTGCAGGCCGCCCTGGCCAAGGCGTACGTGAAGTGGGACCGCGTGCGGCGGGCGGACGACCCCGACGCCTACGTGTGGCGCATCATGATCAACACGAACACCGACCGGCTGCGGCGCACCCGGCTGCGCGAATGGCTCACCACCCGCATCCCCGACACCGCCGCTCCCGACGGCGCCGACGGTGTCATGGAGCGCGGCGCGGTGCTGGACGCGCTCGCCCAACTGCCGCCCCGGCAGCGGGCGGTGATCGTGCTCCGCTATCTGGAGGACCGCGGCGAGCGCGAGGTGGCGTCGCTGCTCGGGACCGGGGTCGGTACGGTGCGCAGTCACACCGCCCGCGCCCTGAAGAAGCTGCGCGAGCATCCCGGGATCCACGCCGCACACACGAGAGGGGGGCCGCGCCCGTGAACCCCGTGAACCCCGTGAACCCCGTGAACGAGGACGACACCCGGCCGCTGCGCGACGCGTTGCGCCGCGAGGCGGACACCGTGTCCGGTGCGCCCGCCCCCGTGGACGCGGTGCTGCTGCGGGGTCGGGCCGCCCGGCGACGCCGCGCCGGGGTGCTGGCGGGGGCGGCCGCCGCCGTGGTCGCGGTGCTGGCCGTGATGCCGCTCGCCGGCCGCGAGGTCGCCCCTGCCCCGGCCCCGCCCGCCACCGCCCCGCCGGTCACCCCGCGTCCGGAGCCCCTGCGCACCGTCGCCCCGTACGAGCCGGTCGCCATCGGACACGGCCGCAGCATGGCCCTGCTCCCCGACGGGCGGCAGAACCACGTGGCGGGCTACGGCGACATCCGCGACGCCGTCGCCACCGCGCGCGGTCTCTCCGGGGACAACATCCCGCCCCGCAGCCTCAGCGGCGGCCGGGACACGGATCCGGGCCGCCCGGTCCTGTTCTCGGGCGCGTTCCGCACGGACGAGGTCCCGGCCGGTGTCGAGGTACGCCTCGACTCCGGTGAACGCCTCCGCGCCGGGATGCTGCGACTGCCCGGGGACCCGGACTGGGGAACGTACTACGCCTTCGGCACCCGGGCCGCCGGGAATCAGAGCTGGACGGTGACGGCCTACGCCGCCGACGGGCGCGTCCTCGTGGAGACCCACTTCGACCAGGCCTCCGGCGGGTGAGGCGACCGGCGCCCGCGCCGGGGACCTGTCCCCGGCGCGGCGAACGCCGTGGGGCGCCCCGGCAGCCGCAGGCATCCGTCCCGGCTCCCGAACGGCTCCCGAACGGCACCCGGCCCGGGTGCCGTTCGGATGCCGGGCCTGCGCGGCTCCGCGCGGTCAGGGCCGCGGCCCCGCCACGCCCCCCGTGCGGAACGGGGCGAGCAGCGCCTCCTCGGCGGCCGCGGCCTCCGCGTCCTCCCAGAGCGCGACCGGCACGGCCCGCACATGGCGGCCGTGCGGGTCCAGGATGTGGCCGCCGAGCTTCAGCGGCCACAGCGCGATCGCCCGGTCGGCGACCACCAGGTCGGGGAAGCGTGCGGCCAGCCGCGTCTCGAAGGTCCGGATGTCCTCGATGGACCGCAGCCACACCGCGACCATCAGGTTGTGCGGCCCGGAGAGCGACGCGCACAGCCGTGTCTCCCGCATCCCCGTCAACTGCGCGCTCACGGCAGGGACGGCGCCCGGTGGAGCGGCGCACCACAGGGTGACCGAGACGGGCCATCCGGACAGGAAGCGCGCCACCTCGCAGCGGAACACCAGCGCCCGCTCCGACTGCATCCGGGCGAGGCGGCGGCGTACCGTCGTCGGGCTCAGCCCGGTGCGTTCCGCGAGCTGCGCCGCGGGCAGCCGGCAGTCCTCGCTCAGCGCCGTGAAGAGGGCGAGATCCGCCGGGTCGGGCGCCCGCGCGGGGGAGCCCGCCGGTGACCGGTCGGCGGGCACGGGGTCCCTCAGCAGGGTGCGCCGGCGCTCCGCGAGGCGGTCCAGCCGCCAGTGACTGCCCTCGACATGGAGCGCGGTGGCGATCTGGCTCCGAGTCGCCCGGACGCCCTCCAGGGCGCCCAGCCGGAAGCCGAGGTACCGGGCGAGGCCCGCCTGGTCGGCGAAGGCCGCCGTCACCAGCAGGTCCCGGGAGCCGGTGACGTGCTCGACGGTGAAGACGTGCGGGTCCCCGGCCACCCGGGCCGCGACGTCGCGCAGCAGCGGCGGCGCGCAGTCGATCTCGATGAACGCGACGACCGGCGCCGGCCCCGGGCCCGCCGCCGGATGGCAGCTCAGCCAGGCGAGACCGGACTCGGTGAGCCGGGCCCAGCGGCGGGCGGCGGTGGAGGCGTCCACGTCCAGAGCGCGTCCGATCCGCCGCCAGTCGGCGCGCGGCGCGGCCTGGAGCGCGGTGACGAGGAGGCGGTCGAGCTCGTCGAGACCGGCGGATGTCTGCATGGCGGGGGCCTTGTCTGGCGGATCCTGTGGAGTTCGGCCCGCACATCGGTGGGTCGCGCCGACCGTACCGCACATGAACGGACACCCTGCGGACGCTTGCGCTCCGCTCGACGCCCCCGGCCCGCACGCACGCGCCCTCCACGACGGCCTGGTGCGGCTGCGCCACGCCCTGCACCGCGACCCGGAGCTCGGCCTCGACCTGCCCCGGACCCAGCGCAGGGTGCTCGACGCGCTCGACGGGCTGCCGCTGGAGATCGCCACCGGCACGCGGCTGTCCTCGGTCACCGCGGTGCTGCGCGGCGGCCGCCCGGGCCCCGCCGTCCTGCTGCGGGCGGACATGGACGCGCTCCCCGTCCAGGAGGAGAGCGGACTGCCGTACGCCTCCGAGGTCCCCGGCGCCATGCACGCCTGCGGCCACGACGTGCACACCGCCGCCCTCGTGGGCGCGGCGCACCTGCTCTGCGCGCGGCGGGACACCCTCGCCGGTGACGTCGTGTTCATGTTCCAGCCCGGCGAGGAGGGGCACCGCGGGGCCCGCCTGATGATCGAGGAGGGCGTGCTCGACGCCGCCGGTTCCCGTGTCGTCGCCGCGTACGGCCTGCACGTCTTCTCGACGGTCCTCCCGCTCGGCGTGGTCGCCACCCGCCCCGGTCCGGTCCTCGCCGCGTCCGACACGGTGACCGTGACGGTGGGCGGGCGCGGCGGGCACGGTTCGTCGCCGCACGCCGCGGCCGACCCGGTGCCCGCGGTCTGCGAGATGGTCACCGCACTCCAGACGATGATCACCCGGACCGTGGACGTCTTCGACCCGGCCGTCCTCAGCGTCGGTTCGCTGCACGCGGGCACGACGCACAACGTGATCCCGTCGACGGCACGCTTCGAGGCCACCGTACGGACCTTCTCGCCGGCCACCCACGACGCCGTCCGCGAGGGGCTGCTCCGCACGGTCCGCGGCGTCGCCGACGCCCACGGCGTCCACGTCGACGTCGATTACCGGGAGCTGTATCCGCCGACCGTCAACGACGCGGAGGAGGCCGCGTTCGCGCTGCGCACCGCGCGCGGACTGTTCGGCCCGCGGCGGGCGTTCGAGGCGCCGAAGCCGATGGCCGGCTCCGAGGACTTCTCGTTCGTGCTGGAGGAGGTGCCCGGCGCGTTCCTCGGGATCGGTGCCTGTCCGGCCGGTGCGGACCCGTCGACCGCCCCCATGAACCACTCCCCGCACGCCGTCTACGACGACGCCGTGCTGCCGGACGCCGCCGCGCTCCTGGCCGCCCTCGCCGCCGACCGCCTGCACCGCGCCGCCGCCGCTGCCGCCGGTGCCGGCTCCCCCGCCCCCGGCGGCTCGGCCGCCCCCGCGCCGGCCGCCCCGGCCGCGCCGGCCGGGGCCGGCCCCGCCCCGGCCGCGTACGGCGACATCGCCGCCGCGGTGCTCCGGGCGGACCGCCCCGGTGTCCTCGCCGCCGCGTCCGACACGGTGACCGTGACGGTGGGGCGCGGCGGGCACGGTTCGTCGCCGCACGCCGCCGCGGCCGACCCGGTGCCCGCGGTCTGCGAGATGGTCACCGCACTCC
>NZ_RDBP01000135.1 GCF_008042045.1 Streptomyces sp. T39
CGCAGCATGTCGCGCAGCATGTCGTGCCGGGCGATGACCGCGCGCAGGCTGCGCTCCAGGCGGTCGGTGTCGAGTCCGGTGCGTTCGAGTTCGAAGTAGATGTGGGTGGAGACGCCGCCGAGTTCGACGGCGGAGCCGCGCCCCACCCAGTAGGCGTGCTGGATGTCGGTCAGCGGGAAGGGCTCGTGGCGTTCCTCCGGGCGCGGCACCAGGGCGGGCGCCGCGGGCGCCGCGGACATCCGGAGCATGGCCACCAGGTCGTCGCGGTGGGCGCGCAGGTCGTCGCGCAGCCGCGGGGTGAGGGCGCCGGCCGGGGCCACCACGTCCAGCCCGCCGTCGTTCAGGCGGAGCTTGATGCCGTGCCGGCGCAACTCGCCGAGCAGGTCCTGAATCACCGTGGATCTCCTCCGTCTCCGGCTGCCGTGGTCGTCCGGGCCCCGGGGGCCCGGACGGGGGTGCCGTCCAGCGCGTCGGCGACGATGTCCGCCGACGGGCCGGAGAGCAGGGTGTGGTGGGTGCCCGGCACCCGGCGGGTGTCGACGGCACCGGTCGTCAGGGCGGACCAGCCCCAGTCGGGGTCGTCCGCGTGGGGGTGGCCGGCGAACTCGCTGACCTGTCCGTCGGTGGCGCGCAGCACGGTGACGTCGGCGGCGACCGGGGACGCGGCGAACCGGTTGCAGGCGTCCACGACCGCGCGGAACACCGCGAAGGTGTCGGCCAGTTCGCCCCGGTCGGTGCCGGGGGTCGCGAGGCCGCGCTCGCGCAGCGCGTCGAGCGCCGTGCCGAGCCGCTCCGCCACGGGCGCCCCGGCGGGGCCGGTGAGGGTGCCGGCGCCCGGTGTCCGCGCGTCGAAGCCGATGTCGAGGTCCTCCAGGAACCAGAGCAGCATCCGGGTCTCGTCCACCGGGTCCTCGGCGGCCCGGACACCGGGCAGCGGGGCCGGCGAGTCGACGACGACGAGCCGTTCGACGCTCTCCCCGCGCTCCTCCAGCAGCCGGACGACCTCGGCGGCGATCACCGCGCCGGACGACCAGCCGCCGATCCGGTACGGCCCGTGGGGCCGCTCCGCCGTGATCGCCTCGGCGTACAGCGCGGCGAGGGCGGGCACGTCGTCCACCGGTTCCCGGCCGGTGGCCGGGCCGGGCGCCTGGAGGGCGAGGAAGGGGCGGTCGCGGGCCTCGGCGAGGCCGCGGTAGCAGAGCACGTTGCCGCCGGCGGGGTGGACGAAGAACCAGGGGTTCCCGTCCCCGCCCGACAGCCGCACGAGCGGGCCGAAGTCGCCGGGCCGGTCGTCCAGCCACGCGGCGAGCTCGGCGACGGTGCGGCGTTCCAGCAGGGTGCCGAGCGGGACACGGTGCCCGAGGGTGCGGGCGATCTGCCCGATCACCCGCAGTGCGGTGAAGGACTGCCCGCCGAGGTCGAAGAAGTCGTCGTGCGCGCCGACGCGTTCGCGCCCGAGCACCGACCGCCAGATCTCCGCCAGCGCCCGCTCGGTGGGGGTGCCGGGCGCGCCGGAGGTGCCGTCCCCGCCGGTGACGGCCGGGCTCATCGCCTCCAGCGCCTTGCGGTCGACCTTGCCGTTGGAGGTCAGGGGCAGGGCGTCCAGCACGGTCACATGGCTGGGCACCATGTAGCCGGCGAGGCGCCGGGCGAGCGCCTTCTGCACCTCGGCGGCCGCAGGGGCGGGCCGTCCCTCCTCCGCCGTCAGGTACGCCGCGAGCTGCTTGCCGGAGTCGGTCGAGCGGGCCACGACGGCGGCCCGGGCGACACCCGGCAGATCGAGCAGCGCGTGCTCGATCTCACCCGGCTCGACACGGAAGCCCTGGATCTTGACCTGGAAGTCCGTCCTGCCGAGGAACTCGATGTCCCCGTCCGGCAGCCGCCGCCCCAGGTCGCCGGTCCGGTACAGGCGTTCACCGGTACCGGGACGGCGGACGAAGGCGGCGGCGGTCCGTTCGTCGTCCCCGAAGTAGCCGAGGGCGACGCCGACGCCGCCGATGTACAGCTCGCCCGGGACCCAGTCGGGGGTCTGCCTGCCGAGGTCGTCGAGGACGTACCAGCTCTGGTTGGCGAGCGGTCTGCCGTACGGGATGCTCGTCCACCGCGGGTCGGTCCGGTCGACGGGGTGGCAGATCGACCAGATGGACGCCTCGGTGGCGCCGCCGAGAGCGACCACCCGCGCGCCGGGGGCCACCGCCCGGATGCGGTCGGGCAGTCCGACCGGGATCCAGTCGCCGCTGAGCAGCACCGTCCGCAGCCCGGGGAAGGTGAGTCCCGCTCCCTCGGCCTCCTCGACGAGGAGCTGCATCAGGGCGGGCACGGAGTTCCACACCGTGACGCCGTTCTCGCCGAGGGCCCGGGCCCAGGCGGCGGGGTCGGGCGGGCCGGGGTCGGCGAGCACCAGCCGGGCGCCGGCCTCCAGCGCGCCGAAGATGTCGTAGACCGACAGGTCGAACCAGAGCGAGGACACCCCGAACAGCACGTCCACGCCGCTGATGCCGAACCGGGTGTTGATGTCGACGACGGTGTTGAGCGGCCCGCGGTGGTCGAGGACGGCGCCTTTGGGGCGTCCCGTGGAGCCGGAGGTGTAGATGACGTAGGCCGGGTCGCCGGGGTCCCGCGCAGGGGCCGGGGCCGGCGGGGTGCCGTCCCGCGGGGGCGTCCCGGCGGCGAGCACCGGCGCGCCGGTCAGCGCGGCGAGCTCGTCCCGCCGGCCGGCCGTGGTCAGCACGGCGGCCGCCGCGATGTCCGCGAGGACGTAACGCACCCGGTCCGCGGGCCAGTCGGGGTCGACGGGCACGTAGACGGCGCCCGCCGTCAGCGCGCCGAGGACCGCCGCGATCTGGTCCGCCCCGCGCGGCGCGGCCACGGCGACCATGTCGCCGGGCGCGACACCGGCCGCCCGCAGCGCGCCGGCGGTGTCCCGGGCCCGTGCCGCGAGGTCGCCGTATCCGAGGACGGCGCCGCCGGCGACGACCGCCGGCCGCTCCGGCGCCTCCGCCGCGCGGCGTGCCAGCGCGTCGTGGAGCAGTCCGGCGGGCGCCTCTCCGGCAGGGGCGTTGAGCGCGGCGATGCGCTCGCGCTGGTCGTCGGGGAGCGGGGCGAA
The DNA here is from genome assembly GCF_008042045.1 of Streptomyces sp. T39. Classification (GTDB taxonomy): domain Bacteria; phylum Actinomycetota; class Actinomycetes; order Streptomycetales; family Streptomycetaceae; genus Streptomyces. Next base: position 3,107 of record NZ_RDBP01000135.1, read on the forward strand.
CGCCCGCTCCCCCCAGGCGTCGTCGCCGGCGGCCAGGCGCAGCACGATCGAGCGGTACGCCTCCTGCATCGCGTCGACGAGGCCGGGCGGGAACATGTCCTCGATGACGTCCCAGATGACCCAGAGGCTGCCGTCCCGCAAGTCCCAGAACTCGCAGTCGATCAGGGTCTGCGGCGTCTCCAGCAGGCTGTCCACGGGCCGTTCGGCCCCGCCCACGAAGAGCGCGCTGCCGACGGCGAACGGACACACCGCCTTGCCGGGGGTGCGCCGGTGCTGGTTGAGCGCCTGGAGCACCTTCACACCGCTCCAGTAGACGTGCTCGACGTCCTTCAGGACCTGCTTCTGCAGCCGCAGGGCGCGGTCCTCGAACGCCTCGTCGTGCCGCCAGTCGACCTCCAGCGGGTAGAGCGAGGCGAAGTTGCCGAAGACCTCGCCCATCTGCGGGTGGAGCGGCAGCCGGTGGGTGATCATGTTGTTGAGCAGGAAGTGCCGGGACCCGCTCCAGTAGGAGAGCACCTCGGCGTGGACGGCGCACAGCACGTTGGTGGTCGTCAGGCCGCGGGCGGCGGCCTTCTCCTTGACCGAGGCCCAGACCTCGGGCGCGAAGAGGAGTTCCCGGCGCTCCAGCCGGGAGCGCCGCCGCGGGTCGGCGCCGTTCGCCAGCGGTATCTCGGGGGCTCCGGGCCAGTCGGCGATCCGGTCCGTCCAGTACCTCCGGGACGCCTGGCCGAGCGGGGACTCCTCCAGCTCGGCCAGGGCGAGCACGCAGTCCCGGTAGCTGATCTCCAGCTCGGGCGGCGCGTAGCCGGGGTCCGCGTAGCGCCGCAGCACCGTCTCGATGAAGCGCAGGGTGGCCGGGGCGTCGCTGAAGAGGTTGTTGTTGTTGTAGTGGAGCTTGGCCGTGCCGTCCGGCAGCAGGCTGACCCGCATGTCCACCCAGGGCCACCGGTCGTGCACCGGCTCGCGGCGCTTCATCTCGGCGCGGACCCGCTCGATGTGCGCCGAGACGCCGCCGGCGTCCTCGCCGCGGACGTCGTAGACCTCGATCCGGGCGGGCGCCGGGTCGCGGACCGTCTCCAGGCGCAGGTCGTCCCGCACCACGACGAGGTTCCTGCGCTGGTGCTCGAGTTCCCTGTTGAGCGCCTTCTCCAGCCGCCCCGGGTCCGCCTCGGCGAGGTCGTACTCCATGTACTGGTGGGGGCGTACGTAGTACTCGAAGCCCTCCCGGCTGCCCATGATGAAGGACATCTGGAGGTCGGACGGCGCGAACGGCTCGTAGAGGTTCGCCTCGTCCGCCTCGACGAGCGGCAGGTCCCCGGCCGGCTCGCGCCGCTCGCGGCTGCTGCCGAGCCAGGCGACGAGGCCGGGCTTGTGGCGGGCCAGCCGCTCCCGCAGCGCGGGGGTGAGCGCTCCCCTGGGGGCGATGACGTCGATCCTGTCGTCCGCGGCGAGCCGCAGTCGGATGCCCGCCCGGGCGAGGTCGTCGATCAGGGCGGGAACCTCGGCCGTGCTGTGATCGGTCACGGCGTGGTCTCCTTGTCCGCCGGTTGACGAGTCGTGGGGGCCGGGATGCGGCCGTTGCGGGAGCGGCGGGGCGGTCACAGCGTCAGCACCTCGGTCTCGGCGTCGTCGTGCTCCTCGTCGTCGGCGGCCAGCACGCTCATCGCGGCCAGCTGACGGCAGATCAGTTCGGCGATGCCGCGGGCGGTGCCGCCGCCGAAGAGGAAGTCGGCGGGGACGTCCGCGAAGAAGTCGGCCCGCAGCCGGTTGCGCAGCCTGATGGTGGTCAGCGAGTCGAAGCCGAGCTCGTTGAGGTGCCGGTGCCCGAAGGCGGGGCGCATCGCCTCCCGTTCGGCGTCGGACAGGCCGAGGACCGAGGCGACCACGTCGAGCAGCCGGCCGAGCACTGTCCCGGGCGCCTCCTCGGGCCGTTCGACGACCAGCCGTGCCAGGTCCTCCGCCGTGCCGCCCCCGCCGCCGGCGACCTCGCCGGTGCCGGCCGGCACCAGCTCGGCGAGGAGGGTGTCCGGCCGGGTGCGGCCCGCCGCGGCGGCGAACCGCGCCCAGTCGACCGCGCCCACGGCGACATGGCCGGGGCCGCCCGCCGGGACACGGTCGAGGGCGTCCAGCGCCTCGTCCGCCGTCATCCCGTGGAGGCCGAGGGCGGCGAGGTCCCCGAGGAGGCCGCGGTCGGCCGCCATGCCCGTCCCGGCCCAGGTTCCCCAGCCGACGCTCAGCGCGGGAAGGCCCTCGCGACGGCGGTGGAGGGCCAGCGCGTCGAGGAAGCTGTTGGCCATCAGGTAGCCGGGCTGGCCGGCCAGTCCGGTCAGCGCGCCGAGCGCGGAGCAGAGCACGAAGAAGCCGAGGTCGAGCCCGCGGGTGCGGCGGTGCAGCAGCCAGGCGCCGGCGACCTTCGGATCCATCGCCCGGCGCAGACCGTCCCAGTCCGCCTCCTCGACGAGCGCGCCGTCGGTGACACCGGCGGCGTGCACGACACCGTGCAGGGGCGGCAGTCCGGCCTCCACGTGGGCGAGGACCCGGTCGAGGGCGGTCTCGTCCGCGACGTCCGCGGCGAGCATCTCCACGCGCACACCGCGCTCCCGGAGGGCGGCGACGGGCGCGGGAGTCCGCTCGGGCACGGTCCTGCCGACGAGCAGCAGGGTGTCCGCGCCCCTGTCGGCGAGCCGGGCGGCGACGGCGAGGCCGATGCCGCCCAGGCCGCCGGTGATCAGGTACGTCGCACCGGGCTTGACCGGGAGGGGGCCGGGTGCGTCCTCCTCCGGCGGCAGGGCCGGGGCGGCCCCGGTGTCCTGGAGCCGGGCCTCGTACCAGCGGCCGGCGCGTACGGCGAGGTGGCCGGATCCGGCGAGGGCCGCAGCCCGGTCGAGGATCTCGGCCGGCGCGGGCGCCGGGGCGCCCGCGTCCAGGTCGACCTGGACGCAGGTGAGTTCGGGGTGTTCGGCGACGACCGCGCGGGCGAGGCCCGTGAGCACCGCCCGGGCCGGGGACACGGACCCGCCGTCCGGGGCGGCCGCTCCCGCCGTGCACAGGACGATGTCGGGGCGCTGGGCGGCGAAGGTCCGCAGGAACGTCCCGAGCACGGCGGTGGTGTCCCGGGCCAGCCGGTAGGCGCCGGCGACGACGCGCTCGTCACGGGTGCCGTGAGCGGCCGTGTCCGTGGCCGCGTCGTCGTCCGAGGCCGTGCCCGCGTCGGCGTCCGTGAGCAGGATCAGCCCGCGGACGGCGCCCCCGGTCCGGCGGACGCCCTCGAAGGCGGCGTGTGCGGTGTCCTCGGGACCGTCGGTACCGGGCGCGGTGTGCACCGCCGTCGCCCGGACGCCGCGCGCCGCGAGCTGCGCGCACCAGGCGGCGAGGGCGTCGCGGTCGGTGCCGCAGACGATCCAGTCGCCCTGCCCGGCGGCGGACGCGGCCGGGGCGCCGGGCTCCGTGGCCGCCGGCCGCCAGGTGACGGCGTAGGTCCGGGCGGCCGGCGCCCCGGCGGTGTCGGGCACGGAGCGGGGCACCGCCCGGAAGCGCAGTCCCTCGACGACCGCCAGCACGTCACCGGTCGGGGCGAGGACGTCGAGGTCGAGCAGGACGTCCGCGGTGCCCTCCGCGGCCCGGCGGCGGGCCCGGCAGGTGACCTCCGGGGGCAGCGGGGCGTACACGTCGAGGCGTTCGACCCCGACGGGCACCCGGAGGGCGCCGTCGTCGGCGAAGGCGATCAGCGTCTGGAAGCAGGCGTCCAGCACGACCGGGTGCAGCAGATAGGCGTCCTTGTCGCGGGCGGCCTCCGGCACCTCGATCCGGGCCACCGCGCGGTCGCCGTCGCGCCACACCCGCCGCAGCGCGCGGTAGGCGGATCCGTAGTCGAGGCCGATGTCACGGTAGGCGTCGTACAGCCGGCCGGTGGGCAGTTCCCGCATCTCCGCCGCGGGTTCCGGCAGCGGGGCAGCAGCGGGCGCGGGCCGGTCGCAGGGGCCGGCGGCGCCCGCCGTGGCGTGTTCGGTCCACTGCGCCGGCCCGTCGGGGCGCCGGCTCAGGCACCGGACCCGGCGGGTGGGGGACGTCCCCTCGGCCACCGCCTGCACCCGGACCGGGCCTCCGTCGGCGGGTAACGGCAGGAAGGCGTCGAAGGTCACGTCGCGCAGCGTCCAGCCGCCGGGCGCCGGCTCCCCGGCGGGGCGGACGGCGGCGAGCGCCCATTCGAGCATCGCGCTGCCGGGCAGCACCGTCCGGTCCGCGACGACGTGTCCCTCGACGAACCAGGGGCTGGTGGCGGTGAGTTCCCCGGCGAACCAGCTCTCCCGGCCGGACGCCAGCTCGATCCGCGCACCCAGCAGGGGATGGGCGTCACCGGCGCGGCCGTCGCCCGTTCGGCGGGCCGTGCCGGGCTCCAGCCAGTGGCGCCGGCCCTGGAAGGCGTAGGTCGGCAGGTCCACCTCGGGCGTCCGCCCGTCGTGCCCGATCCTGGGCCGCTCCACCGCGATGTTCGCGACGTGGATCCGCGCGAGGGCCGACGCGAGGGTCCTGGCCTCGGGGCGGTCGCGGTGGAGCGAGAAGGCGAGGGTGGGCGGTGGCGTGGTGGTGCCGGCCGCCGCGCACGCCTCGACGAACGCGGTGAGGGTGGCGTCGGGGCCGAGCTCCAGGAAGGTGTGGACGCCTTCGGCGAGCAGCGACCGGGCCCCGTCCATGAAGCGGACCGTCTCGCGCAGGTGCCGGACCCAGTAGTCGGGGGTGCGCAGGTCGTCCCCGGTGGCGGGCAGGCCCGTGAGCTCGGAGACGACGGGCACGGCGGGCGGGTGGTAGGTGAGGGTGCGGGCCACCGCGCGGAACTCGTCGAGGACGCCGTTCATCATCGCGGAGTGGAAGGCGTGGCTGACGCGCAGGCGGGTCGTCCGCCGTCCGCGCGCCTCCCAGTAGGCGGCGATCTTCTCGACGGTGGCGTCCTCGCCGGAGATGACCACCGACCGCGGTGCGTTGACCGCAGCGACGGAGACGCTGTCGCCGAACTCGCCCAGGCAGACGCGCATCTCGGACTCGTCGGCCTCGACGGCGGCCATGGCGCCGTCGTCGGGGGCGGCCTCCATCAGCCGGGCCCGGGCGGCGACCAGCGTGCAGGCGTCGGGCAGGTCCAGCACACCGGCGGCGTGGGCGGCGGCGATGCCGCCCACCGAGTGGCCCAGCAGCAGGTCGGGGGCCGGCCCCATGGACCGGACGAGCGTGTGGAGAGCGGTCTGGAGGGCGAAGATGGCCGGCTGGGCGTAGCCGGTGCGGTCCAGCAGCGCGGCCTCGGGCGAACCCGGCTCGGCGAACATCACCTCGCGCAGCGGGCGGTCGAGGTGGCGGTCGAGCTGTTCGCAGACCGTGTCCAGCGCCTCGGCGAAGACGGGGTAGGTGCGGTACAGCTCCGCGCCCGTGCCGGGCCGTTGGGAACCCTGCCCGGAGAAGAGGAACGCGGTCCTGCCGCGTCCGGGGGGCGCGGTGAACACCTGGGCGGAGTTCTCGTCGCGGGCGAGGGCGTCGAGCCCGGCCAGCAACTCGTCCCGGTCCTCACCCACCACCACCGCCCGGTGATCCAGCAACGCCCGCGTCGACACCAGCGAACGCCCCACCTCCGCCGGCCCCACCCCCGGACGCTCCTCCAGGAACACCCGCAACCG
>NZ_RDBP01000136.1 GCF_008042045.1 Streptomyces sp. T39
ACCCCCCGCCGCCGGCGCCTCGCCGCCTTCGTCGGCCGCGCCGCCCGTCGTCGCGTCGCCGTCCCCGACGTGCATCCCTGCCCCCGTTCTCCGTGTGGTGCCCCGGCGAAGATCCTGCCAGTCCGGCGGGGCCGGGCCCCGGGGGCCCCGGGGCCCCCGCTTCGCGATGGCGGCGCGGCCGGGTCACCGCCGGATGCGCGGTCCTCACCGCCGCCGTGCTCGTGCTCCACCCGCTGGTGCCGAACGCGGGCATCCGCCTCGGCAGCCTGCTGGAGACGTTCCTGCCCTGGCTGGGCCTCGCCGTCCCCGTCCTCCTCCTGACGGGCCTGCTGCGCCGCTCGGCGACCGCCCTCGTGGCGCTGGTGCTGCCCGTGGTGGCCTGGCTCGTCGTCTTCGGGCCGCTGCTCGTCCCCGCGGACGGCGGCCGGCACGACCTGGTCGCCGTGCAGCACAACGTCGCCGACGACAACCCCGACCCGGCGGGCACGGCGCGGGCGCTGGCCCGGGAGCAGCCCGATCTCGTCGCCCTGGAGGAGGTCACCCCGGCGGCCCTCCCCGCCTACGAGCGGGCCCTCGCCCCCGGCCGGCCGCACCATGCCGTCGTGGGCACCGTCGGGCTGTGGTCCCGCTACCCGCTGACGGACGTGGCGCCGGTGGACATCCGGCCGCGGGCCTTCGAGCCCGGCTGGAACCGCGGCATGCGGGCCACCGTGCACACCCCGCACGGCGAGCTCGCCGTCTACGTGGCCCATCTGCCCTCGATCCGGCTCGGGGTCCAGGGGCTGCGGGCCGCCAACCGGGACGAGAGCGCCGCGCTGCTCGGTGCGGCGATCGAGGCCGAACCGGCGCGACGCGTCCTGCTCCTCGGCGACCTCAACGGCACCGTCGACGACCGGGGACTGCGACCGCTGACCTCACGCCTGGGGGTCGAGGGCCCGGGTTTCGCTCTCAGCTGGCCCGCCGACTTCCCGGTGGCGCGGATCGACCAGGTGCTGGCCCGGGAGTCCGCCGTGGTCGGTCTCCGCACCCTCCCGGCCACCGGCAGCGACCATCTCCCGGTCCTGGCGCGGATCAGGTACTGACGGCACGGGCACCGGCACCGGCACCGGCACGAGCCGTCCCACCGCGGGCCGCCGGGGACCGGCCATCCGGCCGGCGTCCCCGCGCCCGGGCCGCGAGGGTGCCGCCGCGGTGCCGAAGAGCGCCGTCGCCAGCGCGCAGCCGAGCACCCCGCCGAGCAGCTGGGCGCCGACGAAGGCCGGAACCGATGCCGGTGCGATGCCCGCGAACGAGTCGGACAGCGAACGTCCCACCGTGGCCGCCGGGTTGGCGAACGATCCCGAGGAGGTGAACCAGATCGCGGCCACCAGGTACGCGGCCACGGCGAGAGGCGTCCACCGGGCCCGCCCGGTCCGCCGGAGCCCGGCGATCAGGAACACCAGGCCCGCCGTGGCGACGGCCTCGCCGGCCAGGAGATGACCGGCCGACCTGTCCTGTTCCGACGGGCCGCCCGGCACGCGGCCGAACATCGCGTCGGCGAGCAGGGCGCCGGCGACCGCCCCGGCCGTCTGCGCCGCGACGCGGACGAGGGCGTCGCGCACGGCCCGGCGGCCGCGGTCTTGCGCGCTCCACCACGCGTACAGGGTCACCACCGGGTTGAGGTGACCACCGGACACCGGTGTCAGAAGGGTGATCAGCAGCCCCAGCCCGATCGCCGACGCCAGGGAGTTGGCGAGCAACGCCGTGCCGGCGTCCTGGCTGAGGGCGTCCGCCTTGATGCCGGAGCCGATCACGACCGTCACCAGGGCCGCGGTGCCGACCAGCTCGGCCGCGGCACGGCGTGGCAGACCCGGCGGGCGGCCGCTGCCGGAAGAGACCGGCGACCTCTCCTCGAATGTCGTCATGCGGAAAATATATTCCGATGAGTGGAACATGGGGTACAGCGGCCCCGGGCCGGCCGGTCGGATGACGGCTGAGAGCGTTCCCATGCGCGTGCCTGCGCCCGTGACGGCGAAGGGCCGCCGACCACGGCGGTACACGGCGCCCCGGGCGACGCCGGTGGCCGGGGCATGGGTGCCGCCGCGCCGGCCGCCGCCCACGCACGGTCCCGGCGACGGCGTGCACGGCGCCGTACGGTCACGCCGGCACGCGTTCTCAGCAGGGGGCGTCCACACCGGTACGCGTCCACACCGGCGCGCGTTCCTGCCGGCACGCGTTCTCAGCAGCACCGTCCACGCCGGCACCCGTCCACGCCGGCACCCGTCCACGCCGGCACGCGTTCCTGCCGCCGCGCGTCCTCAGCGGCAGACGTACACGAACTCCGCCGCCGCCGAACGCTGTCCGGGCGCATCGATGTGCACCTCGGCCCTGGCCGGGTACTCACCCCGGCCGGTGAACGTCCACCTGAGGTGGAGCCTCGCCTCCCGCTGCCCCCGCGTCACCGTCTCGTGCAGCGGGCCCGACGACGTGCCGTCACTGCGCTCCCACCGGTACGCGATCGTTCCGGCGCGCCCGTTCGTCGTGACCAGCGCCACGACGTCGGCGGTGCCGTCGCACCCCGGTCCCTCGGCGGGCGTCTCCACGGACACCCCGTGCACCGCGACGCCCGGGCCGAAGCGCTGCCAGGCGAGGAACGCCAGCACCGCCGCCAGGATCACGGCCGCCGGGGCGTAACGCCGCCACACCGGGCGCCCGCGCCGTGCGCGGCCGGCCTGCGCGCCCCGCGGCGCGCCGGCCTCCCCGGCGAGGGTGCCGTGCCACACCCCGGTGAGGGTCGCGGCATCGCCCCGCCGGCGGACCACGGCGGTCACCCCCGGCCCGAAGCGGAGCACCTCGCCCTCCACCCGGTCGGGCACCGCGTCCTCCGGCATCCGGTGCGTGTTCCCGTCCGCCGGGGCGGCCCGCCCGGCCGTGGGCGCGTCCGGCCGCGCCGTGGAGCCCTCCGGTCCGGGCCCCTCGAACCAGTGGCTGCCCAGGGCCGTCGCGCTGTAGCCGCCGGGGTCGTCGTCGCCGGCCCCGGGCAGCCGTACCGTGTCGGGCGTGCCGTCGGTCAGCCGTACGGTGTCCGCCGTGCCGTCCCCGGGGCTGCCGGGGGCCGGCGCGCCGGCGGGTCGGCCCGGCGGCCGCCCGGGCGTGGCGCCTGCGGCGGGCGGCGTGTCGAAGGGGCCGTTCACGAGACCGGGCACCCCCTCCGGGTGAGCAGCTGCTGCGTCGAACTGCCGCCGCTCCAGGCCGGATCCGTCGATGCCTGTACGCCCCACCAGCAGCCCTGCCCCTGGAAGGTGTGGGTCAGCGGCAGGGTGTAGCGCGTGGCGCCGCTGCGGCTGAACGTCTCGCTGCCGTCGGGCGTGCCCGGTTCGCCCTTGCTGTTGCCGGTGTACCAGGTGACCACCACCGTGACCGGTCCCGGCCCGTCGGTGGCCACGTCCACGGTCGCCTGTCCGGTGACCGGGCCCGTCTGGCGGAAGAGGGTGACGGCGACGGACGTGACCCGCACCGGGGCGCGGGTCGGTGTCGGGGAAGCGGTCGGGGTCGGAGAGGCCGTGGGCGACGGCTCCGGTGCCTCCGGGGTGCTCGCGCCGGTGGCCGTGAAGTACCTCGGCGAGCGGCTGCGGCGCGACACCGCCTTCGTGCGCGAGTTCCGGGCGGAGGCCCGGCTGCTCGGCGGACTGGACACGCCGTACGTCGTGCGCCTCTACGAGTACGTCGAGGCGCCCTCGGGCGCGGCGATCGTGATGGAGCTCGTCGACGGCATCGCCTTGCGCGCACTGCTGGCGCAGGAGGGCGCGACCGGGCCGGAGGCGGCCCTCGTCGTACTGAAGGGATCGCTGCTCGGGCTGGCCGCCGCGCACGCC
>NZ_RDBP01000137.1 GCF_008042045.1 Streptomyces sp. T39
GGGTTTCCGGGGGATCGGGGGTGGGATGTGGAGGGGTTGTTTCATCCTGATCCGGATCATGTGGGGACGTCGTATGCGCGTCATGGTGGGTTTGTTCGGGGGGTGGCGGATTTCGATGCGGGGTTTTTCGGTATTTCGCCGCGTGAGGCGGTGGCGATGGATCCTCAGCAGCGGTTGTTGTTGGAGACGTCGTGGGAGGCGGTGGAGCGGGCGCGGATTGATCCTCTGTCGTTGAGGGGGAGTCGGACGGGGGTTTTCGCGGGGGTTGTTCATTGTGGTTATGGTCCGTCGTTGCATGAGGCGTCGGAGGGTGTGCAGGGGTTTTTGCTGACGGGTAATACGGCGAGTGTGGCGTCGGGTCGTATTGCGTATGTGCTGGGTGTGGAGGGTCCGGCGTTGACGATCGACACGGCGTGTTCGTCGTCGTTGGTGGCGTTGCATCAGGCGTGTGTGTCGTTGCGTCGGGGTGAGTGTGATCTGGCGTTGGCGGCGGGGGCGACGGTGATGCCGCATCCGGGGATGTTCGTGGAGTTCTCGCGGCAGCGGGGGTTGGCTGCGGATGGGCGGTGCAAGGCGTTCGGTGCGGGGGCGGACGGGACGGTGTGGGGTGAGGGCGCGGCGTCGTTGGTGTTGGAGCGGTTGAGTGATGCGGTGCGGTTGGGTCATCCGGTGTTGGCGGTGGTGTCGGGTTCTGCGGTGAATCAGGACGGTGCGAGCAATGGGTTGACGGCGCCGTCGGGGGTTGCTCAGGAGCGGGTGATCGCGTCGGCGTTGGCGGATGCGGGGGTGCGTGCGTCCGAGGTGGATGTGGTGGAGGCGCATGGGACGGGGACGGCGTTGGGGGATCCGATCGAGGCGGGTGCGTTGCTGTCGGTGTTCGGGCCGGGGCGTGGGCGTCCGTTGTTGGTGGGGTCGTTGAAGTCGAACATCGGTCATGCGCAGGCGGCTGCGGGGTTGGGGGGTGTGATCAAGATGGTGATGGCGATGCGGGCGGGTGTGGTGCCTGCGTCGTTGTATGCGGGGGAGTTGTCGCCGCATGTGGATTGGTCGTCGGGGGCGGTGGAGGTGCCGTCGCGGTCGGTGGTGTGGCCGGAGTCGGGTGGGCGTCGGCGTGCGGGTGTGTCGGCGTTCGGGATCAGTGGGACGAATGCGCATGTGATCGTGGAGGAGCCGCCGGGTGCTGGTGGGGAGCCGGTGGTGGTGGGTGGGGTTGCGGTGGCGGGGCCGGTGGCGTGGTGTGTGTCGGGTGCGTCGGGTGAGGGGTTGCGGGCGCAGGCGGCGCGGTTGCGGGTGTTCCTGGAGGAGCGTCCGGGGGTGGGGCCGGCGGAGGTGGGGCGTTCGCTGGTGTCGACGCGGGCGTTGCTGGATCACCGGGCGGTGGTGGTGGGTGAGGACCGGGACGAGTTGCTGGCCGGGCTCGACGCCCTCGCCCGCGACGAGAACACCGCCCAGGTCGTGACCGGTACCGCCGACCGGGACGCCGGCACCGTCTTCGTCTTCCCCGGCCAGGGTTCCCAGTGGGCCGGCATGGCGCGTGAACTGCTCGACACCGCACCGGTTTTCGCCCGCAGCGTCGACGACTGCGCCACGGCGCTCGCGCCGTACACCGACTGGTCGCTGACGGACGTCCTGCGCGGTGTGCCGGGCGCCCCGGGGCTCGACCGCGTCGACGTGGTCCAGCCCGCGCTGTTCGCCGTGATGGTCTCCCTGGCGGCACTGTGGCGCTCGGTGGGCGTCGAGCCCGACGCCGTCGTCGGGCACTCGCAGGGCGAGATCGCCGCCGCCCATGTGGCGGGCGCGCTCGGTCTCGACGACGCGGCACGGGTGGTCGCCCTGCGCTCCCGTGCCATCGCCGCACGGGCCGGCGACGGCGGGATGGCGGCCGTCGCACTCGGCGCCGCCGCGCTCCGGCCCCTGATCCAGCGCCTGCGTGGACACGTGTACGTGGCGACCGTCAACGGCCCGGCGTCGACCACCGTCGCGGCCGGAGCGGACGCGCTGGACGAACTGCTGGCGGCCTGCGCCGCGGCAGGGGTCGACGCCCGGCGGGGCGGCCGTCCAGGACACCGCGGCCGACGCCGCCGGCACCGGGCGGGAGCCCCTGGTGACCGGCACGCTGCGGCGCGACGACGGCGGCCGGCGGCGGTTCCTGCTCTCCGCCGCCCAGGTCCACACCCACGGCACCGCCGTCGACTGGAACGCGGCCGTGCCCGGCCCCGGGACCGCGGCGGTGGACCTGCCCACCTACGCCTTCCAGCGCGACCGGTACTGGCTCGACAGCGCCTCCGCCGCCTCCGCCGATGTGAGCGCCGCCGGACTGACGGCCTCCGAACACCCCCTGCTGGGCGCCGCGGTGACCCTCGCCGACGGCGGTGACCTCGTGCTCACCGGTGTGCTGAAGCCCGCCGACCTCCGGGGGCCGGACGACGCCGGACCGGCGGACTCCCTCGCGGACGCGGTGCTCACCGAGCTCGTGCTGCACGCCGCCGAACGCGCGGACTGCCCGTGGACGGACGAACTGACGCTGCACACCCCCCTCGACCCGGACGCCCCCTGCGCGGTGCAGGTCACCGTCCGCGCCCCCGGCCCCGACGGGCGGCGGCGGGTGACCGTGCACACCCGCCCCGACGGCGACGAGGACACCGGGTGGACCCGCCACGCGGAGGCCACCGTGAGCCCCGGGGAGCCCGAGGGCCCCGAGGCCGTGGACGACACGGCTCCCGCCAACGGCGCCTGGCCGCCCCCCGCGGCGGCGGCCCTCGCCCCGGCCCCCGGAGGCGACGCGGCCGACGCATGGGAGGACGCCGTCGCCCGGGGAGTCCGCTCCGCCTGGTCGCACGGCGGCGACCTGTACGCGGAGGTCGAGCTCACCGGCGGACCGCGGGAGGACACCGGCGCATTCGGCATCCACCCCGCGCTGCTGGACGCCGCCACCCGTGCTCTGTCCGCCCTGACCGGGGACGCCCGGCCCGTCCGGCGCAGGACCGCCGCCTGGACCGGGCTCCGGCTGCACGCCACCGGGGCCGCCCTTCTCCGCGTACGGCTGACGCCCCTGGGGCCGGACCGCTACCGGCTGCTGGCCGCGGACCCGACCGGACGCACGGTCCTCGCGGCGCGGAGCCTCACCCTGACCACCGCTCCCGAGGCGCCCCGCGCCCGGCGGAGCGACAGCCGCCTCTTCGGGCTGGCATGGCCCGGGGTGCCGGCCCCTGCCGACACCCCGCGGCCGGGCACCTGGGCGCTGCTCGGCGACGGCGCGAAGGCCCTGGTCCCCGCGATCGAGGGCACCGGCGCGGCGGTCCGGACGTACGACGGACCGGACGCCCTCCTGCGCGCCCGCCGCGGCGGCGAACCGGCGCCCGCCGTGGTGCTGTACGTCCCCGCCCACACCGCGCCCGCCGTCGGCTCCGCGCACCCCGCGGGCGCGGGTGAGCCGGCTCCCGGCCCGGCCGAACGGGCCCTGCGGGCGACCGGGGACGTGCTCGGCGTGCTGCGGCCGTGGCTGACGGACGGCGACGACGCGACCGGCGACGACACCCTCCTCGCGGTCCTCACCCGGAGCGCCGTCGCCACCCGCCCCGGCGAGGACGTCGCCTGCCTCGCCGGCGCCGCCGTGTGGGGACTGGTCCGCAGCGCCCAGGCGGAGCACCCCGGGCGGCTGGCCCTCGTCGACACCGACGGCTCGGACGCCTCGCTGCGCGCCCTGCCCGCCGCCCTCGCCACCGGTGAGCCGCAGACCGCCGTGCGCGAGGGGCGCCTGCACGTACCCCGGCTGACCCGGGACATCGCCGCACCCGAGCGGGCCGCCGCGGCCCCGGACCCCGACGGCACGGTCCTCGTCACCGGCGGCACCGGCACCCTGGGGCGGCTCGTCGCCCGCCATCTCGTGACGCGGCACGGAGTCCGCCGGCTGCTGCTCACCAGCCGCACCGGACCGGACGCCGAGGGGATGGGCCCCTTCCTCGGCGAACTCGCCGCCGCGGGCGCCGAGGCCACCGCCGTCGCCTGCGACGCCGCCGACCCGGACGCCCTGCGGGCGGTCCTGGACGCGATCCCGGCCGACCGCCCGCTCACCGCCGTCGTCCACGCGGCGGGCGTGCTCGACGACGCCACCGTCCACGCCCTCACCCCCGCCATGCTCGGCCGCGTGCTGCGACCGAAGGCCGACGCCGCCTGGAACCTGCACCGGCTGACCCGCGGCCTCGACCTCACCGCCTTCGTCCTGTTCTCCTCCGTCACCGGGATCATCGGCACGCCCGGTCAGGCCAACTACGCGGCAGCCAACGCCTTCCTCGACGGACTCGCCGGACACCGCCACGCGGCCGGACTGCCCGCCACCTCGCTCGCCTGGGGGTACTGGGAGGTCGCCACCGGCATGACCGGCCACCTCTCCGTTACGGACGTGACCCGCATGGCCCGCACCGGTGTCGAACCACTGCCGGCCGGCGAGGCGCTCGCCCTCCTCGACGAGGCGCTCGCCGCCGGCCCGCCGCTCGCCGTGCCCGCCCGGATACCCGGCCGCGCGCTGCGGGGCCTCGCCGACGGCCCGGTCCCCGCGGTCCTGCGGAACCTCGTGCCCCCGCCGCGGCCGCGGCGGGCGGCCACCGGCGGCGACCTCGCGTCCGGACCGGAGACCTGGGCCGACCGGCTGGCGCCGCTGCCGCCGGCCGAGCAGCAGGCGCTCGTCCTCGACCTGGTCGGCACACACGTGTCCGTCGTCCTCGGCGGCACCCGGCGCTCCGTCGACGCCGACCGCGCCTTCAAGGACCTCGGCTTCGACTCCCTCACCGCCGTCGAACTGCGCAACCGGCTCGGCGCGGCGACCGGCCTGCGGCTGCCCGCGACCGTGGTCTTCAACCACCCGACGGCCGCCGCGCTCGCGACCCATCTGCGCACCCTGCTCGTCCCGGCGGCCCCGGCCGCCGACGACGCCTCGCCCCTGGCGCGGCTGACGTCCCTGGAAACGGCGGTGGATTCGCTCGACCCCGCGGACAGGGACACACGCGACACGATCGCGGCACGCCTCCAGGCTCTGCTGCGCGTCGTCGAACGCCGCGGCGACCTCGCCGAAGAGCGTTCCGGCGACCTCACGGACGCCATTCTGTCGGCGACTCCGGACGAAATCCTCGCACTCATCGACAGCCGAATCGGCCGGCCCTCCGGGACCGGTTCCGACACCCAGGGGGACCGGTCATGACGAACGAAGCGAAGCTCACCGAATACCTCAAGCGCGTCACCCTGGACCTGCACAAGGCCGAACGGCGACTGCGCGACATCGAGGAACGCGCTCATGAGCCGGTGGCGGTGGTGGGTATGGGGTGTCGTTTTCCGGGGGGTGTGGTGTCTCCGGAGGGGTTGTGGGGGTTGGTGTCGGGTGGGGTTGATGCGGTGTCGGGG
>NZ_RDBP01000138.1 GCF_008042045.1 Streptomyces sp. T39
GGCTGCCGTACGGCTGCCGTACGGAGGTCAGCGGGACGGCCGCGGCGGCCGCGAACTCGATGTCGTCGTAGCCGACCAGGGCGACGTCGCCGGGGACCCGCACCCCCGCTCCGTACAGGCTCTGGAGGACGCCCAGGGCCAGCATGTCGTTGGCGCAGAAGACCGCCGACGGGAGGGCGGCCATGCCCAGCAGCCGTGCCCCGGCGTCCCGCCCGGCCGCGGCGTCCAGGCGAGCCGTCTCCACCTGTGCGAGGGCACCGGCCGGCAGCCCCGCCTCCGCGAGGGCCAGCAGCGCGCCCTCGCGGCGGTCGCGGCACTGTGSGAGGTGCATGGGGCCGCTGAYGTAGRYGACCKMSCGGTGCCCGGCGGCCAGCAGATGCCGCACGGCCAGGGTGCCGCCGATGACGTCGTCCACGGACACCGAGCAGCCCTCGGCCTCCGGGACCAGGCGGTCGACGTGGACGAACGGGATGCCGTGCCGGGCGAACTCGCGGACGTGGCGGCCACCGTGGTCGGCGGGGGTGACGAGGACACCCCGTACCCGCTGCTCGGCGAAGAGCGACAGGTAGTACGCCTCCTCGTCGCCGCTGCCCGCGCTGTTGCCGAGCATCACGCCGAGGCCSGCGTCGCGGGCGGCGCGCTCCGCGCCGGCCGCAGCCGCACGCTGGGGATGCTCGTCCTCGACATGGCCAACCCGTTCTTCGTGGACATCGCGGCGGGCGCCGAGCGTTCCGCCCGCGACGCGGGCCTCGGTGTGATGCTCTGCAACAGCGCGGAGAGCCCTCGCGAGGAGGCCGAGTACCTGACGCTCTTCTGCGAGCAGGAGGTCCGCGGGGTGCTGGTGACGCCCGCGGACGCCTCCGGCCGGAACCTCGCCGCCTTCCGCCGCCACGGCATCCCGTTCGTCTGCGTCGACCGGGCGCTGCC
>NZ_RDBP01000139.1 GCF_008042045.1 Streptomyces sp. T39
ACCCACCCCGACGCCGGCCCCGAAGCAGACTGCAACCACGGATCCCCCACCGACTCCCGCCCCTGCGCCCGCCGCGCCTCCTCGAACCGCTCACGCCCCTGACCCGACCCGCCAGCCTTCGTCACCACCGCCGTCGCACTCTTCAGGCTCACGCCCACCTCGTCGACATCCAGCTCGAACACCGTCCGCTTCACCCCCTCACGGTCCTCGTACGACCGCTGCTTCAGCCGGCCCTGCACGATCACCCGCATCCCCTTCGCCAGGGAACCCGCCGCGTTCTCCGCGGCCTGCCGCCACACCGAGCACGTCAGGAACAGGCTCTCGCCGTCCTTCCACTCGTTCGTCTGCCGGTCGAAAGTGCGGGGCGTCGACGCCACCCGGAACCTGCACACCCCCGCCCCAGCCGAGGTGAACCGCAGCTCCGGCTCATCCACCAGATTCCCGACCACCGTGATCACCGTCTCGCCACTCATGCCGCCAACTCCTTCGCGTCACCATCACCGAGGAACCCCGGCGTGCTCGTCCCCCAAACCGTGCGAGATGCACGATCCGGCCTGTTCTCCCGCTTCACACGAATCGGCCCGCCGCACTCCGCGTACCGCCGACCTGTACAAACCGCCGAAATCGTGGCCGCCTGCACCCCGAACGCCAACGCCAACTCGAGATCCTTCGCACCAGCTGCCGAACGCTCACGGATCTCCACCACCTGCTCCGGCGACAGCACCCCTCCCGACGACCCCTGCGGCAGCTCCGGGAACTCCCGCCCCTCCTTCCTGTACGCCGCACGCAACCGGGTGATGAACACACCCGTCGAACCATCCGCCAAGCCACGCACCCGATCCACCTGCAGGTACGACATCCCCCGCCTCACAGCCAGCACCACAGCCGCCAGCCGCTCCGACTTCGTGACCGCGACCTGCTCACCCGCCAAATACCGCTGCACAGCCACCCCGTCGACGTAGTCGTCCTCAACGTCAACGGGCTCAGGCACCAGATCCCTCAACGTCTCGCTGGCCCCCCACGCCGGCACCACGGCCTCCCCGAACTCGTTGAAGTCCAGCCAGCCCAGCGCCTTACTCATCGGCTGGTCAGGGTTCACCAGCCCCGCGAGAACGATCAGCAGAACGTCCTTGTCGCTACTGCTCAGGCTGGCCAGCGCCTGGTGCACATCACGAGGACCACCGTCTCCGTGTACGAGGGTCACCAGGTGCGCCGCTGCCGGCAGCAGGTCTTCCACCATGTCTCCGCGCTCCTTCGCGCTCAACGTGCTCACGCCGCGACCTCCTGCCGTGCCCGGGCGATCCGCAGCGCGTTCACCGTCGTCTGCTCCTGCGCACCGAAATACGCAGCCATATCCCGCCGAGACACCCCCAACCCCGACAACCGCAACAAAACCTGGCCCTCACACACAGCCATACGCTCCGCACGCGCCACCGACGAACCCGACGGCACCAAACCCAGCCGCGGCGCCCTCTCACCCGACCACCACAAAGCCACCCGCACCGTCACCTCACTCGCCAGAACACCCTCCGCACGCAGCAGACGCGTCGCCTCCACCAGCCGGCGACCCGACGCCTTCCACGCACCCGACAACGCCGGCCACCCCGCGGGGGACGCCAACCAGCGCGCCACCGGCAACTGCGGACGCTCACCCAGCAGCCCCTCCACATACAAGGCACGCCGCTGCTCCTGCGACAGACCACCCGCCACACCCCACCGGTACAGCGGCTCCTCCCGGCCCATCCACTGCACCAGGCACTCGGCGATCACCGGGCAGTTCACGCACACCCCCCGAGCAGCGGCCACCATCGGCCTGGCGTCGGAGAAGAAGGCTTCGGGGTCGGTCGTACGGCACACGGCGTCGGGCAGCCATTCGACGGCGCTTCTCGTGGGACGGCGCGTGTTGGTGGTGGTCATGAGAGGGCTCCTGTGGGGTCGAGAAGGGCGATCTGGTTGGGGGTGAGTTGGAGGTGGGGGAGTTTGTGGTGTCGGGCGAGGGCCCAGGCGGTGTTGCGGAGGGCTTTGGTGTGGCCGGCGTTGTCGGGTGCGTGGAAGGCGTCGGGTCGCCGGCTGGTGGAGGCGACGCGTCTGCTGCGTGCGGAGGGTGTTCTGGCGAGTGAGGTGACGGTGCGGGTGGCTTTGTGGTGGTCGGGTGAG
>NZ_RDBP01000014.1 GCF_008042045.1 Streptomyces sp. T39
GGCTCAGCGGGTCACCGGCACCTCCGCCCGCCGTTGATGCAGTTGACCACCTTGTTCATCAGGTTCTCGTCGAAGACGTTGATGAAGTCGCCGTGGTCGGTGATCGGCTTGTGCAGCTGCTCGGGGAACGAGTCGACCGCGAACACCGAGGCGTTCTCCCCGTCGAAGACCGGCGGCGGCACGTCGTAGACGATCCGCTGGACCAGCTGGGGGATGGCCTGGAAGCCCTGCGGGCAGCGGCCCCCGGCGTCGGCGAACGCCACATGGGTGCGGTGGTTGGCGCTGTCCGTGTTCTGGCCGTCCCAGCAGCTCTGGAAGGTGAAGGTGCGCACCACCTGGCTGTTCTCGGGGCAGATCGGGTACTTGTCCTTCAGCTGCCGGTCCTCGAAGCCCGTGCAGCTCCACGAGGCGTTCGCGTTCGCGTCGCCGTTGACGAACGCCTTCGCGTCGCCGGTGATGATGCGCAGGAACCGGGGCATCGCGGTGACCTTGCTGCGCGGGTTGCCCACGAAGGTCAGGGTGACCTGCGAGGGGGTCTGGATCTCGCCCACGTTCTGGTCGTTGCCACCGCCGTCGGCCGCCGCGTCAGCCTCGTCCTGGCCGTTCTGGAGCCGCAGGACCGGCCAGTAGTAGGTGGAGCGGTCGCCCTGGTTGCGGCAGGTGGTGTCGCCCGCGGCGAGGTCGTCGTCGCTGGCGAAGGCGTCGTTCGCCTGATTGCCCACGTAGTCGTGCATGTGGTGGGCGCCGTTGCTGACGCCCGGGGCCACGATGACGTTGTCGGGGTTGAACTTCCCGTTCGCGTTCACGCCGCAGTCGGTCGTGAAGGTGCCCCGGGAGGCGCCCCGCCGGTTGCGCGGCTGCTGCACGTTCGGCTGCACGTCCTCGATCGCGACGAAGTCGCCGGCCTCGGGGCCGTTGCCGGCCTGACCGCCGTTGCCGCCGCCCTGCTCACCGCCGTCCCCGTCGTCGTTGTCGTTGTCGTTGTCGTTGCCGTTGCCGTCGTCGCCGTTGCCGTCGCCGCCGTCCTGGTCCTGGCCGTCGCCGCCGTTGCCGTCGCCGTCGCCGCCGTTCCCGTCGCCGCCGTTGTCCCCGCCGCCGTCACCGTCGTCGCGCAGGGTGCACGGAGCCATCTGCTCCAAGCCCTGCGGGCGTTCGGCCGACCGGTCGATCAGTGCGACGATCCGCTGAATGATGACCAGACGTTCGTTCCGCAGCGGCGACAGGATCTGGTTCTCGCCGAAGGAGCGGTCCGCCTCCACCCGCTGCCGGTTGTCGGCGAAGCGCTGGTAGGCGACCGTGATCTGGGAGTCCAGCGTGGCGAGTTCGCGGTCGACCGCGAAACGCTGGTCGTCGGGGACCTCACGCAGCGAGTTGCCCACATCGGGGCAGTCGATCGTGGACACCGACTGCCCGGCGGCCGCCCGGGTCCGGTTCTGCTGCTGGCCGTCGCGCCCGCCGGGCCACCACCCCTCTCCGGCGGAGGCATAGGAATTGGCCGCGATCAGCCCGCCCCCGCCCAGGATCAGTGCGGCCGAGGCGGCGATCGCCCGGTTGGCCAGCTTCGAGCGTTTTCTTGATGTGCGTCCCATGGAACTCCTCTGCTTCGTTGCCGGGGTGTGTGGGATGAAAGGGGGGTCCCGGCAGAGGGAGAAGCGCGCCGTTCCATACGGCGGGGGCTCATGGGGCGTTCACCGCGGGCCGCACTTCGTACGAAGCTCCAGCGGCAAATGGGTCGCAGGGCGCCGAAGCCGGACACGACGGCGGCCCGCCGCGGGGACTACCCGCGGTCGAGGTAGGCCAGCACCGCCAGCACCCGGCGGTTGTCGTCGTCCGACACCGGCAGGCCGAGCTTGGCGAAGATGTTGGAGGTGTGCTTCGCGATCGCCCGCTCCGTCACCACGAGCTGCGTGGCGATGGCCGCGTTCGAACGCCCCTGGGCCATCAGCTCCATGACCTCCAGCTCACGCGGCGTCAGCGCGCCGATCGGCTGGTCCTGGGAGCGGCGGGTCAGCAGCTGGGAGATCACCTGCGGATCCATCGCCGTCCCGCCGCCCGCCACCCGCCGCACCGCGTCGACGAACTGCTCCGCGTCGAAGACGCGGTCCTTCAGCAGATAGCCCACACCGCCCTCGCCGTCCGCCAGCAGCTCGCGCGCATACAACTGCTCCACGTGCTGCGACAGCACCAGCACCGGGAGACCGGGCCGCGCCCGGCGGGCGGCGAGGGCGCACTGCAACCCCTCGTCGGTGTGCGACGGCGGGAGCCGGACGTCGACGACCGCCACGTCCGGCTCCAGCTCGGCGAGCGCCTTCGACAGCTCCGGGCCGCTCTCCACGGCCGCGAGGATCTCGAAGCCGAAGGCTTCCAGCATCCGCACCAGGCCGTCGCGCAGCAGGAACAGGTCTTCGGCTAGGACGACGCGCAAGGGATCTCCATGGTGACCATGGTGGGACCGCCCGCGGGGCTGCTGACGGCCAGGACGCCGTCGAATGTACCGAGCCGGCGTTCGACCCCGCTCAGACCCGAACCGGATCCGATCGACGCCCCGCCCCCGCCGTTGTCCGTGACCGCGATCCGCAGCGAACCCCCGCCGTGCGAGATGTCGACCCATATCCGGTCGCCCCCGCCGTGCTTGACCGCGTTCGTCAGCGCCTCGCTCACCGCGAAGTAGGCGGCCGACTCCACCGGGGCCTCCACCCGGCCCGTCATCTCCACGTCCACCTCGCAGGCCACCGGCAGCCGCAGCGCCAGCGCCCGCACCGCGTCCCCGAGACCCCGCTCCGCCAGCACCGGCGGGTGGATGCCGCGGACCAGGTCCCGCAGCTCGGTCAGCGCCTCCGCCGACGACGCGCGTGCCGCGGCGATCAGCGTCTTGGCCTGCGCCGGGTCCTTCTCGACCAGCGCCTCGATCGTGCTCAGGTTCATCCCCATGGCGACCAGCCGCGCCTGGGCCCCGTCGTGCAGGTCCCGCTCGATGCGGCGCAGTTCGGCCGCCGAGGTGTCCACCGCGTCGTGCCGGGTGGCGGTCAGCCGGTCGATGCGCTGCTCCAGTTCCTCCCGGCCCGGGGTCAGCGAGGCGGCGGCGATCCTGAAGTGGCTCCGCACGAGCAGCGGGTTCACGTACAGCGCGAGGACCATCCAGCCCACCCCGAGGACGGCCGCCAGCATCGCGGTGCCGTCGCTCTTCACCGGCACGAAGCTGTACCAGTAGGTGCCGCCGGCCTCGACGATCGGCTTCCACAGCCCCGCCGCCAGCAGCAGGCCGAAGAGACCCTCCAGCCACAGGGCCGGCGCGACGACGGCGACGGCCGCGCCCGCCGTGATGTCGCTGAACAGCCACTGCATGTCCCTGCGGGTGGCCGGGTCCTTCAGCATCCGCACGCACCGCTCGACCTGTCCGGCGAGAGTGCCGCGCGCCGTCGGCCCGACCGGGCGGTAGGCGCTGGGAATCCTGACGCCCGACCACTGCGCGGCCAGCAGCCGGCGGCGGTTGGCGTGGGCACGGACCAGCGACAGCAGCGGGGGAGTGGTGAAGATCCCGATGCCGATCGCGATCAGGGTGATCGACACGAGCGTCAGCGAGAAGAGCAGGACCGAGCCGATCAGTGCCGTCAACGCCAGTGCCAGTCCCTGCACACCCGCCGCCAGTGAGGCGCGCACCCTCGTGATCATCGTCGGTATCCCCTCGTCGTCCGGTCTCGCCGACCAGTCTGGCGGGCCGCACCCGCGGACCGCACTGGCCCCCGGCACCCGGCGGGGGTGTACCTGGCACCACCCCCGGGCCGTGGGCCCACGTCTCCGCGACAGGGGGCCCCGGCGGCTGGGGCGTTCGGCCGCCGCTTCCTAGCGTCGACATCGCATCCGCACCGAATCCATCGGCGGCACAGGCCCCAGGGGGAAGCGCCCAATGAAGAACAATCTCGCGGCACGCATCGGCGTGTGGAGCGCACACCATCGCAGAACGGCCGTCATCGGCTGGCTGCTGTTCGTCGTGCTCAGCACGGTTGCGGGCGGCGCCTCGGGCATGGTCGAGATGTCCGAGGCGGAACAGGGCAGCGGCGACTCGGCGCGGGCCGTGCAGATCCTCGCCGACGCCGGGCTGGAGCAGCCCGCCGGCGAACTGGTCCTGGTCAGCGGCGACACCGCCGGCGGCTGGCGCGCCGCGGCCCGCGACCTCGCGTCGGCGATCAAGCGGACCGGCGAGGTGCGCCACGTCCAGGCGCCGCTGCCGTCGAAGGACGGCCGGGAGGCGCTCGTCCGGTTCGAGATGAAGGGCGACGCCGCCGGCGCCGCCGACCGGGTCCCGCCGGTGCTCGACGCCGTACGGGACACGGACCGGGCCCACGACGGCGTGGAACTGCACCAGTTCGGCCGGGCCAGCGCCGAGAAGTGGCTGGCCGACCTGCTCTCCGACGACATGCGCAAGGCCGAGTTCACGGCCGTGCCGCTGGCCCTCGGCATCCTGCTCGTCGCCTTCGGCGCGGTCGTCGCGGCACTGCTGCCGGTGGTGCTCGCCCTCACCGCCTGCATGGCCACGTTCGGACTGCTCTCGCTCGCGAGCCACCAGCTGCACCTGTTCCAGACCACCTACTCGGTGATGTTCCTGGTCGGCCTCGCCGTCGGCGTCGACTACTGCCTCTTCTACCTGCGGCGCGAACGCGACGAGCGGGCCGCGGGCCGGGACGCGGAGACCGCCCTGCGGATCGCCGCCGCGACCAGCGGACGGGCGGTCCTGGTCTCCGGCGCCACCGTGATGCTCGCCATGTCGGGCATGTTCCTGTCCGGGCTGATGCTCTTCGAGGGCTTCGCGCTGGCCACCATCCTCGTCGTCCTCATCGCCATGCTCGGCTCCGTGACCGTGCTCCCCGCGCTGCTGGCCTGGCTCGGCGACCGCGTCGACGCCGGGCGCCTGCCGCTCCTCGGGCGCCGGGGCGCCCGAGGCGTCCACGAGAGCGGCGCGATCGCCGGCGCGGTGCTCCGCCCCGTTCTCGCCCGGCCCCGCCTGTTCGCCTTCGCCTCGCTCGCCGTGCTGCTCGCCCTGGCGGCGCCGGCCGCCGGGATGAAGACCGAACAGCTCGGCATGGAGAAGCAGTTCGGCGCCGACGCGCCGCTCACCGTCGCCCACGCGCGGATCACCGAGGCGTTCCCCGGCGGCCCGGAGCCGGCGCTGGTCGTCGTCACCGCCGACGACATCACCGCCCCCGCCGTCACCGCCGCCCTCGGCCGCTTCCCGAAGGCGACCGTGCACCCGGACAAGGACGTCGCCGAGATCGAGGTCCCGCTGCCCGGGGACGGCAGCGACGCCCGCTCGAAGCAGGCCCTGGCCGACCTGCGTGAACACCGCCTGCCCGAGGCCTTCGACGGGACCGGCGCCACGGCCCTGGTGGGCGGCGAGCTCGCCGAGTCGGTCGACTTCAACGACCAGCTGAAGAGCGGCATCGTCCCGGTGTTCGCCTTCATCACCGTGGTGACGTTCCTCCTGATGCTGGTCTGCTTCCGCTCGTACGTCATCGCGCTGACGTCCGTCGTGCTCAACCTGCTCTCCGTGGGCGCCGCCTACGGGGTGATGACCGCCGTCTTCCAGCACGGTGTGGGGGCGTCGCTCATCGGCGCGGAGGCGGTCGGGGCGATCGAGGGCTGGATGCCGCTGTTCGTCCTGGTGGTCCTGTTCGGTCTGTCGATGGACTACCACGTCTTCGTCGTCTCCCGCATCCGCGAGGCGCACGACCGGGGCGCGGACACGCCCACCGCGATCAGCGAGGGCATCCGCCGCACCGCGGGCGCCGTGACCGGGGCGGCGGCCATCATGGTCGCGGTCTTCGCCGTCTTCGCGACGCTGTCCATGCAGGACATGAAGCAGATGGGCGTGSGCCTCGCGGATGCGGGAGACGACGAAGACGTGGTAGTCCATCGACAGACCGAACAGGACCACCAGGACGAACAGCGGCATCCAGCCCTCGATCGCCCCGACCGCCTCCGCGCCGATGAGCGACGCCCCCACACCGTGCTGGAAGACGGCGGTCATCACCCCGTAGGCGGCGCCCACGGAGAGCAGGTTGAGCACGACGGACGTCAGCGCGATGACGTACGAGCGGAAGCAGACCAGCATCAGGACCACCGGGTAACCCCGAGTCACTCCCGCTCCGCCCCCGACAGTGGCACCATGGCGCGACGATGACGGATGCCCGGTCGCCCCTGCGCGCCCTGCGAGCCGCGCTCTTCGCGGCGGTGGCCGTGCTGTTGGGCGCGGTGGGGCATTCGTCCCTGTCTGCGCACGACATCCCGCCCACCGCGCTGCTCGCCGCCCTCGGGGTGACCGCCGCGGCCGGCTGGGCGGCGGCCGGCCGCCGCCGGGGCCCGTGGTCGATCGGCACCGGGCTGCTCGCCGTGCAGGGCGCACTGCACCTGCTCTTCGCCGCCCCCGCCGGCCCGGGCACCACCCACCACCACACGCGGCACTCCGCGTACGACACCACGCACCACGCCGCGTACGACTCGGCCCCGACCGCCGCCCAGGCCATCGGCGCCGACACCGGCATGGTCGCCGTGCACGTCCTCGCGGCCGCCGTCTGCGCGCTGTGGCTCGCCCGCGGCGAGACCGCGTTCCTCCGGCTCGCACGCACCGTGCTCGCCTTCGCCTTCACCCCGCTGCGGCTGCTGCTCGCCACCGCGTCGCTGCCGGGGCCGGCACGTCCCGCGCCCGCTCCCGCCGCCCGGCCACGCCGACCACGCCATGTCGTCCTCGCGCACACCGTCGTCCGCCGGGGCCCGCCCGTACGGCTCGTCCCCCGCGCCACGGCCCCCGGAGCAACCGTCTGACACGACCTGGGGGCCGCTCTCCCCATGTCGACGTCAACTCCGAGGATCGCCATGTCCATCGACGCCCAGAGCAAGGGCACCGTCCCCGCGGACGACGGGATACCCACCCCGCCGTCCGACGCCCGCGCCGCCGAGGGCCACCACCCACAGCCAGCTCGCGGCCAGTTCGCTGTAGTGGCGGCCCGTCTCGCCCAGGTGCAGGTCGACGTGGAGCCGCGAGAGCCAGGTGCGCAGGGGGAGCGCGCCGGAGCTGCCGTAGGAGGCGAGTTCGCCGCGCACCTGCGCGGTGTACGGGTCGACGAACACCGCGAGCAAGAGCCCCTCGTCGACCTCGGGGGAGGTCATGAGCACCCGGGTC
>NZ_RDBP01000140.1 GCF_008042045.1 Streptomyces sp. T39
CCAAGCAGGTCGGCCAGGTTCTCACCCGTCAGGACCGCCGCGACCGCCGCGACTTCAGCGCCGACGAGGTCCTGCGTGCCATGACCAAGCTCGGCTTCACCTGTCGCAGCCAGCCCCGGACCGCCGCGCCCGCCCGCGGGCTCGACCCCGTCCAGCGCGCCTGCGCGCTGCTCGGCACGGCGGCGCCTGTCTGGCCGTGACCCGGACGGGTCCACACCGCGCGGCCGTGCGGAGTGCAGGCTGTGCGGTGCGCGGACCTCTGCAGCCGTTCGCCGTCGTGCGGACCTCGCGCCTCGACCCCGATCGGGTGACCCGCGCGGTGTGGACCCGTCCGGGTCACCCGATCGGGGTCGAGCCCGCGGGCGGGCGCGGCGGTCCGGGGCTGGCTGCGACAGGTGAAGCCGAGCTTGGTCATGGCACGCAGGACCTCGTCGGCGCTGAAGTCGCGGCGGTCCTGACGGGTGAGAACCTGGCCGACCTGCTTGGCGGGATAGGCGCGGCGCCCGATGACCACGGACGCGCCGGTGATCTCCTCGGCCTTGACGCCCTTCATGGATTCCATGACGCCGCTCTTGGTGAAATCGAAGGGAAAACGGGCGATGACACAGCGCACGATGCCTCACAGGGAGAAGAAG
>NZ_RDBP01000141.1 GCF_008042045.1 Streptomyces sp. T39
GGTGCGCGCCGGGTCGGCCTCCTCGGCACCCGCTTCACGATGGAACAGGACTTCTACCGCGCGCGCCTGGAGGCCGCGGGGCTGGAGGTGTGCGTGCCCGACGAGGACGGAAGGGCGCTCGTGCACCGGGTCGTCTACGAGGAACTCTGCCTCGGCGTGGTGCGGGAGGAGTCCCGCGCGGCCTACCGGAAGGTCATCGGTGACCKCCTCGCCGACGAGGAGTTCGATCTCCGTGCAGCCCAGGACGACGCCTTCCGCTCCGTCGGCGACGAGGTCACCGATGACCTTCCGGTAGGCCGCGCGGGACTCCTCCCGCACCACGCCGAGGCAGAGTTCCTCGTAGACGACCCGGTGCACGAGCGCCCTTCCGTCCTCGTCGGGCACGCACACCTCCAGCCCCGCGGCCTCCAGGCGCGCGCGGTAGAAGTCCTGTTCCATCGTGAAGCGGGTGCCGAGGAGGCCGACCCGGCGCGCACCGGCGGCACGCACGGCGTCCGCGGTCGCGTCGGCGAGGTGCAGCAGGGGCACCGACACCGCCGCCGCGACCTGGTCGGCGACCTTGTGCATGGTGTTGGTGCACAGCAGCACCATGTCGGCGCCCGCCCGTTCGAGGGATCGCGCCGCCGAGGCCAGGATCTCGCCCGCCTCCGTCCAGCGGCCCTCGGTCTGGAGAAGCTCGATCTCCGCGAAGTCCACCGAATACAGCACGCACGTCGCCGAATGCAGCCCGCCGAGCCGCTCGCGCGTGAACTCGTTGAGCAGCCGGTAGTACTCGGCGGTCGACTCCCAGCTCATACCGCCGATGAGCCCGATCGTCTTCATAGCGGTCCACCTCCTCGGACGGCCGATACTGCAGGACCTGCCGCCTCAAAGCAATCCAACTGTCCACAGTCGTCGCCATAAGGGGCACTTATACGACGGATGGTGCGCGCTGGGGATATCCGCTCGCCGGCCCGGACGCCCGGCTGCGACGATCTACGCATGGAACGAACGTTTGAGGAGTTGGTGACCGAGGCCGACGCGGCGCCGATGGACGGATGGGACTTCACCTGGCTGGAGGGCCGGGCGACCGAGCAGCGCCCTTCCTGGGGCTATCAGCGTGCGATGGGCGAGCGGATGGCACGGGCCACGGCGGCGCTGGACATACAGACCGGTGGCGGCGAGGTACTGGCCGGCGTGCCCGTTCTGCCACCGCTGACGGCCGCCACGGAGTCCTGGCCTCCGAACGTGGCGAAGGCCACCGCGCTGCTGCACCCGCGGGGCGTGGTGGTCGTCGCCGACGCGGACGAGCCACCCCTGCCGTTCGCCGACGAGGCGTTCGACCTGGTGGTCAGCCGGCATCCGGTGGCCGTCCACTGGGTGGAGATATCGCGGGTCCTCCGGCCCGGGGGCATCTACTTCTCCCAGCAGGTGGGCCCGGCCAGTGTGTTCGAGCTGGTGGAGTACATCCTCGGCCCGCAGTCGGCCGAGACCCGCCGCGGGCGGCACCCCGACGACGCACGCGAGGCGGCCGAGGCGGCCGGGCTGGAGGTGACGGACCTGCGCGCGGAATCGCTGCACACCGAGTTCCGTGACATCGGCGCGGTGGTCTGGTTCCTGCGCAAGGTGATCTGGATGGTCCCCGGTTTCACCGTCGGCGCGTACGAGGAGCAGTTGCGCCGGCTGCACGAGCAGATCGTGCGCGAGGGGCCGTTCACCGCCCGCACCACACGGTTCCTGATAGAGGCCCGCAAGCCGCTGTGACGGCGCTGTGGTGGCCATCGGGTGCCGTCGGCACGGCAGTTGCGCCGATGATCTTCGGCTGCACAGGGTCCCGAGGTCGTGCGGAGCGGCCGCCCCGGCCGGACGTGCCGCGAGGCGGCACAGAGCAGAGAGAGAGCAGCACATGCAGCCGACCTTCGTCCTGGTGCACGGAGCCTTCGCGAACTCCTTCTCCTTCGCGCCGCTCCAAGCCGAACTCGGTCTCCTCGGGCACCGTTCGGTCGCCGTCGACCTGCCCGGGCACGGTTTCGGGGCGACGTACTCACGGGCCTACCAGGCACCCCAGGACCTCGAAGCGCTCGCCACCGCTCCCGGGTCGATCCGGGGTGTGACGCTCGCCGACAACACGGCGCACCTGATCGGGGTCCTCGAACGGGCCGGCGCGCACGGGCCGGTGATCCTCGTGGCGCACAGCCGCGGCGGCATCACGGTCACCGCGGCGGCCAACGCGCGTCCGGATCTCGTCGACCGTCTCGTCTACGTCGCGGCCTGGTGCCCGGTGGCCCTGGACGTCGGCGACTACTACGCGGAGCCCGAGATGGCCTCCGTCGACGCGGCGTCCCTGGGGCGGGCGACGGCTGGGAATCCGGCCGAACTCGGGCTGCTGCGTGTCAACTTCCGCACCGCGGAACCATCCGCGCTCGCCGCGTTCAAGGCGGCCTTCCTCGCCGACGGCACCGACGAGGAGTTCCTCGCCCTCCTCAACACCTTCCAGCCCGACGAGAACCTCGACGTCGGAACCTCCGCCGACCGGGCGCAGGCGGCGACGTGGGGCCGCGTCCCGAGGACGTACGTACGCCTGGCCGACGACGCGAGCATGCCGCCCGCCCTCCAGGACCGCCTGATCCGCGAGGGCGACGCGCTGACCCCGGAGAATCCGTACGACGTCCGCACCCTGCCGGGAAGCCACCTCAAGTGGCTGGTCGACCCGGCACCGGCGGCCCGGCTCCTCGGCGGGCTCGCACAGTCCACGGCCCCGTCCGCCTGACCGCACACCGCCGCCCCGCAACATGGCCGCCCCGCCGACCCGTCACACCACCGCCCCGTCAGCCCGTCAGCCCGACGCGCACCGCCCGCAGCACACCGCCGCCGAGCCGGTGTGCCCGGCTCGGCGGCGGTGCTCACGGGCCCCCTGGGCCCGCCCAGGCGCTCAGTGGAAGGTGATGAAGCCGTTGCCGTCGCGGTCGTTCGCCGCCTTGGTGTAGGAGTGGACGTCCGCGCGGTCGCCCGTGGGCTTGTACAGGTAGACGGTGTCGCCGTCGTTGTTCCACAGGAAGTTGCAGTTGTCGCGCCAGGCGACGTTGCCTCCGTCGGAGTCGGTGCCGTGGTTTCCGCGGAGCTTCACGTAGTCCCCGGGCTGCAGGTAGTGGTTCGAGGTGAACGTGTGCCGGTTGCCGGCCGCGTCCTTGACGGTGTAGCCGCGCAGATTCACCGTCGCGGAGCGCGAGTAGTTCTTGATCGTCAGGTACTCGTCACGGGTGTTGCCCGTGGCGCAGCTGTTGGAGTCCCTGCCGGGGGCGTCGTACTGGATGCCCCAGACCTTCAGTGCGGAGGAGTACTCCGCGGCCTGGGCCGGGGCGGCGGCCAGGGCGGCGAGCGAGCCGGCCGCGAGCGTGACGGCGACGACGGCGTGGGCGCGGGTGCGCATGGTGAGGTCCCCCCTAAATAGTGCTGATGAGCGACCAAACCCTACAGACAAGACGACTTGCCGTTTGTCGTTTCAAATTCTTCATCCGGACAGATCGCCCATGGTGTAGTGCACGCCGAGCGGCATCTGCCGTTGCGGTCCGCCGGCGGGCGTTCCGGTGCCGGTTCCGGCCGGTGCGGCGGGCGTCACGGGGTAGGCGCGGTACGAACGCCGACACATCGCCTCTGAGGAGCCCGGGATGACCGACGACGCCTATCTGTTTCTGGTGGACAGCACTGCCGTGACGCTCGGAGTGCAGCCGACGGGCGTCGGCGGTCTCACCTGCATGGACACCCCCGCCGTGCGGGCGTGGCTGGACGCGCAGGGGGTCGACGCGACGTCGCCGCTGCTGCGCATCCTGCCGCCTGAGGAGACGGCGGCCGTCCCGGAGGACGCCGAGCGGCTGCCGGTGCCGCTCAGCGAGGAGGAACTGGCGCGGGTGCGCGGCGGTGCGGCGCTCCCG
Organism: Streptomyces sp. T39; assembly: GCF_008042045.1. Classification (GTDB taxonomy): domain Bacteria; phylum Actinomycetota; class Actinomycetes; order Streptomycetales; family Streptomycetaceae; genus Streptomyces. The sequence goes on from NZ_RDBP01000141.1 coordinate 3,912, forward strand.
GCGGCCACCGAGATCGAGCAGCAGCTGCTCGCCTACCGTTCCCTGGCGGACGGCAGGGAGGACCTGATCAGGCGCGCCCTGTCCGCGGGCGTTCCGGCCCACCGCGTCGCCGAGCTCTCCGGTGAGGACCTCGCCGCCGTGAAGGCCGCCGCGGGCTGAGCGGGCCGGCCCGCTCGCCGTCCGGCGCACCGCCCCGAAAGTCACACGATCCTCACATCGGGGACCGGTCGGGCGGTGTTCGCCGGGCACGCGTAGAGCATCACGCTGTCGAAGCCACCGGGAGACCCGGATGATAGCCGTCGCCCTGCTCGTGCCCCCTTTGCTCCTCGGGCTCGTGATGCTGCTCGACCGCTATGAGGACTACATGCGCGCCTCCTCCCACGCTCCCCGCCACGCCCGCGAGTGAGACGCGACGACGCCCGCGCCGGGGGCCGCCGGACGGGACCGGCCGGCCGGACGGATCAACCGGTCCGGCGCGCCGCACGCCCGGCCGCCGCGGGGACGGGTACGGGTGGTCCGTGACGCCGGGGGCCCGCGCGGGCCGGGCCCGGCGCGGCCACCGCCCGCGCGTTTCCCGTGACGACCGACGGCTCCGACGACGGCGTCGGGCACCGACCGGAAGAGGACCAGTGACCCGCACCTACCGACGCGCGGCCGACTACGTGGCCGCCTCGCTCATCTTCCTCCGGGACAACGTGCTGCTGCGCGAGCCCCTGCGGGCCGAGCATCTCAAGCCCAGACTCCTGGGCCACTGGGGTTCGTGCCCGGGGATCACGATGATGTACTCGTCGCTCAACGCTCTCGTCCGCGAACGGGACGCGGACGTCCTGCTGGTGACGGGCCCGGGCCACGGGGCGCCGGCCAACCACGCCAATCTCTGGCTGGAGGGGACGCACGAGGAGTACGACTCCGCCCTCGCACGCGACGCGGCGGGTCTCACCGAGTTGTCCCGCCGCTACTGCGCGCCCGACGGCTTCCCCAGCCACCTCTCCCCTGCCGTGCCGGGGACACTGCACGAGGGCGGCGAACTCGGGTACGCGCTGGCCACCGCGTTCGGTGCGGCGCTCGACGCCCCGGACCGGCTGGTGGCCTGCATCGTCGGCGACGGCGAGGCCGAGACCGGGCCGACGGCCGCCGCCTGGCACTCGCCGGCGTTCCTCGACCCGGTGACCGGCGGCGCCGTCCTGCCGTTCCTCCATCTGAACGGGTACAAGATCTCCTCCCCGACCGTCTTCGCCGGTATGTCGGACGAGGAACTGCACGCCCTCTTCCACGGCTACGGCTGGGACTGCCGGATCGTCGACGTGCGGGACGACCCCGGCGGCGAGCCGCTCGACGCGGCGGTACGCGACGCCCACGACCGCATCACCGCGATCCAGGAGCAGGCGCGGCACGGTCACCGCCCCGAACGGGCGCGATGGCCGATGATCGTGCTGCGCAGCCTGAAGGGGCAGGGCGCTCCCGCCGAGGTCGCGGGTCAGCGCATCGAGGGAACGTTCCACGCCCACCAGGTGCCGCTGAGCGCGGTCCACGACGACCCCGAGCAGCTCGCCGCGCTGGAGGCATGGCTGCGGTCGTACCGGCCCGAGGAGCTGTTCGACGACGAGGGCAGGCCGTCGCCGGAGGTGCTGGCCCACTGCCCGTCCGGCGCCCGGCGCATCGGGATGCAGCCCGCGGGCGACGGCGGACGGCTGCGCAGGCCCCTGGACCTGCCGCCCGCGGAGCCGTACGCCGTGGACGTCGCCGACGGGCCCGGCTCCGCGACGGCGAGCCCCAACGAGGTGCTGGCCGGCTGGCTCACCGAGATCGTCCGGCGTACCGGGGAGCGTCGCGACTTCCGCATCATGTCCCCCGACGAACTGGCCTCCAACAAGCTCGACGCCGTGCTGAAGGCGACGGGCCGGGCCTGGAACCGGCCGGTGGACGAGTACGCGGAGGACCTCGCACCGGACGGCCGGGTGATGGAGGTCCTCTCGGAACACAACTGCCAGGGCTGGATCCAGGGTTACCTCCAGACCGGGCGCCACGGCCTCTTCCCGACGTACGAGGCGTTCGCGTCCGTCGTGGACAGCATGGTCAACCAGTACGCGAAGTGGCTGAAGATGTCCCACGAGGTGTCCTGGCGCGCGCCCGTCAGCAGCCTCACCTACCTGCTCACCAGCGAGGGCTGGCGTCAGGAGCACAACGGCTACAGCCATCAGGGGCCGGGCTTCATCAACAACCTCCTCACCAAGAAGCCGACGGTGACGGGTGTGTACCTGCCGCCCGACGCCAACACCCTGCTGGTCACCATGGAGCACGTGCTGCGGGACACCGGGCGGATCAACCTGGTCGTGGCGGGCAAGCATCCCGCCGCGCAGTGGCTCGGCATCGACGAGGCGCGCCGGCACTGCGCGGCGGGCGCGGCGGTGTGGCCGTGGGCCTCGACCGGTGAAGGGAGCGGCGCACCCGAGGTGGTCCTGGCGTGCGCCGGTGGCATCCCGACGGTGGAGACGCTGGCCGCGGCCCGCATGCTGCGCCGGGATCTGCCCGAGGCGCGCATCCGTGTCGTCAACATCGTGGACCTGTGCTCCCTCGCCCCGCCGGACCGTCACCCCCACGGGCTCGCGGACGCCGATTTCGAGGCCCTGTTCGGCACGGACCTGCCGGTCGTCCTGGACTTCCACGGATACCCTTCCGCCGTGCACCAGTTGCTGCACGGCAGGCCGCACCCGGATCGGTTCCATGTGCGCGGATACGTGGAGGAGGGGACCACGACCACGCCGTACGACCTGCTGCTGAGCAACGGCGTCTCCCGTCACGACCTGGCGATCACCGCCCTGGAACACCTGCGGGGCCGCCCTGCCGAGACCGGCGACCTGGCCGTCCGCTACGCCGCCGACCGGGACCGGCTGCGGGCGGAACTGCGGCGCACGGGCGTTGATCCGGCGGAGATCACCACGTGGCGTTGGGAGTCCTGACGGCACATGCACGGCGGCCGCGCCGCGGGCCCAACACCCGTCGGCCCACCGTTCTTCTCGCACCCTCGCACCCTGCACACCGAGTCCTCGGCGTACGCTGCCTCGTTACAGTCACAACAACCCTCGTCGACCTCACCTTTCGGGAGCAGACAGTGACCGGTAGCGACAGCATCACATCCACCACCGCCCAGCTGGAGGAGGAACTCCCCCGGCTCGAAGCCCTTCAGCACGCGCTGAGGGGGGAACTGGAGCAGGTCACCGTGCGGTTGGAGTCCGTGCGCGGGGCCCTGACCGCACTCGGTGCCCTGGCGGCCGCACCACTCCCCCGGCCCCGGGCCGAACCCACCGCGCCCGCGGCGCCGGTGGAATCCGCCGCCGCGGACGCCGTCACACCGACGGACTCCGCCCCGGCGGCCGAGGCCGAGCCCGTGGCGGCGGACGAGGCGCCGGCTCCTGAGGCTCCCGCGTCCGAGGCCCCGGCCGCAAAGGCCGCGGCTCCCTCGGAGGCCGCCGCGCCGGACGTCGCGACCGAGCCCGCCGAGGCGGAGGCTCCCGCGCCGGCCGTGCCCGCCCAGACGAAGCGCGGCGGTGCGGCCAAGCCGGCCCGGAGCGCGAAGGCGACCGGCACGGCCAAGCAGACCAGGACCGCCCCGCGGGGAAGGACGGCCGGCAAGAGCACCAAGACCGCCGCTCCGGCCCGGAGCGCGAAGGCGACCGGCACGGCCAAGGCCACCGGTGCGGACAAGGCCACCGGCGCGACCAGGACCAGCGGCGCGACCAAGCCCACCGCTGCGGTCAAGGCGACCGGCGCGGCCAAGGCCGCCAAGACCGCGACGGGCGGCAAGGCCGTCACGTCGGCCGAGGCCGCGACCCCCGCCGCCGAGCCGAAGGACGGCACGGGCCTCACCGAGCAGGTCGTCGCCGTGCTCGCCGCCCGGGCCGACACCGCGCTGCGGGCCCGCGACGTCACCGAGGCCCTCGGCCGCGAGACCACACCGGGCGGCATCAACACCGTCCGCAGCACCCTCGACCGCCTGGTCGCGACCTCCCGCGCGTCGCGCGCCGGCCGCGGTCTCTACCAGGCGCCGGCCAACTGAGCGGCCCTGCCGGTGCCGTCGCCGGCACCGGCAGGAGCCCGTCGGCGCCCCGCGACGGCGTCAGTGCCCCGCGACGACACCTGACAGTTCGTTGGTGCTCTGCGGCAGGGTCACGCTCCGCAGCTTCTTCCCCGATTCCAGGTCGACCGCGTGCAGTGCGCGCTTGCCGGGCTCGGAGACGTACGCGGTGTGGTCGCGGACGAAGAGGGTGGGCCTGGGCTGCTGCCAGTCCAGCGGCTCCTGCCAGGCGCCGACCACGGGGATCTTCTTCTGCACGGTGCCCTTCTCGGGGTCGATGACGTGCAGGGCGCCGTCCGTGCCGAGGACGAGCGCCTCGCCGTGCGGGCCGCGGCCCAGCGAGCGGAACGAGTAGCTGGTTCCGAGGTCGACCAGGCGCAGACCCGCGGTCCGGGTGTCGACGAGCGACACCCGGGTCGGGCGCTCCAGCTCGGCGTCGGGATCGTTCTTGTAGTCGCCGAGGATGACCGGCGAGGCGTCGCTGCCGGCCTGGTTGCCGATGCGTCCGTACGCGTCGGGGGACTTCACCTTGGTGAAGGCGCCGTCCTTGTGGACGAGGACGCCGTCCTCGCAGCCCACGGCGATCGCTTCGCCCTGTGCCGCCGCCTCGCCGTGTACGCCGGGGCAGTTCTCGCTGCGCGCGATCTCCTTGCCCCGGGCATCCAGGACGAGGGCACCGGTCCGCTTCTCCTCGTCGCCGATGGTGGCGAGGAGTTCGCCTCCGGCCAGTTCGACGGCGACCCCGTGGTGGGGCTTCGCCGCGGTCCAGGTCCTGGCGGACGGCTTGCCGCCGTTCGCCAGGTCGTGGGGGTCGAAGACCTCCACCCGGCCGGTGCCGTCGGTGAAGAGCGCGGTCCGGCCGGCGTGCCGCACCACGTGCCCCGGCTTGGTTCCGGGGAAGGCGATGTCGGTGAGCTTCTGTGCGGAGGCGTCGAGGACGCGGAAGCCGGCGTCGGTGGAGACGATGACATGGTCCTCGTCACCGGCGGGGTTGACCCGGTTGAAGCCGGGCATCTCGATCGTGCGCACGAGGTCGAGGCTGCTGCCGTCCAGGATGTGGAGGCCGCCGTCGAAGGTCGCCACCAGCGGGTCCTTGACGTCGACGGCGGCCCCGGTGCTCGGTGCGGCGGTGGCCTTGTCGCCGGAGGCGGACGGGGTGGAGGCGCCGTCCGTGCCGCAGGCGGTCAGCGCGGTGGAGACCGCCAGGGCGAGTGCCGTCCCCGTGACGGTCCTGTTGCGTATCGCGTGGTTCACCGGTGTGTTCCTTTCTCGGCCGCGGGTTCGCGGCATGCATGAGGTGTGGCGGGAGGTGTGCGGGGTCGCACGGGCCCGTGGTGGGCGGTGTGCCCCGTGTCCCAGGGGGCGGCGGCCAGGTCTCAGGGGGCGGCCGTCAGGCCGTCGGTCATGGCGGTGGTGTTGGTCCGCATCATCTGGAGGTAGGTCGCGGCTCCGCCGCCCCGGGCGGTCAGCGACTCCGAGTGGAGTGCGACGACGCGGACCCCGTCGCCGAGCTCGGTGCGCAGCACCTCGGCCAGCCGCGCCGGCCGGGACGAGTCGGCGAAGACGGTGCGCACACCGGCCTCGCGCATGGCCTCGGTGAGCGAGCGCAGGTCGGACGAGCTCGGCGAGGCCAGGGTGGTGCCGCTCGGGACGACCGCGCCGATCACCCGGAAGCCGAAGCGGTCGGCGAGGTAGCCGAAGACATGGTGGTTGGTGACCAGGGCGCGCCGGTCCTCGGGGATCCGCTCGAACGAGGTCTCCATCCAGGCGGTGAGGTCGGCGAGTTGGCGGTCGTAGCGGGCGGTGTTGGCGCGTACGGCGGCCGCGTCCACCCCGTCGACGTGCTCGATCACCTGCGCGGCGATCAGGCCGGTGGCGGCCCGCACCCGGTCGGGGTCGGTCCAGAAGTGCGGGT
>NZ_RDBP01000142.1 GCF_008042045.1 Streptomyces sp. T39
ACCTACACCACCCCCGCCGTCACACACCGGCTCGCCGCCTGACCGAAGGAGTCCACGATGACCACCACCACACCCGCCCCCGCCAGCACCGACCCGCAGACCGACCGGAACCTCACCGAGGCAGCCATGACCGTCGCCGGGGAAGTCGCCCGCACCGACGCCAAAGCATCACTGTTACTCGCATTCGCGGGCGCGGTGCTCGCCGGCCTCGTATCCGCGGCCCGGCGGGACTGGCCCCTGCCCGCTCAACTGGCCGGCAGCGGCGCCGGACTGACGCTCGCCGCGGCGGCCGTGCTCCTGCTCCTGGTCGTCCGCCCTCGTCTCCGAGGAGACGACCGCAGCTCATTCCCCTACTGGGCCCGTCTCGACGACGACGAGATCCGCGCCGGCCTCAGCACCGACACCCGCGCAGCCCGCATCCGCGTCCTCTCCCGGATCGCGCTGCGCAAGTACACGCTCCTGCGCCGAGCCGTCGACCTCACCCTCACCGCCCTGGCGCTCCTCGCCCTGGCCGCAGCCGGAGCCGCCCTGTGAATCCCGATGCCGAGCCGGGCCACCTGGTCCTCGCCGTCCGGCGCACCGACCGCTGGGGCGACACCGGCCTCGCCGTGTTCCTCCCCTGCCCGGTCGACACCGACTGCCCCGGTCCCGCCTGGGCCCCCGTCGAAAGCCTGGCCGACCTCCATTCCGTGGCCGTCGGAGACCTCGATGCCCACCCCCGCATCGCCTGCGCGGTTCACGGACTGCCCAACGCCTGACAGTCCTCGCCATGGCAATGCACCGTTCAGCCCTGTACGCAAGAGCGTGCAGGCTCGTCGAGTTGTGAGTGAGAGGGAGTCACGACCACTGCCGTCATCGCCGTCATCGGCACGCTGGCCGGTACCGTCCTCGCGGCCCTGGCCCAGGGCCGCGCCACCCGCATGACCCTGGCCGGCACCGAGGCAACCGCCCGCCGCCAGCACGCCGTCGACGCCGTCGCCACCCTGGTATCCGCGATCGCAGCACACCGCGCCGCGATGTGGCACCGCGAGTCCCTGCGCCTCGACGGCGACGACTGGACTGACGCCCGCGCAGCCAGCCAGGCCACCCGCGCCGCGATCAGCGCCCCGGCCGTCCAAGTCGCCGTGCTGCTGCCCGCGCTGCGGCCCGCCGCCGACGCGGCGGCCGAAGCGGTCTACGCCCTGCGCGGCGCCGCCACCCTCACCGCACTCGCCGACGCGCGGGCCGCATCGCTCACCGCTGACGAACGCCTCGTCGCCGAAGCCGGCCGACTGCTGGCCGTCTAACAGCCCCGACGCATGCCCCCTGCCGTACAGCCGTGATGTCCCTGGCCCTGTCCGTCCCGCTCGGGACGGGCAGGGCCTTTTTGTGTTTTCAGGGACGTGCGGTGCTGCCGGTCTTCTTTACGGCGTAAAGAAGACCGGCAGCAGACTGTCCCACCAGCTCCCGTGGTGGGGCGCTCGGGGTCCTGCGGCATGTCCTTGCCCTCGGTTGGGCGGCTGGCGCCGGCCACCCCGGGTGCGCCTGGCTCTTTACGGCGTAAAGACTGCCCTGTGTCATGGGCGCAGCGCCGGCGGTCGCTAAGCTCCAGCCCGAGACGGCAGCAAGACCTACCTGGAGTACGAATGGCCGGCGCACAGAACGACGGGCTCTCCCTGGCGGAGCGGCGCAAGCAGCTCGCGGCCAAGCGGGCGCAGGAGGAAGCCGCAGCGAACCCTCAGGGAGCGCCGGCTGACGGCACGAACGCCACACCGGAACTCGCCCTCGACTCCCTTGTCCACAACCCGCGCAACGCCCGCCAGGGCATGGAAGGCGTGGACGGCCTTGCGGACACCTACGAGGCGACGGGCGTCCTGCAACCCTGCCTGGTTATTCCGGTGGAGACGTTCCGGACGGCCTTCCCTGAGAATGCGGCCGAACTCCCGGCCGGGGCCCACGTGGTCATCGGCGGCAACCGCCGTCTGGCAGCTGCCAGGAAAGCGGGACTGTCGACCCTGCCTGTGCACGTGAGCACCAAGCTGACGACGCGGGAGGACATCCTCGTCGCGGCCGCTACGGAGAACATCGCGCGCGAGGAGCTCAAGCCCTTCGAGGAACTCGCCACGATCGAGGAACTCAAGGCGGAACTCGGCACCTACGATGCCGTCGCCAAGAAGCTGGGCAAGACCCCCGGATGGGTCTCCCAGCGCCGCCGCCTGCACAGCCTCCAGCCCGAACTCCGCCAGGCGCTCGAAACGCGGGCCCCCGGCATGACCATCGAACTCGCCCGCGACCTCGGCAAGATCAAGGACCGCAAAGAGCAGCTCAAGGCATGGCACGCCGCGGAGCGCTCCGCGAATCGCTCTGCCAACCCGTCAACCGGGAAGCAACCCAAGGCGAAGAAGCCCAGCAAGGTACCCGCCCAGGGAGGGTCCGGCGACGCAGCCGGCTCCCCGCCGGAAGACGCCGCGGTGAAGGCCAGGCGCGAAGCCTGCGTCCTCGCCATCGCCGCGGGCGCAGGCGACCTCGCCCGCCTCTTCGTCATCGCCGCCCAGGCGCCGGCTGATCCCGACGAAGCCGTTGCGCTCGCCGGACAGTGGCTCACCGAAACCGCCGTAGGGCCCTCCGCGCTGGACCTGACGAACCTGTCCGGCGAGGAAGGCACCGACCGCCAGAAGCAGGGCGCGCTCGCGCTGGCCCTCGCCCGCTGCGAAGTCCCCATGACCCGAACCGACGGCACCGACTCCACCCACGCCCGCGCCTACGCGGACTGGCTGGAGACTCACACCGACTACCAGCCCACCGACCACGCGCCCGCTCCGACGGCGTAGAGCGGAGTGCACATGAGCACCGACACCATGACCCCGCCCGCCGACACGGGCCTCCCGACCCGTGTCCTCACGCTCGCCAGCGGCTCGGCCGGCTCCGGCAAGAGCACCCTGGC
>NZ_RDBP01000143.1 GCF_008042045.1 Streptomyces sp. T39
GTTCCGGCACGGTGCGCAGGACCGCGCGGGTCGCCTCGATGCCGTCGAGCAGCGGCATCCGGACGTCCATCGCGACCACGTCCGGCCGCAGTTGCCGCACCAGGGGGATCACCGCGGCGCCGTCGGCCGCCTCGCCGACGACCTCGATGTCCGGCTGCGCGCCGTGCTGGAGGCGCAGCCGGACATCGAGGTCGTCGGCGAGGCGGCCGACGGCGCCGCGGTGATCCCCCTGGTGCGGCAACTGCGGCCGGACGTGGTCGCGATGGACGTCCGGATGCCGCTGCTCGACGGCATCGAGGCGACCCGCGCGGTCCTGCGCACCGTGCCGGAACCGCCGAGGATCCTGGTCGTGACGACGTTCGAGAACGACGAGTACGTCTACGAGGCGCTGCGCGCCGGAGCCGACGGCTTCCTGCTGAAGCGCGCACGGCCCACGGAGATCGTCAACGCCGTGCGGGTCGTGGCCGAGGGCGAGTCCCTGCTCTTCCCGGCGGCGGTGCGCTCGCTCGCCGCCGAGTACGGCACCTCCCGTGCCCGCGCCCTCATGGAACGCGCGGCGCTCACCGAGCGGGAGGAGGCCGTGCTGCGTCTGATGGCCCGTGGACTGTCCAACGCCGAGATCGCCGGGCAGCTCGTCGTCGGCACCGAGACGGTCAAGTCGCATGTGAGCGCGGTGCTGTCGAAGCTCGGCGCCCGCGACCGCACCCAGGCGGTGATCGCGGCGTACGAGTCGGGATTCGTCGCTCCGGCCTGAACGCGTCCTCCCGGAGCGCCCGTCGGGCCAGGAGCCGTGGCCCGCGGGGCGGCCTGCCGTCAACACGGCGGAGCGGCCCACCCCCAGGACGGGTGTCCCGATTGCCTCCCAGTTGTCCGCATCCTAAGGTTCTGACCTGCTGGGACCCCTTCCGTCCCACGACCAGGCGCGCCGACCGCAGCATCATGCGCGGCCCGAGCGGAGGGACGCCCGCATGGCCGTCGAACGGACGACCGAGGAGAACGCCGCCCTGGCGCTGGGCCGGGCCCTGCGCGAACTCCAGCAGCGTTCGGGGTGCACCCTGCGTTCCCTGGAGTCCCGCGTCCGCATCAGCGACTCCTCCCTCTCGCGTTACTTCCGGGGCACGACCGTCCCGCCGTGGCCGACCGTCCGGGACCTGTGCCGGGCCCTCGGGGGCGACCCCGCGGAGTTCCGCGTCCTGTGGGAGGCCGCCGACCGGGCGGCCTGCGCACCCGCGGGGGCGGCCGGCCGGCCCGGAGGCACACCGTCGGCGCCCGGCGGACCGATCTCGTCCGCGACGCCCCCGGAACGCGCCGGGGCACGCCGTCGCACACTTCCGCGCGGGCGCACGGCGTGGGCAGCGGCGGGCGTGGCCGTCGGGGCGGCGCTCGGCGCCGCTCTGACCGCGCTGGCCTGGCCGGCTCCGACCGCGGACGGCGCCGGGACCATGGCGCTCGGCAGCCCCGCCGGTCCGCCCGACGGCCGGATCTTCGTCAGCCGGGAGACGGGGGCGTGCCTGGACAGCAGCCTGGACAAGGGGCTGCGCGCCTTCGACTGCAACGGCCTGCCCTACCAGCGGTGGACGGTCCGCGAGGTGCCGGGCGACGGCGTGCAGCTGAGGAATCACGCGACGGGCCGCTGCCTGGACCACGGCGCCGGGCTGCGCGCGGTGGCCTGCGGTTCCTCGGCGACCCAGCGGTGGACGCTCACCCCCCGGGGCGACGGCGCCGTCGAGGTCCAAAACGCCGGGACACGGCACTGCCTCGACGCCGGCGCGACAGGGCTGCGCGGCCTGCCGTGCACCCCCACCCCGCGCCAGATGTGGGCATGACGACCACGGCGTCGCCGCCCGGAGCAGCCCTCCGGGCCTGACCCGGCCCCGGCCCTCCAGTCCCCCAGCCTCGCTCCGGCGTCCGCGCACGGC
>NZ_RDBP01000144.1 GCF_008042045.1 Streptomyces sp. T39
CCCTCCGCCCGTCCCGTCCTCCGGCATGCCCGTACGCCGGAGCCCCGCCATGCCCACCCACCGAACGAGAGGCCCTTCGATGAGCACCGCCACCGCTTCCACCACGCTGCGCGACGTGAGCGGACTGGACAACCGGCCGCCCCGCCTGGGCGAGTCCGTGCTGGTCATGATCGACTTCCAGAACACCTACCGCACCGGCGTCATGGCGCTGGAGGGGGCCGACGAGGCGCTCGCCGCGGCTGCCCGGCTCCTGGAGCGCGCCCGCGCCGCCGGCACCCCCGTCGTCCATGTGGTGCACGACGCGGGCGAGGGGTCCCCGTACGACCTGCGGGCCCACGTCGGCGCCGTCTGCGACGCGGTCGCCCCGGCCGCCGGCGAACCGGTCGTGGTGAAGAACGTCCCCGACTCCTTCCACGCCACCGAGCTGGAGCGGACGCTGGCGGACCTGGGCGCCGGACCGGGCTCCGGCAAGGACCTCGTGCTGGCCGGCTTCATGACGCACATGTGCGTCGCCTCCACCGCCCAGGGCGCCTTCAACCGGGGCTACCGGCCCACCGTCGTCGCCGACGCCACCGCCACCCGCGCCCTCACCGGCCCGGACGGCACGGTGGTGCCCGCCGCCGCGCTCAAGGCCGCCGCCCTGACCACCGTCACCGATGTCTTCGGCCTCGTCGTCCCCACCGCCGGGGCGCTCCGGGACTGAGCCGTCCGTCCCGCCCCGCACACCGGACCCCGGGGCCGTCCCCGGGGTCCCGTGCCGGGGCGGGTGCGGGCACCCGTCATACTGCCCGCTATGGACAGCATTGCCCTCACTCGTGCCCACCGGCTGATCACCGTGCAGCTGGTCGCCTCCGCCGCCGCCCTGGGCACCCTCGCCGGCCATCTGCTGGCGGGCCCGTTCGTCGCCGGATTCGCCGGCGCCCTCGCCGCCGTGGGGTCCTGGGCCGGCTCGGCGTACGCACGGCGCCGCGCCCTCGCCGAGTTCCGCAGGGAGTGCGACGCGGCCGCCGACGACGGATACGCGGAGGGCCTGGCCCAGACGGTGCTGATCGGCATAGCGACCTACCAGGCCGCCGTCTTCCCCATCGAGCCCGGCAGCGTCTCCGAGGAGGAGGCGGCCGCCCGCCGCAGGGTCGCCTACGGCATCTCCGCCTACGACGGACTGCCGCACCAGGTCCGGGCCTCGGCCGCCGCCGCCCTGGAGGCCATCGACCACGGCCTGGACCCGGAGCCCGCCCGCCGGGCCCTGCGCGATCTGGCCACCACGGTCTACGAACAGCGCGGCCGCTGACCGGGGGACTGTCCGGCCCCGCCCCGGCGTGCGGGCCCTGAGGGCCGGCGCCGGGGCCCTCGGCGCAGGCGACGCCCCTGGCCCGCACGGCGACGGCGTGCGCCCCGCGCACCGGTGACGACCGGGCCCGTACCGGCCCGTCCGTCACGGTGCCCCCGCCCGGCGGTGGGATCGCCGCGGATCCTGCGGGCGCGGCGCGGCGCGACGCGCCGGGCCGGCGCAACGGCGTGCGCCCGGAGGGGTGGTGGCCGCACACTCGACAGCGGTGGAGAACGGCTGCGCCGTGTTGACGAGACGTTGATGAGGTGTTTATCGCCGCCCGGCAGGGTGTTTCCCATGCCGATGAACACCATGACCGAACCGGAACTGGCCTGGCAGGAGACGGCGCTCTGCGCCCAGGCGGGTCCGGAGTTCTTCTTCCCCGCCCCGGGCTCGTCGACCCGCGAGGCGAAGCAACTGTGCGGCGCGTGCGAGGGCCGGGTGGCGTGCCTGGAGTACGCGCTCGCCAACGACGAGAGATTCGGCGTCTGGGGCGGCCTGTCCGAGAAGGAGCGGCTCCGCATGCGCCGTGACCAGTCACGCGGCCGCGGCTGACCGGTACGCACGGGGGCGCGACCGGGGGGTCGCGGCCACGGATCCCGGGCGGGGGCCCGGG
>NZ_RDBP01000145.1 GCF_008042045.1 Streptomyces sp. T39
GCTTTGGTGGGGGTGGTCCGCCCCGTGCGGCCGGTGGTCGCTCGCACCCCCGCTGCGCGCGGGTGTCCTCAAGCGCCGGACGGGCTGGGGTTGCCTGGGCGTGGCCGGGTACGTGTGTGTGCCGTTGGGGCGCTGCGGGGGTGTGTGCGGGCGAGGCTCGCCCGGGGTTGGCCCGTCCCTAGCGCAACGACGTTTTATCGCCCGCACACACCCCCTCCGCGCCCCTGTCGACGTGAGCGAACCGGCCCGTCCWSSSTGGKGGAGGGGACTGTCGGTCTGCGCCCCGGTGGGCCCATGACCGGCCTTCGGCCGGCTCGTGCGCGGCCTTCGGCCGCAACACACATACACACGACGGCCCGCAGTCGAAGACTCCTCCCCCAGCCAGGACGGGCCGGTTCGCTCACGTCGACAGGGGCGCGGAGGGGGTGTGTGCGGGCGATAAAACGTCGTTGCGCTAGGGACGGGCCAACCCCGGGCGAGCCTCGCCCGCACACACCCCCGCAGCGCCCCAACGGCACACACACGTACCCGGCCACGCCCAGGCAACCCCAGCCCGTCCGGCGCTTGAGGACACCCGCGCGCAGCGGGGGTGCGAGCGACCACCGGCCGCACGGGGCGGACCACCCCCACCAAAGCAGCCCGTCCGGCGCTTGAGGACACGGCCGCAGGCCGTGCTGCAACCACCGGCCCGCACGGGGCGAACGAACCCCGCACCACAACAGCCCGTCCGGCGCCTGAGGACACCCGCGCGCAGCGGGGGTGCGCCCACCACCACGCCCGCACAGGGCGGACCACCTCAGCTCGCCAAGCCCCCCAAAAAATCAAAGCAAGCATGCTTGCTTGTTTTCTCGGCCGCTGCCATGCTCCAGGGCACAGACCCGCCGTGCCCACGAGGAGCGCCCGTGTCCGACCCGTCCGCCGTACTCGACGACCTGCGCGACGAGAGCGACGCGCTCGACCGGCTGGTGGCGCCGCTGGACCCCGGCCGGTGGGCCGCGCCGACGCCCGCCGAGGGCTGGAGTGTCGCCCACCAGATCGCCCACCTCGCCTGGACCGACCGGGCCGCCCATCTCGCGGTCACCGACGCCGAGGGGTTCGCCGCCGCCGTGAGCGAGGCGCTCGCCGCCCCCGGAAGCTTCGTCGACGACGGCGCGGCCGAGGGCGCGGCCCTGGCGCCCGCCGAGCTGCTCGACCGATGGCGGCAAGGCCGCGAGCGGCTGCTGCTCGCCCTGCGCGAAGCCCCGCCCGGCGCGCGCTTCCCGTGGTTCGGCCCGCCGATGAGCACCGCGTCGATGGCGACCGCCCGGCTGATGGAGACCTGGGCGCACGGCCAGGACGTGGCCGACGCCCTCGGTGTCGAACGCGCCCCCACGTCCCGCCTCGCGCAGATCGCGCGGATCGGTTTCCGTACACGGGACTTCGCGTACGGCGTGCACGGACTCACCCCGCCCGCCGAGCCGTTCCGCGTCGAACTGACCGGGCCGGCCGGCGAGACGTGGGCGTACGGCCCCGAGGACGCGCCGCAGCGCGTGACCGGGCCCGCGCTCGACTTCGCGCTGCTCGTCACCCAGCGCGCCCACCGCGCCGACCTCGCCCTGCGAGCCGAGGGCGCGGACGCCGACCGCTGGCTGGACATCGCCCAGGCCTTCGCCGGACTCCCCGGCAAGGGTCGCGCCCCCAAGGGGGACGCATGACCCTGCACGGTCATCCCGCCCCTGGTGCGGGCGCCCCGCACGGTCACCCCGCCCCTGGTGCGGGCGCCCGCACCAGGGGCGGGATGACCGTGCAGGGTCATGCGTCCCCCTTGGGGGCGCGACCCTTGCCGGGGAGTCCGGCGAAGGCCTGGGCGATGTCCAGCCAGCGGTCGGCGTCCGCGCCCTCGGCTCGCAGGGCGAGGTCGGCGCGGTGGGCGCGCTGGGTGACGAGCAG
>NZ_RDBP01000146.1 GCF_008042045.1 Streptomyces sp. T39
GCGACACGGACGGCACCTCCGCGCTCACCACGGTGGGACGCATGGTCGGCACCCCGCGGTACATGTCGCCCGAGCACGCCCTCGGCCGCGATCTGACGTCCGCGTCGGACGTCTTCACGCTCGGCCTGGTCGCCGCGATCWGATCGCGCAGCGGGGCGGGGTGGGCGCTCAGGTCCGGCGGGTCGTGCTCGGTGCCCGCGATACGGGTGGCGACGACCAGACCGCCGCCCTCGCCGTACGGATGCCGCCCCGTGACCGCCTCCGCGGCGACCAGGCCGAGCGTGAAGACGTCCGACGCGGACGTCAGATCGCGGCCGAGGGCGTGCTCGGGCGACATGTACCGCGGGGTGCCGACCATGCGTCCCACCGTGGTGAGCGCGGAGGTGCCGTCCGTGTCGCGGGCGATCCCGAGGTCCATCAGCCACGGTCCCTCGGCGGCCAGCAGCACGTTGGCCGGTTTCACGTCCCGGTGGACCAGTCCCGCCGCGTGCACCGCGGCCAGTGCGTGGGCCGCGCCGGCCGTCAGGCGCAGGGCCGCGGCGGCCGGCAGCGGGCCGAACTCCCGGAGCGCCTCGTCGAGCGGCAGCCCCGGTACGTAACGGGTGGCCAGCCAGGGCAGTTCGGCCTCCGCGTCGTGGTCGACGACCGGTACAAGATGGGCCCCCTGGACGGTGCGGGCCACCTGGACCTCGCGGGCGAAGCGGCGGCGGAACCGCTCGTTCTGCGCATGCTCGCGCCGGATCAGCTTGAGGGCGACGGGCCGCCGCCCGTCCCGCTCCCGGGTGAGGAAGACGGTGCCCATGCCGCCCTCGCCGATCCTGGCCCGCAGCCTGTAGCCCGCGACCTCGCGCGGGTCGTCCTCGCGCAGCGGCTGTGGCCCCCGTGTCCCGCCCATTCCATCCCCCTCGGCCGACGGCAGCAGGGGAGCCTACCCGGATCCGCCACCGGATCAGCGTCGCCCGGCCCGCCCGCCGGTGAACTCCTCGTAGGCCGCGACCACGTCCTTCGCGGGCCCGTCCATCCGCAGCACACCCGCCTCCAGCCAGATCGCCCTGTCACAGCTCTCGGTGACGGCGGAGTTGCTGTGGCTGACCAGGAAGACCGTGCCGGCGCGCTCGCGGAGTTCGTCGATGCGCTCCCGGCTGCGGCGGCGGAAACGGGCGTCGCCGGTGGACAGCGCCTCGTCGACGAGCAGCACGTCGTGGTCCTTGGCCGCGGCGATGGAGAAGCGCAGCCGGGCGCCCATGCCGGAGGAGTAGGTGCGCATGGGCAGGGAGATGAAGTCGCCCTTCTCGTTGATGCCGGAGAACTCGACGATGTCGTCGTAGCGTTCACGGACGTGCTCCCGGCTCATGCCCATTGCCAGCCCGCCGAGCACCACGTTCCGCTCGCCGGTGAGGTCCGGCATCAGCGCGGCGTCGACGCCGAGCAGCGACGGCTGCCCGTGCGTCCAGACCTTGCCCCGGGCCGTCGGCAGCAGGCCGGCGATCGCCCTGAGCAGCGTCGACTTCCCGGAACCGTTGGATCCGATCAGCCCGATCGCCTCGCCCCGGTACGCGGCGAAGCTGACGCCCCTGACGGCGTGCACCTCGCGTACGCCGGGCACCGTACGGCGGGAGACGATCCGGCTGAGGGCCGAGGTGGCGCTGCCGCGGCCGGTGCGCCCGCCGTTGACCCGGTAGGTGATGTGGACGCCGTCGACGACGACGGTCGGGACCCGCTCGATGTCAGCCACGGCCGTACCGCTCCTCCGCCTTCCAGAAGAAGACGAACCCTCCGGCCGCGCACACGCCCGCCCACAGTCCGGCGGCCGCCCACACGTGCGGGGGCAGCCGGTCTGCGGTGAAGGACTCGATGAACGCGAAGCGCACCAGGTCGATGTAGAGCGCTGCCGGGTTGTAGCGGATGAGCGCCGCCACGGCCCCGGGCACGCGTCCGTCGGCCAGCACCTCGTCGATGGACCACATGACGCCCGAGGCGTACATCCAGGTCCGCAGCAGGAACGGCATGAGCTGCGCGACGTCCGGGGTGGCGGCGGCGACCCGGGCCGCGGCGAGGGCGACGCCGGTGCTGAAGAGAGCCTGGAGCGCCAGCGCCGGGACCGCCAGCAGCCAGGACGCCCGCGGGAACTCGCCGGAGCAGAACAGGATCGCCACCAGCGCGCCGAGGGAGAACAGCAGCTGCTGGAGCTGCTGGAGGGCGAGCGCGAGGGGGAGCGAGGCGCGCGGGAAGTGCAGGGCGCGCACGAGGCCGATGTTGCCGGAGACGGCGCGGGTCCCGGCCATGATCGAGTTGGCCGTGAAGGTCCAGATGAAGACGCCGGTGACCAGGAACGGCACGAAGTCGGGCACGTCGTCGCCGGTGCCGAGCAGGATGCCGAAGATCAGGTAGTAGACGGCCGCGTTGAGCAGCGGTGTGGCCAGCTGCCACACCTGGCCGAGGCGGGCCTGGCTGTACTGGGCGGTGAGCCGGGCGGTCGCGAACGCGGTGATGAAGTGGCGCCGCGACCAGAGCCGGCGGATGTACACCCCGAGGGAGGGGCGTGCGCCGCTCACGACGAGTCCGTGCCGGGCCGCGAGCGCCGCGAGATCCACCGGTTGTCCGGGGTCCCCGGGCGGTGAAGGCGGTGGCGGCGGAGCCGGAGCCGGGGGGCGTGCGGGGGTGGTGAGGGCTGTGGTCACGCGAGATCGCTTTCGGTGGTCGGGGCCCGGAGCGGTGACGGGCGGGGCCGGCCGGGGTCGCTGTGCCGGGACGGGTCATCGGCGCGGGAGCCGCGCGGGCACGCCGGCCGGTGACGCCATGACGACGGAACGGTACCGTTTCGTCGCTACGACGAGGGTAGGACGCTGTCACGTCGGGACGCAACCGTTTCGTCGTCGCGGGTATGCTTCCGGACATGACCGAGCCCCCGGGAACCCCGCGACGTGCCCCCGCCGGAGCCGCCGTGCTCCGGGAGGACGTCACCGACGCGATCCGCGCCGCCGTCTTCGAGGAACTCGCCTCCGTCGGCTTCGCCCGGATGTCCGTCGAGGGCATCGCCCGCCGGGCCGGCGTCGGCAAGACGGCCGTCTACCGGCGCTGGAAGTCCAAGTTGTCGCTGGTGCTCGACCTGGTGACGGCCGTCGCCGTCCAGGGGCTGCCCGCGCCGGCGACCGGATCGCTCCACGGGGACGTGCGCGCGCTCCTGGAGGTAGCGGCCCACGCGCTGCGCCACCCCGTGGCCTCGCAGGTCATCCCGGAACTGCTGGTGGAGGCCGCGCGCAGTCCCGAGATCGCCGACGCCGTCAAGGCACCCCTGCTCGACGGCCGGCGGGGCGTGGCCGCCGTCGTCGTGCGCGAGGCGGTCGCGCGCGGCGAACTGCCCGAGGGGACCGATCCGGACCGCCTCCTGGACCTCGTCGTCGGACCGCTGTACTGGCGGCTGGTGGTGGTGCGGGGCGACCTGCCGAAGGGGTACCTGGACGGCCTGGCGGTCTCGGCGG
>NZ_RDBP01000147.1 GCF_008042045.1 Streptomyces sp. T39
CCGCCCCGGAGCGGGGGCCGCCCGGTCCGCCCGCGGCGGCCGCGAGCGCCGGATCTGCGAGGTGTTCGCCGACGTCCTCGGCGTCGACGAGGTCGACCCGGACATGGACTTCTTCATGCTCGGCGGCGACAGCATCATGGCCATGACCCTCTCCGGCCGGGCCCGGGCGGCCAGGTCGGTCTTCCCGGCGGGGGTGACGGGCAGGGCGTCCAGGACCACGACATGGCCGGGCACCATGGGCGCGGGCAGCGTCGCACTCAGCGACTCCCGCAGGGCGTCGGGGGCCGGCGCCGCTCCGGGGGCGGGGACGACGTAGGCGACCAGCTGCCGTGTGCCGCGGTCGTCGTCGCGGGCCACGACCACCGCCTCGGCGACCGCCGCCTCCTCGCGCAGCCGTGCCTCGATCTCGCCCGGTTCCACCCGGTTCCCCCTGATCTTGATCTGCTGGTCGGTGCGGCCGAGGTAGGTGAGCACGCCGTGCTCGTCGTGCCGGACGAGGTCGCCGGTGCGGTACATCCGCTCCCCCGGGCCGCCGAACGGGTCGGCGACGAAACGCTCCGCGGTGAGGGCCGCGAGGCCGTGGTAGCCCTGGGCGAGCTGGGCTCCCGCGATGTGGAGCTCCCCGGTCTCGCCCGCGGCGACCGGGCGCAGATGGCGGTCGAGGACGTAGAGCCGGGTGTTGTGCACCGGCCGCCCGACGGGGACCGTGCCCTGGTCGCCGCTCGCGGGGTCCGCCGGGGCGGAGGTGACCTGGATGACCGCCTCGGTGGGCCCGTAGACGTTGAAGAGCGGCACGCCGGTGCGCTCGTGCCAGCGGCGGGCGAGGGGCGCGGGCAGAGCCTCTCCCCCGCTGAAGGCCCGGCGCAGGCTCGTCCACCAGGGCCCGCCGGGCACGTCCTCGGCGAGGAGCGCCGCGTACAGCGAGGGCACCAGGTCCACGGTGGTGACCTGTTCGGCGCGGATCAGCCCGGCGAGGTAGGCGGGGTCGCGCTGTCCGCCCGGCTCGGCGACGACGACGGTGCCGCCGGTGAGCAGCGGGACGAAGACCTCCTGGAGGGCGGGGTCGAAG
This sequence comes from Streptomyces sp. T39, assembly GCF_008042045.1. Classification (GTDB taxonomy): domain Bacteria; phylum Actinomycetota; class Actinomycetes; order Streptomycetales; family Streptomycetaceae; genus Streptomyces. The sequence goes on from NZ_RDBP01000147.1 coordinate 1,070, forward strand.
CCGGCCGCGTACTGGTGCAGCGTCCGGTCGCCGGGCCCGAAGCCGAAGTGGCCGGCGGTCCAGGTGAGCTGGGCGGTGAGGGCCCGGTGGGTGACGGTCACGCCCTTGGGACGGCCGGTGGACCCGGAGGTGTACATCAGGTAGGCGGCCGTGTCGGGGTCGACGGCCGGCAGTGCCGGAGCGGGGCCCGGCTGCGGGATGTCGTCGCGGCCGAGCAGCACCGGGATGACGCCGTCGGCGTGCGGCAGTCGGGCGAGGGCGTCCTCGGTGGTCACGACCGTGCGGGCGCCGGAGTCGGCGAGCATGCGCCGGACCCGGTCGGCGGGGTGGCCGTCGTCGAGCGGGAGGAAGGCGGCTCCCGTCCTGAGGACGGCGAGCAGGGCGGCGACGGAGGCGGCCGAGCGCGGTACGGCGACGGCGACGACCGTCCCGGGGCCGGCGCCGCGGGCGGCGAGCACCCTGGCCAGGGCCTCGGCCCGCGCGTCCAGTTCGGCGTAGGAGGTCCGTACGCCGTCGGCGACGACGGCGGTGGCGCCGGGGGTGCGGCCGGCCTGTCCGGCGATCGCCTCGTGCACGGTCCCGGTGGCCGGCGGCCGGACGGGACCGGCGAGCAGGGCGAGGGTGTCGCGCCGTTCGCCGGCGCTCCGCGTGGCGAGCCGGCCGGCCGGTACGCCAGGGTCGGCGGTCAGCTGTTCCAGCAGCAGCAGGAGCCGGGCGGCGAGGCGCCGGGCGGCCGGGGCGTCGAGCCGGGCCGGGTCGTGCTCCAGCGTGCACGCCAGGCGTGCGCCGGGCACCACGGTGAGGGCGAGAGGGTAGTGGACGGCGTCACGGACGTGTGACCCGGTGAGGCGGACCAGGCCCCGGGGGTCGGCCGGCTCACCGGCCGCGGGCTGGTTCTCCACCACCGCGAAGGCCTCGAACAGCTCGCCCCGGCCGGCGGCCCGCCGGATGTCGGCGAGACCCAGGTGCTGATGGTCCAGCAGGTCGGCCTGCTGCTCCTGGAAGCGGGCCAGCACCTCGGCGAGCGGCTGCTCCGGACGCCAGGTCAGGCGTGCCGGGACGGTGTTGGCGACCAGCCCGACGAGCGTGACGAGGCCGTCCACCGGCGCCTGCCGCCCGGAGACCGTGATGCCGACCACCGTGTCGTGGCTGCCCGTGACGTCCGAGACGAGCAGCGCGAAACCGCCCTGGACGGCGGTGGCCAGGGTCAGCCCGAGCGACCGCAGGCGCCGGGTCAGGGCGGCGGTGGCCGCGGCGTCGAGGGACACGGTGAACGCCCCCCGCTCCGCTCCCGCGGCGGGTCGCACCGGGAGCCGGGCCGCGGCGGGGTCGTACCCGGCCAGCGCCGCGGCCCAGGCCCGCCGCGCCTGTTCGCGGTCGCGCCCGGCGAGCCATCCGGCGTGCGCGCGGTAGGCGGTGTCGGGGACGGCGGGCGTCACGGGACCGCCCGGGCGGTAGCCGTCCAGGAGTTCGCGCAGCAGCAGGCCGAGGGACCAGCCGTCGGCGACGGCGTGGTGGAGGGTGAGCACCAGCAGCGAGCGCTCCGCCGAGAGCCGCACGAGCGCGGCGCGGATCAGCGGCGGGGTGCCGAGGTCGAAGCCGGCCTCCCGCTCGGCGGCGGCGATCCCCTCGACGCCCGCCGCCTGCTCTCCGCGCCCCGCCCCCGACAGGTCGTGGGCTTTCCAGGGCAGGGTGACGCGCGCGGGGACGACCTGCACGGTGCGGTCGGCCGGGTCGCGGCGGAAGCAGGCGCGCAGCAGCGGGTGCCGGTCGAGCAGACGGCACGCGGCGGCCCGCAGCGCCTCGGCGTCGACGTCGCCGGAGAGTTCGAGGACGTCCTGCACGGTGTAGCCGTCGGCGCCGCCCTCGTCCACGGCGGCGTGGAAGCAGAAGCCCTCCTGGAGCGGTGTGGCCGGGACGATGTCGTGGAGGTCCCCCAGTCCGGCACCGAGCAGGGCCCGCTCCTCGGGCGTCGTCGCCACCAGCGCGAAGGCCCCGGGCACCGCGCCGGCACCGGTTGCGCGCACCTCGGGACTCGCGCCGGATGCGTGGGCCCGGGGGCTCGCGGCGGATGCGTGCGCCTCGGAACCCGCGCTGGTCATGTGCGCCCCGGGGAACGTGCCGGTGCCGAGGCGCGCCCCTGCGTCGGCAGCCCCGGCCACCGTGCCCGCACCGGAGCCGTGCACCACGACCTGGCTCGCGGCGGACGCGGCCGCGCTCGTGCCGCGCACAGCCGCCGCACCCGCCGCGGCCCGGCCCGAGCCGACGCCCGCCCCCTCGGAATCCCGACCGACCCCGACGAAACCCGCACCCACCCCGGCCGGACCCGCGCCGGGCACGGCGGCGACGGCGCCCGTGCCCGCGGCGGCGTCGGACGCGGCAGCGCTCCCGCCGGACACGGCAGGCACGACGGCGCTCCCGCCGGACACGGTCGCGCTCGCCCCGGCGTCCGCCCCCTCCGGAACCGAACCCC
>NZ_RDBP01000148.1 GCF_008042045.1 Streptomyces sp. T39
GACGGTGCCGTACGGCTTGGCGGGCGGGGCGGCCTGGGCGGCCGCGCCGGCCGGCGCGGCGACCGTGAGGGCCACACCGACGGCGAGCACGCCGGCGGCGATGCGGGAGGAGAGGCCTGCGGCCGGCCCGACACGGCGGACGGTGGTCATGGTCATCGAACGGCTCCGATCGGTGGACGGCCCCCCGCTACCGGCCCGACCCTAGGACGGCCCGAGCCCGCCACCGCGCAGAAATGCCCGTCCGGGCGCCGCGGTTCGCCCCGAGGGGTCAATGCGGGACGCCCGCCGCGTGCCGGGACGGCGGCCGGCCCGGGGAGCGTGCCGCTCCCCGGGCCGTGCCGGGACCGTGCGCGTGCCGCCGGTCACCTGTCGGGGTAGATGTCCCCGGTGCCCATCGCGGACTCCTGGTCGGACTGGGCCTTGAGCCGCTGGGCCTTGTCCTTCAGCCGCTGCCGTTCCTTGGGGTCGCTGCTGCGGCTCGCCGCCTCGTCCAGTTCCTTGGCCTTCTCCCGCATCTGCCGCACCCGGCCGCGGGACTCGTCGGTACCGCTCATGATCACTCCTCGGACGTGTCGAGCACTGACCCCCCAGCGAAACAGGGCCGCTGCGCGCACGCATCTCGAAGCCCCGGCG
>NZ_RDBP01000149.1 GCF_008042045.1 Streptomyces sp. T39
CCGCCTCCTGCCGGGTCGCCGAGAAAGCGGGCTACGTCCTGCGGGCCGTGCTTCCGCCCCGCTCGCCGCAGCCTCTCGAAGGCCATCTGCACGCCCGGGACCGCGACGCCGGCTGACCCGGTACGCACATCCGCCCGCGGTCCGTCGACGACCGCCTGTCCCCACGCACCCGGACCGGGCGCGTCCGGGAGTCACAGGGCGCGCCGAGCACCCCACAGCGGCAGCCGCTCGAAGAACTCGACGGCGTCGTCCCGCCAGCGGCCCCGCCAGCCCTTCGCCACCGCGCTCGCCTCCTCGGCGCCACGGCGGATGTCCGCGCGCACCTGCTCGTCGACGCCGTGGTGCCGGGCGATGTCCTGGATGCGGGCGACGGTCTCCGGTGGACAGCCGGGACCGGCGAGCGCCGACTCGACCAGCTCACGCTCCGCGCCGCTCGTCGCGGCCAGGACGGCGCACACCGTGTAGCTGCGGCGGCCCGAACGCAGATCCGACCCGGCCGGTTTGCCGATCAGGCCGGCGTCCCCGAACAGATCGAGGTAGTCGTCGCGCATCTGCCCGCTCACCCCCGCGGACCGCGCGTACCGGGCCAGCTCCTCCTGGTGGGCGGCCGGGTCCTCGCCGGCCGCGAGGAGG
>NZ_RDBP01000015.1 GCF_008042045.1 Streptomyces sp. T39
GACCACGGGCTGCCCGACCTCGTCACCGTCGAGCGCCTGGTGGCCGTCCTCGACGGCTGCCGCTGGACGTTCCACCGGGCCATCGACCGGGCCGCGGACCGCGACGCCCTGCGCAAGCAGCTCGCGGACGTCCCCGGCCTGGACACCTATCTGACGGCGGGCTCCCCGGCGGGCGCGCCACCCTGAGGGCAGGGGCGCGGGTGACCGGCCCGGAACCGGCGTCCGCCCGCCCGGCGGCTAGGCGTCGAGGGCCTCGCGCCACGCGCGGACGGCGGGGGCGGAGACGGGGGCCGTCCAGCCGGAGGGGCGGGCGGCGCCGCCGATGTGGAAGGCCGTGAGGCCGGCCCGGCGCAGTTCGGGGACGTGCTCCAGGCGCAGGCCGCCGCCGACGAGCAGGGTCGGCTCGTAGCCCGGCTCGCCGAGGCGGGCCGCCTCGGCGACGAGCGTGGGGAGTCCGTCGTCGACGCCCGCCGGGGAGCCCGCCGTCAGATAGGTGTCCAGGCCGGGGACGTCCGCGAGCTGCTTGCGCAGGGCGTCGCGGTCCGCGGCCCGGTCGATGGCCCGGTGGAACGTCCAGCGGCAGCCGTCGAGGACGGCCACCAGGCGCTCGACGGTGACGAGGTCGGGCAGCCCGTGGTCGTCGAGGAAGCCGAGCACGAACTCGTCGGCCCCGGCGTCCCGCAGTGTCGACGCGGTGCGCACCAGCGCGTCGACGTCGTCGGGGCCGCCCGCCGCGAAGCCGTCGGTGAGGCGGAGCATCACACGCAGCGGGATGTCCACGGCGGCGCGGATGCTGCGGAAGGTCTCGATCGGCGGGGTCAGGCCGTCGGCCGCCATGTCGGTGACCAGCTCCAGCCGGTCGGCTCCACCGGCCCGGGCGGCGACCGCGTCCTCCGCGTCGAGGGCGATCACCTCAAGGAGTGCACGGTTGCTCATGGGGCCCATTCCTCCAGGAAGTACTGCTGACGGTGCGGCGCGGCTCGGACGAGCCCGCCCAACAGGTCTAGTCCAATGTCCACCCTAATGCCCATCCGGCTCCCCGGCAGCAGCGCGCGACACCCTCACCCCCTCGGATTCCCCGTCACACCTTGCGCCATATACAGGGAGGGGGTATACAAGAGGGGCAAGATACCCCCAGGGGGTATCTGCGCAGTAGGATACGAGACCGACGAAGGAGCACCGGAGATGCCGACCGCAGCCGCTCACCCGGCCACCAGCGAAGCCCGCGAGACGGAACTCGCCATCGGCGGCATGACGTGCGCCTCCTGCGCGGCCCGCATCGAGAAGAAGCTCAACCGGATGGACGGCGTCGAGGCCACCGTCAACTACGCCACCGAGAAGGCGAAGGTCTCCTTCGCCCCCGGCGTCGACGTGGCGGATCTCATCGCCACCGTCGAGAAGACCGGCTACACCGCCCACGAACCCGCGCCCGAGCGCCCCGCCCGCGAGGCGGACGCCGAGAACGCCGGCGGCGAGCCGGACGAGCTCGCGCCCCTGCGGCAGCGTCTGGTCACCGCCGTCGTGCTCTCCGTGCCCGTGATCGCGATGGCCATGGTCCCGGCGTTCCAGTTCGAGTACTGGCAGTGGCTGAGCCTCACACTCGCCGCGCCGGTCGTCACCTACGCGGCCTGGCCGTTCCACCGCGCCGCCTTCACCAACGCCCGCCACGGCGCGGCCACCATGGACACCCTGATCTCCGTCGGCACCTCGGCGGCCTTCCTGTGGTCCCTGTGGGCGCTCTTCTTCGGCACCGCCGGGACCCCGGGCATGACCCACCCCTTCGAGTTCACCGTCGCCCGCAGCGACGGCGCCGGGAACATCTACCTGGAGGCCGCGGCCGGCGTCACCGCCTTCATCCTCGCGGGCCGGTACTTCGAGGCACGCTCCAAGCGCAAGGCGGGCGCCGCCCTGAGGGCACTCCTGGAACTGGGCGCGAAGGAGGTCACCGTCCTGCGCGGCGGCCGGCAGGAGACCGTCCCGACGTCGGAGCTGGCGGTCGGGATGCGCTTCCTGGTCCGCCCCGGCGAGAAGATCGCCACCGACGGCACGGTCGTCGAGGGGTCGTCCGCGATCGACGCGTCCATGCTGACCGGCGAGTCCGTGCCCGTGGAGGTCTCCGTGGGCGACGCCGTCACCGGCGCGACCCTGAACGCCGGCGGCCGCCTCGTCGTCGAGGCCACCCGCGTCGGCGCCGACACCCAGCTCGCCCGGATGGCCAGGCTCGTCGAGGACGCGCAGAACGGCAAGGCGGCGGCCCAGCGCCTCGCCGACCGGATCTCGGCCGTCTTCGTCCCCGTCGTCATCGGCCTCGCCCTCGCGACGCTCGGCTTCTGGCTGGGCAACGGCTCCGGTCTGACCGCCGCGTTCACCGCCGCCGTCGCCGTCCTGATCATCGCCTGCCCCTGCGCCCTCGGGCTGGCCACCCCGACCGCGCTCATGGTCGGCACCGGACGCGGCGCGCAGCTCGGCATCCTGATCAAGGGACCCGAGGTCCTGGAGACCACCCGCTCCGTCGACACGATCGTGCTCGACAAGACCGGCACGGTCACCACGGGCCGGATGACGCTGCTCGCCGTCCACACCGCCGACGGCGTCACCGAGGACGAGGTCCTGCGCCTGGCCGGCGCGCTGGAGAACGCCTCGGAGCACCCCGTCGCCCGGGCCGTCGCCGCGGGCGCCGCCGAGCGCGTCGGCGCCCTGCCCGCCCCCGAGGACTTCGCCAACGCGCCCGGCCTGGGTGTGCAGGGCGTCGTCGAGGGCCACGCCGTCCTCGTCGGGCGCAAGAAGCTCCTGGGCACGGGCGGGCGATGGGGGAAGGGGATGGAGCTCACCCCGGAGCTCGCCGCCGCCGAGCAGGAGGCGGAACGGGCCGGGCGCACCGCGATCGCCGTCGCCTGGGACGGCGAGGCCCGCGCGGTCCTGGAGGTCGCCGACGCCGTCAAGGAGACCAGCGCGGAGGCCGTCCGCAGGCTGCGCGCCCTCGGACTCACCCCGATCCTGCTCACGGGCGACAACCGGATCGTCGCCGAGGCCGTCGCCGCGGAGGTGGGCATCGACGAGGTGATCGCGGAGGTCATGCCCGAGGACAAGGTGGACGTCGTCCGCCGGCTCCAGGCCGAGGGCCGCAGCGTCGCCATGGTCGGCGACGGCGTCAACGACGCCGCCGCGCTCGCCGCCGCCGATCTCGGCCTGGCGATGGGGACCGGCACCGACGCCGCGATCGAGGCCGGCGACCTGACCCTCGTACGCGGGGACCTGAACGCCGCGGCCGACGCGATCCGGCTCTCCCGCCGCACCCTCGGAACGATCCGGTCCAACCTCTTCTGGGCCTTCGCCTACAACGTGGCCGCGCTGCCGCTCGCCGCGGCGGGCCTGCTGAACCCGATGATCGCGGGGGCGGCGATGGCCTTCTCCTCGGTGTTCGTCGTCGGGAACTCGCTGCGACTGCGCGGCTTCAAGCCCACCGCCTGACCTGCCCTTCCCCACCCGGGCCCCGGCCGCCTCCGGCCGGGGCCCGGCGCGTACGAGGGGTGCCTCTTCGGGGGCGCCCTTTCAGCCAGCGGGCCGCGGCCACCACGCGGCGTCACGCCGGACACCCGGCGGCGGCACAATGTTGCGCATGGCCGCACTCCCCCCGCACCCCGCCCACGACAGCCTCCGCAGCCGCTGGCGCGCCACCCTCGTCGCCGCGCTCGGCTCGGACGACCCCGGGGTCGAGCCGGACCGCTACGCCGACTCGCTCCTGGCCCGCTGGGCGGAGCCGCAGCGGCGGTACCACACCACCGATCACCTGGCCGCCGTCCTCGACCGGATCGACGAGCTGGAAGGGCACGCGGGCGACGTCGCGGCGGTCCGGCTCGCGGCCTGGTTCCACGACGCCGTCTACCTTCCGGACCGCTCCGAGAACGAGGAGCGCTCCGCCCACCTCGCGGAGCGCGCCCTCACCGAGCTGGGCGTCGACGAACGGCGCACCGCCGAGGTCGCCCGGCTGGTACGCCTCACCGTCACCCACGACCCCGCCCCCGGCGACGCCGACGGCGAGGTGCTCTGCGACGCCGACCTCGCGATCCTGGCCGCCTCCCCGCAGGCGTACGCGGCCTACGCGGCGGCCGTGCGCGAGGAGTACGCGTTCGTGCCCGAGGAGGCGTTCCGCGACGGGCGGGCGGCGGTGCTGCGCCAGCTGCTGGCGCTGCCCGCGCTGTTCCGCACCCCGTACGGGCGGGAGCACTGGGAGAAGCCCGCACGGCACAACCTCACGGTGGAGCTGGAGCTGCTGGCCGCGTCGTAGGCGGCCGGCGCACCGGAGGGGCGGACGCCCTCGCCGGAGGGCCGGGCACCGGGTGGGCGGCCGCATCGTGAGACGGCCGGACCGCGGGGAATGACAGGAACGACGACGTCGTTGGCACCTGTCATGCCCGAACCTTCCGCACGCCCCGCCGGCACCCGCATGCCGCTCGCCGTCTACATACTCGGCCTGTCCGTCTTCGCGCTCGGCACCAGCGAGTTCATGCTCTCCGGGCTGCTGCCGCCGATCGCCGAGGACATGGACGTGTCGATCCCCAGCGCCGGGCTGCTGATCTCCGCGTTCGCCATCGGCATGGTGATCGGCGCGCCGCTGCTCGCGGTGGCGACGCTGCGGCTGCCCCGCAAGACCACCCTGGTCGCGCTGATCTCGGTGTTCGGCATCGGGCAGGTCGCGGGTGCGCTGGCTCCGACGTACGAGATCCTCTTCGCCTCGCGCGTGATCAGCGCGCTGGCGTGCGCGGGCTTCTGGGCCGTGGGAGCGGCCGTCGCCATCGCCATGGTGCCGATGACCTCACGGGCCCGGGCGATGGCCGTGATGATCGGCGGGCTGTCGATCGCCAACGTCCTGGGCGTCCCGGCGGGCGCGTTCCTCGGCGAGCACCTGGGCTGGCGCTCCGCGTTCTGGGCGGTGGGCGCGGCATCCGCGATCGCCCTCGTCGGCGTGGTGACGCTGATCCCCCGGATCCCGCTGCCCGAGCGGCGCCCGCGCCTGAAGGGCGAGCTGTCGATCTACCGCGACCGGCAGGTGTGGCTGTCGATCGCCGTGACCGCGCTGGCGGCGGGTGGGGTGTTCTGCGCCTTCTCCTACCTCGCGCCGCTGCTCACGGACGTCGCCGGGCTGCCGGACGGCTGGGTGCCGACGGTGCTGGCGCTGTTCGGCCTCGGCGCGCTGGTCGGCACGACGGTCGGCGGGCGGGTCGCCGACGCCCATCTCTTCGGGGTGCTGCTCTCCGGCACCGCCGCGTCGACCGTGCTGCTGGCCGCGCTCGCGCTCTTCGCCTCCAGCCCCGCCGCCGTGATCGCGCTGTCGTTCCTGCTCGGGCTCTCCGCGTTCTACACGGCGCCCGCGCTCAACGCGCGCATGTTCAACGTGGCGGGTGCGGCGCCCACGCTGGCGGGCGCGACGACGACGGCCGCGTTCAACCTGGGCAACACGGGAGGTCCCTGGCTGGGCGGCACGGTGATCGACGCGGGCCTCGGCTTCGCCTCCACGGCCTGGGCGGGTGCGGCGATGACGCTGGTGGCCATCGCCCTGGTCGCCGTCTCCCTGCGTCTGCACAGCCGTTCCCGGGTGGTCATGGGGGCGATGGGAGCACCCGCGCGGCCCGCCGCCGCGCACCGCACCGAGCACGTCTGACGCCCCCGGCGTCGCGGCGGGGCACGGCCGGCGCGTCCGGGCCGGCCGTGCCCCGCTACGACGCCGGGCGGTGCTTCGGGCGGCGCAGGCCGGCGAGGGTGATGCGGCGGACCAGTTCCTTGGAGCCGATCTCGACCGCGCCCGCCGCCACGGCGTCCGCGTAGCGGTGGGAGGGCACGTCGTAGTGGTCGCGCTCGAACGCGCGGCGCGGACAGCCGATCGCGTCGGCGAAGGCGTGCAGTTCCTCGAAGGAGACGTCGCTGACCATGTGCGACCACATACGGCCGTGGCCCGGCCAGTTCGGCGGGTCGATGTAGACCGTCACCGCAGACCGCCCACCGGGGCGACGACGGCCCCCGCCTTCGTGCACACCCAGCGCGGATCGGTGCCCAGTTCGGGTTCGACCTCCAGCGCGTGCGGGTCGCCCGCGTCGCAGACCGGGCACAGCGGCCAGCGGCCGTACCGTTCCAGCAGCGCGTCCTGCACGTCCTGGGCCACCAGCCCCGTCACGTAGGCGACGCCGTCCGGCCACTGCTCGACCCACCAGCGGCGGTGCGTGACGGCGTCCTCCACGAGGGAGACGACATCCGCGTCCGCCACGTCGCGTGCGGCGAGGTCGGCGAGGACCATGGCCCGGGCGGCGTGCAGGGCCTGCTCCAGCGGGTTCGTCTCGTCCATGCGCCCCATTGTCCCGCGGCGCCCGGGGGTCTTGACGGCGGGCGAATCCTGAAAATACCTTTCACAGGTGACCTATCCAGTGAAGGAAATTTTCAACGGTGAGGCACCGCCCGCACCCGCCGCTCTCGCGGCGAAGGTGCGTACGCTCTCCCCGTCCATGACCCGCTCCATGCAGCGGGTCGCCGAAGCCGTCGCCGACGACCCGGCCGGCTGCGCGGCCCTCACGGTCACCGGACTCGCGGAGCTCACGGGCACCAGCGAGGCGACCGTGGTCCGCACCGCCCGCCTCCTCGGCTACCCCGGCTACCGCGATCTGCGCCTGGCCCTCGCCGGCCTCGCCGCCCACCAGCAGTCCGGCCGGGCGCCGGCCCTCACCACCGACATCGCCGTCGACGACCCGATAGGCGACGTCGTCGCCAAGCTCGCCTACGACGAGCAGCAGACGCTCGCCGACACCGCAGCCGGCCTGGACACCGTGCAGCTCGGCGCGGCGGTCGCCGCCGCGTCCACGGCCCGCCGCATCGACATCTACGGCGTCGGCGCCTCCTCGCTCGTCGGCATGGACCTGGCCCAGAAGCTGCTGCGGATCGGCCTCATCGCCCACGCCCACACCGATCCGCACCTCGCCGTGACCAACGCGGTGCAGCTGCGCTCGGGCGACGTCGCCATCGCCATCACCCACTCCGGGTCGACCGGTGACGTCATCGAGCCGCTGCGGGCGGCCTTCGACCGCGGGGCGACGACCGTCGCGATCACCGGCCGGCCCGACGGCCCCGTGACGCAGTACGCCGACCATGTGCTGACCACGTCCACGGCCCGCGAGAGCGAGCTGCGCCCGGCCGCCATGTCCTCCCGCACCAGCCAGCTGCTCGTCGTCGACTGCCTGTTCATCGGTGTCGCCCAGCGCACGTACGAGACGGCTGCCCCCGCCCTCGCCGCGTCGTACGAGGCACTCGCGCACCGCCACAGCCCGCGCGGCCGCTGACACCTCCTGCCCGCACCGCACCCCCTCGCCGTATGCCCGAGAAAGCAGAGCCGCCCTCCATGACCTCCACCTACGGTGAACTCCGCGCCCAGCTCGCCTCCCTGACGACCGAGGCGTTCCGCCCCGAGCTGGCCGACATCGACCGCCTGCCCACCCTGGAGATCGCGCGGATCATGAACGGCGAGGACACCTCCGTCCCCGCCGCCGTGGCCGCCCAGCTGCCCGTCATCGCCGCCGCGATCGACGCCACCGCCGAGCGCATGGCCCGGGGCGGCCGGCTGATCTACGCGGGCGCCGGCACGGCGGGCCGGCTGGGGGTGCTCGACGCGAGCGAGTGCCCGCCGACGTTCAACACCGACCCCTCGGAGGTCGTGGGTCTGATCGCGGGCGGCCCGACGGCGATGGTCACGGCGGTCGAGGGCGCGGAGGACAGCAAGGAGTTCGCCGCGGCCGATCTGGACGCGCTGAAGACCGGCCCGGACGACACGGTGATCGGCATCTCGGCGTCGGGCCGCACCCCCTACGCGATCGGCGCGGTGGAGCACGCGCGATCGCTGGGAGCGCTCACCATCGGCCTGTCCTCCAACGCGGGCAGTGCGCTGGGGGCGGCCGCGGACCACGGCATCGAAGTGGTGACGGGGCCCGAACTGCTCACCGGGTCGACCCGGTTGAAGGCGGGGACGGCGCAGAAGCTGGTCCTCAACATGATCTCGACGATCACGATGATCCGTCTGGGCAAGACGTACGGGAACCTGATGGTGGACGTCCGCGCCTCCAACGACAAGCTGCACGCCCGCTCCCGGCGGATCGTCGCCCTGGCGACGGACGCCTCCGACGCGGAGATCGAGGCGGCCCTCGCGGCGACGGGCGGGGAGGTGAAGCACGCGATCCTGGTCATCCTGGGCGGGGTGGACGCCGCCCGCGCGGCGTCCCTCCTCACGGCGACCCACGGCCACCTCCGCGCGGCCCTCACCCGGTGCCTCCCGCCCTCGACCCCACCAGCCCCTTCCGGCACCTGAGCCCCGGGCAGCTCAACCCCGCCGGCGACTGAGCCCCGGGCAACTCAGACCCTTCCGGCACCTGAGCCCCGGGCAGCTCAGCCCCGCCGGCACCTGAGCCCCGGGCAACTCAGCCCCGCCGGCGATTGCGGCGCGGGGTGCGGGGCAGCGCCCCGCCGCACCCGGCCGCGCCCACGGACCCGGCCGCACGCCGGCGGACGCGGCCGCCGCCCCCTCACCCCACCTGCTCCTTCACCGTCACCCTCCCCTTGCGAATCGTCGCCACGCGCCTCGCGCGTTTCGCGAGGACCGAGTCGTGGGTGACCATCACGAAGGTGAAGGCGTGCTCCTGCCAGAGGGTCTCCAGGACGTCCATCACCTCGTCCCGCATCGACTCGTCGAGATTCCCGGTGGGTTCGTCGGCGAGCAGCACCGCCGGGCGCTTCACCAACGCCCGCGCGATCGCCACCCGCTGCTGCTGCCCCCCGGACAGCTCCCCGGGCACGTGCCGCAGCCGCTCCCCGAGCCCCACCGACGCCAGCGCCTCGCCCGCGCGTTCGCGGCGTTCGGCGGCCCGCAGGCCGAGGGGGACGAGCGCGGTCTCCACGTTCTCCTGGGCGGTCAGCGTCGGGATCAGGTTGAAGCCCTGGAAGACGAACCCGATCTTCTCCGCGCGCACCCGGGTGAGCCGTGCCTCCGGGAGCGTCGCGAGGTCCGTGCCGTCGAGCAGCACGCTGCCCCCGGTCGGCCTGTCGAGCCCGCCGAGCATCTGGAGCAGCGTCGACTTGCCGCCGCCGGTCGGGCCCTTGATCACCAGGCGGTCGCCGTCCTCGATGGTGAGGTCGACCCCGTCGAGGGCGTGCACGGTCTCCTTGCCCCGCCGGTAGCTCTTGGTGACGGCGCTGAGCTGGTACATCTGCAACTCCTGTTGTGCGATGAGGGAAAGGGGGCCGGGGCGCGTCACTCGACGCGGCGCAGCGCGTCCGCCGGGCGCAGGCGCGACGCGCGCCAGCCGCCGAAGCCGCCCGCCACGAGCCCGCCGGCGACGGCGAGCGCGACGGCCAGGCCGATGGTGGTCAGCGAGACGGGCGCGGTGAGCACGATGTCCAGGGCGCGCGTGGAGGCCCCGGGGCCCCCGGCCCCGCCCGGCCCGGCCACCCGCATCCCGCCGGCCGCGCGACGCCGCGGGCCCGTCAGCCGGGGAAGGAGAAGTAGAGCGCCTCGCTGTAGAAGGACGCGAAGTGCTTCTGCCAGTCGGCTCGGACGGCTGCCAGCCAGTCGTCGTTCCGGCCGGCGATCGCCGCCTCGGCCCGGGCGACGGCGTCGGGGATGTCGTCGGACGCCAGACGCCGCACGCTCGCCGCCGGGTCGTCGTCCGTCAGCGAGACGATCTCCCCGGTCTCGAGGACGACGTACTTCGCCTGCTGCTTCTCGAGATGAGCCGTGGTCCGGGCAACGCAGTCGGCGAACTCGGCGTCGTCCTCCAGGCCCTGGCCGACCACGCGCAGGAGGTCGCGGAGCAGGGCCGCCCCTTCGGCGTAGTCCGCGGCGATGCCGATCGGAGGGTTCCAGATCATGGACGGGACGATCGTCGTTCCGCGCCCCGCCATGAGCTTGTGCGCGAGCGGGATGTCCCAGTTGTGCTCGGATATGCACCGGATCCGCCGGGGGAGCTCTGCCTCGTTCGGCATCGAGTCTGCGGAATAGAGATACGAACGGTTTGCCATGGTGGCGACGCTACCAACGGGGACGGACACCCCCGGCCGGGCGTCCTCGGCCAGCCCCGGGCAGCGAGGTGTGTGCCGGTGCCGGCGTGATCCGGAAGGCAGGGCCCGGCGAGGCGGCATCCCGGCGGCGGCACGACGAAGTGTCGCCCCACGGGCCGTCCGGCGCACACACTGTCCCTGGCCGCAGGGCGCACGGGCTGTCTACGGTCCTCGCATGACACACAGCTTCGCCCTCCACGTCCCGGACGTGGACCTCGACCCCGAGCCGCTCGCATCCGGCCAGATCCTCTCCGGCACCCCGGAGGTGTCCGGGAAGGTGATCTGGGAGGCCGAGGACGGACGCCAGGTCCGAGGGGTCTGGCAGATCACCCCGGGTGTCGTCACCGACGTCGAGGCCGACGAACTCTTCGTCGTCCTCAGCGGGTCGGCGACCATCGAGGTGGCGGGCGGCGCCACGTTCACCGTCGGGCCCGGAGACATGGCGATCCTGCGGGAGGGCGACCGCACGACGTGGACCGTCCACGAGACGCTGCGCAAGGTGTACGCGATCACCCGATGACGGCGGGCCCGGCGCCGTCCCGGTGGGGGCCGCCGGCCGGACTCCGGTGCCTCCTCCCCCTCCGCCGGCAGGGGGGCGAGAACCCGGACGCCTTCCTCCCCGACACCGTGATCGACCCGGCTGCCCGTCCGTCACCGCCGCCGACCGCGAGATCCGTGGCGGCGGTCAGAGGCTGCGTGGCCCTCCGGGCCGGCCGCCACCGGTTCAGCGCGTACGGCGCCCGCGGACACGTGCACGGAGAACGCTGCGACGGCCGTGCTCAGCGGCCGTCGCGGCGCCACGTGTAGCGCATCACCGCGTCGAGACACCGCTCGCGCAACGGGTCGGGCGGCGGCGGGAGCACGGGCGACGGCGGGAGCAGCCGGCGCGACGCCTCGACGCACCGCTCGTCGTCGTGCAGCGCGAGCCCGTACACGGCGGCACACCGCACCTCGTGGTCCGTGTCGTCGAGCAGGGCGGCCATGGCGTCGGCGAAGCCGGGGTCGTGGACCCTGCTCTCGGCGAGCGTGCCGCAGGCGGCCTGCCGGACCGCCGCGTCCCTGTCCCTCATCAGCGCCAGCACCGTCTCACCCACGTCGCCGGGAAGGGCGGGCTGCTCCCGCCAGGTGCCGAGCCCGCTCGCCACCGCGCGCCGTATCCCCGCGTCCGGGTGGCCGGCGTGACGCAGGAGGGCGGCGTCGGCTCGCGGATCGGCGTGCTCGCCGAGCGCGACCAGCACCTCGGTGAGCACGGCCACGTCCTCCTCCTGCGTCGACCAGTCGGTGAACACATCCAGCGCGGGGCCGGCGAACGCGTCCTCGTCGCTGCCGTCGAAAAGATGGGTCAGACGGAGCACCGCGGCGCCGAAGAGACGGTGGCACGGTGCCGCGTGCGTGCGCAGCGCCAGGGCGGACGCCCAGGTCTCCCCGTCCCGGCGGACGGCCAGCTCGGTGGCGGCATGCCCCCATGTGCTGTGGTCCGGGTCGTGCCGCAACGCGCGGGCCAGCAGATCCTCGAACGGGGCGCGGATGCCGAGCCGCTGCTCCAGGATCGTGAGGATCGCCCCGTGTCCGTCCCGGACGGACACCCCGCCGAGGGTGAACTCGACGACGCTGTCGAACTCGTCGTCCGGGACCCGGGTGCGGACGACACCGTCGGGCGAGCCCGTGCGGCGCCGCAGCTCCGCTTCGGCCCCCGCCTGGTGCCGGGCGTTGGCGAGATCGCGCATCCCGCACAGCTCGGTACGGGAACGGCGGGCGCGGATGCGGTCGTCCAGCAGGGCCTCCACCAGCGCGGGCGACCCCGAGTCGACCGCCTCGCGCAGCGACGGGAGCTCCTCCGGCGGGCTCGCGCCCGGATCCGCCCCGTACCGGAGCAGCAGCTGCGCGATGTGCCCTGCGTGCGCCCGCACCGCCAGGCGGAACGCGACATCCACCGTGCCGAGCTCCTCCGTGCCCGAGTGAAGAAGGAGCTGCACCAGGGCGGTGTCCCCCGCCCTCACCGCGGCCAACAGGGCGGAACCGTTCTCCGCCGCGCCCTCCGCAACCGTGCCCACGCCCAAGGCCGCCCCCCACCGTCACATGCTCCCGGCCAGTCTAGGGACGCCTGCCGCGCCCGCGACGACGCGCCGGCTCCGCGGCAGGCGATCCGGACCGCCGGGCGGGTGTCCGTGGCCCGGCAGGCGGTGACGGCACCGGCCAGGGGCATCCCGGCCGTCGGCCGGGCGCTGGTGTCAGGACTGCTGAGGGCGGCCGAAGAGGAGGTCGTAGCCGACGGGGAGCTGGAGCAGGATCTGCCCCATCAGGTCCTCGCCTGCCGCGTCGGCGACGGTGGACAGCACCGCGCTGACGTCCCAGGTCGCGGTCCGCTCGGTCGCGCCCTCGATCCAGGCGGCGGTCGCGCGGACGAACCGCTCAGGGGACAGCGGCTCGGCGCTCTGCAGCGGGTTGAGCAGGATCAGGGCGAAGCTCTCCGGCAGGCGTGCCGCGAGCTGGGCGCGGACCCCGCCGACCAGGTGCGCGCCGAGCAGGGCGAGCACCACGCGGGCCGCACGATCGGCTTCCTCCGGAGTGACGTACTCGCCGCGTTCCCTCACGTGGTCGAGGAACGCTTCGCGTCGCAGGGTCATCTCGCGCCTCCCCGTTCTTCTTCGGAACATCCGTGGGGCGCGGAGGGCGGGGTGAGGGGGAGATCAGGTGCCTGCCCTCCGCGCCGGTCCGGCCGGTGTCAGCCGGAGATCTCCTTGCGGCCGGAGCCGGCGCCGATGGAGATCTTGCGGGGCTTGGCGCGCTCGGCGATGGGGATGCGCAGCGTGAGCACGCCCGCGTCGTAGTCGGCCTGGATGTGCTCGGTGTCCAGGGTGTCGGCGAGGACGAGCTGGCGGGAGAAGACGCCCAGCGGCCGCTCGGACAGTTCCATCTGCACGTCGTCGGCCTTGGCCACCGGTCGGCGCTCGGCCTTGACGGTGAGCATGTTCCGCTCGACGTCGATGTCGATCGCGTCCGCGGTGACGCCTGGGATGTCGAAGGCCACGACGTACTCGTCGCCCTCGCGGTAGGCGTCCATGGGCACCGCGGACGGCTTCGACCAGGTACCCGGGCCCATCAGGTGCTGCGCCAGCCGGTCCAGCTCACGGAAGGGGTCGGTGCGCATCAACATCGTGAAAACACCTCCAGCAGGTTCAGGCAGTTGCTGCCAATGCGCTTCACTGACTCCGTTGTAACATGTCATCTGATGGATGACAAACATGTCGTCGTCCACGTGACGACAACCCGAGGGAGGTGCCCGTGACCGCAGCCGAACAACCGTCGACGACCAGCACCGACGCCCACAGCCCGGCGTCCTTTCTCGCCGCCGCGGCGGCTCTCGCCGCCATCGACGACGCCCTGCGCGATGCCCAGCACGAAACCCCCGATGCCGCCGAACCCGGTCCCGAGCAGGCGCTGGCCTCCCTGATGCTGCTGCGGCAGGTGCGGGAGCAGCTCGCCGGCTGGGAGACGGGTCTGATCGAGACCGCCCGCGAGGCGGGCGCCAGCTGGGCGGACCTCGCCCGGCCCC
The DNA here is from genome assembly GCF_008042045.1 of Streptomyces sp. T39. Lineage (GTDB taxonomy): Bacteria > Actinomycetota > Actinomycetes > Streptomycetales > Streptomycetaceae > Streptomyces. The sequence goes on from NZ_RDBP01000015.1 coordinate 13,646, forward strand.
TCGGCGTCGCCAGCCGCCAGGCCGCCGAACGCCGATACCTGCGCGGCCGCCCGGGCGCCGTCGGCACCACCGGGGAGCAGCGCGTGACGGCCACCCGCCAGGCCAGGGCGGCCGAACGCGCCACCGCTGCCTGGGCCCGCGCCAACGCCGCCGACCTGCGCCGGCTCGCCGGCCAGATCACCGCGCTCGCCCACCTCGCGCCGGAAGCTCGCCCGGCCCAGGCCGCCCTGCATGCCGCCCTCGGCGCCGCCGACGCCGCCGAGCTCATCGCCCCCCTGACCGGCATGCGCCCCTACCTCGATGCCCACCACACCGACCTCGTCACCCGGCTCGACGCCCTCGACGACCGGCTCACGACGTCGGCGGCCGACGACGGCTGACTCCCCCACGAAGCTCCACGGACATGCGGGTGCATTCCGGCCCGCCCCCGAACCGCGCCGCAGGCGGGACACGCCCCGCCCCGGCCCGAGCCCCATCCGTTCATGACGTTCCCACAGAAAGAGACCCCCATGGGCAGCAGTGTCGAGACGCTGGAATTCCAGGCGGAGACCCGCCAGTTGCTCCGGCTGGTGATCCACTCGATCTACTCGAACAAGGACATCTTCCTGCGCGAGCTGATCTCGAACGCCTCCGACGCCCTGGACAAGCTGAGGCTGGAGTCGCTGACCGACTCCAGCCTCGAGGTCGACAGCGGCGACCTGCACATCTCGTTGGAGGTCGACGCGGACGCCCGCACACTGACCGTCCGTGACAACGGGATCGGCATGACCCGGGACGAACTCGTGGAGGTGATCGGCACGATCGCCAAGTCCGGCACCGCGAGCCTGCTGGAGAAGATCAAGGAGTCCAAGGACGCCGCCACCGCCGAGAGCCTGATCGGCCAGTTCGGCGTCGGCTTCTACTCGGCGTTCATGGTGGCCGACAAGGTCACCCTGCGCACGCGGCGGGCCGGCACCGAGTCCGGCACCCGGTGGGAGTCCGACGGCGAGGGCACCTACGACATCCAGGACGTCGACGGACTCCCCGTGGGCACCTCGGTCACCCTCCACCTCAAGCCCGCCGACAGCGAGGACGGGCTCGCCGACTACCTGTCCCCGGCAAAGATCCGGCAGATCGTCAAGCAGTACTCGGACTTCATCCGCTGGCCCATCCGGATGGCCGCCGAGCGCACCGGCACCGAGGGCGAGACCACCCACGACGTCGACACGCTCAACTCGATGAAGGCGCTGTGGGCCCGGCCGCGCAGCGAGGTGAGCCAGGACGAGTACAACGAGTTCTACCAGCAGATCAGCCACGACTGGCTCGCCCCGGCCGAGACGATCCACATGCGCGCCGAGGGCACCTTCGAGTACGAGGCGCTGCTGTTCATCCCCTCGCAGGCCCCCTTCGACCTGTTCTCCCGCGAGACCAGGCGCGGCGTGCAGCTGTACGTCAAGCGGGTGTTCATCATGGACGACTGCGAAGCGCTCATGCCCGACTACCTGCGCTTCGTGAAGGGTGTCGTGGACGCCCACGACCTGTCGCTGAACGTCTCCCGCGAGATCCTCCAGCACGACCGCCAGATCCGCGGCGTCCGCCGGCGCCTGGTCAAGAAGGTCCTCGGCGCCCTCAAGGACATGCAGGCCAAGGACGCCGAGCGCTACGCGAAGGTGTGGGCGGAGTTCGGCCGGGCGCTGAAGGAGGGCCTGATCGAGGACACGGACAACACCGACGCCCTGCTCGAACTGGTGTCGGCCGCCTCCACCCACGACCCGGAGAAGACCACCACGCTGCGCCAGTACGTCGAGCGGATGAAGGACGGCCAGGACACCATCTACTATCTGACCGGCGAGACCCGCGCCATGGTGGAGAACTCCCCGCACATGGAGGCCTTCACCGCCAAGGGATACGAGGTCCTGATCCTCACGGACCCCGTCGACGAGGTGTGGGTGGAGCGGGTCCCGGCCTTCGACGGCCGTCGTCTGCAGTCCATCGCCAAGGGCCAGGTCGACCTCGACGACTCCGCGGACGGCGACGAGGAGACCGACGCCGAGAAGGCCCGGCGCGAGGAGGACTTCGCGTCCCTGCTGCCGTGGCTGGCCGCCACTCTGTCCGAGCAGGTCAAGCAGGTCCGCCTGTCGTCGCGCCTGACGACCTCGGCGGCATGCATCGTCGGTGACGCCGACGACGTGACGCCGACCCTGGAGAAGATGTACCGGGCGATGGGACAGCAACTGCCCACCGTCAAGCGGATCCTGGAACTCAACCCCGCACACCCCCTGATCACGGCCCTGCGCACCGCACACGACGCCGACGCCGACGACCCCGCACTGGCGGAGATCGCCGAGCTGGTCTACGGCAGCGCGCTGCTCGCCGAAGGGGGCGACCTGCCGGACCCGGCCCGCTTCACCCGGCTGCTCACCGACCGCCTGACCCGCGCTCTGTAGGCCTTGGGTGCGGCCCGGCGGCACGGCCGAAACGCCCCGGTCGCACCCTCCCACGCCCCATGGGCCCGCCCGCCACGACACCCGGGGAGTCGTGGCGGGCGGGTTCGACGGTGATGTCGTCGACAGAAGTGGCGGTCGGGGAATCCGGCGAGGACCGGGACCGGTTCGAGGAGGCGGCGTTCCGGAGCGGCGCCCGTTCCGGTATCCGTTCCGGAGCGGCGCCCGTTCCGTATCCGTTCCGGAGCGGCGCCCGTTCCGTATCCGTTCCGGCAGGAGATGCCGGGGGGTGCGCGGGCGGCGGTGCCGGAAACCGGGATGACAGCACGACTCGGTGATCCCTAGGGTCGGCCCATGACCGTCGACCTCGCTGGTCTCACCCGCCGTCCGATCGCCCCGAAGGACGCCGCCGCCCTGGCCGAGCTGCTCAACGCGATCGAGGCAGTCGACACGTTCGGTGAGTACTACTCCGAGGAGGACGCTGCCGACCAGATCAACGCCCCGCTGCTCGACCTGGACCGCGGCACCGTCGGCGTCTTCGACGGCGGAACCATGGTCGGCTACTCCTCCGCTGCGCACCGACCCCTCGCTGAAGGGGTGCACCGGGTGATCGTCAGCGGCGGCGTGCACCCGGACCACCGGCGCCGCGGCCTCGGCGCAGAGCTGCTGGCCGCCGGAACCGCGAGCGCGAAGGCGCTCCATGCGCTGCATCACCCCGGCCTGCCGCTTGCCGTCGACGTCCAGAACAACGCGCGCAACGACGGCGCGCTCGCCTGCTACCGGGCCGCAGGCATGACCCCCGTGCGCTGGTACTCGCACCTGCGGCATCCGCTCGGGGCCGCCGTCGTCGAGGTGACGACGCCCGACGGCCTCGCCCTCGAAGGCTATTCGGCCGACAACGACGCCGAGTTCCTCGCCGTCAGGAACGAGGCCTTCCTCGACCGCTGGGCCGGGGCACCGACGCAGCCGGAGCAGTGGCGTGCGCTGCTCGGCTGGCCGGCTTTCCGCCCGGACCTCAGCTTCCTGCTGCGCGATGCCGGCAGCGGAACCGCTGCCGGCGTGCTGCTGACCTTCTCCTGGGACGCGGACACCAGGGCGACGGGCGTCCGCGACGCGCACGTCATGACCCTCGCGACCCGCCGCGCCTACCGCAGGCGAGGCGTCGCCACCGCACTCGTCCACCGCGCGCTGCGCTCCGCACGGGACGACGGCTTCGACCGGGTGAGCGTCGAGACGGACGCCGACAGCCCGGCCGGCGGAAACGGTCTGTACGAGCGGGCCGGATTCACCGTCGCCCGCACCGAAGTCCGCTACACCCTCGACGCGTGAGCGCACGTCCGCCGACCCCCTCCAGCCACCCGCGCCGACCCGCTGCGCGAGCCACCGGCCCGGGCACGGCACACTCGGCGTCATGAGCAGATACGCAGAGGTCATCGTCCTCGCTCGGAACGCGGAATCCGTGATGGAACCGCTCACCCGCCCCGATCCGGACCGCGCTTGGCACCAGTGCTTCACCCGCGTCGACGACTCCGTCTTCGACGGCAACGGCTCCGGATCGGCCGAGTGCTACGCCTGGGTCATCCAGTTCATCCGGCACAACTGGCGGGGGCTGCTCCCCCGGCTGGAGTCCCTGCCGTGGCCCGACCCGCACTCCGTGCAGGTCCTGGTCCGCGACGAGGAGGACGACTGCTTCGGCCTCTGGATGCTGTACGACGGCAGGCTCACGGAGGTCCCCCTCCCCCGCACCACCCGGATCCACGACCCGGGAATCAGCGTGACGGGAACGCTGAGCAGAACCGACCGGGGGTGAGCGACGTCCTCCATCGTGTCCACGACATGACAGGGGCCGACGCCGGAGCGGGGCGACGAGGACGCACTGGCCTCACCGGAAGGGGACGACCGGGCCTCACCGGAGGGGGACACCGACGGCCTCGCGACCCTCGTCCCGCGCTACCTGGTGGCGGCGGGTGCGGCGGCCTGCGTGATCGTCGCCGCCCGCGCCGCGCTCCGCTCCCGGCGCACGCGGCGCAGCGACGGCTGGAGGTGACGGACCTGGGGGGCTGGTGCCGCGTCCGCCAGCCGGGGGGGCCTGCGGACGCGGCGGCCGTGCGGGCAGGGAAGGTCCGAAAAGCCCGTACCCGAGGTGTGGGCTAGGCACTCAGCAGTGCCGCGAGACGCGTGGCCGTCTTCTCCCCGGCCCGCTGCTTGATCAGGCCTTCCTTGGCCGCGCCCCGCAGCCTGACGGTGCAGGTGTCCTGCGGGCCGCGGGCCACCCACGCGGTGACCACGACGGGATTCAGGCCGCCGGCACCACCGCCCGCGACGACGCGCACCGACGCAGTGCCCCCGCCCGGCTCCACAGGAGGGGACGCCACCGGCCGTCCCGCGCGCTCCAGCACGGTGGCGACATGCCGCACGCAGGCGTCGAACGGCAGGGCGATGACCAGATCGACCTCATGCGCGTTCGTCCTCAGCACCTTGGCCACGAGCCCGGTCAGCCGGCCGCTGCCCCCGCTCACGGCGCCCAGGGCCGCAAGTTCTGCGGCCAGTATCCGATCCTCGTCCTGGTCCACCGGTCACCCCTCCGACGTCGAGACCCGCTCTGCCCGCGCGCCTTCGGCCATCCCTGCCCGCCTCAGCCTCCCACGCCAGGAATCGACGGCCCCGGCGAGGTCCCCAGTCCATCCGCGCGCTTGCGCCGCTCGGGCGGGTACCTCGAGGGTCGTGTCACGACTCGGGGCCTCACATGGCGGCGAGCCCCCGCCTCGCCCGGGGCGTGTTCACCCGGCCTGCCCCTGCTCATGATGAGCCCTGCTCCAGGGCCGCGCAGACTCGGGCGCCCGGGGCAACTGCCTTCCTGGCATGCCCTTTTCGGCACCCGGGTGGACAATGGAAGCGGAGTTTCCGCCCCGGCCGCCGACGGTCACCGAGCCGCCGGAGTCTGCGGAACGCGAAGGGCCCGGCCGGCTGCCGGTGCGGCCCGGACCGGCAGCGTGCGGCGCCCGGCCCGGATGCGGGTCCGGCTACGGTCCGGACCCGGCGGGACGCGCAACGGGGCCCGCTCCCGGCCCACCCCCGACAACCACCGCAGCGGTGTCCGCCCCGGGCCCGTGCCTGCCGCCCCGGCCGGACCGAGAACACAGCAGGCGGACCGGCAGACCGGAACCGGCAGGCCGAGGACCACTGGCCGGGCGGGCCGGCGAACCGCCGGCCCGACGCCCTCCCGGGCCCGCCGGGCCCCACAGCCGGACGGAGGATGCGCCATGGTGATGAAGCAGGAAACGGTTCCGATGCGCGACGGATACGACATCGGCATCGGGGTGTCGATGGCGAGCGGCAGCCCCATGGCCCTCGGTGCAACAGGGGTGGTGACCCCGCCGCAGGTCGGCGGCGGCGAAACAGGCTCCTTCACCTTCCGGCGCATCGAGACGACGCAGGATCTGGAGTCGGAACTCGGCGTGGGGGCGGATGTATCCGCCGGGATCGGCCTCTTCAGCGGCTCCGCCTCACTCGACTTCTCCAAGCGGTGCCGGGTCCAGTCGAGCTCCCTCACCGTGATGGTGGCGAACTCGCGGACCTTCGCCTTCGAACAGATGGACTCGCCAGTGCTGTCGGAGGCGGCGGCGAAGCTGGTGGAGCGGGGAAAGCCACTGGGGGAACAGTTCGGAGACTACTTCGTGCGCGGCATCGGCACGGGCGGCCGGTTCTTCGGGGTCGTGCGGATCGACACCAAGAGCGTGCAGTCCAAGATGTCGCTCAACGCCGCGCTGGAGGGCAGTTACGGGGTGACGGTCTCTGCCGAGGTGCGGATCAGCATCGCGGAGGCGATGCGGAACGCGGAGGCGCGGGCCGAGGCGTTCATCCTCCACGACGGCGGCACCTTCACCACCCAGCCGCGCAGCGGAGACCCGGTAGAGCTGGTGAACCAGCTCTACAAGGCGATGGACGAGTGGACCGCGAGCGTGCGCACCGAGCCGCGGTCGTACACGGTGACGCTGGCACCCTACGTGATCGCACTGGGGCCGACACCGCCGAACATCGCCGACATCGAGAAGCAGCGCCGGGTGCTGATCCGCTGCGCGAAGCTGCGTTCACAGAGCATCGACATGCTCAACCTGGTCGACTACATCCTCGACATCCGGCACACCGACGAGTTCGAGTTCGCGCCGGACGGACCGGACCTCCAGGCCCTGCGGGCGGCGCTCGCCGGAGACCTCGACGTGATCGAGGAGGCCGCGTCCTTCGCCATCGAGAACCTGAAGGAGGCTCGCGACCCCGAGGTGTTCATGCGGGACATCGGCGGGAAGGCGGACTTCCGGCTCACCGGGCTGCCGGCGAACATGCCGAAGCAGAAGGAGATCCTCCCTCCGGTCACCCCACCGCCTGCCGCGCCGAACGCGATGCCCAATCTCGTGGGACAGATGGCGGAACCGGTCGTCGACCTGCTGGCCTGCATCAACCTGGAAGGTGTCGACCACTGCCTGAACTTCGTGGGGCCTCGGCTGGACGCGCTCGGGCTCGACCGCAGGGAACTGGGCAACTTCTTCTTCACCGTGCTCCGCAGCGGTGTGACCCCCGATGTCCGGGGCGACGCCGGCCGTCCGGGCTCGCGGATCACCTCGCAGTCACCGGCCCCCGGTACCCCGGTGGAGCCGCTGACGGTCATGACGCTGGTGGTGGCCTGAGCCGCCCAGGACGAACGGGCGGCCGGCACACCGGGAAAGGAACGACCATGTCGGCCACAGCACTGGAACTGGGAGACATCGTCCAGGTCGAGGTACGGGACGCGGCGGGGGTGGTGACGGACTTCTCGCACGACTACGCGGTCGATGCCAGCTGTCTGCTGCGGATTCCCTCGCTGAACATGATCCTCGCCGAGGGCAAGCCACTGACGCCGGACCTGCGGGCCGAGATCGAGAACCGGTTCATCACGGACGGCGTACTCACCACCGTCACCGTCAATCTCGGGATGCGGGGCGACAGGGTGGACCTGGAGAACACCGTCCAACCGGGGGACAAGCTCTTCGTGCGGATGCTCAACCCCGACGGCACCATCGACGCGAGTTCCGGCTCGTTCCCGGTGGACGCCTCGGGCAGTATCAACATGCCGTTCCTGGGCGGGGTCCTCGTCCACGACAACCGTTTCTTCGAAGCAGAACACCAGATCGAGCAGGGGTTGCTGGATGCCCAGATCTTCACGCAGCCGCTGGTCAACGTGACCCGCGTGGAGCTCTTCTGAGCCCTCCAGCGGCATGGGCCGGGGCAGGAGGGTCTCACCCGCCCGGCCCGGGTGCTCCACCGGGGCGAGGGACGCTCAGGAGTTCGCCCGAGCGCGTTCCCCTGTAGTCGTTCAGGACGCGTTGGAGAGGGCTGTGCTCCGGGCGCAACGCGGGGTCGAGGTGGGCGATGAGGTGGCGCCCGTCGGGAAGACGGGCGGTCACGACGTCGGAAGGCAGTGCGGGTAGCGCGGGTCGTGGCATCGGGTGGCTTGCTCCCCCCTCTCGGGCGTCGGGGCCCAGGCTGTGCGTGCCCCGCACCTCACTACCGTTCTGCGTCCGTCCTCGGATGCGCCGGACCCGATGACCGTCGTGGCGGGCGGCCCCGCCCGACCGCCCGCGTACGAGACCCGCGGGGGGCCGGCGGTACACGCCCGAAGGACGAGCGCCACCTCGTGAGTGAATGGGGGCATGCTTGTCGACTTCACGCACGACCACGACGGTGAGCGGCTCAGCGGTGTGTACGGCGGTGAGCCTTCCGAGGGCACCGCCGTCGTGCTGCACGGCGCAGGCAACGGGAGCATGGAGCGACTGCTGCCGCTGGTGGAGGAGTTCGTGGCCCACGGCTGCCGCGGGATCGCCTTCGACTTCTCCGGGCACGGCGAAAGCACCGGGAAGCTCGAGCAGTTGAGCCTGCGGCGACGGTTGGAGCAGGCCGTCGCCGTGATCGACGCGTACGCGGGGGCGGTCGGGCCGCTGGTCCTCGTGGGCTTCAGCATGAGCGGGCAGACGGTGGCCGATCTGGTCCGGCACTTCGGCAGCCGGGTGGCGGCGATCGGGATGTGCGCGCCCGCCGTGTACACCGCCGAGGCGTGGGACGTGCCCTTCGGGGACGGGAGCGGCCGGTTCAGCAGGCTCATCCGGCGGCCGGACAGCTGGCGGGAGTCACCGGCGCTCGGGGTGCTGCGGGCGTACGAGGGCCGGGCGGTGCTCGCCGTGCCGGGTACCGACGCGGTGATCCCCGCCGCGGTGACCGAGTCCGTACAGGACGCGCTGGCCGCGCGCGCCCAGTACACGCGGTTCGACCTTCCGGACGCACAGCACCGGCTGGGGTCGTGGTTCCGCGACAACGGCGACGACCGGCGGGCGTTCGTCGAGGCGGTGCTGACCGGCCTCGACGACCGCGGGTGGTCGGCCACGCGCACGTGGGTGGCCGAGCAGCTGGGCCACGGCCGTACGGTCACCGATGCGCGGCTGCTCTCCGGCGGCTGGAGCTCCCAGATGCGTCGGCTCACGGTCGACGACGGCACGGATCTGGTGCAACGAACCTTCGTGCAACCGTTCTTCCGCCGTCACGGACCAGGGCTGCTGTCCCGCGAGGCGTCCGTGCTGGCTCTGCTCGCCGGGCAGGACGGCATACCGGCACCCGCGCTCGTCGCTGTGGACGCCACGGCCGAGCACTGTGACCACCCGACGTCGTTGATGTCCGCGCTGCCGGGCCGCGTCCGCGTCGACGAGGGCGATCTCGACCGGCGCCTGGACCTGCTGGCGGCACAGCTCGTCCGCATCCACGCCGTCCTGCCGGACGAAAGACCGCGCGCCTACCAGGCGTGGACGTCCCCGGACCGGGTCCGCGCCCCGGGCGGCCGACTGTGGGAACGGGCCGTGGACGTCATCCGCCGCAGCCCGCCGCCGTACGAAGGCTGCTTCCTCCACCGCGATTTCCACCCCGGGAACGTGCTGTTCACGGGAACCGGGCCGGGGCTGCGGATCACCGGTGTCGTGGACTGGGTCGAGACCTCCTGGGGACCTGCCGACCTGGACGTGGCGCACTGCTCGACGGCGCTCGCGCTGCTGCACGGACCGGCGTACGGGCTGGGCTTCCGCGAGCGGTACGAGGCACAGGGCGGCCGCGAACTCGCCGAGGGCCCCGACCATCTGTACTGGCAGTTGCTCGACGCCCTGCACTACTGCCCCGACGCGGCGAAGCCGGCCGGCCCGTGGCGTGAGCTGGGGCGCGACGATCTGACGCCCGAGGTACTGGGAGCACGGCTGGAGGCCTACGTGGACGGACTGCTGCAGCGATACGGCTGACCGGCGGCAGGCGGCGACCGACTCGCTGCCGGGAGCGAAGCGGCAGACCCACGCGACCGGTGGGCCTCCGTGTGCGAGACATCCGCGAGGGGTGTTCCCCTCACCCCGGTTCTCTGCACGGAGACCGATGACGCCGGCGGGGTGGCGCTCCCGGTCGGCGGCTACCCGGTCGTGAGGAGGAGTTCGCCGCGACGCCAGGCCGTCGGCGACCGGCCCGTGAACTCGCGCCAGTCCCGGACGAGATGGGCCTGGTCGGCGTAGCCGGAGGCGGTCGCCACCTCGGCCCACGGGAGCGGGTCGGGCGATGTCGCCAGTTCGTGCGCGTGCTCGAAGCGCAGCACCCGGGCGAAGGTCTTCGGCGACAGGCCCACCTCACCGCGGAACCGCTCGGTGAGGTACCGACGGCTCCAGCCCAGTTCTGCGGCGACCGTCCCCACCTGGGTGCGGCCCCGGGCCGCGACGAGGCGTCGCCATGCCTGGGCCACCTCGGGGCGCACCCGGGACGCGGGGTCGCCGCCGGCGGCGCGGCCGACGGCTCGCATGAGCAACTCGTCCAGTGCGGCGAACCGCGCGGCCCAGGTCGTCGCCGCGCGGAGCCGGTCGGCCAGCTCGCCGCCCAGCGCTCCGAGAAGGTCGTCGAGCGGGACCAGTCGGTGGGCGAGCGCAGCGGCGGGCATGCCGTAGACGGCACGAGCGCCGAGCGGTGTCAGCGACACCTGCACGCCTTGCTGGCGTCCGTCGTGGTGGATCGCGACGGACCGGCACATCAGACCGCCGGCCACGCCGCCGAATCGGGTGACCGGCGACCCGTCGTCGACGCCCGGCGCCACCTCCAGAGGGTCGGACAGGCTGATCACCGCGGTGAGCACGCGGCCCGGCGGACCGCAGTGCACCCCTGCCGGGAACCCGCGAAGGTCGAAACCGACATACGAGCGGACGTACCGCCGCAAGGCGGGCGCCGGACGTGCGTCGACCCTGGTAGCCGCATGGTCCTCCACGCTCGCCAGCGTACGAATCGGCGAGCCCGGACGGGATCACCACCCGAAACGGCCACCGGGTGCCGCGCCTGATGTGCCGTCCCCGTTCCGGACGGCGATCACGCCTGATGCGGCACCACGCCCGCCGGAGCCGGTGGGCGTGGTGCGGGCGGCACCGGGGGGCCGGTCAGTGCCAGTTGCCGATCCGGACGTCGTGCGGGGCGGGCTCGCCGGTGCCGGTCTCCAGCAGATGCTTGAGACTCATCAGGAACGTCGCCCACTTGGTGCTGCAGTGGTACATGAACTCCACCGGTTCGCGCCAGCCCTCGTGCCTGAACAGCACGACGGTGAAGTCGTCCTCCTGCTCGAGGTCGAAGCCGATCCGCGTGCCCCTCCACTCCTCGGGGCCGTCGACGACCTCCCAGAGCACGCGCTTGCCGGGGCTCGCCTCCAGGACCTTCATGTCGAAGCCGCCGGGCGCGAACCGGAAGCGGACCACGCCGCCGAGGGAGGCGTCCCCGTCCGTGTCCTCGGTCCACCAGCGGGACAGGCCGCCGACGGTGGTGAGCGCCGTGTAGACGTCCTCGGGTGCGGCGGTGACGCCGATGCGGTGCAGGATGTCTGCCATGTCCGATGTCTCCTTCCAGGGGCGCGGGCCGCTCAGTCCTGCCCGCGCTGGATCGCTTCCGCGATCCGCTTGATCCGGTGCAGCCGGGCGTCCCAGGCGGCCCCGACCGAGGTCAGTTGGGCGACGGCGCGTGCGAGCTGGGCCTCGTCCACCTCGTAGCGGCGCTCGCGGCCGGACGGCGTGGCGCTGACGAGGCCGGCGCGGTCGAGCACGCCGAGATGCTTGGCCACGGCTTGCCGGGTCACCGGGAGCTGCCTGCTGAGTGTGGTGGCGGTTCCGCCGTTCTCCGCGAGCAGCAGGTCGAGCACCTGCCGGCGTATCGGGTCTCCGACCGCCGACCACAGCTCGTCGTCGACGGCGCTGCTCATCGCACCGCCGCCTTGGCCGCGTAGTCGACGAGCCGGGGCAGGAAGTGGTCCCAGCCACTGGCGTGGTCCCGGTACGCCTGCTCGAGCACGGCGGCCTCCCAGCCCCGCTCGCGGAAGCCCGACTCGGAGAACCGCAGCAGGGTGCCCTCGCCGACGGCTTCGAGGTCGAACGTCACCAGCAGCGAGTTGCCGGGCCCGGCGGTCGCTCCGTCCTCGCAGACCCATCGGAACGAGAACCGCCGCGGCGGGTCGGCCTCCACGACGGTCAGCACTTCGGACTTGGCCTCCGGCCCGCTGCCGAAGGTCACCGTTCCGGTGCCGCCCGGTACCGGCGCCTCCAGCTCCGCCTCGTCGGGCCACCATTCCCGCAGATGCTCCGGCCTGCTGATCACCTGGTAGACCACCTCGGGTGTGGCCTCGATGCGGATCTCCCGCGAGACACTGCCGAATTCCATTGTTCCGCTCCCGCCATCACGCAACCTTTGGTTGCTCATGACTCTACGACGGCCCGACCCGATGTGCAACCTTTCCTTGCGCGTGCTGGTGGGCTGCCCCGGAAGCCGGGGCGCACGGGGCTGCTTCCGGCGGGCCGTGTGCCGGCACGGGCCACGGGACGCCGACACGCCGCCCCGGTCGGCCCCGTGACTCCCGGCATGCAGCCGGGTAGCGTCTCCTGCGCTTCATGCGTGATCCAACTCGTATGCCCCGAGGCGCAGTTACGATCGGGGAACGTCATGCCGCCGTCGGAGGGTCAAGCCATGTACACAGTCGACGTGCCGCTGGGGAGCGACGGCCGGGTCGTACGAGTGCAGGTGAACGACGCCGGGGAGGACGTCGTGCGCGTCGGACGCGGCAGTCGTGCCGTCGTCCGGGCCGAGCAGTCCCTGGAACACATGCTGGATGTCGTACGGCCGGTCGCGGACGCTTTCGTCGGCCGCTGCCGTGGCATGCTCCGGCCGCCCGACGAGGCGACGCTCGAATTCGGCATGTCGCTCTCCGCCGACGCGAAGATCCTCGTCGCGGGCTCCTCCGCGGAGGCCAACTTCTCCGTCAGCCTCACCTGGCACAACAGCACCGCCGACACGGACGCGGCGCCGGCGACCGCGCCCGCGCCCGGCCCGGAGTCCGCGGGCTGAGGCCGTGCGGGGCAGCCCCGCCGCCGGAGGGGTCCCCGCAGGGCGGGCCGGGACGCACCCTCGCACTGCCGGCACCCTGACGCTCCCCATCGCCGCATCGAGGAGGCCCCGTGTACGACCAGGACGGCTCCGGCCGAACCGCGGCCGGGGCCGGTCACGGCGGGCAGGAGGACGCCGACGCCGTCCTCGCCGCCGGGACGGTCCGGCTCCGTGACGGGCACGGCGACTCCGCCGGAACCGGATTCCTCGTCGGCGACGGGCTCGTCCTCACGTGCGCCCATGTGGTGTGCGACGCGCTCGGTGAACCCCGCGACACCGAGGAGCTCCCCGCGGCCCGCGTCACCGTCGACATGCCGCTCCTCGCCGGGCCGACGACCCCGGGGCACGGCATCGAGGCGGAAGTGGTGCACTGGGTGCCGATCCGGGAGGACCGGAGCGGCGATGTGGCCGTGCTCCGGCTGCTCGCACCGGCCCCGCGGGCACGGCCGCTGCCGACCAGCCTGTCCCGGCGTCTGTGGGAGCACGGGTCCCGCATCGTCGGCTTCACCGGTCGCTCGGACCGGCCCGTGTGGCAGCGGGGCAGTCTCCTCGGCTCCGCCGGGAAGGGCTGGGTGCAGCTGTCCCGGGCCGACGGGCAGACGGTGCGTGTCAGCGGCGGTTTCAGCGGCAGCCCGGTCTGGGACAACGCTCTCGGCGCCGTCGTCGGCATGATCGTGGCCGCGGAACCGGTACGGGACGACCAGCAGGCGTACATGCTGCACCTGGGGGCGCTCGCCGACGAGATCCCCGCCCTCACCGAGGTGTTCCGGGCCCCTTCGCCCTTCCGTGGCCTGGAGCCCTACCGCGAGGAGGACGCCGGGGTCTTCTTCGGCCGCGAGGAGGACGCGGAGACCGTGATCACCGCACTGCGCGGTGACCGTGCGGTGGTGACGCTGTGCGGGCCGTCGGGGTGCGGCAAGTCCTCGCTCGCCCTCGCGGGCGTGGTGCCCGTCATGCGCGGTCCCGGCCGCGAGGTGGTGGTCGTCCACTGCGGCCGCACCTCCCGTCCCGTGAGCGCCCTGGCCGTCGAACTTCTCGGACTGGCTCGCCGCACGGGGTCCGGTCCGCCGCGCGCCCTCGGCGTCGAGCGGGTCGTCGCCTGGCTGGCCGGTGCGGGCCTCGCGGACACCGTCCACCGGCTCACCGGCTCCGCCACCACCGACCTCCTTGTCGTGCTGGACCAGGCCGAGGCCCTGCTCGACCTGCCCGCGGGGGACCTCACGGCCCTCTTGTCGGTGGTGTTCCCCGCTCGGCGCACCGCCGGGATGCGGGTGCTGCTCACCTTGCGCGCCGACTTCATCGACGCCGCCCTCAGCGACGAGCACCTCGGGCCGGTGCTGAAACGGGGAGTGGTCCTGCCGCTGACCCCGATGACCCGGGCGCAGCTCCATGCCGTCATCACTCACCCGGTGGACCGCGTGCCCGGTGTCTCCTACGAGCCGGGGCTGGCCCGCCGCATCCTCGAGGACGCGGGCGGTGAGCCCGGCGCCCTTCCCCTCCTCGGCTTCGTCCTGCGGCACCTGTGGGAGGAACAGTCGGGCGGTCGCCTGAGGGTCGAGGCGTACGAGAGAGCCGGCGGCGTCTCCGGTGCGCTGCGCAGTCACGCACAGGAGGCCTGGCGGAGGCACGTCCTGTCCGGGACCGGTTCCCTCGGCTCGGCGGGCACACAGGAGAGCGTCGACCCGGCCGAAGCCGTCAGGCACGCGCGGCGGCTCCTCGCCGGCCTGGTGCGGGTGGTGCCGGGCAGTGGCGCCCCCGCGCTGCGGCGGGTGCTGACCCGCACGGAGGCCGGCGAACAGCGCTGGCGCCTGGCCGTCCTGTTCGCAGGGAAGGACGAGCGTCTGCTGGTGCTCCATGGCGGGGCCGGCGTGCCGGAGAGTGTGGAGCTCGCCCATGAAGCCCTGATCACGGCCTGGCCGACGCTGGCCGACGTGGTGCGCGAGGACCGGGACTTCCTCGCCGCGCGGGCGGAGGTGCAGCACGACCGGGAACGCTGGGAGAGCACGGGGCGTGCTGACGAGCTCCTGCCGCGGGGGGCGCACCTCGGTTCCCTCCGGAGCCGTCTCGCGGGCCGCACCGACGAACTGACGGCGGCGGAGACCGAGCTCCTCGATCTTGCGGTCCGGCAACAGCACACGGTGCAGCAACAGCGCCGTGTCCGGCAGCGGCACATCCGGCTGGCCTGGGCCGCCGCCGCGCTCGCTCTCGCGCTCATCGCCGCCCTGGGGGTGTTCTTCGTCCTGGAGTCCCGGGTGAGCGAGGAGCGGGCAGCGGAGGGGCGGTCCAGAACCCTGGCGGTGCAGGCGGACGAACTGGCCGAGACCAATCCCGCCCACGCCGCGCTGGCCGCGATAGCGGGCTACGACACGTCACCGACGCAGGAGGCGCGCAACGCACTGATGCGACGGTACTCGGAGACGATGAAGGCGAGTTGGGTCCTGTCCGGACTGGATTCGGACATCGACCAGGCGAGTATGAGCGCGGACGGCAAGGTGACCCTGGTGACCACGGTGGGCGGCCGTGCGACCCTGTTCGTCCGCTCCGACGACGGACGGGTGCGACAGGAGAACCTGCGGCTGGGCCGGAAGATCCGCAACCCCCAGGTGAGCGGCGACGGCCGCAGAATCGCCTACCTGCGCGAGGCCGACGGGCTCCTCGCCTGGCACGAGGTGACCGCTTCCGCCGAGCCCCTGGCCGGCCCGGCTCATCCGCTCCGGCACGAGCAGGCGCGGAACGAGGACGGCACCGTCCTCGCCGTCAAGGCATCCCGTTTCTCGCCTGATTCGCGGTATCTGGTGGAAGCCTCCCGGGTGCCCGACGGCCTGCCGCTCCTGGTGTGGGACCTCTCCAGCGGCCGCTCGCACCGGGTGCCGGGGAACATCACCGACGTCCGCTGGATCTGGTTCGGCCCCGACAACGGCACCCTGGTCGCGTGGAAGGGCCTCCGATTGCGGGACGAGCGAACCTCCCTGTTCGCCATTGATGTCGCCACCGGCTCCACCCGTGAACTGGCCGGTGACTTCGCCTCCGTTCCCGAGGTCTCCTGGGACGGGGGAACGGCTGTCGCGTGCCAGGAGATGCGGGAGAACACCTCTCGTTACCAGGCCGTCCGCGTGGCGGACGGGAGGGTGCTGCGCAGCCAGGAGCTGAAGCAGCCGTGCCGGAAAGCGGAGTTCGACACAACCAGCCGCTACTTCGCCGTCGAGGGCGAAGCGAGTGCCTGGTCCCTTGTCGTGGTCCACGGTGACGAGGCACCGCAACGGCTGGTGCCCCGCCGGCGCCTCTCCACCTCGATCGGGGTCGAACGCCTGCCCGTCCTGATGTCCGGGTCGGACGTCGTGATGCCGTTCGCCGAGGGCCGTGCCGTCACGGGCGTCGGCATGTCCCTCGGTCCCTCCAGGCCGGCGTACGGATATCCGGCGCTGCTCGGTGACGGTGGTCGGATGCTCGTCCGCACCGACGGCGGCAGCGTGCTGCGCATCGTGGAGACCCGTCCCGGGGCCCGTACCCTCGCCCGGGCACGGACGCCCGGTGCACCACCCCCCGAGGAGCAGCCCCTCGTCACCGACAAGGCCGAAACCCTGGTGGCGGACCTCTCGGACGGCAACAGGGTCACGATCCGCGCCCTGCCCAGTCTGCGGCGGATCAGCCAATTCGCCGTGTCCGCCCCGCCTCTCGACAAGGAGACCGGAGAACCGGGCACGATCGACATCATGTTCCGGAGCGACGACGAGGTGGTCACCCTGTCGGGCTCGGTCCTCGAGTACTGGGACGCACGGCAAGGGCGCCGCCTCTCGTCCGCCGTGAAACTCACCGGCCTCGGGCTCAGTACCGCCGAGGACCCGTTCTTCACCATCGGGGCCCATCCCGATCCGGCACATGTCACGGTGAGCGTGCAGGGAGAACCCGACGTCCACACCGTCGACCTGCGCACGGGACGTGAGGACGGGAAGCAGCTCGTCAGTCTCGCCGATGACCTGCTCACCGCGGAGTACCTGCCGGACACGCGCTACATGGCGGTGCTCACCACCGGCAGGATCGTCGAACTCTGGTCGGTGCGGAACCGGTCGGCGCCGAAGAAGGTGCTGGGGCCGTTCGGACCGCTCGAACCCCATCGCTGGACCATGGGAACCTCCGGGGGATCCGGCTTCTTCCTCGCCTACGAGAACATCATGGTCCGTCTCAGGGCCGACGATCCCGAGTACCGGGACACCTTGGTGTTCTCACAGGTCCAGCGATTCCTGGACGCCACCCAGGACGGCAGGAGCCTGCTGAGCATGCCGGTGGAGGGCGAGCTGGAGGACCCGTCCGACCCGGGGGGCAGGCCGACGCTCTTCCGGATCGATCCCGCGCTCTGGAAGAGGCACCTGTGCAAGGTCGTCGGCCGCGATCTCACACCCGACGAACGCACGTCGCTGTCCGCAGAGTTGCCGGAGAGGATCTGCCCCGACCCGGCGCAGGACTGAGGCCGGACGTACTGTGCGCAGTGGGCGGATCCGAGGCCGGCGCGTCGATGTGCCGCAGGTGATCCGAGCCGGCGGGCGCACCGGCAGAGGCGGGGCCCACGGACGCGGGACGGTCGTCAGGCTCGCCGGGTCGACTCCCACCGGCGGCCCGGCGGCCCGGCGGCTGCGTGCTCAGGGCTGCTTCAGCAGCACGGCGCGGGTGTAGAGCAGGTCGAAGCCCCGTCGTTGTGCGTTGTGCTGGGACCGGGATCCCGGCTGCGTGGTGATGACCGCGACGTCGCAGCCGGCGGCCGCGGCGTCGCGGAGCCGGGCCGAGAGCAGGGCGGTCTGGACTCCACGACGGCGGCGAGCGGGCGCGGTCGCCGCCCCGGTGAGCTGGGCGACGCCATCTGCCATGCGGAGGCCGGCGCCACCTGCGACGTCCCCGTCGAGCACGGCGACGTAGCGCACGATGCCGGCTGCCGCCGCCAGGTCGCGCACGGCACTCGCGATGACCTCACGGGGAAACTCCTCGTGCGAGGGAACGCCCTGCGTGTCGGGGTGAGCGAAGCCCTCCGCGACGACGTCGAGCCACGGCTCGAACTCGTCGTCACCGCTCGGCCGGACCTCGACCCCGCGGGGAGTGACCAGCTCGTGCCCACCACCGAGGGACAGGCCGAGCACGTTCTCGAACGACGCGAGCCGATAGCCTCGTTCGGTCAGGAGGGCGCCGATCCCGGGGTCGGCGAGGTGCGCCAGCTCGATCTGCACCGGGGCGCCGCGGTCCGCGAAGGCCTTTTCCACGTCGTCGAGCTCGGTCTCGCTCGGCACGCCGCCGAAGCCGAGCCCTGCGACCTTGTTCAGCGGTGAGCCCTCTTCCGCGTAGCTCGCCACTCCCCCGGCGAGGGGAAGCACGAACCCCGCCCGGCCCGCGTCACGACGCTGTGCGGCCTCGCTGCCCTTGGTGATGAGCTGTGTCTCGGCCCGCTCGATACGCGCGGCGAGAGCGGTGTCGCAGAAAAGGGACACTCGGTTGGCGTTCATGCGCGGAGTGTATCGACGGAGCCCGGTCGGCGGCCCCCTGCGGAGCCTCTACCGTGAACTCCCACGGGTTGCACAAGTAGGGCCGAGGGAAAGTGAGTTGGGTCCATGGCTACAGATCCGGCGGATGCGGTGCCCGTCAGCGGGGTCGGGTTCGGGGACTACTACCGGGCGCATGCGGGACCGCTCGTCGCCCTGTCGCTGCTGCGGGGCGCGGACCTGGTGGAGGCGGCTCGACTCGCCCAGGACGCGATGGCGGTGGCCCGGCGGTGGATGGACCTCGTGGGCACGAACGCGGCCGTGGCCGCGAGGGACACCAGGGCCCCCGTGGTCACCGCACAGGCGCTGCGGTCCTGGACGTGCCGGATGACCGTCGGCGGCGGCTGCGGAATATGCCGTCCCGCGCACGGGACGGTGCCCGCCCTCCTGGGGAGGGGCAGCACCGACGCCCTGGTGCAGGCCCGGACGGTGGTGGCACTCGCCCCGCTCGCAGAGTTGAACGAGCGCCAGCTGAACGTCACAGCCTTCCGGTTGGCCGGCTGTGCGCCGGGAGCGATCGGGTACGAGCTGGGCCTGTCCGTCCCGAAGGTCCACCGCACCCTGCGCCATGTCGGCAAGCTGCTCGAAGACCCGGCGGGGGCACGGCGGGCCGGAGGTGCCGAGACGCCGGGAGGGACCGAGGGGGCCGGGGCGGCCGGGGGGTCCGCGGAGGCGGACGTCAGGTGCGCGGAGCTGCTCGGCGAGCTGACCGCCGCGCTGGATCCCGTACTCGACCTGCGGGCCGGGCTGGACGAGGTGAGCTGCGCCATCGGTGCGGACGGGACCACCGCTCTCCGCGCCCCCGTACCGCCGCTGTGGAACCTCGGCCCTGCGCTCCCCGTGCCGCCCTTCGGCGCACCGGTGCTGCGCTCCTTCGCCGAGCCGACGCCGTCCGGGGTACGGGCGTACGCGGCCGGCCTCGCCCGGTGCGGCGCCCAGGAACGCGAGGCTGCGCGCGGCGGGTTTCCCGCGGTCGAGCTGGCGGCCGTACGGCTCGGAGCGGTGTTCGCGCTGCAGCTGGAGCGATTCCGGCGGGAGGCCGAAAGGTCCGGGACACGGGCCGCCCGGGACGAGTTCCCGGCGGAGGACGCCCGGGCGTTCGCGGTCGCACTGGCACAGGACGCCGCGCTCGCCGCGCCGATGTTCGACGCGGTGGAGGACCTCGGCGTCGCACGCCGCCTCGGCTTCCTGGCGGGAAGCCTCGCCCATGACGGCCCCTGGACGAACGAGGTCTCCTACGACGGGATCGAAGCGTCCCTCGCCCTGGCGCAGTTCCGGCGCGCGGCGGTGCGGGCGGCGCTGCGCGCGTCGCACCGGCCCGGTGCGGACACCTCCCCTCGGTCCGGCGGCTCGCTCGCCGACGCCCTCACGCAGTCCCTGAGCAACGCCCACCGGATGATCCTCCAGCTCGGCGAGCTCAACAGCGACCTGTCGCGTGCCGAGTCGACCCTGCCTGACGGCTACTACGTCGACATGACCCGGGACTTCGACCTCCACCAGAGCTTCCATGCGGACCTGGCCCTCGGCGTCGACGCCGTCCGGGATGCCCTGTCGCAGCCCTGAAGGGTGACGCGGAAGGCGGTGAAGGGCCGGTGCGAGGGTGCCGTCCACGATGTGCACTGTGCCTCCGGCGAACCGCCGGCGGGGCGGGAGCGCAGCCGGCGACAGGGCAGACGTCGCCCGCTCCGCCGCTATGCGCCGGTGGTGCCGTCCACGCGTTCCCGGACCAGGTCGGCGTGGCCGTTGTGGCGGGCGTACTCCTCGATCATGTGGACGTAGATCCAGCGGAGGCTGACGTCCTGCCCCATGAAACGGCCCGTATCGGACAGAGCGCGGCCCGCGCAGTGCTCGCGGGCGCGGGCGATCTCTGCGTGCCAGGTGGCGAGGGCGTCGCCCAGGGTGGCGCCCTCCGCCAGTTCGAAGCCGCCGTCGGGGGCGTCCGGGTCGGCATGCGGGTCGTAGATGGGCGGAGCCTGTTCTCCGGCGAACACGCGCCGGAACCAGTTCCGCTCCACCTCTGCCATGTGTTGGACGAGGCCGGTCAAGGTGAAGCCGGACGGACGCACGGACGCGACAGCGGCCTGCTCGTCGTCCAGGCCCTCGCACTTCATGGCGAGCGTGACGCGATGAAAGTCGAGCCAGCTCTCGAGCGTGGTGCGCTCGTCGGCGTTCAGGGGCGGCACGGGACGTTCGAGGGCGCTCATCGGTCGATTATCACCACCGCCCGAAGCCCGCGGCGGTCGGGGGCCGCACAGCACGGCGAACGCCGCCCGATGCGGCGCCGGCAGGGCGGGAAGGGGTCTTCCGCGGTTTTCCACGGTTCTCCGCGCGTGAGGGGCACGGCCGCCCGGCGGGCAGGACCGACAGGCAGAGGCACCGGAGATACCCGTCGTGCGCCTCGCCACCCCGTACTTGACGGACACACGTTGTCCCCCGAGGAAATGATGCGCACGATGAAATACACCGTCTCCACCGAGATCGCCCTGCCGCGGGAGAAGGTGGCCCAGCTGCTCGCAGACCCGGCACAGCTGCCGAAATGGCTGCGGGGCCTGGTGCTGCACGAGCCGCTGAGCGGGGAGCACGGGCAGCTCGGCACCACGTCGCGGGTCGTGATGCAGATGGGCGGGCGGACGATGGAGGCCACCGAGACCATCACACGCCGGGAACCGGCGGACCTGCGCGGGATCCCGGCATCGAGCGTCGTCCACTTCGACCGCGAGATCGTCGGCGAGGGCATGTGGAGTGCTGTACGCGACCGGCTGACCGAGGCCGGCCCGGACACGACGTTCTGGGAGAGCGAGAACGAATACCGGTTCAGCGGCTTTCTGATGAAGCTGGTGGGACTCCTGATGCCCGGCGCCTTCCGCAAGCAGTCGCGGCAGCACATGCAGGACTTCAAGGCTTTCGCCGAACGGGGAGAGGACGTCCGCGAGGCGAGGGACTGACCTGCCGTCACCGGTCAGGAGCCGACGGCGTGGCGTGCCGATCTCCCTTCGTGCACCGATGACCGCTGGTACGGGCTCCTCCGGCGCCGCCTCGGCCCGTCGCCACGCGGAGGGCCAGGGAAGGCCGGGGGCGTCCCGGCTCCCCCGTCCAGCCGTGCCGGGGGCGCACCGCCCCCTCCGTCGCGTGCGGCCCGCCCGGTCAGCCGGTCCGGACGGCTCCGGGCGGCGGTCGCGGCACGGCTTTCGCGGGTGTCAGCCCCTCGCCGCGCCTATCGGCGGCTCGGCGCGGATCAGTCGGATGCCGTGAGTTCCGCGCGCACGGTGGTGAGGATCTCCTCGGAAAGCGGGGAACCGGTGGTGGCCCGGGCCAGGACGAGGGCGCCGAGCATGGTGCACAGCCGGGTGATGCCGTCCTGGTCCCCGGTGGCGAGCCGCGCGGCGAAGTCGCCCACGCCTTCCGTGTAGATCCGGCGGGCCTCCTGGCCTTCGCTTTCGCGCGCCATGTCGGTGACGAGCGCGGCGACGGGGCATCCGTCCGCCGGGCTGTCGCGGTGTCCGAGGGAGAGGTAGGTGTCGATCAACGCCTTCTGGGCGGCGGCGCGCTGCCCGCCGTGCTGCTCGAGTCCCGTCTCGTGGTGCCGGGCGAGTTCGCCGAAGGCGTGGGCGGTGGCTTCGTCGATGAGCGCCTCTTTGGACGCGAACTGCTTGTAGAAGCCGCCGTGGGTCAGTCCAGCCGCCTTCATGATGTCGGCGACGCTGGCGTGAGTGCCCTGTTCCCGGAACAGGCGAGAGGCGGTCTCCACGACCCGCCGGCGGTTCTCCTCGGCCTGC
Source organism: Streptomyces sp. T39 (assembly GCF_008042045.1). Taxonomy (GTDB): domain Bacteria; phylum Actinomycetota; class Actinomycetes; order Streptomycetales; family Streptomycetaceae; genus Streptomyces. The sequence continues at coordinate 35,828 of NZ_RDBP01000015.1, forward strand.
GCCTGCGATACGCGGCCCATCAGCCACCTCCCGTTCGGATGTCGACTGGCATCTATCCTAGACCGGTGGTTAGATTATGGCCGTAATCTAAAACGTTGCCGTCGGCCGCTCGCCGACGGACGCAACCCTGGGAGCGGGCATGGAACTGAACGGTGCGGTCGCGGTGGTCACCGGCGCCAACCGGGGGCTTGGACGGCATCTGGCCGCCCAGCTCGTGGAGCGCGGAGCGACGGTGTACGCGGCGGCCCGGCGGCCGGAGACGGTGGACCTGCCCGGCGTCACCCCGCTGCGGCTCGACGTGACGGACGAGGAGTCGATCCGCGCCGCGGCCCGCACCGCGTCCGACGCCACCCTGCTGGTGAACAACGCCGGAATATCCACCGGAACCCCGCTGATCGCGGGCAGCCCGGACGCGATACGCCTGGAGATGGACACGAACTTCTTCGGTCCGCTCGCCGTGACGCGGGCCTTCGCCCCCGTCATCGAGTCCAACGGCGGCGGCGCGGTGCTCAACGTGCTGTCGGTGCTGTCCTGGCTGCACCCGGCCGGCCTCGGAGGCTATGCGGCGGCCAAGGCCGCCGCATGGGCGCTGACCGGCGCGGCCCGGGAGGAACTGGCACCCCGCGGCATCGCCGTCTCGGCGCTGCACGTCGGCTACATGGACACCGAGATGGCCGAGAGCGTTCCCGCCGGCCAGAAGGCCGACCCCGCCGAGGTCGCCGCCCAGGCCCTGTCCGGCATCGAGGCGGGCCTGCCCGAGATCCTCGCGGACGAGACCACCCGGTACGTGAAGCAGGGCCTTGCCGCATCGCCGAACGCGGCGTGAGTCACACCTCGCCGGACGCGCCGGCCTCGATGCCCTGCCACGGCGCGCCGGTGACGGACGCCCACCGCATTGGCGGGGGCTCCTAAACACCGGGAGGCACACCCCCCGAACCCGGCAACAGCCCGGCACGAGTGGCCCCGTCCCCCTGCTGAACGTCGGCAACGGGAGGGCCCCTCCCCTCCGCGACGCGTCCGGCGTCCGTGCGCGGCATCGACTGCGCTGCGAGCGGGGGCCCGGTGCCGGGCAGGTGGCGCAGCCCGCGGCATCGTCGGCTGTGGGCGGGGTAGAGGGCTCGCATGCGTATGGCTGTGGTGGATGCAGGCTCCAACACCGTCCGGCTGTTCGTCGCCGATGTCGAGCACTACGGGCTCCATCCCGTGCACACGGCCAAGTGGCGGCTGCGGCTGGCGGAACAGGTGGACCGGGACGGCACGATGGGACGGGCGGCGATGAGGCGGCTGGCCGACGCGGTGTCCGCCGCCTGCCGGGAGGGCCGCCGGTGGGGGGTGCGCGAACCCGTCGTGTTCGCCACGGCGGTCGTGCGCGACGCCCCCAATCGGCACCGGATCCTCCGGACGCTCGGCGCGCGGTGCGATGTGCCGGTGCTTGTGCTGCCGGGTTCGCAGGAGGCCGAGTTGACGTTCCTCGCGGCCCGGCGGTGGACGGGCTGGCAGGCCGGTCCGCTGGCGGTCCTCGACATCGGCGGCGGGTCCTTCGAGGTGGCCTGCGGCGACGGCGGGACGGCGGACCTCGCCGTCTCCCTGCCGCTGGGCGCGGGGCGGCTCACCCGGGAGCACTTCGCCGGCCAGGACCCTCCCTCGCCCTCGCGGGTCAAGGAGGTGCGGCGGTACGCGCGGGAGCAGATGGCCGAGGTGTCCGCGCAGGTACGCGGCATCGGGCCCCGCACGGTCGTGGCCACCTCCCGCACCTTCGATCAGTTGTCGCGCCTGTGCTCTCCCGGCACCGACGAACCGTCCGGCACGCGGCGGCTCCTCCATGCGGAACTGCGTCAGGCGATCAGGCAGTTGAGGCGTCTTCCCTCAGCCGACCGCGCCCGTCTGCCGGGGATCTCCCCCGCACGCTCGGCGCAGTGCCTGGCCGGGGCGATCGTCGCGGAGACCGCCCTGCGCACGATGAACGTCGACTCGGTCCTCATCTGCCCGTGGGCGATCCGCGAGGGCGTCCTCCTCCGGGCATACGAGGACAGGGCCCGATCCGAGCAGACGGCGTCGATCGCCGGCGTGTCCGTGTCGACGCACTCCGCCTGACCCGAGCACGTCGTGCCCCTGCCCGAGGAGATGCGCGGCATCGGCGGCGAGGTCTGCCTCGCGGAAGAGGCGATGACCGGCATCCGGGTCGCCGTCGAGGGCTCCGTGCACCCAGGCCGTCCCACGGTCCACGGCGGAACGCACGTCCGGCGTCCCGCCCCGCACACCGCGCCGGGCCCCGCACCCGGCTCGCGGACCACCGCTAGGGACGGCTGAAGAACGTGACCGGCCGCTCCCGCCGCACTCCGTCGACGACGACGTCGACGGACTCGTCGTAGAAGGCCACCCGGTCCTTGACGATCCCCACGGAGGGGAGGGGGTCGGGGTAGCTCCAGGCGATGTCGGGCCGCACGTCGCCGTCGCCCGCCCAGGACCAGTACTCGCTCGCCACACCCTTGTAGGGACAGCGCGTGCGCCCGTCGGTACGGGTGAACAGGTCGAGGCGGACGTCCTCCCGCGGGAGGTAGAAGCGCACCGGCAGACCGGTTTCGAACAGCAGGACCGGCCTGCGGGTGTCCGCGACGACGGTGCCCTCGATCTCGATCCGGACGTGCCGGCCGCTGGGCAGGGCGTCCACGCGCTTGTGCGGGTCGCGCGGGTGGACGAAGATCTCCTCGTCCTCCTCGTACCAGTGGTCGAGGACCTCGCGTCCGAACCATTCGAAGCCGATGTGGCCGGCCAGCTCCTCCCCGGGGTAGGTCCAGGCCGCGGCCCCGACGGTCCGGTCGGGGAGCACGAGGTCGTAGAAGACCGTCGCCCCCGCGTGCCGCCGCGGGCCGGCGGATCGTTCCGTCCGCCGCAGCAGGTCCGTCCGGACGTCTCCTGCCGGGAAGGCGTAGAGGGGGACGGGGCGACCGGGCTCCCACACGAGAACCGGGCTGCGGCTGTCCACGACCGTGATCTCCCCCGCCGTCGCACGCACCCAGCGCTCGCTCGGCTCCCAGAACACTCTGTCGGACTCGTCCCGGCGGCGTTCGACGGGCACGGCTTCCGGGCCGGATGTCGGTGCGGTCATCGGTCTCGTCTCCTCGCTCCGGTTCCTGCCTCGGGCTGTCCGGATCCGGTGCCGTGGCACGGGGGCAGCCGGTGTCCACGCTGCTCCAGGGACCGGCCGGTGGCAAGCGGCGCGGCGCCGCCTCCCCGGACCGGCGAGTTCCGACTTGCCTGCCAGGAAAGCCGAGAGTACTTTCCTTGTAGGAAAGTCATCGGGGCGGGAAGGTGAGGGCCGTGAGCATGCCGGTGGATGCCGAACAGGCATGGAAGGATCTCCAGCGCATCCGGGTGCCGCAGGAGCGGGTGTACGACGAGTTCGAGCGCTCCGCGTCCGGCGGGCGCGGTACGACCTACGGCATGGCCGCGCTCATGTGGGTGTTCCTCGCCGGCGTCGGCATGGACCTGCCCGGGTGGGGCGTCGGACTGTCCGTGGCCGCCTACGTCGGCCTGCTGAGCCTGCTGATCGTGTTGAGCAGCCGCCGGAGCCGGATGCAACTGCACCACACTCGCTGCCCCGGGCGCATGTGGGCCGCGTTCGGTGCCGCGGCGGTGCTGGTCGGCGGGACGATCGTGCTGGCGGACCACCTGACCGAGCCGCTGGGGCCGGTCCATGGCGGCCTCGTCCAGGCCACGGCCGGGGTGGCCGTGTACCTGCTCACCCTCGGTCGCGCCAACCGCTGGGTGGCCGAGTCGGTGAGGAGCGGCGGCGCACCGGCGGCCGACGGGGAGGCCGGCCGATGAGCACCCCCGCCGGCTTCGACGAGCTGATCCACCCCGCCACGCGGCTGTCGGTGGTCGCGCTGCTCGCCGCCACCGAGTGGGCGGACTTCGCGTTCGTCCGCGACAGCCTCTCGCTCAGCGACTCCGCGCTCTCCAAGCAGTTGCACACCTTGGAGGGGGCCGGATACCTGGAGGTCCAGAAGGAGGGCGGCGGCCGCAACCGCCGTACGAAGGTACGGCTGACGGAATGCGGTCGCACCGCCTTCGACGGACATGTGGCGGCACTGCGGGCCATCGTCGACAGCGCCGGACCGGCGACCGGGGCGGCACCACGGCAGCCCCGTGCGGAGGCCGAGCGATGACGGCGTCCGTGCGCACCGACGTCCGGCCCGTGATCCGGGTACGCGATCTGACCATGGCGTACGGCGACGTCGACGTCCTGCGCGGCGTCGACGTGGACATCCACGGCGGCGAGGTCTTCGCGCTGCTCGGGCCCAACGGCGCGGGGAAGACCACCACCGTCGAGATCCTGGAGGGCTTCCGGCAGCGCTCCGGCGGGGAGGTGAGCGTCCTCGGCACGGATCCCGAGCGGGGCGGCGACGCGTGGCGGGCCCGGATCGGCCTGGTCCTGCAGTCCTGGCGCGACCACCGCCGCTGGCGGGTCGCCGAGCTGCTGACCCACTTCGCGGCCTACTATCCCGACCCGCGCGACCCGGCCGAACTGCTGGCCCTGGTCGGCCTCACCGACCAGGCCGGCCGGCAGGTGGAGCGGCTGTCCGGCGGCCAGCGCCGGCGCCTCGACGTCGCGCTCGGCATCGTCGGCCGCCCCGAACTCCTCTTCCTCGACGAGCCGACCACCGGCTTCGACCCCCAGGCACGGCACGAGTTCCACGTCCTGGTCGAACGGCTGGCCCGCGAGGAGGGCGTCACCGTCCTGCTCACCACCCACGACCTGGCGGAGGCCGAGCGGCTCGCCGACCGGATCGCCATGCTGGTCGGCGGCCGGATCCGGGCCTGCGGCACACCCGCGGAACTGGCCCGGCGCGCCGCCGCCCAGGCCGAGGTCCGGTGGACGGCCGACGACGGGACGCCCCGCCGCGAACGCACGGAGGACCCCTCACGGCTGGTCTGGGAACTCCACCGGCACGCGGACGGCCCGATCGCCGACCTGGAGGTCCGCCGGCCGACGCTGGAGGACACCTACCTGCACATGGTGCACCGGGAGGCCGTCGGCACGGACGGGGCACAGCACACGGGCAGGGACGCGGACGACAGGGACAGGAACGCGGACGAGGAGGCACCGGCCGCATGAGGGGGGCACACATGACGCACAGGACGAACAGCTGGCGGGCCGGGCTCCAGCGCGGCGGAATCGAGCTGCGGCACCTGCTGCGCAACGGCAAGGAGATGTCCGGCCATCTGACCAATGTGGTCGTCGCCCTGCTCGTCGCCGCCTACCTCGGTGACGACGTGCCCGGGACCAGCACCCCGATGACGCATCTGGTGCTGGCGGGCTTCGCCGCCTACCTGCTGTTCCAGGTCGGCCTGATCAACCTCCCGCAGATCCTCGTGACGGAGCGGGAGGAGGGCACCCTGCTGCGGCTGCGCGCCACGCCCGGCGGGATACCGGCCTACCTCGTCGCCAAGTGCCTGCTGGTGGTCGTCCTGGCGGTCGGCACCCTGGCGCTGCTCCTGGCCGCCGGGGCGCTGCTGGCGGACGGGCCACTGCCGCACGGGCCGGGCGACTGGCTGACGCTGCTGTGGGTCACCACCCTCGGGCTGCTCGCCGTCGTCCCGCTCGGCGCGGCCGTGGGCGCCGTGCTGCCCAACCCCCGCGAGGCCCTGGCGTTGATCATGCTGCCGACGATGGGGCTGCTGATCACCTCGGGGACGGTGTTCCCGATCACCGAACTGCCCGTGCCCGTCCAGCAGGTGGCCTCGGTCTTTCCGCTCAAGTGGATGGCGCAGGGCCTTCGTTCGGCGCTGCTCCCGGACTCGGCACGGGCCGCCGAGGCGGCCGGCTCCTGGGAACTTCCCATGGTCGCCCTGGTCCTCACGGCCTGGGCGGTCCTCGGGTTCCTCCTCGCGGTACCGCTCCTGCGCCGCGCCGCCCGCCGCGAGTCCGGCTCGCGGCTGAGCGCGCGCCAGGACAAGGCGGCGCAGAGCGGCGCGCCGGCCGCGTAGGCGGCCTCGCGACCACGGCGGGCCGGGGCTGCCGGCCGCCCACGCCTGGACGCGAGGTGTGCGAGGTGCTCGGCGATCGCTCACGGTCCCGCACCGCGTGCGCACGCAGCAGGCCGGGGGCGATCTCGTCCAGCTCGTCGGGCTCGACGACGACGTACTCCCCCTCCCCCACCTCGAATCCCTTGACGATGTCGTCGGTGCCCACCTCTTCGCCGGTGCGCTCGTTGACGCGCCGGTTGCGGATCCGGTCGGCGGTGCCGCGTTCGAGCTGGTGGAAGTGCACGGTGTGGGTCTCGGTGGCGGTGAACAGGCCGACGGGTGCGGTGACCAGCCCGAAGGTGATCACCCCGGTCCAGACCGCACGGGCCATGACCGCCTGTCCCTTCCGCGAAGTGGGTGCGCGGGTGCCTGCCGCCCACGGTCCACGCTCGCACCACCGGGTCGTCGGCGCGCGCCGGCGGCGCGGCCGCTCCGGCGGCGAGCCCTGACCTGCTCTCTTCTCGGTCTAGCGGGGGCCGTCCGCGTCGGCGAGAGCCTGGGCGGCTGCCTGCGCACCGCGGTCGGCCACCCGCACCGCCTCGCGGGTGGCCCGGACACGGCGTTCGGCCTCCTTCTCCTCGCTCCGGGCCTCCTTCGCGGCATCCTGGGCGCGGCGCAGCTCCGTTCGCGCCGCCTCGACGCGCCCCTCGGCCTCCGCGGTCTTCCGGCGCGCGGTCTCCAGGTGCTCGGCCGCCTCCGTGTCCTCGTCGCGTCGGGCCGCGAGGGCCCGGTCCGCCTCGGTGGCCGCACGGCGCGCCGCTGCGAGCTCCTCGCGCCGCCGGCGGCGGTCGGCGAGCTCGTCCTCGTGTGCGCCTCCGCCGGCCTCCTGCGCGGCCGGCGCCCTTCGCCTCGGCGTGGAGTCCGGGGCCGGGGCCGCCGTGGGAGCCGGGGTCGTCGGCGGGGTGAGGGAGCGCTCCAGGTGCCCGGCCGCCCACCGGTCGGCGGATTCCTGGTCGGCGAGGACCGCTCGCAGCGTGGTGGCCACCTCCTGCTGCGCCGCGTCCGACAGCCGGTGCCCTGCTGCCTCGGCGAGGCGGGCCGCCTCCCGGGCCAGCGCGGTGACGACGGCTCCGCGGCGGGCGGAGAGGTCCCTCATGACGTCGGAGTCGAGGGTGCGGTAGGCCTCGCGCAGTTGGTGTCCGAGGTCGAGGAATCGCTCGCTCTCCTCGGGGTCCGCGCGCCTGAGGAGGTTGGCCGCCCACGCGGCGAGCGTGGGGCGGCGGGAGGCGCGGATCAGCCGGGCGTCGTCGGCCCGACCCGCCGCGGCGGCCCGGGCCGCCAGCTCCCTGCGGCGCTCGACGAAGGACGGCGGCGCCGTCGCGTACAGCTCGTCCAGCGGGTCCGCGCGGTCCCGGCCCTGTCCGTGGGCTCCCATGATGGTCCGCTCCCGTCGCAAGAGTCGTCGCAGGAGTCTCCGGCGAGGACGGGCGGGCCCGGTGCCCCGTGCGAAGCGGGCGCGGGCCGCCCTCGGCCTCTGTGCTGTCAGGTGGCCTCGCAGCGACCGTAGACGCAGCCGCGGGCGGGTGCACCCCGGTCGAGGCGGAGGCGCCCCGGGGGAACCGGTCCGGCGCCACGGCTGCCGGAGGACCGTCTGCACGGCACCGCCGTCGGTCGGCGGACGGCGGCCTGCGGACTGCGGACGGCGGGAGGAACATCCGCGGTGCACCGCCGTCGGTCGGCGGACGGCGGACGGCGGACTGCGGGAGGAACATCCGCGGGCGCCTACGTGGAGGCGACCCGCCCCACCGCGTCGGGTCCGGTCGTCAGCGCCTCGAGCGCGTCCTCCCAGGCGGAGGCGCCGGGGTGGAGCCGGGTGCGGAGCCAGGCCGCGGTGAGGAGGGCGAGCGCGGCGACCCGACCCGGGTCCTCGTCGGTGGTCTCGGCGGCGTCGTATCCGGCGATCCCCCCGAGCCCGTGTTCCGCGCCGTACAGGGTGAGCAGGGTCTTGGGCGCGGGAGCGAGCGTGTAGGGGTCGGCGTGCCAGTCCGGTCCCCTGTCGGTGAAGTGCCGCGGGTCGTCCTTGTCGCCGACGACGACGAGCGCGGGTGTCGTCATGGTGGAGAAGTCGACGGCGCCGATGATCGGCCACTGCGCGGCCATGGGCCCGTTGAAGGCGTCGCCGCCGCTGCCGGGCGCGGCGAGCAGCACGCCCGCCGTGATCCGCGGGTCGGCGAGGTGCACGGTCCTGCCCGTCTCCGGGTCGTCGAGGCCCGCGCCCAGCAGGAGGGCGGCGGTGAAGCCGCCGAGCGAGTGCCCGGCGAGGCCGACCCTGGTGCGGTCGATGCGTCCCGCGAGCTGCGGCACGGTGCGTTCGATGGTGTCGAGCCGGTCGAGGATGTGGCTCATGTCCTCGGCACGGGACCGCCAGAAGTCGGGAGCCCCGGGTGCGTCGGCCACCAGATGGCTCAGCGTCCTGGAGGTGAGGTGGGTGGGCTGGACGACGACGAAGCCATGGGCGGCCCAGTGGTCGACGAGCGGCGCGTATCCGTTGAGCGAGGAGAGGTTGTTCGAGGGTCCGTGCCCGTGGGAGAGGAGGACGACGGGGAGCCCGGTCCCGGTCGCGGGTGCGGAGACACGCACCTGGAGGTCGACGGGACGCCCGGGCACCGGAAGGACGACGGGGCTGAAGGAGAGGACAGGAGCGGGCGCGCCCAGGACGCCGGCGCCGGGGGCGGTGGAGGTGATCACGATGTTCCTTTCGGTGACGCCTGCCGATTGCCCCGCGGCCGCAACCGGCGGCGGGCAGGCGGACAGGGGTGATCCGCTTCGACTACCCTGAAGCGGAACACTGCTCCATTTAGTATCCGGAGCAGCGTTCCGTTTTGTCAATCACCAGGAGGGAAACGCGTGATGACCACCGACAGCGCCGCCGGGGAGCCGCAGGGCCGGGGCAGGCGGGCCGATGCCCAACGCAACCGGCAGACGGTGCTCGACGCCGCCGCCGAGGTGTTCGTCACCGCCGGCGTCGACGCGCCGATCCGCCGGATCGCGGCCGAGGCGGGCGTCGGCATGGCCACGATCTACCGCCACTTCCCGACCCGGGCGGACCTCGTCACGGCCGTCTACCAGCACCAGATCGAGGCGTGCGCCGAGGCCGGACCGAAGCTGCTGGCCGGTGCCGGCTCCCCGTTCGACGCGCTGCGTCAGTGGGTCGACCTCTTCGTGGACTTCCTCGTCACCAAGCACGGACTCGCCGACGCCCTCCAGTCCGACGACGACCGCTTCGCCGCGCTGCACGCGCACTTCCTCGACCGCCTGCTGCCCGTCTGCGCCCACCTGCTCGACGCGGCGGTCGCGTCCGGGGACATCAGGGCCGGCACGCAGCCGTACGAGTTGATGCGCGGCATCGGCAACCTCTGCATCGGACGCGACGACGACCCCCGCTACGACCCGCGCCGCCTGATCGCCCTCCTCCTGGAAGGACTTCGGCAGCCGGACGGGTCCTGATTCCGGCACCGGACGCCGAGGGCCGGTGGGCCGTCCCGGTGCGTGGCCGGCGACCGTCCGGCGGTGACCGCGAGAACCCGGCACGATGCCTCCGGGCCGGAGCGGGATCCCCGATCCCGTGCGACCCGCCGGCCGCCCCCTTCTGCTCCGGTCCCCCACCGCCGGCCGCACCGCGCGTCTCCGGGCTCGGAACGAGGCCCTCGGGTCCTCGGTGACGGCACCACGGGGCGGTGGCGTGGCCACGAGCGCCCGGCGATCACGCCCTCAGGGCGGCCGCCGCCCGCCGCTGTGGCCACGGGTATCCTCGGGCGATGTCGAATCGGTCAGTGGCGGCGACCGTCGATCTCGCCGGGGTGATGGCGCACTGCGGCGGAAGCCCGGTGGGCGCCGTCAAGCTTCTGGTGGGGGCGATGGCCTCGGCGCCGGCGGCTCCGGAGCCCTATGCGGCCCTCGCCGAGTTGTGGCAGGACCGGCGCGCGGAACTCGAGGAGAGCCTCGAAGGCGACGGCTCCCTGAGCACTGTGCCGGCGCAGGCGTACTTCCTGTTCCTCGACGGGAAGATGGACGACGCGGCCATGACCGTCGGTTCCGTCACGGGCGTGCGGCCCGACGTCGCGTGGGGAGCCGCCCCCTGGTTCGGCGACACGCGGTTCCTCGGCGCGGTGAGTGCCGAGGCGCTGGCCGAGGCGTGTCTGCGGACGCTGGACTACGGCCACGACTTCGACACCGACGGGATGCGGGAGCGGTTCGCCCCCTGGTTCCACGCCCTCGACGTGGTGTCCGAACGGGTGCCCGTACCGGAGTCGTTGGCCGCCATGGCCCGGCTGCCCCGGGCCTGTGGCCGGTACGACCTCTCCTTCGCGCTGTGCGACCGCGCCGATGCCGTCGACCACGTCATGTGGACCGCCGTCGCACGCGCGGCCACCTGGCGCGCGATGGGAAACCTGGACGAGGCTGCCGCCGCCTACGAACGCGCCGTGCTCCTGGACCCCGGCAACTGGTCCCTCTACCTGGACCTGGCCGATGTGCGCGCCGAGCAGGGCGATTTCGCCGCAGCCGCGAGCCTCGCCGCGCAGGGCCTGGAACACGAGCCCGACGAGGTGTCCCTGCGTGCGGCCGGTGCCGCCTACCGAGTCCGCCTGTCCGGCTCGTCCGAGGATCTGACGACCCTGATCGCTCTCGCGCCGGAGCTCGCGAACACCACCTACCGCAACCTGCTGATCGACCACGCATGTGCGGGTCCGGATCTGCCCGCGGAACTCGTCGCCACGGCCCGGCGCATCCGCACGACCTGACGGGCTGCGGTGTCGTCCGGTGCCGCCGGCACGTGCGCAGCCGGCCACCGGGCTGCGAACCGAGGTGCGGTGCCACGCGGGTGAGCCCCGGCAGGTGGTGCCGGGGCTCACCGGGGAGTGGTGTGTCAGCGGTCCATCAGGACGAACACACCCCAGCCGAGGTATTCGCGCTGGTACGTGACGTGCTGGACGGGTGCCGCGGTGAGTTCCGCACGCAGGTCGTCGGCGAGCTCGTCATCAGGGTTGGCATCGAGCCAGCGTCGGATGTTGAGCCACTGTGCCGCGACGTACCGGTCCCAGCTGTCCTGGTCGGCCAGGACCATCTCGACGACATCACAGCCCAGGTCCCCGAACTGTGCGAGCAGTTCCGGCAGCGGGAGCAGGTCGTCCTTGCGTGCGAGGTGGCAGCCTTCGACGGTGGCCTGGTCCTCGGGCTCGCGGCGCCAGTACGGTTCGCCGATCAGCATGATGCCGCCGGGAGCGAGACTGCGCCGCAGGAGTTCGACGGTGCCCGCGACGCCGGAGCCGATCCAGGTGGCACCGACGCAGGCGGCGATGCCGACGGGACCTTCGGCGACATGGCCCGAGGCGTCCGCGTGCACGAAGCCGACCCGGTCGGCAACGCCCAGCTCCGCGGCCCGCCCGCGGGCGGCGTCGAGGAAGACGGTGCTGATGTCCACCCCGGTGCCGACCACACCGTGGTCCCGGGCCCAGGTGCACAGCATCTCGCCCTTGCCGCAGGCGAGGTCGAGCATGCGGGTGCCCGGCGACGGGCTGACGGCCCGGCCCAGGAGGGCCAGCTTCTCACTGGTGAACGGGTTGCAGATGCGATGGCTGCTCTCGCGGATGGTGAAGCTACGTGGCAGATCCACTACAGGGGTTCCTTCGGTCCTCGGAGGTGTCGACGGCTGGGCAATGCGGCCGGTGGGAGCGGGCCGCGCGTACCTGAACCGTCATCAAATGCACCTCTTCGGACGTGGGATGTCTGGGACCGGTCGAGAGTACGACCGCTGGGATCATCGTGTCCATCGCCTTTCACCTGCCGGCGCACGCTTCTCGCGCCATGGGGGCCGCCGGCGCTCGGCGAGGCGGGTGCGCCCGCAGCGGGCTCCAACGCGGCCGGGGGTGGGGTGCGTTCACCGTCCGCCGGCGCGATGTGTCCACGGCCCGCCGGCGGACCTCAGGGGCGGGCTCGGTGCCTTCCGCGCGCCGGCGGCCCCGTACACTCCCCCGTCATGGATCACCGTGTGCGAGGCAGCTTCGAGGTGGACGGGCGCAGACTCTCCTATCTCGACTTCGGCGGACCGGGCCCGGTCCTGGTCGCTCTGCACGGGCATTTCAGCGAGGGCGCGGACTTCGCACCGCTGGCAGAGAAGCTGGGCTCCGCGTGGCGTGTGATCGCACTCGACCAGCGGGGACACGGGGAGTCCGATCGGGCAGGCGACTACGAGCGCAGCGGCTACGTCGGCGACGTCAGGGCCTTCCTCGACCACCTCGGCCTGACGCGGGTCGCCCTGCTCGGTCATTCGCTGGGCGGTGTGAACGCCTACCAGTTCGCCGCCCGGCATCCCGGCCGCGTCACGGCGCTCGTCGTCGAGGACGCCGGAGCGGTCTGCGACATCGGCCTGACCTTCGCGAAGAACCTGCCCCCTCGTGTCGCGACGCGGGACGGGCTGGTCGAGGCCCTGGGCGCGGCGGCGCCGTACCTGGAGCGGACGTTCAGGGAGCGGGCGGAAGGCTGGGGCTTCTCCTTCGACGCGGCCGACACGGTGCGGTCCCAGCAGGCGCTCTCGGGTGTGCATTGGCACGACTGGCTGAGCGTGCGCTGCCCGACCCTGCTGGTCAGGGGCGCGCACAGCGACGAACTGTCGGCCTCCCACGCCCGCGACATGGCAGCACAACGGTCCGTCCGCCTCGTCGAACTGCCGGCCGGCCACGTCGTCCACCACGACCAGCCCGACGCCTTCGCCGCCTGCGTCGGGGAGTTCCTTGCCTCGGTCGGCGGCGTCGCCACCCTCTGACTCGCCGGAGAGGTGACTCGCCGGACAGGCGTCACCACGCGTTCGCCGGCTGCACCGCTCCGGCTGCCTCCGGATCAGGCAGCGGCTCCTGTTCCGTGCCCCGGCCGAGGCGCGGCGGCCGGACCTCGAACGGCTCGTGTCGTCAGCGGCTCGGCCGCGCTCGACGCCCCGATCCGCGCGCTCGAAGCGACCCGGGCCGTTCTGGCCGCCGTGGAGTTCCTGCCCGGTACGCGCCACCGCGGCGACCGTTCCGCCGGACGGGACGACGGCGCGGACGGGGACCGGGGGCAGGGACCGGCGGTCCGGTGGCGGGGGCTCCACACGGAGTGACGTCCGTCGTCCCACCCGCCGCCGGGACCGCCTCGCACAGCCGGCCGCCGCTTCTCGCGCGGTCCGAGGCGGAAGCGCATGGTCCTGCGTCCCGCTGCGAGGCCGTGCGGCGTTCGCGGGTGCCCCCGGCCCGCCGGCGCTTCCACAACGGGTTGTGCCTGGTCGTGTGCCTGGTCCGCGAACGGCCTATTCCTTCTCCGCTCGGCGCCGCCGCCGCCGGGCGGAGACGAGGCCGAGTACGACGGCGGCACCCAGGATCACCGATCCGCGCGCCCACACCGCCGCCTCCACCTGTGTCGCCAGCAGCACGCAGGAGGCCGCGCCGAGCACCGGGAGCGCCGTCGGCGCGCGGAAGTGGCCGTCCTCTCCCGGCTCCCTGCGCAGGACCAGCACCGCGAGGTTGACCAGGAGGAAGACGACGAGAAGGAGGAGGACGAGCGTGGAGGCGAGCGTGGCCACGCTGCCGGTCAGGGCGAGCAGCAGCGCCGGGAGGGTGGTGGCCGCGATCGCCGTCCACGGGGTGCGCCGCCGGGGCAGCACCCGTGTCAGGAAGCCGGGCAGGAGTCCGTCGCGGGCCATGCCGTACGCGAGGCGGGACGACATGATGCCGGTCAGCAGGGCCCCGTTGGCCACCGCCACCAGTGCGACGGCGCTGAACAGGAGCGGGGGCACGCCGCCTGCGGCGCGCACCACCTCGAGCAGCGGGCCGCTGGACTCCGCCAGTCGCGCTGTGGGCACGGCCGCGGAGGCGGCGAGGCCGACGAGGAGGTACACCAGCCCCGCCGTGGCGAGTGCCGCGAACAGTGCGCGGGGATAGGAGCGCCGCGGGTCGCGGGTCTCCTCGGCCACGTTGACGGAGGTCTCGAACCCGACGAAGGAGTAGTAGGCGAGGACCGACCCGGCCAGCACCGCCGCCGCGGCACCCTTCTCGGGTGTGCCGAGCTGGACGAGGCGTCCGGTGTCCGCGTCGCCGCGCAGCAGCATCCAGGCCCCGAGGACCACGACGACCGCCAGCCCACCGACCTCGACGACGGTGGCGACGACGTTCGCCGTCATCGATTCCTTGATGCCCCGCGCGTTGACCAGCGCGAGCACCACCAGGAACAGGACGGCGACGAGAGCGACGGGCAGGGTCACGAAGGCGGACAGGTAGTCACCGGCGAAGCCGCGCGCGAGCGCGGCGACCGAGACGACGCCCGCGGCGAGCATGCTGAAACCGGCCACGAACCCCGCCCCCGGGCCGAAGGCACGGCCGGCGTAGTGGGCGGCTCCCCCGGCGCGCGGGTACTTCGTCGCCAGTTCCGCGTACGAGGACGCCGTCAGCAGGGCCAGGACGAGGGCTGCGGCGAGGGGCACCCAGACCGCGCCGCCGGAGACGGCGGCGACCTGTCCGACCAGGACGTAGACGCCGGCCCCCAGGACGTCGCCGAGGATGAAGAAGTACAGCAGCCGGGTGGACAGCACACGGCGGAGCACCGGCGTGTCGCCCCCGTGCCGGGGCGGAGCATCGATCTCTGGCATACGGCGCCGGTTCCCCTCCGCGTCCGGGTTACGCCCTCGTGGCGCCCGAACGGGACCCGCCGGTCTCCGCGCCCCCTGCGCCCGGGCCCCAGGACCGGACCACGGGCGGGAGCCGACGGGGGGTGCGCGGCCCGGAAGTGCCGGCCGGCAGGTGAGTTCGTCAGGAGGCGGCGTACCTGGCGGTCGGCTCCGACGGGCCGCGGACGGAGTCCGTACCGCTCCGGGGTGGCGGCCGTCCCCGTGCGAGGGCGAGGAGCGTAGTGACGCAGTGGCGGGGCGGTCATCCCCGCCATCCGGGCCACCTCGGAGATCGGCCACTCCATGACGACAAGGGACCGGCCTGCTGCCGCCGGCCCGGATCGGCGCCAACGGGTACCGCTACTACGGCGATCGCCCCGGGGCCGGCCGTGTACCAGCGCGACGCCGTCGCGCTCTGCGCCGCCACCCGGCTGACCTGAGGGACGGCGCGACCGCCGTGACGGAACCGGCCCGGTGCACGCCACCGGCCGGTTCCCCGGCATCCCGGCAGGGGGGACGGCGTCAGGGACGCCTCCGGGGCACGGAATCGGTGAACCGCGCGCTCACCGGACGGGGACGGCTCCGGAGGTGGCGACGCCGACCTGGCGGAAGTCTTCGAGGGTGGCTGCCGTGGTGTCCTCGGCGACACCGACGCAGTAGTCCAGGCGTACCCGCGCGCGGAAGCCGGCCTTCACGGCGTCCAGGGCGGTCGCGCGGACACAGTGGTCCGTGGCGATGCCCACCACGTCGACGTCCTCGACCCCGCGGGCGCGCAGCCAGTCGGCCAGGGAGGTGCCCTGTTCGTCGGCTCCTTCGAAGCCGCTCTTGGAGGCGCTGTGCGCGCCCTTGAAGAAGACCGCGTCGACCTTTCCGCCGGCGACGGCGGGAGCGAAGTCGGGGTGGAACTCGCCGCCCTCGTCCCCGGCGACGCAGTGGACGGGGAAGCTGTCCTTGAAGTCGGGAGTCTCGGAGAAGTGGCCGCCCGGGTCGATGTGGTGGTCCCGCGTGGCGACGATGCACCGGTAGTCGGCGCCCGCGCTCCGCTCGACGAGCTCGGCGATCGCGGCGGCGAGCCGCGCGCCGCCCGCGACGGGGACGCTGCCGCCCTCGCAGAAGTCCTTCTGCACATCGACGACGATCAGACCTCGGCTCATCACGCACTCCTTCACTGCGACGGAAACGACCCGTGCGTTCTAGCAGCCCCCGCACCTGCACCGGAGCCGGATGGAAGCCGCGCTCACCCGCACGGCTGAGGACATTCACCGCAGGAACGATTCGCACCACCGGGGCTCCGGCGTCCCGCCGACTGCCCGTGACCCTGCGCCCACGGTCCGGGGCGCATCCCGGTCACGGTGTCGGCGTCGTGCCGGTGAGGGCGGCTGCGAGGGCCTGGAGGTGCAGGGCGTTGCCGTGGGCGGAGGGGTGGATGCGGTCGGCGGCGAAGAGTTCCGGCTGTGTGCCGTGCCGGGGGTCCCGCAGGGGGACGGCGACGGCTCCGGCTCGTCGTGCCGCCGTGGTCTGGAGGTGTTCGAGGCGTCGGCTGCGGCGTGAGAGGGCGGTGCGCAGCCGGCGGCGGACGGCCGGCACGTCGCCGACGTCCCAGCAGGTTCCGACCAGTACGTGCCAGCCGGCGTGGCGGAGCCGGGTGACGTGACGGGCGAGGTCCTTGGCGGCACGTCGCAGAGGGGTGCCGGCGACGATGTCGTTGCCGCCGACGATGATCAGAGCGACACCCGGGGGGTGAGGGTGACGGAGAGCTCTGCGCAGCTGGTGCTTCATGAACCCGGTGGTGGTGCCGGGCCGGGCCAGGACGCGCAGGTGCACGGGGCGGCCGGTGGCGCGGCTGAGGGTCGTGGCGCACTGTGCTCCGAGGGTCTCCTGGACGGCGGAGGTGCCGAGGGAGGCCGCGATGGAGTCCCCGAGGAGGAGCAGGGACAGCGGTGGGCCGTCGTGGTCTCCGTAGGTGCCGTCGGCGTGGGGGAATGCCGTGTGCCGGTGGGGGCGGAATCCGTTGCTCACGAGTGCGCGGGCGATGAGGTCCGCGGCGATCCGCCGCCCGGCGCGGGTCAGCCGGCGAAGTGTCCGGGGGCGGGGCATCACCGCTCCTGTGCCAGGGCGGCAGGACGCCGTTCCCGGAGACGGACGGCCGTCCGGTGGAGGCGTTCGGTGTGGGTGAGGAGTTCGGCGCGGTGGTGTTCTCCTTCAGGGCCCAGGTCGGTGCGCTCGTGGACGCGCAGGGTCCTGAGGAGGGGTGTGAGCACGTCGCCGTGGAAGATCTCCAGGTCGTACCAGCCGGCCAGCGCGACGCGGGCGTTCATCTCGGCGAACCCCGGGATCGTCCGGCCGGGCATGCGGAAACCCTTCACCGCCCGCCACAGGCCGGCCATGGCCTGGTCGGGCACGAGGTCGAGGAGGGCGGCGTAGAGGTCGCGGTAGAAGACCATGTGGAGGTTCTCGTCCTGCGCCACGCGCGCGAAGAGCCGGGCGCATACGCTCTCGCCGCAGTTCAGGCCCGTGTTGCGGTGCGCGACGCGGGTGGCCAGCTCCTGGATCAGCACGTAGGCGAGACCGTGCAGCGGGTCGGAAGGCAGATCGTCGGGGTGAGGAGGCGTGGACATGTACCGCATGCGGGCGCGTTCCAGTGCGACGGGGTCGACCGCGCGGGTGGTGTGGAGGTAGGCGAGCATCGCCGTGCCGTGGCGGTCCTCCTCGGCGGTCCAGCGGTGGACCCAGGCGTCCCAGGCGCCCCCGCGGGGGGCGTTGGCGGCGAGCCTGTGGTGGTAGACGGGGAGGTTCTCCTCGGTCAGGACGCTGAGGACGAGCGCCGACTTCGCCACCGGGCTGAGCGCCGACTGCGCGTCCTGCCAGGCCACGCCGTCGAGCGGGCCCTCGTAGTCCCGGCCTCGGCTCCAGGGGACGTACTGGTGGGGAAACCACTCCTGGGCCATCGACAGATGACGGTCGAGCAGGGTTGCCACCACCGGTTCCATGTCGGCGAACCAGTCTGCGGAGTGCTCCGGCACGGGAGAACCTTCCTGTCGGGGTGGGCGGATCCGGACGAGGCGGTGGAGCGGGCGCCGCTCCCCCGTCGCTCCCCCGGTCGGGGAGCGGTGCGCACCGGGGTGCGGTCCCGGGCGCGACGTCCGAGGGCTGGAGCCGGGGCGGCAGGCCGGCTGCCTTCAGGCTCGGGTGAGGACCAGGGCCGCGTTCTGCCCGCCGAAGCCGCTGGAGACGGTGAGCGCGGCGTCGATCCGTGTGGGGCGCGCGGTCTTGGTGACGACGTCGAGGTCGATGGCGGGGTCCATGCGGTCGAGGTTGGCGGTGGGCGGGATCAGCTGGTGACGGAGGGTGAGGACGGTCAGGGCGGCCTCGATGGCGCCGGCCGCGCCGAGGGTGTGTCCGATGACGCTCTTGTTGGCGGTGACCGGCGGGGGCCTGCGGAAGACCTGGCGCAGGGCCCGGTCCTCGGTCCTGTCGTTGAGCTCGGTGGAGGTGCCGTGGGCGTTGACGTGGCCGATGTCGTGCGGGGCCAGGCCGGCGTCGGACAGCGCCGAGCGGATCGCGCGGGCCAGGCCGTCGCCCTCGGGGTGGGGTGAGGTGTAGTGGTGGGCGTCGCAGGAGGAGGCGTGGCCCGCGAGATGGGCGAGCGGCCGGACTCCGCGGGCGCGGGCGTGACCGGTGCGCTCCAGGACGAGGATGCCCGCGCCCTCACCGAGCACGAAGCCGTCGCGGTCCGCGTCGAAGGGCCGTGAGGCGCCGGCCGGGTCGTGGCGGCGCCGGGACAGGGCCTGCATCTGACCGAACGTCACCGCGCACATGGCCGAGGTCCCGCTCTCGCTGCCGCCGCTGACCACGATGTCGCAGGCGCCGCTGCGCAGCAGGTCGCAGGCGACGGCCAGGGCGGTGGTGCCGGAGGCGCAGGCGCTGCTGGTGGTGAAGCTGGGGCCTTGTGCTCCCAGGTCCAGGCTGACCGCGCCGGCCACCATGTTCGGCACACTGCGCGGCAGGGCGAGAGGGGAGACCTTGTCGGCGTGGCCGTCCCGGAAGCGTGCGAATTCGACGGGGTAGGTGCTCAGGCTGTTGGCTCCCACTCCGAGGACGACGCCGACGCGGGAGGCGTTCCACGCCTTGGGGTCCAGAGCGGCGTGGGTGACCGCCTCGCGGGCGGCGACGACCGCCATCTGTCCGAAGCGGTCCAGGCGCATGGCCAGCCGGGCGCCCAGGCGCCGCCGGCCGTCGAGATCGGGTACCCGGCAGGAGAAGTCCACGGCCAGGCCCGCGAGTTCGGGGTCGCTCGTGGCGGTCGGGATGCCGGTGCACAGGTGCTCCCAGGTGGCGGGCACGCCCATTCCGGCGGGCGTCACCAAGCCCAGGCCGGTGACCGCGACCGGTTGGCTCGTCACAGCTGCGCGCCGGGAGCGGCGGCGGGCCGGGCGGTGGCCCGACCGGCTGCGGACGCGTCGGCGAGCGCGGCGAGTTCGGCGAGGGTGATGTCCTGGCGGATGTCCGCGGCGGCCAGGCCGAGGCGCTCCTCGACGATCAGGGAGAGTTCGACGAGGGAGAGGCTGTCGAGGTCGAGCCGGGCCAGAGTGGTGCCGGGGGTGACGTCATCGGCCGGGACCTCGAAGTCGTTGATGAGGCAGTCGGTGATGATCCGGTACGTCGCGGTCATGGTCAGATCCTTCGCGGTGGGAGGGAACCCGGGGAGCACGGGTACGGGTCGGGGGGGTGCGGTCGGCGCTCGGGTCCGGCGGCAGCCGGGTCGGCGGGCGGGTGCGGTCAGCGGTGAGGTACGGCGGCAACCGGGTCGGCGGGCTGCGCCGCAGTTCGGGACGGACCGGTCCGTGGGCTCTCGCAGGCCGGCAGTCTGCGCCAGGACAGTGCGGCGGCCAGCAGCGCGGCGCCCGCGCCCGCGATCGCGGCGGCCGTCATGCCGTCTACGAAGGCCGCGCCCGTCTCGTGCGCCAGGACGGACCCGGTGGCCGGACCCGGGTGGCCGGCTCCCGCCAGCAGGTCCAGGCCGCTCCGGTCGCGGAGCAGGTCCCGCGCGGCCGGACGGTCCTCGATCCGCGCGGTGAAGACGGTGGCGAGGACGGACCCGAGGACGGCGACGCCGAGAGTGGAGCCGACCTGCCGGGTGGCGTCGTTGAGGGCCGACCCGAGGCCGGACCTCGCCGCGGGCACGGCGGTCAGGACGAGCTCGGTCGCCACCGGTGCCACCAGTCCGCTGCCCACCCCCACCAGGGCCTCGAACGCCAGGACCTGGGCGTAGCCCGAGCCGGTCTCCAGGCCGGCCATCACGGCGAAGGCGCCGGCGACCAGCAGCAGGCCGGCCGTCACCGGTGTGCGTGCACCGAAGTGCCGGAACAGCGCGGGCGCGAGGGCGGCACCGGCCGCCAGGGCGAGGGAGAGCGGGATCGTGCGGACTCCCGCCTCCCAGGGGCTGTGACCGCGCACCTGCTGCAGGTAGAGGGTGAGGACGAACATGGCGCCCATCCCGCAGAACGACATCGCCGCGAGGGCGATGCACGCCGGGCCCACCGGACCGCGCTTGAACAGTGCGGGCGGGACCATCGGCCGGGCCGTGCGCGCCTGCCAGGCGACGAACAGTCCCAGCAGCGCCGCCGCCACGACGAAGGCGCCCACGACCGTCGTACTGGTCCAGCCCCGGCCGGGTGCCTCGATGACCGCCCAGACCAGAACCAGCAGTCCGGCACACGACAGCGCGGCGCCCACCCGGTCGAGTCGGCCCGGCCGCCCGTCGCGTGACTCGGGAACCACCCGCAGGGCCAGGGCGGCCAGGGCGAGGGCCAGGGGCACGTTGAGCCAGAACACGGCGCGCCAGGTGGAGTGTTCCACGAGCCAGCCACCGGCGAGAGGGCCGGTGAGTGCGCCGATGCCCGCGACGGCCGCCCAGAGCGAGATGGCCCGCCGGCGGTCGGCGTCGTCGGAGAAGACGTGGACGATCGTCGCCAGCGTCGCGGGCATGAACAGGGCGGCGCCCAGTCCCATGCCGCAGCGGGCGGCGATCACCTGCTCCACGCCGTCCGCCCGCGCACCGAGCACCGACGCGAGGGCGCACAGGAGCAGTCCGGCGACGAACGCGCGCCGGCGGCCGTAGGTGTCCCCCAGGGTGCCGGTGGCGAGGACGCAACCGCCCAGGGCCAGGGCGTACCCGTCGACGATCCACTGCGTCTGGGCCATCGAGGGCCCCAGGTCCTGCTGGAGCGCGGGGATCGCCACGTTCAGGACGGTGAAGTCGAGCCCGAGGAGGAACAGGGCCGAGCACACCACCGTGGTGCTCGCCCACGCCCGGCGGCGGGCCGCCCCGCCCGTCCTCTGCTCGAAGGACTCGCCGGACGGCGGGGTCGGCTGCGCCGGGCCGGAGCCGGCCGGCCGCCCGCTCACGTGGCCACCGGAGCGGCCCCGGCCGTCTGGTCTTCGCGGGCGCGGCGCCGGCGAGCCGCCAGTGCCTGGGCACGGCGCTCGACGAACAGCCGGGCCCGGGCGTCGAGATGCCCGAGGTGCGCGGCCAGGGAGTCACGGGCCTGTTCGCCCCGGGGTCCGAGCCCGGCAAGGTCGAAGATCTTGAGGCTGCGCAGGAGCGGGACGAGGACGTCGTCGTGGTGGAGGCGCAGGTCGTACACGCCGGCGACGGCGATCTGCGCCGCCATCGGGGCGAAGCCCGGCATCGCGTGGCCCGGCATCCGAAACGACCGCACGTTCTCCTCCAGCGCCACCAGGACCTGGTCCGGGGCGACCTCGAGTGCGGCCCGCAGGATTTCCCGGTAGACGACCATGTGCAGGTTCTCGTCCTGCGCGATCCGCGTCATCAGACGTTCGCACAGCGGATCGCCGCTGGCCCGGCCGGTGTTGCGGTGGCTGATCCGGGTGGCGAGCTCCTGCAGCGCCACGTACGCCACCCCGCTCAGGAATCCTGCCGCGGGGGGTTCGAAGCCCGCGCCGACCTGTGCCATCCGGGCCCGCTCGAGTGCCACGGGGTCCACCGCCCGTGTCGCGTGGAGGTAGCCGCGGATGGAAGAGGCGTGCCGGTCCTCCTCCGCGGTCCACCGGTTGAGCCACTCCCCCCACGCCCCGTCGCGGGTCGAGTTCACCGCCAGAGCGTGGTGGTAGCCGGGCAGGTTGTCCTCGGTCAGGAGGTTCACGATCAGCGCCGAACGCGCCGCAGGCTCCAGCACGGACTGGTCTTCCTTCCACGGCTCGCCGCCGAGGGGGCCGTCGAAGTCCCGGCCCGTGCTCCAGGGCACGTACTGATGGGGGAACCACTCCCGCGCCGCCGCGACATGGCGGTCCACCAACCCGGCCACCACCGGCTCCAGTTCAGTGATCAGGCTCGCGTCGTCGCGCGTTCGTCTCTCCACGGGACAAGATCGTTGCGCGCCCGGAATCCGGTGGCAAATCCCTTTTCACACGTATGGACCAGTCTGCTCCGTCCCGCGCCGACACGCCGCACCCGCAGGAGATGCCCGAACGGCCTCCCCGGTTCCAGCGAAGCCTGGGCGGCGCTTCCGTCGGGTGCGCACACCAGAGGACGCAGGTCGATCACGCGGCCCGAGGCATCCGCGACGACGAAACGGGCGGGGCGCCGGTCGAGCGTCTCGGTGAAGCCGGCTTCGGCAGGAGTCGCGAGGACAGCCGGCTCCTGATCCTGACGGTGCATCAGGTCCAAGTCCCGGTGAGAGCGGGTCTGCCTCCCCAGCGGCAGGCCCGATGCACCCGATCGAGCAGGTCGCGAGCAAGGCACCGGGCCGGGGGACCGTCGGCGCTCCGGCCCTGGTAGAACACTGACCTGTGGGAATCCAGGAGCGCGAACGCAAGGTGTACCGGCCGCTGCGGCGGGCCGGCCTCGACGTGATACCGGACGCCGTGCCGGACGGGACGATGCCGCTGGTCCTCGGATACGGCCGCGAGGACATCATCGGCGGCTTCTCCCACCCCTACGAGACCTCGCGGCTCGTCGAGCGCCTCAACGCGGACTGGCACGACCTGGCGGTCTCGGTGGGTCTGTTCGACGACCGGCGCGAGTTCCTCGTCATGCTTCCCCGGGGCACCGTCACGCACGGAGCCTGGTTGCACACCATGCACTGGGGTCCCCGCACGCCGACGGCCTGGACGCGCGTCCGCCTCCTGGAGCGCTGGGACGTCATGGGCCGGGGCGCCGCGTCGTTCCTCGGCGTCCGCCCGGGCCATCCGGGCTTCGGCATGTTGGCACTCGACAGCAGCGTGTACATCAGCTGCTCCACGGGCGAGGTCGGTGTCGATGTGACCGCGGTGCGCCGTCCGGACCGTTCGGAGGACGTCCTGCGGGAGCTGGAACGGTATGCCCGGTGGGACTACGACCGCGCCGACAAGCCGTTGCAGAAGCGGATCGCCGACTGGCTGGCGGGTCGCGCACCGAGTGCTGCCGGCCGACCCCGCTGACCGAGCGGTCCGGACGACGGCTGCCCGCTGAGGTCGTTGCCGTCGCGGGATCGACGGCAGGTGATCCGCGGGATACTGCCCACGGTACGACCGGCGTGCAGTGAAGTGGCCCTGCCCGCCGACGCGTGGTTCCGGACCAGCAGGAGGCAGCAGATGGTGATCGTCGCAGGGCATGTCGTCGTCGACCCCGATCAGCGCGATTCCTACCTCGCGAGCTGTGTGCACGTGGTCGAACTCGCCCGCCGTGCGGCGGGCTGTCTCGACTTCACCGTCACCGCGGACCTCGTGGATGCGGGGCGCGTCAACATCTTCGAGCGGTGGGAGTCGCAGGCCGCCGTCGAGTCGTTCCGGGGCGACGGCCCCAGCGGCGAACAGGGCGCCGCAGTGCTCTCCGCGTCCGTGTCCGAGTACGACGTCGCGGCGGTGCGCCCGCTGACCTGAGCGGAGCACAGCGCTGCCGCCCCGGTGCGCGCCGCGCCGTCGGGGGCGGCGCCCCGACCAGGGGAGTCCGGGGCCGGACCCGCATCCTGGCCGGGGCGCCCACCCATGCGTGGCCGGCAGGCGTCACGCGGGTTCGACGGGAAGCCACAGCTCGCAGGTCGCGGTGCTGAAATCGTCCGCCCGGTCGAGGAACGCGACGACCGAGGGGCCCGGACGCAGCCGCCACGGGTTGGAGGGGAACCACTCGGTCGCGGTCGCCGCCCAGGCCGTCTGCAGGGCCTGCGGGTGCGGGCCGCTGATGAGGAAGACGGCCCACGTCCCGGCCGGTACCTCGATGACGTCCAGGCCGTCCGGAGCGGGCGTGTCCTGGCGGAGGGCGACTCCGTGCAGATACGTCAGTTCACTCCCCTCCCTGCCGTCGGGATCGAGGTCGTCGCTGACCTGGAGCAGGCCCTTCGGTTCGGTGTCGCCGAGGGCCTTCAGCCGCTGATGCTCCTCCTGCGGCAGCGCGGCGATGTGCTGCTGGATGTGCGGGTTGATGCCCTGATGAATGAGCGGGACCCGGGTTGCGTGTCCGACGAGCCGGAATGCGGGCCGGTCGACGAGGCGGGTGTCCATGGGGGTACTCCCTTCGACGGTCAGGCGGAACCTGAGCTGCGGTTGCGTGCGCAAGGGGCCTCCGTCACGGCGCACATCGCCGGGGCCGGCACCGTGAACCGCTCGGAACGCGCGTCCGAACGCCTCGCTCGAGCCGTATCCGTGGCGTACGGCGATGCCCAGCAGATCGCGCTCACCCCGGACGACGTCCGCGGCAGCGACGGTCATGCGGCGCCGCCGCACGTACTCCGACAACGGCATGCCGGCCAGCGACGAGAACATCCGGCGCAGGTGGTACTCGGTCGTGCCGTGCACCCCCGCCACTGCACCGACGTCGATCTCCTCGGCGAGGTGCTCCTCGACACGATCGACGAGGTGGTTGAGTGCCGCGATCATGAGGCCTCCTTTCGCATCCAACCCTGGCAGCGGACGGCCCTGCTCCACCCGATCGCTGCGGACCGATCCGATCATGCGGCCGCTCGGCCGGGGCATGCGGTGGCGGCCGGCCGTCACCGGCGTCAGGGAGCGCCGGTGGTCGCCCAGGTGCGGAACAGGGCTAGGACCTCGGTGAGGTTGCCGGGGCCGCAAGTTGCGCGGAAGGTGTTCTCCGCGGTCCAGGCCCGGACCCAGTCCTGGGGGCTGCGCGTGAGGTCCCGGCGGGGGTAGTCGCGTCCCTCCAGGTCCGTCTCCTCCAGATCGACCGTGAGGGTCCAGCCGGGGTTGTCGAGCGTGGCGATCTTGACACCCCACTCGTGCTCCCAGTCGCCGTCGCACTGCTTCGCGTACCAGTCCTGCAGCCAGGCCAGCAGGTGATCCGAATCGTTCATGACAGGAGAGGTTAGTGCGGTGACCGCACGGCGCGCCGGGCCGCTGTGCCGGGTGGGCGCCCGGCCGTCGCCGCCGTCCCGGGCTGTGGCCACCGCAGCCTCCGGCCCGGGTCCCGGGTCCTCGCGGCGGGCCGGGATCCGGTGCGGATCCGGCCGGGACCGTGCGCGCATCGGGACGCTGTCTCAGGGCGTGACGACGGGGAAGGCGGGATGCGGCTTGTCCAGGACGGACAGGAGCCGGGTGAGGAGGGTGGCGTCGCCGTCCATGGTGATGCCGTCGGTGCCCTGCCCGGCGAGCATGCGCAGGAGCTGGGCCTTGGTCATCGTCATGGTGAGGCCGGCGCCGGGGGTCCGCCGCGGGCCGGTGGTCCAGGTGAGGAGCCCGTTCGCGAGGCGCAGGCGCCAGTGGCCGTCACCGATGCGCCAGTCGATCGTGAGGTCGGTCGTCCATGCCTTCGGTCCGTTCACCCGGACGGCGAGGCCGTCGATGAGCTGACCGACCGTCAGGGCCTGCTGCATGTCGGGGCCGAGGGCCGCCCCGGCGGCGGGCGCGATGCCGTGGGTGAGTTCCTGGGCGCCCGTGAGGTAGAAGTTGCGCCAGACGGCGTTCTCGACGGCGTGTCCGAGGCGGGTGTAGAGCGCGGCCAGGTCGCGGCGGGCCCGTTTGTCGCCGGGGTCGTTGAAAACGGCGTGGTTGAGCAGGGTGACGGCGAAACGCAGGTCTCCCCTGTCCGTGTAGTGCCGGGCACGGGCACGGACCGCGGCCTGCCCGCCGATGGTCTCCACCCAGCGGCGGGCCTCCTCGACGGGAGGGTGTTCCCACAGATGGGCGGGGTTGCCGTCGAACCATCCCATGTAGCGCTGGTAGACCGCCTTGACGTTGTGACTGAGGGAGCCGTAGTAGCCGCGGTTGGCCCAGACCTCTTCGAGTTGGGGCGGCAGCCGGAAGTCCTCGGCGATCTCGGTGCCGGTCATGCCCTGGTTGATCTGCCGGACGGTCTGGTCGTGGAGGTAGCCGTACAGGTCCCGCTGGTGGGTGAGGAGTTCGACGATGGCGTCGTTCCCCCAGGTGGGCCAGTGGTGGGAGGCGAACGCGACATCGGCGGTGCCGGTGTACAGGCCGATCGACTCGGTGAGGTAGCCCGCCCAGGCATGCGCGTCGCGCACCTGGGCGCCGCGCAGGGTCACGATGTTGTGCATGGTGTGGGTGGCGTTCTCCGCCATGCAGACGGCGCGCAGGTCGGGGAAGAGGAAGTTCATCTCCTCCTGGCACTCGGTTCCGGGGGTCATCTGGAAGCGGATCCGGACCCCGTCGAGGGTTGTCTCCTCCCCCGTGGCCCTGATGGAGTGCGTGGGAGGGATGAGGCCGACGGTGCCCAGCGAGACGGTCAGGCCGAGACCGCACCCGACCTGGGCCGTGGCACCGGCGGGAAGTCTGGAGCCGTACATGTAGGAGGCCCTGCGGGACATGGCCGGGCCCGCGTAGACGTTCTCGCTGACGGCGTGTTCCATGAAGCCGTCGGGCGCCAGGACGGGCACGTCCCCCGCGCCGTCCGGCAGCACGCCGCGGCAGCCGCCGAAGTGGTCGACGTGCGGGTGGGTGTAGATCATCGCCGTGACGGGCCGTTCGCCGCGGTGGTCGCGGTAGAGACGCAGGGCCGCGGCGGCCGTCTCGGCGGAGATGAGCGGGTCGATGACGATGACGCCGGTGTCTCCTTCGACGATCGTCATGTTGGACAGGTCCAGGCCCCTGACCTGGTAGATGCGGTCGGTGACCCGGTACAGGCCCTGATGTGACAGGAGCCGGGCCTGGCGCCACAGGCTGGGGTCCACGGTGTCGGGCGCCTGTTCTCCGGCGTCCTCGAGGAAGCGGTAGGCGTCCGGGTCCCAGGCGGTCCTGCCGGCGGCGGTGGTGATCGGGCCGCCCGTGAACGCGGCGACGAATCCGCGGTGGGCGTCGGCGAAGTCGTCCGTGTCGTCGTAAGGGAGGCCGTCCGTGCGCGTCGGCGCCGGAGTGGTCCCTGGCCGGCGGAGGCCCGAAGCGGCCTGCGCGGTCTGGGGGTTGAGCGAGACGGCTGCGGCGGCTGCGCCGGCCGTGGCGGCGACGAAGCCGCGCCTGTTCATCGGCGTCATGGGGTGAGTGACCTTTCTGGGCCGGTCGGACGTCACGGCACGGGAGGGGAGGGCGAACGGGTGTCCGCCGTCGGCCGCGGCCGACGGCTCCCACTATTGCAGTACGACTGCAATAGTGGTCAAGGGGCAGCCGGCGCGAATGCGCCACGCGGCAGAAGACGGAACGGTGGGCCCCGGCCCAGCGGTTGCGGAGGACCGGACGGCAACACGCGGCCAGGGGGCCCCGGAGGACCGGACGGCAGCGCTCGACCGAACGGTCGCCGAGGACCTGACGGCACCGCTCGACCCGGCGGTCCCGGAGGACCGGACGACAACACGCGACCCGGCGGTCCCGGAGGACCGGACGGCAACACGCGACCCGGCGGTCTCGGAGGACCGGACGGCAACACGCGGCCAGGGGGTCTCGGAGGACCGGACGGCAGCGCTCGACCRGGCCGCGACCGAGGACGCAACGCCTGCGCTCAGCCCAGCAGGCCCCGGAGCGTGCGCGCCATCGCCGAGCGGGCGGCCTCCTCGGCAAGGCCGCGCCGGGTGCGCAGGTGATCCCAGACGGCCCAGGAGGCGGCGGCCTCCACGGCGTCCAGCAGTCCGCCGGGCAGCGGCGCGCCCGGCGCCTCCCGCAGTTCCGGGGCGAACATCGCGGCCAGGTCGTCGCGGAACCACAGGTCGCCCCTGGCCATCACCCGCCGCAGCCCCGGCGACTGCGGTTCCAGGGCCAGCCCGACTCTGCGGATCGGCGTCATGACCTCGTACATCCGGCCGCGCTGGTCGAGCAGGGCGTCGATCTTGCGCGCGGTGCTCCACCCGGGCGGTACGTGGTCGGCGAGCGCCTGCCAGCGTTCCGCCTGCCGCTCGGCCGCGGCGACGTAGAGCGCCTCGCGATCGGCGAAGTGGACGAAGACCGAACGCTCCGACACGCCGGCCCGCTCGGCGACGGCCCGGCGGGTCGGCTCCCCCGCACCCTCCGCGATCAGTTCGAGGAGCGCGTCGAGCAGGGCCCCGCGCGTCCACTGCGGATCGCGCCGCCGCCGGGGCTCCCGTTCCGCCGTCCCGCCGTCCTGCCCCACACCGCGTCCGCTCACGGTCGGCCATCCTGCCACCTGCGACTGGGCGGGCGCGCCGGTCCGCCCCTGGGCCGGACACCCACCGGACGTCCGGCGAGGCACCCGGACATCGGGCCGCCCGGACGTCGGGCCGTCCGGACATCGGGCCCGGCCTTCGTCAGTGCTGGAAGGCCAGTGCTCTGGCGATGCCGTTGCGCTGGATCTCCGAGGTTCCGGTCAGCACACGGAACATCCGGATCTTGCGGAACAGGAACTCGATCTCGTTGCCCTGGGTGAGCCCCTCCTTGCCGTGGATCTGCACCGCCTCGTCGAGGATGCGGAAGGCGGTCTCGGCGACGAAGAGCTTGCACATGAACGCCTCGGTGTGGACCTCGCGGCCCTCGTCGAGGGCGGCGAGCGCCGCGTAGGTCATGGAACGCGCGGCGTACAGACCGGTCGCCATGTCGGCGACCTTGTGCTGGATCGCCTGGAGCGAGAGCAGGGGCCGGCCCTGCGCCACGAGGCGGGTGCGCGCGCGGTTCAGCGTCAGGTCGAGTGCCCGGCGGGTGGCGCCGAGGACGGTGGGGCAGTGCAGCAGCCGGTTGGTGGTGACCCGGCCGAGCGCGATGCGCATCCCCTCGCCCTCCTCGCCGAGCAGGTTGGCGGCCGGCACCCGGCAGTCGTCCAGGACGATGTCGCTCTCGATGTGTTCTCCGGACATCGGGGTCGCGCCGTCCTCGACACGGCAGCCGGGGCTGTCGAGGTCCACGAGGAACGCGGAGAACCGCGGTTTCTCGTCGGGCTGTTCGCCGGTGCCGGCCATGCGGGCGACGACGATCGCGAAGTCGGCGAACGGGCCGGCGGAGGAGAAGACCTTGTGCCCGGTGAGGCGGTATCCGTCGCCGTCGCGGACCGCGACGGTGCGCATGGAGCGCACGTCGGATCCGGCATCGGTCTCGGTGAGGGAGAAGCAGCAGGCACGCTCGCCGCGGATCAGCGGCAGCAGGAAGGTGTCCAGCTGATGCGGGGTCGCGTGCCGGAGGATGTCGCCCGCGCGCAGCGGGCCGCCCATGTCACCCAGGACGCTGTGCGCCAGGACGCGTCCGCTGGCGCCGAGTTCCTCCTTGAGGGCGGCGAGCTGGGTGTGGGTGAGGCCCTGCCCGCCGTACTCCTCGGGCAGGTGGATGCCGTAGAAGCCGAGGTCGCGGCTGCGGCGCCAGACGGGTTCGAGATCGGCGCGGGTGAGGCGCCCCGACGCGGTGATGCCGCGCTCGCGTTCGTAGTCGGCGAGTTCGCCGTCGAGGTAGTCGCGCAGGCGGGCGACGAGTTCCGCCGTGCGCGGGTCGTCGTGGTCGGGGCGCAGGGAGAAGGTCACGGGTGCTCCTGGGGAACGGGCGGGGAGGCGTCAGTTGACACGGCGGGCGGCGTGCGCCCAGTACGGTTCGCGCACGGCCCTGCGGTCGAGCTTGCCGTTGCGGTTGTGGGGCAGCTCGGTCACGAAGTCGACGGCGCGGGGCTTCTTGAAGCTGTCCAGGCGCTCGGCGCAGAAGGCGATCAGTTCCTCGGCGGTGACGCCGGTGTCGCCGGGGCCGGCCACGACGACGGCCCTGACCGCCTCGCCCCACGTCTCGTCGGGGACGCCGACGACGCATGCCTCCTGGACGGCGGGGTGCTCGTAGAGGGCGGCCTCGACCTCGGTGCAGTAGATGTTGAACCCGCCCGAGATGATCATGTCCTTCTTGCGGTCGACGAGGAAGAGGTAGCCGTCCTCCCGCATCCAGGCGAGATCGCCGGTGTGGACCCATCCGTCACGGAAGGTGTCGGCCGACAGCTCGGGCTCCTGCCAGTACTCGCGCACGCAGTCGGGGCCGCGCACGATGACCTCGCCGACCTCGCGGGGGCCGAGTTCACGGCCTCCCTCGCCGACGACGCGCACCTCGGTGTCGTAGGAGGCGCGTCCGCACGACTGGAGCAGTTCGGGGTCCTCCCGCACGGCACGGCTGATCTCGTCGGCGCTCAGGCCCGCGACCACACTGGTGGTCTCGCCGAGCCCGTACCCCTGGGCGACGACGGGTCCGAAGAACTCCACGGCCTCGCGCAGGCGTTGAGGCGAGATGGGGGCGCCGCCGATCCGCACGCTCGTCAGCGACGACAGGTCGTGGCGCCGTGCACCGGGGTGGGCGAGCACCATGTTCACCATGGCCGGGACGAGGAAGGTGGCGGTGATGCGTTCCCGCTCCACCGTCTCCAGGAAGCTCTGCGGACTCCACGAGGGCAGGACGTACGTCGTGGCGCCGCCGAACACACCGGCCAGCAGCCCCATGCCGGTGGCGTGGGTGATGGGGCCGCAGGCGAGGTAGCGGGTGCCGGGCCGGGGGCGTGACTCGTCGGACATCAGCAGCTTGCGCATGTTCGCGAGCCGGTTGCCGACGGTCTGGACCGCCGCCTTGAGCGCTCCGGTGGAGCCGGAGGTGAAGTTCAGGACACAGGGTTCGTTTTCGTCCTGTTCGACGCGGAAGGGGACTCCCGCCTCGCCCTCGGCGAGCAGAGCGGCCCAGCCGACGCCGGGCACGGCGTCCGCCGCGTCGTCCGGTTCGTCGTCGAGCGGGACGGCCAGGCAGCCGGTGCCGGCCGCGGCGATCGCGGCAAGCGCGTCCTCGCGGTGGGCCGCGTCGAAGACCAGGGCGCGTACGGGGGCGTAGCGCAGGATGTGCGCGATCTCGCCGCGTCCGAGGCGCGCGTTGATCGGCGCACGGGTCAACCCCGCCTTGTAGAGGGCGAACTCGGCCTCCACCAGTTCACCGCGGTTCCATGCGACGGAGGCCACGGCGTCGCCGGGGCGCAGGCCGCGGGCGGCGAGGGCGGAGGCCAGGGCGTTCGCCGAGCTCTCCAGTCCGGCGAAGGTCCATGTGCGGTCCCCGCAGACGAGGGCCGGGGCCTGGGGCCAGTAGCGGGCGCTGCGTGTCAGGTAGGTGCCGAGGTTCATGTAGCACTGCTCCAGATCGGGAGGAGGGGACCGAGCGATTGCACAGTACGTTCAATTACAGACAGCTTGTTCAGTAACTTGTGGAGTGTCAAGAGTCTCCTAGACTGGGCGCCCGCGCAGCGCGACGATCGAGGAGAGGTGGCTTCGTTGGCCGAGGACAGACGGACGAGGCGGTCACGCCGCGCCCTGGGGGCCGCCCTGGTGGAGCTGGTGCTGGAGCGCGGCTGCGCCGCGCTGACCGTCGAGGACATCACCGAGCGGGCGGACGTCGCCCGCGCCACGTTCTACGCCCACTTCCGCGACAAGGAGGACCTGTTCGCCCGGGTGACGGCCGATCTGCTGGCCGGGCTCGCCGAGCGCCTGGAGCCCGCCGTCGCCGACAGCGCGGTCGGCTTCACCGGGAAACCGGTCCTGGAGATGCTGCGGCACGCCCGGGAGGAGCGCGACCTGTACCGGATCGTCCTGCGGGGCGAGGGCGACGGCAGGCCGCTGCAGATGTTCACGGACGCCGTCGCGCGGGCGACGGCCGAGGAGTTCCGCGCCCGCGCGGAGCGCAACGCGGTGCAGCCTCGCATCGACCCCGAACTGCTGGCCCGCGTGTGGGTGGGTGAGCAGATCGCCGTGCTGCGCTGGTGGGTGGAGCAGGAGACACCGTCGCTGCCCGCCGAGGAGGTCGTGCGGATGCTGCTCGATCTGGCCCTGCGCGGCAGGTACTGGGCGAGCGGCTTCGAGACGCGGGACTGATCCCGCACCGGCGCACGCCGCGTCGGCCGGCCCCGGCCCCGGAGCCCTTGCGCCCCGGAGGCCGCCCCCGGGGCGCAAGGACTCCGGGGCGGTCACCGCCGCGGGGTGACGGGAGCGCCGCGCGGGCCACCCGTCCGGGTCGCGGCGGGTGGCCCGGCCCAGCGGCCGCGCCGTCCCGGGACGGCGCCCGCACCGCGGTGGGCGCGCGCCGGGCGGTCAGCCCACCCCCAGCCTCCGCGCGTCCCGCTCCGGCCGGATGGTGACCAGGGCGACGACGGCGCAGACCAGCATGACGCCGGCGGAGAGCAGGTACGCCTGTCCCCAGCCGTCGCTCCGCGTGGCGGCGGAGTCCAGCAGACGGCCGGTCAGATACGGCGAGACCAGCCCCGGCAGCGTGCCGGCCGCGGCGACGACGCCGAACACCGCTCCACGCTGGAGTGCCGGGACCACGGCCGAGGCGGTCATGTAGTGCAGGGGGAAGACGATGGCGTGACCGCCGAACGCGACGGCGAGCAGCACCAGATGGGCCCCGTGCCCGTCGACCAACGGCAGAGCCGCCATGGCCAGGGCCGCGACGGCGACGGCGGCGCCCTGCGGTGCGCCCGTGGACCAGCGGCTCGAACGGCCCCGCCGCCGGAGGGTGTCCACCAGCACCGGCACCGAGAGCAGCAGCACGAGGCTGAAGGCCGAGATCGCGCTGATGACCGTCGCCGCCCCGCCCGGCGTCATGCCGAGCTCGGTGCGCAGATAGGCGGGCAGCCAGGCATGGCTCAGCGCCAGCGCCCATGAGGCGCCGAAGGCCGCGGCGATGGACCCGAGCACCGTGCCGTTCAGCAGCAGCCGCCGGTACGGCAGCCGCTCGGGCGGTGCGGACACGCCCGGGGCCCCGGCCGGCCGAGCGGCCGCCGCGGCCCGGTGGCCGTCCGCCCGGCCCGCGGACCGGCCGCCGTACGGGCCGTCGTGGCCCACCCACCACCAGACCATGCTCCACACCACGCTCGTCACCGCGAGGACCACGAACGCCGAGCGCCAGCCGAAGCCCGTGATGAGCCAGGTGACGACCGGGGCCGCGACCAGCATGCCCAGCGCGGCACCGCTGATCTGCAGTGCCGAGGGCAGGCCACGCCGGTCCGCGGGGAACCACTTGTACAGCGCGTGCATGGACATCGACGCCGCGGGCCCTTCCGCCGCGCCGAGCAGGACGCGCCCGGCCACCAGCGCCGGCACCGACGCCACGACGAGCACCGGCACCTGCGCCACCGCCCACAGGACGGCCATCGTGAAGAGCAGGACCCGGCTGGAGACACGGGCCGACGCGAAGCCGACGGCCAGGCCCGAGAGGCTGAACAGCAGCGAGAACGAGCTGGAGATCATCCCGTACATGCTGTTGCTGATCCCCAGCTCGTCCATGATCGGGACGGCGGCGAGCCCCAGTACGGACTTGTCCGCGTAGTTGATGAGCATGAACGCCACGATCATCGCGGCGATCAGCCAGGCGTGCCGCCGGTCGAACGCCGGCTCCGCCGGCGAACCCCTGCCGTCGATGCCGTGGACACCGCCGGGGGCGTCGAGCGGCGGTGCGGACGAGGACGGTTCGGCCATGGGACACACTCCTGCGGCTCTGGAGGAAGAAGGGGAAGGGCGCGAAGCCGGCGGGCAGGGGGGGCGCGCCCGAGCGCACGTCACCCGCGACGGGACACGCGACAGCCGTACGACACGTTCCATACAAGCTGTCCGGTAACGACCGGAACATTTGGCAACGTAGACCTCCACTGCGAGCACGTCAACGAATCTCCCCAGCAGAAAATGGCCTCTGTTGCTGAAAATGAACACTGTGTACGGTAACGAGCGAGCTGTTGAGACCTCACTGCCGAGCAACGGAGCGACCCATGACCGAGGCGAACCCGCTGAGCGATCTCCTGTGGACGCGCGGCTACACGGACCCGGCCTGGATCCGCCGCTTCACGTCCGCCGGCCGGGAACTGTCACCGAGCCGCCGTGTCTGGCGGGGCCCGGGCGGCCGCCGGGAACTGCCCACCGCCCTCGACGCCTCAGGAGCAGGCACGCCCGAACTCGACGCCCTGCCCCTCGCGCTGGACGGCGGCGGCACGGTCACGCTGCCTGAGCTGTTCGCCGCCGCGCAGACCGACGCGTTCCTGGTGATGCACCGCGGCTCCGTCGTGTACGAGCGGTACCTGCACGGGACCGCAGCGCACACCCCGCACTTCAACGCCTCGGCGGCGAAGTCCTACGTGGGCCTCATGGCGGCCGTCCTGGCCCACCAGGGGCTCCTGGACCGCGACGCCCGGACGACCGCCTACGTCCCCGAACTCGCGGGAACCGCCTTCGGCGAAGCCCGGATCCAGGACCTGCTGCACATGGGCACCCAGGTCACCTACGCGGGCCGCCCCTTCGACAAGTCCATCGAGGCCCAGCGGTACTTCGCCGTGATCGCCCCCCGCATGCGCCCGTACGACCACAACGGTCCCGCCACGATCCGCGAACACCTCCTGACCGCCCGCGCCGCCGGCGCACCCGGGACCGCGTTCCGCTACGAGAACGGCAACGTCGAGGCCCTCGCGGAAGTCCTGCGCCGGATCACCGGGCTGAGCACCTCGGCCCTGCTCGGCGAGCTCCTGTGGTCGGGGATCGGCGCCGAGGAGGACGCGTACTACATCCTGGACGGCGACGGCGTCGAGGCGGCGAGCGGCGGCTTCAGCGCGACCGCGCGCGATGTCGCCCGGCTCGGCGAGATGCTGCGCTGCCGGGGTGCTGTCGGGGACCGGCAGGTGGTCCCCGAGGCGGTGGCGGCGGGCGTCGTCAGCGGCGTCCCCGACGGTTACCCGCGCCGTGTGCGCCTTCCGGCCGCGCCCGCGACCTCCCCGGCCACGCTGTCGTACCACGACCTGTGGTGGATCCCGAACGACGCCTACGGCTCCTTCATGGCCAGCGGCATCCATGGACAGCGCCTGTTCGTCTCACCCGGACTCGACCTCGTCGTCGTCCACTTCGGCTCCCAGGTGGTCTCCCCGTCCGTGCCCGTCGTCCCGCTCGTGCAGGCGTTCCTGCGGATCGGCACGCACCTCGCCTCGGCCGTTCGGGCGTAGGTCCTTCGGCTCAATCAGGTCGGATCGGTGCGCGGGGTCCGGTGCCGGCGGGACGGGGAGCGCCGGCCGGGCCGCCGGCCACCTGGTGTGGCCGTCGGCGCGGGGGCGGGCGCCGTCCCGGTGGCGGCCCGCCGGAATGCGTCGAAGCGGTGCGCGGGACGGGACCGCGCACCGCTTCGACGAGGAACCGGGGCCAGGTCGCCTAGCGGCCGGCGCGGTGGGCGCGGATCAGCTCCGCGTACCGCCGGCCGCTGGTCTTCATGGTCCGCTTCTGGGTCGCGTAGTCGACGTGGACCAGCCCGAAGCGCTTGTCGTAGCCGTAGGCCCACTCGAAGTTGTCCAGCAGGGACCATGCGTAGTACCCGGCCAGCGGTGCGCCCTTGCGGACGGCGCGGGCGCAGGCGGCGAGGTGCTCCTCGAGATAGCCGGTGCGCTCGGGATCGTGAACGGCCCCGTCGGGGCCGACGGTGTCGGGGAACGCGGAGCCGTTCTCGGTGACGTAGATCTCGCGCACGCCGTAGTCCTCGGTGAGCCGCAGCAGGAAGGACTCCAGGCCGCCGGCGTCGATCTGCCAGTCCATGCCGGTGCGGGGCACGTCGGGCAGGCGTACCTCCCGGGCGTAGGGCACGGGGCCCGTCCGGTCGTCGGCGACGGTGACCGGGAAGTAGTAGTTGAGGCCGTGCCAGTCGAGCGGCGCGGCCATCGTCTCCGCGTCCCCGGGGCGCTCCGGGAGTTCGACCCCGTAGAGCTCCCGCATCTCGACGGGGAAACCGCGGCCGTACACCGGGTCGAGCCACCAGCGGTTGGTGTGGGCGTCCATGCGGTGCGCGGCGGCGATGTCCTCGGGCCGGGTGGTCGCGGCTTCGACGGTGGAGTGGTTGGTGACCAGGCCGATCCGTGCCCCGGGTGCCGCGGCCCGGACGGCCTGCGTGGCGAGGCCGTGGCCGAGGAGCAGGTGGTACGAGGCGCGCACGGCGGCGGTGATGTCGGTCATGCCGGGGGCCATGCGCCCCTCCAGGTGGCCGATCCAGCCCGAGCACAGGGGCTCGTTGAGGGTGGCCCACTGCGTGACGCGGTCGCCGAGGCGCTCCGCGACGACGGAGGCGTAGGTGGCGAGGTGCTCGGCGGTGGCCCGTTCGGTCCAGCCGCCGCGGCTGTCGCGGACACGGTCCTGGAGGGCCTGCGGCAGGTCCCAGTGGTAGAGCGTGACGGACGGGGCGATGCCGGCGTCGAGGAGACCGTCGACGAGCCGGTCGTAGAAGTCGAGTCCGGCCTTGTTGACGGGCCCGTCGCCACCGGGCACGACCCGGGGCCATGCGACGGAGAGCCGGTAGGCGTCGATGCCGAGGCTCTTCATGAGGGCGATGTCCTCGGGCCAGCGGTGGTAGTGGTCGCATGCGACGTCACCGTGGTCGCCGTTGTCGATCGCGCCGGGGATCCGGGAGAAGGTGTCCCAGATGGACGGAGCCCTGCCGTCCTCGTCGACGGCGCCCTCGATCTGGTACGCGGAGGTCGCCGTGCCCCAGGAGAAGTCCGGGGGGAAAGCCTCCAGATCGAGCGGGCGGGAGTCGGTGGATTCGGACACGTAGAACCTCTTCGTGATCGGTGTGGAGAAAGGCGTCACTTGACCGCACCCGCTGTGAGGCCGGCGACGAGGTAGCGCTGGAGCAGGAGGAACCCGACGACGACCGGGACGCTCACCACAAGGGAGGCGGCCATCACCTGGTTCCAGTAGACGTCGTTCTGGGTGGCGTACCCCTGCAGGCCGACGGCGAGGGTGCGGGTGGTGTCGTTGGTCATGACGGAGGCGAAGAGGACCTCGCCCCAGGCGGTCATGAAGGCGTAGACGGCGACGGCGATGATGCCCGGTGACGCCGCCGGCACGATGACGCGGAACAGCGCGCCGATGGGTCCGCAGCCGTCGACCTTCGCGGCCTCGTCGAGTTCGCGCGGGATCGAGTCGAAGTAGCCGGTCAGCATCCAGATCGAGAACGGCAGCGAGAAGGTCAGGTAGGTGAGGATCAGGCCTTCGCGGGAGCCGAAGAGGGCGATGCCGGTGGCGTTGCCGATGTTGACGTAGATGAGGAAGAGCGGCAGCAGGAAGAGGATGCCCGGGAACATCTGCGTCGACAGCACCGTCACCGTGAAGACGCGCTTGCCGCGGAAGGTGTAGCGGCTGACGGCGTATGCGGCGAAGATCGCCACCGTGACGGAGAAGGCGGTGGCCGCCCCCGACACGAGCAGGGAGTTCATGAAGTAGTCGGCGAGCGGGACGGTGTCCCAGATGTCGACGTACGGGCGGAGCGTGAGTCCGGAGGGTATCCACTGGAACTTCCCCGAGACGTCCTCCAACGGCTTCAGCGAGCTGGAGATCATCACGTACACCGGGAGCACCACGAACGCGGTGAGCACGGTGAGGAAGATCCGCCGCGTCCAGAGGAACGAGGCGGGCGCTGCCATCGGGGAGCGCGAGGCGCCCGCGGATCGGCGCGCGGTCATCGGGGATCGGGCGGCCCGGTGCCCGCGTACGTGCTCAGGCATCGGTGGCCTTCCTTCTCCGGGTGGTGAGCAGGAGGTAGACGCCCGTGACGACGAGGAGGAAGAGCAGGAGCAGCACGGACATGGCCGAGCCGGTGCCGAAGTTCCACGTCTGGAAGGACGACTGGTAGATGTGGAGGGAGATCAGGTCCGCGGCTTCGGGTGCGGCCTTGCCGAAGAGCACGAAGGGCGTGTTGAAATCGTTGAACGTCCAGAGGAAGAGGACGAGCACGAGGACCTGGTTGACGGAGTGCAGCGACGGCAGTGTGATATGGCGGATCTGCTTCCACACGCCGGCTCCGTCGAGGGCGGCCGCCTCGTACATGTCGCGGGGGATGTTCTGCAGTCCCGCCATGACGGTGAGGAAGGCGAACGGCCAGCCCTTCCACACCGAGACGATCAGCAGGGCCCAGAAGCTGTTGTCCCCGATGAGCCAGAAGGCGGGGCTGTCGCCGATGCCGAGCTGGTCGTGGAGGACGTGGTTGATCAGGCCGTTGTCCCGCTGGAACATGAACGCCCAGGTGATGACGGCGGCGTAGACCGGCAGGGCGTACGGGACCAGGAACAGGGTCCGCAGGAAGCCGCGGCCCCGGAAGTTCTCCTGGAGGAAGATCGCGGCGGCCGTCCCGAGGAGCCAGCACAGCCCTACCGACAGCACGGTGAACAGGCACGTGGTGAAGAAGGACTTGAGGAGCGCCTGGCCGACGGGGGCGTCGAAGTCGATCGCGACGGTGTAGTTGTCCAGGGCCGACCAGGGAGCCGACGACCAGTCCCGGATGTAGAACTGGGTGAGCTCCCTGAAGCTCATGGCGATGCCCATGAGCATCGGGACGAGGTGGACCAGGAGTTCGAGGAGCAGGGCGGGCAGGAGCAGCAGGTACGGCAGGGCGATGCGGCGACGCCCGGAGCGGCGCGGCGGGCGCGCCGCTCCGGGTGTGGTCCTGCGCACCGTCCGCTCACTCGGTGGGGTGATGACGGTATCGGTCATGGTGGGACGGCCTACTTCTTGGGCATCTGCTGCTGGGCCTTTTCGAGCTTGGCCCGCACGGAGTCCGTGGTGACCGGCCGGCCTGCGGCGGCGTCGGCGAACAGTTCCTTGACCGCGGTGCCGACCACGGTCTCGAACTGCGACTCCTCGGGGACCTGCGGGAGGGCGCTGGCGCTGGTGGCGAGGGTGTCGCGGATGACCGCCAGGGCCGGGGTGTTGAACGCGGGGTCCTGCTGGGCGGTCTTGACCGGCGGGATGGAGCCGTATGCCGTGTTGAGGGTCTTCTGCTCCTCGTCGCTGGTCATGAACTTCACGAACTTCAGGGCGCCGTCGAGGTTCTTGGTGTTCTTGAAGACGGCCATGTTGATGCCGGCGACCATGGAGTTGGTCTGCTTGTCCGCGCCGGGCGCGCCGGACAGGACGGGGGCGGGGGCGACTCCCCACTCGTCCTCGTTCATGCCCTGGGCCTTGAAGGTGGCGGACGCGGTCTGCCACAGGACCATCGCGGTCTTGTCCTTGGCGAAGTCGCTGAGGGACTGGTTCTGGGCGTATTCGGCGTTGCCGGGGGCCACGATCTTGTGGGCGGCCATGAGGTCGACGTACTGCTTGACGGCGGCCACCGCGTTGTCGTCGGTGAAGTCGGCCTTGCCGTCGGGGGTGAAGAAGTCGGCGCCGTGCTGCTTGCCGAGGACGAAGACCTGGTGGATGTTGTTCGAGAGGTTGGACCCCTCGACGCCGATGGCGGCCTTGCCGTCCTTCGTCAGCTTCTTGCCGGTGGCGACCAGCTCGTCCCAGGTGGCCGGCGGCTTCTCGACGCCGGCGTCCTGGAACATCTTCTTGTTGTAGTAGAGCGCGTACGCCATGGAGTAGAGCGGGACGGCGGCCGGTTCCTGCGCCTGGACGCCGGTGGAGCCGAGGGCGGATTCGACGAAGCGGTCCTTGCCGCCGATGGCCTCGAAGTTCTTCGCGTCCCAGGGCAGCAGCGCGCCGGTGGACTGCAGCGAGGCGCTCCAGGTGTTGCCGATGTTGAGGACGTCGGGGCCCTGGCCGGACGTGGTGGCGGTGAGGATCCGGTTGAGCAGGTCGGCCCAGGGCACGACCTCCAGCTTCACCTTGATGCCGGTCTCCTTCTCGAACTTGTCGAGTTCGGGCTGGAGGACCTTCTTGTCGACCTCGATGCTGGCGCCCTGGTTGGACGCCCAGTAGGTGAGGGTCTTGGGCTGCTCGTTGGACCCCGATCCACCAGTGGAACCGCCGCCGCAGGCAGCCGCCGTGAGGACGAGGGACAGGGTGACGGCACCGACGGCTGCGGTTCTGATTCTGCGCATGGGTCCTCGAGTCCTATCAGGGGAGGGTGAAAGCCGGAGGAGGCGGGGAAGCTGCGTCCCGCAGGAGGCCCCTACCGGCCTCTCGACTTAATTTAGGATGTGAGTTAAACCTCGGGAGAAGGTCGCGTCAAGAGGTGCCGCAGGGGTATGTTGCGCGTAGGACCTACGGAAGAGGGTGTCCGGTGAGAGTGCACAGCGGTCGTACCGTGCGTGACCTGCGGAGGGAGAACCGCACAGCGGTTTTGCAACGGTTGTATTTCGACGGGCCCCTGAGCCGCTTCTCACTCGGTCCGGTCACGGGCCTCAGCTCGGGTTCCGTCAGCAACGTCGTGGCGGAACTGGTGACCGACGGGCTGGTGGAGGAGGCCGGCAGTGTGGACTCCGCCGGCGGCCGGCCCCGCACGCTCCTGCGCATCCGCCAGGACAGCGCCTACATGATCGGCGTCGACATCGGGGAGACGAGGGTCCGGATCGAGCTCTTCGACCTGGCCCTCACCGAACTGGCCCGCGTGGAGCGGCCTCTCGCCGCCAACGGCCCGCGCAGAGAGGACCGTTACGACGTCACCGTCGTGGTCGCGCACGTGCGTGACGGCATCGAGGAGGTCGTCCGGCAGGCGGGTGTCGACCCCGGGCAGCTGCTGGGCGTGGGCGTGGGAGTGCCCGGCATCGTCGCCAGGACGCCGGAGGACGGCGCGGTGGTGCACGGGCAGACGATCAGCTGGGACGCCGTGCCCCTGGAACGCCTGTTGCGCGAGTCCGTGCACCTGCCGCAGTCGGTGCCGTACTTCATCGACAACGGCGCCAAGACCCTCGGTCAGGCCGAGATGTGGTTCGGCGCCGGACGGGGGGCGAGCAACGCCGTCGTCGTGCTCTTCGGCTCCGGCGTCGGCGCGTGCGTCGTCAGCGACGACCTGCGCTCGGGACGGGCCGTCGAGTGGGGGCATCTGAAGGTCCGGGTCCGGGGACGCCGCTGCCGCTGCGGCGCCCAGGGCTGCCTGGAAGCGTACGCCGGGGCGGAAGCGCTGCTGGAGCGCTGGCGGGAGGCCGGCGGGCGCCCGCCGGCCGACGCGGACGAGGAGACGGCCCTGACCGCGCTTCTCGCGGCCGCCTACCCGCCCGTTGCCGGGGTGGAGGCGGACACGACGGCGCTGGCCGTCCTGGAGGAGACCGCCGAGTACCTGGGCGCCGGATTCGCCGATCTGATCAACCTCTTCCAGCCCGAGCGGATCCTCGTCGGAGGATGGGCGGGCCTCCAGCTCGGCGCCCGGTTCCTCGACAGCGTCACGCAGTACGCCACCCTCTACGCGCTGTCCTACCCCGCCTCCCACGTACGCGTCGAGCTCGGCACACTCGGGCCGGACGCCGTCACGGTCGGCGCCGCGATCCTGCCGCTCGCCGACTTCTTCGCCCAGGGAGGCCGCCGGGACACCGTGGAGATCGAGCAGACGGCACCGGCGTGGAAGACCTCGCTGCGCGAACGGGCGGCACAGTAGGGCGGAGTGGGACCCGCGTGAGCGGTTCCGCCCGTCCGCCCGGGCCCGCCGGTCCGGCGAGCACGTCCTCGGGGGCCCCGCCTCGTTCACCGCGCCGTCGGCTGCCCGCCACCCGGCCCGTCGCGATCACCGGCCACTCCCCTTCCGTGAGTCCCGCCGGGCGCACCACCCATGAGCTTCCCGCGCGAGGCCGTGCGCGGTCCCGAGGGCAGGCACGCCGAGGGCCCGGCCGCCCCCGGGGTGAGCGGGGGCGGCCGGGCTTCGGCGGATCCGCCGGCCCGGTCAGGGCAGGCGGTGCTCTTCGTTCAGCACGGTGCCGCGTTCGGGGCGGTACAGGTCGAAGCCCCGTGTGTCGCACTGCAGGCCGCCGACGATGCAGTGGTCGACCAGGGCCTTGAGGGTGCGCTCCTCCCACGCGTTGAAGAAGTCGTAGTGGAAGGAGTAGCCGCGGCCGCTGGCCAGTCGGACCTGGCTCATGTCGCCGTTGACCGGCCATGCCATCTTGAACTCGATCATCGGCAGGGCCACCGGGTGGGAGGCCGGGCACATGTTGTCGTTGGTGCCGGGCTTCACGACCGGGTAGGCCATGTGGCTCTTGTGGTCGGGGGTGTCGAGGTACAGGCCGTTCCAGCAGCTGGGCGCCTGCATGCGCAGGTTGAGCTGGACGTCGGGCCGGTTCGGACAGCTCGCCGGGAAGTCGGTGTTGAAGAAGCTCTCACCGCATTCCCAGCCCTCGACGAACCCCTTGTGCGCACGGAACTCCTGGGCGCTCTGCATCGGGTTGCCGACCACGAACCGCAGCCCCTTGGGGAAGGGCCGCACGCTCCGGTAGTCGGTGACGCCCGCCTTGTAGTAGATGACCTGCGGACCCACGGGCAGGATCTTCTGATCGCCCTTGTACAGCGAGGGCATCCAGTACGCGGAGGCGTCCGCGGGCGCCTTGCAGGTGGTGCTCCCTCCGTAGAGCGATCCGGTGGTGCTGGCGGCGTCGGTGGATCTGTTGCCCATGAACGTGTGGTCGTGGGACTTGCCGAACTGGCCCGGGTAGACGATCGGGTCGTCCGGCGCGGTGTGGGTGACGGCGCAGCCGGCCTGGAACTCGTGGTGGTAGGCCGGGGGCGGGGTGGCCGTGGACGGTGTCACACCGGTGACCTGGGGGACGGCCGGAATGTAGCCGTCGCCGTCGGGGTCGTCGCCCGAGGCCTGGGTGGACACGGCCATGGTGTGTCCGCTGTGGGCCCCGGCCGCGGCGACGGCGGACGGGGACGCCTTCTCCGTGTCCGCGGCGGAGGCGATGGTGCCGATGCCGAGGACGCCGGCGATGAGGGCCGTACCGAGGAGGAGTGCGGGGAGCCGCTTCGGACTCGATCTCATGGGGATCTCCTGCCCATGGGGGGCGGTTTCGCGTGTCCGTGAAGGGCCACGCGACTGGCGTGGTGGACGGCTTTCGTCTCGTGCGGTGGTGCAGGGGTGGCGGGGTCCTGCCGGGCGCCCCGCCACCCCCGTTCATGGAAGGCGGTGCGTCAGCTGTAGACGCCGAACTCGTGGAGGGAGTAGCCCCACCCGGTGCCCCGGGCCGTCAGCTGGAGTCGGACGTGGCGGGCGGTGGCCGTCACGTCGACGGTGTCGATGTCTCCGTTGCCCGTGGTGGTGGTGTGGACGGTCCGCCAGGTGTTCCCGTCGTCGGAGACCCGCACTTCGTAGGACTTCGCGTAGGCGGGGTCCCAGACGAGCTGCAGGGTGCGGATGGGCTTGGCCGAGCCGAGGTCGACCTGGATCCACTGCGGGTCGCTCCAGTCGCTGGCCCAGCGGGTGCCGGTGTTGCCGTCGGTGGCGTTGGACGCGGGGCAGGGGCAGTCGCCGTAGGAGGCCTGGGCGGAGGAGGCGGTGGTGGGCCTGTTCAGGGCGATGTTGGTGCCGGTGACGGGCGGGGCGACGACCTTGACGGACTTCGTCTCGATGCCGGCGTTGCCGCGGCCGTCCTCGGCCTGGATGTAGACCTTCCAGACCCCGAGCTTCTCGGGCGCGGTGACCGCGAAGGTGTTGTTGCCCAGGGAGCGCCACTGCGCGTCCACCAGGCGCTTGTCGCCGTTGGCGTAGTTGCCGCTCAGGTAGATCTTGGGGGTGATCGGGTCGCCGTCGGGGTCACGGATGTCGGCGCGGACCGTGAACTCACGCCCGGCCGGAGCCGCCGTGGGCGTGCTGACGGTCATGTTGGTGATGACGGGCGGGGTGTTGTCGCCCGTGGTGGAGCCGGCGTACGCCTTCTTCACCGCGTAGTACGACAGGCGCTTCAGTCCGTCCGGGAGGAGGTTGAACCAGACGCCGCCGAAGTCGTGCTCGAGACCGTAGTGGAACATCGTCGCGCCCAGGGCCACGCCCTGGTGCCCGGTGATGCAGCCCCAGGCCCTGGTGTAGCCCTCGGCCTTCTGGACGTCGGTGGGCTCGTCGGGGATGCCGTTGACGTCGTCGGGCACCTCCCACTCGCCGGCGTTGCCCGTCTCGGTGATGATGTACGGCTTGTCGTACCCGCCCTCGATCCAGTCCTGGCGCACGCCGCAGATGTCGCCGTAGGCGTTCATCGAGTACAGGTCGAGGTCCGGGGCGTTGCGCTTGTAGTAGGGCCAGGCTCCGGTCCAGGCGTCCGTGGAGGTCACCGGGTGGTCGGGGTCGATCGAGTGGATCTTCTTGGCGACGTCGTTGACGAACGACGTGTACGCGTTGCGCTGGGCCTCGAGTTCGGTGCCGCTGTAGCAGTTCTGCAGGCCGAGGACGGACTCGTTGCCGACGTTCCACATGAGCGTGGCCGGGTGGGACTTGTAGACGTCGACCCATTTGGCGAACTCGGTGAGCATGGTGTTCTTGTACGTCGTGTCGGTGACGTAGTTGACGCAGCCGCCGGATCCGGGGCCGCCACCGGGCTGGAGCCAGAAGCCGTTCATCACCTTGAGGCCCTGGGCGGCAGCTGCGTCGAGCAGCGGCTTGCTGGAGGCGTCCGTCCCCCACGTCCGGACGGTGTTGACGCCCATGGACTTCAGGTCCGGCATGTACCGGGGGGCGTCGGCCATCGCCGGGCCCCAGGTGAGGCCCTTCACGGTGTACGGCTGCCCGCCGACGGTCAGCTGCCAGTTGCCCTGCGAGCCGGTCACCCTGACCGCGCCGCCCGGCGGAGGGTTGGTCACGCCGTCGGAGCCGTAGACCTGGAACTCCCAGAGGGAGTAGCCGTAGCCGGAGGAGCGTGCGAGGCCCTGCATGCGCACGTACCGGCCCGAGCCGGAGACGGCGAGGTCGTCCGTGCCGCCGTCGCCACCGGTGACGGTCCTCAGGGTCCGCCAGTCGGTGCCGTTGTCGGAGG
Organism: Streptomyces sp. T39; assembly: GCF_008042045.1. Classification (GTDB taxonomy): domain Bacteria; phylum Actinomycetota; class Actinomycetes; order Streptomycetales; family Streptomycetaceae; genus Streptomyces. The sequence goes on from NZ_RDBP01000015.1 coordinate 80,512, forward strand.
CCTGGATCTCGTAGTTCTTGCCGTAGGCGCCCTCCCAGGMCAGGACGACGCGGCTCAGGTCCTTGCTCGCGCCGAGGTCGACCTGGATCCACTGGGCGTCCGTCCACTGGCTCGCCCAGCGGGTACCGGTCAGGTTGCCGTCGACCGCGGCGGCCGCGCCGAAGGCGGCGCCCTCGGTCGACGAGGCGGTGGCCGTCCTGCCCTGGGAGAGCAGCGTCTCCGCGGCCTGTGCCTGCGGGGCCAGACTCAGGGTCAGTGAGGACGCCAGCAGGGCGCCCAGTGTCACGAGGGACAGACCGTCGCGTCGACGGGAACGAGGGAAGGCGGAAGGGGGACTGGACACGTGTGCTCCTGGCTGATTCATGACGCCGGGCGCGCGGTGCCGGACCGTCGGGCCGGTTCGCGCGCGGCGGTTCGTGTGGAGGGGGATGCACGGTCTTGTCGTGCGAGCCCTTCCGGGCCGGGGCGCGGGGTCGTGATCACCCGGCCCGGAAGGGAGTCGAAGCCCTCACCGCCGCAGGACGGTGAGGCGACGGTGTCTCAGGGGAACGAGACGACGGTGGACGGCACGGTCGAGGTGCCGGCGGGGATGGTGGACGCCCCGGTGTCGTTGATCACGTGGTTGTAGTGGCCCATTCCGCCGAGGGACACCACCAGGAGGCTGTGGAACTTCACGCCCGGCTTGACGGGTGCCTTGAAGCCGTGGTCCTGGACGATGGTCGGGTCCACGTTGTAGTTGCAGTAGCTGCCCAGTCCCCACGCCTCGTGGGTGTTCACCGAGTCGTCGACCCGGTAGGCGGCGTACCCCTTCGTCGTGCCGTTCTGGATGGCGGCCTGGTTGGGGGCGTCGTACGCCTTCTCGTTCTGGTAGAAGATCGTGCGACCGCGCTCCCCGTACCACTCGACGTCGTACTTGTTGAAGTGCTCGACGAACAGACCGGTGGCGAGCACGTCGTCGCCGTTGACCCGCACGCCGTAGTCGGCGCGGTTGGTCTCCCAGCCCCAGCCCTCGCCGTGGTCGGCGCGCCACACCCAGGTGTGGTCGACGATGACGTCGTCGCTGTTGACGACCATGCTGGTGGTGGCCTTGCCCGCGCCGGCTCCGCCGATGCGGATGTACACGTCCTGCACGGTGGTGGGGTTGGCCGCGTGGTCCGCGCCGGAGTTCTGCGGTCCGAGCTCCAGCAGGGTCGGGGAGTTGACCGGGCCGGCGTCGATCAGGAAGCCGGCGAGCCGGACGCCGTCGACGTCGGCGACCTTCATCGCGGTGATGCCGTTGTCCGGGATGATCGTGGCCAGGCCGAGTCCGAGCACGATGGTGTTCGCCCGGTTGATGTCGATGGTCTGGTCGACGTGGTAGACGCCCGGGGTGAACAGCAGGTGCAGGCCCTGGGCCACCGCCCGGTTGATGGTGGCGGCCGTGGCGCCCGGCTTGACCACGTAGAACTGGCTGAGCGGGATGGACTCGCCCTGCGGGGTGCCGTTGGCCCAGCTGGTGCCGCGGGCGTTCACGCGCTTGGCGGGCGCGAACACCTTGTACTCGCTGCCGTCCAGGTAGAGGTAGGGCTTCTCGCGGGAGATCGGGGTGGTGTCGAGCGTGGTGTACCGGGGCTCGGGGAAGGAGGTGGCCGGTGCGCCCTGGACGCCCGAGAAGGTCTGGTTCCAGACGCTGTTGGACCAGCCGCCGATGGCGCTGTCCCGGGTGTACCACTGCTGCTGGGAGTAGTTGCCGATCTGGCCGTCGACCTTGGAGTCGGCGATGTAGCCGCCGCTGGCCCAGCCGTAGCCGTTGGGGGCGAGGTTGAGCCCGCCCTTCACGTGCATACGGCGGAAGGAGGACGCCTGCGACACGGCCCAGCGGTTGGTGCCGCTGACCGGGTTGAGGGTCAGGCCCTCGGCACCGCGCCAGAAGTTCTGCGTGGCGTTGCCGTTGAACCAGCCCGCGTCGACGGTCACGTCACCGTTGATGGTGGTGTCGCCGGGGCGCAGGCCGAGGCCGGCGATCTGGGTGTAGAAGCCGATCTGGGCGTTGAGGCCGTTGTACGTGCCCGGCTTGAAGAGGAAGGCGTGCCGGCCGGAACCGAACTGCGCCGACTCCTGCTCCTGGAAGACCTGGTCCAGCTTGCCCTGGATGTTCGGGGTCGACGGGTCGATGACGTGGACGTTGGGTCCCAGGTCGCCGCCGCCCGGCAGAACCGGACCGTCGTTGCCCCCTCCGCCGAACACCTGGAACTCCCAGAGCGAGTAGCCGTATCCCGTCGCCCGCGTCACACCCTGCATGCGCACGTACCGGGCGGTGCCGGATATCGGGACGGTCTCGGTGCCGCCCGCGCCGTTCGCCGTCGAGTAGGCCGTCGACCAGGTGGTGCCGTCCGTCGACAGTTCGATCCGGTACGCCTTGGCGTAGGCCGTCTCCCACCGCAGCACGACCTGGCTGAGCGCGGTGGAGCTGCCCAGGTCCACCTGCAGCCACTGACCGTCGGACGCGGCGCTCGACCAGCGGGTTCCCGTGTTCCCGTCGACCGCGTCGGCGGCCGGGGTCCCGTAGTGCTCCTGGCTCGAAGCCGTGACGGGCTTGCCCTGCGACAGCAGCACCGGAGCCGCCTGTGCCGAGGTCGACGGAACCACCGCCAGGAGCGTGGCGGCCAGCGCGGTGACGACGGCGCCCGCGAGCCCGCGCCGTACGCGCCCGCGGGCTGGTGGTGAGGCCGCCAGAGGCATGCCGAATGTTGACATAAGGGAGTCTCCTTGAAGCGAGAGAGCGCATGGGAGAGCGCTCTCCGGAACCATGCCCGCCCTCTCGGGCACGGTCAATAACCCTGACACGACTTTTCTTGCGGCTTGACTTAAGGGGAATGGGCATCTCGCTCACGCGACGGGAGCAAGGGACCACGGGCGGCGCGGCGCGGGCCGGCACGGTGAACAGGGTGGATCGCGGGCGGCACGCCCGCCGGGTACGCGCTGCGGCCGGCGGCCGCGCCGCACGAGGGGCGCCTGGCCCGCGCCGCTGCCACTCCCCTGCCGTGAGCCGCTGCCGCTCCCCCGCGGTGACCTGTGGGCGCGCCGCCGGCGGTGAGCGTCGACTCCCGCCCGGGCGCACCCCTGCCGGCCGCCCGCGCCCGCTGAGGGCGGGACGACGGGCGGCCGGCAGGGGTGGGGGGCGGCGGCGCGACGCCGCTCATCGGCCCGGGGATCGACAGGGCGAGGAGGTACCGCCCGGAGCGCTTGTCGTGGCACATGGCCTCGCGAGGCCATGCCTCGCGGCGCCGCCCCCTGGGGCACCGCGTTCACCGGCCCCGATCCGAGTACCGACCCCGGCCGCAGGTACACAGCGGGCCGTGACGGGCCGGCCCCACAGGCGGCTGCCGCCCGGGAGGCCGCGAACTGCCGCAGGCGACCTGCGGAGAGCGCGGCCGGGGCTCGGACCCTCGTATGGGCGGGGGTCGTTCAGGCGCCGTTCGCCTCGGCGGTGGTCCCGGCGCGACGGGAGAGCGGGGTCCTCGACGCGTACATGGGCGCGCCGGCCGCCCGCGACCGCGCCGGCGACGGGTCACACGACACGTGCCGGCGGCCGTGACCGCGCCGGCGACGGCCGGTCGACGCCGCCCCCGGGTGCCGGGGGCGGATCGGTGCGACACCCGCCGGGTCGGGGCCGAGCGCCACCCTCACGACCTCGAGTGCCCCCTGCCCGTGCGGACGCCGACGGCGTACGGCGCAGTCCACGGCGAGCCGGCATCTCGGTCAGCTGTCGCGCCGGCCCTCGGGATCCGTCGGGCCGCTGTCACCCGCGGCCCGCCGGTCCTCGGGGTCCGTGGGGCCGGTGTCACCCATGGCCCGCCGGTCCTCCTCGTCCCACTTGCGGGTGTCCCGGGGCTCCACGTACGGCTCCTCCCGCGGCGGGTGACCGGCGACGATGGCCCGCTCGCGGTCCATCTCCGCGTCGAATTCGAGGCCGAGCAGGATGGCGAGGTTGGTGATCCACAGCCAGACGAGGAAGATGATCACGCCGGCCAGCGTGCCGTAGGTCTTGTTGTAGGAGGCGAAGTTGGCCACGTAGAGGGCGAAGCCGGCCGACGCGATCAGCCAGATGAGCAAAGCGAGCAGGCTTCCCAGCGTCACGAATTTGAAGCCGCGGCCCTTGGCGTTGGGCGCGGCCCAGTACAGAATCGCCAGCATCAGCGCGACCAGCAGCACCAGCACCGGCCATTTCGCGATCGACCACACGGTCAGCGCGGTGTCACCGACCCCCAAGGTGGTGCCCAGCTGACGGGCCAACCCGCCGGTGAGCACCACGATCAGCGCGGTGGCGCAGGCCAGGACCAGCAGAAGCAGGGTCAGGCCGACCCGCACCGGCAGCACCTTCCAGACCGGTCTGCCCTCGGGCAGGTCGTAGACCGCGTTCGAGGCGCGGATGAACGCCGCCACATAGCCGGACGCGGACCACAGGGCACCCAGCAGACCGACGATCGCGAGGACGGAGCCGACACCGGCACTGCCCTGCAACTGCGTCACCGCGTTGGTCAGCACATCCCGTGCCGCGCCGGGCGCCAGTTTCTGGATGTTGTCGAGCACCGTCTGGGTGGTCGACTCTCCCGCGATGCCCAGAAGGGAGATCAGCACCAGGAGGGCGGGGAAGAGCGCCAGAATGGCGTAGTAGGTGAGACCTGCGGCCCGGTCGGTCAGCTCGTCCCGCTTGAACTCCTTGAGGGTGCGCTTCAGGACCGCGCCCCAGGACTTCTTCCCCAGGTCGGTCGGGGTGTCCGGCGGCCCCGACTCCCCCGCGGAGCGGGGTGCACGATTTCTACCGTTTTGTTCTTGGCTCATAAGCGAGTGATACCCGCCCTGGCCGGACCATGCGACGAGAAGCACCAACCGGCGGCGACCACCTCGTCGTGGTGACCTCATCCGCCGACACCGCGGCGTGCATCCGCCGACGGCCGTCGGCGGATGCACGCCCGGGGCGGATCAGCAGCAGCCGCCCGCGGCGGCCGGCTCGGGCACCTCGGTCTCGTGGGCCGGGGCGGCGCAGCAGGTGCTGCCGGCCTGCTTGGCCAGGGTGTCCGCGTCGGCCTTGACGACGTACACCTCCCAGGGTTCGCGGCCCGGCCCGTGGACCCAGACCTTGTCCTGGAGGGCGTAGCAGCAGCGGGTGTCGTTCTCCTCCGTCGTGGCGAGGCTGGCCCGGCTCAGCCGGGTGGCGGCGGCGTGGACGGCCTCGCTGTCGGCCACTTCCACACCGAGATGGTCCAGGCGGGTGTCGTCCTCGGCCGTGCCCTGGACGAGGACGAGCTTGAGCGGGGGCTCGGCGACGGCGAAGTTGGCGTAGCCGTCGCGCAGCTTGGCCGGCTCGGTGCCGAACAGCTCGGTGTAGAAGGCGACGGATGCTGCCAGGTCGGGGACACGCAGAGCGAGCTGTATGCGGGACATCGTGGTCCTCCTGCGGTCGGGGGTGGGACGGTCAGCAGCCACCGGACGGTGCCGGGGCACCGACGGAGAGGGTGGTGGGAGCGGCGCAGCAGCCGCCGCCGTCGGCCTCGACGCCGGGGACGGGCTGGTCGCCGGTGGCGGGCTGCTCGTAGAGGCCGGCGCCGCCGCAGACGCCGGTCTCGGGGAGGGTCAGTTCGACGCGGTCGGCGGCGGCGAGGTCGCCGGCGATCGCGGCGGCGACGGAGCGGACCTGCTCGTAGCCGGTCATCGCGAGGAAGGTCGGGGCGCGGCCGTAGGACTTCATGCCGACCAGGTACACGCCGGCTTCGGGGTGGGAGAGCTCGCGGTGACCGTGGGGGTAGACGGTGCCGCAGGAGTGCTGGTTGGGGTCGATCAGCGGTGCCAGGGCGACGGGCGCCTGGAGGCGCTCGTCCAGGCCCAGGCGCAGCTCGTCGAGGAAGGACAGGTCGGGGCGGAAGCCGGTCAGGACGATCACCTCGTCGACCGCGTCCAGGCGGCGGCCGTCCTCGCCGACCAGGATCAGCCGGCCGTCGCTGTCGCGCTCGATCGCCTCGGTGCGGAAGCCGGTGACCGCGTCCGCGCGGCCGCTGTCGACGGCGGCCTTCGCGGCGAGGCCGAGAGCGCCGCGGGCGGGGAGCTGGTCGGCTTCGCCGCCACCGAAGGTGGAGCCGGAGATGCCCCGGCGCAGGATCCACACGCCCTTCGTACCGGTGCCGTCGCCGGACGTGGCGAGGTCGGCGAGGCCGGCGAGCGCGGTGAAAGCGGAGGCGCCCGACCCGATGACGGCGGTCCGCCTGCCGGCGTACCGGGCGCGGACGGCGGGGTCCTTCAGGTCCGGGACACGGTAGGTGATCCGGTCCGCGGCGGCCTTCTCGCCGAGCGCGGGCAGTCCGCTGCCGCCGGCCGGGCCGGGGGTGGCCCAGGTGCCGGAGGCGTCGACCACGGCGCGCGCGAAGACGCGCTCCTCCCGGCCGTCGGCGTGGGAGACGTGCACGACGAACGGCTGCCGCCCCCGGTCGGTGTCCACGATCCGGTCCCGCCCGGCCCGCGAGACGCCGGTGACCCGGGCGCCGAAACGGACACGGTCGCCGAGGACGTCGGCGAGCGGCTCCAGGTAGAGCTCGGCCCAGTCCCCGCCGGAGGGGTATGCGGAGGGGGCGGGGCTCGTCCAGCCGGCGGGCCGGGAACCGGAGCGGGAGGAACGGGGGCGCCGCCTGCGGCGTGCGTGCCCACGCCCGCGGCACCTGCGCTCCCSGCCCCCTCCGGCGCGGGCGCGTCGGCGGGCGGCACGCCGGGAACCGGAGCGGGAGGAACGGGGGCGCCGCCTGCGGCGTGCGTGCCCACGCCCGCGGCACCTGCGCTCCCGGCCCCCTCCGGCGCGGGCGCGTCRGCGGGCGGCACGCCGGGCGCGGGGCCGCTCACGGTGGCCTCGCCGGTACCGGCGGCAGCCGCGCCGGGCGCCGCGTCCGGAGCGGGCGCGTCAGCGGGCCGCGCGCCGGCGGCGTCGCCCCCGCGCTCCGCGCCCGCCCGGGCCGCGGCCGGCTCGCCCTGCGGGCCGGCCTCCGGAGCGGCCGCGGCACCCCGTGAGGCATCGGATCCGGTGGTGGGGGCCGGGGGTGCCGGGGTGTCGCCGCGGATGAGGGAGGCGGCGGTGGCCGGGTCGGAGGCCGTGCGGAGGGCGGTGGTGAAGTCGGTGTCCATCAGGCGGCGGGCGAGGGCCGACAGGATCGTCAGGTGCGCGTCGTCCGCGCCGGACGGTGCCGCGATGAGGAAGATCAGGTCGGCCGGCCCGTCGGGTGCGCCGAAGTCGATGCCCTGCGCGCTGCGGCCGAAGGCGAGCGTCGGGGCGGTGACGTGTGCGCTGCGGCAGTGCGGGATGCCGATGCCGCCGTCGAGTCCGGTGGGCATCTGCGCCTCGCGCGCGGCGACGTCGGCGAGGAAGCCGTCGAGGTCGGTGACGCGTCCGGCGGCGACCATCCGCTCGGCGAGGGACCGGGCGGCGGCCTGCTTGGTCTCGGCGGTCAGAGCGGTGTCGACCAGGTCCGGGGTGATCAGCTCGCTCATCACGCGGCTCCTTGCGGGCGGTCCGCCTCGGCGGCGGCGGTGGGATGGTGGTGCGGTGCCCGTACGAGCGGGGTGCCGGGCGTCGGGGTCGAGGCCGGGGGGCGCGGGCTCATCGGGCGGGCTCCCCCAGCGGGCGGTCCAGCGGCACGTCGGCGGTCACGGTGACCGCCGCGGGGTCGAGGTCGGACGGGGACGGCATGACGCTGCCCGGCAGCTGCACGGCCGCCGTCCCGTGGGCGACCGCGGCGGCGAGGGCACGCGGTCCGCCGCCGCCGGCCGCGAGGAAGCCTGCGAGCGACGCGTCGCCGGCGCCCACGTCGCTCCGCACGACGCGGGCCGGGGCGTGTCCGAACCAGGTGCCCGTGGTGTCGACCAGCAGCTGCCCGTCCGCCCCGAGGCTCGCGAGGACGGCCCGGGCGCCGAGGTCGCGCAGCTCCTCCGCCGCCTTGGCGGCGTCGCCGACGGTGGCGAGCGGCCGGCCGACGGCCTGGGACAGCTCGTCCGCGTTGGGCTTGATCACGTCGGGCCGCTGCGGCAGCGCGGCGGTGAGGGCGGTGCCCGAGGTGTCGAGCGCGACGCGGCCGCCGGTGCGGTGGATACCGCCGACCAGCTCCGCGTACCACTCGGGCGCCAGGCCGAGGGGCAGACTGCCGCAGCAGGCGATCCAGTCGGCGTAGGCGGCGTGGGTGCCGACGCTCTCCAGCAGGGCCGCCGCCTCGGCGCGGGTGATCTCGGGTCCCGGCGCGTTGATCTTGGTGAGGGTGCCGTCCGGCTCGACGAGGGAGATGTTGACGCGGGTGGAGCCCGCGACGGGCACTCCCGCGGCCTCGATGCCGTGCTCACCGAGGAGACGGGCGAGCAGGGCGCCCTCGGGGCCGCCCAGGGGGACCACGGCGACGGTGCGGCAGCCGGCCGCGGCGACGGCTCGGGAGACGTTGACGCCCTTGCCGCCGGGGTCGACCCGGTCCCGGCCGGCGCGCAGCACGGCGCCCCGCCGCAGGGCGGGCAGTTCGTAGGTGCGGTCCAGGCTGGGGTTGGGGGTGAGGGTGAGGATCATGCGCGGATCACCTCCGGGCCCTGTGCCTCGATGGCGCGGGCGTCGTCGTCGCCGAGTCGTGTGTCCGTGATCAGCAGGTCGACGTCCCGGAGGTCGCCGAAGCGGGCGAAGTGCTGCCGGCCGAATTTGGCGGAGTCGGCGAGCAGGACGACCCTGCGGGCCGCGTCGACGGCGGCCCTCTTGACCGCCGCCTCGGCCAGGTCGGGCGTGGTCAGCCCGCCGTCGAGGGCGAAACCGTTGGTGGCGAGGAAGACGACGTCCGCCGTGATCTCGCCGTAGGCGCGCAGCGCCCAGGCGTCGACCGCGGCCCTGGTCCGGTGTCTGACCCGGCCGCCGACGAGGTGGAGGGCGATGCCGGGGTGGTCGGCGAGGCGGGCGGCGATGGGGAGCGCGTGGGTGACCACGGTGAGCCGGGAGTCGACCGGGAACGCGGCGGCGAGCCGTGCGGAGGTGGTGCCGGCGTCGAGGATCACGCTCCCTTCGCCGGGCAGTTCGGCGAGCGCGGCCCGCGCGATGCCGTCCTTCTCGTCGGGTGCGACGGTGTCCCGCTCCGCGAGATCGGGTTCGAGGTGGCCGGCCGGGATGGCGCCGCCGTGGACGCGGCGGACGAGGCCCGCGCGGTCGAGGGCCTTCAGGTCCCGCCGTACCGTCTCGGCCGTGACCTGGAACTCCTCGGCGAGGGAGAGCACGTCCACCCGGCCGCCGTCCCGGGCCAGTCGCAGGATCTCCTGCTGACGCTCCGCTGCGAACATGTGGTTTTACATCCGTTCCCATGACCGTTCATGTGGTTTTCACCGAGGCTACGCGGCATCCGAAGGGAAGTAAACAGAACCGGGCGGAAAACGGGCAGAAAACCAACACCGCCCCGGAGGGACCGGGGCGGTGCCGGGACGGCTCCGCCGCGTGGCGGCGGAGCCGTCGAGGAGCACTATCCGGCGGCCGGCAGCGCGCCGGAGACTGCCGCCGGGACCGGCGCGTAGCCGGTGGGGCGGGTCGTGAAGGTGCCACGGCCCTGCGTACGGCTGCGCAGCCGGGACGCGTAGCCGAACAGCTCGGCCAGCGGCACCGTCGCCGTGATCACGGCGGTGCCCGCCCGGGCGGTCTGGCCCGTGACCCGGCCGCGCCGGGCGGCCAGGTCGCCCAGCACCCCGCCGACCGCGTCGTCGGGCACCGTGGCGGTCAGCTCGACCACCGGTTCCAGCAGGCTCGTCGCGCAGGCCCGCAGGGCGTCGCGCAGGGCGAACCTGGCGGCGGTCCTGAACGCCATCTCCGACGAGTCCTTCGGATGGGTCGCGCCGTCGGTCAGCGTGACCCGCAACCCGGTGACCGGATGCCCGCCGAGGGGACCCTCGGCGAGGGCGTCACGGCAGCCCGCCTCGACCGCGCGGACGTACTCCCTGGGCACCCGGCCGCCGACGACGGCGGACTCGAACACGAACTCCTCCTCCCCGGCGCCGTCCAGCGGCGCCACGTCGATGACGACATGGGCGAACTGCCCCGCGCCGCCGTCCTGTTTGACGTGCCGGTACACCAGGCCGGCCACCCCGCGGACGACGGTCTCCCGGTAGGCGACCTGCGGCCGGCCGACGCCGACCTCGAGGGAGTGGGCCCTGCGGATCTTCTCCACCGCGACCTCCAGATGCAGTTCCCCCATGCCGGAGAGCACCGTCTGACCGGTCTCGGGATCGGTCCGCACCGTCAGCGACGGGTCCTCCTCCACCAGCCGGGCCAGCGCGGTCGCCAGCCGGTCCGCGTCGAGCGCGGTGCGGGCCTCCACGGCGACCGACACGACCGGAGCGGCGACGGTGGGCGGTTCGAGGACGAGCGGCGCCGACGGGGCGCACAGCGTGGCCCCCGCCCGTGCGGCCTTCAGCCCCACCACGGCGACGATCTCCCCGGCGACCGCCCGGTCCACCTCCGCGTGCCGGTCCGCCTGCACGCGCAGGATCCGTCCGATCCGCTCGGTGCGGCGCGCGCCCGCGTCCAGCACGGTGTCCCCCTTCCCCAGCGTTCCCGAGTACACCCGCACGTACGTCAGCCGGCCGGTGGAGGTGGAGTTCACCTTGAACACCAGGCCCGCGAACGGGGCGTCCGGTTCCGCCGGACGCCGCTGCTCCGTGCCGGCGTGCGTCCCGCTGACCGGCGGGACGTCCCGCGGCGAGGGCAGGTACGCCACGACGGCCCGCAGCAACGGCTCGACACCGCGGTTGCGGTAGGCCGATCCGCACAGCACGACGACGCCCTCGCCGCCGAGGGTGATCTCGCGCAGTGCCGCTTCGAGCGTCTCCTCGCGGAGGGATGCCCCGGCGCAGTACTCGTCGAGTGCCACGGCGTGCAGCTCCGCCACGCTCTCCTCCAGCGCCCGCCTGCGCCGCCGCGCCTCCTCCAGCAGTTCGCCGGGCACCGGTCCCTCGGTGCACGTGTCGCCGTCCCACACCAGGGCGCGCATCCGGACCAGGTCGACCACCCCGGTGAACCCGTCCTCCCGCCCGATGGGCAGCTGGACCACCAGGGGCACGGTGTGCAGCCGGTCGCGGATCGAGGCCACGGCGGTGTCGAGGTCGGCGCCGGCGCGGTCGAGCTTGTTGACGAACGCGATCCGGGGCACGCCGTGGCGGTCCGCCTGGCGCCACACCGACTCGCTCTGCGGCTCCACCCCGGCGACGGCGTCGAACACCGCGACCGCGCCGTCGAGGACGCGCAGGGAGCGCTCCACCTCGTCGGCGAAGTCCACGTGGCCGGGCGTGTCGATGAGGTTGATCCGGTGTCCGTCCCACAGGCAGCTGACGGCCGCGGCGAAGATCGTGATGCCCCGGTCGCGTTCCTGCGGGTCGAAGTCGGTGACGGTGGTGCCGTCGTGGACCTCGCCGCGCTTGTGGGTGGCACCGGTGAGGTAGAGGATCCGCTCGGTGACGGTGGTCTTGCCGGCGTCGACATGGGCGAGGATGCCCAGGTTGCGGACGGTGGTCGTCGAAACGGCGGACGGCTGGGGAAGGTTGATGCGCACGGCCGTGGCCTTTCACGGTGTGACGGAGAGGGGGACGGCGCGATGGCGGGACGAACGGGTCACGGGCGGGCGGATGCCCCGTGGATTCCCCCGTGGCGCGTCGCCGCGGCCCGCGGGCCGCGGCGTGGGAGGGCTCGGTGACCGAGCCGCTCGGGGGCGGCGGATCCGCGGGCGTGCGGGGAGCGCGGGGTCAGGCGTTCGTCACGGGCGTCCGGTGGCGGCCGCGCAGCCGGCACCGGGAGTCCGAAGACACCGGGATCACGTCGAACCGGGACCGGGGAACGGCGACGGCGGTGTTCTCACGCACGGCCGGGCTCCCCTCTGTCGGTCGTCGGCCCCGCCCGCCGGAAGCCGCTGTCCACAGCAGTCCGTCGGGGCGTTCGCCGACTGCGCCGGCACACGGTGTGCGGCGCGCGAGCCGAGTGTACGAGGCCTGCCGAGGGGCGCGACACCGGTTTTCCGCGCCGGACGCGACCGTGCCCGGGACGGGTCGCGTCCCGGGCACGGCGCGCAAGGGCCCTGCGGCGCGCCCCCGTTGCCGGAGGGAGCGCCCACCGGCCGCCTGTCGGTCAGCCCTCCGCGCGGGCGCGGCGGAAGCGGACGTGGAGGTCGTGGACGTCGCCCGCCAGTTCGGGGACCGGGCCCTCCACCGGGAGGCCGGGCACGATCTCGGACACCGGGAAGGGCCGCACGGGCGAAGCGGAGACGCCCAGCTCGGCCAGCCATGAACCGAGTTGCTCGGACGAGACGACGTAGACGATGCGGCCGAGGCCGACCCAGCCATGGGCGGCGGCACACATCGGGCAGTGCTCCCCGGAGGTGTACACGGTCGCGGCGCGCCGCTGTTCGGCCGTCATGTTGGCCGCCGCCCAGCGGGCCAGGGCGAATTCGGGATGACGTGTCTGGTCGGCCAGCGACGTCTCCCGGTTGCGGTCCTCCGCCAGGACCGTGCCGTCGCCGGCGACCAGGACGGAGCCGAACGGCTCGTCACCGGCGTCCACCGCCTCGGCCGCCAGTTCCACGCAGCGCCGCAGATGGCGCAGATCGGCATCGTCGGTCATCGCACTCCCCAAGGTGTGTCGCCGTGCTGTCCGGGCCGGTCGCCCGGGCCCGGATCCGACGCTATCCCGTCGTCCCGCCCCGCGTGGCGCGGTTTCCGTCAGCGGGTCCGGTCCGCCACGTCGGCGAGAGCGGCGGTGAACCGGGGCGCCACGGTGTCGCGCAGCCAGGCGCGCTGCTCCGCGCCGTACCCGCGCGGGCCCGCCTCGACGAGCATGATCAGGTACAGGTAGGCGCGGTACAGGGCGAGGCGCAGCCGGGCCCGGTCGTCGAGTCCGGCCCGGCCCCCGCCCGGGGCGTAGCCGGCCAGGAAGTCGCGGTCGTCCTCGATGTCCTCGAACAGGGCGAGCGACACGAAGTCGGCGACCGGGTCGCCCCAGAACATGCGTTCACCGTCGATGATGCCGCTGAGGACCCGGCGGCCCGGCGGTCCGTCCAGGAGCAGGTTGCCCTGCCACAGGTCGAAGTGGACGAGGGCGGGACGGGTGACGTCGTCGAGGGCGTACCGCGCGCCGGCGAACCGCCGCCGGATCAGGGCGAGCGGCAGCGGTGGTTCGGGCAGGTGGTGTTCCGCGTCGGCGAGCAGGGCGTCCGTCATGGCGGTGAACGCCTCGCCCCAGGTCGGCGCGAGCGGTCCGAGGGCTCCGCCCGGGTAGCCGTAGCCGGGGCCGGTGACCGTGTGCAGACGGGCGACGTGCTGCCCCAGCAGCCGGCGCAGGCGGCGACGCTCCGTCTCGTCCATCGTGCCGGCGCACTCGTGCCAGACGGTGCCGGGGCAGTGCGTCGTCACCATGCCGGGCCCGCCGGGGTCCGACGGGCCGAAGGCGGCGTGCACGAGGCGCGGCACGGGGACGTCCCCGAGCTCCGCCGCACGGGAGCAGAACTCCGACTCGGCGCGCAGCAGGTCCTTCTCGTAGCCGAGGCCCGGGGTGCCGGGCGGGGGCGGGATCTTGACGACCCATCGGCGCCCGTCCGGGAGCTGGGCGCGGACCACCGTGTTGTAGGTGCCGCCGGTGAGCGGCACGCAGCCGGCGGCGTCCGCGTCCGGTGCTCCCGCCGCGGCGAGCAGGGCGGCCGTCCGCCGCTCCGCGTCCGTCCGGCCGTCCCGCGGCACCTGCTCCGTCTGTCCCATGAGCCCCAGTGTGCCGCCCGGTTCCCTCCCGGCACAGGGGTGTTCCGGAGGGTGGGCGCTCGGTCCCGGTCGGTCAGGTATCCAGGCGGGCGGCGGCGCTCTCGATGAGCATGTCGAGGGCGGCCGGATACGCGCTGGTGTTCATCTCGGCGATCAGTCGCGGTGCGGCGCGCGCGATCCGGGGGTGGGTCTCGGGCGGGAGCGTGGCGTAGGTGGCCTGCCACACGGCCTCGTCGGCCGTCCGGGCCGCCTCGGGCAGGGCGAGGGCCGCCGCGTCGAGGGCGGCGAAGGCGAGGGCCTGGTCGATGAAGCAGTGGTAGACGCCCACGGCCGTGCCGACGTCGAAGCCCGCCCGGTGCAGCACGTCGAGGATCGCCTCGTCGGCCGCGATCTCGTGTGCGCGGCCCGAGACACGGCTGGCCGTGAGCACGGCGGCCTGGGGGTGGTCGAGGTAGGCGGCGTGGATGCGCAGGCCCAGCCCGCGCAGGTCTGCCCGCCAGTCGCCGGTGCGCGACCAGCCCGCCAGCGCCCGGCCGATCAGCTCGTCGCCGATCGCCAGGGTGAGGTCGTCCATGCCCCGGAAGTACCGGTAGAGGGCGCTGGGATCGGCTCCCAGGGCCAGTCCGAGCCGTCGCGCGGTGAGCCCCTCCCCGCCGTGCTCACGGAGCATGCGCAGGGCGGTAAGCACGATCAGCCGTTCCGACAGCACCGCTCCCGCCTTCGTCGGGCGCCGCCGCCTGCGGTCCCCCTCGGCGACCACCTTCTTGGGCACCTGTGCTCCTTTCCTGCGAGGGCGGAGGCCCCTTCTCCCGCGGGGGCGGATGCCTCGCCGCCCCCGCTCCTGCTGTGCCGGCCGTGTGCCCGAGGGCCGGGCGCGGCGTGTCGGCCGCGGTGCCGTCCGCCGTCGGCGACGCTTATGCCAACGCCATTGACCATAACCGCACGCGGCGCGTTGGATCGGTGCAGCCCGGGCGAAGACCGTTGTGCAGGGAAAGGACCTGATATGCGTATCCTGCTGATCGGCGCCGGCGGAGTCGGCACCGCAATCACCCGAATCGCCGCGCGGCGCGGCTTCTTCGAGCGGATGGTGGTCGCCGACTACGCACTGCCCCGCGCGGAGGCCGCCGTGGCGGCGCTCGCCGGATCCGGCCCGGCGGAGCGGTTCGCCGCGGCCCGCGTCGACGCCTCCGACGAGGACGCCGTCACCGCGCTGCTGCGCGACGAGGGCTGCGACGTGCTGGTGAACGCCACCGACCCGCGTTTCGTGATGCCGCTGTTCCGTGCCGCGCTCGCGGCCGGCGCGCACTACCTGGACATGGCGATGTCGTTGTCGCGCCCTCATGCGGAGCTGCCCCACGAGCGGACCGGGGTCAAGCTCGGGGACGAGCAGTTCGCCCTGGCCCCCGCATGGGAGGAGGCGGGCCGGCTGGCGCTCGTCGGCATCGGCGTGGAGCCCGGTCTGTCGGACGTCTTCGCCCGGTACGCGGCGGACGAACTCTTCGACACCATCGAGGAGATCGGTGTGCGCGACGGCGCCGACCTCACGGTGGAGGGCTACGACTTCGCGCCGTCGTTCAACATCTGGACGACGATCGAGGAGTGCCTCAACCCGCCGGTGGTGTACGAGAAGGACCGCGGATGGTTCACCACTCCCCCGTTCAGCGAGCCGGAGGTGTTCGACTTCCCCGGCGGGATCGGGCCGGTGGAGTGCGTCAACGTCGAGCACGAGGAGGTGCTGCTGATCCCGCGGTGGGTGGGCGCGGACCGGGTCACCTTCAAGTACGGGCTCGGCCGGGAGTTCATCGACACGCTGCGCGTCCTGCACCGGGTCGGCCTCGACAGCACCCGGCCGGTCACCGTCACCGCGGAGGACGGACAGCAGGTCCGGGTGTCCCCGCGCGACGTGGTGGCCGCATGTCTGCCGGACCCGGCGGCGCTGGGCGACCGGATGCACGGGAAGACCTGCGCGGGCACCTGGGTCAAGGGGACGAAGGACGGCGCGCCGCGCGAGGTGTACCTCCACCATGTCGTCGACAACGCCTGGTCCATGGCGGAGTACGGCTGTCAGGCGGTCGTCTGGCAGACGGCGGTCAACCCCGTCGTGGCGCTGGAGCTGATGGCGGACGGCACCTGGGCGGGCGCCGGGGTGCTCGGCCCCGAGGCCTTCGCCCCGCGCCCCTTCCTCGACCTGCTGACCGCGTACGGCTCGCCGTGGGGCGTGCGCGAACAGTAGGGCCTCCCGTCCGGGTGCCCCGGCGGGCCGGAGCGCTCGGGTCCGGTCGAACGGACCTGGCCGCTCCGGCGCCGGGCCCGGCGCCGGAGCGGGCCCGGCGCCGGAGCGGGCGCGGTGCCGGAGCGGGCGCGGTGCCCGTGCGGGGCCGGTGCGGCGCCGCAGCGGCTCGGGGCCGGTGCGGCCGGAGTGCCGTGCCGACCCGCCGGGTCGCCGCGGCCGCGGCCGGCCGCCTCAGCCGCCCTGACGTCCCGTCATCCGGCGCAGGTGGGCGAGGAAGGCGAGGGTGGCCGGGTGTGTGGGGACCCGTGGACGGACCAGGCGGACGGTGAGCGGCGGCGCGTCCGGCAGGGGCAGGTAGCGCACGCCCGGGTGGGGGTGACTCTGGGCGGTGGCCTCGGCGGTCACGCCGAGGGCCTCACCGGTGGCGATCACGGTGAGCCACTCGTCCGTGTTGGCCACCTGGAACGTCCGCGGCCCGGCGGACGGCCAGAGCCCGTCCGTCGTCGCGGCGGTGGCGCACACGGCGACGGACCGGCCGGACAGGTCGCCCAGGCCGGCCGACCCCCTGACGGCGAGCGGGTCGTCGACCGCGGCCGCGAGCACACGGCGTTCGGTGTACAGCTCCTCCACGACGAGTCGGGCGTCCGGCGCCGGGCGGGTGCGCAGCAGGGCCGCGTCGATCTCGCCGCGGCGCAGCGCGGCCTCGGGGTCGTCGCCGCGGTGGGCGCGCACCGGGCTGCCGGGGTTCTCCTCGCGCCAGGTGCGCAGCAGCGGCACGGTGCGGTCGCCGAGGGCGGCCCAGGGAAAGCCGATGCGCAGCGGCCGTGCTCCCCGGGTGGCGTCGAGCAGCGCGTCGTCGAGGTCGGCGAGGATCCGGTGAGCGCGCTCGTGCAGGCGGCGGCCCGCGTCGGTGAGGCGCAGGGTGCGGGTGGTGCGTTCCACCAGACGCACGCCGAGCCGGCTCTCCAACTGCTCCAGGGTGCGCGAGAGCGCGGGCTGGCCGACGTGCAGAACGGCGGCCGCTCCGGTCACCGTTCCCTCGTCGCCGATCGCGGCGAGCGCCCGCAGATGCCGCAGCTCCACATTCATGACTCCCGAGCATAAATGCGTGCGGGAAGGCATTTCCCCGCCGGGACGGACCCGCCGTAGCGTCGGGGCCATGAGGATTCTCCTGATCGGCGGCTCGGGCACCCTGGGCTCGGCCGTGCACGAGTCACTGTCCGGCCGCGGGCACGAGGTGCTGACGGTGGCACGCCGCGACGGCCACCTGCGCTGCGACATCACCGACCCCGCCCAGATCACCGCCCTGTACGCGGAGGCGGGACCGGTGGACGCGGTGGTCTGCGCCGCCGGGTCGGTGCCGTACCGGCCGTTCGCCGAACTGACTCCGGACGACTTCACCGACGCCTTCCGGGGCAAGGTGCTGGGGCAGATCGAGCTGGTGCGCCAGGGCCTGGACCATGTCGCGGAGCGGGGGTCGTTCACCCTGATCACCGGCGTCCTGGCGCGGGTGCCCATCCTCACCGGCAGCGCCGCCTCGATGGCGAACGGGGCGCTGGAGGCGTTCGTGCGGGCCGCCGCCGTCGAGATCGCACCGCGGCGCGTCAACGCGGTCAGCCCGACGGTGTTCACCGAGAGTCTCGGGGACTACGGGAGCTCCTTCCCGGGCATGAAGCCCGTCCCGCTCGCGGAGGTCACCGAGGCGTACGTCCGCTCCGTCGAGGGCGCCCAGACCGGTCAGGTCTACGAGATGTAGCAGGCGGGACGGCACGGCGGAGGCGCTTCGGGCGGGAAGGGACGTCCGGCTCCCTCCTGGGGCCGCGGCCCCCCGCGGGGGTGCGGCCCCTGCCGCCGCACGAGGACCGACCGCACAGCGCGCCACCGGAACCGCCACGGTCCGGCCGAAGGACCCGGTCCGCGGCCGGACCGTGGCGGTTCCGGTGGCGGGATCGTTGCGGTCCGGGCGAGGACCGGGTCCTGGAGGGAGAGCCGGCTCGGCCCGACGGACGACCGGGTCCTCCAGGGCCCGTCCGGCGCGATGTTCCGGCACCTCCAGGGCTCCTCCGCCGATGGTTCTCCAGAAGGTGACGCCGGATGCATTGACAGGCGGCATCCCCGGCGAGAGGCTCGGAGAGCGCTCTCCGGACCCGGCCGGGGGACCCGGCGGGGCTCCGAGCCGGGCGAGCGCCATGCACCTCGCGCGACGTCGGGACCGCGCCGCACGCCGGCGGCGCTCGACGAGCACCACCGGCCGCCCCGATCGGCCGGTCCCCCGGTACGCCGATCCGGGGGACCGGTACGCCGGGGCCCGCCCCGTCCCCGTCCTCCGGGGCCGGGCGGGCCCCGGCTCCCCTTGCGCCCGGGCACGCGGGAGCGGCGGGCGCGAGACACCGGCCGTGCGGGGGCGGCCCGTCAGGCCGAGGCGCGCACGATCAGTTCGGGGTCGAAGACGAGCGAGGTGGGCTCGGTCCGCACGCCGCGGATGTGCTCGTCCAGCAGCCCCGCCATGGCGGAGGCCATCCGTTCCACCGGCTGCCGCACGGTCGTCAGCGGCGGCCGGCACACGGCGGCGGCACTGGAGTCGTCGAAGCCGACCACCGCCACGTCCTCGGGGACCCGCAGCCCCCGCTCGCGCAGCACCTGGAACACCCCTTGTGCCATCAGGTCGTTGGCGGCGAACACGCCGTCGATGCCGGGGTGCTCGTCCAGCAGCCGGATCATCGCGGCGGCACCGCTGTCCAGGGTGAAGCCGCCTTCCGCGACGGGCACGTACGGATGCCCGCGGCGGGCGAGCGCCTCCCGGAACCCGGCGAGGCGCTCCTGTCCCGCGGGGACGTCCTGCGGGCCGCAGACCGTGGCGACCCGGCGGCAGCCCCGGTCGAGGAGGTGGTCGGCCGCGAGGCGGGCGCCGTCCCGGTGGGCGAGGTCGACGTAGCTCAGCGGGACCGGGTGGGCGGGCCGGGCGAACAGGACGGCGGGCAGGTGCTCCTCGGCCAGCATCCGCGGCAGCGGATCGTCGGCATGGGTGGACACCACGAGCGCTCCGTCGGCGCTGCCCTGCCGGAGGTAGGCGATCGCCTGGGCCCGGGCCGCGCTCGTCTCGGCGAACATCAGCACCGGGTGCATCGAGCGCCCCCGCAGGAAGGAGACCACTCCGCTGACGACCCGGCCGAAGAAGGGGTCGGCGAACACCCGGGCCGCGAAGGCGTCCTGCTCCTCCTCGGAGGCGTCGCCCGCCCCGGAGACGATCAGTGCGATCGTCTCGGCGCGCCGGGTGACCAGGGACCGCGCGGCCCGGTTCGGGGCGTACCCGGTGCGCGCGATGGCCTGGCGCACGGAGTCCTGGATGTGCGGATCGACGTTGCGGATCCCGTTGATGACCCGGGAGACGGTCGCCCGTGAGACACCGGCCTCCCGTGCGACGTCCTCCAGCGTCGGGACCTGTCTGTTCATGTGCGCACCCTAACGTTCTGCCCGGCCAGAGGCATAGAGCGCTCTCCCGGACGAGCCGCCGGGGCGGGGCGGGCGACGCCTCCGAGGAGGAGCAGGACGCCTTCGCGGCCCGGGTGTTCGCCGACCCCTTCTTCGGCCGGGTCGTCAGCGGAGTGGTCTCCTTCCTGCGGGGGCGCTCGATGCACCCGGTGCTGATGTTCGCCGAGACGAGCGCGGCCCGGGCCCAGGCGATCGCCTACCTCCGGC
>NZ_RDBP01000150.1 GCF_008042045.1 Streptomyces sp. T39
GCCGCCGCCGTGTGGGGTCTGCTGCGCAGCGCCCAGTCCGAGCACCCGGACCGCATCCTCCTGGTCGACGTCCACCGTGACCCCGACCTCGACCTGATACCCGAGGCCGACCTGTCCGGCGACGAGCCGGACTGGGGCGCGCTCCTGGAGACCGGCGAGCCGCAGCTCGCCGTGCGGGAGGGCGAGCTGTTCGCACCGCGCCTGGGCGCGGCTCCGGCCGTCGCCGACGACGCGTGGCGGCTGGCCGTCGCCCGCAAGGGCTCCCTGGACGGCGTGCAGGTCGCCCCCGGTGACGCCCGCCGCACGGACCGACAGCCGCACCTCGCCGGGGGCGAGCGGACGGCGGGCGTGAACTTCCGCGACGTGCTGATCGCGCTCGGCCTCTACCCGCAGGAGGCGCCCCTGGGCGCCGAGGCGGCCGGCGTGGTGCTGGAGACCGGGGCGGACGTCACGGACCTCGCGCCCGGCGACCGGGTCTTCGGCATCGTGATGGACTCCTTCGGTCCGGTGGCCGTCGCCCACGCGGGGCTCCTCGCCCGGATCCCCGACGCATGGTCGTTCACCGAGGCGGCGTCCGTGCCCGTGGCGTACGCGACCGCCTACTACGGGCTGGTGGACCGGGCCGGGCTGCGCGCC
>NZ_RDBP01000151.1 GCF_008042045.1 Streptomyces sp. T39
CTCCGGGGACGGGTAGCCGTGGGCGGCGATGTCCTCCAGCACCGAGGCGAGGACGTCGACCTTCGCGCGCTGGTCGGCCGCGTACGCACGGGCCGAGGCGGCGGCCTGCTCGTCGAGGGGCTGGCGGTCGGGCACGAGGGCCGGCTGCTCGCTCATCGGCAACTCCTGGGGTCTTCACTGGTGTCTTTCACCACGGTATCGCCGGGTCGCCCCTCGGGAGCCTGATACGGGCAATCCGAACCTGGTGGAGGAGCAAGGACTTAGGGCTGCCGTCCGCGCCGCTCTTTACGCCGTAAAGAACCCGGCCCGCGTCGTGCGCGGGCCGGGTTCTTTACGGCGTAAAGACACGTCAGTCGTAGAGCTTCATCGCCTTGCCGACCTTGACGTATGCGGTGGCGGCCTCGGCCTTGGGGTTGTAGAGCGTGACCGGGAGGGAGGCCGAGTACGACTCGGGGACCTTCACGTCGTCGCGGATGGTGGGTTGGACGACGAGGTCGCCGTACGCCTCTCGCACCTGCCGCTCGATGTCGTAGTAGACCTTGCCCTGGGAGATGCCCGTGACGCCTTCCCCTATGACGATCCAGTCGAGTCCGTCGCGCATGCCCATGAAGCCGAAGGACTTGTGCAGGTGAGCGA
>NZ_RDBP01000152.1 GCF_008042045.1 Streptomyces sp. T39
GCCGCCGTGTGGGGTCTGCTGCGCAGCGCCCAGTCCGAGCACCCGGACCGCATCCTCCTGGTCGACGTCCACCGTGACCCCGACCTCGACCTGATACCCGAGGCCGACCTGTCCGGCGACGAGCCGGACTGGGGCGCGCTCCTGGAGACCGGCGAGCCGCAGCTCGCCGTGCGGGAGGGCGAGCTGTTCGCACCGCGCCTGGGCGCGGCTCCGGCCGTCGCCGACGACGCGTGGCGGCTGGCCGTCGCCCGCAAGGGCTCCCTGGACGGCGTGCAGGTCGCCCCCGGTGACGCCCGCCGTCCGCTCGCCCCCGGCGAGGTGCGGCTGTCGGTCCGTGCGGCGGGCGTGAACTTCCGCGACGTGCTGATCGCGCTCGGCCTCTACCCGCAGGAGGCGCCCCTGGGCGCCGAGGCGGCCGGCGTGGTGCTGGAGACCGGGGCGGACGTCACGGACCTCGCGCCCGGCGACCGGGTCTTCGGCATCGTGATGGACTCCTTCGGTCCGGTGGCCGTCGCCCACGCGGGGCTCCTCGCCCGGATCCCCGACGCATGGTCGTTCACCGAGGCGGCGTCCGTGCCCGTGGCGTACGCGACCGCCTACTACGGGCTGGTGGACCGGGCCGGGCTGCGCGCCGGC
>NZ_RDBP01000153.1 GCF_008042045.1 Streptomyces sp. T39
TCCGCAACGGCTGCCTCGTCTGCATCGACATGCACACCGCCGCACTCCGCGGGCTCGGCGCCGACGGGGACCTCGTGGACGCCCTCCGCGGGCAGCGCACGCTCCCCGATCCGCGCCTGGAGGCGGTGCGTTCGTTCGTGCTGGACGTGCTGCGCACGGCCGGAGCCGTCGAGGACGAGCGGATCCGTGCCTTCCTGGAACACGGTTTCACCGAACGGAACGCGCTGGAGGTGGTCATGGGCATCGGCACCTACACGATGTCCACGCTGGCCAACCGGCTGGTGCGGGCATGACGCGCGACACGCCGCGGCGTGCGCACCGGGCCCTTGCGGTCCCCGGTGCGCACGCCGGCGTGTGACGCTTCCGCCTGCCCGGCCCCGCTACGCCTCCGCGTAGATCCGGGTCGCGAATTCGGCGATCTGCGCGTCGCTGAGGTTCTTGGCGACGTTCGCCTCCGTGATCATGCCGACCAGGCGGTGACCGCCCTGGACGTCGATCACCGGCAGGCGCTTGATGTGGTTGCTCTCCATGATCTCCAGGACGTCCGCGGCGCTCGCCTCCGAGTCAACCCAGTGCAGGTCCCCGGAGAGCGTTCCCGCCTGCACGGAAGCCGGGTCGACTCCGTCGGCGCAACAGCTGACG
>NZ_RDBP01000154.1 GCF_008042045.1 Streptomyces sp. T39
GGCCCGGACCTACCCTTACCTCCCCCTAGCCCACCCGGCACAAGGGCACCCCCAGCGGCCCGCCGTGCCCGGTCGCGCATCCCTCGCAGAGCGGTCGCAGAACCGTCCACGACCGCTCGAACCGGCCCCGATCCGCCGCGTCCGCGCTGCCATCGCCGCGCGCCACGCTGGCCCGGCGCCGCTGCCGGCGGCGCGCCACCGACACGAGGAGAGACCGATGCCGGGTCAGGCCATCGCCCTGGACGTCCCGCGGATGACCGAACGGATCGCCGCGTCGCTGAGCGCCACCGGGAGCCGGTTCACCGACCTCGGTCAGTTCCACGACTGGTGGCGCGGCGTCGGCACCAGCGCCCGTGCCGAGCGCATCCCCCTGGACCGCCTGAGAGGCTGGGTGCAGGACGCCGGCACCGGCGACATCCGCCACGAGTCGGGCAAGTTCTTCTCCGTGCAGGGCCTGGACGTCCACAGCCCGGACGGGCTCGTGCCGAACTGGCAGCAGCCCATCATCGACCAGCCCGAGACCGGCATCCTCGGCATCCTGGTCAAGGAGTTCGACGGAGTGCTGCACTGCCTGATGCAGGCGAAGGCCGAGCCGGGGAATGCCAACGGCGTGCAGATATCGCCCACCGTGCAGGCCACCCGCAGCAACTTCACCCGGGTGCACGGCGGCAGCGCCGTCCCGTACCTGACGTACTTCCAGGACACCGCCCCGCACCGGGTCCTGGCCGACGTCCGCCAGTCCGAACAGGGCTCGTGGTTCTACCGCAAGCGCAACCGCAACATGATCGTGGAGGTCACCGGCGACGTCGAGGAGCTCGACGGGTTCTGCTGGCTGACGCTCGGTCAGCTCTACCGCCTCCTCGCCGAGGAGGACATGGTCAACATGGACACCCGCACGGTGCTGTCGTGCCTGCCCGCCTCCGGTGCCGGCGCCGAGGACGACTACGCGGGCACCGGACGATCGGCGCACGCGGCGGACTTCCGCGCGTCCGTGGCCCGTTCCCTGGCCCACGGCACCGGGGACGGCCCGGACACGGCGGCCACGCTGAGCTGGATCACCGACGCGCGCAGCAGGACCCAGCTGACCACCCGGCGCGTCCCCCTCGACCGGGTGCGCGGCTGGCGTCGCGCGGAGGGCCTGATCGCACACGAGAGCGGCGGCTTCTTCGACGTCATCGGCGTCGAGGTGACCGCCGTCGGCAGGGAGGTGCGCCGTTGGACGCAGCCGATGATCCGCCCCCACGGCATCGGCGTCATCGCCTTCCTGGTACGGGAGTTCGACGGTGTGCTGCACGCCCTGGTGCGCCAGCGCACCGAACCCGGATTCGTGGACGTGACCGAACTCGGCCCCACGGTGCAGTGCACACCGGAGAACTACGGCCTGATCGCCGCCGAGCCGCCCGCCTTCCTGGACGAGGTGCTGCGGGCCGCGCCCGGACGCATCCGCTACGACACGCTGCTGTCGGAGGAGGGCGGGCGCTTCCACCACGCGCTCAACCGCTACCTGATCGTCGAGTCGGACGTGGACGTCCCCGCGGACGACCCGGACTTCCGCTGGGTCTCCCTGGGGCAGCTCACCGCCCTGCTGCGCCACAGCTCCTATGTGAACGTGCAGGCACGCAGCCTGACGGCATGCCTGACCGGCTGCCTGGTCACCGTCTGAACCGGGCACGCCGCACGCACGGCAGCGGCCCGGACGGCCCACGGGGGGCGTCCGGGCCGCTGCTCCACGCCGCCGTGCGGCCCGCAGGGTCGTGTGCGGGCCGCCGGGTTCGGGTCACACCGACGCGAGGACCTCACGCACCGCGGAGATGACCTTCTCCTGCGCCTCGGCCTCCAGCGCCGGGTACATCGGCAGCGAGAAGATCTCACCGGCCAGTTCCTCGGTGACCGGCAGGGATCCCTTGCCGTAGCCGAGGTGCTCGAAGCCCGTCATGGTGTGCACGGGCCACGGGTAGCTGATGTTCAGCGAGATGCCGTACTCCTTGAGCGCCTCGATGATCGCGTCACGGCGCGGGTGCCGGACCACGTACACGTAGTACACGTGGGTGTTCCCGGCGGCGAGCTCCGGCAGGACCAGCTCGGTGTCGCCCAGGCCCTCGGCGTACCGCGCGGCGACCGCCTGGCGCCCGGCCACGTACTGGTCGAGACGCTTCAGCTTGCGCCGCAGGATCTCGGCCTGCACCTCGTCCAGGCGGCTGTTGTGCCCCGGGGTCTGGGTGACGTAGTAGACCTTCTCCATGCCGTAGTAGCGCAGCCGGCGCAGGTTCTCGTCGACCTCGTCGTCGTTCGTGACGGTCGCGCCGCCGTCGCCGTAGGCGCCGAGCACCTTCGTGGGGTAGAACGAGAAGGCCGCCGCGTCGCCCATGGTGCCGGTGAGGCTGCCGTGGTGCCGTGCGCCGTGGGCCTGTGCGCAGTCCTCCAGGATCTTCAGCCCGTGGCGGTCGGCGATCTCCCTGAGCGGCGCCATGTCCACGGCCTGCCCGTACAGGTGCACCGGCAGCAGACACCGGGTCCGCTCGGTGATGGCCGCCTCGACCTGGGTGAGGTCCATCAGGTAGTCCTCACGGCGCACGTCCACGAAGACCGGCTTCGCGCCGGCCCCGTCGATGGCGAGCACCGTCGGCGCGGCCGTGTTGGAGACCGTGATCACCTCGTCGCCGGGGCCGACGCCGAGCGCCTGGAGGCCGAGCTTGATGGCGTTGGTGCCGTTGTCCACGCCCACGGCGTGACGGAGGCCGTGGTAGGCGGCGAACTCCTCCTCGAAGCCGCGGACGCTCTTCCCGAGAACCAGCTGGCCCGATTCGAAGACCGTCTCCACGGCGTCGAGGATGTCCTCCCGCTCCGTGCGGTACTCCTCCAGATAACTCCACACGTGCATGGTCACAGGTAACTCCCGTAGGTTTCGTGCGGCTTCTTCACGGAGGCAGCCGCGACACAGGGCGTGCGGGAGAAAGGATCGCCCGGGGCCGTCGCAGCTCACTCGAAGGCGGTGCGACCGAGCGTCCAGCGGCCTCGGGGAGGCTGCGGCGCATGAAGGGCATAATCCTGGCCGGCGGGACCGGCACACGACTCCACCCGGCCACGCTCGCCGTGTCGAAACAGCTTCTGGCCGTGGGCGACAAGCCGATGCTCTACTACCCGCTGTCCACACTGATGCTCGCGGGGATCAGGGACATCCTGCTGATCTCCACACCCCACGACCTGCCGCAGTTCGAACGCCTCCTCGGCGACGGCTCCGAGCTCGGACTGAGCATCGGCTACGCGGAGCAGGACGCGCCGCGCGGTATCGCCGACGCGTTCCGGGTGGGGGCCTCGCACGTCGGCGACGACTCCGTCGCCCTGATCCTGGGCGACAACATCTTCCACGGCCCCGGCTTCTCCGACGTCCTGCACGGCAACGCCCAGGACGTCGAGGGGTGCGTGCTCTTCGGCTACCCCGTCAACGACCCGGAGCGGTACGGCATCGGCGAGACCGACGCGCGGGGCCGGCTGGTCTCCCTGGAGGAGAAGCCCGCCCGGCCCCGCTCCAACCGGGCCGTCACGGGCCTGTACTTCTACGACAACGAGGTGGTGGACATCGCCAAGAACCTCTCGCCGTCCCCGCGCGGGGAACTGGAGATCACCGACGTCAACCGTCACTACCTGGAGCGCGACCGGGCCCGGCTGGTGGACCTCGGCCGCGGCTTCGCGTGGCTGGACACCGGGACCCCGGCGTCGCTGCTGGAGGCGGGGCAGTACGTGCGCATGCTGGAGGAGCGGCAGGGCGTGCGCATCGCCTGCGTCGAGGAGGTCGCCCTGCGCATGGGCTTCATCGGCGCGCAGGAGTGCCACCGGCTCGGCGAGCGGATGTCCGGCTCCGAGTACGGGCGCTATGTGATGGAGGTGGCCGAGGAGTTCGCCCCCCAGGGCGGGAACGCCGGGAGCGCTGCCGTCACGGACTGGTGACGGGCGGCCCGGGACCGACCGCCGGCCGCCCTGGGCGGCCGGCGGCCCGTGTGCCCGGGGACGCCGCGGGCGGTGCGGCCCACGGCGTCCCCGGGTCCTTCGCGSGGGGCGCGGCCGGGCGATGCGGTGGGGGCGGGCGTCGGTGTGTTCCCCGGGTCCTTCGCGCGGGGCGCGGCCGGGCGATGCGGCCGGGTGACGCCGGCCCGGGCGGGACGCCCGCGTGCGGCGGCCCCCGGTGCCCTGCGGCGCGCGCGGGGCGGGTCAGACCGCGTCGGGTGCGGAGCGGCGGCCGAAGTACGCTGACGCGCCGTGTGCCACCGGCTCCCCCTCGCGCGCCGGCACGAGATCGCCGGTGGGCAGTGCGGACAGCGGCGGTCTGTCCCCGCCGGAGCGGCGGGGGCGCGGGAACACCGGACGCGCGTGGGCGTAGCGCCGCACGACGTCCGCGAAGGCGTACCGGCTCTCCCCGGCGGGGCCACAACTGTGCAGACGCAGCAGATGGTGGTCGAAGAGCGTCTCCAGCGCGCGCTCCACGGTGCGCGCCTCCACGCCCAGCACCTCGGCCGCCGCGCCCGCGCTGAACCCGGACCGGGGCAGCCGCCCCAGCAGGCGGATGACCCCCTGCTCGACGTGGCCGAGACCCCGGTACCCCGCGTCGTAGCGCGACCGCACATCGAGGGCGCCGAAACGGAACTCCGCGATCAGGTCCGCGGCGCCCGCCAGCCGGACGGCGGCCGCCCGCAGCGGCACGGCCGGCTGGGTCGCCAGCCGCCCCGCGACGCAGCGCAGCGCCAGCGGCAGCCCGCCGGTCAGCTCCACGAGGCGGGCCGCGGCGGCCGGTTCGCCGGCCACCCGCTCGGTGCCCAGGGTGCGCTCCAGGAACGCGAGCCCCTCGCTCGGCCGCAGGGGCTCCACGGTCAGGTGAGGCACGCCCGTCAGCCCGTGCAGCCGGCGCCCGCTGGTGATCAGCACGGCGCAGCTCGGGTCCCCGGGCAGCAGCGGCCGTACCTGTTCCGCGGACGCGGCGTCGTCGAGGACGAGCAGGATGCGCCGGCCGGCCGTCGCGGACCGGAAGAGGTTGCCGCGCTCCTCGACGCCGTCGGGAATCAGGTCCGAGGGAACCCCGAGCGAGCGCAGCAGCCCGGCGAGCACGTCGCCGGGCTCCTGCGGGGCGCCGGAGCCGTCGAGTTCGGCGTAGAGCTGGCCGTCGGGGAAGGCGGCCCGCACGCGGTGGGCTGCGTGCACGGCCAGCGCGCTGGTGCCTGCGCCGGGCAGTCCGGTGAGGACGGCCATCCGGGTGGCGGTGTGATCGCTGTCCACGGGAGCCGTGAGCAGCTCGGCGATGCGCCGGCGTTCGGCGGACCGCCCGGTGAAGTCCGGTGTGTCGTGCGGGAGCTGGGCGGGCCGGCCGCTGAGTCCGCCGTTCTCCCGCGCGGGGCCGGGCACCGGCGGCCGCACGGCGGGCTCGGCGGGCCGGTAGCCGACCACCGGTCCCAGCGACACCGCGGTGGACAGCAGCTCCTGGTGCAGCCGCTGCACGTCCTCACCCGGTTCGAGGCCGAGTTCGTCGGACATGCTGCGGCGCAGTGCCGCGTAGACGCCGAGCGCCTCCCCGCGCCGCCCCGCATGATGCAGCGTCAGCATCAGGCAGGCGTGGAAGCGTTCGTGCAGCGGATGGGCCACGACGAGGGACTTCAGCTCGCTCAGCAGCTCCAGATGCCGGCCGAGCCGCAGATCGGCCTCGATGCGCAGTTCCAGGGCGAGGAAGCGGGCCTCCTCGATCCTGGTGACGTAGGCGGACAGCAGCTCGCCCGCGACGACACCGGCCAGGGCCGCCCCCCGCCACAGGGCGAGACCGCGGGCGAGGATTGAGGAGGCCGCGGCGGCGTCGTCCTGTTCCAGGACGGCCCGCCCCTCGCCCAGCGCGTCCTCGAAGGCGGGCAGGTCGACGGCCGCGTCGGGGACACCCAGCTGGTAGCCGCCCGGGCGGCCCTCCAGCATGTGCCCCGCGCCGTACCGGTCGAGCAGCTTGCGGATCTTGTAGACATAGGTCTGCACGGTGGACACGGCGCTGACCGGAGGATTGTCGGGCCAGAGTTCGTCGACCAATTCGGAGACATTGACGAAAGTGTTCCTGCGCAGCACAAGAAGGGACAGCACCTGCTGAAGCCTGGGTGCCGTCACCTCAATTCGGCGGCCGTCCGCGACGACTTCCAGCGGGCCCAGTACGCGAAATTCCACAGCGGCCCCACTTCCTTGTTCTGCGCGACAATCCGCCGACGAAAACCGAGCTTACTTAGCGACCCCCCACAGACAACCCCTAGGAAATGCCCCACCCCTAAGGCGTGTTGCGGACGTCCCGCCTGCCCCGCGAGGCGCCGCAGCGGTCGTCGTGGACGCGCCGCGGCCCGGTGCCGCGTCGACGACGCGGCACCGGGCCGGACGAGCTGGAGGGGAAGGGACGCCTACTCGGCCATCGCCTCCGCGGGGCGGGTGCTCTCCCACATGTCCGCCATCGACGCCCGCAGCCCGATCGACGGGCTCCAGCCCAGCAGGGCCTGGGCGAGCGAGATGTCCGCGAGGGTCCAGTCCCCGCCCTTGCTGGTGACCGTTCCGCCGCTCGCCCGGACGGTGCCGTCCGGCAGTCCGCTGGCCTCGGCGAGCAGGGCGACCAGTTCGCCGACGGCGACCGCCTCGCCGCGGCCGATGTTGACGGCGCGCCCCGACACCGGGGAGTCCACGGCGAGCAGCACCGCCCGCGCGAGGTCGCGGACGTCGACGTAGTCGCGCCGGGCCGGCGCGATGCGCAGGTCCAGCCGCTCCCCGGGGGCGGTCGCGCGCAGCCGGTCGGCGACCGTGCCGAGGAAGCTGGCACGCGAGGTGCCCGGGCCGCAGACGTTCACGGCCCGCAGCACCAGGCCCCGGACACTGCCCTCGCGGTCGCCGCGCAGGACCGCCTCGGAGCCGGCGAGCTTGGTCGCGGCGTACGGGGTCCGCGGATCGGGCGTCAGCGACTCGTCGATCCACGCCCCCTCGGCGACCGGCCCGTACTCGTGGACGGATCCCACGTGCACGACGCGCAGCGGCGGGGCGCCGGCGGCCGTGCGGAGCGCGGCGGCGGCCACGATCCGCTCCGGGATGCGCACATGCGCGGACACCATCTCCTCCGCGGTCGTGCCCCAGCCGCCGGCCGCGTTGACGACGGCCGTGACGTTGCGGGAGCGGAACACCTCGGCCAGCACGCCCGGCCGCACGGTCGCCGCGTCGAGGGCGAGCAGCGGCACGTCCGCCGCGCCGGCCGAGGGCGTCCGGGCGATGCCGAGCACCTCGCGCCCGGCCGCCTGCGCGGCCCGGCACACCGCGCCGCCGACGCTGCCGGTGGCGCCGACCACGGCGAGGCACCCGGGGGAGGCGGGCAGCTCAGCCATGCAGCGTGGCCTCGATCCGCCGGCTCTCGGCGTAGTCGGGCAGCAGCCCCTGCTCGCGGGCCTGCTCCAGGGTGAGGGCGGCACCGTCGCGCTCGGAGAGCAGCGGGGTGATGTCGTCCGGGATCGGCAGGCCGAGTGCCGGGTCGAGCGGCGACAGCGCCAGCTCGTGCTCGGCCACGTAGGTGCCGGAGATCATGTAGGACATCACGGTGTCGTCCTCCAGGGCGACGAACGCGTGCCCCACGCCGACCGGGAAGTACATGGTCCTGAACGACGCCGGGTCCAGCTCCACGGCGTCCCACTGCCCGAAGGTCGGGGAACCCACCCGGATGTCGACGATGATGTCCAGCGCCCGGCCCCGGGGGCAGTAGACGTACTTGGCCACCCCGGGCGGGGTGGTCGTGTAGTGCACGCCGCGCACCACGCCGCGGCTGGAGAGGCTGTGGTTGGTCTGGGCGACGTGGAACAGCCGGTGCCCGACCGCCTCCTCGAACGCCTCCTCCTGGTAGGGCGACACGAACAGGCCCCGCTCGTCGGGGAACACCTTGGGCGTGAAGGCGAAGGCGCCTTCCACATTGAGCGGGCGGAACTCGGCGGGCATGGCTGACTCGCTTCCGTTGAGCGGGGGATGGGGGATGGGC
>NZ_RDBP01000155.1 GCF_008042045.1 Streptomyces sp. T39
GTCCCGGCTGCCCGGCCCCGGCCCGGCGGGGGACCGGGGCGTTCAGGCCGGGCCGGGGCCGGGCAGCCGGGACCGGCGCACCGTGAACCGGTCGAAGACCAGGGAGGTGTTGTCCCCGCGCAGTCCGACGCCCCCGGGTCCGCCGAGCCCTCCCGGTGCGGTGTCCACCGTCCGCAGCACCGGTCTGCCGTCGAGGGCCAGACGGATCAGCACACCGCCCCGGACGGTGCGCACCAGGGCGCTGACCCGGTGCCACCGACCGTACGGCACGGGGTGCCGCGCTTCGGCCAGCGTGCGGTAGACGCCCTCGCCTCCCGGCTCCCCGGGGCTCTTGCGCTTGAGCACCACCGCGCCGTCGCGACGGCGCCAGCTGAGCGCGTACAACTCCTGGGGGCTGCGGTAGCGCAGCCACAGGTGGGCGCCGTCCCAGTCCTGTGCCGGGGTGCCGGGGGTGGTGACCGGGGGTTCGACCAGGGCCCGGAAGGTGACGGCGACGTCGTCGAGGTCCCGCCGTCGCGTGACCAGGCGGAAGACGCACGAGCCGGTGCCCTCGGCGGATCGGGCGTCGGGCGAGCGGTCGTCGGGGACGCCGGTCCAGCCGTACGTCCAGCGCGCGAAGAGCGATCCGCTGGTCACGTCCCAGTCGGGGTGGGTCACGGCCCGGGGGTCGTGCGGCCTGCGGAAGGCGTACTCGTTGGTGACGAGTCCGTCCGTGGGGAACCGTGACCGCAAGCACACGGGGTCGTGGGGAAGGTACGGCTCCCCTGGCCGGGCCGGCCGGGGGAGCCGTACCTTCCCCACGACCCCG
>NZ_RDBP01000156.1 GCF_008042045.1 Streptomyces sp. T39
GTCCCCCAAGCCACCCGCGGCCCCGTCCCCCAAGCCACCCGCGGCCCCGTCCACCGTGGTGGAGGGGACTGTCGGTCTGCGCCCCGGTGGGCCCATGACCGGCCTTCGGCCGGCTCGTGCGCGGCCTTCGGCCGCAACACACATACACACGACGGCCCGCAGTCGAAGACTCCTCCCCCAGCCAGGACGGGCCGGTTCGCTCACGTCGACAGGGGCGCGGAGGGGGTGTGTGCGGGCGATAAAACGTCGTTGCGCTAGGGACGGGCCAACCCCGGGCGAGCCTCGCCCGCACACACCCCCGCAGCGCCCCAACGGCACACACACGKACCCGGCCCACACCGGGCAACCCCAGCCCGTCCGGCGCTTGAGGACACGGCCGCAGGCCGTGCTGCGACCACCGGCCCGCACGGGGCGGACGAACCCCGCACCACARCAGCCCGTCCGGCGCTTGAGGACACGGCCGCAGGCCGTGCTGCRACCACCGGCCCGCACGRGGCGAACGAACCCCGCACCACAACAGCCCGYCCGGCGCCWSAGGACACCCGCGCGCAGCGGGGGTGCGCGACCACCAGCCGGCCCGGGGCGAACGAACCCCGCACGGGGCGGACCACCTCAGCTCGCCAAGCCCCCCAAAAAATCAAAGCAAGCATGCTTGCTTGTTTTCTCGGCCGCTGCCATGCTCCAGGGCACAGACCCGCCGTGCCCACGAGGAGCGCCCGTGTCCGACCCGTCCGCCGTACTCGACGACCTGCGCGACGAGAGCGACGCGCTCGACCGGCTGGTGGCGCCGCTGGACCCCGGCCGGTGGGC
>NZ_RDBP01000157.1 GCF_008042045.1 Streptomyces sp. T39
ACCGACGTCCTGCGCGGCACCCACGGCGCACCGTCCCTCGACCGCGTCGACGTCGTCCAACCCGCCCTGTGGGCCGTCATGATCGCCCTCGCCGACCTCTGGCGCGCCGCCGGCATCACCCCCGCCGCCGTCATAGGCCACTCCCAGGGCGAAATCGCCGCCGCCGCCGTCGCCGGCGCCCTCACCCTCGACGACGCAGCCCGCGTCACCGCCCTGCGCAGCCAGGCCATCGCCCGCCACCTCGCCGGCCACGGCGGCATGATGTCCGTCGCCCTCCCCGCCGACGACGTCCGCGCACAAATAGCGGCATGGGACGGACGCCTCTCCCTCGCCGCCGTCAACGGCCCCACCAACACCGTCGTCTCCGGCGACCCCGAAGCACTCCGCGAACTCCAGACCACCTGCCACAACGACGGCGTACGCGCCCGCATCATCCCCGTCGACTACGCCTCCCACTCCGCCCACGTCGAAACCATCCGGGACGAACTCCTCGACCTGCTCGCCCCCATCACACCCCGCACCGCCGACATCCCCTTCCACTCCACCGTCACCGGCGAACCCCTCGACACCACCCGCCTCGACGCCCACTACTGGTACACCAACCTCCGCGAAACCGTCCGCCTCGCCCTCGACGGCGCTCCAGAAA
>NZ_RDBP01000158.1 GCF_008042045.1 Streptomyces sp. T39
CTGAGTGACGTGATCTATCTGAAGGGCGACGGCGCCTTCTGGCGGGCCACCATGGACGAGCGTGCCTCGGCGTCCCCCGACGGCGGCGGGGACGGCGTCGTCGAGCTGATGACGGACCGCTGGATCAAGATGCCCGGGAGCGCCATCGACGACATGCGGGGCGTGTGCGACCTCGACGCCATGCTCTCCGAACTCGACGACGGGGAGAAGCCCACCGGCATGACGCTCGGCAAGGACGCCGAGGTCGACGGTGTCCCCGCCGGCCCTGACGACCTTCAGGAGGTAGGGCCTGCCCTCCTTCGTCACGTACGCGGTCGTCGTCTCGCGGCCCTCCTTCTTCACCAGCACGGCGGCGGGGACGACGCGGGCACGGTCGCGTTCTCGGACTTCGACAAGCCGGTACGGGTCCAGGCGCCCCCGTCCGACGAGGTGGTCGACCTGGAGAAGCTCGGCGGGGAGACGGGGGCGGACCCGTCGGACGGGGCCTCGGCCGACTCCGACAGCGACTCCGGCACCGGGACCGGGCCGTCCACGGAGCCGTCGTCCCCGCCCTCGTCCTCGCCGTCGGCCGAGGAGGTCCCGGAGGACGGGGACGAGACCGGCTTCGGCGCCGGATCCGAGCAGGACGGCTCCGGCACGTCCTGAGAGC
>NZ_RDBP01000159.1 GCF_008042045.1 Streptomyces sp. T39
ACCCCCGCCGTCGGCATCGCGGTCTCCGTGGCCCTGATGGGCATCGGCGTCGTCCTCAACTACGTCGTCCCGGAGAAGGCGTTCCTCTACGTCACCTCCGTCGCCACCGCGGCCGGCATCTGGACGTGGATGATGATCCTCGTCAGCCACATCCGCTACCGCGCGGCGGTCGACGCCGGGCGCCTGCGCGCCTCGTCCTTCCCCGCCCCCGGCGGCGCCCTGTTCAGCTGGGTCGCGCTCCTCTTCCTCATCGGCGTGACCTGCATGATCGCGTACGACAAGGACGCGCGCGTCTGCCTGTACGTCGCGGCCGGCTGGGCCGTGTGCCTCGCCGTCGGCTGGGCGGTCCTCAAGAAGCGCGACCCGCGCATCGCCGAGCGGGTCCGGCAGCCGGTGGACGCCGGCCGCTGACCGGCCCGTCACCCGCTCCGTCTCGGCAGACGGCCTCCGGATCCCTGATCCGGAGGCCGTCTGCCTATTCTGTCGCCCATGCTGACCATCACCCGCGCCCTGTTCGACCAGATCGTCGCCCATGCCCGTGCGGACCACCCCGACGAGGCGTGCGGCGTCGTCGCGGGACCGGAGGGTTCCGGCCGCCCCGAGCGGTTCATCCCCATGCTCAACGCCGCCCGCTCGCCCACGTTCTACGAGTTCGACTCCGCGGATCTGCTGAAGCTCTACCGCGAACTCGACGACAACGACGAGGAGCCGGTGATCATCTACCACTCCCACACCGCGACCGAGGCCTACCCCTCCCGCACCGACGT
>NZ_RDBP01000016.1:0-51100 GCF_008042045.1 Streptomyces sp. T39
CGCCGTGGTGCGTCCGCCCCCGGCGCCCCCAGGCGCCCCTTCCGCCCGCGCGGCGGAACGGAGTGGGCGGAAATACACTGAGGGCGGGCTGTGGAGCCCTGCCGGGCCGGCCGAGCGGGCGGATCAGGGGACGGGGCCAGGAGGAGGTCAAGGTGGCGCGGAGAGGCCCATGACCTGGCGACGTCATCCGCGGTCGGCCTCCGCCGACGACCTGCTCACCGCCCTCGACAGGCTGACGGACCGGGCACGCAAGAGCGCCGAGAGCCAGAAGGCCCGTGTCGAGCTCGCCGAGGCACTCCAGCGGTCCATGCTCCCCTCCGACCTGCCCGCGGTGCCGGGCCTGCGCGTGGCCGCCCGCTACGCCCCCGCCCGCAACGGTCTCGACATCGGCGGCGACTGGTACGACGGCTTCCTGCTCCCGGACGGTTCGCTCGGGCTCTCCATCGGCGACGTGCAGGGGCACGACGTCGAGGCGGCCGCCGTGATGGGGCAGATCCGCATCGGTCTGCGCGCCGTCGCGACCGCGACGGCGGACCCCGGCGAGATCCTGGGCCGCGCCAACGACCTGCTGCTCTCCGTCGACCAAGGCCTCTTCGCCACCTGCAGCTTCCTGCGGTTCGACCCGGTGACCGGAGTGGTGGAGAGCGCCCGGGCCGGCCATGTGCCGGCCGTCTGGGCGTCCGGCGAGGGGTGCGGGATCGCCGAGGACGAGACCGGGGTGCCGCTGGGGATCATGGCCGGCGAGACCTATCCCGTGGTCCGCCGCCGCCTCACCGAGGGCGCCGCCCTCGTCCTGGTGACCGACGGGGTCGTCGAGGGGCCCGCCTACCCGATCGAGGCGGGCCTCGCCGCAGTGGCGGAGCTGGTCGGCCGGGCGGTGGGGGAGCGCGCGTCGGCGGGCGAGCTCGCGGCCGGGGTGATGGGCGTCGCGGCGCGCACCGACCACACGGACGACGCCGCGGTCCTGGTGCTCATGGGCGCCGCCGCCGGGGCCGCCGGGGAGTGAGCCGGAGGCCCGGACGGTCCCGGGATCGGCGCCGCAGCGCGTGTCACGGCGACGGGGGGCCCACGGCGTTGTGTGATGACATGCGTGATCGGCAGCGAGCAACTGAGACGTCCGGCCGCAGCGGCGCTGCGCATCCTCGTCGTCGCGGGCGCCTACTGGCTGGGCGGCCGGATCGGCTTCACCGAGCGGGTGATCGTCGACGGCTCCGTCGTCACCCCGCTCTGGCCGCCCACCGGCATCGCGCTGACCGCTCTGCTGTGGAGGGGCATCTCGGTGTGGCCGGGCATCCTGATCGGGGCGCTGGCCACCATCGCGACGATCGGCACGGTGAGCGTCGAGGCCCTGGCCATCCTCGCCGGGAACACCCTCGCGCCCGTCTCGGCGTACCTGATGCTGCGGATCGCCGGCTTCCGGCCGGCTCTGGACCGGCTCAGGGACGGGGTCGCCCTCGTGTTCCTCGGCGCGCTCGCCGGGATGACGATCAGCGCGACGGCGGGGGCGGGCACGCTCGTCGTGAGCGGCTCGCTGGCGGCGCACGACTTCTGGACCATCTGGGCCGCCTGGTGGGCCGGGGACGCCATGGGCGTCCTCGTGGTCACGCCGATGCTGCTGGTGCTGCGCAGCACGGTCCGGCCGGAGGTGAAACGGGAGTTCTTCTGGACCGAGGCGGTGGTGCTCGCCGTGGTGGCCTTCGCGGTGGCCTGGGCCGCCACCCGCACCGAGTCCTCCCTCCTCTTCCTGGTCTTCCCCGTGCTGATCTGGGCCGCGCTGCGCTACCAGCTGGCGGGCTCCGCGCCCTGCACCCTGCTGATCTCGGTCCTCGCGGTCACCGCCGCCACGTCCGGGCAGGGGCCGTTCGAGGACCGCTCGATGCTGGAGACCATGGCTCTCCTCCAGGCGCTCAACGGCGCCTGCGCGCTCACGGGTCTGCTGCTGGGAGCCCTCGTCACCGAGCAGCTGGCGGTACGCCGCAGGATCGAGGAGGCCTGCGTGGCGCTGGCCGGCGTGGTCGACCAGCTCGCCCCCGGGGAGACGGCGCACCTGTGGCCGCTGCCCGGCGGGCCGTCGTCCGAGGGCGAGGAACCCCTGCGCCGCGCCTGAGGTGCCCGATCCGGCTCAGTCGAAGCGAACGGCCAGCAGACAGGCGTCGTCGTCGTGGGCGGAGCGCACGTACTCCTCGGCCAGCCGGTCGACGACGTCCCGCGGCGGGACGCCCCGGCACTCGGCCAGCGAGGCCGTCAGCTGGTCGATGCCCACCTCGATGTCCTGGCCGCGCCGCTCGACCACGCCGTCGGTGTACAGCAGCAGCACGTCGCCCGGCAGCATCGGGAACTCGGCGGTCTCGTAGGGATGCCCGGGCAGTGCCCCCAGCAGCGGCCCCCGGTGCCCGGTCGGCAGGGGGAACGCGCGCTCGCCCCGCAGCAGCAGGGGAGCGGGGTGACCGGCGCTGGACCAGCGCAGCACGCGGTCCCGTCCGTAGAAGCAGATCGCCACCGTCGCCGTGTCGACCGCCCAGTCGCCCGCCACCAGCTCGTTGAGCCAGGTGGTGACCGCTCCGGCGCCGGCCCCGGTCTGCGCGAGGCCGGCCACCGCGTACCGCTGCTGGGCCATCCGGGCCACGGCGTCCAGTCCGTGGCCGCTCGCGTCCCCGATCGCGATCAGCGCCTGTCCGTTGGCCAGCGGCCGGCACTTGAACCAGTCGCCGCCGACCGCCGCGTCCTGCTCGGCCGGCAGATAGGCGGCCGCCGCGGTCAGCCCCAGATCGGCGAGCCCCTCGGAGTACGACGGCAGCAGCGCCTCGCGCAGGGCGCCGGCCACGTGCCGTTCCGCCGCGGCCTGCTGCCGCAGCTGGTCGGCCTCGCCCTGCTTCTCCACCACCCGGCGGCGGCTGCGCATCTGCGGGGTGAGGTCGTGCGCCACGATCTGGATCGCCCAGGACCGTCCGTCGGTGTCCGTGACCGGCCGGCCCAGCAGGTCGACGGTGCGCTCCTCGCCCAGCACGGTGAACCGCACCCGGGTCCAGGCCGGTTCCTCGCCGGCCAGGACGGACGCGAGGAACTCGCCGAACGGTCCGGAGTCGGCGGGGACCAGCGCGTCGCACATCTCCAGCAGCGTCCACGGCAGGGCCGGATCGCTGCGGAAGATCCGCTGCATGCCCTCGGACCAGGTCACTGCCCCCGAGAGCAGGTCCCAGCGGCCCCACCCCATCGAGGCCAGGTGCTGGGCGTCGATGGTGAGCATCTCCGCCTGGCTGCGCACGGCGTGCCAGGTCGTCAGGACCTGTCCGTCGCAGGAGGCCGCGTAGTGCACCAGCTGCACCCGCCGCAGCTCCCCCTGACGCTCCTCGGTGTAGTCGACGACCCGCCCGGTGAGGGCGCGCCCCGTCTCCACCACCTCGCGCAGGGCGCCGATCAGGCCGCCGGCCGCGACGCCCGGCCGGGCGTCGGTGAACAGCCGGCCGACCAGCTGGTCGGGGGAGGGGAGCCACTCGACCGAGCGCACGTGGTTGCCCGCCCTGATGAGGAAGTCGGTGATCTCCCCGTCGTCGCCGCGCACCGGGGAGAGCAGCGCGGCGGAGACCGGCACGGCAGGCAGCGTGGCGCACAGGCAGGCCCACGGGTCGTGGTCCTCGCCGCCGTCCGAGCAGCTGTGGGAGGGGCCGGTGCCCAGGCCGCAGGCGCACTCCTGCGCGGTGTCCACGGCGACGGCCCGGTCGGCGTCCCGCACGGCCGGGGCCGCGGCGGCGCGCCGGCCCACCTCGGCGCGCAGCGTCTCGATCTCGCGCCGTACGAGGGCCTTGAGCGAGGCGATGTCCGGTGACTGGGGCAGCATCATGCGGTTTCCCTCACCCCGGCCGGGGGCCGGCTGCTCCGGCCGGATCGTGATCGCAGGTGCGTCGATCGTAGGCGCGGGCCCTCGCGGCGTGCGGGCCTGTGCGGCCGTACGGACCAGCGCGGCGCGGGGCGCCCGTGCCCGTGAAGATCTCCCGGGGCGGCCGGTGCGCCGCTACACTGTTCGCCCTGTCGACCACCTGTTGAAATACCGAACAAGCGGAAACAAGGGGGAACACCATGGGACGTCTCGTCCCCGCCGTGACCCGGGCCTTCGACATCCTCGAACTCTTCCTGGACGGCGACGGCACCCTGAGCGCGCCCGACATCGTCCGCAGACTGCAGCTGCCCCGCACCACCGTCCACGAGCTGCTGACCACCCTCGCGGCACGTTCCTACATCGTCCCGGTGGAGGGGCGCCAGGGCCGCTACCGCCTCGGTGTGCGCACCTACCAGCTCGGCAGCCGCTACGCGGAGCAGCTCGATCTCGCCAGGGAGGGGCAGGAGGTCGCCCGCACGGTCGCCGACACCTGCGGCGAGACGGTCCATGTCGCCGTCCTCGACGGCCCGGACGTCCTCTACATCGCCAAGGTCGACTCCACCCATGCCGTGCGCATGGTGTCCGCCGCCGGGCGCAGCCTGCCGGCGCACTGCACGGCCGTGGGCAAGATGCTGCTGGCCTCCCTGCCGGACGCCGAGCTCGACGCCCGGATCCCGCAGGACGGCGAACTCGCGGGCATGACGCCCAACAGCATCACCGACCCGGCCCGCCTGCGGGCCGAGCTCGCCGGCATCAGGGCTGCCAGGACCGCGCTGGAGAGCATGGAGTCCAACGCCGACGTCAGCTGTGTCGCGGCGCCCGTGCGCGACCGGGCGGGACGGGTCGTCGCCGCGCTGTCCGTCTCCGTGCCGATGATCCGCTGGAGCGAGGGGCGCCGTGCGGAGCTGGCCGAGCTGGCGGCCAAGGGCGCGGCCGAACTGTCCGGGCGCCTGGGCTTCCGGGGGCCGGCGTGACGACCGCGGTCGAGGTGGCGGTCCGCGACGACGCGGCCCTCGGCGAGGGGCCGACCTGGGACGCGGCGGCGCGCCGGCTGATATGGGTGGACATCCTGCGCTCGCGCGTCCACACCTTCGAACCCGCCGGCGGGCGCCGCACGGTGACGGCGACCGGGCAGCACGTCGGCGCGGCCAAGCCCCGCGCCGGCGGCGGGCTGGTGGTCAACCTGCGGGACGGGGTGGGGCTCTACGGCCCCGACGGCTCCTTCGGCTGGCTCCACCACGAGCCCGTCCCCGGCCGGCGGGGCAACGACGCCGCGGTCGCCCCGGACGGATCCCTGTGGGCCGGCACGATGCGGTACGACGAGGCCCCGGGAGCCGGGACGCTCACCCGGTACGACGCGGTGGGCGGCGCGACACCGCTGCTCCCGTCCGTGACGGTCAGCAACGGCACGGGCTGGAGCCCCGACGGCCGCCGTGTGTACTACATCGACTCCCCGACCCGGCGGATAGACGTCGTCGACCTGACCTCCGGCGCCCCCTTCCACGAGGCGCGCCGCCCGCTGGCGGTCGTCGAGGACGGCGCCGGATACCCCGACGGCCTCGCCGTGGACGCGGACGGCTGCGTGTGGGTGGCGCTCTGGGACGGCGGGGCGATCCGCCGGTACACGCCCGACGGACGACTGGACCGGGTCGTCGCCCTGCCGGTGCGCAGGCCCACCGCGTGCGCCTTCGGCGGCGCGGACCTGACCGATCTCTACATCACCTCGGCCCGTACCGGGCTCGGCGGGCCCCATCCGCTGTCCGGCTCCCTGCTGGTGATCCCCGGGGCGGGCCGGGGGCTGGAGCAGCCCGCCTTCGCCGGCTGATCCGCCGCGCGGGCCGGGTGCCCCCGCCCTCGGGGCCGGACGCCGTTCGGCGTCCCCCCGGGGCCCATTGACGCCCGGCCCGTCCGCGCATACGGTCCCGTTCGGAATCGCGATCACTGTGCGATATATCGAACGATCGAGAGGACAGCATGCCCGAGGCCACCGCGCTCCCCGCCGCCCGGTTCACACTCGACCGCGCGTTCACCGTCGGCAGGGTCGACCCCCGGCTCTTCGGCTCCTTCGTCGAGCACCTGGGGCGCTGCGTCTACACCGGCATCCACGAGCCGGGCCACCCCACGGCCGACGAGGACGGTCTGCGCACCGACGTCCTCGAACTGGTCCGCGAACTCGGCGTGACCGCGATCCGCTACCCCGGCGGCAACTTCGTCTCCGCCTACCGCTGGGAGGATTCGGTCGGCCCCGTCGACGAGCGCCCCCGGCGCCTCGACCCGGCGTGGCGGTCCACCGAGACCAACCGCTTCGGGCTGAGCGAGTTCGTCTCCTTCGTCGCCAAGGCCGGCCCGCAGGCCGAGCCGATGATGGCCGTGAACCTGGGCACGCGGGGTGTCGCGGAGGCCGTCGCGCTCCTGGAGTACGCCAACCACCCCTCGGGGACCGCGTGGTCGGACCTGCGGGCGGCGCACGGCGACCCGGAGCCGTACGGCATCCGCCTGTGGTGTCTGGGCAACGAGATGGACGGCCCCTGGCAGACCGGCCACAAGACGGCCCGGGAGTACGGCCGGCTGGCAGCGGAGACGGCCCGCGCCATGCGCCAGATCGACCCGGACCTGCGGCTCGTGGCCTGCGGCAGCTCCAGCCAGGCCATGCCCACCTTCGCCGCCTGGGAGGCGACGGTGCTGGAGGAGACGTACGACCTCGTCGACCATGTCTCCCTGCACGCCTACTACGAGGAGCACGACGGCGACCGCGACTCGTTCCTCGCCTCTGCCGTCGACATGGAGTCCTTCATCGAGAACGTCGTCGCCACCTGCGACCACGTGGGCGCCCGGCTGAAGTCGAAGAAGCGGATCCAGCTCTCCTTCGACGAGTGGAACGTCTGGTACATGACCCGCTTCCAGGCCGAGTCCGAGGCCGCGCCTCTCGACTGGCCCGAGGCGCCCAGGCTGCTGGAGGACAGCTACAGCGTCACCGACGCGGTGGTCGTGGGCTCCCTGCTGATCGCGCTGCTGCGGCACGCCGACCGGGTGACCGTCGCCTGCCTCGCCCAGCTCGTCAACGTGATCGCGCCGATCATGACCGAGCCCGGCGGCCCCGCGTGGCGGCAGACGACGTTCTTCCCGTTCGCCCAGGCGTCGCGCCACGGCCGGGGCGAGGTCCTCGACGTGCGCGTCGACTCGCCCACGTACGAGACCGCCCGCTACGGCGAGGTGCCGCTGCTGCACGCCACCGCCGTGCGGGACCCGGAGACCGGCGACGTCACGGTCTTCGCCGTCAACCGCAGCCGGCTGCGGCCGCTGCCGCTGCGGGTCGCGCTGAGCGGACTGGACGTCGGCACGGTCGTGGAGCACAGCGTGCTGGCCGACGCGGACCCGGACGCCCGCAACACCCTCGCCGACCCCGGACGCGTCGCGCCGCACGCGGGGGAGGGGGCCGTGCTGGCGGCGGGAACCCTGGAGGTCACCCTCGAACCCCTGTCGTGGAACGTGATCCGACTGGCCCGGAACGCCTGACGCACGCCGACGGACGCCGGGACCCGCTCTCCCCGGTCCCGGCACCCGTCGTCCGGCCGTCGGTCCGGCAACCCGGCCCGCCGGCCGCGCGCCGTCCGCCGGCCGCGCGCCGTCCGCCGGCCGCGCGCCGTCCGCCGGCCGCGCGCCGGCCGCGGCCGTCAGCCGTCCGAACCCGCCGCCCGCCGTCCGTCAGCCGTCAGCCGGGGGGCCGGCCCGCCGTGTCGGCGAAGCGGCGCAGCTCGCCCGGCAGACGGGAGCCGAGCGGCGACATGCCGTCGTCCGCGCCGTGCCGCGCCAGCAGGTCCAGCACCAGCCGCCCGCGCCGCACCCGCTCCGTGGCGGTGCTCAGCACCGTCTCGCGCAGATGCCGGCCCGACGGGTAGACGGACGGGGCCTTCGCCAGGCCGAACTTGAGGTAGAGCGGCGCGCCGCGCCGGATCAGCTCGGCCACCTCGTACATCCGGACGTACCCGCCGAGGTCGTCCGGGGCCTCCACGTACATGTCCATGGGCGCCGCGCTGACCCGGCGGATCTCGGTCAGATGCTGGAGCGTCAGATCGCTGGGCACGTTGAGCGAGTCCGCGCCGAGCCCCTCGAACACCGCGTACGCCGCCGGGTTGACCGGCCCGATCAGCGCGGACACCTTGAGCGTGGTGCCGGCCGGGATGATGCCCCGCGTCCTCGCCCGGTGCAGTGTCCACAAGACGCCCTCGTCCGCGACCAGCAGACAGCCGACGCCGAGGGAGGTCGCCCGGACCGCGTCCTCCACGCAGCCGGCGAGCGCGTCGTGGCCCCGGGCGCGCAGACCGCCGCCGCCCGAGTCCGTCCGGGTGGCCGCACCGGTGTCCCAGGTGCCGCGCGGACCGGTGAACAGGCAGAGCTCGACTCCGCGTTCGGCCGTGGCGGCCGCCATCTCCGCGATCTCGGCGTCGGTGAGCATCCAGACACCGCTGCCCTGGCTGACGCGGTGCACCGGCACGTCGAGCGCGGACGCCTCCGCGAGCACGGCGGTCAGCGCCTCGGGTCCCTCGACGGAGGGGATCTCGACGCGCCAGCGGCCGCCGTCGGGAAACGTGTGCGGCGAGGCGTCGGCGGGGTCGGGGTCCGGGCCGCCCAGGCCGAGCGCGGCGAGTGCCGGTTCGCCGGGGCGGCGGGGCGTGGAGGACGGGGACATGGGGCTCCTCGCGGGCAGTCGTTCGACATGTCGGATCGTGTTCGGAACGTGTGGTGCGGGGCGGCCCCCGCGGGGGCCGCCCCGGGTCAGGGGCGCAGCAGGACCTTGCCGACACCGGGATCGCCGGATCCCACCAGCGCGATC
This sequence comes from Streptomyces sp. T39, assembly GCF_008042045.1. Taxonomy (GTDB): domain Bacteria; phylum Actinomycetota; class Actinomycetes; order Streptomycetales; family Streptomycetaceae; genus Streptomyces. Next base: position 8,712 of record NZ_RDBP01000016.1, read on the forward strand.
GCCTGCTCGAAGCCGTCGAGCGGCAGCTCGTGGGTGACCAGCGGCAGCGGCGTCAGCAGTCCGCAGGCGAAGGCGCGCACGGCGTGCGCCCATGCCGCGGGCGTCGCGCCGAACACCGTGCGCACCTCCAGCTGCCGCACCACGAGATCGGTGGGGTCGAGCCCGTGGGCGCCGGGCGCGGGGATCCCGGTGAGCACCAGGCGGCCGCCGCGCCGCAGCAGCGCGGCGGACGTGCGCGCCGCGGTCGGCGCGCCCGCCGCCTCGACGACCACGTCGTAGCCGCCGACGTCACCGGTCGGTTCGTCCGCCGTGCGGAATCGGGTGGCGCCCGAGGTCCGGGCGAGCGCGGCCCTCTCCCGGCTCAGACCCACCATCAGCAGTTCCGCCGGGGAGCAGGCCGCGAGCAGTTGGGCCGCCAGCATCCCGAGGGTGCCCGTGCCGACGACGGCCGCCCGCTGACCGGGCCGGACCGCGGCCCGCAGGGCGGCGGCCGCGGCGCAGGCGGCGGGCTCCAGCAGCGCGGCCGCCGTCAGATCGGCGTCGTCGGGGAGCGGGTGCAGCAGCCGGGCGGGCAGGGTGAGCGTGGGCGCCATGGCGCCGGGCAGGGTGAAGCCGGTCTCCTCGTACCCGGCCTCGCACAGGGTCGTCTCACCGGCGTGGCAGCGCTCGCACACCTGGCAGTTGCGGAACCCCTCGCCCACCGCCTTGCGGCCCACGAGCGCGGACGGCACGCCCTCGCCGACCGCGACGACGGTGCCCGACCACTCGTGGCCGGGCGTGACCGGGTACCGGACGTAGCCGGCCGGCCGGCTGCCCCGGTACACCTCGCGGTCGCTGCCGCAGACCCCGACGGCCGCGATCCCGACCTGGGCCTCGCCGGGCCCCGGCGGCCGGGGGGTGTGCTCCGCCAGCCGGAAGGCCCCGGGGCGGTCCAGCACCGCGGCCCGCGCGCCGGTGCCCATCACCGGCCGCCGCTGGGGTCGCGCTTCTCCCAGCCCTCGGCCCAGAGGTCGAACCTGGCCTGCTGCTGCGGGAACTCGGCCGCAGCCTCCGCGTCGAACTCGACGCCGAGTCCCGGGGCGTGGGACAGCTCGAAGTGGCCGTCGACGACCTCCGGGGCGCCCTTGACCGCCTTCTTGATCTCGGCGTCGGCGAAGTCGTTGAAGTGTTCGAGGATCTTGAAGTTCGGGGTGGAGAAGCCGACCTGGAGCGAGGCGGCCGTGAGCACCGGGCCGCCCACGTTGTGCGGGGCGAGCAGCATGTAGTGGGTCTCGGCGGTCGCCGCCAGCTTGCGGGTCTCCAGGATGCCGCCGATGTGGCCCACGTCCGGCTGGAGGATGTCGGCGGCCTGGGACTCGAACAGCTCGCGGAACTCGATCCGGTCGTGGATGCGTTCGCCGGTGGCCACCGGCAGGTCGACCCTGTCGGCGACCTTCTTCAGCGCCTTCAGGTTCTCCGGCGGCACCGGCTCCTCCAGCCACGCCGGCCGGTAGGGGGCGAGTTCACGGGCGAGCCGCACCGCCGTCGAGGGGGAGAAGCGGCCGTGCATCTCCAGCATGAGTTCGGCGTCCGGCCCGATCGCGTCGCGGACGGCCTCGATGAGGGACACGGCGTACAGCGTCTGCTCGTGCGACAGTTCGTAGTGGCCGGTGCCGAACGGGTCGATCTTCAGGGCCCGGTAGCCGCGCTCCATCACGCCGCGCGCCGCCGCGTGGTAGGCCTCGGGGGTGCGTTCGGTGGTGTACCAGCCGTTGGCGTACGCCTTCACCCGGTCGGTGACGCTGCCGCCGAGCAGCTGCCAGACCGGCACGCCGAGCGCCTTGCCCTTGATGTCCCAGCAGGCCATCTCGACACAGGCGATGCCCGACATGACGATCTCGCCGGCCCGCCCGTAGTCGCCGTACTTCATCCGGCGCACCAGGTCCTCGATCGCGAAGGGGTCGGACCCGGCGACGTGGTTGGCCTCCGCCTCGCGCAGATAGCCGATCAGCGCGTCGGTGCGCCCGAGCATCCGGGTCTCCCCGATGCCCGTGAGCCCCTCGTCCGTGTGCACCTGGACATAGGTCAGATTCCGCCACGGCGTTCCGATCACATGCGTGCTGATGCCCGTGATGCGCACGGCGTTTCCCTCCTCGTTCGATATTTCGACTGACGTTCGAAATGCTGCCGTGACAGTAAGGAGATCGCCGAGGGGTGTCAACAGCCCCGCACGGGGCGGACGGCGGCGCGCACACCGCGGCCCCGGGCGGGGGTGGTCCCCCGCCCGGGGCCGCGGTGTGCGCGAGGGCGGCGTCAGGGCAGCGGAGTGCCCCCGGTGGCGTTGACGATCTCCCCGGTGATGTAACTCGCCGCGGGCGAGGCGAGGAAGACGTACGCCGGCGCCATCTCCGCCGGCTGCGCGGGCCGCCCGAGCGGGGACTGCTTGCCGAACTCCGTGGTGTCGGGCATGGTCGCCGGGATGAGCGGCGTCCACACCGGGCCCGGCGCCACCGCGTTCACCCGCACCCCCCGCTCGGCCACCATCTGGGCCAGACCCTGCGTGAAGGTGACGATGGCGCCCTTCGTCGTCGCGTAGTCCAGCAGATGCGGGCTGGGCTTGTAGGCCTGCACCGACGTGGTGTTGATGATGCAGCCGCCCCGGGGGACGTGGGGGAGCGCCTTCTTGGACAGCCAGAACATGCCGTAGAGGTTGGTCCGCACCACCCGGTCGAACTGCTCCGTGCCGATGTCCTCGATGCCGCCGGGCTGCGACATCTGGTAGGCGGCGTTGTTGACGAGCACGTCGATCCTGCCGAACCGGTCGACGGCGGCCTCGATCAGCGCGTCGCAGTTCTCCTCGAACCGGATGTCGCACTCGACGGCCACCGCCTCCCGCCCGGCCTCCTCGACGAGCCGGGTGGTCTCCGCCGCGTCCTGCTTCTCCTCGGCCAGATGGGTGAAGACCACATCGGCGCCCTCGCGGGCGAACGCGAGCGAGACGGCCCGCCCGATCCCGGAGTCGCCGCCCGTCACGACGGCGACGCGGCCGGCCAGCAGCCCATGGCCCACATAGGTGTCCTCGCCGTGGTCCGGCGGCGGGTCCATCGGGCCCGTCCAGCCCGGCGGGGACTGCTCCTGGTCGGCGAAGTCGGGGCGGGGGTGCCGGGTGACGGGGTCGTCCCCGTCCTGGTGCGCTGTCACGTCTCTCCTCCTTCTCGAACGTCGTGGCCGAGGGCGCCCGCCCGGATCACGCGCCGGCGGGGGCCCGGTCCAAGGGCACGCGCAGGCTGCTGCGGCCGGCCTGCCAGGCGGACATCAGCTGTACCCCGAAACGGTCCTCCACCCATCCGGTGGCCGCCACTCCGAAGGCGATGTCCCGGGCCAGGGCGGGCTCGTCCTCCAGCAGCCCCCCGATCACGTCCCTGCGCACCACCTGCTCGTGCACGGCGTCGGCGGTGACGTGCTCGGCGTAGAAGTGCTCGGCAGCCGGCCCCGCCTCCAGACGCCGCATCGCCCCGGCCAGCCGCCGGGAGCCCGGGGACGACGTCGTCTCCACCGCGGCGAAATGGCCGACGAGAGCGCCGCGCAGCGCCCGGTGCAGCCCGAAGAGCGACATCAGATTGACGGTGACCAGCATCTCGGCCGACGCGGCGTCCGCGTAGCGCCCGTAGGAGTCGTCGAGCCCGAGGTCCCGCATCAGCGCGGCGAAGAGTTCGGCGTGCACCCGCTCGGCGCGCCCTCCGCCGAACTCGTCGTACTCGACCGCGACGAACGCGGCCTTGGCCCTGCCGCGCAGCCGCGGGATCACCCACGCGTGCGGGTCGGCCTCCTTGAGGTGGTACAGGGACCGGTGGGCCGCGTACTCGCGCATCTGCGCCAGGGTGCCCTCGTCGCGCAGATGGTACGAGACGCCGGTGCCCGACACGGGCTCGACGAGGATGGCGTCCAGCACCGCGTCCAGATCCGGGTGCCCGGCGGTCCCCTCCCGCAGGGCGTCGAGGAACCGGCGCTCCAGGGCGGCCCGCAGGCGCAGCAGTTCCGGGTCCCACTCCCAGGTCGGATCGACGCCGGTGAAGCCCCGGTAGTGCAGTTCGTAGCAGAGGTACAGGGCGAGTTGCAGGTCGTCGCCGAGGGGGTCGGCACGCGCGGCGAGGGCCGGGCCGGGCACGGCCCGGCCGACCGGGCCGCGCAGCGCGCCGAGCAGGCCGGCCGAGACCTCCCCGCGGCCGTCCGGCAGCGGCGCGCTCCGGATGGCCGGGGCGGCGGATGTCGTCGGGGCGCTGGTCATGAGCGGCTCCTGCGGCGGTGGCTGGTGTCGCACCACGGATAGGTGCGGCTGCGGCGGCAGGTGCAGACGGCCACCTTGAACCGGTCCGACGCGACGACCGTGCCGTCGTCGAGGGTGAGTTCCACGGGGCCGTCGACGAGCAGCGGGCCTTCGCCGGTCAGCACCATCCGCCGCGGCGGCGTCGGGTCAGCGGGGGCGTTCGGCACGGATGATCACCAGTCCTTCCATGGTCTCGCCGGGGGCGATGAGGCCCCGGCTCTGCAGCCAGGCCGCTCTGGAGCGCAGCACCGGGCCGAACGGCACCTGCCGGCGGCAGACGACCTCGGCCTTCAGGCCCTGCCGTCTCAGATGGGTGAGGGTCGGCACTGTGCCGGACAGCGCGGAGTGCACCAGCAGCAGCGCGCCGCCGGGCTTCAGCAGCCGCGGCGCGCCCGCGCAGACGCGGTCGAGGACGGCCCGGCCGTCGGGACCCGCGTCCCAGGCGACACTCCGTCCGGACGTCGGCAGCCTCGGCGAATCCGCGGGCACATAGGGCGGGTTGCACAGGATCAGGTCGAAGCGGCACCGGGCGACCGGCTCGAACAGGTCCCCGCGCACCACCCGTACGGGCAGGCTCGCGCGGGCCGAGTTGAGCCGGGCGGCCGCCACGGCCTGCTCCGACAGGTCGACCGCGGTGACCCGCGCACCGTAGGCCGCGGCGACCAGGGCCAGCGCGCCGCTGCCGGTGCACAGGTCGAGCACGTCCGACCCCGGCCGGGGCGGTGCCCGGTGGACCGCCTCGGCGAGCAGTCGGGTGTCGGCCTGGGGTGCATAGACCTCCGAGCCGTCCGCGGGCCGGTGGTCCGGCGGACGGGCGGTCCGCGACGAGGTCTCCGTCATGCTCTCCTGCCTCTCGGGCGATGGGGGGTGGGGTACGGGCGAGGGGCGGGGTGTCCCCGGTCAGGGCTGGAACAGCACCTTCACCGCGCCGTCCCGCTTCTTCTGGAACATCTCGTAGGCCGCCGGCGCGTCGCCGAGCGGCAGCCGGTGGGTCGCGAAGTCCTCGACTCCGAGGGGGTCGCCGTCGGTGACCAGCGGCAGCAGGTCGTCGATCCAGCGCCGTACGTTCGCCTGCCCCATCCGCAGCTGGATCTGCTTGTCGAACATCTTGAGCAGCGGCAGCGGGTCGGCCATGCCGCCGTAGACGCCGGAGAGCGAGACCGTCCCGCCCCTGCGGACGAGGTCGATGGCGAGGCGGAGGGCGGGCAGCGGGTCGATCCCCGCCCGTTCCATCATCCTGGTGGCCAGCGCGTCGGGCAGCAGTGTCGTCAGCTGCTGGGCGCCCTTCGCCGCCGGGCTGCCGTGCGCCTCCATGCCGACGGCGTCGATGACCGCGTCCGGTCCGCGTCCGTCGGTGACGTCACGGATGGCGTCGGCCAGCTTGTCGCCGTAGCTCTCCAGGTCGAAGACGTGCACCCCGCGCGCCTTGGCGCGCTCCAGCCGCTCCGGCACCAGATCGACGCCGATGACCTGCCCCGCGCCCCGGTGCATGGCGATCCGGGCGCACATGTCGCCGATCGGCCCGAGTCCGAGCACGGCGACGCTGCCGCCGGGCGGGATCGCGGCGTACTCCACGGCCTGCCAGGCCGTGGGCAGCACGTCGGAGAGGTAGACGAAACGGTCGTCCGGCGGGCCGTGGGGGACCTTGACGGGCAGGTGGTCGCCGAACGGTACGCGGAGGTACTCCGCCTGCCCGCCCGGCACCTGCCCGTACATCTTGGTGTAGCCGAACAGGGAGGCGCCCTTGCCGTAGGCGGTCACCTGCGTCGTCTCGCACTGCGAGTGCAGTCCGTGACCGCACATGTGGCAGGTTCCGCAGGACACGTTGAACGGCACCACCACCCGGTCGCCCGGTGCGAGTGCCGTGACCTCGGGGCCGGTCTCCTCGACGACGCCCATGGGCTCGTGCCCGAGGATGTCGCCGGGATCCAGGTAGGCCCCGAGCAGTTCGTACAGATGCAGGTCCGAGCCGCACAGTCCCGTGGTGGTGATCTTCACGATCACATCCGTCGGGTCCTCGATGGCGGGGTCGGGGACGGTGTCCACGCGTACATCGCGCTTCCCGTGCCAGGTCAGAGCTTTCATGATCGCTTCCCGCTGTGGTCTCGTTCGGCGGCGGCGCCGCCCGGCGCTTTCGTCTCCCGGCGCCGAGTACCCGGTATGCCGGTTTTCATGAGCGCGCCGGTCCGTCCGGCCTCCGGGGCGCCGCCCGTGACGAAAGGGACGTGGGGAGCGCCGGGATCGGGGTAACGGCATGGGTATGGAACGGCGACAACGGCGACAAGCACTGGACCAGCGCGAGGCACCCGTACTCGAGGCCCTCGCGGCCTACGCCGCGGCGGACGAGATCGGCTTCACGCCACCCGGCCACAAACGGGCCCGCGGCGCGGACCCGGAGGTGCGCAAAATCCTGGGGGACGCGGTCTTCCACGGCGACGTCCTCGCCAGCGGCGGGCTGGACGACCGGCGGCAGCGCAACCGGGTGCTGGAGCGCGCGGAACGGCTGATGGCCGAGGCCGTGCACGCGGAGCACACCTTCTTCACCACCTGCGGCAGCTCGCTGTCGGTGAAGGCCGCCATGCTGACCGTGGCCCACCCCCACGAGAAGCTCCTCGTGGGCCGCGACGCCCACAAGTCGGTGGTGTCCGGCCTGATCCTCTGCGGCATCGAGCCCGTGTGGGTGGAGCCCGCCTGGGACGCCGAACGGCACCTGGCGCACCCGCCCACCGCGGACTCCTACGAGAAGGCGTTCCGCGAGCACCCCGACGCCCGCGGCGCCCTGGTCACCAGCCCCACCCCCTACGGATCGGCCGCCGACCTCCCCGCCGTCGCCGAGGTGTGCCACCGGCGCGGCAAGCCGCTGGTCGTGGACGAGGCCTGGGGCGCCCATCTGCCCTTCCACCCCGACCTGCCGGCCTGGGCGATGGACGCGGGCGCGGACGTCTGCGTCACCAGCGTCCACAAGATGGGCAGCGGCCTGGAGCAGAGCTCGGTCTTCCACCTCCAGGGCGATCTCGTCGACCCGGACGCCCTCGCCTCCCGCGCCGACCTCCTCGGCACGACCAGCCCGTCGGTGCTGATGTACGCGGGAATCGACGGCTGGCGGCGCCAGATGGCCCTGGACGGCGAACGGATCCTCTCCCGCACGCTGGACCTGGCCGCGCGGGTGCGGCGGGACATCGAGGCGATCGAGGGGCTGCACGTCCACGACGCGGCCGACTTCTGCGGGCCCGGCCTGGCCGCCGAGTTCGATCCGCTGCCCGTGGTGATGGACATCGCGGACCTCGACATCAGCGGCTACGACGCCGCCGACTGGCTGCGCGAGCACCACCGCATCGACATGCACCTCTTCGACCACCGGCGCATCAGCGCCCAGCTCACCCACGCCGACGACGAGGACACCACCGGCATCCTGCTGACCGCGCTGCGCGACCTGGTGCGCCACGCGCAGGACCTCCGGCCGCCGCCGCGCGTGGAGGTGCCCGACCCCGCCGCACTGCGCATGGAGCAGGCGTGCCTGCCGCGCGACGCCTTCTTCGCCGCCACCGAGGACGTGCCCCTGGAGAAGGCGGCCGGCCGGGTCGCCGCGGAGATGGTCACCCCGTACCCGCCGGGCATCCCGGCGGTGCTGCCGGGCGAGGTCCTCACCGAGCCCGTGCTGCGCTATCTGCGCTCCGGCGTCGACGCGGGAATGAACATCCCCGACACGGCGGACGGCGCGCTGCGCACCATCCGCGTCAGCGCCGGCGACCCGGCCTGAGCGGCCCCCGGCGCATGGTGCCCGCGCCCCCGGGTACCCGGTCCGTCCCGGGCCGGTCCCCCTCGGCTCTCCCGGACATCCCGGCGATCACGACGGAAAGGCGGCCGACATGAGCGGCGGTGCGAACCACAGGACGGACGGCCTGCGCGTGGTGGTCGTCGGCGCGACCGGCAACGCCGGCACGAGCGTGGTGCAGGCCCTCGCGGCGCACCCGCGGGTCTCCTCGGTGCTCGGCATCGCGCGCCGCGTGCCGGGCTGGCGTCCGGAGGGGGTGCGCTGGGCGGCGGTGGACATCGAGCCGGGCGGCGAGGACCTCGTACCGCACTTCGCGGACGCGGACGCCGTCGTCCATCTGGCCTGGAAGTTCCGGCCCACCCATGACCCGGCGACCACCTGGCGCACCAACGTGCTGGGCAGCGTCAGGGTCTTCGACGCGGTCGCCGCCGCGGGTGTGCCGGCGCTGGTCCACGCCTCCTCCGTCGGCGCGTACTCGCCCGGCCCCAAGAACCGCAGGGTGGACGAGAGCTGGCCGACGCACGGCTGGCCCCAGGCGGCCTACTGCCGGGAGAAGGCCTACCTCGAACGCCTCCTCGACGCCTACGAGCAGGCGCACCGGGACGTCCGGGTGGTCCGGATGCGGCCGGGGTTCCTCTTCAAGCGGGAGGCGGCCGCCGAGCAGTTGCGCATCTTCGGCAACAGGCTCCTCCCGCCCCAGCTGGTGCGCCGGGGTCTGCTGCCCGCGGTGCCCGATCTGCCCGGGCTGGCCTTCCAGGCGCTGCACACCGACGACGCGGCGGACGCCTACCGCGAGGCCGTGCTGCGGCCGGTCCGCGGCGCGTTCAACCTGGCCGCCGACCCGCCGCTGAACGCGGCCGAACTGGGGCGGCTGCTGCACGCCAGGCCGCTGCGGCTGCCGTCGCCGCCGGTGCGGGCCGCGATATCCGCGGCGTGGCGGCTGCGGATGGTGGGCGCGTCGCCCGACCTCTTCGACGCCGTGCTGCGCCTGCCGCTGCTGGACAGCTCACGGGCGCGCGCGGAGCTCGACTGGCAGCCGCGCTGGACGGCCGTGGAGGCGATGCAGCAGTTCTTCGACGGGCTGCGCGACCGGGCCGGCATGGACACCGCACCGCTGGCCGTCTGAGAGGCGGCGCGTGTTTCGGGCGACCGAGCCCGGGCACTCGCCGCCTATGGTGCAAATCGGATACACGATGATGACCGAGCAGGCCGGCCCGCGGCAGCTGGTGAACCACGTGGTCCACGCCGAGGACGTCGGCTTCGACTTCTCGGTCACCTCCGACCACGCCTTCCCCTGGCTGCGGTCGCAGGGCCACTCGCCGTACGCCTGGAGCGTTCTCGGCGCCGCCGCGCAGGCGACCACCGAGATCCCGCTCATGACGTACGTGACCTGCCCGACGATGCGTTACCACCCGGCGGTCGTCGCCCAGAAGGCGGCCACCGTGCAGCTGCTGTCCGAGGGCCGCTTCCGGCTGGGCCTCGGCTCCGGGGAGAACCTCAACGAGCACATCGTCGGCGCCTGGCCGCCGGCCGACGTCCGGATCGACATGCTGCGGGAGGCGGTCGAGATCATCCGGGCGCTCTTCCGCGGCGAACACGTCAGCAGGCGCGGCGGCCACTTCACCGTGGAGTCGGCCCGGCTGTGGGACGTGCCCGACGTCGCCCCGCCCATCGGCGTCGCCGCCTCCGGCGGCCGGTCCTGCCGCCTTGCGGGCGAACTCGCCGACGTCCTCGTCGCGACCGAGCCGAAGTCCTCCCTGGTGGACGCCTTCGACCGGGCGGGCGGCCGGGGCAAGCCGCGCGTCGGGCAGCTCCCCATCTGCTGGGACACCGACCGCGACCGGGCGGTGCAGCGGGCGCACGACCAGTTCCGCTGGTTCAGCGGGGGCTGGAAGGTCAACTCGGAACTGCCGCACCCCGACTCCTTCGACGCCGCGACACAGTACGTACGACCGGAGGACGTGGCGGAGTCGATCCCCTGCGGCGACGACCCGCAGGCCGTCGTGGAGGCCGTACGGCAGTTCACGGACGCCGGCTTCACCGAGGTCGCGCTCGTCCAGATCGGCGGCGACACCCAGCACGACTTCCTGGAGTGGGCGGGCGCCAAGCTCCTGCCGCAACTGCGGTCCCTGTGACCGGACTCCGTACCGCACCCGTGGCCCCCGCCGATCCCGGCGGGGGTCACGGGTGAACGACAGCCGGCCGGCGGCGTGCCGCGCGCACGGAAGGGTTGCGCGGGACGCCGCCGACCGGAGGCCGTACGGTGCTGCGGGAGGCCCTACATCATCGGGTCGAGGTCCTCGGTGCGACGACGCGACTCGTGCTGCTCCGTCTGCTCGCGCAGCTGGCGGGCCTTGTCCTGGAGCCGCCTGCGCTCCTGCGGGTCGGACGTGCGCTCGGCCGCCTGCTCCATCTCCTGGGCCTTGCGGCGGACCTGCTGGGCACGGGCCTGGAACTCGTCTGCAGCGCTCATGATCACTCCTTTGTGATGGGGGTGAGCGGGCCACATCAGAGAAACAGGGCTCCGGTCACCGCGCATGTCGAACGGTCACCGACCGCGATACGGCCTGGTGAAGCCCTTGATCGACAGCCCGGTCAGGGGAGTTGGAGCGGCCTGCGCGCCCCGCGGCGCGGACCGTCAGCGCGCCGGGGGCAGCCGCTCGGGCACCTGGGTCAGCAGCAGCCGGCCGTCCGACCGGACGTTGCACTCCGCTATGACCCGCTCGGCCGTGCTGGTCTCCCCGTCCCGCGCGGTCAGGCGCAGCGTCACCGTCACCTCGCCGAGGCCCGAACGCGGCCCGTCCGCCTCGGCGAGCATCCGGTAGAGGGTGTTCGGCCAGCGGTCGGGGTCGGTGTCGTGCCAGATCCGCAGCTCGCCCGCGCTGTGCCGGCAGTGCTGGCCCCCGTGCGGTTCCTGGAGCAGCGAATGGCTCATGGGCAGCGCGCCGAACAGCGGGGCCAGCCGGGTGCGCAGCGCGTCGTTCTCGACCAGCCGGTGCTGCTGCCAACTCCGGCCCGTGGGCACGGTCATGCGCAGCGCGGCGAGCACATAGGCATGGCCCGCGGGTGAGTTGACCGGATGGTCCTCGCGCCACTGGGGCCAGGCGACCGCCCGGGGCGGCAGCGGATGCGCACTGCCGGGCACGTGTTCCCGCCCGGCCGGACGCAGCACCTGATCGTCTTTCACCGGAGAATTATGGCGTACCCGGAGCCCGTTCGGGCGAGACGGGACGCGGCGTTCTCCGGCGGGGCGCGGAGCCGTCGTCAGCGCGGCGGGTCGTCCGGGGGCAGCAGCGGGCCGAGCGGACCGAGGTCGAGGTTCAGATCGCCCAGGGTCAGCCCGTACTCCGCGCACAGCGCGCTCATCCGGTCGTGGAGGATCATCAGCGTCGACCCGAGGCGCTCCTCCTGCTCATCGGTGAGGTCGCCCTGGTCCACGCGGTGCAGGGCCTGCCGTTCCATGAGCTGGCGCAGCAGTTCCACCAGGGTCAGGACGAGCCGGACGAGGTCGCGCTCCACGGTGTCGGGGTCGGCGGCGATCCGGCGGGACGGCGTGCGGGCCCGGTCGCCCGGCGCGGGCAGGTCGCCCTCCATGGCGGGCAGCAGGCGGAAGGCACGCGCGGCGGCCTCGGCGACCTCGTCGAAGCGCGGCGGGGGGCGGCCGTCCGGCCGGTCAGCCGTCATCACGGTCCTCGTCGCTGCGGTCCTCGTCGCTGCGGTCCTCCGGCGGGCGGGACGCGGGCCACGGGGAGGGGGTGTCGGGCCCGATCGAGACGATCAGGGCCCGCAGCGACACCCGCACCAGATCGATGTCCGCGATCGACAGCACCACGTCCCCGGTGATCACGACCCCGCCGGTGAGCAGCCGGTCGAGGAGGTCGATCAGCGCCACCTGCCGTTCCGGCAGCGGCTCCCGGGGAGGTGCCGGCGCCCGGCGCTCGGGCAGCGGCTCCCGGGCAGGTGACCGGCGCGCGGAGGGCGTCCGAGGGGTGGACGCCGTGACCGGCCGGTCCGGGAGGGGCCCGCGGGTCTCCGCCCGCCTCGCCCCGCCGCCGGCCTCCGGCCCGGTCACGGTCCGCTCCCGCCCTCTGCCGCCCGCTCCTGCTGTTCCCGCTCCTCGGGCGGCACGGCGAAGGAGTACGGCGCCCAGGGCCCCGTGACCTCCACCCGCACGCCCGTGAGCCCCTCCGCGGCACTCTCCACGTCGGCACGGAACGCCTCGCCGCGGCCGTCGGGCACCAGATAGGCGTCGTTGAGCACGTTCTCGCCGGCGCCACCGGCGAGCGACCCCTGCTGCACCCGGTGGCGGGCCCGGCCCGTCGCGTACCGCAGAGCGGTCTCCTCCGCACGTCCGGCGGCCGTCCTGGCGTCCTGGTAGACCTCCTCCCGCCCGCTCCGCTGCTCGCGCCGCCGGCGCAGGTACGAGCGGCCGGGGGAGAGGCCGTCCTCCACGGGCGCCGGGGGAGGGGCGGCCGCCGCCGGGTCCGCGTACACCTTCACTCCCCACTCCCGGTGCCCGGCCAGCAGCGCCAGACGTTCGGCGAACGCGGGCGCCCCCTCGTCCAGCGCCGTGCGCGCGCTGCCGTCGTCCACGTACACGGTGGCCAGCCGCAGCGGCAGCACGGTGGTCACCGCCGTCAGGGCCTCGACGACCGCGTGATGGGCGCGGGCGACGGTCTCCAGCCACTCCAGCTCCTCCAGACGCCGCCGCAGGGCCTCCTCCCGGAAGTCGTCGGCGGGGACGTCGCTCACCGCGAGCAGCACCGCGGGCTCCCGGCTGCCGGCCGCCAGACGCACGGGGGCACCGGCGACACCCCTGAGCGTGTCCGCCACCGCCTCGGTCCCGTCGGCGGCACGGAGAACGGCGTACGCGTAGACGACCCGTTCACTCATCGGCGTCCCGCTCGCCTCGGGTGCGGCTCTCCCGTGCGGGGAGCTCCGCCTCGCCGCGCAGCGCCTCGATCTCCGCCCGCAGCCGGCGGTTCTCCTCCGCCAGGGACTGCCGGCCGGCCCGGTGCCCGGACGTCATCTCCTCGTCCCTCGCCCGCGAGGAGAGCGAGGGATCGTGCTCCCACCAGTCGATGCCCATCTCCTTCGCCTTGTCGACGGATGCGACGAGGAGACGGAGTTTCACGGTCAGCAGCTCGATGTCCAGCAGGTTGATCCGGATGTCACCCGCGATGACGATGCCCTTGTCCAGGACCCGTTCGAGGATGTCGGCGAGATTGGCGGACGAGCCCTGCTGCGCGTACGGCGACACGGCCGACGGGCCCGCCCTGGTCGGATACGAGCCGAGTCCGCCGGGGGTTTGGTCGCTCACGATGTGTCCTCGCCTTTCCGCGCAGGTACGCCGCGTGGTCGGGGGTGTGGCCTCCCGCCGGCGCCGGTCAGGTCCGTTCGCCGGCCCTGAACGCCCTGATCTCGTCGAGCCGGTCGAGCAGTTCGTCCTCGCGCCGGTCGAACGTCGCCTCGTCGATCTCACCCGAGAGCAGCTGCTGTTCCAGGCCGGCGAGTGCCCGGTGGATCGGCGCGGGGTCGTAGTACTGGTCCTCCGCCGCCTCCAGAACGCGTTCGGACACCCACACGACGCCCCGCACGGGCGCCAGGGGCAGGGTGACGAGCTGGGTGAACAGTCCCATGGTGATCCCTCAGACGAAGCTGTACGGCGGAAGAGGCCCGGTGAGCCGGAAGTCCAGGTCCTCCCCCATCTGGTTGGCCACGCTCAACTCCGTGGCGAGGAAGAGCTCTTCCTTGTCCGCGGGCACGAGGAAGGAGACGTTGAGGAAGTCCTCGCCCAGTGGTGCCGTCTGCATGTGGTCCCGTGCGAACGGGCGCAGGGCCTCGACCACCCCGGAGGCCAGCGCCTCCTGACGGGCCTGCACCTCGGCCGCGACCATCTCACCGAGCCGCACCGGGGCGTCGGGGCCGGCGGAACCGCCTCGGATCTCCTCGTTGAGCCGGCGGGCCTCCCCCGACGATTCGAGGATCTGCCGCAGCAGCGACTCCTCCTCCTGCGCGGCCTTCAGGTTGTATTCCGCGCACCCCTCCAGGGCGCGCAGGCGGTCCAGGTACTCGTCGGCCCGCTCCTCGAGCGCGAGACGCACGGCCTCGTCGTCCGGAGCCATCAGCCCGAACCGCAGCGGCAGCACCGTGCCGTCGGACATCAGGGCGTCCTGCACCTGCTGATGGGCCCCGAGATCGCGGCGCTTGGCGCGCAGGTCGTCGGGGGCGTCACTGACCACCGCGCACAGCGGTCCGGCTGCCACGACGCGCAGCGCGGCGGGCGGATCACCGACCCCGTGCAGGTCGTCGAGGTGCGCGGGGTGCTGCTTGCCGATGACGGAGTAGATGTAGACGGCCATGTCCTATTCCTTCTCGCGGGACGGCTCCCGTTCCCGGCGCGAGGTGCGCCTGGCCGGGCGGCGACGCCGCTCGGCGGGCTCCTTCTCCCGGGTCTCCTCGTCCTCGTCCCCGTCGTCCTCGGCGTCGTCGTCACGCCCGGTGACGCCCTTGACGGAATCGGTGACGGCTTCCACCGCTCCGGACAGCGCGCCCTTGGACTTGCCCTTGGCGCCGCTCTCCAGGGTGTCGCCGACGATGTCGGTCAGTTGGGCCGGCTGCCTGCTCCCGGCCTCCAGGTCGAGCCGGTTGACCGCCTCCGCGAACCGCAGATAGGTGTCGACGCTGGCCACGACGATCCTGATGTCGATCTTCAGGATCTCGATGCCGACCAGGGACACCCGGATGAAGATGTCGATGACGAGTCCGCGGTCGAGGATCAGTTCCAGGACGTCGTACAGACTGCCCGTACCGCCGCGGGAAACGCTGCTGTTGCCTTGCGGCACCACGGTCATGGTGCCTCCCTTCGCAACCGTGCGCTCAGTCGCGCCGGTCGATCTGCCCACGTGTGTAGCGCCGGGTTCTCTCGTAGCTCACCAAATCGCCGTCCGTGTCCAGCGTGACGCGGTAGCTGCCCATCACGCTCGTGGTCTCGGGGATGCGCTCCAGTTCCAGCACCTCGACGTACGCCTCCCACCCGTCGTCGGTGGGGCGCAGGGCCGACACCGACTCCGGTGGCCGGCCGAGGAGTTCCTGCAGTTGGACCGCCGCCGAGCGCATGGCCCCGGCCGCCGTTCCCTTGCCTGACCCGCTCCGTGATCTGCCGGATCCGCTCCGCGCGCGGCCGGTGCCGGAGCGGCGTTCGTGTCCTGCTTCGGAGGCCATGGTCTCCTCTCCGGTCGCAGCGTGGGCAACATTCCACCCACAAGCGGACAATTACATCATAGAGGGATGTTCAGTACGTCGCGGGGAAGTTTGCTCCATGACAGTCGGGTTAAACCGGCTGAAATCGGCCTACCCGAGGCCCTGGGGCATCCGGTGAGGCGCGCCGGTCCCGCTCCGACGGGCCGTGGCGCGAGGGGTGCGCGGCGCAAGCCCGTCCCCCGCCATCCGAAGGGAACTTTCCATGGACGACACGACCAAGATCACGCTCGCGGCCGCCGTTGCGGGCGGTTATGTGCTCGGGCGGACGAAGAAGGCCAAACTCGCCTTCTCCTTGGCGACGTTCGTCGCCGGACGCCGCATCGGCCTCGACCCCCAGCAACTGCTCACCCAGGGCGTGCGCTGGCTCAAGGACATACCGCAGGTCGCCGAATTGAACGATCAGTTGAAGGGTGAAGTGTTCGAGGCCGGACGCAAGGCGCTCACGGCCACCGCTGACCGCCGCCTCGCAGGTCTGGCCGACTCGCTCCACGAGCGCACGCTGAAGCTCGGCGAGGAGGACGAGGAAGAGGGCGAGGACGAGGACGAGCGGGCGGCCGAGGACGCGGACGAGGACCGGGGGGCGGGCGACGAGGAGCAGGGCGAAGAGGGCGAGGACGAGGCCTACGACGACGAGGAGGAGCCGGAAGAGGACGAGGAGGACGAGGAGGAGCCGGAAGAGGACGAGGAGGACGAGGAGGAGCCGGAAGAGGAGGAGGAGCCGGAGGAGCCGGAGGAGCCCGCTGCCGGGCGGCGACGTCCGCGACGGGCGGCCGACGAGCCGGAGGGTGGCCGGAGGGCGAGTGCGGGCGGCGCCGCGAGGAAGGCGCCGGCGAAGAAGTCGGCAGCCGGAAGAACCCCCGCGAAGAAGGCCCCTGCGAAGAAGACGGCGGCGAAGAAGACGGCGGCGAAGAAGGCCCCGGCGAAGAAGGCGCCGCCCAAGAAGGCGGCGGCCAAGAAGACGACGGCCGGCAAGCCGGCGAAGAAGGCTCCCGCCAGGAAGACGGCAGCGAAGAAGGCACCCGCGAAGAAGTCCGCGGCCAAGAAGACGTCGACGCGACGGAGGTAGGGCCATGGCCACCAAGGAGCGCGACAACGGCAGCGGAGAGGACTCGGGGCTGGAAAGGCTGCGGGACGAGCTGATCGATCACCTCAGTGCCCGGGTCGAAGGGCTTGCGGACAAAGCCGGGGACAAGCTCGCCGGCCTGACGGACCAGCTCATGGACACCGCCGAGAACGGCGGACCGCTGCCACGGGCCGGTCTGCGCGTCCTCAAGGGGGACAACCCCTTGAAGGCGATCGTCGGCGAGAAGACGAAGAGCATCAAGGACAACGTGTTCTCGAAGGTCGGGGGCCTCTTCGGCAAGGGTGACGGCGACGGCGACGGCGGAGGGGGAGGGGGCGGCGGAGGCGGGCGCAAGTCCGGGAGCACCAAGGTGATGAACATCGTCGAGGTCCTGGACGTCGGTGTTCCCCTGCGCAGGGCATACGACCACTGGACCCAGTTCGAGCAGTTCGGCAGCTTCACCAAGGGAGTTCGCAATGTCTCGAAGGGTGACGAGGTCAGCAGCGACTGGAAGGTGAAGGTGGGTCCGTCCACCCGTGGCTGGAAGGCGACCGTCCAGGAGCAGATACCCGACGAGCGCATCGTCTGGACGTCCGAGGGTGCGAAGGGCACCACGCGGGGCTGTGTGTCGTTCCATGAACTCGCGCCTGAACTCACCCGCATCGTGCTGGTCGTCGAGTACTACCCGTCGGGCTTCTTCGAGAAGACCGGAAACATCTGGCGTGCCCAGGGCCGCCGTCTGCGCCTGGACTTCAAGCACTTCCAGCGCTACGTGACGCTCACCGAGGACGAGCCCGAGGGCTGGCGTGGGGAGATCCGCGACGGTGAGGTCGTCCGAAGCCACGAGGAGGCCGTCGAGGCGGAGGAGGCGGAGGAAGCCGAGGCGGCGGAAGGCGCCGAGGAAGAGGAGGGTGAAGGCGAAGGCGAGGAGGGCGACGAGGAGTACGCGGACGAGGACGGTTACGAGGACGAGGAAGGCGAGGAAGGCGAGGAAGGCGAGGGCGAAGAGGGCGAAGAGGGCGACGAGGACGACGAGGACGACGACTACGAGGAAGAGGAGGGCGACGCCGAGGACGGCTACGAGGACGAGGAGGACGACGACTACGAGGACGAGGAGGGCGACGCCGAGGACGGCTACGAGGACGAGGAGGAAGAGGAGGCGGACCGGGTCCGGAGGTGAGATCCGCCTCTGCCCTCGTGGCCCACGGTGTGGGCCACGCCCTTCCGGGTACGCGCCAGAACCCGCCCCCGAGACACGTCACAGGAGAACGAAGTGAGCGGAGAGTACAGGCCCGAGGGCTTCGAGGACACCGAGAACCCGCTGCCGCGCGACATGCCGGACCAGCAGGCAGGAGGGGACGACGACCTCTGGGAGCCGGACGTGGACGACGACGCGAAGGACGCGGAATCTGACGCGCAGCGGGAGCAGAGGGAGAAGGTCCCGGGTGCGGACGACACCGAGCCCACCGAGGGGCCGGAACCGGGCGAGCCGTCCGGCTGAGCGCAACCCGGCTGAGCGCGACGCGCAACGCTGGGCGCAACGAGAAATGGTGYGGGGCCCGGGAWTCCCGGGCCCCRCACCATTTCTCGTTGCGCCCGATCACGCCGGCCGTGCAGGCGGGTGGCGTGTCGTCGAATCAGTCGTTCTTGAGGGCGTCGCCCACCTTGCGTACGCTCCCCTTCGCCTTTTCCTTCGCGTCACGCAGAGCGCCCTGTGAACTCTCGGCACGGCCTTCGGCGGCCATGCTTTCGTTCCCCACCGAGCGTCCGGTGTTTTCCTTGAGCTTTCCCTTGGCCTGTTCGGCCTTTGCCTTGGCCTTTTCGTGTCCGCCCATGAGAAGCACCCTTTCGCTTGCTTGCCTTCAGTGGGTTGCCCGGCGGATCCCACGGCAAACGTGGGCGTCACGCCGTGGCACACGCGTGTCGCGGCAGGTGACGTACAGGTCACCAATAGGTCTTGCGGCCGCCGACCGGGCGCCCCACGGCCCCGAGAATCCAGAGAACCGCGCCGATCGCGATCAGCGCGATGCCGATGGTCCACAGAATACCGATGCCCGCGACAGCACCCACGATGAGCAGTATCAGACCCAGAATGATCATTTCGTCCTCCGGTTGACGTTCCCGAAGGTACGGTTGTCCGCTGAGGCGCGCGCCAAACGGACCGGATTTCGCGCAAGGTATTCACCGCCTCGCCACCGTGCCCGATATGAGGCCCGGAGGACTCCGGGCGCTGCTTTCCGGGCCGGGCTTTTCCGCCCGGGCGCGTGGTCCCCCGCCGCCCGGGCGCGTGATCCCCCGCCGGACGGGCCGGGGACGACGGACGGCCGCGGCCGGGAGCGGGCTGCGCTCCCTGGCCACGGCCGTCCCGTGGTCGTTGCCGGCTCAGGCGTCGAGCACGCCCGACTTGGCGATGGTGACCTTGGAGCTGAGGGCGCCGGAGCGCGAGCCCAGCTTCTCGATCTGCTTGACGAGGTCCATGCCCTCGACGACCTCGCCGAAGACGACGTGCTTGTTGTCCAGCCAGTCGGTCACGATGGTGGTGATGAAGAACTGCGAGCCGTTGCTGTTCGGGCCGGCGTTCGCCATGGAGAGCTGACCCGGCTTGGTGTGCTTGATCTGGAAGTTCTCGTCGGCGAACTTCTCGCCGTAGATGCTGCGGCCCCCGGTGCCGTTCCCGGCGGTGAAGTCACCGCCCTGGAGCATGAAGTCCGGGATGACACGGTGGAACGACGAGCCCTCGTAGCCGTAGCCGTTCTGGCCGGTGGCGAGCTCGCGGAAGTTCCTCGCCGTCTTCGGGACGACGTCGTCGAACAGGGTGAAGACGATCCGGCCCGCGGGCTGGTCGTCGATGGTGATGTCGAAGAACACATTGCTCATGTCTGCATCCTGGCATCTTCCGGCGCCCCCGCGCACATCCGCCCCCGGAGCCCGGCCGCGCCCGCCGCCGCGAGGAGATCATCGTCTCGTCATGCCGGGGTAACGAGGGCGACGTACCGGCCCCGTACGGTGCGGGAAACGGCCAGGCCGACGACGTCCGCACCGAACGAAGACCGCGGACAGGAGTGCACCCGATGCCCGTCGAACGGCCCGCCGTACCCTTCTGGCTCCGGCACGCCCTGCGAGCCCAGGCCGGGCCCGTCCCGTGGAGCGCGATGGCGCGGGGCGCGGCGGCGGTGCTGCCGCTGCTCGTCGCCGTCCTCGCCGGGGCGCCCACCGCCGGGGTGCCGGCCGCGATCGGGGCGCTCTTCGCCGGCATCAACGACCGGCCCGGGAGCCGGCGTACCGCCGTGACGGCCCTGGGTGTACCGGCGGCCGCCGGCGCCTGCGGACTGCTGACGGGGACGCTCGCCGCCGCGGCCGTCCCGCAGGGCCTCGCGACGCCGGTGCTGCCCGTCCTCCTCGGGTTGCTCGGCCTGGTGGCCGGTGCGGTCAGCTCCACCGGCCCGCTGGCCTCCGCCTGCGGAACCCAGCTGCTGATCGCCGCCGTGATCGGCGCGGGCATGGACCTGCCCGAACCGGCCTGGCTGCGCTGCCTGTCCTATCTCACGGGTGCGGCCTGGCCGCTGCTGCTGCGCAGGCTGGTGCCGGCTCCCCGGCGGCGCGGCCGGATCCCGTACCGGTTCGACGGCGAGTACGAGGCGGTGGCCGTGGTCTACGAGCGCACGGCCGCGCTGCTGGAGGCGGCGGGAGGCGCCACGGCCACCGCCCGGCGCGCCGCGCTGACCGCCGCGCTCGACCATGCCCAGGACGCGCTCGGCGGCATCCGGTCCGGACCTCGTGCCTCGCCGGAGGAGCTCAGACTCGGTGCCCGGTACGGCGCCGCGGCGGCGCTCGCCGAGGCGGCGACCGCGCTGGCGTGGACGGGGGAGCCCGTGCCGCGGCGCGCGGTCCGCGGCGCACGGCGGCTGGCGGCGGCCGTGCGGGCCGGCGCCCCGTGCGGCCCGCTCCCGGCGCCCCCGCGCACCGCCCCCGGCCTGCGCGCCCTCGACGACGCGCTGCTGCGCGCCGCCGAGGCGTTCGACGACGCCGACCGGGGCGGGCGCCCGCCGGGCACCGCCCGGACCCGTCCCGGCGGGACCCGTCCCGGCGGTCTCCCGGCGCCCGGGCGGGCTCCCGGGGGCGCTGCGGGACGGGGCCGGGCGGTTACGTGGGGTGCGGCGCGCGCCGGACCCTGCCGGCCCGCGCCGCACCCCACGCCCCGGGTCACCGGCGACCTCGTCCCCACCCGAACGGGCTGACGCGGACCCCGGCGCGGACGCCGCGGCAGCCGCGTCCGCGCCGGGACGTGCGCGGGAGCGCGCGCCGGGCGCCCGGCAGCCTGGACACGCCGCCTCGGGCCGTCCCGGCGCTGAAACGCGGACGGCGGGGCAGAAGACCTCCCATGGACCGACACCACGTCACCACGACCCGCCGCGGGAGCGGCACTCCGGACGACCCCGCCTGGACGGGCTGGATCTACGCCGCCCTCGGCGCCCTGGCCGCCGCCCAGTTGCTTGCGGGCCTGCTGGGCACCGGCGCCTCCGCCACCA
Source organism: Streptomyces sp. T39 (assembly GCF_008042045.1). Taxonomy (GTDB): domain Bacteria; phylum Actinomycetota; class Actinomycetes; order Streptomycetales; family Streptomycetaceae; genus Streptomyces. The sequence continues at coordinate 29,648 of NZ_RDBP01000016.1, forward strand.
CCGCGCTGCCGGGCCTCGTCGGGGTGCTGTGCTTCCCCCTTCTCGCCGTGACGGCCTTCCGCAGGTCGCGGCGGCACCACCACTGACGGGACGTCACAGCCGGGACGGCCCCCGGCCCGCGACCGCCGCGCCGGGGGCCGGCGGTGCGCCCGAATCCCCCTGCGCGTCGAGCCGTACCGCCCCGATCCGCTCGATGCGTGCCGAACCCCACTGCGCCAGGGACTCCAGCGCGGTGTTGAGCGTGACGCCGTGCTCCGTCAGGGAGTACTCCACCCTCGGCGGCACCTCCCCGAACACCTCGCGGTGCACCAGCCCGTCCTCCTCCATCTCCCGGAGATGCTGGGTCAGCATCTTCTCGCTGACCCCCGGAAGACCCCGCCGCAATTCGGCGAAGCGGCGTGCCCCGTACTGATGGAGTTCCCAGAGAATCAGCGATTTCCATTTTCCCGAGACCACGTCCATGGCCGCGTCGATTCCGCAGAAATAGGGGCCGCGCCGTCCCGCGCTCGCCATCGTTCCCCCAGGGTCACTTACCGGAAGGTGAGTATCCGACTATTCAGTGCGTACTCGTCAACACTACCGGCGCGCGAGAGGATTTCCACGAAGCGAAGACATCGCGGAAAACCAAGGAAATACGGGGGAGAACCCGAACATGACCACCGAAGACCACACCCGGGTGACCGTTCTCGGACTGGGAGCGATGGGCAGCGCGCTCGCGGCGGCGCTGGTCGACGCCGGGCACCGGACCACGGTCTGGAACCGCTCGCCGGGGAAGGCCGAGGCCCTCGTCGCGCGAGGCGCCGTGGCCGCCGGCACCGCCGGCGAGGCCGTCCGGTCCGGCGGTCCCGTCGTCGTCTGCCTGCTCGACCACGCCTCCGTCCACGAGGTGCTCGACCCCCTCGCCGGCGACCTGTCGGGCAGGCCGGTCGTCAACCTGACCACCACGTCCCCGGAGCAGTCCCGCGAACTCGGCGCGTGGGCGGCCGCCCACGGCATCGCCTACCTGGACGGCGGGATCATGGCGGTGCCGGCGATGATCGGCCGCCCGGGCTCCTCCGTGCTCTACAGCGGTTCGGCCCCGGTGTTCGAGGAGCACCGGGCCCTGCTGGAACGCTGGGGCGACGCCGACTACTTCGGCGAGGACGCGGGCCTGGCCCCGCTGTACGACCTCGCCCTGCTCGCCGGCATGTACGTGATGTTCGCCGGCTTCCTGCACGGCGCCGCCATGGTCGCGCCGGCCGGAGTGACGGCGACCGAGTTCGCCGGCCGTGCGGCGCCCTGGCTGGCCGCGATGACCGGCGGCTTCCAGGGGTTCGCCGAGGTCGTCGACGGCGGCGACTACACCGTTCCCGGGCAGCAGAGCCTGGAGTTCTCGGATCTCGGCGACATCCTCGCCGCCGGCGCCGAGCAGGGCGTCGCCCCCGACGCCGTCGCCATGGTCCAGCGGCTCATCCGGCGCCAGATCGACGCCGGACACGGCAAGGAGGGCTTCGCCCGGATCTTCGAGAGCATCCGCAACCCCGCCTGACCCGGTGCCCGAACCGGCCGCCCGCCCGTCCCGGCGCCCCGAGCGCCGGGACGGGCGGGCGGCGGCCGTCGTTCCGGGCGGGGAAAGCCCTGGGCATTGTCGGTGGTGCTCCCTACCATGGTCATCACCTTCCGAGTCCTGCTCGACCTGCGCCTTCGTGTGCTCCGGCCGAGGTCAGGGCCGGGCCAATCGCGCATCGTGAGGGGGGGACCCCGCGATCGCCCGACCCGCTCCCGCGGCCGGTGCCGGCCGTGCGGCAGCCCCCTCATGCCCATGAATCTGCACACGCCCGACACCGCCGGTGATCCCGCGGTGAACTCCTTCCAGGTGGACCTGCGCGGCCTGGTCGACCTCCTCTCCCACCATCTCTACTCCAGCCCCCGCGTCTACGTCCGCGAACTCCTGCAGAACGCGGTCGACGCCGTCACCGCCCGCCGGGCCCACGATCCCGCCGCCCCCGCGACGATCCGGCTCAGCGCCACCGGCGACGCCGTCGTCATCGAGGACAGCGGCGTCGGCCTCACCGCCGACGAGGTGCACACCCTGCTCGCCACCATCGGCCGCAGCTCCAAGCGCGACGCGCTGGAGAGCGCCCGCGCGGAGTTCCTCGGACAGTTCGGCATCGGCCTGCTCGCCTGTTTCGTCGTCGCACGCCAGATCCGCGTCGTCACCCGCTCCGCCCGCAGGCCCGGCGAACCTCCCGTCGAATGGCTGGCGAACGACGACGGCTCCTACACCGTGCGCACCCTGCCCGACGAGGCGCGCCCCGAACCGGGCACCACCGTCCGCCTGGAACCGCGTCCCGGTGCGGAGGAGTGGACGGGCCCCGACCGCGTCGCCCAGCTGGCCACCGACTACGGCTCCCTGCTGCCGTACGACGTCACCTTCAGCGGCCCCGGGGTCACCGGCCGGCCGCTGACCGACCGGCCGGCCGTCTGGGACCGCCCCCACCCGACGCCCACCGCCCGCCGGGTCGCCCTCGCCGGGCACTGCGCGCGCCAGTTCGGCTTCACCCCGCTCGACTCCATCGACCTCGACCTGCCCGTCGCCGGTGTCCGCGGGGTCGCCTACGTCCTGCCCGAGGCCACCAGCCCCGCCGGCCGCGCCGCGCACCGCGTCTACCTCAAGGGCATGCTGCTCACCGACCGCGCGGACAACCTCCTGCCCGACTGGGCCTTCTTCGTCCGCGTCGTCCTGGACACCGACACCCTGCGCCCCACGGCGTCCCGCGAGAACCTCTACGACGACGAGACCCTCGCCGCCGTCCGGGAGGCGCTCGGCGCCCGCATCCGGGACTGGCTCGCCGAGCTGGCCGCCGGTGACCCGGACCGGCTCGCCGCCTTCCTCGGCGTCCACCACCTCGGCGTGAAGTCCATGGCCCGGCACGATCCGGACCTGTTCGCGCTGATGCTGCCCTGGCTGCCGTTCGAGACCACCGACGGCCGCACCACCCTCGACGACTTCGTGCGCGCCCACCCCCATGTGCACTTCACCCGCACCGTCGAGGAGTTCCGCCAGGTCTCCCCGATCGCCGCCGCGCACGGACTCGGCGTCGTCAACGGCGGATACACCTACGACGCCGACCTGATCGCCCTGCTGCCGCAGATCCGGGACGGCGTCACCGTCGGCGAGCTCGACGCGGGTGCCGTCACCGCCCACCTCGACCCGGTCGACCCCGCCCAGGAACTGGCACTCGCGGGCTTCCTCGCGACGGCCCGGGCCCGGCTCGACGCCCTCGGCTGCGACGTCGCCCTGCGCGCCTTCCAGCCCGTGACCGTGCCCGCGCTCTTCCTCGACGACCGCGAGGCCCGGCACGAACGCGACCGCGCGGCGGCCGAGGAGAGCGCCGACAGCCTGTGGACCGACATCCTCGGCGCCCTGCGCGGCTCCGCGCCCCGTGCCCGGCTCGTGCTCAACCACAACAACCCCCTCGTCCGCCGGATCGCGGCCGTCACCGATCCCGAACTCGCCGGCACCGCCGTCGAGTCGCTCTACGGCCAGGCGCTGCTGATGTCCCAGCGCCCGCTCCGCCCCTCGGACGCCTCCCTGCTCAACCGGGCCTTCCTCGGACTCCTGGAATGGGCCACCCACGCCACCACCCCCGCGCCGGCCGCCGCCGAGGAGGACGACAAGTGACCACCGCACCCACCCCCGACGAGATCCGCCGCGCCCTGTGGGAGAACAGGTCCGCCCCCAACGGCCTCCTGCGCAACGCCCGCGGTGAGGAACTGGTCGCCGCCGCCGAGGCGTCCGGGGACCGCGACCTGCTGCGCGCGGCCCTGTTCGGCCTGATCCAGGCGTACGAGTACAGCACCGAACGCGGCAAGATGATGGTCCCGTTCGCCCGCCTGATGCGGGAATGGGACGACGACCCCTCGGCCTTCGACGCCCACGACACCCACACGTTCCACTGGCTGTTCAAGTGGGTCAGCTCCGGCATGCTCACCCTGCCGGAGATGCCGCTGGCCACGATGGAGAAGTGGCTCGCCGAGATGGAGTACCGCTACCGAACCGCCGGACACAGCGAACGGGCGGTGCGCCAGGCGGAGTTCGAGCTCGCCGACCATGTGGGCGACAGCGCCCGGGCGGCCGCCGCCTTCGCCGCGTGGACGGCGGCGGAGCGGGACAGCATGGCGAACTGCCACGCCTGCGAGCTGAACGACCAGGGCATGTACCGGATGGACCAGGGCGACGACGAGGGGGCCCTGGCCACCTGGGCGCCCGTCCTCGACGGCAGCACCTCCTGCATGGAGGAGCCCCACCGCGTCCTCGCCCACTCCCTGCTGCCCCTCGTCCGCACCGGCCGTCCCGACGAGGCCCGCGCGCACCACCTGCGCGGCTACCGCATGGCCAAGGGCAACGAGAGCCTGCTCGCCTCCGTCGGCAAGCACATCGAGTTCTGCGCCCTGACCGGCAACGAGGCCCGCGGCCTGGAACTGCTCGCCGAGCACGCGGCGCACCTCGACACCGAGGGCAACCCGTGGACCCGGCTCCAGCTGTGCGGCGGCACCCTCGTCCTGCTGCGCCGGCTCGTCGCCCTCGGTCTGGCCGGGCAGCCCGCCGTGCCCTACGGCGGCCGCCCGCACACCGTCGGCGAACTGCACGACGCGCTGGACACCTTCACCGCCTCGCTCGCGGCCGCCTTCGACCTGCGCAACGGCAACGACACGGTCTCCTCCGGGCTCCGGCGCCGCCTGGAGGCCGCCCCGCTGACCGGCCGGCTGCCGCTCGGCGTCGGCACCGCTCGCCCCGTCGTCCGCCCCGCGCCCGTGAGCGAGGCCGCGGCGGATGAGGACGTGACCGCGCTCGCCGCACGCGCCCGCGAGCTGCGTGCCACCGGACACCCCGGCGCGACGGCCCTGTGGGAGCGCGCCGGCGCCGTGCTGGAGCGCACCGGCGAGGAGCCGGACCGGCTCCTCGCCCTCGAACTGCGCGAGCAGCACGCCCTGGCGGCCGGCCGCGCCGGCGCCGACGACGCCCGCGCGCGGTTCGAGGACGTCGCGGCCGGCTACCGGGCCGTGGGGGAGGAGGGCCGGGCGGCACTGAACGACCTGCGGATCGTCTACGCGGCCCTCGAGGCCGGCGAGGCCCCCGAGGAGGTGCTGCGTCTGTTCGACGCGGCGGCCGCGGCCGCCGGCGCACTCGGCCCCGCCCACCCCGAAAGGACCCGGCGCATCGCCACGGCCGCGCTGACCCGGGCCAAACTGGCCGTCGTCCTCACCTCCACCGAGGACGAGGGCGGGCACGAGGAGGCCCACGCCCGGCTCGACGCGGCGCTCGCCGCCTTCGCTGGGGAGTACGCGGACGTGCCCGACGTCTGCGACCTCGTCGCCGACGCGGAGCAGACCCGCGCCGACCGGGCATGGCAGACCGGCGACCCCGAGAGCGCGGACTCCCTCTACGCCTCCGCCGCCCGCCGCTGCGCCGAGGCCGGCCGGCCCTGGGACGCGGCCGGGCCGCTCGCCCGCCGGGCACAGCTGCGGATGGCCTTCGGGCGTCCCGGCGAGGCGGAGGAGTTCGCCCGCGAGGCGCTCGTGCTGGGCGCCGAACTCGTCGACGGCGAGCAGCTCGGCAGGATCCGCCTCACCCTCGCCGAAGCCGTCCTCGCCCAGGACGGCAGGGAGGGGGAGGCCGCGGAGCACGCCCTGGAGGCCGCCCACTGGTTCGACGAGGCCGGGCAGTCCGCGGGCCCGGGCGCGTACGCCCGGCTCACCCTCGCCCAGGCGTACGCCGGGGCCGGCCGCGCGGCGGAGGCGGCCGAGGTGCTGGAGTCGGCTCTGCCGGCCCTCACCGGGCACGGCGAGGACACGGCCGTCCGGGCGCGGGACACCCTGGCACGCTGCCTGCGCGACCTCGGCGACCACCGGGGCGCGGCCGAGCAGTACCTGCTGGCCGCGGACGTGGCCAAGGGCTGGGACGACGACCGTCCCCACGCCCAGGCCGCCACCCTCGCCGCCGAGAGCCTCGCGGCGGCCGGCATGGGCGGCGAGGCCGTGGCCGCCTACCGTCGCGCCATCGAGCTCTGGCAGGCGGTCGGCGAAGCCGTCCCGCTGGCCAGGGCGCTGCGGTCGCTGGCCTGGCTGCACGTCCGCGACGACGACTCCGCCACGGCCCGCACGCTCATGGAGGAAGCCCTCGCGGCCGTGGCGGACGGCGACGAGCCCCCCCACCTCCTGGAGCGCGCCCGCACCTGGACGCAGACGGCGGAACTGCTGCTGGACGGCGTGGGCGGGGAGGAGTCCGAGGAGGACGGCACGGAGGACGGCGCCGTGACGCGCAGCGCGGCGGACGCCGCCGGTGTCCGCCGCGAGGCCCTCGCCCTCCTCGACCTGGCGGTCCCCGCCTTCGCCGCCCTCGGCGAGGCCGTGCTCGACGAGCGGGTCCGCTGCGCCGTCCGCGCCGCCTGGACCGAGAGCGAGCTGGACCTCGGGGGCGAGGCGGCCGGACGCGTCCGCGCGCTGATGGCGGACATCGCCGCCATGGGGGAGGAGGTCGCGGGCGTGTATCTGCCCCGCCTGGAGCGCACCCTGGGGCATCTCACTCCCTGAGCGGCAGCTCCCGGCCCCCGCTCCGGTTCGCGCCGGGGCGGGGGCAGGACGCGCCGTTCACGGCTTCGGGGCGGGGACGGAGCGGTGAACCGCCCCGCGGCGGCGTCCGCCGTGCAGCGGGCGGCACCACCGCGGGGCGAATCGGTCAGGGGCCGCCCTCCTTCGACGACGCCTCGGACGTCCGCGAGGGCCGCTTCGCGGCCGGCCCGCGGGAGCAGGCACTGTTGTCACAGGGCCCTTCGCTGTACACCGGCACGAAGACACCCATCGTCTTGTGCCGCTCCACCGTGGCGGGCAGCGGACGCCGGCAGGACGGGCACAGATGCCCGGACGCCGAGGCCGCCGCGTGCTTTTCGGACATACGGCCACTTTACGCCCGCTTTGCGTGTTTTTGAACGCCTCTTGATGGCCCGCCGGAGGAGAGCACGGCCTCGGCTCAGCGCTCCCCTCCGTTCTCCCGGCCGCCCTCCCGCTCCCCGGCCGGTGGCTTCAGCACGCTGAGCGCGACGGAGGCGCCGAGCACCACCACGATCACGGCGAGGCTGAGGGGAGAGGGGATCTCCGGGACGGCGGTGCTGAAGAGCTCGTGACTCGCCTGGAGGATCAGCTTGAGGCCGATGAACGAGAGGATCAGCGCCAGGCCCTTGCTCAGGTAGTGGAACCGGTCGAGCAGGCCCGCCAGCATGAAGTAGAGGGCCCGCAGGCCGAGAATGGCGAAGGCGTTGCTGGTGTAGACGATGAACGCGTCGCTGCTGACGGCCAGTACGGCGGGCACGCTGTCGACGGCGAAGACCAGGTCGGCCGCCTCGATCGCGGCCACCACCGCGAGCAGCGGGGTGGCGAGGCGCTTGCCGGCCTCCTTCACGAAGAACTTCGTTCCCGCGTAGTCGTCGGTCACCGGCACGATCCTGCGCAGCAGCCGCACGGCGAGGCTCCTGCCGGGGTCGAAGCTCTCCTCCTCCCCCTTGAGGATCTTGTACGTGCTGTAGAAGAGGATCGCGGCGAAGGCGAAGAGCACGGCGGTGAAGCGGCTGACGACGGCCACACCGGCGGCCAGGAAGATCCCGCGGAACACCAGGGCCCCGAGAACGCCGAGGAAGAGCACCCGGTGCTGATACGCCCGCGGGACCTTGAAGTAGGCGAAGATCAGCGCGAAGACGAAGAGGTTGTCCACCGACAGGCTCTTCTCCAGCAGCCACGCCGTCGAGTACTCGACCCCCGCCTGCGTGCCGACCACGACGAAGACGACCCCGCCGAAGAGCAGCGCCAGCCCCACCCACACACAACTCCAGGCCGCGGCCTCCCGGAAGCCGATGACATGGGCCTCCCGGTGGGCCAGCAGATCCACCGCCAGCGAGACCAGGACGGTGGCGGCGAAGACGAGCCAGAGCCAGTACGGCACGTCGTGCACGGGGCGGACCTCACAGACGACCGGCGGAACCGGGCTCCCCCTCTCCTACGAGTCTGGACGAACGGGCACCCGTCCGCCCGGCGGWCCGCCGGCGCAGCACCGTGCCCCGGACCCGCGCCCCACCCGCGCCGCGTCCGCCCCTGTCCTCGCGCCCTCGTCCGCGCAGCACCGCGCCGTCGTCCGCGCCCCGTCCGCCCCTGCCCGCTGTCGGAGCAATCCGCGGTGCCCGCCCCGCCGGCGGCCCATCGTGTACCGGGGGCCGCCTCCCGATCGGCGGCGGCCCCGTTCCTCGACCCGGGAAGGCCCTCACCGTGCACCTCCTGCTGCCGGTCCTCTTCGCACTGCTCGCGGCGCTCAGCAACGCCCTCGCCACCGTGCTCCAGCGCAAGGCGGCGCTGAGCGTGCCGCGATCGGACGGGCTGCGGGCCGGTCTGCTGCTCGACCTCCTCCACAGACCCGTGTGGCTGGCAGGCATCGTGGCGGTCGTCGCGGCGGGTGTCTGCCAGGCCGTCGCCCTGGCCACCGGGCCGCTGACGATCGTGCAGCCGCTCTTCGTCCTCGAACTGCCGCTCGCCCTCATGATCGCCTCGCTGATGTTCCGCACCGGGCTGCCGGCCCGTGCCTGGGCGGCCGTGGCGGCGGTCGTCGTCGGTCTCGGGGTGGCCCTGGCGGCGGCCGACCCGTCCGGCAACCGGACACAGGTGCCGCTGGACCGCTGGATCGTCGCCCTCGCCGTGTGCGCGGGGGCCATGGCCGCGCTGGTGGCCGCCGCACTGCGGCAGCCCGAGGGACGGACGCGGGCGGCGTGCCTGGCGTCGGCCACCGCCATCGGCTATGCCGTCACCGCCGCGCTGATGAAGTCCTCGATGCACATCCTCGACGACGACGGCATCCTCGCCTTCCTCACCACCTGGCACACCTATGCCTTCGCCGCCTTCGGCGCGAGCGCGCTCTTCCTGCTGGAGCACGCCATGCAGGCCGGCCCGCTGGTCGCCTCCCAGCCGGCGCTCACCCTCGGCGACGCCACCGTCAGCCTGGCCCTCGGCATCACCCTGTACGAGGAGCACGTCCGGACCGGGTGGTGGGTCGTCCCGCAGGCGTGCGGCGTCGCCCTGGTCGCGATCGGCGTCTTCGCCCTCGCCAGGACGGAGCTGGCCCGGACCCTGGTGGACACGGGCGCCCCCGAGGGCGCCACGCCCTGACCGCCCCGGGGCGGTCCCCGGCACCGCGCGCCCCCGTCCCCGGCGCGGGCGTGCAGGCGACGGTGCCTGGGTACGCTTGGGCCCGACTGCCGCCGGAAGAACGGGTGATCGGCCTCATGGACATGGTGTTCACCGGCAGGGTGATCGAATGGCGCGGGCCGTCCCCGTACTGGTTCGTGCCCCTTCCGCCGGAGCGGGCCGACGAGGTCCGCGACGTGGCGGCGGCCGCCACCTACGGCTGGGGAGTCGTTCCCGTCGAGGCGCGCATCGGCGGGACGGTGTTCACGACCTCGCTCTTCCCGAAGGACGGCGGATACCTGCTGCCGGTGAAGAGCGCGGTGCGCCGGCCGCAGGGTCTCGTCGCGGGGGACGCGGTGTCCGTGGAGCTGACCGTCCGGCTGTAGCGGGGGCCGCCCCGGGCGTGACGGCCCCCGTACCCGTCCGTTCAGATGCCCATCGACGCCATCTCGATCGCGGACCGGTGGTTCGCCGCGGCCGTCACCACACAGGCGCGGTAGCTGCGGTTCTCCTTCACCACGAGGAAGTAGTCGCGCACCTGCTTCCAGTACTGGCGCAGATAGCCGGGGCCCGGGAAGAACGCCGGCGGGCGCGGCACCAGCGCGAACGCCTCCGAGCACCGCAGGATCTCACCCGTCACGGTCGAGAGCACCGCCTCGACCTCGGCGTTCATGTTCCAGCCCGCGGCCAGTTCCGGCGTCCAGATCGCGCCCGCGACCTCCCGGAGCCGTTCCTGCTCCTCGGGCGTCGGATCGCTCAGCGGCACCGCGGCCGGCGCGGCGCCGGTGACGGACACCGTCCGTTCCGCCTCACGGGCCTGCACCGCTCCGGCGCCGACCGTGCCCACCAGCAGGCCGGACGCCACCGCCACGGCGACGGCGGACAGCACACGGGATCCACCTCGGATCATCGTCCCTCCCCAATCGACGGCCACCCCGCGGCGGGGCGGCCACCGCATGGTGGAACGCCCCGCGCACCCGGTCAACGACGCTTCGGCGGCCACGGCCGGAAAGCGCCGCGCGGCAGGGACGTGCGGCCGGCCGGCGCCGGGTCAGTGCCAGCCGAACCTGCGGTCGACGACGGAGGCGAACTCCTCCGGCGTCAGCACGGCGTCGCCGTTCTGGTCGGCGGCGTCGAAGAGGGCCGAGGAGGCGTCCGCGTCCGTCACGCCCCAGAAGGGCAGGTCGCCCGAGGCGGCCAGGGAGGGCCCCTTCGTGCGCAGGGCCGTGATGACCTCGGCCCGGGTCAGCGTCCCGTCGCCGTCGAGGTCGAGCGCGTCGAACAGCCTGCGCGCCTTCTCGCTCACGCTCGTCTCCCGGTGTCCGTGGTGGGGTCTGCTCGGAGAGGAGGACGCCGTTCGCCGCCCTCCGGTTGCCTGCCGCGCCGGGGCGGCCCAAAGGGTCAGCGAAGCGCCGGGCCGGGCCCGGCCCCGGCCCGGTCACCGGACGGGGCACGCACCATGAACACGTCCACCGCATCCGCGGATTCGACGGTGAAGCCGTGCCGCTCGTACAGCCGCGCCGCCGCGCTGCCCACCAGCACGTTCAGGCGGACGGGCGCGTTCTCGGCGTCGCAGCGCGTCAGCAGCCGGCGCAGCACGGCGGTCCCGACGCCCCGGCCCTGGAGCTCCGGCGCCAGATAGAAGTGTTCGAGCCGGTACCCGTGCCCGGCGGGCTTCAGCGCCACACAGCCGGCCAGTGCGCCGGAGACGCGGACCGTCCAGGTGTGGGCGGGCTCGAACCCGTCGCGCAGGCGCTGCCGCACGCGCTGCTCGTCGTAGCGGCCGAGCCGTTCGAGATCCGCCCTCATCACCCGTGCGCGGATCCCGGCCAGGGCCTCGACGTCCGCGGCAGCGGCCGCGGTGAGCTCCCAGTCCACCATGATCGCCATCGTAGCGGCGGGCCACGGTCCGGTGACGGGGAGGTTGCGCGGTCTCCGTGCGGGGCACGACCCTTGACACTCACGTGATCACGTGACGGGGGAGGAACACATGTCCGCGGGGGACCAGAGCCGGGTGCCGGCCTATCCGGGCGTCGAGAAATTCGTCGACGCCTTCGACACACTCGTGGTGCAGCCGCGCCGCACCCGCAGCCGCGTGCCGGTGGTGCTGCTCAGCGAGCCGGGAGACGGGCAGGCCGGCCGCCGTATCGTCGCCGGACTGCGGTCCCGGCTGCGCGGCCGGGAGGGCCGACTCGCGCCGCACGCGTATCTCGACGGGACCTCGGCGGACCCGGCCGCGCCGCCGCTCGACCTCTACGAGCAGATCGCCTACCAGCTGGACGCGACCATGCCGCGCGGCACCGGACGGCTGCGGCTGCCGTCCTACCGCCTGCTGCGGGCGGTGGTCACCGCGCCCGCCGTCGAGGGTCTGATGGAGCGGCGCCCGGGGGAACTGCGGGACCACTGCTACGCCGCGCACCGGGAGGTCTCCGGTCCGGCCCGCGGCCTGTGGTGGCTGGGCGGCCGGGACCAGGCCAGCGGCGGCACCCTGCTCGAACTGCTGTGGAACTTCGTGGCGGGCCCTCTCTTCCAGCGGCTGCCGCGCGCCCTGTACGGCAGGCGCGCGGGCCGCCGGATGCTGGGCAGGAGCCGCGCGGGGGGACGGCGCTGGTACGCGGAATGGGTCCGCCAGCAGCAGGGCACACCGCCGTCCGACTTCTTCCGCTCGGCCGTCGACCTGGTCGGCGGCGGCCCCGACGGCGATCCCGAGCAGCTCGACCGGATCCTGGTGCACGCCCTCCTCGCCGACCTCGAATCGGCCGCCCGCAAGCGGCTGTTCGGACCGTGGCGCCGCCGGCGTGTCAGCCGCTTCGTGATCCTGGTGGAGGAGGCCGGACCGGCCGAGTCGCGCCTCCAGCGCTTCCTGCGGGAACTGCGCGCCGCCATGGAGGACCTGCGGTGCACGTCGGTGGTGGTGGTCGCGGCCGGTGTGCGCACGCTCGCCAGCCGGATCCCCGACATCGAGGTGCCCGGCCTCGCCGCCGCGGGGGCCGACCTGGCGAACATCGCCCAGCGCGGCACCCCGCCCGGCCGCCCCTCCGGGATGGTCGTGCCGGTGGCCGAGGAGGCGGCGGACGACCAGGCCGCGACGTACTGGCTGGGGCGCTGGCCCACGCTCGCCCCGCCGGCGACGCGCTGGGGACCGGGCACCGAGGTGGGCATGGCCGCCGTCGCGGGCCTGATCGCCCTGGCCGTGGTGGCCGGGCTGGTCGCCGGCGTCCCGTTCGACCGGACCGGTCCCGACCCGTGCCTCGGCTCCACGTTCCTCGGCACGGACGGGCAGTGCGTCGGGGTGGCGGAAGGTGCGGCGTCCTTCTCCGCCGGCGACAGCGAGCGCGCCGTACGGGACGTGCTGCAGCGCATAGAGCGGCAGAACAAGGAGGTCGAGAGCGAACTCGCCGGCCGCGACCGCGACGACCCGCGGCCCGGCGCCCGTACCGTCGTCTACTTCGGCCCGCTCAGCGGGGGCAAGGATGCCGAGGACCCCGTCCGCGGCGGCACCCTCGCCGAACTGCGCGGACTCGCGCTCGCCCAGGCCTACGCGAACGCGCAGGCGCTGCGCTCGGGCGAACGGGTGCCGCTGCGCGTCCTCGCCGCGAACGCCGGCGACCGCTTCAAGGACGCGCCCGCCGTGGCCCAGCGGATCGTCGAACTGGCGGCCCGGGACCGCTCGATCGTCGGTGTCGTGGGCTTCGGCCAGAGCAGGCGGCGCACCTACGACGCGATCCGCGTCTTCGACCGCGCGGGGCTTCCGATGGTCGGCACCTCGGGGACCGCGGACGAACTGCTGCGCCAGGGCGGCCACTACTACCAGACCGCGCCGACGGACACCCGGGCCGGCAAGGTGATGGCGGCGTTCGCCGCCCACGCCCCCATGGTGGACGGGAAGCCGGCCGTCCGGGTGCGGCTGGTCGCCGACCCGTCGGACGCGTACAGCGCGAGTCTCGCCTCGTCCTTCCGTGCCGCGTACGGCGCGTCGCGGACCGAGTCGCTGCTGTACACGCCGACGGACGCGCCCGAACCCTCGCCCCTGCCGGGGGCCCCGTCCGGGACGCACGTGGCCGCGGTGGAGGATTTGGCCCGCGAGGTCTGCCGGGCCGTCGCCGAGGAGCCGCGCACCGCCGTGGTGTGGGCCGGCCGGGGCAGCCACTTCCAGCTGTTCCTGGAGGAGTTGAGCCGCGACGCCCGCGACTGCCCCCGGCTCGGTGTGCTCGGCGGCGACGACGTCACCAACGCCCTCACCGAGGAGCGGCGCCCGTGGGAGGTCTTCGGGGGCCTGACCCTCCACTACGTCTCGCACGGCCGGGCCCCCGCCCTGGCCGACGTGAGCGGGGAGGCGGCGGCCTTCCTCTCGGCGTACGACCGCACCTACGCCGAGGACCACGGCACCCGCACGGGCGCGATGCGGCAGGACGCCCATGTGGCGCTGGCCTGGGACGCCATGCGCTATCTCGCGGAGGGCGTCGACCAGGCATGGCGGAGCACCGGCGGGCACGACGAGCGGCTCGACCGCGGTCTTCTCCAGGCGGTGCTCTACCAGGGGCTGGGCGGGGGCGGCTTCGACGGCGCCACCGGGCGCATCGAGGCGCACGGCGCGGCGGGCGGCGGCCGGGTGAGCGAGCGCAAGCTGATCGCGGTCGAGCGCGGCGGGGCCCGGGGGGCGCGGACGATGCTGCTGTGCGGGACGGTCGCGCGCGGCGACGTGCGCCGGACCTGGGGTGAGGCCGGGCACCCCTGTCCGTGACCGGGCGGCCGCCGTCTCGGGCCACCGTCACCGACCGCCGCCGGTCCGCTTCGTGGCGCCGGCCGCCCTTTCGGGCAGCCCTCCGCCGGTCCGGCGATTTCCGGACGCCCGCTCGGGGCGAATGTCTCGATAGGGAAGTATGTCCGTTGTGGAGAAATATTAGACTGCAGCAATGCGCACCGCCGACGGCTCCTCCTCCCCGTTCCCCTCCCCGGACCCGACCGGGCTCCAGGAGTTCGCCGTGCTGCTGCGCCGCATGAACGGCGAGTTCAACCGGATCGCCCAGGAGTTCGCCCATGCGCAGGGCCTGCATCTGACCGACGTGCAGGCGCTGATCGCGATCCTGGACGCCGACAGCGAGAGCGACGCCGAAGCGGGCGGGGAGGCCGGGCTGCCCATGACGCCCGGCAGGCTGCGCAAGCGCCTCAACCTCACCTCCGGCGCCATGACCGCCTGCCTGGACCGGCTGGAGCGGACGGGGCACATCCGGCGCGTCCGGTCCGCCGACGACCGCCGCGTGGTCCATCTCCACTACGCCGAAGCGGCCAAGGAGCTGGCTCGCGACTACTTCATGCCGCTGGCCCGTGGCACCGACGCGGCGCGCGGGCGCTTCACCCCCGCCGAACTCCGCGTCGTCGTCCGCTTCCTGGCCGAGATGAACCGCGAACTGGCGCTGCTCCGCCGCTGACCGGCCACTTCCGCACCCCGGAACGAACCGGCTGCCGGGCCCCGGCGGCCGGTTCGGCGTGTCCGCGCTCCTGTGCCGGACCGCACCCCCGGCCGCTGCCCGGGACGGGTGAGTGATCGAACGATCTGTAAGGATCGAAAAATGATCGTGTCGTATCCATTGATTGAAAACTGATCCATTGCTAGAAAGCGGTCACTTGCTCTCCCTGCCACCGGAGGACCTGATGACCCCTTCCTGGACCCGCCGCGGAGTCCTGCACGCCGCGGGCGGCGCCGCGCTCGCCCTGGGTGCCGCCGGCCCGGCCGCCGCCGTCCCCCGCGCGCCGTCCGCCCCCACCCCGGCGGCGACCGCACAGGCCACCGCCGAGGACTACGCCGCGCTGCGCGCCGTCTGGCGCGACCTCGTCCTCGGGGCGGGCTTCAGCCCCACCGCCGAGCCCTTCGCCACCCGTCTGCGCGAGCTGGGCACGGAGGCGGCCGGCCACCTCGCCGCCATGGCACCGGCCGACGGATCGCTCTGGCCCGACCTCGCCTACGCCGACCCGGAGCCCGACAAGGACACCGAGTCCTACGGCTACTCCGCGCGCCTGGTGGACAGTTACGCACGGCTGCGGACCATGGCCGAGGCCTATGTGCGCACCGGGACCGGCCTCACCGGCGACCCCGCGCTCGCCACGGGCATCCTGGCCGGGCTCGACCACCTCCACGACACGGCGTACAACGCCGCCCAGCCGCCCTACGGCAACTGGTGGAGCTGGCAGATCGGCGCGCCCCAGCGGCTGCTCGACCTCTGCGTGCTGATGTACGACGACATCCCGGCCGGCCGGCTCGCCGCGTACTGCGCCGCGGTGGACCACTTCGTCCCCGACTCCGCCGTCGCCTCCTACACCGGTACCAGCACCGGAGCGAACCGTGTCGACCTGTGCCGCGTGCTGGCACTGCGCGGTGTCGTCGGCCAGGACCCCGCGAAGACCGCCCTCGCCAGGGACGCCCTCTCGCCCGTCTTCCCGTACGTCACCGCGGGCGACGGCCTCTACACCGACGGATCCTTCGTCCAGCACACCTACGTGCCCTACACGGGCAGTTACGGAGCCGTGCTGCTCGGCGGCATCGGACTGCTCCTCGCACTGCTCACCGGCTCGCCCTGGGCCGTGACCGACCCCGCCCGGCAGATCGTGCTCGACGCGGTGGAGCACGCCTGGGCCCCGCTGATCCACAACGGCCTGGTCATGGACGGCGTCAGCGGGCGCGGCATGAGCCGCGGCGTCATGCTCTCCGACCCCCGGGGCATCCAGCAGGACGACCACACCCGGGGACACGGCATCCTCGCCTCCGTGGTGCTGCTCGCCGAGGGGGCGAGCGCCGCGGAACGGGCCCGCTGGCGCGGCCTGGTGAAGGGATGGATGCGCCGCGACTACTACAGTCCCGTCCTCGAGGACCGCACCCTGTCCCTGGCCTCGCTCGCCTGGCTCGCCGGGGTGCAGAACGACACCTCCGTCCCCGCCGCCGTGCATCCGCCCGGGCACCGCCTCTTCGCCGCGATGGACCGCGCCGTCCACCGGCGGCCGACCTGGACCGGATCCGTCAGCATGGCCTCCCGGCGGATCACCCACTACGAGACCGGCAACACCGAGAACCTGCGCGGCTGGCACACCGGCAGCGGAATGCTCTACTGGTGGGGCGACAGCTACGCCAACGGGCAGTACTCCGACGCCTTCTGGGCCACCGTCGACCCCTACCGGCTGCCCGGCACCACCGTCTCCGCCAAGCGCCTGGCCGACGCCGCGGGCGGCGACTGGGGCGCCTCGCGACCGGCCGTGGACTGGGTGGGCGGCACCACCGACGGCACCATGGCAGGCGTCGGACAGCACCTGCGGGGACTCGGCAGCACACTCCAGGCCAAGAAGTCGTGGTTCTTCGTCGACGACACCGTCGTCTGCCTCGGCGCGGGCATCACCTGCACCGACGGGACCGCCGTGGAGTCGGTGATCGACAACCGGAATCTGGGGGCGAGCGGAGTCCACCCGCTGACCGTCGACGGCATCGCGGCGCCCGCCGCGGCGCCCTGGTCCGCCCCGCTCACCGGCGCCCGCTGGGCGCACATCGGCGGCTTCGGCGGCTACGTGCTGGGCGGCACCACCGGTGTCAGGGGCCTGCGGGAGCAGCGCACCGGGCGCTGGAGCGACATCAACAAGACCTGCGCGACGACCCCGGTCACCCGGCGCTACCTCACCCTCTACGCCGACCACGGCACCGACCCGGTGAACGCGTCCTACGCGTACCAGATGCTGCCCGGGGCGGACGCGGCGAGGACCGCGCGGCGCGCCGCGGACGGCTCCTGGATGCAGGTGCTCGCGAACACGGGAGACGTCCAGGGCGTGCGGGTGCCGTCGGCGGGGTTCACCGCTGCCAACTTCTTCGCCGCCGGCACGGCCGGCACGCTGACCGCGAGCGCGCCGTGCGCGGTGATGGTCCGGGAACGGGGGGACGGCACCGCGGTGGTGTGCGTGGCGGACCCGGCCCGGCAGGCGACATCCGTGACGGTCACCTGGAACCGGCCCGTCGCCGCCGTGCTCTCCCGCCCGGCGACGGTCACCTCGGCGGCCACCGGCGGCTCCCTGCGGCTGACCTTCGGCAGCCTGACCGGCGCGGCGGGCGCCACCCAGCGGATCACCGTCCGGCTGGGCTGAGACGACGCCGCCCCCCGCCCGCGTGACACGCGGGCGGGGGGCGGATCCGTCAGCAGCCCATGGTCCAGGTGTGGGAGTCCCCGCTGTCGTTGCCCCAGCCGTCGTGCGCGATCTCCTGCCCCGGGGCCAGACACACCGTGCCGAGGCCGATCAGGCCCGGGTTCTCGTACACCCGGACATGGTCCTTGATCCCCGGGCCGGAGATGCCGTGGTTGGCCCAGGACGAGTCCAGGTCCTGGATGCCGGGCTCCCAGTCGTGGTCGTCGCCCGACCAGTTGGTGCGCTGTCCGCCGTAGTCGGCGTCGGTCCAGGCACAGAAGTGGCCGCTCGGGCACTGGGCCGCCTGGGCGGAACCCGTGGTGGCGAGAGCCGCGCCCGCGGCGAGCAGGGCTGCGGTCAGCAGAGCGGTGCGGTGGATCACGAGGGTGTCTCCTGACGTCGTGCGGAGGGGTGTCACCGGCCGGGCGGCCGGTCGAGCAGTGCCTCGGCCTGCCGCAGCGCATGGGCGCGCATCCGCTCCCAGTCGGCGATCTCGGCGCCGTGGGTGCGGCGGACGGAGGCGAGATCGGTGCCGCGGTGTGCGGCCTCCGGCCTCAGGTTGTTGACGACGGCCGACGCGCGGAACCAGGCCCGTTCGTCGCCGTAGAGCCTGCGGTGGGCGGCCGCGAGGCAGCCGTCGGTATGGGCGCGGATCTCGTGTCCGGTGGCCAGGGTGAGGGAGAGCTCGGCGCGCCCCGTCCCGAACAGCGCGTCGCTCACCCGCAGGGCCTCGCGCTCGGACGGCGGCGTGGGGCCGGGCCGGGGCGGGGTGAGCCCCTGCCGGGTCAGGCAGGCGTCGGTGAGCCGCAGTTGAGCGGCCTTGACGAGGTCGTCGGGGTGCGGGGGGCCCTGGGGCGCGGCGCAGGCCGCCACACCGGCCAGCAGCAGGAGAAGGGCCGCCGCGGCGCGCGGCGGACGCGGTCGGGAGCGGGGGCGGGGCATCGACGTGTCAGCCCTGAGCGCAGCCCATCGTGCTGTCGCTCACCCCGTCCAGGCGGGCCGCCCAGGCCGTCCAGTCGTCGTCGTAGTCGTCGGTGCGCAGCTCCCGGTGGAAGCAGCCGCGGTCACCGAAGTGGATCGCGTAGACGCTGCCGGCCGAGCGGTTGTCGAAGGAGCGGGCGTGCCGCCGGACCGGCGGTTCGGCCTCCGTGTACCCGCCCGGGGAGTAGCACCACACCTGCCCCGTCTGCCCGGGCCCGGACCAGAAGCACGCCTGACCGGGCGCGGCGGCGGCCGGGCCCGGGACGGCGGACAGGGCGAGGACGAGGGCGGCGACGCCGGTCGCGGCGGTGGGCAGGCGCATGGGCACATCCCGGGGTGAGGGCGGGGAACACGGTGCTCCGGCGTCATCCCCGGCCCCCGGGGTGATTACTCTTCGTGTCACTCCTGACGGTGAGTAATCGGATTGTCGATCGTGACGATCGCGGCGTCCTGCTCGGCGGGAACTGCCGGAATCGGGGGGCGGCGACCTCCCGGTGCGCGCCGCGGGCGACCGCGTCGTCACGCGCGGGGGCGGCGGATGGTTCGCCGCTCCGGGCCCGGCGCGACTGGGGGTCCGGAGCGGCTGCTCGGCGGATGCCATGGGGATGGCAAGCGCTTTCTACCTTAGCAGGCCGCCACCGCGCGGAACCCGAGCCCGGGGCGGCGTCGAGGATGTGCCGCGCGGGCTGTTGACGGAGCGCGGCTCCACTCCTACCGTCCGTTCAGATAGGCGATCGCTGTTCAATATGTCGAACAAAGGGGATCCCATGATGCGCAGGAGAACCGCTCTTGTCGCCTTACCCGCCGCAGTCCTGCTCGCGCTGATCCCGGGTACGGCGTCCGCATACCCGAATCCGGGTCATGTCACCGGCTCGGTCATCACCCACGATCCGACGATGATCCGGACCGCCTCCGGGCAGTACCTGCTCTACGCCACCGGCGGCGGCATCGCCGGCAAGGCGTCGTCCGACCGCATCGCGTTCACCGCGAGCGCGGACGCCTTCTCCTCCCGGCCGGGCTGGTGGTCGCGCTACTCCTCGGTCCCGGAGGCGTGGGCACCCGACATCTCGTACCACGGCGGCACGTACCTGATGTACTACTCCGTCTCGTCGTTCGGCTCCAACACCTCCGCCATCGGGCTCGCGGGCTCCACCACCGGTCTGCCGGGCAGCTGGAGCGACTACGGCATCGTGTACACCTCGAACTCCTCCAGCGACTTCAACGCCATCGACCCGAACCTCTTCGTCGACGACGACGGGTCGTGGTGGCTGTCCTTCGGCAGCTGGTGGACCGGGATCAAGATGATCCGGATCGACCCCTCCACCGGCAAGCAGTCGGCCTCCGACACCACCCGGCGCTCGCTCGCCTCACGCCCCAGCGGCACCAAGGCCGTCGAGGCCCCGTACATCGTCAAGCGGAACGGGTACTACTACCTCTTCGCCTCGTACGACACGTGCTGTGCCGGCACCGGCTCCACGTACAAGGTCAAGGTCGGCCGCGCCACCCGCGTCACCGGGCCCTATCGCGACAGGAACGGCGTCGCGATGACGAACAACGGCGGGACGCCGGTCCTGGAGTCGCACGGCAGGGTCGTCGGGCCCGGGGGCCAGTCCGTCATGAAGGACGTCGACGGGGACCTGATCGTCTATCACTACTACGACGGCCTGGACAACGGCACGCCCAAGCTCGGCGTCAACCTCCTGAACTGGAGCAGTGGTTGGCCCGTCGCCTACTGATGCCGCCGCCGTCCCGCCGTCCGAGGAGCTGCGCACCGGTGCGTCACTCGAAGCGGGTGGTGTCCCCCGCGCCGCGGCGCACGATCTCGGCCTCCCCGCCGGAGAAGTCGATGACCGTGGTCGGCCGGGTACCGCAGTCGCCCGAGTCGACCACGGCGTCCACCACGTGGTCGAGCCGCTCCTTGATCTCCCAGCCCTGCGTCAGCGGCTCCTCCTCGTCGGGGAGGAGCAGGGTGCTGGAGAGCAGCGGTTCGCCGAGTTCGGCGAGGAGTGCCTGCGTGACGACGTGATCGGGGATGCGCACGCCGACCGTCTTCTTCTTCGGGTGCAGCAGCTGACGGGGCACCTCCTTCGTCGCGGGCAGGATGAAGGTGTAGCTGCCGGGCGTCGCCGCCTTCACGGCGCGGAACACGTCGTTGTCGACGTGCACGAACTGGCCGAGCTGCGCGAAGTCCCGGCACACCAGGGTGAAGTGGTGCTTGTCGTCGAGGTGCCGGATCGTTCTGATCCGGTCCAGTGCCGCGCGGTTGCCGATCTGGCAGCCGAGTGCGAAGCAGGAGTCGGTGGGATACGCGACGAGGGCGCCGGAGCGGATGTCGTCGACCACGTTGCCGATGATGCGCCGTTGCGGGTTCTCGGGGTGCACGTCGAAGTACTTCGCCATCCGGCGAGTCTACGGGCTGTCCTCCGGATCGGGGCGCGCCCGAGGGGGCGTGCGTTCCGGTGCGGGAGGCGCGGAGTCGTGAATCGTTTCATTCGGGTCGAAGTCGGATGCGTCGCGCGGGCAGCCCGTCGGCAGGGTGGAGCGGCCCTGGCGGGCGGGTGGTCGTTCTGTCGCTGTCGCGCTCCCATTGACGCCGCGGCGCCGCCCGGTTAGCGTCCGCTGTGATCGATTGAAACCTTTCATCAAGGGTGCCGGCTCGGCTGGGCGCGGCCCGACGATGACGAGCCGTGGGGCGGTGCCCGAAGTGCAGCGTGTCTGCTTCCTGCTGAAGGTCCGCGAGGACCGCGTCGCCGAGTACCGCGAGCGCCATGCCGAGGTGTGGCCGGAGATGCTGGCGGCCCTCTCGGACTCCGGCTGGCACAACTACTCCCTCTTCCTGCGCGAGGACGGACTGCTCGTCGGCTACCTGGAGACCGAGGACTTCGACGCCGCGCGCGAGGCCATGGCCGCCACCTCCGTCAACGAGCGCTGGCAGGCCGAGATGGGCGGGTTCTTCGAGGCGCTGGACGGCGCGGCGCCCGACGAGGCGATGAAGCCCCTCACCGAGGTCTTCCACCTGGCCTGACCTCCGGCACCCTCCGAGACCGCCGGGCCGCCCCCGCCGGCCGGGCCCGGCCCCCGGGCGCGGCACGGCCGGCACCCGCC